>NZ_QICJ01000032.1 GCF_003201105.1 Dyella sp. AtDHG13 | reverse complement strand
CGCGCGCTCGCGGACCTCAGGGGAAAACTTCGTAGACTTGTTCATGGCTCCATTCTCTCAAGAGTTGGAGCCTCCTCAGAACCCGGGGCGATTCATTCTGTCGATTCGTTGCCGTTCAACCGAACTCGTTTTCCCAGCGGGTCCGGGTGGCTGCTCAATAATTGCTGTGATGTAAATCGAGAGTGGTTGTGAGCCTTTGTTGAGCGGCTCCAGTGCTGCCACATAGCAGATCGCAGGCTGTCCGATACCTGTTGAATCATTGCGGCAAAGCACGTGATCAGTTTCGTAGACACTGAACTCGCCAAGTTCTCTTCGAGTCGCCTGATATAGCCAACTGTAAGATCCCTCAGCGTAAACGACCGCATCTGGAGAAAGTGGTTGTATCTGACGTTTACCTTCTTCTGAGAGGTCTGCGTACCTGAAAAATCCGTTGCTCTCTGCAGTCTCTCTGAACCGTTTAGTGAAAAAGCATGCAAAGAATGGGAAATGTTCACCAACGAAGTCGACGCATGTTGATCCATCAAGAGAAGATCGCCTGTGGCCATAGTTGGCAATATCGATTTTGATGCCGCCGTCCAGATTCAAGACGCTTGCGTGGGATATGCAGGGCAACGCCGGATGCGGGCAAAATCGATGTCGGCCTTGGGTGAGCTGAGCTCAAGCGTCAGCAGATATGGTGCGCTCAAGGATTCGATCAGCTTGAACTCGATGACATCCAGGCTGATGGGCCGTTCACCCTGGCTTGCGGCGACGGAGAAAGTGAAGCGAAGATCAGATTGGCGAGGCACGTCGAATCCTTATGAAAGTGGATGACGTGAAGTACCGTGCCAAGTCCGGCGGATGAGTAGAACCAGATAACGTCTAAGCTTTTTGTGAGGTTTTGTCGGGCGTTGTCTGACTTGTGAGATAGCTTCGTACGGCATGGCCGGTGGCGGCCGATGCAGAGTGCATGCGGCTGTTCAAAATGCCCTGAGCGGCACGCGTTCCTTCGCAAGGCGCCTTGACGTCTAGAGAAAGAGACGTTCGCGAGATGGGAAGACGCTCGCGCTCACGCGAGCCTCAGTCCAGTGACCTGCCCCCAGGTTTCCGTGCCAATCTGATCTAAGTAGAGTCCGTCATAACGACGAGGACGGACATGAAGAAGCGTTTTACCGACGAACAGA
>NZ_QICJ01000031.1 GCF_003201105.1 Dyella sp. AtDHG13 | reverse complement strand
TGAATCGCCCCGGGTTCTGAGGAGGCTCCAACTCTTGAGAGAATGGAGCCATGAACAAGTCTACGAAGTTTTCCCCTGAGGTCCGCGAGCGCGCGGTGCGCATGGTGCAGGAGCACCGTGGCGAGTACCCCTCGCTGTGGACGGCGGTCGAGTCGATCGCCCCGAAGATCGGTTGTGTGCCGCAGACCTTGCTGAGCTGGGTTCAACGGCACGAGATCGATACTGGCGTGCGCGAGGGCGTGACCACCGCCGAGGCGCAGCGCGTGAAAGAACTCGAGCGCGAGGTCAAGGAGCTGCGCCGGGCCAACGAGATCCTGAAGCTGGCGAGCGCTTTTTTTGCCCAGGCGGAGCTCGACCGCCGGCTCAAGTCTTGAGGACGTTCGTCGACGCGCATCGAGCCACGTTCGGGGTCGAGCCGATCTGCAAGGTGTTGCAGGTCGCCCCGTCGGGTTATCGCCGGCACGCCGCTCTTGCACGCGAACCGCACCGTCGCTGTGCCCGGGCCAAACGCGACGCGCTGCTGCTGCCGGAGATCGAGCGTGTGTGGCAAGGCAACATGCAGGTCTACGGTGCCGACAAGGTCTGGAAACAACTGGACCGTGAAGGGATGACTGTTGCCCGTTGCACGGTCGAACGCCTGATGCGTCGACTGGGCTTGCGCGGTGTCGTGCGTGGCAAGGTGGTGCGTACCACCGTCAGCGATGGCAAGGCGCCGTGTCCGCTGGATCGCGTCAATCGGCAGTTCCGCGCCGAGCGGCCGAACCAGCTCTGGGTCTCGGACTTCACCTACGTTTCGACCTGGCAGGGCTGGCTCTACGTGGCCTTTGTCGTCGACGTATTCGCGCGCCGCATCGTCGGTTGGCGTGTGAGCACCTCGATGAAGACCGACTTCGTGCTCGACGCCCTGGAGCAAGCCCTCTACGCACGCCAACCGGAGCGGGACAGCGCCTTGATCCATCACAGCGATCGCGGGTCGCAATACGTGTCCATCCGCTACAGCGAGCGCCTGGCCGAGGCGGGCATCGAGCCGTCGGTGGGCAGCAAGGGCGACAGCTACGACAACGCACTCGCAGAGACCATCAACGGCCTCTACAAGGCCGAACTGATCCACCGCCGGGCGCCGTGGAAAAGCAGGGAAGCGGTCGAACTGGCCACGCTGGAATGGGTGGCCTGGTTCAACCATCACCGCCTGCTCGGATCGATCGGCTATATCCCACCGGCAGAGGCCGAGGCAAACTACTACCGGCAACTCGCCAGTCAGGCAGCCACCGTGGAGGCCTGACTTAAACCAAACAGCCTCCACGGAACACGGGGCGGTTCA
>NZ_QICJ01000030.1 GCF_003201105.1 Dyella sp. AtDHG13 | reverse complement strand
CGCGCGCTCGCGGACCTCAGGGGAAAACTTCGTAGACTTGTTCATGGCTCCATTCTCTCAAGAGTTGGAGCCTCCTCAGAACCCGGGGCGATTCAAGGAGCTTCGCCATGGCCCCCTTAGCCGAAATACATTGGCGTACACCGCAATCACGCGCGCCAAGACAGCATTGAACGCCTACTGTACCGGCAAGACAAATCCTGCGCTTGAACAAGCATTTGCTGAGCCCAAGCACATGGAACTTGACGACCTCTTCCCGAGCAAGAAATGAACACTGAAACCTTAGTTTGGTATGTCGCTAAGCGAGAAGATCTTCCGGAGATCGCTTTCGGAATCGGAGACTTCCGCGAACGAACCTATCCCACACGTAGTGAGTCATTGACTCCCGCCACGGATGTCAAAGTGGCATTTGCTACCGATTCGACAGGATCGCTGGACTATCAGCCTCCTTCCGTATTTGTGCTGGATGGGCAATCGGCTCCCGAAACCCTTTCGTGGCTCCGGGTCTACGCGAGAGGCGCATTTCCGCTAAGCCAGTTTGCGCGAGTTGTCACTGGAGCTGACTGGGCTCTGCTTTCTGCTGATGAACCTGATGGAAGAGCAGCACGTACGGACAAGTGGTCAAGCGTCATTCTTGGGGAGATTCTGGCTCAAGCGGACTTTGAAGGAGAGCTTGATACGCTCCCTGTATCGAGAGCGAACGCATGCTTCTCCTCTGCGATTGCACGCACCGTATTTCTCCACGACTCGTATTCGGTAACGCGGACCTGCACTGAACGCCTAAGAGACGCCTCGAAGGATCCCCGTTTTGGGAAGCGAGTCATCCCAGTCGATATGCTAGTGCCCATTTGGGCCGCTCTATCGGCTAACGTTGGGGACGCCTCAGACATCCGCGAACTTACGGAGCTGTTTTTGCATGCAGCGGACATAGCCAACGATAGCCGACCGAACAACCATCGTCACCGAGAGCTTTTCAACTTCCATTCGCAGATATTCAGTGATTCGGTGGAAGAGCGCGTTGTTGCCTTTCAGCGTATTTCTTCAGAAATCGGGTCGAGCATTTCTCTGTCTCCGTCACCCGCCTCGCATTCAGCGGCGATGCTTGCGCTAGCCGCGTTCCTCGTCGGCAGAGGCACGAGCCACGCATTCCTTCTTAGAAAGTTCGCTACCGTCGCTCCGCTCGCTTTCGCTTGGTTTGGGCTTGCGGCAGCCCTGCGAGGACCAAGGGGCTGGGATCCTGCTTGGGCGCGAGTAACTAAGGGGATCGAGCGACAGGTCCGCTCCGCATTTCACTGGAGCGACCCTCCAGCCGCAGATATCTGCTGGACAGAGTACAAATGGCTGTCTGATCGATTTTCTGGCCACCAAGCTCTCTCAGAGATTGCGCGGTTGGCGCCACGCTCACTGACCATTGAGGTAGTTCCGGGGGCAACATGCCAATTTCGGACATCTGAAAGTGCGTCTCGACATGACCAAGAAGTCAGGGCATCGCAGGCCACGCCGGGGCTTGATCAAGAGGTTCGTGCAGCCTTTGAGTCACTGATCGCTCTTTCAAACAAAGCTAAGCGATTGCTCGACCGGACTGAACCACAAACGGGAGAACAGAGAGGGCTACCCCTAGAGGACGTGAACCCCTCCCCCGGCAAATCAAAGTCAAAGCGGAGCTCGAAGAAGTCATCTCATTGAACTAGGCATTGACCGCTCAAGAACTATGAGAAGGCTAAGGCTGGAACGAGGCTTCCCAGCCACCCTCTTACGCGACGATGGAACGCCATGGCCGGCTCTGGAATCACCAAAACCGAAACATCTCGCTGCAATCACTGACCCACTGGCAATCGGCGGCCTACTTCGTGCCATCGACGGTTATCGAGCCACTTTTGTCACAAAGTCCGCGCTAAAAATCGCCCCACTCGTCTTCGTCCGCCCGGGAGAATTGAGGCATGCCGAGTAGACTGAGTTCGACCTGGACAAATCCGAGTGGAACATCCCTGCGGAAAGGATGAAGACACGTGTTTCGCATCTTGTGCCCCTTGCACCGCAGGCAGTGGAGATCCTGCGCGAACTTCAGCCACTTACAGGGACGGGGCGCTATCTCTTTCCAAGGGCGCACGGTCCGAAGCGTCCGATGAGCAATAACGCTGTCTTGTCCGCCCTTCGCCGAATGGGCTATGCAAAAGACGAAATGAGTGGGCATGGCTTCCGGGCAATGGCCCGCACAGTATTGGACGAAGTTCTTGGCTTCCGCCCAGATGACCTGCCCCCAGGTTTCCGTGCCAATCTGATCTAAGTAGAGTCCGTCATAACGACGAGGACGGACATGAAGAAGCGTTTTACCGACGAACAGA
>NZ_QICJ01000029.1 GCF_003201105.1 Dyella sp. AtDHG13 | reverse complement strand
CCGAGGCAAACTACTACCGGCAACTCGCCAGTCAGGCAGCCACCGTGGAGGCCTGACTTAAACCAAACAGCCTCCACGGAACACGGGGCGGTTCACTCAGCAAACCACTGGTGAACACTTTTCCGGCATTTTCCGGGGTGACCTGCATCTCCCGCGTGAGAGTCAGCCCGGCGTCATTGTTGATCCCAAGGATTGCTCGCGCCTCCAGCAGCTGCCCGTATTCATGAGGACTACGTGGAGCAATCTGCAGGCTACGTAGCAGTCGATGGGCGTCACGCCGCCGGCCCAAGCTCACGCCGAGACGCGCCCAGGTTCCGATCAGAGCTCCGTCGTGCATGCCATGGCTCACCGCGTCGGTGAGAAGCTCGTACGCACCAACCCGATCCTCTGCACAATGGAGCGACTGGGCACAGTGCAGCAGCACGTTGGCGTCGCGTGGAAACTGGACTTTTAGCTGGCCGACCAGTTGGCGAGCGTCCGCCCAATGAAAGGTCTTAGTGAAGATACGGAGAAGGACGAGGGCCCCAGCCAACTGAGCAACCGGCCCGCGATCCGGCCAAGCCTCATGCTCGATGTCGGGCAGCCAACCGATGGAGGCCTCGTCGAGATCGGCGCGAAGGAGGTCCTCGGCGAGCGCGAGCCGTTGAGTACCATCGATCGCCAGGAGCGGCGCCAGTTCAGTGATGGCCTCGCGCACCGCCTCGCCCTGGTCGGGGCCCGCAGCCGCGAAGTTGCCTACCAACCACGCGAAGAGCGGAAGCGACGGCTCGTCTTTGTTTACCAGGCCGAGCAAAGTACCTACGTGCGCCGGAGTGACCCGATTGTCCTGACCGTACGATTCGAAACGCACGCGTTCAATGTGCGCGAGAACCAAGTCTTCCGCGGTCGCGGCAGGATCAGCAAAGACGCGATCGATCAGTGCCGTTGCGCGCGCCGTATCGCCTTGCAATGTGAATGCGCTGGCCAGAATGAGGGACGCGCGGTGGTTGCCCGTCCATCGCTCGATTAAGTCCTCGGGGGGCAGGGGCACGCCTTCCATCGCCGACAAGGCGCACCGGTAGAGCCATAAAGATTCCGGCGCATCGGGAAATGCGAGCGCCTTCTCCCACGCAGCAGAGGCCGACGCGAAATCGCCCAGAACGTGCCTGGCATGGCCGAGGTTCACCAGCATCGGCAGACGTAAGCCTGGACTTTGGATTGCTGGATCAGCAAGGAGCACAGCCAGCTGCGTCGCGCACTCGCTCAACGCCTCGATCACCGTTGCACCCGACTCTTTCGCCCGGATTAGTTGCCAGATCCGTGCGCCGAGTTCATTTGCCCGCGCGCCCGGCGGCCAATCGGGTTGGCGGCTCCTAGCGCGGCCGTACCACGTGAGCGCCGAGTCCAGTTCGCCAAACTGAAAGGCGGCGTCCGCCAAAGCCAGCGCGATCGGTAGTGGGTCACCCAGCGCGTCAGTCGCAAATGCCTCAAGCGTCGTAAAGCGTGAATGCTCGCGGAGAGCGTGCACGCGCACATACGAACCCACCACCTGCGGCTTCGTCGCCGCGTTCACCGTCGCCAGCGCTCTTGCCAGCCATGCATCGGCCAACGGCGCATGTCCACGGAGCTGGGCCGCATGCGCGCCGAATGCGATCACCGAAGCGCTCGGCAACGAGAGCTGAAGTTCTCTTCGAACGATCTCGAGAACGATCTCAAACTGCCCCAGCGCAAAGCGGGCTCGAACTTCTACTAGCAGCCGCTCAGTTGTATCCGCGGCTCCCGCATACTGCGATAGTTCCTCAAGTGTGCGCTCGGGATTTCCGGCATCCGTCCATGCGTCTATCGCGCGCAGCGCAACATCGGCGATGACAGTCCCTGCATCTGGTGCTGTAGCCGCCACGTTGGGCGTGGCTGTGCCCGCGAGCAGCTGACGCATCTCTTCCAGGTAGCTCGGCGACGCATACTGCAGAAGCGATCGGGCTAACTGCGGGCGTCGTGAGGCTTCTTCCGCCAAATCTTGCAAGGCGAGCACTTTAACGTTCGACAGCGCGTGGATCGTGGCAGCACGTGCATGCGCCTGGAGCGTGGTATCGCGGTCGTTGAGAGTGCACACGACGTAGTGTGTGAGTGGCGGCCGAAATCCGTGCGCGGCATGAACCTCCCTGTCAAACTTCACGGGTGTGAGCTGCGTGCGGGTGTAGGCCTTGGCCTGGACACCCACCCATTCGCCGGCGGCGTTGCAAAACATCACATCCACGCCGTTCTGCGCTTGCCCTGAGCGGCCATTCCGCTGCGGGGGCAAGGCCAGGCCGTAGACCTCCTGGAAGTAGAGGCACAACCATTCCTCGAACGCGTCTTCGTCCAGCGCAGCCAAATGAAGCGCATACGCCGCCGTGCTCATTCGTTAGCGCTCTGGTGACTATGGTTCATTTGGACCCTCTAAATCCGCCGCTGGCGCGCCGCTGCGCGCTCGGCCAACAGTCTTTTGATTGAACCCTCACTTGCGCTTCCATCGATCATCCTTGGCTGAAGCGTGAAGGCCGGCGGCCGGTTTGATTAGGCAGACGGTGAGCGGGTGCATGTTTCTGCCAGTCCGCATCGATGGTCGCCATTTGGGATTCTGCAGGCGCTATTTAAGGAGGCGAGCTGCCGGATTCTCCTCGGCGGCGCCCGCTTGAAAATACCCGATCACGCTCGCGACGGAACGGTGCTCTGTCATGGCCATCACCGCCGGCAACGGCACGCCTTGCTTGCCCGCCTCGGTCACAAACCCCGACCTGAGGCTGTGCGCCCCAAAGTTACCCTCCAGCCCAGCGAGGGCGGCCCGTCGCTTGACGATCGTGGCCACCGAGCCCGGGAGCAAGGCAGGACCAACCCGATCCTTCCAGATCCGCCGAAAGATCGCCCCTTCGCGAATGCCCGAAGCTTCCAGCCAGGCCGTTAGCGCCTCGGCGCTGCGCCCCAGGATCGGCTTGTCCGGCGTCGAATCCACCCTCACCCCGGCCTGCTGTGTCTTCGAATACTC
This sequence comes from Dyella sp. AtDHG13, assembly GCF_003201105.1. Lineage (GTDB taxonomy): Bacteria > Pseudomonadota > Gammaproteobacteria > Xanthomonadales > Rhodanobacteraceae > Dyella > Dyella jiangningensis_B. Next base: position 156 of record NZ_QICJ01000029.1, on the reverse strand, counting down.
CAACCGGTAGATGTAGCCGTCCTCGCCCACCTTGCGCAGGTCGCGTAGATCCGCCGCCGCGATCTCGCTGCGCCGGCGCCCGCCGCTGGCGAAGCCGAAGCAGAGCAGGGCGCGGTCACGCAGGCCTTCCAGCGAGTCGTCGCAGGTAGCCAGCAT
>NZ_QICJ01000028.1 GCF_003201105.1 Dyella sp. AtDHG13 | reverse complement strand
ATCCGCCACGCTCACCGCGCCGGTGAGCCAGGACACGTTGACGCGCCATTGGCGGCGTTCGCGTTGCAGGGTGATGTGGCCGCCGGTGGAGCTGCCGTCGGGGAAGAAGCGGATGCGGCCGGTGTGGCTGTTGACCTGGTCTTCCTTGGCGCTGGTGATGCCGATGCGCATGCCGCTGGGCAGGCGTACGGCGGGGCCGTTATCGGCGCGGTAGGTGTTGTCGCGGGTGTCGACGTCGAACGTGTGTTCGTTGCCGTGCACGATGGCCTGGGTGCGCACGGCGCGCAGCGCGGCGGCGAGTTCGCCGCTGGCGGCGCTGACGCGTGCGCTGGCCAGGCCTTGCGTGACGGAGACGGCGACGGCGGCGGCCGCGATGCCGATCAGCAGGATGACCGCCAACATTTCCAGCAGCGTGAAGCCGCTTGCGCGCACGGCGCGCAGGGAATAGGGAATGGGGAATCGGGAATAGGAAGAGCCGGGCTTTCGGCGCCCTGCCCGTTCTTTGTCCATCACCGTTTCACGGGAATGGCGAATAGAACGTAGAGAACCGGCAGCGCCGTGCGTTCGGCGCGCTCCCGATTCCCTATGCCCCATTCCCGATTCCCTTTTCATCTCCATTCCCTTTCCATCACTGCCAATTACCCACGTCGGCGTTGTAGCCGTCGCCGCCGGGTTTGCCGTCCTGGCCGTAGAAGATCAGGTCGAAGGGGCCGTGGTCGCCCGGATACTTGTAGCCAAATTCATGGCCCCACGGATCCTTCAGTTCGGACTCTTTCGCGTAGGGGCCTTGCCAGTTGCGCGCGTTGGCGGGCTTGGCCATCAGGTCTTGCAGTTGTTGCGGCGGGGTGCCGTTGTCGAGGGCGTAGTTTTCGATCTTCTGGCTGAGCGTGGTGAGCTGCGCCTTGCCGGCGCCGTATTTGCCCTTGTCGACGTTCTTGCCGACCTGGGTGACCACCACGGCGCCGATGATGCCGATCAGCACGATCACCGCCAGCATTTCCAGCAGGGTGAAGCCGCGTGCCGCCGCGTGACGGCCTAGTGTCCTTTGTCGCATGGGGTTCCTCATCGTCGGTCGAAAGCGTTATTGGATGTGGCTGGTGAGGTCGAGCATGGGCAGCAGGATCGCGGCCATGATGATCGCCACCAGCACGGTCATCACGATGGTCAGCGCGGGCACCAGCGCGGCGAGCAGGCGGTCGATGGCGCGGCGGCTTTCCAGCTCGAAGGTGTCGGCCACCTTGAGCAGCATGGTGTCGAGTTGGCCCGCTTCCTCGCCTACCTGCACCATCTGCAGGGCGAGCCGCGGGAAGCGCTGGGCCTGGGCGAGCGCGAAGGAGAGGCCGGCGCCTTCCTTCACCTGTTCGGCCGCTTGCGCCAGCGCCTGGTCCAGCGCCTTGTTGGCGGTGACCTGGCGCGCGATGCCGAGTGCGGTGAGCAGCGGCACGCCGTTCTTGAGCAAGGTGCCGAGCGTGCGCGCGATGCGCGCGGTCTGCACTTTCAGCAGCAGCGGGCCAACCAGGCGCATCGTGAGCAGGCGTGCGTGCCAGTGAAGTTGCGTAGCCGGGTCACGCAGCCGCGCGCGGGCGATGAACACGCCCAACGCGATCAGCAAGGCGATGGCCCACCACCACGCCTGCAGGGTGCCGCCCACGGCGAGCACGATCTGCGTGATCAGCGGGATGGGCACCTGCATGTCTTCGAAGATCGGCACGAACTGCGGCACCACGTAGGCGAGCAGCAGCAACAGCGAGCCGAGCACGCCGACCATCAGGAAGGCGGGATAGATCAGCGCGTTGATGATGCTGCCGCGCAACTGCTGCGAGCGTTCCAGGTAATCGGCCAGGCGGCGCAGCGTGTCTTCCAATGAGCCGCCGGCCTCGCCCGCGCGCACCAGGCTGATGTAGAGCTTGGGAAACACGCTGTGTTCGTCGTCCAGCGCCTGCGACAGCGGCGTGCCGCCGCGCACGCGATCGCGCACGCGCTCGATCAGCTGCTTGGCGCTGGCGCCTTCGGGCAGGTCCATCAGGATGCCCAGCGCGCGGTCCAGCGGCTGCCCCGCGCCCAGCAAGGTCGCCAGCTGGTGGGTGAACTGCGCCAGCTGATCGCCGGTGAAGGGCCCGCGCTTGAACCAGCCGGCGAGTCCACTGCCGCCGGCTTCGCTGTCGGCGGCGCGCGCGTCCAGCGGCGTGTGGCCCTGGTCCTGCAGGCGGCTGACCACCTCCTCGACGCTGGCCGCTTCCATCTGGCCTTGCAGGACGTCGCCGGTGGCGCTCACGGCGCGGTAGCGGAATTGGGTCATGGCTGCCAACGCTCCGCGTTGGCCGGGAATAGGGAATGGAGAATAGGGAATAGGCAGAGCGCAACCTCGCCAGCGTGCAGGCGCCCGCTCTTCCTATTCCCGATTCCCGATTCCCGATTCGCATTGGCCGGGAATAGGGAATGGAGAATAGGGAATAGGACGAGCAGGCGCCCGCCAGCGTGCGGGGCACGCTTTGCCCATTCCCTATTCCCTATTCCCGATTCCCTACGCTCCTTCCTGCGTAACACGCAACACCTCCTCCAGCGTGGTCACGCCGGCCACCGCCTTGGCGATGCCGTCCTCGTACATGGTGCGCATGCCTTCGGCGCGCGCGGCGCGTTCGATCTCGCCGGCGTCGGCGCGCTGCATCACCAGGCGGCGCAGCGGGTCGCTCATCACCAGGAATTCCATGATCGCGCGGCGGCCGCGATAACCCGTAGGATTGGCCGCGCTGCTGCCCGGCTTCCACAGGCGGATCGGCCGCTCGTCGGTGTACTTGTGCAGCTCGAACTCCTCGATCACCTCCGGCAACGCCTCGTACGGGATCGCCGTTTCCGGATCGAGGCGGCGCACCAGGCGCTGCGCGAGGATGCCGTTGACGGTGGAGCCGAGCAGGTAATCCTCCACGCCCATGTCCAAGAGGCGCGTGATGCCGCCCGCCGCGCTGTTGGTGTGCAAGGTGCTCAGCACGAGGTGGCCCGTCAACGCCGACTGGATGGCGATGCGGCAGGTTTCCAGGTCGCGCATTTCGCCGATCATGATCACGTCCGGATCCTGGCGCACGATGGAGCGCAGCGCGCCGGCGAAATCCAGCCCGATCTGCGGCTTCACCTGGATCTGGTTGATGCCCTCGATCTGGTACTCCACCGGATCTTCCACCGTGATGATCTTCACGTCCGGCGTGTTGATCTTCGACAGCGCCGTGTACAACGTGGTGGTCTTGCCCGAACCGGTGGGGCCGGTGACCAGCAGAATGCCGTGCGGACGTTCCAGCACATCGACAAAGCGCTGCTGGAAGTGGTCGGTAAAGCCCAGCGAGGCGAAATCGAACACCACCGACTCGCGATCCAGGATACGCATCACCACCGACTCGCCGAAACTGGTCGGCACCGTCGACACGCGCAAGTCCAGCTCCTTGCCCTGCACGCGCAGTTGGATGCGCCCGTCCTGCGGCAGGCGGCGCTCGGCGATGTTGAGCTTGGCCATGATCTTCACGCGCGAGATCACCGCCGCCGTGGAACTGGACGGCGGCGCCTCCACCTCATGCAGCACGCCATCGATGCGGTAACGCACCTTCAACCGGTTCTCGAATGGCTCGATATGCACGTCCGACGCGCGCTGCTCCACCGCACGCTGCAAGATCAGATTCACCAGGCGGATCACCGGCGCCTCGGAGGCGAGGTCGCGCAAATGCTCCACGTCATCCTCCACCGCCGCGCTGCCGTCCAGGTTCTCCACGATGGTGCCCATCGCCGAACGGCCCGAGCCGTAATAGCGCTCGATCAGATCATCGATCTCCGAACGCAAGCCAATGCGCATCGCCACCGGCCGCCCCGCCGCCAGCTGCATCGCCTGCAAGGGATACGGATCGGCCGGGTCCGACACCACCAGCGCCA
>NZ_QICJ01000027.1 GCF_003201105.1 Dyella sp. AtDHG13 | reverse complement strand
AAACTGGATCACCACGGCCTCGCTCACCGGAAGCGTGAGTTCGACGCCGAAGCGCGCCTGGTGCCAGCCGGCCCAGTAGCGCAGGGCGGCGGCGTAGCTGCGGGTGGTGTTGGCGGCGGCGGCTTCGGCGAGCAGTTCGCGCACCGCATCGGCGGCCTGGTGGGCCAGCTGCTCCGGCAACACCAGGCCGGCAGCCGGTGCCGCGAGGGCGAGTAAATCGCGTTTATGCTTCATAAGTCGTAATGTATACTACGAAATAGGGCGTCTACTAGCGATAATCATCACTTATCGTGAGTAGAAAACCCAGCGGGCAGGGCGCCAATCGAGGGAGACCAGCGCATGGCACGTGGCATCACCCAAGACCAGGTCAACGCCGCCGCCGACGCCATCCTGGGCGCCGGCGAGAATCCGACCGTGGAGAAAGTGCGCGCCGCGCTCGGCACGGGCTCGCCCAACACGGTGACGCGGATGCTCGACGTGTGGCGCAATCATCTCGGCGAACGGTTGCGCCAGCTCAGCGCCTTGCCGGAGCTACCGCTCCCCGTGGGGCAGGCAATGATGGGCCTGTGGCAGCTGGCCACCGAGCACGCGAGCCAGGCGATCGCCGCGCGCTTTGCGGAGGAGCGGGCAGCGCTGGAGACGGCCCGGAACACCCTTACGGCCGAACGCCAGACGTGGGTTGCCCGCTTGGAGGCCGCGGAGACCGAGCGTGCTCGGACCCTGGCGGCCAAGGATCTGGCCGAACACGCCTGCTCCACCCTGGATGCGCAGCTGCAGGACAGCCACGCGCTTCGCGCTGACCTCGCCCAGCAACGGGATCGGCTGCAGGTGCAGTGCGATCAGCTGAGTGCCGAGCTTCAGGGGTTGCGCGGGCAGCTAGTAGAGCAGCAGCAAACGGCGGCCGCGGAACGGGCCCGCCAGGAGTCATATGTGCGCAACATCGAGGATCGCGCCCACCAGGAAGTCGATCGGCTGCGCCAAGAAACCAAACAATGGCAGCAGCGGCTGGAGAACGCCGAACGGTCACATCGGGATACCGAGTCATCCCTCCGAACAGAGCTTGGAGCGCTGCGTGACCAGCTGCGCGAAGCTGACCGAGAGATCGCTCGCTACGCGGGACAGGTGGCGGGCCTGGAGAAGGCCCTGAGCCAACAAGTCCCGCCGAAGCCAAAGAAGAAAGCTCAATCCAGACGGGTACAGCAAGCGGCGCGAGCCAAGAAAGAGCAGACTTGACGCACGCCCCCCGCAAGAGGTTCCACGTCGTGACGGACCAAGGCAGCGCGAATCATCCCGCCGGCTCGAACATTGGTACCGGTGCGCCCGGGAGGGATTGGCTTGGATTCGGGCTGGATGCGGAGTTTCAGCCCACCCGCGTGGCCGAGTGGCTGGCACTGGGCAGAGAAGACTTGGCTCGGCTGGCGGACGCTCCGCACGGCGACGCTGCTGCAGTTCCGGTCAGCGAACATCTGATCGAGGTCGCAGCAATGTGCAACCTGAAGGCCGGTAACGGTCCTTCTCGGCGCATGGGCGGAGTGTTAGCGCGCTAGTTGGGTATACATCAGTGCGTGCAACACCAAGCAGAGAAGATCACAAGATTAGTTGGGGAACCTCGTTCCTCGGTGCAGAAGTTTTACGGCGCGCATTCCGCGATGTGGAACTTCATGGGCATGCAATGCGCAGGGTTTCTGCCGTGGAGGTAGAAGTTTAAGTGCCGAGAACAACGGCGAGCAGAAGGAGCGCCAGAGCCAGCACCTGGACCCACCATTCCGGAGGTCTCTGACTTCGCATAATGTATATTATGTCAAATTATCGAAAGAGCCGGCGCAAGGCTGCTTGTCGGAAATCTTGGTTTCTGTCGCTTTCCCGATGTTTATGCCAGTGATTGAAATTATTGATGTTTTCTCGCCAAACAAGACACAAACTTTAGTGACGGTATAACCCGACACCTCGACTGAGGGCATATTCGCGGTTTATGTGTCGCCGACTCGTCGGTCTGGTCGCAGGCAAGCTCTGGAGCCAAGACTCAATGGTTGCTCGTGCGGAACCCGGAAGCGCAGCAGCACACTGTTTTACGCCGTTGGGGTCTGGCCAGTCGTAGGAGACCTGCCCCGCATGGTGGTATCCGTGGTCGAAATCAGGGCTTTCTGGCCACCAACCAATAACTTCTGCCAGCGCTATGGAGCGGCTGTGCGAGGCCCTAGAAACGGGGGCGTTAAGCCAGACAGCCAATATGGCCTCGGCCATGACATTAATTCCATATCGAGCTGAGTTTGGCATCTTTGGGAATGCCCCTAGTCGACACCTTTTGTGTTGTGCGGTCCAGCCGAACTGGTCGCAAAGGATGGGAACGATAAGTCGATAAAGACGCTCTAGCCGCCGAATAGAAAAGTGCTTGGGGTGCCAGTCAGCGGCGACGTCCAGAACATCTTGCAACAGTGTGGCTTCGAGATGAATAGCGCGGACATCGTCCTCAAGTTCAATGCATACGAACTCAGGCATAGTCGTCAGCCCTATTCGGGGACGGTGGAACGCGATCGGCAAACAAAGGGACATTTTTGCTGCCTCCGCGGCAATTGCATGGACGCCCCAGGGGAACTGGCCACCACGATCGGCGTCTAGCAACGCACCATGCTTCTGACAAGTGGTGCAGTACGTTACATCCCAACTGGGATGCCTGTGCATGGGTTCACCGCGACTCAATTGACCCAACCAGCATGCTGGGCAGTAAAGAGTTCGATCTTCTTCGTCCAATTGTGTGTGCATCAATAACATCTCGACCGTTTTTTACTCTGCTGTAATTCACCGAACAAAGTCTCAGTGTGTTACTGACCAATTGTGCAGCAACCTGCGGCCAAGTTGCTGCCAGTGCTGGCAAAAACTCTGCAGTTGACTGAGGGCGGTCGTGATCTCGCGTCAATGCCAGGGCCAGACTAATCGTTTGTCGTGCGCATACGCGCCTTTAATGTGATTTGGCGCAAGCTGACGTAGCCGTGAGCACTAGCTTCGAAGCGACGCAAATGTCTTGCTTTGCTACGACAAGGCATGGCGAACTTTGCCGTATTTGGATGCGCGGTAAGATCAATGATTTCAACGGAGCGATCGAAGATTACGATCTGTGCTGGGTGCCTATCTTGATGGGCTGCTCGCCGCCATCGGAAGATATTTGGAAAGCCAACTCGATCAGAAGAAGCAGAACGCCAGTCAATTGGCAGTTGTTCTTGTCGCGATGGCCCTCAAGATCGTGAACCGAAATGACCCAGTAACAAACTGATCCAGCCTCTTTGTCCACCGCGAAGTCACCATGGACTGCGCGCTGTGCTGCCCTGATGCTCTCTTTCGCTTGCTGCGCCTTACTGTTCCGTCCCGTTTGGCTGAAGAGTTCCGTGCGGAGTGTGTCTGCTATAGGTTGCTTACTTACTTCACTCTCGCTCCGAGCCATTTCGCAAACGCCGGAACGTTCACTTTTCCACGGACGGCCAGGCAAAATAATTCCTGCTCATCCGATGCCCAGAATGACTCGACAGATGGAAGACTTGATTCTGGTCGTCCGTCGTAGAGTGAGGTGGACTTCCAGTCGTAAAGCACCGCGACATTGCCGCTTTCATCGCTGAAAACATACGAACCAGAAATCTTCCGATCACCAGATGGGGGCCTGGGCGGTCCGAAACGCTTTACGAGGTCGCGGGGTGTAGCCAGTAGCTCACCACAAAAGGTGGTATTCAATGCTGATGCGTTCGGTGCCAGCTCGTACATGCTGCGCTCCTGCTTGTTCTATGTTCGCTTTTTACGCTGTCGTGCCAAATGGCTCGCGTTATCAGAGGGGGCGCTGACCTTGTGCCGTCGCGTTGTCGCTTGTTTGGCAATCACCCTCTCCAGCCCCGCTACCTGACCTACGTAGCGTGCCGCTGCCTGCTCAGCGCCACGCAATTGCTCGCGGCATGAGTCAAGTAGCGCCTGCTGCGCGCTCGTGACCTCGCGGTGAATCTGCTCGATGGTGTCGTGGCGTTGTTGCCATTGCTTGGCGTCCTGCCGTGCGCGATCGACTTCTAGGTGCGCGCGGTCTTCGGTAGCGCGAATATACGCCTCCAGTCGCTCACGTTCTGTCCGCAAAGCGACCTGATTCTCGTCCAGTTGGGTCCGCAGCATCTGGATGTGTGCAGACTGAGCATCACACTGGTCTTGCAGGCGATCGCGTTGCTGCGCCAGGTCAGCACGCAGCGCATGACTGTCCTGCAGTTGGCCATCAAGGGTGGCGCAAGCGTGCTCGGCGAGATCTCGCGCTACCTTGGCTTGGGCGATTTGAGTTTCGGCGGCCTGCAAGCGGGCCTCCCAGTCCTCACGTTCCTGGGCAAGTTGGGTCTGGGCGGTATCTAGCGCGGCACGCTCGATCGCGAACCGATCCTCGAGGGTGCGTTCGGCCTGGTGGATGGCGAGGCGCCACAACTCCATCATCACCTGCCCCACCGCATCAGGTACCTCCGGCAGGGCGCTTAGCTCCCGCAACCGGTTCCCAAGCTGGCTGCGCCACCCATCCAGCATGCGCGTGATCGTGTTGGGCGAGCCCGTGCCGAGCGCGGCGCGCACTTTCTCCACGGTCGGGTTTTCACCCGCGGCCAGGATGGCATCGGCCGCCTCATTGACCTGGTTCTGGGTGATGCCACGTGCCATGCGCTGGTCTCCCTCGATTGGCGCCCTGCCCGCTTGGTTTCGTACTCGCGATAAGTGATGATTATCACTAATAAATGCCCTATATCGTAATATACATTACATATTATGAAGCATAAACGTACCTCAACGGATCTCGCCACACCCGCTTCCAGCCTAGTCTTGCCGGAACAACTGGCGCAGCAAGCGGCCGATGCGGTACGCGAGCTGTTGGCTGAGGCGGCCGCGGCCAACACAACCCGCAGCTACGCGGCCGCCCTGCGCTACTGGGCTGGCTGGCACCAGGCGCGCTTCGGCATCGAGCTGACGTTGCCGGTGACCGAAGCCGTGGTGATCCAATTC
>NZ_QICJ01000026.1 GCF_003201105.1 Dyella sp. AtDHG13 | reverse complement strand
CGCGCAAAGACAAACGCCTTCCCTGGAGGGAAGGCGTTTGAGGGATAAAGCCCCTGGCGGTGACCTACTCTTGCATGAGGATTCACACTACCATCGGCGCAGCTGCGTTTCACTTCCGAGTTCGGGATGGGATCGGGTGGGACCACAGCGCTATAGCCGCCAGGGAAAGGGTGGGAACAGCGCAGTGATGCGCCAGTTCCGCAGAGGGGGTAAACGAGTGACAAGCGTTTGGTGAATTCGAACCAGATGTTCGTTGAGAGCGTCGCTCTTATGGAGCGTCTCACGAAGCGTCTTGGGGTTATATGGTCAAGCCGCACGGCTCATTAGTACGCGTAAGCTCAATGCATTGCTGCACTTCCACACCGCGCCTATCAACCACCTAGTCTTGATGGTGCCTTAAGGAGACTCGAAGTCTCGGGAGATCTCATCTTGAGGCGCGCTTCCCGCTTAGATGCTTTCAGCGGTTATCGCTTCCGTTCGTAGCTACCGGGCAATGCCATGGGCATGACAACCCGAACACCAGCGGAACGTCCACTCCGGTCCTCTCGTACTAGGAGCAGCCCCTCTCAAATCTCCAACGCCCACGACAGATAGGGACCGAACTGTCTCACGACGTTCTGAACCCAGCTCGCGTACCACTTTAAATGGCGAACAGCCATACCCTTGGGACCGGCTACAGCCCCAGGATGTGATGAGCCGACATCGAGGTGCCAAACACCGCCGTCGATATGAACTCTTGGGCGGTATCAGCCTGTTATCCCCGGAGTACCTTTTATCCGTTGAGCGATGGCCCTTCCATACAGAACCACCGGATCACTAAGACCTACTTTCGTACCTGCTTGATCCGTCGATCTCGCAGTCAAGCACGCTTATGCCTTTGCACACAGTGCGCGATGTCCGACCGCGCTGAGCGTACCTTCGTGCTCCTCCGTTACTCTTTGGGAGGAGACCGCCCCAGTCAAACTACCCACCACACACGGTCCCTGATCCGGATTACGGACCTAGGTTAGAACGTCAAGCACTTCAGGGTGGTATTTCAAGGATGGCTCCACCGAAACTAGCGTCTCGGTTTCATAGCCTCCCACCTATCCTACACAGAAGAACTCAACGTTCAGTGTGAAGCTGTAGTAAAGGTTCACGGGGTCTTTCCGTCTTGCCGCGGGAACGCTGCATCTTCACAGCGATTTCAATTTCACTGAGTCTCGGGTGGAGACAGCGCCGCTGTCGTTACGCCATTCGTGCAGGTCGGAACTTACCCGACAAGGAATTTCGCTACCTTAGGACCGTTATAGTTACGGCCGCCGTTTACTGGGGCTTCGATCAAGAGCTTCGCCTTGCGGCTGACCCCATCAATTAACCTTCCAGCACCGGGCAGGCGTCACACCCTATACGTCCACTTTCGTGTTTGCAGAGTGCTGTGTTTTTGATAAACAGTCGCAGCGGCCAGGTTACTGCGACCCTCTAACGCTCAGTCACGCACGTGACCACGTCGGAGGGCGCACCTTCTCCCGAAGTTACGGTGCCATTTTGCCTAGTTCCTTCACCCGAGTTCTCTCAAGCGCCTTGGGATTCTCACCCTGCCTACCAGTGTCGGTTTACGGTACGGTTTCTCTGTAGCTGAAGCTTAGTGGCTTTTCCTGGAAGCGTAGTATCAGTCACTTCGCCCTAAAGGGCTCGTCTCGGTGCTCGGCATAAAGAGGGCCGGATTTGCCTAACCCTCATGCCTACCGCCTTTCCCCGGGACAACCAACGCCCGGTAGACCTAACTTTCTCCGTCCCCACATCGCACTACAGACAAGTGCTGGAATATTAACCAGCTTCCCATCGACTACGCATTTCTGCCTCGCCTTAGGGGCCGACTCACCCTGCGCCGATGAACGTTGCGCGAGGAAACCTTGGGCTTTCGGCGTGCGGGCTTTTCACCCGCATTATCGTTACTCATGTCAGCATTCGCACTTCCGATACCTCCAGCAGACTTCTCAATCCACCTTCACAGGCTTACGGAACGCTCCTCTACCGCGCACACAAAGTGTGCACCCCGAGCTTCGGTGTAGTGCTTAGCCCCGTTAAATCTTCCGCGCAGACCGACTCGACCAGTGAGCTATTACGCTTTCTTTAAAGGGTGGCTGCTTCTAAGCCAACCTCCTGGCTGTCTATGCCTTTCCACATCGTTTTCCACTTAGCACTAACTTTGGGACCTTAGCTGCGGGTCTGGGTTGTTTCCCTTTTCACGACGGACGTTAGCACCCGCCGTGTGTCTCCCGTACATTCTGTCCTGGTATTCGGAGTTTGCCATGGTTTACTAAGCCGCGATGGCCCGCTAGCCATAACAGTGCTCTACCCCCAGGAAGATTCATACGAGGCGCTACCTAAATAGCTTTCGAGGAGAACCAGCTATCTCCGAGTTTGTTTAGCCTTTCACTCCTATCCTCAGCTCATCCCCATCTATTGCAACAGATGTGGGTTCGGTCCTCCAGTGCGTGTTACCGCACCTTCAACCTGGCCAAGGATAGATCACTCGGTTTCGGGTCTACTGCCAGAGACTATGCGCCCTATTCAGACTCGGTTTCCCTTCGCCTCCCCTATACGGTTAAGCTTGCCACTGACAGTAAGTCGCTGACCCATTATACAAAAGGTACGCAGTCACCCTTGCGGGCTTCCACTGCTTGTACGTATACGGTTTCAGGGTCTATTTCACTCCCCTCTCCGGGGTTCTTTTCGCCTTTCCCTCACGGTACTTGTTCGCTATCGGTCGGTCAGGAGTATTTAGCCTTGGAGGATGGTCCCCCCATGTTCAGACAGGGTTTCTCGTGCCCCGCCTTACTCAATTTCACATCGTGTGCCCTTTCGCCTACGGGGCTATCACCCGCTATGGCCGGCTTTTCCAAACCGTTCGACTAAAACACTCGATGCTTTTGGGCTAGTCCGCGTTCGCTCGTCGCTACTGACGGAATCTCGGTTGATTTCTTTTCCTCCGGGTACTTAGATATTTCAGTTCCCCGGGTTCGCTTCCAGCAGCTATGTATTCACTGCAGGATACTGCTTACGCAGTGGGTTTCCCCATTCGGACATTGCCGGATCAAAGCTTGTTGCCAGCTCCCCGACACTTTTCGCAGGCTGCCACGTCCTTCATCGCCTCTGACCGCCAAGGCATCCACCGTATACGCTTGGTCGCTTGACCATATAACCCCAAGTCGCCTCAGAGTTACATTTCCAAACAACGCGTTCGCTTAATTGCCTCAACGACACATCTCGGTTCGGTTTCGAACCAAAACGCTTGTCACTCGTTTACTTTGTCAAAGAACACAAGAACGGCCACAGTGCCGCCTCGTTTCTAAACCTTTATGTGTGCGCTGCCTTCATTTCACGTCGTGCCACCAAAGTGGTGGAGCCAGTCAGGATCGAACTGACGACCCCCTGCTTGCAAAGCAGGTGCTCTCCCAGCTGAGCTATGGCCCCAAGTGATTCAGTGGTGGGTCTGGGAGGACTCGAACCACCGGCCTCACCCTTATCAGGGGTGCGCTCTAACCACCTGAGCTACAGACCCGGGAACCTATGTGCCTCAACACGAACAACCCACTCTTCGAGCATTCGCATCGAAGCGGGCGTTTCGTGAAGAGTCCAGCCAGGGATGGCTGGTCTTGCTCTTCGCGACAAGGAGGTCGCGTGAAGCAAACTTCGCGTGAAATAAAGCAGGTGTCTTGTGTGGACGTCTTGCGGGGAGAAAGATGTCGTTCTCGAAAGGAGGTGATCCAGCCGCACCTTCCGATACGGCTACCTTGTTACGACTTCACCCCAGTCATGAACCACTCCGTGGTCGTCGTCCCCCTTGCGGTTAGACTAACGGCTTCTGGAGCAACTCACTCCCATGGTGTGACGGGCGGTGTGTACAAGGCCCGGGAACGTATTCACCGCAGCATAGCTGATCTGCGATTACTAGCGATTCCGACTTCATGGAGTCGAGTTGCAGACTCCAATCCGGACTGGGATCGGCTTTCTGGGATTGGCTCCACCTCGCGGTATTGCAACCCTCTGTACCGACCATTGTAGTACGTGTGTAGCCCTGGCCGTAAGGGCCATGATGACTTGACGTCATCCCCACCTTCCTCCGGTTTGTCACCGGCAGTCTCCTTAGAGTTCCCACCATTACGTGCTGGCAACTAAGGACAAGGGTTGCGCTCGTTGCGGGACTTAACCCAACATCTCACGACACGAGCTGACGACAGCCATGCAGCACCTGTGTTCTGATTCCCGAAGGCACTCCCGCATCTCTGCAGGATTCCAGACATGTCAAGGCCAGGTAAGGTTCTTCGCGTTGCATCGAATTAAACCACATACTCCACCGCTTGTGCGGGCCCCCGTCAATTCCTTTGAGTTTCAGTCTTGCGACCGTACTCCCCAGGCGGCGAACTTAACGCGTTAGCTTCGACACTGATCTCCGAGTTGAGACCAACATCCAGTTCGCATCGTTTAGGGCGTGGACTACCAGGGTATCTAATCCTGTTTGCTCCCCACGCTTTCGTGCCTCAGCGTCAGTGTTGATCCAGATGGCCGCCTTCGCCACTGATGTTCCTCCCGATCTCTACGCATTTCACCGCTACACCGGGAATTCCACCATCCTCTATCACACTCTAGCGACCCAGTATCCACTGCCATTCCCAGGTTGAGCCCGGGGATTTCACAGCAGACTTAAGTCACCGCCTACGCACGCTTTACGCCCAGTAATTCCGATTAACGCTTGCACCCTTCGTATTACCGCGGCTGCTGGCACGAAGTTAGCCGGTGCTTATTCCTCAGGTACCGTCAGCTCCATAGGGTATTAGCCCATGGCATTTCGCTCCTGATAAAAGTGCTTTACAACCCGAAGGCCTTCTTCACACACGCGGCATTGCTGGATCAGGCTTGCGCCCATTGTCCAATATTCCCCACTGCTGCCTCCCGTAGGAGTCTGGACCGTGTCTCAGTTCCAGTGTGGCTGATCATCCTCTCAGACCAGCTAGCGATCGTCGCCTTGGTAGGCCTTTACCCTACCAACTAGCTAATCGCACATCGGTTCGTCCAACCGCGCGAGGTCTTGCGATCCCCCGCTTTCTCCCATAGGACGTATGCGGTATTAGCGTAAGTTTCCCTACGTTATCCCCCACGTTTGGGTAGATCCCGATGCATTACTCACCCGTCCGCCACTCGCCACCCATAGAGCAAGCTCTACTGTGCTGCCGTTCGACTTGCATGTGTTAGGCATGCCGCCAGCGTTCAATCTGAGCCAGGATCAAACTCTTCACTTAAGTTTTCGACCAACCGAAGTTGATCTATCTTTCTGAAGCGTTGTCCTAACCGTAAACGTCAAGCTTTTGAATTGACTCTTAGGTTAGACGCTTGCATATGTTTGACATTCAGTCATCCACCGCAAGGCGCCCACACAAGTCACCTGCGCACACTGTCAAAGATCTCAATCACTTGCTGACCGTTTCCG
>NZ_QICJ01000025.1 GCF_003201105.1 Dyella sp. AtDHG13 | reverse complement strand
ATAAGCTGGCCGAGCTGTGCGAGGTGATGGAGATCCACCCGCTCACGCTGCTGACGCTGGCCTACGCGGGCGACAGCCCGCACAAGGCCGACGAGCTGCTGGCGCAGGTGCGCCGGGAGCTGGAGGCGGTGCTGAAGGAGCGCGGCGCGGCGAAGCCGCGCGCGTGACGTGGTGATGTGCTGCGAACAGCAGCACAGCGCCCCGCCGCGATGGGCGGGGCGCTGCGGCGGTCACGCCGCCTGGGGCTTGCTGCGCGACCAGATCAGGTCGTGCGTACCGTCCTCGCCTTCGATCAGGCGGGCATAGACCGGAGCCGGGAACGAAGGATCGTCGAGGGTCACGGACTTGTATTCCCGCCCGGCCTCGCTGGTCTTGTTCCACGCCGCGCCGATGTCGTGGCCGGCGGCCTGGAGGCGGAAGTCGGGGGCGTTCTCGCTGCTGCCCTTGTCGTTGGGAACCAGCTTGACCTTGACGTTGAGCGTCAGGGTGCGCAGCGTGCCGGTGAAGCCGTCTTTGTCTGCGGTGAAGGTGCCGATGTTGGCCATGATGATTTCTCCTTTCGGTTGAACAAGGTTCGCGCCCATCGCGTCCTTGTTGTGATCCGGCCGGCGGGGGACGGGCTGGCTGCACCGCTTGCGGTCGAAACGCAGTGGAGAGCCGGGAGGCGAAAAGAATTTGCTGCGCGAGGAAGCCGCGCAGCGGCGGGGAAATTGTTTTCGCCGGACGGTTGCAGCCATGAAGCCCGAGGCGCAGCCGCGCCCCCGCCAGGATTCACAACGAGACAAGGACGCCTTGGGCCGAACCGCTCCGAAAGGAGATGGGGCCGACTCGGCATCCCCGCCCGAAGGCTTCTCCGGCTCGCCCGCTGACGCGGGCCAGGTCAACCCCGCAACGACAGGCGAGAACGCCCCCGCCATACCTTGCGGCGCCGGTCTTGAGGCGTGGCGTGGAAGCTCCATAGCGATACCGGGCGGGTTGTCCGTGAACCGTCCTTCGTGACGTGATGGGCAGGAACCGCCAGCGTTGAGGACGGCACGCACCTGCACAACCTGCCGCAGCAAGCGCCAGCGTGTTCGCCAGCGTCCCGTCCATCGCGGCGGGACGTTGGGCGGGCCGATCCGGCGCAGCCGGTTCGGCAGCATCGAGGGGCGCCAAGCATCGCGCGGCGGGGATAGCTCGCAGGGCTTTCCCCTGGAGGCAAGCGAAGCGCGCAGCGCCGCAGGCGCGAAGGCGTGAGCAACTGTCTTGAAAGTCAAGCCTCCCAAGCGCGCCCGAAGAGGCGCGCCTCTTCGGGGCATCTGCGTGCCGTGATAATATCGACTTTCGTTATCGTTATTCGATATGAAAGAGCAACCAACACCCCGCGCCATGGAGCACCACGACCTGCTGTCAGGGCTGATCCGCCTGCATGTGCTGCACCACGCGGCCGAGCAGGAGATCTATGGGCAATGGATGATCGACGAGTTAGCCCACCACGGCTACCGCCTGTCTCCTGGAACGCTGTACCCAATGCTGCACAAGATGGAGCGCGACGGATACCTCGTCTCCCGCCAAGAGCGTGAGGGGCGCACCGTGCGCAAGCTCTACACGATTACACCCAAGGGCAATGAAGGCTTGGCGCTGGCCAAGGAACGCATCCGAGAATTCACCGGGGAGGCGATGCACAGATGACAGATTCCACCAACACCTTGCAGCATGAGGCCGCAGCCGCACGTGGCTCACCCGTCGAAGTCTTCGGCGCCTTCCTCAAACTGGGACTGACCTCCTTCGGTGGACCGATCGCGCATCTGGGCTATTTCCGCTCGGAGTTTGTCGAGCGCCGCCGCTGGCTGGACGACCGCAGCTATTCCGATCTGGTCGCCCTGTGCCAGTTCCTGCCAGGGCCGGCCAGCAGCCAGGTGGGCATGGCGCTGGGGCTGGGCCGCGCGGGCTGGTTGGGGCTGCTGGCGGCCTGGGCGGGGTTTACCTTGCCGTCGGCGATTGCGCTGATCCTGTTCGCCTTTGGCATCGCCGAGTACCACGGGCTGGCCCAGTCCGGCTGGATCCATGGGCTCAAGGTGGTAGCCGTGGCCATCGTGGCGCAGGCCGTATGGGGCATGGCCAAGTCGTTGTGTCCTGACCGGCCCCGTGCCGCCCTGGCCATTCTGGCGGCACTGCTGACCATGATCATGCCCTCAGCCGCGGGACAGCTTGCCGCCATCGCGGCGGCGGGATTCCTGGGCTGGTGGAGATTGAAGATCGCGCAACCTGGCGGCGGCCAGGCCCACAGCTACCCGGTTTCGCGCAAGCTGGGCATCGTGGCGCTGCTGCTGTTCGCAGTGCCACTCGTCGGGCTGCCCCTGTGGGCCGCTGCCACGGGCTCGTCCACGGTCGCGCTGCTGGAAGGGGTGTACCGCTCTGGTGCGCTGGTCTTTGGCGGTGGGCACGTCGTGCTGCCGCTGCTGCAGGCCACCGTGGTGCCCAGTGGCATGGTCAGCAACGCTGACTTCCTCGCCGGCTACGGCGCGGCGCAGGCAGTGCCGGGACCGCTGTTCACGTTCTCGGCCTATCTCGGCGCGGTCGCCCACGGGCCGCTGCATGGCTGGATCGGCGGGCTGGCCCTGCTGGGCATCATTTTCCTCCCGGCCTTCTTCATGCTGGTCGGCGCGCTGCCGTTCTGGGAAGGGCTACGCCACCGCGCGGGTATCCAGACGGCCATGGCAGGCATCAATGCTGGCGTGGTCGGCATTCTGGTGTCGGCCCTGTACGACCCTATGTGGACCAGCGCCATCCACGGCAAGGCGGATTTTGGGCTGGCGCTGCTTGCGTTCGGGCTACTGACGGTGGGTCGCGTGCCTCCAGCGCTCGTGGTGCTGCTGGCCGGGCTGGCGGGCTGGGTCATGGCGATCGGTATCTGAAGCCAGTCGGCGCAGTGCGCAGGCCGGGCATGGTGACTACCGCCCACCATATAGAAAGTCACGCCGGAGCAGGCTGGTCATTCCATGGCCGCCCGGTTTTGACCATGGCATTCATGATGATCAGCAGCTTGCGCATGCAGGCCACGATGGCAACCTTCTTCGGCTTGCCAGCCGCCAGCAGGCGCTCATAGCAACGCCGTATCACGGCGTTGTGCCGCATGGCAACGATGGCGGCCATGTATAACGCGCTCCTGACCGTAGCCCTCCCGCCGCAAATGATGCGTTTACCGCGAGCCTGGCCTGAGTCCCGGTTCATCGGTGCGACACCTACCAGCGCGCAGATCTGCTTGGCCTTGAGCTGGCCAAGCTCCGGCAGCTCGGAAATCAGCGTCGCAGCCGTCGCCGGGCCAACTCCCTTGACACTCTTGAGCAATGTGGCCAGATCGGACTGGTATTGAGCCAGATGCTCCGCAATCCTTCGATCCAGCGCCTCAAGCTGCGTCGCGAGCATATCCATCAGTTCCGCAATATCTTGCACGACCTCCGGATGCGCCATGTGTTTGCGTTGGCGCTCGCTGACCAGCAAGCGTACCAACTGCCGCCGTCGAAGCACCAGTGCATGCAGGTGTTGTTGTACCTGGTCTGGCATCGGTTTGATGAAGCGATCTCGATCAGGACGCTGGTTCAGCACCTGCGCCAGTTCAGCCAGCATCCTGGCATCCACGCTGTCGGTCTTGACCAATCGCCCCATGGCCTTGGCGAAGTCCCGGGCCTGCCGAGGGTTGATGACAATGACAGCGAATCCCGCAGCTTGTAGAGCGCAAGCACAGGCCAGTTGGTACTGTCCAGTCGCCTCCATCACGATCAGCGAGACCGGATGGTTCTTCAACGCTGCGATCAGCGCTTGGTGCCCAGCACCATCGTTACTGAATATGGCCGTGGACTGCTCGTGCCCGATGGCTACATCCATGGTCTTCTTGGAGATGTCGATACCGACTGCAACTTGATTGGCCATGATCTCCGCGTCCCTTCCTTGCAAATGCGAACGGCGTTCACGCAACTGTTCGGGCTTTCAGAGATCGGGCGCGAGCATGCGCCCAGGACTCACGCACGGGCTCAAGTGGCACCGAGGGATGACGGGCTACATGCTGCGGCCAACCCCGAACCCTGGCAGGTCCGGGCGTGACGGCATTGCCGAACACGCACTTCAAAGATACAAGGGATTGAAGCCGAATGGCCGTGACGGCAAAGACGGCACGGGGCGTAGCCCGAAAGCCCGGCGGCGCTATGCGCCGACACGCCCAGGCCGTTCCAGATTTCTAAGCAGGAAACGCGGACATGCCTCTGATGAAATGGGCGCGGCCCTACGCTGCGAGGTATGCACGCGGCAAGCCGAAAACCGCTGGTGATTCCCGCGCACGGCGGGCGCTACGGCTTGCAGGCCCATACGGGCCTGCCATTACCGGGCGGGAAGCCCGGTCACGTCAACGCCGCCGTCTGAGCTGCCGCGAGGGCGGCGGCGTGCCGATTCGGCTGGTGGCCTTGAACACCGGGCGCGGCCACTGCCGCGCCCGGATTTTTGCGTCCACCGCGCCCAGGACGGAACGGCCTGGGCGCGGTGCTGATCGCGGTTATTCCTTCGTCTCGATGAGCCACCACACGGCACGCGGCAAGGCGCGGCCCGTGATGGGGTGAATGTCGGTGAGGTCGGCGCAGGCCGTCCAGCCCGAGGGCGGGCGGTAGCCGCGCACGTCGCCATCGCCGTTCCAACGGCGGGCGCGTACCGTGCCAGCGGCGTAGATCGCCGCCATGCGCGGGCGGCTAATGGTGGTGCGGGTCATGGGGCTTCTCCTTCCAGCGAAGCGCCCCGGTCGAGGCCGGGGCGCTTGCCTTCGGCGCGGGTCAAGCGGCCAGCGCCTCGGCGGGTTCATCCGCTATTGCCTCGGCATCCTCCGGGGCGTTCTGCTCCGGGCCTGCCTCTTGCGCGGCGTCCTGCGGGCCTGCGGCCTCGAAGATGGCGGGCATCCAGCCCGTGCCATCGGCCAGCCGCTCGGCTTCGCTGGCAATGTCGGCCTTCTTCAACTTCGCCAGCCGGTTGGCCTGCTCGGGTGCGTACTCGCCCACGGCATCCAGAATCACGGCCTTGGAAACGTGCTTGAAGTAGCCTTCTGCGGTCGGCTTCCACCATGCGGCCATGTCGAGGCCCACGGCCTGCGCCAGTTCCTCGCCGGGTTGCTGCACCGTGGCGCGGGGCGTCACCACGTCCACCGTGGAAGCCACGCACACGGCCAGCAGCCGCACCAGTTCATCTTGCGACTTCGCCAGCAGCGCGGCGAACAGTTCGGCGCTGTCCTCCGGCAAGGCTTCACCTGCCACCTGTTGCAGTTCGCGCAGCGCCACGGCAGCGGGCGATTCCGGCCAGTCCGGGGCCATGCCTTCCAGCCGGTCTTGCACCGTGAGGCGCACGCCGAGCGGCAGGCCATCGCCGTAGGCGTCGGGCTGCAAGACAGTCTGCACCATGCCATGCACCAGCGCGGCCAGCGCGACGTGCGGATGCCGCGCGACTTCGATTTGCAGCGCCGCCGTGCGGTGGGCACTCAACCGCTGCGCCAGCCGATCGGACAGGCTCGCGGCCTTGGGTGCGTCGTCGGCGTCCTCGTGCTCGTCGTTGGCGGCTTCGCCTTCGGTGTTGCCGAAACCGCGCCGCAGCTTTTCCAGCGTGCGCAGCGCCTTGGCCTCGGCTTCGCGCAGCAGGCCGCGATGAATAACGGCCTCGCCGTTGCGGTCGATGGTGACGATGGCACCGGCCACCTCGCGCACCTCGGGAGCGTAACCTTGCAAGGCGTCCTCCGCGTCTTGTAGTTCGCCGACCACCTGATCGCGCCGCTGTTCCAGTTTCTCGGCCTTGGCCTCGTCCTCGGCGTCGCAGGCTTCTTCCAGCTCGGCGTCGATCTTTTCGAGGCGGCTTTCCAGCGAGGCGATGCGGCGGGCCTCGCGGCTGGTCGGCTCACGGCGGTGGCGCGGGGCGTTCTGGAACGCCTGCCGTTCCTCGTAGGCCAGATGCGGCAC
>NZ_QICJ01000024.1 GCF_003201105.1 Dyella sp. AtDHG13 | reverse complement strand
TCGCCTTCCACGACGCCGTGCTGCAGGCCACCGGCAACGAACTGATGCAGTCGCTGTTCTCGGTGATCGAGACCGCGCTGGGCACGTTCTTCACCCTGTCCGCGCGCAGCGCCACCGATTTCCGCTATTCGCTGCCTTATCACCACAAGGTATTCGAGGCGATCAAGCGCCAGCAGCCGGAAGCGGCGCGCAAGACCATGCTCGCGATGGTCGCCGACTCGCACGAAAACCTGCAGCGCACGCGTGCCCGCGGCGGCCGCCGGAAGGCGAGCACGTGAGCACCGGCCTTATCGGGCTCGACTGGGGCAGCACGCACCTGCGTGCGTACCGCTATGACGGCGAGAGTCGCGTGCTGGAAAAGCGCGCGCTTGGGCACGGCGTTCGCCAATTGCCCGCGGGCGGCGACGTCCACGTGATCGGCGCCGCCAAACAGGCGGGACTGTACTGCGTGCCCGGCGTCGCCACGCCTACCGAGGCGTTTGCCGCGCTGGCCGCCGGCGCCGATGCGCTCATGGTCGGCATCACCTTCCTCACCCTGCTCAACGGCATCGGTAACGCCAACACGTTCTGGCTCTACGCCGCGCTCAATGCGGTGTTCATCGTGCTCACGTACTGGTTGGCGCCGGAAACCAAGGGCGTGACGCTGGAGCAGATCGAGCGCAATCTGATGGGTGGGAAGCGGTTGCGGGATATTGGGCGCTGAGGCTTCGGCAACCCAGGCGTGGACATTCAACCATCCTGTCGCTCCATCCCCCTCACCGTCATCCCCGCGAAGGCGGGACAAGCGCGAAGCGCGTAGAACGCCCGCAGGGCGGCCCGTAGGGCGAGCGAAGCGAGTCATCCAGCGTCTTTCGTTCTAGCCGTGCGCTTCAAAGTCACTGGATCCCTGCCTTCGCGGGGATGACGGTGAGGGGGCACAAGCCTCATGGGGTTGCTTGAGCATGCGAACGAATGCCCAAGCACCACCACACACCTTCCCCTGGGGCCGCCGCACCGCAAGGTCGGCGGTCTTTTTTCACTTACGTGCCACGCGGCTTGGCGCGATGCGTGGGCACCGCCGTCCACGGATCATCCGGCCACGGATGGCGCGGGTAGCGTCCCTTCAGTTCCTTCTTCACCTCGGGATAGGTGCGCTCCCAGAAACCCTTGAGGTCCTGCGTCACCTGGATGGGTCGACCCGCGGGCGAAAGCAGGTGCAGCGTCACCGGCACGCGCCCGTTGGCGACGCGCGGCGTATCGGCCAGGCCAAACAGTTCCTGCAGTTTCACCGCCAGCACGGGCGGTTCGCCTTCGGCGTATTCCAGCCGTCGCGACATGCCGCTGGGCACGGTGAGGCTTTCCGGCACCTGCGCATCGAGCTGGCGGCGTTGTTCGTAGTCGAACAGCGAACCCAGCGCCTGCGAGAGTTCCTCCGCGCTCAGCGCGTCCAGCCGGCGCTTGCCGTCCAGATACGGCGCCAGCCAGTTTTCCATCGATGCCAGCAGGGCGGCGTCGGAGACATCGGGCAGCCCGAGTTCCGGCATCCAGCCGCGCAAGGCCTGCATGCGCGCGCGCAGTCGGCGCGCGTTCTCGCTCCACGGCAGGACATCGATGCCCTTGGCGCGAACCGCTGCCAGCAAGGCCGGCAGCGCGTCTTCCGCTTTCACCGGCACGCTGCGGCGCTCCAGTACGATGCCGCCGAAACGATGTTCGTCGAAGGCTTCCACTGCATTGCGCTCATCGTTCCAACGCAGGGCGCGTTCGCGCTTGAACTGGGCGGGATAGTCGCGTTCCAGCACGCGCGGATCGATGGGTGCCGCGGCAAGAATCAGGCTATCGCGCGCATCGAACCGCACATCCAGCGCCACCAGCCACGGTTCGCCGTGCAGCGCCGTGCTTTCGTGCAGCCGCGCGCCGCGGCCATTGGCAAGCGTGTAGCGCAGCGGATTGTTGTCATCGCGTCGGGCCACGCGATCGGGAAAGGCGTGCAACAGCAGATCGCCGACGGCATGACTGTCGGGCACGCCGCTCGCCGCGGAGCGGACATCCAGCCGACGGCGCCAGCCCTTACTGGCCTGCTCGATCGCCGCCAGCGCACCGCCATCCGCGCCGCCGCGCGCACCGGCAGTGTGGCGATCGCGCCATACGTGCAGCGCGCTCACGCGTGCGCGGAAATCGTCGGTGCGCGCCTGCTCGCCACGCAACGGCGAGCGCGCTTCCATCAGGGCGAGCAGGTCCGCGACCAGGGCACGCAGCTCGGGCTCCGCGCGCAGCGCCGCCGCCCCCAGGCGTGGCGTGGCACCGAGTTCCAGCATCTCGCGTCCCAGCGCGGTGATACGTCCATCGGCCGTCAGCGCACCAAGCTGCACCAGCAGCTCGCGCGCCTGCGCCAGTGCACCGGAAGGCGGCGCATCCAGCCACGGCAGGTCATTGCCTCTGCCCGCGGTGACGCCCCACGCGGCAAGCTCCAAGGCAAGGCCCGACAGTTCCGCCTGCGCGATTTCTGCCGTGCGCGATACATCCAACCGCTTGCTCTGCGGCCACAAGCGATACGCCGTGCCCTCCGTCACGCGGCCCGCGCGACCGGCGCGCTGATCCGCCGATGCCTGCGAGATGTTCACCGTTTCCAGCCGCGTAAAACCCGAGTTGGGATCGAAGCGCGGCTCGCGCGCCAGGCCGCTGTCCACCACGGCGCGAATGCCCGGCAGCGTGACGCTGGACTCGGCCACGTTGGTAGCCAGCACAACGCGGCGCGTGCCGGGCTCCGCCGGACTCAAGGCCGCCTGCTGCTCCGCCATGGAGAGCTCACCATGCAGCGCCACGATGTCGATGTTCTCGTCCAGCGAGGCTTCGAGCATGGCCTGTGTGCGCGCAATCTCGCGTCGTCCCGGCAGGAAGGCGAGCACGTCGCCTCCGTTTTCATCCAGCGCCTGTCGCACCACACGCGCCAGATGGTGCTCCGTCGTTTCCTGCGCACGCGCCGCGGGATACTCGATGCGCACCGGAAAACTGCGCCCCGGACTGCTGATGCGCGGCGCATCCAGCCACTGCGCGATGCGCTCGCCATCGAGCGTGGCCGACATCACCACGATGCGCAGCTCCTGCCGCAGCGTACCCTGCACATCCAGCGCCAGCGCCGCGCCCAGATCGCCGGCGAGATGGCGCTCGTGGAATTCGTCGAACAGGATCGCGCCGATACCGGTGAGTTCCGGATCGTCCTGGATCAATCGGGTAAGAATGCCTTCCGTCACCACTTCGATGCGCGTGGCTGCACCCACCTTCGACTCGAAGCGAATGCGATAACCGACGGACTGGCCGACTTCCTCCCCCAACTGCTTCGCCATGAACTGCGCGGCGGCACGCGCAGCGATGCGGCGCGGTTCCAGCATCAGGATCTTCGCACCCGCTAGCCACGCCTGGTCGAGCAACGCCAACGGAACCTGGGTGGTCTTGCCCGCGCCCGGCGGGGCTTCGAGCACCAGGCGCGGGAGTGCAGCGAGAGAGGCGCTGATCTCGGGTAGCAGAGGGGTGATGGGGAAGGATGTGGGCGTGCTCATCGTGTGGATGATAGCGGGCGGGGATTGGGGGTGTCGGTGGTGACGGGGTTCAGCGTGGTTTCCTCTTTCCCGCTGGGGAATGGGTTGGGGCATGGCCAACTTTATGCGGGCATTCCCGCTTTTTGGTGGTGGTGGGTTTGGCGCTCACCTCACTGCCTCAGTGTTTCGCCCGTCATTCCTGCGAACCCAACAAAAGGGGGCAAGGGCAGGAGGCGCTTTTCAACAGCCTAAGGGCTGGTCATCCAGTGACTTTGCTTTTGGTTGTCGCGTTGCGGTGATGGGCGCCTCCGTGCGTTCCCTCGACCTGGCCGCCTACGCGGCGGGCGTTTCGATCGTCTGCCGACGCTCGAGTCACTTTTCTTTTGCTGGCCCAAAAGAAAAGTAACCCAAAGAAAATGGCCTTCAGAGCCAACGCCCGTAGCATTACGAAGGGATAAGCCCGAACGCGCGAGGTACGTTGTGACTTGGCAACCTTCGCCGCTACACAGCGGATACTTAGGAGCGCTTCGCAACGCGCCGTGGCGCAGAGGGCTTAAAGCAGCATGCGCTACGCTTCCCGACCGCAGAGGTTGGGTAAAGAGGACGCTACGCTTCCCGACCGTTTTGGAGAACTCGCCGCCTTGCGGCAAGCCATTCCCGTAGCGCGCTGCTCAGCTTCCTCAGCACGTTCCAACACGGCACCTCACTCCTGCCTTTGGAGCCGATTCAAATCTCGCGTGTATGCACATTTCGCCTCACCGTCATCCCCGCGAAAGCGGGGATCCAGCGACTTTATTCGCTGCGAGAAGGCTCAAAGACACTGGATCCCCGCTTTCGCGGGGATGACGGTGAGGGAACCGGGGTCGCTCCGGAGATTTTGAACAAGCCTAGGACAGGCGCTCCGCGCCTGCCTCGACGGCTCGTGCTCTTGATCTTCCGGGTCCCCGTATGAGGCGGCAGGCGGGTGGAGGAATAGCCCGCAGGGTGGCTCGCAAGGATGCGAGCCAGTTTGTCGTCAGGGCAGGATGCCCTGTCGACAAACCCCGCAACCCGTCCGCGTACCTATCGGGCTTCAGCCCGATAGGCGCCGATTCCGGGGGGCCCTTCTCTTTGGTTACTTTCTCTTGGGCAAGCAAGAGAAAGTGACCCGGCCTCCGGCAGGAGGTCGGAACGCTCGCCGCGTAGGCGGCAAGGTTGCGGCAGCGCTAAAAAGTGCCGACCGAACTCCACGCGACAACCCAGCGCAAAGCGATGACTCGCTTCGCTCGCCCCTACGGGCGTTCTGCGCGCTTCGCGCTTGTCCGGCCTACGCCGGGATGACGGCTAAAGAATGAAACGCTGAGGCGAGCACCCGCCCCTCACCCCAACCCTCTCCCCGCAGGGGAGAGGGAGACAACCGGCAGCTTACGGATGCGACGCCGCCCCACCGCCACTGGCACCCGCGCCATCCGCCCCCTTCGCCCGCAACGGCGCCAGCGACTCGAACTTGCGCTGATACTCGTCCGTCACCTGCTTGGCTTCCTCGCTGCTGGTGATCACGCGCGGCGTGATCAGCACGATCAGTTCGGTGCGGTTGCGGCTGTGGTTGGTGGTGCCGAACAGGCGGCCGATGATTGGCACGCGATTCAGGCCGGGGATGCCGGTGTCGGTGTTGTCTTCCTGCTGCTGGATCAAACCGCCCAGCAGCACCGTCTGTCCGCTCTGCACGGCGATCTGCGTGCCGACGGCGCGCTGCTGGATGGTGAAGTTGCCTTGCGAGTTGGCGTTGCCGGTGGTGCCGCTCACCTGCTGCTGCACGTTGAGGTAGACGAGGCCGCCGGGATTCACGCGCGGCTGCACGTCCAGGATCACGCCCGTCGGAATGTAGCTGACACTGCTGGCGGTGGAGCCGGTGGTGTTGAGGCCGGTGACGATGGACGTCTGGTTGATCGGGATCTGGTCGCCGACCTGGATGTGCGCGACCTGGTTGTTGAGCACCACGAGCGAGGGCGCGGACAGCGTCTTGGTGTTGCCGTTGGTTTCCAGCGCTCGAATGGCGACCTGGAATTTGCCGTTGCTGCTCAGGAAAGAATAGAAGAACGGCTCGCCGCCGTACTGGTTGCCGCCGGAGCCCAGCGAGATCTGGCGATGCGCACCGGGATACGCGCTGGTGGCGCCGGTGATGTTGCCGTTGCCATCGACCTGGGGCACGCTGTTGGCGAGTCCTTGCAGGTACCACTGCACGCCAAATTCGAGCTGGCCGGTGAGGTCCACCTCGAGAATGCGCATCTCGATCTGCACCTGCAGCGGTACGTTGTCCAGCCGCTTCACTGCCTGCTCGATCTCCGCCCACTGCGAGGGCCGCGCGCGCACCAGCAGCTGGTTGTTGGAATCCACCGAGCTGATGCGGATGGAGCCGTCTTCGGAGACGTATTGCTGGTTCTGGTTGCCGTTGCCGCCGGCGTTGTTGCTGCCGAAGGAGGACAGGCCACCAGCAGCGCCACCCGATGTGCCGTTGCTGCCGAAGCTGTTGCCGGTACCGGTGGTGCCGGTGCCGCCCAGGCCGCTGGAGGTGCCGCCCGTGCCGAAGCCGCCCGCGTTGCCGAAGCCGCCGCCCACGCCGTTGACGCTGGGGCTGCCGAAGCTGCCGGCCGTGCTGCCCATGCCGCTGGCGTTGCCGTTGGCATTGTCGCTGGCGCCCAGCGTGGCGCCGTTGAGGCCCGGGCCGACCTTGCCGGCGTTGCCGCCACCGCCGCTGCCGCCGTTGGTGTAGATCTGCGCCAGGTATTGGGCGAGGTCCGATGCCTTGATGTTGCGCACGTCGTAGACGAACAGCTCCGGTTCGTTGCCGCCGCCGCGGTCGATCTTGGTGATCCAGTCGCCCACTTCCTGCAGGTACTGCGGCTGGCTGCTGATCACCACGATGGCGTTGGTGCGTTCGATCGGCAGGAAGCGCACCATGCCGGCCAGCGGCGTGTCGCCCTTGGGCCCGAACATCTGGTCGAGCTGCGGGCCGAGTTCACCGACATTGGCGTGTTGCAGGCTGAACACGCCCACGGACATGCCACGCAGCCAGTCCACGTCGAAGGTGTGGATGGTGCGCTGGTAGTTGTCCAGTTCCGAGGGCGTGCCGGACAGCACGATGAGGTTGCGCGACGGGTCGGCCAGCAGCACGGAGTCGCTGCGCGCGAACGGCTTGAGCAGCTTCTGCATCTCGGTGGCGGAGATGTAGCGCAGCGGGAACAGCCTCGCCTGCAGGCCGCCTTGCGGCGCCACGGCGTTGAGGCTGGGCACCAGGTTGCCGGCCACGGCGTCCTTGGCCGGCATCACCACGTATTGGCCGTCGCGCATCACCAGCGCGTTGTTGGTCCACGACAGCAGCGTTTCCAGGATGGGAATGGCCTGGCTGCTGTCCACCGGTTCGGAGGTGGAGAAGGACACGTTGCCCTGCACGCCCGGCACGATGGTGTAGTTCTGCTTGAGCAGGTCGCCGAGGATGGCCTTCACCACGGCCTGCACCGGCTGGTTCTCGAAGTTGAAGGTCACCGCGCCATCGCCGCTGGCGGCCTTGCGCGGCTGCGCCAGGCCGGTGGCGCGCACGAACTGGCCGTTGCCTTCGGTGACCTGCGGCTTGGGCGTGACGGCCGCCGGCTCGGCCGGCGCGTTGCGCGTGTTCAGCGGCGCGGGCACCGGCTTTTCGGTGCCGGCCATCGCCTCGCGCTGCAGCGCGCCGTCGTCGTGCGCGGGCGGCAGCGACTGGCAGCCGGCCAGCCACAGGGCCAGGGTAAGCGTACTGAGGCGGCTGAGCCGCGAGGTGCGCTGGATGGACATGGATTAGTGGGCTCCCTCGGGTGTCGCGGCCTGCTGTTGGGCGCGGCGCTTCTGGATGGCTTCCCGCAACTGGCGGATACGGTCGGCCTGCGTGTCCGAGCCGTTGGGGGATTGCAAGGCGGGGTTGGGCACGTTGGCCGGATTCGCCTGGATCATGGGCCCGTTCTGCGGCGCCGGCGCCACGGCCACGCCGCCCTGTGCGGGCGGTGGCGTCGGTGCCGGGTTGCCGTCGGGCTTGGGCACGTCGATGGGCGCGCCGGCCGGCAGCTCCAGCTCGGTGCGGCCACTGCCCGATTCGAACACGGCCGCGCGCGGCTTGAGCTCGACCAGTCGCCAGCTGCCGTCGGGCAGCGTGTCGCCTTCGCGCACGCGCACTTCGTGCTCGCCGCTCTTGTTGCGCAACAGCGCCATGTGCAGCGGCGGCGTGAGGATGATGCCGGTGAGCGACATGTCGCCCAGGCTGGCGCCGCCGGCCGCAGCGTGCACGGTGGGCTTGCGGTCGTTGTTGAACAGCGGCTGCGTCCACACGGCCGAGAATTGCGCCAGCGGCACCGGCGGCGGCAGGCCCTGGTCGTGCGCCGGCGGCAGCGGCGTCGCCGGCCGCGGCGGGCCCCAGGATACGCCGCGACCCACGCCGGCGAGCAGCACCAGCAGCAGCACGCCGAACAGCGCGGCCACGCCGCCGAGCAAGGGGGTCAGGCGTCGTTGGGCGGCGGCGTTCATGGCGCACCGCCTTGCGCGTCGTCGCCGCTCGCGCGCGGCTGGCGCACGTAGCCGGATAGGGTGAACTGCACTTCCAGCGGCGCGGTGGCCTGCTGCAACGCCGCCACCGGGTTGCGGTAGATGCTCAGGTCGTCCACGAACAGATACGGCGTGCCTTGTTCCAGATCGTGCAGGGTCTCCGCCAGCGGCTGCACATCGCAGCGCAGGCTGATGCTCACCGCCACCTTGCGGTACGGCTCGTCCGGCGCGGCCGGCGGGTTGGTCACCGGCATCTTCTGCGTGACGTCGCACGCACCGCCCTGCGGATGCGCGGCCACCGCATCGACCACGCGCTGCATCAGGCCCGCGGCCGCCGCATTGGGATCGTCCTCCGGCAGAAACGCATGGCTGGCCGCCTGCCCCGCGCCCATCGCCGCGATGCGCTGCTGCAGCTGCGGCTTCTCGGCGATGGCGGCGGCGTAGCGCGCATGCGTGTCGCGCAGGTCGTCCATCTCGGCATGAATGGCCTGCAGCGGTGCCACGAACCACCAGTGCAGCAGGGCGAAATACGCCACGACGATCACCGCCAGCAACAGCAGGATCGCCGCGATGCGGCTTTCGCGCGGCTTGAGCGCGGTCATCTTCATGGCGCGCTCCCCGCCGCCGCGGGTGCCGCCTTGGGCTTTGCCTCGCTGGGCTTGCGCAGCTGCGCGACCATGTAGAAGCGTTCCTTGCCGGTGGCCGGGTCGACCTGGATGGTGCCCTGGAAGTTCGCATCCGTGATGACAGTGGAGCCCTTCAGCGCATCCACCAGGCGCGCCGCCTGCGGGCTCTGGCCCTGGAAGCCGACCTGCCCGCTGTTGTCGATGCTCAGGCGTTCCAGCCATGCCGTGGTCGGCAGCCGCTGGCTGATGTCCTGCAGCACCGCCAGCGCCGACACGGTGCGCTGCTTGCGTTCGGCCAGGAAACCCGCGGCGCCGGCATTGTCCTGCAGTTGTTGCCGCAGTCCGGCGACCTGCTGCGCGTCGGCGCGCATGCCTTCCACGTCGGTGCGCATCTGCTCCAGCGCGCTCTCGCGGTTGTGCAGGAACTGCAGCAAGGAGAGCAGCAGCAGCACGATGGCGGCCACGCCCAGCGCCAGGTTCAGGCGCTGCCGCGGATGCTTGCGGCGCGGCGCGAGTTCGGCCGGCAGCAGGTTCGCGCCCAGGCGATCGGCGCCGGCGGCCACGTCCACCGCATCCACCTGCAAACCGGATGCGGCCAGTTTGGCCAGCACCGGATCCAGCGCATGGCGCGGCACCACCACCAGCTCCGCCGCGAAGCGGCCGGCCGGTGCGGGCGCGCGTACTTCGCGCACGTCGTAGCGCACCTGTTCGACGCGGAACGGCGTCTGGCGATCCATCTCGAAGGCGCCGATCTGCGCGAGGTTGTCGCGCGCGGCCAAGGGCAGGTTGAGGCGCGGGCGCAGCACGTTCGTGCCGTCCAGGCACAGGGCCAGGCGCAGATCTTCGGCGTCCACGCCGCGCAAGGCGTCGGTAAGCGCCACCTGCTGGCCCGTCGCATCGAGCTGGCTGCTCCAGCGCGCCAGCACCTGCGTGCTGCCGGCCTTGCGCAAGGTCCAGTCGTCGCCATCCAGCTGCAGCAGATACCAGGCCGCGCCGCCGCCGAAACGCTCGCGCCAGCGCGCCGGCAGCAGCGCGCGCAGTTCGCCGCCCCACCACGCAAAGAAGCGCGGCAACGGCGAGCCGCGCCATGCGCGACGCGCGCGGTCGAGCTGCAGCTGCAACGGCTGTGGCTGTGCCGTACTCATTCGCCCTCTCCCTCCTGCCAACGCAGCACGGTGTACGGCAAGGCGCCCGGGCGTATGCCCTGTAAACGCACCGTCGCACGCAGGATCGCGCGCGTACCGTCAGCCAGCGTGGCCTCCGAACGAATACTATGCGTCACTCCCTGCATCGCGCCTAGGCCCGGCTGCTGCGGCGCGCCCGTACGGGACGCGGCGATGGCCTGCGCCTGCGCCGGCGTCATGCCGGGCACCGCGGCCAGGGCCAGTGGCGGCGCCAGGTTCGGATCGGGCGTGGGACGCCCCGACCACAGCGTGACCTGCGACGCCACCGCCTGGTACACCTTCGGATTCATGCCCAGCACCATCTGCAACTCCTCCACGGTGCCGAACGGCCCATGCCGGGGACCATAGTCCAGGCCGGCATTGGCGTAGGCGGCGTTGGGCACCGTGCCCGGTGGTGAATAGGAAAAACTTCGCCAGTCGACGATATTGCGCGTCAGTGATTGCGCATCCATGTCGGACATGCCCGCCGCGCGGAACAGGTTCTGCAGCACGTCGGGCGAGGCGGCATTGAGATCGACCTTGCCGGTTTCGCTGATCACGCTGATGCTGACCTTGGCGCCATCGAAGGCGAACGGATAGCTGCGCCCGTCCGGAATCCAGCGCTGATCCGCTTGGGGATCCTGCAGGGCATAGATGGCGCGCATCAGGCCGGCTTCGGCGGCGTAGTGGGCCTGCGTCTGCGCGAACTGGTAACGCGCCTGCAAGCCCTCGGTGCGCGCAAGCACCGCGTAACCGCCGACCAGGATGGCCAGCAGCGTGCACGCCCACAGCACCACGAGCAGGGCCACGCCACGTTGTCGATGCGCCGCGTTGCTCATTGCACGGTCCTGCGCTGCAGGCCCTGCAGCAGGTCGGCCGGCTGGCCCTGTACCGCCGCCGCATCCACGCGCAGCGGCGCGTCGAGTTCCGGCCATGCGGTGGTGCCGTCCAGTTGCAGCGCAATGCGCACGACGCGCGGCATGGCGCGCACGTCGTCCCAGGCGCCGCGCCAATCGCCCGCGCGTTCGGCGGTGTCGGGCGCGCGGTAGCTGAAGCTGCCGTCGCGCACGTGGTCGACCAGTACTTCCGGATCGCCCAGCGCCTTGGGTGCGGTACCGTCCGGCGGCATCAGCGCGAAACTCGCTTCCAGCCGCGAAGTGCCATCGCCGTTGGAAACCAGCTTCAGCTGCTGCAGCTGCGGGCCGAGCCGGCCCAGGTAGCCCGGCAAGGGCGCGACGAAACGCAGCTCGTGCGCATCGCCCTTGAAGAAGATCGGGTCGCCCTTGTCGGTGCGCGCCAGCGGCACCGCGCGCGCCTGCGCCAGCTCGCGACGCAGGAACTGCTGGGCCGAGCGCACCTGGTCCACCCGTTCGATCGACGCCTCGCCCGAGCGCACCGCGTGCGTGGCCGTGCGCACGCCCGAATACACGCCCACCAGCAGGATGGCGAACAAGGCCAGCGCACCCAGCACTTCGAGCAAGGTGAAACCCGACGCGCGCTGGCGTGCGTTGCCGCTCATGACGCCTTCACGGGCCCGAGCACGCGCAAGGTGCTGAAGTGCGCGGAACGCTCGTGCAGGCGCGGCCCCCAGATCACGTCCAGGTCGAGCTTCATCACGCGCATCGGCACGTTCTGCCCGGCCGGCGCGGCACTCCACGGCGTCACCGCCAGCCGCCAGCGATAGTTGGCGTCGAAGCGACCTTCCGTATGGCCGGGCTGCAACGGCGTGGTGATGTCCACCGTGTCCAGCAGCGAACGCGCCCACAGCGCGGCCTGGCTGTGATCGTCGGCGTTGCGCGTGAGCTGGATCGACCCACCCGCCACCTTCAGCAACGCGGCGAAGGCGATGGCCAGCAGCAGCGTCGCCGCAATCACTTCCAGCAGACTGAACCCGCGCATGCGCCTCATCGCTTCGCACTCGCATCCGCCACGCTCACCGCGCCGGTGAGCCAGGACACGTTGACGCGCCATTGGCGGCGTTCGCGTTGCAGGGTGATGTGGCCGCCGGTGGAGCTGC
>NZ_QICJ01000023.1 GCF_003201105.1 Dyella sp. AtDHG13 | reverse complement strand
TGGCGCAAGGAACCGTCAAGCTGTCCGAGCTGGCTGGCATCGTCGGGCCGCATCAGCAGCCCGTGATGCGCGACCGCTACTTCCGGCCCACGCGCACGCTGTCGGAATACACCCGGCTGGCCGAGCGCGACGGGGCTATCCCGGACTGAACACAGCCTACTGTGACTTTTTCAGTCTGGTGTCATACCGGGCAGGTCTCAATCGAGATTCTTGCGGCGTAGCCGCGCCAGTCTGATCCAAACGGACATGATGCCTGACGCGGACTGCGGCAGGCTGGCCTGTACGGCGTCCCACGGGAGGGACGCTGCCGCCGCAGCATTGAGACGAATACCGCAACGCATCGGAGCCAGTCGGACTTGACAGCCCAACTATTCCCTTAACCCATTTCGTTCTGATGACACCGATGTAGCACGTAGTTCTTCCGTCGCGGCCAGTCCTGTTCGCAGGGAGGTTGCGTCATGGTCGATCGCAGCGCCGAGCACTGGTATCCGACTGCCGCGTATCTGTACGTGCTGCACTTGGACGACCTTGGGACGGCCTGGGAATATCTGCGCAGAAACCCCGATTACCGGCTCGACTGGCTGCGCCATCATCGCCGGCCGAAAGCCGCGCAGCAGGCGGCGCATCGCTGGGGCTTGCGCCTGCTGGAAGATCCGGCGTTGGATGCGCGCGACGCGCATCCAGCCTGGTTGCCCGGCCATGTGGCCGTGGTGCAGCTCTATCCCGACGCCGATCCGCCGCAGTATGCTCCCGCGTTCACGTTTTGGCGCATTGCCGGGCACAAGCAACTGCTCCATGACGGCAAAGGGCTGGCGCTGATGGCGCACAGCCCAGGTCATTGCCTGCGCTTCGCGCTGGCGCCCGGCCTGGAAGACGGGATGGCTGTCGCCTATGCCCGCCGCGGCGGCGCCGCCGCACCTGCGCGCAACCATGCGCTCGGCGCGGCCCTGGCTTCTGCGAAGCCCAGGCCGGCACCCGCCGCGCTGCTTGAGCTACACACCTTGCAGGCGCTCGACGCAACCCTAGCGGGTGCGTCCTTGCGCGAGGTGGCCGAAGGCTTGTTCGGCGGCGATGCCGCAGCCGATTGGTACAGCGACGGCGGCCTGCGCTCCAAGGTACGCCGCTTGGTACGGCGCGGCGATGCGCTGATGCGCGGCGGCTATCGCCGCCTAGCACAGCTTCCGCCGCTTGAGAAGGGTCGTTTTGAGGACGACGCAAAACGGCCCTGAGCAGGACAGCTTGGTTTTCTGAGACTGCCTCCATCCGGTTGCGCTGTGTGGCCGGAGCTTTGAAAGCTATGGAGGTTCACACCATGCGTCCCGCTCCTTTGCGGCCTGCCGCCACTGTCTCGACCGCTGCCGCGCAGCCCCAACGCTATCTCACCAACGACGAAGCCGCCGAATACCTGCGCCTGTCGCCGCGCACGCTGGAAAAGCAGCGCGTGATCGGTGGTGGTCCGCGCTTTCGCAAGTTCGGCCGGCGCGTCATGTACGCCGTGGCCGACCTCGATGCCTGGGCCGCCGACCGCAGCTTCGAGACGACTTCCGATCCCGAGTACGCCGAGCACCACTCGGCCGACAGCCGTGCGCGCTGATCGGCGGCGCGCGGCAGGCCATCACCATGTCCAGCTCCGCGCTGCCGTTCCGGCAGCGGTCGTTGCAGGAGCGCGAACAGCTCGACCTGTTCCGCGCCTTGCCCGGCGACATGGCGCCGCGCGACAGCCAGGACTTGATGGCCTATCCGTTCTTCTCGCTCGGCAAGTCCAAGCGGGTCAAACCCATCGACTTCCGCGCGGGCAACGTGACGATCCGCGTAGAGGGCACGCAGGAGCACGGCATCGCCACGATTTGGGATGCGGACGTGCTGATATGGGCGGCCTCGCAGATCGTGGAAGCGAAGGACGCGGGCCTGCGCCCGTCGCGGCTGATGCGCGCGACGCCCTACGAGATCCTGCGCTTCATCGGGCGCGGCAAGTCGCTGCGCGACTACCAGCGCCTCAAGGCCGCGCTGGATCGCCTGCAATCGACCACGGTGGCCACGTCCATCCGCGAGACAACAGGCCGGCGCCTGCACCGCTTTTCGTGGATCAACGAATGGAAGGAACTGGCCGATGCCAGCGGCACGCCGCTGGGCATCGAGCTGATCCTGCCGGACTGGTTCTTTGCCGGCGTGCTCGACGCCGCGCTGGTGCTGACCATCGACCCGGCGTATTTCCGGCTCACCGGCGGCATCGAGCGGTGGCTGTACCGCCTGGTGCGCAAGCACGGCGGCAAGCAGGCATACGGCTGGCAGTTCGACTTTCGCTATCTGCACCAGAAGTCCGGCAGCACCGCGAAGCCCTACGACTTCGCCTGCGATCTGCGCGCGCTCGTCGCGCGGCAGTCGCTGCCCGGTTACGTCCTGGGCATCGAGCGGATGCCCGACAACGGCATGGAACTGCTGACGTTCCGGCCCGTGCCGCAGACGGCACGGGGATAACTCCGGGAAAGCCTGTGAATGGTGTCGTGCTATCAGGCGTGCGGGGTATCGTGCTATCAGGCGTGGGACTATCGTGCTATCAGGCGTGCCGATCGGCCGCAAACCCGCGCCAGCACTGGGTTTGCGCGTCCTCTAACTTCCCTAACTTAGTTTCTCTAACTTTTAGTAGGGAAACGCCGCTGCGGTGGACAACCACCCCGCGGCCACAAACGCAGCAGCAAAAGCCCGGCTTTCCAACACGGAGGGCCGCGCCATGATCGTCGCTCTGCTCAACCAGAAAGGCGGCGTGGGCAAGACCACGCTCGCCACGCACATCGCCGGCGAGCTGGCGATGCGCGGTCAGCACGTCGTCCTGCTGGACGCCGACCCGCAGGGTTCATCGCTGGACTGGACACAGCGCAGAAGCCAGCAAGGCTTGCCACGGCTGTTCAGCGCCGTGGGCCTTGCACGCGAAACGCTGCACCAAGAAGCGCCAGAACTCGCCAGGCGGGCCGATCACGTCGTCATCGACGGCCCGCCCAGGATCGCCGCCTTGGCGCGCTCCGCGCTGCTGGCGGCCGAGCGCGTGCTGATCCCCGTGCAGCCCAGCCCCTACGATCTGTGGGCCAGCGCCGAGATGGTGGCGCTGATCCGCGAGGCGCAAGTCTTTCGGCCCGCGCTGCGCGCGGCCTTCGTCATCAATCGGCGCGTCAGCACCACCATCATCGGGCGCGAAGCGCGCCAGGCGCTCGCCGACCAGCCACTTCCTGCGCTGCGCGCGGAAGTGCATCAGCGCATCGTGTTCGCCGACAGCGTAGCCGCTGGCCGGCTTGCACGCGAAACGGCGCCCGACAGCACCGCCGCCCGCGAAATCACCGCGCTGGTGGATGAACTGTTGCGGTGGCCGACATGACAGCGAAGCCGCCACCGAACAGCAAACGCACGGTCAAGCGCGTCGGCATCGGCGCACGTCCGCCCGCGAATCCACACGCCGAGGCGTGGATTCGCCAGGGCGATGCCGATGCGCTGGGCAAGGGCGACCTCTACACCGCCCGCCTGACCCTCGACATCACACCCGCGATGCGGGCACGCATCAAGGTGTCGGCCTTCACGCAAGGCGTGACCGTGGCCGACCTGCTGCGTGGCCTGTTGGAGCGGGAGTTTCCAGAGCACCGCAGGGAGAACGCACCATGACTGCATCCGCTTCGCCTGCCGCTGGCGCGGCTACGGCTGCACTTGCCGGCCAGCCTGCCAGCGCGCCGCTGACGCGCGTGGCGCTTGCCTACATCGAACCACGCTTCAAGCTCTACCTGCGCTTCGGCGAACCTGCGCGCACGCACCAGCTCGACCGCTGGCGCCGTTGCGCGGTGTTCCTGCCGGGCGCCATGTTGTGCCGTATCCGCTGGCAGGCCAACGACTACGGCACTGTGCGTTGGCAGCTCATGGTGATGCAGGCTTGCACGCCGCTGGATGCAGCGCAGCGCATCCCCGGCGTGCAGCCGGGGGCGCGCTTGCTGCTCCACGCCGAAGGGGAGAACCAGGTGCGCGCGGTGCTGGAGTGCATCGACGCCATCGAGGCGCTGGGCATCGCGCCCGCCGCTGTCTCGCCCGCGTACTGGCGCACGCTCGCCAACCGGCTCGCTGCACGCCTGCCGCTGCCCGAATACACCGCCGAGCGGCACGCTGCCTGGCTAACCGGGAGGACGCTGCCATGACGCTTCCATCCGCCGTTGCCAGCGCAACCGGCATCCCGCCGCATCCTCGCTCGCGCCTGCGCGCTCGCCTCGTGTTGGCGGGCCTGTCCGCCTGCGGCCTCGCTGCGCTCGCCTGGGCGTCCTTCGTGCATCCGCTGCCGCGCCTGATCTACAACCCGTCCGACAGCGTGGCGGTCGGCTGGTATCGCGTCGATCCGCAAGGCCACGGCACCGGCTCGCTGCCACGTCCCTTGTCCGTGGGCAGCATCGTCCTGACCACGCTGCCGCCAGACGCCGCCGCGCTGGCCGCGCAGCGCGGCTACCTGCCGGCGCGCGTGCCGCTGCTCAAGCGCGTGGGCGCCGTCGCGCCGCAGGAGTTGTGCAGCACTGGCCGCGTCGTCCGCATCGACGGCGTGCCTTCGGCCGCCGTGCTGCCTGCCGACCGCTGGGGCCGGCCGCTGCCATCCTGGCAGCAATGCCGCCGCCTCGAATCCGGCGAACTGTTCCTCTTGAGTGTGACCAACCCGGCGTCGTTCGACAGCCGGTATTTCGGGCCGGTCAGCGCATCCGCCGTGATCGGGGTCGCGCATCCAGTCTGGCTGGAATCCCGCCCATGATGGCCGCCGACTCGCTGCACGTTGCCGTGCATCTTGTCGTGCCATCGGGCGTGTCGCTCTGCTGGCCGTCGCCGTGTCGTCGCGCGTGCAGTGCGGGTGCATTCGCACCGCACTTCGCGCTGCCTTCGGCGCAGCCGTCCAACGTGCAGGCGTCTTGCCTCGAACGCGCCCGGCCTATGGCCGTCGCCGCGTTCGCCGGCGCGCTGGCTGCTCGCGCAGCAGCACCGCCGGGCCGCCGCTGCCCGGAGCGCCAGCGAGGGGCAAAGGCGGAAGGCAAGACAAAAGGACGCGGCACCGGGCCGCGTCGAAAGCCAGTCTGCACATGGGGGTGGCGCGGCACGCAGCGGCTTCGCCGCCGTGCCGCGTGGGGCGCGAGGCCCGCGCCAATGCAGGGCTGTCCGCGTGCTTCACACGACCGGACACGCCAGAGCTTGCAGGGAGCGCAGCCATGACCGACCGCCGCGACGATGATTTCCGCATCCGCCCCAGCGCACCGAAGAACCGGGGCCAGAGCTTCGTTTCCAAGGTGCTCAAGCAGGCAGGCAAGGCCAGTAGCGGCAAGTCGTCGGTGCGCCGTCCCGGCACTGCCAGCGGCTCCGGGAGGGGCAACGGCCAGCGGCCCGGCTCGCGCCTGGGGCGCGGCCACACGGCGGCGCGCTTCGCCGGAGCGAAGCTGACGCCCATGTCGCGGCGCGTGACCATCAAGACGCTACTGGTCAACCAGCGCCAAGCCAGCCCGCAGTCGCTCGCCAAGCACCTGCGCTACATCGAGCGCGATGGCGTAGGCCGCGATGGCGAGCCGGGCCAAGCCTACGGGCAGCAGACCGATGCCGCCGACCTCGACGCCTTCAAGGAACGCTGCACCGACGACCGGCACCATTTCCGCTTCATCCTCTCGCCCGAGGATGGGGCCGAGCTGGAAGACCTACGCACCTACACGCGGCACCTGATGGGCCGCATGGAGGCCGACCTGGGCACGGGCCTTGATTGGGTGGCCGTCAACCACTGGAACACCGACAACCCGCACACGCACATCGTCGTGCGCGGGCGCGACGATACGGGCAGAGACCTCATCATCGCGGGCGACTACATCGCCGATGGCTTCCGCCATCGTGCGGCCGAACTGGCGACCGAATGGCTGGGGCCACGCACCGAGCTGGAGATCCAGCAGACCTTGCAGCGCGAGGTGGAACAGGAGCGGTGGACGAGCCTGGATCGCACGCTCAAGCGCGAGCTGGGCGACGATGGCCTGGTGCATGTCGAACGGCTCAACGAGCCGAGGTTGCAACGCCAGCGCCTGCTGCTGATCGGCCGGCTGCAACGCTTGCAGCGTCTGGGCCTGGCCGACGAAACGCAGCCGGGCACCTGGGCGGTCCATACCGACGCCGAAAAGACCCTGCGCGCCCTGGGCGAGCGTGGCGACATCATCCGCACCATGCAGCGGGCCATGAGCGGCCAGCCGCGCGAGCTGGCGGTGTTCGAGCCGGGCGAGGATGGCCGAACCATCCTCGGCCGCGTGGCCGCGAAGGGGCTGGCCGACGAACTGCGCGACCGGGGCTATCTGGTCATCGACGGGGTGGATGGCAAGGCCCACTACGTCGCGCTCAACGCCCGCGACGAGCTGGCGAACTACCCAGCCGGTGCCGTGGTGGAGGTGAAGGGATCGGCCGACGTGCGCGCCGCCGACAAGAACATCGCCGCACTGGCGAGCGGTGGCCTGTACCGCACCGATCATCACCTCGCCATCGCGCAGGGTCAGGCCGTACCGGGCCGCGATCCGCAGGAAGTCGTCGCGGCCCACGTCCGCCGGCTGGAAGCCCTGCGCCGCGCTGGCATCGTGGAGCGCGTGGCCGAGGGACTATGGAAGGTGCCGGACGACCTGGCCGAACAGGGCCGCCGCTACGACGCGCAGCGCCTGGGCGGCGTGGCCGTGGAACTGAAATCGCACCTGCCCATCGAGCGGCAGGCCCGCGTTATCGGGGCCACCTGGCTTGACCAGCAGTTGATCGGCGGCGGCTCGGGCCTGGGCGACCTAGGCTTTGGCGGCGAGGCCAAGCAGGCAATGCAGCAGCGCGCCGACTTCCTGGCCGAACAGGGGCTGGCCGAGCGGCGTGGGCAGCGCGTGATCCTCGCGCGCAACCTGCTGGGCACGTTGCGCAATCGGGAGCTGGTGCAGGCCGCCAAGGACATTGCGGCCGAAACCGGCTTGGAACATCGGCCTGCGGGTGACGGTCAGCGCGTGGCCGGTATCTACCGGCGCAGCGTCATGCTCGCCAGTGGGCGCTACGCCATGCTCGATGACGGCAAGGGGTTCAGTCTGGTGCCGTGGCGGCCGGTGGTCGAGCAGCGGCTGGGCCAGCAGCTTGCCGCTACGGTGCGCGGCGGCGGCGTGTCCTGGGAGATAGGACGGCAGCGTGGGCCTGCCGTTGGTTAACTTCCTACGATAGCAGTGTCCGGCACGGGGTCGCACAATAAACCGATTGACGGTCGGTTTTTTGTGGTGGATACTCTTGAGTTCGAGTCAAAGCTCGGAGCCGACAACATTGACCAACCACAGCGTACCAACACTTGGCGATCTGGAAATCGCCGTGCTCGAAGACATCTGGCGCTTCGGCCCGTCCGACACCAAGGCGGTGTACGCGCGCATTGGGCAGTCTCGCTCGATTTCCTTGAACACCGTGCAATCCACGCTAGAACGTCTGTTTCGCAAGGCCATGCTCCAGCGCGAAAAGATCAGCCATGCCTACGAATACTCGGCACGAGTATCTCGCCGGGAACTGATCCAGAAGCTGGTCGAGTCCACGGTGCGTCGTGTCGCAGGCCCGCAGCCGGATGCGTTGTTGAGCGCCTTTGTCGATCTTGCTGCAAGGGCGGATGATGACCAGCTCAAGAGGCTGGAGGAGTTGATTGCCCGTCGTCGCGCTGAATTGGATCAGCCGTGATGACGAGTTATGGCCCACTACTTCAGTTCGCATTGCTATCCGGCTTCGTGCTGGCAGTAACGCTTACCCTGCTGATTGGAGCCTGCGAGCGCCCATTACGCCGTGCGCTGTCGGGAAAGACCCCCTATCAGCGAGCAAGAGTGTCTTGGTGGATGCTGGTAACACCCGCATTGGCGGGTATTGCCTATACGGCCATGACCATAGCCATGCCGTCGATGTTTGATGATTCGGCCAGATTTGCCGCTGCCTGCTCTGCGCACGCTGACACGCTGCTGCAC
The DNA here is from genome assembly GCF_003201105.1 of Dyella sp. AtDHG13. Taxonomy (GTDB): domain Bacteria; phylum Pseudomonadota; class Gammaproteobacteria; order Xanthomonadales; family Rhodanobacteraceae; genus Dyella; species Dyella jiangningensis_B. Next base: position 18,931 of record NZ_QICJ01000023.1, on the reverse strand, counting down.
CTGTGCGTTTGGCACCCGAGCGGCAATGGGCAAAGTGCCTGGCTATGGGGAGCATTGGCATTGTTGGCGGGATACGCGGTTTGGCTGGCTTTACGGGCCGCAGTTGGCCTTTGGCGTGCTCGTCGAACCCTTGCCTCGATGGTGCGCCTGAGCTGGCGTCCGGGGCATCCAGACAAACTTCGCGTGCTTGATGTCGATCAGCCTATGGCGCTGGCTTGTGGCGTCGGGAATGGCCACATCCTGCTTTCAACCTCGTTGATGCGGCGACTCGACCCAACGCAATTGCGCGTGGTGCTGGCGCACGAACAGGCTCATATCGCCAATCGAGATGTGCTGCATCGCCTGATCGCTGTCGTCTTGTCGAGCATCCAGTTGCCGGGCACTCGTCGCCGGCTGTTGCGCGATCTGGAACTCGCCTTGGAACAGCGTTGTGATTTCGCTGCTGCAAACGAAGTGGGATGCCCTGTCGCCGTGGCCGAGACCATCGTTGCAGTGGAGAAGATATTTCGGCAACACGCCAAGGAACAGGTGCCATTGGCGATGGCGTTCTTTTCCGATTTTATCCCTGAGCGTGTCGAGGCGTTGCTGTCGCCCAAGCACTCGTCTGTCTCATACTTGGGGCCGATGCTAGGCATTCTTGTTCTGGCGTTTTGCAGCCTATCTACAGGATGGCTGCATTCTGTGACCGAATCTCTCATCACTGTGATGACGAGGTAAGTCCATATGCGCGCGTGCTGTGTTTTTTTGCTCAAAAAACCGATTGACGATCGGTCTTATGGCGATTCCGCTCCGGCGTGCGCGGGAAGTCGTCACGCGGAATCGTTTGCTCGCCATCTGTTGTCGTCGTGAGGGTTTTCATGAATTTGATCCGCTTAGTAGTCTTGGTGTTCGTCGGAGCCTGCGGTACGTCCGCAGCCCTAGCCGCCGAACCCCTGCGGTTGGAGGAAGCAGTCTCCCGCGCGCTGGCCGCCCATCCATCCATTACCGCCGAAACGGCGCAACTCCAGGCCGTTCGAGCCCGCACGCAGCGCGAAGCCCTGCCACCGCCTTACACCATTGGCGGCGAGGTAGAGAACGTCGCCGGGAACGGCAACCTGCGAGGTATTCGCTCGGCCGAAACGACATTGCGCATCGGTCGGGTCATAGAACTCGGTGGCAAGCGCGAGGCTCGCCAAACGCTGGGACAAGCCGAACTGAGAGAACAAGAGCATCAGGCCACCAAAACGCGGATCGACCTGGCCAGTTCAACTACGGCCCGCTTCATTGAAGTGCTCGCTAGGCAACAGCGATTGACGTATGCCGAGGAGCGTATCAAGCAAGCGGAGCGCACCCGTCGAGAGGTTGCAGCGTGGGTAAAAGCCGCTCGCAATCCTGAGTCGGATTTGCAGGCCGCCGATATTGCGGTCGCTGAGGCGCAGCTCAATCGCGAGAGTGCTGAACTCGAATTGGCGAGCGCCAAGATGACTTTGGCCGCGAGCTGGGGGGCAATGACCCCCGACTTCGGCGAAGTCGTCGGCGACCTCCAAACCTTGCCGACCGTGGCGCCATTCGAGACGTTGGCTACCCGTTTGCCTATGACGCCGGAACTGTGGGCTTCGCGCTTGCGGGCCGACACCATCGGCGCCCGGCGCCGGCTCGCGGAGGCCGAAGCCAAACCCAACATTGACGTCAGCTTGGGCGTGCGACGTTTGGAAGCCTTCAAGGATCACGGCGTGGTGATGTCGATCTCGGTGCCGTTGGGTAGCCCGACGCGCTCTGGATACGCGGTGTCCCAGGCAAATGCGGAGCTTGCTGCGCTGGAAGCGCGGCGTGACGCCGAACGCTTCGAGCGCCACCAGACCCTGTTCGACAAGTATCAAGAACTCACGCACGCGCGAACAGAGGCTGAATCGTTACGCGCACGAATGCTGCCTATGGCTGAAAGCGCCCTGACAACAACTCGTCGCGGCTTTGAGCAAGGCCGATTCTCTTATTTGTCGCTGGCCCAAGCGCAGCGGACGCTGTTCGATCTGCGTGCGCGTGCTGTCGAAGCCGCCACCCGCTATCACCTTCTGCTGGTCGAGGTGGAACGCCTCACCGCCACCGTTGAGGACACCGCACCATGATTCGCATTCTCTCCCTGTTACTCCTTTGCGTATTTGCCGCTGCATGCAGCCCTGGCGGCGACAAACCCAAAGAGGAGGCCAGTGCCCAAGCCAGCGGAAGCTATGAGCGCGGGCCAAACAATGGCCGACTACTCCGTGATGGAGACTTCGCCCTGGAAGTCACCATCTACGAAACCAATGTGCCCCCGCATTACAGGCTCTACGCCTATCGCGACGGCAAGCCAGTCGCTCCCGCCGATGTCGTTGCGACTATCAAACTCTCCCGTTTGGATGGCGAGGTCAACCAGTTCACGTTCACGCCAGAGGGCAACTATCTGGTCGGCAGCGGTGAAGTGATCGAGCCGCATTCGTTCGATGTCGCCGTGTCCGCCGAACATGCCGGAAAGAAGTCCACTTGGTCTTACCAGTCCTATGAGGGCCGCGTAAGCATTCCGGCCGGCATCGCCAAGGATGCCGGTATCAAAACCGAATCAGCAGGGCCGGCAGTCATCCGAGACGTTGTGCGGTTGATGGGAACCGTTGTCCTAGATGCCGACAGACACGCGGCGGTTGGCGCACGCTTCCCTGGCATCGTGCGATCGGTGAACGTGCAGCAGGGCGAGCGAGTCCGCCGCGGCCAGACGCTGGCCGTCGTAGAGGGCAACGACAGTATGCGTACCTACCCGATTACCGCACCGTTCGATGGCGTGGTGCTCGCACGCAATACGAACGTCGGTGACGTGGCCGAGGCAGGTGCGCTGTTCGAGCTGGCCGACCCGTCCAACGTATGGATCGACCTGCGCGCCATTGGCACCGATGCCGAAGCCCTAAAGCCAGGACAGCCAGTACGAATCCGGTCAGCGACTGGGAAGACCGAAGCCAGCGGAAAGATTCAGCGACTGTTGCCGGTGGCCGGCAGCGGCCAGAGCGTCATTGCCCGCGTCAGCATCCCGAACTTGGAGGGACGTTGGCGCCCAGGTATGACCGTGGCAGCCGAGGTCACAGTAGGCACGCGCAACGTACCGCTGGCGGTAAAAGAGTCGGGGTTGCAGCGATTCCGCGACTTCACCGTGGTGTTCACGCAAGTCGGCGAGACATACGAAGTCCGAATGCTCGAACTTGGCGATCGTGATGGTGAATACGTTGAGGTGACTGGAGGACTCAAGCCCGGCACGAACTACGTGGCCGAGCAAAGTTTCCTGATACGCCAAGACATCGAAAAGTCTGGCGCAAGCCACGATCACTGAGGACGCGGATATGCTCGAACGTATCATTCGCGCGTCCATCGCGCATCGCTGGCTCGTGCTTCTATTGGTGCTCGCCCTGTCCGGGCTGGGGATCTGGAACTACAGCCGCTTACCGATCGACGCGATACCGGACATTACCAATGTCCAGGTACAGATCAATACCGAGGCGCCAGGCTACTCGCCAATGGAGGCTGAGCAGCGCGTCACTTTCCCGGTTGAGACGGCGCTGGCTGGCCTCGCTCGGCTCGACTACACCCGCTCGGTTTCCCGCTACGGTCTGTCGCAGGTCACTGCGGTCTTTGAGGACGGCACTGACATTTACTTTGCCCGTCAGCAGGTCGCCGAACGCTTGCAGCAGGCATCTTCGCAACTTCCGGCGGGCCTGAATCCCTCTCTCGGGCCAGTGGCAACCGGCCTGGGCGAGATATTCATGTACACCTTGGAACCCGAAAAGGGCTACGAGGAAATATGGACGCCGACCGCGCTGCGCACGTTGCAGGACTGGTCGGTGCGTCCGCAGCTCCGCAATCTGAAAGGCGTCACCGAGGTCAACACCATCGGCGGCTACGTGCGTCAATTCCACATCACGCCCGATCCGGTCAAGCTGCTGGCCTACGAGTTGACGATGAACGACGTGCTGAACGCCGTCGCGCGGAACAACGCCAACGTCGGCGCCGGCTACATCGAACGTCATGGCGAGCAGTACCTGATCCGCATCCCCGGACAAGTGCGCGACATCGAGCGACTGCGGAAAATTGTCGTGGCAACGCGCGATGGACTGCCACTCCGAATTGGCGACGTGGCGGAAGTTCTAGAGGGTAGCGAACTGCGAACCGGCGCGGCCACGAAAGACGGCAAAGAGGTCGTGCTGGGTACGGCATTCATGCTGATTGGCGAGAACAGCCGAGCAGTTGCACAGCGCACAGTAGAAAAGCTCGCTGAGATCGACGCGACACTTCCCGAGGGAGTCCGCGCGCACGCGGTTTACGACCGCACTCAACTCGTTGATCGCACCATCGCAACCGTGCAGAAGAATCTTCTGGAAGGCGCGTTGCTGGTGATCGCCGTGCTGTTCCTGTTGCTGGGCAACTTGCGTGCAGCCCTGATAACCGCTGCGGTGATTCCGCTCGCCATGTTGCTGACGATCACTGGCATGGTGCAGAACCGCATCTCGGCCAACCTAATGAGCCTGGGCGCGCTGGATTTCGGCCTGATTGTCGATGGTGCGGTCATCATCGTGGAAAACTGCTTGCGCAGGTTCAGTGAACGACAGCACCAGCTCGGTCGCCTGCTGACCCGTGATGAGCGTTTCTCGCTGGTTTCGAGCGCCAGCGCAGAGGTCATCAAGCCTGCCCTGTTCGGGTTGTTCATCATCACGGCTGTTTACCTTCCGATCTTCGCGTTGTCTGGTGTGGAAGGAAAGATGTTCCATCCGATGGCCCTCACCGTCGTGATCGCATTGACTGGTGCGATGGTGTTATCGTTGACCTTCGTGCCTGCTGCGGTCGCACTGTTTGTCACCGGCAAGGTTTCCGAGAAGGAAACCAAGGTGATGCGCGGCATCAGCCGCTTCTATGCGCCACTTCTCCAGAAGGCAATCAAGCTGAGAGTCGCCGTCGTCGCGGCGGCGGCAGTGCTGGTGGTGCTATCTGGTTTGCTTGCGACGCGCTTGGGCACCGAGTTCATCCCCAATCTGGATGAAGGTGACATCGCCTTGCACGCGATGCGCATTCCCGGAACGAGTCTGACCCAGGCGATTGGTATGCAGCGCCAGTTGGAGGCGCGGATCAAGGAGTTTCCAGAGGTGGAGGAAGTCGTCGCCAAGATCGGTACTGCTGAGGTTGCGACTGACCCCATGCCGCCTTCGGTGGCTGACACTTTCATCATGCTCAAGGATCGTAGCGAATGGCCCGATCCGCGCAAACCGAGAGCCGTACTGCTTGCCGAACTGGAGAAGGCGGTGAACGCCATTCCCGGCAACAACTACGAGTTCACTCAACCCGTGCAGATGCGCATGAATGAGTTGATCGCAGGTGTCCGTGCCGAGGTGGCGATCAAGGTGTATGGCGATGACATGGAGCAACTGGCCCAAATAGGCTCGAAGATTGAAGCCGTGGCCGAGAGTATCGAGGGGTCTGCCGACGTGGCGCTCGAACAGATTACGGGCCTGCCGCTGATGACGATCACGCCGAACGTGGATGCGCTGTCCCGATACGGCTTGGCGATCGACGACGTACAGCAAACGGTGGCAATCGCCCTTGGCGGTGCCGTCGCCGGCCAGGTGTTTGAGGGCGATCGCCGATTCGATATCGTAGTTCGGCTGCCCGAAGCGCAACGCCAAGACCCGAAGGCACTGGCGACACTGCCCATTCCGGTTCCGGCCGGCGCTGCTGCCGGGCTGGGCCAAGCCGCCTACGTGCCGCTCGGGCAGCTTGCGTCGATCGAAGTGGCGCCCGGCCCCAATCAGATCAGCCGCGAGAACGGTAAACGCCGGATCGTTATCACCAGCAATGTGCGCGGACGCGATCTAGGGTCGTTCGTGGAAGAACTGCGTGAACGCGTAAGCCGTGAAATCACGCTGCCAGAGGGCTATTGGGTCAACTACGGAGGCACGTTCGAGCAACTCATCTCGGCTAGCCAACGCCTGTCCGTCGTCGTACCGGCTGTACTGGTTCTGATCTTCGGCCTGCTGTTCATGGCCTTCGGTTCGGGCCGGGATGCCACTGTCGTCTTTAGCGGTGTGCCGTTAGCGCTGACGGGTGGCGTTGCCGCATTGTGGCTGCGCGATATTCCGCTTTCGATTTCGGCAGGGGTCGGCTTCATTGCCCTATCCGGTGTGGCAGTGCTCAACGGCCTGGTGATGGTGAGCTTCATTCGCAAGCTGCACCACGATGGCGCGCCGATTCAGGATGCCATTGTGAATGGCGCGATGACGCGGCTACGCCCGGTGCTGATGACTGCGCTGGTTGCAAGCCTCGGTTTCGTACCGATGGCCATCAACGTTGGAACGGGCGCGGAAGTGCAACGACCCCTCGCAACTGTCGTCATCGGCGGCATTGTCTCTTCGACGCTGCTGACGTTGCTGGTACTGCCGGCCCTGTATCGCCTCATTCATCGGCGTACCGACCGCCAGAACACCGCGCCAGCGTAAGCACGATGCCAATTTATCAACAGGTTCACATGGTGCGGCGAACGCAAGAAAGATGCTTGCCGCACTCGAACAACAAGGATTTTTAGGAGATTAATTGAGGTATGACATTCATGCGTGAAAGATCACTTGACGTAATACTGGATCGCTATCGACCGATCTGGCAACGGATTTCCCTGTTTCTCATGGCGACGGTTCTCCTGTTGTTCGCGTGTGCGAATCAGGCGCTCGCCCATGCCGTTGCCGAGGGTGATAAGGGCTACATCCAGGAAATATCCGGCGTCAACCTCATCCCTTTTATGTATCTAGGGGCGAAGCACATGGCGACAGGGTACGACCATATCCTGTTCCTGCTCGGTGTGATCTTCTTCCTGTACCGGATGAAGCATATCGCCCTGTATGTGACGCTATTTGCCATCGGCCACTCGACGACGATGCTGCTTGGCGTGTATTTCAACGTCGGGATAAACAGCTACATCATCGACGCGATCATCGGTCTTTCGGTGGTTTACAAGGCGCTCGACAACATCGGCGCATTTCAGCGTTGGCTCGGCTTCCAGCCCAACACGAAAGTCGCAACAGTCGTATTCGGACTCTTTCACGGATTCGGCCTGTCAACCAAGATCATCGAATACAACATCTCGCCCGATGGCCTGATTCCAAATCTTTTGGCATTCAATGTCGGCGTTGAAATCGGGCAGTTGATCGCGCTCGGCACTATTCTGATCGCAATGAGCTACTGGCGCCGAACAGCTAGTTTCTGGCGCCATGCGTACACCGCCAACGTAGCGATGATGTGTGCCGGTTTCATCCTGATCGGCTATCAGCTCACCGGCTATTTCGTTTCCTGAATCAAACACGGAGAAAATTCCATGTACAACGTATCCAAGCCAACCCTCGACGACCTTCCATCGTCGAAACAACTGCTGCGCTCGACGCTCATTGCACTCGTCGCCGCCATCGCAATTTTGGTCGGCATCGTCCTTCCCTCCGAGTACGCGATCGACCCAACAGGGATTGGTCGCGTCCTCGGCCTGACGGAAATGGGGGAGATCAAGGCGCAATTGGCCGAAGAAGCCGCTGCGGATGCCGCGAAGGATGCAGCCATGCCCGCTGCCGCGACGACAGGGAATGCAGGCACCGCCGCGCCTGCACAAGCACAGAACGCCGCGCAGGCGGAGAACGGCGCCGCCTGGCGCGATGAAATGCGCGTCGCACTCAAGCCCGGCCAAGGGGCGGAGGTGAAGTTGAGTATGAAGGCCGGCGAGCAGGTCGAGTTCAGTTGGGTTGCCGAAGGGGGCGTTGTGAACTTCGATACCCACGGCGATGGTGGCGGCCAGTCCATCAGTTATGAAAAGGGTCGCGCGGTGCCCGCTAGCAATGGCGTGATCGAGGCTGCCTTTAGTGGAAATCACGGTTGGTTCTGGCGGAACCGTGGCGACGCTGACGTGACGGTGATTGTTCGCACTCGCGGTCAATACATGGAAATGAAGCGCGTCTTGTGATTGGCAAATTGGTTACGGGCACATGCCCATGCACTCCGGCTTCCCCCCCATGCCAATTGCATGGCAGGAAGCCGAAGTTTCCCGCCCTGCCACATAGGCCGGGCCTCATCCCAGGAGATATTGAAATGAACATTCGTCCGGTTTTGATTGCAGCTCTAGCCAGCGCCTCGCTCGCTTCGCCATTCGTGATGGCCCATACCGGCGGGCATGACGACGATGCGAAGGCGATACCGAAGACATGCGAGCAATTGGCAGATACGAAGCGGTATATCAGTGACGTGGCTTATCCCGAAGTAAAGAAGCTGAAGGAGCAATGCGACGCCGCGAAGAAGAAGCCAAACGCGGCGCAATCTTCTGCGGAACGCCGCCCGTCCAACGGCGGCAACTGATTGTTTAGGGCGTAGCCGCGACTCACAGGTCGCGGCTACCGCCTGCGATGCGCACTCGTGGGAGCTATTCGTCTATGGAGTTGAGACATCTAAAATACTTTCTCGCCGTGGCGGAGGAGCTTCACTTCGCTAGAGCTTCGGAGAAGCTGCACATTGAACAATCTCCACTTTCTCGCGCCATTAAGGAGCTAGAGGAGGAACTAGGTGTTGTACTGTTTGCCCGTACCACACGCAGCACTCGCCTAACACGTGCAGGTAAGTTGTTTCTGGAGCATGTCCGCCGGGTATTTGCTGTTCTGCAACAAGCGCGCGACAGCGTAAAAGCAGCGGCCAATGGATTTCACGGTCAGTTGCGGGTGGCCTTATCGGACGGCATTACACCGTCGCGCCTTCCGGCGGTGCTCGCTTTGTGCCGACAGGAAGAACCTGAAGTCGAGATTCGCTTCTCCGAAGTGCCGTTGTCGCAACAAATCAAGGGGCTACACGACGATCTTTATGACGTAGGATTCGCGCAATCAGACGAAGTGGGCGAGGGCATCGTCGCTATACCCGTCTGGAGCGATGCGCTCATGGTGGCTGTACCTGCTCGACATCCTCTGCTGGCGCATAAGCGCATTCCGTTGGAGGAACTGCTCCGCTACCCTCTGGTTCTGTGCGATCCACAGGTTTGCGAAAGCCACGCGAAACACGTTGATCGGGTACTGCGCCGTGCGGACATGGAACCCTTGATCGCGGAGCGCGTGGCCTCCTGCGATTTGATGATGGCGCTTGTATCGGCCGGCTTCGCGCTTGGGCTTACGGGTGCAGCACACATTACAGCTAGCAGAGAACCGGGCGTGGTGGCCCGCCCCTTGGCATCACGTGTCCCACCCCTGACAACCTATCTGCTGCACCCTATAGGCGAACCATCGGAGGTTCTGGCTCGATTCATTGAGCGCGTACAGGCCATCGAATCTCTGGAATCTCCCAGGCCCATGCTGGGCCGCAATCTTGATCCCCCGGAGGAACCTGCGCCATGACGAAGATCATCCTTTTCTTGCTGGTGCCGGTGTTGACCGCCTGCGGCCAGTCCGAAACGTCTCAGAAGGCCAACACATCGGAAGCGAATATCCCAACGGTGGAGGAACTGGCAGCCAATCCCGAACGGTTGAAGGAACTACGCCAGCAGTGCAAGACGGATCGGCCCAAGCTGGGTGACGTGCTCTGCAATCGGGTGGCCGAGGCCACGCGCAAACGGTTCTATGGCGACGGCGAAACGCCCTACACGCCGCCGAAGGAATCGCCCAAGTTCTGATCGTTGGCAGTTCGCCGCATCGGCTGCGTATTTCGGCGAACGTGATCAGTGATTTCGGTTGAACGTGATCAGTGGTTCCGAATGATGGTGATCGGCCGTTTCGGTCGAAGGTGATCGCTGATCACCGGCTTCCGAAACGAGCGATCATCTTGCCGAAACGGGTGATCACGTTCCCGGAATGAGTGATCAGCGAACCGAAACAGCTGATCACGCAACCGAAACGGGATGGCCGTTCCGGCTCGGCGGTGGTGTTGCGCATGTGATCAACGACGGGCGTTAGCCTTGTCTCTTTTTAGGGGACAGGTTGATGCCGGCACATCGGATGAGCATGCGCAAACTGAAGGAAGTACTGCGGCTGAAGTGGGCGTGCGGCCTGTCGCACCGCCAGATCAGCCGGGCGATCGGCATCAGCGTCGGCGCCATCTCGGCGTACGCCGCCCGCGCCAGCGCGGCGGGGCTTGACTGGGCTGCTGTTGAACCGCTGGCCGACGACGAGCTCGAGATCAGGTTGGACCTGCCGGCGGAAGCAGCGGCTCCGACCCGGCGGGTCGAACCGGATTACGCGGCGATGCACCGCGACCTGCGCCGCAAGGGCGTGACGCTGCAGTTGCTCTGGGAGGAGTACGTCGAAGCCCACTCCAGCCAACGCACCTACCGCTATACGCAGTTCTGCCAGCGATACAAGGACTGGGCCGCGGCGCTGAAGCGCTCGATGCGCCAGCAACACCGCGCCGGCGAGAAGCTGTTCGCCGACTTCGCCGGACAGACCGTGCCGGTTCTTGGCCGCGACGGCGGCGTCGCGTTCAAGGCCCACGTGTTCGTGGCCGTCCTCGGCGCCTCGAACTACACCTACGCATGTGCGACGCGTTCCGAGGCCATGCCCGATTGGATCGGCAGCCTGATCGACGCGTTGGAATTCTACGGCGGCGTTCCCGAACTGCTGGTGCCCGACAACCCCAAGGCCTTGATCGCCAAGGCAGACCGGTACGAACCGGTGCTGGGCAACACGACGCAAGACTTCGTGAACCACTACGCGACCGCCATGTTGCCGGCGCGGCCGCGCAAGCCGCAGGACAAAGCAAAGGTCGAGGTCGGTGTGCAGATCGTCGAGCGCTGGATCCTCGCACGGCTGCGCAACCACCGCTTCTACAGCCTGGCCGAGCTGAACAAGGCGATCGGCAAGCTGATCGTCGACCTGAACCAGCGTCCGTTCAAGAAGCTCGACGGCAATCGCCGCGAATGGTTCGAGCGGCTCGACCGTCCGGCGCTGCGCCCGTTGCCGACCCGCCGATACGAGATCGCGACCTTCGTGAAGTGCCGCGTCAACATCGACTACCACGTCGAAGTCGATCACCACTATTACAGCGTTCCGCACAGCCTTGTGCGTCAAGAGGTCTACGCGCGCGTCACGCGCCACGGCGTCGAGATCCTACACCGCGGCAAGCGCGTTGCCGCCCACGCCCGCAGTCGACTCCGGAACAAGCATACGACGTTGCCCGAGCACATGCCGGCGGCGCACCGCGCCCACATGGAATGGACGCCCGGGAGATTGCTGAACTGGGGCGCTTCCGTCGGTCCCGGTGCCGAAGCGATCGTCAAACACCTGCTGACCAATCGGCCGCACCCCGAGATGGGGTACCGCGCGTGCCTCGGACTGCTGTCGCTCTCGCGCAAGTACGGCAAGGAACGGCTGGAAGCCGCCTGCCAGCGGGCGCTCGTGATCGGTTCTCCGACCCGTCGCTCCGTGCTGTCAATCCTCGAATCCGGCCTGGACCGACAGCCGATGCTCCCGATTCCGCTCACCGAATGGCATTCGCCCGATCACGAGAACGTGCGCGGGCCCGACTATTACCACTGACCCAAGGAGGTCGCGATGTTGATGCAGCAAACCCTCACTCAGCTCAAGTCCCTGAAGCTCGACGGCATGGCCCGCGCGTTCGAGGAACAGGCGGCGTTGACCGCCAGCACCAGCCTGTCGTTCGAAGAACGCTTCGGCATGGTCGTCGATCGCGAACTTGCCTGGCGCGATACCCGGCGGCTCGAGCGGCTGCTGAAGTCCGCGAAACTCAAGAATCCTCAGGCCTGCATCGAGGACATCGAGTACCGGCAGAGTCGCGGTATCGACAAAAGCGTCGTTGCCGCACTCGCTGGTTGCGACTGGATCCGCAATGCACAAAACCTCATCCTGACTGGGCCGACCGGCGCGGGCAAGACGTGGATCGCCTGCGCGTTTGGTCAGCAGGCCTGCCGACAGGGCTTCTCCGTGATGTACGTCCGCGTTGCCCGGCTGTTCGAGGAATTGAAGATCGCCCACGGCGACGGCAGCTTCACGCGGCGGCTCGCGCAGCTCGCCAAAATGGACGTCCTGCTGCTCGACGACTGGGGCCTGCAGGACCTCGATCAGAGTGCCCGAAATGACCTGCTCGAAGTGCTCGACGACCGCGTCGGCACGCGATCCACGATCATTACCAGCCAGCTGCCACTGGAACACTGGCATGCGTGGCTGCAGGACCCGACGCTCGCCGACGCGATCCTCGACCGGCTCGTCCATCAGGCCCACAAGCTGCCGTTGAAGGGCGAATCGATGCGAAAGACCAACGCCAAGCAGTCCTCCGCATCCTGATCGTGATCGCCTTCGCTATAATCCATTGACCGCGCAACACCACCTTCCAAACTGATCACGTTCGCCGAAACGGCTGATCACCATCACCGAAATCCGCACATCGGCTTCAATTTTCTGTTCGACACGCCGCAATGCGCTATCGCTTGCGGCGTTTTTCTTTGGTTCGACGCCGCGCGAATTCTGTCTTTTTGCTCGACCTTTCTGCTCGAAACGGTCTTTGACCGGCACTGACCCGGCACCGATCCTGACGCTAGCGGCACGTCCTTGTGCCGCGCTTTCCATGAGGAAGAAGCGCAGGAGAAATCGGAGGCCAGGTAATGCAAGGGACGAACGTGCTGTTCGGTCAGATCGCCGTGGTATTCGGCATCGTGATCGCCGGCGTGTGGGGCGCCACACAATGGACAGCAGCCGCCCTTGGTTATCAGCTACGCCTTGGCTCGCCCTGGTTCGATCTTCTTGGCACACCGATCTACCACCCGTGGAAGCTGTTTGAGTGGTGGTTCTTCTTCGATGCCTACGCGCCGCGCGTGTTCGATACCGGCGGCGCCATCGCGGGTGGCAGCGGCCTGCTGGCGGTGGTGGTCGCCATCGGCATGTCGATCTGGCGCTCACGGCAATCGCGCCTGGTCACGACCTACGGCTCGGCGCGCTGGGCGAACGCGGATGACATTCGCAAGGCGGGTCTGACGCAGCCGGCCGGCGTATTCCTCGGCCAGCACGACCGCCAGTACCTGCGGCATGAAGGCCCGGAACACGTCCTGACCTTCGCTCCCACACGCTCAGGCAAAGGTGTCGGCCTGGTGGTGCCGACGCTGCTTTCCTGGTCTGCGTCCGCCGTCATCCACGACATCAAAGGCGAGAACTGGCAGATCACTGCCGGCTGGCGTAGCCGTTTCAGCCACTGCCTGCTGTTCAACCCCACCGATGCAAAGTCGGCGGCCTACAACCCACTGCTGGAGGTGCGGCGCGGCGCGCATGAGGTGCGCGACGTGCAGAACATCGCGGACATTCTGGTCGATCCCGAAGGTGCGCTGGAGAAGCGCAACCATTGGGAAAAGACCAGCCATGCGCTGTTGGTCGGCGCCATCCTGCATGTGCTCTACGCGGGCGAAGACAAGACGCTGCGCGGCGTCGCCAACTTCCTGTCCGACCCGGCCAGCCCCTTCGAGCTGACCTTGCACCGGATGATGACCACGCCGCACCTCGGCGATGGGCCGCATCCTGTCGTCGCTTCGGCGGCGCGCGAAGTGCTCAACAAGTCGGACAACGAGCGTTCCGGCGTGTTGAGCACCGCCATGTCGTTCCTCGGCCTGTACCGCGACCCCACGGTGGCCGAAGTCACATCGCGCTGCGACTGGCGCATTGCCGACCTGATCGCGGCAGAGCATCCGGTGTCGCTGTATTTGGTGGTGCCGCCCTCGGACATATCGCGGACGAAGCCGCTCATCCGCCTGATCCTCAACCAGATCGGCCGGCGCCTCACCGAATCGCTCGATGGCTCCGATGGCATCGAGCGCCGCCACAAGCTGCTACTGATGCTCGATGAGTTCCCTGCGCTGGGACGACTCGACTTCTTTGAGACGGCCTTGGCCTTCATGGCGGGCTACGGCATCCGCAGCTTCCTCATCGCGCAGTCGCTCAACCAGATCGACAAAGCCTACGGCCAGAACCATTCGATTCTCGACAACTGCCATGTGCGCGTGACGTTCGCCACGAACGACGAGCGCACGGCCAAGCGCATTTCCGAGACGCTGGGCACGGCCACCGAACTGCGCGCCCAGCGCAACTACGCGGGCCACCGGCTCGCGCCGTGGCTGGGCCACCTGATGGTGTCGCGCCAGGAAACCGCGCGCCCGCTGCTGACGCCGGGCGAAGTCATGCAGCTTCCGCCCGACGAGGCCGTGGTGATGGTGTCCAGCGTGGCGCCCATCAAGGCCAAGAAGCTGCGCTACTACGCGGACGCCAATTTCAAGCGTCGCGTGCTGCCGCCGCCCGCGCTGGCGGACGGGCAGTACGCCGACGCGCCGCCGTCGCGGCCCGACGACTGGAGCGGGCTGGCGATTCCTGCCGTGCCCGCTGCACTGGCCGCCGCATCCGCCGATGGCCTGGAGAACTTGGGTTCGACCGACGACGGCGGCCCGCGCCGTCAGCCCGAACTCGCCGAAACCGTCGCCTATGACCCCGAGCTGGCCGCTCCCGCGGCCGACCTTGGGCTGCTCGATGACGACGACGACCCGCCGCTTCGCCTTCCTCGCCAGCTTGATCCAGCCATGCAGCGCACGGCCCGGCTGGCTTCCCTCGACCCCAACGACGGAATCGAGCTATGAGCCACTACCGCCTCAACCTGTTCATCCAGCCGGAGCACGCCAAGCGGCTCGATGAGCTGGCCGCCAAGAAAGGCGTGTCCAAGTCGTCGATCGTCGCGGCGGCGCTCGCATCGTGGCTTTCGCCCGATGCTGCCGACCAGCGCGAGGCGGCCATTGCCAAGCGGCTTGATCGCCTGTCGCGCCAAGCCGAGCGCATGGAGCGCGACCAGAACATCGCCATCGAAACGCTGGCGCTGTTCATCCGCTACTACCTCACGGTCAGCACGCCAGTTCCCGAGGCGCACCAAGACGCGGCACGCGCGCAGGGCAAAGCGCGCTTCGAGCAGTTCACCGAGCAGCTTGGCCGCCACCTGCTGCGGGGCCGCAGCCTGGTGCGCGACGTGGTGGAGGAACTGCACCCCGACCCGATGCGGATGGAGGACGCGGCAGCAGTCGCGCAAGCGCAGGAGCGTGCGTCATGAGCGCCGTTCCGCAGTCCATGAGCGCCACGTCGCTCGACCGCCGCATCCAGATGCTGCGCACGGCGATGGGGCCACTGATCGCCGCTGCGCTCGAAGACCCGGACGTGGTGGAGGTGATGCTGAATCCCGATCGCACCCTTTGGGTGGATCGGCTTTCCAGTGGGCGTGCGCCGATGGGCGTGGAACTGCCCGAGGCGGACGGCGAGCGAATCATCCGCCTGGTCGCCGCCCACGTCGGCGCGGAAGTCCATCGCGGCCAGCCGCTGCTGTCCGCCGAGTTGCCCGAAACCGGCGAACGCTTCGAGGGCATCTTGCCTCCGGCAGCGCCGGGGCCGGCCTTCGCGCTGCGCAAACGCGCCATCGGCGTGATTCCGCTGGAGCGGTACGTCATCGACGGGATGATGACCAGCGCGCAGGCGGGCTTTCTCGTTCGCGCCGTGCGCGAGCGGCAGAACGTCCTGATCGCCGGCGCCACCAGCAGCGGTAAGACCACGCTCGCCAATGCGCTGCTGGCCGAGATTGCCGCCACAGGCGACCGCGTGCTGGTGCTCGAAGACACGGTGGAGCTGCAATGCGCGGCCCGCGACCACGTTCCCCTGCGCACGCGCGCAGGCGTGGTGTCGATGACCGAACTGGTGCGCTCGTCCATGCGCCTGCGCCCTGATCGCGTCGTCGTCGGCGAGGTGCGCGGTGCCGAGGCGCTGGATCTCATCAAGGTGTGGGGCACGGGCCACCCCGGCGGCATCGCCACGATCCATGCCGGCTCCGCGCTCGGCGCGCTGCTGCGCCTGGAGCAACTGATTCTCGAAGTGGCGGTGAATCCGCCCCGTGCGCTGATCGCCGAGGCGGTCAACGTGGTGATCCACATCGCCGGGCGCGGGCGCAAACGCCGCATCGAGAACATCGCCCGCGTCGTCGGCTTCGACGGCGTGGGCTACCAACTGGCGGATGCACTGGAAACGCCGTTTCCCGAGCTGCCGCCACTTCCCGATGCCGCACCCGCTGCGGCGACTTCCCCATCCCCTGACTCACTTGGAGAACTGCCATGACGCAGATGACCATTCCTGCTTTCCGTATTTCTGCAAATCCGGCTTTGCGTCTTGCGCGGCTGCGCTGCCTGGCCCGCCCTGCGGGGCAAGGGCTGCTGCTGGCCGCGCTGCTGCTGTTCCTGGCCGGAACCGCGCAGGCCGCCGGTTCCTCGATGCCGTGGGAAGGCCCGCTGCAATCCATCCTCGAATCCATCCAGGGGCCGGTGGCGCGCATCGTCGCGGTCATCATCATCATCGCTACGGGCCTCGCGCTCGCCTTCGGCGACACGTCCGGCGGCTTCCGCAAGCTGATCCAGATCGTCTTCGGTCTGTCCATCGCCTTCGCGGCTTCGAGCTTCTTCCTGTCGTTCTTCAGCTTCTCCGGCGGGGCCGTCGTATGAGTGCCCCGGACACCTTCGCGGACGGCTTCGAGGTGCCGCTGCATCGCTCGCTGACCGAGCCGATTCTGCTTGGCGGTGCGCCGCGCACGGTGGCGATCGCCAACGGCACGCTGGCCGCCGCTGTCGGCCTGGGCCTGCAACTGTGGATTCCGGGCGTGGTGCTCTGGGTTGTCGGCCATTCGCTGGCGGTATGGGGCGCGCGCGTCGATCCGCAGTTCATGCAGGTCTTCGCCCGGCACATCAAGCACCGCCCGCTACTGGACGTGTGAGGGGAGGACGCCGCGATGCTGAACCTCGCCGAATACCGCCAGCGCCCGGCCTTGCTTGCCGACTGGCTGCCCTGGGCCGGGCTGGTCGCACCGGGCGTCGTCTTGAACAAGGACGGCAGTTTCCAGCGCACGGCCCGGTTTCGCGGGCCTGACCTCGACAGCGCGACGCAAGGCGAGCTAATCGCCACGTCGGCGCGGTTGAACAACGCGCTGCGTCGCATGGGATCGGGCTGGGCGCTGTTCATCGAGGCCGAGCGCCGCGCCGCCGCCGACTATCCGCGCTCGGAGTTTCCCGAGCCGCTTTCGTGGCTGGTGGAGGAAGAACGCCGGGCCGCCTTCGAGGAATCGGGCAATCACTTCGAGAGCGGCTATCACCTGACGCTGCTTTACCTGCCGCCGGAAGAATCCCGCGCCCGTGCAGCCAAGATGCTCTACGAGAACACGCCGACGACCGGCGTGGACTGGCGCGAGCGGCTGCAAGCCTTCGTCGCGGAAACGGATCGCGTCTTTGACCTGCTCGACGGCGTGATGCCGGAGATCGCCTGGCTCGATGACAGCCAGACGCTGACCTACCTGCACGCGACCATCTCGACGCGGCGCTATCGCGTGGGCGTGCCCGAAGTGCCGTTCCACATCGACGCGCTGCTGACCGACTCGCCGCTGGTCGGTGGCCTGGCGCCCATGCTGGGCAACCAGCACCTGCGCGTGGTGTCGGTGCGAGGTTTCCCGACCTCGACCTGGCCGGGGATTCTGGATGACCTCAACCGCCTTGGCTTTGCGTACCGCTGGAGCACGCGCTTTCTCTGCCTCGACAAAGCCGAGGCGGAGAAAGAACTTTCCCGCCTGCGCCGCCAGTGGTTCGCCAAGCGCAAGAACGTCATCGCGCTGCTGCGCGAAACGATCTTCCAGCAGGAAAGCCCGCTGGTCGATACCGACGCCAACAACAAGGCCGCCGATGCGGACGCTGCCTTGCAGGAGTTGGGCAGCGATCAAGTCGCCTTCGGCTACCTGACGGCGACCGTCACCGTCATGGACGAGGACGCCGCCGTGGCGGACGAGAAGCTGCGCATGGTGGAGCGCGTCATCCAGGGCCGGGGCTTCGTGACCATTCCCGAAGCGCTCAACGCCGTGGATGCGTGGCTGTCGTCCATTCCGGGCAACGCCTACGCCAACGTGCGCCAGCCCATCGTCTCGACGCTGAATCTTGCGCACCTGATGCCGGTGTCGGCGGTGTGGGCAGGGCCGGAGAAGAACTACCACCTCGACGGCCCGCCGCTGATCGTCACGCGCACCGAGGGCGCGACGCCGTTCCGGCTGGTGACGCACATCGGCGATGTGGGGCATACGCTGGTGGCTGGCCCGACCGGCATGGGCAAGTCGGTTCTGCTCGCCACGCTGGCGATGCAGTTCCGCCGCTATCGCGGTTCGCGCATCTTCGCCTTCGACATGGGCCGCTCGATGCGGGCCACGATCCTGGGCCTGGGCGGCGAGCACTACGACCTGGGCACGGATGGCGAAATCGCCTTCCAGCCACTGGCACGCATCGACCGCGAGGGCTACCGCACCTGGGCCGCCGAATGGATCGAAGGCCGCTTGCTGCACGAAGGCGTGGCGGTCGGCCCCGACGAGAAGGCGGCTATCTGGTCGGCGCTGGGAAGTCTCGCCGGGGCGCCGGTGGAGCAGCGCACGATGACGGGGCTTTCCGTGCTGTTGCAATCGAACACGCTGCGGCAGGCGCTGTCGCCTTATGTGCTCGGCGGTGCCCACGGCAAGCTGCTGGACGCCGACCACGACCGGCTGGGCACGGCCGACGTGCAGTGCTTCGAGATGGAGGAGCTGATGCACAGCAAGGCCGCCGTCATGGCCGTGCTGCATTACCTCTTTGCGCGTTTTGATGAACGCTTCGACGGGGCGCCCACGCTGCTGATCCTCGACGAAGCATGGCTGTTCCTCGATGACCCGGTGTTTGCCGCGCGTATCCGCCAGTGGCTCAAGACACTGCGCAAGAAGAACGTCAGCGTCATATTCGCCACGCAGAGCCTTGCCGACATCAAGGATTCGAGCATCGCACCCGCGATCATCGAAAGCTGCGCGAGTCGGATTTTCTTGCCCAACCCGCAGGCGACCGAGCCGCAGATTCGCACGATCTACGAGG
>NZ_QICJ01000022.1 GCF_003201105.1 Dyella sp. AtDHG13 | reverse complement strand
CTCCTGGCATAGCTGCGCCAGCGCATAAAGCGCGAGCGCCACGTCGTCCAACGTGGAAAGCCGCAGCGATGCGGCACTCAGGCAGGTGGCCGGTGGCCCGGCGGTGGGCGAAACGCGGGGGCGTTGCCCGGGTGAAACGAAAGGGCACGAGCGTGCCTTATGATCGCTGTTAGCCATGATCAACTCTCTTTCAGTTGGTGATGGTTAGCGGGTCGCCGGTGTTAGCGCACCGGCGGCCCGCGACTCACGACATTGCTGCCGCGCCGCCCGCAACCCCGTCCGAAGACGCCCGCGAGCGGTAGCTCACACCTTAGTGCAGAGCCGGGGGCGAGCGCATCGGGGGTTTTACTTGGGGGTTTGTAGGGGTTTGGTGGGGGTGGCTTCACGGATTGAGCAATGAAGAATAGGGCGGCATTGTGAGTCTATGAAAAGCACCCAGAGTCCTTCTATGCTTGTTTTACTACCAGCCTAATAAGCGCAGCCGGGTAGACCTTAATGGCAGCCGCACAAACGCTGCTCATTTTCTATTCGATGGTCTGCGCAGCGCGGCGAGGCCGGGATCACTGCTCAAACCAATAGACGTAAAACTGCCTCGCTGCATCTTGCGGCTCCCATCTTCATCCCCACAGCATCCGTATTCGGCATATCAGTCCGAAACTTAACCGCACTTGCTATACCCACAATTCAAGCAAGTCTGGCACCCATCCATCAGCACCAGCGCCTGGGTGTTGCACTTGGCGCAGAGGGTGGCGCCGGGCGGGAAGCCGTTGGCGTTGGTTTCGGGCTTGGTTTCGGTGGCAGCGGGGGCGGCGCTCTTGCCGGTGGTAGCGGCCTCGTAGGCCGCGCGCTTTTCGGCGATGAGCTTGCGGGTGGACTCGTCCATTTCCGGGTCGTGGATGAGGCCGATGGTCTTCATGTGCTGCTCGATGACCGCGCCGATCTCCGCGACGATGCTGGGCATGTAGATGCCGCCGGCCTTGAAGTAGCCGCCGCGGGGGTCGAACACCGCCTTCATTTCTTCCACGAGGAAGGTGACGTCGCCGCCCTTGCGGAATACGGCGGAGATGATGCGGGTGAGCGCCACGATCCACTGGAAGTGGTCCATGTTCTTCGAGTTGATGAAGATCTCGAAGGGGCGGCGCTGTTCGTACTGGGTGCCGGCGTTGAGCACGATGTCGTTGATGGTGACGTACAGGGCGTGCTCGAACAGCGGGGATTTGATTTTGTAGGTGGAGCCGATGAGCGTTTCGGGACGCTCCAGGCTCTCGTGCATCTGGATGATTTCCGCCTTGGGCGCTTCCTTGGAGGCGGCCGGCTGGGGGGCGGGTGCGGCGGCAGCGGCGGCTTTGTCTTCGGGCTTGACGACGTTGTAGCCCTTGATCTTCTTTTCGATCTTGATCGCCATGGTGGGTTCTTCCGGAGATTTGGCGGCGCGGCGGCGAGGACGACTGCAGACCGGCGTCTTTCTGGCACTCGCGCGTCTACGCGCTGTAGGCCCTGGATTCCGGCCTTCGCCGGAATGACGGCTAGGGAAGGTCCGGCTGGTGTGTCGTCTTGGAACAAACCGGCCCGGCGTTTGGGCGCCGGGCCGGTTCGGGTGCTACTTACTTGCGGCGTGCGGCTTTCTTGGCGACCTTGCGGACGGCCTTCTTCGCGCTCGCCTTCTTGCTGGCAGTGGACCTCTTGACCGCCTTGGCGGCGGTTTTCTTACCGGCGGCCTTGCGGGCCGTCTTCTTGACTGCGGCCTTCTTGGCCGTCTTCTTGCTGCTGACCTTACGAACAGCCTTCTTGGCAGCGGTCTTGCGCACTGCCTTCTTGGCGGCCTTCTTCACCGCCTTCTTGGCAACCTTCTTGGCGGCGGCCTTCTTGACCGCCTTCTTCGCGGTCTTCTTGGCGGCGGCCTTCTTCACGGCCTTCTTGGCGGTCTTCTTGGTGGCGGCCTTCTTCACCGCCTTCTTGGCGGCCTTCTTGGCCGGAGCTGCCTTCTTGGCCGCGCTGGACTTCTTGGCGCGAGCCTTCTTGGGCTTGGCTGCCGGGGCCACTTCGACCACGGGAACCTCGACCGGCGCGTCGACGACCGTCACGGCCTCATCTTTCACATCAAACTCAGTATCGATAGACATGCGGGTAATCCCCTCCGACGTGGATTGAACTTTGTGTTGAGCCTTGCCACCGGATATTTCGGTGTCGTTCTTGGCAGTGGGCGATGCTTGTTACCAGGCACCGGGGCATAGTTTAGAACTTTCCGTAATACCCTTCCTTCAAGGCATCGAACAAATTGGCGGCTGTGTGCATTTCGCCGTCGTACTCCACTTCTTCGTTGCCTTTCAGTTCCACAACACTACCGTCCTCCAATTCGAAGCGGTAGAGGGTGTTCTCCAGATCGGCCTCTTTGACGAGCACGCCCTGGAACGCGGCCGGGTTGAAGCGGAAGGTGGTGCATCCCTTCAAGCCTTGTTTGTAGGCGTAGAAGTAGATGTCCTTGAAGTCTTCGTAGGGGTAGTCGGTGGGGACGTTGGCCGTCTTGGAGATGGAGGAGTCGATCCACAGCTGCGAGGCGGCCTGGATGTCCACGTGCTCCTTGGGCGTGATGTCGTCGGCGGCCACGAAGTACTCGGGCAGCTTGGACTTGGGGTCGTCCGAGAAGGGCATGGCATCGGCGTTGATCAGGGCGCGGTAGGCCAGCAGCTCGTAGCTGTAGACCTCGACCTTTTCCTTGGTCTTGCGGCCTTCGCGGATGACGTTGCGCGAGTAGTGGTGCGCGAAGCTGGGCTCGATGCCGTTGCTGGCGTTGTTGGCCAGCGACAGGGAGATGGTGCCGGTGGGGGCGATGGAGCTGTGGTGGGTGAAGCGCGCGCCGGTTTCGGCGAGCTGGTCCACCAGGTGGGGCGCCACGCTGGCCACGCGCTGCATGTAGCGGCTGTATTTGGCGTGCAGCACGCGACCGGGGATGGCGTCGCCCACCTTGTAGCCGTCGGCGGCCATTTCCGGGCGCTTGCGCAGCATGTCGCCGGTAACGGTGTAGTCGCGCAGGAGCACGGGCGCGGCGCCCTTTTCCTTGGCGAGATCCAGGGCGACTTCCCAGCCGGCCACGGCCATTTCGCGGGAGACGTCCTCGGTGAAGGCGACGGACTCGGCGGAGCCGTAGCGCATCTTGAGCATGGTGATAGTGCTGCCTAGGCCGAGGAAGCCCATGCCGTGGCGGCGCTTGGAGAGGATCTCGTTGCGCTGCTGCTCCAGCGGCAGGCCGTTGATCTCCACCACGTTGTCGAGCATGCGGGTGAACACCTTGACCACTTCGCGGTATTCGTCCCAGTCGAAGCGGGCCTTGGGGCCGAAGGGGTCGCGCACGAAGGTGGTGAGGTTGATGGAGCCGAGCAGGCAGGAGCCGTAGGGCGGCAGCGGCTGCTCGCCGCAGGGGTTGGTGGCGCGGATGTGTTCGCACCACCAGTTGTTGTTCATCTCGTTGACCTTGTCGATCAGGATGAAACCCGGCTCGGCGAAGTCATAGGTGGACACCATGATCATGTCCCACAGGTGGCGCGCGCGGATGTGGCCGTAGATCTTGCAGGCCACCAGGCCGTCTTCGCGCTCCACGTAGTTCTCGTGGGTGGGCCACTCGCGCCACACGACGGCGGCGGGGTCGTTCAGGTCGACCTCGTCCTGTTCCTTGACGTGCACGGGGAACACCAGGGGCCAATCCTGGTCGTGCTCCACGGCCTGCATGAAGCCGTCGGTGATGAGCAGGGACAGGTTGAACTGGCGCAGGCGGCCGTCTTCGCGCTTGGCGCGGATGAATTCCTTCACGTCGGGATGGCTGACGTCGAACGTGCCCATCTGCGCGCCGCGGCGGCCGCCGGCGGAGGAGACGGTGAAGCACATCTTGTCGTAGATATCCATGAAGGACAGCGGGCCGCTGGTGTAGGCGCCGGCGCCCGACACGTAGGCGCCGCGCGGACGCAGCGTGGAGAACTCGTACCCGATGCCGCAGCCGGCCTTCAGCGTGAGGCCGGCCTCGTGCACCTTCTCCAGGATGTCGTCCATGGAGTCGCGGATGGTGCCGGACACGGTGCAGTTGATGGTGGACGTGGCCGGCTTGTGTTCCAGCGCGCCGGCGTTGGAGGTGATGCGGCCGGCGGGAATGGCGCCGCGGCGCAGCGCCCACAGGAAACGCTCGAACCAGTGGTCGCGCAGTTCCTGCGTGGCTTCCACGTCGGACAGTGCGCGGGCGACGCGCTGGTAGGTTTCATCGACGCTGCCGTCCACCGGCGCACCCGACTTGGCCTTCAGGCGGTACTTCTTGTCCCAGATGTCGTAGGACGCAGGCTGCAGCGGAATGGCGGCGGCATCGCGGTTTACGGCTGGTGCACGCATGGTGCTCATCGGCTTCCTGACCTCCCGGCATGGCCTTCAACGGCCCGGTGTTGGCTTGTTCTGTTGGCTCATCCGCTCGCATCGGTAGGCGCGAAAAACGAACGTCTGCGCTTGCGCCGATGCCCGCGTTCCCTGCCCGACCCGGTAACCCCCTCCCCCCGGGAGAGTCCCGTGACACCAGCTCTTGGGTGAACACCCCGCCTTGTCACACAAGATGTTGTGGTCGCGAACGAAGGTGAAAGTTACCCCTGCCCTTGGCCGATGTAAAGTAATTTTCGTCATGGTCGTGCGACGGAACCGGCGGCGCCGCGATGAGTCGAACGACGGTCGTTTCCACTCGTGAAAAAGGAGCTTCCATGTCTGCCCGTTTCGTCCGCCGGTTGGCTGCCGCCGCCTTCGTGTTGGCTGCCGCGACACCTATGGCCAGCCACGCGACCTTGCCGCCTTCGGTCGACGGACAACCGCTGCCGTCGCTGGCGCCGATGCTGGAGAAGGTGACGCCGGCGGTGGTGAATATCTCCACCAAGACGCGCGTGCAGGTGCGCGATCCGTTCTTTGACGATCCGGTGTTCCGCCAGTTCTTCGGCCTGCAGGGCGGGCCGCGTTCGCGCGTGGAGCAGAGCCTGGGCTCGGGCGTGATCGTGGATGCGGCCAAGGGTTACATCCTCACCAACAACCATGTGGTGGGCGGCGCGGACGACATCACCGTGACGCTACAGGATGGCCGCGACTTCAAGGGCAAGCTGGTGGGCACCGACCCGGACACCGACGTGGCGGTGGTGAAGATCGAAGCCACCGGCCTGCAGGCGCTGCCGATGGCGGACGCCGGCAAGCTGCGCGTGGGCGATTTCGTGGTGGCCGTGGGCGACCCGTTCGGACTGGGGCAAACGGTGACCTCGGGCATCGTGTCGGCGCTGGGCCGCTCGGGCCTGGGCGGCGCGGGCTACCAGAACTTCATCCAGACCGATGCGTCGATCAACCCCGGCAACTCCGGCGGCGCGCTGGTGAACCTGCGCGGCGAGCTGGTGGGCATCAACACGATGATCATTTCGCCCTCGGGCGGCAACGTGGGCATCGGCTTTGCCATTCCTACCAACCTGGCTGGCCAGGTGATGCAGCAACTGGTGGCCAACGGCAAGGTGAACCGCGGCAACCTGGGCGTGGAAACGCAGGACATCACCCCGCGCATCGCCAAGGCGCTGGCGCTGAAGGACAACGTCGGCGCGGTGGTGACGCGCGTGACCACGGGCTCGGCCGCCGACAGCGCGGACATCCAGATGGGCGACGTGATCACCGCCATCAACGGCAAGCCCGTGCGCAACGCGCAGGACCTGCGCAACGCGGAGGGCCTGATGCCGCTGGGCAGCACGGTGAAGCTGACCGTGCAGCGCGCCGGCGCCAGCCGCGAAGTGACCGCCAAACTGGTGCCGGAGAAGCTCGCCACGCTGGACGGCGCCAAGCTGGATGCACGCCTGGCCGGCGTGACCTTCAGCGAGCTCTCGCAGAGCCAGCGCGCGCAGGGCATCGGCGGCGTGGGCGTGGGCTCGGTGCGCGCGGGCAGCCGCGCGGCGCAGGCGGGCCTGCAGCCCAACGACATCGTGATCGGCATCGGCAACCTGCGCGTGCCTGACTTGCGCACGCTGCAGCAGCTGGCGGGGGTGAATCCGCGGCAGCTGGTGCTGGTGGTGGCCAGTGATGAGGGGGTGCGGTACGTGGAGGTGCGGTGAGTTGTTGCTGATGGTGCTGCCTTGTTTGGCATGTAGTGCCTGAAGCGAAGAGCGAAGGCGCTGGATCCCCGCCTTCGCGGGGATGACGGTGAGGGGAATGATGCTTTTGCGCAGGTGGAGGCCATCGCTTCGGTTAGACCAAAGCTTTGCAAACTCCCTCACCGTCATCCCCGCGAAGGCGGGGATCCAGCGCCTTTCGCTCTGAACCCAAACCCGCAACACCCAGTCGCACCCAAACCTGCGACTAGCCCCGTCTCCGCGCGATATCCACTAACGGGGCATGAACGCGCAAGGCGCGGCGTGCCCCACGTCGCGCTTTTCCACGATGCAACCGTACGAATACGCTTGCGGTAAGGCCGCAAGCTGGATGAAATAGCCGGGTTACACCTGCACGCGCGCCCGTTTTCCATCCGGCGGCTCGCGAACGCCATCATCATCATCCCGGGGTTCTCCACCGCCATGTCACGACGCCTTTCCCGTTTGCTTATCGTTGCGCTGATGTCCGCATGCGCAGCTTCCGGCGCCCTCGCCGCCGGCAAGACCAGCAAGTCCACCAAGAAAACGACCACCCCGCCGCCGCCGGCGCTGGTGTGGCGCGGCGACTACGCCACCGCGCGCGGCGTGGTGGACGACGTGGCCAAGGCATACGAAAAGAGCGGCAAGGGCCGCATCGACGTGCAGCCGTTCAACACGGCCTCGGGCCTGGACGCGGTGGAGCACGGCCTGGCGGACATCGCCGGCAGCGCGCGCAGCAGCTACGGCGATGCGGAAAGCAACCTGCTGTTCACCCCGGTGGCGTTCGACGCGCTGGTGATGGTGACGCACCCGTCCAACAGCGTGCCGAACCTGACGGTGAAGCAGCTGCACGACATCTACCTGGGCAAGATCACCAACTGGCGCGACGTGGGCGGCAAGGACGCGCCGATCAACCTGTACGCCGTGGCCAGCCCCGGTGATGGCGTGGAATACAGCCTGCGCCGCCTGATCTTCGGTCGCGGCAACCAGCCGGTGGCCGCGCCGCGCCTGTACGTGAACACCGCCAAGCTGGAAGAGGCCGTGACGCTGGACCCGAACGCGCTGGGCGTGACCACGCTGTCGGGCGTGGTGGGCAACGCCAAGGTGCGCATGATCAGCATCGAGGGCGTGGCGCCGAGCCTGTCCACCGTCTCCGACGGCAGCTACCAGCTGTACACCCCGCTGTTCCTGGTGACCAACAAGGAAAGCCCGAAGGCCGCGCAGATCTCCGCCTTCATGGACTTCCTGCTGACCGACCAGGTGAAGGGCCTGGCGCGCGCGCACCACCTGGTGCCGTACGTGGAAGCGCATCAGCTGGCCGAGAACGACAAGGCCCGCCGCGAGAAGCTGCTGGCCGAAGCAGGCGTGAAGGCCGACGTGGTCGCCGACCCGGTGCTGACCGAACCGCAGCGTCCGACCGTGCCGGGCGCGGCCCCCGCCAGCGCGGCGGATGCCACCGCCGCCGCGTCGTCCGAGAAGGCGCCGGAAGGCAAGTCGGCCATGGCCGCCCGCGCCGCCGAGAACACCGCCGCCAGCGGTGCCGCCGCCGGCCAGACCTACACCGTCGCCAAGGGCGATGCGCTGTCGACCATCGCCAAGAAGTACTCGGTGACGGTGGCGCAGCTGAAGGACTGGAACCACCTGTCGAACGACAACGTGAAGGTCGGCCAGGTGCTGCAGGTCACGGGCAACTGATCCTGCACCGCGTGCGCATACGCGCCCTGACGCTCGACCTGGACGACACGCTGTGGCCGGTATTGCCGGCCCTGGAACGTGCGGACCGCGAGGTGGACGCGTACCTGCGCCAGCACTATCCCGACGTGGCGCGCGCATGGCCCATCCCGGCCATGCGCGCACTGCGTGCCGAGGTCGCCGCCGAGCGCACCGACCTCGCCCACGACTTCACCGCGCAACGCCACCTGACCATGCAACGGGCGTTCACCGCCTGCGGCATCGACCGCGCGCCGCTGGAGACCTTGTGGGAAATCTATTTCGCGGCGCGCAACAGCGTCGAACTCTTTCCCGACAGCCTGCCCGCCCTGCAACGCCTGGCCGGGCGCTGGCCGGTGGTCAGCCTCACCAACGGCAACGCCGACCTTGACCGCATCGGCATCCGCGAACACTTCGCGCACCACGTGAGCGCGCGCGACACCGGCGTGGCGAAGCCTGATGCGCGCATCTTCAGCGCTGCTGCCGAACGGCTGGGGCTGGAGCCGTCGGACATTCTGCATGTGGGCGATGATCCGGAGCTGGATGTGGTCGGTGCGCGCGAGGCGGGGTTGCGCACGGCGTGGATCAACCGCGCGGGGCATCCGTGGCCGGGGGCGCTGGGTGCGGCGCCGGATCTGGATGTGCGGGATATGGGGGCGTTGGTGGATTGGTTGGAGGCGCAGGGGTGAGTTTGTGGTGCGGGCGTGGGACATTTTTCCCTGCCTGCACCCTCGCCTACTTCGTCATTCCGGCGTAGGCCGGAATCCAGTGGCGGTGATGTTGGGTTGTCGCGATATCGCGCACGACCAAGTAAAGCCACGAAACCCTGTCGCCAAAACCGATCGCTGCCGCTACTGGATTCCGGCCTGCGCCGGAATGACGAGGTAGGAGCGTTTCCGCGAGCACCCGCCCTCACCCCAGCCCTCTCCTCGCTCCTCAAAGCCGCAGCCGTCCATGGCTGCTCCCCGCGTGCCCCAGAGGGGAGAGGGAGAAGGCAAAAGCCGAGGCTCGCGCTATGACGAGGTAGGAGCGTTCCCGCGAGCACCCGCCCCTCACCCCAACCCTCTCCCCAGAGGGGAGAGGGTGCCAATGGCGCGAGAACCGATACGCCCGACGAACCCTACCCTCGCCCCTAACCTCAAAAGCGCGCATCATTAAGCATCACCACGCAGCCAACGCGGCCCATGCCCGTGCCGCGCAAGGAACTTCATGTCTGTCCTGATTGAACGCAAGTCCGGCGATCGCCAGAGCATCGCCATCGAGACCACCGACGCCGCGCACCTCGCCGCTACCAAACGCCGCCTTACCGCCGCGCAGCGCGCGTGGCTGGCCGCGTCGGGTTTTGAAGCCGCGCCGGGCACGTTTGCCCTGTTGCCGGATGACGGCGGCAAGCTGGTGCGTGTGCTGGTGGGCGTGGATGCCAGCGATGCGCTGAGCGCCCTGGGCGCGCTGCCGCGCACGCTGCCGGAGGCCACGTATCGCCTTGCCGACGAGGGCGTGGTGAAGGACAAGCTGCAGGCGGTGCTGGGTTGGGCGCTGGGTGCGTACGAGTTCACCCGCTATCGCAAGGCGCGGCGTGCGCCGGCCAAACTCGCCATCGCGCCGGCCGACCTCGCCACGCTGCAGCCGCTGGTGGAAGCCACCACGCTGGTGCGCGACCTGGTGAACACGCCGACCGAGGACATGGGTCCCAAGCAGCTTGCCGAGGCGGTGAAGCAGTTGGGCAAGACGCACAAGGCCAAGGTGCGCGAGTGGGTGGGCGATGAACTGCTCGACGCCAACTTCCCCACCATCCACGCCGTGGGCCGCGCCAGCCATCGCTCGCCGCGACTGGTGGAGCTGACCTGGGGCAAGAGCACGGATCCGAAGATCGCCGTGGTCGGCAAGGGCGTGTGTTTCGACACCGGCGGCCTGGACCTGAAGCCCGCCGACGGCATGCGCTGGATGAAGAAGGACATGGGCGGCGCGGCGCACGCCATCGCGCTGGCCGGCCTGATCATGCAGGCGAAGCTGCCGGTGCGCCTGCAGTTGCTGATTCCCGCCGTGGAGAACGCGGTGTCGGGCGCGGCGATGCGTCCGGGCGAGGTGATCACCACGCGCGCCGGCATCACCGTGGAGGTGGACAACACCGACGCCGAAGGCCGCCTGGTGCTGTGCGACGCGCTGACCTATGCCAGCGAACAGAAGCCCGAACTCATCATCGATTTCGCCACGCTCACCGGCGCGGCGCGCGTCGCGCTGGGCCCGGACCTGCCAGCGCTGTTCGCCAACAACGACGACGCGGCCGACCGCGTGATCGCCGCCGGCCGCGCGGTGAACGATCCGCTGTGGCGCCTGCCGCTGTGGCGTCCGTACCGCAAGATGCTGGAATCGTATCTGGCCGACATGGCCAACTCCGGCGCGTCGCGCCATGCGGGCGCGATCACTGCGGCGCTGTATCTGGAACGCTTCGTGCCGGAGACCACGCCGTGGCTGCATCTGGACACCTATGCGTGGAACGACGCGGATCGCCCGGGCAAGCCGCGTGGTGGCGAGGCGTTGGGCCTGCGGGCGTTCTTTGCGTTTTTGCAGCAGCGGTATAAGGGTTGATGCGGCGCTGGTGATGGGCGCGGCCTGAGAGCCTGTTCAAAATCCCGCGTGAGTGCCCAATGTCCTCACCGTCATTCCGGCGCAGGCCGGAATCCAGTGGCCTCATGGCGCGGTTTTCGCGGAAGACTCCATGCTTTGACGTCACGCGATAACCGGCCGCTTCCGCTACTGGATTCCGGCCTGCGCCGGAATGACGGTGAGGGGAAATGTGCACTCGCGCGAGATTTCGAACAACTCTAAGCCCGCGACGACTCCGCCCCCGCCCCCGCACCGCGCAACTTCCGCGCCAGCGTGCGCAAGCCGCGCAGGATCTTCGGCACCAGCCACAGCAGGAACAGCACGAAGATCCCCAACAGCACCAGGAACACGGCCGGGTGCGCCCACATCAGGTACATGCCGCCCAGCCAGGAGACGTCTTCCCCGAGGCTGGCGCCCCAGTTGGTGAAAGGCTCGGGCGAGGTGTTGATCAGCGCCCTGCCCCCGGTCTTGGCCAGGTGCGTGCCGGAGGCCAGCGTGCCGCCCAGCAGGGCCGCGGCGAACTGCGTGCCCGCGCCCGCATCGCGAAACACGCCCCACGCCAGCAAGGCGCCTGCGGGGACGCGGATAAAGGTGTGCACGGCGTCCCACACGCTGTCGAACGCGGGCACCTTGTCGGCCAGGAATTCGCCCAGCGACAGCACGCCCGATGTCACCAGCACCCAGGTGTCGGTGAGCATCTGCAGGCCGTCCGGCAGGTGCACGTAGCCGAGCCGCCCGAGCAGGCCGGCGATGAATACCGTGGCGTAAAGGCGAAAGCCGCTGGCCCAGGACAGGCCGCCAGCCAGCGCGAGGTTCTGCAGCGTATCCATGGGCGCTCTCCGGTGACGACGCACGAACGGCCGGCCAAGCATGCGCGCATGGGTAGCCCGGCCACAACGGCAGGACCGTGACTTTCGGCGATGCCGGCATCTTCCGCGGAGTGTCATCCTGACGGTTTGATCCAGATCGGACCCGCCCATGCCTACACCTCGCCTGCTCTCGTTCGCCCTGTGCGCGGCACTCGCCTCCCTCGCCCAAGCCGACGACGCCAAGCCCACGCCGGAACAGCCGCCGCTCACCGCGCAGACGCAGCGCTCCGGCGGACCGTTGCCGGCGGAGCAGCAGCGCGTGAACTTCGATCATGCGGAATTGCATTTCAGCGTCGATCCCGCGCAACAGAGTCTGGACGCCGAGGCACGGCTGACCTTCACCGCGCGCGAGGCCACCGACGCGCTGTTGCTGGACCTGGACCCGCACCTCGCCATTTCGCAATTGAGCGTGGACGGCAAGGCGCTGGCGCAGGGCCAGTGGAGCAATCCGGAGGGACGACTGCGCATCGCGCTGCCCAAGCCGCTGGCCAAGGGCGGCAAGGCCGTGGTCGACATCCGCTACGGCGGCAGGCCGCATGTGGCGAAGAAGGCGCCGTGGGACGGCGGTTTCGTATGGAGCAAGACCGACGATGGACAACCGTGGATCGCCACCGCGGTGGAAGGCGAAGGCTGCGACCTGTTCTGGCCGTGCATCGATCATCCGCAGGGCAAGCCTGATCTGGTCGACACCTATGTCACCGTGCCGAAATCGCTGGCGGCGCCCGGCAACGGCGTGCTGGTCGACATCAAGGAACACGGCGACACGCACACCTACCACTGGCGCGCGAAACACCCGACCACGTACGCCATCTCGATCAATATCGGCCCGTTCGAGGTGTTGAAGGGCAATTACCGCAGCCGCTACGGCAACACCATCCCGATGCAGATGTGGTATCTGCGCGGCCACGAGGCGCAGGCGAAGCAGTTGTTCGGCGAGTTTCCGCGCATGCTCGATTTCTTCGAGCAGGAAATCGGCCCCTACCCGTTCGGCGACGAGAAGATGGGCGTGGTGGAAACGCCGCACCTAGGGATGGAGCACCAGACCATCAACGCCTATGGCAACGGCTACCCGCGCAGCGAGTACGGCTTCGACTGGCTGCTGCAGCATGAGTTTTCGCATGAGTGGTTCGGCAATCAGGTGACCAATGCCGACTGGGACGACATGTGGCTGCACGAGGGTTTCGGCACCTACATGCAGCCGCTGTATGGCCAGTACCTGTATGGCGACATGCCGTATTTCTCCATGCTGCAGAACGAACGCAGCATGGTGAAGAACGCCTTCCCCATCGTGGCGGGCCGCAGCCAGTTCGAGCACGAGGTGTACGACGCCGAGCACGGGCCGGGCAACGACATCTACTACAAGGGCGCGCTGATGCTGCACACACTGCGGCAGATGATCGGCGACCAGGCTTTCTTCGAGAGCGTGCGCCGGCTGGTGTATGGACGGCCGGATCCGAAGCCGGGCAACTTCACGCCGCACTACGCCACCACGCAGGACTACATCGACATCGTGAACCAGGTGAGTGGCCGCAACCTGGACTGGTTCTTCGACGTGTACCTGCGCGAAGCCGCGCTGCCGAAGCTGGAAACCCGCCAGGAGGGCAATGGCTTGCACCTGCACTGGCAGGTGCCGCACGACAAACCCTTCCCGATGCCGGTGGAAGTGCAAGTAGGCGACAAGCTCGTCACCGTGCCAATGACTGGAGGCGATGCGTCGATTCCCGCGCCGGCGGGTGCGTTGGTGATTGTCGATCCGCACAGCAAGGTGCTGCGCGATATGCCGCATTTTGCGGAGTATCAGCAGTGGAAGAAGGAGCAGGCTGAGAAGAAGGCTAAGGCGGGGAAGTAGGGTTTCGGCTTTTGTGGGTGATATCCACGTTTGATGTGGTGAGGCTAGATTGGCCCCTCACCCCGGCCCTCTCCTCGCTCCTCAAAGCCGCGGCCATCCATGGCCGCTCCCCGCGTACCCCATGGGGGAGAGGGAGAAGTGAGGGGCATCGCGGTGATTCAGAAAAAAAGGCGGCCGTGTGGCCGCCTTTTTTCCTGTCGCTGAACCGGGCTCAGTGGGCCACGGGCTGCTGCGGTTTCTCTGGCGTGGCGGCGGCCGTGGTGGCGCCGATGTTGGAGAACTTGCCGCCATAGGGCAGCACTTCCGCCGCCAGCTTGGCGTCGCCCTTGATCAGGCCCACGGCGTCGAACAGGATGTGCGCGGTTTCGTCGAGCTGCGGGTCGGCTGCCTTCTTGGCGTCCTTCTCCTGCTTCAGCTCGCTCTTGAGGCTGCGCTCGTTGGCGTTGAGGCCGTCGTCCAGCGTGTCGGTGTCGTCCGTGTCGGTGTTGCCGTCGATGGCCTTGTGGCGGGCGCGGAAGTCGGCCTGGATGGCATCCAGTTCCTTTCGCTCGGTTTCGCGCTGGGCGAAGTTGAGCGAGATGGTGGTCTTGTCGCGCATCTTGCGGTACTGCGCCAGCTCATCGAGCATCAGCTTCCACGCCGGCGACTTGGCCGTGCGGGCGTCGTGCTTGGTGGTCAGCTGGCCGAGGTAGGCCTTGAGGTCGGCGACCGGCTTGTAGTCGGCCGGCGCGATCTGCGTCCACGGCAGCGCGTTGTCGTAGGTCGACTCGCCGAAGTCCTTCTCGTCGCCGTTCTTCGGGAACTGGATGTCCGGCGTCACGCCCTTCAACTGGGTGGAGCCGCCATTGATGCGGAAGAATTCCTGGATGGTCATCTTCAGCTCGCCGAACTGCGGCTTCTCGCTGTTGTTGCGCGTGAAGCGGTCCAGGTCGACCAGGTTCTGCACGGTGCCCTTGCCGAAGGTCGGCTGGCCGATGATCAGGCCGCGGCCGTAATCCTGAATGGCGGCCGCGAAGATTTCCGAGGCGGAGGCGGAGCCGCGGTTGACCAGCACGGCCATCGGGCCGCTCCAGGACATGCCCGGCTCGTCGTCGCCCTGCACCTGCACTTCGCCGCGTGCATCGCGCACCTGCACCACCGGACCCTGGTCGATGAACAGGCCGGTGAGTTCGTTGGCTTCGGCCAGCGAGCCGCCGCCGTTGTTGCGCAGGTCCATCACCACGCCTTCCACGCCCTCGGCCTTCAGTTCGCCGAGCAGCTTGGCCACGTCGCGCGTAGCGCTCTTGAAGTTCTTGTCGCCTTCGCGGCGGGCGCCGAAGTCGGAGTAGAAGCTGGGCAGGTCGATCACGCCGATCTTGCGCGTGACGCCGGCGTCCTTGATCTCGATGACCTTCTTCTTGGCGGCCTGCTCCTCGATGCTCACCTTCTGGCGAACCAGCGAGATCATCTCGTGCTTGCCGTCCACGCCCGCGTCGGCCGGGAGGATTTCCAGGCGGACGGTGGTGTCCTTCTTGCCGCGGATGTGCTTGACCACGTCGTCCAGGCGCCAGCCGATGACGTCGGTCATCGGGCCGCTGGTGCCTTCGCCGATGGCGACGATGCGGTCGCCCACGTGCACCTTGCCCGACTTGGCGGCCGGGCCGGCCGGCACGATCTCGCGGATCTGGGTGTATTCGTCGCGTGCCTGCAGCACGGCGCCGATGCCTTCCAGCGAGAGCTTCATGGAGATGTCGAAGTTCTCCGCCGCGCGGGGGCCGAGGTAATCGGTGTGCGGGTCGGTGGATTCGGCGTAGGAGTTCATGAAGGACTGGAACGCGTCCTCGCCGTCGAGCTGCTTCACGCGGTCGATGTAGCCGGCGTAGCGCTTGTCGAGCGTCTTGCGGATTTCATCGTCGGGCTTGCCGGCCAGCTTCAGGCGCAGCCAGTCGTTCATGGTGCGCTCGCGCCACAAGGTGTCGAGCTCGGCCTGGTCCTTGGGCCAGTCGGCCTTCTTGCGGTCGTAGTTGTAGCTTTCCTGCGTGTTGAAGTCGAAGCCCTGCTTGAGCAGGCCGCGCGCATAGGTCATGCGCTCGATGGCGCGCGTGATGTACAGGTTGAACATCGAGAACGGACCGGACAGGTCCTGGTTCCAGATGGCGTCGTCCATCTGCGTCTTCAGCGGCGCGAACTTGGCCAGGTCGGCCTGGGTGAAGAACACCTTCTCGCCGTCCAGGCTGTCCAGGTACGCCTTGTAGATCTTCTGCGACATGGCGTCGTCGAGCGGCTTGGCGTCGTAGTGGAAACGCGTGAGGAAGCGCGCGGACAGCTGCGCCGCCTGGGCCTGCGTGACGGTGGGCTTGAGCGGCAGCGTGGAGAACTTGCGCGGCCCGTTGTCGCCGGCAAGGTCTGCAGCGGACTGCGCGTGGACACCGACGCCGGTGACGGCGAGGGCAAGCAACAGGGCGAGCGAGGGGCGCAGTTTCATAGAGTCTCGATGACTAGCCAGTACGGTTAGGCGTGCTCAGTGACGCCTGCGGCATGGGCCTGCAGGTCGGCGTGGTAGGACGAACGCACCAGCGGACCGGAGGCGACGTGATGGAAACCCATCGCTTCGCCGGCTTCGCGCAGGGATTCGAATTCTTCCGGGGTCCAGTAGCGGATCACCGGATGGTGATGCGGCGTGGGCTGCAGGTACTGGCCGATGGTGATCATGTCCACGTCGTGCGCGCGCAGGTCGCGCATGGTTTCCAGCACCTGCTCCATGGTCTCGCCCAGGCCCAGCATGATGCCGGACTTGGTCGGCACGTCCGGATGCTGCGCCTTGAAGCGCTTGAGCAGGTCCAGCGACCACTGGTAGTCCGCGCCGGGGCGCACTTCGCGGTAGAGGTGCGGCACGGTTTCCAGGTTGTGGTTGAACACGTCCGGCGGGAAATCCTTGAGCACTTCCAGCGCGCGCTCCATGCGGCCCTTGCCGCGGAAGTCGGGCGTGAGGATCTCGATCTTGATGTCCGGGCTGGCGTGGCGCGTCGCGCGGATGCACGCGGCGAAATGCTCGGCGCCGCCGTCGCGCAGGTCGTCGCGGTCCACCGAGGTGATCACCACGTACTTCAGGCGCATGTCGCGGATGGTTTCGGCCAGGCGCGCCGGCTCCAGCGGATCGGGCGCGGCCGGGCGGCCGTGGGCCACGTCGCAGAACGAGCAGCGGCGGGTGCACACCTCGCCCAGGATCATGAAGGTGGCGGTGCCCTTGCTGAAGCACTCGTGGATGTTCGGGCAGGAGGCTTCCTCGCACACCGTGACCAGCGAGTTCTCGCGCAGGCGCGATTTCAACTGCTGCACGGCGTTGCCCTGCGGCAGGCGCACGCGGATCCAGCTGGGCTTGCGCAGCGTGGGAACGCTGGTGTCGAAGCCCGCGCGGTTCAGCCCGATCTTGTCGTTGCCGAGCTGCTTCTCGACGGGAGCGCCGACGACGCTGATCGGAATGGCCTTGGAGGTGGAGATTTCGCTCATGTAGACAGACTCAGACCGCTACGCGAGCGGGTAGTTCAGGGAGGATGGGGGGCGCGGCCTCGGCGACGAAACCGAACTGGCGGCAGAACTCCTCCACCAGGGCGTCCTCGACGTCCGACAGGCGCGACGGACCGCCCAAGTCTAGCACCTGCGTGACCGCCAAACCCTTGTAGCCACAGGGGTTGATGCGGTGGTACGGCTCCAGGTCCATGTCCACGTTGAAGGCCAGCCCGTGGAAGCTGCAGCCGCGCCGCACGCGCAGGCCCAGCGCCGCCACCTTCGCCCCCGCCACGTAGACGCCCGGGGCGCCCTCCAGGCGGTCCGCGCCGATGTTCCAGTGGCCCAGGGTGTCGATGATGGCCTGCTCGATCTTGTGGACCAGCTCGCGCACGCCCACGCCGGCCCGGCGCAGGTCGATCATCGGGTAGCCCACGATCTGGCCGGGGCCGTGGTAGGTGACCTGGCCGCCGCGGTCCACGTGGATGACGGGGATGTCGCCCGGCGCCAGCACGTGCTCGGTCTTGCCGGCCTGGCCCAGGGTGAAGACGGGGTCGTGTTCGAGCAGCCAGAGCTCGTCGGGCGTATCGGGCCCACGGTTGTTGGTGAACTGGCTCATCGCCTCCCAGGTCGCCTCGTAGGGCTGGCGACCGAGACGACGGACTTTGAGCGGCAGGGACATGGGGAATGGCCTGGGGATTGAACCGATGATCTGTGGCCGTGAGACCGCCCTTGCAAGGGCGGGAAGCCATCGTGGCCGGGCGGGCGCGGAGGCCCGCCGGCGCCGGGCGCCTGGGGTCTTACAGGGTGTAGCGGATGTCCGGATCGGCGCGCAGCGAGGTGTGCGCCTGGTCGTACTGCTCGCGTGTCTCGGCGCGGAAACTCACCGTCACCGAGATGAAGTTGCCCTCGCGCGAGTGGCGGTGCGACACCGTCTCATGCAGCACGTGCAGGCCGATGCCTTCCAGGATCTGCGGCACGCGGCTCTTCAGGTCCGCGCTGGCATTGCCCATGGCGGTGATCTCGAACTCGCCGGGAAACTGGAAACCCTGGCCCTCTTTCTGGGCCTCGATGCTTTCGATATCGCGCATCACGTCACCTCGTCACTTGGTCTCGTCGGGTTTCTTGTCGCTGTGGAACCACAGCATGATGCTGTCCCACAGGCGGCCGAAGAAGCCGGCCTGCGGCGCGTCGGCAAGCGCAATCAGCGGCACGTTCTGCACCGGCTGGCCGTCCAGCGTCAGGCGCAGCGTACCCACCTGCTGGCCCTTGGTGAACGGTGCGACCAGCGTGGCCGGAATGTCCAGCGTCGCCTTGAGCTTGTCGTAGTCGCCGCGCTTGACGGTCACCAGCACGTTGTCGGCCACGCCCAGCGGCAGCTGGTTGGACTGGCCCTTCCACAGCTTGGGCGTCGCCAGCGGCTTGTCGCTGTCATACAGCTTGTGCGTCTCATAGAAGCGGAAACCGTAGTTCATCAACGCCAGCGCAGCGTCGGCACGGGCCTTCTCGTTGGAGGCGCCCATGACGATGGCGATCATGCGCGAGTCGCCCTGCTTGGCCGAGGCGGCCAGGCAGTAGCCGGCGGCGGCGGTGTGGCCTGTCTTGATGCCGTCCACGATGTTGTCGCGCCACAGCAGCAGGTTGCGGTTGTGCTGCTTGATGCCGTTCCACTCGAAGTCCTTGACCGCCGAGATCGCATAGTCCTCGGGGAAGTCGTGGATCAGCGCGCGCGAAAGGATGGCGATGTCGCGCGCCGTCGAGTAGTGGTTGGCGATCGGGTAGCCCGAGGCGTTCTCGAAGTTCGAGTTGGTCATGCCAATCTGCTTGGCATAGGCGTTCATCAGGTTGGCGAACGCGGACTCGGAACCGGCGGTGTGCTCGGCCAGCGCGATGGCGGCGTCGTTGCCCGACTGGATGATCATGCCGTACAGCAGATCCTTCAGCGGCACCTGGCTGTTGAGCTTGAGGAAGCTGGTGGAGCCGTCGGTGGCCGCGCCGCCGCTGCGCCAGGCGTTCTCGCTGATGGTGACCGGATCGGTCATGTGGATCTTGCCGTTGGCGATCTCGGCGGACACGACGTAGTCGGTCATCACCTTGGTGATCGAGGCCGGCTCCACGCGCAGGTCCGGATCCTTGGATGCCAGCACCTGGCCAGTGGCGTAATCCATCAGCACCCAGCTCTTGCCGTCCACGTCCGGCGGCGGCGGCACCGGCGCCTCGGGCGTGACCGGGCGCGGCACGGGCGCGGGCTTGGGCGGAGTCTGCTGGGCAACGGCCGTGCCGACGACCAGGGCGGCGACGGCAAGCGAGGAAAGGGTACGGCGGATCAGGTTCATCGTTCGGTTCGGTCCAATGGCTATCGCGGCGCCGGGACGCCGCAAAATTTCAATGCATCAGTCTACCGCGACCTGCGGCCGGGGCAGCCCCATATTCTCGATGCGCGAGGTGACATCGTCGGCCTGGTCGACGCCCGCGAGCGGCCCCACGCGCACGCGCTGGATCGTGCGGCCGTTGATTTGCGCATTCACCACCTGTACCGGCGCAAAATTGGCGGCTCGCAGTTGTTGCGCCACCCGCTCGGCGTTGGTGACGTCGGAGAATGCACCCACCTGCAGGTAAATACCTGGCCCCGGGCTGGCGGGTTTGGGCGGAGGCGGTGGCGGCGGCAGGGTTTGCGCGGCAAGCGGCTGCGCGGGATCGATGGCGCGCACTTCCACCAGGCCCGTGCCCTTGGGCCACACGCCAATGCGCACGGCGGCGGCGTAGGACAGGTCGATCACGCGGTTCTCGTGGAACGGGCCGCGATCGTTGATGCGCACTATCACGCTCTTGCCGTTTTCCAGGTTGGTCACGCGCGCATAGCTGGGAATGGGCAGCGTCTTGTGCGCGGCGGTGAACTGGTACATGTCGTAGTCCTCGAGACTCGACGTCTTATACCCGTGGAACTTGTTGCCGTAGAACGAGGCGATGCCGCGCTCCACGTAGCCGTTAGGCGAGGCCAGCACGTTGTAGGTCTGGCCCAGCACGGTATACGGCGACTTGTTGCCGTACAGCGCGCGCGGCTCCACTTTCGGCACGGGCTCGGGCAGCTTGGCGATGATCTCCGGCGGCGGGCCATCGGGCACGCTGTCGGCGTCATCGCGATAGCGGCTACTCTGCGGTCGGCTGAGGTCGTCGTTGATGCCGCCGCGCGACGACGAACCGCCGTTGGTGTTGGACCACTTCGAACCGCCGCGCGAAGCAGGCGCGGAAGCACCCGGGCCCGAGGCGGAGGGACGGGGCTTGCCGCCGCTGCTGCAACCGGCCAGCAGCGCCATCAGCAGGAGTGGCAGCGCGAGCCGCCACCTCATTGCGTGGCATCCATCCCGTTGGCCCCTTCCGCGATCGCCTGCGCCAGCTGGTGCACGGCCAGCGCATACAGCGGACTGCGGTTGTAGGTGGTGATCACGTAGAAATTCTGGAAGGTGATCCAGTACTCCGTGCCGTCCGGCCCCTGCAGCGACTGCAGGCTGGCCGGCTGCGCGGGATTGAGCGACTGCACGGGCGCGTAGCCCCAGGCCTCGAGCTGCTCCACCGGCCATTGCGGCTTGGAATCCTTGACGGTGATGGGTCGCGCCGCGCCATCGGCCCGCGCCGGCGCGGCCACCGGGCCGCCCGTCTGCCAGCCGTGCTTGGCGAAATAGTTGGCGACGCTGGCGAAGATGTCCGGCAGCGAGTTCTTCAGATCGATGTGGCCATCACCGTCGGCATCCACGCCAAAGTCGCGGATGCTGGAAGGCATGAACTGGCCCCAGCCCTGCGCGCCCGCGTACGAACCGGTGAGCGTGTCGACCGGGCCGGCGAGGTGGTTGTCCGGAAGCTCCAGCAAGGTCTTGAGCTGGTCGCGGAAGAACGTGGCGCGCGGCGGGTAATACAGGCCCAGCGTCACCAGCGCATCGAGCACCTTGTACTTGCCGGTGACCTTGCCGTACGAGGTTTCCACGCCGACGATGGCCACGATGTACTCCGGCGCCACGCCGTACTGCTTGCCGATGCTTTCCAGCAGCGTGCGGTGCTGGCGGTAGAACGCGATGCCGTCGTTGATGCGCTGGGGCGTGATGAAGATCGGCCGGTAATCCTTCCACGGCTTGGCCTCGGCGGGCCGGCTGATCGCATCGAGGATGCTCTGCTGCTTTTTCGCGCCATCGAGCACGGCATTCAGCGAGGCCGTGCTCTTGCCCGTGTCGCGCGCCACTTCGCTGACCAGCTTGTCCTGTCCAGGATGGGTTTCCGCGAGGGCCGGCATGCATGCCGTGGCGAAAAGAAGGCCCAGGCTGGCGACGAGGCGACGAGTCGGGAGCGACGCGGGAATCGAGGGCATGAATGACTTCACTGTCGGAACGGCTACGCAGCTAGCCT
Source organism: Dyella sp. AtDHG13 (assembly GCF_003201105.1). Lineage (GTDB taxonomy): Bacteria > Pseudomonadota > Gammaproteobacteria > Xanthomonadales > Rhodanobacteraceae > Dyella > Dyella jiangningensis_B. Next base: position 9,449 of record NZ_QICJ01000022.1, on the reverse strand, counting down.
AGCATGCGAACGAGCAAAAACAGGGGCTTTTGCCTGCGATTTGCGCCTGGACGCGCGCCAGGCGGGGCTAGTTACTTGTGGATCTTCCGGTTGGCATAGATCGACATCAGCACGCCGAAGCCGGTGAGCAGGGACACCGCCGAGGTGCCGCCGTAGCTGATCAGCGGCATGGGCACGCCCACCACTGGCAGCATGCCCGCGACCATGCCGCCGTTGACGAACACGTACACGAAGAAGCTCATGCCGATGGCGCCGGCCAGCAGGCGCGAATAGGTGTCGCGCGCTTCCATCGCGATCCACAGGCAGCGCCCGATGATGAAGGCGTAGAGCAGCATCAGGCCGATCACGCCGACCAGGCCGAATTCTTCGGAAAACACGGCGAAGATGAAGTCGGTGGTGTGCTCCGGCAGAAAGTCCAGGCGCGACTGCGTGCCGTGCTGCCAGCCCTTGCCGAACAGGCCGCCGGAGCCCACCGCGATCTGCGACTGGATGATGTGCCAGCCGTTGCCCAGCGGGTCCGATTCCGGATCGAGCAGCGTGCGCACGCGGTTGCGCTGGTACTCGTGCAGGAAATGCCAAGCCACCGGAACCATGGCGGCCACCGCGCCCAGCAGGCTGCCGATCTTCCACCAGCGCATGCCCGAGAGGAACAGCGCGAACGCACCGGCCGCCGACACCAGCAAGGCCGTGCCAAGGTCAGGCTGTTCGGCGATCAGGCCGGCCGGAATGCCGATGAGGATGCCGACCGCGATGATGTCCTTCCAGCTCGGCGGCAGCTGCCGTGGATGGAGATACCACGCGACCATCATCGGCATGGTGAGCTTGAGCAGCTCCGACGGCTGGAACGACATCACGCCCAGGTTCAACCAGCGCTTGGAACCGCTGCGCACCTCGCCGATGGCGGCGACCACCAGCAGCAGAAAAATGCTGGCCGCATACAGCCATGGCGTCCACGCACGCAGGGTCTGCGGCGGGATGCGCGAAATAAGCAGCACCAGCATGCCGCCCATGACGAAGCGCGTGGCCTGCCCGGCTATCATCGCCATATTGCCGCCACTGGCGCTGTACAGCGTCGCCAGGCCCACGCCGGCAAGGGTGATCAGGCCGAGGGCGAGCGGAATGTCGATGCGCGGCCGCTTCGCCATGCGGCGCAGCAGCTGCACCAGTCGCTCCTGGAGCTCGTCGATCACGGGTTGCCTCCGTCGTCGGACTGTGTGCCGGTGGAGCTATCAGCGGGAACCGAGGGCATGACCGACATGTCGGCGGGCGAAGCGACGGGGGTGTCCTCGGGTTCTTCCGGAACACTGGACGACGATGCCGGTGCACCCTCGATGTTCTTTGGCGGCACGGGGCCACCGGTCGACGCCAGCCACGCTTCCATCACCTTGCGCACGATGGGACCCGCATCCGACGCGCCCCAGGCGCCCGACTCCAGCATCGCCACCACCGCGATGCGCGGCTCTTCCACCGGCGTATAGCCAATGAACCAGGCGCGGTGACGTGTAGCCAGGTAGGCGAGGTTCTTGTTGGTGTCGTATTCGTTGCTGCGACGGGAGAAACGCTCCGCCGTGCCGCTCTTGCCGGCCACCACGTACGGAAAACCGGTGAACTGGCCCTTGGCGGTACCGCCTGTCACGACGGCCTCCATGCCCTGATTCACCACGTCCCAGTCGTGCGGCTTGCGAATCAGCGAAGGTCCCGACGGCGGATTGGCCAGAGGCACCGGGCGCTGCTTCACTTCCTGGGTCGCCATGACCAGTCGCGGCGCATAAGGCGTGCCGCGGCCAGCGAAGGTGGCGGTGACGTGCGCAAGCTGCAGCGCGGTGACATTCCAGTAGCCCTGGCCAATGCCCGCGATCACGGTTTCGCCCTGGAACCACGGGTATTTGCTGCGCGTGGCCTTCCATTCGCGCGAAGGCAAGATGCCCTCGGCCTCGCCCAAGAGATCGATGCCCGTCTTCTTGCCAAAGCCCAGGCTGCCCATCCACGAACTCAGCCGGTCGATACCCATATCCAGCGCGAGCTTGTAGAAGTACGTGTTCGTCGATTTCTCGATGGCTCGAACCATGTTGACCGTGCCATCGCCGCCACGCGTATCGTCGCGATAGCAACGCTGTTGCCCCGGTATGCAGAACTCGCCCGTCGACAGCACCGTGTCCTCGGGCCGGCGGATGCCCAGTTCCAGGCCACCCAACGCAAGGAACGGCTTCACTGTCGAGCCCGGCGGATAAGCGCTCTTGAGCGCACGGTTGAGCAGCGGCTTGTCTTCGGCCGTGGTGTACGCCGCGTAGTCCGCCTTGCTGATGCCATTGACGAACAGGTTGGGGTCGAAGCTCGGCACGCTGACCATGGCCAGCACCTGCCCATTGCGCGGATCGATGGCCACGGCCGAGCCGGGGCGCCCCTGGAAGGCATCGGTCGCGGCCTTCTGCACGCGCACGTCGATGCTCAGGTAGAGGTTCTTGCCCGGCGTGGGCGCATGGGTTTCCAGCACGCGCTGCACGCGGCCGTCGGCGTTCACCTCGACCAGCTCGTAGCCCGGCTCGCCATGCAGCATGTCCTCGTAGGAGCGCTCCAGGCCGCTGCGGCCCACGTGGCTGGTGCCCTTGTACCGGTCGGCGTCCAGCCGCGTCATGTCGTCCGCATCGATGCGGCTGACGTAACCCACCACGTGCGCGAACAGGGGACCGTAGGGATAGCGGCGGGTGAGGTAGGGCACCACGTCCATGCCGGGGAAACGCCAGCGGTTGATGGCGAAGCGGTCGATTTCGTCCTCGGTAAGGTGCAACTTCAGCGGCACGCTGTCGAAGCGCCGGTTCTGCTTGAGCTGCTTCTTGAAGGCCTCGATGTCGCCGTCGTCCAGCGGCACCACTTCGCGGATGGCTGCCAGCATGGCCGGCATGTCCTTGACCTGCTCGGGCACCACTTCCAGGCGGAAGGCAGGCACGTTGTCAGCCAGCAACACGCCGTTGCGGTCGTAGATAAGGCCGCGCGCTGGCGGAATGGCGCGCGGTTTCACTCGGTTGTTTTCCGAGCGCAGCGCGAACTCGTCGTGGCGCTGTACCTGCAGGTACTGATAGCGCGCCACCAGCACGCCCAGCCCCATCAGGATGAGGGCGAAACCCACCAGCGCGCGCACGCGGAACAGCGTGGCTTCGCCACGCGTGTCCTTGATGGAGCGTCGCCGCAGGGCCATGGCGTTACTGGATGCGCAGGCGCATGCGCAGGTCGTCCATGAGCAGGAACAGGAACGGCCAGAGCGCGGCGCCGACGAAGGGCGAGATCCACCACGTCGCCGGCGGCAGGGAGTCGCCCGCGAAGGTGCGCACGATCAGCAGCAGCACGCGGTCGTTCAACAACAGGGCGAGCACCGCCAAGGTCTGCTGCCACATGGGGAAGAAGCGCAGGCGCGAGCGGAAGCGCAGGGCGATGAACACCATGGCGCAAAGGCGCATGGCCTGTTCGCCCAGCAGCACGCCGTCGAGCAGGTCCGCGCACAGGCCCACGATAAAGGCCAGGCCCAGCGTGACGCGATCGCCCGACTCCAGCGACCAGTACAACAGGAACAGCGCCGGCCAGTAGGGCTTGAACGGCTGCAACGGCGCCGGCAGCGGAATCAGCATGGACAGCACGCTGAACACCAGCGTGCCCACGAACCAAAGCAGGCTGACGCGAGGTTTGCTCATGGCTGTGCCGCCGGGTTCGTGGTCGTGGCCGCCGCCGGAGTGGACGGGCCTGCGCTCGCCCTCGGCGGCGGCGCGACGCTGGCCGCCGAGGGCGGCGGCGGAGCCAGGTCGGCCGGCGGCCCCGCCTGCTCGGCAGGCTCCGGCGGCCCCACCGGTTCGGCAAGGTCATGCAGCAGCAGCACGTTGTCGCTGCGGTCCAGGTCGGCCGCGGGCCGTGCACGCCCTTCGAGGAACATGCCCGATGCCGCCGGCTCCACGCTCTGGATCTCGCCCACGGGGAAGCCCGGCGGGAAACGGCCGCCCAGGCCGGAGGTGAGCAACTTGTCGCCGGGGTGCACGTCCGCCGCCATGGAGATGTTCGGCAGGCTCAGCAGGTCGCCTTCGCGCGTGCCGTAGGCCACCGTGCGCAGGCCGGTGCGCTCGACCACCACCGGAATGGCATGATCGGGATCGGTCACCAGCATGACCAGCGACGTGCGCGGCATCACCTCCACCACCTGCCCCATCACGCCATGGGCGTCGATCACCACCTGGCCGGACTTCACGCCATCATGGGAGCCGAGGTTGACCAGCATGCGGCGGCGGGCAGCGCCGAGGTCCACGTCGATCACGCGGGCCAGCTGCACGTTGAGGTCGAGGCTGTGCTGCGTATCCAGCAGCTCTTTCAGGCGCTGGTTCTGCTCGGCCACGGCCGCCATGCGGTTGAGCTTGGCGTTGGCCAGCAGCAGGTCTTCGCGCAGGCGCTGGTTCTGCTCGGTGAGCATCTTGCGGTCGGAAAAGGCCACGCTGAGGGAGCGCATGCCCGCCGCCGGCAGGCTGGCAAGCCGGTACACCGGCTCCACCAGCACGGCCGTGGTGTAGCGCAGGCGCCAGATCCAGCCGTTCCGGTGGTCCAGCACCATCAGCACCATGGCCAGCGCGAGATAGAGAATGAGCCTGAGCGTGCCGGCAACGGTGCCGGCAAACAGGGGCGAGGATTCCTCGCGCGCGAGCGCCATGGCCTAACCCCTGTCGCTGGAATTACTCGGGAGCGAAGAAGTCGCTGCCGTGCTGATCGATCAGCTCCAGCGCCTTGCCGCCGCCACGGGCCACGCAGGTCAGCGGCTCGTCGGCCACCTGCACGTGCAGGCCGGTTTCCTCGGAGATCAGGCGATCCAGGTCGCGCAGCAGGGCGCCGCCGCCGGTGAGCACGATGCCGCGCTCGGCGACGTCGGAGCACAGTTCCGGCGGGGTCTGCTCGAGGGCGGACTTCACCGCGGCGACGATGCCCGACAGCGGCTCGTGCAGCGCTTCCAGCACCTCGTTGGAGTTGATGGTGAACATGCGCGGCACGCCTTCGGCCAGGTTGCGGCCGGAGATCTCGATCTCCTTGACGTCCGTCTGCGGGAACGCGCAGCCGATTTCCAGCTTGATGCGCTCGGCGGTGGATTCGCCGATCAGCGTGCCGTGGTTGCGGCGCACGTAGTTGATGATGGCCTCGTCGAAACGGTCGCCGCCCACGCGGACGGACTGCGAATAGACGATGCCGTTGAGCGAGATCACCGCCACTTCGGAGGTGCCGCCGCCGATGTCCAGCACCATGGAGCCGCGAGCCTCGTGCACCGGAATGCCGGCGCCGATGGCGGCGGCCATGGGCTCTTCGATCAGGAACACGTCACGGGCGCCGGCGCCCTCGGCCGACTCCTTGATGGCACGGCGCTCCACCTGGGTGGAGCCGCAGGGCACGCACACCAGCACGCGCGGACTGGGACGCAGCATGCGCGACTTGTGCACCTGCTTGATGAAGTGCTGCAGCATCGCCTCGGTCATGGAGAAGTTGGCGATCACGCCATCCTTCATCGGGCGCACGGTGGCGATGTTGCCCGGCGTGCGGCCCAGCATCTTCTTCGCATCGCTGCCCACGGCAGCCACGGCACGCGGGCCACCCGGGCCGCGGTCCTGGCGGATGGCCACCACCGACGGTTCGTTCAGGACGATGCCCTGACCCCGTACGTAGATAAGGGTGTTGGCCGTGCCGAGGTCGATCGAAATGTCGTTGGAGAAAAATCCGCGAAACTTCTTGAACATGGGTCCGCCGCGCGCCGGCTCTGGCTAAAAAGTAAGCGCGCCAGTCTAGTCAGCAAACCCCCGGATCGCAAGGACAATCTCGTTAAGAAAGCCTTTGTTTTACGCTGTGATAGACGGTTTTTACGGCTGCCCGCCATATCAGAGAATTCGCAAGAAAGTCGCGATCAGGCCCGGTTCCCGGTATGATCTGGAACTTTGAGCCAGGCCGGCGCATGCGCCGCCCGGACCGCCATCCATCTGCCAGGGAATATCCTCGCACCATGTCTGCCGTCATCTGCGGATCGCTCGCCTACGACACCATCATGGTGTTCCAGGACCAGTTCAAGAATCACATCCTTCCGGATCAGGTCCACATCCTGAACGTGTCGTTCCTGGTTCCGCGGATGCGTCGCGAGTTCGGCGGCTGCGCCGGCAACATTGCCTATAACCTCAAGCTGCTCGGCGCCGACCCGGTGCCGGTGGCGACGGTGGGCCAGGATTTCGGCCCCTATCAGGCGCACATGGAGAAGTGCGGCATCCGCCTCGACCACGTGCGCGTGTTCGACGACCAGTTCACGCCGCAGTGCTTCATCACCACCGACCTGGACAACAACCAGATCACGGCCTTCCACCCGGGCGCCATGCTCAGCGCGCACACCAACCACGTGCGCGACATCCCGGACACCACGTTCGCCATCGTGGCGCCGGACAGCCGCGAAGCGATGCTGCAGCACGTCGACGAGTTCGCCGCGCGCGGCGTGCCCTTCATCTTCGACCCGGGCCAGGCGATGCCGCTGTTCGACGGCGCCGAGTTCCGCTCGATGATCGAGAAGGCCACCTACGTCATCGTCAACGACTACGAGTCGCAGCTGCTGCAGCAGCGCACGGGCTGGAGCGCGGAAGAAATCGCCTCGCGCGTGAAGGCCTACATCGTCACGCTGGGCCCGCGTGGTTCGCTGATCCACACCGACGGCACCATCCACGAGATTCCGCCGGCGCGCGAGCGTCAGGTGGTGGATCCCACCGGCTGTGGCGATGCGTACCGCGCCGGCCTGATCTTCGGCATCATGAAGGGCAAGGACTGGCCGACCGTGGGCCGCATGGCATCGCTGATGGGCGCGCTGAAGGTGGAACACCCGGGCACGCAGAACCAGCGCTTCGATTACGCGCAGTTTTCGGCCGAATTCAAGGAACAGTTCGGCTACTCGATCGACTGAAGATAGCCGTCCATACGGCTAATCTTCGAGCATGATCGACTCCACAAGGCCTCCCGCGCGGAGGCCTTGTTCGTTTCAGCCGACGCGAAATCCCATCGTGGCCTGCACGGCATCCTGCCATCCCCGATAGAGCCGATCCCGCTCCGTCTCGCGCATGATCGGGGTGAATCGACGATCCACCTGCCACAGGCTGGCGATCTGTTCGCAGCTTTCCCAGAAGCCGACCGCCAAGCCCGCCAGATAGGCGGCGCCCAGCGCCGTGGTTTCCTGCACGCGCGGACGCAGGACGGGCACGCCGAGCATGTCGCTCTGGAATTGCGCCATGAAATCGTTGGCGATGGCGCCGCCATCCGCGCGCAGTTCCTTCAAGGCGATATCCGCGTCCGCTTCCATCGCTGTCAGCACATCGCGCGACTGGTAGGCCATCGATTCGAGTGCCGCGCGCACGAAGTGCTCCTTGCTGGTACCTCGGCTCAAGCCAAAGACCGCACCGCGTACATCGCTGCGCCAGTACGGCGCGCCCAGCCCGACAAAAGCCGGCACCATGTAGACGCCCTCGCTGGAAGCGACACGCTCGGCATAGGCCTGTGAATCCGATGCCTTGCCCAGCATCCGCAGGCCGTCACGCAACCACTGGATCACGGAACCGGCGACAAAGATGCTGCCTTCCAGCGCGTAGTCCACGCGGTCCCCGAGCTGCCAGGCGATGGTCGTCAGCAACCCATGCCGTGAGGGAACCGCCTGCTCACCCGTATTCATCAGCATGAAGCAGCCCGTGCCGTACGTGTTCTTGGCCATGCCGGAAGCGAAACAGGCCTGGCCGAACAACGCCGCCTGCTGGTCACCCGCCATGCCGGCAATCGGCACGCTCGCGCCGAAGAATTGCGTGGGCGCGGTATGGGCGTAGATTTCGCTGTTGGAACGCACTTCCGGCAGCATCGCGCGCGGAATGTTCAGCATGCCAAGCAGGTCGTCGTCCCAACACCGACGATGAATGTCGTAGAGCAAGGTGCGCGCCGCGTTGCTCACGTCGGTCACATGAGCTGCGCCACCGCTGAGGTTCCAGGTGACCCAGCTGTCGATCGTGCCGAACAGCAGTTCGCCGCGCTCGGCGCGCGCCTGCGCGCCTTCGACATGATCGAGAATCCAGCGCAGCTTGGTCGCCGAGAAGTAGGCATCGATCAACAGCCCGGTACGCTCGCGGACCAGTGGCTCATGGCCGTCGCGACGCAACTGCTCGCATATGTCCATGCTCTGGCGCGACTGCCAGACGATGGCGTTGTGGATGGGCTGCCCCGTGGCGCGATCCCATACCACCGTGGTTTCGCGCTGGTTGGTGATGCCGATCGCCGCGATGTCGGAGAGATCCACCTGCGTATTGGCAAGCAGCTCGGTCACCGTCACGAGGACGCTGGTAAGGATCTCGCGCGGGTTGTGCTCGACCCAGCCCGGCTGGGGAAAGATCTGCGCGAATTCGCGCTGCGCCACGCCAACCACTGAACCGGAGTGGTCGAAAAGAATGGCGCGGGAACTGGTCGTTCCCTGATCCAGGGCCAGGATATAACGCTGCTTCACGCCCTACTCTCCCGCGCTGTCGGACCAGGCGCCAAGCGTAGCAACATCGCCCCTGCGTGCGCGGGGCCATGTCCACGTCAGTGCGCCGCCTGTTTGCCTGCGGGCTGCATGATGCGGTCGATAAAGGCCAGGGCGAGCGCCGACACCACGAACGCCAGATGCAACAACACCTGCCACTTGATCGTTTCGGCATCGAGCGAAGCGGCCTTGATGAAGGTCGCAAGCAGGTGGATCGACGAAATGCCGATGATGGCCATCGCCAGCTTGACCTTGAGCACCGTGGCATTCACGTGCGACAGCCATTCCGGCTGGTCGGGATGGCCTTCCAGTTTCAGCCGGGACACAAAGGTTTCATATCCACCGACGATCACCATCACCAGCAGGTTGGAGATCATCACCACGTCGATCAGGCCAAGCACCGTCAGCATGATGGTGGTTTCAGCGCTGTCCGCCGATGTGCCTGGAGCGATGTGCCCGAATAGCGTGGCGTCGACCAGGTGCCAGAGCTCCCTAAGGAACTGCACGACGTAAATCGCCTGAGCGACGATCAGGCCGAGGTACAACGGCAGCTGCAGCCAACGGGAAGAAAAGATCAGGTAGGGAAGCGGACCAGGGCGGCTCTTTGGGGGAGTCGTCATACACATCACGTCATCAGGATGGGGATCAAGAATGATCGCAAATTCTTGCGTCGACGGATATGGAGCAGGGTTCCGGCGTTTATTTCGTCATTGGTTTCGGCATGGATGCCTGGCGCTACTCGGGCGTAACTCACCGCGATGATCGTACGCATGAGTGGCCGAGCGCGGATGGCTCAGCGAATATTTTTCATTCGCGCAAAGACAAACGCCTTCCCTGGAGGGAAGGCGTTTGAGGGATAAAGCCCCTGGCGGTGACCTACTCTTGCATGAGGATTCACACTACCATC
>NZ_QICJ01000021.1 GCF_003201105.1 Dyella sp. AtDHG13 | reverse complement strand
TCCAACACGGAACCTCATTCCTGCCTTTGGAGCTGATTCAAATCTCGCGCGTGTGCACATTTCGCCTCACCGTCATCCCCGCGAAAGCGGGGATCTAGTGTCTTTAAGCCTTCTCGCAGCGCGTAAAGTCGCTGGATCCCCGCTTTCGCGGGGATGACGGTGAGGGAATGGAGCTGCTTCGGAGATTTTGAACAACCTCCAAGGCAGGCGCTCCGCGCCTGCCACGACGCGATGTGCCGCGTAGCGGCACGAGCCGTCGGCTCGTGCTCTTGATCTTCCGGGTCCCCGTATGAGGCGGCGGGCGGGTGGAGGAATAGCCCGAAGGGTGGCCGGCAAGGATGCCGGCCAGTTTGGCGTCAGGGCAGGATGCCCTGTCGGCAAACCCCGTAACCCGTCCGCGTACCTTCCGGGCTTCGCCCGGAAGGCGCCTCATCCGGGGGGCCCTTCTCTTTGGTTACTTTCTCTTGGGCAAGCAAGAGAAAGTGACCCGGCCTCCGGCAGGAGGCCGGAACGCCCGCCGCGTAGGCGGCCAGGTTGCGGGAACGCTGGTAAAAACCGACCACACTCCACGCGACAACCCAGCGCAAAGTCACTGGATCCCGGCCTGCGCCGGGATGACGGCTAAAGAACGAAGCGGTGAGGCAAGAGCGCCCCCTCACCCCAACCCTCTCCCCAAAGGGGAGAGGGAGAAAAACGCGCAGCATCGCCACCACGCATCAAATCAAGTCACCAACACCACAACAAAAAATCATCCCCGCCGCTTCCTATCCCAAGCAGCAAAAACCCCATGCATCGCCTCCAACCCATCAAACAGCGCCGCCGGCCCCGGCTGCAGGATGATCGGCGACTTGATCTCGTAAAGCTCACCCTCGCGCACGGCCGGAATCGCATTCCACCCTTCGCGCGCCGCGACGCGCTCCGGGCGGAACCGCTTGCCGCACCATGAGCCAAGAATGATATCCGGCGCCGCGCGCACCACCTCGCCCGCATCGGCCAGGATGCGATGCTTGGCGAGCGATTCGCCGGACATCCGCGGAAACACATCCTCGCCGCCGGCGATGCGGATCAATTCCGCCACCCACTGGATGCCGTTGATCAAGGGTTCATCCCATTCCTCGAAATACACTTTCGGCCGTCGCTCGAACTGCGTGGCGGCCGCTTCGATGCGGGCGATCTGCTGCTCGGCTTTGCGCGCATAGGCCTCGGCTTTCTCTGCCGCGCCCACCATCGCGCCCAGGCGACGGATATAAGCGAGGATGCCATCTACGCTGCGGTGGTTGCTGATCCACACCTCCACGCCCGCCTTGATCAGCTCGCGCGCGATATCGGCCTGGATGTCGGAGAAGCCGATCACGAAGTCCGGCTGCAACTTGAGGATTTCGTCGATCTTCGCACTGGTGAAGGCCGATACCTTGGGCTTTTCCTTGCGCGCACGCGGTGGGCGCACGGTGAAGCCGGAGATGCCGACGATGCGGTGCTCCTCGCCCAGCGCATACAGCACTTCGGTGGGTTCTTCGGTGAGGCAGACGATGCGCTGCGGATAATGGTCGGCGCTGTTACGGAGATCGGTCACGCGTTCAATGTCCCAACACGGTCACCGTGATCTTTCGCTGATGCGGATCGAGACGGTGTTCCCACAGATAGATGCCCTGCCACGTGCCCAGCTGCGCCTTGCCCGCGTGCACCGGCACCATCAGGCTCACGCCGGTGAGGATGGCGCGCACGTGGGCGGGCATGTCGTCCGGGCCTTCCTCGTCGTGGCGGAAGATGTTGTCGCCATCGGGCACGGCGCGCGCGAACCAGCGTTCGAGATCGTCGCGCACGGTCGGGTCGGCGTTTTCGCTGATCAGCAGCGAGCAGCTGGTGTGCAGGCTGAAGACGTGCGCAATGCCGGTGTGCACGCCGCTGGCGGCCACGACGTCACCCACCTTGTCGGTGATCTCGGTGAAGCCGCGGCCGCGCGTGTGCACGACAAAGCCATTCTGGGCGACGTGATCGGCGGGCGTGGCACGCATGCGAAAAGCCTCCGAATGGCTGGCGAATCGAATCAGGGGTAAAGCAGGCGGCTCGTCCAGGTCTGGCCGTGGCGGCTCCAGCGCACGCGTTCGTGCAGCCGGAATTCGGCGCCGTACCAGAACTCCACCATGTCCGGCTCCACCACGTAGCCGCCCCAGTGCGGCGGGCGGGATACCTCGCGGCCTTCGAACTCGTGTTCGTAGCGCGCAAAGCGCTGCTCGAAGGTGTCGCGATCGGGCAGCGTCTGCGATTGCAGCGACGCCCACGCGCCGAGCTGGCTGGCGCGCGGACGCGTGGCGAAATACGCATCGGATTCTTCAGGCAGCAGCTTGCGAGCCACGCCCTCCACGCGCACCTGCACCGCATTGTGCAGCTGTTTCCAATGGAAGCACAGCGCCACCTGCGGGTGTGCCTCGACCTGGCTGCCCTTGTCGCTTTCGTAGTTGGTGTAGAAACGGAAGCCGCGCTCGTCGGCGCCCTTGAGCAGCACGATGCGCGAACTCACGCGCCCGGCGGCGTCGACCGTGGCCAGGCTCATCGCGGTCGGTTCGGGCTCTCCCGCCTTGCCGGCCTCGTCCAACAGTTGCACAAATGTGTCAAGGATTTCTCGTTTCAGCATGGGGGTCTTGAATCGTGGCTCGCGCGCGCCATCATGGCGGAATGTAAGGGTGTGTTGGCATAGGTAAAGCAGGTCGCGTTGCCTCGCCACGGCTGCCAGGTGGTGAGCCTTGCTGCAGCTCATGCAGGTCGCATGAGCCAAGCGAGGATCCCCGCATGGCGGCCGTGGCGAGGCAACCCGAAGGGCCGGGTCTGTTTGCCCGCAACTCGGCGTCATCGCTCGGTCGTGTATTGACATACACTCCCTCGCTCTTCCTTGATTTGCGTGCAAACAGCTCCCGGCGCGACCTACTTTACCTATGCCAACCCACCCTTCGGATGCTAGCACGCAGAATTCGACCCTGGCCGGGCACTTGCTCGACCAGTACGCCGGACGGATCGCCCGCTCCCGGCGCCCCTATCTGTTGGGCCTGTCGGGCCTGCAGGGCAGCGGCAAGAGCACCCTGGCGCGGGAAATGAAGGCCCAGGCCGAAAGCCGCGGCTGGGCCACCGAAGTGCTGTCGCTGGACGACTTCTACTATTCGCGAAGCGAACGTGAAGTCCTTGCTCACCAGGTCCACCCGCTGCTGCGCACCCGCGGCGTGCCCGGCACGCACGAAATCGAACTGCTGATGTCGGTGCTGGCCGCCTTGCCGCAGGCATCGGACAAGCTGCCGGTGGATCACCCGCGCTTCGACAAGGGCCGCGATACGCGCATGGCGCCCTCCAAATGGCCCAGGATCACCCGGCCGCCCAAGCTGGTGATCCTGGAAGGCTGGGCGCTGGGCCTGCGTCCGCAACTGCAAAGCGCGCTGGAAAAACCGGTGAACGCGCTGGAGCGCGAGGAAGATCCGGAAGGCACCTGGCGCCATTGGGTCAACAAGCAGCTGCGCAGCTACCAGCCGCTATGGCGCAAGCTGGATGCGCTGATCGTGCTGCAGGCGCCGAGTTGGGACATCGTGCGCAAGTGGCGCAGCCAGCAGGAAGAAGAACTGCTGGCCCGCCACGCTCCGCTGGCGATGGACGCCGAGGCCATGGTGCGTTTCCTGGCCCACTACGAGCGCCTGAGCCGGCACGCGCTGGCCACCCTGCCCGAGCTGGCGGACACCACGGTGGAGTACGACGATGACCGCCACGTCATCGCCCTCAACCACAGCTGACGCTCAGGCCGCCGGTTCCACCTGCACAGCCGTGCCGTAGGCGAGCACCTCGGTGACGCCTTCGGCCACGTCGTTGGCGTCGTAGCGCATGCCGATCACCGCATTGGCGCCGCGTTCGGCGGCGTGTTGCAGCATCAGTTCGAAGGCTTCCTCACGCGCTTTCTCGCACAACTCCGTGTAGATGGTGATGTTGCCGCCCACCAGCGTCTGCAGGGCGGCGCCAAGGTTGCCCACCACGCTGCGCGAACGCACGGTGATGCCGCGCACGATGCCCATTGGACGCACGATGCGATATCCCGGCAACTCGTTGCCGGTGGTGACCATGTGTAGCGAAACGCTGGCTGGCATGGAGCTTCTCCCAGTTGATTTGGAACGGAACCGATGGCGGGCGGCTCAACCGTCGCCAGCTAGTAGTGCAGCATATCCCTCGCGCGCATCCGGCCACTGCGGCACGAAACCGCTGGCACGCAAGCGCGCATTGCTCAGGCGCTTGCTGCCCACGCCCGCCGGCGCCGCGCCTTCGCCGGGCAGTGGCGCGTGCACGCGGCGCGCAAGATCGTCGTAGAGCACGTCCAGCGGCAGCGGCGTGTCATCGACGCCAAGATAGAGCGGCTCGGGATCGCGCAAGAACAGCAGATGCACGATGGCCGAAGCCGCATCATCCACGTGGATGCGATTGGCCCAGTGCACCGTGCCGCGAGGCACGCGCGCGGCGCCGGCACGCAACCGCTCGATCAATTGCAGGCGCCCCGGCCCGTAGAGCCCCGCCAGTCGCAGGGCCACCGCCGGTGCGTGCGCCTGGGCGTAGCGCTCCGCTTCCAGCAGCACGCGGCCGTTGAAGCCCGGCGGTTCCGCCGGCGTGTCCTCGTCGACCCAGGCGTCGCCGTGTTCGCCGTAGACCGCAGTGGAAGAAACGAACACCAGCCGCTGCAGCGCCGTGCGGTCCACCGCGTCGAGCAGGTGCTGCAATCCGTCCACGAACACGGCGCGATACAGCGCCTCGTCGCGCGCGTCGGGCGTCGGCAGGTACACGATGTGGCTGATGCCATGGGGCAGGCCCCGCAAGGTTTCAGGCCGGGTCAGGTCGCCCTGGATCCAGCGGATGCCGTCGTCAGCGGTGCCGCCGACGCTGCGCCGCAACGCCCAGACCTCCTCGCCGCGCGAGCGCAGGCGATGCGCCGCGCGCAGCCCCACATCGCCCGCGCCGGCGATCAGCACGCGCGCGCTCATGACACCCTCCGCGGCAAGCGGCGCGGCCGCGCGCTTTCGCGCCTGTTAGCATTCACCCATGAATCCATCGTGCAACCTGTTCATCGTCGGCCCCACCGGCGCCGGCAAGACGACCATCGGCCGTCGGCTGGCGGACCATTATGGGCTGAGCTTCGTCGATCTCGACCAGGAGATCGAGCGGGTCTGCGGCGTGCCGGTCAGCACCGTGTTCGAGATCGAGGGTGAAGCCGGCTTCCGCCAGCGCGAAAGCACCCTGCTGGCCGAATGCAGCGCACGCAGCGGCGTGGTGATGGCCACCGGCGCTGGCGCGGTGCTCGATCCGGCCAACCGCCGCGTGCTGGCCGAGCGCGGCTACGTGCTGTGGCTGCAGGCCACGCTGGAACAGCAACTGGAACGCCTGGCGCAGGACCGCCAGCGCCCCCTGCTCGCCGGCGTCGACCGCGCCGAACGCCTCACCGCGATGGCGCAGCGGCGCACGCCGCTGTACGAGGAAGTCGCCGACCTGATGATTCCCGGCGCCCACGAAACCGTGCACGCGGCCAGCGCCCGCAGCATTCTCCTGATCGACCAACACTGGCAACGCCAACACGCCGCATGACCACGCAGCCCTCACCCCGCACCATCGACGTCGCCCTCGGCGAGCGCAGCTATCCCGTCTGGATCGGCCCCGGCCTGCTCGACGACCACGCGCGCTGGCGCAGCGCCTTGCGCGGGCGGCATGCACTGGTGATCAGCAACACCACGGTGGCGCCGCTGTATCTGGAGCGCGTGGCCAAGGGGCTGGACGGGCTTTCGTGGTCGTCCTTTCTCATCGACGACGGCGAGGCGCACAAGACCTTCGCCAACGTCGGCCGCGCGCTGGAGGCGCTCGCGCAACGGGGCGCCACGCGCGATGCCTGCGTGATCGCCCTGGGCGGCGGCGTGGTGGGCGACCTCGCCGGTTTCAGTGCGGCGTGCTGGATGCGCGGCATCGATTTCATCCAGATGCCGACCACGCTGCTGTCGATGGTCGACTCCTCCGTGGGCGGCAAGACCGGCGTGAACCTGCCGGCCGGCAAGAACCTGGTGGGCGCGTTCCACCAGCCGCGCGCGGTGATCGCCGATACCGACACGCTCGCCACCCTGCCCGAGCGCGAATACCGCGCGGGGCTTGCCGAGGTGATCAAGGGCGCGACCATCGGCGATCCCGACTTTTTCGCGTGGCTGGAAGCCAACGCGGCCGCGCTGAATGCGCGCGAGACCGGCCCGCTGATCGAAGCCATCGCGCGCAAGGTGCAGTACAAGGCCGGCGTGGTGGCGCGCGACGAGACCGAACAGGGCGAGCGCGCCCTGCTCAATCTTGGCCACACCTTCGGCCACGCGCTGGAAACCGCGGGCAGGTACAAGGTGCTGCTGCATGGCGAAGGCGTGGCGGTGGGCATGCTGCTGGCCGCGCAGCTGTCCGAACGCCTGGGCCTGAGCGCAGCCGCCGACACCGCGCGCCTGCATCGCCTGCTCGATGCGGTGGGCCTGCCGACGGCGATTCCTCCCGGCATGGACCCGGCGCACTTGCTGTCGCTGATGCGGCTGGACAAGAAGAACCTCGCGGGCACGCTGCGGCTGATCCTGTGGCGCGGCATCGGCCGCGCGGAAATCGTCGGCGGCGTGGACGAGCAGCAGGTGATGGCGGTGCTCGAGGCCAACGCCCGGCCGTGATGCCCGGCACCGCGGGCGTGCTCGAACACGCCTGCGACGCCCTCGCGCTCGCTACCGGACGCGCAGCCTTCTAGAATGCGGGCTTTGCGGCACAACGCCCTTTCCCCGAACCCGACTCCATGCGCCTTTACCTGCAAGCCATGACCGCCCCCGCCGAGGCGCCGCGCTACGTCCAGATCGTGCTGGAGCAGGATCTGCTCGGTGGCTGGACGCTGTATCGCGAGTCGGGCGTGCAAGGCGGCAAGGCCACGCTCAAGCGCGAGCAGTTCCTCGAGCGCGACGACGCGCTCGCTGCGTTCGAGAAGGCGCGCGACGCGCAGCTCAAGCGCGGCTTCCGCGTGATGTTCAGCCAGGGCCAGGACGGGCCTTATGGATCTTGAGGAGTGAGTGAAGATCTTGAGAAGTGAGTAAAGAGGAATGAGTAGTGAGAGAAAAGCACGGCACGTCGGCGCTCGAACTTGCTCTTCTCTCACTACTCATTCCTCTTTACTCACTCCTCGCCTTCAGGATTGCCCATGACCGAAGCGCTCCAAAACGACCGTTTCCTGCGCGCGCTGCGCCGCGAGGCCACCGACACCACGCCCGTATGGGTCATGCGCCAGGCCGGCCGCTACCTGCCGGAATACCGCGCCACCCGCGCGCGCGCCGGCAGCTTCATGGCGCTGGCGCAGAGCCCCGAGCTGGCCTGCGAAGTCACGCTGCAGCCGCTGGAACGCTTCGAGCTGGACGCGGCGATCCTGTTCTCCGACATCCTCACCATTCCCGACGCCATGGGCCTGGGCCTGAGCTTTGCGCAGGGCGAAGGCCCGCAGTTCGCCCACCCGGTGCGCACGAAGGCCGACATCGAAAAGCTCGCCGTGCCGGACATGGACAGCGAACTGCGCTACGTGATGGACGCCGTGCGCCTGATCCGCCGCGAGCTGCACGGCCGCGTGCCGCTGATCGGCTTCTCCGGCAGCCCGTGGACGCTGGCCTGCTACATGGTGGAAGGCCAGGGCTCGCGCGATTTCGCCCGGCTCAAGGGCATGTGCTGGAGCGAGCCCGCCCTCGCCCACCGCCTGCTCGACACCCTGGCCCAGGCCGTGGCCGCCTACCTGATCGCCCAGGCCGAGGCCGGCGCGCAGGCATTGATGATCTTCGACACCTGGGGCGGCCTGCTCGGCCCCGCACCGTTCCGCGAGTTCTCCCTGCGCCACATGGCCCAGGTGGTCGAGGCACTCAAGGCCCACCCCGCCAGCCGCGAACTGCCGGTGATCCTGTTCTCCAAGGGCGCCGGCCAGCACCTGTCCGCCATGGCCGACACCGGCTGCGCCGCCCTGGGCGTGGACTGGACCATCGACCTGTCCGACGCCCGCCAGGCCGTAGCCGGCCGCGTCGCGCTCCAGGGCAACCTGGACCCGGCCATCCTGCTCGCCGACCCCGAGGTGATCCGCCGCGAAGTACGCCGCGTGCTGGACAGCTACGGCAACCACCCCGGCCATGTGTTCAACCTGGGGCACGGCATTACGCCGGAGGTGAACCCGGAGCATGTGAAGGTGCTGGTGGATGAGGTTCACGCGTACGGACGCAAGTTGCGCGGCTGAATAGCTCCAGCCCCACACGAAAGCCCACACCACGACGCGATGTGCCGCGCAGCGGCACGAGCCGTCGGCTCGGCGCTTTTGACCTTGGGGCCCCCTTGAGCGGCGGTGAGAGGCAGACGAAAAGGCCCCGCAGGGGTGCCGGGCAGGACGCCCGGCACTTTTCGTCGGGGCAGGAGCCCCGTCGAAAAGCCCGGCGGCCTCTCACGCACTGGCCGGCTTCACCGGCCAGCGCCGCGATGGGGGTGCCCTTTCTTTGGGTTACTTTTCTTTGGGCAAGCAAAGAAAAGTGACCCGGCCTCCGGCAGGAGGTCGGAACGCCCGCCGCGCAGGCGGCCAGGTCGCGGGAACGCCAAAAAAGAGCCGATCAAACCTCCACTCGACAACCGACCACGACCGACACTGGATCCCGGCCTACGCCGGGATGACGGCTAAAGAACGAAGCGGTGAGGCGAGCACCCGCCCCTCACCCCGACCCTCTCCCCGGAGGGGAGAGGGAGCAGAAGCGGCATCTTTAGGAGCCTCGTGCTCCCCGTGAGCGCGTCCGACCACCCGCCAAAAAATGGCACCCCAACGCCCCCACCCGTACAATCGACCCTTTACCGTCAATCCCCCCGCGCCCACCCCGGCGCGCAATCGCGAGCCCCCGATGGACAAGAGTTTCGAGCCCGGCCAGATCGAATCGAAGTGGTATGCCGCCTGGGAAGCCAGCGGCGACTTCAAGCCGACCGGCCAGGGCGAGCCGTACTGCATCCTGCTGCCGCCGCCGAACGTCACCGGCACTCTGCACATGGGCCATGCGTTCCAGCAGACCGTGATGGACATGCTGATCCGCTACCAGCGCATGCGCGGCATGAACACGCTGTGGCAGGTCGGCACGGACCATGCCGGCATCGCCACGCAGAAGATCGTGGAAAACCAGCTCGCGGTGGAGAACAAGACGCGCCACGACCTGGGCCGCGAAGCCTTCATCGAGCGCGTGTGGCAGTGGAAGGAGGAATCGGGCTCCACCATCACCAACCAGATGCGCCGCCTGGGCGTCGCCGCCGACTGGTCGCGCGAGCGTTTCACCATGGATCCGGGCCTGTCGGCCGCGGTGCGCAAGGTGTTCGTGGACTGGTACCGCGCGGGCCTGATCTACCGCGGCAACCGCCTGGTCAACTGGGACCCGGCGCTAGGCACGGCGGTGTCGGACCTTGAAGTGAACAACGTCGAGCGCGACGGCCACCTGTGGTCGATCCGCTACTACACGGTCGACGGCAAGGACAGCGTCGTCGTGGCCACCACGCGTCCGGAAACCATGCTGGGCGACGTGGCCGTGGCCGTGCATCCGGAAGACGAGCGCCACGCGCGCCTGATCGGCCAGATGCTGCGCTTGCCGCTGTCAGGCCGCGAGATTCCCGTCATCGCCGACGACTACGTCGACCGCGAATTCGGCACCGGCTTCGTCAAGATCACGCCGGCGCATGACTTCAACGACTACGCCATCGGCCAGCGCCACAACCTGGCGCCGATCAACATCTTCACGCTCGACGCGAAGGTCAACGACAACGCGCCGGAAAAATACCGCGGCATGGACCGCTACGAAGCACGCAAGGCCGTGCTGGCGGATCTGGAGGCGGCAGGTCTTCTGGTCGAAACCAAGCCGCACAAGCTGCAGGTGCCGGTGAGCCAGCGTTCGGATGCAGTGATCGAGCCGATGCTCACCGATCAGTGGTTCCTCGACCTGACCAGCGAGAAGGGCCGCAAGGAAATCACCGAGCCGGCGCTCGAGGCCGTGCGCGGTGGCGAGATCAAGTTCGTCCCGGAAAACTGGAGCACCACCTACACGCAGTGGCTGGACAACATCCAGGACTGGTGCATCAGCCGCCAGCTGTGGTGGGGCCATCGCATTCCCGCGTTCTACGACGAGGCCGGCAACATCTTCGTGGGCGAAGACGAAGCCGACGCGCGCGCGCACGCCACCGTTCCGCCGGTCGGCGCGCTGCGCCAGGACGAGGACGTGCTCGACACGTGGTTCTCTTCCGCGCTGTGGCCATTCTCCACCCTGGGCTGGCCAATGGACGGCTCGGTGAAGGACGAGCACGGCAACGTCGTGGCCAATTGGGAGAACGACCAGATCTTCCTGCCCAGCGCCGTGCTGGTCACGGGCTTCGACATCATCTTCTTCTGGGTCGCGCGCATGGTGATGGCGACCAAGTACTTCACCGGTCGCGTGCCGTTCCGCCATGTCTACATCAACGCCATCGTGCGTGATGCGGAAGGCCAGAAGATGTCCAAGTCCAAGGGCAACACGCTCGATCCGCTAGACCTGATCGACGGCATCGAGCTGGAGCCGCTGGTCGCCAAGTCGACCAGGTCGCTGCTGATCCCGCAGGTGCGCGAGAAGGTCGAAAAGCGCATCCGCAAGGATTACCCCGCCGGCATCCCCGCCATCGGCACCGACGCGCTGCGCTTCACCTTCGCCGCGCTGGCCAGCTACAGCCGCACCATCAACTTCGACATCAAGCGCGCCGAAGGCTACAAGGCGTTCTGCAACAAGCTGTGGAACGCCGCGCGCTTCGTGCTGATGAACCTGCCCGAAGGCGAGCTCGCCGCGCCGGCCAACGGCCCGGTGACGGAAGCCGAGCGCTGGATCCTCACGCGTCTGAAGCAGACCCTCGCCGACGTGGAGCAGCACTTCGCCAGCTACCGCTTCGACCTGCTCGCGCAGGAGCTGTACGAGTTCACCTGGAACGAGTTCTGCGACTGGTTCCTGGAACTGTCCAAGCCCGCCTTGAACGGTGACGATGCGGCCGCCGCGGCGTCCACGCGCCACACGCTGGTGGTGGTGCTGGAAACCATCCTGCGCGCGCTGCACCCCATCGTGCCGTTCATCAGCGAGGAGATCTGGCATTCGGTGGCGCCGAAGCTCGGCCTCGACGCGAAGTTCCTGCTGGAGCGCCCGTGGCCAAAGGCGGACGACATCGTCGCCGACGACGCCGCTACCGCCGAGATCGAGTGGTTCAAGAACGTGCTGAGCGGCATCCGCCGCATCCGCGCAGAAATGAACATCGCGCCCGGCAAGACCATCCCGCTGCTGCTCGCCGACGGCGACGCCACGGATCGCGCGCGCGCCGCCAAGTTCGCTGCGCAGATCAGCTTCCTCGCCCGCGTGGACGCGCCGCAATGGATCGAATCGGGCGCGAACGAACCGGCCGCCGCCGCTGCGGTCGTGGGCTCGATGCGCGTGCTGATCCCGCTGGCCGGCCTGATCGACCTGGGCGCGGAGAAGGCCCGCCTGGGCAAGGAAATCGCCCGTATCGAAGGCGAGATCAAGAAGTGCGAAGGCAAGCTGGGCAACGCCAACTTCGTCGCCAATGCACCGGCGGAAGTAGTGGCGCAGGAACGCCAGCGCATCACCGACTGGACTACGCAGCTCACCGCGCTGCGGGAGCAGGCGCAGAAGCTGGGGTAAGAGCGAGGAAACAGGGGAGAGAAGTGAGGAGTGAGAGAAGAGCCGGCAGCTCTCTCGTTTCTCACTTCTCTTCACTCACTTCTATCAAAAACGTCCAGCGCCATCACAATGGCATCCTCGCGCCCGTCCTTGGCCGGGTAGTACTTGGGCCGGCGACCGATCTCCTCGAAACCGATGGAGCGATACAAGGCCTGCGCCACCGGATTGGAGGGGCGCACTTCGAGGAATACCCGGCTCGCGCCGTTCCAGCGCGCGATGTCCAGCAGGCGGCGGAACAGGAAGCGCCCCAGGCCCAAACCGCGGTAATCGGGGCCCACGCAGACGTTGAGGATATGCGCCTCGCCCGCGGCTACCGACAGCACGCCGTAGCCGGCGATCACGCCTTCCACCCACATCGCCCAGCAGGGGTGACCGGCCTTGAGGCAGTCGTTGAAGACGCCCGCCGTCCACGGGAAATCGTAGGAAGCCGCTTCCATCGCCGCCACGATGGGCACGTCGTCGCGACGCATCGCGCGAATCTCGGCGTGAGGACGGGCCACGGCGACCATAGTTACTCCGCGGAAGTAGCCAGCGCGCGGCGCAGGCTGCGCAGCGCGTTCCACAGCCTACGCTTGCCGGCGCCGGAGGTCAGCACGGCGGAGGGTTCGTCGGCCAGCACGATATGCGCGCCGCTCACCACGGCGGCAGGCAGTTCGCGGCCCAGCGCATGCGCCTGCGCCTCGCCGAAGACGAGATAGGCGCGGGCTTCGGGCGGGTTCGCCAGCTGGCCGTTGGCCACTTCGATGCGTGGCGCGCGGGCCACCCGCGGGCCGCAGGCCATCAGCGCACGGCCGACCAGATCCAGTTCGCGCGGCGAGCAGCCGGCCGGCAGCACCACCACGCAGTCGCCCGACGCGACGGGCGTCGGGATCTCGGCGACGGGTGATTCGGTCGCCGGCAGTTCCTGTACCGCCGCGCGACGCACCCACGGCGTCACGCCCAGCGCGCGCAGGACGCGCTCCCGATGCGGCGGCGAGACCTGTGCGTAGGCCGACATCAGGCCACTCCCCGGCGGCGGCGGCGCGTGGCGCGTCCCCACAGGGTCATCGCCGGACCGGACAGCAGGTACAGGGTGAAAACCACGAAGAGCACGCGCGGCGGGTCGATGAAGAACGGCACCAGCACGAGCACGCCGATCAGCACCCACAGGAACGGCACGCGATCGCCCATGGGCAGCGACTTGAAGCTGTAGTAGCGGAAGCGGCTCACCATCAGGAGGCCGACCACCACCGCCACCACCGGCGTGACGAAGCAAAGCTCATCGCCCAGCACGCCGAACTTGTCCATGCTCCACACGAAGGACATGCACACGGCCGCGGCGGCAGGGCTCGCCAGCCCCTGGAAATAGCGCTTGTCGATCACGCCGACCTGGGTGTTGAAGCGGGCCAGCCGCAACGCCGCGCAGGCGGCGTAGATGAAGGCCGCCGCCCAGCCGATCTTGCCCCAGGTGGGGCCGTAATTCTTCAGTGCCGACAGCGACCAGGTGTACATCACCAGGGACGGCGCCAGGCCAAAACTGATCAGGTCCGAGAGCGAGTCGTACTGCACGCCGAACTCGCTCTGGGTGTTGGTGAGGCGAGCGACGCGGCCGTCCATGCCGTCCAGCAACGCCGCCACGAACACGGCGATGGCGGCCGAACTGAAATCCCCGCCGATGCTGGTCACGATCGCGTAGAACCCGGCGAACATCGCGCCGGTCGTGATCAGGTTCGGCAGCAGATAAATGCCCCGGTGGCGCGGGGGGCTGGCGGACGTACTCTCGCTCATGAATCAATCCGTGACGGAATGCGCGCAGTGTAAACCATCCCCCGCTTGAGTCCGGTTGGGCGGGGTGCAAGGATGCTACGGCCTTGCAGGGGGACCCGTTGGCCCGGAACACCGGCCGAGCGGCCTCGCCTGCCCTGACGACTACGTACCCTGTCCTTGCACCCCGGAGTCCACCCATGCGTCGCTTGTTGATCGCCACCGCGCTGCTGCTCGTCGCGCCCCTGGTCGCCGCCCAGGCTTACAAGTGGAAGGACGCCAACGGCACCGTGCACTACTCCGACGCGCCGCCGCCGCAGGGCACCCAGTACAGCAAGATCACCACCAGCGGCTCGGTGGAACCGCTGGCCGCGCCGACGCAGGAAGGCAGCACGGCACGCACCGAGCCAGGCGCGAAGCCCGCCGCCGCGCCCCAGCAACCGATGGCCGACACCCCGGAAAACCGCGCCAAGCTCTGCGCCACGCTCAAGACCAACATGGAAGCGCTCAAGGGCAGCGGCCCCGTCGTCATGGAAGAAGGCGGCCAGCAGAAGGTGATCGACGCCGATCAGCGCAAGGTGCAGCAGGCCACGGCCGAAACCCAGTACCAGCAATACTGCTCGGGCACCTGAGCCCGTTTCAGCGCCACCGGCGGACGAAAGCCGGCGCCGCCCGCCAAGTCGGGCGCCACGGGCCGCTATAATCGCCCTCTTTCTCCGCCGGATCCGTTCGCATGCGCCTCAGCCAATTCCACCTGGCCACCGTCAAGGAAGTTCCTGCCGACGCCGAAATCGCCAGCCATCGCCTGATGCTGCGCACCGGCATGATCCGCAAGCTCGCCTCCGGCCTGTACACTTGGTCGCCGCTGGGCCTGCGCGTGCTGCGCAAGGTGGAAGCCGTCGTGCGCGAGGAAATGGACCGGGCTGGCGCCGTCGAGCTGCTGATGCCGACCATCCAGCCCAAGGAGCTGTGGGAGGAAAGCGGCCGCTGGGCCAAGTTCGGCCCGCAGCTGCTGAAGATCAAGGATCGCAAGGAGCAGGACTTCTGCTACGCCCCCACGGCGGAGGAAGTGATCACCGATTACGCGCGCAATGAGCTCAAGAGCTACAAGCAGCTGCCGGTCAACTTCTACCAGATCCAGACCAAGTTCCGCGACGAAATCCGCCCGCGTTTCGGCGTGATGCGCGCGCGCGAGTTCCTGATGAAGGACGCCTACTCCTTCCATCTCTCGCCCGAATCGCTACAGCAGACCTATGACGCCATGTACCAGGCCTACGCGCGCATCTTCACCCGGCTGGGCCTGAAGTTCCGCGCCGTGCAGGCGGACACCGGCGCCATCGGCGGCAACGCCAGCCACGAATTCCAGGTGCTCGCCGATTCGGGCGAGGACGCGCTGATTTTCTCCGACGGCTCCGACTACGCCGCCAACATCGAGAAGGCCGAGGCGCTGGCGCCCACCGCCGCGCGCCCTGCCCCGGGCGCCGAACTCCAGCGCGTGGACACGCCCACGCAGAAGACCATCGAAGACGTCGCCGCCTTCCTCAAGGTCACGCCGCAGCAGTGCGTGAAGACCATCCTGGTGCGCGGCACCAAGGGCCTGGTCGCGCTGTGCGTGCGCGGCGATCACGAGGTCAACGAGGTGAAGGCCGGCAAGCTCGCCGACATGCCGGGCGAATCCGTGCTGGCGACCGAAGAAGAAATCCTCGCCGTCACCGGCACGCGCCCGGGCTTTATCGGCCCGGTCGGCCTGCCCGCCGAAATTCCGGTGATCGTCGACCGCGATGCGGCCGTGCTGGCCGATTTCGTCTGCGGCGGCAACCAGGACGGCACCCATTACACCAGTGCCAACTGGGAGCGCGACGCGCGCGTGACGCGCGTGGAAGACATCCGCAAGGTCGTCGCCGGCGACCCTTCGCCGGACGGCAAGGGCACGCTGCAGATCGCGCGCGGCATCGAGGTGGGCCACGTGTTCCAGCTCGGCAGCAAGTACGCCGAGGCGCTCAAGGCCACCGTGCTCGATGAGAACGGCAAGGCCCAGGTGATGCTGATGGGCTGCTACGGCATCGGCGTCAGCCGCATCGTGGCGGCCGCCATCGAGCAGCGCCACGACGAGGCCGGCATCATCTGGCCCGAGCCCATGGCGCCCTGGCGCGTAGCCGTGTGCGTGATCAATCCCAAGAACGCGCCCGAGATCGCCCAGGCCGCCGAAACGCTCTACCAGGCCCTGCAGGCCCGTGGCATCGACGTGGTGCTGGACGACCGCGGCCTGCGCCCCGGCGCCATGTTCGCGGACATGGAGCTGATCGGCATTCCGCACCGCGTGGTGGTCAGCGAGCGCGGCATCGCCGCCGGTACGCTGGAATACCGTGCGCGCAACGAGGCCGAAGCCCGCCCCGTGACGCAGGACGAGCTGTTCGCCCTGCTTGGTTGATGATTGATCGATTGCCATGAAAAACGGCCGCGCAAGCGGCCGTTTTCATTTTGTCCTGCGCTGACATTTTCGCCCGGATTTTCCCGGCTCGCGCCAGCCATTAATTGTCCGATATCAGACATTCGTCGCCGAATGGAATTAATCCTCATGTGCCACGCGTCATGATGCGGTCACGTTAGAGGCTTACGCCCACGCTGAATCGGCCAATTCCATTATTGGAATCCATTGAAACAAATCGGCTTCCCATTCAAGGCCAAGGCGGACTTTGCATCGAATGGGCGAATCGGTAAAAATCAATAATCCAAAAGAGGTACTGCCCCAAGACGCAGTGCCCATGCAAGCAGCCACACACTCACCCCCGGGAGTAACGCATGGCAGTAGATATCAAGAACCTCAACCATAATCAGCTGAACGACCTGATCAATAAGGCGCAGCTGCGGCAGCACGAATTGCGCAAGGAAAAAGTTTCCAAGCTTCGCGAGAAAATCCACGCCATGATCAAGGCCGAGGGTTTTTCAGTGGACGACATTTTCGGTGGCGCGCGCGCCGGCAGGCCCCGCCGCAGCGGGGGCACGGTGGCGCCGAAGTATCGCAACCCCGCCAATCCGGAACAGGTCTGGTCGGGCCGCGGCAAGCGCCCGCGCTGGTTCAATGACGCCTTGAAGGCCGGCAAGAAAGAAAAGGATCTGGCGATCTGATCGCCCGTTCCACCAAAAATGCCGGCTCTCGAGCCGGCATTTTTTATTCGTGCCTGCGGACATTCACAGCGAACGGCGTGGCGCGATAAGCAGGTCGCCGAACAGCAGGCCGGCCACCAGGGCAATCAGCAGCGTGACCAGCAGCAGGAAGCTGTCCATGCCCAGCGTGGTATCGCGCTCGAGCAGGTACGACACGCTGCGGAAGCCCGTGCTCCCCGGCACCAGCAGGATGATGCCCGGCTCGCGGATGATGGCTCCCGGCCGGTGCACGAAGCGCGCGTACAGATTGGCGACGCTGCTCAGGATCAGCCCACCCAGGAACACGCCAAACGGCGCCGCGGGCAACTTGCCGGCCAAAGCGCCGCCCCATCGCGTGGCGAGATAACCCACCACCACCGCCGCCATCACCACCAGCCAGTCCCGCCGCGCGGCGCGGAAGGAAATGGCGAAAGCGAACGCACCGACGATCAGTGCCGGATAGTCCGTCCACGACGGCAGCGGGGGCAGCGCGTAATCGTGGCCGTCGATGCCAAAGGCCGCGCACACCGTGGTCGCGGCCACCGTGCCGAAGGTGAGCTTGATCAGCGTGGCGATGGCGCCGCCCATGCGCGCCACACCCGCCACCAGATGCTGGCTGGATATCTCGCGCACTGCCGTGGTGAGCGCCATGCCGGGCATCAGCACGATCAGCCCCGCCAGGATCACCGACTTGATCGCCAGCGGGACCACGAATTCGCTCACCACGATGGCGATCGTGGTGGCCACCAGCGCGCTGATCGCTTCGCTCGCCACCGCCAGTCGCGGCCGCGTGGCGGACAGCACGGTGATCGTGCCGATGATCAGGCCGATCAGCGCCGCCGTGACAAGGTCGGCCCATGAGCTGTGCAACAGCAGCGCCACCACGCTCGCCGCGGCCAGGCCGTAACTGGCAATGACGCCGGCCTGCGCGCGCCGCGTATCCGGCCTGCCGAGCTCACGCAGTTGGCGAAAGCCTTCTCGCAGGTCGATATCGCCCGCGATCACCTTGTCGGCGATGGCATCCGCATCGCTCAGCCGCCCGAGGTTCACGTCACCCGGCGCCAGGCGCATCACCTGGGTGACCTGGGCCACCTCGTCCTCGCCCTGGGTCAGGTCGGTGAACGAAATGATGATGGCCGTGGGACTGGACCACACGTCCGCCACCAGCCCCAGCCGCTGCGCCGCGCCGCCGATGGCGCCCTCCAGGCGCGGGGCCGCCGTGCCGTATTGATGCAGGCGGCGCGCGAGTTCCAGCAGGAACGCGATGCGCGTGTTGAGCGGCGCCGTTGCCAGCGGCGTGATGACGATGGGCGGATTCATCGCGCGGCAGTCCGAGCGACGGTGGTCGCCAGCGATGAACAAGCGGCATGGGGAGCGGCCTTGGGCATGGCCGTAGTAAAACTGATTTGGACGGCTATGTCAGGAGAGGCGCCCGAGGTTTTCGTCTGAATAGCGTGGATGCCGGGCGGTTGTGCAGCCTCCGGAAGCGTTCGCGTCCGTTGCGCTCAGCTTATGCAGCGGTCGCCCGCAATCGCCAAACCGCCACGCCCATCCCCGCCAACGCCCCCAGGAACCAGGCGCCGCCGACCGACATGTCCGTCCCCAGCCACATCACGCACGCCACCGCAGACAGCAGCAGGACGCCGCTGCCCACCGCGAGCAATAGATCGTGATGCGTGCGAGGACGCTCGGGCAGCAACAGCAGCGCGCCCAGCAAGGCCAGCAACAAGGCAGCGATACGGCGCAGCCACACGAACGACGGTGGCGGTGGCACATCCGGCAATACATCGGCCAGCCGGCGATCGCCGATCTGAACGTCGAAGCCCCTGCCCTCCGTGGTGCCCGCGGCGGGTGTCAACTCATCGCCGTTGACCTGCGCGAACACGGTCACGACCTGGGGCGGCACGGCTTCCCAGCTCACGCGCAGGTCGCCTAGGCGCGGCTGCTCGGGATGCGCGCTGGTCGTGAGGTAGTCGCCGTTGAGGGAGAAGCTCGCTGCCAGGTTCGCAGGCAAGGCCTTGAGGTCGGGAGCGATGAGCGCCCCGCCAGGCAGCGCATGCAACAGCGGCGGGGACATGGCGTAGTTGCCCAGGCGCACCTGCCCCGCATCGAACTGCTTGCCTTCGAGCGGGAAGCGCTCGGGATTCGTGTGTCCGGCAGGCTGGGCGAAACGGCGCGAGTCGACCGGGCGATCCACCCAGTCCAGCTCGTAATGCACGTCGCTGCCCACGCGGATTTCCCGCCACTGGAACATCTCGACGTGGCGGATCATCACCGGCGCGTGCGCACGCTGGCGGAATTCGGGATCGAACGGATCCTCCACCACGCGCAGCGGGCCAGCCACGCGCACGAGGTTGCCGTGGTGTTCCTGTTCCGGCGAGCTGCCGTCTCCCACGTCGACGATTTTTCCGCCATGGCGGTCCGACGCGTGGCGGTTGTCGAGCAGACCTTGCTCGGTCGCCACCACCAGCCCCGCCCCCGCCAGGAGCAACAACCCACCCAGTACGCGTCGAAACCACGGCTGCATAGCGGTCCCTCTCCCGATAGCGGCGGGGCTCAGCCCACCCGTTCCCGCAACTCTTGTTGTTCGTCGGCCGTGCCGTAGCGTCCACGCTCATCACGCACGACGCGCGCCACGGCGCAATCGTGATCGTGCGTAAAGAACAGGCGCACGCCACGCGCCAACTTGTCATCCAGGAAAATGCGCTTCTCTTCGATCAGCTTTTCCGGAAAGCGGTCGTAGCCCATGGTGATCGGCAGATGCACCCAGAAGCGGCCGGGAATGAGATCGGCGCAGAACACCACGCCCGCCACTTCCGCCAGCATCAGCCCCGGCGTATGGCCGTCCGAAAAACTGAAGCGCACCGAATCACCCAGCGCCACGGAACGCTCGCCCTCGACCAGCTCAAGCCGGCCGCTGGCTTCCAGCAAGGGCTGCAGTTCCGGCACGAACGAGGCCCGGTCGCGCGGATGCGGCTGCAAGGCGCGGCGCCAATGTTCCGCGCCTACGATGAAGGTCGCGTTCGGGAACAACAGGCTCGGCGCCTGCCCTTCTTCCCATGCGGCCAGCAAGCCGCCCGCGTGGTCGAAGTGCAGGTGCGACAGCACCACGGCATCGATGTCTTCGTGCGTCAGGCCGGCCTGCGCGAGCGAATACAGCAGTACGTGGCGATCTTCCAGCACGCCGTAACGCTCGCGCAGCGTCGGATCGAAGAACGCGCCGATGCCGGTTTCGAACAGCACGTTCTTGCCGTCCAGCCCTTTCACCAGCAGGCAGCGGCACGACAGCGGAATGCGGTTCTCCGCATCCGGCGCGATCCAGCGCGACCACAGCGCCCTCGGTGCGTTACCGAACATGGCGCCACCATCGAGCTTCTGCGAATTACCGGTGAGGGACCACAGCTCCATGACTTACTGCACCTTGCCCAGGCCCGACTCGCGGCGCGGATCGCTCGCGGCATCGAGCTTGTTCGTCTTCAGATCCCAGGTGACCACGTTCATGTAACCCCAGGGGCTGCGCTCCTTGAGGCTATGGCCCATGCGGGTCAGCGCGTCGGCGGTGGCGGGATCGAACGCGCCCGGCTCTACGTCCACGCGATCGGGCATGTATTGGTGGTGGTAGCGCTTCTGCGCGGCGATGCCCTGTGCGTCCTTGCCGTCCATGAAGGCGAGGATGCCTTCCAGCACCTGCGTGATGATGGTGGAGCCGCCGGGCGAACCGATCACGCCCACGCGGTCGGCGCCGAACACGATGCTCGGCGTCATGGACGAGAGCATGCGCTTGCCCGGTTCCGGCGCATTCGCCGCGCTGCCCAGCAGGCCGTAGACATTGGGCTTGTTCGGCACCAGCGCGAAGTCGTCCATCTCGTCGTTGAGCAGCACGCCGGTGCCGGCGGCGACGAAGGTGGAACCCATGGTGTAGTTCACGGTGAGCGTGATCGAGGCGATGTTGCCGTCCTTGTCGATCACGGAGAAATGCGTGGTGTGCATGCCCGGATCGACCGCAATGCTCGCCGGCAGCATCGCCGAAGGCGTGGCCTTGTCGGGCAGGATGGTCATGCGCAGGCCGGCCGCGTAGTAGGGCGACAGCAGCATGTCCAGCGGCATCTTCACGAAGTCCGGATCGCCGAGATAATCGTTGTGGTCGCGGAACGCGCGACGCATGGCCTCGATGACCAGATGCGTGCGATGCGCCTCGTCCAGCTTGGTCAGGTCGTAGCCGGCGAGGATGTTGAGGATCTCCGCCACCGCCACGCCGCCCGAAGAAGCCGGCGGCGCGGTGACCACGCGATAACCGCGGTAATCCACCGTGATCGGCGTGCGCTCCTTGACCTGGTAGCTCTCCAGGTCCTTGGCCGTCCAATTGCCACCCGCGGCGCGCACGGCATCAATCAGCTTCTTGCCGACTTCGCCACGATAGAAGCCGTCGGCGCCCTGCTCGCCCAGGATTTCCAGCGTGCGGGCCTGATCCGGATCGCGCCACACCTGCCCCGCCACGGGCGGCTTGCCGTCCGGCAGATATTTGGCGACCGAAGCGGGCCAGCGCTTGATGTCGTCCTGCCGCTCGGTAATCGCGTTGATGAAACGGCCATCGGGCTGGAAGCCTTCGCGCGCCAGACGGATGGCCGGCGTCAGCGAGTCCTTCAGCGGCAGCTTGCCGTACTGTTTGGCCAGCCATGCAAGACCCGCAGGCTCGCCGGGAATGCCCGCGGAAAGCGGCCCGTTGAGCGCGGTGTCGCGATTGGGCGTGCCGTCCTTGTTGAGGTAGTCCTTGACGTTCACCGCCGCCGGCGCGGTTTCGCGCGCGTCGATGAAGACCTCCTTGCCATCGGATGCGCGATGCAGCACGGCCATGAAGCCGCCGCCGATGCCCGAGCTTTCCGGTTCCACGATGGAGAGCGTGGACGCCACCGCAATGGCCGCGTCGAACGCGTTGCCGCCCTTGGCGAGCACTTCGAGGCCGGCATCGGTGGCATGGAAGTTCGCGCTGGCGATGCCGGCGTGGCCGGGGCGCTGCGTGATGACGTGGGGAGCGGTAGCAGGTGCGGGAGCGCGGGCGGGGCGGCTGTCGGCGTAGGCAACGCTGGAGGTGACAAGCAGGGCCAGCAGCAGCGCGCGCCAGTTCAACGGGTGCTTCATGCGTCGTCCTTTGTGGATGCGCCAGCCGACGACGCCGCGGCGTCATCCGACTGGCCCATCAGGTGGCGGTACTTCAGTTCGAGCTGATCGTGCGTCTCGGTGTGCTCGGGGTCGACGATGATGCACTCGACCGGACACACGTCCACGCACTGCGGTTCGTCGTAGTGGCCGATGCACTCGGTGCACAGCGACGGATCGATCACGTAGTACTCCTCGCCCAGCGAGATGGCCTTGTTCGGGCAAACCGGTTCGCAGACGTCGCAATTGACGCAGGTATCGAGGATTTTCAGGGACATTCGTGGAGTTTACATGCTGGGCGCGAGCGATGCGCCGCGAGACACATCAACATGGATGCGCCGCCGGAAAACAAAAGCCCGCGGCACTTGCGCGCCGCGGGCCTTGAAACTACCGGAAAGCGGGAACTTACCAGTTCACGTAACGGACGGTGGCGCCGGTCGGCTGCAGCACGGCGGAGACCTTGTCCTTGTCGGCGGCATCGCCGATCACCAGCACGATCACGTCCTTGAAGGAACCCGGCTTGGCGTCCTTGAAGGCATCGGTGACGAACTGGGCGGTCTTGCCCGAATCCGGGCCAGCGAACACCAGCATGTTGCCCGGCAGCACGCCGCGGGCGACGGTGTCCTGCACCTGCTCGAGCTGGCGCTGGCGCAGCGCGTTGGCGTCGTCGTTGTCGCCGGCCGGCACCAGGTACGGGAACGGACGGTCGGCCGTCATGCCCTGCATGTTCTTCTGGACGATCTGGCCGAGGTAGGCGTTCCACGCCTTGGAGTCGTTCGGATCGGTCGGCTTGCTGACGGCGGCGGCCTGTTCGGTCGGCTGCTGCTGGGCTTCGTCCTTCTGGCTGCAGGCAGCGAGGCCGGTGATCGCGAGGACGGCGAGGAGAGCGTACTTGTACATGGTGGTCACCTTGGATGGTGGAATCGGGTCACGGGATCCATTGGATGACTGACCTACCGGCCCGTCATGCGACAGGGCCTTGTTGGGCCGGGAGCCGGGCTCGGTTTCCATGGCGGCCGGGCAGCCACATGAACCTTGCATCCCCCTGGCCCGCGGCGAGCGACTGTCCTGTCCGCAGGATACCGCGAGGATACACGAGCCCGCCGCCGCCTGACACTGGCCCATCTGCTGCGACGCGGCGGTTTCCGCGATCAAGGCGCGCCGGCCGTCACAGTGCCGGCAAGGGCGCTCAGCGCCAGCGCTGGCGCATGGCGTGCTGCACGGCCGGATGCACGAAGCCGGTGATATCGCCCCCGAGCCGGCCGATTTCGCGCACCAGCGTGGACGAAATGAAGCTGTACTGTTCGGCGGGCGTGAGGAACAAGGTTTCGGCCTGCGGAATCAGATGGCGGTTCATGCTGGCCAGCTGGAATTCGTATTCGAAATCGGAGACGGCACGCAGCCCGCGGATGATCACGCCGGCGCCGCAGTCTTCGATGAAATGCGCAAGCAGGCCGTCGAAACCCCGCACCTCGACGTTCTTGAGGTCCGCCAGCGCCAGCCGCGCCAGCGCGATGCGTTCGTCCAGGCTGAAACCGGGGCCCTTGCCCTTGTTGGGGCTTTCCGCCACCGCCACGATGATGCGCTCGAACAGCGGCGCCGCGCGCGCCACCAGGTCCGCATGGCCATTGGTGATCGGATCGAAGGTACCCGGATAGACGGCGAGACGCTGGTTGACCGGCGGCTTGTTCACGTGACGAGTCACTGTCAGCAGAGGGGCGGCTAGCTTAGGCCCGTTCGACACATCCGCCTAGGGCCTGCCGGCGCTGGCCGACATCCATACGCAACCGTCAGGAAACGCGGCGATACAGCGCGTAGCGCACGTCGCCGGCCACGCCCTCGCGGTGCGGCGCCCAGTTGGCCGGAAGCGCGGGCGCAGCCTGCCGTGGCGACTCCACGTAGATCCATGCCGACGGCGCCAGCCAGCCGCCCTGCTCCAGCCGATCGGCAAGCGCCGACCACATATCCAGCGCAAACGGGGGATCGAGAAACACCAGCCCGAACGGCTGGGCCGTGCCCTGCAGATAGGCCTGCGCGTCGCCGGCAATCACGTGGCCGCCCTCTGCCTTCAGGCGCGCCAGGTTGGCCCGCAGGGCCTGAGCGGCCCTGGCGTCGCGTTCGACGAACTGCACGGCGAACGCCCCACGCGAGAGCGCCTCGATGCCCAGCGCGCCGGTGCCCGCGCAGAGATCCAGGCAGCGCACGCCCGCCAGCACCGGAGCGAGCCAGTTGAACAGGGTTTCGCGCACCCGTTCGGGCGTGGGCCGCAGGCCGGGCAGATCGGGTACGTCGAGGCGCGAGTTGCGCAGGTGTCCGCCAATGATACGGATGCGTCCGGAGCCCGCCTTCATGGCCGGCCGGACTCAGCGGTGAGTTTGGGTGGGGGTGGTAGCATGCCCGCCATTGTCTTTGAATCGCCGCCGCAATGCTCAAGTTCTGGAAGAAGAAACCCGCCGAAACCCCGCCGGATCAGCCGGCCGCGCCAGCGGCCGAAAGCGCTCCGGACGCCGGTTTGGCGCACGACACGGATGCCGTTTCGCTTGATCACGCGGGCTCCACGCTGGACGAGGCGCTGGCCGAGGCTCCGCCCGCACCCGAGCCCCCGGTGGAGGACGAAGCCACCGAGCGCGCCGCCATCGTCGAGGCCGCCGCGCCGGCCAAGCGCAGCTGGCGCGAGCGTCTTTCCGGCAGCGCGTTCGCACGCGGGCTGTCCTCGCTTTTCACGCGCCATCCCAAGCTCGACGACGAACTGCTCGACGAACTGGAAACCACGCTCATCACCGCCGACGTGGGCATCGAGTCCAGCACGGCCCTGGTGGAAGACCTGCGCAAGCGCATGCACAAGCGCGAGTTCGCCGATGCGAGCGCGCTGCTGGCCGCGTTGCGGCAGTCGCTGATCGCCCTGCTGCGCCCGGTGGAGAAGCCGCTGAGCGTGGATGGCCTCAAGCCGTACGTGATCCTTACCGTGGGCATCAACGGCGTGGGCAAGACCACCACCATCGGCAAGCTCGCGCGCCGCTATCGCGACGAAGGCCGCCAGGTGCTGCTCGCCG
This sequence comes from Dyella sp. AtDHG13, assembly GCF_003201105.1. Lineage (GTDB taxonomy): Bacteria > Pseudomonadota > Gammaproteobacteria > Xanthomonadales > Rhodanobacteraceae > Dyella > Dyella jiangningensis_B. Next base: position 5,978 of record NZ_QICJ01000021.1, on the reverse strand, counting down.
CGGGCGATACGTTCCGCGCCGCCGCGGTGGAACAGCTCAAGACCTGGGGCGCGCGCAACAACGTGCCGGTGATCTCGCAGGGCCAGGATGCAGATGCCGCCAGCGTGATCTTCGACGCCCTGCAGGCCGCGCGCTCGCGCAACGCCGACGTGCTGATCGCCGACACCGCCGGCCGCCTGCACACGCAGGGCGGCCTGATGGACGAGCTGGGCAAGATCGCCCGCGTGCTCAAGAAGCTCGACGCCGATGCGCCGCACGAGGTGCTGATGGTGATCGACGGCACCACCGGCCAGAACGCGGTGAACCAGGTGCGCCAGTTCCGCCAGATCGTGGGCGTGAGCGGCCTGGTCGTCACCAAGCTCGACGGTACCGCCAAGGGCGGCGTGGTGTTCGCGCTGGCGCGCGAGTTCGGCCTGCCGATCCGCTATGTGGGGCTGGGCGAGACCGCGACCGACCTGCGCGTGTTCGACGCCGAGGCCTACGTCGACGGCCTGCTGCCGGCCACGCTGGGCCAGGGCTGAGAGGTACGGACGGGTGCCGCGCTGGCTCCGCCTCGGTTTGATCGTCCTCAGCAGCGCGACGCTGCTGCTGGTCGCTGTCGCGCTGATCGCCGTGCACGTGTTGCTCCAGCCCGAGCGCATCACCGCCATGCTGCAGAAGCAGGCCCGCGACGCCGGCCTCGAGCTGAGCCTGGCCAGCCCCGCCACGCCGGCGCTGTTTCCGCGCCCGGCGCTGGAACTGGAAGGCATCACGCTGAGCGCGCAGAACGCCAACATGCCCATCCTGCTTGCCGCCCGCGGCACGCTTGCCCTGCCCTGGCGTACGCTGGTGCACGGCGACACGGTGATTTCGCAGATGCGCATTGATTCGCCGCGCGTGGACCTGGATGCGCTGCAGTCTTGGCTGGACGACCTGCCCTCCGGCCCGGCCATCACGCCGTCGAGCATTCCCAGCATCGACGCAGGGATTCACATCAACCGCGGCAGCCTCGTGCGCGGCAACCAGATGCTGCTGGGCGACGTGGAACTCGACGCAGGGCGCCTCGCCTCCGGCCATCCCTTTCCGCTGGCCATCACGGCAAAGGATGCGCAGGGCATCCCCACGCAATTGCGCCTGTCGGCCACGCCGAGCATCAAGGGCAACACGCTGATGCTGGACAACATCGGGCTGACGCTCACGCACAGCACGACGCTCACGCTGCGCCTCGTGGGCAATGCGCACTGGCGCGGCGCGGCGGACGCCACCGCGGAACTCTCCGGCAAGCTCGACCACGCCAATACCGGGCAATACAACGTATCCATCGCGTTGACGCCGGCGAACCAGAGCAATCCGCTGATGCTCGCGATGAAACTGGACGGCCCCGACAATCACGCCGATCTGCAGATTCCTCCGCTGGCGCTGGCCGCGTGGTGGTCGCAGCTGGATCACGACGACGGCCCGCGCCTTGCCGTGCCTCCCGGCAACGGACACGCGGAGATCGCCAGCATCGATACCGGCGACATCAGCATCGAAGGCCTGACGCTGCAGGCCGGCACCGACGTTCCCGCGCCTTCGGCCAGCACGGCGGCACCGCCCCAGAACGCCAAGCCCGCGCCGCCGAAAACCACGCCTGCACGCAAGTCGCCATGAATCCATTTGCCACCGCACTCCTGGCCTGGTTCGACGAACACGGCCGCAAGGATCTGCCCTGGCAGCATCCGCGCGACGCGTATCGCGTGTGGCTGTCCGAAGTGATGCTGCAACAGACGCAGGTGGCGACGGTCATTCCGTACTTCCAGCGCTTTGTCGCTGCGCTGCCGAGCTTGCGCGATCTTGCCGCCGCCGACGAAGACACCGTGCTCGCCCTGTGGTCCGGGCTGGGCTACTACCGCCGCGCGCGCTTCCTGCAGCGCGCGGCGCAGATCTGCGTCGAGCGGCATCACGGGGAATTGCCCCGCGATTTCGAGGCGCTCGCCGACCTGCCGGGCATCGGCCGCTCGACCGCGGGCGCGATCCTGGCGCAGGCGCACGGGCTGCGTTTTCCCATACTCGACGGCAACGTCAAGCGCGTGCTTACCCGCTACCTGGGCATCCATGGGCACCCCGGCCAAAGCGCGGTGGAGAAAGTGCTCTGGCAACATGCCGACGCGTTCACACCGGCGGAGCGCACCGCCGACTACACGCAGGCCATCATGGACCTGGGCGCCACGCTCTGCGTGCGCTCCAAGCCCCGCTGCGACGACTGCCCGGTCGCCAGCGGCTGCATCGCCAGGCGCGACGGCCTCACCGCGCAGTTGCCCAGCGCCAAGCCCGGCAAGGCCGTGCCCACGCGCGACACGGTGATGCTGATCCTGCGCGATGCCAAGGGCCGCGTGCTGCTGGAGCGTCGCGGCCCGCAGGGCGTGTGGTCAGGCTTGTGGAGCCTTCCGGAAGCCAGCGATCACGATCACGCGTGGCGCACGGCCGAAACGCTGGCGAAGATCGACGATGCGCAATCGCTGCCGTCCTTCGTCCACGTCTTCAGTCACTACCGCCTCAAGGTCGAGCCACTGCTGTTCGACGAGGCGACAGCGCACCGGCGCATCGCCGATAATCCCGGCATTCGCTGGTGCGGCCCCGACGAGCGCGACGCGCTCGGCCTGCCCGCCCCTGTTCGCACGCTGCTGCAAAACCTCTGAATTGCCAACGATGAGCCGTATCGCATGAGTCGTATCGTTCACTGCGCCAAACTGGGCCGCGACGCCGAAGGCCTGGACTTCGCCCCCTGGCCCGGCCCGCTCGGACAGCGCATCTACGCCGAGATTTCCAAGGAAGCATGGCAACAGTGGCTGGCCCACCAGACCATGCTGCTCAACGAATATCGCCTGAACCCGCTGGACCCCAAGTCGCGCCAGTTCCTCAGCGCCGAAATGGAGAAATTCCTGTTCGGCGGCGAGGTGAAGCAGCCCGAGGGATACGTCGCCCCGGACACGGAGTCTTGACGAACCGCCCCGCTTCCGATTTAATGCACGGCTCCACGCAGCATCTTTGATGCCTGCAGGTATTCTGGCCGGGTAGCTCAGTTGGTAGAGCAGGGGATTGAAAATCCCCGTGTCGGCGGTTCGATTCCGTCCCCGGCCACCATTGAATACAAGGGCTTGCAGTGATGCAGGCCCTTTTCATTTTTTCCGGCCACACTCTTGGTTGCCGCTCGGTTGCCGTTCGATCATCGCGGCCATTATATCGTCTGCTTAGAAGACATCGTGACGCAGCCAGCTCAGCTCACTCCGATCGGGGGCACGCCCAGCCCACGTCGGGATACCTGATCACCGGTTCCAACGAGTATTGCCCTCGGCTGGCCTCCATCTGCGCATCTCACATTTCTAACCCGATCGTTCATACTCGCGTAGAGTGAGAACAGGGTGTAATGCAAGAACTGGGGCGCCCTCCCCTACGTTAGCTGCCGATCGTCGGAATACTGCTACAGCCAAGGAGAGTGCATGCCTGATATATCGGACGCTGTTCGAGAGGATATCGAGCTTCGCCTTGGCCAGTTTCTCAAGGGCAAGACTGGATACTCGCAGCCGACATATGTCGGTGCAGGTGGCTCTGCTGCAATCTATAAGGTAGATACGCTGGCAGGCACTCGCGCCCTCAAGGTCTATGACCCGAAGTTCTTCTCGAGCGAAAATGCTCAAGCCGAGGCTCGTCGCCTTGAGTTGCAGCGATCGCTCATCGGACACGACTGCCCAACGCTCGTAAAGGTCTTCAGTGTTGAAGAGGCTGAAGGCACTGCGTTCATCGAGATGGAATTTGTCGCTTGGCCTCAGTTGAAAAAGGTGCTCGCGTCCGTACCGGACGAGAAGATCTCCAGCCTTATTCAACAACTTGTAGAAGCAGTCGTCTTCCTTGAAAAGCTCGATATCGCCCATCGAGACGTGAAGCCCGAGAATATTCATGTAACCGAAGATTTCTCGCATCTGAAGCTCATCGACTTGGGCGTGTCACGCACCATGTCACCACGGGACGAAGAAGGTGGTGACGCGACGGATCACGGCAAAAAGAGACCGTTCATCGCCACAGCCCAATACAGTTCACCTGAATACCTATTCCGACTTGACCCTCCATCGCCAAATCTCTGGAAGGCACTCAACCTCTATCAGGTAGGTGCTGTTCTTCATGATCTGGTGAATAAAAAACCTCTGTTCGACGACGAGGTAAATTTAGGCAATCGTTGGCTCGTCGCACGCGCGGTTCTCACCAAGATCCCAAACTTTCCAGACGCCGACCCGGCGCGTCTCTTGGCTCAGAAGGCCTTGGCTACGAGATGCCTCGCCAAAGACATGGAAACAAGGCTGAGAATTGTTAGCTGGAGCGATTTCACATTTGAAGCGGCCACCGACCGCCTATCTGCGCTCAAGAGCCGATTAGCGAAGGGGAAAGGCCTTGTGGGAAGCCAGAGCGCAGCCGCGATAGATGAGAGACTTCGCTTCGAACGTGAGCAGTTCGCAAAGAGATTTTGCGAATCAATACGTACAGAGCTCATTGCTGCCTGCGACCGCGTCGTACACGTAACCATGATGGCAAGGGGTTCTGGCAGGGCATCCGGCTACGAATTCCTGCTTGGGATCGGACAACGAGCGACAGTTTCAGCGCTCGTCTGCCTCGACTGGTTCGATGACATGAACAGCAATTCAGCTCGAGCCTCGATCGCCGCGGCAATGTCCTGCGGGTCGGGTGCATGTCCGACACCGGAACCGCAGGCCGTGGCGGTTGCGACCATAGGTGAATCGGAAGAAGCCGTTTCCTTGGATGTCGCTCGCCGCTTGGCCGACATATTGATGTGTGTACTCGACCTACTTGATTCTGCCGAGGACGCAGCAGCCTTGCACGGGACGGATGTTGGCAAGCTTATAGCGAATAAGGACGTTGCTTAAATGGATACCAGTTGGTGGATCTCGAAGGACGAACTCGATCCTGCGCAGCAAGAGTTCATTAAATTGCCGGCAAGTGGCAGGTACCAGCTCGAGGGGCCAGCCGGATCGGGCAAAACGAATCTTTTGCTTCTCCGGGCGCAGTTTGTCGCGGGCCAAGGGGAGAAGAATGTATTGGTGATTACCTACACCAATGCGCTCTGTGACTTTCTAAGGAGTGGCCTTGCGGGGACGGGGCTGATCGAAGGAGATCAAGTCCGTACTTTTCACTCATGGGCTGTAGGACATATCGGTCGCTACTTGAAGACTCATCTGGTCGAGAAAGGTGCAGACTTTGATGAAGATACTAGAGCTCATGCCGTAGAGCTTCTGAAGCAAGCAAATGAAAAGTTACCAGCGAAGAACATTTACAGCTCCATATTCGTGGATGAAGCTCAAGATCTGACCGTCGAAGAGCTCCGCTGCCTCCTCTCGCTGTCAGAAAACGTTTGTGTGTGCGGGGATATCAAACAGGGAATCTACCAACGCGATGGCCTAGACATCGCGGCCGACATGGGTCTTGAAAAGCATACCCTGACTAGGCACTACAGAATCGGACAAAGAATTGCTCAAGTAGCGGACCGCCTGCTGGAGCCGCCCAGTCCCGCACAATCACTCGAGGCCACATCGAACTACAACCCCAAGATCCAAGGTACGCCCAGCGCAGAACTTCACAGGTGCATCGATCGAGACGAGCAGTTCTCGAAACTTTGCGAACTACTCGCCGTACAACTAGTGGCCTTTACAGGCGAAAAGATCGGAATCTTTTGTGGCAAGCGCAGCACCGCGGCCGAACTAGCGGAGAGGTTCGAGGGTACGGAGTTTGAGAAGAACGTGTGCTATCACGCAACGGACACTGATGGATTTGCGAGTGATGCACGGATTCACATCATGACAATGCATTCGGCAAAGGGCGTCGAATTTCGGGCTGTACACCTCTTCGGAATTGAGGTGAACCGCCCCGTGTTCCGTGGAGGCTGTTTGGTTTAAGTCAGGCCTCCACGGTGGCTGCCTGACTGGCGAGTTGCCGGTAGTAGTTTGCCTCGG
>NZ_QICJ01000020.1 GCF_003201105.1 Dyella sp. AtDHG13 | reverse complement strand
CGCGAGGTGCCGCGCAGCGGCACGAGCCGTCGGCTCTGGCTTTTGACCTACCGGGTCCCCGTATGAGGCGGCGGGCGGGTGGAGATCAGGCCCCGCAGGGGTGCCTGGCAGGAAGCCAGGCACTTTTCGTCGGGGCAGGAGCCCCGTCGAAAAGCCCGGAACCCGCCCGCGCACCTTCCGGGCTTCGCCCGGAAGGCGCCTCATCCGGGGGGCCCTTCTCTTTGGTTACTTTCTCTTGGGCAAGCAAGAGAAAGTGACCCGGCCTCCGGCAGGAGGTCGGAACGCCCGCCGCGCAGGCGGCCAGGTCGCGGAAGCGCTCGAAGAAACCAATCACCTCTACGCGACAACCGAACGCAAAGTCACTGGATCCCGGCCTACGCCGGGATGACGGCTAAAGCACGAAACACCGAGGCCAGATTGTCCCTGTCCAGAGCGCCGACAAACTCAAACACTCAGCCACCCGCCCCCGACATCAACTCCACCGCCGCCGCCCGCGCCACATCCCGTGCAATCCCCCGCCCCAACGGAGAAAGCCACCCCAGCGCCCCCGTATCGAGCACCCGCAACGAAGCCAACCGATGCGTGCGAAAGCACAACAGCTCGGCGATGGCCGCCTTGCACGCCACCTCCCCCGGACACACCGGCGCCGCCGGCAACAGCGTGCCACCCGACAGCAGGGCATCCCACGCCAGGTAATCAGTATCCGGCAGCAGATGCAGGCGCGCGCAGAACGTGCCGGCCGCATCGAGGCAGTCGATCCACTCGCGCGGGCCGTCCGCGCCGATCATGCTCGATGCACGCAGTTCTTCCGTATGCAGCAACGGCGCCAGATCCTCGCGCGCCACCAGCCAGCCCGGCGCGATGTCGCGCATGGCGCGCGCGGACCGGCACGCCGGTAGGTACAGCACGCCGCCGAGCAAGGGCAGCTGGGCGGCGAGTTCGGTGCCGGACATCCGCACCGAGGCGCGGCTGATGGTCCAGCCCGTCGCGTCGGCGCAAGACCGTACCGAGGCCAAAGCGTGGGCAAGCCAGCCAAACATCATCGTGCTCCTTGAAAGCCATGGAGAGGACCCGGCTGGCGTTCGGCGAGAAGCGCGTGGCGGTAGGCCAGTTGAACGTGTCCGGCACGAAACCGGCGAAGGTGTGGGCATCCTTGCCCGTGAAGTTTCTCCATCGGGGGACGGCGCAGCCGTTGGCGACCCGCGATGCAGCGCGGGTCGCGGGCATGCTTATTTGGTGAGGATCAGCTTGTCGTTGCGGGTCAGGCGCAGGTGGTACTCGCTGCCCTGATGCTGGATCACCAGTTCGCGCTCGCCATGGAGCAGCGCCTGGCTGGAGATGCGCCGTACCGGCGCATCCGGTGCAGGGGAAGGCTTGGACTTGAGGCTGAGCAGGCGGAACGGGCGGGCCAGTGCGTCGGCCCCCGAGGGGAGGGACAGAACCGTCGTGGTCATGGTGATGCTCCGCAGGAGAGTGGCGACGCTCAGATGATAATAATTCTCATTTGAGTGTCAACCACCGGATTCACGGTGCGGCTTTCTGACCGGCCCGCTCCTTGGCCAGCTTGGCGTCGAGCATGCGGGTGCCTTCGGCCGCATAGCGGCGGCAGGCGCCGGTGTCGATCAAGGGGTCGGGCTGGGTCCCCGCGTTGTGGCCCGCCATGCGCTCCAGGAAATCGCTCTGGCTCGGATGCGGGGACATCAGGATGTCGCAGGGCAAGGCCGCGACCATGGCGATGCTGCGCCGATAGTTGGTCACCCGTTCCGGATGCGCCGGGTCGCTGTAGCGGTAGTCGGAACCATCAGCGGTGAAGGCGCCCAGGCTGTCCGCGTAGACCATGTGCAGGCAGCGGCTACCCTCGCACGACTCCCACGTCCAGCTCGTGCTGCCGGGCGTATGTCCCGGCGTGTAGTGCGCGGTGATCGCCACGTCGCCGACGCGCACCACGCCGTTGTCCGCCACGACGCCGACGTGCGGAATCGGCGGATACTCCGGCGCCTCGCCGAACTGCGGATCGTCGGGATAGTGGCCGCCCACCATCAGCTCCTTTGCCCCGGCGTCGCTGGCCGCCACACGTGCGCCGCTGTCGCGTGCGATCGCGGCGATGGCACCGGCATGATCGAAATGCGCGTGGGAGTTGAGGATCAGCTTGACGTCTTCGAGCTTGAAACCCAGCGCCTTGATGTTGCCCTCCACCTGCGCCGCGTTCTGCGGCAACGTGCCGTCGATCAGCACCAGGCCCTTGGACGAACCGATGAGGATCGCACTGAGTCCACGCGTGCCGACGTAATAGGTGTTGCCGTAGATGCGGAACGGCTTCTCGGGCTGCGTCCAGTCGGGATGATCGGCGGCGTGGGCCGATGCGGCGGCGACCAGGGCGAAGGCACCGAGCAATGCGTGGCGAAGGGACTTCATGGGATGGCGTTCCTTACCGTGGAAAGTCTGCAGAACATAGCAGCGGCGCGCGGCTGGAAAAGGCGGCCGTCAGGCGGGGCGGGGGCAAGATCGGGCATCGCGCGGGCAGGTGCTCGCTGCACGATTTGGCGCCACCGCGGGCTCGATGCGAGAAGTGATGGGCGAGATGCTTGCTAAGCCTGTTCAGAATCTCGCGTGAGCGCGCCATCCCCCTCACCGTCATCCCCGCGAAAGCGGGGATCCAGCGACTTTACGCGCTGCGAGAAGGCTTAAAGACACTGGATCCCCGCTTTCGCGGGGATGACGGTGAGGGAAACAGGCGTTGCTCAAGAGATGGCGACCGGCTCTTACGCCACCGCCTGCCCGATATGCTTCAGCACCTCAGCATCAAGCCTCGGCAACAACGCCAGCGACGCCAGGTTCTGCTCCAGTTGCTCCAATTTGCTGGCGCCCAGCATCACCGTGGACACGTGCGGATTGGCCAGGCACCACGCAATGGCCAGCTGCGCCATCGGCACGCCGAGTTCCGCCGCGATGGGCGCGAGGCGGCGCACCTTGTCCAGGCGCGAGGCGTCGTGTTCCAGCACTGCTTCGCGCAGCCATTCGTAGCCCGGCTGGGCCAGGCGCGATTCCGCCGGCACGCCATGGTTGTACTTGCCGCTCAGCAAGCCCGAAGCCAGCGGCGACCAGATGGTGGTGCCCATGCCGTAGGCGTCGTACAGCGGCGCGTATTCCTGCTCCACGCGTTCGCGATGCAGCAGGTTGTATTGCGGCTGCTCCATCGTCGGGGCGTACATGTGGTTTTCCTTCGCCACGCGATGGGCCTCCACGATGGCCTCCGCCGGCCATTCGCTGGTGCCCCAGTAGAGCACCTTGCCCTGGCGCACCAGCGTATCCATCGCCGCCACCGTTTCGGCAATGGGCGTATCCGGATCGGGGCGATGGCAGAAGTAGAGATCCAGGTGCTCCACGCGCAGCCGCTGCAAGGCCTGGTGGCACGCCTCGATCACGTGCTTGCGCGACAGGCCGCGCTGCGTGGGCAGCGGGTTGTCGACCGCGCCGAAGTACACCTTGCTCGACACGCAGTAGCTGTCGCGCGGAAAGCGCAGGTCGGCCAGCACGTCGCCCATCAGCGTCTCGGCCACGCCGTTGTTGTAGGTCTCGGCGTTGTCGAAGAAGTTGATGCCGTGGTCGTGCGCCATCGCCAGCAGGTCGCGCGCGAGCGAACGCCCCACCTGTTTGCCGAACGTGACCCAGGCGCCGAACGACAGCGCGGAGAGTTGCAGGCCGGATTTGCCAAGACGTCGATACTGCATGGGGGCGCTCCGATCGGTGGGGACTGGTCAGCATGCCAAGAGCGGCGGTGGTTCGTCCATCGCCACGGCTTACACGCAACGCCAACGCCATGCGGCTTAAGCTGAGGCGTTTGCCGCACTCACTCTCACGATACGGAGCGCATCGCATGTCGACCATGAAGGGTTGGGCCGCCGAGCAGGCGGGCAAGCCGCTGGTGCTTTCAGAGTTCGATCTCGGCCCGCTCGGCGCCGAACAGGTGGAAGTGGCCGTGGACTACTGCGGCATCTGCCATTCGGACCTGTCGATGATCAACAACGAATGGGGCATGGCGCGCTTTCCCTTCGTGCCCGGCCATGAGGTGATCGGCCGCGTCACCGCGCTCGGACCCCAGGCCAAGGGGCTCACCATTGGCCAGCGCGTCGGCATCGGCTGGAGTTCCAGCAGCTGCATGCACTGCAAGCAATGCCTGAGCGGCCACCAGAACCTGTGCGCCGAAGTGGAAGCCACCATCGGCGGCCGCCATGGCGGCTTCGCGGACAAGGTACGCGCGCATTGGGCCTGGGCCATTCCGCTGCCCGAGGGCATCGACCTGCCCAGCGCGGGTCCCCTGCTCTGTGGCGGCATCACCGTGCTCAAGCCGTTCCTCGCCTATGAGGTGAGCCCGACCGCGCGCGTGGGCGTGGTGGGCATCGGCGGCCTGGGCCACATGGCCGTGAAACTCGCCAGGGCATGGGGCTGCGAAGTGACCGCCTTCACTTCCACCGCCGCCAAGGCCGACGAAGCCCGCGCCTTCGGCGCGCACAACGTGGTTTCCAGCCGCGACGCCGCGGCCATCAAGGCGCTGGCGCGTTCGCTCGACCTGCTGCTGGTCACCGTCAACGTATCGCTGGACTGGAGCGCGTTGATCAACACGCTCGCGCCGCGCGGACGCATGCATGTCGTCGGTGCGGTGATGGAGCCGATACCGGTATCGATCTTCCAGCTGATGGGCGCGGAACGCGAGATCTCCAGTTCGCCCACCGGCGCGCCCGAAGATATCGCCGCCCTGCTCGATTTCGCCACGCGCCACGACATCCGCCCGCAGGTGGAAATGTTCCCCATGTCGGACATCAATGCCGCCCTCAAGCATCTGGAGGAAGGCAAGGCGCGCTATCGCATCGTGCTCGACGCGAAGGCCTGAACGGCGAAAAGGCCCACGGTCGCCGTAACCGGCAACCGTGGGCCATGATCAAGCCCGCTCAGGGCAAGGTGTGGACGTTGATGCGGCCGTCGAGCCCCTGGTCCGCGTCGGGACGCCACATGGTGCTCTTGAGCGCATCGGCGGTGGCCCAGGCTTTCAGCGCGGCGACCAGCGTTGCGTTGTCGCCGTCCTTGCGCACGTAGAAATCCAAATGGCGGAAGTCGTCGCAGGCCGTGTCGCAGTGGTAGCTGGAAAAACCCAGCGCTTCGATCTGGCCGTATTCGTTGACGATGATCGCCGCCGCGCTGCCGCCGCACTCGCGCGTCGGGCAGGCGGAGAACAGGTAGCGGTCGTTGGCCAGCGTCTGCACCGACGGCGACGAACCACCCAGCGCCGCCAGCGCCTGTTCGCTCACCGAACGGTTGCCCTGGAAATAACTGACCTTGCTGCCGCCCGCGAAATGACCCAGCGCCGTCGCGAAACCGCTGGCGCGCGCCAACTGGTTGGCGTTGGCACACGTGGTCGGATCGATCATGCGGCACGGACCTACCGGCGCCGCCGTCGCGGCCCATACGGAAGCCGGCACAACAAGCAGCAACAGAATGAAACACGCCAAGCGCGCGAATTTGCTCATGACACACCCTCCCCTACGAGTGATCTTCCCTCTGAATCCGCGTCAGGCTGCCTCCGTGCCGGCACCGGCGATGACGCCGGCGGCATGCGCCTTTGCCGGCGCCTGACGCAAAACACGTTCACGCAGAGCCAGGAACGGACGCTCCACCCCGTAGTAAAGCACCGCCCCCACGCCCAGTACCGCCAACGCATACCCCGCGAAGGTCAGTACGCCGTGGCCGTCCAGCCACGCGCCCGCCACGCTCTCGGTCATATGGAACACCGCTTTGTGTGACAGGTACATGCTGTAGGACACCGTCGCCAGCCAGCCCGCGCCCGGCACCCGCCATCGGGCGAGCACACCGGACGCCTGCGCGCCGGCAAACACCAGCAAGCCCATGCCGAAGGAAAGCAACGGATATCCCAGCACCGTGGGAACCAAGCCGGTCCGATCGCGGAACAGCCAGATCGAACCGCCGACTACCGCTACCCCTGCGAGCAGAAAGCCGTTGGCGTGGCGCCCCCATCGGGACCAGAGGATGGGCCGGTAGACCCTGGCCGCAGCCAGCATCACGCCCATCAAAAGGCCGTCCAGACGGGACCACGTGGGATAGTAAACGCCCTCGAGGAACATTTTGTTATAGGAATTTTGGTCAATCGCCTTGAGCGGCTGCATGCCCCACAGCCAGACGCCGCCGCGCACCAGCATGCCTCCCAGCACCACCACCGCGCAGACCGCGGCGAACCGGCGCATGGACGGCCGCCGCGCCAGCCACCACGCCAGCAGCGGGAAAAGCAGGTAAAAGTGCTCCTCCACGCACAGCGACCAGGCGTGCGAAAACGCCAGGTGATACTTCGCCTCGATCAGCAGGTTCAGCGTGAACGTAAGGAACTGCCACAGCGGCTGGATCAGGTTCACCTCGCGAATGGACGGCCAGATGAAATAGGCGGCCACCACCACCAGGTAGGCGGGCAGGATGCGAAACGCGCGGCGCAGGTAGAAATCCCCGAAGGCGAAGCCACGCCCCTCCGCCAGCGGCCTGAGCACCTGCGAGCCGATCAGGAAGCCGCTGAGCACGAAGAACAGATCCACGCCCATCCAGCCGTTCTTCTCGATGCCGCCGAAATGGCCCCAGCCATCGACGACGAACGAATGGAAGATCATCACCCACACGATCGCTGTCGCACGCAGCAGATCCAGCCCCGGCAATCGGTTCACGCGTCTCCCCTTCCCTGGTGTGTACCCGCGGCCTTGACGCGTGTGCGTCGAGAGAGAACCGCAGCGGCGCAATATAGCGTGGCGGTGATGGGGAGTTATGGCGAATTTGTGGCGGGGATGGGGGCTTGGTTTGGACGGCTACTTGAGGTGCTGTCGTTTGACGTGCGATGCGAGCTTTTTTCCATCCGGTCTAAGACAGCATGGACACGCGACCTGCAAGGCACCTCTGTCCAGCTCCCTCTCCCCTCCGGGGAGAGGGTTGGGGTGAGGGGTCACGCTTGCCTCATCACTTCAAAGAATCCGTCACCCCTGCGAAGGCAGGGGTCCAGTGACTTGGCTTTTGGTTTTGCCGTGCCTCCGGTTACTGCGATTTCGCGGGGTGGTCAGATTGGGGGAGTGTGCTCCTAGGGCTTACGGCTCATATGAAACCGCGAGGCGAGCACCCGCCCCTCACCCCAGCCCTCTCCCCGGAGGGGAGAGGGAGCAAACCGGGGTGCACCCCATGCTCATCGCAAGGGTGTTTAACCCACACTCACCGCAACGCCCCCAACACCACATCCAGCACCACGGCCGCGAACACACCCGCCACCACGTCATCCACCATCACGCCCAAGCCACCCTTGAGGCGCCGATCCAGCAGGCGGATCGGCCAGGGCTTCCACACGTCGAACAGGCGGAACAAGGCGAAGCCGATCAGCGCGCCCCACCAGTCTTCCGACATGGCCGGAATCAAGGCGATCCACAGGCCGACGAATTCGTCCCACACGATGCTGCGGTGATCGTCCACGCCCACCGCGCGCCCGGCGACGCCGCATGCCCACACGCCCACCGCAAACGCCACTGCGATGGCGAACACGTAGAGCTGCAATGGCAGGGTCCGCAGCAACAGCCACGGCAGCAGCGCCGCCAGCGAACCAAAGGTGCCCTGCGCGAAGGGCGTGAGGCCGGAGCCGAAGCCGCAGGCGAGCCAGCCGGCCGGCGTGGCGAGCAACTGGCGGCGCTGTTCGAGGGTGAGGGTTTTCTTGTCGCTCATGCGAAGTGGTCCCAGCCGCGATGCGCGGCTTCCAGCCATTGTCCCTGGGCATCGCGCACGCGTACGCCCTCGCCTTCCACCATGCGGCCGATGCGCGTGGCACCGCAGCCCAGGCGCGCGAGGTCGCTTTGCACATCCGCCACCAGCGAGGGCGGCACGGTGAAGCACAGTTCGTAGTCGTCGCCGCCGGCCAGCGCGAAATCGCGCACGACAAGCTCATCAAAACTCGCCATGAGCATCGGTGAACGCGGCAGCAGTTCCGCGTCGATCTCCGCGCCCAGACCGCTTTGCTCGCAGATATGGCCAAGGTCGGCCAGCAGGCCGTCGGACACATCGATGCACGCGCTGGCGCGGCCACGCAGTGCGAGCCCCGCGGCAAGGCGTGGCGTGGGCCGGTGCAGGCGTTCGATCAGATAGGCGGCGCGGCCGTCGCCCTCGTCCACGCGCGCGCCCCGCTGCAGCATGTTGAGGCCGGCCGCCGCATCGCCCAGCGTGCCAGTGACCAGCACCACATCGCCGGCGCGCGCACCCGCGCGCGTGAGCGCCTTGCCCGGCGGCACGAAGCCGTGCACGGCCACGCTGATGGTCAACGCGCCGCGCGTGGTGTCGCCGCCGATCAAGGCGAGGCGATGCGGTTGCGCCAGCTGCGCAAAGCCTTCCGCATAGTCGTCGATGAACTGCCGCAGCTGCTCGGCCGGCTGCGCTGGCAGGGTCAGCGCCAGCAACGCCCACGCCGGGCTCGCGCCCATGGCGGCAAGGTCGGAGAGATTCACCGCCAGCGATTTCCAGCCGATGTCCGCGGCCGCCGTGCCTGCCGGGAAATGCACGCCCTCCACCATGGTGTCGATGGCGATGGCGACCTCCTGTCCGGCCGGCGGCGCCACGATGGCGGCGTCATCGCCGATGCCCAGCTTCACGTCTTCGCGACCTTGCGCGGTGCGTTCGCGGATGCGGTCGATCAGTCGGAATTCCATGGCGAGCTTCCTCGTCGGAATGGTAGGACTTATCGGCTGAACACGATGGTCGGGCTGCCGTGATAAGTGGTGTCCTGCCAGCGCCGGAAACCGGCCTTCTCGGCCACGCGGATGGACGGCAGGTTCTCGGGCGAGATGATGCATACGGCGCGGCGGTCGCCAAAGTGCTGCTCGCCCCAGGCGATGGCGGCGGCCACCGCTTCGCTGGCGTAGCCCTTGCCATGCGCGTGCGGCGCCAGCACCCAGCCGAATTCCAGCATGCCGTGCAGCGACGGCTCCATCTCGCGCCGGAAGTCGGCGAAGCCGATGTCGCCGATGTAGCGGCCGGTGGATTTCTCTTCCACCGCCCAATAGCCATAGCCGAGCAGGCTCCACAGGCCCGCGTACTGCAGCAGGCGCCGCCACACCTCCTCGGAAGTGGAAGGACGCCCGCCGATGTAGCGCGTCACCTCCGGATCGGACCAGATGGCCAGGCACTCGGCGTGGTCGGCAACGCCATGCGCGCGCAGGCGCAGCCGCGCCGTTTCGACCACGGGCACCACGGACGTGTCGACCGTGGCGCCGTCCATCAACCGCGCTTCTCCACCGAACGCAGCGTGGCGGCGAGCTTGTCGAGCACGCCGTTGACGTAGCTGTGGCCGTGATCGGCGCCGAAGCGCTTGGTCACTTCGATGGCCTCGTTGATGATCACGCGGTACGGCACGTCCGGTCGGTATTTCAGCTCGTAGGTAGCCAGGCGCAGCGCGGCGCGCTCGATCGGGTCGATCTGGCCGACCTCGCGGTCCACATAGGGCTTGAGGGCATCGTCGATGACCTCGACATGGCGCTCCACGCCGTGCAGCAGATCCTCGAAGTATTCGAGGTCGGCCACTTCCATGTCCTGCTCGTGGCGGAACTGGTCGATCACGGCATCCATGCGGCTGCCGCCGATCTGCCATGCGTACAGCGCCTGCAGCGCGCGGCGACGCGCGCGCGAACGGGCGGCGAGGTCGATGCCCTGGCTCATTACAGCTTCCCGTACAGGTTGACCATCTCCAACGCCGCCAGCGCGGCATCCGCGCCCTTGTTGCCGGCTTTGGTGCCGGAGCGCTCGATGGCCTGCTCGATGTTGTCGGTGGTCAGCACGCCGAACGCCACCGGCACGCCGGAGGCGTAGGCGGCCTGGGCCAGGCCCTTGGCGCATTCGCCGGCCACGTAGTCGAAATGTGGGGTGGAGCCGCGGATCACCGCGCCCAGCGCGATCACGGCGGCGTACTTGCCGGAGTTGGCCACCTTGTGGGCGGCCAGCGCGATTTCCCACGCGCCAGGCACGCGGATCAGCTCGATGGCATCGTCCTTCACGCCGTGGCGTACCAGCGCGTCGCGCGCGCCGGCCACCAGGGGCTCGACGACGAAGCCGTTGAAACGGCCGGCGACGATGGCAAAACGGCCTTTGGGCGTGGCGAAATCGCCTTCGATGATCTTCATGGGTATGCGTTTCCTGGGTCTGGGCCCGGAGGGGCCGTCTATTTTACGGAATTTGGGGCAGCGTGCCCGGCTCGGGCCGGAAAACCGTGCGGGCCAGCGTGGGGTGGCCCTGGAACGTGAGGCTGGCCTGCCCTTCGGCCACGCTCAGCCGGGCCGGCGCGCCGAACGGCAGGGTGAACTTGTCCACCTCGTGGCCGAAGGGCAGGCCGTGGACGATGGGGATGCGCGCGACGCGGGCGATCTGCGCGAAGGCCGCCGCCGTGTCGAAGCCGTTGTCGTAGGCGTGCGGACGGCAATGGGTGAAGTGGCCCAGCACCAGCGCCCGCTGGCGGTCCAGCACGCCGGACAGGTGCAGCTGGTACAGCAGGCGCTCGATGCGGAACGGCGGCTCGCCCACGTCCTCCACGAACAGGATGCCGCCGTCGATGGCCGGGAAATACGGCGTGCCCAGCAGGCTGCACAGCATGGCGAGATTGCCGCCCCACAGCGGGCCTTCGACATCCAGCTCGGACGGCGTGGGCGTGCTCCAGCGGGCCGTGGCCTGCGGCTCGCCCACCGCGCGCCAGAAGTGCTCCCACATGAGGCCGTTGAGTTCCGGCGCGCCAAAATCGGCCCCCAGCATGGGGCCGCCGAAGGTGACCAGGCCGCATTTCACATGCAGCGCCATCTGGATGGCGGTGAAGTCGCTGTGGCCCACCAGCAGCGTGTTCGCGCCGGCCAGGCGCTCGCGCAGGGCGTCGTAGCGGATGTGTTCCAGCAGCCGCGTGGCGCCGTAGCCGCCGCGCACCGATAGCGCGATATCGGGCAGCGTGGAGGCGGTGGCGAGCGCATTGATGTCGGCTACGCGCGCCGCATCGTCGCCGGCGAAGCGATGATCCACGCGCTCCAGCACCTCCGTGCCCTCGACGGCGCAGCCGGCGGCACGCAGGCGCGCCACGCCGCGATGCATGGCGTCGTGGTCGTGCGGGTAGCCCGAGGGCGCGATAAGGCGGACGGTCAATGGAGTCATGGCGTGGATTCGTGGCTCAAAGCCCGGAGTATGCCGGCCGGGACATGGCGTGGAAGTGGCGTGGCGCGGCAAGCCTTCTGCGGAAGCGCGAAAACGTCGCTCCCGCCGAAGCCGCCGGGTTCACACGTATTCGGTCACTTCCAGGCCGAAGCCGCCCAGGCCCACCATCTTGCGCGGCGTGCCGAGCACGCGCAGTTGGCGAATGCCCAGGTCCGCTAGGATCTGCGCGCCCAGGCCCAGCTGGCGCCACTCCTGCTGCTGCGCTTCTTCCGGCGCCTGCACCGCGGGCTGGCGGTTGAGCCGGCGCAGCAAGGCATCGGCGGTGTCCTCGCCGGAGAGCACCAGCAGCGCGCCGCGGCCTTCGTCGGCAATGCGGCGCAGCGCGGAAGTCACGGTGAGGCCGAGATCATCGCGCTGCAGATGCAGCACGTCGGACAAGGTATTGCGCACGTGCACGCGCGTCAGCACGGGCTGGCCGTCGTCCACCGTGCCGCGCACCAGGGCGAAATGCAGGCCGTGGCGGATCGCGTCGCGATAGGCCACCAGGCGGAACGGACCGAACTCCGTATCCACCTCGCCCTCGTACACGCGCTGCACGGTCTTCTCGGTTTCCAGGCGATAGCGGATCAGGTCAGCGATGGTGCCGATCTTCAGGCCATGCTTCTTCGCGAACACTTCCAGCTCGGGGCGGCGCGCCATGGAACCGTCTTCGTGCAGGATCTCGATCAGCACCGCCGACGGTTCCAGGCCGGCCAGCGCGGCCAGATCGCAGCCCGCCTCCGTGTGGCCCGCGCGCGTGAGCACGCCGCCCGGCTGCGCGGTGAGCGGGAAG
This sequence comes from Dyella sp. AtDHG13, assembly GCF_003201105.1. Classification (GTDB taxonomy): domain Bacteria; phylum Pseudomonadota; class Gammaproteobacteria; order Xanthomonadales; family Rhodanobacteraceae; genus Dyella; species Dyella jiangningensis_B. The sequence goes on along the minus strand of NZ_QICJ01000020.1, from coordinate 34,393 downwards.
ATATGGCCCGGCTGCGAGAGGTCCTGCGGCTTGGCGTCGGACTTCACCGCCACCTGAATGGTGCGCGCGCGGTCATGCGCGGAAATGCCGGTGGTGACGCCCTCCGCCGCCTCGATGGAGACGGTGAAGTTGGTCTGGTATGGCGAGGTGTTGTCCACCACCATGGGCTTCAGGCCCAGCTGGCGCGTGCGCTGTTCGGTGAGCGTAAGGCACACCAGGCCGCGCGCCTCGCGCACCATGAAGTTGATGTCCTCCGGGCGCACCATCTGCGCGGCCATGATGAGGTCGCCTTCGTTCTCGCGATCTTCATCGTCGAGGATCACGACCATGCGGCCGGCGCGGATGTCTTCGAGGATTTCGGGGATGGTGTTGAAGCTCATGACATATCCAATCTAATGCGTTGCCTCAGCGCTTCGAGCCGTCATCCCAGCGAAAGCTGGGATCCAGCGACTTGTAAGCACCGAGCATAGACACTGGATCCCAGCTTTCGCTGGGATGACGGGCGTTATGCGAAACCGTGCTGCCTGAGGAACGCCTCATCCAGCTTCGGCGCATCGCCACCGGCGATCAGCCGCTCGATGTAGCGCGCCACCACGTCCACCTCGATGTTCACCGCGTCGCCCGCCTTTCGTGCATGGAACGCCGTGTGTTCCACCGTGTGGGGAATAAGGTTGACGCCGAAGCGATGCCCGTTCACCTCGTTCACGGTGAGGCTGGTGCCGTCGATGCAGATGGAGCCCTTGGCGGCGATGTAGCGCGACAGCGCGGCGGGTACTTCGAACACCCAGCGCAGCGAGCGGCCGTCCGGGGTGATCGACACCACCTTGCCCACGCCGTCGACGTGGCCGGAGACCAGATGCCCACCGAGGCGATCGGCCAGGCGCAATGCCTTCTCCAGATTCACCAGGTCGCCGGCCTTGTGCTTGCCCAGCGTGGTGAGCGACAGCGTTTCGTTGGAGACGTCCGCGCTGAAGCCGCGCGATTCCAGCGTCACCGCGGTCAGGCACACGCCGGAGACGGCGATGCTGTCGCCCAGCTGCACGTCGGAGAGATCGAGGTCGGCCGTATCCACGTACAGGCGCACGTCGCCGCCGCGCGGTTCCAGCCGCGCAATGCGGCCCACGCTCTGGATGATGCCGGTGAACATCAGCGCACCTCCTGCATGGAGGCGGCGAAAGCAATGCAACGATGCTTGGACATGAAACGTTTCCCGCGTCGAAAGTGCGAAAAACGCCCCAAGGCGTCTGGCAGGCGCACGCCGGCGAAGGCGCGCACCGTACCGTCTTCTCTCATCCGGACTTTCTGGTCGCCATCGCTGGCATGCCAACCGTCGGCTCCGGCATTGGACCGGATCTGCTGACCTTCCGATGTTCTGGAAGCGCTCGCGGGCTTATCCCTCAGGATCTACCGCCGGTGGGGAGTTTCGCCCCGCCCTGAAGACGTCGTTTTGTGGTGTTGCCGGCTAGCCGGCCGGCGGATTCTAGCACCAACCCCGGGCAAGGCCGACGCTGCCGTTGTCCACCGTGGCGAACAACGCGTCCTTACGGCTGCTTCATGGCCTGCACCAGATAGTCGATCAACAGACGCACGGCCGGCACGCGATCCGCGCCCGGCAGCCAGACCAGATGGATGGGCGACTCGCTCAGCTGCCAGGGCGGCAACACCTCAACCAGCCGCTTCTGCGCCAGCAGCGCGTCGCCCATGTAATCACCCATGATGCCGATGCCCGCGCCGGCCAGCAGGGCGTCGCGCACCGCCTGCACGTCGTTGCACACCATCACCGGATCGATGCGCACGGAACGCCGCCTGCGCTGCTTCTGAAGCTGCCATAGCGTGCCGGTGCGCAATCCGCTGAAGGCGAGGCAGCGGTGATGCTTGAGGTCGGCGGGATCCTCGAGCGGCGGCGCGCCTTTCAGGTACGCGGGCGAGGCGCAGAGATAGCGGCGCATCGTGCCCACGCGCCGGGCCACCACGTTGGCGTCCGCCAGCCGCCCCACGCGCACCGCCACATCGACCTTGCCCGCCACGAGATCCACGTAGGTGTCGTCATAGGTCGCGTCGATGCGTATCTGCGGATGCCGTGCCATGAAACGCGCGACCAGCGGCGCGACGCGCTCGCGCCCATAGGTGCGAGGCAAATGCAGGCATAGGCGCCCCTGCGGCTCGCCTTGCTGGGGACGCAGGTCCACGGCCAGGTCGGTCATCACCTGCTCCAGCCGCTCGCAATGCGCCAGCAATTGCTCGCCACGCGCGGTGAGCGTGACGCGGCGCGTGGTGCGCATGAACAGCCGCGTGCCCACCGCATCTTCCAGGGACGCGATGCGCCTGCTCAGCACGGACGGCGTGCAGCCGGCTTCGCGCGCCGCTTGCGAGAAATTCAGCAGCCGGGCGGAGATGGCGAAGGCCCGCAGCTCGCGTACCCGTGTCGGCGTCAGCTCGAACGATTTATTCATGGTATGAACAAATGAAGTGCGATTTGCGAAGATTATCACCCGAGGCATCCCGCCCGACCATGGCGCCATTCCCACCACGGAGTCACGCCATGCGCGCCTATCGCCTACCCGCTTTCGGACTGGACCAGCTGCAACGCATCGACCTGCCGGAGCCCCAGCCCGGCCCCGGTGAAGTACTGGTCAAGCTGGAAGCGGCCTCGCTCAACTATCGCGACCTGCTGATGGCCCAGGGCGGGCTGTACCGCGACGTGAAGCTGCCGATCGTCCCGGTGTCGGACGGCGCGGGCACGGTGCTCGCCGTCGGCGATGGCGTCAGCCGCTTCAAGCCCGGCGACCGCGTCACCACCTTGTACAAATCACGCTGGGTGGCCGGCTCCATCCGGCCGGAATGGACAGGGGCGGAACCTGGCGGCCCCGATGACGGCGTCATGCGCGACCTTGCCTGCTTCGACGCCTATGCGCTGGTGCATGCGCCGTCCCACCTCGACCATGTGCAGGCCGCCACCTTGCCCATCGCCGCACTCACTGCATGGCATGCGCTGGAGCTTGCGCATGTCACCAGCGGCCAGTCGGTGCTGATCCTCGGCACCGGCGGCGTGTCGCTGTTCGCGCTGCAGTTCGCCAAGCTGCGCGGCGCGCGCGCCATCATGCTTTCGTCCAGCGACGAGAAGCTCGCCCGCGCAAAAGCCCTGGGCACCGACGTGGGCATCAACTACCGCACCCATCCGCAATGGAGTCCGCTGGTGCGCGATGCCACCGGCGGCCGCGGCGTGGACGCGGTGATTGAAACCGTGGGCGCGTCCACGCTGCCGCAATCGATGGACGCGGTGGCCATGCACGGCTTTATCGGCCTGGTGGGTTTCATGGGCGGCAACGAAGCATCGCTCACGCTGACCCAGGCGTTGCTCAAGCGCATTCGCCTGCAGGGCATTTCGGTGGCGCCGCTGGAATCGCACGAGCGCATGAATGCGGCCATCGAACTGGCGCGCCTCGAACCGGTGATCGATCGCGTTTACGGCTTCGAGCAGCTACGCGATGCCTTCGACCTGATGGCCACGGGCAAGCACTTCGGCAAGATCGCCATCGATTTCAGCAAGTGAGTGCCCTGCATGAAGCGTGCGCGCCTCCTTGGCTCGGAGGCGCGCACGCGCATCATCCGCCGATCGTCTGCCCGGTATCGCGGCGATACTGGCGCAGCACCTGATCCATCACCCAGCTGGTGCGCGCGCCGCTTTCCGCCGTGGACGGGCAAGCGCCCTTGTGGCCGGTGAGTTCGGCCACGATGGTTTCGATCAACGGCTGCTGGATGTGCGACGGGTTGGCGACGCGGTACTCGTGCGAGCCGTCGAGGTTCTCTACGTGGATGGGGCCGTCGCCGAAAGTAGCGAAAGCAATGCGCCCCTTGTCGCCGATCACCTCGATCTGGTCATGGTGCTTGAAACTGTCGAAGTTCCAGAGGCCCGTGCCCAACATGCCGTTGCCGAACTGGAACGACATGGCGACGCCGTCTTCCACGCCATAGGCGCCCAACTGATTGCTGGCGTTGCCGCTCACCGACACGATAGGCCCGAACAGCCAGTCGAGGATGTCGAGCGTATGGCAGCCGATATCCATGAACACGCCGCCACCTGAAATCTCGGGCACCACATGCCATGGCAGATTCGCCGGATCGTGGTAGCGCCGGTGATGCGGCTCGTACAGCACCGTGTTGACGATGCGTGGCTTGCCGATGGCCTGCTGGCCGAAGATCAGCTCGCGCACCTTCTGGAAGCGCGGCAGGCTGCGGCGGTAGTACGCCACGAACACCGGGACATTCGCCTGTTTGCCGGCATGGATGATCGCCTCGCATTCGGCGTGGTCCAGCGCCATCGGCTTTTCCACGTACACCGGCTTGCCGGCGGCGATGCTCATCAGCGCGTACTGCTTGTGCGTGGAGGGCGGCGTGGCGACATAGACCGCATTGACGTCCGGATCGGCGATGAGCTTTTCCGCATCGTCGTACCAGCGCGGCACGCCATGACGCTCGGCGTAATCGCGTGCCTTCTCGCCATCGCGCCGCATCACCGCGACCAGGGCGGAGTTTGGCGTCTTGCTGAAGCCCGGCCCGCTCTTCACCTCGGTGACATTGCCGCAACCGATGATGCCCCAGCGTATCGCTGCCGTCGTCATGTGGTCTTGAACTCCTGCTTCAGGAACTGCTGGTGGTAGGCGTGGAACACGTTCACTTCCGGATGGCGCGCACGTTCGACCAGATGCGCGCGCAGGGCCTCGCGCACGCAAGGCGCCAGCGAGGAGAGATACTCCACGCTGTATTCAGTGTGATCGAGCACGCCGAAATGCAGGGTCGGCGGATACTGCGCCGAGTGGAAGCCCAGGTGGATGGTGATGCGGCGATCCTTCAATACGCCGCCCCAGCCGCGATGCACGGCGTAATTGTTGTAGAACACCGCCTCGCCCGGCTGCAGCACGATCTGCTTTCCGGTGGACAGCTCCGGCGCCTCGACCGGGGCCATCTTTTCGGTGTTGCCGAAGATCGCGCGCTCCTGCGCATCGAGCTGGCGGCGATGGCTGCCCGGCACGATCCATAGGCAGCCATCCGCCGTGAGCGGCATGTTCATCTGCACGTAGTTGTAGTGGTAGTCCTCGCTGAACCAGCGCGTGTCCACCTGATCGTCCGGCACCTGCAGCACGTCGCGATGCCAGCCCTGCCGGTAGTCGACGCCGGCATCGGCATAGAACAGCGACGCACCGTCCACGATGATGCCCTCGCCCAGCAGGTCGCGGCAGACGGCGAGGATGTCTTCGTTGCAGATGATGTCCTGGATGCCACGGATGGCCTTGCCGGGCTGCAGGAACTGCAGGTTGCTCATGCGCTGCGCCTCCCCGCTTTCGCGGCGCGCCTCGTCCACGGCGGCGACGTAACGCGCGACGCTGACGTCATCGAGGATCTTGCGGATCAGGTAGCCCTGCTCGCGGAAGAAGGTGCGCTCGGCATCACTCAGGACGAGCAGCGGCGTGTGGGGTTGCGTCATGGTTGGCATCCAGCAGGGGTAACGCGCACTCAGGCGATGGGGCGAAGCTGCAGCCGCAGGTCATCGCCCAACACCCGGCGGTCGATGGTGCGCAGCTTCCAGCGCGACGCCATGTCCGTCAGCGACGGCAGGCCGAGCAAAGGCTGCGCGCTGTCGCCCAGCAACACTGGCGCGATGTAGATCAGCAGCTCGTCCACCAGCCCGGCCGCGAACAGCGAACCGCACAGGCTGGGACCCGCCTCCACATGCACTTCGCTGATATGCCGCCGCGCCAGCTCATCCATCACCGCGTGCAGATCCATCGCGCCGCCCTTCTCCGCCACCACGGCCAGTTCCACCGCCTGAAAGCGCGGGTCGACCGGTGCGTATTGCGCGTTGTGCAGCACCAGCGTCGGCACGGTGCCATCGAGCACGTGGCTGTCCGGCGGCGTACGCAGGCGATTGTCGAGCACCACGCGCCACGGCGGCGTAAACGCCTCGCCTTCCGGCAAGCGCACGGTCAGGCGCGGATTGTCGGCCAGCACCGTGCCCGATGCCGTGAAGATCGCCGAACTGCGCGCACGCCAGCGCTGCACATCCGCGCGCGCCGCCTCGCCGGTGATCCACTTCGATTCGCCATTGGCCAGCGCCGTGCGCCCATCCAGACTCATCGCCAGCTTCACGCGCACCCACGGACGCCCGCGTTCGATACGGCTGAAGAAACCGATATTGAGCTCGCGTGCGGCGTCGCGCATCAAGCCCGTCTCCACCACGATACCCGCGTCGCGCAACTTGCCGATGCCGCGACCGGCCACCTGCGGAAACGGATCCTCCGCTGCAATCACCACGCGCGCCACGCCCGCTGCGATGAGCGCATCCGCGCACGGCGGTGTGCGGCCATGATGCGCGCAGGGTTCCAACGTCACATAAGCCGTCGCCCCACGCGCCTGCTCGCCAGCCTCGCGCAACGCATAAACCTCCGCATGCGGCTCTCCCGCCCGCTGGTGATAACCCGCACCCACCACCTGTTCGCCGTGCGCTATCACGCAGCCGACACGCGGGTTGGGATGCGTGGTGTACAGACCAAGCTCGGCCAGGCGCAGGGCGTGGGCCATATGGGCGTGATCGATGGCGGTGAATAGTGGAGGCATGGGCGCTTTTGGCGGCGGAGGCTTGGCGCAGTTTAAGGGATGAGGACCACTCCACCGCCACGACGCGATGTGCCGCACAGCGGCACGAGCCACCGGCTTTGGACTTTGGGCTCTTGATCTTCCGGGTCCCCGTATGAGGCGGCGGGCGAGTGGAGATCAGGCCCCGCAGGGGTGCCTGGCATGGATGCCAGGCACTTTTCGTCGGGGCAGGATGCCCCGTCGAAAAGCCCGGAACCCGTCCGCGTACCTATCGGGCTTCAGCCCGATAGGCGCCGATTCCGGGGGGCCCTTCTCTTTGGTTACTTTCTCTTGGGCAAGCAAGAGAAAGTGACCCGGCCTCCGGCAGGAGGTCGGAACGCCCGCCGCGTAGGCGGCCAGGTTGCGGCAGCGCCAAAAAGAACCGATCACCCTTTGCGCGACAACCGAACATAAAGTCGCTGGATCCCTGCCTTCGCAGGGATGACGGTTCTTTTTGAAGTGGTGAGGCAAGGGTGCGCCCCCTAGAACAGCGAGAGCAAAAGCCCCCTCAGGACTTCTTGCGCCTCGCCACACTCTCCCCCAACAACGACAACTGCAACGCCTCCAACTCCGGCAAATCGCGCTCCAGCTTCTCGATCTCCTCGCGGAACGCCTGCACATCCTCGAACTTCCGATACACGGAAGCGAAGCGCACATACGCCACCTGATCGAGCTTCTTCAGCTCGCGCATCACCAGCTCGCCCAGCTGCCGCGAAGGCACTTCGCGTTCGCCGCAGCGGCGCAGGTCGTTGACGATCTCGCGCACGGCGGTGTCGACGGAATGCGTCGGCACGGGGCGTTTCTGCAAGGCACGCTCGAAGCTCACGCGCAGCTTGTGCTCGTCGAACGACTCGCGCCGCTCACCGCTCTTCACGATGGTGGGCAGCTTGAGTTCGGCGGTTTCAAACGTGTTGAAGCGCTCGTTGCATTTGGGACACTCGCGACGACGGCGCACGGTGGCGCCGTCCTCGGTCAGGCGCGAGTCGATCACGCGGGTGTCTTCGTGCTGGCAGAAGGGGCAATGCATAGGGTCAGGAGTGAGAAACGAGGAGTGAGAAAACAGAGGGTTGGTTCGCTCTCACTTCTCGCTCCTCTCCACTCGCTTCTCGCTCTCAGCCGTACACCGGGAACTTGTGGCACTGCGCCGTGACCTTCTCGCGCACCTTGGCGATGACGGCCTCGTCCTTCGGCGCATCGAGCACGTCGCAGATCCAGCCGGTCAGCTCGACCACGTCCGCTTCCTTGTAGCCGCGGGTGGTGACGGCGGGCGTGCCCACGCGCAGGCCGGAGGTGACGAACGGCTTGCGAGGGTCGTTCGGCACCGCGTTCTTGTTGACGGTGATGTGCGCCTTGCCCAGCGCTTCTTCCGCGTCCTTGCCGGTGACGTCGCGGCCGATCAGGTCCACCAGCATCAGGTGGTTTTCGGTGCCGCCGGAGACGATCTTGTAGCCGCGCTCGATGAAGGTCCGGGCCATGGCCTTGGCGTTCTTGACCACCTGTTCCTGGTAGGTCTTGAACTCCGGCTCCAGCGCTTCCTTGAAGGCCACCGCCTTGGCGGCGATGACGTGCATCAGCGGGCCGCCCTGGATGCCGGGGAACACGATGGACTGCAGCTTCTTCTCGATCTCCTCGCCGGCGTCCTTGGCCACGATGATGCCGCCGCGCGGGCCGCGCAGGGTCTTGTGCGTGGTGGAGGTAACGACGTGCGCATGCGGCACCGGGCTCGGGTACACGCCCGCGGCGATCAGGCCGGCGACGTGCGCCATGTCCACGAACAGGTAGGCGCCGACCTTGTCGGCGATGGCGCGGAAGCGCGCCCAGTCCATCACCTGCGAGTAGGCGCTGAAACCGGCCACGATCATCCTGGGCTTGTGCTCGATGGCGAGGCGCTCGACTTCGTCGTAGTCCACCAAGCCCTGCTCGTTCACGCCGTACTGCACGGCGTTGAACAGCTTGCCCGACACGTTGACCTTGGCGCCGTGCGTGAGGTGGCCGCCGTGGGCCAGGCTCATGCCCAGGATGGTGTCGCCGGGGTTGAGCAGCGCCAGGTACACGGCCTGGTTGGCCTGCGAGCCGGAGTGCGGCTGCACGTTGGCGTAGGTGGCGCCGAACAGCTTCTTCAGGCGGTCGATGGCCAGCTGCTCGGCGATGTCCACGTATTCGCAGCCGCCGTAGTAGCGCTTGCCCGGATAACCCTCGGCGTACTTGTTGGTGAGCACGCTGCCCTGGGCTTCCATCACGCGGGGGCTGGCGTAGTTCTCCGAAGCGATCAGCTCGACGTGATCCTCCTGACGGCGGGCTTCGTCGGCCATGGCCTGGGCCAGTTCATTGTCGTAACCGGCGATCGTGTCGTGCTTCGGGAACATCCTGACCTCGTTGGGGTGGCTGCAGGGTTAGAACGCGAAATTGTAGCGGTGATGTGCTATGGCGGCCACTCGGGGCCACTTGCGGCCACATTTCGTACAGCGTACCGTACATTGCACGCCATCCCAGCCACGGACTTTCGCCATGCCCACCATGCCGCCGCGCGCCAAGGCGCGTCCGATGTCCCAGCTATTGCTTCGCCGGTTTGCCCTGATCCTCGCACTGCTCCTGCCACTGGCCGCCTACGCGTCGGAAGTCACCGGCGTGGGCTTGTCGCCCATCCAGATCACCGACCCGGTCAGCGGCAAGCCGACCGAGGGCTATGTGTTCTACCCCTCGCCGCAGCCGGTGCATGGCACCACGGCCATGGGCCCGTACGACGTCGCCGCCACGCCGGGCGCGCCGGCCATCCCCGGCGCCAAGCCGCTGGTGGTCATCTCCCATGGCAATGGCGGCAGCAACCTGGGGCACCATGACCTGGCCACCTACCTGGCCAGCCACGGCTTTGTCGTCGCCACGCTCAACCAGCTCGGCGACTATTTCGGCGACACCAGCAAGGTCGGCAAGATCGAGGTGCTGGCCGGCCGGCCCGTGCAGGTGAAGGCAACCATCAGCACCGTGCTGGCCGACCCGCGCTGGAAGGCGCTGATCGACCCGCAGCGCATCGGCGTGGCCGGCTTCTCCGCCGGCGGCTATACCGCGCTGATGATCGCCGGCGCGCAGCCGCGCTTCGTGCGCTTCATCGATTTTTGCGATCACTACCCGCAGGACAAGGATGTGTGCGGCCATCGCAAGGAGGCCGAAGCCGAGGCCGCCAGCCAGGGCGAGACCATCGCGCAGGCGTTCGAGAAGATGCAGGGCCAGCTGGGTCGCTACGGCGACACCGCCGACCCGCGCGTGAAGGCCGCCTTCGCCATGGCGCCGCTGAGCCTGCTGTTCGACGAACACAGCTTCGACAAGGTGCATATCCCGGTCTTCCTCTACTACGGCCAGAACGACCAGGTGCTGCCGCCGGAAGCCAACGCGAAGCACATCGCGCCCCTGCTCAAGACACTGTATGCGGTGAAGGAAATCCCCCGCGCCGACCACTGGGTATTCCTGCCGCCCTGCTCCGATGCGCTCAAGAAGGAAATCGCGCAGCTGTGCGCCGACCCGACCGGCGTCGACCGTGCCAAGGCGCACGCGCAGATCAACGCCGATGCGCTGGCGTTTTTCCGCAAGACGCTGAACGCAAGAGACTGACGTGCCGCGAGCGCTGAGCGAACAGGAAACCGAAGCCTTCCGCGAACGCCTGTGCGAAGCGGCTGCGCGGCTGTACGTGGAAGAAGGCCCCGGCGCCGTCACCCTGCGGCGCCTGGCCGGCGAACTGGGCGTGGGCACCATGACGCCCTACCGCTACTTCGACAACAAGGAAGAGATCATCACGGCCGTGCGCACGCGCGGCCTCAACCGCTTCTCCGAAGCGCTGGAACGCGCGCTCGACTCGCCCGGCGACGGCCGCACGCGCAGCCGCGCCGTGCGCGACGCCTACATCGCCTTTGCCCGCGACAACACCGCCACCTACCGGCTGATGTTCGAATACCCGGAAACCCGGCGCGACGACCCCGCCTATCGACAGGCCTACGAGCGCATGTGGCGCACCGTCTCGGCGCACGTGGAAGTGATGATCGCCGAAGGCACCGTGGCGGCGGACCCGGCCATCCTCGGCCACCAGATCTGGGCATCGCTGCATGGCGCGGTGATGCTGGAGATCGCCGGCATGCTGCCGGAGGGCTTCGACGCCGCCTCGCTGCACACCCGCACGGTCAGCGCGCTGTTCGACACCGCCAGGCCAGCGCCCGCCCTGCCCCGGTAAGGGCGCGGGCGGGGCCGCCGTCACCGGACCGCCCCCAACACCCGCTATAATGAGTGGTTTACACCCACTCTGAATCGCACCGCCTGCCCCTGCGCCGGCGCCGTGCACGTCGCCGGAGGCTCCATGCAGTACATCTACACCATGAACGGGGTCAGCAAGATCGTTCCCCCGAAGCGCCAGATCATCAAGGACATCTCCCTGAGCTTCTTCCCCGGCGCCAAGATCGGACTGCTGGGCCTGAACGGCGCGGGCAAGTCCACGGTGCTGCGCATCATGGCCGGCGTCGACAAGGACTTCCAGGGCGAAGCCCGCCCGCAGCCGGGCATCAAGGTCGGCTACCTGGCGCAGGAGCCGGAGCTCGATCCGGAGAAGACCGTGCGCGAAGCGGTCGAGGAAGGCGTCTCCGTCATCATCGACGCGCAGAAGCGCCTGGAAGAGGTCTACGCCGCCTACGCCGAGGAAGGCGCGGACTTCGACAAGCTCGCCGCCGAGCAGCAGGAGCTGGAAAACATCCTTGCCGTGAACGACGCGCACGCGCTGGAGCGCCAGCTGGAAGTGGCCGCCGACGCGCTGCGCCTGCCGCCGTGGGACGCCAAGATCGGGCCGCTGTCCGGCGGTGAAAAGCGCCGCGTGGCGCTGTGCCGCCTGCTGCTGTCCAAGCCGGACATGCTGCTGCTGGACGAGCCCACCAACCACCTGGACGCCGAATCCGTGGACTGGCTGGAGCAGTTCCTGCAGAACTACCCGGGCACCGTGGTGGCCGTCACCCATGACCGCTACTTCCTCGACAACGCGGCGGAGTGGATTCTGGAACTCGATCGCGGCCGCGGCATTCCCTGGAAGGGCAACTACACCGAGTGGCTGGAGCAGAAGGACGCCCGCCTCAAGCAGGAAGCCCAGCAGGAGAAGTCGCGCCAGAAGGCGATCGAGAAGGAGCTGGAGTGGGTGCGTTCGGCCGCCAAGGGCCGCCAGTCCAAGGGCAAGGCGCGTCTCAACCGCTTCGAGGAGCTGAACTCGGTCGAGTACCAGCGCCGCAACGAAACCAATGAAATCTTCATTCCGCCGGGCGAGCGCCTGGGCCAGGAAGTGATCGAGTTCAAAAACGTCACCAAGTCGTTCGGCGACCGCGTGCTGATCGAAGACCTGTCGTTCAAGATTCCGCCGGGCGCCATCGTCGGCGTGATCGGCCCGAACGGCGCGGGCAAGTCCACGCTCATGAAGATGATCATGGGCAAGGAAACCCCGGATTCGGGCGAAGTGAAGCTGGGCCACACGGTCAAGCTGGCTTACGTCGACCAGTCGCGCGATGCGCTCGATCCGAAGAACAACGTGTGGCAGGAAGTGTCCGGCGGTTCGGACATCCTCACCATCGGCAACTTCGAGATCCAGTCGCGCGCCTACATCGGCCGCTTCAACTTCAAGGGCACCGACCAGCAGAAGATCGTCGGCCAGCTCTCCGGCGGTGAGCGCGGCCGCCTGCACATGGCCAAGACCCTGCTGCAGGGCGGCAACGTGCTGCTGCTCGACGAACCGTCCAACGACCTGGACGTGGAAACCCTGCGCGCGCTGGAAGACGCGCTGCTGGAATTCCCCGGCTGCGCCGTGGTCATCTCGCATGACCGCTGGTTCCTCGACCGCATCGCCACGCACATCATCGCGTTCGAAGGCGACTCGCACGTAGAGTTCTTCCCGGGCAACTACAACGAGTACGAAGCGGACAAGAAGCGCCGTCTCGGCGATGAGGCCGCGAAGCCGCATCGGGTGAAGTACAAGAAGCTGGCGTAAGAGCGAGCAACGAGTAAAGAGGAGTGAGAAACGAGAGCGCCACGCCCTCTCTCACTCCTCGCTTCTCTTCACTCACTCCTGGCTCGGAGACCGCAATGCACTTCATGCACTCCCTGCAACACGCATGGACTGACCACCACTCCCTCGTCTGCGTCGGCCTCGATCCCGAGCCCGCGAAATTCCCCGCGCACCTCAAGGGCCGGCCGGATGCGGTGTTCGAGTTCTGTCGCGACATCGTCGACGCCACCGCCGACCTGGTCTGCACCTACAAGCCGCAGATCGCGCACTTCGCCGCGCTGCGTGCGGAGGACGCGCTGGAGCGGCTGATCGCGCACATCCACGACAAGCATCCGGCCGTGCCGGTGATCCTCGACGCCAAGCGCGGCGACATTGGCAGCACGGCGCAGCATTACGTCACCGAGGCGTTCGACCGCTTCAAGGCCGACGCGGTGACGCTGAACCCGTACATGGGCCGCGATTCCGCGCAGCCGTTTCTTGAGCGCGCGGACAAGGGCGTGATCCTCCTGTGCCGCACCTCCAACCCGGGCGGCGCGGACTTCCAGGCGCTCGACTGCGGCGGTATGCCCTTGTACCTGCGCGTGGCCGAAACCATCGCGCGCGACTGGAACGCCAATGGCAACTGCGCGCTGGTCACCGGCGCCACCTGGCCGGAGGAACTGGGCAAGGTGCGCGCGCTCGTCGGCGACATGCCGCTGCTGGTGCCCGGCATCGGTGCGCAGGGCGGCGACGTGGAAGCCGTGCTGAAGCACGGCCGCACGGCCAACGGCACCGGCCTGATGATCAGCTCGTCGCGCGCCATCCTCTACGCCGGCAGCGGCGAGGATTTCGCCCAGGCCGCGCGCGCCGCCGCCATCGAGCTGCGCGACACCATCAACCGCTTCCGTTGAAGCGCGGCTAGAAACGCCGCTCCGGCGCGCACGCCTTGCGCCGGAGCTGTTCGAAGTCGTGCACGCGCAGCACATTGCGTTCGCGGCTGATCAAGCCAGCGCGCTGCCATTCCTGCAGCAGCGCATTCAACTTGGGGCGGCTCGCATTGAGCATGGAGGCCAGGATGCCCTGCGTGGGCGGCAGCTGGATCTGCGCGGCGTCCCGCTCGCGTCCGTTGCGGTCCGACGCATCCAGCAGATAGCGCGCCAGCCGCGATTCCAGGCTGTACAGGCACATCGTTTCCAGCGCCCTGGCCGTGCGGCTCACGCGCCCGGCGAGCAGCAGCATCACGCGATGCAGGAACTGCGGCTCGGTCAGCAGCCCGGCCAGATGCACGCGCCGCAGCAACAACACCGTCGCCATGCCCGCGGCCACCGCGGTGAAGTGATGGCAGCTCGCACCGAGCAACGCGGCTTCGCCGATGGCCTGTCCGGAACCGGCCATGTCCACGATCAGCTCGCGACCATCGGGGCCGTACAGGATGGCGTAGACCACGCCCTCCACCACCAGCGCGGCGAAATCGGCCGCATCGTTCTTGCGGAACACCAGCTCGCCGCTATCCAGGCAACGCCCATTGGAACGCCCGGCCAACTCGTCCAGCACCGGGGCCGGAAGGCCGGCGAACAGGTCCGACCGCGCGAGCAACGCGCGGCGACCCTCCGCATCCAAGACCGTCGAACGGCCGCTGCGCACAGCCGTGCGCGACGCGTGCCGCCGCGTAGCCAGTTCCATGCCGATTGCCCCCTGATGCCCGGCGCCGCGCATCGCCCATCCTGTAGAGCGCACCGGACCGGATACCGAATATTCATGCCCGGCCGCCTGCGGGTATCGCCATCCAGCCCGCGGCGCCGGGAGTGTCGTTCTCCTGCGCTAACCTGCCTGCCCCCGGATAACGGGAACGTGATCGTCACACCCCTCGGCGGGCCGGACAGGCGCCTCCTGTCCGGTCCGCCGGGCCGGCGGGTTCAGCTGCTGCGGAATGCGTTGAGCACGCTCAGCAGGCTGGTCAGGTTGTCCGCCACACCGCCCTGCGCCACCTTTTCGCTGGCGGCACCGGTGGCCGTGGTGTCCAGGCTGTAGATCTGCATCACGCCCTGGTTGGCCGCCGCCTGCGACAGCGTGTTCTGCTGCTGCTGCTGCGCCACGGCGTTCTCGAACAGGATGCCCGTCGAGTGGGCCATCGTCTGGTAGATCGACCCCATGGCCATGGCCGGCGCTTCGGCGACGACCTTCACGTTGGTCTGGGTAACCGCATCGGTGATCTGGCTGTTCACGGTCATGATTCAACTCCATGCAATGAAGCGGCTAGGCCGCGGAAGAAACGGAACGACGCCGGGTGCGCGCCATGCGCACGGGCATTACTGATTGCTGAAAGCGTTCATCACGCTGAGCAGGCTGGTGAGGTTGTCCGCCACGCCGCCCTGCGCCACCTTTTCCGTGGCCGCCGCGGTGGCGGTGGTGTCCAGGCTGTAGATCTGCATCACGCCCTGGTTGGATGCCGCCTGCGACAAGGTGTTCTGCTGCTGCGACGACGTCACCGCGTTCTCGTAGAGCACGCTGGTGGAATGGGCCAGGGTCTGGAAGATCGAACCCATGGCCATGGCGGGACCTTCCGCGATCACCTTCACGTTGGACTGGGTGACCGCATCGGTGATCTGCGAATTGACCGGAATGGGGATAGGCATGTCGTGCTCCTCTGGTTAAGTACGGCGTTCCCGTACATGAAAGTGAAACGCTCCGGGCGAGCCGGCGTGAATCAACGCCTGCGCTTGGCGCCTGCCTTACGCGCGCGCCGCGGCGGCGCGCTGGTTGCGTGTGCGTGCGCATGTTCGTGCGGGTGTGGCGCCGCCTGCTGCGCGTCGCCATCGCCCTGATGCCGATGCCGGTGCTGCAAGGCCTTCAGCGCCGTCAGCGATTCGATCACCTGCTCCACGGCGTTCTGTTCAAGATCGCGTTGCTCCGCCAGCCGCAGCAGCGCCTTGCGTGCCTCGTCCGTGCCCTTGCGAATGGCTTCGAGCGCATGCGCACCGCCGCGCTCGACGATCTCCGCGGCGCGCAACAGGTTCATGCCGCCATCGCTGGTTCCCGGCTGCGTA
The DNA here is from genome assembly GCF_003201105.1 of Dyella sp. AtDHG13. Lineage (GTDB taxonomy): Bacteria > Pseudomonadota > Gammaproteobacteria > Xanthomonadales > Rhodanobacteraceae > Dyella > Dyella jiangningensis_B. The sequence goes on along the minus strand of NZ_QICJ01000020.1, from coordinate 18,712 downwards.
GGCATGGGCGGCTGCGGCGGGGCCGGCGGCGCGAACGGCGGATACGGATAAACCGCGCGCGGCCGCTCTGCCCTGGTCAGCGCGAGCAGCAGCTTGATCAGCTCACGCAAGCCTTCGAGCTTGTCCTGGTCGATGTCGATCATGGGAGGGTCTCCGGCCATGGCGTTCAACGCATGCGCGAGGCGAGCAGGCGGGCGAGCGCGAACAGCAGCTGTTGTTCGCGGGTGCGCTTGCGCTGCGTTTTCCCTGTCGCCGCGCCGGTCAGGCCGGTCGGCCGCACGGGTCCATTCCGCTTTTCAGTCGGTTGCGGCTCGACGCTCCGCCCTTCCGCTGTCGCCGCCTTGCGGGGCGCATGCCGCTCGCTGATGCCCAGGCGGTAGAACCGCTGGATGATCTCGTCGTGCGCTGGCGTCGTCATGGGACAAGCTCCGTCGTGGAGAGGTCAGGATCCGGCCGCCGCGCGTGCGCGCTGCAGGCTCACCACCGAGGCAGCGGACTGATAGCCATCCAGCTTCTCGATTTCGCGATCGCTACGCGTCGGCTTGAACCGAGTCTTGCCCACCGTCGCCTCCCAGTACCGCACCGCAAAGACGATCATCACCTCCTGCACCTTTTCCAGCGTGTCCTCCAGCAGCTGCCGGTGCCCCACGGGAAGAAGGTTGTAAGCGACAAGGATCACCATCCGCAGGAACTCGTCCTGGATGTTGCTGTGCTCCGCGCCCTGCCCGTCGGCGCCAAGCAGGTAGGATCGCCAGTTCTGAAAGAGCGCGAACACCCTCGCCAGCGCCTGGTAGCGCACCGTGGGCTGGTCCGACACGTCGACGATCTCGATGACAATCTCGGAGTACATCTCGTAGTACCTTTCGTCGAACTGGCCCGACTCTCCCGCCACGGGCCCCAGCGCCACACGCAGGTACTCGCTGATCTCCTTCTTGACCTCGCCGTCGGCAAGCACTTGCCTGATGCCGTCCTCCTTGCGGCTGGTATCCAGGAAGTACTCGATCTGCTCCTGGGTCAAGGCATCGCTGCTCATGTTGGCGACGGCCGCGGATACCGCGGCAATGACATCCGTATCGATATAGCCGTCCAGATGACGGAACCCTTTGTTGATGCGATAGGCCTCGCCTGAGCCAAACAAGCCTGCCGCACCAGTGATGGCATTGCTTCCCAAATTCGTGTCGAAGGCGATGACTGGGTACTTCTGCGCCATGTAGCTGCGGTAGTAGTAGTCATGCCCAAGCCGGAACACATAAGGCCCATCAGGCGTCGTCAACGTGTCGTACCAGGTTTCTCCGTCCACGCCGGACGGCGCATCGAGCGCCTCGCTCAAGGCCATCACGTTGCGCTTGCCGTTGTAGGCCGCGAGGGCGCGACTGCGCTCGCCGTTGATGTCAAAGCGGCGCAGATGGCATCCCTGGTGGGTGAGCGAATTGCTCAAGAACAACTCGTCGAACAGGCGGGAAAAGGTGCGGCGCAGCCCGGCCGCCCCACGGCTTCCATGTCCCTCCGTCGATTGGCGTTCGCGTGCCGCGACGGCGCAGCGCCGGATATAGGCTGCCATCGCCTGATAGAACGACGCGTCGGGCACGCGCTGGCCATAGGCCATGTAGTAGCCGATCAACGAGCGGTGATCCGCAGCGGCGCTGGCGCCCTCGCCGTTGTGCACGTGAACGATGAAGTGGTCGGACTGCATACCGCCGACCAGCGATGAAATGGCTGGCTCGTTCTTCTGAAGAAATTCGAACAGCGTTCCGTAGTAGGCCACGCGATTCTCGACACCGAGCAGATCGATGCCGATGGTGGCTGGAAGAGGCTTGTCCTTGTTGCTCAACAGCTCGAGGATCTTGCCCAGGTCGGCGGCGAGCTTCTTGTCCTCCTGATACGCCAGGGAGGTGTGAACCAGGGCCCGATAGGACGTGGAATGATCGCCGTTGAACTTCTGTATGCGGCTGTCGAGCGCGGGAATGTCGTCGCGACCGGCGGGAATCTGGATATGCAGGATGCCCTGCTTGAACAGATACTCCAGCGTGTCGTCTATCCACTTCTCGTACTTTGCTTCACCGCCCTGGGGCTTGCGGACCCTATCCACCATGCTGGAGCGTGTCTTGTAGGCATCATCGAACGGCGTGAACTTGTTGCTCGCGTAGGTCTTTCCATTGAAGTAGCGCATGAGCGCGTTGATCCACGCGTACTCCGGCCCCTGGCGTGTCAGCACGGCGCGAATGGTCTCCTGCGTGGCCAGATAAAGGCGCTTGTCCGTCACGGGTAGCTCGTCCACGCCCTCGCCCGGACGAAAGCGCTGCGCGATCAGCACGCAGGCGATGTAGATGTTCTCCGCCGCACACTCGCCACGCTCGTACGTCGTCCTTTCTCCGGACTGCAGAAGCACCTCGAACGGGTTGGCGGTCAACATGAACTGCAGGCTCTGGTCGAACAACAGCTGCTCGCCACGGTCGGCATCCGTGTTTCCCAGCCAATGGACCAGGGATAGCCCACCCGCATCCCGCACGGGCAGGATGCCGCCAAGATGGCTGTGATAGTCAAACGGATACTGGTAAATCTTTGCCGGAGCGGAGAGCTTGAAATAAGCCATGGCACATCCTCGCGATATCGGTGGGCGGCGGATCTCGGTGCGTTACTGCGCCGGCGGCGTCTTGCGCGCGGCCAGTACGCTGCTGTACTTGGCGATGCTCTGGTCAATGCGGTCGATGGCGAAACTCGCCGACTCCGCCTCCATTGCGCCGGCAGCGGCCGCGACGGCGGCTGCGGCGCCCATCAGCAGATCGGTGGCGACGATGCCGAGCGCATCCTCGGCGGCCTGTTCCAGCTGCTGCTCCGCCAGGGCCTGGGTCATCTGCTTGAGCAGCACGCTCTGGCTGGCGAGCACGAGCTTGCTCACGCCGTCGAAGTAGCTTGCCGCCGCCTGCGCGACCAGCCCGGATGCCTGGCTGATCATCATGTCCGGGCCCAGCGCGATCTGCGACGGCGCGTAGCCCGCGGTCTCCGCATTGCTCAACTGCACCGCCTGCACGACGGCCTGATTGAGCGCGCTCGTGTCCGGTGGCGTCGGGTTCTGCTGCAGCATGCGCTCGGTCATGAGCGTGCGAACGTTGGACGGTGGTGCGGGCGGTGCTGGTGCTGGTGCTGGTGCTGGTGCTGGCGTCGGCGCTGGTGCGGATGCGGGTGCCGGCGCTTGCGCAGGGCCGCCGGCATTGCCTCCGTCCTCGTCGCCGCTCGCCGCACGGGGCGCTCGGGTACCCGCGATCCATTTCGACCAGAAGGCCATGTCGATTCCCCTCCCCTATGCCAAAGTCGATTCGCACTCGTCCTGCGCCTACGACTTCTCGGCGATCGACATGATCATCGCCACCGCCCGCGACACCACCGCGTTGGAAATCTGGTTGAGCGCCTGCTGGCTGTGCACCGCGTTCTGCAGCGAAAGCCCCGCCGAATGGCTCGCGACCTGATACAGCGCGGCAATGGCCTGGGCCGGCGCCTCGGCGACCACTTTCACGTTCGTCTGCGTCACGGCGTCGGTGATCTGCTCGTTGACTTCAGCCATGGTCGGTTCCTTTGGTTAACGGTATCGTCGGATCGCGGCGCTGTACGCCGGCCTTTTCATAACGACGGGGAGCGCCGGCTGTGAACGCAGCGGCGCGCGATTCGTCCAGCGGCAGCGTGGATCGGCTGATCTCCGCGCGCAGGCGATCGCGGATCAGCTGCACGCGCTTGCGCAGCAGAGGCTGGTTGATGCCGAGGCGTTCGGCGATCTGCGGATACGGAAGATCGTCGATGAAGCGGAACGCGAACAGGCGCTGCTGCGCGGGGGTCATCGCGCGCAGCACCGTCTCGATGCAAGCGATTTGTTGCTCGATCTCCAGCTTCTGCATGGCGCTCGGCGCGAGCGCGTCATCCGTGGTGACCTGGGCGTTGTGCACGTCCACGCTGTCGTCGAACACCTGGCCTTCACGGGCAATGCGACGCAAGCCGTCCACGAAGGCGTGGCGCAGTACGACGAACAGGAAACCCTTGGGCCGATCGAGAAACTGCGGCCGGTGGCGCGTGAACTGAAGTGCCTTGAGCGCCGTGATGGCCAGCAGCTCATCGGCACGATCCTGCTGACCGCCGGTGAGGCGGCGCGCGCGCCGCAGCAACATGGGCTGATTCGCACGCCATGCGTGCTCGAAGCGTTCGTCGATGCTAAGACGGGCCCTGCAGTCCATCGCTTTGCACCCTCGCCTGAGAGAGTGCGCGAGTCTCCATGGGCGTTATGGGTGCCGCTGTTCCCTGCGTGACAGGCGCGCGCGATTTCAGCAGCGCGTGCTCAGGATGCGAACTGGCGCATGCATTTTCACCGTTTCGTTCGCGCGATAAGTTGCGATGACGCGCCACCCTATCGCTTTTGGCCTATGACTGCAGAGCTACCGCAGCAGGTGTCGCGCCGTGCAACCACCGTGAACGCAGCCATCGTTCCGAAGGCGCCGAAATCAAGCGCTCCAGCAACTTTCCCAGCACCCAGCACGCGAGCAGCGCCGGCAGATACCAAAGATAGCCGTGCGCGACGTCGCTTCCAGTCGCCTTGTAGAGGCGGACCACAGCGAACACCACGAACATATGGGTGAGGTAGATCTCGTAGCTCAGGCGTCCCCATGAGCGCAGCCAGGCTAGTCCAAGCCAGGGTGCGCGATCGTGCCGTGCCCATGCGCTGGCCAGCACGAGGCACAACGCGGCACCGGTAAGCACCAGCATGTAACCGTCATGCAGCAGCGACCACAGCAGGCGGCCCTGGAACATCACCAGATACAGTCCAAGGCCGCCGGCCACACCGAGCACGTAGGCAAGGCCTCGTCGCACCGTGGCCCAGCGATGCACCAGCAAGGCACCGAGTATGCCGGTAGCAATGGCCGCCATGCCCGGCAGGTAGGCCTTCTCCTGCCAGATCTCGTTGTCGGCGAGGGCCGCGCGTGTCCATGGCAGCGACAAGGCCAGCACGAGCAGCAACAGCACCAGCATCCACCTGCGGCGTGTGAGCAGGCAAACGATCGGGAAGGCGAGATAGAACACTTCTTCGATCGACAACGACCACAGCACGTCCCAACCGCCAGGCAAATAGCCCGTCATGCCCTCATACCAGTTCAGGTGAAAGCCCAGCGCCGCCACGATGGCTCGCGGCAGTGTTTGCCCTTCACGGTGGATCACGTAGTCCTGCACGCCGAGCAGATGCAGCAGGCTTAGCACGGCGACCAGCGCCAGCAGGCACGGCGCGATGCGCGAAAAACGGCGTGCGTAGAAGGAGCGCAAGTCGATGTTGGCCAGCTCACCACTGCGGCGCAGTGCATGGCTCGCAATCAGGAAACCGGAAATGACGAAGAAGATGAAGACGGCTTCGTAGCCATTGAAGTTCAGGGCGTTGAGCAGCGTCTCCGGCAGCACGTCGCCCAACGCCGCCTTGCTGAGGCGAATGCGCAGGCCGATGTGATGCAACACCACGAGCAGGATGGACAGTCCGCGCAACAGGTCGATGCCCGCGTTGCGCTGCGGGCCCGCGCGATACGCCGCAGCTTCCATCAACCCAATCTCTGCAGTGCGAAATCGACGAAAGTGCGCAGCTTGGCCGTAGGACGCGCCTCGCGCCGGCGCACGATATGCAGGTGCCGCACCGGCAGTTCCCAGTCCGGCAGCAGCTGTATCAGCTCTCCGGTGGCGATCGACGGCGACAGCAGCACGTCCGCCTGCACCACCACGCCGACGCCGTGCAGGGCCGCCGTGAGCAGGGCCTGTCCGTTGTTGCACATCAGCGGTCCGCGCACGGGCACATCCACGTGGCGCTCGCCTTGGGTGAAGCGCCAGTGGTGGTCGCGTCCCCAGGCCGCAAAGCCCAGGCAGGCGTGAGCGTGCAGGTCGCCGGGTTCCCGCGGCACGCCATGGGCTTGCAGGTAGGCCGGGCTGGCTACCGCGAACATGCGCGAGGGCGCGAGCGGCCGCGCCACCAGGTTGTCATCGTGCAGCGGGCCCGAGCGGAAAGCCACGTCCACCCCTTCTTCGTGCAGGTCGACCACGCGATCGTTGAGGTTCAGCTCCACCTGCACGGCGGGGTACTTCGCCATGTAAGCGCCGACCACCGGCATCAGCCGATGCGCGCCCCAGGTGACGGGTGCGGTCACGCGCAGCGTGCCTTGCGGTTCCGCACGCAAGGCTTCGGCGACCTGATCGGCCGCCTGCACGCTGCTGAGCACATCGCGGCAACGCTCCAGATAGGCCGCGCCGATTTCCGTGAGGTGATGGCGGCGCGTGGTGCGCTCGAGCAGTTGCGCGCCGAGGTGTTGCTCCAGCGCGCGCACATGGTTGGCGACCATGGTGGTGGACAGGTCCCACTCTTCCGCCACGGCCGCGAAGCTGCCTTTCTCCACCACGCGGACGAACACTTCCATGCTGGTTAATCGGTCCATTCCAAAGTCCCGCTGTGGAGTGAAGGAACAGGAAGCGCATTTATAGACCAGAAGTGGCCAACAACAATCCCTGCCATCCGCCATAGGGAGATCACGATGACCACAGCCGCCCTGCTGCGCCGCCTTGCCCTGGCCTGCGCGCTTAGCTTCGCCGCCGCCGGCCACGCCACCGACGCCCCGCTTTCCACGCGCCCCTTGCCGGCCGACTGGTACCCCGAAAGCATCGCTGCGGCACCGGACGGCACCTTCTATGTGGGCAGCTGGCGCCAGGGCGCGGTGGCACGCATCCGGCCCGGCGCGGATCGGCCGGAGGTACTGGTGACGCCCGGCGCCAACGGCTTGTCCAATGGACAAGGCGTGCTGGTGGATACGCGCCGCGGCCTGTTGTGGATCTGCTCCGGCACGCTGGGCTACACCACCGTGCCCACGAACCCGAGCGCGCTGAAGAGCTACGACCTTGCCACCGGCGCGGCGCGCGCGAGCTACGAGCTGCCTGACAAGGGCTACTGCAACGATCTGGCGCAGGATGCGCAGGGCCGCCTCTACATCACCGATTCGTTGCAGCCGCGTGTCTTCCGTTGGCGCGACGGCGACACCGCGCTCGAACTGTGGAAGCAGGATGCTTCCTTCATTGCCGGTGCGGAGGGTTTCAAGCTCAATGGCATCGCCATCGATGGCGACAGCATCTACGTGAGCACGGTGACGGCCGCGCCCTATCTGTTGCGCATCGACATGCGCGCGGACGGCAGCGCCGGCGCGGTGACGCGCATCGACATGCCACGCATGCTGAAGAACGCCGATGCCATCCGCTCGGCTGGGCACGGCCGGCTGGTGATCTTCGAAAGCAATGCCTTCGGCCACGATGGCCCCTACGGCGGGCAGATCTCGCTGGCGGCGCTATCGGGCAACCATGCCGACTCGCTGGTCACGCTAGTGGCCGGGCTCAACGATCCCTCGTCGGGCGTCATCGCCAACGGCCGCGTGTACTTCATCGAGTCGAAGTACAGCCTGCTGTTCGCGCACAAGGGTGACGATGCCGGCATACCGCGCAACGTACCGTTCGATATCCAGTCCGTTCCGCTGTCGCCATGAGTGCGTGCGACACAGGTAGCCCGGATGAAGCCACCGGCGGAATCCGGGACCTGCCGCGAAAGCGCACCGACTTCGCTGGGAAAAGCACTCCGCACGGACAAACGTGGATCGATCAACAGCATGTGCCGCATGACTCCAACAGCATCATCTGGATCAAGCCCACGTCGCGTACATTTGCGGACGACCGCGTGAGTAGTTTTGGCAAATGGACAGGCTGCGCCACGCGGCGCACAGTAAGCACTCGCCATAGGCGCCCTTCTCCACGTCCTTTCACTCACGGCATTCACGCCGCGCTTCCTCGCGCGCGATGCAAGCCACTGGAGGGTTGGTCATGCGTCTCTCACGCTTGCTGTTTCCCGGGTTGGCGTTTCTTGCCTCGCTGTTCGCTCCGGGCGTGCTGCGCGCCAACCCTGGACTCCATACGTGTTTCTGGCAAGGACCTTATTCGGTGGCCGACTTGCCGGTCTACAACCAGCCGCCCTACCCCGATACGCATGCCGCCTATTGGACAGCGCAGTTCGTCATACCCGCCGGCGCCAGCGTGGTGCTCAATGGCACGTATCCGGTGGCGCGTTACATGTCGTTGATCAGCTACCACACCGCCAATGCAACGCCGGTGAGTGATCTTCCCGATATCGGCATCCAGCCGGACGCGGGTTCCATCAATCCCTTCGTTGCCGGCGCGCCGCGCTATGGCAGCTCGCCCACGAACTACACCGTGCAGCTGGCGGCGGGCAATGCGCCGTCATCGCCAGCGGCGAACACGCTTTATTCCGGCACCACCGACCAAACCATGACGGTGATGTATCGCGTGTACGTGCCGGACAACGGCCTCGACGAAGCAGGCGGCGTCGCCCTGCCGGCCATGAGCATCCACAACGCCGATGGCTCCATCACTACAGGCAGCGCAGCCTGCAGCGCGGCACAGGCGTCGCAGTCGCTGATTCCAACCACCATCATCGGCCAGCTCGCCTACCTGCCCGTGCGCCTGGCTGATCCGCCCCTGCCTGTGGTGGTGTGGTTGCAGACACGCCTGATCCTGATGGCGGCGCTGGTGGACGGTTTTGCGAACCCGGACAATGCGTATCTCGAAGCATCGCTGAGCCGGAACTACGGCACGGTGGCGGTCGTGACCGGGCTGCGGCCCACCACGCCGCAAACCTTGCCGAACGCCGCCGTGATGGGCACAGGCAACATGCGCTACTGGTCGTTGTGCACTTACGAGTTCTATACCGAAGCCACCACCGATTGCGCCTTCGATCAGGGCCTGATCACCGATAGCACAGGCAACTACACCATCGCGATCAGCCAGACCGCCGACCGGCCATCCAATGCCGTGCCCAATTGCGGCTTCAACTGGCTGCACTGGTCCGAAGCCGGCGATGGCGACGGCCACACCAATGATGGATTCCTGATATTGCGCAACATGCTGCCGGATCCGTCCTTCACGCACGCGATACAGAACGTGCCATTGCCCGTCGCCGCGGCAACGAGCGCGCTGGTCATGGGGCCTTATCTGCCTACGGTCACTTATATGTCCAAGGCCGATTTTGAAGCCAAGGGGTGTTCGCCGATGTGAGGGCGTGATGGTTCGAGCGCCCGTAGCGGCGTGGCTGCATCCGCTTTAGAACATGCGGCCTGCAGGTCCCGCTACTGCCGATGTGCTTTCGCGGGTTGCCCCGGATTCCGCTGCGCTTCATCCGGGCTACTTGGTTCGGCGGTGCGACAGCCACACGTAGCCCGGATGGAGCCATCGGCGGAATCCGGGAATGCGGCGCGGTCGCAGCCACTTCAGGAATGCGGCCTTCAAGTATCGCTACTGCCGATACGCTTTCGCGGGTCGCCCCGGATTACGCTGCGCTTCATCCGGGCTACGTGGTTCGGCGATACGCCATGCGCAGCAGCCCATAGGCCAGCCACAGCAGGCCCACGGGGGCGATACCGAACAGGAGCAGCACGATCAACGCTTCCGCCATCGACTCGTCGCCAAGCGCAATGCACAGCACGCACAGCAGCCATGTCACGGAAACGGCCACCAGCAGGCGTCGCGGCCAGAATCGCGAAGGTTCGGTGCTGCGTCGATCCCTGAAGGTGATCCACAGCCACCAGGGCATCCAGAGCACGTACATCGGCAACGCGCACGTGGCGAGCAATTCGAGGCAACGCTCCTGATCGGTGGGACCCCTCTCGACACCGGCAATCACAAAGCAGAAAAGCAGCCACGCAAGCGCCAGGCACAGCACCACACGCTGCCACATGGGTGGCGCCAGCTTGTCGTATGCCGGCGGATGCTGGGCGAACGGGTTGCCGTCCTTGCGGGTGGGCTGGCAGCAGAGCAGGATCGTCGCGCACTGCGATACCACGGGCATCAAAAGCACCCAGAACCAGTGCCCGCTACGCCCGATATCATGCAGGCGACGCACGCTGGTGGCGGCGAATATCCATAGCAACCCCAGCAACGTGCCCGCCACGACGAGCTGGCTTGGCAACCACCAAAGCGTGCCATAGACGCGCACCACGGTAAGGCAGAGCAACAGCATGCAAACCGTGCCGATCATGGCTCTGCGCGGCGCGCTGCCCGAAAAGGACATCAGCCCAGCCAGCCAGGCTGCGATGCCCATGCCTTGGCCGTTGTGAACGGTGACGCTCATAGGTTCCCGAATTTCCATTGGTGCGGCCTTGAAAGCTGGCGAGCCGCTACGGATGCGATGCATCCGGCATCGACACGAAGGTGAGCACCATGCTGGGATGGAACGCCTGCTCGTAGCCTTTGTAAGGCAGCGGATCGGCACGCCGCACGGCCTCGACTACGGAGCGCCTTCCCGCTTCGTCGTAAGGGCAATCCGGCTCAACGTCGACGCCGGTGACGTAACCGCCGCGCTGCAGCGTGACGCGCACCTTGCACGGCGATGCGGGTGTGTTGTCGGGGCGCAGCCAGTGGGTCTGGATGGCTTGCATCACCGCGCGATGGTAATTCGCAACCAGCGCGGGGTCGCCTTGCTGCCGCTCCTGCAGCGCGCCAGCGACGAGCACGAGTGCGACGATGGCCGGGATCATCAGCCAACCGCGCCGGCGCATGACAGGGATCGGGTCCCTGGTCACGCTGGCCTGGAATGCCTGTTTGGTTATCGCCACGCCGTTGTGGCAGCGCGAACAGATGGCGAGGTATTTCCGGCGGGTGACCCAGCTGAAGACGTACCAGATATGCGCATAGCGGTAGCTGACGCTGAAGTCGAACCGCTGCGCGCTTTGACAGATCGGGCAATCCCGCACGCCCGCGTCACCGGCGATGCATAGCCCGCCACCGCTTCCCCAAATGATCATCCAACCCTCCTGGCACCGTGCCGGCCGTCCCTGGCTGTCAGTCGACAGCGACGACACGCATGGTAAGAAGGGTCTGAGCGGCGATAAGTAGGATTTTTCCTATATACGTGAGGGCGTACGCGGTTATCGCACCCGAATGTCCGCTGGTTTGCCTGCCCTCGCCTGTGGCGCGCCCGCCGTGTCGGCGTGTATCCCGCCGATCATCGCCATCAAGAATCGGAAGAATCCCATAGTGACCCGGCGAAGGCTCGCCCTTAATAGCCGACACGACTCGGACGGGACCGACCGGGCGGGGACGCACGAACCACGCGACCGCCCCGCTTGCCCTTGCCATGCCGGGAGCGCTCGGGCCGCAGCCGCTCGGTTCGCCACGCCATCGCTGGGCCGTAAGCCGATGAATCCCGTAGCGGCACGAAACACATGGGTTCCGTGAACGCACATGGGCATGCGGCCATGGCAAGCGAGATGTCCTCCCCGCCGATCGTTGCACCCGCGCATGCGGCATCACTCACCTATCCACAGAGGACACGGCACCCATGCCAAGGAAAACACCACTGATCGCCCTGCCGCTCGCTTTCGCATGTCTGGCTGCGGCGTGCACGTCTCAGCCCGGAGACCAATCCCCGGCATCCGCCACGGCGGCGAACGACCCCATCCTGACGACGCCACTGCGTCCTTACGCGCAGCCCCTGGTGCCCGTGACCATCGACGGCAAGCCGTACCACTTCATTCTCGATACCGGCGCGCCTTACACCTTCATCGACAACCGCAGCGCCGCCGCCCTATCCAAGGCGCTGCCCAGCAAGGACGTTCCGGAATACTTCCGGGATTACGTCGGCGGGCTTGCGGTCATCGACGGCACGGCGCTCAAGCAGGACCAGGTGGTGTACTGGGAAACCCGACCTATCCAGATCGGTGCCCGCACGATCTCAAGCAGCGTACCGTGGATCGGCGTGGATCTCTCGATGTTTGACATGTCCTACGGCTCGCATGTCGATGGCTTGCTGGGCGCCAATGCCTTTCGCCAGCTCAACTGGGGCTTCGACAATGTCGCCCACACCCTGGCCGTGTGGAGTCAGCCGCCGTCGACGGCGGGATACGAGCGCTGCGCGCCCTACGAGGACGCTTTCGGCAGCAGCCCTTCCCTGAATATCCTGCTGGCCAACGGCAATGGCGGCCCGATGAAGATCGACACCGGAAGCACGTTCACCGTCAGTCCGCTGGACCATATCCAGATATTCAAGGACCAAGGCGCCACGGTGGAGGACATCGGCAAGTTCAGCCGCATGTCCGCCAACGGCGTCTACGAGGTCGACAGTTATCTGGTGGACGGCCTGCATTTGGGCGACCTGCCAATCGGCCAGTTGCAGACGTTTGCCAGCCAGGAGGGAGGAGGCAGCACGCTCGGCATGAACTTCCTTTCCCGCTTCGACCGTTTCGCCTTCATACCGAGCGAGATGCTGTTCTGCTTCAACGCCAGGCACTTCACGCGCAATGACCCCAAGCCCCTGCGGCTGATCGAACTGAGCGTGGAGAGTGGCCACCTTCTCATCGGCCCGGTCAACTTGTCGAGCGACAGTCTTCCGGAAGGCCTCGAACCGGGCGATGTCCTGGTATCGGTCAATGGCAAGCCGGTGGAACCCGCCGATATCGAAGCGCTTCGCCACCAGCTGGCGTATACGCCGAGCGGCCAGTTGGAGTTGCAGATCGAACGCGAGGGCACGCAGAGCACGATCAAGCTCTGAGCATCCCTAGGGAGTTGGCGCAGCCGGCAGGTCGTGGATCATCTGCTGCGCCAACCCTTCGTAGTTGTAGTCGAAGTGGTGGTCGCCGGTCTTCTCGTACACCTTCACCCACGATGGCAGTTTGGGATCGGCGCAGATGGTGTCCGCCTTGTCCTGGATGCCGTAGTAGCAGACCACGGGCGGCTGGCCAGCCAGGGCTTCCAGCGGCGGCATCGCATCGTAGTGCTTGACCGGGTTGACCCACTGGAAGAAATCCTGGGTCCAGGTTTTCCACTTGCCTTCGCGCGCCGAGATATAGCCTTCCATCTCGATCTCGAAGTTCACGTCCTTGCTGGGCGAAAGCAGCACGACCTGGGCGATGCGCGCGCGCCCTTCCGGGCTGAGCTTGCCCACGATGGTGGGCAGCACGTCGGCACCGAACGAAAAGCCGATCAGCCAGATGCGCTGCTTGCCGTTCTGCGCAAGGGTGCGCGCGATCAGGGCATCGAGGTCCCTGGCCGAATCCTCGGCGCCTTTTTCGCGCCAGTAGTACTGCAGCAGGCTCACGCCTTCCACGGGAATGCCGTGGGACGCGATGATCTTGCCCAGCGACTGGTCCAGGTCACGCCAGCCGCCGTCGCCGGAATAGAAGATGGCGACCACGTCGCCGCGGCCCTGCAGCGGCGTGACGCCCTGTTGCGCGGGCACCTGCACGAGCGATTCGTCCATGCTGGCGTGGTGCCAGGGTTGCCATGCCAGCAGGCCGCCGGCAGCGGCCACGGCGAGGACGAGAGCGGTCCACTTCCAGAATCGTTTCAACGGCGCACCATGCCTGACAATCCACCCGAGATAAGGCTCGCCACGTTGGCGAACACCAGCGGTAGCGCGATGCCGTTGGGCACCGCCAGGTAACGAGGTTCCCACACGGGATCGAATTTGTCTTTGTATTTGCGCAGCCCGCGGAAGTTGTAGAAGCGCTCGCCGCGGCCGAACAGCATGGCTCCCAGGCGACTCCACAGCGGCGCACTGCGCCGGTTCTGCAGGCCGGAGAACGGCGCCATGCCCAGGTTGAACCAGCGGTAGCCCTGCTGCTTGGACCACTGCATGAGGCTGATGAACAGGAAGTCCATCACGCCGGCCGTGCCGTCAGGCAGGTGGCGCATCAGGTCCAGCGAGGCTTCTTCCTTGTTGTCGGTCAGGAACAGGTTGGCGAAGGCGACCAGTTCCTCGCCCTGCCACACCAGCGCCATCGGCGTGCGTTCCAGGTAGCGCGGGTCGAAGGTGCCCAGCGAGAAGCCCTTCTCGCGCACGCCCTTGTCGCGCATCCAGGCATCGGAAATCGTCTTGAGCCGGGGTATCCAGCCGGCCACCGCATCGGCCGGCACCACTTCCATGCGCATGCCCTCGCGGGTGAGCTTGTTGATGGTGTTGCGCAGGACCTTCTTGGATTTGCCGTCGAGGTTGAAGCTGGCGAGATCCACGCGCGCCTCCTCGCCGATCTTGAGCAGGTTCATGCCCGCTTCCAGATACAGGTCCAGGTCTTCCGGACGCACCTGATAGAACAGCGGCCAGCCGCCGGCACGTTCGCACTGGTCGCGGAAGGTCCACACCAGTTCGCGGCGTGCGTCTTCGTCCTCGCCCACCGGGTCGCCCATGGCCACCCAGCTGCGGCCTTCCACGTCGTACATGATGAAGGCGCGATTGTCGGCATCGAACAGCAGCGTCTTGTCGCCCATCAGCGCGAGGTGCGCCTGAGCCGAGGTGTAGTTCTTGATCAAGGGCAAGGCGCGCTGCAGGTCGTCCTCGGTGGGAAGATGCAGGTCCGGACGCGCCGGGCGGATCAGGTTGGCCAGCGCGAACAGCAGGCCCGCCGCCGCCGCGCCGACCAGCGCGCGCAGCGCGCGCGGTGCGCCGCCGTGGTAGAAGCTGAACTCCCACCACAGGTTGTTGCTGTATTCCACGTGCTTGTAGCTGAAGCCGACCAGCCACCCAGCGCAGACCAGCACGGCGACGATGGCGATGATCCAGCCCCACGAGAAGCTCGCACTGAACAGCGAGGCGCGGCGATAGAACAGCTTGTGCGCCGGCGCCAGCGCCAGCGCCAGCAGCGAAAGCAGCGTGGCTTCTTCGTAGTCGATGCCCTTGAGCAGCGACAGCACCGCGCCGAGCACCAGCAGCACCAGGGTCAGCACATAGGCCGCATCGAGGCGACGCTGCAGGCCGCGCGCGAGGATCAGCAGCATCATGCCGACCACGCTGGAGAGGAAGTGCGAGACTTCCAGCACCGCCAAGGGCAGCACGTCGCGCAGGATCGCCATGCGCGCCGGCAACGCCGACGTGGCGCCGGAGAACAGCAGCACCGCGCCGGACACCATGGTCAGGCCGGCGAAGAACGGCGGCAGCAGGCCGGTGAACCACGGCGCCAGCAGCGCCTTCTGGCGCAGGCCGCGCGCTTCGCGCCACAGCACCACCACGGTGGCGGCGAACAGCGGCAGGAAGTAGTAGATCAGGCGGTACGCCGCCAGCGCGCCGAGGATGGGCGCTTCCAGGCCCTGGTTTCCTTCCGCGCCGAAGCCGGCCAGCATCACCGCCTCGAACACGCCCAGGCCGCCGGGCACGTGACTGATCAGGCCGGCGATCTGCGCCAGCACGAAGATCGCCAGAAAGTGGCCGAACCCCGTATCCACCTGGTTGGGCATCAGCAGATACAGCACGTACGCGGCCAGGCCCCAGTCCACCGCGCCGACCAGCACCTGGCGCGTGGCGATCAAGGTGCTCGGCAGGCTCACGCGCCAACGCCACAGGCGCAATGGACGTCCAAGCAGGCGGCTGCCCACGATCCACAGCAACGGCACAAGCGCGAGCACGCTCGCCACCGGAATGCGCAGACTGGCCAGCGGCAGCGACGGCGGCACCGGCACCAGCAGCAAGGTGACGCCCGTGAGCGCGCTCAGGCCCAGCCAGAAACTCAGCGTGGTGTAGACCACCACCTTCGCGACTTCCGCCGTGGAAAGCCCGGCCTGGATATAGAAGCGGTAGCGGATGGAGCCGGAAATCAGCAGCGCCATGCCCAGCGCATTGCTGAAGGCGTAGCTGATGAAGGAGATCAGGCTGACCTGCGCACCCGGCAGGTGCTTGCCGATGTACTTCAGCCCGAACCAGTCGTACAGGATCATCACGCCATAGCTGCCGGCCGTGAGCAGCACGGCCAGGGCGACGCGGTAGTTCTCCAGCCCGTGGACGTAGCGGGCCACCTCGCGGTAGCTCACCTCGCTGGCAAGGCGGTGCAGCGCCCACAGCGCCAGGCACAGCATGGCCACCGAAAGCAGCGGACCGGCAAGCCTGCGCAACCGGACCATCAGGCCTGGTCGTGCAAGCGTCTCACCGGGATTCGGGGCCTCCACCCCTGTCTGCTCCACCACGCGTTTACCGCCTCCACATGACCGTCGCGCAACGCTAAAGCTGCGACCGTCTAGGATAGCCGGTCAGGGCGCACTCCTGTTCGATCGTGGCATGCAGGCATGACATTTGGTCGCGTCCGCTTCAGGCTGGGCGCGACTTGAGCGCGGTCGCATATCGCTCATGCGTGCACGCCCCCCTCACCGTCATCCCCGCGAAAGCGGGGATGACGGTGAGGAAATAGGCACCGCTCGACGTTGAACAACTGTCCAGGATTCAGGACTTGTCCGCCAGCCGGTTGGCCATCCGGGCCACCCAGACGTACATGACGAGCACGACCAGGGCGAAGGCGATGCCGCCGATCCACTGCGCCGCTCCGGCGAAGTCCTCGCCCACCAGCGCCAGCGGCGCGGCCTTGCCGGAGAAGCCCACGATGAAGGCGATCACCACGCCGATCACGCTCTCGCCCACGATCAGGCCCGAGGCGAGCAGCACGCCCAGCTGCTTGGTGGTTTCCGGCCGCTTCGCGCGGTCCGCGCGACGGTCGAAATACCAGCCCACGATGGAGCCCACTACCACCATCAGCGTGCTGACGGTCGGCAGGTAGATGCCCAGGCCCACCGCCAGCGGCGGCATGCTCAGGTGCTTGGTGGTGCGACGCAGGACCTCGTCGATGATGATGATCGCCACGCCGATCCAGATGCCGGTGATGATCAGGCTCCAGTCGATGTTGTTGGTGATCACGCCCTGCGCCAGCGCGGAAATCAGGCCCGCCTGCGGCGCCGGCAGCGCGTGCGCGCCTGCGCCGGCCACGCCGACGAAACCGTAGGCCTTGTTGAGCAGGTCCAGCACCGGCGGAATCACCGCGGCGCCGGCGATCACGCCGACCACCAGCGCCGCCTGCTGCTTCCACGGCGTGGCGTCCACCAATTGGCCGGTCTTCAGGTCCTGCAGGTTGTTGTTGGCGATGGCGGCCACGGTGAACACCACCGAGGTCACGAACAGCGCGAAGGCCACCAGCGCCTTGCCCGCTTCCGGACCCACGTGCGGCTTGACGAAGCCCACCAGCAGCAAGGCCGCCGCGATGACCACGAGAATGCCCACGCCCGAGAGCGGACTGTTGGACGAGCCGATCAGGCCGGCCATGTAGCCGCACACGGTGGAGACGAAGAAGCCCATCAGCACCACGAAGGCCACGCCGCCGATGGCGAGCACGGCCACGTGATCGCCCAGGCCCGCAGTGGAACCGAAGTAGCCCAGCAGCCACGCGATCGGCACGAAGCACGCCAGCGTGATCAGGCCCACGATGCCGATCGGGATGTCGCGCTCGGTGCGCGGCAGCGAATCCGCCTTGCCGGCCTTGCGCACGCGCGAGGCGGCCATCGCGGAAGTCAGTCCGCTGATCACCGGCTTCACCAGCTTGGCCAGCGTCCAGATCGCCGACACGCCAATCGCGCCGGCGCCGACGAAGCGCACCTTGTGGCTCCAGGTGGAGTTGGCCAGATCCGCCACCGAGGCAGACATGTCGCCCAGCACCGAATAGTGCGGCACACCCCAGCCCCAGCCGATGATCGCGCCGATAAGCATCGCCACGCCCACCGACAGGCCCACCAGGTGGCCGATGGCGAACAGCGCAAAGGAAAGATTGAAGTCAAAGCCGCTCACGGCGCCCTTGTCGTTCACGCGGAAGTTGCGCACGAAATCCGACGCGAACACCTGCGTGGCGACCACCACCGCGAACACCGCCGACACGATGGAACCCCACAGCACCGCGAGCAGGCCGGCGCGGCCCTCTTCCACGCTGTTGGCGTCAGCGTCATCGCCCGCACCGACCTTGAGCACCTCGGCGCAAGCCAGGCCTTCCGGATACGGCAGATCGGTATCGGTGACCAATGCGCGGCGCAGCGGGATCGAATACATCACACCCAGCGTGCCGCCCAGCGCGCAGACCGCGAACGAGGTCCAGAACGGAAAATCCGCCCACCAGCCGATCATGATCATGCCCGGCAGCACGAAGATGATCGACGACAGCGTGCCCGCCGCCGACGCGATGGTCTGCACGACGTTGTTTTCCTGGATGGTGGAATCCTTGAACCCCCGCAGCAGGGCCATGGAAATCACCGCCGCCGGAATCGACGTGGCGAAGGTGAGGCCGGCCTTGAGGCCGAAGAACACATTCGCCGCGGTGAACACCACCGTGATGATGACGCCGAGGATGAGACCGCGGACGGTCAGCTCTTTGCGCGATTCGGTTTGGGAAAGATTGCCGCTCACGAGAGTCGTCCCGTCATGTCATTGCTCCCCTGTGGCCGCCATCGCGGCACGGATATTTCTGGGCCGCCGGGTGGCGGGCCAGCGCGTAGGGTTGCCGGATTCGTGAGGAATCGCAACGGGTTGACGGATGGGTTGGGGTTCTTCTGGGGGTGTTGGGGCGGCTTGGGTAGCCTTTCTGAGGACAAGGGGGCTTGGTCAGCTCCATGGTGGTGAGGGGCGATCCGGCCTCACGACTTTCCGATCCACCCTCGCGACGTCATAAGAACCGTCATTCCTGCGAAGGCAGGAATCCAGTGACTTTGCTTTTGGTTGTCGCGTGGAGGTGACGGGCGTCTTCGTGCGTTCCCGCGACCTTGCCGCCTACGCGGCGGGCGTTTCGATCGTCTGCCGACGCTCGAGTCACTTTTCTTTTGCTGGCCCAAAAGAAAAGTAACCCAAAGAAAATGGCCT
>NZ_QICJ01000019.1 GCF_003201105.1 Dyella sp. AtDHG13 | reverse complement strand
TGCGGCTGACCTGCAGGCTTTCGGCCAGGGATTCCTCGCGCGGCAGGATCTCGCCGGGCTTCACCTTGCCGCTGACGATGCGCTGCCCGAGCTCGCGCATGACGTGTCCGTAAAGGGTGCGAACGGCAATGGGCTTCACCATGAAATCCTTGATTGAGGCTGCCTGGATCTTTTGTCGTACAAAATGACTATACGAATATTTTTGGATTGCGCCAAGGTGTTCGAAGCCCTTTTTCTGCCTCGGCGAAAGGGATGGTTGCGCCAGCACGCATCAAGCGCAACTTGGTGCGTCGCGGAATATCGCTATCGGAGCGCCGCCGCCACTCATCAGGCATTCGCCACTATGACGGGCTTTCAAATCTTCGTCGAAGCAAATGATCCGATAGTGCGTCGCACCATTCCGGATTCCTGCCTCAGAAGATACTTGCGTAATAATCCTACCATATGATTGCATGAGAACGTCGACGGCCTACCAATGGGGACAATAGCGATATGCGGCGCGCAGATTTTATGACTTCGATAGTTGGCCTGGCGGTGCTGGCGACGAGCGCACACGCTGCAGATGCAAGGCGCGAGACGTTCGGCACGATGCCCGACGGCACGAAAGTCGAAGCCGTTGTGTTGAGCAACGCTCACGGCATGCAGGTGCGCATCCTTGCGCTTGGAGCCAGCTTGCAATCGGTCTCCACACCGGATCGCAACGGCAAAAGCGAGAACATTGCGCTTGGCTATGCCTCCCTGGACGGCTACCTGTCCAAGCCGCAGTACTTTGGTGCAACGGTTGGGCGCTACGCCAACCGCATCGCCAAGGGTCGCTTCAGCCTGGACGGCCGCAGCTACGACGTGCCGGTGAACGACGGCGCCAATTCTCTGCACGGCGGCACGCGCGGATTCGACAAGGTGCTGTGGACCGTGGGCAAGGTGACGCACGACAGCGATAAGGCCAGCGTCATGCTTAGCCATGTCAGCCCCGACGGTGACATGGGTTATCCCGGAACGCTGTCGGCAAGCGTGGTCTATTCATTGGATGAGAAGAACCAGCTCTCCATCGACTACCGCGCAACCACCGACAAGCCGACCATTGTCAACCTGAGCAACCACGCTTATTGGAATCTCTCCGGCGAAGGCTCGGGCAGCGTGATGGACGATCGCCTCACCATTGCCGGTGAAGCGTACCTGCCGGTCGATGCAGGCTCCATTCCTACCGGTGAGATCCGCAAGGTTGCCGGCACGCCATTCGACTTCCGCCATGCCAAGCCGATTGGTCGCGACATTCGCACCAACGACCCGCAACTTCTCAATGGACGTGGCTACGACCACAACTGGGTGATCAGCAAGGGCGAGGCGAAGGCTCTGCGCATGGTCGCTCGCGTGGAAGATCCCATGTCCGGGCGCGTGCTGACGCTCAAGTCGACCCAGCCGGGCCTGCAGTTCTATTCAGGCAATTTTCTCGATGGGACGACCGTCGGCACTGGCGGGCACGTGTATCGCCAGGGCGACGCTTTTGTACTTGAACCGCAGCTCTATCCGGACACGCCGAACCAGGCGTCGTTCGGCTCGGCACGGCTGGAGCCGGGCCATGAGTACCGCAACCTGATCGTGTACGAGTTCACCACCGAGTCGGCGCGCGGAGCGCACTGACCTGCGAATCACTTGTCATCAAGGGCGCCTGGAAGGGCGCCCCAGGGAGCGCTTTGCCTCCGGAAAAGTGACTGCTCAACAAGCGCCGCCTACGACACCGGCGGCGCCAACGAAGGAAAACAGATGAAGCATGCATTTCTGGCGGTAGCCATGGGCCTGGCGGCAATGTTCGCTGCGCCGTCCCATGGACGCGATGCCGCGGAACGCTGGACGCCCGCCGAGGCCAAGGCCTGGTACGCCCAGCAGCAATGGCCGCTGGGCAGCAACTATCTGCCTGCCGATGCCATCAACCAGCTGGAGATGTGGCAGGCCGACACGTTCGATCCTGCCCGCATTGACATGGAACTGGGCTGGGCGCAGCAGGCAGGCATGACGACCATGCGCGTGTTTCTTCACGACCTACTGTGGCAGCAGGATGCCGCGGGCCTGAAGAAGCGCATGGGTACCTTCCTGGCGATTGCCGACCAGCACGGCATCAAGCCCATCTTCGTGCTGTTCGATTCGTGCTGGGATCCCCAGCCCAAGCTGGGTACGCAGCATCCACCGATCCCGGGCGTGCATAACTCCGGCTGGGTGCAGAGCCCGGGCGTGGCGATGGCGGATGAAAGCCAATATCCGCGCTTCGAGCATTACGTGAAGGACATCGTCGGCAGCTTCGGCAAGGACAAGCGCATTCTCGCCTGGGACGTATGGAACGAACCGGACAATCCGGGCGGCGGCAACTACGACCCGGTCGAGCCGAAGAACAAGGCTGAGGTGGTAGCGAAGTTGCTGCCGCAAGTGTTTGCCTGGGCGCGCAGCACGTCGCCCACTCAGCCGCTGACCAGCGGCGTGTGGCATGACGACGACTGGTCGGATGTCTCCAAACTCAACGCGGTGGAGCGCACCCAGCTCGAGCAGTCCGACGTGATCAGCTTCCACGACTACGGCTGGCCTGAGGCCTTCGCCGAGCGCGTCAAGCAGCTGCAGAAATACGGGCGCCCCATGATCTGCACGGAATACATGGCGCGCGGCAACGGTTCGACCATCGACGGCGTGCTGCCCATCGCCAAGAAGGCTGATGTCGGCATGGTGAACTGGGGCTTCGTGGTCGGCAAGTCGCAGACCAACATGCCGTGGGATTCCTGGCAGCGCCCGTACACCATGCAGCCGCCGACGCTGTGGTTCCACGACTTGTTCCATGCCGATGGCAAGCCATACAGGCAACGCGAGATCGACATTCTCCGTGCGCTTTCGCACGCACCGCGCGGTGTGGTTCCAGCCGACGCACTGAGCTACCCGATGTCACAGGGCGCTGTGGCGCGCTGATGCGCGCCGCAGTGCCAGGCAGTACCGACGCACCGTGACTGTCGCTACCGCCGCCCAAACCCGCCAGCCAAGCCGGCGGAGCAAGCCCATTGAGGGATACCCCCATGATTCGCCTCCACACACAACGGACCCCGCCTGCCAGTGCCTTCATGTTCGGCGTCGCACACGTCGCCTGTGCGAGGCAGACGGGCGCCGCCAACGGTGCTGGGCGATGAGCATCTCCATGCCTCTATGGCAATCCGTTTCTCCCCTGACCGGGCGCAGCGGCGGTGGTTTCCACCCCCTCCCACGGCGCCGCCGTTCGCGCCCCGGTCAATTTTTCGGGATGACATCATGACGGGTGCGCGCGGGATGCTGGCCATGTACGCGCTGTGTGCAACGGCGTTGGTGTCGCCACGAGCGGATGCCGGTGAGCACTGGGTGGCGGGTTGGGGTGCTGCTGCGTTGCAGGCGCCCATTGCCCCGAACATCGAACTGCCCTCGCCACCTCAAAATCCCGCACTGCATGACCAGACGGTGCGAGAAATCGTGACTGTCGGTGCCGATGGTACGCAGGTGCGACTGCATCTGGACAATCGCTACGGCGCGACCGCCGTCGCTCTCGGCCGTATCACGCTAGCCCGCGTCAAAAACGGCGAAGACGACGCCATTGATCCGGCATCACTCGTATCAGTAGCCCTGCATGGCGCAGGCAAACTCGTGTTGCCCGCCAATGGTTCGCTCGACACGGATGCCGTGGCGTTCACTACGCATGCGGGTGACCGTCTGGCGATAAGCCTCTATGTGCCGCAAGCGGTAGAACCCGCGTCCTGGCATGTGGACGCACGCTACAGGCAGCTCATCTCCGAACCTGGAGACCACACGGGTGATGCGACGTTCGCCGGAGCCGCGCAAGCGCCGGGCAATGACTGGCTCACGCGCGTGGATGTGAAGGGAGGTGAGGGCGCCGCGGCCGTGGTGGCAATGGGCGACTCCATCACCAACGGTTTCCGCGCCACGGCAGGCTCGAGTTATCCCGAGCAATTGGCAGTGCGCCTGAGACATGCCGGTTGCGCCATGCCCGTGATCAACGCGGGAATCGACGGCAACCAGGTAATGGCGGCGCACGGGAATTTCGGGCAGGGCGAAAGCATGGTCCGTCGTTTCGACGCCGACGTGCTGGACGTGCCCGGCGCGCGCTATCTCCTGCTGCTCGGTGGCATCAACGACATCGGCGAACCCACCATGGCCGCGCAGTCAACCGGCAGGGCGATACCCGATGCGCAGACGTTGGCGGCGCCCGTCATCGCCGGGCTGAAGCAACTGGCGTTGAAGGGGAGGCGGCATGGTTTACGCATCTACGGCATGACGCTGCCGCCTTTCGGTGGCACGGACCGCGCGTTCACGGCGCAAGGCGAGGCAGCGCGGCAGGCCATCAATGGATGGATTCGCCATGACGCACCGTACGACACCGTGATCGATGTCGATGCGGCCCTGCGCGACACGGTGCGGCCTGACCGCATGCAACCACGCTTCGATAGCGGTGACCACATTCACCCCAATGATGCCGGCTACGCCGCGATGGCGCAGGCGATTCCGCTCGCGCTGTTCGCGTGCAAGGCCAGTGCGGCCTCGGCAGGCATCCGTCGCTCGCTCTCGCCTGCGCAGCGTTCGGGTGAATCGGCCATGGTTTCGATCGCATTGATCCAAGTGCCGGGCCCCGCCGCTGAGGGGCGCCGTCTTTCCACCATGTCAGGTCCCGTCGCGGAGAGCGGCGGCACCAGGAACATCAACATCGCCGACACAACCGGCGTCGACAACCTCTGAGGGGAGGCTTTTCATGACACGCACGCATATCCACCGAACCTTGCTGGCAGCCGCCATCGCGGCCTCGTTCGGCGTCGCCCATGCGGCGGATGCACCCGCCACGGCGGCCGATCCGCAACAGGCTACGAACGCCAGCGGCACCAGCCAGCCGGCTACCACGCAGAAGAAAAGCGGCACAGCGGCCCAGGACGGCGCCACGGACGCACAGAAGAAGGACGCGGTAAACCTCTCCGGCGTGGTCGTCACTCCGCTGCGCGAGAGCCTGCAGAGCGCGCAGTCGATCAAGCAGGACTCGCGCATGATCGTCGATTCGATCGTGGCGGAAGACATCGGCAAATTGCCTGACAACAGCGTGGCCGATGCACTGCAGCGCATCACCGGCGTGCAGGTGGCGCAGGGCTTCCAGGGCGAGACCAATTCGGTCGTGATCCGTGGCCTGCCCAACGTCATCACTACACTCAACGGCCGCGAAATCTTCAGTGGCGTGGGCCGTGCGTTTGCCTTCCAGAACCTTCCCGCCACTGCGGTGAAGACCGTGCAGGTCTACAAGACCAGCGAGGCGAGCCTCCCGGATGGCGGCATCGCGGGCCTGGTGGATATGCAGCTGTTCCGTCCGTTCGATTTCGACGGCGCCAAGGTAGCCGCCACTCTCACCGAGACGAACAGCAAGTACGCGGCGCATACCGATCCGGTCGGCAGCGTGCTGCTCAGCGACCGCTGGAAGACCGATATCGGCGAATTCGGCGCGCTGTTGAATGTCGGCTACGACAAGCAGCATTACGCTTACAACGCCGTGTGGGACGATTTTCCGAAGGTGCTGACGGATGGCTCCGGTACGCCGGTGCGCACATCCAGCGGCAACCTGCTCTCTGCGCCCAACGGTTTCGGCGCCGACTACAACATCGGCAACCGGACGCGCCAGGAAGCGAACTACGCGCTGCAGTGGAAGCCCAACGACAGCACCGAGGTGTACGTCGAGGGTCTATACGACTGGGATTCGGATAGCTACAACCAACCGTTTTACTTCAGCTTCCCGGTGGGTTCGGTGGACCCGCACAACATCTCGGTGTCCAACACCTGTTATGCCGACAAGCTCACCGGCTCGCCGTATTACGGCCAGACGATCTGTGATGCCAACGGCGGTAGCTGGACGGGCAACACCTACGCGGCGACCAGCACGCAGGCGCATCAGCAGTGGGGTCACGATATCCAGAACTCGATCGGCGCGAAGTGGCACGGCGATCGACTGAACCTGTCGACTGATCTTTCGTTCAACTCTTCGTCGTTCCACGACCAGACCTTCATCGTCGACACCTTCCTCAAGGCACCAGTGACCACGATCTGGAGCGGCGCCCAGAATTGGCAGCTCGCCGGCAATCCCGCCAACGATCCGGCGAACTTCTATCTCAACGGCCTGTTCCAGACCTGGAACAATCAGCGCGGCACGCAAACCGCGTGGCGTGGCGACGGCAACTACGACATCAACGGCAGTTTCTTCCAGTATGTCGACTTCGGCTTGCGCTACTCCGATCACAAGGCCGAGTACACGGGCAGCGTAGAGGTTTCCACGCCGCCGCCGGGAGGTACGGGCGACATTTCGCTCAACCCGAACCCGGCCAATCAGGTGATTGCACGGTTCCCCAGCGGCTATTTCTGCAGTCAGCCGACTACCAGCGCGATCCCCGTGCCGTGGCTGAGCGGATGCTTCAACTACCTGACCAACAACGCCGATGCCATCCGCACGCTGTATGGCCTGCCGACTGGCCTGGCTCCGGAGAACCCGGGGCGCTTCTATCAGATCGACGAGAAGTCGTACTCCGGCTATTTCCAGTTCGGCTACGGCAACGAGCTATGGGGCATGCCATTCGACGGCCTGATGGGCATGCGCGTCGAGCGCGTCAAGCGCAACCTCGATGCGTTCTCCTATGACGCGGCAACCAACGTGTATACGCCACTGACGGCGAACACCAGTGCGCCGGTGTACCTGCCCAACGTCAGCTTCAATCTGCACATCAAGGATAACCTGCAGTTCCGTTTCGTGGCGGCCAAAACGCTGACCTATCCGGACTTCGGCCAGCTCAACCCGTCGCTTTCGCTCAACCCGGGCACCATCAACCGCGCCGGCATCGCAAGCAGCGGTAATCCAAACCTGAAGCCGATCCGCTCGAACAACTATGACGCGTCGCTGGAGTACTACTTCGCGCCGGCCAGCTACGTCAGTGGTGGTGTGTTCTATCGCGACATCAACGGCTACATCCAGAACTACGTGACGGACGTGACCATTGGCGGCCAGCCGTTCCAGCTCAACTCGCCGCAGAGTGCGGGCCAGGGCCACCTGGACGGCGCCGAGGTGGCGTACCAGCAGTTCTTCGACTTCCTGCCGGCGCCGCTCAATGGCCTGGGCGTGCAGTTCAACTACACGTACATCGAGGGTTCCACGCGATCGCCGCAGTTCATTGGTGGACCCGTGGTTACCTCTCCGTTGCAAAACGTGTCGAAGAATAATGGCAACGCCGTGCTGATGTACGAAAAGTACGGCTGGTCAGCTCGATTGGCGTACAACTATCGAAGCCGCTTCATCGACGGCTTCACCCAGCCGACCGTTTCCGGGGTCAATGACGAGATCAAGCCGGCCAACCAGGTGGACTTCTCGCTCGGATACGACGTCAACCAGTACCTGACCGTGGTACTCAACGCGACCAACATCTTCGGTGCGAACCTGCATCAGTACTGGGGCGACGGCAACTCCCGCCCGCGCGACATCCGCTACCAGGATCGTACGGTGGGCCTGGGCGTGCGCTTCAAGATGTAAATCTCTCCCGCTGGGCTGGAGCGGCGATGGCACGCCGCTCCCGCCATTTCTTCGGGCTTCTTCGTCAGGCCTTTGCGGACACAGAACGGTAATACGCACATGACACGCCTGAACTTTCTTTTGTCCACACTTGCCCTGTGCATTGCAGGGACGATCATTCGCCCATCAGTCGCACAGGACGCCACTGACACCTTCGTTGGTACGCGCCTGGCCGACGGCTCGGGTTACGTCACTGTGACGCGCATCGAGCACGGTTCGGCCGAAGACAAGGGCCGCCTGCTGATGGCGTTCGAGCAGCACGGCATGGACGGCATTCCGTTGTGGGAGAGCCGCGACGGCGGGGATCACTGGCGTTTTCTCATGAACGTTACCGATCAACAGCACCCGCATGACCCGCACTGGCAGTTACGCTGGCAACCGCACCTGACGGAGCTGCAACGCGCCAGCAGCGATCTTCCTGCCGGCACGCTGGTGCTCTCCGCCAATGCCACGGGCAACGACCCCAAGGGGCGCGTAGCGGAAGAGGATCTGCAGGTCTATGTCTCCACGGACGCGGGCAAGACCTGGCATTACCGCAGCTCCATCATCAAGGGCGGCGGTCATCCCGAAGACAAGGACAACAAGGGCGTGTGGGAATCCAACATCCACGTGCTCGATGATGGCCGCATGGTGGCCTACTACTCCACCGAGCAGCACAAGGCCGAGGGCTACAACCAGGTGCTGGCGCACAAGGTGTCCGGCGACGGGGGCAAGCACTGGGGCAGGGAAGTGCTGGACGTCGCCATTCCGGGCGGTGTGCAGCGCCCTGGCATGGCCATCGTTACGCGCCTGGGCGACAAGCGCTATGCGATGACTTACGAAAACATCGACGGACCAAAAAACGGTCAGGTGTTCATCAAGTTCAGCCGCGACGGACTGGACTGGGGCGATCCGCAGCGCCACGGCGAACCGGTGATGACGCTGTCCGGCTTCTGGCCGGCTGCATGCCCCGTGGTGACATGGTTCCCCGTCGGTGGCCCGGAAGGTGTGATCATCGTGTCGGCCGAGCGCGGGGGCGGCGGCGCAGAAGAGGGCGGGCGCGACCTGTACTGGAACAACGCATCGGGTCGCGGGCCGTGGTGGGAGGTGCGCGCACCGGTGCAGAAGCGCACAGGCAACATCCATGCCGGCTGGACGCAGGCGTTGTTGCTGCGCGACGACGGCCGCTTTCTCCACGTTACAACGTCATCGTCCGCGGGTAACCCGGCCAGCGTGGCGCAGAACGAAGTGCTCTACCAATCCGCAAAGCTCAACTTCAGCCGCTATGAGGCGGAGGACGCGCAATTCACCGGTGCGGTCGCCGTGCCTGATCCGGGGGCTTCCAATCTGCGCAAGGCCCGGCTGGGGCAGGGGTCGGCTTCGCGTTTGCGTTTCGTGGTGAACAGTACCGGCGGCGAACACACGCTGCACCTGCGTTTCGTTGACCTTGGCAACGCTGCGCAACCGTCGCTGGTGGTCAACGGCGCGCGCCTGCCCACCGGCGGCGCCACCAAGACCGGTGACCATTGGGAACTCGCCAGCGCCACTGCGATGTTGCTGCCGGGCCTGAATACCATCGATGTGGACGGCGGCGCGCATGCGGTGGATGTCGACTATCTGCAGATCGACGGCGACAACGCAGGCCAGCCATGAAGAAGGGCGCCTGGATGAAACTGAGTTTCGCCGCTGCAATCGGCATCATGTTCAGCGGATGCGCCTGTGCCGGAACATCCACCGTCATGCATCCCTTGCTGCCGTCGGGGCCTGATCCGTGGGTGACGCAGCGCGATGGCGTCTACTACTACACCAGCACCCAGGGGGATCACATCGCGCTGCGCAAAACCACCGACATGACGCACCTTGCCGACGCCATGCCGGTGGTGGTGTGGCGTCCACCGGCGCAAGGCCCCAACTCGCACTCGATCTGGGCGCCGGAGCTGCACTTCCTCGACGGCAAGTGGTACCTCTACTACTCCGCCTCGGACAAGGCGCATGACGATGACGCACATCGCCACGTAGGGGTGCTGGAGAACGCCTCGCCTGATCCCACGCAGGGTCAGTGGATCGACAAGGGCATGCTGAAGACCCATCTTGCCGGCATCGATGGCACCGTGTTCGATCATCACGGCAAGCGTTACTTTGTTTATTCCGCCTACGTGGGCGACCACAGCGACCTGATCATCGCGCCCATGATCAACCCCTGGACGCTGGGTGAACCCCAGGTGGACATCGCTCGTCCCACTTACGCTTGGGAAATGCAAGGAGGGCGCAAGATCCTTGAAGCACCGGAATTCATCGAGGGGCCGCAAGGGCAGGTGTTCCTCACATACTCCGCCAGCGCGTGCTGGTCGGACGGCTATTCGTTAGGGTTGCTGAGCGCCGCGCCAAACGCGGATCTGCTCGCCCCCGCATCGTGGCGCAAATCGCCCATACAGGCGCTCGCCAGTTCGCCGGCGCGCGGCTTCTACGCGCCTGGCCATAACGGCTTCTTCAAGTCGGCGGACGGGGAGGACTGGATCATCTTCCACGCCAATGGCGGGCCCGACTGGAAGTGCACCGCGCGTCGCGCGCCCTACATCATGCCGTTCACCTGGAAAACCAGCGGCGAGCCAGATTTCGGGAAGTGAGAAGGCTTGCGACATCGGGCTTGCAGAGCCGGAGCGTGCATGGACTGGACAGGAACACCCAACACAGGAGCCATCGTGGTCATGACTTCAACATGTCAGCGCGCCTTTGAATCCAGCAGGCCGTTGAGCAACACTCGACGGACTGCCGCAGGCCGGGAGTAGTCATATGCCTCCGCCGTCGTCGATGAGCCGCCGCTTGTTTCTGCAAGGCATGGCCCTGGCGGGCGCCATGAGCGCGATGACGTTCCGTCCACGCTTGGCTGCTGCGGCGTCAACGGCAGAAACAAGGGCAGGGCGTCCGCAGCAGGCGCCGTTGTTTCCTTCGGCGCCGTTGATGCGACAGCCTTTTGCGCCCCTTCCGGCCGGCTCAATCAAAGCCAGCGGCTGGTTGTTGCGGCAGCTGCAGATACAGGCCAAGGGCCTGAGTGGTCATCTCGACGAATTCTGGCCCATCGTAGGGCCAGACAGCGGATGGTCTGGCGGCAGCGGGGAGTCATGGGAAGACGGCCCGTATTTTCTCGATGGCCTGGTGCCGCTGGCATGGCAACTGGATTCGCCGGAACTCAAGGCGAAGGCGATGCGTTTCATGGACTGGACGCTGGACCATCCCTGGGAAAATGGCATGTTCGGCCCACGAAGCAATGACGACTGGTGGCCGCGCATGGTCATGCTCAAGGTGCTGACGCAGTATCACGAACTCACCGGCGATCACCGTGTCATTCTGTTGATGACCCGCTATTTTCACTATCAGCTGCAGGCGCTTCCTGGCCGGCCTTTACGCGACTGGGGACGCATGCGATGGCAGGACCAGCTTGTCTCCATCCTGTGGCTTTACCAGCGAACGAACGACGCTGCCTTGCTCGAGCTTGCGCGCTTGCTCAAACGGCAGGGTTACGATTGGCAGAGTATGTTTGCCCGTTTTCCATTCACACAGAAAACTGACGCGGATGCCTTGCGCAAACAGGCGGGTGGTTCCGATGCATTCATGCAAGACCTCGGCCTGCAGGTACACGGCGTCAACGTCGCACAAGCGCTGAAGGCGTCCCCGGTATGGTCCGTCGTGTCTGGAAGTGCAGCAGATCGCGATGCCGTTCGGCATCAACTGCAGATGCTGGACACCTATCACGGGTTGCCCAACGGCATGTTTTCCGCTGATGAGCATCTGGCCGGCCGCAGCCCCTCGCAGGGTACGGAACTGTGTACGGTGGTGGAAACCATGTATTCGCTGGAGGTGGCCTTGGCCATCACCGGCGATGCCGCGCTGGGAGATCGGCTCGAACGCATTGCCTTCAATGCGCTGCCGGGCGCACTGACCGATGACATGTGGGCACATCAATACAATCAACAGCCAAACCAGGTCGAATGCAGCCTTCATCGCCAGCCGTGGACGACGGATGGGCCGGAATCGAACCTGTTCGGACTGGAGCCCAATTTTCGCTGCTGTACCGCGAATTTCCACCAGGGCTGGCCGAAATTCGCCAACAGCCTGTGGATGGCGACCGCGGAGCAGGGCCTGGCTGCTATGAGTTATGCGCCGTGCACCGTGACGACCGTAGTTCGTTCAGTACCCGTCATCATTGAACAGGTCAGTGACTATCCGTTTCGGCAATCGGTAAGCATGACGATTCGGCCGCACCATGCGATCACATTCCCCCTACAGCTGCGGATACCTGGCTGGTCGAAAGGCACGCGGATCGCAGTCAACGGAATGCCAGTAGAAGTAACGGCGGGCTTCACGACGATCGAACGCAGATGGGAGGCAGGTGATACCGTCGAGATGGTGTTCACAGCCGAAGTGAAGATCGAATCTGGCTATAACGGCGCGCTGAGTTTCAGTCGTGGATCGCTGGTGTACGCATTGCCGATTAATGAGAACTGGGTCATCTGGCGTAAGCGCGGACCGACCAACGACTGGCAGGTCTATCCTGGCTCGCGCTGGAATATCGGCATCAAGCCGGATACGTCAGTCGACGTCAGTGAGCACGCCGTCGGTGAAATACCGTTCGCGGGTGCTTCAGCCGCGGTGAGACTCACTGTGCGAGGGCGATATGTTCCGGCATGGAAAGCGTCAGAAGGTGTTGCTGAGCCTGTGCCCGCCGCGGCAGAGCCGTCCGCAGATGAGGGCGAGCAATCCATCATCTTGGTGCCCTATGCAGGAGCCAAGCTACGCATCACGGCCTTCCCGATATTAGGCTGAGTCTACATTGCGTCGGGAGCGGCCCAGGGCTTGTTCAAGAGCACGACCAATCAATGAGTTTGCCTTTGAGCGAAGCTCTTGTCTGCGACCTTTAAAAGCGTCACTGGACAAAACCGATTGAATACAAAGCCCTAGAGTTGGTCGCTCGCTCGTATCGGATACCTAGTGACACCTATGTGGGTATGCCGGTCGACCAGTGCCGTCTATTGGGTGCATCGCACTCATAAACCCGCCGCTCACTTCTGGGGTGCCCGGGCTACCGGTCGCTCAGCCCCAGAGGCCCGCGCTTACTCAAGTACGCCTACATTTCGGGCGCCCACATGCGGCGCTTGCCGGAATACGTTCTGTCTGCCTATCAATCAATAACAGAAGGATGCATTTCATGCGCTATGACCAGGATGGCTTTACTGTAGAGCCGCAATCTCTCGTTGAAGACAATGGCGTCACGTGGGTTTCCAGCCTGACACTTCAGGATCAGCGAGGGTGGAGTGTCCATAAGCCGACTCTGTGGGCTTTCACGCGCGGATCTGTTTCAAGGAAAGGCCGATGCACAAAAGCCATCGATCTTTGCTCTTCTGGCTCATTGGTGCTGCCGTCACGAAACCATGATTTTGGGTAGCGATTAAGACGCGTTATCACAGGTATGAAAGGCTTATGGAACTCTTCCATTGAGTAACTTTCCATGAAACGTTCTTGGTGGCTACACCGGCGATATTGATCGCGGTCAATATCCGGCAACTGCTCCGGATACAGCATGCAGTGGCTTGAATCGATGTCGGGCTTATTGTTTGGCTGCGCCCGACCACTCGCCGCTGTCCGCCAGGCGCGGCTTTCAGGTCAGGACTCTACGCATGGGCTCGATGACGCGTTGGATCACTGCTCGAACGTGCCTGGCTGCGCTGACCTGGCTTATCTCGCTGGCATCGGTTGCGCAAACACTGTCGCCAGGCGATGAGTCTTCGGCCGGGCTTGCTTCGCAGGTTTGCGCTCGCTGCCATGGCGTAGGTGGAGACAGCCCATCCCCCTTGGTGCCGCGGCTTGCCGCACAGCGCGCGAGCTACCTGAAGGCTGAGATGCTCGATATCAGGACGCATGAGCGCAGCGAGTTGTTGGCGCGGAACGTGATGCAGCGACAGGTGGCCGATGTGGACGAAGCGACGGCAACGGCGCTGGCGCGTTACTACGCCCGGCAGCCGGCGCCGCCGGGCGTGCCGGGTGATCCAGCGCGGATGGCCAGGGGCAAGGCGCTGTATGAGCGGGGCAGTGAAAACCGCGCAGCCTGTGCGACCTGCCATGGCGTGCGGGCCGAGGGTTTCGGCATCTTTCCGCGACTGGCCGGCCAGCATGCGGTGTACCTGCAGTATCAGCTGAGGGTCAAGCAGCACGACGTGCGCAGGACGTCGGTCATGCACGGCATGATCGGCGACCTCGGCAGCGACGACATGATCGATCTGGCGGCGTACCTGGCCTCGCTTCCATAGCGCGGTGCCGCAAGCACGAACCGTGCACGCGCAGTCGCGCAAGATCCCTTCTATTTCCAGCACGGGACGTTCACCATGCCGCCACTCGATACCGATCTTCTGGGCAGGATGCAGCGCTACTGGGATGCGGCCAATTACCTGACCGTCGGCCAGATCTACCTGCGCGACAACCCCTTGCTGGAAGAGCCGCTGAGCCTGGATCACGTCAAGAAGCGCCTGCTCGGGCACTGGGGCACCACGGCGGGGTTGAACTTCATTTACGTGCACCTGAACCGCATCATCAAGCAGCACCGGCTGGACATGATCTACGTGATCGGTCCCGGGCACGGCGGGCCGGGACTGGTGGCGAACAGCTATCTCGAAGGCTCCTATACCGAGACCTATCCGCACATCGGCCGCGATCGCGATGGCCTTCGCCAGCTGTTTCGCCAGTTCTCCTGGCCTTATGGCGTACCCAGCCATGTTTCGCCGGAAACTCCCGGCTCGATTCACGAGGGCGGCGAACTGGGCTATTCGCTATCGCATGCCTACGGCGCTGCGTTCGACAATCCGGACCTCATCGTGACCTGCATCGTGGGCGATGGCGAAGCGGAAACCGGCCCACTCGCCACCAGCTGGCACTCCAACAAGTTTCTCAATCCCGTGCGCGACGGCGCGGTGCTGCCGATCCTCCATCTGAACGGCTACAAGATCGCCAACCCCACCGTGCTCGCACGCATCGGCGACCGCGAACTGAAGTACCTGATGCAGGGGTACGGATATGACCCGATCTTTGTCGAGGGCAGCGACCCGCAGGCCATGCACATGGCCTTTGCCCAGGCGCTGGATACCTGCGTGGCGCGCATCCGGCGCATCAAGGCGCGGGCCCGCAAGGCCGGGGCCGGCAAGGTCGAGCGGCCTCGCTGGCCCATGATCGTGCTTCGCTCGCCCAAGGGTTGGACCGGGCCCGCCTTCGTCGATGGCCTGCCTGTCGAAGGAACGTGGCGAGCGCACCAGGTGCCGCTGTCGGATCTGGGCAAGCCGGGCCACCTCGCGATACTCGAACAATGGATGCGCAGCTATAAGCCGCAGGAGCTGTTCGATGGCAATGGCGCGCTGGCGCCGGAACTGGCCGAGCTGGCGCCCACGGGCCGCATGCGCATGAGCGCCAACCCCCATGCCAATGGCGGCCTGCTGCTGAAGCCGTTGCATATGCCGGACTTTCGCGCGCACGCATTCCGTTTCGAGGGACACGGCACGCTCAAGGCCGAGGCGACACGCAACCTCGGCAAGTGGTTGCGCGACCTGATGCTGTCCAACAGCGAGCAGGCGAACTTCCGCCTGTTCGGGCCGGACGAAACCGCGTCCAATCGTCTCGACGCCGTCTACGAGGTGTCGCCCAAGGCATGGATGGGTGAGACGCTGGATACCGACATGAACCTCGCGCCGGACGGACGCGTGATGGAGATGCTCAGCGAGCACCAGTGCCAGGGCTGGCTGGAGGGCTATCTGCTCACCGGCCGGCACGGCCTGTTCAATTGCTACGAGGCCTTTATCCACATCGTCGACTCGATGTTCAACCAGCACGCGAAATGGCTGAAGGTGTCGCGCAACCTGGCGTGGCGTCCGCCCATTGCGTCGCTGAACTATCTGCTCAGCTCGCATGTATGGCACCAGGACCACAACGGGTTCTCGCATCAGGATCCGGGGTTTATCGATGTGGTGGCGAACAAGAAAGCCGAGATCGTGCGCATCTACCTGCCGCCGGACGGCAACTGCCTGTTGTCCGTGACGGATCACTGCCTGCGCAGCCGCCACTACGTGAACCTGATCATCTCCGGCAAGCAACCCGACTGGCAGTGGCTGGACATCGAGGCGGCCGTGGCCCATTGCACGGCCGGCGCGGGCATCTGGCATTGGGCAGGGCGGGGCGATGAAGACCCGGATGTCGTCATGGTCTGCGCCGGCGATTCACCGACGGTGGAAACACTTGCGGCCGTGATGTTGCTGCGCGATGCCGTGCCCGACCTGCGCATTCGCGTGGTCAACGTAGTCGACCTGCTAGCCCTGCAGGCCGCCGACGAACATCCGCATGGCATGGGCGATGACGAGTTCGACCGCCTGTTCACCCGCGACCGGCCGGTGATCTTCGCGTTCCACGGCTACCCGGGCATCATCCACCGGCTCACCTATCGCCGGCGCAATCACGACAACATCCATGTGCGCGGCTATCAGGAGGAGGGGACCACCACCACGCCGTTCGACATGATGGTGCTCAACCACCTCGACCGCTTCCAGCTGGCGCTGGATGTCGTCAACCGCGTGCCCAAGCTCGCACACCTACGGGCGGAGGCGGAGCAACGCTACTCCAGCCAGATCGAGCGGCACCGCCTCCACGTCAGCGAGCATGGCGTCGACCTGCCGGAGATAAGCGACTGGCAGTGGCGCGCAGCATGAACATCCTTGCGCTCAACGTCGGCTCGTCGTCGCTCAAGTTCGGCATCTATCGTTCCAGCGGCATGGCCGCGGCGCCAACGGTAGAGGGCGAGGTGGATCTGAAGGCCCGGCGCATCCGCTACCACGGCATCGCCGGCGAAGGCGAACTCTCCTTCGGCGGTGGCGGTTGTGACGAGGCGCTGGGTACGCTCGCCGGGTTGGCTTCCGAAGGAACAATCGATGTCGTCGTGCATCGGGTGGTGCACGGCGGCCCCGGCCTGCGCGAGCACTGCCTGATCGACGGTGCTGTCCTGAAGAAGATCCAGCAAGCGGCGAGCTTCGCGCCCCTGCATGTGCCCGCCGCGCTGATGTGGATCCATGACGCCATGCGGGTTTTTCCAAGCGCCACGCAGG
Organism: Dyella sp. AtDHG13; assembly: GCF_003201105.1. Lineage (GTDB taxonomy): Bacteria > Pseudomonadota > Gammaproteobacteria > Xanthomonadales > Rhodanobacteraceae > Dyella > Dyella jiangningensis_B. The sequence goes on along the minus strand of NZ_QICJ01000019.1, from coordinate 41,052 downwards.
TGGCCTGTTTCGATACGGCCTTTCACTACCCGCTGCCTGAGCTTGTCCGCGTGCTGCCCGTGCCGGGCGAGTGGCGCGAACGTGGCGTGGAGCGGTTCGGCTTTCACGGGCTGTCGTGCGAATCGATACTCGCCCAGCTCGGCACGCCGCCGGCGCGCCTGGTGATTGCGCATCTGGGAAGCGGCGCGAGCCTCACCGCCGTGCGCGATGGCCGATCCGTGGATACCACCATGGGCATGACGCCCACCGGCGGCATCATCATGGGCACGCGGACGGGCGACATCGATCCCGGCGTGCTGTTGTTCCTGCTGCGGCAGGGACATTGCAGTCCATCGGAGCTCGATGACCTGCTGGAGCATCGCTGCGGTTTAAAGGGCATTTCCGGCGTGAGCGCCGATGCACGCGAGCTGTCCGCCATGCTAGGGCACCCGATGGCACGGCTGGCGCTGGAGCAGTTCGCGCTGTCGGTGGCACGGCACGCAGCAGGGCTGGCCATCGTGCTGGGAGGCATGGACCTGTTGGTATTCACCGGCGGTATCGGTGAACACGATACGTCCATGCGCGACAGGATCATCCAGCTTCTTCGCCCTTGCTTTCCGTCACTGGTGACGCGCGTGCTTCCCGCCCAGGAGAACCTCGCCATGGCCCGGCATGCGGTGCGGCTCGCCGGCAGGACCTAAGGCTGCACGGAGGCGCTCTTTTGCGCGGGAAGGGTTTGCCTGGGACAAGTGCTCACAAGCGGCCCCGAGCTGAAACGGTCGTACTGCTGCCACTCCCGCGGAGGCCTTTCGGATACGTTGATCAGCGTGACCTCGGGGTCCGAATGCCCGAGTGTCATCGGTTCCCCCAGATAGGCTTCGGGCCATTCGGGTATGGCGACCACCAGGCGATAGGCGAGTGCGGGGTAGGGTTCCTTGGGAAAGTATTGCTGCTCGGGCGCCAGCCCGAGGCGGTCGGCAATGAGGCGGCGGGCGGGATCGTCCTGCGCGTCCACCTCGCCAGCGAAGGTGGTGAGCACCCGATAGGAGCGGCTCGCGTCGTAGCGCTGGTCGCCCACGATGACGTGGAAGTCCTGCACGTCGAAAGTGAAGCCCTTGAGGCTCATGCCGCGCATATAGAGCGAACAGATGTCAAAGACCGCCCAGAATCCGCGGTCATCCTTGCCCCGTGGCGACAGCGCGCCATCGGCGGTCGCAAGCTGGTAGACGTTGGCCACATGGACATAGGTCATCCGCACGGTTTTTTGCGTATCCCTGCTCAGGTGGTGGCCGACGCAGCCCGCAAGCACGGTGGCGAGCGTTGCCATGGCGATCAATAGCGCGGCTGTTCTCTTCATGACGTACCCGGTGTGAGCGAAGGCGGCGCAGCGTCGCGCGCGTCAACGGCAGCTGTAGCCGCCATCGACGACCAGCTCGCTTCCGGTGACGAACTTGGCCTCGTCGGAGGCGAGGTAGACCACCGCCCAGGCGATGTCGTCCGGCTCGCCGATGTGGCCCAGCGGATGAAGGCTGTCCAGCTCCTTGCGCCGGTCGACCAGCTCGCCGCCAAGTGCGCTGGCGAAGTGCTCGACCATCGGCGTCCAGATGAAGCCAGGGTGGATGGAATTCACGCGGATGCCGTCACGGGCGTAGAGCAGGGCGTCCACCTTGGACATCAGGCGCACGGCACCCTTGGATGCGTGGTACGGCGGAATATCCGGTGCGCCGACCAGCCCGTAGATGGACGACAAGTTGATGATGCTTCCGCCGCCGCCCGCGCGCATGACGTGGTACACGTGCTTGGTAAAGAAGAAGACGCCCTTGACGTTGATCGCCTGGACGCGATCCCACTCGTCCTCGGTGATTTCGTGAGTCGGCTTGTTGGCTCCCGAAATGCCGGCATTGTTGACCAGCACATCGATGCGGCCAAAGTCGCGAAGCACATCGGCCACGGCCTGCCTGACGTCATGCTCGGAGGAGGTGTCGGCGTGATAATAGCGGGTGCCCTTGCCAAGCTGATTGGCCAACTGTTTCCCTTCGCTGTCCTTCACGTCCACGATCGCCACCTTGGCGCCTTCCTGAAGCAGACGCGTGGCGCATGCCGCGCCGATGCCCAGCGAGCCGCCGGTCACCACGGCCACCTTTCCAGTCAGTCGGTTCATGGCGTCCTCCCGAAGCGTTGAATGAATCTTGCGCGCCGCAAGGGTTTCCCATGTTGATGGCTGTCAACTTGAAGCGGTGCTGGCAAGACGCAGCGCGTATTTCAGGTCAGCCTGATGGCCTGGCCCTTGGCAGGCAGATAGTGGGGAATACCGCGTTCCAGCAGCTGATCGGCCATGCCGCGCATGCCCCGCGCGTATTCGCCATGCACGAGCAGTACCTGGCGTCGGGGAGAGGTTCCCAGCCAATCGAGCAAGGCGTGTTGATCGGCATGGGCGGAGAAGCCGTTGATCGTCCATATGCTGGATCGCACATGGATGGGTTCGTCGAAGATGCGTACTTCGCGTGCGCCATCGATGATTCGTCGGGCCAGCGTTCCTTCAGCGGCGTAGCCCACGAAGATGACGCCGTTCTTTTCGTTCCATAGATTGTGCTTCAGGTGGTGGCGTACGCGGCCGCCGGTGCACATGCCGGAGCCGGCGAGAATGACCGCGCCGCCCGCGATCTGGTTGATGGCCATGGAGTCGGCGACATCCCGCGTGAAATGCAGGCCCGGCATGCCAAAAGGATCCTCGTCGCGCAGGGAGGCAAGAAATTCGCTGCCGAAACATTCGGGGTGCCTGCGAAAGATATCCGTGGCCGAAATGGCCATGGGCGAATCGAGAAATACGGACATGCGCGGTGGCAAGTGGCCATCGGCGCGTCCCCGTTTGATTTGATAGAGCACCTCCTGCGCACGCTCCAGGGCAAAGGTCGGAATGATCACGTTGCCCTCGCGGCGAAGCGTGGTCGATATTGCGTCGTAGAACTCCGCTATGGACTTCTCCTGGGGACGATGGGCGCGATCGCCATAGGTCGTCTCCATCACCACATAATCCGAGGGCGGCGCAGGTTTGGCGTTGCGCAACAGTGGATGGCCGGGGTTGCCAAGATCACCCGAGAACAGGATATCGACCTTCCTTTCGCCGCCGAGAATCTCCAGCAGGATGGAGGCGGAGCCAAGAATGTGCCCGGCGTCCAGAAAGCGGGCCCGGATGCCCGGCGTTAGGTCGAAGCACTTTTCGTAGGCGACGGGCGAGAAGTAGTCCATCGTCCGGAACACGTCGTCCAGGGTAAAGAGAGGCTGCGCATCCTCCTGCCCACGGCGGCGTCCACGTCGCTGGGCGCGGCGTGCATCCTCTTCCTGCAGGCCGGCGGCATCCAGCAGCACGATGCGCGCAAGATCGATGGTGGCGGACGTGGCATGGATGCGGCCCCGGAAGCCCTGGCGGACAAGCAGCGGAAGCCGGCCGCAATGGTCCAGGTGCGCGTGCGTCAACAGCAGCGCATGGATGCAAGCGGGATCGAAGGCGAAAGGTTCGGCATTGGCACGCTCCGCATCGGCGCCGCCCTGGAACAGGCCGCAGTCGATCAGCACGTTCCGACCGTTGCATTCGATATGGTGGCAGGAGCCGGTCACTTCCCTGGCGGCGCCGTGACAACGGTAAAGGATGTCAAATGCCATGCTGGCGGCCTTGTGAACTTGTCGCGACGGTATTAGGGCAACCCACTGTGGTTCATGGACAGACAAGTACGGGCATTTCCGCGCTGTTGACCAGCAGCGACACCTCCCGGCTCAGTTGCGCGCCGCGCCCACGGGCGTATTCGCCTGCTCCGATGACGATCAGGTCGCACCCGGCGCTGTGGGCGGCGGCGATGATGGCGGTGTAAGGCCGTTGATCGAAGACATAGATGTCTGCAAAGGCGACCTCAGCGTCCCGAGCCATGCCGGCGACTTCCGCGAGGTCGTCGTGCGCCTTTCGTATCGCGCGATCCGTGTGGTTCGAGCTGTCATGGACGATGGCATCGGCGACGAGCGTGATGGACGGCGTCGGACACAGCACCTCCAGCCCGAAGGCCTGATGTTCACCTTGGGCCGCCAACGCAATGCCGGTCGATGCGGCGCGCAGCGACTGCTCGCTGCCATCGATGGGAAGCAGTATGCGCTTGAACATGAGGCACTCCTGGCGTGGCGACTCACGGGCGGCGGGAGTCGGCGATGATGCTGAGAAGGAGCAGCACCGCGCTGCTTCCGCAAACCCATTCCACAAGGGGAATGGCACTCTTTCCCCAGTCATGCACCAGGGCCAGCGAACTCGCCGTTGCGATGACGGCAAGTACCGCGGAGGTGGTGGAGAAGGCAAGGCGCGGCTGGCTAGGTTTTTTCCTGGGCGTGGGAAGGGCGGTCATGTGACCTCCTGTTGGCAACCGTGAGCGAATGATCGCGGCCGCTCATCCGGTGTTTTCATGGGTTGAAGCTAGGTCATTGCTCTTGGCGTCCAGGCCACGCTGGCCTGCCACGGAAAAGCCTGGCCGCCGGCTGTCGCCATCTCGTCCAGGTTGTGCTGCAAGGAGTCCCCGATCCAGCAAAGGCCGCTTTGGACGAACTCCGCGTAGTCCACTATCAAGCTGCCCCAGGCGTTCGCCATCAGATCGAGCAGCGCGCCCGGGCTTGGGCATTGCGCGAGGCTGCAAAGACTCTGTATGTCTTTTTCCATCCTTCGGTTGAAGAAGCCGAGCAGGCTTTCCTGCAGGCGTTTCGCGTCCTCTGCCCAGGCTCCGGCAAGTTGCATTCCGAGGGCGGCCACGTTCGTTTCCGGCTTCTCGTAAGCGGCCGGTGATGGTGAACGTGGAGAAAAAGGCGGCCTGGCACGTGGCGGTGTCATCGTTGCATCCTCGCGAAGGGCGACGTCTTCAGCATCACGCCACGGCCAGCGGCGTTATTGACGGGGATCAAACGAAGCGACGGTCGCTAGCCACGAAACCCGTCCGCGTTGGCAAGGGCGTTTTCACGCCCGTGATGGCTGAGCGGATAGAGGATGGGCTCGTCTATCCACATTTGCATGGAGGACCGCAACGCGATCTGCGCGTAGGCATTGGCGCTCGCGTGCTGCAGCAACGCATCCATCCGCGCAGGGCTGGTGCCGTGTCGGCGGTACCACTCCATGGCGTAGCCTTGCGAGCCAGCCATGCCTGCCATGCGTGATTCGTCGAAAGAACGAAGGCGTTGCGCCACCGGCAAGGGATCGACGGCGTTGGCCACATGGTTGGCCAACTGCGCGAGATGCGGCTGGGAGGTAATGGCGGTGAGCCTGGACTGGCGAAGTCCGTGGCGTATGGCATCCGTGGCCAGCGAGGGCGAAAGCTCCCTGAGCTTGTAGGCAACGGGCAGTCGCCGCGAAATCTGGCATCGAGGGCCGCGGTCCCGGGCAAGGCGGATGCTTGCGGATAGACTGCCGGCGGCCAGGCGCTGGGATATGTCGTGGGCCAAGCGGGATGCCGCCGGGCTGCCGTAGGCGATGCCCAGCAGAAGGAACGCATCGGCAAGGCCGATCAGGCCAATGCGAAGATGCATGCCCGGGCTGCCGGGTGACCAGCGTGCCTTTTCCGCCGCGTTGTCCAGCATTTCGACCGCCAGCGCGGCGGTCGATTCAACGGCTTGCATGTCGACATGCGCGGAAGGCAGGCCCGGGTCGTTCACGAGCTGCGCCATGTTGAGAACGGCCACCAGCTCGTTGGCCGGCCATGTCTCACGGTCCGTCCCGGCGGTGGAGAGTACGCGTTCGTCCGGCAGGAGGCGCCAGGTCGCCAAGGCATCGCCGAGGCGGCGCTCCATGTCATTGGTGGCGGCGCGGCCCTTCGGTCCGGCGATAACGTGTACCACGCGCGCCCACGTGTCCTGGATGGACACATCCCGCAGTTCGCGCTGTTCGCGCCAGCGGAACCAGGTGTCCCAGCCTTCGACAGCGGCGATATCGATGAAGGGCGATGTGGGGCTCATGGCGTGTGGCGTGACTTCCCTGATGGGTCATCAGTCTCGGGTGGCCGCGAAACCCTGTATTGAGTTGCGTCAATTCATTGGTGCCGCCACCTGCTGTTACGCACTGTTACAAACCGTTGCACGGCCGTTGTCGGCCTGTGACAAGGCGCGCGTAGGGTCACGCTCAGAAGCGGGATGTCGCGATCAACGGGGTGTCGCCATGAACATGCGCTTGGGTTCCCATGATTCCTTTTCGGTACCTGCCCGCGGCGCGCCACGATTCGCGCAGGACGGGGCAGGGGTTATCGACGTCGACGAACTTCGTCGCCATGTGCCGGTGCTGCGACACAAGCTTGCCGCGGGGCAGCCGGTCTACCATGCAGGGCAGCCGTTCAAGTCCCTGTTCCTGGTGCACGCAGGTTTTGTGAAGCTGGTCGAGCTGTCCGACGACGGCCGCGATCAGGTCACCGGCTTTCGCGGCAAGGGAGATTTCCTCGGTACGGATTCGATAGGCCTGCCAGCCTACGCGTGCGGCGCCGTATCGCTGGAGAGCGGTGAGGCGTGGGAGCTGCCTTACCCCGCCATGTTGCAGGCCTGCCGTGACATGCCGGAGCTCAACGCACGGCTCGCCGCTGCGTTGGCGCGGGAAATTCGCGCGGACCATGCATGGATGCTCACCATCGGCACGTTGAACGCGGAGCAGCGCGTGGCGGCCTTCCTGGTCGCGGAAGGGCGTCGCTGCGCCACGCTGGGTTTCAGTGCCAGGCATTTCATGCTGCGCATGCGCCGCGCCGACATGGCAAGTTTTCTGGCGCTCACCAATGAAACCGTGTGCCGCGTACTTGCCAAGCTGCACGACATGCGCCTGATCGCCGTTGCGCGACGCGAGGTGGAAGTGCTTGACGAAGGCGCGCTGCGCAGCATGGCAGGCCAGCTCGCCTGAGCGTCAGTGGCCGGGCGGATGTCGCCGGTCGCCGTGGATCGCCTGATATACGGCATCGGCAAGATCCTCCTTGCGGTAGGGCTTGGGCAGCAGGGAGAACTGCTTGAGCGCGGCCTCCTTGACGTCCGGTGCGCGGCGCTCGTATCCCGAGGTCAGCAGTACAGGCAACCGCGGCCACAAGCGGCGCGCTGACTCGGCCAGCTCGACGCCGGTCATGCCGCCGCCGAGCACGATGTCCGAGAACAACAGGTCGATGTCGGCGTGCTCGCGAAGCAACGTAAAGGCTTGCTCGGCGCCTTCGGCCTCGAGCGTGGCGTAACCCAGCGAGCGCAGAAAGGCCAAGGCGATCCTGCGTACCTCGGGCTCGTCCTCGACGACCAGAATGGTGCCGCTACCCACGCGCGGTGCAACGACGTCCACCTCGGGTCGCGCCAAGGGCATCTCCGTCGCAACCGGAAACCACAGCTCGACCTGCGTGCCATAGCCCAGCTGGCTGTCGATGCTCATGCGTCCGCCCGACTGCTTCACGAACCCATAGACCATGCTGAGGCCGAGCCCGCTTCCCTTGCCGGCCTCCTTGGTGGTGAAGAAGGGCTCGAGCGCATGCGCCAGCACCTCGGGCGCCATGCCCATGCCGGTGTCCTGGACATGGAACACGATGTAGCCGGTGGATGATGGCTCGTCCGCGCTTTCCAGTCGCACGGTGATATCGAGCCGGCCGCCACGCGGCATGGAATCCCGTGCGTTGACGGCCAGGTTCACCAGTGCTGTGTCGAACTCCGAGGGGTCCACGTCGATGGCCGGCAGGCCGTCCGGACATTCCATGTGTATCGCGATGCGCTCGCCGAGCGCGCGGGAAAGCATTTCGTGCAGATCCGAAAGAAGGCGGGCCGGTTGCACCGCCTGAGGCTTGAGGTGCCGCCGGCTCGCGAACAGGAGCAGCTTGCTGGTGAGTACTGCGCAGCGGTCGGCGGCGCGCGCGGCGCTTTCCATGGCTTCCAGTGAAAGTGCATCGTCGGGTGGATTGGCGGCCAGAAGCTGAAGATTCCCGGAGATGATGGTGAGCAGATTATTGAAGTCGTGCGCAATGCCGCCGGTGAGCTGGCCGATGGCGTCAAGCCGTTGCGCATGAGCCAGCTGCTCTTCGCTCCGGCTGCGCTGTGCGGCCGCCGCCAGGATGTTCGCGACCGATTGCAGAAAATGCATCTTGTCGTGGTCGAATCCATCACGCTCCCGCGAAAGCACCAGCAGCAATCCCATGGGTTCGTAGCGATCCGGCAGCGGCGCCAGCGCTGCGCCCATGAAGCGGGCATCGATGAGCAATTCGCGCACGCGCTCGAATCCGTCAGGCGGGGGCGAATTGCTACCGTCAAATTCCAGCCGCATGTCGGTACCGGCCCAGCCGGCGTCCGACAGCTCCCTGCAGAGTGCTCGCTGCAATGCCGGTTCGATGCCGCTCGCGCCACGGCAGTTCCAGGCACGCGCGTGGGCATCGCGGAAAAAAATGGCGACTGCCGCGGCCTTCAGTGTCGACGCCACGAGGGAGGGCATGTTGTCCACGGCCTTCTCGTAGCTCGGCGATTCCAGCAGCAAGCGGCTCACCTGACCAACGGCTGCGTCGTAGCGGGCGCGCACCAGGGCCTGGCGCGCGCGTTGCGTCTCGGAGATGTCGCGAATCGACGCGGCATACAGGGCGTCGCCGTCGGTGGCGATGGGGCTCAACCCAATCTCCACCGGAAACGACTGGCCTGTGCGCCTGACCCCGGTCAGCTCGTAGCCTGCCCCCATGGGGCGCACCCTGGGGTTGGCCATATAGCTGGAGCGATGGGATTGGTGCGCGTGGCGCACTCTTTCCGGCAGCAAGGTTTCCACGGGAAGGCCATGCAGTTCGTGCGGGCCATAGCCGAACATGCGCTCCGCCTGCGGGTTGGCCAGCACGATGCGCCCGTCCTGGTCGACCACGATCATGGCGTCAGGCGCGGTATCGAACAGCGCGCGGAACAGCGCGGCGTTGCCGGCCGATGATGGCGGCAGCGTCATTCCCGGCGAACCCGTTCGGCGAACATGTAGCCGGAACCGCGAACGGCCTTGAGCAGGCTCGGCTGTGCGGGGTCGGTTTCTATCTTGCGGCGCAGGCGGCCGATCTGCACGTCGATGGCACGGTCGAACGGCCCGGCATCGCGGCCGTGAATATGCGTCATGATGTCATTGCGCGACAGCACTTTCTGCGGATGCTCCAGGAACAGCTTGAGCAGATCGTATTCGCCGCTGGTGAGTGGAACCTCTTCGCCATCGGCTGTGCGCAAAGCGTGCGATGCCGTGTCGAGCCGGTAATCGCGAAATGCCAGGATGGCGTGGTTTGCTGCACCGGCGTTTTCCCGCCCATGCGCCGAGCGGCGTAGAACGCTGCGAACGCGGGCCAGCAGCTCGCGAAGGTCGAACGGTTTGGTGACGTAGTCATCGGCGCCCAGCTCAAGGCCCACGACGCGATCGACCGACTCGCCGCGTCCCGAGACGATGATGACGGGACCGTGCCAATGGGAGTGAAGATAGCGTGTAAGTTCCAGCCCATCCTCGCCCGGCAACCCGAGATCGAGCAGGATCAGGTCGACCTTGCCGGCGCGCAGCACCTCGCGAAGTTCGTCGCCGTTCGCGGCGGTGCTTATCCGAAACCCCTGGGGCGTCAGGTATCGGCGGAGCATGGCGGCGATCTCCACGTCGTCGTCCACGACGAGCACATGCGGCAAGGCCGCCTCGGCTGACCTCGAGGGGCCGTTCATGGACGCTGGCTTCCCCATAGGCCACCCACCCCAGGCGCTGTCTTCGACCGGGTCCGCTGCTGCATGCCCGATGGTTTGAAGATACACCGGCACGGTGAGGGAAATCACCCGGCAAGGTGGCCGAGGGAGCAGGCGCGAGCAGCCTGTCAGCGAACCGCAAGCCGCACCATCGTCAGGGCGACATCAGGAGGCACGCGCAGGCCTGGAGTCGCCACGGCGCAGTGGGAAATGAGCCTTGAGTTGCGCAAGCAACTCCGCGGGCGGGAGCGCGACCATGTCCTTGGGCAACTCGCCAGCAAGTCCGGCGCTTGGCGCATGGCGCAGATGTTCGCGCAGCACTCCCAGAAAATGCGGTGGCGCCACCAGGAACAAGCGGTCGTAGCGATGATGCGAGTGCGCTTCGAGCAGGTGCACCACCAGGGTATGCGCGAACGCCTGCGTTTCCTTGTCGCGATGGCTGGTGTGCGGCTCGATGATGTGGCGGGCCGGGCCAGTGCTGTCCTGCGTGCGTGGCACGGTGCGGCCCGTGCTGCTCAGGTTGGTCGCCCCACGCAGCCCGGGGTTTGTGTAACACGCGATCTCCACGATGCTTGCATCGTCGGCGATGGTTTCGAAAAGGCGTGCGCGTGCGGCGTCGCTTACCAGGATCCATGCGGTAGACATGTTTCTCCTCCCGGCCGCTCCTGCGGTGATTGTCTGGCGTATGGGGAAAGATAGAGGCGCATGGCCGGCGGCTATTGACGGGCGTCAATGGCGATGTCGATGTGGCGCGGCGAGTCTCTTCGGGTTGCACGTTGCCTGAATCCCTTCACGCAGGAAATGCGCGGCCTATTCGGCCGTGCGTTGACGGCGATCAATAGCGCCAACGGCCGCTCTGAAATGCTTCGCGTGGTTGCCGGGAGGTTCCTCATGTCACTTGAACGGATCGATGCGCCACTCAGGCCAGTGCAGTCGGTGGGCGTGCGCCGGCTGGGCGCGGGATTGATCACCGGCGCGGCCGACGACGACCCCAGCGGCATCGCCACTTACACCCAGGCCGGAGCCCTTTGGGGCTACGCGATGCTCTGGACGGCCGTGCTGACCTTGCCTTTCATGATCGGCATCCAGATGGTCTGCGCCCATGTCGGCCGAGTGACGGGGAGGGGGCTGGCAGCCAACATGCGCCTGCACATGCCGCAACCGCTCGTCCTCGTGGTGGTCGCGCTGCTGCTGGTGGCCAATGTGATCAACCTGGCTGCGGACGTGGGCGCCATGGGCGCTGCCGCGCGGCTCGTGCTGGGCGGTCCCGCCTGGTTCTATGCGGTTTTCCTTTCGCTGTGTTCGCTTGGCCTTGAGGTGTGGGTGCCGTTTGGCCGGTATGCGCCTTTCCTGAAGTGGCTCACCTTGAGCTTGCTGGCATACGTGGTCACGGCCTTCGTCGTGCATGTGCCCTGGCGCGAGGCGCTCGCGCATCTTTGGCCTGCGGGACCGTGGAGCCGGAGTTACCTGATTGTGGTGGTCGGCGTCTTTGGCACCACCATCAGTCCGTACCTTTTCTTCTGGCAGGCCTCCGAGGAAGTGGAGGAGGAGGAAATATCGCCTGGGGACGAACCCCTCAGCGTAGCTCCGAGCCAGGCGTTCGCCGCGTTCGAGCGCATACGTTTCGACACGGTGTTCGGCATGACTTATTCGAACCTGGTGGCCTTCTTCATCATTCTGACGGGCGCCGCCGTGCTGCACGCGCATGGCGTCACCGAAGTGCGGACGCCCGCCGAAGCTGCGCAGGCGCTTGAGCCCATCGCTGGCCGGTTCGCCTCGCTGCTGTTTGCCGTCGGCATCATCGGCACGGGCATGCTGGCCTTGCCGGTGCTGGCCGGATCGGCGGCATATGCCATGGCCGAGGCTAACGGGAAGCGATCGAGCCTCAACGACAGGCCGGGCAGCGCCAAGCTTTTCTATTTCATCATCAGCATGGCCATGCTCATCGGCATAGCCTTGAGCTGCTCGCCTATCAACCCGATTCGCCTGCTGTTATGGGCGGCCGTTATCAATGGCGTGATATCCGTGCCGCTCATGGTGGCGATCATGTGGGTTGCCTGCCTGCCGAGCGCCATGTCGCGCTTTGTCGTCAGTGGCTGGTTGCGTTGGCTTGGCTGGGGCGCCACGGCCATGATGGCCCTGGCCGTGATGGGCATGTTCATCCTGTGATGGGAGGCTCCGATGAAAGCGATGCGACTTTCCGCGCCCGGGCACGCCTTGGTGGAGGTCGATGAGCCTGCGCCGTTACCGGGGCCTGGCCAGGTGCGCATCGAGGTGAGGGCGTGCGGCGTGTGCCGCACTGACCTGCACCTGCTTGATGGCGAGCTGCCGCAAGCACGGTATCCCGTGGTTCCTGGTCATGAGGTGGTCGGCATCGTCGACGCGGCCGGGCCGGGCGTGTCGTCTCCAGCCGTGGGCGAGCAGGTGGGCGTACCCTGGCTTGGCCGCAGTTGCGGGCATTGCCATTACTGCCTGCAAGGCAGGGAGAATCTCTGCGATACGCCGGTTCTCACCGGCTGCAACCGGGATGGCGGTTATGCCAGCCATGTCGTGGCCGACGCGGCATTCTGTCTGCCGTTGCCCGAAGAGGATTACCCAGATGCCGCGGAGGCTGCGCCGCTGCTCTGCGCCGGCCTGATCGGCGGGCGTGCGCTGTCGCTGGCTGGCGAGTGCGAACGGATCGGGCTGTATGGCTTTGGCGCAGCGGCGCACCTGCTGATACAGGTGGCGACGTTCCAGGGAAAGGACGTTTGCGCGTTCACTCGCGAAGGAGATCAGGCGGCGCAGCAATTCGCGATGTCGTTGGGCGCCGTGTGGGCGGGCTCGTCCCTGTCGCCGCCGCCATTTCCCCTCGACGCGGCGCTGATCTTCGCACCTGCCGGCGAACTGGTGCCGCTCGCCTTGCGCACGGTGAGGAAGGGCGGTTCGGTCGTCTGCGGCGGCATCCACATGTCCGATATCCCGAGCTTCCCCTATGCATGGTTATGGGAAGAAAGGCGCCTGCTCTCCGTGGCGAACCTGACGCGTGACGATGGAAGGGCATTTCTTGCCTTGGCCGCCCGCGCCAAGGTCAAGGTACATGTACGCAGGTACGCACTGAATGATGCGAACAAGGCATTGGAAGACCTGCGGCGCGGCCATCTGCAGGGCGCCGCGGTCCTTGTTCCGTAGCCTTTGTCACTGGCAAACGAGTACTGGAATATCGGTGCTCAACAACAGCTTGTTGGTCTGGCTGCCAAGCAGGAGCTTGTCGATGCCCTTGCGGCCGTGCGAGCCCATGACGATCAGATCGCATTTCTGCTCATGCGCGATATTCATGATCGCTTCGTAGGGGCGGTGGGCATATTCGTGCCGGCCATTCCACGGCACCTTCGCCGCATCGGCACGCTGCTTGATCTCTTCCAGATAGTACTGCGCCCGCTCATTGACCTCCCTCTCGTAGGCGTCCTCGGGGAAGATCATCATCTCGGTGAAATACGGCACGGTCTCGAATGGCTCCATGGCGTGGAAGGCAAACACTTCCGCGCCCAGTTGCTTGGCCAGCTGTATGCCGATGTCTACGGCCCGGAGGGAGAGTTCCGAGCCATCGGTGGGCAAGAGAATGCGCTTGAACATGACGGTGCTCCATGGGAACGAGTTCGGCACGGGAATGCCTTAGGAAGAGGGCGCCTGTCCGTGGACGGGCCGGCGGCCACAAGGCAAACATGCGCCTCCTGCGGCACGCCGTTTTGACGATGGTCAACTTCCCGGCCTGTCCTTCCCCGGCGTGGCGGCGCTCGCATGTGGCCATGGAATTGATCGTCATCAATTCCACCAGCGGGCACGCGATCTAAAAAGGATCCGCGCTGGAAGCCAACGACGTCACGGCCGTCCTGTCCGCCGGAAGAGGAGGGAGGCCCGAATCATCAAGGTAGCCACCATGTCTTCAACCACCCACACTGCGGATCTCGCCAAACCGTTCCTTCCGTTTCTGGACGCACTGGAGGGAGATCACTGGATCGAACCCCTGCGCGATGGAACGCCCGTACTGATTCGCCCGCTGAGCGCACAGGACAGGGCACGGGAGATCGAGTTCATCGAACGCCTGTCGCACAAGTCCCGGCGCATGCGTTTCCTGGGCGATTTCCAGCATCTGGCGCCGAGGACGCTCGATCAACTGATGGATATCGACTACGAGAGCCAGATGGCCTTCGTGGCACTGATCCACGACAACGGCGTGCTTCGCGAGATCGGCGTGAGTCGCTACAGCGCCACCGGCGACGGCAAGCGATGCGAATGTGCCGTGACGGTTGCCGACGATTGGCAGAGCCGGGGCCTGGGCGTGTTGCTGATGCGCCACCTCATCGACGTTGCCCGACGGAAAGGCTTCCGGCAGATGTTCTCGATCGACGCATCGGAAAATCAGGCGATGCGCGATCTTGCCAGCTACCTTGGGTTCTCGCGCCGAGTGAATCCCGATGACAGCACGCAGGTCGTTCACAGCCTGGACTTGGGCTGAAACGCCGGAGGCTTTATGAGCACGACCGAGAGCCGCCTGCCGATCTACGAAGTAGACCCCATGGCTCGGCCACGAAAGGGCTACAACGACGTGCTGGCACTGGTAACGTCCTCCGGCCCGTGGAGCCCCGCGGCTTTCGCCGGCGTGGACATTGCCGCGATGTTCAATGCGCACGTGACGGGCTGCTACATCGATCCATCGTTGCGTTCACTGCGCGGCATCGACGACGAGCCCTCGGTGATGGCCTTGTTGATGGATGCACCCCATGCCCGCCGCGAGGACTTCGACGCCTTCTCCGCCTTTGCCCACTCGCGCGGCGTGCGCCATGTATCGTGGACCTATACCCAGGTCGGCCCTGCCAAGACGATGCGGTCGGTTGGGGCGTGGCATGACCTGATCGTGCTGGAGCGGGATCTCGCCGAAGAGTCCCTGTTGATCGACGTGCTCGGCGAAGTGCTGCTCACCTGCCGCGCACCTTGCCTGGTCTTGCCCCCTCAGTGGGACAAGCCCCTGGATATGAAACGCATCGTGATCGGCTGGAACGGAAGTATCGAGTCCACCAGGGCGACACACGCCGCATTGCCGCTGGTCGAAGTCGCTGAGCGTGTCACGGTATTGCGGGATGGCGCGCTACGGGTGGAGAGCGAGGATCCGCAACCTCCCGCCTTCAACGCAGGGCAATACCTGAGGGCGCACGGCGTTCCCGTCACCGAAGTGCCGATGCATGCCAGCCTACTGGTGGCGGGCGAGGCACTCCTGGCTGAGGCCAAGCGCCTGCGAGCCGATTGCCTTGTCATGGGCGCCTATGGGCACTCGCGGGTGCGCGAACGCGTGTTGGGCGGCGCAACGCGCCATGTGCTCCAGCGTGCGGATATTCCTGTACTGATGCAGCACTGAGAGGCCGCGAGGCGAGGGATTCCCATCGCACGAACGGCGGCGGTATCTCCTCTAATGGTGACGCCGAGCGCTCCCGATGAATATCGCGTGCGAGAACTTTGCGCCGACCACGCTACGGAATCATGGTCGCAAGAACGAATGCGCCATTGATGAGCGCCAGCGCGCTGGCAACTCGTATTCCATACGCAAGGCTGCCCTTGAAGAAGGCGACGACGCACTTCCACGCACCGTTGGTTACCATGGCGATGGTGGCGTAGAGAATGGCGTGGGAGGAATCGATCTGTCCAGTCGCCGCTGCCTGCGCAACGGCTGCAGCGGCGGCGTGCACATCCGCCAGCGCGGACACAGCCGTCATCCATGGCATGCTCGCCGCTCCGAGCTTGGCCCTTGCCATGGCAAGAAGGAGCATGACCGCGGCAATGGGCGTCACGAGCTTAAGCACGGATACCGGGTCAAAAGGATGCTTCTCCATAAAACCGGGCTCGTGACCGTTCGTCATGAAGGAGCGCCAACTCATGACAAACCCGGCGACCACGGTTGCCGAGGCGGCGACCAGTAATGGCAACGCGATCTTCTCGAGCAACGACTGGTTCTGCGAACCCACCACTACGGCAAATTGCACCACGGTCCCCACGTTGGACATGACAGCTGCACTTGCGACCTGCGCGGTCCGCTGCGGGTTTGTTGCTGCGCGGTCAGCCATCGACAGCACGGTCGCGGTGCTGGAGACAAAGCCTCCCGCCATGCCGGCGATGGCAAGCCCAAACCTTGTTCCGAACACGCGAAGCGCCAGGTATCCGAGCGTGGCGATGGCCATGATGGCGACCACCAGAATCCAAAGGCGGCGTGGATTGATGGCTCCCCAGGGGTCCAGGGGCGCGTCCGGGAGCAGGGGAAGCACGACGAAGGCGCAAGCGAGCAGAATCAGGAAGTCCTGAAGCTCCGCGGCAGTCAGCCATCGGCGGGAAAGGTGGTGAAGCTTGTCCTTGCTGGCGAGGAAAATGGTTGCCACGATCCCCAGCGAGCCGGCGATGGCTGGCGAGCTCAGGGCAAGGACGCCCAGCAGAAACGTCAATAGCATCGCCACCTCGGTCGTAAGGCCGGGGTCTTCGGATCGAGTGCGTAGGTAGCCAGCTGCCATGGCGACCGAGAGGAAGGCGCCGGAAATATAGATGCCTGCGGGACCGATCAAGCCCGCGGCGGCACCGGTCAGGCCGATCATCGAGAACGTGCGGACGCCGGCCGGATGGCGACTGGGCCCCCGGCCCTTGCTGCGCTCGCGCTCGAGGCCAATGAGAAGGCCCATGGCCAGCCCCACGGCAGGGCCAAGCGCGTCATTGGCAATGTCGGATAGCGCCGGCAGGGAGGATATGGCCATTACCGTGAACTGTGGCTGCTGAGTTTTTCCCAAGTGGTGCCGTGCTGCGCGGAAACGCTCCTCCCAGTAGAACTCGTGCAGCCGACGACCGCTCGCACAAGGAGTTTCGTGCCGTGCCCGCAAGGAAAAGTTGATTGCAATCAACGCAGGCTTCAGAGGTCGCTCCTGCCCATTTTTGCAAGGCAGGCTCACGTCCCGCGGAAACAGGCGTGCTGATGAGCCGTCGTTACCGGCCGGGGAACGCAAAGACTCCTGTGGCGCCGGAAACATGGCAGGCGGCGCCTGCATGAGCCGACATGACTCGATTAGCGGACAAAGCTCGAGAAAGTAATGATGCGCTCGACGCATGTGTGTAACTAATTGAATTTAAAGCGGACGGTGTCTTGTTCCTTCCGGCGTTAGTTTCCGGGACCTGAAACTAAATGTGCCATCATCCCTGGGACGAAACTAAAGAAGAGAGCTTTCCTGGCTGACGCCAAGCGGAAGTTGCACCCGGCGAATTAAGGCGGCAAGGCCCATCACTGGTGTCGTCTCCCTCCTAGTTCCCGCATATCCGGGTCCTCCTTCCGCAGGCGGCGCGTGTAGGCGTGGACGCTGCCGTACCCGTGCCGCATGCAGTTGGTGCGGCTCACATGGTGAGCGTCTCGCCTGCCACTGCGCCCCCCGCCGATGGTTGGCGGCGTGCGCCCGCTGCGAAGGTTTCGGCCGAAACGGGCCAAGACCATCGCCTCGGAATGCCGAAGCATCCGAACCATGATTTATTCCGTATACCAAAAATAGGACAGGTCGGCGTTTACACCGTGGGTGTATCGAATGGGCCGCTATTGGATGTGTGGCAAGTCGCCTTGTAGACAGGCGGTCAACGCCGGTCTGGAGAACATCGTGGACATAAAGGTCGGTTCGCTTTCGGCAACACGCCGCAACGACGATGAGCCGCCGGTTTCGGAGCGCATCCGGCAGCGCATTCTTCACCACGGGAAGCGATTCCATGCCAATGACAACATTGGCGAGTTTCTGCAGGAGGGCGAGCTCGCGCTGCTACAGCAGGAAGTGGCCGAAAGGATGCACGGAGTGCTTGAGTCGCTGGTGATCGATACGGTCAACGACCACAACACGCGTGAAACAGCGGGGCGCCTGGCCAAGATGTATGTCCAGGAGATATTCGCGGGCCGCTACAGCGTCATGCCTGATGTCACCGAATTTCCCAACGTGGAGCAACTCAACGAATTGATGGTGGTAGGGCCCTTGCGCATCCGCAGTGCCTGCTCGCACCACCTGTGCCCGATCATGGGCCAGATCTGGATCGGCGTATTGCCGCAGAAGGATTCGAGCCTGATCGGCCTTTCCAAGTACGGCCGGCTGGTGCAATGGATCATGTCCCGGCCGCAGATTCAAGAAGAGGCAGTCGTACAGGTCGCCGATCTGCTGGAAAGCCGGTTGAAGCCCGAGGGCTTGGCGGTGGTCCTGGAGGCGGATCATTACTGCATGCGTTGGCGAGGCCTCAAGGACGACGAGGCGCGAATGGTCAACAGCGTCATGCGCGGACCGTTTCTCAAGGATGCCTCGCTGAGGTCCGAGTTCTTCTCGTTGCTGCCCAGGCGTTGAACGCGGCCATGGGCCTGCGGCTTTTCAGTACGGAAAGCAGTGGATGCAGGCTCTAGAGCTTTTCCAGGTTTGATCGAATGGACCATGCGGCGCTCGACAACGCTCGCTGCGCCTCGGCGTCCATTCGGTCCCACTGGCGATAGGCTAGTGCCAATCGGGGATTGCCGCCCAGCAGGTGGCGATGCCGATCCAGGAAATCCCAGTAGAGAGTGGTGTAGGGGCACGCGCGAGCGCCGGTTCGCTGCGTTGGGCGGAAAGGGCACTGCGTGCAGTAGTTGCTCATGCGCTGGATATAGGCACCCCCGGAAACATAGGGCTTGGTGGCCAGCAGCCCGCCATCGGCAAACTGGCTCATCCCGACCGTATTGGGCAACTCCACCCATTCGAAGGCGTCGATGTAGACGCCCAGGTACCATTGGTGCACCTGCCAGGGATCCAGGCCGGCCAGAAGGGCAAAATTGCCGATCACCATCAAGCGCTGTATGTGGTGCGCGTGCGCCTCCTGCAGCGATTGGCCAATGGCGTGCGCCATGCACGCCATGCGCGTTCGGCCGTTCCAGAACCAGCTGGGAAGATCGCCACGGTGGCCGAAGACGTTGCTGCGATCGTAACCCGGCATGCGGGCCCAGTAGACGCCGCGCACATACTCGCGCCACCCCAGGATTTGCCGGATAAAACCCTCCACGGCCGCGAGCGGCGCGTTACCTTTGCGCCAGCACTGCTCGGCGCGCTCCACCACTTCGCGGGGCGACAGCATCTTGGTGTTGAGTGCGAACGACAGCAGCGAATGGAACAGGCGGGTCGCTTGCGTGCTCATCGCGTCCTGGTACCTGCCAAAATAAGGCAATACCCGCGCCATGAAGAAGTCCAGCTGAAGCAGCGCCTCGCTACGGTCGAGCGGCCAGCGAAACGCGGATGCCTGGGGCGCGCCGAAGCTTCGCACGCCGCACTGCTGGATGGTGCGCCACAGCGCGCCATGGTCGTGGCATGGACGAGGATCGTGGGGCTCTTCCGGTTCGCCACGCCAGGCCTGCCGGTTCTCGTGGTCGTAGTTCCATCGATCGCCGGCCGGCTTGCCGTCCGTCTCCATCAGCACGCCATGCTTGCGTCGCATGCTTCGATAGAACGACTCCATGAGCCAGCGCTTGCGCTTGCCGAACTGCTGCTGCCCTTCGTCGCGCGTGGTGTAGAAGTGTTCGCTGTCGACCATGAAGCTGGCGAGGGGCAGCTGCCGGGTATATTCGAGCAACTGCTCGTCCAGGCGCCACTCGTCAGGAGCCTGGTACTCCAGCCGCGCCGCGCCGTATTCGGCGATGATGGCATCCAGGTTGACGCAGAGCGACTGTTGATTGGCCGGGGCGTCGATGGCCAGGTAGTGTACGCGATGCCCGCGTTCGCGCAGCAGCTCCGCAAAGCGTCGCATGGCCGCGAAGATGGCAAGGATCTTCTGTGCGTGGTGCAGGACGTAGTCGGTTTCCTGGCGGATCTCCATCATGACGTACACGACGTCACCGGAGATGTCGCGAAACCACGAGTGACCGGGATTGAGCTGGTCGCCGAGCACTAGGCGAATCGTCGTCGCCATGCCGTGGTTACCTCGCTGTTCGCCCTACAGCTTGAAGAACGGCTGCAACGTTCGCGCGAGCCACCCCGAAAAACGCAGGGGCAAGTCGGTCGCGGCGACGCACACACAGGGCACGCCAGGCGAGGTCACCGGCTGATGCTCCACATCGCTGTCAAGATCGGCTACGTCGCCGGGCGCAAAATGCCCCAGTGAGTCGTCATAGGCGCCTTGCAGGATCATGGTCAGCTCGTTGCCGCCGTGCGTATGCATGGGCACACATCGCCCCGGGGCGATGCGCAACAGCATCAGGTGTCCATCATCGACATGGCGCGAACGGATGTGATGCACGCCAGGGCCGATGGTTCGCCAGCGAAGGTCGCTGTAGGTCTCACCGAAATAAGGCCAAAGCGGCCGCGGCAGAACATGGGGGTCCAGAGTGCGGTTGGCCGTGGCAGTCATGGATGGCGGCGTCGAACGCTCGCCAAGCCGGCGCATGATGTCGTTGCGTGCGGCGGCGGACATCGCCGCGCCCTCTTGCAGGCTGATCAGCTGACCGCCCACCGCATCGGCGTCCAGCATGCGCTCGCGGCAGCTTTGGCAGATGCTCAGATGAGCCGACACCACGACGCGGAAGGCCGCCGGCAAGGCGCCTGCCGAGTAACCGATCAACGTGCTGTCATCGAGGTGGTGGTGCGGCTTCATGACGAGCCCCTCAGCCCCGCCTGCAGCTTGGCGAATGCGCGCCGCAGATTGGACTTCACGGAACCCAGCGGCATGCCCAGCTCATGGGCGATCTCGCTGTGACTCTTGGCTTCGAAATAAGACATGCGAATAAGGCGGGCCTGCGTGGCCGGCAGTTGATCGATGGCGCGGGAAAGGCCAACGTGGTCGGTGAATGCCTCGGTGCTGCTGGCATCGTCTTCCGGCGTGGTCCGGTCGAGCCAGTCGAGGCCTTCCTGGATATCCAGCCAGTGCGGTTCGCCCCGGATGCTGTCGATATACAGGTTGCGGGCAATGCGAAACAGCCAGGTGGCCAGGCTGGCGCGCCTTGCATCGAACAGGTCGGCGCGGCGCCACAGGCGAAGCATGGTCTCCTGCACGAGCTCCTCGGCCTGGGCCTGGGCCACCTTCAGGCTCAACAGGTACCTGAGCAACCGCGGCGCGTAGTGGTCGTAGATGCGCATGAAGCACTCCACGTCCCGCCGCGCGACGACGCCGGCCACCTGGTCAGCCCAATAGTTCGCGTCGTCGGTTGCTTGGTTTGCTGGGCCAGACACGCGGCGAGCGGCCTCGAGAGGCCTAACCTTTGTAGGAGGAGGAGTGGGGGCCATCATAGCCTTACCAGGCTGATCCTGGGTGCGCAAAGATGTCCGCCGCCGTCACCGTGGACCCTCGCGGGGAGTCGAGCGCTGACGGTGGCGACGGCGGGCAGCAGGGCGACGGTCATGTCGAGTGGGGTGATGGAATCATGCTGCTTATACGTGCCTGGCCATGCATTGGATGCAGCGACCGTCCAGGGCGGTGCAGTCGCCTGCCATGGCGTTCAGGGCGCCCCATCCTGGCGCGCACCTGTTGTTGCATCCATCGGGCGGCCTGCTGCGTAAGCATGGGATGAACCCAGTCAGCACCTTTCTCAACAGGCGTCTCCTTGCGCCCGCCTTTGTCGGCTTGCTGGTGACGTGTTCGGGCATTCATGCGCAGAGCCTCCCCAACCAGCCGGTCGCCCGGCTGGATCTGGCGCGATACATGGGCCAGTGGCACGAAATCGCCCACCTACCGCTGGTGTTCCAGCGTCAGTGCGTAGGCGACATCACCGCGCATTACGCCCTGATCGAGGGCCAGATCCAGGTCACCAATGCCTGCCGTACGGGCGACGGTTCGCTCGATACCGCGATCGGCCTGGCACGGCCGGACGGCAGCGGTCGCGGCGGCGCGCTGCAGGTGCGCTTTGCGCCACGCTGGCTGAGCTGGCTGCCGTGGGTCTGGGCGGATTACTGGGTGGTGGACGTCGACCCGGATTATCGCTGGGCGGTGGTCGGTAGTCCGAGCCGCAAGTACCTCTGGATACTGTCGCGCTCGCCCGCCATGCCTCGCGCGCAGTTCAATGAGCTTGTGGCGCGTGCGAAGATGAGGGGTTATGTCCTGGATGCCTTGCAGACGAAAGCGCCGCTGCTCTGAACGAACGGTGGCTCTGCGTGGGGTGGGGATTTCCCTGCGCAGTGCGCTTTGGGTTGCCTGTTGACGATCGGCATGCGCCGCCACCGGCAAGCCGGATGGCGAAGCCCTGAGTGGGAACGTGCCGGGCCCTTCGATATGACAACCCTCCGAGTTTGGCCTTATTCCTGAGGCACTTTTCGCAGGCGGCGCGTGTCGTAGCCCATGGCGGCCACATGGGCGACCAGGAGGTCATACTGCGACTCGGGAATGGTCGGCGAGCGCGCCATGATCCAGACGTAATCGCGTTTGTTGCGCGCGACAATGACCGCGCGGTAGTCGGGATCGAGCCAGGCAATGATGTACTCGGCCTTGATCGGCCACAGGAACTGCATGCCCCATACCGCATTGCCGCTGTCGGCATGGACGAAGCCGGTGGCATGCATGGTTTTCAGCTTGCCGTCCGGCGTACCGTCCCGATAGGTAAAGGTGGTCTGGATGCGGCCGTCTGGGCGCAGGGCGTAGGACTCCACGGCATGATAGGCGTGCCGCTCGAAGTACGTGGGTATGGCGGCAATGACATACCAGTCACCCATATACCGCTGCACGTCCACATGCCGCACGGGCGCGATCGGCGCCTGATCGGCGAATCCGGTCAGCGGCAGCGCAACAAGCGCGGCGGCAACCACACCTTGCAGTAATTGGCGCATGACGTGCTCTCCCATGGTTACCGCTCCCGCACAAATCGGTAATGGGCTACCAGCCACTCCTGGCCGTGGCGATAGCCGAACAGTTCCGCGCATGACATCCAGAACATGCGCCAGCGCTGAAACCAGAGGCTGGCGAGGGCATCATTGCCGTAGGCGTTTTTCAACACCGACAGCACCGGACCGCGTTGCTCGTCCTGGCGCGCCAGCCACGCATTGGCGGTGCGTTGATAATGCGTGCCGTCCACCAGCCATTGCCGTTCAAGGCACAGGTCGCGCTGGAAGCAGAGCAGCGTGTCCGCGGCAGGCATCATGCCGCCAGTAAAGAAGTGCCGCCCCATCCAGTTGTCTTCGCCTTCCGTTTCAAACGGGTAGGCGGCATGGCGATGCGCGAAAATGTGCACGAAAAGCCGCCCATCGCGGCGTAGCCAGCCCGCGATGCGTTGCATCAGCAGCTCGTGGTTCCGCACATGTTCGAACATTTCGACCGATATGCAGCGGTCATAGCTTTCGCCGGGAAGATCGAGCGCATTGATGTCGCAGGTGATGACCTGCACGTTGCCCAATCCGCGCTCATGGCACTTCGCCATGATGTGGGCGCGCTGGGAGTGCGAATTGGACACGGCGGTGATGCGCGATGCGGGGAAGCGTTCGGCCATCCAGAGCGTGAGGGAGCCCCAGCCACATCCGAGCTCAAGTATGTCCTGCCCGTCGCACAACTGTGCGCGCTGGGCATACAGCTCGAGCATGAACAGCTCCGCCTGCTCCAAGGTGGTGTCTGCTTCCGGGAAGTAGCAGGATGAGTACTTCAGGTTCGGGCCGAGGCAGCGTTCGAAAAAAGCGGCGGGCAATTCGTAATGCTGGGCATTGGCGGCGTCGGTATGAATGGCCATGGGGCCGTGGCGCAGCCTGTGGATCAGGCGCTGATGGCGCTCCTGGCTGGCACTGGCGCCGCCGCGATAGCACTCGGCCAGGCGCTGCGCGCACAGTCGGCGAATGCCCGCCCTTAGCAGGGTATCGGGCAGCAGTCCGCGTTCGGCCAGTCCAAGCAGTCCAGGGGCGGGGCGATCGGCGTGCAGTTCGTCGGTAGAGGCGAGGGTCGCGCTCATGAGGATCTCCTGGAAGCATCGGAACGGGGAGGCCATGGAAACAGCATGGGCGTGCTTTGCTGATACGCGCGGTAGTCGTCGCCCCGCGTGCGCAGTGCCTGGGCCTCGGTGTAAGGAACGCCGCTTATCCAGCGCAGGAACACGTACATCATCAGTGGGCCTGACCAAGCCAGCCAGCCGATCGGCGAGCCCACGGCAAGCGCGACATAGCTGAACCAGTGCAACCACTCGAAGAAATAATTCGGGTGGCGCGAGTAACGCCACAGGCCCGAGCGACAGGTCTTGCCGCGTCGAGCCGGGTCGGCACGGAAAGCGGCCAGCTGCCGGTCGGCAAGCGATTCCAGCGCGACACTGGCCAGCCACAGCAGCACGCCACCTGCTGTCCAGGCAGTCATGCTTCCGACCGGATTGGCGGCTACCGCCATGAACGGCAGCGCGAACACCAGCACAAGCAGCGCCTGTGCCTGGAAGAACAAGAAGAACTTGGCCTGGCTACCTTGCCAGTGCGCGCGCAGGTGGCGATAGCGCCCGTCTTCCGCTTCGCGGTTCACGCGGTGCCATAGATGCGCGGCCAGACGCCACGACCAGATGCCGCCCAAGAGAGCGAGCAGTGCGCGAGGCAACACCGCGCCGGTGCCTGTCACGGCCATCAGCACGGCAGCGACGCCCAGACCGGCAGCCCACAATACGTCGACGATGCCGGCATTGCGGCGACGCCGCTGCCAGTCCCAGCCCAGCGCCATGATCAGCGCCATGATCACGCCCAGGGACAGCAGTTGCATCGCGCCGCTCATGCCCGACGCGCCTCATCGCGTGGAGCATCGCGTCGGCTGAGGGCGCCCAGCAGCGGCAACGCCAGTGCCCAGCAGGCGGCGATCCAGGACAAGCCCGGCCAGTACGACACCTGCACCGCGCCCCATCCGTGTGCCGCGGCGAGATAGGCCAGCGGTGCGCCGATGCCACCCGCCAGCGCAGCCAGCCACGGTCGGCTTCGCAATACCGACAGCGATCGCGTGATGGTCGTGGCGAAGCAGGCCCAGAGCATCAGGATCCATAGGGGCGCGCCTTGCGACGGCCACGCGGGTTGTGGCGAGGCATAGTGCAGCCAGCCGGTGGAAGCAGCCACGCCGTCGACGAACAGCCCCATCAACAGGGCCGCCACCAGAAGCCGCGCCTCTAGCGAGGTGTGCTGCGTCGCAAGCAGCTGACCGAGCACGAACGCGGCACCGGCGAGCAGCGGCAAGGCAAGCTGTGCGTGCGCGGCCCCGCGCACCAGCAGGAACCACACCGACTGGTAACCCAGGAGGTTGATCCAGAACGTCATGCTTCGCCGCCTCGGTCGCGCGCCGTCCATCGGGCGGCGGGCGGTAGCGCGCCAGGCTTGGCCAGAAGCAGATGCGACACGCCGATGGAGCGCTCCAGGAAGCCGCCTTCGCAGTAGGCCAGGTAGAACTCCCACAGGCGAAGAAAACGTTCGTCAAACCCCTGTGCGCGCGCGTCCGCAAGACGGGCCAGAAACCGCTCTCGCCACGCGTGGAGCGTGCGGGCATAGGACAGGCCGAAATCCTCCTGATGTACCAGGGCCAGGTCGCTGACACGCGTCTTCGCCGCCAGGATGGCGTTCAACGACGGGATGAAACTGCCGGGAAAAATATGCCGTTTGATGAAGTCGACCGAGGCCAGTGCCCGCTCATAGCGGTGATCCTCGATCGTGATGGCTTGAACCAGGCCCATGCCGCCGGGTTTGAGCAGCTCGCTGAGCTTGGCGAAGTAAACCGGCAGATAGCGCGCGCCGATGGCTTCGATCATCTCGATCGACACCAGCTTGTCGTAGCGGCCATCCAGATCGCGGTAATCCTTGAGCAGCAGGCTGACGCGATCGGCGAGGCCCGCGCCGGCGATGCGCTCGCTGGCCAGCGCGTGCTGTTCACGCGAAATGGTGGTGGTGGTGACGTGGCAGCCGTAGTGCCTGGCGGCATGGAGCGCGAAGCCGCCCCAGCCTGTGCCGATCTCCACGACGCGGTCGCCCGGTTTGAGATCCAGCTTGCGGCAGATCACGTCGAGCTTTCGTCTTGAGGCGGATTCGAGCGTGTCATCGTTATCGCCCCACAGGGCCGACGAATACATCAGATCCGACGACAAGAACAACGAGAAAAATTCGTTGCCGAGGTCATAGTGGGCGGCGATATTGCGCCGCGCGCCGGCGCGGGTGTTCTCATGCAAGGCGTGCCAGACCCGCATGGCGAGCCCGCCCAGTTTGGCCATGCCGCCCTCCATGCCGTCGAGCAAGTCGCGGTTGCGTACCAGGAGCCGCACCAGGCCGACCGGGTCTTCACAGCGCCACCAACCCTGGGCATAGGCTTCACCCGCGCCGACACTGCCGTTGAGCGCCAATGCACGATAGAAGCGCATGTCGTGTACATGTACGTGCACGCGCAAGGCATCCACGCCTTCGTTGGCCGAACCCACGTCGATGGCGCCGACGGCATCGCGCAGGCACAGCACGCCGTGGCGCAAGCCACCCATGGCCTTGAGCAGGCGCTCCCTCAACAGGCGATCAATCAGGCCAGGTCGCGTGGCGTCCGCACTCATCAGACGCTGCTTGGCGATTTCGGTCATGACATTTCCCTTGGATGCAGCCTGCCATGGCCGGCTGGATGGTCGTGGACGGGAGTGCGCTTGAGCCAAAGCTTGAGCGCTTGCCAATGGATGGCGCCGATGACTTGCGCAGTCATGAGCGGATAGCGCCACAGCACCCGCCCAAGCGCATGGCGATCCAAGGGGCGGCGTTGCAGGGACAGCGATGCATCGAACTCGCAGGCGTTGCCGTCGCGCACTTTCATGTGCACCAACAGGTCGTCGGCGGGCGGCGTAAACCGCCAGTCGTACTGGCGCGTCATCGCCATGAAAGGTGACACGTGGAACTGCTTATCGAAGTTCCAGGCCATGGCGCGGCCACGGCGCAGTGCGCGATCGGCCGTCAGCACGTAGGCATGGCGCTCGCTCCACGGCGTGTTGGTGATCTCGGCCACGATGCACGACAGCGTGACGCCATCGCATTCATAGCAATAGTAGAAGGTGACGGGATTGAACACATACCCCGCATAACGCGGATGCGCGAGCATGCGGATGGGGCCACGGGGCACCTGGCCGCAGTGACTGCGCACACGCTCGCGCACGGCTTCTGCAAGCGGCATCTCGGCGGGGCCGAGGTAGTCATCCCGTCGCCATTCGGCGAGATTGCGGCGATTGGCCGACCACAGGGGATGATGCTGAAACACCTCCTCGATCTCGTCCAGATCCAGCAGCAACTGCGCCATGCGATAGCGGAACGCATGTGCCCGCGGCGCATGGCGTCTATGCGTCACCACGCCCTCATAAACGGCGCTGGCCAGCGCGCTCACGGGCAGGTCTCGCGCATGGCCTGGGGCAGGCGGACGAGGGAGCAGAGCTTCTGTGCCACTTCCACCGCGCTGCGCATGCCGTCCTCATGGAACCCCCAGCCCCAATACGCCCCGGCGTACCAGGTTCTGCGGATTCCCTGGATTTCCGCCTTGCGCGCCTGCGCAGCAACCGAGGCGGCCGTATAGACGGGATGGCTGTATGTCATCCGGCGCAGTATTCGCGCGGGGTTGATCGATTCGGTCTGGTTGAGGCTGACCACCAGCGGTTCGGGTGCATCGATGCGCTGCAGCAGGTTCATGCAGTAACTGACTGTGCAGGGCGCTTCCGGATTTTCGGGGATCACCGCGTTCCAGGCCGCCCAGGCCTTGCGAGAGCGGGGCAGCACGCTCGCATCGGTATGCAGCGCCACTTGATTGGCCTGATAGGGCATGGCGCCAAGGATGTCCCTCTCACGCTCGGAAGGATCGGAAAGCAATGCAAGCGCCTGGTCGCTATGGCATGCCATGACGAGGTGATCGAAATGCTCCAACCCCCGGTTGGAATCAATCGCTACCTGGGCGCCCTGGCGAGTTACCGAGCGCACGGGCGAGGACAGGCGCTCATCGACATCCCAGCGTTGGCGCAGGGCGCGTACGTAGGTCGAAGAACCCCCTTTCACCACCTGCCACTGCGGACGTCCGCTCACTTGCAGCATCTGGTGGTTGGCCATGAACTGCACGAGGTAACGCGCGGGAAACTGGAGTATCTGCCGCGACGGCGATGACCACAGCGCGGACGCCATCGGAACCAGATGATGGTCGCGAAACGCGGCACCATAGCCGTTTTGCTGTAGGTAGTCGCCAAGCGTCGGTCCTGCGCTCGACAGGGCGAGAAGCGCCGGCGCCTCCCGATAGAATCGAACGAGATCGCGCACCATGCCCCAGAAGCGCGGCGACAGCAGGTTGCGTCGCTGGCAGAACAACGTATCGAGGGTGGTTGCGTTGTACTCCAGGCCGCTGGCTTCGTGCCTGGCCGAGAAGCTCATCGTGGTGGGCTGTGAACGCACGCCCAGTTCGTCGAACAAGGCATGCAGCAAGGGGTAATGCACGGGGTTGTGCACGATGAACCCCGAGTCGACCTCGTAGGATTCGCCCGCCAATTGCACGTGGTGCGTATGTGTGTGGCCACCAAGGTAATCGTTGGCTTCATACAAGGTGACGGCGTGTTCACGGGACAACAGCCATGCCGAGGCAAGCCCTGCGATACCCGAACCGATGACGGCGACGCGCATGCCTAGTACTCCGCCTTGCGATGCACCCAGGCGGGTACGGGCTTGAGATCCCATACCAGGCCAAGCAGGGCCAGAAAGCGCAGGCCGTACCAGGTGAGGTCGATCTCCCACCAGCGGAAGCCCTGCCTCGCCGAGCCGGGATAGAAGTGGTGATTGTTGTGCCAGCCCTCGCCGAAGGTGATCAAGGCCAGCCAGGTGTTGTTGCGGCTGTCGTCGTTGGTGGGAAAGCGGCGTCGCCCAAAGCGGTGGGCCAGGGAGTTGATGGTGACCGTCGCGTGGAACAGCACGATGGTGGAGATGAAAAAACCCCACACGAGCATCTGCCCGCCACTGGTTCCCCAGGAGGGCGCCAGGGCGTGGAGCAGCGAGCCGAAACCGAACAGCAGCAGCGCGAGCGCGACGGGTATGGCCGTGTCGTACCGATCCAGCCAGCGAAGCTCCGGATAGCCGCGAAGATCGGTCACGCGATCCAGATCCGTGTGGAAAGCTTCCGGCGTCAGGAACCAGCCGGCGTGGCTCCAGAGAAAGCCGTAAACAGTCGGGGAGTGGGGGTCGAGTTCCGTGTCGGCGTGACGATGGTGGTTGCGGTGATGCGCGGCCCACCACAACGGGCCGCGCTGCACGCAAGACGCCCCGATCAACGCGAAAGCAAACTGCACGGCGCGCGAGGTACGAAATGCGCGATGCGAGAAGTACCGATGGTAGAAGCCGGTGAGGGCAAACATGCGGACCGCATAAAGGACGGCCGCCGTCACCAGGGCCACGGGCGAGGTACCGACCCAGATCACGCCAAGGCACGCCAGGTGCATGGCAAGGAAGGGAATGGCGCGTACCCAGTCGATGCGATGCGACGCACCGGACGCCGAAACTTCGGAGCCCGCGTCGAACCACAGGCGCACGCGCTGCATCAGGGAGCCGCTTTTCGACGGGGCTTGCGGGAAAAGCGGGTGGCTCATGGAAGGGTTCCGCCGTGGTATGTGACGTATACGTCGCGTGGCATCGATTGGATGCAGCGTCCGCTCAGGGCGGACAATGCGAGGCGAGCGGCAATCGGGCGGCCGCCTCGACGTCGGGTTGCGCGGGCGCGGGACCGATAGCCTCTCGGGGAAATTGGATCCGCACCCGTTGGCGGCGACCTCGCTCGTCGCGGATATTGCTAATCCCTGCGAATTCCTCCAGGCGGTGATCGACGTTCGCGTAAGTCAGCCACACCGATGGGGCAAGGGCGCCCAGGAACCCGTCAAGGCCAAGGCGGAATTGGCGCGAGTCGCCATGAACATTCGTCAATGGCTTGAGCTTGAGGTCCAGGTAACCCAGCCGGCCGGGCACCACGAACGCCGCTTGCACTCCCTCGGGGCGGTTCAATGCTGCCCAGTGGGACTGCACGAACGCGTCGAATCCCGCATCGACGACCGTGTCCGGCCGCGCCGGAAGGTCCGCGGACTGCGTGGGCGCATCAGCGCGTTCTCTCACATAGACACGCCATGCCCCTAGCATGCGCGTCGCACCTTCCTCGTAGCCATCGCGCGCATCCTGGAAACTGAAATCCGGCGCCCCGGGTTGATCCCCGTAATGCAACCACTTGCGCGCAAACGGCTGCCCGCCCGAGCAGCGATACAGGACCAGGCGCGTCAGCGTGCCTTGCTCCCGGAACAGCCAGTGCTCCTCCCGATAGCGCAACTGGCCGTTATCGGCAGCGTACGCCATGCCCGAATAATGCGACACGCCTTCGAATGACCCGGCGTGCAGTAGGCCGGATGCCGTCAGCAGCAGGCAGAGGGCAACTGGCCTTGGGAGCAGGCCAGGAAGGCAGGCGAGAGGTGACGCAAGCAGACGAGACGCGAAGTGAATATCCATGGGAATCCATGCCGAACCAGGGGAAACAGGGGCGTCTACTCGAGCGCGGACGGCGCGAGGTCTTGCCATTTGGGCGCCCGTTCTCACGTGTGCAGCACGCAATGCGGCAAGACCATGGAAAGGAGCGCCATCCTTTGCATGGCATTTGTTCAAGCGACCGATGAATACGCCTCACCGGGTCCTGGAGCGATCGATCTCCGCCGCCAGATCTCTCAGGTAGAAAGGCTTCGCCAGCACGGTGACATCGTGGGGCAGCTCCGCGAGATCCTGTCGAGGCTCCGCCGTCACGACGATGATCATCAGGCGCTCGAACAGCTGGCGGGCCATGGCGGCCAGAACAGAGCCGTCCATCGTCCCCGGCATGTTCACGTCGGTCAGCAGCAGATCGAAGGGCCCAGCTCCGCGAAGAAGGGCAAGTGCCTCATCGGCATTGCTCGCGCTGGTAGCCGCGAAACCGAGTGCGTCCAGCATGGCGCAGAAGAGTTGCCGAAGATCGTCAGAGTCCTCCACGACCAACGCCCGCGGGATGGCTGGCCCCACCTGGATGTCGCTATCGACTGAAGTCATGGCGATGTTTCGCGATTCCTGGGTTGTCGCGCATGCGAAGGGTAGTCTTCCCTCGAAGGCGACCCTATGGCCTGAGGTTCTCCTCGGATGTACGCGTTTGGCTCGCGTTTGGATGCAGCCTGGAGCTACGAAATTTCCAGCCACACCACAACGTTCCCTGGCTGGCCGATGCAAAGTCGAACTCGGCCAACGATCGCGGGATGCGGGCGGGCCATGCGATGCTTAGGTCACACCGGGTTCCGGCGACGGTATGGTCGATGCCGTAACCTCGCGAGCGGGCGTGCCAGGGACCGCCAAGAGGTGGCTCGCGCGGCTGGCCAATAAGCTGCCCGCCTGGAAGTAGCCCATCACGGTGCCCACGCCGCGATGCTCGGTCATCGCCATCACCTCCCCGAGCGGGACACCCTGCCGCGCCGCTGCGGTGACGAAACCCGAGCGCAGGCTGTGCGCCGCCCAGTCACCGGCGAGACCGGCCAGGCGAGCGCGCCGCTGCACCATGCGCGCAATGTGGTCACCGGTAAGGGCCGTGCTGCCGACGGCGTCACCGCGGTGCAGCCGCCGAAAGAGCGGCCCGGTGGCGGCCGGCGCCTTGGCCAGCCAGGCGGCCAAGGCGTGGGCAGCCTCACCGCGCAGAGGCTTTTCCCGGTGGGTGCCGGTCGTGTCGGTCTTGGTCGCACCGAGGGTCACCATCCAGGTGTCGGCATCGAGCGGGCGCACGTCGGTGACCTGCAACCCCACCACCTCGGAACGGCGCCGACCGCCACTGCTCCACGCCACCAGCAGCAAGGCACGGTCACGCACGCCGCGCACCCCGTCGGTGCATGTGGCGAGCAAGGCCTGCAGCGGTTCCACGGTCATCGCCGTTTTGGAATGCACCTGCACCCCCTGACGGACCTGCGCTTTGCGGGCCTGCTGCAGTAGGCGCTTCACCGCCGCCGCGTCGGTCGGTGCCGTCCAGTCGCGCACGCGATGCCAGCTAGCCAACACCGCAAGGCGGTGCATGACCGTATTGAAGGCCAACGGGCCTGGCCGATGCTTGACGCCGGCTGTGACCAAGGCGGCATCCAAGGAAGGCGGTAACGCATGCGCCCAGTCGCCGTCGTCCGTCGGGCGGGCTACGTGATCGAGGATGAACTGCACCGCGACCGCCGGCGGCAGCGGCGCCTCCGACGGCAGCAGGCCACAAGACAAGGCACTGGCGGCGTCTCGACGTTTGCCATTCAGTTCGCTGCAGCGGCAGGCGCGCGGGTCATTTCCACCTCATCCAGCGACGACAAGCTCAGTTCAGCACGCAAGCTCGGTGCAAGCGAAACCATCAACTACCGCATACATCCGGAATGGCAGCAAGAAGCTCTGCGGCTGACGGATGGGCGTGGTGTTGACCATGTCGTCGAGGTCGGCGGCGGCACAATCGACCGCTCGGTTGGCAGCGTTGCGGTAGGTGGCCAAGTTCACATGATCGGCGCCCTATCCAATGGCACGCTCAGCCCGCGCCTGCTGGTGCCTTGGAAGACACTTCGTGGCGTTATGGTCGGCTCTACCGCCGACCATGAAGCGATGAACCGAATGGTGGCATACCATAAGATTCGACCGGTCGTCGGTAAGGTCTTTCCCTTCGATGAGGCGGTCGAGGCATATCGGTACCTTGAATCTGCCTCCCATGTCGGCAAGGTCGTTATTACTCACAATCATGGTTGAGATCTGAAATCACCGGCGCATTTTTCTCGAGGTAAACGATTCATTCTAGTGGCCTATATCAAGGCCAATAGCCTAGCCTGTGGGTCGACAGAGGGTCCGCAATCCGGATTCAGGCTTTCTGATGGGCGCCGTTCGATGATCACTGCACTGGCCGACCCGAATTCGCGTGATTAGGGCAAGTTATCGAGGGTAGGGCGGTCGCGCTTCTCCTGTCACAGAAGCCATTGAATCTCGCCAGTGATACCTGGACTTATACCCGTGCGCTGCCTCTTGGCGGCAACGGGCGGCCCAGATCCAGCCCCTTGGTATTGCGCCCCGCCCGCCTTTGGCCGATTTCGGATTATGTCAAAGCTATTGGCCGATGTTATTGGGGTAATGACATTCGCCATTTAGCAGCCATGCCCCAAGCGATTGATCCTGAGATTTTTACGGCGGAAGCATCGCGGTTACTTGTGACACATTGAGGTCGCATCGCTGGAGCGGGGCGTTCGGCTAAACTATCGCTAGTCGTCGATGTCGGTTCCAGAAAGGGGAGTCATTGTCTATCGAAACGAGTCGCCTTGATGTCTAAGCTCAAGATGTACTCGGCAAAAAATGGGGATGCGTTCCTCGTTGAGATTGCCGGGCAATACGTCCTTGTCGACGCCGGGTATGCGTCCACCTTTTGCAACGAGATCGCCCCTGACTTGTCGCAGCTTCGTCTGGCTGGGCAACGATTGAGCCTGGCGTTATGCACGCATATCGATGCCGATCATATCGGCGGCATGATCGAGTTCGTTTCGGCCAATGGCCCACGAGGCGCTCGACGGATCATTGACGTCGACGACTTCTGGCACAACAGCCTCCGATCGCTACCCGTCCAGGCAGGCGCGACGGACAGCCTGGAAGATCAACAACTGCTGGAGGCCCTTCGGCGGCGAGGCTATCCATCGGTGGCTGGACAGGCCCCGGCAGCCCATCCGGTGGGCGCCCGGCAGGGCAGTTCGCTGGCCCGGCTTCTCAAGGAGTGCGGATACCGGTGGAACGGAGGCGATGGTACGCGTTGCATCCAATCACAGACGTTACCGGTTGAGTTGCCTGGCGGGGTAGAAATTCAAGTGATTGGGCCCCGTATTCAGAGACTGGAGGCCCTGCGAAGCTGGTGGATGCGCGAACTGCAGCGCCTTAGCTACCGAGGAAGTGGCCAGATAAGCGATCTTGTCGAAGACGCCTACGAGATGTGGTGGGCGGCAGCGACGCCGCCAGGCGCAGCGAAGATCAGGTCCATTGCATCCAAGGCGGACCGCCGGTTGAGCGACGTCTATGTTCAGGACACGTCGCTGACCAATGCCAGTTCCATCACGGTGATTCTACGGGGAGAGGGAACCAGCATGCTGTTCCTGGGAGACGCGTGGGCAGAGGACGTGGTCAGCCAACTCGAAGCGACAGGGCTATCCACGCCGCTGTTCGATGTCATCAAGATCGCCCACCACGGCAGCAAGGGCAATTCGAGCGTCGAGCTTCTGCAGCTGGTGGATGCGCCGTGCTTTCTGATCTCAACTGATGGGACACGGCACGGTCACCCCGATTTTGAGGTCTTGGCCGAGATTGTCGATCGACCGGCCCCCTTTGAGCGCGCCATCTACTTCAATTACGAGACACCGGCAGCCCAGCAGCTCAGGGGGTATACCTCCCGATCGCATACGCCCTTCCGCGTACACATAAGCCACAATGACTGGATCAACATCGGGGGAGAGCGGCATTGATCGAGGAAGAAGTCAAGGACGCCAGCTGTCAAATCGTCAGTGATGTCGGCTCGGGAACTGGATGGCTGATCTCCTCGGAGCTTGTGATCACGGCGCTGCATTGCGTCCGGGACTCGTCAGGGCGCATTGTCGATACCGCTACCCTGACATTTAGTGGCACTGACGCCGCCGCGACGGTGGAAGCCGCGGTCGTCGGATCGGATGATGCGCTGGACGTGTGTTTGCTGAAGCTGCCAGGACCGTCCGGGCGCCGACCGGTGCCGCTTGCCACCGCAGGAACTCGGGCAGGCGAGAAGTGGTTCGCCTTTGGCTACCCCGTGGTCAAGCTGCAACTCGGGCACGTCGCCCAAGGTGTCGTGCAGCAAGTCCTTGAGGCGCCACTCCATGGCATCGATATGGACTTGGTCGTGGATGCATCGGTCGCCTTGAGCGACTACGAAGGCCTATCGGGTGCGGCTCTCATGGTCGACGATGTTTGTCAGGGCCTCATCCGCGTTCGCGTGGACAACGGCCTGGGGGCGATCAGCTGCTCGAGCATTCGGGAATTTCTTCTCGCGCATGGTCTGAGTCCGGATACCCCGGCACCGGTCATCACCGCCATGATGATCGGTACACGCCCACAGTTCGATGCGCTGCTCGTCGATGGGCTGCGCGAAAGTAAGTCGGGCTACCTGCTTCTCGAGGGAGCGCATGGCATAGGAAAATCGACCTACTGCCAAACGTTCGCCCCCGACGCCGACGATGTGGAAGTACTAGGGGTATACGCCTTCACGGATCGGGCCCGCGGCTACACCTCTGCGCATCAAGCCCAGCCCGAGATCTTCTACGACTGGCTCAATACGTTGCGTTCCACGCGATCAACAGGGCGGCCTGCACGCCTGAGTGAGATGTCCTACTCCCAACTGATTGAGCACACGCACCGAGCCCTGCAGGCACTCGCCAGGGGGTGCGCGGAGTCGGGCAAGGATGGCGTACTGTTCATCGATGGCGTCAATGAGGCTGTCAAAGCAGGGGCCGAGGCGCTGCAGCGGTTCATGGGCCTGCTTCCGCAGACGCTGCCTCCAGGCCTGAAAATCATCATGACGGGCGTGGGACTGGAGTCGCTTTCCGCCAAGCTGGGCGATGTTGCCCTCGGGGCAAAGCGCTTGACGCTGCCCGTTCTCGGAAGGCAAGCCCAGGTGGACATCTGCCTATCCGTTCTGGACGGTAAGCGGGCAACGCCGGCCCTCGTGAACCTCCTGTGCGATCGGGCACTGGGGCATCCACTTTATCTTCGCTATCTGCTTGATCTCGTTAACGGTGGCACCAGCGATGACGAGCTGGAAAAGCTGCCCGCATTCAGTGGCGTCATCGAAGACTTCTACGAGACAGTATGGGCACAGCTGCTGTCCGACAGCGACGCCATTAATCTATTGGGCATGATCGCCCGACTGCGCTGGGGCGTACCGACGGCAGCGCTAATGCCGCTGCTGACTCCTGGCGAGTCAGCAGCCTATATTCCAACACTGGCGAGGATTCGCCACCTGTTGTCCACGCCAGAGACGACAGAGATCTACCACCCTTCGTTCTCCGAGTTCGTCATACACAAGACTGCAGAAGCCAGTGCATGGGTGCATGGTCGACTGGCTGCGTTCTGCGCAGACGATGCCAGCGGAAAATATGGCGTGCTCAATCGGGTCTACCACGGCCTGCTCGGAGACCACGCTCGTAGGGTGGATGCGATGACTGTCTGTAGTCAGTCATGGGTCGATGCATCCGTTCTGCTTGAGGCCGACCCCGACCTATTGCTGTCGGACATTGATGACGCGTTAACAGCGGCGACGCGTGAGGGCTCGGCGGTTGATATTGTCCGCCTGCTCTTGCTGTCTGGGCGGCTGACCTTTCGCTACAACATGCTCTTTGCACAGTCCGCCGAACTGGTGGCTCAAGCCCTTA
This sequence comes from Dyella sp. AtDHG13, assembly GCF_003201105.1. GTDB lineage: Bacteria > Pseudomonadota > Gammaproteobacteria > Xanthomonadales > Rhodanobacteraceae > Dyella > Dyella jiangningensis_B. The sequence goes on along the minus strand of NZ_QICJ01000019.1, from coordinate 4,985 downwards.
TTTCCCTCGGCAAGACGGACCACGCGCTACGGCATGCGTTACGTGACGGGCGCTTGATCGTGGGACCGGAAGAGGCCTTCGCCGTTGCCTACAGTTTGATTTCCACCCAACAGCACGAGCAGGCACTGACGATCTTGACCGCTGTGAACCGGATTTTGGCGGAAGCGTGCGCTGACGACGCGATGACCATTCGTCAATTCATCCATCTCGCGGAATTGCGGATCCACGTCTATGTTATCTCCGAACTGGCAGGGGCCGATACGCCGACGTTCGAGCTCGTGAAGTACGTAGGAGAAGTCCTGGGGGAGCCGCGGAACAAGATACCCCGTGACCAACAGGGGCTGATGATGCAGCGGATCGTTGGCGACATGCTTGGCGCCACCCTTTGCTTACAAGGCCGGTATAAACCCGTCGCGACCATCCCGATGCCCGAAGGGGTGCCGTCGCACGCGAAAGCCTTATCGCTTATCGCAATTTTGAACTTCGCCAGGATGTACAGTTCGATCTACAGCGTCCGGCTTCCCGAAGCGCCGATCCGGCAGCTGCTGGCGGATATCAGTGACCATCTGGACGAAACGCTCGTCGCTGAGCACCGTGATTTCGATGTCGTCGATGCCCTGATCAGCGTGGGGGCGGCGCCCGAGCTCGTCGCTCGTTATGCAGAAGGCGTCACCGTCGAGACGAGTGACATCCCGCTATTCACCAAGAACAGAGCTCTGCCCGACGACAAAGCGTTTGACGCAGCCTATGCTCAGCTGCGCGCTGCCTATTTTTTGGGCGAACAAATGGTCCAGCCTGTTGCCCAATGCCCACGCCCGAGTGACTGGGAAGTGCGCCTCTGTACGTTGGCCCGAGCAGTCGCATGGTATGACGGCATGGCACGCCGAGCGCATGGAGCCGGTGATACCACAGCCCTTAACGGCGTTCGAGAGGAACTTGAAACCCATCTGTTGCCCGCCTTCGACTTCCCGCTCAGATCGCGTATTGCATGGGAAGAGAGCTACTTCATGCCGGAGCATGTCGTCCCACGGCTCTACCGGCGACTGGCAGAATTGTACGTTGACTGCTTTGCCGGCGAGGCGGCGGGCCTGTTCGACCTCATGGAACGCAGCTTTAACTGCCAACTGGGCCTTTACAACGAGGGGTTTCGTCGTGCCTTACACAGTGTGATTGAGCCGTTCGTAAGAGGTGCTGTGCAAGGCTCGGTGGCTGACAGGGCCTTCGACCTGCTGAGTGCCTGGCGGGACTATGTGAGGGCGAATGTCGAGAACCGCTACGAACTGGTACCGGAGTTACTCCACATCGTGTCCTTGCTTGCCCAGGCCGGATCACCCGAGGAAGCTCTTCAGACATACCAGTACGTTCTAGCCGTTTCGATGGGCCCCGGCTGGTACAAGGAGGACCAACTATCGCTGATGACCGACGTGCTTTCAGCGCTTCCCATACAGACCAGCGTTCATGCGTCTGCGCTCGCAGAGATAGCGACTTATTTGGAGCGCGCCACCGGCGAGATGACCTTTAGGCGCTACGTGCGGTCTGTGAAGGGCACATTCATCGGTGAGCTGTTTCGTCGTGGGCTGGGTGCCGATGGCGTGATGTACTTCCAGCATCAGGCCTGCGGTACGACGCAGCAGCTCATGGAGCAAATTTCCGACGGCAACCTGGATCGCGTGTCGCCTTTTATCGGCATGCGGTTTCCGGGTGGCTCCCTCGAGGAGCAGGCAGCCTTGCTCCAGATTCTCGCGAATATGGGGGATACCCACGGCTGGCGGATTCGCTGGGCGCTGCTTGAGACTTATCAGCATGGCGATGATCGCCATCTGATGGATTGGGGGCGGCAATACGCCGAGATCATGCGAGGGCTGGCAGGGCAGCCCTCGGACTTGGCGTGGGCCTGCGCCCGGATTAGGACGATCGCGTGCTCAATGGATGGCGAAAAGGCTTGGCTATGGCTCCAGGCCCTGGTGCCGGCCTTGAAACCGCTCATGGTAGAGCCACTAGCTTCGCTATTGAACGAGCTCGAGTCGACATTCTCGGATCAGCAACTAGACCGGTGGGGCTCAAACTTTGGCGTGCAGCGCCGCCCACAGGTCTCGTCACCACGGACCGCCACGCCTGCGCTCACTGATAAGACCAGCAGTGCCCCTGCCGGAACGACACCAAAAGAAGTGGGCAACGTTGCTGAGCCCGACGACGACGGCATCCGGCTACCGGGAACGTTTGGGCGACGTTCCGCTGTGCGAGAGGCCGAGCAGGCCATGGAACGTGCACTGGCGGCGAATAGACGGCGGAACGCGGCGGCTGCCATCGAGCACAGCGTGGCCGCACTCAAGGCCCTTCAGCAAGGCGAATGGTCTATCTGGACCGATATGCACGCCGCGGGAGGGGCGGACCAGATGCTGAAGGACTTAGTCCCCGACGGTGACGCACTGGCCAGAACTTACGGATGTTTGGCGCTTGACGAGCGTCACGTTGAGCGGTGGCGGATTGCGGCCCGACTTATTCAGCTGTCCGCAGCGCGTATCAGCGAGCCTAGTCAGACAGAACTACTGCGCATAGCGATCGAACACGTGGCTCACATGATGGGTCACGCATCGGCTGAACGGTTTTCCTATATGGGAAATAGCGCGTGCGCGGAAGGTACGCCCGCCGCGTTGGAACTTTTGCTGTGGACGCTGGATCATCCGACATGGGAGCGGCGCGACAGTGCTGCGGCGATGGTGCTCTGGCTGCTTCGGACCGAGGATGCGTGGATAACCTCGCTCACGCATCTCATCGTGTCCAATGACCGCCGACACCGGGCCGATGTCGTGGCGGCGTCGCTAGATATCCTGTCGAGGGAGGATCCCGTCGGCCTTTGGCGGCGCGTCGCTCCTTGCCTCAATATTGACGAGTTACCTGATCAGGTCCGCCACGTTGGCAGGTTCTCGGTTCTTCTCCGGATCGCAGAACGTGCGGGAGGGCAGGGGGAGGAAAGCGCGGATGCACTGGCGCGCGCGCTTACGGCGAAACTGGATCAGGTGGTTACATCCGCCCGAACTGACGCTTCCGAAGAGTCACCTCCGTGCGTGCCCATGTACCTGGACGACCTATGGTACGACTTGAGCGAGCTTGGGCTGCTCGACACAGCTGCTGTCGAACGGTTTAACGCTGAGCTCGCTGATGCCTGTGCGCCACTGAGCATTGAAGACGGCTATATGCTCGAGCGAGGTGTTTCCAGGTCGGCCAATGAGTCCGCGACGTCGCTTGACCGCTGGGCGTTAAGGGTTCGTCATGCGCTGCACGTTGCGATCTTCCCGAATGTGTCTCTCGAGACCTTGCGGGAAGCGGATGCCATCCTGCGAATCCACAATCCAGAGTCGCTAGTCGAACCACCGGATGGTCGGCAAATCATTTCCCGCTTGCTCGATGCGCTGGCCGCCGGAACAGTGGGCAGCTACACGCCATCGACCCCCGATCTGGTGTACTTGCACATGCAATGCACCACGGACATTGACGGTAGCGAGTCACATATCGAGCTCATACCCCAGCTGGTGCGATCCGGATGGCGTGGATCCCGCGCGCTGGCAGAGCCTACGTTCCGTTCCACCGAGTGGCCGCGGCCTGACGAGGACGATGTTTCCGGTGTATGCAGTCGCGTCGATCCGGTCCCGGCTTACTTCGGCTCGTTGACACCGGCGGTCGCAAACCCAGCATTCTTGAAGTTGATCGGTGCCGACGCGACCGCAACCTTCCGCTACCATTGGCGGGACGGGGGAAGGAGCAGCTCGCGCGCTCCGAGCCGTGGCCATGAACATTCGGTGCTCGCTTTGAAGCGGGCATCACTCTGCCTTCCGCCCGAGTGGCGATTGGAATGGTGTCTGCTCGTTGATGGAGAGCATGTAGCCAGGTTGAAGAGGTATTGAGGTCCATGCTGCCAAAAATCTCATCCATGTCACCCCCTTCAACAAGGGCGGAATTCGAGGAGCGGATGAACGTTCTTCGTGAGCAATTGAGACTGGGCAAAATGCACTTTGCACAAGGGCTTCGAGGCCCTGACTCGCTGTTGAAGGTACGCAAGCTTCCGAATGGGCGCATCGATCTGCTCAGCATCGACGAGAGCGCGCGGCTTCAGGCAAACATGATGCATCAGATGCTCAGTGGGGCGTTCGGATCGGATTTTGATGATGCAATCGCCCCTGACGGGCGGGCGCCAGATGACTGAAAGCGCCTTCGCTTCTCAGAGCAATACGCAGCTGTGGATCATTGTCAGGCCAAACACCTATTCGGTCTGCAGAATGTCACGCGCCACCAGCTACTTGGGCGTAGCACCCAGTAGCTAGCGTAGAAGAAGGGGCTCGCGAAACCTCGGCAAGACCAATAGCAATTGGAACATTCAGGCAGAGAGTGCACTGCAGAAAGCCTATTTCCTAACAAGGTCGCGCTGCACTTGCCTATTTCAGTAAGCGAGCTGCAGGGTTGTCTTCGGCTTGCCCTGATTGAAAATACCCGATGACGCTCGCCACGGAGCGGTGTTCCGTCATGGCCATCACGGCGGGGAGCGGCACCCCTTGCTTGCCCGCCTCGGTCACAAACCCCGACCTTAAACTGTGTGCCCCAAAATCCCCCTCAATGCCCGCCAGGGCTGCTCGTCGCTTGACGATCGTCGCCACTGAGCCTGGCAGTAGGGCAGGGCCAACCCGATCCTTCCAGATGCGCCGAAAAAGCGCGCCCTCGCGAATCCCCGCCGCCTCGAGCCAAGCCGACAACGCCTGGGCGCTACGCCCCAGGATCGGCTTGTCCGGCGTCGAATCCACCTTGACGCCCGCCTGCTGCGTCTTCGAAAACTCCAGCCGATAGATGTAGCTGTCCTCGCCCGTCTTGCGCAGGTCACGCAGGTCGGCCGCCGCAATCTCGCTGCGCCGGCGCCCGCCGCTGGCGAAGCCGAAGCAGAGCAGGGCGCGGTCACGCAGGCCTTCCAGCGAGTCGTCGCAGGTAGCCAGCAT
>NZ_QICJ01000018.1 GCF_003201105.1 Dyella sp. AtDHG13 | reverse complement strand
TCTTTGGGTTACTTTTCTTTTGGGCCAGCAAAAGAAAAGTGACTCGAGCGTCGGCAGACGATCGAAACGCCCGCCGCGTAGGCGGCCCGGTCGCGGGAACGCACGAAGGCGCCATCACCGCCACGCGACAGCTAAAAGCAAAGTCACTGGATTCCTGCCTTCGCAGGAATGACGGCTAAAGAATGCAGCGGCGAGTTCGCAGGCGGTTAAAGGATGAAACGCTGAGGCGAGCACCCGCCCCTCACCCCAGCCCTCTCCCCGGAGGGGAGAGGGAGCAAAAGCCGCAAGTCGGGACCGTTGCGTACCAGGCCAAGAATCAATTCGGCCGCTGATCCGCAAACGCATAAACGTGATCCGCCCACTGCGTCGCTTCCAGATAGATCGCCGCCATGCGGCGAATCACCTGCGGCTGTACTTCGCCGCCACGCAGGTTGCCCGCTTCCCATGCGCGGATCTGTTCCAGCAGCGGGGCGAACGGGCCCTTGTTTTCCAGCAGCGCGCTGCTGATCTCGCGGGCGAGCGGCAGGTGCCACAGCACGAAATCCATCGGGGCTTCCATCATCGCGTCGAGCAGCGAGAACAGGCCGGCGGTGAAGGCCATTTCGCGTTGTTCGCTGGGCATGCCCTGCGCGAGTTTTTCGGCCATGTGCGCGCGGATGAGCGCGGCGCGCAGCAGTTCCGGTGGGCGGTCGCCGGTGCCGCTCAGCGCCATGGTGTAGATCCAGTTGCGCAGGCGGGCGGCGCCGAAGAAGATGGCGGCCTGCTGCACCGACTTGAGCTGGCGCGGCAGGGCGAAGTACGCGGAGTTCACGCAGCCCAGCAGCTTGTAGCTGAGGATGGCGTCGTCGCGCACGATTTGGCCCAGTTCCACCGGGCCGGGATTGCCTTCCTGCAGGGCCTTCATCAGGCGCAGCAGGCTCAGGCGGCTGGCGGCGAGCACGGGCACGGCGACGGGTTCGGGCTTGAGCAGGAACTGGCCCTGGATGGCCTGCAGCGGCAGCGATTCGCAGCGGTGATAGGTGTCGTGGTCGTCCACGTGGCCGGCGACGACATGGGTGCCGCGCGCGTGCAGGTATTCGCTGCGCGAGCGCAGCGTGGCCGGGTCGAGCTTGCTGGCGTCCAGGCGCACGAACTGCACGATCTTCAGCAGCGGCTCCACGGCGGGGTTGAATTCCAGTGTGGTGTCGCCGGCATCGAGCATCAGCGGACAGCCGCGCTGCGCCATGCGCGAGAGGCGTTCCACCAGCGCCGGATCGGCCGCGGCCTCGGGGTTGAGCAGCACGCCGAACCGCGGCTGGTGCTGCAGTACGTCGGTGTCTTCCATCAGCAGCGCGTGGGTGAGCCGGAGGAAGGTGCGGTTGCCGCGCACGAGGCGGGCGAGGGCGCCGTCGGTGATGGTGGCGAGCGCGCGGCGCATCAGCGCGTCTTCGTTCTCGGCGTCGTCCTGGAACACGATCTCGTACGCGAACAGTTCGCGCCGGCTGTCCAGCATGGGCAGGCGGATCACCGGCAACGGCAGTTCGCTGGCGGTGGAAACGTCCTGGGCTGAGGGGATGGCCGCGGCTTCGCTCATGATCAATCGACGTGGTGACGATGGTTGAGTGGGACGGCAACGCCGCCGACAAACTGGCGCACGCATGGAACCGTGCGCGCGTGTTGCTGCATGCTCAGGCTTCGGCCAGCGGTTGCGAGCGCAGGCTCGTGCGCAGGTCTCCCGCGCGGCCGTACACGCTTGCTTCCGTTTCGTTGCCGGTCAGTACCGCCAGCGCCTTGCGCACCTGCTGCAGGCGGATGCCGACGAGGTAGCCGTTGCGCTGGTTCAGTTGCTGGCAGGCGCGCAGCGACTGCAATACTTCCTGCCATTTCGGCGCCAGCGTGCGGCTGGCCTCCGGTGCGCCCTGGCTCAGCTGCACGCGTTCGCTGTCGAGCTGTTCCAGCCGCAGCATGAGTTCGTGCTTGCTGGCGCCGGCCTGGTTGAGCGTGTCGACGTCGGCCGTTTCCAGGGCGGTGCGCTCGCTGGTGAGCGCGTCCATCAATTGATCCACTGCCAGCCGCATCTCCTCGACCGCGGCCGTCAGGGCATGGTCCAGTTCGGCTTGCAGGGATGCGTTCATGACTTGCCGTTGATCTGGTTTTCGAGCGACATCATGCGATCGGCGATGCGGCCGGCGTCGACCTTGTAGGTGCCGTTGGCCAGCGACTGGCGGATCTGCTCGACTTTCTTCGTGTCCATGGTGGCACCGCTGTTGGTGCGGGCTGCTTCCTGCAGTGCACGTGCCGAATCGGTCAGCTGCACGCGGTCGGTCGAGCCGGCGCCGCTGCTGGCGGCGTCGCTGGACGTCGTGCCGGAGGGGCCCTGCGTCGCGCTGTTGCCCTGGCCCGAGGGGGGCTGGGGAAGCTTCGGCAAGCCGTTGTTGGAAATCGTGGTGTTCATGGGTCCGTTTCTCTTGGATGACTGGCCCTGTTACTGACAGGATCGGCCGGCTGGCGGCAAACTTTAATGGTTTATGCGCGTCGGGTCAGGGCAGGGCGAGCACCTCGCCGGGCGCCATGACCATGGCGTCGATGACCTTGCCGGAACTGCCGTTGCGCACCTTCAGGCGCGAACCGCTGTCCCCGCTGCCCAGGGCGACGCCGCTGGCGCGCACCTCGATGCCGCTGAGCCGGGAGACCAGTTGCACCTGGTCACCTGCCTTCACCGCGCTGCGGCCGCCCAGGGCGGAAGGCGTGACGACGCTGCCGGCGCTCAGGGCGCGGGCCAGGGTGCGTCCTTGCAGGTCCGCCACGTCGCTGACGAAGCCATAGCCGAGCCGGGTGATGTCGCGCTCTTCCAGGCGCACGTCGTCCGGCCGCACGCCGTCGCCGCGCTGCAGGGGCCGCACCAGCACCACGACCTGGCGGAACACCTGCAACTGCACGGGCACGTGCAGGGTCCAGCCGTCCGCACCGGGACAGCGCACCAGCACCGTCATGCGCGGCATCAGCCGGGCGCCGGCCTGCAGGCTGGCGCCGAGCGCGGTGGGGCACGGTGCGAGCTGCAGCGTGCGCGTATCCAGTTCCGCGGCCTGGGCGACGACACGGCTGCCCGGTGTCTGGTACTGGCCACGCAACCATTGCTCCGCGGTCGCGCGCGCCGCCTGTGCCGGCTCCGCGGCATGGGCGGGCAGCACGAGGGCGCCAAGCAGCAGGGCGGCCAGCAGGCGCAGGTTCACAGGTCGGCCAGCAGCACGTTGAGCTGGGCGAGCAAGGTTTCGCGCTCGCTCTCCAATTGATGCATCAGCTGGCTGGCCTGGTCGAGCTGGCCGTCGCAGAGCAGGGTGGCGAACGTCTGGCCCTGTTCGCGCAGGCGCAGGCCGCTGGCGCTCAGCGCGCTGGCGGCGGCGTCGCCGCTGCGGCCGGCGGTGAGGCGATCGAGCGTGCGGGTGAGCGCCTGCGTGTCGAACCAGCGGCGATCGAGCGCGGCGGGTTCCTGCAGCGCCAGTTCCATCGCCTGGCGCAGGCCTTGCGCAGCTTCGCGCACGGTCAGGCTGAGGCTGGCCGGGTCCTGTCCGGTTTCGGTTTCCAGCCAGTCCAGCGCAAGGCGGTGGCCAAGCAGCGCGCCACGGTTGAGGGCTTCGGACTGGCGCATGGCCTCGGCGGAGCGGCGATGCCACACGCCCAGCGCCGCCTGTGCGGCGACGGCGCGCGCGTGCTGCGCATCCTGGTTCTTGTGCATGGTGGCGATGCGCTCGTCGATCTGGCGCAGCGCTTCGCTGCTATCGCGCAGCGAGGTTTCGGTCTGGGTGACGCCGCCCTGCGCGCGGTCGAGGCGCTGCAGGCCCTGCTGCACGTCGCCGTCGAGCTGCTGGGAGAACTCGCCGATGGAGCCGGTCACCGCTTCGATCTCGTCGGTGGCCTGGCTGGTCTTCTCGGCCAGCTGCTTGACCTCGTCGGCCACCACGGCGAAACCGCGGCCGGCCTCGCCCGCGCGGGCGGCTTCGATGGCGGCGTTGAGCGCCACCAGGTTGGTCTGGTGCGCGATCTCCTGCACCACACCGGTGAGCTTGCGGATCTGCGCGACCTGTTCGGCCAGCTTGCTCTGGTTGCGGTTCATCGCCGACAGCGCGGTGCGCAGCAGGCGCAACTGGCCATCCAGCTCGCTCACGCTGCGCTCGCTGCTTTCGCCAGTCTGACGCGCATAGCTCAGGCTGGTGGCGATCTGCTGCAGCGACGTCGAGATTCCGGCGCTGCCGTCCGTCAAACGGCCGACGTCGTCGCGGCTTTCCTGCGCCGACTGATGCATGGAGGCCTGCTCGCGAGACAACTGCTGCGCCGCGCCCAGCACCAGGCCCAGCTGTTCCATCGTCTGCATGGCGACGGCCGCCGGCGGCCGCGAGGTGGACACGGCCGCCAGCAACGGGGCCAGCGCCTGCGCTGCGCGCGGATGGCGGGCCGACAGCTGTGCGACCCGCGCCTGGTCTCCCGCCGCGGCGGCGCGGGCGAGGTCGGCGAGGTGCTGGCTCCAGATCAGACTCATGGGTGGATCGTTCCTTCCTATAAGGGTCGCCCCCGGCATCGGCGGCGAACGTCGGAACTTGAGAAGCAAGCGACGTGCCACGGCGGGCAGCGGCCCTCAAGCCGGCGCGTGCCCGGCCGATACGCGAACAGTTGAGGGCGGCTGGGCCGCCGCGAGGAAACCGCATGAGCGCGTGGATGGACAAGGTGGAACAGCAGACCCGGCTCGCGGGACACAACCGCGTGGCCATGCTGCTGTTCCGCATGGGCGACGAGCAGTTGTTCGGCATCAACGTCTTCAAGGTGCGCGAAGTCATGCGCCGCCCTCCGATGGAACGCATGCCCGACGCCCACGCGCTGATCGCCGGCAGCTGCGACTACCGCGGCACCACCATCCCGGTGATCGACCTGGCCGTGGCGCTGGGCTATCCGTCGTTGCGCGAGGCGGCGTCGGCGCACCTGATGGTCACCGAGTTCAGCCGCAGCGTGCAGGGCTTCCTCGTGGCCGAACCTCAGCGCCTGGTGCATTGCGACGGCGAATCCCTGGCCGTGCCACCGCCCGCGCTGGGCTTCGGCAGCCGCGTCAATGCGGTGACGCGCGTGGACGGCGCCCTGGTCGCGGTGGTCGACGTGGAACACGTGCTGGCCAGCCTCAACGCCACCAACACCGAACTCTCCGCGCCCATGCAACGCATCGCCCGCGTGCACGACCTGCAACCCCGCCGCGTGATGGTAGTGGACGACTCCCTCGTCGCCCGCAACCAGCTGGTGAACCTGTTCCGTCAGATGGACGTGGAGTGCGTGGTGGCGACGGATGGCCGCGAGGCGCTGGAAAAGCTGCAGGAGATCGCGGACACGCAAGGCGAAGAGCGCGTGACGCTGGTGGTGTCCGATATCGAGATGCCGCGCCTGGATGGCTACGCGTTGACGCGCGCGATCCGCGAGACGCCGGCGCTGCGCTCGCTGAAGGTGGTGCTGCACAGTTCGATCAGCGGCATCTTCAATGAGGCGATGGTGCGCGAGGTGAATGCGGATCGCTTTGTGGCGAAGTTTCAGCCGGATGTGTTGGCGCAGGTGGTGTTGGATTTGATGCCTGAGGGGATGGCGGAGTTCTGAGCGCTGCGCGCTTTTCTCCCTCTCCCCTTTGGGGAGAGGGTTGGGGTGAGGGGGCGCTCTTGCCTCACTACTTCAAAAGAACCGTCATCCCGGCGTAGGCCGGGATCCAGTTTCGGTCGTGGTCGGTTGTCGCGTGGAGGTTTGATCGGCTCTTTTTGGCGTTCCCGCGACCTAGCCGCCTACGCGGCGGGCGTTCCGACCTCCTGCCGGAGGCCGGGTTACTTTCTCTTGCTTGCCCAAGAGAAAGTAACCAAAGAGAAGGGCCCCCCGGAATCGGCGCCTATCGGGCTGAAGCCCGATAGGTACGCGGACGGGTTACGGGCTTTTCGACGGGGCTCCTGCCCCGACGAAAAGTGCCTGGCGTCCTGCCAGGCACCCCTGCGGGGCCTGATCTCCACCCGCCCGCCGCCTCATACGGGGCCCGGAAGATCAAGAGCCGCGAGCCGACGGCTCGTGCCGCTGCGCGGCACCTCGCGTCGTGGCAGGCGAGGAGCGCCTGCCTTGGAGGTTGTTCAAAATCTCCGGGATAACTCCGGTTCCCTCACCGTCATCCCCGCGAAAGCGGGGATCCAGCGACTTTATTCGCTGCGAGAAGGCTTAAAGACACTGGATGACCAGCCTTTGGCTGTTGATGAAGCACCTCCCGCTTTCGCGGGGATGACGGTGAGGCGAAATGTGCACACGCGCGAAATTTGAATCGGCTCCAAAAGCAGGAATGAGGTGCCGTGTTGGAATGTGGTGCTGTGGAAGTGGAGCATCGCGCTACGGAAATGGCTAGCCGAGAGCTGGCGAGTTCTCCTCGCGGGTCGGGAAGCGCAGCGTCCCCTTTACCTAGCCTCAGCAGTCGGGAAGCGTAGCGCAAGCTGCTTTAAGCCCTCTCCGCCAAGGCGCGTTGCGAAGCGCTCCGAATTACCCACTGTGTAGCGGCGAAGGTTGCCAAGCCACAACGCACCTCACCCGTTCGGGCTTATCCCTACGAAATGCTACGGGCGTTGGCTCTGAAGGCCATTTTCTTTGGGTTACTTTTCTTTTGGGCCAGCAAAAGAAAAGTGACTCGGCCTTCGGCAGAAGGTCGAAACGCCCGCCGCGTAGGCGGCCAAGTCGCGGGAACGCTCGAAGGTGCCAATCACCGCAACACGACATCCAAAAGCAAAGCCACTGGATGACCAGCCCTTCGGCTGTTGGAAGGCGCCTCCTGCCCTTGCCCCTTTTGTGTGGTTCGCAGGCGAGACGGCTAAGCATGAAGCGGTGCGGCGAGCACCCACCCCTCACCCCAGCCCTCTCCCCGGAGGGGAGAGGGAGCCGGCTCACGGCAATGTTGCGATGATCCTCAGCCCAAACAAGCCCCGTCAGGAAACCCGCCACACCCGGCGTCGACTTTCCGACATCACCGCCCGAAACCCCTTCGCGGCGTTTGCGTAAAACGCGACAAACCCAGTCGCAGCGCGGCTTCCCAGCCACCACCCAACCCATGGCACGCAACTTGCTCAAGCCCTTCCGCGGCCCCCGCCGCAGGAGTGAGCGATGAGTTCGATCAACGACAACCTGTTCGGTCTGCATACGCAAGCGCTGGATACGTGGCAGAAGCGCAGTGAGGTGCTGGCGAGCAATCTGGCCAATGCCGACACGCCGGGCTATCTCGCGCGCGATGTGGACTTCAAGAAGGCCATGGCCAATGCCAGCGGTACCAGTAGCACGCTGGCGATGACGATCACGCAGCCGGGGCAGATCGATCCGCAGGCGCAGGCGGCGCAGCAGCTGGCGTACCGCGTGCCCACGCAGCCGTCGATGGACGGCAATACGGTGGATACGCAGGTCGAGCAGGCCAACTTCGCCGCCAACGGCGTGCATTACCAGGCCAGTCTTTCCTTCATCACGGCGCAGATCCACATGCTGCGCACGGCCATCACCGGAGGCCAGGGCTGATGTCCATGTTCAAGATTTTCGATGTCGCGGGCTCGGGCATGGCGGCGCAGTCGCTGCGCCTGAACACCGTGGCCAGCAACCTCGCCAATGCCGACAGCGTGTCGAGCACGCCGGAAGGCGCGTACCGCGCGAAGGAACCGCTGTTCTCCGCCGTGCAGAAGGCGGTGGGCGGCGCGATGCATGCCGACAGCGACAGCGCGGTGGGCGTGCAGGTGCAGGGCGTGACGGAAAGCCAGGCCGACGTGCAGACGCGTTACGAGCCGGGCAACCCGATGGCCGACGCCAACGGCTACGTGTACGGCAGCAACGTCAATCCCATCGATGAGCTGGTGAACATGATCACCGCGTCGCGTTCGTACCAGAACAACGTCGAGGCGATGAATACCACCAAGCAGTTGATGCTCAAGACCCTCGACCTCGGCAAGTGAGCCGGGAGGAGCCCTCGTGTCCACGATTCCAAGCACCACGAATACCAGCAGCAGTTCGAGTTCGAGCAGCACCTCCAGCGTGAACTCGGCGCTGTCGAGCACGATGACGCAGGCGGATTTCCTCAAGCTGATGACCGCGCAGCTGCAGGCGCAGGATCCGACCAACCCGGTCGACAACTCGCAGTTCGTCTCGCAGATGGCGCAGTTCAGCCAGCTGTCGGCGACGCAGCAGCTGGATACCGACCTGCAGTCGCTCGCCACCAACGTCAACACGGCCATGCAGACCTCGCAGGTGCTCAGCTCCTCGAACCTGGTCAATCGCGAGGTGCTGGTGCCGGGCAGCTCGGCCACCTACGACGGCAGCGACGCGGTGAAGGGCGCGGTGAACGTGACCAGCGCCACCACCGTCAACGTGCAGATCCTGGACGGCAACGGCAACGTGGTGCGCAACCTTCCGCTGGGCGCGCAGAGCGCGGGCCTGGCGCAGTTCAGCTGGGACGGCAAGGACGACAACGGCAACGCGCTCGCGGCGGGCACGTACACCGTCAAGGCGGCCAGCGGCAGCACCTCGCTGGACACCTACGTCGCCGGCACGGTGACGGGCGTGGGCTACGGCGGCAGTTCGCTGGGCACGTACCTGCAGGTATCGGGCGTGGGCGGCGTGCCGCTCAGCCAGGTGGCACAGATTCTCTGACGCGCGACGCGTCCTCCTCACGAGGTAAACGAACATGGCACTCAATACGGCGCTCAGCGGCATCAACGCTGCCCAGTCCGATCTCAACGTCATCGCCAACAACATCGCCAACGCCAACACCACCGGCTTCAAGGGTTCGCGCGCGGAGTTCGCGGACATCTACGCGGTGACTGGCCTCAACCTCAATTCCACCGCGGTGGGCAGCGGCGTGCGCCTGCAGGACGTGGCCCAGCAGTTCAACCAGGGCGACATCCAGACCACCAGCAACAGCCTGGACCTGGCCATCAGCGGCAACGGCTTCTTCGTGGTGAACAACGGCAGCGGCGTGCAGTACACACGCGCCGGCGATTTCCAGAAGAACCCCAACGGCTACATCACTACGCCGGACGGCGCGCACCTGCAGATGTACAAGGCCAATGGCGCCGGCGGCTTCGACACCAGCACGCTCACCGACTTCAACTGGGTGACGGCGCAGAGCAACGCCACGGCCACCTCCACCATCACGCTGTCGTCGAACCTGCCGGCGAGCGCCACCGTGCCGACCAACGCCTTCAGTACCACCGACTCCACCAGCTACAACGCGGCCGCGCCGGTGACCGTGTACGACTCGCAGGGCGGTTCGCACCAGGCCACGGTCTACTACGTGAAGACCGGCACCAACACCTGGGATGCCAACCTGTACGTGGATGGCCAGAGCGCCGGCACGCAGCCGGTGACCTTCGACACCACCGGCAAGCTCGCCACGCCGACCAACGGCACGCTGGCGTTCAACACGGTGAACCTGGGCAATGGCTCCTCGCCGTTGACGCTGTCGCTCAACGTCACCAACACCACGCAGTACGGCACCGACTATTCGGCCGGCACCATCCAGCAGAACGGCTTCGAGGCGGGCACGCTGTCGAGCATCGACATCGACAGCAAGGGCGTGATCACCGCCTACTACTCGAACAACCAGAGCACGCAGATCGGCCAGGTGGCGATTGCCAACTTCGCCAACGTGCAGGGCCTGCGCCAGATGGGCAACACCACCTGGGCGGCCAGCACGGATTCCGGCCCGGCGGTGATGGGCACGGCGAGCGTGGGCCAGTTCGGCTCCATCCAGTCGGGTGCGCTGGAAAGCTCCAACACGGCCGATACCACGGCGCAGCTGGTGAACATGATCCAGGCGCAGCGCGACTACCAGGCCAATGCGCAGGTGCTGTCCACCGACAACACGCTGGCGTCGGCGCTGTTCAACGCCGTTTCGCGCTGATAGCGGCAGGCCGCCATGGACCGTTCCGTCTACGTAGCGATGACCGGGGCGACGCAGATCATGCGCGCCCAGGAAGCGGTGAGCCACAACCTGGCCAACGCCTCCACGGTGGGATTCAAGAGCCAGCTCTCCGCGTTCCAGAGCGTGCCGGTGCTGGGCGATGGCCAGCCGGCGCGCATCAACGCGGTGGCGCAGGGCATCGGGCAGAGCACCACGCAGGGCTCGCCGATCAACACCGGCCGCGCGTTGGATATCTCGGTGCGCGGCGACGGCTTCATCGCGGTGCAGGCGCCGGACGGTTCGGAAGCGTATACGCGCGCGGGTGACCTTCAGCTCACCGCCGACGGCGGGCTGACGGATTCGCGCGGCAATCCGGTGATGGGCGGTTCCGGGCCCATCACCATTCCGCCGGCCACGGACATCAGCATCGGCTCCGACGGCACCATCTCCACGGTGCCGCAGGGGCAGGGGCCCAACTCCGTGTCGCAGATCGACCGCATCAAGCTGGTCAACCCGGACGTGGCGCAGATGACGCAGGGTTCGGACGGCCTGATGCACATGAGCGACGGCAGCACGGCCGCCATCGACGACACCGTCACCATCAACGCCGGCGAACTCGAAGGCAGCAACGTCAACCCTTCGTCCGAGCTGGTGAAGATGATCGCGCTGTCGCGCCAGTACGACATGCAGGTGAAGTCCATCAAGACCTCCGAGGACAACGCCGATTCCAGCCTCAAGCTGCTGCAGGCGAACTAAAGCTGCCGCTCAATCGCAAGGACTGACCGATGTTTTCTTCCCTCTGGATCGCCAAGACCGGCCTCGATGCGCAGCAGACGCGCATGGACGTGATCTCCAACAACCTGGCCAACGCCAACACCACCGCGTTCAAGAGTTCGCGCGCGTCGTTCCAGGACCTGATGTACCAGAACAAGGGCCAGCCCGGCGGGCAGACCACGGAGCAGACCGTGTCGCCGTCCGGCCTCATGCTCGGCACCGGCGTCAAGGTGATCGCCAACGAAAAGCTGTTCACCGAGGGCAGCATCACGCAGACCGGCAACTCGCTGGACGTGGCCATCCAGGGCCGCGGCTTCCTGCAGGTGAGCATGCCCGACGGCACCGTGGCCTATACGCGCGACGGCTCGCTGCATACCGATCCCAACGGCCAGCTGGTCACGGCGGACGGCTATCCGCTGGAGCCGGCCATCACCGTGCCGGCCAACGTGCAGAGCCTCACCATCGGCACCGACGGCACCGTGTCGGCCACCACCAATGCGTCGGCCACGCCGCAGACGCTGGGCACGCTGCAGCTGGCTGATTTCATCAACCCCGCCGGCCTGCAGCCGATGGGCCAGAACCTGTACGTGGAAACCGTGTCCAGCGGCGCGCCGCAGACCGGACAGCCCGCGCTCAACGGCATGGGTTCGCTGGCGCAGGGTTCGCTCGAATCCTCCAACGTCAACGTGGTGGCCGAGATGGTCAACATGATCGAGACGCAGCGCACCTACGAAATGAATTCCAAGGCCATCAGCAGCACCGACCAGATGCTGCAAGACCTGACCGACAAGATGTGAGAACCGCCATGGCGTCCTTCCATTCCCTTCCTCGCATCGGCCTTGCGCTGGCCCTGGCCGCGCTGGCGGGCTGCGGCATGCAGCCGGCGCGCGACGATCACCAGTGGGCGGCCACCATGCCGGCGGAGCAGACGGCGCCGCCGCCGACCGACGGTTCGATCTATCACGCCGACCAGGGCATGGAACTGTTTAACGATGCGCGCGCGCACCGCGTGGGCGACATCCTCACCATCACACTGGTGGAAAGCACGCAGGCCTCGAAAAAGGCCACCACCAACACCAGCAAGAAGGACACCAGCACCATCTCCGCGCCGAGCATCCTGGGCCATACGCTCAAGGTCGCCGGGCAGACGGCGGACACCAGCCTCAACGGCAACCGCGCCTTCGACGGCAGCGGCGACAGCAGCCAGAGCAACCAGCTCACCGGCTCGATCACGGTGACCGTGGCGCAGCGCCTCTCCAACGGCAACCTGCTGGTGCGCGGCGAGAAGATGGTCACCATCAACCAGGGCCAGGAACAGATCCGCATCGCCGGTATCGTGCGCCCGCAGGACATCCTGCAGGACAACAGCGTGCCGTCCACGCGCGTGGCCGATGCGCAGATCGGCTACACCGGCAAGGGCGCGCTGGCCGATGCGAACACGCAGGGCTGGCTGTCGCGCTTCTTCAGCTCGAAGTGGATGCCGTACTGATGAACATCCGCCGCCTCTTCACGCACGCCACGCTCCTTCGCGCCCGCGAGCGCGCGGCAACAGCGCTGCGCACCGCGGCCATCGTGCTGTGCGCCTGCCTTTCGGTGAACCAGCCCGCGCACGCGGACAAGATCCGCGACCTGGTGCAGGTGGCGGGCGTGCGCAGCAACCAGCTGATCGGCTACGGCCTGGTGGTGGGCCTGGACGGCAGCGGCGACCAGACCACGCAGGCGCCATTCACCACGCAAAGTCTGGAAAACATGCTGGTGCAGTTCGGCATCACCGTGCCGGCCAACGTGCGTCCGCAGCTGAAGAACGCGGCGGCCGTGACGGTTACCGCGCAGCTGCCGCCGTTCGCCAAGCCGGGCCAGGTCATCGACGTCACCGTGGCCTCCATCGGCAACGCCAAGAGCATCCGCGGCGGCGAACTGCTGATGACGCCACTGCGCGGTGCGGACGGCAACGTCTATGCGATGGCGCAGGGCAGCGTGGTGGTGGGCGGCATCACCGCGTCGGGCAAGAGCGGTTCCAGCGTGCAGGTGAACATTTCCGCGAGCGGCCGCATTCCCAACGGCGCGTCGGTGGAGCGTGCGGTGGCTTCCTCGTTCTCCAGCGGCGGCGACCTTGTGCTCAACCTCAACACGGCCGACTTCACCACGGCCACGCGCATCGCCGAAGCGGTGAACCGCACCTACGGCGCCGGCACCGCCAGCGCGATGGACGGCGGCTCGGTGAGCGTGCGCGGTCCGCAGGATCCCAGCCAGCGCGTGGCGTGGCTGGGCGCGATCCAGGCCATCGAGGTCACGCCGGGCGATGCGCCTGCGCGCGTGGTGGTCAATTCGCGCACCGGCACGGTGGTGATCGGCGCCGACGTGCGCGTAACGCCGGCGGCGGTGGCGCATGGCTCCATCCAGGTGACCATCTCCGAGAATCCGCAGGTATCGCAGCCCGCGCCCTTCAGCCGCGGCGGCCAGACCGTGGTGGTGCCGCAGAGCGACGTGCAGGTCAGCGAGGACGGCGGCCACATGTTCAAGTTCGGCCCGGGCACCAACCTCGACACCATTGTGCGCGCGGTGAACCAGGTGGGCGCCTCGCCGACCGATCTCATCTCCATCCTGCAGGCGCTGAAGCAGGCCGGCGCGCTCCATGCGGAGCTGGTGGTGATCTGATGGCGCCAGAGTCTGTTCACGGCCCCTCCATGCCCTCCGCCGGGTCTGTTTGCGTGCAGTCCCGCGTCATCGCTCGGTTGTGTATTGACATACACGCCCTCGCTCTTCCTTGGCCTGCATGCAAACAGCTCCCGGCGGCGAGCACGGAGGGACCATGAACAGCCTCACAGGGGATGCCGCCAACAGCCTCAACACCTGGACCGATCTGTCCGGCTTCGCGGCGCTGCGCCAGACCGCGCAGAGCGACGCCAAGGCCGCGTTGCCGGCGGTGGCCAAGCAATTCGAGTCGATCTTCACGCAGATGATGCTGAAGTCGATGCGCGACGCCAGCAGCGGCGATGGCCTCCTCGACAGCGAGGCCGGCAACCAGTGGCGCGACATGTTCGACCAGCAGCTCTCGGTGCAGCTGTCGCAGGGCGGCAACGGCATCGGCATCGCGCAGATGCTGATGAAGCAGCTGGGCGGCGCGCTGGGTGGTTCGTCCGATGGCGCGACCAGCGCTACGTCCGGCGCGTCCGGTGACAGCTGGCAGCAGCGTCTGAACTCGGTGGCCAGCGCGGCGCGCAACACCGGCGAGAAGGTGCTCAAGCTGCTGCCCAAGGACGCCACGGATTTCGTCAAGCAACTGGCGCCATATGCGCAGCAGGCGGCGGACAAGCTCGGCGTGTCGGTGCGCGCCATCCTGGCGCAGGCCGCGCTGGAAACGCAGTGGGGCAAGCACTTGCCCACGCATTCCAACGGCGACACCAGCAACAACCTGTTCGGCATGAAGGCCGGCAGCAGCTGGGACGGCGACAAGGTGAGCGTCAAGACGCTGGAATTCGAAGGCGGCGTGCCGGTGCAGAAGCGCGCGCAATTCCGCTCCTACGACAACCCCGGCCAGTCGTTCGACGACTACGCCCAGCTGCTCGCCAACAACCCGCGCTACGCCAAGGCGCTCAACCACGGCGAAGACGTCGTGGGTTTCGCCAAGGGCCTGGTCAATGGCGGTTACGCCACCGACCCGTCCTACGCGCAAAAGATCATTGCGATCGCCAACAGCCCGCAGATGAAGCAAGCCCTGGCCGCCATCGAGCAGGCCGGCCTCAAGAACGCCGGCGCCGCGCCGATCTCATCCGAGTAACCCTGTCCCTGGAATGACGCATGTCTAACCTTCTCAGCATCGGCGCCTCAGGGCTCAATGCCGCTCAAGTGGCGCTGACCACCGTCGGCAACAACATCTCCAACGTCAACACGACGGGCTATAGCCGCCAGACCGTGCTGCAGACCGAGGCCATCACCACGGGCAGCGGCAACTACACACTGGGCAGCGGCGTGAACGTGCAGGCCGTGCAGCGCGCCTACAGCGATTTCCTGACCTCCGCGCTGTGGACCGCCAACTCCGGCATGCAGGGCGCGACCACCACCAACAACCTGGCGACGACGCTCAACAGCGCGCTCAGCGCCAGCGGCAACCTGCAGAGTGCGCTGGACAGTTTCTACGGCGCGTTCAGCACGGTGGCGAACACGCCCGGCGTGGCGTCGAGCCGCCAGTCGCTGCTGGGCAGCGCCAGCCAGATGGTCGCCGTGTTCAACACCCTGGGCCAGCAGCTCACCGCGCAGCAGAGCCAGGTGAATGCGCAGATCAAGACCACGATCGACAGCATCAACAACGTCGCCAGCAACCTGGCGGACATCAACGCCAAGATCCACGCGGCGGGCAACAACGTGCCCAACGACCTGCTCGACCAGCGCGACAACCTCGTGCAGACCATGTCGGGCTACCTGGGTGTTTCCGCCTACGTGCAGAGCGACAACACCATCAGCGTGTACTCCTCCAGCGGGCAGGCGCTGGTAAGCGGCGACAAGTCGTTCGCGCTGCAGACCGGCAACAACCAGTACGACGCCTCGCGCACCGAAGTGCTCGACAGCACCGGCACGGTGATCAGCAGCCAGCTGAGCGGCGGCATGCTCGGTTCGTTGCTGAGCTATCGCAGCAACGTGCTGGACAGCGTGCAGAACCAGCTGGGCCAGGCCGCCGTGGGGCTGGCCACCAGCGTCAACGCGCAGCAATCCAAGGGCCTGGACCTCAACGGCAAGCAGGGCGGGGCGATGTTCAGCGTGCCGTCGCCGGCCGTGCTGCCCAGCAACCTCAACAAGGGCACGGCCAGCGTGTCGGCCAGCATCAGCGATGCCTCGCAGCTCACCGGTTCGGACTACGTGCTGAGCTACGACGGCAGCAACTGGAACCTGGCGACCACGGCGGGCCAGAGCGTGGCGATGACGGCGAACCCGGACGGCACGTATTCGGCCGGCGGCATGACCTTCTCGCTGTCGGGCGCCGCGCAGGCCGGCGACACCTTCCAGATCCAGCCCACGCGGCAGGCTGCCACCGGCCTGGCGCTGACTATGACCGACCCCAACGGCATCGCCGCCGCCGCTGCGTTGAACGCCACGGCGGCGAGCAGCAATACCGGCACCGGCGCCATCGGTGCGGTCACGGTGACCGATCCCACTAATGCCGCGCTGCTCAGCGGCGCCACCGTCAGTTTTCCGTCGGCCGGCAGCTATCAGGTCACCGACAGCGCGGGCAACGTGCTTGCCAGCGGCAGCTATGCGCCGGGGCAGACCATCAGCGCGAACGGCTGGAGCGTGACGCCGTCCGGCACGCCGGCGGCGAACGACAAGTTCAGCATCGGCGTGAACAGCAACGGCCTCAACGACACCAGCAACGCGCTCGCGCTGGCGGGGCTGGCCAATGCCAAGGTGTTGAACGGCGGCACGCAGTCCATCATCGATGCCTACGGCACGCTCACCACCAGCATCGGCACGGTGGGCAGCCAGGCCGCGACCAACCTCACCACGCAGACCAGCCTGTACAACCAGGCCATGTCCGCACAGCAGAGCGTGTCCGGCGTGAACCTCGACGAGGAGGCCGCCAACATGGTCCGGTACCAGCAGGCCTACCAGGCGTCCGCGCAGGTGATCTCCACCGCGCAGACCATCTTCAGCAGCCTGATCTCCGCCATCCAGACCGCGTAAGGAAACCCACCATGCGCCTTTCCACGAGCTGGATGTACCAGCAATCGCTCAACAGCATGATCAGCCAGCAGAGCGCGCTGGCGGCGACGCAGAACCAGGTGTCCACCGGCAACCGCATCAACGTGGCCTCGGACGACCCGGCGGGCGCGGGGCAGGTGGTGAGCCTCAACCACGTCATCTCCACCAACGCGCAGTATTCGAGCACCATCGACTCGGCCACCACGCGGCTCAATACCGAAGCGAGCACGCTCAGCTCGATCAACAGCGTGCTCGACACCGCGCGCACGCTGGCCTTGCAGGCCGTCAACGGCACCCTTTCCGACAGCGACCGCAAGAGCATCGCCAGCCAGCTCAGCCAGATCCACGACCAGCTCGTGCAGCTGGCCAACACCACCGACAGCAACGGCAATGCGCTGTTCGCCGGCACCAGCACCACCAAGACGCCGTTCCAGGTGGATGCCAACGGCACAGTGAGCTACGGCGGCAACGACAGCCAGCAGCGTTCGGCGGTGGGTTCGGGCATGCAGGTGGCGACCAGCGATCCGGGCTCGGGCCTGTTCATGAACATCCCCAACGGCAACGGCTCGTTCCAGGCCAGCGCGGGCAGCGCGAACACCGGCACGCTGGTGGTCGGCAGCAACAGCGTCACCGACCTGTCGGCGTGGAACAGCACCAAGGCGGCCAGCGGCGGCGGCTACACCATCACCTTCGCCGCGGGCGGCGCCTGGACGGCCACCGACGCGAACGGCAACGCCGTGCTCGACAGCAGCGGCAACCCGGTGGGCGGCACCTACACCGACGGTGGCTCGATCAGCTTCAACGGCATGAACATCGCCATGAGCGGTACGCCCGCGGCGGGCGACACGGTGTCGGTGAGCACGGGCGGGCAGCAGGACATCTTCAGCACCTTGAACACCATGATCAGCGCGCTGCAAAGCGGCGCCAGCGACACGCAGCTCACCAACGTGATGAGCCGCCAGATCGAATCCATCGACCAGACGCAGTCGGCGATCAGCTCGGTGCAGGTGTCCATCGGCGGCCGCCTGGACACGCTGCAACAGCAGCAGGGTGCGTACCAGGATCTCAACGTGACGTACCAGTCCGCGCTGTCGGATGTGCAGGGCGCCGACGCCTATACGGCGATCAGCAACCTGTCGCTGCAGCAGACGGCCCTGCAGGCATCGCAGCAGATGTTTGCGCAGATGAAGTCGATGAGCCTGTTCAATTACCTGAAGTAAGCGCAGGTCATCGCGCGAAACATGGCAACGGCGGCGCGCCGTCGCCACAACGAGAGGAGGCTCCACGCAAGGTTGACGGTAGTGATCGGGTGGCGGAACGGGTGGCGAACCCTTGTCCAGTGCGCTCCATCACGGATTGGCGGCAAAAGTGGCTCAAGTAATCCCGGGCAGGGTCGAAAAAGTCACTGAGGCGGATGGCATCCCACGAACGGAGCCTGGTCGCCGGCACGAACAACGCCCATTCAACCGGTCACCGGTTACGCAGGAGAAATTCCATGTCTCTCGTTATCAACACCAACATCTCGTCGCTGAACGCGCAGAACAACCTGACCAAGTCGCAGAGCGCGCTGTCGCAGGCCACGCAGCGTCTGTCCTCGGGTATGAAGATCAACAGCGCCGCCGATAACGCCGCCGGCTTCGCGATCTCGCAGCGCTACACCACGCAGATCGGCGGCCTGAGCCAGGCCAGCTCCAACGCCTCGGACGCGATCAACCTGGCGCAGACCGCCGGTTCCGCGCTGGACCAGGTCACCGCCAACCTGCAGGCCATCCGTGACCTCGCGGTGCAGTCGGCCAACGGCACCTACACCGACGCCGACCGTTCCTCGATCGACCAGGAAGTGCAGCAGCGCCTGGCGGAAATCACCCGCATCGCCAACCAGACCACGTTCAACGGCTCGAACGTGCTGGACGGCTCCATGCAGACCAAGAGCTTCCAGATCGGCGCCAACGTCGGCCAGACCATCTCGGTCAGCCTGGGCACCAGCGTCAAGGCGAGCGCCATGGGCAAGGTGTCGGAAGTGTCCTCGGGCGACATCAGCAACGCGTTCAAGGGCATCACCATCGCCGCGGGCGGCCTGACCGTCTCCACCGACGGCGGCACCACCACCACCAACGTCGCCGCGGGCACGTACCACACGGTGAGCGACCTGGCCAACGCCATCAACACGGCGGCCGGCAGCTCCATCGCCACGGTGGACAGCACCACGGGCGAGCTGAAGATCACCAACGGTTCGGCCACCAACGCCATCGACTTCGGCGGCGCCGCGGCCACCACGCTCGGCCTGCCGGCCACGGTGGCGGCCAGCGGCAACGGCGCCTCGACCGCGGCGGTGTCCTCCACCGGCGACCTGTCGAAGGAAGGCCTGACCATCAATGGCACGGCCATCGACCTGAGCAGCGCCAAGAGCCTGCAGGACGTGTCCGACGCCATCAACGCCGCCGGCATCACGGGCGTGAGCGCCGCGGTGAACGGTGCGGGCAACGGCATCAACTTCTACTCCGCCGGCGCGCTGAACGTGGGCGACGCCAAGGGCCAGGTGATCGGCGCCGCGGCGAAGGACGTCAATGCCGGCACGGCCTACACCCAGGGCACGGCGGCCACGTCGGGCGGTTCGCTGGCGAACGGCAGCGTGTCGACGGTGGATTCGGCCAACGACCTGATCTCCCGCGTGGACGTGGCGCTGAAGACGGTCAGCGACTTCGCTGCCCAGCTGGGTGCGGTGCAGAACCGCTTCCAGTCGACGATCTCCACGGTGGCCGCGCAGACCACCAACCTGCAGGCCTCGCAGTCGACCATCCGCGACGCGGACTTCGCGGCCGAGACGGCCAACCTCAGCAAGGCGCAGGTGCTCCAGCAGGCGGGTATCTCGGTGCTGGCCCAGGCCAACTCCAACCCGCAGCAGGTGCTCAAGCTGTTGCAGTAACGGACTCGAGGCCAGGACGCGGCTCTCCCGGGCCGCGTCCACCTCGGCCGGATGTACCGCCGGGTGGGTTGCTTCGCGCAGCCCGCCCGGTGTTTCGGGAGCTTCCGGCAAAGCCCTCATGCGTGAGGTCTTTGCCGGGGGCTCGAAACCTCCCGCCTCGGCGGGATCACTTCGGGAAATGGACAAGGCCTCGCGATGACGACCACCAGCAGCACCAGCGGCAGCAGCCTCAGCAGCTTGCTCAACCAGCTCACGGCGAGCTCCACCGGTTCGAGCAGCTCGACCTCCGGCACGTCGTCCAGCAGTTCCAGCAGCTCCTCCACGAGCAGTTCGGCCAGCGGCAGCATCAGCGCCGCGGGCATCGGTTCGGGCCTGGACGTGAACTCCATCGTCACCGCGCTGGTGAACGCGCGCAAGGCGGCCTCGCAGCAGCAGATCACCACGCGCACCACGCAGACCAACAACCTGCTGACCGGGCTGTCGTCGCTGAACTCCGCGCTGGGCGGCATCCAGACCGCGCTGGCCACGCTGACCTCGGTCAACACCTTCAGCAGCTACACCGCCAGCCTGACGCCGCAGGGTTCCAGCAGCAGCATCGGCACGGCCACCACCATGTCGAGCGCGCAGCCGGGCTCGTACACCATTGCGGTGAGCCAGCTGGCCACGGCGCAGAAGCGCGCCAGCAGCGCGGTGGCCTCCGGCACGGCGGTGGGGCCGGGCACGCTGAATATCACGGTGGGTTCCAACACGATGAACGTGGCGGTGTCCGCCACGGACACGCTGGCGAACATCGCCACGGCGATCAACAGCTCCAGCTCCAACCCGGGCGTGACCGCCACCATCGTCAACGGCGTGAACGGCCAGCAGCTGATGCTGAGCTCCAGCAAGACCGGCGTGGCCAACGCCTTCACCATTTCGGCCGACGCCACCAGCAGCAGCGGCCTGACTGACCTCGCCAACACGCTGAACACCGCGGGCAGCAACGAGGCGCAGGACGCCAAGCTCACCGTGGACGGCATTGCCGTCACCAGCGCGACGAACACCGTCACCGGCATGATGGACGGCGTCACGCTCAACCTCACCGGCACGGGCACCAACACCTTGACGGTGGCGCAGGACAACACCGCCGCCACCAATGCCATCCAGGGCCTGGTCGACGCCTACAACAGCTACGCCACCACGGTGTCGTCGCTGTCCAGCTACGACACCAGCACCGGCGCGGCCGGCGTGCTGCTGGGCGACACCACGCTCACTTCGGTGCAGCGCTCCATCGCCAACGTGCTGAGCGGTTCGGTGAAGGGCAACAGCATCGGCACGCTCGCCAACCTGGGCATCACGCGCAACGCGGACGGCACGCTGGCGCTGGACACGCAGAAGCTGGCCAGCGCCTTCCAGAGCAACCCGTCGGCGGTGAAGAATCTCTTGGTCGGCAGCAACGGCTACGCCACCAACCTCAACACCGCGATCAGCGCGTACACGGTCTCGGGCGGCATCATCGGCTCGCGCATGGACAGCCTCAACAACACGTTGACGCAGCTGAGCCAGCAGCAGACCGCGCTGAACAACCGCATGGCGACCTACCAGACCCAGTTGCAGCAGCAGTACACGGCGCTGGATACGCTGATGTCCTCGCTCAACAACACCAGCTCCTACCTCACCACGGCGCTGGCGCAGCTCAACAACTCCAACAGCTCGAAGAACTGAACGCGGGGAAGCGATCATGACTTACGGCTATATGCGCAACGCCAGCGCGCTCTATCAGGAAACCAGCGCACGCGGCAGCGTGGAAGGCGCCGACCGTCACCAGCTGACCGGCATGCTGTTCGACGGCGTGATCGAGCGCATCAACCAGGCGCGCGGCGCGATCCGTCGCGGCGACGTGCCGGCCAAGGGCACGCATTTCAGCCGCGCGCACGCCATCATCGGCGAACTGCGCGGCAGCCTGGACCACGCGCAGGGCGGTCAGCTCGCGGGCCGGCTCGATGCGCTGTACGACTACGCCAGCCGCCGCCTGCTGCACGCTCAGCTCAACAACGACGAGCGCGCCATCGACGAAGTGGTGGACCTGCTCACGCCGGTGCGCGATGCCTGGCGCCAGATCCGTGACGAATTCCTGGCGTCGCAGCCGCGCACGCCCAGCGCGGCGGCCTGAGCGTGGAGCACGCCGTGCATGCCGCCCTGCTGGACATGAGCGAACGCATGGTCGCCGCCGCCCGCGCGGGCGACTGGGACGCCGTGGCCGCGCTGGAAGCCGAGCGCAGCCGCCAGCTCGCCGCGCTTTCCATCACGGAACCGGGCGCGCTGCCGCTGTTCAAGCAACTGCTGGCGCTCACCGAACAGGTGCGCGAACTGGCCCGCCGCCAGCGCGATCGCCTGGGTGCGGACATGGAAGACCACCAGCACCGCCATCGCGCGCTCAGCGCCTATCTCCACGCTGGCGCCGAATAAAACGGCGCCGGGTAAGGCACGCGCGCGCATAATCCCGTGCGGCCGCCATCGGGGCGGCCAGTGACGAGGACATCATGCAAGACGCTTCCTGGCAGGCATTCTCCGAACGGGTCACCTACGACGACGGCCTTCACGTCAGCTGCGCCGCGTTGACCGAACCCCTGGGCGACCTGCAGCGCGCCGCCATGCGCGACCGCAATCTCAGCGTGCTGGGGACGCTGGCCGTGTTCAGCGAACGCCGCGGCGAACCGGCCGACGAGGAGAACCCCGTCGCGCAGGACATGCAGCGCCTCGACAGCAAGCTCAACGTGCTCATGGCCATGCTGGACCAGCTGCTGCAGCGCGGGGCCGACCTGCCCGCGCGTTTCCCTGTCAGCTTCAACGCGGTTGGCGCGTTGTTGCCTTCGTCGGTCTGGCCGGCCGGGCAGGCGCAGGCGCTGGTGCGGTTGCACTTCGACGGATGCTTGGCCCTGCCGCTGGAACTGGTGGCCCGGCGCGTGCAAGAGCGTGATGCGGATCACGTTTTTGTATCGTTCGAAACCATGGACGAGGCCACATGTGACGCGATTGAGCGGCTCGTGTTCCGTCACCACCGACGTAAAGTGGCAGAGCGCCGATCGGCGGCCTCCTAGACGCCCGATGCGGTTCACAGACCAAATGTGATCGCTATCACGATACGGAAACCCGACGCGAACGTTCTTTGACGTACATCTCGTATGGGTGTCGCACAGGGTCACCTTCCCGGGCATTGCCCGGCGGCATTTTTCCCTTGTGGATTCAGTCATCTGTGGCCCATCGCTGAGAAGCGTGCCGGCACTGTTCAGCCAAGGTGACGCTCACCGGCAGGTATGTCCGACAAATAGCCGTCGGAAAAACGTGCAGGCTGGCCTTCTTTTTGCTCCTTCCTCCCCGCGGACGGCGACGGATTGTCGTCACGCAAGCAGGTGCAATCCAGGGGGTCACCAATGAAGCACAACGCACGAGAGCAACACATGGGCAAGTTCGACGTACTGGTGATCGAATCCGATCACCGCAGGGCGGAGTCGGTCGTTTCGGCGTTGGAATTTCTCGGATACAGGCCGCAGCGCGGTGAAGATTGCGAGACAGTCGACGCAGCGACGCACGCATGGCGTGCCGTGTATGTGGGCAATGTGCGGGATGAGATCGAAGCGGAACGCCAGTTCGCGCAACTGGGCGAAGCCGCCAATCACGCGATGGTATTGATGGCCGCCGATTCGGCGTGGCTGCCGCGCCTTGGCGCGGACAAGCAGGCCGAGACGAGCCGCATCGGCATCATCGAATTTCCGCTGCGCTACGAACAGCTCGCCGAAGCCCTGCGCGCGCCGCAGGGGCCGTCGCCGCGCCGCCCGGAACTGCGCCTGGTGGGCAGCTCCGGCCCGATGGCGCGCGTCAACGCGCTGGTGCGCCAGGTGGCGCCGTTCGATTCCAGCGTGCTGGTGCTGGGCGAATCGGGCACCGGCAAGGAAATGGTCGCGCGCAGCATCCATGAATGCTCCTCGCGTCGCGACAAGCCGTTCGTGGCCATCAACTGTGGCGCGATTCCGGCCGAGCTGCTGGAAAGCGAACTGTTCGGCCACGAGAAGGGCGCCTTCACCGGCGCCATCAGCACCCGCAAGGGCCGCTTCGAGCTGGCCGAGGGCGGCACGCTGTTCCTCGACGAAATCGGCGACATGAGCCTGCCGATGCAGGTGAAGCTGCTGCGCGTGCTGCAGGAGCGCGTGTTCGAGCGCGTGGGCAGCAACCGCACGCAGCGCTGCGATGTGCGCATCATCGCGGCGACGCATCGCAACCTCGAAGCAGCGATCGCCAACGGCCAGTTCCGTGAAGATCTTTACTATCGCCTGAGCGTGTTCCCGCTGGAAATGCCCGCGCTGCGCGATCACCTGGACGACCTGCCGGAGCTGGTCGCCGAATTCAACCAGCGCCTGTCGCGTCGCGGCCTGGCCAGCGTGCGCTTCAGCGCCGGCGCGATGAATGCGCTGCACAGCTATGCGTGGCCGGGCAATGTGCGTGAGCTGTACAACCTGGTGGAACGCCTTTCCATTCTCTATCCGCACAGCGAAGTGCGCGTGAGCGACCTGCCGGAAAAATACCGCGGCCAGCAGATCGTAGAGGAGGTGCGTGGCGCGGCCCTGCTGTCGCTGATGACGGGCCACTCCACCATGCTGCCCGAGCCCATGGCGGTGGTGTCCAGCGAATCGCTGGCGTTGCTGCCCGAGGGCGGCCTGGACCTTAAGGATCACCTGGCCGACATCGAGGTGGGGCTGATCCGTCAAGCGCTTGACGTTACCGGCGGCGTGGTCGCCCACGCGGCGAAACTGCTGCGCATGCAACGCACGACGCTGGTGGAAAAACTGCGCAAGTACGGCCTGCAGCCCAGTCTTCAGGCGTAAGAGCAGGAGTGAGAAATTAGAAGTGAGAAGTGAGAGATAGAGCGGCACGCCTTCTCTCACTTCTCACTCCTCTTCACTCGTTTCTCCCGCTGCCCAGCCTTCAGGCTTGAGGGCAGAAGTGGGGAGGGAATGAGAAGTGAGTGACAAAGCAGGCCGCTCTCTCTCGTTTCTCACTCCTCTTCACTCGTTCCTCGCCCTATGGCACGCCTTGTGCAGTGACACCTCCAGGCACTCTTTACGCGTTGGAATTCCGTCATGAGTCAGATCGACGTCAACAACCTGCTGTCGCAGATGCGCCAGCTCTCCTTGCAGGCCAGGCCGACCGAGCAGGCGTTTACCGCCGCGGCGCCGGGGCAGACGGATTTCGCCAGCCTGCTGAAGAAGTCGATCTCGTCGGTGGCCGATGCGCAGGTCGATGCGGGCAATCAGGCGGCGAGTTTCGAGCGTGGCGACGAGGGCGCCGATCTCGCCAAGACCATGGTGGCCATCAACAAGGCCGATCTGTCGTTGAACACGTTGACCCAGGTGAGGAACAAGCTGGTCGACGCGTACAACAACATCATGAACATGCCGGTCTGACCGGTTCGACGATGACGCCCCTGCGTCCCCAGAGCAAGAGCAGTCTTCATGGCCGATAACGCCCTCGCGACCACCGACGAATCGCCCGGTTCTCGCCTGGATCTCAAACAGCTTGCGCGCGCGCCGGCATCGCGGCAATTGCTGCTGCTGGTGGGCGTGGCCGCGGCGGTGGCGCTGGGCGTCGCCGTGGTGCTATGGTCGCGCGGCCCGAGCTACGGCCTGCTGTATGCGGGTCTTGAACAGAAGGACGCCGCCGCCGTCACGCAGGCGCTGCAGGCGGCCAATACGCCGTACACGCTGGGCGCGGATGGCACCTCCATCATGGTGCCCGCGTCGGACCTTGCGGCGATCCGCCTCAAGCTCGCCGCGCAAGGCCTGCCGCAGGGCAGCGCATCGTCCACCGCGGTGCCGGGCACCGATTCGCCGTTCGGCATGAGCGATCTGGCCGAACGCACGCGTTACCAGCAGATGCTGGAAACGGATCTGGGCAACACCATCGCGGGCCTGCAATCCGTGCGCGCCGCGCGCGTGCATCTGGCGCTGCCCAAGCCATCGGCATTCATCCGCGACAACAAGGAAGCGAGCGCATCGGTGCTGGTGACGTTGTATCCCGGCCGCCAGCTCGACCAGAGCCAGGTGGCGGCGATCGTGCATCTCGTCGCTTCCAGCGTGGCCAACCTCGATCCCAAGCAGGTTTCGGTGGTGGATCAGCAGGGCCAGTTGCTCACCACCACCGATCCGGCCGGCGCCAGCGCCGTGGGCGACACGCGCCTGCGCCTGGCCACGCGCATCGAAAACACCTATGCGCAGCGCATCGAAGAATTGCTCACGCCACTGGTTGGCCCCGGCAAGGTGCGCGCGCAGGTGTATGCGGATCTGGATTTCAGCCAGACCGAGAAGGCCACGGAAACCTTCGACCACGAACACCCCGCGCTGCGCAGCGAACAGACCAACAGCCAGCAGCATGTGGGCGAGGCAAACGATGGCGCCATTCCCGGCGCGCTGAGCAACCAGCCGCCGAACACCGTGGCCCAGCCCACCGCGGCCAAGCCGGCCGCGGGCAAGGGCGCGAACGGCAAGACCGCTGCAAGCACCGCGCAGGCCACCGGCCCCAGCGACACCAGCAGCAGCGCCACGCGCAACTACGAACTCGATCGCACCATCAGCCACGTCAGTGATCCGGCGGGCCGGCTCGCGCGCCTCACCGTGGCCGTGGTGGTGGACAACAAGACCGCGGCGGGCGACAAGGGCGCGCCCAAGAGCGTGCCGTTCACGCCGCAGGAACTGGAACACCTCACCACGCTCACGCGCAACGCCGTGGGCTACAGCGAGGCACGCGGCGACAGCGTCAGCGTGATCAACCAGCCGTTCCACCAGGATCCCGGCGCCGACGTCGCCACGCCCTCGCCGGCGTTCTGGGAACGCCCCGGCATGCTCGACCTGATCAAGCAGGCGGCCGGCATCCTGGTCGCGCTGCTGGTGGCCTTCGGCCTGTTGCGCCCGCTGCTGCGCGGACTGTCGCGCAGCCCGGCGCCCGGCCAGGAGCTGGCGCTGGCAGGCGCGGGCGGCCCCGGCACGCCCACCATTTCGGTGCGCGTGGACGACAAGGACGAAGGCGACGATCTCATCAAGCTCGGTGGCGTGCCGCCGCAGCTGGCTTACGAGCAACGCATCGGTCTGGCGCGCCGCATGGTGAGCGAGAACCCCAAGCAGGTGGCGCAGGTGGTCAAGAGCTGGGTGGGCGAGGATGGCGGCTGATCGCGCACTCGCGGCACATCGCCGCCAACGGTTTCACGCGCACGGCGCACATCTTCGGCCGGCCACGGCACGGCAGGTTAGCGGGCGGAACGCATCATGAAGACAGAAACGCAAATCGGCGGCGCGCAGCGCGCGGCCATCCTGCTGCTCACGCTGGGCGAGCAGGACGCGGCCGAAGTGCTCAAGCACCTGAGCGCACGCGACGTGCAGGCGGTGGGCACGGCCATGGCCAGCATGTCCAACGTCACGCGCGAGCAGGTGGAACAGGTGCTCGCCCGCCTCAACGAGGACATGGGGCGCCACACCGCGCTGGGCGTGGGCACCGAGGAATACATCCGCAAGATCCTGGTCAACGCGCTGGGCGAGAACAAGGCCGGCGGCCTGATCGACCGCATCCTGCTCGGCCGCACCAGCAAGGGCCTGGAATCGCTCAAGTGGATGGAGAGCCGCGCCATCGCCGAGATGATCGGCCAGGAGCATCCGCAGATCATCGCGCTGGTGCTGGCGCATCTCGAACCCGACCAGGCCGCCGAAGTCATCGGCTACCTGCCGCCGCGCACGCGCAGCGATGCGGTGATGCGCATCGCCACGCTCGACGGCGTGCAGCCGCATGCGTTGAACGAGCTGGACGAAATCATGGAGCGCCAGTTCTCCGGCGGTAACACCAAGAAGCTCAAGTCCGCCAGCGTGGGCGGGCTGAAGGCGGCGGCCAACATCCTCAACGCGATGGAAACCAGTCGCGAGAACGAGCTGATGGCGGCCATCCGCAGCCACGACGCAGGCCTGAGCGGCCGCATCGAGGAACTGATGTTCGTGTTCGAAGACTTGGCCGAACTGGACGACCGCAGCATGCAGACGCTGCTGCGCGAAGTGCCGACGGCGCGCCTCGTCACCGCGCTCAAGGGCGCGGAGCCGGGCGTGCGCGAAAAGATCTTCGCCAACATGTCCAAGCGCGCGGCCGACATGCTGCGCGACGACCTGGAAGTGTCCGGCCCCGTCCGCCTGAGCGAAGTCGATGCGGCGCAGAAGGAAGTGCTGGGCATCGCGCGCAAGCTGGCCGATTCGGGCGCGATCAATCTTTCCGGCACGGGTGACGAGCTGGTGGCATGAGCGCCGTGATGAACAGGGACGACTGGCAGGCCTTTGAACGCTGGCTTCCACCGGAAATCGGTGAGCCGTCCACGCCCGAACCGGCACCGGCCGAACCGGCGCAGCAGCCCACCGTGCGCGACCTGGAAGCGCTGGAACAGCAGGCGCGCGACGAAGGCTACGCCGCCGGCTTAGCCCAGGGCATGGCCGAAGCGCGCACCGTGCTGCACGAACGCATGGCGCGGCTGGATGCGCTGCTGGAATCCGCCGCGCGTCCCCTGCGCAGCATGGACGAACTGGTGGAACTGGAATTGACGCGCCTGGCCATGACGGTGGCGCGGCAGGTGATCTCGCACGAACTGCGCACCGCGCCGGACCTTGTGGTGGAAGCCGTGCGACAGGCCGCGCTGGCGCTGCCCTCCGCATCGGGCAACCTGCGCGTGCGACTGCATCCGGATGACCTTGCGCTGTTGCGTTCGCTGGACATGGCCGAATCGCACTGGCAGCTGCTGCCCGACAACAGCCTGCAGCGCGGCGACTGCCTGCTGGAAAGCGAGCGCTCGCGCCTGGACGCACGCGTGGAAACGCGGCTCGCCGCCGTGGTCGACGCCGTGCTCGGCGCCGAAGCGGACGAAACCGACGAAGATGCCGACGAGGTGCGCGGATGAACGCGCAGCCGGGCTCCCCGCGCAGCACGCTGTGGCAGGAGCGACTGGCCCGCCGTCGCCAGCGCGCCATCGGCGCGCGCACGCTCACCGTGGAAGGCCGCCTGCGCCGCGTGGTGGGGCTCACGCTGGAAGCGGAAGGCTGCGAAGCGCCGCTGGGCGCACGCTGCATGGTCACCACCGCCGATGGCAGCGAACTGGATACCGAAGTCGTCGGCTTCGCCGATGAACGCCTGCTGCTGATGCCCGTGACCGAAATGCACGGCGTGCTGCCGAACGCACGCGTGCGCCCCTGCGCGCATACCAGCGGCCTGCCCGTGGGGCACGCATTGCTGGGCCGCGTGGTCGGCGCCGATGGCATCCCGCTTGACGGCCTGGGGCCGCTCGACGTCGACGAACACGCGCTGCTGAAGAACGAACCGATCAACCCGATGGCGCGCAAACCCATCGACACGCCGCTCGATACCGGCGTGCGTGCCATCAACGCCATGCTCACGGTGGGGCGCGGCCAGCGACTGGGCCTGTTCGCCGGCTCGGGCGTGGGCAAGTCCACCTTGCTCGGCATGATGACGCGCTACACCGATGCCGACGTGGTGGTGGTGGGCCTGATCGGTGAGCGCGGCCGCGAAGTGAAGGAATTCGTCGAACACACGCTGGGCGCGGAAGGCCGTGCCCGCTCGGTGATCGTCGCCGCGCCGGCCGACGCGCCGCCGCTCAAGCGCCTGCGTGGCGCGCAGTACGCCACCGCCATCGCCGAATGGTTCCGCGATCGCGGCCAGCGCGTGCTGCTGCTGATGGATTCGATCACGCGCTACGCCCAGGCGCAGCGCGAAATCGCCCTGGCCATCGGCGAACCGCCGGCCACCAAGGGCTATCCGCCCTCCGTGTTCGCCATGCTGCCCGCGCTGGTGGAGCGCGCCGGCAACGACGCGGAGGGGCGCGGTTCCATCACCGCGTTCTACACCGTGCTCACCGAAGGCGACGACTATCGCCACGATCCCATCGCCGACGCATCGCGCGCGATCCTGGACGGCCATATCGTGCTTTCGCGCGACCTGGCCGAAGCGGGACATTACCCGGCCATCGACATCGAGGCGTCGATCAGCCGCGTGATGCCGGCCGTGGTGCAGCGCGAACATCTGCGCGCCGCGCAGCGTTTTCGCCAGATCTATTC
Source organism: Dyella sp. AtDHG13 (assembly GCF_003201105.1). Classification (GTDB taxonomy): domain Bacteria; phylum Pseudomonadota; class Gammaproteobacteria; order Xanthomonadales; family Rhodanobacteraceae; genus Dyella; species Dyella jiangningensis_B. The sequence goes on along the minus strand of NZ_QICJ01000018.1, from coordinate 52,256 downwards.
CGCCTACCGCCAGCAGCGCGACCTGATCGCCGTGGGCGCGTACCAGAAAGGCTCCGATCCGCAGGTGGACCACGCCATCGCCATGTGGCCGAAGCTGCGCGACTTCCTGCAGCAGGAAGTGGACGCGCCGACCACGCTCGCCGACGCCATCGGCGCGCTCGAATCGCTGACCGCCGGAGGCACGCCGTGACATCCCGCGCCAACCGCCTGCAGCCCGCCGCCGACCTGGCGCACGAACGCCAGGAGGCCGCCATGCAGCGCCTGGCCGAGCAACAGCAGAAGCTCGCCAAGGCGGAACAGCAGCTGGAAGAATTGCGCAAGTACCGCGCCGAATACGCCGACACGCAGGGCGGCGTGAGCGTGAGCGCGCTGCTCAATCGCCGCCAGTTCGTCGAACGCATCGACCAGGTCATCGCCCAGCAGGTCAACGAAGTCGCGCGCCAGCGCCGCCATCTCGATGGCGCCCGCAACCAGTGGCGCGAAGCCCACGCGCGCGAGCAGGCGCTGGGCAGCGTGATCGACCGCTACCGCGAGCAGGAACGAAAGAGCGAGGAACGCCGCGAGCAGGCCGAGATCGACGAGCGCATGCAGCACCGTCGACCCACCCGGGGCTTGCCATGACGACGACCCAAAATATCTTCCAGGAGGCCACCGTATGACGCCCCCCGTAGCCTTGATGGCCAACACACCGCCCGTCAGCACGCCGAGCAACGCGAGCAGCCACGGTGCAGGTTCGTCCGGCGACAGCAGCCAGGATTTCAGCAAGCCGCTGCAACAGGCGCATCGCCAGTGGACGCGGCAGGACGAACCGGCGCAGCCCGCGCCGGCGAAACAGCCATCGGCCAAAACGGCGTCGGCTTCGTCGCAGCCGCAGGCACAGACCAAGGGCAAGACGGGCGCCAAGGACGACGACAAGTCGACGCCGCCCACGCCCGACGCCACCGCCGCGATGCTCGCCCTGCTGGGCCAGAGCGTGCCGGCATCCGCCGCTCCGTCCGCGGTATCCACGGATACCGACGACAGTGGCGACACGTCCGGCGCGACTGCCGGCACTTCAGCCATCGCTACCTTGCCGGCCACCCCGGCCGGCTTGTCGCTGCTCGGCGCGATGCAGGCGCACGCACCGACGGCAGCCACCAACGAGTTCACCAAGGCCATGGACGGCATCCAAGACAAGAGCCTGTCCACGCTCGCGCAAGGCGCGGATGACGACGGCGACACCGACGTTGCCACCGCCACGCAGAACGCCAAGGGCGATGCATTTGCCGCGGCCCTGCAGACGTTGACGGCGGCACCGTCGAAACAGGACGACGGCAGCGACCCGCTCGAAGCCCTGAAAAACCTCGCCGCCACCGCCGCGGCACCACAGCCCGCCGTGCAGCAGAACGCGGCAGCTACGCCCGCGGCGCACGTGTTGACCATGCAATCCAGCGTGGGCTCGCCCGCGTTCGGCCAGGAACTGAGCCAGCAGGTCACCTGGCTCGGCGGCCAGGACGTCAAGGAAGCCCGCATCCGCCTGCATCCGGAAGACCTTGGCGAACTCGACGTCAAGGTGAGCGTGAAGCAGGACCACGTCGACGTGGCTTTCATCGCGCAGCATCCGCAAGCCGTGCATGCGGTGCAGCAGACGCTCACGCAATTGGATTCGATGCTGGCCCACCACGGCCTGTCGCTGGGGCAGGCGCAGGTGGGGCAGGGGAATTCGGGTTCGCCGCAGGCGGGGAGTTCGGGGGGCTCTTCGTCGGGTGGGGAGAGTGGGTTGGGTGAGGTCGCGGGTGAGGTGGCTTCGGTGGTTGCGCCGGTGGTGAAGGCGGTTGGGTTGGTGGATATGTTTGCCTGACGTAGCACGCTTTTTCTCCCTCTCCCCGGCGGGGAGAGGGTTGGGGTGAGGGGTGGGTGCTTGCCTCAGCGTTTCATTCTTTAGCCGTCATTCCTGCGAAGGCAGGAATCCAGTGACTTTGCTTTTGGCTGTCGCGTGGCGGTGATTGGCGTCTTCGTGCGTTCCCGCGACCTGGCCGCCTACGCGGCGAGCGTTCCGACCTCCTGCCGGAGGCCGGGTTACTTTCTCTTGCTTGCCCAAGAGAAAGTAACCAAAGAGAAGGGCCCCCCGGAATCGGCGCCTATCGGGCAAAGCCCGATAGGTTCGCGGACGGGTTACGGGCTTTTCGACGGGGCATCCTGCCCCGACGAAAAGTGCCTGGCGTCCTGCCAGGCACCCCTGCGGGGCCTGATCTCCACCCGCCCGCCACCTTATACGGGGCCCGGAAGATCAAGAGCGAGAGCCGACGGCTCGTGCCGCTGCGCGGCACATCGCGTCGTGGCAGGCGCGCAGCGCCTGCGTTGGATCCCGTCCAAAATCTCCGAGGCAATGCCTGCTCCCTCACCGTCATCCCCGCGAAAGCGGGGATCCAGTGTCTTTAAAGCCTTCTCGCAGCGAGTAAAGTCGCTGGATCCCCGCTTTCGCGGGGATGACGGTGAGGAGAAATATGTGCTCACGCGAGATTTTGAACAGGCTCTAAGAGCTGAAATGAGGTGCCGTGTTGGAATATGGTGCTGAGGAAGTAGAGCATCGCGCTACGGGGATGACTTGCCGCGAGATGGCGAGTTCTCCTCGCGGGTCGGGAAGCGTAGCGTTCTCTTTACCCAACCTCAGCGGTCGGGAAGCGTAGCGCGAGCTGCTTTAAGCCCTCTGCTCCACGGCGCGTTGCGAAGCGCTCCGAACTACCCGCTGTGTAGCGGCGAAGGTTGCCAAGTCACACGATTCCTCAGCCGTTCGGGCTTATCCCTACGGGATGCTGCGAGCGTTGGCTCTATAGGCCATTTTCTTTGGGTTACTTTTCTTTTGGGCCAGCAAAAGAAAAGTGACTCGAGCGTCGGCAGACGATCGAAACGCCCGCCGCGTAGGCGGCCAGGTCGCGGAAGCGCACGAAGACGCTAATCACCGCCACGCGACAACCGAGCGCAAAGTCACTGGATGACCAGCCCTTCGGCTGTTGAAAAGCGCCTCCGGCCTGCGCCGGGATGACGGCTAAAGCGGGATGACGCTAAAGATTGAAACCGTGAGGCGCCCCCCTCACCCCAACCCTCTCCTCGCTCCTCAAAGCAGCAGCCATCCGTGGCTACCCCTGGCGTGCCCCGAAGGGGAGGGGACCCAGAGCTTGCTCGACGCCCCATCGCGCGCCCCCGCGACAACCTTCCGTCAACCGCCATCCCCCCGTCACGCCCGATCTTCGACAGGCGTCAATAAAGCGCCGCTTTTCCGTTCCCGGCCTAGCAAACCCAGCCACACCAACGCTTCCCATCGATGGCACGCCGTTTGCTATCAGAGGTCATGCGCCATTCCCGAGTGGATGGCCGACGTCTGCACATTGATAGGGATCGGGATACGCATGGCTCAGAACGAGCAAGCTGAAAGCACGGCGGTGGCGCCGAAGAAGGGGACGAACAAGGTCGTCGTGATCATGGGCGTGGCGATGCTCGCCATGGCTGGCGTGTCGGGCTACCTGGTGATGAACGCGCGCAACGGTGCGCACGCCGCCACGCAGGAAGGTCCGAAGGTGGTGTTGTCGCAGCAGGAGCAGTACCTCACGCTGGATCCGCCGTTCGTCGTCAATTTCAAGGACGACCAGTCCATGCGCTTCCTGCAGGTGGGCGTGAGCCTGATGTCGCACGACGCCGCCGCGCTGGCGGCCGCCAAGGATGCCGATCCGGTGATCCGCAATGCGCTGGTCATGCTGTTCAGCAGCCAGGACTACACCATCCTCAGCGACGCCGCCGGCAAGCAGAAATTGCAGGCGCAGGCGTTGGATGCGGTGCGCAAGATCCTCGAGAAGCGCCTGGGGCGTCCGGGCGTGGAAGCGCTGTATTTCACCAGTTTCGTGATGCAGTGACGGAACCGCGCCGATGAGCGACCTGCTTTCACAGGAAGAAATCGATGCCCTGATCAACGGCGTGGAAGGTGGCGCCGTCGAGACGGGCAACGACGAACCGTTGCCGCCCGATGCGGTGATCTCCTATGACTTCACGCAGCAGGATCGCATCGTGCGCGGTCGCCTGCCGACCCTGGAAATGGTCAACGACCGTTTCGCGCGCTTCTTCCGCACCGCGGTGTTCGGCGTGCTGCGCAAGACCTGCGAGGTGTCGGTGCTGGGCGTGAAGATGCTCAAGTTCGCGGAGTACGTGCACGGCCTGGCCGTGCCGAGCAACCTCAACCTGGTGCGCATCAAGCCGCTGCGCGGCACCGCGCTGGTGGTGATGGAGCCGCGCCTGGTGTTCACCGTCATCGACAATTTCTTCGGTGGCGACGGGCGCTTCCATGCGCGCATCGAAGGCCGCGATTTCACGCCGACCGAAAACCGCGTCATCCAGATCATGCTGACCGAGCTGTTCGCCGCGATGGTGGAGGCGTGGTCGCCGGTGCTGCCGCTGAACTTCGAGTACCTCAACTCGGAGATCAATCCGCAGTTCGCCAATATCGTGAGCCCCACCGAAACGGTGGTGGTGTCGAAGTTCCATATCGAGCTGGATGGTGGTGGCGGTGAAATCCACCTGACCCTGCCGTACGCCATGGTCGAACCGATCCGCACGCTGCTGGACGCCGGCGTGCAGAGCGATCGCGTGGATCGCGACCACCGCTGGGCCGAAATGCTGCAGGACGAAGTACTGGACGCGGAAGTGGAGCTCAGCTCGCTGCTGCTCGAAACGCGCATCAACATCGGCGACTTCCTGCGCCTTCGCCCGGGCGACGTCATCCCCATCCAGTTGCCTGAACTGAGCACCGTGTTCGCGGAAGACGTGCCGATCTTCCGCGGCGTCTACGGCCAGAACAACGGCCGCACGGCCATCCGCTTCCACACGCCGACCGGCCGCCGCGAAGTGCGCCTGTCGACGGAAACCACCCTGGAGATCGACCCCGCATGACCACGCCCAACGACGCCGCCACGGCCACCCAGCGCGTCGAGTTCGACCAGCTCAACGCCCCCCCGGGCGATGGCGCCGAAGTCAACCTCGACATGATCCTCGACGTACCGGTCACGCTCGCCATGGAAGTGGGCCGCACGCGCATCAGCATCCGCAACCTGCTGCAGCTCAACCAGGGCTCCGTGGTGGAACTCGACCGCTCCGCCGGCGAGCCGCTGGATGTGTTCGTCAACGGCACGCTGGTGGCGCACGGCGAAGTGGTGGTGATCAACGAGCGCTTCGGCATCCGCCTCACCGACGTGATCAGTCCGGCCGAACGCGTGCGCAAGCTGCGGTGAGTTCGATGTTCCTTGCCCTTGCCCTGCCGGTCGCCGCGGCGCCGGAGATCAACGTTGGCGGTGAACTGGTGCGCGTGCTGCTGAGCCTGGCCGGCATCGTCGCGCTGATCTTCGCCGCCGGCTGGCTCAGCCGCCGCCTGCAGGCGCGCGCCACGCCCGGCGGGCGCCGCATGCGCTGCGTGGAAACCATGGCGGTGGGCGCGCGCGATCGCCTGATGCTGATCGATGCGGACGGCAAGCGCCTGCTGATCGGCGTGGGGCAGGGCGGCATGCGCACGCTGCACGTCTACGAAGGCACGGCGCCCGCGCCGGAAGCCGGTCCGCAACCGCCGATCGCGCCGTTCGGCGACGTGCTGGCCCGCTGGAAGCACAAGTGATGAAATCGTTCCGCTGGATTCTCGTGGCCATCCTGCTGATGAGCCCGTGGCTGGCCTGGGCCGCGCCGGCCATGCCCGCCATGCCGTCCATGCCGCAGATGCCCGCCTCGGGCGCCGGTATTCCGGTGCTGACCGTGCAGAACGCGCCGGGCGGCGCGCAGAACTGGACGCTGTCGCTGCAGCTGCTGGCGCTGATGACGGTGCTCACGCTGCTGCCGGCCGTGCTGCTGATGATGACGTCGTTCACGCGCATCATGATCGTGCTGAGCTTCCTGCGGCAGGCGCTGGGCACGCAGTCCACGCCGTCCAACCAGATCCTGCTGGGCCTTTCGCTGTTCCTCACGCTGTTCGTGATGTCGCCGGTGCTCAGCCACGCCTATACCGACGGCGTGAAGCCCTATATGGACGGCCAGATGTCCGCCGAGCAGGCCGTGCCGGCCGCCGCTGCGCCGTTCAAGCATTTCATGCTGGACCAGACGCGCGATGCGGACCTGCAACTGTTCACGCGCCTGGCCAACGAGCAGCCCTATGCCAGCAAGGACGACGTGCCCTTCCGCGTGGCCATGCCGGCCTTCGTCACCAGCGAGCTGAAGACCGCGTTCCAGATGGGCTTCCTGCTGTTCATCCCGTTCCTGATCATCGACCTGGTGGTGGCCAGCGTGCTGATGTCGATGGGCATGATGATGGTGTCGCCGACGATCATCTCGCTGCCGTTCAAGATCATGCTGTTCGTGCTGGTGGATGGGTGGACGCTGCTGCTGGGGACGTTGGCGGGGAGTTTTTATACATGAGCGCGGTGTTGGTTTCGTTGCGCCCCAAGCTCCCTCATCGTCATCCCCGCGTAGGCGGGGATCCAGTGACTTTTGGCGGTGAACTCGTCGTGATGGAAAAGGCACTGGATTCCCGCCTTCGCGGGAATGACGGTGAGGGCAATGTGCGTTCCCGCGAGCACCCGACCTTTACCCCCTTTTCGGAACTCACCCCAACCCTCTCCTCGCTCCTCAAAGCCGCAGCCATCCATGGCTGCTCCCCGCGTGCCCCAAAGGGGAGAGAGAGTAAAGCCGCGCGAGGCACGCCATGACGCCTGAATCCGTCATCGAATTCGGCCAGCACGCGCTCTACGTCGCCATGATGGTGGCCGCGCCGCTACTGCTCACGGCGCTGGCCGTGGGCCTGATCATCGGTGTGGTGCAGGCGGCCACGCAGATCAACGAAATGACGCTGAGCTTCATCCCCAAGGTGATCGCCATGGCGGCGGTGGCGTTGATCGCGGGGCCGTGGATGCTGCGCACGCTGGTGCAGTTCACGCATCAGCTGATCGAAAGCCTGCCCGGTGCGGTGAAATGACCACGGTGCAGCTTGCCGAACTGCAGGGGCTGATCGGCTCGCTGCTGTGGGCAATGGCCCGCGTCGGCGGCATGTGCATGATCGCCCCCGTGTTCGGCGATGCGGTGATGCCGCGGCGCCTGCGCCTGGGCGTGGTGATGATGCTGACGTTTGTACTGGCTCCGCTGGCGTCCACGCGCATCGATCCGATGACGGCCGATGGCATCGCCACCATGGTCAGCCAGTTCCTCATGGGTGCGGCCATCGGCTTTGTGCTCAAGCTGGCCTTCGAGGCGGTGTCGCTGGGCGGGCAGCTGGTGGGCCAGAGCATGAGCTTGGGTTTCGCCGAGACGGTGGACCCGCGCGGTAGCGGCAGCTCGCCCGTGCTCAGCCAGTTCTATCTGCTGATGGTGACGCTGCTGTTTCTGGCGATGAATGGTCATCTTCAATTGATTTCCCTGCTGGCCGACAGCTTCCACGCCCTGCCGCCGGGGCAGCCGGTGATCAGCGGCAACGGCCTGTATGCCGTGGTGGCGTTCGCCACGCATCTGTTCGGCGGTGCGGTGCGGGTGGCCTTGCCGGCCATGACCTCGCTGCTGATGGTGAACATCGGCTTTGCCGCGATCAGCCGCGCGGCGCCGGCGATGAATCTGTTCGCGGTGGGTTTTCCCATCACGGTGACGCTGGGTTTCGTCGCGCTGTGGCTGTCCATGCGCAGCGTGCCGGGCGCGTTCGAGTCTCTGCAGAACAGTGCGTGGACGCTGATGCACGAGCTGGCGGGCGGTTGAGGGGCACGCCATGGCCGAGCATGACGACGATCAGGAACGCACCGAACAACCTTCCGAAAAACGCCTGCGCGAATCGCGCGAGAAGGGCGACGTACCGCGTTCGCGCGACCTATCCGGTGCGGTGGTGGTGCTGGCCGGCGTCGCCGCGCTGATGAGCGGCGGCGAAGGCGCGCTGGTGCACGTGCGGCGCATCTACAGCCTGGGACTGAGCTACGGGCGCGATGCCTTGTTCAGCGATCAGCTGCCTGGCCGCATCCTCTCGCTGGCCATGCACGAGGCGTTCGCGCTGTTCGCGCCGGTGGCGCTGGCGACGGTGCTCGCCGCGCTGGCCGCGCCGTTGTTGCTGGGTGGCCTGAATTTCAGCGGCGAAGCCTTGCAGCCGAAGTTCGAGCGGCTCGATCCCATCGCCGGCCTCGGTCGCATCTTCGCCATGCGCGGCCTGGTGGAACTGGGCAAGTCGCTGCTCAAGCTGCTCCTGATCGGCGGCGTGCTGGTGATGGTGCTCAAGGGTTGGCAGACCGACCTGATGGCTACCGGCCGCGGCGAAGTCGGCGCGGGCACGGTGAAGGCGATGAGCCTGCTCGGTCACGGTGCGCTGCTGTTCGGTTCCGTGCTGGCACTGATCGGCGGCGCGGATGCGCTGTACCAGAAGTTCGACCACACCAAGCGCCTGCGCATGACGCGCCAGGAGCTGAAGGACGAGTCGAAGGAAAGCGAGGGCAACCCCGAACTCAAGGCCCGCGTGCGCCAGACGCAGTTCCAGATGGCGCGCAAGCGCATGATGCAGGAGCTGCCCAAGGCGGACGTGCTGATCACCAACCCCACGCATTTCGCCGTGGCGCTGCGCTACGACGACAGCCGCATGGGCGCGCCGCGCGTCGTCGCCAAGGGCATGGACGAACTGGCGCTGCAGATACGCCTGGTCGCCGCCAGCCATCGCATTCCCACGGTGGAGGCGCCGCCGTTGGCACGCGCCTTGTATGCCACCACCCAGCTCGACCGCGAGATCCCTTCGTCGCTCTACGTCGCCGTGGCGCAGGTGCTCGCGTACGTGTTTCAGCTCAAGCAGGCGGTGTCGCGCGGCGAGGAGCCGCCGAAGGCGCCGCAACCCGATGTCGATCCGGACCTGATGGGTCCCTACAAGTTCTGATGGAACGCCGATGGCAAACGCAACCACGCTTGGCAATCTGAAGACGCTCGGCCGCCGCGGCCTGGGCGCGCCGGTGATCATGCTCGCCGCGCTGGCGATGATGATGCTGCCGCTGCCGCCCTTCATCCTCGACATGCTCTTCAGCTTCAACATCGCGTTGTCGCTGGTGATCCTGCTGGCGGTGATCTACGTGATGCGTCCGCTGGAATTCGCCGCGTTTCCCACCGTGGTGCTGATGGCGACCTTGCTGCGCCTGGCGCTGAACATCGCCTCCACGCGCGTTGTGCTGCTGCACGGCCACGATGGCCCCGGCGCGGCGGGCAAGGTGATCGAGGCGTTCGGCGAGTTCGTCATCGGCGGCAATTTCGCCGTGGGCCTGGTGGTGTTCGCCATCCTCACCATCATCAACTTCGTGGTGGTGACCAAGGGCGCCACGCGCGTGTCCGAAGTGACCGCGCGCTTCACCCTGGATGCCATGCCCGGCAAGCAGATGGCCATCGACGCGGACTTGAACGCCGGCCTGCTCAATCAGGAGCAGGCGCGCGAGCGTCGCCAGGAAGTGCGCGAGGAAGCGGACTTCTACGGCTCGATGGACGGTGCCTCCAAGTTCGTGCGCGGCGATGCCACCGCCGGCATCCTGATCCTGATCATCAACATCGTGGGCGGCTTCTTCGTCGGCATCCTGCAGCATGGACTGTCGGCGGGCGAGGCGGCCAAGACGTACACGCTGCTCACCATCGGCGACGGCCTGGTGGCGCAGGTGCCCTCGCTGATGCTGTCCATCGCCACCGCCGTGATCGTCACGCGCGTGTCCAAGTCCACCGACATGGGCAAGCAGCTGGTCGGCCAGTTGTTCGGCCAGCCGCGCGCGCTCGCGGTGGCCGGCGTGGTGCTGGGCGTGATGGGACTGATTCCCGGCATGCCGAACATCGCCTTCCTGCTGCTGGGCGCTACCTGTGGCGGTGCCGCGTGGCTGATGGTGAAGCGCGAGCGCGAGGCGCAGGAGCGCGTGGCCAAGGCCGCCGCCGACGTGCCGCCGCCCGCCGCCGCGCCGGCCGAGCGCCTGGAACTGGGCTGGGAAGACGTGGCCAGCGTCGATCCGCTGGGACTGGAGGTCGGCTATCGGCTCATTCCGCTGGTGGACACGCACCAGGGCGGCGAGCTGATGGGGCGCATCAAGTCGGTGCGCCGCAAGCTGTCGCAGGAGCTGGGCTTCCTGGTGCCGGCGGTGCATATCCGCGACAACCTGGACCTGGGCCCCAACACCTATCGCATCACCCTGATGGGCGTGCCGATGGGCGAATCCGAAGTGCACAACGACCGCCTGCTGGCGATCAACCCCGGCCGCGTGCAGGAAGGTCTGCAAGGCATTCCCACGCGCGATCCGGCGTTCGGCCTGGAAGCATTGTGGATCGAGCCGGGCCAGCGCGAGCTGGCGCAGAGCCTGGGCTACACCGTGGTCGACCCGGCCACGGTGATCGCCACGCACCTGTCGCACATCCTGCAGAGCCACGCGCACGAACTGCTCAGCCACCAGGACGTGCAGCAGCTGCTGGACCGCCTGGCGCAGACCGCGCCCAAGCTGGTGGAAGACCTGGTGCCCAAGCGCCTGTCGCTGGGCGTGGTGGTGAAGGTCATGCAGAACCTGCTGGCCGAGCGGGTGCCGATCCGCAACATGCGCTCCATCGTCGAATCCTTGGCGGAACACGCGGGCCAGAGTCAGGATCCCGGCGCGCTCACCGCCGCGGTGCGCGTGGCCCTGGGGCGGCAGATCGTGCAGGAGATCTCGGGCCTGGGCACGGAGATCCCGGTCATCACGCTGGCGCCGGAACTGGAGCAGATCCTGCTGGGATCGCTCGCGAACGGCGGCGTGGCGGGCGCCGCGGTGGAACCGGGCCTTGCCGACCGCCTGCAGCAGGGCGTGGCCGACGCCGCGCGCAAGCAGGAAATGAGCGGGGAACCGGCGGTTCTGCTGGTTGCGCCGCAGCTCCGTCCGTGGCTCGCGCGCTTCACCCGCCATGTGGCACAGAACCTGCACGTACTCGCCTACAACGAAGTGCCCGACAACCGCCGCGTGCGGCTGGTGCAGGCATTGGGGCGCTAAAGCGCCCCGGGAATAGGGAATCGGGAATGGGGCATAGGAAGAGCGGCGTGAGGAAAGTTTTGACGATGCGCGCTGCTGCCTATGCACCACCGAAGCTAACGAACAGGTCGAGAAGGTCGGATATGCGCCACAGGCAAACCATTCAACGCAACGCCGCAGCAGCGCGGGCCGTTCCTATTCCCCATTCCCGATTCCCTATTCCCGCGAGCAAGGCGAGCCCATGAAGATCAAGCGTTTCGTGGCCTCCGACATGCGGCAGGCCATGCGCGAAGTGCGCGAAGACCAGGGCCCGGATGCGGTGATCCTGTCCACGCGCCGGATGGACGACGGCATCGAGATCATCGCCGCCGTCGATTTCGACGAAGCCCTGGTGCGCGAAGCCGCGCGCCACGGCGCACCGCTGGAAGTGGAAAACCGTGGCCGCGCCGCCGCGCCCGCGCCGGCCGCCATGGAACGGCCCATCGTGGCGCGTCGCTCCGACGTCACGCCGCCGCCGCTGCCGCCGGTGAACCGTCGCGACGACGACGGCGTGACGCTGTCGCTCTCGCGCCGTGCCGTTGCGCCGCGCGTGGAGGCGGTGGACGCTCCCGCCGCGCGCGCCGCCGAGACGCCCGCCGCCCCGGCGGCGAAGGCCGCCGAGCAGGCGCCCGTGGAAACGGCCGCGCCCATCGACGCCGACCTGCCGGCCAACCTTCACCCGCTGCTCGAACGCGCCGTGCAGGACACCGCACGCGTGCGTGCCGAACTGGGCAGCCTGCGCGAATTGCTGGAGACGCAGCTGTCCAGCCTGATCTGGAACGACATGGAGCGCCGCCAGCCGATGCGCGCCCGCGTGCTGCGCGAAATGACCCGCCTGGGCATCGAGCCGGATGTGGCGCGCCAGCTGGTCGACGAACTGCCGGCCGAGATCAATGCCGAACAGGCGCGCTACCTGCCGCTGGGCGTGCTGAGCCGCAGCCTGTCGATCAGCCCGCGCGATCATGCGGAACGCCGCGGCGTCACCGCCCTGGTCGGTTCCACCGGCGTGGGCAAGACCACCACCATCGCCAAACTGGCGGCGCGTGCGGTGATGCGCCACGGCGCCTCGCAAGTGGCGCTGGTGAGCACCGACCACTATCGCATCGGCGCGGCGGCGCAGCTGGAACACTACGGCCGCCTGCTCGGCGTGCGCGTGTATCCCGCCTATGACGCCGACAGCCTGCGCCACGTGCTCGAACTCCTGCGCGGCCATCACACCGTGCTGGTGGACACGGCGGGTCTGGCCGGCGGCGATCCGCGCCTGGCCGAACAACTGGACGTGCTGCGCAACGGCGGCGACCTGCGCGCGTGCCTGGTGCTGGCGGCGAACGCGCATGCGTCGTCGCTGGACGAAGCCGTGCGCGCCTACCTGCCGGTGCGGCCGCACGCCTGCATCCTCACCAAGCTCGACGAGGCGCCCAGCCTTGGCGGCGCGCTGTCGGTGCTGATCCGGCACCGGCTGGCGCTCGACTACGTCACCGACGGCCAGCGCGTGCCCGAGGACATCGCCACCGCCGATGCGCGCGTGCTGGTGTGCCGCGCCGCGCAGGCGCTCAAGGGCAACGCGCCCGCGGATGACATGGTGATGGCGGATCGGTTCGGACTGGCGGTGGCAAGCGCATGAACGGTGTTTTCGCAATGAATCAGGCGATGGGGTTGGAGAGCATGCTGCGTGCGCTGACCGAACGACATGGGCGACAGGCGCCGGTACACGACCAGGCGTACGGGCTGAGCGGCAGCGCGCCGCGCAAACGCTGCCGCGCCATCGCGGTGGCGGGCGGCAAGGGCGGCGTGGGCAAGACCACGGTGTCGGTGAATCTGGGCATGGCGTTGGCCATGGACGGACACAAGGTGATCCTGCTCGACGCCGACATGAGCCTGGCCAATATCGATGTGCTGCTCGGCCTTACGCCCACGCGCCACATCGGCCACCTGCTCGACGGCAGCTGCAGCATCGACGACCTGCTGATGAGCGCGCCGCACGGGCTGAAGGTGGTGCCGGCCGGTTCCGGCACGCGCCGGCTCGCGCAGCTCGGCGCCGGCGAGCATGCCGCGGTGATCCGCGCGTTCGACGACCTGGTCACGCCGCCGGATTACCTGGTGGTGGATACCGCCGCGGGCCTTTCCGACAACGTGGCGATGTTCGCCGCCGCCGCGGACGACGTGGTGGTGGTGGTGTGCGACGAGCCGGCCTCGCTCACCGACGCCTACGCCTTGCTCAAGGTGCTCAGCCGCGACTTCGGCGTGCGCCGCTTCCGCATGGTGGCCAACATGGTGCGCAACGTGGGCGAGGCCAGGCAGCTGCATCAGAAGCTCGCAAGGGTTTGCGACCGCTTTCTCGACGTGGCGCTGGAATTCATGGGGCAGGTTCCGCAGGACGAACGGCTCAGGCAAGCCATCCGCCGCCAGAGCGCGGTGGTGGACCTGTGGCCGTCCAGCCGCTCGGGACTGGCATTCAAGCAATTGGCGGGTGCGGTCGATACATGGGGTGAACCCGAGCGACTGGGCCTGGACCGCATCGCCTTCTTCAGCAGGCAGGCCGCAGTAGCGACGGGGTGGTGAGATGAGTGTGGCTTCCGAATATCTGCAACTGCAAAAGCAGAGTGCCGACGAACTGGTTCGCCAGCACGCTCCCCTGGTGCGAAGGATCGCCTATCACCTGATGGGCCGCCTGCCGCCCAGCGTGGACGTCAGCGACCTGATCCAGGCCGGCATGATCGGTTTGCTGGAGGCCGCGCGCAATTTCACCACCGGACGGAATGCGAGCTTCGAGACGTTTGCGGGCATCCGCATCCGTGGCGCGATGCTCGACGAGTTGCGGCGCACCGACTGGACCCCACGGTCGGTGCATCGAAAAGTGCGCGAAATGGCGGAGGTCGTTCGTCAGATTGAAATCGAGACCGGTGCGGATGCCGAGGACGCCGAAGTGATGCGGCGGCTGGGCATCGGCGCCGAGGAATATCACCAGGTGCTGGCCGACGCCGCGAGCGCGCGCCTGCTCAGCCTCTCCGCGCCGGACGACGCGGACGGTGGCGCGGCGTTCGACGTGGCCGACGGCGACAGCCTGGGGCCCGCTGACAGCGTCGAGCACGAAGGCATGCGCGAGGCGCTGGTGGAGGCCATCGGCAGCCTGCCGGAGCGCGAGCAGCTGGTGATGTCCCTGTACTACGAGGAAGAGTTGAACCTCAAGGAGATCGGCGCGGTGCTCGGGGTCACCGAGTCGCGCGTCTGCCAGATCCACGGCCAGGCCATCGTGCGTCTGCGCGCGCGCATGACCGGATGGACGGAAGGGCAGGGCATCGGGAATCGGGAATCGAAAACCGGAAAGTCAAAACCACGCTAGCGACGACACGCACATCTACTCCCTATTCCCCCGAAGCAAGCGGAGAAAAACTTGGACAAGAATATGAAGATCCTCGTGGTGGACGATTTCTCCACCATGCGGCGCATCGTTCGCAACCTGCTGGTCGAGCTGGGTTTCAGCAACACGCTCATCCAGGAAGCCGACGACGGCGAGAACGCGCTGACCATGTTGCGCAACAACAGTTTCGACATGGTGGTGACCGACTGGAACATGCCCAACATGACGGGCATCGACCTGCTGCGCGCCATCCGCGCCGAGCCCTCGCTCAAGAGCATGCCGGTGCTCATGGTCACCGCGGAGAACAACCGCGACCAGATCATCGCCGCCGCGCAGGCGGGCGTGAACGGCTACATCGTCAAGCCGTTCACCGCCGTCACCCTGCAGGAAAAACTCAGCAAGATCTTCGAACGCCTGGCCGCCAGCGGAGCCAACGCATGAACGCACAAGTCTCCCTGCTCGCCGGCGAAGCCATGCCGCAGGAATTGCACGATCTCTTGAACAGCACCGACGGCGCCGCCTTCGAGCAGGCGCTGGACGTGCTGGTGCGCCAGCGCGAGCAGCGCCTGTTCCGCGCACTGGGCCTGCTGGCGCGCGACCTGCACGACGCGGTACGCCGCCTGGGCGGCGACCTCGCGCAGGAAGGCGTGCCGGGCAGCGTCGCCGATGCGCGCAAGCACCTGCAGGACGTGCTGGAGATGAGTTCGCAGGCCGCGCACCGCACGCTCGACTTCGCCGAGCGCATGCGTCCGCAGGCCGACCAGCTTGCCGCGCACGCCGACGCCGTGCTCGGTGGCGCCGCCGAAGGCGACGCGGCACGCGTGCTGGCGACGCAGGCCAAGTCGTTCGCCGACGAATATCGCGAAGGCATGGCCGATTTCGTGGTGGCGCAGTCGTGGCAGGACCTCTCCGGTCAGCGCATCAAGAAGGTCGTGAACTTCATCGGCAGCGTAGAGAACTCGCTGCTGGAACTGGTGAGCCTGACTGGCGCGCTGGCCTCGGGCGAAGCCGCAGCAGGCCCGGTGAAGGTCACCAGCCAGGACGAGGCGGATCGTCTGTTGAGTGAATTTGGTTTCTAAGAGCTTGTTGAAGAACGATGCCTTGGCCTGATTGCGTACCCGCCATAGCCCTCGACGTCATCCCCGCGGAAGCGGGGTTCCAGCGACTTTCGGCTTTTCTCACGCAATCAAAGGCACTGGGTCCCTGCTTCCGCAGGGATGACGGTGAGGCAACCAAGAGGCCACGTAGAGCGCTTGAGCTGACTGCAAGGACACACACCTGATGGACCCCACGCTGGACAGCGAGCTGCGCAACGATTTCCTGGTGGAAGCCGGGGAGCTGGTGCAGCGCCTGGGTGAACAGCTGATCGGGCTGGAAGCCTCGCCGCGCGATGCCGAGCTGTTGAACGCCGTGTTCCGCGCGTTCCACACGGTGAAGGGTGGCGCGGGCTTCCTCGCCATCGAGCCGATGGTGCAGCTGTGCCATCACGCCGAAGACCTGCTCAACGTGGCGCGCAATGGGCAACTACTGCTCGACGCCAGCCGCATGGACGCGCTGCTGGAAGCGCTGGACCTGCTCAACGACATGATGGCCGCGCTGGCCGGCGGCCAGCCGATGGACATGCCGCCACCGGCGCTGCTGCAGCGACTGACGCCCGGCGCCCTCGCCGCACCCAAGCCCGCGCCGGCGCCCAAGCCGGTGGCGCCGCCGCCGAGCGACGGCACCATCGACGACTCGGAATTCGAGGCCCTGCTGGACAGCCTGTACGGCAGCAGCGGTGCGCCGGGCGCACCGGCGACAGCATCGTCGTCCGGCAGCATCACCGACGACGAATTCGAAGCGCTGCTGGACAACCTGCACGGCAAGGGCGGTACGCCCGGCGCGGTGGAGGTGCCGGCGGCGTCCGCATCTTCCGGCACGATTTCCGACGACGAATTCGAAGCGCTGCTCGACAACCTGCATGGCAAGGGCGGCAGCCCCGGCGCGCAGGTTTCCGCGCCGGCTGCTGCACCGGTCGCCGCTCCCGCGCCGGCGGCGCCCGTGGCCAAGCAGGCCGCGCCCGCGCCCGAGAGCACCGTGCGCGTGGATACCGCGCGCCTCGATGCGCTGGTGCATCGCGCCGGTGAACTGGTGCTGGTGCGCAATCGCCTGCTGAGCCTGGCGGCGAAGAACGGCGACGAGACGCTGGAGCTTGCCGCAACCGAACTCGACCGCGTCGCCGACGCCTTGCAGAACGCCGTGCTCGGCATGCGCATGCAGCCGGTGGGACGCCTGTTCCAGCGCTTCCCGCGCATCGTGCGCGACCTGTCGCGCCAGCTGGGCAAGGAAGTGGAACTGGTGCAGGAAGGCGAGGGCACCGATCTCGATCGTAGCCTGGTCGAGGCGCTTGCCGACCCGATGGTGCACCTGATCCGCAACGCGCTCGATCACGGCCTGGAAATGCCCGACGAACGCGAGCGCGCCGGCAAGCCGCGCAAGGGCAAGGTGACGCTGGGTGCAAGCCAGCGTGGTGAGCGCATCGTCATCACCGTGTCCGACGACGGGCGCGGCATGAATCCCGAAGTCCTGCGCCGCAAGGCGGTGGAGAAGGGCTTGATGGACGAGGCGCAGGCCGCGCGCCTCACCGAAAACGAATGCTACGAAATCATCTTCCGCCCCGGCTTCAGCACGGCCGCCACCGTCTCCGACATCTCCGGTCGCGGCGTGGGCATGGACGTGGTGAAGACGCGCGTGGTCGAACTGGGCGGCACCTTGTCGGTGCGCTCGCAGCTCGGAAAAGGCAGCACGCTGGAACTGGCGGTGCCGCTGACGCTGGCGATCCAGCGCGTGCTGATGGTGCGCGTGGGCGCACGCCTGCTCGCCTTGCCGCTGAGCAACGTGGACGAAGTGTTCGAACTCGCCGCGGGCCAGCAGCAACAGCTCGATGGCCGCGCGGTGGCCTCGCATCGCGGGCGCGCGCTGGCGCTGGCGGACCTGGGCGGCTGGGTGGGCGTGGAAGGTCCGGCGGGACGGCACGTGGTGGTGCTGCACATCGGCCACATGCGCCTGGGTTGCCTGGTGCACGAAGTGCTGGGGCGCGAAGACGTGATGGTGAAACCGCTCGGCCCCCTGTTCGAAGGCGTGCCCGCCGTGGCGGGCGCGACCGTCACCGGCGATGGCCGTCTGGCGCTGGTGATGGACCTGGCCGGCCTGTCCGGCAGCGACGGCCAACTCCTCCCCACTCTTCGTGTAGCGACCTGACATGGACCTGGTAAGTCTCATCGGCACGATCCTGGCCTTCGTGGTCGTGATCGTCGGCACCATCCTCAAGGGTTCCAGCGTGGAAGCGCTGTGGAACCCCGCCGCGTTCGTCATCGTGTTCCTCGGCACCATCGCCGCGCTGCTGGTGCAGAACTCCGGCAAGGTGCTCAAGCACGCCATGTCGATGTTCCCGCTGGTGTACCGGCCGCCGCAGCACCAGCCGTCCGACCTGATCAGCCGCATCGTCGGCTGGAGCGAGATCTCGCGCCGCCAGGGCCTGCTCGGCCTGGAGCCGCAGATCGATTCGGAGAACGACACCTTCACCCGCAAGGGCCTGCAACTGCTGGTGGACGGCAGCGAGCCGGAGGCCATCCGCGGCGTGCTGGAAGTGGAAGTGGGCGCGCGCGAGCACCATGATCTGGTCGCCGCCAAGGTGTTCGAGAGCGCCGGCATCTTCTCGCCCACCATGGGCATCATCGGCGCGGTGATGGGCCTGATGGCGGTGATGCAGAACCTCGCCGACCCGAGCAAGCTCGGCCACGGCATCGCCGCCGCCTTCGTCGCCACCATCTACGGCGTGGCGCTGGCCAACCTGCTGATGCTGCCGATGGCCGCGCGCCTGAAAGGCCTGATCCACAAGCAGACGCAGATGCGCGAAATCCTGATCGAAGGCCTGGTAGCCATCGCCGAGGGCGCGAACCCGCGCCAGATCGAGGCGAAGCTGCAGGGTTATCTCGCGTAACCGGGACGACGCATCGTGGCCAGGAAGAAGAAACATCACGAGGAACACGTCAACCACGAGGCATGGGCCATTCCCTATGCCGACCTGATGACGCTACTGCTCGCCTTCTTCGTGGTGATGTACGCGGTGTCGGTGGTGAACGAGGGCAAGTACCGCGTGATGTCCAACTCCATCATCGAGGCGTTCAACGGCTCCAGCCACGTGATCGCGCCGATGCCGCAGACGCGCGTGCAGCCGCACAACGTCGACCCCGCCATCGCCTCGCCCGCGTCCCAGCCGGGCGCCGCGACCACGCCGGTGAACGTGCCGATTCCGGCGCCGCCGCAGCTGGTGCGGGCGGTCGATACGCGCGCAGCTTCGCAGACGCAGGAGCGGCGCAACCTGGAATCGATCCGCGATCAGGTGCAGCGCGCGCTGCAACCGCTGATCGACAAGCAGATGGTGATCGTGCGCAAGACCACCTCGTGGCTGGAGATCGAGCTGCGCACCGACATCCTGTTTTCCAGCGGCGTGGCGAAGCTGTCGCCGGAGGCGAACGAGATCCTCGACAACATGGCGTCCATCCTCAAGCCGTTCCCGAACGCGGTGCGCATCGAGGGCTATACGGACGACAGGCCCATCAACACCGCGCTGTATCCCTCCAACTGGGAACTGTCCGCCGCGCGCGCGGCCAGCGTGGCGCGGTTGTTTTCTGAGCAGGGCGTGGACCCGGCGCGGCTGGGCATCATGGGCTGGGGCGAGTACCGGCCCGCCGCCGACAACGCCACGGCGGACGGCCGCAACCACAATCGCCGCGTGCTGATCGTGGTGCTGAGCGAAGAGGGCGCGCCCAAGCGCCTGCTCAACGATCTGCAGAACGGCCAGCTGACGGCCGACGACAACGGCACGCCGGCACCGGCGACGTCCGCCGCGCCGGTGGCCGCCCCGGTCATCGCAGCGGCCAAGCCGGCAGCGGCCAAGCCCGCGCCGACGGTGGAAGTCGTCGCGCCCCGGCCAACGGAAGACGTGCCGGTGAACAAGGTGATCCTCGCCAGGCCGGTGCGCACCGCGCAGCAGGACAGCGACACGCGGCCGGACCTTGCGCCGCAGTCGGCGCTGCCCGAAGCGGCCGCCGGCACCCTCACCATCGGCGCGGCGCACGTGGCGTCGCCCGAGCATGGCCCATGAATTGCATAGCTGTAGCACGGGCCGTCAAGGCCATCGCAGGGGAGTCCGTGTCATGACCAAGGCACACCACACCGAAGACTGGCTGTCCTTCCGCATCGGCGGGCAGATGTATGCGGCGCCGCTGACCCAGGTGAGCGAAGTGCTGCGCGACGGCGAGCTGACGCCGGTGCCGGGATCGTCCTCGGACGTGCTCGGCATCCGCCATCTGCGCGGCCGCATCGTGCCCGTGCTGGATGGCCGCCGCCGTCTCGGCCTGCCGGAAGAGGGGCGCGCGGATCCCTTCCAGGTGCGCCTGGTGATGCTCGCCTATGGCGCGCACCTGGTCGGCATCCGCGTGGACGCGGTGGGCGACCTGCTCTCGGCCAGTGCGGCCGACATCGCGCCGCCGCTGCCGGGCGGCGCCGCGCGCGAGGACGATCCCGTCACCGGCGTGCTGCCCGCGCAGGGCGGATTCGTGGCACTTCTTGACGTGCGGCGTCTGTGCCGCCTGCCGCTGGAGCACGAGGCGGCGTAGGGCGTTAACAGGCGCTGATCCATCCGTCATCGGGCGCGGCTATCCTTGGACGCCGGGGCGACGAACGTTGCCCCGATCGCGTCAGCCAAGGAAAGGAACCCAGCCCATGTCGTCGCAACAGCCTGTCCTGCCCGCCGCGTCGGCGAGCCAGCGTGCGGTGGTCATCGTCGCCGCGGCCTGCGTGCTGGCCTTGCTGTACTTCGGGCGGGAAGTGCTGGTGCCGATCGTGCTGGCGTTCTTCCTCAGCCTGCTGGTGGCGCCGTGGGTGCGGCTGTGCCGGCACGTCGGGCTGGGTCACGGGCCGTCGGTGCTGATCACGGTCGTCGCGCTGGTGGTGGTCGTCACCGGCCTGACCACCATCATCGGCTCGCAGGTGGTGCACGTGGCTCGCAGCCTGCCGCAATACGAAGTGACCATTCGCAGCAAGGTGCAGTCGCTGCGCCAGGAAACGCTGGGGCGCCTGGACTTCTTGAACGGCGAACTCGGCAAGGTGATCGGCGATGCAGGGCAGGGCGCCGCGCCCGCCGCCAGCACGGCGGCGCCGCTGGTGGTGGCGCCGCCCTATCTCACTAGTGCGCCGGCAGCGCCCAAGCCGGTCGAGGCGCCGGCGAAGGCGTCGTCCTCGCCGATGGTCATCGTCACCCGCGTGCTGGCCACCGCATGGGTGCCGCTGGAAACCGCGGGCATCGTGCTGGTGGTGTTGATCTTCGTACTGCTGGAACACGAATCGCTGCGCGATCGCTTCATCCGGCTGGCGGGCGGCACCGACCTGCGCGCGACCACGGCCGCGATCAACGATGCCGGCGAGCGGCTGTCGCGCTTCTTCCTTTCCACGTTCTCGGTCAACGTCGGCGTGGGCGTGGCGATCTGGCTGGGCCTGATGGTGATCGGCGTTCCCAATGCGCCGCTGTGGGGCGCGCTGACCGCCGCCATGCGCTTCGTGCCCTATATCGGCGTGTGGATGGTGGCGGCGCTGGTGAGTGTGTTTGCCGCGGCGGTGGCGCCGGGCTGGTCGCTGCTGGCGATGACGGTGGTGCTCTACCTTTTGGTAGAAGTCGTGGTGTCGCAGCTCATCGAGCCGTTCCTCTACGGACACACGACGGGGCTTTCGCCGCTGGCGGTGGTGGTGGCGGCGATCTTCTGGAGCTGGCTGTGGGGGCCGGTGGGCCTGCTCATGTCCACGCCGCTCACGCTGTGCCTGGTGGTGGCGGGCCGCCACGTGAAGGCGCTGGACCTGCTCAATATCCTGCTGGGCGACGCACCGGCGCTCACCATGCCGCAGCGCGTGTACCAGCGTGCGCTATCGGGCGACGCGGGCGAGATCATCAGCGAGGCGCGCGACTTCCTCAAGCGCAAGAGTTTTGCGGCCTACTGCGATGCCGTGCTGTTGCCGGCGCTGCAGCTGGCGCGCGTGGACCTGGTCGCGGGCGCGATCAATACGGTGCAGCAGCAGTCGGTGAAGCGAACCATCGTGACGGTGGTGGAGGCGCTGGACAGCCACGAAAGCAAGTGGACGCGCTGGCGGCGGCGCGCATCCGTGCTCGAGGACACGAGCATCGGCCGCAGCCTGCGGCAACATCGCGAAGATGCCTTCGGCCGCTGGCAAGGGCCGCTGAGCGTGCCCGCGGGTTCGGTGGTGCTGTGCCTGGGCTTGGGGTCGGTGGCCGATGACCTGGCGACCGAGCTACTCACGCGCATCCTGCGCGACCTGCATATCGACGCGCGCCATCTGTCCATCGAGGATTTCGCTGCCTTCGAGGCGGAGCCGCATCCCGATGCCACGCCGGACGCTGTCTCGATGGCCTATGTGGTGAGTACGGCCCCGGTGGAGGAGCGCGGCAGCTTCGATGACGCCGTGGCCCTGGTGCGCGACCGCATTCCCAAGGCATGCATCGTTGGCGTGCTGTTCTCCGAACCGCTGGTGACGGCCGAGGCGGCCTTGCCGGCGAATGCCGACGTCAACGAAGTAGTGCGTTCGCTGGAGCAGGCCGCGCAACAGGCCATCGCACGCATACCTGAAGGTGGCGCCGCCGTCGCGTAGGGTTTTTCTCGAGGGCGTCAGCGAATGCGCAGCGCGCGGGCCCAGTGACGGGCATCGTCTGACTGCGCGGCAGGAAGCCCTACAGCTATCATCGGTTTTCGCCCATCCTCCTGTAAGCGAAGGATGTCGGCGCACATCCGTAATTCTACGTATCCACCGTAGGTGGATTTTCGCTTGTTCGCTATCGCACGGACAGCCACGCTGACTCAAGCGTCAGCTTTACCTGACGCAAATGTTCAGCGTTCACTGTCAATATCCATAGCGATTATTTTATGAAGCGATTTCTCTCGGTTTTCCTCGCGCTGGCCGCCATCGCGAGCCTGCCGGCCTACGCGACGGAAGGCGGCGTCGGGCGTTCGATCACCGGCATGCAGGCGGCCTCGTACTCCGGCCTGGTGCCGCCCACACCAGGCTGGAACTGGCAGCTCGGTTACGCGTACTACAGCGGCGATATCAGCGGATCGAAGGAAGTTCCTTTGACCGGCGGCGGATCGTCGTTGGGCATCAAGGCCGAGTTCCAGCTGGCGACGGCGGTAGGCATGTACATCTGGAACACCAAGCCGTCGTCGTGGAATTTCGCCTCGATGGTCGAGCTGCCCTTTGCCTACGTGGGCGTGACCGCCGACCTGGACCTGGGGCAGTTGCATCGCAGCGTGCACGACAGCGCGACGGGCCTGTACGACATGACCTTCGTGCCGGTGATCGCCAGCCACCATTTCAGCCAGACGCAGCACCTGTCGCTGGCGCTGTATGTCGAGGCACCGACCGGCGACTACAAGAAGGGGCAACTGGCCAACACCAGCCTCAATACCTGGGTCTTCACGCCCACCGTGGGCTATACGCAGTTGTTCAACCAGGGCTCGCTGGAGTGGAGCACCACGGTCGGCGTGGACTTCTATACCAAGGACAATGCGACCGACTACCAGAACGGCTCGGTGTTCCACCTGGATTCGCTGCTGGTGCAGCGCTTTCCCAGCGGCTGGGGCGTGGGTGCGGTGGGCGGCTGGATCGACCAGATCGACAAGGACACCGGCCCGCTCGCGGATCGCCTCAACGGCTTCAAGGGGCGCGCCTTGTCGTTCGGCCCCATGGTCAACTATCTGAAGAAATGGCAGGGCGGCCAGGTCGAATTTTCGCTGCGCTGGCTGCACGAATTCGACGTGAAGAACCGCACGCAGGGCAACCCGGCCCTGTTGTCGGCGACGATTTCGCTCTGATCGAGGTCCTGGGGCCTGTTCAAAATCTCACGCGAGCGCCGAATTCCCTCACCGTCATTCCGGCTTTCGCCGGAATGACGGTGAGGGATATAGGCGTTTATGCGAGATGTTGAACGGGCTTCTGCACGATAGCCTAGCAAGGCGTCAGAGCAGGAACTTCGGCACCGCCGGAAGAATGACGAAACGGTAGTTCCAGCGCGCGCCCGGCATGGACGATTGCTGGATCACGGAGTACTGCACCTCGACGCCGTACTTGATGGGAATGCCGGCCAGCGTGGTGGTGTAGTTCACGCCCAGGCCAATGGGCAGGTTGACCTTGTTGCCGCCGCCTTGGGCGTTCCAGTTGATGGCGATGTTGGGCGACATGCCGATGTGCCACTTGCCCGCGTCGTCCAGCTTGCGCTGGATGAAGTACTGGATGTTGGTCATGTTCACGTCGGCGCGGTTCTTCTTGCTGGACGCGAACGACCACCACTGCTGCGGGAACACGCCGGCGGTCCAGTCCTTGCCCAGGTAGGCGAGCACGGCGGTGGGACCGGCGGAGTACTTGCCGGTGCCGAGCACGGCCTGGCTGGCGGTGGGAAACATCACGGTGGCGCCCACGCCCCAGACCAGCGCGCCGCCATTGCTCAGCTTCGTCGTCTGCGACGGCGCCACCAGGCCCACGTAGGTGATGTCGCCCATGCCGGTGGTACGGCTGAAGGGGTCGTTGATGACGGACGCGGTCCTGGGATCCTGCGCGATCTGCTGCGGCGTATCGCCGAACAGGCCGCCGATGTGCTTGTTGACCGGCTCGCTCACCAGGGGAAAGGAAATGCGGTTGATCAGGTTCCAGTCGTCGCTGAGCTTGACCGGAAACGTCGGGATGAATTGGGTGCGGTTCACATCCTTGTAGTTGTCGATCGGCCCACCTTTGACGCGCGTGTAGTCGTTCTGCAAGGGGAACATGACCAGGTTGGCCACCGGGTTGTTCATCAGCTGGCCGATCTGCGCTTCGGTGGGTTTGCAGCCTGCCTTCACCTCGGCCTTCAGGTCGGCATTGATGTCGGCGTAGAAGTGGGCGCAATCCGCCGATGCCGATGGCGACTGGGTGCTTGCCGTTGCCGCGTCGCTGCCGGCATTTTCGGCGTGCGCTCCGGCGCAGAACAGTGGGAGCAGGGCAAGTGTCGCCAGCCAGCGGGCCGGGCGTTCCGTTTGATGAGCCATGGTCTTTCCTTATGCAGCTGGCGCCGCGCCGTGGTGCCGCGATGCGCGTATACGCCAGGTTTTCGCTTGGGTCTGCGGAGCGTCGTTCACGACGAAGCCCCCGACATGCCGGGATTCGTTCGTTGCAGACGGTGTTGCCGACGTGTGCGTCGGCTTGCGTAGTCTGTGTGCGCTGGCCGAGGCGGGCCAAGAGGCGTCGGCCTACAACGCGGCTAATTTCGGCTGATGGCGTTGTCGGTTTTTGCCGCTGCTTGAACAACGACGCATGCGGGCGAACGCATCGCGCGCCGCTTGCGGAAAATGGCGGGCATGTCGTGCGTGTTTTTCCGTATCGACGGCAAGCAACAGGTCATGCACATGCGACGTCGCGTGCAGCGGCCGATATCAGTGCTCGGCTTCGGCGGCGTCGTAAATGCAGGCCATCACCGCGGCGGCGGCGGCGTAGAGCGTGGCGGGCACTTCCTGGCGCAGTCGCAGCGAGGCGAGCAGCGCGGCCATCTGCGGATCCTGATGCAGCGGAATGCCCAGCGCGCGGGCGCGCGCGAGCAGCGTCTCCAGCGATTCGGGCGCCAGCGCGACCGGCGTGGCGGGCGCATCGTTCGGGCCGCCGGAAAGACGCAGGGTGACGCGCCGCCGTGCGGGAGGCAGTGCCTGGCTCATGCGGTGGTCCTCAGCAGGATCGCGCTGTGCTGGCCGGTCGACTGCGGCATGCCCTGCTGGCAACTGAGCTGGTCGAGCGTGAGGCCGCTGGCGGAGAGCG
Source organism: Dyella sp. AtDHG13 (assembly GCF_003201105.1). Classification (GTDB taxonomy): domain Bacteria; phylum Pseudomonadota; class Gammaproteobacteria; order Xanthomonadales; family Rhodanobacteraceae; genus Dyella; species Dyella jiangningensis_B. Next base: position 26,987 of record NZ_QICJ01000018.1, on the reverse strand, counting down.
CCTGCCGCAGCGTGCCGAACTGCTGCTCCAGCCGGTGCACGGTGTCGATGCGCTCGGCCCACAGCCGCACCGACAGGCGCAGCCCGCGCAACTGCAGCTCGCCATGGATGGGCCCGAGCGCCGGCAGGTCGATGGCGAAGCCGAAAGTCCACGAGGAACCGCTGTCGGCCTCGCCATGTTGTTGCACCTGCACTTGCAGGATGTCGTGCCCGTTCTCGCCCTGCAGCGGAATCTCGATCATCCAGGCGGATGTCGTGGTGGCCTCCAGCTGCGCCACTTCCACGCGGGCCAGCGCCGCGTGGACTTCGCCGTGCAGGCGGCTGAGCAGGGCATCCACGTCGTCGTCCAGCAGGGCCAGCGGCAGCATCGCGCGCGGCTGCGCCTGCAGGCCGCGCTGCTGCAGCGGCGGCGGTGTTTCGCTGGCGGTGGAGGCCGGGGCCGGGCGGCGCGTCGGCAGGTAGTCGTCGAGCAGGCTGGCCAGGCGAAGCAGCGCCCCTTTCCAGTCCTCCTGGCTCAGGCCCGCCATGTCCAGCTGCGGTTCGGCCAGCTGTGATTCCAGAAACAGGCCGCTGCGCTTGATGGCTTCTTCCAGGCCTTCGCCGCGGGTGATCTCGGCCGGCGTGCGCACGCCGTGCTCCAGCATGGCCAGCGCCGGGCGCAGGTAGGCGGGCAGCTGGCGCAGCGCCGGTCGCTGGGACAGGGCATCGAGCGTGGCCAGCAGCGGCGCGTAGCCGTTCTGCTGCGGCAGGCGCTCGCGCATGGCCAGTTGCGTGGCCGGCTCGGGCGTCTGCGGGCTGATCACTTCCAGCATGGGCTGCGCGCCCAGGGTGAGCACGCGCACCTGGAACTGCGAGGGCAGCTGGCCTTTCGGCGCCTCGGTTTCCACGGCCAGCGCGCCGATCTGCAGCACCATCATGCCGTCGGGATTGATCCCCAGCGGACGCGCGGACAGCACGGTACCGATGCGCCAGCTCTCCGCGGCGCTGCCGGACGCGGCGCCGGCCCAGGCAAGGGCCGCGAGACTGGTGGGTTGAATGATCAATCGAGGCTCCTTGCGCACGGAGCGCAAGCGCGCGCCCGTCCGTGCCCTGTGAATCGGCCGGCGCGGGGAAAACTTGAGAGCCGTTTTTTTCCTGCGCAAACCGGCACGCGCACCGCTAAAGCCGACCGGCCCATGGCCGATAAACCACCCGTAGACGCCCGCAGGGTGGGCGAAAGGACCAGCACGATGGGCAGCAAGAGGACGGGTGGGGGCAAGGGCGGCGCGCGCGTGATCGCGCTGCCGGCCGACTTCCGGCTTGGCAGCGTGGCCGACGTCAAGGCGGAACTGATCGATGCGTTCGACGCGCCGGGCTCGCAGCTGGACGGTGCCGGCGTGGAACGGGTGGATACCGCCGCGTTGCAGCTGCTGGTGGCGTTCCGTCGCGAGGCGGCGGCGCGCGGCCAGTCGCCCGCGTGGCTGGGAGTGAGCGATGTGATGCGCGAGGCGGCCGGTGTGCTCGGCCTGGCGCAGGCCCTGGAATTGCCGGCGGCGATGCCGGCCTGAAACTGAGGTGGAAGATGGCAAAGATTCTTGCGGTAGATGATTCGGCTTCGATGCGCGGCATGGTGGCCTTCACCCTGCGCGGCGCGGGTCATGACGTGAGCGAGGCCGAGAACGGCCAGCTGGCGCTCGATGCGGCCAAGGGCGGCAGCTTCGACCTGGTGCTGGCGGACGTGAACATGCCGGTGATGGATGGCATCAGCATGGTGCGCGAGCTGCGTGCGCTGCCGGCGTACAAGGGCGTGCCCATCCTGATGCTGACCACCGAGTCGCATACGGACAAGAAGATGGAAGGCAAGGCCGCCGGCGCCACCGGCTGGCTGGTGAAGCCGTTCGATCCCGAGCAGTTGCTGGCGACCGTCAAGCGCGTGCTGGGTTGATATGGCTCGTCATTCCCGCGAACCCCGAAAAGGGGGCAAGCGCGGGAATCCAGTGACTTTTGCACTTGCTCAAAGGCGCTGGATTCCCGCCGTCGCGGGAGTGATGGATAGGCGGGTTACGCGAAGCTATTCCTAGAGTAGAGATCATCATGAGCAAGGCCGGTCTGGCGCAGTTCCAACAGGTGTTCATCGAGGAAAGCCTGGAAGGGCTCGACACGATGGAGTCGTCGCTGCTTGCGCTGGACGAGGGCGGCGACGGGGAGCTGGTGCACACCATTTTCCGCGCCGCGCATTCCATCAAGGGCGGCGCGGCCACCTTCGGCTTTCCGGAGATGGCCTCGTTCACCCACGAGGCCGAATCGCTGCTCGATGAAGTGCGTGGCGGCAAGCGCGCCATCGACGGCACCATCATCGAACTGCTGCTGCGCACGGTGGATTGCCTGCGCGGCATGTTCGCCCGCGCCCAGGCCGGCGAGCCGCTCAACGATGCCGTGGCCGAAGGGTTGCGCAACGAGCTGGCCGCTGCGATGGGTCGCGGCGCGCCCGCGACCGCCGTACAGGCGCGCCGCGACGTGGACCAGGCCGATGCCTGGATCATCCGTTTCCGCCCTCATGCCAGCATGCTGGCCGGTGGCAACGAACCCTTGCGGCTTATCCGCGAACTGGCGGGGCTGGGCGAACTGGAAGTGACACCGTCGCTCGATCGCCTGCCGGCCTTCGCCGCATTGGACCCCACCGAGTGCCATCTCGGCTGGACCATCGAACTGAAGGGCCCGGTCAAGCGCACCGACATCACCGGCGTGTTCGATTGGGTGGAGGACGAGTGCGACCTGCAGATCGACGCGAAGCACATCGTCGCCGAGGTCACGCCGCCGCCCGCTCCTGCCGCCGCGCCCGCGCCGAACGTCGCCGATGCCGGCGCCGCCCGCGCGCAGCGCGAAGCGAATGCCGAGTCCAGTTCGGTGCGCGTGTCGATCGACAAGATCGACGGACTGATCAACCTGGTGGGCGAGCTGGTGATCACCCAGTCCATGCTCGACACCTTCCGCGAAGGCGACATCGACGCTTCGCGGCTGGCCGTGCTCGAACAGGGCCTGGCCCAGCTGGCGCGCCACACGCGCGAGCTGCAGGAAAGCGTCATGGGCATCCGCATGCTGCCCATCGCCTCCGTGTTCAACCGCTTCCCGCGCATGGTGCGCGACATCAGCCAGAAACTCGGCAAGCAGGTGAAGCTGGAACTGGTCGGCGAACAGACCGAGCTGGACAAGACCGTGCTCGAGAAGATCGGCGACCCGATGGTGCACCTGGTGCGCAACGCCATCGACCACGGCCTGGAAACGCCGGACAAGCGCCGCGCCGCGGGCAAGGGCGATACCGGCACGCTCACGCTGCAGGCCTCGCATCGCGGCGGCAGCATCGTGGTGGAAGTGTCGGACGACGGCGCGGGCCTCAACCGCGACGCCATCGTCGCCAAGGCGATCCAGCGCGGCCTTATTTCCACCGGCGAAGGCATGAGCGACGAAGCCGTGGCGGAGCTGATCTTCCAGCCGGGCTTCTCCACCGCCGCCGTCACCACCGATCTTTCGGGCCGTGGCGTGGGCATGGACGTGGTTCGCCGCAACGTGGCGGACCTGGGCGGCACCGTCACCATCCGCAGCACGCAGGGCAAGGGCAGCGTGTTCACCATCACCCTGCCGCTGACGCTGGCGATCATCGACGGCCTTACCGCCGCGGTGGGCGAGGAGCGCTACATCGTGCCGCTCGTCTCCATCGTGGAATCGGTGCAGTTGAAGGCCGATGCCGTGCGCAGCGTGGCCGGTGGCGGCGAGCTGTTCCGCTTCCGCGGCGAATACCTGCCGGTGATCCGCCTGCATGAAGCCTTCCACTGCGAGAACGCCATCCACGCCATCGACGAAGGCCTGATGGTGGTGGTGGAAGGCGACGGCGCGCGCGTGGGCCTGTTTGTCGATGGCCTGATCGGCCAGCAGCAGGCCGTGGTGAAGTCGCTGGAAGCCAATTACCGGCGCGTGCAGGGCGTATCCGGCGCGACCATCCTGGCGGATGGTTCCGTGGCGCTGATCGTCGACATCGCCGGCCTGGTGCGCATGCAGGGCCGAAAGAAAGCCGCGTGATGCCAGCGCGGCGCCGTTGAAGCGGCGCCGTCGCAACGAAAAATGATCGGCGGTGCGCGAAGGGGGCGCATCGCCACGCCGGCCGGGGCCGGTCGATCCACCTTACTTGCCGGGAGGCCCGTCGCTGCGTCGGCGCCGCCTGGCCATCCATTCCACCTCTTTCATCCGCCGCGACAGGAAGCCGTGGCGCGCCGGGCTGTTGCCCTGCGCCAGAGCAATGCAGGGAATGAATCCGGGCAATCGCAGAACCGCCCATTTCATTCTGAAGGTCAGCCATGATGTCCCCTCTGAAATTCATCGATCGCCTCAGCCTCACTGCCAAGGTATGGCTGGTCATCGCCTTCGTGATCGCCGGCCTGGTGGCGCTCACGCTCATCTCCGCCGTCGACAGCCGTCGCTTGCAGATGGAGGCGCGCGTGCATGCGCTGGCCGATGAAGTGGGTACGGCGGAAAGCCTGGTGGAAAGCTTCCACGCGCGTGTGCAGGCAGGCGAATTCAGCGACGAGGAAGGCCGCAAGCAAGCCTTGGCCGCTCTGTCGGCGCTGCGCTGGAACGACGGCAGGGGCTACGTGTTCGTGTTCGACTCGAACTACGTGATGCGCATGCACCCCATCATGCCCAAGCGCGTGGGCACGCGCATCGAGAACGATGCCGACACCACCGGCAAGCGTTTCTACCAGGACATGATGGCGGCCGATCGCAAAGAGGGCCATGGCGCGACCGAATACATCTGGCCGATGCCGGGCAGCGACCACCCCCAGCACAAGATCACCTACACCGCCTGGTACAAGCCGTGGGACCTGCACATCGGTGCAGGCGCCTACTTCGTGGACATCGACGCACAGTTCCGCCAGATGCTGGAAGGCAGCCTGTTGCGGGCGCTGCTGGTGGCCCTGCTGGTGATCGGCGTGGTGTGGCAGTCCATGCGCAGCATCCGCCTGAGCATCGGCGGCGAACCCTCGTACGCGCTGTCGATGGCCACGCGCGTCGCTGATGGAAACCTTAGCGGCGACGATGGCCGCGTCTTCGCGCCGGGCAGCATGCTCGATGCGCTGGAGCGCATGCGCGCCAAGCTGGTGGAGATCGTGCGCGACGTGCAGCAGGGCTCGCAGGTGGTGTCCACGGCGGCGCAGCAGATTTCGCGCGGCAACGACGATCTCTCCCACCGCACGCAGGAACAGGCTTCCAGCCTGGAGGAAACCGCCGCGTCGATGGAAGAGATGACCTCCATCGTGCGCCAGAGCGCCGACAACGCCAGCCACGCCGATCAGCTCGCCCGCAGCGCCCGCGCGCAGGCCGAACGTGGCGGCGAGGTGGCGACGCGCACCAGCCACGCCATGCGCGAGATCGAAGGCGCCAGCCGGCAGATCACCGACATCGTGCAACTCATCGACGAGATCGCCTTCCAGACCAACCTGCTCGCGCTCAACGCCGCGGTGGAAGCCGCCCGCGCTGGCGAACAGGGCCGGGGCTTCGCGGTGGTGGCGGGCGAAGTGCGCAACCTCGCCCAGCGCAGCGCGGGCGCGGCGAAGGAGATCAAGGCGCTGATCGGCGACACGGTGGACAAGGTGCAGGCCGGTTCCGCGTTGGTGGAGGAATCGGGTGCGGTGCTGGCCGGCATCGTGGACAGCGTCAAGCGCGTCACCGACATCGTGGCCGAGATGGCCGCCGCGGCGCAGGAGCAGTCCTCCGGCATCGACCAGGTGAACCGCGCGGTGATGCAGATGGACGAAGTCACCCAGCAGAACGCCGCCCTGGTGGAAGAGGCGGCCGCCGCCGCCCGCGCCATGCAGGAGCAGGCCGACGAGCTGGAGCGCCAGATCCGTTACTTCCGCCTGGAAGCGCAGGCGGCCAGGCCGGTTGCCCGCCCGATGGCAGCAAGCCCTGCGCGGCCGGCGGCTCGGCCGGTGCCCGCCACGGCGGGGGCCTGGGCCGAGTTCTGAGCCGGTCCCGCCTGCCGGCGCGAACCATTCGCCAAACCTGCGTCTCCCTCAAGTTTCCCGGCCCACCGCCGATCCAGATCCCGATAGGGGGCCTCTCAAGCGGCCCCGACCACGAGGCGAACATGTCCGATAACACCCGGAGCGAGGCGCTCCAGTCGCAGTACCTCACCGTCAACCTCGCCCACGAGGAATATGGCATCGACATCCTGGCGGTCCGCGAGATCCGCGGCTGGACGCCGGTCACGCGCATCCCGCAGGCACCACACTACGTACTGGGCGTGCTCAACCTGCGCGGCGCCATCGTGCCGGTGATCGACATGCGCCTGCGCTTCGGCCTGGGGCGCGAAGCCTACGGCGCCACCACCGTCACCGTGATCATCACCGTGGCCGGCCGCAACTTCGGCGTGGTGGTCGATGCCGTGTCCGACGTGCTCGACGTGACGCCGGACGCCATCCGCCCGGTGCCGGATATGGGCACCACCGTGGATACCGAATACCTCAAGGGGCTTACCTCCGCCGGAGAGCGCATGGTGCTGCTGCTGGACGTGGACAAGCTGTTGCAGCCCCAGGACGCACAAATGCTTGAGGCGGCGCTGCCGGCCGCCTCCGATGTGAAAGCCGTGGCCTGAACGACCTACGCGGGAAATGGAATCATCATGAAGAAGTTCGCATTGAAAGCCCCCGAACTGTCCGTCAAGAACCGCCTTCGCGCGGTGCTTGGCCTGCTCGGCCTGATGCTGATCGGCGGCGCCGTCATCGGCATCGGCTCGATGCAGGAGCAGAACGCCGGCATGGGCAGGATCTACGACGACGAGATCGTGCCCGCCCAGCTCATTTCGCAGATCTCCCAGCGCTCGCTGATGTCCTTCATCTTGCTCGGCGAGGCCAGCTCGCTGGTCGGCAAGCCCGAGCAGGTGAAGGCGAAGCTGGCCGACTACGAGAAGATGCAGGTCGAGATGGAGGCGCTGAAAAAGCAGTTCGACACCATCCCGATGAGCGATGCGGTCGCCAAGCAGTTCAAGGCGTGGCGCTCCTCGGACGCCGACTACAAGGATGCCAAGGACTCGCTGGTCGATGCGCTCAAGCAGGGCGACACCGGCGCCTCGGAACTGCTGGAAATGCAGGTGCGTCCGCTGATGATGGAGCGCCAGGACACGCTGGCCAAGCTGGTCGACGCGCAGCGCAACGATGCGAAGACGATCTACGACGGCCAGGTGAATCGCTATCACCTGGTGCGCACGATCAGCATCGTCGCGCTGGTGGTGGGCCTGGCGGTGGCCGGCCTGATGGCGCTGCTGCTGATGCGCTCCATCCTCAGCACGCTGGGCGTCGCGGTGAAGGTGGCCAACGCCATCGCCGGCGGCAAGCTCGGCCACAAGATCGAAACGCGCCGCAAGGACGAGCTGGGCGAACTGCTCGATGCGCTGCGCGTCATGGACGAGCGCCTCTCCAGCATCGTCGGCGAAGTGCGCCACGGCGCGGGCTCCGTCAGCTCCGCCGCGCAGCAGATCGCGCGCGGCAACGACGACCTGAGCCAGCGCACCCAGGAGCAGGCGTCCAGCCTGGAGGAAACCGCCTCGTCGATGGAGGAAATGACCTCCACGGTGAAGCAGAACGCCGAGAACGCCAGCCACGCCAACCAGCTCGCCAGCGCCACGCGCCGCCAGGCCGAGCACGGCGGCGAAGTGGCCGCGCAGGCCAGCTCCGCCATGCGTGAGATCAACGAATCCAGCCGCAAGATCTCCGACATCGTCAGCCTCATCGACGAGATCGCCTTCCAGACCAACCTGCTCGCGCTCAACGCGGCGGTGGAAGCGGCGCGCGCGGGCGAACAGGGCCGCGGCTTCGCCGTAGTGGCGACCGAGGTGCGCAATCTCGCGCAGCGCAGCGCGGGTGCGGCCAAGGAGATCAAGGGCCTCATCAACGACAGCGCGGAGAAGGTGCGCGTGGGTTCGTCGCTGGTGGACCAGTCCGGCAAGGCGCTGGCCGACATCGTGGACAGCGTGAAAAAGGTCACCGACATCGTGGCCGAGATCGCCGCCGCCTCTCAGGAGCAGTCGGCCGGTATCGATCAGGTCAACCACGCCGTGCTGCAGATGGACGAAATGACCCAGCAGAACGCCGCGCTGGTGGAAGAGGCCGCCGCCGCCGCCCGCGCCATGCAGGAGCAGGCCGGCGAACTGGCACGCCAGGTCGGCTTCTTCCAGCTGGGCGAAGGCAACGCCGAAGTGGCGACCGAGAAGGCGCGTTCGCAGTCGGTGATGGCCGAGGCCGAAGCGGTGTTCGCCGCCGTGCGCAGCTCCAACGCGCCGGCACCGCGCGCGCCGCGAGGCGAAGCGGCTGACGCGGGTTCCTGGAAGGAATTCTGAGCATGAGCATGGCTGCCACGGTCGACAACAACGCGGGCGTGGCCGCCATGGGCGGACCGTCGCTGGGCAATGCCGAGTTCGAGTTCCTGCGTGCCTTCGTGTACGAGCAGTGCGGCATCTCGCTGGGCGAGCACAAGCGCCAGCTGGTGCAGGGCCGCCTGCTGCGCCGACTGCGCGCGCTGAAGCTGCGCGATTTCCAGGCCTATTGCGAGCTGCTGCGGCGCGATCCGCAGCAGGAGCTGGGCGAACTGGCCAGCGCGATCAGCACCAACGTCACGGCGTTCTTCCGCGAAGTGCATCACTTCGAACTGCTCACCGACGAGCTGCTGCCGCGCTGGATCAGCGAAAAGAAGCACGGCGGCCGCCTGCGCATCTGGTCCGCCGGTTGCGCCACGGGCGAGGAGCCCTACACGCTCGCCATGGTGCTGGCCGAAGCGCTGGAAAAGCACAACGCGCAGGGCATGGACGCGAAGATCCTGGCGACGGATCTTTCGCCCCAGGCGCTGGACACCGCGCGCAAGGGCGTCTACGCGCTTGACCGCCTCGAAGGCGTGAGCGTGGAGCGTCGCCGCCGCTGGTTCCTGCGCGGTGAAGGCGAGTACGCCGATTACGTCTGCGTCAACCCGCGCCTGCGCGAGCTGGTCAGCATCCTGCCGCTGAACCTGTTGCACGACTGGCCGATGCAGGGCCCGTTCGATGCCATTTTCTGCCGCAACGTCGTCATCTATTTCGACAAGCCCACCAAGCAGCGGCTGTTCCAGCGCTACGCCGGGTTGCTGCCCGAGGGCGGCTATCTGTTCCTCGGCCATTCGGAGTCCATGTACGGACTCAACGACAGTTTTGACCTGATCGGACGGACGGTCTACCGGAAACGCAGTGCATGAACGTGGCCCTCGCCAACGCCCCCGCCGGGGCAGCGTATGACCCCGCGCGGGTCATCCCGGGATTCGAACACCTGCGCCGGTTCTGGGACCCCGCGCATGCCTGCATGACCGTGAAGGTGCTGCCGGGCGAGTACTACGTCAGCGCGCAGCCGGAAATGGTCTCCACCGTGCTCGGCTCCTGCGTGTCGGCGTGCATCTTCGACCGCGTGCGCGGCATCGGCGGCATGAATCACTTCATGCTGCCCGAGCCCATCGGCGGCGAGCGCGGCGGCTGGGCGGACACGGTGGGCCGCGCCGCGCGCTACGGCAACGACGCGATGGAGCAGCTGATCAACGCCATCCTCAAGGCCGGCGGCCAGCGCGCGAACCTGGTGGTGAAGGTGTTCGGCGGCGGGCGCGTGCTCGCCACGATGACCGACATCGGCCAGCGCAACATCGCCTTCGTGCGGCGGTACCTGGAAGCCGAACGGCTGGAAGTGGCCGCCGAGGACCTGGGCGACGTGCATCCGCGCCACGTGCAGTTTTTTCCCGCCACCGGCAAGGCGCGCGTGCGCCAGCTGCGCGGCCGCGCCGACACCGTGGTGGTGGATGGCGAGCGCCAGTACCTCAAGCGTTTGGCAAACGATCCGATAAAGGGAGAGGTGGAACTGTTCTGACGCCGCGCGCGTTTTTACGGTTTCCTCAAGGCATCAGGCGCCGGGACGGGCCGGCGACGTGGGCGGCAACGCCACGCCGCACGACGAAGGCGAGACGAATTCACGATGGAAAGAGTACGTGTCCTGGTGGTCGATGATTCCGCACTGGTGCGGAAGCTGCTGTCGACCATGCTTTCGTGCGATCCGGGCATCGAGGTGGTGGGAACCGCCGCCGATCCGCTGATCGCGCGCGACAAGATCAAGCAGCTCAATCCGGACGTGCTCACGCTGGACGTGGAAATGCCGCGCATGGACGGCATCACCTTCCTCGAGAACCTGATGCGCCTGCGGCCCATGCCGGTGGTGATGGTGTCCTCGCTCACCCAGGAAGGCGCGGAAGTCACGCTGCGCGCGCTGGAACTGGGCGCGGTCGACTTCTTCACCAAGCCCAGCAACGATCTGGCCAGCACGTTTGCCGAAGGCGCGCAGGAGATCTGCGCCAAGGTGAAGCTGGCCGCGCTCGCCAAGCCGCGCCCGCGCACCGCCGTGCGCAAGCTCGACGTGCCGCCGCGCCTTACGGCAGACGCCGTGCTGCCGCGCGCGCAGTCCGCCGGCACGCGCGGCGGCATGCCCATCATCGCCATCGGTGCGTCCACCGGCGGCACCGAGGCGATCCGCGTGGTGCTGGAGGCCATGCCGCCGGATGCGCCGCCCATCGTCATCACCCAGCATATTCCCGCCGCCTTCAGCGGCCCGTTCGCGGCGCGCATGGATACCTGCTCGGCCATGCGCGTATGCGAAGCGCGCGACGGCCAACCCATCCAGCCGGGCCATGCCTACATCGCGCCGGGCGGCGAACACCTGCTGGTGATGTGGGACGGCGCGAAATACGTGTGCCGCCTGCACAACGGCCCGCCGGTGAACCGACACAAGCCGAGCGTGGACGTGCTGTTCCGCTCCATGGCGGCCAGCGTCGGCAAGTCCGCCATCGCCGCGCTGCTCACCGGCATGGGCGACGACGGCGCGCGCGGCCTGCTGGAGCTGCAGCAGGCCGGTGCCCGCACGCTGGTGCAGGACGAAGAATCCTCGGTCGTGTGGGGCATGCCCGGCGCGGCCTGGAAGCTGGGCGCCGCCGGCGAAAAGCTCCCGCTCGACCACATTGCCGCGCGCCTGCTCGCGCTGGCGCATCAACCCGTTTCCCGCGCCGCCGTGCCGGCCACCTGATCTGCGGATTTCCCTATGGATACCTTTCTCTCCTTCATGCACAAGCGACCGGTGATCGGCCTGGCGGCCAGCGCCGTCGCGCTGGTGCTGACCATGGTGTGGCCTTCGGCATGGCTGGGGCCGATGCTGATCGTGCTGGTGACCGCCGCGTGGATCGTCGAGACGCGCCGCGTGGTGCCTGAAGCGGCGCCCGCCGTGGAAGCCTCGCTGCAGCACCACGAGCCCGTGCGCGAAGCGCTGGAAGAAGTGCGCAGCTCGCTGGTCGACGAGCTGGGCCATGCCACGCGCGAACTGCACCAGGCCATGGATCTGCTGCGCGACGCCGTGACCGAACTCGGCGGCGGCTTCGACGGCCTCTCGCGCAAGACCGGCATGCAGCAGTCGCTGCTGCGCCAGATCATCGACGGGCAGGGCGAGGGCGTGTCCGTGCAGGATTTCGCCGCGCGCACCGGCGACCTGCTGGAACACTTCGTGGACATGGTGGTGCAGATGTCGCGCGAAAGCCTGCGCATCGTCTACCGCATCGACGGCATGGCCAAGGAAATGGACGCGGTGTTCGGCCTGCTGAAGAACGTCAACACCATCGCCGAGGAAACCAACCTGCTGGCGCTCAACGCCGCCATCGAAGCGGCGCGCGCGGGCGAATCCGGTCGCGGCTTCGCCGTGGTTGCCGGTGAGATCCGCAACCTGGCCAGCCATTCCAACCAGTTCAACGAACAGATCGGCAGCCACGTCGAGCGCGCCCGCGCCGCCATGGGCGAACTGCGCGGCCTGGTGGGCACCATGGCCTCGCAGGACCTCAACGTCGCGCTGTCGGCCAAGGGCGGCATCGACGCCATGATGGCGCACGTGACCGAAAGCGACGCGCGCACCAGCCAGGTCGCCGACCAGGTGGTGGAAATCAACCGCGGCCTGGGCACCGACGTGGCCACCACCGTGCGCTCGCTGCAGTTCGAGGACATCCTCAGCCAGCTCATCAACCAGACGCGCCAGCGCCTGGTGGAACTGCAGGAAGTCACCAGCGAATGCACGCGCGACATCCAGGAACTGGCCTGCAACCCCATCGACGCCGACATGCTGGCGCAGCGCGCCGAACGCGTGCGCAGCCGCCTGGCCATCCAGCGCGAAAAGGCGCGCATCCGTTCGCGCGGCCCGGCACTGCAGAACTCGATGGATGCCGGTGAAATCGAACTGTTTTGAGGAGCCACGCATGAGCCTGACCGTTCACCACGACCCCGACCTCGACTGCGTCACCCTGCAACTGGGCGAACGCTTTGACTTCAGCGTGCACCGCGCCTTCCACGACGCCTGCCTTGGCGAACGCGCCGCACGCAGCTACGTCATCGACCTGGGCGAGGTGTCCACCATGGACAGCTCCGCCCTGGGCATGCTGCTCCTGCTGCGCGAACACGCCGGCGCCGACCGCGCCGAGATCCGCATCGTCAACGCCGGCGCCGGCCTGCGCGGCACCCTGCGCGTGGCGGGCTTCGACAAGTTGTTCGTGTTGCACTGATCTTCGACCGTCTTGCGAAGTCACCCAGGGCGTTTCGCCCGGTGGGTGAGGTGCGCTAAGGCAGCGTCTTCGTCATCGCGGTCACCTGCAAAAAGCCCCCGTTTTCGGGGGCTTTTGCTTGTTTTGACGCGCCTGCGCCGCGACCCCTTGGGTGCCGTTTTTCACGCGCGCCACTGCCCTGGTCGCCAGTGAGCCGCGCCCTCCCGACCGGTTTCCCGGTCCCGGCAATCCCTGCCCAGGCATCTTTCCCCCCTTGTTGCGCCACCGCTTGACACCGGTGTCAATGTGGTCGCAGGCTGATGACAGTTCCAATGCGGGGGAGCGCGCTGGACGTGGCGATGGATCACTCGGATCGACTGGCGGGGAGCCTGGCGGTGCCGTTTCTGGCGGCTGATATCGGCGGCACGCATGGGCGTGTGGCGTTGATGCGTGCGCTGGGCGGCGATGGCCGAGGCGTGGAAACGCTTGCGTACCGCGTGTTCGCGTGCGTGGCGTTCCCGTCGTTGTCGGCGCTGCTGCAAGCCTTTGTCGAGGCCGAGGTGGCGATGCCGGTGAAGCATTGCGTGCTCGCCTGCGCGGGGCAGGTGATGGGCGACGAGGTGGTCAACGACAACCTGCCGTGGTCCATCCATCTGAACCAGGTACAGCAGGCGCTGGGGCTGGATGAAGTCGCCGTGCTCAATGATTTCGAGGCGCTGGCCTATGCGCTGGACGGCTCGCTGGTCGAGGACGGCCGCCACCTGTGCGGTCCCGTTGCGCGGTCGAATGGCCCGACACTGGTGATCGGCCCGGGCACTGGCCTGGGCGCGGCGGTACACGTTTCCGGCCCCGCCGGTGATTTCGTGCTGGCCACCGAAGCGGGCCAGATGGATTTCGCACCGAACTCCGTGCGCGAGCGCGAGGTGCTCGCGCAGATCGCGCCGAACGGCGGCTACGTGGCGTTCGAGCACCTGGTGTCGGGTCCCGGCGTGCTCACCATCTACCGCACGCTGTGCGCCTTGCTGGGCGAAGCGGCGACGCTGTCGACACCGCAGGACGTCACCGCGGCGGCCATCGCCGGCGACGCGCTGGCGGTCGAAGCCGTGGACATGTTCTGCGCCGCGCTGGGCAGCTTTACCGGCAACCTGGCGATGGCCTTCATGGCGACTGGCGGCGTGTATCTGGCGGGCGGCTTCCTGTCGTCCATCTTCGATCAGCTCAAGGGCAGCGCCTTCGAGGAGCGCTTCCTGCACGGACGCAGCGCCCGTGCGCTGCTGGCGCAGGTGCCGGTGTGGGTGACGGAGCATGGCGCGCACGGCGTGCAGGGCGCGGCGCGGTGGTACCTGCGGCGCGGCCTCTCCGGAACTGCGGGGTCGCGGCCCGTCGCTGCAAGCGGGGTGGGCGCATGAGACGCGTGCTGCCATGGTGCGCAGTCATCGCGTGGCTGGCGACGAGTGCGGCTATGGCCGCGCCTGCGGCACCCGCGTGGTCCCTGTTGCCTCAGCCGGCCACGCTCAGCCCGGCGAGTTCGGGAGCGGTCGATATCGCCGATGGTGCCGTGGTCGGCGTGCAGGGCGCGGATCACGACAGCACGCAAGCCGTGGCGCAGCAGTTCGTGCAGCGCGTGGCCGATACCAGCGGCCTGCATCTGCGCATGGCCACCGGCGGCGAACCGGCGGCAATCACTTTCGAGGTGAAACAGGACGCCAACGTCGCGGACGATGCGGGTTACCACGTCACCGTGGACAACCACGGCATCCGCGTCACCGCACGCACGTCGCGCGGCGCGTTCTACGGCGGCGTCACCGTGTGGCAGTTGCTGACGCCGCCCGGCTGGACGCGCGGCGCGCCCGTCAAGGTGGCTCATGGCGTGATCGCCGACCATCCGCGCTTCGCGTGGCGCGCCTTGCTGCTCGATTCGGGGCGGCACTACCAGAGCGTGGCCGACATCAAGCGGCTGATCGAGTGGATGTCGCTCCACAAGCTCAACGTGCTGCTCTGGCATGTGACGGAGGATCAGGGCTGGCGGCTGGAGATTCCCAAGTATCCCGCGCTCACCAGGGTCGGCGCATGCCGGCAGGCGGTGGGGCTGGACAGCGAACTCACCGGCGGCGCCGACCGGCCTTACTGCGGCTATTACACGGAAGCGGACGTGCGCGACATCGTGCACTACGCCGCCGAGCGCTACGTGGATGTGGTGCCGGAGATCGACCTGCCGGGCCATTCGCAGGCCGCCATCGCCGCGTATCCGTGGTTGGGCGTGACCGGCAAGCGGCCCGCCGTGTGGACCGACTGGGGCGTCAGCCCGTGGCTGCTCAATCCCAACGAAAAGACCTTGCAGTTCGTCGACGACGTGCTCGACGAAGTGATGCGCCTGTTCCCCTCGCGCTACATCTCCATCGGCGGCGACGAGGCCGACAAGCAGCAGTGGAATGCTTCGCCGGAGGTGCAGGCGCAGATGCGCAAGCTGGGCCTGGCGAACATGGATCAGCTGCAGAGCTGGTTCACCAACCGGGTGGCCGCGCACCTTATCGAGCACGGACGCCGGCCGGTGGGCTGGGACGATGAGCTGGATGCCGGCGCGACGCTGCCGACATCCGAGGTGGTGATGTCCTGGCACGGCGACCACGACGAGCGTGTCGCGCTCGCGGCGCTCAGGCAGGGCCACGACGTGGTGATGACGCCGCAGGAGTCGCTGTATTTCGACCACTACCAGTCCGACCTGCCCGACGAATGGGCCGGCCCTTCGCCCGTGGCGACGCTGCGCGAAGCCTATGACACGGTGGTGATTCCGCACGGCGCGAGTGCGGCGGAAGCGCAGCGCGTCATCGGCGTGCAGAGCGGCCTGTGGACCGAACAGATGCGCACATTCGCGCACGATCAGCACGCGGTGTTCCCGCGCCTTGCCGCGTTGTCGGAGCTTGGCTGGTCGCCCGAACGCGCACGCGACTGGAACGGTTTCGCGCAGCGTCTGCCGGCGGAGCTGGCGCGTTATCGTGCGCTCGGCATCGACTATGCGGACAGCGCCTTCGCACCAGCCTTCACCATCACCGCCGCGGACAACGGCGCCTTCCGCGTCGAGCTGTCGAACCAGGCTGCCGTCGGCACGATGCGTTACACGACGGACGGCTCAGCGCCGACCCCGCAGTCATCACCGTATGCCCGGCCGCTCACGCTGCCCGGCAAGACCGCCCTGCGCGTCGCCACCTTTGCGCAGGACGGCTTTGAACTCGCCGCGCCGCGCACGCAGGTGCTGGATGAAACCAGCCTGCTCGGCCGCGATGGTAGCGCGCTGGGCACCTGCTCGAAACAGCCACCTTCGCGACTCGATGGCGCCAAGCCGATGGACGCGGCAAGGCCGGTGTATGCCGTCGACATCGGCAACGCGTGCTGGCTGTGGCCGCAGGCGTCATTGCACGGCGCCAGGCACGTCGCCATCACCGTGGAGCGCCTGGCGTGGCGCTTCGGTGACGAGGCCAGGGATGCCGTGGTGCGCGGCGCAAGCAATCAGTTCGAGATCCATGCCGACTCCTGCAAGGGGCCGTTGCTTGCCAGCCTGCCGCTGGCGAGTGCGGTGCAGGCGAAGGGGCAGGTGCAGCTTGAAGCAGCGCTTGCGGTGCCGGTGGGGACCGGCGCGCGCAACCTGTGCGTTTTCGCTACCGGCGACCCGCGCGATGGGCAGTGGGCGTTGGCGCGGATCGCGTTTTCGAAATAGGCGGTACGCGCGGTCTGGGGCCGCGCGGCGGTAATGAGGGAGTGTCCTTGGCACGTGTGGCCAAGGCGGGGACGACCAGAGATGGCATCACGACGGCGTGCGGTGTCGCAGGCAGCGCCGGGCGGTACGCGTTTTTCCGGAAATCCACGGAGCACTTGGGGTTAGGCAGGCAACACGAACGAGGGTAAAGCCGATGTCCACCGTACTTCGCAAGCATCCATTGTCATTCGCTGTCACCATGTCGCTGTTTGCCGCCGTGTCGACGTCGGCATCCGCATCCACCTTCATGGATGTCCAGGCCGACGGCCAGGCCAGCCAGGCGGGCACGGCGCAGACCGCGCCGCAAACCACGCCGGCACCGAATGCCAAGAAGACCGATGCCAAGGCCGGCGTCACCGACGCGGAGAAGAACGCCGCCACGCTGCAGGCCGTGAACGTGTCCGGCGTGCGCGCCTCGCAGATGCGCGCCATTGACCTCAAGCGCGATGCCGCGAACATCCAGGACAGCATCACGGCGGAAAACATCGGCGCGCTGCCCGACACCACCATCACCGACTCGCTGCAGCGCGTGACCGGCGTGCAGATCAACCGCGATGCGGGCGTGGGCACCTCGGTGGACGTGCGCGGCCTGCCGCAGGTCGGCACCATGCTGAACGGCGAAGTGTTCATCACGGCCGACCAGATCGATTCGCAGCAACCCGACTTCACCATGCTGCCGTCCACGCTGTTCCACGGCGTGGACGTGGTGAAATCCTCTACCGCCAACGAAACCGACGGCGGCATCAGCGGCGCCATCGACCTGCACACCTATCGCCCCTGGGACCTGCCCAGCGGCTTCACTTACAGCTACTCCGCCAACGGCGAGCGCGGCACCACCACCAAGCATTGGGGGCCGGAGGGCAACGGCCTCATCTCGTACAACGACAACGGCCACTGGGGTTTGCTGGTCTCGGCGGATTTCTCCAACACGCGGCGCTTCAATTCCACCGAAGGCCTGGACCAGTACGGCGTGGTGCTCAACGGCGAGAACGCCGCCAGCGCGGGCGGCTACAACGGTTTCCTGACGCCGTGGAACGGCGCGCCCATTCCCTCGAAGATCGTGCAGAACGCCGACGGCAGCGTGGACGTCAATGGCGACGGCAAGTCCAACGGCGTGTTCATGGGCAGCCAGGACATCGGCCTCAACGACATCATCACGCAGCGCAAGCGCAAATCCGGCAATGCCTCGTTCCAGATGGACCTGGGCAGCGGCTTCAGCGTGACCAGCGACTACTTCTACTCGCAGCAGCGCGAGTACGACCGCAACTACGGCATCCAGTTCAACTCCACCAACTGGCAGGGCGCGACTTACGTGCCGCTGCAGTCGCGCAATACCGGCGCACCGGCGCTGGGCTCCTACGGCACGCCGGAGCCGGGCTGGGAGGGCTCGCAGTTCTACACCACGCAGGTGTACGAGAAGTGGCCGGGCGACGTGGAGTCGTATTCGCAGATCATCCAGAAGAGTTCGGTGGCGAAGAACTTCAACCTGCAGCTGGACTACGACAACGGCGGCCCGTTCACCGCCAGCGTGCGCGGCATCCACGACACCGCATCGCAGTCCAACCAGGAAACCGACGTAAACATTTCCGATTCCGACGGCGCGCTGTGGCCCAACGTGCTGATGGACGGCGTCGATCCGAACTCGGTGCCGCCGGGCACCATGGTTTATCCCGCGGAGCTGGGCGGCAATCGCGTGTTCAACGCCAATGGCATTCCGCAGAACACGGTGCCGATCGTGGCGAACTTCGGCGGCCGCTACCTCACGGTGAGCATGCCGCAGTCGCTGGCTTCGGATTTCGCCAACCCCAACGGCTGGACCATGAAGACGCTGGAATCTTCCGGCGACTACAACCGCAAGGTGGCGCTGAATGCCTTGCGCTTCGACGGCAAATACGACTTCCAGGACGGCTTCAAGCTGGAGTTCGGCCTGCGCAACAGCATCCGCGACGCCAGCAACGAGGGCTGGACGCTGGAAACGCCGGTGTACGCAGGCATGGGCGCCAGCGATCCGAACGGATGCCTGGTGCGCTACGTCGGCGCCGACGTGGTGCTGGACAGCGGCTCTTGCACCGCGGGCAACGCGACCGGCTACTACCGCGCGGGACCCTTGTCCGCCATCCAGATGCCCAACACCGCCGCGCCGCTGGCGAGCAACTTCAAGCAGTACAACAACCTGCTGGGATCGGGCATCAACTTCTGGGCGATCGACCCCAACGCGATGGTCAATCCCATCTCGTTCTGGAAGTCGCTGTACCCCGACACCATTCAGGTGGCTGAGCCGGGTACGACCTGGGCGGTGCGGCTGAAGGAGTTGTCGGGCTACCTGCAGGGCGATTTCGACGGCACGATGTGGGGCATGCCGTATGCCGGCAATATCGGCGTGCGCATGATCCACACCAATCTCGACGTTACGCAGCACTTGAGTGGCGCGCCCGGTTCCTACGGCGACGAGCCGGTCGATGCCGGTACGGCGCAGACCAAGCGCAGCTATCAGGACGTGCTGCCCTCGGCCAACTTCTCGCTGGATATCACCGAAAGCCTGAAGCTGCGACTGGCGTACTCCAAGAACATGATGCCGCTGGACCTGAGCACCTGGGGTGGCGGCCTGCAGCTGAACTATTCGCTGGCGGAAACGCCGCAGGGGCCGATCTTCCGCGTCTCCAACGGCACCTCGACCGGCAACCCGAACCTCAACCCGTGGCGCTCCACCAACTACGGCGCGTCGCTGGAGTACTACATCAACCCCACCAGCATGCTCAGCCTTGCGCTGTTCCGCATCAACGTGGACAGCTTCATCAAGAACGGCAGCGTGACCAACTGCACGCTGCCCGACGAGGACGGCGTGGTGCGCGACCACTGCATCGTGATCACCCAGCCCGTGCAGGGCACCGGCAACAGCATCCACGGCGCGGAGTTCGACTACCGCCAGGGCTTTACCTTCCTGCCGGGCTTCCTGTCGAAGACGGGCATGGAAATCAACGGCACGTATGCGCCGAGCAATTCCGGCGAATCGGATCTGGCGGGCCACAAGATCCCGTTCCAGGACAACTCCACCGAGTCCGGCAACTTCATCCTGTGGTACCAGGACGACCACTTCCAGGCGCGCCTCGCGTACAACTACCGCTCGAAGCGCGCGGTGATGGACAGCGTGGGCGGCATCACCGGCATGGAGATGTACGAGGCGCCGCAGAAGTACCTCGACGCGTCCATCTCGTACAAGTTCAACAAGTACGCCGAAGTGTTCCTCAACGGCACCAACCTCACCAACGAGTACCAGAAGTACTATCTGGTGTGGCCCGACCAGCCGGCGCACTCGACGTTCTCCGAGCGTATGTTCATGTTTGGCGTGCGTGGGCAGTGGTGAGTCGTCGAACCGGACGCTTCAACGTGCAGGAATGTTCGAAGCCCCTCACCGTCATCCCCGCGAACCCCGAAAAGGGGGCAAGAGCGGGGATCCAGCGTCGTTGATTTTGCCGCTGAAGGCGCTGGATTCCCGCTTTCGCGGGAATGACGGTAAGGGATAGGTTGGGCACTGTTTCAAATCTAGCCTCACTCATAACGCTGCCACCCGGACGATAGCCACGCATGCCCGACTCCAGCCCACCCCCGCCCGTCCACGACAATGCCTTCCACCGCTCCATCGGCCTGTTCTCGGGCACCGCGATCAACATGACGCAGATGTGCGGCATCGGGCCGTTCATCACCATTCCCATCATGGTCGCGGCGATGGGCGGCCCGCAGGCGGTGATCGGCTGGATCGCCGGCGCCATCCTGGCGATGGCCGATGGCCTGGTGTGGGCGGAGCTCGGCGCGGCCATGCCGGGTTCCGGCGGCACCTACGTCTACCTGCGCGAAGCGTTCCAGTACCGCACCGGCAAGCTGATGCCGTTCCTGTTCATCTGGACCATGCTGCTGGCGATTCCCTTGCTGATGTCCACGGGCATCATCGGCATGGTGGAGTACCTGGAGTTCTTCTTCCCCAGTCTGGGTTGGTGGCCGGTGCATCTGGTCGGCCTGGCGGCGACGGCGGTGGTGACGTGGATGCTGTATCGGCGCATCGAATCGGTGCGCGCCATCACCATCGGGCTGTGGATCATCATGCTGGTCTCCGTCATCGGCGTGGCGGCGGCGGGTTTCTCGCATTTCAACGCGGGCTATGCCTTCGCCTATCCGGCCGACACCTTTGGCGGCAAGTTCTTCACGGGCCTGGGCGCGGGGCTGATCATCGGCATATACGACTACCTGGGCTACAACACCACGGCCTACATCGGCGACGAACTGCGCAACCCCGGCCGCACCATGCCCGGCTCCATCATCATCTCGGTGATCGCGATGATGGTGGTCTACCTGCTGCTCAACATCAGCGTGCTCGGCGTGGCGCCCTGGCAGGAGATCGCGACATCCAAGTCGGTGGCATCGCTGGTGGTGGAGCGCAGCTGGGGGCATCTCGCCGCCGCGGTGATGACGGTGCTTATCATCGTGACGGCTTTCGCCTCGGTGTTCACCGGCCTGCTCGGCGGTTCGCGCGTGCCGTTCCAGGCGGCGCAGGACAAGGTGTTCCTCTCCGTGTTCGCGCGGTTGCACGCAAAGCATGGCTTTCCGCACGTGGCGCTGCTCACCATGGGCATGGTCACGGCCATCGGCACGTTCTTCGACCTCACCGAAGTCATCAACATGCTGCTGGCGGCGACCATCATCGTGCAGTCCATCGCGCAGATCGCCGCGCTGATCGTGCTGCGCAGGCGCCAGCCAACGCTCAAGCGCCCGTACCGGCAATGGCTTTATCCGGTGCCGTGCGTGATCGCGCTGGTGGGTTGGGTCTACGTCTACGTGTCGGCCTCCACGCTGTCGCTGATCCTGTCGGGCCTGTGGATCGCCGCCGGCCTGGTGGTGTTCGCGATCTGGGCCAGGGTCAACCGGTCCTGGCCGTTTGCGCCCGTCGAAGTGCACGAAACCTATCTGGGGAACGAGTGACATGCCTATGCCAGCGAAACACGCGCTAGGGATGATGGCCGCGATGGCGCTGCTCGTCGCGCCATCCGCACTTGCCCAGACGCCTTACGCACCGACCAGGGTGAGTGCGGACGCGGGCACCATCACCGCCATCGATCACTGGCAGATGCAGGACAGCGCGAAGGCGCAGCAAGGTGGTGAGGAGATCTCCGCGAAGGGCTATGCCACCAAAGGTTGGTATCCCGTAAGCGGTCGCGCCACCGTCATGGCTGGCCTGCTGGAGAACCGCGCGTTCAAGAACAACGACGTGTTCTACAGCGACAACCTGCGCGCGGTGCAGGTGCCCGAAGCCAGCGGCAACCTGTTCGTGACGCCGTGGTGGTATCGCGCCGAATTCACGGTGGCAAAGGACGGGGCAGGGCGGCACACGCTGCTGCACACCAACGGCATCATCACCAGCGCCGACGTGTGGGTGAACGGGCATCAGGTGGCCGACCATGCCGAGCTTGCCGGCGCCTATCCCGTGCACGAGATCGACGTGACGCGCTGGGTGCACGCGGGCGCCAATGTGCTCGCGCTGCGCGTGCATCCGGGCGACCCGCGCCAGAGCCTGTCGATTGGCTGGGTGGACTGGAACCCCACGCCGCCGGACAACAACATGGGCCCGTGGCGCGGCGTGGATATCGCGCAGACCGGCCCGGTGGCGCTGAGCCATCCCGTCGTGCTGTCGTCGCTGTCGCTGCCCGACCTGGCGCATGCCGCGCTCACCGTGAAAGTGACCGCGAAGAACCTCGACAGCGTCGCGCATGACGCCACCATCACCGGTACGGCCGCCGGCGTGCGATTGCAGCAGACCGTGCACCTTGCGCCCGGACAAACGCAGGTCGTGTCGTTCTCGCCCGGGAGCACGCCCGGCCTCGCGCTGGATCATCCGAAGATCTGGTGGCCGGTGAGCATGGGTGAGCATCCGCTGTATCAGCTGGACATGACCGCCGCCGTCGACGGCGCCACCTCCGATCGCGCGTCGACGGCGTTTGGCATACGCAGCGTCACTTCTAGCCTCACCAAACAGGGCTATCGTCAGTTCTTCGTCAACGGCAAGCCGCTGCTGATACGCGGCGGCGGCTGGGCGCCCGACATGTTCCTGCGCGACGACCCCGCGCGCATGGAGGCCGAGTTCCGCTACGCTATCAACCTCGGCCTCAACACCATTCGCAGCGAAGGCAAGCTGGAAAACCAGCGCTTCTACGAGCTGGCCGACCGCAACGGCATCATGATCCTGGCGGGCTGGGAGTGCTGCGATAAATGGGAATCCGCCGCCAAGACCGGCGGTGCACCATGGACCGATGCCGACCTGAAGAGCGCGCAGGATTCCATGGCCAGCGAAGCGCGCCTGCTGCGCAACCATCCCTCGGTGATCGGTTTCTATATCGGCAGCGACAACGCGCCGCCGCCGCCCATTGCAAAGATGTACATCGACACGCTGCGTGCCGAGGACTGGTCCTTGCCCGTCATCTCGGCGGCGGCCGACCAGGGCACGGCGGAAACCGGCCCCTCCGGCATGAAGATGGCGGGCCCCTACGACTGGATTCCGCCTTCCTACTGGTACGCCGACAAGCTGGGCGGCGCGTTCGGCTTCGATTCCGAAGTGAGCGCCGGCGCCGACATCCCTCGCCTGGAGGACATCGAGCGCATGCTCTCGCCGCAGGAGCAGGAGGCGCTCTGGAAGTACCCGAATGCGCGGCAGTACCACGCCTCGGCGGCCTGGTCGGAGTTCGCCGTGCTCACGCCCTTCGACAAGGCGCTGGCCGCACGCTACGGTGAACCCAGCAGCCTGGCCGACTATGTCGCCAAGGCGCAGTTGGACAATTACGACAACGTGCGCGCGCAGTTCGAGGCGTTCAACGCGCGCATGGATGCCGCCAAGCCCGCGACCGGTGTGATCTACTGGATGCTCAACAACGCATGGCCGTCGCTGCACTGGCACCTGTACGACTACTTCATGAATCCCGCCGGCGCGTATTTCGGCGCCAAGAAGGGCAATGAGCCCTTGCATATCCAGTACGCGTACGACACGCGCGACATCGTGCTGGTGAACCACACGCTGCAAGATCTGCACGGCTTGCAGGCGCACGTGCGGGTGCGCAACCTGGATGGCAGCGTGCGTTACGAAAAGCAGCTGCAAGGCATCGACCTGCCGGGAAACCACGCGCAGCCGGTGACTACGCTTCCTGCGGTCGCAGGCTTGTCGTCCACCTACTTCGTGGAACTCGACCTCGCCTCCGCCGATGGCAAGCCGGTGAGCCGCAACGTGTACTGGCTGTCCACGCGGGCGGACGTGCTCGACTGGGCCAAGTCGAACTGGTATCTCACGCCGTTGACGCAGTATGCGGACTTCACCGCACTGAAGTCGCTGCCTGCCGCGACCAGCGCGGTGCATGCCGCCACAACGCGCGAAGGCGGCGACGACGTCACCGCGGTCACGCTGTCGGTGCCCGCATCGTCCAGGGCCGTGGCCTTGTTCCAGCACGTATCGATCCGCCGTGGCGCGCGCGGCGATCTTGCGCTGCCGGTAGTGTGGAATGACAATGACGTCACGCTTTGGCCCGGCGAGTCCATCACCCTGACCGCGCGCTACGCCGCGCAGGGAACGGCCGAACCCGTGGTCGAAGTGAGTGGGTGGAACGTTCCCGTGCAGAGCGTTTCAGCGTCCGCCACGGGAACCCATCATTGAAGACGCCAAGGCTTTCATGTCGCGCGTGACCATCAACGATGTCGCCCGTGCCTCGGACACCTCGAAAAAGACCGTGTCGCGCGTGCTCAACAATGAGCCGAACGTGCGCGATTCGGTACGCCAGCGCGTGCTGGCGGCCGTGGCGGAGCTCAACTACCGGCCGCTGACCTCGGCGCGCAGCCTGGCGACCAATCGCTCCTTCATGATCGGCCTGCTCTACGACAACCTGTCGCCGAGCTACATCATGGAGGTGCAGGCCGGCGTGCTGGAAGCCTGCGAGGCGCAGCAGTACAGCATGATGGTGCAGCCGTTGGTGTCCACGGCGCCGGACTTCGTCGAGCGCGTCGAGGGCATTCTCTCGCGCCACCAGCCGGACGGGCTGATCCTCACGCCGCCGATCACCGATCATCCCAAGCTGCTGAAATATCTTCGCGACAACGAATTGCCATTCGCTTCCATCGCGCCGCGCCAGCCCAAGGGCTGCATCGGCGTGATGCTGCAGGAGCGCGAGGCCGCCGCCGCGATGGTGGAGCATCTTGCATCGCTGGGCCATCGCCGCATTGCGCACATCATCGGCGACCCCAAGCATGGCGCGGGCATCTGGCGACTTGCCGGCTATCGCGATGGCCTGAAGCGCGCGGGCCTGAAGGAAGACCCCGCGTACATGGTGCAGGGCCAGTTCTCCTTCGAATCCGGCGTGGCGGCCGCGCGCCGCCTGCTTGCGCTCAAGCGTCGGCCCACTGCCATTTTCGCGGCCGACGACGACATGGCCGTCGGCGCCATCTGGGCCGCTGCCGAAGCGGGTGTGTCGGTGCCCCGCGAGATATCCATCTGCGGCTTCGACGACACCACCATCGCCACGCAGGTGTGGCCGCTGCTCACCACCGTGCACCAGCCCGTGCGCGAGATGGGCAAGCGCGCCACCGAGGAACTGTTGCTGCGCATACTGGGCAAGGGCGAGGCCCGCATGGTCGAGGTAGGCTACGAGATGCGCATGCGCGCATCGACCGCGCCCGCGCCCTGAACCCGCCGCCATCACGTCAACGATCGAGAGGAACCGGCCCATGCCCGACGCCAGCCACACGCCACGGAAGTTCCACTTCATCTCCGGGCTGCCGCGCTCCGGCACCACGCTGCTGGCCGCCATCCTCAACCAGAACCCGCGCTTTCGCGCCGGCATGACCAGCCCGCTCGCCGACATCATGGGCGTGGTGATGGCCGAAGCCAGCAGCAAGAACGATTTCTCCTTCGATGTCTCCGACGAGCAGCGCGTGGCGCTGTTGCGCGGGCTGGTGGAAAACTTCTACTCCGTGCAGAACGACGCGGAGGTGGTGTTCGACACCAGCCGCCTGTGGTGCAGCCGCATGCAGCTGCTCAACACGCTGTTTCCCGGCGTAAAGGTCATCGCCTGCGTGCGCCAGCTCGCCTGGGTGCTGGACAGCATGGAGCGGCTGGTGCGCCGCCAGCCGGTGAGCGTGAGCAAGGTGTTCCGCTTCGACACCAACACCACCGTGTACTCGCGCATCGAGGCATTGACCGATCCGCGCGGCATGGTCGGCTTCGCCTACCAGGCCACCAAGGACGCGTTCTATGGCGAGCTCGCGCAGAAGCACCTGCTGCTGCTGACCTACGAGCGCCTGGTGGCCGACCCGGCCGCCGCCGTGCGCGCCGTGTACCAGTTCCTCGACGAACCCTGGTTCGAGCACGACTTCGACCACATCGAATACAACGCCGACGAATTCGACGCCCGCGTCGGCATGCCTGGCCTGCACGCCGTGCGACCCAAGGTGGAAGCCGTCGAACGCCAGCCCGTGCTGCCGCGCGAAATCTTCGGCCGCTTCGCCAACGAAGCGTTCTGGGCCGACCCCAAGAACAACATCAACCACGTACCCATCGTCTAACCGACAGGACGTAGCACACGTAGCCCGGATGAAGCGAAGCGAGAATCCGGGAACCGTGCCGCGAAAACACCCGCACCGCACCCCGGATTCCGCCCACGGCTCCATCCGGGCTACTGCAAGCCCACGTAGCCCGGATGAAGCGAAGCGAGAATCCGGGAACCGCGCCATGAATACATCCCGCACCGCACCCCGGATTCCGCCTACGGCTCCATCCGGGCTACTGCAAGCCCACGTAGCCCGGATGGAGCGAAGCGAGAATCCGGGAACCGCGCCGTGAATACATCCCGCACCGCACCCCGGATTCCGCCTACGGCTCCATCCGGGCTACTGCAAGCCCACGTAGCCCGGATGAAGCGAAGCGAGAATCCGGGAGCCGCGCCGTGAATACATCCCGCACCGCACCCCGGATTCCGCCTACGGCTCCATCCGGGCTACTGCAAGCCCACGTAGCCCGGATGAAGCGAAGCGGGAATCCGGGACCCGTGCCGTGAAACCACCCGCACCGCATCCCGGATTCCGCCTGCGGCTCCATCCGGGCTACTGCAAGCCCACGTAGCCGGATGAAGCGAAGCGAGAATCCGGGACCCGTGCCACGAACCACCCCGCACCGCGCCCCGGATAAGGCCATGCCAGTGCCCCCACGCCCAGCCTGCGCCGAGTAAGCGCCCCCCACCAAAACCCTACAAACCCCCAAGTAAAACCCCCGATGCGCTCGCCCCCGGCTCTGCACTATGGTGTGAGCTACCGCTCGCGGGCGTCTTCGGACGGGGTTGCGGGCGGCGCGGCAGCAATGTCGTGAGTCGCGGGCCGCCGGTGTACCACCACCGACGACCCGCTAACCATCACCAACTGACTAAGAGTTGATCATGGCTACCAACGATCATAAGGCACGCTCGTGCCCTTTCGTTTCACCCGGGCAACGCCCCCGCGTTTTGCCCACCGCCGGGTCACCGGCCACCTGCCTGAGTGCCGCATCGCTGCGGCTTTCCACGTTGGACGACGTGGCGCTCGCGCTTTATGCGCTGGCGCAGCTATGCCAGGAG
>NZ_QICJ01000017.1 GCF_003201105.1 Dyella sp. AtDHG13 | reverse complement strand
GATGGTAGTGTGAATCCTCATGCAAGAGTAGGTCACCGCCAGGGGCTTTATCCCTCAAACGCCTTCCCTCCAGGGAAGGCGTTTGTCTTTGCGCGGAACAAAAATATCCACGCATGCGATCTGCGTGTCGAATCGACATGCAGCGCTGCGGCCGGTTGCAATCCCGCTTCTGTTTGCGCCTCCCGGTGCGATGCGGGAAAACTTATCGCCTATGATGCGAGGCTTGTCTGCCTGCATCCTTCGGAGCGATCCCGTGTTTGTCCACGTTGAAACTCGTCGTCGCCGGCACGTGCAGTGGGCCACTGTGCTCCTGGTTGTCGTGTGCGTGATCAGTTTCGTTGGACTGGCCTTGATGCCCGCGCCCGAGCGCACGTCCATGTGGCTGGAATGGGGCACCGTGCCGGCGAACATTTTCGACCCCAAGGCACCGCTACTACCGCAGCTGCACGACCCGTCGCTGCTTCGGCTGTTTACAGCGCTTTTCATCCATCTCGCCTGGCTGCACCTGCTCGGCAACCTGCTCTTTCTGGTGATCTTTGGCTTGCCGGCCGAGCGCGCGCTGGGCTCGTTTCGTTTCCTGTTGCTGTTTGTGGTCGGCGGCATGGTGGCCAACCTGGTGGGCGCCCTGTCGCTGGTGGGCGTGCGTTCGCCGATCATCGGATGCAGCGGAGCCGTGTCCGCCGTACTGGGCACGTATATCGCGCTCTTTCCGCGGGCCCGCCTGGGACTGGTGCTGCCGCTGGGCTTTTATCTGGAATTCGTGCGCGTGCCGGCCTTTCTGCTGATCGGCATCTGGATCCTGCTGCAACTGCTCTTCAGCTACGTGGGCCCCAGCTACGGCGCGGTGGTCTGGTGGACGCACATCGCCGGCTTCCTGTTTGGCCTGGTGTTCGCCCTGTTCTCGCGGGACGCCATCGCCCGCCGGCTGCGCGGCTAAAATAAGCGCATGCGCAACAAGAAACTCTACAAGGTCACCTTCCTGCACCTGGGCAAGTGCTACGAGCTCTATGCCCGGCACGTGGCATCCAGCGGTCTTTGGGGCTTCACCGAGGTCGGTGAGCTGGTGTTCGAGCCGGTCGGTGAAGGTCTGCTGGTCGATCCCACGGAAGAGAAGCTGCGCGAAGAGTTCAAGGACACACGCGTGCTTCACCTGCCCATGCAGTCGGTCGTCCGCATCGAGGAAGTCGAAAGCAAGGGGACACTGGTGATTCGCGATGCCAGTGATGGCCAGAAGATCACCCCTTTCCCCATGCCTCCCCGGAGTCGTTGACGCGGTCGCTATACGTGCCGGACCACGGCAATCACGATTTCCAGCACGATCAGCGCAATGATCGCCAGCTCGAGCAGTTCGCCTCGCTTGCTTGAGGCCTCTTCATAGAGCGCCGCGTAGCTGTCGCGAATGATGGACAGCTTGCGATCCACCGCCTTGCTGACATGGGAAACGCGGAACAGATCGAGCGCCGCCGCGTACACGCGCGCAAGGTAAACGTCCTCGGTGACCTGAAGCGCGTTGTCCACTTTCTCGGTGATCTCCGTGACCTCTGCCACCAGCGTGTAGAGATGACGGGCGAGGTCCGCGTAGCGACGCGCCGCCAGCGGGTTCGCGACATGATGCGTAGCCTCCACCAGGTCGTACATGCGCGGCAGCTCGGCATCGAGCAGTTCGTCGTAGTAGCGAAGTTCGAGCAACTGCGCGTTGGCGACCTCGAGCACGTCGACCACGTCCGAGTCGTCGCGGGGTTCATAGATGAAGGCGCGATCCCACGTGAGTATCGCTAGGTCGTCGGTGTAATAGGAGAAACGCTGCCGCAGCAGCTCCTGTCGCGCCTGTTCCGAAAGCGGCCTGGATTCACCGGCGAGTACGGGGACGAGGTCGAGGTCGTCGTGCAAGGTCGCGGTGCTGGTCACCCCTTCGAGCGAGTGCACCAGTCCCAGCAGATAGTCTTCCTGCAGGGACGCCTGATTGGGCCTCAACAAGGCCGGCCGCATGATGCCGGTGATCTGCACCACCAATCGGTTCCACAGGTCGGTGCCTGAGGCGATGCCCAGCGCGGAATCCACGGCGTTGATGCGCGCGGCGAAGTCCAGCCAGGTCAGATCACCTGCGGGAACACGGATGGAAAAGGCCGCGACGCCAAACTCGTAGAGTCGCGCCAGAGCGGTGGCCTGCAATGTCTGCCCGGCAATCTCGACCTGCAGGGTTCCCAGCGTGAGCTCCACCGGTGGCACGCCAAAGCTCATCGCCTTGGGCGGCGCCGTGGTCAACCGGCTGCGCGCAGCCGCGGTACGCGCCTGCTGCGCCCACAAGGACTCCGCCGCGGTAAGGTCGATCGCATCGGCGATATCGACCAGGCGCATCGCGATCACGGACGCGCTGTGCACATGCGGTTGTCGTCCCATGATCCCTGTCCGTGCGGCGGCGCCGAGCTTGGCGCCCACGCTGCGATTCTAGTCAGGGCCCGTGACAGTCACGTCAGTCGCGGGCGAGCCCATGATGCCGCGAGAACTGCCGGAACAACCGACGCGCAAGCGGCGTGGGCGCCACCTGACGGAAGGTGTGGTGCAGATCGAACCCTTCGCGCTTCATGTCGTGCTGCTTGCGATGGATGTAGGCGCGCATCACGTCCGCGTTGAACTCCGGATGGAACTGCGCGCTCATCGCGTTCTTGCCATAGCGAACCAGATGGTTGGGATCGCGATCGGAACTTGCCAGCACCGTCGTGCCCTTGGGCAGTTCCAGCACGCTCTGTTCGTGCGTGGCATGCGCGCGGAAACTGGCCGGCAACGCACTCGCCAGCGGATCGTTCTTCGCGGCATCGAGCATGTTCAGCGATACCGTGCCGATTTCGCGGCCACCGGGCAGGTAGTCGACGCGACCGCCGAGTGCATGGGACATCAACTGGTGTCCGTAGCACACACCGAACAACGGCAGCTCCAGGTCCATCGCATCGCGAATCCAACCCGCCGTGCGTTCGCTCCAAGGGGCGCGCTCGGTGACCATGGCGGCCGATCCCGTGATCAGCGCGCCGGCCACCTCGTTTGCGGCGGGCAAGGCTTCGCCGGCTTCCACATCGATCACGCGGATGCGTTCGGGGGAAAGCTGTGCGCCAAGGCGGAACCAGTGAGGGAAATCACCGTGACGTGCGCGGATGGGCTGGGGTGCGCGACCGGTGCGGATGATCAGGACAGGCTTCATGCGATACGACAGTGGAAGGTGGAAGGATCAGGCCGCCTCAGACGGCGCCATGTTCAATCGGAGGAATCACGTGCAGCACTTCCTGCACCGTCGTGACGCCGCGCGCCACTTGCGCGGCGGCCGAAATGCGCAAGGGCTGCATGCCTTCGGCCAGGGCCGCGTGGCCGAAATGTCCCAGGTCCAGTTGCGCGGAAATCAGGCCGCGCAGGCGTGCGGAAAGCGGCAGCATCTCGTAGATGCCGGTGCGGCCCATGAAGCCGGTATTGCGGCATTCCAGGCAGCCGACTGGCTTGAAGACCTTCTGTGGCAACGGCACCGTCCAGCCATGCGTGAGCGCAGTCCACTCGTGCGGATCCTGCTCGGTTTCCTGCTTGCAATGCGGGCACAGCGTGCGCACCAGTCGCTGTGCGACCACGCCCGTCAGCGTGGACTGGATCAGGTAGTGGGGCACGCCCAGATCGAGCAGTCGCGTGATCGCGCTGGGCGCGTCGTTGGTGTGCAGGGTCGACAGCACGAGATGGCCGGTAAGCGAAGCCTGCACCGCCATCTGCGCGGTTTCCAGGTCGCGGATTTCGCCCACCATGATGATGTCCGGGTCCTGGCGCAGCAGCGTGCGCACGCCCATCGCGAAATCCAGGTCGATCGCCGGTTGCACCTGCATCTGGTTGAACTCGGGGCTGACCATTTCGATCGGGTCTTCCACCGTGCACACGTTCAACTCGGGCGTGGCGAGGTGCTTGAGCGTGGAATACAGCGTAGTGGTCTTGCCCGAACCGGTGGGACCGGTCACCAGCACGATGCCGTGGGGACGCTCCACCATCGAACGCCACGAGGCGTCTTCTTCCGCGGAGAAGCCGAGCTGCGAGAAATCCTTGGCGACGATGTCCGGGTCGAAGATACGCATGACCACCTTCTCGCCGAACGCGGTCGGCATGGTGGAGATACGCAGTTCCACCTCGCGGCCGCCGGCGGAGCGCGTCTTGATGCGGCCATCCTGCGGCCGGTGCTTTTCGGCCACGTCCATGCGCGAGAGGATCTTGATGCGCGCCGTCACCGCGGTCATCACCGGCGGCGGCAATTCAAAGACCTTGTGCATCACGCCGTCGATGCGGAAGCGCATCAGGCCGGCGTCGCGGCGCGGCTCCAGATGGATGTCCGACGCGCGTTGCTCGAACGCGTATTGCAGCAGCCAGTCGACGATGTGCACGACGTGGCGGTCGTCCGCGCCGACTTCGCCGCTCTTGCCCAGCTCCAGCAGCTGCTCGAAGTTGAGGATGCCCGAGGGCGTACCCTGGCCCTTGGCATCCTGCGCCAGCTGGATGGAGCGCTGCACGCCGTAGAACTCGGCCAGGTAGCGGTTGATGTCGATCGGGTTGGACACCACGCGCTTCACGTCGCGCCGGATCATGTGCGACAGGTCCGCCGCCCAGCCGTTGTCGAACGGCTCGCAGGTAGCGAACGTCACCTCGCCCGGCGCCACGGCCACGGGCAGGATGCGATGGCGCTCGGCGTAGGCGCGGCTGACCACCTGGGTTACCGAGGCCACGTTGATCTTCATCGGGTCGATCTTCAGGTACGGCAGCTGGGCGTGGCGGGCCAGCCATTCGGTCAGCGCCTCCAGGCTCAGCGGGCGGCCGGGATCGCGCTGGTTGGGCAGCTTGGCGTTGGCCACCAGCACCAGCGGATGCAGTTCCACCGTGCTGCGCCCGCTGCGGTTGCCCATGCGGACCTGCTTGGCGTCCTCGGCCAGCAGATAGCCATCGACCACCAGCGTGGCCAGCATGTCGTCGAGCACCAGCCGGTTATGGCGGCCGAGCAGGGACACGGATTGCGGTGAAGCGGCCATGCGGCGATCTCTCCGGTAGGCATTTACCGCCGGAATCCAGCGAAGAATGCGGTCCCGGCTATACTAACCCGCTTTATCGAAGCCCACGGAAAGCCATGTCCGCGCGCACCTTCCAGGATGTGATCCAGACCCTCAACCGCTACTGGGCGGCCCAGGGTTGTGTCTTGCTGCAGCCCCTCGACACCGAGGTCGGCGCCGGCACCTTCCACCCCGCCACCTTCCTGCGTTCGCTCGGTCCCGAGCCGTGGGCGGCGGCCTATGTGCAGCCTTCGCGCCGTCCCACGGACGGCCGCTACGGCGAGAACCCCAACCGCCTGCAGCATTACTATCAGTACCAGGTGGTGATGAAGCCCAATCCCGACAACATCCTGGACCTGTACATCGGTTCGCTGAAGGAGCTGGGCCTGGACCCGCTGGTCCACGACCTGCGCTTCGTCGAGGACAACTGGGAATCCCCCACGCTGGGCGCCTGGGGCCTGGGCTGGGAAGTCTGGCTCAACGGCATGGAGGTGACCCAGTTCACCTACTTCCAGCAGGCCGGCGGCCTGGAGTGCCGTCCCGTGACCGGCGAGATCACCTACGGTCTCGAGCGCCTGGCCATGTACCTGCAGAACGTGGACAACGTCTACGACCTGGTGTGGACCGAAGGTCCGCACGGCACCGTAACCTACGGCGACGTGTTCCACCAGAACGAAGTGGAGCAGAGCACCTATAACTTCGAGCACGCCAACGTGCCGGAACTGCTGCACTGGTTCGACGTGTGCGAGGGCGAGGCGAACAAGCTGATCGCCGTGGGCCTGCCCCTACCGGCCTACGAGCAGGTGATGAAGGCCAGCCACACCTTCAACCTGCTCGACGCGCGCCGCGCCATCAGCGTCACCGAACGCCAGCGCTACATCCTGCGCGTGCGCACGCTGGCCCGCGCGGTGGCCGAGGCGTATGTCGCGCAACGTGAAAAGCTCGGCTTCCCGGGCCTGAAGAAGAACCTCAAGGAGCAGGCTGCATGAGCGCCGCCACCAAGCCGCTGTTGATCGAACTGGGCACCGAGGAACTGCCGCCCAAGGCGCTGGACGAACTGGCCGCCGCCTTCCTGCGCGGCATCTGCGACGGGCTGGCCAAACGCGGCGTGGAAGCCGGCCTGGACGAAGCGAAGCTGTACGCGTCGCCGCGCCGTTTGGCCGTCCATATCCCCGCGGTGGCGGTGAACCAGCCGGAGCAGAACCTCGAGCGCCGCGGCCCCGCGGTGAACGCCGCGCTGGATGCGAACGGCCAGCCGAGCAAGGCCCTGCAAGGCTTTGCGCAGTCGTGCGGCGTTACCGTCGAGCAGCTGGAAAAACTGGAAACCGACAAGGGTTCGTGGTTCGTGTTCCGCGCGGTAAAGCCTGGCCAGCCGGTGGCGGCCCTGCTGCCCGAGATCGTGGACGAGGCGCTCAAGGGCCTGCCCGTCCCCAAGCCCATGCGCTGGGGCGATCACGACTACACCTTTGTGCGTCCCGCGCACTGGTTGGTGATGCTGCACGGTTCGGACATCGTCGATGGCTCCGTGCTGGGCCTGACCAGCGGGCGCAAGTCGCGCGGCCATCGCTTCATGCATACGCAGCCGGTACACGTGGCCGATGCCGACAGCTGGCTCGATGCGATGACCGCCGCAAACGTGCTGGCCGATCCGGCCGAGCGCCGCCAGAAGATCCGCGACGAAGTGGCCCGCGCCGCAAAGGAAACCGGCGGCGTGCCGCAGCTCGACAACGCGCTGCTCGATGAAATCGCCAACCTCACCGAGTGGCCGGTGGCCATCGCGTGCACCTTCGATCGCGAGTTCCTTGCCGTGCCGCCGGAAGCCCTGGTCACCACCATGGAGACCAACCAGAAGTTCGTTCCCGTGTTCGACGCGAACGGCAAGCTCACCGAGCACTTCATCGGCATTGCGAACATCCAGAGCAAGCAGCCCTCGGAAATCCGCAAGGGCTACGAGCGCGTGATCCGTCCGCGCTTCGCCGATGCCAAGTTCTTCTGGGACGAAGACCTCAAGGCGCCGCTGGCCAGCTACCAGGACCAGCTCAAGAACGTCACCTACCAGCAGTCGCTGGGCAGCCTGTGGGACAAGAGCGTGCGCGCGGCCGAGCTGGCCCGCATCATCGCCGGCCGGGTGGGCGTGGACGCCGGCGCGGCCACGCGTGCGGCATCGCTCAGCAAGTGCGACCTGCTCACCCGCATGGTCGGCGAATTCCCCGAACTGCAGGGCGTGATGGGCCGTTACTACGCCGCGCACCACGGCGAACCGGCCGACGTGTCCGACGCGCTGGACAGCTACTACCAGCCCCGTTTCGCTGGCGATGCCATCGCCGCCGGCAAGGTGGGCCAGGTGCTTGCCGTGGCCGATCGCCTGGACACGCTGGCCGGCATCTTCGCCGTGGGCCTCAAGCCCAGCGGCAACAAGGATCCGTTCGCCTTGCGCCGCGCCGCGCTCGGCCTGGCCCGCACCCTGGTGGAAGGCGGCCTGGAACTGGACCTGCGCGGCAGCTTTGTCGAAGCGCTGGAGCTGCTACCCGAAGCCGCACTCGCCGCCGGCCTCAAGCCGGGCAAGGACGGCAAGGCGCCGGCCCTCGATGCCGGCAAGCGCCGCGCCGCGCTGGCCGACGAGCTGGTGGAGTTCGTGCTCGATCGCCTGCGCGGCTACTACGCCGAGCAGGGCTTCACCACCGAGCAGTTCGAGGCGGTACTGGCGGTGTCGCCGTCCAGTCTGGTCGATTTCGATCGCCGCCTGCGCGCGGTGGGCGAATTTGGCCGCCGGCCGGAAGCCTTGAGCCTGGCCGCCGCCAACAAGCGCGTCGCCAACATCCTGCGCAAGCAGGCCGAGGAAGCGGATGCGGCCCCGGTCGGCACCTCGGTGGATCCGGCGCACTTCGAGGCCGACGCCGAACGTGCACTGCACGCCGCGCTCGATGCGGCCCGCGCCGATACCGTGGCACCGCTGCAGGCCGGCGATTACGCCGCCGTGCTGACGCGCCTCGCGCAGTTGCAGGCGCCGGTGGATGCCTTCTTCGACAGCGTGCTGGTGAACGCGGACAACCCGGCGGTGCGCGCCAACCGACTGGCCCTGCTGGGCCAGCTCAAGGCGCAGTTCGGCGCCATCGCGGACATCGCCCGCCTGTAACGACGGGCCTTCGGACAAAAAAACGGCAGCCTTTGGGCTGCCGTTTTTTTATGCCTTGAGCAACGGCCCGCGCCTTACGCGATGGCCTGACGGCCGCGCTTCACGCGCTCGTGCAGGCGCTGGTTGAACGCCACCATCGCCGCCGCGTCGACGTCGTTGCCGCCGGGACCCAGGATTTCGTACAGGTCGGCCAGCATGTCGGCGTTGTCCGCCAGGGTCAGGCGGCTCTCGGCCAGGTCGAGTTCCGACTGCAGGATGCGCAGCGCCGTGTTCAGGCGGCTGGGATCCATCGCCATGCCGCTGGCATGCAGGGTGTCCGCCGCCGTGCGCAGCTTGGAGCGGTGGCGGTTGGCCGACGCCTCGGCATTGGGCAGGTCCTCGCCCGACGCCATGGCATCGGTGGTCTGGATGGTGCCCTCGCCAGCCACCAGCCACACCAGGGAAATCCCCAGGGTCTTGGCCAGCGTGACGCAACGCGCACGCGACGGATCCGTGTTGCCGTCGCGCCAGCTGCGCACGACGCCCTCGGAGAACCCGCACATGCGTGCGATCTCGGTGACGCTGCCCACCCGCTGGATCAGCACTTTGATGCGATCGGCAAAGGTGGATGAAGACTCGTTGGTCGAAATTTTCTGCATGTTCATCGCATTTTCCTGGCGGATGGCGACTTGTGAGTGGGAGCGTGGCCCGAAAAACCGGATATCACCGTGAAACGCGTGTTACGAAAGCGTTGACATCCGCAAGAATTTTCCCATAAGGTCGTAATTTCTTGGTAGTGGGAGCTCACAAAGAGCAACTTCTACCGAGACCAAGAACGCAATGGTTGCGATTTGGTGATCACGAATGCGCCGGCTTGTTCAGCTGGCAGACAGCAAGTTCTGAGGTGCAACGCCATCGGAACCTGCCACTTGCATAGCAAGACGGCCTTTTTGGCATCGGTTGGGGCCGGTGCCGTTACTGGGGAGAAAAACATGCAGTTCCGCAAGAAAGTTGACAATAAACTTACGGTCGCCGTTCGTCTGGCGTTGTCCGTAGGTACTCTCGCCGTGGCGCTGCCCGCTTTTGCGCAGGACGCCAACCCGGCCGAAGTCAAAAAGCTGGAAACCATCACGGTGACCGGTTCGCGCATCCGCAGCGTGGACGTGGAAACCTCCAAGCCCGTCTTCACCATGACCCAGGCCGACATCCAGAAGACCGGCCTGGTCAACGTGGGCGACATCCTGCAGAACCTGACCGTCGCAGGCTCGCCCACCTTCAGCAAGGCCAGCGTGCTGACCTCGAACTCGGAAGAGGGCGGCCAGTACATCAACATGCGCAACCTCGGTGAGAACCGCACGCTGGTGCTGGTCAACGGCAAGCGCTGGGCCACGAGCCTGGACGGCTACACCGACATGTCCACCATCCCGGCCTCGCTGATCGAGCGCATCGACGTGCTGAAGGACGGCGCCTCGGCCGTGTACGGCACCGACGCCATCGCCGGCGTGGTCAACATCATTCTGAAGGACCACTACAACGGCGCCGAAGCCAGCGCCTACGTGGGCGAGAACGACGGCAACGACGGCACCAAGCAGGCCTATTCGTTCACCCTCGGCAGCACGAACGAGAAGACCTCGCTCATGTTCAACGCTTCCTATAACAAGGAAGAGGCGATCTGGGCGAAGTCCCGCGAGATCACGCGCTACACCTACGGCCCGAACCACTCCGAGGACGGCCTGAGCGGTACCGGCCCGTGGGGCCGTTACCTGCTGGTGTCGCCGACCGGCGGCCCGAGCGGCAGCAGCCATGTGCTGAACCACACCGGTTCCTGGGATGGCGTGGGCGTGGGCGAAGATTCGCGCCTGCCGTCCAGCTACCACACCGGCGTGCGCTTCCCGGACGACTACTACAACCCGACCGACCAGATGATGTGGTCGCCGAAGAACGAGCTGAAGACGATCTTCGCCTCGGGCAGCCACCACTTCAACGACTACGTCACGTTCAAGACGAACGCGATGTACGCCGAGCGCGACAACACCCGCCAGGTCGCCGGCTATCCGCTCAACAGCCTGAGCCAGCCGACGCATCCGGTCTACATCAGCGGCCAGAGCTACTACAACCCGCAGCCGGGCAAGAACCTGTTCTTCTACCGCCGCACGATCGAAATCCCCCGCATCACCGACGCCAACGTGAAGCAGTACCACTGGGACGCCGGCCTCGAAGGCGCATTTGAAATCGGCAAGCGCACCTGGAACTGGGATGTCGGCTTCGACTACAACAAGTACGACTACACCGAAACGAACACCGGCAACCTCAACCTGCTGAACCTCACGCAGGCGCTGGGCCCGTCGTTCCTCAACAGCAGCGGCGTGGTTCAGTGCGGTACCGCCGCCAACCCGATCGCGCTGGGCCAGTGCGTGCCATTCAACATCCTGGGTGGTCCGAGCGCCTCCACGCCCGAAGCCCTGGCCTACATCAACGCCCGCGGCCAGAGCACCCAGCAGAGCCTGACGCGCGACTACACGGCCAACATCACCGGTGGCCTGTTCGACCTGCCGGCGGGTGAAGTGGCGCTCGCGGCGGGTTACGAGCACCGCCAGATCTCCGGCTACGACCGTCCGGACCAGCTGTCCGCTTCGGGCTGGTCGACCGATCTGTCCGGTGGTGGCACCAACGCCAAGTACCACACGGATGAGTTCTATCTCGAGCTCAACGTGCCGATCCTGCGCGACCTGCCGGGTGCCCGTGAACTGTCGGTGGACATCGCCAGCCGCTACTCGGACTTCAGCAACTTCGGCAACACCACCAACAACAAGTACAGCGTGCTGTGGAAGCCGATCGACGACCTGATGGTCCGCGCCACCTTCGCCAAGGGCTTCCGCGCGCCGACGCTGGGCGACACCTTCGGCGGTGGTTCGCAGACGTTCGACTACTACACCGATCCTTGCGACGCGAAGTTCGGTTCGGCGGCGAGCAACCCGTCGGTGGCGGCGGCGTGCCGCGCTGCGGGTGTGCCGGCCAATTTCCGCCAGACCAACTCGGCGGGCACGGCCATCACCGCGCCGAACACGCAGGGCACCTCGCCGTTCAACGCGGGCGTGGGTAACGCCAACCTGGTGCCGGAAACCAGCCTTGGCCGCACCGCCGGCTTCGTCTACAGCCCGTCGTGGGTGCCGGGCCTGGACGTCTC
Source organism: Dyella sp. AtDHG13 (assembly GCF_003201105.1). Classification (GTDB taxonomy): domain Bacteria; phylum Pseudomonadota; class Gammaproteobacteria; order Xanthomonadales; family Rhodanobacteraceae; genus Dyella; species Dyella jiangningensis_B. The sequence continues at coordinate 75,824 of NZ_QICJ01000017.1, read as the reverse complement.
GCTGGATTACTACGACATCCGCATCGTCCAGCAGATCACCGCCGTCAGCGCGAACTACGTGCTGAACCAGTGCTATGTCAGCGACGTGGAGAAGTTCTGCAACGACTTCCAGCGTGATCCGGTGACCCATGCGGTGATCAACCTCAACCGCGGCAACCTCAACCTGGGCTCGCTGCGTACCTCGGGCTACGACCTGGGCGTGCACTATCGCCTGCCGGAATTCGGCTATGGCAAGTTCGCCATCAACCTCGACTCCAACTACCTGAAGTCCTATGACGAGCGCAGCACGTCCGCGTCCGACGTCATCGGCTATGCCGGCCAGTGGAGCTACCCGCGCAACCGCGCCAACCTGGGCGTGGACTGGAGCATGAACGAGTGGGGCGCGACCTGGAACATGCGCTACTACGGTGCCTTCCGCGACCAGTGCTGGGACCAGGACGCGAAGATCGAGTGTAACCAGCCGAACTACGAGGCTCCGGGCTGGAGCGGCATCGGCGCGAACCGCAAGGGTGCGAGCACCTACCACGACGTGCAGGTCCGTTACTCGCTGCCGTGGAAGGGCACCATCTCCTTCGGCGTGCGCAACCTGTTCGACAAGCAGCCGACGATCACCTACTCCGTCAACAACAGCAGCACGGCGAAGCTCGATCCGGTGCTCGACATCGATCGTTACATGTACCTGCAGTACAACCAGAAGTTCTAAGCGTTACCCACCCGAAAGGTGGTTCAGGCCGGGAGCCCCTCAGGGGCTCCCGGTACTTTTTTTGAAAGCTCCGTTGCGCCATGCCCCCGGGCCGAAGGCCCGCAAACGCCCGCCACGCATGAACCGCGGCGTACGCAGGCGCATGGTTCAGGCTTTTACAAGCCCTGCCTTTTGGGCTATGGTGAAAGCTTCCCCCGTGTAGAGTCGAGGCGTGTTGGGCGCCTGTTGGTTCTCGCGCTAAGCCCTGACTATCGATAGAGGTTTCCCATGCGCCGTCTTGTTTGGTCGCTGATGTCGGTCGCCGCCCTGGCTCTCGCCGGCTGCGGCAATTCTTCCCCGTCGTCCGAAGGTGGCGCTGAAGGTGGCAATGCCGCCCAGACGCCGGCCCAGGCCAACCAGATCACCGGCCAGGTCGCCCTGCGCGATGCCGCCGACGTGTCGCCCGCCGCGAAGCTCGACCTGACCCTAGTCGACGTGTCCACGCCGGACGCCGCCCCGCTGGCCACCAAGACCGTCCAGCCGGCCAACACCCTGCCGATCTCGTTCCAGGTGCCGTTCAACCCGGCCGACGTGAACCCCAATGGCCTGTACGTGCTCAAGGCCGTGCTGACCGATGGCGACCGCAAGTACACCCCGCCGCTGCAGACCCAGGTGCTGACCAAGGGCGCACCGATGCAGGTGAACATCCAGCTCGTGGCCGAGCAGACCGCCGGCGAAAAGGAACTGGCCGCCTTCACCGCCGTGCAGAAGCAGATCGGCGGCATGAAGATCAGCTCCGGCACCAAGCTGGAAGACAAGGTCTCGCGCGGCTGGCAGGTGTTCCGCGAAGCCGGTGAAGTGAAGTTCATCCGCGAAGAAGTCGACTACGGCGACAAGGGCTTCACCAGCACCGACTTCGCCTACAAGGACGGCAAGCCGTGGGTGGTCGTGCAGCAGAAGAAGTCCAGCAAGGACGCCAAGCCGACCTCGACCGAGCGCGCCGCGTGGACGGCCGACGGCAACCTGGTGCTGAAGACCAACGACCAGGGCGGCAAGAGCTCGCCGCTGTCCGACGACGAAGCGGCCAGCCTGCAGAAGCAGGCGCAGACCATCCTGGGCCTGGCGACGAACGGCAAGGGCAAGTAAGCCCTCGCGGTATCCGGATACGAAAAAGCCGTCCACGAAAGTGGGCGGCTTTTTTCTTGCCCGGCGTTTGGGCGTATGGACGTCCAAACGGTGGATGTCCGGCTGCGCTCCCTCTCCCCTCCGGGTGCGCGGGGAGCAGCCTTGGATGGCTGCGGCTTTGAGGAGCGAGGAGAGGGCTGGGGTGAGGGGCGGGGTTCGCCCCACTGTTTCATCCTTCAGCCGTCACTCCTGCCAACACCGGCGTGCCGTTACCAAGCACATCGCCGCAAGGCCAAAGAAAAAGCCGCCCGCTCGCGCGGACGGCTTTCTGCCAAACCAGCTCAGACCTTAGAAGGCGTACTTCATGCCCAGGTTGATGCTGTTGTACTTCTGGCTGTTGTCGCCGAACCGGCCGCTGTAGCCCAGCCAGCCGCTCAGTGCCTGGTTGAACTGCGCGCTCAGGCCGATGTCGCCGGTGCCCCAGGACTTGTCCGGCGTGAAGCCGACCAGGGCGAACGAGCCCTGCATGCCGTTGAGGCCGGCGGTGACTTCGCGCGGGTCCGCCTTGCTGTCGTGGTTCCAGGCCAGTTCGGCGTAGGGCTTGAGCAGGGTGTTGCCGGCCTGCCACTGGCCTTCCAGGCGCCAGCCCAGGGTGGACACCTGCGAATCGCGCTGCTGGCTGCCGAACCACATGGCGGTGCTGTCGCTGCCGGATTCGTTGAAGCTGTTGACCTTGACCGTCTGCCATTCGAACGTCGCGAACGGACCGGTGCGCAGCGTGTTGATGTCGAACCAGTAGCCGCCGGTGATGCCGCCGCCGACATGGTTGCCGTCCGCCTTGGCGTTCTCGGTGCGCAGCAGGGCGCCGAGCTGGATCTTGCGCTCGATGTCGGAGAAGTTGTCCTGGCCGAAATCGACGTAGCCGCCGACGTAGGCGCCGCCCTGATGCCAGTTCAGGTAGCCCAGGCCGGACACGTCCTGCAGCTTGTAGCCGCCGCCGCCGGAGTAGTCGGCGTTGTGCTGGCCGACGTTCAAGGCCACGCCGCCCGACCAGTTGTCGCTGAAGCGCACGTCGGCGCCCAGGGTCAGGTTGACGTTGTTGCTCTTGGTGCGCGGCGAGCCGGCGCTGGCGTCGAAGCGCTGGTCGCCGTAGTCGACGTTGGCGAACAGGCGGGTGTCGCTACCCTGGCCGTCGGCCAGCATCTGGTTGCGGATGGCGCGGTTCTGGGCCTGGATCGAGGCCAGCGGCGCTTCCGCCAGCAGCGAGGCGTAGCCCGGCGCGCTGAGGATGGACACCACGTACTGGCCCAGCATCACGTCGGCCGCGGTGGTCGGGTGCACGCCGTCGGCGAACAGGTAGGTCTGGTTGGCGCCCGCCGCATAGGTGTAGGGCAGGCCCGAACCCTGCGGGCCGCACTGCACGGAGCTGGAACCCACGCCGCAGGCTTCGTTGGTGACATTGGTGAAGCCGAAGGCGCCCGGGTTGGCGATCGCCTCGTTGAGCAGGCTGTAGGTGTCGACCGGCACGATGCCCTTGCCGAGCTGGCCCAGGCCCGCGTTCAGCACGCCGTTGAACACCAGGCTCAGGCTGGTGAGCGCGGAGGCGGCGCTGGCGCCCTGCTCGGCGGCCGACGGGGTCAGGCCGATGTTGGGCAGGTTGAACACCAGGATGTTCTTGGCACCGGCGGCCTGCATCTGGCCGATCAGCTTCACTTCCTGCTGGGCGGCGGCGGCGATGGAGGCGGAAGCCTGGTCGGCGGTCATGAAGCCGGAAACGCCGGCCTTGGCGAGCACGGCCTGGGTCACCTGCGCCGTCACCTGCTGGGTGATGGCCGGGGTCATGGCCGCGATCTGCGCAGGGGTGTACAGGCCGGACGCCGAGAGCTGGGCAATCGTGGCGGTCACGTTCTGCTGGATCAGCTGCTGCGCGGTCGCACCGGCGCCGGCGGCCGTGGCGGCATAGAAGATGTCATTGGCGCCGCCCCAGATGGAGTACAGCGACTTGCTGTCGAACTTACCGCCCGCGAGGTAGGCGTTCACCTGGGTGGTGATGGTCGGCACGGCCGAGGGCGTGCCCGGCGAATTGGTCAGCACGCCGGCGCCACCCCAGGCGTAGTCGGTGCCGCCCGCCAGCGAGGCGGTGAGCATGTAGCCATAGTGGCTGGCCACGTTCTGCACGGTCACCGCGCCCGGATTGGTGGTGAACTCCAGCGGCGGCTGGATGGCCGGGTTGGTGGCCAGGGAAATGTTGCCGGCATCGCTCAGGCTGTCGCCGAACACGACGACGCTGTTGAACTGGGACTGGGCGGCGAAGGCCGGGGAGCTGATCAGCAGCGCGGCGGCAATGGCGCCGGCGATAGTGCGAGTACGGGGCATGTCGGTAACACTCCTTGGACCGGGCGGTTCTTTGTTATCACCTCGTTACGTTAATGCATGCCCATACGTCAGCGCATGCTGCGCCGCACCGCGAGAGGGGCGGCCACTGGCAAGGAGGGTACAAAGGTAGGGAAGGGCTCAATCCTCCATGATGGGAAGGCCCGTAGAGCCCGTTCCCGGTCTCTCGTCGGCGCCCATTTCCCCTCACCGTCATTCCGGCGCAGGCCGGAATCCAGTGACGTAAGCGCTCGGTTATTGCGTGCCATCAAAGCATTGAGCTTTCGGCAAAAACCGAGCCGTGGGGCCACTGGATTCCGGCCTGCGCCGGAATGACGAGTGTGTGCAGGTCGAAGGGATCGAGTAGACGCCTAGCGCTTCAACGCCTTCGAGAAGGCATCAGCGAACGCGCTGTTGCCTGGCGCCGGCGCCTGCTTGGGCGCGCCGCCACCGGGACGCGGGCCGCGGTTGTCGCGCTGGCCGCCGCGGGCGTCGTTGCCGCCGCCCGGGCGGGCGCCGCGCGCCTGCTGGCCCGGTTCGTCGTCCAGGCGCATGGACAGGCCGATGCGCTGGCGGGGCAGGTCGACCTCCATCACCTTCACCTTGACGATGTCGCCGGCCTTCACCGCGTCGCGCGGGTCCTTCACGAAGGTGTGCGAGAGCGCCGAGACGTGGACCAGGCCGTCCTGGTGCACGCCGATGTCCACGAACGCACCGAACGCCGCCACGTTCGTCACGCGGCCTTCCAGCACCATGCCGGGGCGCAGGTCCTTCAGGTCTTCCACGCCCTCGGCGAAGCTCGGCGCCACGAATTCCGGGCGCGGGTCGCGGCCGGGCTTCTCCAGCTCCTTGAGGATGTCGCGCACCGTGGGCACGCCGAAGGTCTCGTCGGTGAACTGCTCGGGCTTGAGGCCGCGCAGGAAGGTGATGTCGCCGATGATGGAACGCACCTCGCGGCCACACTGGGCGATGATGCGCTCGACCACCGGATACGCTTCCGGGTGCACCGCGCTCATGTCCAGCGGATTGTCGCCGTTGGGCACGCGCAGGAAGCCCGCGCACTGCTCGAACGCCTTGTCGCCCAGGCGCGGCACCTTGAGCAGCGCCTTGCGGTTGGCGAACGGGCCGTTGGCATCGCGGTGCTTCACCACATTCTCCGCCACGCTGGCGGAAAGGCCGGCGACGCGCGAGAGCAGGGCGGCGGAAGCAGTGTTCACGTCCACGCCGACGGCGTTCACGCAGTCCTCGACCTTCGCGTCGAGCGCGCGCGCGAGCTTCACTTGGTTCACGTCGTGCTGGTACTGCCCCACGCCGATCGCCTTGGGTTCGATCTTCACCAGCTCCGCGAGCGGATCCTGCAGGCGGCGCGCGATGGACACCGCGCCGCGCAGGCTCACGTCCAGGTCGGGAAATTCCTTGGCCGCCGTCTCCGACGCCGAATACACCGACGCGCCCGCCTCGCTCACCACGATCTTCGAGAGCTTGTGCTCCGGATGCGTCTTGGCCAGGCCCTTGATCAGCTCACCGGCCAGCTTGTCGGTTTCGCGCGAGGCCGTACCGTTGCCGATCGCGATCAGGTCCACGCTGTGCTTCTGGCACAGCCGCGCCAGTGCGGCCAGCGATTCGTTCCACTGCCGGCGTGGCTCGTGGGGATAGATAGTATCGGTGGCGAGCAGCTTGCCGGTGGCGTCGACCACGGCCACCTTCACGCCGGTGCGGATGCCTGGGTCCAGGCCCATCACGTTCTTGGCGCCGGCCGGCGCGGCCAGCATGAGGTCCTTGAGGTTGTCGCCGAACACGCGGATGGCTTCGTCCTCGGCGCCTTCGCGCACGCGGCCGAACAAGTCCAGCGTGAGATGCAGGTGCAGCTTCACGCGCCAGGTCAGGCGCACCGTTTCGCGCAGCCACGCGTCGGCCGGGCGGCCGCGATCCACGATGCCGGCATGCGCGGCCACGCGGCCTTCGCCTTCGAGGTGGCCCTGCTCCGCGTCCAGCGCGGGCGCGAGTTCCAGCTCGATGATGCCTTCGTTGCGCGCGCGCATGAGCGCGAGCAGGCGGTGCGAGGGAATCTTGCCGATCGGTTCCATGTGATCGAAGTAGTCGCGGAACTTCGCGCCTTCGTTTTCCTTGCCCTCGACCACTTTCGCGCGGATCTGGCCCTTGTCCCATAGCCAGTCGCGCAGTTCGCCGAGCAGGCCGGCGTCTTCGGCGATGCTCTCCATCAGGATCGCGCGCGCGCCATCGAGCGCGGCGCGCACGTCGGGCACGCCCTTGTCGGCATCGACGAACGACGCGGCCAGCGCCTCGGGCGACTGCGTGGGATCCTCGCGCAGGCCCGTGGCCAGCGGCTCCAGGCCGGCCTCGCGCGCGATCTGCGCCTTGGTGCGGCGCTTGGGCTTGTACGGCAGGTACAGGTCTTCCAGGCGCGCCTTGGTGTCGGCGGAAAGAATGTCGTTCTTCAACGCATCGGTGAGCTTGCCCTGTTCCTCGACGCTGGCGAGGATCGCGCCGCGGCGTTCTTCCAGCTCGCGCAGATAGCGCAGGCGCTCTTCCAGCAGGCGCAACTGCGTGTCGTCGAGACCGCCGGTGGCTTCCTTGCGGTAGCGCGCGATGAACGGCACGGTGGCGCCGCCGTCGAGCAATTCCACCGCGGCGTGGACCTGGTCGGGCTTGGCGGCGATGTCCTGGGCAATACGTTGTTCGATGCTGAGCATGAGGCTGAAACGATTCCTGAGCGTTCGACAAGGCGCCGATGGCTCGCGGATGAGCCGTCGGGCCGTCGATCATAGCAAGTCGGCGCCCGCGCCTACTGGCGCGCCGCGGGAGCCTGTTCAGGGCGCAGCGCCAGGTAGCCGGCGGCATGCAGTTCGCCGGGCGTGCCGTCGCGATCGCCGGGATACTCCGTGGCAACACGGCGGTAGCGCGGAACGTGGCGCGGATGAAGCGGACGCATCTCCGGCTCATGCGCCACCGGCATCACCGCGAGCGCGGGCCGCGGCGTGATCGGCGACTCGGAGGAGTGGCCATTGGGCGCGCGCCACAGGTGCATGGCCGCGAGCACGGCGACGATCACCGCCAGCGTGATGGCAGCCGCCAACCAGTGTTTTTGCGGAGATGGCCGCGGTGCGGACGGCTGCGGCGGTTCTGGCGCGGAAGCCAGGTCGTCGTTGCTCGCCACTTCCGGCATCGGCTCGTTCGCCGGCGCCGCGGCGGATGGCATCCGGTGCACGTCGCCGATGAAGCGATAACCCAGGCTGTGCACGGTGGCGATGTAGCGCGGTTGCGTGGCGCAGTCGCCGAGCGCGTGGCGCAACTGCGAGATCACGCGCGTGAGCACGCCGGGCGTGACGTGCCGATGTCCCCACGCCGCATCGAGCAGGGTGTCCTTGCCGACGACTTCGCCGGCCTGCTGCAGCAGGACCACCAGCACCGCATAAGCCTTGGGCTCCACGGAAATCGACGTGCCCGCTCGTTCGAGACGATGCGCGCGCGGCTCGACGACGATGTCGTCGCACTGGTAAATCCAGCCGCAATCGGGGTGGGATTGGGCCATGACCTTGTCTGGTGCGCGGCCCCCTGTTCGACAAGCATGCGCTTCTTGCGCTGCGGATCGCATCCGCCATAGGTCATAACGGCATGCGCATGCACGACGTATGTCTGCGGACAGATCGATGTCATGGCCACGCGCACTGCTCGCCATGTTTCATGCGCGTTGCGTGCGCTACGCGTGCGTGAACATCATGTTGCCGCAACGTCAGCGCCGCCCTGCACCGGGGCGGCGCGTTTTCAGACTTTGGAATTTCCGCGCGACCTCACGCGTTGAACGAGCCGTTGCCCTGGTCGTCGGGGCGCCGTGCATTCGTCGCGGCGACATCCTTGGCGCGGCCGTTGAGCACCAGCGTCTGCGCGAGCATGTCGTGCAGGCCTTGCTTGCGCTGCGTCCACGCCACCATCAGGAAGCCGAAGCCGAGCGTGAAGCCGCTGAGGATCTTGGCGAAATAGCGGCCCGTGGCGCGCCCGAAACCGATGCGCTTGCCATCGATGTCGGTGACGCGGATGCCCAGTGCGAGCTTGCCCACGGTGCCCTGCCATGCCGAGCTCTCGCACCACGCGAAGTACAGCCACGAGATGACCGTCTGTGCGATCAGCGCGGGCCACAGTGCATGGAAATAGGCGTCCAGCGCCTGCAGCGCCAGTTGCGGATCGTCGCCCGCGGCGAGCTTCGCCTGCAGGTACGCCTCGGCGGCCTTGTTCGCGCCCAGCATGCTGCTCAGCACGGTGTTGGGAATCCACAGCACCAGCGCGTCGAGGATGTAGGCGGCCACGCGCTTCCAGAAGCCGGCGTAGTCGTCCACCGCGCCGACGGCGCCGCCCTGCGAAATGCCGGAAGCCGTGGCGTTCGTGTACGGCGGAACCGGCGGCGCGGGCGACAGCGCGGGTGGTTCGGCGCTGCGCTCCTCGGGGAACAGTGTCGACAGCGGCGCCCAATCGGCCATGCCTTCGTACCAGCCCAGGTCATCGGGGCTGACCTGGCCGCTGCGCAGCCATTGGCGCACGTCGACTTCCTTGTACGGGCCGTGCCGTTCGCCGTCCCGACCGATCCAGACTTCCATGGTGTACTCCGCGATGAAACGTCAGGCCCGCATGATGCCATGCGGGCGTGGCGTCTTGGTGTACGGAAGGGAGGGAATCAGGCGGCGTCGCGGCGCTTGAGGTGCACCAGCAGCAGCGAGATCGCCGCGGGCGTGACGCCGCTGATGCGCGCGGCCTGGCCGATGGTTTCCGGCATCACGCGCTTGAGCTTCAGCAGCACCTCGGCGGAAAGCCCACGCACCTTGTCGTAGTCGAAGCTGGTGGGGATCGCGGTCTGCTCGTGGCGGCGCTGGCGCTCGATCTCTTCGCGCTGGCGCTCGAGGTAACCGGCGTACTTGGTCTGCACCTCCACCTGGGCGGCGACGTCGCCGTTGTCCACGGCGGGGCCGATGCCGGTCACGCGGGTCAGCGTCGCGTAGTCGACCTCAGGCCGGCGCAGCAGGTCGAGCGCGCTGGTCTCGCGGCTCAGCGCGATGCCCAGCTCCTGCGCGATGGTGGCGCCCAGCGGGTTGGCGGGCGCGGCCCAGATGGCGCCGAGCCGCTGCACCTCGCGTTCCACCGCGTCGCGCTTGGCGCGCAGCGCGTCGTAGCGCGCCTGCGGCACCACGCCCAGGCGATGGCCGGTTTCGGTAAGGCGCAGGTCCGCGTTGTCCTCGCGCAGTTGCAGGCGATATTCCGCGCGCGAGGTGAACATGCGGTACGGCTCGATGGTGCCGTTGCTGGTGAGGTCGTCGATCAGCACGCCGATGTACGCCTCGTCGCGGCGCGGATACCACGGCGCCTTGCCCTGCACGGCCAGCGCGGCGTTGAGGCCCGCGATCAGGCCCTGCGCGCCGGCCTCCTCGTAGCCGGTGGTGCCGTTGATCTGGCCCGCGAAATACAGGCCCGGAATGGCCTTGGTCTCCAGCCACGGATGCAGACCGCGCGGATCGAAGTAGTCGTACTCGATCGCGTAGCCCGGACGCGTGATGTGCGCCCGCTCGAAGCCCTTGATCGAATGCACCAGGGCCAGCTGCACGTCGTACGGCAGCGAGGTGGAGATGCCGTTGGGATACACCTCGAACGTGTCCAGCCCTTCCGGCTCGATGAAGATCTGGTGCGAGCTCTTCTCCGCGAAGCGCACCACCTTGTCCTCGATGGACGGGCAGTAGCGCGGGCCCACGCCCTCGATCTGGCCGCTGTACAGCGGCGAGCGGTCCAGCGAATTGCGGATCAGCTCGTGCGTGTGCTCGCTGGTGTGGGTGATCCAGCAGCTGACCTGGCGCGGGTGTTCATCGCGCGAACCCAGGTAGGAGAACACCGGCGCGGGATCATCGCCCGGCTGCTCTTCCAGGCCGGTGAAGTCGATGCTGCGCAGGTCGATGCGCGGGGGCGTGCCGGTCTTCAGGCGATCGGCGGCCACCGGCAGCTCGCGCAGCTTCTGAGCCAGCGTGCTGGCGGGCGGGTCGCCGGCGCGGCCGCCGGCGTACTGCGCCGGGCCGATGTGGATCTTGCCGGCCAGGAAGGTGCCGGCGGTCAGCACCACCGCGCGGGCGCGGAAGGCCAGGCCCATCTGCGTCACCACGCCGGTGACGCGGCCGCCTTCCAGGATCAGGTCGTCCACCGCTTGCTGGAACAGCTCCAGGTTCGGCTGGGTTTCCACCATCCGGCGGATGGCCGCCTTGTACAGCGCGCGGTCGGCCTGGCAGCGCGTGGCGCGCACGGCCGGGCCCTTGGAGGCATTGAGGGTGCGCCACTGGATGCCGGCCAGGTCGGCCGCGTGCGCCATGGCGCCGCCCAGGGCGTCGATCTCCTTGACCAGATGGCCCTTGCCGATGCCGCCAATGGCCGGGTTGCAGCTCATCTGGCCGATGGTTTCGATGTTGTGGCTCAGCAGCAGCGTGCGCGCGCCCGTGCGCGCCGAGGCAAGCGCGGCCTCGGTGCCGGCGTGGCCGCCGCCGACCACGATCACGTCGTAATGAGTGGGATGAAGCATAAGGAAACTGCCCCGGAAGCGCAGGTTTGGACCTATCTGGACGCTAATGGTACCGCCGTTACGGCGCTCCGGCCGTTGGCACGCTTTCTGCTTTACCTACCGTGCACTTTCCACGGGCAGAAGCTGCGCTTCGATGCGCGCCGAGATCGAACGACAGGGGTTCGATCGCGTGCCGGGGAGAGGAAGCAAGAAGGCGCCCCTCGGGGCGCCTTCGCCTTTTCTGAGCCTTGAAGCATGGCTTCAAGCGCCCTGTATAAGATCTGGCGCCCGGCGGTCTCAGGAACAGGGGGAATCCAGGATGACCGTGTTGCCGGGCGCCAGAAACCGAAAATGGTCGCTGGCAGCATTTGCTGCGTTGCGTGGGTTGGATAGTTACGCCTGACGCGTGAACGTGAAGTGACTAAAACGCCTGTTTGTGCCGAGAGTTGGCACCTCGTGACGCACAGCGTCAATCCGTGATCCAGTCGAAAAATGAATGTGATGACCATCACGTTGCTGGCACGTCCGTTGCTTCGATATCCCTGCCAGACAAGGCAACGGTTTTCGGGGGACGTATGTCATGGAACTCAGCGTCGATTTCCAACCGGTTTACCAGCACCACGATCTGCTGATCGAACTTGGCCGCGTCGAGATGGCCATGGATCATCTGGAAGAACGCAGCGAGAGCGAACGCCAGGCCTTGCGCCCGCGCCTGCTCTCGCGACTGGACCGACTGCGCGACGAACTGGCGCGCCTGGAGGTCTAGCCGTTGCCCTCGCAACGGCTGGCGTGAGCGGACGTCCGAGGGGTCGGATGTCCGTGTGTAAAGCAAGTCTGCTTCATCAAGGTACTTCCTCTCGTTGAAACGAATTACGCCCGGGTGCCCCGTCCAAGGACGGGACGCACTCGGGCGTCTCTTTATCGATGGGTTCTCAGCCGTGCTGCATGCTGCGCACGATCTCGCCGAGATTGCGCGAGAGATCCGGCTGCGCGGCGAGCGCGTCGATGGCGGCCCGTGCCGCGGCGTGGCGGGTGGGCTCCAGTCGTTGCCAGCCGTTGAAGGCCGTGGCGAGCCGCGCGGCCACCTGCGGATTGAGCGCATCCAGTTGCTTCAAGCGCTCGGCCAGCAGGCGATAGCCGCTGCCATCCGCGCGATGGAAGCCGTCCGGGTTGCCGCGTGCCCACGCACCGAGCAGTGCGTTGACGCGATTGGGATTCTTGAGCGTGAAGGCGCTGTCCTGTTCCAGCACCTGCACGCGCTCAAGCACGGCCTCCGCCGGCAGTTGCGTCTGCACCGAGAACCACTTGTCCATCGCCAGCGGATTGTCGGCATAGCGCTCGCGGAAGTGCAGCAGCGCGGCGTGCGCCTGCGGCGCGTTGCCCCGCACCAGCACCGACAGCGCCGCGAGGCGGTCGGTCATGCTCGGTGCGTTGTCGTATTGCAGGGTGGCGAGCGTGTGCGCGCCCCACGGGTCGATGCTCACAATCAGGTCCAGCACGCGCCGCTTCAAGCGGCGACGCGCCTGGCTGGAGGCGTCGAGTTCACGGTTGGTATGCGCCGCCAGCGCGTCGTAGCGCTGCTGCAACGTTTCGCGCCCGATGCGCAGCGCAAGATGCTCCTGCAGTTTCAGGCGCAGCGCATGCACATGCGAGGGATCCACCACGCGCTCGCGCTCGGCCAGTTCGATCTCGCCCGGCGGCGTGAGCAGATCCGCCAGCAGCGCATCGTCGATGGCCGCGTCGCCGAACAGCGCCGCCAGGGCCTGGCACCAGGCGTCCAGCGCCTCGGTGGTATCGCCGTCGCGCAGATTGTCGAACGCGCGCGCGGCCAGCTGCTGGCCGGCTTCCCAGCGGTTGAAGCCATCCACGTCATGACGCAGCAGCAGCGCCAGTTCGTCGGGCGAATAGTTGCACTCCAGGATCACCGGCGCGGAAAACCCACGCAGCAACGACGGCACCGGTGCGCTGTCCACGTTGTGGAACACGAACGACTGTTCCGCCTGGTCCAGCACCACCACGCGTTCCGCCTCGCCGGATGCATCGCTGGGCACATTCGCCAAGTTCAGCGGCAGCATGCGGCCGCTGCGATCGAACAGCGCGAGCTTCACCGGGATCGGCAGCGCGTGCTTGGTCGGCTGGTTGGGCGTGGGCGCGGTGTGCTGGGACAGCGTGAGCGTGTAGGTGCGTTGCGCGGCGTCATGGCGACCGCGCGCGCTCAGGCGCGGCGTGCCGGCCTGCGCATACCACGCAAGATACGGCGTGAGGTCGATGCCGTTGGCTTCGCCCAGCGCGCCGAGGAAATCCTCCAGCGTGGCCGCGCGGCCGTCGTAGCGCGAGAAATACAGGTCCATGCCGCGGCGAAAACCGTCGCGTCCGAGTCGACCCGCCACCATGCGCACCAGTTCCGAACCCTTCTCGTAGACGGTGGCGGTGTAGAAATTGTTGATCTCGCTGTACTGCGCGGGCCGCACCGGATGCGCCAGCGGACCGGCGTCTTCCGGGAACTGCGCGCGGCGCAGCAGGGCCACATCTTCGATGCGCTTGAGCGGCGCGGAGTTCATGTCCGCCGAAAACTGCTGCTCGCGGAAAACGGTGAGGCCCTCTTTCAGCGACAACTGGAACCAGTCGCGGCAGGTCACGCGGTTGCCGCTCCAGTTGTGGAAATACTCGTGCGCCACCACCGCTTCCACGGCACGGTATTCGTCGTCCGTGCTCGAATCGGGATCGGCCAGCAGATACTTCGCGTTGAAGATGTTGAGGCCCTTGTTCTCCATCGCACCCATGTTGAAATCGTGCGTGGCGACCACGTGGAACACGTCCAGGTCGTACTCGCGCCCGTAGGTCTGCTCGTCCCAGCGCATGGAGCGCTCCAGCGCATCCATCGCGTAGGCGCAACGGTCGATGGCGTCGGCTTCGGCCCAGATCACCAACCGCACCTTGCGCCCGCTGCCGGTGACGTAGTCGCGCTCGATCTTCTGCAGGCGTCCGGCCACCAGTGCGAACAGGTAACTCGGCTTGGGATGCGGGTCGACAAAGCGAGCCCAGTGGCGGCCGCCATCCAGCTCGCCGCTGCCATCGGGATTGCCGCCGGCCAGCAGCACCGGGAACCGCTCGCGGTCGGCGCGCAGCGTCACCGTGTAGCTGGCGAGCACGTCCGGTCGATCCGGAAAGAAGGTGATGTGGCGGAAGCCCTCCGCCTCGCACTGCGTCAGCAGAAAGCCCGCCTCGCGCGAACCGGACAGGTACAGGCCCTCCAGCGCGGTATTGGCGGCCGGACGCACGCGCACACGCGTTTCCAGCACGCTGCCGTCGCGCGCGCCATCCACTTCCAGCACCTGATCCGCATAACGCCACGCGGTGGCGGGAAGCGGCTGGCCGTCCAGCGCGATCGAGAGCAGCTCCAGGCCTTCGCCATCCAGCCGCAGCGGCGCCTGCTGCGCGGGATCGCGCTGCAGCTGCAGCCGCGCGGTGACCTCGCTGCTGTCGATGCCCAGATCGAAGGCCAGATCCACCTGGGCCACGCGCCAGGCGGGCGCGCGGTAGTCGCTGAGCCGGATCAGGGGAGAGGACGTGTCGTTGCGTTGGGTCATGGGGCGGGCCAGAACTGCGGAAGCAAAAGAAGACTCAGGCTAACATGCGGTTCTTTCCCGGCAGGACAAGGACAAGCGCATGGCGGAGTATCTTGCGGAACGCGGACAGGTCGGCGACCACGGCATCGTGGTGCTGAGCGATGCCGCCAGGGGGCGCCGCGTTCGCATCGCGCGCCGCGGCGCGACCTTGCTGAGCTTCGAGGTGCCCTCGCTGCACGGGGCGTGGAACATCGCCGACGGCTACCGCGACGCGGGCGAGCTCGATACCCGGCCCAGTTCCCGCTTCGCGATCATGGTGCCGTTCGCCAACCGCATCGCCGACGCGCGCTACGTGTTCGACGGCGAACCGTACGATCTGCAGCCCGGCGTCACCGGCGATTCGCGCGCGGCGCGGCATGGCTTCGTGCGTGGCGTCGATTTCCAGGTTGCCGCGCTGGAAGCGGACGCGCAGGGCGCACGGGCCAGTTTCGCCACGCAGGCGATCCGGCCCGGCGCGCATCCCGGCTACCCATTCGCCATCGACCTGACGGTGAATTACACGCTCGACGCCGCGGGCCTGACCGTCGAGGCGGTGATGCGCAACGTGGGCGAGCACGCCGCGCCGTGCTTCTTCGGCTGGCATCCCTACTTCAAGCTGTCGGACCAGCCCATCGAAGGCTGGGAGCTGCAGATTCCCGCCGACAGCGTGGTGCGCACCGGCGAGGATTTCATTCCCATTGCGGGTGAGGGCGCGCTCGCACCGCTGTCCGGACGCCCCGAACTCGACTTCCGCCAGCTGCAGAAAATTGGCGAGCGTGAACTCAACCATGCCTTTGCCGACCTGCGCTGCGATGTGGACGGCCGTGCGCGCACGCGCCTGCGCGATCCGGAAAGCGGCCTCGCCATCGCCGTATGGCAGCCCTCCGGCGTCATGCTCGCCTTCACCGCCGACACGGTGACGCGCGACATACGACGCTCGGTGGCGCTGGAGCCGATGGAAAGCTGGGCGGATGCCTTCAATCGTCCCGATTGCGCGGATGCCATCCGCCTCGAACCCGGCGCCGAGCGCCGTTTTGCCTGTGGCGTGGAGATCGAAGGTCCATGAGCGCCTCCGTGAATCGTGCCGCCCTGCCGACGTTTGCGCAGGTGCAGGAGGCCACCGCGCGCATCGCGCCCTACGCCGTGGTGACGCCGGTGCTGCGCAGCGCCGTGCTGAATGCGCTGACCGGCGCGGATCTCCACTTCAAGTGCGAGAACCTGCAGCGTGGCGGCGCGTTCAAGTTCCGCGGCGCCTGCAACGCCGTGTGGTCCATGGACGATGAACAGGCCGCGCGCGGCGTGGTCACCCATTCCTCCGGCAACCACGGCAACGCGCTGGCAATGGCGGCGGCCACGCGTGGCATCCCCGCGCACGTGGTCGTGCCCGAAGGCGCCGTACGCACCAAGTTGCAGGCCATCGAACGCGCGGGCGCCATCCTGCATCGCTGCGAAGCCACGCAGGCGGCGCGTGAAGCCAAGGCCGACGAAGTGCAGCGCACGACGGGCGCCGAACTGGTGCATCCGTTCTCCGACACCCGCGTGATGGC
Source organism: Dyella sp. AtDHG13 (assembly GCF_003201105.1). Taxonomy (GTDB): domain Bacteria; phylum Pseudomonadota; class Gammaproteobacteria; order Xanthomonadales; family Rhodanobacteraceae; genus Dyella; species Dyella jiangningensis_B. The sequence goes on along the minus strand of NZ_QICJ01000017.1, from coordinate 59,942 downwards.
GGGGCAGGGCACGGCGGTGCTGGAACTGCTCGAACAGACCGGCGGCGTGGATATCGTGGTGACGCCGATCGGCGGCGGCGGCCTGATCGCCGGCACCTGCATCGCGGCCCACGGCGTGGCGCCCACCGTGCAGATCCACGGCGCCGAACCCATGGGCGCCGACGATGCCGCGCGCTCGCTGGCGGTCGGTGCGCGGGTGGGGCCGTTCGTGCCGGACACCATCTGCGACGGCCTGCGCACGCTGATCGGCGAGACGAACTTCGATGCCTTGCGCATGCATCGCGTCGAGGTGACCACGGTGAGCGACGCGGAGGTGATCGCTGCGATGAAGCTCGTGTGGAACGAGCTGAAGATCGTGGTGGAGACCTCAAGCGCCACGGTGCTGGCGGCGGTGCTGAAACGGCCGGAGCGCTTCAAGGGCCAGCGCGTGGGGCTGATTCTTAGTGGCGGCAACGTGGATATCGAGGCGTTGCCGTGGTGAGGTGAGCGGGCACGCTTGCCTCACCGCCTCAAAAGAACCGTCATCCCGGCCTGCGCCGGGATGACGGCTAAAGCATGGAGCGGTGAGGCGATATCGGCTCCTGCGCCGCCATCAAACCTTCTTGATGAAACACGTCTTCAACACCAGCGTCGAGCGTCCATCCCGGCACTCGATTTCCTCCGGATTGTCCTCATCCACGCGGATGGACTTGAACACCGTGCCGCGCTTGAGCGTCTGCGACGAGCCCTTCACCTTCAGGTCCTTGATGACCTGTACCGAATCGCCGTCCGCGAGCACGGCGCCGTTGCTGTCCTTGACGTTCATGAGGGTGTCTCCTGCGGGATGTGAACCCGACATTTTAGCGCCCCGCGGCGCGAACGCCGCGTAGGCCGATGCCGCTCACGGCGATCAGGCCCGCCAGGATGAAGGCGATGCCGACGAATTCCATGGCCGTGGGCTGCTCGTGCAGGATCGCCCACGCCAGCAGCACGCTGACGATGGGCACGCCGAGGCTGGCGACGCTGGCGATGGCGGTGGGCAGTCGATGCAGCACCAACAGCCACAGGCCCCAGGCGAGGCTGGAGGCGATCACCACGCTGTAGACCAGGCCGCCGATGAAGCCCCAGGTCCACTCGATGGGCCGTTGCGGCACGCACAGCGCCACCAGCACCAGGCCCAGCGCCCCGAACAGCATCTGCCATGCGGTGAGTGACAGCGGGGATGGCGCATGGCGCTGGAACACGCGCTTGCTCAACACCGTGCCCATCGCCCAGGCGAGGCCGGCGCCGATGGCGAGCAAGGTGCTCTGGGTGTTTCCCAGCCCGTGCCAGGGTTCGATGATGCAGGTCAGGCCGATGGCGGCCAGCCCAAGGCCGAGCCAGCGCCGCGAGGTCAGGCCCTCGTCCAGCATCATCCACGCCAGCAGCACGGCCCAGAACGGCATGGTGTAGGCGAGCAGGGCGACGTGTCCCGCGCCGCCGCTGACGAGTGCCCATTGCCCCAGGCCCTGGAACGCGGTGGTCTGGCACAGGCCGATCAGCACCGTGGACAACAGCGGTGGCGGGCGCAGCGATTGCCGCGTCGCCAGCAGCGCGCCGAACAGCACGAGCGCGCCGAGCACATAGCGGATCGCGGCGAAGTCGAACGGGCCGGCATGCTGCAGCACCTGCTTCATCACCACCCAGCTGTAAGCCCAGATGACGATGGTCGCGAGCAGGGCCAGCACGGCGCCGCGTGAGGATGGCGTGGAAGTCATGGCGTTCAATTCGGCCCGAGGGTTTGACGCCTTGCCCTTGTCCGGCGCGCGGGGCTGGGATAGCGTCGCTGTTCTCCCGCGAGCTTACAGGGGAATCGCATGAGCGGAACGCGCACAAGGAACGTCCTGGTCGCTGTCATCGGGCTGCTGGCCGTGGTCGGCATGCTGTTTCCCTTGTCGACGCTGCTGGCGATGGTGCCGACCGGCGAGGTGGCCGTGCTGCGAGTGGTTCCCACCGTGCTGGGCACGCTGCTCTTGCTGATCGCCAGCCTGGTGCTGTTGTTCCGCAAGCCCGAGCATGGCTGGACGTTCGCCGTGGCCACCATCGCCCTGCTGGTGGGCATGGCCTGGCTGCATGCGACCTTGTCGCCCTGGCATGGCTTTGCGGTGGTCGCGGCAGCGGCGGGCGCGGTGATCGGTTTTCGCAAGGAGCGCGGCGACGAAGCCGCGGAGTGACGCATGGCGACAAAGACAAGACAGCGCTGCCCCTGGGGCAACAGCGAGGACATGCACGACTACCACGACACCGAGTGGGGCTCGCCGCTGCATGACGACCGGATGCTGTTCGAGTTCCTGTGCCTGGAAGGCGCGCAGGCGGGCCTGTCATGGCGCACCATCCTGCTCAAGCGCGACCACTACCGGCGCGTATTCCATGGCTTCGACATCGCCCGCGTCGCCGCGATGAAAGACCGCGAGCTGGAAAAAGCCCTGCTCGATCCGGGCATCGTGCGCAACCGCCTGAAGGTCTACGCCACGCGCGACAACGCCATCGCGTCGCTCAAGGTGATCGACGAACTCGGCAGCCTCGACCGCTACCTGTGGTCGTTCGTCGATGGCAAGCCGATCCGCAACCGCTGGACGGGACAAGGCGACGTGCCTGCCAGCACGCCGGTATCCGACCGCATGAGCAAGGATCTGAAGAAGCGCGGCTTCCGCTTCGTCGGCACTACCATCTGCTATGCCTTCATGCAGGCCACGGGGATGGTGAACGATCACACCGTGAGTTGTTTCCGCTACAAACAGGTTTAAGGGCAGGAGTGAGTAAAGAGGAGTGAGAAGTGAGAGTGGTGGCGTGTTGCTCTTCTCTCACTTCTCACTCCTCTTCACTCACTTCTCGCTCTATCGTCGCCGCGAACCACGCAGGCTATCGATGGAGAAGCTCGCCATCTCACCGCCGCCCGCCATGCGGCGCGATTGTCCCGGCGGCGGTCCCCATGCGTGCGCGGTGACCACTTCCCAGGTCGCGGGGATGCGGCCGTCCACGCGCATCGTTTCGTACGCGGCCAGCATGCGCTGATAGTGTTTCTTGCCGAGCAGGTGCCGCTCGCGCTCGCGGTCGGCGTTGGTGGCGCCCAGGCCCTGCAGTTCCTTGAGCAGCAGGCGCGGCTCGCTGTAGGTGAGGGTGTAGCGGTCCACATCGAGTACGGGATCGCGCAGGCCCGCGTTGATCATCGCGTCGCCCAGGTCGTGCATGTCCAGGAAGCGGCTGACGTGCGGCTGCTGGTCGGCCTCCGCCCAGGCGGCGCGCAGTTCCTTCAAGGTATCGGGGCCGAAGGTGGAGAACACCAGCAGGCCGCCGGGCTTGAGCACGCGCACGCATTCGCCGAACAGTGCGGGCAGGTCGTCGATCCATTGGAAGCACAGGTTGGAATGCAGCACGTCCACGCTGTGGTCGGGCAATGGCAACGCCGTGGCTTCCGCGCACACGCGCTGGAACGGCTTCAGCCAGCTGTTGTTTTTCTTCGCTGTGCGCAGCATCGGCAGCGCCAGGTCCATCGCGATCACCTGCGCCTTCGGATAGCGCTTGCGCAGCAGCGCCGTACCGCGGCCCGTGCCCGCGCCGACGTCGATCACGCGCTCGGGTGCTTCCAGATAGAAGCCCAGGCGATCCAGCAGCAGCGTCTGCACTTCGCGCTGCAGGGCGTCGTGCTGTTCGTAGGTGTCCGCCGCGCGGCCGAAATTGCGGCGCACCTGCTGGCGGTCGAAATGCGAGTCGGTCATGAAAAGCTGTCCAGCAGCGGCGTCAGCGCGTTCGCGACGTCGCCGGCATAGCCGAAGAACGGCGCATGCCCGGCATGCGCGATTTCCGTGTACGTGCCGTGCGCCTGCGCGGCCGACCACGCCATGGCGGGCGGTGGCACGATGCGGTCGCGATGGCCCACGATCCATGCGCTCGGTACGGCGAGGCCGGCGAGGTCCGCGCGGCGGTCGGTGGCTTCGAGAATGCGGATACCTTCCTGCAGCACGCGCAGGTTGGGTTCGCCGCGCTGGAAGATCAACGCGCGCAGGTGGCGCACTTCCGCCATCGGGTCGCGGCTGCCCATCGCCTCCAGGGCGATGAAGCGTTCCAGCGTGCCGTGGTAGTCGGTTTCCAGGTCGGTGGCGAGCTGGCGCACCAGCTTGGGATCGCTGCCGTGCGGCCAGTCCTCGCCACGCGAGAATTTCGGCGTGCCGTCGATCACGCCCAGCGCGCGCGCATGCTGCGGATGTTCGATGGCGGCTGTCATGGCGATCAGGCCGCCCAGCGACCAGCCGATCCAGATGCCCGGCGGCGTGCGCTCCGCAATCGCCTGCACGCAGGCGGAGGGTTCCAGCGGCAAGCTGCTGTCGCGCGAATAGCCGTGGCCCGGCAGATCGACCACGTGCATGGTGCAGCGATCAGCCAGCACCTCGCACAAGGGCTCCATCATGCCGCCATGCATGGCCCAGCCGTGGAGGATCACCACGGGGATCTCGCCGTGGCCGTGGGTTTCGATGTGGAGGTTCATGCGCTGTGTGCTCCCTCTCCCCGTTGGGGAGAGGGTTGGGGTGAGTGGTGGGTGCTTGCGGAAGCGTCTTTCCGTGCGAGCTGTTCGCTAGATTGACCCCTCACCCCAGCCCTCTCCCCGGCGGGGAGAGGGAGCAGTGCGGCGGGCGCGAGCTCCTTGTCCACCGCACCGCGCCCGTCGAACACGAAGCAACCGCCGTTCCAGTGCGCGCCGTCGGTTTCCTCGAAATACTTCAGGATGCCGCCTTCCAACTGATACACGTGCTCGATGCCGATGTCCTGCATATGCAGCGTGGCCTTTTCGCAGCGGATGCCGCCGGTGCAGTACGACACCACCGTCTTGTTCTCGAAGCGTGCGCGGTCGGCGGCGAGGGCGGCGGGGAATTCGGTGAAGCTGGCGATGCGGTAGTCCACCGCGTTCTCGAACAGGCCGACATCGGTTTCGTAGTCGTTGCGCGTATCGAGCAGCACTACTTCGCGGCCATCGTCGTCGTGTCCCTGCGCGAGCCAGCGCTGCAGCGTCACGGGCGCGACGGAGGGCGCGCGGCCGCCTTCGGGGCGGATGGTGGGCATGCGCATGGTGATGATCTCCTTCTTCAGTCGCACGCGCATGCGGCCGAACGGCACCGTGTCGGAGATCGATTCCTTCGGCTCCAGCCCGGCGAAGCGCGCGTCGGTGCGCAGCCAGTCCATGAAGGCATCGATGGGTTCGCGCGGGCCGGCGAGAAACAGGTTGATGCCCTCGGGCGCGAGCAGGATGGTGCCTTTCAGCGCCAGCGCTTCGCAGCGTTCGAGGATGCGTTCGCGCAGGGCCGGCAAGTCGTCCAGGCTGACGAAGCGGTACGCGGAGAGGTTGATGATCGACATGGCGGGGAGGAACGACGGCAAGGCGGCCATTATACGGGGCGGCCCATCGGGACCCGGGACAGGGACTCCAGCAGTCGGTCCACGTCGCCTTCCTCGTGGGCTGCCGACAGCGTGATGCGCAGCCGGGCCTTGCCCTGCGGCACCGTGGGCGGACGGATCGCAGTAACCAGGAAACCCTCGCGTTCCAAGGCTTCGGAGGCCACCAGCGCCGCCGTGGCGTCGCCCAGCAGCAGCGGCTGGATGGCGGTGGGCGAAGGCATCAGCGGCAGGCCGAGCTGGGCTGCGCCCGCGCGGAAGCGGGCGATCAGCGCACGGAGTTTCTCGCGCCGCCAGCCGTCGGACTGCGCCAGGCGCACGGCGGCCAGTGTCGCGGCGGCGAGCGCGGGAGGCATGGCGGTCGTATAGATATACGTGCGCGCCGACTGCACCAATCCGTCGATCAGTTCGGCGGAGCCGGCGACAAACGCGCCGCTGCAGCCCAGCGCCTTGCCCAGCGTCGCCATCAGCACGGGCACGTCGTGTGCCGAAAGCCCGGCATCGGCGACGCTGCCTTCGCCCCGCACGCCGAACACGCCCAGGCCGTGCGCATCGTCCACCATCAAGCTCGCGCTCTCGCGCTGACACAACGCTGCCAGTTCGCGCAGTGGCGCAACGTCGCCGTCCATGCTGAACACGCCATCGGTGGCGAGCAGCGCGCCGGCTTCCGGGCGCGCGGACAGCTGGCGCGCGGCGGCATCGACGTCGGCATGCGGATAGCGCTTCAGTTCCGCGCCGGCCAACTGCGCGCCATCGATCAGGCAGGCGTGGTTGAGCTTGTCCTGCACGCACACGTCATCGCGTTGCAGCAGCGCCTGCATCACGCCGAGGTTGGCCATGTAGCCGGTGGAGAACAGCAGCGCGCGCTCGCGTCCCGTCCATTCCGCCAGAGCTTCTTCCAGCGCGGCATGTACGGAACGATGGCCGCAGATCAGATGTGCGGAGCCGCTGCCGACGCCATCGCTGTCGGCGGCGCGCTTGAGCGCGTCGACCAGCACGGGATGCTGCGCAAGGCCGAGGTAGTCGTTGCTGCAGAAGGAGAGCAGCTGGCGCCCGTTGCGCCAGACCCACGGGCCATCGGTTTGTTCGATGGTGTGCAGGCGTCGCAGCAGTCCAGCACGCGCGCGTTCGGCGCTGTGCTGGGCAAGTCGTTCGGTGAGTGAGGGCCGGGGCATGTGGGTCGTGTAAATGTCACAACATGGCGTCATCCCCGTGGACCCCGCAAAAGGGGGCGAGAGCGGGGATCCAGCGCCTTGGCTCTACCGTTGAAAAGGCACTGGATTCCCGCTTCCGCGGGAATGACGATCGTGGTGGCGCATGAGTTCTGGTTGCTTATGCCGCAACACCACAACCACAACCGGACCCGCAGCCACCCGCTTCCGTTTCCAGAATATCCGCATGCACCGTCTCGCTCTCTTCCACCACTTCCAGCGCATGCAGGTTCAGGCGCTTGAACAGCTGGCGGTCATGTTCCACGTCCGGGTTGCCGGTGGTGAGCAGCTTCTCGCCGTAGAAGATGGAGTTGGCGCCGGCGAAGAAGCACAGCGCTTGCACGGCGTCGTCCATCTGCTGGCGGCCGGCGGACAGGCGCACCATCGAGGCCGGCATCAGGATGCGCGCCACGGCAATGGTGCGCACGAAGTCGAACGGGTCGATCGCTTCGGTGCCGTTGAGCGGCGTGCCTTCCACCTGCACCAGCTGGTTGATCGGCACCGACTCGGGGTGCTCCGGCAGGTTGGCCAGGGTCTGCAGCAGGCCGGCGCGCTGGTCGCGCGTCTCGCCCATGCCCACGATGCCACCGCAACAGGTCTTCAGGCCCGCCTCGCGCACGTGTTCCAGCGTGTCCAGGCGATCCTGGTACTGGCGCGTGTGGATGATCTCGCCGTAGAACTCCGGCGCGGTGTCCAGGTTGTGGTTGTAGTAGTCCAGGCCCGCGTTCTTCAGCGTCTTCGCCTGCGCACCGTTGAGCATGCCCAGGGTGGCGCAGGTTTCCAGGCCCAGGCCCTTCACGGCGCGCACGATTTCGGCCACCTTCTCCACGTCGCGGTCCTTCGGGCTGCGCCACGCGGCGCCCATGCAGAAGCGGCTGGCGCCGGCGTCCTTCGCGGCCTTTGCGCGTGCCACCACGGCGTCCACGCTCATCAGCTTCTGCGCCTGCACGCCGGTGTCGTAGCGCGCGGCCTGCGGGCAATACGCGCAGTCTTCCGGGCAGCCGCCGGTCTTGATGGAGAGCAGGGTGGACACCTGCACCGCATTCGGGTCGTGGTGTTCGCGGTGCACGGAGTGCGCGCGATGCAGCAGCTCGTTGAACGGCAGCGCGAACAGCGCGGCGACTTCCTCGCGCGTCCAGTCGTGGCGGATCGGGTGGGCCATGGCGACAGCTCTGGGGATGGGGAATGCGCGACAGTGTGACAGCGGGGTCCGGCTTGTCAACTTTGGTTGACCAATTTTGGTTGACGATGCGCGGACGTATGGCTGCCGCTACCATCGGCTCATTCATCCAGTGGGAGTGGTCGGCATGAGCGCGGGACAGGGCAGCGCGGGCAATGTGCTCGCAGCCATCTGCAGTTTCTTCATCCCCGGCCTGGGGCAGCTGGTGCAGGGCCGTTTCTGGATCGCCCTGGTGATGTTCGTGCTGGCGGCGATCCTGTGGATCGTGTGGCTGGGCTGGATCATCCACCTGTGGTCGATCCTCGACGCGGCCATGTTCAAGCCCAAGGCCTGACGGCATACCGCGCATGGACGCGCTTTCCCTCGGTCGGCCGCTAGTTGGGGCGCTGCGGAATTTCGTGCTTCCCTGCCGATGCCTGCTGTGCGGCGCGGCCGGCGACGATGGGCTGGATCTCTGCCGCGACTGCGCCGGCGAACTGCCGCGCAACCGCATCTGCTGCGCCCGTTGCGCCCTGCCGTTGCCGGAACCCGCCGCCCTCTGCGGCCAATGCCAGCGCCGCGCACCGCCCTGGGTGCGGCCTGGGTGCCGTTCCGCTATGCGTGGCCGCTGGATCGGCTGGAATCGCGCTTCAAGTTCAGCGCGAATCTCGCCTGCGGCCGCGCGCTCTCCACGCTATGGCTGCGCGAACCCGCGCCGGACGCGTTGCCCGCCTGGCTCGTGCCCGTGCCGCTGCACGTGGACCGCCTGCGCCAGCGCGGCTACAACCAGGCGCTGGAACTGGCGCGGCCGCTGGCGAAGCGTCTAGGCGTCACGCTGCGCCGCGATGTGCTGATCCGACAGCGTCCCACCGCCGCCCAGACCGAGCTGGGCGCCCTGCAGCGGCGCAGGAATGTGCGCGGCTCGTTCGTCGCGCGCGAGCACGTCGCCTGGCCCGACCACGTCGCCCTGCTCGATGACGTCATGACCACCGGCGCCACCTTGGCCGAGTGCGCCCGCGTGCTGCGGCGGGCGGGCGTGCAGCGCGTGGATGTGTGGGCGCTGGCGCGTGCGCCCGCCATCAAGGCCTGACTGGCCGTTCGGCATTCAACCATCGGGGTATTCACGCGGGACGCCGGGAGGCGCAGCATCGCCGCTATCGTGCCTTTGGCAGGGGAGGGTGCGATCCACACCGAGGAGAGCCCCATGCTGAACTGGCCCGACTATCGCAAAGAGCTGCTTGGCCGCATCGGCGAGATCGCCAAGCTGAGCCCCGACACCGTCGCGGGCTACCAGACCCTGTCCAACGCCAACAGCAAGAACGGCCATCTGGACGCCAAGACGCGCGAGCTGATCTCGCTGGCCGTGGCGGTAACCACGCGCTGCGACGGTTGCATCACCGTGCACACCGCCGAGGCGCTGAAGCAGGGCGCGTCGCATGCGGAAATCGCCGAAGCACTCGGCGTTGCCGTGGCCATGAATGCCGGCGCGGCCCTGGTGTATTCCGCGCGCGTACTCGATGCCGTGCACGGCTACGAAGAGCGGCCCACCTAAAGCATCACTCGCGCAACGAGGGCGCCGGCCGGTACGAATCGGCCACCACCCACGCACCGCAGGCGATGGCGGCGGAGATCACCAGCGCCGTCCATGGCATGCGGTCGCCGTGCGTGGCGATCAGCACCGGCAACCACACCAGCAAGGTGATGATCCACAACATCGCCGCTTCCAGGCGCGCGGCCAGCCGCGGCAGCACGCCGAACAGCACCGCCAGGCAGGCGGCGATGCTGCACGCGCCGGTGAGGTACGCCCAGCCGATGGGATAAGGCAGCCACGCCGGCACCAGTTCCACCGTCTGCTTGCTGTAGATGAAGTGGGACAGGCCGATCGTCGGTAGCGACAGCGCGAACAGCACGCGCGCCGCGCGAATGCCGCGCTGTCCCGTGAGGTGGCGCAGCCAGCCGTTCCGCTCGCCCATGTGCGAGGCGAACAGCACCCACGCGCCGGCAAGGATCACGGTGATCTCGCCCAGGCCCAGCCACGTCGCTTCCATCGACGGCACCACGATCACCGCCGGCAGCTTCAGCAACACCGCCCATATCAACATGAACGCGGCCAGCAGGGCCGATGCTGCTTTCGCCCAGTGCCGCAGCAGCAGGCCGATGCCGGCGACCAGTTCAATCGCGGCGAACGCATAAGCCACCGCCTTCGCGCCCGGCATGTGCTCAATGGGCAAGTGCTGCCACACCAGGGCCACGTCGCCGTAGATGAAGCCCAGCACGCCCAAGCCGATCATGCTGAGCGCCAGGAACTGCTGCGAGATGGTCGTTTGCACCTGTGGACTGGTGCCTGCGGAATGCAGGGCACGGTCGTCAGCAAGCGTGACGACCGATGCCGAAGACGAACGCTCCATACCTTGCTCCTTCACGAGGGACGAACAGGGGAACAGCGTTTCGATGCGAGCGGCCTCGGGTGAGGCTGCCGACGAGACAAGGCCAGGCCCCATCGGCGGGACGGGCCATTTAAACGGCTCTACGGCTGTGGTGCAATCACCGCGATCGCTCGCCGCTGCGCCGGCCGCTCATGGCTCACCCCGGAGGAACGGATCGCATGTATCGCCCCCGCCCCATCGAAAGCCTGCCCGCGGATACCGATGCCGACGGCCTCAAGGTCTACACCATCGCCGCGACCAGCGTGCCGGTGGACGTCACGCGCTACCTGCCGCGCCTGCACGCCATGAAACAGGCGCGCCCCATCGCCTGGCGGAGCACGCCGGCCTTCGCCATCTGCCATGAGGCGGCGAACGCGCGCTACCTGGTGCTGGGCTGGTGGGGCAACGACAACGAGATGTTCATCGCCGTCGCGGCGCAGGACGCCACCGGCTGGGTGGAAGACCTTTCGCGCTACTCGTTCTGCCTGTGGGACATGGAAGTGATGTGGCACGAACGCAACGCCTTCGTCGAAACCATGTATGGCGCCGTGCCCAGCCTTGAGGCGTATCGCGCCAACCGGTTCTGCAAGACGTGATCGCGCGCGGCAGGGCGCGCCGCCTTTCCGCGCCCATCCCGCACTTTGCGAGCCCTCTGATGGTTGCGCCCTGCGGCGATCACCACACTGGCGTGAATCCGTTTCGCGCCACTCCTCTCCATGTCCAATTTCCAATGGGTCACCGTCGTCTTCGGCATGCTGATCGGCCTGACCGTGACACGGCTCCTGACCAGCCTCGCCTGCGCCTTGCGGTCGCGGCACATATCCCGCCTTTACGGGGTCTCGCTGGCGTGGGTGGCCGTGATCTTCCTGGACGCGATGGACGCCTGGTGGTCGCTGCGGCAGCTCAAGACCTACCAGGATTGGTCCTTCACCTCGTTCCTGATGATGATGATGCAGCCGCTACTGCTGGTGTTCGCGGCGGTGATGATTCTTCCCTTCAGCGAACTCAAGCCGGGCGACGACCACCGCGATATCTACATCCGGGATGGCCGATGGGCACTGATCGCCATCGCGCTGTTTCACCTGGAAGGGCTGTGCGAAGCCATCTTCTTCTGGGATGCGAAGCTCAACCCCTGGGGATACCTGGGTTTCTCGGCCTACATACTGCTCGTCGTCGCCGGCTTCTTCGCCGGGCGCCGCACAAGCGGCATCGTCGCGGCCGTGGCCTTGGCGACCAACCTATTCTTCGTTTTCACCCAGGTCGCGGATCTGTGGCAGGACTGAGCGCCGCCCGGTAATGTCCCGCGAGCAGGCATAACGTGAAGCCCCACGGCAGCGCCGAGCGCACCTCGTAGCCCGGATGAAGCGCAGCGCAATCCGGGAACGCGCCAGCGTCACCTCACGAATAGCGTTGAGTGTGTTCGCGGGCCTATCCTGGATTTCATCCGGGCTACATCGCGCGAGCACCCCGTAGCCCGGATGGAGCGCAGCGCAATCCGGGAACACGCTAGCGTCACCGCACGAATAGCGTTGAGTGTGTTCGCAGGCCGATCCCGGATTTCATCCGGGCTACATGCCTCTCGCTCCGCTCAACGCGGTACGGTCACGACTGAGCGGCGGCGCTGGCCGTGGCGCGGCTCAACAGCAAGTCACGCTCGCGCAGGTTGCGCGTGAGCGAGGCGGCGCGTTCGAACTCCTCGCGCGCCTCGCCGTGGCGGCCGAGCTTGCCGAGCAAGTCGCCGCGCACGCTGGGCAGCAGGTGGTATTGGCGCAGCAGGGGTTCGTCGCGCAGGGCGTCTACCAGCGACAGGCCCACTTCCGGACCGAACGCTTGAGCATGCGCCACCGCGCGGTTGAGCGCGACCACCGGCGAGGGCATGACGCGCGCGAGCGTGTCGTACAGCGAGGCGATGCGCGGCCAGTCGGTGTCTTCGGGCGCGCGTGCGCGGGCGTGGCAGGCGGCGATGCCGGCTTGCAGCGTGTACGGACGCTCGGTGCCGCCCAGCGTTTCGGCGCGTTGCAGCGCGGCCAGGCCGCGACGAATGAGCAGTTGATCCCAGCGTGCGCGGTTCTGGTCGTTCAGCAGAATGGGTTCGCCGTTCGGACCTTGCCGGGCCGCGGTGCGCGAAGCCTGGATTTCCATCAGCGCGACCAGGCCGTGCACTTCCGGTTCGGCCGGCGCCAGGCCGGCGAGCACGCGGCCCAGGCGCAGGGCTTCCTCGCACAGTTGCGGGCGCATCCAGTCGCTGCCCGAGGTGGCCGCATAGCCTTCGTTGAAGATCAGGTAGACCACTTCCAGCACGGAGGCGAGCCGCACAGCGAGTTCTTCCCCGCGCGGCACTTCGAAGGGCACCTGCGCATCGCTGAGCGTGCGCTTGGCGCGCACGATGCGTTGCGCGACGGTGGGCTCGGGCACCAGGAACGCGCGCGCGATCTCGCCGGTGGTGAGGCCGCCGAGCATGCGCAGCGTCAGCGCCACGCGCGCCTCGGTGGACAGCACCGGATGGCAGGCCGTGAATATCAGGCTGAGCAGATCGTCACCGACCGGATTGTCGAGCATGGCATCCGGGTCTCCCACGGATTGTTCGAGCTGGTCCTCGATCTCGCGCGTCAGTTCGCCTTCCTTGCGGCGATGCAGGGCGTGGCGGCGCATCTGGTCGATGGCGCGGTGCTTGGCCGTGGTCATCAGCCAGGCGCCGGGGTTGCGCGGCACGCCGGTGGTCGGCCATTGCTCCAGCGCCGTCACCAGCGCGTCCTGCGCCAGCTCCTCCGCCACGCCTACGTCGCGGGTGATGCGGGCCAAGCCGGCGATCAGGCGCGGCGCTTCGATGCGCCAGACGGCGTCGATGGTGCGGTGGATGTCGGTCGCGCTCATGGCCGCCGATCACAGCACCACGCTCCCTGCGGCGCAAGTTCGTGCGCACCATCAGGGCGGCGACATCACCATCCAGTGCACGCCGAAGCGGTCACGCAGCATGCCAAAGGAGGAGGCGAAGAAAGTCTTCGTCAGCGGCATGGTCGCTTCGCCGCCGTCCGTCAGCGCCACGAAGCAGCGCTTCGCCTCGTCCTCGTCCTTGGCGTTGATCACCAGCGAGAAGCCCTGGAACTGCGGGTTGCCGAGGCACTCGCCGTCGGAGGCGTTGACCAGCGATTCGCCGATCTTCATCGACGCGTGCATGATCTTCTCGCCATCGGGCGGACGCGGGCCGGCGGGCTGGTCGCCCGGTTGCTCGGGGTTGTCCTTGAAGCGCACCAGGTTCTGCACCTGCGCGCCCACGGCCTTACCGTAGAAGGCGAGCGCCTCCTCGCAGCGGCCATCGAAGAACAGATAAGGCTGGATCAGCATGACGTGCCTCCGTGGGATCAGTGGCCCTCGGCCATCCTGGCGCGCTGTTGCGCTTCCAGTTCGCGCATCTCGGGGGTGAATGCCTCGCCGAAGTCCTCGGCTTCGAACACGCGGCGTATCTCGACTTCCGAAGCGCCTTCCTCGAACGGATTGGGGCAGCGCTTCATCCATTCGATGGCTTCTTCCAGCGAGGCCACCTGCAGCAGCCAGAAGCCGGCGATGAGTTCCTTGGTTTCGGCGAACGGGCCGTCGATGACGGTGCGCTTGTCGCCCTCGTAGCGCACGCGCGCGCCGTTCCTGCTGGGGTGCAGCCCTTCGCCGGCCAGCAACACGCCGGCCTTCACCAGTTCCTCGTTGAACCGGGTCATCTCGGTGAGCAGTTTCTCGCTGGGCATCTCGCCGGCTTCGGAGGCCCGGGTGGCGCGGACCATGGCTACGAATCGCATTGTTGTCACTCCTTCGGATGGCATGCATGGACCGGCTCTGGGCGGTCCTCATGCTGACGACGAACGACCCCGGCGGGAATCGACAGGTTAGCCGACGATATTTTCAGAAGGCGTCGCCGGCGCGTGCAGGCGCGGCTTCACGACGCGGTCACGCAACCAATCAACGGAACGCCAGCGCCAGCACGATGCCGATCCACACGGCCATGCCCAGCCAGTTGTTGTTGCGGAAGGCCCACAGGCAGGCGGCGCGGTCGTGGGTGCGGATGCGCCACAGCTGCCAGCCGAACAGCCCGGCCGACGCCAGCAGCCCCAGCCAGTACGGCCAGCCCAGGCTGGCGCGCTGGCCCACGAACAGCATGGCGAGCAGGAAGGTCGCCATCAGGATGCCCAGTATCGGCAGGTCCGCGTCGCCGAACAGGATGGCGGTGGACTTGGCGCCGGCCTTGATGTCGTCGTCGCGGTCCACCAGCGCGTATTCGGTGTCGTAGACCACCGACCAGATAATGTTGGCGATGAACAGCAGCCAGCCGATCGGCGGCACCGTGTTCATCACGGCGGCGAACGCCATCGGGATCGACCAGCCGAACGCCGCGCCCAGCACCACCTGCGGCAGATGCGTATAGCGCTTGGTGAACGGATACACGGCCGCCAGTGCGGCGCCCGCGAACGACAGCTCGATGGTCAGCCTGTTGGTGAACAGCACCAGGATGAAGGAGAACGCCAGCAGGCTGGCGAACACGATCAGCGCCTCGCGCGGCGTCACGCGGCCCGCCGCGATGGGGCGGCCGGCCGTGCGCTCCACCTGCGGGTCCAGCTTGCGGTCGGCGAAATCGTTGATGGCGCAGCCCGCCGCGCGCATGGCGAACACGCCCAGGGTGAAGATCACCAGCAGCTTCACCGGCGGAAAGTCCGAGGCGGCCAGCCATAGCGCCCACCACGTTGGCCACAACAGCAGCAGGGCGCCGATGGGGCGGTCCATGCGGGTCAGCACCAGGTAGTCGCGCGCCTTGGCGCGGTATGGCGCCGGCAGTTGCTGCAGCAGCCAGTCGAGCACGCGCGTGGCGCGGGTGGAGCTGTCCGCCGGTTGCGCGGCCTGCGCCGATCGCGACGCGCCGGGCCGCGGACGCGGTGCATGGGTGGACGGCAGGTTGCGCCGCTGGCGCTTGCGGGAAGTCGGAGCCATTCTCTCAGTTTAACGTGCCGTGCCCGCATCGGTGGCGTGAACCGGTGCAGGTTTGCATGGCGCACGCTGTCGCAAGGCCGTCACAAAGCGGCCTACACTCGCTCTTTCGACCGGGACCTAAGCCCATGCCCAAAGCCCTCAGCCATATCGCCCTGATCGTCAGCCATCCCACCCGCACCGCGCACCTGCTCACCGACGTGTTCCCGGATGCGCGCGTGCTGCGCGAGGAAAACCCGCAGGACGCGCACCCGGAAGTGATCCTGGCCCTGGCGGGGCTGGAGTTCGCGCTGATCCGCGGCCAGGGCCCGGCCTCGCGCAACGGCGACCACATCGGCTTCGCCGTCACCAAGGAAGAACAGCTCGCCTGCGCCCGCCGCATGGACGCGCTGGCGGTGGATTATCAGATGGCGCGCGACGACACCGCGCTGTACTTCAGCGACTACGACAACCACGTGTTTGAGCTGGAAGTAGTGAATGACCCGGCTGAAAAGATGTAATTACCTATCCAAAATCTCGCGTATACGTCTATATCCCTCACCGTCATTCCGGCGAAAGCCGGAATGACGGTGAGGGAATTTGGTACCTGCGCGCGAGTTTGAACAGGCGAGACCAGCCAACGGGACGTTGAAGCTCTACACTGTGCATGCGCCTGATCAGGGGCAGGCGCATGCTGGTGGACCTTGGAAGACCCAAGCGCTGTGCACGCAGGATGTGTCGCGTGATCGTTCCACGGCGCTTTTCACGCATGGATTGCCTCTATGAAGTCATCGAACGCTCTTCGCCTCGTGCTTGCCCTGTGCCTCGCCTGCGCGGGCATCACGCATGCCGACACGTCGCCGCCGCCACCGGGCAACGCGCCATCGCCCCGCTTGATACCCGTCTGCGCCGAGACGCTTTACCGCGCGTGCGGCCTGGTGGATCGGCAGGGCAACTGGGCGGTCCAGCCGGTCTATGCGCAGCTCTATGCCAACGGTGATGTCTGGGTGGCCGAGCGGGAATCCCGCCGGATCGACCTGCTGGACGCTGCGGGCAAGACCATCAGCGAGACCACTCTGCAGGAGATCGGGCGCTACAGCGAAGGCCTTGCGCAGGCGCAGGGCCCCAAGAGCTCGCTATACGGTTACGTCGATGGCAAGGGACACTTCGCCATTGCGCCCGCCTATGAAGTCGCCAATGCCTTCTCCAACGGGCGGGCGGTGGTCGGCAACACGGTCGATGGCGACCTGAAGATCGGCGTGATCGATCGCGACAACCACATCATCGTGCCGCTGGGCCAGTACGAGCACATCGAGGCCTATGCGTTCGGCCTGGCGGTGGTGCAGCGCGGGGCATCGCCGCTCAATGGCGGTGCCGTGCAACTGGGCCTTATCGATACGCAGGGCAAGCTCGTCATGCCGTTCGCCCAGCGCATGGGCCTCACCGTCGTCGGCCCTGGACGCGTGCTCGAAACGACTTCGCAGAATCAGGAAACCGTCGATCGCTATCGGCTGCTGGACGAACAGGGCCGCGTGTTGTTCGAAGTCTCCGGCGATGGCGCATCGGTTCAGGAGCCCACCGAAGGCCTGTCGTTCTTCTCCGATGGCGAAGGGCGAACGGGCGTGCTGGACATCCAGAGCGGCCGCCCCGTGGTCGGGCCGCGCAAGGATTGGACGGGCGGGCTTCCTTTCTCCGAAGGCCGCGCGTGGGTCACGCTGGCGGATGACGAAAAGGGCGAATCGGTGCGCGTATTGATCGACCGCCAGGGCAAGGAGCTGGCGCGACGCGTCGGCGGCAGCATCGACTCGTTCCACGGCGATGTGGCGGTGGTCGGCGATGCGCAGGGCCATTGGGGTTTGATCGACCGCAGCGGCAAGCCCGTGCACGCGGAAGAGTTCAGTTCCACCGCGGTGCCGTGGCAATGGTCGGTGAACGAATCCCGGGAAGGCGACGTGGTGCAGTTCAGGCAGCCCACCACGCTGAAGGACAATCCGGAGCGCACGCTATGGATGAACGCCAAGGGCGACGTCATCGCCAGCCTCGAACCGCAGGACTGCGGCATCGAGGCCGTGCGCAACGCCAAGGGCGACATCATCTGGCCGGCGAACGTGGCCGACACCTGCGCCGCCAAGGCGTCGTCCGACAGTTCCAGCGAGCTGGCGCTGAGCGACGGCGCCAAGGCCGCGCTACAGGAAGCCGCGAGCCGCAAGCTGCAGCAGGCCAGGGAAGAGGATGAGCGCAACGGCTACGAATTCGGCCCCTCGTCGGGCGACATCCTCGTGCCATTGGGCGTCGCGTGGCAGCACGGCCCGGCCACCATCAAGCTCGATGGCCCTGCCACGTTCGATCTGCCCAAGGGCTTCCGCTATCTCTCGCCGGAAGCGGTGCGCAAGCTGCCGGACAATCCCTCGCCGGACGGCGAGCTCTCCGTGGCGTTGGTCGCGCCCGAAGACGGCCGCTGGATCGCCCGCATGATCGTGGCGCAGCAAGGCTACGTGCCCACCGACGGCATCCAGCTCGATACGCAGCAGCTGGAACAGACCATCAACTACTACGGCTCGCGCTTCGATCTGCGCGCGCCGGCGGGCAGCGCGCACATGACGTCGATGCAATGGATCGACAAGCCCGTGTGGGATGCCGCGACTCATCGTCTGAACTGGGGCTACCGCATCACCGACATGGGCTCGCCCGCCGGCGGCTTCCATTACGACAGCCACGGGGAATTGAACAGCGTGACGCTGGGCCGCCTTTACGCCGTCGCCTTACAGATCACGTTGTCCGGGCTGAATCAGGACGAGCAGCAGACTGTGACGGGAAGCCCGCTCGCCGCGCTGGCCGAAGGCATCCACTTCGACCCGGGCGCGCGCTACGAAGACCACCAACCGGCCGACGCCACCGCCGCGTTGGGCCTGGAGGGCTTCATCACCGGCCCCAAGCCCGAGGAAACCAAGGCATCGGAAGAGATGATCCAGCAAGGCCTGGCGCGAAGCGAAACCAAGCGCGACCTGCACATCCTCGCGTTGCTGGCGCGCCTGGCCATCGTGCTCGTGCCGGTGCTTGGCGCGTGGAGCATGCGGCGCGGCCGAAAAGCGGCGGGCGAATCCAAGTCGCCGTAACTCCGCCCGTAGCCCGGATGAAGCCGCAGGCGGAATCCGGGATAACGCATCGCGACGCACATGCGCTCACGAAAAACAGGCGCATCGGTCGTCCGCGAAAACCGACCATTGCCGCATCGCCATCCCGGATTCCGCCGGCGGCTTCATCCGGGCTACGGTCAGCGCAACAGCAATCGATACGCCGGGTTGTCGCTTTCGTCGCGGAACGGATAACCCAGCGTGTCGAGAAACGCCTGGAACAGCGCGCGCTCGTCCTGCGGCACCTGGATGCCGACAAGGATGCGGCCGTAGTCGGCGCCCTGGTTGCGGTAGTGGAACAGGCTGATGTTCCAGTCCGGATGCATATGGCCGAGGAAACGCGTGAGCGCGCCGGGCCGCTCGGGAAACTCGAAGCGATATAGCAGCTCGTCGCGCGCCAGCGGCGAGCTGCCGCCGATCATGTGGCGCAGGTGCAGCTTGGCCAGTTCGTCGTCGGTCAGGTCGAGCACGCCGAAGCCGTGTGCGCGGAACGCTTCGATCAATGTCTGGCGCTCGTCGCGATGCGTGGTCTGCACGCCTACGAAGATGTGCGCTTCGCTGGCGTTGCCGATGCGGTAATTGAATTCGGTGATGCTGCGCTGGTCCAGCGCCGCGCAGAAGCGGCGGAAGCTGCCGCGTTCCTCGGGAATGGTCACGGCGAACACCGCCTCGCGCTGCTCGCCCACCTCCGCGCGCTCGGCGACAAAACGCAGGCGATCGAAATTGAGGTTGGCGCCCGACACGATGGCGACCATGGGATGTTCCGACGCGCCGTGCGTCGCAACGTATTGCTTGAGGCCCGCCAGCGCCAGCGCACCCGCGGGCTCGGGCACGCTGCGCGTGTCCTGGAACACATCGCGGATGGCCGCGCAGATCGCATCGGTATCCACGCGCACCATATTGTCCACGTAACGCTGGCATAGCGCGAAGGTCAGGTCGCCCACGCGCTTCACCGCCGTGCCGTCGGCGAACAGGCCGACTTCCGGCAGCGTGACCGGCGCGCCCGCATCGAGTGACTGCGCCATCGCGTCGGAGTCGCAGGTCTGCACGCCGATCACCTTGATCTCGGGACGCAATGCCTTGACGTAACCCGCCACGCCGGCCAGCAGGCCGCCGCCGCCCACGGGTACGAAGATGGCATGCAGCGGGCCGGGATGCTGGCGCAGGATCTCCATGCCCACCGTGGCCTGCCCGGCAATCACCGCCGGATCGTCGAACGGATGCACGAAGGTATAGCCGTGCTCGGCCTGCAGCCGCGCCGCCGCGGCCTGCGCATCGCTATAGGAATCACCCGCGAGCACGACCTCCACCTGCGCACCGCCAAGCCGGCGCACGGCATCCACCTTCACTTGCGGCGCGGTCACCGGCATCACGATCACCGCGCGCAGGCCCAACCGCGCCGCCGCCAGCGCCACGCCCTGCGCGTGATTGCCGGCCGATGCGGCGATGACGCCCCGTGCGCGCTGCTCCGCACCCAGCTGCGACATGCGGTTGTACGCGCCGCGCAGCTTGAACGAGAACACCGGCTGCTGATCCTCGCGCTTGAGCAGCACGGGTTGGCCAAGCCGCGTGGAAAGCAGCGGCGCCGGTTCCAGCGCGGTTTCGCGCGCCACGTCGTACACGCGCGCGCCTACCGTCTGGCGCAGCAGTTCGTGCTCGCTCAGGCTGTCTGCCGCATCGACGGCGGCGACTTGCGCATTCATGGCGTGGCGGCGGGGTGGCTGACGTCGATCACGTCGACCAGCTTGCGCGTCTGCTTGATGATCTGCTCCACCGTGTCGTCCGCGCCGTGCATGACCAGGGTGAGCCGCGAGACCTCCGGATCGTCGGTGGCGGCCACGGTGAGTGAATCGATGTTGCAGTGACGCGCGGCGAACATGCCGGCCACGCGCATCAGCGCGCCGGATTCGTTCTGCAGCAGGATGGAAAGTGTGTGTTTCATGACAAGCCCTGTATCTTCCTACTCGTCATTCCAGCGAAAGCTGGAATCCAGCGCCTTGTAGGTTGGAAAGGCACTGGGCTCCAGCTTCCGCTGGAGCGACGGTCTAGAACATGTCGCTCTTCGAATCTTCAGCAACGGCTGGCGCCACGCGCGACGGAATGAAGTCGCCCGTGATCATCTGCGCATACGTCGCCCCCGGACCCACCATGGGATACACGCCGGCGTCCGGATCGATCATCACCTCGAGGAAGGCCGGGCCGTCGAACGCCAGGAAATCGGCAATGGTGTCGGCCAGCTCGTCCTTCTTCTCCAGCCGTTTTGCCCAGGCGAAACCATCGGCCTGCGCGGCCTTGATGAAATCCTTCTTGTGCAGGCTCTTGTCGGATGAGGCGAAGCGGCCACGGAAGAACAGCTTCTGCCACTGACGCACCATGCCGTCGCCGATGTTGTTCAGCACCACCACCTTCACCGGCAGGCCGTAGGTGGTGACGGTTTCCAGCTCGCCCAGGTTCATGCGGATGCTGGCGTCGCCGTCGATGTCGATCACCACGGCATCGCGCCGCGCGAACTGCGCGCCGATGGCGGCGGGCAGGCCAAAGCCCATGGTGCCCATCGAGCCGGAGGTGAGCCAATGGCGCGGCTCGCGGAAATCGAAATACTGCGCGGCCCACATCTGGTGCTGGCCCACGCCCGTGCTGATCACGGCGCGGCCCTGCGTGTGCTGGTTGATCGCCTCGATCACCGCCTGCGGCTGGATCAGCGCGCTGTCGCGGTCGTAGTTCAGCGCATGCGTCTGCTTGAGCGCGGCGATGTGCGCGTGCCAAGGCGCGTAGTGGCCATCGGCACCGTAGTTCAAGCCGTGACGCACGCCGTACTGATGCAGGCGCGACAAGGTCGCATCGAGGTCGCCGTGGTGATGCCAGTGCACCGATTTCACCTTGCCGATTTCGGCGGGGTCGATGTCGATCTGGGCGATGAAGCGCGCGTTCGGCGCGAAGCGGTCCGGCACGCTGGCCACGCGGTCGTCGAAACGCGCGCCCAGGGCGAGCAGGAAGTCGCAATCCTCCACGGCGTAGTTGGCATAGGCCGTGCCGTGCATGCCCAGCATGTGCAGCGCGAGCGGGTCGGTGGTATCCACGGCGCCGATGCCCATCAGCGTGGTGGTCACGGGCAGGCCGAACTGCCGGGCGAAGGCGCGCAGCGTGGCGGAAGCCTCGCCGGCGATGATGCCGCCGCCGGCGTAGATCAGCGGACGCTTCGCCTTCGCCAGTGCGTCGAAAAATGCAGCGCAGTGCGCATCGTCCACCCGCGCGTTCTGGATGGCGTGCTGTCGCGCGCGATAGCCGGGAATGGGCAAGGTGCCTTCCCCGGCGAAGGCGAGCGCGGTGTTCTGCACGTCCTTGGGGATGTCCACCACCACCGGTCCCGGACGCCCGCTGCGCGCGATCTCGAAGGCCGTGCGCAGGGTCACTTCGAGTTTCGACGCATCGGTGAGTAGGAACACGTGCTTGGCGCACGGACTCATGATGTTGCTGACCGGCGCTTCCTGGAAGGCATCGCTGCCCAGCGCACCCGTGGGCACCTGGCCGCAGATCACCACCATCGGCACCGAGTCGGACATCGCATCGCGCACCGGTGTCACCATATTGGTGGCGCCCGGGCCGGAGGTGACGATGGCCACGCCCACCTTGCCCGACGCGCGCGCATAGCCTGCCGCCATGAAACCCGCGCCCTGCTCGTTGGCGGGTACGATCAGCGGCATCGGCTCGCCGCCCAGCGGCGAAAGATGCGTGGCGTTGTAGCGGAACACGGCGTCGTACACCGGCAGGATCGCGCCGCCCGAGTAGCCGAACAACACGTCGACGCCTTCGTCGGCCAATACCTGCACCACCACTTCCGCGCCGCTCATGCTCTGGCCGGCAAGCGGATGAGCCGCCGTCGGTGCGGGTATGTCGTGCTCTGCGAAGGGGTGTTGCAGTGGCATGTTCACGGTGGTCGGATTTCCCAATGCGCCGGTGCGCCGGCGGTATGAATTTCGGTTGGAAAAACTCCCTCCCTTGAAAGCCAAGGGAGGGACAGGGAGGGGCAATGCGTGCGGGAATGCACCCCTCGGAAGTTGAACAAAAGCCTTTGAAAGTGCCGAAACCTTTAGCTCGTCATTCCTGCGAAAGCAGGAATCCAGTGAGTCTCGCTCTGCTCTATGGCCCGGAAGGCACTGGATCCCTGCTTTCGCAGGGATGACGAGCTAGAGGCGTTTACCCCACCTTCTTAAGCGGCTCCGCCTTCGGCGCATTCGCCTGCAGCCACGGCATGCGCGCGCGCAGCTTGGCGCCCACCTGTTCCACCGGATGCTCCAGGTCGGCCTGTTTGAACTTCTTGTAGTTCGGCAGGCCGGCGTTGTATTCGGCGATCCAGTTCCTGGCGAAAGTGCCGTCCTGGATGTCCTTGAGCACGCCCTTCATGCGCTCCTTGGTGGCGGCGTCGATCACGCGCGGGCCGCTGACGTAGTCGCCGTACTGCGCGGTTTCGGAGATGAACTCCAGCATGCGCGAGATGCCGCCTTCGTAGAACAGGTCCACGATCAGCTTCAGTTCGTGCAGCACTTCGTAATAGGCGATTTCCGGCTGGTAGCCGGCTTCCACCAGCGTCTCGAAACCGGCCTGCACCAGCGAGCTGGCGCCGCCGCACAGCACGGCCTGCTCGCCGAACAGATCCGTCTCGGTCTCTTCCTTGAAGTCGGTCTTGATCAGCAGCGCGCGGCCGCCGCCGATGCCGTCGGCATAGGCCTTGGCCTTGGCTTCCGCCTGGCCGCTGACATCCTGATGCACGGCCCAGATGCTGGGCACGCCACGGCCGATTTCATACTCGCGGCGCACCAGCGCACCCGGGCCCTTCGGCGCCACCAGGATCACGTCGATGTCGGTGCGCGGTTCGATCTGCTTGAAGTGCACATTGAAGCCGTGCGCGAACAGCAGCGCGGCGCCGGGCTTGATGTTCGGCTCGATGCTTTCCTTGTATAGCTTGGGCTGCACCATGTCGGGCGTGAGCACGGCGACCAGGTCGGCGTCCTTCACCGCATCGCCGGGTTCGGCCACGGTGAAACCTTCGGCGCGGGCCTTCTCCCACGAGGGGCCGCCCTTGCGCAGGCCGACCACGACATCCAGGCCGGAGTCGCGCAGGTTGAGGGCGTGGGCGCGACCCTGGCTGCCAAAGCCGAGGACGGCGATGCGGGCCTTGGCCAGCGTATCGTTGGTATTGCTGCTGCTCATGCGGTGACTCCTGCGGTCGTGTCTTCGCTGACGTGTTGGGAAGCGTGTGTGGATGCGGACGTACTGCGTGGTGCGATGGCTTGCGTGGTGGCGCCGTCGGAGGCGGAGCCCACCAGGGAGACGTACTTGGCCAGCGCGCCGCGCGTGACCTTGGGTGCCGGCGGCTGCCAGCTGGCGCGACGCGCGGCGAGGTCGGCGGTGGTGCTGATCTCGCGCGTGTCGGCGTCGATGCGGATGCGATCGCCTTCGCGCAGCAGCGCGATGGGGCCGCCGCGCGCGGCTTCGGGTGCGATATGGCCGACCATGTAGCCGTGCGTGGCACCGGAGAAGCGCCCATCGGTGATCAGCGCCACGTCGTCGCCCATACCGCGGCCGATCAACGCGGCGGTGACGCCCAGCATTTCGCGCATGCCGGGGCCGCCGGCCGGACCTTCGTTGCGGATGACGATGACGTCGCCCTTCTCGATGCTGCCGCCCTGCACGGCGGCGAAGGCCTGTTCCTCGCTCTCGAACACGCGGGCGCGGCCTTCGAAATGGTTGGCGCCCTTGCCGGCGAGCTTAAGGATGCAGCCTTCCGGCGCGAGATTGCCGTACAGGATGGAATAGCCACCGCGCGGCTTCAGCGGCTGCGTGACCGGATGCACCACGTTCTGTGTTTCGGCGCGCGGTGCGGCGGCGCTTTCCTCGAACAGGCTGCGGCCGGTGACGGTGGGTGCGTCGTCCAGCATGCCGGCGGCGATCAGTTCCTGCGCCACGCGCGCGCTGCCGCCCGCGCCGAACATCTCGACAGCGGTGTAGCGGCCGCCCGGCAGCAGGTCGGCGATCACCGGCGTGTGCTTGGACGCGGGCTCGAAATCCTCCAGCGTCCAGCGCGTGCCGGCCTCGCGCGCGATGGCGAGCAGGTGCAGCACGGCGTTGGTGGAACCGGCGGTGGCGGCGACCATGCGCGCGGCGTTGCGGAAGGCGGTTTCGGTGAGGAACGCGCGCGGCGTGCGGTTCTCCCGCAGGCAATCCATCACCAGCTCGCCGCAGCGGCGCGCGGCGGCGGCCTTGGCCGGGTGCGTGGCGGGAATATCGTTGAAGCCCATCGGCGACAGGCCCAGCGTGGTCAGCACCATCGCCATGGTGTTGGCGGTGAACTGGCCGCCGCAGGCGCCCGCGCCCGGGCAGGCGTCGCGCTCCACCGAGGTGAGTTCCGCGTCGTCGATCTTGCCCGCGCCATGTGCGCCCACCGCCTCGAACACTTGCTGGATGGTGATGGGATGGTTGTCGTGCGTGCCGTGCGCGATGGTGCCGCCGTACAGCGCGACGCTGGGAATGTTGAGGCGCGCCATCGCCATCGCCGCGGCGGGGATGGTCTTGTCGCAGCCGCACAGCACCACCATTGCATCCAGGCAGTGGCCGTCGACGGCCAGCTCGATCGAATCGGTGATCACCTCGCGGCTGATCAGCGAGGCGCGCATGCCGGGCGTGCCCATGGCGATGCCGTCGGTGACGGCGATGGTGTTGAACTCGATGGGCGTGCCGCCCGCCGCGCGAATGCCTTCGGCCACGTGCTCGGCCAGTTCGCGCAGGTTGAGGTTGCACGGGCTCACGTTGGACCACGTGTGCACCACCGCCACCAGCGGCTTGGCGATGGCCTGGTCGTCCAGGCCGGTGGCGCGCAGCATGGCGCGCGCGGGTGCGCGGTCGGGGCCGGTCTTGATCAGGTCACTGCGCATGCGGGGGTTCCAAACAGGTGTCTATGAAACTTGCCGTTGGGGAAAGGGCGCCGTCATTCCAGTGAAAGCTGGACGAGCGCTTAGCGCGAAGAACGCCCGGAGGGCGGCCCCGGAGGGGCGAGCAAAGCGAGTAATCCAGCGCCTTCGTGACGTGCGGAAAGTCACTGGATCCCAGCTTTCGCTGGGATGACGGTGAGGGGGCGATGAGCGAAGTGGCCGGATTCAACCGCATGCCCGCCCCCAGCGCAGGAACGCCGCCGCATTGCAGGCGTGTTCGTCGATGGCCGCCAGCACGGCGTCCAGCACGTCCTTCGTGCCGCCCGTGCCGCCGATGTCGCGCGTGTGCGGGCCGCGTTCCAGCACTTCGGCAACGGCGGCTTCCACCGTGCTCGCTTCTTCTTCCAGGCCCAGCGAATGGCGCAGCAGCATGGCGGCGGAGAGGATCGCGCCGGTGGGATTGGCCACGCCCTGGCCGGCGATGTCCGGCGCGGAACCGTGGATGGGTTCGTACAGGCCGGCCTTGGCTTCGCCCAGCGATGCCGAGGGCAGCAGGCCCAGCGAACCGGCCAGCGCGGCGGCTTCGTCAGTGAGGATGTCGCCGAACAGGTTCTCGGTGACCACCACGTCGTACTTGCCCGGCTGGGTCAGCAGCAGCATGGCCATGGAATCGACCAGCTGGTGTTCCAGCTTCACGTCCGGGAATTCCGCCGCGATGCGCTGCACCGTGCTGCGCCACAGGCGCGAGGTTTCCAGCACGTTGGCCTTGTCCACCGAGGTGACGTGCTTGCGGCGCTCGCGCGCCAGCTGGAATGCACGGCGCGTCACGCGCTCCACCTCGGCCACGGTGTACTTGCACTCGTCGGTGGCGGTGTCGATGGTGCGCGTCTTGGCGCCGAAGTACGCGCCGCCGGTGAGTTCGCGCACGAACAGCACGTCGACGTTCTTCAGCTTCTCGTTCTTCAGCGGCGACAGCTCGGCCAATGCCGGATGCACCTGCAGCGGACGCAGGTTGGCGTACACGCCCAGCGCGGCGCGCAGCGCCAGCAGGCCCTGCTCGGGTCGCACCGGTGCATTCGGGTCAGACCACTTCGGGCCGCCCACGGCGCCGAGCAACACGGCGTCGGCGGCCTTGCAGGCGTCCAGCGATGCCTGCGGCAGCGGCTCGCCGGTGGCGTCGATGGCGCAGCCGCCGATCAGGTGTTCCTCAAAATGGAAATGGTGGTCGTAGTGCGCGGCGACCGCGTCGAGCACGGCCACGGCCGCTGCGGTGACTTCGGGGCCGACGCCGTCGCCGGGCAGGGTGACGATGTGCGCTCTCATAGGGTGACTCCGGCAGAACGAGGCTCTTGTTGAGGAGTGCGGTCATGGATGGCCGCTTCTTGACCTTCGCGGTCACGGATGAACGCATCAATCAAATCGGCGTGCTGGAGTAGGTAGCCCAGCTGGTCCACGCCGTTGAGCAGGCAGTGGCGTGCGAAGGGTTCGAGCTGGAAGCGGATGTGGCCGCCATCCGGCAGCGCGATGTACTGCTCGCGCACGTCGATGGTCAGCTCGATGCCGGGGTTGGCGAGCAGCCAGCGGTGCTCGGCTTCGTCCAGCACGATGGCGAGCAGGCCGTTCTTCAGCGCGTTGTTGCGGAAGATGTCCGCGATCTCGCTGCACAACACGGCATGGATGCCGTAATCCAGCAGCGCCCACGGCGCGTGCTCGCGCGAGGAACCGCAACCGAAGTTGCGCCCGGCGACCAGGATGGAACAGCCCTTCGCCTGCGGCTGGTTCAGCGGAAACGCCGGGTTGTCGCGGCCGTCGGCCTGGTAGCGCCAGTCGTTGAAACAGAGCTTGCCCAGGCCGGCGCGCTCCGTGGTGGTGAGGAAGCGCGCGGGAATGATGCGGTCGGTATCGATGTTCTCGTCCGGCAGCACGGCGGTGCGGGAGTGGAGGCGGGTGACGGGGCGCATTAACAGGTCTCCGGACAACAGCACGCAGCGCGCGCTTTGGCTCCCTCTCCCCTCCGGGGAGAGGGTTGGGGTGAGGGGCGGGTGCTTGCAGTGGCGCTGAACGAAGCGCGCTTTGAGGTTTGACTGAGGCTAGATTGGCCCCTCACCTCGGTCCTCTCCCCGGAGGGGAGAGGAAGAAAAGACCGCGCCTTCATGCCGCCACCTCCGTCATGTACTCGCGCGGATCGGCGATGCGCCCGGCGACGGCGGATGCGGCCGCCGTGGCGGGGCTTGCGAGCACCGTGCGCGCGCCCTTGCCCTGGCGGCCTTCGAAATTGCGGTTCGAGGTGCTCACCACCAGCTGGCCCGGCTGCGCGAAATCGCCATTCATGGCGATGCACATGGAGCAGCCCGGCTCGCGCCACTCGGCGCCGGCGGCGGTGAACACGTGATGCAGGCCCTCGCTTTCCGCATCGCGGCGCACGGCTTCGGAGCCCGGCACCACCAGCATGCGCACGCCCTCGGCCACGCGGCGGCCGCGCAGCACGTGGGCCGCTTCGCGCAGGTCGGAAAGGCGCGAGTTGGTGCAGCTGCCGACGAACACCACGTCCACCGGCGTGCCCTGCATCGGCTTGCCCGCTTCGCTCTTCATGTAGTCGAGCGCGCGCTTTTCCTGCGGATTGCGCGCGGCCGGCACCGGCGCGTCCATGGCAATCGCCATGCCCGGATGCGTGCCGTATGTCACCGTGGGGCGGATCTTGCTGGCGTCGATGCGCACTTCGCGGTCGTACACGGCGCCGTCGTCGGTGCGCAGCGCCTTCCAGCGTGCGACGGCTTCGTCCCACGCAGCGCCCTGCGGTGCGCGCGGGCGGCCTTTCAGCCAGGCGAAGGTGGTGTCGTCCGGTGCGATCAGGCCAGCGCGCGCGCCCGCTTCGATCGACATGTTGCACACCGTCATGCGCTCTTCCATCGACAACTTCTCGATGGCCTTGCCGCGGTACTCGATGACATGGCCGGTGCCGCCGTCCACGCCGATCTCGCCGATGATGTGCAGGATCAGGTCCTTCGCGCCCACGCCTGCGGGCAGCTCACCGTCGACGTGGATCGCCAGCGTCTTCGCCTTGCGCTGGAGCAGGCACTGCGTGGCCATCACATGGCCGACTTCGGTGGTGCCGATGCCGAACGCCAGCGCGCCGAACGCACCGTGGGTGGAAGTGTGGCTGTCGCCGCACACGATGGTCATGCCCGGCTGCGTCGCCCCCAGCTCCGGGCCGAACACGTGCACGATGCCGCGGTCGCTGCTGTCCCAACCATGCAGTTCCACGCCGAATTCGCGGCAGTTCTTCTCCAGCTGTTCGACTTGCGCCTTGGCCTCCGCGTTGGCGTAGGGGCGTTCGCCATTGGCGGCGGTGGGCAGCGTGGGCGTGGAATGATCCAGCGTGGCCAGCATGCGATCCGGGCGGCGCAGTTTCAGGCCGCGCTCGCGCAGTTCGCTGAAGGCCTGCGGCGAGGTGACTTCGTGCACCAGGTGCAGGTCGATGTAGAGGATGGCCGGCGTGTCGCTGCTTTCAGCGGCGACGACGTGCGCGTCCCAGATTTTTTCGAACAGGGTCTTGGCCATTACGCAGCCTCCTGCGCGGCGTCGACCTGCACGGGCACTAACCAATTCCATTTGTCTTCCGTGGTGCCGTCGAACAACCCGAAGAAGGCCTTCTGCAGCGCGCGCGTGATGTCGCCCGGCCGACCTGCGCCCACCTGCTTGCGATCCACCGAACGCACCGGCGTGATTTCGGCAGCGGTGCCGGTCATGAAGATTTCGTCGGCGGTGTACAGCGCCTCGCGCGGCAGGTCGCGTTCTTCCACGGTGATGCCCAGCTCGCCGGCCAAGGTGATCACCGACTCGCGCGTGATGCCGGCCAGGATGCCCGCGCTGGTCGGCGGCGTGAGCAGCTTGCCGTTCTTCACCAGGAACAGGTTTTCGCCCGCGCCTTCGCTCAGCAGGCCGTTGTGGCCCAGCGCGATGCCTTCGGCGTAACCGCCGCGGCGCGCCTCAAGCGCGATCAGTTGGCTGCTCAGGTAATTGCCGCCGGCCTTGGCCCAGCTCGGCAGCGTGTTCGGCGCCGGGCGATGCCATGAGGACACACACACGTCCGCGCCGTGCTCGATGGCGTCGCCGAGATAAGCGCCCCATTCCAGCGCCATGATCGCCACATCCACCGGCGAGTCGCCCTTGGGCAGCACGCCCAGGCCGCCGGCGCCGCGGAACACGATGGGACGCACGTAGGCCGACTTCATGCGGTTCGCGCGGATCACTTCGTGGCAGGCGGCGTTGATCTCGTCCTCGCTGTAGCCGATCTCGATCTCGTAGACGCGCGCGGATTCGAACAGGCGGCGCGTGTGGTCGGCGAGGCGGAAATAGGCCGGGCCCTGCGGCGTGGCGTAGACGCGTTCGCCTTCGAAGACCGAGGAGCCGTAGTGCAGGGCGTGGGTGCTGACGTGGACCGTCGCCTCGGTCCAGGGTTTGATCTGGCCGTTGTGCCAGAGAAAGGGCGTAGTCATCGGGTGATCTCCTTTTGCGCGCGTCCATTCGCGCGAAGGTCAAAAAGCGGCCTTCCCTGGTCGCACTCTTCACTGGCATCGCTGCGGTTGGCGGCTTGTCGTTCGATGCGGTTGACGATGGCGAGCGCGGCATGCGCGGTCGCTTCGATGATGTCGGTGCTCACGCCCTGGCCGCGCCAGTCGCGCTCGGCGTGGCGGGCGGTGAGGTTGGCCTGGCCCTGCGCATCGCCGCCTTCGCTCACGGCGCGCACCAGGAACTGGGTGACGTCCAGCGTGGTGCCGGTGGCGCGCTCGATGGCGCGCAGCACGGCGTCCACGGGGCCGTCGCCGATGGCGGCTTCGCCCACTTCCTCGCCGTTGTCGTGCGACAGCTTCACCGACGCCGACGCGCTGCCGCCCAGGTGCGAATTGGTGTTGAGCTGCACGATGCGCCACGGGCCGGTCGCCTCCGGGTCCATGCCCAGCGCGATGGCTTCCAGGTCTTCGTCGTGCACTTCGCGCTTCTTGTCGGCCAGCGCCTTGAAGCGCGCGAAGATGCCGTCCATCGCGGCCTCGTCGGTGTCATGGCCCATGGCCTGCAGCCGCTGGCGCAGCGCGTGGCGGCCGGAATGCTTGCCCAGCACCAGCTTGGTCTCGCCCATGCCCACGTCCTGCGGACGCATGATTTCGTAGGTGCCGCGATGCTTGAGCATGCCGTGCTGGTGGATGCCCGACTCGTGCGCGAACGCGTTGTCGCCCACGACGGCCTTGTTGCGCGGCACGGCCTGGCCGGTGAGCTGCGTCAGCAGGCGCGAGGTGGGATAGAGCTTGCGCGTGTCGATGCCGGTTTCCACGCCGTAGTAGGCGGGGCGCACGCGCAGCGCCATCACGATTTCTTCCAGCGAGGCATTGCCGGCGCGCTCGCCGATGCCGTTGATGGTGCATTCCACCTGGCGCGCGCCGGCCGACACGGCGGCGAGGCTGTTGGCCACCGCCATGCCCAGGTCATCGTGGCAATGGCTGGAGAACACCACGTGCTCCGCGCCGCGCACGTGCTTGCGCAGGTAGGCGAAGCGCTCGGCGATCTCGGCGGGCGTGGTGTAGCCGACGGTGTCGGGCGCGTTGACGGTGGTGGCGCCGGCGGCAATGGCCGCGCTGAACACCTCGACCAGGTAATCCGGCTCGGTGCGCATGGCGTCCTCGGCGGAGAACTCCACCTCGTGGCACAGCTGTTTCGCCCGCTCGATGGCGGCGCAGGCGGTGTCGATCACCTGCTGTTTGCTCATGTTGAGCTTGTGTTCGCGATGCAGCGGGCTGGTGGACAGGAACAGGTGGATGCGCGAGTGGCGCGCGCCCTGCAGCGCGCGGCCGCAGGCGTCGATGTCGCCGTCCACGCAGCGCGCCAGGCCGCAGACCGTCGGGCCGCGCAGCACGCGGGCGATTTCCGCGACGGAGGCGAAGTCGTCCGGCGAGGCGCTGGGAAAGCCGGCCTCCAGCACGTCCACGCCCAGCGCTTCGAGTGCATGCGCCATGCGCAGCTTGGCGCGGCGATCCATCGAAAAGCCGGGCGCCTGCTCGCCATCGCGCAGGGTGGTGTCGAAGATGCGCACGCGTTCGGCGGCTACGTCGCCCACGTCGCTGCTCTCGTTGCTGGTGGTTTCTGGGGTCATTGCTGGCTCCGCTGGCACGCGCCGTGGGCAACAAAAAACCCCGCATCCGTTTCCGGGTGCGGGGTTCTTTGGTCGTATTCAGGTGGTTTTTCTAGTTACCTGGACACACGCCCTCAGCCCGCACCTCCGTTGGTAATAAGGAGTACGAGTGCAAGGGCAAGAAGGAGGTTGTTGCGAAGGCGCAGCGCGCCGTCGATGGTCGGGGGACCAATCGGTTCGGCAATGCGATCGTGGCTGTTGCGCTGCGACATGCAACCGACCCTAATGGGCGGTCTAACGGGTTGTCAACAGTTTCTTTTGAAAACTTTCAAATCGCGTGGCGCGATGCACATTCGGACGTCCATACGGCTGGACGCCTCGCGCGTGCATGGCACGCGCGCGAGAAGCGGTGTTCTCAGCGTCGCGAGGCGAGTTCGACGAGATACAGCGCCAGGGCTTGCTGCAACTGGATTTGCGCGGCCTTGCGCAGCGTCGCCGGCTGCTCGCTTTCGAGCGCCACGGCGGCTTTCATCATCTGCTGCACCACCATGGCCGCGGGGCGAAGTTCGCCTGCGGGAATATGCGGCGCGTGGATCGCAAGGATCTGGCTGAGGTAATCGCGCATGCGCTGGCGAATGGTGCGACCCAGCATGGAGGGCAGGGAGCCGGCGGCCTCGGTAAGCGCGACCATGGCGGGGTGCTGCTTGCGGTAGTCCACGAAGGTGCGCACGAGCCGCGCCGCAAGTTCTTCCGTCGTCCAGTCCGGCGTCTGCGCGACCAGCCGCTCCATGCGCTCGTTCAGGCCGTTGGCGTGCTCGCCCAGCAGCGCCTCGGCTAGCGCCTCCTTGGTGGGGAAGAACTGGTAGAGCGAGCCGATCGAGGCCTCCGCGCGGGCGGCGATCTCGGTCATGGTGGTGGCGTCGAAACCTTTTTCGACGAAGCAGGCCGATGCGGCGGAGAGCAGCGTCGCCACCCGTTCGTGGCCACGGCGGCGGCTGGGCGCACGGCCGCCCTGGCTTGTCTTTTGTGAGGACATCCTCATAAACTCCAATGTGAGGCTGCCCTCACATAGCGACGATTTCCGGCCCGTGGCCGACATGGCATGGTCGTGGCCGATTCTACGCTGATGCCCGCCCAATCCCTGCATATCCCTGGAGTTTCCGATGGAAAAGCTTGATCCCCGCACCACCGCGCTCGTGCTGATCGACCTGCAGAAAGGCATTGCGGCGTTCGCCGGCGGGCCGCATTCCAGCGCCGACGTGAACGCCCGCGCCGGTCGCCTGGCCGCCCGTTTCCGCGAGCTCAAGGCGCCGGTGGTGCTGGTGCGCGTGGGCTGGTCCGCCGACGGCGCCGACATGCTGCGCCCGCTGACCGACGAGCCGCCGCGCAACATGACGCTGCCGGCCAACTGGATGGAATACGCCGACGAACTCCACGCCTCGGACAGCGACATCCACATCACCAAGCGCCAGTGGGGCGCCTTCTACGGCACCGAGCTGGAGTTGCAGCTGCGCCGCCGAGGCATCACCCAGATCGTGCTGGGCGGCGTGTCCACCAATATCGGCGTGGAGTCCACCGCCCGCCACGCCTTCGAGCTGGGCTTCCATCAGGTGCTGGTCGAGGATGCGATGAGCTCCACCCACGCCGATCAGCATCGTTTCGCCGTGGAGAACATCTTCCCGCGCCTGGGCCGCGTGCGTTCCACCGAGCAGGTGCTGGCCGCGCTGGCCTGATCCGTCGCCCGCCCGCTACTCTCCCGCGTACCTCACGCGGGAGAACGGCATGACGACGAAGCATCTGGGTTGGACGGCAGCCTTGCTGCTGGGCATGGCATCGACGGCACACGCAGCCGATGCGCATTTCGTCGCCGACGCGGTGACGGTGGATGGCCATCGCCATGCCTTCCAGGTGTTTGTTCCGCGCGACTGGAATGCGGACCGCGCTTGGCCGGTGGTGCTGTTCCTGCATGGCAGCGGCGAGCGGGGCAGTGACAACCAGGCGCAGTTGAAGCAGGGCCTGCCGCCGTGGCTGAAGGAGCACGGCGCCGATTTCCCCGCCGTGGTGGTGGCGCCGCAGGCGCCGGACGACACCGTATGGAGCGGCGAGAGCGAGCGCGCCGCCATGGCCGCGCTGGAAAAGAGCATCCGCGACTACCACGGCGATCGCGCGCGGCTCTATCTCACGGGCCTTTCCATGGGCGGTTACGGCGTGTGGCAGATCGCCGTGGATCACCCCGGCATGTTCGCCGCCGCCGCGGTGATCTGCGGCGGCGTCCGCGGGCTGGACGACATGCCGGAGCTGAAGGTCTACGGCATCCCCGAGCACGCCGACCCGTATGCGTGGGTGGCCGGCAAGGTGAAGCCGACGGCGGTGTGGCTCTTCCACGGCTCGCTCGACGACCAGGTGCCGCCGGCCGATTCGCGCGCCATGAACCAGGCATTGATCAAGGCCGGCGGCGAAGTCCGCTACACCGAATTCCCCGGCGTGAACCACGCTTCCTGGGCGCCCGCCTATGCGACGCCCGAGCTTTGGCCCTGGATGTTTTCCCACAGAAAGGGCGGACAAGGCTGACGGCCGCAGGGTTAATCCTTCCGAAAATTAAACGATCGATGTTGCGCCGCGAGAGCCGCAGCGGCCGCGTGCGTGCGCGACAAGGCGCGGAAATTTCGCCCGCGAACTATTGCGGTGCAGCGAAAATCCTCTGATATGGTGACTTTACAAGTTTTGATGAAAACGTTTACGTTCCGCCGCGCACGCCGAGGAACGTTCTTCTGCTGACGTGTCCCAGGAGCCGATGTGACCACCAAGAAGGCCACCATCAAGGATGTGGCGCGCGAGGCGAAGGTCTCGATCGCCTCGGTGTCGCGCGTGCTCAACGGCCTGGGCGGTGTCACCGCGGAAACGCAGGACGCCGTGCGTAAGGCCGCCGCCAGGCTGCATTACGTGCCCGACAACGCCGCGCGCAGCCTCATCACCGGCCGCACCCACACCATCGGCGCGGTGCTGCCGGATCTCTATGGCGAGTTCTTCTCCGAACTGATCCGCGGCATCGACCTCGCCGCGCGCGCGCGCGGCCTGCATCTGCTGGTTTCCAGCTCGCACGACGGCGTGGACGACGCGGCGGCCGCCGTGCGCACCATGCGCGGCCGCGTGGACGGCATGATCATCCTTTCCGAGTTCGTCGACGGCGCGTTCCTCGAACAGAACGTGCCCGCGGACCTGCCCGTGGTGTTGCTGGACAGCCCGGTGGACAACCCGCGCTATCCGGCGATCAACATGGACAACATCGCCGGCGCGCAGGCGATGGTGAAGCACCTGCTCGATGCCGGCCACGGCTCGGTGGCCTTCGTCACTGGCCCCGCCGGCAACTACGACGCGCAGGAGCGCGAGAAGGGCTATCGCGCGGCGATGGCGCGGTTCGCGCCCAAGGCGCCGCTCACCATCGTCGCCGGCGACTTCACCGAGGAATCGGGCTATCGCGCCGGCCGCGAACTGCTTGCGCAGGCCACGCGCCCGCGCGCCGTGTTCGCCGCCAACGACATGATGGCGGTGGGCTGCCTCTACGCCTTCAAGGAAGCCGGCGTGCGCGTGCCGCAGGACATCGCGCTCGCGGGATTCGACGACATTCTCATCGCACGGTACGTCACGCCTTCGCTCAGTACCGTGAGCGTCAACATCGCAGACCTGGGCAAGAGCGCGCTGCTCCTGCTCACCGAGCTCATGGAAGGCAAGGGCCGCCTCGACGGCCCTCATACCCGCACCCTCCGTTGCGACGTGGTCGCGCGCGAGTCGTGTGGCGCACCGCAGACCAACGTTGCAACGAAACATCCTCCGGCGCTCGTCTGAGCGGCGGCCTTTGTGGGAGGGGAGAACCAGATGACGACTCAAACTCAGAAAAGTAAACGTTTACTAGCTGCTGCCATCGCACTCGCGATGGCCTCTTCCGTGCCCGTCATCGGCTGGGCGCAGAGCTCGGACGCGACCATCCGCGGCCAGGGCCCCGCCGACGTCGACGTGGTCGCCAAGAACACCGCCACCGGCTCCACGCGGCGCACGCACACCGACAAGGCCGGCAGCTACGCGCTGGTCGGGCTGCCGCCGGGCACCTATCAGGTGAGCGCCGGGCCTGGCACCGAACGCACCGTCACCGTGACGGTGGCCTCGGTGTTCACCTTGAACCTCAGCGCGCAGCAGGCCGCGGCCGCTGCCGCGCCGGCCGAAGCCAACGCGCAGAACCTCAGTGGCGTAACCGTCTCGGCCACCACGCTGCAGGAAGTGAAGACCTCCGAAGTGGGCTCGCTGGTGTCCCTGCGCCAGATCGAAACCACGCCGGCCGCGTCGCGCAACTTCCTCGAGTTCGCCGACACGGTGCCGGGCATGGTGTTCACGCGTGACGCCAACGGCAACACCAGCCTGCGCTCCGGCGCGCAGGCCAGCTCCAACATCAACGTCTACATCGACGGCGTGGGCCAGAAGAACTACGTGCTGCCCGGCGGCGTTACCGGCCAGAACAACAGCCAGGGCAATCCGTTCCCGCAGTTGGCCGTGGCCGAGTACAAGGTCATCACCTCCAACTACAAGGCCGAGTACGACCAGCTCTCCAGCGCGGCCATTACCGCCGAGACCAAGTCGGGTACCAACCAGTTCCACGGCGACGTGTTCGGCAGCTTCACCAATGGCCCCATGCGCGCCAAGACGCCGTCGGAAGAGGCAACCGGCACCAAGGTCGCTTCGCACGAGAAGGACTACGGTTTCGATCTCGGCGGCCCCATCCTCAAGGACAAGGCGCATTTCTACATTGCCTACGAAGGCAAGGAGTTCGACAGCCCGATCACCGTCGTGCCGGCGGGCGATTCCAGCTTCTGGCCCAACCTGCCGCAGAGCGTGAAGAACGAAATCGGCCCGGCAAGCCTGCCGTTCCGGGAAAACAACTGGTTCGGCAAGGTGGACTGGGAGCCGACGGACCGCGACCGCATCGAGGTGAGCGGCAAGTACCGCGACGAAACCGCCATCAGCGGCATTGGCGCGCAGCAGACGGCCAACACCGCGCTCAACACGCGCAACACCGACAAGCGCTTCGACATCCGCTGGGATCACAGCACCGACAGCTGGTTCAACCGCCTGCAGGCGACGTATGAAGATGCGTACTACACGCCGACGCCGATCATCACGGGCGTGGGCGCGGAGTACACGGCGTACAACAACCAGAACCAGCCGCTGATCGTCGACGGCGCCTCGCCGCTGTCGTTCCAGAACAAGGGCCAGAAAGGGCCGGCCATCTCCGACGACTTCACCCTCAACGACGTGCAGTGGCATGGCGACCACGTCATCAAGATGGGCGTGAAGTTCAAGTCGGTGAAGCTCACCGCGCAGGACGCCGGCGACACCAATGCGCTGGCGACGTACGCGGTGGGACCGGACGGCACGGAATCGATACCGTACAAGATCCAGTTCGGCTCGCCGGTGCCGGGCGTGAGCCCGGTGGCGACCAGCCGCGACAAGCAGTTCGGCACCTACATCCAGGACGACTGGCAGGTGGACGACCACTGGACCTTCAACCTCGGCGTGCGCTGGGACTACGAGGAAACGCCTTCGTACCTCAACTACGTGACGCCGGCATCGGTCATCGCGGCGATCAACTCGCAGGATCCGAACGCGCCCGCCGGGCAGACCTACGCGCAGACGCTCGCCAAGGGCGGCGTGAACATCAACGACTACATCAGCACCGGCAACAACCGCAAGGCGCAGAAGAACGAGATCCAGCCGCGCATCGGTTTCTCCAATGACCTGTTCGGCGACGAAGAGCACGTGATCTTCGGCGGCTGGGGCCGTTCGTACGACCGCAACCTGTACGAATCTCTGCAGGTCGAGCAGACCAAGTCGGTGCTGTCGCAACCCACGCTCAACTTCAATACACCGTTGGTGCCTTGCACGCCGAGCGCCACCTGCCTGGCGTGGAACCCGGCCTACCTGAGCATCCCGGCCTTGCAAGCGCTCGTTGCTGGAAGCAACGCGGGCAAGGAAGTGGACATGATCAACAACAACCTGAAGGCGCCGTATTCCGATCAGCTGAGCATCGGCATGCGCAACAAGATCGGTGAGTGGAACACCAGCATCGCCTTCGTGAACATCAAGAGCCACGACGGCATCGTGTACACGCTGGGTAACCGCTACCCGGATGGCAGCTTCTGGAAAAATGGCAGCCAGCCGTGGAGCTTCGGTATTCCGGGCTATGGCAGCCTGATCATCGGCAACAACGGCCTGAAGACCAAGACCAACCAGATCCTGCTGTCGGCGGAAAAGCCATACACCACCGATTCGCACTGGAGCGCGTCGTTCGCGTACACCTACACCAATGCCGTGCAGAACAACGACAACCAGGATCCCACCGACCAGTACGCGTTCGACTACGAGACCATCGGCAAGTACCCGTTCACCGATGCCGCCCTCGCCAAGCATCGCTTCGTGGCCACCGGTTCGCTCGATGGTCCGTGGGGCTTCGTGTTCGGCGGCAAGCTGACCTTGGCCACGCCGATTCCGAGCCTTGGCCTGTCCTGCGGCTGGGCGCCACCCACGGGCGTGGATAACGGCACGGTCAATGGCGGTGGCTGCCTGAACTTCTCGATCCAGCCGCCTGGCACGGGGCGCTTCCTGATCGGCGGCAAGGTGTTCGGTTATCGCGATCTCGATCTACAGGCCACGAAGAACTTCAAGATCTGGGGCAACTTCAATGGCTACGTGCGCATCGACCTGCTCAATGCGTTCAACTGGAACAACTACGTCGACTACATCCAGAGCATTGGCACGAACGGCCAGGTGACCCGGCGCCAGGTGATCTACAACCCCACCGGCGAGATCACCGGCTATCCGCGCACCCTCAAGGTCACCGCAGGCATCAACTTCTAAGTGGCACCCCCCAAGCTGTCAGGACGATGGCATTTCGAGGCCCGCGCGTTGCGGGCCTCTCTTTGAGAGCCCGGTCGATATCCTCGCGGCGGATTCGCTGGAATATTGCCGGGCCTCGAAAGGACACCGGATCATGCGCAAACGATTCCTCCACGCTCTTCTAGCCGGCGCGCTCGTGCTGGCAGCCGGCGTCGCCACCGCGGCGCCGGACGATGCGCCCACGCTCAAGTACCAGGCCCTGCCCAAGGACCAGCGCGCCGCCATCGACGAACTGGAACACCGCACTTTCCAATGGTTCTGGGACAGCGCGGACCCGACCACCGGGCTGGTGCCGGATCACTGGCCCGGCGACTCGTTCGCCAGCATCGCCTCGGTTGGCTTTGCGCTCACCGCCTACGGCGTGGGCGTGGAGCGCGGCTACGTCACGCGCGAGCAGGCGGTGGACCGCGCGCTCGCCACGCTGCGCTTCTTCAACGACGCCACGCAGGACGACAGCGAAGACGGCGCCACCGGCTACCACGGCTTCTTCTATCACTTCCTCGACATGAAGACCGGCAAGCGCTATTCGCGCTGGGTCGAGCTGTCGAGCGTGGATACCACGCTGCTGCTCGGCGGCGTGCTGTTCTCGCAGACCTATTTCGACCGCTCCAACGCCAAGGAAAAGCAGATCCGCGCGCTGGCCGACGCCATCTACCGCCGCGTGGACTGGACCTGGATGCAGCCCAAGGCGCCGCTGATCAGCATGGGCTGGACGCCTGGCGGTCAGTTCATCCACTCCAACTGGAAGGGCTATGACGAAGGCATGCTGGTGTATGTGCTGGCGATGGGTTCGCCCACGCACCCGGTGAGCGACGATGCATGGCAGGCGTGGGCCAGCACGTATCCCAAGCAGTGGGGCGAGTTCCAGGGGCGCACCTTCCTCAACTTCGCGCCGCTGTTCGGCCACCAGTACAGTCATGCGTGGGTCGACTTCCGCGGCATCCAGGACGCCTGGAGCCGCGACCACCAGACCGACTACTTCCAGAACAGCCGCCAGGCCACCTACGCCCAGCGTTCGTACGCGATGGCCAACCCCAATCACTGGGAAGGCTATGGCGAGAACGTGTGGGGCCTGACCGCCTGCAATGGTCCGGGCGACGCGGTGGTGAAGCGCGACGACGGCAGCACGCGCGCGTTCTACGGCTATACCGCGCGCGGCGCGGGGCTCGACTACATCTCCGATGACGGTACCATCGCCCCCACCGCCGCCGGCGGCTCCATCGCGTTCGCACCGGAGATCGTGGTGCCCGCGCTGCTGGAGATGAAGAAGCGCTACGGTGACGCCATCTATGGCAAGTACGGGTTCGTCGACGCCTTCA
Source organism: Dyella sp. AtDHG13 (assembly GCF_003201105.1). GTDB lineage: Bacteria > Pseudomonadota > Gammaproteobacteria > Xanthomonadales > Rhodanobacteraceae > Dyella > Dyella jiangningensis_B. Next base: position 20,336 of record NZ_QICJ01000017.1, on the reverse strand, counting down.
ACCCCAGCTATGACACCGGCGCCGCACCGAAGGAGGGCCGCGTGGTGAAAGGCATGGGCTGGGCCGACGACAAGCAGATCGGCATCGACCAGGGCCCCATCGTGCTGATGATCGAGAACTGGCGCAGCGGCTTCGTGTGGAACGTGATGCGCAAGAACCCGTACGTCCGCAAGGGCCTGGAACGCGCCGGCTTCACAGGCGGCTGGCTGGATGCGAAAACACGGTGAGCGATGCCTGATCCCTTCCGCCGCGACAGCGCAACGACACGCCGGACGGCTTGCCGCCTGCTGGCCCTGTTCGCGTTATCGCTGGCGGGATGTTCGTCATCGAAGGATGCGCGCACGCTGACCTTCTGGACCATCGGCCGCGAAGGCGAGGCCGTGGTGAAGCTGCTGCCGGAGTTCGAGCGCGAGCATCCGGACATCCACGTGGAGGTGCAGCAGATGCCGCTCACCGCGGCGCACCAGAAGCTGCTCACCGCGTTCGCCGGCGACTCCACGCCGGACCTCACCCAGCTCGGCAACACCTGGCTGCCGGAATTTGCCGCGCTCAATGCGCTGGAACCGCTGCAGCAGCGCGTGGTGGCGTCGGCGACGGTGAAGCCGGAGGATTACTTCGCATCCATCTGGGCGATCAACCGCATCGACGGCGTGCTCTACGGCGTGCCGTGGTACGTGGACACGCGCCTGCTGTTCTATCGTCGCGATCTGCTCAAGGCCGCCGGCTTCGATGCGCCGCCGCGCACCTGGGACGAGTGGCGGCACATGCTTGCCGCGCTCAGCCATCCCGAGCGCGGCACCTACGGCATCCTGCTGCCCACCAACGAATACGAGCAGCTGATGTCGCTGGCGCTGCAACAGCCCGAGCCGATGCTGCGCGACGGCGGACGCTACGGCAATTTCCGCAGCGCGGGTTTCAAGCGCGCGCTGGCGTTCTATGTGGATACCTTCCGCCTGAAGCAGGCGCCGGCCATCACGGCGGTGGAAGCGGGCAACCCATGGGATGAATTCGGGCGCGGCGTGTATGCGTTCTATTTCTCCGGCCCATGGAACATCGGTGAATTCCGCCAGCGCCTGCCTGCGGATCGAGAAGGCGAGTGGGCCACCGCACCACTGCCGGGCCCCGATGGCGCGGGCGTCGGGGCGGCGGGCGGTTCCAGCCTCGTGGTGTTCCGCCGCTCCGCGCACAAGGACGATGCGTGGCTGCTCATCGAGTACCTGTCGCGCCCCGACGTGCAGCGGCGCCTTTACGGCCTGCTCGGCGACATGCCCGCGCGGCGCAGCGCATGGGACGGCGGCAGCCTGCGCACCGATCCCAAGGTGCAGGCGTTTCGCGAACAGCTGGAGCACGTCAAGCCCTCGCCGCCGGTGCCGGAGTGGGAGCGGATCGCCAACGAGATGCAGCTCGTGGCCGCGCGTGCCGTGGCCGGCGAGCTGACGGTCGATGAAGCCGCCGCCGAGATCGACCGCCGTGCGGACCGCATTCTCGAGAAGCGCCGCTGGATTCTCGATCATTCGCGCAACGCGGTGGCCTCGCCATGAGCGCGCAGCGCGCCGCATGGTGGTTCCTGGCGCCGGCGCTGTTGGTGCTCGGTGTTTTCTTCCTGTTGCCGGTGATCGCGGCGCTGGCGCTCAGCCTTACCGATTACGACCTCTATGCGCTGGCGGACATCCGTCATCTACGCTTCGTCGCGCTGGGCAATTATTGGGATCTTCTTCACCAGAAGGCGTTCTGGTCGGCGCTGGGCCACACGTTGTACTTCGTGATCGTGGGCGTGCCGCTTTCCCTCATGGTGTCGCTGGGCGCGGCGCTGCTGCTCAACTCGCCGCTGGCGCGCTGCAAGGCCTTCTTCCGTACCGCGCTGTTCGCGCCGGTGGTGACCACGGTGGTGGCCGTGGCGGTGGTGTGGCGTTACATCCTCAACACCAAGTACGGCTTGTTGAACTATGTGCTCGGCGTGGTGGGCATCCATCCCGTGGACTGGCTGGGCGATCCACACTGGGCCATGCCTTCGATCATCCTGTTCGCGGTGTGGAAGAACTTCGGCTACAACATGATCATCCTGCTGGCGGGCCTGCAGGCGATACCCAAGGATCTCTACGAAGCCGCACGCATCGACGGCGCCTCCGCCGTGCAGCAGTTCCGCCATATCACTCTGCCCATGCTCGGGTCCACGTTGCTGATGGTCGGCATCCTTACGGTATCGGGCTACTTCCAGCTGTTCGCCGAACCCTATGTGATGACCGAAGGCGGTCCGCTGCAGAGCACCACCAGCGTGCTCTACCTGATGTACAACGAAGGCTTCAAATGGTGGAACTTCGGCGCCGCATCGGCGGTGGCCTTCCTGCTGTTCGTCATCATGTTCGCCGTGACCGCGCTGATGCTGCGACTGGGACGCCGTGGAGAGGCGGCATGAACGCGCGCGTCGCCAGGGCCGTTATCCATGGCCTGCTGATCGGCGGCACGCTGGTGGCGTTGTTTCCGCTGCTGTGGATGCTTGCCGTGTCGTTCATGCGGCCGGGCGAAGCCAGCAGCCTGCCGCCGCCGCTCTGGCCAGCGCATGCCAGCTGGCACAACTATGAGGTGCTGTTCCTGCGCGCGGGCGTGGGGCGCTATCTGTTCAACAGCTTCGCGATTTCCACCGCCATCACCGTGCTGTCGCTCGCCTTCAATCTGATGGCGGGTTATGCCTTCGCCAAGCTGCGCTTCGCCGGCCGCGAGCGGCTGTTCCAGTTGTTGCTCGGCTTGCTGGTGGTGCCGGCCCAGGTCGCCATGCTGCCGCTGTTCCTCATGCTCAAGAGCATGGGGCTGGTGAACAGCTATGCCGCGTTGGTGCTGCCGGCGGCGGCCACCGCGTTCGGCATTTTCCTGGTGCGCCAGTACGCGCGCGGCATTCCCGACGAGCTGCTGGAAGCGGCGCGCATCGACGGCGCCAGCGAGCTGCGCATCTTCGGCCAGATCGTGCTGCCGCTGCTCAAGCCCATCATGGTGACGCTGGCGATCTTCACCTTCCTCACCGCGTGGAACGACTTCATGTGGCCGTTGATCGCGTTGACCGGACAGGAGCACTACACGCTGCCGCTGGGCCTGGCCTCGCTCGCCCGCGAGCACGCGCAGGACAGCGAATTGATGATGGCCGGCTCGGTGGTGACCGTGATCCCTGTGCTTGCCTTGTTCCTCGCCATGCAGCGCTATTACATCGAAGGTCTTTTGCTGGGCAGCGTGAAGGGATGACGGATCGCTCAGGCGATACGCATCCCGGAGGCCGGGTCGAACATATGCAGACGATCAAGCGCCAGCTCGAAATGCATCACGCCGCCGGCATCGGGCAGGGCGCCGGGTGCCACGCGCGACACCAGCGTCTGTTCGCCGCGCCGCAGGTTGAGGAAGATTTCATTGCCTACCGGCTCGGTGACTTCGAGCGTGGCGCTCAACGTGGCGTTCGCCTCACTGGTGGGACGCAGGTGTTCCGGGCGGATACCGAGCACGATCTCGCGATCGATCCACGGCAGCAGTTCCGGCGTCTGCGCATCCAGCGTGCCGAGCCGCAACTCGCCCTGCGGGGTTTCGAGATGCCAGCCCGCACCATGACGCAGCGGACCTCGCAGCAGGTTCATCGCCGGCGAACCGAGGAAACCGGCCACGAAAAGGTTGGCGGGTTTCTCGTAGAGACGCATCGGCGTGTCGATCTGCTGGATCTGTCCGCCGTTGAGCACAACGATGCGCTGCCCCAGCGTCATCGCCTCCACCTGGTCGTGCGTCACGTAGATCATGGTGGCGCCGAGCTGGCGGTGCAGCCGCGCAATTTCCACGCGCATGGAAAGACGCAGCTTGGCGTCCAGGTTGGAGAGCGGCTCGTCGAGCAGGAACACGCGCGGCTCGCGCACCAGGGCGCGCCCCAGCGCCACGCGCTGCCGCTGACCGCCGGAAAGCGACGCCGGCAGCGCATCCAGGCGGTGCTCCAGTTCCATTTGCCTGGCGGCCTGACGAATGCGTTCGTCGATCTCGGCCTTGGACTTCCCGCGCAGGCGCAGGCCAAAGGCGAGGTTTTCCGCCACCGTCATGTGGGGATAGAGCGCGTAGTTCTGGAAGACCATCGCGATGTCGCGGTCCTTGGGCGACACGTCGTTCACCACGCGGTCGCCGATGCGCAGCGTGCCGGAAGAGATCGACTCGAGCCCCGCGATCATGCGCAGCAGCGTGGTCTTGCCGCAGCCGGAAGGGCCCACCAGCACCAGCAGTTCGCCATCGGCGATCTCGAAACTCGCTTCGGCCATGCCGACATGGCCATTGGGATACACCTTGCCAACGCGATCCAGACTCACCGTAGCCATCAACGCTTCTCGCTCCGTTTAGCCGGCGGCTGCATGGGCCACCGTAGCCGAATGTGCGCGTCACCGCTGCACATCCGTGCCGCGCTAGGCTATTCTCGATATGTAAGCGTTTACATCAAGCCGCAACGCGGCATAGGGAATTTCTCGACATGACCCAGAGCTATCGCTTTCCGCCCGGCTTCCATTGGGGCGCCGCGACCTCGGCTTACCAGATCGAGGGCTCGCCCCTGGCCGACGGCGCGGGCCCGAGCATCTGGGAGCGCTTCGCGCACACACCGGGCATGATGGCGAACGGCGACACCGGCGACGTCGCCTGCGATCACTACCGGCGCTACAAGGGCGACGTGCAGCTGATGCGCGCGCTCGGTCTGCAGGGCTATCGCTTCAGCATCGCGTGGGCGCGCGTGTTGCCGGAGGGCACCGGCCGCATCAACCCCAAGGGCGTGGATTTCTATTCGCGCCTGGTCGATGAGCTGCTGGAAAGCGGCATCGAGCCGAACGCCACACTGTTCCATTGGGATCTTCCCGCCGCGCTGGACGATCGCGGCGGCTGGCTCAACCGCGACAGCGCCCACTGGTTCGCCGAATACGCCAGCGTGATGTTCAAGGCGCTGGACGATCGCGTGAAGCGCTGGTCCACGCTCAACGAGCCCTGGGTGGTCACCGACGGCGGCTATCTGCACGGCAAGCTGGCGCCGGGCCACCGCAGCAAGTACGAGGCGCCCATCGCCACGCACAACCTGATGCGCGCCAGCGGCGCCGGCATCCAGGCGTATCGCGCGCTGGGCAGGCACGAGATCGGCGTGGTGTTCAACATCGAGCCGAAGTATCCGGCCTCCGACAGCCCGGAAGACATCGCCGCCACGCGCCGCGCGCATGCGTACATGAACGAGCAGTTCGCCGATCCCGCGCTGCTGGGCAGCTATCCGCCGGAACTGAAGGAAATCTTCGGGCCCGCCTGGCCGGATTTCCCGGCGGACGACTTCGCGCTGACGAAGCAGAAGGTCGACTACGTCGGCATCAACTACTACACGCGCGCCGTGGTGAGGCACGACCCGGAGGCCTATCCGCTGAAGGCCGTGCCCGTGCGCCAGCCCAACGTCACCCACACCGAAACCGGCTGGGAAGTGTACGAACAGGGCTTCACCGACACGCTCACCTGGTTCAAGCAGCGCTACGGCGACATTCCGCTCTACATCACCGAAAACGGCTCGGCCTTCTACGACGCACCGGTGGCCGAGGGCGACGTGGTGCAGGACCCGCTGCGCACCAGCTACCTGCGCAAGCACCTGAAGGCCGTGCATGACGCCATCCAGCAGGGCGTGGACATCCGCGGCTATTACGCGTGGTCGCTGCTGGACAACCTGGAGTGGTCGCTCGGCTTCGCCAAGCGCTTCGGCCTGTACCACGTGGATTTCGCCACGCAGAAGCGCACGCCCAAGGCGACGGCGAAGTTCTACGCCAAGATGATCGAGACGAATGGGGCGGTGCTGGACGAGTGATCTCGCCGTGCCTGGTTATTGGGCCGCTGGCGAGTTTGCCTGTGCCAGTTCCAAATTCGCCTCAAGCGCGCATTTCCCTCACCGTCATTCCGGCGAAAGCCGGAATCCAGCGACTTTCTACACGCCACAAGAAAGCCCAAAGGCACTGGATTCCGGCTTTCGCCGGAATGACGGTGAGGTATCGGCAAGGCCGTGCGGCGTTGGACGCTGCCTAGAAAGCAGATCTTCGCTATCCGATAGATGATTTAGCTCGCAACAGCGGCACGCTCTACTCCCAGCCGCTGATCCAGCCAGTCTTTGAGCGCAACCTCGCTAACCGCCATCGGCTCAGCATATGCCGGCCGCTCCAGCATCGCAGCCAGCGCAGGCGGTACGTCGAGCTTCCGCCCGATCAACGGCTCCACCACGCTATCGAATTTCGCCGGATGCGCCGTGGACACCACCGCCCAGGGCAGGCCGGTGACGCCCATGCCATCGAGCAGATGCACCGCCGTCGCCGTATGCGGGCAGAACACCTCGCCGTGCTCGCGTGCGTGGTGGACGATGGTGTCGCGAATGGCGTCGTCGTCCACGCTGGCCGCGTGCAGTTGCAGGCGCAGTTCGTGGTCGTGCGGAAAGGTCCAGCGCAGGCGCTCGAAATTGCTGGGCGCGCCGACATCCATGGCATTGGCGAGCGTAGCGATGGCCGGGCGCGGCGAATACGGCGAACCGTCGAAATAATCGCTCAGCGTGGCGTTCGCATTGCAGGCCAGGTGGATCTCGCCCACCGGCAAACCCATCTCGCGCACCCACACGCAGGCAAGCGCATTGCCCAGATTGCCGGTAGGCACGATGAAGTTGAGCGGCGCGCGGTGCTCGCGCCACCACGCCAGCGATGCATGCGCGTAGTAGCTCATCTGCGGCAACAGGCGGCCCAGGCTGATGCTGTTGGCGGACGACAGCGGCACGCGCTGCTGCAACGGCGCATCGTTGAGCGCGGCCTTGGCCATGCGCTGGCAATCGTCAAAGCTGCCACTAACGCGCAGGGCCTGCACGTTGTCGCCGAAACAGCCCAGCTGATGCGCTTGCCGCGGCGATACGCGGCCATCGGGATAGAGAATCACCACGCGCACGCCAGGCTGGCGATGGAAGGCCGCGGCCACGGCCGCGCCGGTGTCGCCGGACGTCGCCACCACGATGGTCAGCGGCGCGTCGTCGTCGCGGCGAAGACGACGGAAACAGGCGGCGAGAAAACGCGCGCCCACATCCTTGAAGGCCGCGCTCGGCCCGTGGAACAACTCCAGCACCGAGGCATCGGGTTGATACGACAGTGGCCGCAGCGGCACGTCGAAATTCAGCGCCTCACTGCAGATCGCGGGAAGTTCGTGTGCCAGCGACGAACCACGAAAGAAAGGCGCGAGCAGCGTGGCGGCGGTATCGGCCAGCGAACCGCCGGCGCTGAAATCAGCGGCATCCAGCTGCGGCAGCGCCTCGGGCACGTACAGGCCGCCATCGGGCGCCAGGCCGGCGGCGATCACTTCCTCGATGCCAGCGGCATGCCGCGCGCCACGGGTACTGCGGTACTGCAACGGCTCGCTCATGCCGCGTCTTCCTCGTCGACCAGCGCTGCGGCGGGTCCGTTGATGGGTGAAACCAGCACGTCGCTGGCCAGGCCTTCCGCGGCGAACGCCGCCGACATGGCCGCGCCCGCCCGTTCGGCGTCCTCGCGTCGTTCATACCAGCCGAACACGCTGGGACCGGCGCCGGAAATGCTGGCGCCCAGCGCACCGTGATCCAGAGCAGCCTGCTTCACGCGTGCGAAGCCTGGGACCAGCGGCGCGCGCCTTGGTTCCACCAGCACGTCCTTCAGGCCTTCGCGCACCAGCGTGGTGTCGCCGCGCTGGCAGCCGGTGAGAAAGAGGGCAAGGTTGGCATGCTGCGCGACCACGTCGTGCAGGTCGAAACCTTTGGCGAGCACGGCGCGCGATTCACGGGTTTCCAGCACCACATGCGGATGCACCAACGCGCAATGCCAGTTTTCCGGTACCGACAGGCGCAGCGGGCGATCGTGCGTGGAGAGCACCAGGCCGCCCAGCAGCATCGGCCCCAGGTTGTCGCCATGGCGGCTGCCGCTGGCCACCTGTTCGCCATCGAGCGCGAATCCGTAAAGTGCTTCGCGCGACAGCGGGCGTTCCAGCAAGGCATTGGCGGCCACCAGCGCGGCCACGCACGAGGCCGCCGAACCACCCATGCCCGATCCCAGCGCAATGCCCTTGTGCAGCTCCACCTCGAAGCCGTGGCGCAAACCCAATGCGCGGCGCAGCGACATCAGCGCCGCGCCTGCCGTATTGGCGGCGGCATCGAGCGGCAGGTTGGTCACCACGCCGTGGATGGCGGCCATGCGCACCACCGGTTCCTCGATGCGGCGCACGATCGCGCGATCGCCCGCGCCGGCCACGCTGTGCCCGAGGATATCGAAGCCAACGGCGACGTTGCCGACGCTGGCGTAGGCCATGGCCTGTGCGCTCAGCGCGCGCTGGGGAGACATCAGGGATTCCATCAATTGGGCATTCATCAGCGCACCTCCAGCGACTCGGCGATGCGCAACAGATCGGCGAACACGCCCGCCGCCGTGACTTCCGGCCCGGCGCCGGGACCTTGCACCAGCATCGGGTTTTCCCGGTAGCGGTGGGTGGTGAACTGTACGACGTTGTCGGTGAGGCGCGTGTGCGCGAACGGATGCGACTGCGGCAGCACGGCCAGCCGCACGCTGGCGTGGCCCTTGGCATCGAGGCTGGCGACGTGGCGCAGCACGCAGCCTTGCGTCTGCGCATGGGCGACGTGGCGCGCCATCGGCGCATCGAGCAGATGCAGCTTGTCCATCACCTCGTCCATCGGCAGCGCGGCCAACTCGGGCGGCACCAGGCTTTGCACATCCACGTCCTCCAGCGACAGCGACCAGCCGGCCTCGCGCGCGAGGATCACCAGCTTGCGCGCCACGTCGAGGCCGGAGAGATCGTCGCGTGGATCGGGCTCCGTGTAACCCAGCGCGTGCGCCTCGCGCACCAGCGCCGAGAACGGCCGGCTACCATCGTGGCGGTTGCACAGCCACGCCAGCGTGCCGGAGAACATGCCCTCCACCGCGAGCAGCTCGTCGCCGGTATCGAGCAGGTCCCGCAGCGTCTGCACCACCGGCAGGCCGGCGCAGACAGTGGCTTCGTAGCGGAAGCGCGCGCCACTTTCGCAGGCAGCGCGTATCGCCTGCAGGCGCGGCATCGGGCCGCTGCCCGCGAGCTTGTTTGGCGTCACCACGTGCACGCCGCCGGCCAGCCATTCGGTATAGCGCGAGGCGACCGCATCGCTGGCGCTGCAGTCGATCAGCATGGCGTGGTGGCCATCGTTGCCGCGCAGATGCGCGACGAACTCGTCGAGATTGCTCGGCCGCCAGGTCTGCGCGCTGTCGTGGCGGCCGTTGAGCTCGGGGTCGTCCACGTCCAGCCACATGCGCCGGCTGGCCGCCACGCCGCACAGGCGCAGGTCCAGCCCCGCACGTGCAAGGCGCGGCCGCGCCGCGCGCAATTGGTCCAGCAGGGCGCTGCCGACACGGCCGGGGCCGACCAGGCCCACGGCGAGGACGCGCTGGCGCGCGGTGGCCGTCGGCAGCGCACGGGCATGTGGTGGCAGCGACGGTTGTTCGAGCGAGGGTGATGCGACAGCGTTCACGGTGGCCTCCAAGGTGGTGGCCCGTGCTCGCGAAGGAGAGTCGGAGTGTGCGCCGGCCCGCCTCATCGAGGGCGGGGCCGTTTGCGTCAGGAACTTATTCGCGCACGGAAACCCACCCCGACCCGGTGGTAATAGTGGTCGTGGTGTGGTGGTCAGGGTGGCGATGGTCAGCGCGCCGGCGGACAACGGCACGCGCCCGGCGAAAACCGGGGCCTGGAACATGCGTGCTGGCGCGTTGAGCGGCGACATGGACCCGACCTTAGGGCGATTGCTGCACTGCAGTCAACAGGTACGTTTGAAACCTTCGGGCCACCCCAAACGCGCCAGCGCGCTGCGTGGTCAGTCCTGCCTGCCCCAGCGCCAGTGCGGCGGCTCGCCCTTGAGCCAGCAGACCAGCAGCAGAATCGCGGTAAGCCCGCCCGCGTAGAGCACGAACCAGCCGTGCGAATGGCCCGCCCTCGGCCACGAGGCACCGCCAGCCAGCAGGGCGATATACGCACCCAGGACCGACAGCCCCTGCCAGGTGGTGGGAAACCCCCAGCCCCAGCCGTAGCGCTTGGCGGGAAACCAGTATTTCTGTTCGGCTTGCATCGGATGGCTCCGTGAGCGTCACGAAGAACGCGCGGCGAAGTCTACGCCGTTGCGCGCCTGCGGGCAGTGCGGGCGCTTTCATCGTCATTCCGGCGCAGGCCGGAATCCAGTAGCCGTCGTGGCTGGTCTTCGCGAGGCAGTGCAGAACATCGCAGGCTGTGGCGACAACCGATCATCTTCGTTACTGGATTCCGGCCTGCGCCGGAATGACGTGAGGGAAATGGGTGTTTGCAGAAGTGTCGAAAGGCCCTCAGCGCGACAGGTCGACGGCGTACTCCGCCGTGCCATCGCCGTTGTCCTTCAACTGGCGGATGTTCTTCAGCCCCGCTTCCCGCGCCACGTCCTGCTTGCCGCTGGCGGCCTTGAACACCACCTCGCCGCGCGTCTTCACTGGCACGAAGTGCCAGGAGGCGGCGGGCAGGTCCCTGGCGGTGAGGGTCTGCTTCTTCTGCAGCCACTTGGCCAGGATCTCGCGCGCGCCGTCGGGGGCGGCGAGCACGATGTTGTTGCCGTCCAGGCCGGGGAAGTTGCCGCCGCCGCTGGCGCGGTAGTTGTTGGTGGCGACCACGAAGGTTTGATCCGGCTTCACCGGTTTGCCCCTGTAGGCGAGCTTGACGATGCGTTCGCCCGCCGGCCTGGTCACATCGATCTGGTAGCTCAGGTCGCCCTGGATCTGGTCGAAGTTGTAGCCGGGCAGGGTATTGCCGATGAGCTGCTGTTCTCCGTCCTTGCCGGGGTCGATGCGGTTGAAGCGCTCGGCCGATTTCTCCAGCCAAGCCTTGAGCCCGGCGCCATCCACCTTCACCGCGGCGAGCGTGTTCGGGTAGAAGTAGAGGTCCGCCGCGCTGCGCAGGGTGAGCGGGCCCACGGCGACGTCGGTGTAGTCGTCCGGGCCGCCGAAGCCGGTGCGGAACGCCGCCGCGGCCGCCAGCACCGGCACCTTCGCCAGTTCCGGATGGGTCTTGGGCAGTTCGCTCTGCACGTAGTCGCGCATGGCCGCGTTGATCGGCGCGAGCGCGGTCATGTTGCCTTCGTCGGCGAAGTAGCTGCTCAGGTGCACGCGCGTCTCGCCAATGGGCGTGTTCACATAGGCCACGGCCGCTTCATGCGCCTGCTGCACCAGCGGGGCGATGGCCGGGTCGGCGGGCACGCAGTCGTTCTTCTTCGGGCAGATCGGGCGCACTTCGCTGTGCGTCTGGCTGTCGTCGATCACCCAGCGGCCGTCCTTGCGTTGCAAGGCCAGGTCGATCACACCCAGGTCCTTGCCGAAGAAGCCGCCCATCACGGCCGGCTTGCCCTGCACGAAGCCGCGTTCTGCATCCACGCCCTTCATGCCCTTGTAGTGCGGGCCGGGGAATTCGCTGTGCGCGTGGCCGAGCAGCACCACGTCGATGCCGGGGATGCCGGCCAGATACCAGCCGCCGTTTTCCATGTCGGGCGTGTAGGGCGCCGTGTTGAGGCCGCCGTGCAGCACCGCGACGACGATGTCCGGATGCTGCGCCTGCAGTTGCGGCAGGTACTTCTGCGCGGCCTCGACCACGCCCGTCACGGTGACCTTGCCGGCGAGGTTCTGCTTGTCCCACTCCAGGATCGGCGGGGGCGTGAAGCCGATGATGCCGACCTTGAGCGGTACCTTGCGGGTGCTGCCATCGGGCGCGGTGATGGCGATGTCCTTCTGCACGACCGTCCACGGCTTGAAGATGGGCGCGCCGTCGCGGGCGCTGAACACGTTGGAAAGCACCAGCGGGAAATGCGGGCCGGCGCAGCGGTCGGCGTGGCCGCCGTCCACGTTCATCGGCGTGCCGGTGACCTGGGAGAGAAAGCCCAGGCCGTAGTTGAACTCGTGGTTGCCGGCGGTGCCGCCGTCGTAGCCCATGGCGTCCATGGCCTGGTAGATGCCCAGTTCCTGGTCGCAGCCGACCGGCTTCACCAGCGCCTGGTAATCGGCCAGCACGCTGCCCTGGATGGTGTCGCCGCTGTCGAACAGGAAGTTGTTCGGATACTGCGCGCGGGCGCGGCGGACCAGGGTGGCCACGCGCTCGTAGCCCACCGAATCGTCCTCGCGCTGCTTGTAGTAGTCGTAGCTGAGCACGTTGGAGTGGACGTCCGTGGTTTCCAGGATGGCCACCTGGGCGCGGCTGCCCTCGGGCAGGGCGGCCGAGTGATTGGCCGGCTGGCTGGCGCAGCCTGCCAGTACGGCGGCGGCCAGGGCGGCGAGGGGGAGGAGACGACGAGTCATGAGCCTGTCCGTGGAAGGGAGCAAAGGCGGCAAACCTAGCAGATCGGCATGGCGCCTTGCCGGCGAAATGGCTGCTGAACCGCGTCAGGCCGCCGTTTGGCCGTTGCCGGCCATTGTGCATGTGACAGTCGCAAGTCCGTAGAATTGCCGCCAGATGACACCGGGCCGAACAGGGGGCCTTCCGCACATGTCGCCACAATCGCTTCGCTTCCTGCGGAAAAGTGGGCCGTGGCTGCTTGCCACGGGCTTTTTCCTGTTCTGCGTGAACATGACCGCGATGCGCGAGCCGGCGCTGTTGCAGCAGGCCTTCGTGATCGCGCTGATGGTGTGCGCGTTCGGCATGCTGCTGTCCGCCTTCGCGCGTCCGGCCACGGCGCTGGTGGTGAGCGGCGGCCTGTTCCTGGGGCTCAACTTCCTGTCCGTGATGAAGCTGCGCTACCTCGACTCGCCGCTGATGCCGGCGGACTTCATCTACTACGCGCGCAGCAGCCTGCTCGAGACGCTGGGCCATTACCCGCACCTGTGGATGCTGTCGCTGGTGGTGTGCGTGGTGACGCCGCTGGTGCTGTGGGCGGTGTGGCGCTTCGATCGCCGCCTGCTGGTCAACCTCAGCCCGAGCCGCGCCTGGGTGATGCGCCTGAGCGGCGTGGCGGTGTGGGCGTTCGCGTTCTGGATCTGCCTGCTGCCGAACGGCCCGTTTGCCGAAGTGCATGCGAAGAACGTGTGGGAGAAGCTCTCCGACGACGCGCAGATCACCAACTTCTTCGTCAACTTCAGCGATTCGGACGTCCGTTTGCCGGCCATGGGCGACGACGCGCAGGCCGAGCAGGACTGGGGCGCCACGGCCTCGGGCGAGCCGGCCGCCATTCCGCGCTCGGCGGATTCGTACCCGGACATCGTGCAGGTGCTGGAGGAAAGCACCTTCAACCCCGCCAATTTCACCCAGTGCAACATCCCCGAGTGCCGCGTGGCGATGTTCAAGACCGACGTGCGCACTCGCGCCACGGGGCCCATGCGCGTGCACACCTTCGGCGGCGGCACCTGGGTGAGCGAGTTCGCCACGCTCACCGGCATGCCGCAGGACATCTTCGGCCCCGGCGGCATGTATGCGCCCTACGTGCTGGCGCCGCACGTGCAGGACAGCCTGCCGCGCCAGCTGCAGCGCCTGGGCTACCTCACCGTGGCGATCTACCCGACCAACGGCAGCTTCCTCAACGGCCGCAACGCGTACAAGGCTTATGGTTTCGACCAGTTCTACGACGCCGGCCAGCTGGGCCTGGAGGAGTGGGAGGAAACCGACAAGCAGATGTTCGACGCGGCCAAGCGCGTCTACGACAAGGTGAAGAAGCCGGGCCAGCCGGTGTTCGTGATGATCCTGACCCTGGCCCAGCACGGCCCGCACGACACCGATCCGCTCTCCTCGCTGCCGCCGCCGTTCAACAAGGGCGTGCTCAAGGGCCTGCCGACGCGCGAGTCGCTCAACTTCAACACGTATCTCGCCAACCTGCACAACTCCGACGCGGCGATGCGCGGGCTGGAGCACGACTTCCTCGACCGCGCGCAGCCGACCGTGATCGTGCACTTCGGCGATCACCAGCCCTCCTTCAGCGGCTTGATCAAGGCGATGCCGCGCACGTGGCCGGATGGTTTGTCCTCGTACAAGGATTACCTGACGTACTACATGATCAAGAGCAACTTCCAGGGCCCGTCGCTGCCGGCGTATCCGATGCTCGACATCGCCTTGCTGCCGAGCATGGTGCTGCAGGCGGCGGATCTGCCGACCGATCCGTATTTCTCGGCGGCCATTTCACTGCGCACGCGCTGCAACGGTCTCTATACCGACTGCGCGCAGCCTGGGCTGGTGAAGTCGTACCACGCGTGGATCTTCAATCGGTTGCATGTGTACGAGTGAGCGGGAAGAAGGCGAGCTTGCACAACGCCATCTACCCCTCACCGTCATTTCGGCGAAAGCGGGACGAGCGCGTAGCGCGAGGAACGCCCGCGGGGCGGCCCTGAAAGGGCGAGCGAAGCGAGTCATCCAGCGTCTTTAATTCACGTTGAGAAAGGCACTGGATTCCCGCTTTCGCGGGAATGACGGTGAGGGAAATGGGCGCATACGGAGACATTGCAGTGTCGCGTACCATCGTTCATTCCAGCCTGCGCCGGAATGACGAGCAAGGCATCAAACCCCGTACCGCACGCCCGAAATCCAGGTTTCCTTCACCACCAACCCATCATCCAGCACGGCAAAGTCCGCCTTTTGGCCCGCGACGAGGCGCCCATGCGTGCGGTCCAGCCCCAGCCACGCGGCGGGATACGCGCTCGCCATGCGCGAGGCTTCCGCCAGCGGCAGGCCCACCATGTCCACCAGGTTGCGCACGCCGGTCGCCATGTCCAGCGCCGAGCCGGCGAGCACGCCCGCGTCGCTCTGGCAGATGCCGTCGCGCGCGATGATGGTCTGGCCATTGAGCACGTACTCGGGGTTGTCCGAGCCCACCGGCGGCATGGCGTCGGTGACGAGCACGCTCTTGCCCTTTGCCTTGGCGGCGATGGCGACGCGCAGCGCCACCGGATGCACGTGATGGCCGTCCACGATCAGGCCGCACCAGCTGTGCGGATCGTCCAGCGCCGCGCCGACCACGCCGGGCTCGCGGCTGCCGAGCGGCGTCATCGCGTTGTACAGATGGGTGAAGCCGCACACGCCGGCGTCGAGCGCGGCGCGCGTGTGGGCATACGTGGCGGCGGTGTGGCCGGCCACGACCAGCACGCCGGCCTCGCTGAGCTGGCGGATGGTGTCGAGCGGCACTTCTTCCACAGCCAGCGTCAGCATCACCACGCCGCGGCGGTTGCGCGTGATCGCAGCGATGTCTTGCGCGTCGGGCAGGCGGAACAGGCTGGCATCGTGGATGCCCTTGCGCGCGGTGGCGAGGAAGGGGCCTTCCAGGTGAATGCCGAGCACGCCGGGCACGCCCTGTTCGATGGCCGCGTCCACAGCATCGAGCGCCTTGCGCATCACCTCGGCGGTGTCGGTGATCAGGGTCGGCAGGAAGCCGGTGGTGCCGTACTTGCGGTGCGCCGCGCCGATGGTCGCCAGGGCTTCCACGGTGGGTTCGGCGTTGAACAGCACGCCGCCGCCGCCGTTGACCTGCACGTCGATGAAGCCGGGAAGCAGCAGCCGGCCTTGCAGGTCGTGCGCCTTCGCGCCGGACACGCGCGGGTCGTCGGCGCGGGCGATGGCCTCGATGCGCTGGCCGCGCACCAGCACCGCCAGCCCGGCCTGCGGGCCGTGGTCGGTGAGTACGCGACCGTTGATGAGTGCGGTGAGGGGCGTGGTCATCACATCGTCTCCGTGACCTTGCGCAGGTGCGGCGGCACGTCCGGGTCGTAGCCGCGCGCCAGCGACAGTTCGCTGGCGGCGCGATAGAAGCTCTGCACGGCCAGCAGCGGCGTCACCATCGGCGACACGCCGTCGGGCAGCGGCAGCTTGTCCGGATCATGGTTGCCCGGCGCGGCAATGAACACGCGCGCGCCGCGTGCGCGGAATTCGTTCGCCACGGCGATGGTGTTGTCCTGCGTGCCATCGCCCTGGGCGAAGAACAGCACGGGAAAACCCTCGCCCACGATCGCCATCGGGCCGTGCTTCACTTCAGCGGCGCTGAAGGCCTCGGCGTGCAGTCCGCAGGTTTCCTTGAGCTTGAGCGCGGCTTCCAGCGCCGCGCCGAAACCGTAGCCGCGACCGACCACGAACAGGCTGCTCGCCTTGGTCAGGCCCTCGACCATCGGGCTCCAGTCGCAGTCCCAGCCACGGCGCAGATCTTCCGGCAGGCGTTCGACGATGCCGTGCAGTTCGGCGTCGTCGCCCCAGTGCGCGGTGAGCTGCAGCACGGCGGCAAGCGTGGCGAGGTAGCTCTTGGTGGCGGCCACGCTGAGTTCCGGGCCCGCGCGCAGCGGCACGAAGGTGTCGGCCATCTGCGCCAGCGGGGAATCCTCCACGTTCACCAGCGCCACCACGCGCGCGCCGGCATCCTTGGCGGCCTGCGCGCTGCGCAGCAGGTCCGGGCTCTTGCCCGACTGCGAGATGGCGATGAACAGCGCGCCGTCCAGGTGCAGGTCGGCGTCGTAGATGGACGAGATGGAGGGCGAAGCCGAGGCCGTGATCAGGCCCAGGCGCGTCTCGAAGACGTACTTCGCGTAAGCGGCGGCATGATCGGAACTGCCGCGTGCGCAGGTGACGATGAAGCGTGGCGGCCTGGCCCGCAGCTGCTCGCCGAGCGTCTTGAGGATCTGCGCGTTCTCGCGCAGCTGGCGCTCGACCACGGCGGCCGCTTCATGGGCCTCGCGGTACATCAGGGTGTCGCTTGCTTCCTTCATCGTCTGTCTCTTGGCATGCGTGTGGGCGCACACCGCTCGGGTCGAGGCGCAGCCTCAGCCCTTGCGTGGCGTCGGGGTTTGCGGCGGCGCGGTGGAGCCACGCACGACCAGTTCGGGTACGAAACATTCGCTGTGCGGCAGCTCGACGGCCGCGCCGGCCTTGCGTTGCAGTTCGGCCATCAGCTGCAGCGCCGCGTGGCGGCCGATGTCGCTGGTGGACTGGCGTGCGGTGGTGAGCGCGGGCCACGCCTGCTTGGAGAACGGGCTGTCCTCGAAACCGGCGATGGAAAGATTCCACGGCACATCCAGCCCGCTGGAGCGCGCGGCGGCGAGCACGCCGGCGGCGATTTCGTCGTTGCTGCCGAAGATCGCCGTGGGCGGGTCCTTCAGCGCCAGCAGTTTGCGCGCGCCGCGGAAACCGTCGTCGAACGCATAGCGGCCCGGCAGCACCAGCTTCTTGTCCAGCGGCAGGCCGTAGTCGCGCAGCGCGTCGGCGTAGCCCTGGTAGCGCTCCGGGCTGGAGCGGTGGTGCGGTTCGCCCCACAGGAAGCCGATGCGCTTGTGGCCCATCTGGATCAGGTGCTCGGTGATCGCATACGCGGCGCTGCGGTCGTCGATGTAGACGCACGGCGCGCCGTCGTGCGGATCCTCGCGCGAGGAAATGATGCGCACGAAGCTGATGTCGTTGTCGGTCAGCGTGTTGATCAGCTCGGCCTGTTCGGACATCGGCGGCGCCAGCACCAGGCCGGCGAGGCGGTTGCGTTCGACCAGCGCGCACAGTTCCGCGGCCAGGTCAGGCGAGGTGGAATCGCAAGGGTGGATCAGCAGGCCGAAGCCGCGCTCGCGGCAGGCGGACAGCACGCCGTCCTGCATGCTGATCACGTAGTGCGCGTTCGGGTTGTCGTACACCAGGCCGATGGCATAGGCGTGCGTGCTGCGCAGGCCGCGCGCGGAAGGGTTGGGCTGGTAGCCCAAGGCCTCGATCGCGCGCTCGACCTTCTCGCGCGTGTCGGCGCGCACCGAGGCCTCGCGGTTGATCACGCGCGAGACGGTCTTGAGCGAAACGCCCGAACGCTTGGCGACGTCCTTGATGGTGGGGTTGCGCAACGTGAAAACTCCGGCAATACGGGAAGTAGCGGCATCGTAGCCCAGCGGGCCTGACCCTGCGGGCGGCGCGGCCTGCGCGCCACCGGGCTCAGTGCGCGTGCTGGCCGACGCGGTGCCCCCTCAAGCCGTAGTAGAGGATGTACAGATAGCAGGGCACCATCAGCGCCATGAATACCAGCTGGAAGTTGAAGTGCTGTTTCAGATGCACGAACAGCTGGGGCACCAGGGCGCCGCCCACGATGGCCATGATCAGCAGCGCCGAGCCGCGCTCGGTGAGCCGGCCCAGTCCGTGAATGGCCAGCGGGAAGATCGCCGGCCACATCATCGCGTTGGCAAAGCCCAGCGCGGCGACGAAACCCACCGAGGTATGCCCGGTGGTGACATACGCGCCCAGCGTGAACAGCACGCCCAGCACCGCCGACACGGCGAGGTAGCTCTGCTGCGAGATGAAGCGCGGAATCAGCACCAGCCCGGCGAGATAGCCCGCGAGCATGGCGATCAGCGTGTACGAGGTGAAATGCTTGGTCTCGTCCAGCGGCAGGCCAAAGCCCTGGCCGTAGGTGCCGATGGCGTCGCCCGCCATCACTTCCACGCCCACGTAGAGGAACAGGCACAGCACGCCCAGCCACAGGTGCGGGAAGCTGAAGATGCCGCCCTTGCCGTGGCCGATGTCCGACTCGGCATTGGCGCCGGCCGGCTTGATCTCCGGCAGCGGCGAGCGGACCACCCAGATCGCCAGCACCACCAGCAGGCCGGCCATGATCATGTACGGCATGTGGATCTTCGCGGCAAAGGCGTTGAGCAGGGCGTCCTTCGCTTCCGGCGTCGCCGCGGCCTTCACCTGCTGGTCGAAGGTATCGATGCCGCTGAGCACCAGCGCGCCGAACACGAACGGCGCCAGCGCGCCGGCCACCTTGTTGCAGATGCCCATGAAGGCGATGCGCTGCGCGGCGCTGTCGATCGGGCCGAGGATGCTGATGTACGGGTTGGAAGCCGTCTGCAGCAGCGCCAGGCCCGCGCCGATCACGAACAGGCCGACCAGCGCCGGGTAGAAGATGCGCATGCTCACGAACTGGCCGAACAGCACCGCGCCTATCGCCATCACGAACAGGCCCAGGCCCATGCCCTTCTTCATGCCCGTGCGGCGAAGCACGCTGGAGGAGGGAATGGCCAGGAAGAAATACGAGAAGTAGAACACCAGCGGCACCAGGAACGCCGACACGTCATCCACGTTGAAGGCGAGCTTCACGAAGGTGATCAGCGGGCCGTTGAGCCAGGTGACGAAGCCGAAGATGAAGAACAGCACGCCGATGATGAGCATCGGCACGATGCTGGAAGAGCGCGACTCGCCGGCGGCAAGCGTGGTGGCAGACATGGATGAACTTTACTCCCCGCGGATAGCCGCTGAACGATGGACCCCGAGAGGTCCGACTCCCCCGTAAGCCCTCCCTCTTTCCCCATGGGGCGAGGAGGTGATAGGCGTGTTATCGACGCTAAGCATAACGTTGTCAAATTTTGACACACATGAGCCATCGGGGCGTGCAGCCGCCATTGGCCGCTATGCCCCCCATAGCGCCGTTTCATGTTGCACCGCGCCAGTGCCTGGAGAGCTCCCGGCTGGCGCCCGATGTCGGTCAAAAAGAGCTTTTAATACAGTGTATTGCGGCGAGACAATGGACTGCGGCGATGGTGCCAATTCGTGCGCTTGGCGGCCAGCGCCAAATCCTTGTTTCATTTGGCAAAGCGCATCGAATGACAACGTTGTCATTGTTCGCTGGGTTTCAGCCGAACCATGCCTCTGTCGTGCGGTGCGGCGCAGGCCTGGCGAGAAGACGATGGTTGCGCAAGGCGGCCATCATCCTCTGGAAACACGGCCAGGGCCACTGCTGCAGGGGCGTTCCGCGCAAGGTAGCTCGCATCGGACTGGCGAGCCGCCCGCAGGATGGCTCACGTCCGGAACGGCCGCCCAGGTTAAGGGGACAGGCTTGAGATAACCGTGGCGCCGCAAGAGGTAGTCGCTCCATGTAGCGCCACCTTGGCACCGCCACGCAATCCCTCGTCACCCTGGTTGATCGTGGTGGCGCCACAGCGAGGGCAGTGCACGATGTCATTGATAAGGGCCACGCGGCGGCCGTTGATCTTGAAACGGCCGGTCGCCTCGATGGAGCCGCCGTGGGTGGTGGTGTCGCCGTGCAGGGCGGGGCGTTTATGGGGAAAGGACATCCTGGTTTCCTTGGCGTTGCCCTCGCTCAAAGCAGCGAAACGGCTGAAGTTAGGACGTGTGTCGGTCGACGGGAGGATCGTGCGGCTGGTGAGAAAGGGGGTAGCTAGTCAGGATGCCACTGTTTTTCAGTTGCCCCTGTGATTTTTATCGTCTTGATAACAAGATGGATTCTGAACCGCCCCGTGTTCCGTGGAGGCTGTTTGGTTTAAGTCAGGCCTCCACGGTGGCTGCCTGACTGGCGAGTTGCCGGTAGTAGTTTGCCTCGG
>NZ_QICJ01000016.1:35306-93165 GCF_003201105.1 Dyella sp. AtDHG13 | reverse complement strand
TGCGGCTGACCTGCAGGCTTTCGGCCAGGGATTCCTCGCGCGGCAGGATCTCGCCGGGCTTCACCTTGCCGCTGACGATGCGCTGCCCGAGCTCGTGCATGACGTGCCCGTACAGGCTGCGAACGGTGATCGGCTTCATCATGAGATCCTCTGGCTCCCCGCGCCCGGCGGCGACGCGTCCGGGTCGATTGTCTACAAACTGGCTATAAGCGCCCGACTCGCTCCCTGCCAAGCTGTTTTACGTGAAATTTTGCGAGCTATCGCCGCTTTGCGGGAGCCGGCGCGACGATGGTCGGATTTGAACGATCGAGACCCGCGTGGCACGCTCGGGCGACCCAACCCCACGGACGGCCAGCCGTCCGCGCCCAACGGAGTGTCCATGCCCCGCAGGTTCCTTGCCTTCGCGCTCGCCGCGACCTTCACCACCGCCGCGCTCGCGGCGGTTCCCGCCACCGAGCAGCCCGGCCTGGCGCAGATCCGCGAGCGCGACCTGCATGCCGACATCAGCTTCCTTGCCTCCGACGCGCTGCAGGGCCGGCTCTCGCTGCAGCCGGGCGATGACGCGGCCGTGCAGTGGATCGCCTCGGAGTTCGACAAGGCCGGGCTCAAGCCCGCCGCGACGGATGCCGAGGGCAGGCCCAGCTTCCTGCAGGCCGTGCCGCTGATCGAGTACCGTCCCGACGCCAAGGCCACGCGCCTGGTGCTCAAGCGCAAGGGCAAGGACACCGAGTGGAAGGATCCGGACGTGTCCGGCGCGTTTCCCACCGACCAGGATGTCTCCGCGCCCGTGGTGTTCGCCGGCTACGGCATCACCGCGCCGGAGCTGGGCTACGACGACTACGCCGGCCTCGACGTGAAGGGTAAGGTAGTGGTGGTGTTCGACCACGAGCCGCAGGAGAAGGACCCCAAGTCCATCTTCAACGGCACCGGCAACACGCGCTATGCCACCGGTTACGTGAAGGTGTTGAACGCGCAGGAGCACGGCGCCGTCGCCGTGCTGATGGCGCCCGAGCCTTCGCACAACCATCCTTCCGCGCAGGAAGTGCGCACGCGCATCGGCCATCATGCCGAGCACGCGGCCAACCCGATTCCCGCGCAGGCGCTGGCAGACAATCCGCTGCACATCCCCAGCATGATCATCTCCGCCGACGTGGCGAACGCCTTGCTGGCCACCAGTGGCAGCACGCCGCTCGCGCTGCAGTCGGGCATCGACAGCGACCTGAAGCCGCGTTCGCAGCCGCTGCCGGACACCGCCATCAGCCTGCACCTGAAGAACAGCACGCGCCGCGAGGCGACCACCTGGAATGCGGTGGGCCTGATCGAAGGCAGCGATCCGAAGCTGGCGCCGGAAACCATCATCATCAGCGCGCATCACGACCATGACGGCCAGGCCGGCGACAAGATCTGGCACGGCGCCGACGACAATGCCTCTGGCACAGTGGGCGTGGTGACGCTGGCGCGCGCGTTCGCGGCCAATCCCGCCAAGCCCAGGCGCTCGATCCTGTTCGCCGTGTTCGCGGCGGAAGAGCGCGGCCTGCTCGGCGCGTACTACCTGGCCGCGCATCCGCTGCGTCCGCTGGACACCACGCGCGCGATGATCAACTTCGACATGATCGGCCGCGACGAGAAGCCCAGCCCGCAGACTGACGGACTGATCGACATCCCGGCCGACACCAGCAACCGCCTCAACCTGATCGGCGCGGCGTACAGCCCGGACTACCAGCGCACCGTGGCCAAGGCGAATGCGGACGTGGGCCTCACGCTGGATGACCGCTTCGACCACGAGTACGCGCTGAACGTGTTCTTCCGCTCCGACCAGTTCCCATTCGTGCTGCACAACGTGCCGGCCTTCTGGTGGTTCACCGGATTCCATCCGGACTACCACCATCCGAGCGACACGGCGGAAAAGATCGATTACCCGAAGATGGCGAAGATCCTCAAGCTGGCGTATCTCAGCGCGTGGCAGTTCGCCAACGAGGCGACGCCGCCGAAGTTCGTGTCGCATCCGGGTGGTGAGAGGGCGCAGTAAGAGGCTCTCCAAAATCTCGCGTCAGTATCCCATCCCCTCACCGTCATTCCGGCGAAGGTCGGAATCCAGTGACTTCTATGTGCGGTTTTCGCGGAAGCACCAATGACTTAGATGTCACGCGATGACCGATCATCCCCGTTACTGGATTCCGGCCTGCGCCGGAATGACGGTGAGGGATATAGGTGGTCATGCGAGATTTTGAACCGGTTCTAAGAGCCGGGCGCGAGTTGCTTGCGTCAAGCCTCATGGATCGTCATTCCCGCCTTCGCGGGAATGACGAGCAAACTGAGGTCTCAGTGTTGACTCAGGGGCCGAAACGACACCCGCTCCCGCGCCCGCTCGATCAACCCCTTCTCGATCCCCGTCCAGCGCCCATGCGCCTCGCCATGCTCGCCAAGCTGCGCAGCGGTGTAGCCCGTGGGCGCGAGGTCTTCGCCGTAGATCACCATCAGCTCCTTGCGCTTCTGCGCATCGGGCAGGTGGACCAGCCGCACGTACATGCCATTCGCCGGTCGCGTATAGCCCTTGGCGGCGAGCAGGCGCCGCTGGTGGTCGCCGTCGGAATCCTTCTCGGCGGGCTGGCTGGCGTCCTGCACCCAGGTGTCGAGGTAGAAATCCAGTCCGTCGATGGTGACGCGGCGTGAGGCCGAGTAGTCGTGATGCAGCTCGGGACGTTCGGGGATATAGGCTTCGAACTGCACCCAGTACAGGCGCTGGATGTGTTTGTCGGCGTCGGCATCCACGAACAGGTGCATCTCGCAATCGTCGAAGCCCAGCAGCAGCCAGCGATCCGCGCCTACGTACCGCGCCGAGGCGGGCAGGTCGATGCGCAGCGTCGGGTCATGGGTCGAGGTGACGGTCGTGCCGCTCACCGTTCGTTCCGGCGTCTGGCCGTGCGCCGGCAGCGCAAGGCAGGCCAGGGCCAGGGATGCCGCCGCCATCGTCTTCCACATGATGCACCTCGTCGTTCAGTGGAGGATCGAGGCGCGGCTCGCGCCGTGCCCCGAATACACGGCAGCGAGGTTGCCACTGCGCGCGATGCGTCGTCACATGCCATGCGGCATGGTCGGCGCGAAGGCGCTCAGCTCCGGGCGGCGGCGGTCTGTTTGGCCATCTGCTGGCAGCCGTTGCTGAAGCTGCGCAACTCGTTGCGTACCGGTTCCATTTCCATCCAGAAGCCGTAACGCACGTTGCCGCCGCGGTCGGCCAGCCACGCGGCCATGAGATAAGCGGACGGCAGCTGGCTCAGTTGCGCAAGCGGAATGCTCTGGGTGAACACCACCGACTGGCCCACGGTGGCGATGTTCGCGTGGTTGTCCTCGGCGACGGGCTTGTCGTTGACCTCGAAATACGAATGCGTGGCGCGTGCCACCATTTGCCGCGCGCGGTCCGCGCCAATGGCGTAATTGGCGGTGATGGACAGGCCATCGGGACGGCATTGAAGGATCAGTCGATGCTCGCCATCGCGCGCCTGCTGCGTGAGCGTGAGCGAGGTGCCGCCGTTCGCCGGGCCGTAGACCGCGGTGGGCGTGAGGCGGCCGTTGTTGGCCAGGCCATCCTTGCGCATCTGCTCCGCATCCAGCCAGGTCACTTCGCTGCTGGGTGCGCTGCCGAACACCTGCGGATTCACGCCCATGTCCTTCAGATACGCGCTGGCCGCACTCGCGGAAGGGTTGCCGCTCACAGGCTGCGCACCGAAGCGGTCGCTGCCCGTGGGCGCCCAGCGGAACAGTCCGCCGGCATAGGCGTAGGCGCAGGCATCCACGCATTGCGAGGCCTTCGGGAAGATCGGCTGCGTCGCGGTGCGTCGCGGCGAGCCCAGGTGCGTGGTCATGTTGCCTGCGCGGAACAGGCGCCCCAACGCCATGCCCGCCGCGAGGTCACCGCCGGGCGAGTTGAGATAGATGTCGCTGTTGGGCGGGATCTTGCGCGACTGGATCATCGCGCCCACGCGCTGCGCCGCGTCCGCGTCGATAGTGCCGTACAGGTACACCTGCGGCACCTTGGCCACGGACAGCGTGATGCGGTCGTCATTCACCTGCACGGCGAGCTGGCCGCCATTCGCCGCTGGCGCGGCGTTGCGCGGCGAACCCTGTGCATCGGCCTGCGTGCTCGCGGCGCCGCCCAGCAACATGACGAAGGCGCACAGCGCCGGGCGTAGCGAAAAAGTGGAACGATGCGTGGGATGAGCGACTCGCACGTGAACGACCTGGGCATGCAAAGAGGTCGGCCAGTGTGCGGCAAAATGGATGTCTCATGGGTGAAGGGGCGGGGCGCGCGGACAGGGCGGACGTCCGCGCCTTTGTCCGCGGACGCCCGGCCGGTTGCACGCCATCAGGCGCAAGTCACTGATCCGGCGGGCTTCCGCGCTGCAGCGCGGGGCTGGCACGCCGCTTGCTCTCTCCATCGCAGCGGCGCCGCATCGGAATGTAGGCGCGCATACAACATCCGCTGGAGCAGAGGGGCTCCACGGACACACACAGGAGAGCTGTCTTGAATATCTTGCGCACGTCCGCGTTCGTCTCGTTGTTTCTTGCCGCCGGTTTCGCCGCGGGCCACGCCCATGCCGACGAAGCGCCCGCCAAGCCGGCCACGGTGGCGGCCACGCCGGACAAGTCGATGATCTCGCGCGACGAAGTGCGCCGCATCCTCGACAGCAACCGCATGATCCTTCCGTCGCAAGGCATCAACGAGAAGATCAAGCTGCACATCAACGGCATCGACCAGTGGATCTCCGTGCGCGGCAAGGATCGGCGCAATCCCATCCTGCTGTTCCTGCACGGCGGCCCGGCCGCGCCCGCCATGCCCGAGGGCTACACCTTCCAGAGCGCGTGGGAGGACTACTTCACCGTCGTGCAGTGGGACCAGCGCGGCGCGGGCAAGACCTATCGCGCGAACAGCGAAGCGGCGATGGCGCCCGGCATGAACGTGGAGACCATGACCGACGACGCCGCACAGGTCGCCCAATACCTGCGCGAGCACTACCACAAGCAGAAGATCTTCCTGCTGGGGCATTCGTGGGGCACGGCGCTTGGCGTGCACCTGGCGCAGAAGCATCCGGACTGGTTCTACGCGTACATCTCGGCGGGCCAGGTGGTGAACGGCCGGCGCAACGAAGCCATCGGCTACAACTATGCGCTGGGCCGCGCCAGGGCCGAGGGCAACACCAAGGCCATCGCCGCACTGGAAGGCATCGGCCCGTATCCTGGCACCGCCAAGCTCACGCCCGAGCGCATCGGCGTGCGCGGCCAGTGGGAGATGTATTACGGCGGCCTCGCCTGGGGACGCAAGGACTACCAGTTCGACGTGGACGCGGAAGAACTCTCGCCCGACTACACCCGCGAAGACCTGGACGCCATCGACAAGGGCAGCCTGTTCTCGCTGCATCACCTGCTCGATGCGCTGCTGGACGTGGACTTCGACCACACCACGCATTTCGATTGCCCGGTGCTCGTCTACGTCGGCGCGCACGACTACACCACGCCGCACGAAACCGCGGAAAAGTGGTTCGACGACCTGCAGGCGCCGTCCAAGCGGCTGGTGATCTTCGCCGACTCCGCGCACATGATGATGCAGGAGCAGCCGGGCCGCTTCCTGGTGCACCTGGTCGAGGATGCGCTGCCGCTGGCGCAGAAGGCCGGCGACGCGGCGCCCGCCGAAGTGGTTCGCGACCGCTGAGCAGCGCCGCGCAGGCCGGCGGCCGGTCAGCCCTTGCAAGGGGCTGTCGGGCCGCCGGCCGCAAGGTTTTCGGCCGGCGCGCCGCCGGTTCTTGTAAACCGGCTCGGGCAAAAGGCATATTGGTCCCGCAGCAGCTTGCAGTCGGGAGTCACTATGCGGGTCCGCCTCGAAGACGTAGCACGTGCGACGGGCGTGTCCCCCAAGACAGTTTCCCGCGTTCTCAACGAAGAGCCCTCGGTCAAGGAATCCACCCGCCAGAAAGTGCTGGCGGCGATGGAATCGATGAATTACCGGCCCAGCCCCGCGGCGCGCGGGCTGGCGGGAAGCCGGTCGTTCCTGGTGGCGATGCTCTACGACAACAACGACAACCCGGCGTCCACCTACCTGGCCGAAGTGCAGGACGGCGTGCTCGACGCCTGCGACGCGCACCGCTACAGCATGATGGCGTGCCCGCTGCGCATGCGCGGTCAGGACTTCATCCGCCGCGTCGATGCACTGGTGTTCGACCACCACATCGACGGCGTGATCATGACGCCGCCGCTCACCGATTTCGCCCCGCTGCTGCAACGCCTGAAGGAACACGGCGTGCCGTACTCCAGCATTTCGCCGGTGCAGCACGGCGGCGCCATCGGCGTGTGCATGGACGAACAGCAGGCGGCCAAGGCGCTGGTGACGCACCTGGTGGAACTGGGGCACCGGCACATCGCCCACATCGTGGGCATCGCCAACCACGGCGCCAGCCGCTGGCGCATGGCGGGCTACAAGGACGCACTGGCGGCGGTGGGCCTGCCGTTCGATCCGCAGTACGTGGTGCAGGGCGAATTCACCTTCGGCTCCGGCGTCATCGCGGCGCGCGAACTGTTCGCGCTGCCCGAGCTGCCCACGGCGATCTTCGCCGCGAACGACGACATGGCTGCCGGCGTGATGTGGGCAGCGAACGAGCGCGGCCTGAAAGTGCCGCGCGATCTCTCCGTCTGCGGCTTCGACGACACGCCGCTCGCCACGCAGCTGTGGCCCCCGCTCACCACCGTGCGCCAGCCCAGCCGCGAGATGGGCAAGCTCGCGGCGCTGCAGTTGATGGAACTGCTGCGTGGCCGTGGGACCGGCCTGCTGGTGCAGGTGCCGTACGCGCTGCAGTTGCGGGAATCGACGTCACGGGCGCCTTGAGGGCGAGCGGGCGTCGCCCGCGTGCATCTTCTGCGGCAATCCATTGAATTAACGCGATTTATTCGTCCAACTGGTCACTGGAATGGCCCGTCTCGGGCGTGTTGCGTCGCAAATTGACAGCGCTGTCATTTCTGTCAGTCTCGGCGGCGTCCGGCTCCAAGGGGGAGCCGGCTCCTGCCTGATGGAGAAAGCCGTGCTGGCTTCCGTTCGCCGTTTGCGCCGTGTTCCGACCGTTCTTTCCCTCGCGCTCGCCTGCGCCGTCGCCGGTGTCGCGCTGGCGGACGATGCGTCGCCCGTGCACCCCGATACATGGCCGCGCGCCACCTGGCCGTTCCCCAGGGATAACGCACTGGAAACCCGCGTCTCGGCGCTGATGGCGAAGATGACAGTGGAGGAAAAGGTCGGCCAGCTGGTGCAGGCCGACATCCTCAGCGTGACGCCGGACGACGTGCGCAAGTACCACCTCGGCGCGATCCTCGCCGGCGGCAACTCCAAGCCGCATGGCACGGTGACCGCCACGGTGGACGAGTGGAAGGCCGCATCGGAGGCGTTCTATCGCGCCGCGATGGAAACCAACGGTGATCACCCGCCGATCCCGCTGCTGTTCGGCATCGACGCGGTGCATGGCCACAACAACGTGGTGGGCGCCACGCTGTTTCCGCAGAACTCCGCGCTCGGCAACGCGCACGATCCGGAGCTGATCCGCGAGATCGGCGAGGCGACCGCGGCCGAAGTGCGCGCCACCGGCATCAACTGGAGCTTCGCGCCCACGCTCGCCGTGCCGCAGGACGTGCGCTGGGGCCGCTCGTACGAAGGCTACTCGCAGGACCCGAAGATCGTCGCGCAGTACGCCACCGCGATGATCGAGGGACTGCAGGGCAAGGTCGGCACGCCGCAGTTCCTGGATGGCGCGCACGTGCTGGCCTCCGCCAAGCATTTCCTCGCGGACGGCGGCACGCACAACGGCAAGGATCAGGGCGACGCGCAGATCACCGAGGCCGCGCTGCGCGACATCCACGCGGCGGGCTACGTGCCCGCCATCGATGCCGGCGTGCAGGTGATCATGGCCTCGTTCTCCAGCTGGAACGGCCGCAAGATCACCGGCGACAAGGCCCTCATCACCGACGTGCTCAAGCAGCGCATGGATTTCCAGGGCCTGGTGGTGGGCGACTGGAACGCGCACGGCCAGGTGCCCGGCTGCACCAACGAGGATTGCCCCACGGCGTACAACGCCGGGCTCGATATGCTGATGGCGCCCGACAGCTGGCGTGGTCTCTACGAACACACGCTGGCCGAGGTGAAGTCCGGCGCGATCCCGATGGCGCGGCTGGATGACGCCGTGGCGCGCATCCTGCGCGTGAAATTCCGCGCGGGCCTGTTCGAGGCGGGTGCGCCGTCCACGCAGCCCATCGTGCAGAAGGCGAACGAGATCGTCGGCAGCCCGGCGCATCGCGCCATCGCGCGTCGCGCGGTGCGCGAATCGCTGGTGCTGCTGAAGAACAACAACGGCCTGCTGCCGCTCGATCCGCGCAGGCGCATCCTGATCGCGGGCGAGGGCGCGGACAATATCTCGCGCCAGAGCGGCGGCTGGACGCTCAACTGGCAGGGCACGGGGCTGAAGAACGCGGATTTCCCCGGCGCGCAGTCCATCGGCGCCGGCATCGTCGAGCAGGTGAAGGCGGCCGGCGGTTCGGCCGAGATCGAAACGGACGGCCATTTCACCGCGAAGCCCGACGTCGCCGTGGTGGTATTCGGCGAGGATCCGTATGCGGAATTCCAGGGCGATATTCCCAATCTGCTGTTCCGTCCCGGCGACGATCACGACCTCGAACTCATCCGTCATCTGCGCGGGCAGGGCATTCCCGTGGTGGCGGTATTCCTGAGCGGACGGCCGCTGTGGATGAATCGCGAGATCAACGCGGCCGACGCGTTCGTCGCGGCGTGGCTGCCTGGCAGCGAAGGCGGCGGCGTGGCGGACGTGCTGCTGCGCAAGCGCGACGGCGGCATCGCCCACGACTTCCACGGCAAGCTCGCGTATGCGTGGCCCAGCACCGCGGTGGTGGGGCAGGGCGCGCCGCAGTTTCCGCTGGGTTATGGCCTGAGCTATGCCGACCACGCGACCGTGCGCCCGCTGCCGGAAGTGTCGGGCATCACCGGCGAGCAGATTCCGGTGGGCAACTATCTCGATCGCGGCAAGGCCGTGCATGGCTATGCCTTCACCCTGGTGGATGCGAAGGGCGCGGCCATCACCGGCGACGTATCGCCGGCCACCACGCCGGACGGCAGCCTGCATATGGCGGCGCTGGACTACAAGGCGCAGGAAGACGCGCGACGTTTCACCTGGAACGCAGGCAACGCGCAGCTCGCCATCCATGCGCGCGCGCCGCTGGACCTGGATCGCGAAACCAATGGCGACGTGCTGCTGGTGACGACGCTGCGCGTCGATGCGCTGCCCACGCAGGATGCATGGATCGCCATGGGCTGCGGCAAGGCTTGCCAGGGACGCGTGTCGCTGGGCAAGACCCTGTCGACGCTGGCGGCCGGGCAATGGGTGCGCGTAGGCGTGCCGCTGAAATGTTTCCGCGCCGCGGGCGCGGACATGCACCACATCGATCAGCCGTTCGCGTGGAGTGCCGGCAAGGGCGCGGACATCGCGATCTCCCGCGTCGCGCTGGGCACCGATGTCGACCGTGTGGTCGATTGCGTCAAGTGATGAAGGGCTTGGTTTCGAGCCGGATGGGAGTGGAACGAGCAGTAAGCCTTTTCCCGTCCACGAAGTAGTCGAAAGGAAAGGGTGCGTCAGTGGTTACGGGCAATGGATGGCTGAACGTCCATTTGCTCTTGCATCAAAAATGGCCGCGAAGATGTCGTTCGCGGTCGGGCAAAGCCAGTTGCAGCAGGGGTTGAGGGAGAGCACATGCCTTGCTGCCGCGCGTCAAGCTTCTGCCGAAGAACCGTTCTATGATCGCCATGACAGCGCTGTCATGGCTGTGAATGACAGCGCTGTCATCGGGGGATGACATCAGCCAGTCGCCGTCGAGGGCGGTGACCCACAACAATCCGATTTGAATTGAGGGGAAGCCAGATGAAGTTGCGCTATTCGGCGTTGTATATCGCCATGTCCCTAGTCCTTGCCCCGGGCGTGGTGCTCGCCGCGGATCAGGATGCCGCGCCGCAGAGCGCGCCTTCGCAGAATCCCGCGCCGCCCGCCGACAAGAAGGTCAAGCAGCTCGACGCCATTTCGGTGACCGCGACCAAGCGCGAGACACCGCTGCAGAAAACCCCGGTGGCGGTGAGCGCCATCACGCCCGACACGCTCGACAAGGAGCGTGTGATGACCGTGCAGGACCTGACCAAGCTCGTGCCGGGCCTGCAGGGCACGAGCCAGGGCGATCATGGCGTGGTCACGCTGACCCTGCGCGGCATCGGCAACGACAGCGCCAAGACCGAATACGCGGACCCGGAAGTAGCCACCTTCGTCGACGGCGTGTACGCGCCGCGCGCCGAAGCCGCCTCCGGCCTGCTGCTGGACATGGACGGCGTGGAAGTGCTGCGCGGCCCGCAGGGCACGCTGTGGGGCCGCAACTCCACTGCGGGCGCCATCAGCTTTCAGACGGCCAAACCGGATATCGGCGCCGGCTTCTACGGCAATGCGCAGGTGGAAGCGGGCAACTACAACCAGATGGGCGCGCGCGCCGCGGTGAACCTGCCCATCAGCGACACCTTCGCCATGCGCGTGGCGATGGTGCACGAGCAGCACGACGGCTATGTGGATTACCAGAACCCGTCGAGCGAGCTGCCGAGCGTGGCGCAGCAGCAACAGGCGTATCTCGCTTCCGGCGGCGATCCGGCGAAGTTCCAGCCGATCAATGCCGACCAGTACGTGCAGGGCGGCAAGAAGTACAACTCGCAGGATCAGTCCGCCGCGCGCGTGAGCGCGCTGTGGCAACCCAGCGATTCGTTCAAGTGGAACCTCTCGTACGAATATTTCCTCGATCGCGGCACGCCGGACCTGAGCCTGATGCAGACGCCGCGCCAGGGCCAGGATTTCTGGTCCGCGCTGATCGACACCGCGCCGTACCTGGACCGCACCTCCAAGACGCTGCGCAGCCGCATGGACTGGCAGATCAACGACGGCATGCAGCTGAGCTACATCGCCGGCTACAACCGCTACTCGGGCAAGAGCGATTTCGACCAGGATGTCGGCGTCGCCGTGCCCACCAGCTTCACCACCGGCGGCGTGTACCAGGACGACCGCACCAACTACTCCAACTACAAGAGCTGGAGCCAGGAAGTGGACCTGAAGTCCAGCGGCCCGCAGCTGGTGGACTGGATCGTGGGTGCGTACTACGGGTACGAAGACAACAACATCCGCTTCGACATTCCCATCATGAACGGCACCCAGTACGGTTCGGTGAACTGGCAGGGCTCCTTCATCCAGCCCAAGGAAACGGTGGAGTCGTATGCGCTGTTCGGCCAGGCCACCTGGCACATCAGCGACCATTGGCGCCTCACCGGCGGTGCGCGCTGGTCGCACGACACCAAGGAAAACAAGGGCGGCATCAACTGGGGCTGGGACTATGACCCGACCGTGCCGCAGGTGCCGATCTCGCCGGGCGTCTATCCGGATCCGTCCAACGGCTTCACCATTTCGCAGCGGAACACCGCGCGCTACAGCAAGAGCAAGCCGACCTGGCTGGTGCGCCTGGATACGGACGTGGGCTCCAACGGCCTGCTGTATGCCAGCGTCTCCACCGGCTACAAGTCCGGCGGCACGCAGGATGCGGGCACGCTGTACCAGCCCGAAACGCTGACCAACTATGAAATCGGCAGCAAGTTCACCTTCCTCGATGGCCACATGACGTGGAACTCGGCCATCTATTACGAAGACTTCAAGAACTTCCAGCTGTCGGCGCCCATCGTCTATCCCGATGGCAACCATGGCCTGGGCTTCTCCAATGTCGGCGGCAGCACGAAGGTGCTCGGTATCGAATCGGAGCTGGCGTACCAGCAGAAGGACGACCGTCTGGACCTGGTGTTCTCCGCCATTCCGAAGAAGGAACTCGGCACGCTCATCTATGCGGGCAGCAACGACTACCAGGGCTTGCCGGCCTGTCCGCCCGCGTCGAATCTCGCCAACTGCATGAACGTCACCGGCAACGACCTGCCGCATGCGCCCAACGTGTCGCTCACCGCCATTTACGAGCACGATTTCCATCTCTCCAATGGCGGACGCCTCACGCCGCGCCTGAGCGCGCAGTACCAGAGCACGCAATGGCTGAGCTACTTCAACCTGGGCTCGGGCGACCAGCAGAAGGCGTACACGCGTGGCGACATCTCGCTGCGCTATACCGAGCCGGGCGACAAGTGGTGGGTCAACGCGTACGTGCAGAACGTGTCCGATGACAAGATCCGCACCAGCGCCGGCCGCTTCCTGATGTCGGACGGCTCGCTGCAGTACGTGTCGCAGTACCTCGCGCCACGCACCTACGGCGTGCAGCTCGGTGTGTGGTTCTGATGAACAAGGGGCGGCGCCCCATGACGTTCGCGCCGCCCGCGGTTTGCCGTTCTGCAGGCGATGCTCCGGAGGGCGTCGCCGTTCCTCCCCTTGAATGGCGTCTTTGCCGGGTCCGCGTGGGGCGGCCCGGCAGTTCTTTCATGCAAGCCCCTGCGTTGCATGCCGGCAGGGAAACATCATGGCTCGTCTGAAGAAGGTGCTGATCGTCGGTGGCGGCACGGCCGGCTGGCTCGCCGCCTGCTATCTCGCCAAGGCGGTGAACGCGCGCGATCCGCAGGGCGTGCAGGTGCATCTGGTGGAATCGCCGGACATCGGCCTGCTCGGCGTGGGCGAGGCGACCTTTCCTTCCATCCGCGGCACGTTGGCGGCCATCGGATTGGACGAGCGCCGTTTCCTGGTCGGCGCGACCGCCACGTACAAGCAGGGCATCCACTATCGCCATTGGGTGCGGCCGCCCGGCACGCCGGGCGCGGATCATTTCTTCCACCCGTTCAATGCACCCAGCCAGCGGCCCGGCGGACCGGAACTGCTGCCGTACTGGCTGCTGGGCGCCGCGCCGGAAGGCATGCCGTTCGCTGATGCGGTGTCGATGCAGACCGCGCTGGTCGATCATGGCCGTGGCCCCAAGCGTTTCAAGGATCCCGACTACCAGGGCCCGATGAACCATGCCTTCCACTTCGACGCCGCATGCTTCGCGCGCGTGCTCGCCGAGCATGGGCAGGAAGCGCTCGGCGTCAAGCGCCATGTGGCGACGGTGGAGCGCACCGAACTGGACGAGCACGGCGCCATCGCGCGCGTGGTGACCAGGGAACTGGGCGAGCTCACCGCCGATCTGTACGTGGATTGCACCGGCCTGCGTGGTCTGCTGATCGGCAACGTGATGCAGTCGCCGTTCAAGAGTCGCGCCGACGTGCTGTTCGCCGACCGCGCCGTGGCCATGCAGGTGCCGTACGAGAAAGCCGATACGCCCATTCCCTCCTACACCATCTCCACCGCACAGGAGGCGGGATGGATCTGGGACATCGGCCTGCAGAAGCGGCGTGGCGTGGGCTACGTGTATTCGTCGCGGCACACGTCCGACGAGCGCGCGGAGCAGGTGTTCCGTGGCTACCTTGGCGCCGCCGCCGAGGGCCTCAAGGCCATGCACATCAAGTTCGAGACGGGCTACCGGCCGGAGCACTGGCGCAGGAACTGCGTCGCCGTAGGGCTGGCGGGCGGGTTCGTCGAGCCGCTGGAATCCACCGGCATCGCGCTGATCGAACTGGCCACGTATCTGCTGACCCACCTGCTGCCCAGCGACACCGACGAGATGGAACGCGCCGCGCGGCATTTCAACGAGATGATGATCGCGCGCTACGACCGCATCATCGACTTCATCAAGATGCACTACTGCCTGAGCCAGCGCCGCGACTCGGCCTTCTGGATCGACAACACCGACGCGGCCAGCATTCCCGCCACGCTGCAGGACAAGCTCGCGCAGTGGAAGCATCGTCCGCCGCACCGGCTGGATTTCATCAGCGACCTGGAAATGTTCCTGGTGTCGAGCTGGCAGTACGTGCTGTACGGCATGGAGTTCAAGACCGACATCAGCGCCATGCGCAGCGCCTATCCGCGCATGGAAGAAGCGCGGCAGGAATTTCGCAACATCCAGCTCGCGGCATCGCAGGCGCTGCAGGATCTGCCCGACCATCGCGCGCTGGTGGAACGGATGTGCCAGGAATACCGCGAGCGCGCGGGCCGGCAGAACGCGGTGGCCTGAGTTTCCAGCCTGCGGCGCCGGCCTTCAGGATGGCTGGCGCCGGAACACCACGCGATCCTCGTACACCATGTCGAGCACGACCCACAGGCCGCCGAACAGCACGCCGCCCATGGCGAACGACACGAGGAAGGAGTCGTAGAAGAACCGGTGCGCCGTCATGGCCACCCAGATCGACGGCGCCAGCGCCGCCGCCAGCCACGGCCACGGCGGCCCGTAGCCGATGCGCGCGTGGCAGCCACGGCACGCCTTGCAGCCCTTGCGGACCTCGATGGTGCAGTGGGGGCAGATGAGGTAGTCAGTGGACACGCGGCGCACCGTGGGCAAAAGCGCTCCACGGTAGGCGTTGCGGGCGGGGCGTTCCATCGGATCAGTCCGGAACGGGCTCCGCCATGGGGCGGGCGCCCGTTCCGCGCGATGCCCTACGGGTTCTTCGCGACGCCGCCCGCGCCGAAGGTGCGCAGGGTTTCGTCGATGGCGAAGTCCGCCGCGGTCATCGACGTGTTCGCGTGGTAGCGATCCCAGTCGCGTTCCATCGCGCGTAGCAGTTCGCGGCGCGGCGTATCCCCCTCGTCGTGCGATGGTAGGTCGCTCGCTTCGTCGTAGGACGCGGGCAGCTTCGCCGCCATCAGCAGGCTCAGGGCTTCCTCGATGTCGTAGGCCGTGCCGCCGCGCGCGGAGATCAGCGCAATCGCCTGGCTGGCGTTCTTGCGGCGTTTCCAGTCCGCGTTGTGCGCGCTCATCATCATGTGCGT
Organism: Dyella sp. AtDHG13; assembly: GCF_003201105.1. Classification (GTDB taxonomy): domain Bacteria; phylum Pseudomonadota; class Gammaproteobacteria; order Xanthomonadales; family Rhodanobacteraceae; genus Dyella; species Dyella jiangningensis_B. Next base: position 78,262 of record NZ_QICJ01000016.1, on the reverse strand, counting down.
GCCTTCGTAGCCGATCACGGCGGGCAGGTTCGCGTCCTGCATGGTCGCGAACATGATCGGCGGATTCTGCATGTTCGTACCGAGCGGGCCGAGCGCGATCACCGCCACCTTCACCGAGGCATAGGAAAAGCGCATGCGGGTCAGCGCTTCCAGCCGCTCCACGTGGCGGCCCTTGGCCTCCTCCGCTTTCCAGCTGGCGATCGTGGCCTGCTCCCTGGGTTCCATCTGCTGCCGCCAGTACGTCATGAAGGCGGGGAAATGCCATTCGCCCTGCTTGAGCGTATCGATCAGCACCTTGCTGTCGTCGTAGGTGTAGGCCAACTTATAGAGATCGGCATAGCTGCGCACATCCGAGGCCATCGCATAGGCGGGAAGGAAGGCGCCGGTGTTGAGCGTCTTCACGTCGTCCATGGGCACGGATGCACGCAGGTCGGGGAAGTTACGGTTGTCCCGGTGCAGCAGGTAGAACAGGAAGTCGGCATAGGGCGATGCCTCGAAATCCAGCCTCACCGCATTCTCGCCGGCATGCGCCGCCGGCATCGCGCCGACGAAGGCGCTCAAGAGAAGACACGCAGCGATGGCGATCCATCGCGACGAACGCACTTTGCTGCTTTCCATGTCACCCTCCCAGTTGTGTTGCTTTAAAGCCATACACACACTACCGGCCGGATCGCGGGACCCGGCCGGCTCATGCGCAGGCGCGTGGCGCTACGCAGAAGGTATTGCAGCATGCAGGCGGCGCGATGATGGGGAAGCGCTCGCCCATGGCTGCATCAAACCGCAGCGGCGGTTTGGCCGCAAGGGGGTGAAAGTGGCCAGCGTCGTCGCGCTCCGCCGCGTGGCATGGCCGTCCAGACGACCGGCTCGCCACCCGGACAGGCGCGTCGCGCACTACACGTAGCGGTCGGCCAGCGCGTCGGTGGCGTTGATCAGCACGTCGACAATGGCCGGGTCGGCCGCGCTGTGTCCCGCGAGCACGATATGGAAGGCCGCTTCCGGCCACGCCGTGGCCAGGTCGTAGGCGTTCTTCACCGGGCAGATCACGTCGTAGCGGCCGTGCACGATGGTGGCCGGGATGTGGCGGATGCGGCCGACGTCGCGCAGCAACTGGTCCGGTTCCAGGAACACCTGGTGGCGGAAGTAGTACGCCTCGGTGCGCGCCACGCTGACGGCGGCATGAGGGTCTTCGAAGATGCCTGGTTCATCCGGATCGTGCAGCAGCGTGGTGCTGCCGCCTTCCCACGCGCTCCACGCCATGGCGGCGGCCACGCGCACGGCTTCGTCGTCGCTGTCGAGGCGGCGCCAGTACGCATCCACCATGTGGTCGCGCTCGTTCTCGGGAATGTGCGCCTCGTAGTGCGCCCACCGCTCGGGAAAGATCCAGCGCGCGCCGCCGTCGAGTTCGTTGAACCAGCGCAGTTCGGCGGGACGGCCGAGGAAGATGCCGCGCAGCACCAGGCCGAGCACGCGTTCCGGATGCGCCTGCGCATAGGCCAGCGCCAGCGTGGAGCCCCACGAGCCGCCGAACACCACCCAGCGCTCGATGCCCAGGTGTTCGCGGATCGTCTCGATGTCCTGCACCAGGTGCGCGGTGGTGTTGTTGCGCAGTTCGGCATGCGGCGTCGAGCGGCCTGCGCCGCGCTGGTCGAACAGCACGATGCGATAGCGCGCGGGATCGAAGAAACGCCGGTGATACGGCGACAGGCCCGAGCCCGGCCCGCCGTGCAGGAACACCACTGGCAGGCCGTTCGGGTTGCCGCACTCCTCCACATGCAGCTCGTGGATATCGTCCACGCGCAGGCGTTCGGTGCGGTAGGGCTCGATCTCTGGATAAAGCTCGCGCATGGCTGCGCTCCGTCGGATGATCACCGAAGCATAGCCACCCCGATCCCGCCGGAAAACCGTTGCGGGCCGGCTATGCCATCAGTCATCACCGTCAGGGTGTGGGCACTACGCGGCAGCCCGAGGCGCAGGCGAACCATGCCGTTGCGTTGGGATAGTCGAGCGTCATGCGGAAATGCCGGAACACGTTGGCGCCCAGCGCGCCCTGGATGGGCCGGTCGACGAAGCTGCCGACATGGCCCGGCCTGTTCGCGAAGTTCGCATCGGGCCGCTCGGTGAACCAGACCGGGCCGAGTTCCCAGCCGGCCACGACCAGGCGCGGCACTTCGATCAGCCGCGTGGCGCCTTGCGAGGGCAGCAGATCGTCGCCTTTCTCCACCACGCGCCAGTCGGGATGCGCGCGATGCCAACGCTCGAGCTGTGTGCGCGTGATGTACGAAGCCACGCCGATGCCGCTGGCGGTGACGGGCGTGCCCGCGATCTTGCCGGCCTCGGTGGGATGCGCAGTGGCGCCGGTATCCAGCAGCAGGTCGATCGTTTCGCCGTCCACCTGCACGGAAATGCGCAGGAAACCGGTCTGCGGCTCGCCCTTCTCCGTGCGGAGCATGCCGAGTTCCACGCGGTGCATGTCCGGTGTGGCCTGCCAGCTTGCGGATTCCAGCCACAGCTTCTGCGCCGGGTAATCGAACGTCCACACATGGCGCGGCAGGTAGCCCGCGCCAAGCTGCCCATCATCGCCCTCGGGTTGCCAGCCCGGGATGATCAGCGCGGGGCCAGGGCAGGGCGTGGCGTTGCTTGCCGGCAAGGCATGGCCTTCGCGATAGCTGAGGCTGGCCACGGTGTGCAGCGCCTCGCCATCCACCGTGCAATCGGCGGTCGCCAGATGCAGGCGCGCCACGGTGGATCGCTGCAGCACGAACCAGCCGGCACCGCCGCCTCCGCCGGTATCCACCAGCAGCCGCAGGCGCGTGCCGTCGGCCAGCACCGGCGTGGCGTAGAAGTGGCCGGCCTCGTAGACGGTGGGTACTTCGGTGCGTTGCTGTGCGCTGGCCATCGCGCTCGCGATGGCCAGCGTCGTGCCGATCAGGGCTGCGCTACGGCGCATGTCACGTCCTTGTGCGTTGATGGGATGCTCGGATCGTCGTGGATCAGAGCTTGTAGTTGAGTCCGAACATCACCGTGCGGCCCCAGGTGTTGTAGTCCAGCGGACGGGCGATCTGCTCGTTGTCGGGCAGGCTGGAGATCTGTTGCGTCTTGTAGGGCGAGTTGGTGAGGTTGTAGACCTGCAGCAGCACCGACAGGCCGTTCCAGCTGCCTTGCGTGAACGCGTAGCCCGCCTGGAAATCCGTCTGCTTGTCCGCCAGCACCTTCTGGTAGCCCAGCTGGTCGAACAGCGCGACCGCTTCGCCGGTGAACGAGGAACGATAGCGTTCGGTGATGCGGAACGACCAGCCGTACTTCTCGTAGTACAGCGTGAGGTTGGCGACCTTGCGCGACAGGCCGGGCAGGGTGGACGGCGCGCCGGGAATCGAGGTCACCGAACTCACCGGCACGGAGCTGTTGGTCAGCGAGAAATTGCCCTGCATGCCGAAGCCGTCCAGCCAGCGCGACACCAGGCCGCCTTCCAGCGAGCCGGACAGCTCCAGGCCTTCCATGCGGCCGCCGGTGCCGTTTTCCGGCGTGGTGAAGGAGCCGATGTTGCTGCTGGGCGGGTGCGTCGGGTCGTCGTTGGTGTACTTGGAGAAGTCGTAGTTGAGCACGGTCTGGTTGTAGATGTAGTTCAACAGGTTCTTGTTGAACACCGCGACCGCCACATAGCTGGCCTTGCCGAAATATTTTTCCCAGGACAGGTCCGTGCCCACCGCGACGTACGGCTTGAGGTTGGGGTTGCCGCCGCTGCCCGACCACAGGTATTGCCCGGCGGCAGGGCCGCTCTCCACCTGGTTGAGGCTGGCGGAGGTCGCCACCTTCTCGTCGTCGATGCGGCCGCGCGCCATGGTCTTGGCCAGGCCGAAGCGCAGGTACTGCTTGTCGCCGATCGTCGCGATCAGGTTGAGGCTGGGCAGCACGTTGTTGTATGTCGTGCCACCGCTGATCGGCGCCACCAGGTTGTCGCCATTGGTCTGCAGCGCGACCGACGACTGGTCGGTATGCACGAACTGCACGCCCGCGTTGCCGCGCAAGGGGATGTCGCCCAGCATCGTGTCGATGTTGAACTTCACGTAGCCGACCGGCACCTTTTCCTCGACCGAATAATTGCGCGCCCAGTCGTTCTGCTTGTTGCCCGAGGTGAGGTAGAACTGGTTGGCCAGCGCGCCCAGCACGTTGTAGTTGAGGATGCGGCCGATGCCGCCGTAGTCGATGTTGGTCGAGCCGTAGAGGAACGCCGGGTTCACGGGCACGCTATAGGCCGGGTCGTAGGCGCTGCCGCTGGAGCCGTTGCCGTTGAGCCAGGCGAACTCGACGTCGGCCGACTTGGTCTTCTTGCGGTCGGAGTAGTTCACGCCCACGTCGACCGTGCTGAAGATCCAACCCACCGGGTGCGACACCTGCAGGCGGATCGCCTTGATGTGGTCGTCCTGGTGGTCGAATTCCTGGCGGCCGTTGTAGCCGTAGTCGTCCGGGTCGGTGAACTGGATCGCCGACGGGTCGGCCAGGTTCGCGCCGGTCTGGAAGTTCGGAAAGCCGTAATTCTGCGGCGTGGCGAACTGCACGCCGGTCGTGCCCTGGTTCGGAATGCCGGCGAACAGGTAGGCGTCGTGCAGGTCCTTCTTGGCGCTGGAATACGAGAGATCCGCCATCGCCTCCCAGCCGTTGCCGAAGGTGAACTGGTTGTTCCAACCCACCGAGAACAGCTTGTCGTGTTCCTTGGTGTACTCGTTCTGCAGGATCGGGCGGATGTTGGCGATGCTGCCGGTGGTGACGATGGGATACGGCGACGCGGGCACCGTGCCCACGTTGCTGTACACGGCGGCACCCGCATTGTCGTAAGGGCCGCTCGCCCACTGCACGCCGTTGGTGTACTTCTTCTCGTTGAAGGTGGAGTAGTACGTATCCAGCGTGCCGTGGTACCAGTCGTTCGGCGCCCACTCCAGCACGGCCATCAGGCCGTTGCGCAGCTGGTTTTCCGATTGCGCGCGCAGCTGCATGCCTTCCTGCGAGATCACGTTGTCCGGCATGCCTGGCGTGTGCGGGCCGCCCCATGCGTCCTCGATGCTGCCGGGGCCGTTGTCCTTGCTCCACCACCAGGCCTGGTACTGCTTTTCCTGGATGGGCGAATCGAGCTGCGCGAAGCCCACGGCCAGGCCCAGTGTGTGGTCGAGGAACTGGTCCACGTACGAGAAGCTGGCGCGATGGCCCAGGTTGCCCGTGTCCGTGCCGGGGTTCTGCTTGCCGTTGGTGGTGTACTCGCCGCGCAGGTTGGCGGCGATGGCGCGGTTGGGCAGGTCCAGCGGATGCAGCGTGTGCAGGTCCATCGTGCCGGACAGGCCCTGGCCGATCAGGCTGGCGTCGGGCGTCTTGTAGACCACCGCGCCGCTGATCAGCTCGGCCGGGTACTGGTCGAACTCCACGCCGCGGTTTTCGCCGATGGTCGCCTGCTCGCGGCCATTGAGCGTGGTGCCGGCGAAGTCGGGCGACAGGCCGCGGATGGAGATCTGGTCCGCGCGGCCGTCCACGCGCTGCGTAGCCAGGCCGGGCAGGCGCGCCAGGCTCTCGGCGATGCTGGCGTCGGGCAGCTTGCCGATGTCCTCGGCGGAGATCGCCTCGACGATGTTGTTGGCGTTTTCCTTGGTCTTGAGCGCGTTCTCGATACTGCCGGCGATGCCGGTGACCACGATGGCGTCGAGATTGGTCGCCCGGTTCTCGGACTTGGGCGCCGGTTTTTCCTCAGGCTTGGCCGGTTTCGCCGTGGTCGGCGCGGCCTTGGCGTTCGGCGGCGTGGTGGCGGTCGGCTGGTCCTGCGTCTGCTGGGCCAGCGCCGGCATACCGGTGGCGGCGAGCAGGGCGGCGATGCAGGCGATGGCGAGCGGGCGCCTGGCCCCGATGGAACGTGCGGCAAAACCCCGAGAGCGACGGCAATTCATTCCCTTCCCCATGTCGTTATGTATGTAGGTAACCGTGCTCCCCAGCACGGCCCGACGCAGGGACTTACATGGTTGGCAGGATCATGCGATCAAGCCGACGGGCGGTAGGTTCCTGCGTGCGGCGAGAGCATGGGCGAGAGAATTTGCCGCGTCATCATGCGACGCAGCAAGCTGCTCAGGTAGCTGAAGGAACGGGCGTGGACGGTTCAGCGTGATGAGGAAAACGTCAGCGCTGGCGTGAAGCGGACGTGCATCCGGCGAGGATCGGCGCCGCGTCCGGGCCGGCGGTCTGGTCGTAGAGATCGCCACCGTCGCCCTTGGTCCACCACACGTAGGGGCCGGCGACGTAGCGCACGCCCGAGGCGGCCAGCGTATCCACGAACAGCATCGGCTGACCCTTCACCGTCAGCTGCGCGAAGCTCTGTCCGCCCTGGCGGTTGTAGTAGGTGACGTGCAGCGATGCGCCGCCCTGGCAGCGGTAGTCGCGCACCAGCGTGCTGTCCACCGGCAGCGGCGGCAGGTGCTGCGCGCCGGCCATCGCCGCCGGGCCCGCCAGTGCGGTGGCGAGAGGTGCGACACGCAAGCACGCCCTGCCTGTTCCGTTCATGGCCTACCTCACCTCGTCGTAGACGTATTCGTGCTGCTCGTCGCGCAGCACCAGCTTGCGGTTGTCCGCCGTGCCCGACACCACGAACTCGTAGCCGTCCGAGCCCGGCGATATGGTGATGAAGGAGACGGAGCCGTCGTCGTTCTTGCGCGAGGCCACTTCGCTGCGCCACGCGCCAAAGTTGAACACGGTGCTCTTGCCGCTGCGGTCCACCTGGATACTGCCCACGGCGGGGTTGCGGTAGTTCTCCGCCAGCTTCGCTGCCTCCGCGGGATCGGCCGGCACCACCAGGCGCTTGCGCACGGCGGCGATCTCCGCCTTCAGCCGCTTCACGCCCGCGTCGACGTCGCCCTGCGCCTGCGGCTTGCCGTCGAACAGCACCTCGAGCAGGCGGCGCTGGAACGGGCCGCGAATGAATACGCCGGCGTCCGCGTTGGTCAGGATCACCGCGCCCACGTCCTGCTCCGGCAGCCAGATCATGTCGGAGTGGAAACCGGCAAGGTCGCCGCCGTGATGCACCACGGGGATGCCCCAGGTGCGGTCCACCATCAGGCCCATGCCGTAGGTGGCGGTGGTGCCCAGCGCCACGTTGGGCTTGCGCCGTTCGAGCAGGGCCTCTCTGGATACGTAGCGGCTGCCGTCCGGCAGCAGGCCGTCGGCCAGTTCCATGCGCACGTAGCGCAGCATGTCGCTCACCGAACTCCACGCCGCGCCGGCGGGTCGCGCCGCGCGGATGGAATCGTTGATGCCCATGGCGGCGATGGCGGTATGGCCGTCCACATCCAGGCCGTGCGGCGTGGCGTGGTTGCCGAGCAGGGCGCGGTCGTAGTCGAAGGTGGTGATCTTCATGCCCAGCGGGTCGAACACCTGCTTCTGCATGGCAAGGTCGTAGGCGGCGCCCAGTTCCAGCTGGGGATACAGCACGTGGCCGCCGATATAGCCCGCGGCGGCGGCCATCAGGTTGGAATACTGGAACAGCTCGCCGAACCGGCTGGTGGGCTGCATGCCCGAGAGCGCCTTCATCACCGTTTCCGGCGTGGCGTCGCGGCTGTTGAGCACCCACTCCATGTCCTGCCGCGGCATGCCCGTGCAGGCGCAGATCAGGTGACGGATCAGTACCTGCCGCGTGGTATCCGCATCGCCCAGCTTGAACGACGGCATCACCTTCACCACCGGTGTGTTCCAGGTGAACCGCTGCTGGTCCACTTCGCGCGCCAGCATCAGCGTGGTGAGCGCCTTGGTGTTGGAGGCGATCATGAACAGCGTGTCGGCATCGATGGGCGTGGGCTTGCCAAGCTCGCGCACGCCGAAGCCGCCCGCGAATACCACCTTGCCGTGGTCGATCAGGCCGATCGCCACGCCCGGCACGTCATAGGCCTTGCGCGCGTTGTCCACGAACGCCTTGAGCGTGTCGACGCGCGCGTCATCCAGCGGATGGGCCGTCTTGCCCGCGAAGCTCTCGCGCTTGTAGCCCTTGGGCAGCAGGCGGTCGGAGATGGCGCGCAGCTGCGAGGCGCGCTTTTCGCCCACGGCATTGGCCATGTCGTAGATCAGCACCGTGTACTGCCTGTCATGGCGATAGGCGATGGCGGTGACGCTGCGCTTGTCGTTGGCCGAGGTTTCGTAGTTGTAGATGCGGATCTGGTCCCAGTCGTCGCGCGGCGCGACATCGCTCGCCACCTGCAGCGGCCAGGTCCTGGCGGGCGCATAGGCTTTCCAGGCTTGCGTCACGGCCTCGTCGGGCGTGCTCGCCTTCACGTCGACCAGCACCGCCTGCGAGCCCTCCTCGGGCGGGTCCAGCGTGACCTTGTTGCCGGCGACGTGGATGGCCCATTCAGCGGGCACCACGAATTGCGTGCCGGTGGATGTCGTTTTCGGCGTATCCGCCTTCACCGCTGCCGCTGCGGGCGCAGCCGGCGACGCGATGGTCCACGCGAACAACCCGATAAACGCTACGCAACGCATCAACATGGAGGTACCTCGCGGCGAGGGGACGCTCTGCGGTCGCGCGCCAATAGCCCGGCGCGCGAAGATCGATGGCACGGGTGATCGGGGGGAGTCTACTCGCGTGGCGTGGTGACGCCAGTGCTTGGCCGCGCGGGCGCGCCGTTCAATTGATGCTGGCGGCGCGCAGGCCTTCGCCACGCACGCGGCCGGGGCATACGCCGCTCACGCGCTTGAACAGTCGGCGGAAGGCGGCCTCGCTGCTGTAACCCAGTTGCTGGGCAATGCCCGCCACGGATTGCTGGCGGTCGCGCAGCATCTGCTCGGCCATGCTTACGCGCCATTGGGTGAGGTACTGGATGGGCGGCAGCTTCATCAGCTGGGTGAAGCGCTCGGCGAAGGCGGAGCGCGACATGCAGGCCAGCGCGGCCATGGACTGCATGGTCCAAGCCTTTCCGGGATGGTCGTGCACCGCCTGCAGCACGCGCGCGATGCGCGGATCGGCCAGCGAGGCAAACAGGCCCTGCCGCTCGCCGGTATGCCGCGAGTAGTCGCAGATGGCCAGCGTGAACAAGGCATCGGCCAGCTTGTTGAGCAGTACGTGGCGGCCGGCGCAGTCGGCATGCACCACGTCCGCCATGGTGGTGGCCAGCTGGCGGAAGGTGGTGCTGGCGCGGGACGCATGGATCACCATGCAGGACGGCAGCGCCAGGCTGAGCGGGTGCTGCGACGCGCCGGTGAAGCGGAACTCGCCGCAGATCAGGCTGGTCTCCGGTGTGTCCGCGGTGCCCGTGTCGCCCAGGCGATGCGGCGTGCCATGCGGAAAGATCACCAGGTCGCCCGCTTCCAGCGCGATGGGCTCGTCCAGTTCGTCGCATTCCACCGAACACCCGCCGGCGCCGACCAGATGGAACAGGCCGCAGTCGTGCCGTGGCGCATCGGCGAACCAGGTGCCGCAGCGATGCAGCTCGGCCACCACCTGTACCTGCAGCATCGACCGGTTGAGCAGCGACTCCAGCGCCGGCTCCACCAGTGGCGGGCGCGGGCCCGGGGGCAGCGACGGGTTCGGTTCGATGTACATGGCGTCCCTCTGGCGAATGTCTCCCTGGGTCCTTCGCCGTGGGATGGGCCGCGGTTACATCGTCCGGGTCAGGGCGCGTCGATGCGCCCGATCAGGCCATCGTCCAGCCAGCGCCCGAGCAGGGCCGCCATGCGGGGCAAGGCGGCCGCGGCGCCATGGCGTTCGGCGGCGCGTTCGCACAGCGTGCCGAAACATGCGCCGTCCAGCACGCCTTGCAGGGCCGCGAGTTCGTCGGCGGCCACCGTCCGGTAACGCACGTCCAGCGCGGGCCGCCACACGAGCAGGTGGCGGGCCTGCGCAAGGCGGCGCAGTGTCGGGCGCGGCGTGCCACGGTCGGCCGCGCGGCGGAACGCATCGACATTGCATGTCACGCGCAGCAGCCGCGCATGCGGCAGCAGGTGCAGCCGCATCGCGGCCCACGCATCGGGGGCCATGTGCGCGAGCGCGTCGGCATCGATCGGCGCCTGATCCGCCGCGTCGAACGCGATGGAAATCGCCCAGTCCAATCCTGCGGCTTCGGCCAGTTCGGGGCGGTCGCGCCAAGACGGCGTGGCGGCAAGAAAGGCGGCCAGCCCCGCGCCGTGCCAGCGGATATTGAAGTGCGTCGACGGATGCGCCGCCACGTAGCCGTCCAGCAACTCCGCGAAACGGCGGCCGGCGAGCAGCGACAGGCCGGGAAACTCCACCGCCAGTGCCTCGCGCAAGCGCAGGCGATAGCCGTGGTGATACACCGCCAGCCGGCTCGCCTCGTCGGCCACGCCGTCGCCACGCAGCGAAGCGATGCGCGGCGCGGCAGAGGCGCGCAGCGCATCGGCCAGCTGCAGCTGCAAGCCGCGAAGGTCGCTCACGCAGCCTCCTGCAGCAGCGCATCGGCAAGCATGCGTGCGTGATCCAGCTCCGCGCGTAGCTCGGCGAGTGGGGGAATGTGGTCGTCGCGCTCGATCATGGTGGACACGCGGCCAAAGCGGCGTACGGCTTCCAGGTAGAGATCCCACACGGCATCCACCACCGGCGCATCGTGCGTGTCGATCAGCAGCGCGCCGCCTTGTTCGTGTCCGGCGAGATGGAACTGCTGCACACGAGCGGGCGGCAGGCCGTCCAGGTAATCCAGCGCGGAGAATCCATGGTTGTGCGCGCTGACGTGCACGTTGTTGATGTCCAGCAGGATCAGGCTGTCCGCGCGCTCGGCGACGGCGGCCAGGAATTCCCATTCGGTCAGCTGCGACTGCGCGAAGCTGATGTAGCTGGACACGTTCTCCAGCAGGATGCGCCGGCCCAGCCGGTCCTGCACGCGCCGCACGCGGTCCACCACGTGGGCCAGCGCCTCCTCCGTATACGGGAGCGGCATCAGGTCATGCAGGTTCACGCCGGCCACACCGGTCCAGCAAAGGTGATCGGAGATCCACGCGGGCTGCACATGGCGGGCCAGCGCGGCGAGTTGATCGAGGTAATCGAGGTCGAGCGGATCGGTGCCGCCGATGGACATCGACACGCCGTGCATCACCAGCGGGAAACGTTCGCGGAAGCGTTCCAGCCAGCGCAGCGGGCGTCCGCCCGGCACCAGGTAGTTTTCGGAGACGATCTCCAGCCATTCCACCTGGCCCGGTTCGTCGAGCAGTGCTTCGTAGTGATCGACGCGCAGGCCCAGGCCGAAGCCGAGATACGGCAATTCGCGGGAAGCTTGCTTGATGGTCTTCATGGCGAAGGTTGGCGGGGCCTCCACACGCGGCGTGGAAACCCCGCCTGCAGGTCTTACGCCTGCTTGGCCGCGGCCTGGGCCGCTTCGCAATCGGCCTGGCTCTTCTGCATGGTGAAGCCCTGGCCCTTGCACGCGTTCTGGCCCTTGCAGGCGTTGGTGGCCTGCTTGCAGGCGCCGTGGCCCTTGCAGGACGACGAGTTCACGCACTTCACGGCGGCGGTGTCGGCGGCGTTGCTGCCCGTGGTCTTCTCGGCGGCGGAGGCGGACATGGCGGAAGCGGCGAACAGGCCGGCAACCATCATCGCCATGGCGGCACCGTTGAGCTTGTTGGTCTTCATGGAACACTCCTGTCTGGTGATGGCCGCCGGTGGCGGCGCGGATAGCGGAACGTCGGGCTGGACACGTGTCCGAGGCGGGAGCCGACGATGGCATTGTCGACAGGAGCGCGGCCGGCGGCTGTCCCCGGGCGTCCCCGATTTGTGCCCGATCGTCCGGCGTTGAAAGGCCGCGCGCAGGATCGGACGGCGGGCAAGAAAGCATGGACGCACAGCCATGGCGGCACGCGGTGGCGCTTCGCATCATCACCGCACTTTCCTTTCACGGATATGCCGTCATGCGTCAGTTCATCGCCGACAAGGCATCGCGCCTGCTCGAATGGCTACATCGCATCGAGTGGATCGGCCCGCTCGTGGTGCGCGTGGTGTTCGGCTACTTCTGGCTGGAAACCGGCATCGCCAAGGTGCACAACCTGGACGGTTTCACCCAGCGCTTCGTTGGCTGGGGCATTCCGTTTCCCGCGTTCAGCGCGGGCCTTTCCGCATGGACGGAACTGGTCGGCGGCCTGCTGATCATGCTCGGCCTGTTCACGCGGCTGGTGTGCATTCCCATGCTGATCAACATGGCGGTGGCGGTGACGCTGGTGGTATCGGCCAACCTCATGAGCCTGGACGACTACGTGGAAGCGGACGAGATCGTCTACAGCCTGATCTTCTTCTGGCTGCTGGTCAGCGGCCCCGGCAAGGCCAGCCTGGACACGCTGGTGGCGCGCGCGCTGGGTATCCGTTCCGGCGATGGTTCCGCCGTGGCGCCGCGCATCGGCATGCGTCCGTCGCCGACTGATCGTTACGTACAGGAGTGACTTCCCATGAAGACGAGTACCCTGCGCCTCGCCATCACCACGCTGTGGCTCGCGCTGGCGGGCCAGGCGGCGGCCGCCGAGGTTCCGTTCACCCAGGCGCAATACACGGAGGCGGTCGCGGCGGGCAAGCCCGTGGTGGTCTACCTGCATGCGGACTGGTGCCCGACCTGCCGCGCGCAGCAGCCCATCGTGGATCGACTGTCGAAGGATGCCCACTTCAAGGACGTGACCATCTTCGTCGCGGACTTCGACAAGGAAACCGCGCTGGAGAAATCCCTCGGCGTGTCGCAGCAATCCACCTTCGTGGTGTTCAGGCAGGGCCATGAAGTGACGCGTTCGACCGGGCAGACTTCGGAGGCCGCGATTCGTGCGGTGCTGGAGCAGGCGCTCTGATGGATTTCGGCGTCGGCACCTATGCGCTCGGCTTTCTCGCCGGCATGGCCACGCTGCTCTCGCCGTGCGTGTTGCCGATCTTGCCCATCCTGCTCGCGTCGGCCCTGTCGCGGCACCGCTGGGGCGGGGCCATGCTGGCGCTGGGCCTGGGCCTGTCGTTCGCCTTCACCGGCACGGTGATCGCGACGCTGGGTGCGTCCATCGGGCTGGACGCGGCGACGTTGCGCCGCATCGCCGCATCGATGATGGTGCTGTTCGGCGCCGTGATGCTGGTGCCGCCCTTGCAGCGTGCGTTTGCACGCGTCACCGCACGGCTGGGCAACACGGGCCAGCAGGCGCTGGGTTCGGTGCATGGCGAAGGCGGCCTCAGCCAATTCCTGACCGGCCTGCTGCTGGGGCTGGTATGGAGCCCATGCGTCGGGCCGACGCTGGGCGCGGCCACCACGCTGGCGGCGCAAGGGCGGAATCTCGCGCAGATCGCCTTGCTGATGCTGCTGTTCGGCCTTGGCGCGGGCTTGCCGTTGCTGGTGCTGAGCACCGTGTCCGGCGCGGCGATGACGCGCATGCGCGGCGCGCTGCTGTCGGTGGGCGGCGTCGCCAAGTCGGTATTGGGCGCGTGCTTCGTGCTGATCGGCGTGCTGGTGCTGACCGGCCTCGACCGCCGCTTCGAGGCTCTCGTGTTGTCCGTCAGTCCGGAGTGGCTGACGCGGCTGACGACGTCACTGTGAAAGCCTTTTCAAAAGCTTGGATCCCGAAACCCTTCAACTCCGCCACTCGTCATTCCGGCGCAGGCCGGAATCCAGTGGCCTTGTTGCGCGGTTTACGCGGAAGGGCCAAATGCTTTGAAGCCACGCGACAACCGACCGCTCCCGTCACTGGATTCCGGCCTGCGCCGGAATGACGGCTAGGAAATGTTGGGCGGATTGTAAGGAAGCAAGCCCTCAGCTCGGCTTGACCGAACCCAGCAGCTCGGAAAGCCCCAGCCACAACAGCTGCATGCCGATGCAGAAGGTGACCAGCGCGAACAGCCGCATCACGATCTTGGTGCCGGCCGCGCCCAGCCATCGTTCCAGCGTGTCGGCGAAGCGCATGCAGGCATAGATGCTGGCGCTGAGCGCGAGCAGCGCCGCCAGCACGCCAAGGTAGTGCGCCACCGACAGGCCCTCGCGCGGCGAACTGGTGCCCAGCGCGATCGCCACCGAGATGGAACCGGGACCGACCATCAGCGGCAGGGTCAGCGGGTAGAACGCCTTGGAAGCCAGCGAGCCGCTGCGGCTGGGGCCCTTGACCTCCTGCGCCTTCATGCTGGCCTCGTCGTCGTCCGGCTTCTGCAGCAGGTTCCAGCCCGCCACGGCGATGATCATGCCGCCGGCCACGCGCAGCACCGGGATGGAAATGCCGAAGAAGGTCAGCACATAGGCGCCCAGCACCAGCGACACCAGCAGGATGGCGAAGCTGTTGATGGTGATGCGCCAGGCCAGGTCCGTGCGTTCCGCGGGCGAGGTGCCGGGAATCATGCTCAGCACGATGAAGGCCGAGCCGATGGGATTGATGATGGGAAACAGGCCCGTGATCAGCAGCAGGGCGGTCTGGGTGAAATCCTTCAGCATGCTCGCCGCTCCCCGGCATCTATCGGCAGTGTTGCGCCATGCGCACATCGCAGCATGGACAGGTCGCCCGGACAAGAGGCCATCGGGCCGAAGCAAGCTAGGGATGCTCTGATCTATTCAACGCGGGTGGCATCCACGTTGAATAGATCAGAGCATCCCTAGCACGAGGGTTCGGCTCAAACGCAGGCCGATGCGTCATCGTCTGCCGCAAACCGGTGAAGGATGCCGCCGAGGCTGCGCAGATCCTGGCTGTTGTGCCGGGCCACGCGGTGCAGCGACCCGGCCGAGCCGCCGCGCAGGAAGCCCAGCCATGCCGCGGGCGCCTCGGCGCCGGGCAGGTCGTCTTCGCGCACCACCTGCAGCAACTGGCGTTCGGCGGTGGCGAGCCGGCAGTTTTCCCACGCGCCGCACCAGCGCCGCCGCACGGGATGCAGCAGGTCGATATGCATCAGGCCTTCCAGCGGACAGGCGCGCTGGTGCAGGCGGAAGCGCGTCTTCAGCAGCGGCGCGTCGTACGACTTGCCGTTGTAGCTCACCAGCACCGCGTCCGGCCGCAGCCATGACGCGAAGTGGTCGAGCATCGCCGCCTCGCCCGCCAGCGTGGTGATGAGCAGCTGGCGCTCGCGGAACGCGCCTTCGTGCCAGTCGCCCACGCCGATCATGAAGGCGCGCGTGCCCGTGCCGCCGGCGAGGCCGGTGGTTTCGGTATCGAACAGGACCAGGCGCGCGGGGTCGATCACCGCGTCGATGCGCGCGAACGCGGCATGGAACGCGGGCGGCATCGGCGGCCACGCGGTGCGCGCTTCGCACAGCTGCAGGCCCGGCGCGATCGTTTCGCCGGGCACCGCCGTGGGCTCGCCGGCGACCTTGCGTGGAGGCGAGCTTTTCGCGCGCTGGCGAATGCCTAGCAACTGACGGATGTTGTCCGGCAGCTCCGGGCGCGCTCGCGGCGGCACGGGAGCAGGCGCGGGCGGCTGCACGCCCGCCTGGCGGCGCAGGCCGCGCAGCTTGTCGGCCAGTGCGCTCACAGTGCGACGATCAGGTCGAGCACGCGCGTGGCGAGCGATTTCAGCGAGCGTTCGTTCTGCTCGTCCACGGCGAGCACCGGGCCCACGCAGGCGGGGCAGCCCGCGCGGCAATCGCAGCGCTGCACCAGTTCGCGCGCCAGGCGCACCAGGTCCTCGCGGCGCTCGAACAGCGGCGCGCTCAGGCCGACGCCGCCGGGGAAGGCGTCGTAGAGATACAGCGTGGGAATGAACGGGCCCAGCATCGGCGCGCCTTCTTCGCCGAAGGCCGAGCGCAGCTGCGCTCGGCCGTTGGCATCGGGCGTGGCGAACCATGCGCCGTCGCCGCTGCCCACGGCCTTCTGCAGGTCGCGCGCCTCGGCCATCACCGCCACCGTCGCCACGATATGCAGCGCATGCGCGGCCGCGAGAAAACCGTCGAGTGCTTCCTGCCGATGATCGAACGCCTGTTCCAGCGCGCGCTGCGGCAGCTGCCACCACACGGCCGTGGTGTGCAGTTCCAGGTCGGGCAGGTTCACCGGGCCGTAGCCGATGTTCTCGTGCGTGTAGTAGCGGATCTTCTTGTAGCCGGCCACGCGGCGCGCCACGTGCACCTCGCCGTGATGCGCGCTGCCCGCGCCCGCCGGCGAGCCGTCGAACGCTTCCAGCACTTTCAGCTTGGTGTAGTCGATGGCGTCGGTGTAGTAGTCCACATTGGTGCGCGTAACGAAGGCCTTGCGTCCGTTCCAGTCCAGCCGTTCCACCTGGTACGGCACCGACTGGATCATGTGGATCGCGCCCTCGTACAAGGTGAGCGAGGCGGCGCTGAAATCCACCTCGGCCACGATGGTCTGCCGGCCGTCGGTGCGATCCACCACCACGAAGTTGCCATCCGCCACGGAACGCAGCGACACGGCGTTGGCGGGATAGCTGTCGGCGATCCACTCGAAGCGTTCGCCCTCCTGGTGCAGCACGCCTTCTTCGGCGAGCACCTGCAGCCACGGCGTGGCGTCCTGCGGGCCGAACAGTTCGCCGTCCTTGAAGGGCAGCTCGAACGCGGCGCAGCGGATGTGATCGAGCAGGATCAGCGGCTGGTCCGCCGCGATGCGCGCATGCTCCGGCGGCGCGCCCTGGAAGAACTCCGGATGGCGCACCAGATACTGGTCCAGCGGATCGCTGCTGGCCACCAGCACGCCCAGCGACGCCTGCTGGCGGCGGCCCGCGCGCCCGAAGCGCTGCCACGTGGCGGCCACGCTGCCGGGATAGCCGTTGAGCACCACCACGTCGAGCGCGCCGATATCCACGCCCAGTTCCAGCGCGGAGGTGCTGACGATGCCATCGACTTGCCCCGCGCGCATCTCGCGTTCCGCCGCGCGGCGTTCCGTCGGCAGGTAGCCGCCGCGATACGCGCGGATGCGCGGCGGCTTGCGCGGGTCGTTGTCGAACACGTCCTTGAGGTACTTGGTGAGCACTTCCACCATCAGGCGTGACTGCGCGAACACCAGCGTCTTCAGGCCCGCGCGGATCGCCGTGCGCGCGATGCGGTTGGATTGCGAACGCGCCGAAGCGCGCAGGCCCAGATCCGGGTTCACCACCGGCGGATTCCACAGCAGCACGTGCTTCTCGCCCACCGGCGCGCCGCTCTCGGTGATCGCGGTGACGGGCTGCTCGATCAGCGCGCTGGCATGTTCCGCCGGGTTGCCGATGGTGGCCGAGCACAGGATGAACTGCGGCGACACGCCATAGAACGCGCACACGCGCTGCAGCCGGCGCAGCACGTTGGCGACGTGCGAGCCGAACACGCCGCGATAGGTATGCACCTCGTCGATCACCACGTAGCGCAGGTTCTCGAAGAACTGCGCCCACTTGGTGTGATGCGGCAGGATGGCCTGGTGCAGCATGTCCGGGTTGCTCACCACGATGTCACCGTGCAGGCGGATCGCCTGCCGCGCATCGCCCGGCGTATCGCCGTCGAAAGTGAAGGCCTTCACGCCCAGGTCGCCCGCCTGGTTGAGCTCCAGCAACTCCGCCACCTGGTCCTGCGCCAGCGCCTTGGTGGGAAACAGGAACAGCGCCTTGGCGCGCTGGCGAATCGCCGCGCTGATCACCGGCAGCGTGTAGCACAGCGACTTGCCCGAGGCCGTGGGCGTGGCGATCACCACGTGCTCGCCGGCGGCGGTGGCGTTCCACGCCTGCGCCTGGTGCGCATAGAGCTGGCCGATGCCGCGCGAACGCAGCGCCTGCGCCAGCGCGGACGGCATGTCGCCGGGCAGGGCGGCGAACTGTCCCTCGCGCCCCGGCAGCACGAACGAGCCAGTGATACGGTCGCCATAGCGCTTCGCCAGCCGCCGGGCCAGCTGATCGCCGCCGGAAGCGGGCGCGGCCAGCGCGCCATCGCCGCGCACCGCGCGTTGGGCCAAGGGGTTGGGCAAGGCGTTCATGCGTGCGCTCCATCCGGGGACGGCATTGCACCCGCGGGCCGTCTCAATTTCTGAGACGGGCGGCCCTTGCCCTTGCCGGACAGGCGTTTAAGTGTTTCCTAAGTGTCCTGTCGGATAATCCCGGCGAACATCGCCGCATGGGCGAGGGAGCGTCAGGTGCACATTCTTCTGGTCGAAGACGACGCGCAGCTGGGATCGGCCATCCAGCGCGCACTGGAGCGGCTGAGCTACACGGTGTCGTGGTTGCGCGACGGCCGTTCGGCGCTCAACGCTATGCGCGACCGCACCGCCGACCTGGTGTTGCTGGACCTGGGCCTGCCCGGGCGCGACGGCATCGAGGTGCTGACCGAGGCGCGCCGCGCGCACGTGGAAACGCCGGTGCTGGTGATGACGGCGCGCGATGACCTGTCCGCCCGCGTGGACGGGCTCGACGCAGGCGCGGACGATTACCTGACCAAGCCGTTCCACGTCGAGGAACTCGCCGCGCGCATCCGCTCGCTCACGCGGCGCATGCGCGGGCTGTCGGTCAACCGCATCGAGGTCGGCGCGCTGAGCCTGGACGTGGGAACTTCGGAAGTGAGCTTTCGCGGCGAGCCGGTGGACCTCACGCGCCGCGAGTTCGCGCTGCTGCAGGCGCTGATGGAGAACGCCGGCAAGCTGGTGCGCCGCGAAAGCCTGGAAAACTCGCTGTACGGGCTGGACCACGTGGTGGGCAACAACGCGCTGGAAGTACTGGTGCACGCGCTGCGCCGCAAGCTGAGCTTCGAGACCATCCGCAACGTACGCGGCTTCGGCTACATGATCCCGCAGGATCCGAAGTGAGCCGATCGAGTCTGCGCGCGCGGCTGCGCTGGCTGATCCTCGGCGTGATCGCGCTGGTGCTGGTGCCGCTGGGCATCTACAGCATGCGGCGCACCATCAACGAGGTGAACGAGCTCTCCGATGGACGCCTCGCCCAATCGGCGCGCACCTTGCAGACCCTGGTCGACGAGATCGGCCTGCCCGCCCTGCAACGGCATACGGCGGAGAACGGCGTGGTGGTGCCGATCGCCGCCAAGTCCACGCAGGAGGTGGTGCTGCGCGGCCACACCTACGAGTCCGAGGTGGGCTTCCAGGTGTTCGACCGCAGCGGACGCGCCCTGATGGCCACCGGCAACCTGACCATGCTGCCGCCGCCGGACGCCGCGCATCCGGGCTTCCAGAACGTGCGGCTCGGCCGCTATCGCTGGCGGCTGTTCACCCTGCCGCCCACGCACGACGGCATGGTGGTGCGCGCCGCCGAGCGCTACGACAGCCGCCGCGACATCACCGTGGCGCTGTGGGTGGAGCACGCCCTGGCGCCGCTGATTGCCTTGCCGGTGCTGGCGCTGCTGGTGGGCTGGGCCGTGCGTCGCGGCTTGCGGCCGCTCGACGCGCTGGCGGAGAAACTCTCCGCGCGCAAACCCGGCAGCCGCGACACGCTGGACGTGGCCGAGGCACCGCGCGAACTGGAACCGGTGCTCGATGCGCTCAACGGCCAGTTCACCCTGCTGGAGGAAGCGCTGGAGCGCGAGCGCCGCTTCAGCGCGGACGTGGCGCACGAACTGCGCACGCCGCTCGCCTCCACCATGATCAACCTGGAGAACGCCGAAGCCAGCCGCGATACGCACGAGGCCGACGTGGCTCTGTCCGGCGCGCGCGAAAGCCTCGCCGCGCTGGCGCGCCGCGTCGAGCAACTGCTGTCGCTGGCGCGCCTGGAAGCCAGCTCGCGCTCGGATCAGCTGGTGGACGTGGACCTGCTGGCGATAGCGCGCACCGTGATCGAGGAGCTGGCGCCGCTGATCGGCGACTCGGACGTGGAACTGGACGTGGCGTTGGCCGACGGCACGCTGATCGTGCGCGGCCACGAAGTGGCACTGGCCGCCCTGCTGCGCAACCTGCTGGAAAACGCCTTGCGCCACGTGCCCGCCGGCGGCCAGGTCAAGCTGATCGTGCAGCGCGAGCAGGGCGAGGCCGTGATCGACGTGATCGACAACGGCGAGGGCATTCCGCCCGAGCGGCGCGCGGCGGTGTTCGCGCGTTTCCATCGCGAAGCCGGCAGCCGGGGCGACGGTTACGGGCTGGGCCTTTCCATCGTCCAGCGCGCCACGCAGATGCATGACGCTTCCATCGCCTTGCTGGATTCACCGTATGGGCGGGGTCTGCGGGTGTCGGTGCGGATTCCGTTGAGCAGGGGGGGGGTGTCGTGAGGGGGTGATATTTTTCCCTCATGGGCTAGGGGGCGGACTAGGGATCGAAGACAGGCGTGCCCGATACCCGAAGCCTTCGCCCACCCTCACCGTCATTCCGGCGCAGGCCGGAATCCAGTAGCGGTGACATTCGGCTTTCGCGACGCGGCGCATGACGGAAAGGCATTCTGCGCAGTCGCGAAGACCTGACCTTGCCGCCGCTGGATTACTCGCTTTGCTCGCCCTTCCAGGGCCGCCCTTCGGGCGTTCTTCGCGCTACGCGCTAGTCCGGCCTGCGCCGGAATGACGCGAGGGAGGCCAGGCGCCACCGAGCTTTCGAGGGCCCCCGCCTTTACAAAGTGAACGCTAAGAGACTTTCGGTAGGGTAGGGCTTCCCCAACCCTGCACGGACCGTCGGTGTTTCCTTCGCTTGCCAAGCCTCCTGTGCAACCGTTCCCGCGCCCGGGCAAGGTCGTGGCCGCGCTGCTGGCCGCGTGCCTTGCCGGCTGCGCCACCTATCACGCCAAGCCGCTGCCGGAGCAGGCCGCGTCCGCCGCGTCGCTGTCGCAACTGCAGGGCTATGACCAGGCCGCGGTGCCGCTGGATATGGCCGCGGTCGAGCGCCTGGTGCTGTTGAATAACCCGGACCTGCGCAGCCAGCATGCGCGTCGCCAGGCGGCGCAGGCGCAGCGCCGGCAGGACGGCGTGCTGCCCAATCCCGTGGTGGGCGGCAACGTGGGCTACCTGCTTTCCGGGGTGGGCGATGCCACGGCGTGGACGGCGTCGATCAGCCAGGACATCACCTCGCTGATTACCCTGCGCCCGCGCCGCGAGGCGGCGCAGGCCACGGCCGACGAGGTGGACGCCACCCTGCTGTGGGAACAGTGGCAGGTGCTGGGCAAGGCGCGCCTGCTGGTGATCGACCTGATCGAAGGCGACCGCCAGATCGCCCTGCAGCAGCAGGCGCTGGACGCGCTGGCGCAGCGCGAGTCGCGCATCGTGAGTGCGGTCAGCGCGGGAAACATGGAGCGTGTCGCGGTGGCGCCGGATCTCGCCGCTGCCGCCGATGCGCGCACCGCGCTGCACGATCTGCAACGCCGCCAACTGGATCTTCGCCAGCAGCTCGACGCGCTGCTCGGCCTCAGGCCCGACGTGGTGGTGCCGCTGGCGCCGGATCTGCCGCCGGCCAGCGTCGATGCCGCGTCCATTCGCCGGCAATTCGACGACGTGAGCCGTCGCCGGCCCGACCTGGTGGCGCTGCAACTGGGTTATCGCGCGCAGGAAGCGACTTTGCGCGCCGCCGTGCTCGCGCAGTTTCCGCCGCTGGCCATCGGCTATGACGCCTCGCAGGACAACAGCAAGGTGCGCAACGGCGGGCCGGCGGTGACCTTCACGCTGCCGCTGTTCGAGCACAACCAGCACAACGTGGCCATCGCCCGCGCCACCCGCGAGCAACTGCACGTGGAATACACCACGCGCCTCGCCACCTCGCGCGACGAGGTGGACGCGCTGCTTGCGCAATACGCACAACTGGACGCGCAACGTCAGGCGCTCATGCCCGCCGCGCAAGATGCCGCGCAGGCCTCGGCGCACGCCGCGCAGGCTGCGAGCGATGGCCTGCTGGACGTGCGCAACGTGACCGATCTTCGTGTTGCCGCGCTCAACCGGCAGCTGGCGCAATTGGCGACCGAGCAGGCCATGCTCGAACAGCAAGCCGCGCTGGAACTGCTGGTGGGCCGCGGCATGCCGACCGCTCTTGAACAGGATGTGATGGCGCCATGACCACCCGACAGCCATGGAACGCAGCGGCTATTGCCGCGTGCCTTTTGATGACGTGTTCGCTGATCGCCTGCTCGGGCGGCGAAGCGCCCGACAACACAGCCGTGAGCGCCGCGGTGACCACCGTGCCGGTGCGGCAGGGCAGCGTGCCCGCCACCGTGCCGGCCTACGGCACCGCCGGTCCCGCCGCCGACGCTGCGCAGGTGATGAGCGTGCAGGCGGCGGGACGCGTGCTGCGCTGGAACGTGACCGCCGGCGCGTCGGTCAAGCGCGGCCAGTCACTGGCCACGTTCGCGCTGGCGCCGGCCTCGGTGGCGGCCTACCAGCAGGCGGTGACGGCACAACGGCTGGCCGAGGCGCAACGCGCGCATGCCGCGCAGCTCTTCGCGCAACAGCTCGCCACGCGCGACCAGCTCGATCAGGCGGAGAAGGCGCTGCACGACGCGCAATCCAACCTCGATGCTCTCGTGCAGCAGCAGGGCCGCAACCCGACGGTGGAGGTGACCGCGCCGTTCGACGGCACCGCGGCCACCGTCGACGCGCAGCAGGGCGACAACCTGCAGCCGGGTGCGCCGCTGCTCACGCTTCAGCGTGGCGATGGCCTGGTGGTCACGGCGGGCGTGGAGCGCGACGCGATGGGCCGCGTGCAGGTCGGCGCCAAGGCCGAGCTGGTGCCCATCGATGGCGGCGAGGCCATGCACGGCACCGTGCGCCGCGTGGCGCGCGCGCTCAATCCGCACACGCATCAGCTCGACGTGGAGATCGTGCCCGAGGGCGCGCTGGTGGGCGGCGAAGGTTTCCGCGCTGACATCGTGGTCGGCCAGTGGCAAGGCTGGCTGTTGCCGCGCGACGCGGTGCAGGGCGACGAAGAGGATCGCCACGTCTTCCAGGTGGAGAACGGCAAGGCGAAGAGCGTGCCGGTGAAGGTGCTCGGCGAAGCGGGCGATGTCACGGTGGCCAGCGGCGCGCTGGATGCGAAGCTGCCGCTGGTGACCGAAGGCGCCACGCAGCTCGATGACGGCATGGCCGTGCGCGCGCCTTTGGAGCAGGCCAAGCCATGAGTTTGCCGACATTGCTGGCGCGGCACGCGCGTGCCATCGTCATCGTGGCCTTCGCATTGGCGATTGCGGGGCTGGCCAGTTCGTTCACGCTGCCGGTGGGGCTGTTTCCGCAGGTGTCGTTTCCGCGCGTGGTGGTCGATCTCGACGCGGGCGATCGTCCCGCCGACCAGACCGCGTTGCTGCTGACGCGCCCGGTGGAGGAAGCCATCCGCACCGTGCCGGGCGTCGCCGGCCTGCGTTCGGAGACCACGCGCGGCTCGGCGCAGATCTCCGTGGACTTCGGCTGGGGCCGCGACATGATCGCGTCCACCTTGCAGGTGGATTCGGCCATCGCGCGCGTGCTGCCGAGCCTGCCCGCCGGCGCGACGTACAACGTGCGCCGCATGGACCCGACGGTCTTTCCGATCATCTCGTATGCGTTGCAGTCGGACACGCTGTCGCCGGTGGCGCTGCGCGACCTGGCGCAGTACCAGATCGTGCCGCTGCTGGCGTCGGTGCCGGGGCTCGCTCGCGTGGACGTGCAGGGCGGCGAAACCGCCGAGGTGGAGGTGGAGGCCGATCCGCGCAAGCTCGCGCAGTACGGCCTGGGCCTGGACGATCTCGCCACGGCGGTGAGCGGCGCGAACCAGCTCGAAGCGGTGGGGCGCCTGCAGGATCGCAACCAGCTCTATCTCGTGGTGGCGGACCACTCGCTGCAGCGGCTGGAGGCCATCCGCAACATCGTCGTGAAGAACGACGCGCACGGCTGGGTGCGCCTGTCCGACGTCGCCACCGTGCACGACGGTTACGTGCCGCAATGGGTGAAGGTGAGCGAGGACGGCAAGCCCGCCGTGCTGTTCAACGTCTACGAACAGCCGGACGGCAACGCCGTGCAGATCGCCGCGCAGGTGCGCGACAAGCTCGCCGGCTTCCGCCTGCCCAAGGGCGTGACGCTCAAGCCGTGGTACGACCAGAGCGAGCTGGTGGTGGAATCCGCGCACAGCGTGCGCGACGCCGTGCTGATCGGCCTGCTGCTGGCGGCGGCGGTGCTGCTGCTGTTCCTGCGCAACCTGCGCGTGACGCTGATCGCCATGCTGGTGGTGCCGGTGACGCTGGCCGTCACCGTGTTGCTGCTGCAGGTGTTCGGCATGAGCCTGAACATCATGACGCTGGGCGGCATCGCGGCGGCGGTAGGGCTGGTGATCGACGACGTGATCGTGATGGTCGAGCACGTCGCGCGACGTGCGGGCGCGGCCGACGACGGCGACGCCGCGGTGTTGCCCGCGGCGCGCGAATTCATGCAGCCGCTGACGGGTTCGAGCCTGGCCACGCTGATCGTGTTCGTGCCGCTGGGCCTGCTCAGCGGCGTCACCGGTGCGTTCTCCAAGGCCTTGTCGGTCACCATGGCGTGCGCGCTGGCGGTGTCGTGGCTGGTGAGCGCCTTCGTGGTGCCGCCGCTGCTGCGGCGCTGGGTGGATTTCCGCCGCTGGCACGATCCGGGCCTGGCGCACGAGGGCTTGCTGGCCCGCTCGCACGCGCATCTGTACGACGCGTTCGCACGCCGTCCCGCGTGGCTGCTGGCCGTGGTGATTCCGCTGCTGGCGCTGGGCGGCGTGGCGTACACGCACGTGGCCACGGGTTTCATGCCGTCAGTGGACGAAAGTGGCTTCGTGATGGACTACTACACCAAGCCCGGCACGTCGCTGCCGGAAACGGCGCGCCAGGTGGCGCAGGTGGAGGCCATCCTGCATGCCACACCGGAGGTGGATACGTTCTCCCGCCGCTTGGGCACGGGGCTGGGCGGCGAGCTGGGCCAGTCCTATCACGGCGATATTTTCGTGCACCTGAAACCGGGACATGAGCGTTCCACCGAGGACGTGATGAGCGACGTGCGCGAGCACATCGAGCACGAGGTGCCTGGCGTGGAAGTGGAACTGGCCCAGCTGATGGAAGACCTGATCGGCGACCTCACCGCCGTGCCGCAACCGATCGAGATCAAGCTGTATTCCGCCGACCCGAAGACGCTGGTGCCGCAGGCGCAGCGCGTGGCCAAGGCCATCGCCGACATTCCCGGCGTGGTGGAGATCAAGGACGGCGTGCAGCTTGCCGGCGATGCGCTGAACGTGCGGGTGGACCCGGACAAGGCCACGCTGGAAGGCATGACCGTGGCCACGGTGACGCAGGCGATCGACAACGCGCTGACCGGCGTGGTGGCGACGCAGCTGCCGCAGGAGACCAAGAGCGTGGGCGTGCGCATCCGCATGCCCGATGCCATGCAGTGGCGCCTGCCGCAGTTGCTGGCGCTGCCGGTGCGCGCGCCGGACGGGCACGTGTTTCCGCTGAGCCGCGTGGCGAGCATCGTCACCGAGAACGGCCAGCCGCAGATCTCGCGCGAGAACCTGCAGCAGATGGTGGCGGTGACCGCGCGCATCGAGGGCCGCGGCATGGGCGCGGCGGTGGCCGACGTGAAGAAGCTGCTGGCGCGGCCGGGCATGCTCGATGCCGATACGCGCTACGAACTCGGCGGCCTCTATCAGCAGCAGCAGATCGCTTTCCTCGGCCTGGGCAAGGTGTTCCTGATGGCCCTGGTGGCGGAGTTCGTGCTGCTGCTGTTCCTGTACGGCCGACCCAGCCTGGCGCTGGTGGTGATGGGCTGCTCGCTGTTCTCCGCCACCGCGGTGTTCATCGCGCTATGGCTGTGCGGCGTGGATCTCAACATCACCGCCATGATGGGCATGACCATGATCATCGGCATGGGCACGGAAATGGCCATCTTCTACGTGTCCGAGTACGTCACCCTGGCGCAGGGCATGCCGCCGCTGCAGGCCCTGCGCATGGCCAGCCGCGACCGCCTGCGCCCGATCACCATGACCACGATGGCGGCCATTCTCACCTTGCTGCCGCTGGCGCTGGCCTGGGGCGCGGGTTCGGGCATCCAGCAACCGCTGGCCATCGCCATCATCGCCGGACTGGCCTTGCAGTATCCGCTGGTGCTGCTGGTGATGCCTACGCTGATCGGTTTGGCGACGGGGCATGGGCGGCAGCGTGGTGGCGGTGCGCTTGTAGGGACGTGATGCCTCGCTCTCGCCCGTCATTCCGGCCTGCGCCGGAATGACGGGCGAGAGCAAAACCGTCAACAGTCCCTAAGAAAACTGTAAGCGACGATGCGCAAGATGCCGTCATGGATTCCCTTGCTCATGGCTTGCGGCGGCTTCCTCCCGCGCTCTGGTTGCTGTGTCTGCTGCCGTTGCTGGCGGTGTTGCCGCCCGTACCCATCGACGAGACGCGCTACCTGAGCATTGCGTGGGAAATGCGGCAGACGGGGCAATGGGTCACGCTGCATCTCAACGGCGTGCCGTACTTCGACAAGCCGCCGCTGCTGTTCTGGCTGGTGAACCTGGTATGGAGCGCGTTGGGGACCACGCTGTGGTCCGCGCGCGCGCTGCTGGTGCTTTGCGGCGTGGGCTGCGTGGCGCTGTGCGGTCGCGTGGAGCGGCAGCTTGCGCCCGGCGGTGCTGGCCTTGCCGGCTGGTTGATGCTGGGGCTGATGTTCTTCGTGCTGTACACCGGCGTGGTGATGTTCGACGTGCTGCTGTGCCTGTGCGTGCTGCTGGGTTTCGTCGCGATCGTCCGGCATGTGCGGGACGGCGACCGCAAGGCATTGCTGCTGCTGTTCGCGGCCAGCGCGCTCGGCGTGCTGGCGAAAGGGCCGGTGATGCTGCTGCATCTGGCCGGCCCCATCCTGCTGTCGCCGTGGTGGTCGGAACGCCGGCCGCGCGTGTCCTGGCGCAGCGTGCTGGCGATGGTGTTGGTGGCCGTGCTGGGCGGTCTGCCCGCGCTGGCCTGGGCGTGGGCGGCCGTGCATCACCTCAATCCCGCCGATGCGCAGGAGTTGCTGCTGCATCAGACCGCCGGGCGCGTGGTGCAGAGCTTCGCGCACAACCGGCCGTTCTGGTGGTATCTGCCGTGGGTTCCCGTGCTGCTGCTGCCGTGGCCGCTGCTGCTGCGGTGGCGGCGCGTGCGCGCGGTGGCGCGCGCATGGCGCGAGTCGCAGGCGGTGCGCTTCGGCATCAGCGCGAGCTTGCCCGCGCTGGTGGCGTTCTGCGTGGTCAGCGGCAAGCAATTGCACTACCTGCTGCCGGTGATGCCCGGCGCGGTGATCCTGCTGGCCGCATGGCTGCGCCACGACGCCACGCTGCTGGCGTTGAAGCGGTTGTGGCTGCTGGTTGCCGTGGTGGTCGCGGTGTTCGTGTGGGCGGTGCTGCGGCCGGCGCCGCTGGGCGGCGAGTCGCTGACGCGTGGCGAGGCGATCGGAATGTACGTCCTGTCGGCGGCGCTGCTGGTCATGGCCATGCTGCGGTTGTGGCGAAGTCGCGGCACCGACACCGCTGTGCTTGCCGCGCAGGTGAGCCTGTTCCTCGCGTTGGCGATCTTGCCTTTGGTGCGCCTGCAGGTGCTCTCCGCGCTGGACGTCCGTCCGCTGGCGGCGCATGTGGTCGAGTTGCGCGGCAAGGGCGTGCCTATCGTTCGCACGACCAATGAGCCGGGCCTGCTCACTTTCCTCGCGCACCTGCCCGCGCCGCTGCCCGAGAATGCCGATCCGGTGGCCTGGTGCGCACAGCATCCGGACGGCGTGGTGCTGGCTTATTCCGGCCACGGCAGGGCGCCGGAAGAAGCGATTTCCAGCGCGAAGCTGGCCA
The DNA here is from genome assembly GCF_003201105.1 of Dyella sp. AtDHG13. Classification (GTDB taxonomy): domain Bacteria; phylum Pseudomonadota; class Gammaproteobacteria; order Xanthomonadales; family Rhodanobacteraceae; genus Dyella; species Dyella jiangningensis_B. Next base: position 50,692 of record NZ_QICJ01000016.1, on the reverse strand, counting down.
ACGGCTGGACGGCGCTGGTGCCGGCGCAGGCAGTGATCAAGCGGCCCAAGGCGATCGATCGCTGGGGCGATCCGTCCAGCGATTAAGAGCGGTGGCCGCCGTAGGCGCGGCCCGCCGCGTCGCCGGCCTCGGTGGATGCATCGGCCGCATCGGCCGGTTGCTTCGCCGCAGCGAAATCGCTGAGCTGCCCGTAGACCACCCGATTGCGGCCGCTGCGCTTGGCCTCGAACAGCGCGCTCTCCGCGTCGATCATCAGCTGGCGCAGTTCATGGCCGCTGCGGTCGGTGGAGGCGACGCCGAAACTGGCGGTGATGATCACGTGCCGCGTTTCGCCCCACAGCGGCGTGGCGGAGATGGCCTGGCGCACGCGTTCGGCGCGTTCGCAGGCCTGCGATGCGCTGCAGCCAGGCATGTAGATGGCGAACTCCTCGCCGCCCAGGCGACCGAAGAGGTCGTGGCGGCGCAGGTGGTGCTGGCAGGCCGCGACGGCGCGCGTGAGCACCAGATCGCCGATGACGTGACCGTGCGCGTCGTTCACTTCCTTGAAGCGGTCCAGGTCCAGCAGCACCAGGCATGCATCGCGGTTGGACTTGGCGGCCACGTGTAGGGCAAGGTCGGCCTCGTCGACGAAATGCTGCCGGCTGTGCACGCCGGTCAGGCTGTCGCGCGTGGCCAGCCGCTTGAAGCGCAGCTGCGAGCGCTTGGTGCGCCATAGCCAGAACGCAATGGAGGCGACGATGGTGAGCAGCAGGGCGATGTACAGCCGGCTCGTCTCCATGTCCTTGCGGTCCAGCTTGCGCTGCAGCTGCAGGATCTGGTTCTGCTTGTTGAGCGCGTCGACCTGCATCTTGTTGGCCAGCAATTGCTGCTTGACCGTCTGATAGGCAATGGCGCGGGCCGACACGTCGTTGAGGTAGCCCTTGTCCGCTTCCATGTACTTCTCGTGGTATTCCAGCGCGGCCGGCAGGTTGCCCAGCCGGCTTTCCACGTTGTAGAGCACCTGGTACGCCTTGCTGAGCGTTTCGGCGTAGGTGTTGGGCACCGCGTCGGCGAGCGTGGCGTTGGCGTACTTGCGCGCCTGCGACACGTCGCCCTGTTCCCAGTACGCCTGGGCGAGCAGGGTGTCGAAATCCGCCAGCAGCGCGGGATAGCGGTACGACTTCACCTCGTCGTAGTGCGCCAGCAGCAGCGTGACGGCGTCGTCGGCGTGGCCTTGCTTGATGGCGTAGTCCGCGCGCTCGCCGCGCAGCGCATTGGCGAACAGTTCCTGGTGCTGGTCGTGGCAGGCATCGATGGCGCGGTCGAGCTCCGGATCGGTGCCCTTGATCCTGCCGCTGCGGTAAAGCGCGTTCACCTTGAAGTACTGGCCCTGGCAGGCGTGTCCCGCCAGCGCGGCGTCGTCCAGGATCTGCTGCGCATAGCCCGAGGCCAGCTCGAACTGGCCGGCCTGCGCCAGGAACTGCGCCGCCTCGCCCAGGGCCTGGTAGCGGGCCTCCGGATCCTTCACGGCCGGCAGTTGGTCGATCAGCATGCTGAGGCGAGTGAAGGCGTCCTCGTAATGCCGGCCGATGCCGAGAATATTGACCAGCGTGGCCGTGGCGCGCGTCTGCAGCGTCGGGTCGCCGGAGAGATTGACGATCTCGGTGAGCTGCGTCCGTGCCTGGTCGTAGCGGCCTTCAAAGGCCACCTGCCAGGCATCCAGGTAGCGGAGCCGCCATTGCTCGGCCGACGACAGCCCGCCCTTGCGCTCGTCGAGCTGGCCGAGCAGCTTGAGGAACAAATCGTGGTCGGACGTCTTGATGCGGTCGGCGTGGTCCAGCGTCACGGCCGGGTCTTCCGTGGGCGCTGGCGCATCCGCGCGCGCGGCGCCCGTATGCGATCCCAGCAGCAGACAGGCTGCCAGGAGCATGAGCCGGCCACGGGCGCCGGGGCGGAACATGGTCAGGCCGGTGCGAGGACGCGGGGCGCGACGGAGGAAGGCTTGGCTGGCTTGCCCGGCGCCTGCGGTTCCGCGCCGTCGCCTTCCTCTTCCGGTTCTTCCTCTTCCTCTTCCTCGCCCTCCTTGCGTGGCACGGTCTGCACGCAGAACTGCGGCGCGATGCCCAGCAGCGCGTACAGCTCCTCGACATTCCTGGCCAGGATCGCCTCGCTGGCCCTGGCCTCCACCTGGGCGTCCGCCAGGGCAAGGCTCAGTTCATCCCGGCCCGCCTCGCGCAGATGCGCGAGGCGCCCAGTTTTTCCAGAAACCCGATGATGTTCGACATGCGTCTTTCCCCCCGGTGGTGATAGTACGGTGACCGCTTGGTGGTGTCTCTCCCCGCAGCGAGGCTTGCGCGGCCAAAGGCCATGCGGTCGACACGAACGCTTCCGCGGATCGCCAGGCTCCCCACGGCAGCCACCCCCGCCGCGGCCCGGCAGCCGCTGGGCTTCGGATCATAGCCCCGTTTTTCGCGCCAAATGTGCATGTCGGGGGCCTTTCACGAGCGCGGCTGGTGGCAGGCGGAACTTTTCAGCCCGCATGGGCAGGCGTCCTTTGGCCGCGTAGGTGCGCCGCAATGCACGGAAACCTGCGTCGGCCAGCACTTGGGCGATGTGCTCCCCGTTGTCAGGTTCCCTTAGCTAAGGCGTGGATCGGCACTACCGGCTCCACGGCATCGACTGTCGCGGTTGAGTAGCCGCCATGTTGCATGGCTTGCGCGCGATGAGACAGCAGGAAGGATGTCACTGGTCCGTATAGCGGTGCCTTGGCATCATCGGGTGTGATGCTGGAAACGCACCTCAACGGTGAAGTGATGCAGCGCCCGTCGCCACCTTGCGCAGCATGTGGCGCAGGAACCGTGGGGACGGCGGGCGCATGGACGCCCGCCGACGGTCGTCACTTCTTCTTCGTGGGCTTGCTGGGCTTCTTGGTCGGCTTGCCCGGCTTCGGTGCGGGTGCGGTAGGCGTGGTGCCGCCGCCGGTGGTCTTCAGCTGCGACAGCGCATCGAGCAAAGTCTGGCCTTTCGGCGTGCCGAGGCCCGTGCAGGCGTCCCAGCCTTTCGCGGCGGCGAACTTGCCGTTGTTGCCTTGCGTGATGTCGCGGAACGCCGACGTGCCGATGCTGTAGAAGGCCTGGTGCGGATCGCCCACGTTCTGCCCCAGCTGCTGGTTGAAGCGCGCGATCAACGCGGCCCACAGTGGCGCGACGGCGCTGGTGCCACCGATCACCTGATTCTGTCCATCGACCAGCACCTGATAACCCGTGTTCGGATCGGCGTTGCCCGCCACATCCGGCACGCCGCGGCCCGCATAGCCGTTGGCGCCCGCGGGCACGTTGGACGCTTGCTGCCAGGCGGGCAGGGCGAAGCTGGCGCTGACGCCGCCGCCGGTGGCGCCTTCGTTGCTGGACAGGTCGTTCCACACCGTCTCGCTGGTGATGCTGGTGCCGCTGGCGGCCAGCGATGTGCCGCCGCAGGCCAGCACGTAGGGGCTGGATGCAGGGAAGTCCACATGCGGCTGGTTGTCGCTTTCCCCATCGGTGAAACCGCTGTCGCCGCACGCCACGGTGATGGTGACGCCAAGCGCCGCGGCATCCTGCATCGCGCTCTGCATCGCGCTGAGCGTCGAGGCCGACCAGGCATCCTCGGGACCGCCCCAGCTGATCGAGATCACCGAGGGACGATGCGTGGTGTCGTGCGCAGCCTGCGAAATTGCTTCGTAGAAACCCTGGTCGGTATTGGGAGCGAAGTACACCACGATGTTCGCGCCGGGCGCGAGCGCGCCGATCACTTCCACGTCCAGCATCACTTCGCCATCGGCATCGCCGCCGGGCTGGCTGGTGCCGCCCTGCACGGACACCACGCTCACCGTGGGCGCCTTCACGCCCAGCGATTGCATGTACTTCGTGAAATCGCTCTGCGTGAAACCGCCGCCGAGTTCGATCACCGCCACGGTCTGTCCGCTGCCGTCCACGCTCGCGGGAAACTGGTACAGCGAGCCCAGCTGCAGCGGCGTGTATGTCGTGGCGGGTTTGGCGGCGGGCCGGCGAAAATGCGGCCGTGCGATCGGGCGCTGGTCGAGGCCGAGCACGGCGATGACGGACGAGGAGATCGTTCCCGGCAAGGACGGCGGAAGATGGCAGCCGATCATCTCCGCGCCGCCATCGGGCATCTGGTAGCGACCGAACTGCACGCCGAACGCCTGCTGCAACTGCTGCGGCGTGCCGCGCAGATGCATCACGCGGCGATTGAGCGCGCAGGCGGTTTCGGTGAGGCCATGCTCGCTGGCGAACTTGCGGATGATGTCCGCGTCCGCGGGATCCGCGCCCCATTGCGTGGCGAACTCCTCCGGCTGCAAGGGCGGCTGGTGCGGCCACGCCGCGGGCGAGGGATGCTTGCCGCCGCGATGACGCATGACGACGGTGACATCCAGGGGCGCCGTACCTTCATGCGGTCCCACGTATTTTGCTTCGTTGGCGAGCGGCCAGTGATGACGGCGGGCGGCAGACGTGCTCATGGTCGGGCTCCTTGGTGACAGGCGGGCTGAGACTGCACTTTCGAATGTTGCAGCGGGGTGTTTTGTCGCGCGTGGCGTTCATGCATGGTGCGGTTTCGGCGTCTCATCGTCCGCGTCAACCTGCCTTCGCGGGCCAATGGCGCGAACGCGTTAAAATGCGCCGATGTCCCGCCCGAGAGTTCACCCATGAGCTATCCCGCCGTCCGCATGCGCCGCATGCGCCGCGATGCCTTCTCCCGCGCCCTGATGCGCGAGAACACCTTGCTTTGCAGCGACCTGATCATGGTGGCCTTCGTGATCGAAGGCGAAGGGCAGCGCGAGCCGGTGCCGTCCATGCCCGGCGTGGATCGCGTGTCCATCGATCAATTGCTCAAGCTCGCCGGCGAATGCGTGCGCCTGGGCATTCCCGCGCTGGCGCTGTTCCCTTCGCCGGGCTCGGCGGTGAAGAGCGAGGATGCGCGCGAGGCGTGGAACCCCGATGGCCTGATGCAGCGCGCGACGCGCGCGCTCAAGGCGAAGTATCCGGAGCTGGGCCTGATCGGCGACGTGGCGCTGGACCCGTACACCACGCACGGCCAGGACGGCCTGATCGACGAACACGGCTACGTGATGAACGAGCCGACCATCGAAGCGCTGATCAAGATGTCGCTGGCCCAGGCCGACGCCGGCATGGATTTCGTGGCCCCCTCGGACATGATGGACGGCCGCATCGGCGCCATCCGCGACGCGCTGGAAGCCGCCGGCCACATCCACACGCGCATCCTTGCCTACTCCGCCAAGTACGCCTCCGCGTTCTACGGCCCCTTCCGCGATGCGGTCGGTTCCGCCGGCAACCTGGGCAAGGGCAACAAGCACACCTATCAGATGGACGTGGGCAACAGCGACGAAGCACTACGCGAGATCGAGCTGGACATTCACGAAGGCGCCGACGCGGTGATGGTGAAACCCGGCATGCCGTATCTCGACGTGCTGCGCCGCGTGAAGGATGCCTTCGGCATGCCCACCTTCGTCTATCAGGTGAGTGGTGAGTACGCGATGTTGAAGGCCGCTGCGCAGAATGGCTGGCTGGATGAGAAGGCTGTCGTGCTTGAATCGCTCACCGCGTTCAAGCGGGCGGGGGCGGATGCGATCCTGACGTATTTTGCGGTGGATGCGGCGCGGTGGTTGAGGGGCGAGTGACGCCCGGTTTTTTCTCCCTCTCCCCTTTGGGGAGAGGGTTGGGGTGAGGGGCGGGTGCTCGCCTCACCGTTTCATTCTTTAGCCGTCATTCCTGCGAAGGCAGGAATCCAGTGACTTTGCGCTGGGTTGTCGCGCAAAGGGTGATCGGTTCTTTTTTGGCGCTTTCGCAACCCGGCTGCCTACGCGGCGGGCGTTCCGCCCTCCTGCCGGAGGGCGGGTCACTTTCTCTTGCTTGCCCAAGAGAAAGTAACCAAAGAGAAGGGCCCCCCGGATGAGGCGCCTATCGGGCAAAGCCCGATAGGTACGCGGGCGGGTTCCGGGCTTTTCGACGGGGCTCCTGCCCCGACGAAAAGTGCCTGGCATCCATGCCAGGCACCCCTACGGGGCCTGATCTCCACCCGCCCGCCGCCTCATACGGGGACCCGGCAGATCAAGAGCGAGAGCCGACGGCTCGTGCCGCTGCGCGGCACCTCGCGTCGTGGCAGGCGCGGAGCGCCTGACTTGGAGGCTGTTCAAAATCTCCGAAGCGGCTCCATTCCCTCACCGTCATCCCCGCGAAAGCGGGGATCCAGCGACTTTACGCGTTGCGAGAAGGCTCAAAGACACTGGATCCCCGCTTTCGCGGGGATGACGGTGAGGCGAAATGTGGACTCACGCGAGATTTGAACAGGCTGCTAAGAGCCGGAGCGAGGCGTTATGTCGGAATGTCGTTTTCCGGAAATGGAGTGCTCTGCTACAGGAATGGCTTGCCGCGAGATGGCGAGTTCTCCTCACGGGTCGGGAAGCGTAGCGTCGCCTTTACCTAGCCATAGCGGTCGGGAAGCGTAGCGCGAGCTGCTTTAAGCCCTCTGCGCCACGGCGCGTTGCGAAGCGCCCCGAACTACCCGCTGTGTAGCGGCGAAGGTTGCCAAGCCACAACGCACCTCAACCGTTCGGGCTTATCCCTACGGAATGCTACGGGCGTTGGCTCTGAAGGCCATTTTCTTTGGGTTACTTTTCTTTTGGGCCAGCAAAAGAAAAGTGACTCGAGCGTCGGCAGACGATCGAAACGCCCGCCGCGTAGGCGGCCAGGTCGCGGGAAGGCACGAAGGCGCCATCACCGCAACGCGACAACCAAAAAGCAAGTCACTGGATGACCAGCCCTTCGACTATTGAAAAGCGCCTCTGACCTGCGCAGGAACGACGACCAAAGGATGCGGCGTGTGGAGAGTCCATCCCTCATCTCCCAAAAAAGCAGTCGCAAACCAACGCACACCACAACCCCCCTCACGCACTCCGATAAACCCCAAGATCCGCCTGCACCCCCAGCGAGTGCATGAACGCCGCCGGATCAAACCCCTCCTTCGCGTAGCGCGCCTGCATCACCGCCTTGGCCGCGGACATGTGCGACTCGTCGATCCATTCCACCACCGTCATCACGTTGAACTCGCCGCCCAGATCCGGCTGGGTGAGCACGAGGTTCTGGCGGCAGCCCGGCAGCTGGTCGAGTGCGCGCTGGGTCAGGCGCACGCGTTCGAGGAAGGCGTTCCAGGCGGAGGCGGGGACGTTGAAGCGGTCGATGCGGTAGACCGGGCGGCGGTCGAAGGCGATGGCGTGGCTCATGGGGCTCATTCCGTGTGAAGGTCGTGGCACTCTAAGACCTCAACTTAACTTGAGGTCAAGAGGTGTCGGATGAACCAGGGTCCGCAACATGGCCTGCCGATGACGCTGAGCGTGGGCGAGGTGGCGCGGCGTAGCGGCGTGGCGGTGTCGACGCTGCATTTCTACGAGGCGAAAGGGCTGATCCGCAGCGAGCGCACGGTGGGTAACCAGCGCCGCTACGCGCGTGCGGTGCTGCGCCGCGTGTCGTTCGTTCGGGTGGCGCAGCGCGTCGGGATTTCGCTGGCGGATATCGCCGCGGCGCTGGCCGCGTTGCCGGCCACGGCGTCGCCGGGGCGGGAGGATTGGGCGCGGCTGTCCGCGGCCTGGCGCGAGGAGCTGGACGAGCGCATCGCGCAGCTGAAGAAGCTGCGCGACACCCTGGACGATTGCATCGGTTGCGGCTGTCTGTCGATCGACCGTTGCCGCCTGCGCAACCCGGGCGACAAGCTGGGCGGCGAAGGTGCGGGCCCGCAGCGGCTGCTGGTGAGGAAGAAGGGACGGTAGCGCGCTTACGCGTACTGCGCGACGCCGTTGCCGAACGACCAGTTCTCCTTGCCGGTTTCCAGCAGGTTGATGAACACGTCCTGCGGACGAAGGCCCGGTTCCTTGGCCAGCAGTTCCGCGGCGCGCTGGTAGAAGGCCTTCTTCTGTTCGAGGGTGCGCGTGTTGTTGCAGGCGATCTGGATGATCACCAGGTCGTCGGTGCGCGGAATGTCCAGGTAGTTCGGGTCGTAGTCGAACTCGTCCGCGTCGTGCTGGTGCACGAGGATGAAGCGGTCGTTCTGCGGCACGTTGAACGCTTCGATCATGGCGCGGTAGATGCTGTTGCGGATGGCGGCGATGTGCTGCGCGCTCTTGCCGCGGCGAAGCGAGATGCGAACGAGGGGCATGGGGAATCTCCAGCGATGTGTCAGGGTTGGGAGACGTGGCCGACTTCGTACCACTGGCCGGCGGAAGTGGCGGGGCGCGCTTCGTCCCACAGGCGGAAGCTCACGCGCGACCACGTGGTGGGTTCAAAGGCCTCGACCGCGGCGAGGGCGCCGCGCTCGACGTCGCGTTGCAGTTGCTCGCGCTGTTGTTCCCGCAACGCTCCGAGAGCGCTGTACGGCGCGATGGGCTGTATCTCGCGCGATGCGAAGCGCGCGTGCCGTGCCTCGGGCGACAGGTAGGCATCCCATACGGGCCACACCCGAATGGACGGCCATCCGAATGCTTCGGTGAGGCGGGCGAAGCCGTCGCTGCCCAGGAAACGCTGCATCGCGGCGCTGTCCTTCCATACGTAAAACGGCGCGTAGAGGTTTTCGTTCGAGGACGCGCCGCGTTGCGCGTGCAGGTAGCTCTTCAGCAGCAGGCCGTCGAAGTGGTCGAGCAGGTGACCCTTGTCCGCGATGCGCTGGCGGATGATCGCCATGTCGTAGTCCGCCGGCAGGGTGAAGCTGTATTGCATGGCGATCATGCGCGCGCCCTGAGCGCGACATCGCCGAAGGCGTGATGCTGCGGGTTATCCATGGAAGCCTCCTCGTGCTTGACGAGGCACAGCCTAGGGCGGAGAGTATCGTCCTGAAAATCGGAAAATGCAGGATTGATGGTTCACTAAAACGGGATGATGGCCATGCGGCGAGTCCACTTCGACCTCGATGTGCTGCGCACCTTCGTCACCGGCGTGGAGCTGGGCAGCTTCGCCAAGGCGGCGGAGCGGCTGAGCCGTTCCACCTCGGCGGTCAGCGCGCAGCTGAAGAAGCTGGAAGAGCAGGCCGGCATGCCGGTGCTGCGCAAGTCCGGCCGCGGCATGGCGCTCACCGAGGCGGGCGAGACCATGCTCGCCTACGCGCGCCGCTTGCTGGAACTCAACGACGAGGCTGCCGCCGCACTGCATGGGGCGGATCTGGAAGGCTGGGTGCGACTGGGCCTGCCGGAGGATTTCGGCGAAAGCCTGCTTACCGAGGTGCTGGGCCGCTTCGCGCGCTCGCATCCGCGCGTGAAGGTGGAGGTGCGCATTGCGCGCCATGCCGAATTGCTCGATCGCATCGGCACCGGCCGCCTCGACCTGGCGCTGGCCTGGGATGCGGGCGTGTCCACGCCGCATGAGCAGCACCTGGGCAGCGTGCCGCTGCGCTGGATCGGCGGCGCGGACGCCGCGCACGCGTGGCCGCGCCCTGACGACGAACCCCTGCCGCTGGTGATGCTGGAGGCACCCTGCATCATGCGAAGCGCCGCTACCACAGCGCTGGACCGGGCGAACATTCCTTGGCGCATTGCCTTCACCAGCGCGAGCCTGGCGGGAACGTGGGCGGCGGTGGCGGCGGGACTGGGCGTGTCGTTGCGCACGCCCTATGGCCTGCCAACCAGCGTGCGCGCGCTGCTGCCCCACGAAACCGCGCTGCCCGCCCTGGGCGAGCTGGGCTTGCGACTGCACCGCGCCGAGGCCGAAGCGACGCCCGCGGTGGAGCGGCTGGCCACCATCCTCACCCAGCAGTGGCAGCAACTGCCGTTGGCCGCATGATTCGCGACGTACATCGCTGACTCACCCGATCGGGGTCGGCTTACGTGGCGATGCCGTGGAATAATGCGAATCCCCCGAATGGAGCGTGCGAGTGGATAGCCACCATTTCCTGGAGACGGCGCTGGTTTTCCTGGTGGCGACGGTCATCGCGGTACCGCTGACCAAGCGTTTCCGGCTGGGTTCCGTGCTGGGCTATCTGCTGGCGGGCATCGTGATCGGTCCGCAGGAGCTGGGCCTGGTATCGGATACCTCGGGCGTGGCGACTATCTCCGAGTTCGGCGTGGTGCTGATGCTGTTCGTGATCGGCCTGGAACTGTCGCCGCAGCGGTTGTGGGTGATGCGTCGCCAGGTGTTCGGCACCGGCTTGCTGCAGGTGCTGGCGACCAGCCTGGTGATGGGCGCGGCGGCCTACTTCCTGTTTGGCTTCACGGTGAACGCGGCGGCCATCGTCGGCGGCAGCCTGGCGCTTTCGTCCACGGCCTTCGGCCTGCAGATTCTCGCCGAGCGCAAGGAAGCCGGCACGGCGTATGGCCGCCAGGCCTTCGCCATCCTGCTGTTCCAGGATCTTGCCGCCATTCCATTGATCGCCGCGGTGCCGCTCTTGGCGAGCGCGTCGACCAAGCACGGTTTTGATCCGTATGCGGTGTTGCGCACCATCGCCGCCATCGTCGCGGTGATGGTGGGCGGCCGCTATCTGCTGCGCCCGGTGTTCCGTTTCGTGGCCAAGGCGGACAACGTGGAGGTGTCCACCGCCACCGCCCTGCTGGTGGTGATGGGCACGGCGTGGCTGATGGAGAAGGTGGGCGTGTCGTCCACGCTGGGCGCCTTCCTTGCCGGCGTGCTGCTGGCCGATTCGGAATACCGGCACGAGCTGGAATCGCACCTGGAGCCGTTCAAGGGCCTGTTGCTCGGGCTGTTCTTCATCAGCGTCGGCATGTCGATGGACATCCTGTTGCTGGTGCACGAGCCCGGCAAGATCCTCTTGCTGGTGCTGGGCCTGCTGTTGGTGAAGGGCTTGCTGCTGTGGCCGCTGGGACGCATCGCGGGCGGGCTGAATAGCCGCGATTCGCTGCGGCTCGCCGCCTTGCTCGCCTGCGGCGGCGAATTCGCCTTCGTGGTGCTCAAGCTCGCGGGCGAGCAGAACCTGATCACCGACCGCCAGCATGGCCTGCACGTGCTGGCCATCACGCTGTCGATGGCGTTGACGCCGCTGATGGTGGCGGCCCTCGGGCGCGTGCTTAAGCGCTCCGAGACCAAGAAGGAAAAGCGCGAGTTCGACACCATCGTCACCGATTCGCCGCGCGTGATCATCGCCGGCTATGGACGCATGGGCCAGATCGTGGCGCGCATGCTGCGCGCGCAGGGCATTCCGTTCGTGGCGCTCGATCACTCGGTGGAGCAGATCGACCTGGTGCAGCGTTTCGGCAAGTGGAGCGAACTGTTCTACGGCGACCCGGCGCGCCCGGAACTGCTGCGCGCCGCGCAGGCGGACAAGGCCGAAGTGTTCGTGCTGGCGGTGGACGATCCGGAAGCGAGCCTGCGCACGGCGCGCGTGGTGCGCCGCCTGTATCCCGGCCTGCGCATCATCGCCCGCGCGCGCAATCGCCAGCACGTGTGGCGCCTGATGGATCTGGGCGTGGAGATGCCGGTGCGCGAGACGCTGTATTCCAGCCTCAAGATGACGCGGCAGACGCTGGAGGCACTGGGCGTGTCGCCGGAAACGGCGGCCGATCAGGTCGAGCGTTTCCGCCGCCAGGACGCCGAGCTGCTCAAGCGCCAGTACCTCGTCTACGACGATGATGCGCGCATCGTGCAGACCACGCGCGAAGCGCTGGCTGACCTGGAACAACTGTTCCAGGCCGATGCCTCGCCCGAGGCGAAGCGTGAACGCGAGGAGCCCACGGACGCCACGCCAGATGACGAGGACGTGACACGCTGAACCGTGTCATGGTCACGGAGACGCTACGTTCCGTGCACCGGTAGCGAACATGCGGCGTGGCAACTTGCGCCGCGTCCGCAACTCATTTCGCCGCGGATAAGGAAAGATGGCCCCGCCAGAAGGTCGTGCCGCCGGGGGGCGGGCCGCCTGATGGATCGGGTCTGCCCGACGTTCATCCGGTTTTCCATGAACCAGCGCGCGCGGCACCATCCCGTCGTCATCCGCTTTGGGCGTTTGGGCGACACCATCTTGTTGCAACCGCTGTTGCACAAGCTCAGGCACCGCTACGGCGGCGCTTGCCGTCTGGTGTCGCTGGGCGCGTGTTCGCGCGTGCTGTACGAGGGCAACGAAGACGTTGCCGAAGTGCGCCACTTCGACAGCCAGTACGGCTCGCTATGGTTCAACCCCCAGCGCCTGCGCACCGCGCTGTCGCTGCGCGAGTTGCGCCAGTCGCCGTTCTACATCTGCGAGCCTGACGTGCGCACGCGCACCAAGGTGCGTCCCATGCTGGCGTTGGCCGGCATTCCATCCGAACAATGCGTGTTCATCGAAGACACGCCGATGCACGAAGGCGAGCACTGGGTGGACTGGCTGATGCGCTTTGCCGACGAAACACCGTGCGCGTTCCGGGATGCATTGCGCCTGGATCGTGCGATGCCATGCGCGCCAAGGCTCCAGCCCACCACGGCCGAACTGGACGAAGCGCATCGCTGGCTCGCCCATCGCGACATGCTGGGGCATCCGCTCGTGCTGCTGCAGCCGGCGAATAAGCGCACCATGCGCTGGAACGGCGTGCGCAAACGCGAGGACGACGACAAGTCGTGGCCGGTGGATCGCTGGGCCGCGCTGTGCGTGGCCATTCTTGCCGAGATGCCCGATGCGCGCGTGCTGCTGTGCGGCTCGGCGGCGGAGGCCGGCTATCTCGCCACCATTGGTCACGCGGCGGCGCATGCGCATGTGGTGGTTCCGCGCGAGGGATTGCCGCTGGGCCATCTGCGCGCCCTGCTGCATATCGCGCACAGCATGGTGTCCGTCGACACCGGGCCGGCGCACCTGGCGGCCGCCGTCGGTTGCCCGCTGGTCGTGCTGTTCGGCAACCGCTGGCCTTCGATGTGGATGCCGCGCAGCGCCGCCGGCAGCGCAGTGCACGCCATTGGCGGTTTGCCGGACGTGCCGCGCGTGGACCACATCGCGCTCGGTGACGTGACGCGCGCATGGCGGCAGCTGCCGCCACGCCCAGGCCATGCAGCCCATCAACGGATGGATCGCATGGGTTGGACGGATGCTTTCGGCCGCTACCATTCTTCCGGCCTGGCTTAGCGCCTGCTCAAAACTTGCGCGACGGCCGCGCAAAAAAAACGGGCACTGCGCAGCGCAGTGCCCGTTTCCATGCCATGTGGCCCGGACGTTACCAACCCATGCCCATACCCACGCCCACCGAGCTGTCCCGACCCGAGGCCGAGGCGCCGAAGGTGACGTTGGCGCGCTTGCTCAGCGCACGCTGATAGCCCACCGAGATGGCCTTGGCGCCATTGGAGTAGCCCGTGCCGGCGCCGAAACGGTTGTCCGCATCGATGTTGCTGAGGCTGGCGGCCATCGTGCCCATGGCCGTACCCATGGCATTGCCGCCGCTGATGCGCTTGTTCACGTTGCGGAACTGGTCGCTCATCTGCTGCTGCAAGCCATTGACCTGGCCCTGCACGCCAGCCACCTGGCTGTCGGTGTAGCTGTTGGCGGCGCTGGTGGCGGAGCTTGCCGCGTCGCGCATCTGGGCAACGTTCACGGCATCCGTGTCGGTCGAGCCGGCCTTCACGTTGGTGATCTGGCGCTCGCTGCCCGCGCTGCCCACCGACACCGAGTCGGCGCGGTCGGCCACCGAACCCGCACCCAGCGCCACGCTGTTGTCCGCGCTGGCGGAGGAGCCGCCGCCGATGGCGGTGGCATGCTTGCCGCGGGCCTGCGCCGCCGGCAGGTCGCTGCTGTTGGACGCGATGGACGATGACGCGCCCGACGCCGACTTCACCGCCGCATTCATCTGCGCCACGTTCACTGCATCGGTGTCGGCCACGCCGGCGGCCACGTTGTGGATCGACGTGCCACCCGCTGCGTTGCCGTTGCCCAGGGTCACGCTGCCGTTGTTGGTCGAACCGTCGGCGTTGTGGTCATAAGTCACCGCGGCATTGGCGCTGCCGTCCTGATTGACGACGCCCGCGGCCTTGAGCTGGGCGACGTTCACCGCATCCGTATCGGCCGTACCGGCCGCCACGTGGGTGATCTGGCGCTCGTTGCCCGCCGAACCCACCGACACCGCGTTGGCGCGGTCGGCCACGGCATTGCTGCCCAGCGCCACCGCGTTGTCCGCCGAGGCTACCGCGTTGCCGCCAATCGCCACGGCATTCGCACCGGTGGCCGAGGCATCGGCCAGCGAAGAGTTCACCTTCACATGACGGTTGGCCACGCTCACCACGTTGCTGATCGACTGGTTGATGTTGGCGATCGCCGCCGTATTGCCGGCCACCTGCGTGTTCAGCGTGCTGATGTCGCTGGTGTTCTGCGCCACCTGCTGATTGGTCGCGAACAGCTGGCTGCCGTTGACGGCGTCCTTGCTGGCGGCGCTCACCTCACCCTCGGCCACGCCCGTCACCTTGCGGGCGCCAGCCGTGCCCGTGACATCGACCACCGTGCCGCCTGAGGACTTGGCGACGGTGACGACGCCGGAAGCCGCATCCTGCTGCACCAAACCGATGCTGCCGTTGTTGATCTGATTGCTGATGTTGCTGACGCTGCCTTCGACGTTGGTCACGCGGTTGTCGAGATTGCTGACGTTGGTGTTGATCGTGGAGATACTGTTTTCGTTGTTGGTGACGCGGGAATCCAGGCTGTTGATGGACGAGGTGTTGTTGGCGATGTCGGCCGAGTTCTGCGCTACCCGCTGGTTGGTCGCGAACAGCTGGCTGCCGTTGACGGCGTCCTTGCTGGACACGCTCACATCACCCTCGGCCAAGCCTGTCAGCTTGCGGGCGCCGGCCGTGCCGGTCATATCGACCACCGTGCCGCCCGAGGACTTGGCCACGGTGACGACGCCGGACGCCGCATCCTGCTGCACCAGGCCGATGCTGCCGTTGTTGATCTGGTTGCTGATGTTGCTGACGCTGCCTTCGACGTTGGTCACGCGGTTGTCGAGATTGGAAATGTTGTTCTCGTTGTTGGTGACGCGGGAATCCAGACTGTTGATGGACGAGGTGTTGCTGGCGATGTCGGCCGAGTTCTGCGCCACCTGCTGATTGGTCGCGAACAGCTGGCTACCGTTGACGGCATCCTTGCTGGCGGCGCTTACATCACCCTCGGCCACGCCTGTCAGCTTGCGGGCGCCGGCCGTGCCGGTCATATCGACCACCGTGCCGCCCGAAGACTTGGCGACGGTGACGACGCCGGATGCCGCATCCTGCTGCACCAGGCCGATGCTGCCGTTGTTGATCTGATTGCTGATGTTGCTGACGCTGCCTTCGACGTTGGTCACGCGGTTGTCGAGATTGCTGACGTTGGTGTTGATCGTGGAGATACTGTTTTCGTTGTTGGTGACGCGGGAATCCAGGCTGTTGATGGACGAGGTGTTGTTGGCGATGTTG
>NZ_QICJ01000016.1:0-35209 GCF_003201105.1 Dyella sp. AtDHG13 | reverse complement strand
GATTGCTGACGTTGGTGTTGATCGTGGAGATACTGTTTTCGTTGTTGGTGACGCGGGAATCCAGGCTGTTGATGGACGAGGTGTTGTTGGCGATGTTGGCGGTGTTCTGCGGCACCTGCTGGTTGGTCGCGAACAACTGACTGCCGTTGACGGCGTCCTTGCTGGACGCGCTCACATCACCCCCAGCCACACCCGTCACCTTGCGGGCGCCGGCCGTACCCGTCATATCGACCAGCGTGCCGCCCGAGGACTTGGCTACGGTGACGACGCCGGACGCCGCATCCTGCTGCACCAGGCCGATGCTGCCGTTGTTGATCTGGTTAGTGAGGTTGGTGACGTTGCCTTCCACGTTGGTCACGCGGCCAGTAAGGTTGGTCACGTTGGTGTTGAGCGTGGAGATGCTGCTCTCGTTGTTGGTGACGCGGGTATTGAGGCTGTTGATCGACGACGTGTTGTTGGCGATGTTGGTGGTGTTCTGAACCGTGCGGCCGTCGATCTGGGTCAGTGCATCGCCCACGTTGTTGACGGTTGCCGTGCTGCCGTCGACGTTGTGGACCTGGTAGGCCGGGGCGCTGATGGCGCCGGTGGTGCTGTTGTAGCTGGCGCCGGCGCCCAGGGCGCTGGCGGCGGAGGCGCCTTGCTGGTTGACCTTGGCGTCTTCCGACTGCAGCTGGCTGACGTTGACGGCATCCGTGGCGGCCGAGCCGGCGGCCAGGTTGGTCATGCGGCGCTCCTTGCCGCTGGAGCCCAGGGACACTTCGCCGTTGGCGGTGGAGGCGGTGCCGGACAAGGCGCTGGAGCCCGGGTTGTAACCCGCCTTGGTCAGGTCGGCGGTGGTGGTCGAGAGAGCGCCCAGCGCCACCGAGTTCTGCGCGGTGGCCTTGGCGCCGTTGCCGAAGGCCGAGGCATTGGCGGCCGTCGCCTGGGCGTTGGTGCCCACGGCAGTCGCGTAGCTGCTGCCGGATGCGCCGCCGCCATTGTCGGCCACCGCCGATGCGCCCATCGCCACGTCGCCGACGCTCTTGGCTTGCGTGGCATTGCCGATGGCCACGCTCCAGGCGTTGGTCGTTGCCGAGGAGCTGCCCATGGCCACGGAACCCTGGCCGGCCGCGTTGGCGCCAATGCCGAAGGCGGCGGCGCTGGCCGCCGTCGCCTTGCTGTTGCCGCCAACGGCGGTCGAATTGCCGCCGGAGACGGTGGCGTTCTCGCCGATCGCGGTACCCATGGAGCCGCTGGCGTTGGCACTCGTGCCGATCGCCATGGAGTGGGTGTTGCTGACGATCGAGTTTTCGCCGATCGCCATGGTGTAGCCAAAACCGCTGGAACCATCGGATGAGGGAGTGGCCTGCGCATTGGCGCCGATGGCGATGCCGTGACCATAGCCCGTGGCCGCACCATTGCCGATGGCAATGCTGTTGGCCGAGTTGTTGAAGAGGTTGCCGTTGGCGCCGGTCTTGGCGCCCGAACCCAGCACCACGGAATTCACTTCGGCTGCTGCCGAGTTCTGGCCAATGACCACGGAGCCCGCACCATTTTGGGTGTTGTTTACAAAGGTGTGGCTGTTGGCGCCGATGGTGATGGCACCGGCAGCCAGTGCCTGCGCGCTGTCGCCCAGGGCAACGGTATCGGTCTGGCTGGCGGTGGCGTTGAGGCCGATGGCCAGCGCATTGGCGCCGCTGACGTTGGCACCCGCTCCCAGGGCCACGCCATTGCTGCCCGTCACCTGGGCCGCTTCACCGATGGCGATGGCATTGGATGCATTGGCCTTGGCGCCGCAGCCCTCGGCGATGGCGCTGCCGGAGGTGCCGGTATCGGCCGTCGGCGCGTTGGCGGCGGTGCATTCGGTGCCGGTGGTGGAGGTGGCGATCACGGTCTTGCCGGCGCTGTCATTGATGGTGCCGGGCGTGCCGGCGTGCGCCAGGCCCACGCCGACGAACAGCAGTGCGCTGGCGACCGACGCGCGCAGCGAGTTCTTCTTGCGGCGCTTGGCGAATTCCGAAGCGACAACCCAGCGGCGCGAAGCGGCGTTCCACACAATGCGATAAATGGTGTTCATGACCGGACCTATGTGCGAAGTAGGAAAGTGATGGCCACTTCCTTCTGGCTTGCCGGACGTCCTTGCCGTCTACGCAGCAAATGGTCCTCTCCACGGGCGGGTGGAGACATAAGACAGTTCTTATTCTGCGGTCGGTTGCGTCGGCCGGCCCGGACAAGTCAGGCGTTGGCCCGGAAAGAAAAAGCCCGCTTTGCGCGGGCTTTTCGTTACTCGGAGGGCTGCGCGGGTTGCCGCAGCATTTGCCGCACGCTGGGGATGCCTCCCGTGCTTCGCGCGGCCAGTTCGTGGGCGATGTCGATGTAGCCGATGGCGCGCGCCACGTCGGCGGCGGTGCGGCCGAAGGCGTCTTCGGCCTGGCGGTCTGCGCCGCGCGCGAGCAGCACGCGCGCCGGTGCGAGTAGTGCGTGCATGGCGCAGGCGTGCAGCGCGGTGACGCCGCGCTGGTCGGCGTGTTCGAGTACGGCGCCGGCATCCAGCAGCACCGGCACCAGCGCGCCGATGTGCGTGGGGTCGCATTCGCTGCCGGGGCGCAGGTGCGCGCCGAGCAGCAGCAGCAGCGGCGTCTTGCCTTCCTTGTCGGCGAGGCTGACGTCGGCGTTGCGCTTGAGCAGCGCATCGAACAGGCGCCGCGCGCGCAGGCTGTCGTTGTGCGCGAAGCCGTACTGCGCGGCCGCGTGCAGCGCGGCGTGGCCGCGGGCATCGACTGCGTTCACGTCGGCGCCGCCGTCGAGCAGTTGTTCGGCGATTTCCGGGTAGCCCATCGCGGCGGCGATCATCAGCGCGGTGGCGTCGCCGGGCAGGCGCTGGTCGACGGCCACGCCGTTCTGCAGCAGCAGGGCGACCAGGTTTTCGCGGCGCGCGCTGACGGCGGCGGCCAGCGGCGTCATGCCGTTGGTGGCGGCGAGCGTGGCGTCGGCGCCCTTGTCCAGCAGCAGCGCGGCGACCTCGCGCTGGCCGGCGCCGCAGGCATGCAGCAGGGCGGTGGCGCCCTGGCGATCCTGCGTGTCGACGGCAAAGCCGAGTTCGAGCATGCGTTCCACCGCGGCAAGCGCACCGGCCTTGGCGGCGGCGGGCAGATCGTCGGCGCGCAGCGGGCGCGCGGGACGCGTCCAGTCGCCCCAGTTCAGCCAGCGCTCGACGGCCTCGTGTTCCAGCGAGAGGCCGAGCGGCGTCTCGCCGTTCGCGTCGATGGCTTCCGGGTCGGCGCCGTGTGCGACCAGGGCGCGCACCAGCGGCAGCGCGCCTTCGCCATGTTCCAGTGCGGCGAACAGCGGCGTGCGGCCGCTGACGTCGCGCGTGTTCGGGTCGCAGCCGCGCGCCAGCAAGGCCTGCAGCAGGGCCGCATGACCGTACGTGGCCGCGAGGTGCACGGGCGTGCGTTCGCGCGCGTCGGCGCCAAACGGGTCGGCGCCGCGCTCCAGCATGGCGAGCGGCAATGCCGAACCTTGTGCGCTGTCTTCCAGTTTCAGCAGCGCCTGCGCCAGCAGTCCGGCACCGGCGGGCGTGGCGCCGGCGTGCAGCAGGTCTTCCACGGCTTCGGTGGCCACGGGCAGCTGCTGCAGCAGTGCGTCGAACAGGCGGCGGCCCAGCGGCGGCAGCGAGGGTTCCACGCCTTCCGCGGTTTCCGCGTCGTCCACCAGTTGCGGCTGCAGGCGCGCCTCGGGATCGAGGGCGTGATCGAGCAGCCAGCGGCGCGCGGCGCTCTGGCCGGGGCCCGCCAGGTCCAGATACAGCTGGGCCAGCTGCGATTGGGGCCATTCGCGCACGCGCTGGGTGAAGGTGGACACCACCGCCCAGTGGCCGAAGCGCAGACCGTCGAGCAGATGCGCAGGCGTGTCCGCGCCTTCGGGCAGGGCATCCATGCTCAAGCTGGCGGGCAGCGGGGTTTCCGGATCGAGCAGGGCCACCAGGTCCCAGCGGCCGGCGGCGGCGGCGTAGTCGAGCGCGCTGCGGCCATTGCTGCCAGGAGTCTTGGGCTCGGCGCCCAGGGCGATCAACGCGCGCACCACTTCCGCATGGGCCTGCGGCGACTGGCAGGCGAGGGTGAGCGCGTCGCGCCCATGGCTGTCGCGGGCGCGGGCATCGGGTTGCGCTTCGGCCAGCAGCTTGACGATGCCGACAGCGCCGGCGCGCGCGGCTTCCATCAGCGCGGTGCTGCCGTGGCGGTCGGTGAGGTTCACGTCGGCGCCGGCGGCGCGCAGGGCACGGGCAATCTGTTCGTGGCCTTCGGACGCAGCGGCCATCAATGCGCTGCGGTGGCGCGCATCCACCGCGTTGACGGCGGCGCGGTGCTTGAGCAGCAGCTTCACGCCTTCCGCGTCGTCGTCCGCTACGCCGGCGGCGGCGACCAGGGCGGGCTCGCCATCGGCCGGGGTGGGCTTGGCGCCGCGTTCGAGCAGGAACTTCGCCACCGGCCAGTTCGCCGCGCGGCAGGCAATGGCCAGCGGGCTCAGGCCGGCCTTGTTGAGTGCGTTGATGGGCGCGCCCGCATCCAGCAGCATCGCCGCCACGATGGGCTCACCGCTGAGTACCGCGCCATGCAGCGGCGTGTTGCCCTCGGCATCGGTGGCAAGCGCGCTGGCGCCGTTGGCGAGCAGGGTCATCACCGCTTCGGCGCGGCCGTGCCAGCTGTCGCGGGTGGCGGCGAGCAGGGGCGAGAGGCCGCCGCTGGTGCGGTTCACGTCGGCGCCCTTGGCGATCAGAGCGCGCAGCAGGCGCGTGTCGGGCAGCAGGGCGGCGAGCATCAGCACCGGGCGCTGGTCGCGGTCGCCTTGCGCGGGCGAGGTATTGGGATCGGCGCCGGCTTCCACCAGCGCCAGCGCTCGCTCGATATCGCCCTCGCGCGTGGCAGCCAGCAGCGCCTGCGCCTGCTCCGGCGTGCCGGCGGTGCGTTCCTGTTCGCTCAGTTGCGGCGCGGGCTTCGGCACGGGTGCCGGCGCGGGCGCGTCGACCACGCCGCCAGCGGGCTGGCGCAGCGGGCGGCGGTTCTCGCACAACAACGCGCGCAAGGTGCGGTTGGCGATGATCAGGCAGCCCAGCGGCATCAGCACGACGCCATAGAGCACCAGGGCCGCCGTGCGCAGTTCGGACGGCAGCACGCCGTACAGGCCCGTCAGCGCGATGGCGACGAAGGCCAGCACCAGCAGCGACAGCGCCGCCGGCAGGAAGTGGGTGAAGAAACGTTCTTCGCGCGACAGGTGGCGGCCAAAGGCGAGGCTGCGCGCGGTGGCGGTGAAGATCCACGAGCCGTCGCTCTGTGCGGGATAGGCGTCATCCCACACGTACACCAGGCCAAAGGCCGGCCACACGCGCCACAGCGCGGCCAGCGCGATCACCAGTGCGCCGGCCAGCATCAACGCGGCGCCCAGGCTGGGCGCCTGGTTGAGCTTGAGCATCGGCCAGGCCACCAGCAGGAACACCAGCACCACGTAGCCGGTGAACATCACCAGATGGGCGGCGCCACGACGCAGCACGGTGCGGCCGAAACGCGGTTCCGGATCGAAGCCGATCGCGTGGCAGACCGCCGCCATGGTCAGCGCATTGGCGGCCAGCAGGGGAATCAGCGCAAGCGGGTGGGCACCCAGCGCGGCGATCGCGGTGGCAACCAGTCCTGGAATAAACCAGGCGAGGGCTTGCAGGAATGGAGGCGGGCGACGCGTTTTTGAGTAGGCCATGGGCGCGGAGTATAGGAATCGTGACAACGCCAGACGGTAATCCCGTGTTAACGGTGTCAAATGCGTGGTCTTCTGCGTGGTCTTCAGCGATCGCTGTTCGAATCGCGCGGCGCGCTCTTGTAGACCGGATGGTTGGCGGTGGCCAACGTCTCGTTCGGCGGCAACTGCAGATGCCAGCCTTGTTCCTGCATGTGCTGCAGTACCTGCTGTGCATCTTCATGGGGCAGCTTGCGCTCGCCGGTCAGTTCCACCTCGAGCACGTAGCGCAGGTCGCCCAGGAGCAGCGAGAGGGACTCGGGGATGCATGCGAAGTCGTCGCGACGGGCAAGCCACAGATAGGTATCGGGCTTGCGCTGGCTGGCGTAGACAAAACAGTGCATGGCGGCACCCGTCGGCAGTGAAGAGGAAGGGCGCACCCGCAGGCGCGGTCGGTCTATAAGCGTAACAGTCCCGTCCGGCCACGTCCCCCTTTCGCTGTTGCATCCCCGTTGCACCATACGTTTGCGTTTGCGAGATGGCGGAAGACGGCATCTTCGTTAATCGCCACCGAACAGCGGACATGAGCCGCCAATTCCCCGGGAACTTTGCTGCAACCGCACTTGCAAGGCCTGCGGTGAGCCGGCACAGTGCCGGCCAGGGGTGTCAAACGCGCGTATGAAAGTCAAGCGACGACGTCAGCCCCGCTACTACCCGAAGCCAGACCAACGATAAGCAGGAGCATTGCTGATGCAGATGTCATTCCGTCAACTTTCACGTGCGGGCCGTCCGCTGACGCTCGCTGCGCTGAGCCTGGCGATCCTGGGGTCGCTTGCTGCGCCGCAGCGCGCCCACGCCAGCGCGTTCCAGCTGCATGAAGACAGCGCCGCCGCCATGGGCCGCGCCTACGCCGGTTCCGCCACGGCGGGCGGCGACGTGTCGGTCGTGGCCAACAACCCGGCGGCGATGAGCGACCTGAAGGGCACCTACTTCCAGGCGGATGTCACCGCCATCAACTTCGGCACCACCTTCAGCGGCACCGCGCACGACGCGCTGGGCCGCCCGATCAACGGCAATGGCGGCGGCGACGCCGGCACCACCATGCCGGTTCCGGCCTTCTTCTTCGCCACCCAGCTCGGCGACAAGTGGCACGTGGGCGCGGCCTTCACCGTGCCGTTCGGCTTCCAGACCGAGTACAACAACAACTGGATCGGCCGCTACAACGCCTTGAAGTCCAAGTTCACCTCGCTCGACGGCACGCTGTCGGTGTCCTATGACGTGAGCGACAACTTCGCCATCGGCGTCAGCGGCATCGCCCAGAAGACCTCGGCGGAGCTGACCTCGGCCATCAACTACAACGCCGTGGGCCTGGGCCTGGTGCAGCAGGCTGTGGCAGCTGGCGCGATTCCGCCGGCCACCGGCCAGGTGCTGGGCCAGCAGGTGAACACCATCGTGCCGCCGGGCTCGGACGGCGTCGCCCGCATCAAGGGCGACGACTGGGCCTATGGCTACCAGGTCGGCATCCTGTGGAGGATCACGCCGAACGACAAGTTCGCGCTCGACTACCGCTCCAAGATCTCGCACCGGCTGGAAGGCACGGCCAACTTCACCGTGCCGTCCAACGTGCAGGCGCTGCTGAGCAACCCGACCGTGGCCGCGCTGCTGGCCGGTGCGGGCGGCGTGCCGTTCACCCACACCGAAGGCACCGCGCCGTTCACCACGCCGGCCGTGGCCACCGCCAGCTACTGGCACCAGGAAGAGAAGTTCGGTCTGGGCGCCGACGTGGCCTGGACCAAGTGGGATTCCTTCAAGAACCTCAACGTGTACTACGCCAACCCGGCGCAGCCCACCACGTCCGAAGTGTTCAACTGGCGGAACAGCTGGTACATCGCCATCGGCGGCGAGTACTACGCCAACGACAAGCTGACCCTGCGCGCCGGCCTGGCCCTCGACACCACGCCGACCCAGACCGCCACCCGCGATCCGCGCGTGCCCGATGGCACCCGCCAGCTGCTGTCCTTCGGCGCCGGCTACAAGGTCAGCGACAACTTCGTGATCAACGCCTCGTACGCGCACATTTTCGTCAACAGCGCGCGCATCAACTCGGCCAGCTCCACCGGCGACGTGATCACCGGCAGCTCGGACGACTACGGCAACCTGTTGAGCCTGTCGGCGCAGTACAAGTTCTGATCGCGGGATTCCGCGAAACGAGCCGCTAGACAAAAACCTCCCCGCGAAAGCGGGGAGGTTTTTTTTATGCGCGGTGCTTAGGTGGTGCGATGAACTACGGCTCCCCTCACCGTCATCCCGGCGCAGGCCGGGATCCAGTGCCTTTGCTCTAGGTCTTTGGCCGTGGCGATATCGCGATAACCGACCGTAGAGTCACTGGATCCCGGCCTGCGCCGGGATGACGGTGAGGGAACGCAGGTGTAGATGGGATGTGAGTGAAGTACCTGCGACTCAGCCGAACCGCATCACCCCAACCGCATCAACACCTTCAACATCCGCTTGAACTGCGCCCCATACGGCGGATTGAGCATCCCCGCGCCATTGAGCCGCGCCTGGTGAAACACCGGCTTCATGTGCGAGAACGTGCGGAAGCCCGCCTCGCCGTGGTAGCCGCCGATGCCCGAAGGCCCCACGCCGCCGAAGGGCAGGCCGTGCTGGGCGATGTGGTACAGCGTGTCGTTCACGGTGACGCCGCCGGCATGGGTGCGCGCAAGCACGTGGTCGATGGTCGCGCCGCTTTCCTCGAACAAGTACAGCGCCAGCGGTTGCGGACGCGCGGCGACATAGCCGATCGCATCGTCGAGGCTATCGTACGGCAGCACCGGCAGCAGCGGGCCGAAGATCTCGTCCTGCATCACCGCCATGGTGTCGTTCACCTCGGTCAGCATCACCGGCGCCAACAGGCGCCTGGCAGGGATGTCGTGGGCGTCGCTCATCGGCTCGATGCGCGCGCCGGCCTTCGCGGCATCGTCGCGCAACGTGCTCAGGCGCTCGTATTGCCGGTCGGACACGATGGAGGCGTACTGCTGCTGCGCGCCGAGGTTGGGGTAGAGCTTGCCCACGGTGCGGCGCACGGCGGCGGTGAACTCGCCCACGCGCTCGCGCGGCACCATCACGTAGTCGGGCGCGATGCAGGTCTGCCCCGCGTTCACCAGCTTGCCGAACACGATGCGTTCCACCGCGTGCTCGAAGCGCGCGCCAGGGCCGATGATGGCCGGCGACTTGCCGCCCAGCTCCAGCGTGACCGGCGTCAGGTTGCTGGCCGCCGCGCGCATCACGTGATGGCCGACGGCGGTGGAGCCGGTGAACAGCAGGTGGTCGAACGGCAAGGCGGAGAAGGCCTGCGCAACCTCCGCGTCGCCGGTGATCACCACCACCTCGTCCGCGCTGAAATAGCGCGCCACCTGTTCGGCGAACAGCGCCGAGAAGCGCGGCGTGTATTCGCTCATCTTCAGCATCACGCGGTTGCCCGCGGTGAGCGCGTCGATCAGCGGACCCACGGCGAGGAAGATGGGGTAGTTCCACGGCACGATGATGCCCACCACGCCGCGCGGCTGCGGCATCAGCGTGGTGCGCGCGGGCAGGAACACCAGGTTGGCGAGCCCGCCGCGCGGGCGCATCCAGCGCCGCCCGTGCTTCAGCGAATGACGGAGATTGGAGAGACTAGGGTAAAGCTCCAGCAGTTCGGTCTCTTCTTTCGGCCGGTGGCCGAAGTCGGCGTCGATGGCGGAGGCGAACGCATCGCGCTGCTCGTCGAGCATCTTTTCCAGCGTGCGCAGGCGCGTCGCACGCACATCCCACGCCGGCATCGGGTCACGCGCCTGGGCTTCGCGCAGGCGCAGGAGAATCGAATGAAGCGAAGGAGTGGGCTCTTTCATGGTCAGAACTTCGCGCGCAATTCCAGGCCCCACATGCGGGGCGGGCTGATGGTGGCGAACGGCGTGCCGAACACGGACTCGCTGATGTTGTTCACGCCCGTCACGTATCGCTTGTTGAAGACATTGGTACCGTACAACGCCACGCCCCAGCGATCACCCGGCGCGTGCCAGTCGATGCGGGCGTCCGTGCGCTGCTGGCTGGTGCCGATCTTGAAGTTCGGGCTCACGTTGCACTGGCCTTGATACTGCGAGTCGGCATTGCAGCGCGTGGCCCCGCGATAGGCTTGCGACAGGTCGAACTCCAGGTCGCCGTTGGCGACACCGTGCACAGTGTAGGACAGCGAGAGCGCACCGGAGAAGTACGGCGCGCCGGTCGGCTGTCCGGTGAGATCCGTGCCGTCGGGCGCGGTCGCCTTGCGGTACTTGGCGTCGATATACGCGCCCATGAAGCTGGCGCGGAAGCCGTCGATGGGCTGCCATTGCGCTTCCAGTTCCAGGCCCTTGGCTTCCTGGTTGCTGCTGTTCACCACGTAGATCGGCAGGCCGGTGGCCGGGCTGTTCGGGTCCAGCGCCAGCGACTGCATGTTGTCGTAGCGGTAGTAGTACACCGAGGCGTTGAGCAGCAGGTTGTAGTCAGGGAACAGGCTCTTGATGCCGCCCTCGTAATTGATCACCTTCTCCGGCTGGAACGTCGAGCCCACCTGCACGCTGTTGTAGCCGCCCGCCTTGTAGCCCTTGGTGACGGAGACGTAGCCCATCACGTCCGGCGTGAACTTGTAGCTGGCGACCACGCGCGGGCTCCAGTTGTTCCACGTATTGCTGGCGTACACCGGCGTGCCGACCGCGCTGGTGAAGATCACGTTCTGCTGGAACGGGTCCAAGGTGCCAGGCGGCAGGATGCCAAGACCATACAAGCCGGCGACGGTGGCATCGAAGGCCGGTGCGCTGCGCGGCATGTTGTACCAGCTGAAATCCTTTTTATCGCGCGTGTAGCGCAGGCCGGTGGTGATGTCGAACTTGTCGCTGACATGCCAGATCACGTCGCCGAACGCGGCGTACGCCTTGAAGTTGCCATCGTTGCTGATGGCTTCCGTCCACGGATCGCCCAGTAGGGTGAAAGGCAGCCCGGCCGCGGCCAGCATGTTGCTGATGTCGGCGAGCGGCGTACCCGCACCCAGCACGTTATTGGAGAGCGTATCGAGGCTGTTGGTGTTGATGTCCGTTTCGCTGGTCTGGCGCGCCTGCTCCTGGTAATAGCTCGCGCCCGCCACCCAGTCCATCAGGTCGTTGTTGCCCGACAGCTTGAACTCCTGGTACCAGCTGTTGTTGTGCTCGATGTTGGCGGTGGAAAGGTAGGTGACGACGTGGTTGGTGCCGTCGTAGTCGCCCTTGTTGTAGGTGTCGAAGCCGCGCCAGGCGGTGGTGGAGACGAACTCGCCCCAGCTGAAGGAGTGGTCGATCTGCAGCGTGCCGCCGTCGAAACGCCGCGACTCGCGCGCGCCGATCGCGTCGTTGTAGAGCGGCGCATGCAGCGGGTTGAGATAGGTGCTCGGGTCCGGCGGAAAGGGTGCGCGCTCGTTGGAGTCGTTGGACAGCGGCACCAGGCCGGTGGCCGGCGCCGGTGGCTGGTTGAGCTTTTCGTGGTCCCACGACAGCAGCACGCGGGTGTTGTCGGTGACGTTCCAGCGGAACACGGCGCGCGTGCCCCATTCGTTGTCCTCGCCGTAGCGCTTGCCGGTGGCGGCGTCCTTGATCCAGCCGTCGCTCTGGTTGTCCAGCACGCTCAGGCGCAGCGCCATGTCCTTGTTGATGGGGATGTTCACCAGCGCGTCGGCGTACTTGCGGCCGTCGTTGCCGAAGCGCACGCGCGCGTTGCCTTCGAACCTGTCGGTGGGCTCGTTGGTGACGATGGAAATCGCGCCCGCCGCCGCGTTGCGGCCGAACAGCGTGCCCTGCGGACCCTTCAGCACCTCGATGCGCGCGATGTCATTGAAGGCGAGCAGGGAGCCGCCGGAGCGTGCCGCGTAGACGCCGTTGATGTAGACGCCCACGGCCGATTCGGTGCCGATGCCGAAGTTGCTGGTGGCGATGCCGCGCAGCTCATAGGTGGGCTGGGTTGGCTGGCTCGCGTCGATCACCAGGCCGGGCACGAAGATGTCCATCTTGCTCAGGTCGGTCGCGGCCAGCGTGTCGATCTGCTTGGCGGTGACGATCTGCAGCGGAATCGGCACCGATTGCACTTCCTGCGTGCGGCTCTGCGCCGTCACGGTGACATTGCCGAGCAGCTTGGCCTTCTCCGGGTCCGCGGCCGTGCCGCCTTGCTGTTGCTGCGGGCTGCCGGTGCCTTGCTGTGGCGTGGCATCGTCGCTGGCCCAGCCGTCGGCGGGCAGGGCACCGAGCACCAGGGTGCTGCCGATCAGCAGGCGATGCAGGCAGGTGGTCAACGGACGCGGACGGATGTTCATCGACAGTTTCTCCCCTCGAATGAAAAAGCCGCGCCCCGAAGAGCGCGGCGTGCTGCTTCGTCAATGGATGGCGACGCAGCCCCCCGACTGCGCCGCGATCCATGCCTTGATCAGTGCCACGCCCTCGCGGTGCACCGTGCTGCGGCCCAGTTCCGGCATCATCGTGCCCGGATCGGTCGAGCCCATTCGGAACGGCAGGATGGAGTCGTCCGGCGCGCCGGGCACGATATCGAACAAGTGATCGCCCGTGCCGCGCCCCGCGGCGACCGGCGGCTTGCAGATGCCAAGATGGCGGTCTTCGGGCACGCCCACGTCCAGGGTCAGGCCAGTGGTGTTGGCCGCGCCCCTGGGGTTGTGGCAATGCCCGCAATTGATGTCGAGGTAGGCGCGTGCGCGCGCATCGAGCGACGCGTGTTCGTCGGTCCAGTTCGCGTTGCGGGGTGCTTCGGCTGGCGCCGGAGCGCCGGTGAGGTAGCCCACCTTCATCAGGTGTGCCAGTTCGTTCTCCTCGCCCGTGGCGTAGTGGTAGTCGCGGTTGAGATGCCGCGCCTTCGGCCCGATCGGGTGGATCCTGCGCGTCACCCAATCCTGCGCATGACAACTCGCGCACTGGCTTTCGTCGGGCACCACGTAATTGAAGTCCTCGCGCGCGGCCTGGTCGTCCACCAGCGTCAGCGGAATCACTGCGCCGGTGCGGGCGAGCAGGGCATCGCTCTGGTCGTCCTTCCACACATAGGGAATCGCCGCCCAGCCGGATTCGCGACGCACCAGGATGCGCGTCTCGATCAGATGCACGTGGGCAAGGTCGAGCCCTTCGCCGGCAAAGTCCTTCGACGCGTCATAGGTGCGCGCCACGTCGCTGAACTTGCCGTCCGCTGTGCGCGGGTAATAGAAGGTCTTGCTGATCACCGTGCCGACCGGGAAGTCGAAGGTGTCGCTCGGGTCGTACTTCGCCGACACGCCCTTGGGCATCCAGATCGTGCGCAGCTTGTGCGCGTAGTCGGTGAACAGCGGCGTGTTGAGGTCGTAGGGCACCACGCCCTGGTTGAGCACCAGCTTGCCGTCGCGGACTTCCACCACGTGCCAGTCGCTGAGCTTGGGCGGACGGCCGTCCGCGTGGAAGGCCACGGGGTCGAGGTCGTGGTGGCAGGCATTCACGAGCAACAACATCGATAGCAGAAGAGAACGGAAAAGGAACTTCATTGACGATGACATCCTGGAGCGTGTTCCAACTTTTTGTTCAAAGTCAGACGCGATGACCGAAGGCATGCAAGCTTTCCTCACCGTCATCCCCGCGAAAGCGGGGATCCAGCGACTTTCGATCTACGCCACGGCTTAAAGGCACTGGATCCCCGCTTTCGCGGGGATGACGGTGAGGGATCGCGGATACATTTCGGCGAACCATGCGGCATCAACCGAAACGCTCAAGCCTTCGGCTCCGGATCCAACACCACCGGCGGCAGCTTCGGCAGCGTGCACTGGTACGGCTTGGTATCGGTGCTCGGGTTCTTGTAATCGTGCGGACCATCCGCGTTGATCACGCCCACGTCGCCATTCTGGATGCAGAAGCGGTCGCCTGCCGGCGGCAAACCGTCGACCAAGGTCTTCTCGTCCACATAGCCGTCCCACAGGATGTCCGGGAACTTGCCGTTGAGGCCGTACACGGCGGTCTTGAGTGTCTTCAGCTTCAGGCCATCCGGCGAGTCGCCGCCGCCCTTGAAGCGGTTGTCGTAGATGAAGATGCCCTTGGGGTAGGGGTTGTAGTCCGCCGCCACGCCCTTGGTGTTGTAGTAGTTGGTGGAGAAATAGCTGGAGATGATGACGTTCGTCGTCTGGTTGTCGGCGATGTCGTTGTCGAAGATCTCCACCTTGTCGTTGGAGTTCACCACCACGCCCGCGCCGCGCGGCACGCTGGCCACCGCCGCGCCCTTGGCGGCGAAGTTGTCGGTGTTGTTGGCGTACACCTTGTTCTTGAACACGCGCGTGCTGTGGCCCGCCTGCGAGAGGTTGGGCATGTTGAACACCAGGATGCCGCCGGTGTTGTTGGTGGCGGTGTTCTCGTACACGTCGGCGTTCACCGAGTTCTCGATCTCGATGCCTGCCACGTTGTATTCCGCGCGGTTGCGGCGCACGACGATGGTGTTCGACTGGCCCACGTAGATGCCGGCATCGGAGGCGCCGATCACCACGGAATCCTCCACCAGCACGTTCTGCGTCTTCACCGGGTACAGGCCGTAGGCGCCGTTGGTGGTCTTGGGGCCGCCCGTCCATTCCACGCGCACGCCGCGGATGGTGATGTTCCTGCCCTGGTTGATCTTCAGCGCATCGCCCTTGGTGTCTTCCAGCGCAAGGTTTTCGATGGTGAAGTCATTGGCGTTCACCAGCAGGCCTTCGGGGCCCACCACCTGGCCCTTGAACGACAGCACGGTCTTGTCCATGCCGGCGCCCTTGATGGTGACGCCGTCGGTGCGCAGGCTCAGGCCGCGCGTCAAGTGGTAGTGGCCCGCCGGAATGTCGATGACGCTGCCGGGCTTGGCGTCCAGCAGCTGCTCCTGCAGCTTGGCTTCGAACGAGGCGTCGGCGCTGCTCTGCGCGGCCGGTTCTTCGTGGTGGCAGGCCGCAAGGGCCAGAGGCAGGGCGAGAAACAAAAGGGTCTTGCGCATGGTCGCTTTCCTCCCCAGGAGCGGCTGGCTGCGTGACGGCCCACTGTCACGGAAACCGCGCCGCACAAGGGAGGGCAGAACGGGCGCCTAAGGGGGGCAAAGCGGCCAGTGTGACGATCGTTTGAATTCCAGCCCGGTCTGGACAGGGCGACCGGCGCGGCCACGTGCGCGCGACGCACGTTCGCAACTGGCCGTCCAAACGTCAGCTGTCTTGCGCGAAGGACGTTCGTTCTTGCGAGCGCTCGTTGAAAGCCGAGAGACAGCTCCATGCAAGTTAGAGCGTTTGTAAAAATAGTGTAGCTCCCTCCATCTAAGTTTCACGAAAGTCAGGGGCGTCAATACTGCACGTACCAGGGAAGGACTGATGTCAGGCGTGTTGTTCGACGCGCTGCGCCGGATGCAATGACTCGGCTTGTTTCTTCGATCTTGGTGTTGCGTGAACACATCCAGCGTCAGTGCGGCTCCCTTGGCACGCAAGGGTATTTACCGAATCCTGGTTTGCCGGCCGAATCATCGGCTGGGCAACACCATCCTGTTGACGCCGCTGATCCAGGAACTGGAGCGCCTGTACGCCGGCGCCGAAATAGACATCCTTTCGGAAGGCGACATCGCGGAGGAAGTGTTCTCCACCTTCTTCAGCGTGAAGAACGTCTATTGCCTGCCCAGGCGCGGCTTCAAGCATCCGGTGGCGTTTCTCTCGATGCTGCTCGGCATCCGCAAGACGCAGTACGACCTGATCATCGATCCCGTGCTGAGCTCCGGATTCAGCCGCGCGATGACGCGCTACCTGCGCGGGCGCTATACGCTGGGTTTCAGCGATGAGGCGAAGCCGGGGCTGACGCATCCAGTGCCCACGGCCGCGGCCGGCCACCATATGGCGCAGCGTCCGATCAACCTGCTGCGCTGGGCGCGCGCGCATTACTCCGGGGTGGTGGACGACACCAGCCACTATCCCTCGCTCGATATCCGCCTCACCGACGAGGAGCGCGCGCAGGGCCGCGCCGTGGTGAACCAGTTGCTGCAGGAGTCGCAGCAACACGCCTCGCGTCCCGTCATCGGCATCTTCGCCAACGCCACCGGCGCGAAGCGTTATTCCGAAACGTGGTGGGGCGAGTTCATCACGGCGTTCAAGGATATGAACCCGAACGCGAACCTGCTCGAGCTGATTCCCGCGCATGGTCACTCGATGCTCGGAGGCGCGTGGACCGGCTATTACTCCACCGACATCCGCCGCATGGGTGCGGTGATGGCCAACATGGATCTGATGATCACCGCGGACTGCGGCGTGATGCATCTGGCCGTGGCTTCCAAGGTGCCCACGGTCGGCATGTTCTGCGTGACCGATGCGTCCGTGTATGCACCCTACGGCATGGGCAGCTGCCCGCTGCTGACGCAAGGCATGTCGGCGCGCGATGCCGCGCTTCAGGTGGTGCGTGCCTTTCCCGCGCTGTTGAGGGAAGGCGGCGGTGCCGGCGGCGCGGCGGCCGATCTTTCATTGAATTGGGCCGACGTGGGCGGGCATCCGGGTAATCTAGGCCACCTTGGCCTGTCCCATTGATGGGGTTTCACCGTGGATGATGCTGCGCGCCGCTCCGGGTCCGTGACCCGGTGGCGGGATGAATTGCACGAGCCGATGGAGCGTTGGTTCCTGATGCTCGCTGCGCTGGTACTGCTGGCCGCCGGCATCGGCATGCGTACGCCGACGCCCTCCGACGAGCCGCGCTTTGCGCTGGTCGCGCACCAGATGGCGGCTTCCGGCAACTGGCTGATCCCGCATCGCGGCACCGATTGGTATTCGGACAAGCCGCCGCTGTTCATGGCGGCGCAGGCCGCGTCGCACGCGTTGACGGGCGAGTGGCGCATCGCCTTCCTGCTGCCTTCGCTGCTGGCCTCGCTGGGCACCTTGTGGCTGGTCTACGACCTTGGCCGGCGGCTGTGGGGACATCGCGCGGGGCTGTGGTCGGCGCTGGCGCTGCTGTGCACGGTGCAGTTCGTGTTTCAGGCCAAGCGCGGCCAGATCGATCCCACGGTGACCTTCTTCGTGACCGCGGCGAACGTGGGCATCCTGCGGCACCTGCTGTTGGGGCCGGATCGTCGCGCGCTGTGGCTCGGCTGTTTCGCGGCGGGGCTGGGCGTCATCACCAAGGGCGTTGGCGTGCTGGCCTTCCTGATGGTGTTGCCGTGGTGGTTTG
This sequence comes from Dyella sp. AtDHG13, assembly GCF_003201105.1. Lineage (GTDB taxonomy): Bacteria > Pseudomonadota > Gammaproteobacteria > Xanthomonadales > Rhodanobacteraceae > Dyella > Dyella jiangningensis_B. The sequence continues at coordinate 18,296 of NZ_QICJ01000016.1, read as the reverse complement.
CGCGCACATACCGCTGGCAGGGGCTGAGCGGCGACAGCGGCGGCGTGGCGACCTGGCTGGGCGGTGCGCTGGCGTTCGCTGCTGCGCTGGCGTTGTGGTTGGTGCCGCTGGCGATGTACGTGCATACGCACGACAGCCCCGAAGCGCGCGCATACATCAACGACATCTTCGTGAACCAGACGGTGCATCGCTACGTGCATCCCTGGAACAGCTTCCAGCCGCCGTGGTTCTACCTCGAGGTGATCTTCACTTCGTGGCTGCCCTTGAGCCTTGCGCTGCCGTGGTTGCTGCCCGCATGGCGGCAGGCCTTGCGCGAACGCGACGCGCGCGTGCTGTTGCCGCTGGCGTGGGCGGTGCTGCTGATCGTGTTCTTCAGCCTTACGCGCGCCAAGCGCGATGTGTACATCATGCCGGCGTTGCCGTTGTTCGCGCTCTGTGCGGGGCCGTGGCTGCACGACATCCTGCAGCGTCGCCGCGCGCAGTGGGTTGCGCTCGGCTTTGTGCTGCTGCTCGCCTTGCCGCTGATCGCGCTGGGCGTGCAGGCCCTGGTGCATCCATCGGCCTGGATGCTGCGATTCGCGGAGGCACGACAGCTGGGTGCGCAGGCCGCGTCCTTGTGGCGCGCCTTCGTGGCGATGGGCGCGTGGATGCTGGCGTGCGCGGCCGTATTCCGCCTGCGCCGCGCCGGTGCGGGCATGCTCGCCGCCATGGCCGGCGTATGGCTGGTATGGGGGCTGTGGGTGGCGCCGCTGCTGGCGCGCGCCAGTTCGCAGGAACCGCTGGTGCAGCGCGTGCAGCAGGTCGTGGGGTCCGGGCAGCTGGCGCTGGTGGCGTGGAAGGAGGAGTTGCCGCTGGCCTTCCATCGCAAGGTGATCGACTTCGGCTTCGTCACGCCGTGGCACGAACAGCTGGCCGATGCGATCCGCTGGCAGGAGCAATCGCCCGGCGATCGCTGGGTGCTCATCCTGGCGGACGTCATGGCGCCTTGCATCGACAAGGCGGCGACGCTGGACATGGGCGTCACCAGCGGCCGCGACTGGCGGTTGTACCGACTGGACGCGGTGGCGCCGGCCTGTCGCGGCGGCGTGGTGCCCGCGGGCGACGTGGACGACTGGGGCGGCATTGACCGGCGTCGCTGAGCGCCGTCATCCGGCACGGAGCCGCTCCGTTTCTGCTACGTAATGCATATCGGCTTCTTTCGAGTTTTCAGCGTGACGACATCGACCGACACTTCCGCTCCGCCATCGACGCCGCTACGCCGCGGCGTGGACGCGGCCATGGCGATGCCGTGGCTGTGGTGCTGGCTGGTCGCCGCGCTCATCGCCATCTTCCAGCACGGTCCGATGCCGATGTATTCCACGCGCACGCTGTCGGTGGCGTGGGAAATGTGGTTGCGCCATAGCTTCCTGGTGCCTTACCTCAACGGGTTGCCGTACAGCGACAAGCCGCCCTTGCTGCTGTGGCTGATCCATCTCGGCTGGGCCGTTGGCGGCGTCGGCGACGTGTGGCCGCGTCTATTGGAGGTGCTACTGGGTGCGGTGCAATTGGTGCTCGTGCATCGGCTGGCGTTGCGGCTGTTTCCCGATCGTCCCGAGGTGGCGCGTTCCGCGCCGTGGATCGTCGCCGCCTACAGCTTCGGTTTCCTGTTCGGCCTGCAGGTGATGTACGAGGTGCTGCTGGCCGACTGCGTGCTGGCGGCGCTGCTCTGTCTTGCGCCCACGCCGCGGAAGGAGGCGCCGCGCTTCGTCGGGTTTGCGCTGGCAGTGGGGTTGGGCCTGCTCACCAAGGGCCCGGTGATGCTGCTCCACGTAGCCTTCCCGTGGCTGCTCGGTCCGTTGTGGAATCGCTGGGCGAAGCAAGAGCGTCGGCGCTGGTATGTCCGGGGCGCGCAGGCATTGATCGTCGGCGTGCTGGTGTTGCTGGCGTGGGTGCTGCTGGCCACTACCATGGGTGGCGAAAGCTACCGGCAGAAACTCGTGGTGCACCAGACCGCCGGCCGCGTGGTGGACTCGTTCGCGCACGCCGAACCGTTCTGGTGGTATCTGCAGATGCTGCCCGTGCTGTTGCTGCCTTTCAGCTTGTGGCCGCGCGCATGGGCCGCTTTGTTCTCGCTGCGGCGTCCGCTGGAAGCCGGCATCCGCTTTCTCGCCTGCTGGCTGTTGCCGGTGTTCGTCGGTTTCTCTGTGGTCAGCGGCAAGCAGCCGTACTACATGCTGCCGGAGTTTGGCGGCTATGCGCTGCTGATGGCGGCTGCCCTGTCGTTGATGCAACACAAGCCATCTGGTAGCTCGCGCTGGCTCGGTCCGTGGCCGCTCGCGTTGGCCTGCGCCGCGGCTGGCGCGACGCTGATCAGCCTGGGGGCGCTGCTGCGCGCGGGACATATCCGCGACCATTTCTATGCGGCGCTGCTTCCCTACAGCGTGCCCTTCGGTATCGCCTTCCTGTTGCTGGCCTTGCCGCTGGTGTTGCTGCGCAAGGGCGAGGTCTATCGCGTCGCGCTGGTTGGGCTGATCGCGGTCGTCACCGCGCATGGCCTGTTCACGCTCACCTTGTGGCCCGCCTACGACTTCACGCCGGTGGCGCGCATGCTGGCGCATGCGGAAGCGGGCGGTCGCCCGGTGGCGAACCTGGAATCCAACGACGGCCAGTACACCTTCCTCGGCCGCCTGACTGAGCCGGTCACGCAACTCCACAGCATCGACGACGTCCGGCGCTGGGCGCAGACGCACCCGCAAGGCTTGGTGATCACTTATCCGCGCCGGCTTACGGCGGCCGATCGTGCCAACGCCGTCTATATCCAGCCGTTCCGCGGCATCTGGCTGGCGGTGTGGCCGGTGTCGGCCTTCGTGGATGCGCAGGCGCGCGGGCAGTTGGACGAGTAAGAGCCGGTTCAAAATCTCCGCTAGCGCGCATCTTTCCTACTCGTCATTCCGGCGCAGGCCGGAATGACGGTGAGGACATTGGGCTCTCGAGCGGGATTTTGACTAGGCTCCAGGCGCCGCACTCAAGCGGCATGCTGCCGTGCGCTGCGTGGCGGCATGCCGGTCCAGCGCTTGAATGCGCGGCGGAATTCGCGCGGATCGCTGAAGCCGATTTCCAGGCCGATCTCCGCCACGCTCAGCGTGCCGCCATGCAGCAGTTCCAGCGCGCGCTCGGCACGCACGCGGTCGTGGATTTCGCGGAACACGCGCCCGCCTTCGGCGAGCCGGCGGCGCAGCGAGCGTTCGCTCATGTTGAGCATGCGCGCCACGTCGGGCAGCCGTGGCTGGTTGCGCAGATGGCTGCGCAGCAGGCGCTCCACCGAGGCGACGATTTCCTGCTGCGGTCCGTCCACGTCGTGCTGCTGCGTGCACAGGCTCAGCGCCTGCTGCGCGGTCAGCGGATTGTGCGTGGGCAGCGGATGCTCCAGCCACTGCGCGTCGATCACGATGCGGTTGTGGCGCGCGCCGAACAGCAGTTCGCACTGGAAGAACTCGGCATAGTCCTTCGCATGCGCGGGGCGTGCGTAGGTCAGTTCCAGGCGCAGCGGTTGGAAGCCGGGGCCGGCCAGCTCCCGCGCGATGGCCAGCGAGCTCGCGAACAATTCTTCGCACAGGAACGGCAGCAAGGGCGCGTCGTTGAAACGCGGCCACACGGCCAGCGCCACCTCGCGCGGGCCGACCACCTCGAAACTCACATCGACCAGGCTGCCGCTCACGCGGTGATGGGCGATGCCCACCTTCATGGCATCGCCGAAAGTGGCCGAGGTCATCATCGCCAGGCCGAGCAGGCCGAAGCTGCCCAGCGTTTCGCCGCGGCCCACGGCCAGGCCCAGGCCGGGCTCGCCCGTGGCCTGCAGCGCCCGCCGGATCACCGAGTGCGCCTGCCGGTAAGAAATGCGCAGCGTGGGGTCGTTGAGCTGCTCGCGCGTCAACCCGGAGCCTGCGAACCAGCCATCGCAGCGCAAGCCGCGCGACAGCGCCAGTTGCGTCAGATGCACCAGGATGTTCGGCGGCGTTTCGGCCACGGTGTAGCGCGCGCCGGCCCCCGGCGGCGCGGCGTCATCGATGGCATGGCTGACGGCAACAGACGTCATGTAATGAGCTCCCACCCCCTGAGAGCGCCGGACACGTCCGGCGATACCCCTTGATCTATATCATGGCCTCCGGCCCGCCGCCTTGCGCAATGCACAAGGGGCCTAGAGGAGAACGCCGATGAACGCATGCCCGGTCCGTTTCCGCCGTGCCTTCCTCCCCGCCGTGCTGCTGGTCGCGGCCTGTACGCCCGTGAAGACCGCCGCGCCCGCGCTGTCGCCGGACGAGGCGAGATCGGTGGCCGCCTCGCTGCAGACGGCCGAGCTACTTCCCGCCGCGCCCCGCGCCGGTACGCCGCGCTACGAGGCCGACCGCCAGGTCTTCCTCGCCACGCGCAAGCTGCAGGACACACCGCGCTGGACCCTGGCCCAGCAGGACGTGGACTACGCCACGCCGAAGCTGATGGCGGATTTCAGCTGCGCCATGGGCGTGTCGCTGGATGCTGCGACACTGCCCAGGCTGGCCGCCCTGGTGGATGCCACCAGCAGCGCGGCGGACGCTTCCACCGGCCCGGCGAAAAAGGCCAACCAGCGCCAGCGTCCGTTCCTGATCGACCAGGGCGCGACCTGCCAGTCCTCGGCGCAACTGGCCAAGAGCTTCGACTATCCCTCCGGCCACGCCACGCGCGGCTGGGCGGTGGGCCTGGTGCTGGCCGAGCTGGCGCCGGATCGGGCCAGCGACCTGCTGCTGCGCTCCCGCGCCTTCGGCGACAGCCGCGTGGTGTGCGGCGTGCACAATCTCAGCGCGATCGATGCGGGAGCGATGAATGGCGCGGCCGTGGTGGCGGTGCTGCATGCGTCGCCCGCGTTCCAGGCGAGCCTGGCGGATGCGAAGCGGGAGCTGGACGCGTATCGGAAGGCGAATGCGGCGTCGGTGGATGCGAAGTGTTCGGCGGAGAAGGTGTTGATTGAATCTACGCCCTACTGATGGAGCGAGGAGTGAGTGAAGAGGAGTGAGAAAACAGAGAAAGGCAGAGGCCTTCTCTCACTACTCACTTCTCTTCACTCACTTCTGTCCTTTCCACTGCTGCACCCACCCCGTGAGATCCGCCAGCTGCTTGTCCTGCCCATCGCGCATCGTCATGCCCACTGCAGCACCGGCGACATGGCCGGATGGATCAATCAGGATCAGCGTGGGATAGACGTTCACGCCCAGCGTGTCGATCAATGCCTGCCCGTCGTGCAGCACGGGCCAGCGAAAGCCGCGATCGTCGACGAAGGCGCGCGCGGTGTCCGCATCCTCGTAGGTGATGGCGACAAAACCCATGTCGCCGTTCGCCTTGGCGTAGGCGTTGAGCACGGGCACTTCGGCGATGCACGGCGCGCATTCGGCGAAGAAGAAACTCACCAGGGTGTAGCGTCCGCGCAGGTCGCCTGAGTGCAGCGTGCCGCCTTGCAGCGAGGGCAGCTCGAACGGCGGAAACGCGCTGCCGCGTCCGAACGAAAAACGCCCCGTGCCGCTGGTGGTGCCGGGCGGGCGAAGCCGGAGCATGGCGGCGTTCGCCTTGCGGTCGGTGGTGCTGCTGTAGTCGCGCCCCGTGCCGAGCTGCTGCGCGAAGGCGGCGTAATCGATCGGCTTGCCGTTGGCGTCGAGGTAATGGACGTCGGGCGAGGTGCCCAGTTGCAGCGTGGCGACGAAGCGTTGTTCGTCGTCCTGCGCGGGCGTGGCGTGCAGCGACGGCGCGAGGCATGCCATGGCCAGCATCGACGCGAACCGTGCCGCGTACCGCATGCGCATCTCCCGTCGAAAGAGGCCGGCGTTTTCGCACCGGCCCCGTGTCCCGCTTACTCGCCGATGGTGAGCAGCGAGGCGTTGCCGCCCGCGGCGGTGGTGTTGATGGTGAGCGTGCGTTCGCCCGCGAAACGCAGCAGGTAGTGCGGGCCGCCGGCCTTGGGGCCGGTGCCGGACAGGCCTTCGCCGCCGAACGGCTGCACGCCGACCACCGCGCCGATCTGGTTGCGGTTGACGTAGCAGTTGCCCACGCGCGCGCGGCTCTGGATGAACTCCACCGTGTCGTCGATGCGGCTGTGGATGCCCAGGGTCAGGCCGTAGCCGGTGGCGTTGATGGAGTCGACCACCTTGCCCAGCTCGTCGGCCTTCCAGCGGATCACGTGCAGCACTGGGCCGAAGATCTCGCGGGTCAGCGTGGACAGGCCCGGGATTTCATAGGCGCGTGGCGCGAAGAAGGTGCCGTTGGCGGTGGTGGCGGGATCGAGCTTCACCTCGCCGATCTTCTTCGCTTCCTTGTCCATGCGCGCGGCGTGGTCCACCAGGATCTTCCTGGCGTCCTCGTCGATCACCGGACCCACGTCGGTGGACAGCTGGCCCGGGTCACCCACCTTCAGTTCTTCCATCGCGCCGGCGAGCATCGCGCAGACCTTGTCGGCGATGTCTTCCTGCACGAACAGCACGCGCGCGGCGGAGCAGCGCTGGCCGGCGGACTGGAAGGCGGAGGAGATGACGTCCTTGACGATCTGCTCCGGCAGCGCGGAGGAGTCGGCGATCATCGCGTTCTGGCCGCCGGTCTCGGCGATCAGCGCGGCGATGGGCGCGTTGCGCGCGGCGAGCGCGCGGTTGATCGCCCAGGCGGTTTCGGTGGAGCCGGTGAAGGCCACGCCGGCCACGCGCGGGTCGCGGGTCAACGCGGCGCCGACGGTGGCGCCGTCGCCCGGCAGGTACTGCAGCACTTCGGCCGGCACGCCGGCTTCGTGCAGCAGCTTCACGGCGGCGTAGCCGATCAGGCTGGTCTGTTCGGCGGGCTTGGCGATCACGGCGTTGCCGGCGGCAAGCGCGGCGCTGACCTGGCCCAGGAAGATCGCCAGCGGGAAGTTCCACGGGCTGATGCAGACGAACACGCCGCGGCCGTTGAGGAACAGCTGGTTGCTTTCGCCCGTGGGGCCCGGCAGCTGTTCCGGATGGCCAAACAGGCGGCGCGCCATGGTGGCGTAGTAGCGCAGGAAGTCGGCGGCCTCGCGGATTTCGGCAATGGCGTCCGGCAGGCTCTTGCCCGCTTCGCGCACGCACAGCGCGATGAACTCGCCGCGGCGCGCTTCCAGCAGTTCGGCGGCATGCTCGAGGATCGCCGCGCGGCTGGCGGCCGGCAGGCGATCCCAGCTGTGCTGCGCGGCGACGGCGTTGGCCAGCGCCTTGTCGACGGTGGCGCTGTCGGCGGCGACGTAGCTGCCCACGGCCTGGCGGCGGTCGGCCGGATTGGTCACCTCGACGGTGGCGCCGGCGCTCTTGGCGCCCGGCACCAGCGGCTCGGCGTTCCACGGGCCGTTCTTGCTCTGGATCGCCTCGGCGAGGGCCTTCAGTTCGTTGTCGTTGGAGAAGTTGACGCCCATGGAATTCTTCCGCAGTTCACCGTAGAGATTCACCGGCAGGGGGATGCGCGGGTGAGGGATGGAGGCAAAGGAGCGCACGGTCTCGCACGGATCGGCGACCAGTTCGCGCACCGGCAGCGTTTCGTCCACCACGCGGTTGACGAAACTGGTGTTGGCGCCGTTTTCCAGCAGGCGGCGCACCAGGTAGGGCAGCAGGTCTTCGTGCGTGCCCACCGGCGCGTACACGCGGCACGGCACGTTGAGGTTCTGCTTGCCGATCACCTCGGCGTAGAGGTCCGTGCCCATGCCGTGCAGGCGCTGGTATTCGTACGGGCGCCCCTGCGCGAGGTGATGCACGGCGGCGATGGTGTGCGCATTGTGCGTGGCGAACTGCGGGTAGATCAGTTCCACGCCGGCGTCGAACAGCTTGCGCGCGCAGGCCAGGTACGACACGTCGGTGTTCGGCTTGCGCGTGTACACCGGGTAGCCGGAAAGGCCGTTTTCCTGGGCGCGCTTCACTTCCGCGTCCCAGTAGGCGCCCTTCACCAGGCGCACGTACCAGCGGCGGCCGGTGGCGCGCGCGGTTTCGATCAGCCAGTCGATGACGAACGGCGTGCGCTTGGAATACGCCTGCACCACTATCCCTAAGCCATTCCAGCCTTGCAGCGAAGGATGCGCGAACACGTCGCCGATGATGTCGAGCGAGAGTTCCAGGCGATCGGCTTCTTCCGCGTCCACCGACAGCGCGATGCCCTGTTTCATGGCGAGCTGCGAGAGTTCCAGCAGCTTGGCGGTGAGGTCGCGGCGGGCGATTTCGCGCTTGGCCACTTCGTAGCGCGGATGCAGCGCGGACAGCTTCACGGAGATCGACGGCGCATCGGTGTGGTTGGCGAACGGGCCGCGCGAACCGATGGAGGCGATGGCGTTGCGATAATCCTGCTGGTAGCGCTCGGCGGTTTCGCTGGTGAGGGCCGATTCGCCCAGCATGTCGTAGGAGTAGCGGTAGACCGCGTATTCCTTCTGCGCGCAGCGGTCCAGCGCGTCGCTGATGGTCTGCCCCATCACGAACTGGTGGCCCATGATGCGCATGGCCTGGCGCACGGCCAGGCGGATGGCCGGCTCGCCCGCGCGGCCCACCAGGCGGCGCAGCGCGCCGGTGAAATCGTGGCGGGTTTCCTCCGACAGCGTCACCAGCTTGCCGGTGAGCATCAGGCCCCAGGTCGACATGTTGACGAACAGCGACTCGCTCTGGCCCAGGTGCTTCTTCCAGTTCGCATCGCCCAGCTTGTCGCGGATCAGCTTGTCCGCCGTGCTCTTGTCGGGGATGCGCAGCAGCGCCTCGGCCACGCACATCAGCAGCACGCCTTCCTCGGACGACAGGTCGTACTGGCGCATGAAGGATTCGACCGCGCTCTGGTCCTTGGCGCGGGCGCGCACGCGGGTCACCAGGTCGGCGGCCAGGTCGATGACCTTCTCGCGCTCGACGGGCGGCAGGGTGGCCTGGGCAAGCAGGTCGTTGACCGCTTCGGTTTCGTCGCGCAGCCAGTTGGCGGTGATGCGCGCGCGCGCCGGCTCCACGCCGGTCGGCAATTCGGGGCTGAGAATGGGCTGTGTCACGGGTTTCTTGGGCCGAAGCGTTGGTGGGGCGGGGAATCGCGGGATTGTACTGGTGGGGGGATACGCACGCACCCGTACGCGGTGTTGCGGTGCGGCAGGGCGCAGCCACACATATATATGTGGCTGGGGTATATGTGGCTGGGGCGGCGGAAAGGGGGGGCCCGGATCGGACAGGAGCGACTGGTCAAGCGGTGGCCGTCGGAAAGCCCGGACGCTCGCCGGCCGGTATGTGGCAAACCGTCGCACCTCCCGCGCATCCCGTGGAGACACGCGCGGGCATCGCGGCCGTGCGCAGCCCAAGCCCATGACAATTCACGCAATCGCGCTGAGACGCGCATCGCACGCGCGCCGCCCAGCACACCCGCGCGCATTCATCCCTGCTTCAAATCAAGCACATGCGGCGTTGTTGCTCCCCGACGCGCTCGCGGCCTATCATGCCTGCGTTCCAGGCACGCCGGGTTCTCATGATCGTGCTTCGACCAGCAGTGGCCGGCTTGCCGTGCGCAACGATGTGGCTCAAGCCCAATCGTGCCCTCAGCCGCCGCGACCTGCGTCGACTGATCGGAGGCCTGGCGGCGCTGGCGCTGACGACGGCCGTGTTGGGAGCATGGCAGGGGAATGTCTTCGCTCCTTTATTCGCACTGGTCGAGTCCACCGCGGTGGCTTTCGCCTTGGGCGTGGCCTGGCGGGCCGGCGACCGCAGCGAACGCATCACCCTCGACGAATCGTCGCTGGAGGTGCAATTCCTGCCAGGTCGGCGCAGTGCGCGCTTTCAGACGTATTGGGTGCGTGTACGGCTGGTGTCTGGCGAAGGGAGAGGCCGTCTGTTGCTGACATCGCACGGACGGGAAGTGGAAATCGGGGCTTTCCTCGGGGAAGAGGAGCGTGCCGAGCTGTCAAGGAAACTCATGGTGTTGCTGACGGAGCTCAACCAACAGCGACGCAGGTAGGTTCAACAAAGGTGCATCACGACATGACATCTGGCGGCATCAGGCCTGGCGGTATCAAGCGAGCGGTCACGGCAGCACTCTTCGCACTCACGATGTTCGGCGGCGTGGCCCTGGCCAATCCGCAGCCCGGGCAGCTGAACATGACCCGCGGCGTTTCCACCTGGTCGCCCGAGGCCTACTTCCTCAACAACGTCGCCTTCGGCGTCTGCGTCGTCATCGGCATCCTGGTGTTCGGCGCGATGTTCATCGCCATGTTCCGCTTCCGCAAGTCGCGCGGCGCGGTGGCGGAAAAGTGGTCGCACAACACCACGCTGGAAATCGTGTGGACCACCATCCCCGTGGTCATCCTGATCGTGCTGGCGTACCTCGCCACTGGCGGGCTGCGCACCTTCGCCGACACCACCGGTTCGGAGATGACCGTCAAGGTCACCGGCTACCAGTGGAAGTGGCGCTACGACTATGTCGACTACAAGGGCAAGGCGATCGACAAGGTCGGCTTCATGTCCAAGCTCGACAAGGAAAGCGACGAGACGCGCCAGCTGAATTCGGGCCTGGATCCGAACGCGGTGAAGGTGGACGGTTACAACACCTACCTGATCAACGTGGACAAGCCGCTGGTGGTGCCGGTGGGCACCAAGATCCGCTTCGTGATCACCGCCGGCGACGTGATCCACTCGTGGTGGGTGCCGGCGCTGGGCTGGAAGATGGACGCCATCCCCGGCATCGTCAATGCGGCCTGGACCAACATCACCGAGCCGGGCGTGTATCGCGGCCAGTGCGCCGAGCTGTGCGGCCAGGACCACGGCTTCATGCCGATCGTGGTGAAGGCGCTGCCGAAGGCCGAGTTCGAGAAGTGGCTGGCGGACCAGGAGGCCGAGGCCAACAAGCCGGCGCAGCCTGCCGCACCGGCGGCGGCTTCCACCGCTGCCGCGCCGGCCACGGCGCAGGCAACCGACGCACCTGTTTCGCAGGGTCATCAGGGCTGAGCGATCAGCCCCATCACAGCATTCGTATTTAGGTAGAGGTGTAAGGCATGGCCCACGCAGCTACACACGATCATCACGACGATCATCACGGCGCGCCCAAGAATTTCTTCGTGCGTTGGTGCATGTCCACCAACCACAAGGACATCGGCACGCTGTACCTGGTGTTCTCGCTCCTGATGTTCTTCATCGGCGGCAGCTTCGCGATGGTGATCCGCGCGGAACTGTTCAAGCCCGGCTTGCAGCTGGTGCAGCCGTACTTCTTCAACGAAATGACCACGATGCATGCGCTGGTCATGATCTTCGGCGCGGTGATGCCGGCCTTCGTGGGCCTGGGCAACTGGATGATCCCGCTGATGATCGGTGCGCCGGACATGGCGCTGCCGCGCATGAACAACCTGTCGTTCTGGATCCTGCCGTTCGCCTTCGCGCTGCTGCTGTCCACGCTGTTCCTCCCGGGCGGCGGCCCGGCCGGCGGCTGGACGATGTACCCGCCGCTGTCGCTGCAGGGTGACTCGGTGGCGTACCTGGTGTTCGCGGTGCACCTGATGGGCATCAGCTCCATCATGGGCGCGATCAACATCATCGCGACCATCCTCAACATGCGCGCGCCGGGCATGGACCTGCTGAAGATGCCGGTGTTCGTGTGGAGCTGGCTGATCACGGCGTTCCTGCTGATCGCGGTGATGCCGGTGCTGGCGGGCGCGGTGACCATGCTGCTCACCGACAAGTACTTCGGCACCAGCTTCTTCAATGCCGCGGGTGGTGGCGACCCGGTGCTGTTCCAGCACATCTTCTGGTTCTTCGGCCACCCCGAGGTCTACATCATGATCCTGCCGGCCTTTGGCCTGGTGTCCGAGATCATCCCGACCTTCGCGCGCAAGCCGATCTTCGGCTACAAGGCCATGGTGTTCGCCATTGCGTCCATCGCCTTCCTGTCGTTCATCGTGTGGGCGCACCACATGTTCGCGGTGGGCCTGCCGCTGGGCGGCGAGATCTTCTTCATGTACGCCACCATGCTCATCGCGGTGCCGACGGGCGTGAAGGTGTTCAACTGGGTCAGCACCATGTGGGGCGGCTCGATGACGTTCGAGACGCCGATGCTGTTCGCCGTGGCGTTCGTCATCCTGTTCACCATCGGCGGCTTCTCCGGCCTGATGCTGGCGCTGGCCCCGGCCGACTTCCAGTACCACGACTCGTACTTCGTGGTGGCGCACTTCCATTACGTGCTGGTGACCGGCGCGATCTTCGCCATCATCGCCTCCACCTACTACTGGCTGCCGAAGTGGACCGGCCACATGTACAGCGAGTTCTGGGGCAAGGTGCATTTCTGGAACAGCGTGGTGTGGGTGAACGTGTTGTTCTTCCCACAGCACTTCCTGGGCCTGGCCGGCATGCCGCGCCGCATTCCCGACTACAACGTCGCGTTCGCCAACTTCAACATGATCAGCTCGATCGGCGGCTTCCTGTTCGGCGCCTCGCAGCTGATCTTCGTGGGCGTGATCGTGCATGCGGTGTGGTTCTCCAAGAAGAAGGCGCCGGACCGCGTGTGGGAAGGCGCGCGCGGCCTGGAGTGGACGCTGCCGTCGCCGGCGCCGTACCACACCTTCGAAGTGCCGCCGGTGATCCACGACGAAGAACTGGCCCACGGCCACATCGACGATTGATGCCACGCATGACCGCTCCGGTTTCGCGCCGGGGCGGAGGGAAGCGGACGGATGAAGCAGTCACCGACAACCACGATCGAGCAGTCCCGCAGGAAGGGTGTGCGCCTCACCGTCACGGTGTTCGGCGGCATCGCCTTCGCGATCTTCGTGCTCTCGTTGTTGCAGGGGCTGAAATACTCCTGAGGCGGCCCTAGCCGACTTTCCATGTCGTACCGTTGACGTAGACAGAGCATTCCACAGGGATCTCACATGGCTCAGCAACAAGGTGTTTATTTCGTACCCTCCAAGAGCCAGTGGCCGATCGTGGCCGCGGTGGTCATGTTCGTCACCGTGCTCGGTGCCGCGCACTGGCTGAATGCGCCGCCGGGCGAGGCCAGCCTTGGCAAGACCCTGCTCACCGTCGGCTTCATCGGCATCCTGCTGATGTTCTTCGGCTGGTTCCGCTCGGTGATCCGCGAATCGCTGGCGGGCAACTACAACAGCCAGGTGGACCGCTCGTTCCGCATGGGCATGATGTGGTTCATCTTCTCCGAGGTGATGTTCTTCGGCGCCTTCTTCGGCGCGCTGTTCTACGCCCGCATGTTCGCGGTGCCGTGGCTGGGCGGTGAAGGCCATGGCGTGCTGACCCACCAGTTCCTGTGGGACAACTATTCCGCGGCTTGGGGCGCGGGCGGCGGCAATGGTCCGGAACGCATCGGCGGCAACTTCCAGACGGTGGCGCCGTGGGGCCTGCCGCTGCTGAACACGCTGATCCTGCTCACCTCCAGCGTCACCGTGACCATCGCGCACCATGCGCTGAAGGCGGGCCATCGCGGCAAGATCCTGGTGTTCCTCGGCCTTACCGTGCTGCTGGGCGCCACCTTCCTGTGGTTCCAGGCGCACGAGTACATCGAGGCGTACAAGGAGCTCAACCTCACGCTGCAGAGCGGCGTTTACGGTTCGACCTTCTTCATGCTCACCGGCTTCCACGGCATGCACGTGACCCTGGGCACGATCATGCTGGCCATCATCTGGCTGCGCGTGGCCAAAGGCCATTTCACCAAGGAACACCACTTCGCCTTCGAAGCGGTGGCTTGGTACTGGCACTTCGTCGACGTGGTGTGGCTGGGCCTCTTCATGTTCGTGTACATCCTCTGAGGCGCTGGCGCGTCGCAGCAGAAAGCCCGCCGGAAGGCGGGCTTTTTTGTTGGCTCCAGAGTGGCCGCCGGGAGCGGCCGGACGGCCCAAAAAACCAAGGCCCGCCAGTGGCGGGCCTTGGGGGAACCGGATGTCGCAAGCAGGGCGCTGGCGACGGCGGGAAGCTACAATTACTGGCCCACGCCGTGGGGGTGGAGCCAGCCCATCCAGATGCCCAGCACCACCATCAGGATGAGCAGCACCGACAAACCGATGCGGCGCGTCAGCGCCCACACCGTGCGCTTGCTGCCTTCCTTGTCGGTCATCATGAAATACAGGGCCTTACCAAGATTGAACAGCACCACCAGCAGCAGAATCACCAGCGCATATTTGTAGATGGTTTCCACGTGATAGGTCCGAACGTTTTAGACATCCGCAGTATAGCGGCCGTGCACGGTGCCACTGCGTGAAGTGGCTGCGCCGTCCGTCGTGGTTCGCGCTGCTGCTCACCGTGGCCGGTGCCTTGCTTTTCATACGTTTGGGCGTGTGGCAGCTGCATCGCGCGGACGAGAAGGAGCAGATTCTGCGGCGGTATGCCACAGCGCAAACCACCGCTCCGCGCGACTTTGCCGCAGTGGCCTCAAATCCCCCCGTGGATGCGTTCGCGCGCATTCGCGTGCACGGCCAATACCTCGCCGATCGCCTCTATCTGCTGGACAACCCCAAGCACGACCAGCGCGGCGGGGTGGAAGTCTATGCGCCTTTGCGCCTGCGCAACGATGCACGCCTGCTGCTGGTGGATCTGGGTTTCCTGCCCGGCAACGGCACCGACCAGGCGCCGCAGCTGCCGCCTCTCCCCACGGGCGAGCAGGAGCTGCAAGGTCTCTACGTACCGGCGCCCGGCGTCGGCTTCGAGATGGGCGGCAACGCACTGGCGCGCCAGACGCGCTGGCCGAAAACCACCGTCTATCTCGATCTGCCGCAGGTGGCCGCCGACCTTGGCGCCACGCTGTATCCGCAGGTGCTTCTGCTCGATGCGGACCCTTCTTCCATCTACGTGCGCGAGCACACCGTCGATTTCTCGTCGATGCCGCCCGCGCGTCATCGTGCCTATGCGTTCCAGTGGTTCACCTTCGCCGTGGCGGCGGTGGTGATCCTGCTGGTGCTGCACCGTCGCCGTCCTTCCCGACCGGACCAGCCATGAATTCACCCGATCCCGCCGCGCTGCGCAAAAGCCGCCTGAAACTGCTGTTGATCGCGCTGGTGTTCGCCGCGCCCATTTTCGGCGCGATGTTGCTGACGCTGTCCGGCTGGCAGCCCAGCGGCAAGGCCAATGGCCAGCCGGTGACGCCGCAGCGCAACTTCGCCGCCGAGCAGATTCCCATCTCGCTCAGCAATGGCGACACCTGGGAATGGCGCGCGAAGGAGCCGCAACTCACCCTCGTCGCGCTGGCGGGTCCTGGTTGCGCGAAGCAATGCATGGACGTGCTGACCAAGATCGCCGCCGCGCGCATCACACTCAACCAGAACGCCCCGCGCCTGCGCCTGCTCTACGTGGGCAAGCCGCCGGCCGATGCCGCCGCCAGCGGCATGACCACCTACTGGAAGCTGGGCCAGGATTCGATGGGCGCACTGGCGCCGTTCACGCCGACCGCGCCCGATACGGTCAACGCGCTGCTGGTCGAGTCGGACGGCACGGCGCTGTCGTTCTATCCTGCGGGTTTCGACCCCACCGGCCTGCGCAAGGACCTCCAGAAGGTGATCCGTTGATGACCGCCCGTTCCCTCAAAGTGCTGCGCGGCCTTGCCTTGCTCGCGGCGGTGTTCGCCTTCGGCGTGGTGATGTTCGGCGCGTTCGTGCGCCTTTCCAACGCGGGCCTCTCGTGTCCGGACTGGCCGACCTGCTACGGCCGCGCCACCTGGCCGGAGCAGCAGCATGAGATCGCGCAGGCCAACCAGGCGTTCCCCGACCGCCCTTATGAAACGCACAAGGCCTGGCGCGAACAGGTGCACCGCTTCCTTGCCGGCACGCTGGGCACGCTGGTGCTGGTGCTGGCCCTGGTCGCCAGCTGGCGCCGGCCGTGGGCGCGCTACGCGGTGATCGTCGGCGCGATCTGCGCGGCGGTGGGCGTGGGCATGTACATCCGCGGCGAGCATCACTGGTCGCTCTGGATATCGCTCGCCGCCATTGCGTTACCGCTGATCGCCGCCATGGGGCTTGACCGCCCCGGCGCGTGGCGCATCAGCGTACTGGCCTTCGCCGTGGTGGTGTTCCAGGCCATGCTCGGCATGTGGACCGTGACCTTGCTGCTCAAGCCCATCGTGGTGATGGGCCACCTGATGGGCGGCATCACCACGTTTGCGCTGCTGGCCTACGCCGCGCTGCGCTTCGCGGGCGTGGGCGCGACCAACGACAGTTACGCCGGACTGCGTACCGCCGTGGTGGTGGGCATCGTGCTGTTGCTGGCGCAGATCGCGCTGGGCGGCTGGACCTCCTCCAACTATGCGGCGCTGGCCTGCGGCACGGACTTCCCCAAGTGCCTGGGGCAATGGGCGCCGCCCACCGATTTCCGCGAAGCCTTCGTGCTGTGGCGTGGCATCGGCGTGAATTACGAAGGCGGCGTGCTGGACATGGCCGCGCGCAGCGCCATCCAGATCACGCACCGCATCGGCGCGCTGGTGGTGTTCTGCTATCTGGCGTGGCTGTCGCATCGCGTCTCGCGCCGTGGCCTGCGCGCGCAGGGCCTCGCCATCGCCGTGGTGCTGGTGGCGCAGGTGCTGCTGGGCATCAGCAATGTGCACTTCGGACTGCCGCTGCCGGTGGCCACGCTGCACAATGGCGTGGCGGCCCTGTTGCTCTTCACGCTGCTGGCGACGCTGGCGCGCACGCAGAAGCGTCAGGGCGACGCGATGTTTCTTTCCTACGGGCACCGTTGACGATGAGCAGCCGTTTCCATGAGTACCTGGAACTGACCAAGCCGCGCGTCGTCGCGCTCCTGGTGTTCTGCGCCGTCATCGGCATGTTCCTCGCCGTGCCCGGCATTCCGCCGTGGCGCGCGCTGGTGTTCGGCACGCTCGGCATCTGGATGGCCTCGGCCTCGGCCGCCGCGTTCAACCACCTGATCGACCAGCGCATCGACAAGGTGATGGCGCGCACCGCGCATCGCCCCCTCGCCACCGGCCAGCTCACGCCGCGACAGGTGTTCGTCTTCGCGCTGGTGCTGGGCGCGTTATCGATGGCGGTGCTGGTGGTGCTGGTCAACCCGCTCACCGCGCTGCTCACCTTCGGCGGCCTGATCGGCTACGCGGTGATCTACACGGCGTACCTCAAGCGCGCCACGCCGCAGAACATCGTGATCGGTGGCCTGGCCGGCGCGATTCCTCCGGTGCTCGGCTGGACTGCGGTGACCGGCGAGCTGCATGCCTTCGCGCTGCAGCTGTGCCTGATCATCTTCGTATGGACGCCCCCGCATTTCTGGGCGCTGGCGATCTTCCGCCGCGACGACTATTCGCGCGCGCAGGTGCCGATGCTGCCGGTGACGCACGGCGTGGTGTTCACGCGCTGGCACGTGCTGTTCTACACGATCCTGCTGGTGCTGGTGACTCTGCTGCCGGCGCTGACGGGGTACAGCGGCATGGTGTATCTGGGTGGTGCTGTCGTGCTGGGCGCGGGTTTTCTGTATTACGCGGTGCGGCTGCTCAATCCGCCGGATGAGTTTTTCGCGATGAAGGTGTTCAACTATTCCATCGTGTATCTGATGGCGTTGTTTGCGTTTCTGCTGGCGGATCATTGGTTGATGGAGCCGTTGGTGCAGCATCAGGGTGTGGTGTTCGAGCGCACGGTGTAGTGGACCGCCTGATGCTTTTGCTCCCTCTCCCCGGCGGGGAGAGGGTTGGGGTGAGGGGTGGGTGCTTGCCTCAGCGTTTCATTCTTTAGCCGTCATTCCTGCGAAGGCAGGAATCCAGTGACTTTGCTTTTGGCTGTCGCGTGGCGGTGATTGGCGCCTTCGTGCGTTCCCGCGACCTGGCCGCCTACGCGGCGGGCGTTCCGACCTCCTGCCGGAGGCCGGGTCACTTTCTCTTGCTTGCCCAAGAGAAAGTAACCAAAGAGAAGGGCCCCCCGGAATCGGCGCCTATCGGGCTGAAGCCCGATAGGTACGCGGCCGGGTTCCGGGCTTTTCGACGGGGCATCCTGCCCCGACGAAAAGTGCCTGGCATCCTGCCAGGCACCCCTGCGGGGCCTGATCTCCACCCGCCCGCCGCCTCATACGGGGACCCGGAAGATCAAGAGCGAGAGCCGACGGCTCGTGCCGCTGCGCGGCACCTCGCGTCGCGGCAGGCGCGCAACGCCTGTCTTGGAGGCTGTTCAAAATCTCCGAAGCAACTCCATTCCCTCACCGTCATCCCCGCGAAAGCGGGGATCCAGCGACTTTACTCGCTGCGAGAAGGTGCAAAGACACTGGATGACCAGCCATTCGGCTGTTGATGAAGCGCCTCCCGCTTTCGCGGGGATGACGGTGAGGAGAACTGCGCGCTCACGCTAGATTTTGAACATGCTCTAAGAGCTG
>NZ_QICJ01000015.1 GCF_003201105.1 Dyella sp. AtDHG13 | reverse complement strand
TCTGTTCGTCGGTAAAACGCTTCTTCATGTCCGTCCTCGTCGTTATGACGGACTCTACTTAGATCAGATTGGCACGGAAACCTGGGGGCAGGTCACCTTGAGCAGAATCTGTCCGAGGAAGCCAGCGCACGGCCCATACACCAAGCTCGTAGAGCACGCACATCGGAACTGCCAGCATGATCATCGAGGTGATGTCCGGCGGTGTGATGAAGGCAGCAATGGCGAATGCACCGACAACGGCGTAGCGTCGACCACTTTGCAGTTGCTCGAGATTCACCGCACCGATGATGGCAAGGATGACGACGGCCACGGGTACTTCAAAGCACAAGCCGAAGGCAAAGAACATCAGCATCACGAAATCAAGGTAGTGGTTGATATCCGTCATCATCGCCACGCCCTGGGGCGTTACCGATGTAATAAACCGGAACGCGGCGGGGAGCACCAGCCAGTAGGCAAACCCGCAGCCAAGATAGAAAAGCAGCAAGGCTGCCATCAGCAGCGGTCGCGCCAATCGCCTTTCATTGCGGTAGAGCGCAGGTCTCACGAATGCCCAAAGCTGATACACGATCATTGGCATGCTGACGAACAAAGCCGCGTAGAAAGCCAGCTTCAATGGCGTGACAAACGGGCTAGCCACTTCCGTTGCGATCAGGTGCGCGCCCCGTGGCAGGCGCGAGATCAACGGCGCAGACAGCTGGCTGTAAAGGCGATTAGCGAACGGCGCCAGCGCTCCCAATACCACCAGCACGGTGACGGTGGCACGCATGAGCCGCGAGCGCAGCTCGATCAGGTGCGAGAACAGGCTCTGCTCCAAGCCGCTGTCGGCGATATCGTGCTTAAGTGCTTCCACGCGACATCTCCTGCGCCATCGTGCTGGTCAACGGCCGTTCGGTCGCAATGCCCTCTTCTACTGGCATCGACGGCGAGATCGAAGCATCGACGCCAGAGTGCACGCCGTGCAACGTCTGCTGCCATTGATCGCGTACCGTTTGCGCTGTCGCCGCGGCCTCTCGAGCCTGGCGACGCATGTCCTCCACTTGGAGTTCGCGCTCGACTTCGTCCTTGACGTTATTCCAGCCGGTCCGCACACGGCGCATCAACGCGCCCGCGGTGCGCGCAGCGTGAGGAAGCTTTTCCGGACCCAGCACAATCAATGCGACGAGCGCGAGCAATATCAGCTTGCCAAAGTCGATCTCAATCATAAATTTCCTTAAACGGCGCAGAGGTTGCGCTGATGTCCAACCTGAGCATCGACGACGCCTTTGGTTGGACTAGAGGAATGCTTATGGCGAGCGCTGCTTCGAAAACCGCAAAATGTGCGCTGCGCCTTCGTTGAGCAGGAAGTCCTTGAAGGCCAGAGCAACGCCGCTGAGTCGCTTGTCGGCGCGATAAGCCATCTGCCAATGATCCATCACCGGAAAACCGTCAACATCCAACACCGTCAGCACGCCAGCCTCCAACTCGGCTCCAATGGTGTGCGACGACAAAAAGCTCACTCCCAGGCCGGCGATGACGCCTTGCTTGATCGCCTCGGTGCTGGCTATCTCGAGCGTCGCTACAGGCCCATCCAGCTCGTCGAGCAGGCGCTGCTTCATCATTTTCCAGGTGTCGGAACCCACTTCACGCACGAGGAAACGCTCTTTCGCCAAGGTGGGCAGAGCGATGCGCCTGGCCTGCGCGAGGGGATGGTCGGGCGCAGCGACAATCACGAAAGGATGGGGTGCAAACGGTTGGCTAACGACGGCAGCGTTCTTCGAGGCGCCCACCATCACGGCGATGTCCATCAGGTTTTCATCGAGCTGTTGCATCAACCCGTCGTGGTTCTGAACGACCACTTCCAGTTCGATACCTTCGTGCTCGCGCATGAACACACCCAGCATGTGGGGGAACAGATAGCCACCCGCGGTAATCATGCCAACGCGAAGACGGTTCTCCGAGGTGTTTCTAACACGCTCCATCGCCGCTTCGGCTTTGGCGAACTGCTCGATGATGTCGTGGCTATGCCTCAGCATCTCCTCACCGGCCCGCGTCAGGAAGATACGCTTGCCCAACTTTTCGAATAGAGGGGCACCCACATGCATTTCAAGCTGCTTGATATGCTCGGAGACGGCAGGCTGGGTTAGGTGCAGCTCCTCGGCGGCGCGCGAAAAACTCTGTCTGCGCGCGACAATCACAAAGGTTCTGAGCTGGCGAAGTGTGGCATTTCTCACCTGCGTTACATTATATCGAACGCCGGCAAGGCGCCAGACGGTCTGGCGCTCAGGGCCCAAGTTCACGCGCGCGATCACGGCATCGGCACCAGGGCTCGGTATCAGCCGTTGTAACTAAGGTCCGAGAACTCCGACTGCGAGGAGAGTCCCCAGAGCAGCTTGGATTTCATCGTTTTGACCACCTTGCCCCAGCCTTGTTGCTGGATGTCGCTAGCGCTGTAGACGCGGCGGTAGCTGTCGACCAGCCGACTCCCGTCGCACAGTGCCGCGGCGACAAGGACACCTTGCGCCTTGGGTAGCGAGTAAAGAGTGGCCGTTGTCTTGCAATAGGTCTCCGGCGTGGGGACCTGCTCGCCGCCCACGTACAGCACCACGCGGCGGGCAGCAAATTCGCCGACATTCGATGGAACGCTGGCCGCACTGGATGCGGTAACGAACGTCAGATGGGGTGCGGCCATCGGTGTAACCACAGCGCCTGGCTCTGACGACTGCTGATGAACTTGCACGGGAAGGGTATCCATCGACGGGGCCCACGTTTGAACCGTATCCGAGGGTTGGGACCAGGTGGTCTGCAAGACGCCCGAGCAGCCTGTGACAAGCATGGTGAGGATGAGCGCCACGGGGCCTTTGATGCGGGCGCTGATCGGGCGAGGCCGGGAGAACCTGGACATAAACATATCCTTCTTTGGAATAGGTGGAGGAAATCTGGGGAATGAGAAGCGACGTAGGTAGCGGAGCTTGGGTGCAGGAGCCTCAGCTCCAAACCACGGGGCTCAAGCTTCTTGCTTCGACTTGGCTGCGCTTGTATCCATTGGCGATACAGGTTTGCGCTCTAGCGGATCGGTGATGGCCAGCGTTGGCTTTTCGTCATCGATATTCTTCTTGAACTCTTTGACCGCGGCGCCGAGGTCACTGCCGATGGAGCGAAGCTTTCCCGTTCCAAAGACCAGCACGACGACGGCGAGCACGACAACCCAATGAAAAGCGCTAAACGAACCCATGATGTGTATCTCGGTGAGCTAAAGGGAATGAATTCAGACTGCGCGCCAGTCAAAGCAATCCAATCAGGAGAACTGCGTTGAGCGCGATGATCAGTACGGTGAACAAGGAGGCCGCCAACAGCGTAGAAGTCGTTGTTTTGAACTCCCCCATGACCGAACGTCTCGAGGAGAGAACCACCAGTGCGACGAGTGGTAGTGGCAGCACGAAGCTCAAGACGACCTGGCTGAAAATCATCGAACGAACAGGGTCGAAGTACAGCGCTGCCACGAATGCCGGCACCATGGTGATGGCGCGGCGCAGCCAGACCGGAATGCGATACCCCACGAAACCCTGCATGATCACTTGGCCGGCCATGGTGCCCACGGCCGAACTTGATACGCCTGATGCGATCAGCGAAACCAGGAAGAGGCCGGCGGCACCCGCACCCAGTGCTGGGCCAAGCGTGCGATAAGCGCTGGCTATATCGGCCGTTGCCGGTGCGCTGAGATGGAATGCATTGGACGACATGACGACCATCGCCATATTGATCGCGCCTGCAACACCCAGTGCGACGACCACTTCTTTATTGGAAAAACCCAACAGCTTTCGACGCTCCGCGTCGCCGCACGCCACGGTGCGTTGCTGCGTCAGGCTCGAATGGAGGTAAAGCGTATGCGGCATGATCGTCGCGCCGACGATACTTACCGACAGAAGCACGGAGTCATGGTCAGGCAGCTCAGGCATTACCGAGTGGTAGAGCACTGCATGCCAGTCCGAAGGAACGATCACCAGCTCCGCGAGGTAACTCAGGCCGATGACGGCCACCAGCGCAATGATGACGATCTCCAGCGGCCTGAAACCGCGCTTGTCCAACGACACGATGGCGCATGTCGCTACACCGGTCAGAACGAGCGACGCCAACATCGAGAGATGGAATAGCAGTGACAAGCCGATCGCACCACCGAGAAATTCCGCCAAGTCGGTCGCGATGGCGGCCAGCTCGGAAGCGATCCACATGCCGATGACGACGCGGCTGGAAAAATGCTGCCGGCACAGTTGCGCGAGATTCCGCCCAGTCACGATGCCCAGCTTGGCGGACATCGCCTGAAACAGCATGGCGATCAGATTGGCGGCCAGCACCACCCAAAGTAGCCGATAGCCGTACCGCGAACCCGCCTGAATATTCGTGGCGAAATTGCCTGGGTCCATATAGCCCACAGAGGCGATCACAGCGGGGCCGATGAACGGCCAAAGCGCCTTGACGCCAGCCCGTTTGCCGCGCAGCGCCTCTTGTGTTGCCAGGTCGATATATCCCGCGGGTGCTGCGGCGGTCACTAACGTCGCTGACTCGGAGTACATATTCACTGATTCGCCCTCTCTGAATAGTGCGCGGCGGCGGCCACGCGACGGAGCACCACGGCGCTCCGTCGCGATCAGGTGGTATGGCTAGAGGGGAAGCACGTCGGCGCGTACTTCGGGAATGCCAGCGAGGACTTTCGGGTCGATGCCGAGGTGTTCCTGCACGAGCTGGGGCGGCGTGTGCTTCAACCAGTCCGACAGCGAGACTTCCGCATAATGGTCGGACTTGAAGATCTCCAGGAAGACCAGGTCGGTCTTGCCAGTGTTCTGCACGTAGTGACCGAGACTCTTCTTGACGTAGCCGATGTCGCCGGCACGGAAATCGGCGGTGGCAGCCTTCGGACCCGTGTCGAACACGGTCATGCGTGCTTCGCCGGCGATGTAGTACTGCCACTCGTCGGCATTGGGGTGCCAGTGAAGCTCGCGCATGCCACCAGGCTTGACCGTGACAAGCGCCGCAGCGACGGTGGTGGACACCTTGAAGTTACTGCTGTCGGCAATCCGCACGGTACCGCCGCGCGTCTGCTTGTTCGGCGTCATGTCGCCGAGCGAGAAGATAAACGGATGTTCCGGTGCGCCCAACGGCGATTGCGCGGCGCTTTGCGCACTGGAGAGGGGTCCGGGGTCCTTGCCCTGGAAAATCCATAGATTGTCCAGCGGGATATTCTTGAACTCTTCAGCTGGAACACCGAAATTGGCGGCGAGGATGTCTGGCGGCGTGTGAGCGATCCAGTCGGTCAACAGCAATGTGTTGAATTCCGAAGAGCGGCCATTGTCGAAGGCAAGCAAAAACTCTGCGCCATCCGGGCCAAGGCCTTGCAAGGAGTGCGGCAAGCCGGGCGGGAAATACCAGAGATCGCCCGTTTTGACATCAGCAACTTGCGGACGTCCTTGCGCATCAAGGATGGTAATGCGGCATTTGCCGTTGAGCATGATCGCCCATTCGGCTTGCTGGTGCCAATGCATCTCGCGAATGCCATTGGCGGCAAGGCGCATGTTCACGCCCGAAATGTCTTCGGAGATGGCAAAGTCGTCCTGAGTCACTTCGCGCGCCCAGCCGCCATTCTGGTAACGCTTGTGCGCGTTGTTGAACGATGCCCAGAACAGCGGCATGCCATTGATATCGGTTGCCGGTGGATCCTGGAAAGAGGGAAACTGATTGGCGATGGCCGGGTTCTGGGGACCCGGATCGGACAAGCTGCTGGGGCTCTTGGCGTTGATGCGTCCTTCGGGCGGACGATCGGGATTACCGAAGGTGGGGAAAGCCTTGGCGGATGCCGCGACGCCGAGCGCAGCGGCTGATGCGGCCGCGTTCACCAAGAGCTTGCGGCGGGTAATGTCGGTCATGGTCGTGTCCTATGCCATCAGCCACACGTCTACCTGCAAGCGCTCCAGGGAGCTTCAGCAAACGGGGCTTGCTTAGATTCACGCGAGGTCCCTCTAGGACGAATGCGTGCATGGGCTGCTGAAGGACGCCTACGTGATCGCGGCCGTTGCTTCAGGAGCTGAAACGATCATAGGGATCGTCCTGCGCTTGCGATATTCGGGATTTTTTTTGTCATCCATAGGGAAAGCTCTATGGATCGATCTCCCGTGTGCAGGCTGCCCTCTCGATGGCATAGCGATGTAGCCAACTCCCACGGGCTGGGCCTCGTTATGAAAGCGCATAAACGAAAGCGGCCGCCCATCAGGCGGCCGGCCCTTTTCATCGTAGGGGTGGCGAACCACGCAGGTGATCCCCGACCTCAGGCGCTCACCACCATCGAACTGGCCAGCGCCGGCCACCCAGGTTATTCAAGGCCAGCGCCTGGCAAGCAGCAGGCTCACGCCCAGGAGCATCGGCGTCAGCAAGAAGAGCAGAGATGCCTTTCCCGCGAGCATGATGACGATCGGGTTTGGAAGTCCGCCCAAGAGATCACTGAGGACATGCTTGTCACCGCTGACAAAAATTGGCAGAAGAATCGAGTCCATCGTTCCAAGCCGCGCGATGACCAGTTCAGCATTCGCTTGGATATTTGGCACGACTATCTGCATCGATGCATACAGATCATCATCTGGCGTCGACGACACGGCGCGGAAGAAGCTGCTCTTGCAAACCACCATAGAATTCGACGCTATCGTTTTATGAAGGAGCCTTCTGGAGGTGACTGTGACCACCGGCGACAGGGTGTAAAACGTCGTTCATTCGCTGGAATACTTGGAAAAATTCATGGCCGATGAAGTGTTTCTCTGTGCTTTCATCACAATTTCCGTTCTAGCAAGAACATGCATGCCATCGGGGGCATCAACCTGGACGAATCCCATCCTTTTATAGAGTTGAATCGCCGTATCTAGGGCATAAAACGACTGCAGATATAGTGCTTTTCCCGCGCACTCACTCACAAAAATCAAGCAGCGTTGTACTAACAGCCGCCCGATCCCCAGGCCCCTGGCTACTTCGTGGACCACGAGCTTGGCGAACTCATAATTGCCGCCTCCAATGCTCTTTACCGCAACTACGCCGACAACTTCGTTCTTCAAGCGAGCGACGAATACTTCGCCGCCCTGTTCGCGATAGTAAGTAAGTGGGGATGCCATGATCCGCAAATCTTCCTGCTCGGGAGCTCTACCCATCGAATCTCTGAGCCATGGGATCCATATTTCGCCAAAACGGACAGTCTCGCTTGGCCGCATAGCGCTGATTGAGATATCGCTCATCCGAGCACCTCGATGCATTTCGAAGATTGAGAGGGTTGAGCAAGTGCAGTCTTCACTTGCCCGCTGCAGTAAGTCCGACGGAGTCGACGTAAGCCTTACAAGATGCCTCGTCCTCTATCTTCACTAAGCTTAAGAATGGGAGTGATGTTCTCTGGTTGAATTCGCTCCCAAAGACCTCCCTTGCCAAGCTCTCTTCCGCGCTGATCCTCTCGCTTAAGCCAATCCTCGACGCTTCGGACCCTTTGCGGATGAATTCGATCTAGAAGCTCGTAGTCTCTCTGAACTACCCCATGCTTCCATACATTCCAAAAGCCTGTGAAATTGTCACGAAAGCTCATCGTACTTTTATCAGCAATGTCCGCGTTGTATCCCGCAGAAAGACCTGCGGCTACTTTGAGCGGACCGTTCCAGTAGGAAGAGATGTCTGTATCGATGTATCGCGCCGGATGCCCGGTCACCTTTTCGAAGGCGGCTGCGAGGTTCTGGTAGTCAACGTGTTCGATAGCGACTTCCAGGTTCATTCCATTCGCTGAATCTGCATTGTCAAACAGCCAGCGAACATAGAATCCACAGTCATCGAGAGCGACGTGCGGGACCGCGCCGCTGCCCAGCGGTACCCTCCAAGTCACAACTCCGTCCTCTACAGTTGGAGACATTGGAGTCCTTGCTGAGATAGCCATCTCCATATAGGGACCACTGGTAAACAACGCGGCCCCCATCCTCCCGCCGTTTGCTTGGTTCTGAAATAGGATCCATTCGCCAATGCGTCCCTTGCCGTCGTAATGACCGACTCGGAACTTGGAATCGTAGCCACCCTTCTTTATGGCGTAGTCGAGATTCCCATAGACAAAGAACCTGACCCCTTCTTCGAGCGCAATCTCGTAACAGCGAATGGCCCAATACATCTCGGTCTTTTCGCCCGTGTTAAAGCCGTCAATATTGACAAAGGCGCCATCACATCCGCGAAAGCCTTCGCGTAGCACTGCTTCATCGGCGAACGTTCCCTTGAGGCTAGTGACATTGCCAAGGGCTTGCAGTGACTTCGCCCGCTGAGAATCTGGATCGCGGCTGAGAAATCGTACGGAGTATTTTTCGTCAGCGACCAATGCCTTGATGACAGGCAAGCCTTGGGCGCCTGTGCCTCCGATAACAAAGATCTGAGAGGTCGATAAAGCCATCGTTGTCTCCACTTGGTGATGAGCGTAGGCGTCTAGATGAGCAAGCAGGCGGGCCTAATGGCGGTCACAGCCGCGCACTTGCGTATACGCCACGACGTAACTACTATCATGGGAGTTACTAGCCTTGCAAGGAAAAGGACCGTGAGATCGCGTTCAGCGGCACTACTTGGATTGGCACTACTGAACTTGGTGAGTCAAGCAAAGGCCGTCGCCTCTGCCAGTGACTTTGACGTTGAGCGCCTGCGTCAAGACACCAAGTACTTGGCTTCAGATCAACTTGGAGGTCGGATGCCGGGGACGCCGCAGGCCGCAGATGCCGTGGAGTACATCCGGGCTCAGATGAAGAGGGCCGGGCTCGAGCCTGGCTACCACGGGCGCTGGATTCAAGACGTCCCCTTGGTAACTCTAACGCCCGCAACCTCGCCTGTTCTTGAAGTTACCAGCGATCACGGTAGCCTGAGATTGAATCAAGGATCCGACGTCGTCGTTTGGACAAAGACACCGAAATCGCTTGTTTCGCTCCACGACTCGGAAATGGTGTTCGTGGGCTACGGCATTGTTGCGCCGGATGCTGGATGGGACGACTACAAGGGAGCTGACGTCCGAGGAAAAACGGTAGTCATGCTCGTAAACGATCCCGATTGGCAGTCGAGCGACAGCACTGGGCCATTTGGAGGAAAGCGGCTCAGCTACTACGGTCGCTATACCTACAAGTTCGAGGAAGCTGCTCGGCATGGTGCAAATGCAGCCCTAATCATTCATCGTACGGACGCAGCAGGCTATCCGTTCAAAGTGCTCGTCAACACAAATGCTGGCCCCAAGGTCCAGATCGACGATCCTTCCGACCCCAAAGATCACGCTAGTGTTGAAGGATGGATATCTCAGTCGTCAGCAAAAGACGTCTTCGATCTGGCTGGCCTAGATTTGGAAGCACAGATGTCGAATGCAGGAACGCGTGAATTTCACCCAGTTCCTATGCAACTACATGCTTCCGTGACCTTAAAAAACACTATTTCTAAGTTCAAATCTGAGAACGTCGTGGGTATCTTGCCGGGCCAATCGGACCCGAGTGAGGCTTTCTTCTTTAGTGCGCACTGGGATCATCTTGGAACTTGCGAGCCGGCATCCCTTGGTCACCGAATCTGCAATGGCGCGGTAGACAATGCCAGTGGAGTCGCAGGAGTCCTATCGCTGGCACGCTCGTTTGCATCTTCGCCGAAACTTCGTCGATCAGTACTTTTCATTGCCTTCACCGGCGAGGAGCAAGGACTGCTAGGTTCTGCCTATTATGTTAAGCATCCTGCGTTGCCGCTGTCCGATACTGTGGGCGGGATCAATATTGATGTTATGAATGTTTTTGGTCCAACCAACGACGTCATGATTCTTCACCCTGGCCTGACAACGCTTGAAGCGCCATTTATCGCAACGGCGACCAAGCAAGGCCGAAAACTTTCGCCAGACGCATTTCCTGAGCAAGGCCTGTATTACCGGTCCGATCAGTTGAGCTTCGCCAGAGCCGGCGTGCCCACATTGTTTGCTAGTAGCGGCTTTCAACGCCGCACCACCAGCAATACGGGGATGACGCTTGCCTACTACTTCCAACATGTCTATCACACGCCAGCAGATACATTTGATCCAAACTGGGATTGGACGGGAGCTATCGAAGATCTTGAGGTATACCGGGCTGTCGGCCGCGCGTTCGCCTCGGGGGGCGAGCGTCCAACATGGCTTCCCGGCTCGGAGTTTGGCTTTCCGAACTCAACACGCAAGCCGGTTACGGACGTTCACAAGGATCTGTTGCCAAACTTATAAGGTTGAACGGAAGGCCTCAAATTAAGAAACTGGAGCTCAGATATCAACTGAAGGTGAACGCGGTGAGAAGAAAGAGCCTTAAGGGAACGGACTGCGCCGTTGCTCTGGCTTTGGAGCATGTTGGTGATTGGTGGAACATCCTAATCCTACGTGATGCTCTCCAAGGATATTCACGCTTCGACGATTTCCATCAAAGCCTTGAAATCTCACCGACCATGTTGACAAGGAAGCTCAATGCTCTTGTCGACAGCGGCCTGTTGGAGAAGCGCCAGTATCTGGCGCGTCCCCCACGTTTCGAGTACGTATTGACTCCGCTTGGAAAGGATTTTGGTCCGGTTCTGGTCGCGCTATTTGCGTGGGGAAAACGGAACTTCCAGTCCATCGATCGCGGCATTGTTCTGGTGGATTCTGAGACTAACGAATTTGCAGAACCAATCGTCAGTGATCGGAAGTCGGGAGAGATCATTAGGTCTCCGAGGTTCAGCTTTAAGGCTGCAAAAGGGTCCAGTGCTGCCACGAAACGTCGCTTGAGTCGTTCGCGATAAGAAGGCAGGCGTTTGAAGAGCCTAAATTTTTGGATCTTGAGGCCCACGGGTTTAGACCATAAACAGGTCTTCTTGCCATCAACACACTGCCCCGATTGCTAGCTGGTGATGACAAGCCTCAGGATCCAACCCGATCAGGGGCCTACGACAAGAATGCTGGTCATCATGTCACCGCATGGCGCGACGATCTGGATCAACTGTTCGGCCGCCTCGGCGTACTTCTAATTGCAAAACTATCCTGATGGCCAAACTTCCTTCACTCGCAGCGTGAGTTCGGCCAACTTACGCCTTTACGACGTCTATCGGTAAGCAAGTGACCGCAAACGAGATTGCGAGGCTGCGCGAAAAGGCTGTAGCACGCTCGAGGCCCCGAATGGGGTGATCAGTACGAGATGCTGGATGCTGCTGCCAAACAGGCCGAAGAGTGAAATTGTCAGCGTGCCGCCGGGAAGGCCACGCAGGGCAAAGTTTCCCTTTGGAAGTGGTCGGGCGGCGGGGAATGTCCCCGGAGCGTTGGCCCCGGGATTATCTTCAATCGCTTCATCCACACGCCATCAGGTCAACTTGTACGAGGCCGCACCTGTGCCAGCAAGGTTGCCGCCGTCCACGATCAGGTATTCCGGCCGGATCGGCTTCTTCTCGAAGAAGCACTCCAGGATTTCCAGCGTCCCTGCCGCGTAACGCGCCTGAGCGGAGAGCGAGGTGCCCGAGATATGTGGCGTCATACCCTGATGCGGCATACGGCGCCACGGGTGGTCGATCGGTGCTGGCTGCGGGAACCAGACGTCGCCGCCATAACCAGCCAGTTGGCCTGATTCCAACGCGCGAACCACCGCATCGCGGTCGCACAGCGCGCCTCGCGCCGTGTTGATAAGGTAAGCGCCACGCTTCATCAGCGCGAACATCTTGTCATCGAACATGCCTTGCGTAGACGGATACAAAGGCATCTGCAGATTGACGATGTCACAGACCTTCAACAGCGATTCCGGCGTTTCGTGGAAGGTCGCATTGAGCTCCTTCTCGATCTCCGGCGACAAACGATGCGGGTCGTAATAGTGCAAGTGAACGTCAAAGGGCTTCATGCGGCGAAGTACGGCAAGACCGATACGGCCGGCTGCCAGCGTGCCGAAATGCATGCCTTCGATATCGTAGCTTCGGCTGACGCAGTCAGCGATATTCCAGCCGCCATTGTTGGCGATCTGATGCGAGGGAAGGTAATTGCGCACCAGCGAGAGCGCCGTCATCATCACGTGCTCAGCCACGCTGATGCTGTTTGAGAAAGTGACTTCGGCCACGGTAAGGCCGTGTTCGCTGGCCGCCTTGAGATCCACGTGGTCTGAGCCAATGCCGGCGGTAATTGCCAGTTTGAGGTTCTTGGCCTTGGCGATGCGCTCGGCGGTGAGGTAGGCCGGCCAGAACGGCTGGGAGATCACTACGTCGGCCGTGGGCAGGTGCCTATCGAGCACCGAGTCGACGCCTTCTTTGTCACTGGTGACGATCAGCTCGTGACCGTTCGCCTCCAAGTATTTGCGTAGGCCAAGTTCGCCCGACACACAACCGATGAGCTCGCCCGGTTTGAAGCCGAGTTCGCCCTTGGGCGTGGGCACCGTCTGGCCATTGGGGTAACCCTTGATGACGGGGACGTCATCGCGCGCGTAAGCCGGCGGATAGCCGGTGACGGGGTCGGGATAGAGCACGCAAACAATCTTGGCCATGATGAAACTCCGATGCGGGGGAACGTGTCAGTGACACGGGGCACGCGGAGTCTCTCCCTGCAGCACAGGGCATCGCCAATCGTTTGATCACATGTCGTGATAAGCGACGCTTATCAAGGCGCCGTGCGCTGCATCACGTGGTCGGCGGTCACCGGATACCGGAACAGCCATCTTCCAACACGCCATCCAAGCGCCCCTGTAGGTCAAGCCGGGGCGCCATATCCCATGCCGCATTGACCAACGCGGGCGCCGACTCTTCGTGCAAGCGCAGCAGACTCATGGGTGAAATCTGCTGGGGCTCGAGCGGGCGAATTTGGATGCCGCTGGCGAGAAAGTAGTCTGGCAAGGCGCTTACCGGCGCCACGCTGCATACCTCACCCGTGCGCACTTCTTCGTAGAGCACGCTGAGCGTGTTGGTTTCCACCACCACGTTGGGTTCCACGCGTGCCTGGAGAAACGCGTTTTCAACGATCTTCCGGTTCTGCATTTCATGGTTGAACAGGCATAGCGGCAAGCGAGCAGCTTCAGTCCAGGTGAAGGAGCGCTGTTCCGGTAAACCGGCCTTATCATTGAACAGCAGCACGAAACGCTCCTGATACAAGGTCATGGCATCGTAGGTCGCTGCATCGCAGCCGTCGGCATAGGCCAGGCCGAGATGGATATCCTTGTTCTTCAGGCGATGCAGGATGTCGCGCGTGCTCAACGAGAATACTTCCAGCGTAAGCTTGGGAATGGCCCGTCGATACTCGCTGGCCAGCATCGACACCGCCCGCAACGCCGACGGCACTGTGCCAATGGCGAGATGACCGCCCGGCACGACTTGCGCCAGCGCCGCCTCCTGCCGCAACCCTTCCAGGGACGCGAGTGTTTGCCGCGCCCATGCCAGTACACGTTCGCCTTCGGGCGTAAAGCCCTGAAATCGGCGGTCGCGCAGGATGATCATGATGCCCAGCTCTCGCTCGAGTTGGCGTATGCCGGCAGATAAGGCTGGCTGGGACACCCAACTCGCCTCCGCTGCCCGCGCAAAATGACGATGCTCCGCCAGTGCGACGAGATACTGCAGTTGCCTGACGAACATGGAACTCCCGCAGAGGCACCAAAGGCCTGAAATGTCCGAAGCCAGTGAGACTACTCGATGCCTGCTTCAGATCAAGGGCGGACGCCCGCGTCACTGGGATCTCGGAGCATATAAACGGTGCCGCATCTCCCGAGTTACGGAAGAGAGACCAGCCACGGTTAGGACGCATCCATGCCGACTTAGGTCCCGGGAGTCGTTTCGATAAATTCCCCCAAACGAGAAGCGGATCTTTGACGTTCTCTTACGGCGGGGACCGTCAACTATTCGGGAGCTCCACGAGATCGTCTATGCTGGCAGCGATCGGCGTTACACGAAGACCTCAAAGATCCTTGCGAACCTCCGGACCAAGGGCCTGATCCAGCGAAATGATGGGACATTGAAGGACGTCTACTTCGTCCCATGATCTGCAGCCGACCGGAATTCGGCGCGATGCGGCGCCAAGCGGCCAAACTATGTGAGATCGCGCATCAGGCCTAGTGCACCGTAGCTACCAGCAAAAGCTGTCAACGCCGCTACCAGCCAGAAGTGTCAAAACTGCCACTAGTCGCTGGTAGCACCAGGCGTCACCGGGTTCCAGTATCGGTCGCGTCCAATAAGATCTGACGAACGCGGACCATGTGCAGCTCACCACCGAGCCCGCGGCCAAACAATGCTTTACGCTCAATCATAGTTTGGCCAGAACGGCCAACTTATGCTTTCAGCCACACGTGGATTTTGCTGAACCAAATGTGGTGGGCCCAGAAGGATTCGAACCTTCAACCAAGGGATTATGAGTCCCCTGCTCTAACCGTTGAGCTATAGGCCCATGCGTGCCGGCGTTGCGCCGGTGTGGGGCGGACATGGTAGCGGGGGATGGCGGGGGCGTCGACGGGGTTGGGGGTGGGGTTTGGCTGGAAATTCGGCGCGGTGGCGCGGGTAACGTAGACTTTGCGCTGTCGCGCCGGGTTTGGCGCCTGATTTTTGAAGGATGCGCCATGCGCGAGCTGATCGAGCGTTACCTGGCTGCCTATAACCGCATGGACGTCGACGGCATGGTGGCGACGATGCATCGCGAGGTGGTGTTCGAGAACTACACGGCGGGGGTGCTGAGCGTGCGGACGTTTGGTGCGGACGAGCTGCGGCACCTGGCGGAGAGCTCCAGTTTCCTGTTTTCGGCGCGCCGGCAGTTGATCCTGGCTTATGAGGAGCGGGATGGGACGGCGACGGCGCACATTCTGTTCGACGGGACGTTTGCGGTGGACTTGCCCAATGGGGTGCGGGCGGGGCAGTCGATTACGTTGAATGGGCGCAGTGAGTTTCGGGAGAGGGATGGGTTGTTGGTTTATATTGGAGATTACAGCGAATAAGGGCTGTTTTTCAGCCTCTTGCTGGGATCAAGAAGCCGCCCGGTGTGCTTGGCGAAAATCAAGTCAAAGGCGCTGGATTCCTGCCTTCGCAGGAATGACGGTGGGGCGGGAACTGACGGTGAGGGACGGTTCTGATCCCTCGTTACTTTTCCCTTCTCGCCACACTATTTCTTAGGCATTGAAGCCGGCGGCTTGTGCATCGGCCTTCAAACTGCCCGCCTCTGACCTCCGCAGCAGCGCGTTACGCCAGTGTTGTTGCTGGGCTGGTGTGGATTCGGCGAGCCATTGGGGTTTGTTGGCGACCCAGGCGGCGACGG
Source organism: Dyella sp. AtDHG13 (assembly GCF_003201105.1). Classification (GTDB taxonomy): domain Bacteria; phylum Pseudomonadota; class Gammaproteobacteria; order Xanthomonadales; family Rhodanobacteraceae; genus Dyella; species Dyella jiangningensis_B. Next base: position 92,222 of record NZ_QICJ01000015.1, on the reverse strand, counting down.
GGACGCCGTCTTCGTAGAGCACGCGGGTGCCGGTGACGGCGGGGAGTTTGTTGCCTGCCAGTACGGTGCCGGCGAGGTTCAGGGGGTCGGCACCGCTGACGAGGACGAGTTCGCCGGTCGGTTCCTGTTGGCGGATGGCGCGCAGGCGGGCGATGGCTTCGGGCAGGGCGAATTGTTCGCCGACCAGGCCTTCCACGAAGCGGCCGCCGCGGATTTCGCCGCGGGCTTCCAGGCGGTGGTAGACGCGCAGCAGTTCGCGCCAACTGGGCAGCCAGGGGGCTTCGCGTTCGAGCAGTTTCCAGAAGATGACGCCGTAGCGGCGGAGGAGGCTGCGGGCGATGTGTTCCAGGTGGTCTGGGTCGAATTTTGTGTTTGAGGTAGGTGGGGCTTTGGCGAGCATCTCCCCCTCTTCAGCCCTGCCGGGCAGCTTCTCCTCGCTCCTCAAAACCGGCGCCATCCCTGGCGCCTCCCCGCGTGCCCGCAAGGGGAGAAGCGAACTCCGGTTTGACCTTACTAGGGACCACCTTCCCGCATCTTCGATGCCGGTAAGCATGTGGCGGCGCAGGCGGCGGTGGCGGTGGGTGTCGCGTTTGGCGGCAGGGACGAGCAACGCGCGCAGGCCAGCGAAGCTGTCGGCGGTGACGCGGCCGGCGGCGACGAGTTCGCCCAGGGCGTCTTCCAGTTCGGTGCGCAGCAGGTGTGTGTCGCTCATCAGTTCGTCGAAGAACAGCGCGCCGTGGTCGCGCAGTGCGTCGAGCACGGCCTGGGCGCGGGAGGAGACGGCGGCGTCCTGCCCTTCGCCATCGGCGGCGGCCGCGTGGGTCCATACGGGCAGGCTGCGGCGCGGCAGCAGCACGATGGGCGTGGCGCGCACGGGGCCGCCGCCACTGCCGTTGCCGCTGCGCAGGCGGCTCCAGCTGACGCGGCCGGCGCGGATCTGTTCGTCCAGCCAGGTGATGGAGTAGTCGTCGATGCGCGCGGGCAGCAGTTCGCTTTCCCACGCGCCGGCGGCGGCCTCAAAACCTTCGAGCTGGGTGAGCACGGCGGGCAGCGCGTCGGGGCCGGTAAGGCGTGCGCCGGGCGCGACATGTTGCCAGTCGAACAGGAAGCGCATCAGGTCGCGACGGCTGACGGGTTCGATCTCGCGGCGCAGGCGGCCGATGGTGTAGCGGTGGATGCGTGCGAGCAGATGGCGTTCGCACCACTCCACCTCGGGTGTGCCGGGCGTGAAGTGGCCCTGCATCACGTAGCCTTCGGATTGCAGGCGCAGCAGGGTGAGGTCAATGTCGCTGGCGTCGACGTGCAGCGTGGCGGCAAGTTGCGCGACGGTGATCGGGCCTGCGCCGGTGAGGCGGGCGCGCACGAGTTCCAGCAGGGCGTCTTCGCGGGACCACGTTTGTGCGGCGTAGTCGGCGGGGGCGTCGATGGGTGGGTTGAGCGTGGCAGCGGGGTGGACGGCCTGCCATTTGGGGAGGTGTTCGGCGGTGGTCCAGAGGGTGCCACTGGCTGAGGTGTTGGACTGGGGCGAGAGTGGCCCCTCACCCCGGCCCTCTCCCCGGAGGGGAGAGGGAGTAAGGCGCGTCGCACGATGATTTGCCGCGAGTGACTTGAGCCATGCGTTCCAGCCTTCGTTCGCATCCGCTTCGCCCTGCGTGATGCCGCCGAGGATGGTGAGGGCTTCGTGCATTTCGTCGGCGCTGCGTACCTGCGGCCAGGCTTCTTCGCGCACGGAGGCGATGGCGTCCGGATCGAGGCGGCCGAGGTCGTCGACGCTTTCGGGGTCGCTCCAGCGGCGGGATTGCACGGCTTGCGTGCGGCGTTCTTCCAGTGGGGCGTCGTCGAGGTACGCGTAGGGCGCGGCGCTGAGCACTTCGCCGGCGAGTGGGCTGGGCGCGGCCAGGTCGCGGGCGACCACGGTGATGCTGCCCTCTTCCAGCCCGCGCAGGATGTGCAGCAGGCCGTCGACGTCCATCGCTTCGCGCAGGCAGTCGTGCAGGGTCTGGTTGACCAGCGGATGGTCGGGAATCTCGCGCTCGCCGACGATGTTCTCCAGGCACGCGACCTGATCGGGAAACACGGTGGCGAGCAGGTCTTCGCTCTTCATGCGCTGCAGTGGCGGCGGCACTTTCTTGCCGCCCTGGAAGCGCGGCAGCGCGAGCGCGGTGGTGGCGTTCCAGCGCCAGCGCACGGGGAACAGCGGTGCGTCGAGCAGCGCCTGGACCAGCACGTGCTCGGCGGTGTTGGAGTGCAGGTAGCGGGACACTTCTTCCAGCGGAAAGCTGTGGCTGGTGGACAGCGACAGCACGATGGAATCTTCGGTGGCGGCGGCCTGCAGCTCGAAGTTGAACTGGCGGCAGAAGCGCTTGCGCAGCGCCAGGCCCCAGGCGCGGTTGATGCGGCTGCCCCACGGCGTGTGGATGATCAGCTGCGTGCCGCCGGATTCGTCGAAGAAGCGCTCGAACACCAGCGTGTGCTGCGTGGGCAACACGCCGAGCGCGGCCTTGGCGGCGGCCATGTAGTCGGCCAGTTGCTGCGCGGCGGCTTCGCCCAGGCCCAGCGTGTGCATCAGCCAGTGCATGACAGCGGGCACGCCGCCATCGTCGAGCCGCGTGGCGATCTCTTCGCGCAGGCGCGACACGCCGTGCGAGAGTTCGGCGCTGCGGCCCGGCGCCTCGCCCAGCCAGAACGGGATATTCGGCGGCACGCCTTGCGCGTCTTCCACGCGCACGCGGTCGCGCTCCACGCGCAGGATGCGGTAGCTGCTGTTGCCGAGCTGGAAGATGTCGCCGGCCAGGCTTTCCACGGCGAAGTCTTCGTTGACCGAGCCGATGATGGTGGCCTGCGGCTCCAGCACCACGAGGTAGTCGGCGGTGTCGGGGATGGCGCCGCCGGAGGTGACGGCGGTGAGGCGCGCATTGCGGCGCGCGCGCAGTTGCTTGTGCACGGCGTCGCGATGGATGTACGCGCCGCGCGGGCCGTGCCGCGTGGTGAAGCCGTCGGCGAGCATGCGCACGGTGTCGTCGAACTGCTGGCGCGGCAGGTCGCGATACGGATGCGCGCCGCGCAGCGTGTCGTACAGCGCGTCCTCGCTCCATTCCTGGCAGGCCACTTCGGCCACGATCTGCTGCGCGAGTACGTCCAGCGGTTGCGGCGGCTGGATCAGCGTGTCGAGTTCGCCGCGGCGCACGCAATCGAGCAGTGCGGTGCATTCCACCAGGTCGTCGCGCGAGGTGGGAAACAGGCGCGCCTTGGGAGTGCCGTTTACCGCATGGCCGGAGCGTCCCGCGCGTTGCAGGAAGGCGGCGATGGAGCGTGGCGAGGCGATCTGGCAGACGAGATCGACATCGCCGATGTCGATGCCCAGTTCCAGCGAGGCGGTGGCGACGAGCACACGCAGGTCGCCGCGCTTCAGGCGTTGCTCGGCATCCAGGCGTTGCTCCTTGGCCAGGCTGCCGTGATGCGCGGCGACGGCTTCCTTGCCGAGGCGTTCGGAAAGATGTCGCGCTACGCGTTCGGCCATGCGGCGCGTGTTGACGAACACCAGCGTGGTGCGATGCGACTCCACCAGTTGCGCGAGTCGGTTGTAGACCAGTTCCCAGCAGTCGTTGGACATGACGGCTTCGAGGGGAACGGGGGGAACTTCGATGGCGAGGTCGCGGTGGCGGGTGTGGCCGACGTCGATGATGTTGACACAGTGGTCCTTCTCCCCGAAGGGAAGAAGGTGGCCCGAAGGGTCGGTTGAGGGGGTGGGGCTTGCCCCAAGTGTTTTTGGAGCGTGCTTGCGTTTCTTTGGAACGATGTCGCTAGATTGACCCCTCACCCCGGCCCTCTCCCCAACGGGGAGAGGGGGAAGTGTGGCGTGGCTGCCGACCAGGAACTTCGCGACTTCTTCGATGGGCTTTTGCGTGGCGGACAAGCCAATACGCAGCAAGCGGCGCTGGCACAGCGATTCCAGTCGCTCCAGCGATAACGCCAGATGCGCGCCGCGCTTGCTTGAGGCGAGTGCGTGGATTTCATCCACGATCACGGTGCGCGTGGTCTTGAGCATCGCGCGGCCGGATTCGGAGCCGAGCAGGATGTACAGCGACTCCGGCGTGGTGACGAGGATGTGCGGCGGTTGCTTGCGCATCACGTTGCGCTCGGCCTGCGGCGTGTCGCCGGTGCGCACGGCGGTGCGGATGTCCACGTCCGGCAGGCCCAGCTTGCGCAGCTCGGCGCGGATGCCTTCCAGCGGCGCTTCCAGGTTGATGCGGATGTCGTTGGACAGTGCCTTCAGCGGCGATACGTACACCACCGTGGTGGCGTCGGGCAGCGTGCCGTGGTTGGCCACGCCTTCGCGCACCAATGCGTCGATGGCGGAAAGAAACGCGGTGAGTGTCTTGCCCGAACCTGTCGGCGCGGCGACCAGCGTGTGCTGGCCCGACCGTATGGACGGCCAGGCGGCTTTTTGCGGTGCCGTCGGTTCAGGAAACGCGGCCTGGAACCACGCGGCCACCGCCGGGTGAAAATCGTGCAGGGGCATGGACTTAAGTGTCGCGCAAAGCGCTCTCAGAGTCCGAGACATGGGGTTGTCAAGGGCATTTGGCAACGGATCGCACGAAATTACGCTTCTGTCCCTGCCAGAATTACGTGACAATATCGTTAAGCCGCGCGCTAAAGCTCCGTTCCAGCGGCTGTTTCTTGCTCTTCTTCCTGCTTCTTGCCCTTCCAAATTTCTGGGGAAACTCAATGACCGCCGCCAGCCCGACGCGTTTCGCGTTGCTCGCCCTTTCCATTGCCAGCGCCCTTGCCGTGGGAAACACCGCTTTCGCACAGGACGCCAATCCGCCTGCCGCCGCGCCGGCCAAGAGCCAGAACGGCAAGCCCGTGCAGCTCGAAACCGTCAACGTGACCGCTGAAAAGCGCGTCGAGAACATCCAGAAGGTGCCGGTCTCCATGACGGTGGTGACGCCGGAGCAGCTGGGCAACTACGGCCAGGCGGGCGACACCGTGCTGGCGCTGGCCGGCCGCGCGCCGAGCGTGTATGCCGAGACCTCGTATGGCCGCGAATTCCCGCGCTTCTACATCCGCGGCCTGGGCAACAGCGACTTCGACCTCAACGCGTCGCAGCCGGTGTCGATGGTGTACGACGACATCGTGCAGGAAAACCCCATCCTCAAGGGCTTCCCGCTGTTCGACCTGGAGCAGGTGGAAGTGCTGCGCGGCCCGCAGGGCACCATGTTCGGCCGCAACTCGCCGGCCGGCGTGATCAAGTTCGACTCGGCCAAGCCCAGCCAGGAAACCACCGGCTACGCCAAGGCCTCGTACGGCACCAAGGGCACGGCGAACGCCGAGGCCGCGCTGGGCGGTTCGCTGGGCGGCAACTGGTCGGGCCGCGTGTCGGCGCTGGCGCAGCATCGCGACGGCTGGATCGACAACGACTACACCGGCAAGAAGGACGCGCTGGGCGGCTACAACGACCGCGCCGTGCGCCTGCAGGCCATGTACGACGTGCAGGATTTCAACGCGCTGATCAACGTGCATGCGCGCTGGCTCGACGGCAGCGCCATGGTGAACCGCGCCAACGCCATTCCGCTGGGCAGCGACAGCCTGGTGCAGGGCTTCGACCGCAACGTGGTGTACCAGGACGGCAACAACCGCCAGCACCTGTTCACCTGGGGCAGCAACGTGCACCTCACCTGGAACCTGGGTGACTACACGCTCACCTCCATCACCGGCTTCGAGAAGGCTGACACGTACAGCCTGGGCGACGTGGACGGCGGCATCGCCATTCCGCACAACGCCAGCCAGCTGCCGTACGTGACGCCGTTCCCGTCGGAAACGGCCGATGCGCTGCCGCACGACCGCCAGGTCACGCAGGAAGTGCGCCTGGCCAGCAACCCGCAGGATCGCCTGAACTGGCAGGTGGGCGCGTACTACTTCAACGAAAATATCGCGATCGTCAACTACGACTACAACACGCTCGACAACCATGCACTGGATGGTTACGCGCAGCAGTCGCAGAAGACCACCGCGTATGCGTTCTTCGGCTCCACCGACTACCACCTCACCGACGATTTCGACGTGCGCGCGGGCGCGCGCTGGTCGCATGATTCGCGCGACTTCCACGTGGATCGCATCCTGTCGCCGATCGGCGGCGGCCCGCTGTCGCTCAGTGCCAACCCGCACGATTCGCGCTGGAGCGGCGACCTCACCGGCACCTGGGCGGTGAACCAGAACGTCAACGTGTACGGCCGCATCGCCAACGGCTTCCGCGCGCCCAGCGTGCAGGGCCGCGTGCTGTTCGCGGACTTCATCTCGCAGGCCAAGCCGGAAACCATCACGTCGTACGAGCTGGGCATCAAGACCACCAGCCTCGAGAACCGCCTGCGCTTCAACGCGGACATCTTCGACTACACCATGCACAACCAGCAGCTCACCGCGGTGGGCGGCGACCTGAACGTGACGCGCCTGGTGAACGCGAAGGAGACCCGCGGCCACGGCGCCGAGTTCGACATGGAGGCGTACGTCACGCCGAACTTCATGCTCACCGCCGGCGGCAGCTACAACCACACCGAGCTGAAGGACCCGACCCTGGCGGTGGCGCCGTGCGGCGCGGGCTGCACCGTGCTCAATCCGCTGGATGCGAACGGCAACGCGCTGATCAACGGCAACTCGCTGCCTAACGCGCCGAAGTGGATCGGCAACCTCACCGCGCGCTACGGCATCCCGTACGGCGAGAGCGGCGAGTTCTTCATCTACACCGACTGGAGCTACCGCAGCGAAGTGAATTTCTTCCTGTACGACTCGGAGGAATTCCGCGGCAAGCCGATGCTGCAGGGTGGAGTGCGCGTGGGCTACAACTGGGATTTCGGCAAGCGCGAAATCGCCCTGTACGGCCGCAACATCACCAACAAGCAGTACATCACCGGTGCCATCGACTTCGACAACCGCACCGCGTTCGTCAACGACCCGCGCATCATCGGCGTGGAGTTCAAGGCGGACTTCTGATCGGCGCAAGCAATCGATCGTGCAGTGCATCAAGGGAGCGGCTTGCCGCTCCCTTTTTGTTGGGCGCGTTGTTGGGCCCGGCGAGCTGCCGCCACGCCGCGCGCCAAACCCGCGCCGCTTGTTGCAGAATGCGGGCCTTTCCCGTCGAGAGCGCGATGTGAACCACCCGGGCGACCACGGCAGCGAACGCAGCCAGATCCTGACCATGGCCGACGGCCAGCCCCTGTTCGTGCGCGACTGGCCGAACAGCCGCGCGCACGATGCGGTGCTGATCGTGCATGGGCTGGGCGAGCACAGCGGCCGCTACCAGCGCCTGGCCGGCTGGTTCCGCACGCGCGGCTTCGCGGTGCGCAGCTACGACCAGCGCGGCCACGGCCAGACGCCGGGCCGTCGCGGCGCGCTGTCCCACGGCAACGACCTGCTGGAAGACCTGGCCACCGTCTACAACGACTACGCCAACAGCCTGCCCAGGCGCCCGCTGTTGCTCGGGCACAGCATGGGCGGCCTGGTCGCCGCGCGCAGCGTGCTCGACCGTCGCGTGGAGCCGCCGGCGCTGGTGCTGTCCTCCCCTGCCCTGCGCACCTGGGAGCCCGCATGGCGGCAGAAGCTGGCCGCGACGCTGGCGAAGCTGCTGCCCAACCTGCCGCTGCCGAACGGCCTGCCGTTCGACAAGCTCTCGCACGACCCGCAGGTGGAGCCGGCGTACCGCGCCGATCCGCTGCGCCATGGCTGGATCACGCCGCGACTGGCGGATTTCATCTTCCGCGCGGGCGACGCCTCGGTGGCGGACGCAGGCAAGCTCACCGTGCCGACGCTGCTGCTGGTAGCAGGCTCGGACAAGCTGGTGAACCCGGCCGGCAGCCGGGATTTCTCCTCCGGAAACTGGGCCGGCGGCCAGCTCACCACGCGCTATTTCGACGCGCTGTACCACGAGCTGTTCAACGAGGCGGAACCGGCGCGCAGCCAGGTGCTGAAGCAGTTGGGGGATTGGTTGCAGAAGCGCGGGTGATGCGGAGCGGCTCTGGCTAAGGGAAAGGCAAAGTCACTGGATTCCGGCCTGCGCCGGAATGACGGTGAGGGGTAGGTGCGCAGTGAGATGCCTCCACGCCACGTTCTTTTCACGCTTGCCCCAAAGCATGACCAAGCGAGACCGTCATTCCGGCGCAGGCCGGAATGACGAGCAAGGGCGCGTCCGCGAGAAACGCGAACGCGCCCCTGCAACCTACTTCTTCAGCACCTCCACCACATACCGCGGCCCATCCTCTCCCTGCTCGATGATGAGCCCATGGATATCCGACTCGAAGCCGGGGAAGCGTTCGTTCTGCTCCTTGGCCGTGCGCAGGCTTTCGATGATGGGTGAATCCTTCGCGCCGAATTTCTCGCCCGGCATGATCACCGGGATGCCCGGCGGATACGGCACCAGCATGGTGGCGGCGATGCGGCCGGCGAGCTTGTCGATCTCCACGTGTTCCACTTCGCCACGCACCAGGCGGTCGTAGGCTTCCCATGGCGCGAGCACGGGCTCGGGCAGTTCCACGTACATCTCGCGCATCACCTGGGCCACCTTGTTCTTGGTGTTGAACGCATGCAGCGCGTCGCACAGGTCGCGCAGGCCGGTATCGGCGTAGGCCACGGGGTGTTCCTGCACCAGCGAGGGCAGCGCCTTGCTCAGCGGCGCGTTGGCGTCGTACAGCTCCTTGAACGCCAGCAGCTCGGTGGTGAGCGTGCTCCACTTGCCCTTGGTGACGCCCATGGAGAACAGGATGAGGAAGGAGTAGAGGTTGGTCTTCTCCACCGTGATGCCGCGCCCCCACAGGAAGCGGCTCACCACCGCGGCGGGTATGCCCTGCTTCTGCACCTTGCCGTCCATGCCCAGGCCCGGCATCACCAGGGTGACCTTGATCGGGTCGATCATCACGTAGTCGCGCGGCAGGTCGCCGAAGCCGTGCCAGGCGGCCTTGGGCGCCAGCTTCCAGTCGGCCTGCCTGGTGGTCACGGGCTGGCCGGCGCGTTCGCCTTCGTCCAGGCGTTCCGTGAGGCCGTCGGGCTGCCACACGCTGAACCACCAGTCGCCCTTCTTGATGCCGTCGCCCACGTGCAGCACGGCGCGGCGGAAGGCGATGGCTTCCTTGTGCATCTGGTCGATCAGGCTGCGGCCGGCGCGGCCCTCCATCATGCGCGAGGCCACGTCGCACGAGGCGATGATGCCGTAGTGCGGCGAGGTGGAAGTGTGCATCATGAACGCCTCGTTGAAGCGGTCCGCGTCCAGCTTGCGCGTGCGGCTGTTGCGCGCATGGATCATCGAGGCCTGCGAGAACGCCGCCAGCAGTTTGTGCGTGGACTGCGTGGCGAAGATGATCGGGTCCTGGTCGCGCGGCTTGCCCTTGGCCATCGCGTAATGGTTGTCGTACAGCTCGTGGAAGGCGGCGTAGCCGTACCACGCCTCGTCGAAGTGCAGGAAGTCCACGCCGCCGCCGATGTCCTTGGCGATCTTCTCCACGTTGTAGCAAAGGCCGTCGTAGGTGGAGTTGGTGACCACGGCGATCTTCGGCTTGAAGTCCTTGCCCTTGGCCTTGGCCGCCTTGCTGGCCAGCGGATTTGCCGCGATGGCCTTGGCCATGGACTTGGGATCGAACTGGTCCAGGCTGATCGGCCCGATGATGCCGTGCGCGTTGCGGCTGGGCGTGAAATACACCGGCACCGCGCCGGTCATCACCAGCGAGTGCAGCAGCGATTTGTGGCAGTTGCGATCGACGAACACCACGTCGCCGCGCGCCACCGTGGCGTGCCACACGATCTTGTTCGAGGTGGAGGTGCCGTTGGTGACGAAGAAGGTGTGGTCCGCGCCGAAGTTGCGCGCGGCTTCGGTTTCCGCCGCCTTCACCGGGCCGGTGTGGTCGAGCAGCGAGCCCAGTTCCGGCACCGACACGGACAGGTCACTGCGCAAGGTGTTCTCGCCGAAGAACTGGTGGAACGCGCGGCCCTCCGCCGACTTGGTGAACGCCACGCCGCCGCCATGGCCCGGCGTGTGCCACGAGTAGTTCGACTCCGCCGCGTGATGCACCAGCGCCTTGAAGAACGGCGGCATCAGGTTTTCCATGTACTCGTCGGCCGCGCGCATCACCTGCTTGGCGATGAAGGCCTTGGTGTCCTCGTAGAGGAAGATGAAGCCGTGCGTGATGCTGAGCAGCCGGGTGGGGATCTGCTCCACCGTGCGCCGCTCGCCGTACAGGAAGATCGGCAGGTTCTCGCGATAGGCCAGCTGCGTGTTGAGGAAGTCGTACAGGCGGTCGAACTGGTGCGGCCCTTCCTCCTCGCCGTCAATGGAAATGAGCACTGCCGAGGCCGCGTTGTAGGTGCGCGCGCCAGCTTCCGCGTCGCTCATGGTGAGGCCGCTCAGCACGCGATGGCCGTAGCTGCGGATTTCGTCCGCCAGCGCGCGGATGAGGATGCCGTTGATGCGCGGCGAGTCGTAGTCGGCATCGATGATGACGACGGGATAATCCAGGGCGTTGAAATACATGGGGCGACTCCATCGATCGCAGGGCGAGGGGGGAAACGGTGCTCAGGCGCGCGGCGTGCCGGGCAGCGCGGCCCGGGTGGCCTTGTCCTGCCGGCGCTGTTCGCTGAAGAACGGATAGAACACGGTGATGAACAGCATGAACAGGAAGGCGTAGGTCACCATCTGGCCGTTGGTGCCGAAGATGGCCCACAGGCAGTACACGACAGTGATGCTGGTCAGCACCCAGTAGATGCCGGTGTGCACCGTGGCATGGCTGAGCTCCACCGCGAAATAGCAGGCCACGCAGGAATAGATGTAGGGCAGCAGGGTCAGCACCACCGCGGCCTGCGTGATCACCTCGAACTGTTCCGACGCCGTGGGCGAGGCGGCCGTGATCAGCACGATCAGCGACATCAGCACGCCCACGATCAACAGGCCCTGCACGGGCGTGTCGTCCTTGTTCGCCTTGCTGAAGATTTTGGGAAACAGGCCATCGTCGCCCGCGGCCTTGGCGCTGAGCGCGGTCAGCAGGATCCAGCCACCCAGCGAGCCGCCGGCGCCCAGCGCCGCGCACAGGCTCACCACGCCGCCGCCGATGTTGCCGATGGCCACCTGTGCCGCCAGCGCGAACGGCGCGTCGGCCACCTGCAGCTGGTCGTTGGGGATCATGCCCATGATCACGGCGGAGCTGGAGATGTACACCACGGCGGCCAGCGCCACGCCCGCGATGGTGGCGATGGCGACGTTCTTCTCGGGGTTCTTCACTACCGCCGCCGACACCGAGGCGGATTCCACGCCAATGAACGCCCACAGGGTCAGCGAGGCCGCGCCGGAAATCGCCTGGAAATCGCCCTTGCCGGTGACGTTGTACGCGGCAGCGAACAGGTCGCTCTTGAAGAAGAACCAGCCGAAGATGGCGATGCCGAACAGCGGCACCAGCGCGAACGAAGTGGTGATCGACTGGATGCGCGCCACCACCTGCGCGCCGAGGATGTTGGCGAAGGTGAACAGCCAGATCAGCACCAGCACCACGATGGTGCGCACCAGGGGCTGCGACAGCGCGGGAATGAAATAGCTGAAGTAGCCCACCGCCGCGACGGGCAGTGCCACGTTGCCGATCCAGTTGGCGAACCAGTAGATGGTGTTGGTCTGGAAACCCATGTACGGGCCGAACGCATCGCGTGCATACGCATAAGGGCCGCCGGCTTTCGGCGCGAGGCGGCCCAGCTTGGCGAACACGAAGGCCAGCAGCAGCGAGCCGATGGTGGTGACCACCCAACCCCACATCGACACGCTGCCGATCTTGGCGAGGCTGCCGGGCAGCAGGAACACGCCCGAGCCCATCATGTTGCCCGCCACCAGGAAGGTGGCGGCGACGACGCCGATCTTGCGTTTTTCATCTGCCATGACGTGGCTCCCGAGTGATCAAGGGGACAAACGCGTGCCCGCCGCCACGCGAAAAGCGCGAAGCGAAGACGGCGATAAAGAGAACGTGCGAGTGGAGGGAACGGCGAATGCCGCCCCTGCCGCGCGTTGTTGCGTGCGCGTGGTGTTGGCCATGCGTCGAGCGGCTCGCAGGATCATCGGGTGACACACTCCATGTCGCGGCCGACCTCACCGTCACCCGACTGCAGGGAAGCGCCACACCACCCCTGCGCCCGAACCGCGTCGCGACCGACATCCTTCGGCCCTGCACTCGTCGGGTGACACCATGAAGCGGGATTGTCGTCATGCAAGCGGTCGACATGCCGTGAAGGATGATCGTCCGTATCGCGGCGGAAATCCCTGATGCAGGCGCTTCGCGTGCGTCCACATGTCAGTGGTTTTCACGTTTTGCAATCACCTGCCGCGTCAGCATGTGCGAGCGCAACGCGCGTAGGTACGGGGAGTGTCATGACGAGCAAGCCCAGTTCGCCTTCACGTCGCGACTTTCTGCGGCAGTCGCTGGTGGCGGTTCCGGCGGTCAGCCTGTTGGGAACGGCGGCCATCGCGCAGACGCAAAGCGGCACCGCGGCCGAGCCCGCCGCCGCCGCCGGCCCGAAGTACACGCCGCGCTACTTCACCGCGCCCGAGTGGGATTTCCTGCAGGCCGCGGTGGATCGCCTGATCCCCGCCAACGAGGACGGCCCCGGCGCCGTGGAAGCGGGCGTACCGGAATTTCTCGATCGCCAGATGGAAGCGGCCTACGGCCACGGCGGCCTGTGGTACATGCAGGGGCCGTTCGTTCCCGATGCGCCGCCGACCCTGGGGTATCAGTTGCGTTACACCCCGCGCGAGCTCTATCGCAAGGGCATCGCCGCCATCGACGACTGGTGCCGGAAGCAGCACAACCAGACGTTCGCCGCGCTGCCGGCGGACCAGCGCGATGCGATCCTGCATCAGCTGGAGAAGGGCGAGATCACGCTGGACGACGTGCCCACCGCGACCTTCTTCGCGCAGCTGCTCACCAACACCAAGGAAGGCTATTTCGCCGACCCCATGTACGGCGGCAACAAGCAGATGGCGGCGTGGAAGATGATCGGCTTTCCCGGCGCGCGCGCGGATTTCACCGACTGGATGGACCAGGCGGGCAAGGCCTATCCGTTCGGGCCGGTGTCGATCGAAGGGGCCGAGTCATGATCCGCATGAAGCCGGTCGACATCGTCATCGTCGGCTTCGGCTGGACCGGCGCCATCATGGGCATCGAGCTGGCGGACACGGGCCTGAAGATCCTGGCGCTGGAACGCGGCGCCTATCGCGACACCTCGCCGGATTTCGTCTATCCGCACAATGCCGACGAACTCGCCTATGGCGTGCGCGGCGAGCTGTTCCAGCCGCTGGCGCGCGAAACCGTCACGGTGCGTCACGCGATGAGCGACACGGCGGTGCCGTACCGCCAGTACGGCTCGTTCCTGTTCGGCAACAACGTGGGCGGCGCGGGCATCCACTGGAACGGCCAGCACTACCGGCCCTCGCCCGAAGACCTGGAAATCCGCAGCCACATCAGCAAGCGCTACGGGCAGAAGTTCATCCCCGAGGACATGCAGATCCAGGATTACGGCGTTACCTATGACGAACTGGAGCCGTACCTGGAACAGTTCGAATACCTGTGCGGCACCTCGGGCACGGCGGGCAACCTCAACGGCCAGATCCAGCCGGGCGGCAATCCGTTCGAAGGCCCGCGCAAGAAGCCGTATCCCAACCCGGCCGTGTCGGACACCTACGGCGCCAAGCTGTTCGCCGATGCCGCGCGCGCGGTAGGCTATCACCCGTTTCCGCAGCCATCGGACAACGCCTCGCGCCCGTACACCAATCCCTATGGCGCGCGGCTGGGGCCATGCAACCTGTGCGGCTATTGCGAGCGCTTCGGTTGCTTCATGTATTCCAAGGCGTCGCCGCAGACCACCATCCTGCCGGTGCTGATGCGCAAGCCGAATTTCGAGCTTCGCACGCACAGCCACGTGACGAAGATCAACCTCGATTCCAGCGGCAAGCGCGCCACCGGCGTCACTTATGTCGACGCGCAGGGACAGCAGGTGGAGCAGCCCGCGGATCTGGTGATCGTCGCCGCCTTCCAGATGCACAACGTGCGCCTGATGCTGCTCTCGGGCATCGGCACGCCTTACGACCCCAACACCGGCAAGGGCGTGATCGGCAAGAACTACGCGTACCAGATGATGAGCAGCATGGGCGTGTTCTTCGACAAGGACGTGGCGATCAATCCCTTCATCGGTGCGGGTGCGGGCGGCGTGCAGATCGTGGACGATTTCAACGCCGACCATTTCGACCACGGGCCGCACGGTTTCATCGGCGGCGCGTACATCTACGGCGGACAGACCGGCGGCCGGCCGATCCAGCAATTGATCGTGCCGCCCGGCACGCCCGCGTGGGGCGCGGCATGGAAGAAGGCCGCCAGGGACAGCTACCTGCACGCCACCACCGTGGCGACGCACGGTTCCGTGATGTCCTATCGCGACCGCTACCTGGACCTGGACCCCACCTACAACGACGCCTTCGGCCTGCCCTTGCTGCGCATCACCTTCGACTGGCACGACAACGAGTACAAGATGTCCCGGTTCGTGACGGAGCGCGCGCAGGAAATCGTCAAGCAGATGAACCCCAAGGCGACTTCGCTGACGCTGCGCAAGCCGGGGGATCACTACGACATCCGGCAGTACCAGACCACGCACACCACGGGCGGCGTGATCCAGGGACCCTCGCCCGACATCAGCGCGCTCAATCGCTTCCAGCAGAGCTGGGACGTGCCGAACGTGTTCGTCACCGGCGCGTCGGCCTTTCCGCAGAACCTGGGCTACAACCCGACGGGCCTCATCGGCGGCCTGACCTACATGTCGGTCAAGGCGATCCGCGAGACCTACCTCAAGCAACCCGGCCCATTGGTGCAGGCATGAACACCTACGGGAGACGTCGGCGGCGCAGCGGTGGCGGCTTGCTCCGCCTGATCGTGGTGCTGGTCGTGCTGGTGCTGATCGCCTGGATGGCCGCCATGCTGTTTCCGGGCGGCGGCGGCGACCCGGCCGCGAAGGCGCCGGATACCACGGCCGAGCAGATCAAGCAGGGCGAATACCTCGCGCACATCGGCGACTGCGTGGCCTGCCACACCGCGCCGGGCGGCCAGCCGTTCGCGGGCGGGCTGCCGATTGCCTCGCCCATCGGCACCATCTACAGCACCAACATCACGCCCGATCCGGACACCGGCATCGGCAAGTTCACCTACGGGCAATTCGAGCGCGCGGTGCGGCGCGGCATCGACGACGAGGGCCACACGCTGTACCCAGCCATGCCTTATCCCTCGTATGCCAAGGTGAGCGATCAGGACATCCAGGCGCTGTACGCGTACTTCATGCACGGCGTGCCGCCGGTGAAGCAGGCGAACAAGCGCGAAGGCATCGCGTGGCCGCTTTCCATGCGCTGGCCGCTCACCTACTGGCGCTGGCTGTTCGCGCCCAAGGTGACGCCGGTGGAAACCGCCGCCACCGGCGATGCCGCGCTCGCACGCGGGCAATATCTGGTGGAGGGGCTAGGCCACTGCGGCGCCTGCCACACGCCGCGTTCGTTCACGCTGCAGGAAAAGGCGCTGGGCCCGCGCGACGGCACCGCCTACCTGAGCGGCGGCGAAAGCGACAACTGGGTCGCGCCCAGCCTGCGCAGCGAACTGGCCAGCGGCCTGGGCAGCGTCAGCGAGGAAGAGATCGCCGCGCTGCTCAAGAGCGGGCGATCCGAGCGCAGCGCCGTGTTCGGTGGCATGAGCGACGTGGTCGAGCACAGCACGCAGTACCTGAACGATCCGGACGTTGCTGCCATCGCGCACTTCCTCAAGTCATTGCCGGCCGCGCGCGACGAGCAGGCGGTGACGTACAGCGACGCCACGCACACCGCACTGCACAGCGGCAACGTCAGCGCGCCGGGCGCGCAGCTCTACGTGGACAACTGCGCCACCTGCCATCGCACCGACGGCCACGGCTACGGTCAAGTGTTCCCCGCGCTGGCCGGCAACCCTGTGCTCAACGGCGACAACGCGGCCTCCGCGATCCGCCTGGTATTGCACGGCGGCACCATGCCAGCGGGCCGCGATGCACCCACGCAGTTCACCATGCCGGCCTTCCGCGAACGCCTGAACAACCAGCAGATCGCCGAGATCCTCAGCTTCGCGCGCTCCAGCTGGGGCAATCGCGGCGGCGCCGTGTCCGCGCAGGACGTGGCGCGTCTGCGCGACCTGCCGCCCGCGGGCGAGCCGCTGATGAGCGGCTACGATCCGCGACAGCGCGGATCGGACGCGCCCGGCCCGCTCGCCGAGGATCAGGCCGGCGTGCCGGTGACGAACAAGTAGCCGGCAGCGCTCAGCGCTCCGCCACCGCTTTCTCGCCGGCATCGCCGTTGGACCAGCCGCCGCCCAGCGCGCGGAACGTGGCGACGGCGGCGCGCGCGTCGTCCGCGTGCACGCGCGCGAGTTCGTCGCGCGATGCGAGCAGCTGGCGATCTTCGTCCAGCACTTCGATCAGGCTGACGGCGCCGCCCTTGTAGGCGTCCTGCGCGGCGGCGCGCGCATCTTCGTGCGCCTTCACTTCGTCCGTGAGGTCGCGATGCTGGGTTTCCAGTTCGGCCAGCGAGACGATGGCGTTCTCCACGTCTTCCGTGGCGCGCAGCATGGATTGGCGATACAGCGCCAGCGCTTCCGCGTTGGCGCCCTTGGCCTGCGCCACCTCGGCATCGACCCGGCCGAAATCGAATAGCCGCCAGTGCAGGCCAAGCACGGCCTGCGGCTGGAATGCCTGCGACGAGAACAGCGAACCGCTGTGCAGGCTGTCAAAACCGAGCAGGCCGCCCAGCGAGACTTTCGGGTAGTACTCGGCCACCGCCACGCCGATGCGTGCGTTGGATGCGGCGAGCTTGCGCTCCGCGGCGATCACGTCGGGGCGGCGGCGCAACAGCATGTCGGGGCCGCCGTCGGTGGCGATGGCGGGCACGGTGTAGTTCCGCGGGCTGTCCTTGAGTTCGGCGGCATAGGTGCCGGGCGGCACGCCCATCAACACGTCGAGGCGGTTGAGCTGCTGCGCCAGCGTGGTGCGCAGCGGCGGCAAGGTGGCCTTGGCTTGCAGCACCAGCGCCTGGGCTTGCGCCGCTTCGCGCGAGGTGGCGAGGCCGCCGGCAAGGCGCACCTTCACCAGTTCCAGCAACTGCGTCTCGGTGTCGATCTGCTGTTGCGCGAGGCGGATGCGTTCCTGCGCGCCGCGCACCTGGAAGTAGCTGTCCGCCGCTTCGGCGGCGATGGAAACGCGCACGCCATCGCGATTGGCTTCCGCCGCCTGCGCTTCGGCATCCGCCGCTTCCGCACCGCGATGCAGGCCGCCGGCAAGATCAAGCTCCCAGCTGGCGCCCACGCCGATGTTCTCCAGCGTCTGCGTGCGCTGGTAGCCCGGCGTATGGCTGGCGATCTCGCCGAGCGGACTCTTGGTGGACTGGTGCAGCTGCGTCAGCTGTCCGTCCAGGCTGCCTTGCGGTGCGAGTTGCGCACCGGCCTCGCGCGCGGCGGCGCGGGCCTGGTCCACGCGCGCCATGGCGGCGGCAAGGTCGAGGTTCTGTGCCATCACGCGACCGATGATGCGCGTCAGTTCCGGATCGCCGAAGCCCTGCCACCACGTGTCGAGTTCCGGCGCGCTCTGCGCCGCTTCGCGCGTATCCAGCATGGATTGGCTGCTGTACTGCGCGTGGGTCTTGACCTCCGGGCGCACGTAGTCGGGCCCCACGGTGCAACCGGCAAGGCCGAGCAGTGCCGCCGCCATCGCGGCCATGCGCAGGGAGGAACGGCGCGACGCGACGCGTGACGCGCCAGCGCGGAACGAAAGCGAAGTGTTCATGTGAGTTCTCGAGGAGAAGTAAGGATTCAGTGCGCGTCCGCGGAAGGGCCCGCCGGAGGCGCCACCTTGCGCATCAGCGGCACCATCACCGTGGCGACGGCGAAGCACAGGCCGATGGCGAGGAACGCGTCGGCGTACGACAAGGTCTGCGCTTCGCGATAGGCCAATTGCCACAGCTGGTGCAGCGAGCCGTCCGGATCGCCCGCGGCACCCTGCCCCAGCTCGGCCAGGTGCGTGCTGGTCTGCGCCAGCCAGCCGTTCATCGCCTCGTTGCCGGCGTTGAGATGTTCGGCCAGTCGATAGAAATGCAGGTTGGTGCGGTCGTTGAGGATGGTGGCGCACACGGCGATGCCGATGGCGCCGCCGAGGTTGCGCATGAGGTTGAACAGGCCGGACGCCAGTTTCAATCGCGCCGGCGCCAGGCCGCCGAGCGTCAATGTCACCGCGGGCGGCACCGCCAGCTGCTGCGCCATGCCGCGCAGCGCCTGCGGCAGCAGCAGTTCGCGCGCGCCCCAGTCGTGCGTGATCGGCGAGAAATCCCACATCGACACGGCAAACAGCGCGAGCCCCGCCATCATGATCCAGCGCAGGTCGTAGCGCCGCGCGAGAAAGGCGTACAGCGGAATGCTCATGATCTGGAACACGCCGGTGGAGAAGATCGCCTCGCCGATCTGCAGGGCGCTGTAGCCGCGCACGCGCCCTAGGAACAGCGGCGTGAGATAGATGGTGGAGAACAGCCCGATGCCGGTGACGAAGGAGAAGAACGAACCGAGCGCGAAGTTGCGGTCGCGCAGCGCGCGCAGGTCCACCACCGGATGTTCATAGGTCAGGCTGCGCGCCACGAAACCCACGCCCGCGATGCCCGACAGCCACGCATTGGCCAGGATCACCTGGTCGCTGAACCAGTTCCAGCGCGGGCCTTCTTCCAGCGTGTATTCCAGGCAGCCGAGGAACACCGCGAGCAGCACCATGCCCAGGTAGTCGGCGTGGCGCAGCAGCGAGAGATCGGGGCGATCGATGTTCACCAGCATCGGCACCGCCACCGTGACGAAGATGCCGGGCACGAGGTTGATGAAGAACAGCCAGTGCCACGAGGCGTTGTCGGTGATCCATCCGCCCAGCGTCGGACCCAGCGTGGGCGCCAGCGAGGCGATGGCGCCGATGGTGGCCGCCGCGATCACGCGCTGCTTGTTGTGGAAGAACACGAACGCGGTGGTGAACACCGTGGGGATCATCGAGCCGCCGAGAAAACCCTGCAGTGCACGGAACACGATCATGCTCTTGATGTCCCAGGCGGCGCCGCACAGCATGCTGGTGATGGTGAAGCCCGCGGCGGAGGCGGCGAACAGCCAGCGCGTGGACATCACGCGCGAGAGCCAGCCCGACAACGGGATCACCACGATCTCCGCGATCAGGTAACTGGTCTGCACCCACGCCGTTTCGTCCGCACCGGCAGAGAGCCCGCCGCCGATGTCGCGCAGCGAGGCGGACACGATCTGGATGTCCAGCAGGGCGATGAACATGCCCACGCACATGGTGGCGAAGGCGAACACCTTCTGCGCCATGCTCAGCGCGGCGGGATCCACCGGTTCGGAGTACGGCACGCGGCCGGCGACGGCGTTCATGGCGTGGCGGCCACGGCGCGCGTATCCACGTCGGCGACCACGGAGAGTCCCGGGCGCAGCACGCCGAGCTGGCTGTCCTTGTCGTCCAGCACCACGCGCACCGGCACGCGCTGCACGACCTTGGTGAAGTTGCCGGTGGCGTTTTCCGGCGGCAGCACGCTGAACTGCGCACCCGTGGCGGGCGCGAGGCTGGCGAGATGGCCGCGGAACACGCGGCCCGGCAGTACGTCCGCGCGGATTTCCACCGGCTGGCCCGCGCGCATGCGCGCCAGCTGGTCTTCCTTGAAGTTGGCATCCACCCACAGGCCGCGCGCCGGCACTACCGACAACAACTGCGTGCCGGCTGCCGCATAGGCGCCGGTGCGTGCGCGGCGGTTGCCCACCACGCCGTCCACCGGCGCGCGCAGTTCGGTGTAGCCCTCGTTCAAGCGGGCGATGTCGCGCTCGGCGATGGCCTGCTGCAACGCGGCGCGCGCCTGTTGTTTCTGCGACTCGATGACGTCGATCTGGCGTTGCGCGGCGACGAGCGCGGCCTGCGCCTTGTCCGTCGCGGCGCGCGCTGTCTTGTAGGTGGCGTCGGCGCGCTGCGCGCTTTCGATGGAAACGGCCGAGCGGCTGGAGAGGTCGCGATAACGCGCCTCGTCATCGCGCGAGCGTTGCGTTTCCGCATCCGCGGCGGCCACGCCGGCCTGCGCCTGACGGATCACCGCCTCCTGCAGTTTTTCGTTCGCGTCGAGGTTGGCGAGCAGGGCCTGCTGCGCGGCGACGGCGCCGTCGGCGCGCGCCACGGCCGCGCGGTAATCGCGGTCGTCGATCTTCACCAGCAGGTCGCCGGCGTGCACGAACTGGTTGTCGGTCACTGCCACCTGCGCGATATAGCCGGGCACCTTGGGCCCGACCACGGTGACGTCGCCGCCGACATAGGCGTCGTCGGTGTCTTCGATGAAGCGGCCCGTCGTCCACCAGTGCGTGCCGTAGACGATGCCGGCGATCAGCGCGATGCCGATGGCGACGCGCAGGATGTGTTTCTTGCGATGGCGTGGAACAGGTTCGACCAGCGCGGGACTGTCCGCGCGCTCGGCGGCGGTGGCGACGTTCATGGGGTGGACTCCGAGGGGATGGGATCAGGGGAAGGCAGGCGTGAATTGCGCAACGCGATGCGCGCGCGCATGCGCTCGTCGGCGGCGGGGCCGGCGCGCATCTGGTGGCGTTCGCGGGTAATGGGTTCGCCGGTGCGGCGGTCGACGAACATCGGCTCGACCAGTTGCCCGGTGTGGCGGTCGACCAGTTCGATGGCGTGGCCGTCGGGCGAGAAGTGGCGGTTGCCCCAGGCCATCAGGGCCAGCAGCACGGGGCGGAAGTCGCGCCCGCATTCCGTGAGCACGTATTCGTGCCGCACCGGACGGCTGCTGTAGCGGCGGCGCTCCAGCATGCCCTGCTCCACCAGCGTCGCCAGCCGGCGGCTGAGGATGTTGGGCGCGATGCCCAGGCTGGCCTGGAAATCGTCGAAGCGGCTCAGGCCGTAAAAGGCATCCCGCAGGATCAGCATGCTCCAGCCATCGCCCACGCGATCCAGGGCCTGGGCGATGGGGCATGCCATGTTTTCGAAGGCGGTGCGGCGCACGTTGGCGACTCGTGGTAGATTGAATGATGATGATCATATAAATCGTAACTTGCGGAATGCAAGTGACTTTTTGTGATGCCTCCGTGAAACGGAGCGTCGCGGAAGCGCCCTTGGAGCCGCGAATATCCGATTTATATGATTTAAATCATATAAATAGCCGTCGCTCCCACCCACAGGACATACCGATGAAAATCCAGGGCTCCACCGTTCTCGTCACCGGCGCCAACCGCGGCCTCGGCCTTGCCTTCGCCAAGGCGCTGCTCGCCGCGGGCGCGCGCAAGGTCTATGCCGGCGCGCGCGATCCTTCCACCGTCACCCTGGCCGGCGTCGTGCCGGTGAAGCTCGACGTGACGCGTCCGGAAGATGCCGCCGCCGCCGCGGCGCTCGCTTCCGACGTGGACATCGTCATCAACAACGCGGGCATCACCGGCGGCATCCCGCTGCTCGATGCGCGGGAAGGCCAGCACGATCTGCGCCGCATCATGGAAACCAATCTCTACGGCATCCACAACGTGAGCGTGGCGTTTGCGCCGGTGCTGAAGAAGAACGGCGGCGGCGCGCTGGTCAACATGCTTTCCGCGTTGAGCTGGATCAGCCTGCCCAGCACCAGCGCGTACTCGGTGTCCAAGGCCGCCGCGTGGGCGCTGACCAACAGCCTGCGCAACGAGCTGCGCGAACAGGGCACGCAGGTGCTGGGCATCCACGCCGGTTATATCGACACTGACATGGTCAGCCACGTCGATGCGCCCAAGGCGAGCCCGGACGACATCGCGCAGCGCACGCTGGAAGCGCTGGAGCGCGGCGATTCGGAAATTCTTGCCGACGACACCGCCAAACAGGTGAAGGCGGGCTTCAACGCACCGCGCGCGGCCTACCTCGGCGCGGCCTGATCCAGGGCATCGCGGACGGGGCCGCCGCCCCGTCCGCGATGGACGGCCGGACGTCCAGCCATTCGCCGCCGAATGGCTGGAAAACCGCCGTTCGCTGCATTGCACTACTGGACGAAACAGCCCGGTGGAGTCACCCTTACTGTCTCCCCAAGTGCAGGACCGTCCATGAGAACACCAGCCCGTGCCGCCCCGACCTTGCTTGCTGACCTCGGCGGCACCAATGTGCGATTCGCACTGGCTGACACGGGCCGGTCCAACCCGCTGATGGACGACAGCGTGCGGCGCTACCGCGTCAAGGACCACGCCTCGCTGGCCGAAGCCATCCGCCAGTATTTCACCGACACGGGGTTCACCGCCTCGCGCGCCGTCATCGCTGCCGCCGGCCGCGTGAGCGAGGGCGAGACGGTGAAGGTCACCAACAACCCGTGGCAGGTCGCGGCGCATGCGCTGCAGGCCGAGCTGGGCATGGAGGCGGTGCATCTGGTGAACGATTTCGCGGCGCAGGCCATGGCCGTGCCGCTGCATACGCCCGACCAGCTCACCTCAGTGGGCCCGCAGGCGATGCCCTCGCCGGGCGCGCGCGACACGCAGACCTTCGTGGTGGTGGGCCCGGGCACGGGCCTGGGCGTGGCCGGCCTGATGCGTCGCGAAGGCCGCTGGATCGTGCTGGAAACCGAAGGCGGCCACGCCGGCTTCGCGGCCCACACGGCGGAGGACGTGGAAATCCTGCATCGCCTCAACGCGCGCTTCGGCCGCGTCTCCAGCGAACGCATGATCTGCGGCAACGGCCTGGTGAACCTGTACCTCGCGCTGGCCGACATCGCCGGCCAGCCACCGGAGGAATACACGCCCGAAGACATCACCGCCCGCGCCGAAGCCGGCACGGACGCGCTGTGCGTGCGCACGGTGGAAACGCTGGCCGGCATCTTCGGCAGCGTCGCCGGCGACCTGGTGCTGAGCCTGGGCGGCTGGGACGGCGTGTTCCTGACCGGCGGCATGCTGCCGATCCTGCTGCCGTGGCTGCAGCACGGCGGCTTCCGCGAACGCTTCGAAGCGAAGGGCCGTTTCCGCGAAACGCTGGAGCAGGTGCCGACCGTGGCGATGATGCATCCGGATCCGGGCCTGCTCGGCGCCGCCGCGCTCGCCGTGCTCGACGCCGGCAAGCCACTGCTGCCGAACGGCTGACGTTTCCGCCAGCCGTTGGCCACCGGCTCAGCGGTACTGGCGCGTCACCACCAGCTTGCGGCCGCCGCCCGGCCGCTCCACGAAGTAATCGAGCATGGCAACGCCGCTGTAGTCGCTCGCCATGCTCGTCTGTTCCACGTACACCGCGCGTGCCGCGCCCGCCACGGTGCACACGCCCATGCCTCCGCGCGAACCGATCAACGGCGTGCCCGACGGGCAGGCGTCGTTGACCACGGCACCCGTGAACACGATGCGTGCATAGCCCCCGCTCGCCACCGCCGCGGGTGCGGCCATCAAGCTTGCCGCGCCCATCACCCCCAACAGACTGATGCGTTTCATGCTGTCCCCCCGGACTTGAGTGGTCGGTATGTCGCGCATGCGCGCCGCCGGGGGCATGTGTTCGTCGGTGAGTGGACGGGCGCACGAGATGCGCTCGCCCGGTCGCCACTTCCGCTCCTCGCCCCCCGGCAGGATGCATCCGTTCGACGCCATCTACGTTAGGCATCGCCTGCGGCGCTTTCTGTCATCCCGCGGGCAGCCCTACATGACAGCGTGCGTTGCATCACGCTTCGCGGGTAAGCACTGCCCGCAGTGCTACGCTGTAGTGCCCTCCCCCGATCAAGCGAATCCGCCATGCCACGCGCCGATACCGCCTTCCTGTTCGATCTCGACGGCACCCTCGTCGACAGCGTCTACCAGCACGTGCTGGCGTGGAAGGAAGCGCTCGATCGCGAAGGCGTGGAACTGTCGGTGTGGCGCATCCACCGCAAGATCGGCATGAGCGGCGGCCTGTTCACCAACATCCTGCTGCGCGAAACCGGGCTGGAGATCACCGAGGAACGCTTGGCGCGCCTGCGCGCGTGGCACGCGGAGGCGTACAACCGACAGGCCACGCAGGGTTCGGTGCGTCCCCTGCCGGGCGCGCGCGAGCTGCTGGCCTTCCTCACCGATGCCGACATTCCGTGGGCCATCGCCACCAGCGGGCGCATGCAGACGGCTGCGCACAACCTCGAAGCGCTCGGCGTCGATCCGTCCAAGGTGCCGGTGGTGACGCGCGACCAGGTGCGCCATGCGAAGCCCGATCCGGATCTTTTCATCACCGCCGCGCAGCGGCTGGGCGTGGACATCCACTACAGCCTCGTCATCGGCGACAGCATCTGGGACATGCTCGCCGCGCAGCACGCGCGTGCGCTCGGCGTGGGCCTGCTCTCCGGCGGCTATGGCCAGGAGGAACTCGAGGATGCCGGCGCCTTCCGCGTCTACGAAGACCCGGCCGACCTGCTCAAGCACATCGACGAAGTGGTGGCGCGAAGCTGAAAAGCAGGAGTGAGTGAAGAGAAGTGAGGAGTGAGAGTCGCCAGCATCGCTTCTCTCTCACTTCTCACTCCTCTTGACTCACTCCTCGCTCTCGCCGTCAGGCGCGATTCATCGCCGCATGGACGGCAGCGGTTAGTCTCAAAGACCGATCAGGAACACAGGAGGCCGCCATGCGCCGCTTTCTCGCCATGCTTCCTCTCGCGCTGCTCGCCGCGTGCTCGCCCGCCTCGCCGCCGCCCGACCAGAAGCCGCCGCAACCCAAGGCCGCCGCGCAGAACACGCCGGACAACGCCGAGCTCGGCTCGCCGCAATGGTATGCGTGGGTGGACGAGCGCCTGCACATCAGCGACGACGGCCACGGGCCGGACCGCGGCTCGCCGGAGTGGAGCAGCGCCGTGCAGCACAAGCTGGGGCAGGAAGCACCGCAGTCGCAGCCCGGCTCGCCACAGTGGCAGCAGGCGGTGGATGCGCTGTTGCGGACGAGGCCGGCGATGTAGCTCTCGCGTTGGCCCATGGCCCACTGCACGCGTGTGTCGTACATGCGTGGCGCGCTGGTGTCAGCTGCGATCCGCGGTCACGGCCACATTCGCGCTACGCGGCTGCAAGACACGGGCATGAAAATCGAGCTTCCGCGAGCACGCCGAAGCGGCGGCAAGCGGACAACAAAAAACCCGCCTCGCGGCGGGTTTTTCGAGGAAGCAAGCTAAACCCGAGGGGCTTACTTGATCTTGCCTTCCTTGTAGATCACGTGCTTGCGAACCACCGGATCGTACTTCTTGAACTCGAACTTTTCCGGGGTGTTCTTCTTGTTCTTCTGCGTGGTGTAGAAGTGGCCGGTGCCGGCCGAAGAGATCAGGCGGATCTTGTCTTGCTTGCTGTTAGCCATGGCTCAATCCTCAGATCTTTTCGCCGCGGGCACGCAGGTCGGCGAGCACGGCTTCGATGCCGTTCTTGTCGATCGTGCGCAGGGCGTGGTTGGAAACGCGCAGCTTCACCCAGCGGTTCTCGCTCGGGACCCAGAAGCGGCGCTCATGCAGGTTGGGCAACCAGCGGCGACGGGTTTTGTTGTTAGCGTGCGAGACGTTGTTACCAGTCCGCACACCCTTTCCGGTGACTTGGCAAATACGGGCCATGATGACCTCCTGTGCAGGCGCCCTGGGGCGCGTTTGCCACCCGTTGGCCAGGGCGGCATCGGCCCAGCGGCGCAAGCGCCACGCGATGCTGGAGATGGAGCTTTTCGCGTCTGCCGTGAGGCCCGCATCGCGTCGCGGACGTGCCCGGAAGCCCGGGTCGGCATGGTCGAGCCGGCTATTCTCCCAGAAAAACAGGGCGGTGCGCAATATTTGCCCAGTTTGAGAACCCGGGCGCATGGCGGGGCGCGGGGATGTATGGAACAATCAAGACCTTTGCGTTTTCACGCACCGAACACTTTACGAGGATTTCCCCATGGCAGACGTCTCCGCCAACGGCCAGGCCGGCCAGCCGCAGCTGGTGCTGCAGAAGATCTACATCAAGGACGTGTCCTACGAGGCGCCCAACGCCCCGCAGATCTTCCAGGACGTGGGTGAAACCGACCAGCAGCCGCAGGTGCAGCTGAACCTGGGCCAGAAGTCCACCGACATGGGCAACGACCTGTTCGAAGTGGTGCTGAGCCTGACCCTGACCTGCTCGCTGGGCGAGCGCACCGCCTACCTGGCCGAAGTGCACCAGGCCGGCGTGTTCGGCATCGCCGGTTTCTCGGAAGAGGACCAGGCCGGCATCCTGAACAGCTACTGCCCGAACCTGCTGTTCCCGTACGCTCGCCAGATGCTGTCCTCGCTGGTGCTGGAAGGCGGCTTCCCGCCGTTCCTGCTGCAGCCGATCAACTTCGACGCGCTGTATGCCGAGCAGCAGCGCCGCATCCTCGGCGGCAGCGCCGCGCCGACGCTCAATAGCTGAACCCAGGGGTCTCAAGCTCATGGTTGAGCGTCCGACCCTGGCCGTGCTCGGTGCCGGTTCCTGGGGCACCGCCCTGGCGGCCCTGGCCGCCCGCAACCAGGTGCCGACCCGGCTCTGGGGGCGCGATGCGGCCGCGCTGAAGGCGATGGAGCAAACCCGTCGCAACCAGCGCTACCTGCCCGATATCGAGCTGCCGGCCGAACTGGTCTACGAGCCCGACCTGGCCGCCGCCCTGCGCGGCGCCCAGCTGGTGCTGATCGTGGTGCCGAGCCACGCGTTCGCCTCCATTCTGGAGGAGATCCAGCCCTACCTCGCTCCCGACGCCCGCATCGCCTGGGCCACCAAGGGGTTCGAGCCGGGCACGGGCCGTTTCCTGCACGAACTGGTGGCCGAGCGCTTCCCAGGCCGCGCGGCGGCCGTGGTCACCGGCCCCTCGTTCGCCAAGGAAGTGGCCTCGGGCATGCCCAGCGCCGTCACCGTCCATTCCGACGACGACGCCTTCGCGCACGACCTGGCCCTGGTGCTGCACGCGCCGAACTTCCGCGCCTATTCCGGCAGCGACGTGCTGGGCGCGGAGCTGGGCGGCGCCATGAAGAACGTGCTGGCGGTCGCCACCGGCGTGGCCGATGGCATGAACCTGGGCCTGAACGCGCGTGCCGGCCTGATCACCCGCGGCATGAACGAAATGCTTCGCCTCGGCGTGGCGCTGGGTGCGCGTCCGGAAACGCTGATGGGCCTCGCCGGCCTGGGCGATCTGGTGCTCACCTGCACCGGTGACCTGTCGCGCAACCGTCGTCTTGGCCTGGCGCTGGGCAAGGGCAAGGCCATCGACGAGGCCGTGCGCGAGATCGGCCAGGTGGTGGAAAGCGTGCTCACCGCCGATGAAGTGGCGCGACTGGCCACCAAGCACGGCCTGGACCTGCCCATCAGCAGCGGCGTGCGCGCCGTGCTGCACGGCGAGGTCACGCCGGCCGAAGGCCTCAAGCGGCTGATGAGCCGCGAGCAGAAGCCCGAGTATCCCAAGGGCCTGTTCACGCCCGCGGCGTAACGCTACGGGCGGCGCATCGGCCGTTCACATTCAGCGCCTCATGCAGAACGATCCGCTCCGGTTTGAAAAAACCGGAGCTGAGACGCGCACACACGCAAGAGCCTTGCTAAGCTGAATCTTTTGGTCGCCCTAGCGGACCGAATCGGACCGAATGCGCATGCAGTCACCGGACGATAAACGCCACGACCGCCCGGCCCCGTCGCACGACGAGGGTGTCAGCGAGCCGCTGCCCGGCGTCTGGCGCAAACTGCTGGCGGCATCGGCGCCGACGGTCGCGCCGGAACCCCTGGTGCTCGGCTTCTTTCTCGACGTGGTGCCCGAGGAAGGCCAGCCTTATGCGCACGTGGATGTCGCCCCTGTGCTGCTGGCGGTGGCCGAGCAGGGCCGCTTCGTGCGCCCCGCGCCGCTGGACAGCAAGCACCTGTCGCAACAGCCGTTGCAGCCGCACGAGCAACGACTGGCCGCCACCGTGCTCGGCCTGCCGCAGACCTTGCGCAAGAGCCGCAGCTACGCGCGCCTCAGCGGCCATGTCGGCGATGCGCTGCTGGCGGAGATCCTCGACACCACGCCGTGTTTTCTCGGCGGCCTGGCCGGACTGCGCCTGTCGCGCGGCAAGGGCCACCAGCTCAACTGGCAATGGCACCTGGAAAACGACGGCAGCCAGCGCCTGCTGCCCTGCCTGCCGACCAACCATCGCGTGCTGCGCATCGACGCGCTCTGGTATCTGGATGCCGAACGCGCCGAGCTCGGCCACCTGGACGCGCCACTGGAAGAAACCGCGTGGCTGGACCTGCCGCCGCTGAAACATGAGTACAGCCAGACCCTGCGCGATGCCTTGCCGCGCAGCCGACTGTCGCACCGCCTGCCGTTGCCGCAGGTGCTGGGCGAAATGCGCCGCGCCGAACTCGCGCCCAAGCCGGTGCTCACCCTGCACGCGCTCACGCGCCACGCGCGCCTCGCCGCCGGCACGCCGCCGCTGGCCTATGCGCGACTCGCCTTCGACTACGCGGGCGAGCGCCTGCCTGGCCGCGGCGGCGAGCCGCTGGTGCGGCGCGTGCGCAACGGCCATCTGGTGGAGATCACCCGCCGCCGCGCGGAGGAACTCTCCGCGATGGAACAGCTCGAACGCGCCGGCCTCACGCCCGGTGTGGATACCGAAGGCCTGCCCTGGGATCTCGCCGACACCTTGCCCGATGACGCCTGGCTATTCCCCGGCAAGGGTTACGCCGGCGCGCTGGAAGTGAACACGCCCGCGCGCTGGTTGGCGCTGCGGCCCAAGCTGGAAGCGGAAGGCTTCCTGCTCGACTACGCGCCCAGCTTCCCCTTCGAAGTGCTCGAAGGTCCGGTGCGCTGGTACGGCAACGCGGTGGAAGACACCGACGACCACGCCTTCGACCTGGAAATCGGCATCGAACTGGAAGGCAAGCGCCACAACCTGCTGCCCGCCGTGGCGCAGGCGCTGGCCGACCATCAGTTGAACCTGAGCCCGGTGCCGAACGAGCCGGAAGACGCCGTGTGGTACGCGCCCGTCGACGAACGGCGCCGCGTGCCCGTGCGCCTGAAGGAACTGCGCGGCCTGCTCGCGCCGCTGGCGGAATACCTGGAACGTCCGCGCAAGAAGCTCCACCTGCCGCGCGTGCAGGCCGGCCGCCTGGAAGAACTCGCCGAGGCGCTGCCCACCGGCGGCGAACTGGAAGCACCCGATGCGCTGCGCGGCTTCACCGCGCGCCTGCGCGACGCGGCCGAGCGCGCCAGCGACGCGGTGCCCGATGGCCTCACGGTGGAACTGCGCCCCTATCAGCGCGAAGGCCTGCGCTGGCTCAACGCGCTGGCCGAAGCCGGCGTCGGCGGCGTGCTCGCCGACGACATGGGCCTGGGCAAGACGCTGCAGCTCATCACGCATCTGCTGGCGCTGAAGGAGCGCGGCGCGCTGACCGAGCCCGCGCTCGTGGTCGTGCCGACCAGCCTCATTCCGAACTGGATGGCCGAAGTCGCGCGCTTCGCACCCGCGCTGCGCGTGCTCGCCCTGCACGGCCCGCAACGCAGCGGCGACTTCTCGCAACTGGGCACGCACGACGTGGTGCTCACCAGTTACGCGCTGTTGCCGCGCGACGTGGTGCAGCTGCGCAAGCAACCGTTCTCGCTGATCGTGCTGGATGAAGCGCAGCAGGTGAAAAACCCGCGCACCCAGGCGCGCCGCGCCGTGCTCAGCCTGCGCGCGCCGCGCTGCATCTGCCTCACCGGCACGCCGCTGGAAAATCACCTGGGCGAACTGTGGTCGCAGGTTGACCTGGCCGTGCCCGGCCTGCTCGGCGACGAGGGCGCGTTCCGCCGCCACTACCGCGTGCCGATCGAGCGCCATCGCGACACCGACTGCCAGGATCGCCTCAACCGCCGCCTCGCACCCTTCATCCTGCGCCGCACGAAGTCGCAGGTGGCGAACGAGTTGCCGCCGAAGACGGAAATCACCCGCCGCGTGGTGCTGGAAGGCCGCCAGCGCGAACTCTACGAAAGCCTGCGCCTGTCGCTGGCGGAGGAACTGCGCGAGGTCATCGCCCAGCGCGGCATCGCGCACAGCGGCATCGTGGTGCTCGACGCGCTGCTCAAGCTGCGCCAGGTGTGCTGCGATCCGCGCCTGGTGAAGCTGGAAGCGGCACGCGGCGTGCGCGATTCGGCCAAGTTCGAACTGCTGATGGACATGCTGCCTGCCCTGCTCGCCGAAGGCCGCAAGGTGCTGCTGTTCTCGCAGTTCACCGAAATGCTCAAGCTGATCGCGCACGAACTCGATCGCCAGCGCATTCCCTACGTCACCCTCACCGGCGAAACGCGCGACCGCGCCGAACCCGTGCGCCAGTTCCAGGAAGGCGAAGTGCCGCTGTTCCTGCTCTCGCTGAAAGCCGGCGGCGTGGGCTTGAACCTCACCGCGGCCGACACCGTGATCCACTACGACCCGTGGTGGAACCCTGCGGCGGAGGCCCAGGCGTCCGACCGTGCGCACCGCATCGGCCAGGACAAGCCGGTGTTCGTGTTCCGCCTGATCACCGGCGGCACGGTGGAGGAACGCATCGAGGAGCTGAAGGCGCGCAAGGCGGAACTGGCCGAGGCGGTGCTCGAGGGCGGCGGCACGCGCGAGAAGCTGAGTTTCGACCAAGCCGACCTGGATGCGCTGCTGGCGCCGGGCTGATCGTCGCGCTTGATCCCTTTTCGCTTATTCGCCCACAAAAAAAGCCCGCCTTTCGGCGGGCTTTTCACGTAACGCTTAGCCGGCGATCAAGCCGCGCTGGCCACCGAATAGCTCTTCAGGCGACCGGCAAACTCCTGCAGCGCGCGAATACCGCTCTGCTCCGCCTCGGCAATCCACTGCTGCAGGCCCTTGAGCGCCTGATCCGCGCCACGCTGCTCCATCAGGGCGGCGAGGCGGTTACGGAAATCGCACACGGTGCTCAGGGTCGGACGCTTGGCCAGTACCGCCTGCATGCGGTCGCGGCCTTCGTTGTCCAGCCAGCGGCCACCGTCGGCCAGCGCGCGGCGCATGCGGCGCGGCACCGACTTGATGCTCTCGCCGGCGTGCTGCGCTTCGTCGCGCAGGGTCGGCATGATCACGTTGCGGTAGTAGTCGGTCATCGCGGCGAAACGATGCGTGAGAACGCCCTTGAGCGTCTCGGCGTCCGGCAGGTGCACGTTCGGGCGAACATCCAGCGTCGGCGCGACGCGCAGCACCTTGGCCAGGCCCACCTTCTGCAGGCCGCAGATCACGAACCAGCCGATGTCGAACTCCCACTTGCGCAGGGCGAACTTGGCCGAGCTCGGAAAGGCGTGGTGGTTGTTGTGCAGCTCTTCGCCGCCGATCCAGAAGCCCCACGGAATGAGGTTGGTCGCGGTGTCGGCGCTTTCGAAGTTGCGGTAGCCCCACCAATGGCCGATGCCGTTGACGAAGCCGGCGGCCCAGAACGGAATCCAGATCATCTGCACGGCCCACAGCGCGGCGCCGATGACGCCGAACAGGGCAAGGTCGATGATCAGCATCAGCGCAGGACCCCAGTACGGATGGCCGGCGTAGAGCTTGCGCTCGATCCAGTCGTCGGGCGTGCCGCGGCCGTACTTCTCCAGGTCTTCCTTCACTTCGCTGGCATCGCGGTACAGCGACACGCCGTCCCAGAAGACCTTCTTGATGCCATAGATCTGCGGGCTGTGCGGATCTTCCTCGGTCTCCACCTTGGCGTGGTGCTTGCGGTGCACCGCCACCCACTCCTTGGTGACCATGCCCGTGGTGAGCCAGCCCCAGAAGCGGAAGAAGTGCGAGATGGACCAGTGCAGGTCCACGCCGCGATGGGTCTGGCAGCGGTGCAGATACAGCGTCACCGTGAAGATGGTGAGCTGCGTCATGACCAGCATGTAGATCACGATGGTTCCCCAGCTGGCGTGCGTCAGGCCGTTGGAGAGGAAGTTGAGTACTGCGTCGAGCATGGGAAACACCCAGGTGTATGAAATTTCAGTCTAATCGAGGGGTTTCCGTACCCGCCAGCATGGACCAGCAAATAATTGTCGCACCCCTTTGAGGCCGCGAAGTTAATGTGCTGTAGCGCCCAGCGGCGCGCCCTCCCCGTTGTGTGAAGATGGGGCCGCCGTGACAATCATGCAATGACCGCGCCTACCGTCGTATTGCAACTGGATCACACCACCCGACATCGGGCGGGACGCCCGGCCGTCGCCGATCTCAGTCTGACCCTGGACGCGGGTCAGGTGCTGGGTTTGCTGGGGGTGAACGGCGCGGGCAAGAGCACCACGCTGGCCATGATCGCAGGGGCGCTGATACCGGACGGCGGCGCCATCCGGCTGAACGGAAGGGACTTCCTGGAACATCCGGAACTGGCGCGCCGCGCCATCGGCTGGCTGCCGGAACGTGCCCCGCTGTGGCCGGAATTGACCGTGCTGGAACATCTGGACGCGCACGGTCGCCTGCGCGGCATCCACGGCGCGGCACTGGCGAAGGCGCGCCAGCGCATCGTCGAACGCCTGGAACTGGGCACGCTGTCGCGTCGGCTGGCCGGCGTGCTCTCGCAAGGGCAGCGCCAGCGGCTGGGCCTGGCCTGCGCACTGCTGCACGAACCCTCGCTGCTGGTGCTGGACGAGCCCGCCAACGCGCTGGACCCGGTGCAGGTCGCGGCGCTGCGCGGGGTGATCCGCGAACAGGCGGCCGCGGGCACCGCGGTAATTCTTTCCACGCACCTGCTGGCGGAGGTCACCGCGGCCTGCGATCGCGTGGCGATCCTGCACGAGGGGCAGCTGCGCTACGACGGCCCCATCACCGACGACGACCACAAGATGCTGGAACAGACCTTCTTCGATATCGCCATGCGCGGGGCGCAGGCCGCATGAGCGTATTCGCCGTGACGCGGCTGGAGCTGCGCCGCCTGTTCGTGCGTCCGCTGGCCTGGGTGCTCGCCGCCCTGACGGTGGCGCAGCTGGCCGGCCGCTTCATGCTGCTGGTGCAGATCTTCGCCACCCATCAGATCGCGTGGGCTGCCCAGCCCGCCGGGCCGGGTTATACCGACATCGTCGCCGTGCCGATGCTCAGCAGCATCCTCACCAGCGGCATCCTGCCCATGCTGCCCTTCGGCCTGGCCGAGCTGGCCCTCGTGGTGGTGCCGCTGCTTACCATGTCCACGCTGGCCGGCGAGCGCAGCCACGGCACCTTGCCGCTGTGGTTCGCCATGGGGCAATCGCCGTTCGACATGGTGATGGGCAAGTTCCTCGCGCTGCTGGTGTGGCTGGCGCTCTGGCTGCTGCTGGTGCTGGCCATGCCGCTCAGCCTGGCCCATGGCATGACGCTGGACTGGGGCAAGCTCGCCGCCGCCGCACTGGGCCTGCTGCTGATGCTGGCGGCGCTGTGCGCCATCGGCATCGCCTGCTCGGCCTACGCCTCGCATCCCGCCATCGCCGCCGCGGCCAGCCTGATGCTGGGGCTGGCCCTGGTCAGCCTGAATGTCGGCGCCCTGATGGCCGGCGTCGACAACGGTTTCGTCAACTGGCTCGCGATGAGCACGCATCTGGATTCGCTGATCCGCGGCCTCGTCTCCAGCGCGGACGTCGCATGGTTTCTGCTGGTGATCGCGGTGGCGCTGATACTTGCCACGCAGCGGCTGGGCGCGGAACGGGGGCGCGGCTGATGACACGCACGTTCCGACGACTCCATGGCTGGTTGTTCGCCCTGCTGGTGCTCGCCTGCGCGGGCGCCATCGGCTATTTCTCCGCACGCTACGACCATGTAGCCGACTGGACCTACGGCGGCCGCGCCTCGCTGCCGGCCGAATCGCTCGCCGTGCTCAAGGCGCTCGACGGGCCGGTCGACATCGTCAGCTACGCCAATCCGCAGGGCGACGTGCGCAGCAACATCGCCGCCTTCCTGCAGCGCTACCAGCGCGCCAAGCCCGACCTCAGCCTGCGTTTCGTCGATCCGCAGCAGGACCCGGCGGCGATGCGCGAGCTCGGCATCACCACCAACGGCATGCTGATCCTGCATTACCGGGGACACGAGCAACGCCTCGATGCGCTGGACAACCGCAGCCTCACCAATGCGCTCAAGCGCCTCTTGCGCGGCGCCGACCGCATCGTCGCCTTCGTTTCCGGCGATGGCGAACGCAGCCCTTCCGACGGCGGCAACGCCGACCTGGGCCTGTTCGTCGCGCAGATGCAGGACAGCGGCATACGCGCGGTGCCGCTCAACTTCGCGCAGGTCGCCAGCGTGCCGATGCACACGGATCTCGTGGTGCTGGCCAGTCCGCAGCACGCGCTGTCGTACGGCGCGGTCAAGGCGCTCACCGACTACGTGACCGAAGGCGGCAACCTGCTGTGGCTCACCGAGCCGACCAACGACGACCTGCACCTGATGCCGCTGGCGGATGCGCTGGGCCTGCACCTGTTGCCGGGCGTGCTGGTCGACGGCCAGGGCACGGCGATCGGGCTGAACGATCCGCGCGTGCTCGCGCTGGGCGATTATCCGGAGCAGGCGATCACGCATGGCTTCCGCCTCAACACGCAGTTCCAGCAGGTTTCCGCGCTGGCGCTCGCCTCGCAGACGGCGTGGCATGCCGTGCCGTTCCTGCGTTCGAGCCCGCAGAGCTGGACCGAATTCAAGCCGATCAGCAACACCGGCACCTCCACCATCCGCTTCGATGCCAGCGCGGGCGAACTGAAGGGCCCGCTGGATTTCGGCTTCGCGCTCTCCCGTCTCTCGCCCAGTCCCGACAAGGCCGAGCAGCGCGCGGTGGTGATCGGCGACGGCGACTTCCTCTCCAACGCTTACCTCGGCACCGACGGTAACCGCGAGCTGGGACGCCGCGTGTTCGACTGGCTGCTGGGCGACGACGTGCTGGTCAACCTGCCGCAGGCGACGGGCGCGCCGGATCGTCGCCTAAACATGACACTGGCCCAGTTGAGCACGGTGTCGTTCGGCTTCCTGGTGGTCGTGCCGCTGCTGTTGCTGATCGCCGGCGGCTGGATCGCCTGGCGTCGTCGCCGCGCATGAAGCGCTCCACGCGCCAACTGGCCGGGCTCGGTGCGTGCGCCCTGGTCCTGATCGCCGCCGCCGGCTGGCAATGGGGGCGCGATGCAGCCGCGGCGCCGGGAACATTGCTGCCGCTCGATCCTTCCGCCATCTCGCGCATCGAGCTCGTCATCGGCCAGGGCGCGCCATCGCACTACGCGCGGCGTGACGGCCACTGGTGGCGCATCGACGGCACGCCCACGCGCGCGGACGACGGCCGGCTGGGCGAACTGGCCGACACGGCCAGCGCCGCCGTTCTGAACTGGCGTCCCGCCAGCGATTTCGACCCGGCCCGCATCGGGCTGGCCGCACCCGTCGCCGTGCTCACACTGGACGGCCAGCGGCTGGAATTCGGCGAAACATCGGTCACCGGGCCGCAGCGCTACGTGCGTGTCGGCGACCGCATCGCGCTGATTTCCCTGCGCTATACGCCGCGCGCGCCGGCGTCGGACAGCCATGCGGTGAACGCCGGCATGACCCGCTGAAGCGTTGCGGGCACGCGCGAACGCCAACGCCCTGCCTTCACCTTATTCTTCGCCCGGCAGCGTACCTTGCACCGACGCGTGGACTCCCCATATGGAATCCAACCCTCCACAGGAGCGAGCAGATGAGCAAGCAGGCGATCGGCGTCGTAGGCATGGCAGTGATGGGCAGCAACCTTGCCCTCAATATCGAAAGTCGCGGCCACGCCGTGTCGATCTACAACCGGCATCGCGACCGTACGGATGAGGTCGTTGCGCAGAATCCCGGCAAGCGCCTGGCGCCCACCTACACGCTCGAGGAATTCGTCGACTCGCTGGAAAAGCCGCGCAGGATCCTGCTGATGGTGAAGGCCGGCGAACCCACCGACGCCACGCTGGCGCAGCTGAAGCCGCTGCTCGACAAGGGCGACATCGTCATCGACGGCGGCAACACGTTCTTCAAGGACACCATGCGCCGCGAAAGCGAGATGAGCGCGGCCGGCCTGCACTTCATCGGCACCGGTGTATCCGGCGGCGAGGAAGGCGCGCTGCACGGCCCGTCCATCATGCCGGGCGGTCCGCGCGAAGCGTATGACCTGGTGGCGCCCATCCTCACCGAAATCGCCGCACGCGCACCCGACGGCGAACCCTGCGTGGCCTACATGGGTCCGAACGGCGCCGGCCATTACGTGAAGATGGTGCACAACGGCATCGAGTACGGCGACATGCAGCTCATCGCGGAAAGCTATGCCGTGCTGCGCGACGTGCTCGGCCTGTCCAACGAGGAACTCGCCGAGGTCTACGCGGACTGGAACAAGGGCGAGCTCGACAGCTACCTCATCAGCATCACAGCCGACATCTTCACCAAGAAGGACAAGGACACCGGCAAGGCGATGGTCGACATCATCCTCGACCGTGCCGCGCAGAAGGGTACCGGCAAGTGGACCAGCCAGAGCGCGCTGGACCTTGGCGTGCCGCTGCCGCTGATCACCGAATCGGTATTCGCGCGCCTGCTGTCCGCGCTGAAGGACGAACGCGTCGCTGCCAGCAAGGTACTGAAGGGTCCGGCACCCCATAAGTTCGACGGCGACCGCAAGGCCTTCATCGAATCCGTGCGCCGCGCGCTGTACCTGAGCAAGATCGTCTCCTACGCCCAGGGCTTCGCACAGCTGCGCGCCGCATCCGACGAATACCAGTGGAACCTGCCCTACGGCACCATCGCGCGCATCTTCCGCGCCGGCTGCATCATCCGCGCGCGCTTCCTGCAGAAGATCACCGACGCGTACGAGCGCGACCCGCAAGTGAGGAACCTGCTGCTCGACCCGTACTTCCGCGATATCGCCGCCGAATACCAGGGCGCGCTGCGCGAGGTGGTCGCCGCCGCGGTAAAGGCCGGCGTAGCGGTTCCGTGCTTCTCCTCTGCCATCGCGTACTACGACGGCTACCGCTCGGAACAACTGCCGGCGAATCTGCTGCAGGCGCAGCGCGACTACTTCGGCGCACACACCTTCGAGCGCGTGGACAAGCCCGGCAGTTTCCATAACGACTGGAGCTGAGGCGGCGACAAGCGTCGCCATCGACACGACGCGGTCGCGCGAAATAGCGCGGCCGCATTTTCCATCGAGATCCGCAGTGCCCGAACTCCCCGAAGTCGAAACCACCCGCCGAGGCATCGCCCCGCACCTGATCGGCCGTCGCGTCACCGCCGTGACCCTGCGCCGCCCCGACCTGCGCTGGCCGATTCCGCCGGAGATCAGCACGCAGCTGCCGGGACAGCGCATCGTCGATGTCGAGCGACGCGCGAAATACCTGTTGCTGCACACCTCCATCGGCAGCGCCCTGCTCCACCTCGGCATGACCGGCGTGCTGCGCGTGCTTCCACCGGATGCGCTGGTCGGCAAGCACGATCACGTGGACATCGCCCTGGAGCCCACTGCGACTGAAGGCCCGCGCGTACTGCGCTTCACCGACGCCCGCCGCTTCGGCTGCCTGCTGTGGCAGCCGGCCGGCGAAACCCACGAACTGCTCGCCGACCTCGGCCCCGAACCCCTCACCGATGATTTCGATGGCGACCTGCTGTGGAAACTCTCGCGCGGCCGCACCGCCGCGGTGAAGCTGTTTCTGATGGACAACGCCATCGTGGTCGGCGTCGGCAACATCTACGCCAGCGAAGCCCTGTTCGCCGCCGGCATCGACCCACGCAAGCCCGCAGGTTCGATCTCACGCGCGCGCTACGCGCGACTGGCCGCCGAGGTGAAACGCATCCTGGCCTGGGCCATCGAACGCGGCGGCACCACCTTGCGCGACTTCATCAACCCCGATGGCGCACCGGGGTACTTCTTTCGCGAGCTGCAGGTGTATGGGCGCGAGGATGAGCCGTGCCGGGTGTGCGGCACGCCGGTGCGGCAGGTGGTGCTCGGGCAGCGGTCGACGTTTTGGTGTCCGAGGTGTCAGAGGTAATTGGGTTGATGGGATTTGGCGTGAGTGACACCGGAACGCGCTTTCCTTGCTGATTTGTGAGTGCGGCATCTCCCGCTTTGCGATGCAAGCGCCAATCACATCGATTGCGCCCAGCTTGGTTTTCATAACCTGGCCTTATCGCTCATGCTTTCATCGTCATTCCTGCGAAGACAGGAGGCGCTCCGCGCCTGCCGCGACGCGATGTGCCGCGCAGCGGCACGAGCCGTCGGCTCATGCTCTTGATCTTCCGGGCCCCGTATGAGGCGGCGGACGGGTGGAGGAATAGCCCGAAGGGTGGCTCGCAGGGATGCGAGCCAGTTTGTCGTCAGGGCAGGATGCCCTGTCGACAAACCCCGCAGCCCGTCCGCGAACCTATCGGGCTTCAGCCCGATAGGCGCCGATTCCGGGGGGCCCTTCTCTTTGGTTACTTTCTCTTGGGCAAGCAAGAGAAAGTAACCCGGCCTCCGGCAGGAGGTCGGAACGCCCGCCGCGTAGGCGGCCAGGTCGCTGAAACGCTGGTAAGAGCCGATCAACCTCTACGCGACAACCGAGCATAAAGTCGCTGGATGACTCGCTTCGCTCGCCCCTTCGGGGCCGCCCTACGGGCGTTCTGCGCGCTTCGCGCTTGTCCTGCCTCCGCAGGGATGACGGCTAAAGAATGAAGCGGTGAGGCGAGCACCCGGCGCTCATCACCGCAAAGGTGGCAATGCCACCATAAAGGCGGAAATGCCCCAACCCTCTCCCCAAAGGAGAGAGGACCCAACATCACTCCGGCCAGCGAAACTCAACAAACGTATTGTTGAACTCCGCATCCTCCACCCCACCCCCCAACGCGGCGACAAACGTCATCCCGTCCGCCTCCAACTCCTGCCCCTCCTCGAAGCGCGCACCCAGCGCCTCCAGTTCCACCAGCCGCTCGCACAGCATGCCCGCCCGATCGCTGTCGGCTTCCGGCACGTTGCGGATGCTGATGTCGGGGCGGCCGAATTTGCGCATGCCGCGCGTGTGCACCCAGTAGTGGCCTTGCTTCTCTTCCGCGTCGCGGAGGATCAGCAGGTGGTTGCGGATGGGCGCGCCATCGCGCACGACAAACTGGCGGCGCCAAGTGTCGGCGTCGTAAAGGTTGAGCGTCTGCGGATCGAGGATGGCCACGCCGCCCACGTCGAGCAGCGCGGCGAGCACGCCCAGGGTGTCGCGCAGGTAGCCGGTGTCGGCGCTGTCGGGAAGACGGCCGCGAATCACCAGCACTTCGGGCGCATCGAGGGCCTGCCGGTAGGCTTCCGGCGAGTCGTCCTTGAACATGCGGCCGACGCTGCCCTTGAGCGGATAGCCTTCCCACTGGCGCAACTGGGTGTGGTTGTGGCTGGTCAGTTCCACGCCTTCGGGCAGGCCTTCGCTACCGTAATCCAGCGAGGGAGCGCGTCCGGACTGGAATTTGCCGAACACGAAGAACTGCAGCAGGATCTCTTCGTTGCTCGATTGCCAGTGCGGGCGTTGCCAGGCGGGAAAGGGGATCTTGGTCATACCGGTCCTTAGGTGAGTGGAAGAGGCTCAGTGCCCCTCGCCCAGCGGCAGCACGGGCTGCTGCAGTTCTATCCTGCCGTGCCCTTCCGTAATGTTCTTGAACTCGGCGCGGCTCACGGAGACATAGCGGTCGTTGCCGCCGATCTCAACCTGGGGACCTTCGGTGACCGCGCGGCCCTGTTCATCCACGCGCACCACCATGGTGGCCTTGCGGCCGGTATGGCAGATGGTCTTGATTTCCTCGAGGTTGTCCGCCCAGGCCAGCAGGTAGCGGCTGCCCTCGAACAGCTCGCCGCGGAAATCCGTGCGCAGGCCGAAGGCCAGCACCGGGATGTTGAGCTTGTCCACCACGTCACTGAGCTGCCACACCTGGGCCTTGCTCAGGAATTGCGCCTCGTCCACGAACACGCAATGCAGGGGGCCGCGCGCGGCCATGTCCGCCTGCACCAGCGCCAGCAGATCCTCTTCCGCGCCGAAGCGGCGCGCGTTGGCCTTCAGGCCGATGCGCGAGGCCACCACGCCGTCGCCGTAGCGGTTGTCCAGCGCGGGCGTGAGGATGACCGTGCGCATGCCGCGCTCGTGGTAGTTGTAGGCGCTCTGCAGCAGCGTCGTGGTCTTGCCGGCATTCATTGCCGAGTAATAGAAGTACAGCTTGGCCATGGAATGTCCC
This sequence comes from Dyella sp. AtDHG13, assembly GCF_003201105.1. GTDB lineage: Bacteria > Pseudomonadota > Gammaproteobacteria > Xanthomonadales > Rhodanobacteraceae > Dyella > Dyella jiangningensis_B. The sequence continues at coordinate 52,084 of NZ_QICJ01000015.1, read as the reverse complement.
GGTAACGAGCGCACATAGTACTGCGCGCGCCAACTCTGTTCCGACGATTATCCGCGCGGGCCGGTTCCGGCGGGCCCAGCCGCGGCGCTCACTCCTTGTCCAGCGGCGTCGTGCCTCCGGTGAACTGCGTGCGTGCCTGGGCGAGCCGGTAGCGCCGCTCCGCGTTCCAGCGCCGCCAGCCCAGCACCGCCATCACGTTGTATACGGCGCGGAAGGCAAGGATGCGCGACCACACCTTGAACGAGTCGAACACATCGCCGGCGAGCATGGAGATCACGCCCTGCTCGATCTGGAACACGTTGTTCGGCGACCAGAACAGCTCGCGCATGATCGGGCCGTTGAAGCGGTAGATGAAGAACGCGAAGCGACGCATGCCGCGGCGCTGCCGCCGTTCCAGGCGGCGCTGCAATGCTGCTTCGCGGCGCGGTTCGCGCAGCGCCGTGTCGACCACTTCCACTGCCTGCTCGGCGCCGCTCATCGCCAGGTAGACGCCGGAGGAGAACACCGGATCGAGAAAGGCGAACGCATCGCCCACCAGGATCCAGCCGGGGCCGCCCATGCGCGCGGAGTCGTAGGAGTAGTTGCCCGTCACGCGCACTTCGTTGTCGATCAGCTCGGCGTGCTCGATGCGCCGCCACAGGCCGGCGTTCTTCTTCAACGTCTCCCGCAGGAATTCCACGGTGCGGCCGCGTCGCTGCTTGAGGTAGTCCGGGCGGCACACCGCGCCGACGCTCATCACACCGTCGGGCAGCGGAATCATCCACATCCAGCCATGCTCGAAGCGGTAGATGCTTATGTTGCCCGCGTCCGCGCCCGGACGCCGCTCCGCGCCACGGAAATGCCCGAAGATCGCGGCGCTCTGATGTTCGGGGTTCTTGCGCTTGAGCTTGCGCTTGCCGGCGAGAAAGGCATCGCGACCGGACGCATCGACAACGTAGCGAGCGCGAATGGCGTATTGCCTGCCGTCATCCGTGGCGACCTGCACGCGCCAGTCGTGATGGCCCAGTTCTTCCACGCTGCGCACTTCCTGGCCTTCCCGCGCGTCGGCGCCCTGTTCGCGGGCGTGCTCGTAGAGCATGCGGTCGAAATCCTGGCGCCACACCTGGAAGGCATGCGGCGGGCTGCTGCCCAGCGCGCGCGAAAAATCGAAGGTGTTGTAGCCGCGTTCGTTGCCCGCCTCGAAATCCGCGCCAGGCTTGTAGACGCCCAGCGCCCGCACTTTTTCCATGACGCCCAGCCGCTCGAAGATCGGCAGGTTCATCGGCAATAGCGATTCGCCGATGTGGAAACGCGGGTGCCTGTCCTTTTCCAGGGCAATCACGCGATGGCCGCGCCGCGCCAGCAGCGTCGCCGCCGTGCTGCCGGCGGGGCCGCCACCGATGACGATCACGTCGCACTGCTCCGCGACGTCCGGGCTTGTCTCTACCATGCTGCATCCTTACGCATTGAAGAACGGGCACGGATTATGGCGGGCCGCGCCGCCTGATGGCGCAACCGGGCCGCGCGATTACGCGGGCGGTTGCGTCTCGCTGGCGGAAGGACGCACGGCCTGCAGCGGCCCCACCTCGACATTGCCCTGCAGCGGCCCCTTCAGCTGCCACTGGCGATCCTTCAGGCTGAGGTACTGGTCGGCGTTCCAGAGCGTGCTGCCGTAAAGGTCCTGGAGGTTGAACCGGTTGGCATCCAGGTCCAGATGCGCGCCGGAGGCGCGATCCAGGGTCATGAGCGAGCTGTAGGCGCCCGAGGCCATGCCGTTGCCGACGTAGCCGGCGTGGCTGCCCGTGATCCGGCGGCCGCCACGGCCGAGCTGAAGCGCCAGCCGCCGACGGCCTTGCTCGTCCGAATACTCGGCGTAGACCTCCTGTCCGATCTTCAGGGCTTCCTCGCGCTCGGCGTCGTTGAGGCGGCTCCAGTACAGCTCGCGCTGGACGATCAGGTCGCGGTAGCCGCGGTCGGCGGCGAGATCCATCCACGCATAGGCGCGCGGGCGATCGACATCCACGCCATCGCCGTTCCAGTACATGGCGGCGATCATCGCCTGCGAGGGCTTGTCCCCGTAGCGCGACGCCTCCAGCAGCATGCCCAGCGCGCGCTGCTTGCTGCCGCTGCGGTAGGCCTCAGTGCCCAGCTCCCGATAGCGTAGGTCCGGATGGGCCCAAACGATGTCGGGCTCGCTCAGCACCTGCTGCTGGCGCTCCAGCCTGGCCTTGTCCGCGGCAGTCAGCGGGGTCTGGCCTTCCTGGGCCCGTGCAAGGCAAGGCAGGCCGATCAGCAGGCCAAGGGAAACCACAAAGCATGCCGTCTTCGTCATATCACGCGCTCCCTGGTGATGTGGCGCCGCCTGCAAGGCTTGCCAGGGCCGGCGGCCGGGCCCCATCGCAAGAATATACGACACGCTCCGGCCGGGGTATCCGGCTCTGCTACCATCGTGCGCCGCCTTCGCCGACGCGTTTCCTATGCTCAACCCCCAACAATTGGCCGCCGTCGAACACTGCGACGGCCCGCTGCTGGTATTGGCTGGCGCAGGTTCTGGCAAGACCTCGGTGATCACGCAGAAGATCGCCTATCTCATCGCACGCAAGAAGCTCGCGCCCTCGCGCATCGCCGCCATCACCTTCACCAACAAGGCGGCGAAGGAAATGCGCGAGCGCGTGGCCAAGCTGATCAGCACCGAGGACGCCGCCGCGCTGACCGTGTGCACCTTCCACGCGCTGGGCCTGAAGTTCCTGCAGATGGAGCACGCGCGCGCGGGCCTGCGCAAGGGCTTTTCGGTACTCGACGCCGACGACAGCGAAGGCATCATCAAGGAGCTGGCGCCCAAGGGCATCAAGCCCGATGCGCTGTTCGCCATCCGCAACCTGGTCAGCCGCGCGAAGAACGCCGCGCTGTCGCCCGAGGAAGCCCTGGCCGCCGCGCGCAGCCCGCGCGAGCTCGATGCCGCGACCATCTACCAGCTCTACCAGCAGCGCCTGAACGCGTTCAACGCGGTGGACTTCGACGACCTGATCCGCCTGCCGCTGCGCATCCTGGAAACCGACGAGGAATGCCGCACCGTCTGGCGCGAGCGCCTGCGCTACCTGCTGGTGGACGAGTACCAGGACACCAACGACGCGCAGTACCGCCTGCTCAAGGCGCTGGCCGGCGAACGCGGCAGCTTCACCTGCGTGGGTGACGATGACCAGTCGATCTATGCGTGGCGTGGCGCGAACCCGGAGAACATCGACCAGCTCGGCAAGGACTGGCCGAACCTGCGCGTGATCAAGCTGGAACAGAACTACCGCTGCGGCAAGCGCATCCTGCGCGCCGCCAACAAGCTGATCGCCAACAATCCGCATCTTCATGAAAAGAAGCTGTGGAGCGAGCACCCGGAAGGCCCGCAGATCCGCGTGCTGGAATGCAAGGAAAACGAGCACGAGGCCGAGCGCGTGGCCGCCATCGCCGCCACGCTGGCCGAGAAACACAAGGCGCGCTGGCACGACATCGCCATCCTCTATCGCGGCAATTTCCAGGCGCGTCCGCTGGAAAAGGCGCTGCGCCTGGCGCGCGTGCCCTATCACCTGTCTGGCGCGCTGAGCTTTCTCGACCGCGCGGAAGTGAAAGACCTGCTGTGCTACCTGCGCCTGCTGACCAACCCCAGCGATGACGCGGCCTTCCTGCGCGTGGTGAACGTGCCCAAGCGCGAGATCGGCGCCACCACGCTGGAAAAGCTGGGCGAGATCGCGCAGACGCGTCACGCGCCCCTGCTGGAAGCCGCCCGCAGCGATGCAGTGCTACGCCAGCTGTCGCCGCGGCCGGCCTCGGCGCTGGCCTCCTTCACCCAGCTGATGGACGAGCTGCGCAGCGCGTCGCTGCACCAGAGCGCCGCCGATCTGGTGAACACCGTGCTCGAACGCACCGGCTACGCCGCCCAGATCGCCGCCAGCACCACCGATGCCACGCTGCGCGAGCGGCGCCTGGGCAACCTGCGCGAGCTCGCCGAGTGGTTCCGCGCCATGCAGCGCAACGACAACACCACCGGCGACCTTGCCGCCCAGCTCGCCCTGCTCACCCACGCCGACCGCGACGAACCCGGCAACGCCGTGCGCATGATGACCCTGCACGCGGCCAAGGGCCTGGAATTCCGCTTCGTCTTCATCGTCGGCTGCGAGGAAGGCACCCTGCCGCACGACGGCGCCATCGACGAAGGCCGCATCGATGAAGAACGCCGCCTCATGTACGTAGGCATCACCCGCGCCAAGGAAATGCTCACCCTGTCCTGGTCCGCCAAGACCAAGCGCTACGGCGAAGTGCACAGCAACCAGCCCAGCCGCTTCCTCCACGAACTGCCGCAGGACGACCTGCACTGGCAAGGCAAGGACCCGGACGCGGACAAGGAAGTGGTGCGCGAGACGGCGGAGTCGCACATGGCGAAGATCAAGGCGATGCTGGCGGGATAGCGCATTGGCGGCCTGCGGTTACTATCCGGTTTCGCGCGCCCTCCGCCACCGGCAGCCATGACCGACCTAGCCAAGATCTACGATCAGACCCTTTCCGCGTTCAACGGGCGGGAATGGCAGCGCGTGCTCCAACTTGGCATGCCGCTGCTGCGCACAATGTCGGAGAACGCCGGGCTGCACTACATGCTCGGCGTGGCGTCCCTGGAGCTCGGGCAGCTTCAGGCCGCTGCGCGGCACATGGGCTATGCGGCCACGCTGGAACCTGGCAACAGCCTCTACGGCAGCCAGTTCGCGCGGATACTGTCTGCTTGCCATCTCACCGCGGAGGCTCTTGCCGAGGCTGATCGCACATTGGCGCTGGCGCCCGCCGACGCCATGCAGCTCGATACACTGGGCGTGGTCTACACGCTGGCCAACGCGCACCAGAAAGCATGCGAGGCGTTCACCCGCGCCACCACGCTGGCTCCGCATAGCGCGCACTACCACTACAACCTGGCATCGTCACTGATCGCCATGGGGCGCCTGGACGACGCCGAGCGCGAACTGGAAACCTGCATAGCGCTCGATCCGAGCGCCTGGCGCGCGCACTTCACCCTGGCGCACGCGCGGCGACAGACGCCTCAGCGCCATCACCGCGACCGCCTGGAGCAACGGCTTGCCGACGCCGCCGACAATGACTTGGCGCGGATGTACATGCAGCTGGCGCTGGCCAAGGAGTGCGAGGATCTGGGGGACTATGGCGCCGCATTCGATCACCTTTCCAAGGGCAAGGCAGCCGGCGGGCGGGGACGCGGCTATCGCCGCGAACGCGACCGTGCGCTCTTCGACGCGCTGATCAAGGCCTTTCCTGGAACGGATGCCGCCGCCGAGGGACACGACAGCGGCGAGCCGTTGTTCATCATCGGCATGCCCCGCTCCGGGACCACGCTGGTAGAACGCATCGTCAGCAATCATCCTGACGTACAGACGGCGAGCGAGCTGCAGAATTTCGGCCTGGTCCTGAAGCGTCTGTCGGGCAGCCGCACGCCGCTGCTGCTGGATGAAGACACCATTATGCGTGCGCTCTCGGTGGACCCGGCACAACTGGGGCGACATTACATCGCGAGCACACGGCCGGGCACCGGCGCTCGTCCGCGCTTCATCGACAAGCTGCCGCAGAACTTCCTCTATGCAGGCTTCATCGCACGTGCATTGCCAAACGCACGGATCATCTGCCTGCGGCGCGACCCCATGGACACCTGCCTGAGCAATTTCAGGCAGCTTTTCAGCCTGACGACACCGCACTATGACTACTCGTTCGACCTAGAGGACACCGGGCACTACTACGTGGGATTCGATCGCCTGATGGCCCATTGGCAGCGCGTGCTGCCCGGTCGCATCCTCGAAGTCGACTACGAGGCGCTCGTCGACGACCAGGCGGGCCAGTCGCGACGCATCATCGACTTCTGCGGCCTGGACTGGAACGACGCCTGCCTCCATTTCCACGAAAACAGTTCGCCGGTGTCGACCGCAAGCGCCGTACAAGTGCGCGAGCCCATGAACCGTCGGTCGCTGCAACGCTGGAAGCGCTACGGCGCACCCATGGATGCCCTGCGCCTCTTGCTTGAACACGAGGGCATCGCCGTTCGTGACTGAAGATGAACCGTGCAACAAAAAGGCCCCGCACGTGCGGGGCCTTTTTGCATGGCAACGTCGGAAGCGGCTTAGAACTTGTAGTTCGCTTCGACGTAGTACGCGCGGCCGTACACGTTGTAGTTCGTGTCGTTGTACGCCGATGCCGTGGTGCCCGGGTAGCTGTGATCTTCCGGCGGCATCTTGTTGAACACGTTGTTGACCAGGAACGACAGACCCAGGTTCTTGATCGGGTTGTAGGTCACGCTGGCGTTGTAGATGATCCACGGAGCCAGCCTGCCGGTGCCTGCCACCGTATAGTTGTCGGCCACGGTCGCCAGGTAGTTCGGCGTCGAACCGTAACGGTTGAAATACACCGTGCCGCTCCACTGGTCGTTCGGCGTCCACGTCAGCGAGCCGTTGACCTTGGTCTTGAAGTCGGTGCTGTAGTACGGATGGCGCAGCACGTCGATCAGCGGGTCGCCCGGGTACTGCTGGATCTGGTGCTTGAGCACGTCGCTGTAGGAGGTGTCGAAAGACATGTTGCCCAGGCTGCCCATGCTCCAGCCGTAGCTGAACTCGGCAACGAGCGCATTGTCGCGCTCGCTCGCCACGTTCACCTTCGGCGTCAGGATCGACTGGATCTGGCCCAGCAGCGCCGGATTGGTCGAGATGTTGCGGGTGATCTTGGCGAACGCATTCGCGCACGTGGGAGAGTTCTTGTCGAGCGTGCCGATATCGCACAGGTATTCCGCCTGCGAGAGCTTGTCGGCGTCTTCGATCGCCACCTCATTGGTGATGTTGTAGTGGTAGTAGTCCACGCTGAAGGACATGCGTGCGACTGGCGACCACACGAAGCCGTAGCTCCACACGTTGGCAGTGATCGGCTTCAACGCCGTATTGCCCGACTGCTCGCCGTGGTACTGGGTGTTGTCGTACGGCGCCGGGCAGTTGGCAATGTCCGCGGGCGAATGGCCCAGCCGGGCGCAGTTGAGATAGTCGGGAACGAAGGCGTAGTAGCCGCTCTCGCCCTGGAACTCGTCCGACAGCGTGGGCACCTTGAATGCCGTGCCATAGCGGCCGCGCAGCAGCAAGGATTCGAACGGCCGGTATTCCAGGCCCAGGTTGTAGGTGCCATGGCTCACGTCGTGGCCATCGACGCTGTAGCTGTCGTAACGGCCCGCGGCGTCCAGCGTCAGCTGGTTGAGCAGCGGCAGGCGCAACTCGGTGGTGAGCGCGTAGCGCGAGCGGTGGCCACCGCCCTGCACGTCCGAACGACCCCAGATGTCGCCATCGAGCAGGCGCTGGTCGGGAACGTAGGACCAACCCTGGTTGCCGCCTTCGGCCACCACCGCGATACCGGCGTCGCCACCCGGCAGCACGAACAGCGAACTGTTGGTGACCTGGCCGCGGATCATGTTGTCCCAGGTCTTCGCATTGGTCGTGGTGTAGCCGGTCATGGCCTTGAAATCGGCCGGCGAAATGGTCTTGTAGAAATTCGCGTAGTTCGGCGAAAAGACCGGATAACTGTTGTAGTACGGGTCCAGGCCCTGCTGCGGACCCAGCACGTTCTTCTGGAAGTAGGCGTCCATCGCGCCGGCGAAGCGGTCGAAGTTGCGCACTTCCAATTTGTCGTCCGAGTGGGTGAAGCCGAGGTCGTAATCCCAGTTGGACTGGCCGAAGGTGCCCTTGGCACCCAGGGTCAGCATGTAGGAGTTCTCCGTCTGCTTGTCCATGATGTTGTGGAAGCCGCCCACTTCCTCCGGCGCGAATGCGCGCTGCAGCGACACGAAGTCGTCGAGATTCGGATCGTAGAAGGCGTTGCCGAAGTCGCTGCTGCCCCACCAGGTGTACTGCGCACCCGAGGTGAACTTCTGCTCCTGGTAGTTGTAGAGGAAATCACCGTACAGCTGCAGGTTCTCGTTCACGTCGAACGTGGCGTGCGTATAGACGTTGGCCGTCTTGGCGTCGTTCTTCAGCGTGCGGTAGCCCGGCGAATAGAACGTGCCGCAATAGGTGCGTCCGCCGCTGCGATGCTGCAGGCCTTCCGTGCCGTGGAACAGGCTGGTGGTGTTGGAGCAGTTGTCCGGATCTTCAAAGTAGTAGTGACCGGAGAACGGGCTGTACACCAGGAAGTCGCGCGAGGCCGTGGCGGCGCTGGTGCCCTTGGTGAAGTACTGCTTGGTCAGGTCGCGATCGAAGGCCCAGATCGGCTGCGAACTCTCGAACTGTCCGCCGGCGAGAATATTGAGTTTGCCCACGTTCCAGCTGTCGGCGAAGCTGATGCGGCGATCGGCGCCGCCGCCACCGGAATACCAGCCGTAACGGGCATCGATGGTCGGCGCATCGATCTTCTTCTTGAGCACGATGTTGATCACGCCGGCGATGGCGTCCGAACCGTACAGCGACGACTGGCCACCTGGCAGGATGTCGATATGATCGACCATGTCCATCGGGATGCCGCTGAGGTTGTTGAACGAATCGCTGCCGTTGTACAGCGCCGGGAAGTTGCCCAACGGGCGACCGTCGATGAGGTACTTCACGAAGCCCACTGGCAGGCCGAATATGCTGAGCGTCTGCGCACCCTGGGTGAAGCTCGCGGATGTACTGGCGCCCTGCACGCTACCGGTGGCGAACGAGGATTGCTGCAACGCTTCGGCGACGGAGTTGAAGCCGCGCACCTTCATGTCTTCGGCGGTGATCGTGGTGACCGGCGCCGACGTTTCGATCTGCGATTGCGGAATGAGCGAACCGGTGACGGTCACGGCCTCGAGCTTCTTGGCCTTGTCGCTCTGCGCGGTGTCCTGCGAACTCGACGTATCTTGCGGGTCGGGCGTTGCGGTGGCCGCATAAGCGTGCGAATAGGCCAACGCCATGGCTGCCAGCACGGCAACCGTGAGCTTAGACTTCAACATGTTGTCTCCCCAAGTAAAGCAATGATGTCCCGATCGTTGCTGCCGCACTTCAGAACACGTGGCGGCTCCCTCCCGACACGGTTCCGTCGTAGAAAAATCCTTACGACAGCGGCACCCCATTGAGTTACGGCTAGCTGAATTGGCCGCAAGATCAGGTGTAGCACGGAACAAAATTTTTACTCAACCGTTTGTTTTTGCGATATCGCAAGTGCATGATTTTCCGCAAAATTCGCGAGAAAATGTGACAGGAAGCATGTAGGGCTTTTCCTACAATTGCATCTCAAGAGGCTCCGGCGCCTCCTTCTGCGCGCCAAAAGCAAGAAGCCCTGCCACGGAATGGCAGGGCTTCTCTCTCTTGTCAGCTAGGCAAGGCCGCGTGATCGGATCGTCGGCAGATCAGATCAACCGCTCCGCCTCCAGCTCGCTCTTCAGATAGGCGTAGTAGATCGGCGCGGCGATGAGGCCGGCGAGTCCGAAGGCGGCTTCCATCAGCAGCATCGCCACCAGCAGTTCCCATGCGCGGGCGCGGATCTGGCCGCCGACGATGCGTGCGTTGAGGAAGTACTCGAGCTTGTGGATGAGGATGAGGAAGCCGAGCGCAGCGACGCCGACGCCGAGGGAAATGGAAAGTCCCGCGATGGTGATGGCGGTGTTGGAGATGAGGTTGCCGATGACAGGCAGCAGCCCGGCGATGAAGGTGACTACCACCAGCGTTTTCGCCAGCGGCACATGGATGTCCATCAACGGCAGCACGCCGAGCAGGAAGATGGCGGTGAATGCGGTGTTGAGCAGGGAGATCTTGATCTGCGCGAACACGATGTTGTGGAACGCCTCCGCCAGGCGCTGCGCGCGCAGGCCGAGCGCCGCGGCGAGTGGGCCGACCTGGTGCGCGGGCCGCGTGCGGCTGAGCGCCACGATGGCGCCCAGCACCATGCCGATCAGGATGTGCACGAACACGCGCGCCGCTTCCTTGCCGATGGTCTGCAGGCTCACGGAATGCTTGCGGGTCAGTTCCATCGCCATCACGCGCAGATCGTCCACGCTGTCGGGCAGCCAGCCGACGACCGTGGCTGGCAATTGCTCGCGCGCCTTTTCCACCAGCGGCATCAGCTGCTGTTGCCAGAGCAATTCCGGGTTGCCGATTTCGTTGCGCAGGAAGCTCACCGCGCCGAGGATCAACAACACTAGCAAGCCGACCACGATGGTGCCCAGCAGGGCCACCACCAGCACGCGGGCGCGATCGCTGGGTACGCGCTTGCCCAGCAGGGGCGCGGTGGACTGCACCAGTTCGTAGACCAGCAGGCCCGCAAACAGCGCCGGCAGCAGGCGCAGCCCCAGCACCAGGACGAGGGCGATGGCCGCCAGCACGTAGCTCGCGATGCGGATGGCGGGTGACGGCGCGGGAGCGATCGGGGCGGGTTCCATGCAATTTCGTGCGACGGGGGATGGGCGGAGTCTGTCAGCAGCGCCTGAGCGCTGCCAGCCCCGGCTTCTTTCCTACACTTGGCGACGTCGAGCGCCTACGCCAAGGGCATGGACATGCCTCTGTCGTAAACTTGTTCGATTCTGCGCGCTTTGTTTATCCGGGAATCCACCATGTCCGTACGTCTGCCGGCGGCGCTTGCCGCCTTGATCCTGCTTGCCGGTTGCACCAGCGGCTCGCCCACCAAGCCCGCCGCACCGGCCGCCTCCTCGGCGCCAATTACGGTCCCCGTCGCCACCACGCCCGCCGACGACAACCTCAATGCGGTGGCCTGGAGCCAGACGGCGATCGAGCACGACCTGATCTACCTGCAGACCTATCGCGACGCCCAGTCGCGCCTGCTGGCGGCGCTGGCCGACAAGCAGTGGGACGCCCTGCCCAAGGACGACCGCGTCGCCCCGGCCAAGGGCCTCAAGCCGGCCGTGGTGCTCGACATCGACGAAACCGTGCTGGACAACTCGCCCTACCAGGCCCGCCTGGTGAAGAGCGGCGGCGAGTACAACGAAGCCGACTGGGCCGCCTGGTGCAACGAGCAGCGCGCCCGCGCCTTGCCCGGCGTGGTGGCCTTTACCCAGTTCGCCGCCGAGCACGGCATCGCGGTGATCTACATCTCCAACCGCGCCAAGGATCTGGATCAGGCCACGCTGGCCAACCTGCGCAAGGAAGGCCTGCCGGTGTCGGGCCCGGATGCCTTCCTCGGCCTGGGCACGTTTGTCGAGGACTGCGAGCAGATCGGCACGGAGAAGGGCTGCCGCCGGCAGCTGATCAGCCACAAATACCGCGTGTTGATGCAGTTTGGCGACCAGATCGGCGATTTTGTCACCGTACTCGCCAACAACGCCGAGGGTCGCCAGAAGGCCATGAAGCCCTATATGGACTGGATCGGCACCCGCTGGTTCGTGCTGCCCAACCCGACCTATGGCGCATGGGAGCCGGCATTGTTTAATAATGACTGGACGGCCCCGCGCGACGAGCGCCGCCGCCAGAAGATCCAGTCGCTGCGTTTCAACTAATTGCGATTCAATAAAAACAAAGACTTACGCAGCACAAGCTAACGTATTGCTTTAAGTTTAACGGGGAAGTAAGATCCTCCCCGCCAACACCTGCTGACCTTGATAATTCCGCAGGCAAGGCCATTTCCCTTCCGGCTCTGCCGGATTACCCCGCGAGGCCCAACGCCCGCGGGGTTTTCTTTTGGCGCTCCCGCTCCCTGCCCATGAACAGGCTCTAAGGAGTACTTGAGCCGCCTCTCAATCCCGGGTTCCGGCTCTTGTTCACCTGGAGCCGCGGCCCTTACGCTCCGCCGACCGCCCCGCGCAGGCCGCCGGGCCATTCGACAACGAGACCCCATGCGTCGCTCATCCGTCTTCTACGCCGTTGGTGCGTTTATTGCCCTGCTGGCGCTGGCCACGGCCACCGCGTTGTTCATGACCACGCACAAGCCCGGGCCGCCGCCCGTGGTGGTGGGCGGCGACACGCCGGAGCAGTCGGTCCAGCAGTCGCTGGCGCTGATCAAGGTGGGCGACTTCGCCGGCTTCTGGAAGCATGCCCTGCCGCCGGCGGACTACGACACGCTGCGCGCCGACTGGACCCGCCCGCGTCCTGACGAACATCCGCTGACGCCCGAAGAGCGCGCCGACTTCGTCAAGAACATGCAGCAGCTCACCGAACCGGACGCGGAAACCAAGCTCTACGCCCTGGCCCGGCCCAAGCTGGCGCAGTTGCAGGCGCAGTACCAGGACCAGGTGCCGGTGATGATCGGCATCTTCCAGGCCATTGCCGCCACCGGCGTGTCGCAGAGCAAGGAACTCACCAACGTGCAGAAGCAGCAGGCCACGGCGGTGATCAACGTGCTCGCGCCGTGGGCGCAGAAAGTGCCATGGTTCGACCAGGCCCGCGCCAAGCAGGCCATCGGCGTGGCCGTGGCCACCGCGCGCAAGCTCGACCTGAAGACGCCGGAGCAGCTGAAGGCCATGGACTTCGACACGGCCATGCAGAAGTACAGCATCGGCTTCCTCGGCATCAAACAGGCGCTGGCCATCTATGGCCTGTCGATCGACGAGACGCTGGACTCGGTGAAGATCACCACGGTGGACAACCGCAACGGCCATGCCCACGTGCGCATCGACTACACCCTGCTCGGCCAGCCGCTTTCCACCGAGTCGGACCTGATCGAACAGGGCGGCCGCTGGTACAGCCAGGACATGCTGCAGAACGTGCGCGAGGCCCACGAGCGCCTGCTCGCACCGCCGGCACCCGCGGGCAGCGTGCCCGCGCCGGCCGCCACCGCCGCCGCCATCCAGGCGATGACGCCGGCGCCCGCCGGCAAGCACTGAGCCGGGCGGCAGAACACCTTGTTTACGATCGCTCCGGTAAAAGGCCGGAGCGATGCGCGGGCACTCTGGCCGGGTCGCAGGGGGAAACACTTGCAACCCGCAAAAACCGGATAAACCCGGCCCACCAGTTACAATCAGTAAATGCTGAATATGTCGACCACGGACACCTCCGCCCGTAGCCGCGCGCCCTGGTGGTTCAACCTGGCCGGGCAGTTGCTCGAACCCTGGGTGCGCATCCGCCGCGATCCCGCCGAACCCGCCACGCTGCTCGAGCCGGGCGTGCCGGTGTGCTACGTGATCGAGCGCGACGGCCTCACCGACGGCCTGATTCTGGAACGCGCCTGCCGCGAAGCCGGCCTGCCCACGCCCCTGCAACCGCTGGCGGGAACGCGCCGCAAGCGCTCGGTGGTGGCCCTGGCCCGCCGCGACAGCCTGATCCTCGGAAGCAGCCGCAAGCGTTCGCCCACCGACGCGCTGGGCCAGCTGGTCCGCCTGATGGAAGGCGACCCGGAACGCGACGTGCAGATCGTGCCCGTGTCCATCTACGTCGGCCGCGCGCCCACCCGCGAATCGGGCTGGTTCAGCGTGCTGTTCTCGGAAAACTGGGTGGTGGTCGGCCGCTTCCGCCGCATGCTGGCCCTGCTGCTCAACGGTCGCGACACGGTGGTGCATTTCTCCGCGCCGGTTTCGTTGCGCACGGTGGTCAACGAGTCGGGCGACCTGCGCCCGGAACGCCTCACCCGCAAGATAGGGCGCGTGCTGCGCACGCATTTCCGCCGCATCCGCGCGGCCGTGATCGGTCCCGACCTGTCGCACCGCCGCACCGTGGTCGACTCGGTGTTGAACGCCGAACCGGTGCGCGCCGCCATTGCCGCGACCGCCACCAAGGAAAACATCAGCCAGGCCAAGGCGTGGCGCCGCGCGCACGACATGATGATGGAGATCGCCGCCGACTACTCGCACCCGGTGGTGCGTTCGGCGTCGTTCCTGCTCTCCAACTTCTGGAACAAGCTGTACGACGGCATCGCCATGCACCACTTCGAGAAGGCACGCGCCGCCGCGCCCGGCCACGAAGTGGTGTACGTGCCCTGCCATCGCAGCCATGCCGACTACCTGCTGCTGTCCTACCAGCTGCACATGTCCGGCGTGGTGGTGCCGCACATCGCCGCCGGCGTGAACCTCAACCTGCCGGTGATCGGCCCCATCCTGCGCCGCGGCGGCGCGTTCTTCCTGCGCCGCAGCTTCAAGGGCAATGCGCTGTATTCGGTGGTATTCAACGAGTACGTGGCGCAGCTGATCGACCGCGGCGTACCGATGGAATACTTCATCGAAGGCGGCCGCTCGCGCACGGGCCGCCTGCTGGCGCCGCGCGCCGGCATGCTGGCCATGACGGTGCGCGCCTTCCTGCGCGCGCCGCGCCGCCCGGTGCTGTTCCAGCCGGTGTACATCGGCTACGAGAAGCTGATGGAAGGCAAGAGCTACATCGGCGAACTCTCCGGCAAGCCCAAGGAGAAGGAATCGCTGCTCGGCCTGCTGCGCGGCCTGAAGGTGCTGCGCCAGCGCTACGGCCACGTGGCGCTGAACTTCGGCGAGCCGATCGAGCTCAACCCGCTGCTCGATGCCGCCAGCGCCGACTGGCGCGCCGCCATCGACGATCCGGAGGCCAAGCCCGAATGGCTGGGCCGCGTGGTGGATCAGCTGGCCGATAAGATCCAGATCAACATCAACCGCGCCGCGGATGTGAACCCCATCAACCTGCTCGCGCTGGCCCTGCTCGCCACGCCCAAGCACGCGATGGCGGAGAACGACCTGCTCTCGCAGCTGGAACTGATGAAGGCGCTGCTGGAAGAGCTGCCCTACTCCGACCGCATGACCATGACCTCGATGGACCCGGCCGGCATCATCGCCTACGGCGAGCAGATGGGCTGGATCCGCCGCGTGCGCCATCCGCTGGGCGACGTGCTGGTCACCGAGGACGAGCAGGCGGTGCTGCTCAGCTACTTCCGCAACAACGTGCTGCACCTCACCGCCACGGCGGCGTGGGTGGCCTCATGCTTCCTCAACAACCGCCGCATGTCGCGCGCCTCGGTGCTGCGCCTGGGCCGCATCATCTACCCGTTCATCCAGGGCGAACTGTTCCTGCCGTGGGATGCCGATGGCTTCTGCCAGCAGTTGCAGGCGACCATCGACTTCTTCGTGCGCCGCGGTCTGCTGGAAGCCACCGGCGAAGGCCGCGTGCTGGAGCGCGGCCCCGGCCAGGACGATGCGGCCTTCCAGCTCAAGATCATCGCGCGCAGCCTGATCCAGGCCTTCGAGCGCTACTACATCACCATCGCCGCCTTGGTGAAGAACGGCCCGCACACGCTCACTTCAGCGGAACTGGAAAACGCCTGCACGCTCACCGCGCAGCGCCTGAGCCTGCTCAACGAACTGTCCGCACCGGAGTTCTTCGACAAGGCGCTGTTCCGCGGCTTCATCCAGAAGCTGCGCGAAAACCGCATCGTGTGGACCGACGACGCCGGCAAGCTCGACTACGACAAGGGCCTGGAAGACATGGTGCGCGACGCGCGCGTGATCCTGGCCCGCGAAGTGCGCCACTCCATCCTCAAGATCACCCCTGGTGGCGATGGCGAGAAGGAAGCGCCGGCGGAAAAGCCGCTGCCCACTGACGCCACCAGCGAGGCGCTGCACGAACGCCATGTGGCGGCCGAGCATCATGAGCATGCGCTGGTGGAGGCGACGGTGGTGGAGGAAGAGGCCGGCGAGCCGCACGATAAGCGTTAGTCTCCCGCTTCTACGCTCGTCATCCCGGCGCAGGCCGGGATCCAGTAGCGATGCGATTCGGTTTTCGCAGAGCATCCAGCGGTCCGCGCTTTGGCGAAAACCTGGCGATACGGCTACTGGATCCCGGCCTGCGCCGGGATGACGGCTCTTTTGCCGCGCACGGCATATGGAAGCCCGTGTTGTGGGCCTTCCCTCCATAGGCAGTTCGTCATGGGCCCACCCGGCCCCACTGACCCTATGATGGCCGCTCCATCCGGGGAGCCTCATCATGACCAAGCGCGTTGCCTTCGCCATCGCCGCAGCCCTTGCGCTGCCCGCCGCCCTCGCCGCCGAACCGGCCCAGACCGCGCAGCCCGCACAGACCATTACCGTGCTGCAATGCGCGCGCATGCTCGATGCGGCGGCAGGAAAGATGCTGGGTCCGACGACGCTGGTCATCGAAGGCAAGCGCATCAAGGAGATCAGGCCCGGCGCGGACCCCAAGCCCTCGCAGGATGCGGCCGCGGCGACCGGCGCGAACGTCCACGTCGCCATCATGGCCGACGCCACCTGCCTGCCCGGCCTGATCGATTCGCACACCCACCTCACCGGCGAAACCAGCCCCACCGGCTACACCGACCAGTTCCGCTGGAATGTCGCCGACTACGCCATTCGCTCCACCGTCTACGCCAGGCGCACCCTGCTCGCCGGCTTCACCACCGTGCGCAATGTGGGCGACCAGGCCAACGAATCCATCGCGTTGCGCAACGCGATCAATGCCGGCATCGTGCCCGGCCCGCGCATCTTCACTGCCGGCAAGGCCATCGGCACCACCGGCGGCCATGCCGACCCCACCGACGGCTATCGTTCCGACCTCGCCGGCGACCCCGGCCCGAAGGACGGCATCATCAACAACGTCGACGACGCCTACAAAGCCATCCGCCAGCACTACAAGGACGGCGTAGACGTCATCAAGATCATGCCATCCGGCGGCGTGCTCGATGAAAGCAGCAGCGCCGACAACGCGCAGATGACCATCGAGGAGATCAAGGCCATCGTGAGCGCCGCCCACGACTACGGCTTCACCGTGGCCGCGCACGCGCACGGCGCCGAAGCGATCCGCCGCGCCGTGCTCGGCGGCGTCGACTCCATCGAACATGGCACCTTCATGAACGACGAGGACATGAAGCTGATGAAGGAACACGGCACCTGGTACGTGCCCACCATCATCGCCGGCAAATACGTGCAGGAAATGGCCGCCAAACCCGGCTACTACCCGCCCCAGGTCGCCGCCAAGGCGATGCAGGTCGGCCCCATCATCCAGGCCACCGCCGGCAAGGCGTACAAGGCCGGCGTGAAGATCGCCTTCGGCACCGACGCCGCCGTCTACCCGCACGGCCAGAACGCCAAGGAGTTCGAATACATGGTGCAGGCCGGCATGCCGCCGATGTTCGTGCTGCAGGCCGCCACCACCCACGCCGCCGAACTGCTGCACAAGCAGGACCAGCTGGGGCAGATCGCGGTGGGCCGCGTCGCGGACGTGATCGCGGTGCCGGGCAATCCGCTGGACGACATCACCGTGATGCAGAAGGTGGAGTTCGTGATGAAGGAAGGGACGATCTACAAGGAGAGTGGCAGGCCGGCGATGTGACGCGCCGCCGGTCCTTCCGCTGGAGGGGCACGAGGAGAAACAGCCGCCCACCAGGAATCCCATGCCCCCAATCCGTTACCATTAGCCCATGAGCGACCAACCCCAGACCACCCATTTCGGTTTCCGCGACGTGCCCGTCGCCGACAAGCAGAAGCTCGTCGGCCAGGTGTTCACCTCCGTCGCGCGCAACTACGACCTGATGAACGACCTGATGTCGTTCGGCATCCATCGCCTGTGGAAGCGCCATTTCGTGGCGATCAGCGGCGTGCGCCGGGGTGATCGCGTGCTCGACCTGGCCGGCGGCACGGGCGACATCGCCGCGCTGCTCAAGCCGGTGGTCGGCGGCGAGGGCGAGGTGGTGGTGGGCGACATCAATGCCGCGATGCTCGGCGTGGGGCGTGACCGCCTGACCGATCGCGGCCTGGTCTCGGGCCTGCGCTGGGCGCAGCTCAATGCCGAATGCCTGCCGTTCCCGGACAACAGCTTCGACGCGGTGACCATGGCCTTCGGCCTGCGCAACGTCACCGACAAGGACAAGGCGCTGGCGGACATCTGCCGCGTGCTCAAGCCGGGCGGCCGCGCGCTGGTGCTGGAGTTCTCGCGCGTGCAGAGCGACCTCTTCAGCAAGCTCTACGATTTCCATTCGTTCAAGGTGCTGCCCAAGCTCGGCCAGCTCTTTGCCGGTGACGCCGACAGCTACCAGTACCTTGCGGAATCGATCCGCAAGCATCCGGACCAGCAGACGCTGAAGGGCATGATGGAACGCGCGGGCTTCGGCCGCGTGGACGTGCGCAATCTCAGCAACGGCATCGTCGCCATCCACCGCGCGTACAAGTTCTAGCGTTCACCCGCGGTCCTCATTGGAAGA
Organism: Dyella sp. AtDHG13; assembly: GCF_003201105.1. GTDB lineage: Bacteria > Pseudomonadota > Gammaproteobacteria > Xanthomonadales > Rhodanobacteraceae > Dyella > Dyella jiangningensis_B. The sequence goes on along the minus strand of NZ_QICJ01000015.1, from coordinate 34,021 downwards.
GGCCATCTCATGCGCGTTCTGGTCACCGGGGCTTACGGCTTCATCGGTTCGCATATCGTCGCTGCACTCTCCGCCGCCGGCCACGAGGTGGTGTGCGCGGTACGCGGCGCGCGCGTGGATTCGCGTTTTCCCGGTTTGCGCGCCGTGGCCTGCGACATGTCGCGCGACGTGGCGCCGGAAACGTGGCTGCCGCGGTTGGAAGGCATCGATGTGGTGGTGAACTGCGCCGGCATCCTGCGCGAACACGGCAGCGACCGTTTCGACACGGTCCACGTGCGCGCCCCGCAAGCCTTGTATGAAGCCTGCGTGCGCGCGGGCATGCGTCATGTCGTGCAGATCTCCGCCCTGGGGCACGCCGACGATGGCGAGTTCATCGCCAGCAAGCATCGCGGCGACGCGTTGCTCGCGTCCATGCCCTTGAACGCCACGATCCTGCGCCCTTCGTTGGTCTACAGCGCGCGCGGTTCGTATGGCGGCACCTCGCTGTTGCGCGCCATGGCGGCCATGCCCGGCGTCATCGCCGTGCCGCGCGCCGCCGTGACGCCTTGCGTGCAACCCATCGCGGCGGAGGACGTCGCGCTGGCGGTGGTGGCCGCACTATCACGGCGCGCTGACGGCGCGGAGATCCTGCAACTGGTCGGCCCAAAGGCGATGGGGCTGGCGGAATACCTGCAGCACTGGCGCCGCTGGCTCGGTCTGCGCGCGGCGCGGCTGTGGATCGTGCCGACGTCGCTGGTGCGCATCGCCTGCCGCATCGGCGAGCGCCTTGGACAAGGCCCGCTCGGCGAAACCATGCAGCGCATGCTGGAGCACGGCAATCTCGGTGACGCCGGCGCACTGACAACCATGCGCGAACGGCTCAACCTGTCGCCTCGCACGCTGGAGCGCGCCCTGGCCGAAGCGCCCAGCCATGTACAGGACCGCTGGCACGCGCGCCTCTACCTCGCGCTGCCGCTGCTGCGCGTGACGCTGGCCCTGTTGTGGCTGGCGTCGGGCGTGGTCGGCTGGACGCTTTCGGCCGATGCCGTCGCCGCCTCCGCGCAGGGCGGACCGTTGTCCGCAGAAGCCTCGCTGGTGCTTGCGCGGGCCACCGCCACGCTCGATCTGCTGCTCGGCGCGCTGTGCCTGCTGCGCTGGCGGCCGCGGCTCGTGCTGGGCGGCATGCTGCTGATGCTGCTGGGCTACACCGTCGGCATTGGCGCGATGTGGCCAGCGCACTGGCTCGATCCGCTGGGCGGCCTGCTGAAGAACGTGCCGCTGATGGCGGCCATCGCCGCTCTGCTGCTCACGGAGGAAAAGCGATGACGGCCTATGTGCTGCTGAAACTGGTGCACATCCTGTCGTCCACGCTGCTGTTCGGCACGGGCCTGGGCACGGCGTTCTTCATGTGGTTCACCTGGCGCACCGGCAACGTGCAGGCCATTGCGGCAGCGTCGCGGCTCACCGTGCGCGCGGACTGGTGCTTCACCACGCCAGCGGTGATCGTGCAGCCCATCACCGGCATCGCACTGGTGCACCTGATGGGTTTTCCGTGGAACAGCCCTTGGCTGGTCGCGGCGATGGTGCTGTATGCGCTGACGGGCCTTTGCTGGATACCGGTGGTGGTGCTGCAGATGCGCGTGCGCAATGCGGCCGCGCTCGCCGTGCGCACCGGCCAGCCGTTGCCGGCGTGTTGCGCGGTGTGGATGCGCTGGTGGTTTGCGCTGGGCTGGCCGGCGTTTCTGGCCGTGATGGGCATCTTCTGGATGATGGTGGCGAAGCCGGCGCTGTGGGGTTGAAGCGGCTTGGTCTAAGCGCTTCACCGTTCCTCGCCCGTGTCTCACCTCACCGTCATCCCAGCGAAAGCTGGGATGACGGTGAGGAAACCTGGAGCACTTCAGCCCACCACCACGACGCACCCCAACAACTTCTTGCGATACAGCACCCATCGCCACCCAGTGGCATAGTGCGAATTCACCCCACGCGAGCCACCCCATCGTGAGCATGCGCCATCGCCCTCTTGCCGCCTTCGCCGCCCTGCTTGGCGCGTTCGGGCTGGCGCTGCAGCTGTGGTTTTCCGTTCGCCTCTCGCTGGATCGCGGCGATACGGCGTGGCAAGGCGTATGGGTGTACCTGGGCTACTTCACCATCCTCACCAACGGGCTGGTCGCCGGCGTGCTGACCGCCGCGTCGTTCGATACGCGCAGCGCGCTGCCGCGGTTCCTGCAGCGACCGGGCGTGCAGACGGCGGCGGCGATGAGCATCGTGATCGTCAGCGCCGTCTACAACCTGATGCTGCGCCAGTTGTGGAACCCGTCGGGCTGGATGCTGGTGGCCGACATGATCGTGCACGACATCATGCCGCCGCTCTATCTGCTGTACTGGTGGCTGGCGGTGCCCAAGGGCAGCCTGCGCTGGTCGCAGGTGATCGCCTGGCAAAGCTATCCGGCGGGCTACTTCGCCTACGTGCTGCTGCGCGGCGCCGTGAATGGCTGGTATCCCTACCCGTTTCTCGACGTGAAATCCCTGGGCTACCTGCAAGTGCTGATCGATGCCGTCGCCGTGCTGGTGGCGTTTGTCGTGGTGGCACTGCTGCTCGTCGCGCTTGGCCGGTGGCAGGCGCGACGTCGCAGCGATGCCGTGGTGGAAGCGGCCTGATCGGGCCTCAGGTGTCGAGGATCAGCAGCGTGCCATGGCTGCCGGCCTCCACGCTGTGCGGCGTGCCCGCAGGGATCACGCACAGCTCGCCCGCGCCCACGCGCACGGTGCTGCCGTGGATGCGCAGCACCATCACGCCATCGAGCACGAGCAGGCCTTCGTCATCGTCGTGCACTTCTTCCGGATAGGCCGTTTCGTCCATGCGCACCAGCTTCAGGCGCGCGCCGCCGAACTGCGCGAACACGCGCGAGGACCAGGCTTGCGGCAACTGCGAGGCCGCATCCAGCAAACGGATCGGCGTCATGGCTTCAGCACTGTTTGGCAGGAGTGGCCGCCACGGATGCGGGCGCCGCAGCGCGCCGGCGCGCATTGGCCAGCACCACGCCGCCCACGGTGATCACACCGCCCACCAGGGTCAGCAAGGTCGGGCGCTCGCCCAGCCACACCCAGCCGATCAGCACGGCGATGGGCGGCGAGAAGTAGATGAAGCTGCTCACCTGCGAGGCAGGCGCACGATGCAGCGCGGCGTTCCAGGCGATGTAGCCGATGAAGGTAGGCGCAATGCCCAGCCACAGCAGCGCGGCGATGTGCGCAGACGGTGCGTGCGCCAGCGCCTGCGGTAACCCAAGGCCAAACGGCAGCGCGCCCAGCGTGCCGGCGAAGAAGGTGAAGCCGGTGACGCCCAGCATGCTGTTTCGGGCGAACAGCGGCTTCTGCCCCACGAAGAAGATGGAGCATGCCACCACGCTGACCAGCACCATCGCGGCCATGGGTTCCACCTTCACGTCCTTGCCGCTGGTGAGCACCACCACGACCACGCCCACCAGGGCCACGCCCAGCCCGGTCAGCGTGCGCGGCGACAGGCGCTCGCGCAGCCAGATGGCCGACAGCGCCGCCGTGGTTGCCGGCACCAGCGAGATCAGGATGGCCGCCGTGCCGCTGGCCACGCGGGTTTCCGCCGTATTGAGGCACAAGTGGTACACGGTGAGGCCGATGATGCCGAGCAGCGTCAGCACCGGCCAGTCGCGCCGGGCCGGCAGCGGCACGCGCTTGACCGCCAGCAGCACGGCAAAGCACAGCGAGCCGATGGCCAGGCGCGCCAGCGCCACTTCGCCCGGCGTGAACGAGGCCAGGGCATAGGCGATCGCGGCATAGGCCGACGACCAGGTGAGCAGGGCGATGCCGATATAGGCAAGGGCACGCCCGTCCAGGCGTTCCGGGGTTTGCATGGGACGGTTTTCCGATGGGGAATGCTGCGCATCGTAAGGTTCGGCGCGGTGCGCTTGAATGATGAATCAGCGTAGGATGGCGATGTTTCGCCAACGAACGAAATGTCCATGAACGCTGCCACCTTTGAATCGAAACCGATCTGGGACGCCACGGACTGGCTGCTGCTGGAGGCCCTGCAACAGGACGCCCGCCTGGGCTACGCCGAACTGGGACGCAAGGTGAAGCTCTCCGCGCCGGCCGTGGCCGAGCGCGTGCGGCGGCTGGAAGAAGCCGGCGTCATCGCCGGCTACCGCGCCGTGCTCAACCCGCGCAAGCTGGGCTACGAGATCGACGCGATGATCCGCCTGCGCTGCGACGGCGGCATCTGCGCCCGCGTCGGCGCACTGGTCGCGGATATCCCCGAAGTGCTGGATTGCCGCCGCCTGGCCGGCGAGGACTCGGCCCTGCTGCGCGTGGTCGCCATGTCCATTCCCCACCTGGAAACCGTGCTGGACCGCCTGCTGAAGATCCACGCCAGCATCAGCACGACCACCCTGGTGGTGCTGCAGACGCCCCACGAGAACCGCCCGCTGACCCGCACCATGTGGAACACGGCGCGCGCCCTGCTGGAGGAGTAGTTCCCGTCCTTCCGCGCTGCCCATCGCGGCGCGGAGGGAAGCGGCCAACAGGACGGCACACATCTTGCTGACGCTGGAAACCACCAGCACCCGCAGACTCAGCCGTCCAGACGCCCATGGAACCTGTCGCACTCAGCAAGATCATGGACCTCCTGTGGGACGCCATCTGCGTCGTCGACGCGGAGGGTCGCTACGTGTTCGTCAGCGCCTCGTACGAGCGCATCTTCGGCTACCGGCCCGAGGAAGTGATCGGCCGGCGCATGATCGAACTGGTGCATCCCGACGACCGCGAAGCCACGCTGGAGGTGGCCGCGGCCATCATGGCTGGTCATCCGCAATCGCACTTCCAGAACCGCTACATCCGCAAGGACGGCGCCGTCGTGCACATCATGTGGTCGGCGCGCTGGTCGGAGGCGGACCGCGTGCGCATCGCCGTGGCGCGCGACATCACCGCGCTCAAGCGCGCCGAGTCCATGACGTCGGCGCTGCACGCGATCTCCGAGGCCGCCCACACCGCGGACAACCTGCCGGCGCTCTATGAAGAGATCCACCGCATCATCGGCACACTGCTGCCGGCCAACAATTTCTTTGTCGCGCTGTACGACCCGCAGCACGCGGAACTGAGCTTTCCCTACTTCGTGGACGAGCGCGACCACACGCCGCCCTCCCTCAGCCTGGACTCGGGTACGCTCACCGCACAATTGATTCGCAGCGGACAGGCCTTGCTGGTCACACCGAATGCACCGTCCGATCCATCGCTGCCCATCATCGGCACCGACGCGCGGCACTGGCTGGGCGTACCGCTGTGTTCGCAGGGCGCCACGGTGGGCGCTTTGGTAGTGCAGAGCTATTCCGATGCCACGCGCTACACCGATTCGGACAAGGAACTGCTGCAGTTCGTGTCCACCCAGGTGGCGGCGGCCATCGAGCGCAAGCAGGCGGAAGAACGGCTGCATCACATCGCGCGCCACGACCCGCTCACCGACCTCGCCAACCGCGACCTGTTCCACCAGCAGTTTGAAGCCGCGCTGGAGAACGTGTCGCGCTTCGGCGGCAACCTCGCCCTGCTCTATATCGACCTGGACAAGTTCAAGCAGGTGAACGACCGCTTCGGACACCACACCGGCGACCTGCTGCTGTGCGAAGTCGCGCAGCGCATACGCGGCCACCTGCGCGAAGGCGACGTGGTGGGCCGCATGGGCGGCGACGAGTTCGTGGTGCTGCTGTGCCGGCTGCAATCGATTGCCGACAGCATCAGTGTGGCGGAGAAGCTGCGTGCGGCCATCCATGCGCCTTTCCGGCTGGCCGACCGCACGCTGCGCGCGTCGACCAGTGTGGGCGTTGCCACTTATCCACTGCATGGGCAGAGCACGCGCGAGCTGATGCGCGCGGCCGACGCCGCGATGTACCGCGTCAAGAAAGACGGCGGCAACCGCGTGAACGTGGCGGATGCGCAGGACGGCAAGATCTAGCGCGCAGTAGTGCACGTGCATTCGCAGGTTCTAACGTCACCGGATCAAGGGAACCCTGAAGCAAAGAGCCGGTCTACTCAGGCTGGTCGCAACGCGCGCAGACATGCATGCGCATGTTTCGTGGGGGCAACGGGCTTGGGTCAAGGGTGACATGCAGCGTTCTGGATTGACCCGGCAGCGGCAGGACCGCGATCGCACGCGCGGCCTGGCGTGGCTCGACAGCGAGACACAGGAAATCCTGGGCCGCCGGCGCTGGCGACAACCACCGCTGACCCGCCCGGCGCTGACGCTGGCACTGCTGATCGTAGTGGTGTTGCACGCGCTGTTCGCGCTGGCGCTGTGGTACGAGATGCAACCCCGGGCGCCGCGCATCGTCGAAATGAACAGGGAGCAGGCGTTGATCGTGCGCCTGATCGATCATTCCAGCGAACCGCGCATCGCGCCGCCTCCGGCGCTGCCCGAGCTTCCCGCGCCATCCGCCCCGACACCGAAAGCGCCGGCCGCCCGCGTCGCGCCGGTCACGCATGAGCCGCCTCGCCGCGACGCGATGGTGGTGCAGGATCACCAGGCGGTTCCCGCCACGGCGGCCACCGTGGCAACGCCGTCCTCGATCAGCCTGTTCGCGAAAGACGGTTCCATCCGGATCCCGCCGTCCACCGCATCGAGCACGGCGACCGCAAGCGCGAGCACCGATCAAGCCAAGCCTGCGGACGATCGCCAGATCATGCAACACGACAGCAACCGCATGAAGTACAAGGCCACGCGGTTCGAGAAATACTTCCCGCCGCCGAACGAAACAGCCGGCGGCGCGGTGGGACGCCATATCGGCGATGTGATCAACGAAGTGGTGAAGAGTACCTGCGATCCCGCCAAGCGAAGCACCGCGACCAACCTGCTGTGCGGCGCGCCACCCCTGCCCCCTTCCGAGAAAAACAAGGACGAGCGGCTCAACCTGCCGCCCGCGCCGCTGGTCAGGAATCCGAATCCTCCCGCGACGCCGCCCTTGTCGAGCTGCATCGACGAGTACCGGGCCGGCAAACCGCTGTCCTACGGTTGCCCGGTGGATACGCCCGACCTGGCCTTCAAGGCCGAGATGCGCGAGTGCATCGACCTGTACCGCGCGGGCAAGCGCTTGAAGACATGGTGTCCCGCGGACACCGCCAGGCGCGCCGCGGCCGAGCCGCCTGCGGCAGCGTCGAGCGCCGGAGCGCCTTGAATACGGCATCGTCGTGATGCATGCCGGGCGTCGAGCGAGTGGGATATCCTGCGGGCTTGCCAGGCCGAGCCCTCGGCAAAAACCGATTTGCCGCAATTTCTTGCACACAGCTTTTACCGCTCGTTCGCGCAACCAACCGTCGTCGCGTCCGCCAGCGCCCCGCGCGGACACGAAGCCAGCATGGGGCACTCACACAAACCGGGAGCATATCGATGGAGCGGCGATGGATACTCTTGCTGGGTCTGAGCCTGCTTTCCATGGTCGGCACGGCATCGGCCGACTCCGCGCCACCGCCGGGACACGTCACTGGCGTCGGCGGCATCTTCTTCAAGGCCAAGGATCCCAAGGCGCTCGCCGCGTGGTATCGCGACGTGCTCGGCCTGCCGGTGGAAGCCTGGGGCGGCGCGGCGCTGCACTACGACGCGCCCAAGCACCCGCCCGTGCTGGCGTGGAACGCGTTCCCCGCGACGACGAAATACTTCGCACCCTCGGAGAGCGGCCTGATGATCAACTACGCCGTCGACGACATGGACGCCCTGCTCGCGCGGTTGAAGGCCAAGAACGTCACGGTGATCAAGCGCGATGACAAGGATCCGAACGGCCGCTTTGCGTGGATCCTCGATCCCGAGGGCAACAAGGTCGAGCTCTGGGAACCCAAGCGCTAGAAATGCCCTTCGTAGCCCGGATGGAGCGGAGCGGAATCCGGGAGGGCGAAGCCTGCGGTTGTCTTCGCGCCTAGGCACCATGCACCGCGCGATCCCGGATTCCGCTGCGCTCCATCCGGGCTACGTCGGCTACGGTCGCTACGGTCAACGCGTTGGTGGAAGCTCCACGGCATGGATGGCTACCGGCAAGCGGCTGCCCTGCTCGAACGGCGACGGCGGGGTGATCTCCACCTGCATCACATACGGCTGCGCCGCGCGATTTCGCTGCACATGGATCGCCTGACTGGCGATCTCCTTCGTGCCCGATGCGGCGCCCGGCAGTTCCAGCGGATAGCGCTTGCCGTCGATCCATAGATCCACGCGCGTGCGTTGCGGCAGCGGCGCGTAGCTGACGATGCACGTGTAATCCGATGCCTGGGCATCGATTTTCCACGTCAGCTTGTAGAGCGTGGCGGGATCTTCATAGCCTTCGCCGTTGTAGTTGAGATAGTGCGAGGCTTGTTCGGGCTGCAGACGGAAGCGGCCGTCGCTTGCGGCGGCGATGGCCTTCGAGCGCACGTGCAACGTGCCCTTGAAAGGCAGCACGATGACGGGCATGAAGTAATCCGCTTTCGCGTCGCCGGAATTCGATGGCTCCAGGGCGAAACGATCCAGCGGGATGCTTGCGCCGCCGTCGTCGTGGCGCACGTCCACTGCGGTTTCGGGCGCGCCGAGCCGATAAGCACGGCCGAGTTCGGTGTCGATGAGGCCGGGAAGGCGAAGCTGGTGATCCGCGGGCGGCTTCGCCACGAACAGGTAGATCGCGTGCGATCCCAGCGTCGCGTAGCCAAAATCCAGCGTGTCGAAGGGCTGCTTGCGCGTGTTGTAGATGGCCTCGCCGTTGCGCTTCAGCCACGCGCCGATGCCATGCAGCACCTGCGCTTCATACGGCACCACGGAGCCGTCGCCTTCGGGCCCGATATTGAGGATGTAGTTGCCGCCCTGGCTAACCACGCGCACCAGTCGCGTGATGTTCTCGCGGATCTTGCCGGGCAGATCGTTCCGCTGCTGCCAGGATCGATAGCCCCAGGTCTCGGGGAACATCGACGCGGGCGCCTGCCACGGCAGTTCCATGCCCACTTCGGGCTCGCTGTTGTCGCCCATCACGGCGAAATCGCCGCGGCTGTTCCAGACGCGCCCGGAGATCATCGTCTGCGGCTGCAGGGCGTGCACGGTCTGCGCGAAGTGCGTGCTCTGCGCGGGCGTGGGCTTGCCCATGTCGAACCAGATTTCCGAGATGGGGCCGTAGTGGCTCATCAGCTCCTTCAGCTGCGCAACGTTGAATGCCTCCTGCGCCGGCGTGATCGGATTGCTGTTGCCTTCGATATACGTGTTGCCGCCCGGATGGTGCCAGTCGATCGTGGAGTAGTAGACGCCGAACTTCAGGCCCGCCCGCGCGCAGGCATCCGCCAGCTGCTTGACGATGTCCTGGTGATACGGCGTGCCGTCCACCGTGTTGTACGGCGTCTGCGCCGTCTGGAAAAGATTGAAGCCGTCGTGGTGCTTGGCCGTGACCACGATGAACTTCATGCCCGCGGCCTTGGCGAGCGCGGCGATGGCGTCGGCATCGAAGTTCACGGGATCGAAGCGGCCCGCCAGCGCTTCGTATTGCGCGGGCGGTATCGGCGCGTTCGCGAGAATCTGCTCGCTGTAGCCGTTGTCCACGCGATGGCCGTCCCACATGCCACCCGCGAGCGAATACAAGCCAAAGTGGATGAACATGCCGAACTTGCGGTCCTGCCATGCATCGATCGTCGCGGCGCTGGGTCCGGGGCCGGGTGGCGGTTGCGGTTCGTCCAGCGGGCGCCGCACCGGCGTGGTCCCATCGACCATGGGAGAGGCTGCCGGCGCAGCCGTCACGCCTTGCGACAACACCGCCATGGCCATGCCGGCCAGCAGACACCGCATGACTGCCTTCCTGTCAGCTCTGTTCACCCTTCGCTCCGCTCGCGTTGCCGCAACCCATGGACGCTGGCCGACGTGCGCGAAACACGTATTTGGATCGATCCAGCTTCGATGTCCAAAAAAAGGCCATGTCGTAATGGCCCCGATAACTCGGCTGGACTGTAACCCGGTTTCGCAGCGCGATGCTTGTTGCGTTGCAGAAACGCGCATTCGCCCTTTGCGGTATAGCCGTCCAAACAGGAGAGCGGAGCGCCATCGCGCCCCGCTCCTTCCCTGCGATCACTTCTTGCCGTGCGAGGCCTGCTCGATGAGCTTGGCGACGACTTCCGGCTTGGAGACATAGATGGCATGGCTGCCTGCGGTTTCCACCACTGTCGCGCCTGCGCGCTTGGCCATCATGTGCTGCGCCTGCTGCGGGATCATGCGGTCGTCGCGGGTCACCAGATACCAGCTGGGCTTGGACTTCCACGCCGGCACCGTCACCTGCCCGGCCAGCGCCTGGACACCCCACGGCACCTGCGAATCGGCCATGAAGCTGGCTTCGGCGGGGGACACGTCGCCAGCGAAGGCGGCCGCGAACTTCGCGCGATCCAGGAACAGGAAGCCATCCTGCGGCGGCAGGATCGGCGGCTGCGCTGCGCCCGGCGGCGGGTTGGCGATCAGGCTCTGCACCGACTCGCCCGTATCCGGCGCAAAGGCGGCGATGTACACCAGGCGCTGCACCTTGGGGTCGGTGCCGGCTTCGGACACCACCACGCCGCCGTACGAGTGCCCGACCAGCACCACCGGGCCGTTCTGCTGGGCAATGGCGCGCTTGGTGACGGCGACGTCGTCGGGCAGCGAGGTGGTGGGGTTCTGGACGATGGTGACGTTGTAGCCGTCCTTCCTGAGGATGTCGTACACCTTCTGCCAGCCGGAACCATCCACGAAGCCGCCGTGCACCAGCACGACATTCCTGATGGTGTCCTGGGAGGCGGGCGCCACGTCGGTGGCGGCGTGGGCGGCGGATGCGAGGGTCATGGCGGCCAGGGCGGCGAGACCGAAAGCTTTGATCTTCATCAGAATCTCCAAAGGTTATTTGACGAAAGGAAGCGGGACGTACATCGCGGAAGGCGGACACGTCGTGCGGTCGACCTTGGAGCGCAGCTTGCGCGCCGGTATCCGCGCAAACCATCGGATGAATGACCGAGGCCGTGGCGAGAACCCTGGCGCTATGCTCCCTGCCCATGAACCTGTCCCAATCTGACGCAGAGGTGTCCGCCGTTGCCCTGCTCGACGTGATCCGCTCGATCGCGTTCGTGGGCGACCTGGCCATGGGCCAGCCCACCGATCACTCCCCGCGCGCCGCATGGATCGCCGGGCAACTGGCCAAGGCGGCCGGCGCCGATGAGGAAGCCTGCGCGGAGGCAGCCACCGTCGCGCTGCTGCGCTGGTCCGGCTGCACCGCCAATGCGCCGGAGCTGGCGCGATTGGTCGGCGATGACGTCAGCGCGCGCAAGGCGCTGCTTGCCATTCGCTCGCCCGGCAGCGGCTTTCGCGCCGGCACCAAGGGGAACGGCTCGGCGTTCCACTCGCTGTCGCGTATCCATTGCGAAGTCTCCGGGGACATCGCCAGGGAGCTGGGCCTCAGCGACCCCGCGCAATTCGCGCTGCGCCATCTGTTCGAAAGCTACAACGGCGCCGGCGCGCCGGATGGTTTGCAGGGCGAGCAGATTCCCGCCTCGGTCTACATGGCATCGCTCGCCGGCGACCTGGACGTTTTCCATCGCCTCTATGGTTTCGAGCAGGCCTGCGAGCTCATCGGACAACGCGCCGACGTGCTCTACTCCGTCGGCCTTGCCTCCTTGCTGATCGCCAACGCCGCGCACTGGCTGGCGGAACTGGAGAGCGACCCCACGTTATGCGGCGCCTGTTCGCTCGGCGACGTGTTCGCTGGCCGCACCACGTCGCTGGAAATACTGGCCGACGTCATCGACCTGAAACTGCCGTGGATGACCGGGCATTCCCGGCGCGTCGCGCAGCTGGCCAGGGACACGGCCATCGCGCTGGAACTGGACGAAGCCCGCCAGCAGAAGGTGTACCGGGCCGCGCTTATCCATGGCATCGGCCGCGCCGCCGTACCGAACATGGTCTGGGATACGCCCGGCAAACTGCTGGACCCGGAGTGGGAGCGCGTGCGCCTTGTCCCCTACTGGTCCGGACGCGCGGCGCGCCAACTCGGCAGCCTGGCCGGCGAGGCCGACATCGCGTCCTATGCGTACGAACGGCCGGACGGCTCCGGCTACTACCGGGAAGCCACGAGCGGAAACATCCCCATCGAAGGGCGCATCCTCTCCGCAGCCACCGCATGGGCGGCCTTGCGCGCGGCCCGGCCCTGGCGCGAAGCCATGGATGAAAGCGCCGCCCAGGCCGTGATGCAGGCGGAAGCCGCCGCCGGACGCCACGACGCCGATGTGGTGCGCGCGCTCTTCAAAGGCCCGCGCGCGAACCGAAACAAACCGGCCGTCGCCGCGCTGACCAGCCTGCTGACGCCGCGCGAACGCGACGTGCTGCGCTGGATCAGCCTGGGCGCCAGTAACAAGGAAGCCGCGCGCAAGCTGGGCATCAGCCCCAGCACCGTGCGCACGCACGTCGAAAGCGCCTTCCGCAAGCTGGAGTGCACCACCCGCGCTGCGGCTACCTTGAAGGCGACGCAGTTGGGCTTGCTTTAACATCGGCATCGGTGCACCGGCGTGCCGCGATTATTTCAACGCATCACGATGCGCCGCGAGAAATTCATTCACCAGACCAGCCACCGTATCGGGCGCATCGAGCGTGGCGAAATGCGTGGAGTCGAGGATATGAATCTCCGCCTGCGGTGCATCGCGCTTATAGGCAAACGCGCCCGGCGTGGTGAAGAACTGATCCTTGTTGCCCCACAGGACAAGCACCGGAACGTTCAGCCGCTTGAGCAGTGATTGCCACGCGGGGTAGCGCTTCACGTTGTTGCCGTAGTCGAACCACAGATCGTTTCGCGCATCGATGATGCCTGGTCGCTGCGCGGCGGCGGTCATCTGCATCAGCGCGTCCGGGCCGGCGTGATCCTCGTCGTCCCGGTCGGCGGCGCTGGGATAAGGCAGGGATCGCACATAGGCGGCGCGGCGGCTGTCCACGGCAGCGTTGCGATGCTCCCAATGCTGCCGCAGCTCTCCCTGCGGATCCTGCGCGGAAGGAAAGCCATCGAGGTGAATCACCCCGTTCTGCACCATCACGGCGGCGATGGAGTCCGGATGCATAGTCATCAGGCGGAAGCCCACGGGCACGCCGTAATCCTGCATGTAAAGGCTGTAGCGCGTGATGTGACGCGCCTTCAGAAAGCCGTCCACCGTCTGCGCGAGGTGATCGAACGTATAGGCGTAGCGCTGGTGGTCCGGCGCATCCGAGTAGCCGAAGGACGGATAGTCCATGGCGATGACATGCACGTGGCCGGTACGGGCCAACGTCTCCATCACGTCGACGTACATGAGGGATGACAGCGGGTTCCCGTGAAGAAACACCACCGTCGGGTCGTCGGGATTGCCGCCTTCGCGGTAGAAGATCTGCAGACCATCGACGGGTTGCCAACCCTCGTGCAGCGGCGTGGCCTGCGAGGACGGCGCCAACGCGCACAACAGCAGGAAGGATAGAAGCACGGCAAGTCGCATATAGTCTCCATCGGGCATACGGAATGGCAGGGCGTGACAACGCCATGCGACGTGCCCGCCTCGCGACAAGGCGGCCTGATCCCATGGCGTTGCCAGTATTCGGGTGGCGCGCGCCCGCGTGAATCGATATTTTTTCAAGCGCCGTTGAACGCCCTTCAACCTTGGACACGCCATGCCTTTCGCCTTGCCGCCCATGCACACGCTCCGCACCTTCGAAAGCGTCAGCCGCCTGCGAAGCTTTACCGGGGCCGCGGAGGAACTTCACCTGACCGTCAGCGCGGTCAGCCACCAGATACGCGCACTGGAAGCGTTCTACGGCACCCGTCTGCTCCTGCGAAACCATCGCGACGTCGCCCTCACCAAAGCCGGCGACATGCTGCGGGAAGTCGTTGCCGAGTTCCTCGAGAAACTCTCGGCCACCGGCCGCTCGCTACGCAGCCAGCCTACCAACCGGCTATCGCTCAGCGCACCGCCATCCCTGGTGAGCCGATGGCTGATGCCCAGGCTCGCCGGTTTTCTCGGCGCCCACCCCGACGTGGACTTCAAGCTGCACGCCACAGCCGACCTGATCGACCTGGAAGCCGACGAGGTCGATTTCGCCATCCGCTACGGCAAAGGGAACTGGCCGGGACTGACGTGCGAAGCACTCTTCGACGAAACCGTTTTCCCCGTGGCGTCTCCGGCCTTCCTCGAGAAGCGCAATGTGCGCAGCCTGCAAGACATGACGCAGGACATGCTGCTGCGTGACGACTTCTTCAGCTGGAGCCACTGGCAGGACCAGATCGGCGGCGCCCTTGCAGCAAACCCGTCTGGCCCGCTCTACAGCGACTCCTCCCTGCTGCTGCAAGCGGCGGAGTCGGGCCAAGGCATCGCGCTGGGACGCAGCGTGCTGGTGCAAGACGCGCTGGCTTCCGGCCGGCTGGTGCGTATCGGCTCCCAGGCCATGAAGGCCGATGGCAGCTACTACCTGGTGCGCGCATCGTCGACACCCGCCACCGCGGCGATGGATGCATTCCGGGTGTGGTTGATGGCAGAAGCGAACGGCTAGACGCTCCCTCAAGGAACGCGATTCAGAACCAATAGTCGGTGACGCAACGACCGTCCCGCGGCAGGTCGTCCGTGGTGTCGAGCCCGTCGTGACGCACAATGGGAATCGACGCGACACTTTCCCGATTCGCCATCCGCAGGTTGACTCCCATGGGGCGCTTCCCGTCTTGGGAGCTCGGAGAGAGCACTGAAACCGCACGCCGTGACTGGTGTAGCCGTTGGATTCGCATTTTTCGTTAATGCACCTGGTTATCGATGCAAGATGGGGCAGCATGCATTCGACCACCGGGTTGCTCTTGGGCGCTGGTGTATGGATCCGCTTCCGCGGACAGGGCGGACATCAACAACTGGCTCAGATAGAGCCCAGTGAAACTGCGAGTGCGATTGTATGGTGGCTTCGCTCCACAGGTGTATCGATGGGGCGGAACTCTGCGCTCAGGCCCGCTGAGCCGACTCCGAATAGGCAATGCTAATTACTTGTTTTTGCCGCATTCGCATTCAAGATGCCGATCGACTGCATGCCCTTCTGCAGTGCGGGAAGGTTTCCGCCTTTGGGCCAGCCGATCACGGTGTCCTTCAACACTCCGTCGCGATAGAAATAGAAAACCGGTGTCTCCCAGGTTGATATGCCTTTCCAGGAGTCTCGGGAGTAGGCGATATCGAACTTGATGGAAGCGTGGTTGTCGTTCCACTCTTGAACGGCTTGGTTGTCCAGGTTTCGCGAGGGTGGAGTGATCCAAATAGCGCGTCTACGAAAAACGTCGTTGAGTGTTGGATTGCCTTCAATGACCGCGACAGCATTTTGCGAAAAAAAAATGACAATACGGGTGTCCCACGACGACGATCATGGGGCCTTTACTAACATCAACGTGAGCACTTGAAACAGAGCCGTCGATGGGCGACACCTGGAGCACTTCTTGCTCGCCGGGGCTCATGTCCATTATTGAGAGCTTGGGCAGCGCAGGAACTGTCATGCCGGGGTGCGCATCTTTCAGGCTCACTGCCTTATCGAATTGCCGTAGTTCTATGTATGCGCCGTACAACTCAGCAAAGTCGACGTCCTTGGCTGCGCCACGCGACTCCAGAGCTTGCAAATCAAGCTCCATGTCCGTGACGTACCGCTGTTCAACTAGGTAGAACGAAGCTGTATCTGCGGCCCGGAAGATCAAAGTGAGGTCATCGATGCCCAATTTCGCAAGCTTTCCGGCTATTTGAAATGGCGAGATTTTTTCTTCGTACAACGCAGCGATACGTTGCGCCTTGATCGGCACATCGACGGCGTCGAGATTCAACGCATTAATTTGGTTGTAAGCGTCTTGGATGGTCGTTGTATCGGCGACAGATGCCGGCGCGGCCGTCACCTTCAATGCGGTTCCTGTGGCAAGGGTCAGCGCCAAGACCATGCTGGCCGTTAGCGCATGCTTGGTGAAATGTCGGATCACCGCTTACTCCTGTTTGAAGATGCACGCCAACGAAGCGGCGTGCATCGATTCCATGGGAAATTAGCAGTTACTGGTACAGATCGCCTGCATCGTTTGGAGACAGGTTCCGCGAGACTGACAGCGATACCCATCGTGGTCACAGCCACCACTGCCGGGATCCACGGTGTGGCCCGGGCCGCAGGTCATGGGTGACGCATGAATCAAAGCATCAGTTGCGGTATCGATTCGAGCCCCCTTGGAAGCGGTCGGCGCCAGTCGTTGAACGCCGAATAGGCTCAGCAACTGATAGATATCGCTAGGGGTTAGTTCCCGCTCGATATCGGCGTAGCTAAAGCCTGTGAGGCCATTTTCATTGAAGGTCAAACTGGCCAGGAATCGCTGCTTGGCGGCAGGAGAGAGCTTGTCGAACGCTGTTCCCGATACCTTTGACGAGAGCAATATCCGATTTACATCGAGCACGGAATGTATTGGTGCAAACTGTAACGCAAGCTGGTTGTCCGTGCTTTCGCGTGTCAGGAATTGATTGACCAGTTGGCTTTCGCCAGTAATCGCAGTTTGAGCCAATGTGCTCAGAGAACATGAGCCGAAAGCGAGTCCAGCCGCTACTAATAGCGCAAGTTTCATAGCTTTCTCCATATCCGAACTTGATTGGTGCGCTAACCATGCGCATCCGAGCTCTTCAGACTGTGAGAGACGGTTGGAGCAAGATGTCTCATCGCACTCGTCAGTGCAGTGACTCCTGTCGGTGTCAGTATTCTTATGAAGCGCTGCGGATTGGCGCTGTGGCGACGCGCGGGGCGGATGTCAGCAGTTATGGGTGCAAATCGCGCCCATGGCTTCCACACATGTGCCTGGCGAGGCACATCGGTATCCATCATGGTCTGTCCACAACGGCCGCGGCTTTCCTTCGAGATGTTGGGTTACCCGCATCGGTTGCGCCTTTCCTAGACTTTCGGCCACCCAAGTCAGGTCCCCTCCCAACCGTCGATCAGCTATGGCGATTGAAAGACGGCAAATTCGGCAACTTTTACGTCATTGGCTCCAACGGTTCCGGGGACTCTATCGCCATAGCGCTGTCAGGATCAGTTGTTTATCTGAACCATGACGATGGCTTTCGACCTTGTTATATCAACAAGGACGTCTTGGCCCTGTCCGAGACGCTTTTGCGATTTCGCGAGATGATTCAAGAGGCCGCCAAGCGCAACGGCTCTACTTTCGTATATGGACAGGTGCCGAGGGAGGCAGTGGATACGATGCGCGAACACCTGCGATCCTACGATCCAACGGCTCTCGATGAGGGGGCAATGTGGGCCGATGAACTGGACGAGATCGACAGCGAGCGGACGTAGATCAGCCGTCTGCTTTCGACCTAAAACGGACCTCGGATCGGTGGTCAATCGCCGGATACCCGCAGGAGCTTTGAATAATGGACCCAGTCACCCGCGCTTCCTGGAAAACGTTACCCGCTCCCGAAAAGCGCGAACGCCTGGATGTGCCGGATATTTTCTCGGACGCTGTCGCCGCCCGCATGCGCGGTGGCCATGTTCCCGTCGATATGGATGACAGGTGGTTCATCTACTTCGAGGATGGCTGGCTGCACTTTCATCGCAGTTGGACGGGGGCGCACATCTTTGCCATCAAGCTGGATGGTTGCGCGGCGGGTGTTCGGGTGATCGATGGCTGGGCGAGTCGGGATACGGAGCAATATCGTTCGTCGGGGATTGAGCATGACCGTCAGACGGTGGTGAAGCTTATTCACAGCCACTTCGGTTGATGATGCGGAAGGGGCGATAGGGCGTGGAAAAGGAACGCGGACTCGCATGGAACAAGGTCTGGGGCGTCTTCGTCGCGCTGGTGATGGGGCCTGTTTCGCTGCTGCTTTTTGAACCGCCGCGGTCCTACCTGTTGTCCTGCGCAATGCTGTGCTTCGGATGGTACGAAGTCTTTGGGGCTCTTCCCAACGTGAGTAGCAACGCAACCCTTTCGGACGTCTATCGTGCGTTTCGTGCCATGCCGGCGGGACGTAGTGGCCGGGGCAGCCGCCTTGTCGGCTTGCTGGGTCTGGTGCTGGCTATCGCCGCGCTGCTGGTGCGGCCATGGTGGTAGAGGCGGACGAGGCCGCATCTTCGGTCACCGGGTGTTGCAAGGCAGCGCCGCCAGCGGGCCGCATGCTCCGCAAGGCCCATGTCGATCCCGCAGGCGCCCGTTCGTCGCTTAGGTGAAGGCGGCCCTGTCGGTCGCCGTTTCTGCCGAGGAGAGCGTCATGTCGTACATCGATGGTTTCGTGATCGCCGTGCCCCATGCCAACCGCGAGCGGTTTATCGAGCATGCGCGTACCTTTGACGCCATTTTCATGGAGTACGGGGCCACGCGGGTGGTGGAGTGCTGGGGCGATGACGTGCCCGATGGCAAGCTCACCGATTTCCGCCGCGCGGTACAGGCGCAGCAGGACGAAGCGGTGGTGTTTTCCTGGGTGGAATGGCCGGACAAGGCCACGCGCGATGCCGGCATGGCGAAGTTCATGAAGGACCCGCGCATGGAGGCCGCGGCCGACTGCCCGTTCGACGGCAAGCGCATGATCTTTGGCGGCTTCAAGGCGGTGGTGAGCCTGCCCGCCTAGGCGCGATGGCACGGCTGCTGTCGGGTGCGGGCAAGCGTGCGCTGCGTAGATTTGCGATGTGGCGTGTAGGGGAATCTACCCGTCCGTGATCGCCCCAGGTGTGGCGCATCGACCCGTGAACCGATGCGCCACGGGGACGATCAACGGGCGGGGTTAAGCGTTCACGACGCGCCGATGGGATGGCGCGCCGGCGGACAGCTCGATGCAGTGCACGGCAATATCGAGCGCCGCCGACATTTCACTCGTCAACGACCCGACGATGGGGTCGCCCGGCATGCCCGAGATGACCAGCCATTCACGCTTTTCCAGGCGATCACGCAGGTACGTGAGCACGCGGAGCGCCGTGGTTTGCGGGTCATACGGGAGTGTCGGATCGAGCCCGGAAGCGTCCGGGTCGTGCGGTGAAGGTGTTTGGCTGCCGTCGTCAGCTAACGACGGACGTGGCCCTGCCTTATGATCGCGGTTAGCCATGATCAACTCTGCTTCAGTTGGTTATGGTTAGCGGGTCGTCGGTGTTGGTAGCACCGGCGGCCCGCGCCTCACGGCATCACTGCCGTGGTCACCCGCGCAGCCCGGAAGAAGATGGAGCAGACGGCGCGGGTGACGAGCACAGCTTACGCCCATGTGCCGGGAACAGGCACGCCGGGCGAGGGCTTGAGATGGGTGCGGCGAAGGCCTACGGCGTGCCCGTGAAGGTGGGCACGCCTCAGAGCTTGAGATAGAGCTTACGGCGGTCCATGACCGCCACCACCGCCCACCACATCGCGACGAAGACAACGGCATAGGCCAGGGAGGCGATGTACGGCCCGGCCAGCGGCGTGATCCAGTCGGCGAATGCGTGCTGGTAGAGCGGGCCCTGCACGCCGAGCGCCGGCAGCAGGATCTGCATCAGCTCCGAGCCGGCATAGGCGGCCACGGCGTTCACGCCGAAGCGCCGGCCGATGGCTGGCCAGCCGCGCCGGTCGATCAGCCAGTGGAACAGCAGCAGGGCCAGCGTGGCCCAGCCGGCCGTCCACAGCACGAACGAGGACGACCACAGGTTCTTGTTGAGCGGAAACACCAGCGACCACGCCAAGCCCAGCAGCAACCAGGCGATGCCCGAGAGCATCAACGCGCGGGTGTTGCGCTGGCGCAGCCATTGGCCGGCGCGCAGGCCGAGCAGGCTGGTGGCGAGCGAAGGGAAGCTGCTCAGCAGCCCTTCCGGGTCGTGGCCGCGGCCGGTGATCGGGTCGATCTGGTAGACGGTGTGGCCGAAAAGGGCGAAGTCCGTGCGGCTGGCGATATTGGCGAATGGTTCCAGCGAACCGCCGGCCAGCAGCACGCCCCAATAGCCCAGCAGCAGCGTAGCGATGGCCGCCCATTGCACGCGCGGCGGCGTGTAGATCGCAAACAGCGCCGCGCCGGCGAAACACACGCCAATGCGTTGCAACACGCCAAGCAAGCGCAGGTGCGCGCCCGGCAAGAGCAGCCACGCGATCACGTTGATGGCCAGGCCCAGCAGCACGATGCGCAGCGCACGCTTGAGCGCGGCCTGCATCAGCGCATGCGAATCCGCGCCCTGCTCCACGCGCGGCCCGATGGCCAGCGCGATGGACACGCCGACCACGAACAGGAAGAACGGAAACACCAGATCCGTCGGCGTGCAGCCGTTCCATTCCGCGTGCTTCAGCGGCCAATACGTGTGCACCCAGTCGCCGGGATCGTTGACCAGCAGCATCAACGCCACGGTGCAGCCGCGCAGCGCATCGACGGAGCCCAGGCGCTTGAGCATGGCGTTCAGGGCGCGGCCTTGTCCGCCGGCAACAGCGTCACCGCGCCCACGCCCCAGATGGGGCCGGTGATTGGCGAGGTGAACACCAGGCACAGGTCATGCGTGCCGGCCTGCTTCGCCAGCGCGCCCTGCAAGGTGAAGGTGGCCGGCGCATCGGCGGGCAGTGGCAGCGAGGCGACTTCCCTGCCCTTGCAGCTGTCCAGATGCACGACCAGTTCGCCCTGCGGCGTGCTTGCCTTGTGCGACACCACCAGCTTGGCGTCGTGCGCCAGTGCGTAGTTGCGCGGCAAGGTGGCGGTATCCACGCGGATGCCGGCGATGCCGTCGAGCTTCGCCGCCTTGTAGACGCGGCAGTTGTCGAACACGTTGATGAGGTAGGTGGGCGCCATGCTGGTGGCGTCCGGCGTGGGCTGCACGCGCAGGCGGAAATCGCTGCCCGCGCAGTTCTCCAGCTCGCCGGTGCCGCGCGTGCGCAGCGAAGGCAGGTCGAGCACGCGCGTGCGCGCGGCGGCCAGCGGCGTACCGTCGTCGGCCAGGGCCACGGCCTTGACGGTGGTGGGCAGGTTCACGTTGAACGGGCGCACGTACAGCGGCGAGGACGCGCTCGGCTCGCTGCCGTCGATGGTGTAGTGCACGTTGCCGAACCTGGCCTGGTTGGACAGCGTGACGCTGGCGCGGCCGCTGGCGATGGCGGCGTTGCGATCCACGTCGATGGACGGCGCGAAGGCGCTGTCGGCATAGGCGATGTCCTGCACGCGATAACGCGCGAGCTGCGACGGCATGCGCTCGAGGAAACCGTGCCAGTCGCGCACCTTCACCGGCGTCCATGCCGCTTCGGCCAAGGCATCCATGCGCGGGAAGGCCGCGTACTCCACATGGCGCATCGTGGGCATGTGCTCGGTGAAAATCGTGGCCTGCATGCCGAGCACGTGCTTGGCCTGCGCGGCGTTCAGTTCCTTGGGCACCGCTTCAAACGTGTAGTAGCTCTGCAGCGACATCGACGGCAGGCGGCCGGTGGTTTCGTCCGCGCGGTCGCTTTGCATGGAATCCATGTAAAGCTGCGGCGCAGGCGCCAGCACCACGTCGTGGCCGAGCTTGGCCGCATCGATGGCGCCCTTGGTGCCGCGCCACGACATCACGGTGGCGCTGGGCGGCACGCCGCCTTCGAGGATTTCGTCCCAGCCGATCAGCCGGCGATTGTGCGCGGCGAGGTACTTGCCCATCTGTTCGATGAACCAGCTTTGCATGGCGTCTTCGGTCTTGATGTTCAGCGCACGCATGCGCGCCTGCACGGCGGCGGAGGCTTTCCACTGGTCCTTCACCGCCTCGTCGCCGCCCACGTGGATATAGGTGGACGGGAACAGCGCCATCACCTCGTCCAGCACGTTGTGCAGGAACTCAATGGTGTGGTCGTCGACGTTGTAGAGGTACGGGTTCACGCCCCAATCCGCAGATACCGGCGGACGCGTGCCGGTGACGCCCAGCTCCGGGTAGGAGGCGATGGCCGCCTGCGCATGGCCGGGCATGTCGATCTCCGGCACCACGGTGATGTGCCGCTCGGCGGCATAGGCCACCACGGCGCGGATGTCGTCCTGCGTATAGAAGCCGCCGTAGGGCTTGGGCGCGGGCTGCTTGCCGGTGGTGGGCGGCGTGCGCCATGCGCCGATGCGCGTGAGGTCCGGATAGCGCTTTATCTCGATGCGCCAGCCCTGGTCGTCGGCAAGGTGCCAGTGCAGCACGTTGAGTTTGTGCTGGGCCATCTGGTCGATCAGCGTGCGCACTTCGTCGGGCGTCTGGAAGTGGCGCGCGGAGTCGAGCATCAGGCCGCGCCACGCGAAGCGCGGCTGGTCGCGGATATGCACAGGCTGCACGTGCACGTCGCCTTCGCCGGGTGCGGGCGTAAGCAGCTGCCACGCGGTGATGGCGCCGTAGAACAGGCCGGCCTCGTCGCGGGCGACCACGCGGATGCCTTGCGGCGTGACGTCGAGCGCATAGCCTTCCTCGTTCGCCACCGGCGCCTGCGGATCGCGCTTGAGCACGATGGCGCCGTTCTCCGGCGCGCCGGTTTTCACCTGCAACTGCAGGTGGCGCGTGTGCGCGGTAAGCGAGGCCAGGTATTCCGCCGTGCGGCGCGCGTCGGCGTCGCTGCCGTCGACCACGATGGGCGTCTGCGCGCTGACAGTGAAGGTGTCGCCGGAGACGCTGAGCTGTGCCGGCATGGGGATCAGGTTCACCGGCGCCGCGCCGTGGGCGAAGGCGGTGATGCCGCACAGGGCAAGGGCGAGCGCGTAGCGTGTCTTCTTCATCAGGGTTCTCGCTGCAACGTTCAGTGTTGCCTTAATCATGGGGAAGGCTGATGGCGAACAGATACCACGCATCGTGCGGCAGCCATTGCTCGGTCCAGCGCCAGTCGTCGTCCTTGCCGGTCTGGGCGTAGCCCAGGTCGAAGGCGATGCCGTCGTCGTCGGTGAGGCCGGAGGTGATGCCGTTGATGATCGCTCCGGGCGCGTTGGTGTACGCGTAGGAGTCGAAGAACATGTACGGCGCATTGTTGTGACCGCTGCCCATCAGCATGCTGCTGTCATACGGGTTGCGGCCAAGGATCCAGTGCAGCTGGTTCCACGCATACGCCTGCAGCTGCCGGCGGAAGGCATCGTCGCCTGCGTACAACGGTGCTGCGAGCCGCGCGGCAGCGGCCAGCGACGCGAGGCGCGCGTTCTCGCCCTGCCACCACGGTGCGGCTTCCGTGTCGTGCGGAAAGAAGAACGCCGTGCGCACGCGGCCGTCGCCGTAGCGCACCAGCTGCCGCGCGTAGCCGAAGGGGTTATTCGTGTCGGCCGTGACTGCAAGCTCGGCCTGCAGCGAACGCTTCACCGTGTCGCGCACTTTCGCCTGCCGCTCGGCGTCGGTGATGGCGGCGTATTCCACCAGCGCGACGACCGGCAACCCGGCGTCGGCGGGATGGAAGAACGGGCGCGTGCCGTCGTCGGCGCGCCAGTAGTCGCGATGGCCATCGTGCGTGATCAGCCGCGCCATCAAACGATCGGCACGGCCATCGGCGGCCTTGCGCCATGCCTCGTCATGCGTTGCGCGGTACAGCTCCACGGCCGCCAGCAGCGCGCAGTAGTCGTCGACGATGTTTTCCTTGCCGTCGTTGATCAGCTCGCGGTTGTGCGCGTCGAGAAAGCGGTAGGCATCCTCGGCGGCCTTGAGGTAATCCTGGCGGCCGAAGTCGCCGTCCACGCCCGTGCCCGCCGCCAGCGCCAGCGCGGCAATGGCCATGCCGCCGCCACCGCGGAAACTGGCTTCGTACGCGTGCGGGCCGTGCGCCGGCTGCTCGATGTTCTCGGTGTGGTCGCCGGGCTTCAGCTTGATCTGCGTGCGCCAGTTGGGGTCGCCGATAAGGCGGTCCTGCGGCAGCTTGCCGGGGCCGGGGCCATCGATGGATTGATAGAACGAACCGTCCGGCCGTTTGTCGCGCACGAGGAAGTCGGCGCCGAACAGGCCTTCGTCGAGCAGGCGGCGGTTGTATTCGCGGAAGTTCTTGTCCTTGCGCGCTTCCAGCTGCTGCCAGGTGCGCAGCAGGCTCCACGCCGCCAGCGGCACCTGCTGCGGATTGAAGTAGCTGGTGAGGTTCTGGTGCGACAGGTGGATGCCGTAATCGCCGGTGGCGTCGTACCAGCCGCCGTGGATGTCGAGCGTGCCGGGCGAGCCGTCGGGATGCGCCAGATGCGTGTCGGCCTTGTCGATGAGCCCGCTGGATCGCTGGCCCTTGAAGTAATACACGACGTTGGAGAGCGTGTGGCGCTCCAGCACGTTGTCCTGCACGTCGAAGGTCCACGAGCGCACGTCGTGGCCGCCCATTGGCAACTCGACGTAGTAGTGGCCGGGCGTGCGCACGCTGCTGAAATCGGCAACGGCGTAGCTGCCGTTCCATCGCGCGACCGGTGCGGTGGCCGTGGTCGTGCCTTGCAGCACGACGTTGCCGGTGTCGGCATTCACCACGCGAAAGGCTTGCGGGGCGGCACCCGTCGCGCCCATGACGATGGCCTGCTTGATGGCGCCGGTGTCGTAGCCGACCTGGTCGACCAGCACCTTGGCATCCGACGCGGCGGCCGCGTTGGCGGCAAGCAGCAAGGGGACAACCGCGAGACGGCGACAGGGCTTCATACCATCGGCTCCAGCAGGTGTTTCGATGTACGGACCCCCGAAGAAAAAGCGGGCCCGGCAAGCACGCCGGGCCCGTTTCGGGGAGAAAAAAGTACTACACGGGATCAGAACTTGAAGTTGGCCTTCAGCATGTACTGGCGGCCGGTCACGTATTCCGCGGACATCTGCGTCTTGCTGCCCAGGTACGCGTAGTACTTGGAGTTCAGCAGGTTGAGCATGTTCAGGCTGAGCGAGAAGTTCTTGTTGATCTCGTAGCCCAGGGTGGCGTCCAGTTCCTTGAAGCCGTCGATGTAGGTCGACGGCGCACCGGCCACGTAACCACCGGCGAGGTAGCTCGAACGGTAGGTGTAGGCCAGGCTGGCGCTGTACGGGCCCTGCTCGTAGTACGGGGCGACCGTGTACGAGTTCTTGGAGTTGTACGGCAGCGCGCCGCCGGACTTGGTGGACGCGTCGGAGTACGTGTAGTTGGCACGCAGGCCGAAGCCGTAGCCGTAGGTCTGCTGGTAGCTGATGGTGCCGCCCTTGACCTTGGCGGTGCCGCCGTCGACCGGTGCGGTGACGTCGTAGGCGCACATGCCCGAGGCCGTACACGCGCCCGAGGCAACCAGCGCCGCGGCGTTGGTGGCGAAGCCCGGCTGGGTCCACGAACCGTTCTGGCGCTCTTCCGTGGTGGCCGCGTTGACGATGTAGTTCAGCACGTGCTTGTAGAAGAACGACACGGCAACCAGCGATTCCGGATTGAAGTACCACTCCGCCGAACCGTCGAAGTTCACCGAACGATACGGCTTGATGTTCGGGTTGCCGGCCGCGGCCGTGAGCACCGTGTCGTTGGCGGCGAAGTACGGCGCCATCTGGTTGTACGGGGCGTAGGCCAGGGTTTCCGACGCGGCACCGCGCAGGATCACGTCAGGCGTGACGTTCCAGGCGATGTTGAACGACGGCAGCCAGTTGTTGTGCGTGCTGTCCTGCGTGACGTAGCCGAAGCCGCTCGGGAACGCGCAGTCCCAGGTGTCCGCCGCGGCGCACGGCTGCGGGATCACCCAGCCGCTGCTGACGTTCTTGGTGTGCACGTAGCGCACGCCCAGGTTGCCGTGCACGGTGTCGGTGCCGAAGTTGGCCTGCAGGTAGGCGGCCTCGTTCTCCTGGGTGGTGGCCCAGGTGTTGTCCCAGTACGAGTTCGGATCCTGCGTGGAACCGAAGCCCGGCGTGCTGGTGACCGCGTTGAAGATGGCGTTGGCGCCGGCGGTCTGCACGTGCTGGATGGCCGTCTGGCTCAGCCCCAGGCTCTTGGCGCCATTGAGGTCGGTAAGGCCGCCGAAGCCGATCTGGTTGAGCGTGAGCGCCTGCGGACCGGTGTAGACGTTGAGCGTCTGGCTTTCCCAGTGCTTGGCATAGCGCACGCCGGCCTGGATGTTGTTGAGGAAGCCGTCGAAGTCCTTGGTGAAGTCCAGCTGGCCGTAGGTGTCCTTGGCCTTGTAGAGCTCCTTGCCGAGGTTGCCGCCCCAGCCGTTGTCGGCCCAGTAGCTCGGGTCGTTGGCGGTAGTCGGGTCGGTGTACTGCGGGCCCTTGCTGATGGACCAGTCGAAGCCGCCGCCGTAGTAGATCTCCTTCACGGCCGCCTGCATCGGGTTGCGCGAGGTGCTCACGCCGGCCTGGCCGTCCAGGCGCCAGCCGTCACCCTTGTACTCGCCGGAGAGATCCACGCCCTTGGTGGTGATGACCGACTTGCGGGCGTTGTTGTCGGCGTAGGTGTCGGCCGTGCTGACGCAGTTGAGGTTGTTCTGGCACGGCGTGCCGGCCTGGCTGCCGCTGGTGATGATGCCGTTCGGGCCTTCGTTGAGCGAAGTGATGCCGGCCGGGTTGTGCAGCGACCAGGGGTACAGCGACTGGTTGACGTTGCTCAGGTTGTCGCGGGCGTACATCAGGCCGAGGTTGAAGCTCAGGTTGTCCATCGGCTTCCACTGCACGTTCGAGGTGACGCTGTCGCGCTTCTCGGTCTGCTGGAAGTTGGACACGCTGATCTGGTTCGGGATCTGGTCGCTCAGCTTGATCTTGCCGGCCGCCACTTCAGCCGCCGCCACCGGGCTCTTGCTGACGATGTCGGCCACCGAGGAGTAGCCGTAGTTTTCCAGGCCCTGGCGGTTCTGGAACTGCTCGTAGTGCTGCGCGGACACGTCGACGCCGAAGGTCTTGTCGTCGTTGTGCCAGCTGTAGAACACCGAGCCGGACGGACGGCTGTCCTTGACCATGTCGTTGTAGTTCACGCCGAACGAACCGCTGACCGTGTTGGACGGCACGTCGAGCGGCTTGACCGTGTGCATGATGATGGTGCCGCCGAGGGCGCCTTCGGGCAGGCGGGCTTCGGGGCTCTTGTAGATCTCCAGGCGGCCGACCACTTCGGGCGCGAGCAGCGAGTAGTTGAAGCCGCGGTTCGGCGCGTCGTCGTACAGCCACACCGCCTGGGCCACCGGGTGGCCATCGAGCAGGGTCAGGTTGAGGCTGGGATCCATGCCGTTGATGCTCACGCGCTGCGTGGCGCCAAGCTGGCGGTCGAGCGTGACGCCCGGCACCTGGGCGAGCGCTTCGGCCACGTTGCTGGCCGGGAACTTGCCGATGTCTTCGGACGTGATGGCGTCCACGATGGCGTCGGCGTTGCGCTTGGTGTCCATCGAAGCCTGCAGGCTGGCGCGGATACCGGTGACGGTGACGGTTTCCAGCTCCTTGGCCTTGGACTGGTCAGGCGCCTGGTCCGACGACTGCGACTGCGACTGCGGCGCCGGGCCGGAGGCCGGAGCGGCGGTCTGCGCGTAAAGCGAACCGGACAGACAGAGTCCGGCAACGATGCTGGCGGCTAGAAGCGTCTTGCGATGTGACATGGTGTCCTCCCCTCGAAGGCATTTCGGCAGCGGAAGTTGTGGGTCGTCCGGCTGCTGCGTGGCGGTCTGGGCTTGCGCCCGGCTCAATGCAACGGTTGTTACTCGGGTGTTGCTCTCCCCTGGTCTTACGTATGCCCGTCCAGGTACAGGCCGGCCGCACCGATCACACCGTGCTGGCCGTGCTCCATCAGTCGTACGGGAACCTGCTGCAGAAAGGCGCGCATCACGCCCTTGTTGAAAAAGCGCTGGCGGAAGCTGCTGGTCAGCAGCACGTCGCGGATCTGCGGAAGAATGCCGCCGGCGAGGAACACGCCGCCGCGCGCGCCGTAGAGCAGGCACAGGTCGCCCACGAAGCTGCCCAGCAGGCCGCAGAACACGTCCAGGGCTTCCACCGCCGCCGCGTCGCTGCGCTCCAGCGCCGCCTGCGTGACCTGCGCCGGCTGCGCCAGCACCGGCGACTGCCCGCGCAGCGCGCACAGCGCGCGATACAGGTTGAGCAGGCCCGGGCCCGACAGGGCGTGTTCGAACGACACGTAGGCGCGGTCGCGCGCCAGGTAGCGGAGTATCTCGATCTCGCGTTCGTTGCCCGGCGCCAGCGCGATCTGGCCGGCTTCGGTGGCAAGCACGGTGGCGTGCGGATGGCCCGGCAGCAGCACCGCCGAGCCCAGGCCGGTGCCCGGGCCCATCACCAGCACAGGGCCTTCGGCCGGCGGCGCTTCGCTTTCGATCACGGCGGTGGTGTCGGCCGTGCTCAGGAACTGCGTGGCATAGGCCACGGCTTCGAAATCATTGACGACGGCGAGCTGCTCGATGCCGAGGCTGTCGCGGATATCGCGGATGGAGACCGGCCACGGCAGGTTGTCGTTGACGATGGCGTCGCCCAGCACGTAGCCGGCGCTGGCGACGGCGCAGCGGTCCACACGCACGGAGCGATCCAGCTGGCCGACGAAGTCCTGCAGCACGGCCGTGAGGCTCGGCCACTCGGCGCAGGCATAGCGGTGGTACTGCAACACCGTCACCGGGCGCGAGCCGTCCGGCTGGCGACTCACCAGCCCGATGCGGGCATGCGTGCCTCCGACGTCCGCAGCGAGAAACATGGCTTCGTTCGCCAGGAACTCGCGTGCGCTGTGGCTGACCCCTTCGACCACTGCGATCCCCTCGTCATCCTCGTGTCACGTTCCTGTGAACGCGATCCATGATGGCCGAGTCTGGGTAATGCCTGACAACGTTGTCAACAATCCACAAGTCATGTGCAGGAAAGACCTGTGCGGCAGGGCAGCATGCGGCGTTGAGGCGGGCCGTTTTGCCCGCGCCTCGTTTTCATGTAATTCATTGTTTGTCATGCATCTTTTGTCGTTTATGGGCGACGAATAGGCCATTTCGCAATGCGCCACGACAACGATGTTGAGCCATGACCCGATGCGGCCAAATGGCAGTCCGAAAGGGGGGATTTCCGGCCTTGTTACAGCTGCCCAGGCAGGTGACTGCGTCGCGGATTGACAACGTTAGGCCATCAACTCGTCCGGAATTTTCCGATGCAGGCTCGCGCTCCGGCGATGTGCTCGGGCCATATGAAGCGCCTGCGCGCGGATCGGCAAACGCGGGCCGTTCTGCAACACTCCCCGCGAACACGCGATGGTCCACCACGATGACGCACCCCCCTGGCGCCGACCCGCACGATCCATCACCCGCCCCGGCGCGCGCGGACGGCGACGCCATGACCGGCATGCCGTCCGACATCCGCCTTGAAGCGCTCGCGGAAGGCGCCTGGCTATGGCGCTTCGGCGACACCATCGACGCCACCGTGAATGCGCGCGTGCACGAGGCCGCCGCGCGGCTGCGCGCGCATCTGCCTCACGTCGAATGCGTGCCTGCGTATGCGAGCCTGCTGCTGCGTGTCGACCTTGCGGAATGGGAAGCGCACGGCGGCCCGTTGACCGCGGAACGCCT
The DNA here is from genome assembly GCF_003201105.1 of Dyella sp. AtDHG13. Classification (GTDB taxonomy): domain Bacteria; phylum Pseudomonadota; class Gammaproteobacteria; order Xanthomonadales; family Rhodanobacteraceae; genus Dyella; species Dyella jiangningensis_B. The sequence goes on along the minus strand of NZ_QICJ01000015.1, from coordinate 4,681 downwards.
GCGCGCAGCGATCGAGGCGGCATGGCGGAAGGATGCGTCGACCAACGTCGTCGCGCGCGAAGTGACAGTGCCGGTGTGGTACGCCGGCATGGACCTGGCCGACATCGCCGCCCATGCGCGCCTGTCGACGGACGAAGTGATCGCACGCCACAGCGCGCCGACCTACCGCGTGGCCATGCTGGGCTTTGCGCCGGGCTTCCCGTATCTGCTCGGGCTCGATCCTGCCCTCGCCATGCCGCGCCGCAGCCAGCCGCGCATCAGCGTGCCGGCCGGCAGCATTGCGATTGGCGGGTTGCAGACCGGCATCTATCCGCAGGCGCTGCCGGGCGGCTGGCATGTACTCGGCCGCACGCCGCTGCGGCTGTTCGACCTCGACGCCGATCCACCGTCGCGGCTGCTACCCGGCGACCACGTGCGCTTTCAGCCTATCGATGAAGACACGTACCGGCAGTTCGCCGCGGAAGCGGGCGTGACGCCATGAGTGTCGAGGTCATCAAACCCGGCCTGCTCAGCAGCCTGCAGGACGGCGGCCGCAGCGGCTACGCACACCTGGGGCTGGGGCGCGCGGGCGTGATGGACGAACCCGCCTGGCGCCTGGCCAATGCCCTGGTCGGCAACGACGCGAACGAAGCGGCGCTGGAGATCACGCTGGCCGGCCCCACGCTGCGCTTGCAGCGCGACGCGGTGGTGGCGCTTACCGGCGGCATCATCGATGCACGCGCGGATGGCCAGCCGCTGCCGCCGTGGACCACCTGTTTCCTGCCGGCCGGTACGCCGCTGCGCCTGGGCGGCATGCGCCACGGCTGCCGCAGTTACCTCGCCATTCGCGGCGGCTTTGCCGTCGCGCCGGTGCTGGGCAGCCGCAGCACCGACCTGCACGCGCGCACCGGCCCGCTGGACGGACGCGCCTTGCAGGCGGGTGACGTCATCGATACGGGAAACGCGGAACACGCGCCATGGTTCCGCTCGCGGCGCACCGTGCAGGCGTTGCGCTGGGGGCTCGATCCGCAACCGTGGCTCGACTATGCACGCGCGCCGCTGGCCTTGCTGCGCGGCCATCATTACGACGCACTGGATGTGCCATCGCAGCGCGCGCTGTTCACGCAGCGCTTCGCGGTGAGCAAGGACAGCAATCGCACCGGCTGTCGCATGGATGGCGCGCCGCTGCAGCTGTCGCATCCACTCGAACTGATCTCCGAAGCCACCCTGCCCGGCACGCTGCAATTGCCGCCATCGGGACAGCCGATCCTGCTGCTGGCCGAGGCACCGGTGACGGGCGGCTATCCGCGCATCGGCCAGCTCGCGGTGGTGGACTTGCCGCGCATCGCGCAGCGCCGGCCGGGCGATGCCGTATGCTTCGAGACCATCGCCATGGACGACGCCCTGCAACGCCTGCGCGCGCGGAACGACGCGCTGCAACAACTGATACGACGCATCGCCCAACGGCTGGAATCGCCATGAAAAACCGCTTCGCCAAGACCATCGACATCAACAGCGACCTGGGCGAATCCTTCGGCGCCTGGCGCATGGGCGACGACGCGGCGCTGCTCGCCATCGTCAGCTCGGCCAACATCGCCTGCGGCTTCCATGGTGGCGACCCCGACATCATGCGCGGCACCGTCGCGATGGCCGTGCAGCACGATGTCGCCATCGGCGCCCATGTTTCGCTGCCTGACCTGCAGGGTTTCGGCCGGCGCGAGATGGCGGTGACGCCCAACGAAGCCTATGCACTCACCCTCTATCAGATCGGCGCGCTGCACGGCTTCGCGCAAGCCGCCGGCACGCGCCTGCGCCACGTCAAGCCGCACGGCGCGCTGTACAACATGGCTGCGCGCGACGCGGCGCTGGCCGCGGCCATCGCGCGCGCCGTGCACGATTTCGATCCCACGCTGCGCCTGTTCGGGCTGGCGAATTCCGCCCTCGTCGATGCCGGCGTCGCGCTGGGATTGGCGGTGGCGTCCGAAGCGTTTGCCGACCGCCGCTATCGATCCGATGGCTCGCTGCAACCGCGGCGCGAGCCCGACGCGGTGATCCAGGAAAGCGACGAGGCGATTGCCCAGGCGATGGCCATGGCGCGCGAAGGACAGGTGCGCGCCGTCGATGGCAGCGTCATCGCCTTGCAGGTCGATACCTTGTGCGTGCATGGCGACGGCGCGCATGCGGTCGCCTTTGCGCGGCAATTGCGCGCCGCGCTGGAAGCGGCCGACATCGGCATCGCGGCGCCGCACGCCACGGAGCATCGCGCATGAACTACTGGCCGCTGTTGGGGGTGGCGGTGATCGTCATCGGCTTCGCCCTGCGCTTCAATCCGGTGCCGGTGGTGGTCGGCGCGGCGCTGGTCAGCGGACTGCTGGCCGGTTTGCACGTGCCGGATCTGCTGGCCTTGCTGGGCAAGAGCTTCGTGTCCTCGCGCATGCTGCTGATGTTCGTGCTCACCCTGCCCGCCATTGGCCTGCTCGAACATGCGGGCCTGCGCGAACACGCGCAGCAATGGATGGGACGATTGCGCGGCATGACCCTGGCGCGGTTGCTGATCGGCTACCTGCTGGTGCGCGAAGCGTTGGCCATGTTCGGCTTGACCGGCGTGGCCGGCGCAGCGCAGACGGTGCGCCCGCTGCTGGCGCCGATGGGCGAGGCGGCGGCGGAAAAGATCCATCCCGAACTCGACGCCGCCGACCGCGACGAGGTACGCGCCGTCGCCGCGGCCACCGACAATATCGGCCGCTTTTTCGGCGAGGACGTGTTCATCGCCCTCGGCGCGGTGCTGCTGATCCAGGGTTTCTACGCCCAGCACGGCATCGACCTGACGCCGCTGTCGATTGCTCTGTGGGCCTTGCCCACGGCCATCGCTGCATTCGTGATCCAGTCGGTGCGCATCTGGCTGTTCCAGCGCCGGCTGCAGCGCCGCGCATCGGCGCGCAACGCACAGGAGGGCTGAGCATGCTGCGCATCGAATACGCCTACTGGCTGATCGCGGCCTTCCTGTTCTACACGTCCTGGCGCAAGGCTGGCGAGCGACAGTTCTATTGCGCGGCGTTCTGGGGCTTGCTCGGCCTGCTGTTCGCCGGTGGCGACGCGGTGCTCGCCGCGCAGAAGGCCGGCAACGCCCTGCCCGCGCAACTGGCGGGTTGCGTGGTGATCGCGCTGGCCCTGATCGCGCCGCGCATGCGCCGCAAGGCCCATCCGGAAACGGCGAGCGCGTCGGCGCGACTGGCTTCCGCGCTGCGGCTCGGCCACAAGCTGTTCGTGCCGGCGCTATTGATTCCGCTGGTCACGCTGGTCGTCGCGCTGGTCGGCGAGCACCTGTCGATCGGCGGCCATGCATTGTTAGCCAAACCGCAGATGACCTTGACCGGCCTGATGCTGGCCTGCGTGATCGCCCTGCTCGCGGCAGCGCGCGTGGCGCAGGCGCCGGTGCTTCAAGGCGTATCGGAAGGCCGCCGCCTGCTCGACGCCATCGGCTGGGCGGCGCTGCTGCCGCTGCTGCTGGCCGCGCTGGGCGAAGTGTTCACGCAGAGCGGCGTCGGCGCCGCCATCGCCGCGCTGGCGCAGATGATCCTGCCCGAAGGCAATGCCTTCCTCTGCCTGCTGGTGTTCGCGCTGGGCATGGTGCTGTTCACCGTGATCATGGGCAATGCGTTCGCCGCGTTCCCGGTGATGATGGCGGGCATCGGCCTGCCGCTGCTGGTGCATCGCTATGGCGCGCATCCAGCCATCCTTGGCTCCATGGGCATGCTGTGCGGCTATTGCGGCACGCTGCTCACGCCCATGGCCGCCGACTACAACCTGGTGCCCGCGGCCCTACTGGAATTGCGCAACCCTTACGGCGTAATCCGCGCCCAGGCCTGGAGCGCGGCGGGCATTTTCGCCGCCACTTTCCTCGCCATGTGGGCGCTGGTGTTCCGCTGAGCACGCCGCATGACACGAGAGCTTTGCCCATGACGAAACCACCGCGCATCCTGCTCACCGGCTTCACGCCGTTCGGCAACGAAGACATCAACCCCTCGTGGGAAGCCGTGCGCGAGCTGGACGGCAAGCACATCGGCGGGCACCTCGTGGTGTCGCGCCTGCTGCCCACCGCATTCGCCGATTCGCAGCGCGAGCTGTCGCTCATGGTGGACGAGGTACGGCCGGCGATCCTGCTGGGCGTCGGCCAGGCCGGCGGACGCAGCCGGCTCTCCATCGAGCGCGTGGCCATCAACGTGCAGGATGCGCGCATCCCGGACAACGCCGGCGAGCAACCCATCGATGAGGCCGTGGTGGCCGGCGGCCCCGCGGCGTACTTCAGCACCCTGCCGGTCAAGGCCATGCTCAAGGCGCTGCTGGCGCAGGGCCTGCCGGCGGAGCTGTCGAACACGGCGGGCACCTTCGTGTGCAACCACGTCGCCTACCTGATGCTGCACCTGGCCGCCCCGCATCGCGACCTGCGCGCAGGCTTCATCCATATTCCCTACCTGCCCTCGCAGGCGGCGCGCTTCCCGAATGCGCCAAGCATGAGCAAGGACGACGTGGTGCGCGCACTCACCATCGCGCTCGAGGTGGCAGCCACGCAGCGTGTGGACGAGCGGATGGGCGCTGGCACGCTGTGACCTGCCCCCGGGCTTAGGGCCAAAACCTATTTCGTAGAGTCCAAGGTTGCGAGCTTATCGCTCGGTGATGGGTTGGCAAGGGTTCCTTGATC
>NZ_QICJ01000014.1 GCF_003201105.1 Dyella sp. AtDHG13 | reverse complement strand
GCATATGTTTGACATTCAGTCATCCACCGCAAGGCGCCCACACAAGTCACCTGCGCACACTGTCAAAGATCTCAATCACTTGCTGACCGTTTCCGTTTCAGCGTTGGAACATTTCGTTCCGAGTGAGCCGCTCATCTTACATCGTTTTTCCTGTCCGTCAACACCTTCAGCGAAGAATTTTTGCTGTCGTTGTTGCCGTCCGGAGGGCGATGCCAGCGGCGGGAGGCGAATAATAGGGAGGCCCCCCACCTTTGACAAGCAATTTTTGAAATTATTTTCGATGTTTCGCGTAAGACGTTGTTCTCACGCGAAACTTGGTTGATCGATGCATCGCGACGACGTTGCGTCGTCGCGCACAACTCAAGCGAGCTTCAACGACACGCGCGCGAAGTTGCGCTTGCCGATCTGCAAAACCCCTTCAAAACCCGGGGAAAACACGCGTTGCGCGTCTTCGACCACTTCCGCGTCGATGCGCACGGCGCGTTCCTTGAGTTTGCGGTTCGCTTCCGCGTTGCTCGGCGTGAGCCCTGCTGCCGTCAGCAGTGCAGGCAGGCGCAGGCCTTCCGCGGGCACGGCAATTTCAGTGAGCGGCAACAGGCTGGTGTCGCCTTCGCCGCGCACCACGGCATGCCAGCCGGCAATGGCCTGTTCCGCGGCGGCCGCATCGTGGAAACGCGTGGCCAGTTCGCGGGCCAGCTTGAGCTTGGCGTCGCGCGGATTGAGCGCACCGCTGGCGACCTCTTCCTTCATGCGCGCGATGTCCGCCATCGAGGTTTCGAAGCTGAGCAGCTCGAACCAGCGCCACATGAGGTCGTCGCCGATCTTCAGCGTCTTGGTGACGATGTCGATGGCCGGCTCATTGATGCCGATGTAGTTGCCCAGCGACTTGGACATCTTGTTGACGCCGTCCAGGCCTTCCAGCAGCGGCATGGTCAGCACGATCTGCGGCGGCTGGCCGTGGTGCTCCTGCAGGGCGCGGCCCATCAGCAGGTTGAACTTCTGATCGGTGCCGCCGAGTTCCACGTCGCACTTGAGCGCGACGGAGTCATAGCCCTGCACCAGCGGATAGAGGAACTCGTGGATGGCGATCGGCTGCTGGCCGGCGAAGCGCTTGGAGAAGTCGTCGCGCTCGAGCATGCGCGCCACGGTGTGCTGGGCGGCGAGCTTGATCATGTCGGCCGCGGTCATCTGGCCGAACCACTCGGAATTGAAGCGCAGCTCGGTGCGCTCCTTGTCCAGCACCTTGTAGACCTGCTCGGCATAGGTCTCGGCATTGGCCAGCACGTCTTCGCGCGACAGCGGCTTGCGCGTGACGTTCTTGCCGGTCGGGTCGCCGATCATGCCGGTGAAGTCGCCAATGAGGAAAATCACCTGGTGCCCCAGGTCCTGAAACTGGCGCATCTTGTTGAGCAGCACGGTGTGGCCCAGGTGCAGATCCGGTGCCGTGGGGTCGAAGCCGGCCTTGATGCGCAGCGGACGACCGAGCTTCAGGCGGGCGGCCAGCTCCTCCTGCTTGATGATTTCGTCGGCGCCGCGCGCGATGGTGGCCAGCGCCTGCTCAAGCTCGTTCATGTATTCCTCAAATTTTCGTTGTCTGGACGTCACCGGAAATCATAGCTTCCGGGCGGGTTCCGTTAAGTGTGCGTTAATCCGAAAATTCGCGCAACTCATTGATGGAAAAGGCGTTGACGCCCTTTGCACAGGGCCGCTATGGTACGCGGCAATTCAAATTTTGGTACCTGGGGAACACCGGGCATGGGTGAGAGAAAAGAAGACGCGCGTTCAGCGCGTAAACAGGCCATGCGCCGAAAGGCGCAGCAACGGCACTCTCACTTTTACGAACGCTGCGCCCATTGGTCCTTTGGTTGCCACGGCGACGCCGAGCCGATCCGCTGGCACCGCGAGCGCTGGATTCTGGCGGGCACGGCCCTCCTTATTACAGCGGTTTCCGGTTTCCTGATTCCGGCGTGGGCCAGTGCCATGCGCCCGGACACCATTTCCACCGCGCACGCCGTGCTGCCGCTCGCCCTGCCCAAGGCCGCGCCGGAGGCGATCCAGGCGCCTACGGTGGAAGACTGGCACATCGTGCAGGTGCAGCCGGGCCAGACACTGTCGGACCTGTTCCAGAGCCAGGGCCTCAGCCTTACCGACGTGCAGCACGTGGTCGACCAGTCGGGCGACGCCAAGGCGCTTCACCATATCAGCCCGGGCCAGGAGTTCGACTTCCTGCTCGACAGCGACGGCAGCCTCAAGGGCATCCGCTTCGACAAGGACGAGTCCAACCGCACCACCATGCGCTTCGATGGCGACAAGGCCACGGTCACGGCCGAGGCGCGCGAAGTGGAACGCCGCGAGCATGTGGCCCACGGCACCATCGACAGCTCGCTGTTCGCCGCGGGCTCCAAGGCGGGCATGAGCAACCAGATGGTGCTCAAGCTGGCCGAGCTCTTCAAATACGACATCGACTTCGTGCAGGACCTGCGCGAGGGCGACAGCTTCACCGTGATCTACGACGACGTGTACCGCGACGGCGCCTATCTGCACGAGGGCGACATCGTCGCGGCGGAGTTCGTCAACGACGGCCAGCGCTATACCGCCTACCGCTTCAAGAAGGACGACGGCAGCTACGGCTGGTTCAGCGAGGACGGCCGCCCGATCCAGAAGTCGTTCCTGCGCATTCCGGTGGACTTCACCCGCATCTCCTCGCAGTTCAGCGCGGCCCGCATGCATCCCATCCTGGGCCTGATGCGCGCGCACAAGGGCGTGGACTACGCGGCGCCCACCGGCACGCCGATCCATGCGGCGGGCGACGGCGTGGTCAAGTTCAAGGGCTGGATGAATGGCTACGGCAATTTCGTGGTCATCCAGCACAACGGCACCATCAGCACCGCCTACGGCCACATGTCGAAGTTCGGCACGGAGAAGGTCGGCCAGCGCGTGAGCCAGGGAGCGGTGATCGGCTACGTCGGCATGACGGGCCTGGCCACCGGCCCGCACCTGCACTACGAATTCCGCGTCAACAACGTGCAGCGCGACCCGCAGACGGTCACCCTGCCCAAGCCGGAACCGCTGCCGGCCGCGCAGCTCGCCAAGTTCAAGGCCCAGGTGGTGCAGCCGCAGCTCGCCCGCCTAAAGACGCTGGACGCAAATATCAAGCTGGCCAAGGCCAGCGGCACCAAGCGCAGCGACGACTGATTGCCCGTGAATGACGCTTCGGCGCTTTACCTTGGCCTGATCTCGGGCACCAGCGCCGACAGCATCGATGCGGCGCTGGTGCGTTTCGACGACAACACCCCGCAACTGGTCGACGCCCTGGCGCATCCCTGGCCGGAGGATCTGCGCGCGAGCATCCTTGCCGTGGCGCAGGACGAAACGCGGCTGGACCTGGACGCCTACGGCCGGCTCGATGTCGCCATCGGGCAGTGTTTTGCGCAGGCCGCGCAGAAACTGCTGGAGCGCAATGCGGCGCATGCGGCCTCCGTACGCGCCATCGGTTCGCACGGGCAAACCCTGCGCCACCGCCCGGCGGGCGCCTTCCCTTTCACGCTGCAGGTGGGCGATCCCTCGGTGATCGCCGAGCGCTGCGGCATCGACGTGGTGGCCGATTTTCGCCGCGCGGACGTCGCCGCCGGCGGCCAGGGTGCCCCGTTGTTGCCCGCCGTGCACGCCATGCTGCTCGGTCGCGCCGATGGCGTGCGCGTGGTGCTCAACCTGGGCGGCATCGCCAACATCACCGTGCTTGACCCTCATGGGCTGGTCTTCGGCTTCGACACCGGCCCGGCCAATGGCCTGATGGATGCGTGGCACCTGCGCCATCGGGGCACGGCCTATGACGCGAACGGCGCCTTTGCCGCATCGGGCCGGGTGGACGAAGCGCTGCTGGCTGCCCTGCTGGCCGATCCCTATTTCGCGCTGCCGCCGCCGAAAAGCACCGGACGCGAGCATTTTCATCTCGCCTGGCTGGAACAGCATGCCGGCGTGGCCGGCCTCTCGCCGGCGGATGTCCAGGCCACCCTGCTGGAGCTTTCCGCGCGCAGCATCGCCGAGGCCATCGAACGCCATGCACCGGCGGCCATCGACGTGCTGGCCTGCGGCGGTGGCGTGCACAACGCCGTGCTGATGCAGCGGCTCGGCCAGTTGCTGGGCGCGCGCGAACTGGCCAGCACCGCGGCTCATGGCGTCGATCCGGATTATCTGGAGGCCACGGCCTTCGCGTGGCTGGCGCGGCAGCGCCTGCTCGGGCTTCCCGGCAACCTTCCCGCCGTCACCGGCGCCCGGGGGCCGCGTGTGCTGGGTGCGGTATATCCTGCACCGCGCTGATCAGAAGCGCTCGTCGTCCAACACGTTGGTGCCTTGGGCGAGCCCCGCCGTCGGCGCGCGCGACAGCGCCTGGATGGCTTCCTGAAAGGCAGCCTTTTCCTTCGCATCCCACTGCCCACCCAGCGTGGTCAGCTCGCCGGGATCGAGCATGGTTTCCGCAAAGACGTTCGACGAGGACATGCCAAGGCCGTGGCGCAGCGCGTGCAGCACTACGTCATTGATCGACCACTGCCGTTCCTTGGCCAACGTCTTGATACGTTCGGCCATGTGGTTGTCGATATGGCGTATGACGAGGTCCGGCACGGACTCTCCCTCCCCAAGTCATAAACCCCCTGTAGCGCCATCTTGTCACAGGGTCCGGCGCAAGAGTATCGACCGCTTGGCTGATTCAGGTGCCGGAATCCGACGCGTCGCGGGTGAATCGGGGCCACAGGATGGCGAACAGCAGCATGGCCGGAAGCACCGAGATCACGGTAATGGCGAAGTACCCGCCATAGCCGATGACGGCGACAAGGCCGCCGGCAAAAAAGCCCAATACCTTGCCCGGAAGGTTCACCAGGGAACTCAGCAGCGCATATTGCGTGGCCGTGTGCTGCCGGTTCACCAGCAGCGAGAGAAAGGCCACGGTCGGCGGGCCCAGCATGCCTTCCGCGAAGTTCTGCCCGGAGATCGCCATGGTCAGCACCACGAGACTCCCCTGGTTTCCCAACAACATCAGGTAAAGCAGATTGCTGCACGCGCCCAGCACGATACATACGCCCAGCGTCCGCCAGGCGCCCCAGCGCGCGACGGCGGCGCCGCCGACGAATGCGCCGGCGATACCGATCCAGACGCCGTAGATCTTCGTCACAGCGCCAATTTCCGTCTTGCTGAAGCCCATGTCGCGCATGAACGGATTGAAGATCGTGCCGATGGATTGTTCAGGCAGCTTGAACAGCAGGATGAACAACAGCGTGAGTACCGCGACAACCCAGCTGTAGCGACGGAAGAAATCGACGAACGGATCGATCACGCTCTCGCGCATCGCCATGCGCCAACCCGGCGGCGTCGATCGGATGATGGCTGGCTCGCGCATGAGGAGCGTGATGACGATCGGCACCACCATCGCCACCGCCATGGCCACGTAAATCCAGGACCAGGGAATGTGGTCGGCCAGGATTAGCGCAACGGCGCCAGAGAGCAGCAAGCCCAGCCGGTAACCCAACGCGTAGGTCGCCACCAGCGCACCTTGGGCGGAGGGCGGCGCGATTTCGATGCGGTAGGCATCGATGGCGATGTCCTGGGTCGCCCCCATGAACGCCACCAGCAAGGTCGCCAGCACAAAAGGCTGCAGCTGGTGAGGCGTGAACGAGGCCATCAGCAATAGGCCGCAAAGCACGCCCAGCTGTGCAAACAGCAGCCAGCCACGGCGCAGTCCCAGTCGTGTAAACAGCGGCAACCGCCAGTGATCGAGCAGTGGCGCCCATAGAAACTTGAGCGCATAGGTCATGCCTGCGCTGGCGATCATCGTGACGCTCTTCAGCGCGATGCCGTTTTCCTTCAGCCACAACGACAACGTGACGGACACCAGCAGGAAGGGCAGTCCGGAGGAAAACCCCAGCAGGCACAGCGTCCACGCCGCAGGCTCGGTGAACGAGCGCCACACAGACGGCTTGCGCGTGGTCGGCGCCGCCTCAGTCGGCATAGTCCACCGTAAACGGCGCATGATCCGAGAAGCGCTGGTCGCGATAGATGGAGCAGCGCTTCAGGCGGTCGCGCAGGCCGGGCGTGACGATCTGGTAGTCGATGCGCCAACCCACGTCGTTGGCGCGTGCGTTGCCGCGGTTGGACCACCAGGTGTAGTCCTGGCCCTTGGGGTGCAGCGTGCGGTAGCTGTCGATCCAACCGTGCTTGTCGACCAGGTCGTTGAGCCAGGCGCGTTCTTCGGGCAGGCAGCCGGAGTTCTTCTGGTTGGATTTCCAGTTCTTGATGTCCAGCTCGCTGCGCACGATGTTCCAGTCGCCGCACAGCACATAGTCGCGGCCGCTTTTCATCCACTTGGCGAAGATGGGCGCGATCCAGTCCATCACCTCGAACTTGAACTGCTGGCGTTCCTCGCCGGAGGAACCCGAGGGCACGTACAGCGACACCACGCTCAGCTTGCCGAAACGCGCCTCGATGTAGCGACCTTCGTTGTCGAACGGCGCCCAGCCCAATTCGGTCAGCACCTCGTCGGGCTCGCGCTTGGCATAGATGGCCACGCCGCTGTAGCCCTTCTTGCTGCTGGCGTCGCGATAGAAGCAGTGGTGGCCGTCGGGACGGAACATGGCGTCGCTCAGCTGGTCTTCCTGCGCCTTGGTCTCCTGCAGGCAGACCACGTCGGCCTTCTGCTGGCGCAGCCAGTCGAACACGCCCTTGGTGGCGGCCGAGCGGATACCGTTGGCGTTGAGGCTGATGATGCGCATGTCAGGCGTGCCTTGCTTCCGATGGATGGGCCATCATAGCAACCATGGCTTAGAGCCTGCCCCCATAGTCCAATGACGCCGCGCCGGCTCTGCTTGCTCGCACGGCAAGGAAGAGAGGGAGTGTATGTCGATACACAACCGAACGATGACGCCGCCGTGCGGGCAAACAGACCCGGCCCTTCGGGTTGCTCTGCCGCAGCCGTCATGCGATAGCCCGCGGCTTGCCGATGCAACCAGCATGGGCCGCACCGCGGTCTACCACCTGCCAGCTGCGGCAGAGCAACGCGGCATCCTTCTATGAGGGCAGGCTCTATGCCCCCTGATATTCATGTCATGCCCGTGGAGGCGTCTTTCCGGCCCGCCTTGCTGGCGTTGACCGTGAGCGACGAGCAGTACGCCTTCGTCGGCCGCATCGCCGCATCGCTGGCGGACGCGGAAAGCTGCGCGGGCAGCGAGCCCATGGCCATCCTGTGCGACGGCGAGCCCATCGGCTTCTACCGCATCGAGCGACATGCCAACACCCTTGCCGAGGTCGAGTTCGTCCGTCCCACGCTGGGCTTGCGCTCCTTCTTCATCGACACGCGATGGCAGGGCCGTGGCCTGGGCACGCGGGCATTGGAGGCGGTCATGCACGACATGGCGCATCGCTACCCATGGGCAAGGGACGTGGCGCTTACCGTGAACCTGCGCAATGCGCCGGGCATCGCGCTGTATAGGCGCGCGGGCTTCCGGGAGACCGGAGGGCTGTACCATGGCGGCCGTTCCGGGCCGCAGTACCTGATGGTGTGCGCCCTTCCCGTTCTGACTGCCAACTAGAGAAAGCCGCCGTGCACGATTACCAGCGCGATTTCATCGAACTCACCCTGCAGCGCGAGGTGCTGCGTTTTGGCGACTTCACGCTGAAGTCCGGCCGCCAGAGCCCGTATTTCTTCAACATGGGCCGCATCGACTCGGGCGCCGCGCTGGCGCAGCTGGGTCGCGCCTATGCCGCCGCCGTGGTGAATGCGGGCATCGAGGTCGACATGCTGTTCGGCCCGGCCTACAAGGGCATCGCCCTGGCCGCTGCCACCGCCATCGCGCTGGCCGACCGGCATGGCCGCGACCTGCCCTGGGCGTATAACCGCAAGGAAGCCAAGGATCACGGCGAAGGCGGCGTGCTCGTGGGCGCGCCGCTGAAGGGCCGCGTGCTGATCGTGGACGACGTGATGACCGCCGGTACCGCCGTGCGCGAATCGCTGGCGCTGATCCGGGCGCAGGGCGCCACGCCGGCTGGCGTGCTGATCGCGCTGGATCGCCAGGAACGCGGCCAGGGCGAGCTGTCCGCTGCCCAGGAAGTCACCGCCGAGTTCGGTATCCCGGTGATCGCCATCACCAGCCTGGGCGACGTGCTGGCCTACGCGGGCGAACGCCCCGACCTGGCCGCCGAACATGCACGCCTGGTGTCCTACCGCGAACGGTACGGCGTCAGCGCCTGATGTAAGCCCTGGTTGGCGAAGCCGGTCACATCGCCGACCGTGACACCTTGCAAACGTCCTTGGTGTCACGGTATCGCCGGCTATACTTTCCGCCAACAAGGGGGAATGTCATGCGTAGAACTGTTTTCGTCATCGCGTCGCTCGCGCTGGCCGCCGGCCTGCACGCGCAAACGCAGACGGCCTCGCACTACCGCTATCGCTGGAAGGACGCGACCGGCCTGCCGCACTACAGCGACAGCCTGACGTCCGATGCACTCAAGTACGGTTACGACCTGGTCAACGACCGCGGGCTCGTGGTGCAGCACGTCGAGCGCCAGCTCACGCCGGAGGAACGCGCCGCCGCACAGAAAGCCGCGGAAGCCAAGGCCGCCAGCGATCGTGTCGCGCAGCAGCGCGCACGCGACGACATGCAGATGCTCAATGCCTATCCGACCGAGGACGCCTACAAGCGCTCCCAGCAGGACAGCCTGGACAGTCTCGACCAGCAGATCGCCACCACGCGCACCAACCTGCGCAGCCAGGAAAAGGCGCTGACTGACCTGCTCACGCGCGCCGGCGACCTGGAACGCGCCAAGCAGCCCGTGCCCAAGTTCCTCAACGACAGCATCGCCAAGCAGCGCGACGTGGTGGCCCATCAGCGCGACGCCCTGGAACGCCAGCAGACGGCGCGCGACGCTCAGGTGCAGAAGAACGCGCAGGATCTGGACCACTATCGCGAACTGAAGACGGCGCAGGACAAGGAACGCCAGGGCCAGTAAGCCGCGGCGCAGCCATGAAACGAAAAGCCCCGGATATCCGGGGCTTTTTTCGTCAGAACGGCAGCTTGAGCGACGGATCGACCGCCAGCATCTGCTGGCGGAACAGGTTCTTGATGCGCGTCAGCGCGGCCTCGTTGTCGGCGTCGAAACGCAGCACCAGGACAGGCGTGGTGTTGGACGGACGCACCAGGCCCCAACCGTCCGGCCAGTCCGCACGCACGCCGTCGATGGTGGTGAGCGTGGCGTCGCCGAAGCTCGCCTTCTGGCGGAATTCCTCCATGAAGCGGTAGTGCGCGCCCTCGGCCATCTCCACCTTCAGCTCCGGCGTGGACACGCCCTTGGGGCAGGTGGCGAAGATCTCTTCCGGCGTGCGCTCTTCCAGGTCGCCGGCCAGGATTTCCATCAGGCGGGCGCCGGCATAAATGCCGTCGTCGAAGCCGTACCAGCGCTCCTTGAAGAAGAAGTGGCCGCTCATCTCGCCGGCCAGCTCCGCGCCGGTTTCGCGCATCTTGGCCTTGATCAGCGAATGGCCGGTGCGCCACATCATCGGGCTGCCGCCCGCGTCGAGGATCTGGCCCTTGAGGTGGCCCGTGCACTTCACGTCGTAGATGATCGTCGCGCCCGGTTGGCGGGACAGCACATCGCGCGCAAACAGCATCAGCTGGCGGTCGGGGAAGATGATCTCGCCGTCCTTGGTCACCACGCCCAGGCGATCGCCGTCGCCATCGAAAGCCAGGCCAAGATCGGCGCCCGTCTGCTTCACCGCGAAGATCAGGTCTTCCAGGTTGTGGGGGTCCGACGGATCGGGATGGTGGTTCGGGAAGGTACCGTCCACATCGCAGTACAGCGGAATGACCTCGCAGCCGATGCCTTCCAGCACCTGCGGCGCCACGGCGCCGGGAATGCCATTGCCGCAGTCCACGACGATCTTCAGGCGGCGCTCGGCCTGCACGTCGGAGGTGATGCGCTCGATATAGTCGGGCACCACGTCGACATGGCGGATCTTGCCGCCGCCGCTCTTTTCCAGGCGGTTGCCGGCGATGCGCTGGTAGAGATCCTGGATGGCGCCCTCGGACAGGGTTTCGCCACCCACCACGATCTTGAAGCCGTTGTAGTCGGGCGGATTGTGGCTGCCGGTCACGGCCACGCCGCAGCCGGTGTTGAAGCGGTAGGCCGCGTAGTAGACGACCGGCGTGGGCACCGCGCCCAGGTCGATCACGTCGATGCCCGCCTCGCGCAGGCCATCGGACAGGGCGCCGGCCAGTTCGGGACCGGAAAGGCGGCCGTCGCGACCGATCACGATTTCCGGCAGGCCCTTCTCGCGCATCACCGAGCCGATGGCCTGGCCGAGCAGGCGCGCGACGTCCTTGGTCAGCGACTTGCCGACCACACCGCGCACGTCGTACGCGCGGAAGATGGTCGGATCGACCACCACCGGCGCCGGCTGGGCGGGCTTGGGCGGTGCGATGCGAGCGGGCGCCGGGGTTTCGGGTTCCGGCGCGGTGTCGAGCAGATCGGACAAAACAGGTTCCTCAACATCAGCTTGGACGCGGCCGCCGAACAGGCGATTGCGCATCCAGATCAAATACAGGCCGCCCGCCAGGCCCAGCAGCCCCAGCAACCCGGTCACGGGCCATACGTGCGGAAGCACGATGAAGGCGGTCGGCAGGGCCGCCAGGATGCTGAAGGTGCTACCGTCGACCGGCATGCCATTGGGTTCGCGCTCGGCAGAGGCGCTGCCGGAGGCCAACAGGCGCAGATCGCCGAGGTCGTCGCCCTGGCGAAGCTCCAGTCTACCGCCTTCCGTCGGAATGGATTCGAAGCGCTCCTGGATCGGGGCGAACGGCAGCGCCACCCACACCCAGGCCTGCGGGTGCGTGGCCGGCCCCACCGGCACCACCAGCGCCAGCACGCGCGTGCCGCTGTCCGGCACCGTCTGCGCGGGCGGCTTGCCGTCGGCCGTCTGCGCCGCCATCAGCTGCGCGGCCTTACCGTAGCCGAAGACGCGATAGTTGGCGTGCAGCACTTCATCGAGGCCGCCGCTGTAGGCGTCCACCTTCAAGGCACCAGGAATAAGCTGACGCAGCTCGGTCGCCGCCTGGGCCGGATCGGCCACGATGCTGTCGGGAGCGAGCGAATGCACGGCCGCTTCCACGCGGCCGCGCTCGCTGGCGATTTCCGCCGCCACGGCATCGGCCGCCTGCTTCTGGGCGGCGTGCACGCGGTCCTTGGCGCTGCTTTCGTCCGCGATCTGCCAGGTCTGCCAGAGGCAGAACAGGCCGCCGAGCACCAGCAAGATGCCCAGCGCGAACGGAAGCAGGGCGCGCCCGTCGATGGAGCCGGTCAAGCCATTGCCGCCGGCATTGAAGATCTTCGCCATGCCCTGTCCCCACACAGGCTGTCGGGTCGTCTTATCCGCGGGCATGCATGCCCGCCCCACTACGCACTCAGTTGACGCCGGTCGAACCGAAACCGCCCTCGCCCCTCTGCGACGGCGCGAACTCCTGTACCACCTTCAGCCGCGCCTGCGCCACCGGCACCAGCAGCAGCTGGGCAATGCGATCGCCCACGGCGATGGTGTAGGGCTGGGTGCCGCGGTTCCAGCACGAAATCATCAAGGGCCCCTGGTAGTCGGCGTCAATGACGCCGACCAGGTTGCCCATGACCAGGCCGTGCTTATGGCCCAGGCCCGAGCGCGGCACGATCAGCGCGCACCAGCCCGGATCGCCGATGTGGATGGCCATGCCGCTGGGCACCAGCACGCTCTCGCCGGGCTGCAGGGTCAGCGGCGCGTCGATGGTGGCACGCAGGTCCATGCCGGCGCTGCCGACGGTGGCGGCTTGCGGCAGCGGAATCGAATCACCCAGGCGCGGATCGAGAATCTTCAGCTCGACGTCGATCCCGTTCCCCACCGTCACGGGCGCACCGCCCGGTACCGCTCGGCCACCTTGGCCACCAGCTGGCGCGCCAGCTCCGTCTTCGATGCGCGTGGCAACTCGATGGCGCCATCGGGGCCATAAAGCGTGAGCGCATTGTCGGCGGCCTCGAAACCGAGACCCCCGCCCACCTGGTTGGCGGCAATCATGTCCAATCCCTTGCGCTTGAGTTTGTCTTGCGCGTAACGCTCCACATCATGCGTTTCCGCGGCGAATCCGACCAAGAAGGGGCGCACGGTTTGCGCAGCCAGCGTAGCGAGGATGTCCGGGTTCTCGGCCAGACGCAGTTCCAGCGGGGCGCCATCGCGCTTCTTGAGCTTGTGGTCGGCCACTTCGGCGGGACGGTAATCGCCCACGGCGGCGGCGGCGATATAGATGTCCGCGCCCGTCGATGCGCCGACCACCGCATCGCGCATCTGCGCGGCGCTGCGCACGTCGATGCGCCGCGTGATGCCGGGCGGCGTCGCCATGCTCACCGGGCCGGCCACCAGCGTGACGTCGGCGCCAGCCTGCGCGGCGGCTTCCGCCACGGCGAAACCCATGCGGCCGGAGCTGCGATTGCCGATGAAGCGCACCGGGTCGATGTCTTCGTAGGTCGGGCCGGCGCTCACCACCACCTTGAGCCCGCGCAACAGTTGCGCGCCGAAGGAGGCGACGATGGCTTCGCGCAGTTCCAGCGGTTCCAGCATGCGGCCCGAACCGATGTCGCCGCAGGCCTGGTCGCCCGAAGCGGGACCCAGCAGGTGCACGCCGCGCTGGCGCAAGGTGTCCACGTTGGCCTGCACGGCCGGGTGCGCCCACATCTGCTGGTTCATCGCGGGCGCGACGTAGAGCGGCGCGGCGCTGGCGAGGCAGACGGTGGTGAGCAGGTCGTTCGCCATGCCGTGCGCGAGGCGGGCGATCAGGTCGGCGCTGGCCGGGGCGATGACGATGCGCTCGGCCCAGCGCGCCAGTTCGATATGGCCCATGGCCGCCTCGGCCTCGGCATCCCACAGGCTGGTGCGCACCGGCTGGCCGGACAGCGCCTGGAACGTGGTGGCGCTGACGAAATGCGCGGCGTTCTCGGTCATCACCACGCGCACCTCGGCACCGAGGTCGCGCAGGCGGCGAACCAGCTCGCACGATTTGTAGGCAGCGATGCCGCCGGACACGCCCAGCAGGATGCGGCGTTGGGCAAGACTCATGGTGATTGGGCCTGACTACCGTTTGGCCCGGTAGCTTACCGGAATCGATCCTTCGGCTCGGTGAAACGACGACGGGCGGCACGTGGCCGCCCGCCAAGCCTTCAGCCCGCCATGCGGGGATGCAGGATGTCCTCCAGCCCAATGCGGCGCAGCAGTTCCGCGCGGACACGGTCGGCCACGCCGTTGACGATTTCCGCGCCGTCCTCGGACGGGTCCACATGCACGCGGAACGGACGCTTGCCGAACGGCTTGTCCACGATCGCCACGATGGCGCGGGCGACCGCTTCCGGGTCGGCATCGGCCGGCTCCAGCGAGGCCAAGCCCTTGAACGCCACCTCGCCGAAGTCGCGGGTCGGGCCTTCGGCGTAGACCTTGGCGACCGCGTCATCGGCCGGCGCACCCGCATGGGCGAAGTGATTCGTGCCCTGGGTGAAGGCGCCCGGCACCACGATGGAGGTCTCGATGCCCCAGCGCGCCAGCTCGCCCGCGTAGCTCACCGCCAGCGAATCCATGCCCGCCTTGGCCGCGAAATACGGCGCCAGGTACGGCGGCGTGCCGCCCCGCACGCTGCTGGAAGACACCCACACCACCAATCCCTTTCCCTGCTTGCGCAGCTGCGGCAGGGCCGCGCGATTCACGCGCTGCGTGCTCAGCACATTGGTGTCGTAGAGCTGGGCGAACTGTTCCGGCGTGAAAGCTTCGGCCGGACCGTAGGCCATGTGGCCCGCGTTGTGGATCACCACGTCCAGCCGTTGATGCGCGTGGACGATCTGCGCGATGGCGGCATCCACGGAAGCCTGCGAGGCCACGTCCATCTCGATGGCGCGCAGATCCACACCCTGTTCCTTAGCGTACTGCTGCATCTCCTCGACGCGCGGTGCGTTACGCCCTGCGGTTTCACGCATGCCGGCATAGACGATGTGGCCCGCATGGGCCAGGGCGCGCGCACTCATCAGGCCAAAGCCGCTCGATGCGCCCGTGATGACGATGACGTTCTTCATGATGCGTTCTCCTGGAAATTAAGCGCGGGAATCAGATGACGCCGCCGTTGGCGCGCAGCACCTGGCCGTTGACCCAGCCACCGTCGGGACCGGCGAGGAAAGCCACGACGCTGGCGATGTCCTCGGGCGTGCCCAGGCGTTCCAGCGGCGCCAGCTTCGCGAGCTGCTCGACCTGCTCGGGCGTCTTGCCCTTCAGGAACAGCTCGGTGCCGGTCGGGCCCGGCGCTACCGCATTCACCGTGATGGCGCGCCCACGCAGTTCCTTCGCCAGGATGTGCGTCATCGATTCCACCGCCGCCTTGGTGGCCACGTAGACGCCATAGTTCGGGAAGTTCAGGCCCACCACACTGGTGGAGAAATTGACGATGCGTCCGCCGTCGCGCAGGCGCTTGCCGGCCTCGCGCAGGGTGTTGAAGGTGCCCTTGAGGTTGATCGCGACGGTGCGGTCGAACAGCGCGTCGTCGGTGTCGGCCATGGGCGCCAGCTGCATGATGCCGGCGTTGTTCACCAGCACGTCGACGCCGCCGAACGCGGTTTCCGCCGCATCGAACAGGCGACGCACGGCGGCCGGGTCGGCCACGTCGGCCTGGGCGGTGAGCGCGCGGCCGCCGCGGCTTTCGATCTGGCGGGCCAGCGCCTCGGCGGAAGCGGCGTCGCCGGCATAGTTGATGACTACCGTGAACCCGTCGCGCGCCAGCCGTTCGGCAATGGCGGCGCCGATGCCACGGGACGCACCCGTGACCAGGGCGACTTTGGAAGCGTGTGCAGACATGGGGAATATCCTCGGAAAGAGCCGACCGGGTGTCGGCGTGGGAAGAGGATGGTCTTTTCCATTGAGCGGATAATCTGCTCAAATCCGCCTTCATCATTCGATAGGGGCGAACAAATGGACAAGCTCGACGCCATGCGCCTGTTCGCCCGCATCGTGGACCGGCGCAGCTTCACCCTCGCCGCGCAGGACCTGGACCTGCCCCGCTCCACCGTCACCGAGGTGATCAAGCAGCTGGAAGCCCGCCTGGGCGTGCGCCTGCTCGAACGCACCACCCGGCAGGTGCGTCCCACGCTGGACGGCGAGGCCTATTACCAGCGCTGCCTGGGCATCCTGGCGGAGATCGAGGAAGCCGAAGCGGCCTTCACCGGCGCGCGTCCCGCCGGCCTGCTGCGGGTGGATGTGCACAGCGTGCTGGCCCGGCACTTCATGCTGCCGGGCCTGCCGGATTTTCTCGCGCGCTATCCGGGCATCCAACTGCGCATCGGCGAGGGCGACCGCTACGTGGACCTGGTGCGCGAAGGCGTGGATTGCGTGCTGCGCGTGGGCAAACCCGGCGACAGCAGCATGATCGGCCGGCAGATCGCCCTGCTTCCCGAAGGCACCTATGCCAGCCCCGGCTATCTGGAGCGCCACGGCACGCCATCGGCGCCCGATGACCTCGCAGGGCACCACATGGTGGCCTTCGTGTCCTCGGCCACGGGCAGCGTGCTGCCACTGGAATTCCGCCACGGCGAGACGGTGCGCGAAGTGCTGCTGCCGCACACCGTGAGCGTGGCGGGCGCGGAGATGTACGCCGCCACCGCGCGCCTGGGCCTGGGCCTGATCCAGGTGCCCAGCTACCGCGTGCAGGACGACCTGGCGCGCGGCACGCTGGTGGAGGTGCTCAAGGACTTTCCGCCCACGCCCTCGCCGGTGTACGTGCTCTATCCCCAGAACCGGCAACTGTCGCCGCGCGTGCGCGTTTTCATCGACTGGCTCGGCGCCGAATTCGCCCGGCGGCTACCGGCCTGACCCACATCCGGCGGCGAAGGCCGACGCACGCGGCGGTGCGCGCCGATGGGCGAACGGCGGCGCGATCGGCACGCTTGCGGCATGAGCATCCGTGAATGGCCTGAAGGCGAACGACCCCGTGAAAAACTGCTGGCCCGCGGCTGCGCGGCGCTGTCCGACGCCGAACTGATCGCCGTGCTGCTGGGCAGCGGCGTGCCCGGCAAGGACGCCATTGCCCTGGGACGCGAACTGCTGGGCAAGAGCGGCGGCCTGGGCACGCTGCTCGCCGATCCCGGCGGCACGGTGCGGCTGCGCGGCATCGGCCCGGCCAAGCGCGCCCGCCTGATCGCCGCCCTGGAACTGGCCCGGAGAGCCCTGGGCGAACAGCTGCGGGAAGCTCCCGCGCTGGGCAACCCGCGCGACAGCGGCGACTACCTGCGTGCCCAGCTGCGGCATCTGCCTTACGAGGTATTTGGGTGCCTGTTCCTGGACAATCGCCACCGCGTGTTGGCGTTCGAGGAACTTTTCCGCGGCACCATCGACAGCGCCAGCGTCCATCCGCGCGAGGTCGTGCGCGCCTGCCTGCGCCACAACGCGTCAGCGGTGATCCTGGCCCACAACCATCCCACTCGACCTATTTCCATCACGTTCAATCACGCTCCTAACCGTTGAATCATTTGAACTTTTAGGCTTGTCGTAGCGCAGGACGCTGTGGCATATTGGGGTCGGTTTTGAGGGGGATCGATCGCCCTTGTGACCCCAGTCGCCGACCCCTGCTAGCCGTCTGGCGACCCCACTTGAAAGCCAATGGGAGAGCCCAGTGCCAAGTCTTACCGATGGAGAAATTCGCCGCGCCCTGAAGCAGGTGGAGCAGACCGGCAAACAGCTAAGCCTGGTCGATGGCGAGGGACATGGCACCGGTCGCCTTGTCCTGGTCATGAAGCCCATGCCCACGCGCGTCACCGCCGATTGGATGGCGCAGCAGTGGCGCGATCAGAAGCGCTTCAAGAAGAAGCTGGGCTCATACCCATCCATGTCGCTCAGCAAAGCGCGCGAAGTTTTCACACGCGATTTCGCCGACATGATCCAGAAGGGCCGCAGCATCAAGATCGCCGGCGACACGCGTCCCGGCACCGTGGCCGATCTCTTCGAAGCCTATGTCGCTCACCTGAAGGCATCCGAAAAGTCATCTTGGAAAGAGGCTGAGAAAGGCCTCAACAAGATCGCCGACACCCTCGGCCGCAATCGGCCCGCTCGCGACATCGAGCCCGACGAAATCACCGATCTCATCCGACCGATCTATGACCGCGGTAAGCGCTCCATGGCAGATCACGTCCGCAGTTACATCCGATCCGCATATAGCTGGGGCCTGAAATCGGAACACGACTACCGCAACGCGTCGCAGCGGCGTTTCCGGCTGGTCTACAATCCCGCCGCCGGCATCCCCACAGAGCCCAAGAAAGTCGGCACTCGCTGGCTTGATGAAGAGGAATTCCTGCGCCTGTACCGTTGGCTTGAATGTCCGGACGCGCCCGTGCATCCGCCTTACACGCGGGCCGTTCGCATTCTCATGCTCACGGGGCAGCGCGTGGAGGAAATCGCCCGCCTGCATGTCGATCAGTGGGACGCGAAGGAGCGGATCATCGACTGGTCAAAGACCAAGAATGGCAAGCCACACGCCATTCCGGTCCCGGAAGTGGCGGCGGAATTAATCGAATCGATCAAGCCCAACGCACACGGTTGGTTTTTCCCCTCCGCGACCGACCCAACCAAACCCGTCAGCCACGGCACCCTGTACTCTTTCATGTGGCGTCAGCGCGAGCGCGAGGTGATCCCTGTCGTGACCAACCGCGATCTGCGCAGAACCTGGAAGACGCTCGCAGGTCAGGCCGGCCTCTCCAAAGAAATTCGCGACCGCATACAGAACCACACGCTCCAGGATGTCAGTTCGAAGAGCTACGATCGTTGGAGTTACATGCCCGAGAAGCGGGCAGCCATGAAGAAGTGGAATGCATTCGTCCGAGCGATGCTAACCAAGAAGCGCCCCAAGCCGGCAAGAGAGACATCTAGACCGAATATCCGTTCGGGCGTTGAAGCCGCCACCCAACATGCAGCCTGAGAGGCGTCCGCAAATCGCTCTAAGCCGTCAGGTGCTCTATAAGGATTGACAATCCCAGACCGAAAAGCGCGATCCCAGCGACAGCCTCCGCAATGCGGCCGAAGTGCTCGCCGATCAGCCGACCGATAAGCATGCCTCCCGACGACATGAGGAACGTCGCAAGGCCAATCGCGGTCGCAACCACAACAATGTTGACGTTCAGAAAGGCCAAAGAGACGCCGACGGCCATTGCATCGAGGCTCGTGCCGATTGCGGTTGCCATCAAGACTGTAAACGATCTGCCCACTGGCTTGGCGTCGGCTTTCTTCCATACGGCCGCATAAAGCATATGAAGACCAACAGCAGCGAGCAGGCCAAAGGCGAGCCAGTGATCAACAGCCTGGACGAAGCTGCTCGCGGCAACGCCGGCAGCCCAACCGATAACAGGCGTGATCGCCTCGACTACACCAAAGACCGCGCCGCTGCGTAGCGCTTCTGAATATCGCGGGCGACCAAGAGCTGCGCCTCTACCCACGGAAACCGCAAAGGCATCGACGGACATGCTGAAAGCAAGTAGGACGACTGCAAAAGGGGACATAGCAGGATAACCAAACGGACATTGAACCGGGTGGCCCTCACCTGTCCGACAAAGGCGAGTTTCACCACGGTCTTGCCGGGCCGGTGAAACCGGCTGATCACACCACGCGCATCGCGCGAGCCTGTTGGCGTGATCCCGCTGTCTTAGCGGTGGCTACTCCCCGATGCGGAAGAGATAGGAAGCGACATCGGCAAAGTCAAAATCTAAAAGTCGATACCCATCAGATACTTGCGCTTATAATACTCATTTGCAGGTGGAGCCTTGGTCTTCAGGCTTCGGACGGCCCGCCGCCAAGCGGTCTGGTAGGATGACTGCCGCATCCTGCGGCTGGGAGCTAGGAAAATTGTAATCTTCCTGCTACATATCTGCTCAATATGTAGTGTGAAGGTGTCAAATGCCCACTCCCCATAACCCTCCAGCAGCCGTGCGGCGCGCCCTGCGCAAGCTCGGCGCGGACATCCATGACGCTCGCCGTCGCCGCAAGCTGCCCATGGCGGTCGTGGCCGAGCGGGCTTTCACGTCGCGCTCGACCCTGCAGAAGGTCGAGGCAGGCGACACCAACGTTAGCGTCGGCATTTATGCCGGCGTGCTTCAAGCCCTCGGCCTGCTCGACGGTCTGACCCGGGTCGCCGACATCAGCAACGACAGCGTCGGCCAGGCGCTCGCCAGCGCCGAGCTGCCCAAGCACATCCACTTGAAGCGGTCGGCGGGATCGTCCCGCGATGGCTGACTTCGAGGTTCATATCGACCTTAACGGCCGCACCCGCCTGATCGGATTGGCGAGAAGCAATCGTGTGCGAGGCGCCGAGACCATCCTCTTTGAGTATGAAGGTGCTTGGCTGGAAGACCCGGAGCGCTTCTCGTTGGAGCCCGCTCTGGCGCTGACCCGCGGCGCCTTCGCGCCGCCAGCCGGCCTTGCCACCTTCGGCTCGATAGGCGATTCCGCACCCGACACATGGGGACGCCGCCTCATGCAGCGCGCTGAGCGCCGCCTTGCTGATCGCGAAGGCCGTGCCGTCCACACTCTTGTCGAAAGCGATTATTTGCTCGGTGTCGCCGACGAAACCCGGCTCGGCGCGCTTCGCTTCCGCTGGGTCGGCGAAGACGCGTTCCAGGCGCCAATCCGCGCCGGCGTTCCAGCTTTGATCGAACTTGGCCGACTTCTCCAGATCACCGAGCGCATCCTGCGCGACGAGGAGACGGACGAAGATCTCCAGCTCATCTTCGCTCCCGGCTCCTCCCTCGGCGGCGCACGCCCCAAAGCATCAGTAATCGACCAGCACGGTCACCTCTCCATCGCCAAATTCCCGAAGGAGACGGACGATTATAGCATGGAGACCTGGGAGGAGATTGCTCTACGGCTGGCTGGCCGCGCCGGCATCACGACTCCTCAACACGAGCTGATCAGCGTAGCCGGTAAGGCCGTCATGCTTTCGCGACGCTTTGATCGCGAGGGTGCCATCCGAATTCCGTTCCTTTCGGCAATGGCGATGATGGGCGCGAAGGATGGCGAGCGCGGCAGCTACCCGGAGATTGTCGACGCTCTTGCCGAACATGGCGCCCAGGGCAAGACGGATGCCCATGCCCTTTATCGGCGCGTGGTCTTCAACGTCCTGATCTCCAATGTCGACGATCACCTTCGCAATCACGGCTTCCTGTGGCTGGGCAAGGCAGGCTGGTCACTCTCACCGGCCTACGATCTCAATCCCGTCCCGACCGATCTCAAGGCGCGGGTGCTGACGACGAACATCGATCTCGACGAAGGCACGTGCTCGCTCGAACTGCTGGAGGCCGCCTCCGAGTATTTCGCGCTCACACTGCCGCAGGCGCGCGCGATCATCAAAGAGGTTGCGACCGTGACCGCGACATGGCGGGACACCGCCAAGGCGGTGGGCGCCCGCGCCACCGAGATCACCCGTATGGCCAGCGCCTTCGAGCACGACGACCTCAAGCGGGCGTTGATCCTATGACGCCAGGACGGGTGGCAAGTGGGGGACACAAATGAATAAGCAAGAAGATGATCTTTCGAATGAAGCAACGGCGCTCGCAGACATCCTGAAATGGTCCGCGGATCTGCCAGCCTGGCAGCGCGACACGCTGCGCCGCCTCTGTAACCAACCTAAACTGGAAGTCACGGATGTCGCGGAGTTGGCCGCGATCTGCAAGGGCCTCGATCAGGGCACCCCACTCGACGCCAGCCATATCCGCGATCCCGCCGCGAGCCATGCCGTGGTGACGCTCGGCGCCCTTTACGGTCTGTCCAACGTCAACGCCCTCGCTCCCGGCGAACGGCTGTCTTTCGGCAAAGCGGGCCTCACCATCATCTACGGCGACAACGGCGCCGGCAAATCCGGCTATGCCCGCGTCCTGAAGCAGCTCTGCCGGGCGCGCTCGCCGAAGGGCGACGCGATCCTGCCAAACATCTACGCCGCCACGAGCGGCGCGCCAGCCGCCAGCGTCGAGTTCTTCGTCGGCGCCCAAAAACGCAACGCCGCTTGGACGCAGGGCAACTCGCCAGACGCCATGCTGTCCGCCGTCAGCGTCTTCGACTCGCGCACGGCCAATATCCATGTCGAGAACACCAACGACCTCGCGTATACGCCGCTGCCGCTACGCATCCTCGCGGGCCTCGCGCAAGTCTGCCTGGACGTGAAGAGCAAGCTGGCCGCCGAAATCAAGACCCTCCAGGAGCAAACGCCCACCATCCTGACGACGCCGGACTGCAAGCAGAACACTCCGGTCGGCAAGCTGATCGCCGGTCTCTCGGGCAAGACGAAGCCGGAAACCGTCGAGAAACTCGCCGGCCTCACCGCCGAGGACGAGACGCGCCTTCAAACGCTCACCGCCGATTTGTCGAGCGATCCGGCTCGCACAATCCGCCAGCTTCAGGGCCAAGAGACTCGCATCACCGGCATCATAACGCAGCTTGAGCGCCTGGCCGCATCCGCCACGGATGACAATCGCACGGCCCTCCGCGATGCCCACACGAACCTTGCGAATGCGCGCATGGCCGCCGCCGCGGCGTCCGCCAATCTGTTCTCCAAGGAACCGTTGCCGGACATCGGCTCGCATGTCTGGAAGATCCTGTGGGAAGCCGCCCGCGACTATTCGCGCGCGGCGGCCTATCCCAAACAGCCTTTCCCGGTGACCGGTAGCAAAGCGCACTGCGTCCTATGTCAACAGCCGCTCAGCGAGGAGGCCTCGAGACGGCTCAGCAGCTTCGAGGCCTTTGTGCAGGACGAAAGCAAACGTCGCGAGCAGGAGGCGGCGGACTCCTATGACGACGCCCTGCAGGGCGTCTCGGCCGCGGCAGTCTCGATGAAAGATCTCGCTGCAATCGTCTCATTGATACGAGACGATATCGGCCGCGAGGATCTCGCAAGCGCTTTGCGCCGCGACATGCTCCACCTCGCATGGCGGTTGCGAGCAGTCCTGCGCACCCACGTTCTCGCGACACCGCCGGCCCTTCCTCCTGCGGCCGCCCTCTCTCTTGATCCGCTACGCGCAGTGCTGGTCGGCATCGCCGGGCGCATTCAGGCCCTGCAATCCGACGCCAGCTCACCGGAGCGCGCCATGCTCATCACTGAACGTGACGGCCTCAGCGACCGCAAATGGCTCGGCGTTGTGAAGACCGATGTGCTCGCCCAAATCGATCGCCTCAAAGCCATCGAAGCGATCGAGAAGGCCAGCAAGGACACGGCGACGAACAAGATCACCACCCAGAGCGCCCGTATTGCCCAGGCGCTCGTTACCAACCGCCTGCGCGGACGGTTCGCAATCGAAGTCGACAAGCTCGGCGTCGCCGGCCTCGCGATCGAGCTTCAGCAAGCCAAGACCACCGCCGGCGTTCCCTTCTTCCAGGTCAGGCTGATCAACAAGCCGAACGAACCAGTGGGAAGGGTCCTCAGCGAAGGCGAGCATCGCTGCGTCGCGCTCGCCGCCTTTCTCGCCGAGCTATCGACCATCGATGCGCAATCGGCGATCGTGTTCGACGATCCGGTGTCGTCACTCGATCACTTGCATCGAGACAAGGTCGCCGCCCGTCTGGCAGAAGCTGGCCAGACTCGCCAGGTGATCGTCTTCACCCACGACATGGCGTTTCTGCTCCTGCTCGACGAAGCCTGCCGGACGACAAAGGATCGAGAAGCGACGCCTGTGGCATATCGCCTGATCAGCCGCGGCACCGAAAATGCGGGTTACTGCCATCAGGATCCCCCGGCCAACGTCATGCCGCTCGACAAGGTCATTGACGGCATGAGAGCGCACCTCGCAAACGTCAAGATCCACCATGAACGCGGCGACCAGGCGAAATGGCTGCGCGAGGTCACGTCGTTCCAGGATCAGCTTCGAACCACGTGGGAGCGCGCCGTCGAGGAGGCCGTCGGGCCGGTGATCCGCCGCTTGTCACGCAAGGTCGACACCACAGGCCTGATCAAACTCACCGTACTGACGGATGGCGACTGCACCGCGATGCGGTTAGCGTTTGGGCGTTGTTCCGCACTTCTTCACAGCCAGCCGGGAGAGCTCAATCCGCGGCTACCCGAACCGACGGCCATCGAAGCTGAGATTGATGCACTGGAAAAGTGGATTGCAGATATCCGGGCCCGGCAGGAGAAAGCCGCATAATTATGCTTCTCGCCAAGCCGGTCGATATCGATCGGTGTGCAAGCTAATGTCGAGATCGAGAAGGCCTTGCCGCGCGGCTTCTTCGTCTTCTGGCTCCTGCGTCTCTGGCGGGGCATGTTGAGGGGGAATGCCTTCCCCCGGGCCGGCGCCTTGGTCGCCGGCCCCCCCCTTCTGCGGGGAGGTCCCCCAGGCTGTGCAAAAACGTTGAGGACGGCGCGATCAATTGAGCTCGACGCCCGCTCCGCAGATGCCTGCAGTGGCGTCGGATTCGCAGCGGACCGCCCTCGCGCTATGCCAAGCCAATTACCATTGCCGCGACCGACGCAAGAGCGAGTGCTCCTCGAACGAGATTGGCCCTACGGAGTTTGCGGCGTTCTTTTTCGAGCGCCGCCGCATCCGCTGCGTCTATTTCGATTCTCGCTTTGTACGCGGGAAACTTTCTGCCAGTGACACGCGAATAGATCGGGAGGCTCATCTGCTTTGAAATGGCCGAGGTGATGACCCAGAGAATCAGCCCGGCTGTGAACCAAAGATTATTGAATCCGTAGAAGTACCAGTACGGAAACATGCCCACAAAGGTGATCGTATTCGCCAAGATCGCGACTGGTGACCTGGTCGCATGAGCGACCAGGCTCGCGAGGAACCGCTTAAACTCTGCAGCCTCCATGTCGTCCATGGTGCTCTGAACGACATCCGCAACGAACAACATAAACCCGGCCGCCATCGCAGCGGGAAACAGTAGCAACACCTCCGCAAATTTTTGCGTCAGCACTGATCCTCCACCCTGGATGTTGAAAGCCGAACCCGCTGATGACGATTGCAGCCCCGAGATAGGGAAGCGTAGGTCACCTCCGGGCTTGGCCCTTGTCGCCAGCGCTTGTTGTGATAAGCTACATATTCGATATATGCCGAATTTGTCAAACCAGAGGCTCGGCGACCGCGAGCTGCGCTTCATCGAGAACGTGGCTGGCCTGCTCCTGCCCTGGGGCGTTCCGCCGGTCGCCGCGCGCCTCTACGGCTATCTGCTATTGTGTTCCCATCCGATAAGTCTCGACGAGATCATCGCTGGGCTCGGTGTCAGCAAGAGCACCGCGAGCGTGGCCGCCCGACTACTCGAGAGCTACACGCTCGCCCGCCGGCATCGCGAACCGGGAACCAAGCGGGCGCTCTACGCAGCCGCGGACAACTACGAGGCCATGATAAGGCAGCAGAACCGCCTGCTCGACGCGTTGGCCGACCAACTGGAGGCGGGCATTGACGTCGTGCGATCGAAAGAGGCCGACGCGCGGCTGAAGGAGATGGCTGAGTTCTATCGCCTGATGCGCGGCGCCATGGACGACGCGCTGAGCCGCTGGAAACGTAGAAAGAGATCCGCCAGCGCCTGAGGCGGCGTGTTGGCAGGCCAGCCAAGTCTCATGGTGACGCACAGGTCCACCGTCGAGCACCCCTTCGGCACCATCAAACGAATGTCGGGCGGTGGGCGATTCCTCACCAGAGGCCTCAGACGAGTGAAGGCCGAAGCGGCGTTATCGGTCTTGGCCAACAACATCATCCACGCGGCAAACGCCTTCGGAATGGACGGGCTCGTCCGGGCAGGCTGAGTCAGTGATCGCGTTCTTGAGCCGCTCAACGACGTCCGGTCTGCTGGCGAGTTTTGGCACAGCCTGCCTCGCAACGCCCCCTTTGAGAGGAAGAGTGCGGATGGGTTTGCCGTGACGGGTTGAGGACTGGAGGAGAGGCCTCCGGCGCCCGTCGCGGAGACCCGCGATGTCCAGAAAGACCGCAAGCGCTCGCGCCGGCTCAGACCGGGCGAACCTCTATGACGAGATCACCGACAAAATCGTCGCCGAGCTGGAAGCCGGCCGCGTGCCA
This sequence comes from Dyella sp. AtDHG13, assembly GCF_003201105.1. Taxonomy (GTDB): domain Bacteria; phylum Pseudomonadota; class Gammaproteobacteria; order Xanthomonadales; family Rhodanobacteraceae; genus Dyella; species Dyella jiangningensis_B. The sequence continues at coordinate 112,507 of NZ_QICJ01000014.1, read as the reverse complement.
TGGGTACAGCCTTGGGGGACGGCGGCGGTGAAGGCGCCGCTCGCCATGCCGAGGAATGCCGCCACCGGCCGGCAATACTCAGGCATCAATGTGCTGATCCTTTGGGGCGCAGTGATCGAACACGGTTATGCCGCACAGAGCTGGCTCACCTTCCGCCAGGCGCTCGCACTAGGCGGCAATGTCCGCAAGGGCGAGCACGGCACGACCGTCGTCTACGCCGACCGCTTTGTGCCCGACGATGAAAAGCGCCGTGCACGTGAAACCGGCGAGGAAGCCCAGGCGATCCCGTTCCTGAAGCGGTTCACGGTGTTCAACGCCGTCCAGTGCGAAAACCTCGCCGATGACGTTGCCGTTGCTGCGCCGCCTCCGCCGCCCGGATTGATCGAGCCCAGAGTCGAGGCGCTCATCCGCGCAACCGGCATCGACTTCCGTATCGGCGGCAACCGCGCCTTCTACGCGCCGGGGCCCGATTTCGTCATGGTCCCGCCGCCGCAGGCCTATTTCGAACCCATCAACTGGCATCGCACGGCCCTGCACGAGCTGGGGCATGCCACAGGTCACGCCTCGCGACTCGGCCGCGACCTGTCCGGCTCGTACGGCACGAAGAAATACGCGTTCGAAGAACTGGTCGCCGAGATGAACGCTGCCTTCTGCTGCGCATCGCTCGGCATCATACCGACCGTGCGGCACGCCGATTACATCGGTTCGTGGCTCGAAGTGCTGCGCGAAGACAATCGCGCCATCGTCCGTGCCGCGTCCCAGGCAAGCAAGGCGGCGGATTGGTTGCTCGGTCTGGTGCCGGCCGACAGCACCGAGCTGCAGGCGGAGCCTTCGACTGACAGGAGGGCGGCATGATCCTCCTCACGCCCGAGCTGCGCGAGCAACTCCTCGCCAACGGCCGTGATCGCGACGTCGACCACGTTCCTGTCGTCAAGTGTTTCAACCCGCTCGGCGAAGGCGTCTGGCTCGCGACCGAGCTTGACGAGGACGGCGACACCCTGTTCGGCCTCGCCGATCTCGGTGAGCCCGAGCTGGGCTCGTTCAGCCTCGCCGAGATGATCGCGGTCCGGCTTCCGCTCGGTCTCAGCATCGAACGCGACATTCTCTTCGAGGGACTGTTTCCGATCTCGGTCTGGGCCGAAACGGCGCGGCGAACCGGCAGCATCCGGGAAGCCGAGCGCGTACTTCACGCCGTCCATCGGTCCAAGCAAGAGGACGGCTGATGTTCGTCCGTCACGGCAACGGCTAACGCTGTACGAGCACGCGCGCGGCCCGCCTCGCAAAAAGCGCCTCGAGCGCGAATGCTCTGGGACCCTTGAAGCGCTTTCGATGGCGAAATGTCATCCTACGTCATAGCCTCTTTCAAGGACTGCCCAAGACTTATCAAATTCCCCTCACTGTCGTGAAACCAGCAGCCAAGTTCCGCTGATCCCTTGCTGGGATAGTTGCCGGCGACATGCGCTATGCCATCGATGGTCTTTAGCCGGCCGCTTTCATACTCGAGAAAGTTGACGCCACGACGCTTGAGCTCATCGACGACGGGGCGGACGTCATCAACGGTGATCGCGAGCTGTGTAAAGTCTCCGGCCGATCGGCCGCTTGAGAGGAATATCGAAAACTCACCCGCACCGATACAATAGCGCAGGCCACCGGGGCGTTCCTCCGTTGGCCTCAGGCCCAGCTTTTCCAGATACCATCGTCGCGCGCGGTCGAGATCCTGTGCCGGGAGGCGCGTTGCTGCGCTGAGGTATTTCTCTTCCACGGCCAACCTCATTCCTCCGCCCGATGTACAGGAAGCCCCTCGATTTGCTCCAGCAGCATCGCAATCTTGGCGGGCTCCGTGAGCATCGCGTCATGTCCCGCCGGCCGTGCGTCAATCATCTCAATCCCAAGAGCCATGGCGTGCTCCGCCTGTTCGGGAATGAGATCTGAAGTCCGAATGTACGCCCTTGGCAAACGGTTGAGAGCCCTCGCAGAGAAGTGGAGCGATTGCGCAAACGTGCGCCACGGTTGCCCCACCAAACGACTGGCCAAGATCACTGCCATCTCGCTATCGAACGATCCAAGTTTCTCGATAGAGATCATCGGAGCGATGCGGTCCTCGACGACCAGCGCTTCGACATCATGTATCGGCGCGAGATCGGCGAAGGATCGCCCATTCGCGCCCACAAAGGCGTCGAGATACACGATCCGCTCTATCCTATCCGGCACACGGTTTGCCACCCCTGTAATCACAAGCCCTCCATAGCTGTGGCCCACCAGCGTTACATCGCGAATGTCCTCTCGAATTATGAGATTGTGCACGTCCTCGATATGGGCATCGAGATCGACGTGAGCGCAAGGCTCGTCGATTGCCATGCCGGATAGTGTCGGCGCCCAAGTTCTGTGACCTCGATCATCAACAAGTTGTCGAACCGTCGCCCAACACCAACCGCCGTGCCAAGCACCGTGGACAAACACAAACCGCCGAGATCTGCTCGCGTGAGACATCCTCACCACAATAGGTCGACAAGACGCAGCTTCAAATTGGCTTGCCGCGTCTCACCGACGCCTCTCCATCGCGGCCCACGGCTGCCGCCCGTCAAGGACGCGAGCCTATCCCCGGGCGCGCGGCCCGCTTCGAAAGCAGCGCCGCGATCGATCATTTCTATACCCGGGTATAGTTGCAATATACCCCTATGGGTATGTATCAAACCCGCGGCGCGCATTGAAGACCAGCAATAATTCACGCTCCGGAATCCAGCCTTGCAAAGGCTGGATTTTTCATTGGCACATCAAGGGATCGCTATGAACCCGCGACCTAGCGGTCAGGCCGACGATTGCGACAGCAGACGCTCAACGTCTGCACTCGTCTCTCGCCGGCTCGGCCACGCTCAGGGCGACGACACGATTGTCGAGAGCCGCGCGAACCACTTCGCGCTGCTTTGATGCGTGCCGCCTCCTGAGCCAGGCATCAGGAGGCAGGAATGACCTACCAATTTTTCAGCGCACGCCCGCGCGGCGCCAGCTCATCGGATATCCGCCCGCGTCTCGCACTGGCGCGCCGGCGTCTCGGGTGCGGGTGGCGCCAACAACCAAACTGAGCGCTGCGCTCCATGCGTCGGGCGCCACGGTCGCTCGCCGTCGATCCCTAACCCCATACATCAACGCCCATTGGGAAGGCGCTCCTCGTGCTGGCAGACCCGGAAAATCAACGCGACAATCACGCGCGCGCCGCAGTGCTCGATGAAGCGCATATCGGCGACATCAAGGGCGCATTCGGCTCGATCCAACGCGGCGACGAACTGCCGCGCGCGAGCCTCAAAGCCCGCCTCACGACCCTACTGGCTATCATTGGGCCGGGTCTGATCGTCATGGTCGGCGACAACGATGCCGGCGCCTTCGGCACCTACACGCAGGCTGGCCAAGTCTATGGCACGCGCCTGTTATGGGTACTGCTGGTTCTCGTACCTGTGCTCTACGTCAATCAGGAGATGGTGCTGCGGCTCGGCGTGGTGACCGGCGTCGGTCACGCGCGGCTCATTCTCGAACGCTTCGGCAAGTTCTGGGGCGCCTTCAGCGTCATCGACCTCTTCATCCTGAACGCCCTCACCATCGTCACCGAGTTCATCGGCATCAGTCTGGGCATGGATTATCTGGGTATCCCGAAGATGTTCGGCGTGCCGATCTCCGCGGTACTGATTGTCGCCGCAGCCAGCACAGGGTCGTTCAAGCGTTTTGAGCAAGTCTGCATGGCGCTGGTGGCGGGATCGCTCCTGCTCGTGCCGATCTTTGTGATGGCTCACCCAAGCGGCGGACAGATGCTGCACGATTTCGTCGTTCCCGGCCTGCCGAAGGGCTCGGACCTGTCGGCCGTGGTGCTGCTGATCATCGCCATCATCGGCACCACCATCGCGCCCTGGCAGCTCTTCTTCCAGCAGTCGTACCTGATCGACAAGCGCATCACGCCGCGCTTCATGAACTATGAGCGCACCGACCTCTGGATCGGCATCGCCATCGTGATCATAGGCGCTGCGGCGATCATCGCCTTCACCGCCGCGACCTTCGCCGGCCACCCGGAATTCGGCAATTTCACCGACGCCGAAGGGGTCGCCCAGGGGCTGCAGAAGTATGTTGGCCACGTCGCCGGCGTGCTCTTCGCACTGGCCCTGATTGACGCCTCGATCATCGGCGCCGCGGCTGTGGGGCTTGCGACCTCTTATGCCCTGGGCGACGTGCTGGGGCTGAAGCACTCGCTGCATCGTAAGATCTCCGATGCGAAGGGCTTCTACGCCGTCTTTGCCGGTATCCTGTTCGTATCGGCGATTGTCGTTCTGGTCCCCGGTAGTCCGCTAGGCCTGCTGACCGTCGGTGTGCAAGTGTTGGCCGGCGTTCTGTTGCCCTCGGCGACAGTGTTCCTGCTGCTCCTCTGCAACGACACCGAGGTGGTGGGTCCGTGGGTAAATGGACTCTTCGCCAACCTCTTCACATCCGCAGTCATCGCCGTCTTGGTCGTGCTGTCCCTGGTGCTGACCGCCAGCGTGCTGTTCCCCGACATCAGCGCCCAAACCATCATCCTGATCCTGGAGATCGGCGCAGCGGTTTCCGCGGTCAGCGCCGCAGCTTTCTTCACCTACCGGCGCCTGCATCCCGCGGCGCCCAAGGTCGCCGTCGACACCAGCCTCCGCGCTACCTGGCGGATGGCCCCGCTGGCGCTCCTTAAGGCGCCGCAGCTCTCCGCCGAGGTGCGGATCGGTCTGACTGTCCTCCGCACCTATCTGTTGATCGCGATGATCCTGGTGATCGTTCGTGTCGTGGAGGTTGCCCTTGGCCACTGACCCTGCCGTCACCAGCCTTCTGGCCAAGGCATTCCACCGGGCTCATCCTGTTGAAGAGGTTTGCCATGACTCCTAACGCCACCGATGCCCCGCATGCGCCCGTCCACGAGACGGTCTCCCTGGTCTCCATGTTCAAGCATGGCGTCGTGGACGCCAACGGCGCCCCGGCCGGCCGCCTGGAAGACGTTGTCGCCGTCTTGCGGGACAATGACTATCCACTGCTGAAGGGCCTCCTGGTCGGCAGCGGCCCGGTCTTCGTGCCGATGGCGGACGTTATCGAGATCAAGCCCGATGGCGCTGTGCGGATCGCGGCGGGAGAACGACGACCCTTCTCACAAGAGGCTGGGGAAACGCTGCTGAAGGCCGAGATGCTCGGCCGGCGTCTGGTCGATCTGCCGCGCGGCGTGTTGGTCAAGGCGCACGACGTGCGCTTCGACGCAACCCCGTCGGGTTGGCGCGTGGTCAGCGTGGACGTGCACAAGCATAGCTGGCTGCACTTCGGCTCGCATGAGCACCACCCGGCCCGGGACTGGCACGACTTCCTGCCGCTCACCCGCGACGCAGCGCAGGCCAGGTCTACATCATCGCTCGGCCGCATCGAGGCGCTGAAGCCGGCTCAGATCGCCGATATTATTGAACGCGCTCCGAGCCAAGAGCAGGATGTCTTGCTGGCTTTGGTGCATACGGATCCCAGCCTGGAAGCCAATGTCTTCGAGGAGTTGGACGATGACAAGCAGGCACAACTGCTGAAATCGCGCAACGACGACGAGGTGGCCGACGTATTGTCGCGCATGCGCGCCGACGATGCGGCCGACGCGATCATGGAGTTGCCGCAGGAACGCCGGCAGAACGTGCTCGATCGTCTCCCGACGGCGACGAAGATGAAGGTCAGCATGCTGCTCGGCTTTAATTCGGCGACGGCGGGCGGCCTGATGGGCGCCGATTTCCTCGCCGTGCCGGAGGATCGCACGATCGGCGATGCGCTTGAGCAACTGCGAACACTGACAACCGTGCAGCCCGAGGCCTTGGTGACGATTCACAGCCTGAATGCGGACGGCGCCTTGGCCGGAACGCTAAGCGTGGTGCGCGCCCTGCAACTTAGTCCCTCGACATTCCTTCGCGACGCAGTCGACGCGCGCGCAATCGTCGCATCGCCTGATGACGACATCATTGCGGTGACCACGCGGATGGCCGACTTCAACTTGTTGAGCTTGCCGGTCGTTGACGCCGAGGGAAAATTGCTGGGGTTGGTGACCGTAGACGACGCTCTGGAAGCCGCCATCCCGCAGGACTGGGCCCGGCGCGAGGGGGCAAGTGGCTCGCCGCAACGCCGACTGGGATGATGTCCGACACCCACGGATTCCAGTCTAACGAGACGACCATCCTCGTCTTCCTCCATGCTGCGGGCCACCGCCCTACATGAATGACTCATGACCCCCACTGTCGCCCAGGACGCATCCACATGCACCCGCGAACGCCAGCATTGGGCGGCGCTCGGCGCGCTAGGCATCGTCTATGGCGATCTCGGCACCAGCCCGCTCTACACTCTCCAGACCGTCGTCCAGGCAACCGGCGGACATTTCACGACCGCCAGCGCGCTAGGCATCCTGTCGCTGCTCGTCTGGACCCTGATCATCACCATTTCGATCAAGTATTGTCTGTTCGTCATGCGCGCCGACAACCATGGGGAAGGCGGAATCCTTGCCCTGATGTCGCTGGTCGGCGCCAACAGATTCAAAGGGACCGCCAAAATCCTGGCCGTCATGGGCCTGCTCGGCGCGGCCTTGCTCTATGGCGACGGCGTCATCACGCCGGCCATCTCGGTGCTCAGCGCGCTCGAAGGCGTCAATGTCGTGACGAGTTCGCTCAAGCCCTTCGTCATGCCGGCGGCCGTCGCCATCCTGATTGTCTTCTTCGCAGCCCAGCGGTTCGGCACGGCTAGAATTGGCGCCGCCTTCGGCCCGATCATGCTGCTCTGGTTTCTCGTTATCGCGGTCCTCGGGCTCACCGGGATCGTTCGCAATCCCAGCGTCCTCACCGCCCTTGATCCGCGTCACGCAATCGGCTTCCTGGCCCATAGCGGAGGAAACGGGATGCTGGTGCTCGGCGGCGTCTTCCTCTGCATCACCGGGGGCGAGGCGCTTTACGCCGACATGGGACACTTCGGGCCCGGCCCCATACGCCTGTCCTGGTACGCGATCGTGCTGCCGTCGCTGCTGCTCAGCTACGCCGGACAGACCGCCTTGCTCATCCAGAAGGGTACGATCGAAGGCAATCCGTTCTTTCAGCTTTGCCCCACATGGGGGGTCTATCCGCTTGTGTTCCTGGCGACGATTGCCACCATCATCGCCAGCCAGTCGATCATCACGGGTTCGTTCTCGATGACACGGCAGGCGATGCAACTTGGCTGGCTGCCCGGCTTTCATATTCGCCAGACGTCCGACAAGGTTTACGGCCAGATCTACGTGCCCGTCGTAAACTGGATGATGATGGTGGCGACCATCGGGATCACCATCGCCTTCGGCAGTTCCGACAGGCTTGCCGGCGCCTACGGCACGGCGGTGTCGACAACGATGCTGCTGACCACCTGCCTGCTCTTCACGGCTATGCGGAAAACATGGCGTTGGCCGCTCGCGGTTTCGATCCTAATCGCCGGACTCTTCCTGATCGTCGATGTCGGATTCTTTGGCGCCAATCTGCTGAAGATCGCCGAAGGCGGCTGGCTGCCCCTGACCTTCGGCGCGCTCGTCTTCTTCCTGATGTTGACCTGGCGGTCGGGGATCGATGCGGTTCGCGAGAGCCTGGCGCATGCGTCGGAAGCACCCGAGAAATTTGTCGCTGACTTGGCCGCCGGCAAGGTGGCCCGTGTCCCCGGCACGGCGATCTTCCTGACCCGGACCTATCAGAAAATCCCGCCGCTGCTGATCGACCACGTCAAACACATGGGCGCCCTCCATCAGTCGGTGATCGCCTTGACGATTCTGTTCGAGGAATCGCCGCGCATCGATGATGAGGAGCGCTGTGGCGTCGAAAAGATTGCCGACGGTATCTGGCGCGTGACGATGCGCTTTGGCTTCGTCGAAATACCAGACCTCACCGCCGCTCTGAAGCGGGTTAAGGGTCTCGATCCGTCGATCGATCTCGATCACGCCATTTATTTCGCGACACGCGATCTTATCGTTGCAAGGGCCGGAAGCTCGCTGTTTGCGCATTGGCGTCTTCCAGTGTTCGCGTTTCTCTATCGCAATGCCGTAAAGGTGGTTGATCGCTTCAGCTTGCCGCCCGACCGCGTCGTGGAAATCGCGCGGCAGATCGAGTTGTAAGTCATCCCCGTCACGTGCTCAGACAAGACAGTCCCGCCGTGGATGCAGCGAAGAGGGCGGTGGACACACCTCTATTCTGCTAAGCTTGCGCCATGACACAGTCGCGCTCTCCCCTCTGGCCAGGCGTGCCACTGGCGCTCATATCGGCAGTGCTCTTCGGTGCCTCGGCGCCATTCGCGAAGCTCTTGCTCGGCTCGATGCCGCCACAGCTCCTCGCCGGATTGCTCTATCTCGGGGCCGGCATCGGTCTGGTGGCCATCATCGCCAGCAGAGCAGCCTTCGGCGCACCGGTTCCGGAGACGCCCCTACGGCGCCATGACCTCCCCTGGCTCGCGGCCGTCGTCCTATGCGGCGGGGTAGCCGGACCGCTCCTCTTGATGTTGGGGTTGGCGCGTACGTCCGCCGCCTCCGGGTCCCTACTACTGAACTTGGAAGGGCTCGCGACCATGGCGATCGCGTGGGTCGTGTTCCGGGAAAACGCGGATCGGCGGCTAATGCTGGGCGCCTTCGCCATCCTTGCGGGAGCGGCGATCCTCGCGTGGAATGGAACAGGTATACGCATCGACGCGGGCGGTGCCTTTATCGCCGCCGCGTGCCTAGCGTGGGGCATCGACAATAATCTGACGCGCAAACTGTCTTCGGCCGATCCGGTGATCACGGCGGCCATCAAGGGTATCGCGGCCGGCAGTGCGAACGTCGCCTTGGCGATGGTGCTTGGCGCGCATCTGCCGACGCCGACCACGATCGCGGCCGCGGCCGCCGTCGGCTTCCTCGGCGTCGGTGTAAGCCTCGTTCTTTTCATGCTTGCGCTTCGCAACCTCGGAGCCGCACGCACCGGCGCCTACTTCTCGCTAGCGCCTTTCATTGGGGCGATTATCGCCGTGGTGCTGCTAGGCGAACCTTTGACGATCCAATTGATCGCCGCCGGAATGCTGATGATGGTGGGGCTCTGGCTTCATCTCGCGGAGCGGCATGAGCATGAGCATCTACACGATGCCCTAGCGCACGAGCATGTGCACGTGCACGACGAGCACCACCAACATGAGCATGACGGTCTGGTAACAGAACCGCATTCGCATTGGCATCGGCACGCGCCCTTGCGGCACGGTCACGCCCACTACCCCGACCTGCATCATCGGCATACGCACGTCGAGGCAAAATGACTGTTCCCGACGACGGTCATCGGCGGTGAGACTTGGGTCTGGCCGGGAAGGCTGCGGCAATGTCCGGGGCGAAAACCCATAAGAGGAAGAGGGCTGCGCCGGTCTTCGCGGCGGGTTGAAAGCCGAGAGAGAGTCTTTCGGCGCCCGTCGCGGAGTAAGTCCCGATGGCCAGTGCCGTTCAGAAGATCACCCTGTCGTCCTCGCGCGACATCCCCCTCAACAAGCTCATCCTCTCCCAGTCGAATGTCCGGCGCGTGAAGGCCGGCGTCTCGATCGAGGATCTCGCGGCGGATATCGCCCGTCGCGGCTGCCTGCTCCAGAGCCTCAATGTCCGCCCGGTTCTTGATGCGGAGGGCGTCGAGACAGGTATGTTCGAAGTGCCTGCCGGTGGGCGGCGCTTCCAGGCGTTGCAGCTCCTCGTCAAGCAGAAGCGCCTTACCAAGACCGCGCCCGTGCCCTGCGTGGTCCGCGATCCCTCCACCAAGATCCTCGCCGAGGACGACTCGCTGGCTGAGAACGTCCAGCGCGTGCCGCTACACCCGCTCGATCAATTCCGCGCCTTCCAGACCCTGCGCGACAAGGGCCTATGCGACGAAGACATCGCGGCCGCCTATTTCGTCGGCGTCAATGTCGTCAAGCAGCGCCTGCGCATCGCCGCGGTGTCGGAGAAGCTTCTCGACATCTATGCCGAGGACGGCATGTCGCTCGAGCAGCTCATGGCGTTCACCGTGACAACGGACCATGCGCGCCAGCTCCAGGTCTGGGACGCGCTCCAGCGGTCCTACAGCCAGGAGCCTTATCAGATCCGGCGCATGCTGACGGAGAAAACCGTCCGCGCATCGGATCGCCGCGTGCTGTTCGTCGGCATCGACGCCTACGAAAACGCGGGCGGTGTCGTCATGCGCGATCTCTTCCAGCAGGACGACGGTGGCTGGCTTGAAAATATCGGGCTTCTCGAAACCCTTGTCGCCGAAAAACTGAGGACCGACGCGGAACGTATCGCCGCCGAGGGCTGGAAATGGATCGAGGTCGCAGTTGACTTTCCCTACGGTCACGACCACGGCCTGCGCGAGCTCGACGGCATACCGGCCGATCTCACCGACGACGAACGTGCCACGCGTGAAGCGCTGCGCACCGAGTTCGATCAGCTTCAGGCGCAATACGAAGATGCCGACGAACTGCCCGACGAGGTCGACCAGCGCCTCAGCGAGATCGAAACCGCGCTTGAGGCGTTCGAGTCGCGACCGCACATCTTCGATCCGGCCGACATCTCCCGGGCTGGGGTGTTTGTCAGCATCGCTCACGACGGCCAGATCCAGGTCGATCGTGGCTATGTTCGCCCCGAGGATGAAGCTCCAGTCGTCGAGCCCGGTCAGGAAGACCGCGACGATCTCGAGCAGGTTGGAATCGACAACGACACGTCGCCGGTTCAGCGTGTCGTCATCACCATCGGCCAGGCCGAGCCGGAAGACGATGAGGACGACGTCGTTAAGCCGTTGCCGGATCGGCTGCTTAGCGAACTGACCGCGTACCGCACGCTGGCGCTGCGGGATGCCGTGGCGAACAATCCGCATGTCGCGATGACGGCGCTCCTGCACAAACTCTGCCTCGACGCCTTCCAGCACACAGCGACAGGCAACTGTCTCGAAGCGTCGGTGCGGCACGTGTTCTTCTCGATCCAGTCTGCCGACCTCAAGGAGAGCCCATCCGCCAAGGCGGTCACCGAACGGCACGATGCCTGGAAGGCCGACATGCCGAAGGATGAAGCCGCGCTCTGGGATTGGCTCGCCGCACTGGACGACGCCAGCCGGGCCGCACTGCTCGCGCACTGCGTTTCCTTCGGCGTCAACGCGCTCTACGAGAAAGGCGATCGCTATGGCGGTCCCGGTCTCTCCGTTCACGGCGTCCAACATCGTCTCGCCCAGGCTGACCGCCTCGCACGGGCCGTCGGGCTCGACATGGTCGACGCCGGTTGGCGTCCAACGGTCGAGAATTATCTCGGCCGCGTCACCAAGCCTCGTATCCTTGAAGCGGTGCGCGAGGCGAACGGCGAGCAGTCGGCGCAGCTCATCGACCATCTGAAGAAGGCGGACATGGCGAAGGAGGCCGAACGGCTGCTCAACGGCACCGGCTGGCTGCCCGAGCCGCTCCGGTCTTCCGAAGCGACGACTGCCGACATCGGCGATGCCGACGCCAACGGCGGCGAAGAGGAAGCACTGCCCGCCTTTCTCGCCGACGGTGAAGACAACGCCGGCGAAGACGAGACCGACGCGCCAGTCGTGATCGCCGCCGAGTAATGCCCAGGAGCGGGGCGGCATGAGTCGCCCCGCTTACTTCTCTCCATCGAATTCCCTCCGCCCGGCCATCGCGCTGGGCGATTTCGTTTCAGGAGGCCATCATGGCTGATTTCTTCACGCACTTCTCATGCGTGCTCGATGTCGACACGCCCGACAACGCGGCGCGCGCGCTCGAACTCTATAATGCGCTGATGGAAGAGAACGCCCGGGAAGACCCGCCCTCGGATGCTTTTCTGCTCTCCATCCAGCCCGAACACGGCGGCGCCGCGCTGTGGATCCGTGATGATGTCACGGGCGATCCGCAAACAGTCATCACCTTCGTCCTTCGTTGTGCGGAGATCTTCGATCTCAAGGGTCGCTGGGGTTTTCAATGGGCCAACACATGCTCCCGGCCCTGCATCGACGCCTTCAGCGGCGGGGCCCATTGTCTCGATCTCGCCACCCGCGAGACGATCGCATGGACCGACACGCGCGGCTGGCTCGCGCGGACTTTGTCGCCGGGCCGCGGAAAGCGCGGTGCGCGATGAGCATTCCCGATCACGCGCGCGCCAACTTTCAGACGCTGCTCCACGCTGCGGCAGACGGCAACCTCGCCCTCATGGAATGTGCCGATGCAGCGACCGGCGAGACCCGTTACGTCATCTGCGCCGTCGGACGCGATGGCGCGGATTTCCTGTTCACGCCCTTTGGCCACCTGGCCGATGGCAATCCCTACGACGCCTATGTGCCGCCGTCTGAGAACCTATCGGACGAATCAGCCTCCTGACGCCCCGCGTCGTGACCTGTCTGGACGCGGCGGCTCGTCGGTCAACGGGCAAGCCGTTTCCGCATCGCGCGCGATGCGTGACCGCCAAGCCTTCACCGCATCCCGGTCGCCAGCCCCGTCGCAACGGAGATCAGGAGGCGGTCGACAATGTGCAGGGTTCTCGACAAGCATCACGCAGGCGTGCCGGCGAGCGCCGTCTATGTCGGGCGCGGCTCGAAATGGGGCAATCCTTTCCGAATTGGCCCCGACGGCGACCGCGCCGCCGTTATCGCGAAGTACGAGCGCTGGCTCGCAGACCAGCATCATCTCCTGCGCGCGCTCGACGAGCTTCGCGGCTGCGATCTCGTCTGCTTCTGCGCGCCGCGACCATGCCACGGCGATCTCTTGCTGCGGCTCGCGAACGCGACACGCGAAGCGCGGATCGCCTGGTCGCGCGGCGTCAAGGCCGGCGGCATGACGAGAGGGAGAGTGTGGCCGGAACGGGTTTGAGCCGGTGCGGACCAGAGAGAGCGCCGGCCGGCTCACCCGTGTCCCGCTCTCCCGAGGTCCCTTCCCATGTCGCATCCTTCCGCAGCGGCCGAGCCGACGGCCGCGCCAATCCCGTGCACTCCCACGGTAGCTCCTGCGCCACGCCTCGCCGAGGCCGCGCAGCTTCTTCTTCCCCACCTTGAGCAAGGCCGGCGCGTCGACGCCGCCATTTTGCGTGCGGCGATGGAGCAAGCCCTCGGCCGCTCCGACGCGTCCGGCGCCTGGGACTGGAAGACGGCCTATGACGCCTGCGAGGCAGCATCCGTCCTGTTTCTGCGCAAATACGGCAAGCCGATTTTCCGTAAAGCCGGTTCTGCGTCGGCAGCGCTGCCGCAGTTCGTGAAGCTCGTGAGCCTTCTTCCCACCCATACGCGGCGGTCAGAGGAGAGCCAGGCGCTCCAGCAATTCTCGACGCCGATCCCGCTCGGCCTCGCCGCGCTCTGTGCCGCCGCCATCACACCTGGCGACCGCGTGCTTGAACCATCAGCAGGCACCGGCCTTCTCGCCATTCTGGCGGAAATCGCCGGCGGCGCGCTCGCACTCAACGAGTTGGCCGAGGCCCGCGCCGCGTTGCTCTCCTCCCTCTTTCCGGCCGTCCCCGTGACGCGGTTCGATGCTGCGCAGATCGACGATCATCTTGGCTCCACGATCGATCCGACCGTCGTCCTGATGAACCCGCCATTCTCGGCGATGGCGAATGTCAGTGGCCGGATGGCAGATGCCGCCTACCGCCATGTGGCCTCGGCGTTGGCACGTCTCGCCGACGGCGGGCGGCTTGTCGCGATCACCGGCGCGAACTTCGGCCCGGAAACGCCGGCGTGGCGCGACGCCTTCGTCCGTCTGCAGGAGCGCGGCACTGTCGTCTTCACTGCGGCGGTCGACGGCGCAGTCTACGCGAAGCATGGCACGACAATCGACACGCGGCTGATGGTCATCGACAAGATGCCCGCGTCCGATCCGGCTCAGTTTCCGGCGTCCGCCGGCATCGCGCCGGACGTCGCCACGCTGCTCGGCTGGATCACCAAGCATGTTCCCCCGCGCCGCCCGGTCGCCACATCACTCGCCGCGCCGACCGCCGTCGGCGTCGCCACGCCTCGCAGCGTTCGCGGCTATCTCGCCCGCGCCGCCTCGCGGCAACCGGCCGCCGCGCTTACGGAGCCTGCAGGCGTTGAGCTTTCCTACGAGATCCTCGAATGGGCGCCGCCCGAGGGCGCCCGCCTCACCGATGCGCTTTATGAAGAATACGGATTGCAGTCGATCCGTATTCCCGGCTCGCAGGCGCATCCGACCAAACTCGTGCAATCGGCCGCGATGGCGTCGGTTGCACCGCCGAAGCCCTCCTATAGGCCGCATCTTCCAGTGAACCTCGTCACGGGCGGCCTGCTATCCGACGCGCAGCTCGAGAGCGTCATTTACGCCGGCGAAGCGCACGGCGATTTCCTCGCCGGCGCATGGACCGTGAACGAAACCTTCGATCTCGTCACCGCCGCACGCGACGACGCCGAGACGGCCGTACGCTTCCGTCGCGGCTGGTTCCTCGGCGATGGCACCGGCGCCGGCAAGGGCCGCCAAGTCGCCGGCATCCTGCTCGACAACTGGCTGAAGGGTCGTCGGCATGCGCTGTGGATCAGCAAGTCCGACAAGCTGATCGAGGATGCGCAGCGCGACTGGTCGGCGCTCGGCATGGAACGTCTGCTCGTCACGCCGCTCTCTCGATTCCGCCAGGGCACGCCGATCCGCCTCGCCGAAGGCATCCTATTTACGACCTACGCGACGCTACGCACCGATGAGCGCGGCGAGAAGCTTTCGCGTGTCCGGCAGATCGTCGAATGGTTGGGGGCCGATTTCGACGGAGTGATCATTTTCGACGAGTCTCATGCCATGCAGAATGCCGCGGGCGGCAAGGGCGAACGCGGCGACCAGGCACCCTCGCAGCAGGGGCGCGCCGGCCTACGGCTGCAGCACGCGCTGCCGAATGCGCGGGTTGTCTACGTCTCCGCGACAGGCGCCACCACCGTTCACAATCTTGCATATGCCCAGCGCCTTGGCCTCTGGGGCGGTGAGGACTTTCCGTTCGCGACACGCGCCGAGTTTGTCGAGGCGATCGAAGACGGTGGTGTCGCGGCGATGGAGGTCCTGGCGCGCGACCTTCGCGCACTCGGCCTCTATGCCGCCCGTTCGCTCTCCTATGAGGGCGTCGAATACGAGTTGATCGAACACGAGCTCACGCCGGAGCAAATCCGCATCTACGATACCTATGCCGGCGCTTTCTCGATCATCCACAACAACCTCGATGCCGCGATGCAGGCCGCCAACATCACCGGTGACAGCGGCACGCTGAACGCGCAGGCGAAATCCGCTGCGCGCTCGGCGTTCGAGTCGGCCAAGCAGCGCTTCTTCGGCCACCTGCTCACCTCGATGAAGACGCCCTCGCTGGTCCGCTCGATAGAGCGCGATCTCGAGGCCGGCCACGCATCCGTGGTCCAGATCGTCTCGACCGGCGAAGCGCTGATGGAGCGCCGGCTCGCGGAGATCCCGACTGAGGATTGGGGCGACGTCCAGGTCGACATCACACCGCGCGAGTATGTGTTGGACTATCTTGCCCACTCCTTTCCGGTGCAGCTCTACGAGCCCTTCACCGACTCGGAAGGCAATCTCTCGTCGCGGCCGGTCTTTCGCGACGGCCAGCCGGTCGAAAGCCGCGAAGCGGTTACCCGCCGCGACCGGCTGATCGAGAAGCTCGCCTCGTTGCCGCCTGTGCCCGGCGCGCTCGATCAGATCGTGCAGCGCTTTGGCACGGACATGGTCGCCGAAGTGACAGGACGCTCGCGCCGCGTCATCCGCAAGGGCGATCGGCTGATGGTCGAGAACCGCGCGGCTTCGGCGAACCTTGCAGAAACCGCGGCTTTCATGGACGACGCCAAGCGCATTCTGGTGTTCTCCGAGGCCGGCGGCACGGGGCGCTCCTACCACGCCGAACTGTCGGCGCGGAACCACCGGCTGAGGGTTCACTACCTCCTCGAACCCGGATGGAAGGCGGACGCCGCCATCCAAGGCCTGGGTCGCACGAACCGCACCAACCAGGCGCAGCCACCGCTCTTCCGCCCGATCGCGACCAATGTGAAGGCCGAAAAGCGTTTCCTGAGCACGATCGCCCGCCGTCTCGATACGCTCGGAGCGATCACGCGCGGACAGCGTCAGACCGGCGGCCAGAACCTGTTCCGGCCTGAAGACAATCTCGAAAGTCATTACGGCCGCGATGCGCTCCGTCAGCTCTACATGCTGCTGGCGCGTGGCAAGGTCGAAGGCTGCTCGCTTCAGACCTTCGAGGATTCCACGGGTCTGAAGCTGATGGATGCGAACGGCATCAAGGACGAACTGCCGCCGATTACCACCTTCCTCAATCGTCTGCTGGCGCTGACCATCGACCTGCAGAACGTCCTCTTCACCGCGTTCGAACAGTTGCTCACCGCCCGCATCGAAGGGGCGATCGCATCCGGCAGCTATGACGCGGGCCTAGAGACGCTGCGCGCCGAGAGCTTCGTCATCACGGATCGAAGCGTCATTTACAGCCATCCCGCGACCGGCGCCGAGACGCGGTTGCTCACCATCACCGACCGCAGACGCAACCTTCCGGTGACGCTGGCGGAAGCCTTCGATCGTCTCTCCGATCCGCGCGCGGTGCTCTTGATCAACGAGCGGTCGGGACGCGCCGCCGTTCAGGTCCCGGCGCCGAGCCTCATGCTCGACGACGGCGAGATCGAACGGCGGGTACGGCTGATCCGGCCGATGGAGCATCACAGCCTTCCGCTGAAGACAATGGCGGAAAGCCATTGGATGGAGGCCAACCGTGAGCGCTTCGCGGAGGCTTGGCACGTCGAACTCGGCGAAGTTCCCGATTTCACCGACAGCACCATCCATGTGGTGGCAGGCTTGCTCCTCCCGATCTGGAAGCGGCTGCCGAACGAGTCGACCCGGGTTTACCGGCTCCAGACCGATACGGGTGAGCGCATCATTGGCCGCAAGGTTTCGGCCGCCTGGGCGGCGAACGCGCTGGCGGCCGACACGCCGACCCTGACGCCTGACATGGCGTTCGGCGCGCTGATGGAGGGGCGAACCATCCTCGACCTCGCCGAGGGCCTGCAGCTTCGCCGTGTTCGCGTCATGGGCGCCAACCGCATCGAGCTGTCGGGATTCGACGACACGATGCGCGACCGGCTGAAAGCCTATGGCCTCTTCCACGAGATCATTTCCTGGAAGCTGCGTATGTTCGTGCCGACCGATGCGAGCGGCGTCGAAACACTCAATCGCGTGCTCGATCGCTATCCGGTCGAGCGCGTCGGCGAACGGGAGGCCGCGTGATGCCGCGCGACGCTTCCGACCTGGCACGCCGGCTCGCGCGCGACGCGGAGACGGTGTGCCGTCACTATCTTTCCAATGGCCGCCGCGAAGGTCGTTATTGGCAGGTTGGCGATGCCCGCAACACACCCGGTCGATCGATGTTCGTTCGGTTGAAGGAGTCATCGAAAGGACCAGCCGGCAAGTGGACCGATGCCGCAACAGGCGAACACGGCGATCTCCTCGACATCATCCGCGAGAGCTGCGGCCTCGTCGACTTCCACGATGTTGCTGACGAAGCGCGCCGCTTCTTGAACCTGCCGCGCAGCGAACAGGAGCCTTCGCCAAACTCGGCCAGACCACCTGCGCAGACTGGCTCGCCGGAGGCCGCACGGCGGCTCTTTGCGATGTCGCAGCCGATGATGCGCACACTCGCAGAGACGTATCTCCGTAATCGCGGCATTACGCCTTTGCACGAAGCCGGCGCGTTGCGATTCCACCCGCGCTGCTACTATCGCCCGGATGATTACTCGCCGACCGAAATTTGGCCAGCGATGATCGCACGTGTGACCGACCTTGATGGGCGCATCACCGGCGCGCACCGCACCTGGCTCAATCCCGCCGGCTTCGATCTCGTCCGTCTCGGCAAGGCGCCGATCGATACGCCACGGCGCGCGATGGGCGATCTTCTCGGCAACGCCGTCCGTTTCGGTGTGGCCACCGATGTGCTCGCGGCCGGCGAAGGCATTGAGACCATGCTGTCGCTGCGCTGCGTGTTGCCGACCTTGCCGATGGCCGCTGCGCTCTCGGCCAATCACCTCGCCGCCTTGTTGCTTCCGCCGACGCTGCGCCGGCTCTATATCGCTCGCGACAACGATGCGGCCGGCGACGGGGCCGCGATCGCGTTGACCGAGCGGGCCCGCTCGGCCGGGGTCGAGGCGATCACCTGGACCCCGAGGCGGGGCGACTTCAACGAGGATCTGCGCGGCATCGGCGTCGACGTGCTGGCAGCAGCCTTGCGGATCGAACTTATCCCGCAGGACGTCGCGCGCTTCATGAACGTTGACGCCGCCGAGACGGGGTGAAGGGCGACGGTTCGCGTGTCGCCATGGTTGGCCTGGTGAGGCCCCGCAAGCCGGAAAGAGTCCGCACCCTGGCCTTCTAGAGGGCGATCGGACCAGAAGCGCCCCGGTCCAGCAACCTCAAGGGCCGACTATTTTCCGTCGGCGGCGAAGCCGCCTTTACAGCGCGAGACAAAATAGCCGGCCCCTTCGGTCCTCCGCTGCGCTTCGGCCGCGGCGCGAGGGCGCCGCGGTGCAAGCCCGTTCCGCTCCCGGTCCAGTGATCGCCACGAAGGCCGCGATGGGCGCGGCCGATCCGGCAAAGGACCTCACCATGACGACCGACCATGACGACATCGACTTCGAACCGCCGCACAGCTCATCCCCGACCGATCACGTCCTCAACGAGCTTCAGCTCTACGGCTACCGTCCCTTCCAGGGCGAACCCGACCCGAGGCCGCTTCCCGAAGGCAATGTCGTGGCCGGCGCCGTCGTCGACATCTTCGACGCCCTGATCTCGACTCTGGGTGAAACGCGCCTTGAGCCGGACCTCGAGGATCTGCTCTGGTCAACGGTCAATCTCTTCCACCGCGCCGTCGATCGCATCGAGCGGGAACTCGACGATAACGAACAGGCGCAGCGGCGCAGCCAGCGCGAGCAGAACGGCTCGGAAGTGAAATCGGTCGAGCTCGAACGCCTGACGGCCGAGGGCATCACGCTGATCGAGCGCCGCAACAGCATGGAGCTCTTCCGCGACCAGGCCGCCGAACACTTCGAGACGCACACCGGCACACCCTGGCGTCCCCGGTCAGGATCGCTGATCAATCATCGCGCGCTCACCGCAGCGATGATCGACAGCCGCGACTTTCTGGCTGCGAAGCGTCGGGCCGAGACCGAGGTCATGCTGCCGCCTGGTCCGAAGATCGCGCTCACCGGCGGGCTCGACTTCAACGACCATCGCATGATCTGGGATCGACTCGACAAGGTCCACGCCAAGCATCCCGACATGGTGTTGCTGCATGGCGGGTCGCCGAAAGGCGCGGAGCTCATCGCCGCCAAATGGGCAAGCAATCGCAACGTGCCGCAGATCGCCTTCAAGCCGGACTGGACGAAGCACGCGAAGGCGGCTCCGTTCAAGCGCAACGACGCGATGCTGGCGGTCCTGCCGATCGGCGTCCTGCACTTCCCGGGCACCGGCATCCAGGACAACCTCGCCGACAAGGCACGCAAGCTCGGCATTCCGGTCTGGAAGCACGACGAAGGCGGCGCGTAAGCGCCGCCACTTACGGCATCAGGTATCGAGCAGCTCCGGCCGAAACAGCCGGCGCCGGCTGATGATCTTGCCGGCGACCATGAATACCCCATCGCCGGTGTAATGCAGCGTCTCCGGATGCCTCGGCGACTTGGCGACATGCGCCTTCACCACTTCGAAAACGAAGAAATTATATTTGTCGACCAGCGCATCATCGACAAGACGGCATTCAAAATTTGCGTGACACTCGACAATCAGCGGCGCCTTCACGCGCGTTGCCGATTGCGCCGTGAGCCCGAACCTCTCGAACTTATCGACCTCAGCGCCCGTCGTGTTGCCAACGCCGACCACGGTGTCGATCAACGTCGTGGTCGGGAGATTGATCACGCACTCACGGCTCTTGCAGACCAGGTAAAAGCTATAGTTTGCGCCGGCGATGACGCAACGACACCATCACGATTGGCCCAGGCTCAAGGTAGCGCCGAACCTGAGAGACCGGAAAATCAAGCTTTTCTAAGCGTCTCGCCATCGTTCCTCCTGCGGTCGGGTCAGGCCCCTGGCACGGTCGCGGACACCGCCGATGTCTGGTGGGACGGGTTTCCTCTCCCATTCGAGGCCAATTTTCGTTATAGTTCGGATCGCGCCGTGGTGGTGGTGGAAGGCGCGACCGTCACACGCTTTGTCACGGAGACGCCGCCATGCTCGTCATCGGACTCATTCTCAGCATTTTTGGGATCGGCCTGTTCTGCTGGCTGATCTTCGCCCTTGCGGTTTATGCGCTGCCCTTCTTCGTCGGCCTCACCGCCGGCATGGCCGCCTTCCACAGCGGCGCGGGCGTCCTCGGCGCCCTCCTTATCGGCATCGTCGTGGGCGCGTTGACGCTGGGCGTCGGCCAGGTCGCTTTTGCGCTCGTCAAGCCGATCCCCCTGCGCGCGGCCATTGCAGCGGCCTTCGCCATCCCGGCCGCGATCGCCGGCTACCACGCCGTGCTGGGGCTCTCGCAGATCGGCATGCCATCGCTGTTCTGGCGGGAGACCTTCGCTTGGGTTGGCGCCATCATCATCGGCTGCACGGCTTGGGCGCGCATGACGGTGTTGGCCGAACCCCTTCCGCTGCGACCGGGCGGGGCAAATGCGGATGAGCCGCAGCCGGTTCTTACGGCCGCAACACGGGAAGGCTGAGAGGCCGGCCTCTTCGTCATCGAACAGGTTCGCGAAGCACGGTCCAGCGCCATCGGGTCTCGGTTGAGAAACGAGGACGGCCCCGGCCTATCGAAGCGCAGAGCCCGCAGCACCGATCTCCCGGCACTCACATAAAGACGGATGAAGGCGTTCAGTCGCGGCGAGTCCCCGGCTATCGATCCCGCCTTTTTCTACGCCATGGCTTCTTTCTCTACGCCTGAACTCGCCGACATCTTGTGCAAGAGAACCGATATCCGCCACGTCTCCTCCTGAGGATGCTGTTCAGAGCACGGACGCACCTGGCCTCGTGATGGCCTGATCTGGCCGAAGACCGGCTGCGCCTCGATCGCCTGAGCCGCAACGCCGTCGGCTCGACTTTCTTCCCCTGGGCTAAAGCCCATTCCTCGCGAGGCAAGAAAGTCTCACCGCCGTCATCCTCCGCTGCGCTCCGGCCCGCGAGCGGGTGCGTCGTCGATCGTCCCCGGCCTGTCGATCGCCATCGAGGCCGCGGTGGTCGCGGGCTCGAAACCAGCAAGGAGAAGTGACATGGCTAACATCGGTTCTTTCAAGAAGGTCGGCAGCGACTTCCAGGGCGAGATCGTCACCCTGAGCTTGCAGACGAAAGGCGTCCGGATCGTCGCCGAGACCAACCGCTCCAACGAGAACGCCCCCAGCCACCGCGTCTATGTGGGCCGGGCCGAGATCGGGGCAGCGTGGTCGAAGCGCTCCGAAGAAGGCCGCGACTACCTCTCGCTCAAGCTCGACGACCCTTCCTTCAACGCTCCGATCTACGCGAACCTGTTCGATGACGAAGAGGCCGACGGCTACACCCTCATCTGGTCGCGGCCCCGCAAGAACGGCGACTGAGGCCTTCGCAGCAACCCCGCCCGGCCGCGCCGGGCGGGGTTCGCACGCGCAAGCATTAGACGGCGGCCTCTTACGAAACTCTGGAACCCTGAGCTTGCCCGACCTTGAGCAGGCGCAACGCGTTCATGGTCACAAGCACCGTCGCCCCCGTATCGGCGAGGATTGCAGGCCAAAGCCCCGTGATGCCGAAGACGGTCGTTACAAGGAACACCGCCTTTAGTCCGAGCGCGATCGCGATGTTCTGTCGAATGTTGGCCATGGTTCGCTTCGATAGGGCGATCATCGCGAAGACGTCCCCCACCCTTCCGTGAAGGACGGCAGCATCGGCCGTTTCGAGAGCCACGTCCGCGCTGCCGCCCATGGCGATGCCGACATCCGCCGCGGCGAGAGCCGGCGCATCATTGATGCCATCGCCGACCTTGATCACTGAGAAGCCCTGGCGTTTCAACTCGCCGACGACACGCTGCTTGTCTTGCGGCAGCAATTCGGCGTGCACCTCGATACCGAGCTGCTTGCCGATCGCGTCCGCGGTTCGCCGATTATCTCCTGTCAGCATCACGGTCTTGATTCCCGCATCAGCCAGCGCTTTCAGACCGGCCTTGGCGTCGACACGCGGTTCGTCCCGCATCGCGATGGCGCCGGCAACCTGTCCATCGGCGAGCAACACCGATACGGTCTTTCCGTCGTCGTTGAAGGCAGCGATCCGCGCGATCTGATCGGGCGTAAGCGCCGTGCGATCGCCCGCTGCGTGCGGTGAGCCGAAGAACACCTCGCTGCCGTCGACCGTCCCGGTGATCCCCTTTCCACCGATCGCCTTGGCGTCGGTGATCTGGGGCACGGCAGCATTATCACTCGCCGCGCGCTCCAGAATCGCCCTAGCGAGCGGATGGTTTGAGCCGGTTTCAAGCGCCGCGGCGAGCCTCAGCACCTCTGCCTCCGGCCGGCCGAAGCCGACAATGTCGGTCACTTGCGGCTTGCCTTCTGTCAACGTGCCAGTCTTGTCGAAGGCGGCAGCGGTAATCGTTCCGATCTTTTCCAGAACGGCGCCGCCCTTCAACAACAAGCCGCGCCGGGCACCGGCCGACAACGACGCTGCGATCGCCGCCGGGGTCGAGATCACCAGCGCGCACGGACATCCGATCAGCAGGATGGCAAGGCCCTTGTAGATCCATTCGCTCCAGGCGCCGCCAAACAGCAGCGGCGGTATGACGGCGACCAAAGCGGCGACCACGACGACGCCTGGCGTATAGTAGCGCGAAAACCGGTCGATGAAGCGCTCGGTTGGAGCCTTGCTCTCCTGCGCTTCCTCGACCAGCTTCACAACGCGGGCGATGGTGTTGTCGGCAGCGGCGGCCGTCACGCGGATGCGCAGCGCCGCTTCGCCATTAACGGTGCCAGCGAAGACGATAGCGTCTACGCCCTTACGGACGGGCGTGCTTTCGCCGGTGACGGGCGCCTCATCGATCGCGCTTTCACCCGATACGATCAAGCCGTCCGCAGGAATGCGGTCGCCGGGCCGCACGATCCCAGTCCGGTCACCGTCTTCGTGATCGCCGGACCAACTGCCTCATCGTCACCGTGGCGCACGGTCATCGTGCCGGCGGTGGCCGACACGGAGACATCTTCGACACCCGGCACGCGGCGCACCGCCGTGTCGATCTTTGCCGCACATGAAGCGCAGTCCATGCCATCGACCCGATAGCGGCTCTGTTGCGAATGCTTCGTCATGACCAAATCCTCGATTCAGCCATAGCGCTACGTCCTCTAGTCGCTAGAGGAGCAAGGGCAAAGATCCGCTGCGGGATAGAAAATGCGCACGGCGCGCTGTCAATCTCGCGGCTGGGCAGAGCCCGGCGAGAAAGAGCTCACCACTGGCAGCCCTTGATTTTTCGTACGCAATCGCCAATTCCTCTAGTGACTAGAGGAGTGACCGTCGTGCGCCACATCTCCATCGGCGAGGCAGCCAGACACAGCGGCGTGAAAGTACCGACGATCCGCTATTACGAGCAGATCGACTTGCTGCCGGCCCCACCCCGAACCGAAGGCAATCGTCGCACGTACGATACGCGCGATCTTCACCGGCTGATGTTCATTCGCCACGCTCGCGAATTGGGGTTCGAGATCCCAGCGATACGGACCTTGCTGACCTTGCAGGATCAGCCCAATCAGTCTTGCGCGACGGCGGATGCAATCGCGAAAGCCCGCCTTGTCGAGGTCGAGCAGCGCATTGCGAGCCTAGGCGCGCTCAAGGCCGAGCTTGAGGTGATGATCGAAGGTTGCAGTCACGGACGCCTGGCGGAGTGTCGTGTCATCGAGGTGCTAGCTGACCATGGCCAATGCATGCACCCGCACAATCAGCCGATCGCCTCCTCAACAAGCAAAAGCGCCAAGAAGCCGAAGAAGAACATCGCTGTCACCCACGGCCGATCGGGCGTTTCATGAGCTTCGATCAGCAATTCCTCGGTCACAAGGTAGAGAAGAGCGACCAGTCCGAATGCAAAGAAACCGGTCAGAATCGGACCGGGCAGCAACGCGACCGGAGCCCCGAGTAAAGCGCCGACAGGCAGCAGGATGATCAGCCCGGCCGTTATTCCGACGATTCTGGCTTTGGAGCGAACACTCTCTCCGAGCTCCGTCGCCACAGTAAGGCCGAGAAACAGAATCTCGATCGTCAAGGCAATCGTCAACAGAATGCCAACTTTTGGGCTCGCCGCGAATCCGATCCCAAGCACCAGACCGTCGATCAGAATATCGACGGCAATTGCCGTCAACAGGCCCGCTGGCCCTTTCGCCCACTCTTCCAACTGTTTTACCAGCAGCATCGTGACGACGCCGATCGCGCCACCGATCGCCGTCGCCCAGGGCGAGCCTCGATGCATGACATCGGGCAGGATCTCGCCAGCCGCCGCCGCGAATACAACGCCGGCAGCAAAATGTTGGATCGCGCTGACCAAAGTTGCTTTCGGCCGCGCGTTCACCGCAATCACGGCACCGATCATTGCGGCCGCAGCCGGGATCAAGGTGAATTGCCAAGCTGAGGCCACCCCAAGCACCTTATTGTTTGTTCGTTGCTCTTGTTGTTGTTGGCGTCAGTCGAATAGCCGACCGAGGAAGCCGCGTCCGTGACCACCGCGGCTGCCGTGGCCATCACGTGACCCGTGGCCACCATGACCGCCGTGCTGATCATATCCGCCCCACGGCCCCGGCGCGCTCGGTGCCTCTGAGGACGAAGGTGGTGCGGAAGACCTCTGCTGGGAAACCTGAGAGGTCTCGGCCGCGCTCCGCTCAATGATCTTGTCAAGCTCACCACGGTCCAACCATACCCCGCGGCATTTCGGGCAGTAGTCGATCTCGATGTTCTGCCGTTCGCTGATCACGAAATCGACACGGCAGACGGGGCACAACATGCCATTGCCTTCGGTTCGCTCCATCGCAAAGAACTCCTTCCTTCACCAAGCTGGAAGGAGACCCTAAATCCTCTAGTGACTAGAGGAGCAAGAGGTTCTCAGCAGGAAACCTCGCACCGCACCGGCGCCCCCTAATCCCGGTCTCACCCAATTCCGCCGACGACCACCACAGTCGCCGAAAAAGCAACTATTATCGTCCTCGCAAGGAACGCCACAGCAAGCCCTCCGTTTTCGCTCAATAGGAGGGCATCAAAGTGTTGCCTGAGCCGGCGTTGGATCGCGAGAAACCTCATGTGCTCGTTGTCGAGGATGAAGTCCTTGTGCGCGCACTCATCGCCGACGAGTTGCGAACAGCAGGCTGCTGCCGTCATCGAGGCCAACTCCGCTGACCAGGCGCTCGATTATCTCGTGGCCGGCGGCAAGGTCGATCTTATGTTCTCCGATATCCAGATGCCTGGCTCCCTCAACGGCCTGCAGCTCGCCGAGCGAGTCCGCGCAGATTTTCCGACCGTCCCAGTGATCCTCACGTCCGGAAACGATCACTTGAACAGCGAGACGATGCCCGGGCGCTTTATCGCGAAGCCATATGACATCACACAGACAGTGGCATTGGTTTTTTGTAACTTTGGGCGTCGCGCCGCCGGGAACGCTCGCGTGAGCGACACACGCATCCTTATTGTCGACAGCGACGTCCTGGTCCGCACACCGCTCGCCGAATATCTCCGCGAGTGCGGTTATCAAGTGCTGGAAGCCACCAATTCTGTGGAAGCCAAAGCGGTATTGAACAACACGGCTCGTCTCATTGACGTCGTGCTTATCGATGTCGGCGCCGAAGACCAAAGCGGATTCGCTCTCGCGCATTGGATACGCGATCGCGCCCCAGGTCCACGCGTAATCCTCGCCGGAACGATTACGAGCTCTGTCGAGAAAGCTGCGGATCTTTGTCAGGACGGGCCGGCCATATCGAAACCTTATGATCACCGCCTCGTGCTGGACCGTATCCAGCGTCTTCTGGCTGCCAAGAACCGCGGCGACCAGACCTGACAACCGTGCTAGGCGGTGCGTCGGATCGCCCCCGAGCATCTCACAACCGTCCCGGTCTGACCCGAATCACCCCGCACCCCGCCCACCCGCTCCAGAGGCCAAATATGGCCTCGGCGCACCGTTGCGACGACCCAGAACGACTATTATAGTCGTTTTTCTGGTGCGCGCAGATCGTCTGTCGGAGGTGATCATGAATGATCACCGGCCGACAAGTGCGGGCGGCGCGAGCCTTGCTGAATTGGACGCAAGAGATGCTCGCCGAAAAAGCCCTGGTGGCGTTGACCGCCCTCAAACGTCTGGAGTCCGAGCGCGGGCTCCCGACGCACGAGAGCACGCGGGACCAAGTTCGCCGCGCGCTGGAGGCGGCGGGGATTCTTTTTGTCGAATCCGACCGTGGCCGCGGAATCATGCTGCTTCACGAGGCAAAGCCTGCAACGGCTTCAGGGCGAAGGTCGGCAAACTTGAAACGTTGAAACCAGCATGTGTTAACGTTTAAGAAACCGTGTCGTCGAGGAGCTTTGATGCAGTCGCCACCCCGGGATCCAGCAGTGGATGATATCGCGCCGACAGCCGCAATCCTGACCGGCTATGACGAGCGCCACCTCGTGACATATCTCCGTCTGCTTGATGCCGACTCCGACGGCGCCGACTGGCAAGAGGTCGCAAAGCTCGTGTTGCGCATCGACCCGGCGACGGAACCCGATCGCGCACGCCGCGCCTGGGAGACGCATCTCGCCCGCGCACGATGGATGACGGAGAAGGGTTACCGCCATCTTCTCTATGGTGGAGCGCCGCACTAGAAAATAGTTCCGTGCAGACCGCGCAGCATGCGCTGCTGTTGCTGTGGGTTTCAGAACACCACCTGAACGTGCATTCTCCTATCCACATCCGCGCATGAGCGGACGCTGGAGGAGACATCACAATGAGTGCTGCCGATTGGCGATCGGCGGACGCGTACCAGGAACTGCGGTTGCTCGACGCGCCGGCCTTCGCATTTGAATTCTTGCGCCGGAACTCCGAATTTCAGGAAGACCATAGGCGGCTTGCACACCGGAGCCGTGGCCGCGCTATCAATCCCTTGGATGCCGAGACGGCTGCGTTCGCCGAACGCTGGGGGGTGCGATTTCGCCCCCGAATTGCCCGACCTCCCCGCAACGGCCGCTCAATGGACAGCCAAAGCGCTCCCTCGCGTCGTCACCATCACAGATGCGCCCGACGAACTCGTCAATCCTGAACTCAGCTTGCCGCCGAGACTTCTCAGCGCAATTGCAAGAGCGGCCGCCGCACGGGCTCTAACGCTCGGCGGCACGCCGGTCCGTGTTGAATTCCTCAACACGGATGGTCCATACGCTGTGCTCCTA
The DNA here is from genome assembly GCF_003201105.1 of Dyella sp. AtDHG13. Classification (GTDB taxonomy): domain Bacteria; phylum Pseudomonadota; class Gammaproteobacteria; order Xanthomonadales; family Rhodanobacteraceae; genus Dyella; species Dyella jiangningensis_B. The sequence continues at coordinate 85,102 of NZ_QICJ01000014.1, read as the reverse complement.
CCGCTCGACCGGCTTTTCGAAATCCGCGTCGCTACCGCGTTACGCCTTTGGCATGGCCTCGGCGGGCGTCGAACGCCACCGGATGCCGGCGCCCTTACTCAAGAGCGCCGCAAGCGCTTCATCCTTGCACTGCGCGCGCTCGATGCACGCCTGCTCGGAACGACATATCCGGACATCGCGGCTGGTCTCTTCGAAACCGCCCCTATCACCAAACGTGACTGGATTTCGCACGAACTGCGGGATCAGACCGGCCGTCTCGTGCGGCTCGGTTTCAAGATGATGAAGGGCGGCTACCGGCAGCTTGTTCTCTATCCTTACCGGCGCCGCATCTGAGACCGGTGCGATCTCACTGCCTGCCGACATCGCACTATTTTGGCCGAGACCCCTCCGCCACCGTGATCGCCAGTAGCCGCCGTCCTCCGACGGCCGCCCCAACGATCACCGAGGTATCCCATGTCCACCACTCTCGCAGGCGTGCCGCAACGCTACCTGCGTACGCCCGAAGCGGCACGCTTCGTTGGTCTTTCCATCCGCACGCTTGAAAAGCACCGCATCTACGGCACTGGCCCGCGCTATTCGAAACTTGGCGGACGTGTCGTCTATCGCGTCGAAGACCTGCAGGAGTGGGTCGACGCAGCCGCCAAGGCGTCGACGTCCGACCCTGGCAAAGCCGTCGTCCTGCCCGCGCGCCGCCATTCGCCTGCCGAGCTCGAGCAGGCGCGTCATCCGCGCCGCTGATCACCGCCATGTCGTCGCGCCACCGCTCACGCTCCGAACGCGAGCAGCTCGAACTGTTTCGGGCGCTGCCAGGCGATCTCGCGCCGCGCGACGCCCAGGACCTCATGGCCTATCCTTTCTTCTCGCTCGCCAAGACCCATCGCATCACGCCGATCGACTACCGGAGCGGCGAGATTGCCATCCGCGTCGAGGCCGTGCCGGAGCACGGCATGGCGACCATCTGGGACGCCGATATCCTGATCTGGGCCGCCTCCCAGATCGTCCAGGCACGCGACAGCGGCCTGCGCACCTCACGCCTAATGGCGGCAACACCCTATGAGATTCTCTCGTTCATCGGTCGCGGTGACAGCGCACGCGACTATCACAGGCTGAAAGCGGCCCTCGACCGCCTTCAATCGACGACAGTCGCCACGACGCTGCGCCAGACCAACGAACGCCGCGCGCACCGCTTCTCGTGGATCAACGAATGGACGGAGCGCGCGGATGCGCATGGGCGCGCCGACGGCATCGATCTCATCGTACCGGACTGGTTCTACAAAGCTGTTCTCGACGAAGCGTTGGTGCTCACGATCGACCGCGAATACTTCAGGCTGACCGGCGGCCTGGAGCGCTGGCTTTATCGCATCGTGCGCAAGCATGCCGGTCGCCAGCGTGCAGGTTGGCGGTTCGCCTTTCGTCATCTCTACGACAAGTCCGCAAGCCTTTCGCCGTTCAAACGCTTTGCCTTCGAATTGCGCGACATCGCGCGCCGCCAGCCGCTTCCGGGCTATCGGCTCGATGTCGAGCGCGACCGCGGCGGACATGAACTGCTCGTTTTCCTTCCGGCTCGTTTGTCCACAGCAGCCTGTGGACAGCCTGTGGAAGCGGTCGTGCCATCAGGAACCACCGTTCCCGTGCCATCGGGAACCGCGCGCCCGTGCCATCAGGAACCGGAAGGCGCATTTTCAAACGGAAAATCCGCTGCTTACGACGCCCCTAACTTAGAATCTAACAAACAAGAATCTAACGATTCTGTTGTTTCCCATCGGCCCGCAGGGTGGAAAACCGATGGTGACGCGCCGTGATCGTCGCGCTGCTCAACCAAAAGGGCGGCGTCGGCAAGACGACACTCGCCTTGCACCTCGCAGGACACTGGGCCCGTCACGGAAAGCGCGTGACCCTCATCGACGCCGATCCCCAAGGATCGGCTCTCGACTGGTCCGAGCAACGCGCCCGGCGCCACCACACACGTTTGTTCGGCGTGGTCGGTCTCGCCCGCGATACGCTCCACCGTGAAGCTCCCGAGCTTGCCCGCGATGCGGACCATATTGTCATAGACGGCCCGCCTCGCATCGCCGCCTTGCTGCGCTCGGCGTTGCTCGCGGCCGACGCCGTTCTTGTACCGGCCCAGCCATCGCCGCTCGATGGCTGGGCGTCCGCCGAGATGCTGGCCCTGATCGCCGAAGCGCGCATCTTCCGTCCTGCCCTTGTCGCACGCTTCGTGCTCAACCGCTGTGCCGCGCGCACGGTCATCGCCCGCGACACGGCGCAGAGTCTCGCCGACCACGATCCGCCGGCGCTCGCCACGCGCATCAGCCAGCGTGTGGTTTTCGCGGACGCCGCGCGCACCGGTCAGCTCGCCTTCGACCAAAGCGCGACGAGTGCCGCTGCCCGCGAGATCGCCTCCCTCGCTGTCGAGACCGAAAGGCTCGCACCATGACGGCGCGGCGTTCGAACGGCGGCTTCGCATCCCGACCACGCGATGCCGACGCCTGGATCAAGGCGCCCGATCGCAGCGCCGGTGCGACGCCGGAGAGCGATCCCTACGCGGCGCGCCTCACCGTGGACATCACGCCCGCGCTCCGCGGCCGCATCAAAATCGCGGCCTTCCAACGCGGCCAGACCGTCGCCGACATGCCGCGGGTGCTCCTCACGCGCGAATTCCCAAACACCGATGGAGAACAAACATGATGACCAATCCCGCCTTCGCACACGCGCGAGCCGGTTCGCCTGACACGCTGACGGCAGTCGAACTGACGTGGCTCGAGAAACGCATCGAGCACTGGATCAGATTCGGTCACGACACGGGCGAAACGATCATTGATCGTCGCCGACGTCTCCTCACCTTTGCGCCGAACACGATCTTCGGCTTCGTCCGCTGGGCTTCCAACGATTACGGCACGATCGTTTCACGCATCGACATCTTGCGCGCGATCGCGCCAGGCGAGGCCTATCAGACGCTGCCTTTCGTCCGTCCCGGCGGCGAGATCCTCCTGCGGATCAGCGGCTGGCCCAAAGTCGAGCGCGTCCTCGCCACGATCGACGCGGTCGAGACGCTCGGCATTGATCCCGCAGCCGTCGCGCCAGACTACTGGAGGCACGTGCACAATCGTCTCGGGGCAGGATACGAGCCTCGCCTCTACAGCCGCGACCAGCATCGCGCTTGGCTCTTGCGCGACCGGGTGCTCAAGTGACGCGGTTCGGCTACGTCATGACGACGTATCTGGTGCTGCTCGTTTCCGCCTGCAGCGCGATCTTCCCTGTCTCTCCCAAATTCATTTGGAACGCCAGCAACAGCGTGCCGATCGGCCTCTACGCCATCCACTCTGTCGGCGCGCTCCACGTCACCCAACTTGTCGTCGTGCGTCCACCGGACGCCCTGGCCCAATTCCTCTCCGACCGCCGTTATTTGCCCAAGGGCGTGCCCATGCTGAAGCGTGTGCTTGCGCTTCCAGGCCAGACGGTATGCCGCCGCCAGCGCACCATCACCGTCGACGGCATAGCGATGGGCGATGCGCTCGATCGCGACACGCACGATCGACCGCTGCCCGTCTGGCAAGGCTGCCAGCGCATTCCCGACGGCCAGGTCTTCCTCATGAACTGGCAATCCGCAGACTCGCTCGACGGCCGTTATTTCGGGCTGCTTTCCCGCACGACGATCGCCGGCCGCGCCGACCCGATATGGACGCGGGAGGAGGACTGACCGTGCTTCACCTCCAGCCGTCCTGCGGCCGAGCTTCGTCGGCGCACGGTCGATCCCCCTTCTCCTTTCCGGCCTGCCGATCCGGACAACCATCGCATCTTCGCATCGCGCTGATCAGCGCTTGTCTGTCCGCCGCGGTGATCGCGGCTGGCGGGCCGGTGTGCGCCCAATCGACGCCCATCCGTCATATCGCGCGCGTTCCAGATGCCACACGCTTTGCAGCGTTCGTGGCCGAGGCCTCGCAGCGCTTCGGCATTCCGACAACGTGGATACGGGCCGTGATGCGCGCCGAGAGCTTCGGCGACGTGCACGCGATATCGCCGAAAGGGGCGATGGGCTTGATGCAGATCATGCCGCAAACCTGGGCGACACTGCGACAACGCTACCATCTCGGCGCTGATCCCTACGACGTCCATGACAACATCATCGCCGGTGTCGGCTATCTGCGCGAACTGCACGACCGCTATGGAATTCCCGGCTTCCTTGCGGCCTACAACGCCGGTCCAGCGCGCTGGGAAGATCATCTCGCCACCGGCCGCCCGTTGCCGGCGGAAACGCGCGCTTACCTGACCAGGCTCGCGCCCATTGTCGGTGGCAGCGCGATCGACGACACGACATTGCTCGCGTCCGTCGTCCGATCATGGACCGAGGCATCGTTGTTTCCAAAACAGCCGTCCACCGCATCGGACGACACAACGAAGACCGGCGGGCCGCAGTCGTCCAACGCGCCGAGCGTCCGTTCGCCGCAGGATTGGACTGGACTCGCACCGCAAGCCGACGGGCTCTTCGTCGTGCTGTCGTCTGATCGACGAACCCCATGAGCGGTGTCAGTTCGGCAGGTGCATTGAACTGCGTACCCCGACAGTTGCGAGGGTCGGAAGGTCGGCAAAGGAACCACAACCACGGACGGCAAGGGAAAAGGCCGGCCTTCGGCGCGGCTTATGTGGTTGGTTGTATTGGACAATTTACCGATATCACCGACTACCCCTGCTGGCGCTCACCTCAATTTGTCCAAGCAAATCAATGTCTGAACCGCCGTCGCACGCCTGAACACCCGGATTCGGCACGATGACGACGCGCGACGACGACCTGCGCATCCGGCCCGGCCGCATCCAGCATGGCAACCGCGGCGGCAAACGTCCGCAGACCTTCGTCGGCGAGGTGATGCGGGCCGCGAAGAAGGCCGGGCATGTCGGGAACAGCTTCCGCTCCGGCCAGGGGCGGAGCCGCTCCCGCTTCGGCCGTGGCCGTCGCGCCGCGATCTCGATCCGACTGCGCTCGAATGCCCGGCGCGTCGTCACCAAGGCGCGCGTCGTCCGCCACCAGGGTCCCCGATTCCGCTCGGCGCCTTTGCCGAAGCACATCGCCTATCTCAAACGCGAAGGCGTCACCAAAGACGGTCAGCCGGCGCGGATGTTCGATGCGGCCGGAGACGAAGCCGACGAGCGTGCGTTCGCCGAGCGCTGCAAGGACGATCGCCACCATTTCCGCTTCATCGTCTCTCCAGAGGATGCGGCCGAGATCGGCGACCTCAAGACGTTCACGCGCGAGCTGGTCGCCGACATGGAAAGGGACCTCGGCACCCAGCTCGACTGGGTCGCCGTCGATCACTGGAACACCGACAATCCCCATGTCCACCTCCTGATCCGCGGCCGCGCCGATGACGGCCAGGATCTGGTGATCAGCCGCGACTACATCAGCCGAGGAATCCGCGACCGGGCCGCCGAGCGGATCACGCTCGAACTTGGTCCGCGCACTGAACAGCAAATCCACAGCGCGCTTCAACGCGAGGTGGAGGCCGAGCGCTGGACAAGTCTCGATCGGGCGCTGCGCGACATTTCGGACGAATGCGGCGGCGTCGCAGATCTTCGGCCTGGTCCGAACGCCGAGGATCCGGAGCTGCGTCGCCTGTTGCTCGGACGGGCGGCCAAGCTCGAACGTCTCGGCTTGGCCGATCCGGTTGGCCCGGCCTGCTGGACCCTCAAGCCCGGCCTCGACGGAACGCTGCGCCAGCTCGGTATCCGTGGCGACATCATCAAGACGATGCACCAAGCCATGAGCCGAAGCGGATCAGAACCGGACGTCAGCCGCTTCGCGCTGCATGGCGACGAGCCTTCCCATCCGGTGCTCGGCCGACTCGTCCAGCGTGGTCTCGATGACGAGCTCAAGGGCACGGCCTACGTCATCGTCGCCGGCGTCGATGGCCATACCCACCATTTGCGGTTTGCAGACCTCGAATTCACCGGCGATGCCACGCCCGGCGCGATCGTCGAGGTGCGCGCTTATGACGATCCCGATGGACGACGACGACTATCGCTCGCGACCAGGTCGGATCTGTCCATTTCTGATCAGGTCGGGGCATCGGGAGCGACCTGGCTCGATCGTCAGCTTCTTGCGAAAGACCCACCGCTCAGCGGCAGCGGCTTCGGCGCCGAAGTCCGCGACGCGATGGATGCCCGCGCTGATCACCTGGTCGAGGAAGGCCTGGCCAGACGACAGGGCCAGCGCGTGATCTTCGCCCGCGATCTCCTTTCGACACTCCAGCGACGCGAGCTTGAGGAGGCCACGGCCAGATTATCAGCCGACACGGGTCTGGCGTACCACCCGGCCGCTGAAGGCGAGCGTGTCGCTGGCGTTTATCGCGAACGGGTGACACTCGCGTCGGGGCGCTTCGCCATGATCGATGACGGGTTGGGATTCCAACTCGTGCCGTGGCGTCCGGCTTTGGAAAAGAACCTCGGCCGCGAAGTCCGTGGCGTCATGGCGCCGGGCGGACGAGTCGACTGGGACCCGGGACGGAAACGGGGACTGGGCCTGTGAAGGCGCGCCTGCGGTGCATCCGATTTCTGACCCAGCGTGTCCGGCCCTTTGATCCCATACGGTTCGTGCTTGCAGCAAGCGATCGCGGAAGCGCTGGTGTGGCGCCATGAACCCGACCAAAATACTCTGGCTGCAAGTCTTCGTTGTGTGCTCGACCACGCTCGGCTTCGTCTGGGCCGCGACGCAATGGACGGCGTGGCAGCTTGCCTTCCAGCCGCAACTCGGCAGCCCCTGGTTCTCGCTCTTCGGATGGCCGGTCTATTTCCCGGTGGCCTTCTTCTGGTGGTGGTTCTCTTTCGACGCTTACGCACACGACATTTTCGTCACCGGCGGCTTCATCGCTGGCGCAGGCGGGGTCGCTGCCTTCGTCGTCGCTGTCGCCATGTCGGTCTGGCGCGCGCGCGAGGTAAAGCGCGCCACGACCTACGGTTCGGCTCGCTGGGCCGAGGAACGCGAGATCCGCGCAGCCGGCCTTCTTCACCCAGATGGCGTGTTGCTCGGCCGCTGGCACGGAGCCTACCTCCGTCACCATGGGCCCGAGCATGTGCTGTGTTTCGCACCGACCCGAAGCGGCAAGGGCGTCGGTCTTGTTGTTCCGACGCTGCTGACCTGGCCGGGAAGCTGCATCGTCCATGACATCAAGGGGGAGAACTGGACGCTCACCGCCGGCTGGCGTGCGCGGTTCGGCCGCGTGGTCCTGTTCGATCCGACCAATCCGCAAAGCAGCGCTTACAATCCTTTGCTCGAGGTCCGGCGCGGTGAGTTTGAAGTCAGAGATGTCCAGAACATCGCCGACGTGCTGGTTGATCCCGAAGGCGCACTGGAACGCAGGAACCATTGGGAGAAGACCAGCCATTCGCTTCTGGTCGGCACGATCCTGCATGTCCTTTACGCCGAACCCGACAAGACGCTCGCCGGCGTCGCCAATTTCCTCTCCGATCCGAAGCGACCAATCGAGAAGACGCTTCGGGCGATGATGACCACGCCGCATCTCGGCGAGACGGGAGTCCATCCCGTCGTCGCCAGCGCCGCGCGAGAGCTGTTGAACAAGAGCGAGAACGAACGCAGCGGCGTACTGTCGACCGCGATGTCCTTCCTGGGCCTCTATCGAGATCCGGTGGTCGCGGCGGTCACACAACGCTGCGACTGGCGCATCCGCCACCTGGTCGAGGCTGAGCATCCGGTGACGCTCTATCTCGTCGTGCCACCCTCGGACATCAGCCGCACGAAACCGCTCGTGCGCCTCATCCTCAACCAGATCGGAAGACGGCTAACCGAAGAGCTAGAGAACAAGCGACGGCGACATCGCCTGCTGCTGATGCTCGATGAGTTTCCCGCGCTCGGCAGGCTCGACTTCTTCGAGTCGGCATTGGCGTTCATGGCGGGCTATGGATTGAAATCCTTCCTGATCGCGCAGTCGCTGAACCAGATCGAGAAGGCGTACGGTCAGAACAATTCCATCCTGGACAATTGCCACGTGCGCGTCTCGTTCGCCAGCAACGACGAACGCACGGCGAAACGCGTGTCGGATGCACTTGGCACGGCCACCGAAATCCGAGCGATGAAAAACTATGCCGGCAGCCGACTCAGTCCGTGGCTCGGACATCTGATGATCTCCCGGCAAGAAACCGCGCGGCCGCTGTTGACTCCCGGCGAGATCATGCAACTCCCGCCCGACGACGAGATCGTCATGATATCGGGAAGTGCGCCCGTCCGGGCGAAGAAAGCTCGGTATTACGAAGACCCCGAGCTCGCCGGGCGGATTCTTCCGCCGCCCAGATCATCGGGCGGAAACGCTGTTCTTCGACCGCCAGCCCCCAACACGTCCCAGGTGAATACCTGGAGCGGCGCGATCGCGTCAGCGTCAACCGCCGCAGAGACGGACGATCCGGACAATGCGGGAATCCGGCGCGAACCCGAACTTCCGGACCATGAGGAGATTGCTCCCGAGCCACGAAAGCCGGTGCAGGAATTCGAGCCCGTCGAGGACGAGCCAGACGACGACGCCCAGCGCCAGCGGATCATGCAGCGCAATTTCGGCAGCGCGCGACAAATCTCGCTCGACGCGGACGATGACATGCAGATGTAGCCGTGCGCACGAAGCACACCTTTCGGCTTCCACCCGACCTGGCTACGAAGCTCGCCGATTACGCCGCCCGCAAGCGCGTGCCGCAGGCGTTGATCGTCGAGGCAGCGCTCGCCTCTTATCTTTCGCCCGATGCCGCGGACCGACTCGAAGCGGCGCTCGCGCGACGCCTGGACCGTATGGTCCGCGACATGGAGCGCATCGAGCGCCACGTCACGATCTCGAATGAAGCGCTCGCGGTGTTCGTCCGGTTTTGGCTGACCAGCACGCCGCCGCTGCCTGACACGGCGCTTGCCGCCGCGCAAACAAAAGGACGAGAGCGCTACGAAGGTTACATCGAAGCGCTCGGCCGTCGTCTCGCGCGCGGTCACAAACTAGCTGACGAGGTGATTCGCGACGTGCCGCCGCAAAAGGAGGGTTCAGCAGACACGCAGTCAGAATAGCGATCGTCCTTCTCGCTTGTCATTCTATCCCAGAGCCCTCCCGCCTCCTTGTTGTTGTTGCGGAGTCCCAGTTCCGGCTCTTTCTACTCAACCCCGCTGACATCTGCGCCTCCACAGGAGGCTAATTTGCGGGGCTCTTGTGACGACGATCTCCCTCCGATCTGAAGTATTCGCCCGAGGCGCGCGCATGCTCCGCACGGCGCTTGGTCCGGCGATCTCCGGCTATCTCGAAGATCCCAGCATCGTCGAGGTGATGCTCAACCCTGACGGTCGCCTCTGGATCGATCGGCTGTCAGGTGGTCTTGAAGACACCGGCTGTCGCGTCACGCCCGCGGACGCCGAGCGCATCGTGCGCCTGGTCGCGCACCATGTCGGGGTCGAAGTGCATGCCGGCAGCCCGCGCGTCTCGGCGGAATTGCCGGAAAGCGGGGAGCGGTTCGAGGGCCTGGTGCCGCCCGTGGTGGCTGCGCCGTGCTTTGCCATCCGGCGGCCGGCCGTCGCCGTTTACACGCTCGGCGACTACGTCGAGGCCGGCATCATGTCGGCCGACCAGGCCGAGCTGCTCCGCGCGGCCGTGCGCGACCGAAAGAACGTGCTGGTCGCCGGCGGGACGAGCACCGGCAAGACGACGCTGGTCAACGCGATCCTCGCAGAAGTCGCCAAGACCGGCGACCGCATCGTGCTCATCGAGGATACGCGCGAGTTGCAATGCGCCGCGCCGAACCTCGTGGCGCTGCGCACCAAGGACGGGGCTGCGTCGCTGTCTGATCTGGTCCGCTCGTCGCTGCGCCTGCGGCCCGACCGCATCCCGATCGGCGAGGTTCGCGGGGCGGAGGCGCTCGATCTTCTGAAAGCCTGGGGCACGGGACACCCCGGGGGCGTGGGCACGCTGCACGCAGGCTCCGCCATCGGCGCACTGCGCCGGCTCGAACAGCTCATCCAGGAAGCCGTGGTCACCGTTCCGCGCGCGCTCATCGCCGAGACGATCGACCTCATCGCGGTCCTCGCCGGCCGCGGCTCCGCGCGCCGGCTCGCCGAGCTCGCAGCGGTGAAGGGCCTCTCGCCCGCCGGCGACTACGTCCTCACCCCCGCAGGAGAACCGTGATGTTAATCAAGGATGCCCGCCGTGCGTTCGCCACGGCAACCGCCTTCGTCTTCGTCGCCCTCGCGACCGCGCCGGCCTATGCGGCCGGATCGAACATGCCGTGGGAGCAGCCGCTCAACCAGATCCTGGAGAGCATCCAAGGGCCCGTGGCCAAGGTCGTGTCGGTGATCATCATTATCGTCACCGGTCTGACGCTCGCCTTCGGCGAGACCAGCGGCGGCTTCCGTCGCCTCATTCAGATCGTCTTCGGCCTCAGCATCGCCTTCGCAGCGTCGAGCTTCTTCCTGACCTTCTTCCAGTTCGGCGGCGGGGTGACGGTGTGATGGAGCAAGATGGCGCCATCGCCGGCTTCTATGCGCCCGTTCACCGAGCGTTGACCGAGCCGATCCTCTTGGGCGGCGCGCCGCGCGCCGTGGCGATCGTGAACGGCACGCTTGCTGCCGCGATCGGGCTCGGTCTTCGGCTCTGGATCGTCGGCGGCCTCATCTGGCTTGTCGGTCACATCGCCGCCGTTTGGGCGGCGAAGCGTGACGCCGCCTTCGTCGACGTCGTGCGTCGGCATCTGCGTTATCCGCAGCACATGGTCTCGTGAGGTTCGCCCGATGATGAACCTTGCCGAGTATCGTCGCCATAACCAGAGCCTCGCCGACTTCCTGCCGTGGGCGGCGCTCGTCGCCAAGGGCGTTGTTCTCAACAAGGATGGCTCCTTCCAGCGCACCGCACGCTTTCGCGGTCCAGACTTGGATTCTTCCACGCCTGCCGAGCTGGTGGCCATCACGTCGCGTCTCAATAATGCGTTGCGTCGCCTTGGCTCCGGCTGGGCCGTGTTCATTGAGGCCCAGCGCGTACCGGCGCACAGGTATCCGTCAACTCAATTTCCGGATCCCGTTTCGGCGCTGGTCGATGCCGAGCGTCGAGCCCAATTCGAAGAAGAAGGCGCGCATTTCGAGAGTGGCTACTTCCTGACACTGCTCTGGCTGCCGCCCGCCGATGACGCGGCCCGCGCGGAAGCTTGGCTCTATGAGAACCGCGCCCAGGGCGCCGCCGACTGGCGTGCCACGCTCGAAGGCTTCGTCGACCGCACCGATCGCGTGCTCGCGCTGCTCGAAGGCTTCATGCCGGAATCGGATTGGCTCGATGACGCCGAGACCCTGACCTACCTGCATTCCTGCATCTCGACGCGGCGCCAGCGCGTGCGCGTGCCGGAAACGCCGATGTACCTCGACGCCATCCTGGTGGACGAGGACCTGACGGGTGGCCTCGAACCACGGCTCGGCCGCGCACATCTGCGCACGCTCACCATCATGGGCTTTCCATCACAGACCTGGCCGGGCCTGCTCGACGATCTCAATCGCCTGGCGTTTTCCTATCGCTGGGCGACACGCGCCATCTGCCTCGACAAGACCGACGCGGCCAAGCTCCTCGGCAAGATCCGCCGTCAGTGGTTCGCCAAGCGCAAGAGCATCATGGCGATCCTCAAGGAGGTGATGACCAACGAGGCGTCGGTGCTGATGGACTCCGACGCCGCCAACAAGGCGCTCGATGCCGACGCCGCTCTGCAAGAACTTGGCACCGACCTCGTCGGCGAGGCCTACGTCACCGCCACTGTTACCGTCTGGGACGATGATCCGCGGATCGCGGACGAGCGCCTTCGCCTGGTCGAGAAGGCCATTCAGGGCCGCGACTTCACCTGCATGCGCGAAGGCGTCAACGCGATCGAAGCCTGGCTTGGGTCTCTCCCAGGGCATGTCTACGCCAATGTCCGGCAGCCGCCGATCTCCACGCTCAACCTCGCGCACATGATGCCGTTTTCGGCGGTTTGGGCCGGGCCGGAAAGGGACGAGCACTTCCAGGCGCCGCCGCTTCTCTTCGCCAAGACCGAGGGATCGACCCCGTTCCGCCTCAGCCTCCATGTCGGGGATGTCGGCCACACCTTGATCGTCGGCCCGACGGGCGCCGGCAAGAGTGTGCTGCTCGCGTTGATGGCCTTGCAGTTCCGGCGTTATGCCGGTGCACAGGTCTTCGCCTTCGACTTCGGCGGCAGCATCCGGGCGGCGGCCCTCGCGATGGGCGGCGATTGGCACGATCTCGGCGGAGCGCTCTCCGACAGCGCCGCCGAGCCCGTCGCGCTCCAACCGCTCGCGCGGGTCGACGATCCCGGAGAGCGCGCGTGGGCCGCCGAATGGGTCGCGGCGCTCCTCGGTCGCGAGTCCGTCACCGTCACTCCGGAACTGAAGGAACACCTATGGTCAGCGCTGACTTCGCTTGCGTCCGCGCCTATCCAGGAGCGCACCATCACCGGGCTCTCGGTGCTCCTGCAATCAAATGCCCTGAAACAGGCGATCCAGCCCTACACCGTGGCAGGCCCCTGGGGACGACTGCTCGACGCGGAAACGGAACGGCTCGGCGAGGCCGAAGTCCAGGCTTTCGAAACGGAAGGGTTGATCGGCGCGGGCGCGGCTCCAGCCGTCCTATCCTATCTCTTCCATCGCATCGAAGATCGCTTCGACGGCCGACCCACCTTGCTCATCGTCGACGAGGGTTGGCTCGCCCTCGACGATCCCGGCTTCGCCGGGCAACTGAGAGAGTGGCTGAAGACGCTTCGGAAAAAAAATGCCAGCGTCATCTTTGCCACGCAGTCGCTTGCCGACATCGACGGCAGTGCGATCGCACCAGCCATCATCGAGAGCTGCCCGACCCGCATCCTGCTTCCCAACGAGCGCGCGCTCGAGCCGCAGATCGCGGCGATCTACCAGCGCTTCGGTCTCAACGATCGCCAAATTGAGATTCTGAGCCGCGCGACGCCGAAGCGCGAATATTACTGCCAGTCGCGGCGCGGCAATCGCCTATTCGAACTCGGGCTGTCCGAAGTCGCGCTCGCCTTCACCGCCGCCTCGGCGAAATCCGATCAGACCGCCATCGAAGAGCTGCTCGCGGAACACGGCCGCGGCGGCTTCACCGCCGCCTGGCTGCGCCGAAAGGATCTCGACTGGGCAGCGGACATGCTCACCCACAACCAGGAGACCACGTCATGATCCGTCACCGCTTGCGCGCCTTGCTCATCGCAGGCGCCGCCGCTTTCACCATTACGGCCATCGCCAGCGGACCGGCGCGTGCGCAATGGATCGTGTTCGATCCGACCAATTATGCGCAGAACATCCTGACCGCCGCGCGTGAGCTTCAGCAGGTCAACAATGAAATCCAGATGCTGGAGAACCAGGCGACGTCGCTGATCAATCAGGCGCGCAATCTCGCAAGCCTGCCGTACTCGTCGCTCACGCAGCTTCAGCAGCAGATCACCCAGACCCAGCAGCTCCTCGCGCAGGCGCAGCGCATCGCCTACAGCGTCTCAAGCATCGACCAGTCGTTCACGCAGACCTATCCGCAGGCCTATTCCAGCGGGACGTCGTCGCAGCAGCTTCTCACGGATGCGAAGAGTCGCTGGCAGAACGCACTCGCCGGGTTCCAGGATACGATGCGCGTGCAAGCCGGCGTTGTGAGCAATCTCAACACCACGCGGACGCAGATCAACGCTTTGGTGTCCTCCAGCCAGTCGGCGACCGGCGCGCTGCAGGCCGCACAGTCGGGCAATCAGCTCGTGGCGCTTCAGACCACGCAGCTTGCGGACCTGACCGCGCTGATGGCGTCGATCGCACGCGCGCAGAGCCTCGATGCCGCGCGGACCCTTGAGACGCAGGCGCAGGCACAAGCGCAGACACAGGCATTCCTCAACTACGGCGCTGGTTACCAAGCCGGTTCCGCGCAGATGTTCCATTGATGCGAACCCGGCTTCTCAATCTGCCTGCTGTCGGCCGGGCTGTCGGCTTTTTGCTTGTCGCCATCGCGATCGTCGCGGCGGCACTGCACTTCCACACATCGCCTCCACGCCTCGAGCCGCGTGCGATGGAGGAACACACGCCCGACTCGCTCGCCGAAGAGCTCAAGCGATGTCAGCGCATCGCCGACCAGGCCAAGGACGATCCGGCCTGCGAGGCGGCCTGGGCTGAAAACCGCCGCCGCTTCTTCACCTATGCGCCGGCCTCCGGACCGAAGAACCCGACTCCGGCTCCAGCCAAGAACACCGACAGGTAAGCATCATGGGCGGGACGGGAGTCATCGACAATTTCCTGGGCACCTTCACCCAGTATATCGATTCCGGCTTCGGCCTCGTTCAAGGTGACGTGCGCTGGCTCGCCAGCGTCCTCATCGCCATCGACATCACGCTGGCGGGGCTCTTCTGGGCGATGGCGCCCGACGAGGACGTGCTTGCGCGCCTGATCCGCAAGACGCTCTATATCGGCCTCTTCGCCTTCATCATCGGCAACTACAACAATCTCGCGCAGATCATCTACAACAGCTTCGCCGGCCTCGGGATCAAGGCCGGTGGCGGCACGATGAGCGCTGCGCAGCTCCTGCAGCCAGGCAAGATCGCCGAGGTCGGGATCGATGCCGGCAAGCCGATCCTCACCGCCATCTCCGGTATGATGGGCTTCACCAGCGTCTTCGCCAATCTGGTGCAGATCGTCATTCTTCTGGTCGCGTGGCTGATCGTCGTCATCAGCTTCTTCGTCATGGCGATCCAGCTCTTTGTGAGTTTGATCGAGTTCAAGCTGACGACGTTGGCCGGTTTCGTACTCGTGCCGTTCGGGCTCTTTGGCCGCACGGCCTTCCTCGCCGAACGGGTGCTGGGCAACGTGGTGTCCAGCGGGATCAAGATTCTCGTGCTCGCCGTCATCATCGGCATCGGCTCCACGATCTTCAATCAATTCACCAGCGGCTTCAACAATCCGCCGACCATTTCCGACGCGCTGACGCTGATCCTCGCAGCGCTCTCACTCCTTGGCCTCACGATCTTCGGTCCAGGCATCGCCAATGGCCTGATCGCGGGCGGACCGCAGCTCGGCGCCGGCGCGGCTGTCGCGACAGGATTGGGAGCGGCCGGGATCGGAGCGGCCGGCATTGCGGCGACCGCCGGGGGTGTCGCCGCGGCCGGCGGCGCGATCGCCGGGACGGCGCGCGCGGGAGCCGCGGTCGCGGGCGGCGCCAGCGCCGCATATCGCGCGGGTGGGGCAGCGGGTGTCGCCCAAGCTGCCGGCTCAGTCGCCATGAGCCCACTGCGCCGCGCCGCCAGCAGCCTTCAAGAAAGCTTCGCCTCTGGCGAGCGTGCCGTCATGAGCGGCGGCGCGCGCTCGTCGTCATCCGCCGGCGCGTCCGCCGCGTCGGACAGCCCGCCAGCATGGGCCCAGCGCATGAAGCGCGGCCAGACCATCAACCGCGGCGTCACCGCCGCCGACCACGCAATCCGCTCCGGTGATCGGGCAAGCGGCGGGCATCAGGTCGATCTTTCCGAGGGGGAATAGCTCATGTTCCGACGATCGACCGTGCGCTATGGCAAGACGCCGGACGCGGAGACGCCATATCAAAAGGCCGGCCAGGTCTGGGACGAGCGGATTGGCTCCGCGCGCGTTCAGGCCAAGAACTGGCGCCTGGCTTTCTTCGGCGCACTCGTTCTCAGCGGTGGGCTCGCCGGCGGCCTGGTCTGGCAATCGGCCCGCGGCACCATCACGCCTTGGGTTGTGCAGATTGACAAGCTCGGCCAGGCCCAGGCCGTCGCGCCCGCCACCGCGGACTACCAGCCGACCGACCCGCAGATCGCGTGGCACTTGGCGCGCTTCATCCAGGAAGTGCGCGGCATCCCCGCCGACCCCGTGGTGCTGCGTCAGAACTGGCTCGACGCCTATAACTACGTCACAGACAAGGGGGCGCTCGCGCTCAATGACTATGCGCGGACGAGCGATCCGTTTTCCAAGGTCGGCAAGAACCAGGTCTCCGTCGACGTCGCGAGCGTCATCCGCGCCTCCGACTCCAGCTTTCGCGTCGAATGGACGGAGCGTCATTACATCGACGGTGCGCTCGCCTCGACTGAGCGATGGAGCGCCATCCTCACCATCGCGCTGCAGATGCCGACCGACGCCGATCGGCTGAAGAAGAATCCGCTCGGCGTCTACGTCCACGCCCTCAATTGGTCAAAGGAGCTCGGCTGATGCGCCCGCTTGCGATCTCGTCGCTCTTACTTGCGTCTGTCTCCCTCGGCGCCTGCGCCACAGCCTGGAAACCGCCGCAGATCAGCTACGACAACACGCCGAAGCCCGCGGTGCTGCAGGCCGAGCCGCCCAAGCCCATTCAGATCGTCGAGGTGCCGAAGCCGTTGCCGCTGCCCGGACAACTCAAGCCGCTGCCCGGGAATACGAAGCGCGCTCCCGAACCTGCGGATCCGCATGCTCGCGTCGATCAGGCCAATGGCGCGGCCCGCGTCCAGCCGACACGGGCAGGCTATCTCAACGCTATCCAGGTCTACCCCTTTTCCGATGGCGCGCTGTATCAGGTCTATGCCGCGCCGGGCCAAATCACCGACATCGCGCTCGAGCCGGGCGAGCAGTTGACGGGCTCAGGGCCTGTCGCTGCCGGAGATACCGTGCGGTGGATTATCGGCGACACCGAGAGCGGCGCCGGGCCAGCCAAACGTGTCCACATCCTGGTGAAGCCCACCCGTGCGGATCTCATCACCAACCTTGTCATCAATACAGACCGTCGGACCTATCACCTCGAGCTGCATTCCGACGACAAGACGTATATGGCGTCGGTCTCTTGGGCTTATGCGCAGGATCAGCTCATCGCGCTGCGCCAGCAGAATGCGGCCGCCGAGGCCGCTGCCCCCGTCGCAACCGGCGTCGACATCAATGCACTGAACTTCCGCTATCGCATCGAGGGCGATACTCCGCCGTGGCGGCCGCTGCGCGCCTTCGATGACGGCCGGCAGGTGTTCATCGAATTCCCGACCGGCATCTCACAGGGTGAGCTGCCACCGCTCTGGGTGATCGGCGCGGAAGGCGACGGCCAGCTCGTCAACTACCGTGTCCGCGGCAATCACATGATCGTCGACCGCATGTTCGCTGCGGCGGAGCTGAAGCTCGGCGGCAAGCACCAGGAGCTGGTGCGCATCGTCCGCACCGATGGGAGGCCGCGGTGACGGACGAAGCCAGGGATGACGTGGGGCCGAGCGCGGCCGCACGTCCGGCTGAGGAGATGCGCTTGCGCGCCAAGCGACCGCCGGTAACCCGGCTGTCCCGCAAGGTCCTGCTTGGCGTCGGCGCCGCCGCGGCCATTGGCATTGGAGGCGCACTACTCTTCGCCTTGAAGCCGCAGCACCAGACAACCGGCGCCGAACTCTTCAACACAAGCAACCGCAACACGCCAGATGGTCTCGCGAACCTGCCGCGCGATTATACGGGGCTGCCAAAGCCCGTGCCACAGCTTGGACCGCCGCTGCCCGGCGATCTCGGCAAGCCCATCCTCAACGCCGGCGCGCCTTCGCCCAGCATGCCAATGCCGGGACCGACACCGGAGGAGCAACGGCTCGCTCAGGAGATGGAAGCCGCCCGCACCAGTCATCTCTTCGCGACAACGAACGTCGTCGCGCCGAGCATGCCGATCGCGCCATCTCCAACGGCTGTCTCGCCGGGACTGACGCCGGCGAGCACATCGTCTGATCTCACGTCGCAAGATCACAAACTCGCATTCCTCAATGGCAACATCGACCGCAGAACAACGAGCCCCGATCGCGTCCAGCCGCCAGCAAGCCCCTATGTATTGCAGGCAGGCGCCGTGATTCCGGCATCGCTGATCACAGGCCTGCGGTCCGATCTGCCCGGACAGGTTACCGCGCAGGTGACCGAGGACGTCTACGACAGTCCGACGGGCAAGACCTTATTGATTCCGCAGGGGTCGCGCCTCGTCGGCCAGTATGATGCGCAGATCGCATTTGGCCAGTCGCGCGCCTTGCTCGTCTGGAACCGCCTCATCATGCCGAACGGCAAGTCGATCGTGCTCGAACGCCAGCCCGGCGCCGACACCGAAGGCTATGCCGGGCTCGAGGACGAGGTCGACAACCATTGGGGCATGCTGTTCAAGGCTGCGATCCTCTCCACCATCTTGTCCGTCGGCGCCGAGGCTGGAACGAGCAATAGTGAAAACAACCTCGCCCAGGCGATCCGGATGGGCGCGTCGCAGAGCTTCAACCAGGCTGGCGAACAGATCGTAGGCCGCTCCCTCAATATCCAGCCGACGATCACAATCCGGCCGGGCTTCCCCGTACGGGTCATGGTCACACACGACCTGGTCCTCGAACCCTACAAAGGCTAGGTGCCCGATGAGCAAACTCAAACTAAGCGCATTGGAAGACGACAAACCGGTGAAGATGACGATCGAGCTGCCGGCGGCCGTACATCGTGACCTCCAGGCCTATGCCGAAGCGCTCTCCCACGAGACCAACCAGAGCGGTATCGAGCCCGCCAAGCTGATTCCACCGATGCTGGCGCGCTTCATGGCGACGGACCGAGCCTTCCGAAAGACCCGCCGGACCTCGTCGCAGAAGACATCGTGATGACGTGCCGAGGCTGCCTCTGCTAAAGCAGCCCGCGATCCTTCGCTTCATCGCGCATAAACGCGACAAACCGTCCTACAACGGGTTCTTCGCATTCAGGAAGCCACACGAGATTCACACAAAATGATGCGTTCGCCTCCGAAATCGGCCTGAAGACCACGTCAGGAAATCCGAGCTCGGCCTGGCTCTCCGTCGCGAGCGTCACGCCAAAGCCCGCTGCCACAAAAGCGAGAATATATTGCTTGCTGGCGGCGTGCGACTGAAAGTCTACGTTCCTGCCAAGAAGCGAGGCGAAGAATTCGCGCTGCGCCTGACTTTCGCCCCAGCCTTCGACAAGAACCGTCTCGCCCGACAATTCCTTCCAACCAAGCGCCTTACGCCTCGCCAGGGAATGTTTCGCGGGAAGCGCCGCCATCAGCCGCTCACTATAGATGGGCAGCATCGCCGCATGCGGCCACAACGCGAAGCTCGGGACAAACGCGGCGTCAAGCCGTCGATCGGCCAGCGCGGCGGCGATCTCCCGTTCATGCATCTCGAATTGCACCACCGAAACACCAGGGTATCGTCCGTGCCAGCACCGCAACAAGTCCCCCAGAGGCTTTCCGATCGGCGGCATTCGTAGGCCCAGACGAATCTCGCCCGTCGTGCCAAGGCCGTTGTGACGACCTGCGGCCTTCACGGCATCGACTTCAGCGAGGACACGTCTAATGTGCCGCATGACCGTCTGTCCGCTCGGCGTGAGCCGCACACCGGCACGGTTGCGCTCGAAGAGGGTGAGGCCAAGCTCATCCTCAAGCCGTGCGATACGCCGACTGATCGTCGACGCATGCAGCCCGAGCACGAGCGCTGCACGCGCAAAGTTTCCTGCATCCACCGCCGCCGTCACAAACTGGAGGTCGGCGAGGTCCATTTCATAAGACCGCGGCGTGACGATCCTGCAAATTGATCGCGACCACCGCTATCATTGCGCGCCTTGCAGCTCGGATTCGTTGGCTTCTTCTTCTGCAGTTCCTTCTCGCGCCGGTGTCCCATCAGCGGTGCCGGCACCGTTCAGGATCGGATATGCCAGCGCTGCGATGTGCGAGTGAACGCGCCGGAGGTCTCTGACAATACGCAGAAACTGGCCGCCATCTTCGGCGACACGAGCGACTCCCTCGCCAGCATCCGCTCGCGCCGTGGTGGCCGCGACCCGCAGCAACTGCACATGGAGCGCGGTCGCACGCGCCTCCAGTCGCCGCAGAGCGCTCTTTCGCGAGATGAGCCGGTCCGCCTCGGCGGGATCACGGGTCAGAAACACTGCAAGCCCCATGTGGAGGCTTTCCAGGATTTCCGCATTCATCGAAACGATGAGATCGCGTTCGTCCTTCGCAAACGGCCTCCCCCGCTTGATCCGTTTGACCACGAATTCGATGAGGTTGTTGGCGACGACATCGCCAACGTGCTCGAGATTGATGACGGCTGACAATATCTCCTGGACCCGGGCGCCTTCGCTATCGTCATGCAACGGCTGCTCATTTCCGAGATCTGCCAGATAGCTGCGTATCGCGGCTCCAAGACGGTCGACCGACCGATCCATCCGGCTGATCGCGGTGGCGCGCCGAGGATCGTCTTGTTGGAACACCTCCGAAGCGCCCTTCAACATTGCTTCAACCATGTCGCCCATGCGAAGCGTCTCGCGCGCGGCATTCGCCAACGCGACGGTCGCCGCCCCTAATCCTGCCTCCTCCAAGTAGATTGGTTTTCCGGGATCATCAGGCGCCGGCGGGTCGGGAAGTATGCGGACGAGCAACCGCGCCAACCAATGAGACGGCCCGATAAACAGTGCGGCCAGGATCAGGTTGAACGCGGTGTGGAAGTTCACCACGATCCGCCCCGGCGCAGGATCGATGTGGGCGAGAAGCGGCACGCATATTGCCAGCAACGGAAGCGCCACGACCGCGCCCACGATTCGAACCAGGCAGTTGCCGAGCGGAAGACGACGAGCAACCGGTGAACCCGCCTCAAAGAGCGCGGGCAATGTGCCGCCGATGTTGGCGCCGACAACGAACGCCAACGCGCCGATCGGCGAAACGGTCTGACTCGCAGTCAGCGACACGATAAGAAGCACGACCGCCACGCTGGAATGACAAGCCCAGGTGAGCAGCGTTGCCACCAACACCGCAAGGAGAGGCTCGTTGCCGATTGCAGCGAGAACGTTTTTCAGCAAAGGCGCGTTCTCGATTGGCGCAAACTCATGCGCCATCCCCGACAAGGCCAGCAACATCAGTCCCAGCCCGATCGCGATTCGCCCGGCATTGCGCAGCCGATCATCGTCGAACGAGCGGAAAGCCATGACCCCGAGCAGGACCAAAGGAGGGCCGACGACACCGGCGTCGAACGACAGCACCTGCGTAACCAGCGTGGTTCCGACGTTGGCGCCCAGCATCACCACCAAGGCGGGCCCGAGCCCGATAAGACCGTTCGCCGTAAATGCGGAGGCCATGAGACCCGTCGCGGTGCTGCTTTGCAGAAGCGCCGTAATGCCGACGCCGGCAAGAAACGCCCGCCACCGCCGCGTCAGATTGTGCTCCAGCCATATCCGAAGGACATGGCCGAAGCCCCGCTGGACGCCGGTCGTCACCATATGAGTGCCCCAAAGGAGCAAACCGACGTAGCCGGCGAGCTCGAACAGAACGATGGTCCCGGTCATCAGAGCCACCCCCCGTCATCTGGCAAGTACACGCCGTCCATGGCTCAGAACTCCGCGTGAAGACGGCCAGAAAAGACCGACACCGGACCGCGGTCGGCGTTGTATGCAGGGTTGACGATCAGTTGGTAGTCGGCGGTGAAGGTGAGCCCGTTCCCGATCGCCAGCGCGTAATAGCTTTCGAAAATCCGCTCGGTGCTGTAGTTCAGCGCCCCATCACCGATCAGGAGTCCGTTTCCACCAGCGGCAAGGAAGTCGCGATGGGCCGCAGACAGCCCATTGATGGCCCCACCGATCCCAACGGTATCGCTCGGCCGACCCCAAGGATTGCCCTTGATCGAAACGCCGCCTGACACGCTACGGTCAATGTCGGTGAACGACAGCGTCTCGTTTTGCCCGTCGTTCCAGCTCACGCGACCGAAAACGCCGATCCCAGGCGCAATCTGCTGCTCCAAGTTCGCGTAGAAGCCGTATTTCGGATTCACGTGGCGAATACTCGCCATTACCGTATTGATGTCTTGCCCGGAATCCTGGCTCTCGATTGCCAGTGCTTGGCGGTAGTTGCCCATGACGCCCTGGGTGCCGAAGACGCCGAGCCGCAGTTTTCCAGGCTCGCCCGCGATGGCGTAACGCTTCTCGAACTCCACCACGGCGCCGCCCGTGTTGAATTTCAAGACATCGCTGTTGGGCTCGGACGGCACCTGAACGAATGCCGCGCGGACTGCCCAGTCCTTCTTATTCAATTCGACGATTGCGCCGCGCGTGTATCCGGGGAGATCCGCGGGGAAATCGTAAGCCGCGGACGACCACAGCGCCCAGTTCATGAAATCGGCGCGAGGATCGTGCGCATAGGTGTTGTTGTCAAAGAAATCGCCGATGGCAAAGCGTCCGACGATCACCGTGATGCGATCGATATCACGTTTGCCCGCGAGCTGGTTGGGACCGTCGTCGACGTCCTCTTGTTCGCCGCCGAGGCCAAAGGTCTGCTTGAAGTAATACCGTTGCGGCCGAATCTTCGGGAATGCGGCTCCAGCCTTTTGCGCTTCGCCGTTCGGGAAGCCCGCCAGACCCAATGTCCCGTTCAGGCCGAATCCCTGCGCCAATTCGGGATTGAAATAGAACTCGCCGCCCTGCCACAGCCGGACGCCGATGAAGGCGGTCGTCGTCCACGTCTCGCGGACCTCGCCGCCCCCCGGCAAGCTGTTCACCCCCGCATAGGGGGAGCGGAAGCTTGGATATCCCTGCGCAATCACCGTCGTTTGCGCATGGACGTTCCAGTCACTCGAATCCGGCAAGCGTGGCGTCGCGCTCTGCGAGCCGGACGCCGCCCACGGCAGATCGTTGAAGTGGTAGTTCAGTCCGATTTTGGCGAGGTGAAGCCCGGGAGCAAGACGAGCGTTCGGCAGATCGAAGCGGCCCAGATCATAAGTAGCCGCAGAAAGATTCACATAGTCGTACTCAACTTTCGCCGTCCAATTGCCGCTCACCGCGAATTCCGCACCGAGGCCTGCGGTCCACCCCGTCTGATAGCGGCCGAGCTGCGCACCGCTGCCGTCGTTGACCTCGATATGACCATGCCCCCAGGCGAAGCCACCCGTGACATAGGGCATCCACCGATCGAATGCGTAACCTACTCGGCCACGCGCGGTGCCTACGTAGTCGACCGTAGAATTGAACGGCGACGGCGCCAACGCCGGCTCGTCGGTCGGGCTCGTGAACGACGCATCGGCTTCAACACCGAGCACCAGATGATTGTCGAGTTGCCGGTTATAGCCGACCTGAAAACCACCAATGAGGCCGGTCGGACTATGAGGCAGGAAGACGCCCTGCTCAGGCTTGGGGTGGGAGTCATCACCCAAGCGGCCGCCACCGTAGCCGAAGTGACCACCGACATAAAAGCCGGTCCAGTCATAAACCCTCTTCATTTCGGCCTCGCTGGGCGGCCGATCCGCTTTGGTCCGAACATCAAGACCCCGTTCCGTGCCCAAGCGGTCGGCGCCGGCCGGAATCTCCTGGGCGTGCGCGTTTCCCGCGCCTGTCGCGGCGACAAGCACCAGAACGGGGAAGCAGGCGCGCGCCGACAGACCGCGTCGACCGAACCGCGGTTCACGGCCGTAATTCCGTACAGGCGCATCCTTCTTGCGAACTTCAATTTCATCACAGATCATCAGCAGCTCCACTGATCACGGGACGAGCAAGCCATCTCGTGATCGACGTGAGGCCGCTCTATTTTCGGGGTATTGGGGCGCTGCGTGAGTATTCACTCACGCAGCAACTAGGAGGTTCGGGCATGGTTGATTCCTTTCGATTTGGTACGCAAAGTTTGGTCACCAGCGATCTGTTCTAAAACGCTCCCGCTGCCGCAGGCGGATACTTTGCCGATTGACCTGCGCCGCCATGCGCAAAAGCGCCTTTGCTTGCGCAACGGAAATCAAGCGCTCCCGCGCGAGTTGAAAGGCAGTGCGGGCGAGCCAATGGGCACCCGCCGCCAACAGCCCGCCGACCCGCAGACGGACAGCAACCCGAAGTGCGGCGCTTGAGCGCCCCCGCGTTTTCACGATGTCCCGTCGCCGCTCGGTCACCAACCGGCTGCCGAATGCGCTTCTTTCGCCATGAAAGAATTCAGCTCGCTTTCTCACTTGCATTGCACGTCTCCTCAGTAGACTTCGCTGCTGGCCGACCGAGCCAGGTCAGTTGGACTCACCCCACATTGCGCTTCGACGGCGGGCTCGCTCGGACTTCCAAATGCGCCACGACCTCCTCGAAAGGCGCGACGAAAGGCGAAACGCCGCGAACGCGCCACGCCTGTTCAGAAACCCCTCCCGCACAAGAATGCGCGCGACCCTCACAACCCAGATCGCACCGAACAGGCAGGCCCGTTCTTCCAAGTGACGCGCGATTGACCGCGGAGAGCGCATCAGCGCTTCCCGCCGGTTTCGTTGCGACCGAGCCTTTGCCGGATTCGCACGTGGCTCTGGTCCACCCATGCGAGAGCGGATCGCGCAAACGGGCCTTTCGGCACGTGTTTGAGAACAAGGACCTCCACTTTCCCGAGCCACCAGAGCTGCAGCCGAACGCTGATAGGCCGCTCCCGATGCTGGATCTTGCGGGTCATCATGGCTGCCTCCGCCAAACAGAGCCGATAAGCTCACGACCTCCAGCCCAACAGAGCCGTCGCGCTCTCTGAGGGCCGCAAGCGTGCAGGCGCGCAACCACAGCTCCGGATCGGCAAACGGGGCGAAACCCGATACAAGCCGGTCCCAAATTGTTGGTCGGCACCGGCCAGACGCCGCAGTCGTCGAGTGAGGCCGCAGCGATGTGGAATGACGTATGCACATGCTCCCCCCTTCACCGGCCGACGAGCGAAAGCTGCACGATCCGCACGAGGACAAGCCCGCCGGCCAAGATCAGATAGCCGCGCAAGACCAGCATCCAGAGACGAGTCATCGGCGTCATCCGAGCTGACGGAAGCTCATCCAGCGGCGGCATGCGGTACGTCGCGCGCACCATCTCGTTCTTCGCGCTGGCCGGCTCTTCGCGGTGGATGAAGAGGAAGGCGACAGCGACGGCGATCGTGAATACGCCTCCGATCCCGAGTATCGCGAGAATCGTGCTCTCGCTCATGTTCGGATACAGCACCGATGCGGTCAGAATGATCGACAGCATCACAAGGACACCGACGACGGCGCCGGTGAACAGGTTCATCCACCGCCCATTGATCCACGGACCCAGAACGGCCTTGTCGTTGCAAAGCAGCAGCAGGAACACGGTGGCGCTCGGCAGCAACACGCCGGCCAGAGTCTGCACGGCGTTGGTCAGCAAACCGAGCGGCATGCCGGGGGTCAAAACCAGCGCAGCAGCCAACGTAACGAGGCCGCCATAGACCGCATAGAAGCCCTTGGCGTCCTGCGGCTTCCGATGCAGCGAATGCCGCAGCGACAGCACATCGCCTATCGCGTAGGCCGTCGACAATGAGACCGCCATCGCGCCGATCACGCTGGCATCGAGCAGCGCAAGGGCGAAGAAGACGCCAGCCGTCTTCCCGACATAGGCGCCAAGCCCGGCAGCCACGGCTCCGGCGTCCTGGAAATTCCCGAACTCCGGACGACCTGCGAACGTCGCTGCGGTGAACGCCATCATCGCCACTGCGCCGATGACGACCAGCACAATGCCAAGGACGAGATCGATGCGCCCGTAGCTCAGAAAGCGCGTCGTGATGCGCTTGTCGATCACATAGCTCTGCTGGAAGAAGAGCTGCCAGGGCGCGACCGTTGTCCCGACAATGGCAATGATCAGGAGCATCACCTCGCTCAGCTTCCCGCCTTCAGGAAACTGCGGCACGACGAGATCATGGGCGATCTGGCTGACCGGGGGATGAACCCAGACGAGCACCGGCACCAACAGAAGACTGCCGAAAACGAGAAACAGCGAAAATCTTTCGAATCGCCGGAAATTGCCCGTCCCAGCCGCAGCGATAATGACGGCCGCTGCGGCAATGACGCCTACGCCTCGCGGAAGCCCGAGGTACTCGAGCGCCAGACTGATTCCGATGAACTCGGTGACAATGGTCAGAGCATTCAGCAAGAAAAGGTCGACGACGCTGAAGGCGCCCCAGAACTTGCCAAACCGTTCGAGAATGAGCCGCGCGTGGCCGACGCCCGTCACCGAGCCGAGCCGCAAAACCATTTCCTGGTTCACGTACAGGACGGGAATGAGCAGGATGAGCGTCCACAACAGCGAGGTGCCATAGTTCTGGCCCGCCTGCGTGTAGGTGCCGAAGGCGCCGGCATCGTTGTCACCGACCATGACGATCAGGCCCGGTCCAAGGATTGCCAGCAGCGTCATCAAACGAGCACGCCAACCGTTCCTGGGACCCGTATCGTTCTTCTTGATTGTGCCGAGCGCGCCTTTGATGTCGCCGATATGCGCTTCATCCAGCACAGCGTGACGCACGGGAGTATCGAGGTTAGACAGCATGATTAACCGCCTTTGAAATGGCGTTGACTTGAGGGTTCTTGCGTTGGAGCGGTCGTGCGGCTCGACCTGTCGCGCACGACACGCGACCGCGCTCAGTCCGGTGACAGAAACCACCGGCATTCGAGGCGCCCTCCCGCCGTCAGTCGCCAACGGGCTGTCAACCGCGGGCGCCTGCGCTTGAAAGAGAGAACCGAGCTCGCTGGGGAAGTGACGCCTTGCGGACGCACACTGGAAAACTGGAAGGTCATTTTTTGCCTCCTGATGCCTGGGCTCAGGAGGCGGCACGCATCAAAGCAGCGCGAATTGGATCGCGCGGCCCTCGACAATCGTGTCGTCGCCCTGAGCATAGCCGAGCCGCAGCGAAACGAGAGCAGACGTCGAGCGTCTACTGTCGCATTCGTCGGCCAGACTGCTAGGTCGCGGGTTCATATCGATCCCTTGCTGTGCCAATGGAAAATCCAGCCCACCATAGGCTGGACCTTGGCGCGTGAAATCGTTGCCGGTCTTCACAGCGCCACGGTTTTGATATATACCAGAGGGGGTATATTGCAACTATACCCGGGTATACGAAATGGGCAGATCGCACGTCGTTGCCGAGAAGCAGCGACTCCTTAACCGTGTCCGCCGCTTGCGCGGCCAGGTCGACGCATTAGAGCGGGCTCTCATCGCCGACGAAGCCTGTGACGACGTCATGCGCCTGGTCACTGCAACCCGCGGAGCGATCAACGGAATCATGGCGGAAGTTATCAACGGCCACATCCGCACCCACATGGTCGACCCCAACCGCGCGCCCAGCCAGAGCGAGCGAAACGCCGCGGACGAGTTGGTCAGTGTCCTGCGAACATATCTTAGGTGACGTAATGATGCCGCCCCACGCCAAAGCTCAGGGCGTTGACGAGCCGAACGCGCCCGCACACCCGAACCGTGCGCGCCGCTTTGCTCGGCCATGGGCGTACTTTGTCTCCCGCCTGGACCCGCGACCACAGGCCCTCTTCTCGCCGATGCTACCGATCTTCACGGCAGCACTCGCCATCGCCATCTTCATTTTCGACACGGTCACACCCTACGAGATCGCGGCCGCGAGCCTCCAGGTCGTGGTCGTCCTCCTGTCCCTGCGCTTTTGCCGGAAACAAGGCGTCATCTTCGTGTCGCTAGGCTGTGCCGCGCTCAGCATCCTCAGCGCCGTACTTACCATCGTGAGCTATGTTCCAACCGCCGGGAGCACCTTCAGTCTCGGTGTCATCAACACGTCGATCAGTCTGACTGCGATCGCAGCAACTGCTTACCTCGCGCTGGCTACCGAGACCGCCCGCCAGACGGCTGAACGCGCGCAAGCGCACCTCGCCCACGTGGCTCGGCTGACAACACTTGGCGAGCTTTCCGCCTCAATCGCTCACGAGCTGAACCAACCCCTGACGGCGGTCATCACGAATGCGAATGCCGCCACACGCTGGATCCGCAGTGAGCCGCCAAATCCGCAGAAGGTCACGAGTTCGATCGAAAGCATCGTCGAAGACGCACGGCGCGCGAGTGAGATTATCGCTCGAATTAGAGCCCTGACCACACGCGCTGAACCCCAAAACGCATGGGTCGACATCAACGCGGTGATACAAGAGGTGCTTGTCCTCATCCAGTCTCAGTTGAACGAAAACCGCATCGTGGTCCGAGCTGAACTTAACAACGGCCTGCCGAGCGTCTTCGGTGACCGAATCCAATTACAGCAAGTCGTTCTCAACCTCATCGTCAACGCCATCGACGCAATCGGTGCTGCGCAAGCAGACCTCCGAGAAATTCGCATTAGATCCCGCAAGACACGGCCGAGTGGCGTCGAGGTCAGCATTGAGGACACCGGCGGCGGACTGACTACGACTGATGTCAATCAGATCTTCGATGCATTCTTTTCGACGAAGACCGGAGGCATGGGCATCGGTCTCTCGATCTGCCGCTCGATCATTGAAGCTCATCATGGCCGCATCTGGGCCGAAAAGGGCGAGCCTTCAGGAGCCACCTTCCACTTCACGCTGCCTGGGACTCAGGAGGCAAACCAATGAACCTCGGCGCTCCAGCCACCCGCACTCAGAAATCAACCGTGGCGATCGTGGATGACGATCCGTCCGTCCGGAAAGCCATTAGCAATCTATGTGAATCCGAAGGGTTCGACGTCGTGGCGTTCTCCTCTACGGCCGAATTCTTGCGCTGGTCGATTCCGGAGACACCCGTCTGCATGGTCTTAGACGTCCGCATGCCGGGCGAAAACGGGCTGGATTTTCAAGTCGAGCTAGCGAAGTCTCACGCTGAAATTCCGATCGTGTTTGTCACGGCGCACGGTGACATTCCCATGTCTGTCCGCGCCATGAAGGCTGGCGCCATCGAATTCCTGACAAAGCCGTTCAGGGATCAGGACCTCCTCGACGCCATCAACGGCGGCATGGCGAAAAGTCGTATGCGCCGTAACGCGCTCGAGATGAATGCCGAATTGGAAGCTCGATACCAATCGCTGTCCAATCGCGAGCGAGAGGTGATGGATCTGATTACAAAGGGTCAACTCACGAAGCAGATTGCGGCAACACTCAACCTTAGCGAAATCACCGTTAAGGTCTGCCGCCGGCAAATCATGACGAAGATGCAGGCGAATTCCATGCTCGACCTCGGACGCATGTCAGAGAAACTGGAAAGGATGAGAAGCGGACCTGCGGAGCACCAGTAGAAGAAGCCACGGTCGGATCGCTGCTGCTCGATATACCCGAGGATAGTTGTGCGACGAGCTGATTTGTCGCAACGCTCTATCGGAGTCGTACCTCCGAGAAGAAAAGGGCGGAGATCGTGCCCCACACCGCCACGTTAGGACATAGGGCCCAAGCGATCCTGGCGGTGTTCGCACAGCTCCACAAGAGCGCCGGCGATACTCTGAGATACGACGAGATCACCGATTATATTGGCGACGCTCACGTCCGAACACTCGGTCAGCAAGAGCTGACTCGCGAAGGCCTCGTTGTTGAACACCAATATACGCTTGAACTCACCTCGACCGGCCGAGCGGCGATCACCTCGCTATTCGGGCCGAGCGGCCGACTCGCTCCCAGGCTTTTGAACGGGATCGAAACAACGACCATCAACAACCATAAGATCAAGGCTTGGCCACGAGAACCTGATAATCCGAGCATCCGCTACGTCGTGAAGCGCTTTGCGTTAAAGCTCGCAATACTTCTCGTCTTTGCCCTTGCGCAAATACCGTCGCGATGGGGTTTCGGTTACGCCTTCGTCGCTTTGACGGCGTTATCGGGCATGATTTGCATTGGTCTGGCGCTCGTGCGTCGTGAGGCCTGGACGCTCGCGCGCCTGAACTACTGGCACGAAGCCGTCGCGTTTCTTGCTCTTGCATTGAGCGGCTGGACTACGATGCGCTGAACACCGGCGAATCCGCGCGGCGGACGGCCAAAGCGCCACGCCGAATATACCCGAGTATATTCTTCAGACACTTTTCGAGCGAAGAACGCCTCCGGGTATAAGTAGCGCAAACAACGATCGCACTCTATAGACACAGCAAATCTGCTTGGCGGGAATCGTCGATCCTCGTCCAGGCAGTTCTAGGAAACCGAACGATGCCGAACGACGGTAGTCGACAGCTTACGCCGCCACGGACGTTTCACCGAGCCTAGACAAGAGCTCGCTCGTGACGGCCGGCACGGCTGACACGAGGGCGCCATGGTCTTTCTTTCCAGGAGTGACGGCAAACACCGCCATTTCGATAGGAGCTTGGCGCCTCGTCTCGCCGGGCCAAGTTGGGCAGACCTCGCCGCCATCGCCCTTGTGGTAGTCATCGCATTGCTCGTCATTGTTGGGGTTGGCCAAATGCGCCAACCGCTGACGGCTCTCAATGCCGCGCCCGTCGACCTTCAGCTCCTGCACCTTCCTGAATATGCGCTTCTCTCGACCCTGCGCATGTTCGGGGCACTTGCGGCATCTCTGATATTCACTCTGACTGTTGCGACCCTCGCAGCAAAGAGCCGCAAAGCCGAACTGATCATCGTTCCTGCTCTCGACATTCTACAGTCGGTTCCGGTGCTCGGCTTTCTGACGTTCACCGTCATGTTCTTCATGAACTTATTTCCTGGGCGCCAGCTTGGGGTCGAGTGCGCCGCGATTTTTGCGATCTTCACAAGCCAAGCCTGGAACATGGCGTTCAGCTTCTACCAGTCGCTTCGCACGGTCCCGAAGGATCTCGACGAGGTGAGCCGGCAGTTTGGCTTTTCGTCCTGGCGCAGATTTGTGCGCCTCGAGCTTCCGTTCGCCATGCCAGGTCTGGTCTGGAACGCCATGATGTCGATGTCGGGAGGATGGTTCTTCGTTGTCGCCTCGGAAGCGATCGCGGTTGGCAACACGACGATCGCATTGCCCGGTATCGGCTCCTGGTTGGCGCTCGCAATTGAGCGGAAAGATTTCGGCGCTGTCGCCTGGGCAGTCTTCGCAATGGCCGTCGTCATCGTCCTCTACGACCAGCTCATATTCCGACCAATCGTCGCTTGGGCTGACAAGTTCAGATTCGAGCAAACCGCGTCGCGTGAACGACCACGCTCCTGGGTATACGACCTCGCACGCCGCACGCGCCTTCTGCCGTCGATCATCGAGCTTCTGCTGGTGGCTGGCCGAACCCTGAGTGCGCTGAGCTGGTCGGCCCCACCTGGACGTCAAACGCTTCGCGCCAACAAACACATCATTCGTGTCCCCGACGGCCTCTGGATCGGTTTCATCGCCGTGGTCTGCTCCGGCGCATCGCTCTGGCTGCTGCGCTTTATTTCGACATCCCTGACAGCGGCGGACATCATATCAATTGTTGGCCTGGGCTTCGCGACCTTGGTTCGTGTCGCCGTCCTCATTGCGATCGCCAGCATCATTTGGGTACCGATCGGCGTCTGGATCGGATTACGCCCGGCCTGGTCCGAGCGCCTGCAACCCGTCGCCCAATTCCTGGCCGCCTTCCCGGCCAATGTGCTGTTTCCCTTCGCGGTCGTGATCATCATCGGGCTGAGGCTTGATCCGAACATCTGGCTTTCGCCGCTCATGATTCTGGGCACGCAATGGTACATTCTCTTCAATGTCATTGCTGGAGCTAGCGCACTTCCTAACGATCTGAGGGAAGCGGCGCGGACGTTTAACATGCGCGGCCTGCAATGGTGGCGCCAAGTCGCCTTGCCCGGCATTTTTCCCTACTTCGTGACCGGCGCGCTCACAGCGTCAGGCGGGTCGTGGAACGCCAGCATCGTCGCCGAATCCGTTTCCTGGGGCGACAAACGTCTGCAGGCCACTGGTCTCGGCTCCTTCATCGCCGACGCGACCGCTGCTGGCGACCTGCCGCGGGTCGCCGTCGGCATCGTCGTGATGTCGGCCTTCGTCGTCACCCTCAATCGCACGCTTTGGCGCCCACTCTATCGGTACGCCGAGCGCCGGCTGCGGTTCGATTAAGAGGAGGATCAGTTCATGGTTGTCATTGAGAGCCGCAATTTAGTCGAAGTGCAGAAAGTTCGCCAGGTCTACGGAAAGTCCGGGGGACCCGATTTGCTGGTCCTCGACGACGTTGATCTCACCCTCAAAGAGAATGAAATCGTCGGGCTGCTCGGCCGATCCGGCTCCGGCAAATCGACGCTGCTCCGGTCCATTGCCGGCCTCGTGACGCCGACACAGGGCGTCATTGAGTTTCCCAAAATCGAAGACGGACAGCGCGCCACCGTTTCGATGGTATTTCAAACCTTCGCGCTTTTTCCATGGCTCACGGTCTTACAGAACGTTGAAGTCGGCCTCGAGGCGAAGAACGTGCCCCCGACTGACCGACGCAAGCGCGCGTTGGCGGCGATCGACCTCATCGGCTTGGACGGTTTCGAAAGCGCTTATCCGAAAGAGCTGTCGGGCGGCATGCGCCAACGCGTCGGCTTGGCGCGAGCATTGGTTGTCGATCCGGACATCCTGCTCATGGACGAACCATTCTCTGCCCTTGACGTGCTAACCGCGGAAACGCTGCGCACGGATCTTCTCGACCTTTGGTCCGAAGGGCGCATGCCAATCAAATCGATCCTGATCGTCACCCACAATATCGAAGAGGCGGTGCTGATGTGTGACCGCATCTTGCTCTTTTCCTCAAATCCCGGGCGCGTCATCGGCGAAATCAAGGTGGAGATTCCGCAGCCACGCAACCGACAGGACCCGACCTTCCGTGCGCTGGTCGAACAGATCTACGTCCGCATGACGCAAAAGAACGACGACAGTCAGCCCCGAGACGGCCTCTTTCCGGGATCCGGCATAGGGATGGCTCTTCCTGTTGTTTCGACGAATGCGTTGGCCGGTCTGATCGAGGCCATAAATGCAGAACCCAATAACGGCCGAGCCGATCTGCCCGAACTTGCGAGCGGTCTCCTCTATGAGACCGACGATCTATTTCCGATAGCAGAGGTTCTGCAGTTGCTCCGCTTCGCCGAATTGGTAGGTGGGGACATCAAACTTCTTCCGGCGGGCAGACGCTATGCACTGGCCGATGTCGATGAACGCAAGAAGATCTTTGCGCAGCAGCTTCTCAGTTATGTGCCCCTGGCCGCACACATCCGGCGCGTCCTCGACGATCGCCCAAGTCACAAATCCCAAGCCCGGCGTTTTCACGACGAGCTCGAAGACTTCATGTCCGAAAGCTACGCCAGCCGAACACTTAAGGCAGTGACGCAATGGGCGCGATACGCGGAGGTCTTTGCCTACCACGAAACCACCGATCTGTTCAGTCTCGATGACCCAACTTAGACGAAAACCGACCAGACACCGAAAACAACACAGAGTCGCACCTTGAATTTGGCGACGCATCCCGCACTTTGGGAGCATGTTATGACCAGCTATATCCGTATTGCGCGCAACTTAGCGACCGGCACTAGGCAAGCGCTATTTTCGTTCTTTGAGCCACAGTTACGCACGCTCTGTACAGCTCAGGTCAACACCCCGAATACAGTTCCACAACGGTGCGCGCGCGACGGTTTCGATTCCGCCCAGCGACTGGCGCGGTCCTCCCTTGGATCAGATTTCTACGACCGCGAGCCACCAAGACGTTCCGGCAACACGGGCCGGCGCGCCCGAGCAGGCCGTCGCCCCGTCCGATTACAGCTTTGGCTGGCAGGCGTCGTGCTGGCGAGTGCGGACCGTCTCTGTCATGCAACGCTGTGGCTGTACCGTCGCCGCTTGGTCGACGCACGCTTTACCAAGGCAACACTCCGCGCCTCGCATCGCATTCGCGCCTGGGGATTCAAGCTTGCATTTCGATGAGGCGCCGCAAGGCGGAAAGCTGCCATCTTGTGCGAGGTCATCATGGTTTCCAGGCCTGGTATTGGCACGCACGGGAACCTCGACCGCTCTTCTCGCGCAGGCGGTTCGCATACAGCCGCACAATATACCTCGGTATACGACTCGGTGCCCTCGGGAGGGCTAGCTAAATTGCGGGAAGGAATTGAAATCAATGCAACCCTATGAACGGTGGCACTCGACAGTTCATAGACTCTCTGAACGTTTGAGGCTGCTCGATACATGAGCAATCCGATAAACAATTCCAGCGGTCGGCGGGATGTCCCTGCAAACGATCGCCGCAACTCTCCGCGCCGGCGCACACTCCTCGCAGGCCGAATAATTTTCAATCAGCAATCCTCGGTCATCAATTGCATGGTGCGAAATGTTTCGGAGTCCGGCGCCCGTCTCGAAGTCGAGCCCTCGATCCACATCCCGGACAAGTTTGAGCTGGACGTACCGAGTGCCGGCATAACGATGTCATGCCGCATAATCTGGCGCCGCGGGAATCTCATCGGAGTTTCAAGAGAATGAGCACGCCTAAAGTGGTCTGATACGGGCGAGCAGGTAAGAGCGCCTCATCCCTCAGCGCCTGCGCATTCTCAGCAAGCCAGCGCAACAAGATGAAAGCGATCGCGATAGGGATTCGACAGTGAGTGCTACGCAAATAACGCTTGTTGCAAATCTTTTCACCATGATCGTCGTCGTTATTGCCGCCATAAAGCGCCCGATTCCAAGTTACATTGCCTTGGCTACATTGTCCGTCATCGTCTCGATTGTATGTGGGTACGAGGTAATTACGGGAAAGGCCACGATATTTGCGACGTTGGCCACCTTCGCTCTGGTTATCCTCATAATGATCCGAATAAGTCTAAATAAGTTGCGCCGGTAGGCAATCTCTTCTCGAATGCGGCCGGGTAGGCTGACGAGGCCGCCCCCAAGACGCGCAATATCACGGATCGGCGCCGACCGATTGGCGTGAAGGCGGGATGGGCCAAGAGGTCCGGGTGGCATGTCTCGTACGATGGCCATCCGATTTCTAGCCTCGCCTATCCTGCGGCCCCATCGCAATCAACAACGACTTCCCACAAGCCGCATCAACTCTCATCTTGCTCGTGCGCCATCGTGACGAGCCGGGACGAGCACCTCCACAATGTGACGGAGACATGCTCAGGCTTCCGCTCGATGCGCGACCGGTGACCAAATCCCCGGTCATAGTCTTGGATTTACGACGGAGGTGCAGATGGCCGAAGAGAAATTTCTGACCACCGAAGAGGTCTCCGAGCGATACCGCGGTCAGATCTCTGTCGGCACCCTTCGCAATTGGCGAGCACAGCGCGTCGGTCCGCCATACATCAAAATCGGCAAGTCGGTGCTTTACCCCGTGCCTGGACTCGAGGATTGGGACAAAAAGAATCTCGTGATCTGCCGTGCTTCGCATAAACTCATTGAGACAGAGGCTGAACGAAAGTGAATGTCACGCAACTTCACGATCTACCGACCCCAAACTCATACCCCCGCCCCCTCGAGCATTACTAGAAACTATCATTAATTCAACAGGTTACCACATGCGACGCGGTTGATGCACAACCACCCTTCCGGCGTGGCCGAACCCAGCGCGGCCGACCGCGCCATCACCCGCGAACTCAAGGACGCCCTGCAGCTGATCGGTGTGCGCGTGCTCGACCATCTGGTGATCGGCAGCGGAGAGCCGGTGTCCATGGCCGCGCAAGGCTTGATGTAAGCCCAAAAAAACAACGGCGCGGGGGGAGAGTCCGCGCCGTAGGGCCGTCTTGTGGGGAGAGAGGAGAGTAACGGCGTTCTCCTGTCCCCGTCGGCGGGGAGGTGCCTGGGGGACGGGGCGCAGTGTGGCGGTGCCGCATGACAGGGTCATGACGTGAATCGAGCCAAATGCCCGAGGCGGGCGAGCCGGCCGCGATCCGTCGACTTATGCACATTTGGCCTGAGACGGCACTTTCCGTTCACAAGCTCTTGTCACACTCACATGTGCAGCGTAATGCACTGACTGCAAACGACTTTTTTCATGACACCCTGATTTCCGCCGGGAAAACCGCGTAACGGCCCTCCGGTGGCCCGGTATTCCCCACAGAGTTATCCACAGATTTCCCCACCGCATCGCAGCACGCCGTTGCCGTGCACGACAGGCCGGCTGGACAGGCCTTCGTCTGATAGGATTACCGGTTCCATCGCCGTCCGACCCCAGAGCCTCGTCGTGAAAGAACAGCTGCGCGAACTGCTGCTGCAGGCCATCCGTACCCTGCAGAATGACGCCACCCTGCCCGCCGACCTCGACGTGCCGAACTTCGTGATCGAGCGTACGCGCAGCCGCGATCATGGCGACTTCGCCGCCAACGCCGCGATGCTGCTGGCCAAGCCTGCGCGCGCCAAGCCGCGCGAACTGGCCGAGAAGCTGGTCGGCGCCCTGCCCGCCAATGCGCTGGTGGGCAAGGTCGAGATCGCCGGCCCCGGCTTCATCAACTTCTTCCTGGCGCCCGGCGCCTATCACGCCGAAGTGGGCCGCGTGCTCGCCGACGGCAACGCCTACGGCCGCAGCAACGCCGGCAAGGGCGTGACGGCGGGCGTGGAATTCGTGTCCGCCAACCCGACCGGCCCGCTGCATGTGGGTCACGGCCGCAACGCCGTGCTGGGCGACTGCATTGCCCGCGTGCTCGATGCCGCCGGCTGGAACGTGAAGCGCGAGTTCTACTACAACGATGCCGGCGTGCAGATCCACAACCTGGCCGTGTCCACCCAGGCCCGCGCGCGCGGCCTGACGCCGAACGACGCCGGCTGGCCGGAAGACGGCTACCGCGGCGACTACATCGCCGACGTGGCGCAGGCCTACTTGAACGGCGACAGCGTGGAGGTGGAAGGCCACGTGGTCACCGGCGCGAAGAACGTCGACGACCTGGAAGCCATCCGCCATTTCGCCGTGGCCTACCTGCGCCGCGAGCAGAACCTGGACCTGGCCGCGTTCGGCGTCGGCTTCGACGTGTACTACCTGGAATCCTCGCTCTACACCCAGGGCAAGGTGGAAGAAACCGTCGGCAAGCTGGTCGCCCACGGCCATACCTACGAGGAAGGCGGCGCGCTGTGGCTGCGCAGCACCGACTACGGTGACGACAAGGACCGCGTGATGCGCAAGTCCGACGGCACCTACACCTATTTCGTGCCCGACGTGGCCTACCACATGACCAAGTGGCAGCGCGGCTACGTGAACGCCGTGACCGTGCTCGGCTCCGACCACCACGGCTCGCTGGCCCGCGTGAAGGCCGGCCTGCAGGCGCTGGACGAAGGCATCCCCAAGGGCTACCCCAACTACGTGCTCTACCAGATGGTGACGGTGATGCGCGGTGGCGAAGAGGTGAAACTCTCCAAGCGCGCCGGCAGCTACCTCACCCTGCGCGACCTGATCGAGGAAGCCGGCCGCGACGCGACCCGCTACTTCCTGATCGCCCGCAAGGCCGATTCGCAGCTGGTGTTCGACATCGACCTGGCGCGCTCGCAGAGCAACGACAACCCGGTCTACTACATCCAGTACGCCCACGCCCGCGTGTGCCGCGTGCTGGAAGAACTGGCCGAGCGCGGCCTGCCGCCGGTCGACACGCAGGCTGGCATCGGCCAGCTCTCGCGCCTGGACACCGAGCACGAACAGGCCCTGTTCACCGAGCTGTCGCGCTACCCGGAAGTGGTGGAAGCCGCCGCCGCCAATCTGGAACCGCACCTGATCGCGCAATACCTGCGCGAACTCGCCGGCGCGCTTCACAGTTACTATCACGAATACAAGTGGATCGTGGACGACGCCGAGCTGCGCAACGCGCGCATCACGCTGGTGCTCGCCACGCGCCAGGTCATCCGCAACGGTTTGGATTTGCTGGGACTCAGTGCCCCGGAGAAGATGTAAATGGCAGCACGCAAGGGCAAAGGCCGACAGGCCGTCCGCAACAACAGCGGCGGCATGCCCGGTTGGGGCTGGGCCGTTATCGGCATCCTGATCGGTGCCGTGCTGATGTTCGCCATGCGCGGCCACCTGCCCATGGCGCCCACCGCCAACGACGGCCCGCAGCCGAACGCGCAAGCCACCGCCCAGCGCGGCAGCGATGCCGGCGCCGCCGGCAACGAATCCACCTCCGCCACCGACAACAGCGCCGCCGCGCCGAAGAAGCCGCAGTACGACTTCTACTCCGTGCTGTCGGAGAAGGAAGTGCGCATTCCCGATGCCGTGATCAGCGCACAGGCCAAGGCCGAGCAGCAGCAGAAACAGCAGGCCGCCCAGCAGGCAGCGCAGGCCGCCGCGCAACAGCAGGCCCAGGCCGCCGCGCAAAAACCGGCACCGGGCCCCGCCGCCGTGAGCGAAGCCATCACCCCCGCACCGGAATCGGCCGTGCGTGCCCCGGCACCGACTACCGCCACGCCCGCGGCAACCGGCGGCAACGGCTACCTGCTGCAAGTCGGCGCCTTCCCCAGCCCTTCCGACGCCGAAACCCTCAAGGCCAAGCTGGCCATGCAAGGCTTCGTTGCCAACGTCTCCCCCGTCAACGTCAACGGCCAAACCTACAACCGCGTACGCCTCGGCCCCTTCCACTCCGCCACCGAACTGGAATCGGCCAAACAGCGCCTCGCCTCCGCCGGCATCAATGCGATTGCGTTGAAGGAAGGCAAGTAAGCAACACGCGTTTTCCAGGCGAACAGCAAAAAGGCCGTGTCTCGCGACACGGCCTTTTTGTTTGCATTGAGCAACGCAACTTGGTCGGCAAAAGCTTGCACGTGCAGCGAAGTGGGCGGCATCCAAGCCGCCCGTCTTCGCGGGGTCAGAATTGCCAGCGCACACCCATGCCCGCGCTCCAACCCTGTTCACCGGCACCGCCTGCATCGACCTGGTAGTCGGCATTGGCATAGACCGAAACCGCAGGTGTCAACGCTCCCGTGACGCCAGCCCCCAGCTGCCACGCCTGGCCCCAGCTGCCTGAGGTGAAGGTATTGCTGACACCCCAGGCGTCGCTGGCGACGGTGACGTTGCTCGCGCTACCCGAGCTCCATAGGTAGTTCACGCGCATCCACGGGCTCCAGCGCTGGCCGGTGCCGGTAACAAACGTCTTGCCCACGTTTGCTCCTACGCGACCCAGCCACGCACCAGTATTCCTCGATGTGACGCGCAGGCCATCGGCATCATTGAAATCGCCGGTTTTCAGGGACTGATAGATCACCTGTGCCTGCGGCTCCATGCGTACGTTGTTGCCGAACACAAACGGATAGCCGCCTTCCAGCGAGTACGTCCATCCGTGCGTCTTCATCGTGGCCATGTCATAACCGCGATAGGCCGTATCAACGCGCGTACTGTAGTAATTGCGCGCCACCACTCCATCCAGATAGAAGCCGCTTCCATGCACATACGTGCCCGTGGCCGCCACGCTGCTCGCATTCATGCGCATGGCACTGCTGCCATCGATCGCTTGCGGCGTGATATGCGACGTACCCGTGCTGCCGTACATGCCCAGTCGGAACGTCGACTTGTCGCCGTCCATCCGCAACCACGTGCCACCGATCTGGATACCGCGATCGTTCTGATCAAACCCGTAGCCGAACTGATCAAAGCTTCGATTGCTGTGGTACTGGTAGTTGCCGCCGAATACCCGCGCGTAGAACTCATCCGTATTGCCAGGTGTGGCGACCGCATCGCCATGGATCTCTCCGAGCCTGTCGTGCAGCGTGCCAACGTTGCGCAATCCATAGGACAGCATGGCGGTCGATGCACTGAGGTAGGCCGGAACCTGCGGCACAACTTCGGGCCGTGGCGCAGGAGCGGGGTCTGGGGTTGGGGTTGGAGTTGGAGCCGGTACCGGATCGGGCGTCGGATCCGGTGTGGGAGTGGGCGTTGGTGTTGGGGCGGGTGTAACCGCGTTCTGTAAACGGTAATCCCAGAAGCTGTTTCCCTGCCCCGCCACTACACGTTGTGCAGCATCAGACGTGCCTGGTTGATAGGCGACAAGGTCGTAGCGCCAAGGACCAATAGCAACGTAACCGCCGGCTAAGGCAAAGGATGCAACTGATGACGTACCCGCCACCTGCGCCAGCGAAATACCCTCGTTCGCCTCCATGACACCGTTACCGTTGATGTCAGTTGATGCACCCGTGCCCGAACCGCTTATCTTCAGATAAGTCGTGCCATTGGCATTGCCTTCTACCAAGACACGGTCCGTAAACTGATTGGTCAGCGGGCCACCGCCGTTTAGGACTGTGTTGAGGACGAGAGTACCGTTCTGGCCGACATAGTTGGACACCGTCCAATGTAATCATTGCTCCCATCTGAAATTTTAGGTCTGGTTTCAACGCTCACAACAAATCCCTAGGCGTCCCCTGAACCATGTATCAGCACACCGCCGCGCCTCGACAGGAACTATCAGAGGTGGAATCCATCGCACGGACGGTTCGTAATGGCCACTGGCGTGAGTCGTGTGCCTTGTGGGGTGGTCGTAAGTTCACCGATGCCATCAATGCAAAAGCCGCCGGCCCCTTGCCGCACTTCGT
This sequence comes from Dyella sp. AtDHG13, assembly GCF_003201105.1. Lineage (GTDB taxonomy): Bacteria > Pseudomonadota > Gammaproteobacteria > Xanthomonadales > Rhodanobacteraceae > Dyella > Dyella jiangningensis_B. The sequence continues at coordinate 44,982 of NZ_QICJ01000014.1, read as the reverse complement.
AGTCGTGGCCCGACTGCGGCGTGAAGGTTACGCGCGAGTTGCACATCCTGGAGTACATGCTGCCTACCGATTGCTGCATCATGCCGAATGTTATCGTCACGGGCGATTCGGCCGGCACGTATATCTCGGCGTAGTCGTCGTCGCCAAATGGAGCCTGTCGAGGCATACCGAGGCTGCGCTTACCCAGTTTGGCCCCAAAACCCCAATCCGCTAGGCGTCCGGAGGGCTTGGCCGCACTGGTCGGACAGTCGGCGGCATACACGCGAGGCGCCTGACCCACGACGCGCAGGCGCGCGCGCGGCCCCGTGGTCGGCTCTTCATAACGCGGCGAGATGTTCTTCACGGCGCTGCAACCGACACCCGCGCCGAGAGCGAGAAACGTGGACGTAATCAGGTGGATGAAAGGGCGAAGCAGGCGTGAAGTCATGGCGTAGCCTTAGGTAAGGGACGGCACGGGAGCATCTTCATGGCAGACGCTGGCCGAGGCGTGGAGCGGACGAACAAAATCCACCAAGCGGCGGAGATTCCTTAGTGCGTGGGCTGGTTTGATCACGGGTTGGTTTTTCCACCATGGCGTGGCAGAAGCACCATCCTCGCCGTGGCTGTCCGTGGGCACCGTGTCCACGGGCAGGCTGCCTGAAAGGCAGTGCGGCATAAGGATGGTTCTTAATCCGCCACCTTTGGCAGGCGTGATGCTCGTTGCTTGACATTGAAAAGCCGTCTATTTGGTCTGCATGCAGGCAAAAGTTGAACAGAAAAGAGACGGCTTTTGCTTTGGACGCTTTGGACGGGACACTGAAGTTGCAGAGATCAATGCGTCGAGATGCGACGCCCGTCTCCTGATCTGCCAAGCTCTTTTGAAAGCACCCCTTATATCGGCGTGTCGCGCGCTTCATCAAATCGAAAAGCCGTCTATTCTGCACGCTTCATTCAGTCCGCCTGAGTGCAAATCGCATCTGAACCGTACCAATTGTGTATGTCAACGCAAAACCGTCATTAACCTGCAAAGGCTTATCGCTCGGTACCTTCAGCATGACGGTTGACTTCAGCTCATACGGCTCAGATGCATAGTTAAACGCCACAAGGTCTGTAAGAGTACTGGGGTCATCCCTCTGGCAAAAAATGTCCTTCACAGGAATGCTCGAAGCAACAGGGCCACCAAATCTACATCCTTTTAAAATGTTGACCTTGCCCGGACGTCCATTTGGCAGCCAAAACGTCAACAAAAAGAGGTCGTCGGCGTTGGATCGACCAACTGTTACGCGGGCGTAGTTAGCAAAGTCCTTTTCTACCTGTACTTTGTCGACAATGTCATAACTGCCAAAGAACTGCGTCACACGGGCGTCATCAGTATTGACGCGCTCGGGTATTGCGCAGCCACTTAAGAGCACAGTAAGCACGCAGAACGTGGTGAGTTGTGCTCGACGGCCTAGGGAAGAAAGCATCATGCAGTTAGCTCTGAAGATCAATTCAAATGGCATCAGTGAGGCCGACTGAACATTTCGGGGAAGGCAATTGCCAATATTATAATCAGGAGAAAACACAGCAACCCAATGACGCGAGCTGCGACCAATAGGGATATGGGAGTAGAGTAACGCTGCAAAATCTCTCTGGGCAGCGTTTTCTTGTTAAAAAACAATTTCATGTAAACCAACTGCCCCCGAGGATCTAAGTTACTCGGGCCACCAATTTCTTTCCAATAGGAATGGAAATTACTTTTTATACCGTTGCTTATATGAAAGCCCAAGACAATATTCAGCACCACGCATATTATGAATACAATCGAAAATATTCGATGCATAATTATTATCATGGCAAGCATTTTCTCCGAACTTTCAGGATTGACACTAATGGCCTTCGCGAAAAATGAAAGCTCAACATCCCAAATTATTGATAATAATCCTGTCGTTGACGAGGGACCTGTACTTTAGGTGGCGATACCGGCTTATTGATTTCACCATAGTGAACGCCGCCGCCTACACCAGGACCAGCATCAATTGAAAAGCTGAAGTTGTATGGTGGCGAGTATGTCCCAGAAATGGTCAATCCTAAGGAGTCGTATATCGACGCGGAGCCCTTGAACTCCATCGGCACACTGGTTTTCCCGTTGTATCCAAACGTCAGAATATTGACATCAGCCGATGCGCGCCATCCATACGATACGGGCGAGACACCAATGCTGCTGGCGGCGTTGTAAAGCCCTAAGGTTCCTTGAACACCTCCAGCATATCCGGCCATTCCAGAAGCGGATATAGAAACGTCGCCTAACAGTAGCGAATTAAGGTACCAACCTTGCTTGGGGTTCCCTTGATTTGGTGTAGAGGCGTCAACAAACCCGTTCCATGTCGCTGCCGCCGGATCAATGTATTCATCGATCACATCTTGTTTGGCTTGTTCGGTGACGACTTGATTGGTTTTTAGTCCGAGCAAATCGTGTACTGTTTGGTTGAACAGATATCCCGCAGCACCAGTCAACGCGCCCTGACCTACGTTGCCATCGGTGATCCACGACGCTATCGCGCCAGCACCGGCATGACCCATCGTCTGTGTCCACTGGCCCCCTCCCATTTCATTCAAGTACGGGCTACTCCATTCCGCAAAGCCGCCGCTGATGGCGCCATTGAGGAAGCTGCCACCCGCAGCGCTGTTACTGATGCCACCCGCCGCCATGTGCAGGCCCGTCTTTTGCCAAGTACCGTCAGCCCAGTTATTGGCTACGCCTAGCTCGCCGGCGCCATAGAAGACGCCTGCACTGATCGCACCGGTATAGAAGCCCTTCCACGCAGCAGGCCCGATGTCGTAGCCCTGCACGCCAGCATTGACCGCACCGCTGACAGCACCGGTGATAGCGCCAGTCGCAATGACATTGCCGACGCCCGCAGCGGTGGCAGCGGTCGTGGCTGTGGCGGCCGTACCCGCCGCGAAGGTTCCGCCGCCGGCGCCCAGCGTGCTACCGACCGCCGCACTCGCGGTGCCGGCGGTGGCAGCGGTAACCGCCACCGTCACCACCATAGCCGCTGCCGGCGTCAGCCCTTCGTGGTGTTGGTGCTCATCGACATGCTGCTCATCCACGCTCTGGAAGTTGACGTTGGCGTTGTTCTTCGCCTCACCGATCCACTGCGTGCCTTCGCGCTGCTGCGCCGCGCGTGCGATGGCGTCGTTCTGCGTTTCGCCCTTCTTTTGTCCCACGCTGATGTTGATGCCATCGGTAGCGGCCATGGTGACGGGACCACTGATGCTTGTCTGGACTTCCGTGGTGTCCAGGCGCTGGCGATGGTCCTGCGCCTGATAGGCGACGTTGTGCTTGCTGGAATCGCGTGTGTAGCTTTCGCTTTGCGTGGCGGTTTCGAAGTTGATGGCGCCGCCGCTCACGAGAGCTGTGCCGGTGTCGCTCTTGATGTTGGCGGCCTGATAGGTCTGGTCGCCGCCGCTCACCACGACGATGGGGCCCTTGGCATCGAGGGTGCTGCCCTGGACGGTGACATCCTGGGTGGTGGAGGTTTTCTTCTGCGTGCCTTGCTTGGGGTTGGGCACCCATTCGATGCCGGAGCGCCGCACTTTTTCGCTGTGCTCGGTGGTGCGGGTGTCCTGCGCGGCGAGGAAGGCGACCTGATCGCCCGCTGTCACTGCGATGCCACCGGCGCTGCTTTCGAGCGTGGTGCCCACGCCCACGATATTTCTTCCCGCATCGAGGGCGATGCCGTCTTTGCCGCTAATCGTGGTGCCAACGGCGGTCGTGTCGTAGGTGGCATCGTGGGTGGTGGTTTCTTTCTTGTTGAGAAAGCCTTTCTTGGTGGTTTGGGTGTCGGTGGTTTCGCTGTGCGTGTTCTGGCCAGCCAGCAGGTTGATGTCGCGGTCGGCGTGCATCACCACGGCGCCGTCGCTGCTGGTGACGGTGGCGGCGAGGGCGTTGATGTCCTGGCCGGCGTTCATCGCGACGCCTTGAGCGCCGCTGATGGTGGTGCCGACCATGGTCGGTGTCGTCCGCTTCGTTGTGCGTGGTGGTTTTGGCGTTGCCGTGCTTGCTGCGGCTGTCGGTGGTTTCGGTGTGGGTGTTCTGGCCGGCACCGAGGTTGATGTCGCGCCCGGCGCTGATGCCTACGGCACCCTCGGCGTTGACGTTGGCAGCGGTGAGACTGATGTCCCTGCCCGCTTGCATGGTGACATCACCACCGCTGGTGAAGGTGCTGCCGCGCACGGTGTCGTCAGTGGTGGTGGTGGATGACCAGTTCTTGCCGTTCCGGGTAAATTGCCCCGAAGCGCTGTGGTCGGTGACCGTGGTGCTGACGATGTCGCGCCCGGCGACGACGCCGACACCGGTGCCCCCACTCACGGTGGCGGCGTTGAATGCGGCGTCGCGTCCCGCGTCGATGTAGGCGACCTTGCCGGCGCTTAATGTGCTTTGGTCGAAAATGGCATCACGACCGGCGATGACAGCGGCGTTGCCGTTGGCGCTCAAGCTGCCGGCAGCGGCGTGTGCCGTACTGGAGGACACGGCGGCGTTCTGCACGTAGTCCCGGCCGGCGACGATGTTGGCGTTGCCTTGGCTTTCGATCTTGCCCTGGTTGATCACGTCGTTGACGGCGACGATCTGCACGCCGCCGGTGCCGGCGGTGATGGTGCCGCCGTGGGCGGCAACGCCGTCGAACGCCGGCGCATTGATCACGCTGCCGCCCGCCACGATGCCCACGGCGTTGCCGCTGAGCGTGCCGAGGTTGAGCGTGTCGTTGCGCGTGGCGATGGCGAGCTGGTCGCCGGCCTTGATGGCGTGGCGGTTGATCAGCGTGTCGGCGCTGATCGTGACGTTCTGCGTGCCGGTGATGGTGCCGTCGTTGCGCACGGTGCCGCTGGCCTTGAGGTCGACGTTGTCGCCGGCGATGAGTGCGCCGTCTGAGCGCAGGCGCTCGGCGGTGTGCTTGCTCAGGTACACCACGGGCACCAGCACGTGCTGGCCGTCCACCACCTGATCCACCAGCCATACGATGTCGGAGGACAACGCGGCGATCTGCGAGGCGGTGAGCGGGGCGCCCAATTGCAGGCCCTGGCGGGCGGCCTCGGCGGCGGCGCCGTCCATCAGCGCCTGGTATTGCGCCAGGCCGTCGCCGCCGTTGATCACGCGGCGGCCGGTGAGTTGCAGTAGCTGGTCGAGCACCAGGTTCTGCTCGACGTAGGCGTCGCCCAGGCGCTTATGGATATTGCCGGGGTCCTGGCCCAGCGCGCGCAGCAGGTAGTCGGAGCTGGTGACGGCGCCGGTGGCGAAGCGCGGCGCGGTGGTGACGAGGAAGGGCGAGGCGGGGTCGCCGTTTTGGCTGTACCTGCCGCCGCTGGGCGCGACAAGGCCGGGCAGCGGTTGGTCGGCGCTGCCGATCACCTGCGCGCCGGCGCCGGCGACGGTGCCCGCGCCGTTGACGGCCTTGCCTTGGGTGCGGTCCACGCTGCCGATGCCGTTGACGGCTTGGCGTTGCACGCCGCCCACGTCGTTGCCGCCGCTGACGGTGGTGCCATGTGCGCCATCGGCGCCATTGGCGCGGCCGACTTGCGCGTTCGTGGCGACGTCCAGCGCGGTGCTGCCGGGGCCGGCGAGATTGTCGCCACTCCAGGTGGTGATGCCGCCGCTGGCAGCCACGGCGGTGTTGGTGACGTCGTGGCCGCTGAGTGAAACGTTGCGGCCGCTGATGGTGGCGGCTACGAGCACAGGGCCAGCAAAAGTCATGTCCTGCGTGACCGAGCCTTCTTCTTGTGCGGCGGGGTTGGTGGCCCAGCTGCCATCGGTCTTTTGGTATGCAGCAGGCGCGCCTTCTCGCGTCCACGCCGTGGTAGTGCGCTCACCCGTGTAGGAGCCCGTGATGGCGATGTTGTCGATGCGCGCGTCGGCGCTGCCGTCGTTGTGCTGGCCGTTGATGGTCAGGTCGCCGGTGGCCGCGATGGTGGAGGCGAAGTTGGTGAGGTGCGTGCCCAGGTCGATATCGAGATTGCCGCCCGTGAGGATCTGGCTGTCGGCGCTGGCACGGGTCACGCGCGTGCCGGTGAGGTAGGTATCGAACTGTTTGACGTCGGCCGCGACCGGCCCGATGAAATAGCCATCCTTGAGACCGAACTCGTTGACTGCGCGGTTGCGGTAGGTGGTATCCAACGCGGTCTTGAGCGCCGGATCAATGGCGGAAGCATCGTCGACATGCACCCAACCAAGCTTCGCAAAGAGGGCACGCTCGTCGGCCGCCGAGAGACCTGACGGTTTCGGGGGGTTCTGCCCCATATTGGCCAGCGCCTGCTGCTCTGCCGGGCTCAGCGAGGCGTAGACAGCGTCGTACTGCCGCTCGGAGCTGAGCGCGTACTGCTCGTCGGCGCTGAGCGTGTACTGCTCGGTTTCCACTACGCGGCGACGGTTGTTGATGGTGTCGGCGGCGATGCGGCCATCGCCATCGGCCTGGATGCGGCCGGAGACGTTGTCCAGCGTGGCTACGCGCGTACCGTCCGCGCGGCCGGCGATAGCAAGGTCGCCGCCGCTGTAGATATCGCCGTCGAGGTTGGCGAGGTGTTGGGCGATGCGCAGCTCCAGCGTTTGCGCGGCGCCGATAAAGCCTTCGCCATAGGCCTGCGCGGCATCGGCTTGCCCCAGGTCGCGGCCGTTGGTGAGGGTGTCGGCGTTGATGCGCACCGCGTTGCCGGTAATGCCCTGGCTGCTGGTGTTGGTGACGTCGGTGGCGTTGAGCGTCAGCGTGTCGGCCTCGATGGATGCGCCGGCCTGGTTGTCGATGCGGCCGGCGACGTTGAGCGTGGCGCGGGCGGTGCCGTCGGTGTTGCTGGCGTTGATGGTGCGCTGGTTGATCAGCTGCGCGGCGGTGACATCCAGCTCGCCTTGCGTCTGCAAAGTGCCCTGGTTGGTCAGGGTGCCGTCCACGGTGAGCGTCAGCGTGCCGTCGCTCTGCAACTGCTGGCCGGCGAGGTGGGTGTAGTCACCGAGAAAGTGCACATCCAGCGCGTCGGTGCCATGCAGCGTGCCCAGGCCGTTGAGAGTGGTGAGCGTGGCGTGCAGTTGGTTGGCGCCGATGTCGCCGCCGTCGTTGGTGAGCACGGGCGTGGTGAGCCACAGCGTGTCGGCCTGCACGTGGCCGCCGCTGTTGGTGAGCGTGGCAAGATTCAGCCAGGCGGTGCCGCCCGCGCCGAGCAACGTGCCGCCGGTGTTGTCCAGGGTGGCATTGGCGTTCTGAACACTTAAGTTGCGCGTGGCATACGTGGTGCCGCCGGTGTTGGTGAGCGATGCCACGCCATCCAGGATCAGGTCGCGCTGGGCGACCAGGGTGCCACCGGCGCTGTTGTCGACACCGGCCGCTTGCAGCGTGACGTCGCCACCGCGATTGCCCAGCGTGCCGCCACGGTTGTCGATGCCATTGGCCGAAGCCATGGTGAGGCCAGCATCGGGGCTGCCGCTGTTACCTGCGAGGATCTGGCCGCCGACGTTGCTGATGACGTTGGCGCTGATCGCGGCGGCTTGCGTGGCATCGATGCTGCCGCCGCTGTTGTCCAGCGTGCCCTGGGCGTTGAGGGTGAGCGAGCCGTTGGCTTGAAGCTGGCCGCCATTGCGGTTGAGCAGATCGCCGTGGCTAACGAGGTTCAGGCCGTGCCGCGCGAAGGTCGTGCCGCCGCTGTTGTCGATGAGGCCCGCCTGGAGGTTGGCCGTGCCTTCGGCGCCGATCAGGCCGCCGGCGGCGTTGGTCAGCGACTGGCTGATATCGACCGTGAGTACGCCGCTATCACCACGCTGCACCAGCTGGCCGCGTGTGTTGTCGAGCGTGGCGGCCGCCACGTTGACGAGCCCCGTGCCGTCGAGCACGCCGCCGACGTTGGTGAGCGTGCTCGCCGTGACGTTCAACGCATCGCGCGCCTGCACGTGGCCTTGCCTGTTGTCGAGGGTGGCCGCATCCAGCGTGACGCGCTGGCCATAGAGGCCGAGCGGCGTGGCCGAGGCGTCGGAGGAAAGCGTGTCGCGGTTGAACAGCGATTGCGCCTTCACGGCAAGGTCGCCGCCGGCCACCATGGCGCCGCCATTGTTGTCCAACGACCCGGCCACGTTGACGCCCATGGCCTGCTGGGCCTGCACGGTGCCGCCATGGTTGTTCATGGCGCCCGCCGTGAGCGCCAGCGCGCCATTGGTCACCAGCGTGCCCTGGTCGTTGATCAGCGCTCCATCGGTCGTGACGGTGAGTACGTCGCTACTCGCTGCCTGGATGACGCCCGCCGTGTTGTCGAGCGAACCGGCATGCAGCGTGGTGGTGCCGGTGGTTGCCAGCAGGCCGCCCGCACTGTTGTCGAACACGCCACGGATCGACAGAGCGGAAGCGCCGCTGCCCGCGGCCGAGAGAATGCCGCCCTGGTTGCGCAGCGACTCGGCGCTGAGCATCAGCGCGCCGTTGGTAAGCATCTTGCTGCCGCTGTTGTCGAGCGTGTCGCGCACGCGCACCGTCAGCGCGTCGCTGCCGAGTGCTTGCAGCGTGGCCCCTGCCGTGTGGTCCAGCGAGGTGGCGTCGATGCTGATGGTTTGCGCCTGGGTGGTGGCGCCACGCAGGTCGAACGCGCCGCCGGTGAGGGTGAGCGCGCCGTTGCTGGCCAGGGTGCCGCCTTGTCCGTGGAGCGTGCCGGCGGTGATCGTGGCGACGCCTTGACCTGCGTGCTGCATGGCGCCTTGCGTGTTGTCGAGCGTGGCCGCGTGGACAGTGAGGTCGCCGGTGGCGATCACCTTGCCTTGCTGGCTGTTGTCCAGCAGGCCGTCCGCAGTGAGGCTGAGCGCGGCATCGCCGTCCACCTGGATCACGCCGCCTTGGTTGATCAGGTCACCGGCGTGCACGGTGGTGGCACCCTTGGTGCTCAACTCACCGCGCGTGCTGTCGAACACGCCTGCCACGGCGATATCCGTGGCGCCGGTGCCAAAGAGCCAGACTTTGCCGCCGGTATTGGTGAAGGCGCCCGCGCTGAGTTGCAGCGCACCCTGGTCGTTGACGATCCAGCTGCCGCTGTTGTTCAGCGTGCCGCGCACGCGCAATGTCAGCGGCTCGCCGCCCAACGCATGCAGCATGGCGGCGCCCGAGTGATCGAGGGTGTCGGCGTTGACGGTGATGGTCTGCGCCTGGGTGGTGGCGCCACGCAGATCGACCGCACCGCCGGTGAGCACGAGCGCGCCCTCGCTGGCGATGGTGCCGCCTTGGCCGTTGAGCGTGTTGGCCGTGACGGCGGCCGTGCCCTGGCCGGTGTGCCAGATGCCGCCGCCCGTGTTGTCGAGCATGGACGCGTTGACGGTGAGGTCGCCGGTGGACGTGATGTTGCCCTTGGCGCTGTTGTCGAGCAGGCCATTGGCCTGGATGCGCAGCGCAGCGCCATTGCCCACCTGGAGCGTGCCGCCTTGGTTGACGAGGGTGCCGCCGTGAATCGTGGTGGCGCCCATGACGGTGAGTTCACCGCGCGTGTTGTCGAACAGGCGGGCGACCGTGATGTCGGTGGCGCCGTTCCCATTCGCGGTCAGGTGGCCGCCGGTATTGATGAGTGCGCCGGCGCCGAGTTGCAGCGCGCCGTTGTCGTTGACGATGTTGCCGTCGCGGTTGTTCAGCGTACCGCGCACGCGCAACGTCAACGGATCGCTACCCAGCGCATGCAGCGTCGCACCGCCCGAGTTGTCCAGGGCATTGGCAACGACCGTGATGGTCTGCGCCTGGGTCACGCTGCCGCTCAGGTTGACGGCGAGACCGGTGAGGTTGAGCGTGCCTTTGCTGAGGATGGTGCCGCCCTGCCCGTTGAGCGTGGACGCTTGAATGGCCAACGTGCCGTTGCCGCCGTGGCTGATGTTGCCCAGCGTGTTGTCGAGCGTGGACGCGGCGAGGGCGAGGTCACCGTTGCTGAGCACCTGGCCGTGTTGGCTGTTGTCCAGCAGGCCATCGACGGCGAGCGTCAAGGGTGCGCCGTCGGTGGCCCGCAGCAGGCCGCCCTGATTGAGCAGCGAGCCGCTGTGCACGGTCGTGGCGCCCGCGGCGCTCAACTCGCCACGCGTGTTGTCGAGCGCGCCGGCGCCGGTGATGCGCGAGGCGTCGCGGCCGGCCGCGATCAGATGGCCACCGATGTTGGTGAGCGCGCCGACGTCAAATTGCCATGCGCCGTTGGCGATGAGCGTGCCGCCGCTATTGTCGAGAAGACCCTGCACCGTGAGCTGCAGCGGCGTGCCGCCCAGACTGGTGAAGCTGCCGCCAGCCGTGGTGAGCGCATCGACGTTCGCCGCGATGCGCTGCGCCTGCGTGGTGCCGTTCGCCAGATCGAACGCGCCGCCCGCCAGGCTCAAACCGCCTGCGCTGAGCAACTCGCCGCCCCGCCCCTGGACCGCGCCGGCCTGGATGGCGAGCATGCCCTGCCCTTGCTGACGCACGCTGCCGCCGGCATTGCCCAGCGTGTCGGCTGCGATGGACACGTCGCCTGCGGTCTGGATCCGGCCGCCGTTGCCGTTGTCCAGCGTACCGGTGACGTCCAGCGTGTTGTCCGTGGCGCCGGAAGTGACGAGGAAACCGCCGCTGTTGTCCAGATTCGCCGCGTGGAGCGTCAGCTGCGTGGCGCTGAGGGTGGCGCCTTGGTGATCGATGGTGGCGGCGGTGACGTTGGCGGCGCCCCCGGTCACCACCGAGCCCTTCGCACCCAGCCAATCACCGGTGTGCAAGGTGAAGCCGTCGGCGCCGGCGTGATTGAGCGTACCGCGCTCGTTGATAAACGTGCCGGCGTTGAGCGTGAGTGCGCCGGCGTGGCTCGCGAGCGTGCCGCCGGTGTTGTCCAGCGTGCCGGCCACCGTCAGCGTCATGGGCGCAGCATCGGCCAGCGTGAGCGTGCCGCTACGGTTCGACAGGCCCTGCGCGTCAAGCGCGACAGCCTTGGCAAACGTCAGTTGTCCGCCGTCGTTGTTCACCTGATTGGCATGGACGGTGGACGCGCCATCGATGACCAGCGTGCCGCCACGATTGCTCAGGTTGCCGCCGGTCAGCGTCAGCGCGCGCAGGGCCAACTGGCCGCCGTCGTTGGCAAGGCCGGTGCCGCTGGAAAGATCGAAACCTGCTGCCGCGCGGATGTTGCCACCGTCGTTGTCGAGCAAACCGGCGATGTGCAGTACACCGTCGGCCAGCGGAACCGGTGGCACAACGGCAGGAACGTCGCCGCCGGTGGCGGGCGTTTCGCCGGAGCTGCCATTGCCAGGCGTACCCGTTGCCGGGGAAGAAGGATCGGATGGGGTACCACTTGATCCGCCGCTCCCGGCATCGGCCTGCACCATGCCAATGCGGCCGCCGTTGCGGTTGGACAGCGCACCGGCGTCCAGCGACATGCCCTGCGAGCCGGTCTGCTCGATGGTGCCGCCAGCGTTGCGCAGCGAGGCCGCGTCCACGGCGACACGCGCGGCATTCAAGGTGCCACCGCTGTTATCGACATCGGCCGGGGTGTAGATGGTCAGCTCGCGCGAGGCGCTGATCATCTTCGCGTTGCTGACACCGCCGCTCGCGGCAATCTGCGTATTCGCCTGCGATTGCAATGAGCCGGTGTTCTCCAGCCGGCCGTCGACGGTCACCACGAGATCGCCCGCTTGCGCGCCGATGCTGCCCGCGTTGCGCGCACCCACGCCGTGTTCGGTGCCCAGCAGCACGATCTTGTTCGCGTACATACCGCCCAACGCACTGACGTCCAGCGCAAAGGCGGGCTTGTCGCCGGTGCCGTTGATGGCGGTGACCTGCGTGTGGTCCGCGCTCACCTCGTTGGCGCCGGTGGTCACCTGCAACTGTGGCGACCAGATGCTACCGTTCACCTGCACGGCGCGAGCGATGATGTCGGTGTAGTCCGCGCTCGTTGCATCCAGGCCCTTGCCGTTGACCTGGACCGTGCCACCGGACACGCGGTAGCCATCGAGCGCGCCACCGTTGAGGATGGGTGTGCCGGTGGTAAGCGTGAAGCGGTTGGCGTTGATCACGCCGCAACCGTCGCACGAGATACCTGCGGGGTTGGCGACGATCACCTGCGCACGGTCGCCGGCCACTTCGATGACGCCATTGAGCGCGCTGGGATTCGGCCCGTTGACTTCGTTGAGGATCACCTTGGCGGTGCCGGTGGCGAGCCAGGGATTGCCCGCCACCGTGCCGGCCAGCTGGGTGGCCGTATTCGTACGCGAGTTGTTGAGCACGGCGCCGTCGCGGCCAACGTTGAAATCGCTGTACGTGTTGCGGCTGACGCCGGCTTTGCTCGGCGTGGTGATGTTGATCAACGGCGCGGCATTGGATGAGCCCATCACCGTGGGCCGCTGATTGCCCGGCGCATGCATGTCGGAGGTTATCTGCGCGCTGGCTACGGAAGCGATGCCTATCCAGCCGAACGCGGCCCACAGACCAAGGCTGACCGGTCGCACCGTTACCGCCACGAGGCCATCGCTTCGCGATGCGCCACGTCCCGGACGGCGAACCAGCTCCGACACGGCCTGGAGCAGGCCAAGGGCGCGGTTGAAAACGATGCGGTAGAGGTGCTTGTTCATCCGACACTTCCTTTGAAGACGGTGCAGCAGGCAGATAGCGACGAGAAATGGGAGGGCGCGCGGGTCAGAGCGACCAGCTCACGCTGAAACCGGTGGTGGGGTTGGCGGTGGGGAAGCCATGCGGCTTGCTGACGGGTGCGCCGACGAAGACATCCCACGCGAAACCCCGCCAGCCGCCGCGCAGGCCGAGCACGGCGCCGGCCAGCGTCTGGCCCAGCTCCCACGGCGTGGGTTGTCCGCCGACGTGGCCCACGTCGGCGCCCAGGTACAGTTCCTGCCCGGCGCCCACCATCCAGCCGAGGTCGTTGCGGATCAGCCAGCCGCGATCGCCGGTGAGCTGCAGCTCGCCATCGAAACCGCGCACGGTGTAGCGGCCGCCGATGGCGAAGCGGTCTTGCGGAACGAGCAGGTTCTGGTTCCATTGCGCACGCCAGCTGCCGATGTAGCGGAAGCGCTGGTTGCCCCACTGGAAGGGCGCGGTGAGCTGGGCGTCTGCGGTGACGATCTTCGGGCGCGAGGTGCCGTCGCCAAACATTTCCTCTGGCGCATGCAATGCGTTGAAGGCGCCGGTGCCGCGACGGTAGCCTGCGTTGGCGTCGAGCGTGGCGGTGCCGATGAACTGCTTGTAGTTGAATCCCGCTTCCCAGCCACCCTGGCGACGGCGTTGCACCAGCACTTCGGTGTCGTCGATGAAGTTGTTGGAATCGCGCTCCCATGCGCGCGCATAAGCCGTCAGCTTGATGGTGGCGTCGCGGTAGAGCAGGCGGCTGAGGCGCACGTCGGCGTTGTGGCTGGTGCCGCTGTAGACGTAGTCCTGGGCGTAACCGGCCACCGTCTGGTGATAGTTGTAGCTGCTCGCGGTGGCACCGAGCTGCCAGTAGCCGTAGGGCACGTCGTAATGCAGCGTGTAGCTGCGCGTGCCTTTGCGGTCGCCGTCCAGCACGCCCTGGCCGAGGTTGGCGTAGAACAGGTCGTTCCAGGTCAGCAGGTTGTCCAGCGACAGCGTGGTGCCGCCCTGAATCTTGCCGGTGGCCTGGCTGCCGGAGTCGTCCAGCGTGACGGCCAGGCGCATGGGCGAGGATTGTTTCCACGCGATGAGCAGGTCGCTTTCGCCGGCCTTGGCGTCGCCATCGGCGGGCACGATGCGGATGTCCGCGTCGGCCGTCGGCACGCGCTTGAAGTTTTCCAGTGCCTGCTCGATGTCGCGCAGGTTGAGCACATCGCCGGGGCGGGCCGGCAACGCATCCCGCCAGGAGGTGGCGCGGACATCGCTGTCCGGCGTAAAGCGGATCGCACGGATGCGCCCCGGCACCACGGTCAAGGTCAGCACGCCGGCGTGCAGGTCCTGCGGCTTCGCGAGCACGCGCGTGGTGACATAGCCACGCGCCACGATGGCGTTCTGCACGCGCTTCATCACCACGTTGACGCCCGCCGTGCCCAGGCAGCGCCCGACAGCACGATCATGGGGCGCATTGGCGGCTTTCAGCGCCCACTGGAACGCTGCCGCATCGTCACCCTCCAGGCGGATACGCTGGATGGGAAAACAGGGACTTTCGTTGCCGGGAATGACGCTTGCCGGTGCTTCGGCAGGCGTGGGCAGGCGCACGTCGGGCGTGTTCTGCTGCTGCTCGCGCAGTGCGCGCTCACGCTCTTGCTGGCGCAGGAGCTCCTGCGCTGACGTATCGAAGGTCTGCGCCGATGCCCATGCCGGGACCCACAAGCCGAGCAGCACAAGCCACGACCACCAGTGACATGATTTGTTCTCTTCCTGAACCACAAACACGCCTTTCCACAACGAGCACCGGCGGGCCGCGACGGTGTCACGGTCCGCTCGTGCATCAACTAGAAATGAAAGGCGCGTCCCTTCGGGACTGTCTTGTTGCAGCCACGCCTCCCCACGTACAGCACCTTCAAGCGCGGCGGTCCTGCCGGATCGGGGGGAGTGAAGCCGCAGCGCTTGAAGGCGGTGGGAAGCTTAGATACGTGGGCGAATGGGCCACATCAGACGGGTCTTATCTCGGCTGTCAGGTTTTCTCTTGTTTGTGTGAGTTTTTGGCTTGCCCGATGGCAGCGCCAGATGATGCCTGTCTGGCTGATATATGCCTAAGAGCCTGTTCAAAAACTTCGCAAAAATTCATTCCCCTCACCGTCATTCCGGCGCAGGCCGGAATCCAGTGACTTCTATGTGCGGCTTTCGCGGAAGCGCCAAAGGCTTTTGACGTCACGCGATAACCGACCACCACCGTTACTGGATTCCGGCCTGCGCCGGAATGACGGTGAGGGGGTATAGGCGTTCATGCGAGATTTTGAACAGGCTCTAAGACGGGAGGCGGTCACCGAACGCAAAAGGGCCACACAGAGTGCGGCCCTTTTACCTGCCACATGGCATCAACCCTTGCGCTTCAACCGAATCAATCCAGAGATGTCGTCATCGCCGTAACCCTGGCTCATCAGCTCCGCGTAGTCCGCCAGCGAGCGTTCGATCACGCTGCGGTTGGTGCCGGCGCTTTCGGCGATGCGGCGGACGATGCCGAGGTCCTTGTGCAGCAGGCCGAGTTTGAAGCCGACGCTGAACTCATTGCGCAGCATGGTGGCGCCGCGTTTTTCGAGGAACCAGTTGCCGGCCGCGCCGGCGCCGAGCGTGGGCAGCAGGCGTTCGGGGTCCAGACCCAGGGCTTCGGCGAGGGCGAGGCCTTCGCATACGCCTTGCGCGATGCCCGCGACGAGTACTTGGTTCACCGCCTTGGTGGCCTGTCCCGCGCCCACATCGCCCAGGTGCGTGATGCGCAACGCGTAGGCTTCCAGCACGGGGCGTGCGCGTTCGAGCACTTCCGCATCGCCGCCGACCATGACGGACAACTTGCCGTTCTTCGCGCCTTCCACGCCGCCGGACACCGGCGCGTCGAGGAAATGCGCGTCGACCGCCGCCAGCTTGGCCGCGGCCTGCTTGGCGGTATCCGGCGCGACGGTGGAGTGGTCCACCACGATGGCGCCTTTCTTCAGGTGCGGAGCGAGCGCATCGACGGTGCCGAGCACGTCGGCGTCGGCGGTGACGCACAGCGCGATCACGTCGCACTGCTGGGCGATGTCCGCCAGCGATGGCGCGGCAACACCGAGCTCCTTCGCCACGGCGTCGGCATTGGATTGCGTGCGGCTGGCGACGGCATGGAGCAGGCCGTGGGCCTTGAGGTGGCCGGCCATCGGCGTGCCCATGGCGCCGAGTCCGATAAATGCTGCCTTGAGTGTCATGGAGTTTCCTGCAGGGTCAATCTTCACTGTGGACGTCGTGCGTCACGAAGGGGTGCTCAGGCGTCGGCTTGTCGAACCACTGCGGTTCGTCCAGCGTGCTCTGCATGTCTTCCAGGCCGCTGCTCCAGTGCTGGCGCATGCTGTCGACGCTGAATTCGTAGTCCTTGTAATGCCCTTCGTACGGCTTGTTGCGGTAAATCAGGTGGAACAGGTTCACCACCGCGCTGTTGGAGTAGATCTCCGCCTGGCGGTAGGCGCGGTGCTTGCGCTGGTCTTCCGGCACCAGGGCCATCAGGTCGTGCAGTATGCGCTGCTGGCGCTGGCGTTGCGCCATGTATTCGGTGATCAGGCGCGTGCGGCTGGAATACTGGATGTCCTTGGCGCGCGAGGTGACCTCGGCCAGGTCGCACGGCACCTGTCCGCGCGCGCTCCACAGGTCGACCTGGAAGATCAGCGAGTCGCGACACGAGGCATCGGACAGCACCTTGTAGAGCGGCGTGTTGGAAACCATGCCGCCGTCCCAGTAGAACTCGCCATCGATCTCGATGGCCGGGAAGCCCGGCGGCAACGCGCCGGACGCCATGAAGTGCTCGACGCGCAGCGGGCCTTCGGTGTTGTCGAAGTAGGCGAAGTTGCCGGTGCGGATGTTAACCGCGCCCACCGACACGCGCATGGCGGTCTTGTGGTTGATGCGGTCGAAATCGACCAGGCGCTCCAGCGTGGTCTTCAACGGCGCGGTGTCGTACCAGCTTGCCGTGGTCGGCGAGGCGCGCCACGGCAGCAGCGGAAACGGGCGTGGCGTGAAGAAACCGGGCTGGCCTTCCGTCAGCGCGCGCCATGCGGCCCAGCCGCTCAGGCCGTTCTGCCAGGGCAACTCCCACGCGCCTGGGTCGAGCGGTGGCGTGGGCCATACGGGGAACAGGGGCTCGCGCGTGATCGTGCGCCAGAACTCGCGCAGGCGTTCGACGCGTTGCTCCGGCGGGTTGCCGGCGATCACCGCCGCATTGAGCGCGCCGATGGAAATGCCGGCAATCCAGTTGGGGCGGATGCCAACGGTATCCAGCGCTTCGTATACGCCGGCCTGGTACGCACCCAGCGCGCCGCCGCCCTGCAGCACCAGGGCGGTGGTTTGGTATTGCTCGTGCAGCTGTCGCAGCCGTTCGCGATCCGCCGGCTTCGATTCCGATGATTTCTTGCGGACGTCCATACGGAGCCTCGGCGCTCAATGGGCCAGATAGTCGTACACCACGGTGCCCAGGTCGAGGGTCAGGTCGGTGATGAAATGCATCGCCGACTCCACCTTCAACACCGGCAGCTCCGCCACCGGGGCTAGCGCGTGCGGGTGCAGTTCCAGCGCGCCCGGCCCGGTCCAGGCGCCTTTGAGGGTGACGTTGGTGGTGTAGTAGCGAACCAGCTCGCAGATGCGCGGCGTTCCGTCCACGTGCGGGATGATCTTGAGCAGGAAGTTGGGCGCGGCCAGCGAGGCCAGCACGGCCTGGTGATCCGCTGCGCGATGCTTGAAGCCCATGGTGCCCTTGGCCACGCGCACCTTGCCGTAATCGAGCGTGCCGACCAGCGTGTCGATCTCGGTTTCCAGCACAGGACTGGCGAGTTTCTTGGGAAAGCCCCACAGCTCGCGCCCACCGGCAATCGGCGGATGATCATTCAAGTACATCGAATGCACATAGCCGCCGTGCTGCCCCTCGAAACTGACGGGAATGACCTGGCCCGATTCGGTGTAGTCGCCAAAGCCGGTGGAGTCAGGCATGCGGATGAATTCGTACTTGACCAACGGTTCAGTCACCTGCAGCGGCTCAGGCACCACGGCGCGCAATGCATCCATGTCGGTGCGGTAGGTGATGACCAGAAACTCGCGGTCGACGAAACGGTAAGGCCCCAGCGGAAACGCGGGGCTGGTCAACGGCATGGCGAAGGCGTTGGCCTTCACGTCGGCAATCTTCATGGCAGCAGTGCTCCTGGCAGCCTGCCCGCACAGTGCGCCGTGGCCCGCGCGGACCGGTATCGGTGGGTACAGCAGGTCCACCCGTTCCGGCAAAGCCGGAACGGGGCACAGCGACTTACTGCATGTACCAGCCGTGGCTGACCACGATGGACTGGCCGGTGAGCGCCGCCGACGGGAACGTCGCCAGGTACAGCGCCGTCTGCGCGATGTCGTCCACGGTGGTGAATACGCCATCCACCGTGTCCTTGAGCATCACGTTCTTGATCACCTCGTCCTCGCTGATGCCCAGCTCCTTGGCCTGCTCGGGAATCTGCTTCTCCACCAGCGGCGTGCGCACGAAGCCGGGGCAGATCACGTGCGAGCGCACGTTGTGGGCCGCGCCTTCCTTCGCCAGCGTGCGGGCCAGGCCGAGCAGGCCGTGCTTGGCGGCGACGTAGGCGGACTTGAGCTTGGAAGCTTCGTGCGAATGCACCGAGCCCATGTAGATCACGACGCCGCCGCGATCATCCTTGTACATGTGCTTGAGCGCGGCGCGCGTGGTGAGAAAACCGCCGTCGAGATGGATGGCGAGCATCTTCTTCCAGTCCGCGTAGGAGAACTGGTCGATGGGGTTGATGATCTGGATGCCGGCGTTGGAGATCAGGATGTCCAAATGACCGAACTCGGCGACCACCTTGTCGGTGCCGGCGTTGACGGCCGCTTCGTCCGTCACGTCCATCGCAATGCCGATGGCCTTGCCGCCCGCCGCGTTGATCTCGGCGGCGGCCGCATCGGCGGCCTGCTGGTTGATGTCGGCGATGGCCACGGCCGCGCCATTTTTCGCATAGAGCTCGGCGATTGCCTTGCCGAGGCCACTGGCCGCGCCAGTGATGAGTGCCACCTTGCCGTCGAGACTTGCCATAACCACTCCTGTCGATGGGGAACGGGGAAAGCAGAAACGGAATCAGGTTGTGTGACCGATGCCGTCGTTGACGACACAGGCTGTCACAGCTCGTGGGTGGGCAGCCATGCGACGAATGGACAAATCAGCCAAGTCTCTCCTACTCCGTCATTCCGGCGTAGGCCGGAATCCAGTAGCCGACGCAATCGGCTTTCGCGAGTGGTTTATCGGATTTCTTCGCGAAAACCGTGCGATACCGCTACTGGATTCCGGCCTGCGCCGGAATAACGAGCTAAAGAGCGATGCGTTATGCCTTACCGCCTCAGCGCACACCCTCGGAAAGGTAGGTATAGCCGGTCAATCCTTCGTTCAATGTGACGAACAACTGTTCCGCCGCCTCGCCTTCCACGCCGGCAGCGGCGATGCGCTCGCGGTAGCTGCGGCGCAGAGCGTCCAGGTCGTAGCCCACGTAGTCGAGCATCAGGTCGGTGGTGTCGCCGCGGCGCTTGTGCGCGAAAACATACGAATCGCTATCGACGCGCACGTTCACCGCGTCGGTGTCGCCGAACAGGTTGTGGATGTCGCCCAGCGTTTCCTGGTACGCGCCGACCATGAAGATGCCGAGGCGGTAGCTTTCGTCGTCCTTCAGTGCGTGCAGCGGCAGGCTCACGTCCACGCCTTCGGCGTCGACGTAGTCGTCGATGCGGCCGTCGGAATCGCAGGTGAGGTCCACGATCACGCCGCGGCGGGTGGGTTCTTCGTTCAAGCGCGCGATGGGCGCGATCGGGAAGATCTGGTCGATGGCCCAGATGTCCGGCACGGATTCGAACACGGAGAAGTTGACGAAGTACTTGTCCACCAGCTTCTCGTCCAGCTCGTCCAGCGCCTGGCGATGCGAGCGCTCGGCCGGCAGCAGGCGCGTGCGCACTGCGTTGGCGATGGCGTAGTACATGTCGTCCAGGCGCGCGCGGTCTTCCAGGTTCAACTGGCCCAGCGCGTACAGCGCCTGGCCTTCGGCCAGGTGGTGCTGCGCTTCGTGGAACAGTTCCAGCGCGGGACGCTGGTCCAGTTCGTCCCAGGTTTCGCGCAGGCGTCGCAGCACGGCGGGCTCGTGCTCGTGTGCCGTGGGGATGTTGCCGGCCGGCACTTCTTCCACCTCGGTCACGTTCACCACCATCACGGCGTGGTGCGCGGTCATGGCGCGGCCGGCTTCGGTGATGATGTGCGGCGCGGGCAGGTTGGCTTCCGCCACGGCCTCGGCCAGCGACTGCACGATGGTGGAGGCGTACTGCTCGATGGAGTAGTTGATGGAGTTGTGGCTGCGCGAGCGCGAGCCTTCGTAGTCCACGCCCAGGCCGCCGCCGACGTCGACGATGTCCAGCGGCACGCCCAGGCGCTTGAGTTCCACGAAATAGCGCGTGGCTTCGCGCATGCCGTTGGCGATGTCGCGTACGTTGGAAATCTGCGAGCCCATGTGGAAGTGCTGCAGCTTCAGCGTGTGCTTGAGGCCGGCCTTTTCCAGGCGCTCCACCAGCGTGAGCACCTGGCTGGGCGAGAGGCCGAACTTGCCCTTGTCGCCGCCTGTGTTCTGCCACTTGCCCGCGCCGATGGAGGCCAGGCGCACGCGCACGCCGAGCAGCGGCTCGACGTTCAGGGCCTTGGCTTCGGTGAAGACGTGGTCGAGCTCGGAGAGTTTCTCGATCACGATATGCACGCGCAGGCCCAGCTTGCGGCCGATCAACGCGAGGCGGATGTATTCGCGGTCCTTGTAGCCGTTGCAGATCACGATGCTGCCGGGGCGCGCCATCGCCAGCACGGCCATCAGCTCGGGCTTGGAGCCAGCCTCGAGGCCAAAGCCGTGTTCGCCCGCGGCCACCAGCTCGCCGGCCACGCCGCGCTGCTGGTTCACCTTGATCGGATAGACGGCCGTATAGCCGCCCTGGTAGCTCCACTCGCCGATGGCCTTGGCGAAGGCGTCCTGCAAACGCTTCAAACGATCGGCGAGGATGTCCGGGAAACGGACCAGCAGCGGCAGCCGCAGACCTTCGGCGCGGGCGCGGTCCACAATGGCCGGCAGCGACAGGGCCGGGCCCTTGGCACCGTGCGGGCGCATCACGATGTGGCCGGCGTCGTCCACGTCCACGTAGCCGTCGCCCCAGTGCGGGACGGCGTAGGTATGGCGGGCAGCGTCGATGTTCCAGTGCTTCGACATGGAGGGTTCCTTGTTCGGCGGGTATTACACCCTGGACATGTCGTCGCAGCGGCGGAGCCTTGACGAAACAAAGTCAGCCGGCCGGAAGCCTCGCACGCCGCGGGGCCGGACTGACCTGGGAACCGGAAACCGCGTGGCGCGGCGGTTCGGACGGCTATTGTAACGGCCTCTTGTGACAATGTGCCGAAGATCGCCCCGGCCCCCGGCCGCCCCGGGGACCCCGTTCGGCTACAATTCCCGTTCTTTGAACCCATCGATCGTCAGGAACATCCCCATGTCGCAGCACCCCAGCTGGTTCACCGAAGCCCACCAGGCCTCCGGCTCCTCCATCGGCTACCGCGTGGAGAAGCTGCTGCACGCCGAGAAAACCCCGCTCCAGACCATCGAGATCTACCAGACCACCGATTGGGGCAATCTGATGGTGATCGACGGCTGCGTGATGCTGACCAGCCGCGACAACTTCCTCTATCACGAGATGATGACCCACCCGGCGCTGTTCACCCATGCGCGCGCCAAGCGCGTGGTGATCATCGGCGGCGGCGACTGCGGCACGCTGCGCGAGGTGCTCAAGCACGAGGAAGTGGAACACGCCGTGCAGGTGGAGATCGACGAGCGCGTGACGCGCCTGGCCGAGCAGTACTTCCCGGAACTGTGCGACGCCAACAACGATCCGCGCGCCGAGCTGCTGTTCATCGACGGCATCAAGTACATGGCCGAGGCGGAGCCCGAATCGCTGGACCTGATCATCGTCGACTCGACCGATCCGGTCGGGCCGGCCGAGGGCCTGTTCAACGCCGCCTTCTACGCCAGCTGCTACAAGGCGCTGCGCCACGGCGGCATCCTGGTGCAGCAGTCGGAATCGCCGATTGCCCATCTGGAGCTGATCAAGTCCATGCGTTCGGCCATGCGCACCGCCGGCTTCAGCGCGGTGAAGACCCTGCCGTTCCCGCAGCCGTGCTACCCGACCGGCTGGTGGAGCTGCACCATGGTGCGCAAGGGCGGCGACCTGGCCGGCTTCCGCGAGCGCGGCGCGCTGAGCAAGAACTTCCCCACCCGCTATTACAACGCCGATATCCACAAGGCGGCGCTGGCGCAGCCGGAATTCATGCGCGAAGCGCTGGGCGAATAAGCCACTCCTGTGTCACCGGAAAACCGGCGTGGCCTCCACGCCGGTTTTTTCTTGCCTCCCCAACCCCTGGCAGAACCTGCCGACGGTCAGAACAAGGTCTGGCGAGGCTTGGGCAGCAGCACCAGCACCAGCGTGGCCAGCGGCCCGAACACCAGCGACAGCAGGAACCACAGCAGGCCGCTGCGGTTCTTGCCCTGGGCCAGGCCGGCGTTGATCAGTGCCAGCGTGCCCCAGCCCACGAACCAGGGTGCGGCGCGGCCATCGGCCAGTACGGAAAGATTGTTCACGTGGTTTTCTCCTGTGCTGCGCAGGATGACGTGTCACCCCGGGGCGTCGCGAAGCGGCCATGCTAACAAGGCAGGACGCGTTCTCCCGCCCTGTGCGTCCCGCGGATCAGGCGAGCTTAATCCTTGGGCGTTATCCTGATTGTTGGCTTTGTGTAAGGACCACTCGATGCTTGGACGGCGCCTTCTTTCGTTCGCCCTGTTGCTGGCCGCGGCTTCTGGCCCGGCGCTGGCAGCCAAGACCCCTGCCAATCCCGATGCGCAGCAGGCCGCCCGCCACAAGGCGCTGCTGCAATACCAGAAGGATCTGGTCAGCGTGACTGCCACGCAGGCGGACCCGATTCCCCTGATGGGCGCCGCCCTGCTCGCCCGGCCGCTGCAGGACCAGCCGGATTTCAACAGCTACCACACCCTGATCGACCGGGCCGCCGCGGCCCAGGGCGCGGGCCCGGAGATCAGCTGGGTGCAGCTGAGCGACTGCGACGCCAAGGCCCAGGACTGCCCCAATACCGATGCGCTGGCCAAGCTGGTGCAGCAGGCGCCGGACAACGCCGCCGTGTGGCTGCTCAAGCTGGGCCAGGACATCCGCGACGGCAAGAACGACGACGCCCGCCAGGATCTGGCCAAGGCCGCCGCCGCCAAGGTCTACGACGACTACACCGGCGCCACCCTCAAGGCGCTGTCCAACACGGTGACCACCTTGCCCCCGCCGACCAACGTCGTGGGCCCGCTGTCGTCCATGAACGGCGCGGACGTGCAGCTGGCCCTGGTGTTCGGCCTGGCTGAAGGCCAGCCCCAGCCAGCCCTGCAGGCCACCTCCCGTCTGTGCGAAGAAAATGCCGACAAGCCCAGCGTGAAGGCCGACTGCCTCAAGCTGGGCAAGCTGCTGGAATGGGGCTCGAGCCCGCTGGCGCGTTCGCTGGGCCTGCACCTGCGCGAGGTGCTGGACGATGACACGGCCCAGCAGGAAGACGCCAAGCGCCTGCGCCGCAACTTGGTGTGGCAGGTGCAAAGCTTTTCGCAGCTCTCCATGCGCGCCAAGGGCGACACATCCATCGCCCAGCACCTGCTCAAGCTCGCCCGCAGCGGCGGCACGCAGATGAGCCTGGTACTCACCGCCCTGCACGACTACAACATGCCGGTGGACGCGCCATCGGACTGGGAGCCGGGCAAGGCCGGCTGATCCCGTCGATGCTTCCATGGCACGGGCATCGTTTCGCGATGCCCGTGCTTGCATCGGCTCCCCGGCCATCATGTAGGCTTGGCCCCGGCTTGGACACTGGGGCGGCATCATGCTGACGGTACTGGTAGCAAGCAGCAAAGGCGGTTGTGGCAAGAGCACGCTGGTCACGCAACTGGCCTCGCATTGGGCGCAGGATGGCAAGCACACGGCCATCGTCGACGCCGACCGGCAGCAGTCCGGTTTCCGCTGGGCGGCCAACCGCCCCGACAACGTTCCCGGCGTGCTGGCCATCGAAGGCGGCCGCAAGGCGCTGGAGAAGATCCCGCCCGACACGCAGCGCGTGCTGATCGACACGCCCGCCGGCTCGCAGGAGCGCGACCTGGAGCCGTATCTGGAAAAGGCCGACGTGGTGCTGGTGCCGGTGCTGCCATCCACCTTCGACCTCGATGCCACGTTCGGCTTCCTGGAGGAACTCCGCCAGGTCAACCGCATCAAACGAGGCAAGCTGCCCGTGGGGCTGGTGGGCAACCGCCTCAAGCCGTGGACCAACGCCAGCCAGGACGCCATGGCCCAGCTGTCGGAGCAGGCGCCGTTCCCGGTCGTGGCGCAGCTGCGCGACAGCCAGGCCTATGTATTGCTGGCCGCCCTCGGCAAGGGCATCTTTGACTACGCTTCGGAAAACGTCCGGAGCCACCAGGAGGACTGGAAACACCTCCTGCGCTGGATCAAGCGCCAGCATTGATTACGCGTGATACACCGGCCGTACGACCTGGGAGCCACACATGCACGAACTCATCCTGTTGCGACACGCCGAAGCTCAGCCGGCCGCCTCCGGTGCCAGTGACCAGAACCGGCGCCTGAGCGGGCGCGGGGAGGCGGAAGCGAAGGCCGCCGGCAAATGGCTGGCGTCGCACGGAGTGAAGCTCGACCGCGTGCTGTGCTCGCCCTCCGAACGCACCCGCGCCACCGCCGAACTGGCGCTCAGCGCCTACGGCAAGGCGCCGGCCACCGAGTACGCCGACGACATCTACGAAGCCACGCCCGGCGAACTGCTGGCCCTGCTCGACCAGCATGGCGACGCCGGCACGGTGATGCTGGTGGGCCACAATCCCGGCATCGAGCGGCTGGTGGCCCTGCTGGTGGAAGGCCGTTCCGACGAATTCCGCGGCATGCCGCCGGCCGGCCTGGCGGTGCTGCATCTCAATGGCGCGCTGGAACCGGGCAACGCCCGCCTGGATGCCTTCTGGTCGCCATGACCCGTTCCCCATGACGCTACCGTTCGCCAGCTGTTGCCTGCTGCTGTTGTTGCTGACCGTGCAGCCGGTGCAGGCGGCGGACTATCGCATCGACCCCGCGCGATCCCACGCCGATTTCGGCGTGAAGCTGTTCTGGCTCAGCCAGATCAGCGGCCGCTTCCAGGAAATCGACGGCGACGTGACCCTGAGCCAGTTGCACGACACGGCCACCGTCGATGCCCGCATCACCGTCGACAGCATCCACATGGGTTCCGAGCGCATCCGTCGCTGGGTGCTGGCGCCGGAATTTTTCGACGCATCGCGCTTTCCTTCGATCCACTTCGTGTCCGAACCCATCTCGCTGGCCATGCTGGAGAAAGGCGGCGACCTCGACGGCACGCTGACCCTGCGCGGCGTCACCAAGCCCGCGCACTTCGAGGTGCTTCCCTCGCATTGCCCGCTGGAGGCGCCGCAGCAGTGCGTGATCTCCGTGCGCGGCACCATCCAGCGCAGTGATTTCGGCATGAGCGCCCACCACACGGCCATTTCCGACCAGGTGCAGCTGGGCATGATGATCAGCCTGGACTACGCCCGGCGTTAAGCGGGAATAGGAACGATCTCCCGTATCATCGCGGCATGCGCCAGCGATGGATCGCCGTCTATGCCCTGCTTCTAGCGATCCTGATGCTGTCGGGATGCAGCGTGTCGCCGACACGCATCCATCGCGCGGACGCGGTGGTGGCCAGCAGCGTGCAGCGCCAGCTGGACTGCGACCGCGACGACCACTGCCCCATCGACTCCCCGCTGCTGGACGCCGCCCAGCAGGCCATGGCCGACTCCACGCCCGAGCAACCGGTGCACGTGGTCACCTTGCTCAACGACAGCGAAGCGGCGATGGTCGCGCGGCTCAACCTGATCCGCGCCGCCCAGCACAGCATCGACGTGCAGACCTACATCTGGGATCAGGACGATGCCGGCCAGCTGGTGCTCAACGAGCTGATCAAGGCCGCCCGGCGCGGTGTGAAGGTGCGCATTCTCGCCGACCAGCTGTTCTCCTTCGGTGACCCGGTGCTGCTGGAACGGCTCGCCACCGTGCACCAGAACCTGGAGATACGCCTGTACAACCCGACCTTCCACGAGGCGCAGACCTCGGTGGTGGAGTTCAGCGCGAGCATCGTGTGCTGTTTCATGACCTTCAACCAGCGCATGCACAACAAGCTGCTGCTGGTCGACAACCTGATCGGCATCACCGGCGGGCGCAATTACCAGGATCGCTATTTCGACTGGGACAACGACTTCGACTACGTCGACCGCGACGTGATGGTCGGCGGGCCGGCGGCGCGCAAGATGGCGTCGAGCTTCGAGACCTTCTGGAACCACAAGCGCTCCACGCCGCTGACGCACCTGCGCGACGTGAACCGCCATCTGCTGGACGACAGCCACCCCGGTCCGCTGCCCGAGCCGCATTACCTACATCCGCAACGCTTGGCGCGCGTGCAGGAGGAAGCCGGCGACGGCGACTGGATCGACGATGTACTGGTGTCGGACACGCTGCGCACCGGCCGCGTGGATTTCTTCAGCGACCTGCCGGCCAAGACCGACCAGCCGGACAAGCGCGGCGCCCGCGAATTCACCGCGCACCTCATGCGCATGGTCGGCGCCGCGCAGCACGAGGTGGTACTGCAGACGCCGTACCTGGTGATGAGCGACCGCGCCAAGGCCATCTTCGAACGGCTGCACCAGGGCGACTCGCCGCCGCGCATCGTGGTGTCGACCAACTCGCTCGCCTCGACCGACGCCTTCGCGGTGTATGCGCTCTCGTACAAGCACCGCAAGCGCTATCTCAAGGATTACGGCTTCGAGATCTACGAGATGAAGCCGCACGCACAGGGGCCGGCGGAAGCCAACGCCGAGTCAGCCGCCGACGATGGCCCGCCGCCGTCCGCCACGCCCGCCGGCACGCTGCCGAAGCGCCGCGTCGGCACCGAGCGCGGCCTGCTCGGCAGCCGCAGCAGCGGACGCCGCAACCGTCCCGCGCCACTGACCACGCCGGGTCGCCGCTTCGGCCTGCACGCCAAATCCATCGTGGTGGACGACGACTTCGCGATGGTGGGCTCGCACAACTTCGATCCGCGCTCGGACCACTACAACACCGAGGCCGGCGTGATCGTGTACGACGCGCGTTTCGCCAGCGCGCTGCGCGAAAGCATCCTGCGCGATACGCGGCCGGAAAACGCCTGGGTGATCGCGCCACGCCAACAGAGCAGCCTGAGCATGGCCATCGGCGACGTATCCGCCAGCCTGCCCATCTTCGACCTGTGGCCCTACCGCTACGCCACCAGCTACGACCTCAAGGCCGGCTGCACACCGATGCGCCCCAGCGACCCGGCCTTTTTCAGCTGCTACACGCCGGTCGGCGACTTCCCCGATGTCGACGTATCGCCCAAGTTGATCTACACGCGGCTGATCACGGCGTTCGGTGCGGGGGCGCAGGGTGTGCTGTGAGGGCGAGGAGTGAGTGAAGAGGAGTGAGAAAATAGAGAAGGGCGCGGGCTCTCTCTCGTTTCTCACTTCTCTTCACTCACTCCTGGGCTCTCGTCAAAGCGCATCGTGAGCAGGCCGCTCAGGCCATCGGGATGACCGCTCGGCACGGCGAAGCGCCAGCGCTCAGCCGTGCGCAGGGCGCGGTCATCCAGTCCCGTGTTGCCGCTGGATTCGGCCACCGTGGCCTGGTTCACCCGGCCTTGGCCATCGATGGTGAGCTGCAGCACCACCCGGCCGCTGGCGAAAGCCGTGCGTTGAAACCACGCGGCTGGCAACGGCGGCATGTCGATCGGCGTGAGGGTCGGCAAGGTCTCCGCTGGGCGTGCCGCCGCGGCCGTGGACCGCGTGGGAGCAACCGCCGTCATCGGTTCGCGCGATGCGGGAGGGCGGGCATGGCGCCGCAGCATCATGCGCACCTTATCGGTGCGCGCGGCCGACGTGGCCGGCGGCCCGGCCCAGTCGCCGGTGAGTGTGCTCAGCCACGCGGTGCCGGCCACGCCGATGGCCAGCGCGAGCAGGCTCAGGCTGGCGGTGGTGCGCAGGCGGAACATCGGAGGGACGGCGGCGAGCGAGCCCGCTCAGCGTTCGAGGATGGCGGTGACGCCCATGCCGCCGGCCGTGCAGATGGAAATCAGGCCGCGGCCCGAACCCTTCTGCTCCAGCAACTTGGCCAGCGTGGCGACCACGCGTGCGCCGGTGGCCGCGAACGGGTGGCCCGCCGCCAGGCTGGAGCCGTTGACGTTGAGCCTGGCCGGATCGATCGCGCCCAGCGGCTGGTCCAGGCCCAGGCGGTTCTTGCAGTAGTCCGCGCTTTCCCACGCGCGCAGCGTGCACAGCACCTGCGCCGCGAAAGCTTCGTGGATCTCGTAGAAATCGAAGTCCTGCAGGGTCAGGCCATGGCGCGCCAGCATGCGCGGCACGGCCACGGTGGGCGCCATCAGCAGGCCCTCGCCGTGCACGAAATCCACGGCGGCCACTTCCGCGTCGCGGAACCAGGCCTGCACCTTCAGGCCACGCCTGGCGGCCCACTCCTCGGTGCCCAGCAGCACGGCGGCGGCGCCATCGGACAACCCCGTGGAATTGCCCGCCGTGAGCGTGCCGTGGCCGGAGGTCTTGTCGAAGGCCGGCTTGAGCGCGGCCAGCTTCTCCAGCGTGCTGTCCGGACGCAGGAAGCCGTCGCGTTTCAAACCGCGGAACGGCACCACCAAATCATCGAAGAAACCGGCCTCGTACGCGGCGGCGAGCTTGTGGTGGCTCTCCAAGGCCAGCTGATCCTGCGCCTGGCGGCCGATGTGCCACTCCTTGGCCATCTTCTCGCAGTGGTCGCCCATCGACATGCCGGTGCGCGGCTCGGCCACGCCCGGGAAGGCCGGCTTGAACTCCTTCAGCGAGAAGCCCTGGGTGGCGGCGCGCAGCTTGTCCTGCCAGCTCTTGGCGCGGTTGACGGCGAGCAGGCGCTTGCGCAGGCGCTCGCTGAGCACGATGGGCACGTCGCTGGTGGTGTCCGAGCCGCCCGCAATGCCGGCCTCGATCTGCCCGGTGGCGATCTTGTTGGCGATGATGATGGCGTTGTCCAGCGAGGTGCCGCAGGCGCGGGCCGTGGTGATGGCCGGCGTGGTGGGCTTGAGGCCGGAGGAAAGCACCGCCTCGCGGGCCAGGTTCCACTCGGAGGAGTGCTTGATCACCGCACCCATGGCCACTTCGCCCAGCTCCTCGCCGTGCAGGCCGTACCGCTCCACCAGTGACCCAAGCACTTTTACCGACATGCCGAAGTTGCCGACGTCGGCGTAGGCGGTGTTGTTGCGGCAGAACGGGATACGTACGCCGCCGATCACACCGACGCGCTTGAGCGTGTTTTCCATGGCTGGAGCAGTCCAAGATCCGAAAAAACCGAGTCGTCAAGGCTAACCCGGCCGGATAGCGCGCGGAAGCCCAAAAGTCCCCAAATGCTAGAATTCGGTTCCTTACTGTTCGGGTTCGTGATCCGTGGAAGCACAAACGCTCGTCGCCCTCCCCGTGGTTCTCGCGCTGGAGCTGTCCGGGGGCGACGTCCCCGCCCGCCGCACCCTGACCCGCGACGAAGCCGCCGAGCTGGCCGCGCTGGTCGCCGCCGACCTGCACACCTTGGTGCCCCAGGTGGACGAGGCCCGACTGGCCGTGGCCGGCGCGCTGTTCGATGCTGTGGAGCTGCTGCGCCCCGGTTTCCCGGTGTGGGCCACGCTGGACGAACTGGCCCGCCGCGTGCCGCGCGGCCACGTGGAGAACGTGGTGGCCTTCGGCACCCATGAGGGCCGCATGCCTGCGCAGCCGCTGGAGCCGGAAGCCGCCTTCGCCGATGGCCCGATGCGCCTGCTGCCGATCTCGCTGCTCGCGCCCGAATCCATCGCCGAAAGCCTGGCGGAAAAGCTGGAAGTGGAACTGGTGGGCCGCGGCGAAGCCGGTGCGCGCACCGCCGACTGGTTCATGCGCACGCTCGGCATCCGGCTGGAGCACGCGCGCTACCTCAGCCGCAACGACCTGCTGGCGCTGACCTGCGTGCAGTACGAACACGTCAACCTCGCGCCGCTGTGGACGCTGCTGGAGGCGGCCCTGCTCACGCCGTATCGCGACGAATCCACCCTGAGCGCGCGCGGCCTCGCGCTGCGCTATCACGATGGCAAGGTGGAGGCGCAGTCTCCGTCCGCATGGCTGCGAGCGCAGTCCGGCGACCCGAACCAGCGCGCGCACGACTTCGCGGGCGCCGTGTTCGAACTGCGCCAGTACGCCGCGCTGCTCGATGCGCATCACCTTCCGCTGAAGCTCGCCGATGGCGAACCCGCCGCGGGTTTCTTGCTCGAGACTTTCGGTGGCACCGACGCCGGCTATGACGCGCCCGCGCTCTACGCCCACGAAGCACCCGGCCTGGGCGTGGTGGCGGTGACGCTGGCGCAGCGTGGCGAGGGCGGCCGGGCGCGCGTGCTCGCGCACGGTTACCCGCTGCATCCGAAGGCCTTGGGTCCGCTGGTGGCGCAGCTGTCGGACCGCTACGGCATCTCACCGGATCTGCACGCGCTGGGCCGCATCCTGCTCGACGCGAACGGCGAACTGGGCGCGCCGGCCGACGCCTTGCACTGAGGATGAACGCGACCCGGCGCCAATGCGGCCGGGACCACTGCACTGTCGACCTCACTTGGCGCATGATGCGCCGGTGAGGCGCGGGGGTGCGCCAGCGGGCCGTAACCCAGATGCGCCAAACCGATCACGAGTTCGTCCCTGCAGGAGGCGAGGCCCAATGGCCCGCCCATGTACTGCAAGGCGCACCCGCGCTGATCACCTACATCGACCCGCAACGCCGCTTCCGCTTCGCCAACGCCACCCATCGCGCCTGGCTCGGCATCGATCCACAGCGCATGGTCGGCCGCACCGTGGGCGAGATACTCGGCGACTGGAACCTTGAGCGCGCCGGCGGCTGCCTCGACCAGGCGCTCGCCGGCGAACCCACGGTGTACGAGGGCGAGCTGTTCGCCGGAGCCGCGCGCGTCTACGTGCACGGCAACTTCCAGCCCGACATCGACGAAGACGGCAACGTGCGCGGCGTGTTCACCGTGTTCATCGACATCACGGCGCGGCACGCCCTGGAGCTGCAGCTGCGCGAGAGCGAGCAGCGTTTCTTCGGCGCGTTCCAGCATGCGCCCATCGGCATGGCCCTGGTCACCAGCGACGGCCACATGCTGCGCGTCAACGCCGCCCTGTGCGACATGCTCGGCTACAGCGAGCAGGAGCTGCTCGCCCGCGCCCTGCCCGACCTCACCCACGTGGACGACCTGCCCGCATCGCGCGAGCTGTCGCGTTCGCTGCGCGAAGGCCGGCGCGAGACCTATCAGCTGGAGAAGCGCTACATCCACCGCGACGGCCACGTCGTGCACGTGCTGCTCAACGTATCGGCGGTGCGTCCGATGAATGGCGAGGCCAATCATGCGGTGGCGCAGATCCTCGACATCAGCCAGCGCAAGGCCTACGAGGAAGCGCTGTTCCGTGAGCGCGAGCTGGCCGAGGTGACGCTGCGCTCCATCGGCGACGCCGTGATCACCACCGACCTGCAGCACCGGGTGACCTCGCTCAACCCCATCGCCGAGGCGATGACGGGCTGGAGCCAGGCCGAAGCCGTCGGCCGGCCGATGAGTGAAGTGTTCCGCCTGATCGACAGCCGCACCCGCGAGCCCTTGCACAGCCCGCTGCTGGATGCGATCGCGCGCGACGCCATCGTCGAGCTGAAGGGCAATGCCGTGCTGCTTCATCGCAACGGTTTCGAAACGCCCATCGAGGATTCGGCCGCCTCTATCCACGATCACGCCGGCAGCGTCATCGGCGGCGTGCTGGTGTTCCACGACGTGAGCGAAACGCGCGCGCTGGCGCTGAAGATGGCGCACCTGGCGCAGCACGACACGCTCACCGGCCTGCCCAACCGCAGCCTGCTGCAATCGCGCCTGGAGCAGGTGCTGGTGGCCGCCGTGCGCCGCCACGACGAGGCGGCGCTGCTGCACCTGGACATCGACCACTTCAAGCAGATCAACGACGCGCTGGGCCATGCCGCGGGCGACGAACTGCTGCGCGCCTTCGCCGAACACCTGCGCCACCATCTGCGCAACGAGGACACCGTCAGCCGCATCGGCGGCGACGAATTCGTGGTGGTGCTGTCGCACGTGGACGGACGCACCGGCGCCAGCCAGCTGTGCGAGAAGCTGATGCGCCTGTGGCAGGCATCGCCCGCCAGCAAGATGGGCGAATTCAACATCACCTTCAGCGTGGGCATCAGCGTGTATCCCGATGATGCGCTCGACGCCGAGGCCATGTTGCGCAACGCCGACATCGCCATGTACGAAGTGAAGATGAAGAACCGCGACGACTATCGCTTCTTCACCCCGCAGATGAGCGAGTTGCCCGCCGCGCGCCTGCGCATCGAGCAGGACCTGCGCCGCGCGCTCAAGCGCGGCGAACTGGAACTGCACTACCAGCCCAAGGTCGACGCGCGTTCCGGCGCCATCGTCGGCGCCGAAGCGCTGTTGCGCTGGCAGGTGGACGGACGCGACATCTACATGCCCGACCAGTTCATCCCGGTGGCCGAGGAATGCGGCCTGATCGTGCCCATCGGCGAATGGGTGGTGCGCGAGGCCTGCCGCCAGGCCGGCGAGTGGTATCGCGCGGGCAAACCGATTGTGGTGGCGGTGAACGTGGCGGCGCCGCAGTTCCAGCATCCGGGCTTCCACGCCACGCTCAAGCAGGCGTTGGAAGACGCCCAGCTGCCGCCATCGTTGATCGAGCTGGAACTGACCGAGCGCATGGTGATGTCCGCCGGCGACCAGAGCCGCGCGCTGATGCAGGGCATCAAGGACCTGGGCGTGAGCCTGGCGCTGGACGATTTCGGCACCGGCTACTGCAGCCTGTCATACCTGAAGTACTTCCCCATCGACGCGCTCAAGATCGACCGCACCTTCGTGCGCGACATCGCCATCGACGCGGACAACGCCGCCATCACCGATGCCATCATCACCATGGCGCGCGGGCTGGACATGAACGTGGTGGCCGAAGGCGTGGAAACCGCCGCGCAGGCCGAGCATCTGCGCCGGGCCGGCTGCTCGCTGCTGCAGGGCTTCCTGTTCGGCACGGCGATTCCGCCGGAGGAATTCAGCCTGCAGCTGCTGGTTGCCTGAGCGCCTTTTCGAAATCTCGCGTGAGCGAGCGGTCACTCCTCACCGTCATTCCAATGACGGTGAGGGATACAGGCGTTTGCGCGAGATGTTGAACGCGTCGTGACGCAAATTGCTCGCCCAAGGCCTGCACGCCATCCGTCAAAACTCCGCTTCGTACATGAAGTAGTGGCAGCGCTCCATGCCCAGGCCCGCATACGTGCGCTGCGCCCGTTCGTTTTCCGTTTCCACGTACAGGCGCAAACCCACCGCGCCGGCCTGTGCCGCGCGCTGTTTGGCGTCTTCATAGAGCTGGCGGAACACGCCCTCGCGGCGCGCGGATTCCACCACGTACACGCTCTGGATCCACCAGAAATCGCCGGCGCGCCAGTCGCTCCATTCGTAGGTCACTAGCAGGCAACCCACGGGTTCGCCGCTGCGCTCCGCCACGAGGTAGAAGCCGCGGCGAGGCTCGTCGAACACGGCGGTGACGCCGCGCTCGAGCACGGCGGGGTCCAGCGGCTTGTTTTCGGTTTCCCACGCCATGGCCCGGTTCCATTGCGCGATGTTCGCAATGTCGGCGCGGGTGGCGGTGCGGACGGTGATGCTCATCGATGCTCTCTCATGACTTGGACGGCCGCCGCGAACGCGACGAACCCAGCTTGCGCGTAAGGGTGTTGCGGCCCACGCCCAATGCAGCGGCGGCGTGCTGGCGATGGCCTTCGTGGGTTTCCAACGCGACCTGTAACAGGGTCTGGTCCAGCGCTTCGCGGGCGCGCGTGTGAATGTCCACTTCGCCATCCGCCAGCGCCTGCGTGGCCCATTCGCGCAGGGCGTCGGTCCAGCCGCCGGCCGTGCCGCCCGCGCCAGTCGTACCCAGATCCGAAGGCAGGATCTCGTTGCCCGGCGCCATCACGGCAAGGCGGCGACACAGATTTTCCAGCTCGCGCACGTTGCCGGGAAAATCCCGTTGTCCGATCGCCTTCAACGCCGCCTTGGAGAAGCGCTTCGGCGGTAGTCGAAGTTCCTGCGCCGCGCTGGCGAGAAAGTGCTGCGCGAGCAGCGCAATGTCGCTGCGGCGCTGGCGCAGCGGCGGCAATTCGATGCGCACCACGTCGAGGCGATGCTTGAGGTCCGCGCGAAACTGGCCCGCGGCCACGCGCGCATCCAGATCCTGATGCGTGGCGGCGATGATGCGCACGTTGCCGCGGATCAACTCGCGGCCGCCCACGCGATAGAACTCGCCACCCGCCAGCACGCGCAGCAGGCGCGTCTGCAAGGCCAGTGGCATGTCGCCGATTTCGTCGAGAAACAGCGTGCCGCCTTCGGCCTGCTCGAAACGGCCCGCGTGGCGACGCGTGGCGCCGGTGAAGGCGCCGGCCTCGTGGCCGAACAGTTCGCTTTCCAGTAATTCGCTGGGGATGGCCGCCGTGTTGAGCGCGACGAAGGGTTTGTCGCGCCGCGCGCTTTCCTCATGCAGCGCACGTGCCACCAGCTCCTTGCCAGTGCCGGTTTCGCCGGTGATGAGCACGTTGAGGTCGCTTGCCGCCACGCGGCCGATCACGCGGAACACCTCGCGCATGGCCGGGCTTTCGCCGAGCAACGCGTGCGTCGGCGCAGGCGATACCACGGGCGCCGCCGCGGCGGGTACGTCGGCCAGCGCGCGCTGCACGGCGGCCACGGCCTGATCCAGATCGAACGGCTTGGCCAGATAATCCACCGCGCCGGCGCGATACGCCGCCGCCGTCGTGGCCACGTCGGTGAACGCGCTCATCACGATGACGGGCCCCGCACCCTGCGCCTTGAACGCGGCGACCAGGGCGAGGCCGTCTTCGCCCGGCATGCGCACGTCGGTCAACAGCAATGCTGGGGATGATTGGCGCAAGGCCGCGCGCACTTCTTCCGCATCGCCAAACTCGCGCGCCGGCAGGCCGGCATCGCGCAATGCCTCGGCCAGCACGAAGCGGACGCCGCGATCGTCGTCGGCGATCCAGATCTCGGAACCAGGCTCAGTCGTCATGCGAGCGCCCCATGGGCAGATAGAGGGAGAACGTGGTTTCGCCGACACGTCCCAGATGACGCAGTTCGCCGCCGTGCTCGCGCGCGATCTCGCGCGCCAGCGCCAGCCCGAGCCCGCTGCCGTCGGCACGGCCGGACACCAGCGGCTCGAAGAGCGTGTCGCGCAGATGCGCGGGCACGCCCGGGCCGTCGTCGATCACGTCCACGCGCAACGCCATGCGCGCCATGCGCTCACCCAACCGCACCGCAGCCTCCGCACGCGTGCGAAACGTCAGCGTGCGCGCGCCGGCCTCGATGGCGTTGCGCGCCAGGTTGAGCAGCAGTTGCAGCAGGCGATCCGCATCGCCGTAGATGTCCGGCAGGCTGGGATCGTAGTCGTGGCGCAGCACCGGCGGCGATGGCTCGGCCTGCAGCAGCTCGCCCAGCCGTTCGAGTTGCTCGTGGATATTCACGGCGCCGAGCTGGGCCGCGCCGTCATGGTGCAGCAGGCGATTGGCCAGCGCGGCCAGTCGATCGGCCTCCGCGATGACCAGGCCTGCGAGGTTCTTCAATTGCTCGTCCTCCACCCGGCGCTGCAACAGCTGCGCAGCGCCGCGCAAACCGGCGAGCGGGTTTTTCACTTCATGCGCAAAGCCGCGCAAGGTGGCCGAGAGCGGCGCATCCGAAGCGGATGCCGGCGCCAGCGCGTGCACTTCCAGCAGCAGCTCGCCATCGGCCAGGCGCTGCATCGACACGTCCACCCGCACCGTCTCCCCACGCGCCGACGGTACGTCGATGCCGCGCAACTGATGCGGCGAGGGCTCCTGCAAGGCGCGTTCGGCCAGGGCCATCCATTCGGGCCGATGCAGCAGCACCGCCAGCGACTGCCCCACGGCGCTGCGCGGACCGATGTCCAGCAACTCCGCCAGGGCCGGATTCACCCACAACAAGCGCAGCCCCCCATCCGCCAGCGCCACCCCGGTCGCCAACGGCTCCGCCCACGCCCGCGCTGCCGTATCGTTCATTGCACCATCATGGACAATGCGCCGCGATGGTGCAACTTCCGTCACATTGTCAGGGTGACTCGGCAAAGAGCTGTTCCTAATTACATAGTTTGTACGGGTTGTACAAACTATGGCCTTTGGCCCTTGGACAAACTATGCCGTTCGAATTTTTGACCGAAAGACCAGTAAATCAGTAAGTTATGGATCGTCCGTAGCATAGGTTTCAAGCCAACACGACAAACTACCTTGTCGGGGGTGGTTAGCCGGCGATAGGGGCCAGACGGCAGGTAGTCGATGACTGTGACGACATCGCCCGCAACCACATCATTGCGCTGCCGCGCAAAACGGGGAAACCAATCGAGGAGGCGACTCGTCCCTCGGCGTGCCGGACCTTCAAATAGGCTCCCGCAAGCGCAGACACTCCTGGGTGTCGAGCTGGCCACCGGGCAATACCCCGCAGCAGCCGCGAAGGAGGATCACGGCGCCTTCGATTCTGGAAGCCTTGGAACAGCCCTAAGCTCTGAGCCAATTCCAAGCATCGATCAAATCAACCAGGATTCGCAGTTCCGAGCTACGGCCATCGACGGGACAGAATTCGAGCGGCTATGGTCGTCTCGGGAGGTCTAGAGCTAAGGTCCGCTTGCGACCCAAAGCAATGAGATGGACTCCTCCCCGTCTTCGGCATCGAGTGCCAGACTGGAAGCGATAGAACCAGTCGCTGGCGAAGAGGAGCCCACCCATAAAGCTTACGCGCATTGGAGTCGACGTGGCCAAGCAGGTCTTCCAGGTCCACGGGGTTGATCGGCACGAGCAACCGATCTGGCGTCGCCGCCTGTCACGAGATCGTTGGTTAAAGGCCGTGCAAGAGGTCGCCGAGCCGGGCTGCGAGATCGGTATGGAGGCGTGCGGTGGCGCGCATCACTGGGCACGTCAGCTGCAGGCCATGGGCTATCGCGTGAAGCTGATCGCGCCGCAGTTCGTGAAGCCGTAAAAGAGCAACAAGAACGATGCCAAGGATGCCGAGGCCATCTGCGAGGCGATGAGTCGTCCGAGCATGCGCTTTGTCGGCGTGAAAAGCGTGGCGCAACAGGACATACAAGCCATGCATCGCGTGCGCGCGAGCTTGGTCGAGCAGCGGACGGCCAAAGGGAATCAGATCCGTGGTCTCGTCGCCGAATATGGCCTGGTCGCTGCGAAAGAGATGTCCTCGTTGCGCAGTGCGATCGCGCACTGGCTGGAAGATGCCGACAACGGTCTAAGCATGGGCTTCCGCTATTTGCTCGCCGGTCTGTGGCGCGACTTGCGCATGGCCGACGAGCGCATCGCCGAATTGGACGGCCAAATCAACGCGGCAGCGAAGGCTGATCCCGATGCGCGTCGGTTGCAGCAGTTGCGCGGCGTTGGCCCCGTGGTCGCCACCGCCTTGGTCGCCTGCGTCGGCGACGCCCGGCAGTTTACCAATGGCCGCCAGATGGCCGCATCGCTTGGCCTTACACCACGGCAATGCAGCTCCGGTGGCAAGGAGCGTTTGCTCGGCATCAGCAAACGCGGCGACGCCTACGTGCGCTCGCTGCTGGTCCACGGTGCCCGCGCCATGTTGCGGACCGCGCCGCGTCACGACGATCCCCTGAGCCGATGGGTGACTCGACTGGCGTCGCGATCTCACCCGAACGTGGCCTGTGTGGCGATGGCCAACAAGACGGCGCGCATGGCCTGGGCCATGCTGCGTCATGGCACGAACTACCAACCGGCGCTGGCGGCCGCCTGAGCGAACCACTGAAGACATCCCTTCACGATTGCGAAGCGCTCTGAGTGATGACGAACCGGTCGAACCGGCGTTGGCAAAACCCTGAAAGGTCCGTGTGCTGAAAAGCACGCCAAAGCGATTGGGAGCCGACGCGCGACTAGCTCATCATGGCCCGGCGCCGCCTGACGGTGCAGCAAGTAGAGGCCGGATATACGTGTGCAGTCGACACGGACGCCAGAGCTAAGAGATGCTTGGCAAAGGGGAGGAGTCCATATACGGACGTTTCGGTCACCTACTTGGGTCAGGATTCGCCGCCCACATTGTGGCTTTACATGGCACGCGTCCTGGGGAGTGCATGAGCACACAGAATGCAGACCTCACCAACGAGGAAATCGTGCTCCACAACATGGAGTTGGGTTTACGGCGCCTTGAAAAGCTCGTGCCCCCACCTAGCGACGTTTTACTCCATGGCAACAAGGTTCTGCGCTACACGGAGCAAACCATTCAACAGGCGATAGTGGCCAAGCTGGCGCGCTACATGAGCCTTTTGAACGGGGCACGAATCCTCATGGAGCATGGCCAAGTGCATGAGCAGGCCTTGCTCCAGCGCTGCTTAGATGAAAGTGAGTCAGATATTTTCTTCTTATCGCTTGCATTGATTAAGGACGCGCGCGCCCCGCTTCACAATGAGTTCCTCACCAAATTTTGGAAGGAGGAGTACGACGCGCCAAAGGCGATAGACTCCTCACAAAACCGTGCACCGCCAAACCGGAAAAAGATTCGCGCATGGATCGCTAACACCGTCGGTGATGATCCAAGCACCGCAATCAAGGCGGATCGCTCGCTCTATAAGTCGTTCTCGGGTTACATCCACGGCGCCGCCCCGCACATCATGGATTTGCACGACGGCCAGCGCTTCCATGTCACTGGTGTCCATGGCACGTATCGCCACGAGGAACACCGGCACGACTTATGGAACTACTACTACCGGGGGCTTTGTGCGGTCGCATTCGCTGCCAAAGCCTTGGGTGATGATGTGCTGTTCCAAAGCATGTACAAGCAGCGTGATGAGTTCGCCGTCGCAACGGGGCGGCCTGACCTATAGCGGAAAGGGTTGGAGCCAAGATGATTGCCCCCCGGATCGGCCAGCAACCGCTATCGAAAAATGGCACTGGGTGACGACCTACCTCGTGCCGCCCGGGGCATACTCAGGGTATCGCGGCGATCAGCACCAGCGATGCGTTCACACCTAACCGGAATCGGTGTTCAGTTCGACCGAAATTCGCAATCACCCCGAGCACCGTGTACCCGCGAAAACTTCCTACCTTTCGGTAACTCCGCTAACGCCTTAGATTTTTCCGGCTGCTCCATGCCAAAATCCACAATCTATTGGGTTGACCAGGCCGGATTTGCCCGATATGTTGCGCCCATCGGTGCCACTCTCAGACTTGATGTCGGAATGGCTTAAAAGGGAATCCGGTGGAAATCCGGGACTGCCCCGCAGCGGTAAGCGGAAACGAAAGCCCACAACGCACTGGCCCTCAGCGGCTGGGAAGCGGGAGCGAGTAGGCGGGTCGAGAGACCCACGTCCGCAAGTCCGAAGACCTGCCGAAACGTTGCGGACCTGTGGGTCGCAATAGGTCAAGACGATGCAGTGGCGGTGACGCCACAAAGTGCAGCAGCTCGTCGATTTTTTCCTCGCGCGCGGGAGCGAGTTCGGCCAATCATCCCTTTGGAGCATATCCATGTTCCTTTATCTGTTCCTGTTTCTGCAGTGGCTGCGTTCTTTGCGCTCGTTCAGCTGCGCCCTTGCTTTGCGCCTGGGCCCAGCGAGTATCGAGATCAGGGTAGAGACCGCCCGCCGTAAGTGAGTGTGTGGCGCCGGGATCCATCGGATCCCGGCGCCATCGTTCTACATCTCTCTCGCCTTGGCGTATCGCGCCATCGTCTTGGAACCCTTTGTGTATGGAGAGCGAACACGTGCGGATGGTGATTGACTCGAACTTTCTCGTCCCGCTGCCCGGGCAGCCATCCAAACTTCGGGAATATCTGGCGAGGAAGGCAACCAATTTCGCGGTACTGCCGGATTTCCTGTTTCTGGAGGCCTACAAAACGGGGTCTGTGGCCGGGGTGTGCCGAAGCATGGAGGTCCTGTGTGAGTTTCCGAGGCAGGTCCTGGTCCTTAAACCAACCAAGGTGTGCTCAGGTCTCCGCGGTAGAGAGGCCGGGCTTCAGCGCCGCATGATCGCCGAAGAACACACGCGCCAGTTCCTTCAGTATCCGCGTCTGCTTGAGCAGGCAAGTGCTGGCGACGCGAGCGCGGTCCGGCATATTTTGCGTGACAGCAAGTCTCCCGCTGAGCACATGGGTGGTTTGGCTGATGAGGCTATTGGTCTAGGGGAGAGGATTGATGAATTCGCGAATGGCTTCTCTCGCGAAGATCGCGCATGCATCCGCAAAGGCCAGGTGCCTTCTGCCAAGGGGGTGGCCCATATGTTCGAGAGAGTGGTAACTCAGGTGACCGGGACCCTGCGGGGGCATCCCAATGTGGGTCGTTGGCCAAAGAAGGAGGAAGTGAGGAACACTCTCATTTTCAGGGCGTGCCTGTGCCAGGTGCTTCTGGCCATGGATCTAGGCGCGCAAGGTGAGCAATCAGGAACGCGTATCGAGAAAATGGTGAACCACCAGGTTGATGCCTTCATCGCTGCCTATGGGACATTCTTCGATGGAGTCTTCTCGAACGACAAACTGTTGGTGAAGACGTATGAGGCGGCGCGCATCTGGCTCGAGGTATTCCGCCGAGCTGGATAACGGCACCACTGTTAACGTGGTATTTCGATGTTATCCATCCATCTGAAGTTCTGAGAGGAGTGGCGTGTTATGGAGCATGATCGGCCGGTTTACGTCACACGGTATATGACCGCCCTAAGCACGCCCGCAATGGCGCGCTGGGCCAGTAGTGACGCTCATCGAGAACTGGCCAAAGAGCGCAGCTTGAAGGTCATAAATGCTCCATGGAAGGCAGAAGTCGCTCAGGTCGATATCTCCCGTGAGTTCGGCTTTCTACGGGACTTCTGGAATCTATTTCACGAATGTATCCAGTCGTGCCAGGCGCTTGACCTGATTCGGGAGATGGCATCGGACGCCATGGACTTAGTTAAGGCAGACCGCCACACGGCTACCGTCACATTTTGGGTAGAGAGCTATTTGAATGAGGTCTACATCTTTCAGTCAAGGTTGCTCGATCTCATCACGTTCATCCAACGCCGCTACAAGAAGGACAAGGATTTCACGGAGTTTGTCTCGGAGGTGGGTGATTCGCTTGCGGGCTTTGTGAAAGAACAACTGGAAGCGTTGGTTACCGATCGTGGCGCCCATGTCCACGAGCGGCGCCATCGCCTAACCGACCCTGAGCTAGTGCGGCTGACGCTGCTCGACACAATGATCGACGTACTTGGCGACGTCGAGCTCAATGAAACGCGGGACCAGGCGCGGAAGGATGCCGCAACCTGGTTGTCAAAGCAGCTTCGCCATGCTTCCGGTCTGGTATGGCATTTATTGGATGAGGTTTGCAGAGGATTCTCTGATGGCATCCTTTTGGACAACGACAGGATCATCGTGCCCAACCACCTGAAGGATGACCTCACTGCATTTCGGAACGCTCAGGCGAACGCCGTTCCAGAATCGAAGGCGCCGTGATCCTCCTTCGCGGCGGTCGCGGGGTATTGCTCGGTGGCCGGCTCCACGTTCAAAGGCGCCATGTCGCCTCCACAAGCCAGATTCGCCAGTTTTCCAAGTGGTCCGCAATGGCGCGGTAGCGGACGTTCCGCCTATCTAGTGAGAGCCGAAAATAACGCCCGTTACGGCGCGCCAAAACACGAGCCGGTCATGCGGCCGGCTCGTGCGTGAACATCGACGTGCTCAATGGCGGGTGGTCAGGTCCCCGATCTTGGTCGTCACCGGTGCAAAGACGCCGGCCTCGGTGAACCACAGCCGGCCTTTCCTCGCGTCCATGGCGATGTTGTAGTAGCCACTGTTGGTCGACGGAATCGCGTACTCGGTGAAGCGCGCCGCGTACGGATCGAGGCGGCCGAGGAAGCCCGCGTCCTCTTCGAACCAGACGTTGCCGAAGACGTCGACACGCATGTCTTCCGCCTCAGCGTTGGCCGTCGGCAGCGGAAATTCGATCCAGCCGCGCGTCACCACGGGTTGCACCGTATGCACGACAGGAGATGCGGCCGTCTGCGTGGGGGGCACACGCGCGCTCACCGTGCGCGTTGACGGTGCAGATTGGCCGGTGGCCTTGCGCGTGTCTGGCGCTACCGTTTCGTCGCTGTGCGGGGCCACCAGCGGATCGAGCAGCGCCAGGGCATTGGCGTAGTACTCCGATACCCAAACCGTGCCGTCGGCATTGGCCACCACCCCGGAGGGCGTGCCGCCGAGCGTGGGCACGGCGTAGGTGCTGACCACGCTGGTACGCGGGTTCAGGCGACGCACTTTGTTGGTGCCCGCGGCGCCGGCGCCATCGAAGTTGCGCTCGACGAACCAGACGTTGGCCCACGGGTCCAGACTCAACTGCTCCATGTTGTCGTCCGGATGTTCCAACGTGAACGTCCATTCGGTGATGGCGCCCTGCGGCGAGAGCCGGCCCACGCCGGCGGTCTCGGTGAACCATTTGCTGCCGTCGGTGCCGATCTGGATGAAGAACGGCGAAGCCCCGGAGGGTATCGTGTGTTCGTCGATCTCGCCGCTGCGCGGATCGAGGTGGCCGATCGCATGGCGAGCGCTATCGGTGAACCAGATGCCGTCGGCGGCGGCCTTCACAATGAAGGGCTGGCCACCGTTGGGTACTAGGAATTCGGACGAGGTGCCGTCCGGATGGCGCACCGCGAGCTTGCCTGCGGTGGTTTCCGCGTACCACACGCTGCCATCGGCGGCGACGTCGATCCCTTGCGGGGAGCTGGAGTGGGATGGCGTCGCAAACTCGGCGATGGTGGCCGGGCGCACATCGGTGGCGGGGCATGCGCTGGAAGCGCCGGAAAGGATGGCGCCAACGATGGCCGGGAGGGCCAGGCGCAACAACACATGTTTCATCACGATCTCCTTGTGATAGTCGCTGTTTTTGCGGCGCCGCGGTCGGGCGTACGCCGCGCGAGACGGTATCACAGCGTTGGCGGATTTCCCGTGACGTATGCGCTGCTGCACGGGCGGTCCGCCACGCCGTCATCCGTGCCGCTTGCAGCGCAGGGGATTACCCTCCCTTCTCCAGAATCACAGGGCCGGCCTGCCGTGACCGCATGAGGCTGCCCGTGGCAGCGCCTTGTCAGTCGCTCACACAGTCGGCCTGGGAAATCGGCGATTTGCAGAACAGCCGTGAGCACCGGGAGGCAGTGGTAATCAAATGGCCAAGGCAAGCCGCTTGCCGATGTTAGAGCCTCTCTTAAACCAACTCCGCATCAATGCGCTCGATCTGCCCGCCAGCACTCAGCGTGAAATCGAGTAGCCCGATTTCGTGGCCAAAGTCACCTCTGAAATCGACCCGCACCCGCGCATGCCTGTCACCTCTGCGATGCAGAGAGAGCAGTGTGGTGACGGTGCGGTAACCAATGAAATAGTGCTCCACATTAGTCCGGACGCCGGCGTGTCCATCGAAGCGAAGCCCGGTGACAGTCTCGGGAACTCCTCCCAAAGACGCTCGCCGAGGCACGCCTCTCTAATGGAGCTCTGCAGGGGCGAGTCGCCTCTCGATGCATGCGTTGACTTCCCGTTCTATGGAGAGGCGTGCAGCGATTTCCGGATCCGCCGGAAAACGGCCATGGAGGGCAAGGACCGGGTCGTTCTGGCTTTGTACATTGACGCTCCAGATGATCACGCCGTCTCTTACCTGATAGGAGCCTCGATATCCGAATCCGTTATGGGTGCCGGCGAACAGGGCCATCTATCCATTCCTATTGGAACGAGAAGGATTGCAGTTGTTCGTCAGAACTCCATGACCTTTTGGGAGGCTCCAAAACAGCTGGAGGAATGTCGATCGGTACACGTGCTGGTGAATAATTCCACTG
This sequence comes from Dyella sp. AtDHG13, assembly GCF_003201105.1. Lineage (GTDB taxonomy): Bacteria > Pseudomonadota > Gammaproteobacteria > Xanthomonadales > Rhodanobacteraceae > Dyella > Dyella jiangningensis_B. The sequence continues at coordinate 1,288 of NZ_QICJ01000014.1, read as the reverse complement.
AACATCCTCACCCTCTTGATCCTGCGGGCGTGGGCGAGGCGAGTAGTGTTCCTCGCAAGAGCAGGCGAAGTGTGCCCAGCACCACGATTGCAAGGATGAGATTCGCACCGACAAAGAGGTAGGGCGCGAGCAGCGTGATCGGACCTTGATCACCTATCTCGACCAGTCGCAGGGGAACGGCAGCCAGGGCTGTGACGCCGAAGGTGAATCCCCAGTAGCCGGCCGAGAACGGCTGGGCACGGATCCATGGCAAGAGACGGATCAGAATCAGCGCCTGGAGCAGACCATAGCCAAACATCGCGTGGACCAGGAATACCGAAGCGGGTGGTGTACCCAGGCTCAGCAGGGCGAATGAGCCCACAGTTGGGGGCGCAAGTTGAATACCAAGCGTCGGGCGTACGGCAACCGCAAGCGGTTCAGCGGTAAACAGGCGATGGATCAGCACGGACTCGATGGCCAGCCACGAGAAGAACCCAGCCCCAAAAGCCAACTGCGCCCAATCGGTGTAGCCGAGTGCTGATGCAACCGAGGCCATGACAAAGGAGCCGGCCACCGTGGGCAGATAAAGGACTGCCGTCGTGTGGGCAGCTTCGCGACCTCCGCCCCAAAGAGCACCCGTTCGCCATACGGCGAACGTGAGCGTGTAGATGCCACCGAGGATGAAAAGACAGAAAGCCAGGGGCCACGCATAAGGAAGGGCGGCTGCGGCCACAAGCATGGTCGTAACACCAATGAGGCCGACAAAGCAGCATTGAATGGGATGGTCTAGCTCGGCAATGGCGTGCGCACGGGCCGAAAACCACTTGGCCACATAGAGGACCAGCAGGACCAACCAGACTGCGGTCGCCAAGAGAAGTATGGACTCGCCGACGGCGGAAGGCAGATGCCAGACGCGGTGCGCGATTCGCCATGCACCACCTAGGCCGGCCAAGCCAAGTACGATCCCAAAGAAGCTCGCGGGAATCAGGGGTAACTTGCTCGTCGACTGCATAAAACCGACCTCACGGGTGAGTGGGTACATGATTGCGCGCACTACACGAATTGCGATCAACAGTTAGAAACAATGATCAAGCTGGCTGTTTCATTCCATTGTGGCGAGTTCTTCCACGCTGGACCTGGAGTCGCGGCGAAGCGATTGGGGCGCGACGCCAAACGCCCGTACGAAGGCCTCGCGGAGATGCTTTCTATCCCGGTGACCTGCCCCCAGGTTTCCGTGCCAATCTGATCTAAGTAGAGTCCGTCATAACGACGAGGACGGACATGAAGAAGCGTTTTACCGACGAACAGA
>NZ_QICJ01000013.1 GCF_003201105.1 Dyella sp. AtDHG13 | reverse complement strand
CGCGCGCTCGCGGACCTCAGGGGAAAACTTCGTAGACTTGTTCATGGCTCCATTCTCTCAAGAGTTGGAGCCTCCTCAGAACCCGGGGCGATTCAGGAAGCAGATGCGCCATCGTTGCTTCGATGACGCTGCAGCCCGTCTGTATTGCTGTCATGGGTTACTGAGCCGGCTGCTCGGCGGCCGGTGCCGGCGCAGGTTCCAGGGAGGCAGTCTCGGCATTCAGCTGCTCGATCAGTGCCTGGATATCGGCGTTCGCCTGGACCACGTTCGGGTCATCGCCCTGGGCGGCGGCCAGCTTGGCAGAAATGGCCTGCAGTTCGTTGGCGACAGCGGTCTTCAGCGCCGCGACGTTGGCGACGAGATCTTCGGATGCGGACATGGTGACTTGCTCCAGATGGGCGAGTTGGTCCAGCACCGGCCTGTGAAACCAGCGGAGGAACCAGTTCATGGAAATTCCAGATGGAGCGCCCCGCCAGATTCGAACTGGCATCTTCGACCTTGGAAGGGTCGTGCCTTGCCGTTAGACCAGGGGCGCGGAAACGAAAAAGCCCAGCCTCTTGGCCGGGCTTTCTTCAGTGGTGGCTCTACCAGCCAGGATGTTGCCGAACCTTCTTTCGTAGGCCACGGCTAGCCTCAGCGGCAGCAAAAATATGCGCTGGATTAACTTCCATGATCTTAGGCGACCTGACATGCAGGCGGATCGTGGCAGCAATCTCCTTGAAAAACTTTGAGCGCTGCTCTTTGTCACCCCAGAAAATGCGTATCCACTCCCCCTGCGACTGCATTCCAGCATATTGCTGCAAAAGTGCCTGCTCTAAAGAGCGTGCCGACTTCTGATTGGGGGCCTGAACAAGAGTCAAGCGAACCAATGGAATAGGACATCCAGTTTTTATGGTTGCTGCGCGCTCTAGCGGATTCTTGCTCTGACCAAATTTGACATACCCAACTTGGCCGGATGCTTCAGGGTCATGAACAATAAAGAGATAGACATAGGATTTGCATGCCAGCATGCCTGTGTTATCAAACATGCCAGCGCTAGTCACGATGCCCATAGTAGGAATTTAATCGCTTTCTTGATGGGTCTAACACCCACCAATTGCGGCGATGAACTGGCGGTGCGCGCGAAGTAGGCTCTGACTGCACAGCTCTGCGGTCCATTCGTATACGCGTTGCCAGTCGTCGTGGAAGCTCTTCCACTCGATGCCGCATGCTTCCGCCCTCGCACGGCTGCTAACCGCCTGGTGGCCGCTGCCCAAGCAGGACGGGCAGACCTTCACCGGAGCATCGGAGGCGAAAACGATCGTGCGCCCATGGCAGTTCTGGCAGATGCCGGCACCCTTCATTTCCCTGAGCACGGCACGAGTGACCTTTTGGTAGCCAGGCGCGGCAAAGGGAATCTCAGTCTTGACGTGCACCATCCGCGGCCACCGGTTGGCATGGGCTGAGGCATAGATGCCGCGAGCCTTGTCGCCCCGCTCGGCTACCGCCAAGACCGCGGTCAGCATGGCATCCTCACGACGCTGCCATTCCTGCCGCTGGGCGTCGGCCATCACTTCGAAGAGATGATCCTCCGTGAGTTTGGCGCCATCCGGCCACCACACCTGGCAGAGCATCTCGCGTCCAATGCCATCCTCGACCATGCCAAGGGCGGCAGCAATGTCCTGGGGGGTGAGCTCGGGAATGCCGCCCGAGTCCACGTCGAAGCGGACATTCTTCGGGTTCAGTCGAGCCATCAACTTGCCTACGTGCATCTCACTTCTCCCCGTTGTTCTGTGCCAAAGCCATGCGTAGCTTCTTTTTGCGGCGACGCAGCTCGCTTTCGATCCGATCGGCCATGCCTTGGGCGAAGGAGGCCAGCTTCCACATCTTCTTGGACTCGTGGCGCAGCTCGTCGTCGGACATGGTCCGGATGACGATGCGGGCGGCCTGTTTCTCTTGCGGGGTCATGCCGCGCTCCGCCAGTTCTGCACCAGCGCGGTGGCCTCATCGACGCCGGTGACGGTCCAGATCTTCCCGCCGCGCCAGTCGCGAGCGAATGCGGTCTGGTTGGCGTTGAGGCCGCGCCGGCCGTAGGCGGTTTCGGGGTTTTTGACCTCCACGAGCTGGGTGATTCGACCGTTCGGGCATGACAACCCGATGGCCAAGTCCGGCATTCCCGGAATCCCCGTCGCATGCATCTCGATCACGCTGCATCCGAGCGCCTGAAAGCGGGCCACGATGGCGTCATGGTTGGCGTCCTTCTTGGAGTGGCGGGTCATGCCGCACCTATCGCCAACAGGCGCATCGTGTCGGCAAGCAACGACAACTCATCGGCCTTGATGATCTTGAGCATGGAGCGATCACCGTGGATGCCTTTGGGTCCTGTGTGACATGACGGGCAAAGCGGAATCACTAGCCAGTTGCTGGCCCTCTGCCCCATGCCCATGGTTTCGCGGATGTGGTGCACCTGGACGCCATAGCAGCCACAGCATGCGCATGGCAGCCTGGCAACGCGGTCCATGTGGCGTTTCTCGGCTGCAGTGCTCAAAGCCTTTCCTCGACGAGCCGTGCATATCCCTGTATGTCATGCCAGTTATCCGCATAGTTTGGGTCACCGTTCAGGATGCGAGCGATCTTGTCTGCAATGACAGTAAGCGCCTGCTTCTGGTGAGGAGACAACCGATTCCATCCTTCGGGAGGGCGCATTACATCCTGAAGGTCCTGCGCAATCAGTGCGTGGTCGCGGAAGTCTCCATAGCGATTGCCACGCTCATTCAAGGTCTCATTCAAATTGCTCACGCTGCCATCCTCCCCTCGCGCCAGAACGGATCCGGGTCCGGAACATCAATCCCTGCCTCGGCGCCGACCATCTGCACAATGGTGTAGAACTCGGCGAATGCGGCGGTGGATATGACGTCCCGCTCGCCTCGCTCGTTCGTCGTCGTGGTCCGGTACGGACGGGTGACCACCTGCCCCATGACCTCGCGTTCGACGGTCCCGAAGTACCGTTTGCAGAACGCCTCGTGTAGTTCGTCCTTCGTGAACCCCGTGGCCCGATTCAGGGCCTCATAGGCCACGCCGAAAAGTGCGTGGTTCTGCGGGTCGCTCCGCTGCTTGCGGGCCTCCTTGATCTCCACGCTCCAGGACTTTCCCGGCGGCAGGCGATCGACAAAGGCGTGAATGTTGGCAAGCACCTGCGGGCGCTCGCGCCCATTGGCGTTCAGGACGTAGGTCTGACTCACTCGGCCTCCTCCGCTTCCTCGCGCAGCGTGTCGATGGCGTGCTGCGGCACGACGTAACCCAAGCCGCGCAGGTATTCGAGCCGGTCCGCGCATTCGCCTGGACTCGACTCGTTGAACGATTCGCCGGCGTGGGGAAGATCGATGTCTACCCTGTCGGCGACATCCACCATCGCGCTGACTTTACGCATACGCGCCACGCAAGCCTCGGCGTTCTCCGCGCTCCACGGGAGTGGGTCGGGCAGTGGCTCCTTGAATACGACGCGGTTGGCGGCGACATGGATCTCCCAGCCACCAAGGCACGACTCGTACACGTACACATCGCACAAGAAGTCGTTACTGCTGAATCGGCAATAGCTCACGCCAACCTCCAAACCGGAACCTTGTTGCGTGGAATGGACTTGCGCAGCATCCCTTGGGCGGCCATGGACCGCAGCGCGGGCAGCACCGAGTGATGCTCCGTGTTGATCTTCAGGGCAAGCGCAGCCGAAGTACTCGGGCCTTCACCAAGCGCATCGACGATCTTGCGGCGCAAGTAGGTGTTGGGGATGGTCATCGCCAGCCTCCCACCGACCGCCACATGCAGTACATGAAGGCGACGAAGATGCCAGCGCCGATGAGGCAGAAGAGGATGTTGCCGGCACGGTACGGGCCGACGAAGTACCGGTTGTCGTATCGGCGCACTACTTTGTCCTCGCAACGTGCGCAGCGAAATTCGTAGTACATCACCTCGTCCTCAGTAAGGCGGCAATGGCAGTGGTGGCAGCGGGTCATGCGGCTTTCCTCGTTAGCTCCACGGACTTCACGTTCCGATAGGAATCGAGGTAGCGATAGGCAGATGCCTTCGATACACCAAAGGCCGACATCACCTCTCGGAAGTTCGGCCAATGTCCTAATCCATCAGCCCAAAGAAGGAAGCGCATGCCGAACTCGAGGTTCGTCCCATATCCAGGTTTGAGTCCACGCTTCATGCCGCATCTCCCTTCGACTTATCGAATGGAATCACTGGACCATGTAGATCACGCATCTCCTGACGGCAGTCATCGCACACCGGCTGTTCACGCGTTCCTTTCTCACAACACCGCGGGAAGTCCACAGATGCCAACGGAGGAGTCTTCTTGGGCTTCGTAGCGGTGAAGTCGACATGAAACAGCTTGCCAATCTTCTCGAGTTCACCCTTGGCGACCTTCTCGGCCTCGTCGCTGGTGAGACGCCGGCTGACGTCAACCACTTCGGGTAACCTTGCAGGTGGCAAGGCATCGATCAGGTCACGTGGGACGGGCCACGTACGCTGCCGGCCAGCAAGCGTGATGAACGCCGCACGGAAGCGCCACGCGTCACGCTGCTTGTCGAACTGGCGACCATGCGTGATGGTCTCCAGCCAGGTCGCCACTGTGCCCGGGATGACTTCAGCCGCCGGCTGACGCTCCAAGCCGAGCGTGAGGAGCTTCTGAAAGCCGGTCAGCAGTTCGTGTTTGATCCAGTCCATCTTTCATGCCCTGTAGTGCGAGGATTGCGCCCATGGTCTTGCTCTGCGTTTGGCCAGGGCCGGCGCGGGCCGATGGGATGACAACCGGAGCCGCTTCCTTGGCGTGATTCGTCCGTGCTGCCTTCACGGCGTACTTGAACAGGCCAGCGCCTGAGACTTCGTCCTTGTGGGCGTTCACCGCGTCGGCGAACTCCTTGGGCGTCACGCCCTCATCCAGCGCAGCCAGGAAATCCGGATTGCTTTGGTTGATCGAGACGCAGCCGGCTTCACGCATCGCCTTGGCACATTCGCCAGCGCGGGTCGCGTGCGTTTCTCTCTCTCCCTGGATGGGGGATGAGGGATGGGGGAAAGAGGAATCAGCCGGGCTCGTTCCATGCTCAGCATCGCCTTGGCACTGCCTTGGTTGTGCCCGTGCACTGCCTAGGTTGTGCTCCGTACCGTTTGGGGCAGGAATGACGCTCTCCGCCTCTCGGACATGAGGGTTCTGGTGCTTCGCAAAGTTGACTATGGCGATATAGCGCTCGGCACCAACGTAATAGCGCTCGATGAAGCCGCGATCACTCAGCTGGCCCAGTAGACGCTCGATGTCGCAGTCGTCATAGGGGAGAATTTCCGCCTTGAGACGGCGCGGGCGATCTTCTAGGCGCCCTTCCCTGTCGGCCTCGCACCACAGCCCTTCGAACAGCAGGCGCGCGAGCGGGTCGCACTCGGCCAGCGTCTCGTTCTTGAAGAAGCCAGGCTTGAGGTTGCGGGATCGGCTCACGTCGCGTCGCCCCGCTTTGACTTCACATATGCCAGTGCCGCATGGAAGATGCCGTATGCATCGGCCCTACTCACAACCTCCATATCGAGAAGGTCATAGATGTTGCTTGAATAGTTTGCGAACATACGCTCGGCCAGAATTCCTGCGTAGTAAGCAAAGTGATCCGGATCCGCGCTCGGCAGTTCTTGGCCCGCGTATCCAGCAATTAGGGACGCGACGGTTGACCGTGACCGTGGGCTGTCCATGGGAAGAAACGAGCAGACGACACTGAGCTCATCATCCGATGCATGATGTTCCGCGTGACATGCCTCACAAAGAACTGCCAACTGCTCGACCTCGTACTCCCACGGCTCACGGCCCTTGAAGTACTGCTTGTGATGGACGTGCAGCGTGGATTCGCTGTCATAGCAGACCTGGCACGCAAACTCCGCGCTCTGTAGCGCCTCCAGTCTCTTCTTCTGCCAGCGCGGATCCTTCAATTTTTCCCAGTAAGTCTTAGCCATGTGCATCCCCGTAATGCCCGATGAGGACACAACGGCAGAGCGGCTCGGGAGACCGCCTTTTCGCCCCGTCGGACTAGCCGTGTGTTGTTCAAACTGTAGTGTCACGCAGCCACCTTCATCCCCGGATCAACAGGCCACCACGTCAGTGCCAGCTTGCCGGTGACCGAACAGGGCCTCTGTTGTCCCTTGGCGATGGCGCCGGCCGTGACTGCCTCAGGCAAGCGGCGTGCGAGCACAAACCTGCAGATGCCGGTCTTGTCCGACAGCTCTTGGCTGGTCTTTCCAGGGAAAGCGCGCACCGCGGCAATGGTCTGCGCGATCTGCTGACCGCGGCGACCACTAGCAGTCAGCTCGGCGGCAGCGCGATGGCTCGACTCCGGATCGGAGCTGCGTGCGATGGGCGTATCGACCAAGCGCAGCGATTGATCGCGATCCCAGAACGTTTCCTGGCGGATGGTGGTCATGCTGCCTCCGACTGTTCCGGCTCCAGGCCATTGCGCTGACGCCATGTCCGCGTATTGACCCGAATGAGGGCCGCCATGTCTTCGTCCACGATGAATTCCAGCGCGTCGTTGCGCTGCTGGTGTTCGTCCTGGATACGGAAGTCGATGACGGTGTGCATTGGTGTTCTCGTGCTCGTGGTGAGCAGATCGTCGAATGTGGGAAGTGCGTTGCGTGTTCGAAACGAGTGCGTTTGAGGGCCCCGTTTTGCGGCCCGGTTACTTGGGCCTCTTGAGTCCCTTCATGGGAACCACTACCCCGGCCGTGCTCGGAAGCACGTACCGGGTCTCTACTGCTTGCGACACGGCCATAGCCGCGTATTCATCTACCGTCACCCCTGCTTCTCGTGCTGCCGCTTCCAGCTCTCTTCGCTGGTCATCGGTCAACGCCACGGTGATGTCAGGCATAGCCCCTCCTCAGGGTCGGAAGGGCCACTTCAGGCGGCGTCGGCAATCTCGTTACGCTGTTCCAGCAATGCGATGCCCTGCATGAGCAGTTCACGCGCAAACACGGCAGGCTGACGCTTGTTCAGTCGTGCCATCGCTTCGATCACGGCGTACTCGTCGTCATTCAGACGGACCTTGATCGGGTTATCACGGATGTGTCGCGGGTCGGCGTACATCGTTCATTCCTTGGAGAGTCACTTGGCAGTGGGTATGAGTGGAGCGGTGTTACTGGATGGCGGATTCCTCCCGCTGGTAGGCTGGCTGTGCGAGCAGACCAACCACCAACAGGAGGGAATCCATGAACGTGTCGTTATTCGGGTCCATAGGCGCAACGCTCAAGACCGCGCAAGATGCGATCAATGTCGCTCTCGAGAGTCGAGATCTCATCAAGAACGCCGCAGTCGTCCAGCAATTGAGTGCGGCACAACATGGCGTCCTCTCGCTTACTGCGCAGCTCTTCGAGCTTCAAAACAAGTACCTCGAAACCGCACAGGAGTTGGCCGATCTCAAAAAGTCGCTTGTTCAGCGCAACAGCTATGCGCTTTTCGAGATATCCAAGGGCATCTTCGTGTACAGACTGAAGGTCGCGGGAGACACTGCAGGGACCGAAGATCCAGGCTCGGCGGAGCCGGAGCACTACATCTGTCAGCCCTGCATGGACACCAAGGGCGTTCGAGCGGTCTTGTTGCGCTCTGCGAATGCCTTTGGCTTCTACAGCCTCAACTGCCCCATCTGCGATCGGAAGTTCGCCACCGACGAGAAGACCCCGCGGATCAATCTCCCGCCCGCACCCCACGATCCCTTTGGTCGACTGAGGTGACATCACGCCGCCCTTTTCTTGCTGGGCTCGCCGAAGACGTCGGGGCGGAGGTCGTAGCGGGTCACCTGACCGGCCGTGGCCTTCTCGATCAGAAGGCAATGCCTGGCAGATACAGGGCGACGTCCGGCGCACCATTGCCATATCAGAGGCTGCGTCTTACTAACGGCCCTAGCCAAGGCAGCCTTGCTGCCAAGAATTTTGACTGCGCGCTGGATCTGTTCGACCTGGTGGCTCTGTTTTGTGTCCATGGCAAAAGACTAGCTGCGCTAGCGCTAGCAGTCAATAGCCATGCTTGCCAAGGCTATTGTTAGCATTGCTTTATATGGACAAGTACGCTCAACACTTCGCTGAAAGGCTTCTGGCGTCGAGAGTAAAGGCCGCCGAGATCGGCCGTGCGCTCGAAATCAACGCGGCCAATGTCTATCACTGGAAGACTGGCCTGCGCCCGATCCCAGCGGACAAGGCCGCAGTGGTCGCTGAACTCGTAGGAACATCCCCTGAGTTAATCAGTGAAGACTTCGCCAATATTGCTGCCTCATCCACCAGTCCTACTGGTCAACGACGCGTCGTGATCCCTGCCTATGAGATTGAGGCCGTGGAGGATGACGAGGGCTTTGACCCAGAAACGGAGGTTTGGGTGGATGGGTTCGACGTTGAGGTCAGCGGGGGTAATGGACACCCTATTCCTGAATACGTGCCGACGAAGTACCGACAGCGCTATACCCTTAAATGGCTGCAGAAGACTGGTGCCAAGGCCAAAGACCTGATGATCATGCGCGTCCGCGGCGAAAGCATGGAGCGGACGGTATTCGATGGCGACAAGGTCGTGGTCGATCGCAGCAACACCAAGATCGTATCCAATCATGTCTACGTCATCATTTCTGGTGGTGAGGCCCGCGTGAAGCGCCTATTCCGCGCTGCTGATGGACGTATTCGCATCGTGTCGGACAACCAGGACAAGGTCACCTATCCCGATGAGTTTATCGACCACAACTCATCAGACTTCCTGGTCATCGGACGCGTGATTGATAAGAGCGGGCCTGGAGGGCTCTAAGAAAAAGCCCCGCATAAGCGGGGCTTTTCTTAGGGCTGTCCACAAGGCCTAAAAATGGCGAGCGGCGTTATTCCGTAGGAGTCGAACGGCCTACCCAAGAGCGTGCGCATGCCATTGATAACTGAACTCATGTCGGAAAGAAGATTTCCAGTGGTCTCTTCGCTGGCAGGCTCACTGTCTGGTAGCGCATCGAGAATTCCGATGACTTGCCATGTGCCCTGAATACGCGTGCCGTGCTTGAGGCCAATAAAGTGAGAGTTGAATGTCGGGTCAGCACCGTTGAGCATTCCCCAGTAACCTGCATCTGCCGTGCGAACAAAGATTTGCGTTGTCGGTGGAAGTTCCTTAAGAACGTTTCCCGCAACGCTTACTTCGTGCTTGACCGTGCCCTTCTTATGGGAGGGCGCCTTATCCACTAGGTTCTTTGTGAAGGTGTCCCACAATCGCTTGATAAGGTCGATATCCCGTATCTCAACGATACCTTCGAGTTGGACGATATGACCAAGCGTCAGGTCTGCCGCTTCCTTTTTGATTCGCCCAGCCGACTGAAGAATGCTTAGCGCGTTTAGCGGCAGTGAGTAGCTGGCGTCGAACTGGCGCTCAGCACTTTCCGTTGCTGCATCAGAGATAGTTCCGCCAACCGTGGCCACGGAGGGTATACCTCCCTTGAGCTCGCCCTGGTTAGACATGCTAGAGCCGACGATGCGCTTGGATTGAACGATGACTCCATCGTCATCCAATTGCGCTACAAACAACGCCAATCGTTGTCGATCGACGTACAAGAAATCAAAGATGGAATCGTCCTGTTCCTTGGCGTGAGCCACGTTTCATCTCCCCTCGGATGCGCTCAATTTCTTCGTTCTGCTTTTTCTCGTGCTGAACGAGGCTGTCCGCAAAACGGCCAACTGCTCGAAGCAACGAAGCTTCGGCCGCAGGAAGCGACTTCGAGACGACCTCGGTGATCTCCTCGATCTCTCCGCGCATCTTTTTTAGCCTCTCGTTCATGGCACTAGGATCGCACAAGGTGAGAAGAAAATAATCAATGCACCTTACATTTCACTCATCTGGCGTTATCGGCAGGTCCAAGAATAGCTTTAGGAACTGCGACGGCCCTGTGAAATATAAACGCAAACTGAATGTATCGCTAGCCACGCTACCACTGCTATTGTACTGGATAGCTAGCGTTGCTAGTCTTTCTCCATCGGGCCACTTCAGGCCCTGTGGAGTGAGCGATGAACGCCCTTCCCTGCTACGCCGAACGAGCCGCCCGCGAGTACCAGCGGGTGCAGGACCAGGCAGAAAACCGCGCCGCCGCCGAGCTTGATGCTCTGGAGGAGATGCGTGGAAACCGCACCGAGGTCTCGGAATATATCCAGGCTCCGCGCACCGCGGAGAACCTTGATGCACTGGTCGCCCTGTTTCTCGGTCATGGTCTTCCGCTGCGTGACAAGACCCGTAGCGATGACGCCCTGCGTGATCGCTACGAACACCTTCATGAGTCGATGACGGCTGAGTTCGACGCTTGGGCTCGCAAGTCTGGCCGCTTGGCTCGCTGGATGGAGGTGGTCTTGTGAATACACAGACTGCCCTGTTTACCTACGACGCGGCCAAGCTTGGCGCCGTAACTGCTGGCATCAACGCTCTGTATGGCGGCCTTGGCGCTTCCATCGCACTGATCTTCCGCTCGGAAGAACCATGTGGCTTGAGCGCTTCCTTCCATGGATCGACGGATGAGATCCGTCACTTCGCAGCGGAATTGATCCGTCATGCGGACGCCGCAGACGCCGCCATCACCAAAGCCACCGGAGAACGGGCATGAGCGCTCTTCAAGATTACGCCAAGGCCATGGTGCGAAGCGACATCAACCGGTGCATCGACATCGAGATTGAGCATCAACTCTACGGATATCCGCCGGAGTTGGTCTCCGTTGGCCTAGAGGCCATCCAGAATGGTCTGGATGCGGAAGAAGCGATTGCTACGTACACGAATCGTGGGGCCGAATCATGAGCTACATCTACCCTTCTGATCTATTTGACGTCCGCGTAAAGGTCCGCAAGTACGGACGTGACGCCAATGCCTCCCGCGAGCTGATCGCCAGCGCCGAGCGAATCGCCGTGCAGACGATGTGCAAGGGGATTTCGCAGAACCAGGCGCTGACCAATGCGCGGGCGCATCTGTGGAGCCATACGTCGCATGGTGGGAGGGCGGCATGAGCAATCCGTACACCAACGAGAATGGCGGTCCAGCATTCCCCATCAGCATCCCCGGTTGCGGTGATAACGGTGCCGGTGGAATGACCCTTCGGGATTACTTTGCGGCGAAGGCGCTGCAGGGAATCTGCGCCCACAACGATACGTGGGGCATCGCCAAGGACGAGCAAATCGCAGCCGTTGCCTATGCGCTTGCCGACGCCTTGCTCAAGGCGCGCGAATCATGAGCTGCCACCACCTCTCCGAACTCTCCGAATCGCAGATCGACGCGATGCGAAGCGAGTTGCTGAAGCGTCAGCGCTTGTTCCTCACCGAATTCGATCTGAACCAGTTGCCTGCCACCACGCCGGACCTGCACCCGGTTAACGCAACCCCTGGCGCCGTGGTGGCAGGCGCCTCTTACATGGAGAAGAACAAGTGACTACGAAGAAGGCCAAGAAGACCGAAGTAAAAGCGAAGGATCAGCCTGTGGTCACGACCTACAAGGGGTTCGACTCGAACCTTGCCTGCCGCGGTTTCCAGTATGAGGTGGGAAAGGAATACAAGCATGATGGCCCGGTCAAGGCTTGCAACAGCGGGTTTCACGCCTGTGAGTATCCGCTGCATGTTCTGCGCTATTACCGAGGCAATTCTCGGTTCGCCATCGTTGAACAGAGCGGCGAGCTTTCACGTCACGACGATGATTCGAAGATCGCCAGTTCCAAGATTAAGGTCAAGGCAGAGATCAATCTCGCCGGACTTATCAAGGCGGCCATCGAGTACACGACGAGTCGGGCCAAGGTGGTTCCTGGATGCACCACCGACGAGAAGAATGGATCGGTTGCGGCATCGGGCAACTACGGCGCTGCCACGGCATCGGGCGACTCCGGCGCTGCCACGGCATCGGGCGACTACGGCGCTGCCACGGCATCGGGCAACTACGGCGCTGCCACGGCATCGGGCGACTCCGGCGCTGCCATGGCATCGGGCTACTCCGGCGCTGCCACGGCATCGGGCAACTCCGGCGCTGCCACGGCATCGGGCTACTCCGGCGCTGCCATGGCATCGGGCTACTCCGGCGCTGCCACGGCATCGGGCGACTACGGCGCTGCCACGGCATCGGGCGACTCCGGCGCTGCCATGGCATCGGGCTACTCCGGCGCTGCCATGGCATCGGGCTACTACGGCGCTGCCACGGCATCGGGCCGAAACGGAAAGGCTCGCGGCAAGGAAGGTTGTGCTCTGTTCCTGGTCGAACGTGATTACGAGTACGCCATCGTTGCAGTGTGGGCTGGCATCGCTGGGCGTGATGGCATCAAACCTGACACCTGGTACACGCTGAAGAACGGTGTGCCGAAGGAGGTTGCATGAATGCCCCACTCGTCACCCCGGCAACGATCCGTGGCCGAGCTGCGCTGGACGAAGTGCGTGCCCTGTTCGATCAGCTGTATCTGATCGACTCGGATATTGCGCATCTGGACGACAACCTTGTGCCGGATGACGGTGTGACCGAGTACCGACTCACTGAGTCGGAGGTCCGTCACATCCTCCAGAACCGCCGCGACGCCGTGCTGAACAAGCTCGAAAACAAGGGCATCCGCATCGCGCCCGATCCGCAGCCCATCGAACAGGCTGCCTGATTTCACCGGCGGCAGGCGCTTGCTGGGCAGCAAGGGCGAATTGAACAGGCCGGCCTGCCGCCACCTAACACCCCAGAGCGTCGTCGTTGGCAATTTGGGTTATCGCGGTACGAAGCAACTGAAAGGCAGTTCGGACGCCGGTTCGATTCCGGCCAGCTCCACCACCTACGGGGCTGAATTGGTTTCGACGGACTGAAGATCGGAAGTGGACCGCGCGAGAGGCGACCGACGTAATCGGCGCAAAACCTATAGACGCGAATGACAACGTCTACGACCAGGCCATCGCAGCCTGATCCGAAGTTCCGGAGCCCTTCGTCACCGAATGCTCCTGACAGCCGGGAAAGACCGGCACCTCATTCCAACACCCAGCGCACGGGTTAGTGCGCGGAGATTCTGATGAACGCAGTAGTCAAGGTTGACCAGTTGCCCCAGGCGCAGCCGGATACAACGACGCTTCTCGCCGTTATCTCGCGCGCCGCCGCTGATCCGAACACGGACGTGGACAAGATGGAACGCCTGATGGCGATGTATGAGCGCATTGAAGCGAAGAAGGCTGAGGCCGAGTTCTCTGCCGACATGGCGCAGATGCAGGCGGAACTTCCCAGTGTTACCGAGCGTGGAGATGCCAATGGGCGCTACCGCTTTGCGTTGTGGGAGGACATCAATGCCGCGATCAAGCCGATCCTGACGAAATACGGGTTCGCCCTGTCATTTCGCACTGACTTCTCCAATGGGATCGGCGTCACTGGCGTGCTGTCTCATCGCAGCGGCCACAAGGTGGACACGCAGATCATTCTTCCGGCGGACAAGTCGGGCAACAAGCCGGATGTCCAGGCTGTCGCCTCCAGCGTAAGCTATGGCAAGCGATACACCGCAAGTGCCCTTCTCAATCTGACCAGCCACGGCGAGGACGATGACGCGTTTCGAGCTAGCGCGCCTTTCGACAATAGCCAGGAATGGATCGAAAAGGCCAACAACTGCCAGTCGGCCGAAGAGCTTCAAGATCTCTGGAAGTCAGGCGGACAAGCTTTGCGTGAAGCTGGCAACAATGCCGGGTATGCGCGACTGAAGTCGGCTGTTACTGCGCGTCTTGACTACATCCGCAGCGCTCCCACTCAGGTAGATGAGGAGCAACAGGCATGAGGATCATTCAGTGCGTGCAGGGTTCAGCTGAGTGGAAACAGGCCCGTAGCGGATGTATCACGGCCAGCATGTTCGCCACGGCGCGCAGCCGCGTAGGTTGTCTCACGGATCAACAGCAAGCGTTCGTCGATGCGGTGAACGGCGGAGTCCATGAAAAGGACGCAGCCAAGCAGGCTGGCTATAAGTCTGTGCCGCGTTCGTCGATCATCACGCGTGCCCTTGCCGGCCTGCCCTGTGGTGAATGGTCTGAGGCCTCCAAGGACTACGCCTTCCGTCTGGCAGTCGAACGCATCAGCGGCGAGCCTCTGGATGAAGGCTTCGAGACATGGGCCATGCGCCGCGGCCACGAGCTGGAAGCCGACGCTCGCATGGAACACGAGATGCAGACGGGGCACATCGTCCAGGAGGCCGGCTTCATCACGACTGATGACGGCTTCTTCGGTGCCAGTGCTGACGGCCTGATCGGTGAGGACGGTGGAGCTGAATACAAATGCTTTGTCGATCCCTCGCGCCTGCGCCAGTTCCACATCGACAACGACGCCAGTGACATCTTCGACCAGGCGCAAGGCTGCATGTGGCTCACCGGTCGCAAGTGGTGGCATATCGGCCTGTACTGCCCTGCCCTGAAGCCTGCCGGAAAACAGCTCTGGCTTCGCGAGTTCGCCCGCGATGACAACTACATCAACGCGCTGGAGCAGGATCTTTGGGAGTTCAAGCTCCTGGTGGACGAGTACGAGGGCGCGCTGATGACGAGGAAAGCCGCATGAAGCGCACACCAGACATGTTCGACGCCACCGTCTACGACAACACCTCGACCGATCAGCGCGAGGTGTGGATCAACGGGAAGTGCACCAGATACTGCCGCCGCAATGCCATCTCTCCCCATGCTGTTTGGGCTGAGATGCGGCCGTCATGGGGCTCGTTCCCTGATCTTCCTACAAACACGCGCGAAGCTGCCTAAGGACTAGCCATGACCACCGAACACGTCAGCGTGCCGCGCGAGTTGATCGATGAACTTGTAAAGAAGTGGAAGCGGGAGTGCATGGGCTTCCTCGATCTGCCCGCTGGCATTCCAGTACCCAAGCGGCTTTACCTGTGGAACCGCGTGGCCGATCTTGAAGCCATCCTCTCCCGCGCCACGCCGAGCGATGAATGCAAATCGTGCGAAAAGGACGGTGTGTACGACACAGCGGGTAACGGACCATATGACTGCTACGCCTGCGGAAAGAAAGCCGAGCCGAGCACGCCTCGCGTGGTAACGGATGCGGATGTGGAGCGTGCTTGCTCCGTTTATTTCGGTAAAGACTTTTGGCCGGATGATGTAGAAGAAACAGACTTAGTTCGCGCAAGTGTCCGAGAAATGTTGGAAGACTTCGCCACCTCCCTGCCGCACGCGGCGATGCCGGATGGGTGGCGTCAAGCCATGGAGCGAGCGTTGCCTTTTCTTGATGATGAGGCAAGCAAGTACGAGGACGATGGAAATAATGAGCCGCTAGACGTGGCAGACACCATCCGGGAATTGCTCGCCGCAGCGCCGCAAGCGGGGGCAAGGGGATGAGACTTACCGAACTTGATCCGCATTGGGTTGCCGACAGCAAAGGCGTTCGCGTTGGCCTGTCTTTCGATTGCCCGCATTGCAGAACACAACGCCTTGCTGTTCCTTTCCATGAATGCTTTGGATGGATTCAGAAGCCGTGGAATATGTCCGGCGACAGCTTCGATAACCTCTCACTGTCCCCGTCAATCGATGCAAGCGCATCAGGCCATTGGCACGGCTTCATCACGAACGGAGAAGTGACATGACCACGCGCGAACAGAGGCTGCGGGATGACGAGGGATTCCCAGCGTTCCCCGTTGATCCCAAAGCACACGAATGCAGTGATGCCGAATACATGGCGCTTCGTGGCATGTCGCTGCGCGATTACTTCGCGGCACATGCCCCCGATCCACAAGCTTGGTTCTCCCCTGACATGCCACCAAAACCAACGTCTGACTGGGTCAGTGACGACGGACTTACCCATTACTTCACTTGGCAAGATGCACAGCGCGAATGCGGAGATTGTTACTACGACGCCAACAGAGATGCCATTGCTCAATGGGAGGCGGAGTATTCAAAGCAATGGTGCGTGCAGTGGCCCTATGCATGGGCTGACGCCATGCTCAAAGCACGCAAGGAGCCTGGACAATGACGACGATTAGCAAACTGATCGATGCCTATTGGGATTGCGCCTATCGTGAAGGTGTGGAAGGTCGAACGCATGACACGCCAAACGGCGATGCTCAGCGCATACGCTCACAGATAGACGCCCATCTCTCCTGGGAGGCGAGGGTGCCGGATGCCCTGCCGGTTCCGTGCTGTGATCCGCCAATGATGGATGACGATGACTGGCGTCGTGATGGATATGTAGAGGGCTGGAACGCCTGCCGCCAAGCCATGCTCAGCCAGCGCGGGAAGGCTGAGTCGTGAAACTAGCGCCTCAAAACCAGGGCAGTTTTTCCCTCGAAAGCAATTCTAAGGAAAGCAACCGCCCGGTTGCGCCACGGACAATTGCCATGAACTCCCCCGCCATCCGTACGGACGCCATCATTTCCGACTGTGGTCGCTACCGTTACATCCTGTACCGCCAATGGGACGCCAGCTGTGATTCCCTAGTCTTCTGCATGCTCAACCCGAGCACTGCTGATGCCAGCCAGGATGATCCCACCATCCGCCGCTGTATCGGCTTCGCTAAGGCCAATGGATACGGCGGCATTGTCGTCGTGAACCTGTTCGCCTTCCGCGCTACCGATCCGAAGAAGATCCCATTGGAACTCGTTGTTGCCATGGGACCGAACAACGTGATGCATATGAGGGAAGCCGCAAAGGGGCGCGATGTAGTGGCTGCCTGGGGCGCCAACCCACTAGCCAGCGTGACTCGGCCAGCGCTGCAGTTATTGCACGCGTATGCCAACCGCGTGCTGTGCCTTGGATGCACGAAGGCCGGCGCGCCGCGCCACCCGCTATACGTCGCCGGCGAACAACCGCTGATTCCTTACGAGGCGCCCAATGCCTAACCCCGCACAGCGTCAGGGAGGCGGCATAGCATGATCGAACGCATGACCGACTATGTAGCGCAGAACTACATCCCGGTGCCCGAATGCGGATGCTGGCTTTGGCTAGGTGCTCGCGACCCTGATGGCTATGGGAAGTTGGGCATCCATGGTCGAAACATGATTCGTGCCCATCGGCTCTTCTATGCCTTCCACAAAGGACCGATCCCTGTGGGCATGCAGGTCTGCCACAAGTGCGATACGCCTCTCTGCGTGAATCCGGATCACCTATTCCTCGGGTCCAACACTGACAACGCAGTGGACCGCGAGCGCAAGAATCGTGGCAGGTTCAAGAACCATCCACCAAAAAATGGGCGCCGTGGAAGGCACAAGCGATACATAGACGAGGCCCAGAATGCGTGAACTCCCCATCCTGATGAATGGCCCCATGTTCGAACGGCATGCGGCGTCGCGCAAGGAGGACGGCAATGCGTAGCCCGAAGCCCTGGGAAATCGGTGAGGGCGGCGTCGGCGCCGACTGCCCGCACAAGAAGTTCCGGACCCTCAAGAATCGCCAGAAGTCATGGAGCTGCACCTGCGGTACGTGCGCCATCTGCGGCTTTACCCTGCACTCGGCGGTCCATATGCACGCCGCTGGCGGTAAACCCGGCGATGCACCCTACGACCACCGTTTCGAACCAAAGGAGCGGCGCAATGGGTGATGCCGTGACCATCCACGTCGGCGACTGCCGCGAGGTGCTGCGGGCCTTTCAGGCCGACAGCATCGACGCGATCGTGACCGATCCGCCCTACGGCCTTGGCTTCATGGGCAAGGACTGGGACCACGGCGTGCCAGGTGTCGAGTTCTGGAAGGAGTTCCTCCGGGTCGCCAAGCCCGGAGCGCACCTAGTCGCTTTCGGCGGTAGCCGCACCTATCA
The DNA here is from genome assembly GCF_003201105.1 of Dyella sp. AtDHG13. Taxonomy (GTDB): domain Bacteria; phylum Pseudomonadota; class Gammaproteobacteria; order Xanthomonadales; family Rhodanobacteraceae; genus Dyella; species Dyella jiangningensis_B. Next base: position 141,289 of record NZ_QICJ01000013.1, on the reverse strand, counting down.
CCGCATGGCCTGCGCTATCGAGGACGCTGGCTGGGAGGTGCGCGACTGCATCATGTGGATCTACGGAAGTGGCTTTCCCAAGTCCCACAATGGCCCTTGGGGCGGAACAGCACTCAAGCCAGCGCATGAACCCATCGTCGTCGCCCGGAAGCCGTTGATCGGTACTGTCGAGGCCAACCATGCCCGCTTCGGCACGGGCGCGCTGAACATCGATGATTGCCGTGTTGGATGGCCAGACGGCATCGCCCCTGAAGTTGGCACTCCCGGCTGGGGTGGGCCCGCGAAGAAATCAACGGCGGTGCCTGGACAGGATGGCGACACCGTCGAGCGCCTGCCGCCCAACCCGGATGGCCGATGGCCTGCCAATGTCATCCACGATGGCAGCGTTGAGGTCGTGGGGGCGTTCCCGCTGGCGCCAGGACAACTCGCCAATGCCAGCACAAATGCGGCCCAGCGCAAGACTCAGAACGCCTATGGAGCGATGCGGCGCGGACGCGTTGGAGAAGCGAGTGCCGATAGCGAGAATTCTGGCCCTGTCGGTTTCAAGATGAAGCCGGGCAAGCGGCGCCTGGACAGTGGTAGCGCCGCCCGCTTCTTCTACTGCGCCAAGGCCACCCGGAAGGACCGCAATGATGGGTATGACGGGCTGCCCAAGCGCCAATCCGGCATGGTGTCGAATACCAGCGGCCAGCACATCACCCGCCGGGATGGCGGCGCGCCAGCGCCAGCGGCAAACAACCACCCCACGGTGAAGCCCACCGAACTGATGCGCTACCTGTGCCGTCTTGTCGGGCCGGCCAAGGGCATCGTGCTTGACCCATTCATGGGCAGCGGCAGCACCGGCCGCGGTGCCCTTCTCGAGGGCTTCGACTTCATTGGCATCGAGCAGGACGCGGACTATGCCGCGATCGCCCGTACCCGTATCGGCGCCGTGCAGCTGCGCCTGCCGCTAGGAGCATGCGCATGACCATCGAGTTCCGACGCATTGAGCAGGAGGTATCACCCCATGGCTAAGCTCGAACCTTGCCCCAAGTGCGGCGTCGACTTCGTTCACATCAATAGCTCCCGCGATCTTGGCGTAAGCGAGGTCAGGTGCGGCGACTGCGGCTATGCGGTCCAACGGCCGATACCCGAGGAGGAGATCGAGGAACTGTGGAACGCCCTTGATCGGTCGGCAATGCCAGTCATTGAGGAGGAAGAGGAAAGCAAAGGGCCATTCCCTTCGCTCGAATCACATCCTTACGAGTACAGGCTCCGCTACTCCCCTACAGACACTGACATCTGGGCGCCATTCAAGGCAGCCGAGCTGGATCGCTTGCTCGCGGATCCACATTTTCAGGTGCGCCGCCGATCTCACGAGTTCGACATGAAGGACCTTGCAAAACGCATTGAGCAGGAGAGGAAGGCAGCATGAGCCTCCCGTACGAGAACGCCACCAGCGGCAACAACGCCATCAACGACATCCAGAAGATGCTGCGCGGGTTCGGCTGCACGAAGTTCGCCACAGGTGAGGACTACGAGACTGGCGAGCTGTTCGTCCAGTTCGAGCACCGCGGCCGGCAGGTCCAGCTGAAGGCCAGCGCCAAGGGCTATGCCGCGGCGTGGCTGCGGGAGCATCCGTATGGCCCCAGGACGAGTGGCAGTCGCGTCGAGCACGAGGCGCGCGCCCTGAAGATCGGCAGCGTCGCCGTCTACTCGATCCTGCGCGACTGGGTGAAGGGACAGGTCACGGCGATCGAGATCGGCATGCTCACCTTCGAGGCTGCCTTCCTTGCCCACCTGGTGCTGCCCAGCGGCATGTCCGTCATTGAACACATCACCCGGCAGAACCTTCTGCCGGCACCGGAGCGCGCGCCATGAGCGAGAAAGAGAAACCGGACACCACCTACGCGCTCATCGCGGCTTTGGTCTATGGCGACCGCTGGCTCTGCGCAGATGCGTGCGCGCTGTACCTGGGAATGGTCACGCCGAAGGGCGAACCGAACCGCCGTGGCTTCCTCGAGCGCGTGGCCTGCCGACCGGACTTTCCGAAGCCCAACCCGATCACGCGGTCGTGGAAGAAGTCCGAGGTGGACGAGTGGGCCATGAATCAGCGGCGCTCAGCCTAGCTTGAGTGCCAATTCGGATGCCGTGGACCGGTAGTAGATGAGCAGGCTGTTGATGTCCCGGTGACCAATGACGCGCGCGAGCTCGAGCACGTCGAACTTCTTGGACAGCCGGAATATGGCCTCGGCGCGCGTGTCGTGGAAATGCACCTCTCGATGAGGGGTGCTGTCGCGGGCCTTGCGGAACAGGACATCGCGTACCTGGTCCGATAGGCCGAACACTGGTCCTTCGCCCTTGGGTAGGGCCTCCAGGATCTCCTTCGCGCGGGGCGACAGCGGCACGTCTCGCGCCTCCCCGTTCTTCGTCTTCGGCAGCGTCACGTAGCGCGACGACAGGAAGACGCAATCCCAGGTCAGTGCGCAGATCTCGCCTGATCGCATAGCGGTCTCCAGGGCGAACAGAAAGGCCAAGCCCACTCGATGGGTCGGCGTGTCCGCCTGAAGCTTCCCGCGCTGCCCCAGTGCCATCGTGAGGGCCCGCTCTTCGGTAGGCGTGATGCGTCGCGCCCTGCCCTTGGGCTTCTTCGGCGGGGTCACCTCGGCCATGGGGTTGTCCCGCATCCAGCGCAGCTCCCGACGGGCATGCTTCAAGATGGCCTGCAGCAGGTTCATTTCGCGCGCCGTGGTCGCCGGCTTGACCTGGCGGTTGCGCTCGTCGCGCCACTCGATGAAGTCATTGGGTCCAAGGCTGGCCAGCTTGCGGCGCGCGAGCGGCGACTCCAGAAAGACCTTCAGGCGTGTCAGCTCCCAGCGGGCGCCCCCGCGGTGCGTCGCAACATTGCGCTCGTAGTCCTTCATGGCGTCGGCGAAGGTCTTGTCGGGGAGTTTCTTGCCGCCCAGCTCGGCTTCGCGGGTCAACGCCCAGGCCGACGCCTCCTGCTTGGTCCGGAAAGAGGCGGAGTCACGCTGCCCTTTCACGTAGACCTGCACGCGCCACTTGGTGCCCGATTTCTGGATGCTCGCCATGGGGAGAGCATATGGGGAAATTTTGGGGAGTTCATCCGGGCGGATGGGGGAATTGACGGGCAGAGGCGTAGATACGAAAACGCCCGCAGACCTTGGGGCGCGGGCGTTTCGGGGTGTTTACGGGCAGATGGCCGAATCGCCCGGAATACTGGATTGGTGCCCCCGATACGATTCGAACGTACGACCTTCCCCTTAGGAGGGGGACGCTCTATCCAACTGAGCTACGGGGGCAACGGGGGTGAATTCTGGCATGGAACGATGACCGGCGCGAACCCGGGTTCGGGCCCCCTGCTAGAATGGCCGTTTTCATCCCGGCGCAATCCCCGCGCCACGGTCTGGAGCGAAGCATGTCCCACGAAATCCTCACCGCCCTCGGTCTTGGCAGCACGCAATCGGGCACCTATCTGGGCAATGGCGAGTGGTCGAAGACCACGGATGCCGGCACGCTGAACCCGGTCAACCCGGCGACCGGCGACGTGATTGCCTCGGTGCACGCATCGAGCGCGGCGGACTACGAAGTGATCGTCAAGCGCGCGCAGGAAGCGTTCAAGGTGTGGCGCACCACGCCGGCCCCGCGCCGCGGCGAGGCGATCCGCCTGTGCGGCGAAGCGCTGCGCAAGCACAAGGATGCGCTGGGTTCGCTGGTCGCCCTGGAAATGGGCAAGATCAAGCCCGAAGGCGATGGCGAAGTGCAGGAGATGATCGACATCGCCGACTTCGCGGTGGGCCAGAGCCGCATGCTCTACGGCTACACCATGCATTCGGAGCGCCCCGGCCACCGCATGTACGAGCAGTACCAGCCGCTGGGCCTGGTGGGCATCATCAGCGCGTTCAACTTCCCCGTGGCGGTGTGGGCGTGGAATGCGTTCCTCGCTGGCATCTGCGGCGACATCTGCATCTGGAAGCCCTCGCCCAAGACCCCGCTGTCGGCCATCGCCACGATGAAGATCTGCAACGAGGCACTTAAAGAAGGCGGCTTCCCGGACATCTTCTTCCTGTTCAACGATGCGGGCGTGGAGCTGTCGCAGCATTTCGTGGACGACCACCGCATCCCGCTGATCAGTTTCACCGGTTCCACCAAGGTGGGCCGCCACGTGGGCGAGCGCGTCGCCAAGCGCATGGGCCGTTCGCTGCTGGAACTGGGCGGCAACAACGCCATCATCCTGGACGAAAGCGCGGACCTTAAGCTCGCCATCCCGGCCATCGTGTTCGGCGCCGTCGGCACCGCCGGCCAGCGCTGCACCACCACGCGCCGCCTGTTCGTGCATGAGTCCATCATTGCCGACGTGACCGACAAGCTGGTCACCGCGTACAAGCAGGTGGAAGGCAAGATCGGCGACCCGACGCTGGCCACCACGCTGATGGGTCCGCTCAACAGCAAGGAAGCCGTACAGGCTTACCTGGCCGCCGTCGAGAAGGCCAAGGCCACCGGCGGCAAGGTGCTCACCGGCGGCGCCGCGCTCACCGACCGCAAGGGCAACTTCGTGCTGCCGACCATCGTCACCGGCGTGAAGAACAGCGACGAAGTGGTGCAGACGGAAACCTTCGCGCCTATCCTCTACGTCATGCCGTTCAAGACGCTGGACGAAGCCATCGAACTGCAAAACGCCGTGCCGCAGGGCCTGTCCTCGGCCATCTTCACGCAGAACCTGAAGTCGGCCGAGCAGTATCTGTCGGCGGCCGGTTCCGATTGCGGCATCGCCAACGTCAACATCGGCACGTCCGGTGCGGAAATCGGCGGCGCGTTCGGCGGCGAGAAGGAAACCGGCGGTGGCCGCGAGTCGGGCTCGGATGCATGGAAGGTCTACATGCGCCGCCAGACCAACACCATCAACTACTCGAACGCGTTGCCGCTGGCGCAGGGCATCAAGTTCGATCTGTAATTGGCAAGAACCGCGCACCCCGTCCGCCCGGGGTGCGCGTGCCAGCCGGCAGCAAGCGATTCCATCGACGACAGGAGTTGTGATGATGACCAGTTCTGGAACGGTTCGCGCAGTGCCTCCGTACAACACAGCGGCGATCTGCAGCCTGCTCTTTGCCGTTCTCGCCTGGACGGTGCTGCCGATGGCGGGCATGTGGCTCGCCCGGATAAGCCTGATGAGCCTGTTCGTGCTGCCACTGATCGGCGTTTCCATGACGTTGAGGTGTGCGCGAAGCGCGCTCAGGACCATTCACGAATCCGGTGGCGCCTGGCGCGGCGAAGGATTGGCAAAAACCGCACAGAAGCTGGCTTACGCGCAAATCATTCTTTTTGCGCTACTGCTGCTGTTCTCCCCGCTCATCACCAGACCCGTGCTGGTGCATCACGTTTCCGTTTCGGTACCTCAATGACCTCACCGCCCCTGCCCGCTTTCGATTTTCACGGCTACCGGATCGTCGTGGCGGGTGGCAGCAAGGGGATTGGTCGAAGCATCGCCCTGGCCTTTGCCGAAGCCGGCGCGTCGGTGTCCGTGTGCGCACGCGGCCAGACCGCACTGGATGAAGTACGCCACGCCATGGCTGCGTTCGACGGCACGGTGCACACGCGCAGCTGCGATCTCGCCGACGGCGCGTCCATCGAGAGCTACATCCACGAAGCCGCCGACGTGCTCGGCGGTATCGACGTGCTGGTGAACAACGCCAGCGGCTATGGTTTCAGCGACGACGACGAGGGCTGGACCGCAGGCTTCAACATCGACCTGATGGCCGCCGTGCGCGCCTCGCGCCATGCCTTGCCCTGGCTGCGGAAGTCCTCGCATGGCTGCATCCTGCATACCTCGTCCATCGCCGCCTTTCATCCCGGCGTGCGTGGCCCCGCCTATGCGGCGGTGAAGGCCGCATTGAACCAGTACACCACTTCGCAGGCGCTGGCCTTGGCGGAACATCGCATCCGCGTGAATGCGATTGCGCCCGGCTCCATCGAGTTTCCGGACGGCCTGTGGGATCGCCGCAAGACGGAAGCACCCGAGCTCTACCAGCGCACGCTGGCGAAGATTCCCTTCGGCCGCTTCGGCAAGCCTGAGGAAATAGCGCACGCCGCCCTGTTCCTCGCCTCGCCGTTCGCCCGCTGGATCACCGGCCAGACGCTGTGCGTCGACGGCGGCCAATTGCTCACGGGGTAATGCCATGACCGATCTCAGGTCCACCGAGCGTTTCAGCGACCGCGTTGCCGAGTACGTGCGTTATCGGCCCGACTACCCCGTCGCCATGCTCACCTGGCTGCAGGACAACTTCGGCATCACGCCGGCATGGCAGGTGGCGGACATCGGCGCGGGCACCGGCATCTCCAGCAAGCTGTTGCTCGATGGCGGCTACCGGGTGATCGCCGTGGAACCCAATGCGCCCATGCGCGAAGCCGCCGAAAACTGGCTGGGCGATGAGCCGCGCTTCACCGCAGTCGACGGCCGCGCCACGGCCACTGGCCTGGACGATGCGAGCGTGGACCTGATCACCGTGGCGCAGGCTTTCCATTGGTTTGACAAGGACGCAGCGCGCGAGGAATTCCGGCGCATCCTGAGTGCCAGGGGCCTTGCCGCGATCATCTGGAATTCCCGCCGCCTGGTGAGCACGCCTTTTCTCGAAGGCTATGAAGCGCTGCTCAAGCAGTACGGCACGGATTACACCAGCGTGGCCGAGCGCTACGACGACGAGCCCGCCATGCGTGCCTGGTTCGGCAATGGCTACCTCGCCATGGGCCGCTTCGACCACGGCCAGCTGCTGGACTACGACGGGCTGGCGGGGCGGCTGCTGTCCTCCTCGTACGCGCCGCGCGAAGGCCACCCGCAACATCAACCCATGATGCGCGCGCTGCGCGAGCTGTTCGACCGCTGCGCGGTGAGCGGGCGCATCAGCTTCGACTACGACACCGTCATCTACGTGGGCAAGATCAACTGACTATGTACAACCTCATCCGCCCACTGCTGTTCGCGCTCGACGCGGAAGCCGCGCACCGCGCCACGCTTTATGGCCTGGACGTCGCCTATCGCAGCAACTTCATCCACATGGTGGCCAAGCCGCCAGTGGAGCTGCCGACTACGGCGTTCGGCATCCGTTTTCCCAATCCGGTCGGCCTGGCCGCCGGCCTGGACAAGAACGCCGACCACCTGGACGCGCTCGGCGCGCTCGGCTTCGGCTTCGTGGAGGTGGGCACCACCACGCCGCGCCCGCAGCCGGGCAACGACAAGCCGCGCATGTTCCGCCTGCCGAAGCATGAGGCGGTGATCAACCGCCTGGGTTTCAACAATGACGGCGTGGATGCGCTGGTGCGCAACGTGAGCAAATCCAGCTATCGCGGCGTGCTCGGCATCAACATCGGCAAGAACAAGGACACGCCCAACGAGAAGGCGGTGGACGACTACCTGTTCTGCCTGGAACGCGTCTACGCGCTCGCCAGCTACATCACGGTGAACATCTCCTCGCCCAACACGCAGGGCCTGCGCGACCTGCAGGAAGAAGCCACGCTGCGCCGCTTCATCGAGACGCTGCGCGAAGCGCAGGAGCGCCTGGGTTCGCAGAGCGGCACGCGCAAGCCGATGCTGCTGAAGATCGCGCCGGACCTGGGCGAAGCCGAACTCGACGCCATTGCCGAAGTGCTGCTGGCCGCCAAGGTGGATGGCGTGATCTGCACCAACACGACCATTGATCATTCTGCGGTGGCGGACGATCCGCTCGGCAACGAAACCGGCGGACTCTCCGGCAAGCCGCTGTTCGCGCGCTCCACCGCCGTGCTGCGCGGCATGCGCAAGCGCGTGGGCAATCAGCTGGACATCATCGGCGTGGGCGGCATCCTGGACGGCAGCGATGCCGCGGAGAAGATCGATGCCGGCGCCTCGCTGGTGCAGATCTACTCGGGCATGGTGTATCGCGGTCCGGCGCTGATCGCCGAGTGCGTGGACGAAATCCGCCGCCAGCGGGAGGATACCCATGCCGGCTGAGCGCATCGACATGGGTGGCTACACGCTGATCGAAAACGCACCGCTCGCCACGCGCAACACGCTGCGCGTCGATGCGCGCGCACGCCTGCTCGCCGAGATCACCGACGCCTCGAAACTCACCGAACTGCTCGACTTCCCCGCCGTGCGCAGCGGCAAGCTGCTGGTGCTGGGCGAAGGCAGCAACATGCTGTTCACCGGCAACTTCGACGGCACCGTGCTGGCCATGGCTACGCGCGGCGTGCAGGTGGAACAGGACGGCGAAGTCGCACGCATTGCCGTGGCGGCCGGTGAGCGCTGGGACGATTTCGTACGCTGGACGCTGGGCCAGGGCTTCGCGGGACTGGAGAACCTGATCCTGATCCCCGGCACCGTGGGCGCCGCACCCATCCAGAACATCGGCGCGTACGGCACGGAAGTGGCCGAGTTCATCGAAAGCGTGGAAGCGTGGGATACGCAGGAACGCCGCGTTGCCGTGCTCGATCGCGCGGCCTGCCGGTTCGCCTATCGCGACTCCGTGTTCAAGCACGAGTCGGGGCGTTACATCGTCACCGCCGTGCGCTTCGCCCTGCCCCGCTCGCGCGAGCTGCGCCTGGATTACGCCGGCATTCGCGAAGAGCTTGCTCGCATGGGCATCGCCAAGCCGGCGCCGTTCCACGTGGCGGAAGCCGTGGTGCACCTGCGCACCAAGAAACTGCCGGACCCGGCCGTGATCGGCAACGCCGGCAGCTTCTTCAAGAATCCCATCGTCGATGCCGCGCTGGGCGAAGCGCTCAAGCGCGAGCACCCGGAACTGGTCTCGTGGGTGAGCAGCGACGGACGCTGGAAGCTCTCCGCGGCATGGCTGATCGAAACCAGCGGCTTCAAGGGCATGCGCGAGGGCGACGCCGGCATTTCCAACCGCCATTCGCTGGTGCTGGTGAACCACGGCCGCGCCACCGGCGGCGAGCTGTGGGCGTTCGCGCAGAAGGTGATCGACGGCGTGCATGCGAAGTTCGGCGTGCGCCTGGAGCCGGAGCCGGTGGTCGTCTGACGCTGGCGTGAAGGCGGTCGCTTTTTGGATCGCCGTCGTTTGGCGCTTATCTCCCCCGGCAAATGTCGGGATGCGCTAGCCTCGCGGGCCGACGCCACAGACTCGGGAGCCCATCGCATGCGCCAGTGCAGGATGCTGATCCACGCCGCCTTCGCCGCCGGTCTTTTGCTGACCGGAGTCGCACACGCATCCAACCCGGTATTTCCCGGCTGGTATGCCGACCCGGAAGCGGCCATCTTCCAGCACCAGTACTGGATCTATCCCACCACGTCGCTGCGCTACAGCGAGCAGACGAGCTTCGATGCATTCTCGTCCGATGATCTGGTGCATTGGACCAAGCACGCGGGCGTGCTGCGCATGGCCGACGTGCCGTGGGCGAAGAAGGCCATGTGGGCGCCCGCGATGACGGAGAAGGACGGCAAGTACTACTTCTTCTTCGCCGCCAACGACATCCAGAACGACAAGCAACTCGGCGGCATCGGCGTGGCGGTGGCCGACCATCCGGAAGGACCGTACAAGGATCTGCTCGGCCATCCGTTGGTCGATGCGTTCCACAACGGCGCGCAGCCGATCGATCCGTTCGTGTTCCATGATGGCGACGGCAGCTGGTATCTGATCTACGGCGGCTGGAAACACGCCAACGTGGTGAAGCTCAAGCCGGATTTCAGCGGCGTGGAGCCCACGGCGGACGGCAAGACCTGGCACGAGATCACGCCATCGCCGGAATACGTGGAAGGCCCGCTGATGTTCAAGCGCAACGGCAAGTACTACTTCATGTGGTCCGAGGGCGGCTGGACGGGCCCGGATTATTCCGTGGCCTACGCCATCGGCGACTCGCCACTGGGGCCGTTCAAGCGCATCGGGAAGATCCTGCAGCAGGACCCGACCATCGGCACCGGCGCCGGGCACCACTCGGTCTTCCACGTGGCGCGCGATGACAGCTGGTTCATCGTCTACCACCGCCACCCACTGGGCGACACCGATGGCAACCATCGCGAGGTGTGCATCGATCGCATGGAGTTCGATGCCGACGGCAAGATCCTGCCGGTGAAGATGACCCGCGAGGGCGTGCCACCGCACGCCCTCTGAGATCAGGTCAGGCGTTCTTGCGTTCCAGGTTGGGCAGGAACGCCGTGATGATGCCGATCAGCGGCAGGTAGGCGCACAGGCCGTACACGTATTCGATGCCGCGCGCATCGGCGATGTGGCCCAGCACGGCCGCTCCGATGCCGCCCATCCCGAAGGCGAAGCCGAAGAACAGGCCCGACACGGTGCCCACGCGCCCCGGAATCAGCTCCTGCGCGTAGACCAGGATGGCCGAGAACGCCGAGGCAAGGATCAGGCCGATGATCACCGTGAGCACGCCCGTCCAGAACAGGCTCGCATGCGGCAGGATCAGCGTGAACGGCGCCACGCCCAGGATCGACGCCCAGATCACCCACTTGCGGCCGATGCGATCGCCCACCGGGCCGCCAATCAGCGAACCGGCCGCCACCGCGAACAGGAACACGAACAGGTGCGCCTGCGCGTTCTGCACGGACACGCCGAACTTGTGCATCAGGAAGAACGTGTAATAGCTGCTGATGCTCGCGAGATAGAAATACTTGGAGAAGATCAGCAGGCCCAGGATCAGCAGCGACCACACCACCTGTCCCTGCGTGAGCACGACGTGCGACGCGCCGCGCGCCTTGGGCTTGCCGCGCACGGCGTGGTGGTCGCGATACCAGCGGCTCACCTGCAGCAGCACCACGATGGCCAGCAGGGCCGCCAGCGCGAACCACGCCACGCTGCGCTGGCCGTGCGGCACGATGATCCACGCGGCCAGCAACGGACCGAGCGAGGCGCCCGCATTGCCGCCCACCTGGAACAGCGATTGCGCCAGGCCATGGCGCCCGCCCGAAGCCATGCGCGCCACGCGGGAGGATTCCGGATGGAACACCGACGAGCCTGTACCCACCAGCGCCGCCGCCACCAGCAGCACGGCGAAGTTCGGCGCCGTGGCGAGCAGCAGCAGGCCGCACAGCGTGAAACCCATGCCGATGGGCAGGGAATACGGCATCGGCTTCCTGTCGGTGATCAGCCCCACCGCCGGCTGCAGCAGCGAGGCAGTGATCTGATAGGTCAGCGTGATCGTGCCGATCTGCGCGAAGCTGAGATCGAAACCGCTCTTGAGGATCGGATAGATCGCCAGGATCAACGACTGGATCATGTCGTTGAGCAGGTGCGAGAAGCTGATCGCGCCCAGGATGCGGAACTCGGTGGCGTGATCCGCCGGCTTGGCGGCCGTGGCGGCAGGTACGACGGGAGGCGCGGAGGCCGACGGCATGTCTTCGACGCGGGTTTGCATGATGACTCGACAGGGGTGGTCTGCGGCAAGACGACGCGGTTGCGCCGCCGGGGAGCCCACCTTAAAGTGGCTGGCGCCGGCCCGCATGCATCGCCGGGTCAATTTCTGTCGAAAATGGGCCAAAGCCGTGCGCAACGTCCGCGCCGAAGCGTATGACCAGACACCTCGCGACGTGATCGCGACGGGCAACGAATACGTCACGCACCAGGTGCTGCCGCCGCATTCGCACCGGCGCGGCCAGTTGCTCTATGCCTCCACCGGCGTGCTCACCACCATCACCAGCGAAGGCAGCTGGGTGGTGCCGCCGCGGCGTGCGCTGTGGATTCCCCCGGGCGTGATGCACGAAGTGCACATGACCGGCCCCGTCGCCACGCGCAGCGCCTACGTGACGCCCGAGGCCACGCTCGCGGCAGGATTGGCCACGCATTGCCAGGTCATCGCCGTCTCTCCCCTGCTGCACGAGCTGCTGATGGAAGCGGTGGACTTGCCCGCCGAATACGCGCTGGACGGGCGCGACGGACGCCTCATGGCCCTGCTGGTGGACGAAATCCGCCGCATGCCGGTCCTGCCGCTCAGCGCACCGCTGCCGCACGAAAAGCGCCTTGCCATGCTGTGCCGCCAGCTGCTGGAGCAGCCTTCGCAGGAAGTGAAGATCGACGACATGGCGCGCCAGGCCGGCATGAGCCGCCGCCATTTCACGCGCACGTTCCGCGAGGAAACCGGCATGAGCTTCACCGCGTGGCGGCAGCAGGCCTGCCTGCTGTCGGCGCTGACGCGGCTGGCCAACGGCGAGGCCATCACGCAGGTGGCGGTGGACCTGGGCTATGGCAACCCCAGCGCCTTCACCGCCGCATTCCGGCGCGTGCTCGGCATGGCGCCCAGCCGTTATCTGGCGTCGCCCGCGGCCGGGAAATAAACCGCGCACCGCCTCACGACCCGGTGACATGCGTGCATGCATTGTCATGGTTGCGTCAGCTGCCATGTGCACCATGTCCGACGTGCGACAGTGCGATATTCGTACTGCGCTGCCATGGCCCGGTCGTTATCGGAGCCGTACTATGTTTCTTTGCGGACTGCGCGCCCTGTCGCGCCCGCCTGCCCAACGGTGAACCGATGAGTACCGATGTCGTCCGTAACAGCGCCGAGCGTGACGCCGTCGCCGCCGACCCCGCGCGTTCCGCGCCCGCCGATGCCCCCGCCCCCGCGCCGGACCTCAACGACCCCGCGCTCTACATCAACCGCGAGCTGTCGCAGCTGCAGTTCAACATCCGCGTGCTCGAACAGGCGCTGGACGAAAGCAAGCCCATCCTGGAACGCCTCAAGTTCCTGCTGATCTTTTCCAGCAACCTGGACGAGTTCTTCGAGATCCGCGTGGCGGGCCTCAAGAGCCAGATCGCGTTCGACCATGAAATCGTGGGCTCCGACGGCGTGGCGCCGCGCAAGGCGCTCGCCGAGATCAGCGAGATCACGCACAAGCAGATCGAACGCCAGTACGCCATCCTCAACGACAAGATCCTGCCGGAGCTGGCGCGTCACGGCATTCGCATCGTGCGGCGCAACGAGTGGTCGAACAAGCAGAAGATGTGGGTGCGGCGCTACTTCCGCCATGAGGTAGCGCCCCTGGTGACGCCGATCGGCCTGGACCCGACGCATCCATTCCCGCTGCTGGTCAACAAGAGCCTCAACTTCATCGTGCAGCTGGAAGGCACGGATGCGTTCGGCCGCGACTCCGGCCTGGCCGTGGTGCCCGCGCCGCGCGTGCTGCCGCGCCTGATCCGCCTGCCGGACGACGTGTGCGAGGGCGGCGAGAACTTCGTGCTGCTCTCCTCCATCATCCATGCGCACACCGAGGAACTCTTCCCCGGCATGTCCGTGCGCGGCTGCTATCAGTTCCGCCTGACGCGCAACGCCGACCTCACCATCGACCCGGAAGACGTCGAAGACCTGGCGCGCGCGCTGCGCGGCGAGCTGTATTCGCGTCGCTTCGGCGACGCCGTGCGCCTGGAGGTGGCCGACAACTGTCCGCAGGAACTCACCGACTACCTGCTGCGCCAGTTTGGCCTGACCGCCGCCGAGATGTACGAAGTGAACGGGCCTGTGAATCTCGCCCGCCTGTTCGGCCTGATCAGCAAGACCAGCCGCCCGGAACTGCAGTACCCGCCGTTCACGCCGTCCATTCCCAAGGCGCTCAAGAAGGCCGAGGACCTGTTCCAGGTCATCGGACGGCAGGACGTGCTGCTGCTGCATCCGTACGAATCGTTCGCGCCGGTGGTGGACCTGCTGCACCAGGCCGCGAAAGACCCGAACGTGCTGGCGATCAAGCAGACGCTCTACCGCAGCGGCGCCAATTCCGAGATCGTCGACGCGCTGGTGGATGCGGCACGCGCCGGCAAGGAAGTCACCGTCGTCATCGAGCTGCGCGCGCGTTTCGACGAGGAATCCAACCTCTCGCTGGCCTCGCGCCTGCAGCAGGCCGGCGCCATGGTGATCTACGGCGTGGTGGGCGTGAAGACGCACGCCAAGCTCATGCTCATCCAGCGCCGCGAAGGCGAGGAACTGGTGCGCTACGCGCACCTGGGCACCGGCAACTACCACACCGGCAACGCGCGCCTGTACACCGACTACAGCCTGCTCACCTCCGACCAGGCGCTGTGTGAGGACGTGCACAAGCTGTTCAGCCAGCTCACCGGCATGGGCAAGCTGCTGCAGATGAAGAAGCTGCTGCATGCGCCGTTCACCCTGAAGAAGACCCTGCTGGAACTGATCGCACGCGAGACCGCGCACGCGGCGGCCGGCAAGCCCGCGCAGATCATCATCAAGGTCAATGCCGTCACCGACGCCAAGATGATCCGCGCGCTGTACAAGGCCAGCATGGCGGGCGTGAAGGTGGACCTGATCGTGCGCGGCATGTGCTGCCTGCGTCCCGGCGTGCCGGGCGTGTCGCACAACATCCGCGTGCGCTCCATCGTCGGGCGCTTCCTGGAACACAGCCGCGTGTACTGGTTCCACAACAACGGCGACGAACAGTTCTATCTCGCCAGCGCCGACCTGATGGAACGCAACCTGGACCGCCGCGTGGAAACCGGCTTCCCGGTGGAAGGCAAGAAGCTGCAGGGCCGCTTGAAGAAGGAACTGGAGCTGTACCTTTCCGACAACTCCAGCGCGTGGCTGCTGCACGCCGACGGCCGTTATACCCGCACCAAGCCCAACGCCGCGCAAGCGCCGCGCAACGTGCAGGTGCAATTGCTTGAGAAGCTCTGCGGTTCCGGCGCGACGGCCGCCGAAGCCTGAGCCCTGCATCCCCGAGGGGCGCATCGCGCGCTCCCCGGGAAGGCGCCGCTCAGCGTTGTAGGTGCAGTTTCACCCAGGCCACGTAGCGATCCACGAAGCCCTGCAGGAACTTCTGCGTGCCTTCGTTGCCGATCTGGCCATCAGCGCTGAACAGGCCTTCCTTGTTCTGGATGAACACCTCCGGCTGCGGCAGCACGGCCACGTCCAGATAGGACAGCACATTGCGCAAGTGCTGCTGGGCGAGCGCGGTGCCGGTGGCGCCCACGGACACGCCGACCACGCCGCCCGGCTTGCCCGCGAAGGAGTTGGTGCCCCACGGGCGCGAGGCGATGTCGATGGCGTTCTTCAGCACGCCGGGGATGGAGCGATTGTATTCCGGCGTGACGAACAGCAGCGCGTCCGCGGCGGCGACCTCATCCTTGAGCCGTTGGCATTCGGCCGGGTAAGCGCCATCGAAATCCTGGTCATACAGCGGCAGGTTGTCGATGCGCACGTGGTCGAAACTGAAATCCGCCGGGGCCAACCGCTCCACCGCACGGGCCAGGTGGCGGTTGAAGGAATCCTTGCGCAGGCTGCCCACCAGAACGGCTACGCGAATCTTGCTCATGCTTTTGCTCCCCAGACGGATGAATGAAATGGAATGGCAAAGCATGGCACCTCGGACGGTGAACCTCTCGTGATCCCTTGGAGCCTGTTGACGATCTCCCTCAAGGCGGCCTGTTTTTTCCTCACCGTCATTTCCGCGAAAGCGGGAGGTGCTTTTCAACAGCCAAAGGGCTGGTCATCCAGTGCCTTTATGCTTCAGTCGCAACGGGAAAAGACGCTGGATTCCCGCTTTCGCGGGAATGACGGTGAGGGGAGCGTGGAGCGGACGCACGTTGGTGGACTTTGCATCGATCATCGGCGAGCCCCGCCTGAGCCCCGCCGCCCACTCGGAAAATCCACAAGACAACCTCGCGCGATTGGCTAGGCTGGACCCATCCAACCGAAGGAGCACAGCCCATGAACGCCCCACGCAGTTCCGGAAGCACTGTCATCCCCTGCATGCGCTACCGCGACGCGCACGCCGCCATCGCGTGGCTGTGCAAGGCTTTCGGCTTCAGCAAGCAGGCGGTGTATGACGACGACGGGGGCGGGGTCGCGCATGCGCAGCTCGTCCATGGCAGCGGCATGGTGATGCTGGGCTCGGTCAGGGACAACGAGTTCGGCAAGCGCATCCTCCAGCCCGACCAGACCGACCTGCACGAGACGCAGTGCCCCTATGTCGTCGTCCAAGACTGCAAGGCGCACTACGAGCGGGCCAAGGCCGCCGGCGCGGTGATCGTGGACGACTACGCCGAGAAGGATTACGGCGGCGCGGGCTACAGCTGCCGCGATCCGGAAGGCCATCTGTGGTCGTTCGGCAGCTACGACCCGTGGGCCGAACATGGCGGTTGAATGCGCGATGCGTCAGCCCGGCGCGATGGGCAGGTAGACATCCGCACGCAATGCCGCCTCCGGCACGTCCTCGGGATCATCGAGGAAGTGCCGGAACGGCGCCTCGTCCCGCAGCACGTAGCCACTGTCGGGAAGCCAGGCGGCGACCAGGCGATCCGTCTGCGCACCGAGATGATCGTAAGAGCCGACGTGACGCCAGCGAGCCCACAGTCCGCCGCCCAGCTGGAGCGGAAAGGTGTAACCGTCGGTCGCCACGTCGCCGCCATGGAAGGCGATCGCGCAATCGAACGCGCCACGATCGTAGCTGGCATCCGGGCCGCCATCGTGCGCTACACCGTAGATGCCCGCCATGCGTTCCAGCAGCGCGTGGCCGGCCGCCCATTCGAATAGACGTCCATACGCCTTGTCCAGGTCGCGATAGTCGCCGTCGTAACGGGTGGCGACCACGCGAAACGGCTCCACCGAAACCACTTCCACCCGCATGGCCACGGCACCGGCGTCGCCGGCAACGGCAGGCGAACGCAGCCGCTGCATGGCCTCCTGCAGGCGCTCGTGTTGTCCGCGCCACTCGCTGGGCGACGCGTCGAAAGCCTGGCGGAACGCCCTGGCGAAGGCCTGCGGCGTCTCGTAGCCCACGGCCAGGGCCGTCTCGGTGACCCGTTCCGAAGGCTCCGCCAGCAATTGCAGCGCGCGCAGCAGGCGCAGGCGCGCCACCGTCTGGCCCACGGTTTCGCCGGACAGCGCCCGGTAGATGCGATGGAAATGAAACGGCGACAGATGGGCCACGGCAGCGAGCCGTGCCAGTTCCGGCAGCTCTCCGCCCTGCTCCACCGCGCCCTGCAGCGCGGCGACCACGCGGTCGATGCGTTGCAGGTAGTCCTGTCGCGTATTGGCTTTCATGGCGATGCTTCCCGGCAAGGTGAAGGCCAGTGTGGCGAGCGCGATCCACGGCAGCGTTCCCATTCTTGCGCAATCGCGATGGCGTGGCGCCTTCGTATAGGCAGGAAGTCATGGTGGGAGGACGATGACAGCTCGCTTACAGTCCTTAGAGCCTGTTTACGATCTCCGCGTGGCCCGCGCCGGGAGCTGTTTGCACGCAGGACAAGGAAGAGCGAGGTCGTGTACGTCCGTACACGACCGAGTGATGACGCCGGCCTGCGGGCAAACAGACCCGGCCCGGAGGGTTGTTCTTGAGTGGCCGCCCAACGGCACCGCGCGGCTTGACCTGCCCACCAGGCAGGCGCTGCGCCACGCAGCGCCGCCGGGCAGCCACTCAAGAACAACGCGGGCTACGCGGAGATCGTAAACAGGCTCTTACGGGACCACCCTTTCGCATCGCTCACCGGACCGCCTGACGCACGGCGACCGTCCGCCTGGAGGAATCATGCCTATCCGCCGTACCCTGCTTGCCGTCGCCACGCTTGTCGCCTTCACCGGCGCCTTCGCCCAGACCGCGCCGCTCACGCCCGATATTTCACCGAAGGCCTTCGTGGCCGACACGGCCGGCTACGACTACGTGAAGCGCGAGGTGATGATCCCGATGCGCGACGGCGTGAAGCTGCACACAGTGATCGTCATCCCCAAGAACGCGCACAACGCGCCCATCCTGCTCACCCGCACGCCCTACGACGCCAGCGGCCGTGCCGAACGGTTCACCTCGCCGCACATGGACGCCACGCTGCCGCAGGGCGACGAGGTGTTCGTGCACGGCGGCTACATCCGCGTGTTCCAGGACGTGCGTGGCAAGTACGGCTCCGAGGGCGAGTACGTGATGACGCGGCCGCTGCGCGGACCGCTCAACTCCAGCGAGGTGGACCACTCCACCGATGCCTACGACACCATCGACTGGCTGGTGAAGAATCTCCCCGAATCGAACGGCCGCGTGGGCATGCTCGGTTCCTCGTACGAAGGCTTCACCGTGGTGATGGCGCTGGTGCATCCGCATCCCGCGCTGAAGGTGGCTGCGCCGGAAAGCCCGATGATCGACGGCTGGATGGGCGACGACTGGTTTCACTACGGCGCCTTCCGCCAGACCAACTTCGACTACATCTACGGCCAGACGGCCGAAAAGAGCGGCCGCAAGGGCGGCGTTCCGCGCGTGGGCTACGACGACTACAGCAACTTCCTCCAGGCCGGTTCCGCCGGCGACTATGCCCGCGCGCACGGCTTCGAGCAGCTGGCGTTCTGGCGCAAGATCGACGAACACCCGTCCTACGATGCGTTCTGGCAGAACCAGGCGCTGGACAAGGTGATGGCGCAGCAGCCGCTGACCGTGCCTACCATGTGGCTGCAGGGCCTGTGGGACCAGGAGGACATGTGGGGCGCCATCCACAGCTACGAGGCGACGGAGCCCAAGGACAAGGGCAACGACAAGAACTTCCTCGTGATGGGGCCGTGGCGGCATAGTCAGGTGAACTACGACGGGCATTCGCTGGGGCCGCTGCAGTGGGACGGCGATACCGCGCTGCAATTCCGCCGCGATGTGCTCAAGCCCTTCTTCGACCAATACCTGGTGGCCGGCGCGCCCAAGGCGAACACGCCGCCGGTGCTGATCTACAACACCGGCGAAAACCACTGGGACCGCTACAAGTCGTGGCCGCTCAGTTGCGACAAGGGCTGCGCCAGCAAGCCCAAGGCGCTGTACCTGGGCGCCAACGGTTCGCTGTCGTTCAACGCGCCGGCCGCCGATGCCGCCAAGTACGACGAGTACGTGTCCGATCCGGCCAAACCGGTGCCGTACCAGCCGCGCCCGGTGCACTTCGCCGACCACGACGCGTGGACGCGCTGGCTGGTCAACGACCAGCGTTTCGTGGATGGACGTCCGGACGTGCTCACCTACGTGAGCGAGCCGCTCACCGCGCCCGTGCATATCGGCGGCGCGCCGCAGGTGAACCTGTACGCCTCCACCAGCGGCACCGACAGCGACTGGGTGGTGAAGCTGATCGACGTGTATCCGGACACGGTGCCTTCCAACCCGGAGATGGGCGGCTACGAACTGGCGGTGTCGCTGGACATCTTCCGCGGCCGCTACCGCACCAGCTTCGAACACGCGCAGGCGCTCACGCCGGACCAGCCGCTGCTCTACAGCTTCGGCCTGCCCACCGCCAACCACGTGTTCCAGCCGGGCCACCGCATCATGGTGCAGGTGCAGTCCAGCCTGTTCCCGCTGTACGACCGCAACCCGCAGACCTTCGTGCCGAATATCTTCGAGGCGAAGCCTTCGGATTATCAGAAGGCCACGCAGCGGGTCTGGCATACGCCGGGCACGGCCAGTTCGATCAGCTTGCCGGTGGTGCCGAACGGCTGAGGGTCGGCCGCCCCACCCTTTCCTTGAGGGTGGGGCATGGCCGGTGTCCGGGGGAAACGGAGAGGCCGCGCGCATCCCTCGCCTATAATGGCCCACCGCCCGGCGCCTTCATCCCATGAACTACCGTCACGCCTATCACGCCGGCAACTTCGCCGATGTCCTCAAGCACACCGTGCTGCTCGCCCTGGTCGAAGCCCTGCAGGCGAAGCCCACGCCGTTCGCCTACGTCGATACGCATGCCGGCAGCGGCTGCTATGCGCTGGACAGCGCCGAGGCGGGCAAGACGGGCGAATACAAGGACGGCATCGCACGCCTGCTGTTCCCCGACCTGCATGCGGGCAACGGCAAGGCGCCGCCGCTGCCGCCGCTGCTGCGGCGTTGGCTCGACGGCATCCTGCGGCTGCCCGGCAACGAGCATGGCCTGAAGCTCTATCCTGGCTCGCCGCTGCAGGTGGCCCATGCCATGCGCGAAAGCGACAGCGCCCAGCTGTGCGAACTGCATCCGGAGGAAGCCACGCGCCTGCGCGAGCTGTTCCACCACGACCATCGCGTGCACGTGCACCAGCGGGACGGCTACGAAGCGCTGAAGGCCCTGCTGCCGCCGAAGGAGAAGCGCGGCCTCGTGCTGATCGACCCGCCCTACGAAGCGCAGGACGCCGAATACCGGGTGATGGAGAAGGCGCTGAAGATGGCCCTGCAGCGCTGGCCCACGGGCGTCTACGCCGTGTGGTATCCGATCAAGCTGCGCAGCCAGGTGCAGCCCTTCCATCGCTGGCTGCAGCACTGCGGCGTGCGCCGGGTGCTGCGCGCCGAGCTGCTGGTGCATCCGGACGACTCGCCGCTGCGCCTCAACGGTTCGGGCATGGTGATCCTCAACGCGCCGTGGAAACTCGATGAGGCACTGCGCGACGCCCTGCGCGCCATGGCGCCCCTCCTGTCGCAGGAACACCCCGCGCACTGGCGGCTCGACTGGCTGGTGGAAGAAAGCGCGGGCTGAACACGCGGGCTGGTTTCCACACGCTATATACCTTCCGCCGCGCGAGCCCGTTAAGCTCGGACCATCGCCCGGGAAAACCTGCCATGAACCAGCACGTCACACGCACCTTCCTGCGCAGCGCCATCGCCACCAGTCTGCTGGCACTGGCGGCCTGCGCGCCCGCGCCGATCTACAAGGCCTCGCCCACCACCGTGGTGACCGCGCCGAACATCGTGGCGCAGTCGCCAGGGCAATTCACCAATGCGGACGTGATCTGGGGAGGCCAGGTGGTGGAGGTGCGCAACCTCTCCGACCACAGCGAAATGGAAATCGTGGCCTACCCGCTCGACAGCTCGCAGCGCCCCAAGCTGGCCAACAACGGCGGCTGGGGACGTTTCATCGCGGTGATGCCGGGCTATGTGGAGTCGTTCGACTATCCCGCCGGTTCACTGATCACCCTGGCCGGCCGCATCACCGGCACGCGCGACGGCAAGGTGGGCGAAGCCGGCTACGTGTTCCCGATGGTCAGCGTGGCCCAGTCGCACCGCTGGACGCCCGACGAGATGAACGCGGGCAAGTCCAACGTGAGCTTTGGCGTGGGTGTGGGCGGCGTCATACGCTGAGTCGGGGATGGCCGGCTAGACTTCCCGCCGGAGCCTGTCTACGTCATCCAAGGGAAGGTACATGTCGGGTCACGCCAATTCACTGAGGGCCATCCTGCTGGCCCTCGGCGCCAATTTCGCCATTTTCCTGAGCAAGCTCGTCGCCGCGCTGATCACCGGCTCGGGCGCCATGCTGGCCGAGGCCGTGCATTCGCTGGCCGATTGCGGCAACCAATGCCTGCTGCTGCTCGGCATGCGACAGGCCGATCGCCCGCCTTCCGACGAATACCCGCTGGGCTGGGGCCGCGCGCTGTATTTCTGGTCGTTCCTTGTCGCCATGCTGCTCTTCAGCGTGGGCGGCATGTTTTCCATCTACGAAGGCATCCACAAGCTCAGCCATCCGGAGCCGCTGAAGTGGCCATGGCTGGCCATCGGCGTGCTCGGCTTCGGCGTGGTGGCCGAGTCGATCTCCATGCACGGCTGCCTGAAGGAAGTGGACAAGGCACGCGAGGGCCGCAGCCTGTGGCGCTGGTTCCACGAAACGCGTTCCAGCGAGCTGCTGGTGATCTTCGGTGAAGACCTGGCCGCCCTGTTCGGCCTTGCCGTGGCCCTGGTCGCCGTGCTCGCCACCATGATCACCGGCAACCTGCTCTACGACGCCGTGGGCACCATCATCATCGGCGCGCTGCTGGTAGTGGTCGCGGTAGCCGTGGCCAGCGAGGTGAAGGATCTCTTAATCGGCCAGGGCGTGGAGCCCAGGCGCCGGGAGGAATTGATCGCCTTCATCAACGCCCGCCCGGAAGTGGACGTGGTGCTGAACGTGATCACCCTGCAGATGGGCCCCGACGTGATGGTGGCGGTGAAGGCGCGCATGTCGCCCGCACCCGACCAGACGGCGCTGGTGCAGGCGATCAACAGCGTGGAGCGCGCCATGAAGGCGCAGTTCCCCGATATCCGCTGGAGCTTCTTCGAGCCGGACATCGCCGACTGATCAACCTCACGGGAAGGATCAGTGGCCCTTGAGCTGCAGCAGGTCCCACTTGTTGCCATACAGGTCCTGGAACACCACCACGGTGCCATAGGCTTCTTCGCGCGGGGTTTCGCAGAAGGTGGCGCCGGCGGCTTCCATGCGGTGGTAATCGCGCCAGAAATCGTCGGTGTGCAGCAGCAGGAACACGCGGCCTCCCGTCTGGTCGCCCACGCGAGCCTGTTGCTCCGACGTGGTCGCCTTGGCGAGCAGCACGCGCGTCTCGGCCGAACCCGGCGGTGCGACCACCACCCAGCGCTTGCCGCCGCCCATGTCGGTGTCTTCGACCAGCGTGAACTCGAGCACGCGGGTGTACCAGTCGATGGCTTCGTCGTAGTCGGCCACGATGAGGGCGATGCTGCCGATGTATTGCTTCACTTGCGCTTTTCCTCAGGGTGCGGCGGCCATTCGCCGAGCTGCGCCTGCAGCTTCTTGGTGAGCTTGGCGCGGACTAGCCCGTAAGCCGTGCGGATGTGTTCCGACAGCTCCTGGGTGGTGAAGCGCTGCGGCTCCACCACCTGGACCCAGCGGGCACGGGCGAGATAGGGGGCCGCGATGATACCCGGCTGGTCGCTGAGTTCGAGGAAGCGCTCGTCCTCGACCTTCAAGGCGATCCGCCCGCCGTCCACCGGCATCACGACGAACATCTTGCCGCCCACGCTGAACACCAGCTCGGCACCCCACTTGATGTCCCTGGTGACGCCAGGCCAGTGCCCGCAAAGCGCTTCGACCTGCTTCGGGGTGATGCCTTTGGACGCAGCTGCCATGGATTTCACTCTCCTTCAACGCCGGCGGGTGCCTGCTGACGCATTCTGCCTGCTGCCGGCACGCCGTCCCCTTGGTCGGCCCGGCATGGATCGGCGCGATGCGACATAGCGCCGCAAAAAAGCCATGGCTGCAAGGCCTTTTGTTCATGTTGCAGTGCACACAATACGGTAAAGTACGGACATGAGCCCCGCCATCGACTACTCAAGCAACCGCCGCGCCCTGGTCCCGGTGCGCAGCAACGAGCGCTTCGCGCGTCCGCGCCTGGTGGAAGTACCCAAGACGCCCAAGGGCGAACGGGTGCAGGCGCATGATGGCCGCGAGCTTTACCTGCGCAGCATCGAGCCCGGCGACGTGCCGGCGCTGAAGCGGCAGTTCGCGCGCCTGTCCCCGGAGGACATCCGCCGCCGCTTCCTGCACTCCATGTCTGAGCTGCCCGATTCCATGGCGCAGCGCCTGACCCATATCGACCCGGCCGTGGAAACCGCCTTCGTGCTGATGGACGAAACGGTCAAGCCGGCGGAAATGCGTGGCGTGGGCCGCATCTTCGTGGACGAGGCGGCCAACAGCGCCGAATTCTCCGTGCTGGTCGAGCGCGACTGGAGCTGCCAGGGCCTGGGCGCCCTGCTCATGCAGCGGCTGGTCGACGATTGCCGCCGCCGCGGCCTGGGCGAGATCTGGGGCTACGTGCTGCTGGAAAACCGCCCCATGCTCCACCTGTGCAAGGAACTGGGCTTCGTGCGCCGCCTGTCGCCGGACGAGCCGGGCACCACGCTGATCTCGCTGCTGCTCTGACGCACATTTTCATCCGAACGCCTTGCCCACCTCCCCGGCCCGTCCGGGGCGGTCGCGTTACACTTGCCCGCTTTCCCGGCGCGGCATGAGGCCTCGCCACCGATCGTTGGGTCCGCATGGCAAAGCCGATTCCCCACCCGTCCCTGCCCACCACGCCCAAGCAGCGCCGCTTCTGGACGTCGCCGCACGGCTCCTCGCGCGCCCTGCTGGTCGCCGAGGCCGCCCGCACGCATCCGGGCCTGCTGGTCGCCGTTACCCGCGACACGCAGCGCGCGAGCGCGCTGGAAGACGAACTGCGCGTGTTCGCCGGCAACCTGCCGGTGCTGCACTTCCCTGACTGGGAAACGCTGCCCTACGACGTGTTCAGCCCCCACCCGGACATTGTCTCGCAGCGCATCGCCACCCTGTATGAGTTGCCCAACGTGCAGCGCGGCGTGCTGGTGGTGCCCATCGCCACCCTGATGCAGCGCATCGCCCCGCGCAGCCACATCACTGGCGCAGGGCTGGTGGTGAAGAAGAAGCAGAAGCTCGACCTCGCCGCCGAGCAGCGCCGGCTGGAAGCCGCCGGCTACCGCAACGTGCCGCAGGTGGGCGAGCCCGGCGATTTCGCCGTGCGCGGCGCGCTGATCGACATCTTCCCGATGGGCGCCGCCGAACCGTACCGCATCGAGCTGTTCGACGACGAAGTGGAATCCATCCGCAGCTTCGATCCGGAAACGCAGCGCTCGCAGCAGCAGGTGGAATACATCGAACTGCTGCCGGCGCGCGAATTCCCGCTCACCGAGAACGCCGCCAAGGATTTCCGCACGCGCCTGCGCGAGCGCTTCCCCATCGACGTGCGGCGCTGCCCGCTCTACCAGGACATGAAGGAAGGCGTGACGCCGGGCGGCATCGAGTATTACCTGCCGCTGTTCTTCGAGCAGACCGCCACGCTGTTCGACTACCTGGCGGACAGCGCCGTGTTCCTGCTCGGCGAAGGCGCGCTGGAATCGGCCGACCAGTTCTGGGCGCAGACCGGCGAGCGCTACGACCAGCGTGCACACGACATCGAACGCCCCGTGCTGCCGCCAGCGGAGCTGTACCTGCCGCCCGAACTGCTGCGTGAACAGCTCAACAAGCGCCTGCGCGTGGAAGTGGTGGAAAGCAGCCACGAGCACGCCCTGCCCAGCGGCACCCAACCGGCGCCGGAGCTGCCGCTCAACCGCAAGGGCGAAGAGCCCGGCACGTCGCTGCGCCACTTCCTGTCGAACTATCCGGGGCGCGTGCTGATCACCGCCGATTCGGCCGGCCGCCGCGAGGCGCTGATCGAACAGCTCGCCAGCGCTGGCCTGAAGCCCGATGCCATAGACGGCTGGCAGGCCTTCCTGGCCGGCAGCGACACGCTGCGGCTCGCCATCACCATCGCCGGCCTGGAACAGGGCTTCGCCCTCACCGAGCCCGCGCTCACCGTGCTCACCGAACGCGAACTGTTCGGCGAGCGCGTGCGTACGGACCGCAAGCGCCGCCGCGGCGCGGCGCGCGATCCGGAAAGCATCATCCGCGACCTCACCGAACTGACCATCGGTGCGCCCATCGTCCACGTCGATCACGGCGTGGGCCGCTACCAGGGCCTGGTGTCGATGGAACTGGGCGGCATGGAAGGCGAGTTCCTCACCATCGAGTACGCCAAAGGCGACAAGCTCTACGTGCCCGTGGCGCAACTCGGCCTGGTCAGCCGCTACACCGGCACCGCACCCGAACTGGCGCCACTGCATTCGCTGGGTGGCGACGCGTGGGAACGCGCGCGCCGCAAGGCCGCCGAGAAAGTCCGCGACGTCGCCGCCGAACTGCTCGCCATCTACGCGCAGCGCGAAGCACGCGGCGGCGAGGCCATGCCGATCGACCGCCAGATGGTGGAGGAATTCGGCGCCACCTTCCCGTTCGAGGAAACGCCCGACCAGGAACAGGCCATCGATTCAGTGCTCAAGGATCTTGCCGCCCCGCGCGCCATGGATCGCGTGATCTGCGGCGACGTGGGCTTCGGCAAGACCGAGGTGGCCCTGCGCGCCGCGTTCGCCGCCGCCACGGCGGGCCGCCAGGTGGCCGTGCTGGTGCCCACCACTCTGCTCGCGCAGCAGCACTACCGCAACTTCGCCGACCGTTTCGCCGACTGGCCGGTGCGCGTGGACGTGCTCTCGCGCTTCAAGTCCACCAAGGAAGTGAACGAGGCGCTCAAGCGCCTGTCCGAGGGACAGATCGACGTGATCGTGGGCACGCACAAGCTGCTCGCGCCGGAGATCAAGTTCAAGAACCTTGGCCTGGTCATCGTCGACGAGGAACAGCGCTTCGGCGTGCGCCAGAAGGAACAGCTGAAGAAACTGCGCGCCGAGGTGGACCTGCTCACCATGACGGCCACACCCATCCCGCGCACGCTGAACATGGCGATGAGCGGCCTGCGCGATCTCTCGCTGATCGCCACGCCGCCCGCGCATCGCATGGCGGTGCGCACCTTCATCGCGCAGTGGGAACCGGCGCTGATCCGCGAAGCCTTCCAGCGCGAATTGCAACGCGGCGGCCAGGTGTATTTCCTGCACAACGAAGTGGACACCATCGAGCGCGCCGCGCGCGAAGTGGAAGAACTCATTCCGGAAGCGCGCATCGGCATCGCCCACGGCCAGATGGCCGAGCGCGACCTGGAACGCGTGATGGCGGATTTCCATCGCCAGCGCTTCAACGTGCTGGTGTGCACCACCATCATCGAAACCGGCATCGACATCCCCACCGCCAACACCATCATCATCAACCGCGCCGACCGCTTCGGCCTCGCCCAGCTGCACCAGCTGCGCGGCCGCGTGGGCCGTTCGCACCATCGCGCATATGCCTACCTGGTGGTGCCCGATCGCAAGGCCATGACAGCCGATGCGGAGAAGCGCCTGGAAGCCATCGCCTCGCTGGAAGAACTGGGCGCCGGCTTCACCCTCGCCACGCACGACCTGGAAATACGCGGCGCTGGCGAGTTGCTGGGCGACGAACAATCCGGGCAGATCCAGGAAATCGGCTTCGGCCTCTACACCGAACTGCTGGAGCGCGCCGTGCGTGCGCTGAAGTCCGGCAAGGTGCCGGACTTCGATCTCAGCAGCGAGCACGAGACGGAAGTCGAACTGCACCTGCCCGCCTTGATCCCTGACGACTACCTGCCAGACGTCCATACGCGCCTGACGCTGTACAAGCGCATCGCCAGCGCGCGCAACGAGGACCACCTGCGCGACCTGCAGGTGGAAATGATCGACCGCTTCGGCCTGCTGCCCGACGCCGCCAAGCAACTCTTCGCCATCGCCCAACTCAAGCTGATGGCCACACCGCTCGGCATCCGCAAGCTCGACTTCGGCGCCAACGGCGGCCGCATCACCTTCCGCGACAAGCCCGAAGTCGATCCGATGGCGATCATCCGCCTGATCCAAAGCCAGCCGCGCGTGTACAAGCTGGATGGGCAGGACAAGCTCAAGGTGAACCTGGAACTGCCCGGCGCAACGGAGCGGATTCGGGCGGCGCAGGAGGTGTTGGTGCAGTTGGGGGCGCGGCGGCCGGGGTGATGGGAGCGTTGTTGGATGGCGCTGGGTCGTTCTGGCCTTGCGGCTTCGTGCTTTAGCCGTCATCCCGGCGCAGGCCGGGATCCAGTGACTTTGCGTTAGGTTGTCGCGCGGCGACGCCCGAAGAAGCAAATCACCCGTGCGCGACAACCGATCATTACCGAAACTGGATCCCGGCCTGCGCCGGGATGACGGTTCTTTTGAAGTGGTGAGGCAAGAATGCCACCTCATGTGCCCCTCACCCCAACCCTCTCCTCGCAGGGGAGAAGGAGCAAAGGGCTCGCTTGGTAGTAAAGCGCGCGCTGACGTCAATCGACATAACCAACGCCCCCCTCCCACAAACTCACCCACCAACCACACCCCATGGTGCATCGTCCGCGGCAACCATCGTCCATGCCGCGCGCCGCCATGATCACCAACCGCTCCATGCCTCCGGGCATCATCATCCCCGAACTCGCCTACCCCGACGTTCTCGAAGCCGCCGCCTGGCTGTGTCGCGCGCTCGGATTCCGCGAGCGCCTGCGCATCGCCGATCATCGCGTGCAGCTCATCTACGAAGGCGCCTCCATCGTGGTCACCGAACTGCCGAACGGCCAGGCTGTCGACCACGCTCACGCGGTCATGGTGCACGTCGCCGATGTCGACCGTCATCACGCGCAAGCCAGCGCGGCCGGCGCGCGTGTGCTCCATCCGCCAACCGATTACCCTTATGGCGAACGACAGTATTCCCTGGAGGACATCGGCGGCCATCGCTGGAAGTTCTCGCAGACCATCGCCGATGCCGATCCCGCGCAATGGGGCGGCACGCTGATGACAGAGTCACCCTGAGCCGGAGCACCCATGACCCTCGACTCACCTCGCCCCGAAGGGCAGCCGATGTTCAATCCCAAGATGCTGATACGGCCGGCGGTCGCCTGGGCGACGGTCGCCCTGTTCCTGGTCTTCGGCTCGGACTGGATGCAGCACCTGAGCCGCCACGAGATCGGCTTGTCATTATTTGCGTGGTTGTTCTTCGTGATCGTGTGGGGTTCGTTCGGCGTGGTGCACGAAGCCGAGGAGCTCGCCAGCCTGCTCGGCGAACCGGTGGGCACGCTGGTACTCACGCTTTCGATCGTGCTGATCGAAGTGGTGCTGATTTCCGCCGTGATGCTGGGCGCGGGCGATACCGCCACGCTGGCTCGCGACACCATGTTCGCCGTGCTCATGATCGTGTTGAACGGCGTGGTGGGGCTTGGACTGTTGATCGGTGGTATCCGTCATCACGAGCAGGCCTACAATCTGCACGGCGCGTCGGCCTTCCTCGCGGTGATCATTCCGCTCGCCACCATCGCGCTGGTGCTGCCCAACTTCACCACGTCGACCAGCGACGGCACGCTGACCTCGGTGCAGGCGATCGCGTTCTCCATCCTCACCATCGGCCTGTACGGCCTGTTCCTGTGGCTGCAGACGGGTCGCCACAAGGGTTACTTTGTCGCGCCACGATCCGATACCGATGCGAACGTGCCGGAGGATCCGCCGCCGCCGCCGCGCCGTCCGCGCAAGGGCGAGATGGCGTTTCATCTGGTCTTGCTGCTCGTCAACATCCTGCCGATCGTGATCCTGTCCAAGAGCCTGGCCAAGGTGCTCGACTACGGCATCGCGGCGACCGGCGCGCCGCATGCGCTGGGCGGCATCATCATCGCCATGCTGGTGTTCACGCCCGAAGGCATCTCGGCGCTGATCGCCATCCGCCGCGACCAGCTCACGCGCGCCATCAACCTGTGCCTGGGCGGCGCCGCTTCCACCGTGGGACTTACCGTGCCGGCCGTGCTGGCCATTGGCTTGTTCACGGGCAAGCCGGTGGTGCTTGGCCTGCCTTCGGCGAGCATCGTGCTGCTTACCTCCACCCTGGTGCTGAGCACGCTGACGTTCTCGGGATGGCGCACCACCATGCTGGAAGGCGCGGTGCACCTGTCGCTGTTCGTGGTGTTCCTGGTGCTGGTGTTCAGCCCCTAGCGACCAGCCGCGCTGGGTGCGCTCCCCATGGAGCGCACCCCGTGGATTCAGGCCGCCCGCGCGCCTGCGCGCACGAGGTAGTACACGGCGAACATGCCGCCGGCGGGATCGGTCCAGCCCTGGGCCACGGCGAGGCCCGCCTTGCCGGCGAGCGCGGCGAAATCCTCGGGCGAGTACTTGCAGCTGTATTCCACCTGCATGGCCTCTTCCGCGGCGAAATTCACCTGCTGCTTGCCGACGCGCACTTTCTGGTCGCGCGTGCTGACCAGGAAGGTTTCGATGCGTCCCGCCATGGCGTTGTAGTGCGCACGATGGCGGAAGCTGGAGAGATCGAAATCGCTGCCGATCTCGCGGTTCAGGCGCACCAGCATGTTGAGCGTGAACTCGGCGGTGACGCCCGCCTTGTCGTTGTAGGCGGCCTCGATGATGGCGGTGTCCTTCTTGAGGTCGGCGCCGATCAGGATGCCGCCGTTGTCGCCCATCTCGTTGCGCATCTTGCGCAACAGGTCGGCGGCATCGCGGGCTTCGAAATTGCCGATGGTGGACCCGGGGAAATAGATCACCGTGCGGCGCGGCGCCCGCGGCGGAATGGGCAGGCGCAGCGGCCGCGTGAAGTCGGCATGCAAAGGCTGCACTGGCACGGCCGGGAAGCGCTCGTTCAATGCCTGCGTGCTGTTGCGCAGCGGCTCGTGGGAAATCTCCACCGGCACGTACGACACCGGTGCGTGCAGATGCTCGAGCAGCATGCGCGTCTTGATGGCGTTGCCGCTGCCGTACTCCACCAGGCGCACGTCTTCGCCCAGCACATCGGCGATGTCGCCAGCGTGGGCGTCCATCAGCGCGATCTCCGCACGCGTCAGGTAATACTCCGGCTGCTCGCAGATGTCCTCGAACAGTTGCGAGCCGCGCTCGTCGTAGAACAGCCACGACGGCAGACGCTTGGGCCGCGCGCGCAGCCCGCGCTGCACGATGCCGAGCAGATCGTCGACAGGCGGGCGGCGGTCGTCGTCGCGGATATCGAAAGCTTGCACACTCATCGGTCCTGCCCCAGGCGGATCCCCATGAACTGCCAGCGCGCATGGGGAGGAAAGAAATTCCGGTAGGTGGCGCGCACGTGCTCGCGTGGCGTCGCGCAGGAACCACCGCGCAACACCCACTGCCCGCACATGAACTTGCCGTTGTATTCACCCAGTGCGCCGGCCAACGGCCGGAACCCGGGATAGCTGACGTAGGGCGATGCGGTCCATTCCCATACGTCGCCGAACATCTGCAGCATGCCCTCGCCGGCCGTCGCGGCCTGCGGATGGAAATGCATCGCGTCGAGCAGGTTGCCCTGTACCGGCAACGCCGCCGCGGCGCTCTCCCATTCCGCCTCGGTGGGCAACCGCGCACCCGCCCAGCGGGCGAAGGCGTCGGCCTCGAAATAGCTGACGTGACTGACGGGCGCATCCGGATCGATCGGCTGCACGCCGGCCAGCGTGAACTCGCTGGCGAGGTCTTCCTGCCAGTAGAACGGTCGCTGCCATTGCTCACGGCGCACGGTGTCCCAGCCTTCCGACAACCACAGCGACGGTTCGTCGTACCCGCCGTCGCGGATGAACTCGGCGAACTCGGCGTTGGTCACCAAGCGGTTGGCCAGCGCATGCGGCTGCAACAGCGCGCGATGGCGCGGCGACTCGTTGTCGAAGGCGAAACCGTCACCGGTGTGCCCCATCTCGACGATGCCTTCGCGCCCGGCGATGAAGGTCATCGGCACCGATGCTTCCGCCGAGGACGCATGCGGTGCGGTATAGGCAGGCAACAGCGGATTGCAGAAGAACGCGTGCTTGATGTCGGTCAGCAGCAGCTCCTGATGCTGCTGCTCGTGTTCGAGGCCGAGCTCGATCACACCCGCCGTCGCCGCATCGACGCCGCGCGACAGCCATTCGCACACGGCCTCGTCCACCTTCTCGCGATAGTCCCGCACCTGCGCAACGCTGGGGCGCGAGAGCAGCCCGCGGCGCGGGCGCGCGTGCATCGGGCCCACGGCCTGATAGTAGGAATTGAACAGGACGTTCCATTCCGGATGCGGCGACCGGTAGCCAGCATCGCGCTCCAGCACGAAGCGCTCGAAGAACCAGGTGGTGTGTGCAAGATGCCATTTCGCCGGGCTGGCGTCCGGCATGGATTGCACCATCATGTCTTCCGGCGTCAGCGAAGCGCACAGGGCCATGCTGCGGGAGCGGATCCTCCGGAATCGCAGCGTCAGCGCCTCGGCTTGCACGGCCGATTGGGCCAACGTCATCGCCGCCTCCGGGGTGCGCCTGTGCGGCCGACGGTGCCGGTCCCTTCGTGATGTCTCATACCGCGAACAGTGCGCCCAAACATGCGCGCACCTTGCCGGACGAGGTGTTCAAAACGTGTGATGCGAAGATGGCGAATGGCTGACAGCGGTCAGCTTGCCTTCTGTTGCGGCGCATCGTGGAACGCGCGAAAAACAAAGCCCGGCACGAGGCCGGGCTTTGTCGCATCTGCACCAACTACCGCGGGCTTAGTGACCGTAATAACGGTAACCGCCGCGATAGTAGTAGCCGCCGCGGTGGTAGTAGCCCGGGTGGCCGCCCACCACGACCGTGGCCGCCGGATACACCACCGGGGCCGGCGCGTAGACGACCGGGGCCGGGGCGTAATACACCGGCGGCGGAGGCGGTGCGTACACCACCGGGGCCGGCGCGGCGTAATAACCGCCGTAAACCGGCAGACCCACGCCGATATTCAAGCTGACGTGGCCTGCGAAGGCCGGTGCGACGGCTGCGCAGCCGATCAGCAGGGCAGACGCCAGGGCAACGCGCTTGACGATGGAGGTCTTGGTCTTGTTCATGAGGTTGTCTCCCAAGGGAGGCTTGATTCCGATAGAGAAATGGCACCTTGCTCTCTATCGCTCTTTGCCGGGGTCCATGCTCGGACTTTCGCGCTGAATCCGGACTGAGTAGAAAGCGTGAAGATGCTTAACGCCTGCCCTGGTTCCTGACGTGGTTCACACTGCCACCCCAAGGGGAATCCCCGCTCGCTTCCTGCGGGTGCAGGCGCAGCAGCCAGCAGCCGTGGATGTCCGCCCGGCGGGTGAAATCGAAGGGGATGCTGGGGGCGCTCCAGTCCTCGATCACGAACCGCTCCGCCAGTGCCTCATGGTTCAGCTTGAAGCGCCGGAAGTTGTTCGAGAAGACGATGACGCCATCGCGGTTGAGACGGTCCGCGCAGGCCAGCAGCAGCGGGACATGGTCGCGCTGGACGTCGAAATCCTCCGCCCGCTTGGAGTTGGAGAAGGTCGGCGGGTCGACGTAGATCAGCCCGTAACGCTCCCGCTCCTGGCGCAGGAAAGCCATGGCGTCGGCCTGCATCAGACGGTGCTTGCCGCCGGTGAATCCGTTGAGGGCGAGATTGCGGGAGGCCCAGTCCAGATACGTGGCCGACAGGTCCACGCTGGTGGTGTCGCGCGCCCCGCCCGCCGCGGCGTAGACGCTGGCCGTGGCGGTATAGGCGAACAGGTTGAGGAAGCGGCGCCCGGAAGCCAGCTCGCGCACCTTGGCGCGCACCAGGCGGTGGTCGATGAACAGGCCCGTATCCAGGTAATCGGTCAGGTTGACCAGGAAACGCAGGCCGCCCTCGGCGACCTCCACGAACTCGCCGCGCTGGTCGAACTGGCCGTACTTGGAGCCGCCCTTGCCGCGCTCGCGCGTCTTCAGCGCGATGCGCTCGCGCGGCACGCCCAGCACTTCGCCGGCCACGCGCACGATCTCGCGCAGGCGCTGGCGGGCCGTTTCCACCGGAATCTCGGCCGGCGCGCGGTACTCCTGGACGTGCAGCCAAGCCTCGTCGTTCTCGCCGGCATAGACGTCGACCGCCGCCGCGTACTCCGGCAGGTCCTGGTCGTAGGCGCGCCAGCAATGGATGCCTTCGCGCTGCAGGCGCTTGCGCAGATGGCGCAGGTTCTTCTCCAGGCGATTGCGCAGCATCTGCGCGCCTTCGGAGAGCGGTTTCACTTCGCGAGGCGTCTCGCTGCGCGCGTGAAGCTCGAAGATCAGCAGCACGGTTTCCAGCGCGCCGTTATAGAGGGCGTACTTCTTCTCCGCACGCAGCGGAATCGCGTGGCCCAGTTCGGCATCGCCCGCCAGCACGGCGGCGCGCCAGCCGGCGAAGCGTTCGCGCAGGGTCTCGCCAATGGCGCGATACAGCCTGGGCATCTCGCCGCGGTCGCCCAGGCGCTCGCCATACGGAGGATTGGTGATGACCAGGCCGCGGACATAGCCCGGCGGCGGCGACACGTGGGTGGCGTCATGCTTGTCCAGCGTGAGGAAGCCGGCCACGCCGGCCTCCTGCGCGTTGCGCTTGGCGGTCTGCACCATGCGCGGATCGGCATCGCTGCCGAAGAAGCAGGCCCGCAGTGCGCGTAGGCCGATGTCGGCGCGCTGGCGCGCCTCTTCCAGCAGGCCGCGCCACAGCGCGATGTCGTGCTGCGCCCAGCCGAGAAAGCCGTAGTACTCGCGGTGCAGGCCGGGGGCGACGTCCGCCGCCATCCACGCGCCTTCGATCAGCAGCGTGCCCGAGCCGCACATGGGATCGAGCAGCGCGCCGCCTTCGGCGTAGATCTCCGGCCAGCGCGCGCGCAGCAGCATGGCGGCGGCCAGGTTCTCCTTCAGCGGCGCCTCGCCCTGCAGCTCGCGCCAGCCGCGGCGGTGCAGCGGCGCGCCGGCGAGGTCGATGGACAGCGTGGCACGGTCGCGGCGCAGGCGCAGGTTGATGCGCACGTCCGGCTCGTCCGTATCCACGTCCGGGCGCGAGCCGTCGCGCTGGCGGAACTGGTCGACCATGGCGTCCTTCACGCGCTGGGCGATGAACTGGCTGTGGGTCAGCTTGCTCTGCGCCGAGTTGGCATCCACCGCCAGCGTGGCGTGCGGCCCCAGGTGCTTCGACCAGTCGATGGATTGCACGCCGCCGTAAAGCGCATCGTCGGTCGCGGCATCAAACTCGGCCAGCGGCAGCAGCACGCGGCTGGCCAGGCGTGACCACAGGCAGGCGCGGTAGGCGGTTTCCAGCGTGCCGGAGAAATGCACGCCGGCCAGCGCCTCGCGCACGTCGTCGGCGCCCAGCAGCACCAGCTCGTCGCGCAGCAGGTATTCCAGCCCCTTCGGGCAGGTCGCGAAGAACGCGCTCATGCCGCCAGCCCGGCGAGGAACAGGCCGAACTGTTCGACGATGCGGTCGACGCTGTCGCTCAGGCGGTGATCATCGTCCACCACCATCAGCGGCAGGCGACGGCGACCGGCGAAGTCGATGATGCCTTCGGGCATGCACACGTCATCGCGCCAGCCGTGGTACAGCAGGGTCGGCACGCCCTCGGCCAGGTTGAAGGCCTGTCGGTAACCGGGAATCTCGCTGGGCGTGGCCAGCAGGAACAGCCCCGCCACAGGACGCTGCAGCGAAGCCAGCCCCGACACGAACGCGCCCATGCTGGAGCCGACCAGCACCGGCGGGACATCCACGCTGTCGATGGCGGAGAGCAGCCGCTGGATGCGCGGGTCGATCGCGCCGGCGAAGCCCAGCTGGTCATCGGTGCGGTAGTCCGGGCGCTGGGTTTTCCAGCCCAGCGACTCGGCGAAGGTGGCCAGGATGCTGACCTTGGTAGCGTCTGGACCGGAGTCCGAGCCATGCGAAAGAATGATCTGGCCGCGCATCGCGGTCTCCGAAACAACGTCTGTATGGCCGCGCATCGTAACAGGCGACGTCCCGAGGCATCGGCGGATAGACTGCCCAGCATGTCCCTCAACATCTTCGACCAGCCCCTGCCCTACGTTTCCCTGCTGCCCGAGCGCCCCGCCAGCGCGGTGGAGATGGTGGTGATCCACTGCACCGAGCTGCCCGACCTGGCCACCGCGCGCGAGTACGGCGAGCGGGTGCTTTATGACAGCGGCGCGGGCGCCAGCGGGCATTTCTATATCGACCGCGACGGCAGCATCCACCAGTACGTGCCCGGCAACCGGGTGGCCAACCACGTGCGTGGTCACAATCCCCACACCATCGGCATCGAGCTGGTGAACCTGGGTCGCTACCCCGACTGGTGGGATTCCCGCCGCCAGACCATGACCGAGCCCTATACCCCGGCCCAGATCGCCGCCCTGCACGCCTTGCTGGCCCAGCTGAAGCGGGATTACCCCCGCCTGCAGCTGATCGCCGGCCATGAGGACCTGGACACCGCGCGGCTGCCCGCCACCGATGACGCCACGCTGGACGTGCCGCGCAAGCTCGATCCGGGCCCGCTGTTCCCCTGGGCCGAGGTGCTGGAGGAAAGCGGGCTGGAACGGATGCTGCCGCCCAGGCACTGAAGCCCAGGCGGGCCGCCAGCTATAATCGCCGGCTCTTACCTGCGCCGAGCTTTTTTCCATGACGGAAACCAACGTCCGCGAACTCGTCGACCTGCTCGAGCTCGAGCGCCTCGAGGACAATCTTTTCCGCGGCCAGAGCCGGGACATCGGCACGCATTTCGTGTTCGGCGGACAGGTGCTGGGGCAGGCGCTGTCGGCCGCCCAGCGCACGGTGGACCCGGAACGCCAGGCCCACTCGCTGCACGCCTACTTCCTGCGCGCGGGCGACATCAACGCGCCCATCGTCTACAGCGTGGAGCGCACGCGCGACGGCGGCACGTTCTCCTCGCGCCGCGTGGTGGCGATCCAACACGGCCAGCCGATCCTCAACGGCTCCATTTCGTTCCAGGTGCCGGAAACCGGCTTCGAGCATCAGTCCTCGATGCCCGAGGTGCCCATGCCCGAGGACATCGCACCGATGCAGCCCATGGCGCCGGAACAGCTGGCGAAACTGCCGGAGAAACTCCAGCGCTGGCTGGGCGTGGACGCGCCCTTCGAATTCCGCCATGTGTGGCCGCAGGACAAGCTGCACCCGGTGAAGCGCCCGCCGATCCAGCACATTTGGTTCCGCCTCACCGCACCGGTGGGCGATTCGCCGGAGCTGCATCGCTCGCTGCTGGCCTACGCCTCCGACTTCAACCTGATCGGCACGGCCACCCTGCCGCACGGCATCTCGTACTACACGCACAACGTGCAGATGGCGAGCCTGGACCACGCGCTGTGGTTCCACCGTCCGTTCCGCACCGACGAATGGCTGCTGTATTCCTTCGACAGCCCCACCGCGCAGGGTGCGCGCGGCCTGGCGCGCGGCCAGATCTTCACCCGCGACGGCCGCCTGGTGGCTTCGACCGCCCAGGAAGGCCTGATCCGCCTGCGCGGCTGAGCCGCCCGGCCAGCGTAGTAACATGACGGTCGGCCGCCCCCACGGCCCGCCGGCCGTCCCATTCGCCCGGCGTGAACCCAAGGTTTCTCCATGCGTCAGCTCTACACCTCGCCCCGCCAGGAAAACATCGACCGCGTCGCCGCGCTGCTGGCCGAGCAGGGCATCGAGTGCACCATCGAGAACCGCTCCAACTACCGGCGCCCCAGCTACCAGCGCTTCAGCTACTCGCAGCGCAACGAGAACCGGAACAACTGGGCCCAGGTCTGGGTGACCCGCGCGGACGACTACACGCGCGCCCGCGCCCTGCTCAAGGAGCTGGGCATCGAGCCGGTGGTCCGCCATGGCGAGGAACTGGCCATGGCCCGCAACCCCACGCCGGAAATGAGGCGCCAGAGCGTCGCCACCCGGATGCGCCGCATCGTCATGCTGGCCGTGGCGGGGGCCTTCGTAATCCTGATGCTGCGGTATATGGGCGTCATCTAAGAGCGAAAACCTCGCGCAAGCGCTTATACCCCTCACCGTCATTCCGGCAAAAGCGGGAGGCGCTCTTCAACAGCCGCTAGGCTGGTCATCCAGTGCCTTTTAGCCCTCTCGCAGAACGTAAAGTCGCTGGATTCCGGCTTTCGCCGGAATGACGGTGAGGGAATTCGGCGCTTATACGAGATTTTGAACAGGCGCCAAGCCCGGCGGGCAACCGCCAGGAGCGCTTATCACATTTCAGCTAGTGACACAGTGAGCCAAACCGGACATAGAATCAGGCCATGCGCTCTGATCGTGTCCGCCTCTTCCAGACCCTGCCGCACGCCTGCGGCTATTTTGCCGAGCGCACGGCACAGAACCTCGTGATCGATCCGGCCGCGCCGCAGTTGGACCAGCTGTACGGCCCGGCGCTGGAGCGCGGCTTCCGACGCGCGGGCGGGCACCTCTACTACCCCTATTGCACCAACTGCCGGGCGTGCACGCCGTGCCGCATCGATGTGGAGCGCTTCACGCCGGACCGCAGCCAGCGCCGCTGCCTGAAACGCAACGAAGACCTGCGCGTCATCGAGTCGATGGCCGGCTACAACACGGAGCGCCACGCGCTCTATGAGCGCTACCTGCGCCAACGCCACCCCGGCGGCGGCATGGACGAGGCCGACGCCAGCGACTTCCGCCGCTTCCTGACCGCGCCGTGGAGCCCCACGATGTTCCTGGAGTTCCGCCAGGGCTCGCGCCTGCTCGGCGTCGCGGTCACCGACGTGTGCCAGCAGGGTCTTTCGGCCGTCTACACCTTCTACGACCCCGACGAAACGGCGCGCAGCCTGGGCACCTTCGCCATCCTGCAGCAGGTCGCGCTCGCCAAGCGCCGCGGACTGCCGTGGATCTACCTGGGCTTCTGGATCGCGGGACACCCGAAAATGGATTACAAGCGCAAGTTCCGCCCGCTGCAGATACGCACCAGCGAAGGCTGGGCGGAGATGGCGGATCCCTGAGGCACGCAGGGCCGCACGCGCCCCTGTCGACACCACATAGCAAAGAGCCGGCGTATCGCCGGCTCTCGATCGATCAATCCTGCAGCGCCTGTTCCCTGGGCACGACGGGATACGGATACAGCTTCACCAGCGGCACGGAGATGCCGTCATCGCCTACCACGCGGCAATGCTCGCGATTGAGCTGGCGCGGTTCGTCGACGCCGCAGCTGTGCGCGATGATGCCGACCTCGTGCATCACATTGGTGGCGTAATTGGCCACGCGCTCGCTCTTGTCCGCCACCACCAGGCCACGCTGCAGCTTGGGATTCTGCGTGGTGATGCCGGTGGGGCACGTATTGCGGTTGCATTGCAGCGACTGGATGCAGCCCAGCGCCAGCATGAAGCCGCGTGCGGAGTTGACGAAGTCCGCGCCCATCGACAGCGCCCACGCCACGTCATAAGCGGTGATGCACTTGCCCGAGCAGATCACCTTGATGCGGTCGCGCAGGCCCTTCACCACCAGCAGGTCCACCAGCGCGGGCAAGGCCTCGTGCAGCGGCAGGCCCACGCCTTCCATCAGCGTTTGTGGTGCGGCGCCGGTGCCGCCTTCCGAACCGTCGACGATGATGAAGTCCGGCGCGCTTTCGATGCCGCGCTTTTTCACTTCCTCGCACAGGTCGACGATCCAGTCGACGCCGCCGAACACCGCCTTGAAACCCACCGGCTTGCCGGTGAGTTCGCGGATGTGATGGATGGCGTCCATCAGCTCCTGCACGTTGCCGATATCCAGGTGGCGGTTGGGGCTCTGCGAATCCTCGCCCACGGGAATGCCGCGGATCTCGGCAATTTCCGGCGTCACCTTCGCCGCCGGCAGCAGACCGCCCATGCCGGGCTTGGCGCCCTGCCCCAGCTTGATGCTGACCATCTTCACCTGCGGATGCGCGCAGATCGCCAACAGCTTGTTGTCGTCGAGCTTGCCGTCGGGCGTGCGCACGCCGTACTTGGCGGTGCCGATCTCGAAGATGATGTCGCAGCCGCCTTCCAGGTGATACGGCGCCAGGCCGCCTTCACCCGTATCCATCCAGATGCCGGCCTTCTTGGCGCCGTGCGACAGGGCGCGCACCGCCGGTGCCGACAGCGCGCCGAAACTCATCGCCGAGATATTGAAGAACGCCGCGTGCTGGTACGGTTCGCGCGAGTACGGCCCCAGCGTGACCGGCAACGGCTTGACGTGCCGGTCGCCCAGCGCGGGAAACGGCGCGTTGACAAAGAACGGCACGCCCTCGCCGCGCAGGTCGCGCGTGGAACCAAAGGAATTGGTGTTATCCACGTTCTTGGCCGCGCGATACACCCACGTGCGCTGCGCGCGATTGAACGGCAGCTCCTCGCGGTCACTGGAATACAGGTACTGGCGGAAGAATTCGCCCAGGTGCAGGAACCAGTAGCGGAAGTGGCCGATGACCGGGAAGTTGCGCAGCACCGAGTTGCTGGTCTGGTTGCGGTCCACCAGCCAGACCACGCCGATGACCACCACCAGCAGCGCCAGTAGCAGCAAAAACAGGGCGGCGAACGTCTCGACGACAACGACCAGCCAATGCGCGAATCCCGACGGTTCCATCCTTACCTCCAGTGGTGATCTGTTGCGACAGGCGCGTTCAATCCGTTCGCCAGCGGCGATGCGCCGGATTCGTGCCATCCTCGCGCCAACGGGGCGAGGAAGCCAACCTCAAAGTTCGATGCGCAAGGCCTTCGCCGCGCGGATGGCCTTGGCCTTGGCCGCTTCCACGCTTTCATCGCGCGCCAGGGTGACGGCCATGCGGCGGCGGCCTTTCACGGTCGGTTTGCCGAAGATGCGCAGCTGCGTGTCCGATTCCTTCAGAGCATCGGCCACGCCGTGGTAGCGCGGCGCCGCGCCCTCGCCTTCCACCAGCACCGCGCACGACGCGGACGGACCCAGCTGGCGAATCGCCGGAATCGGCAGGCCAAGGATGGCGCGCGCATGCAGCGCGAACTCCGAAAGGTCTTGCGACACCAGGGTCACTAGGCCCGTATCGTGCGGACGCGGGCTCACTTCCGAGAAGATCACGCTGTCGCCCTTGACGAAGAACTCCACGCCAAACACGCCCCAGCCGCCCAGTGCGCCGGTGATGGCCTCCGCCTGTCGCTGCGCCTCTGCCAGGGCGACCGGGCTCATGGGCTGCGGCTGCCAGGATTCGCGATAGTCGCCGTCTTCCTGGCGATGGCCGATGGGCGCGCAGAAGCTGACGCCCTCCTTGTGGCGCACGGTAAGCAGGGTAATCTCGTAGTCGAAGTCGACAAAGCCTTCGACGATCACGCGCCCCTTGCCCGCGCGCCCGCCGGATTGCGCGTAGTCCCAGGCGTGCTGCAGTTCACCCTCCTCGCGCACCACGCTCTGTCCCTTGCCGGAGGAACTCATCACCGGCTTGATGACGAACGGCAGGCCGATGGACGCCACGGCATCGCGGTAGTCTGCCTCGGTGTCGCAGAAGCGGTAGCGCGAGGTGGGCAGTTTCAGTTCTTCCGCGGCGAGGCGTCGGATGCCCTCGCGGTCCATGGTGAGCCATGCCGCGCGCGCGGTGGGAATGACGCGCAGGCCTGCCTGCTCCAGCTCGACCAGCGTCGGCGTGTGGATGGCCTCGATCTCCGGCACCACGAGATCCGGTTTTTCCTGTTCGATGACGGCGCGCAGCGTGGCTCCGTCCAGCATGTCGATGACGTGGCTGCGATGCGCCACCTGCATGGCCGGCGCATCGGCGTAGCGATCAACCGCGATCACCTCCACCGCATAGCGCTGCAGCTCGATCGCCACTTCCTTGCCCAGCTCCCCCGAACCCAGCAGCAGCACGCGCAGCGCATGATCGGAATAAGGCGTGCCAAACGGCTTCATCGGTGTCTCCCCGGAGGTGGCAAAGCGCCATTGTAAGCGGCCATCGGTACAGCGCGTCATGCCGTCATCACGCAGATTCCATTGACGAACCACGTGGACCGGCGTTGACTGCAGGTGTCACCGTCCCCACGGAGCGACCCCCATGCGCAAGTGGCCCGCCGTGCTGGCGATGGCTCTCGCGTTGAGCCCCTCTCCCGCTGTGTTTGCGCGGGCGCAGGAGGGCGCGCCTGCGGTGCAAACCACGTGGATGACCGTGCTGCTGGGCGGCCGCCGGATCGGCCACCTGCGCATCGA
Source organism: Dyella sp. AtDHG13 (assembly GCF_003201105.1). Taxonomy (GTDB): domain Bacteria; phylum Pseudomonadota; class Gammaproteobacteria; order Xanthomonadales; family Rhodanobacteraceae; genus Dyella; species Dyella jiangningensis_B. The sequence continues at coordinate 100,228 of NZ_QICJ01000013.1, read as the reverse complement.
CAGGGCCCGCGACGGCAACGTGGTGACGACCACGCAAGACCTGCAGATCGTGCTGGAACGCAGCGGCAGGATCACACCCATGGCGGTGCTGACCCGCAGCGTGGAAACCCTGGACGGCCAGCCGCTCGGCTTCTACGCGAAAAGCACACTGTCGGCCGCCGACAGCATCATCGACGGGCGGCGCCAGCCCGACGGCAACTACAGCGTGACCGCCACCGTGGCCGGGCTCCGTAGCGAGCACACCTTGTCATGGCCCACCGGCGCCCTGCTCAGCGACGGCCAGCGGCAAGCCATGGCGAACGCCGCCCGCCACGCCGGGCACTATCGGCTGAATCTGTTCGACCCCGCCAGCCAGGATGTGGCCGCCGTGGACATCGAAGTGCTCGGCGACGAACGCGTGGCGCTACCCGACGGGCCGGAACAGCTCAACCACCAGCGCGAGGAACTGCAAACCGCCCGCGGCGTGCAGCGCATGGATCTGTGGGTCGATGCGCAGGGCGAAACCCGCAAGGGCACGCTGCAGATGCTGGGCCACGAACTGGACATGCTGGCCTGCAGCCAAGCCTGTGCCATGGCGCCGGTGCAGGACATCGACATGCTGCGCGCGGCGATGATCGACTCGCCGGAGGCGGTGTCCCGCTCGATGCGCAACGGCGCCCTGCGCTATGTCATCCACGCCAGCGACGACAGCGCCCGGCCCGTCGTCGCCACCGACGAGCAGCGGGTGTACGCGCTCGGGCATGGCGACTGGCTGGTCGAGGTGGGTCCGGCGCTCGCGGGCGGCCAACCGGCGCCGACCGCGCAGGACATGGAGGCCAACCCCTGGCTGCAGTCCAACGCGCCCGAACTGCGCGCGCTGGCAGCCAGGGCGGCAGGCACCGGCGACGACCTGCGGAAGATGGAGCGGCTGCGCCTGTTCACCAGCGGCTACCTCAATGGACATCGCGGCAACGAAGGCTACGCATCCGCGCTCGAAGTGCTGCACACCCGCCAAGGCGACTGCAAGGGATACGCCGTGCTGCTGGCAGCGCTGGCGCGCGCGCAGGGGATTCCGGCGCGGGTGGTCACCGGCATGGTCTATGTCGACAGCTATGCCGGCAGTTCCCGCGTGTTCGTGCCGCATGCCTGGGTCGAGGCCTGGGTGGATGGCCGTTGGCAAAGCTTCGACGCCGCGCTCGGCCACTTCGACAGCGCGCATATCGCGCTGGATACCGGCGACGGCGACCCCTGGCACTTCGCCAACCTGTCCAACCTCTTCGGCCAGATGCGCATCGCCCAGGTCGCGCCGGCGCAGGAACTGGCCCCTTCCGTGCTGCGTGGCGCCGTGGCTGCCCGGGATTGGTGACCCCTTGAAGTTAGATATCAAATTGATATCTAATCTTTGCACCCAGGGAGGACCCACCATGAACGAACAGCAAGGCTTTTCGGCCGCCGGCATTCCGACCGCCGCACTCGTCATCTTTCTCGCCCTGCTTGGCCTGGCCTGCGAGGGCTACGCCCTGCTCACCCAACACCCCTCGCTGGTGGCGCTGGGCGTCGCCATTCACGTGCTCACCGCGTTCATGGCCAAGGGCTTCTTCCAGGTGGCGCCCAACGAAGGCCAAGTGCTGCAGCTGTTCGGCAAGTACCACGGCACCGTGCGCGAGGAAGGCCTACGCTGGACCAACCCGTTCTGCACCCGCCGCCGCGTGTCGCTGCGCGTGCGCAACTTCGAAAGCGGCAAGCTCAAGGTCAACGACAGCGACGGCAACCCCATCGAGATCGCCGCCGTGGTGGTCTGGCAGGTCATCGACACCGCCGAAGCCGTGTTCTGCGTGGACGACTACGAAAACTTCGTCACCATCCAGAGCGAATCGGCGCTGCGCCAGATGGCGCAGAACTACCCCTACGACGCGCACGACGATGGCAAGCCCGCCCTGCGCAGCCACGGTGAAGTAATCAACAACCACCTGCGCGACGAAATCCAGGCGCGACTGGACAAGGCCGGCGTACGCGTGGTCGAGGCGCGCATCAGCCATCTCGCCTACGCGCAGGAAATTGCCCAGGCCATGCTGCAGCGCCAGCAGGCCAACGCCATCGTCGCCGCCCGCGAGCGCATCGTCGAAGGCGCGGTGGGCATGGTCGCCATGGCGCTCGACCGGCTCAAGTCGCAAGGCGTCGTGGAACTGGACGAGGAACGCCGGGCCGCCATGGTCAGCAACCTGCTGGTGGTGCTGTGCGGCGATCGCGCCACGCAACCGGTGGTGAATACCGGCACGCTCTATGGCGGCTGAAAAAAAGGCGTATCCCTTACGCATCAGCGCTGCGGTACTTGAAGCCATGCAGCGCTGGGCCGACGACGATCTGCGCAGCGTGAACGCGCAGATCGAATTCGTCCTGCGCGAGGCGCTGCGCAAGCAAGGGCGTCTGAAACGCGGCACGTCCGAACCCGTGCAGGACGACGAGCCGGATTAAGCGTGTGTCGCGCGCCGAGCATTCATGCCGATTCGACACGACCTGCACGACACCGGCGCTAGCGTGATTTCTCCGCGACTCGTCCGCTCCGGAGAACCACCATGGACAAGAACCCCGAGTATCAGCCGCTCCCCGAAGGTCCCGTCCTCTGCGATACCTGCCAGCGCGCAGGCGAGAGAGTCGAGATGGAAGCCCACAAGACGCTGCCGGCCGAGGCGCGCAAATGGGCCGAGGAACGGAACACGGAACTGCGCAGCTATCGCTGCCCCGAATGCGAATCCGTCCAGGTGTTCCGCGTGGACTGAACAAAGGCGCAAGATCCGGATGGTTGCCGTTCTGGACTCGCGGGAAGCTGGGCCATCGAACCCACGGAGCTTCCGCCATGCACTTCCGTATCTCCGGCCTTCCCGCCGAACCGTTTGCCGAACTGTTCACATTGTCCGACCAGGCGCTTGCCGAACGGCGCGCCGTGCGCGTGACCGCCGACGATGCCCACGGCTATCCCTGCCGCATCAGCCTGACCGATGCCGAGCTGGGGCAATCGCTGATCCTGCTCAACTACGAACACCAGCCGGCGGATTCGCCGTTCCGCTCCACCCACGCCATCTACATCCGCGAGGGCGAAGAGCAATACGACCGCATCGACGAAGTGCCCGACCAGTTGCGTCGTCGCCTGCTGTCCGTGCGCGGCTTCGACGAACGAGGCATGTTGCGCGACGCGGACGTGGTCCAGGGTACGGCGCTGGAACCGCTGATCGACCGCCTGTTCGCGGACGACAGCGTCGCTTATCTGCATATCCACATGGCGCGGCCGGGCTGCTATGCAGCGCGGGTGGATCGGGCCTGAGTCCCCTCAGGATCCGTCGTGGCTGGCGCGCCCCGCCAGCCCGATGCCCAGCGCGATCCAGCCGACGATGAAGGTGACGCCGCCCACCGGCGTGATCGCGCCGAACCAGCGCGGCGCGCCAAGGGCCAGCGCATAAAGGCTGCCTGAAAAAACCACGATGCCGATGACGTAGGCGATCACGGCAACGCTCGCGGCACGTCCCTTGGTCTCCACCACGGTCAAGGCAAGCGCAAGCGCATGCCAGAAGTGGTAACTCACGGCCGTGTGCCAGAGTTCGATACCGCGTGCATCGAGCACGCCGCGCAGGGCGTGCGCTCCGAAAGCGCCGAACGCGACCGCGCTGGCGCCGGTCAGGCCGACCAGCAGGCCGGTGGCGAAGGCAGGTTGTCGCATGGGCGTGGGTCCTCGTGTGGCAGGGCTCCGACCGGGCAGCCAGTGTCGTATGCTGATGCGATGATTCCCATCGATTCTCGCATGAAGCTTTGTCGCAGCCGCCGCTGGCTGATGCTCTTGATGCTGACGCTGGGCGTGCTGCTGCTCGCCGGTTGCCATCGCGACGATGGCATCGAGTGGAGGCTCACCAATGTGTCCGACCACATGCCCGACCTGGATTTCCAGCTGGTCGACGACCACGGCAAGCGCGTCGGCGCGCAGGACTATCGCGGCAAGGTCGTGCTGCTGTATTTCGGCTACACGCACTGCCCGGACGTCTGCCCGCTGACCCTGGCCCAGCTCCACGTGGTGATGCAGCGGCTGGGGCCGCTGGCCGACGGCGCACGCATCCTGTTCGTCAGCGTGGACCCGGCGCGCGACACGCCCGAGGTCATGCATGCCTACGTCAATGCCTTCGATCCGCGCGCGGTGGGACTGTCGGGCCCGGCGCGCGACATCGAGGCGCTGAGCAAGCGCTACCGTTCCGCCTTCACCCGCGAGCCCGATCGCGCCGACGGGCAATACGAGGTCAGCCACAGCTCGGCCATCTACGTGTTCGACGGCAAGGGCAAGGCGCGCCTGCTCGCCACGCCGAGCAACTCGCAGGACGACATGGTCCACGACCTGCACCTGCTGCTGAGCCTGGGAAGCCCATCATGAACTTTCGCGTTACCCGCACCCTGCCCCTGCTTGCCGCCGGCCTGCTGGCCGCCTTCGCCGCGCACGCGACGGAAGCCGAACACATCCGCGCAAGCCAGGCCTGGATACGCGTGCTGCCGGGCGATCTTCCGGCCGGCGCCTACGTCACGCTGGAAAACACCGGCGACCAGCCCGCCCTTTTGCGTGGCGCGCGCAGCGCGCGTTACGGCAGCGCCATGCTGCACAAGAGCAGCGCGGAAGGCGGCGTCAGCCGCATGGCGATGGTCGACGAACTGCCAGTGCCTGCGCATGGCAAGGCGGAACTGTCACCGGGCGGCTACCACCTGATGCTGATGCAGGCCACGGCGCCGGTGAATGTCGGCGACAAGGTCAAGGTCACGCTTACTTTCAGCGATGGCAGCACGCTGGACGCCGATTTTGTCGCGCGTCCCGCCAACGCCACCAGCGCGAGCGACTGACGCCGACGTTTTACTCGTTCACTGCTGCACGGTCGCCGGGGAGCGACGCGCCGGCCACGGCTTGCGGCGGATGCGTCCGCTGCGCGAGAGGCGCAGCCATTGGCGCATGGCCAGCAGTCCGCCGGCGGATTCGATCAGCGCCGCCGGCACCCACATGATCACGCCGCCCACCAGCTGCGCCGTCAGCACGTTGAAGGTGAACGCGCGGCCGCAGATTTCGAAGATGGGATACAGGTCCTGCTTGGAGAACGTCACGATGGCGCCGGCCAGGATCTGCGGCGTCATGGTGATGCCCGGCGACAGCACGCGCAGGCCAGGCGTCATGCGGCCCGGCGGACGCGGGCGATGGTCGAGCACCAGCCACCAGTAGGTGAACCCGCTCGCCAGCATCGACCAGTTCATGAAGCGGTAGACACGCCAGTCCAGCATCGCCAGCGTCTGCATGGACGGCACCAGCCACATCAGGATGAAGGCCACGAACACCACCGTGGCCACCGCCGGGTTGCACCACACCGCGCTCGCCGCTCGCCACGGCCACGAACGCCGCACCGGCCGCAACAGGCGCAGGCGCCAGCGGAACGGCAGCCCCTTGTGCAGCACCGTGCCCGGATACGAAGCGATGATCAGCAGCGGCGCCAGATGGTGCAGCACGATCTGCTGGATGCGATGCATGAAGAACTCATGCTCGAAGAAATAATCCAGGTACGTGTGCAGGGACACGTAGATCATCGCCATGCCGACCCAGAACGACAGGCGTCGGCCCGCGCTCACGTGCAGGCGACGGCAGCCGCGGACATAGAGCACGCCGAAGGCGACGAAGGACAGCAGGAAAACCCAGGAGAACTCCCAGGGCACGATCCACTTGAGCACGCTTGCCATCATCGAACAGACCTGCCCCCGGTCAGCGGCGAACGCCCATCATACGCCGCGCGGACGTGCCCAAGGCACGTGCCTGCGACACATCACCGCCCGCGCAAAAACTCACGCACGCCGCCGGCGATTGCGCCGCGAACGACGCCATCCATAGAGCAGGCCCACCAGGGTGACCAGGGCCGGCACCAGCACGATGTTGATGAACTTCAGGCGCAGGCCCAGCGCGTCGATGTCGGCGTTGAACTGGTGCTGCACATCGCGCAGCTCCTTGTTGACCTCCAGCTGGCGCTGCAGGAACTGCTCGATTTCCGCGCGCTGTTCCGGCGTGGTGGAATCGCCCCGCCCGCTGGCCTTGGCCGGCTGCAGTTCGCTCAGGCGCGTGCGCGTCACGGTCAGCTCGCGCTGCAGCTCCTGCATCTTGGCCAGGAACTTCTGGTCGGCCGCGCCGCGCAAGGCCAGCACGCGCGTGAACGGCCTCTGCGAACTCACGCGGCCATGGATCGACAATAGCGCGGACGAGCCGCTCAGGTTGTCCGCGATATTGGTGACCAGATCGCCGTTGTTGGCGATCGCGCTCAGCTGCGGCTGGCCCAGCAGGCTCTGCGCGTAGGACACCCACAGGCGGTCGCTCAGCAGATCGGTGTCCGCAACCAGGATCACCTCGGCATTGCCGTCCGCGCTCGCCCGATATCCCTTGTCACCCGCATGCTCGGGGAAGGCGCTGGCGAAGGGCCCGCGCACACGCGCGGCAATGACGTAATGGGTGTTGTCCGGCTTGTAGCTCTCCAGCAAGGCCGCCGGGTTGTTGATCGATTCGCGCACGCGCTGGCTGGGCACCACCTCGGCGTCGGTGGTCGACTGCAGCAGCGGCGTGAGGCGCGAGAGCGTGCCCGGCGCCAAGTCGAAATAGCCCACGCTGGACACGTTGATGCGCTGCAGGCTGGCGGTGATCACGTCGTCGTGATTGAGCTCCTGCTGCCCCAGGCCCAGCATGGCCGGGTGATTGCTGGAACTGTTGTCCGCCAGCTCGATGCGCAAGGCGCGCGAGCGGTCGAGCACGACTTTCTGTGGGTCGTACAGCACGCCCCAGGCGTTGAACAGCCGCGACAGGTTGGAGTTGTGATCGTCGGTGACGCCGTTGCTGTCGACGAACGGCGTGTTGTCCATCTCGGCCACGGGGTCCACGAAAACCACCAGGTGCCCGCCGTTGAGCACGTACTGGTCGATGGCGTACAGCGCATCCGCCGGCAGGTGCTTGGGATGGATCACCAGCAGCGCCTTGATGTCGCTGTCGATGTGCTTGAGCCTGGACGGATCGAGCGTGCGGACGTCGAACTGCTGCCCCAGCTGGCGCATGACTGTCCAGGGCTCTTCGCCGATCACCGGATTGCCCTGCACCGGCAGGCTGCTGATCAGGCCGATGTGCGGCTTCGACGGCTGGTCCAGCTCGTAGAGCAGCTTGGCGATGTCGTATTCGAGAAAGGTTTCGCGCGAGGGGTCGAACAGCGGAATCGCCTGCACCCGCTTGGGCAGGTGGCTGGTCTCGCCGCCGTCGGCATCGCCGGGCAGCGTGCTGCCTACCAGGCCGAAGAACACGCGCTCGCCATTGGTGCCGCCATTGATCGGCGACAAGCCATAGCCCTCGGCGCTGGCCTCGTCGTCGGAATACGGTACGGGATCGACGATCTGCAGTCGCAGCCGCCCATGCGCGCGCGCCACCATCTCCTGCAGCATCTCGGCCACGCGCTGTTCGTAGCTGCGCCACTGCGGCATGTCGCGGGTGGCGTGGCTAGAGAAATACAGCGTCAAGCGCAGCGGCGCGTGCAGCCCTTCCACGATATGGACCGTGCCGGGCGTGAGCGTGTAGAGCTTGTCCGAGGTCAGGTCCACCCGCCCCATGCGCCAGCGGCTGCTGGTGAGCACGAACACGACGAACAACCCGGCCAGCGCGGCGAGCGCGGCCAGCAACACGGCACGGCGGCTGAAATGGATGCGCTTCATGCTCATGGCGTCCGCTTCAGGTCGAGCGTGAGCACGCCGGCAATCAGCCACGCGGCCATGGTGGCCAGGAAGTACAGCAGGTCACGCAGGTCCAGCACGCCGCGGGAAATCGCCTCGAAGTGGCGCACCATGCTCAGGTGCGCCAGCGCGTTCACCAGCTTGCGCGGCAAGGCGCCCTGGAAGAACTCCATGACCTGCGGCTGTCCCACCAGGATCAGCAGGAAACACACCACCAGGGTGAGCACGAACGCCACCACCTGGCTTTGCGTCACCGCCGAAAGGCAGGCGCCAATGGCCAGGAACGCGCCCGCCATCAGCCAGCTGCCGATGTAGCCGGCGAGGATCACGCCGTTGTCCGGCGAGCCGAGATAGTTCACGGTGATCCAGATCGGAAAGGTCAGCACCAGCGCCAGCCCGATGAAGATCCATGCGGCGAAGAACTTGCCCAGCATCGCCTGCGTCAGCGTCAGCGGCAGGCTCAGCAACAGCTCCAGCGTGCCGCCCTTGGCCTCCTCCGCCCACATGCGCATGGATACCGCGGGCACCAGCACGAGGTAGAGCCACGGATGCATCACGAAGAACGGCTGCAGATCGGCCTGGTTCCGCTCGTAGAAATCGCCCGCGTAGAACGTGAGGATGCCCGACAGCACCAGGAAGATCACCAGGAACACGTACGCCACGGGCGTCACGAAGTAGCTGCGCAACTCGCGGCGCGTCACCGCTGCGATCGGGCTCATTCCCTGTTCTCCGCGCCGGTGGTGATCTGGCGGAACACTTCGTCGAGCCGACCGCGTTCCAGCTGGATCTCCGACACCTCCAGCCCTTGCTGGCGCAGCAGGGTTTCGACCGGCTCCAGGATGCGTTCGCCCGGACGCGGGAACACCGTGATGCGGCCATCCATCGGATCGACCTCGATCGAGGCCACCTGCGGCAGCCGCCCCAGCATCTCCTGCGATACGCCGCTGCCCGGCGCGCTGAACGACACCGCGCCGTGATAGCGCGAGCGCGATTCGAGTTCCGCCGGCGTCGCGTCCACCATCAGGCGGCCGTTGGCGATGATCACCACGCGATTGCACAGCGCGTGCACTTCTTCCAGCAGATGCGTGGAGATGAGGATGGTGCGATCGCGCGCCATCTGGTCGATGAGTTGCCGCACGGTGTGCTTCTGGTTCGGATCGAGGCCGTCGGTGGGTTCGTCCAGCATCAACACCTGCGGGTTGTGCACGATGGCCTGCGCCAGGCCCACGCGGCGCTTGAGGCCCTTGGACAAGGTGTCGATGCACTGGTCGAGCACGCCTTCCAGCTGCAGCCCGCCCACCACACGCTCGAAGCGCCGCGCGCCTTCGTCGCGCTGCAGCCCGCGCATGCGGATGATGAAGGTAAGGAACTCGCGCACGGTCAGCTCGCCGTAGCTGGGCGCGCCTTCGGGCAGATAGCCCAGCGCGCGCTTCGCCTTCAGCGGTTCCTTGCGCACGTCGTAGCCGCACACGCGCGCGGTGCCGGAGCTGGGCGCGAGGAAACCGGCGATCATGCGCATGGCGGTGGTCTTGCCGGCGCCATTGGGGCCCAGAAGGCCGAGCACCTGTCCCGGTTCGGCGCGGAAGCTCAGCGAGTCCACGGCCGTGAGGGCGCCATAGCGGCGGGTGAGCTGTTCGGTTTCGATCATGTCCTGTGGAGTCGGTGGCGTGCATGTGCTGCGCGCGACGTGCGGGCGAAGCCAGCAAGGTCGACCCGCACTGTAACCGAAAAGTTCGCCGGAACCGGGCGATCCAGGGCCCGCAAATGAAAAGGCCCTTCGCGAGGAAGGGCCTTTCCGATGCATGTCGCCGGGGCGACTTACTTGCCGGTGCTGGCGGCGCTGGCCGGAGCGGCGGCGGTGCCCGAGGAGGCCGGAGCCTGCTCGCTGCCATCGTCCAGCGTCGGCGGCTTGATGCCGGCAGCCTGTTCCGGGGTCTGGTCCGGAGCCCAGCTCAGCGGCAGGTACACGTCGTACTCGGCGTACTGCTTCACTTCGTCGCCCTGCTTCACTTCCGGCTTGGCTTCGATGTCGTAGAAGCGGTTCACCACTTCGTCGAACTTGTAGCCGTGGGTCTGGGCGTAGGCCTTCATCAGGTCGCGGGTCTGCGGCACGCCGGCGGCGGTGCCGTTCCACACGGCCTTGAGGGCCGGGCCACCGAAGGCGAGGAAGGCACGCACGTCGTTGTCGACGATCAGGCGGCCGAAGCGGTCATGGCCGCCCGGAGCGTTGTCGCCACCGGCGTTGGCATTGGCGGCGTCGCCGCTGGTGCTGGCGGAAGCCGGCGCATTCAGGTCGGGCGACTTGGCGGCGGCCAGTTCCACGCTCTGGCCGGCGACGGTCAGGCTGGTGGCGCTGATCGGCATGGCCACGTCGAAGGTGTAGGTCTGGTCGCCGTAGTTGGTGGTGTAGATGATGCGCGGACCGGTGGTGCTCACGCCCAGCTTCTTGGCGGCTGCCTGGATCTGGCCGATGGCCTTGTTGGTGGCGTCATCGAGGGCCTCGAGGCCGCCCTTGCGCTCGATCGAGGTGGAGACCACCAGCACCGGGGTCGGCTGGGTCTGCTCGATGTACGGGATCAGCTTGGTGTAGTCGACGTTCTGCACGCCGGCCAGCACGTTCTGCAGGTTGTTCAGGGTGGCCTGGACGAACACGTCCGGGTCGCCATGGATGTAGAGGTTGGAATAGCGGTTGATCAGGTTCCAGCCGTAGTCGACGTCATACGACCAGGTCACCTTGGTGAGCTGGCCGCGGCTGCCGTTGCGTTCCAGGTCGATGGTGAAGTGCTTGTCGTTGCCGCGCCAGTCGTTGTCGACGTTCCACACGATGGTGGCCTTCTTGGCGGTCGAGTCGACCTTGTCGAAGCTCGGATCGGCCGAGGCGATGGTGAACTTGCCATTGCCGACCTTGCCGTCGTCGCTGGCCCAGCTGATCTCGGCGCCCGGACCATAGGCCTTGCCGGAGAAGTCGAACTTGATGTTGCGGTCGGCATCGCGCTGCTCGGAATACTCCGGGAAGCGGCGGTAGTTGCTCAGCACGTCATAGACCTGACGCATGTCCTTGCCGATGACCAACGATCGTTCGATATGACCGTTGCCGGGCATCACCACGCCCACCACCACTGCCGCGACCGCGACAATGATCAGGGCAACAATAAATTCAAGAACACGCATCATTCCGGGATTCTCCGCACGTCTCTCTGTATACGGCACAAGGGCAGTCGCCGGAGACCGGCCCGCCACGGGAGATTCCCGAAGAATCACTGCATGAACGGGGGTCGGCCAGCGCCGAAGCCACCGATACTACTTGCTCGCGCGCCCGAACGCTATCCAGCCGTAAAGACTGCCCGACGGGGGCCTTCCAGACGCCCGCGAATGGCGCCACGCAAGGCCCCGCGGGGCAAAGCCCGTCGGTCAGACGATGCCCAGCTCCAGCGCCTTCAGCACGGCGCGCGTGCGGTCGCGCACGCCCAGCTTGGAGAGGATGTTGGAAACGTGGTTCTTCACCGTTCCCTCCGCCACTTTCAAGGAGTTGGCGATCTCCTTGTTGCTATAGCCGCCGGACAGCAGGCGCAGGATCTCGGTCTCGCGCTCGGTCAGGGGGTCGGGCTGCTCCAGGCTGGTGAACTGGTTCTGCATGCGGCCCACGCCGGCCAGCAGGCGCTGCGTGACCATGGGGGCGACCAGCGAACCACCGGCGGCGACGGTGCGGACGGCTTCCACCAGCTGCTCCAGCGAGACGTCCTTGAGCAGGTAGCCGCGGGCGCCGGCCTTGAGGCCCTGCAGCACCAGCTGGTCGTCGTCGAAGGTGGTGAGAATGATGGTGGGCGGCAATTCGTTGCGGGCGGACAGCGCCTGCAGCACTTCCAGGCCGCTCATGTTGGGCATGCGCAGGTCCAGCAGCACCACGTCGGGCTTCACCCGCGGAATGTCCTGCACGGCCTGGGCGCCATCGGCGCACTCGGCCACCACGCGGATGTCCTCCGCCAGGTCCAACAGTGAACGGACGCCCTGGCGAACCAGGTTCTGGTCGTCAACGAGACAGACGGAAATCATCGCGAATCCTCGAAACGTGAGTGGCCAACGTGCGATGCCCGCGGCCAACGGGGAAGAACGATGCGGCAATCCAAGCCACACATGTTTACACGACCCTCCAACAAGCCTACAGCATGCCCAGCGCCGGAGGTTCGAACCGGGACGGCGTATGCGCAAGCTCCGGAACCTCGCCCAGCGGCAGCCGCACGTTGAGCGCGAAACCCTGCTCCATGGCTGAATCCACCGTCACGCTGCCCTCGAACTCGGCCAGGCGCTCGCGCATGCCCGACAGGCCGTTGCCCGGCCGGAAATTCGCCGCCCCGCGCCCATCGTCGCGGGCGTACAGCTCCAGCAGGTTGGCGTTGACGTAATCGAAGCGCAGCCACAGATTGCGCGCGCCGGCATGGCGCGCGGTATTGGTGATGATCTCCTGCGCGCAGCGCAACAGCACCTGGGCGCGGCGCGGGTCTTCCACGCTGAAGCGCGGCGGCGTCTGCATGTGCACGCTCAGGCCCGGCACACCTTCGGTCAGGCTGCGCAGGGCGAGCGTCAGGTCGATGGCATCGTCCTGGCGCAGCTCGCTCACTACTTCGCGCACGTCCGACAGCAGGTGCTTGGCGGTGACCTGGGCCTTCTGCACGTGCTCGGCCGCCTGCGCGTTGACCAGGTGGCTGGCCACTTCCAGGTTCAGGCTCAGCGCCGTCAGGTGATGGCCGACCAGGTCGTGCAGGTCGCGGGCGATGCGCATGCGCTCGGCGATGCGGGTGGACTCGGCCAGCAGCGCGCGCGTGGCGCGCAGCTCGGAATTGAGCCGGCGCTGCGCCTCGCGCTCCTCCGCCTGCAGGCTGGCGATCATGGAGGTGAAGAACACCAGGGCCGAAATGCCCAGGTACATGCAGACCTGCAGGATCGCCGTCACCGTGGTCCAGCCCTTGTAGCTGGCGATGATGGGGATGAGCATCAGGTTCTGCGCCAGCATCCAGGCCAGCCCCGCCCCCACCGGCAGCTGCCACGGCAGCACCACGGCGATGACCAGCATCAGCATGGCCGACAGGCCGCTCTGGCTGAACCAGCCCATGGCGATGGCCGACCCGGTGAGCACCACCAGGCCGATCATCCGGCTGAGCGGCGGCAGGCCGGCCTGCCGGTTGAGCGTGGAACGGCGCGTCAGCAGCACGTAGGTGACGCCAAACATCAGATAGGAAAAGATCCAGCCGGAGATGTCCGGATCGCTCCACCAGGAGTTGACCTGGGCAAGGCTCCAGCTGCCGGGCAGCAACGGCAGGGCCACGCACAGGTACGTCGTCAGACCGGCGTACCGGAGCAGCCGGATGTGATTAATGTTTGACCAGGACATGTGCGCATCATTAGCTACCCGCAGGCGTGGTGCAATGCGTGAGAAGTCACTATCCCGCCCCTGCCGAAAGGCACGACGGCTGGCGCTTTACAAAGGTTTTACATGGTGCGCCGTGATATGTCCGAGTGCTTGACGCATGTCATAATGCGCCGTCACCGCGGGGCCGATCCAACGGTCTTGTCACTCGAACCACACAAAGCGGAGCAACGAATGGCCCTTGCCATCCGCGACGTGCGCGAGCACGACCTGGATGCCGTACTGGCGCTCAACAACGCCGCCGGCCGCACCATCCTCGCCCTGGACGCGGCACAGCTGCGCTACTTCTACGAACACGCGGACTATTTCCGCGTGGCCGAGATCGATGGCCACCTGGCCGGGTTCCTCATCGCCCTGCGCGAAGGGCGCGACTACGACAGCCCGAACTACCACTGGTTCTCCGAGCACTACCCGCAGTTCGCCTACATCGACCGCATCGTCATCGCCAACGCCTACCGTCGCCACGGCCTGGGTCGCATCTTCTATTGCGACGTCACCAGCTTTGCCGAAGTGCGCGTGCCGCTGTTGACCTGCGAAGTGTTCCTGGAGCCGCGCGACGACGTGGTGGTGCTGTTCCACGGCACCTACGGCTTCCAGGAAGTGGGCCAGCAGCGCATGGGCACGGAAGGTCCGCAGGTGAGCCTGCTCGCCAAGGACCTGCCGAGTTATGCTTTCGTGCGCGAAACCTACCTGGACCACGACGGCCTGCCCGATGTGCCGTGGCTGGCCGAACGCCAGCGACCCGTCCACCCCGATACCCCCCAGCGCCGCCTTGCGGGAGAGCGGCGCCCGTGAATGCAAGAATGGATACACAAGACGCCTGTGACCTGCGCTTCGGCCAGGTCGGCATAGCCAACGTGCGCATCAAGCGCGTCGACGCCGCCGCCCTCTGCGAAGAGCTGGAGCGCCGCGTCCGCACCGCTCCCCAGTTGTTCGCCCGCGCCGCCGTGGTGCTGGACCTGAGCCACCTGCTGAACCTGCCCGACGACGGCACGGTCGACGCCCTGCTCGAAGCGGTGCGCAGCGCCGGCATGCTACCGGTCGGTCTGGCCTACGGCACCAGCGAAGTCGATGCGCTGTCGCAGCGCATGGGCCTGCCGCTGATCGCCAAGTTCCGCGCCGCGTACGAACCCGCCGACGGCGGCAGCATCGCGCCGCCGGCAGCGACCGCCGCGCCGTCGCCCGCACCGGAGCCCGCGCGTCGCGCCGAACCCGCACGCAACGAACCGGCGCCGGCCGCGCCCCCCGGCCTGGGTGCGCAGCATGTCGACGGCACCGTGCGCTCGGGCCAGCAGGTGTATGCGCGCGACCGCGATCTGGTCGTCACCGGCACCATCGCCAACGCGGCCGAGGTGATCGCCGACGGCAGCATCCACGTCTACGGCAGCCTGCGCGGCCGCGCGATGGCCGGCGCACAGGGCGATGAGAAAGCGCGCATATACATTTCCAACTTCCACGCGGAACTGGTGGCCATCGCCGGCCACTACCGCGTGTTCGAACAAATTCCAAAGGACCTGGAAGGCCAGTCTGTGCGATGCTGGCTCGAAGGGGAAAAACTGCTGATCGCCAAGCTGTGACGATCGCCATTACTACAACAAAGCATTACGCGGAGATGAGCCTTGACTGCTGAGATTATCGTTGTCACCTCGGGCAAGGGTGGCGTGGGCAAGACCACGACCAGCGCCTCGCTTGCCACGGGCCTTGCCATGGCCGGCAAGAAAGTCGCGGTGATCGATTTCGACGTCGGCCTGCGCAACCTCGACCTGATCATGGGCTGCGAGCGGCGCGTGGTGTACGACTTCGTCAACGTCGTGCACGGCGAAGCCACGCTCAAGCAGGCGCTGATCAAGGACAAGCGCTACGAGAACCTCTACGTGCTGGCCGCCAGCCAGACGCGCGACAAGGACGCCCTCACCCAGGAAGGCGTCGAGAAGGTGCTCGAGGAACTGGGCAAGGAAGGCTTCGACTACGTGGTCTGCGATTCGCCGGCCGGCATCGAAAAGGGCGCCCACCTGGCGATGTACTTCGCCGACCACGCGGTGGTGGTGGTGAACCCGGAAGTGTCCTCCGTGCGCGACTCGGACCGCATCCTGGGCCTGCTCTCCAGCAAGACCCGCCGCGCCGAGCGTGGCGACGGCGCCATCAAGCAGCACCTGCTGCTGACCCGCTACAACCCGGCCCGCGTGGCCGTGGGCGAGATGCTGAGCGTGAAGGACGTCGAGGAGATCCTCGGCATCAACGTCGTCGGCGTCATCCCCGAATCCGAAAACGTGCTGGCCGCATCCAATGCGGGCGTGCCGGTGATCCTGGACGACAACTCGCACGCCGGGCAGGCCTATAGCGACACCGTGGCCCGCATCCTCGGCGAGGAACGCGCCATGCGCTTCCTCGACGCGCCCAAGAAGGGCTTCTTCCAGCGCGTATTCGGAGGCTGATCGCGATGGGTATTCTTGATTTCCTGAAGCGCAAGCCGGAACCCACCGCTGCCGTCGCCAAGGAGCGTCTTCGCATCATCGTGGCCCAGGAGCGCTCCACCCGCGGCGCGCCTGACTACCTGCCGTTGCTGCGCAACGAGTTGCTCGAAGTGATCAAGAAATACGTCCACGTCGACCTCGAAGCCATCAACATCAACGTCGAGCGCGACAGCGGACACGAAATCCTCGAGCTTTCGGTAGCGCTGCCCGAACACGCCGAAGCCAAGCCCGGCTGATGTCGTGGCGCGACGCCGTCGCGCCACGTTGCCTTGCCGTCGCCGCCGTGAACCGGCGGCGACTTTCATCCCATGTCCGATCCTTCCTCCCCCAACGAAGCAAGCGTGATGCGCCTGGCCGACACCGGCTTCCAGGCGCCGACGACTTTGCTCGCCCGCTACGGACTCGCGCTGGAACGCGTGGAGCCGGGCGTCGCCATTCCCGGCAGTTTCTGGGGCGATGAGGAAGCCGGCATCATCGGCACCACGGTCTATGCGCGCGACGACACGCCCGTGCATTCGCTGCTGCACGAAGCCGGGCACCTGATCGTGCTGCCGCCCGAGCGGCGCAGCTTCGTGCACACCGACGCCACCGACTCCATCGACGAGGAAGACGCCACCTGCTACCTGCAGATCGTCCTCGCCGATGAACTGCCCGGCGTCGGCCGCACGCGCCTGATGACGGACATGGATGCCTGGGGCTACACCTTCCGCCTCGGCTCCGCACAGGCATGGTTCGAGCAGGACGCCGGCAATGCACGGCAGTGGTTGATCGAGCATGGCTTGCTGGATCGGGAAGGACGGCCGGTTTTCAGCTGAGGGCAACGCCCCAGCGGTATCGAAACAGCAAAAGAAACCTCACCGTCACCCCTGCGAAGGCAGGGGTCCAGTGACTTTGCCCTCCTGCAAACAACACTCGCCATTCCACCTCACGCCAACAAAACATCCCCTGGCGCAATGTGATGCCGCCCCTTCCGAGGAGGCATGGCGTGACGCGAAGGCTCGTGACATGGATCAGCGCGCTGTTGGCGATGACGCTGGCCGCGACCGTGGCGACCGGCGACACGGCCGGTGTCGCCAAACCTTCCGCCGGTTTCGTGGCGCGCATCGACCTGTCGGGGCCGATCGGCCCGGCGGCCGCGGAATACGTTGACGACAGCCTGCAGCGAGCCACGCGCGATGGCGCCAGCGCGGTCGTACTGCAACTCGACACGCCGGGCGGCCTGTCCGATTCGATGCGGCAGATCATCGCCGCCATTCTCGCCGCCAAGCTGCCGGTGATTGGCTACGTCGCACCCGCTGGCGCGCGTGCTGCCTCGGCGGGCACGTACATCCTCTACGCCTGCCCGGTGGCAGCGATGGCGCCCGCCACGCACATCGGTGCGGCGACGCCGGTGCCGCTGGGCGGCAACAGTCCGCTGCCATCGGTCGCGCCGCCTGTCGCTTCCGGCAGCACATCGCCGCCGGCATCCGACGCCGAGTCGAGCAAGGTACTCAACGACGCCATCGCCTCGATCCGCTCGCTCGCCCAGCTCAACGGGCGCAATGCGGATTGGGCGGTCAAGGCGGTGCAAGGCGCGGAAACGCTGACCGCCGACGAAGCGGTGGAAAAGCACGTCGCCGACCTGATCGCGCCCGACATTCCCACCCTGCTCGCCCGCCTCGAAGGACGCCGCGTACATGTCGCCGGCGAAGAGATCGTGCTGCATCTCGCCAGGCTTCCCTTGCGCGATTACGCGCCGAACTGGCGCACGCACCTGCTGGGCCTGGTGACCCATCCCACCATCGCCTATCTGCTGCTGCTCGCGGGCATGTACGGGCTGGTGCTGGAAGCCTTTCATCCCGGCGTGTTCTTGCCCGGCGTGACGGGCGCCATCTGCCTGCTGGTCGGGCTCTACGCCTTGCAGTTGCTGCCCGTGAACTACGCCGGCCTGGCGCTGATGCTGCTGGGCATGGCACTGGTGCTGGCGGAGGCCGTGATGCCTTCGGTCGGTGCCATCGGCATCGGCGGCGTCATCGCCTTCGTGATCGGCTCGATCATGCTGTTCAACCACGGCGTGCCGGGATACGGCGTGAATCTCGGCGTCATCGCGGGCATGGCAACCGGCGCCGTTGTGTTGCTGGTGCTGCTGTTGCGGTTGATCACGCGCTCGCGCCGCGCGCGCACGTTCAACGGCGATGCGCAGATGCTGCTGGCCACGGGCGAGCTCACACAGTCCATCGATGCGGGCGGCGAAGGCTGGGCGCGCATCGGCGGCGAGCAATGGCGCGTGCATTGCGAAACCAGCCTGCCGGCCGGAACGCGCGTGCGCGTGGTGGCGCGCGAGGGACTGCTGTTGCGCGTCACGCGCGCCTGAACCTTTACCGCAGAGGAGATGCTCATGTTCGGTTTCGTCGGCGTCATCGTGATCTGGGCCATCGCGCTGGTGTTCCTCGCCATCAAGGTGCTGCCCGAATACCAGCGCGGCGTGGTGCTTACGCTGGGACGCTACACCGGCACCAAGGGGCCGGGGCTGTTCATGCTGATCCCTGTCGTGCAACGCATGATGCGCGTGGACCTGCGCGTGACGGTGATGGACGTGCCGCCGCAGGATGTGATCTCGCGCGACAACGTCTCCGTGCGCGTGAACGCCGTGGTGTATTTCCGCGTGGTGGAACCGGACAAGGCCATGCTGCAGGTCGCCGACTTTTTCCAGGCCACCAGCCAGCTCGCGCAGACGCGCCTGCGCTCGGTGCTGGGCCAGCACGAGCTGGACGACATCCTTTCACAGCGCGACTCGATCAATCACAGCCTGCAGCAGATCCTCGACGAAGCCACTGACCCGTGGGGCATCAAGGTCAGCAATGTCGAGATCAAGGACGTGGACCTCAACGAAACCATGGTGCGCGCCATCGCACGACAGGCCGAGGCCGAACGCGAACGCCGCGCCAAGGTGATCCACGCCGATGGCGAACTGCAAGCCGCGGAAAAGCTGCGCGACGCCGCCGCCCTGCTGGCACAGCAGCCACAGGCGCTGCAACTGCGCTACATGCAGACGGCGGCGGACATGGCCAGCGGCGGCAAGGCTTCGACGGTGTTCTTCCCCCTGCCGCTGGATCTGCTGAAGCCGCTGATCGACAAGCTGGGCAGTTAGGCAACCGTGTTGACGCTCTTGATCGTCATTCCGGCCTACGCCGGAATGACGGTCTAAGGCCTTGTACAATGAGCGGCCGTTCGCCACTCGCGCAGCCATGTCCAGCACGCCCACCCATGTCAGCCTCGCCGTCATCGGCGGCGGCCCTGCCGGCCTTATGGCCGCGGAGACCGCGCGTGCTGCGGGCGTGTCGGTGGACGTGTTCGACGCGAAGGGGTCGGTAGGCCGCAAGTTCCTTATTGCCGGCAAGGGCGGGATGAACCTGACGCATGGCGAACCCAAGCCGGATTTCATCCAGCGCTACGGTGCGCGCTCGCGCGAAATCGGCGAATGGCTAGGCGATTTCGATGCCGACGACCTGCGCGCATGGGCGCGCGGCTTGGGCGTGGACACCTTCGTCGGTAGCTCGGGCCGCGTGTTTCCCAGCGACCTGAAGGCGGCCCCGTTGCTGCGCGGCTGGGTTCGGCGGTTGCGCGAGGACGGCGTGCACTTCCACGTGCATCATCGCTGGCTGGGCTGGACCGATGACGGCGCGCTGCGCTTCGCCACGCCCGACAGCGAACGGCAGGTCCGCGCCGATGCAGTGGTACTGGCGATGGGCGGCGGCAGCTGGCCGGAGCTTGGCTCCGATGGCCAGTGGCAGGCTCCGCTTGCAGCGCGCGGCGTGGATGTCGCGCCGCTGGTGGCTTCCAACTGCGGCTTCGATATCGGCTGGAGCGAACACCTGGCGACGCGTTTTGCCGGCGCGCCGCTCAAGCCCGTGGTGATCCATCTGCGCGACAAGGATGGCAACGAACACGCGCGCCAGGGCGAATGCGTCATCACCGCCACCGGCATCGAGGGCAGCCTGATCTATGCCTTTTCCCCGATGCTGCGCGACGCCATCGCCGCGCATGGCGCCACCACCATCACCCTGGACCTGTCGCCCGACCGCACGCTCGAACGCCTGCATGCCGACCTCGCCAAGCCGCGCGGCAGCCGCTCCATGAGCGAACACCTGCGGCGACAGACTGGCCTGAGCGGCGTCAAGGCCGCGCTGCTCCACGAAGTGCTCGACCGAGAACAGTTCCATGATGCCGGCACGCTCGCCCGCACCATCAAGCAGCTGCCGTTGCGCCTGCTGCGCCCTCGCCCCATCGAGGAAGCGATCAGCAGCGGCGGCGGCGTGCGGCTGGAAGCGCTTTCTCCCCAGCTGATGATCAGCGCCCTGCCAGGCGTGTTCTGCGCCGGCGAAATGCTCGACTGGGAAGCGCCCACCGGCGGCTACCTGCTCACGGCCTGCTTCGCCAGCGGACAGCGCGCGGGGCGCGGCGCGGCTGCGTGGATCAAGCAAACCCCGGTTCCCGCCGATAACTGAGCATCGCGTCGCACCGCAGCAAAGCCGCATTACATTTTTCCTGGCGGCGGCCGATACACAGCGGAGCGGGTGCCACACGAGGGAGCTGGCAACACGATGATGGGGAACTGGTGGCGAGTTTTCGGACGTGAGCGCGCGGCGGAACCGACGGCGGCACGGCCGGCTGCGCCCGATCCGGAACTAGCTGTCGAGACGCTGTCGCCCCACCCCACCGTGCCCTGCGACGAGATCGCCGAACGCTTCTTCCGCTTCATACTCAACCTGCCCGTCGACGCTGGCGAGCACGCCAACAAGCTGCGCGAGCAGGCCATCCTGCAGCGGCTGCGCGAGCAGTGCGAAAGCGGCCGCTTCGACATCCGCAGCCTGCCGCGCATGCCCACCGTGCTGCCGCAGCTGATGCGCGCCATGAAGAGCGACAAGCTCAGCGGCGCGCAGCTGGCGGACCTGATCAAGCGCGATCCCGTGCTGGTGGGCGAAGTCATGCGCGTCACCGGCAGCGTCACCTACCGCACTGCGCATCCCATCGGCAGCCTCCAGCATGCCGTGGTGCTGCTGGGCCAGATCGGCCTGCGCCACGTGGTGACGTCGTACGTGATGAAACCCATCCTGCTGGCCAGCGCGGGCAGCCACGGCCAGATCGTCGGGCAGCGCCTGTGGGACCACGCCGAACGCTGCGCCCATGCCGCGGTGTATCTCAGCAAGGGCCAGTGCGACGCGTTCGAGGCCTACCTGCTGGCGCTGGTCGGCTACAGCGGCCTGGGCGCGGTGGCGCGCCTGCTCGACAAGGAACTGCAGAACGCCGAACTGCCCGCCAGCTCGTCCGCCTTCATCGACGACTGCGTGCAGCTGGCCGCGCAACTCACCGTGCAGGCGGGACAGCACTGGGAACTGCCGCCGCCCGTGCAGGAGGCGCTGCAGGAACACGCGCAACACGGCAGTGCCGCCCTCGCGCTGCCGATGAGTCGCGTGCTGCATGTCGCACAGCGGCTGGCGATGTACCAGCTGCTATCGGAACAAGGCCTGCTGGACCGTGACTCCGGCTACGGCGACGACCCCATCGCCACCTTCCCGCCGCAGCTGCTGGCGCGTTGCCAGCAGGACTTGCGGCAGAGCTTCGACGCACCGTAAGCGCAGCGTTCAGTGCGCGGCAGACAGGCGCTCGCGCGCCTCGGCCACCAGCGCGAACGAACGGCAACGCGCCTCGTGGTCGAACACGTTAGCGGTCACCATCAACTCATCGGGACGATGACGCGCGATGAAGGCTTCGATGCCCTCCTTCACCGTGTCGGGACTGCCGATCACCGCGCAGGCGAGCGCACGCTCCACGCCAAATTTCTCGGTAGGCGTCCAATAGCTTTCGATATCGTCGATCGGCGGCGGAATCAGGCCGGGACGCCCACGGCGCAGGTTGATGAAGCTCTGCTGCTGCGTGGTGAACAGGCGCTTCGCTTCGGCATCGCTCTCGGCCGCGACGATGTTCACGCCCAGCATCGCGTACGGCGACTGCAGCCTCGCGGAAGGACGGAAGTCGCGGCGATACAGCGCCAGCGCCTCGTCCATCGCATCCGGCGCGAAGTGCGAGGCGAAGGCGAACGGCAGGCCCATGGCCGCGGCGAGCCGTGCGCTGAACAGGCTGGAGCCCAGCAGCCACACCGGCACTTCGATGCCCGCACCCGGCACGGCGCGCACGGGCTGTTCCGGCGTGGCGGGTTCGAAATAGGCGAGCAGCTCGGCCACGTCCTGCGGGAAGGCCTCGGCGCTGTCGAAATAGCGCCGCAGCGCGCGCGCCGTGGGCTGGTCGGTGCCGGGCGCGCGGCCCAGCCCCAGATCGATGCGTCCCGGATACAGCGACGCCAGCGTGCCGAACTGCTCGGCCACCTGCAGCGGCGCATGGTTGGGCAGCATGATGCCGCCCGCGCCCACGCGGATGGTCGACGTGCCGCCGGCTACGTGGCCGATCAGCACGGCGGTCGCGGCGCTGGCGATGCCCGGCATGTTGTGGTGCTCGGCCAGCCAGTAACGCGTATAGCCCAGCTGCTCGGCGCGGCGCGCCAGGTCCAGCGTGTTGGCGAACGCCTGCGTGGTGTTGCTGCCTTCGGTGACGGGCGCCAGATCGAGTACGGAAAACGGAATCATGGGGCTTCCTCGACGGGGAAGCTTCACACGTGGGGGCTGGCCGGGAAAATGCCAGCCCTGGCCGTGACCCTGCGCATCCGCCCCAAAAAAAACGGCGGCCCGTGAGGCCGCCGTTTCGTTCGCTGCGCCAGCTTTCGCTCAGCGCATGATGCCGGTATGGCCCAGCGAGTAGCGGCCCGGCTGCGGCCATACGGCGAGGCCGTGCGGCTCCTGGCCGACCTTGATGCTGCGCACCTGGCCGGTGGTGGTGTCGAAGGCGTAGACCACGTCGTCGAAGCGGCCGGAGAGCCACAGCGTCTTGCCGTCCGCGCTCACGTTGCCCATGTCCGGGCTGCCGCCGCCGGGGATCGGCCAGTTGGCCACGACCTTCTGCGAGGCGAAGTCCACCACCGACACGCTGCCCTTGCCGCCGCGTGGGCCGTGCACCTTGTTGGAGCCGCGGTTGGCGACGTAGAGCTTGGTGCCGTCGCGGCTGGGGTACAGGCCGTGCGTGCCCACGCCGGTCTTGATGAAGCCGACCTGCTTGAAGCTGTAGGGATCGATCAGGTACAGGCCGTCGGCCATCATGTCGGCGACGTAGAAGGTCTTGCCATCGGGAGAGGAGCGGATGTCCTGCGGCATGCCCTTCTTGGACAGGTCCAGATAGCCGACCACCTTGCGGTTGACCATGTCGATCTTCACCAGCTTGCCGGTGAACTCGCAGGTGAAGATGGCGAAGCTGCCGTCGATGGAGAACTCGGCGTGGTTGATGCCCTTGCACTCCGGCGCCTGCAGGCTGGCGTGCAGCGCCTGCGTGTGCGCGTCGCGGAAGTCCAGGCGCGCGAAGGCCTCGGCCACCACGATGGATTCCTTGCCGTCCGGCGTGAAGTACATGTTGTACGGGTCATCCACCGGCACCGCCGCGCCCGGCTTGCCGGTGCGCGGGTCGATCGGCGTGAGGCTGCCGGTCTTCTTGCGCTCGGCGTTGTTGGTCACCCACAGGGTGCGCAGGTCCCACGACGGCACCACGTGCTGCGGGCCCTCGCCCACCTTGAACTTGTCCACGACCTTGTACGTCTTCGGATCGATCACGTAGACGTCGTTGGAACGCAGGTTCGGCACGTAGATGCGTTCCAGGTCGTTCTTCACCGCCGGGCTCAGGTGACCGGCGGCGGCCTCGCTGTACATGTCGGCGGGATTCACCACCGGCGGCATGCCGGGCACGGTGTTCACGGCCGAAGCCGCCAGGGCGGTGCCGCCCAGGCACGCCGCGGCCAGCGCGAGCGGTGCGAGTCGGAACAGACGGGAGGAACGCAGGGATTTAGCGATGGCCATGGGTCACAACTTGGTTGAGTGATACAGGGGGAGGTTCATTCAGCGCGCCTGCGTGTCGCGACGCAAGGCGTTGGCGGTATTTACCACAATAGCATCCACGCCCAGCTGACCGAGGTCAGCGGAGGAGCGGCGCGGGTCGCCGCCGTAGACGCCATCGGCCGTGCCCAGCCTGGGGCCGTGCTGCAGGCGATCCAGCCGCACCATCTGCGGGGCCACGGCCAGTTGCAGCGAAGTGTCGGCCAGGCCCGCATGGGTGCCGATTTCGTCGTCCTTGATGCCGTGCTGGCGCAGGATCTGGTTGAAGCCCTCGGACGAGGTGGCGTAGTACTCCGGCGGCACGATGGCGCGGGCCTTGCCGCCCCACGCCTTGTTCAGCCGGGCCGCTACGCGTTCCAGGTCTTTCTGGTAACCGCCGTGGTCGCCCAGGAAGACGACATTGCGGAACCCGTGCACCGCGAAGCTCTGCGCCGCCGATTCCAGCATCTGCTCGAACACCGCGTCGGGCACGGTGATGGTGCCCGGAAAACGCATGTGCGAACTGGGCGGCGCGGTGTTGCCCTCCGGCACGTAGGCCACCACCGGCGCGACCAGGGCATTGCCCAGGCGCTCAGCGATCTTCTGCGACAGGTAGGCCGCGCGCGCGTTGTGCTTGCCCACGGCGATGCCGGGGCCGCTCTGCTCGGTGCCGCCGATGGGAATGATGATGGTGGTCTTGCCGGCCTGGACCTGGTCGCGGATCTCGGTCCAGGTGAGGTCTTCGAGCTGCACCGTGCGCGGCGTCTGGGCGAAGGCGGCGTGGGCGCCGAGCAGCAAGGCGCCGCACAGCAGGGCTCGCAACGACGGATAAGGCATTGGATCGTCCTGAAAAACCAGGCGCCAAGTGTAAGGCCCATGCCGCGGCGGCGCACCCCGTACAGGCCGGGCCCACCGGCCCGCAAAGATCACTCCCAAAGCGGCACAAACACCCTTTCCACAAGGGTTTGGGCGATACACGGGCCTTTCATGCGCGCCGTGCTCTGTTCCCTATCCGCGCGCCTTGCCCCGCCACTGCCCTGGAGCTGCCCATGCGCCGCCACATGCTCGCCCTTGCCGCCGCCCTCGCCGCTTCGCTGGCGACGCTTTCCTCGCACGCCTGCACGCGCACGCTCTACGTGGGCCAGGACGATACCGTGATCACCGGTCGCAACATGGACTGGTCGGAAGACATGGGCTCCAACATGTGGGTGTTTCCCGCGGGTATTCGCCACGACGGCAACGCGGGCCCAAAATCACCTCGTTGGACATCGCGCTACGGCAGCGTGATCGTCGCCGGCTACGACATCGGCAGCGTCGATGGTATCAACGAGAAGGGCCTGGTGATGAACGCGCTGTACCTGGCCGAGACCGACTACGGCAAGCCCGACCCGAAGCGGCCGCATATGGCCATCAGCCTGTGGGGCCAATATGTACTCGACAACTTCGCCAACGTGGGCGACGCTGTAAAGGCGTTGGCGAAGGAGCCGTTCCAGGTCATCGCCCCGCCGCTGCCGAACGGAAAGCCGCTCACCATTCACCTGTCGCTGTCCGATGCCACGGGTGATTCGGCCATCCTCGAATACATCGACGGCAAGTTGGTGATCCATCACGGCCATCAGTACAAGGTGATGACCAACTCGCCGATCTACGACAAGCAGCTGGCGCTGTACGAGTACTGGGAAAGCATTGGCGGCCTGAAATTTCTTCCGGGCACGAACCGCGCCGCCGACCGCTTCGCGCGCGCGTCCTTCCTGCTCGATGCCGTGCCGAAAAAACTCGACCCGAACTACATCAAGGGCGTGCCCAACGAAAACTATCAGTACCAGGCCGTGGCCGAAGTGCTGAGCGTGCAGCGCTCCGTGAGCGTGCCCCTGGGCATTTCCACGCCGGACCAGCCGAATCTTTCATCGACCATCTGGCACACCGTGGCCGACCAGAAGAACCTCACCTACTACTTCGACTCCGCCACCACGCCGAACACCTTCTGGGTCGATCTGCACAAGCTGGACCTGAAGCCCGGCGCGCCGGTGAAGAAGCTCACCATGGCCGGAGGCAAGGTCTTTGCAGGCGAGGTGTCGGCGCAATTCGTGGAGACGCCGTCGTTCAAGTTCATGCCGGCGCCGGCACCCTAGCTGAGACGCGCGTCCAGCCCGTCATCAGGGCGATTCGCCCGGGTGCCGTTCCTTCCATGCCGCGAGTTCCTCGCGGTAGCGCCCCATGGCTTCGTCATAGAGATCGAAGATGCACGGCACGCAACCCTGGCCGCAGCAGTCTTCGTCATCCGGGCGTTGCGGTGGCGTGGGCGGTGGATCGCTGGAGGGCGCGGCTGCGCCCTCCGCCTTGGTGTTTTGCTGTGACTCGGTCAAACGGGGTGTACCACTCGAAGATCAGCCGGGCTTGCGGAAACGATAGACGAACTGGTCGGTATGACCGCGGATCGACTTGTCGAATACCTTGATGTTGTGCGGGTCCTTCGGATTGCGCAGTACGTCGCTCTCGCCGTCGAAGACAAAACCGACCGACTCCACCTGCTTCTTCACGATGGCCGGATCGATGCGGTGCAGCGTATCGGTGTCGCGCATGCCCGAGCCTGCCTCGGCCACGTGATCGATCACCACGAACAGGCCGCCGGGCTTAAGCGCATCGAACACCTGCTTGTCGAACACCACGGGGTCCACGTTGCCCATGAACTTGTCCGGGTAGTCGTGGTAGTTCTGCGACGTGAAGACCAGGTCAACCTTCTCCGGCGTCTTGAACTCCTTGGACGGCACCATCAGCACGCCGACGTTGGCGTAATGCGGGTTGGCCACCAGCGCCTTGGAGGCCTGCACGTCGGACACGGCCTCCTTGCCGTATTCGTTCGGCCATACCGCGTACACGCGGCCCTTGGCCCCCACGATGCCGCTGAACACGCGGGTGAAATAGCCGCTGCCCGGGATCAGGTCCACCACGGACTGGCCGGGCTTCACCTCCGCGAAGGTCATGATGTCGGCGATCTTGCGACGCTCGTCGTTGGCCGTGTCGTCCTTGCGGGCGGGGTCGTTGACGGCGGCGGTGACGTAGGAAGGAACATCCGTCGGCGCCGGCGACGCGGCCAGCGCAGCGGTGACAGGGAAAGCAAGAGCTACCAGCACGGCAAGGGCGGTGGGACGCATATCGAACTCCGTCTCTGATGTGGGGGCGCCATTCTGCGCCCCCAGAGCATAAACCGCCGCGTGCATTTCGGCACGGTCGCGCGTCGCGTTATTTGGCCGTACCCGGCCCCGCCAGCGTGGTCAGCAGCACATGCCAGTAGGCAACGTCGTCATAGAACGACTTCACCGGCACCCGCTCGTTGAGGCCGTGCGCGAACGAGTCGCTGTTCTTCATGAACATGCCGTTGACGCCATAGGTGGGTATGCCCGCCGCGCGGAAATAGATGCCGTCGGTGGCCCCCGACTCCTGCACCGGCGTGACCGCCACGCCCGGGCGGATGGAATGCACCGCCTTGGTCACGGCCGCGACGATGTCAGGCCGCAGCGGCGATGCGTCGCTCGATATGGCATGGCCGATCAGCGTCACTTCCACCTTGGGGCCGACGAGATCCTGCAGGGTCTTTCGCACCGTCTCGATGGCCACGCCCGGAAACACGCGGCAGTTGATGTTGGCGGTCGCCGATTGCGGCAACGCATTGTCCGCATGGCCGCCACGCAACATGGTGGCCACGCAGGTGGTGCGCGTCTTGCCCACTTCCGAAGGCTCGGCGGCGAGCACGGCCGCGGCGGCGGCATCGTGCGGGTCCTTGGCGAAGTCGCGCATCGCCTGCCCCAGCTTGCCCTGCGTGGTGGCGCCCAGCGCCTTGAAAGACGCGATGGTGGTGTCGTTCCACATCACCGGGAACGCGTAGCCCTGCACTTTCTTCAGCGCATCGGCCAGCTCGTAGATGGCATTGTCGGCGCGCGGTAGCGAACTGTGACCGCCGGGATTGCGCGTGGTCAGCTCGAAATCCGCATAGGCTTTCTCGGCCGTCTGCAGGCCGAACACGAGCGGCTTGCCGTCCTCGCCCAGCTCACCGCCGCCGGCATCCGTGTTGAGCGCGAACTCCGCATCCACCAGGTCGCGATGGTTCTTGACCAGATCGTCCATGGTGTCCTGCGAGGTTTCCTCGTCGCCGGTATAGACGATGATCAGGTCGCGCGTGGGCACGAAGCCGGCCTTCTTCAGCTGGATGAAATTGGCCGCCAGCACGGTCACGCCGCTCTTGATGTCCTCCGTGCCGCGACCGTAGAAATAGCCGTTCTCCTCGATCAGCTTGAACGGATCGCGCTGCCAGTCTTCCGGCTTGGCCGTCACCACGTCCATGTGCGCCATCAGCGCGATGGGCTTGCCGCCCGTGCCATTGCCGCGATAGCGCACCACCATCGCCGCGGTCTCACCGTGCGGAATGATATGGATGTCCGAATCCGCAAAGCCCGCGGCGCGGAACTGGCCGGCGAGGTACTTCGCCATCACCGGCACCTGGCCCTGCCCGATCTCCGTCTTGAAGGCGATCAAATGGCTGAAGATGTCACGCGCCTGCGCCTGGTTGGCGTCCAGGCCAGCAGCCATGGCGGGAAACGCGAGCGAGCAGGTCAGCAGGGAAGCGAGCAAGGGTTTCAGCATGGGCGTCTCGGCAGCGTTGGAAGGAGCGCCGAGTATGTCGCGTCGGCGGCCGCACGGCATCATGTACGTTCGCCAGGTGACCCAATGTATCGCCTCATGGCCAGCGCCGCATCGGGACGCCTCCAAAGGCGGGCACTCTTCGCGGACACGCTTCCATCACGCCATCACCACATAGGCAAACGGCCGCCAAAGCCGCATGAAACTGCGGCGCGGTGTTGTGCCGGCGTGCACGTGGCGCGACCTACGCTTTCCACCGTGCGACACCGTTGTTGTCACACCGGAGGGAATGCCGATGAAACGCCACTCGCCCATTGCACTACGCCACAAGCTCGCCGCGGCCGCGATCGCCGCGGCGTGGGCAACACTGCCCCTGCCCGCGCTGGCCCAGCATCACCACGGTCCGCCGCCCCCGCAGCACTATGACCGTCACTACGACGACCATCGCTACGACCACGGCCACTACGAGTATCACGACGATCACCACAGCGACACGGGCGCCATCGTCGCCGGTGCGTTGCTCGGCGTCGCGGCCGGCGTGGCCATCTCCAATGCGAACACGCCGCAGCCGCCGCCCACCGTGGTCTACAGCTCACCGCCGCCCCCGCCGCCGCCCGGCGTCGTCTATTACGACAACGACGGCTACTGAGCCGTTACGGATCCGCTCTGCCTAGGGAACACCGACCATGAAAACCATGCTTCGCAACCTGACCATGCCGGCGCTGTTTTCCTTTGCCCTGGCCGCCGCACCCGCCATGGCGCAGCAAGGCATGCCCACCACCGCGCCCGCCGCGCAGAAGCCGCCCACCGCCACGCCCGCATCCACCCAGGATCATGGGCAAAAGCACGCCGATGCGGTGGAACGGCGCATCGCCGACCTGCACGCCCAGCTGAAGATCACCGACGCGCAAGCCAAGCCCTGGGATGCGTTTGCGCAGACCATGCGCGACAACGCGCGCAAGGCGGACGAAGCGTTCCGCGAGCGCGCGCAGAAGCTGCCGACAATGAACGCGTCGGAAGCGATGAAGTCGTATGCCGACCTCACGCAGACGCATGCGGACAACATGAAGAAGCTCGCCTCGGCCTTTGACGATCTGTACTCCGCCATGACGCCGGAGCAGAAGCAGATCGCCGACGCGATGTACCGCAACCCGGGCGGTCCCAAGGGCAGCGGCCCGCACAAGGGAGGCAAAGGCGCCAAGGGTGGCAAGAGCGCGCCGGCCGGCGCGTCGTCCTCCGCCAGCGGTTGATCGCCAAACACAGCGTGTCGACGCGGCGCGACGTTCGCGCCGCGTCCGCATTTCATGCACTCGCCGTGATCGTCGCCGGCCCCAGCGTCACAGTGTGGACCGTCTCCAGCGGCCCCAGCTGATCGCGCGTGTCGTAGGTGACGTAATGCAGCTCCCGCACCGCGAGCATCGGCGGCGGCGCGGCGAGCGTGGACAGCCGCTGCCGCACCACCTCCGCGCCGACGCGCCGGCGATACAGACCCAGCGTGATATGCGGCACATACGGTGACTGCCTGATCTCGCGGCTCGCCTCGCCCAGCGCGCGTCGCCACTCTGTCAGCCGCCCTTGCGGATCGCCCACGGGAACGAAGGCCGCGCTAGCGAAACTGTCGGGCCGCGCCAGCGGAAGGCTGCAAGCTGCTCCCGCACAGTCATCCAGCAGCGCGATCTGCCGCGCCAACCGCTGCGGCGGGAAATCGTCGTCCTCGCGATCCTCGCCATGGAAACCGCAGACGAACACGGTGAGATGCGGCTGCCTTCGCGGGCTGGGATGGATCAGATCGGCAAGCTGCTCGCGCGCCGCGTCGAGGTAATCGAGCAAGGCCGCGTCCTGCACCGGCACCACCCACACGCCGTAACGCCCGCGTCCGCGATGCCACTCGGGGACATCGCGCAACTCGGCCACCAGCGTTTCGGCGGGTCCCGCCACGGGATCGGAAAAGAGCATGCCCAGATGGTAGCGATTCGCACACCCGCCCGCCGCCCGCCTGCGGAAAGTCATGTCGCGGCCCGGCCAGCTTGCCGCTACAGTGACGCCGCCAGACGCCTTGGAGAATGCCATGTTCCGCCCGCGTCACTCCCCGCTCGCCGCCATCCTCTGGGGTGGTTTCGTCGCCGGCACGCTGGACATCGGCGCCGCCTCGCTGATCAGCGGCTACAACCCGCTGGTCATCCTCCGCTATGTCGCCAGCGGGCTGCTGGGCAGGGGCGCGCTGGCCGGTGGCCTCCCCGAAGCGGCGCTGGGCCTGGTGCTGCAATGGGCCATGTCGCTGCTGATCGCCGCGATCTTCGTGCTCATCGTCGGCCGGCGCGTTGCTGCGACGCGGCAGTGGCCGGTCTGGGGCGTGGCCTACGGCGTGGTGGTATTCGTCGTGATGAACTACGTGGTCGTTCCGCTTTCCGCGCTGCACGCCACGCCGCACTTCAGCACCTTCAACTTCATCGCCAACCTGGCGGCCATGCTGCTGTTCGGCTGGATCATCGCCCTCTTCGCGCGCAACAAGCTGGCCCACTAACGGATCACCCTGCGGAAGCGAAGCCAGATCAGGCACACTGGCGACGATGGAACGCACCGCCCCGACCATGCCCGATCCGACCACCGCCACAGCCGCAGGCACCTGGTGCCTCTACCTGATCGAATGCCGCGACGGCTCGTACTACGCGGGCATCACCAATGACCTGGAAGCGCGCTACCTGGCCCATGTGAACGGCAAGGGCGCCCGTTACACGCGCTCGCATCCGCCGCTGCGCCTGCTGGGTTCACGCAGCTATGCAGATCGCGCGGCGGCGTCACGCGCCGAGTGGGAAATCAAGCAGCTGCCCAAGCACCGCAAGCTCGGCTACCTGCATGCCGTCGCGGACATCGCCGCGCCGGCAACCGACACTCCGGCCGAGCTGGAATGACGGTTGCCGCTCACGATCAGGACGACTTCTTCAGCAGCGCCGTGATCTTGTCCAGCTGTTCGCGGTAGCCGTCCAGCGTTTTCGCCGTCACCTGCGCGAACTGGTTGGCTTCGTCCCAACGGCGAGCCTCGATGGCTTCGCGCACGCCCGGCACGGTTTTCACGCCGTAGCCGGTGAGCATGCCCGGCGCGTAGATCATGTGCTGGAACCACGGGCGTTCCGGCAGGCCCGCCTTGCTCGTGAGCGACTGTTCCATCTGCCCCATCAGCGCATTCACCTGCTGACGCTGCTCGGCCGATAGCGTGAGGCCGGCCGCGGCGCGCTTGCCGTAGGCGTCCTCGAAGGCCTGCGCGCTCTTCTTGAGCTTCTTCGCCGCGTCGTCGAGCGGGGCGAGCTTGATGTCGGGCACGTCGGAGTCGCGCTCCGGCGGCAGGATCGGCCGCGTCGGATCGGACACCAGCGCATACGCGTGCTTGTCGAGCAGCTGATGCTGCTGCTCGGTGTCCTTGCGCGTGTCCTCCACCAGCTTGTGCAACTGCTCCACGTAGCGATCCAGCGTGTCGCTGAAATCGCCGAAGCGCATCGGCAGCACGCTGGCGTCGGCGGTGCGCAGCACGATGTGGCCGGCGACTTTTGACAGCGCCACGCCGTACTGGAAATCCGGATCGCCGAAGCGCACGTAGTGGTCGAACGAGTCGTAGGCGGAGTGGTAGATGCCGCCGTTGTCGTCCTCGCCGCTGAAGCCCAGGTCCAGCGAGGCGATGCCCAGGTGTTCGAGGAAGGCGCTGTAGTCGGAGCCCGAACCCAGCGCCGCGATCGGCACGTCGCCACCGGTCGCGGCGAGCTTGGCGAACTCCTTGGCCTCGGGCTTGGCGTCCTTGGCGCTGCCGCTGACCATGACGTGCGCGCGCATGCGATCGAGCACGCTGGCCTTGGTTTCCGGGTCGATGACGCCGCTGGCCACCTGATTCACCAGACGCTGATAGGAATGGCTGCCGCCCGCTTCCAGGAAGCCGCGCCCGTTGGTATCGGAGTTGAGATAGAGCACCGCCTTCTGCTTCAACTCGTCCGCGTGGGTTTCCGCCCATTCGGTGGAGCCGAGCAGGCCCGTTTCCTCGCCGTCCCAGCTGGCGTAGACCAGGGTGCGCTGCGGCTTCCAGCCCTGCTTGTAGAGCGTGCCGATGGCTTTGGCCTCCGCCAGCAGCGCGACGTTGCCGGCCAGCGGATCCCATGCGCCGAACACCCAGCCGTCGTGATGGTTGCCGCGCACGATCCAGCGGTCGGGTTCGGTGGAACCCTTGATCGTGGCGATCACGTCGTACACCGGCTTCTGGCCCCAATCGGACAACACGGTCAGGTGCACGGGCGCGCTGCTCGGACCGATGTGGTACGTGAGCGGCAGCGAACCGCGCCAGTGATCCGGCGCCACCGGCCCGGTGAGCGATTTGAGCAGCGGCGTGGCATCCGCGTAGGAAATGGGCAGCACGGGAATCTTGAGGACGGTTTTGGCGTCCTTCAGCGCCAATCGCTTGGCGCCGGGCGTGGAGCCGACGCCGGGCGTGAGCGGATCGCCGGGATACTGCTGCATGTCGGCCACCGAACCGCGCTGCACGCCGTCCTCCGGACGCCAGCCGCCCTGCGGATAGGTGTCGCCCTCGGCATAGCCGTCATCGTGCGGATCGGAGTAGATCAGGCAGCCCACGGCGCCATGCTGCTGCGCCAGCTTGGGCTTGAGGCCGCGCCAGCCGCCGCCGTAGCGGGCGATCACGATCTTGCCGCGCACATCGATGCCGCGGCGGGCCAGATCCTTGTAGTCGTCCGGCATGCCGTAATTGACGTAGACCAGCGGCGCGCTCACGTCGCCATCGCCGCCGTAGACGTTGTACGGCGGCAGCACGCCGTCCTTGATGCCGGACGTCGCATCGCCGGCCACGGCGGGTTCGTGCAGCTTCGCGGTGTACGGGTGCGGACCCTTCAGTTCGAGCGCCACTTTCTTGGGCGTGGGATAGAGCACGTTGAAGGTTTCGATATGGGCGTCCCAGCCCCACTCCTTGAACTTGGCCAGCATGAATTCCGCGTTGGCCTTGTCGTGCGACGAGCCGACCTGGTTGGGCTCGGAGGACATCTGCTTGAGCCATGCGCGCTGGTCCGCCGGATCGAGCAAGGCATCGAAGCGTTGCTCCAGGCTCTGCTGCGCGGCGGCGCCCTCGGCGGTGAAGCCGAGCATGCCATCGCCGGCCTTGGCCGGATCGTCCGCGGCCAGTGCGCTGCCCATGGAAGCCAGCAGGCAAGCCGCCAGCAGCGGCCGTATCGTCAAACGGATCATGCGTTGTCTCTCCCCACCTTTTTGGCACGAATAGTGGCCGCCACGCACTCCCTACACGGCGACGTTCAATGCTGTCGCGACACTTATACCCCCTGCCCCGCGGCCGGCGCCTAGGACAAAGGTCATGCTTGGGAGGGATGCTCCGCGCTGTCGCCACTATGACGAAGATCGCGACGCCTTCCACGCGGCGAGCCGCTCGTCGATGTAGCGGTCCGCATCGGCCTCGGTCTTGAGCGCCGGCATGGCGTGCTGGGTGTTGCCGTTCGCATCGGGCACGGGCAATCGCGACACCAGTTCCGCGTAGACCGCCTGGAGATGGGAGATCTCGCCCGCCGCCGGATTCTTTCCCTTGGACGTCGGCGCCGTCACGCCG
The DNA here is from genome assembly GCF_003201105.1 of Dyella sp. AtDHG13. GTDB lineage: Bacteria > Pseudomonadota > Gammaproteobacteria > Xanthomonadales > Rhodanobacteraceae > Dyella > Dyella jiangningensis_B. The sequence continues at coordinate 66,385 of NZ_QICJ01000013.1, read as the reverse complement.
GCGAGCGGATCGTCGGTGCGCGGCGTCGTCAAGCTGAGCACGGCACCGACATCCGGTGCGGCGGCATCGCGCGCGGTCAGCGCCGGCACGCCCCAGCGCTGTTCGATCGTGCGCAGGATGGAGGTGTGATCCAGCGGCATGCCCTGCGCCGGTACGCGGAACACCGTGCCGGCGGGGATCAACGGCGAGATCAGCAGCGTCGGCACGCGCGGCCCGAAGCGCTTGAAATCGAAACCGTACTCGCCCGCCGTGGCATCGGGCGGCACGGCGTTGGTCGGTGGCGGCACGTGGTCGTAGCAGCCGCCGTGCTCGTCGTAGGTCACGATCAGCAGCGTCTGATTCCACAGCGGTCCATTGCGCAGCGCGGTGTACACGTCGTGGATCAGCTGCTCGCCCAGCGCCACATCGTAGTTGGGATGCTGGCTGTTGCCGCTGGAACCCCAGCTGGGTTCGAGGAAGCTGTAGTTGGCCAGCGTGCCGTTGGCGGCGGCCGTCTGGAAGTCCGAAAACTTGCCAAAGTTGGCGTCCGGCGCGTTCACCAGATCGGCATACGTCATGCGCGTGAGCGGTTCGGCGTTGTAGCCATAAATGGCCCACGACACGCCCTTTTGCGTAAGGGACGCATAGATGGTGGGCGCGGTGAACGACTTGGTGGCGTCGTCCATGTGGCCCTGCGAGGTGGCGGCCTGGGTGAACGCGCGGTTCGGCAGGGTTTCGGTGGGCGCGGAGCCGAACCAGTGGTCGCACACCGCAAAGCCGCGCGCCAGCGCCGACAGCACGGGCAAGGTCTGCGGCGTATGCATGGCCATGATATCGGCGGCCACGGTGCCCGGCAGGATGGAACGCTTCTGCTGCGCCTCCCACGTGAGCGTGGAGGCGAAGTTGGCGACGAAGCCCTGGTTGGTCGCCACCGGCGGCACGGGTGCCTTGGTGTTGCCGAACAGCTGCGCATTGGTGGCGCTGTAGCCCTCGCCGGGGTCCGCGCCGGGCATGTAGTAGGTGCTGGTGGTTCCCGGCTCGATGGCGAACACCGTGACGGCGGCCCCGCCGCCCGCGCCCGGATTGCTTTCCTTGCCGGTCAGTCCCTCGAAAGGCTGGCCCGTGGGCGACACATTGCCCGAGTCCGCATAGAGAAAGCCCAGCATGTGGTCGAAGGAGCGGTTCTCCAGCATCAGCACCACGACGTGGTTGATGGCCGACAGTGCGTTCGCGGTCTTGGGGGTCATGTCGCCGCCTTGAGGCTCGTGCGAGGGGATGCGGCCATTGGGCCGCCCGGCATGTCTGCATTCCATCACCGGTGCGTGTCGTACACGTGACCTGGCGCACATCGCGGTGTTCAGGATGGAACGGACTGAAGTTTCTCCGTTCCACGCCGATAAACCCCTCGTCCCCGGCAACGGGGCACCCTCTCCCTTCATGGCGGGACACGTATGCTGCAAACGGCGCCGAACATCGCCTATCTCAAGGCCGCATGGGCCGCATTCGCGGGCATCAGCGGCGCCAACGCACGGCAAAGCTACGAAGCGGCGGGCCTGAGCTTCACGCGCATCAACCATTCCACCCTGGTGCGCAAGAACGATATTCAGGTTTCCACCATGCCCATCCACTACACGCGGCACGAGCTGCGCGTGGGCTTTCTGGGCCGCATCGAGAACGAGGTGCGCAAGGCGGTGGCCGAGATGGAAGCGGTGTTCCACCGCGACCTGTGCCTGCCGGACGGCCACCAGTTGGTGATCGAGCTGGACGAATGCCTGCGCATGCTGCGCCGCCGCGGCCATCGCTCGCTGTCCATGCTGATCCTGCCTGATGGCGCCACCACGCCCGAGGTCTGCGTGCGCGTGGAAATGCGCGTGTTCCTCGATTCACCGCGCGCCTGCGTGTTCGCCCACGCGGCGGATGCCACCACGCGTGGTTTTGTCGATCTGCTGGAAGAGGCGCCCAAGCGGGCACGGGTGCCGCGTGCGTCGAATTACGGCGAATTGGCGGCGCAGATGAGTGCGACGTTGAACGAGGCGTTCGCGGCTTTTCCGCGGGTGCGGATGGCGGCGTGAAGTCTCGGGCTGGCTGAAGACCTTCAACTCTCGTCACGTCATTCCGGCGCAGGCCGGAATCCAGTGGCCTCGCGGCACGGTCTTCGCGGAAGAGCCCAATGCTTTGACTTCACGCGACAGCCGACCGTTTCCGTCACTGGATTCCGGCCTGCGCCGGAATGACGAGCGGGGGGAATGAGGGTCCATTGAGCGCGCGTGCAGCCTCTTATTCCACCGGAATATAAAGATCCGTCTCCGACGCCGGATCATCCGGCGCGATAAAGCGCTCGTCATAGCGCTCGAACTCCACGCCTGGCCGCGCGCGCAAACCCAGCTTGGGCAGCAGGCGCGTGTGGATGGTCTGGAAGGTTTCGCCGATGCCGCTCACCGCGCCCCGATGCGTGAACACGCCGTACTTCTGCGCCGGCACCGTGAACTTCACCATGCCCTCGGGCACCGCCGCATCGTCCGCCACCGGCAAGCCGGCCACGTAGCGCAGCATGCCGTCCGGCATCGCGGTGCACACGCCATAGGCCACGCCGGTTTCCGCCAGCGGCTGCACTTCGTGCCCGCGGGGCTGGAAGCGCTCCCACAGCGGGCCGATGCCGGCGGGGCTGCGGGCGACGTACTCCAGTCCGACAACCGTGAAGGCGGGCAGCGATACGATCCGGTGATCCATGGCGGCGTCCTGGGGCGGCATTGAGCGAGCCCCAAGCCTAAGCCAGCGGGCGGATATGACAACAGGGTGAAAAGGGCCACTTGCACGCCGCGCGGCTTTCCGGCCCGGCGGTGTCGATACGGCCGCCCTTCGTTCGTCGTGAGGATAGACGCGCCCTTCGCCCTGCCGGGCCGAGGATGCGCCTGCCCCTCCTTCCGTCTGCCGCGCCCGAGGTCATGTCATGTCCCAAGCCCCCAACCTGGTTCCCGCCGCCGAGCTGGTGAAGCGCAACGGCGTCACCTTTGCTGGCGAAAGCGCCGACTACCGCCGCGCCCGCAACGCCCTGCTCGCCGAGGAAATCGAACTGCGCCGCCATATCGAGCGCGTGGCCGAACAACGCCGCGCCCTGCCGCCCGGCCCCGAGGTGAACGGCGACTACCGCTTCATGGGCGAACACGGTCCCATCGATTTCGCCGGCCTGTTCGGCGACAAGCAGACCCTGGTTACCTACAGCTACATGTTCGGCCCGCAACGCGAACGCCCCTGCCCCATGTGTACGTCGCTGCTGAGCGCATGGAACGGCGAGGCGCGCGACATCCAGCAACGCGTCGCACTGGCGGCGATCGCACGCTCGCCCATCGAACGGCTGCTCGCCTTCAAGCAATCGCGCGGCTGGAAGGATCTGCCGCTGTATTCGGACGTGAACGGCCATTTCAGCCGCGACTACGGCGCCATCGACGACAAGGGCAACGATGAGCCGGCCTTCTGCGTCTTCACCCGGCGCGACGGCCATATCCGCCTGTTCTGGGCCGGCGAGATGGGCATGGCCACCGCCGACCCCGGCCAGGACCCGCGCGGCGCACCTGACCTCATGCCGATCTGGACCATCCTGGACTGCGTGCCCGAGGGACGCGGCACGGATTGGTATCCGAAGCTGGATTACGGTAGCTGAGCGCGGAAGCGGCGGGTCGCGACGGGGCGCTTGTGTGCGTCGAAGCCTGTCACGATCCCGTGAGGCTCATTCCCCTCACCGTCATTCCGGCGCAGGCCGGAATCCAGTGACGGTCGTGTGCGGTTATCGCGTAACGTCAAAGCCGTGGGCTCTTCAGCGAAAACCGTGTCCCGAGGCCACTGGATTCCGGCCTGCGCCGGAATGACGGTGAGGGAGCCAATCGCACACGCGAGATGTTGAAGGCGCTCAGGCCCTGATCATCCCCGGCATCTGATTGTCCGCGATCACACGGTTGCGTCCGGTGCGTTTGGCGCGATAGAGCGCGGCATCCGCCTCCCGGCGCAGCAGCTGCAGCTCGTAGCCGGAGCTGTCGGTGGAGGCCAGGCCGATGCTGGCGGAGAACGTGACCAGGCGGCCGTCGCCGTCCACGGGCGTGGCCTCGATGGCCTTGCGGATGCGGTCGGCGATGGCCACGCCCTGCTCGCGCGTGCAGTCGGGCAGCAGAATGCCGAACTCCTCGCCGCCCAGCCGGCCGAACAGGTCGGTGGGGCGCAGCTGGCGCTGGCACAGCGTCACGGTGTGCTTGAGCACCACGTCGCCCACGGCGTGGCCATGCGTGTCGTTGATCAGCTTGAAGTGATCCAGGTCGATGGAGATCAGGCACGCGGCGCCGGATTTCCGCTCCGTCGCATGCAGCATGCGCTCGGCCTCGCTCACGAAATGCTGGTGATTGAAGATGCCGGTCAGGCTGTCGCGATAGGACAGCATCTTGAAGCGCAGCTGCGAGCGCTTGATGCGGAACAGCCAGAACACGATGGACGCCATCAGCACCAGCAGCAGCGCGATGTAGAGCCGGCTGGTCTCCACCGCCTTGGTGTCCAGCGCCTGCTGCAGCTTAAGGATGTTGTTCTGCTTGCTCAGCCCTTCGGCCTCCAGCCGCTGCGCGAGCAGATGCTGCTGCACGGTGGCATAGGCCAGCGCCCTGGCGCTGATGTCGTTGAGATAGCCCTTGTCCTGCGCGACGAAGCGCTCGTAATAGGACAGCGAGGCGACGGCGTTGCCGCGCTTCTTTTCTACCTTGTAGAGCACTTCGTAGGCGTTCCTCACCCACTCGCTGACTTCGTCCTGCCCGCTCATGGAGAGCACGGTCAGCGCGGCCTTGCGTGCATTGGCGTCGTCGCCCAGCTTTTCGTAGGCCTGCGCCAACTGCACCTGCGCGGCGCGCATGTGGGAGTAGTAGCGGTTGGCATTGATGCTGGGCAGCATGCGCTGGATCAGCTCCAGCGCCTTGGCGGGCTGATCCTCGCTGAGATAGAGATCGCCTTTGATCAGCAGCACCGTATCGGCGAACACGGGTTGTCCGGCCTCCACGCAGGCGTCGACGGCCTCGCGCAGTTTCTGGCTGGACGAGGTGAGCTTGCCGCTGTTGTTGAGCGCGGCCACTTCCACCGACAGCGGGTTGCACAGGCTTTCGCCGGGCGGCAGCGCGTCTTCCATCATGCGCGCGTACTTGATGGCCAGCTCGTTCTGGCCCGCGAACATCATCAGCTGCGACAGGTTGGACAGCACGATGAAGCGCGCCAGGTTGTCGCTGACCTTGGGCAGGTCCGAGGCCAGCTGGTTGGCCAGCCCGAAGGCGTCTTCGTAGCGGCTGCTCAGGCCGTAGTTGTGCATGAGCAAGGCGGTGGCCTTGGCCTCCAGCGTCACGTCGCCGGAGTGATCCATGACGTCGCGCAGCATGGTGTTGGCGCGGCCGGTGTCGCCCTCGAACGCGGCCTGCCAGGCATCGAGGTAACGCAGGTACCACTGCTCTTCCGGCTTGAGCCGCGACGCTTCATCGTGGATCTGCGCCAGCATGCGCACAAAGCGCGGGTGATCGGTGGTGCGCACCCGCTCGGTCTGCTGGAGAAACGCGGCGGGATCGGCAATGCCCTCGACGGCGTAGGCCGTGCCCAGCCACACGCAAAAGCCCAGGCTCGCCGCAGCGAGCCAGGACCAGTACGTGTGCCAGGGCCGTGGCATGCCTGCGGCCTAGCCCTTGCGCGGAGACGCGTCGGGCTCTTCGGGCGTGTCCGGCGTCTCGTCTTCGCCGGGCACGGGCGTCGGCGTGGGCAGCGGCACCTTTTCCGGATAGGTCTGCGAACTCTGGCTGCCGCAGACCACGCGGGTGCCGAATTCCTGCGCGAGCCATGCGCTGTCGCCGGAGGCCACGGCGGCCTTCAATGCATCGGAAGCCTCTGCCGTATCGAGCATGTCGCCCAGGGCGTCGGCCGTGGCATGACGCAACGAGGCGTCCTGCCCGATGGCTTCAAGCAGCTCCATCGTATCTGTCATAAATGATCCCCCTCGTTCTACTGTGATGATCCTGCACTGTTTGCGTCAAGCACCCGACGTGCCAGGCCGGCACATCGTCGATGAAACACGATGACAGGCGTCATCGGTGTCCACTCGTCACGCCATTGCGCCAGCGGCCCTCTCTTCCGCGACGCACAGCGACTCTACGGCGTCAGGCCGGCACGCCGGCCTCTTCCAACGCGTCCAGCTCGGCCAGTCGCGCCTGCACGGCGCGATTGGGCGTCAACGTCCTGGCCGGGGGCAACACCACGGTTTCCTCGGCAGGCAATTCGATATGCGGCAGCTCGCGCAGCGCCACGCGGCGAACGCGCGGTTGCTGGATGGGCAAGGTGGCCGCGCGGTAGACGATCACTTCGTGGTCCAGCGGGTAATCCTGGCTCAGCAGATCCACCAGCACCTGGCGATAGGCCGGGCCGGTGGTGAAGCGTGCCAGCGAGCGGTCGCCCACGTGCCCGACCTGCCACAGCACCACGTATCCGGCGGTGTCGAGGCGGCGCTCGAACAGCAGCAGCTGGCTGGCTTCGAAGTGCTGGCAGCCGAAACGGCCGGGATCGATGCCCAGATCCGCATAGAGGCAATCCTCGGCGGAGATGCCTGGCTCCATGTGCGCGGCATAGCCTTCGGCGCGCGCCGTCTCGATGACCTTGTGCGGCGACCACGCAAAGATGCCGGGGTGTCCGTAGAACACGCCGCACACGCGCTTGCCCGCGCGCAGCTCCGTCATCATCACCTCGACCCATTCGCGGTAGGTGGTCTGGCGCGACTTTCCTTCGCGGTAATAGGACTGCAGGCTGCGCACGTCCGGATGCATGCGTTGCAGCCATGCCTCCACGATGCCGTCGGACAGACCGGCGAACACCACGTCCGACTGGACGATGTGGCTGCGCGCCAGCGGCGTGAGATGGGACCCGAGCGTCATGCCCAGGCCGACACAGGCCAGGCTGCCGCGGAGGACGTCTGTCGATGCCGGAGTCGAAGGATTTTCCATCCCGCGATCTTAGGGCAATTTCTGACGCCTGAGCACGCCCAAGCGGCCTATGGCAAAGGATCGCCCCGCGCTGTCCGACGCCTATGAAAATCTGGAAAAAAAGCGCTGGATCGATACAGGCGTAAACCTTTCCAGCCCCTGTTGCAAAGCATGGTAGCGCTCACGGCCTGGTGAGAATTGCGCCGAAAGTGGGCTCTGGCGGCACTCACGTTGGGTGAGGCGCCCTGGACGGCTCCGCCTTCGGGATAACCGACCGCCGCTCGACAGTCGCCGGCGCTCCACTGTCACGCCATCGGCCACAAGCGATAGATTGTTCCATCCGCCCTGCCCGCACCCCGCCACGTCCACCTTCCCTACGCATCACAAGGACACCACGATGAAAAAGCACCTGCTCCGTTCGCTCGCCGCCCTCGCACTGGCGGGCGGCGCCACGCTCGCCATGCCGGCGTTCGCCGCCATCAGCCCGGGCACCGCCGCGCCCGCCTTCACCACCCAGGCCAGCCATGACGGCAAGAGCTTCACCCTCTCGCTGGCGGACGCGCTGAAGAAAGGCCCGGTGATCGTCTACTTCTTCCCCTCCGCCTATACCGGCGGCTGCGATATCGAGGCGCACGCCTTCGCCACCGAGGCGGCGAAATTCGCCGCGGCGGGCGCCACCATCATCGGCGTCTCGGCCGACAGCATCGACCGGCTCAACACCTTCTCGGCCGATCCCAGCTACTGCGCCGGCAAGTTCCCGGTGGCATCCGACCCGCAAGGCAAGATCGCCGCCCAGTACGACGTGAAGATGTCCGCTGCCGAGCCCGATGCGAAGGACGTGCGCGGCCAGGCCATCGAGCACGGTTTCATCTCGCGCGTCACCTTCGTCATCGGCAAGGACGGCAAGATCGCGGCGGTGTTCTCTTCCGAAGCCGACCACCTGCATCCGCAGGAACACGTGAGCAAGTCGCTCGCGGTGGTGCAGCAGCTGCAGGCGGGCAAGGCGCCCTGAGTCTGCAAGGCAGGCGAACGCCGGCGCCATCGCGAAGGCGTTCGCCCTGCCACGTGCATCGGGCCAGCAGATCGTCGGCGCGGCCCATCGCTGGGCGCCGAGAATCAGAGCTTTCCCGTTCGACGAGACGCGCCCGAAAGAAAGGGACGCCTGGGTCGCCGTGCATCCCAACATCATCAAGTGCGCTCCGCGCCGACACATGACGTTCCAGAGCCCCTCGCGTTAGGGGGGCTAGCGCACTTTGCATTCCCGAGCGCCGCGCGCGGCTTCATCATCGGCCACGCCGGATCGCCGCGTTACCGCATGCAGAGAGAGGCATGGAGCTGCCGTCCAGGCAGTAAAAATACGGTGTCGCAGCACAGATGCCATCGGCACACTGATCCGGACATTTCAATCATCCGAAGCAGAGGTGCGTCATGCTCAAAAGATCGTTCCTGCCATCCATGCTCGCAAGCCTGCTTGCGGCGGCTGCACCGGCCATGGTCATGGCGCAGGATTCCGGCAGCCACTACGAAAAGCTGGCCAACATTCCGTACGTCGAGGCACAGATTTCCAAGGAGGACACGCAGACCCTGATGGACGAGCTGCAGTTCCAGCGCGCCGTCCAGCTTTACCTGTGGGCGCTGCCGTCCATCAACATGTACGGCATGAAGGAAGGCGCCGAGAAATACTATGGCAAGGGCTACAACGTCCTGACCATCTTCAAGGAACGACTCAACGCCAAGACGCTGATCACCACGCCCAATTCGGACGTCATCTACGCGCTGGGCTTCCTCGACCTGAAGGAAGACGGCCCGCTGGTCATCGAGGCCCCGCAGGGCCTGCAGGGCATTCTGGATGACTACCGCCAGCGGCCCATCTGTTCCGAGGGCGAGATCGAAGGCAAGGTCTGGTGCGGCGACGTGGGCCTGGTCGGTCCGGACAAGGGCAAGGGCGCCAGGTACCTGATCCTGCCGCCGGACTACAAGGGCGACGTTCCGCAGGGCTACCTGGTGTATCGCTCGCGCACTTACGGCGTGTTCGTGTTCTGGCGCGGCTTCTTCAAGGATCCCAAGCAGCTCGAAGCCCCGGTGAAGGTCATGGAGCAGACGCGCATCTATCCGCTCGGCAAGAAGGATTCGGCCAAGCCGATGCAATTCCCGGACGGCTCGAAGATCGCGGCCAACCTGCTCTATCCCACGGATGGCGAGGCATTCGCCATGTATGACCGCTTCATCCAGCACGAATACGTTGACCCGGCGGATTTCCAGTTCCGCGGCATGGCGGCCGAACTGGGCATCATCAAAGGCAAGCCGTTCCAGCCCGACGAGAAAATGAAGAAGATGCTGGATCTCGCCGCCAAGACCGCGCATCGCATGGGCTACGCGCTGATGACGCACTCCGGGCGCTACTACACCGACCGCCAGTGGGTGCCGGGTCTGCCGGTGACCAACGACGAGTTCGGCTACGACTCGTACACGGATATCAATCACCAGGCGTCCTACTTCACGTACGCGTACTCCACCAGCCCGGCCATGTTCCTCAACATGGAGGGCATGGGCGCGAAGTATCCCACGACGTTCTTCGACGCCAAGGGCGAACCCCTGCGGGGCGAGAAGAGCTACAAGCTCAACCTGCCCGCCAACATTCCCGCCAAGCTGTTCTGGTCGGTCACGGCCTACAACCCGGAAAACGGCGCCGGCCTGGACAACGGCCAGCCGTTCCCGTCGCTCAACAAGATGGACAAGCCCGTCGCCAATGCCGACGGCTCGTACGACATCTACTTTGGCCCGACCTCTCCCGGCCCGGGCAAGAACTGGATCAGGACGGTTCCCGGCAAGGGATTCTTCGCCAACGTGCGTCTCTACGCACCCACGAAGACCTTCTTCGACCAGACCTGGCGGCCGAGCGATCTGGAGCCGATCAAGTAACCCAGGGCTCGATCGCCTGTCCTCGTGTTGCTTGCAAGACCAGAGAGCCCGCCCCGGTAAGGGCGGGCTCTCTGGTTTTCATCCACTCGCCGCACAAGCCGGGCCACGCGGCCCGGCCTGGCGATGTTCACGCCGCCGGCTGTACGGCGGGCGGCGTCCACTGACCCTTCAGTACCGAGTCGTCGGGCCAATAGGTACGGATGTAAAGCGAGAAATCGCCCTCCTTGGGCGACGGCAGCCAGTTGGCGCGCTTGGCCGGATCGCTCGGCTCGTCCGGCTGCACGTACAGGGTGACGGAGCCGTCGTCGTTGAGCTTCAGGTCCTTGTTCTTGGTGCCCAGCGAGTAGCGGTTGAGCGCGTTGGGCACGAAGAAATGCTGCGCGTCGTACATGGTGATGGACCAGAAGCCCTTCACCGGCGGCGTGCCCTTGGCAAAGGTGACGGTGTAGCGCTTGCCGCCGCCAAGGCGCGTGCCGTTGCCGTCGAAGTCCTGATAGAAGTACGACGCTTCGTTCGGCTTGTTGACGAAGATGTTGGAGCGCGCCACGGCCGTGCGCGTGAAATAGTCCGTGCCGAACTGGGCGCCGTTGGACGCCACCGTTCAGCCGTACGGCAGCGGAACGCCGAACCTGTGGAACTGCAACAGCGGGGCCACCACGTCCTTCTCGGTCCTGGCCGCCTCCTCGTCGATGGCCTTCTTGATCGCCGGGTCGGCCTTGGCCGCCGCGAGCAATCCCCGCGCCTGGGCGTAAAGCACCTCCTCGCCGGGCAGCGGTTCCGCGTCCGCGAGCACCGCGGGCAGCTCGTCAAAGAACTTGTCGGGGATGACCACCGGCCGCTCGGCGCCGTTTGCCGCGGGCGGGGGCGCCGGGAACGAAGGCGTCTTGCTCCAGTCCATGTGCTTCATCTTGCCGTCGTACTGCGACAGCGGATACACGTTGATCTGCGAAATCAGCGGCTGGATGGCCTCGCGGTCCGCCGCCGTATCGTCCATGAACACGCGCGGGATGATGAAGCCCGTATTGGACTGCGCGCGGAAAACCTGGGTGATGCCCTTGGGCACCGTGCCCTTCCAGTGCGGGCCCACCAGCATGTAGAAGCCCGGCTTGGTACCGTACATCTTGCCCAGGTTGGCAAAGCTATCGGTGCGCAGATCCACCACTTGGTAAACCCAGAAACGCTTGCCGAAATCCGGGACCTGCACGATGACGGGCTCGATGTCGAGCGCCAGCGGGCCACCACCGTACACGACGTCCTGATTCGGGCAAGCGACATCGCGCTCCGTCGGCGTCACATAGTCGGTGAGCATGCTGACCCGGTTGAGAGGCGATGCGGGAAGCGCGCCACCCAGCCTGCCCGGCTCCTTCAGTGGCGTGAACGTCACGCGGCGGTTGTAGATGTTGACCATGGGCCATGCCCATACGTAGAGCGTGCGCGCCATCTGCCGCGCGTATTCCTCGGTGATGCGCCCGCCCGCCAAGGGGCCCGCCACCTGGCCGGGCGTCGTCGCCCCCAGAACGGTCACATTGCCCTTCGGCTGGGCGTTGTCTGCCCACAGCGGCATGCTGAAGGCCATGCTTACCGCGGCAGCAAGCAAGGCAGGGGAAATTCGTGAGGCGATCGAACCGGCGCGCATGTGCATACTCCTGGCTAAAACGTTGTTGCGGGTAGGCCAGATGAAAGCACTTAGGGCGGCGGGACCGCCTCCGTAAGATTGCAGACTGAGGCCAGTATATTTACGTAGACGACCCGGCGGCCGCGCCACCATGGGCGCTGGCGACACTCGACTCTCCGGCAAGCGCCCGTGCTTGTCGCCTCCCTGCAACGGGTGGCGGAAAGCGGCCACGGGCGTTCCCCTGGCGGTCACAAAATGTTCGCTTGCAGTCCCGCCGTGCAGCCGGCAAGCTTCCGCGTTTGACCAACCGGAGTTGCCATGTCCGCGCAAGAAACCATCATCCAGATCATGCCCGCCACGGGTTGGGTTGCCGTGTTCGACGAGAACGGCGACGAGAGCGCCGAAGCGCTCGTGTGCTTCGCCCTGGTGGAGTCCGCGCAGGGCGGCGCCACCCGCCGTGACGTGCGCCCGATGCTGGTGAACGGCAAGCAGATCAGCTTTGCCGATGCCGCGCCGAACTTCCTCCGTGTGGAAGAGCTGGAAACCTTCGAGGACGAAGAAGAAGAGGAAGAAGAGGAAGACGGCGAGGAGTAATCGCCCGCTGTTCGCCGCATTCCCGACGGCCGGCCCTTCGCCGGCCGTTTTTTTGTGCGCGCCGCGCCAACAGGAAGACGCCAGCCACCACTACTCGCGGAACGAACCTCGCATCGCTTCGCGCAGGTAGCGGCAGAGCGACCCCGTCTTGCGCATCAGCACGCTCAGCAGGCCGCCCGAGTCGTACTCCCCGCGAAGCATCGCCAAGCTCTGCTGATAGAAAAGCGTCAAACCCACCAGCAGTTGCAGTTCGAGCACGGCCAGCGCGACATCGATGCCCACGGAATCGATATACAGTGCCATGTGGATGGTTTCCGGCTGGCACAGCAGCGCCAGCACGATCGACGTGGTGACCAGGCCGATCAACCACTGGCGGATGTCCTTGCGCCGCCACTCCGCCGACAGCGCCTCCAGCGTGAACCACTGCGGATCCAACCAGCTCATGCGTCCTCCCTCAGCTTTCCGTCCCGAGCCCAGTCTGGGGCCATTCGCGGCCTAAAAGGTCCCGCCTCTGTATCCGAATGTATCCGGCGGCCCGGCCGGTACATGTGCTTTCAATCCGGGCCGCTCGCCACACAGTGGCGATACATGGCGATGTTCTCCTGTGCCCATACCTACTCGCCGGAGAGCCACCATGTCGGACCTGATCGACCCCAAGCGCCGCCGTTTCCTTGGTGCGACCGCACTGGGCCTTGCCATCGCCCCGTTCGGGCTTGCCTCGCTGGCCCATGCGGAAGCGACCGCGCCGACGCCGACCGGCGGCAAGCGCCGGGCGAGCGACGGCCACACCTCGTTCAAGTCCATCAAGCATGTGCAGGCCGGCGTGCTCGACGTGGCCTACGCGGAAGACGGCCCGGCCAACGGCAAGCCCGTACTGCTGCTGCACGGCTGGCCGTACGACATCTACAGCTTTGTCGACGTGGCGCCCATCCTCGCTGCTGCCGGCTATCGCGTGATCATGCCGTGGCTGCGCGGCTATGGAGACACGCGCTTTCTCTCCGCCGACACGCCGCGCAATGGCCAGCAGGCGGCGCTCGCCACCGACGCCATCGCCCTGTTGGACGCGCTGAAGATCGACCAGGCCATCGTCGCCGGCTTCGATTGGGGCGCGCGCACCGCGGACATCCTCGCCGCGCTATGGCCGGAGCGCTGCAAGGCGCTGGTCTCGGTCAGTGGCTATCTCATTGGCAGCCAGGCCGCGAATCGCGCGCCGCTACCGCCCAAGGCCGAGCTGCAATGGTGGTACCAGTACTACTTCGCCACCGAACGCGGCGAAGCGGGCTACGCGAAGTACACACACGACTTCGCGCGGCTCATCTGGGAGCTGGCCTCGCCGCAATGGGGCTTCGATGACGCCACCTTCGCGCGCTCCGCCGCCGCGCTGGACAACCCCGACCAGGTTGCCGTGGCCATCCACAACTACCGCTGGCGCCTGGGCACGGCCGAGGGCGAAGCGCAGTACGACTCATTGGAAAGAAAACTCGCGACGTCGCCGGACATCCACGTGCCCGCCATCACCCTGGAAGGCGACGCCAACGGCGCGCCGCATCCCCAGCCAGAAGCCTACGCCCGCAAATTCACCGGCCCGTACGAACACCGCCTGATCACGGGCGGCATCGGCCACAACCTGCCGCAGGAAGCGCCAGAGGCGTTCGCCAAGGCGGTGATGGATGTGGATCGCTTTCGGCGGTAGGGCATGATTGACCTGCATTCGCGCTGAGGTAACGAACAGCCTGTCGAAATCGGCAACGCTCATTCGACGCGATAGTAAGGGCCGGCCACGAGTCGCAGGAGTCGGGATCAAACAGCGCGGGGAGAAATCGATGAGGAAGTTGGTCCTTAGCATGTCCATGTCGCTCGACGGCTTTGTGAGCGGCGTCGACGGCGACATCCAATGGGTATTCAGCGGCGACCAGGAAGCCATCGTCTGGAAGCTCGAGCAGCTGTGGGACGCCAGCCTGATCATCATGGGCAGCCGATCCTTTCAGGACATGTCGCCTTACTGGCCGACGTCCACTGTGGTGTTTGCGCCACCGATGAACCAGATTCCCAAGGCCGTCTTTTCAAGACAGGGCGCTGCCGTGCTGGCGCCTGCCGCCAAGGCGCTGAAGGATGCTCGTGAGCGATCCACCGCGCCGCTGCAACCGGGCGCGGAAAGCTGGGCGCAGGCCTACGTGGCCAGCGGCGACCTGGCGGATGAAATCCAGCGGCTCAAGGCCACGGACGGCAAGCCCATCATCGCCATCGGCGGCGCCACCTTCGCGCGCAGCCTTATCGCCCACGGCCTGGTCGACGAGTACATGTTGATGGTCTATCCCATCGTGCTCGGCAGAGGCCTGCCCATCTTCGCCGACCTGCCCGCACCGGTGCCGCTCAAGCTGATCCACTCAAAGACCTTTCCACTCGGCGCGCTTGCGCAGACCTATCAGCCAAACCGAAACCCGTAGCCCGGATGAAGCCAACGGCGAAATCCGGGATCGCGCCGCGCAAATAAAAGCCAAGCCGTCACTGCACGAAGAAACGCGCACGCATCCCTCCCGAATTCCGCTGCGCTTCATCCGGGCTACGCGCTTCATGCGGGCTACGCGCTCCGTTTGCTTAGGGACGAAACCGGGCCGTCTATAATGACCTGCCTCACTCCCGGCAACGCCCATGACCGAACCCGTCCGCCTCGCCAAACGTGTCGCCGCGCTTGCCCAGTGCTCTCGCCGCGAAGCCGAGATGTATATCGAAGGCGGCTGGGTGCGCGTGGATGGCGTGACCGTCGAGGAACCGCAGTTCAAGGTGCTGGATCAGCACGTCGAGATCGACCCGGACGCCAGGCTCGAAGCGGCAGAGCCCGCCACGCTGGTGCTGCACAAGCCCGCTGGCATGAGCATCGACGAGGCACGTGCCTTGATCCGCATCGAGAACCACGCCGCTGACGATACCTCCGGCGTGCGCGCGCTGAAGCGTCACTTTGCACGGCTGGAATCGCCGTTGCCCCTGCCCGACAAGGCCAGCGGCCTGGTGGTGTTCACCCAGGACTGGCGGGTGAAGCGTCGCCTGGAAGAAGATGCCGACCGCATCGAGCAGGAACTGGTGGTCGAGGTGGCGGGCAAGCTGGCACCCAACGGCCTTGCGTTGCTCAACCACGGGCTCAGCTTCGACCACTATGCGCTGCCACCGATCAAGGTGAGCTGGCTGAACGAGCACAACCTGCGCTTCGCCTTGAAGCGGATATCACCCGACAAGGTCGAACGCATGTGCAACGCCGTCGGCCTGACGGTGCTTGCGATCAAGCGCCTTCGCGTCGGCCGCATTCCCATGTCCCGGCTGCAACCAGGGCAATGGCGATATCTGGCCAGCACGGATCGGTTTTGATGATGACGTTAATGGGGCGGCAGGCGACGCCTGTTCCGCCGCTTATTCGTCGGTTTGAATCAATGCCGGCGAACAGATGCGTACCACCATGCATCCATCGCCGGACGACCTCCATTGAAACATCGAGCGGAAAAAAGCGGCTCAACGCCCGTACGGCTTTCGAACGCTCCTGGGATCCTGCGGCGCCTGGCCCGTGTGCGCGGGATCGCGGTCGAACTGGTTGGTGGAATGGAAGTCCTTCTTCTCGTCAACGACCACGTTGGTGCTCTTTCCGGAATAAACGGAGTGGATGTACTCCGTCGACAGGGGCCTCGAGTTTTTTTCCATGGGGCATCTCACTGATCGTTGGCGGTCTATCGACCCTACTCCCTATTGCCGTGGACAATGTGAAGAAAGTGCTGCCGCGGGCCATAAGCACGCGCGCCAGTGGATCCCGTTCATTGCTCTGAACTTACAGAATCTCCCATCAACGACACGCCCATGAAGCCCGAAGACCTGCAACGATTGGTCACCGTGACCATGCCTTACGGCAAATACCAAGGCCGCCTTATCGCTGACCTGCCTGGCGCCTATCTGGCTTGGTACGCCCGCAAAGGCTTCCCGCCCAGCGACCTCGGCAACCTGTTCGCGCTGGCGCTGGAGCTCGATCACAATGGCTTGAAGCCCTTGCTCGATCCGTTGAGGAAGCGCAAGTAAGGCGTATCGCCGCATGCAAGCGACGCAGGCGGCGCGGTTCTCAGGCGATCCTCGGCAACTGCCACCCGTACCGAACCGCGGCTACGCGCAAGGTGAAGCACACCAATCCACCCACCAGCGCGGCGACCGCGGGCGGACATCCCAATCGCCGCCCCAGCACCAGCACGGCCGCACCCAGCAACGCCGCGCTGGCATAGATATCCGCCACCAGCACCATCGGCACGCGCGCCAGCAACACGTCGCGGATGACGCCACCGCCGCAGCCGGTGATTGCGCCCATCAGCATCGCAATGAAAGGATTGATCTTGAAGTCGAGCGCTTTCTCCGCGCCGGCCACGGCAAAGAGCGCCAGGCCCGCCGCATCGAGCGTGGTCAGCAGCGGCGCCGGCAGGGCGGCCACCTGCGTATGGAAGAGAAACGCCACCAGCCCCGCGGCAAACGCGAGCACGGGATAACGCCAGTCACGTATCGCACTGGGCGGCGCATCGCCGATCAGCAGATCGCGAACCATGCCGCCGCCCAGCGCGACGATGAAAGACAGCACGAGCACGCCAAGCAGATCCAGCCCGGCGCGGATGGCCGCATTGGCGCCCTCTATCGCGAACACCACGGTGCCCGCGAGATCGGCGGCAAGCACGACGTGTTTGCGGATCATGGTGCCCCCAGTGCGGTGTTCGGCGCAGTCTAATGCAAGGCCATGGCGCGCACCGGAATAGCACTTACCGCTTGGCTGAAACGCATTCGACCCCAACCGTGCCTTCGCGCTTCGACACGGTGTACCCCGCGCTGGTCAAGGCGGCCGGCCATGCGTCGAACCTTACGGTGCTGCCGCCGGTGGGCGAGGGTCACTGCAACTTTACGCCGCAGCAGGTCGGCAAGGCCTTTGACGTGCTGGTCGTGAAAGCAGACGCGCATTGAGCACGCCTCCGTGTCGTTGCACAGCGCGGATGCTCCAAACAAAAAGGATCGGCCGTGCGTGGCCGGTCCTCTCGCGCTTGCATCCGTCAGTCAGGCTTGCGAATCGGAGGCCTGGGCATCGGCTTCGTTCGCATCGGCGTCGCCTTCCTTCTTCGCCAAGGTCGATTCCAGCGCCTCCGCGCCCTTGAAGCCCGCGATCGCCGCCAGGCCCTTCGTCAGCAGACCCGCATTCGGGTCGAGCTTTTCCGCTGCTTCGACGGCTGCCACCGCCCCTGCCACTTCGCCCAACGTATCCAGAATGCCCATCTCGCCTCTCCGCCTGTTGAATGGAAGGCCGTGTCCGGAAGCGGTCACGACCGAGGCGCATTGGGCATCAACGGCGGCCGCCCATCCATCGGAAAAGTCCTAGCGAAGATCTACCCAGGCCTCGCGCTCAGCCAAACGTCACCGCCAGGCCCAGCGACACGCCCTGCACGCCGGGCGCGAATACATAGCGCACCACCGCGCGGGCGCGGGTGATCCACAGCGGATGGTATTTGCTGGTATCCAGCTCCAGGCCCACGCCCAGCGAATTGAGGTGGTTCACCTGGATCACCTTGGCCTCGTTGCCGAAGTAGTCGGTGCGCGCGTACTCCAGCACGTAGCGCACCGGCCGATCCAGCGCATGCATGCCCGTAGGGGCGCGGTAGCGGGACCACAGGCTGAGGTTGTTGTTGCGCGAACTGCCGCGCACCACGCGCGAGGAGTTGTTGACGCTGTGCGTATAGATGTCCGTATAACGCAGCTGTATTTCTCCCTCGTATTTCTCCGCCACATGGTCGTACGACAGCAGCAGCGAACCGCCCGCGCCCGCCGCGTCCAGGTGGCCGTTGGCGAGAAACTCCAGGTTGAGGTTGGTGTTGCGTTCGATGTAGAGACTGCCCAGCGAGGCATCGCTTTTCACGACACCGTAGCTGCCATTGATGATGGGGATGATCGCGAAGTCGCGCGTCACCTGGAAACTCCAGCCGATGCCGGCGGTGGCGACCACGTCGTTCCAGCGGGTGGGCAGCTCGCGCTGTTCCTGGCCGTTGCTGGCGACGAAGCGCGGGTCGTAGCGCGAGTAGCCGACCGTGCCTTCCATGTAGATCGGCACGCTGTCACTGAGGACAAAGCCGCCGCCCAGCGAGGAGTTGTTGAACGCGGGGTTGCCGGTACTGGAATCCCTGATGGACAACGCGCCCGAGGTGACGTCCGGCGTCTGCAGATAACCCATCAGGGCCAGGGCGGCATTCGCGCGTTGCTGCAGCTGGCCCTTGACGATATCGAACCTCGGATGGTCCTGTGCGCCTGCCTGCCCGGCCAGGCAAAGACCGGCGAAAGCGGCGAGGAAACAGGCAAGCGGCTTCATGGCAGTACGCATCGATGCCCCCGGCACGACGCTGGCACCACATCCGCGCACCACGCAGCGATGCGGGCGGCTTCTGCTGCAAGTGCACGCGGCAAGGCGAGTTGGCGCTCGCGCATAAGCAGTCTCCTAACCGAATGTCGACCTGGCACCAGCGGTGCTGCCGTTCGGGGAGTGCCGGCAATGGTCGGTATGTTCTGTCAGGCAACGCCTTGGCACGAGCGCAAAACCACCCAAGCCAAACGCGTAATTCTACTTAGACTGCATCGGATCGATCCGCCGCCAGACCGAGATCGGCACGTCGCCATTCGGGCGCGGCGGCACGCGGTAGCTGAGTACGTTGTCCTTCAGCTCGTACTGCCTGGCCTGGTCCTGTCCCTCCCAGTTGGGAAAGGACGCGCCCTGGATGTGGAACACCAGCAGGCCGCGATCCCGGTCGACGCTGATCGTGCCGAAATGGGTGCTCGAACCCATGACGGCCGCCGCGAACTCCTCGGGCGTGCCTTTCGACTTGTCCGGCGAGCGGAACGCCGATCGCTCGGATTTGAAGATCTGCAGCGAGTAACGGCCCTGGCCATCGATCAGCAGCAGGCCTTTCGGATGGGCGCCAAAATCGCTGGCGCGCGTGCCGTCGGGATGCTGCACGTCGGCGGCCACCAGGGTCCAACTGCCGGCGAGCGACGGCATGCCGGCGGGCGTGCCTGCGAAAGAGGCGGATGCCCAGATCGAGCATGCCGAGAAAAGGACGGCCAGCATGCGGCCGGCAGTTGCTGCGCGAAGGTTCATGGCGTGGGTTCCGTGGGTGAATCGGGGATACGGCTGCCCGATGGGGTCAGGGGATGCTAGGCTGGGGCAATGCTTAAGAAAATCCGATAATTCGAAACCGTTCCATCGGAAAAACAAAAGCAATGTCCCTCCCCAACCTGGATATGGATGCCCTGCGCACCCTGGTGGCGATCCTGCAACTGGGCAGCCTGGGGCGCGCGGCGGAAAAGATCGGCCGCTCGCAATCGGCGGCAAGCCAGCAGATCCGGAAGCTGGAGACCCAGGTGGGCCAGCCGCTGTTCCGCAAGCAGGGGCGCGCCATGGTGCTCACCGAAACCGGCGAGCTGGTGCACTCCTACGCGCGCCGCATTCTCGAGCTCAACGACGAAGCCGTGCGCAGCGCCACCGGCAGTTCCGTGCAAGGCATGGTGCGCTTCGGCCTGCCCGGCGACTTTGCCGAAACTTGGCTGCCCGCCGCGCTGGGACAGTTCAAGCGGGCGCACCCCGCCGTTCGCGTGGATGTCGAAGTGGAACGCAATGGCTTGCTGCTGGAGCGCCTGGACCGGGGCGAGTTCGACCTGGTGCTGGCCATGGGTTATGGCAGCCGTCCGGACGCGCGACGACTGGCCACGCTGCCCATGACATGGATCGGACCGGCGGGCACGGAGGCGGTGCTCAAGCCCGATGCACCGCTCGACCTGGCGCTCTACAACTCGCCCTGCTTTTTCCGCCGCGCCGGGCTCGAAGCGCTCGACAAGGTATCGCTGTCCTGGCGCCTGGCCTACGCCACCGGCAGCCTGCAGAGCCTGTGGGCGGGCGTGGCCGCCGGCCTGGGCATCACGCTGCGAACGACGGCTGGCATACCGCCGTATCTCATGCGGCTCGATGAACGGCACGGCCTGCCGCCGCTTCCCGTGGTCGAGCTGTGCCTGCACGCCGGAAAGAACGCACCGACGCCCGCCTTGAGCGAACTCGAACGCGTGGTGCGCGAAAACGCCGTCGGCCATCTCGGCGTGTAACACACAAGTAGCCCGGATGAAGCGAAGCGGAATCCGGGACAACGCCGCCCACGTGCGTGCAACGCCGCGCACGGCACTTGCCGCACAAACAGGCGATAGGCAATCTCCCCCGCTCGCCGCTGGCGGCGGAACAACCCGCCAGCCACGCGTCAGCTATTGCACGTCGCATCCCTTGTCGATTTTCGCCGAGCCCATTCGTCGACATGACACCGCGGCAATGTCGCCGCGGTTTACATCCAAAGGTCAAACCTGATGAGCAAGCAGATCTTCGTTAACCTGCCCGTGACCGACCTGAAGCGATCCAAGGCGTTCTACGAAGCCGTTGGCGCCGCCAACAACCCCGCGTTCAGCGACGACACCGCCGCGTGCATGGTGTTCTCCGACACGATCTACGCGATGCTCCTCACGCACGACAAGTGGCGTCAGTTCACGAGCAAGCCTATCGTCGACGCGCACGCGGATGCGCAGGTGCTGCTGTGCCTGTCCGCCGGCAGTCGCGACGAAGTAATCCGCCTGGTCGAGCAGGCCACCGGCGCCGGCGGCAAGCCGGACCCGACGCCCGTGCAGGATTACGGCTTCATGTATGGCCGCAGCTTTGAAGACCCGGATGGTCACATCTGGGAAGTGATGTGGATGGACCCCAGCGCCATCCCGCACGGCTAAGCACACCGACAAGTAGCAAATAGCCCGTAGCCCGGATGCAGCGCAGCGAAATCCGGGTTCCCGCCAACGCGCCTGATCGAAGCTTCCACGCGCGTATCTCCTCCAGCGCATAGTCCCGGATGTCGCCTTCGGCTCATCCGGGCTACGTGTGACGCGCTGCTTCAGCCCAACTGCTGGATACGCAGCATGTTGCCGGCCGGGTCGCGCACCGCGCAGTCGCGAACGCCATAGGGCTGATCGGTCGGTTCCTGCACGATGTCCGCATCGCGCGCCTGCAACCGTTCGAACGTGCCGGCAAGGTCATGCGTGGCGAGCAGGATCATGCCGAACGTGCCCTTGGCCATCATCTCCGCGATCGTGCGGCGCTCGTCATCGGTAACGCCAGGGCTCGCCTCCGGCGGATACAGCACGATGGAGGTGGCCGGCTGGCCCTTGGGGCCTACCGTGATCCAGCGCTTGCCGCCGTAACCGACGTCGTTGCGCACCTCGAAACCCAGCGTGTCGCGATAGAACGCCAACGCGGCGTCGGGATCGTTCTGCGGAAGGAAACAGGAGTGAATCTGGATGGCCATGGCGCTCTCTCGGTGGGTGGTGAAGTCCATGGGGATCAGTCTAGTTGCGGCTCCCTGGCCGGCGCTTCTCGATTCCTGATCGGTCGCGTCACCTGCTTCGCCACGCACGAGGGCATGCCCAGCGTCGCCTGCGCCTGCTCGCGCCGGTACGTGCTCGGCGACATGCCCACCAGTTCGGCAAAGCGCGTGCTGAAGGTGCCAAGCGACGAGCAGCCCACTTCGAAACAGACCTCGGTGACGCTGAGCTCGCCTCGGCGCAGCAAGGCCATCGCGCGCTCGATGCGCCGCGTCATCAGGTACGCATAAGGCGACTCGCCGTAGGCAAGGCGAAACTGCCGGCTGAGGTGCCCGGCCGACATGTGCACGCCGCGCGCCAGGGCTTCGACGTCCAGGGGCTGCGCGTACTCCCGGTCGATCCGGTCGCGCACGCGACGCAGCCGTGCAAGGTCGCGCAGGGTCTGCGCTTCATCGGGTCTGCTGGTCATCCGCAAATCCTGTCACGTCGCCGCAGCTCGCTCAACCTACGACACACGGCGGCGTGCCCGCGTGCTGGCAGAATGCGGCATTCACCGTCACCGCAAGCAAGAGGCGCCATGGACAGCCACGTATCACCCGTGCCGTTGGAAAAGGCCTATCGCCTGATCAACCACGGCCCCACCGTGCTGGTATCGGCGCGCCACGCGGGCATGGACAACGTGATGGCGGCCGCATGGGCCTGCGGACTGGATTTCGACCCGCCCAAACTGACGGTGATCCTCGACAAGGTGACGACCACCCGCGAACTCATCGAACAAAGCGGCCGGTTCGCGATCCAGGTGCCCACCGTGGCGCAGATGCAGCTCACCTATACCGTCGGCAACCTGGAGCGCGCGAAGGCGCCCGACAAGCTGCAGCGCGCCGGCGTGCAATGGTTCGACATCGACGGCCACGACCTGCCCTTCGTCGCCGACTGCTCCGCCTGGCTGGCCTGCCGGCTGCTGCCCGAGCCGCACCATCAGGAAACCTACGACCTCTTCGTGGGCGAAGTGGTCGGCGCGTGGGCCGACACCCGCGCCTTCGCCAACGGCCACTGGAACTACGAAAACGCAGCACCCGAGTGGCGCAGCCTGCACTACATCGCCGGCGGGCAGTTCTACGCCATCGGCGAATCGCTCAGGGCCGATCCTGTCGAGTGATGGATGGCGGTGCAACGCACGTGCGCCATGCGCCATGCATGCGTTGTGCGCCTCACGTGTCCTTACCCGTTCCTCGCGTAGAACGGATCTGATGTCGCGGCGCGACTCAGGCCAGCAAATACGTCAGCTGAAAGCTGATTCGCCAGCCTCCTCTTTCGATCCTCCCAAAGAGGCCAGTCGCCGGCGACCGCACCACTGATCCGCGACATCGCGCAACCCCGAAATCGGGGGTGCCTGCCCTGCCCACCGCGAACACAATGCACGACGTTGAAGTCAGGGGCAGGGGCATGAACGCCATGTGCAATACGTGGACGGGGCGCGTTTGGCGTGGATTGGGCTGGCTCGCGCTGCTGGGTGCGTCCGGCCTGCCGGGCTTTGCGCAGGCGTCGCCGGGATGCCAGGCGCTCAATGGACAGTCCGGCACCATTCCCGCCCATGGATACGTCCAGCTGTTGACCAACAGCCAGCAGGTCAATCAAGGCGACGCCGTCACGCTCACCACGCCGGGACTGATGTCCTATGGCGGCTCCTTCCTGCAGATGTTGGTCAACAACGGCTCCGTCAACGGCGTGGAGAGTGGCTCGGGGGCCGGCGCCGACAATCTCAGCAACCTGGGCAACACCGCGACGACGTACACCGTCACCTGCACTTCGGCGGGCGCCTCGATCACGGGCGTCTCGCCCTCGTCGGCGACGATCGGCAGCACGGTGACCCTTTCCGGCAGCGGCTTGTGGGGAACGACGCAGGTGCTCTTCGGCTCCTTGCCCGCCACATCGTTCAGCGTGGACTACGGCGGCGGCGGCGCCATCATCAATGCCGTGGTGCCCAACGGTTCGGGCACCGTGACCATCACGTTGGTGACCGACGCGGGCACTTTCATCGGCGGATCGTTCTCCTTCGCCCCGCCCACGGCGGGAGCCACCAGCACCAGCGTGGCGTACAACAGCAGCAACAACGCCGTGCCGCTGAACCTCGCCGGCAATCCCACGTCCGTGGCCATCGTCAGTGCGGCCGCGCACGGCACCGCCATCGCGGCCGGCATGGGCATCACGTATTCACCGGCCGCCGGCTATATCGGAACCGATAGCTTTACCTACGTGGCCAGCAACGCCGCCGGCACATCGGCGCCTGCCACGGCGACGATCACCGTCAATCCGCCCCCGGTGCCCACGGTGGCCGCCGCTTCGGCCACCACGGCCTACAACACGGCCACCAGTATCAATCTCGCCAGTGCGATCTCCGGCGTGAACATCACGGGCGTCAACATCGCCCAGGCACCGGCGCACGGCACGGCGATCGTGACCGGCGAAACGGTGGCCTATACGCCATCGGCGACCTTCTATGGCGGCACCGACACCTTCACCTACACCGCTACCAACCCTGGCGGCACGTCATCGCCGGCCACGGTGACGGTGACCGTGGGTGCGGTGCCTGCGCCGACGGCGGGCGCCACGTCGGCCACGACGGCCTACAACACGGCCACGAACATCAACCTGGCGAGCGTCATCGCCGGCACGGACATCACCAGCGTGAGCATCGCCACCGCGCCGGCGCATGGCACGGTCAGCGTCTCCGGTGAAACCGTGGTCTACACGCCGTCCGCGACCTTCTACGGCGGCAGCGACAGCTTCACTTACACGGCGACCAATCCGGGAGGAACCTCCGCCCCGGCCACCGTCACGGTTAACGTGAATACCGTGGGCACGCCCACCGTCTCCGCCAGCACGCTTTCCACGCCCTACAACACCGCGGCGACGCTTCACCTCGCCAGCCTGATCTCAGGAATCAACATCACGGGCATCACCATCGCCACGGCTCCTGCGCACGGCACGGTGAGCGTCTCCGGCGAAACAGTGATCTATACGCCATCCTCGACGTTCTATGGCGGCAGCGACAGCTTTACCTACACCGCAACCAATCCTGGCGGCACCTCGGCACCGGCCACCATCACGATCACGGTGGGGGAAGTGCCGGTGCCGACGGTAGCGGCGACATCGGCCACGACGCCTTTCAACACCGCGACGACGCTCGACCTTGCCCGCGCCATCAACGGCACCAACATCACGGGCATCAGCATCGCGACTGCACCTGCGCACGGCACGGTGAGCGTCTCCGGCGAAACGGTGACCTATACGCCGTCCGCGACGTTCTATGGCGGCAGCGACAGCTTCACCTACATGGCGACCAATCCGGGCGGCACCTCGGCACCGGCCACCATCACGGTCACGGTGGGCGAAGTGCCGGTGCCGACGGTGGCGGCGACATCGGCCACGACGCCTTTCAACACGGCGACGACGCTCGACCTTTCCCACGCCATCACCGGCACCGACGTCACCGGCATCAGTATCGCCAGCGCGCCGGCGCACGGCACGGTGAGCGTGTCCGGCCAAACCGTGACCTACACGCCGTCGGCCACGTTCTACGGCGGCAGCGACAGCTTCAGCTATACCGCGCTCAACCCGGGCGGGCACTCGGCGCCGGCGACCGTCACCATCACGGTGACGCCGCTGGCGACGCCGACGGCCGTGCCGCTTTCCGTGGTCACCACCAAGGCGACGCCGGTGCTCATCGAGGCGGCCGCGCAGGCCGGCGGCACGCAGCCGCTGACGGGTGCGAGCGTGTCGACGCAACCCTTGCACGGAAGCGCCACGGCCAGCGGCGAGCAGATCACCTATACGCCTGCCGCGGGTTTCGTGGGCACGGATACGTTCACCTATCAGCTGAGCAACCATTTCGGCGCATCGGCGCCGGGCACCATCACCGTCACGGTGACGGCCGCCGGCAGCACCGCCGGCCTGAGCCAGACGGTGACGACGCGACCCGGCAGCCCGGTGAGCGTGAATCTCGCGGGCATCGCACCCGGCACCTATGCATCCGCGGCCTTGCTCGGCCTGTCACCCGCGGGTGCGGGCAGCACCACGCTGAATCCACCGACGACACTGACGTTCACGCCCACCTCGGCGTTCCATGGTCTGGTGCAGATCACCGCCGTGCTCACGCCGGCAAGCGGCCAGCCGCAGGTGGTCGATGTGCTGGTGCTGGTCAGCAGCCAGCCGGATCCGTCGAAGAATCCGGATGCGCTCGGCCTGATCAACGCACAGACCATGCAGGCGGAACGGTTTGCGCAGAATCAGCTGCGCAATATCCAGAGCCGCCTGGACAGCCTGCATGACGGAAACGCCACGGCGAGCTTCAGCAACAACCTCTCCATCAGCCTGGATGGAAAGCCACTGCAGGCCACCGGCGCTTCGTCCGCGAACCACGTGCCCGGCACGCCTTTGCTTGCCGGCACGCGCGCCGGCATCGGCGCCGCCGAAGACGGCGACGGGACGACGCCGACGGATACGCCATCGCCCGCGAAGCGCGCCGCCACGCCCACGCCCGCTTCATCTGGCCTCGGCGTGTGGATCGACGGCACGGCGGATTTCGGTTCGTTCGATACCTATCGGCAATCGTCGGGTTTCGATTCGGACGCTGTCGCGGTGAACACCGGCGTCGACCAGCGCCTCGGCGAGCACGCCGTCGTCGGCCTCAGCCTTGGCTACAACCACGACCGCAGCGACATCGGCAACGACGGTACGCGCAGCACCGCGCAAGGCTACAGCGCGGCCGTCTACGGCAGCTACCAGCCGGCGGCGCACGTGTATATCGATGGCGTGCTGGGCGGTGGCGGCCTGCGTTTCGACAGCCGCCGCCATGCCGCGGACAGCGGCGCCGAAGTCGCCGGCCAGCGCACGGGCAGTCAATGGTTCGCGTCGCTCACGGCGGGATACGAGTTCAAGAGCGACGGATGGTCACTGTCGCCCTACGGACGCCTGGCGTGGTCGCTGTCTTCGCTCAACGGCTACGCGGAAAGCGGCGATGCGGCCGAAGCGCTGAGCTACGGAACGCAGCTGGTGCGCACCTCGCAGATCATTGCCGGCCTGCGCGTGAACGGCCAGATGGCCTGGGGCGACAACCTGTTCATTCCTCACGCACGCGTGGAAGTCGGCCATGATTTCCAGGGCAGCGGCGACGCCACGCTCAGCTATGCCTACGTGCCATCGGCCGGTTCGTGGAATGCGTTGACCAACCCCTATGCGGCGAACGGCACCACCGTGCAGGCCGCGTTTGGCGGCGACCTGCAGCTGTGGAACAACCTGCTGATCACCACCGAGTACCAATACCTGCTGATGCCGCATGCGCACGACCAGGGCATACGCATCGGCCTGCACAAGCAGTTTTAGGGCAACACTGAACAAGTATCACCGTCGTCACTCGTCCTCTGAAATTCAAGGATGGGTGATGGCGATACCTGGTCAGTGCTGCCCTAGGCCCCTTGAGGCAGGGGCGCGTCGAGGTTCAGCCGCGTGCCCTGCCCCGGCGATGTGTCGATCTGCAGGGCGGCGCCCAGGCGGCCCGCGCGGGCACGCAGGCTCGGCAAGCCGGCACCGTGCAATGACGACGCTGCCGGATCGAAACCCCGGCCATCGTCGCGCACGTCCACGCCGAGGCGACCGTCCATGCAGCGAATGGCCACCTGCACCCGCGTCGCGCCACTGTGCTTGAGCACGTTGGTCAAGGCTTCCTGCAGGAAACGCAGCAGTTCCAGCACGCGCATGGCGCCGAGCCGCCTGTCGTCCACGCCCTGCACGGTCCACGCGCTTTCGATGCCCATCGCCTCCAGTCGCTGCGTCCAGCGGTGCCGCAACGGAGCGATCTGGCCGGCCAGGTCGGTATCCTGTTCGTGCGTGGTGGTATCGATGATCAGGCGCAGGTCGTCGCGCAGTTCCTTGAGCGTGGTGACGACCTGCGCGGGGTCGGCCTGGCGGCGTGGATGCTCCAGCGCCGAGATCGCGGCGAGCAGGCTGCCGCCGAAACCGTCGTGCAGGTCGCGCACCAGGTTCAGGCGTTCGCCGATGCGTGCGTTGTTCAAGGCCAGATCATGTTCGCGCTGCAGCGTCTCGGTCAGCTTGCGCGTGGCCGCGTTCACTTCGTGCTGCAGTTCCGCGGCGAAATTCTCCGCGCGGCGCATGGCCACGGCAAACCGGTAGGCCAGCGCGAAACCCATGCCGATGATGGTCAACGGCGAGGTCACGCCCATCAGGTAGGTGTCGTCATGGATGACGCCGAAGAACAGCAGCATGTCGTGCAGGGAGACGACGAGCGGAATGACCAGGCTGGCGGCCAGCACGTAGCAGTCGGTGCGCCGGTGCCGCAAGGTGTGGCCCACGAACCCGAAAACACCCACGTAGTAGGTGCTGCATCCGATGAGGAACGGCAGCGCGCGATGATGCCCGATCCACTGCGGCCAGCCTAAGGCAGCGATCCACAGCACCGCGCACAGCACCAGCAGCACGCGCTCGGTGCGCCGCCACCGGTGGCCCGCGTAACGCAGCAGGAAGATCGCGAACGCCGTGGCCGCCGCCATGTAGGCCGCCGCGTTCACCGCTTCCCAGGCGTCGGTGTTGTCGAACGGCCAGGGATCGAAAGCCACGAAGTTGAACGAGTACGCCATCCAGAACAACGTGCTCAGCGCATACCAGCCGTAGTACGTGTCCTTTCGGCGCAACAGCCAGAGGATCAGGAACAGGCCGCCGAAGACCAGGCCCACGGCCAGGCCGAACAACTGCATGTGATAACGCCAGAATTCCCCGCGGCGCTGGCGCGCCTGTACCGCGCCGGGCTCGCCGATGGTAACGACGCCCAGCCCCGGCTGATACGCCGCCAGCCCCGACACGCGCACCAGCAAGGTGTTCTCGCCCTGGCGGAGCAACGGCTTGTCGAGCAGGAAGTACTGCGGTCGAACCCAGGTGCGCGACAAAGGCTCCGTCAGGTGATCATCGCGGTAGACCAGGCTTCCGTTGACGTACAGCGCATAGGCCGAGTTGACGTAGCCGACCAGCAGGCCCAGTGGCTGGCTGGCGTCGGCCTGGTTCCAGTGCAGCCGATACCACACCACGCCGTCATGGCCTGGCCAGCGTGCGTCCCACAGGTCGTCCAATGCAACGGACGTCCAGCCGTCCGTAGGCGGCACCGTGGATGACCAGCCGGCAGGCGCCGCCTGTGCGGATCGAAGATCGATCGTGGCCTTCACCGGCGGCGCAGGCTGCGCGGCGGCCGGAAACGCCAGCAGCACGCAAGCCAGCCACAGCACGCAGGCCAGCCACAGCACGAGCATCGCGCGCATGCCTAGAGCAGCCCCATGGCTTTGGCCTCGAACACCGCGGCCGTGCGGGAGCTGACGGCCAACTTGCGATAAATGGCCTTCGTATAGCCCTCGATGGTGAAGCGCGAAAGCCCGGTGAGGTCGGCGATTTCCCGGTTGCTGAAACCCTGCGCCACGAACTGCAGGATTTCCGACTCGCGCTCGGAGAGTGCAATGTCGCGCTTGTCCCTGGGTTCCGCGGCAGCGACAGGCGCTGCCTCGCCCTCACTGGGCATCTGCGGCACGAACGCAAGAATGCGGCGCGCAATCAGTGGATCGATCAGCGCGCCGCCGCGACGGATGGTGCGCAGCGCGGCGCACAACTCGGCATCGTCGCGCTCCTTCATCAGATAGCCGACCGCACCCACGCGCAACGCCGCCAGCGCCACTTCCTCGTGCCCCCAGGCCGAGATGGCTACCGTCGTCGTATCCGGATGGTGGCTCGCGATCCAGTCGATCAGCTCGATCCCGCTGCCATCCGGCAGCCCGATGTCGACCAGGGCCAAGGCTGGCTTCACCCCACCGATCGCGGCCTTTGCCTGAGCCACGCCGTCGACCGCCGTGATAC
Source organism: Dyella sp. AtDHG13 (assembly GCF_003201105.1). GTDB lineage: Bacteria > Pseudomonadota > Gammaproteobacteria > Xanthomonadales > Rhodanobacteraceae > Dyella > Dyella jiangningensis_B. The sequence continues at coordinate 36,979 of NZ_QICJ01000013.1, read as the reverse complement.
CACCCGTCTCGCCAACCAGCTCCCGCAGCAACCGGTCAAGGCGCTGCTGGGTCAACGCATCGTCTTCCACGATAAGCGCCGGCTGGAACGCCACCTGATCCCCTGTCGAATCCACGTGCCCCCCATCGGCCCGTCCGGCCAAGCCACGTTCGCTGGCGATCATAGTTCGGCCCCGCCGGACAGGCCACGACTTTCGACCCGCGGCGGCAGCGATGCGCGGCGCGACCCGCCGCGCGAGGTCCTCGCTCAGTTGTCGTCGCCGCCCAGCAAGGAGCCCACGATGCCGCCCAGCAGCGCGCCGCCGACCGTGGCTCGCCCGGCGCCACCACTGCCCTCGTTGCCGGGCAGGTAGTCGGCAATCTGGTGCGCCAGGCGCGAAATGGGCAAGGTCTGCAGCCACACCGTGCCCGGGCCGGTCAACGACGCGAGGAAAATGCCGTCACCGCCGAAGATGGCGTTCTTGATGCCCGGCACCGTGGTGATCTGAAAACTCACCGACGCCTGGAACGCGCCGACGTGGCCCGGATGCACGCGCAAGGTTTCGCCGGGCGCAAGGTCCTTGCGGATCAGTTCACCGGAAAGCTCCAGCCATGCGGTGCCCGTGCCGCCGATCTTCTGCAGCAGGAAACCATCGCCACCGAAAATGCCGGCGCCGAGCGACTGCTGAAAACCCACGCCGATCGTCACCTGATTCGTGGCGCAGATGAAACCGTGCCGATGCACCATGTATTCGTTACCCGGACTCACCGGCACCGGCACGATGTGGCCCGGTACCTTCGTGGCAAACGCCACCTCGCCGCGCGCGCCGGCTGCGCGGTACTCGGTCATGAACAGGCTGCCGCCACCCGCTACGCGCTTGAACATGCCGAACAGGCCACCGCCGCCACCCATCTGGGTGTGCGTGGTCATCTGGATCGACGAAGTCATCCACGAAAGCTCGCCGCTCTCCGCGAAAACGCTTTCGTTGGGCTCCAACAACACTTCCAGTACGGGCATCACCGTGCCCTGAATGCGGGTCTGCATGGCGTGTTCTCTCAAGATGGAAAGACGGACGTCGGCCGTGCCATCAAGGTTCGACGGCTGGATCGGCGCCGACATTACTGCCGATGCTTGACGATAACCATTCATCCGCTTGGTGGATGGCGGAACATGTTGCGATGCCTTCGTCGATGGTTCCGCAGAACCCCGCAGTTGCATGTCCCCGATGCACAACTTCCCTATGCATCAATGACCTGTCGCCCGACGGAGGCTGCCAACGGGGGAAATGCGCCCGGTCAAGCTGCGGTAGCTGTCACAAATTCCTAGCTGGCCCGTGTACACAAATGTCACGACTCCGTGGACAATGTGCCGGTCCATCCGTCCGGAGGGGGAGCCGGAACCATGACTCATAGCGATGCCGCGGGTCGCCCCGTGGCCCAACTGCTTGTTGTCACGCGCAGCCTTGTGGAGCTGACGGACCGCGCCGTCTCCGATAGCGAGCTGTCGCACGCGGCCGCCGACGTGCTGATGTTCGCGGCGCGCCAGGCCGCGCGCCTGGTGGAGGATGTGGTGAGCCTGCGCTCGCGCGATCCCGATGGCGCCCATGCCTTCGTGCAGTGCTCCAGCAGCACCGACCTGGACCGTGCCTACAGCGATCTGGAATGCCTGGCCGAAGCCGCCGGCATGATCCGCGCGCACGGCATCGGCTCGCAGTACCGCGCACACCTCGCGTATCTGATGCGCTATGCGGCGGAGTCGGCGTGCAATGCGCTCGAGCGCGCGGAGCGCTCGATGAACCTGGCCGACATCACCAGCCTTACCCATGCGAGGGTGATGGACCTGCGCAACTGATCGTCGCGCTGCACGCGGCACAGCGTGCTCACTTCTTCTCCGCCGCGTCCGGCGCGGGCACCTGCTCCAGCGGCCCCACCTGCACATGGCCGGACCAGCCATCGAACACATTGACGGCCGCCTGGTCCAAGGCCTTGATAACGGTCTGCACCGGCGGGCAACCGGTGGGGTCGGCCACCGGCCGCGAGGGATCGGTCATGCCCGCCATGCAGTACTTGGCGCCGCGATTGCTGAGGCGGTTCAGTTCGGCCATGCCGTCCGCATAGCGGCGTTCCGCACGCGGCGCGGCGGTGGCATCGCCATAGATCGGGCGCATCTCCACCAGCAACTGCTCGGCTGCGTGCCGCTCGGCATCGGTGGCGTTCTTCATCGCCGTGTCGTAAGCCTGCCGGAACGACGAGTTCGCGCGCTCCGACGCCAGCGCCAGCCACGCCAGGCCCAGCGCGTGATTCACCGGCTGGTGATCGCCGTTGAGCGCCATCACGCCGAGCACGTACTGCGCCGGCTTGCTCGCCCAGCTGGCCGCGGTCTTGAAGAAGCGCTGCGAAGTGGCATACCGGCCCAGCCCGTAGGTCTGCGTGCCGAGGCAATAGAAGTAATCGCCCGGCAGGATCTTCTCTTCGCCGGCCACGCAGCGCGTGCCGGCAAGATCGGCATCGGTCGGCGGCGTGTCGTTTTCTGCCGTGCTGTCCGTTGTCTGCGCGATCGCTTGCGGCACGGTGGCGGCCATGAGCAAGGCCAATGTCCATGCGATCAACCCGCGTTGCCGTCCTTGCGTGGCCATGCCGTTCTCCGTGTGTCGACGAGTGGCACATCCTAACGTCGAAGCACGGCTGGCGGATGACGGCGATGCGCAGCACGTTCTTGCGATGCGCGCACAGCCACGGCGGCGCCCCGTCGCGTGATGTCGGGCCTGTGTTCCTAGGCACACACCCGCGCATCAACACGACGAGGCGCGCGGATTGTGTCGGCCGCAAGGGAACGCTTCCTTGCGGCCAATCGCAAAATCACGGCATGCGCTACGCCGCGTCCGTGCGCCGTGACGAAGCGCTCAGCGAAAGTGCCACCAGCACCACGGCCAGCACCGCATAGGCGGCGGCGAACTGCCAGGCAAGCGCGCGCTGGGCTTCATCGAGTTGCCACGGCAGATAGATGCCGCCGCTCAACTGCACCGAGTGGATCACCCCGAACAGGCTGAGCGCCGCGCCCAGCAGCAGGATCAGAGCCGCGCGCAAGGCCTTGCCGTCGATCATCGCCACCACGAAGCTCGCCCACACCATCGAGGTGATGATGAAGCCGTTGCCCAGCGCGTTGATGATGGCCAGCTCCGAAAACCCGTGCGCGCGATCGCCCAGCAAGGCGACTACATGCTCGGGCGCGACATAGGTGGGGTCGGACAGCTTGATCGCCACCATGCGCGCAATGGCTGGAAAGAAGCTGAACACCACCGCCGGTGCATAGCGCATGGGCGTCGCCTCGAACGCCTGCACGGTGATGCCGATGGCGACGAACACCAGGATGGGCGCCAGCACCGACAGCGGAATCAGCTCCACCAGGTTGGACAGATAGCCGAACACGCCGCCCAGGCCCACGAACAGGCCGGTGAGCAAGGTGTAGCCCGTGCCCGCGCCCATCGCCTTGTACGAAGGCTGGCCGATGTACGGCGTGGTCTGCGCCACGCCGCCGCAGAAACCCGCCACCAGCGTGGCCAGCGCTTCCACCAGCAGGATGTCGCGCGTGCGGTATTCGTCGCCGGCCGCGCGCGCGCTTTCCGTCACGTTGATGCCGCCCACCACCATCAGCAGGCCGAACGGCAGGATCAGCGGCAGATACGGCACGGCCGACGCCATGCCGCCCATCCACTCCAGCGTCGGCAGCGGCAACGCGAAGCGCCACGTCCACGGCTTGGGCGGCTCATAGCCGCTGCCGAGCCAACCCAGCGAGCCCAGCACGTAATAAAGCAACGCGCCCACCACGAAGGCGACCAGCACGCCGGGCAGGTTCCACGGCATGCGTGCGCGCGCCACCAGCGCGTAGAGCACCACGCCCAGTCCCGCAAAGCCCACCAGCGGATGCTTGAGGATCTCCACCAGCGGAAAGAAGCCCATCAGCACCAGCGCAATGCCGGCGATGGAGCCCAGCAGGCCGGCGCGTGGCACGTGCCGCTGCACCATGCCGCCGAAGAAGGACAGCACGAACTTCAGCACGCCCATGATCACCAGCGACGCCATGCCCAGCCGCCAGGTGGCGAGCCCCGCCGCCTGCGCGTCCAGGCCCGTCTGCTTGAAATGCAGGAAGGCGGGGCCAAGCACCAGGAAGGCCATGCCGATGCTGGTGGGCGCGTCCAGGCCCAGCGGCATCGCGGTGACATCCGTGCGCCCGCTGCGCTGCGCGAGCCGCCGCGCCATCGCCGTATAGGCCAGGTTGCCCAGCAGCACGCCAAAGGTGGTGCCGGGCACCATGCGCAGGAACACGATGTCGGCGGGAAAACCGAAGATGCCGATCAAGGCCGTGGCGAGAAACGCCAGCACCGACAGGTTATCCACCACCAGCCCGAGGAACCCGTTGAGGTCGCCCGGCGAGATCCAGCGCTCACGTACCGTCGTGCTCATCTCAGAACGACACCTCGGCGGGTTGGGTCACGCGCAGCACGGACTGATCGCCCGTGCGCCGCTTCCATGCCGCGCGAATGGCTTCCACTTTATCGCGATTGGCCGCGGTGTCGGGGTAATCGACCACCAGCATCTTGGAACGCAGCCGCTCGGGCGTGGCCTGTCCCTTGCCCTGCCATTGGCCATACACGTCGAGCACGCTCAGGCCATCCGGAAAGCGCGGCGTGACCTCGGCATCCAGGAAGTCGCGCCAGCCCTGCTCGCTTACGCCGTGTGCTTCGTCGCCCACCAGCCCCAGGCCGAAATAGAGCCGTGTTTCCACCCAGCCCTGCGTCTGTGCGGGATGCGCCGCATCGCCGTGCAAGGTGGCGCTGGTGGTCGGCGCAGTGGTCGCGCAGGCCGACAGCAAGGCTGCTGACAGAAGCGCGGAAGCGAAAAGCAAATGACGCATGGTTATGTCCTTATGTTCGTATGGACATCCAGACGGATAGATACCCGCGGATGTTCTTCGCAAAGTATTGACAACAGAACTTGCGCAATGCAACAAATAACTACGGTCACGTAGCCATACGGGCCCACTGCCAGTTTTACCGGGGACACAGGTCAGCCTGACATGAACGTCGATACGCCTGCACATCGCTTGACGCCGCATGGCCCCGCCATGCGGCGATGTTGTCCGGGCTGACGCTCTGGCGCCCGGAGCGGCGCCTTCCCTCTTCTTCCATCTGCCGATGCCCGATCCACGGGCGTCATGGCCTGTTGCGCCTCAAGGAAACTCCATGCCTATCCACACCACGGCGCCGCGCCGCCGCTGCCTTTCCGCCCTGATCTTCGCCCTGCTGGCGCCCGTGGCGCAGGCCCAGTCCGACCAGGGGCAAGCCAGGACGCTGGATCAGGTCGTGGTGACCGGCGTGCGCGCCAGCCAGCGCACGGCGCTGGAATCGCCCGTGCCCGTCGACGTGCTCACGCAGGACGATCTGCGTGCCGCCGGCGCGGTGAATGGCGAACTCGGCCAGGCGCTGGCGACGCTGCTGCCCTCGTTCAACTTTCCGCGCCAGTCCAACTCCGGCGGCTCGGACCACGTGCGCGCGGCGCAACTGCGCGGGCTCTCGCCCGATCAGGTGCTGGTGCTGGTGAACGGCAAGCGCTTCCACACCTCCGCGCTGGTGAACACGGATACCAAGATCGGCCGTGGTACAACGCCCGTGGATTTCAACGCCATCCCGATCAGCGCGATCAAGCGCGTGGAAGTGCTGCGCGACGGCGCGGGTGCGCAGTATGGCTCCGATGCGATCGCCGGCGTGGTCAACATCATCCTCGACGATGCGCCGCAGGGCGGCGAAGTCACCGCCACCGGCGGCGCCTACCACACGCACTTCCGCCCCGCCGATCGCGACATCACCGATGGCGATACCGGCTACGCTGCGGCCAAGTGGGGCACGCGCCTCGCCGGCACGGGTTTCCTGCGCTTCGGCATCGAGGCGAACAACCATGGCTCCACCAACCGCGCCGGCATCGACACCGTGCCGGACTGGCTGGCCGATCCCACGCCAGCCAACCTGGCGCTGCGCGGACGGCGCAACTACGTGGCGGGCGATCCCTCGGCGGAGAGCTACAACGGCTGGCTCAACAGCGAAGTACCGCTGGGCGGCAATGCCACGTTCTACTGGTTCGGCACGTACACGCAACGCCACAGCGTGGGCGACAACTATTTCCGCTACCCGGACAGCAGCGCCAACATCACCTCGATCTATCCGGACGGCTACCTGCCCAAGTCCGTCGGCAGCGACCGCGACCTGCAGACCGCCGCCGGCGTGCGCGGCCTGCTCGGCGACTGGCATTACGACGGCAGCGTGAACTGGGGCAGCAATGCCTTCGACTACGACCTGCGCGATTCGCTCAACGCCTCGCTGGGACCGGACAGCCCCACCTCGTTCCATATCGGCAGCTATACCTTCAACCAGGGCAGCGTCAACGGCGACTTCAGCCACGACTTCAGCGTGGGCTCGCGCCCGGTCACGCTGGCGCTGGGCACCGAATACCGCCATGAAAACTTCCGCACGCGGCCGGGCGATCCGGCCTCCTACATCGCCGGCCCGTACGTCGACGCACCGGTCGGCGCGCAGGCGGCTGGCGGCCTGCAGCCGCAGGATGCGGCCAACCTGTCGCGCGACGTGGGCGCAGCCTATGCGGAGCTGTCCAGCGACCTCACCGAGCACGTGTTCGTGGATGCCGCCGCGCGCTATGAGCATTACAGCGACTTCGGCGGCAACTGGAGCGGCAAGCTCAGCGGCCGCTGGGAATTCGCGCCGGGCTTCGCGCTGCGCGCCGCCTGGTCCAACAACTTCCGCGCGCCGTCGCTGAGCCAGATCGGCTACGAGGCCACCACCACCGGCTACGGCGCGGACGGCAAGCTGGTTACCGGCCGCATCCTCTCGGTGAACAACCCGATCGCGCGCGGCCTGGGCGCCGAACCGCTGAAGCCGGAGAAATCGCGCAACGCCAGCCTGGGCGTCACCGGCCAGGTGGGCGAGCACTTCGATTTCAGCCTCGATGCGTACCAGATCAACATCGACCATCGCGTCACGCTATCGGAAACCATCGACAGCCCGGGGCTGGAGGATTACATCCTGCAGCACTTCGGCGTGCCCGGCGTGCAGAGCGTGGCCTTCTTCACCAACGCGGTGAATACGCGCACGCGCGGCGCCGAACTGGTCGGCAACTACCGCACGCCGCTGGCCGGCGGCGGTCTGCTGCTGACCCTGGCCTACAGCCACAACCACACCGACATCCTGCATGTGATCCCCACGCCCGCGGCGCTGGCCGCCACCGGCGCCGGCAACGTGCTGTTCGGCGTGGAAGAGCAGAACACGCTCACCGACGCCGCGCCACGCCAGCGCGGCTCGTTCACCGCCAACTGGAGCAACGCGCGCTGGAACCTGCTGGGGCGCGTCACCCGCCAGGGCTCGGTGGTGCGCGTGTTCGACTTCGGCGGTGGCGACGTGCCCACGCAGCGGTATGCAGCGCGCTGGCAGCTGGACGCCGAGGCCGAATACAAGGCGACGCCGCAACTGAGCTTCGCCGTGGGCGGCTACAACCTGACCGACCAGTACCCCACGCGCTCCAACAGCGAGATCAACTACGCGGGCAACTTCCCCTACGACGTGATCTCGCCCATCGGGCTCAATGGCGCCTACTGGTACGGGCGGGTGCGCTACACCTTCTGAGCCCGCGCCGTCTCAACCGGCGGGACGGCGGCGCGGCAGCATGCGGGACATCTCTCGCCCACTCGGCGAGAATGCCCCCATGAGCGATACCGCCCTCCGCCTGCCATGAGCCATACCCTCGACCTGCCGCTGGAAAGTCCCATCCAGCCCGGCCTGATGGTCATCCACGGCAACCGCATGGAAGACCTGCGCGATCTGCTCACCGCCTGGCTGGCCCGCGCACCGCTGCGCCCGCTGGAAGACGAGCTGATGCTGGTGCAGAGCAACGGCATCGCGCAGTGGCTGAAATGGGCGCTGGCCCGCCCCACCGGCGAGGGCGGCGGGCTGGGCATCAGCGCGGCCATCGACGTGCAGCTGCCCGGCCGCTTCCTGTGGGCGGCCTATCGCAGCGTGCTCGGCCGCGAGGCGGTGCCGACCACTTCGCCGTTCGACAAGTCGCGCCTGAGCTGGCGCCTGCTGCGCCTGCTGCCCGCGCATCTGCACGAACCCGATTTCGCGCCGCTGCGCGATTTTCTCCGCGACGATCCGGACGAGCGCAAGCGCTTCCAGCTGGCCGAGCGCGTGGCCGACCTGTTCGACCAATACCAGGTGTACCGCGCCGACTGGCTCGCCGATTGGGAACAAGGGCGCTATGTGTTGCGCAACGAACTGCGCGGCGAGCACCCGGCCCTGCCCGCCGACCAGCGCTGGCAGGCCCGCCTGTGGCAGCTGCTGCTGGATGACGTGGGCGGGGAACGCCACAACCACCGCGCGGCCGTGCACCAGGCCTTTCTGGAACGCATCGAAACACTGAGCACGCGGCCGGCCGCGCTGCCTCGGCGCATCGTGGTGTTCGGCATTTCCTCGCTGCCGCAGCAGACGCTGGAAGCGCTGACCGCGCTCGCGCGCTTCAGCCAGGTGATGCTGCTGGTCGCCAACCCCTGCCGGCACTACTGGGCCGACATCATCGAAGATCGCGAACTACTCAAGGCCAGCCAGCGCCGCCACAACGCGAAGCCCGGCCTGCCCGCCGAGCCGCGCTACGAAGACCTGCACCTGCACGCCAACCCGTTGCTGGCGGCATGGGGCCGCCAGGGACGCGACTACATCCGCCTGCTCGACGCCTTCGACAAGCCGGAAGGCTATCGCCAGCAATTCGCCGCGTGGAACCGCAGCATCGACCTGTTCGCGGATACCGACGGCAGCACGCTGCTGCGCCAGATACAACAGGCCATCCTGGACCTGGAACCACTGCCCACCGACAGCGCGCGGCGCAAGCCGTGGCGCGACAGCGATGATTCGTTGCGCTTCCACATCGCGCACAGTCCGCAACGCGAGGTGGAGATCCTGCACGACCAGTTGCTGGCGATGTTCGAGGAAGCCGCGCGACGCGGCGAGCCGCTGTCGCCGCGCGACGTGATCGTGATGGTGCCGGACATCCAGACCTACGCGCCGCACGTGCAGGCCGTGTTCGGCCGCCTGCCGCCGGACGACCCGCGCCATCTGCCCTATTCCGTGGCGGACCAGCCTTCGCGTGGCGCCGTGCCGCTGATGGTGGCGCTGGAGCATCTGCTCTCGCTGCCGGAATCGCGCTTCGCCGTGAGCGATCTGCTGGACCTGCTCGACGTGCCGGCGCTGCGCGCGCGCTTCGGCATCGACGACAACGGCCTGCCCACGCTGCGGCGTTGGATCGAGGGCGCCGGCATTCGCTGGGGCCTCGACCGCGACCAGAAGCAGAGCCTGGAGCTGCCGGGCATCGAACAGAACACCTGGCGCTTCGGCCTGCGCCGCATGCTGCTGGGCTACGCCGTGGGCGACGGCGATACCTGGCACGGCATCGCGCCCTTTGGCGAAGTGGGTGGACTGGACGCCGCGCTCGTCGGCCCGCTGGTACTGCTGCTCGACCAGCTGGAGCAATGGTGGGCACGCATGCGCGAACCGGCCACGCCGGACCAGTGGCATCGGCACCTGCAGCAGTTGCTGCTGGATTTCTTCGACGCGGACGATCCCGCTGACAGCGATCGCCTCACCCGCCTCAACGATGCGCTGGACGATTGGAAGGCCGCCTGCGCGGAAGCGGATTTCGCCCTGCCGCTGCCGCTCAACATCGTGCGCGAGCACTGGCTGTCCTCCATGGACGAAAGCCGCCTGTCGCAGCGCTTCATGGGCGGCGCGGTGAGCTTCTGCACGCTCATGCCGATGCGCGCCATTCCGTTCCGCGTGGTGTGCCTGCTCGGCATGAACGACGGCGACTATCCGCGTCGACAGGCGCCCGCCGACTTCGACCTGATGGCGCAGCCAGGGCACGCGCGCCCGGGCGACCGCTCGCGCCGCGAAGACGACCGCTACCTGTTCCTGGAAGCGCTCGCCTCCGCGCGCGATGCGCTGTACGTGAGCTGGGTGGGACGCAACGTGCGCGACAACAGCGTGCTGCCGCCCTCCGTGCTGGTGGGCCAGTTGCGCGACTACGTGGCCGCCGGCTGGCATCGCGCGGACGACGATCCGGCCGACCTGCACAGCGGCGAACACCTGCTGGACGCGATGACCACGGTGCATCCCCTGCAGCCTTTCAGCCGGCGCTATTTCAACGCGGACGCCGACACGCGCCTGTTCACCTATGCCCGCGAATGGCGCCAGGCGCTGCGCGATCATGACGACGCGCCAGCCGACGGCCCACTCGCGCCCTGGGAACCGGATGCCGCCATCAGCATCGGCTTGTTGCAGGGTTTCGTGGCGCGGCCGGTGCGCCACTTCTTCAACCATCGCCTGAAGGTGCATTTCAGCGACTGGGACGAGGAAGCCATGGACGAGGAACCCTTCGGCCTCAACGCGCTCGAACGACACGTCGCCACGGCCAGCGTGCTGCGTGCAGCGATCACCGCCGACGATCCGCGCGCCGCAGTGGACATCGCCACCCGGCAACTGGCCGAACAAGGCGCGTTGCCGCCCGGCGGCTTCGGCGACATGGCGCGCGACGCGCTGGCCCGCGAAAGCGGCGACCTCGCCGCGCGCTGGCGCAGTGCCTGCGAACGCTGGCCGCTGGTGGACGAAAAGATCGAAGTGCTGCACGAAGCACACGGCGTGCGCCTGGAAGACTGGCTGACCGACCTGCGCCGCGGCGACGAGTCGCCCTATGTGCGCCTGGAACTGACCGCCGGCAAGCTGATGCCGAAGAACGACATCCGCCACGACAAGGCGATCAACGCGTGGGTGATCCACGTGGTGGCGCATGCGCTGGGCCTGCGCATGCAATCGCGCATCATCGGCACCGACGCCACGCTGCTGCTGAAACCGCTGGACGCCGATGACGCGCGGATGTGCCTCAACGCCATGCTGTCGTCCCTGCGCGAAGGCATGCGCATGCCGTTGCCCATCGCGCGCAAGACCGCCTTTGCCTGGCTGCAGAACGTGGATGATCCGGAGAAGGCGCGCAAGCAGGCGCTGCTTGCCTATGAGGGCAGCGGCTTCGGTGGTGGCGTGGGCGAAGTGCGGGAGGACGCCTATCTCGCCCGCGCGTGGCCGCGCTTCGACGCGCTGGATGCTGGCGGCTTCCACCACTGGCTCGCGCTGTACCAGCCGATGATGGCGGCCGTGGTCAACGGAGCGGACGCATGAACACCGCGCCGCTCCAACCGCTGAAGTTGCCGCTGCATGGCATACAGCTCATTGAAGCCAGCGCCGGCACGGGCAAGACCTGGACCATCGCCGCCCTCTACCTGCGCCTGGTGCTCGGCCACGGCACGCCCGAGGGCAAGGCCTTGCTGCCTTCGCAGATCCTCGTACTCACCTTCACCAAGGCCGCCACGGCGGAGCTGCGCGAGCGTATCCGCGAACGCCTGGGCGAAGCGGCGGACGCCTTCCGCGGCCACCGCGAGCCGGACGATTTCCTGCGCAGCCTGATCGACGCCTATCCCGACGACGACAGCCGCGCGCGCGCCGCGCGCCAGCTCGACCTGGCCGCGCAATGGATGGACGAGTCGGCCATCCACACTATCCATGCCTGGTGCCAGCGCATGCTCGGCCAGCACGCGTTCGACAGCGGACATCCGTTCGTGCAGGACACGGACACCGACGAAAGCGCCCTGCTGGCCGACGCCGTGCGCGACTATTGGCGCTGCCATTTCTTTCCGCTGGATCGCGATGGCGCCGCGCTGGTGGCGCGCTGGTGGAAAACGCCGGCGGACCTGCAGGCCGATATACGGCCTCTGCTGAAACACCCCTCGGAACACTTGCGACTGGATGGCCGCCCCTTGCCCGACGCCGGACGGGCGCTCGACGCATTCCGCGAACGCGTCAGCGCCGCTGCCGCCGCCGAGGCGCAGGCACGGCAACTGTGGCGGGAGCATGCCGACGCCATCGAAGCCATGATTCTTGCCGCGCTCGATGCCAAGGCGCTCAACGGCAACAAGATGCGCCGCGCCACGCTGGCCAGGGATTTCCCCTTGTTGCGCGCGTGGGCGAACGAAGAAGCCGACGCGCCGGAAAACTTCGAGCGTTACGCGCAATCGAGCATCGCGGATGCCCGCAACGGCAAGGCCGAACCGCTGCGCCACGCGGCGTTCGACGCCATCGAAGCCTGCAGGGACGCACGCAACGCCACCAGCCCCTGTCGCGAAATCGTGCTTGCGCATGCCAGCGGATGGATCGCCGGGCAACTGGAAGAAACCAAGCGCCGCCGCGCGCAGCTCGGCTTCGACGACATGCTCAAGCGCCTCGACGGCGCCCTGCACGGCCACACGGGCAAGCGGCTGGCCGATACCATCGCCACGCAGTATCCGGTGGCGCTGATCGACGAGTTCCAGGATACCGACCCGCTGCAGTGGCGCATCTTCCATCGCGTGTATGCCCACCGCGACACGAACGGCCTGCTGCTGATCGGCGACCCCAAGCAGGCGATCTACGGTTTTCGCGGCGCGGACATCCATACGTATCTGCGCGCCCGTGGCAGCGCGCGGCAACCGATGTGGACGCTGGGCACCAACTACCGTTCCACGCAGGCGCTGGTGACGGCCGTCAACCGCGTCTTCCAGTTCGCGGACACGCACGAAGACGGCGCCTTTGCCTTCGGCCGCGGTAAGGACGCGCTGCCGTTCCTTCCAGTGGACGCGCGCGGCCGCGGCGACACGTTGGTGCTCGACGGCGAACCACTGCCACCGATGCAACTGGCGCTGTTGCCAAGCGACGACGCCATCAGCGGCGGCGCCTATACCGACCAGATGGCCCGCCACGCCGCAGCCTATCTGGTCGATCTGCTCGCCGCCGCGCGGGAGGGCCGTTGCGGTTTCCGCGCGGCGGATGGATCGCTACGCCCGTTGCGTCCGGGCGACATCGCCATCCTCGTCCGCCGTGGCAGCGAAGCGGCGAAGGTACGCGAGGAAATGCAGCGGCGTGGCCTCAAGAGCGTGTATCTCTCCGATCGCGATTCGGTCTATGCGTCGCCGGAAGCGGCCGACCTGCTGCGCTGGCTGCGCGCCTGTGCCGAGCCGGGATCGGATCGCACCATGCGTGCTGCGCTCGCCACGCCTACGCTGGGACAAAGCGATGCCGAGCTGGATCGCCTCAATCTCGACGAGCACCACTGGGAAGCCTGCGGCGACCGCTTCCGGCAATTGCATGCGACCTGGCAACGCCACGGCGTGCTCGCCATGCTGCACGACCTGCTGCATGCGTTCGACCTGCCGGCGCGACTGCTCGCGCTTCCCGATGGCGAACGCGCGCTGACCAACCTGCTGCACTTGGCCGAACTGCTGCAGCACGCCGCGGCGACGCTGGATGGCGAACACGCCCTGATCCGCCACCTTGCCGCGCAGATCGCCGCCGCCGGCGAGCCGCACGCCGAAACCGCCGACGAGCAGATCGTCCGGCTGGAAAGCGAGGCGGCGCTGATCAAGGTGGTGACCATCCACAAGTCCAAGGGCCTGGAATATCCGCTGGTGCTGCTGCCCTTCGTCTGCTCGGCGCGCGAGCTGAAGGCTGACGACAGCTTCACCTGGCATGACGAGCGCGGCGAGCTGCGCATGGATCTGCGCGCCGATGACGCGGCGCTGGCGCAGGCGGATCGCGAACGCCTGCAGGAAGACCTGCGCCTGCTGTACGTCGCGCTCACTCGCGCGCAATATGCCTGCTGGCTGGGCGTGGCCTGCACACGCGCGGGACAAGGCAAGGTATCGACGCTGCACAAGTCCGCGTTCGGCCACGTGTTGTCCGGTGGCACTAGGATCGAACCCACCGATCTCCTGCCACGGCTGGAAGCCTTGCGCGGCGACGACTCCGGCATGGCCATCCGCCTGCTCGACGCGCCCGCCACGCACGCTCTGCCCGCCGCGCAGACGGAAGCGACGCCACTGTGGGAAGCGCGCATCTACCAAGGCCCCGCCGCCGAGCGCTGGCGCGTGTCCAGCTACAGCGGGCTGAAGTACGCCGAAGCCGAGGACGTGCGCGTGCCCGCGCCGGAAACGGCAACGCAGGACATACTCATCGAAGCCAGCGCCGAGCAACCCACGCTCCCCGAAGGCAGCGCCGTCGCGCAGGGCATCCACGCCTTCCATGCGGGCGCGGAAGCCGGCACCTTCCTGCACGATCTTCTTGAGTGGGCGGCCGACGAAGGCTTCGCGCAGACCGCGGACGACACGGCCGCACTGGAAAAGGAAATCGCGCGGCGTTGCCAGCGGCGTGGCTGGCAGTCGCATATCGCCATGCTCACGGCGTGGATGGCCGGGCTGCTGCGCACGCCGCTGGCCCTGCCCGACGGCACGCGCGCCTCGCTCGCGCAGGTGAGCAGCCACTACGCGGAACTCGAATTCTGGTTCGAGGCGACGCACGTCGACACGCTGGCGCTCGACCGCCTGGTGACGACGCACACGCTGGACGCGCGCCCGCGCCTGCCGCTGCTCGCCGAGCGCATCAACGGCTTGCTCAAGGGCTTTATCGACCTGGTGGTGGAACAGCAGGGCCGCTACTACGTGATCGACTACAAATCCAACAAGCTGGGCAACGATGCCAGCGCCTACACGGCGGAGGCCATGCGCGATTCGATCCTGCGCGAACGCTACGACCTGCAATACGCGCTCTACACCCTTGCCTTGCATCGTCAGCTGCGCGCGCGGCTGCCCGGCTACGACTACGAGCGGCACATGGGCGGCGTGGCCTATCTGTACCTGCGCGGCGTGGACGGCGCAGGGCATGGCGTGCACGTCGAGCGCCTTCCCAAGGCGCTCATCGAAGCGATGGACCAGCTGTTCGCCACCGGAAAACACGCCCATGCAGCCTGAGTCCGCTCTCGCCCTCATGGATCAGGCCATCGAACGCGGCTGGCTGCGCCCGCTGGATGTGGCCTTCGCGCGCTTTCTCGATACGCAGGATCCGCATGCGCCGCGTGCTTTGCCCCTGCTGGGCGCCCTGGTCAGCCGGCAACAGGCGGATGGCCATCTCTGTCTTGATCTGTCCTCGTGGGCATCGCTGGCGGACGACGGCGGCTGGCCATCCAGCTGGCGCACGATGCTTGCCGAAGCGGCCGACGCGCCGACCGCCTTGCTCTCGTCCAGCCTGCTGGCGGCGAGCGACGATCCCACACTCGGTGCATCGCCGCTGGTGCTGGATGGCAGCCGGCTTTACCTGCGCCGTTACTGGAACCATGAGCACCGCGTCGCGCAGGCGATCAGCCAGCGCTTGCTGAGTCATCGCGAAACCTCGCCGCTGCTGTCGACGCAACTCGCGCGCCTGTTTCCCGGCGCTTCCACCGAGAGCCCCGACTGGCAGCGTGTGGCCTGCGCGCTGGCTGCGCGCGGCGCCTTCACCGTGATCACCGGTGGCCCGGGCACCGGCAAAACCACCACCGTGGTGCGCCTGCTCGGCCTGCTGCAGACGCTGCACCGCGAGGAGACGGCGCGCCCCTTGCGCATTCGCCTTGCTGCGCCGACCGGCAAGGCTGCCGCGCGCCTGCAATCGTCCATCAGCACGCAGATCGCGCGGCTGGATGTGGATGGCGACGTGCGCGCCAGCATTCCCAGCCAGGTGGACACGCTGCACCGCCTGCTGGGCGCGCGGCCGGACACGCGGCGCTTTCGCCATGACGCCAGCCATCCGCTGCACCTGGACGTGCTGGTGATCGACGAGGCGTCGATGATCGACCTGGAGATGATGTCCGCCGTGCTGGCCGCGCTGCCTGATAATGCGCGCCTGATCCTGCTCGGCGACAAGGATCAGCTCTCCTCCGTGGAAGCCGGCGCCGTACTCGGCGACCTGTGCCGACGCGCCGAGGGCGGGCACTACAGCGCAGCCACCGCGGCGTGGCTGAGCGACACCACCGGCGACCGCATCGACGCTTGGGTGCGCGACGACGCGCGAGCGCTCGACCAGCATGTCGCCATGCTGCGCCACAGCCATCGCTTCGGCGCGGACAGCGGCATCGGCACGCTCGCGCAGCGCGTCAACGAAGGCGACGCGGCGAAGGTGCAGGCCTTGCTGTCGGAACGGCACACCGACATCGCCTGGGTCGATGCCGAGACGGATACGCGCACGCTGGCCGAACTGGTGCTGGATGGCGGCGTTGCACGCTTCCTGCCGCGCGACGACGGGCAGGCGCCGCGCGGTTACCGCCACTATCTGCAATGGCTCCGCCGTGAGCGTCCGTCCGCCAGCGCACCACCGGAAGCCTACGAGGCGTGGGCACGCGGCGCATTGCATGCGTTCGGCAGTTTTCAGCTGCTGTGCGCGCTGCGCCAGGGACCGTTCGGCGCGGAGGGACTCAACCGGCAGATCGCCGGCATTCTTCATCAGGCGCAGCTGATCGACACCAGCCACGAATGGTACGAAGGCCGCCCGGTACTGGTCACCCGCAACGACTACAGCCTGGGCCTGATGAACGGCGACGTGGGCATCGCCCTGCGCGTACCGGACGAGCGCGGCGCGATGCAGTTGCGCGTGGCGTTCGAAGTAGCCGGCAACGCAGCGGATCATGCGTCGCGCATCCGCTTCGTGCTGCCCTCCCGCCTGGGCGAGCGGGAAACCGTCTATGCAATGACGGTGCACAAGTCGCAAGGCTCGGAGTTCGATCACGCCGCGCTGGTGCTGCCGGCCGAAGCGAGCGCCGTGCTAACGCGCGAACTGCTCTACACCGGCATCACCCGCGCCCGCCGCTGGTTCAGCCTGCTGGCGCCTGCCGCCATCGTGCGGCAGGCGGTGCAGCAGCCGGTGCACCGCCATTCGGGGTTGCATCTGCGCTGGGGGGAACGAGAAACGTAGTGCTGTGGCGGCGGCATCGTTAGGCGTGTGTTGCGCCGGTTGTGCCTGCTTGCCGATCAAGAACAAAGGCGCTGGATTCCCGCCCTTGCCCCCTTTTCGGGGTTCGTGGGAATGACGGATCGAAACCGTGAAGGCATCCGAGGTGCCTTGGCCTTACATCGTCATTCCCGCGAAGGCGGGACGAGCGCGTAGCGCGAAGAATGCCCGGAGGGCGACCCTGGAAGGGCGAGCAAAGCGAGTAATCCAGCGCCTTTCAACTGCACGCTGTCTACGGTGTTCACCGTCATGCCGCAACAAAGCAGGCCCACACTTGTGCAACCATTCCTTCTACACCACCCACATCACCAACACCCCGCCGTCGCCGGCGTGCGCGCGGCCTGCTGGTTTAGCGTCAGCGTTCCGCACTGGCCATCGCGGCTCTGCTGCACGGAGCTGGGTGTGGCGGTGATGGTGAAGCCGCTGGCGGTGGTCGCCTGCGTGATGGTGTAGCTGCGCGCCACCTGTGTCTGGCAATCCAGGTGCGGGTCGGCATTCGCCGTGCCGTCGGGCGTCTGGTTGTAGCGCAGGTTGGTGGTGTAGTAGCGCTCCATATAATTGGCGTATTCGGCCATGCAGGCCTGCGCGGCCGCGCGATAGGTCTTTCCCACGTGGCGGCTATAGGACGGCACGGCGATGGCGGCGAGGATCGCGATGATCGCCACCACCACCAGCACCTCGATCAAAGTGAAGCCCCGTTCGAACCCACGCGGTTCATCATTGCCCGCCATATCGCGTTTGCTCCTTTTCGCATGGTTGTTCATCAGGGATTGACCATCTCGCGCCACGACACTCGCGTGATCTCTCCTTGAGAGCCCGCGGTTTGGATGCTGCGGGTCGATCCATTGTCGAAGCTGATCAACATCACGCCGCCGACGAAGATCGGATTGTTCGGCAGCGAACCAAAGCCGACACCGCTGTTGATGCTGGTCTGGCCGTCCGAAGAAACGTTGTCGTTGCTGTCGATGACGCCATCGCCATTGAGATCGAAGAAGCTGGTCGTGCCTGCCGTTCCCGTGAACGGCCTGATCGGCATGACCCAGCCGCGACCTGACGGGTTGCACGCATCGACAGCCTGCGGAATACGCGTGGTGCCCCATAGCATGCTTCCCTGGAAGCCATTGGATGTGACCATGCGCTCGCCTTCGGCGCCGTTGACCGGCGAGATCAGATCGATGTACCAACCTGAGCTCGTACCCATGTCGCTGACCGCAGGCGTGGCCGTAATGCCTCGCCCCGCCTGCACGGGCGGATCGGCCTTGGCATCCCCCGCCGTCTCGATCAGGATCTGCCGCTTTACCAGTGCGGCTCGCCCGTCCGTGGCCAGCTTGGCCACGATGGTGCTGTTGCTCGGGGAACCGACGATGATGCCGTACCAGGTTTGCGTGGCCTTGCTCTTGAGATCCGACGACGTGAGGTATTTGCCAGTACCGAAGAACAGCCACAGGTTGCCAGTGGCGGGGTCGCGCCCCATCAGCATGCCCGCGGTGATAGGCTGCGCGACCTTGTCATCGTTCCTGGCCTGAAACACGAACGAACCGGTGCTGTCGGGCGTGGCGACACCGCCATCGTTGAGCACGAACTTCCACACCTGGCCGCTCGCATCGCCCGCATAAGCCAGCGTGCTGATGCCATTAGCGCTGTCGCCGATCCACACCGCGGGCGCCGCCAGGCCATTGCCCTTGCCGACGTCCGTGGTGGCATGCACATTCAGCGTGCCGTCGGCGATGGCGAACTGCAGCAGTGCCGCCGTGCCCTGGCTGCTGTTGTAGCCGTTGCCGATCAGCACCGACCATGAGCCGTTCGCGGTTTGTGCAATGACGGGCTTGCCGGCCATCTGGCCAATGTAGTCGCTGTTGGCCAGGCCATCTCCCGCGGAGCGTTCCCACAGAAACTTGAAGGAAGCGGGGTCGGTCACATCGATGGCGTATACAGCCCTGGCCGGTCCACGCCCTGTCGTACCGACGGCGACCGTGTGCCAGCTCTCCGAGCCCTTGGGCCCGTAATACACGTCCGCTACGGTCAGCTCGCCATCGTTGAAGTACTGGTGTGGAAGACTGTCGCCGCCGTAGTCGGGACTGGACAATCGCTTCAAGTCGCTGGTGATGACGGCCGACGGCAAATAGGCATAGGCTTCCACACCATCGCCAGCATTGAAGGCGTGCAACAGGCCATCGTTGGCCGCCACCAGGATACGGCCCGTGCGCTTGGCATTTTTCGCCGCATAATCCGCGAACGTGCTCGCACCGTTGAAATTCTTCCCCACGAACTGATTGGCGTTGGGCTGGCCCACATACACCGGCTGCGAATTGACAATGTCGCCCAGGGGTGTGTCGCGCTTGCGGAACCTGCCGCCCTTCTTGTCCTGTTCGTTCGAGTTGTCGCCCAGCAGGTAGCTGATGACCGCCTGCTGTTCGGCGGCCGTATCGCCCAGCGCTTTCTGCTGCGCGCCAGAGAGCAAGTTCAGATTGGCCGCGTTGAACTGGAATACCGACGCAGCGGAGGATGCTGCCGAGGCGTTGTACGTATAGACCTTGCGGCTACCGTAGGCCGGCAAGACCGCGGAAGCCGTCCAGGCCGGATTGGTGGCGATCGCACCCGTATCCGCATTGATCGCCAGGGCCTTGAGGTCGCCCTTCCACGACGCGGTGTAGTAATTGGCCTGATACGCCATGGTGCCCGTCTGCAACTGCGTGGAGTTCGCCGCGAGGCTGGCGCCCGTACCCACACGGGACGTCGCGCGCTTGAGGGCGTCCTTCAGGCCATCGGTAAATGCCTGCGGCGTCGTGGCGGAATAGAAACCGCCGCGTCCATTGATGGCGGCATGGGCAAGGTCGGCGATGTTGTTCTCGCTGTCCGACGACGGCTGAGGCCAGCTGAAGTTGGCGATGGCCGTGCCGCCTCGCGACCAAGCCATGATGTCGTCATAGGTCGCCGTCGCTGGCTTGATATTGGTCGGAGCAAAGCCCATGCCCAGCGTGAACGTGGTCATGTGTTGCCAGAACGCCGGATCTTCCTTGTTGGTCGGAACCTGGTTGGCCGTATTCGGGCGAAGGTCGTTGATCCAGTAGTAGTGCGCCACGTCCGCCAGCGTGAGGCTGTAGCTGTCGCTGAACGGAGCCGCAGGGGTATAGACAAAGGTCTGATCGTTGGGGCCCGTGCGCTTCG
Source organism: Dyella sp. AtDHG13 (assembly GCF_003201105.1). Classification (GTDB taxonomy): domain Bacteria; phylum Pseudomonadota; class Gammaproteobacteria; order Xanthomonadales; family Rhodanobacteraceae; genus Dyella; species Dyella jiangningensis_B. The sequence continues at coordinate 16,884 of NZ_QICJ01000013.1, read as the reverse complement.
CCGAGGTATTGTCGGCGTTGCCGATCTTCGTGCTGGGGTTGTCGCCGTTCCAGAAGCCGTCGGTAGTGAGGATGGTGTACGACTGGCGGCAGGCCAGTTCCGCCGAAGCTGCGGCTGTATCGAAGTCCGGGTCCGAACTCATGGACGCCCACGGATCGTCGGTCTGGTAGTACTGGCCGACAAAATCCAGCGCCTGCTGCAACGGTGTATAGCCACTGGCCACGCCACCCTCGAGCCACGCCCAGAACTTTGCCTTCTGCGTGCCCGAGGCGCCGTCGCCAAACGGCTTCACCCGCGCCAGTCCCGACTTGTAGGTCGTCGTGGTTCTGCCGCGCGTTACCGTGGTCGAGAACGGATAATAGCCCGTGCCCAGTCCGTCCACGTTACCACCGTCGATCGAGCCGAATCCCACACGGAAAGTAGGGTCGAGGCCGGAGAACGAATTCATCACGCCGCTCTTCGCCATCAGCATGCGCGTGCGGTAGTAGGAGAACCAGGTGGCCACGTTGATACGCGTATCGACGCTGTCGTCGCATGCCGCCCTGTTCGATGAAGTGGACAGCTTGGCGCAGTCGCCGTCCTTGCCTACGTAATGCTGGGTGTAGGCTCCCTTGTCGAGCGTCGTATACGTGAAATACGACTTCTTCGTGGTCGTGGAGCAGACGTGATTCGCGTCCGGATTGCCGTCGCCGGATTTGCAGCTCCACCTCGTCGGATCTGCCGTCTGGTTCCTGTTGTTGACGCAGGTGGAACCGTTCCAGTTGTATGTGCTGGGGCAGGTCGGCGTCGCCGTATATGTGTCCGTCGCAGACAACTGGGTGTAGTAGGCCTGCGTGTCGCTGAAACCGGTGACATCGACGGTCCTCCTGTCGCGAAATCCGTCGCGGTAGGCTGCACTGATGTCCGTCGGCGTCGGATAGGAACTCTTGCCATCGGCCATCGGCGGCGGCTTGTAGGTCACGGCAGGGTTGTAATAGGTGCCATTGACCGTGGCATTGCGGAAGCCGTTGGCGCTGCTGTCGCTCAACGTATCGGGCATGAAATCGTTGTCCATGGAGCCGGAGTCGTCGAGCATCAACACGATATTGGGCGGCAGCGAACGCTGGATGATCAGCGGCTGCTGGTCCACGACCACGTCCGCCATCGATGGCGTCGAGATCACACCGACGGCCAGTACGGTCAGGCTGGAAGAAATCAGCCTGCCAAGGAAACGGCCCGCGCGTGTGCGCAAGCGGAAGTGGTTCTTCATGTCGATCCGCCCCTGAAAATGGATGGCACGCCGCTTGGCGGGCGCCGATGGAACTCAGCGCTGCTTGACGACGGACTGCAGGACAACCACCGCGCGATCGCCGACCACCGCCGGATCGCCGCTGCGTGCCGTGATGCGGTAATAGACTGCTGTGGTCGATCCGCCGGAATTGCCGTAGTTGTATGAATTGGCGCTCTGGTCGAAACCCGTGTCCGACTCCGGGTCGGCCCAGTTCCCCATGTTTTCGACCACATATTGCGGCTGGCCGGCCGCGATGTCCGCCTTGGTGAACTTGCCTTGCCCGGTTCCCGTTTCCACATCATGAATGCTGCCTTCCGGCAGCTTGGGATCGCTGAACGGATTGGACAGGCATGCGGTCGCGCTGGTGCGGCAGTTGCGTGCAACCTCGTTCGGGTAGGCGACGACGCGGTCCTTTGCCACGCGCAGCGCGGCCTCGGCGTGCTGGAAGGCTATCTGACGGTCGTATTGATTCGCCGCCATGCGCTGCTGCATGAGCGTACCGCGTACGGCCGCGAAGCCCACCAGGGTGATCACCACCAACAACAGCAGCGCCACGATCAAGGCGATGCCCCGCGCGCGTTGCGGTGAAGACGGCGCAGCGCGCCTGTGCGCCAGGATTGCGACGGTCTTTCGAGGGACTGCATGCATCGTCGTGTCGGTCATCTCACGGCACCCGGTTTCGCAAAGTGGTGGTAGCGGTGAACTGGCGGGAAATCGGTGCGTTGTTCGTGCCGGAGCGCGGATCGTCGCTGCGCATGGTCAGCGTCACGCGCACCGCAGTGACGTTTTTCCAGTTGGTGACCTTGTTCGCCGTCACAAAGGCGTCGCCGGCCAGATCCTGCTGGTGGTACTGCAACTGCATGGCCGTCACGCCACGCACCATTTCGTCGCGCTGTGGCGAGCCGCCGCTCCGCCCAAGGCGATAGAGGGACGTTCCGCCGTCCCCATTCACGCCGATGTACCAGTCGGCGACGTTCAGCCGCGTCATATAGGCATTGGCCCCGAACGTGTAGACGTTGGCGGTGTCGCAGGACGTGGGATAGCCCAGGCCCGCCGTGCAGTTCCCGCCCTCGGTGGCATGCCCGACCGTCTTCGCTTTTGCGTTGTAGCTGCTGGATTTGAAGATGGCCGCGTGGTCGTAGTCGCACACGATGAATACATCACCCGCAATCGGGTCGGCACTGGCTTCGTTCAAGGTGAACTGCGCACCGCTGGAATCGTGCGACGCCACGCTGTAGCTGGTGTCGTCGCCGCCAAGCAGCTGCAGCGATGCCGTGCCGGCCACGCGGTCCCGTGCCGAGGTGCCTGCCGCCACATCGGGATCGTTGCCTTCAAAGCCGCGGATGGCGTTGTTCCAGTCGCCCCACCAGGTAGCGCCCTTGTTGGCGGGCCCGATGTTCAGGACATTGGAGACGCGCCCATTGTTGCTGCATGCGGTGAGGCCCGCATTGCGGATGTCGCGCGCCAGCAGTTCGAAGGCTATGCGCGAGCTGTCCTGCACGTCGCTCAACGCCCTGTTGGTGCGATACACGCGCTGGTTGGACAGGAACACGCTGCCGACGCCGGCCATCACTACCAAGCCCAGCAGCATCGCCACCATCAGCTCGATCAGCGTAAAACCGCGCATAGCGGATCGTCGCCACGGAAAAAGCACGAACGAACCCGACGTCATAACATGCCCTTGGTCACGACTTTTTGATTGGCGGAGCCCCCCTTGCCGGCGCGGCTGTCATCGAAGGTGATGGTGATCAGGCACTCGCCCAGGCCGCCGGTGCAGCTGATGGCGCCGGTCGTCGTTTCATTCGCACCGAGGGCCTGGCCAAGCTGGAGGCACCAGTCATGCAACTGAGCGCCCGCCATTGTGCTGCCCGCGTCGGGGCAGGCATTCGCCTTCAATGGCTTGTCCGTGTTGTAGCCGCCTTTGGCGGCAAGGGCGACGTCGGCGCGCATCGCATCCAGGATGGAATAGCTCGCCATGGTCGCCATGCTGCGCGCCATGGCGCTGTTGTTGGTGGACAGGGAATGCGCCTGCAGCGCCGCCACGCCCAGGAAAGCGACCGACAGCAGCAGCACCGCCACCAGCACTTCGATCAGGCCAACGCCACGTTGCGCGGGCCGTCTGCCTAGGCATGTAGCGGGCCTCGCGCAGGCGCGGAGGGAATGCATCGTCATGAACAGGTGTCCGTGGTTGTCTGGGTTTGCAGCGCCGAACCGGCCGCCATCGTGATCACCCGATGGTTGTCGCCCTGCAGCGATGGCGTACAGATGTCGATTACCCTGCCGGTGTACGGCGTATTGCTGTTCGTGGCGTGGGCGATGCCCTGCGCGCTGAAGCGGAGCGCCTGCACGCTGCCCTGCAGGCGCAGTGAGCCGTCCAGGTTGAGCTGGCTCTCGCGCACGACGATGGCTGTGGTGGAAGCACTGGCGACCACGGTGCCCGCCGATGTGCCGCAGGCCGCGCCCAATGCGTCGTCCTCGCCACTCACGTTGGCCTCGGCTGCGTCGCTGCACAGCTGCGTGCGCGCGTTGCGTTTGATGGCCTCCATGCGCGCGGTCTGCAAGGCGCTGACCACTTCATTGGCCGAGGTCGTCAGGCGGTTGGAAAGCGTGATGTTGCGGAAGGAAGGGATGGCCAGCGCCATCAACACCGCGGCCACCGCAATGGTCACTAGCAACTCGATCAGGGTGACCCCCTCATTTCGCTGCCCACGGGTGCCGCCACCCACGAATGCGTCGATGCGCATGTCCCTCCCCCCCTTACGACGACCGGCGTGAACGCTAAGGACTACAAGAAGGATCGTAAATTCTTTCGTCGACGAACGGTAAGAACTTGCCGACAATCGGTCGTTCGGGAGTGCAGCGACGAGACACAGGTCACGAGATATAGATATAAGTAATTGACTTAACGTGTATATTCTTGACGCGACAGTTTCCGGGCCTGGCGCGAGCCAGCCCTGCATGTTCTTGCGATCAAGGAGATCAATGACTTACGATAAACTGACGGAAACACTTGCCCCTCGTACGCACCCTCCCCATCCCGGCCCGACTCATTGACCTGCCCCATGCGCGACCAGGCCCAGCCGTTACGGCGATTCCGCCTCCGCGTATCCGGCTACTATCTGCGGGATCTGTAAGTCGCGACCGACCTTGTTCGTTATCTCGGGTTACAGATGCCGTCGGGCTTGCCTTCGCTGCTGTCATCGCATCGGTGGCATGGCAAGGCCGGCACCTACACGATTTCCCCAAGGAGCTCATCGACATGAATCGTCCCCGCGTTTCCCCCGCCCTGCTTGCCACCACCCTTTCCGCGCTGCTGCTCGGCGCCTGCGGCTCCGGCGACAAGCAAGCCAGCCAGACGCCGCAGGCACAGGCGCAGGTACAGAAGGCGCCCGCGCCGCAGCCGTTCAACAGCACCGTTTGCGTCAATGGCCACTGTGCGGTGATCGACCAGAACGCCACGCTGCTGGTGCCGTTCGAAGGCGGCGAGTACGACACCTTCGCGCCCTTCCTGATGAAGGACACCATGCTGCTGCACAGGGACGAGCAGTGGCAGTTGCTCGATACCAGGACCAAGGCACCGCTGAAGACGCTGGGCAAGGATCTCTACCAGCTGTCGCCCGGTTATTTCGGCTTCGGCGCCGATGGCAAGATCGGCATCATGGATTTCCACGGCACCCAGGTGCAGCCGGCGCGCTTCGACGACGTGTTCGTCGGCGGCAATGGCCAGTACATCGGCTATGAGCTCAACGGCAAGAACGGCATCCTGGACGCCCACGGCAAGCAGCTCACCGACGCGCTGTACGACACGCTAATCGTGCGCCAGGACTTCGCCAAGCGTAACGGCTGGGTGATCGGCGAACGCGGCGACCAGCACTGGATCATCAGCCTAAAGGATGGCACGCAGAAGCAGGTGAGCTACGGCGACATGGACGAGATGCAGGACAACCACATGGTGGTGACCTCGCCCGACCACCTGCACAAGGGCCTGGTGGACGCCAACGGCAACCTGACCATTCCGCTCAAGTACGACCTGCTGGGCACGCCGGCCGAAGGCCTGGTGAGCTTCCGCGAGAAGAACGACGGCCCGTGCGGCTATATGGATTACACCGGCAAGGTGGTGATCGAGCCGCGCTTCGGCGACTGCATGCCGTTCGGCAAAAAGGGCGCGCTCGCCAGAACCAACGAGGGCGGCGACGGCGCCACCAGGAAATACGGCGTGATTGATCGCACCGGCGCGTGGCTGGTGCAACCCACCTATGACTACGCTGGCGAGGCGGGCCGCTCGATGCTGGGCATGCTCGACCACGTGCCGGGCTATGCATCCGTGTTCAAGGAAGTGTCGACCTTTGCGTACACCTACGGCATCTACGACCTCAACCAGGGCCGCGAGCTGATCCCCACCACCTACAAGCAGCTCGGCATGCTTACGCCCGACCGTTTCGTGTTCAGCGGCGCCGACGCGCCGATGATCAACGTCACCATGCTGGGCCAGAGCGACAGCACGCCCGCCGTGGGCCTGATGGATGCCAGCGGCAAGGTGCTACTGAAGCCCGAGCATTACACCGATATCCAGCTCGACGACAGCGGCCACTACCTGCGCGCACGCGACGGCCTGGAAAACGCCCACGTCGCCCTGTTCGACCTCGACGGCAAGCCGCTGATCGCGCCGGAATGGCAGGAGCTCGCCATCGACAAGGATGACGCGGTGATCCTCGGCTACGACATCGACGGCACGGGCGACGATGCGGTGCACATGCTGCGCGCCGCCTATGACTTGAATGGCAAGCCGTTGTTTGCCGTCAAGCACACCGAGTGCGGCGCGGAACAATTGGTCGATGGCAGCGGCAAGGTGATCTGGCCGGCCGACCCCAAGCCGTATTGCCCCACGGCCGACGCGAAGACGCAGGCGCAGCCCACCACCGACGGCTGAGGCCGGCGCACCGCGCCTCCACGCACGACAGCAAGCGGGGCCTTCGGGCCCCGCTTCTTTTACGGCCTTCGCTACTGAACATCGTCACGGGCGGTTCGCCCATACGGCATAGCGTCAAGGCGCGAAACCGCCGATCGCACTTTCATCCCGAAGAGCAGGCGAAGCACGGCATACCGTCGGATACCTCCCTGATAAAGCGCAATGCATGCACCCATGCTGAGAAGCAGGATCGCGGCGTACTTCGCCCAGGGCGTCCACGGAAGCTGGACGATGAAGTACCCGACGATGACGATCACCGTCTGGTGCAGGATATAGATCGGATAGCTCGCTTCCCTCGCCCAGACGAGCAACGGATGGGCGAAGGAGAGATAACGATAGCCGTAGCCCAGGAACACCATCATCCATAGCCAGGTGAAGACGTTCGCGCCCATGCCATCCAGCAGCGAACCATGCTGGATAGCGCCCGTCTCGAAGAGCGAAATCAGCAAAACGAAGCATGCGACACCGGCGGCGAGCGACCAGCGCCGCCATTCGCACAACCACTTCCATACCCCGGGGATGGACGCCATCACGTACCCATAGGCGGTCAGCAGCAGGTAGTGATTGAAGATGTACCAATCACCGACCAGCGTATGCGACTCAGGGAAATGCGGCTTCAGCAGCACCTCGTTGACGCCAAGCGGAACGCCCAGCAGGAACAGCCACCGCCCGGGAGCCCACGTCGGCCGGGCCCGTCGCCACCACCGCATCGCGGGTAGCAGCAACAGCACGTACACATACAAGTACAGGATGAACCACAGGTGGTGCCAGCTGAAATCGCCCGCCGGGTACGGTATGAACTGCAGCACGCGCGTGGCGTAGAACTCCAGGTAGCCGCCTGACCATTGCCCGCGCAGCAGCCGCTCGCAGTAGATCTGCGGCGGCACGATCAGGAACATGCCGGCCACCAGCGGCAGCAGCAGCTTGATCGTCCGCTCCTTCAGGAACATCGCCGTACTGCGCCGCTGCAAGGCAAACCACATCCCTGCCCCAGCAATGACGAACAGCAGCGGCATGCGCAGGCGATGCGCAATATCCATCGGCCACTGCAAGGCCGGTAGGGTCTGGCTGTTGACGATATGCCAACCCCAGCCCACGAAGATCATCCCCGTGTGGAAGAAGAAAAGCACGAAGATCGCGATGACCCGCAACCAGTCGAGAAAGTCGTAACGCTCCTGCCCTACGCCCATGGCCCTTGCCTCCTGTCGTGACGATAAGCAGGAGCCTTGCGCCATCGCCAAGCGCCGGCAGCAGTTCGGTGGCAAGCGGAGCAGAGGCGTGGCGAAACGGACCTCAGCGCCCCATGCGAGCGAACAGCGCCTCGCGATATCGACGACTCAGCCGCAGGACGCGGCCGTTGTGCAATTGGATGTCGTAGTCGCCCTTGAACAGCGGCGCGAGCGATGCGATGCACGCCAGGTTCACGGCCGTGGAACGGTGGATGCGCACGAAGCGCTGTTCGCCCAGCTGCGAGAGCAGATCCTGCAGCGTGCGGCGCAACAGGTAGTCGCGTCCACCCGCGTGCACGTGCACGTAGTTGTCGTCGGCTTCCAGCCATTCGATGGATGCGGCGTCGATCAGCTGTAGCCGTTCGCGATCCGGCACCAGCAGGCGCTCGCAGGACGGTGCCCGCGCCCGCCCCATCGCCACCGCGGCAGCGCCGGTCTCGTGGGACACCAGCCGGCCACGGACGCGCTGCACGGTCTGGGCAAGCCGCTCCCTGTCATAGGGCTTGAGCAAGTAGTCGACCGCGTTGAGCTCGAACGCCTTCACGGCGTGCTCGTCATACGCGGTTACGAAAACGATCAAGGGCGCATTCGACGGCTCAAGTTGCGCCGCCACCTGAAGCCCGGACAGCGTGGGCATCTGGATATCGAGAAAGACCACGTCCGGGCGCAGCTCCTCGATGCACTGCGCCGCGGACAAGCCGTCCTCGACCGATCCAACTACCGACAAACCTGGCTGCTCCGCCAGCCAGTGCGCCAGCTTTTCGCGGGCCGGCGCTTCGTCATCGGCAATCAAGGCGCGGATCATGGCGCGCCCTCCGCCAGCGGCAGCACGATGCGCGCCGCCACACCGCCCATCACGTTGCTTACCTGCAAGGAGGCCGCTTCACCGTAGATGATGTTCAGCCGCTCCCGGCAGTTGCGCAGCCCCATGCCGTCGCGATGCTCCCGCTCCAGTTGGGAACCGGAGTTGCTCACCACGATTTCCAGCGAGTCGCCATCGCGACGCGTGCTGATCTGGATGCGTATCCGCGCCACCGTGCGCTCCACGCCATGCTTGAACACGTTCTCGAGCAGCGGTTGCAGCAACAGTGCCGGCACGGGCACGCCCTGCAGTGCGGGATCGATTTGCCAGCCCAGCGTAACGCGATCGCGAAACCGCTCGCTCATGATGTCCGCGTATAGCTCAAGCGTGCGGAGTTCCTCGGCGAGCGTGGTCATCTCGTTCTCGCCAGATCGAAGGCTGATGCGCAAGAGGTCGCCCAGCGTCGCCACCAGACGGTCGGCGCGCGCCACGTCCGTGTGCATCAGGGCGGAAACGGTATTGAGCGCATTGAACAGAAAGTGCGGCCGCAACTGTCCCTGCAACTGGGCCAGCTGCGACTCGGCCAGCGCCTTCTGCGTTCGCAGCAGGCGTTGCCGCTGCAGCTGCCATTGCCCATAGGAATCGATGCCGAACAGGATGCCGAGCCACAAACCGGTGAAGATCACCAGCTTGAAGCTTTCGTACACCACCACGTAGCTCCACGGCGAGTGTTCGTAGGTGCGCCCCACGGCCGCGTAGACGGCCGCGCGCATCGGATACACCGCCGCGATCCATGTACCGATCACCAACGGCAACCAGCGCAGGTAGCTGCCGAACCAGCGCAGCGGCCTGTCCAGATACGGCATGTAGCGCCCGCGTATCCGCACGGCGAGCAACATCCACACGGTCGCGACCAGCGCCGAACTGCCCTCCCACAGCACCGGCTCCCACCAGCGCGTCAGCGGATTGCGCAGTGCGTCCTGCATGGAAACGCTGACCATCAGCAGCCAGAACGCCACCCATAGCACCGCCAGCGTTCCCACTGAAAACGGCGGGCCGTGGTCGCCGTGGGCGGCTGCCTGATGTGGGCTGGCTGGCGTGTTCATGGCGGTCGAGTGTAGCCGCCTCCCTGGCGATGAACGCGAATCATGGGGCGAGCGGGACCATGCTGGGGTGAAGCGGACGGGCGCAAGGCCGCCTTGGCGGCTTCACGGCACTGCGTGCATCAGGCCAACGAGTGAACCGATGGCTCGGCATCACGCATACGGCGTACCGGCAAGCGCGGCGTCGACGCCACGGAAGCCGCGCTCCATCACGTTCATGAGTACCGCGTCCGGCTTCTGTTTCGCCCGAAACGCGCGAAGCGCCGCGCCGTAGGCGACCACCATCGTGTCCATCAGCATGGCGGCGGCGAGGCGGCCGTCGGGGTCGACGTGCGGTTGGCCCACGGCATCGCACAGCATGACAGCAAGGTCATCGGCCAGCGTCACCTGCAGTTCGCGCGCGCGCGTGGTAAGCGTCGGGCTCTCGGCCACGGTGCGCCAGAACTGGTCGGTTCGCCGCGTCACGCGCAGCAGCGGATGCCGCGCCGCCAGCAACGCACGCATGAGCGCCTGAAACGCGGGAATGGGCCGCTGCTCGCCGCGCACGGCAAGCGCCTCGCGAACCAATGTCCTGGCGTCATCCTCGCGGTCGAAGAACAGGTCTTCCTTGCGCGCGAAGTAGTTGAACACGGTTTTTCTGGACACGTCCGCTTCGCGGGCGATGTCGTCGATGGACACGTTGTCGAAGCCGTGTTCGACGAACAGGCGCGTGGCGACGTCCGAGATCGCCTCGCGTGTCGCCGCCTTCTTGCGGTCGCGGAGTCCCGGCTGGTCGGGCTTGCTGGGGTTCATATCCAAAATATTATACTGAGTGTAAGATTTTTGCCGTGCAGCCCTTCCCGGCGGCGCGGCGTCCGTTTGAGGAGATTGCCATGATCCATGATGTCGCCATTGCCGGCGCGGGTCCGGTTGGCCTGTTCCTGGCCTGCGAACTACGCCTGGCCGGCGTTTCCGTGCTGGTGCTGGAACAGGCGGCCGATCCCCATGCGCCCTTGAAGCGCCTGCCCTTCGGCATGCGCGGGCTGTCGGTGCCCACGCTGGAGGCCTTGCATCGCCGTGGCCTGTTGAACGACGTCGCCGCAGCGCAAGGCCCAGCGGCCCCGCATTGGGCCCATCAAGCGCGCCGGCCCGGCGGCCACTTTGCCGGCATGCCGTTCCATCTCGACCAGGTCGACGCCTCGGCGTGGCCGTATCGCCTGCCCGGGCCCGCCGATACGAGCATGGCGGTCGAGCTGGAATCGCTGGAGTCCATGCTCGCTGCCCGCGCTGTCGCGATGGGCGCCGATATCCGGCGCGGCGTGGGGGTGGAAGGCGTTGAACAGTCGAACGACGCCGTGAGCATACGCACCACCGACGGGCACGTTCATGCGCGCTGGCTGGTGGGCTGCGATGGCGGACGCAGCACGGTGCGCAAGGCGTGCGGCTTCGAATTCAGCGGCACGGAACCGGAGTTCACCGGTTATTCCATCGACGCCGAACTCGCCGAGCCGGACATGCTCCGCCTGGGCCGCCATTACACGCCGACCGGCATGTATACCTATGCGCGACCGGGCACGATAGCGATGGTCGACTTCGACGGCGGCATCTTCCATCGCACGCAGCCGATCACGCTCGAACACGTGCAGCGCGTGCTGCGCCGCATCGCCGGCACGCACGTCACCCTCACCGCACTGCGGCTGGCCACCACCTGGACCGATCGCGCCTACCAGGCCACCACGTATCGGCGCGGACGCGTACTGCTCGCCGGCGACGCCGCCCACGTGCATTCGCCCCTGGGCGGCCAGGGCCTGAACCTTGGCATCGGTGACGCCATGAACCTGGGCTGGAAACTTGCCGCCACGCTGCGGGGCGATGCGCCCGACGACCTGCTCGACACCTACGAGAGCGAACGCATGCCCATCGCTGCGCAAGTGCTCGACTGGTCGCGCGCGCAAGTGGCGCTGATGCGGCCGAGCCCGAGTTCGCGTGCGCTGGAGGCGATCATCCGCGACCTGATCGACACCACCGACGGCGCCACTTACATCGCCGGACGCGTATGGGGCGTTCGACTGCGGCACGATCTGGGCGAAGGCCATCCACTGGTGGGATGCAGCGTGCCCGACTTCGCACTGAGCGACGGAACCCGGCCCGGCGAACGGCTCCGGACGGGCAAGGGCCTGCTGCTGGACTTTGGCGACAACGCATCGCTGCGCCAGTTGGCCGGCCGCTGGGAAGATCGACTCGCCTATGTCGCAAGCGGTGCGGCGGACACGCTCGGCCTGAGCGCCCTGCTCGTTCGCCCCGACGGACTCGTGGCGTGGGCCACGCAAGACAGGCCCGACCCCAACGAGGCGTCGCAAGTGGCGCTGCGATGGTTCGGCGAACCCATGCCGGCTCATGCACCCGCGCTGGCCAGTTGACGCCAAATAGTTGTCATTACACAATAGTTGCATGAATACAACTATTGAAGCGCCCGCCCGGGCACCGGCCCACCCCAACCTTATCCTCGCCATCTGCTGCCTCAGCCTGCTGATGGTCGCGATGGATGCCACCATCGTGAACGTCGCGCTGCCCGCCATCCGGCAGGACCTGGGCGCATCGATATCGGGGCTGCAGTGGGTGATCGACGCGTACACCATGGTGGTGGCGAGCCTGCTGATGCTGGCCGGTTCCATGGCGGATCGCTTCGGACGCCGCCGCGTTTTCCAGTCGGGCATGGCGCTGTTCATGCTGGGCTCGCTGCTGTGCAGCGTTGCGCCGAACATTCACGGGTTGTCCGCCTTCCGCGTGGTGCAGGCGCTGGGCGCGACCATGCTCAACCCGGTCGCGATGTCGATCATCGCCAACACCTTCCATGAGCCGAAGGAACGCGCCCGCGCCATCGGCATCTGGGGCGCGGTGGCCGGTATATCGATGGCGCTGGGGCCAGTGATCGGCGGCGCGCTCACGCAGAGCATCGGCTGGCGTTCCATCTTCTGGGTCAACCTGCCGGTGGGCGCGGCGGCCATGCTGCTGGCGGCGCGCTACATTCCCGAATCGCGCGCGCCGAAGCCGCGCCGCGTGGATCCCATCGGCCAGCTGCTGGTGTTCACCATCCTGGCTACGGTGACCTATGCGGTGATTGAAGGCCCACACGCGGGCTGGGGTTCGACGACCATCGTCGGCCTGTTCGCCGCTGCCGCGCTGGCGCTGGTGGCCTTGCTTGTCTACGAGCCGCGGCGCCACGAGCCCCTGATCGACGTGCGCTTCTTTCGCAGCGCGCCGTTCAGCAGCGCCACGCTGATCGCCGTATGCAGCTTCTCGGCGTTCTCCGGCTTTCTGTTTCTCAACGCTTTGTACCTGCAGGGCGTGCGCGGCCTTTCGGCCTTCCATACGGGCCTGTGCACCTTGCCGCTCGCGCTGGCGACCATTCTTTGCTCGCCGTTCTCCGGGCGGCTGGTGGGCGCATACGGCACGCGCCCTTCACTGCTGGCCGCCGGCACGGCCACCATCGTCAGCGCGTTGATCATGACGCAGCTCACCGCCACCACGCCGCTGCCGTTGCTGCTGCTGACCTATGTGATCTTCGGCATCGGCTTTGGCATGGTCAACGCGCCCATCACCAACACCGCCGTGTCGGGCATGCCCAAGGCGCAGGCCGGCCTTGCCGCGGCGGTGGCCTCGACCAGCCGGCAGATCGGCGCCTCGCTCGGCGTCGCGCTGGCCGGCACCATCGTGGGCACGCACATGCACGATGGGTTTGCCCAAGCCTCGCATCCGTTCTGGTGGTTGATGACGGGCGGCGGCGTTACCATTTTGCTGCTGGCATGGTTGTCCAACACCGGCTGGGCGCGCGACACCACGCGCCATGCCGCGCATCTGCTGGAAGAAGCACCCACCGGAGCACCGGCATGACCCGGCACCCGACAAGCGGCAGCGAAGCCGACCTGATCTGGCAGGCGCTGGTGAGCCTGGTGTGGGAAACGCGTGGCGAGTGGCGCCGCAAGGTCAGCGAAGCCACCGGCCTGCCCTTCAGCCGCGTGCGCGTGTTGAAGCGGTTGCTGGATGCGCCCGTTACCCTGAAACAGCTGGCCGACATGACGGACAGCGATGCCCCCGCCACCACGGTTGCCGTGAACGATCTGGAAGAACGCGGCCTGGTGCAACGCCAGCCGCATCCGGACAGCCGGCGCGCGAAGCTGGTGTCACTGACGCCTGCGGGGCGCAAACTCGTGGACCTGATGCATCGCACGGTGCGCGACGACGCACCGCCTGCCGTGCAGCAACTCTCGAACACGGATCTGGCGCATCTGCGCCGCATCCTGGACAAGATCGAGCGCTTCGAGCAGAGCGCGCAACGCACGGATTGAATCGTCGCCGCGAAACACGCAAGGCGCGCATGCGTTCAACGCACGAACGCATCGCGCCTTTCGTGTAGCGGCCGTGCGGCAAGCCCATGGCGCCCTTCCGCAATGCAACAAGCTTCCGGATGGCAAAGCGCGCTACAGTCCCGCGCAGGCATCCTTCGCCAAACATCTGTTCACGGGGTCATCGCGTCATGGCCCTTTTTTAGGGAATCAATTTAGATCGATTGAAATTCTGGATTCGCAGTGGCGCGGCGGCAAGCGCAGGGGTGTGCCGTGCCGGTGCGAACGCGGGACATGGCCGTCTAAACGGCCCAATGGATGCACGTTTCCAAGCCGGATCACCGCCCACGGTCCGGCGCTGGACGCTTGAGGGCAACGCCGCCCTCATTCCCTTTGTGGGTATCCGACTGGAGCGCTTCTGATCATGAATCTCGAAGCCGTACGCATACGAGTCCGGACATTGCTGGCCGCCGCCAGCCTGATGGCCGTGGCGGCCTTTCCTTCCACGGCCGCCGCGCAAGCCGCCAACCCGCACAACGACGGCCCGACCGCCGTTGCCCGTGCCCGGGTGGCGGCGGATGTGTTGATGAGTTCTTACGACCCGAACAAGGCCTGGTTTCCATCCAGCTGGTGGAACTCCGCCGTGGCCCTGCAGACCATCGGCGACTACATGCAACGCACCGGCGACCGCCGCTACGTCGGCCAGCTGGACAACACCTTCGAAAAGGACAAGGGCGTGTTTCCCGGCGGCGTGTTGTCGGGCGATCCGCTGCTCGGCAACTTCACCAGCCGCGCCATCGACGATACCGAGTGGTGGGGCCTGACCTGGGTGCAGGCCTATGACCTGACCCAGGACCCGAAGTACCTCAACATGGCGGTGACCATCGCCAACTACGTCAACGGCTACTGGGACACCAGCACCTGCGGCGGCGGCGTGTGGTGGAACGCCGAGCGCACCTACAAGAACGCCGTGACCAACGGCTTGTGGATACGGCTTACCGCCGAACTGCACAACCGCATTCCCGGCGACCAGCAGTGGCTGGCCCGCTCGCGCACGGCGTGGGCGTGGTTCCAGGGCAGCGGCATGATCAACGCCAATGGCCTGGTGAACGATGGGCTCACCGACACCTGCGCCAACAACGGCCAGAACGTGTGGAGCTACAACCAGGGCCTGGCGATCGGCGCGGGACTGGAACTGTGGCGCGCCACGCGTGACCCGCAGATTCTCGCCACTGTGCGCCGACTGGCCGATGCCGCCATCGGACCGAACGCGCTGGTGAGCAACGGCGTGCTCACCGAAACCTGCGATGCCACCAACCAGACCTGCGACGACAACGCCAAGCAGTTCAAGGGCATCTTCATGCGCTATTGGACCGACCTGGTCGACACCACGCACGACAGCCAGTACGCGGCCTTCCTCGACCAGCAAGCGCAAGGCATCTGGAACAACGACCGCGACGCCGCCGGCCGGCTCGGCACCCGTTGGTCCGGCGCCACGAGTACAAGCAACCCCAACGTGTTCGACTGGCGCACGCAGGCCAGCGCCATGAGCGCCCTGATCGGCGACGTGCCGACGTTGACGCCACAGGAATCGCTGGCCGCGACCATGTCGCCGGCGCAACCGGTGGTGATGCCGTCCGCCTCAGGGCCCACCACCATCGCCATCGACCTCAACGCCTCGGCCACTGGCTTCTTCCCGTTGCAGGTGCGTACCAGCATCGACGCACACGCCGGCTGGAACGTCACCCCGCGCGCCACGATGATGCGCCTGCTGCCGCATGGCAACGCCGTGCCGGCCAGCGACAGGCTGCCGCTGCAACTCACCGTGCCGAGCGCCGCGACGGATGGGCATCACATGCTCACCGCCAACCTGGCGGCGGCAGGCTTGAGCTTCACCACCCAGGCCGATGTGCTGATCGCGCACAGCATCGACTTCGATACCGGCACCATCAACGAAACACCGTGGCTGTTCGATCCCGATGGCTCACAGAGCAACGGCGTGCAGAACCGCTTCGCCGACGGCAGCGCGCACTTCACCTACCGGTTCCCGCTGCCGGCCGACACCAGCTCCGCGCAAGTCACACTGACTATCGACAACGAATTCCTCGTGCAGGTCAGCAACGACAACGCGAACTGGACCACCGTACTGCAACAGGCGCAGCCGCTCACCGATGGCTCCAACAAGGCCGACCGCACCATCGACCTGACGCCCTACCTCGGCCCCGCCAGCAATGGCGCGCGACCGGTCTACGTGAAGGTGTCGGACGCCTTCCCCAATGACGGCTGGGGCGGACGCGTGTACCACGTCAAGGCCGCCATCGTGGAATAAACCCATCGTCTCCGTCCTCGACCACACGAGGACGGAGACACCTCGCGTAGCCTCCCGTAGCCCGGATGAAGCCGAAGGCGGAATCCGGGTTCACGGTATTGACGTCGATGAAGTGGCGCGTGGTTTGAACGTTCGGGCTTTGATGAGCCGTGCATTCCCGGATTCCGCCTTCGGCTTCATCCGGGCTACGTCATGGCTTACCGCACACCCAAGCCGCCGGGCAGGTGCCTGCGCCGCTCGCGCGCCATGTCGAACTCCACCTGCAACACCATCCAGTACAGCGCGGTCGTGCGGAACACGGCCGCGAAGCGGATGGCGCATTCCGCATCGATGGGTTCGCCGTGGATGACGCGGCGAACCTGACGCAGCGGCAGGCCGGTGCGGCGCGCGAGTTCGGTGGCCGTCATGGCGGCGGGAAGCATGTAGTCGTCGCGCAGCACGTCGCCCGGCGAACGCAGGCGCTGCGTGGGGTCCAGCTGGAACTGGGGATCGAGGCGGATGGCCGTCATGGTGAACTCCTGTCAGGCACAGGGAAACACCGACGCAGGGTTCGCGTCGTCACATGTAAGGGAATCCTTAGCCCCGCCCGTGACCGCCCTGAGGTGTGGCGCATCGACCCGTGAGCCGATGCGCCACGGGACGATCAACGGACGGGGTTTAAGCGGCTACGACGCACCGTTGGGATGGCGCGCCAGCGGATAGCTCGATGCAGTGCACGGCAACATCGAGCGCCGCCGACACTTCACTCGTCAACGACTCGACGGGTTCGCCCGGCATGCCCGTGATGACCAGCCATTCACGCTGTTCCAGGCGATCACGCAGGTACGTGAGCACGCGGAGCGCCGTGGTTTGCGGGT
>NZ_QICJ01000012.1 GCF_003201105.1 Dyella sp. AtDHG13 | reverse complement strand
TCTTTGGGTTACTTTTCTTTTGGGCCAGCAAAAGAAAAGTGACTCGAGCGTCGGCAGACGATCGAAACGCCCGCCGCGTAGGCGGCCCGGTCGCGGGAACGCACGAAGGCGCCCATCACCGTAACGCGACAACCAAAAGCAAAGTCACTGGATGACTCGCTTCGCTCGCCCCTTCGGGGCCGCCCTACGGGCGTTCTGCGCGCTTCGCGCTTGTCCGGCCTTCGCAGGAATGACGGCTAAAGAATGAGGCGGTGAGGCGAGCACCCGCTCGTCATCACCGCGACGATGCCCCAACTCTCCCCTCCACAAAACCGCCGCCATCCACAGCGTTCCCCAACCCGAAAGCGCAGAAACCCAACCAACCCTACCCCAGCACCATCCTTACCTCCCCCGTCTGCTACCATGCCCCCCGCCTGAGGTGACCATCGGCCAGCCGGCCGAAGGTTGAAACGGGAATCCGGCGCGGCGCGTGAGCGCCTAGTCCGGAGCTGCCCCCGCAACGGTAGGCGAGCGCGATCCCAGGGGATCGACGGAGCGACATCAAGCCACTGTGCCTTGTGCATGGGAAGGCGTCGGTCCGGAAGACGCAGGTCTTCGCCCGTGAGCCCGGAGACCGGCCTCGAGGCGTGACCAGACAGGCGGTGGGCCATGTTGGGGAGTCGTGCGTGCCGCACGGATGCCTAGCCTTCTTCCGCCTGTCCTTCTTTCATGCGATCCGCGCGGGCAGGCGCGGTTGAGGAGCTGTGTTTTGGCCATCCGACTTTCCACGATCCGTCGTTCCGTGCTGGCGACGGCGCTGTTGACCACCATCTTTCCTGCGTTCGCGGACGACACCACCAATCTCGATGGCGTGGTCGTTACCGCCACGCGCACCGAGCAGACCCAGAGCCAGACGCTGTCGGCAGTGACGGTGATCGACCGCACCGACATCGAGCGCCTGCAGCCGGCGTCGCTGGGCGACCTGCTGCGCGGCACGCCGGGCATGCAGATCGCCAACAACGGCGGCCCGGGCAAGTCCACCAGTGCGTTCCTGCGCGGAACCGAGGCGGGCCACGTGCTGGTGATGATCGATGGCGTCAAGATCGGCTCGGCCACGCTGGGCCAGGCGGCGCTGCAGGATATTCCCGTCGACCAGATCGAGCGCATCGAAATCGTGCGCGGTCCGTTTTCCAGCCTGTACGGCTCGGAGGCGATCGGTGGCGTGATCCAGATCTTCACCCGCCGTCCGGAGGGCGCCTTCGTGCCGTCCTTCAGCCTGGGCGTCGGCAGTTACAGCCATCTGAACGGCTCGGCGGGCTTTGCCGGCAAGAGCGGTGACGGCTGGTATTCGGTGGAGGTGTCGCACGATCAGACGCATGGCATCAATTCCTGCCGCGTCGGCGCGGCGGAAGTCGGCGCCGCCTGTTTTGCCGACCAGCCGGACAAGGACGGCTACCGCAACACCTCGGCCACCCTGCAGGGCGGCTACAAGTTCGACGAGCAGTGGGATGCGGACGTGCGTTTGTTCCGCGCCGAAGGCCACAACTACTACGACGGCACGTACACCGATTCGGACAAGAGTGTCACGCAAGTCGTGGGCGGCAGCGTGCACTATCGCCCGGCGAGCAACGTCAAGCTGACGCTCAGCGCGGGCACCAGTGGCGACTTCGAGAAGGACTACTACCAGGGCGATTACGTCTCCCGCTTCGACACGCATCGCGATGTCGGCTCGCTGCAGGCGGATGTCGGCTTCTGGGGCGGACTGCTCAGCACCGGCTTCGACTGGCAGCGCGATCACGTGGACAGCACGGCGGGCTACATCAACCCGTACACGCAGGCTCCGGTCGACAGCCGCATCAACCGCGGCGTGTTCGCGCAGTGGCAACAGACCTTCGGCAGCCAGTCCGTGCAGGCCAGCGTGCGTCACGACGACAACAGCCAGTTCGGCAGCAAGAACACCGGCAGCCTGCTGTGGGGCTGGGATTTCACCCAGACGCTGCGCCTCACCGCCAGCTACGGCACGGCGTTCAAGGCGCCGACCTTCAACGACCTGTACTACCCGTACTACGGCAACCCCGATCTCAAGCCCGAGACCTCGCACAACGTGGAACTCGGCCTGCGCGGCAGCTACGGCTGGGGCTACTGGTCGTTGAATGCGTTCCACAACAACGTCAACAACCTCATTACCTACGATGCCGCCACGCAGGCCGCGGCCAATGTGGACAAGGCGCGCATCCGCGGTGCGGAAGGCGTGCTCAGCGGCCATGTCGCCGGCTGGCTGGTCACGGGCACGGCGACTTGGCTGGATCCGCGCGACGAGTCCACGAGTTACGAAGGCAATCTGCTGCCACGCCGCGCGCGCCAGACGGGCAATGTCGATATCGACCGTACGTTCGGCGATTTCAGCGTGGGCGGCACGTGGTTCGTGTCGGGCCGCCGTTACGACGACCTGGCCAACCGGCATCCGCTGGGCGGCTATGCGATCACCAACCTGCGCGTGGCCTACGCCATCTCGCGGGACTTCAAGCTGCAGCTGGCGCTGAACAACGCGTTCGACAAGAACTACGAGACCGCCTGGTACTTCAACCAGCCGGGCCGTAACTACATGTTGACCCTGCGTTATCAGCCTGCGCAGTAAGCCATGGTGCCGGGCCCTGCACGGGGCCCGGCATCGTTCCTCGTTGCATCGATCAGGAGAGCTCCCGTGAAGGCACTGTCGGTTCCCCGTTTCAACGCGCTGTGGCTGGTGCTGATGGCGGTGATGGCCGCCACGCGCTTCAAGCATTTCGGCGACATGCTGCACCTGCCCGATGCATCGATGGCCGTGTTCTTTCTCGGTGGCCTCTACCTGCGTCATCATTGGACCTTCGTGGTGATGCTGCTGCTCTCGGTGGCGCTGGATTGGGTATCGATCAGCTATGCGGGCGTGAGCGATTTCTGCATCACGCTGGCGTACGCATTCCTGCCACTGGCGTACGCCGTGCTGTGGTACGCGGGGCGCTGGTACGCGCCGCGCGTGGACGGGCGCGCGATGTCGTATGTGGGCGCGTTCCTCGTGGCGCTGCTGGCCGCCATCGGTTCCTTCGCCATTTCCAACGGTTCGTTCTACTGGCTGGGCGGCCGCTACCCGAACCCGCACATGGGCGAGTACCTGTCGCGCCTGTGGCAGTGGGGACCGTTGTTCGTCCGCACCACGATCAGTTACGTCGCCGTGGCGTTGGTGCTGCACGCGCTGATCGCGCGGTTTGCATCGTCGGCCACCGTGCATGGCAGGGCCCGGGCATGAGCGAGCCTATGAGTCCGGAAGAACGCCACCGCGCGCGCATGCAGCGCAAGAAGGAACTGGTGGATCGCAAGATCGCCCGCGCCACCATCGAACGCGGCGTGCTGGTGGTGAACACCGGCAATGGCAAGGGCAAGAGCTCGTCCGGTTTCGGCATGCTGGCACGCTCGCTGGGGCACGGCTTCCGCTGCGGCGTGGTGCAGTTCATCAAGGGCAGCTTTTCCACCGGTGAGGAGGCGTTCTTCCGTCGTTTCCCGGACGAGCTCGACTATCACGTGATGGGCGAGGGCTATACCTGGGAAACACAGGACAAGGCGCGCGACATCCAGGCGGCGGAGGCGGCGTGGGCCATTGCGGCCAGGATGCTCGCCGATGCCTCGTACGATTTCGTGCTGCTGGATGAGCTCAACATCGCATTGGTGAAGGGCTATATCGACGTGAGCAAGGTCTGCGATGCGCTGCGTGCGCGTCCGCCGGCGCAGCACGTGGTGATCACCGGGCGCGGTGCGCCGGAGGCCTTGGTCGAGCTGGCCGATACCGTGACCGAGATGCGCGTGGTGAAGCATGCGTTCCAGGCTGGCATCAAGGCGCAGAAAGGCATTGAACTGTGATGCGCCCGAACGCATCGCGTGGTTGAAGATCAGGAGTCGTCGATGAGCGGCCAAAGCGCCACGTGTCCCGCCTTGCTGGTATCCGCGCCGGCCTCGGGGCAGGGCAAGACCTCGGTGACGGCGGCCCTCGCTCGCTGGCACACGCGCCAGGGCAGGCGGGTGCGCGTGTTCAAGACGGGGCCTGACTTCCTCGATCCGATGGTGTTGGAGCGCGCCAGTGGCGCGCCGGTGTACCAGCTCGATCTGTGGATGAACGGCGAGGGCGATGTGCGTGCGCGTCTCCACGAGGCCGCGAGCGATGCGGACCTGATCCTGATCGAAGGTGTGATGGGCCTGTTCGACGGCGGCATTTCCAGTGCCGACCTCGCGCAGCGTTTCGGCGTGCCCGTGCTCGCGGTAATCGATGGCTCCGCCATGGCGCAGACCTTCGGCGCGCTGGCGCTGGGCCTGGCGCGCTATCGCGAAGGGCTGCGCGTGCATGGCGTCGCCGCCAATCGTGTGGGCAGCGCGTATCACGCGCAATTGCTTGCCGACAGCCTGCCGGATGATCTGCATTGGCTCGGCGCCTTGCCACGCGATGCCGCGCTGGCGCTGCCCGAACGTCATCTCGGACTGGTGGCTGCTGGCGAACTCGGCGACATCGATGCAAGGCTGGATGCATTGGCCGATGCATGGGCGGCGCATGCCTCCGCGGAGCTGCCGCCGCCGGTGTCGTTTCCGCACGCGGTGCGTGCGCCCGTTCCCAAGACGCTGCGCGATGTGCGTATCGCCATTGCGCGCGATGCGGCGTTCTGCTTCCTCTATCCCGCCAACCTCGATCTGCTGAGCGAAGCGGGTGCGGAACTGCGCTACTTCTCGCCACTGGCGGGCGAGGCGTTGCCGGCTTGCGACGCGGTGTGGTTGCCGGGCGGCTATCCCGAACTGCACCTGCTGACGCTTTCGCAGCACGCCGCCTTGCGCCGCGCCCTGCATACGCATGTGGATGCGGGACGCCCCTTGCTCGCCGAATGCGGCGGCATGCTCTACGCGCTGGATTCGCTGGCGAGCGTCGACGGCTCCGCGTTTCCCATGGCGGGGTTGTTGCCAGGACGTGCGCAGATGCAGTCGCGGCTGGGTGGCCTGGGCATGCAATCGGTGGCGCTGCCCGAGGGCGAACTGCGCGGGCATACCTTCCACTACGCATCGGCGCAGATCGAGGAAACGCCCCTCGTCATGGCGAGCAATCCGGATGGCGGACCCAGCCGCGAGGGCATCTACCGGCGCGGCCGCTTTACGGCGAGCTTCATGCATTTGTATTTCCCTTCGAATCCCGACGCCGCGGTGGCCCTGTTCCGGCCATGACGACGGCCCTCGCCATGGTGTTGGCGGTGCTGCTGGACGCGTGGCTCGGCGAGCCGCGGCGCTGGCATCCGTTGGTGCAGTTCGGGCGGTTGGCGCGCCACATCGAATCGCGATGCCATGCGGATCGTCGTGTCGCAGGCGTCATCGCGTGGATCATTGCCGTGGTGCCGCTGGTGGCGATCGCGTGGTGGCTGATGGCGCTGTTTCATTCCTGGGCGCCGTGGCTGTCGTTCGCATTCGATGTGGCCGTGCTCTATCTCGCGATCGGCCTGCGCAGCCTGGCGGATCACGCCATGCCCGTGGCACATGCACTCAGCGGAGGCGATCTCGCGAGCGCCCGCGCGGCGGTGGGGCGCATGGTGAGCCGCGACACCGGCGTGCTCGACAAGGCGCAAGTGGCCGCGGCCGCCACGGAGTCGGTATTGGAAAACGGCAACGATGCCGTGTTCGGCGCGCTGTTCTGGTTTGCCGTGCTTGGCGCGCCGGGCGCCGTGCTGTACCGGTTGGCGAACACGCTGGATGCGATGTGGGGTTATCGCACGCAGCGCTATGAACGTTATGGATGGGCTGCCGCTCGCATCGACGACGTGCTCAACTTTCTGCCCGCGCGGCTGACCGCGATGAGCTATGTGCTGCTCGGCGATGCCATGCGTGCATGGCGATGCTGGCGCACGCAGGCGCCGTCATGGGACAGCCCCAACGCCGGCCCGGTGATGGCGGCCGGCGCGGGCGCGCTCGGGGTGTGCCTGGGCGGCGCCGCGCCTTACGACGGCGTATGGGAAATGCGGCCCGCGCTGGGCGAGGGTGAGCTGCCCGATGCCCATGCCATCGTGCGCGCATTACAACTGGTCAGGCGCAGCGTCGCGTTGTGGCTGGGCGTGGCGATGCTGCTGGCCCTGGCGGCATGGAGCGCCGGCCATGCTTGAGCACGGCGGACGCCTGCTGCAGGCCGCACGCGCGTATGGCATCGCGCCGGAGCGCTGGCTGGATCTCTCCACCGGCATCAGTCCGTTCGCGTGGCCAGTGCCGTCGGTGCCGCCCTCGGCATGGCAGCGATTGCCCGAGGACGATGACGGACTGGTGGACGCCGCGCGCGACTACTACGGCGCGTTGCATCTGCTGCCCGTCGCCGGCTCGCAGGCGGCCATCCAGGCCTTGCCCATGCTGCGCCCGTCATCGCGTGTGGGCGTGATCGCGCCTGGCTACAACGAACACGCGCATGCATGGCGGCACGCCGGACATGCGGTGGAAACGCTGCCCGCATCCGCGTTGCTGGCCGAGGCATCGCGCTTCGACGTGATCGTGCTGATCCATCCGAACAATCCCGGCGGCGACCGGTTCGACGCGGCGGCCTTGCGCAACTGTCACGCGACCTTGGCGTCGCGCGGCGGCTGGCTGATCGTGGATGAAGCCTTCATGGATGCGACACCGGAGGCCAGCCTGTGCGGCGAGGCGTGGCGCGAAGGGCTGATCGTGCTGCGCTCCGCCGGCAAGTTCTTCGGGTTGGCCGGTGCGCGTGCGGGCTTCGTGGCGGCGCACCCGGACCTGCTCGACGCGTTGCGTGAGCGACTCGGGCCCTGGACCTTGAGTGGGCCGACGCGCTTCGTGTTGAAGCAGGCGTTGGCTGACCGCGCATGGCAAGCCGAAGCGCGTGAACGGCTGCGACGCACCAGCGATGCGTTGGCGTCGATGCTGGCGCGTCATGGCATGACGCCAACGGCGGGCTGCGCCTTCTTTCAATGGTGGCGGGACGCGCGCGCCGAAACCGTGCATATGGCGTTGGCGCGGCAAGGCATCCTCACGCGGCTGTTCACCGCGCCGGCCAGCCTGCGCTTCGGCCTGCCGGCCGATGACGCGGCGTTCCAGCGGCTCGACGAGGCGCTGTCATCACTCGATATGGGGAGAAGCTTGCGATGACCGCCGGCGTGCTGATGGTGCAAGGCTGCACGTCCGATGCGGGCAAGAGCACGCTGGTGGCGGGCCTGTGTCGCTGGCTGCATCGACGCGGCGTGTCGGTGGCGCCGTTCAAGCCGCAGAACATGGCGCTCAATGCGGCGGTGACGGTGGACGGCGGCGAGATCGGACGCGCGCAGGCCGTGCAGGCCCAGGCCGCGGGCTTGCCGCCGCACACCGATTTCAATCCCGTGCTGCTCAAGCCCAACAGCGACGTCGGCGCGCAGGTGATCGTGCACGGACACGCCGTGGGCAACATGGATGCGCGCCATTACCACGACTACAAGCGCATCGCGATGGACGCGGTGCTGGCCTCGCATCGGCGGTTGATGGACCGTTACGACACGGTGATCGTCGAAGGAGCCGGCAGTCCCGCGGAAATCAATCTGCGCGAGCGCGACATTGCCAACATGGGCTATGCGGAAGCGGTGGACTGTCCCGTCATCCTCATCGCCGACATCGATCGCGGCGGCGTGTTCGCGCACCTGGTGGGTACGCTGGCGTTGCTCTCCGACAGCGAGCGTGCACGCGTGGCCGGCTTCGTGATCAATCGTTTTCGCGGCGACATGGCCTTGCTGCAGCCGGGGCTGGATTGGCTGCAGCGGGAAACCGGCAAGCCCGTGCTTGGCGTGTTGCCGTATCTGCACGGCCTGCAGCTGGAAGCCGAGGATGCGTTGCCGCGCGAGGTTGCCGTAAAGGCGAACGCAAGCCTGCGCGTGGTCGTGCCGGTGTTGCCGCGCATCAGCAATCACACGGATTTCGATGCCTTGCGCGCCCATCCGGCGATCGACGTTCGATTCGTCGGCGCTGACGAATCGCATCCGCCGGCGGACCTCATCGTGCTGCCCGGCTCCAAGAACACGCGCGCCGACCTGGCGTGGCTGCGCGCGCAGGGCTGGGACGAAACGCTGGCGCGTCACCTGCGCTATGGCGGCAAGGTGATCGGCATCTGCGGTGGCTTCCAGATGCTGGGGCGATTCGTGCATGATCCGCAGGGTATCGAGGGGACACCAGGCTCGAGCCACGGACTGGGTTGGTTGCAGATGGAAACCACGCTGGAAGCCCGCAAGCAATTGCGCCGCGTGGAAGGGGTGCTGGTGCTGGAGGGTGCGCGGGTGAGCGGCTACGAAATCCACTGCGGCGTCAGTCGTGGTGAGGCACTGGATCAACCGGCGAGTTTCCTCGGGCCGGGTGAACCTGACGGCGCGCTGTCGGCCGATGGCCGGATTCTCGGAAGCTACCTTCACGGATTGTTCGACGAGCCGCAGGCGCTGGCCGCGCTGCTTCGCTGGGCCGGCCTGCGCGATGCCGCGCCGCTCGACATGCATGCGCTGCGCGAGGCGAGCATCGACCGCGTGGCCGACGCCGTGGCGACTCATCTGGACACGGCAGCGCTGTTGCATCTGCTGCAACCTAGGGAGGCACCCGCGCCATGCGCACCTTGATCCTGGGCGGCGCCCGTTCCGGCAAGAGCGCGCTGGCCGAGCGGCTGGCCGCCGCCTCGGGGCACGAGGTGGTGTACATCGCCACGGCGCAGGCGCACGACGAGGAAATGGCCGCGCGCATCGCGCACCATCGCGCGCAGCGTCCCGCGCACTGGTTGAGCGTGGAAGAACCGCTGGCGTTGGCCGCCGCGCTGGAAGCGCATGCGCGTCCCGGGCGCTGCGTGCTGGTCGACTGCCTCACGCTATGGCTCAGCAATCTGCTGGGCGATGCAGACAACGAACGTTTCAAGCAAGAACGCGATGCGTTGCTTCGCCTGTTGCCCGCGCTGAAGGGGCAGGTGTTGATGGTCAGCAACGAAGTGGGGCTGGGCGTGGTTCCCATGGGCGAGTTGACGCGACGTTTCGTGGATGAAGCCGGCCGGCTGCATCAGGCCCTGGCCGCCGAGTGCGAGCGGGTGCTGTTCGTGGCCGCCGGATTGCCGATGTCCCTCAAAGGAAGCCTTGCATGAGCCAAGACTGGCTGACCGAACCGTGCTTTGCCATCGATGAAGCGAGCCGTCAGCGCGCGCTGGAACATCAGGGGCAACTGACCAAGCCGCCGGGCTCGCTGGGTACGCTGGAGACCCTGGCCGTGCGCCTGGCCGGCATGCAGCACGTGGCGACGCCTTCGGTGCAGTCGGTGTGGATCAGCGTGTTCGCGGGCGATCATGGCGTGGCCGCCGAGGGCGTGTCCGCGTTTCCGCAGGTAGTCACCGGCGAGATGATCCGCAACTTCGCCACCGGCGGCGCGGCGATCAGCGTGCTCGCGCGCAGTCTTGGCGCCATGCTCGAAGTGGTGAACCTGGGCACGGTGAACGATCCGGGCGAGTTGCCTCACGTGCGCCGCGCCGTCATCGCGGCGCAGACGCACAACTTCTGCGAACGCCCCGCCATGAGCGCCGTGCAACTGGAGCTGGCCCTGCGCGCCGGCGCGGCCAGCGCGCAGGCCGCGCAGGAGGCCGGGGCCAAACTGTTCATCGGCGGCGAGATGGGCATCGCCAACACCACCTCCGCCGCGGCGCTGGCCTGCGGCCTGCTGGGCGAGTCGCCCGGCGCGCTGGCGGGCGCCGGCACCGGCCTGGATGCCAAGGGCATCCAGCACAAGGCGGCGGTGATCGAGCGCGCGCTGGCGCTTTATCCGTCGGACGACAGCGATGCGCTGGCCTGGCTGGGGCGCGTGGGCGGTTTCGAGATCGCGGCGCTGTGCGGTGCCTACATCGCGGCGGCGCAACGCGGCATTCCTGTATTGATCGACGGCTTCATCACCACCGCGGCGGCGCTGGCGGCGGCGCGCATCAATCCGGCCAGCCGCGACTGGATGTTCTTCGCGCATCGCTCGCGCGAGCGCGGCCATGCGCGCCTGCTTTCCGTGCTGGAGGCCGATCCGCTGCTCGACCTGGGCCTGCGCCTGGGCGAAGGCAGCGGCGCGGCGATGGCGGTGCCGATGATGCGCCTGGCCTGCGACCTGCACTCCCGCATGGCGACCTTCGCACAGGCGGGGGTGAGCGGCGCATGAGCGGCAAACACGTCGGCATCGATCTGTTGCGGCATGGCGATACCGGGCAGCGGAGCTATCGCGGGCAACTGGACGATCCGCTCAGTCCGCTGGGCTGGAGCCAGCTGCGCGCGGCGATCTTCGGGCGTGGCTGGGATGCCATCGTGAGTTCGCCGTTGCGCCGTTGCGCGGAGTTCGCGCAAGACCTGGCGTGTGCGCGGCGCGTGCCGTTGCGCATCGATGCGCGCCTGGCGGAGTACCACTTCGGCGACTGGCAAGGCGTGCCCATCGAGACGCTGGCGAAAGAGCAGGGCGATGCGCTGGGCCGTTTCTGGAGCGATCCCGTGGCTTATCCGCCGCCGGGAGGCGAACCGTTCGCCGTGTTTCGCGAGCGCCTGTGCGCGGCGTTGAACGACGTGGCCGACGCGGCGCAGACGCAGCGCGTGCTGGTGGTGACGCATGGCGGAGTGATCCGCCTCCTGCGCTGCGAAGCGGAAGGCCGCGAGTTCGGCGAGATGGCCAATATCGACGTGCCGCACGCATCGCTGCACCCGCTACATTGGGCCGCGCCCGCCGGGGCGCAGGCCAGCGCCTGATGCGCGGCCTGCTCGCAGCCATCGGGTTCCTCACGCGCCTGCCGGTGCCGGCGCGCGTGTTCGACGAAGCTGCGCGGTCGTCGCAGCTGGCGTGGTATCCGGCGGTGGGCCTGCTGATCGGCGGCTTGTTGTCGTGCCTGGACTGGCTGCTGTCCGGTGCGCCGCCGCTGCTGGCGGCAGGGTTGCTGCTCGCGGCATGGGTGGTGTTGACCGGCGCCCTGCACCTCGATGGGCTGGCCGACAGCGCGGACGCGTGGGTCGGCGGCCTGGGCGACCGCGAGCGCACGCTCACGATCATGAAGGATCCGCGCAGCGGGCCGATCGGTGTCACGGCCGTGGTGCTGGTGCTGCTGCTGAAGTTCGGCGCGCTGGCCAGCCTGCCGCATCCCTCGGCGGCGCTCTGGCTGGCGCCGCTGCTCGGGCGCGCGGTATTGACCGCCGCCTTCCTCACCACGCCCTACGTGCGCAGCGGCGGCCTGGGCAGCGGCCTCGTGGGCGAGTCGCGCGGCGCTTGCGTGCTTGCCCTGGGGCTCACCGTCGCCTGCTGCCTGCTCGCCGGCTGGCACGGCCTGCATGCGCTGATCGTCGTCGCCCTGGTGTTCGCGTGGTGGCGATGGGCCTGCCTGCACCGCCTGGGTGGGATGACGGGCGACACCTGCGGCGCGCTGGCCGAACTGGGCGAAATGGCCGTGCTGGTGGCGCTGGCGCTCTAGCCTTCCGTCGGTCCATCGTTGAATTCGGAACGTTCGCCTCGATAATGGTGCGCTGTCGCCAGGCGACGTCGGTGGGTGAACCCGGCGCGCGGCGCACGAGCTTCCGGAGTGACCATGCCTATCTACGAATTCGAATGCAGCAGCTGCGGGCACCGTTTCGACCGCCTGCAGAAGATGTCCGACCCCGATCCGTCGGTGTGCCCCGCCTGCGACGTGGCCGAGGTGAAGCGCCGCGTGAGCGCGCCGGGCTTCCGCTTGGCCGGCAGCGGCTGGTACGAGACCGACTTCAAGAAGGACGGCGACAAGAAGCGCAACCTGGCCGGTGACGTGGGTGCCTCGTCGGGGTCGTCCAGCACCTCCAGTTCGAGCAGTTCCTCCTCCAGCGACAGCTGATCGAACAGGCTGGCTGAATGGCGGATAGCCGCCCGCCATGTTTTTGCGAGCAGTCGCAAGATATTCAAATCCGGTTGAAGATATGCCCACTAGCGTGACGCCACGTCACAGCAAGGAGTGGGTCGATGTTTCGGATGAGAACGGGCTTGGCGGGTATGGCGGCGGGCCTGTTGGCCGGCCTGATGTGGGTGTCCGCGCCGGCCGTGCATGCACAGGGGCGGGACGTCGTGCGTTGCGGCAGCGATGACGGGCGTTTCCAGCGTTGCCAGGTGCCCTGGCGCGACGCGGAGATCATCCGGCAGGAATCGAACAGCCCGTGCACGCGTGGGCAGACCTGGGGCGTGGATCGCGGCGGCCTGTGGGTGGATCGCGGCTGCCGCGGGCAGTTCGTGGAGATGGGTCGCGGCGGCTACGGCGGCTACCGTCCGCCGGATGGCGGCTACTACCCGCCGCCGGGCTATCCGCCGGCGGGCTACCGCCCACCGGACAACGGCTGGCGGCCGGGTCCCGACTGGGATCGCGAGATCCGCGTCCAGTGCGAGAGCACCGAGAACCGCTACCAGTTCTGCCAGGTGGACGTGGGCGGGCGCGGCGACGTGCGCATGGTGAGGCAGCTGTCCGGCACGCGCTGCGAGGAAGGCTACAACTGGGGCTGGAACCGCGCCGGCGTGTGGGTTTCCAAGGGCTGCCGCGGCCTGTTCTCGATCAATCGCCGCTGGTAAGCAGCCGGCACGGGGCATCGGGCGCGGCTTGGCGCCGCGTCCGACGCCCGCCGCCGGGCGTGCCGGTGTTAACATTCCGGGTCTTGTCCACGCATCACGCCGCCCAGGCGGCCCGGAGTTCCAAGCGCATGCGCACGCATTACTGCGGCCTCATCGATGAGGCACTGGTCGGCCAGACCGTCACCCTATGTGGCTGGGTCAACACGATTCGCCTGCAGAGCCACGTGGCTTTCGTCGACCTGCGCGACCACGAGGGCCTCGCCCAGGTGGTGATCGAGCGCGAGAACGCCGACGCCTTCGCCGTGGCCGGCGAGATCGGCAACGAGTATTGCCTGCGCGTCACCGGCACCATCCGCAAGCGCCTGTCGGTGAACGACAAGCTGCGCACCGGCACGGTGGAGCTGCTGGCCGACAAGGTGGAGATCCTCAACGCCGCGAAGGACCTGCCGTTCGCGCTGCACGAGAATCCCAACGAGGACATGCGGATGACCTACCGCTACCTCGACCTGCGCCGCCCCGAAATGCAGAAGATGATGCGCACGCGCATCAAGCTGGTGCAGGCGCTGCGCCGCTATCTCGACGCGCGCGGCTTCCAGGACATCGAGACGCCCATCCTCACCAAGGCCACGCCCGAAGGCGCGCGCGACTACCTGGTGCCCAGCCGCGTGCATCCGGGTCAGTTCTACGCGCTGCCGCAGTCGCCGCAGCTGTTCAAGCAGATCCTGATGATGGCCGGCTTCGACCGCTACTATCAGATCGCCCGCTGCTTCCGCGACGAAGATCTGCGCGCCGACCGCCAGCCGGAATTCACCCAGCTCGACCTCGAGTTCGCCTTCGTCGAAGAGAAGGACGTGCAGGATTTCGTCGAGGCGCTGATCCGCCACGTGTTCAAGGAAGTGGTGAACGTCGAACTGGACGAGACCTTCCCGCGCATGACCTGGGCCGAAGCCATGCGCCGTTTCGGTTCGGACAAGCCGGACCTGCGCATCGCGCTGGAGCTGGTGGACGTGGCCGACGCGCTCAAGCACGTGGAATTCAAGGTATTCGCCGAACCTGCCAACGCGCCGAACGGCCGTGTCGCCGCGCTGCGCGTGCCGGACGGCGCCAGCCTGAGCCGCAAGGACATCGACGGCCTCACCGAGTACGTCGCCAAGTACGGCGCCAAGGGCCTGGCGTGGATCAAGGTGGACGACCTTGCCAAGGGTCGTGAGGGCGTCAATTCGCCGGTGGCCAAGTTCCTCGACGACAAGGCGCTGGATGCCGTGCTCAAGGCCACGAGCGCGCAGTCGGGCGACATCGTGTTCGTGGGCGCGGGCACCTGGAAGGCCGTCACCGATTTCATGGGCGCGCTGCGCCTGAAGGTCGGCAAGGACCGCGGCCTGGTGGAGAACAGCTGGAAGCCGCTGTGGGTTACCGACTTCCCGATGTTCGAATACGACGAGGAAGAAAAGCGCTTCGTCGCCCTGCATCACCCCTTCACCGCGCCCAAGGTGGACGACGTCGCCGACCTGCGCGCGAACGCCGCCATCGCGGTGAGCCGCGGCTACGACATGGTGCTCAACGGCAATGAAATTGGCGGCGGCTCCATCCGCATCCATCGCCCGGACATGCAGAGCACGGTGTTCGATCTGCTGGGCATCGGCCCGGAAGAGGCCGAGATGAAGTTCGGCTTCCTGCTCAAGGCGCTGAAGTTCGGCGCGCCGCCGCACGGTGGCCTGGCCTTCGGCATCGACCGCATCGCCGCACTGATGGCGGGCACGGAATCGATCCGCGACGTGATCGCCTTCCCCAAGACCACCAGCGCGCAGGACCTGATGACGGACGCGCCCTCGCTGGTGAGCGATGCGCAGCTGAAGGAGTTGCATGTGAAGGTGGCGGCGGAAGCGAAGCCGGGCTGACGGAACGGGCGTCCTTTGCTCGTCATTCCGGCGCAGGCCGGAGGTGTTTCTCAACAGCCGGAGGCTGGTCATCCAGGGACTCATAGCGTGGTTTTCGCGTTGACGTGCACGGGTTGCGACTTTTCGCGACAACCCAACGTTCTCGCCACTGGATTCCGGCCTGCGCCGGAATGACGAGCAAAACCGCGCACGCTCCCCGGGGGCAATCGCGCACTGAGTCGCGCCTCAGTCGCAACTTTTTGAGCACAATGCACTCTGCAGAATGACCGGGTTGCCCAAATCCGGTCACTCATCCCGCCATCGACGAACCCCCGCACGCCTCATGACCGACCACGTCATTCTCCTGCACGGCCTGTGGATGCGCGGCTTCGCGCTCCTCATGCTGCATCGGCGGATGATGGAGGCGGGCTTTCGCGTCCATCGCTTCGACTACATGAGCGTGGCCGCCACGCAGCCGCGCATCCTGGGCAGCCTGCAGGCACGCATCCGCGAACTGGGGCAGGACGCGCACACCGTGCATCTGGTTGGACACAGCCTTGGCGGTCTGCTGGCCTTGCGCGCCTGCGCGGACGATGATTTGCCGCCCGGGCGCGTGGTCTGCCTCGGCTCTCCGCTCAAGGGCAGCGCGGCGGCGCGGCGCTTCGCCGGCATGGGGCGCGGCGGCGAGGTGTTGCTGGGCCATAACCGCGAGCTGCTGGAATACGGTTTCGACCGCTGGGATGGCGCACGCGAGGTCGGCGTGATCGCCGGCCGGGTGCCGCTGGGCCTGGGCGCGATGATCGGGCAGTTCGACAGCGACAATGACGGGTGCGTGACGGTCGAGGAAACCTGCCTGCCGGGCATCGCCGATCACTGCGCCATCGAGACCAACCACACGGGCCTGCTGTTTTCGCAGGAGGCGGCGCGACAGGTCACGCAGTTCCTCCATCAGGGGCATTTTGACCGTCCCTTGGCCTGAAAAACGCCCGCTGCGGCAGCCTGCCGGGGTGGCGCTTGCCCGCCTGACACCGTGAAGCGATAGAATTCGCCGCTTGTCCGTTCACCAGCTTTGCAGGAATTGCCATGGGTAGAGGCCCGTCCATCGAAGGTCGCAAGAACGCCGAAGACGCCAAGCGCGCGAAGGTGTTCACCAAGCTGATCCGCGAAATCACCGTCGCCACCCGCGCCGGCGTGCCTGACCCGTCGCTCAATCCGCGCCTGCGTTCGGCGGTGGACAAGGCGCTGTCGGCCAACATGCCCAAGGACACCATCGAGCGCGCGATCAAGCGCGGCTCCGGCGCCGACGGCGGCGCGGCGATGGAAGAACTGCGCTACGAGGGCTACGGCCCGGGCGGCATCGCGCTCATCATCGACTGCTTCACCGACAACCCGACCCGCACCGTGGCCGACGTGCGCCACGCGCTGACCAAGCACGGCGGCAACCTGGGCACCTCCGGTTCGGTGGCGTTCCAGTTCGCCCGCGTGGGCGAGCTGGTGTTCGCCACCCACGGCGACGAAGCCGCCGAAGAGAAAGTGCTCGAGGCCGCGCTCGAGGCCGGCGCTGACGACGTGGTGAACGAGAACGGCGAAAGCACCGTGCTGTGCGCGCCGGAAAACTTCGAAGCCGTGCAGCAGGCGCTGGCCGCCGCCGGCCTGAACGCGCAGCATGCCGGCGTGGGCATGCGCCCGAGCAATCGCGTGCCGGTGCCGGAAGAAGCACTGGAGCCGCTGCTGGATCTCCTGGAGAAGCTCGACGCGCTGGACGACGTCAGCGAGGTCTCGCACAACGCCCTGCTGCCGGCCGAGGCCGCCAGCTGATCCGCTGAGCCGTTCCGGCCCGGCGAACCCCGCCCATGACCCGCATCATCGGCATCGACCCGGGCAGCCAGCGCACCGGTGTCGGCATCATCGATGTCGACGCCCGCGGCAAGCTGTCCCACGTTTTCCATGGCGCGCTGGCGGTGGCCGGCGAAGCCAGCTTTCCGCTGCGCCTGAAACGCATATTTGACGAGCTGTGTGACATCATCGCCGCCCATCGGCCGGACGAGTGCGGCGTGGAGCGCGTGTTCATGGCGCGCAACGCGGACTCGGCGCTGAAGCTGGGACAGGCCAGGGGCGCCGCGATCTGCGCGGTGGTCAGCCAGGGGATCGCGGTGCACGAGTACGCAGCGACGGAAGTCAAGCAGGCCGTGGTCGGCAGTGGTCGCGGCGACAAGACCCAGGTGCAGCACATGATTGGTGTCCTGCTCGGACTCAAGGGCCCCTTGCAGGCCGACGCGGCGGACGCGCTCGCCATCGCGGTGACCCATGCGCACACCCGCGCCAGCCTTGCGCGCGTGGGCATTCCCCGTACCGCCTGGAGGCGTCGATGATCGGTCGTTTGCGCGGCACCCTCATTTCCAAGCAGCCGCCGTGGCTGATGGTGGAAGTGGGCGGGGTGGGCTACGAGCTGGAAGCGCCCATGTCCACCATCTACGACCTGCCGCCCACCGGCAAGGAAGTCGTCCTGCTCACGCATTACGCCGTGAAGGAAGACAGCGTGGCGCTGTACGGCTTCATGCATGAGGCCGAGCGCGCCCTGTTTCGCAATCTGCAGAAGGTCAGCGGCATCGGCGCAAAGATCGCGCTGGCCGTGCTGTCGGGCGTGTCCACCAACGATTTCGCGCGGCTGGTGCAGGCGGGCGACGTGGTGGCGCTGACCAAGATCCCCGGCATCGGCAAGAAGACGGCCGAACGCATGGTGGTGGAGCTGCGCGATCGCGTGGATGGCCTGGCCACCACCTTGCCCGGCACGCACACCGTGACCAGCGGCGCGCCGCTCGACCCGGCCGGCGAGGCCACCGTGGCGCTGCAGCAGCTGGGCTACAAGCCGGCGGAAGTGACCCGCCTGGTACAGAAGGTCGCCGCCGACGGCGACACCGCCGAAGCCATCATCCGCAAGGCGCTGCGCGCCGCACTAGGGAATTGAGACGTGACCCCGGATTCCACACAAGGCCTGTCCGACGCCGATACCAAACGGCGCCTGGCCGCGCTCGCGCTCGGCGCGATCGGCGTGGTGTATGGCGACATCGGTACCAGCCCGCTGTACACGCTGCAGACCACCTTGCATCACGAAGGCGCCGGCCCGCCGGCGGCCGAGAGCATCTTCGGCGTGCTGTCGCTGATCTTCTGGGCGCAGATCATCGTGGTGTCGCTCAAGTACGTGGTCTTCATCATGCGCGCGGACAACAAGGGCGAGGGTGGCATCATGGCGCTGCTCGCGCTGGCCTTGCGCAGCGTGCGCGGCGATGCGCGCAGCCGCTGGATACTCGCCATCATCGGCATTTTCGGCGCCGCGCTGTTCTACGGCGATGGCGTGATCACGCCGGCCATTTCGGTGCTGTCGGCGGTGGAAGGTGTCAAGGTGGCCGCGCCGCACCTGGGCGAGTGGGTGGTGCCGATCACCGCCGTGATCCTGTTCCTGCTGTTCACCCTGCAGCGCCACGGCACCGAGCGCGTGGGCAAGCTGTTCGGCCCGGTCATGGTGATCTGGTTCGTGGTCATCGCGCTGTTGGGCGTGAACATGATCGTGCGCAACCCGCACGTGCTGCTGGCGCTCAATCCCTACTACGGGGTGAGGTTCTTCTTTACCCACGGCTTCCAGGCCTTCATTGCGCTGGGCGGCGTGGTGCTGGCGCTGACCGGCGCGGAAGCCCTGTATGCGGACATGGGGCATTTCGGCAAGCGCCCGATTCGCCTGGCCTGGTTCAGCTTCGTGCTGCCGGCCCTGGTGCTCAACTACTTCGGCCAGGGTGCGCTGCTGCTCGATCATCCCGAGGCCATCGACAACCCGTTCTTCAAGCTCACGCCCGAGCCGCTGCTGTATCCGATGATCGGCCTGGCGACCGTCGCCACGGTGATCGCCTCGCAGGCGGTGATTTCCGGCGCGTTCTCGATGACGCGCGAGGCCATGTCGCTGGGCTATTCGATGCGCATGCCGGTGGTGCACACCTCGCGCGAGATGTCCGGCCAGATCTTCGTGCCGTGGGTCAACAACTTCCTGCTGATCATGGTGCTGGCGGCGGTGCTGGGCTTCCGCAGCTCCGACAAGCTGAGCGCGGCCTACGGCATTGCGGTGACGGGCACCATGACCATCACCACCATCCTCGCCCTGATCGTGGCCCGCCGGCAGTGGCACTGGAACCGCCTCACCGTGATCGCCGCGGGCCTGCTCCTGCTCACCATCGACTTCTCGTTCCTGGGCGCCAACCTGATCAAGATCGAATACGGCGGCTGGTTCCCGCTGGTGCTGGGCGTGGGCGTGTTCATCGTGATGACCACCTGGCGCCGCGGGCGTGAGCTGGTGGTGCGCGAGATCAAGCAGTCCGGCCTGGCGCTGGAGCCCTTCATCGAGAACATCGCCGAGCATCCGCCGCTGCGCGTGCCGGGCACGGCCGTGTTCCTCACCGCCAACCAGCATGCGGTGCCGCACGCCTTGCTGCACAACCTCAAGCACAACAAGGTGCTGCACGAGCGCAACGTGCTGCTGACGGTGGAAATGCTGGAAACGCCGACGGCCGATGCCGGCGAGCGCATCGAGATCACCGAACTGGGCGGCGATTTCTACGGCCTGGCCCTGCGTTTCGGTTTCGCGGAAGACCCCAACATCCCGCGTGCGCTGACCAAGTGCTCCAAGATGGGCCTGCCGTTCGACATGATGGATACCACCTTCTTCCTGTCGCGCGAAAACATCATCGCCGACGCCAAGCGGCCCGGCATGGCGCTGTGGCGCGACAAGCTGTTCGCCTTCATGGCCCGCAATGCGCTGCCCGCCACGGCGTTCTTCCAGATTCCGGGCAATCGTCTGATCGAACTGGGCGCACAGGTCGAAATTTGACGGAAAAGGCGTCTTCGGACGCCTTTCTCCTTGTGGGGCTTGGCGGAAAGGGCATTTTTCAATGCCTGCGTCATCGTGCTCTGCCATAATTTCGCCCCATGACCGAACACCGCATCGTCACCGCCGCCGCCCAGATGGACGACGAGGCCCTGGAAGCCTCCATCCGTCCCAAGCGGCTTGCCGAATACCTGGGCCAGCAGGCGGTGCGCGAGCAGCTGTCGATCTATATCGAAGCTGCCAAGAAACGCGGCGGCGCGCTGGATCACGTGCTGATCTTCGGGCCGCCGGGCCTGGGCAAGACCACGCTTAGCCACGTGATCGCCAACGAGCTGGGCGTCAACGTACGTTCCACCTCCGGCCCGGTGCTGGAGCGGGCCGGTGACCTGGCCGCGCTGCTGACCAACCTCGAGCCGCATGACGTGCTGTTCGTGGACGAGATCCATCGTCTGTCGCCGGTGGTGGAGGAAGTGCTCTACCCGGCGATGGAAGACTTCCAGATCGACATCATGATCGGCGAGGGCCCCGCGGCCCGCTCGATCAAGCTGGACCTGCCCCCCTTCACCCTGATCGGCGCCACCACGCGCGCCGGCCTGCTGACCGCGCCGCTGCGCGACCGCTTCGGCATCGTACAGCGTCTGGAGTTCTATACGCCCGACGAGCTCACCGCCATCGTGCGGCGCTCGGCGCGCATCATGGGCATTCCCTGCGAGCTGGAAGGCGCGCAGGAAATCGCGCGCCGTTCGCGCGGCACGCCGCGCATCGCCAACCGCCTGCTGCGCCGCGTGCGCGACTACGCCGAGGTGCGCGCGGGCGGCCAGATCACCCGCGACGCGGCGCGTGCGGCGACGGACATGCTCAAGGTCGATGCCGAAGGCTTCGACGAGCTCGATCGCCGGCTGCTGTCCGTCATCATCGAAAGCTTCGACGGCGGTCCGGTCGGCGTCGAGTCGCTGGCGGCCGCGCTCAGCGAGGACCGCGGCACGCTCGAGGACGTGGTCGAGCCCTACCTGATCCAGCAAGGCTTCCTGGTGCGCACCGCGCGCGGCCGCATGGCCAGCGCCAAGGCCTGGCGCCACCTGGGCCTGACCCCGCCGCCGCGCCAGCCGGTGGCCGCCGACCTTTTCACTGCCGACAACTCCGATGCCTGACGCCATGCAAGCCAGTGCCGCCGAGCCCTTCCGCTGGACGGTGCGGGTCTACTGGGAAGACACCGACGCGGGCGGGGTGGTGTACCACGCCAGCTACCTGCGTTTTCTGGAACGTGCCCGCAGCGAGTGGTTGCGGGACATGGGCGTCAACCAATCCCTTGTCAAGGAAAGCACGGGCCTGGCCTTCCTGGTGCGGGAGATGCAGATCGACTTTCTCAAGGCGGCCCTGCTGGATGATGAACTGTCGGTAAGCGTGGAAGTCAAAGAACGGCGGGCAGCCAGTATCCTTTTCGCCCAGACGATACGCCGGGCGGACGGCGCCGAGCTGATCCGCGCGAAGGTCCGCGTGGCGTGCGTCGATATCCGCCGCATGCGCCCGGTGCAGATTCCGGCCGACCTCATCCCCGGCCTTCCCCCTCTATAAATTCAAGTACGTGCGCTGGAGAACCTTCGAGCAATGAACGGTGGACTGAACATTTTCAAGCTGATCGCGGAAGCGAGCGTTCTGGTGCAGGCCGTCATGCTGGTCTTGCTCGTGTTCTCCTTCCTCTCCTGGGTGATCATCATCCGCAAGCACCAGCAGCTGAAAAAGGCGATGGAAGAGGCCGAGGGCTTCGAGGAGCGCTTCTGGTCCGGCGCCGATCTTGCCCAGCTGTTCCGCGAGGTGAGCAATCGCGGTGCCGAGAACGGCGGCATGGAGAACGTGTTCGAGTCGGGCTTCCGCGAGTTCGTGCGCCAGCGCCAGCGCCGCGTGCACGACATGCGCATCGTCATCGAAGGTTCCGAGCGCGCCATGCGCGTGGCCGGCACCCGCGAAATCGGCCGCCTGGAGCGCAACCTGGAATTCCTCGCCAACGTCGGCTCGATCAGCCCGTACGTCGGCCTGTTCGGCACCGTCATCGGCATCATGGGCGCCTTCCAGGGCCTGGGCGAGATGAAGGACGTCACCATCGCCGTGGTTGCCCCGCACATTTCCGAAGCACTGATCGCCACCGCCATGGGCCTGTTCGCCGCCATCCCGGCGGTGTGGGCATACAACCGCTTCGCCAACAAGGTCGAGCGCGTGGCCTCCCGCTACGAGGTGTTCCAGGAAGAGTTCTCGTCGGTGCTGCAGCGTCAGATCCAGACCGACGAAGCGGCGTGACTTAAGGAGCTAAGCCATGCGTAGCTCTGCGCGCCACAAGCGCTTCAAGCTGAAATCCGAGATCAACGTCGTTCCCTACATCGACGTGATGCTGGTGCTGCTGATCATCTTCATGGTCACCGCACCCATGATCAACAAGAACGTCGACGTCAACCTGCCGCAGGCCAACGCCAAGTCGCTGCAGGACAAGAAGGACCCGGTGATCGTCGTGGTCGACCAGAACGGCCAGCTGTACCTCACCCTGGGTACGGAAAAGCGCCAGCCGGTCGACGTGGCCACCATGCAGGCCAAGGTCGGCGCCTTCGTGAAGACCAACCCGGAGGTGAGCGTGCTGGTGGCCGGCGATCGTGACGGCAAGTACGAGGGCGTGTACCAGGTGCTGGCCCAGCTGCAACAGGCCGGCGTGGCCAAGGTCGGTCTGATGAGCGCGCCGGAGTCGAGCAACAAGAAATGAGGGCCGACTCCCCCAAGGGCACATCCAAGGCGGTCGTCCTTTCCGCCGTTCTCCATCTGGGCATCGTGGGCTTCCTGGCCCTCGCGGTGGTGCCGTGCTCGTTCTACGAAAACTTGTTCGAGACGCTGCATCTGCCGGCGAGCTGGAACCCGATCACCTGTACCAAGCCGGTATCCCTGCAGGGCGAAATCATCGAGGCCGAGCTGGTAGGTGTCACCGGTGCGCCGCCGCCGAAGTCTTCCGCCACCAAGGCCAAGCCGGTGCCGGAAACCGTGCCGCCGCCGCCCAGCGTGCCGCCGCCGCCTTCGGAAGAAACCCCGAAGATCAAGACCCTGCCGCCTCCGCCCGAGCATCCCGATACCAAGGATCAGGAGAAGGTGGTGGCCGAGGGCATCCAGAAGGCTGAGGACGCCAAGAAGGAACAGGAAGAGAAGCAGCGCCAGCGCGCCGCCGAATTGGACGCCCAGGCGGCCAAGCAAAAGAAGCTGGAAGAACAGAAGAAGATCGACGAACTGTTCGCCAAGATGGACGCTGCGGATAAGTCGGTCAAGGCGGCACAGAGCAAGGCCAACCAGGCCAAGCAGCAACTGGCCGACCTGAAGAACGCGCAGGACAATGGCGTCGACAACGTGCCCTACGCGGCCCAGAAGCAGACGGGCAGCAATGGTCCGGATGCCGGATTGCGCGCGCAATATCTAGCTGCGATTCAGAATACGCTCAAACAGAACTGGGTCGGCCCGGATAACATGCCGGCCAACCAGCAATGCCTGTTACATATCGTGCAGTTGCCGGGTGGTCAGGTGGTCAGTGCCAAGGTCGATTCAAGCTGCCCCTTCGATGAAGCCGGGCGCAAATCCGTCGAAGACGCGGCCATGAGGGCCAACGAATTGCCCTACAAAGGATTTGAAAGTGTCTTTAGCCGCAACGTTGATATGTTCTTCAAGCCATAGGTGATGACCTGATGAAAAAGACTTCCCGTTATCTGGTCCTATTGCTTGGCATCCTGGGCCTCTTGTTCGCGGGCCTGGCGTCCGCGCAGACCTCCACCCTCACCGGCACGGTGGAAGGCGTGACCAAGTCGGCCACGCCCATTGTCGTCGTGCCGTTCGCGCAGGCCGGCGGCGCGCCGCTGCCCACCGACATCGCCGATGTCATGCGCAACGACTTCAACCGCTCCGGCAAATTCCGCTCGCTCGCCAAGAGCGAAATCGTGGAGACGCCGTCGAAGGGCGCGGACATCAACTTCGCCACCTGGCGCCTGCTCAAGCAGGACTACATCACCGTCGGCCGCATCAGCGATGCCGGCGGCGGCATGATGCGCATCGAGTACGAGCTGTGGGACGTCAACCGCCAGCAAAGCCTGCTGGCCCAGGCGTACACCGCCCCGGCCGGTGACCTGCGTGGCGTCGCCCACCAGATCGCCGATGCGATCTACGAGAAGATCACCGGCGTGCGTGGCGCCTTCTGGACCCGCATCGCCTACATCACCGCCGTAGGCCTGGGCAACAACACCACCTACTCGCTGATCGTGGCCGATTCGGACGGCTACAACCCGCAGGTCGTGGCCCGTTCGCGCGAGTCCCTGCTATCCCCGGCCTGGTCGCCGGACGGCCGCAAGATCGCCTACGTGTCCTTCGAGAGCGGCAACTCGGCCATCTACGTGCAGGACATCACCACCGGTTCGCGCCAGCTGGTTTCGGCCCGCGCCAAGGGCATCAACGGCGCGCCGTCGTTCTCGCCGGACGGCAGCAAGCTGGCGCTGGCCCTGTCCTACCAGGGCAACCCCGAGATCTACGTGATGGACCTCGGCTCCCGCTCGGAAACCCGCCTGACCAACAACCTGGCCATCGATACCGAGCCGCGCTGGACCCCGGACGGCCAGAGCATCGTCTTCACCTCCGACCGTGGCGGTAAGCCCCAGCTCTACCAGATGTCGGCGGGCGGCGGCGGTGCCGAGCGCATCACCTTCCAGGGCCAGTTCAACGCCAACGCCTCGATCAGCTACGACGGCAAGCAGATCGCGATGGTGCAGGGCAACGGGAACGTGTATCGTATTGCTATCATGGATCGCAGTCTGGGTGGGCAGGTGCGCTTCATCTCGCCGGGTCCGATCGACGAAACGCCGAGTTTCGCGCCGAACGCGAGCATGTTGCTGTACGCCGCCTCCGAAGGAAGGCGTGGCGTGCTGTACGCCGTGTCCGCCGATGGCCTCGTCCGTCAGCGCCTGGTGCTGGCCGACGGCGATGTCCGCGAACCGGCTTGGGGTCCCTATCGTCAGCGATAAGCAGTTCATGCCGGGGCGCGTAAGCGTCGCGGCCATGTGATCCAGGCGTGAAGGCCTAGGCCGCACGCCGGATCAAACAGCTTGCCCGCCGCGGCAATCCGTCGCGGCAGGCGGGCCAGGCGGTTGCGAGACAGCGCACTGCCGGCAGCAAAATGTCAAAATAACAGCCGGTTCACCGGCGAACACTGTCCCGAAACCGCAATCATTATTGACTGTCGGAACTCAAACCTGTTTGAAGGAACGTCCACCATGAATAAGACCGTTCGCGTCGCCCTGGTCGCCCTGCTCTGCGTTGGCGCGGCCGCATGCTCGAAGAAGCAGGAAGTCAAGCCGCAGCCGCAGCCGGAAGCGCCGATGACCACCCCGGCTCCGTCGACCGCTGGCAAGTACACCCCGGCCGATCTCGATACCGACGCCTGCCTGCGCCAGCGCGTTGTGTACTTCGATTTCGACAAGGACGAAATCAAGCCGGAGTTCCAGCAGATCATGGCGTGCCACGCCAAGTACCTGCAGGATCGCCCGATGGCCCAGATCCGTCTGGAAGGCAACGCTGACGAGCGCGGCACCCGCGAGTACAACCTCGGCCTCGGCGAGCGCCGCGGCAACGCCGTGTCCAGCGCCCTGCAGTCGAACGGCGGCTCGGCCAGCCAGATCAACGTGATCTCGTATGGCAAGGAAAAGCCGGTGTGCCGTGAGCACAACGAAGACTGCTGGAGCAAGAACCGTCGCGTCGAGATCGTCTACACGGCGAAGTAATGAAGAAGCGACTGGCTAACAGCTTCACGGCCAGGATGGGCATGGCGGGCGCAATCGCGTCCGCCATGCTTTTTGGTGTCCCGGCCCACGCCCAGGATTCCCGCCTCAGCCTTGCCGACCGCGTGTCGCGACTGGAGCAGCAGGCGCAGAACCAGAACCAGGGCGGCACCACGCTGGTCAATCAGGTGCAGGCGCTGCAGTCGCAAGTGCAGCAGATGCAGGGCCAGATCGAGGAACTGCAGCACCAGCTGCAGGAAGCCAACGACAAGAACAAAGTGCAGGCCACGGATTTCGATTCGCGCCTGGGCCGCCTTGAAAGCGGTGCCGGTGCAGCGGCCGCCAATCCGGGGAATGCCGCCAACCCGAACGTCCAGCCGCCCGCCGCCAACGCGGCTCCGGCAGCAACGGCGCCGGCTGCGGTGTCGCCGGCAGCAACCGGCAAGGCGGCCGCGGGTGCGCCGCCCGCCGCCGCGGGCAAGGGTGCCGCCGCGAACAATGCGACGGCGCAGGCCGCCTACGACGACGCGTTCAAGTCGCTGCGCGCCGGCGACTACGTGAAGTCCTCGCGCGACTTCCGCAATTTCATCCAGCAGTACCCGGACAGCTCGCTGCTGCCGAATGCCTTCTACTGGCTGGGCGAGTCCTACTACGCCACCAGCAATTACCAGGTGGCGCTGGAAGCGTTCCAGCATCTGGTCAGCCAGTTCCCGCAGAGCGAAAAGGTGCCTGACGCCTTGCTCAAGGTGGGCTACAGCCAGCTCGAGCTCAAGCAGGTCGATGCCGGCAAGGCCACGCTGAAGAACGTGACCGCGAAGTACCCCGGCTCCCGGGCGGCAGGTCTGGCCCAGGAGCGCCTGCGCCGCCTGCAGGCCCAGCCGGCCAACTGAGGTCGTTGTCGTGACGGGCAGTAACGCGACCGTGGCCTCCGCCACGTCGACGCAGGCGCCGGCCGAGCGCCTGCGCATCACCGAGATCTTCCATTCGATCCAGGGCGAGGCCGATGCCATCGG
Source organism: Dyella sp. AtDHG13 (assembly GCF_003201105.1). Taxonomy (GTDB): domain Bacteria; phylum Pseudomonadota; class Gammaproteobacteria; order Xanthomonadales; family Rhodanobacteraceae; genus Dyella; species Dyella jiangningensis_B. Next base: position 162,394 of record NZ_QICJ01000012.1, on the reverse strand, counting down.
CTGGCGCACGGTGTTCGTGCGCTTGACCGGTTGCCCGCTGCGCTGCGTGTGGTGCGACACCGAGTATTCCTTCTACGGCGGCGACTGGCGCGCCATCGACGACATCGTGGCCGAGGTGGCTTCGCATGGCGCCAGGCACGTGTGCGTGACCGGCGGCGAGCCGCTGGCGCAGAAGCGCTGCGTGATCCTGCTCAAGCGCCTGTGCGATGCCGGCCACGACGTGTCGCTGGAAACCTCCGGCGCGCTGGACGTGTCGCAGGTGGATCCGCGCGTGCGCAAGGTGATGGACCTTAAGGCCCCGGATTCGGGCGAGGCCGCGCGCAACCTGTGGTCGAACCTCGAGCAACTGTTGCCGCACGACCAGGTGAAGATCGTCATCGCCAGCCGCGCGGATTACGAATGGGCGCGCGACGCCGTCGCCGAGCATCGCATCACCGAGCGCTGCATGGTGCTGTTCTCGCCCGTGCACGGCGCCATCCAGCCCCGCGAGCTGGCGGAATGGATCATCGAGGACAAGCTCGACGTGCGCTTCCAGCTGCAGCTGCACAAACTGCTGTGGAACGACGCGCCGGGACATTGAGAGCAGGAGTGAGTAGTGCAGGAGTGAGTTAAGAGTAATGAGAAGTGAGAGAAGAGCCCTCGCGCGGCACCCTCACTGTCTCGTTCCTCGGCTCTTGCCCATTTGGAGTGAGAAGCGAGCAGTCAGATGTGAGGGAAGGCCGCAACGCGCCACTCTCACTCCTCACTACTCTTCACTCACTCCTCGCCTTACGCGCTTCGGCCTGTCTTGCCGGTGGCGCTTGTCGGTCGGATCACCGGCCTGAACCCTTGAGTGGAAGTCATCCCATGTCTGCAACCTCTCCCCGCAAGGCCGTCGTGCTCGTCTCCGGCGGCATGGATTCGGCGGTCACCATCGCCATCGCCCGCGAGCTGGGCTATCAGGTGCACGCGCTCAGCGTGGCCTATGGCCAGCGCCACAGCGCCGAGCTGGCGGCCTCCGAGCGGGTGTCGCGCCTGCTGGGCGCCGTCGAGCACAAGACCGTGCACGTGGACCTGCGCACCATCGGCGGCTCCGCGCTCACCGCGGACATCGACGTGCCGCTCGACCAGACGGGCGAGCAGGGCATCCCGGTGACCTACGTGCCGGCCCGCAACACCATCATGCTGTCCATCGCTCTGGGCTGGGCGGAGGTGCTGGGTTCCAACGACATCTGGTGCGGCGTGAACGCGGTGGACTATTCGGGCTACCCCGACTGCCGCCCGGCTTTCATCGAGGCGTTCGAGCAGCTGGCGAACGTGGCGACCAAGGCCGGCGTGGAAGGCGCCGGCATCCGCATCCACGTGCCGCTGATGCGCATGAGCAAGGCCGACATCGCCCGCGAAGGCCAGCGCCTGGGCGTGGATTTCGCCGAGACCGTCAGCTGCTACCAGGCGGACGACCAGGGCCGCGCCTGCGGCCACTGCGATGCCTGCCGCCTGCGGGCCCAGGGCTTCAGCGCCGCGGGCCTGCCGGACCCCACCCGCTACGCCTGAACGGGGCTTGCTTGTGCCGGGGGCGTCCAGCCCATAAAATGTTGGGCTCGCTTTTCAAGCGTGGGCCGTTAGCTCAGTCGGTAGAGCAGTAGACTTTTAATCTATTGGTCGATGGTTCGAATCCATCACGGCCCACCAATCATGCGGAAAGACCCGCGGAAACGCGGGCCTTTTTTTGTCTGGCGAAAGGGCCGTGCTCCAGCCGCCGAGCGACGGCTCAGCTTGCCTGTCGCCAGGAGTCGGCGGGCTTCTGCGGGTTGGAGTGGCGCTCCATCACCGGCATGCGCGGCAGGTCGAACCAGAAGGTGCTGCCTCGCCCCGGCTCGGAGCGCAGCCCGATGCGCGTGCCCAGCAGGCGGGCGAGGCGTTCGGCGATGGCGAGACCGAGCCCGTAGCCGCCGCGGCGTTCGCTTTCACCGGCCTGCAATTGCACGAATTCCTCGAAGATGCGCTGTTGGTGGATCACGGCGATGCCCGTGCCGTTGTCGCGTACTTCGATGCGGATGGACTGGCCGCACCGGCGCGCAGCGATCAGCACGCGCCCGGCGGGCGCGTTGGCGATGGCATTGCTCGCCAACTGATAGAGCAGGCTGGCCGCGACATCCGCATCGCTGTGCAATTGATGGTGGCTGCCGCGCCAGGTCAGCGTCACCTGATGGCGCGCTGCCTCGTGATTGAGCGAGGTGCGGTCGCGCATGAACAACTCGGCGGCGGTGAAGCCGACCGGTTTCACCGCGATCACGCCGGCGTCGAGGCGGGAGATTTCCAGCAGCGCATCCAGCAGGCGCGTCATCGACGCAATGCTGTTGCGCATCTGCTGGAACAGCGACTGCTGCTCCTGGCTGGCGTTCTGGTCCAGGCCGGCCGCAAACAGTTCCAGCGCCTGCAGCGGCTGGCGGAAGTGGTGGCTGACCAGCGCGATGAACTGCGATTTGCTGCGCGTGGCCGCCTGGCTCTGGCGCAGCCGGTCCAGCGCCTCGACGGCGTTGTCGTGCTGCATCGCGCTCCAGTCGCGGCGTTGTTCTTCCTGCAATTCGGACAGGCGTTGCAGGCTCTTGCGCAGCTCGATGAACTCGGTGCTCGCCGGCGTGTTGTCCAGTTGCGGATGGCGCGCGTTCACCAGCTCATGCACCGCGTAGCGCACCTGCGATAGCGGTTCGAGCACGCGATGGCGAATGGATACGCGCGCCAGCCACGCCAACACGAGAATGCCGGACGCGCATAGCGCACCCAGCAGCCAGACCATGGCTTGCGCCTGCCGCAGAGGGCGCGTGTCGACCTGCATGCTCACCCAGGACGAGGCGCTGCCCTGCGGACGCACCTCACTGCGATAGGTGGTGCTGCTGGTCGGAGAAAGGGTGCCGCTGCTCCACAGGCTTCCGTCCGCGCCATGCCATTCCACGCGCACCACGCGATCTTCCCGGGCTTCCTGCAGGGTTCTGTCCAGCGTGGCCTGGGTGGGCGCGCTGCCGCCGCTGGCGTCCAGCTCACCGGCCAGCCGCGACAGCCGCAGGGTGGCGGCGGCATTCACGCGCTCGGCAAGGTTGTGGGTCTGCTGTATGCACAGCGCCAGGATCAGGGCCAGGGCGGCCATGGTGCTGGGCAGGACGACATCGATGAACAGGCGTGGCAGCAGATGCGCGCGCGGTTCCATGCCTCACACCTCCCGCGCGCGGCCACGGGGCGACCGCGAGCCTGTGCGTCGCTTCCGTGGTCCTTGTGGCTGGCAGACGCCGATGAACGGCATGAGGCGGAATCCGGTAGTCAGGGGTCAAAAGGTCCATCGGGCGCGCCGCGGCACGGAGTCGCCCTGGTTCGCACTCTAAAAGAAACCGTTCCACCCCTTCGATACGCACTTCGTTCTAGCGCGAGGCGCCATAGTGCTAACGGTCTATGGGGTTTCGCAGCGGAGCCTTGCTGCATTGCGGAACCCGCCGCATGACGCGGAACGCGTTTGGCGCTACCTTGCCACCCGACGCCCATCCCCGGGCGAATTGGAGAGCCCCATGTCCTCACGTTGTCGCTGGTTGATCGCTGTTTCCCTGCTGGGTCTGGCCGGTGCCGCCCTGGCGCAGGATATTCCCGCCAACCTGCCCAAGCGCAAGCCGGGCCTGTGGGAAATGCAGACCTCCGGCATGGGCGGCCAGCCCCAGACGACCAAGTTCTGCCTCGACGCCGAGACCGACGCGGCGATGTACAAGATGGGCACGCACATGAGCGGCCAGATGTGCAGCAAGTTCAACATCGACGTGCAGGGCGGCAACAAGGTCGTGACCGACGCCGTCTGCAAGATCGACACGCCCAACGGCGCGGTCAACATGACCAGCCACAGCGAAACCACCTACCAGGGTGACAGCGCCTATTCCACGCAGGGCCACATCACCTACAACCCCGCCATCATGGGCCATGCCGACATGACCATGACCAGCACCGGCCACTGGGTCGGCCAGTGCGCGGCCGGGCAGAAGCCGGGCGACATGGTCATGGCCAATGGCCAGACGTTCAACATCAAGGACATGCCCGGCCACTGAGGCGGGCGGTGTTCAGGGGGAGCTGGGCGCCATCAACTGGCGCACCAGCGCCTCGTGTTCGGCATCGATCTTTTTCAGCCGCGCCTGCATGGCGGCGTCGCTCACCCATTGCGCGCTGTAGGCGCGGCGGCGGTCGAGGTTGAACTCGATATCGGCGAAGGGCACCAGCGTCTCGTTGCCGGCGGGCATGAAGCCGCTGATGTCGTGGATCAGATGCAGTTTCGCCAGCTCGGCCTGGGCATTCCTGCCCTTGGCATAAGAGGTCAACGCGGCGGCGACGCGCTGGCGCAGGTCGGCGGGAAGGTCGGTGCGTATCACCACCACCGCATGCGGAATCAGGCTGGACGTCCATAGCACGCGCACGCGCGCGTACTGATCGGGAAAGCGCTCCGCGAAGCGCTCCATGTCGGCCGTGTTGTTGGTGGCGACGTCGGCCTCGTTGTTGGCGACGGCGAGCGCGTTGTTCTGGTGATTGTCGACAGATACGTTGGCGAAGAACGTATCCGAGTCCAGCCGGCGATTGGCGAACACCTGCGTCTCGGGTACGAGGTAGCCGGAAACCGAGAGCACTTCGCCGCGCGCATAGCGCAGCTTGCCCGGCTGCTTGTACAGGTCGTCCAGGCTTTGCAGCGGCGAATCGCGGGGTACGAGCAATACCGAGTAATAGCCGCGCGAACCGTTGCTGCGGGTCAGCTGGGCGATCACCTGCATGCGGTCGTGGATCACTGCGTCCAGCGCCAGCCGGCCGGATACGAAGGCAAAGTCCACGCGCTCCTCGGCCATGGCCTCGCCCAACCCTTCATACGTGCTGACCGACAGGCTGCGGATGGGCAGGTGCAGCGTGTGGCTCAGGTCGTCGAGCATCGGGCGCCAGGCGGCGAGCGACTCGGAAGGACCGCCGATCGGCAGGATGCCGAAGGTCAGGGCATTGATATGCCCCGTGGCCTGCGTCTGGTCCGCGCACACCGCCGGTGCGCCGAGCAGGAGCAGCACAAGCAGCCACGCCACCCTCATCCCCGCGAAGCGTGCCGTGCGGGTCTTGCTGCGTTGGCTTGCGATCCTGTCCTTCGGCACGGCGTGACCCCGAATAGATCAGAGCATCCCTGCGAACATGGGCTGGCGTTGGCGATGAAGCCGGTCAAAGGCCGCTGATGCGGCGCGATGCAACCACGGCTTCCACCCGGTTGCGTACATTGAGCGCGCGGAAGATGGCAGCAAGGTGAATCTTCACCGTGCCTTCGCTGATGCCCAGGTCACGGGCGATGAGCTTGTTCGGCTTGCCCTGCGAAAGCAGCCGCAGCACGTCGATCTGGCGTTCGGTGAGCAGCTTGCGCAGCCGCTCTTCCAGCGAATCGGCCGCGTTGGCCGGCGCCTGCGCCGCCACGCTCGGTGCCGGTGCGGAGGCCGCGCCGTCCGGGCGTTCCTGCAGCATCAGGGGCGGCACGTAGATGCCGCCGGACAACACCAGGCGCACGGCGGACAGCATCACGTCGGGCGAATAGGCCTTGGGAATGAAACCCTGCACGCCCATGGCCAGCAGGCTCTTCATCAGTGCGCCGTCCTCGGAGCCGGACAGCACCATCACGGGAACCTGCGGGAGATGCTCGATCACCTCGGCCAGATGCTCGCTGCCCTGCACGCCGGGCATGGCCAGGTCGATGAGCGCGAGCGACAGCGACGAGGCCTCGGGCGAATGGATCGCTTCGCGAAGTTCCGCCATGTCCATGGCCGTGACAAAACTCGTGTCCGACCCAAGCTCGGCCAGCTTGAGCTTGACCCCTTCGACGATGAGTCGATGGTCGTCTGCGATCAATATGCGCATGTCGTTCCCCATGGCGCCTGCGGCTCTCCCATCGCCGCACATCCGGCTTGCGCAACATAGCCCCAGCCTGTGCGCACGGCAACCTCAAGGAGCGTACGAACGACATAGCCTCAACGAGATATGGCCGGTCTGTCGTTTGATCGTGAAAATTCATCCACCGCGATGGGGGAGTCGCTCATGGGCGCTGCGCTCCGGTGCATGCAGGGACAGCGCGGGATGCGCACGCTGGCGCGTCCCGTTGGCGGCACCGGAGGTTCCGGCACGACATGAGCGACACGCCCGGTGTGATCGGCTCGCCGATGGCGTGTTGCGCCCAGCCCCTTCCCAACGCTTTGGAACCTCCGGCATGCGCGGCATGACGCCTGCGCCGATCGGTGGCTTGCCACGGATGGCTCCTTCTTCCCCGCACGGGGCGGCTTCTTCTCTTCCATGCGGGGCTTCGCCCCGTGCGCCCGTTGGCCTGCACGGCGACATGTATCGTCGTAGACTTCGGCGCGCGTCCCCCGGCAGGCACAGGGTGTTCCGGCCGGGGCCATGGAGCAACACGCAATAGGCTCTGACGGCTATCGATGCCATGCGGCTGCTGGAATGTTTCGCACCTTTGTTTGCCTATGGCTTGCTGATCGACGAGCAGGCGGCAAGCCAGAATCTCCCTGACGACGAATGGCCGTCCGTACACGCTCGCGCGCTTGCGCTGGTGGAGCAGGCGCGCGGCGCCGCGTTCGCGCGCGGCAAGCCGCTGGCGGAGGTGGAGCTGGCGGCCTTCGCGGCCATCGCCTGGCTGGACGAGCTGGCGATGCGGCGAGGCGGCTGGGGCAACCAGGTCGGCACGCTGCAGCACGTGCTCTACCGCACCGGCGGCGCCGCTACGGAATTCTTCGACCAGCTTGGCCGCCTGGGCAGCGACGAGGAAGAAGTGCGCGAAGTCTTCGGCATGGCGCTGCTGCTCGGCTTCCGCGGCCAGTACTACTACGAGCAGGGCGACAGCGGCGAGCTGGGCCGCATCAAGGCGCTTTACTGCCCGGCCAGCACCGGCGCGGCTGCCGTGCTGCAGTCGCTGCAGCGCGAATCGGTGACGCCGCAGCCATACATGACGCCCGGCTCGCCGGTGCTGCGCCTGCCGGGAACATGGATAGGACGCCGGCTGGCGCAGCTGGTCGCCGCGCTCGTGGTGCTGCTGGTGTTCGTGGCTTTTGTGGCGCCGGTCTTCAGCCAGGCCATTTCGGAGCAGGCGTGGTTCCTGGGTGGCATCGTGCTGGCCGTGCTGGGCGTGATTGGCTGGGTCGGCGCGCTGGCCTGGCAGTCGCTGGTGATGATGCGCGCGCATACGCGCGTGGCCGACAGCACGGATTCCGGCTATGGCATCGGCAGCCTGTCGGCGGCGGTGAGGGATGCCGCGCGCCGCCTGCGTGGCGCGATCCTTCATCCGTTCCGGCGGCGGGGCGAATGGCGGCAGTTGTCGCGACATCCCTGGCTGCTGTTCGTCGGCGACAGCCCAGCCGACGTGCGTTCGCTGTTGCAGGCGGCTGCCGCCGCGCCGCACGCGCGGGAACACTCGCGCGCCAACGATGCGCAGCCCTGGCATTGGTGGGTGTTCCGCGCACTGGTGGCCGTTGAACCGGGGCCGCGCCTGTCGCATCCGCACGCCGCCATCGGCGATGGCGATGCGCCGTGGTCGAAGGCCTTGTCGCTGCTCGCCCGGGAGCGCCGCAAGCTGCCGCTGGACGGCATGGTCATCTGCGTGGCGGCACAGAGCCTGCGCGAACCGGAAGGCGCGGTGGCTTCGTATGCCGATCGACTGCGCCGGCTTGCCGACGAGGCCACGCGCCGGCTCCAGTTGCAGCTGCCCGTCTACGTCGTAGTGACCGGGCTGGAAGGATTGCCGGGCCATGCCGCCTTCCGCGCGGCCTTGCCCAGCTCGGTATTCCGTCGCGTGCTGGGCTGGCGCAAGGGTTTCCAGAGTCGCGAGGGCGTGCCGGATGGGCGCCTGGACGTCCAGGCGGACGTGGTGGCCGGAAAGCTGGTGTCGGCGGCGCTGGCCGTGCTGGCGACCGAGCATGATCCGCATCGTCGCCGCGAGGCGTTCGCCTTCCTGCAGTCGCTGTACGGCGTGCAGCGTGGCCTGCGCGCTTTCGTCGAGCGGTTGCAGGCCAGCGACGTCGGCGGCGAGCGCCGCCTGCACTGGCAAGGCCTGTACGTCACCGGCGGCGCGCGCAACGACGCACCCAGCGGCGACTTCGTGGACGATCTCTTCAACCGCTTCCTGCCCGCCGACCGCGTGCTTGCCCGTCGCGTGGCGCCCAGGCCCTGATCAGGCCGCGGCGCGCGACGCGCTCCAGGCCACCATCAGCGCCTCGCGCAGTTGCTCCGGCGATACGGGCTTGTAGAGCACGGGAATGCGCGCGGCCATGATTTCGCGCAACCGGTCGCTGCGTGTTTCGCCGGTGATGAGCAGGCGAGGGAAGGGCGGGTTGCCGTCGATCTGGTAATGCGCATCCAGCGCGGCGAGCACATCCAGGCCGCTTTCGCCGTCGCGCAGGCGCAGGTCGGAAATGACGATGTCCGGCGGCTCGTTCCATTCCTCCGCGGCCTGCAAGGCCTGCACGCGATCTTCGGCCACCGCCACCTTGCAGCCCCAGCTGGCCAGCAGATAGCGGATGCCGGACAGGATGGCCGGTTCGTCGTCGATCACCAGCACGCGCATGCCCGATACGTCGGCCAGCGGCTCATGCGCGCCCGCGGGCGGGATCTGCTGCGCGGGCACTTCAGGCAGGTGGAAGCTGAAGACGCTGCCGTGGCCCGGCTTGGATTTGAGCTGCACGCGCGTGTCCAGCAGTTCGGCCAGGCGCTGCACGGTCGCCAGCCCCAGGCCCAGGCCACGTCGGCGGCTGGTGTCGTGTTCGTTGCCGTGGCATTCCACCCGATAGAACTCGTCGAAGACGCGCACCTGGTGTTCCGGCGCGATGCCGCTGCCGGTATCCCATACGTCCACGCGCACGGTGCCGTCGTCGCGGCGCCGCGCCACCACCAGCACGCCGCCGCGGCTGGTGTAGCGCAGCGCGTTGCTCACCAGGTTGTTGAGGATGCGCGAGAGCATCGTGCGGTCGCTGCGTACCCACAGATCCGTGGCGCGCATGATCAGGCGCAGGCCGTGCTGCTCGGCGATCATGCGGAAGTTGCGGCTCACTTCCTGGAACACGTGGTCGAGCGGGAACTCGGCGATGTCGATCTGCATGGCGCCGGTTTCCAGGCGCGACAGGTCGAGCAGCTCGCTGAACAGGTGATCGAGCGCTTCCACGCACTCCTGGATGTGCGCGATGCGATCCAGGCGGATGGGATCGCGCTCGTCCTCCGCCAGGGCCGAGGAGAACAGCGTCAGCGCATACAGCGGCTGGCGCAGGTCGTGGGATGCGGCGGCGAGGAAGCGCGCCTTGGCCACGCTGGCGGCTTCGAGCGCGGCGTTCTTGCGCGCCAGTTCGACGGTGGCGTGCTCGATCTCGCGCTCCATGCCGCGCTGCACGTCGAACAAGGCCATGGCGGCGCTGTTGAAGCCCCGTTGCAGTTCGCCGATCTCGGTCTGGTCGGTGACTTCCACCTCCACATGGCGATCGCCGCGGCCGAGCTGGTGCACGGCGTCCACGAGGCGGCGCAGCGGCGCGCTGATCCAGCGCGCGGCCTGCCACGCGATGATCGCCGCCACCACCAGGCTGATGACCAGCGCGAGCAGCGCATGGCGAAGGCTGGCCTGCTGCATGGCGATGGCATCGCGCAGGCTCACGTCGACCACTACCGTGCCCAGCACTGGCTGGCCAGGGCGGTCGGTATCCACCACGTCGCGCACCACCGTCAGGCTTTCGCCGTTGTCGGCGCCGCTGCGGCCCAGGCTGTCGGCCAGGATCTCGCCGTCGGCGGCGCGGATCTGCACGCGGGCGACGTGGGGCAGGTCGCCGATGGATTCGGCGATGCGCACCAGCTCGCGCCGCTGCATGTCGCGCAGTGGCGCGGCGGTCACCGAGGCGGCCTGGGTGGCGATGGCGTCGGCGGTGTTCTGCGCCATGCCGCGCAAGGTCATCAACTGCTGCGGCGCGAGCATGGCGACCAGCAGCGTGGCCGTCACCAGGGTGGGCACCAGGGCGACCAGCGCGAGCCGCTGCATCAGCGACGTGCGACGCCACCATTGCACCGTCCGGGAGTTGGCCCCTGTACGCATGAAATCCCCTTGCACCCGTCTGATGTCAGGCAGGCCCAGCCTAGCGCGATTCACCAGGGCCGACAGCAGGCCGACCGGCGTAGCCCGTCGGGCCGGTGACGCCTGCGTGAAATGGTTGCGAGCATCCCTTGGGCGGTGCTCAGTCCTGCGGGTGGACAGGCGCATGTCCGGGGGTGTTGCGGTGACGGCGACGCGTGAAACGCTCCACCAGCAGCGGCAGCAGGGCCAGCACGGCGATGGCGGAGATCGGTAGCCACACGCTCCGCTGCATCAGCAGGCCGGGACCGAAATGGCCGTGGCTTTGCGCCAGCGCTTCGCCCAGGCCGGCGCCGATGGAGGTCTCGAAGATCAGGGAGACCGTTCCGCCCAGCCAGCTGGCGCCCAGGAACAGCCACAGCGGGCAACGCAGCCACGCCAGCGCCACCGTGACCAGGCCGAACGGCGCCACCGGCACGAAGCGCAGGAACATGGTGTAGGCCACCGGATGCCGTTCGAAGCCGTGGTGCAGCTTGTCCACGATGGCGGGCGGGTGCTTGCTGCCCGCGCCGAACGCATAGCGGCTGGCCAGGAACAGGATCAGCGTGCCCAGCGTCAGCCCGATGGAGGAATAGATGCTGCCTTCCACCACGCCGAAGGCGAAGCCGCCGGCGATGATGATGATCACCGTGCCAGGCACGCCGGTCGACATGGCCAGCGTGAGCAGGCCGATGAAGGTGATGCGGGTAAGCCAGGGCGCGGCGGCGATGTCGGCGCGCATCTGCGCCTGGTGCTGCACCAGTTGCTCCGGGTGCAGGCGATCCATCAGGCCGGAGCTGAACAGCGCGATGCCGGCGGCGACCAGCAGGATCAGCGGCAGCGCGGCGCGCAGGCGGCTCAATAGTGCTGTCCGCTCTGGCCGTAGGTCGCCAGCACGCCGCGCGCTTGCTCGCGCAGGATGTCACGGCGCACGGCGATGCCGCGGCGCTCCAGTTCGCCGATCCAGTCGGCCGGCAGCGGGCCTTCGTCGAACTCGGTGAGTTCTTCCACGTCCTCGGCGCGCGCGCCGATCAGGAGCTCATCCACGCCGGCCCACACCGTGGCGCCGTAGCACTGGCAGCAGGGCTGCGCGCTGGTGGCGAGCGTATAGCGGCCGCCATCGGCGTTCAGGCGAAACGCCGCCAGGCGCTGCTGGGCGCTCATGTAGGCCATCATTTCGGCGTGCGCCACGGAGCAGGTCTGCGGCACCACGCGATTGACGCCGACGGACACCACGCGTCCGTGCCCGTCGAACACCGCCGCGCCGAACGGGCCGCCTTGGCTGCGCTCAATGTTCAGGCGCGAGAGTTCGATGGCGAGAGCCACGCGTTCCTCGTCGGTGGTGTAGCGCTTGTGGGTGTCGACCACTTCGCCGATCCAGGGCGGGAGGGTCAGGTGGATCTGTTGGGGGAGCATGCTGCCTTCCTTGTGACGCGAACGTCAGCCAGCCTGCTTGGCCCACGCGTCACGCAGCGTGACGGTGCGGTTGAAGACCGGCTTGTCGCTCGTGTGATCGATACGGTCGGCCACGAAATAGCCCAGGCGTTCGAACTGGAAGCGCTGCTCCGGCTCCACCTTCGCCGCCGCCGGTTCCAGCCATGCGGTGACGACGCGCTTGGCGTCCGGGTTGATGTGCTCGATCCAGGTCTTGCCGTCGGTCTCGTCGTCCGGGTCCGGCACGTTGAACAGGCGGTCGTACACGCGCACTTCGCTGGACACGCCGTGCCTGGCGCTCACCCAGTGGATGGTGCCCTTCACCTTGCGGTCGGCGCCCGGCATGCCCTGGCGCGATTCGAGATCCAGCGTGCAGCGCAGTTCGACCACGTTGCCGTCGGCGTCCTTCACCAGCTCGTCGCACTTGACGATACCCACACCGCGCAGGCGCACTTCGCCGTCGGGCTTGAGACGGTGGAAGCCCTTCGGCGGCACTTCGGCGAAATCCTCGCGCTCGATCCACAGCTCGCGCGAGAACGGCACGTCGCGCGTGCCGAAGCTCTCGTCCTTCGGATGGTTGGCGAACGTGAGCTGTTCCTCGTGGCCTTCCGGCAGGTTGGTGATCACCAGCTTGAGCGGATCGAGCACGGCCATGCGGCGCGGCGCGGTGGCGTCGAGATCCTCGCGCACGCAGTTTTCCAGGATGGAGTAGTCGATGATGCTGTTCTGCTTGCTCACGCCCAGGCGCTCGATGAGCAGGCGCAGGCCGCCCGGCGTGAAGCCGCGGCGACGCAAGCCGCGCAGCGTATTCATGCGCGGATCGTCCCAGCCGTCCACCAGGTTCTCATTCACCAGCTGCGCGAGCTTGCGCTTGCTGGTGATGGAGTAGGAGAGGTTGAGGCGCGAGAACTCGATCTGCCGCGGCTTGGCCGGTTCCGTGCGGAAGCCGCCTTCGCGCAGGTGCTGCCACAGCTCCGGATGGTTGACCAGGTCGACCTTGTCCACGAACCAGTCGTACAGCGGGCGGTGGTCTTCGAACTCCAGCGTGCACAGCGAGTGCGTGATGCCTTCCAGCGCGTCGGACAGGCAGTGTGCGTAGTCGTACATCGGATAGATCGGCCAGGCGTCGCCGGTGTTCTGGTGCGGCACCTTGCGGATGCGGTAGATGGCCGGATCGCGCATGTTCATGTTGCCCGAGGCCATGTCGATCTTCGCGCGCAGCGTCTTGGCGCCGTCGGCGAATTCGCCCTCGCGCATGCGGCGGAACAGGTCGAGGTTTTCCTCCACGCTGCGCTCGCGGAACGGCGAGTTGCGGCCCGGCTCGGTGAGCGTGCCGCGATAGGCGCGCATGTCTTCCGGGCTCAGGTCATCCACGTAGGCCACGCCGTCCTTGATCAGCTTGACGGCCGCGTCGTAGAACACCTCGAAATAGTCCGAGGCGTGGCGCAGGTCGTGCCACTCGTAGCCGAGCCAGCGCACGTCGTCCTTAATGCCTTCGACGAACTCCGGGTCTTCCTTGCCGGGGTTGGTGTCGTCCAGGCGCAGGTTGCACCAGCCGGTGAACTCGCGGGCAATGCCGAAGTTCAGGCAGATCGCCTTGGCGTGGCCGATGTGCAGGTAGCCGTTGGGCTCGGGCGGAAAGCGCGTGCGGATGGCGTGATGCTTACCGGTGGCCAGGTCCTCGCGGATGATCTGGCGGATGAAATCCCTTTGAACATCGGCCCGTTGCCCCTCGGCCTGCGGGGCAGCGGGCGAGGCGGTGGTTTCAACGGCGGCGTTTTCGGTAGACATCGGAGCGTGGCTCGTACGCGGTGGTGGAAACAGGTGAGTTTACCTTGTCCGTAGGTGGGGGTGTTTTGCCCGGTTTTCAGGGGCCGGGCCGGCAGGGAACAGGCCGGCAAGTGGCCGCGAACAGCGCTCTTCACCCGTCTAACACGCCCAGGACAAGAACTTGCCCTCCCGACGCCCCGGCGCTAGCGTGAGCCCATGCGCATCGTTTACCGAGCCGAAAGCCTGATCGACGCCCACCTGGTCAAGGACGCGTTGGAGCGCGCCGACGTCCCGGCCTTCGTTTCCGGCGAATACCTGACCGGGGCCGTGGGCCAGCTGCCCGCCCTGGACTACGTGGCCGTGCTGGTGCCCGAGGCCAGCCTGGCCGCGGCGGAGCAGGTGGTGCGCGAGGTGGAGCGCGATCTCCAGGAAGCCCGTCTCGCGCTCAACGACCCCGACGAAGACCCGGACGCGCCGCAGCCGGCCTTCTGCTGAGCGGCGCAGGCGGCAACGCGCGCTATCCTGCCGCCTTTCCCGTCTCACCGGAGCCTTCGACCTTGAACGCGTCATTGCAGCAGATAGCCACGCTGATCCGCGCCGTACCGGACTTTCCCAAGCCCGGCGTGATGTTTCGCGACATCACGCCGCTGCTGGCCGATGCCGGCGGCTTCGCCCGCTGCATCGACGCGCTGGCCGAGCCCTGGCAGGGCAGTGGCGTGCAGGCCGTGTGCGGCATCGAATCGCGCGGCTTCATCTTCGGCGCGGCGCTCGCGCAGAAGCTGCACGCGGGTTTCGTGCCGCTGCGCAAGCCCAACAAGCTGCCGCCGCCGGTGGTGTCGGTGGATTACCAGCTCGAATACGGCGTGGATCGCCTGGAGGCGCGCAACGACGCCTTGCGTCCGGGAGAACGCGTGCTCATCGTCGATGACGTGCTCGCCACCGGCGGCACGCTGGCGGCGGCGCGCGCGCTGGTGCTGAAGCTGGGCGCGCAACTGGTGGGCGCCAGCGTGGTGATCGAACTGGCCGCACTGCAGGGCCGCGAACGCTGGCAGGACGACGCGGCGTCCTTGCAGGCCCTGCTGCGTTACTGACGCGAAGCGCGGCGCAAGTTCACTGCGCCGGCGCCACGCTCTCCACGTACACCAGCTCGCAGGCGCCGTTGCCGGTGTCGTCGCGCGTCATCGAGGTATGCCAGCGCCAGCCGTCGGGGCGGCTGGCATCCACCAGGAAACCTTCCAGATGGATCACTTCGCCGGGGCGCACGCTTTCCAGCTCGCGGCGTGCCGTGTCGTCCGCGGGAATCATGTGCATGTTGGCGCTGGACTGCTCGATCTCGCGCCGTGGAATCGGAAAGCGGTCGACATGCCAGTGATAGAAACGGTTTTCCTGGCTGATCTGCACCTGCGACAGCACGGCGCTGTCCGACATGCGGCCCCAGCCCAGCGCCAGGTCGATGGGCGCCAGCGAGGCGCCGGCATCGAAGCGGTAATCCTCGCGTGACAGCACGCGTGCCGTGAGTTCGAAGCGCGCACGCGTGAGCAGCGACACGTCCCCACGCCGCAGCGTGGCGCCTTCGTCCAGGTCGATCTGCGTGGGCGCCTCGGGCGCGAGCACGCCGGCGGCGTGTTCGATGGGCCGATGACGCCACCAATGCACGCCGCCCAGCAGCGCGATCAGCGGCAGGCCGATGACGATGAAGCGCTGCATGCAGGCGTCAGCGTGCCGGCAAACGGGCGGGCTTGGCCTCGGCGGTGATATCCGGCTTCAGCAGGTTGGCGGGCAGGTCGCGGATCACCGCCGCGAAACGCTCCAGGAACGGCCCCATCGACGAACTCTTGCGCCACGCCAGCGCTATGCGGCGGCTCGGCGGATGGCCGGCGAATTCCAGCAGGTGCACGTTGTCCGTGCGTGCCACCGGCGGCTTGATCGCGAGCGTGGGCAACAGCGTGATGCCCACGTTCGCCGCCACCATCTGGCGCAGGGTTTCCAGGCTGGTGGCGCGGAAACCCGAGCGCTCGCCCGCGCCCGCCAGCTGGCACACTTCCAGCGCCTGATCGCGCATGCAGTGGCCGTCTTCGAGCAGCAGCAGGCTTTCGTCTTCCAGGTCGTCCAGCTTCAGGCGCTTCTGCTTGTGCGCCAGCGGATGGTCTTCCGGCACGGCGAGCACGAAGGGTTCCTCGAACAGGAACTCCGTATGCAGGCTTTCCTCGTGCAGCGGCAACGCGAGAATGCCCACGTCCAGCGAGCCTTCGCGCAGCAGGCGAATCACCTGCTCGGTCTTTTCCTCCACCAGCAGCAGTTCGAGCCGCGGGAAGTGCTTGCGCACCAGTGGCACCAGATGCGGCAGCAGGTACGGGCCCAGCGTGGGGAAAATGCCCAGGCGCAGCGTGCCCGATTCCGGATCGCGCGTGCGCTGCGCAATCGCCTTGATCTCTTCGATTTCCGACAGCACGCCACGCGCGCGGCGGGCGATCTCGCGGCCGGTTTCGGTGAGCAGCACCTTGCGCGGCGTGCGCTCCACCAGCGCCACGCCCAGTTCGTCCTCCAGCTTCTTGATCTGGGTGGACAAGGTGGGCTGGCTCACGAAACTGGCCTCGGCCGCGCGGCCGAAATGCCGGTGCTCGGCGAGGGCGACAAGGTAGTGCAGGTCACGCAAATTCATGGGGAGGCGCCTGGGTGATGCGATAGCTCGTATCAATCATAGTGGTGTTTTTCATCGCCAGAAACAATCCTGCTTCAGGTCGCTAGTCAGTTCTCAAAGCCGTCATCCCAGCGAAAGCTGGGATCCAGTGTCTTTGGGTCGCGATAACCCCTGGTAACCGGGAACAAGTCACTGGATCCCAGCTTTCGCTGGGATGACGAGCAAACCGTCTCGCGTGTCCCGGCGCATCGCCCAAAAAAAGCCCCGGCGATTGCCGGGGCAAAGATCGGGCGACACCGGGTATTGCTCAGAACTCCTGGCTGAAGCGGAGACCCACCGTGCGCGGCTGGTTCATCACCGTGTAAACCTGCCCGTCGGGATACTGCGGCACCACGTCGTGGGCGGCGCAGGTCGCGGCGGCGCATTCGGTATAGCGGAACAGCTGTCCGCGCTTGTCGAAGGCGTTGGTCACATACAGGTCCAGCGACATGCCGTGGTACTTCGCGCCAAAGGAGAAATCCGCCGTGGTGTAGGCCGGCATGTTGCCCACCAGGTCGTTGGCGAATACGCGAAGGTCGGAGGTGCGCTCGCCCACGTGCACCACCGCCACCTGCCCGAACACTTCGTAGTCGCCGATGTTGGTGGTGTAGCGCGCATTGAGGTTGTACTTGAGCTTGGGCGTCACCGGCAGGCGCGTGCCCTTGGGTGCGAGCGGACCGGTCACCGCGGTGCCGGTGATCGGGTTGATCGAGCCGGCCGGGCAATTGGTGATCGGGTTGCCGCTGGTGTCGGTGAAGCCGCAGTAGTCCTGCGTCAGCTTGGCGTTGTAATAGGCCATGCCCGCGCCGATCTGCAGGTTGTACGTGGCCGCCCAGTTCACGTCCTGCTCGATGCCGTCGATGCGCGCCTGTCCCGCATTGCGTATCTCGGTGAGGCCGTTGGCGCCGAGAATGCTGAACTGGAAATCCTTCCAGTTCTCGCGGAACACCGCGCCGTTGTACGACAGCCGATGATCGAACCAGGTGGTTTTCCACCCGAGTTCGTAGTTGGTGAGGAAGTCCGACTTGTATGGCGGCAGCGAGCCGCGGCGATTGATGCCCCCGGGCCGGAAACCTTGCGACCAGGTGCCGTAGATCATCTGGTCCGGCGTGATCTGCCAGGTCAGGTTGGCCTTGCCCAGCGAATCGGTTTCCTTGGTGCCCTTGTCGAAATCCATGCACGGCGCGCCGTGGAACGGATTGGACGAGGTGCAACCCGCCACGCCATAGGTCGAGGTGGGCGCAAAGCCGGCGCTGAAGCCGTAGAAGCCCTTCAGGCTGTTGTTGGTGTGAAACCAGCGGCCGCCGACGGTGCCGATGAGCGTTTCGGGAATGAAGTCGTACGACAGCTCGCCGAACAAGGCCTCGTCCCGGTCCACGCGTTCCTGCTCGGTGAGCCACAGCGTGTTCGGCCAGCCCGGCACGGACAGGTCGTTGCCCAGGCCGTTGATCAGGTAATCCTGCTGGATCTCGTGCACCTGCCGCTGGAAGAACACGCCGGCCACCACGCGCAGGCGGTCGTCCGCCGGCGAGGCGATGCGCAGCTCGTGGCTTTGCTTGGTGTAGTGGTTGTGCGCCTGGATGTACTGCGAGGGGTTGATCAGGTTGCCGGCGTTGTCGTGGATGTAGGCGCCGTAGTGCGCGATGGTGTCGTACCAGAACGAGTAGTCGCTGTAGTCGTTGTCTTCTTCCTGGTTGCGCGTGAGGTGCGAGTAGGCATAGGTCAGGTCGAAGTTGCCGATCTTGCCTTCGACGGTGAGCGCGGCCTGGATCCACCGATCGTCGGCGTAGTCCGGATAGAAGTGCGTCAACGCCAGCGAGCCCACCTGCGGATCGCTGGCGAATGCGCCATTGGTGATCGTGTGCTGCCCCATGATGGTGGGGCTGATCGACCAGTCGTCGTTGAGGTTGAACTTCAGCGCGGCGCGGCCGCCCTGCGTGTCGACGTCGTTGTAGTGCTTCTTGGCCTGGCCGGTGCAGATCAGGTTCGGCGGATTGGAGCAGCCCGCCGCATTGCTCACGGTGATGCCGGAACTCGGAAAGGTGCGCGAACCCACCTGGTTGTTGATATAGCCTGCGTCGTGCTCGTCCCAGCCCACCAGCCGGATCGCCGCGCTCGGCGACATGGGGATGTTGACCATGCCCTCGGCGGTGTAGCCGACGCCGCCATGACTGACAGTGTCCACGCCCACGCTGTAGCTGGCCGCGAAACCGCTGGGGTCGGGCTTGTTGGTGATGATGCGTATCGCGCCGGCTTCCGCGCTGGCGCCGTACAGCGTGCCCTGCGGGCCGGAGAGCGACTCCACGCGTGCGATGTCGTACATGTGGATGTCGAGCGGCCCCTGGATGGTGGTGACCGGCTGCTCATCCAGGTACACGCCCACGCTCGGTTGCGAACCGGAGTGGTTGCCGTCGCCGCCGCTGGCCACGCCGCGCATGTAGATCAAGGCGAAGCCCGGCCCATACGTTTGATACGACACGCTGGGCAGGTACTTCACATAGTCGTTGAAGTTCTGGACGTGCAGCTCCTGCAGCTTGTCGGTGTCCAGCACCTGCAGGCTGATCGGCACCTTCTGCAGGTTCTCCTCGCGCTTCTGCGCCGTCACCGTCACGGCGTCCAGCGTCTTGGTCTTGGCCGGCGCGGATGGCGGATTGGCCGCCGGGCCTTGCGTTGCTTGTTGCGCGGCGTCCTGCGCGGCGGCAGGGGCCGCCATGGCAAGGCAGATGGCCGCCGCGAGCGGCAGCCGGGACAACGTGATGTGCCGCGTATGTGTCGGCCCCCTCGGCCTGACCTTGTGCATCGACTTCCCTCCCCAGGTGTTATCGACGACGCATGGATGACTGCTACGTCGCCTCCCATGCCGGCGCCTCGGGATAGCTCCCCAGCACCGGCCCCAATGCGTGTTCCAGCGGTGCCAGCCATGGCGCGTAGTGCCGCCAGTGATCCACGCCTTCGCGGTAGATCGGCTGGCGTACCTGTTCCGAACTTGCGGTGCGTACCGGCCTGTCGTTCTGGAAGAAGCGCAGGCACGACTTCTCAAACGGCAGGCCGCAGTAGTCGAGCAGGCGACGGATCTCCCCTTCCGTGTCCTCGACCATGCGCTCGTAGACGACGCGATGAATGCGGCCCGGCAGCACCGCGTCGAAGTGCGACATCAGCGAGACGTAGTCGCGGTAGTAGCGCCCGATGTCCTCCAGGCTGTAGCTGAAGCTCTGGCCGCGCGCGAAATGCTGCTTGAACCCCGAGAAACAGCAGGCGAGGGGATGCCGGCGCGCGTCGATGATCCGGGCGTTGGGCAGGATCAGATGGATCAGGCCGATGTGCATGAAGTTGTTCGGCATCTTGTCGATGAACAGCGGTGCCGAGGTCTTGCGCTGGATGCGGGTGTGGGCGAGGTAGCGCTCGCCGAGTTCGCGCAGCGCCTTCGCATCCAGCGTGGCGAGCACGTCGTGATACGGCGCGTCGCTGTCGGCGTCGCCCTTTTCGCGCAGCAGGCGCGTGATCGTGGTGATCTCCGGCAGCTCCATCGTGCCTTCCACCTGGCTGTGGCTGGACAGGATCTGCTCGATCAGGGTGGAGCCGGCGCGCGGCAATCCGACGATGAAGATGGGGTCGCGCGCCTCGCTGCCCTGTCCTGCGCGGGCCTCGAAGAACGCGCGCGAATAGCGCTGGCGGATGTAGCGCACGCGCGCGCTGGTGTCGTCCGCGCTGTAGCGAAGCTGGCGCTGGCGCAGCGCGTTGCCCTGGGCGTAGTGCTGGAACGACGGCTCGTACTCGCCGGCATCCTCCAGCGCCTTGCCGATGGCGAAGGCCAGGTGCAGGCGGTCGTCGTCGCTGAGATTGGCCCGGGCGAACTGCTGGCGCATGGTCGCGAGATCGTCGCCATCGAAGCGGAACGTCTTGAGGTTGGCCAGGCTCCACCAGATCTCGCCGCACGAGGGCTCCAAGGCCAGCGCGCGGCGGTAAGCCTCGATGGCGCGATCGGTGTGGCCCGCGGTTTTCAGCGCGTGGCCGTAACTCATCCACACGCGCGGATGGCGCGCGTCGCGGGCCAGCAGGTTCGCGTAGATGCGGATGGCCGGCTCGTAATCGCCGATGCGGCACAACACCGCCGCCTTGAGGTTGAGATAGCCGCTGTGTTCGGGTTCCGTCGCCAGCAGACGCTCGAGCTCGGCCAGCGCCTGTTCCGGCCGGTTGCTGCGATGGAGCAGCAGCGCATGATTGAAGCGCGCCGCATCGAAACCCGGCGCCAGCGACAGGCAGCGTTCGAGCAGCCGGCGGGCCTCGTCATGACGGCCAAACCGCGCCGCCACTTCGGCCGACATGCGCAGCGCGGCGACATCGGTGGGCGCTTGTTTGAGATGTTCGTGCAACAGCGCCTCGGCCTCTGGCAATCGGTTGCCGGCCAGCGCGGAAGCGGCGGCGAGCAGGCGCGGATCGCGCGTGGCGTGATGCACGTGCCGCCCATAGGCCTTGGCGGCGCCCGTGTGATCGCCGACGGCGGCCAGGCCATCGCCCAGGGCACGCCACACCTGCGGCAGGTCCGCCTTCAGCGCAGCGGCCTTGTGCAACGCATCGACCGCCTCCTGATGGCGGCCGGCCTTGCCCAGCGCCACGCCCAGGTCGCGATGGACCAGCGCCCACGCAGGCTGTGCCTTGGTCAGCGGCAGCAGGATGTCCAGCGCCGCCTGCGTGTCGCCTTGCGCGGCATGCGCCGCCGCCAGCAGTTGCAAGGCCGCGGGGTGATCGGGAACGGCCTTCAGGATTTCCGTGGCCTGCTCGGCGGCCAGTGCGGGCTGGCGCTCCAGCAGGTGGGCCGTGTGTTGCAGTGCCTGTTGCAGGGTGCCGGTGGCTTCGTCGGCGGCCCTCATGCCTGGCGCACTCGCGGCGGCTTGGCGTGGAACATCGGGCAAACAGGCGCAGGCACGGCGTGGGGCATGGGCAACAGCGACTCCTCAAGCAGTACGAAGGTCTTTCGCGGACGCAAACTGCCGCGCCCTGGATGACGCTACCGGGTGATCAGTCGACGAGGGCTCAGGACGCATCCTTCATGGGTGTCGCTGGCATCCCGCCCGCAAAGCGCGCAACCCTCCGTGGGGTGCTCGCCAACCCCGCAAGACATGAAAGAAGCCTCTCCGCCTTTCGTTGTTCTGATGTGGCGGGATTCACCCTACGCGCTGGCATGGCGGGTGGGTATCGGAAAATGTCAGGGGAAGGGCGTATGTGCGCCAAGCAGCGACGGCGGTCACGCTTGCGCGTTAACAGGGCCTGACATGGACCTTTCGTCAGGGCTTGCCGCAAGGAACGCGCAAGCTATGCCTTCTGGCACTGTGTCCAAAGTCATGGCAGCGCCTAGCGTGGGGGTTTGTCTGTCTTAAGGGGAGCCCCCTCGCATGCGTCGTCTCGTTCGCCCACTCGTACTCACCGCACTGGCTGCCTGCTGCGGCGCCGCCCTCGCCGCGCCCGCCGCGGATGACCAGCCGCATGGCCGCCTGCCCGGTTGGGCGCAGCCGGAGTCCTACCAGCTGGACTTCAAGGTCGATCCGCGCCAGCAGGATTTCTCCGGCACCACCGTCATCAAGGTGAAGCTGACGCAGGCTTCGGATCATCTGTGGCTGCACGGCCGCGAGCTGAAGGTCGGCAAGGTCACCGTCACCGATGCGGCCGGCAAGGCGCACGCGGCCAAGTACGTGGAAGTGGCGCCGCAGGAAGGCGTGGTGCGCATCGACTTCGGCGCCACCTTGAAGCCGCAGGAACTCACGCTGGCCTTCGATTACACCGCGCCGCTCAACCAGCAGCTGCAGGGCCTGTACAAGGTCAGCCACGAAGGCCAGCCGTATGCGATGACGCAGATGGAACCCATCAGCGCGCGCTTCGCCTTTCCCGGTTTCGACGAGCCCGGCTTCAAGACCCCGTTCGACATCCGCCTGACCATTCCCGACGACGAAGTGGGCGTGGCCAACACCCGCCAGGTGAAGGGAGAGCCCGCCGGCAAGGGCTGGAAAAAGCTGACCTTCTCCACCACCAAGCCGCTGCCGACCTATCTGGTCGCCTTCGGCGTGGGCCCGTGGGACGTGGTGAAGGGCCCCGACATTTCGCCCACCGCCTACCGCGCCGACACGCTGGAACTGCGCGGCATCGCCGCCAAGGGCGAAGGCCATCGCATGCAGCATGTGCTAGGCGAAACGCCGAGCATCGTCCACACGCTGGAGGACTACTACGGCTTCGGCTATCCGTGGGACAAGCTCGATCTGCTAGCCGCGCCGGACTTCTCCGCCGGCGCCATGGAAAACCCGGGCCTGGTCACCTTCCGCGACTGGCTGCTGCTGATCGATCCCGATTCCTCGGCCAGCTATGTGCGCGGCTCGTTCAACGTCACCGCGCATGAGCTCGCGCACCAGTGGACCGGCGACACCGTGACGCTCGCCTGGTGGGACGACCTGTGGCTCAACGAAGCCTTCGCCACCTGGATGCAGCAGAAGGTGACGCAGAAGGTGCATCCGGAATACCGCGCCGACCTGGACCGCGTGCGCGGCGCGCAAGGCGCGATGAACGGCGACAGCCTGGTCACCACGCGCAAGATTCGCCAGCCGATCACCGGCAACGGCGACATCGAAACCGCGTTCGACGGCATCACCTATCAGAAGGGCGCGGCGGTGCTGGGCATGTTCGAAGGCTACGTGGGCGAGGCCACGTTCCAGAAGGGCATGCGCGCCTACATCCAGGATCACAAGTTCGGCAACGCCACCGCCGACGACCTGATCGACGCCATCGCCAAGGCCGCCGACAAGGGCGACGACTTCAAGCAGGCGTTCAAGAGCTTCCTCAACCAGCCCGGCGTGCCCTACGTGCAGACCGAGCTGGCGCAGGAAGGCGGCAAGACCGTGCTCAAGCTCAGCCAGAGCCGCTACCTGCCGGTGGGCAGCAAGGGCGACACGCACCAGGTGTGGGGCGTGCCGATGTGCGTGCGCTACGGCACCGCCCACGGCAGCAAGGTGAGCTGCGAACTGCTCGACCAGGCCACCGGCTCCATGGTGCTCACGGACGCGAGCAAGGGCACGTGGGTGCTGCCCAACGCCAACGGCAGCGGCTACTACCGCTTCGCCATGGCGAAGAACGACCTGGCCAACCTCGGCAAGCAGATCGGCAAGCTCGACGACGCCGAACAGCTCGCCTATGCCGACGCGGTCTACGCCAGCTTCAAGCACGGTGACATCGATGCGGGCGACGTGCTCGCCGCGCTTAAGCCGCTGACGGCGTCCAAGACGCGCGAAGTCGCCATTGCGCCGCTCACCAGCTTCAACTGGATCTACCGCAACCTGGCGCAGACCGACGCCCAGCGCGCCAAGCTCGCCGCGTGGGCCAAGGCTGCCTACCTGCCGCGCATGACCCAGCTCGGCTATCACCGCAAGGCGAACGAGCCGGACAGCGACTCCTTGCTGCGCAACACCCTCGCCGACGAACTCGCGCTGGTGGTCAAGCTGCCGGAAGTTCGCGCCGAATTGCTCAAGCAGGGCGACGCCGCACTCAAGCGCAAGGCCGACGGCCGCCTGGACCTTGCCGCCGCCGACCCCGACCTGATCGGCAGCGCGCTCGCCGTGGCCGTGCAGGAGCGCGGCAAGCCCGCGGTGGACGCCCTCATCGCCGAACTGCCGCAGACCAGCGACCCGGCGCTGCGCAACGGCATGCTCGATGGCCTGAGCGAAGCGACCGATCCGGCGCTGGCGAACCAAGTGCGCAACTTCGCCCTCGACAAGAAGGTAAAGGTCGGCGAGATGGGCATGCTGCTGCGCGGCGGCCGCGACACCCGCAGCGAACGCGACGCCTCCTGGCAGTGGGCCACCACCAACTACGACAAGATCGTGGAGCGCACCGGCAGCTTCGCCGGCGGCAAACTGCCCGACCTCGTCGGCGGCGGTGGCTGCTCGCAGGAAGAGGCCGACCGCCTGCAAGCCTTCTTCAAGGACCGCGCCAAGCAAGTCAGCGGCGCCGAACGCGGCCTCGCGCAAACCAGCGAAGCCACCGTGCTCTGCCACGCACTGGTGCAGAAGCAGGACGCCGCATCCATCCTGCGCTGAGTTGAGGGCTCCTCCAAGGCAGTGGAACCCATGGCCGGGCGACGCAAGTCGCCCGGTTTTTTATGGGCCAAACCTCAACGGATCATGCCTCCTCCGCCACCTTCAACACCAGCTTGCCCGTATGGCTGCCGTCGAACAGGCGGTTGAGTACGAGTGGGGCGTTTTCCAGGCCATGGGCTACGGTTTCGCCGGCCTTGATCTTGCCGCTGACGACCCAGCTGACAAGGTCGTGCACGGCGCGGGGCTGGTCCTTGTAGTCGAAGGCGAGGAAGCCGCGCACGGTGAGGCGTTTGATGATGATGACGCTGTAGTCGTCGCTGGCCTTGCTGCCGCCTGCGTAGTTGGCGATGAGGCCGCACAGCGCGACGCGGCCGCCGTTGACCATGCGTGACAGCACCGCGCGCATCACGGGACCGCCGACGTTTTCGAAGTTGACGTGCACGCCGTCCGGCGTAGCTGCGGCGAGTTTCTGCTTGAAGTCGTCGGCCTTGTAGTCGACGGCGGCATCGAAGCCGAGGTCGTCGACAAGGTGGCGGCATTTCTCGGCGCCGCCCGCGATGCCCACCACGCGCGCGCCGCGCAGTTTGCCGATCTGCCCGGCGATGGAGCCCACCGAGCCGGCGGCAGCGGAGACGACCAGGGTTTCGCCGGCTTCGACGGGTGCGATGTCGGTGAGGCCGTAGTACGCGGTGATGCCGCTGAAACCGCAGGCACCCAGCAGCGTGGGTAGCTCCACGGGCGGCTTGGGCGGCAGCTTCACCCAGTAGCCCATCTTGGTCTCGTCGATCAGCGCGTAATCCTGCCAGCCGGCCAGGCCCTGCACGAGGTCGCCTGCTTCATAGTGCTTCGACCTGGATGCCACCACGCGGCCAATGCCCAGGCCGCGCATGACTTCGCCGATGGCGACGGGCGGCATGTACTGCGGGATGTCGCTCATCCACACGCGGTTGGTGGGGTCCATGGAGAGGTACAGCACGCGCACCAGCGCCTGTCCGTCGGCGAGTTCGGCCACGGGCGTTTCGCGCAGATCGAAGTTGTCCAGGCTGACCAGCCCCTCGGGGCGCGTCTTCAACAGCAGTTGGCGATTCATCAGGCTCATGGTGGTCTCCGGGTCAGACGGCGCGTGCGCCGCCATCGATGACGAGTTCCGCCGCAGTGACGTAGCGGCTTTCATCGGAAGCAAGATAGAGCACCGCGTAGGCGACGTCGTCCGGCTCGCCAAGGCGGTGCATGGGAATGCCGCGCGTGAGTTTCTTTGTCGCCTCTTCCTCGCCTAGCTTGTCGAAGAACGGCTTGACGATGCCGGTGCGGGTAAAGGCAGGATGGATGGAGTTGCAACGCACGTCGATGCGCTGGCGCGTGCAATCCATCGCCACCGATTTGGTCAGCGCGGCCACGGCGGCCTTGGACGTGTTGTAGGCGGTGTAGTCCGGATCGATCTTGAACGCGGCCAGCGAGGAGATGTTCACGATGGAAGCGGGCTGCGCGTCGCGCAGATAGGGCAGGGCATGCTTGCAGCCCAGCATCACGCTATCCACGTTCACCGCCATCACGCGGTGCCATTCCTTCAGCTCGATGCGTTCCACGCCACCCAGCGAGCCGATGCCGGCGTTGTTGACCAGTACGGACAGGCCGCCCATGGCGTTCGCGGCCTCAGCCAGCGTGTGTTGCCACGCCGCTTCATTGGCTACGTTCTGCACCGCGGACCACGCCACGGTTGCGCCGTGCTCGCGGTTGATCTGCGCGGCCGTCGCGGCGGCGCCATCGCCGTCGATATCGGTGAGATACACCTTGGCTCCATGGCGCGCGAGCATGCGTGCCGATGCCGCGCCGAGCCCGCCGGCGGCGCCGGTGACCAGGGCGCGCTTGCCGGCGGCGCGCGGGGGAAGCGTTGACGTCATGCGTTGTTCTCCGCGATCAGACACTGAGGTAGCCGCCATCGACGTTGAGCACCGCGCCGGTGGTGTAGGAGGCGGCATCGGAGGCCAGGTAGAGCGCCGCCCCCGCCATCTCCGACGGCTGCGCCACACGGCGCATCGGCACGTGCGCCAGCGCCTGCTTGAGAATGGCCGGCGTATTCACCAGCACCGAGGCAAACTTGGTATCGGTCAGGCCGGGCAGCAGCGCGTTGCAGCGCACGCCCTGTTCGGCGCATTCGACCGCGAAGGCCTTGGTCATGGAGATCACGGCGGCCTTGGTGATCGAGTAGATGCCTTGCTGGAAACCCGGCACCACGCCGTTCACCGAGGCCACGTTGACGATGGAGCCGCCGCCGTTCTTCGCCATCAGGCGGGCGCCGTGCGTGGACATGTAGAAGTAGCCGCGGATGTTCACGTCCACCGTTTTCTGGAACACCGAAGGTTCGGTGTCGGTGATGTGGCCGAAGTAGGGGTTGGTGGCGGCATTGTTGATCAGGATATCGAGACGGCCATGCTTGCCTTCGACCTGTGCATAAAGCGATGCAATCTGCTCCATCTCGCCGATATGGCAGGCCATGGCTTCGGCGGAGCCGCCGTCGGCCACGATGCCATCCACCACGGCCTGGCAATCGGCCTGCTTGCGGCTGGAGACGATGACATGCGCGCCATGCGCGGCGAGTAGCCTGGCGATCTCGGCGCCGATGCCACGGCTGGCGCCGGTGACGATGGCGATTTTGCCGGTGAGGTCGAAAGTATCGGGAGTTGTCATGGGTAACCAGATCCGGGTAGGGGTTGGTATTCCTCACCGTCATTCCCGCGAAAGCGGGAATCCAGTGACTTTTTTGAATCTAGCGACAGCCCTGAGCTGTGACAAAGACACTGGATTCCCGCTTTCGCGGGAATGACGGTGGTTGGACGGTGAGGTAAGCCGTATCACCGCAGCGTCACCAGCGATTCGCCACGCATACGTTCCAGGTGCGGCCACGCGTTGTAGGTCACCAGGCTTGGACCGCGCGAGCCTAGCCGTATCCGCGTCACGCCGGTGTTCACGAGCGACCAGCTGAGTTCGAACGCGCGGGAGGGATGGGCTTGCAGCAACGCGCTGGCGATGACGGCGATGGGGCCGCCTGAGGTAAAGGCCCAGATGGTGTTCGCCTTGCTTTCGCTGAGTTGTTGGAGGGCATCCAGCACGCCATGGCGAAAGTCGGCCCAGCTACGGGTGTAGTCCGCATCGTGCGCGCCGCCGGACCAGCGATCGAGTGCATCGACAAACAATTGCTGGAAGGCGCGAAAGGGATCGGCTTGCTGTTTCATCGCCGCAAGCAGCGCGCCGGGCGCGGCGAGTTCGGGCCGCAGCCGTGCCAGCAGTTCGACGTGATCCACTTCATCGAGGCCGGGCATGACGGTGGGTTGCATATCCACGCCGGCTGCACGCAGACAGGGCATGGCCGTGTCGCGATGGCGTACGCGCGGGCCCATGGCGACGAGGTCGGGCTGGCCGCCGCATTCGGCGAGCCACTGGCCGAGCAACGCGGATTGCCGTTCACCGATCGGCGACAGTTGGTCGTAGTCGTCGGCGTGGAAGCTCGCCTGTCCGTGCCGTATCAGCAGCAGTTCGCGCACGGGTCAGTCCTTCGCGGCCATCAGGCGGCGGCAGCGGATGCCCATATACTTCGCCGCGTCGCCGAAGCCGGCGAACTGCGGGTTGGTGGTCTGGCCCAAGGCGCAGCGGCGGTAGATCTGCTGGATGATCACCATCAGGCGGAACAGGCCGAAGACTTCGTAGAAGCGCCAGCCCGAGACATCCATGCCGGTGCGTTCGCCGTAGTAGGCGACGACTTCGCGGCGCGTGAGCATGCCGGCTTCGTGCGTGGGCTGGCGGCGGAACGACTGGAACACCGGATCGTCATCGGCCTGCATCCAGTAGGCGAGCGAACTGCCCAGGTCCATCAATGGATCGCCGATGGTGGCCAGCTCCCAGTCGAGCACGCCGACGATGTCGAGCGGGTTGTCCGCGGCGAGCACGACGTTGTCGAAGCGGAAGTCGTTGTGGATGACGCAGCGTGCGTTGTCGCGTGCCGGTTGTTGCGCGTCGAGCCAGGCGATCACATCTTCGCAGGGGTCGGAGCCTTCGGTGGCCGATTGACGCCAGCGCTCGCTCCAGCCAGCAAGCTGCCGCGCGATATAGCCCTCGCCTTTGCTTAAGTTTTCCAGAGCGGGCTGCGTGGCGTCGACCTGGTGCAGTTCGATCAGGCGGTCGACGAAAGCCAGGCACAGCGTGCGCACGCCTTCGCGATCCAGGCCGAGTTCGGGCGGAAGGTCGCGGCGCAGGATGGTGCCGCGCAATCGCTCCATCACGTAGAAATCCTGGCCGATCACGCTTTCGTCGTCGCAGCGCGCGAGGATGGCCGGCACATACGGGTAGCTGGCCTTGAGCGCATCCATGACGCGCGCTTCGCGCATCATGTCGTGGGCGGATTTCGCCTTCGCGCCACGCGGCGGACGACGCAGCACCAGTTCGCGGTTGGCATAG
Source organism: Dyella sp. AtDHG13 (assembly GCF_003201105.1). GTDB lineage: Bacteria > Pseudomonadota > Gammaproteobacteria > Xanthomonadales > Rhodanobacteraceae > Dyella > Dyella jiangningensis_B. Next base: position 133,869 of record NZ_QICJ01000012.1, on the reverse strand, counting down.
TGCAGCAGGTAGGTAAGGTTGGATGCGCCGCCGGGAAACTGCCTGACCGTGGGCGTACCTTCCAATCCCGCGATGTGCTGTTTGAGGAAGGCATCGACGCGCGCGACGTCGAAGGCGTCTTCCTCGCGCACCGCGCGGGGCTGGTCTGGAATGGCGGTCATGCGCGGTGCTCCTTGGCAAGCTGGGCCTTGGCTTCGAGCTTGGCGACGACGGCGCGATGCACTTCGTCCGGGCCGTCGGCCAGTCGCAGCACGCGGGCATAGGCATAGAGCTGCGCCAGTGGGAAATCGTCGGTCAGTCCCGCGCCGCCGTGGATCTGGATGGCCGCGTCGGCGGCCTGCTGCGCGACGGCGGGCACCACTACCTTGATCTGCGAAATCAGGCTGAGCGCCGCCTTGGGGCCGTGCTGGTCCAGCGTCCACGCGGTCTTCAGCGTGAGCAGTCGCGCCTGTTCGATCGCCATGCGCAGGTTGGCGACGATGTCGGCGTTGCCGCCGAGCCGGAACAGCGGTTGCCCGAAGGCCACGCGCGATTGCGCACGCTCGCACAGCAGGGACAGCGCGCGCTCCGCAGCACCCAGTGCGCGCATGCAGTGATGCACGCGGCCTGGACCCAGCCGTCCCTGCGCGATCTCGAAACCTCGCCCGGGGCCCAGGATCACGTTGGACGCCGGCAGCCGCACGTTGGCGAAGTGCAGTTCGCCATGGCCCGAGGGTTCATCGTAGGCATGGAACACCGGCAGCATGCGCTCGATGTGCACGCCGGGCGCATCGAGCGGGCAGATCACCATGCTGTGGCGCTGGTGCGGCTCGGCATGCGCGTCGCTCAGGCCCATGAAGATCACGAAACGGCAATGCGGATGGCCCAGGCCAGTCGTCCACCACTTGCGGCCGTTGAGCACGATCTCGTCGCCCTCCAGCGTGGCGGTCGCGCGCATGTTGGTGGCATCGGAGGAGGCGACGTCAGGCTCCGTCATCGCAAAGCCCGAGCGAATCTCGCCGCGCAGCAACGGCGCCAGCCATTGCTCGCGCTGCGGCGCGGAGCCGTAGCGGTGCAGCACTTCCATGTTGCCGGTGTCCGGCGCGCTGCAGTTGAACACCTCGGGCGCGATGAACGAATGGCCCATGATCTCGGCCAGCGGCGCGTATTCCACATTGCTCAAGCCGGGGCCGCCTTCCAGGTCGGGCAGGAACAGGTTCCACAGGCCGGCGTCGCGCGCGCGCGTCTTCAGTTGCTCCATCACCGCCGGCTGGCGCCATTGGCGGTGGTCGGCGCCGCCGGCCAGTTGCGAGGCGTAGACCGGTTCGGCGGGAAGCACTTCCTCGCGCATGAAACGCCCGAGGCGTTCGGCAAGGGCGCGGGTGCGCTCGGAGGGGGCGAAATCCATCGTGGGTCTCCTCAACTTCCGTGCAGCGTACGCCTCCGGCATCCGATAATTGAAATGAATATGCTTTATGGGCTGGCATTAGCCTGGTGAATGGGTGGAACCATGGAACGCGACAGCCGCATCGACCTCAACCTGTTTCGCGTGCTGGACGCGATCTACACGCACGGCGGCGTGAGCGCGGCGGCGCGCGTGCTGCACCTGACCCAGCCGGCGGTGACGCACGCCTTGCGCCGCCTGCGCGATCATCTGGGCGATCCGCTGTTCGTGCGGCAGGGCAATCGCCTGCTGCCCACGGACAAGGTGCGCGCGATGATGCCGTCGGTGCAGGCGCACCTGAAGGGCCTGCTGGCGAGCACGCACGCGCAGCCCCGGTTTGACCCGTCGCGGTTGCAGATGGCCTTCGTCATCGGCTTTCGCGACATCCTCGAGTCGATTGCGCTGCCGCGGTTGATGGCGAGCATTGGGCGGGAGGCGCCGGGCGTGCGCGTGGTGAGCCGGCGGGTTGCCGCGGACGAGGTGGAGCGCGAACTGGGCATTGGCGCGCTGGACCTGGCAGTGGATCGCCCCTTGCGCGCGGGCGAGCGCATTTCGCATCGGCGCCTGCTGGACGAGACGCTGGTGGTGGCGATGCGGCGCGATCATCCGCTGGCGAACCAGCTGCGCCGCAGCGATTACCTGGCGGCCCAGCACGTCACGGTGTCGCCGCTGGGCGAATCGAGCGCGCTGGACACGCTGCTCGGCCAGAACGGCATGTTCCGCGAGGTGCGCATGGTGGCGCAGCACTACTTTTCGGCCTGCCAGATCGCGGCTGCCAGCGACCTGCTGCTGACGGTGCCCAAGGCGTATGCCGACCACCTCTCGACGCTGCTGCCCATCACCGTGCAGCCGTTGCCGGTGCGCATACGCGCCATTCCCATCCTGGCCTATTGGCACGATTCCAAGGACGACGACCAGGCCCATCGCTGGTTTCGTGAACGTCTCGTCAAGTCCATCACCGGCGCCATGCAACCGACGCCGCAATGACTTGCGGGTGCCACGGCGCGGGCGCACGATGCGGTGTACGGCGCGGTGCCTTCCCTGCCACCGGCGCCGACCTGACTCCAGGATGGACCTGGCGGCCTGCCGCCGGGCGGTCCCCATGACGAGGTGTGCCTGCATGTCCGAGCCGTTGCCAGCCCCCGAGGTCGTCTACGACCCGACGGATCCGATGAACCGCAAGGAGCAGATGTTCCCGCGCCTGGATCCTTCCATGGTCCGGCGCATCGCGGCCTATGGACACGAGGAACACGTACCGGCCGGCACCGTGCTGTTCGAGCGCGGCCAGCGCGGCGTGGATTTCTTCCTGGTGCTGGATGGCATCGTCGAGATCTTCGATGTCGACAAGTTCGGCCAGTCCAACGTGTTCACCATGTATTCGGCGCGGCAGTTCAGCGGCGAGATGAACATGTTCAATCGCCGCGCCGTGATGGCGTCGGCGCGCGCGGCCATGGACAGCCACGTGCTGCGCGTGCGCTCGGACGATTTCCGCCGCATGGTGGCCGCGGAAGCGGACATCAGCGAAATCATCATGCGCGCTTTCATCCTGCGGCGCGTGGGGCTGATTCGCGCGGGCTTCGGCGGCGTGGTGCTGGTCGGGCCGGGGCACAGCGCCGACACCTTGCGGCTGGAGCGCTTCCTGGTGCGCAACGGCTATCCGCATCGGCTGATCGATACGGAAACCGAACCCGACGCCGAAGGTTTCATCGAGTGCTTCCAATTGGCGCATGAGCAATTGCCGGTGGTGATCTGTCCGGAGCACTGCTTTCTGCAGAACCCCAGCACGGCGGAGCTGGCGGACCAGTTGGGCATCACCGAAAGCATCGATCCGGATTTCGTCTACGACGTGGTGGTGGCCGGCGCGGGCCCGGCGGGCCTGGCCGCTGCGGTGTACGCGGCGTCGGAAGGTCTTTCCACGCTGGTGGTGGAAGGTGTCGCGCCGGGTGGACAGGCGGGTACGTCGTCGAGGATCGAGAACTACCTCGGCTTCCCCACCGGCATTTCGGGCCAGGCATTGGCGGGGCGCGCACAGGCGCAGGCGCAGAAGTTCGGCGCGCGGCTGGCGATTTCGCGGCAGGCTTCCGGCATCGACTGCTCGGTGCAGCCGTATCGCATCTTCCTGGACGACGGCCAGAGCGTGCAGGCGCGCGCGGTGATCGTGGCGACGGGCGCGCGCTATCGCAAGTTGGATGTTCCCGGCTACGCGCAGTTCGAAGGCGCCGGCATCCACTACGCCTGCACGGCGATGGAAGGCCAGTTGTGCAAGGGCGGCGAAGTGGTGGTGGTCGGCGGTGGCAATTCGGCGGGGCAGGCGGCGGTGTTCCTGTCGCGCATCGCTTCGCATGTGCACGTGCTGGTCCGTTCCAACGGGCTGGCGGCGACCATGTCCGACTATCTCGTGCAGCGCATCCTGCGCTCCTCGTCCATCACCTTGCACACGCACAGCGAGATCGTCGGGCTGGAAGGCGACGGCCGCCTGGGCAAGGTGACGTGGCAGCGTCGCGACACCGGCGAACTGACCACGCGCGAGGTCAACAACGTCTTCGTGATGATCGGTGCGGAACCCAACACCGACTGGCTGAAGGATTGCCTGTCACTGGACGACAAGGGCTTCGTGCTCACGGGTCGCTGCGCCCAGGGCCATCTGCTCGAATCGCCGTATGCCACGACCAAGCCCGGCATCTTCGCGGTGGGCGACGTGCGGTCCGGTTCGGTCAAGCGCGTGGCATCGAGCGTGGGCGAAGGCTCGGTGGTGATCCAGGCGGTGCATCACTATCTGGCGCCGACGCCGGTTTAAGGCGCGGCGCGCGCGGCAGGGAACGCGCCCAGCCTTTACACTGTCGCTTTCTTCCAGCGGAAAACAGTGATGTCGCGTCGGTCGTTTCCTTCGTTCCCGTTCCGCCACGCGGAGCGCCGCGCGCGTGGCTGAGGTGCGTCAGGTCATTGCCGATGCCGCGCACGCGCTGGGTGATCGCCTGGAAGCGGAGCTGCTATTGGTCCATGCATTGGGCAAGCCGCGCAGCTGGCTGATCGCGCACGCGGACGACGTACTGGACGATGCGCAGGCATCGACTTTCGCCGCCCTGGTGGAACGCCGTCGCCATGGCGAACCGGTGGCGTACATCACCGGGCATCGCGGCTTCTGGACGCTGGAACTGGAAGTCACGCCCGCCACGCTGATTCCGCGCCCCGAAACCGAGCTGCTGGTGGAACTCGCGCTTGCGCGGATGACGACGCGAGCGCGCGTGGCGGACCTGGGCACGGGCAGCGGTGCCATCGCCTTGGCGATCGCACGCGAAAGCCCGGCGGCCAGCGTCGTCGCCACCGACGCGAGCGCGGATGCGCTTGCCGTGGCACAGCGCAATGCGAGCCGGCATGGCATTCGCAACGTGCGGTTTGTCCAGGGCGATTGGCTGGCACCGTTGGCAGGCGAGCGCTTCGACGTGATCGTCTCCAATCCGCCGTACATCGAGGCGAACGATCCGCATCTGGGGCAGGGCGATCTGCGCTTCGAGCCTGCGTCGGCGCTGGCGTCCGGTGCGGATGGCCTGGACGATATCCGCCGCATCGTCGCGCAGGCGCGCGATCACCTGGAGCCTGGCGGCTGGCTGCTGATGGAGCATGGCTGGAACCAGGGCGCTGCCGTGCGCGAGATACTCGCGTCGGCGGGCTATCGCGAGGTGCTCACCGTGCAGGACCTGGAGCAGCGGGATCGGGTGAGTGGTGGCGTGTGGGGTGGGTGATGTCTAGGGGCCGTGCAAGATCTCGCATGAGCGTTTCGATCCCTCACCGTCATTCCGGCGAAAGCCGGAATCCAGTGCCTTTTAGCCTTCTCGCAGAACGTAAAGTCGCTGGATTCCGGCTTTCGCCGGAATGACGGTGAGGGGAAATAGACGCACGGCAGGAAAACGCAAACAGGTGCCGCATAAACAAAAACGCCGCGCTTATGCGCGGCGTTTTTGTTTGATCAGCAGCCCCCCCCCAACACTCAAGCCGTCACCTGACTCCGCGTCCCCACATGCGGAAAGCGCGCGCGGATCGCGTTGCGGATGCTCGGCAGGTCCAGGCCGGCCATGGTGAGCACTTCCTCGCGGCTGCCGTGCTCCAGGTACACGTCGGGCAGCCCCAGGTGCAGGATCGGCTTGACGATGCCGTGCGCGGCCAGGCATTCGGCCACGCCGCTGCCCGCGCCGCCGGCGACGGCGTTGTCCTCGAGCGTGACGAAGGCATCGTGCGTGCGGGCCAGTTCGAGGATCATCGCCTCGTCCAGCGGCTTCACGAAACGCATGTTGACCAGGGTGGCGTCCATTTCGGCGGCGATTTCCGTGGCCGGGGCCAGCATGGCGCCGAAGCTCAGCAGGGCCAGGCCGTGGCCGCGGCGGCGCAGTTCGGCCTTGCCGATGGGCAGGGTTTCCAGCTCCCTCTGCAGCGGCACGCCGGGGCCGGTGCCGCGCGGGTAGCGGATGGCTGCCGGGCCCGGGTGCTCGAAGCCCGTGGTGAGCATCATGCGGCACTCGTTCTCGTCCGCCGGCGCCATGATCACCATGTTCGGCAGGCAGCGCAGGTAGGTGAGGTCGAAGCTGCCCGAATGCGTCGCGCCATCCGGACCGACCACGCCGGCGCGGTCGATGGCGAAGGTCACGTCCAGGTTCTGGATCGACACGTCGTGGATGGCCTGGTCGAACGCGCGCTGCAAAAAGGTGGAATAGATCGCCACCACCGGCTTGGCGCCCTCGCAGGCCATGCCGGCGGCCAGCGTCACCGCGTGCTGTTCGGCAATCGCCACGTCGAAATAGCGCTGCGGGTATTCCTTGGAGAAGCGCACCAGCCCCGAGCCTTCGCGCATGGCCGGGGTGATGCCCAGCAGGCGCTCGTCGGCGGCGGCCTGGTCGCACAGCCAGTCGCTGAAGATGTCGGTGTAGGTCGGCTTGGACGGGCCGGACTTCTTCGTGAGGCCTGCCTGCGGATCGAACGGGCCTACCGCGTGATATTCGATCTGCGCCTGTTCGGCCGGGGCGTAGCCCTTGCCCTTGGTGGTGATGACGTGCAGCAGCTGCGGGCCAGGCAGGCCCTTCACCGTGCGCAGCGCGGCGAGCAGTTGCGGAATGTCGTGGCCGTCGATGGGACCGGTGTAGTGGAAGCCCAGTTCCTCGAACAGCGTGCTGGGCACGATCATGCCCTTGGCGTGTTCTTCCCAGCGCTTGAAGAAGCGGCCGAAGAACGACTGACGCGGAATGGCCTTCTTCGCGCGCTCGCGCAGCGCATTCAGACGGCGGCTGGACATGGCGCGCGCGGCCATCTTGGTCAGCGCGCCGACGTTCTCGCTGATGGACATGCCGTTGTCGTTGAACACGACCAGCATGTCCGGCTCCACGTCGCCGCCGTGGTTGAGCGCCTCGAAGGCCATGCCGGCGGTCATCGCGCCGTCGCCGATCACGGCGACGACCTTGCGATGGTCGCCCTTGCGCTGCGCGGCAATGGCCATGCCCAGCGCGGCCGAGATCGAGGTGGACGAATGGCCCACGCCGAAGGTGTCGTACTCGCTTTCCTCGCGGCGCGGGAACGGCGCCAGGCCATCCTTCTTCTTGATCGTGGTGATGCGGTCGCGGCGGCCGGTGAGAATCTTGTGCGGATAGCACTGGTGTCCCACGTCCCACACCAGGCGATCGGCCGGCGTGTCGAAGACGTGGTGCAGGGCGACCGTCAGTTCCACCACACCCAGGCCGGCGCCGAAATGGCCGCCGGAGCTGGCGACGGACTCGATCAGGTATTGGCGCAGCTCATCGGCGACGGCGGGCAGTTCTTCGTCGGAGATCTTGCGCAGGTCGGCCGGCGTCTCGATGGTCGCCAGATGGGGGTAGCGGGACAGGTCGTTCATTGGCGTATTGTTGGCCCAGTGAGGGGGCGGGGCAAGGGCGGCGGGGTGAAAACCAGCGGACTCCTTCTCCACATGCCGCCGACAGGTGGCGAGCGAGGCTCGGCGGCATCCGTTCAGCCAGGGCCCGTCCATGCGCATCCGCAAGGCTTTCCAGCGTTTCTCCGAGTCTGTCGCGCGTTATTCAGGTCGGCCGATGGCGTTCATCCTGGCCCTCCTCGTGGTGGTGGCCTGGGCCGTGACGGGGCCCATGTTCCATTTCGGGGACACCTGGCAGCTGGTGATCAATACCGGCACGACCATCGTGACCTTCCTCATGGTTTTCCTGATCCAGAACACCCAGAACCGCGACTCAGCGGCGGTGCACATCAAGCTGGACGAACTGATCCGCAGTTCGCGCGCGCACAATGCCCTGCTCGATCTGGAGGAACTGGACGAGGTCGTGCTCGAGCGCATCCGGCGCCGCTACTGCCAGTTGGCCAAGCAGGCCAGGGACGAGCTGGAACGCATCGAGGAGGGCGAGGACCTGTTCGCCGACCGCGCCGACCGGCCCTAGGCCATGTGCGGGCGCCGGTCGCGCGGCAGGTGGTTGACCAGGAACTCCATCTGGTCAGCCAAGATGTTGCGGTTGGACAGGATCAGGTGCTCCACCCAGCTCGGGCGGTACGGCACCGCCAGCAGCGGCATATTGGCCTGCTGGGGCGTGCGGTTGCTCTTGCGCAGGTTGCAGGCCAGGCAGGCGCTGACCACGTTCTCCCAGGTGTCCTTGCCGTGCTTGGAGATCGGCAGCACGTGGTCGCGGGTCAGCTCGCCCCGGCTGAAGCGCTCGCCGCAGTACATGCACAGGTAGCGGTCGCGGGCGAACAGGGCGCTGTTGGTCAGCGCGGGCGAGGGATCGATGGCGTGGTCGCGGCAGTGGCCGGTGCTGGCGATGATGGGATGCAGGGACAGCGTGCTCTGCAGTCCGCTCACGCGGTTGTGGCCGCCGTGCACGGTGATGCAGGGATCGCCCAGCGTCCAGGCGACCGCGTCGCGCACATAGAGGCAAACCGCTTCCTGCCAGCTGATCCAGTCAAGAATCCGGCCGGCGGCATCCAGCGACAGCACGCGGGTCGAGTGGAGGTCGACAACGCGGCCAGGTACTTCCATCAGCATGCAAAACCGTCCTTCAACCCAGGGGAATGAACGTTCGGGCGCTGCAACGATGCTCGTAACGAGGCCGAGGATAGACCAAATCCATGACAGAACACACGCAAATGACTGTCAGGGCAGGAGATAGGCTTAAGTCCTGGGGTGTTCTCGCGCCGGCGGGAGCGCTGATATAGTGTCCGTTCATCTGTAGACCCGAGGCCGGGTTTGGGAGGGGGAGCCTGGGTGGCAACCCCGGCGCGGCCGGGCAGAGGTAGTCAACGTGGCTGAAGTCCTTTTCTACGAGCGTCCTGTTCCGCTCAACCGCACCGAACACAAGGATCTGCGCATCAAGCCGATCCCGAACCTGAAGTTCGCGAGCGCAGTGCATTCGGTGCCGCTGACCGGCGTCGAGTTTCCCGCAGCCGCGCGCGACCTGCCGATCCTGTTCGGCGGCCTGACGGTCGAGAGCGCCGGCCCGCTGGCCCTGCTCGGCCTGCGCGAGAACGAAAACCTGTTCATCGATGCCGAAGGCCGCTGGGTGGCGAACACGTACATCCCCGCCTTCGTGCGCCGCTACCCGTTCGTGCTGGCCGAAAAGCCGGCCGGTGCGGAAGGCGACGACTTCACCGTGTTCCTCGACGAAGCCTATGAAGGCTTCGACCGTACCGAGGGCGAAGCCCTGTTCAAGGACGACGGCAGCGAGACCGAAGTGCTGAGCAACGCCGTGCGCTTCCTCGGCGAATACCAGCAGCACGTGGCGCGCACGCAGTGGTTCATGGAACAGCTGCGCAAGCACAACCTGCTCGAGCCGCGCAACATCCGCCTCGAGAAGGACGGCAAGAGCATCAACCTCAACGGCCTGTTCGTGGTCAACGAGGAAAAGCTGCGCCAGCTCGACGAGAAGACCACGCACGAATTCCTGCGCGAAGGCGTGCTGGGCTGGATCTACGCGCACCTGCTGTCGCTCTCCAACATCGACCGCGTTTCGCAGCGCCTCAGCGAACGCGAGCAGGTCGAAGAAGCCGCGACCGCCCTGAAGAACTGATGACCTGACGCCATGGCACGCAAGGTGCCATGGCGTCTGCCTCGAGGATGGCGTCAGTCGTCGTACGTCAGGCTCGGCCGCCAGTCGCCACGGCCTTCCGGCAGATAGTCCAGCACGTTCCATAGCGGCCAGATCGGATCGACGTGACGCGGATCCTGGCCCGGCTCGGCCGGCACGAACATCAGTTCGCTGCCCCAGGTGTGATGGATCTGCCCGTCGCGCCGCAGGAAGACGTTGAGCGCAGGCATCTGCCGGCCATCGGCGGTTTCGCCGTGGTAGTCGGCGTTGTACGTGTTGTGCGCGGACGACAGCAGATGCAGGTGGCGCCAGCCGCGTTCGCGCGCGAAATGGCGGATGCGCTGGATGGGCGAGCGCGCGACCACCGCCACGTTCACGCGCTGGCGCAGGTGCGGCATCTCGCCGTCGAGCGCATCGAGTATCGACGAACACGACGGGCACGGCGCCGCCATCGCCGGGCCGAACATGAAGTTGTAAATGACCAGCGTGTCCTTGTCGGCGAACAGGTCCGACATGCGCGTCTGCCGCTCGATGTCGGTATCCAGCGGCGTGTCGCCTTCGTCATCGAACGGATAGTCCACGGGTATCACACCGCCCAGCGGCAACGCGCGCCGCAGGGCGGCGATGGCTTCGGTTTGCCGGCGCAGTTCCATCTCGGCGCGCAGCAGCCGATCCCGCGCGACGCGGTAGGCGTGGCTTTCGCCGGGGAATCGAGTGCTGTGCAACGGTTCGCTCATGACGGCCTCCGGTCATGCGATGGCCGCGCTCGTGCGCGGCCGGATTCGTGATTCAGCGGACGGGCTTGGCCAGCCGCAGCAGGTCCGCGGCGTACCCGGCGCTTTCGTACACCGACAGCGCGCGCTGGTTGCCTGGAAACACCGCCAGCGTCACCAGGTGGCAACGATGTTCGCGCGCCCAGGTTTCCGCGTGTTCGAGCAACGCCCGGCCTACGCCGCGGCCTTCGTAATCGGCGGCGACGGCGAGATCGGAGATATGGCAGTTGTTGCGACCGGTGAAATAGTCCTGCGTTTTCTGCAGGTGGATGAAGCCCACCGGTTCGCCATCGTCATCCTCGGCCACGAACAGGAAGCTGTTGGCTGGTTGTTCGTCCAGATGGCGGCGCAGGTCGTTGCGGATGCCTTCGATGCATTCGTGGCGCCGTCGCCACGGTGGCAGGGTGAAGTCCACGAAACGGGGCACCAGACCAAGGATGAAGTCGTCGTCGTCCTCGGCCAGACGAATCATGTACGTGGCGTCGCTCATGCGGAAACAACCGGCTTGGCGAGAGAAGTTCGTCGTTTCTACACCCAGCGGCGCGGCGGCGGTAGTCCCGGAAGCGTGAAGAAGGCCGCGCCGCGCTCACAAAAAAAGCCCCTCCGCGAGGAGGGGCCCTTCGGTGCATCACATCAGGCGATGGCGGGAATGGTGTCCGCGCCGGCCTCGATGGCGGCCTTGTGGGTCAGGCTGCGCGGCAGGATGCGCGCGAAGTAGAACTTCGCGGTGTCGCGCTTGGCCTGCTTGAACGTTTCCTGCTGGCTGCTGTTGGCCAGCGCGGCGACGTTGCGGGCCCACATGTAGGCGAGCGTGACGTAGCCGGAGTAGTAGAGGTAATCCATTGCGGCCGCGCCGAGTTCCTCCGGGTTGGCCTGCACGCGCTGGGCCAGGGCCAGGGTGAGGTCGGCCCATTCCTTGGCGTGCTTGGCGAGCGGGCCGATCAGGCTGGCGAGCGCGGCGTCCTGCGCGTGCTGCTGGCAGAACGCCTGGATCTCCTGCAGGAACAGCTTGAAGCCGGCGCCCTGCAACTGGAGGATCTTGCGGCCCAGCAGGTCGGCGGCCTGGATGCCGGTGGTGCCTTCGTACAGCGTGATGATGCGGGCGTCGCGCACGAACTGCTCCACGCCGTTCTCGCCGATGTAGCCGTGGCCGCCGTACACCTGCAGCGCTTCCTTGGTGCATTCCTGCGCCAGTTCAGTGACCACGCCCTTGGCGATCGGGATAAGGAACGCCACCAGGTCGCTGGCCTGCTTGCGCGTGGCTTCGTCGGCGCCGCGCGCTTCCACGTCGGTCTGCAGCGAGGTGTACAGCAGCAGCGTGCGCGAGGCTTCCACGAAGGCGCGCTGGGTCAGCAGCATGCGGCGCACGTCCGGCTGCACCAGCAGGTTGTCGGCCGGCTTCTCGGGGAACTTCGGACCGGACAGCGAACGGCCCTGCAGGCGCTCGCGCGCGTAGTTCAGGCTGTTCTGCAGCGCGCGCTCGGACAGCGCCAGGCCCTGCACGCCCACGCCCAGGCGCGCGGCGTTCATCATGGTGAACATGGCGGCCAGGCCCTTGTGCGGCGCGCCGATCAGGTAGCCCTCGGCGGCGTCGAAGTTCATCACGCAGGTGGCCGAACCCTTCAGGCCCATCTTGTGCTCGATGGCGCCGGCGGCGACGGTGTTGCGCGCGCCCAGCGAGCCATCGGCGTTCACCTTGAACTTCGGCACGATGAACATGGAAATGCCGCGGCTGCCGGCCGGCGCGTCGGGCAGGCGGGCCAGCACGAGGTGGATGATGTTCTCGGCCAGGTCATGCTCGCCGGCGCTGATGAAGATCTTGGTGCCGGTGATCTTCCAGCTGCCGTTCTCGCCCGGCTCGGCGCGCGTCTTGAGCAGGCCAAGGTCCGAACCGGCCTGCGGTTCGGTGAGGCACATGGTGCCGGTCCAGCGGCCTTCCACGATGGGCTTGAGGTAGGTGTTCTGCTGCTCCTCGGTGCCGTGCAGTTCCATCGCGTGGCAGGCGCCCTCGGACAGCAGCGGGTACAGGCTCCACGACAGGTTGCCGGACTGGAAGATCTCGGTGGCGGCCGTGCCCATCAGGTTCGGCAGCGCCTGGCCGCCGAAGCGTTCCGGCTGGGTGAGGCCGGTCCAGCCGCCTTCCGCGAAGGTCTTGAAGGCTTCCTTGAAGCCCTTGGGCGTGGTCACCGTGTGGGTGGCCTTGTCGAAGTGGCAGCCTTCCTCGTCGCCGCTGGCGTTGAACGGCGCGAGCACCGCTTCGCTCAGGCGACCGGCTTCCTCCAGCACGGCGTCCAGCAGGTCGCGCGTATGGCCGTCGCCACCCTGCAGCTTGGTGAGCACGGCTTCTGCGCCGAGCACGTCGAAGATCGCGAAGCGCTGGTCGTCGAGGGGAGCCTTGTAGATCGTCATGGCGAAGTTCCTTCGTGGGTCATGCAGGCACTGGAATCAGCGCCAGGTGTTGGGAATTCCCGGCACCGGCGAGAGCCAGTCATTGCCGTGGAAACTGAAATCGCGGGCTTCCTTTTCCTGCTCGGGCTTGGCGTTGGCATTGCCGGCCACGCTGTAGGGCACGCTGCCTGCGCTGCCCTTGACCGCTGCGGCCTTGAGCGCGGCGGTCATCTCGGGCGTGGGCAGGATGTCCACCTGGGTCACGTCCGCGGCAAAGGCCGGGATGTCGAGGTCGAAGCGCGCATGCAGGCGCACCGGGACGTTCTCACCGACCTTGAACTGGCCGTCGAGCGAGTGGAAATCCATCGAGCCGTAGCTGTTGTTCTGGATGCGCACCGTCAGGCGCCACTGGCCGTCGGGCCGGGTGGCCATTTCCTGGATGCTCACGGTCGGCGGGAACACGCTCTTCTTCGGCGGCCCGCAGGCCACCAGGCTGGCCACCAGCACGAGGAGCGTCATACAGCCGAGGAGTCGTTTCATGGATGGACCTCAAACGATTGTTTGAATCTTAGCAGGAGGACGCCGGCCTCTGTCCACGGGGCAGGGCCGGCATCCGGATCTCAGCGTGCATGCGATCACGCCTGCGTCAGAGATACCCGGAACGCGCGGAGGTTCCCATTGCGCAACGCAGCAGGCATCATCGCGGGCTCGTTCCCTTTTCAGCCTGCCGCTCATGACCCGACGTATCGTTGCCCGCCGTTCCCCCATCCATGGCAATGGCGTGTTCGCCGTAGCCCCGATCAAGAAGGGTGAGGAAATCATCGAATACAAGGGCACGCTGATGACGCATGCCGAAGCTGACGAGCTGTACGGCGACGGCGGCGAAACCGGGCACACGTTCCTGTTCACGCTCAACGACGAGCTGCTGATCGACGCCAACCGCAAGGGCAACACGGCGCGCTGGATCAACCACAGCTGCGATCCGAATTGCCAGGCGGTGATCGAGGAAAACACCGACGGCAACCCGCGCAAGGACCGCGTGCTGATCGAAGCCATCCGCAACATCAAGCCCGGCGAAGAGCTGACCTACGACTACGGCATCGTGCTGGACGTGCCGCACACCGCGCGCCTGAAGAAGCTGTGGAAGTGCCTGTGCGGTTCCAAGAACTGCACGGGTACGTTGCTGAAGTCCAAGCGCTGAGCGACGTCGCAGCCCCGTCGTCATTCCTGTCTTGCGGGAATGACGGATGGTTCGAGGTATTCGCAAGGCCCACGCGTCAGGGATCGGCCGGATAGTCGATCCCTATCACCTCGACGCTGAGATCGCCCGCCGGCCGCTGCCACACCACTTCGTCGCCGATGCGCGCGCCGAGCAGGGCCCTGGCCAGCGGCGAGACATAGCTGACCCGCCCATGCTCCACGTCCGCCTCGTCCTCGCCGACGATGCGGTAGCGGGCTTCCCCTTCGTCGCTGTCGACGGTCACCAGCGCGCCGAACGCCACGCGGTCGCGCGGCTGCTGCGCCAGATCCACTTCGATGGCGCTGCCCACGCGCGCATTGAGCCACTTGAGCTCGCGCTCCACCTCGGCCAGTTCGCGTTGCTGCAGCAGCGTGTCCGCCGCCGCGCGCAAGGCGTCGCGCCGCTCGCGCAGCGCCACCAGCCGCTCGCGCAGCTGCGCGTTGCTGTGGGGCGTGACGTAGTTGGGGTGTTCGCTCAGCGGGATATCCGGCAGCCGTTCGCCGACGGATTCGTCCGCATCCTTCACGAAGGAGCGGCTCATTGCGTGCCTCCTGCGCGCCGCCAGATCGGCGCGTCCTTGAGATGACATGGCGGCGTGTTGGCGCGCCTCAAGCCAATGCAGGCGCTTGGGCGCGACGCCGGCCGCACCCGTTCAGGCCACGTGGAGCGCGCGTCAATCGTCGTCCGCGCGCGGCTTCCACGCCTCGGTGAGCTGCTTCTGCACCGGCGGCGGCACGGGTTCGTAGTGGCTGAGATCGAGGCTGTAGCGGCCGCGCCCTCCGGTCATGGCCTTGAGCTCGGTGGGGTAGTCGGTGAGCTCGGCCAGCGGCGCCTGCGCCTTGATGACGATCTCCCCGCCGCGCAGCGAGTCGGTGCCCATGATGCGCGCGCGCTTGCCCGCCAGGCCGCCGGTGACGTCGCCCACGTTGGCCTCCGGGATGGCCACTTCCACATCGACGATGGGCTCCAGCACCACGGGCCGCGCCTTGCCCACGGCGTCGAGAAAGGCTTTCTTGCCCGCGCTGATGAAGGCGACTTCCTTGGAGTCGACCGGGTGGTACTTGCCGTCGTAGACGGTGACGCGCACGTCCTGGATCGGATAGCCGGCAATCGCACCCGCGTCCAGCGCCTGCCGTATGCCTTTCTCGATGGCGGGCAGGAACTGGCCGGGAATGACGCCGCCTTTCACCGCATCGACGAACTCGAAGCCTGCGCCACGCTCCAGCGGTTCCACGCGCAGGAACACCTCACCGAACTGACCGGCGCCGCCGGTCTGCTTCTTGTGGCGATGATGGCCTTCCGCGTGGCCGGCGATGGTTTCGCGATAGGCGATGCGCGGCGGATGCGTGGTCACCTCGACGCTGTAACGATCCTTCATGCGTTCGAGCATGATCTTCAGGTGCAGGTCGGACAATCCGCGCACCACGGTTTCGTTGAGTTCCTTGTGATGCTCCATGCGGAAGCAGGGGTCTTCTTCCGCTAGCCGGCCGATGGCCTGGGAGAGTTTCTGTTCCTGCCCCTTGTGCTTGGGTTCCAGCGCCAGGCCGAACATGGGTTGCGGGAAACGTATCGGCGCCAGATGGATGCGGTCCTCGTCGTGCGAATCGTGCAGCACGGCATCGAAGTGGATTTCCTCCACTTTCGCCACCGCCGCGATGTCGCCGGGAATGGCTTGTTCGATCTCTTCGTGCGTCTTGCCGCGCAGTCGGAACAGATGGCCCACCTTGAACGGCTTCTTGCTGTCATCGATGAACAGCTGCGTGTCGCGCCGCACGGTGCCTTGCCACACACGGAACACGCCAAGCTTGCCCACGAACGGATCGTTGACGATCTTGAACACGTCCGCGATCACGTGCTGCGACGGATCGGCGTTGACGGTGATCTCCTCGCCATCGCCGTTGAGAAACGGCGGCGGGTTGCCTTCGGCCGGGTTGGGCAGCAGGCGGTCGGCGAGTTCCAGGAACTCCTTGACGCCCGCGCCGCTGCGCGCGCTCACGAAGCAGATCGGAACCAGATGCCCCTCGCGCAGGCATTGTTCAAAGGCATCGTGCAGTTCCTGCGGGCTCAGTTCGCCTTCGCCCGAATCGAGGTAGTGGCCCATCACGGTTTCGTTGATCTCCACCACCTGGTCGAGAATGCGCTGGTGCGCTTCGGCGAGCGACGAGAAATCGGTGGCGCCCTCGCAGTGGAAAAAGCAGTCCAGCACCTGTTTTCCGCCCTCGGCGGGAAGATTCACCGGCAGGCACTGCGTGCCGAATTCCTCGCGCAGCGCGTCCACCAGCGCGGCCAGCCGCGAGCCTTCGGTGTCGATCTTGTTGATCACCAGCACGCGGGCCAGCTTGCGCTCGGCGGCGCGCTCCATCATGCGGCGCGTGCCGTACTCGATGCCGTTGGCGGCGTTGACCACGATGGCCACGGTTTCCACCGCGGCGAAGGCGGACAGCGTGGGGCCGCGAAAATCGGCGTAGCCGGCGGTGTCGATCAGGTTGATGTGGCAGTGGCCGAACGGGATGCTGGCGATGGCGGTGTCGATGGAATGGCCGCGTGCCTTCTCCTGCTCGTCGGTATCCGATTGCGTGGAGCCGCGCTCTACCGAACCCTGGGTCTGGATGACGCCGCCGGCATGCAGCAGTGCCTCGAACAACGTGGTCTTGCCGGCGCCGGCATGTCCGGCGAGCGCGATGTTGCGGATGCTTTCCGTGGTGTACGACACGATGCGACCCTCCCATAGTTGGGCGCGGGATCGTGCCGACGTGACCTGCGGCGCCGCACGAAGCCGCGCAAGCGGCTGACGATGGCGGGCCGTCATGGTCGTCCAGGCGTGCGGGACGCGGGGGCGGTCATGGCGGATACGGCCGGAGCGGCCGTTCGGCTAGGTTTTCGCGATACGCCGCGCGGGTCAAGTTGCAGTGCGGTGTAAGAGCTGTTCAAGGTCTCCCGTGAGCGCCGATTTTGGCCGTCATTCCGGCGCAGGCCGGAATCCAGTGGCTTCACGGCACGGTTTTCGCCGAAGAGCTGGACGCTTTGACATCGCGCGATAAGCGGCGACCTTCGCCACTGGATTCCGGCCTGCGCCGGAATGACGGTGAGGGGAATGAACTTCACGCAGCTTGAGCGGGCTTACGGGAACCCCGCAGGGGCAACGCTTGTCTGCAGAAGTCCCATCCCCGCACCGCAGGCCGGCCTGTCCAGCCTGCGCACTTCCCCGAGCCGAGTAGGGAATCCCCATCGAGCACACCGAGCAGGTCGAACACCATCGCTGGACGCCGCCGGACGCCCACTCGCGCGGGCTGGCTCCCCTTGATGGACCCACGCGCACCTTGCTGCATGAGCTGCGCTGGCGAAAGGACCCGCCTCACCGCGGGCGTCGCTGGCTGGCCCTGGGCATCGTGCTGGCCTTGCACGTCCTGTTCGGATGGTTCACATGGCATGAAATGCAGGTGAGGAAGGCGTCGGACTCGGCCCGCTATGCGCGCGAAGGCGCGCTGCAGGTGCGACTGATTCCACGCGCGGCCACGCCGGCAGGTGCGCCCGCGCCGGCGGAACCGACGCTGCCACCGCCGGAATCCGCGCCACCGCCGCGTCCTGTCAACAAGCCTGTCGTGCACGAGCCGCCGGCGAAGAACGCGATGACGGTGAGCCTGCCACCCACGCCACCGGCGCCGGCCACCTCCAGTCCACCCGCGCCGACGACGGATCTCTACAACCACAACGGACTCGCCGCGTTGCCCGCCGCGGCGAGCACGGCGCCGCCTGCACCCGAGGCAGGCTACGTGCAGAAGATGCCGCAGGGCGATTCCAGCATCATGCAACACACCACGTCGGTACCGTACAAGGCCACGCGCTTTGAAAAGGACTGGCAAAAGGGTGGTGGCAGTTCGGTGGACGACGCATTGCAGAAGGCGGTGGACAAGAGCACGGTCAAGCACACCTTCCATGTCGCGCCCGGCGTACGCATTCACTGCGCGATCACCCTTGCCGCGCTTGCCGGCGGTTGTGGCGTCGGCGATCCACCAGCGCCACCGCCGCCCAACGACGGCGACATGCGCATGAGCATGGCGCCGGCCAGCCAGCTGGCACCGGTTTCGCAGCCACCCAAGGCGCCGAGCGTCGAGGAATGCATCGCCATCTATCGCGCGCAGAAGCCGCTGCCCTATGGCTGCCCCGTCGATACGCCGACGCGCTCGGTCGACGCGGAAATGCAGGAGCGCGCATCGCATCCGGCGAATCAGGACGGCCAATGAGTCGACGCGGCCAAGGACTTCTCAGAAAGTCGTCGCCGCCCGCTACACTTCCGTCATGGAGAGGGAATCCGCAGGCCGACTGACCGTGTCGCTACCATCGCCGAAGTCGGCGGCGGAGAGCGCGGCCGTCTATCGTCGGCGGCGGGCCGAGCGTCCGCGCGATCGCTGGCTGCGCATCCTGGCGCTGGTCGGCGCACTGCTGGTGCATCTGGTGTTCCTGTTCGGCGCCATCCTGGGCCCGGCCTACGAGATGGAAGAACTCAACGACGAGTCGCCGCCGCTGGTCGTGCGCCTGATCGAGGAACCCAAGGAAGAACCCCCACCGCCGCCGCCGGTGCGCGGCACGCCGCCCAAGCAGGTGGGGCCGGTGCACAAGGGCAATGCGAACAACGCGCCGCACACGGCGCGCCAGAGCAGCTCGTCCACCCGCACCAGCAGCGACCTGGCGCCGGTGCCTGTGCCGGCAATGCAGACGCCGGTGGTGACTGACGTACCCAAGGCGACGGCGCCCAAGCCGGAAGTCACCGCCGCGCCGCTGCCGCCGGTGACGGTGCCCAAGCCCGCGCCCGCCGAACAGGTGCAGCCGGTGCCCGTGGCGCCGGAACCGCCGCAGGTGGCGGTGGAGACTCCGGCGGTCGAGAAACCGGTGCCTCCCACGTTCCAGCCCGAGCCCGTGCGCAAGCCACAGGTGGAAGGCACCCAGCCCATGCCGCCGCCGGCCTCGCTGGCGCTGCCGGAAGTACCCGCGCAGTCCGCTCCGGTCGTGACGCCGCCGACGGTCGCCATGGAAAAGGCCGTGCCCACGGAAGCGCGCCCCAGCATTGCGCCGGTATCGCGTCCGGAAACGCCCGCGTCGCCACCCGAACCCGAACTGCAGGAAGTGCCCATGCCGGCGCAGGCCGCGCCGACAGTGAACCTGCAGCCGCAGCCGACGACGGTGGCCCCGGTGGTGCCACGCGAGCAGCCCAGGATCGAGTCGCCCGCCATTCGCGTAGCGGAAAAGCCGCAGCTCGAAGCGGTGCCGTTGCCGCCCAATCCGCAGCCGACGGTCGAACACCCGCAGGCGCCGCACGTGGAAGTGGCCGCGCCCAAGGCCATCGCCCTGGACAACAAACCGTCCATCGAGCGCCCGCAGTTGTCCGAAACACCGGCGGAAGCCTCGCCGACGCAGAGTGCGGCCACGCCATCGGCGTCGCAGGCCTCATCCCAAAGCGCATCGAGTGCGCAGGCGAGCACGGCCAGCAGCGAGTCGAGTGCGCCATCCCGTGAAAGCGGCGAGAGCAGCGCGCCCAATGCGACGCCGCAGGGCAGCCGCGCCGGCACGCCGGGGCAGCCGAACGGCGTGGCGCAATCGCCCAGCACCACGGGCGGCAAGGGACTCAACCTGTCGCTGCCGCCCGGCCAGGGCAACGGCAGCAGCCAGGGCGGCAAGGGGCAGGGCGAGCAGGAGGGCGCGGTGGGCACCTATGTGCAGCTCAAGCCGCATGGCAACACGGAGATCATGTCCCACGGCACGCCCAACATCGGTTATCAGGCGACGCGCTTCGAGAAGGACTGGACGCCGGAAGGCGAGAGCTCTATCGACACCGCGCTGCGCCATGCCGTGGAAAAGACCACCATGCGGCACACCTTTCACCTGCCGCGCGGCGTGCGCGTGGAATGCGTGGTGATGCCGTTGTTCCCGATGGCGCTGTTCGGTTGCGGCGACGGCAATCCCCCGCCGCAGCCGGTGGACGATGTCGTGTACGACAAGATGAAGCTCGCGCCCACCAACCCGCTGGTGCCGCCGCCGGCACCTGTCAGCGCGACGCCCACGATGGCGACAGTCAAGCTGGACAATAGCGCCCAGTGCGCGGCGGCCCGCGTTGCCGGCGGTCCGCCACCGCCGGGCTGCCCTGCCGATACCACCACGGTGCCCACAGGCCCCGCGCGCAGCGCCACCACGTGGATTCCGGCGAGCGACCAGTTCCATTGATGCCCTAGGCATCCTCTTACGTAGTTCATCAGCCATCGGCGCCGTAGAAGTGCGCTGGCGGAACAGAGGCTCTCATAGTCACGCTTCCACGTTTTGATCGAGGACGTGACACGTGAAGAACTATCTGATCGCCTTCCTGCTCTTGGCGGCACCGCTCGCGGCCACCAGCGCGCACGCCAGCGAGGACCTGAGCTGCAAGCTTCGTTTCGACCTGAGCAGCTGGTCGCTGATCTACAAGCACGTCAGCGGCCACGGCGTGGTCACCTGCAACAACGGACAGTCGATGAAGGTGAAGCTGGAGGCCCGTGGCGGCGGCCTGTCCATCGGCAGCTCGCAGGTCGACGACGGCCATGGCGACTTCACCGCCTTGCGCTCGATTGCCGACGTGCCCGGCACGTATGCCGATCTCAACGCGCACACAGTGCTCAAGGCCGGCGACGCGCAGGTGCTCACCAAGGGGCCGGTGTCGCTGGCCATCGCCGGCGTGGGACATGGCGTGGAAATGGGCATCACCGTCGGCGAGCTGACCATCAGCAAGGACGAATAGGCGCGAGCGCTAGGTAAATCTACCTAGGTGTCGTTCGACAATTTGCGCTACCGGGCCCGCCTATCGAGCCGCATGCTCGCGGGGCATCGCGCAGCGTTGACGAAGAGCACTTCCCCTTCGAGGTATCTATGCAAGCAGTTCGCTGGTCCTGTCTGGTACTGGCGCTCGGCCTGGTCATGAACGACCCGGGCCGCGCCCAGCAGAACACTCCCACCTTTGCCGCGTCGTCGCAGGCCAACATCGACTCCCGTGCCTGGCCGCACAGTTTCGACGTCGATGGCACGCAACTGGTGCTTCACCATCCGCAGCTCGAAAGCTGGGACGGCCACCTGCTCAAGGGCCGCCTCGCCGTTTCGGTGAAGACCGGCACGCAGGTGGGTGCCGATGGCAAGCCGCACGATGTGCTGGATTACGGCGTGGCGTGGTTCACCGCACGCACGGTGACCGACAAGACCCTGCGGCAGGTCACGCTGTCCAACGTCACCATCGACAAGGTGTCGTTTCCCACCGCCACCGCGCAGCAGGCGCGCTATCAAACCCTGCTGCAGAACGCTGCCGGTCGCGGCAGCCAGGTGGCCGACCTCGACACCATAGAAGCCTCGCTGGCGATCAGCCAGGCGCAGGGCGAGGTGAAGAACGTCGCCGTGCGCAACGATCCGCCGCAGATCGTCTTTTCCTTCAAGCCCGCCTTGCTGGTGCTCATCGACGGCACGCCCGTGGCGCATCCCACCGGCAAGGGCAGCGTGAGCCGCATCGTCAACACGCGCTCGCTGCTGCTGCAGGACGGTGGCCAGTACTACCTGCTGTTCGCCAGCCATTGGGTGAAATCATCGACGCTGGATGGCCCGTGGTCGGCGGTGAAGCAGCCGCCATCCTCCGTGCTGCAGGCGGCTGAAGCGGCGGAGAAGGCCAAGCAGGTCGATCCGCTGGATACACCGTCCGACGCGCTCAAGCAGGTGCTGGCCTCGGGCAAGCTGCCGGACATCGTGGTGCGCACGCAGCCGTCCGAATTGATCATGGTGGACGGCGATCCGCAGTTCGAAGCCATTCCCGGCACCCAGCTGGCCTACGTCGCCAACACGTCCGAGGACGTGTTCGTCGACCAGACCCAGGACTCGACGTGGTACGTGCTGATCTCCGGACGCTGGTTCACCGCCAGTTCCACGCAGGGGCCGTGGCGCTATGTGGCCGGCAAGGATCTTCCCGCCGACTTCGCGAAGATCCCTTCGGACAGCCCCAAGAGCGCGGTGCTCGCCTCGGTGCCGGGCACGCCCGAAGCGCGCGAATCGCTGATCGCCAACAGCATTCCGCAGACGGCGACGGTGAACATGCGAACCACGCAACTGCACCTGTCGTATGACGGCCCCGCGCAGTTCAAGCCCATCGACGGTACCGCGCTTTCCTATGCGTGGAACACGCCGGTGCCGGTGATCCGCGTGAATGCCGATGCTTACTACGCCGTGCAGAACGGCGTGTGGTTCACCGCGGTGACGGCGAACGGCCCATGGTCGGTGGCCCTGGACGTGCCATCGGTGATCTACACCATTCCGCCGAGCTCGCCGCTGCATTACGTCACCTACATGTACGTCTACGGCCATGCCGACGATCAGGTCTACGTGGGCTATTCGCCGGGCTACTACGGCACGGTGAGCAGCGACGGCGTGGTGGTCTACGGCACCGGTTATGCCTGCGACTCGTGGGTGGGCAATGAGTGGTACGGCTGTCCGGCCACCTACGGCTTCGACGTGTCGTTCGGCTGGACGCCGTGGGCTGGCTGGGGCTTCGGTTTCGCCTGGGGCGCGGCGTGGGCGTCGGCCTGGTACGGCCCGTGGTGGGGGCCGTGGGGTTATTGGGGCGGCGGCTACTATCCTGGCTACTGGGGTGGCGCCATCTCGGCGGCGAACGTCTATGGCCGCTGGGGCAACAGCGTGGTCTCGGGCCGCGGCGTGGCATGGTCCAACCCCTGGACGGGCAACTACGGCGCCGCCGGTCGCGGCAGCTACTACAACACCGTCACCGGCGGCCACGGCTACGGCTACGCGGGGCACAACACCAATGCCTACACGGGCGTGACCACCGGCCAGGCCGGCGGCATCCGCTACAACCCGCAGACCGGCCGCGTGGTGGCGGGCCACGGTGGCGCCGCGGTGAATCCCTACACCGGCAACGCCGCCGCTGCTGGCGAGCGCACGGTGGTGAACACGAACACGGGCCGCGTGACCCACGAAGCTGGCGTGGCCGGCCGCACCAACGAGGGCGCGGGCGCTGCCGGTACGTTCAACACCCAGGGCATCGGTGGCGATGCGCGCGGTGCGGGCTACGTGAACTACAACCGCGAGACCGGCCAGGTGAACCACGGCGGTGTCGTCAACGTGGACGACCACGTGTATGCCGGTCGCGATGGCAACGTCTACCGTTACGACCCAGGCCAGGGCTGGCAGAAGGCTGATACCGGCGGCAACTTCAACCGCGTGGCCTCGCCCGACAGCGTCAATACGGAACAGGACCGCATGGCGCGCGACCGCGGCGGTGACGGGCAGTCGTTCGATCGACCCCAGCGCCAGCAGTTCGACCGCGGCAATTACGACAACCACTTCCGCGGACAGATGGGTGGCTTCCGCCCCTCATTCGGTGGCGGCCACTTCGGCGGCTTTCACGGAGGGTTCCGGCGCTAGGCCGGAACCCTGATGACGGCACCTGCGCTCAGCGCAGGATGCCGTCGGTCTTGAGCTTGGGAATCAGCGTCTGCGCCAGCTGCGTGGTGGCCTTGGGGATGTCCTTGTTGCCGATGCCCTGCGTGGTCACTGTCCACACCAGCTTCTCCGAACGCGGATCCCACACGCTGGTTTCCAGCGTCACCACGTCGTACTGCTGCACGTCGGGCACGGAGGCCCAGGCGCCGCCGTACCAGCCATAGAAGCCGCCGTACATCGGGCCGCTCGGCGTCACGCTGGTCTTCTGTTCCACCCTCTGCACGCGGGTGACCAGCACGACCTGCCCACCGCTGGACTTCACCAGGTCACGCAGCCCGATGGCGCCCGTGGTCCCGGCGGGAATCTGCGTGTAGCTCGGTGCGGCCTGGATGCCGGCCGCCTGCAACTGCTGCGAGAAGGTGTCTTCGAAGACGTGGCGCATCGTGTCGCTGCGCGAGATGCCCACGACCACCACGCGGCTGGCCGGCGGTCCTGGCCATGACGGATCGCGCCACTGGTTGGTGATGCTGACACTGGAACACGCGCACAGCACAAGACCGGCCGCAATGGCGAACAGACGCAACGCTTTCATGGCGATGGCTCCCTGGTGAAGGCCCACCCCGACGGGTGGGCGGCCAGGTGATTGTGCGGCGGGGATCGTGGAGACTTCGCGATAGCCGCCGCACCGCCTCAGGGCGTGGGTCGCAGCAGCGAGCCGAAGGTCAGGTAGACCGAATTGTGGCCGCCCTGCGCATAGCCATAGCCCAGGAACAGCGGGCCGAGCGGGGTCTGGACGCCCAGGAACAGGCTGCCGGCGTAGATCAGCGAGTCGAGCCGCACGTCGCTCCTGCTCTGCCAGGTATTGCCCGCCTCCAGGCTGGCGCCGACGTAGACCGGCGTGGAGAAGATGGCATCCATCTTTCCGGTGCGCCGGTACACCACGGCCCGGCCCAGGATGGACTGATCGCCGTGCAGCGAGCGTTCGGGATAACCCGACAGGTTCAGGAACCCGCCCAGGAAACTCTGCGCCTCGAAGAACTTGTCCATCTGCTTGTCATGGTCCAGCGCGCTGCTGGCCCACATGCCGAGCAGCACGTGATAGCGGGTTTCGGCCAGGCCGAAATCCGGCACCCAGTCGGCCTTCAGTTGCGCCACGTCGCCCGTCTGGCTGCCGCCCAGCCACGGCCGGTACATGTTGTAGTTGAAGGAGACGCGCGCGCCCTTGGAAGGGAATTGGGCATCGTCCAGGGTGTCCCAGTCCGCGCCGACCTTGGTAAGGCTGTATTCCTGTTTTTCGCTGAAGAAGTCTTCGGGATTGCCGATGCGCAGGTCGCCCTTGTCGCGGCCGCGCGTATAGGAACCGAGGATGCGCAAATAGGGCAGGGGCGACCAGCCAGTCTCGAAGCCCATGTAGCTGCGTTTGACGCGGTACTCGGCCAGCTGCTTTTCGCCGTCCGAGGTGAAGACAGGAAAGTCTTCGTTGCGCAGCAGGCCGTAGGGCATCACATAGGTGGAAGCGCCCTGGCCGAAGGGCTGGTAGAACTCCGTGGCCAGGCCGCCGATGCGACCCATCCACGCTGTGCTGCGCCATTCGGCGCCGAGCTTGTTGATGTTGGTGGCGCGAACTTCGCCCGAGATCAGGTATTCGCTGCGCCCGGCAAAATCGTCGTCCAGCTCGAAGCCCAGCTTGCCGTAGACCGGCCCCCACGGCTTGTCGCGTGGAATGATCAGCAGCCCGCGATTGCCGTTGTCCTCCTGCAGGCGGTAGTCGATCTGCTGGTAATTGCCCTGGCCGTAGATGCTGCCGATCTGTGATTCCAGCTTGGTCGGATCGAACGGCTTGTCCACGTCCTTCGCCAGGCGTTCGGCCACGTACTTGGCGGTGTCGGTGTGCGCGCCGTCGACCTTGAGGAACGCCACCAGCGCCGGATCGAAGACGCGCTGCCGATGGTGCGCCACGAACGCCTCCCATTGCTCCGGGCCCACCGACAACGCCTTCAGGCGCGGCAACGCGGCCTCGGCGGCGGCCTTGCCGATGGCGATGGCTTCCGCGCCGCGGTTGAATTCCGCCGCGCTCATGTTGCCCAGCGCGGGCGTGATCAGGATGTCGTCGGGGCCCAGCGTATCCAGCTGCCGTTGCGTCTTCTCCTCCATCAGCGCGCTGACCATCTGGTTGAGCACGGCGACGGGGTTGCTCAGTTCCGCCTTCGTCGCCAGCGGCGAGCCGACGTTGACCACGATGAGCTGCTGGGCACCCATGTTGCGCGCGATGTCGATGGGCACGTTGTCCATCAGGCCGCCGTCGACCAGCAGTTGGTCGTCGACATTGGTGGGCGCGAACGCGCCCGGCACGGACATGCTGGAACGGATCGACAACGCCAGGTCGCCCGAGCCGAACACCACCGGCTTGCCGGCCACGATATCCGTGGCCACCGCGCGGAACGGAATCGACAGCTGATCGAAATCGTGCACGTTCCAGGTGGAGATCAGCAGTCGGCGCAGGAGCAACAGCAGCTTCTGTCCCTGCACCACGCCGGCGGGCGTGATGATGTGGCCGTTCTTGTAGCCGACTTCGAAATTGAGCAGGTAGCGGTAATCGGCGTCCTTGCGCCGCATGGGCAATTCGATGCGCGCGGGGTTGTCCGAGAACAGATCGTTCCAGTCCAGCGTGGTGATGATGTGGTCCATTTCCTCCGGCGTGTAGCCGGCCGCATACATGCCACCCACGATGGAGCCCATGCTGGTGCCGGAAACGCGGCAGATGGGGATGTGCTCGCGTTCGAGTACCTCGAGTACGCCGATGTGCGCCGCGCCCCGCGCGCCGCCGCCGCCAAGCACGAGACCGATGCAACGGGGCGATTCAGCAGGTGCGGATTGCCCGAGCACGGGCATGGCGACACACAGGCACAGCAGGACCACCAACGCGAACATACAACGCATCACCACCCCCATCCTAGAGAACGGCGACACCGCGCAGGCAACGCCGAAGTCAGGGCATCGTAAGTCAGAAAACGGATTCGCGCGTTGGTAAAATTGCTTAGACGCGGTGGCGTGACGAGCCCCGAAACGTCTCTACGCATTCGTCACAAAGCTGTCTGCGCGAGTGCCGCGCCAACACGCAAGGCATCGGCGCCCGAAAAGAAAAACGGGGCCGATGCGGCGCCGTCGTTTACAGCATGCGCAGCATTTCCTTCAGCAATGGCAAACGGCGCACGCGCACGGCGCTCACGCGGAACACCGCGTTGGCGAGGGCCGGCGCTGCCGTTGGCATGCCGAGGAAGCTGGCGCCGGTGGGATCGCGATCCCCCGGCACGATGATCACGTCGGTGGTATCGGGCAGCTGCGCCATGCTTGCCAGCGGGTAGTCCTTCCAGTTGTGCTGCTGCACCTGGCTGTCCTTGTAGCTCACCGACAGGTTGAGCGCGGCGGACAGCGCATCGAGCGTGGCGCCGGCCACCTGGCCCCCGAGCCCCATGGGGTTGATCGCGCGGCCGACGTCGACGGCGCACACCACGCGCTCGATGTTGAGCTTGTTGCCTTGCAGGGAGGCTTCCACCGCGTGCGCCACGTAGGCGCCATCGACATGCCAGCAGGCGATGCCAAGGCCGTTCACGGTGCGCAGCCAGTTCTTCCATTCGATGCGGTCGGCGACCAGCTTCAGCACGTTGATCAGGCGGCCGGTGTCGAGCGTGCGGCCATCGCCCAGCGGAATCATGCGCGGCTCGCCGATCAGGCGCAGCCGCGTGACCAGCGGATCTTCCTTGAGCGCGTAGGCGATCTCGTCGACGAAGCTTTCGACGGCGAAGGCGTTGCTCACGTGCGGCATGCCGCGCGAGGGCCCGCGAAGCATGGCGGAGGGCAGGGAGTACCAGTCGCTGCGCAGGTTGGGCACGAGTCCTGCGGGCAGCTGGTGGGCGTCAATTTCGGACGTCCACAGGCGATCGTCGGGGACGCCGCGCTGCGCCAGTGCGGAGGCGCTGGCCATGCGCTGGTTCCAGCCGACGATCTGGCGCTTGCCGTCCAGCGTGGCGCTGAACTTGTGCACGCTGGCGGAGCGGTAGTAGTCCTGCGTGAGGTCTTCGTCGCGCGTCCACAGGAGCTTGACGGGCCGCTCCACCGCCTTGGCGAGCATGACGGCTTCGGCGACGTAGTCGTGATCCAGGCGGCGGCCATAGCCACCGCCGACGCGCGGCACGCGGATGTCGATCTGCGCGGGCGACAGGCCGGTGAGGCGCTGCACGACCTTCCATGCCTGCTGCGGCGCCTGGGTCGGCACCACGAGCACGGCGCGGTCCTTGTCGAGCTTCACCACGCAGTTCATGGGTTCGGCCGTGGCATGGGCGAGCCACGGTTGCACGTAAGTCGCCTCGATGCGGCGGCTGGCCTTCTTGCCGGCGGCGTCGACATCGCCGTCGTTGCGCACGCGCGTCGTCGGCTGGGCGCTCTTGTCGTTGATGACGTCGGTGGCCTGCTGCTCGAACCAGGCGCTGCTTTCGCTCTGCGCGCCGGCCTTCCAATGCAGCTTGAGCTTGGCGCGTCCCTGCAGGGCGGCCCAGGTGTTTTCGGCGAGCACGGCCACGGCGGGCGAACGCACGGTCTGGCCCAGCGGTACGCCCGCTTCGGGCTTGATCTGCACCACCTTCACCACGCCCTTCACGGCGAGCGTCTCGGTGGTGTCCAGGCTGTCCACGCTGCCGTCGGGCCACGGGCAGTGCGAGAGCACGGCGACCAGCGCCTCGGCCACGTAGGTGTCGAGCGCGTAGGCGGTCTGTCCCGTGACGATGGCGCGCGCGTCGATCTCGCCGGCGGGCTGGCCGATCAGGGTGTAGCGGTCCGGCGTCTTGGTCGGCACCGGCGCGTCGGGCGGCGCGATTTTCGCCGCGGCCTCGGCCAGCGCGCCGTAATCGAAGCGGCGGCCATCGGGCGCGACGACGTGGCCTTCCTCGCAACGCAGGCGATCGGCGGGAACGCCCAGGCGGCGCGCGGCCGCCTGCATCAGCAGCCAGCGCGCCAGCGCACCGGCGCCGCGCAGGTCGGCCCATGCCGCCGGAATGGAATCGCCCAGGCCGCTGGTCTGGTGGCCGTATACCCAGCGCGGCTGGCCGTTGTTGTCCTCCACGCCCAGGCCTAGCGGCACCACGCTGACGCGGGTCCAGTCGGCATCGAGTTCGTCGGCGATGATGCGGGCGAGCGAGGTGGACGTGCCGGTGCCCGTGTCCGGGTCGCGGATGCCGATGACCACGTTGCCGTCGGCGTCGATGCGCACGTAGGCGCCCAGGCCATAGAGCGTATCGCCCAGCATCGAGGGTGGAACCGGTGCATCGACGGCCTCGGCGAACGGAATGCCGACGATCAGCGCACCGGCCGTGCCGGCGAGCACTTTCAGAAAATGACGACGCGAAAGCTGCATGGTGGATTCGGTGGCGCGGCTCATGCGCGGCCTCCCTTGGCGGCGGCGCGCTTGATGGCGCGGCGCACGCGGGTCTGGCAGCCGCAGCGGCAGAGATTGGGCAACTGGTCGATGTCGTTGTCGCTCGGTTGCGGATGGCGATTGAGCAGGTCGAGCGCGGCCATCAGCCAGCCCGGCGTGCAGTAGCCACAGCCGATGGCGTCTTCGTCGACGAACGCCTGCTGCAGCGGATGCAGCTTGCCGTCGGTGGCGGCAAGGCCTTCGACCGTGGTCACTTTCTTGCCGGCCAGCTTGACGACCGGCAGGTTGGTGGCCGAGGCGAGCTTGCCGTCGACCAGCACCAGGTCGTAGCCGCCTTCGCCATGCTCGCCGCTGTACTTGGTGCCGGTCAGGCGCAGCACGTCGCGCAGGTACCACAGCAGGGGCATCTGGTCGTCGCCAGTGTGGCGATAGCTCTTGCCGTTGATCTCCAGATCGACACCTTCGCGCACCTTCTCGGGCGTGATGGTGTTGCTAGTACCGGGTGTCGGCATCTGGTCTTGCGCGTTCGCCATCGGTTCGAAGCTCCTTCGGAATCCGCTCATTGTGGCATTGCAGCGTGGTTCTTAGGAGGCAACCCGGCTGAACAGGCGACGCCACACCAGGTAGACCGGGATGCCGGCGGCCATGATCAGCAGGCCGATGCCGGTGTTTTTGGGGCTGTTCTGCAGGCTTTGCACCACCACCAGGCCCACCGTGGCGATGAACACCAGGGGCAGCACGGGGTACCCCGGCACGCGGAAACTGGCCTGCGCGCCCTCGTGGCGGCGATACCAGAACAGCGTGCCCACGCCCACCGCGCAGGCCAGCCAGTCGCCAAAGGTGGCGTAATCGAGCAACTGCCCGTAGCTGCCGGACAGCACCAGCACGATGGCCCAGCCCGAAAGCAGCAGCAGGGCGACGTTGGGCGTGCGGTGCACCGGGTGCAGGCGCGCCACGCTGCGGAAGAACAGGCCGTCGTCGCCCATCACCTGCAGCACGCGCGCCCCCGATACCAGGGTGATGTTGCAGAAGCCGAGCGTGGAAATCGCGATGCCGATGGCCATGACCTTGGCGCCCGCACCGCCGAACACGCGCTGCATCACGTCCGCCGCCGGGGTATGGCTGGCGGCTAGGCCGTCGTGGCCCAGCACGGCCAGGTAGGCGAGATTCACCAGCGCATAGGCGGCGATCACCAGCACCATGCCGATGAAGAGCGCCCGGGGCAGGGTGCGCTGCGGTTCGGCCACTTCGCCCGCGAGGTTGTTGAGGTAGGTGAAGCCGGAATACGCGAACAGCACCGGCAGCGCCGCCCCCATGAAGCCCACGCCCGCGAAGGCCGGGTCGGGGGCGAGCACATCCTTGCCGCCGGCGCCGGCGAGGAACAGGCCGCACACCACCAGCACCGCCACCGCCAGCAGCTTCAGCAGGGTGAACAGGTTGTGGACCTGCGCGCCGAGCTTCAGGCCAAACAGGTTGATCAGCGCCACGAAAGCCAGCGCACCGGCGGCCAGCGGCGTGATCATGGTGGCCGGCAAGCCGAATACCGCCGCGGCATAGCTGGCGAAGATGGTGGCCACCGCCGCGCTGGAGCCCGAATAGATCACCAGCAGCATGGTCCAGCCGAACAGGAACCCGGCCAGCGGCCCGAAGGCATCGCGCAGATACACGTAGCTGCCGCCCGCATGGGGCCGGCGGGCGCCCAGCTCGGCGTAGCACAGCGCGCCAATGAGGGTCAGCACGCCCGCGCCCACCCACACCAACAGCAGGGCCAGCCCCGATTCCGTGCGTCCCGCGGCGATATAGGGGTTCAGGAAGATGCCGCCGCCGATCAATCCGCCGACCACGATAAGGGCCGCGTCCCACGGACGGAGACGACGGACGTAGCCGCCGGAAGTCGAGGTGTCGCTCATGGATGCGCCGCTGCGTGAAATTGCGGCGAGCATGGCGGTTGGGGCGGGCCCAGGGCAAGCCCGGCGGCACGGTTCAGTACGTCACCGTCGCGATCACGGTATCCACGTAAACGCCCGCCGGCACGGCGGCGGGGGCGAGCAGGCTGGCGTAGATGGTGCTCGTTTGCGCCGCGCCGTTGCCGGTGCCCGAGACAGTGGTGGTGCCGCTACTGCCGTCTCCCCAGGGGCGGGTGCGCGCGGCGTCGGTGTAAAGCGCGTAAGCAAGGGTCTCATTGCCGCCATTGCGCGTGAGCTTGCGCGAGCTCACGCTGCTGCCGGCACCTGCGCCGGCGTCCAACGAGACGCTGTACGCCGTTGTCTTGTTGCAGGTCGTGGTGATCGTACCGGTGCTGTTGGCCGGGATGGTAATAAGGCCGACTTGCCCGAAGTCGATGTTGGTGGCGGAGATGAGGCAGTCGGAGATCACCGTGGCGTTGACAGTGAAAGTGAAACGGCCGGCGGAAGAGAGAGCCGTCGTACATGCCGGTGGATTGGAGCTGAACCCCGCGTACGACAGCATGGCGTCGTTGGTGCCGAAGGTGACTGCGTAGCCTCCTGCGGGCACGCCCTGATTTCCGGGCACCTTGGCGTAATAGGGCAGGACTGCCGCGCCGGTGCCCGAGGAAAGCGGGATATCGACGTAGTTGGCGTATATACCGTTCTGGTCGTAGACGCTGGTCCACGGCTTGGTGAAATCGGCATCCTGATAGATCGTCCAGGACAGCGTGGCCCCCGAAGGGCCGGGTAGTGTGCGGGCGGACCATGTGCCGGAATTCGCGGGCAACCCCATGCTGACGCAGACCCGGGCGTAAGGCGTGGCAAAGCCCGAGCAGTTGATATTGACGTTGCCGGTCGCGGTTGCACCGGCTGGCGATATCGAGCTGAATGATCCGAAGTTCATGTTGGCCATGCTTCCGCTGCAGCTCTGTGCCCATGCAGCGGGCGCCATCATGCAAAGCGATAACACCAGAACGGCAATCCACCATGGACGAATCATGGCGCGGTATTCCTTTTGCAGGTGAATGGGCCGATGGTGTGCATCACGTCATGGCTGCCGAATGGAATGTCCGCGCTGCACATGGTGTCTCCCACGAGGGCTGATATCTGGTTGCCGGCCAACTGCAGGCGCGGAAGGAACACCTTTCCGTCATAGCCCACCAGATGACTATCGCTTTGGCCAAGCGGTTTGTCAGTGGCACCCTGGTGGGCCCGTGAACGGAGCTCAATAAGTGATCGTGGCAATCACCGTGTCCACGTAGGTTCCGGGTGGAACGGAGGCTGGCGCGAGCACGCTGGCATAGATGGTGTTGCTCTGCGTCGCGCCCGTGCCCGTGGAGGACAGCGTGCTCGTGCCATTGGTCCCATCGCCCCAGAGACTGTTGCGAGCTGCATTGGTATAAAGGGCATACGCCAGGACATCGCTGCCGCCGCTGCGTGTCATTTTGCGTGCGCTGACAGTGGCGCCCGCTCCTTGGCCTGCGCTCAGCGAGATGCTGTACGGTGCATTCACGGTGCACGTTGTGTTGATGGTGCCAGTGCTGTTGACAGGGTTGTTGATGAGGCCCACTTGTCCAAAGTCGATATTGGTCACCGAAATCAGGCAGTCGGTGGTCACGACGGCACTGACAGTGAGAGTGAATACGCCGTACTGCTGCGTCGAGGATGTGCAGGGCGCGGGCGTGCCCGAATTGAAGCCAAACCCTTGGACACCCGTCCAACCTCCGCTGTACGTATAGGAATAGCTACCCGCGGGAGCATTGGCCTGATTGCCCGGAACGCGAGGGTAGTAGGGAATGGTGGCGCTACCTTTTCCGCCCGACAGCGGAATGGTGGCGGTGAGCCACGTCTGCGTGGGGCCGCCCCACACGCTTCCCCAGACCTGGGTGCGCGCGGAATCCACGTACATCGTATTCACCAGCTTGGTGGACGTGGGCCCTGGCAAAGCCTCCTGGGCGATGCTGAGGCACACATACGCATAGGCTGTTGCAAAACCCGAGCAGTTCACCACGGCGCTGGCGTTAACGTCGTTCGCATTGGGGGAGACGACGCTGATCGCACCAAAGTTGACGTTGGAAAACGTCGCCGTACATGTCTGTGCGTACGCCTTTGGCGAACCCCATGCCAACAGGATGAGCAACAACAAGCCGTTAAGCCACGCGTTGTTCATGGCGTCGCGTTCCTTCTGCAGGGGAATGGACCGATGGTGTGCATGGCATCGCTGGGCCTGAAAGCGATCTGCGCGCTGCACATGACGTCTCCGACGCGGGCCGATATCTCGTTGCCGCCCGGTTGCAAGTGCGGAATGAACACTTTGCCGTCGTAACCTACGGGCAGTGGTGCCGTTTCGTCCTTCACGTCGACCAGCGTGCCCACGGGCAGCGCTTGACCTTGTTCGTCCGTAAGCACCACGACAGCGCCTTGGTAGCGGCTGATAGGAAAGCGCGCCAATACCCCCGAACGGGTGCGGGGAGCCACTTCGAGCTGATCGGTTTTGACCTCGGCGTCGGCGGGCAAATCCAGGGTGTCGATGGAGATGTGATTGTTGTTGTAGGAAAGCAGGTCGGGAATGAGCAGATGCCCGCCGCTGTTGGTCGTGCCCACCACGCGGTTCTCCCGCAGCACCGGCACGCCCGGTACGCCGTCCGTGCTGACCACGGCGAACGCATCGCTGATCGGGCGCGAGGCCAGCACGGCGCCGTCCATCCATACCAGCGAGCCGGTCGCGTAGAGCGAGCTCGTGGTGAAGCTGGAATTGGCGAACGACGAGTGCTCGACCTGGGCCGACAGGTTGCCGATGTCGCTCTGGTAGTCCAGCCGGCCCAGCGCATGGCGATAGCCGCCGTTGCCGCCTTCGCCCAGCACGTTCCATCCGAAGCCGCCCTTGTCGTAGTCGATCGGCTGGTTGGCGGACGTCGACAGGGTGCTGGCGCTGCCATAGTGGCTGGCGCTGACGGACGCACTGATGCGGTGGTCGAGGTTGATGATAAGCCCCGCATAGATTCCTCCCGAGTGCGGCTGGTCGCGATCGCGGAAGGCATTGGCGAAGACGTTCACGCGGGATCCCACCGTGGCGTTGTAGCCCAGGGAAAGGATGCGTGAGCCGCCCAGAATCGAGGCGTCCTGGCGCGCATAGGTCAGCGACAGGTTCTGCCGGGGCGTGATGGCCACACTCACGGAGGCATGCAGTTGTCGCCGGGGCACATTGACGCCGCTCATGCTGCCGAGGTCGCGGTAGTCTCCGTAGGTACGGATGCCTTGCAGGTCGATGCTGAAGCGAGGAGAGACGTACTGATATCCCGCGCTGGCCTGCTCACCCGACGTATTGCCGCGATTGAAGGTGACGGAGCCATTCAGCACGCCAAAGCGGCCCAGCGAGAACAGGCCGCCCGCGCCAACATTGTGCAGGCCGCTGGAGAGTTCCAGATGACCCTCCAGCGTGAACTGGTCATTGGCGCCGTATCGCCAGGTGCCGTTGGCCGCCGGGCGAGACGCGTAGTCGAACGAACGCGCGCCATAATGGAGGCGCGGATATCCGGCCTCGAACGACCATTCCGACAGGCCCCGCGCGAGCAGGCGCGAATCCACGTACAGGGATTCATTGATACGCAGTTCGCGACCCAGTTCGTCGCGATAGACCAGCGAGGCCTGGCCGGCACCGGTGAGCGCAGGCGGCGTGCTGACCAGGAACGGCCCGCCGTTGGCTTCGCCGGAGAATTGCCGTAGCCCGTTGATGTACAGATCCACCGTGGTCGGCACGACGGCACTGCCCCCGAGGGCAGGCACCGGGAACGTGACCAGGTCGGGGCGCACGGAAAAATTGTGCGCGACGCTGAAGCCGCCAAGGCGCACCGAGCGCGACCACGACAGCGAGGAAGATACCTGGTCGCCAGCCGTGTAGGTCAGCAGGGAGTCGGTCGATGCATAGCTCCAGTAGGTGTCCTGGCGAAGATAGCGAACCTGCCCGCTCTCCACGGTCGTGTATCCGGCATTGCTTACCTGGCCGAGCGGCGAGAAGAACGTCAGTTGCGTGCCGACGTCCAGCGTGCGGTTGAGCGCGTCATAGGCGGCCGCGGCTTCGCTTTCGCTCAGAGGCGGCGCGCTGCCGTAATAACCCGCGCCAAGGGCGGGCGCGAGCAGGCGTTGTGCCTGATTGCGCTGCGTGTAGCTCACGCGCGTGCCTTGCAGGTTGGCGGCGTAATTGAGTTCGAGGCCGGTGCCCGATGTGGGCGTGGGCGGCGGCGGGTTTCGATAGCCGATCATCTCCGCCTGCAATCGATCAGCGGGAAGCGAGAAGTCGATGCGCTGGCTATCGGCGTGATAGGTGTACCGAAGGTCGGGGATGGCGCTCAGGGCGATGCGCTGGTTGTCGTCGAAGGAAAGCCCCGCCGTCAGCACGCCAAGCTCACGCAGTTCGTCGGCGCCGATGTAGAAGGCACCGTCGATGCGATCCAGCCGGACGATCAGCTGCTTGTCGAGACCATTGATGGATGCCGCGAGGTAGTACGAGCCGTTGGCGGGTTCCGGTGCGGGCGACGTGTCTGGTGCCGATTGCGCCATGGCCGCCCAGCTCACCGGGCTGAGGCCGCATAGCCCGCATAGCGCTCCCCAGCGACGAAATGCGGTCCGCGACACAAATCCCATAGATGGTCGATCCCTTTACGCGGCACCTGCGGAGCCCGTTGGGGCTCCGTGTTGGCGATACAGCCTCCTGCGTAGCCGGACGGCGGACGTTACAGCGCCACTTCCACGGGCTGCCCGTTGAGGCTGGCCGTGACGCGCGTGGCCTTGCCCTGTGCGGCGGCATTCGATGGAATGGGCAGCGTCCATTGCATACGCTTGCCCGGCAGCACATAACCCAGCAGGCCCTTGACGACAGGCGTCGACGCCTGGCCGCCGTAATCGAGCATCACATCGGCGGCCTGCGCGTGGGCCGCGCCGTTGTTCTGCGCGGTCAACACGAGGTTGCTTCCTTGAACCTGTGCATTGATGTCGACCTTGCCCTGCGCCGATTCGGACTTCGGTTGCACGAACACGGGCAGCGAATAGCGCATGCGCAGTTGCACGCCCACCTGCGGCGCACTGGTCTTGTCGGGGATTTCGTCCACCAGCACGCGATAGGCCTCTTCATGCGTGGCGGGCGACTTGTCCGTGCGCACGATGCGGATGGACTGGCTTTGTCCTGCCGCGAAGTTGATGGCTGGTGGGCTCGCGACGAGCTTGTTGGTTTCGCTCAGCTGGTCCTTGTCCTGCGACTGGTCCCAGCCCAGCACGCGGATCTGCGCATTGACTGGCGTGCCGCCCTCGTTGGTGATGGTGATCACCGCGGCGTTCTGGCCGGGCGCCAGGGTGACGGTGGTGGGCTTGACGTGAAGGCTGACCGTATCCGCGGCGATGACGTGACCGGCTACGCAAATCGCGGCGATGGCGACGGCAAGGGGAAGCATGGAGGCTTTCATGGGCTGTCCCTGAAGGTGGATGTCGAAGGTTTGCGATCAGGTTCGTGCGGTCGCAATGGCGCGCCGCGGCATCAGTAGCTGATGGTCGCCGTGACGGTGCTGGTGTAGACGCCCACGGGTGGCGTGGATTGCGGCGGCATGCGCGCATAGATCGTGTAGACGCTGTTGCTGCCGGTGCCGGTGCCTCCCGTGGTGTCGGTACCCGGCGTCATGCCCCACACCTGCGTACGTCCGCTATCGCTGTAGAGCTGGTATTGCAGGGTATTGGCGCCCTGGGCCATCAGGCGGTTGGCCACGGTCGAACCTGACGCGGAACCGCCATCCAGCGACAAGGTATAGGTGGTTCCCGGCGTGCAGCTGACCGTCAACGTGCTGGTGATGTCGAGGTTGGCGGCCATCACGCCGACGTTGCCGAAATTGATATTGGGCGCGCTGATGATCGAGCAGTCGCTGATCACCGTGGCCTGCACGGTGAATGTCGCCGTCTTGGTGGCGCACCAGCCGCTGTGCGGCATGGCCAGGGCAAGTGATGCGGCAGCAAGAGTGGTGAGGTGTCGCGGACTGGGCATGGCGATGACTCCTTGATCCACGTGGCGATGGCACGCGTTGTCCGCGTGCGGCTAGAAGGTGACCGTTGCTATGGCGGTGTCGGGTTGCCTCGCCTGGGTGGCAGGCTCGCCGTGCTCGCTTTCGATGTCGATCGCGTGCGGCGTGTGGGCGCTGCAATGGACGTCCGGACGCGCGCGCTCGTGGATGTTCGCGTCGATATGCGTTGGAAGGGACGTGCTGCATTCGTCGACGACGGTCGCCGACAACTGCAGCGTGGTGGTTCGCACCGAAGCAGTGCACGTCGCCATGCACAACAGCTGCGCGAAGCAGGTGATCCACCAGGCGTGCGTGCGTCGTTTCATGTGTCCCCACACGTCGGCCGATGGCTACTTAAGTAGCTGGTATGTCGACGATTTTTGTGCGCGGAACATAGGCGCTGTGCGGTGCACGACCCGTGAAAAAAATCCCGGCTTTCGCCGGGATTTTTGAGTCATTCGCGCGTGGCGAATCGTGGTTGCGTAGAACTACGTTAGAACACCGAGAGGAACAACGCGAGGTTGGTCACGTTGAGCGTGCCGATGCCCGCGCCGGGTTCATATCCCGGCACGCCCTGGTAGAACCAGTTGTCGCCGGCCCTGATGTCGTTGAAGGGCGAGTACGGCCCGTAGCTGAAGACATTCTGGAAGGCGTAGATCTGTGGATTCCACAGACCGATGCGTCCATACGTGGCCTGCTTCAGCAGCGCGCTGATGCCGTTGAGCTGCGGCGCCACGAAGCTGGTGCCGCCTTCGAAGGTCAACAGGCCGCTGCCATCGGTGGACGATACGAAGCTGTAGCCGGTTTCCGGGTCGGCATTGAGCGAGATGTCCGGCACGTTGCGGCCCTTGTAGTTCGCCGGCAGCGTGTAGTTGATGCCATAGGCCGGCAGGGACAGCGTCTGCTTCTTCTCGCTCTTGCGAATGCCGGAGGTGAATGCCTGATAGCGTGGCAGTGGCCAGAACACGCTCACCCCGCCGCCGCCTCCGGTGGCGAACACCTCGGGCGTGAGGTCCACGCCGAAATTGCTCTGGAAGTAGCTGGCGATGTAATCCCAGCCCCAGATGCGCTCCTTGTCCAGCGTGGCCTTGGGACCGCCGCTGAAGCTGTAGGTAAACGGCACGGTGGTGCCGCCGGCGGTGGTGATGAGCGGATCGGAACCTGGCGCATCCGCGGTCAGCGGCGGCGGTACCGGGTCGGTCAGCAGGCCGCCCAATCCGCGCACGGTGTCGTAGGCGCCGGAGTCGCCGGCCGTGGCGAACATCGAGATGCCCTGCGCGGCCGCTTCCAGGAACACCTGGTGGAAGGCGCGCAGCTCGTCGGTGAAGTCCACGCCGCCATTCAACTGCGGGAAGTAGAAGATTTCCGGCGAACCCCAGCTTACCGAGAGGCTGTCGACCTTGTTGTCGGACACCGCCTGGTTGAACACATCGAAGAAGCCGGCGTCGGTGTTCGGCGCGTCGTACACGATGATGTCCGCCCACGGCGCCAGACCGCCTGACTGCTCGACGTCAAGCGAAGTTTCGCCGGAGCCGGCAGGGCCGCTGAGCACGCCGCCGCCGTCCACGTGCACCTGAGTGATGCGGTTGGGTTTGACCGCCAGACCGATCGTGCTCCAGTACGTGTACGCATCGGCGGGCACGAAGTTGGCGAGTGTCGCGATGCCGATGGTGGAACCCTTGCCGTTCACGCCCGCCTTGTAGAGCGGGTTGACGTTGTAGCGATTGGCCACGTCGCCCACGGTGAACGAGCCCGGCGTGCAAGTTGCCGTCGGGTTGCCGGTGCAGGGCGTGGTCGCGGGTGCGGCCGCCGCGGCGGTTTTCGCCATGGGGCTCATGGTGGAAGCCGAAGCCGGCGTGCTCGGCTGGAAGGCCGACACGCGGCGCGAGCGATAGCGCGCCTGCGTGCTCAGGCCGGAGGCGACGATCAGCGTGCCCGACAGGGAGGAGGGCAGCGTCGGCGTCGCACTCGGCCGATGGAACGTGCTGCCGTCAGCATCTCGGTAATCATGAATGGACGTCTGGAAGGCCTTGTTGAACTGCCCGATCGTGCCGCTGACCTTGATCGCGAGGTGATTGGGCAACAGTTCCACCTGCTTGAGGCCCTGCTGCTTGATGAAGGCCTGCACGTTGGCGATGTCGCTGGCCGATGCGCCGAAGCGGTCGGCGAACTGCGCCGTCGTCAGGAAGCGGTGATACGAGGGATTGCCCTGGGTGACCGTGCTGTAGACGAAGTTCTCCAACGCTTCCTGATTGCGAAGCCCCAGCACGAGCGTGACGTTGACGGTCTCGTTCGTGTTGCTGGGTCCAAGGTCTGCCGGTGACGAACTGCCTGCCGCCATGGCCGCCGATGTGGCGCCGCCGAAGAGCAGGAGGCCGAGTGAGACTGCGAGCGACTTGCGATGCAACGTCGAGAGCATGTGGTTTCTCCAGGGTAGATATGGCCCTGGCCGCGCTGATGACGACGCCCCTGCGCGTCGGCACGCTTTTCGGCATGGCCACAGACGGATGTGCGCACTCCCCAAACGCCAGCCCGCCCCCTGGATCAACAACCCGCGCTGGTCCGTCAAAGCTAACTCCGGCGGTCAAATCCCGGAAGTGGCTGTTTTGCGAAAGAAATTGCGAAAATGGCGCCATCGCTTGCCTTGCATGCGCAATATATTGCGCCTACAACCTCTGGCCTACGGGCCAGGCGCCGCGCCGTTTTTCCGACGCATAAATAAGGACTTGGCGGCGATTTCCGGGCCCGAGGCCCATTTGCGGCACAATAAAAGGGTTATGCGTCGTCAACAGCCCCGTTTTCGACGCCCGTAGCCCCCGGAGTCGAAGCCATCGCCATGACCACCATCAAGCAAGACGATCTGATTCAGTCCGTCGCCGACGCCCTGCAGTACATCAGCTACTACCACCCCGTCGACTACATCACCAACCTTGCCGCCGCCTATGAGCGCGAGGAGTCGCCGGCCGCGAAGGACGCGATGGCGCAGATCCTGATCAACTCGCGCATGGCCGCCGAAGGCCATCGCCCGCTGTGCCAGGACACCGGCATCGTCACCGTCTTCCTCAAGGTCGGCATGAACGTGCGCTGGGACGCCACGATGTCGCTGGAAGACATGGTCAACGAGGGCGTGCGCCGCGCCTACAACGACCCGGACAACAAGCTGCGCGCCAGCGTGCTGGCCGACCCGGCCGGCAAGCGCAGCAACACCAAGGACAACACGCCGGCGGTCATCAACATGTCCATCGTGCCGGGCGACACCGTCGAGGTGATCGTGGCCGCCAAGGGCGGCGGTTCGGAGGCCAAGTCCAAGTTCGCCATGCTCAACCCGTCCGACTCCATCGTGGACTGGGTGCTCAAGACCGTGCCGACCATGGGCGCCGGCTGGTGCCCGCCGGGCATGCTGGGCATCGGCATCGGCGGCACCGCCGAGAAGGCGATGCTGCTGGCCAAGGAATCGTTGATGGAGCACATCGACATCCAGGAACTGATCGCCCGCGGCCCGCAGAACCGCGCCGAAGAGCTGCGCATCGAGCTGTACGAGAAGGTCAACGCGCTGGGCATCGGCGCGCAGGGCCTGGGCGGCCTGACCACCGTGCTCGACGTGAAGGTCAAGGATTACCCGACCCACGCGGCCAACCTGCCGGTGGCGATGATTCCCAACTGCGCCGCCACGCGCCATGCGCATTTCACGCTGGATGGTTCGGGCCCGGTCGCGCTCGATCCGCCGTCGCTGGAACACTGGCCCAAGCTCACCTACGACGCCAGCAAGGGCCGCCGCGTGAACCTCGACACCGTCACCCGCGAAGAAGTGGCGAGCTGGAAGCCGGGCGAAGTGCTGCTGCTCAACGGCAAGTTGCTCACCGGCCGCGACGCCGCGCACAAGCGCATGGTGGACATGCTCAACAAGGGCGAGCCGCTGCCGGTCGATTTCAAGAACCGCTTCATCTATTACGTGGGCCCGGTCGACCCCGTGCGCGACGAAGTGGTGGGCCCCGCCGGCCCCACCACGGCCACCCGCATGGACAAGTTTACCGAACAGGTGCTGGCGCAGACCGGCCTGCTGGGCATGGTCGGCAAGGCCGAGCGCGGCCCGGCCGCCATCGAGGCGATCAAGAAGCACCAGTCGGTGTACCTGATGGCCGTGGGCGGCGCCGCCTACCTGGTATCCAAGGCGATCAAGGCCTCGCGCGTCGTCGGTTTCGCCGACCTGGGCATGGAAGCCATCTACGAGTTCGAAGTGAAGGACATGCCGGTGACGGTGGCCGTGGATTCCGCGGGTACGTCGGTGCACCAGACAGGTCCGAAGGAATGGCAGGCGCGCATTGGCAAGATTCCCGTGGTGGTTGCGTAAGCACCACACGCTTTTTCCCTCTCCCCGTTGGGGAGAGGGTAGGGTGAGGGGCGGGTGCTCGCGACAAGCCTGCCATCCCTCACCGTCATTCCCGCGAAGGCGGGAATGACGGTGAGGGGGTATAAGCGGCGGGGCTAGGTTGCTCCCTCTCCCCAGCGGAGAGAGGGAGTCTCTGCGGCAAGCCCATACGCCCCCGCATTTAGCCATCCAAACGCTTATCCCCGCGCAGCGGTTGCATTCCGCCTGCTGCGGCGCAACACTGCCGGGATTGTTTTCCCCAACCACCCACGTAGGTACCCGTGAACCCGCAAAGCCCCGCGTCGCTTCCTGTCGACGCATCCTGGATCGTGATGAAGTTTGGCGGCACCAGTGTCGCTACCCTGCCGCGCTGGCAGAACATCCGTGAGCTCGTTGCCAGCCGCCGCGCCGAAGGCGCCCGCGTGCTGGTGGTCGTGTCCGCGCTCACCGGCATCACCGACGCACTCAAACAACTGTGCGCGCAGGAAGACAAGGGCAAACGCATCGAGGCTGCCAAGGCGATCGCCCAGCGTCATTACGACCTGCTCGATCACATGCAGCTGGCGGTTCCGGACACCCTCGGCGCGCGGCTCTCCGAGCTGGCGAAGCTGGCCGACGAAGGCCCGTCGCAGTTGGGCGAGCTGGCGTGGTCGGCGCTGGTGCAGGCGCACGGCGAGCTGATGTCCAGCGCGCTGGGCGCGGCGTTTCTTTCCCACAGCGGCCTGAGCACGCAGTGGGTGGACGCGCGCGATTGCCTTTCGGCGATCGCGCTGCCCAACCAGAACGAGCGCACCAAGCTGCTCTCGGCGATGGTCGAGGCCAAGCCGGATCCGGCACTGAACGCGCGCCTCGCCGCGCTGGGCGAGGTGTTCATCACCCAGGGCTTTATCGCGCGCGAATCGCAGGGCCGCACGGTGCTGCTCGGCCGCGGCGGTTCGGATACCTCCGCCTCGTACTTCGGTGCGTTGCTCAAGGCGCAGCGCGTGGAAATCTGGACCGACGTGGCGGGCATGTTCACCGCCAACCCGCGCCAGGTGCCCAGTGCCCGCCTGCTGCAGCGACTGGATTACGAGGAAGCCCAGGAAATAGCCTCCACCGGCGCCAAGGTGCTGCATCCGCGCTGCCTCTCGCCGCTGCGCGAGCCGCGCGTTCCCCTGCTGATCAAGGACACCAACCGGCCTGAGCTGGAAGGCACGCTGATCGGCCCGGAAGTGCGCGAGCATGCGCCCAGCGTCAAGGCCATCAGC
This sequence comes from Dyella sp. AtDHG13, assembly GCF_003201105.1. Taxonomy (GTDB): domain Bacteria; phylum Pseudomonadota; class Gammaproteobacteria; order Xanthomonadales; family Rhodanobacteraceae; genus Dyella; species Dyella jiangningensis_B. The sequence continues at coordinate 91,480 of NZ_QICJ01000012.1, read as the reverse complement.
GCGCGCAAGGGCATCACCCTGGTGTCGATGGAATCGGTGGGCATGTGGCAGCAGGTCGGCTTCCTCGCCGACGTGTTCGCGCAGTTCAAGCAGCACGGCCTGTCGGTGGACATGATCGGCTCGGCCGAGACCAACGTGACCGTGTCGCTGGACCCCACCGAAAACCTGCTCGACTCCGACGCGCTCGCCGCGCTGGCCAGCGACCTGGCCAAGGTGTGCCGCGTGAAGGTGATCGCGCCGTGCGCGGCGATCACCCTGGTGGGTCGCGGCATGCGCTCCATGCTGCACACGCTGTCCACCGTGCTGGCGGAGTTCGGCCAGCTGCGCGTGCACATGATTTCGCAGTCGTCCAACAACCTCAACCTCACCTTCGTAGTGGATGAGAACGTGGTGGACGAACTGCTGCCTCATCTGCACGAGCTGCTGATCACGGCGGGTGCGCTGCGCACCGACGACAGCGCGCTGTTCGGTCCCAGCTGGCAGGCGCTGTACGGCACCGGCGAGGTACTGCCGCCGGCCGCGTCGTGGTGGCGCGAGGAGCGTCGCGCGGATCTGCTCAAGATCGGTGCGGGCGCCACGCCGCGCTACGTCTACCACCTGCCCACGGTGCGCCAGCAGGCGCGCGAGCTGAAAACGCTGGCGGCGGTGGATCGCTTGCACTACGCGGTGAAGGCCAACACGCATCCGGCCATCCTCAAGGCGCTGGCGGAAGAGGGCTTCGGTTTCGAGTGCGTGTCGCCGGGCGAACTGAAGGCGGTGATGGCGGTGGTACCGGATTCCGCGCCACTGCTGTTCACGCCCAACTTCGCACCACGCGAGGACTACGCATGGGCGCTTACCACGCGCGTCACGCTGTCGCTGGATTCGCTCTACCAGCTGGAAAATTGGGGTGAGCTGTTCCGCGGCAAGGAAGTGGTGCTGCGCCTCGACCTCGGTCGCGGCCTCGGCCATCACGAAAAAGTGCGCACCGGCGGCAGCGGCAGCAAGTTCGGCCTGCCGGTGGAACAGCTGGATGCCTTCCTGCGCCTGGCCGACACGCATGGCGTCACCGTGCGTGGCCTGCACGCGCATCTGGGCTCGGGCATTCTCGATGACGCGCATTGGGGCGAGGTCTACGGCCAGTTGGCCAGCCTGGCCGAGCGCATCGGCAGCGTCACCTTCCTGGACATCGGCGGCGGACTCGGCGTGCCCTCGCACCCGGGCGAGGCGCGGCTGGACATCGCCGCGCTCGACAAGGTGCTGCGCGAGGTCAAGGCAGCCTATCCGCACTACAAGCTGTGGATGGAGCCGGGCCGCTATCTGGTGGCCGACGCGGGCGTGCTCGTCACCAAGGTCACGCAGACCAAGGGCAAGGGCAACGGCCAGATCCGCTACCTCGGCGTGGACACGGGCATGAACAGCCTGATCCGCCCCGCGCTGTACGAGGCCTGGCACGAGATTGTGAACCTCACGCGGCTGGACGAGCCCGCCACGGCGCTGTTCCAGGTGGTGGGCCCGATCTGCGAAAGCGGCGACGTGCTCGGCACCGACCGCCGCCTGCCGGAGCCGCAGGAGGGCGACGTGATGCTGGTGGCCCAGGCGGGCGCCTACGGCAAGGTGATGTCCTCGCCGTACAACCTCAGGGATGAGGCGGAAGAGATCATCCTGGAGTAAACCTCAGTCCCTCACTTCTCCCTCTCCCCTCCGGGGAGAGGGCCGGGGTGAGGGGCGGGTGCTCGCGATGACGTATCAGAAGGAGCGCTCTGGATGAAGCGCATGCATGTAGATCGCGCCCGCAGCCTGCGGGCCGGTCAAACGGATGCAGAACAGTTGCTCTGGCACCGCCTGCGTGATCGTCGGCTACAGGGCTGGAAGTTCCGCCGCCAACATCAAATTGGCCATTACATCGTCGATTTTGTCTGTCCTGATGCTGGCCTGATCGTGGAGTTGGACGGCGGCCAGCATGGCGACCAGGTGATCTATGACGAACACCGGACGTTGGAGCTGCAAGCCACCGGCTACAAGCTCCTGCGTTTCTGGAACAATGACGTACTGAAGAACACTGACAGCGTGCTAGAGGCGATTCTGGAGGCTTTGGCCAGCCCCGACCCCTCACCCCGACCCTCTCCATGGAGGGGAGAGGGAGCAGGCAATGGAGACTGAGGCGTGACCACCAACATCAACCCCCGCCTGACCCAGGTATTCCGCTTCGTGCGCTGCAGCTATGCCGATGGCGTGGCGGAGCTGGTGTACGCCTTCGATCATGGCGAGGAGCTGATCGAGCGCGTGCGCTTTCCGAACGCGCCGGCGCTGCCGGCCGGTCACCAGGCGGCCTTCGACCAGGCGCTGAAACTGCTGCACCTGATCGCCGGCGTGAGCTACTACAAGGCCGGCGTGCCGCCACGCATCGAGGTGGCGGGTGGCCCGCTGGACGACAGCACCGCCGACCTGCTGGATGCGCTGTACCTGCACGGCCTGGCCGAGTTCGCCTATCGCAACGGGTTGGACCTGCGTGGTCGCATCAACTTCCCTCGGGGTGGCGCCACGCTGCAGGAAGCGAAGGCGCTTGGCCTGCCGCACCGTACCCTCGTGCCCATCGGCGGCGGCAAGGATTCACTGGTGGCGGTGGAAGCCATCAAGTCCATCGGCGGCGACGCCACGGCCGTGTGGGTCGGCAATTCGCCGCTGATCGCCGCGTGCGCGGAGCGCACCGGCCTGCCCATGCTCAACATCCAGCGCGAACTTGCGCCAGGGCTGTTCGAGCTCAATCGTCTTGGCGCGTGGAACGGCCATATCCCAGTGACGGCGGTGAACTCCGCCATCCTCGCCGTGGCGGCGATTCTCTACGGCTTCGACAGCGTGGCCTTCGCCAACGAGCGTTCTGCCTCAGCGGCCACGCTGGAGTACGAAGGCCAGCAGGTGAACCACCAATGGAGCAAGGGCTACGCCTTCGAGCAGTTGCTCAGCGACTGGCTGCACCAGCACGTCGCGGCGGACCTGGACTACTGCTCGCTGCTGCGTCCATTCTCCGAACTGGCGGTGACGCGCGCGTTCTCCAAGCTCACGCCGTACTTCGACGTGTTTTCCAGCTGCAACCGCAACTTCAAGATCCTCGGTCCCAAGCCGGCGGATCGCTGGTGCGGGCAGTGCCCCAAGTGCCATTTCGTGTTCCTGGCGCTGGCGCCGTTCCTGGCCAAGCCGCGCTTGTTGTCCATCTTCGGGCGCAACCTGCTCGATGACGAAAACCTCGCGCCGGGCTTCGACGCGCTGCTGGAATACCAGGACCACAAGCCGTTCGAATGCGTGGGCGAGGGTGCGGAAGCGCGCGCCGCGATGTACGCGCTGAGCCAGCGCTCGGAATGGCAGGAAGACACGCTGGTCGCGCGCTTTATCCGCGAGATCCTGCCGCAGCTCGACGCGAACGAGCTGGCGCTGGAGCCGTGGCTGCAGCCGTCCGAGGAACAGCGCATTCCCAAGCGTCTGCTGCCGGCGCTGGCGTTCTTCGCGTGAGCATGAACTCGCCACTGCGCATCGCCGACTTCGCCGGCAAGCGGGTGGCGATCTGGGGTTTCGGGCGCGAAGGCAAGGCGGCCATTGCGGCCATCCGCTCGCGCCTGCCTGCATTGCCGCTCACGCTGTTCTGCAGTGTGGGAGAAGCGGACGCAGCCAGGACCTTCGACGCGACGCTGACGGTGCGCGGCGAGGAGCCCGATGCCGTCGCTTTCGCACCGTTCGACGTGGTGGTGAAATCGCCCGGCATCTCCGCCTACAAGCCCGCCCTGCTCGCGGCGCGCGAGTCGGGCATTCACGTCACATCGGGCACGGCGTTGTGGTTTGCCGAGAACCCGCACGCGCGCGTGGTCGCCGTGACCGGCACCAAGGGCAAGAGCACGACCACCGCCTTGCTCGCGCACCTGGCGCGCAGCCTGGGCGTGCGCACGGCGCTGGCCGGCAATATCGGCATGCCCTTGCTGGAACTGCTGGGCCAATCCGCCGAACTATGGGCGATCGAGCTGTCGAGCTTCCAGACGGGCGAGGCGGGGCCGGTGGAGCTTGGCGTCATCACCAGCCTCTACGAAGAACACCTCGACTGGCACGGTTCGCGCGAACGCTACATCGAGGACAAGCTGAAGCTGGCGAGCGTGTCGACGCAGTTGCTGGTCAACGCCACGCAGGCATCCTTGCTGGAACGCACGGCCGGCCATCCCCATCGCATCGTGTTCGGCAGCGAGGATGGCTGGCATGTGGCCGGCGGTTTCATCGGCCGTGGTACGCGACCGGTCTTCGACGCCAGCGCATTGCGCGCACCGGGCGAGCACAATGCGCTCAACGCCTGCGCGGCACTCGCGGCACTGGAGGCCATGGGCTTCGACGCGGTGAAGGCCGCTCCGGCACTCGCCACGTTCCGCCCGCTACCGCATCGCCTGCAGCCATTGGGCGAGCACGACGGTTTCCATTGGATCAACGACTCCATCAGCACCACGCCGCAGGCGACGCTGGCCGCGCTGGGCAGCCTGGTGGGGCAGGCGGTCACGGTCATCGTCGGTGGCCATGATCGCGGCCTGGACTGGCATGACTTCGTCGCTGCCATGAAGGCGCATGCGCCGCATGCCATCGTGGCGCAGGGCTCCAACGGCCCACGCATCGCGCGCGCGCTGCGCGAGGCGGGCGTGACGGTGGAAGAAACGACGGACCTGGCCACCGCCGTGGCGCGCGCGCGCGCGCTGACGCCGCCGGGCGGCACCATCCTGTTGTCGCCGGGCGCGCCGAGTTTCGACCAGTTCCACGACTATGCCGATCGCGGCCAACGCTTTGCGGAGATGGCCGGTTTCGATGCGCACGACATCGTCGGCATCGAAGGTCTTGGCATCGCCTGACGCGCGCCCGTCGTGGGGCGGGTTTAACTCTAGCGGATGATCGGAGGCGGCAAGCTCATGGATATTCGTGTCGATGACCTTCGCAGCGACGCGGTCGCTGCACTGCTGCAGGAGCATCTCGACGACATGGCGCAATGGTCGCCGCCGGAGAGCATCCACGCACTCGACCTGGAACGCCTGCGCCAGCCCGAGATCACCTTCTGGACCGTGTGGGAGAACGGCGAACTGCTGGGGTGCGGCGCGATCCGTCAACTCGACGCCACGCACGGCGAGATCAAGTCCATGCGCACGTCGAACCGGCATCGCCGCAAAGGCGTGGCTGCGCGGATGCTGCAGCACCTGCTCGACGAGGCCGCACGCCGCGGCTATCAGCGCCTGAGCCTGGAAACCGGCGCGCCCGCCGCATTCGAGCCGGCCCGGCAGCTGTATGCGCGCTTCGGTTTCACGTATTGCGGACCGTTCGGAGACTACGTGGATGACCCGTTCAGTGTGTTCATGACGCGGGTGATCCAGAGCGGTTAGAGCGTCTTGATTGCGTGCTTACATTCTCCGCGCGCTGTGGCCTTCCTCACCGTCATCCCTGCGAAAGCAGGGATCCAGCGTCTTTCGTTCTAGCCCTACGTATTAAAGGCACTGGATCCCTGCTTTCGCAGGGATGACGGTGCTGGGCTTGCCCAAATAGATGCCATGGCCGGTCGCATGAAAAGCCACGCCCCTCAAGGCGTGGCTTTTCGTTTCAACGCATCGGCAATCCGTTACCAGATCTTCACGCGATCCGCCGGCGCCAGATACAGCGTTTCCCCTGCCTTGGGCTGGAACGCGTCGTACCAGCCATCGAGGTTGCGCACGGTCTGCGCGCGGAAGCGGCCCGGTGCGTGCTCGTTGCCGATCACGCGCTGGCGCATGGCCGCATCGCGGATCTTCTCGCGCCAGCTCTGGCCGAAGGCGAGGAAGAAGCGCTGGTCGCCGGTCAGGCCATCGATCACCGGTGCCGGCTTGCCGCCGAGCGACTTGTGATACGCGATGTAGGCGATGGTCAGGCCCGACACGTCGGCGATGTTCTCGCCCAGCGTCTGCTGGCCGTTCACGTGCAGGCCCGGCAGCGCCTCATAGGCGTTGTACTGCTCGACCAGTTTCTGGCCCGCCGCCTTGAAATGCGCCTGGTCCTCCGGCGTCCACCAGTTGGCCAGGTTGCCCTGCGCGTCGAACTCGGCGCCGAGGTTGTCGAAGCTGTGGCTGATCTCGTGGCCGATCACCGCGCCGATCGAGCCGTAGTTGGCGGCAGGATCCGCCTTCGGATCGAAGAACGGCGCTTCGAGAATGGCGGCGGGGAAGTTCAGCGCGTTCTGCAGCGGCAGGTTCACCGCGTTGACGGTCTGAGGCGTCATCCACCATTCGCCGCGATCCACCGGCTGGCCGAGCTTGGCGAGCTGGTGTTCGTATTCGTACTTCTCGGCGCGCTGCTGGTTGCCCAGCGCGTCGTCGGCACGGATGTCGAGCTTGGCGTAATCGCGCCAGGTTTCCGGATAGCCCACGCTGACGCGGATGCTGGCGATCTTGGCCTTGGCCTTCTGGCGCGTGGCGGGAGTCATCCAGTCGAGGTGGTCCACGCGCTCATCGAACGCGGCGAGGATGTTCTTCACCATCTGCTCGACCTGCTGCTTGGACGAGGCGGGGAAGTATTCCTTCACGTAGATCTGGCCGACCGCGTCGCCCAGGGCGACATTGGTGCTGGCCACGGCGCGCTTCCAGCGGTCGCGCTGCTTGGGCGTGCCGGAGAGCGTCTGGCCATAGAAGCCGAAGTTGAGATCGGCATAGGCCTTGGGCAGCAGCGATGCGCTTTCGTTGAGCGCGTGGAAGGTGAGGTAGTCCTTCCATGCTTGCAGCGGCTCGCTGGCGGTCAGTGCGGAGAGCGCCTTGATGGCCGGCACCTGCCACACGTCGACGACTTTCTGCTGGTCCAGGCTGGCGGCCTTGAAGTAGGTGTTCCAGTCCAGGCCAGGCGCGTTCTTGGCAAACGCATCCAGCGCCCACGGGTTGTTCGCCTTGTGGATGTCCTGGCTGTCGACGATGTCGACCTGCGCCTTGGCGATCTTGGTTTCCAGATCGAGCACGCCCTTGGCCTTTGCATCCGCATCGGCCACGCCGGCCTGCTTCAGCAAGGCGGCGATATACGCCTGGTACTTGCCGCGCGTGTCCACCATGGCCTTGTCGCTGGACAGGTAGTAGTCGCGCGTGGGCATGCCCAGGCCGCCCTGCAGCAGATAAGGGATGTTGCGCGAGGCATCCTGCAGGCCGTGCGATACGAACAGGCCGAACAGGTGCTCGGTGTGGAAGTTGGTGGCGTTCACCGGGTCCACATCGGCGCGTAGGCCCTCGCCCAGCACGCGGGCCAGGTCGGCCTTGCTGCTGATGCCGTCGATCGCCTTCAGCTCGGGCTGCAGCGGTTCCAGGCCGCGCTTCTCGATGGTGGCCTCGTCCATGAACGCCGCGTAGTAGTCGGCGATCTTGCGTTCGTTGGTGCCTGCCGCCGGCTTGCTCTTGCCTGCCGCCTGGATCAGGTCGGCATTGCGCTTCTCGGCCTTCTGGAACACTTCCAGGAAGATGCCGGTGCTGGAGCGGTCGGCCGGGATCTCGGCGGTTTTCTTCCAGTTGCCGTTGGCGTAGTTGTCGAAGTCGTTGCCCGGCAACACGCAGTGGTCGATGCCAGCCAGGTCGATGCCGCTGGGGCTGCGTGCCGAGGTGTGGGCCGGCGCGGGCTGGGTCGCCGCGGCCGCCAGCGTGCAGGTGGTGGTCATCGCCGCCGCCGTAAGGATCCAACGAAGTTTCCGCATGGGCGGGTCTCCAGGTAGGGGAAAGCAGTAACGATAGTCTCACCGCCACCTGTCGCGGGTATGACCTATGGCCTATGGGTGCGACGTCGGCGTCCGGTGTGCTGAAACTTGCGGTGGATGCGGTAGGCTTGCGGACTGGAATTTGAATACGCGCGCAGCCAGGGAAGGAAAAAAGTGCAAGGTCTCCGCTCTCTCGTCAACAGCGACGTGCTTGCCCGCGAGCACGACTGGCAAACCCGTTTCGCGTCCGCCCAGCCCTTTCGGCACGTCATCATTGACGACTTCCTGGTTCCGGAAGTGGCGGATGCGCTGCTGGCATCGTTTCCGTCCTTCGAAAGCGGCAACTTCATCGGCGACGATGGCCGGCCGGGCGGCAAGTCGACGGTGGATCGCGTGCGAGGCCTGGGCGAGGTCTACCGGCAGCTGGACGATGTGATCAAGACCCGGGAATTCCTCGACTTCGTCGGGCGCATCACTGGCATCGAGCAGCTTATCTACGATCCGTTCTATCTGGGTGGCGGCACGCATGAGAACCGCCACGGGCAAGGCCTGCAGGCGCACATCGATTTCAACTACCACCCCAGCGAGCGCTGGCACCGGCGGTTGAACCTGATCGTCTACCTCAACCATGAGTGGGATCCGGCATGGGGCGGCATGTTCGATCTGTATCGGGACCCCTACGCCGATGCGTCGCCGCAGGTGCGGGTGCCGCCGCTGTTCAACCGTTGCGTGATCTTCGAAACCAACGAAAAGAGCTGGCATGGATTCGATCCGATCGACCAGCCCGAGGACAAGCGTCATCTCAGCCGTAAATCGGTGGCGTTGTATTTCTACAGTGCCGAACGGCCTGAGCAGGAAACGGCAGGCCGCCACACCACGCACTACGTCAACGGCCAGCTGCCGGAGCGCGTGCAGCCGGGATACACGTTGTCAGAGGTTGACGTGGCGCAACTGCGGCAGCTGATTGCCCAGCGCGATGCGCAGCTGCGGAGCTTGTACGAAGAAAATTCGCGGTTGCTGCAGGCCCAGGACAAGGGCATCGCTGGCCACATGCTGTACCTGCTCAAGCGCCTGTACGTGCGCTATCGGCGCTGACAGGCGGTCTGCCCTGGCGGGTCGACTGCTACGCCGGCCTAACGCTCGATGCGGTAATTGAGCGACGCGCGGTTGAAGTCCGTCGCGCTCTGCGCCTCGAAGTTCCAGCGCGCGTTGAAGTGGTAGCGCAGGGTGATGACCTGGCCGGGATCGAACAGGCCCACGCCATAGCTGATGTACAGGCGCGGCGACAGGTATTTGCCTACGGTGAAGGCGGAGCTGCCGTTGAGCGCGTCGCTGCTGCTGACGCCGACGTCGTCCAGGCCCAGGCGCGAGCCGATGCTCTTGGCGAGCAGGTTGCCGGTGGCCGAACCCAGCGCCTGCGCGGCGGCGCCGACCATGTTGCCTTCGCCGCCCTTGACCTGCGACAGCGGCTTGCCGGTGATGAGGTAGGAGAGGGCGTCCGACTGTTCCATCGGCGGCTGCGAGAACACGGTGAGCACCGGACGTTGCGCGGTGCCGGCGATGTTGAGGCCCACCTGCTGGCCGTCGTCGATGGTGGCGTTGGGGTTGAGCTTGCGGATGGCGCGAATGTTCAGGCCGGGGTTGTCGATGGGCGTGCTGGCGAACAGCAGCTGGCCGCGGTCGATCTGCAGGTTCTGGCCATAGGCCTTGTAGGTGCCGCTGACATCGATCTGCCCCTGGCCCGTGGTCGCGCGGCCGGGGCGCTCGCTGACCACCAGTTGGCCGTGCAGCCGTCCGTCCAGGCCCATGCCCACCAGATGGGTCTTGTCGCCCAGCTTCACCGTGACCGTGGCGGCGAGCGGCATCTGGCTGGCGGCTTCCTGCGGCTGTTGTTCGTCCACCACGACCACGTCGGAGGACGCCTTGGTGGCGCCCGCGCCGGGTAGCTTGTCGAGGTTCACGTCGGCGCTGTCGAGCGCGACGCTGCCGGTGATGTCCAGGCCCTTGTCGTTGTGCGTCACCGCCAGATCTGGCGAAATCGCCACCTTCGCGGCGGGGATGTCGACCGCGCGGAAGTTGCTGCCCTTCACTGTCAACACGCTTTGCGCGTCCGCGCCCAGCGCCGCCGTGCCCGCCAGGGTAATGCTGCCGTCGCCGGAATGCAGCGTGCCGTCGATGCGGAAATGCTGCGCGTCCGTGGTGCCGATGCTTACCTGCCCCTGGTTGAGCTTCAACCCCATGGCGGGAATTTCCGCCGAGAAATCGGTGAGGTTGGCCTGGCCGCTGATGGCCGGTTGCGACACGGTGCCGGCCAGGTTGAAGTCGCCGTTCATGGCGCCCTTGGGGTTCACCACTTCGGTGGTGAAGACTTCCAGCAGGCGCAGGTTGCTCACGTGGATGCCGACGTGGCCGCCCAGCGATTGCTGTGCACCGCTGATGGTCACCTGGCCATCCACGCGGCCGCTGTTGGTCAGGCCCGCATGCAGTTCGAGCTGTTGGCTGGACGGGTTGAGCTGGGCCGTGAGCGCGAGGTTGTCGTAGGTGACCAGCGGCTGGTCGGCGCGATCGGCATAGGCGATGGAGCCGCGCGCTGAGGTGATGGAGGCGTTGCCCGTGAGCGCACCCGCGGTATTGCGGCGGACGCTGCCGCTGCCGTCGAGCGAACCTTCCACGCGCATGGGCTGCTTGCTCGTGCTCACCGCGCTCATGATCAAGGCGATGGGCAGGCTGTGCAGGCGATAGCTGGCATCGAGGTTGCCGGCCTTGTCCTGCTTCGCGGCGGCGCACAGCAGTGGTTCGCCGGCCGTCAGGCACAGCTCGGACAGGTTGAGCGCGCCATCGTTGTACGAGACCTGCGTGGACTGCTGCAGCCGCCAGCGCGGCAGTCCGGCGAAGTCGATATTGAGCGTGGAGAGCGCCCCGTTCCATGCCGAGCCCTTGAGGCCGCCACTCAAGGCCAGCTCGGTGGACAGCGGTGAGCCGTGCGCGGAAAGCATGACATTGTGCCGTTCCGCCGTGCCGTCGCCGCGCACATTGACCTGCGTGAAAGCGAGGCCGCCCGCATTCACGCCACCGGCCTGCAGATCCAGCTTGCCGCCGGGATGGGCGATGTCGGGCACGTTCGCGAGCAGGTGCAGCGTGTCCACATGCTGGCCGGCATAGCTCAGCGCGTTGCCTTGCAGATTGGCGTCGACGGCGAGCTTGGGATACAGGCCGCGCACCTGGATGGTGCCTTGCAGCTTGCCCGCGGCTTCCGGCAGCCAGTCGCCCAGCGAGGCGATGGCGAGCTTGATGCTGACGTCGTTGGCCTTGCCGGGCTTCGCGTCGATGGTCGCGTCGCTGCCGCCGGAGACCAGATGCAGCTTGCCGTCCACCACGCCCTCGGGCGGCAGGTGCAGCTTGCCATCGCCATGCACGGTGCGATCGCGCAGATGGCCGTCGAACTTGCGGATTTCCACCGTGACGTCCGGATGATCCTTCGGCAAGCTGCCTTGCGAGGCGAGGTCAAAGTCCAGCGAGCCATTCCATTTCGCCAGCAGATGCCCGGGATCGAACTTGTTGGCGGTGGCTTCGAGCTGCCAGCCCAGCGCCGGCTGCAGGGTCAACGTGCCCTTGGCCTGCAGATCGCCCTGCGGTTGCTTGATGGTCAGTGCGTGCAGGTCGATGAGCTTCTGCGTGCCGTCCAGATCGAGCATGACGTCGGCGAGCTTGCTTTCCGGGCCGAGCGCGAGTGTGCCCTGCGCGTGGAACTGTTCGGCGGAGCCCTTGGCGGTGAGCGTGCCGTGGCTCATCAGCAGCTGGCCGGCCAGCTCTTGCGGCAGCACCACGTCCTTCCAGTCCAGCGTGAGGTCGGCGCTCAAGGGCTTGGCGGCGAGCTGTACCACACCATGCGCGTTGACGCTGCCCTTGAACTGCGGCGACGCGATGCCGAGCTGTTCCAGCGTCAGCGTGTTGAGGTCGTCGCTGAAGCGTGCGCTCAGCGGCTGCAGTTGTACCTGGTAGTCGTTGAGGCCCAGCTGCCCGGTGACGACGCCGCTGCGGCGATCGCCCTTGCCGGTGATGGCGACTGACAGGCCAGTGAGCGAGCTCTCGCCGAGAAATGGCTTGGGATCGAAGCGTGGCGCATCCAGCGTGGCCTGCCATGCGTAATCCCCGCCCTGGGCCATGTCCAACTGCAGGCGCGCAGGCATGGGCAGCGTGAGTTGCAGGTCGAGGTGCGCCTGCTTGCCGTCGCCGCGCGCGGCGAGCTCGCCGGCGTACTCGGTGCCGCTGGCCGTCCAGGCGAAGCTGGCCTTGCTCTCGCCCTTGTACGTGCTGCCGACCACGATGTTGCCGGTGAGGTCGGCATGGCCGTCCGGCGCACGCAGCGCGAGTTGCCGCAACTCGATGCCGCGAGCGCCTGTCCAGCTGCCGGCGACGTCCAGTGAATCGGAAGCGAAGACGGATTGCTCGGCCTGCGTGATCTTCACCGTGCCCACGTGCGCGCGATCGAGCACCATGTCCAGCGGAGGTTGCCAGGAGAAGCTGCTTTCGCTTTCGCGTTGCTCCGGTTCGCTCGGCGGCAGGGTGACGTCCACGCTATCGACGTTCAGATCGAGCACGTGCAGCCGCTTGCGCAGCAGGGCGGGTACGCGCAGGTCCAGGTGCGCCTTCGCCACCTTGACATCCAACCCCTTGCCATCGGCGTAGCGCAGGCCGGTGAGATCGAGCGGGCCCACCAGTCGCCCATCCGCCGATTGCACGCTGAGCTGGCCCTGCGTGAAACCTTCCGCGCGCGCCAGCGCAAAGCGCAGGCCCGAAGGCGTACCCAGCAGCCACGCGACGAAGGCGAGCAGCGCCAGCAGCAGCGCGAGCAGCGACAGCAATGTCCAGCGCAGCCAGCGGCGGCGTGGACGCGGTGCGTGAGTGGAAGGTGCGGTCGTATCGGTCATGGCGCTGCTCACAGATCCGGGCCGATCACGACGTGCAGCTCGACGCCGTGCTTGTCCGGGTTGTGCACCGGCGTGCCCAGGTCTACCCGGATCATACCCACCGGCGACAGCCATCGAACGCCCAGGCCGGCGCCGATCTTCGGGCGGTAATCGGTGCCATCGAACGCGTTGCCCGCATCGACGAAGGCCGCCATGCCCCATTGGCGCGTGAAGTAGTGCTCGACCTCGGTGCTGCCCACCAGCAGGTTCTTGCCGCCGATCACGCGGCCGTAGGCGTTCTCGGGACCGATGCTCTGGTAGCTGTAGCCGCGCACCGAGCGGTCGCCGCCGGCGAAGAAGCGCAATTGCGGCGGCAGGTCGTCGAAGTTGTTGGTCCAGGTGGCGCCGGCCGAGGCGCGCAGGATCAGGCGGTTGTTGCCCCAGAAGGAATTGATCCATTTGCCGTCGGCCGTGACCTGGCTGAAGCTTGCATCGGAAAGCAGCGAGCCGACGGTGCTGCGCGCGGTGAAGGTCAGCGACCAGCCGTTGCGCACGAAGATCGGGTTGTCTCCCGATTTGCGCGACAGCGTGGCCTCCGGATAGAACAGGTTGCTGCGGCCGTGTTCCAGGCCCGGCGTGTTGTCGGACTCGCCCGCCTTCTGGCCCACGGTGAAGGTGCCGTCCAGCGCATGCACGCCGATGGTGCGCACCCAGCCGTGCCATTGGCGCGTTTCGTTGGCCACCAGTTCCAGCGTCTTGGACTTGGAGGTGTCGGTGTTCGAATCGCGATAGGTGGCGCCGTAGTTGAAGCTGCGCTGGTTGGAGCCGGGCATGGGCACGGTGTACAGCGTCGAGAGCGTCTTGAGCTTCTGCGCGAGGATGATCTCGTTCTTCCACTTGTGGCCGCTGCGGTTCACCCAGCGACGTTCCATCGAGGCGCGCACGCCAAAGCCGGTATCCGTGCCGATGAACGGGCCGCCGGTGTAGATGGTGCGCTTGGCCGGCGACAGCTGCACCTTCACGTCGACCACGCCGCTCTTCTTGGTATCGACATCAGGCAGCACGTTCACCACGGAAAAGTAATCTGCCCCATTCAACGCCTGCTGGAGCTGCAGCAGCTTGTCCTGCGCGAAGTAGTCGCCGGACTTGAACGGCACGTAGCGTTCCAGGAAGCCGTCCTTGAACTGCGAGCCGTCGAAATGCACCTCGCCGAACTTGTAGCGCGGGCCGGCTTCCCAGGCGAGATGGATCACCGCGCTGCGCTCGCCGCGATTCACGTCCACGCGATGCGTGACGAGCTTGGCGTCGAGGAAGCCGTTGGCGGTGAGCGCTCCGCTGAGCGCGTCGCGCGCGGAGTCGTACTCGCCGTGGTTGAGCGTCTGCCCCTTGAGGTTCTCGATGGCGCGCTGCGCGCGGCGGATCGCCGGGATCTTCGCGGCCGTGGCGTCGAGCTTGATGTCCACCGCGCTCACCGTCACCGGCGCGCCCGGCGTGACGTGCAGGGTGACGCGCCAGTTCTCGCCCACGGGATCGAGCTGGCCCTGCACCTTCGCTTCGTAGTAGCCGTACGGCTCAAGGGCTGTCTTCGCCTGGTCCAGCGACTGCTCGTACAGGCGACGCACCTGCGCCTCGGTCACGTCGCGATTGGCGTACTGCGCGATGTCCACGCCGGAGCTGACGGCAAGCTTGAGCGGATCCTCCACGCCATCCACCACCAGTTGCACGCCCGCGTGCGCCAGCCACGGGGCCAGCAGCAAGGGCAGCAGTATCAGGCGTCGGAGTCGGCGCATGCGGTTCCATCCTGGAAAAAACGGCGTGCACGCGCCGTGGACACGTGCCATCCAAGCTTAGCGCATGGGTCGAGGCCGGCTCATGAATGTGGCGCCCACTTGAGGATGGTCTGATGCACTCTGCGTGAGATGGAACGGCGCCAGGGCGCCAAAAGCACAAAGCCCGCAGATGCGCGGCGTGTGCTGCGCATCTGCGGGCTCCGGAGCTTTCCGGCGGGCTGGATCAGCCCGCCTTGTCGCCCGCCCGGTGCGCGATCCACGCGCCGATGACGGCCGACACGTACGGAATGGACTGCGCGCCCAGGATGAACATCCACAGCGTGCCTTCCACGTAGTGCGTGCCGAAGCGCAGGCCCATGCCGACGATGCAGCACACCAGCGCGACGGCCATGAGCAGTTCCTCGCGCACCGGGGCGAACGCGGCGAAATTGCTGCCGCCCAGGCGCCGGCTCTTGGCCGTGACCACGAACGAGGTCTTCTCGCGCGTCAGGCCGTGCAGGATGCCGCGCGCGATGGCGTGCGACAGGCCCATGCTGGCCAGCGAGGCCATCAGCGTGTCGTACCAGCCGCAGGGGACGCGCGCGCGATACAGCACGATGCCGAAGATGGCCTTGGCGAAGAAGAAGCCGATCACCGGAATCAGGAACAGCTGCATCGGCAGGCTGAACACGGTGGGGAAGGCCACCATGCCGGCGGTCCAGAAGATCGCCATCATGGTGAAGATCAGGTGCAGCGCGTCCGCGAACCAGCTGAACCAGCCGGTGAGGAAGTGGAAGCGCTGGCCGGCGGACAGCGGGCCCTTCTGCGTCATCCAGTTCCAGCGGCCCTTGAGGATCTGCATGGCGCCGAAGGCCCAGCGGTAGCGCTGGCTCTTGTATGCCTTGAAGTCGGCGGGCGTCAGGCCCACGCCCATCAGCTCATCCACGTACACCAGCTCATAGCCGGCGTGCATCAGGCGCAGGCCGAGCTCGGCGTCTTCGCAGATGGTCCATTCAGACCAGCCGCCGGTGCCTTCCAGCGCCGAGCGGCGCACCATGGTCATGGTGCCGTGCTGGATGATCGCGTTGCGCTCGTTGCGGTGGTGCATGCCGATGCGGAAGAAGCCGTCGTACTCCCACGCGGTCATGCGGCGGAAGCGGTTGTGCTCGAAGTCGCGGTGCGCCTGCGGGCACTGCACCACGGCCACCTTCGGGTCGTGGAAGTAGCCCGTCAGCGAGGCCAGCCAGTCCTTGCGCACCACGTAGTCGGCGTCGATCACCGCCACCACGTCGGCGCGCGGGTCGGTTTCCTTCAGGCCGAAGTTGAGCGCGCCGGCCTTGAAGCCCGGCCAGGGTTCCAGATGGAAGAAGCGGAACTTCGGGCCCAGCTTCTCGCAGTATTCCTGCACCGGCTTCCAGATGGCCGGATCCTTGGTGTTGTTGTCGATCACCAGGACTTCGTAGTTCTCGTAGTCGAGCGCGGCCAGCGAGTCGAGCGTGATGATCACCATCTCCGGGGGCTCGTTGTAGCAGGCCAGGTGGATGGACACGAACGGCTGCTTCTCCACCGGGTCCGGCGTGAGCATGCCGGCATGGCGCACCCAGTTGCGGCGCCACAGCACTTCGGTGAACTCGAAGCCGTTGATCAGCAGGATGGCGAGAATGGCGATCTGTGCCGGGAACAGCAGCACCAGCATCGTCCAGTCGATCCAGCTCAGGTAGAAGTTGAACGGCAGCGTGGCCGACCACACGATCAGGCCGCAGGCCAGCTGGATCAGCGCGCAGAAGAAGAAGCGGCCCATCAGCTTGAAGCGGCTGTAGCGGCTGGCGAACCACACCATCGGCAGCAGGGCGAGCAGGCTGGCGGCCAGCGCCTTCCACGGCCAAGCGGTGTCCTCGGTCACCGGGCCGGTGAACGGGAACTTCGGCTGGCGATCGGCGTTGAACATGCCCCAGTACGCTTCGGTGCGGCCCGACAGCGCTTCCTTCCAGGGTTGGTCGAACGCTTCCATCACGTAGTAGTCGATGTTCTCGCGCTTGGCCACGTTGAACCACGTGCGCAGGAAGATCGCCTCGTTCGACACGGACGGGTCGGCGTACTTGAAGCGGTCACCGTTGGACGGCCAGCCGATCTCACCGATCACGATCGGTTTGTTCGGATACAGCCGGCGAAGTTCCTTGTAGCTGTTGAGCGCATCCTGGATGGCGGGGAAGCGGTCGCCGTCCTTGCCGGTGCCCACGGCGGCGATGCCGTTCCAGTAGGGGAACAGGTGCACCGTGATGAAGTCCACGTGGTCGACCAGTTCCGGGTATTTCGCCCAGATGTGCCACGGCTCGGCGATGGACACCGGCTGATGGATGGCCGCGCGCACGCGGTCGGCATAGGCCATCAGCTGCTCGGGCGGGATGTCGTTGCGGAACAGCACCTCGTTGCCCACGATCACGCGGTTGATCGAATTGGGGTAGCGCCGCGCCTGCGCGATCAGCGTCTCGATTTCCTTCTCGTTGTTGTCCAGGCGGCGGTCGATCCACGCACCGGCCATCACCTGCAGGCCTTCGTTCTCGGCCAGTCGGTAGACCTGCGGATTCTCCAGCGTGGAGTAGGTGCGGATGCGCGAGGTGTAGCGCTTGAGCAGCTTCAGGTCGCCGTCGATCTCGTCGTCGGAGGGGAAATCGTTCTTCAGCGGGTTCTGGTAGCGCTGGAACGCGGAAAGCGCGAAGCCGCCAATGGGTCCCTTCCAGTCCTCGGGGCCGTTCGGCAGATTGCTCCACCACCAGAGGCCGATGTTCATGGCCGCCACGATCAGGGCGAGCAGCACGGCGGCGAGCAGCGGGTGCCGGCTGTCGTGGCTGGAAGATGAAGACACACTCTTTGACGTGCTCAAAACGATCCCCGTGGCTGCCTCACACGAGGCCGAAAAGCCCGCTGAGCTTAACCACGGAGCGCTTTTCGCTCAATAAAGAGGCCGGCCGATGGTCAGCCCGAGGTCAGCCCTTCGGCGGTTTCGCGCCGGAAAGGCGAAGTTGTTCAAAAGCCGTGAGGATGGCGGGCGTCGGTATCGTGGCCCGCCCCGGAAACGGGCGGGCCGCGCGTGCCGACTGATGCTTATTTGAGCAGCGAGCGCAGCATCCAGGCGGTCTTCTCGTGCTCCTTCAGGCGGCCGGTCACCATGTCCACCGTGCCCTCGTCGCCGGCGCCGTCGGCCACCTTGATGGCCTGGCGGGCGGTATGGGCGGCGATTTCATGGCCTTCGACCAGTTGCCCGACCATGTCCTTCCAGTCGGGCACGCCGGCTTCCTCCTTGATCGAGGTGAGCTTGCCGAACTGGCTGTAGGAGCCCGGGGCGAACACGTCCAGCGTGCGGATGCGCTCGGCCACCTCGTCGGCGGCCAGCCAAAGCTCGTTGTACTGGGTCTCGAACATGGTGTGCAGGCTGTTGAAATGCGGCCCGGTGATGTTCCAGTGGAAGCTGTGGGTCTTGAGGTACAGCGAATAGGTGTCCGCCAGCAGCTTGGACAGGTGCTCGCCGATCTGCTCCCGGTCCTTCTTGGCGATGCCGATGGAAATGGCCATGACGTACTCCTTGGAATCGTGGGGAAACATGCGGTCAGGGTAGTGAGCGGGTTGCGTTCGGTGAAATGAATCCTTCCGATGCCGGCGATAGCCGGGAGCTATGGCCCGGCGCGATGCGGTCATTCCGGTCGATGTGCGGGCGCGAGTGAAGCCAGCGCTTGCAAAGCCCCACACCGGCTATCATGTGCGGTCCGATGACCCCGACTGCACCCCACGCCGCCTCCACCGACGCGCGTCTGCGTCCGTTGCGCCAGGCGCTCGACGATGTTTCCAGCCGCGACTATGGCCGTTTGCTTGGCCGGTGGCGCGAACTCACGCGCCGTTTCGACGAAAAGAAGCTGGCCGCGCTGAGCGCGGACATCGATGCCTCCGTGGCCCGGCGCAAGGCGCGCGCCGAGGCGAAGCCGGCGATACGCCTGGACGAGTCGCTGCCCATCACGGCGCGCGCCGACGAGATCGTCGAACTGATCCGCAAGCACCAGGTGGTGGTGATCGCCGGCGAAACCGGCTCGGGCAAGACCACCCAGTTGCCCAAGCTGTGCCTGGCTGCGGGCCGTGGCGAGGCCGGCATGATCGGCTGCACCCAGCCGCGCCGGCTGGCCGCGCGCTCCGTCGCGCGACGCGTGGCCGAGGAGCTGGCCACGCCGCTGGGCGATCAGGTCGGTTTCCAGGTGCGCTTCAACGACCAGGTGTCCGAGCGCACCCTGGTCAAGTTCATGACCGACGGCATCCTGCTCGCCGAAACGCAGGGCGATCCGTGGCTGAGCGCGTACGACACCATCATCATCGACGAGGCGCACGAGCGCAGCCTCAACATCGACTTCCTGCTCGGCTATCTCAAGCGGCTGGCGGCGAAGCGGCCGTCGCTGAAGATCATCGTCACCTCCGCCACCATCGATACCGCGCGCTTCGCCGAGCATTTCGGCAACGCGCCCATCGTGTCGGTGGAAGGGCGCACCTATCCCGTGGAAGTGCGTTGGCGTTCCGTGGACGAGGTGGCCGCGCGGCGCGGCCAGCGGGCCGGCGATCTGCAGCAGGGCGGTGCCGATCATGTGGCCGCGGTGCTGGATGAGATCACTCATGATGATCCGCGCGGCGACGTGCTGATCTTCCTTCCCGGCGAACGCGAGATCCGCGACGCGCATCTGGTGCTGTCGCGCCGCCAATACCGCGAAACCGAAGTGCTGCCGCTGTATGCGCGGCTTTCCGCCGGCGACCAGGATCGCGTGTTCAAGCCCGGACCCAAGCGGCGCATCGTGCTCGCCACCAATGTGGCGGAAACCTCGCTGACGGTGCCGCGCATCCGCTATGTGGTCGATTCCGGCCAGGCCCGCGTCAAGCGCTACAGCCAGCGCAGCCAGCTCGAGCGCCTGCATATCGAGCCCGTGTCCAAGGCGGCGGCGGACCAGCGCAAGGGCCGCTGCGGCCGCGTCGGCCCGGGCATTTGCTATCGCCTGTACGACGAGGCGGATTACGAAAGCCGCGCGGCCTACACCGATCCCGAACTGCTGCGCTCGTCGCTGGCCAACGTCATCCTGCGCATGCTGTCGTTGCAGCTGGGCGAGGTGGACGAGTTCCCGTTCCTCGATGCGCCCGACCCGCGCGTGGTGGCGGACGGCTATCGCCGCCTGGCGGAAATCTCCGCCATCGACGATGCACGCAAGCTCACGGCCATCGGCCGCACCGTCGCCCGGTTGCCCATCGATGTGCAGCTGGCGCGCATGCTGGTGGAGGCCAACGAGCGGCGCAGCCTGCGCGAGCTGCTCGCCATCGTGTCCTTCCTCAGCATCCAGGATCCGCGCGAGCGCCCGGCGGATGCGCGGCAGCAGGCCGATGCGGCGCATGCGGCGTTTGCCGATCCGAAATCCGACTTCGTTGGCGTGCTGAATCTCTGGCGCGAATACGGCAACGCGCACGAGGAACTGACGCAGTCGAAACTGCGAGACTGGTGCTCGCGCCATTTCCTCAGCTTCATGCGCATGCGCGAATGGCGCGAACTGCACCGGCAGTTGTTGCTGGTGGTGCAGGAGTTGGGGTGGAAGCTCGACGCCGGCACTTCTCCCTCTCCCCCTGTGGGAGAGGGTCGGGGAGAGGGGGCAGCCTCGCCGCAGTCTGCAAAGAAAAAGGCGGTTGCTGTCCCGAATAAACGAGATAGGCAACCTTCCCGCGAGCACCCGCCCCTCACCCCAGCCCTCTCCCCAGCGGGGAGAGGGAGTGAAGGTGACGAAGCGGCGCAGCAGTACGAGGCCCTCCACCGCAGCCTGCTCGCCGGCCTGCCGACGCAGGTCGGCCACAAAGACGAAAAGGGCGTCTACCGCAGCACGCGCGAACGCCGTTTTCAGGTGTTTCCGGGCTCGGCGTTGTCCAAGGTGCCGCCCAACTGGATCTTCGCCGCGCAGATTCTCGATGTCGGCGGACGCGTGTGGGGCATGATGTGCGCCCGCGTGGAGCCGCTGTGGATCGAACAGCAGGCGGCCCACCTGTTGCGTTCCTCCTGTCGCGATGCGCACTGGTCGCGCAAGCGCGGGCACGTGGTGGCGTACGAACAGGTGAGCCTGTTCGGCCTCACGCTGGTGGAGCGTCGACCGGTGACGTTCCAGAAGCAGGATCCGCCGCTCGCGCACGAGATCTTCCTGCGCGAGGCTCTCGCGCGCTGCGATATCGACGCGCGCACCGATTTCGTGCGCGCCAACCAGCGCGTGCTGGAAGACGCGCGCGGCATCGAGGCCAAGCAGCGCCGAGAAGGCCTGTTGCGCAGCGAGGATGAGCTGGTCGCCTTCTTCGAGGGCAAGCTGCCGCAGGACGTCGCGGACAGCCGCGCGCTCGACGCGTGGTATCGCAAGGCGCGCCCGGCGGAGCAGGCCGCGCTGCGCTGGTCGCTCGACGACGTGATGAGCGGTGGCGCCGGGCTTGATCCCAAGGCGTTCCCCGCTTCGTTGGAGATGCCATCGCAGAAGTACCGGCTTGAATACCGCTTCGTGCCTGGCGATGACGCAGACGGTGTCACGCTCCATCTGCCGCTCGCCATGTTGAACGCGCTGCCCGCGTCGCGCTGCGAGTGGCTGGTGCCGGGCCTGCTGGCGGAGAAGGTGGCTGAGCTGATCCGCGGCCTGCCCAAGGCGCTGCGCCGCAATTTCGTGCCCGCACCGGATTTCGCGCGTGCGTTCGTCGAAGCCGAAGCGCCGCGTGACGAGCCGTTGGCGAAGGCACTGGCCTTGTTCCTCAAGCGCACCACGGGCGTCGACATCTCGGCGGCCGAGTTCGATACCGTGGAGTTGCCGGCGCATTTCCGCATGCGCTATCGCTTGCACGACGAGAACGGCAAGACGCTGGCCACCGGCCGCGACCTGGCCGCGATGCGCGCGCAGTGGGAAGGGCAGGCGCGCGAAGCCTTCTCGCGCAAGACCGACATCGAGCTGACCCGCGAAGACGTCGCCAACTGGGATTTCGAAGCCATTCCCGCCCAGGTCCGCTCCGCTGGCGGGCTGCAGGCCTTCCCCGCGCTGGTCGACCTGGGCGACGCGGTGGCGTTGCGCGTGTTCGAGCGCAGCGACGAGGCGCGCGAGGCGCACGTGCAGGGCGTGATCCGCCTGCTGCGCAATGCGCTGGCCAGCGACATGAAGCAGGCGCGTCGGCGCGTGCCCGTGGGCAATCCCCTGGCGCTGAAGTACGCGCCGCTGGGTGGCGTGGACGGCCTGCGCGAGGACCTGGTGGAAGGCGGCTTCCAGGATCTGCTCGAACGCCACGCGCTAGACGTGCGTACCGCTGGTGCGTTCGAGGCCTTGCACACGCAGGCGGCGCGCGAGCTGTTCGGCGCGGCGGTGGAACGCCTGAAGCTGGCCGAGCCCATCATCGAGGCGCAGGCGGAGCTCAAGCCGTGGCTGCAACCGCCCCTGATGGGATTCGCGCGGGCCAGCTACGACGATCTGCGCGAGCAGCTGGATTCTCTGCTCACGCCGGGTTTTCTGCGCGAGTTGCCGACGTCACGGCTGGCGCACTATCCGCGCTACCTGAAGGCCATGCGCCTGCGCGCCGAGCGCCTGCGGCAGGACCCGGCCAAGGACCAGCAGCGCATGTTGCAGGTGCTGCCGTTCTGGCGCGACTACCTCAAGCATCGCGCGGCGGGAACCGCCGACCTTGACGAATTGCGCTGGTTGATCGAGGAATGGCGTGTGTCCCTGTTCGCGCAGGAACTGAAGACGCCGGAGCCGGTATCGGCCAAGCGCCTGACCCGCGCGCTGGAGAACCTCGCCTGATCTTCCGCGGGAGCGCAGCCGTGCGCTCCCGCGGTGACAACTCGCGCGTTACTTCACGCGCTTGACGGTGGCGTTGTCGCTGCAACCGTCCACGGCCATCATCCAGTTGCCCATCAGCGAGCGACGGATGGTCACCTTCGGATTGTCGGCGCTCAGGCAGGCGATCTTGGTGGAGTCGGCCTGCTGCCACACCTGGCCATTGTCGAGGGTGAACTGGCCGTTGCCGTTGAAGCCATTGAAGTGGCCCTGCACGTGGCCGCTCACCGGGCCGGCCTTCTCGCTGCTGGGATAGAACACCGGCTTGCCGCTCTCGTCGACCATCTTGGTGACCACCTTGCCGTGGCCGCTCAGCCAGGCGTCGAGGTTCTTCAGCTCGTCCGGCGACAGCTTGTCCAGGCCCGCCGCCTTGAATTCCTCGGGCGTCATGCGCTGCTGCAGCGGCACGTACTGATCGGCGGCGAAGGAAAGCGCGGGAACGGCAAGGGCGACACTCATCAGCAACGGCAACAGGCGGGCCAGACGCATGGGGCAATCCTCTTGGGGATCAACGGGAATGGAACATCGCGGGCGCAGCATACACGGCATGAACCGCGGGTTCATACGCGTGCCACGCGAATAGCGTTAACAGGCCCTAGAATAGGCGTATGGTTCAAGCCGCCCTCAACGCAAGCTCGGGTCTGGCCGAGTGGCGCGAACGCGCCGGCAGCGTGCCGCCCGTGCTGGGCGAGGCGCTGGATACCTGCGCGCTGCTGCCGATCAGCCAGGTTGAGTGTGTCGACGTGCTGGAGCTGTTGGCCATGCTCGGTTGCGACAGCCAGACGCAGGCGGCCGCGCTGTGGTTCGAGGTGTCGCGCATCGATCCCGCGCTGTGGGCGCTGCGCGAGCCGCAGCTTCCCGCGGAATTGCAGCGGCTCGTCGGCGGCCAGGTGGCGGCCGAGCGCGTGTGGGCGCTGCATGCGCAACACGGCGCCGACCACGGCGCGGAGGGCCTGCGCCGCCTGCTGCTGGCGATCATCCGCGACCTGCGTGTGGTGTTCATCCTGCTCGCACGGCAGTTGGCACGCATGCGCGCGGCCAGCAGCCTGCCTGATGCCGAGCGCCAGCCGCTCGCGCGGCTCACGCGCGACATCCACGCGCCGCTGGCCAATCGCCTGGGCATCTGGCAGCTGAAGTGGGAGCTGGAAGACCTGAGCTTCCGCTACCTGCAACCGGATACCTACAAGCGCATCGCGCGCCTGCTCGACGAGCGCCGCGTGGACCGCGAGGAGTTCATCCGCGAATCGCTGGCGACCTTGCATGGCGCGCTGGAGGCCGCAGGCATTCGCGCAGAACTGGCCGGGCGGCCCAAGCACATCTATTCGATCTGGAAGAAGATGCAGCGCAAGGCGCTGGAGTTCTCCGATCTCTACGACATCCGCGCCGTGCGCGTGCTGGTCGACTCCATCGGCGACTGCTACGGCGCGCTGGGCGTGGTGCATACCTTGTGGCCGCACCTGCCGGGCGAGTTCGACGACTACATCGCGCGGCCCAAGGGCAACGACTACCGCTCGCTGCACACGGCGGTGATCGGCCCGCGCGGCAAGACGCTGGAAGTGCAGATCCGCACGCACCAGATGCACCGCATCAACGAACTGGGCGTCGCCGCGCACTGGCGCTACAAGGAAGGCGGCGCAGGCGACAGCGAGTTCGAGGCGAAGATCGCCTGGATGCGCCGCCTGCTGGAGCCGCGCCCCGACAGCGACGGCGACCTCGCCGCCGAGCTGCAGACCGAGCTGCTGGAAGACCGCGTCTACGTGCTCACCCCCAAGGGCGAGGTGGTGGACCTGCCGCGCGGCGCGACGGTGCTGGATTTCGCCTATCACGTGCATACCGAAGTGGGGCATCGCTGCCGCGGGGCGAAGGTCAACGGGCGCATCGTGCCGCTGACTTTCCAGCCGACCAGCGGCGACCGCGTGGAAGTGCTCACCGCGAAAGTGGCGGAACCCAGCCGCGACTGGCTCTCGTCGCACCACGGCTACCTGCACACCTCGCGCGCGAAGGAGAAGGTGCGCACGTGGTTCCGCCGCATCGCGCACGACGCGAATCTCGCGGCGGGCCGCGCGATCTTCGAAAAGGAGATTAAGCGGCTCGCCCTGCCGGCCGCCGACATCGGCAAGCTGCCTGCGCATTTCCATCTGAAGACGCACGACGAACTGCTGGTCGCGCTCGCGCTGGGCGAAGTCGCGCCGGGGCAGATTGCCCGTGTGCTGCAGGAGGCCGCGGCGCCGGCGCCCGCCGCGCCACCGCCGCCCACCGGCGCCGCGCAGCCACGCCAGGCGGTGCGGGACCAGAGCGCGCTCAGCATCGAAGGCATCGGCAACCTGCTCACCACGCTGGCGCGCTGCTGCCAGCCCTTGCCGGGCGACCCGGTGCGCGGCTTCGTCACGCGCGGACGCGGCGTGTCCGTGCATCGCGCCGATTGCGCGAGCCTCGCGCGGCTGGCGCGGCGCGATCCGGACCGCGTGATCGAGGTGGAGTGGGGCAAGGCCGCGGCGCAGGCCTATGAAGTGGACATCGAGCTGCGCGGCTACGACCGCAAGGGCTTGCAGAAGGACGTCACCAGCCTGATCAGCAACATGGGCACGCACATCATCGCCTCGTCCAGCCGCGTGTTCGCGCAGACCGGCGAGGTGGAAATGCGCTTCACCTTGCGCGTACGCGACTTCGAGCAGCTGTCCGGGCTGCTCAGCCGGCTGGTGGCATTGCCCAACGTGGTCGACGCGCGCCGCGTCAGCGGTGCCTGAACACCGTGCGTCATCGCCCGGGTGGCGAGCCGGCGCGATGTTAAGCTGGCGATGTTAGTTCTCACCTTCGTGAACCCATGAACGGACGCAACGATCACAACGACCGCGGGTCGGCCGGCCGCACCGAGCCTACCCTCGGGAACCTCGACAACCTGGATGGCAAGGAGCCCACGTCCAGGCAGGACGACGGTTTGCCCAAGTTCTCGATCGATCCGGACATGGTCCGGCCGACCCCGCCGCCGCCGAAGCAGCGCCGGTTCAGGCGCCGCGGATGGCTGGTGCCGGTGGCCCTGCTGGTGGCCATCGGCGTGGGCACGTCGCTGTGGGTCGGGCAGGACAAGCTGCGCGGCCTGGTGCCCAACACCGAGCTGGACGGCATCCTGGGCCGCGCTGAAACCGCCTTGCAGCAGGGGCATCTGGACGGCACCGACGGCACCAGCGCGCGCGAACTGTTCGAAGCCGCGCGCGCCTTGCAGCCGGACAACGACCGAGCCCGCGACGGCCTGCGCAACGTGGGGCAGGCCGAGATCGCCCGCGCCGATGCCGCCTTGCAGGCGCACAAGCTCGACGAGGCCGACCAGGCACTGACTTCCGCCCGCGAACTGCTGGGTGGCGGCAGCGACGTGGACCGTCTCACCCAGGCGGTGGCCGCCGCGCGCAACGGTTCGGTGCAGACCGATCACCTGATCGAGCAGGCGCAGCAGGCCTTCGACGCCGGCAAGCTCGATGGCGACGGTGGCGCGGGCGACCTGTATCGCCGTGTGCTGTCGGCCGATCCGAACAACGCTGTTGCCAAGCATGGCCTGGACAAGGTGGGCGATGCGCTTGCCGCGCAGGTGCACAAGGCGCTGGACGCGGGCGACCGCGCCACGGCCTCGTCGCTGGTCGATCGCCTCGCCGTGCTGCTGCCGAACTACGGCGAGCTGCCCGCGCTGCGCGCCGCGCTGGTGCAGGTGAGCCAGCAGGACAATGGCGCGCTCGCCGATGCGGTCAAGCAGGGTCAGGATGCGCTGCGCGAGGGCCGCGTGGTCGGCCCCGGCGATGACACGGCGCAGGCGCATTTCAAGGCGGCGCTGGCGATCGATCCGGACAACGGCGATGCCAAGGCCGGCATGGGGCAGGTGGCGCAGGCATTGATCGTGCAGGCCAATGCGGCGCTCGATCATGGCGACAGCGCGCATGCCCGCGAATTGCTCGATCAGGCGGCCGGCATCGCGCCGCACTCGGCCGATCTGGCCGCGGCGCGCGCGCGCCTGGGCGAGGGACGTAAATCCAATGCCGCGCAGGTGGCCAACGACGTCGCGAGCGACGCGGCCGCCGACAATGGCGGCGACGACCTGCAGCATCCTCCGCTCACGCCGCAGCAGGGCGCCGAGCTGGCACGCATCATCCAGCGCGCCGATACCGCCGCCCGCCAGGGCAACCTGATGCTGCCGCCGGGCGACAGCGCCTACGATCTCTACCGCCAGGCGCTGGCGATGGACGGCAACAACCCGGTGGCGCGCCAGGGCCTGGAATCGCTGCCCGGCCTCGCCATCACCCAGTTCAACCAGGCGCTTTCCAGCGGCAACCTGTCGGCGGCGGGCAATCGCCTGGCGGACCTTGCCGACCTGTCGCCCGGCAACACGAACCAGGGCGTGCTGCGCGAACGCCTGGCCGGTGCGTGGATGGATCAGGCCGAGCAGCAGTTGCAGAACGGTGACCGCGCGAACGCCGCGCAGGCGCTGGACAGCGCGCGCAAGCTGGCGCCGGGCAACCCGCGGTTGGCGGCCTTGATGGCGCGACTGCAGTCAGGCGGCTGAGGGCGCGCGCATGACGGTCGTGGTGTTCGGGGCCAGCAGTCAGATTGGCCATTTCCTGCTGCCCCGCCTGCGCGCGCGCGGCGAGTCCGTGCTGGCGCTGAGCCGCAAGGTGCGCGAGCCGCAGCAAGGCGTGCAGTGGTTGCAGGGCGCCTTTCCCGGGGCCGTTCCTAATGTGGGGCAGCCGACGGCGGTGATCAGCTTCGGTCCGCTCAAGCCCTTTGGCGAGTGGCTGGCCTCGGCGGGCTTGCCGCCGTCGACGCGCATCATCGCCACCAGCTCAATGAGCGCCGAATCCAAGCAGGCGTCAGACGTGCCGGCCGAACGCGTGCTGTCGCAGACGTTGCGCGAAGGCGAGGCAAGCATCGCGGCGGCCTGTGAGCGGCAAGGCATGGCATGGACCATCTTCCGGCCGACCATCATCTACGGCGCCGGCATCGACAAGAGCCTGACGCCCATCGCGCAGCGCGCGAGCCGCCTGCACGTATTCCCGCTGCCGGCGGGTCGCGGCCTGCGCCAGCCCGTGCACGCGGACGACATCGCCGCCGCCGTGGTGGCGGCGTTGGATTGTCCCGCATCGGCCGGGCGCATCCTGCCCTTGGGCGGAGGCGAGCGACTCACGGCGGGTGAGATGTTTTCGCGCGTGCGCCGCAGCCTGGCGACGCCCACGGTGCCCGTGCCGATCCCCGCTACGTTGCTGCGACTGGGGCGGAGCCTGGTGCCGCGCCTGCGCGGTCCGCTGACCCGGCTGGAAGCCGACCTGATCGCCGACAACAGCGAGCTGCAACGCCTGCTGGGCGTCACGCAGCGCCCGTTCAGGCCCGACGCCAATTGCTGGACGCCGCAGCCGCCGTTGTAGGCCGCGGCGCGACGACCCCAAGCGCGCCTCTTTCACGCCCGATGCACGCCACAAACCCCGGCCGGCGTTCAGATGCCCGCCGGGAAGCAAGCCCTATGATCCCGAGGGCTTCCCATTCAGGATCCTCCCTACTTGGACTTCATGACCCGCCTCCGCTCGATCTTCAGTGCCGTCTGGCCCTGGGTCCGCATTCCGTTCTGGGTCTGCATGGGAGTGCTGTTCGGCTTCGTGCTGCCGTACACGCTGGTGCTCAACAAGCGTGTGCAGGACCGCTTCAACGATCTGGTGTTCGCCGTGCCCACGCGCGTCTACGCGCGGCCGCTGCCGCTGGCGGCCGGCACGCCGATGACGCCCGCCGCGCTGGAACTGGAACTGACCTTCGCTGGCTACAGCAACGATGGCCGCGCCGAAGTCGCCGGCACCTGGGCCAAGCAGGGCAGCACCTACACCGTTTCCTCGCGCGGCTATGCCGGCCCCGACGGCGGTGAACTACCCAAGCGCATCCGCATCGTGCTGGGCAAGGGGCAGGTCGCCAGCGTGAAGGACCTGGCCAACGACAAGCCAGTCGCGCTGGCGCACCTGGATCCCGCGCGCATCGCCACCGTGTACGGCTCGCAGCAGGAAGAGCGCCGCATCGTGCGCCTCACCGACGTGCCGCCGCTGTTGCTGTCCGGCCTGCAGGCGGTGGAAGACCGCGACTTCAAGCATCACTTCGGCATCGACCTGTCGGCCATCCTCCGAGCCTCGTTCGCCAACCTGCGCGCGGGCCATACGGTGCAGGGCGGCTCCACGCTCACCCAGCAGCTGGTGCGCAACCTGTTCCTGGATCGCGAGCAGCATTACTCGCGCAAGTTCAACGAAGCGCTGATGTCGATCCTGATCGAGGCGCACTACGACAAGAGCCGCATCCTGGAGGCCTACGTCAACGAAGTGTTCCTCGGCCAGCAGGGCAGCCAGGCGGTGCACGGTTTTGCCGCGGCGGCGGAGTTCTACTTCGGCCGCCGCATGGAAGACCTCAAGCCGCAGGAAATGGCGCTGCTGATCGGCATGGTGAAGGGGCCGAGCTACTACGACCCGCGCCGCTATCCGGACCGCGCACTGTCGCGCCGCAACCTGGTCATCGACCAGTTCGCGGAAACCGGCCTGGTCACGCCGGAGCAGGCAACGGCGCTCAAGACCACGCCGCTGGGCATCGTCAGCAACGGCCAGCTGCCGCACAACCGCTTCCCCGCTTTCATGGAGCTGGTGCGTGCGCAGATCACCAGCGATTTCGACGACGAAACCCTGTCCAAGGGCAACCTGAGCATCTTCACCACGCTGGACCCCGCCGCGCAGATCTACGCCGAGCAGGCGATCACCACGACCACCAATGGCCTGGGCAAGCGCGGTGAGGCGGCGCAGGCCGCCGCGGTGGTGACCGAAGCGCAGACCGGTTCGGTGCTCGCCATCGTCGGCAGCAAGGTGCCGGGCGACCAGGGCTTCAACCGCGCGCTCGATGCGCGCCGCCAGATTGGTTCGCTGGTGAAGCCGCTGGTGTATCTGGTGGCGCTGACCAACCCCGGGCGCTGGAACCTCGGCAGTCCTGTGGAGGATTCGCCGATCAGCCTGCGCCAGGCCGACGGCAGCTTCTGGACGCCCAAGAACGACGAGGGCGACGTGCACGGTGCTGTGCCGATGGTCGACGCGCTGGTGCATTCGTGGAACCTGGCGACGATCAACCTCGGCATGAGCGTTGGCGTGTCGCGCATCAAGGCCTTCCTCGAATCGTTCGGGCTGACCGGCGTGAACTCCAGCCCCTCGCTGCTGATCGGCGCGGTGGACATGTCGCCGCTGCAGGCCACGCAGCTCTACCAGTACATCGCCGCCGACGGCCACGCGCTGCCGCTGCTGGCCGTGCGCGGCGTGGTGGACGCCAATGGGCAGACCATCAAGCGCTATGAGGTGAAGACCGGCACCGGCGAATACCAGTCCGCGGTGCGGCTGGTGACGTGGGCGATGCAGCAGGTGGCACGCTCGGGCACGGCGGCATCCATCGGCAACTCCGGCCTCGCGTATCTCAATGCGGCGGGCAAGACCGGCACCAGCAACGACATGCGCGACAGCTGGTTCGCGGGCTTCACCGGCGACCACCTGGCGGTGTTCTGGATGGGCCGCGACGACAACAAGCCCAGCGGCCTGTACGGCGCCACGGGCAGCCTGCGCGCGTGGCAGGAGCTGTTCAAGAAGCTGCCGACGCGTCCGCTCTCGGCGGCCCCGGGCGAGGGCCTGGAAATGGCCTGGATCAACACCTCCGACGGCAAGCGTTCGGAAGAGGGTTGCGAGGGAGCGCGGCAAGTGCCGGTCGTGGCCGGTACACTGTCTCAGGACGCCGAGGGCTGCTTCTGGCAGCACGTCGGCAATTTCTTCAGTGGCGGTGGCGCCGCTCCCGCGCCTGCGTCCTCCGCCCCCATCCGGGATTGATCATGCTTCGTCGTCGCCTTCGCCTGTCCGCCGCTCCCGCATCGCTCGCCGTGCTCCTGCTCGCGGCGTGCAGCCAGCCCACCGTACCGTCGCAGGCCACGCGTCCTACCGTGTCCGACGACCAGATGCTGGCGGCCATCCATGCGGCCGGCGACAAGGAGAAGTCGGTGATCGACGTGAACCCGCTGCGCGATCCTGGCGTGGCCGCATTGCAGGACGCCGCCGAAGGCGACCTGCGCGTGGGCAAGTACAACGACGCCGCCACCAAGCTGGACCAGGCGCTGAAGATCAGTCCCGACTCGCCGGACCTGTTGCAGGACCGTGCCGAGCTGGCCATCCGCCTGAAGGATTACGCCGGCGCCGAGAAATTCGCGCATCGCTCGTGGGAGCTCGGCCCCAAGCTGGGGCCTTTGTGCGCGCGCAACTGGCAGACCATCGCCGAGCTGCGCCAGCATGCCGGCGATGAAGCCGGCGCGGCCACGGCCGCCAAGGGCGTGGCGGAGTGCCACAAGGAAGGCATGCAGCGTTACTGAGCGCTGCATCGCGCAGGCGCGCATGAGCGCCTGCGCGGAAACGGGCGCGGATCAGCGCCGCCGCTCTTCCATCAAGCCCACCAGGTTGCCATCCGGATCGCGCAGGAAGGCGAGCCACAGCGTGTGGTCGGACAGTTCCGCCGTCGCCTGCGGTTCGCGCTCGCCCACGGCGCCGCGATCCAGCAGGTGGCGGAACTGGTGCTCGATGTCGCCCACCTTGAAATACAGCACGGAATTGCCGCCCACCTGGCCGGCGCCCTGCGGCGTGGACAGCATCAGGCGCACGCCGCCGGCGTCGAGGAACGCCAGGTTCGTCGCGGGCCGGAACAGAAAGGGCAGTTCGAGAATGTCGCGGTAGAACGCGAGCGCGGCATCGACGTCGCTGACGGTGACGGCGATCTGGCCGATGCCGGTGATCCGTGAGGACATGGCGGGACTCCACGGTGCAGGTGTGCCGAGTCTAGGGCATTCGCGGCCGGGCGCTGGGTCGGCCATACTTCACGGATGATCGATCACGAGGACGTCGCCGCGCTGCTGGGCACGGAAGGCCCGTTTGCCCGCGAGCTGCCCAATTTCGCGCCCCGCGCCGCCCAGCAGGCGATGGCGCGAGCGGTACAGCACGCCATTGCCGAGCGCGAGACGCTGATTGCCGAAGCCGGCACCGGCACCGGCAAGACCTTTGCCTATCTGGTGCCGGCGCTGCTGTCGGGCGAGCGCGTGATCGTTTCCACCGGCACCAAGGCGCTGCAGGACCAGCTGTATTTTCGCGACCTGCCGCGCGTGCGCTCGGTGCTGGATGCGCGCCTGAAGACCGCCTTGCTCAAGGGGCGTTCCAACTACCTCTGCCTGTATCGCCTGGACCAGACCGTGCGCGAGGGCGCCACCTTCGATCGCATGCAGGCCTCGCAGCTCGCCGCCGTTCGTGCATGGTCCGCGCGCACGCGTCGCGGCGATCGCATGGAACTGGCCGAGGTGCCCGAAGAGTCGCCGCTATGGCCGCGCGTCACCTCCACGCCGGAAAACTGCCTGGGCGTGGAATGCCCCTTCTACGACGACTGCCACGTGATCAAGGCGCGGCGCGAAGCGCAGGAAGCCGACCTGGTGGTGGTGAATCACCACCTGCTGTTTGCCGACCTCGCACTCAAGCAGGAGGGCTTCGGCGAAATCCTGCCGGGCGCCAGCGCGTTCATCCTGGACGAGGCGCACCAGATTCCCGAGCTGGCGGGGCAGTTTTTCTCGCAGAGCATCAGCGCGCGCCAGCTCACCGAATTGGCGCAGGACAGCCTGACCGAATGCAACGGCGTCACTGGTGCGATCGGCCTGGTGCTGGAACCGGTCGAAGCCATGCAGGAGGCCGTGCGCAAATTGCGTTTGGCGATGGACGCGCTGCCCGAGCGCGGCCCCTTCCATCAACTGGAAAGCAAGCGCGACATCGGCGACGCGCTGCACGAGCTTCGCGACGTGCTGGCCGCGCTGACCGACGTGCTCGCCTCGCAGGCCGAGCGCTCGCGTGGTTTTGCCAATGCGCACGAGCGTGCCGCCTTGCTCAGCGAACGGCTCGACCGCATCGCCGAGCGCGACAGCGAACGCGACGTGCGCTGGTACGAACTGTTCCCGCGCGGTTTCGCGTTGCATGCCACGCCGCTGGATCTGGCCGCGCCCCTGCGCGCCATGCGCGAACAGACGCAGGCCGCGTGGGTCTACACCTCGGCCACGCTGTCGGTGTCGTCCAGCTTCGATCACTTCGCGCGCCAGCTTGGCCTGGACGATCCGCAGACACTGCAGGTGGAAAGCCCGTTCGATTACGAAACGCAGGCGCTGTGCTACCTGCCTGCCGGGTTGCCGGATCCATCCGCGCGCGACTACACCGATCGCGTCATCGAATCCGTGCTGCCGGTGCTGCATGCCTCGCATGGCCGGGCCTTCCTGCTGTTCACCTCGCATCGCGCGTTGCGCCGCGCCGCCGACTTGCTGCGCGAGCGCGTGCCCTGGCCGTTGTTCGTGCAGGGCAGCGCGCCGCGCCATCGCCTGCTGGAGGAATTTCGCCAGAGCGGCCATGGCGTGCTGCTTGGCGCGGCCAGTTTCTGGGAAGGCGTGGACGTGGCGGGCGAAGCGCTCAGCGTGGTGGTGATCGACAAGCTGCCGTTCGCCTCGCCGGACGATCCCGTGCTGCAGGCGCGCCTGGAAGCGCTGGAGCAGTCGGGCATCAATCCATTCATGGGCTGGCAGGTGCCCAGCGCTGTCATTGCACTGAAACAAGGCGCGGGACGCCTGATCCGCGACGTGCACGATCGCGGCGTGCTGGTGCTGTGCGATCCGCGCCTGACCAGCAAGGGCTACGGACGCCTGTTCCTCAACAGCCTGCCGGCCATGCCGCGCACCCGTGAGCTGGGGCAGGTGCAGGCGTTCTTTGATGACGAGGTGTCGGCGCCCGCCTAGACCGTGCGGGCACTGGTCTTTGTCATTCGCCGGGCGGACGATAGGGCTTCCATCACGGCGGGGAGGCGAACATGGCCAAGGTCATCGGACTCGGTGGCATCTTCTTCAAGGCGCGCGATCCTGGCGCGTTGGCTGAGTGGTACGCGCAACACCTGGGGCTGCAGGTCGAGGCATGGGGCGGCGTGCGTTTCGATGACGATCCCAAGCATCCCGCCTACACCGTGTGGTCGCCCTTCGCCGCGGACACCACGTACTTCGCGCCGAGCACGCAGCCCTTCATGGTCAATTTTCGCGTGGACGACCTGCAGGGCCTGCTCACGCGATTGAAGGATGCCGGCGTGACCGAGGACGACAGCGTGCAGGAAAGCGAGTTCGGTCGTTTTGGCTGGGTCATGGATCCGGAAGGCAACCGCATCGAGCTTTGGCAGCCGCCATCCTGAGTTTCACGCTGGGGCGGCCATGTCGCGCAACGCCTGCGCCGTTTGCTCGTCGGCCGGCACGAAGGCTTCCAGCGCAAGCTCGGCCAGCGTCACATCCATCGGCGTGCCGAACACGGTGGTGGTGCTCAGCATCGACAGCACCGTGCCGCCCACGACCAGTTCCATGGGCACGGCGATATGACTGCCGCTGAGGTCGTGCACGGATGCGTCGTCGCCGGGATAGCCGCGCAGTTCCTGCAGCAAGGCGATCAACGCGGGATCGTTCGTGGCATCGACCTGCCGGCGCAGCCGGTCCAGCAGATGCGCGCGCCATGCCGGCAGGTTGCGGATATGCGGCGCCAGCGCGCCCGGATGCAGGCTCACGCGCAGCACATTGATGGGCGGCTTCAGCCATGCCGGCGCGAGCCCTGCCAGCAGGCGCTGCGTGGCCAGATTGCTTTCGACCAGGTTCCAGTGCCGGTCCACGGCGAGGGCAGGGTAAGGCTCCAGGCCCTTGAGCAATAGACGAACCGATGCGAGCGCGCTCGACAGCGCAGGGTCGTCGAACCCGCGTTCGCGATAGACCGGTGCGAAGCCCGCGGCAACGAGCAGTTGGTTGCGTTCGCGCAAGGGAATGTCCAGGTATTCGCACAGCTTCAGGATCATGTCGCGGCTCGGCTGTGCGCGCCCCGATTCCATGAAACTGAGATGCCGTGTGGAGATCTCCGCGCCATTGGCGAGATCGAGCTGGCTCAGCCGGCGATGTCGCCGCCATTCGCGCAGCAGGTCGCCGATCGGGCGGCTTTTGGAAACGGCGGAAGCGGTGGCGCTCATGGGCAAGTCCGTGTGTGCTCGTCGCCAGCGATGTTCCCACGCAGGAACATCGCTGGCCCCTGCCAGAGGACGTGCGGCTCAGGCTGCCTGCGGCACCTTGTCGAGGAAGCCGAACACCTGGCGGATGCGGCCCTCTTCCAGCGAGGCCACGTCGAAGCCGATCACCAGCGGTTCGGCCGCGTCGGGCAAGGCGAGATGCCACTGGAAGCGCAGCGTGTCGTGATGGGCGTCGACAGCGCCTGCGAGCGCGAAGCGATGGCCCGGGAACATCTGCTGCACGGCGGCGACGGTGGCGTCGATGGCTTCCCAGCCTTTCGCGTCCACCATCGGGTCGGTGTAGCGCGCGTGCTCGGCGTAGGTGTCTTCGATCAGGCTGCGGCGGCGCAGCGCATCGGTTTCGTTCCAGCTGGCGATGTAGCGCTCGGCGAGGGCATGGGCATTCGTGGTCATGGTGATGTGCTCCGTGGGTTGGTGTGGGCACAGCTTGCGGCCCGCCACGCGCGGAAGCGATTACCTGAGAGGTAATGACATGCGCCCCGGTTTCGCCACAACTCATGGCCGGTTTGGCCGCGCGTGGTCGCGCGGTTCGCCTGCGTGACGGTTCTCATGCAGATTCCGACAAAGGGACATGACTCATGGGACATTGGATGAAGGGCTGGACCGCCAAGGTGCTTGGCGTGGGCCTGCTGGCGCTGCTGATGCTGTTTCCGCTGTGGAAAGTGCAGTCGCTGGTCGAAGAGCGGCAGGGCATGCGCCAAGCCGCCATCGATCAGATCTCGCAGGGCTGGGGTGGCGAGCAGGTGCTGGGAGGGCTGGTGCTCGCGGTGCCATCGCATCAGGCCGTCACGCTTTCCAATGGCGAAACGCATGACGCCGGGGACATCACCTACGTGCTGCCGGATACGCTGAGCGTGGATGCCGGCATGACGGTGGACAAGCGGCGCTACGGCATCTACGACGCGCCGGTCTTCGCCTCGACGGTGCAGCTCGACGGTCGCTTCACCGCCGAGGACATCGCGCAGGCGCGGCAGATGGACGGCTCGCGCTGGGACGACGGCAACGCCGAGCTTCGCCTTGCCGTCGGCGATCTGCGCGGGCTGCAGGAAGTCACCGAGTTGCGCATCAACGGCAAGGCACAGCGTTTCCAGTCGTCGGCGGCGAGCTTTGGCGGTTCGTCGTCCATGGTGGTCGTGCCGATCGATCTGGCCACCCTGGGTGATCAGCCGGTGGCGTTCTCGGTGAAGCTGCGCCTTGCCGGCACGCAGTCGTTGCAGTGGCTGCCCTTGGCGCGCAGCACCGACGTGAAGCTGCATGCGCCGTGGCCGGACCCGAGCTTTATCGGCGCGGCGCTGCCGGTGGAAAGAACCGTGAAGGCGGATGGATTCTCCGCGCGCTGGCACATGCTCGATCTCAATCGCAAGTTCGGCCAGTCGTGGCATGCGAGCGACGGGCGCGTCGACGCGGCCGTGCACGATGCCGCCTTCGGCGTGGCGCTGTTTCAGCCTGTCGACGTGTATCAGCGCAACGTGCGCGCCGGCAAGTACGGCCTGCTGTTCGTCACGCTGACCTTCGTGGCGTTCTTCCTGTTCGAGGTACTCAAGCGCTTGCGCGTGCATCCCGTGCAATACCTGCTGGTGGGCGCGGCGCTCGCTTCGTTCTACGTGCTGCTGCTCGCCCTTTCCGAGCAGATCGGTTTCGGACTGGCGTACGCGGTGGCGGCGGCTTCGGTGGTCGTCATCATCGGCGGCTATGCGGGCGCGGTGCTGGGCGCGCGGCGGGCCGGCGTGTTGCTTGCCGGTGCCCTGGCGCTGGTCTACGCCATGCTGTACGTGGTGCTGGCGGCGGAAGCCTATGCCTTGCTGATCGGCGCCATCGTGCTGGTGATCACCGTGGCGCTGCTGATGTACCTGACCCGCCGCATCGACTGGTACGCCAGCATGCCCGCGGCGGCCGGGCCCGCTATCATGGAGCAGCCATGAACCTGCTCGCCATCGAAACCTCCACCGAAGCCTGCTCCGTCGCCCTGATCCACGGCGACGAAGTGATCGCCCGCAGCGAGATCGCGCCCCGCCGCCACGCCGAGCTGGTGCTGCCCATGGCCGATGCCCTGCTGGCGGAGGCCGGGCTGGGGCGCCACGCGCTCGACGTGATCGCCGTGGGGCGCGGCCCCGGCGCGTTCACCGGCGTGCGCCTGGGCATTTCGCTGGCGCAGGGCATGGCGCTGGCGCTGGACGTGCCGGTGGTGACGGTATCGTCGCTGGCCGCGCTGGCGCTGGAAGCACCCGAGGATGACGCCGCCATCCTGGCCGTGATCGATGCCCGCATGGGCGAGATCTACGCCGCCAGCTATCGCCGCGACGACAACGGCGGCCTCATCGCGCTCGACGAGGAGCGCGTGTGCACGCCGGAGCAACTGCGCCTGTCGCCGTCCACCGCATGGCATGTGATGGGCACCGGCTGGACGACCTATGCGGACGTGCTGCGTCCGCATCTCACCGGAACGCTGCGTTCCGCCGAGGGCGCGCGCTACCCGCAGGCAAGGCACGTGGCCGAACTCGCCGCGCGCGAATTCGCCGCGGGCCGCTCCCATGCGCCGGAGCAGGCCTTGCCGGTGTACCTGCGCGACAAGGTGGCCCTGACCTTGGCGGAGCAGGGCAAAGCCTGAGCCGCGCGATGTCACCGAAGGCCTAGCACTTGCTACCGATGTCCTGATGCATCGGCTTGGGCGTAAGGTGGGCGCCGTTTTGGGGAGTCCTGACCATTACCGTGCGAAGCGTGCCTGCGCTTCGCAGGCATCCTCGCGCGAGGTGAGTCATGGGTGAGCTGCGGACGCGTCGCGGGTTTCTCTCGGCTTCGGGCAAGGCGCTGGCAGCGGTGTTGCTCGCTCCCTCCGCCATGGCGCAGTTCCGCATACCGGAAAAGGTGCCGGTGCTGCCGCTGCCCGAGGCGGCGAGCCCGTCGGGCCAACTCTATCGGCAGGCGCTCGTGCTGGATGGCAACAGCATGCCGGCTTTCGGTAGGTTGTGTTGCAACGAGAAGACCGATGGCCTGCTGGCCATCGTGCGGGACAGCGGCATCAACGCGGTGAAGACCACGCTGGGCAGCTTCAACGGCAGCTTCGAAGATGCGGTGTTCGACATCGCCGACGTGCAGAATCTGGTGAACCGGCACCCGGAACTGTTCATCAAGGTCACGCGCCACGACGACCTGGAGCGCGCGCGGCGCGAGCACAAGATGGCGCTGATCCAGTCGTTCGAAGCCGCCTCCATGCTGGAGGACAAGCTCGATCGCATCGAGCTGTTCCGCGAGCTCGACGTGCTGGTGATGCAGCTGACCTATAACCGCAAGACGCCTTTCGGTTGCGGCTGCCTGGACGGCGATGCGGATGGCGTGACGCCATTGGGCCGCGAGGCCATCGCTAAGATGAACACGCTGGGCGTGGCGCTGGATCTCAGTCACGCCAACGCCAAGACCACCGCGGATGGCATCGCGCTGTCGACCAAGCCGGTGATCATTTCCCATGCCGGTTGCCGCGACGTGTTCGAACATCCGCGCAACAAGAGCGATCGCGTCATGAAGGCGCTGTCGGACAAGGGCGGCGTCATGGGCATCTATATGCTGCCCTTCCTCACCGAAGACACGCGGCAACCCATGCTGGCCGACTACATGCGGCACATGACGCATGCGATCAACGTGCTGGGCGAGGATCACGTCGGCATCGGCACCGATGCGCCATTTTTCCCCTATACCGACGAGGACATCCGCCAGCAGCAGAAGTACACGATGGAGCGCGTCAAGCAGGGCATGGCCGCACCTGGCGAAAACCGTCCGTACTTCATTCCGGACGTGAACACGCCGCTCAAGCTGGAGCTGGTCGCCGACGCCATGCTGCGCCAGGGCATCAGCGAACGCGTGACGGAAAAGGTGCTGGGGCAGAACTTCCAGCGCGTCTTCAAGGAAATCTGGACAGCCTGAGACGAGGCCGCCCGAATGACACCGTCAGCCGGCGCGGGCGGTTTTCTTCGTGGCGGGCGCGGGTGGCGCGCTCTGCCTGCGCGCTTCGCACTGGATGCTCTGCGCGTGCTTGATCGCGGGCAGCAGCCCGGGGAAGCGTTGTTCGATCTCGGCGCAACGCGTGGTGTTGAGCATTTCCACGCCGCGGCGTTCGCTGCGGATCAGTCCGGCCTCGCGCAGCGCACGGAAGTGCTGCGACAGGGTGGACTTGGGAATGCAGCGGTCTTCCATCTTCAGGAAGGCCGAGCAGGTGTTGGCGCTTTCCGCGCAGGACAATTGCCAGTAGATGGCCGCGCGCACGGGGTCGGAAAGGGCATGCAGGATGCCTTCCACGGTCACGTCGTCGAGGGAGGGGTGGGTCAGGGGCCTCATGTGGTCATTTTAGCAGCACTTGAAAACTAGTTCATAAGTTCGTATGTTGCGAACTATAGAAGTTCTGGCCGTACCCAAGTCCCTCCCTTCCATAACTGAACAGGTTCCCGTCATGAGCAAGCTCAAAGGTAAAGTGGCTGTCGTTACCGGCGCATCCAAGGGCATTGGCGCCGCCATCGCCAAGGCGCTGGCCGCCGAAGGCGCCTCCGTGGTCGTCAATTACGCCTCCAGCAAGGCCGGCGCGGATGCCGTGGTCGCCGAGATCACCAAGGCCGGCGGCAAGGCCGTCGCCGTGGGCGGCGACGTCTCCAAGGCGGCGGACGCCAAGGCGCTCGCCGACGCCGCGGTATCCAACTTCGGTCGTCTCGACATCCTGGTGAACAACTCGGGCGTCTATGAATTCGGCGCGCTCGACGCCATCACCGAGGAACATTTCCACAAGCAGTTCAACGTCAACGTGCTCGGCCTGCTGCTGACCACGCAGGCGGCCGCGCGCCACATGCACGACGGCGGCAGCGTGATCAACATCGGCTCGCTGGTGACGCGCATCGTGCCGGCGGAAAGTGCGGTATACACCGGCACCAAGGGCGCGGTGGACGCGATCACCGGCGTGCTGGCCCGCGAGCTGGGCCCGCGCAAGATCCGCGTCAACGCGGTGAACCCGGGCATGGTCGAAACCGAAGGCACGCATGCGGCCGGTTTCATCGGTTCGGACTTCCACCAGGGCGCCATCGCGCAGACCCCGCTGGGTCGCATCGGCCAGCCGGACGACATCGCCTCCATCGTGACCTTCCTCGCTTCCAACGATTCCTACTGGCTGACCGGCGAGCAGCTCTACGCCGGCGGCGGCATGCGCTGATCGGATAACGCTGGACCTTGTTGCGCACCCCGGTGTGGGCCGGGGTGCGCTTTTTTGCATGCGCGGGTTTGACGATGCCGGGCGGATGATCGGCGCCACTTTTCGTGTACGAGGCATCGTCGATGGCCGACCAGCCTGCCAACGGCATCATCCAGTACCGCTCCTCCTACGGCGTGGCGGAAACCATCGAGAGGATCCGGCAGGCGCTCGAATCCCATGGCATCACCGTGTTCGCGCACATCGATTTCAGCGCCGACGCGGCACGCGCAGGATTGACCATGCAGGGCGAGCAGATGCTGATCTTCGGCAACCCCAAAGCTGGCACGCCGCTCATGCAGCAAGTACCGCTTGCCGGATTGGACCTGCCGCTGAAAGTGCTGGTATGGGACGACGGCCAGGGCGCGACATGCGTGGCCTGCAACGCGCCGGAATACATCATCGCCCGGCATGGCTTGCCGGAATCGATGGCAGCGAACTTGGCGGGGCCGTTGCCGCTGCTGAAGCAGGCGGTGGCAGGTGGGTCCGTGTAGTCAGTCGAGCCGCTCGGCAAAGCTCACCCTGGCGATCCAGTTCGCCTGTCGCCGCGCGAGTTTGGAGCTGACGTCCTCTTCGCTGAAACTCGCCGACCGATGACGCAGCAGGGCAGGATCGACGTTGTCCAGCGTGTTGACGTTGACCACGGCATACAGGCCATCGTCCACCGCGCAGGTCACCAGCGGAACCACGCCGCACCGGCTGCAGACATGGAAGTTCGCGGTGCTCGTGCCGAACGCGTAATGGCTCACCGCCGCCGGGTCGCGCAGCTGGATGCGCAGGTGCCCATCGGGATTGGACGTCCAGACCGCACCATGCCGAGTGCAGAATGAGCAATCGCAGGCGCGGGCCGGAATCTCCGTGGGATCGGGCGCCCAGTCGAGCGTATAGGCGATGTTTCCGCAGTGGCACTGTCCGTGGAGTTGCATGTCGGCTTCCTTCCTCGATGGCGCGGGAGACGGCAAGCGTAATCGATCGCGCGACTTACAGCTGCCCGATCACCAGCTGCACCAGCAGGCTGCTCACCGACACCGCGGCCCATACGCCCAGGCCAAGCAGGATCGGGCGGGCGCCGGTCGAGGCCATCTTGCGCAGGTTGGCGGACAGGCCGATGGCGGTCAGCGCCACGATGATCAGGAACTCCGCGGCCATGTGCAGGGCAGGCTGGATCGTCGCCGGCACGAGGCCCGCCGTGCGCACGCCGGAGGCCACCAGGAACCACAGGATGAACCAGGGGAAGATACGGGCCAGGCTGAAATCGCTGGCGCCCTGCTTCTTCTGCTTCCACGCGGTGGCGAAGGCGAGGATCAGGCAGATCGGGATGATCAGCGTGGCGCGGGTGAGCTTGACGATGGTGGCGTAGTCGCCCGCCTGCTTGCTGAAGCTGTAGCCCGCGGCCACGACCGACGAGGTGTCGTTGATCGCCGTGCCGGCCCACAGGCCGAAGCCGAGGTCGGAAAGGTGCAGCACGTGGCCGAGCAGGGGGAACAGCAGCACCGCGACCAGGTTGAACAGGAAGATGGTGGAGATCGCGAAGGCCGTGTCGTGCTCGTCCGGCTTGATGATGGGCGTCACCGCGGCAATGGCCGAGCCGCCGCAGATGGCCGTGCCCACGCCGATCAGGATCTTCAGCTTGTCGTGCACCTTCAGTACGCGGCCCAGCAGCCAGGCGGCGAGGAAGGCCACCGTCATGGTCACCAGCGTGACCGAGAGCGACTCCAGGCCCGTCTTGGCCACCTGGTCCAGGCTCAGGCCGAAGCCCAGCGCAATGATCGACCACTGCAATACCTGCTTGCCGGCGAACTGGATGCCGGGCGTGAAGGTGGCGCCCGGCGACACCGTGTTGCGCACCAGGATGCCCAGCACGATGCCGAACACCGGCCCGCCGATCAGCGGCGCGATCTTGCCCAGGCCCAGCGCCACCAGGGCGATCAGCGTTGCAAGTAGCAGGCCGGGAAGGCGCTGGGACAGGCCAGGCGAGGCGGGGTGGGCGATGGCGGTGGCATTCATGGCGTTCTCCTGCAATGCCGCCGTTGTCCGCTTGGCTATCCATCAAGAAAATTTTGAATTATTGATGATTGTTATAAGATCAGCTGATGATCAACATCAGCCCGCGCCAGCTGGAGGTGTTCGTGCAGATCGCGCGCCTCGGCAGCGTGCGTGCGGCGGCGGAAGCGCTGCACCTCACCCAGCCTGCGGCCAGCATGGCCCTGGCGGAAATGGAGCGGCAGCTGGATGCGCCGGTGTTCGCCCGCGAACGGGGCCGCCTGCGCCTCAACACGCGGGGCCGGGAATTGCTGCCGCTGGCGCAGGAACTGCTGGAGCGCTACGCCGAGTTCGGCCGCGTGGGCAGCGGCGGTGGCGACGAACTGGGCGGCGAATTGCGCGTGGGGGCGAGCAATACGGTCGGCAACTACCGTGTCGGCGAATTGCTGGGGGAGTTCGTGCGCGCGCATCCGCATGTGTCGGTGCGTCTTCGCGTGTCCAACACCTCCGAAATCGTGGCGGCCATGCTTGATCACGCGCTGGAACTCGGCTGCGTGGAGGGGCCGGTGGCGCATCCTTCGCTGGAGGTGCGTCCCTGGCGCGACGATGCGCTGGTGGTGTGCACCTCGCCCGATCATCCGCTCGCGCGCAAGCGGCATCTGGCGCCGGAGGATTTCGCCGGCGCGCGCTGGGTGCTGCGCGAGCCTGGCTCGGCCACGCGCAGCCTGAGCGAGCGTGCGCTATCCATCCTGCCGGCGGGCGAAACCGTGCTGGAACTGGACCAGGCCGAGGCGATCAAGCAGGCGGTGATCGCCGGCCTGGGCATTGCCTGCGTGCCCGAGGTGGCCGTGATCGACGCCGTCGCCGCCGGTCGACTGAAGGTGCTGCGCACACCCTTCCTCGACCTGCATCGCAAGCTGTCGTTGCTGCTGCATCGGCAGCGTTACCGCGGGGCGTTGATCGAGGCGTTTCTGGCTTCGGCGGGTTAGTGCGTGTGTCGTGATTCGCGTGAGCTGCCTGCCCGACGTGGTAGCCCCTGGAAATCGGATGCTTCCGATGGAGGGTGTATCCGCCCCCCTCTAGCATCGTCGTGGCTTTAATCCGTCGATGACTGCTTGAGGGTCCGGGCATGCTCCACTGGCTCGTCGCGCTGCTATTTTTCGCCGCACTCGTTGTTCCCTTGTGGAAGGTGTTGCCACGGGCCGGTCTGCCCGCCGCGCTGGCCCTGGTCGGCCTTATTCCGTTTGGGGCAGTGGTGCTGTGGTGGGTGCTGGCGTTCCGGCGCTGGCCGGGCGACACGCAGACCTGACGAGCTGCGTTGTCAGCAGGTAATGCTGGCTAGCAGTGCTTCCGCTTCTTCGTGCGTGCGCGAACGGAGAATGCGCGGCGCCTGCGCACGCAGCGCCGCATGATCGAGCGCCGTGAGGCGATCGCGCACATGCAGCAGCTGGCTGGGGTGCATGCTGAACTCGCACAAGCCCAACGCAAGCAGCAGCGCCGTGAAGTTGGTATCGCCGCCGATCTCGCCGCACAGGCTCACCGGCTTCTTCGCGCGCCGGCCTTCCGTGATCACGTAGGCGAGCAGGCGCAGCAGCGCCGGCTGAAGAGGGTTGTAGATGTTGTCCAGCGCGTCGTTGCCGCGGTCGGCGGCCAGCACGTACTGCGCCAGGTCGTTGGTGCCGATGGCGAGGAAATCGGCGTGCTCCAGCAAGGCGCGCACGTTGATGGCGGCGGCGGGCACTTCGATCATCGCGCCGAGCTGCAGCTTCTCCGGCAGGTCGACGTTCTCGCGCTTCAGTTCCTGTCGCGCGAGCTTGAACAGCGTGCGCACGGCGATCAGTTCGTCCGGCTGCGTGACCATGGGCACCAACACGCGCACCGGTCCGTAGCAGGCGGCGCGCAGGATGGCGCGGATCTGCGTGGTGAACACGGCGGGATAGCGCAGCGACAGCCGCACGCCGCGCACGCCCAGTGCGGGGTTGTCTTCGCCGCGGATTACCAGGCCCGCCGCATCGGCCTTGTCGGCGCCCAGATCCAGCGTGCGGATGGTGACGGGCAGTCCGCCCATGCCGAGCACAAGATCGCGATAGGCGATGAACTGCTCGTCCTCGGTGGGCAGCCCCTTCTGGCGCAGGAACAGGAATTCCGTGCGGT
Organism: Dyella sp. AtDHG13; assembly: GCF_003201105.1. Classification (GTDB taxonomy): domain Bacteria; phylum Pseudomonadota; class Gammaproteobacteria; order Xanthomonadales; family Rhodanobacteraceae; genus Dyella; species Dyella jiangningensis_B. Next base: position 47,738 of record NZ_QICJ01000012.1, on the reverse strand, counting down.
ACAGGCCCACACCGTCCGCGCCGCGCGCACGCGCCATGGCGATGTCGGGCGGCATTTCCGCGTTGGCGTACAGGCGGATGTCCACGCCGTCGCGCGTGCGCGTGGGGGCGTTGGCCAGCGTCGCGAGGCGACGGCCTTCCTGCGCGGCCTCGCGCTGCCACGCGCGATAGCGGGCGAGATCCTGCGCGGTGGGATGCACCACGGCTTCGCCGCGCTCGGCATCAAGCAGGATCAGGTCGTCGTCGTGAATGGTGGAGAGTGCATCGCGCGCGCCGACCAGCATCGGCAGGTCAAGGCTGCGCGCAAGGATGGCGCTGTGCGAATACGGGCTGCCGGAACTGGCGACCACGCCGAGCAGTCCGCTGCCCGCAAGGTGGGCCATGTCGGCGGGCGCGATGGTGTCGGCGATCAGGATCTCGCCCACGCGCGCGGCCAGCTTGCGCTCTTCGCGGCTGGTCTGGCGCTGCAGGGCGGAGATGACGCGGCTGATCACCTGGTCGACATCCTCCTTGCGCGAACGCAGGTAGGGATCGTCCATCGCTTCGAACACGGCGGCGAGCCGGTCGCGCTGCTTCTTCAACGCGGCGCCGGGACGGTAGTGGCCGATGCGCACCAGGTCGTCCAGTCCGCGCAGCAGTTCCGGGTCGTCCAGCAGCAGACTGTGCGCGTCGATGAACTCGTTCACCTCGCGCGCGAGTGCGCCGTGCAGTTTGCCGCGGAGTTCGCGCAATTCCTGGCGTGCGGTATCGAGCGCGCGATGCAGGCGTTCCAGCTCGACATCCACCTCGTCCTCGTTGAGCGGACGGGTGTCGACCAGATAACGGCTGGGCTGCACCAGGCGGGCACGGCCCAGGGCCATGCCTTTCGCTGCGGTGGTGCCTGCCAGTATCTGTCTCATGTCGGCCTTCCGTGGTGAAACGGCCGCTGCGGCCGCGCGTGACGCCGGCATCCCGCCAACGCGTGGATTCCCGATGGGAAACGATGGCACGGCATGCCCCACCGGGCCGTGAATACGGCCTCGGGGTGACGCATGGGTGTCACGTTTCCTGCGCGCACTCAGGCTCCTTCGTCGAACTTGCGATCGAACAGCGCGGCCACCGCGTCGATGGCGGATTGTTCGTCCGGCCCCTCCGCGCGAATCGTCAGCGGCGTACCGATGCCGGCCGCCAGCATCATGACGCCCATGATGCTCTGCGCGTTGACTTCCCGGCCCTTGCTCACAAGCCACACGGTGGACTTGAAGCCCTGCACGAGCTGCACCAGCTTGGCCGAGGCGCGGGCGTGCAGGCCCAGTTTGTTCGAAACAACGATGTCTTTCTCAAGCATGGTCGATGAAGATTCCTCCGCGGCCCCCGCTGGCGGCGATCTCCGCCAGTTCGTCCAGGGGTTTTTCCGCGTAATTGAGCACACGCAGCAGCATCGGGAGGTTGAGTCCCGATACGCAGCGCAACCGCACCCCGAGTGAGCCCAGCGACAGCCCGATGTTGCAGGGCGTGGCGCCGTACAGGTCGGCGAGCACCAGCACACCGTTGCCCTCGTCGAGCTCGCGTGCGTGTTTGGCCGTGAGCGTGCGCATCACGTCCGGATCGGCCTGCGGCGGAACTTCGACGGCTTCCACCCGCAGGGGCAGCTTGGGCAGCACGTGGTGGGCGGCCGAAATCAGGGCCTGGCCGACCGCCTCGTGCGTCATCAACAGCACGCCGACGCTCATGACGGCGTGCCGGTCCGATGAAGTGCTTTGGACAGCATGGCTATCACTCGAGTTCACGATGGAAGGTAAGCACGCCGTTGCGCAGCGCGCGGTAATGGGCCGCCAGTTTTTCCACCAGGTAGACCGAGCGGTGGCGGCCGCCAGTGCAGCCGATGGCGATGGTGACGTAGCTGCGGTCGTCCGCCTCGAAGCGCGGCAACCAGGTGTCGAGCCAGCGCGCAGTGTCGGCGAAGTACTCCGCCACCAGCGGCTGGGCGTCCAGGTAGTCGCGCACGCCGGCGTCCTTGCCCGACAGCGGGCGCAGCGTGGGATCCCAGTGAGGGTTCGGCAGGCAGCGCGCGTCGAACACGAAATCCGCATCCAGCGGCAGGCCGCGGCGGAAGGCGAACGATTGGAACATCAGCGTCAGCCCCTCGGTGGCTTCCGCGTAGCCGGTGGCGATGAGGCGGCGCAGCTGATGCACGTTCAGATCGCTGGAATCGATCACCTTGTCGGCAATGGCCGAGAGCGGGCGCAGCAGGCGGCGTTCTTCGGCAATGGCGTCGGCCAGCGACAGGCCGCGCCAGGACAGCGGATGGCGGCGGCGCGTTTCCGAGTAGCGCTTGATCAGCACGTCGTCGCGGCAATCGAGAAAGATCAGGTGCGTGTGCACGCCCACGGAAGCCAGTTCCGACAGCATGGCGGGCATGCGCTGCAGGTCTTCGCCAGGGTTGCGCACGTCCACGCCCACCGCCACGTTGCGGCGCTTGCCTTCCACGTTGCGGCTCACCGCCGCCACCAGCTGCGGCAGCAGGGCGGTGGGCAGGTTGTCGACGCAGTAGAAGTCCAGATCTTCCAGCGCGCGCAGCGCCACGGTCTTGCCGCCACCGGACATGCCGGTGAGCACGATCAGGTGGATGGCGTCAGGATGCCGGATCGTCGTTTCGCTCATGGGTCACCAGGGAGGCAGTCGACGCATCTGGTGCGCCTGGCGGTCGATGAAGGTCTGGGCCGGATCGATGCCCTTGCTCTTGAGCACGTGGTTGCGCACCGCGGCCTCGACCAGCACGGCGAGGTTTCGGCCCGGCGCCACGGGAATGGTGATCATCGGCACCGGCACCTCGAAAATCTCGCGGTGGCCAATGTCGCCGGTAAGGCGCGTGAGTCCATCGGTGTCTTCCCCCTCGCGCAGCGGTTTCAGGTGCACGACCAGGCGAAGGTATTTGGATGGCTTGACCGCGGTGTGACCGAACATCTCGCGCACGTTCAGCACGCCTAGGCCGCGCACTTCCAGCAGGTCCTGCAGCAGCTCGGGGCAGGTGCCGTCGATCACGTCCGGCGCGATCAGGGTGAATTCGGTGGCGTCGTCCGCCACCAGCCGATGGCCGCGGCTGATCAGTTCCAGCGCCAGTTCGCTCTTGCCCGAACCGGATTCGCCGGTGATCAGCACGCCGATGGAGAACACCTCCAGGAACACACCGTGCAGCGTGATCTTCGGCGCCAGCATGCGCGCCAGGTGGTACTGCATCCAGGTCAGCAGCTCGTGGCCACGCTTGGAGCTTATCCACAGCGGCGTATTGGTTTCTTCCGCCACCTCGCGCAGGTCGGTGGGGATGGGCTGGTCCTTGGTCACGATCATCGCCACCGGCTGGTAGGCGGCGATCTTGTTGATCGCCTCCCAGCGCTGGCGCGAATCCAGGCTGTCGAGGAAGTTCAGTTCCTCGGTGCCGATGATCTGGATCTTGTTCGGATAGATGACGTTGAGATAGCCGATCAGCGAGGGCCGGCGCGTGGTGGTCGCCGCCTGCTCCAGCACCCGCGACTCGCCGCGCATGCCGGAAACCCAGCGCAAGGCCATGCGCTCGTGAACGCTGTCATACAGTTGTCGGGCGGTGAGCCGGTCCAAACCTAGTCCTTTCAGCCACCAGGAATAGGGCGGCCACGGGGCACATTGTGCCAGTTCGCACCGAAGGGTGCCTTGGACCGAGGTATCTCGAGCGTGGGAAGGCCCGCCCGGCAGCGCGGGCGGGCCGGGGCGATCAGCCGTACAGGCGCTCCTCGCGGGCGGCGCGCTGGTGTTTGTCGCAGATCTTCTCGCGGTGCTTGCGCAGCTGGGTCACCAGCTTGTCGAACAGCACATCGATGGAGACGTACATGTCGTTCTCAAGCGCTTCGGCGTGCAGGGTGCTGCCCGTGACGGCGAGCGTGCCTTCGGCGCGCTGCTGCAGTTTGTTCACGGAAAGAACGATGCTCAGGCTGAGAATGCGTTCGTCGAGGCGGGTGAGGCGGTCGAGCCGGCTGTTCACGTGGTCCCGCAGCGCCGGGGTGACTTCAATCTGCTGACCGCTGAGCTGAACTTGCATGTTGCGCCTCCTTCAGTACTTGCCGCTGACGCGGCTGGGGTCGATGCGCCGGTCGCTTATGTCGTGGCCGACACACCTTTGAAAGCAGTAGTTTTGCGGATGGGTTTTCCGGCCTCCTCGCCAAGTCGGAGAGTCACTATGCGCCTATGAGATTTTCCTCGCGTTAGAAAGACCTTCACGGGGCTGCATGGCAGCGGCCCTTCATGGCCGTCTCACCTTGAGTATGGGGACGCCTTTTTCGCCGCCAAGTTCCCGGGACGCTTTGCCACAGTGAAGGGCAGGCTCGTTCAGCCAGCGCGCTGGCGCTCGCTGGAGCTGGGAATGCGCATGGCTTCGCGGTATTTGGCGACGGTGCGTCGGGCAACCTGAATGCCCTTGCGGTGCAGTTCCTCCGCGATGGCCTGGTCGGACAGCGGCTTGCGCGGGTCCTCGGCATCGACCAGCTTGCGCAGCATGGCCTGGATGGCGGTGGCCGAGGCGCTGCCACCGTCTTCGGTGGACACGCCGCTGGAGAAGAAATGCTTGAGCTCGAACGTGCCCCGCGGCGTATGGATGTACTTGCGGGTGGTTACACGTGAAATCGTCGATTCGTGCATGCCCACTTCCTCGGCCACCTCGCGCAGCACCAGCGGGTGCATGGCTTCGGGGCCGTAGTCGAGGAAGGCGCTCTGCCGGCGCACGATGGCCTCGGCCACCTTGAGCAGGGTTTCGGCGCGCGATTCCAGGCTCTTGATGAGCCAGCGCGCTTCCTGCAGTTGCCCGCGCATCCAGCTGGCATCGGTGCCGCGTGCCTGTGCGATCAGCCCGCAGTAATGCTGGTTCAGGCCCAGGCGCGGCTGGCAGTCCGGGTTGAGACTGACGCGCCAGCGGCCGCCATCCTTGCGCGCGTAGACATCCGGGGCGACGTACTCGACCGGCGTCACGTCGAGCGCCGCGCCGGGGCGCGGATCGAGGCTGCGGATCAGCACCGCGGCGGCGGCGGTGTCGTCCTCGTTTGCGCGCAGCTTGCGGGCCAGGCGCGCGATGTCGTTGCGCGCGAGCAGCTCCAGTTCGGTATCTACGATGCGCAGCGCGAGATCGCGTTGCGGCGTATCGGGGGCGAACTGTTGCAGCTGCACGGTGAGGCAGTCGCGCAGGTCGACGCTGGCCACGCCAGTGGGGTCGAAACGCTGCAGCATGTGCCGCACGTATTCCACTTCCGCCGGCAAGGCCTTGAGGTCGGCGGGCAGGGCCGCGATGAGCGACTCCATGCTTTCGGTGAGATAGCCGTCCGGATTGAGCGCATCGATCAGCACCGCGGCGATGGTGCGGTCGCGCACGCTCATGTGCGTGAGGTTGAGCTGCCAGAGCAGGTGTTCCTGCAGCGTTTCCGCGGCGGCGCTCTGCGGCTCGAAACCGTCCTCGTCGCCATTGCTGTTGCGCGAGGCGCCGCTTCCCGCGGAAAAATCGATGGGGTCGTCGCTGCTGCCGTCGACATCGGCGTCGCCCCATTCGGGGGCTTCGGCATCGTCGACGGTATCGCTGCTGGACGAACTGGCCGAACTCGTCGGGATCGGCTCCAGCGCTTCGCGTTCCTCGCCGTCGAGTTCGTCCGGGTTGTCGTCCGAGAACTCCAGCAAGGGATTGCTTTCGGCGATCTGACGCAGCTCAGCCTCCAGCTCAAGCTGCGACAGTTGCAGGAGGCGGATGGCCTGCTGCAACTGGGGCGTCAGCGTGAGCTGCTGATTGAGGCGAAACTGCAGTCCGGGTTTCATGCCTGGCGATGGGAATGAACGTGAAGGTCATCCTAACTCCTGACCCCGGGGTCGGCCATAGGTCGAAGGCGGAATCGCTTACTACCTCAGGTTTATCCCTGAGGTAGTGCCGGGGAGCGGAGTTGTTCCGGGGCGTTTACAGGCGGAACTCGCGGCCGAGGTAGACCTCGCGGACCTTCTCGTCGGCGAGGATGTGCGCGGGCGTGCCGCGCGAGAGCACTTCGCCGTCGTTGAGGATGTACGCGCGGTCGCAGATGCCCAGCGTTTCGCGCACATTGTGGTCGGTGATGAGCACGCCGATGCCGCGCTCCTTGAGGTGACGCACGATGCGCTGGATTTCGCCCACCGAGATCGGGTCCACGCCCGCGAACGGCTCGTCCAGCAGCATGTAGCGCGGATGCGCGGCCAGTGCGCGCGCGATTTCCACGCGGCGGCGTTCGCCACCGGAAAGGCTGATGCCCTTCTGGTCGGCGATGTGCGAAATCTTCAGTTCGTCCAGCAGGCTTTCCAGCTCGTTGGCGCGACGCTTGTCGTCCCAGCCTTCGCGCAGCTCGAGCACGGCCATGATGTTGTCGGCGACCGTGAGGCGGCGGAACACCGAGGCTTCCTGCGGCAGGTAGCCGATGCCGAGCTTGGCGCGCTGGTGCATGGGCAGGCCGGTGATGTCCTGCTTGTCGAGCTTGATCACGCCGGCGTCGGCTTCGATCAGGCCCACCACCATGTAGAAGCAGGTGGTCTTGCCCGCGCCGTTGGGGCCGAGCAGGCCCACCACTTCGCCCTCGCGGATGGAGAAGGCGAAGTCGCGCACGACCTGGCGTGCCTTGAAGCTTTTTTGCAGACCTTCAGCGGAAAGCATCGATCAGTGGCCCTCGGCCGGCTTGGGCGGCTGCTGCGGCGGCGTCGCCGGCTTGGGCGGCGTGGACGTCGGCGTTGCCGGCTTCTGCTTGGGCAGGATCGTGCCGTGCACCAGGCCATCGCCACCGGCTTCGCCGGTGATCAGCGAGGTCTGCGTGTTGTAGGTGAGCTTGTCGCCGTGGAATTCGCCGCGGCCCTGCTGGCGCACCACGGCATTGCCGGTGAGCACGGCGATGCCGTTGATGTTGTCGTAGTCGAGCTGGGCCGCGTCGCCCTGCATCAGGTTGTTGTTATCGTCCAGCTGTTCGATGTGCGCGGGCTTGCCGTTGACCACGGCGCGCGACACTTGCGTGTCCGCGTCGAGATACAGCTTGGCGACGTCGCCGGTCATCTTCATCGTGCCCTGCGTGGCCACGACGCTGCCGGTCAGCGTGGTGACCGTGTTGGGCGCGTTGAACCCGTCCATGGACTTGGACGAGAAGTTCATCGGCTGGTTGCGGTCGTCCTGCTTAGCCAGCGCCGGCTGCAGGATGAGCAGTCCCAGGCCCAGCAGGGCGAGGTGCAGCTTGAGACTTCTTGGGTCGCGGCGGAAACGAGCCGGTGACTTCATCGAACAGCTCCAGATGATTGGTGTTGAGGTTGGCACGCATGCCGACCCCGTTAAGTGTACGTGCGCCTTGCTTCATATGCGCTGGGGCGTCCGTGACCATGCGGTTTTCCTTGGGCCAGACGGTCGCGTCGGTGGTGTGCATTTCCGCCGCGTCGGTGGTCGCGAAGGCGGCCCGGTGCATGTAGACCGGGCCCTGCAGCTTCAGCAGCGTGCCGCTCTTGTCGACCCAGGCGTAGAGCGAGTTGCCCAGCCACGGCGGCACGCCGGGCTCGTTGGAGGGCAGGGTGAAATCGGGGGTGTTGATGTAGAGCGAGTCGTCGTTCTCGCGGCGCTCCAGGTGCGGGGCCACCATCTGGAAGCTGGGCAGGCCGTCGACGTCGTACGACCACAGCTTGAAGTTGGTGAGCGTATAGCCCGAGCGCGGCGGCCCCACGAATTCGCTGACCTTGGGCGCGGGCGCGATCCACTGCTGCAGCAGGTAGGCAAGGCCCGTAGCAACGGCCATCACCACGGTGGCCACCGGCAGGCTGCGGTCGCGCAGGTAGGTACGCAGGCTCACTGCCAGCGCTCCCGCTCGGCGCCTGCCTTGCCCTGGGCATGCAGGATCATGTCGCAGACCTCGCGGGCCGCGCCTAGGCCGCCGCCCAGGCGCGTGCGCCAGTGCGACTGCTCGGCCACCCACGGGTGGGCGTTCGCGACGGCCACGGCCAGCCCGACGACGCGCATTGGCGGCAGGTCGGGCAGATCGTCGCCGACGAAGGCCACCTCGTCGGGGCGCAGGTCCAGCGCTTCCAGCAATTGCTGCAGGCAGGCGTGCTTGTCGGCCTGGCCTTGGTAGACGTGGGCGATGTCCAGCTCCTCGGCGCGCAGCGCCACCGGGTGGCTGATGCGCGCGGAGATGATCGCCACCTGCACGCCGTTGGCCATCAGCCGCTTCAGGCCCAGGCCGTCGTGCACGTGGAAAACCTTGGTCTCGTGGCCGTCTTCGGCGTACCACAGGCGGCCGTCGGTCAAGGTGCCGTCCACGTCGAACACGACGAGGCGGATCTTGGCGGCACGGGCAAGGACGTCTGCGGGAATATCAGCCAGATACATGGGCGGGATCGGCAAGGGGGCGAGGGAAGGGCGCTACCGTCAAACGCCGGGCGGCCCGGACGGTGGACGCGTTGGCGGTCAAGGAGAGCAGCCGAACCTTTCGATCAGACCACACGGGCGCGGAGCAGATCGTGAATGTTGAGGGCGCCCACCACCTGCTGCTTTTCGTTCACCACCAGCAGCGCGTGGATCTGGTGCTTTTCCATCAGTTGCGCGGCCTCGATGGCCAGCTTGTCGGCGCCGATGGTCTTGGGGCCGCGCGTCATCAGCTCGGCCACGGTGGCGCCGCGCAGGTCGACATCGTCATCGTCCAGCGCGCGGCGCAGGTCGCCGTCGGTGAAGACGCCCAGCAGGCGGCGGTCGGCGTCCACCACCGCGGTCATGCCCAGATGCTTGCGGGTCATCTCCACCAGCGCCTGGGTGAGCGAGGCATTGGGCGGCACGGCCGGAATGCCGTCGCCGGTGTGCATCACGTCGCTGATGTGCAGCAGCAGGCGGCGGCCCAGGCTGCCGGCCGGGTGCGAGCGGGCGAAGTCTTCCGAGGTGAAGCCGCGGGCTTCCAGCAGGGCGATGGCGAGCGCGTCGCCCATCACCAGCGCAGCCGTGGTGCTGGCGGTCGGGGCCAGGCCCAGCGGGCAGGCTTCGGCGGCGATGCTGGCGTCCAGATGGACGTTGGCCTGCTCGGCGAGCGAGGAGTTGGCATTGCCTGTGATGGCGATCAGGGGAATGCCCTGGCGCTTGATCACCGGCAGGATGAAAAGAACCTCGTCGGTTTCGCCCGAGTTGGACAGGGCCAGCACCACGTCCTGCGGCAGGATCATGCCAAGGTCGCCGTGGCTGGCTTCACCCGGGTGGACGAAGAACGCCGGCGTGCCGGTCGAGGCCAGCGTGGCGGCGATCTTGCGGGCCACATGGCCCGACTTGCCCATGCCGGTGACGACCACGCGTCCGGCGCAACCCATGATCAGGCGGCAGGCTTCCACGAATTCGGGGCCGATGCGCGGCTCCAGCGCCCGGATGGCCGCGGCCTCGGTGGCGATCACGGTGCGGGCGCTCTGCACGATGGCATCGGCGTTGATCGCGTGCTGTTTGGCGGTGGCGACGTGGGCGTTCATGCGTCCTCGGGGGTCGGCCGGATTTCCGTCATCACCCTGAACAAGGTGTCTGCAGGACGAAAAATCCGCTGAATCATTATGTTATGAGAAATTTCGGCCCCATGGGGAGCGGGCGCCGCCATCACGTGTCGTTTCTGCGACAGAGGTTTTCCATTAACATGGCATATTCGCATTTTAACGTCATAGTCGGTGACATTGGATTCGGTTCCACCCCGAATCGATGGCACTGACCCCTACCTGCAAGTGGAAAACCCATGGACGCTGCCACCATCCAGGCAATGATCGAACAAGGCCTGCCCGGTGCGCAGGCGACTGTCAGCGGCGACGACGGCGTGCATTTCGAGGCCGAAGTGGTGGCGGAACAGTTCGCGGGCAAGCTGCCGCTGGCCCGTCACCGCCTGGTGTACGCCACCCTGGGGGATCTCATGGGCGGCGCGATCCACGCGCTGGCCCTGAAGACGCTGACTCCTGCGGAGGTCGCTGCGCGCCATTGAGGCCACGCAGCGCTCCGTGCAATCGATTTGTAAGGACTTCCGATGGCCAAGATCCTGATCAGTGGCGGCGAGCCGCTTCACGGCGAGGTGGGCATTTCCGGCGCCAAGAACGCCGTGCTGCCCATCCTTGCTTCCTGCCTGCTGGCCGACGAGCCGGTGGCGATCAGCAACGTGCCCCACCTGCACGACGTGACCACCTTCATCGAGCTGCTGGGCCAGATGGGCACGCAGCTGGTGCTGGACGACCGCATGAAGATGCACGTCGACCCGCGCTCCACCGACAAGTATTTCGCCCCGTACGACCTGGTGCGCACCATGCGCGCGTCCATCCTCGTGCTCGGCCCGCTGGTGGCGCGCTTCGGCGAGGCGGAAGTGTCGCTGCCCGGCGGCTGCGCCATCGGCTCGCGCCCGGTCGACCAGCACATCCGCGGCCTGCAGGCGCTGGGCGCCGAGGTGACGGTGGAGAACGGCTACATCCGCGCCAAGGCCAAGCGCTTGAAGGGCGCGCGCATCGCCATGGACATGGTCACCGTGACCGGCACCGAGAACATCATGATGGCCGCCGCGCTCGCGCAGGGCACCACCGTCATCGAGAACGCGGCGCAGGAACCGGAAGTGGTCGACCTGGCGCACTGCCTGATCGCCATGGGTGCACAGATCGAAGGCGCCGGCACCTCCACGCTCACCATCCACGGCGTGGAGCGCCTGCATGGCGCCGAGTACGAAGTGCTGCCGGACCGCATCGAAACCGGCACCTTCCTCGTCGGCGCCGCCATGACCGGCGGCAAGGTGCGCGCCCGCAACGCGCGCGCCGACACGCTGGACGCGGTGCTGGCCAAGCTGGAAGACGCCGGCGCGCACATCTCCACCGGCCCGGACTGGATCGAGCTGGACATGCGCGGCCGCCGCCCCAAGGCGGTGAACATCACCACCGCGCCGTACCCGGCCTTCCCGACCGACATGCAGGCGCAGTTCACCGCGCTCAACTGCGTGGCCGAAGGCGTGGGCGTGATCACCGAGACGGTGTTCGAGAACCGCTTCATGCATGCGCTGGAACTGCAGCGCCTGGGCGCGGACATCCGCCTGGAAGGCAACACCGCCATCATCAAGGGCGTGGAGAAGATGAGCGGCGCGCCGATCATGGCCACCGACCTGCGCGCCTCCGCGTGCCTCGTGCTCGCCGGCCTGGTGGCCGAGGGCGATACCACCGTCGATCGCGTGTACCACATCGATCGCGGCTACGAGAACATCGAAGAAAAGCTGGGCGTGCTGGGCGCGAAGATTCGCCGCTTGCCGTCGTAAAGGCAGGAGTGAGAAACGAGAAGTGAGTAGTGAGAGAGAGCCGGCTATTCCGATGCTCTTCTCTCACTACTCACTTCTGTATTCTCACTTCTCGCTCTTGTAGTCCACCAGCTGCAACTCCAGATTGCCGCCGTCGCTCTGCGTCAGCTTCACCGGCACCGGGTATTTCTGCGGTGCGTACCACGCGCTGAAGGCGTTCTCGTCGCCGCTGCGGACCACGCGTTCGGCCTGGAAACTGCCGGCGGGCACTTTCACGGCGTCCTTGCCTGCCACCTTGAACTCCTGCGTTTCCACGTTGCGCTTCACGGCGACGGGCAGCGACACGTCCTGTTTGCCCGTGCGCAGCGCCAGGCCGATGGCGTAGGGCGTGGTGTTGCGATCGACGATGCCGGGCGCGCTGGGATACGTCATCGGTCCCTTGCCCTCATCCACCGTCACCTGGCCGCTGGTCCAGTTCACCTCGGTATGGCGCTGCTTCTTCTTGAAGCCGGCGTCCATGTTGTAGTCGTAGCTGACGGTTTCCGGGGCGTTGTTGTTCCAGCGGAACGTGGTGGTCTCGGTGGAATTGGCGCCCAGGGCGGCGGCGATGCCGGCGGTGCCCTTGGTCTGGTTGCGGTAGATCCACTGGTTGCCGTTGGCGGATTTGAGCGTGATCACGGCTTCGCCGATCACCTGGCCACCTTGCGATACCTGGTAGGTCGCCGTGAACGGAGTCGGTGCCGGCGCGGTGGCGGCGAACGCGGCCGTGGCGGAGAAGGCCAGCGCAAGGCCGGCGGCGAACATGCGGAGGGAGTTGGGTGCGGTCATGAGGACCGCAGTCTACGCGTTCATCCTGAACGACTTGTAGAGAGCCTGCGCGGCCTCAGTCAACCAGTTCGCCGTTGCGCAGTTGCAGCGGCGCGGCGATCAGCTTGCCGTCGAGCGCCACGCGGTCGGGCGCGATCAGGTCCAGCCGCTGCTCGGCCATGAGTTTCAGCACGGCGGGCAGCAATTGATGTTCAAAGGCGAGCAGGCGCTGGGCGAGCCGGGCTTCGTCGTCGCCGGGCTCGACCGCGATGCGTGCCTGTGCGATCACCGGGCCGCCGTCGAGTTCGGCGGTGACGTAATGCACGCTCGCGCCGTGTTCCACGTCGCCGGCTTCGAGCGCGCGGCGGTGGGTATGCAGGCCGCGGTATTTCGGCAGCAGGGAGGGGTGGATGTTGATCATCCGTCCGACCCACGGCGCCAGCGCCTGGCCGTCGATGATGCGCATGAAACCGGCCAGCACGAGCACCTGCGCGCCACTGGCATCGAGCTGGCGGAACAGTTCGATGTCGAAATCGCGTCGCTTGGCAAAACCCTTCGGGTCCAGCGTGAAAGTGGGAATGCCGGCATCCTTCGCCAGCTGCAGCGCACCCGCGTCGGCCTTGTCGCTGCCCACGGCGACGAAATCCACCGGCAGCTGTCCGGCGTCGCGGGCGGCGATCAGGGATTGCAGGTTGCTGCCGCGCCCGGATGCGAGCACGGCAACGCGAAGACGCGGGGCACTCACGGGCTTAGCCGATGTGGACGCGCTCGTCGCCCTGGGCGGGCACGATCTCGCCGATCACCGAACTCTTCAGGCCATGCTGCGCCAGCAGCTCGCTGGCGGCGCTGACGGCGTCACGCGGCAGGATCACGGTGAAGCCCACGCCGCAGTTGAACGTGCGCCACATTTCCTCGCGCGCCACATTGCCTTCGCGCATCAGCCACTCGAACACCGGCGGCAGCACGATGGCGGACGCGTCGATGTGGATGCCGAGGTTTTCCGGCACCACGCGGATGATGTTTTCCTTCAGGCCGCCGCCGGTGATGTTGGCCATGCCGTGGACGGGCTGGCTTTTCATCAACTCCAGCATGGGCTTCACGTAGATGGTGGTGGGCGCCATCAGCGCATCGGCCAGCTTCACGCCGCCGACCTCGAGGTCCAGCGGATTGCCGGCGCGTTCGAGGATCTTGCGGATCAGCGAGTAGCCGTTGGAATGCGGACCGGACGAAGCCACGCCCAGGATCACGTCGCCGGCGACGATCTTCTCGCCGGACAGCAGCTGCGATTTCTCGACGGCGCCCACGGTGAAGCCGCCCAGGTCGTATTCGCCCGGCGGATACATGTCGGGCATTTCGGCCGTCTCGCCGCCGATCAGCGCGCAGCCGGCCAGCTCGCAGCCCTTGGCGATGCCGCCGACCACGGCCACGGTGGTGTCCACGTCCAGCTTGCCGGTGGCGAAGTAGTCGAGGAAGAACAGCGGCTCGGCGCCCTGCACCAGTACGTCGTTGACGCACATGCCCACCAGGTCGATGCCGATGGTGTCGTGGCGGCCCAGTTGCTGCGCCAGCTTGAGCTTGGTGCCCACGCCGTCGGTGCCGGAGACCAGCACCGGCTCCTTGTACTTGCCGGACAGGTCGAACAGGCCGCCGAAACCGCCCAGGCCGCCCATCACTTCAGGACGGGACGTGCGCTTGACCAGCGGCTTGATGCGTTCGACAACGGCGTTGCCTGCGTCGATATCGACGCCAGCGGCGCGGTAGGTGAGGGCGTCGGACATGGGGGCAACCCGGCGATGGGAAACGTCGAATTGTAGCAGCGTAGGGTTCTACTTTCCTGAGTGCCGGCGGTAAATCGGGACATCTTCGATGGACGCTACGGGCCGGATTGGGCAGACTTTCCGCGTCCCCCACCGGATATCGCTCCCCATGCGCCTGTCCCGCCTTCTGCTTGTCTGTTTCCTGCTGGGCCTGGCCCCGCTGCTGTCCGTGCACGCGCAGGGGCAGGTGTCGCCGTATACCGTGGTGGTTTCCGTGGCCGACACCAGCGACACGGCCCGCAATGCCGCCTTCGGCGACGCCCTGGCCCAGGTGCTGGCCCGCACCTCGGGCGGGCAGGACCTGAGCACCAAGCCCGGCTATGCCGATGTGCTCAAGGGCGCCGCAGGCATCGTGCAGCAGTACCAGTACCAGCGGGCCACCACAGGCATGGCCTTGCAGGTCACCTTCGACCAGGCCGCCGTGCAGCGGGCGGTGGCCCAGATGGGCGTGTCCGGCGGCGGCTCGCATCCGCCGGTGTTGCTGGTGGTGCGTGACGAGGACGGCAGCGTGCTGACCCGCGAGGCGCTGGCCGCCCTCACGCAGACCCTGGCCGCCAAGGGCTACAGCGCCGTACTGGCCGACCCGGCCAAGACCGGCGATACGCCGAACCTGACCAGCGCGGAGCCCGACCAGGTGGCCGCGCTGGCGCGCCAGTACAAGACCGGCCTGATCCTGCTGGGCCAACTGCACGGCAACGCCGCCGACTGGGCGCTGGTGTCGGGCGGTCCCCAGCAGAAGTGGAGCACCCAGGGCGCCAACGCCTCGGCCGTGCTTACCGACGCCGGCAACGGGCTGGCCGACCGCCTGGGCAAGCAGCTGAACGTGATCGGCTCGGCCACGGTCGACGGCAAGCTGTGGGTGTCCCAGGTCAATTCGGCCATGGATTACGCCAACCTCGTGGCCGCGCTTCGCGATGATCCGAACGTGCGCCAGGTGACCACGCTGAGCGCGCAGGGCGACGGCATGCTGTTCGCGGTGAAGGCCGGCCTGCCGATGGATGCGCTGGCCAACAGCCTCGCGGCGGGCGGCCGCCTGCTGCGCGGCGAAGCGCACGCCGATGCCGATGCCAGCCTGCGCTGGGTCCACTGACCACGGCGCGGCGAACGCTGCGCCACCCGTGTGCGCGGCCGTTCGGTGCGCGCCCTGTTTTCCGACCTCAAGGGATGAGCCATGTCGATGACGCCTGACAGCTCCCGCCGTTGGCAGATGCTCGCGATCGCCGCGGTCATCCTGTACGTGTTCTGGCTGCTGGCGCCGGTGCTGATGCCGTTTGCCGTTGCCGCCATGCTGGCCTACCTGGGCGATCCGCTGGCCGATCGCCTGCAGCGCCTGGGCATGGGGCGCACGCTGGCGGTGAGCATCGTGTTCATCGTGCTGCTGCTGCTCACGGTGGGCGCGTTGCTGCTGCTGATCCCGCTGATTTCGCGCCAGATCGAAAACCTGGTGGTGAACATCCCGCACTACGTCGACTGGACCCGGAACACCGCGCTGCCCTGGCTGCAGGCCAAGCTGCACCTGGACCCCAATGCGTTCGACACCGACCGGCTGGTGCAGCAGATCAAGGATCACCTGGGTTCGATCGGCAACGCCGCGAGCGTGTTGCTGGGCAAGATCTCCCGCTCCAGCGTCGGCGTGGTGATGTGGCTGACCAACGTGGTGCTGATCCCGGTGGTGGCGTTCTACCTGCTGCGCGACTGGGACCGCCTGGTGGCCTGGATCGACAGCATGCTGCCGCGCTCCATCGAGCCCACCATCGCCCACCTGGCCCGCGAGTCGGACAGCGTGCTGGGCGCCTTCGTGCGGGGCCAGCTGCTGGTGATGCTGGCCTTGGGCATCTTCTACGGCGGGGCCCTGACGCTGATGGGGCTGTCGGTAGGCCCGCTGATCGGTATGATCGCCGGCTTGCTCAGCTTCGTGCCGTACCTGGGCTTTATCGTGGGCTTTGGTTCCGCGCTGATCGCCGCGATGGTGCAGTACGGCGACTGGACCCACGTGCTGGTCGTAGTGGGCATTTTCACCGTTGGGCAGCTGCTGGAAGGCTACGTGCTGGTGCCCCAGCTGGTGGGCGACAAGATCGGCCTGCATCCGGTGGCGGTGATTTTTGCCGTGCTGGCGGGCGGTTACCTGTTCGGCTTCCTCGGCGTGCTGCTGGCGCTGCCGGCAGCCTCGGTGATCCTGGTGCTGCTGCGCTACCTGGCGGAGCGTTACCGGCAGAGCGATCTGTACCGGGAGGAGGGCGAGGGCGATCCCTTGCTCACGGAAGTGGATGTGGTGGTCGAGACCGCGGACGGGGAAGTGAAAACCCGCACCACGGTCGATCAAGAAGGCAGCAAGAAGGACGCAGTACCCCCTCGATGATTCCGCAGTTGCCGCTCGTGCTGCGCTGGCCCCGTCGCCAGCGCTTCGAACATTTCCACCCCGGTAGCAACGTGGCGACGTTGACGGCCGTGGAGCAGGTTGCCTACGAGCCGGGCACGCCGTGGCTGTACTTGGCCGGTCCGGCCGGCAGCGGCAAGAGCCATCTGCTGGTGGCGGCCTGCCAGGCGGCTGTGCAGGGCGGGCGGACGGTGCAATACCTGCCCTTGGCCAGCATGGCCGACAAGGCCGCCGCCATCCGCGGCGTGGCCGGCAGCGAATTCCTGGCGCTGGACGACCTGGGCGCCATCGCCGGCAACCGCGAAGCCGAGCACGCGCTGTTCGACGTCTACAACCGGGCCAAGGCCGAGGGCGCCGCGCTGCTGTTCGCCGCCGAGGCCCTGCCGTCCCAGCTGGGGCTGGGCCTTCCCGACCTGCGTTCGCGCCTGGGCGCCTGCCAGCAGGGCTTGCTCAAGCCGCTGGACGATGCCGAACGCCGCGCGGTGCTGCGGCAGGAGGCGACCACGCGCGGCATCGAGCTGGACGACACCGTGCTGGACTGGCTGTTCACCCGCTACAAGCGCGACCTGGGCGCCTTGCTCGACCTGCTCGATCGCCTGGACCAGGCGTCGCTGGCGGCCAAGCGGCGTATCACGGTGCCGTTTTTGCGTGAGTTCCTGCGCGATACGGATCCGGGTGCCTGAGGCGTTCCCACCGCAACGAAAAAGGCGCCGCAAGGGCGCCTTTTTCTTGTTGGGCAACGGACTGGCGTCAGGCCATCAGCAACCGCGGCGTGGCGTTTGCGCTGATCGCGTCGACCATGGCCTGGGACACGTTGAGGTTGCCGGCGATGATGTTGCCGCTTTCCGGGATGCCGTCGCGGCCGGCGAAGTCGCAGTAGCGGCCGCCCGCTTCGCGCACCAGCAGCACGCCGGCGGCCATGTCCCACGGCTTCAGGCCGATCTCGAAGAAGCCGTCGTAGCGGCCGGCGGCCACGTAGGCCAGGTCGAGCGCGGCGGAACCGGAGCGGCGGATGTCCTCGGCCTGGCCGAGCAGGGCGCGCGTCATGTCCAGCTGGGCATCCAGGTGCGAGCGCTGGCGGTAGGGGAAGCCGGTGGCGATCATCGCCCCGCCGAGGTTCTCGCGCTTGCCGACGCGGATGCGGCGGTCGTTGAGGTAGGCGCCGTCGCCCTTGCTGGCGGTGAACAGCTCATCGCGCAGCGGATCGAACACCACCGCATACACCGGTTCGCCCTTGTCGAGCAGGGCGATGGAGACGGAGAAGTGCGGGATGCCGCGCAGGTAGTTGTGCGTGCCGTCGAGCGGATCGATTACCCAGGTCAGCGGACCCTTGCCGATGGCGCCGCTTTCCTCGGCGAGGAAGCCGTGCGTCGGGTAGGCGCGCTTGAGTTCCTTGACGATCTCGGCCTCGGCCAGGCGATCGACTTCCGAAGCGAAGTCCATGCGTTGCTTTTCGACGACGTTGAGTCCGTCGATGCGATTCATGTAGCGCAGGATGATGTTTCCTGCGGAGCGCGCGGCGCGCACCGCGACATTGACGGCGGGTCTTGGCATGGCTTCGGCTTTCAAAAGAACGGGGTTGCGGCCGCGAAGTCTAGCAGAGACGGCGGGCCGGGTCAGGCGGCCGGGAGACGCCGGGCGGGCCCGGGTTTGACAGGACGGCCGGACATTTCCAAGCTTTGCGCCCGTTTGCACGAGTTTCCCCCGCCCCATGAGCGCTGAATCCGACCTCGCCGCCCGCATCCGTTACGTGCTGGTGCGCACCTCGCACCCCGGCAACATCGGCAGCGCGGCGCGTGCCATCCGCACCATGGGCTTCGACCGGATGGCCCTGGTGGCGCCGCATCGATTCCCCGACCGGGAAGCCTCGGCCCTCGCCGCCGGCGCGGATGACGTGCTCGAGAACGCCACGGTCAGTGACGGCCTAGTCGACGCGCTGGCGGGCACCAGCCTGGCGCTGGGGCTCTCGGCGCGGCGCCGCGGCGTGGACCTGGAAGAAATCACCCCGCGCGAGGCCGCCGCCCGGGCGCTGGCCGCCGCGGCGCGCGGGGAACAGGTGGCGCTGGTGTTCGGCAACGAGCGTACCGGTCTGGAAAACGAGGAACTGGCCCGCTGCCACGCCATGGTGCGCATCCCCAGCGTGGACGATTTCAGCTCGCTCAACCTCTCGCAGGCCGTGCAAGTGATGGCCTATGAGCTACGCGTGGCATCGCTGGGCGAGGTCGCCGCGCCGGTGCGCGCCGATGCTGAGCCGCCGGCCGATGCCGCGCAGATGGAGCGCTTCTTCGAACACCTTGCGCAGATGCTCGACGACATAGACTTCCACAAGGGCCGCGCGCCCACCACCATCATGTTGCGCCTGCGCAAGCTGTTCCAGCGGGCGCAGCCGGACGAGCGCGAACTGCGGGTGATGCATGGCATTTTTGCGGATGCGCAGCGCATGGCGCAGATCGCCAACCGCAAGCTGAAAGGCGAGGAGTGAGTAAAGAGAAGTGAGTAGTGAGAGAGAGCGAGTGCTCGTGGGGGCTGCTCTCGTTTCTCACTCCTCTTCACTCACTTCTGCTCTTAAAACCCGTCTTCTTCCACATCGATCTTCGGCAGCTGAGTGATCAGCAGCTTGTCGATGCGTGCGCCGTCCAGGTCCACTACTTCCACGCGGAAGCCGCGCCAGTCGAAGGTTTCGCCGGCCTGCGGAATATGGCCGAGCACCGCCATCACCATGCCGGCGGCGGTGCGGTACTCGTGTTCCTTCTCGCCGGGCAGGGCGTCGACCTTCAGCAGTTCGCGCAGGTCATCGGTGGACAGCGAACCGTCCACCAGCCAGCTGCCGTCCTCGCGGGGCGTGATCAGCGGGCTTTCCGTCTTGTCGTGGCTGCCCAGCTGCGTGGCGCCCACGATGGCGGCGAGCAGGTCGTTGAGCGTGACCAGGCCCACGATGTCGCCGTACTCGTCGACCACCAGCGCCAGTTGCGTTTCCGCGTCGCGGAACTCTTCCAGCAGGTCGAGCGCGCGGGCCGTGCCGGGCACGTACAGCGGCTTGGACAGCTGCCCGAAGATGTCCGCCTTGCCCTGGGCGAAGCCGCGCAGCAGGCGCTTCACTTCCACCACGCCGAGGATGTCGCTTTCGTCGCCGCGGTACACGGGGTAGCGCGAATAGGGCGTGGTGCGCAGGATGTCCGCGTTCTCCTGGTAGCTCGCGGCGGCGTCCAGCCACACGATGCGCGTGCGCGGCGTCATCACGCTGTCCACGCTGCGGTCGCCCAGCCGCAGCACGCGGTTGACCATGTTGTGCTCGTCGCGGTCCAGCACACCGTGCTCGGCGCTTTCGGCGACGAGCAGGCGGATTTCCTCTTCCGTCGCGACGTCGCTGCCGCGCCCCTTCACGTTCAATACCCGCAGCAGCAATCCACTGGTGACGTTGAGCAGCCACACGAACGGTGCCGTGATGCGCGAGAGAACCATCATCGGCATGGACACGTAGCCGGAAATGCGCTCGGGCGCCGACAGGGCCAGCCGCTTGGGCACCAGTTCGCCGATCACGATCTGGATGAAGGAGATCAGCACGAAGCCGAGCACCAGGCCGATCACCCGGGCGTAGGGCTCCATCCAAGCCGCCCGGCCGCCGTGGATGGCGGAGGCGATGTGGTCGCCCAGCGCGTCGCCCGCCAAGGCGCCGGTCACCAGGATGACCAGGGTCATGCCCACCTGAACGGTGGACAGGAAGCGTTCGGGCGCCTCGGCGTTGCGCAAGGCCATGCGGGCCCGGCGGCTATCGCGGGCCATCTGCTTCAGGCGCGTCTTGCGCGAGGTGACCAGGGCCATCTCCGACAGCGCGAAGAAGCCGTTGCACAAGGACAGCAGGATGACGGTGAGGATTTCGGTCAGCATCGGGGCAGCCGGCCGGCAGGGAGGTCGCGAATGGACATGAGACGCAGTGTAAGGCCTAAGCCGGGCCAGGTCCGTGACAACGGCCTTGCAGCTGTTCCAAGGACCAGGCCAAGGCCTTGATGCAGCGCGGCAGGGCGCTCCTGTAACATATCGGTCATTTTCCGCCCCGCATCCCAGGCAATAACCGCATGTTTTCACTGCAAACGATTTTCGGCAAAGGCGACAAGTTCTACGGCCTGCTCGAACAGAGCGCCGAGGCTGCCCACGAAAGCGCGAAGGCTCTGCATGAGCTGGTCACCCGCAAGGACCACGCGCCCGTGATGGCCGCCTTTGCCGCCGCGCGTGCCCGGGAGAAGGCGCTGGCGGGGCAGATCAGCGAAGAGCTGGTGAACACCTTCGTCACCGCGCTCGATCGCGAGGACATCGAGGCGCTCAACTCCGCCTTGTACAAGATTCCCAAGACCATCGAGAAATTCGCCGAGCGCTACGAGATCGTGGTCGGCCGCGTGAGCGACGTGGATTTCGCCGCCCGCGCGCTGGTGCTGGAGCGGGCCACCACGGTGGTGTCGGAGATGATCGGCGAACTGCGCCGCGGCCTGCGCATCGACCCGGTGAAGAAGCTGCAGGATCGCCTGCAGACGCTGGAGTCGGAGGGCGACCGCATGCTGCTCTCGCCGTACCGCACGCTGTACGTCGAAGGCAACGACGCCATGCGCGCCATGCTGGCGAAGGACCTGTTCGAGCTGATCGAAAAAGCGATCGACAAGTGCCGCGACGTCGGCAACATCGTCTATTCGATTGTCCTGAAGAACTCCTGAGGCGGGCACGATGACCTCCCTTCTTTCGTGCCGCCCGGCGTCGTTCCGGGCCGTTGCCGGAGTGTGCGCATGAGTATCGGCCTGGCCATTGCCGTGGTGCTGATCGCGCTGGCATTCACCTATATCAACGGCTTCCACGACACCGCCAACTCCATCGCCACCGTGGTCGCCACCAAGGTGCTCACGCCGGGCCAGGCGGTGATGCTGGCGGCCATCACCAACCTGATTGGCGCCCTCTGGGGCACGGCGGTGGCCAAGACCATCGCGGCCGGGCTGATCGACACCCATGTGATCGATGCGGGACCGCAACTGCTGATCTGCGCGCTGCTGGCCGCCACGGTGTGGAACCTGATCACCTGGTGGTGGGGCCTGCCGTCCAGCTCCAGCCACGCCCTGGTCGGCGCGCTGGTGGGCGCGGCCATCGCGGCCTCCGGCAACAATTTCGCCGCGGTGATCTGGTCGCAGGGTGGCGCGCACTGGTGGGACGGCAAGGGCGTGGTGCCCAAGGTCATCGTGCCGATGGTGGTGTCGCCACTCATGGGCTTCGTCATCGGCTTCCTGCTGATGGGGGCGCTGTACGCGCTGCTCAGCTGGTTCTCGAGCCGCACGGGCTTCCTGCGGCGTTTCGGGCGCACCCCGTTCGTGAACGCGTTTTTCGGCAAGGCGCAGATCGTGTCGGCCAGCGCCATGGGCCTGGCCCACGGCATGAACGATGCGCAGAAGAGCATGGGCATCATCGCGCTGGCCCTGGCTGGCGCCACCGCAGCCGGCCAGTTTGATGGCCTGCCAGAATGGCTGGGTTTCCTGCGCATCCACGGTTCCAGCGATGGCGGCTTCAACGTGCCCTCATGGGTGGCGGTGGTCTGCGCGCTGACCATGGCGGGCGGCACGGCCGGCGGCGGCTGGCGCATCATCAAGACGCTGGGCCACAAGATGGTGAAGCTGCATCCCATCAATGGCTTCGCGGCGGAAGGCAGCTCGGCGGCGGTGATCCTCACCGCCTCGGCGTTCGGCATCCCAGTGTCGACCACGCACAACGTGTCGGCATCCATCATGGGCGTGGGCGCGGCCAAACGTTGGAACGCCATCCGCTGGTCGGTGGTGGAGCGCATGGTGTGGGCGTGGATCCTTACGCTGCCGATCACCGCGCTGCTGGCCTATGGCCTGGTGCGCTTGTCCGCGCTGTTCTGATGCAGGCGACGGCAGGAGCGCAGTACTGCGCTCCTGCATGCGGCAATCGATCTACAGCGCGTCGCCGCCGGCGGCGACGATGCGCTCCAGCTGGTCGCCCAGCTCGCCCAGTTCCTCGATCAGCCGCTTCAGCTCCGCGGCGTCCAGCAGCTCGTAGGGCCGGTTTTCGCACAGGTGCAGATACGGCGAGCCGTCCAGGTCGGCGACGGCCAGAAACCCCTTGCGCTGCTCCCAGTTGAAACGCAGGCAGCGGCGCGGATCGGCGCCCGCCAACGGGCCGACCGGTGTGGAAATGCGCAGGTAGCGCCGCCCCGACTCGTCTTCCAGTTCGGCGAGATAGATCCCCTGGTGCCGGTCGTGCGGCAAGGTCAGGTCGAAACTGATCAGGTAGGGGTCGTTGTGGCGCAGCGCGTGCATGCTGCCGATGTGGGAACGCACGGCTTCGAAATGGTGCATGGTGCGGTCTCCTTGGCAGGCGAATCCGGCCTCGCTACTGTGCCACGACACCCTGTAAAGAGCCTGTTGAAGATCATGGACAAACCCATGAACGAAGCACACGAGCGCATCTTCGCCGCCATCGCGGCCATTCCGCGCGGCCGGGTGGCCAGCTACGGCGCCATCGCCGCGCGCGCGGGCCTGCCGGGGCGTGCCCGGCTGGTAGGGCGGGCGCTGGGCGAGGTGCCCGACGGCATGGAGCTGCCCTGGTTTCGCGTCATCCGGTCCAACGGCCAGATCGCCTTTCCGCCCGGTAGCCGTGGCTTCCGGGAACAGAGCCGACGCCTGAAGGCCGAGGGTGTGGACGTGCGGAACGGTCGCGTGCCGCTGTCGACCTTTGGACTGGACGCCGACCTGGATCGCGCGCTGTGGGGCATGCCCGATTGAACGTGCCCGAATGAAAGAAGGGCGGGTCCGAAGACCCGCCCCGTCGAGGCTCACATGTCGATGTAGCGAACGTCAGAACTTCTGGTTGTACGACACGTACCAGAAGCGGTCGATGTCGAAGTTGGGGTTGTATGCTGGGCTACCCGTGCCGGCCGTGGGCACGCTGTAGTAGTACGGACCCTTGCGGTTGAAGATGTTGTTCACGCCGACGCTGAACACGCCTTTCCACGGTGCCGTATAGCGGAACTGGGCATCGTTGAACGCCACGCCACCCTTCTGGCTCATGCCGTAGGTGCCCCACCACGGGTTGGTGTAGTTGGGGGAGCTGCATTCCACGACATCGCCGGGCTCGTTGTTGTAGCAAATGTCCTTCAGGCCCGAGTAGTAGCGAACGGTCCACGAGGCACCGAACTGCTTGTAGTCCCAATCCACCTGCAGGTTGGAACGCAAGCGGTAGATCGGATCGCTGCCGTTGTCGAAGAAGCCGACCAGATCCTTGGCCGTGGCGCCTGGGCCGCTGACCTTTTCGTACTGGGTCAGATAGGTACTGTCCGATGCGATCCTGAAGCGGCCGAACGAGGTTTCCGGCAGTTTGTAGTGAATGCCGATGTCGTAGCCGGACGTCTTGAGCGAACCCATGTTCGCGGGCATCTCGTAAAGCCAGTTGACCGAACCCGACACCAGCCCGGTGGTGGGATCAGGCGTGGCTGTGCGGGTGAACTGACCGCAATACGTCGGATCGTTCTGCACGTAGCAAAGGTTCAGCACATCACTGGCATCGACACCAGTGATGAGATTCTTGACCCGGATGTCGTAGTAGTCGACGGAGAAGTCGAGGCCTTCGACATAGTGCGGGCTGTAGACCAGGCCGAACGTGCGCGTGGTGGAGTTTTCCGGCTTGAGGTTCGGATTGGAAGCAGAGATAAAGGCCACAGGCGTCTGGTAGCCGGTGTTGTTCTTGACTCCGTACTGACGATAGCCCGCCGGCACGCCGGACTCTGCGCAGCGCGCCCGCACGGTGGCATTGGTGGCTGCCGATCCATAGACCGAATCGCAGGGATCCAGGAACGTTTCGAAACTCTGACCGGCGCCGGCGTAGAGATCATCGAGGGTGGGCGCACGGAAACCCTGGGCATAGGTGCCGCGAAGCAGCAGGTCTTCGATCGGGCGATAGCGAATGCTGTATTTGCTGTTGGTCGTGCTGCCGAAGTTGCTGTAGTGCGAATAGCGCGTGGCGACGTTGACGCCAAGCTCCTGCGCGGCGGTCATGTCGCGCAGCAAGGGTACGTCCAGCTCGGCGTAGACCTCGTTGGTGTTGTACTTGCCGGAGGTGGCGTTGGCCGCGAGGTCGGTGGTGTTGCCTGCGGCGACATAGGCATCCGGACGGAAGCTGCCCTTGACGCCGCGATGCTCGATGCCCATCGCCAGGCTGGCCGTGCCGGCATTGCCCGGCATGTCGAACAGGCCGCCCGAGACATTGGCGGTGTAGTCATCGGTGGAGCTCACCTGGCGTGCGGACTCGTGATAGTTCACGTAGTTCCACACCGCCTGCGGCGTGGCGCCGGGGCCGGCGACAATGTTCCACGGCACGCAGCCCGCGGCGCGGTCCGCCGGATTGGCGCAGGCCAGCTGGCCGTCGATGGTGGTGGTGGGGCCAAGCGCGGCCTGCGCCTTGTTCAGGTCGAGATTGCCCGTCGTGGCGATGTGGATCTTGTTCTGCGAGTACGTGTAGTCGGCGTCCCAGCTCCAGTCATGGCCGAGAAACTGGAAATATCCCTGCGCACCCAGGTTGACGTTGTAGATCTTGGAGTGGCTTTCGGTGACGCGCGGCAGTTCCACCGTACGCCTGTAGAAGGCGACGTCTTGCCCGGGGAACGGGTTATAGGCGTTGTTGCCACTGAGCTGCAGGCCATCGGGCAGCAGGTCGGTCATGGTGCCGCCGGTCGAGAGCGGGTAGCCGGCCAGCTGCGACGAGGAATCACGCACGCTCGCGTCCGCCATGCCATGCAGGCTGATGTTGTCGGTCAGCTGATACTTGTCCTGCAGGAACAGGTTTTTCAGCTTGGTGCCGGCGCGGAAGGTCATGTCCGACGTGGTGTTGTATTTGTCGGCGTTGCTGTTGCCATTGTACGGGTGGTAGTTGGCGAGGTTGCCGGTGTCCAGCGAGCCGTGATTGATCACGTACTGGTTGGGAACCCAGGTGCGGGTGCCGTCGCTGTTTTTCTTGTAATGGCCGGCTCCCGCAGTTCCTTCTTCATTGGGATCGACGATGCGGCCATACGGGCCCGTGCTGCTCCAGTTGTCGTCCGGATGGCGCGCGCCATTCATATAGCGCGTCTCCGGCCGCTCGCTGTTCCACATCGGCTTGGTCTGCTGCCAGGCCGCGCCGATGATGATGGAGTTCTTCTCGCTGGTGTGGCCCCAGGTGAAGTCGTAGTTCTGCGTCTGGCCGTCGCCCTTGCCGTTCTGGCCGTAGTAGACGTTGGCTTCGGCACCGTTGAACTTCTCCTTGGTGATGATGTTCACCACGCCGCCGATGGCGTCGGAACCATAGATGGAGGAGGCGCCGTCCTTGAGGATGTCGATGCGTTCGATCATCGACACGGGAATCGTGGACACGTCGGTGAGGCCGCTCAGGCTCGAACTCCAGCGGCGGCCGTTGACCAGCACCAGGGTGCGCTGCGAGCCGAGATTGCGGATGTTGACGTAGCGGCCGCCGACGTCAGCACCGGAGGACAGCGTGTCCTGCGGCGTGATGTCCGGCGTGCCCATGGACGGCATGCGGGCAATGATGTCGTTGACGTTGGTCAGGCCGGTCGCCGCGATGGCGGCCTTGTCCATGGTGAAGACCGGCTGGGAGGTCTCCACGTCCACGCTGCGGATGCGCGAACCGGTAACGGTGACGGTTTCCAGGCTCTTGGCCGACGAGGCATCGGCCTTGGCCGGCGTGGCGTCCTGTGCCATGGCCAGGCCGGAGGCCGCGAGCGGGCCGGCGGCGAGTGCGATGCGGATGGCCCATGCCAGTCCGCCGCGGTTGAACGATTTCATCTAGCTGTTCCCCAACATCGTAGTCATTGAGAGGTGGCACGGCCCGTCGCGATGGGATCGCTACGAGCCGGCGCGGCGTTTCCTGCGACTTTTCTGCAGTGCTTGCCTGCCGATCGAAGCCCGGATGACGACCGCTCGCCCGCCAAAGGCGGGTCCTCGAATAATGTTTTCTTTACCTTGGCGAGACCCACTCTCGGAGAGCTACGGCGCGTGTGGGCGCACGCCTTGCGATTGAGTCGGCGTATCCGTCGCCTCTGTACGAAATGCTCTGCGCGACTCGGCCGCGACTAAGCGGCAAGGGACATTTGCTAGCATTCGCCGATGCTTCCCTCGCCCCAAGACATACTCCACAGCGTTTTTGGCTACACGCAGTTCCGTGGCCAGCAACAGGCCATCGTCGACCAGCTGATTGAAGGCGGGGACGCGCTGGTGCTCATGCCCACCGGCGGCGGCAAGTCGCTCTGCTATCAGATTCCGGCGCTGGTGCGGCAAGGCACGGGCATCGTGGTGTCGCCCCTGATCGCGCTGATGCAGGATCAGGTGGACGCGTTGCGCGAAGCCGGCGTCGCCGCGGCTTATCTCAATTCCAGCCTGAACGCGGAAGACCAGCGCGAGGTGGAGCGCCGCCTGCTGGAAGGTGAGCTGAACCTGCTCTACGTGGCGCCGGAGCGCCTGCTCACCGCACGTTTTCTGAGCCTGCTCGAACGCACGGAAGTAGCGCTGTTCGCCATCGACGAGGCGCATTGCGTTTCCCAATGGGGACACGATTTTCGCCCGGAATACCGTGAGCTGGCGGTGTTGCACCAGCGTTTTCCACAGGTGCCGCGCATTGCGCTGACTGCCACGGCGGACGAGCGCACGCGCGATGAAATCGTCGAACGCCTGGCCCTGCAGCAGGCCAGGCAGTTCGTTTCCAGCTTCGACCGGCCGAACATCCGCTACCAGGTGGGGCAGCGCCACAACGCGCGGCGCCAACTGATGGAGTTTTTGGAGCGGCACCGCGGCGAGACCGGCATCGTCTATGCGCTGAGCCGCCGCAAGGTGGACGAAACGGCCGCGTGGCTCACGGAAGCCGGCATCGAAGCACTGCCGTACCACGCCGGCCTGGATGCGGCCACGCGCAACGCCAATCAGCGCCGCTTCCTGCGCGAGGATGGCGTGGTGATGGTGGCGACGGTGGCGTTCGGCATGGGCATCGACAAGCCGGACGTGCGTTTCGTGGCGCACCTCGATTTGCCACGCAGCATGGAAGGCTATTACCAGGAAACCG
Source organism: Dyella sp. AtDHG13 (assembly GCF_003201105.1). Taxonomy (GTDB): domain Bacteria; phylum Pseudomonadota; class Gammaproteobacteria; order Xanthomonadales; family Rhodanobacteraceae; genus Dyella; species Dyella jiangningensis_B. The sequence goes on along the minus strand of NZ_QICJ01000012.1, from coordinate 20,383 downwards.
GCCGCGCGGGCCGTGACGGCCTGCCCTCGGATGCCTGGATGATCTACGGCCTCTCCGACGTGGTGACGATGAGCCAGATGATCGCCCAGTCCGAATCGGCCGACGAGCGCAAGCGCGTCGAGCGCCAGAAGCTGGAAGCCCTGCTGGCCTACGCGGAAACCACACAGTGCCGCCGCGAACTGCTGCTTGCCGCGTTCGGCGAAACGTTCCACGGGCCGTGCGGGCGATGCGACAACTGCGTCGAACCGCCCAGAACATGGGATGCCACGGTGCCCGCGCAGAAGGCGCTTTCGGCGGTGTATCGCAGCGGCCAGCGCTTCGGCTCGGGACATGTCATCGGCATCCTTCGCGGCGATGACAGCAGCCGCATGAGCGAGCTGGGACACGACCGCCTGTCCACGTTCGGCATCGGCGCCGACATGGACGAGAAGCAGTGGCGTTCGGTGTTCCGGCAGTTGCTGGCGATGGGCCTGCTCGAGGCGGACGCCGAAGGCTTCGGCACCTTGCGCCTGACCAAGACCAGCCGCGACGTGCTGGTGGGCAATCGCCAGGTGCTGCTGCGCGAGGACGCCGCGCCGGTGCGGGGATCACGCAAGCGCAGGGACAGCAAGCTGGTCACGGGCAGCAGCCTGGGCGTGGAAGCCTACGAGCAGCCGTTGTGGGAAGAGCTGAAGAAGCTGCGCATCCAGCTGGCCAGGCAGCATGGCGTGCCGCCCTATGTGATTTTCCACGACGCCACCTTGCTGGCGATGCTGCGTGCCTTGCCGTCGAACGAAACGGAACTGGCCTCGATCAGCGGCGTGGGCGAGGCCAAGCTCAAGCGCTACGGCAAGGATTTCCTCGCGGTGATCAACGCGCACGACTAGGCGCGTGCTTCGCGATTCGTGCGCGAGGTATGGCGATCAGCCGGCCAGCCGCCAGCGCGTGCCTTCGGCGGACACCCGCGAGTGCGCCAGGGCCTGTTCGGGGATATAGCGCCATTGCGACAGTTCGCCTGGCAGGCGCGCCTGCGGGCAGGCCATGCGCGTGGCGATCAGGGCGGCTTCGGCGGTCTCGTGGCGGCCAATTTCCCGTTCTTCGCACAGGGCGCGCCACTGGCGCCCGTGGCGGATGATGCGGAACAGGCCGGATTTCGACGGGTGAACGTATTGCGCCAGCATGGGGTCGGACGGTCTTCTTCGACAGATGCTGCATAGCCTGCCTGTCGCGCGTGACTCCTCTGTGATTCCAACGCGACGATTCCGTGGCGGCCGTGCTGCGTTTCCATGGCGCTTGTCACCTATATCTGCATCGCGTGAAAAATCCGCTGTTTCCAGGAGAAACCGCGCCTTTGGGCGTCGCCTTACCGATGCGACTGGTCAGGAAAACTGCCAGGCGAGGCGGTATCGCGGAGCGCGTCAGGCAGACGCCAGCGAAAGAATTCGCGATCGCCCAGGGCCCACAGATCGCCGCCTTGCCATGAGAAGGCCAGTGCGTGCACGTCGCTCTTCGACGGCGATGCATCGAGCTGGACGGGCGTTCGCCCTCGCGCGACATCCCACAGGGCCACGCGCGGCCCGCCGTGCATGGGGCCGTTGGAGCCCATGGCCAGATAGCGTCCGTGCGCGGAGCGTGCGGCCGCGGGCAGAACATCCATGGCGCCGAGCACGGCCGACAGCACGTGGCCATCCTCGAGATCGACGACGTGCATGCCGACGATGCGGCCGTGGCGCACGAAAGCGCCTTTCATCGACGGCGGCAGAAGCCGGTCATCGTCCGGCGTGAGGACGAAGCCGGTGGCGATCCAGTGTCCTTCCGGCGAGCCCAGCGGCGTGGGAACCCATTGCGCTACGCCGGTGGCATCCATGGGATCGGGCGTACCGAAACGCTGCGGAAGCGCGATGGCGCGCAAGACTCGGCCACTGGATGCATCGAGTTCGGCGATGCCCGGCTGATCCTCCACCCAGAAGGCCTTGGCGTCGCGCCAACGTACCGGCGCGATCAAGGTATTGCCCTTCATGCGCACGCCCATCATGGATTGGCGTGCCGACGCGAAGGCGACATGGAAGGGCCAGGTGTCGTCGACGGACGATGGCGGCGAGTCCGGCCGCAGCGCGGTGAAGTACTCGTGCCCGAGCCGGGTCCTGTCGTTGTCCGCATCGTTGGTGCGGAGGTTGTAGTCATGGCGGAAAAAGACCGGCTGTTGATCGCCGGCTAGTTCCCAGCGCGGGTTCTGCTCCTCGGTGGGGGCCCAGTTCAGCGTGTGGCGGACGAGCCGACGCATGTCGACGTCGTAGGCGATCAGCGCACGCGGCGCCTTGCTGTCCGTCGTGCCGTCGAACCAGCCCGTGCGTCCATCGGCGCTCAGCGAAAGGCGGTCGGCTCCTTCCGCGCCGCGCCAGATCTCCTCGGCCTTCCATCCGTCGACAGTTTCATGGAAGCGCCACACGTGCTGCAGCCAACCGCTGTCATCGGACACCTGCGCGCTCATGAGCATGTCGCCATCGGGCAGCGCGAGCAGGTCATGCGGATAGAGCAGGGCGCGCGAACTTGTGACCAGCGTGTCCCAGCGCATCGACTCCGCCTTGATCACGGGGCCGTCGCTGCCGGGCGCGCTGAGCACCAGCGGCGGCGCCGTGGCCGGCTGCGCGACGGGCTGTTCCCAGGCCAGCGGGGTGCGTGCGATGTCCACGCGATGGGGCAGGCCGGCCAGCGCATCGCGCACGGCCTCAAACACCGGTGCGGGCACCACGCCGTTGCTGAGGATGCGCGCCGGCGACGAGCCGAGCACGTTGAAGTTGGACAGCTGTTTCCACAGGCCGGCATCGGGGTTGGGAAAGTCGTCGGCGCGCGAGATGTCCACGACCGTGGCCGGGTGCCCGAACATCGCCGTGACGTCGAAGACCGCGACGCTCAGGGTGCTGTCGTGCGTGTCGGAGAGGAGGCGGCTGCGCTTTTGCGTGGCGTACCAGCTGGGGTAGGTCACGCGAAAGGCGTCGAGGCTCGCGCGGTCCTGTGGCACGGAGTCGACGCGGGCGCGTTCCTGTGCAAGTCGCTGCGTCATTTCCGCCGGCGTAATGGCTCCTTCCTTCACCGCTCGTTGCAGACGGGGCAGCGTGAAGCCATCCACCAGGGCGTCGCGCAGGTCGGCGCGGCGCGACAGCAGCACGCGATCCCAGCCCTCGGGCAGATAGGCGAGAAAGCTGTTCTCGGCCTCCGCGGTGAACGTGCCGAACGGCTTCAATGCGCGCTGCACGGCGGGTTGCACGCTGTCGTAAGGACCATCGACCAGCAGCAGGACCTCGTCGGCGACCCATGGGTGTTTGCCGTCATCCCACACGAGGACTCGTTCCTTGCGCCCGGCGGCCACCCTGGCGCCATCGGGAAAGTCAGCCGCCGAGGCGATGCGCCAGCGCAGGCCTTTCGCTGTGGTTGGCGGCAGCGTGTCTGCCACGGCCCCGTGTGCGCAGGCCACGCCCAACAGCCCGGCCAGCATCCTTGCCATGCGCTTCATCGCTCCGACTCCTTTCCGTGGTGTCCTGAAACACGAACGGCCCGCATCGCTGCGGGCCGTCGCGATCATTCCTGACGGGCTATGTTACTTGCGCTGCGCGGCCGTGGCGTCGCGCGCGGCGCGGAACTCGGAGTCCTTGCTCCAGTCCGGCCAGGTGTCGGAATTGGCCAGGTCGCTGCCGAGTTTGTAGAGGATCTGCAGATCACGCGCCATGCCGGTGAACGGCCAGTCGGCCTGCCATTCGTCCGACGGCTGGTGGTAGTGCTTGGCCACGTATTCGTCCTCGGCCGCCTTGCCGGCGGCCAGGCCGCCATCCACCCAGTCATTGCCCGAGCCGAACGAAATGGCCGGCACGCCGCGCTTGGCGAAGGAGAAGTGATCGGAGCGGAAGAAGTGGCCGGCCTCCGGCTTCGGGTCCGGCGAGTACACCAGGTTCCACTGCTTGGCCGTGGTGGTCAGCTCGTCCAGCAGGTCGAGCTTGGCGCTGCCGGAGATGGTGAAGTTGCGCGCCGGGCCGTGCGGGTCGAGCGCATCCATGTTGATGTCGGCCACCGTGGTGGCGAGCGGGTAGAGCGGCTTGGAGGCGTAGTACTCCGAACCGAGCAGGCCCTTCTCTTCGGCGGTGACGTTGAGGAACACCACCGAGCGCTCCGGCTTGGGCTGGCTGGCGAAGGCGCGGGCCAGCTCGATCAGCGCGGCGGTGCCGGTGGCGTTGTCCACGGCGCCGTTGTAGATCTTGTCGCCCTTCGCGTCGGGCGCGCCGACGCCCAGGTGATCCCAGTGCGCGCTGTAGATCACCGTTTCGTTCGGACGCTTGCTGCCCTCGATGCGGCCCACGATGTTGTGCGAGGTGATGACCTTGGCGTTGATCTTGTAGTTGGCCGAGAAGGTCTCGCCCTTCAGTTCCACCGGCTTGAAGTCGCGCGTCTGCGCCTGCTTCTTCAGCGCCTCGAAATCCAGGCCGGCGGACTTGAACAGGTCGACCGCCACGTCGCGCTGGATCCACGCCTCCACCGGCGTGTGCACGCTGGCGGGATGGTCGCGCACCACGTCGAACTGGGTGTTGGTGTTGGAGTTGGCCACGGTCGCCCAGCCGTAGGAGGCCGGCGCGGTTTCGTGGACGATCAGCATGCCTGCCGCGCCCTGGCGTGCGGCTTCTTCGTACTTGTAGGTCCAGCGGCCGTAGTAGGTCATGGCCTTGCCGCCGAAGTCGCCCACGCCGGTCTCGAAGTCCGGGTCGTTGATCAGCACCACGGCGATCTTGCCGTGCAGGTCCACGCCCTTGAAGTCGTCCCAGTTGCGCTCCGGCGCCTTGACGCCGTAGCCCACGAACACCAGCGGGGCGTTCTTGATCGACACGGCCTTGGAGCCGTCGAGCGCCGAGCGCACGGCGATTTCCTTGCCCTGCGTCAGCGGCTCGTTCTTGCCGTTGACAGTGAAGGACAGCGACGGCGTGCCGGCGATGTCCGACTGCAGCAGCGGCACCGCCTGCGTCCATTCGCGCTTGCCGTTCTTCAGGTCGCCACCGGGCTGCACGCCGGCCGCCTTGAACTGGGCGACCACGTAATCGATGGTCTTGGTTTCGGCCGGCGTGGCCGGGCCGCGCCCTTCGAAGGCGTCGGACGAAAGCGTCTTGACGTCGTCGGACAGGCGGTGCGGGTCGATGGTCGGGGTGGTCGGCGCATCGGCGGCGAACAGCGCCGACGTCACGGACAGGGCGAGCAGGGATAAGGCCAATCGCTTCATGGACAGCACCTGGGGTGGAAACGAGCCTCGATAGTAGAGACGGCCGCCGCCGCCGGTCCATAGCCGATCGCAGCGCGCAAGAGGCGCAGGGCTCGCCGGGCGCATGAAAACCCCTGAAAAACAGGCCTCCGCCGGGCTCGAGCGTGACTTTCTTCACCCCGGGGAGGCCGATATCGAAAAAAAACTGCATTTTTTCCGTCTTGCAGCTTGGCGTAACGGGCTGGCATGCCATACATTCCGCATGCCGAGAGGCATCAAACACCACCTCATACCGATTACCACGGGGAAATGTATGGCGAAGGCAAAAACAGCAGCAAAGAAGAAGGCCGCACCGAAGGCAGCTCCGAAGGCCGCCAAGGCGGTCGTTCACAAGCCGATCAAGGAAGCGCTGGGCAAGTCCGGCCTGGTCGCCCATATCGCTGAAACCAGCGGCGTGGTCGCCAAGGACGTGCGCGCGGTGCTGGCCTCCCTCGAGGCTGCCGTGACCGGTTCGGTGCACAAGAAGGGTGCCGGCCACTTCACCATGCCGGGCCTGCTGAAGATCACCGCCGTGAACGTTCCGGCCAAGCCGAAGCGCAAGGGCATCAACCCCTTCACCAAGGAAGAACAGTGGTTCGCTGCCAAGCCGGCCACGGTGAAGCTGAAGATCCGCGCGCTGAAGAAGCTCAAGGACGCCGCTCTCTGAGCGTGACGTTGCACTAGAGCATGCGTATCAGGTGCGGCCTCCGGGCCGCACCTGTTTTTTTGGGGAAGCGAAACCGTGGGTTTTCCGGTGATGCCCGCCCCAGGCGTCAATGCCTGTCGGTGCCGATGATGCGGCCCGTCTGCGGATCCAGCTGCAGGGCAACGCCCTTGCCGGCCGGGTTGTCCGCCTTGGCCGTCCACACGCCATTCCTGTAGTCCACGTCGCGCACATGGGTATAGCCCTGCGTCGACAGCTGCGCCCGGATATCCGCCTCGCTCAGGCGCGGCACCTGCTTGTCCGGAAATACCTCACCGGTACGCGGATCGATGCGCAGGTCCACGCTGCGGTCGTCGGCGCTGCGTGCCTTGGCCGTCCATACACCATCGTGGAACGCCAGGTCGTGCACCTTGCGGTAGCCCTGCTGCTCCAGTTGCGTCTGCACCTGATGCTCGGTCAGTGCCTCCTGCGCCATGGCCGTGCCGGACAGAGCCAAGGCGATCATGAGGGTCGAGGAAGCCAAGGTCTTCATGGGAGTGCCTCGTTGCTGGGGAGCCTTGAGTGTTGTGGCGACAAAAACAACTCGTGGTGAACACTTTCGAACCGCGGGCTGAACCGCGGTGAGTGCGGGCCACACATTTCGTTGAGGCGCGCGGGTTCATGCTTCCGTCGTGTGGCCGGTTCATAGTGGCTGCCGGCGCCGCGGTGGCGCCTGAGCGAGGCCGTCGCCGGAGGGCGCGGCGGCGCGATCGAAAGAGATCACCCAACGAGGGCAAGACATGGCTACCCCGAGCGATCTTCCGTTGAGCCTGTACAAGGCCAACACCGAGTTTCAGCTGCGCGTGAACAAGCTGGTGATGGAGAACTGGAAGAAGTGGCTGGAGCTGTCCACCCGCGCCATGGACGATGGCATCGCGGAACAGCAGGCGCGCGTCGAGCACCTCATCAAGGCGCAGGACTGGGCGGCGCTGGCATCGATGCCGGCCGACGCCTTCTGGCGCCAGCTGCAGCAGCGCATGGGCGATGCCAACGTCACCAACCAGATCGCCGCCAACGTGCAGGCGCATTTCGCGCAGGGCCTACAGGACGCGGTGCAGACCTGGCAGAAGGACACCGCCCGTGCGCTTGGCAGCGTGGGCGACATGGGCCTGTCCGAGCCTTGGAAGGACATCCTTTCTCCCTGGGGCAAGTTCCATCCGACGACCTGATGCGTCGTCGTGGCGCCCGGTGACCGGTCCCGGGCGTCGCATCACGTCGCTCTCGTGAATGTCTTCTCGCCGTGTCCATGCGGGTTCGCCTTCACTCCGTTCTGCCCATTCCATCGCGTTACGCCCGCGGCGGCCATGCTCAACTGCGCCTCCTGTCTGCCGCACACGCGTTGCCGGCGATGCCGGAAGCGCGGGCGGGACGCCTGGCCTTGGGCCGCCATGGATTCCCCGTCTTGTCACACAGGTTTAGTTAGCTAGGGGACTTGGCCCGAGGAGAATGCGCACGCCATGGTCGCGGGCCGGGGCAGGGGACAGCGAACACGAGGACTGGGCATGGCTCAGCGGGGGCAGGCCGGCAACGTGCCGGTCGACAACGTGATTGGCGGACAGGATACGTGCGGCGCGATCAGCGCGCAGGCCAGTGTGTCTCCGCGCTTCAAGTCGTCAGCGCGCTGCTGGATCGGCCAATGGCCTTCGTGCGCACCGCGAACATCGATGGTCGGCGGCTGATGCGTTACGCGGTCTATTTCTGCCCCGCGCCGGCAAGCGCGCTGGCGGCCCTGGGGCGCGACTGGTTGAGCAGGGAGCTGGCCACCAACGGCATTCCCGGCATTGCGCTCGCCCGCTGGAACGCCATGCTGGCGGACGTGCGCCGTTACGGTTGGCACGCCACGCTGCGCTCGCCCTTCACGCTGTCGCCCGATGTGGATCTGAGCGACCTGCGCCGGACCCTGCAAGCGGTGGCGCGAGCGCATGCACCCATCAACCTTGCCTTGCGTTGCGCTCGCCTGGCGGGGTTCCCCGCGCTCCGTCCACTGGGTGACTGCAAGGCGGTGAATGCCCTCGCCGCCGCCTGTGTCGAAGCGGTCGAGCCGCTGCGGCTGCCGCTGGCGGAGACCGATTTCCAGCGTCGCGCCTCAGGCCTCGACGCCATCGAAACCCACTATCTTGGTCGTTACGGATATCCCTACGTGTTTGAACGCTATCGTTTCCATATGACGCTCTCGGCGCCGGCTTCCGTGGAGGAAGAACGCGCGCTGCAACGCTGGCTCTCGCTTCGGGCATCGATGTTGCCGACGGCCCGCATCGACGCACTGACGCTCTGCGTCGAATCCTCACCCGGGGCGGCATTCGAGCCGCTGGAGCGAATTGCACTGCAAAAAGTCTCTGCGGCCTGATGGTCGAGCATGAGGCATCTTCGGCCGCTCATTTCCGATAGCGCGGCCAGGCACGGCTCACATGCGCTTGACGGAAAGGCGAGGAAGGTCAGCGGCGGAACACGGACGTGCGTGCGACTCCGAATGCGTCGATGAGATGGCGCGTTCGGAGCCATCAGCGACAGGCGCGTGATTCCTGCGTCTCGCGCGAATCTGAGGCAGAGCTGCTAACAGTGGAATGTTTCATGCATAGCATTTGTCGAAGAGGCGAACCGCCATATCCACGACGCGATGCCGAAATGTTTGACCTAGTGCACATTTGCAACGAGGCGCTGCGCTACGATAGTGGAAGTACCTAGCCGGGGCGTATTCACGTGGCTTTCACGCTCCGCCCGATGTCATTGGCCGCTTGCGCCAGCTGCCCGGCGCAGGCGAGGGGATTATTCAAACAGGGGGACGCCATGCTGGATGCACCGTGGGCTAATCCGTGGTTCCGACGCATTGGCTTGGCCGTCTCATACGGGCTGCTGATCTATCTGGTCCGTCAGGTTGCGATCACGCATTTCGTGCTGTTGACCGGCGTGCATCTCACCGTGCTCCTGCTCACGCGCTATCGCGACTGGCCTCTGCTGGTGGCCGGCGAAATGGCGGTACTGGTCCCCATTACCATCCAGTGCATCGACCAGTGGGGCTGGGGCATTCCCTGGGGCATATTCAACGTCATTCCCGCCATCGTGATCATGGCTCCGGTGGTGTGGCTGGTGCGCGAGCGCTGGCCAATCATGACCTCGCGCTACAGCTTGAACATGGGTGCCTTGCTCGGCTGCGCGCTGGTGCTGTCATTCCTCATGACCGGATACAACATCGCGTCCATGATGGTCATGCACTTGCCGCCGGGCTATGTCGCGCATTTCGACAAGCTGGGCGTTGAATGGGTGCTGGGCAATTACCTGGGCATCCTTGCGGTGACGCCCACCGTCCTGTTCGCTCACCAGTTGTTCAAGGGCGCTTACTGGCGCGAGTTGGGCGGGCGGCTGCTCGATAATCGGGTGGTGCTCGACAGCATTTTCCTGGTAATTCCGGCGTTGTTGCTGCTGGTCTGGATTGGGTTGGAATCTGCCCACGTCCGTCAGATCGCGCAGGTCGCCATGTTCCTTCCCATTGTCTGGCTGGCCATGCGTCACGGCTGGCAAGGGGCGGCGATCGGTGGCACGGCGGCCAGCCTGGCCGTGATGGCGCTGATGCCGGCCACGTACGACCAGCAGACCATGCAGGCAGAGGCCATCGTCGCTTTCGCCATTTCGTCCATGCTGCTGTTGGGCGCACGCATAGGCGCGCTGAACCAGCACGCTGAACAGGAGCGCATGGATGTACGCATGGCGTTGGCGCTTGCCCAGCGCAACGTCCACATTGGCGAGATGCAGCTGCGCACGACATCGCTGGCGCTGGAGCAGATTCGCGAGACGGTGCAGGCCAGCTTCGCGATGATGATGTCGCGGATCCGCCACCTGCAGCCGACGATCGAGGATCGCAGCTACCACCGCCAAGCCCTTGTCGCGCAGGATCAGTTGTTCCGTCTGGCGGATAGCCTTTATCCCGTGTCCTGGCGTGAACGCGGCCTGCCCGCGGCGCTACGCGAAGGCGCCATCCCTCGTGCGCTCGATGAAACCGGCGTGGGTTATTGGTGCGATCTTCGCGGTCCGTTGAGCCGGTTGTCGCAAACGCTGCACCTGGCGATTTATCGCCTGGTGGTTGAAGTGGTGGCCGACGCCTGCGCCAAGCGAAACGTCAGCGAGATCGTCGTGCGCATTCGTTGTGGCGAAAAAGGCGGTCGGCGCTGGGCGCTGGTCAGCATCATTCTGCGCGGTCAGGCCGAAGCGGCCTCCCATGTACGCTGGGATGAACTTCTCCCGCGCGTCATGCGGTCCACCAGCGGCATGGGTTGGTCCGGTATCCGCGACCGTGCAATGACCTTTGAAGGTGACGCCCGCGAGCATGCGCTTGCCAATGGCCGTCGCGTGAGCCTGCTCCTACTCGATCCCATCACGATCAGCGGCGTTTGACACGCCGCTGACCGGTGTTTCCCCTGCTTACCGGTTGTGCGTGCTGCACTGCGCGGGGTCGCCCGAGCAGGCTGACATCGCATTGAGCTGCATCGTGCCATCACTCAACGGCGTGGCCGTCAGCGTGGTCGCACTATCCTGATAGACCGTGGTCGGTGCGCTGGTCGGTGTCGCCGTGGTCGACACCGCCGGAGCCTGCTGCGGGGTGGCGACCAGCTGCGAGAAACGACCCACCGGCAGCGTGATGAATTGCCCATTGGCCGAGCCTACGGCGCCCAGCACGTTGCCGTTCAGATCATTGATCTGGACGAACTGGATGCCGCCAAGCGTAAAGACATAGGCGTGGAAGTTGGGACTGCTGCTGACGTCCGATGCATTGGGCCAGGATTGGCCAAGGCCGGAAGCGGGCGGCTGGTCGGCGAAGGCGGCCCCCGACAAAGCGAGAGCCAGCACGCCAAAAAGGCATGCGCGGGAAGAGAGGGCTTTCAACATAACGGACCCCTTTGCTGGTGATGTGCTCAGGTATTGAGCAACGGCCCGAATGTAACACCAACTCCGTCACAAACCTTGTGACTGGCGGCCGAAAAATCGCCATATTTGCCGTTATTGAGTAACCAAAAGCCGCCATTTATGCCAGGCACTGGCTTTGACAAAAGCTGCTAATGAAAAAAATGTTTGGGTTATCGATTTGTTCTCGGCAATCGGGGTTATGGAGGGACGGATTCGCTTCGGGGTCAATTAAGAAAGTGCCCGGGTGTGGTGGCAGCGCAGGCGCGCCACTATGCACTTTCGGGCGTGCATGTGCCATTCGTCCGAATATCCATATCGACCGCAGGGCCGTGCGCTCATTATTAATAACCCGTCTTTTGGATCGATTTTTATCGTGCGCCGATCATGCATGAATGGCAGCGCGCATCCTTTTCCGTGTGAACTTGTCTGGCCGCACGAATGGGTCGCTTACTTCGGGCGATTATCTCGACCGCTGCAGTAATAAGAAGGGCGCATTGCAACGACAATCGCGTCGCAAACGATAGACATGGCGCGAGCGTGGGCTACGGACGATCCAGGCACGAGGCTTTGCGCCTTTCATTCGCGCCAAACAAAAAAGCCCGCTTCTTGCGAAGCGGGCTCTTGAAAACGTGGTGGCCGGGGACGGAATCGAACCGCCGACACGGGGATTTTCAATCCCTCTAGCAGAAGTCCAGTGTCGTGCATCGATGTCTTGCAATATAACTTAAGTGCTTGAATTTAAATGGTCATATTGCTCACCAAGGTCTCCAGTAGTGCAGTGTGAGCCGATCACAAACGGCAACCGAGCGGCTACCATTACAGAGACTCAAGTTCTCGTTTGGAGCTCGGATGGCATCGTTGACCTACAGAAAGTTGGCTGCATTGAAGGCAGGGAAGTGGGTAAGCGACGGTGGGCCGAGAGGGGGAGGGGTCTTGGTCGCCCGCAAACTAAAAAGCGGACCGGTCATTTTTTACTTCAGGTACACCGGTAGTGACGGGACCCGGTCGGTCCTCTCGCTGGGTGAGTGGGATTCCAGCGGGAAAGGGTTCTCACTGGATGATGCCCGGATCTTGGCGGATCAATGGTCAACCAAGTATCGGAACGTCACGCGGGACCTTCATGTCTTGCAGGAGCAAGAGGAAAGAGAACGGCAACGACTGGAAGAGCAGAGAAAGCGTGATGCGGAGTCGGCAGCGGCACTCGCTTCCGCTTCGTTGGGGGCCCTGCTTATCGGGTATGTCCAGCAACTCGAGCGCGATCGCAAGCCGAGTGCCCGAGCAGTCGAGCGTACGTTTGAGAATCACGTTCGCAAGCCGTGGCCTGAACTATGGAAATGTCCGGCTATGGGCGTCAGCCAAGACGATTTATTGGGTGTCGTGGCTTTAGTCGTGAACGCGGGAAAGATACGAGAAGCAGCAAAGCTGAGGAGCTATTTGATTGCAGCGTATAACGCGGCGATGCGGGCTCGTCAGGACGCTCGGGGACTTCAGGCACTACGAGAGCTCAAAATCACTAGCAACCCGGCGGCCAACTTGATATCGATTGATGGTGCCACGCGGGCCCGGGAACGAGCGCTGTCATTGAACGAGTTGCGGGCATACTGGCGACGGATCCAAAAAATGGATGACGAATCGGGAGCGTTGCTTCGATTCCATCTTCTGACTGGAGGCCAGCGCGTGGAGCAACTGGCCCGCCTGACGCTCGATGATTTCGATGCCGACACCAAGACGATTCGGCTTCGTGACACCAAGGGGAGAAGGAAGGTCCCCCGGAACCATGATGTTCCACTAGTTCCCGCTGCGATCGAAGCCATGGAAGCGATGAACAAGGGGCTCGGGCCTTATCTCTTCACTGTTACGGCTGGCGAGAGTGGTGCTTCGTACTATTCAGTCCAGCACCGACTTCAGTCGGTCGTAGAGCTGATGAAAGAGGCACGGGAGCTAGAAAAGGGTGACTTCGCGGTTGGTGATCTTCGGCGCACAGTGGAAACACGGCTGTCCGCAGCTGGGCACCAGCCCTTTGAGTTAGCTCAGCTTCAATCGCATGGTTTGGGCGGCGTGCAGGCGCGTCACTACAACAAGCATGACTACCTTCAGGAGAAGAGAAAACTGCTTGAGTCCTTATACGGACTTCTGAATCCCCCGACTGAAAGGAGGTCTGATGAATTCAATGAGAAGCAGGCAGAAATTCTGGCCTAGCCGGCGCACCTTTCGAGCGGCCTGTTTCAAAAGCATTCAGCTTGAGTGATTCGAGTTGCTCAGCGGCACTGGCGATCCCCCTCACCATCTTCTTTAGCAAAAGGTGCGGTAACTGCGGGAAGAATATCCAGCACGACTTCCGAAGGACGGCACAGCCGAGTCCCAAGCGGCGCTACCACAAATGGCCGATTGATGAGGATGGGGTACCGGAGCATGGCATCGATAATCGCATCATCGGTAACACCTGCTCCACCGAGGCCCAGTGCAACAAAAGGTGTTCCCTTTTCGCGCAAGGCTTCACGTGGCTTGAGCATCGCCTCATCAATGAGCTTGATCAGCTGTTCTCGTGTTGGCGGGGTCTTCAGATATTCGATGATCGTGGGTTCAATACCAGCATGACGGATCAATGCCAGCGTGTTCCGCGACGTGCCACAGTCGGAATTGTGGTAGATCGTGACATCCATATTCAGCGCGCTCCACTGGCGCAGCAACTGCGCGTTTTTCTGGGCAACTGGTCAGCCGATTGAAGAGCGGGTGTTGGCTCGGCGGCCACTTCGACGACCTGTGCTGCGGCAGCGAGTGCGCGTGCTTCGGCGGCACCCTTGCGTTCGCTATAGCGGTCAACTAAATAGTCGCTCCGGTCACGTACCATCAGCGTGAACTTAAACAGCTCTTCCATCACGTCGACAACGCGATCATAGAAGGGTGATGGTTTCATCCTGCCGTTCTCATCGAACTCTTGCCATGCCTTGGCGACGGATGACTGGTTTGGAATGGTGACCATGCGCATCCAGCGGCCGAGCACGCGCAGCGCATTGACGACATTGAACGACTGCGAGCCACCACAGACCTGCATGACAGCCAAGGTGCGGCCTTGCGTGGGTCGAACGCTTCCTTCTTCCAACGGAAGCCAATCAATCTGGTTCTTGAAGGCCCCCGTCACGGAGCCATGGCGCTCAGGACTGACCCATACTTGCCCCTCGGACCACAAGGACAGCTGCCGCAGTTCCTGCACCTTGGGATGACTCGCCGGCACGCTGTCCAACATGGGCAAATCATGAGGATCGAACACGCGGGTTTCTGCTCCAAACTGGCGAAGAATCCGCTCCGCCTCCAGAGCCAGCTTCCGACTAAACGACTGCGGTCGCAGCGAGCCGTACAGGATCAATATCCGCGGTGGATGCCCGGAACCCTATGGCAGTGCCAATTTCTCCAGACTGGGTTTGTCGAGAACATCGGCAGCGACGTGGGGTAAGTCTTGCAGCGTCATGGTGGGTTTCCAAGCAGTTGCGTTGATGTAACGATTCTATCATTATGGAAATATAGAATTACAACTTGGCAGCCACCCGAAACTATCGACGTCATGCATCCTTGTCGCGTTCTCTTTATCTGTACGGGCAATTCCGCACGCAGCATCTTGTCGGAAGCCACGCTCAATCACTTGGGTAAGGGGCGGTTCGAGGCCTACAGTGCCGGCAGCAAACCGACTGGACAAGTAAATCCCTATGCTCTGGAAGAGCTGGCGACAGCGGGTATCGCCATCGATGGGCTTAGTAGCAAGTCGTGGGATCGTTTCGTGGGGGAGGAGGCCCCGCCGCTGGACATCGTGATCACGGTCTGCGACAGCGCAGCCAATGAACCTTGTCCGGTGCTCTTTGGCGACTTCGTGCGCTCGCACTGGGGCCTGCCAGATCCGGCTGCGGTGAAGGGTAGCCCCACGGCCATCCATGACGCCTTCCGCAAGGCGCACATGCTGATTACCTATCGCCTGATGTCGCTACTGAATCTTCCGGTCGAGACGATGAGCCCAGAAGAGCTCAAATGGGCACTTGATGGTATCGGTGCACTGACTGGCGAAGATGATAACGAGGATGTGGCATGAACAACGCAATAATTGCCACCGACAGCGCATCGGCTCCAAAGGTAACTCGTATCGGGTTCTTTGAGCGCTACCTGACGTTGTGGGTTGCGCTATGCATAGTGGCCGGCACCTTGCTAGGGCATGCAATGCCAAGCACGTTCGAAACACTGGGGCGAATGGAAGTAGCCAAGGTCAACCTACCGGTGGCGGTGCTGATCTGGCTGATGATCATCCCTATGCTGCTGAAGATCGACTTCGGAGCTATGGCAGGTGTCCGCCGTCAATGGAAAGGTATCGGCGTCACGCTTTTCATCAACTGGGCGGTCAAGCCGTTCTCCATGGCTTTTCTCGGCTGGATCTTCATTCGCCATGTGTTTGCGGCATGGTTGCCGTACGATCAGCTCGATTCCTATGTGGCCGGCCTTATCCTTCTTGCTGCCGCACCCTGCACGGCAATGGTCTTCGTCTGGAGCAACCTGTGCGGTGGAGAACCCAATTTCACGCTGAGTCAGGTTGCCGTAAATGACGCCATCATGGTGGTGGCTTTCGCACCGATCGTGGGGCTGCTACTTGGGATCTCAGCAATTACGGTTCCATGGAACACGCTGATCCTCTCGGTCTTGCTCTATATCGTCGTACCGGTATTGATCAGCGCCGTCGTCCGTCGCTTCGTTTTGGCCCATGGCGGTCATTCTGCACTCCAGCGCTTGCTAGCTCGGCTCGGCCCGATATCGCTCGGCGCATTACTGTTGACCTTGGTGTTGCTGTTCGGCTTTCAGGGTCAGCAGATCCTTGCTCAGCCGCTTATCATCGCGATGCTTGCAGTGCCGATTCTGATCCAAGTGTATTTCAACTCCGGCTTGGCTTATCTCCTGAACCGGAAGCTCGGCGTGCCTCATTGCGTTGCCGCCCCCTCGGCTCTGATTGGCGCGAGCAACTTCTTCGAACTCGCCGTGGCTACGGCTGTCGGCCTGTTTGGCGTGCACTCGGGAGCCGCATTAGCCACCGTGGTAGGTGTTCTGATTGAAGTGCCGGTGATGCTGTCAGTGGTTCGTATCGTCACCGTGAGCAAGCGCTGGTACGAAGCCCATACGGCCTGATCGGAGACTGCCATGCAAGGTCACTACAACGTTCTGTTTGTTTGTAATGGCAATTCGGCGCGCAGCCTGCTCGCTGAGGCGGTCACGAACCATTTTGGACAAGGCCGGTTCCACGGATACAGTGCTGGAAGCCAGCCTAAGGGCTTCATCTATCCGCAAACGTTAGAGGTTCTTCGCGCGGTCGATCTGCCAACGGAGACGCTACGCAGCAAGGGCTGGGAAGAATTTACTCGCCCCGGAGCTCCGGTGATGGATTTCGTTATCACCGTTTGCGATCAAGTTGCCGGCGAAGTCTGTCCAGCGTGGCCGGGAGACCCTATCACTGCACACTGGAGCATTCCCGATCCTGCCAAGGCCACGGGAGAGCCGGATGTGATCTATAAGGCTTTTCTACTTGCTCGCAACCTGCTGCAGCAATGCATCAGCTTGCTGATGAATCTCCGAATGGAAGCGCTGGATCGTCTGGCGCTGACCAGTCAGCTGGCAGCGACTGGGCAGGTCGCAGCACCGTCAAATCCCGGATAGATTGCCCAGACCTATCTGTTTTTTGGCATTCCTTTACACTGAGCACGACCCGAGCGGCGTACCTATTTTTTCATGCAGACCAAACAAGCCATCACTGTTCTCTCCGCGCTTGCGCAAGAATCGCGGTTGGCCGTGTATCGTTTGCTTGTCGAGCACGCACCTGATGGCTTGGCTGCAAGCGCCATTGCCGAACAGTTGGGGCTGGCCAACGCCACGTTGTCATTCCATTTAAAGGAGCTCGTCCACGCTGGCTTAATCACAAGCAGACAGGACGGGCGATTCATTTACTACTCACCGCTTCTTGCGGTCATGACTGAGTTGGTCGGATATCTCACGGAGAATTGCTGCGCTGCGACGGGCAAGTCTTGCGCACCTTCTACCGTAACCACGGCCACCGTTCGTCCAGCACGCACCCAGAAGCGTACGGCGGGATGACGACTCAGCCAGCCTGCTGAAGCGCCCGATAGATCGTTGCAGGCCCTACATTGAATCGTTCTGCCAACTGGGCGACGGAAAATTTCTCCTCTTCCCGCAGCGTCCTGATCCGATTGCACTGCTCCGGTGTCAAGGCCCGCTTTCGTCCGAAAGCCACGCCTTTCTGTCTAGCATTTCGAATCCCGTCGGCCTGACGCTCGGCGCGAATGTCATTCTCAAAAGCGGCGAAAGCCCCCAGCAGACTGAACATGAGTCGGCCTTCTGAGGTGCTGGTATCGATGGCCTGATCCAACACCTTCAGGGCCACACCCTTTTTCTTTAGTGTTTCGGCGATCTTCGCCAGATCGAGCACAGATCGCGCCATACGGTCTAGCTTGGTGATCACTAAGGTGTCCCCGTCCCGAAGGAACTGGAGGCAAGCCTGAAGCTCTGGCCGACTATCAGCCTGCGTTCCGGACCGCTTCTCGGCAAAGACCCTTGTGCAACCGAACGCTATCAGCTTGTCCTGCTGGATATCCAAGCTCTGCCCAGAGCTGCTGACACGTGCGTAACCCACAACTTCGCTCATTACCAAATCTCCTAAGAGGATATGAGAGTATCATTCTGATAGGAGTTTTGATAGCCCGCTGGGAGGCTATCGGAAGGTATAGTTTTTGGGAATACCGCCGTTACAGTACGCTCAGCAGACGTGGACTGTTTTCAACAGGGAGTGGTATGTCAGACACCTTCAATAAGGCAGCTCGCCAGGGCCTGATCAAGAAGTTCTCGATCTATGGGTTGTATGGATACCGAGACCTTCACCTGAATTCGCCACACTGCGCGTCCATCCTGATCGCAAGAAACGGCATGGGAAAAACGACGTTGCTGGCTGCGCTCAACGTATTTCTCAAGCGTCAGTTTCACCGTTTGGTCGACCTGGAATTCCAGCGCATCGAATGCGAGATAGCGGATGCGTCCATCGTTCTGCGAAAAGAAGAGCTGGACCCGATAAAGCAGCTGATTGCAGGGCCCGCATTTACCCAGCTCATCGAGTCCACGAAGGTACCTGTTCCAGAGCTGCTTGATTTCGTCCTCAGCGAATACGATCCCAGTGATGCTATACGCTCAGTCCAAGCGTCTGAGCTGTACGAGCAGCTTTTTCAGGCATTTCGTTGGGATATGAACGTTGCGAAGAATTCGCTGACCCGAGTTTTTAAAGAACTCGATTCTGTAGCCCCGTCGCTGATGGGCCTAAGGGGTCTTCTGCAGGAGCGCCTGGGCGATGCTGAAATTGTGTACCTGCCGACCTATCGCCGCATTGAGTTGCCCCTTGCGGAACGAAAAAGTACGGAATCAATTGGCGTCAAGCGAAGAAATCCTGTCAAACGACTTGAGTTCTATCAGGGCGGCTTGCACAGTCCGGATATCTATTTTGGCCTTTCTGACATTTCGGAGCGCCTTGCAGCGCTAAACCTTCAGATCCAATCAACCTCCAATAACGGCTACCGGGCGATCAGCGCGAACATCATCAAAGAGCTACTTGATGGCAGCTTTGAACGAGCGCAGTACAGCCCTGGTGCCCTCCCGGATAAGGCTTCGCTGAAGTTGTTTTTCGACCGACTTCAAACCCCGCGTTTTCTAAGGCAAATTGGGTCTCCCGTGGACATCGTTGTCCCAGACTTGGATAAGGTCTATGGCGAAGGAGCGAACACCGAAACGGGTCGAGTGTTCCTGGATTATTTCCTATCGAAGTTGGCGTCCGTAATCGAAACTACTCGGGACGTCGAGGTGATGGTGGAGAACTTTGTAGAGCACTGTAATGCGTATTTATCTGGGCGACTCCCAGATGAGGATGGTGGGTTGTTCTCCCATTACGACGCTCAGCAGGACGCGGGATTCGATGCAAAGAGCTTGATCTTAGATCGTCAAAATCTAGCGGTTCATGTGATTCGTAGCGCCAACGGCCATCAGGTCCCGCTTGATGCCTTGTCCTCCGGTGAGAAGCAAATTCTCTCTCTGTTCGCTCGCCTATATCTGTACGAGCGCGAGATGATTGTCCTCATCGACGAACCCGAGTTGTCCTTGTCACTTGAGTGGCAGCAAAAAATTCTGCCTGACATTATGGCGGCCCCGAAGTGCATTCAAATGGTGGCCATCACGCATTCGCCGTTTGTGTTCGAAAACGAGCTTGATCCCTTTGCTGGGCCTCTGATTGCGAAGGCAAGCCAGTTTGCCGACTACGATGAACAGGATGTATACGTCGACCATGAGTGATCTTGCAACGGAGCTTCGCCGGCGTCGGAATTCGCCATCACGCATAAAGTTGGAGATATCTAAACTTAGGGCCGAACGACCAGATCAGTTGGTCATCGTATTTGAGGGTAAGGACGATAAAATTGCGTATCGCGCGTGGATCCAGAGGTGCGGCGGTACTGTGTCCTATGAGCCGGTAGTGGCGGAAGGCAAGAGAAACGTGCTGGAAGTCCGACAGATGCTTGTTCGGGATCTAACTGGCATGTTCGAGAAGGTGTATTTCGTAGTTGATCGGGACTTCGATGACTTGCAAGGTGAGGAGCCTAGCGAGAGCCTGTTTTGCACCGATCGTTACGCCATTGAGAACTACTTGGTCGAGCAAGGCGTCGTTGACAACATTTTGTGCGATAACTTTCATTGTCATGGTGACCGCGAACAGCGAAGGTTGATCGTTGCAGGTTTTGTAAGCTCGCTGCAGGACTTCAACAATCTTTGCAAAGACGTCAATGAGCGGCTGTTTTATGCGAGGCGCCTGGGAATCCGTTTGGTTTCCGGCGTTCCCGAAATGTCACCGCACATCCGGGTCCAGCTTTCAGCGTGCACCGCAGCGACGGGAAAGACCTGCAAAGAGATCCTTCCACTAGTACGAGAGCCCCTGCCCGAAGAGATCGCCGGCCTCGCGGAAGAGTTCGCGGCGTTTCAGCCTCAACTTCGCTACCGAGGCAAATTTCTCATGGAGTTCTTCAAGAAGTGGTTGCGTTTGCTTGCTGAAGACAGCTCGGCCAATAGTGGGCAGCTTTTTAGGCAGCCAGTCCGGCCGAACGTAGACAGCAATGTGCTGTCGATTGGCACGTTTGCATTGCATTCCCCCATCCCTGAGGGAATGCGGGAGTTCGTCCAGCGCCTGGTCTAGATGGCATCGACGGCGAGGGGGGTGGATAAATAGAGAAGGGCCTCCGGGCCCTTTTTTTATAGGCAGTCCTTGCCGCTACCCAGAGAAACCCCCAGTTTGAGTTTATCGAGATAGTCCGCCCACGCAGCCATCATTTTGCGGCGCTCTGAAAGGTGTGCTGTACGTGACCTGCCCCCAGGTTTCCGTGCCAATCTGATCTAAGTAGAGTCCGTCATAACGACGAGGACGGACATGAAGAAGCGTTTTACCGACGAACAGA
>NZ_QICJ01000011.1 GCF_003201105.1 Dyella sp. AtDHG13 | reverse complement strand
CGCCAAATCGTTTGCGCCACAGGTAGAAGGAGGCATCACTGAAACCGTGCTTGCGGCACAGCTCCTTGATCGGTGCGCCGGCTGCCGCCTGTTTCGTACACGACGCAGACCAGATTCCATGTGGAAGGAGATGCGTGGGCGCATCACATCCGCTTGCCGGACGAAGATCTTGCACGTGAAGTCATGAGGATCGAGAACACGATGCGCAAACTTACGAGCACGCAGGGCCAACTGTTTCACTGGCCTCCGAAGCGACGGCGTGAGGCTTTGCCCCGTCATGGCGTTGCACGACTGGCACAGGAGTTTCTGGCCATCGTTCGTCCCGGCCTGTGGTCGATCCGGCAAGCCTTTCCGCACCACCAGTTTCATCCTCTGGTGTCGCTGTTTGAGAAGCACATGGAGGCACGATCATTTACGCCTCACTTTCAGCCGGTGTGTCAAGACGATGTCGACCGGCTAAATGCGTGTGTCAAAGCCATGCGCGACGAGGCACGTTCGACGGCGTTCCGTGTTCGTCGAGATAAGCACCACAAGCTCGTGCGCAGCAACACCACAGGCCTCTTGGAGCTTATCGACAGGCTCTTCCTCTTGCACAGCCAGCTCCTCGTGATTCGCATGGATATTTCCTATTGCCGCCACTCACTTGAGCCCTGGCGCGCCCTTTCGGTGACGAAAGAGGAGGCGGTGAATCATCGCGACCAAATGATCCGTTACCTAAAACGCAAGTGCCCATTTAGGCCCGTAGGCTACGCGTGGAAGTTGGAATTCACGCAGGGCACGGGATGGCACACTCACCTTCTGTTGTTCTTCGACGCGAACCAACATCAGCAAGACCTGCCCATTGCCACGCATATCGGGCGGCATTGGAATGACGTGATCACACGTGGCCTTGGACGCCATCACATCAGCAATTTCGAGGCGCACCAATACCGCGGTGTCGGTAAGATCCACTACACGGATGTGGCCAAGCTCTGGGCACTTCGGACATTGGTGGCTCCCTATCTGACGAAAGTCGACTACTACGTCCGTATGGTCCTGTCCAAGGGGCGCACATTCGGTCGAAGTGAGTTGCCCGACATACCAGAGACGAAGCGGGGCCGCCCTCGTGCGCTTCCGTCAGCGAGGGTTGCCGACTACGTGCCTCCGATACCTATCTCGAACACGAAAACGAAGGAAAGGCCTCCGATGAAACGCGGGCGGCTCGTCGACACGAAGGCCAGTGTTGTGCCGCTGCGTCCGAGCATGCCGCGGAGTTCGACCGAAGTTTCGTGCAGGCCCGTGCGTTCGTATCCACGGGGCTTGGGAAACGGTCAATGGATGTCCGCTGGAAAGAGCTGGAAGCTTTGACCGAGCCTCTTGGGATGGCACCGTGTGCGCTCAAGCCCTTGTCTATGACCCTCGACCTCGATAGGCCTCAAAAACAGGCCCTTTCTTCTTGTCTAACCATTCAAGGATCAAGACAGCGGGTTCTTTCTTCCAAAGCGCCCTATCCGGGCTCTGGCTCTCGATGATGCGAACTAGCTCTTGGCCTAAAGCTTTAGCGACCTGGCTGGGGTCGGCCCAGCCGCGAGGGGGCCGCCGCTTTAATACGAGCTCAGCGAAATCCTTCACGCATTCTCGTCGCGCCTTGTCCCTATTGAACTTGCGCTCCCGCTTTCGTCCGCTGGCCAGACTAGCTGAGAGTAGATCGAAAGCCTCATCGACATGGGTTTTGACGGTACTCGCATCGCCGTCAAGAATGGCTTTACGCGCCTTAACGGCATGAATCCATGCCTCTGCGACGTTATCGCACTCTTCCCCGTCAGGTGAATCTTTCTCGCGGATTGATCGATACAGGGCGACCAGCTGCGTTTTAGCGCTTTGCTGCTGGGACGAGTCCAATGCAAGCGCGGCGATGTTGGCGCATTGCATTCCCTGACTGTCCCCGAGACACCAGAGGTGGAGCTCGCCGTATAGCCGGTCGACAGCGGCAAGATAGCGGCTAGACGCCTGGGGCGCGCGCTCGTCTCCAATCGAGTCGGAAGCCTCTTCAAGCTGTCGAGTCCAGCCGCTGTGCTGCTGTGATGCGCTGGTGCCATCGGCAAATTTGGATGTCATGCTCAGCGCGCTTCCCGTAAGTGTATGATTACTAAAGTCCTCTGTGCGACGGCCGATGGGTGCAAATTCGACCATGGCAGCAAGCCTGCGGGCAGATTACTCGGATATAGATCCATTGCTTCGGCGTGAACACGATTTATTCATCCTGTACCACGGCTGGGTACCTCTGAACCTCGGGTGGTCAGCTGGCCTAATATGAGTTGGCCAGCTCAACGCGTTTCAGCCTAAAGAAACGGAGTTGTGGTCAGTGGCTGGTCGCGTTCTGCGCGCCGCCGAGGCCGGTGCAGAGGAGGCCAGGGTTTTACCTCTGGGGGCAACTTTGGGGGCATCCTAACTAACGGTCGGTCAACAAATGGCTTGATTTCGGGGTTTGTAGGCACCTATTCGAGAGCACCCATAGCCACCATGTGTTCCCAAGTCCTTGGGGCACCAAGCCTTCCCAGCATTTCCGCACCCTTTGGCCGCAGTGCTACAGCGAGTGCTACAGGACATGCTACAAATCCGAGGGAAGGTCTTTACCTCTCGCATAATCGTGCCGGGCCGCCTCCAAGGCCTCCTTGGGCGAGTAGAGATCACCAAGAGTTTGCGGACCACGGACGCCCGAGAGGCTGCCCGTCGTCTGTCGTTGTGGGAATCGCACGTTGGCATCCTGTTGGATCACGTGCGCAGGCGTGGTGTACGGATGACACAGCAAGAGTTGGAACGGCTAACGAGGGACTACCTCGCAGTTTCCTTTGAAGAGATCGAAGAGCGTCTCGCTCTGAACTGGACACCCGGTGGGCTGGAGATTTACTCCTCCCAGCTCAACGAGCGATGCCACGAGCTGTCCTACGCGCTGTCGGTGGCCGATGTGTCGTCCGCGTTACCCCATGCGCGGGCTATGGCGCCCCAGGCAGACGAACGCTTCCATCGAAAACTCGCGCGACGCTTGATAGAAGTGCAGTTGAGTACAGCGGCTGCGGAGATCAAGGCGATATCTGGAGAGCCGCTGTCGCGGCCGATGGACCTGGCCTCAGTTAGCGCACTCGCGCCCTCAGAGCCCCCGCAGGTGACCGCTACGGTGTCCGAGATCTCCGCGATGTACCACGAAGAGCGCGTTAGTCGCGGCAAGTGGACCGCTCGAACGGCCGAGCAAGGCCTGAAGATCTTCTCAGTTGTAGCAGAGCTACTGGGCAACAAGCCCATCGGTGACGTGACCAAAGAAGATGTGCGAAGGCTTGGGCTCGACGTCGCCAAGCTTCCGGCAAACATGTCCAAGCTCTATCCAGGTCTGACTCCCGCTGAGGTCTTGGCCCGAACTGCTGACGACGACTCCGTGGCGCGGCTGGAGCCCAGGAGTGTGAACAAGTACTACCAGCACGTGCGGACTTTGTTCGCTTGGGCCGTTGAACACGATCACATTGCACAGAGTCCAGCAAGCATTCTTCGCAACGTTGAGGAGGGCCGTGCTCAAGATGCACGTAAAGCCTTGGATGATGCGGACATCAAGGCGCTGTTTGACCACGTTGCCCTCAAGGCACGGGAGCCGTACGGCCATTGGATACCTCGCATCCTGGCCTACACCGGCTGTCGCTTGGGCGAAGCGGCCCAGTTGCGCACGATTGACGTGCGGCAAGTTCAGGGCGTGTGGGTTTTCGACTTCAACAGAGAAACCGAGCAGAAGGACAGGAAGAACATCAAGACCGACGGAGGGGTTCGCCAGGTTCCCATCCATCCGCGGCTGATTGAACTCGGCCTCATCGAGTTCGTCGAGTCCGTGAAGGAGGACTTCCTATTTCCGGAGCGCATGCGTTACACAGAAGACGAGACGCGCAGCAATACCGACCTTTTGTCCAAACAGCTAAACCGCTGGCTTCGGAACGCTGGCGTAAATGACCCCAAGAAGCAGGTTCAGAGTTTTCGCGGGACCGTAGCGACGAGGCTCAAGGAATTGGGAACCCCGGACTACCAGATTGCAGAAATCCTCGGTCATGAGAACGACAACATCACCACGGGCCGCTACGGCAAGCGGACCAATCTGACAATCTTGTCGAACGTCCTTGCAACGCTGACGCTTCCCGTGTAGCGGCCGCCGCATGGCGTGGAGGCGCGGCGGCGGCTCATGTCGGGACACGGAGCGCAGGCAAGACTGAGGCGTGTCCTAGTTTTTGTGTAAGCGGACAACTGGCAAGAAACTGCCATCCGGAGACACCATGAGTTCACGCAAACAAGACGTATCCAGCGAGTTGCTCACCAGCTTGCTGGCTAACTACAAGACGCCCGAAGACCTGGTCGGTGAGAATGGCCTGTTAAAGCAATTGACCAAGCTAATGGTTGAGAAGGCCTTAGATGCGGAAATGACCGAGCACTTGGGCCATGAGCGGCATGAGCCAGTAGCCAATGCAACGGGCAACACCCGTAATGGCCGAAGCCGGAAGACGCTCAAGGCGGGATTCGGCGATCTCCCGATTGATATCCCACGGGACCGCAACGGAACCTTTGAACCAAAGTTGATCCCGAAGCACCAGCGACGCTGGAGTGGCTTCGATGACAAGATCATGTCCCTCTACGCTCGTGGCATGTCGGTTAGAGACATTCAGGCGCACCTTGAGGAGATGTACGACACGGAGGTCTCGACGAGCCTGATCTCCTCGGTTACCGACGCCGTCGTAGAGGAGGTGAAGGCTTGGCAGAGCAGGCCGCTAGACGCCGTATACCCGGTCGTCTACCTCGATTGCATACACGTAAAGGTGCGTGAAGGCACTGTGCGAGTAAAGGCGGTCTACATGGCGATAGGCATCACCATGAGCGGCGAGAAGGAGGTCCTCGGCCTCTGGCTGGCGCAGACCGAAGGAGCGAAGTTCTGGCTACAGGTAATAACGGAGCTGCGGAACCGTGGCGTGCAGGACATCTTTGTTGCCTGCGTCGACGGACTGAAGGGTTTCCCAGAAGCGATTGAGGCGGTGTTTCCTCGAACGACAGTGCAGCTCTGCATCGTCCACATGGTCCGGAACAGCCTTAACTACGTTTCGTGGAAGCGGCGTCCAGAAGTGGCTGCGGACCTCAAGCGCATATACAGCAGCGCGACAGCTGACGAGGCTGAGCAAAACTTGGCGGAGTTCGAAGCGCGCTGGGATAAGGAGTACCCGCCTATCGGTCAATCCTGGCGGCGCAACTGGGTGAACGTAATCCCCTTTTTCGATTACCCACCAGAGATCCGAAAGGTCATCTACACGACCAATGCCATTGAGTCGGTGAACATGAGTCTGCGGAAGCTCACCAAGTATCGCGGTTCCTTTCCAACCGACGAGTCGTTGATCAAGCTTCTGTACCTTGGCCTACGCAACATCAGCAAGCGCTGGTCGCTTCCGGTTCGTGACTGGAAGGCTGCCCTCAATCGCTTTACCATCCAGTTCGAGGGCCGCGTCCCTCAGCTTTAAAGAAATTCCCGTTTACACAAAGAAGTGCGCACGCTCTGATTTGGGTTGGGAGCAGACATCACCCGGCACGGTCAGGGGAACTCCCGCGAGATTCTCCCTCTGCTCAGTTCGGTCAGGCCGTGCCTCTCCATCGTGGAGTAGACCTGTTCCCACCACCAGATGCGGTCTCGTTGATCGATCGCTATGGAGGGTCGATGGACTAGCCGCTCGAAGGCCTCCCATAGGGCCTCTTCTGGCTGCCCCTCTGCCTCCAGTCTCGTCAGCTCGGCTTCTAGCTGATTGAATGTCTCTGACAGCTCGTCTCTAGTGAGGCTCACGAAGCACCCGCGCTCTCTCTCTGTCGTTGACGGGAATGGTTCGCCGGGAACCTTTCGCTTTCCTTATCGCGACGCCCGTTTGGAAAGAAAAGGCCCCAGATTCGGGGCCAAGTGTGCAAGGGCTAGTGCACTCTGTCGTGGGCTGCCGACGCTATCGGGACGCACCCGTGCCATCGGCTGGCCCTCTTTGGGGGGGCGTCAGATCACCCGGCGTGGCGCTATGGCTGCGCGCTTAGGGCTTTGGCCGCCGTGTAGAAGACCGCAACGAGGCCAGCCACTCCGGTCGATGCGACGATGGTTAGCGCCGTAAGCTGGTAACGATCAGCTTGGAGGAGGAACCGTCGAGTTTGGGTAAACATCGGCAAGCCTCTGGTGGGATGGCAGGAGGTTACGCCGTTTGGCCTGGTTCCGGTATCCGAACGTCAACGCAGCACTGCGCCAAGTCTTCACCTAGCAGTCGCAGCACGCGACCCCTGCTCACGGGATGCTTGTGCAGTTCCCTTACCTCAGTACTTCCGTCGGCGCGCTCAAGCTCCCAGCGACGATGACTGCCACCGGCCAGCCGATGAATCAGCTTCCCTGCTTGGACGAGCCTGTACTCATCGTGCCGATCTGGTTGCAAGTCGTTCCTGATGCATAGGTCCACCGCTAACCAAGTCGCTAGAACTGTCGTCGGGGCGATGCCCTTGTGTCGAAGACGAGCCCATACCGCCCTGGCGCGCTCCTTCGGCTTCTTGCCAGCCAGCCTAAATGCCTCGACAGGCGCTCCTGAGGATCGGTAGAGGCGGTCGACAGCTGTGGCTGCTTGGCGTACTGCGGGATCGTTTTGATTGCCCTCTAACCATTGCAATGCCTGGAGACGGAACGGTCTTAGCTCGGCCGCTGCGTAGCTCTGTTTCAGATAGCTGCCATGTCGCCGGTAGAACTCGATGTGCTGTCGGCAGTATAGGCCGTTGAGACCCTCTCCCTTGTCGGCCGTGGTGCGGTTAGGGCATGGGTACGCGCGGCATCTTTCGTAGGCGTCCTGCGGGCCTGCAATGCGGCTGCGGAGCGATTGAATGCGTCGCTGACGGCGGATGGCATCCATGCTCGGACATCAATCAGCTCAACTCGTACATGAAGCTCGGCGCATCGTGGGGCGGCCCGGCCGGCCAGCAGCCGACCATCACCGGCTGGACCGCCAGCACCGGCGGCAATCCGGACTTGAAGCCGATGGAAGCCAACCAGTTCGACTCGGCGCTGGAATGGTATTTCTCGCCGACCGGCATGCTGTACACCACCGTGTTCTACAAGAAGATCAAGAACTACATCACCAACGAAGTCACCGCCGAGAACATCAGCGGCCAGGAGTTCGCGGTGACCGGACCGCAGAACGCCGGCACCGGCAACGTGAAGGGTGTCGAGGCGGGCTACTCGCAGTTCTTCGATTTCCTGCCGGGGGCATGGAAAGGGCTTGGTGTGCAGGCCAACTACACCTTCCTGCGCAGCAGCAAGATCACCGGCACCACCTCCTGCGATCCCGATCACGCCAACGGCTCCTGCGGCGCGGACTTCATCGTCACCAACCCGGCCTTGCCCATGGCCGGCCTGTCGCAGAACAGCTACAACCTGATCGGCATGTACGAGTACGGCAAGTGGTCGGCTCGCCTGGCGTGGTCGTGGCGCAGCCGTTACCTGATCACCACGGAGGATTCGGGCGATACCTATCTGCCGATGTGGAACGACGCCTACGGCCAGCTCGATGCCTCGGTGTTCTATCACATCAACAAGGCCATGCAGGTGGGCCTGCAAATGAATAATCTCACCAACTCGACCACGCGCGTGCTGATGGGGCCCTCGACCTACGTCAATGGCGTGGTGGATCCGAAGCTGTACACACGCGCCATCTTCCAGAACGATCGCCGCTACGAACTGGTGTTTCGCGCCACGTTCTGACGGCGGGCGAGCAGGGGCGGCGGCGCGCGGGTCGCGCTGTCTTCCCCGGCCCGGCGCTTCGCCTTCGTGGGCGATGATCGAAAGCGTTGCTCAAGAGGTTGCCGGCAGTCTTGCCGGCAACGCTCAGGCCTTCAGTCGCTCAAGAAACTGCTTGGGCGTGCAGTTGAACTCGCGGCGGAACACGACGTACATGTATTGCAGCGACGTGAACCCGCTGCGGACGGCAACGTCCGTGAGCGACACGGAGGGGTCGGCCAGCATGTGGCGCGCCTTCTCCAGCTTGTGTTCCAGGATCACCTGGTGCACCGATTTCTTCAGCTCCCGCTTGAAATGCTCTTCCAGCAAGGTGCGTGATACACCGACGTAGCCGGCGACCTGTTCCGTCTTGATGCCCATGCACGCGTACTGGCGGATGTAGTGCCTGGCCCGCATCACGTGCGGGCTGCGGATGGACTGGTACAGGCTGCTTGCCTGCACGTTGATGCCGGCGGGCGGCAGCAGCATGCGGGTGCCCGAACAGTCACCGCCATGCAGCATCTGGTGCAGAAGCTGCGCGGCGGCGCGGCCCATCTCCTCGGTGCCCTGCATCACCGACGTCAACCGTATGCCGCTGAGCACCTGCACGATGGGGTCGTTGTCGATGCCGACGATCGCCACCTGCTCGGGCACCGGTATGTCGCCCACGATGCATGCCTGCAGCAGCTGCCGCGCGCGCGCATCGGTGGCGGCGATGATGCCGACCGGCTTGGGCAGCGAGCGTATCCATGACGCCACCTCTTCCTGCGCGCGGCCCCAGCCGCCGGCGCTGGTCGGCGAGCCGTGGTAGACGATGCCTTCCAGTCCGTCCGTGGCGGTGAGGTGGCGAAACCACATCTCGCGTTCGTGCGCCCAGCGGTTGTCCGGCTCCGGTGGCTTGCCGAAGAACGCGAAGTGCTCCAGCCCGTTCTCGATCAGGTGTCCGTAGGCCAGCTCCACCAGTTTACGGTTGTCGGTGGCCACGTAGGGAAGGCCGGTCGGATACTGCGACTCGTCACGGTAGGAGCCGCCGACCGCCACCACCGGAATGGAAAGCGACGACACGGCCTCGGCCACGACCGGGTCGTCGAAGTCCGCGATGATGCCGTCGCCGCGCCATTGCCGTATGCCCACGGTGCGGCTGCGGAAATCCTCTTCCAGGAACAGATCCCACTTCACGCGGGTAAAGGTGAGGTATTGCCCGATGCCGGCGATGACCTGCCGGTCATAGACCTTGTTGGCGTTGAACAGCAGTGCGACGCGGTGCGGCAACATCCTGCAATCCCCAAGGCAGGTACTTGCCGTGAAAGTAGCGTCTCGCACCCATGGCGACACGTTGCGCCGCATCAACCGATGGCTGCCCGTCCCCGTGATGGACAACCCGGCCGCGCGGCGGCCGGGAGCCGCGTCGTCGCCTCACGGACCGTCGCCGCCGGGCCTCGGCGCAAGGATCTCCCGCAGCACGTCGGGTTTGCCCGGTGCGCGCACCAGGTTGGGATACTTCGGCCCATCGACGTAGTGCACCACGTGCAGTTCGCTGACGCCGTCGTTCTTCACGCGAAGCTGCAGCAGCTGCCTGCTTTGCTGCGCACGGGCCATTTCGTCGTGCAGGACGGATGCGCTGAATGCGCGGTCGTTGATCGAGACCAGTTTCATGCCGGGCGCCATGCCGGCCTTGAAGGCTGGCCCGTTCCACAGCACGTCGATGACGTCGCCATCGTCCTTGAGGAACAGGCCCAGCGAGAACATGGCGTTGATGCCCTTCACTTCCAGCTCGCCCTGCCCCACGTTCTCGATCGCGTGCTGATATCGGGATGGCTGGTCGGTATACGCCAGCTGCCAGCCGCTGGCCTCGATGCCGGAAAGCAGTGGCACCTGATCATCGACGCCGTCGATCCAACCATGCAGGAAGCTGGCCCAGTCATCAGGCTGCACCTTGCCCAGCGTGTCGACCACGTCGTCGAAGCCATAGGTGTGCGTGACGTAGCTGCCGTCGTCGACACTGAAGAACAGCCGGGCGAAATCATCGACGGAGCGTTTGCCGTGGCTGAGTTCGCGAATGCGCATGTCGATGGCGAGCCACAGCAATTCGCCTTCGCGGTAGAAGTCGTTCTGGCGTCGCCAGTTGCCCCAGGCGGTGGGCGCGGAGTAATCCACCGCGACGGCGGTATCGGTCAGCGGGCGCCATGCGCGGCCGGGGCGATACGCCATGTCGGCTGCGCGATAGGCGAGCACCTGGCGCCACGTGTCGGCCGACCACAGGCCGCTGCGGGCGGTGAGCATGTCGCCCAGGTAGACGGTGAGACCTTCGTAGATCCACAACATGCCGGGGCGCTCGGGCTGCTCGAAGTCCGGTTGCCAGAGGCCCGCCGGGCGCATGAATTTTCCGTTCCACGAGTGGGTGTATTCGTGCGGAAGCAGCGACGCATCCAGCATGAAGTGGTCGGCGTCGGCGAACATCTTCGAGCCGCTGCGTGCGCGGTCGTCGCTGGATTGATGATGTTCCAGTCCACCCACCGGCACGTAGTCGCTCAAGGTCAGCAGCAGGTGGTAGCTGTCGTAATGGTGGGAGTGGAACAAGCGCTGCGCCTGTTCGATCAGGCGGCGATAGCTAGCAATCTGCGCGTCCGACAGATCGAGCGCGGCGGCGTTGTCGCCCACCATGTCCAGATAGCGGCGCACCGTTGAACCCGCCGGAGTCAGGTCGATCTGCCGGAAATATTGGCCCGCGATCACCGGCGAATCGACCAGGGTATTGAATGGCACCGGCTTGAACGCGATGCGTCCACCTTCCTGCGTCGCCGTTTCCAGTGCGCTGGCATGGTGCCAGTCGGCGGGAATGATCAGCGTCGGCTGGTAGATCTGCGTGTTCGTGGGGGAGCCCGCGCGATACAGCGCCACCTGGTCCCACGAGACGCCCATCAGATGGGGCGTGACGCGTTCCGCGCCGGGAAACTGGAAGTCGATGTCCAGTTGCCGCACGCCTGCCGGCACGTCCAGATGAAAGGTGAAACGGTCCAGCTCATCGCGTTGCCAGGCCATGCGCTGGCCGCCCGCGCTGAACTGCAGGCCCATGAGCAGTTCGATGGGCCCGTCCGGCGAGTGATCGCCGGGAATCCACTTCGGGTAGTAGAGCGTGAGCGGGCCCGGCGTGACCGGCATGGTCTCGTGCACGTACAGCAGCTTCTGGCTGGGATCAGGCAGGCGCACCGTCAACGCGACGATTCCGTCCGCCGCGTGCTCATCCGCCTGGGCCGTCCACGGCGCGCAAGCGGCCAGGATGACGATGGCCAGCCATCGCGTCAGTCGTTTCATGCGCTCTCCCCGGGAGTTTCAGTTGGCCGTCCATATCCGCGGCTGCCAGCGCGAGGCCGCTCGGACGCGAGGCATCGTACACGGCGGCCGCGGACAAGTAGAGCCGGCCATCCACGCACGTCACGACTCCCGCGGATGCCTGCGCCGCCGCACCCGCCGATGCTATCCGGCGCAATCGCGACGGCGGAAACCATAACTTCCAGCTATGCCGGATGCAGGTCTTTTCATTGGTGGTTTGCGTGAGGCGATGAGTATGCTCGGGTGACCTACCGGTCCGTGGCTGGGGAGCCGCGGCGGTTGTTGCCGTAAGGGTTGGGTGTCTGCCGGCACGACGAAGCAACACGCCATGACTTCATCGAGGCAGCGCTACTTGGGTTTCATCGTCTGGGGAGAGCAGATCATGAAGGTAACGTCCTTGCGTTCGTTGCATGGAAAGAAGGGCCTCCGGCGCAAGGCGCTGGCACTGGCCATCAGCTCGGCCACGCTGGGGTTCAACGGCGCGGCCTGGGCCCAGGCGACGAACGGCACCATCTACGGCAGCGTTCCGGCCGTTGCGGGTGAAACCATCCAGATCACGGGTGGCTCGGGTTTCAATCGCAGCACCGACGTGGGTACTTCCGGCAAGTATTCGGTCACCTTGCCGGTCGGCACCTATACCGTGTCGCTGCTGCAGAATGGCAAGGTGGTGGATTCGCGCAGCGGCGTCAGTCCGGTGGCGGCAGGTTCGGTGGTGGTGGACTTTGCCGTGCCTACCGCGGAAGCGGGCGCCAAGACGCTGGGCACGATCAGCGTTACCGGCAATTCGCTGCCGCCGATTGACGTGACCACCACCAACCAGGTGACGACGATCACCGCCAAGCAGCTGCAGCAGCTGCCGCTGCAGCGCACCGCCGAGAACATCGCCTTGCTGGCGCCGGGCGTCAACCTGGGCTCGCCCGAGATAGGCACCGGCCCGCTGGGCACGCCGAACCTGGTGTTCGGTGGTGCGTCCACGGCGGAGAACGCGTACTACCTCGATGGCATGAACACCACCGAGCTGCTCAACAACCAGGGTGGTGTGTCGCTGCCGTACGGCGCGATCGAGCAGCAGCAGACCTTTACTACCGGTTATGACGCCCGCTACGGCCGCTCCATCGGCGGCGTGATCAACCAGATCGGCAAGAGCGGCGACAACGACTGGCACTTTGGCGTGCGCGCCCTGTGGCAGCCCGGCAGCCTGCGTTCGGATCCGGACAATTTCTATTTCGCCAACCCGCTGGTGACCAACCAGGGCAACCGGCCCGGCGACCTCGCCGTCTATCGCAACCACAACAGCAGCAGCGAGAACATCTACGACGCCTACATCAGCGGCCCGCTGATCAAGGACAAGCTGTTCTTCTTCGTGGGCGCCGAGCAGGACAACACCAACTACCGCACCACTTCGGAGTTCAGCAGCACAGCCACCACCGAGACGTGGAAAGTGCAGGATCCGAAGTTCTATACCAAGCTGAACTGGAACATCAACGACAGCAACGTGCTCAGCGCGACCTATCTGCAGAACGCGCACAAGACCGACGGCACGATCTACGACTTCGACTACGACACGCTCAAGCAAGGCAACTTCAACAGCCTCGACCAGATTAGCCGCACCACCTTCAAGGTGTGGGTGGCCAACTACACCTCGTACATCACCGACGCGCTGACCTTGAACGCCACGGTCGGCAAGATGCACGGCACCTACTACACGCGACAGCCCGCCTTTCCGGGTTACGACCCGATGCTGCCGCACATCGCCAGCAACTCCCAGCAGGATCCGGCCTTCGCGCCGCCCGGCGGCATTTCCAATTCGCAGATCAATTCGTCCATTGCCGACCCCGACCACAAGGAGTCGGTGACGAACTATCGCCTTAACCTGGACTACAAGCTGGGCGACCATGATCTTCAGGTCGGCATCGACAACATCAACTCGCGCGACATCAACGACGGCTCGGTCGATCCCGGCCCGGGCTATCAGTGGATCTATGGCCAGAGCGACCCGGGCTCGCCGGTGTTCGGCGTGGATCCCAATGTCCCGCCCTACGTCGCGCCCTCGACGCAGTGCCATCCCGACGCCACCGGCACCATGCGCTGCTACTACGTGCAGCAGCACACGGACATCAGCGTGGCCTCGGTGCGCGTGGCGCAACGCGCGCAGTACGTGATGGACAACTGGCAGGTCACGCCCAACCTGCTGCTGAACCTGGGCCTGCGCAGCGACCAGTTCACCAACTACGACGCTTCCGGCGTGCCCTATATCCGCCTGACCAAGCCGCAGTGGGCGCCGCGCCTGGGCTTCAGCTGGGACGTGCACGGCGATTCCAGCCTCAAGGTATTCGGCAACGCCGGCCGCTACTACCTGGCGCTGCCGGAGCAGGTGGCGCTGTCCATCGCCGCGCCCGTCACGAACGCCGGCGTGTACGGCACCTACACGGGCATCGATCCGAACACCGGCGCGCCCATCGGCTTCACGCCGCTGCCGCAGAACCCGTCGACCGGCGTGTCCATCGACAGCGAATACGGGCAGGCGAAGGATCCGCGCGTTTCCACCGCGCAGAACATCAAGGCCGAGTTCTCCGACAACTACGTGCTGGGCATGCAGCAGCAGTTCGACATGCTGGGCACCAGCTGGGTGTTCGGCGCCACCGGCAGCTATCAGCGCATGAACCGCATCATCGACGACTTCGACGACATCCAGATCGAATGCGCGGCCGGGCGTGCGCAGGGCTATGCGTACATGACGCCCGACACCTGCAGCCAATGGGCGCAGAGCCTGGTGCTGATCAACCCGGGCGAGACGGCCAAGCTGCTGATGCAGTCGCCCAGCGGCGCCCTGGTGCCGGTGACGCTGACCGCCAAGGACCAGGCCTTCCCCAAGGGTGCGACGCGCCGCTACTACTCGCTGGACCTGTCGCTGGAGCACGCCTGGGACGGCAAGTGGTTCGCCAAGTTCGACTACATGTTCTCGCGCACCTGGGGCAATGACGAAGGCCCGGTAAGCACGTATTCGCAGCAGGGCGGCTCCTACGAATCGCTCACCACCGGGTGGGATTTCCCGGAGCGCATGGAATATTCCTCCGGCGTGCTGCCCAACGATCGCAAGCACCAGATCAAGTTCTACGGCGCGTACCAGGTGTCCAAGGACTGGGCCGTGGGCGCGAACATCTACATGGCTTCCGGCACGCCACGCCTTTGCCGCGGCGGCTACGGACCGGACCAGCTCGCCCTGCATGGTTCGCACACCTATTACTGGTGTGGCGGCGTGCCGGTGCCGCCGGGCTCGCTGGGGCGCCTGCCGTGGACGCATCAGGTCAACCTCAACGTCGACTACAAGCCGACCTGGGCCGATCACAAGCTGGACTTCAACGTGGCCGTGATCAACCTGTTCGACCAGCAGACGCCGGTGTTCTACAACGACTTCTACGGCACCACGTCCAGTCCGAATCCGGACTACGGACGCGTGCAGGATACGGTGGCTCCCCGGTACGTGCGGTTCTCCGTCGCGTACGACTTCTGACGACGCGCTGTCGTCTCCCCGCGCGCCGGGCCTGGCCCGGCGCTTTTTTTTCCGGGCTCGCGCCTTGTATATAGTCGGCAGGACGACCGTCACCGGTGACGACATGACAGAACCCCGACCGACGCAAGGCGCGTCCCCGCTGCCGCCAGAAGCCGAGCGCCTGCTGGCGAAGGCGCGCGAGGCATGGTCGCACCGTGCGTTCGATGCCGCGGAGCGTTCCTTGCTCGACGCGCTCGCGCTGGCGCCGCAGGACGCGACCGTGCTGCGGATGCTCGGCATGGTGGCGCAGCGCCGTGGCGACAACGCGCGCGCCATCGACTGCTTCCGGCGCGTGCTGGCGGTGTGGCCCGACGATTCGGATCTGCACGTCTGCCTGGGCATTGCGCTGTTCGAGCGCGGCGAGATCGAGCAGGCGCTGGCGCACATGCGGCGCGCCTGCGAGATCCAGCCCACGTCGGCGGCGGCCTGGTACAACTTTGGCGAAGCGCTGATACGGCTGGCGCACACCGAGGACGGCGTAGCCGCCTTGCGCAAGGCGCGCGAGCTCGACCCCACGCACCTGTCGGCGCTGCTGTCCCTGTCCAAGGCGCAGGCCAGCCTGGGCGAGATCGACGCGGCCATCGCGGGATTCCGCGAGGTGCTGCGGCGCGATCCCATCAACGCGGAAGGCTGGTTCGGGCTTTCCAATCTCAACACCGTGCGTTTCGACGCACGGGAGGCGGCGTTCCTGGCGCGCACGCTGGCACGCACCGACCTGCCGCCGCGCCATCGCGAAATGCTGGGCTTCACGCATGCCAAGGCGCTGGAGGATCAGGGCGACTATCTGCACGCCTTCGATGCATTCGCCGCTGCCAATGCCTCGCGGCGCAAGCGCACGCCATGGGACGCGGCCGGCGAGCGCAAGCGCGTGGACGACATCCTGCGCGTCGCCACGCAGGACGCGCCGCCGCCCGTGGA
Organism: Dyella sp. AtDHG13; assembly: GCF_003201105.1. Lineage (GTDB taxonomy): Bacteria > Pseudomonadota > Gammaproteobacteria > Xanthomonadales > Rhodanobacteraceae > Dyella > Dyella jiangningensis_B. Next base: position 173,944 of record NZ_QICJ01000011.1, on the reverse strand, counting down.
CCCGCAGCTCGGCAAGGAGGTGATCCTGATCACCAGCATTCCGCGCTCCGGTTCCACCCTGGTGGAACAGATCCTCGCCTCGCATCCGGAGGTGGCGGGCGCCAACGAGATCAACGACCTCGCGCAGGTGATCGATGCGGAAACCCGCCGTCGCCGTTCGGCCTATCCGCTGTGGACGGCGGACGCGTCGGCGCAGGATTGGCACCGCCTGGGCCAGGAATACCTCGCGCGCACCGCGCGCTGGCGCCAGGCCAAGCCGCGCTTCACCGACAAGAACCTGCTGAACTGGTACCTCATCGGCTCCACGCTGGCGATGTTGCCCGCCGCGCGCGTGGTCATCGTGCGGCGCGACCCGGTGGAAACCTGCCTGGCGTGCTATCGCCAATGCTTCAGCGAGAAGAACGGCTTCGGCAGCGACCTGGACGAAATGGCCGACTACTGCATCGACTTCCTGCGGCTGGCGCGCTTCTGGACCGGGAAATACCCCGGCCGCGTGTTCGATCTCGAATACGAAGCACTGCTGGCTGAACCGGAGACGATGATTCGCCGCCTGCTGGACTTCTGCCAACTGCCGTTCGATGCCGCCTGCCTGGAGCCGCACAAGACGCCGCGTGCGGTATTGAGCGCGCCCAGCGCCGCCCAGGTGCGCCAGCCCCTGCGCCGCGATACGGCGCGCAGCGCGCGCTACGGCGACCGGCTGGACGGGCTGCGCCGGCGCCTGCGCGATGCCGGCGTGCTGGCCGATTGAGCGGGATTCAGTAAGCCTTGCCGCGCGCCGACACCGGCCACACGACTTCGACCTTGCCGTTGCGCACACCGACGTACCAGTCGTGCAGGTTGCAGGTCGGGTCGCAGTGCCCGGGAATCAGCCTGAGCTTTTCGTTGATGCGCAGCGCGCCGTGTTTGTCTTCGATCACGCCGTGCTCGTCGGAGATGCTGGCGTAGCGCACGTCGTCCCGGCCGTGCACCACCGGCAGGCCGCTGTCCACCGACAGCACCTTCAGCCCCGCGTCGCACACGGCCTGATCGGGTTTGGCATGGCTCATCACCGAGGTGAGCACGAACAGCGCGTTCTCCCACTCGCTGCGGTCGATGCGCTGGCCGTGCGCGTCCTTGATGCGGCCATAGTCGGCGTCCATGAAGGCGTAGCTGCCGCATTGCAGTTCGTTGTACACGCCCGAGGCGGATTCGAAGTAATACGAGCCCGTGCCGCCGCCGGAGACCAGTTCCGGTTCCAACCCCTCCGCGCGCAGCGCGGCCACCACCGCCTTGACGAACACGATGGCGTCGTCGAGTTTCGCCTTGCGGTCGGCGTAGTGCTCCAGGTGCTGCATGCTGCCCTGGTAGGCCTGCAGGCCGGCAAAAGTGAGCGACGATGCCGCATCGATGGCTTTCGCCAGGTCGACGGCCTCTCGCACCGTGCCAACGCCGCAGCGTCCCTGTCCGCAGTCGATCTCGACCAGGCAGGCCAGCGTGGTGCCGTGCCGCTGTGCCGCCACGGAGAGTTCGGCGACGTTCGCCATGTCGTCCACGCAGACGGTGATGCGCGAACCGAAGGCCGGCAGCCGCGCGAGCCGGTCGATCTTGGCGGGGTCGCGCACCTCGTTGGAGACCAGGATGTCCTGGATGCCGCCGCGCGCGAACACCTCGGCCTCGGACACCTTCTGGCAACACACGCCCACCGCGCCGCCCAGGCGTTCCTGCAGTTTCTGCACGTCCACGGACTTGTGCATCTTGCCGTGGCTGCGATGGCGCATGCCGTGCGCCTTCGCGTACTCGCCCATCCGGAGGATGTTGCGTTCCAGCGCATCGAGATCGAGCACGAGGCAAGGCGTCTGGATGTCCGCCTCGTCCATGCCGGGCAGGGCGGGCACGTCGTAGCCGACGTCGAGCGCGGCGGTATCGATGTTCGTATTCATGGTGGTCCGGCCGTGCCTCCCCCGAGGCCATGCTGTCATTTACAGGCATGTTCCCGGCGGAAGGCAAGGTCTTCGTAGTCGGAACTGAAATCGGCATCGGGATCGACCTTCGCCATGCGCAGCGCGTCGCCGGATCGCTCGGGCAAGCGCAGCCAGGCTTCGATCTCGTCGTGATCCCACTGCACCAGGTAGCGGTCGCCCACGCGCATGACCTGTCCGCTCAGGCGCGGCGATTTCGCGGAGGCGAAGCGCACGCCATCGCCCTGCGCGCACAGGCGAACCTCACCGAACCACGGGTCGCGCCATACGCCCAGCTGCGCGCTCAGTTCGGCCGGCGTCGCACGCTGGCGCGACGACGTATCGGGAACGTGCGAGGCATGCTGCTGCTGGCTCGCGCGTTGCAGTTCATCGGCGTAGTTGTCCACGCTGCGCGCCTTGCCGGGTGCGGTGAAGTGCTTGGTGAGCACTTCGATCAGCACGCTGCGTGCGTCCTCGGCATCGGCATTGATCAGCAGCACGAAGCCGCTCTTGCGGAATGGCAGCAGCACCATCGCCGAGTACATGCCTGATAGCGTGCCGGTGTGCGACACGGTCATCTGGCCATCCACGTCGGCAATGCGCCAGCCGTAGCCATAGCCGTAGAACAGCGTGCCGTCCCAGTCCTGGCGGCGCGCGGAGATCGGCATGGGCGTATAGGCCGTCCATTCCTTGCGGCGCTGTTCCGGCGACAACCACGCCAGTTGCGCCGGCCTCGGCGCCAGCCAGTTGTTCGCCCAGGTCAGCATGTCGTTGAGGCTGCAGCGCACACCGCCGGCGGAATCCATGGTTTCGGGGTGGACGATGGCGCCATCGGCGCGCACGGCCTCGAAGCGGCCGTCGTGCAGCACATACGGGTCGGCCACGTTGCCGACCTCGGCGCGGTTCCACGTGCCGATCTGGCAGCGGCTCATGCCCAGCGGCTGGAACACCTCGCGACGCAACAGCGCGGGATACGGTGCGCCACCCGCGGCGGCGGCCACCTCGCCGGCCACGATGTACAGCGTGTTGTCGTAGGCGTAGCCGGCGCGGAAGCTGTAGGACGGTTTCAGATACTGCAGGCCCGCGACCACGTCGCCGGGCGTGAACTGGTTGGGTGTGGGCCACAGCATCAGGTCGCCCGCGCCCTCGGGCAGTCCGCTGTGATGCACCAGCAGATCGCCCACCTGCATGTTCGCCGTGACCCAGGGATCGTGCATGCGGAAGGCCGGAAGATACTTGGTCACCGGATCGTCCCAGCGCAGCTTGCCCTGCTGCACCAGCCGCGCCAGCAAGGTGGCCGTCATCGCCTTGCTGTTGGAGGCGATGCCGAACAGCGTATCCGCATTCATGGGCTGGCCGTTCGCCAGCTTGCCCACGGTGCGCGTGTACGTCACGGTGCCGTTATCGATCACGCCCACCGCGATGCCCGGCAGGTGATAGCGCGCGACTACGGCATCCACCGCGCGATCGTATTCGGCGCGCGTGTTCGCATCCGGCGTGGACGCATGGGCCACGCTGCCCAGCAACGCCCATGCGGATGCGCAGAACAGGAATCTGGCGAAACGGCCCATGCGTACTCTCTGATCAGTGCGGGTGGAAACGCTTAGCTCGCGCAGCTTGCGAGCAGGTGATCCACGATGGTCTCCACGCCCATGGTGACGGGATCCTGGCACGGCAGCCCGAGCCGGTCTTCGATCTCCCGGCAGGCAGCCTGCGCTTCGTGCGCGGCGATGCCCGAGGTGTTGAGCGCGACGCCCACCGCCTTCACCGCGGAGTTGGTCAGGCGCGCGGCGGAGAGATTGGCTTCCAGGCAGCGCTGCAGGTCCGGCATGGGGCAATCGGGGAGTCCACGCATGTGGCGGCGCGTGGGCTCGTGGCACAGCACCAGCGCGTCGGGTTGCGAACCGTGCAGCAGACCCAGCGACACGCCGGCGTACAGCGGATGGAACAGCGAACCCTGGCCCTCGATCAGATCCCAGCCGCCGTCGTCGCGCGCCGGCGAGAGTTGCTCGGCCGCGCCCGCGATGAAATCGGCGATCACCGCGTCGACGGCAATGCCATCGCCCGCGACGAACATGCCGGTCTGGCCGGTGGCACGGAAATCCGCGGCGAGTCCGCGCTGGCGCATGCTGCGTTCGATCGCCAGCGTGGTGTACATCTTGCCGATGGAGCAGTCCGTGCCCACCGTCAGCAATCGCCGACCCGGACGCTTGCGTCCGTTGCCTATGGGAATGGCGCGGTTGGCGTCGCGCGCATCGAACAGGACGCGGCCATTGGCGCGGGCGGCGGCGACGATTTCCGGGTTGTCGCGCAGCTTCTGGTGCAGGCCGGCGATGACGTTGAGGCCTGCGTCCAGCGCGGCGACGATGTCGCCGACCGCGCCGGGCCCCATCATGCCGCCGACGTTGGCGATGCCGATCACCATGGTGTCTGCGCCGGCGGCCTTGGCCTGCGCCGGGTGCATGTCGGGCAGACCCAGGGTGAGCGGGCAGTCGCTGCGGCGGAATTGCCCGATGCACCACTCCGGCCGCCAGTAGGCCAGGCCGCGGGCGGTCTTGATGGCCAAGTCGTCGGCCTCGCCGCCCAGGTACAAGAGATAAGGCGGCCCCCAGCGGACGACGCCGGTCGCTTCAACATGGTCAGGCATGCAATCCGGGCTCCCGACTTCGTCCGATCCGCATCGGACGGCCGACGCAGCATACCCATGCGCGCCGGCGTGTCACCAATGAAAAAACGCGCACGAGGCATAACTTGCGGTTGTGGCCGCCGTAATGCGCCCGGCATCCGTGAGTAATGGCATCTTTGCGAAGCGCGCCAAGCTTGAGAGGATGGGGCGGGGAAACGTCGAAAGATCCTGCATCGAAGGTTGCGCCGCGCGGAGGATGCGCAAGCGTCATCCGTCCTTGGCGATGGCGGCGGCCACGGGGCAGGACACAACGAGGTGCGGAAGCGACATGCGTTTGCGCTATATCGAACTCTTTCATGCCGTGCTGACCACCGGCAGCATCACCGGCGCGGCCAAGCTGCTGGACATCTCGCAGCCGGCCGCCAGCAAGGCGCTGCAGAACGCGGAAGACCGCCTGGGCTTTGCCCTGTTCAGCCGCGTGCGCGGACGCCTGCTGCCCACCCAGCAGGCGCTGCTGCTGCGCGAGCGCATCGACAAGATCGTGCAGGACGTGCACGACCTGGAGCACCTCACCAAGAACATGAGCCAGCCGGGCAATTGCCCCCTGCGCGTCACCTGCACGCCGACCCTCGCCCTGACCTTGCTCGCTTCCGCCGTGATGCGCCTGCGCAAGACCTTTCCCGACCTGGTCGCGGAACTGTCCACGCAGCATTCGGCGGAGATGTGCGAATCGCTCACCCTGCTCGAAACCGATATCGGCCTCACGCTGCAGGACACCGGGCACCACAACCTGCACCAGCGCGTGCTGTGCCGCGGACAGGTGATGGTGATCGCCCCGCCCGGCTGGTGGCCTGAGGAGGAACTGTCGCAGCCGCTGCCCATCGCGGCATTGGCCAACCAGCCGATGATCGGCATCAACGTGCGCGATGCGCTGGGCAGCATGCTGCAAAGCCATCTGTCCAAGATCGAGCCGCAGCCGAAGATCAACGTCTCGGTGCAGACCTATCAGCTCGCGCATTCGCTGGTGGCCAAGGGCGAGGGCCTGGCGCTGGTCGATCCGTTCACGGCGCGCTGCGGTGGACCCAAGAGCGTGCAGATGCGCCCGCTGAAACCGCATCTCGAAGTGGTGCTCTACGCCATGCACCGCCCGGACAGCCCGCTGAACCAGGTGCAGAAAAAGTTTCTCGATATCGTCAAGCAGCTCGCCCAGCTCATGCTTGCCCAGGAGGGCTGACGTGGCGCGCCTTGGCCTGGACGTTCCACCATTCCCGTGTTGCGAAGGGAGAGTTCGATGAAGTCGTTCCGTAAATGGGTTCCGGTCATCGCGCTGGGCTTCGCCGGTGCATGCTTCGCGGATGGTGCATCCATCGCCGGTTTTCCGCCGCCGCTGCAGCCGGCCGATCTGGTCCTGCTCGACGCGACCATCGTGACGCTGGATCCGCTGCAGCCGCAGGCGCAGGCCGTGGCCATCCGCGAGGGGCGCATCGCGGCGCTGGGCAGCGACGAAGCGATCCGGCATTACGTGGGCGCGAAGACCCAGGTGGTCGACCTGCACGGCGCCTTCGTCACGCCGGGTTTCATCGAGGGCCACGGCCATCTGATGGATACCGGCGAAGCCTTGATGCAGGTCGACGTGGGCAAGGCCGCCAACTGGGACGAGATCGTCGCCATCGTGAAGGCGGCCGTGGCCAAGGCCAAGCCGGGCGAGTGGATCATCGGGCAAGGCTGGCAACAGGCGAAGTGGAACAAGACGCCGCAGCCGAACGTGGACGGCCTGCCGCTGCCGGCCAGCCTGGACGCGATTTCGCCCAACAATCCGGTGCTGCTCAATCACGCCAGCGGACACGGCATCTACGCCAACGCGCAGGCGCTCAAGCTCGCCGGCATCGGCGACAACACGCCCGACCCCGCCGGCGGCACCATCGTGCGCGATGCGCAGGGCCACGCCATGGGCATGCTGCGCGACAGCGCGGCCGATCCCGTGTTCGCCGCGTACAACCGCTACCTGCAGAAGCTGCCCGCCAGCGAGCAGGAGGCGCGCCGCGAACGCGCCCTGCAACTGGCGATGCAGAACGAGGTGAGCAAGGGGATCACCAGCTTCGTGGACCAGGGTGAGAGCTTCGAGACCATCGACTGGATGAAGCGCCAGTTCGCCAAGGGGCAGCCGCTGCGCTTGTTCGTGTACATCGACGAGAAATCCGTCGACAAGCTGGACAAGCATCTGAAGGAGTACCGCATCGACGGCTACGCCGACCACCATCTGAGCGTGCTCGGCCTGGGCGAGGATGTGTCCGACGGCGCATTGGGCACGCATAGCGCGTGGTTCCTCGAACCGTACAACGACGCGCCCGGCATCACCGGCAAGAACGTCACCGCGATGAGCGATCTCGCGCAGATGGCGCGCATCGCCGCGCGCGACGGCTTCCAGATGGCCATCCATGCCATCGGCGATCGCGCCAATCGCGAGCTGCTCGATCTCTACCAGAACGTCTTCACGCAGTATCCGGCCGCGACGGCCAAGCGCTGGCGCATCGAGCACGCGCAGCATCTGAATCCCGCGGATGTTCCGCGCTTCGCCGGGCTGGGCGTGATCGCCTCGATGCAATCCATCCACACCTGTTCGGATGCGCCGATGGTGGTGCCGCATCTGGGCGAGCAGCGCGCGCAGGAAGGCGCCTATATGTGGAAAACGCTGATCGACAGCGGCGCCATCGTGCTGGACGGCACCGACACGCCGGTCGAGGACACCAACCCCATTCCCAACTTCTACTGCGGCGTTACCCGCGCCTACGCGCACGGCAAGAAGACCTTCTACCCGGCGCAAGCCAAGACGCGCATGCAGGAACTGCAGTCCTACACCTGGAACAACGCCTACGCGATCCTCGCGGAAGACCGGCTCGGCTCGCTCACGCCGGGCAAGCTGGCCGACCTCGACGTGTTCTCCGGCAACCTGCTGACCCTGCCGGCGGAGGACATCCTGCGCACGCGCGTGCTCTATACCATCGTGGGCGGCAAGATCGCCTACCGGCGCGATGGCGCGGAACACTGGCGCAAGGGTCAGCTGTCCGAGCCGATGCCGGAGTTCGACCACGCCGAGTAGGCAAGCGGCAGGCCGGCGGCGACGTCTCCAGAGCTTGGAGACGCGCTGCCGGCGCACTTTTTTGCATTGCGACATGGCATTTCGTCGTCGCGCTAGTACAGTCCGCCAGAACGACCTCCATCGGGCAGCGGCCAGCCTTCCTCGGCCTGCACGCCCACCGGGGGTTTTATTGGGCCTTGAAGTGGTAGCGCTAACATTCTGGATCGCGGACGACGTATGAGTCTTGTAGTTGGGCTGGACGTAGGTACCCAGAGCGTCAAGCTGGTCGCTTATGACGCGGCGGCGCGCCGCCTGGTGGCCACGCACGGCCATCCGCTGGAACTCATCGCCGGCGACGACGGCAGCCGCGAGCAGCGGGCCGAGTGGTGGATCGAGGCGATCCGCGCATGTTTCGCCAAGCTGGACGCGGAATACCGCGCGCGTGTCGTCGCCATCGGCGTCTCCGGCCAGCAGCACGGTTTCGTGCCGCTGGATGCGGCAGGCCAGGTGCTGGCGCCGGCCAAGCTGTGGTGCGACACCAGCACGCAGCGCGAATGCGACGAGATCATGGCGGCCGTGGGCGGCGCCGAACGCTGCGTGGACATCGCCGGCAATCCGATCCTGGCTGGCTACACCGCATCCAAGCTGCCGTGGACGCGCAAGCATCGTCCGGACGTCTATGCGCGCCTCGCCAGCATCCTGCTGCCGCACGACTACGTGAACTTCTGGCTCACCGGCGAGCGCTGGATGGAATACGGCGACGCTTCCGGCACCGGCTGGCTGGACGTGCGCACGCGCCAGTGGTCGCCCGAAATGCTCAAGGCCACCGACCCCGAGCGCGACCTGTCCGCGTGCCTGCCACCGCTGGTGGCGCCGGATGCGAGCTTCCCGATCTCCGCGCGCATCGCCGACGAACTCGGCTTGCCGCACGGCGTGCGCGTATCGGCCGGCGGCGGCGACAACATGATGGCCGCCATTGGCACCGGCAACGTGGAGCCCGGCGTGCTGAGCATGAGCCTGGGCACCTCGGGCACGCTGTTCGCGTACGCGGATCACCCGGTGGTCGATGCCGCCGGGGGCTGGGCGGCGTTCTGCTCGTCCACGGGCGGCTGGCTGCCGCTGATCTGCACCATGAACTGCACGCTCGCCACCGAGGCCGTCGCCAAGGCATTCAATTTCAGCTCGCGCGATGGCGACAACGTCATGGCGGGCACGCTGTCCGGCGCGGGCGGACTGGTGATGCTGCCGTTCTTCAACGGCGAGCGGACGCCGGACCTGCCGCATGCGCGCGGCAGCCTGCACGGCATGGACCTCAACAACGTCACCCGCGCGAACATCTACCGCGCCGCGATGGAAGGCGCCACCTACGCGCTGCGCAACGGCTACGACGCGTTGCGCGCGGCGGGGCTGTCCTTCGACGCCATCCGCCTCACCGGCGGCGGCAGCCACAGCGCGGCATGGCGGCAGATGGTGGCCGACATCTTCGGCCTGCCCGTGGAAGTGCCGCTGCAGGCCGAGGGCGCCGCGTTCGGCGCCGCGCTGCAGGCGCTGTGGGCGCTCGACCATGCCAGCGGCGGCCACGCCGATCTCGCGGCGATCGCGCGCGAGCACGTCCTTATCGCACCCGGGCTTTCCACCCGTCCGGACGCGAAAAACACCGCGGCCTACCAGGGCCACTACCGCCAGTTCCTGCGCCACCTCGACGTGGCCAGATCGTTCCATGCGAATCCCCCGGCAGCGGGCGACGTCTGACTACCGCCGAGTTTGCATCGACTCCACTTTCCGACCAGGACTCCCTTTTCATGAGCACTCCTTTCATCGGCAAACGCGAATTCTTCCCCGGCATCGGCCGCATTCCGTTCGAGGGCATCGGCTCGGACAACCCGCTGGCGTTCAAGCACTACGACGCGAACCGGAAGATCGGCGACAAGACCATGGCCGAGCACCTGCGTTTCGCCGTGTGCTACTGGCACAGCTTCTGCAACGCCGGCCACGATCCGTTCGGCCCGGGCACGCGCGTGTATCCGTGGGATGCCGACGCTGCGCCGCTCGCGCGCGCCGAGGCGAAGATCGACGCCGCGTTCGAGTTCTTCACCAAGCTCGGCGTACCCTACTACTGCTTCCACGACATCGACATGGCGCCCGACGCCGATGACGTCGGCGAGTACGAAAAGAATCTCAAGCACATGGTCGCGCTGGCCAAGGAGCGCCAGCAGGCCACCGGTATCAAGCTGCTGTGGGGCACGGCCAACCTGTTCAGCCATCCGCGCTACATGAATGGCGCGGCGACCAACCCGGACTTCAACGTGGTGGCGCGCGCCGGCGTGCAGATCAAGGCGGCGCTGGACGCCACGGTGGAGCTGGGCGGCGGCAACTACGTGTTCTGGGGCGGCCGCGAAGGCTACGCCTCGCTGCACAACACCCACATGAAGCGCGAGCTGGAACACTTCGCGCGCTTCCTCACCATGGCGCGCGACTACGGCCGCAGCATCGGCTTCAAGGGCAACTTCCTGATCGAGCCCAAGCCGATGGAGCCGATGAAGCACCAGTACGACTTCGATTCGGCCACGGTCGCCGGCTTCCTCAAGGAGCACGGCCTGGACAAGGACTTCAAGCTCAACATTGAAGCCAACCACGCCACGCTCTCGGGCCACACCTTCGAGCATGACCTGCAGGTGGCGTCCGACCATGGCCTGCTCGGCAGCATCGACGCCAACCGCGGCAACGCGCAGAACGGCTGGGACACCGACCAGTTCCCGACCGACCTGTACGATACCGTCGGCGCCATGCTGGTGGTGCTGCGCCAAGGCGGACTGGCGCCGGGCGGCCTCAACTTCGACGCCAAGGTGCGTCGCGAATCCACCGACGCGAGCGACCTGTTCGAGGCGCACATCGGCGGCATGGACGCGTTCGCGCGCGGCCTGGAAGTTGCCCACGCGCTGCTCACGAAGTCGCCGCTGGAGCAGTGGCGCAAGGAGCGCTACGCCAGCTTCGACACCGGTGCAGGCCGCGATTTCGAGCAGGGCAAGTTCAGCCTGGCCGACCTGCGCGACCATGCCGCCAAGTACGGCGAACCGGCCAAGACCAGCGGCAGGCAGGAGCGCTACGAGAACCTGGTGAACCAGTACCTCGTGCGTTGATGTCGGCGGACGCCTCGCGTCCGTTCTGAGCGGTCGGCAAGGCGCATGGGGTATGCGCCTTGCCGATCTTGGGGAGGGAGAACACGACATGAGATACCGACCGCATGAACAGCGTCCTGCTTGATGGCGCGGCCAGCGCGAACAGCGCAGAGAACACCCGGCTTATCGTCCAGATCAGTTGCGTCGCCACGTTGGGCGGCTTTCTGTTCGGCTTCGACAGCGGCGTCATCAATGGCACCGTCGACGGCCTGAAGGCGGCGTTCCATTCCAGCTCCACCGGCGTCGGCTTCGAAGTGGCGTCGATGCTGCTCGGCTGCGCGCTCGGCGCGTTCTTCGCGGGGCGCGTTTCCGATTACTGGGGACGCCGCTCGGTACTCATCGTGTCGGCCTTGCTGTTCCTGCTCTCCGCGCTGGGTGCGGGCGCGGCGGCGACCTCGGCGTTCTTCATCGTGGCGCGCCTCACCGGTGGCTTCGCGGTGGGCGCGGCCAGCGTGATCGCGCCGGCCTACATCGCGGAAGTGGCGCCTGCACGCTATCGCGGACGGCTGGCGACGGTGCAGCAGATCGCCATCATCAGCGGCCTGTTCGCCGCGTTCCTGAGCAACTACCTGCTGGCGCGTGCGGCCGGTTCCTCCACCGGCACCCTGTGGCTAGGGCAGGATGCATGGCGCTGGATGTTCTGGATGCAGGCGCTGCCTTCGTCGCTGTTCCTGGTATCGCTGCTGTTCATTCCGGAAAGCCCGCGCTTCCTGGTGGTGCGCAAGCGCGATGCGGAAGCGGCCGCCGTGCTCACGCGGCTTTACGGCGAGAGCGAGGCGCGCGCCAAGCTGGCCGACATCGGTGCGTCGCTGGCGCAGGATCGCCATCGCCCGCGCCTTTCTGACCTGCTCGACAAGGCGAGCGGACGCGTGCGTCCCATCGTGTGGGTAGGCATCGGCCTGGCCACGTTCCAGCAGCTGGTGGGCATCAACGTGGTGTTCTACTACGGCGCGGTGCTGTGGCAGGCCGTGGGCTTTTCCGAAGCGGATGCGTTGCTCATCAACGTGTTCTCCGGCGCGCTGAGCATCGCCGCGTGCCTGGTCTCGCTGATGCTGATCGACAAGGTGGGCCGCAAGCCGCTCCTGTGGATCGGCTCGGTGGGCATGGCGGTGACGCTGTCGCTGGTCACTTGGGCGTTTGCACATGCGGGTGTCGATGCCGAAGGCAAGCTCGCGCTGCCGCCGGCCATGGGCACGCTGGCCCTGGTCGCCGCCAATGCCTACGTCGCGTTCTTCAACATGTCGTGGGGACCGGTGATGTGGGTGATGCTGGGCGAGATGTTCCCCAACCAGATCCGCGGCTCCGGCCTTGCCGTGGCCGGCGCGGGGCAGTGGACGTCCAATTTCCTGATCACGGTGACGTTCCCGGTGCTGCTCACCGGCATCGGCCTTGCCGGCGCCTACGGCCTATATGCGGCGGCCGCGGCCTTGTCGATCGTGTTCGTGCTCAAGTGCGTGCACGAAACACGCGGCAAGGAACTGGAACATATGGAGGGCTGAGGCGTGCGCCCCAGCCACCGCGATCATGCCGACGCGTCAGCCGCGCGCCTTGCGGGTGGACACGGGCGGCGCCACGGAATCGCGCTGCACCAGCTGATGGGCGACGACATGGTCGACCACCACCTTGGTGTCGGTGTCCTTGCGGCGGATCGTGCGCTGCAGGATGTCGATGGCCGAGTCGGCCATGCTGGCGATGGGCTGGCGTACCGTGCTGATTTCCGGCCACACCGTGGTGGCGGCCGAGGTGTCGTCGAAGCCCACGATGGAAAGGTCGCGCGGCACGTCCAGCCCGCGCCGGTGCGCCACGGAAACCGCAGCCGAGGCCATGTCGTCGTTGCTGGCGAAGATGGCCGTGGGCGGCTGCTTCAGCGACAGCAGCTTCTCCACCGCGTCGAGCCCCGAGCGATAGGTGAAGTAGCCCTGCTGCACCAGCGCGGGATCGGCCGCGATGCCGGCTTCCTTCAGCGCGGCCTGGTAGCCGTCGAAGCGCCGCGCGCTGGCGGTCTGGTTGGGGTGGCCCTTCACGAAGGCGATGCGCGTGTGGCCCATGCGGATCAGGTGCTCGGTGACTTCCTTGCTCGCCAGGAAGTCGTCGATGCGCACGCTGGAAATCTCGTGGTTGAAGCGGCCCGAGGCAATCGCCACCACGGGCACGCCTGCTTCGACCAGCTCCTCGATCACCACCTTCGATTCGCACAGCGGCGGCGGCAGGATCACGCCGGCCACGCTCTTGGCCAGCGCGCGCGCCGCCTTGCGGTCGCCGTTGGCGTCGAGCTCGTCCCAGTCCTCGATGACCAGCTGCGCCGCCGTGCGCGCCGCGCCGCGCAGCGCGCCGAGCAGCAGCTCGCGCAGGTAGGCGGCGGACGGGTTGGTGTAGATCAGCGCGATGCGCGCGTCCTGCGCGGCGGCCAGCGAGCTGGCGGCGAGGTTGGGGATGTAGCCCAGCTCGCGCACGGCTTCCATCACGCGCTCGCGCGTGGCGTCGCGCACCTTGGCGTGGCCGTTGACCACGCGCGACACCGTCATGGGCGATACCTTCGCCAGTGCGGCCACGTCGTCGATGGTGACCGAGCCACCCTTGCGGCGCACCGATTTCTTCCCTGTCTTCCTCATTGCCGTTTCCCCTCGCGCGGTCGTGCCGCAGAGCCCGTGGCGTGGTCGCCGCGGGCGTCGTCTCGATCGTGATACTGGCCCGGATATGGATCCATTTTCGCACATGTTAGCGTTAACCGTTCTTCTAACATCGGCTGCCAAACGGGTCGCGGCGTTCGCTGACGCAACGGGCCGGCGCCTTCCCACGCGCGGCGCGACCCGCCTCTGCCTGTGCCTGCTATGCGGCCTGTTCGCCGCCGCAGCGCATGCCGAGGACGGCTACGAGCTGTGGCTGCGCTATCACCCGCTGCCCGCCGCGCAGGCCGAGGCGGCGCGGCTCCATGCGACGGTGCTGGTGGCGCCGTCTTCCACGCCCACGCAGCAAGTTACCCGTCAGGAACTGCAACGCGGGCTGGACGGGCTGCTGGGCCGCGCCACGCCGTCCGTGGATGCGCCAAGCGCCGACGGTGCGGTGGTGGTGGGCACGCCGTCCTCCTCGCCGCTGGTTGCGCGGCTGAAGCTCGATACCGCAAGGCTGGGCAAGGACGGCTACCTGATCCGCAGCACGTCGATCGATGGCCATGCCGTGACCGTGGTGGCCGCCAACGACGACGTCGGCGCGCTGTACGGCAGCTTCCACCTGCTGCGCCTGTTGCAGACCGAACAGCCGCTGGAGCACCTGGACATTCGCGAAGCGCCGAAGCTTGAGCTGCGCGTGCTCGATCATTGGGACAACCTCAACGGCCATGTCGAGCGCGGCTACGCGGGCAATTCGATTTGGGACTGGCAGAAGCTGCCGGACTGGCTGGATCCGCGCTATACCGATTACGCGCGCGCCAACGCCTCCATCGGCATCAACGGCGCGGTGCTGAACAACGTCAACGCGCAGGCGGCCATCCTGACGCCGCTGTACCTGGAGAAGGTGAAGGCGCTGGCTGGCGTGCTCCGGCCGTATGGCATCCGCGTGTATCTCAGCGTGAAGTTCAGCGCGCCCATCGAGATCGGCGGGCTGAAGACGGCCGACCCGCTCGACCCGCAGGTGCAGCGCTGGTGGCATAACAAGGCCGACGAGATCTATCGCCTCATTCCCGATTTCGGCGGATTCCTGGTCAAGGCCAATTCCGAAGGCCAGCCCGGCCCGCAGGATTACCACCGCACGCACGCCGACGGCGCCAACATGCTGGCCGACGCGCTGGCGCCGCATGGCGGCGTGGTGATGTGGCGCGCCTTCGTCTACTCGCAGGAGAACAACGACGACCGCGCCAAGCAGGCCTACACCGAGTTCAAGCCGCTGGATGGAAAGTTCCGCGCGAACGTGCTGCTGCAGGTGAAGAATGGCCCCATCGATTTCCAGCCGCGCGAGCCGTTCAACCCCCTGTTCGGCGCCATGCCCAAGACGCCGCTGATGATGGAGTTCCAGATCACCAAGGAATACCTGGGCTTCGCCACGCACCTGGCCTATCTCGGCCCGCTGTTCGAGGAAACCCTCTCCACCGATACCCTGGCCAAGGGCAAGGGTTCGACCGTGGCGAAGGTGATCGACGGCCAGCTCGACCATCACGCGCTTACCGGCATCGCCGGCGTCGCCAACATCGGCACGGATCGCGACTGGACCGGCTCGGACTTCAACCAGGCGAACTGGTACGCCTATGGGCGGCTCGCGTGGAACCCCACGGCGTCCTCGCGCGACATCGCCAACGACTGGGTGCGCATGACCTTCAGCAACGACGAGGCCTTCGTGCGTCCCGTGGTCGACATGATGATGCGGTCGCGCGAAGCGGTGGTCGACTACATGACGCCGTTGGGCCTGCATCACCAGATGGGCCATGGCCACCACTACGGGCCGGCGCCGTGGGACGCCAGCGGCCCGCGCGCCGACTGGACGCCGGTGTACTACCACCGCGCCGACCACGACGGCATCGGCTTCGATCGCAGCAGCACGGGCAGCAACGCCGTGGCGCAATACGCGCCCATCGTGGCCGCGCAGTTCGACGACGTGAGCCGCACGCCAGAAGCCTACCTGCTGTGGTTCCACCATCTGCCGTGGAGCTACCGCCTGCATTCGGGCCAGACGCTGTGGGAATCGCTGGTGGCGCACTACACCCATGGCGTCGATGAAGTGGCGAGCATGCGCGCCACGTGGAGCCGTCTGGACGGCATGATCGACGACGCGCGCTACCGCAAGGAGGCGGCCTTCCTCGGCATCCAGCAGAAGGAGGCGCAGTGGTGGCGCGATGCGTCCATCGCCTACTTCCAGAGCCTCAACGGGCTGCCGCTGCCGGCCGGCTACCAGCCGCCCGCGCATCCGCTGAGCTACTACGAGTCGCTCACCTTTCCCTACGTTCCGGGCTACCAGTGATGATCCATCAGGCGATACGAAAGCTATCGGCAGGCTGCCTGCTCGCGCTGGCATGCGCAGCGCCGCTCTCGGCGCAGGCGGACGACAGCCACGCGCCGCTGCTCAATCCGCTGTTCCAGGACCACGCCATCCTGCAGCGCGGCCAGGCCAACCGTGTCTGGGGACAGGCCGATGCGGGCGATCGCGTCACGGTGACGTTCGCCGGCAAGAAAGCGACGGCACGCGCGGATGCCAAAGGCCGTTGGGAAGTGTCACTGCCCGCCGTCGCCGCGGGCGGCCCGTACACGCTCACGGCGAGCACGGGCCACGGCGCATCGCAGACCATCGGCGACGTGCTGGTGGGCGACGTGTGGCTGTGCTCCGGCCAGTCCAACATGGTGCTGCAGGTGAAGCGGGCGCTGGATGCGCGTGCCGAAGTGCAGAACGCCTCGAACGACCGCATCCGCATGCTCATCGTGGACAACGTGAGCAGCGTGACGCCGCTGGACAGCATCCCGGCCACCGATCACTGGCTGAAGACCACGCCGCAGAACGTGCCCGAGTTCTCCGCCGCCTGCTATTTCTTCGCGCGCGAACTGCAGAAGACAGTGGACGTGCCGATGGGGCTGGTTGTCGCCGCGTGGGGCGGCTCGCGCATCCAGTCGTGGATGAGCGCGAACGCACTGCGCAAGGTGGGTGGCTACGACGGCCCGCTCGACCTGCTGGAACTGTATGCGAAGGATCGCGAGAAGGCCGGCACGCAATGGGACGAGCAATGGCGTGCGTGGTGGCATTCGCGCCCCGGCGTGAGCGCGGACGATGAGCCGTGGAACCCCGCGCACATCACGCAGCAGGGCTGGCAGCCGGCGCCGCTCGACAAGGGCGCGTGGCAGCACTGGGGCCAGCCGGAGCTTGCCAATTTTACCGGCACCGTGTGGTATCGCACGGTGGTGAAGCTCACCGCCGCCCAGGCCGCGCAAGCGGCAACACTGCACCTGAGCACGGTGAACGAGGCGGACCAGACCTGGGTCAACGGCCGCTGGGTGGGCACCACCTACGGCGGCGATCCGCGCGCCTACGGCATCCCTGCCGGCACCCTGCATGCGGGCGACAACCTCGTCGCCATCAACGTGCTCAACACCTATCGCGACGGCGGGCTGTACGGCGATGCCTCGCAGCGTTCGCTCAGCTTCGCGGATGGCAGCGCGGTGTCGCTGGCGGGTGGCTGGCAATACCGCGTGGTGCCTTCCAGCTACGGCTCGCCGCCCGGCGTGCCGTGGCAATCCACGCAGGGCCTGACGACGATCTACAACGGCATGATCGCACCGCTGGGCGACTACGTGTTCCGCGGCGCGCTGTGGTACCAGGGTGAATCGAACACTGGCGACCCGACGCATTACCAGGCACTGCTGGAAGCGCTGCGCAACGATTTCCGCGCACGCTTCGGCGCGCAGCTGCCGATGCTGATCGTGCAGCTCGCGGGCTACGGCGCACCGCCCACGCATCCCACGGAAAGCGGCACTGCCGGCATACGCGAGGCGCAGCGCCTGGCGGCCGCCGATGATGCGCACTCCGGGCTCGCGGTGGCGGTGGATATCGGCGAGCGGACGGACATCCATCCAGCCAACAAGCAGGAGCTGGGACGTCGCCTCGCGCGCGTCGCGCGCCACGTGGTCTATGGTGAAAAGGATCTGCCGCCATCCGGTCCGGTGCCGGCTTCCGTGCAACGCAACGGCGATGCGGTAAGCGTGCGCTTCAAGGACGTCACCGACGCACTGGTCGTGTACGGCGCGGATCATCCGCTCGGTTTCGAGCTCTGCGGTGCGCAGACCGGCAGCTGCCATTACGCCGATGCCGACGTGCATGGCGACACCGTGACGCTGCGCGCGTCGCTTCCCGCCAGCGACATCACGCGCGTGCGCTACTGCTGGGCCGACAGCCCCATCTGTACGCTCTACGACCACTCCGGCCTGCCGGCCGGACCATTCGAGCTATCCGTCAACCGTTCTTCCCAGGAAAGCCATCCATGAGTACCGCCTCATCGCATGAAGCTGCCTCGCATGCTTCGGCGCGCGATCGCGAGATCGTCGACGCCAAGGTCATCGTCACCTGCCCCGGCCGCAACTTCGTCACGCTGAAGATCGTGACGCGCTCCGGCGTCACCGGCCTGGGCGACGCCACGCTCAACGGCCGCGAACTGGCCGTGGCCTCGTACCTGCAGGACCACGTGGTGCCCAACCTGATCGGCCGCGACGCGGGCCGCATCGAGGACATCTGGCAGTTCTTCTATCGCGGCTCGTATTGGCGGCGCGGCCCGGTGACCATGACGGCGATCGCCGCGGTGGACGTGGCGCTATGGGACATCCTGGGCAAGTTCGCCAACCTGCCCATCTATCAATTGCTGGGCGGCCGCTCGCGCGAAGGCGCGCTGGTCTACGGCCATGC
Source organism: Dyella sp. AtDHG13 (assembly GCF_003201105.1). Classification (GTDB taxonomy): domain Bacteria; phylum Pseudomonadota; class Gammaproteobacteria; order Xanthomonadales; family Rhodanobacteraceae; genus Dyella; species Dyella jiangningensis_B. Next base: position 155,749 of record NZ_QICJ01000011.1, on the reverse strand, counting down.
CAACGGCCGCGACATCAGCGAAACCAGCGAGGAAGTGGGCCGCTTCCGTGAGATGGGTTTCCTCGCCATTCGCGCGCAGTGTGGCGTGCCGGGCGTGAAGAAGGCCTACGGCATCTCCGCGGGCGGCAAGCCCTACGAGCCGGCGGAAAGCGAGCTGCCGGCGGAAACGGTGTGGTCCACGCCGCGCTATCTGGACATCGTGCCCCAATTGTTCGAGCGCCTGCGTGCCGATCACGGCCCCGAAGTGGAACTGCTGCACGACGTGCATCACCGACTCACGCCGATCGAAGCGGCGCGGCTGGCGCGCAGCCTGGAGCCGTATCGCCTGTTCTGGCTGGAGGACGCCACGCCTGCGGAAAACCAGAAATCGTTCGAGCTGATCCGCCAGCATTCGGTGACGCCGCTGGCCGTGGGCGAAGTGTTCAATTCGATCTGGGACTGCAAGCACCTGATCGAAAACCAGCTGATCGACTACATCCGCACCACCATCGTGCACGGCGGCGGCATCACGCACCTGCGCCGCCTCGCGGATTTCGCCGGCCTGCATCAGGTGCGCACCGGCTTTCACGGCGCGACCGACCTGTCGCCGGTGTGCATGGGCGCGGCGCTGCATTTCGATACCTGGGTGCCCAACTTCGGCATCCAGGAATACATGTTCCACTCGGACGAGGCGAACGAGGTGTTCCCGCACGACTATGCATTCCGCGCCGGTCGCCTGCATTGCGGCGACACGCCGGGGCATGGCGTGACCATCGACGAAAAGCTCGCCGCCCGCTTCCCCTACGCGCCCAAGCAGCTGCCCATCGCGCGCCTGGAAGACGGCTCGATGTGGGATTGGTGACGCCATGAAGCGACTGCTCCGCCTGTGGTGCCTGTGCCTGCTCGCCATCGGCGCATCCGCGCACGCGCAGCAGGCGGTGCTGTTCGACTGGTTCGACTATCAGGGACACGACGCGACCTTCGCGCAGCCGCTGCCGCCCGGCCACTACCGCAATCCCGTGCTGGCCGGGTTCTATCCCGACCCCAGCGTGGTGCGGGCGGGCGACGCGTTCTATCTGGTCAACTCCAGCTTTGCCTATCACCCCGGCATTCCCGTGTTCGAGAGCCGCGACCTCGTGCACTGGAAGCCCGTCGGGCACGTGATAGCCAAGCCCGCGCCGCTGGATTTCGATGGCCTGAACATGTCGCGCGGCGTATTCGCGCCAGCCATCGCCTATCACGACGGCACCTTCTACGTGGTCAACACGGCGATGGATGCGGGCGGCAATTTCATCGCCACCGCGAAGCAGGCTGGCGGCCCGTGGTCCGACCCGATGTGGTTGAAGGACGTGGAGGGCATCGACCCTTCGCTGTTCTTCGACGACGATGGCAAGGCCTACCTGCTCAACAACGGCGCGCCGCAAGGCAAGCCCTTGTACGCGGGGCATCGCGCGATCTGGCTGCAGCAGATCGACCTTGCCCGCGGTGCGATGGTCGGCGAGCGCAAGGTGATCCTTAACGGCGGCACCAACCTGTCGAAGAAGCCCATCTGGATCGAGGGCCCGCACCTCTACAAGCGCGACGGCTGGTATTACCTGATGTGCGCCGAGGGCGGCACGGGACCGCAGCATTCCGAAGTGGTGCTGCGCAGCCGTTCCCTGTGGGGTCCTTACGTTTCGTACGAGGGCAATCCCATCCTGACCCAGCGCGATCTTCCCGCCGATCGCGCCAACCCCATCGTCAACGCGGGCCATGCGGACCTGGTGGAAGCGGCGGATGGCAGCTGGTGGGCGGTGTTTCTCGCCAGCCGCACCTATGACGGCACGCACTACAACACCGGGCGCGAGACCTTTGTGCTGCCGGTGACGTGGAAGGACGGATGGCCAGTCATTCTTCCGAAAGGGACGTCCATTCCGCAGATGCCGAAAGGTCCCGCGTTCATGCAAGGCGACGCCACGCAGGCGCCGTTGAGCGGCAACTTCGACTGGCGCGACGATTTCGACGCGCCCACGCTGAAGACGGAATGGATGTTCGTGCGCACGCCGAAGCAGGCGTGGGCGGACCTCGCCTCGCATCCGGGCAAGCTGGCCATCCATCCGCTGGCGGAAGACCTGGATAGCTTGCGTAATCCTTCGTTCCTCACGCGCCGCCAACAGCATCTTGCGTTCGACGCCAGCACGTCGCTGGCGGTGCCTAAGGATGACGGCGTGGAAGCGGGCATCGCCGCGTTCCAGAACGAGCGCTACTGGTACGCGATGGGCGTGCGGCGCGAGGGCGATCACCTGCTGCTGTCGTTGCGGATGCATCGCGGCAACGATGTGGCCACGATCGCCCATGCGGAGCTGCCGGCGAACGTGGGCACATTGAAGTTGAAGATCACTGGGGATGGCGGCGTGTATGGCTTTGCCTACGACGCCGGCACCGGTTGGACATGGCTGGACGGCCACGCCGACGGCACGGTGCTCAGCACCAACCTGGCGGGCGGTTTCATCGGTGCGACGGTGGGGCCGTATGCCCGCCGCCTGGCGCACGAGTGATGCGGATACGAAGGGGAAGCGGGATGAGCGTGAAGCGAATGAGCCACGGAACGTTGCGTGTGCTGCTGGCATCGTTGCTGGCTACCGGCCTGCCATGGCCGGACACGGCCCTGGCCGATCAGGCGCAGCCCGCCCCTGCGGCGAAGCCCATCTATCTCGATCTCGATCGCAGCTTCGAGGAACGCGCCGCGGATCTCGTCTCGCGCATGACGCTGGAGGAGAAGGTCGCGCAGATGCAGAACGCGGCCCCGGCCATCCCGCGCCTGGGCGTGCCTGCCTACGACTGGTGGAACGAGGCGCTGCATGGCGTGGCGCGTGCGGGGCAGGCCACTGTCTTCCCGCAGGCCATCGGCCTGGCGGCGACGTTCGATACCTCGTTGATGGCGCGGGTGGCCGACGCCATCAGCGACGAGGCGCGCGCCAAGCACCAGGAATTCCTGCGCCGCGATATGCACGGCCGCTACCAGGGCCTTACCTTCTGGTCGCCGAACATCAACATCTTCCGCGATCCGCGCTGGGGCCGCGGGCAGGAAACCTATGGCGAGGACCCGTACCTCACCGCGCGCATGGGCGTGACCTTCGTGCGTGGCCTGCAGGGCGACGATCCGACCTATCGCAAGCTCGACGCCACGGCCAAGCATTTCGCCGTGCACAGCGGGCCGGAGTCCGAGCGCCATCGCTTCGACGTGCATCCAAGCGAGCGCGATCTCTACGAAACCTATCTGCCCGCGTTCCAGGCGCTGGTGCAGGAAGGCAAGGTCGATGCGGTGATGGGCGCGTACAACCGCGTCAATGGCGAATCGGCCTCGGCCAGCCAGCGCCTGCTGCAGGACGTGTTGCGCAAGGACTGGGGCTTCCACGGCTACGTGGTATCCGATTGCGATGCGGTGGAGGACATCTACCTTCACCACCAGATCGTGCAGACGGCGGAACAGGCGGCGGCGCTCGCGGTGAAGAAGGGCGACGACCTCAACTGCGGCCACACCTACGCCGCGCTCGCCAAGGCCGTGCACGAGGGCCTGATCAGCGAGAAGGAGATCGATGCGTCGCTGCAACGCCTGATGCTGGCGCGCTTTCGCCTGGGCATGTTCGATCCGCCCGAGCGCGTGCGCTGGGCGCGCATTCCCTACTCGGCGAACCAGTCGCCGGAACACGATGCATTGGCGCGCCGTGCTGCCGATGAATCCATCGTGCTGCTGAAGAACGATGGCGTGCTGCCGCTGTCGCGCACGTTGCGGCGCATCGCAGTGATCGGGCCCACCGCGGACGACGTCACCGCGCTGCTCGGCAACTACCACGGCACGCCGGCCGCGCCTGTCACCATCCTGCAGGGCATCCGTCGTGCGATGCCGCAGGCCGAGGTGACGTACGTCAAGGGCGCCACCCTCGTGGAAGGCTTCGACGAGCAGAGCGGCTTTCCGCTGATCGACGCGACCGCGCTGCAGCCGTCCGCCGATTCCGCCGAGCATGGCCTGAAGGGCGAGTATTTCCGCGACACCGATCTCGCCGGTGCGCCGGTGATCACGCGGGTGGACCAGAAGCTGGCGTTCCGCTGGGACCACAGCGCGCCGACCGACGACTTGGTCGTGCGCGGCGAACTGCCAGCCGCGCAGGCGCTGGATCCCACGCGCTTCAGCGTGCGCTGGAGCGGCCAGCTCGTACCGCCACGGTCGGGACGCTACGAACTGAGCGCAGCGGCCGCGCAACGCTATCGCCTTTACGTCGACGGCCGCCTGCTGCTGGATGCGTGGGATGCGAACAAGGCCACGAAGGCGACCAGCGTTCCGGTCGACCTGCAGGCCGGCAAGGCCTACGACATCCGCCTGGAATACGCCAAGGCCGACCACAACGCCGACGTGCGGCTCGCCTGGCGCGCGCCGGGTGCCAAGCCGCCATTCGAGGAGGCGATGGATGCGGCGAAGCAAGCCGATGCCATCGTCTTCGTCGGCGGCCTCAACAGCGACGTCGAAGGCGAGGAAATGAAGGTGAACTACCCCGGCTTCGCCGGCGGCGACCGCACCGACCTGCGCCTGCCCGCGACGCAGGAAAAGCTGCTCGAAGCCTTGCGCGGCACCGGCAAGCCGGTGGTGCTGGTGCTGACCTCAGGCTCGGCGCTTGCCATCGACTGGGCGCAGCAGCATCTTCCCGGCGTCGTGCTGGCCTGGTATCCGGGCCAGCGCGGCGGCGACGCCGTGGCTGACGTGCTGTTCGGCGAAACCAATCCCTCCGGACGCCTGCCGGTGACGTTCTACCGCGCGGACGAGCAGCTACCCGCCTTCGACGATTACCGCATGGACGGCCGTACCTACCGCTACTTCAAGGGCACGCCGCTGTATCCGTTCGGCTACGGCCTGTCGTACACCACCTTCGGCTACTCCGACATCCAGCTGGATCAGGCGAGCGTGCGCGCGAACGGACAACTGAAGGTGACGCTGAAGGTGAAGAACACCGGCAAGCGCGCGGGCGACGAAGTGGTACAGCTCTACCTTCGTTCCACGCATGCGGGCCCATGGCGTTCCAACAAGGAGCTGCGCGGCTTCCAGCGCGTGAGCCTCCAGCCGGGCGAAGAGAAGACCGTATCCTTCGCCGTGGCGCCGCACGATGCGCTTCGCTATTACGACGATGCGCGCCACGCCTATGCTGTGGACCCCGGCCGCTACGAGGTGCAGGTGGGCGCCTCCAGCGCCGATATCCGCTTGACCGCGCCGTTCGACGTGCGCGACTGAGGAACCTTCATGAGCAAGCCATCCCGCGTCGTCTTCTTTGGTGAGCTGCTGCTGCGGCTGTCGCCGCCCGGCAACGAGATGCTGCTGCAGTCGGCGCGCCTCGATGCCCGCTTTGGTGGCGCCGAGGCGAATGTCGCCGCGTCGCTTGCGCTGTTCGGCCATCACAGCGTGATGGTCAGCGCGCTGCCTGACCAGGCCATCGGCCACGCCTGCGCCGGCGAACTGCGGCGCCACGGCGTGGATACCTCGGCGCTGCGTTTCGCCGAAGGCCGCATGGGCGTGTACTACCTCACGCCGGGCGCCATGCATCGCCCGTCCGAGGTGATCTACGACCGCGCGGGCTCGGTATTCGCCACCACGCCGGCGGAAGCGTATGACTGGCCGCGCCTGCTCGAGGGCGCGCAGTGGCTGCATCTGTCGGGCATCAACCTCGCCTTGTGCGAAGCCACCGCGCAGGCGGCGATGGTTGCCGTCAGCGCCGCGCGTTCGCTGGGTGTGCGGGTGTCGTTCGATGGCAACTTCCGCGGCAAGCTTTGGGGTGCGCGGGCCGCGGAAGCGCCGGCCTGGCTGCGCCGGATCATGGCGGAAGCCGACCTGATCTTCGGCGGCGATCGCGACATCGCGCTCGCGCTGGAGATGGCATTTCCCCAGCCGCAGGCGGACGCGCGTTTCCACGCCGCCGCCTGCGCTGCTTTTTCCGCATTCCCCCACCTGACGTACATCGCCGCCACCGAGCGGCGTCACGCCAGCGTGGACGACCAGCATCTTGGCGGCCTGCTGGCGACGCGTGAGCGCGCCTTCTACACGACCGAGCACCACTCGCTCACCGGTATCGTCGATCGCATTGGCGGCGGCGACGCGTTTGCCGCGGGCCTGCTGCACGGTTTGCTGCGCGAGATGCCGGAGCAGGCCGCGCTGGACTTCGCCGTGGCCGCCGCCTGCCTGAAACACTCCGTGCCGGGCGACGTGAATCTGGTGCGGGAGGCCGACGTGCAGGCGTTTCTGAAGCAGGAAGGTTTCGAGGTAAGGCGTTGATGGTCGAGCAGCATCACCTTCCGCGTCTTTCGGCGCGCGCGCTGGAACACCTGCCTGCAGCTATCCAGCGGCCGAACTACGACATCGGCGCGGTGCGCATTGGCATCGTGCACATCGGCGCCGGCGCGTTTCATCGCGCGCATCAGGCGGTCTACGTGGACGACCTGTTGGCGGATCATCCGGATTGGGCGATCTGCGGTGTGTCGCTGCGCAGCCACGACGTGCGCGACGCGCTGCAGCCGCAGGACGGGCTCTACACCCTGGCCTTGCTGGGCGAGCGGAGCCGATTGCGCGTGATCGGTGCGATCCGCGAATTGCTCTGCGCAGCCGATGAACCTCACGCGGTGCTGGCGCGCCTCGCCGACCCCGCCGTTCGGCTGGTCACGCTCACGGTGACGGAGAAGGGCTATTGCCTCGTTGGCGAAGATCTCGACCTTGCCCACCCCGACATTGTGCAGGACCTTGCTTCGCCGTCCTCGCCACGCAGCGCCATCGGTTACGTGGTGGCCGGCCTGCACGCGCGCTGGCGGGCCGGCACGGCGCCCTACACCGTGCTCAGTTGCGACAACCTCGCCGGCAACGGCCACAAGCTGCGCCACGCGGTGCTGCAGTTTGTGGAATTGCAGGACACCGCGTTCGCGGCGTGGATCGACGCGAACGTCGCCTTTCCCTGTTCCATGGTCGACAGCATCACGCCGGCGACCGATGACGCGCTGCGCGAGCGGGTGCGAACCGCCCTGGGCTGCGAGGACGCGTGGCCCATCCAGCGCGAGGAGTACACGCAATGGGTGGTGGAGGACCGCTTCTGCAACGACCGTCCGCCGTTCGAAGATGTCGGCGTCACCCTGAGTACTGATATCGCCGGCTATGACCGTGCCAAGCTGCGCCTGCTCAACGGCGCGCACTCGTCACTGGCGTATCTGGGATCGCTGATGGACATCGACAGCGTCGCCGACGCCATGCGCGAGCCGTTGCTGGCCGGCTTTGTCGAGCGGCTGATGCGCGAGCACATCGCACCGGCCATCATGCTTCCCGAGGGCCTGAATGCCATCGGCTACATCGACGCGATACTCGGCCGCTTCCGCAATCCGTCCATCCGCCATCGCCTTTCGCAGATCGCGTGGGACGGCTCGCAGAAATTACCGGTGCGCCTGTTGAGCACCATCGGCGAATCGCTGGTGCAGGGGCGCAGCATCGACGCGTTGTGTCTGCCCATCGCGGCGTGGATGCATTTCGTGCGGCGACAGGCATCGCGTGACGTGGCACTGGTCGATCCGATGAACGAGGCCTTGATCGCGGTCGGCAAGACTTGCACGGGGCAGGCGAGCCACGATGTGCCGCGGTTCCTCTCCCTGGATGCCGTATTCATGCCGCTGTCGCACGATGAACGTTTCGTCGCGGCTCTGCATCGTGCCTACGACCGTCTTGGCGATGCTGGCCGCGGAGCAGTCGAGCATGCGTTGTCTGCATGCTGACGTTGAAGGGACATAAGCGAATGAGAGAGCAGGCGATGTGGAAGGGAACGAGGCGCTGGTTCGCCATCGCGGGTTTCGCGGCGTGTCTGTTCACTGCGGCGCACGCCGCCGAGTTGCCGCGGGTATCGCTGCAGAACGGCGCCAGCCGGCTTATCGTGGACGGCAAGCCCTTCGTGATGTTCGGCGGCGAACTGGGCAACTCGTCGGCGGGTACGGCCGAGCAGGCGGACGACATCCTGCCGCGCCTGGCCAGCCAGCACGTCAACACCGTGCTGATGCCCGTCGCGTGGGAGCAGATCGAGCCCGTCGAGGGACGCTTCGACTTCCGCATTCTCGATCACTGGATCGACGTGGCGCGAAGCCAGCGGCAGCATCTGGTGCTGCTGTGGTTCGGCAGCTGGAAGAACGGTTTCTCCGAATATGCGCCCGCTTGGGTAAAGGCCGATGCGGTGCGCTTCCCGCGCGCCCGCGCTGTGGATGGCACGCCGCTGGAAATCCTCTCCACCTTCGGCGCGGAAACGCAGCGGATGGACAGCCGCGCCTTCGCCGCCCTGATGGAACACCTGCGCCAGAAGGACACGCAGCAGACCGTGCTGATGGTGCAGGTGGAAAACGAAGTCGGCGTGGTGAGCGAGCGCCGCGACCGCTCCGATGCGGCCAACCAGGCGTTCCGCGGCGAGGTTCCGCCGTCGCTGGTGTCGGCGTTGCAGGCCGAGCGCGCGCAACTGACGCCGGAGCTGGGCGCGCATTTCAACCCGCAAGGCCGTACCTGGAGCGAAGTGTTCGGCGATGCCGTCGACGAGGTGTTCATGGCATGGCGCTATGCCACGTATATCGATGGTGTCGCGCAAGCAGGCAAGGAGAAATACGCGCTGCCGATGTACCTCAACGTGCAGTTGCCTGCCTTCCTTGAGCGTGCCGGCGAATATCCCAGTGGCGGGCCGCACCCGTACTTCCAGCAGGTCTACCGCGCGGTCGCCACGCATATCGACCTCTATTCTCCCGACATCTATTGGCCGGAATTCGAGTACTGGGTAAAGCGCTACCAGTCCCTGGGCAACCCGATATTCATTCCCGAGGCCAAGCTCGAAGCCTCGCCCTACAACGCGCTGTTTTCCTATGGCGAAGCGAAGGCGTTCGGCTTCTGCCCGTTCGGCATCGACAGCGTGCCCAAGACGGACAAGGGCGATGCCGAGCGACCTTTGATCGTGCAGGTATACGCCGCGCTCGAGTCACTTGGCGACCTGCTTCCCGCCGCCCAAGCCGATGGCCGCACGCGCGCGCTGGTACTGCACGCCGGCAGTCCCCGCCCTACGCAGACGGTGGCGCTGGGCGGCTATCTGTTCTCCGGCACCTTGTCGCGTTCATGGCCGAAGAAGGAGTTGCTGACGGACGACGGCGCGATGCTGGTGCTGCAGAGTGGCGCGGACGAGTTCTATGTCATTGGGAGCGGGCTGACGGTGAGTGTGGCGCGTGATCCGGATGTGGATGCGCGCGTGGCGGGTATCGCCAGCATCGAGGAAGTGGAGCGCAGTGGTGCGGACTGGAAGGTGCTTCGCAGGCTGAATGGGGATCAGAGCAATCAGGGGCGGCAGTTGATGATGGATCCGAAGGTGTTTCGGATTTATCGATTGCGGTTGAACGCGATTACGCGGTGATTTGGTGGTGGGTTGCTGCGGTGTGAGGGGCTAGTGGTGTGGTTGTTGGCCTGATGGATACGGAACGGGTGCGTGGTGCCTCAGTTCTTCTCCCTCTCCCCTTTGAGGAGAGGGTTGGGGTGAGGGGCGGGTGCTCGCCTCACCGCTTCATTCTTTAGCCGTCATCCCTGCTTTAGCCGTCATCCCGGCGTAGGCCGGGATCCAGTTTCGGTAGTGGCCGGTTGTCGCGTAGAGGTTGATGGGCTCTTTATCAACGCTTTCGCGATCTGGCCGCCTACGCGGCGGGCGTTCCGAACCGCTGCCGCGGTCCGGGTCACTTTCTCTTGCTTGCCCAAGAGAAAGTAACCAAAGAGAAGGGCCCCCCGGAATCGGCGCCTATCGGGCAAAGCCCGATAGGTCCGCGGACGGGTTGCGGGGTTTGTCGACAGGGCATCCTGCCCTGACGACAAACTGGCTCGCATCCTTGCGAGCCACCCTGCGGGCTATTCCTTCACCCGCCCGCCGCCTCATACGGGGACCCGGAAGATCAAGAGCCAGAGCCGACGGCTCGTGCCGCTGCGCGGCACTTCGCGTCGTGGCAGGCGCGGAGCGCCTGTCCTGGAGCTTGTTCAAAATCTCCGGAGCGACACCGGTTCCCTCACCGTCATCCCCGCGAAAGCGGGGATCCAGCGACTTTACGCACTGCGAGAAGGCTTAAAGACACTGGATCCCCGCTTTCGCGGGGATGACGGTGAGGCGAAATGTGGACTCACGCGAGATTTGAACAGGCAGCTAAGAGCAGGAGTGAGGCGTTGTATCGGAGTGTCGTGTTCCGGAAATGGAATGCCGCGCTATCGGAATGGCTTGCCACAAGGCGGCGAGTTCTCCAAAACGGCCGGGAAGCGTAGCGTCCCCTTTACCTAGCCTCAGCGATCGGAAAGCGTAGCGCACGCTGCTTTAAGCCCTCTGCGCCACGGCGCGTTGCGAAGCGCTCCAAACTACCCGCTGTGTAGCGGCGAAGGTTGCCAAGCCACAACGCACCTCACCCGTTCGGGCTTATCCCTTCGTAATGCTGCGGGCGTTGGCTCTGAAGGGCATTTTCTTTCGGTTACTTTTCTTTTGGGCCAGCAAAAGAAAAGTGACTCGAGCGTCGGCAGACGATCGAAACGCCCGCCGCGTAGGCGGCCCGGTCGCGGAAGCGCCAAAAAAAATGCCGACCACGCGACAACCCAGCGCAAAGTCACTGGATTCCTGCCTTCGCAGGAATGACGGCTAAAGCATGAGGCGGTGCGGCAAGGTTGCCTTCAGCACTCTAAAAGTGATCATGCAGGTGACTTCCTACACGCCCTCAAGAGAAGAACACCAACAACCCGCACCACACCATCACCACAACCCAACCACCCCTACAACCTATACGCCCACTTCGGCAATCGATAAGCCAGATCCACCACTACCTCCGCCGCCTCATCCTCATCCATGCGGTGCTCCGCCACCAGCTTGGCCAGGAACGCGCAATCGACGCGCCGCGCCACATCGTGACGTGCCGGGATCGACAGGAAGGCACGTGTGTCGTCGTTGAAGCCCACCGTGTTGTAGAAGCCGCCGCTGCTCAGGGTTTGTTCGCGGAAGCGCCACATGCCTTCGGGCGCGTCGTGGAACCACCAGGCGGGGCCGAGGAACAGCGCGGGGTAGTGGCCGGCGAGGGGCGCCAGTTCGCGGCTGTAGGTGCTTTCGTCCAGGGTGAACAGCAGCAGTTGGAAGCCCGGTTCGTTGCCGTAGCGGTCGAGCAGGGGTTTCAGGGCGTGGACGTATTCGGTGCGCAGCGGGATGTCCGCGCCTTTGTCACGCCCGAACCGTTCGAACAGCGCGCGGTTGTGGTTGCGGAAGCAGCCGGGGTGGATCTGCATCACCAGGCCGTCATCCAGGCTCATCGCGGCCATCTCGGTGAGCATCTGCGCGCGGAACAGTTCGGCTTCCTCGGGCGATGCGTGGCCGCGAATCACCTTGTCGAACAGGCGTTCCGCTTCGTGGCGTGAGAGATCGGCCGTCGCCGCGCTGGGGTGGCCGTGGTCGGTGGAGGTGGCGCCCATGCTGGCGAAATAGGCGCGACGCTGGCGATGCGCGCGCAGGTAGCCGTCCCAGCGATAGACGTCCTCGCCGGTGATGTCGCCGAAGGCGCGCAGGGCATCGGGAAACTGTTCGTGCTCCGGATCGATCGCCGGATCGGGACGGTATGCGGTGATCACGCGGCCAGCCCAGCCGCTGTCGCGGATGGCAGCATGGTGCTGCAGCGGATCGAGCGGCGATTCGGTGGTGGCGATCAGTTCGATGTTGAATCGCTCGAACAAGGCGCGCGGCCGGAACGCGGCGGTGGCGAGTGCTTCGTTGATGTGGTCGTAGTAGAGGTCGGACGTGCTGGCATCGAGCCGCACGCGCAGGCCGAATACGTCGTGGAATACGTGGTTGAGCCACATCGACGAGGGTGTGCCGCGAAACAGATGAAAGCGGCTGGCGAAGACGCGCCAGGCCTCGCGCGGGTCGACCTCGGCCCGCGAGCCGTCGCGACGTGGAATGCCCAGGGCATCGAGCGAAACGCCCTGGCTGTAGAGCATGCGGAACACGTAGTGGTCCGGCACCAGCAGCAGTTCCGTGGCGTTGGCGAAGGCCTGGTTGTCCGCAAACCACGAGGGGTCGGTGTGGCCGTGCGGGCTGATGATCGGCAAGCCGCCGACCTGGCCGTAAAGGCGCCGCGCGATGGCGCGCTGCGTGGGGTCCGAGGAAAACAGTCGGTCGTCGTGAAGCGTGAGGGCTTGCGGTTGGGTGGTCATGGCGGGCGAGGCTCAACGTGGGTCGTGCATGGAGGTTGCCGGGGCGGTCGGCTGGTCGGCGCGCGCGTGGCCAACATACTGGCGCAGCCAGGCCAGCGCCGGGCGTTCGCTGCCATCCTTGCGCAGCAGGTAGGCGCCTTGCCTGTCGCGCCACAGGCCGGGGCGGAAACCCCACAGCGTGATGCCGGCGACGTCGGGGTGTTCCCAGAACACGGGGAACACGCGTTGGTAGTCCTTGAGTTGCTGGTCGTCGGTGGGGCCGTCGATATCCATTTCGGTTACGTAGATCGGCAGGCCGGTGGCGGCGAGCCGGTCCAGGTTGGCGCGGTGCACGGATATGGGCACGTCGTTCCTGGTTTCGAAGGCGTGCTCCTGCAGGCCGATGCCATCGATCAAGCCATCCTGCTGCAGCAGCTTCACGATGGCGAGATAGCGCTGCGTGTTGGCATCGCTGTGGGTGATGTCGTAGTCGTTGATAAGCAGCTTCGCGCGGGGAAAACGCTCGCGGGCAAGGCGGAACGCCGTGACGATCCAATCCCAGCCGCTCGCGCCCTTGCCGCCCAGCGCATCCATGTAATGACCGCCATCCTTGCGCTTGCCGCTGGGCGGATGATGCAGGGGTTCGTTCACCACTTCGACGAAGTCGAGGTCGGGATAGCGCGCGGCAACCGCATCGAACCACGACTCGATGGCGTGTCGCTGCTCATCGGCGGGCAGCTTGCGCAGCCATGTCGGCTGCTGCTCGCCCCACACCAGCACGTGTAGATGGAATGGAAAGTGGTGGGCCTTGGCGAAGTTGTAAGCATCGTCCAGCGCGGACCAGTCCCTCTGCCCACGCACGGCCTCCACGCTGCCCCACTTGCCGGCGTTCTCGGGCGTCACCTTGTTCCAGTATTCGGCGAAATCCGGCGCTTGCGCCGCGCCATAGGCGCTGCCAAGAAACTTGGGTTGCGCTTGGGCGATGGGCGTGCCGGCGGCAGCGAGTGCCGGTGCGAAGGCAAGCAGTACAGACAGCAGGAATGCGTTGCGCATGGCTCAGGAAACCTTTGCGTTGTCGGCGTGATCGAGCACGACCGGTTCGAGGCGAGGCACCAGCCACTGCACCACGACCCACGCGAGCACATAGGCGCCGCCCGCCATGAGGAATACCGGCACGTAACTGCCCGTGGCCTGCAGCAACAATCCGATGACGGTGGAGATCAGCATGCCGCCCACCGCGCCCGCGAAACCGCCGATGCCGACCACGGAGGCCACGGCGCGCCGCGGGAACAGGTCGGACGTGAGCGTGTAGACATTGGCGGACCAGCCCTGGTGGCCCGCGGTGGCGAGCCCCACCAGCACGACGGCGAGCCAGAGGTTGTCGGCCTTCGCGGCGAACATCACCGGCAGGATCAGCGTCACGCAGATCAGCATGGACGTCTTGCGTGCACGGTTCACGCTCATCCCGCGCCGGATCAGGGCGCCGGCCAGCCAGCCGCCGGCGATGCTGCCGGCGTCGGCGAGCAGAAAGATGGTGATCAGCGGTGCGCCCAGCTCCAGCAGGCCCAACCCGTATTGCGCATGCAGGAACTTGGGCAGCCAGAACAGGAAGAACCACCAGATCGGATCGGTGATGAACTTGGCTGCCGCGAACGCCCAGGTCTGGCGATAGCGCAGCAATTGCGCCCACGGTACGCGCGGCGTCGGCACCGCGGGTTCCGTGCCGATGTGCGCGCGTTCCGCCGCGGACAGGCGCGGTTCCTGGTCCGGCGTGCGATAGGTGCGCAGCCAGAGCGCCAGCCAGGTGGCGCTGAGCGCTCCCGTGCAGAGGAAGGCGGCCTGCCATCCCCATTGCGCCGCAACAATCGGCACCAGCAGCGGCGCCGCTATCGCACCGATATTGGAGCCCGAGTTGAAGATGCCCGCGGCGAGCGCGCGCTCGCGCTGGGGAAACCATTCGGCCACCGCCTTGATCGCCGCGGGGAAGTTGCCGGCCTCGCCAAGGCCCAGCGCAAAGCGCGCGATGGCGAAGCTGATCACGCCGGTGGCGAGCGAATGGCTCATCGCCGCGAGGCTCCAGATGCCGATGGCGATGGCATAGCCGATGCGCGTGCCGAAGCGGTCGATCACCGCGCCCGCGCACAACAGGCCGATGGCGTACGCGGCCTGGAACGACGTGACGATGCTGCTGTACTGCACCTCGCTCCAGCCCATTTTTTCCTGCAGGAATGGCGCGAGCACGCCCAGCACCTGGCGGTCGATGTAGCTGATCGTGGTGGCCGCCAGTAGCAGCGCGCAGATGCGCCAGCGGTAGTTGCCGATCTTCGCCGATGGCGCGGCGGTGGCCGCGCCGCGCTCGTTGCGCGCATGCGCCATGGCGTCGCGCGTGTGCTCTGCTCGCCTCATCCCGTCCCCATCGGCGTCGCCATCAAAATTGATAGCGCTACCATTATTGTCACCGCCTTCGCCGAATGTCACTTTCGTTTCGTTGTGCGGATGCACATCGCAAAAATGCCTGTTTAGGCCGACTTTCAGGCCTATTTCGTCATACCTGAAGGGCATGCTGCCCTGCAGCGTGCGGGTCGATATTGTTAGCGCTACCTTTTCTCCGCGCCGAGACGGGAGGCATGGTCCGGCGGAGGATTTGCAGCACATCTAAGGAATCGGCGGGCGCCCAACGGGCGCTCGGGGGGCGATTTCGCCAACAGAATCGAGAGGGGAGTATGGTGCAGGCCCGTATCGCTAGAACCGTGTTGTCGCATGCGTTGAGTCTTGCCTTGCTGGGCGTGGTTGGGACCGCGCAGGCGCAGGATGCGACCGCATCGCAGACACCGTCCCAGACGCCGTCGCAGAATCCGGCCAAGCCGCAGGACAAGAAGGCGGCCACCACCGACGGACAGAACGCCAACACGCAGAACCCCGAGCAGACCAAGACGCTCGGCGCCGTGAACGTGAGCGGCAGCTACCGCAACAGTATCCAGTTCCAGACCGACGCCAAGCGCGACGCCACCAACGTCACCGATTCGGTGTACGCCGAAGACATCGGCAAGTTTCCCGACACCAACATCGCAGAGTCGCTGAACCGCGTACCGGGCGTGCAGTTGACGCGCGACGTCGACGGCGAAGGCGTGAACGTGCAGATCCGCGGCTTGGGCACCGACTTCACCAAGATCATGCTCAACGGCGACCAGCTCGCCGTGGCGTCCGCTGGCGGCCTGAACTCGCAGAACCAGAACCGCGAGGTCGATCTGGACCTGTTGCCCACCGAGTTCTTCACCCAGCTCACGGTCAACAAGACGCCGACGCCCAGCATGACCGAAGGCGGCGTGGCCGGCGTGGTCGACATGCGCACCACGCGTCCGTTCGACAATCCGGGCACGCACCTGACGTACTCGCTGCAGGGCCAGTACCAGTCCATCGGCAAGGACGTGAAGCCGCGCGGCTCGCTGATCGGCAGCTGGACCAACAAGGAAGGCACCTTCGGCGCGACGGTGGGCTACACCGCGTCCAAGAGCGACTACGACGTGCAGGGCTTCGAAACCGTGGGCTGGACCACGCCGCAACTCACCGCCGCGCAGTGCGGCAACGCCAGCGGCCATTGCAGCCCGGCGGGCGGCAGCTGGGTCATTCCCGGCACGGTGCCGGCCAATGCGGGCCTGGGCCTGACGCAGGGTCAGGCCATCAACAACGCCTGGCTGCTCGCGCACAACCCAGGCCTGACCACCGCGCAGCTCGCCAACGCGCTCATCCCGCGACTGGGCCGCGATGCTTACACGCACGGCACCAACGACCATCAATCGGCCATGGCCTCGTTCGAGTGGCGGCCGAGCGACGCAGCGCATTTCTACCTGGATACGCTGTTCTCGCAGAAAGAGAAGCACTTCGACCGCCTGGACATGAACCTGATCGGCCGCAGCGGACAGCTGATCCCGACCAACATGCAGGTCGACCAGAACGACGTGGTCACCCAGGCCAACTTCGCCAACGCGCAGTACTTCCTGGAAGACCGCCCGTACGACCAGCACACCAAGTTCTACAACATCAACCCGGGCGGCACGCTGCTGCTGGGTTCCGATGGCGACGTGAAGCTGGATTTCCAGGCCTACACGCAGCGCAGCTGGTACCGGCAGTACGCACCGTCGATCGACGTGCAGACCCCGCTGAACCAGAACATCTCGGTGAACTACAACAACACCGGCGGCCAGTACCCGACCATCACGCCCAGCGTGAACCTCAACGATCCGAACCTGGGCTGGCAGTACTACCGCGTCAACATCCAGAACGAAACGCGCACCACCGACAACAAGGGCACCCGCTGGGACCTGCAGTGGGGCGACGACAGCAACAACCTGCGCACCGGCATCGCGTACGACGACATCAGCCGCCAGATCAAGGCCTACGACAACTCGGCGGCCTGGGCCAGCGCCGTGCAGGCCGCTGTGGGCGCCAATGGCTGGTCGCAGTACATCAAGCCGGGCAAGGATGGCTTCATCGCCATCGACTATGCCGCGCTGATGGCGGCGACCAACTACGACTACCTCAACGCCACCGCGCCGCTCACCACGGCGGCGGCCAGCGGCGCCAACGCGGGCAACATCGAGGAACGCACCTGGGCGTGGTACCTCGAAGGCAACGGCAAGTGGGACCTGGGCGGCCACGAGCTGCGCGTCAACGGCGGCGTGCGCCACGCGGCCACCGACCAGACCATTGCCGGCCCCTCCAGCATCGGCGGACAGCTGCAGTACGTCACGCTGAAGAACACCTACGGCTACTACCTGCCGTCGTTCAACGCCGCCTTCAATGCCACCGACGACGTGGTGCTGCGACTGGCCGCGTCGCGCTCGCTGACGCGCCCCGATCCCAGCGCGATGGTGCCCAACACCAACTTCAGCGACCCGGCGGCGGAAATCGCCACGCAGGGCAACCCGAAGCTGGCGCCGTACCTGTCCACCAACCTCGACTTCGGCGGCGAGTGGTACACCGGCAACGAGGGCTACCTCGCGCTGGATCTGTTCGGCAAGCGCATCAAGGGCTTCACGGTCAGCGGCACCAACCTGGTTCCGTTCTCCCAGATGGGCATTCCGTTCTCCTCGCTCACCGACACGCAGCAGCAGGCGATCAACCTGCGCGGCGGCCCGTCGCAGGCGATGGTGCAGGTGTCGCAGCAGGTTAACGCGGACGGCACGCTGTTCATCAAGGGCGCGGAAGCGAACTGGGTGCAGCCGCTGGATTTCGTGGTGAAGGGCCTGGGCGTGCAGGCGAACTACACCGTCACCTCGCAGAAGAGCATCGGCAGCGGTGTGCCGGCGCAGGCCATTGGTGTGTCTCCGCACACCTATAACGTGACCACGTACTGGGAAAACTACGGCGCGATGGTTCGCCTGTCCTACACCTGGAACTCGGCGCAGGTCAGCTCCACCGCGAACCAGAACGGCCTGCCTTTCGCGCAGATCAAGACGGACGCTCGCGGCCAGCTGGACCTTTCCGCCAGCTACCAGTTCGCGCAGTGGATGTCCAAGCCGACGCTGACCTTCAACGTGATCAACATGACCAAGGCCAACTTCCGCCAGACGCTCACGTACAACAACGCGGCGTATACGTACTACACGCCGGGCTATACGATCATGCTGGGCATACGCGGGACGTTCTGATCGGCGCTCGTGCATGAAACATCCGCGGCCCGCCCGGCGTTCTCCGCCGGCCGGGCCGCGACGTGTGGCGGGTCGGCACTTCGGTGGCGCGTCACCTTGTTTCTGACCTGTCGTGGTATCGAAAGACGCGCATGAACAACTCTTCGCAATCGTTATCGGTCATCGAGAAGATCGGCTACAGCCTCGGCGACCTCGCCGCGAACCTGATCTTCCAGACGCTGGTGACCTTTCTGGCGTTCTTCTACACCGACGTGTTCCGCATTCCGGCGGGCACGGCGGCGGCCATCATCTTCGTGGTGGGGCTGCTCGGCGCCTTCGTGTTCACGCCGGTGATGGGCCTGGTGGCGGATCGCACGCGCACGCGCTGGGGCAAGTTCCGTCCTTGGGTGCTGTGGACGGCGGTGCCGTTTGGTGCGCTGTCGCTGCTGGCCTTCAGTACGCCGTCGCTCAGCGTGGAGGGCAAGATCACCTACGCCATGGCGACCTATACGCTGCTGGTGCTGGTGTACGTGGCCAATAATCTGCCTTATGCGGCGCTGAGCGGCGTGCTCACCGGCAGCATGGCCGAGCGCAACAGCCTGTCGTCGTACCGCTTCGTGGCGGTGATGATCGCGCAGTTCGTCATCCAGGTGCTGCTGCTGCCGCTGGTGCTGATTCTCGGCGACGGTGACAAGGCGCGCGGTTTCCACAATACCATGACGATCTTCGCCGTCGTCGGCACGGTGTTCTTCCTCATCACCTTCTTCACCACGCGCGAGCGCATCGTGCCGGCGAAGGAGCAGTCGTCCAGCGTCGGCGAGGATCTCGGCGACCTGCTGCGCAACCGGCCGTGGCAGATCATGCTGGCCATCACCGTGCTGCTGTTCATCAACCTCGCGTTGAAGGGCGGCATGTACATCTATTACTTCAAGTACTACCTGGACGGCACACAGCTGGCCGCCTTCCTCGACAGGGTCGGGTTCAATGCCTTCATCGCGGGCTTGAACCACGCCTTGGCCGGCGCGGGACTCACCGAGTTCCGCTGGCCCAAGGACGCGCCGACTTCCGCCTTCAGCGTGT
Organism: Dyella sp. AtDHG13; assembly: GCF_003201105.1. Taxonomy (GTDB): domain Bacteria; phylum Pseudomonadota; class Gammaproteobacteria; order Xanthomonadales; family Rhodanobacteraceae; genus Dyella; species Dyella jiangningensis_B. The sequence goes on along the minus strand of NZ_QICJ01000011.1, from coordinate 136,843 downwards.
TCAACGCGCTGGGCATCATCTTCATGATCGTCGGCATCGGCTTTTCCAAGCGGCTGGCGGACCGGTTCGGCAAGCGCGACGTATTCGGCGGCGCACTGTTTGCCTCCACGCTGTTCCTGTTGGCGTTCTGCGCGTATCCGCCCGATGCGATCGGCCTGGTGGTGCTGTCCTACGTTTTTCACGGCTTCTTCTACGGCATCACCATTCCACTGCTGTGGGCGATGATCGCGGACGTGGCGGACTACTCGGAGTGGCGCAACCGGCGGCGCGCCACGGCCATCATCTTCTCGGCGATGCTGTGCGGATTGAAGGTGGGCCTGAGCGTGGGTGGCGCGCTGGTGGCCGGCATCCTCGCGCACTACGGCTACGTGGCGGAGGCGGCGACGCAATCGCCCGCCGTGGTGAACGGTATCCGCCTCACCGTCAGCGTGTTCTGCTCCCTGCCCTTCCTGCTCGCGGTGGCGCTGCTGTTCCTGTACCGCATCGACAAGTCCCTGGAGCTGCGCATCGAGCAGGAACTGGGCGCGCGCCGCCTGGCCGCGGCCTCCTGAAACCGCATATCGGAATCCTTGCATGACGGATGAAACGACCCCGGACGATCTGTCGTCGCTGGCCGCCAGGGCCATTTCCCAGCCGCTGGTGACGCACATCTACACGGCCGACCCGTCGGCGCATGTGTTCGAGGGCAAGATCTACATCTACCCTTCGCACGACATCGAGGGCGGCGTGCCCTTCAACGACAACGGCGACCATTTCTGCATGGAGGACTACCACGTCTTCCGCATGGATTCGCCGGACAGCGAAGCTATCGATTGCGGCGTCGCGCTACATGTGAGGGACGTGCCCTGGGCCCAACGGCAGATGTGGGCGCCCGATGCCGCCGCGAAGGATGGTCTTTATTACCTCTATTTTCCTGCCAAGCGCGCCAATGGTTTGTTCCAGATCGGCGTGGCGGTGGGCGAGCGCCCGGAAGGTCCGTTCGTGCCTGAGCCGGAGGCCATCGCCGGCAGCTATTCCATCGATCCGGCCGTGTTCGGTGATGACGACGGCGCGTTCTATATGGTCTTCGGCGGTATCTGGGGCGGCCAGCTGCAGAAGTACCGCGACAACAGCTATGCGGAAGCGAACGAGGAACCGGCATCGCACGAGCCGGCGCTCGGTCCCCGCATCGCCCGGCTGAGCGATGACATGAAGCAGTTCGCCGAATCGCCGCGTGAGATCGTCATCCTCGACGAGGCCGGCGAACCGCTGCGTGCGGGCGACCATGCGCGGCGTTATTTCGAAGGGCCGTGGATGCACACGTATCGCGGCACCTACTATCTCTCGTACTCCACCGGCGACACGCACCTGCTGTGCTATGCGACCGGCGACCATCCGTACGGCCCCTTCACCTACCGGGGCACCATCCTCAGCGAAGTCGTCGGCTGGACCACGCACCACTCGATCTGCGAGATCGACGGCAAGTGGTACCTGTTCTATCACGACGCCCTGCTGTCGGGCGGCGTCACGCACCTGCGTTCGATCAAGATGACGGAGCTCACGTACGAGGCCGACGGCAGCATCCGACGCATCGATCCCTATGGCGGTGCACGTGGATAGTGCGCTGGCGCCGATGGCTCCCGGCGAGTTGTTGCATATCGGGCGCGGCAGCCTGAGCGTGGTGATCGCGCCATCGGCAGGCGGGCGCGTGGCGCAGATTCGCTACGCGGGCGCCGAGTGGCTGGTGGGCCACGACGATGGCCATCCGGAGATGATCGCGTGGGGCAGCTATCCGATGCTGCCCTGGGCGGGGCGCATCCGGCACGGTCGATTCGGCTTCGATGGACAGCGTTTCGCTTTGCCGCTCAACCTGGGCGCGCACGCCATCCACGGCGTGGGCTTTGCGGCGCCCTGGCAGGTGGATGCCCACGGCACGCATGAAGCCGCCTTGTCGCTGGCCTTGCCGGAAGACGCGCGTTGGCCCTTCGGCGGCATGGCGCGCCAGCGTTTCCACGTCTCGGAACATGCGCTGCGCATGGAGCTTGCCGTGACGGCGGGCGCGCACGGCATGCCGGTGACGCTGGGCTGGCATCCCTGGTTCCTCAAACCGGATCGCCTGGTGTTCACGCCGGCACGCGCCTATCCGCGCGACGACGAAGGCATCGCGTGCCTGCCGCTGGTCGATCCACCACTGCCGCCGTGGGATGATTGCTTCGTCAACGCCCAACCGGTGGAGCTGCATCGCGCCGGGCAGGCATTGCGCCTGACCTCCAATTGCGATCATTGGGTGGTCTACGACGAACCGGCGCACGCGACCTGCGTGGAACCGCAGACCGGGCCGCCCGATGCCGTCAATCTCGGCCTGGCGCACTACCTCGCGCCGGGCGAAACGCTCTCCGCGTGGTTCCAGCTGGACTGGCTATAACGGGGCGGCATGCGGGCGAGGCGTTAGAATGCCCGCATGCATATCTTCAAAGAATTCCACATCGAGGCGGCCCACCGCCTGCCGAACGTGCCTCCGGGCCACAAGTGCGCGCGGCTGCACGGCCATTCCTTCCGCATCGAGATCCACGTCGAGGGCGAGCCCGACCCCACGCTGGGCTGGGTGATGGACTTCGCCGACGTCAAGGCCGCGTTCGCGCCGCTGTTCGACCAGCTTGATCATCATTACTTGAATGACATCGAGGGCCTGGAGAACCCGACCAGCGAAATGCTCTGCCGCTGGATCTTCAAGCGCCTGCAGCCGGCCTTGCCGGGCCTGGACAAGGTGGTCGTGCACGAGACCTGTACCTCCGGTGCCAGCTGCAGCCGCGCCAGTTTTTGACGCGTCGCAGTATCCTGGCGTTTGACTGTAATGGATTGGTAATCTTGAATTTTTTGAGTCAGATCGATCCATTCAGGAAAATTATATTGCATTGCACAAAATGACTTGATAGGGTGTATGCCACTACCCCCAATCCCGCCGAGGGACCAAGTCATGACGCAGCAATTGAATGCCCAGGTTTTTGCTTACGCCAAGCAGCTTGCCGACAGCGCCTTCAAGGCCCAGTCGGTGGCCCTCAAGGGCCTGGAGCAGGTCGCCGAACTGCAGATCCGCGCGCTGGAGAAGCAGTCCGAAGCCGCCGCCGAGTTCATCAGCGGCGCCCTGGAAACCCGTGATGTCGACGGCCTGCGCGCCCTGTGGGAAAAGGCTGCCGCCGCCGGCCGCGAAAACGCCGAGCGCGCCGTCGCCGTCACCCAGGAAATCATCGCCGTGACGCAGAAGACCGCCGAGTCGCTGAGCGCGCTCGTGCAGGAGCAGCAGCAGGCCGCCAACGACGCCGTGTCGGCGCCGGTGGCCGCTGTGAAGAAGGCCGCCGCGGCCGCCAAGTAAGACCGTTTGCAGACGCAGCGCCTCTTCCCCCCAGTTGCGTCAAAGGGCCGGACGGATGTCCGGCCCTTTTTCTATCCGCGATTTCTCACGATCCAAGGGATTCGTGAACGAAATCGCCGTTGACAAGATGCCGCGGCAAGCGCGGCTTGTCGCTCTAAATGCCTCGCTGATATACTTTTTGGGATTGGACCGTGGCCCGTAGCTGGTTCGGTGCCGCCTAGAGCGAAGCCGCGCGGGAACGTCACGTGATCAACAGTCTTGCTTCCGGTCGTCGTCTGGCGCTGCGCATTATCTTGCTGCAGCTTGCCGTGGCGGGGGGCCTGGCTCTCAGCTTCCTTTTGCAGGGGCCGCGCCAAGCTTTGGCGGCCGCTGCAGGCGCCACACTCGTGGCGCTGGGTACGGCGCTTCTGGCGTGGCGTACCTTCAGGGGGCTGGGCAGCGGCGGCATGACGATGTGGCGCGTGATGTCAGGTATGGTCCTGAAATGGATCGTGATCGGCGGAGGGCTCGTCGCGATCCTGGGTCAATGGAAATTACCGCCACTAGCTGCCATCACGGGGCTGGTGGCTGCTTACGCAATAAATCTGCTGGCGTTCAGATTCAAGGGCTAACACATGGCAAGCGAGCCGCAGGGCGGACTAACCGAATACATCCAGCATCACCTTCACCACAACACGGTGAGCCTGGGTGACAGCGCCTTCATGAAGATCCACCTGGACTCGATCCTGGTGGCCTTCCTGCTGGGTGCCGTGTTCTGCCTGTGGTTCTGGCTCAAGGCCCGCAAGGCCACCTCGGGCGTGCCGTCCAAGGGCCAGGCCTTCGTCGAGCTGATCGTGGAGTTCGTCGACACCCAGGTGAAGGACACCTTCCACGGCGACCGCCGCACGGTGACGCCGCTGGCGCTGTCGATCTTCATGTGGGTGACCTTCCTCAATGCGATGGACCTGCTGCCGCTGGACGCCCCGAGCTGGACGGTGAAGACCGCCGCCGGCGCCGAAGCGGCCCATCACACCTTCTTCCGCTGGGTGCCGACCGCCGACATCAACACCACGGTGGGCCTGGCGCTGGCCGTGTTCTTCATCGTGCTGGGCCACGGCATCAAGGCCAAGGGCGGCCTGGGCTTCGGCAAGGAGCTGATGACCGCGCCGTTCCACGCGCACAACCCGGTCGTCGTCGCCATCCTGGTGCCGTTCAACTTCCTGCTCAACGTCGTGGAATACCTGTCTAAGCCGGTGTCGCTCGCCATGCGACTGTTCGGCAACATGTACGGTGGCGAGCTGGTGTTCATGCTGATCGCGGGCCTGTTCGCGGGCTGGATCAGCTTCCTGCCGGGTGTGCTGTTCAACACCGCATGGGCGATCTTCCACATCCTGATCATCCTGCTGCAGGCCTTCATCTTCATGATGCTGACCATCGTGTACATCGCCACGGCGCGTGAGCATCACTGAGGTTTTTGTTTCATCCGGTTCCGCTTTAAACCGCTTTGCCTTTATCACTCTTTAGAAAGATCCACAGGAGAATTCCATGAACGTCGCCGAACTTCTTACCCATGTGCAGGGCCTGACCGCCATCGCCATCGGCATCATCATTGGCCTCGGCGCTCTGGGCGCTTGCTTGGGCATCGCCATCATGGGTTCCAAGTTCCTCGAGTCCGCCGCCCGTCAGCCGGAACTGGTTCCGCTGCTGCAGGGCCGCATGTTCCTGCTCGCCGGCCTGATCGACGCGGCGTTCATCATCGGCCTGGCCGTGGCGCTGCTGTTCGCGTTCTCGAACCCGCTGCTGTCGGCCGTGCAGGCCGCCGTCGGTCACTAATCGGCGCGAATTGAGTCGTCGCAGCGGACATCCGCTGCGGCGATTGGCGGTTTAACGCGTTACCGGAGTTAATCGGAAAGCTCATGGATATCAATCTGACTTTCCTGGGCCAGATGGTCTCTTTCGCCATCCTGGTCTGGTTCACCACCAAGTTCATCTGGCCGCAGCTCAATCACGCGATTGAAGAACGCCAGAAGAAGGTTGCCGATGGCCTGGCCGCCGCCGAGAAGGCGCGCGCCGAGCTGAAGGACGCCGACGCCAAGGTCGCCAACGAGATCAAGCAGGCCCGCCAGCAGGCCAACGAGATCATCGAGCGCGCCCAGCAGCAGGCCAACCAGATCGTGGACAAGGCTCGCGCCGAAGCGATCAGCGAAGCCAACCGCGTGAAGGCCAACGCCGCCGAGGAAGTCGCCAGCATGCAGCAGCGCGCGCGCGAAGAGCTGCGTGGCTGGGTGGGCCGCCTGGCCGTCCAGGGCGCCGAGAAGATCGTGCAGCGCGAAGTCGACGCCAACGCCCACAAGGCGATGCTCGACCAGCTCGTGGCCGAGATCTAAGCCATGGCGCAGGCAATCACCCTCGCCCGCCCCTACGCGCGTGCTGCCTTCGAGCTGGCCCATGGGGCCGGCTCGCTTGGCGCATGGTCGCAGGCGCTGGCCTTTGCCGCGGAAGTGGCCAAGGACGCGCGCGTGGCCGGCTTCGGCAACGACCCGCGCGTGTCGCCGGAACAGCTCGTCGCGCTGCACCTGCCGCAGGGCATGGGCGCCGATACGCCGTTCGGCCATTTCCTGGGTGAACTGGCCGAGCACCGCCGCATGGCGCTGCTGCCGGAAATCGCCGAGCTGTTCGAGCAGTACAAGCGCGAGTCCGAGTCGCAGCTGCTGGTCAAGGTGACCAGCGCCTTCGCCCTGGACGCGGCGCAGGCCGAGCAGCTCAAGGCGTCGCTCAAGCGCCGCTTCAAGCGCGAGATCGAACTGGAAACCCAGGTCGACGCCTCGCTGCTGGGCGGCGTGGTGATCGACACCGGCAGCGAAGTGATCGATGGCTCCGCCCGTGGACGTCTGGCGCGCATGACCCGCGCGCTGACGCACTGAGAGCGGAAAAGAGCGGGGAGAAGTGGGAAACGAGAGGTTACGCAACCGCGATGCCGCCGCTCTCACTCACTGCTCACTACTCTTAACTCGTTTCTAAATTTTCAGGATATCGACCCATGTCCAGCTCCACCTTGAACCCGTCCGAGATCAGCGAACTGATCAAGACTCGCATCGAGCAGTTCAAGCTCGGCGCGGAAGCACGCAACGAAGGCACGATCATCAGCGTGTCCGACGGCATCGTGCGCATCCACGGCCTGGCCGACGTGATGCAGGGCGAAATGATCGAACTGCCGGGCAACTCCTTCGCCCTGGCGCTGAACCTCGAGCGTGACTCGGTCGGCGCCGTGGTGCTGGGCGAATACCAGCATCTGCGCGAAGGCGACACCGCCAAGACCACCGGCCGCATTCTCGAAGTGCCGACCGGTCCGGAGCTGCTGGGTCGCGTGGTCGACTCCCTCGGCAACCCGATCGACGGCAAGGGCCCGCTCAACGCCAAGACCAGCTCGCCGATCGAAAAGGTCGCGCCGGGCGTGATCTGGCGCCAGTCGGTCGACCAGCCGGTGCAGACCGGCTACAAGTCCGTCGACTCGATGATCCCGATCGGCCGCGGCCAGCGCGAGCTGATCATCGGCGACCGCCAGACCGGCAAGACCGCGCTGGCCATCGACGCGATCATCAACCAGAAAGATTCCGGCATTAAGTGCATCTACGTCGCCATCGGCCAGAAGCGCTCGTCCATCGCCAACGTGGTGCGCAAGCTCGAAGAGCACGGCGCGCTGGCCAACACCATCGTGGTGGTGGCTTCGGCGTCCGAGTCGGCCGCGCTGCAGTACATCGCGCCGTACGCCGGTTGCGCCATGGGCGAATACTTCCGTGATCGCGGCGAAGACGCGCTGATCATCTACGACGATCTGTCCAAGCAGGCCGTGGCCTACCGCCAGATCTCGCTGCTGCTCAAGCGCCCGCCGGGCCGCGAAGCCTACCCGGGCGACGTGTTCTATCTCCACTCGCGCCTGCTCGAGCGTGCGGCCCGCGTCTCCGCGGAGTACGTCGAGAAGTTCACCAACGGCGAAGTGAAGGGCAAGACCGGCTCGCTGACCGCGCTGCCGATCATCGAAACGCAGGCCGGCGACGTGTCCGCGTTCGTGCCGACCAACGTGATCTCGATCACCGACGGCCAGATCTTCCTGGAAACCGACCTGTTCAACGCCGGCATCCGCCCGGCCGTGAACGCCGGTATCTCGGTGTCGCGCGTGGGCGGTGCCGCCCAGACCAAGATCGTGAAGAAGCTGTCCGGCGGCGTGAAGCTGGCCCTGGCGCAGTTCCGCGAGCTGGCTGCGTTCGCGCAGTTCGCCTCGGACCTGGACCCGGCCACCCGCGCCCAGCTGGACCGCGGCCAGCGCGTGACCGAGCTGATGAAGCAGTCGCAGTACGCGCCGCTCTCCATCGCCGAACTCGCGCTGTCGGTGTACGCCGCCGAGAAGGGCTACCTCGACGACCTGCCGGTCAACAAGGTGCTGCCGTTCGAGAAGGGCCTGCACGCCTTCATGCACCAGAACCACGGCGAGCTGATGAAGAAGATCGTCGCCACCGGTGACTGGAACAACGAGATCGAAGCCACCTTCAAGTCCTCGCTCGACGAGTACAAGAAGACCGGCAGCTGGTAAGCAGTAATAGGGTGTACGGCCGTCCAGACGGCCGTACAGCACTCCGGCAAAGAACGCCGGGATCGCACTAACCCACTAGGTTGAGGCAAACGTGGCAAGCGGACGCGAAATCAAAACCAAGATCAAGAGCACGCAGAACATGCGCAAGGTGACGCGCGCGCTCGAAATGGTCTCGGCCTCGAAGATCCGCAAGGCGCAGGATCTGATGAAGGCCTCGCGTCCCTATGCGCGCGCCATGCGCAAGGTGATCGCGCACGTGGCGCAGGCCAGCACGGATTTCAGCCATCCGTTCCTGCAGGAGCGCGAGAAGGTCGCGCGCGTCGGCTTCCTGGTCATCAGCACCGACCGCGGCCTGTGCGGCGGCCTGAACTCCAACCTGTTCCGCCGCCTGCTCCCGGTCATCCGCGAGTGGCAGGACAAGGGCGCGGAGATCGACGTCGTCGCCGTCGGCCAGAAGGCCGTGCAGTTCTTCCGCCGCCTCAAGGGCGTGAACCTGATCGGCAGCGCCACGCATCTGGGCGAGAAGCCCAAGGTCGAGGACCTGGTCGGCGTGATCAAGGTGATGCTGGACGCCTACACCGGCGGCAAGCTGGACCGCGTGTTCCTGGCGCACAACGACTTCGTCAACACCATGACGCAGAAGCCGTCGATCCACGCGCTGCTGCCGCTGCCGGTGGTGGCCGAGGAAATGGTGAGCGGTGAAGGCAAGCCCAATTCGCCGGATTTCCCGGTGGCCGGCCTCAAGCTCGAGCAGAAGCACGACTGGGACTACATCTACGAACCCGACGCCGCCACGGTGCTGGAGTTCGTGCTGGGTCGCTACATCGAGTCGGTGGTGTACCAGGGCGTGCTGGAAAACCTCGCCAGCGAGCATGCCGCGCGCATGGTCGCAATGAAGGCGGCGTCGGACAACGCCAACAAGGTGATCGGCGAACTGACGCTGATCTACAACAAGGCGCGTCAGGCTGCGATTACCCAGGAAATCTCGGAAATCGTGGGCGGCGCCGCGGCGGTTTAATGAGTGCGGTCATCCGTGACCGCGAAAGTCAAAAGGCGATCATCCATGGTCGCACTCTTCACAAAAAAACCACGCGACCATGATTGGGCGCGAGTAGTCCAAACACTAAAAGATCCATCCGGAGCACATCCATGAGCCAGGGCAAAGTTGTACAGATCATCGGCGCGGTCATCGACGTGGAGTTCGCACGCGATCAGGTGCCGCAGGTTTACGACGCGCTGAAGATCGACGGCACCGACATCACGCTGGAAGTCCAGCAGGTGCTGGGTGACGGCATCGTCCGTACGATCGCCCTCGGTTCCACCGACGGCCTCAAGCGCGGCCTGGTGGCCCGCAACACCGGCGAAGGCATCAAGGTGCCGGTCGGCAAGCCGACCCTCGGCCGCATCATGGACGTGCTGGGCAACCCCATCGACGAAGCCGGCCCGATCGACACCAAGGATCACTGGGTCATCCACCGCGAAGCCCCGAGCTACGCCGACCAGGCGACCTCGAGCGAGCTGCTGGAAACCGGCATCAAGGTCATCGATCTGGTATGCCCGTTCGCCAAGGGCGGCAAGGTCGGCCTGTTCGGCGGCGCCGGCGTGGGCAAGACCGTGAACATGATGGAGCTGATCAACAACATCGCCAAGGCGCACTCGGGTCTGTCCGTGTTCGCCGGCGTGGGCGAGCGTACCCGCGAGGGCAACGACTTCTACCACGAGATGAAGGACTCCAACGTGCTCGACAAGGTGGCCATGGTGTACGGCCAGATGAACGAGCCGCCGGGCAACCGTCTGCGCGTGGCGCTGACCGGCCTGACCATGGCCGAGTACTTCCGCGACGAGAAGGACGAGCACGGCAAGGGCAAGGACGTGCTGCTGTTCGTGGACAACATCTACCGCTACACGCTGGCCGGTACCGAAGTGTCCGCGCTGCTGGGCCGCATGCCGTCCGCCGTGGGTTACCAGCCGACGCTGGCCGAGGAAATGGGCGTGCTGCAGGAGCGCATCACCTCGACCAAGACCGGTTCGATCACGTCCATCCAGGCCGTGTACGTGCCCGCGGACGACCTGACCGACCCGTCGCCGGCCACCACCTTCGCGCACCTGGACTCCACCGTCACGCTGTCGCGTAACATCGCCTCGCTGGGTATCTACCCGGCCGTGGATCCGCTGGATTCCACCAGTCGCCAGCTCGATCCGGGCATCGTGGGCGCCGAGCACTACGACGTGGCCCGTCGCGTGCAGGGCACGCTGCAGCGCTACAAGGAGCTCAAGGACATCATCGCGATCCTGGGCATGGACGAACTGTCGGAAGACGACAAGCAGGCCGTGTCGCGCGCCCGCAAGATCGAGCGCTTCTTCTCGCAGCCATTCCACGTGGCCGAAGTGTTCACCGGCTCGCCGGGCAAGTACGTGCCGCTGAAGGAAACCATCCGCGGCTTCAAGATGATCGTGGACGGCGAAGTGGACCACCTGCCGGAGCAGGCGTTCTACATGGTCGGCGGCATCGACGAGGCCATCAAGAAGGCCGAGGAAATGGGTGCGAAGAAAGCCGCCTAACGGCTGCTTTCAGGGAATGGAGAATCGGGAATAGGGAATAGCAAAAGCCCAGCGCTCACACGCGGCCGCTCTTTCCGATTCCCTTCATCCCCATTCCCTATTCCCTCCAAAGCGAGCAAAGCGAGCAAAACCATGAGTCATACCCTCCGTGTCGACATCGTCAGCGCCGAAGCCGAGATCTTCTCGGGCGACGCGCAGTTGGTGGTCGCCACCGGCGAGATGGGCGAACTGGGCATCGCGCCCCGCCATGCGCCGCTGATCACCCGCCTCAAGCCGGGCCACGTCGATGTGGTGCTGGGCAATGGCGAGCGTCAGCAGTTCTGGGTGTCCGGTGGCATCCTGGAAGTGCAGCCGCAGGTCGTCACCGTGCTGGCCGATACCGCCGCGCGCGCGTCCGACCTGGACGAAGCCGCCGCCCAGCGCGCCAAGCAGGAAGCCGAGGACGCCCTGGCCAACCGCACCGACGCGGTCGAGATCGCCGAGGCGCAGGCCAAGCTGGCCGAAGCCATCACCCAGCTGCAGGCGCTGGAACGCCTGCGCAAGACGCTCAAGCACTGAGCGGACTTGCCCGGGCAACAACCCACGGAACGCCGGCCTCGTGCCGGCGTTTTTGTTTATGCTGCCGCCTCCCGACACGGAGGCTGCGCCATGGATGTGAAGCGCATCGTGGGCTGGCCGAGGCGCCTGTTCCTTTGGCCCGCCTTGCTGGCGATGGGCCTGGCGGGCTGTGCGAGTACGCCGCCCGCGGGCCCGTCCAGGCCGGGCACCCAAGGTGTCGCCAGGAACGATCTTCAGCATTACCCGCTCGCCCTTGGGCAGGTGTCGACCGGCGCGGTCCCGCGCGAGCAGCCGGCGCCGGTCTATCCGCCCTCGCTGCTCGACCGGCGGCTGCCGCCCCGTGAAGTGCTGGCGCGGTTGATCGTTGACGAGCAAGGCCGCGTTTCCGAAGTGCGCATGGCCGGCGAAGCGCCGGCGGATGCCGATACACGCCTGTTCGACGAAGCGGTGCGCGCCGCCGTCATGCAATGGCGCTTCGAGCCGCTGCGCGTCAATCAATGGGCGGCGGATGCCGGCGGCAACACACACGTGGTGGGCAGCGAAACGCGTCCGTTCAGCATGGACTATGTATTTCGTTTTGCCTGGAAGGACGGCAAGCCGGTCACGGATGCCTCGGCGTCGCCGCATAGCCCGAAATAGCCAGACGATCTGCCTCCTCAGGCCCCTGGGGACGCGCGCGCTGGCTGTTATCCTCCGCCGCTAACCGAACACAGGCTCGACTCATGCCCAAGAACGCCCCGCTCCACGTCATCGTCCTCGCCGCCGGTGAGGGCAAGCGCATGAAATCGAAGAAGGCGAAGGTGCTCATGCCGCTGGCGGGGCGCCCGCTGCTGGCCCACGTGCTCGAAGCGGCGCGCGCCCTGCAGCCGCAGGCGGTCCATGTGGTCTACGGCCATTGCGGCGACCAGGTGCGGGCTGCGTTCGAAGGGCAGGACGATCTGCGCTGGGTGCTGCAATCCCAGCGCCTGGGCACGGGGCATGCCGTGCGCGAGGCGCTGCTGGACGTGCCGGACGACGCGACGGTGCTCGTGCTGTATGGGGACGTGCCGCTGACCCGCGCGCAGACGCTGGAGAAACTGGTGCGCGCCGAAGGCACCGTGAGCCTGCTCGCCACGCGCGTGGCACAACCGTTCGGCTACGGCCGCGTCCTGCGCGACGGCAACGGCTTCGTGCGTGCCGTGGTGGAAGAGAAGGACGCGGACGACACGCAGCGCGCCATCAACCTGATCAACACCGGCATCGTCGCCGCCGAAGCCGACGCGCTGAAGCGCTGGACCTCGCGGCTCGACCGCAACAACGTGCAGGGCGAGTACTACCTCACCGACATCTTCGCCATGGCCGCCGAGGAAAACCGCGCGGCGGCCTGCGTGGAGTGCGCGGACGAATTCGAGGCTGCCGGCGCGAACAATCCCTGGCAATTGGCCGAGCTCGAAGCCGAGTTCCGCGCGCGCAACGCGAAAGCGCTGGCGCTGGAAGGCGTGCGCATCTGCGATCCGTTGCGCATCGACGTGCGCGGCAAGGTCCACGCCGGCCTGGACGTGGAGATCGACATCGACGTCATTCTCGAAGGCGAGGTGACGCTGGGCGACGACGTGCGGATCGGGCCGTTCACGCGCCTGAAGGACGTGAGCCTGGCCGCAGGCACCGTGGTGCAGGCGCATTGCGACCTCGAAGGCGTTGTGACGCATGGTCCGTGCATCATCGGGCCGTTCGCGCGGCTGCGTCCGGGCACCGAGCTGGCGGCAGGCGTGCACATCGGCAACTTCGTCGAGACCAAGAAGGCCAGCCTGGGCGAAGGCAGCAAGGCCAATCACCTCACCTACCTGGGCGACACCGTCGTCGGCAGCGGCGTGAACATCGGCGCCGGCACCATCACCTGCAACTACGACGGCGTGAACAAGCACCTCACCACCATCGGCGACCGCGCCTTCATCGGCTCCAACAGCGCATTGGTGGCGCCGGTGAACATTGGCGCGGACGCGACCATCGGCGCGGGCTCGGTGATCGGCAAGGACGCGCCGGCCGGCGAACTGACGCTGGCGCGCGCCAAGCAGGTCACGCTCACCGGCTGGCACAGGCCCACCAAACAGAAGTAAGGTCGCCGCCACGGCGGCTATCCACGGCACAGGGAGCAGCGCATGCGCAGTCGGGCGATCCTCATCGGCATCCTGGGTTTACTGGCATGGCAGGGCATCGCCGCCAAGGCGCATGCAGGTTCGAGCGTGCAACTGTTCACCGACCATGGCGAACCGCGCTTCGCCTTCTACCTGGCCTGCGTCAGCAAGTCGGTCGATTGCGGGATCATCGAGCGCATGTTCGGCCGCTGGGCCGACGATCGCGGCGTGAACGTGCACACGGTGACGCCCGAGCAGGCGGCCAGCCTTCCTGCCGACATGGCGAAGGACCCGGCAGAAGACACTCCTTACCGCGTCACCGTGCGCTATGCGCCGGAAATGGGATCGGTCAGCAATTCCCTTGTCAGCGGAGCCACCGGCCTGCCGCTGATCAGCTACGTCGCGAACGTCCACGTGTTCGACGCGGCCACGGGCAAGCTGCTCAAGTCGATGACCTGGCGCAAGGAAGACATGGCCGACCGCGACCATGGCGCCGCCAATCCGTATCTCGACGCGCAGGTGCGCGACTTCCTGAAGCATCTGGATCCGACGTACGCAAGCTCGCCCGCTTCCTGATGGCGGACGTCATGGCGCCGAACTGACAGCCAGCCTGAGCTCGGCTCAGGCGTAACGCCAGCCGTCGATCTCCACCAGCAGTTCGCTGCGGCAGACATCGCCGTGCAGCAGCAACACGGGCACGCCCGGCAGTCGGCGCTGCAGGAAGTCGTGCACGGCGGGGGCATCGGTCGGGTGCCGCACATAAGCCTTCAGCGGCGACTGCGTATCGAAACCGCTGGGCATGCCCGCGCTGGCCAGCAGCGTTTCCAGGTTGACCAGCGTTTCGTCGAGCTGCGCCAGCAGGTCGTCCTGATGGGCGGACGCGTGGCCGACCACCGCGGCGGTGCCGGAGATGGCCAGCGCGTCCTGGGCCGGCAGCGCCATGGCGCGGGCAAAGCTGGGCGGCGTGCGACCGTACTGGCGGGGGTAGCGCCAGGCGCTGACCTGGCGGGGATTTTCCACGCGCTCGCCGGGTTCGTCGCAGGCCAGCAGGTAAACCTGCAGGCGCATCGCCGTGGCGTGATGGCCGATGGCGGTGGCGGCGGGAAAGCCCTCCGCGAAGGCGTTGCCCATGCCCTCGGCGCGCCCGTCGCAGAACTGCTTGTAGCGCTCGCCGTCGCCTTCGCCCTGGTTGATGTCGCCCAGGTAATTCCAGATGCGCTGCACGTGGCGCTCGCGGCGCGTGACGACGAAGTCGCACAGCTGGGCATAGGCGGACACTGCCGTGGCGCACGGGCCGCCATGGACGGCTTCGTCCAGCGTGATGGCCGCGAACAGCCAACCATCGCCGCTGGACCACTGCAGGTCGCCCAGGCGGCCATGGCTTACCGGGCCGTCGACCTTCCACACCTCCAGCGGCGTGGGGGCGTCGAAGCTTTCCAGGTCCACCCCGAGCCAGCGCGGGTCGTCGCTGTGCGGCGCGCCGGTGCCGAAGCCGAACACGGCCAGCGTGCCCGCTTCCTGCAGGATCTGCTCGGGATCGGCCCAACGATAGGACACCCGTGGCGCGCGGCGCAGCGCCGGCCTGACGTTTTCACAACCCTGAACCATCGGCATCCAACCGGAGAAACGGGGCCGCTATGTTACACTGGCCGGCCGGCGCCACTGGGGGAGAGGCGCAAGTATCCGGGTATCAAACGGCATGGCCGAGCAGAGCACCGCACAACACGAACTGGCCACCCTGATTGTGGACAGCCTCAATCTGGAAACCGTCACGGCCGACCAGATCGACCCCGATGCACCGCTTTTCGGCGGCGATCTGGGCCTGGATTCGATCGACGCGCTCGAAATCGCCCTGGCGGTATCCAAGCGCTACGGCTTCCAGCTGCGTTCGGACAATCCCGAGAATCGCAAGATTTTCACCAGTCTGCGCACGCTGTCCGAGCACATCGAGCAGCACCGCGCCGTTTAACCAAGATCGGGCATGATGGGTTGCGCGCGCGGCAGACTATGAGCGTCTGCCCCATCGTCGCCCGACCGGACGAATCACCCATGTCGTCATCCTCCGCTTCTTCAACACCGACTTCGACATCGCGGCGCTGGTTGCCGTTGATGTTCGGCTATCCGGTGCTGGCGATGGCGGGCGTGCTGACGCATCGGCAAGGGTTTTCGCTGGCGGCGTGCGCGCTCTTGCTCACGGTGTTGATGGTGCCTGCGCTGTCCTCGCGGCGGCCGCTGCCGTGGGCCGGGTGGCTCGGCGCGCTGGCGGCCATGGCATGGCTGGGCCTGCACGGCATGGCCGGCCTGTTGCTGGAATGCGTGCCCATCGCGATCAACGTGCTGTTGGCCTGCCTGTTCGGACGCAGCCTGCGCGCCGGCCATGCGCCGCTGATCGCACGCATCATCGAAGCGCTGGAAGGCCCCGAGCGCCTGCGCGTGCGTGGCGTGGCCGACTACGCGCGCCACCTCACCTGGTTCTGGACCTTGCTCACGGCCGCGCAGGCGCTGGTGCTCACGGTGCTGCTGTTCTGTGCGGAGCCCGGCGGCCTGCTCAGCACGCTCGGTGTCGCCACGCCGTGGCCCGTGCCGGCGGAGCTTGCGCAGTCGTATGCGCACGTGGGCGGTTACATGCTGATCGCCAGCGCCTTTCTGCTCGAGCATGTTTTCCGGCGCTGGCATCTGCGCCACGTCCATCATCCCAGCCTGCACGAGCTGGTGCTGGGTGTGGCCACGCGCTGGCCGAAACTGGTGCGCGGCGAGGATCCCGCCTCGCCATGAGCCATGCCACCTATCAGCGCGTGTTCCGCGTGGCGGCCGATCATCCCAGCCTGCCCGGACACTTTCCAGGCTCGCCGCTGGTGCCTGGCGTGATGCTGCTGGAGCAGGTCGCGCTGGCCCTGCGCGAGTGGCGTGGCGAACGCCTGGCCCGCGTGGTGGAAGCGAAGTTCGTGGCGCCGCTGCTGCCCGAGCACGAGGCGCGGATCGCGCTCGCCGATGCGAACGGACGCGTGCGCTTCGAGATACGCCGCGGCGACGAACTGCTCGCTCGCGGCACCATCGAGGGAGCGCCATGACCGAGCACTGGCAAAGCCGCCCGGAAGGCGGCGGACGCTTCGCGCTGTGGCTGATCCGCACGATCGCCTTGCGCGGCGGCCGTCCGCTCGGACGCGTGTTGCTCTATCCGATCACGCTGTACTTCTACCTGCGCCGCGGGCCCGAACGCCGCGCATCGCGCAGTTTCCTCGAGCGCGTGCTCGGCAAGCCGGTCACGCCCTGGCAGGTGATGAAGCACATCCATTGCTTCGCGGCCACCATCCTCGATCGCATCTTCCTGCTCGCCCACGGCGAGAAGAACTTCGATGTCACCGTGGAAGGGCTGGATGTGCTGGAAGCCTGCCTGGCCGAGGGCCGCGGCCTGCTGCTGCTGGGCACGCATCAGGGCAGTTTTGAGGCCTTGCGCGCCATCAGTTCGCGTCGTCCCGACATTCCGCTGCGCGTCGTGCTGGACAAGCAGAAGACGCCGGCCATGACCGAACTGCTCGAAGCCCTGGCGCCGGACGTGGGCGCCCAGGTCATCGATGCGTCGCAGGGCGGCGCGTCGATCGCGCTGGCGATGGCCGAAGCCTGCGAGCAAGGCGCCATGGTGGCCTTGCTGGCCGATCGCGGCCGCGAGCACGAAGTGCTGCGGCGCGTGCCGCTGCTGGGCGAGCCCGCGCCGTTTCCGGTGGGGCCGTGGCTGCTCGCGCACACCCTGCGCGCGCCGGTGATGCTGTGCTTCGGCCTGTACGAAGGCGGCAACCGCTATCGCCTCGTCTTCGAGCCCTTCGCCGAGCGCATCGAGATTCCGCGGCAGGATCGCGCCCAGGCGCTGGATGCCGTGCTGGCCCGCTTCGCCCGTCGCGTGGAGCACTACATCCACGCCGCTCCCTACAACTGGTTCAACTTCTATGACTTCTGGCAGCAAGACGCGAATACTGCTGTGCGGCCTGATGCTGTCGCTGTGCGCGAACGCGTCGGCGCCTGAGGACGCCGCCACCACGCGCGCGCTGGTGGCCTCGCTGGGGCGGCCGGCGCCGGCGCGCACGCCGTTTGCCGAAGCGCGCTTCATGAAGATGCTCGACAAGCCACTGGTGGTGTCGGGCCAACTCGCGTGGCTGGGCGAAGATCGCCTGGAGCGTTCCGTCGAGCACCCCAACCGCGAAGTGTCGACCATCGCCAACGGCGAAGTGACGCAGCAGCGCGAGGGCCGTTCCACGCGCAGCTTCTCCCTGAAACGCGCGCCGCAGCTGCAGCTGCTGCTCGACAGCTTCGTTGCCTTGCTTGGCGGCGACGCGTCACGGCTGGAGCAGGCCTTCGTGGTCGAGCACCACGCCGATGGCGGCGGGCACTGGACGCTGACCCTGACACCGCGCGACGCCAAGCTCGCGCAGACGGTGAGCCGCATCGACATCGATGGCAGTGGCAACGAGCCGCACTGCATGCGCATGCAGGAAGCCGATGGCGACGTGGCCATCGATCTGCTCGGCGCCTACGCGGCGAAGATGCCGGACGCGCCCACGCGCGACGCGCTGGCGTCGCTTTGCGGAGGCGGCTGAGGGTGCGTCGCCCCGGGCGTGTGACCCTGCTGGTGCTGTGGCTGGCCGCCTTGGCCTTGCTGGGCGTGTTCGTGGTGAAGCACCTCACGGTGAGCACCGACCTGCGCAGCTTCATGCCCGCGCCGACCACGCCGGATCAACGCCTGCTGATGGAACAGGTGGGCGAGGGTCCCGGCTCGCGCCTGCTGCTGCTGGCGATTGCCGGCAAATCCGACGAGCAGTTGGCCAACCTGAGCCAGCAACTTTCGGCCGCGCTGCGCAAGGACGCGCGCTATAGCCAAGTGCTCAATGGCAGCTTCGACATCGGTGAGCTCGACGATGCCCTGCTGCCTTATCGCTACCTGCTGTCGCCCACGCTGGATCACCAGCGCCTGGATGCCGCCTATCTGCGCGATCAGCTGGAGCAGCGCCTGGACGATCTGTCCTCGCCGGCCGCGAGCCTGTTGAAGGGCCTGCTGCCGCGCGATCCCACGCTGGAAGTGCTCAAGCTGGCCGAGCGCTGGTCGCCGCCCAAGTCGCCCGAAGTCGTGCAGGGCGTGTGGTTCTCCCCGGAGCACGAAGCCCTGCTGCTGGTGCTGACCCGGGCGCCGGGTTTCGATCCGGATGCGCAGGCCGACGCCATCGATGGCATCCATCGCGCGTTCGACGCGCTGCCGGATCATGCGGGCGCCTCGGTGGTCGTGAGTGGCCCGGGCTATTTCAGCGTGGTCGCGAATGCGCAGACGCGCGGCCAGGCCGAGTGGATCGGCCGCATTTCCACCGTAGGTTTCATCGTGCTGCTGTTGCTGGCGTACCGCAGCATCGGTTCGTTGCTGTTCTCGGCGCTGCCCATCGCCAGCGCCGCGCTGGCCGGCATCGCAGCCTTGATCGCGCTGTTTCCCCAGGTTCATGGCATCACGCTGGCCTTCGGTTTCACCTTGCTCGGCGTGGCGCAGGAATACCCGATCCGCGTGCTCAGCCATCGCCGCGCCGACGAGAGCGCGGTACAGAGCGTGCGCGATCTGTGGCCATTGCTGCTCACCGCCATCGCGTCGGCGTGCATTGCCTATCTGGCCTTCTTCGCATCAGGCGTGAACGGGCTTCGCCAGCTGGCGGTCTTCACTGTCACGGGATTGCTGGTGGCGGGTTTCAGCACGCGTTACCTGCTGCCGTACCTGTTGCCCACGCGCGTGCATGACGTGGCCGGGATGGGCTGGCTCGTGCGCGCACGGCGGATCGTGGACCATCTGCCGCGCCCGCGCTGGATTCCCGCGCTGGTGGCCGTGGCCACCGTATTAATGCTGGCGTTCGCGCAAGGTCTGTTCTGGCAGAACGACCTGTCGGCTCTGACGCCCTTGCCGCGCGATCTGCTGATGCGCGATGCGCGTCTGCGCGAAGCACTTGGCGCGCCGGACGTGCGCTATCTGCTGGTGCTGCAGGCAGCCGACGCGCAGGGCGTGCTCGCGCTTTCGGAACGCATGGAGCCTGCGCTGGACGCCCTGGTCGCGCGTCACGCGGTGGACGCCGTGGAACTGCCCTCGCGCTACCTGCCGAGCGAGGCGGTGCAGCGCGCGCGCCAGCAGGCCTTGCCGGCGCGCCCGGCGCTCGACGCCGCGCTGGAGCAGGCCGAGCAAGGCATGCCGTTCCAGCCGGGTCTGTTCAAGCCCTTTGTCGATGACGTGCAGAAAGCGCGCGAACTGCCGTTGCTCACGCCGCAGCGGTTCGCCTCGTCGCCCTTGGGCCAGCGCCTGTCCGGCATGCTGGCGCAGCGCGATGGGCATTGGCTGGGCCTGGGCACGCTGAGCGGCGTGCACGATGTGGACGCCTTGCAGGCGTTGGCGCGCGACAGCGGTGGCGCCGTGCGGTTGCTCGATCTGAAGAGCGCCGCCGAATCCCTGGTGGTCGATTACCGCACGCGCATCCTGCACGCGCTGCTCGGCGCCACCGTGCTGCTGGTGGTGGCCATCGTCGTCGCGTTGCGCAGTTTCCGGCGCGCGTGGCATGTGCTTGCACCGATGACGCTGGCGACCTTCCTGGTGCTGGCGGTGGAGCGCGTCGCGGGCGTGGAGGTGTCGCTGTTCCATCTGGTCGCGTTGATACTCGCGGCCGGCCTGGGCCTGCACTACGCGCTGTTCTTCGAGCGCGACACCGGCGATGCGGCCGAGCAGCGCCGCACCTTGCACGCCACGCTGGTGTGCGTGTTGTCCGCCCTGCTGGTGTTCGGCATGCTGGCTTGGAGCACGATTCCCGTGCTGCGCGCCATCGGGCTGACGGTCAGCCTGGGCGTGGCCTTCCATTTCTGTCTTTCGATCCTGATGGCTCCGCATGCTCGCCAAGACTGACTGGGCCCGACTCATTCCGCACCAGGGCGCGATGTGCCTGCTCGACAGCGTGGCGGCGTGGGACGAAACGACCATCCACGCCGTGGCTGACAGCCACGCGCTGGCCGATCATCCGTTGCGCGGGCCCGATGGCCTGCACGCGGTGCATCTGGCCGAGTACGGCGCGCAGGCGATGGCCGTGCACGGCGCCCTGCTGTCACGCGAGCAGGGTGAGACCAAGGCGCGGCCGGGACGACTGGTGAGCCTGCGCGACGTATCGCTGGCGGTCGAATATGTCGACCCGGCGTGCGGCCGTCTGGACGTCCATGCGGAAAGCCTCTACGCCGAGCCGGCTGGCGCGCAGTACGCGTTCCGCGTGGAGCAGAACGGCCGCGTGCTGGTGAGCGGCAGGGCTGCCGTCATTCATCCCGCTCTTTGATCAGCGAGGTCGCCATGTCACAGGCTCATTCTCCCCGTCGCGCGCTGGTGACCGGCGGCAGCGGCGACCTGGGCGGGGCGATCGCGCGCGCGCTCGCGGCCGGCGGTTATCACGTGATCGTGCATGCGAACGCCGGCCTGGCGCGCGCGGACGACGTGGCCGCGGCCATCCGCGACGCAGGCGGCAGCGCGCAGGCCGTCGCCTTCGACGTGACCGATGGCGCCGCTACGCGCCACGCGCTGGAAACCCTGCTGGCCGACGGCCCCATCCACGCCGTGGTCAACAATGCCGGCGTGCATGAAGACAGCCCGATGGCGGGCATGTCGGAAGACGCGTGGCGCCGCGTGATCGATGTTTCCCTGCACGGTTTCTTCCACGTCACCCAGCCGCTGCTGTTGCCGATGGCGCGCGCGCGCTTCGGGCGCATCGTGTCGGTGAGTTCGGTGGCGGCGCAGCTCGGCAATCGCGGACAGGCCAATTACGCGGCGGCGAAGTCGGCCCTGCACGGCGCCACCCGCTCGCTGGCGCGCGAGATGGCCTCGCGCGGCATCACCGCCAACGTGGTGGCCCCCGGCGTGATCGAAGGGCGCATGATCGGCGAGGATTTCCCGCCGGAACGCATCCGCGAGATCGTGCCCGCCCAGCGCGCCGGCAAGCCGGAGGAAGTGGCGGCCCTGGTGGCCTTCCTGTGTTCCGACGCAGCCGGCTACATCAACGGCCAGGTGATCGGCGTCAACGGCGGCATGGCTTGAGGGCAGGAGTGAGTGAAGAGGAGTGAGAAAAACAGAGAGAGCGGCGTGCTCTTCTCTCACTTCTCACTCCTCTTCACTCACTCCTCGCTCTTACGTTACGGCCGCATCGAACACGATGGGCTGCGAGGCGCGTGAGCGGCGATAGCTCGCCATGACGTCGCCGTGGCGGATCACCTGTCCGATCGTGTAGGTGGTGATGCGCGTGACGTCGCGGATCGGGCTGAAATGGCTGATGCGGAACTCGCCTTCGTAGCGCGAAGCGATGGGCACCGACACCACGCCCAGCCCTTTCTCGCGCGAAGCGGCGATAAGGATGGCCGCCTCGAACACGAAGTTCTCCGCCGGCAGGTCCACCAGGTCCAGTGCGGCGCGCGGATACCAGCGCTGGCCGCTCTGCGTGTCGGCCACCGGCTGCGCGCAGGCCCACGAAATGCCCCAGTCGGCGACCGCATTGGCGCGGCGGCGCGCCTTGGGCTGCTGCTCGCGTTCGAGCAGGCGCGCGCCGATGATGATGTGGTTGGGATAGCGCTGCGCGGCGGCCGCGATGCGCGGAATGTCGCTGGCCAGATGCTGGCCGTCGCCGTCCATGGTGAGCACGGCGTCGTAGCCCTGGCGCAGCGCTTCGCGAAAGCCCGTGCGCAGCGCCTCGCCCTTGCCGCTGCGTTGCGGGTGGCGCAGCAGCGTGACGGGAAGCTCGCGCACGATATCGGGGGTGCGATCGTCCGAGCCGTCGTCGACCACGATCACGGGCACGCCAAGCGCCAGGACGGACTGGACGATCCTGCCGATCGCGGCCTCTTCGTTGAGGCAGGGAATCAGCACGCACCAGCGGACATCGGACGTATTCAAGCAGGTGTCTCCACGGCAACCCTCAACGCCAGGGTTTCGGCGGCGGCAAGGGTGCAGTCACCTTCGCCCGTAGCGAGATTTTGCATCAGCGGCCAGGCGGATGCGGCAATCGGGTTGCCTTCGTACCACGCGCCTGTGGCAGGCGCGGGGCGCAGTGCGTCGATGGCATGGGGCACCAGGTCCAGCTCAAGGCAGGCGATCGAACGGGCCGTGGCGGTGGGCGCCAGCACCAGCGCGATGCCGAACGCCTGGCGCGTGCCGGTCATCTCGCCCAGCGGGCCGTGACCGGCGATGTCGCTGCACACCAGCAGCACGGGGCGCTGCTCGGTCGCGGCGAGGGTGGCCGCTTCCAGCAGGCCGGCGCCGAAGCTGGCGTGGCCAGCGGTGATGGCGCTGGACGTCGCATGGCAGCCGGTGGCGATGGTCCAGTAACCGGCCGGCGCGTTGTGCACCGAGTTGTGGAAGCGCGTGGGCGACAGTTCCACCGGCGCGCTGGCCAAGGTCGCGCACATGTAATCGGAGATGTGCTGGTCGCCGAAGGCGGAGCTGAAGACGCACGGCAGCTCGCGCGCTTCCTGGCCGCTCATGGCCACCGCCTGCCCAGCTGCTTCCACCGCGAGCAGCACGCTTTCCGGCGCGCGGCGGCGCTCGTTCGGCGGCAGCACGGCGGCCGGCGGACGGGCGGGCGGCGCGGTCACCGGCTCGCCGGCGAGCCACGCCTTCAGCGCGGCGAAATCGGCCAGTTGGGGCGACCACAGCCCGATGCCTTCCACGTAAACCTGCAAGCCACTCATGCGGGCGCCCTCCCGAAGGCCAGGCAGGCGTTGTTGCCGCCAAATCCGAACGAGTTGCTCAGGGCCACGTTGACCGTGCGTTGCTCGCTCTGCAGCGCGAGTTGCGGTCCGCAGGCGGCGTCCGGGTGCGTGCAGCCGAGATTGCCGGGAACCAGGCCCTCGCGGATCGCCAGCAGCGCGAACGCGGCTTCCAGAATGCCCGCCGCGCCCAGCGTGTGCCCGGTGAAGCCCTTGGTGGAACTGGCCCGCGTGCTCGCGGGAAATGCGCGCGCCACCAGGGCGGCTTCGACTTCGTCGTTCTTCAGGCTGGCCGTGCCGTGCAGGTTGATGTAATCGACCTGTTCCGCGCTCAGCCCCGCGCGCACCAGCGCATCGCGCAGCGCGAGTTCCGCGCCCAGGCCCTCGGGATGCGGCGTGGACATGTGGTGCGCGTCGCTGGATTCGCCATAGCCAAGCAGGCGCGGCGCATCCGGTGCGGCGTCGACGCGCTCGAGCAGCGCAAAGCCGGCCGCCTCGCCGATGGAAATGCCGTGGCGAGCCTGGTCGAACGGGCGGCAGGGCTCCGGCGAGACCAGCTCCAACGCGTTGAAGCCGAACAGCACGCTGTCGCACAAGGTATCCACGCCGCCGACGATGGCGGCATCCGCAAGGCCGAGGCGAATCAGCCGCTCGGCGTTGGCGAACACCTTGGCGCTGGACGAGCAGGCCGTGGACACCGTCAGGCATGGCCCTTCCAGGCCCAGCGCCTCGGCCACGAAACCGGCCAGCGAATGCGGCGCATGGATCAGCGGCCGGCGCAGTTCGGCCGGCATCTGCCCGTGTTCGTCGAGGTGGCGATAGGCTTCCTCGCTGGCGCCGATGCTCGCGGTGGACGTGCCCAGCACCAGCGCCACGCGCGCGGCGCCGTAGCGCTGGCGGGCATCCAGTGCGTGTTCGAGGAAACGGTTCTGGCGCAGGCCCAGCCAGGCCAGCCGGTTGTTGCGGCATTCCCAGGCGGCGTGAGCGGCGGGCAGCTCGGCCTCTTCGACGCCATCGACACGGCCTATCCAGCACGCCAGCGGGGCGCTGCTGAAGTCGTTTTCGCGGAGACCGCCGCGGCCCGAGGACAGGGCCGCGAGATGGCTTTCAAGGCCTTGGCCAAGCGCCGACGTCGCCGTGTATGCGCTGACGGCAAGGGGGTGGATCGGTACTGACATCGCGCGAGCCTAACGACCGGCTGCCCTATTTCCTAGTCTGGACAATTGCGGGGGAGCGACCTTGTTCATCTTGCCGGCCTGCGCCATACGCCCGATTGCGCGCCATTCACGGGCTGCGCACACTGCGCTACCGGCCACCCTGGCCCTGCGCCGTACGACCGTGCCACCCTTTTTCGCTCCGTTCAAACGCGGCCCCTGGCGCTATCTCAGCGATCGTGACGTGCTGCATGCCGCCGTGGTGACCAGCGTGGCCGTCGTGCTCAGTCTCGGCCTGGTCTGGGTCGGCTACCTCGTTCATGTATGGCGGGTGGCGGCGCGCAGCCCGGTGACCCTGGCCGAGCCGATGACCACCCTCGTGTTCGGCCGCCGGTTGGTCGGCGATGCGCCGGAGAAGGACTACCAGCAACGCCTGTCGCGGGCGTTGGCGCTGATGCGTTCGCAGGCCACGGAGCATGTGCTCCTGCTGGGCGGGCGCAGCGGCGGCAGCCTCCTCAGCGAAGCGGAGGCCGGGCGGGCGTGGCTGGACCAGCACGACGTGCCGCCGGGCGTGGTGCTGCAGCTGGAGCAGGCCTCGGTCGATTCGCTGGAAAACCTGCGCCATGCACGCAGCCTGCTGCAGGAAGACGGCCCCGTGATGCGCACCTTGCCGCCGGTGGCCCTGGTGACCAGCCGCTACCACCTGGCGCGCTGCTTGCTGCTCGCGCGCCGGCTGGGCTTTCGCAGCGTACCGGTGGCGGCGGAGCCGGCCCTGGTGCTCAACCGCCGATACGTGGTGCGGTTGCTGGCCGAATCGGGTTACCTCATGTGGATCGACATCGGCTTGCGCTGGGCCAGGTTGATCGGCCACCGGCGCATCGCCGAACGCCTCAGCTGACCGCGCGACGCGCCGCCGCAGCGGGTCATCGCGCATCGCTTGCTAAGCTTGCGGCGTTTCGAACCACGATGGACCGCCCATGAGCCAGCAAGCCGACCAAGCCGAACTCTTCCTGCGCGAACTGCAGGACCGCATCTGCGCGGCGATCGAGCAGATCGACGGCAAGGCGCGTTTCGAGGAAGACGCCTGGACGCGCCCCGCCGGTGGCGGGGGCCGCACGCGCGTGCTGCGCGATGGCGCGATCTTCGAGCAGGCCGGCGTCAATTTCTCGCGCGTCTACGGCAACCAGCTACCTCCCAGCGCAACGGCGCATCGCCCTGACCTTGCCGGCGGCGGCTTCGTCGCCACCGGCGTGTCGCTGGTGCTGCACCCGCGCAATCCGCACGTGCCCACCACGCACGCCAACGTGCGTTACTTCGAGGCGAGCAAGGAAGGCGCCGAACCGGTGTGGTGGTTCGGTGGCGGCTTCGACCTCACGCCGTTCTATCCGCGCGAGGAAGACGTGGTGCACTGGCATACCGTCGCGCGCGACCTGTGCGCGCCCTACGGCGACGACGTGTACGCGCGCTATAAGAAGTGGTGCGACGAGTATTTCTATCTCAAGCATCGCGCCGAGACGCGCGGCGTCGGCGGCTTGTTCTACGACGATCTGAACGAGGGCGGCTTCGAGCGCTGCTTCGCGTTCACGCGCGACGTGGGCCAGGGTTTCCTCGACGCCTACCTGCCCATCGTCGAGCGGCGCAAGGACGAGCCCTACGGCGAGCGCGAGCGCGAATTCCAGCTCTATCGTCGCGGCCGCTACGTGGAATTCAACCTGGTCTACGACCGCGGCACGCTGTTCGGCCTGCAGTCGGGCGGGCGCACCGAGTCCATCCTGATGAGCCTGCCGCCGCGCGTGCGCTTCGAATACAACTTCCAGCCGGAACCGGAATCCCCGGAAGCGCGGCTGGCCGATTACCTCAAGCCGCGCGACTGGCTGGGGAAAAGCGAGGAGTGAGGAACTAGAAGTGAGAAGCGAGAGATGCGCGCTTGCTCCTCTCTCACTTCTCACTCCTCTTCACTCACTTCTCATTCTTTACCCACTTCTCATTCTTTCGGAGCGTCGCCGCTGAACTTCACCGGCGTGGCGCCCTTCACGGGGCCGATCTGCGCGCTGTCGCTGACCTGCAGCACCACGTCGCGGCGGAATTCCAGCGTGCCCTGCACCACGGCGTGGGGGCCGATCACCACGTGCGGCAGGCGGTTGTTGCTGTTCCAGTTGAACCAGCCGCCCGGCTTCTCCATGAGGATGCCGCCTTCCACGTGCGAGTTGGCGCCCACCAGGATGTCGCCGTTGGACGTCTGCAGGCCGCCGCCCACGTGAGCCGCGTCCAGGTTGATGGTGCCGTTCACCGTGCCGACCTTGCCGGCCACGTCGGCGCTCTTGCCCAGGTGCACGCCGCCATTGGTGGTGCTGACCGTGCCGGCGACGCGGCTGCTGGAACCCACGGTGACGCCGCCGTTGACGGTGTCGATGGCGGCGGCCTGCACGTGGTCGCCCAGCTCCACCGCGCCATTGACCGTGCTGGCCTTCTGTACCACGGCGTTGTCGCCGATGTGCACCGCCCCGTTGACGGTGCTGACATTGCCCGCGTGCTGGCCGGCATCCACGTGGACGGTGCCGTTGACCTTGTCGATGTCGCCGTCGGCGGCCTGGGCCAGGGCGGGCAAGGTCAGGGCGAGGGCGATGGCAAGCAGGTGACGACGCATGGCGAACTCCGTATCGGGTGGGTAATGCACCTAAGATGCGCCCGCGCGGGTCGGGGTTTAGCATGACCTTCGACAGGGTCGGCGGGTGATTTGACGGAGCCGGGGCGGGGCCTCACCATCACGGGTTTCCCGCCGCGAAATCCCGCCATGTACAAGCTCGTACTCATTCGTCACGGCCAGTCCCAGTGGAACCTCGATAACCGCTTCAGCGGCTGGGCCGACGTGGATCTCACCGAACAGGGCCTGGCCGAAGCCGCCGAGGCGGGCCGACTGCTCAAGGCCGAAGGCTATCGCTTCGACGTCGCGCACACCTCCGTGCTCAAGCGCGCCGTGCGCACCCTGTGGGGCGTGTTGGATGCGATGGACCAGATGTGGCTGCCGGTGGTCACCGACTGGCGCCTCAACGAGCGCCACTACGGCGGCCTCACCGGCCTCAACAAGGCCGAGACCGCGGCCAAGTACGGCGAGGACCAAGTCAAGGTATGGCGCCGCAGCTACGACATTCCGCCGCCGCCGCTGGACCGCGCCAGCAACGAGTCGGTGACCGACCCGCGCTACGCCAACCTCGATCCCTCGATGATCCCGGACACCGAGTGCCTGAAGGACACCGTGGACCGCGTGGTGCCCTACTGGCACGACGTGCTGGCCCCGGCCATCCGCTCCGGCCAGAACGTGGTGGTGGCCGCGCACGGCAACTCGCTGCGCGCGCTGGTGAAGTACCTGGACAACGTCTCCGACGAAGAAATCGTGGAACTCAACATCCCCAACGGCGTGCCGCTGGTGTACGAGTTTGACGAGAACCTCAAGCCGCTGCGCCACTACTACCTGGGCGACGCCGACGCCATCGCCGCGAAGATGGCCGCCGTGGCGAACCAGGGCAAGGCGAAGTAAGGCAAGGCCGATCGCGGATGACAGCCGTCATCCGCGATGGTTGTGGGCCGTCAGTCGTGCGGGCCACGCCAGGTCGCTAAGCTGCGCTCATCCCACGACGAGGCGACCGCGATGACCCCGAACATGATCTATGCGCTCATGATTCCGCTGATGGCCTTCGCCGTCTGGCGGCGCGTGCGCGGCAGCTTCGGGCCGCAGCCGATCCGGCGCAAGCGCATGATCGCCCGCATCGCCATCTTCAGCGTCATCGCCGCCCTGCTGGCGCTGGGCGGCCTGCACAACCTGCGCCTGCTGGAAGGTCTGATCGGTGGCGCGCTGGCGGGCGCCGCGCTGGGCGTGGCCGGCCTGCGCCTGACGCGCTTCGAGCGCGACGCCGCAGGCCAGGACCTCTACATACCCAATGCCTGGATCGGCGGCCTGCTGACCGTCCTGCTGATCGGCCGCCTGGCCTGGCGTTTCCTGGTGGCCCTGCCGCAGCTGCAGGACCCGGCGACCGCCCACGCCACGCCCGCCATGGGCAACAGCCCGCTGACGCTCGCCATCTTCGGGCTGATGATCGGCTACTACGTCTGCTACTTCGCGGGGCTGCTGGTGCATCACCGCCGCTTCGAGCGGGCGCAGCTGGCGACGTGACGCCTTAACGCCTTAAAGTGCGTCGCCGTCCATCTCACCGGTGCGGATGCGGATCACCTGTTCCAGCGGGCTGACGAAGATCTTGCCGTCGCCGATCTTGCCGGTCTTGGCCGACGCCTGGATGGCTTCCACCACGCGGTCCACCTGGTCGTCGCTGACGGCCACTTCCAGCTTGATCTTGGGCAGGAAGTCCACCACGTACTCGGCGCCGCGGTAGAGTTCGGTGTGGCCCTTCTGGCGGCCAAAGCCTTTCACCTCGGTCACCGTGATGCCCTGCACGCCCACTTCGGCCAGGGCCTCGCGCACATCGTCCAGCTTGAACGGCTTGATGATCGCAACCACCAGCTTCATGGGTTTTCCTCTCGACTTGGGGACGCCCGCCAAGGCAGCGGGTCAGGGAGCGGCATTTTGCCTGCCAGAGCCTGCAGCTGTCGCCTTTCGGTGCACTGTAGGAAAATGCCTACAAGTAGAAGTGGAGCAAGCCGATAGTGGCAGCAAAAGCTATGAACCTAAACTTTCATCCGACGAGTTCGAGGTGCTGTCCATGATGGATAGGCAGGATATCGATCAACTTGCCCAGCGTCTTGTTTCGTTGGTTCCAAATGGATTGGCTCAGGCGCATCAGGATTTGCGCACCAACTTCGGCGATGTCCTGGCGCAGGGATTGCGCCGCCTTGATCTAGTCACCCGCGAGGAGTTTGAAGTCCAGAGCCAGCTCTTGGCACGCACCCGTGCCAAGGTCGAGGCCCTGGAGAAGCGAATCGCAGATCTCGAGGCTGGTGCGGGCACCTGACTGACGAGGTGCGGCACGGGCCCACGTCCCGGGAGCCGCCCCCGATCCGTCACCCTCACCCCGAGAACGATCGGGGGCGGCTATTTTTCTTTGCAGGCTGCGTGAGGGAGTTGCTCCGTGTTTCAAACTGGCAGCTACTCCCGCGCCCGGCTTGTGCGAGCGCCATGAGCCTTGCCGTCACCCTCAGTCGAGCCCAGGAAGGCGTAGCGGCGCCCCAGGTCATGGTGGAAGTCCACCTGTCCGGCGGCCTGCCGGGCACCAATATCGTCGGTTTGCCCGAAGCGGCCGTGCGCGAAGCGCGCGACCGCGTGCGCGTGGCCATCCAGAACACCGCGTTCGAATACCCCAACCGCAAGGTCACGGTGAATCTCGCCCCGGCCGAGCTGCCCAAGGACGGCGGCCGCTTCGACCTCGCCATCGCGCTGGGCATCCTGGCGGCGGGCGGGCAGGTGCCGCGCGAAAAGCTCGACGACTGCGAATTCCTTGGCGAACTGGCTCTATCCGGCGCCCTGCGCGGGGTATCGGGCGTCCTGCCGGCGCTGTTGCGCGCCCGTGCGCGCGGCCGGCGCGTGGTGGTGCCTCGCGCCAACGCGGCCGAAGCCGCCCTGGTTTCCGATGCCGAGGTGCTGGTCGCCGATACCCTGGCCGATGTCTGCGGCTGGCTGCGCGGCGCGCAGGACCTGGCCCCGCCGGGCGAGGCGTCCGGCGTCTACGACGAAACCATCGGGCCCGACCTGGCCGACGTGCGCGGCCAGCTGCAGGCGCGCCGTGCGCTGGAGATCGCCGCCGCGGGCGGCCACCATCTATTGCTGCTTGGCCCTCCAGGCACGGGCAAGACCATGCTGGCCGAGCGCCTGCCGGGCATCCTGCCGCCGCTGAGCGAGTCTGAGGCGCTGGAAACCTGTGCCGTGCTTTCCGTGGCCGGGCAATCGGTGGACCCGAAACTATGGCGGCGCCGCCCCTTCCGCGCGCCGCACCACACGAGTTCGGCCGTCGCCCTGGTGGGCGGCGGCGCGGTGCCCCGACCCGGCGAGATCTCGCTGGCCCACAACGGCGTGCTGTTCCTCGACGAGCTGCCGGAGTTCGGCCGACACGTGCTGGATGTGCTGCGCGAGCCGATGGAGTCGGGCCATATCGTCATCTCGCGCGCGGCGCGCCAGTCGACCTTCCCGGCCCAGTTCCAGCTGGTGGCGGCGATGAACCCCTGTCCCTGCGGTTATGCGGGTGATCCGCGCAACCGTTGCCAGTGCACGCCCGACCAGATCCAGCGCTATCGGGCGCGCATTTCCGGTCCATTGATGGACCGCATCGACCTGTGCATCGAAGTGCCGCGCGTTCCCCTGGGCGAGCTTGGCACGTCGCGCGGCGCCAACGACGAGGATTCGGCCACCGTCCGCGCCCGCGTGGTGAAAGCCCGCCAGCACGGACTGATGCGCGCCGGCCGCGCGAACGCCGAGATCAGCACCCGCGAACTGGAACGCGATTGCGCGCTGGGCCAGGCCGAACGCCATTGGTTTGAAGGCGCGCTGGAGCGCCTTGGCCTGTCGGCGCGCGCCTATCACCGCACCCTGCGCGTCGCCCGCACCATCGCCGACCTGGACGGCGGCGCCGCCTTGCTGGACCGCACCCACCTAGCCGAAGCCCTGATGTATCGCCGTTTCTGAGACGGCGGCGTAGGCCTTATGGCCCTTGCGGGTAATTTTTGAACTGACGGGTATTGACTTGGTTCGAGCCAGGCGTATTATCTGTACCCGCTAGTTCTGCATTGAACTATGCCAGCCACCCCGGTATCGGTACTCCCTCCCCCCCTCCCCCGTCCGATACCGGGGCTTGGCCCTCTCTCCTTCCCCCTGTGTTCTTGGCCGATTCGCTCCATTGCCAATGGACGATGGCGCCGCGCGCGTGGTCCGATAGCTCCATTGCGATCGCTCGAAGGACCGTGCATGACGCTCGATCTCGGACTGCTGCTGGTTTGCATCCTGGGTGTTGGTTTCCTCTGCCAGTGGCTCGCCTGGCGGGTGAAGCTGCCGGCGATCCTGTTCCTGCTGCTGGCGGGCATCCTGATGGGGCCGGTCGGCGGCGTGCTGAAGCCGGATCGATTACTGGGCCCCTTGCTGTTCCCCGTCGCGGCGCTGGCGGTGGCGGTGATCCTGTTTGAAGGCAGCCTGACGCTGCACTTCAGCGAACTGCGCGAGATCGGCCGCGGCGTGCGCGGGCTGGTGACGTATGGCGCGATCATCGCCGTGTTCCTGCTGGGCGTGGCTGCCCATTACCTGGCGGGCTTGAGCTGGGAAGTCGCCTTGCTGTTCGGCGCGCTGACCTGCGTCACCGGTCCCACGGTAATCGCGCCGATGTTGCGCACGGTGCGTCCGAACGCGCGCATCGCCAACACGCTGCGGTGGGAAGGCATCGTGATCGATCCGCTGGGCGCGTTGTTCGGCGTGCTGATCTACGAGGCCATCGTGTCGCGTCACCAGGGACACACCATCGGCGTGTTTCTAGCGGTGATCGCCAGCGGCGTGCTGATCGGCCTGCTGGCGGCGGGGCTGCTCGCCTTCCTGCTGCGCCGGCAGATGATCCCGGAGTATCTGCAGAACTACGGCACGCTGTGCGCGGTGCTGTTGGCCTTCACGCTTTCCAATGCGATCACGCACGAATCGGGGCTGCTCACCGTGACGGTGATGGGCATGGCGCTGGGCAATATGCGCGGCATGCACATCGACGACATTCTCGATTTCAAGGAAAACCTCACCACGCTGCTGGTGTCGACCTTGTTCATCCTGCTGGCGGCACGCCTGCACTGGCCACTGCCGGATGGCCTGCTGTGGTCGGGCATCGCCATCTTCGTGGTGGCGCAGTTGATCGTGCGGCCGGTGACGGTGGCGATCGCCAGCGTGGGCAGCAGCCTGAGCTGGCGCGAGCGCGCCCTGATCGCCTGGATAGCGCCGCGCGGCATCGTGGCGGCGGCGGTGTCCGCGCTGTTCGCGCTGAAGCTCGAAGCGCTGGGCATGCAGGGCGCGGGACAACTGGTGCCGCTGGTCTTCATCCTGATCATCGGCACCGTGGTGCTGCAGAGCGCGACGGCGCGTCCGCTGGCTCGTTGGTTGAAGGTGGCCGAGCCCGATCCCACGGGCGTGCTGATCTACGGTGCCGACGAGGCGGGACGCGCCGTGGCGCGCGCGCTGGCGGATGCGGGTTTTCACGTGGTGGTGGCGGACGAGCACTGGGAAGGCATCAAGCGCGCACGCATGGAGGGCCTGCAGACCTTCTTCGGTTTTCCTGCGTCGTCGTATGCCGAGCGGCATCTGGATCTCACCGGCATCGGCCGGTTGCTGGCCATGTCGACGCATCGCGAGCGCAATGCGCTTGCCTGCGTGTATTACCGGCAGGAATTCGGGCGCGGCAAGGTCTATCGGCTGAGCAACGAGGATGGCCAGGACACCGGCAGCCGCGTGCGCCTGGGCGGCGATCTTTCCGCGCCCAGCCTGTTCGAGGCGGACATGACGCACGAGCGCTTCCTCGAGCGTCTTGCCGAAGGCTGGCGCATCAAGTCGACGCGGCTCACCGCCACGTTCGACTGGCCCCACTTCATCGAGCAATACGGTTCGCCGACAGTGCTGCTGTTTGGCGTGGAGGAGAAAGGCGCGCTGCGCGTGGCATCGGTGAAGCGCGAGCTGGAACCGCGTCCGGGCTGGACGGTGATCGCGCTGGTGCCGCCGGATTCGGCGTCGTAGCGAACGCATTCCCTGCGTGCATGCGTGGGGGCGCTGGACAGGGCCGCGCTCCCCACGCACGCGCCGACGTCCCTGTCGGCTTACGCGAGGCAGGCAACGATCAGGCCGCGCTGGCCTGACGCGAGGCGTGGAACTGCGCCTCTTCGGTGGAACCCTTGAGCGCGGTGGTGGACGACTGCCCCTGCTGGATGGCCTGCGTCACGGCATCGAAGTAACCCGTGCCCACTTCGCGCTGGTGCTTCACCGCGGTGAAGCCGCGCTCGGCGGCGGCGAACTCCTTCTCCTGCAGCTCCACGAAGGCGCTCATCTGACGACGGGCATAACCATAAGCCAGATCGAACATGCCGTAGTTAAGACTGTGGAAGCCGGCCAGGGTGATGAACTGGAACTTGTAGCCCATGGCGCCCAGTTCTTTCTGGAACTTGGCGATGGTGGCGTCGTCCAGGTTCTTCTTCCAGTTGAAGCTGGGCGAGCAGTTGTAGGCCAGCAGCTTGCCCGGATAGCGCGCGTGGATGGCCTCGGCGAACTTGCGTGCCTCCTCCAGGTTGGGCTTGCTGGTCTCGCACCACACGAGATCGGCATACGGCGCATACGCCAGGCCGCGGCTGATGGCCTGGTCCAGGCCGGGACGCACGCGGAAAAAGCCTTCGACCGTGCGCTCGCCGGTAACGAACGGCTTGTCGTTGTCGTCGATGTCGGAGGTGAGCAGGTCGGCCGCGTCGGCATCGGTGCGCGCCACGATCAAGGTCGGCACGCCGAGCACGTCGGCGGCGAGACGTGCGGCGTTGAGCTTGTCCACCGCCTCGCGCGTCGGCACCAGCACCTTGCCGCCCATGTGGCCGCACTTCTTGACCGAGGCAAGCTGGTCTTCGAAGTGAACGCCGGCGGCGCCCGCCTCGATCATCGCCTTCATCAGCTCGAACGCGTTGAGGACGCCGCCGAAGCCCGCTTCCGCGTCGGCCACGATGGGCACTATCCAGTCGATGTCGTCCTGCCCTTCCGCGTGATGCAGCTGGTCGGCGCGCATCAGCGTATTGTTGATGCGCTTGACCACCTGCGGCACGGAGTTGGCCGGGTACAGCGACTGGTCGGGATACATCTCGCCGGCGAGATTCGCATCGGCCGCCACCTGCCAGCCGCTCAGGTAGATGGCCTGCAACCCGGCCTTCACCTGCTGCATGGCCTGATTGCCGGTGAGCGCGCCGAGCGCGTTGACGAAATCCTCCTTGTGCAGCGACTTCCACAGGCGTTCCGCGCCGCGGCGGGCCAGCGAGTGCTCCACCGGCACGGTGCCGCGCAGGCGCGCCACGTCGTCCGCGCTGTAGTTGCGCTGGATGCCGCTCCAGCGGGGATTGTTCTTCCAGTCGAGCGCGATCTGTTCGGCGGTGGGCAGCGTGTTCTTCATGGTGATGACTCCTGCATGCGTGATGACAGAGCGGACTTCAAAGCTGCTGGTAAGCCGCCAGGGTGAGGAAGTCGCCGAGTTCGTCGGCGTGCGTAAGCTGCCTGAGCAGTGCCGCCGCCTGTTCGGCGCGATGCGCGTACGGGCCCTTGCTTTCGATCAGCCGGTGCGTGTGTTTGGTGAGCGCGTGATCGAACAAGGCAAAGTCGATCGGTGCGTGGTCGGTGAATTCCAGCGGGCCGCGATGCAGCCACTGCCAGATCTGCGAGCGCGCGATTTCGGCGGTGGCGGCGTCTTCCATCAGGTGATGGATGGGCACGCAGCCCTGCCCGTCCAGCCACGACGCGGTGTAGCGCAGCGCCACTTCCACGTTGTTGTCGAAGCCGGCGCGCGTAATCGTGCCGCTGCACGGTGCGATCAGCTGGTCGCGGCACACCTTCACGTCGCTGCGCGTCACGTTGAGCTGGTTGGGCGAGGGCATGTACTTGTCGAACACTTCCTGCGCCACCGGCACCAGCGCCGGATGCGCCACCCACGTGCCGTCGTGGCCGGCCTGCACCTCGCGCAGCTTGTCGGCGCGCACCTTGGCCAGTGCGGCTTCGTTGGCTTCGTCGTCACCCTTGATCGGAATCTGCGCGGCCATGCCGCCCATGGCGAAGGCGCCGCGGCGATGGCAGGTCTGGATCAGCAGTTCCGAATAGGCCTTCAGGAAAGGCACCGTCATCAACACCTGGCTGCGATCGGGCAGCAGGCGGTCGCGATGGCTGCGGAAGGTCTTGAGGTAGGAAAAGATGTAATCCCAGCGGCCGCAGTTGAGGCCGACCGCGCGGCCGCGCAGCGCGTGCAGGATCTCGTGCATCTGGAACACGGCCGGCAGCGTTTCGATCAGCACCGTGGCCTTCATGCAGTCGGACGGCAGGTCGAGCGCGGTCTCGGCGGCGGCCATCACGTCGTCCCACAGCGCGGCCTCTTCCATCGCCTGCAGCTTGGGCAGGTAGAAGTAGGGGCCGCGGTCGCGAGCCTGCAGCGCACGGGCGTTGTGGAAGGCGAACAGGCCGAAGTCCACCAGCGCGCCGGCCATGGGCTCGCCATCGACGGTGATGTGACGCTCCGGCAGATGCCAGCCGCGTGGACGCACGATCAGCACGGCCGGGTTGCCGTTGACGCGGTAGTGCTTGCCCTCCGGCGAGGTGTACTCGATCGAGCCGTTCACCGCGTCGCGCAGGTTGATCTGGCCGTCGATCTGGTTGTCGAAGGTGGGCGCGGAGGAATCCTCGAAGTCCGCCATGAACACCTTTGCGCCGGAATTGAGCGCGTTGATGATCATCTTGCGCTCGACCGGGCCGGTGATCTCCACCCGGCGGTCGCGCAGGGCCGGCGGGATCGGCGCCACCGTCCAGCTGCCCTCGCGGATGGCGGCGGTGTCGGCGCGGAAGTCCGGCAGCTCGCCGGCGTCGTAGCGGGCCTGGCGCGCCTCGCGGGCGGCCAGCAACTCAAGCCGCCGGGCGTCGAACTGGCGGTGCAGCTCGGCCAGAAAGGCCAGGGCCTCCGGCGTCAGGATGGCGGCATGCTCGGGGCGTATCCCGCCCGGGGCCTGGACCTGGGCCGGGGAAAGCGCAACGCGTTCCTTGGGAACGGCCATGAGGAATCTCCGTGATGACGATGGGATGACACTAGGTCACGGAAATTTGCTTTGACAAAGCAAATGTTTCAATTTTTGCTATTGTCTTTCTTAATGCAATGGGCAACTCATTGAGTTGATGGGCATTAAAATGGCCGCCAAACCCCTGAACAAGCCAAAAAAGACCCGTTCCGCCGCCGGCAAGCGCCGTACGGCAGCGCATGGTCGGGCCGACGAATCGGGCCGGTTCTATTACAAGGGCAACCGGCAGAAGCAGATGCGGGCCTTTGTCTACACCGTGAAGCTGGGCACCCTGACCCGTGCCGCCGAGGCGCTGTTCCTGTCTCAGCCCACGGTGAGCCTTCAGCTTCAGGCGCTGGAACGCGAGCTGGGCGTCAGCCTGCTGGAGCGCCGCCGCCGCCGCATCAACCTCACCGATGCCGGCGAGGCCCTGTACGAGCTGGCCCGCCCGCTGGTGGAGGGCTGGGAGAACCTGGACCGCGACTTCCACGCCAAGGTGAAGGGCATGCAGGGCGGGCGCCTGACTATCGCCGCCGGCACCTCGACCATCCAGTACCTGCTGCCGGATCTGGTGCGCCGTTACCGCGAACGCTTTCCCGAGGTGCAGTTGCAGCTCGCCAACGTGACCGGCAAGGACGGCCTGGCGCTATTGCGCGCCGATGAGGCGGATTTTGCCGTGGGCTCCATGCTCGACGTGCCCAACGACATCGCCTGGGCGCCAGTGCATCACTATGACCCGATGCTGATCATGCCGCCCGACCACCCGCTGGCGGCGAAGGCGACGATCACGCTGCAGGATCTCTCGCCCTACGGCCTGATTCTTCCGCCGCAGCGCCTGTCCACGTATCGACTGGTGGACCTTGTGTTCCAGCAGCAGCAGGTGCCGTACCGCGTCGCCATCGAGGTGGGCGGCTGGGATGTGATCAAGGAATACGTGGCGATGGGGCTGGGCATTTCCATCGTCACCGGCATCTGCATCACCGAGGCCGACCGCGGACGTCTGGCCGTCCGAAACATGAAGCAATACTTCCCCCAGCGCAGCTACGGCGTGGTGATGCGCAAGGGCAAATTCCTGAGCCCGGAGGCGAGGGCGTTCATCGATCTGGTGAAGCCGGGCATGCTCACGCATCGCGACTACGACGAGTCGGGGCATTCCGAGCGCTAGGCTCGATGCGTTTGTCAGGCTGGGCGCTGCAGTGCCAGCTTCACGCCGAAACCCAGCAGCACCGTGCCGCAGACGCGATCCATCCATTGCCCGACACGCGGGCGCGTGGTCAGCAGGTGATGGATCTTTCCGCCTAGCAGGGCGAGCACCATCGACCACACGGTTCCCGTGCCGATAAAGCTCAGGCCCAGCACCAGCAGGCCAAGCTGCGGATGCGTCGCCTGCATCGACACGAACTGCGGCAGAAACGCCAGGAAGAACAGCGCCACCTTGGGATTCAGCACATTGGTCAGCATGCCCTGGCGGAATGCGGCGCCGAGCCCACGGCCGCGCGTCTCCGCGGATTTACGCGCACCGCCAGGCGACAGCAGCATGCGCAGGCCGATCCACACCAGGTACGCCGCGCCCGCATACTTCAACACGCTGAAGGCAAGCGCGGACGTCATCAGGACCGCCGAAATGCCAAGCACCGCCGCCAGCGTATGCACGATGCATCCCGCATTGATGCCCAGCGCCGCCGCTACGCCCACGCCACGGCCCTCGCGGCCGCTGCGGGTGAGGATGTAGAACGTATCCAGCCCCGGCGTGAGGTCCAGCGCGATGCACGCGAGCAGGAAGGCGTCGAAGTGCTGGATGCCGAGTGAGCCCATGATCGATCAGTCGTTCGCGTTACGGTGTTTGCCGCGATAGGGCGTGAACAGCGCGCGGATGCGCGCCATGTCGGCATCGGGATCGTCCGTGGCGCGCACCACAGGGCCAAAGGTAAACGTCTTGGACGGGTAATCCAGGAACAGCGTCTGGATCGGCACGTTGGCGTCACGCGCGATGCGCAGGAAGCCGGACTTCCAGTTCTTGACCTTCTTGCGAGTGCCTTCGGGCGTGATGCCCAGCCACATGCGGTCCTTCTCGCGGAAGCGCTGCACCATCTGGTCCACCACGTTGAGCGCGGCGCTGCGGTTGATCGGGATCATGCCGATGGGGCGCAGGATGATGCCGAGCGGGCCGTCCAGCACCTCGCGCTTGATCATGATGTTGATGTCCACGCCGATGCCGATCTTCATCAGCAGTCCGTAGTAGCCGTCCCAATAGGAGGAATGCGGCGCGCCGATGATGATCAGCTTGGGCTCGTTCGGCAGCTGGCCGATCAGTTTCCAGCCGGACAGCCGCAGCAGGCAGCGGGCGAACCACGGCCAGAATTTGCTCTTGAGTTTGGGGGCTTCGGGTGGGGCAGGGGGGAGCATCGGCGTGCTCATTCGCGACTCCAGTCACGCGACCGTGTTTGCTTGATCTTGCCGCGCTGTTGCTTGCCGGCGAGGCGCCGTTCCTGCGAGCCGCGGGTGGGTTTGGTGGCGATGCGCGCCTTGGGCACCACGAGCGCGGCGCGGATGATCTCCACCAGCCGCTCGCGGGCGTCTTCGCGGTTGCGGCCCTGGTCGCGGAAGCGGCGCGCCTGGATCACCAGCACGCCCTCGTCGGTCAGGCGGCGGTCGCGGCGGGCCAGCAGGCGTGCGCGCAGCGGTTCGGGCAGGGAAGGCGAGCGCGCCACGTCGAAACGCAGCTCCACCGCGCTTTCGGTGCGGTTGACGTGTTGTCCGCCGGGGCCGTCTGCGCGAAGGAAACGCTCAGTCAGCTCGGTCTCGGGCAGGACGATGGATCGGCTGATCGTGAGCATGGCGCAAAGTTTAGCGGGCGCAGGTGACAGGCCGCCACGACGCAGCGCATCAGAGCGTGGGCAGCGTCCAGCCGAAGCGCACGAGCAGGGCGGCGTACGCCGCGTCCAGCGGCGCCTGCAGCCGCATCGGCTCGCCGCTGACGGGGTGCGCGAAGCTCAACCGCCAGGCGTGCAGCAGCATGCGGTGGCAGCCGAAATACTGCTTGTATAGGCGGTTGTGGTCGCTGCGGCCGTGCTGGCAGTCGCCGATGATCGGATGGTGGATATGCGCCATGTGCTTGCGGATCTGGCGAAAGCGGCCGGTGTGCGGCTCGGCCAGCACCATCGCGTAGCGCTGCTGCGGGTAGCGCCCGAGCGCGATGGGCACTTCCACCGTGGCGAGCCGGCGATAGCTGGTGCTCGCCTCGCGGCGCGGCCCGGTGTCGCGCGAGCCGGGCAGGGCGTAGTCGATCAGCGCTTCCTCCGGCTCCGGCCAGCCGCGCACCACGGCCAGGTACTGTTTGTGCACGTCGCGCCCCATGAACTGCTCGCCGAGCGCAGCGGCGATTTCCGAGGAACGGGCGACCAGGATCACGCCGCTGGTGGCGCGATCCAGCCGGTGCGCGAGATAGGTCGTGCCGCCGACCTGTTCGCGCAGCACGTCGATGAGGAACTCCTCCGCGTTGCCGACCATTTTGGAGCGGTGCACGGCCAAGCCCGCAGGTTTGTTGACCGCGATGATGGCGTCGTCTTGGTGGAGGATGTCGAGCACTGTCATTGTCCAAAGTGGCGCGCAAAGGTCTCGCGCCATACAACGAAGCCGTCATTCCGGCGTAGGCCGGAGGCGCTTTTCAACAGCCGAAAGGCTGGTCATCCAGTGGCGTAACCGCCTGTATGTGCCCTGAGGCCCTGGGTCCCGGCCTGCGCCGGGACGACGTTGAGGCAGGTTTAACGCCGCGGCCAGCCCACTACGAAAGCAATCAGACCTGCCACACCGACCACGGCCGCATGCCACGCACCATGCTCCGGCGCCAGCGCCCACACCACCGCACTACCGATCAACAGGCTGCTGCCTAGCAAGCCAAACGACACCACGCGGCGCGTGCGCTGCGCCTCGTCGCGTTGCTGCTCCAGTGCGCGCGGATCGCTGATGGTCTGGCGTTCGCCCTTGGCCACCTGCTGCAGCGCGTTGCGCACCAGTTCCGGGAATTGGGGCGCGGCGTGGAACCATTCCGGCAGATGCTTGCGCAGTTCGCGCAATGTGCGGCGCGGGCTGTAGCGTTCGCGCAGGATGCGCTTGAGCACCGGATGCGCCACGGCCCAGATGTCGATCTCCGGATCGAGCATGCGGCCCACGCCTTCGATATTGAGCAGGGTCTTCTGCAGCAGGATCAGCTGCGGCTGCAGCGTCAGCTCATAGCGCCGTGCGGTCTGGAACAGTTTCACCACCAGCTCGGCCAGCGAAATCTGCGACAGCGGGCGGGTGAAGTACGGCTCGCACACGGTGCGTACGGCGGCGGTGAGCTCGTCCAGGCGCACGGTCGAGGGCATCCAGCCCGCGTCCACGTGCAGTTGCGCGATGCGCGCATAGTCGCGCTCGAACAGCGCGATGAAGTTCTGCGCCAGCCAGTACTGGTCCTGCTCCGGCAGCGAACCCATGATGCCGAAATCCAGCGCGATGAAGCGCGCATCGTTCGGCCGCGACGTGTCCACCCAGATGTTGCCGGGGTGCGCATCGGCGTGGAAGAAGTTGTCGCGGAACACCTGTTCGTAGAACAGCCGCACGCCCTTTACCGCGAGCGCCTTGCGGTCGATGCCGGCGGCGTCGAGCGAGGCGATGTCGTCGCAGCTCACGCCGTAGACGCGCTCCAAGGTGAGCACGCGCGCGCTGGTCAGGTCCCAGTGCACCGCGGGCACGTAGAGGTCCTCGCCGCTCTGGAAATTGCGGCGCAGCAGGCTGGCGCTGGCGCCTTCGCGCTGCAGGTCCAGCTCGTTCTCCAGCATTTTCTCGACTTCGGCGACCACGTCGAGCGGGCGGATCTTGTCGGCATTCGGGTGCCAGCGCTGCGCCAGTTCGCCCAGCGAGCGCAGCAGCTTGATGTCGCGTTCGATGCGCTGGTCGATGCCCGGACGCAGCACCTTGACCACCACCGCGCTGCCGTCTTCCAGCGTGGCCGCATGCACCTGCGCGATGGATGCGGAGGCCAGCGGCGTCTCGTCAAAACTCGTGTACAGCGAAGTGACCGGCGCCTTCAGTTCCTGCTCAATGATCGCGCGTGCCTCGGCGCCCGGAAACGGCGGCACCTGATCCTGCAGTTGCGCGAGTTCGTCAGCGATATCCGCCGGCACCAGGTCGCGGCGCGTGGACAGCACCTGGCCGGCCTTGACGAAGATGGGGCCCAGCTCGGTGAGCGCCAGGCGCAGGCGCGCGCCGCGGGAAAGCTGCGTGATGTCGGTGCGCGGGCGCGCCACGAACGGGCGCACCAGCTTCAACGGGCGGAACAGGTGCGCGTCGTCCACCAGCTCGTCGAGGCGATAGGCCAGCAGCACGGAAGCCACGCGTATCACGCGCGGTACGACCTTCAGGGGAACCCTCACGCGACCGGCCCCTTCTTCAGGCGTTGCTCCAGCCGTGCCAGTCGCGCCTCGAGGCGATCGGCGCGTTCGCGCAGATCGTCCACGCCATCCAGGAAACCTTCCACTTCGCCCGGCGCTGCCGCCACGCGCGCTTCATCGCGCAGCCAGTCGGCGGTATCGGCGGTGAGGTGGCTGGCGGTTTCCTTGGCATGCGCCAGGCCTTGGCGCACGGCCTTGGCCAGCGGCACGCCGAGCACCTCGCCGAAGGTGCGCGCAAAGGCCTCTTCAAAATCGGGGGCGAACTTGCTGGCGAGTTTTTCCAGGCGGCGGGCGAGGTCCGCATCGCCCGCGATCTCCACCTTGCCCGGCGCCACGCCCTCGTCATCGCGCTTCACCAGCATGGCGAGCAGGCTGCCCGGCGTGGCGGCGACGCGCAGGTGGTTGTCGTCCTGTGCGGGGCCAACCTTCAGCCGGTCACCTTGCACCGTCACCGACAGCGCGAGTTCCGGGCCGCGCAGATGCAATTGCACGCTGCGGCCATCGAGCGCGGACAGCCGGCCCTGCGTTTCCGGGTCGAGCGACAAGGTGTGGTTAAGCGCGGTTTCCAGCGCGCGGCCGGCGAGGGCGCGCAGCGGGCGAGGGAGCAATGACTGGAGGGATGGGGCGGTCATTGGGCGATTGTAGCCGCTCGCGTTGCGCGGCCGGTGCGGGCGGTTTTGTCGATGTCGACAGCACGCGCGATCTTCGGGTGTGGGCCGCGCCCGCGCACGCCATCACCGCGCCGCGCCGACAAACCCCATCTGCCGCCACGCCTCATACACCGCCACCGCCACGGTATTGGACAGATTGAGGCTGCGACTGTCCGGCCGCATCGGCAGCCGCAGGCGCTGCGCTTCGGGAATGGCGTCGAGCACCTCGCCGGGCAGGCCGGCGGTTTCGCAGCCGAACAGCAGGGCGTCGCCTTCGGCGAAGCGGGCGTCGACATGGGCCACGCGACCGCGCGTGGAGAAGGCGAACACGCGTGGCTGGCCGATGCGCTCGAGGCAGCTGGCAAGGTCGTCATGCACGGCCAGCTGCGCGTATTCGTGATAGTCCAGGCCTGCGCGGCGCAGGCGGGCATCGTCCAGCTCGAATCCCAGGGGGCGGATCAGGTGCAACGAGGCGCCGGTGTTGGCGCACAACCTGATCGCGTTGCCGGTGTTGGGGGGTATTTCCGGTCGAAAGAGGATGACATGCAGCATCCGGCCATTATCGGGGTTCTCCCATCCCCCGCGTAGTGGCCGCCCAACGGCGAGCGTCCTTGCTCAGCCGTTGGTGATGCGGGGGCACACCACGCCATCGGGCGGCAAGGCGCACGCGGTGGCGGCGGGCGTGGCGATCAACTGGCCGGCGCTGCCGGCGGCGGCGAGGCGAATGGCCTGGGGAGTCGCGTTCACCATGGCACCCAGCACGAGTCCGCAAACCAGCAGGCAGGCAACGAAGAGGCCGCGCAGCATCAGGGTTTCGAATTTCATGATCATGTCTCCGATGAAAGTGGGGTAGGTCCTGCACGGTAGATATGGCAAGCGCCGTGCCAACGGCTGCTTGTGGCTCAAGTGGCTGTCTTTTCGGGAATTTCTGTTTTTCAGGGAAGGCGCTTCGCTGTCCGCGGACAGCGACCGGGCGTGGCCGGACAGGGCGCGGACACTGTCCGGACGGGGTGCGTTCTGGTTATGGCGCCGTGGCGACGAACGAAGCGGCCCGCGGGTGGTCCACCATGCCATTGGTCATTTGCCAAAGCCCCTGGGGCGTGGCTAGCCTCGATTCGCTCATCCATCAAAAACAGGAGTGTCGTGATGGCAAGAAAGCCCCTCGCCCTGCTCGTCGCAGGTGTACTCAGCATGTCGGCCGGCTTGCCCGCGATCGCCGCGCCCCAGGCGGCGCCCGTCGAGTCCACCCAGGCCGTGCCGGACATCGCCTTCACGCGCTTCACCCTGCCCAACGGCCTGACCGTGGTGGTGCATGAGGACCACAAGGCGCCCGTGGTGGCCGTGAGCATCTGGTATCACGTGGGCTCGGCCGACGAACCCAAGGGCAAGACCGGCTTCGCGCACCTGTTCGAGCACCTGATGTTCTCCGGCTCGGAGAACCACAAGGGCACGTACTTCCAGCCGTTCGAGCTGGCCGGCGCCACCGACATGAACGGCACCACCTGGTTCGACCGCACCAACTATTTCGAAACCGTGCCCACCACCGCGCTCGACATGGCGCTGTGGATGGAGTCCGACCGCATGGGCCACCTGCTGGGCGCCATCGGCCAGAAGGAGCTCGATACCCAGCGCGGCGTGGTGCAGAACGAAAAGCGCCAGGGCGAGAACCGCCCGTATGGCCGCGTGGACCAGAACATCCTGTCCAACACCTATCCGGCCAACCATCCGTACCAGCACGACACCATCGGCTCGATGGAAGACCTCAACGCGGCCTCGCTGGCCGACGTGAAGCAGTGGTTCCACGATTACTACGGCGCGGCCAACACCACCCTGGTGCTGGCGGGCGACATCACCGTGGCGGAAGCCAAGGCCAAGGCCGAGAAGTACTTCGGCGACATCCCGGCCGGCCCGCCGGTGCCGCGCCAGCAGGCGTGGATCACGCCGCTGGAAAAATCCACGCGCGGCATCCAGCACGACCACGTGGCGCAGCCGCGCATCTACCGCACCTGGGTGGTGCCGCAGCTGGGCACCGACGATTCCGTCCTGCTCGACCTTGCCTCCACCGTGCTCGGTGGCGGCAAGACCTCGCGCCTGTACCAGCGCCTGGTCTATCAGGACAAGCTGGTGGATGACGTGTCCGCCAGCATTTCGCCGTTCGCGCTGGCCAGCCAGTTCCAGATCCAGGCCGACATCAAGGAAGGCGTGGATCAGGCCAAGGTCGAGGCGGTCATCGCCGAAGAGCTGAAGAAGTTCCTGGCCGACGGTCCCACCGCCGACGAACTGGAGCGCGCCAAGATCGGCAACCGCGCCGGCTTCGTGCGCGGCCTGGAAAAGGTCGGCGGCTCCGGCGGCAAGGCGGTGATCCTGGCGGAAGGTCAGGTCTATCGCGGTGACCCGGCCGCCTACAAGAAAGACCTGGAGCGCGCCGACGCCGCCACGCCGGCCAGCGTCAAGGCCGCCGCCGACAAGTGGCTGATCAAGGGCGACTACCT
Source organism: Dyella sp. AtDHG13 (assembly GCF_003201105.1). Taxonomy (GTDB): domain Bacteria; phylum Pseudomonadota; class Gammaproteobacteria; order Xanthomonadales; family Rhodanobacteraceae; genus Dyella; species Dyella jiangningensis_B. Next base: position 92,473 of record NZ_QICJ01000011.1, on the reverse strand, counting down.
GCTGACCGTGCTGCCGGCCGGCCCCAACGACAACCTCGACGCCGAGGACGCCAAGGTCGCCGCGCTGGGCCCGCAGGAAGGCCGCCCCGCCGCCAGGATGCCGGCCAGGCACGAGTACACCGTGGGCAAGAGCCAGGTGGACCGCAGCAAGGGCGTGCCCGAGGTGGCGCAGTTCCCGGATCTGAAATTCCCGGAGCTGGAGCACGGCAAGCTCAAGAACGGCATCGAGGTGATCCTGGCGAAGCGCCACACCATCCCGGTGACGCACATCCAGCTGCTGTTCGATGCCGGCTACGCGGCCGACCAGGGCCGCAAGCTCGGCACCGCCAGCTTCACCACCACGCTGATGAACGAGAGCACCAAGGATCTCGACTCGGTGGAAGTGGCCAAGCGCAAGCAGCGCCTGGGCGCGATCACCCGCGTCGGTTGCGGCCTCGACGCGTGCTCGGCCTCGCTCAACGCCTTGAACGACCAGTTGCAGCCCTCGCTGGCGCTGTTCGCCGACATCGTGCGCAACCCGGCGTTCAAGTCCGACGACATCGAGCGCATCCGCGGCCAGTGGCTGGCCGGCATCGCGCAGGAAAAGACCCAGCCCACCGCGCTGGCGCTGCGCACATTGCCGCCGCTGCTGTACGGCGCCAACCACGCCTACGGCATCCCGTTCACCGGCTCGGGCACGGAGGAGGCCATCAAGTCGATGCAGGCGTCGGACCTGTCCGCGTTCCAGCGCGACTGGCTGCGCCCGGACAACGTGAAGATCCTGGTCGCCGGCGACACCACGCTGCAGCAGATCATCCCGCAGCTCGATGCCGCCTTCGGTGACTGGAAGGCGCCGTCCAGCGCCGTGCCGAAGAAGAACGTCGCCACCGTGGCCGCGCAGTCCAAGCCGCGCGTGTTCCTCATCGACAAGCCGGATGCGCCGCAGTCGCTGATCCTTGCCGGCCTGCTCGCGCCTTCGAGCAAGGCGCCGAACGAGCTGGCCATCGATGTGGCCAACGGCGCCTTCGGCGGCAGCTTCACCTCGCGCCTCAACATGAACCTGCGCGAGGACAAGCGCTGGGCCTATGGCGCCTTCAGCTTCATGCGCGATGCGATCGGCCAGCGTCCGTTCCTGATGTACGCGCCGGTGCAGACCGACAAGACGGCCGAGTCCGCCAACGAAGTGTCCAAGGAAGCCAACGCCGTCATCGCCGCGCGTCCGCTCACCCAGCAGGAGGTGGACAAGATCAAGGACTCCAATGTGCGCGGCCTGCCGGGCAGCTTCGAGACGGCCTCTGAAGTGCTCGGCGCCATGACCGAGATCGTCCAGTACAACCGCCCGGAAGACTACGTGCAGACCCTCAAGGCCCGCACGGAGGCGGTGACCCAGCCGCAGGCGGAGGACGCGATCAAGGAGATCATCAAGCCGAACGCGCTGACCTGGGTGATCGTGGGCGACCTCAAGAAGATCGAAGCCCCCGTGCGCGCCCTGAAGCTGGGCGAGGTGCAGGTGATCGACGGCGACGGCAAGGCGGTGTCGGAAAAGCCGTCGAAGTAAGCGCGCGATCTTGAGCTCGAGGGGGCGGACGTTCACGTCCCCGGGTTAGGATGGAGGCCGGGCGGGAAACCGTCCGGCCTTTTCATGTTTCATGTCACCGCGGAGTAATCCATGCGCAAGACCCTGCTGTTGCTCGTTCCCATCGCGCTGCTCGGCGCGTGCACCTATGGCATCACGCTGGACGATGCCGGGAAGAACGTCCGCACGGCCTGGAGCGGCGATGTGTCTTCCTGCCGTGACCTGGGCAAGGTCACCGTGTCCGTGATGGACCATGTCGGCCCGATTGACCGCAACGACATCAAGGTGCGCGACGAGCTGGAAGTGATGGCGCGCAACGAAGCCGCCAAGATGCACGCCGACACCATCAAGCCGCTGGCCGACCCCAAGGACGGCTCGCAGCCCTGGGGCGCCTACCAGTGCGGCAGCGCCCAGCTGGCGCCGTCGGCACGTCCGGCCAATCCGGCAAACCCGGCCCCGACCCAGCCGAACACGGCGACGCCCAGCGGGTTCGAGACGTATCCGGTCAAGGGCAACTGACCGGAACCGCCGGCGAACCTGCGCCACCGCCCCGGGCTCCGCGGGCGGCGGGCGTACCACTCCCGCAGTTACCCCGAAGGCGCCCTCGTGGCGCCTTTTTCACGCGCATGGGTCGACGCTCTTGCAAGCCCATCGGTGCGGGCATAAAATTCACATGCATATATTACATATATGTACTAACTGGGCCGCGCGCCATGAGCAGCTTCCATCCCACCGAGCAGCGACTGGCGGTCACGCGCCAGCGTTATCCCGCGTTTCCGCGGGACGCTGCCGTGCTCATCCGCCTGATCAAGCACATCTACAAGCGCGTGCATGACGACGCGAACGCGATGCTGCGCCCGTACGGCATCAATCACCCGGAATACAACCTGCTGATGATGCTGTACGGCACCGAGGGCTACTCGCTGCATCCCACCGAGCTGGCCGACGCGGCGGGCGAGAAATCCGCCAACATCACGCGGCTCACCAACGAGCTGGCCGACAAAGGTCTGATTGCGCGAAACGCCAGCGAAGAGGATCGTCGCAAGGTCACGCTCACCCTCACCAAGGACGGCGTCGCGCTGATCGAGAGCTTCCTGCCCGATGTCTGCGCCTTGCTGGAGTGGCAGGTCGGTGAGCTTCCCCAGCGCGACGTCGCGCAACTCGAGCGCCTGCTCAAGAAATTCCTCGATCAACTGGAGCGCTAGGGATGCCCTGTTCTATTCAGCGCGGGTGGCATGGTGCCCAGCCGGTGCGCAGGGCATGGAGCGCGGCGCGGAGCTGCGGCCATACAGCAACGGTGACGCCTGTGCTGAATAGAACGGGGCATCCCTAACCATGTCGGCCGTACCCACCGACCTCCCGTCCTGGCGCCATCCGCCGTGGCTGCGCGAGTTCGCCACGGAAGAACGCCAGGCATGGATCTTCGTGGTCAAGTGCATGCTGGCGTTCTACATCGCCGCGTGGTTCTCCATGCTGTTCCAGCTGGAGCAGCCGTCGACTACGATGATCACGGTGTCCATCGTGATGCATCCGCACAGCGGCATGGTGCTGGCGAAGAGCTTCTACCGCGCCATCGGCACCTGCGCGGGTAGCCTGGTCGGCGTGCTGCTGATGGCGGCGTTCCCGCAGCAGCGCGAGCTGTTCCTGCCGGCGCTGTCGCTGTGGGTCGGCCTGTGCGCAGGCGGCGCGGTGCTGTACCGCAACTTCATGTCCTACGGCTTCGTGCTGGCGGGCTACACGGCGGCCATCGTGGCGCTGCCGGCCATCAACGATCCGTACAACGTGTTCGACTCGGCCATGATGCGCGTGAGCGAGGTGATGCTCGGCATCGTCGTGGCCGGCCTGGTCAGCGACGTGGTGCTGCCGGAACGCCTGCGCCAGCTGCTGCGCCGCGTCGCGCGCGAACACTATTCGCACTTCATCGATTTCGCGCGCGGCAGCCTGGGCGGCGCCATTCCCCGCGCGGAGATGGAGAAGCTGCACCTGCGCTTCGTGCGCGCGGCCGTGCAGATCGAGGACATGCGCGCCTCGGTGATCTTCGAAGATCCCGAAGCCCGCGCGCGCAGCAGCCGCATGCAGCTGCTCAACCTGCGCTACATGGCCGCCGCGACCAGCTTCCAGTCGCTGCATCACCTGATCAACCGTCTGCAACGCAACAACCATCCGCGCACGGCGGCCGCGTTGATCCGGCTGTATGCGCCGGTGGGCGTGGCGTTGTCGCCCGAACCCAGCGAACAAACCAGGCCGCGCCTGCTCGCCACGCGGCTCGAAGCCTGCGAAGCCACCTTGCCGGCGCTCGCCGCCCAGCTGCGCGAAGAGCTGCGGCAGGATCCGGAACTGCTGCTGGAATTCGACAGCGGCACCATGATCCTGCGCCGCTTCGTGAGCGAGCTGCGCGATTTCACCTCGCTGGAAGCCACCCTGCGCGAAACCCAGGGCGTGCTCGGCGGCACGGTGGAACGCGTGGATTTCAAACGCGCCAACGACTACGCCTCGCCGGCCATCGCCGTGCTGCGCACCTTCCTCACCATGATCACGCTGAGCGTGTTCTGGATCGCCACCGGCTGGCCGTTCGGGCCGAGCGCGATGCTGCTGGCGACCATCTTCAGCGGGCTGCTCGCCACCTCGCCGTCGCCGCTGGCGGCCACGGCCAACACCTGGATCGGCTACGCGGTCGGCATGTTCGCGGCGTACTTCGTGGTGTTCTGGATCATGCCGGGCAGCGACGGCTTCGTGATGTTCATGCTGGTCACCGGCCCGTTGCTGGCGATAGGGCCGTACCTCACCACGCGCAACGCCACGCTGCCGGGCATCGGCGCGGGCTACACGCTGGGCTACGTCTACATTCTCGCCGTGAAGAACCCGATGGTCTACGCGCCGGAGCGCTTCTTCAACGACGCCATCGCGTCGTTGTTCGGCCTGATGATGAGTGGCGCGGCCTTCATGGTCATTCCCACCGTGATCGGCACCGCGTGGATGCGCCGCCGCCAGCTGGCGCAGCTGCGCCGCCAGGTGGTGTTCGCCGCGACCGCGCCGATGGAAGGCATCCTGTATACCTTCGAGAGCGTCAATCGCGACCTCTATCACCAGATCGTGCAGTTCACCCAGCAGGGCAGCGCGGAGTCCCGCGACCTGCTGAGCTGGGCGCTGGCCGTGCACGACTGCGGCCGCGCGATCATCGAGCTGCGCCAGGACATGGCGCACGCCGAACTGCCGCCGCCGCTGGTCGATGCCATGCAGCGCGTGCTGGACGGCATGGCCCGCCTCTACGACGCGCCCGACAAGGCGCGCTGGCAGCAGGCCGATGCCGCCGTTGACCACGCCATCACGCTGACTTCCCAGACACTGCCGCAGGCGCGCGCCAGCTGCCAGCCGGCCCTGGGTCACCTGCTGCAGCTGCGCATTGCGCTGCGCGATGATGAATCCGCACTGGCGCCGTACATCGTCAAGGTTCCGGAGAACACCCATGCCGCGTGAAATAGCCCTTGCCGACGCGCTCGTGCCCGGCATCCTGCTGGTGTACGCAGGCTGCCTGCTGGTGCTCTGGCTGATCGACACCATCGTCGGCCGCTACGGCCTGTACCGCTACGTGTGGCATCCCTCTCTGTTCCGTGTCGCCGTGTTCTTCGTGCTGTTCGGCGCAGCCGGCCTGCTCCTGTACCCATGACCATGAAACTGCAACCTCAAGCCCTGCTCCGATTTGCCATCACCGCGGTCGTCGTGATCGTGGCGCTCGTGCTCTGCCACATCCTGTGGCGGCATTACATGTACTCGCCGTGGACGCGCGACGGCCGCGTGCGCGCCGAGGTGGTGCGCATCGCGCCCGACGTCTCCGGCCTGGTCACGCGCGTGCCGGTGATCGACAACGCCGAAGTGAAGAAGGGCGACGTGCTGTTCGAAATCGACCCGCAGCGCTACCAGATCGCGCTGGCCCAGGCCGAGGCCAACCTCAACTCCGCCAAGGCCGCCGCGCGCGCCGCCGGCGCCAATATCGATGCGGTATTGGCCAGCGCCGCCGCGCGCAAGGCCGAGTACGAGATGCGCCAGGAGCAGGCCCAGCGCCGCCAGGAACTGGCCGACGTGGTGCCAAAGGAAGAACGCACCGACGCCAAATCCGCCGCCACGACCGCCCGCGCCATCTGGGAACAGGCCCAGGCCAGCGGCCACCAAGCCAACGCCTCGCGCGAGCAGGCCGAAGCCGCCGTGGTGCAGGCGCAGGTCGCCGTGGATCGCGCCAAGCTCGACCTGGAGCGCACCGAAGTACGCGCGCCGGTGGACGGCTACGTGACGAACCTCGACGTGCGCGTGGGCGACTACGCCTCCACCGGCAGCCCGCGCCTGGCGCTGATCGATCGCCACAGCTACTACATCTACGGCTATTTCGAGGAAACCAAGCTGCCGCACCTGCGCATCGGCGACCCGGTGCAGATCCGCCTGATGAGCGGCGGCACGCACTTGAAGGGCCGCATCATCGGCGTGGCGCGCGGCATCACCGACCGCGACAACCCCACCGGCCGCGACCTGCTGGCGGACGTCAATCCCACCTTCAACTGGGTGCGCCTGGCGCAGCGCGTGCCGGTGCGCATCGAGATCGAAGAGAACAGCATCCCCAAGGGTTTGATCCTCGCCGCCGGCATGACGGCCAGCATCGACGTGCAGCCGCATGCGGTGGCTGACAATGAGCAGGTGCAGCGGTAGGGCGAAGCAGGCCGTGGGGAGAACTTGCGCGGCCTGAGGCGTGGACAAGCGCAAACAAGCGCCTGTTCAAAATCTCGCGTGAGTACACATTTCTCCTCACCGTCATCCCCGCGAAAGCGGGGATCCAGTGTCTTTAAGCTCTCTCGCAGCGAATAAAGTCGCTGGATCCCCGCTTTCGCGGGGATGACGGTGAGGGGATACGCACGCTCATGCGAGGTTTGTGCGGGCGCCTATTTGCAGCGGGGTGCGCACGGCCACTCCACGCCTTCAGGAGCGGATTGCTACCATGACGCCCCATGAATCGACCGCTTCCCTCGCCACGCAGCCTTGCCCGCCGACTGCTTTCGCTGCGTCGGCGGCGCGGGCCCGATCTGTCCGCGCACGTGAATTTCGCCGTGCCGGCGGAGGCGATCACCACGCTGTCGGGACCCGCGGCCTTCCGTGAAACCCTGCTGTCGCTGATCGCCAGCGCGCAGCAGCGCATCGTGCTGGTGGCGCTGTACCTGCAGGATGACGATGCCGGCCGCGAAGTGCTGGAGGCGCTGCACGCCGCACGCGCGGCGCGGCCCGGCCTCTCCGTGGAGGTCTATGTCGACTGGCATCGCGCCCGCCGCGGCCTGATCGGCAAGGGCAACAGCGAAGGCAATGCCGCCATGTACCGCCAGTACGCCGAACGTTTCGGCGAGGGCGTGGTGATCCGCGGCGTGCCGGTGCAGACGCGCGAGCTGTTCGGCGTGCTGCACCTGAAGGGTTTCGTCATCGACGACACCGTGCTCTACAGTGGCGCCAGCCTCAACGATGTCTACCTGGCGAAACATGGCCGCTATCGGCTCGACCGCTACCACGTGATCCGCCACCAGCCGCTTGCCGACAGCATGGTCGCCTTCGTCGACGGCCAGTTCCGCGACAGCGACGCCGTGCCGCGACTGGATCGCCTGCCGCAGCCGCGCCCGCGCGAACTGCAGGAACCGATCCGCCGCCTGCGCCAGTCGCTGCAGGAGGCGCAGTACACGGGCGAGAGCGAGGTGCCGCGCCACGGCGATGTCGTCGTGATTCCGCTCGCCGGTTTCGGGCGCGCCGACAACGTGCTCAACGAAACCCTGCTGGACCTGCTGCGCGGTGCGCAGCGACGCGTGATCCTGCTGACGCCTTACTTCAACCTGCCGCAACCGGTGCGCGCTGCGATTGGCCAACTGCTGCGACGTGGCTGCCGGCTGGACATCATGGTGGGCGACAAGACCGCCAACGATTTCTACATTCCGCCCGAGCAGCCGTTCAACCGCATCGGCCTGCTGCCATACCTGTACGAAGCCAACCTGCGCCGGTTCGCGCGCACGCACCAGCGCGCCATCGACAGCGGCCAGCTCAATCTGTGGTTGTGGCGTGACGGCGACAACACGTATCACCTCAAGGGCCTGTTCGTGGACGAGGAGATTGCCGTGCTCACCGGCAACAACCTCAATCCGCGCGCGTGGGCGCTGGATCTGGAAAACGGCTTGCTGCTGCGCGACCAGTCGCGCCAGCTGCTCGCGCAGCACGATGCGGAGTGGCAGTCGTTGCGCAGCCATGCGACGCGCGTGACGCACTATCGCGATCTGCCAGGCGCGCGCAGTTATCCGCCGGAAGTGCGCAAGCTGCTGCGCCGCCTGCGGCGCGTGCGGCTGGATCGCCTTATCGGCCGATTGCTCTGACGGCGACGCGAGGCTTCAGCCCGCCAGCCGCTCCAGCCGCATGGCCAGCCAGCGCGCCACGTCCGGCCATTCGCTGTCGATCACACTGAAGCACACGGTGTGGCGCAGCGTGCCGTCGGGGCGGCGCTTGTGGTTGCGCAGCATGCCTTCGCGCACCGCGCCGAGGCGCTCGATGGCGCGTTGCGAGTCGAGGTTGCGATGGTCGGTGTGCAGCTCCACCGCCACGCAGCCCAGCGTGTCGAACGCGTGCTGGAACAGCAGGCGCTTGCAGGCGGTGTTGAGGTGGCTTTTCTGCCAGCGCTTGGCGTACCAGGTGTAGCCGACGGCGACGCGGCGCGGGTCGTTGACGAAGTCGTAGAAGCGCGTGGTACCGACGATGTCCCCGCTGCTTTTCTCGCGCACCGCGAAGGGCAGCATCAGGCCGGCCTTCTGCCCTTCCAGCGCCTTGGCGATGTACGCCGCCGCTTCGCCCGGCGTGGGCGCGCTGGTGAACCATAGGTTCCACAGTTCGCCGTCGGCCGCGGCGGCCTCGAGGGCGGGCGCGTGTTCGGGCGTCAGGGGTTCGAGGGCGACAAAGGCGTCTTCCAGCAGGACTGGCGTCAAGGCGGACATCGGTGCTCCGGGAGAGAGGACGCTCAGGCGTCCAGGTCGGGGATCAGCCTGCTTTCCAGCCGCGCGATGTGGTCCTTCAGCAGCAGCTTGCGCTTCTTCATGCGGGTGAGCTGCAGCTCGTCGCGGCTGAGCGACGAGGCGAGGTGCTCGATGGCCACGTCGAGGTCGCGGTGCTCGACGCGCAACTCGGCCAGCAGATGGGCGATCTCGGCTTGGTCCTGGACCTGCATGACGGCGAAGGGCTTGGGAGGGAACCCCGCCAGTGTACCGCCGCCGGGGCCGCGGGTGGGCTGCGCCGTGCGGCCGGGGCAGCCCGGCGACTGGCCCGCTACAATGGGAGGCCGTCCCGCCCAATCGCGTCCATGTCCGCCCAGCCCGAAGCCACCCGCAAGCAGCACTACGAGGCCGCCAAGCTGGCCAAGCGCCTGCGCCATCAGGTGGGCCAGGCCGTGGCCGACTTCAACATGATCGAGGACGGCGACAAGGTGATGGTGTGCCTGTCCGGCGGCAAGGATTCCTACACCTTGCTCGACATCCTGCTGTCGCTGCAGGCCAAGGCGCCGGTGCGCTTCGAGATCGTGGCGGTGAACCTGGACCAGAAGCAGCCGGGGTTCCCCGCGCACGTGCTGCCGGAGTACCTGACCGCGCGCGGCGTGCCGTTCCACATCATCGAACAGGACACCTACAGCACGGTCACCCGCGTCATTCCGGAAGGGAAGACCATGTGCAGCCTGTGCTCGCGCCTGCGGCGCGGCGCGTTGTATCACTGGGCGGCGGCCAACGGCGTCACCAAGATCGCGCTGGGCCATCACCGCGACGACATCCTGGGCACGTTCTTCCTGAACCTGTTCTACCAGGCGCAGCTCAAGGCCATGCCGCCCAAGCTGCGTTCGGACGATGGCCGCCACGTGGTGATCCGCCCGCTGGCGTACTGCCGGGAAAGCGACATCGCCGCCTACGCCGAGGCGCGCGCGTTCCCGATCATTCCCTGCAACCTGTGCGGCTCGCAGGAAAACCTGCAACGCAAGGCGGTCAAGCGCATGATGGAGGACTGGGAGCAGACCCAGCCCGGCCGCGCCGAAAACATTTTCCGCGCGCTGGGCAACGTGGCACCCTCCCAGCTTGCCGACCGCAACCTGTTCGACTTCGCGTCGCTAGGCGCGCGCGAAGGTGTCGCTCGCGCCGATGCGCACCAGTGGCTTGCCGGCACGCCGGACGAGTCGTGAACCTTTCCACTTCCGAATCGAGTAAAGCCGTGTCTCTTTTTTCTAGCGTTGAAATGACCCCGGGCGATCCGATCCTGGGACTCACCGAGGCCTATCTGGCCGACAGCCGCCCGGGCAAGGTCAACCTGGGCGTGGGCATCTATTACGACGAGCAGGGCCGCATCCCGCTGATGCGCGCCGTGCACGAGGTGGAGAAATCGCTGGCGCTGGAAGCCAAGCCGCGCGGCTACCTGCCCATCGACGGCATGCCGACCTACAACATCGCCACGCAGAAGCTGGTGTTCGGCGAAGATTCCCCACTGCTGGCCGCCGGCCGCGTGGCCACCTCGCAGACCATCGGCGGCAGCGGCGCGCTGCGCATCGGCGCCGACCTGCTGAAGAAGGTGCTGCCCAAGGCCAAAATCGCCATCAGTAACCCGAGCTGGGAAAACCACCGCGTGGTGTTCAGCGCCGCCGGTTTCGAGGTGGTCGACTACGCTTACTACGACGCCGCCACGCACGGCCTGGATTTCGCCGGCATGCTGGCCGACCTCGGCAAGCTGGAGCCGGGCACCGTGGTGCTGCTGCACGCGTGCTGCCACAACCCGACCGGCGTGGATCTCACCGCCGAGCAGTGGCAGCAAGTGGTGGACCTGGTGAAGGATCACGGCCTGCTGCCGTTCGTGGACATGGCCTACCAGGGCTTCGACGAGGGCATCGACGCCGACGCCACCGCCGTGCGCCTGTTCGCTGCCTCGGGCATCGACGCCTTCGTGGTCGCCAACTCGTACTCCAAGTCGTTCTCGCTGTATGGCGAGCGCGTGGGCGCGCTGTCTATCGTGGGCAAGGACCGCGACGAGGCACTGCGCGTGCAGTCGCTGGTCAAGCGCACCATCCGCTCCAACTACTCCAGCCCGGCCACGCACGGCGGCGCGCTGGTTTCCGCCGTGCTCAACAGCAAGGAGCTGAAGGCGCTGTGGGAGCAGGAGCTGGGCGAGATGCGCGAGCGCATCCACGCCATGCGCGCCGGCATGGTGGAAAAGCTCGCCGCCGCCGGTTCGCCGCAGTTCGGCTTCATCCAGGAGCAGGCGGGCATGTTCTCCTACTCGGGCCTGTCCAAGGCCCAGGTGGACCGCTTGCGCGAGGAGTACGGCATCTACGCCGTGGGCACCGGCCGCATCTGCGTGGCCGCGCTCAACCGCGCCAACCTGGATACGGTGGTGAACGCGGTGGCGGCGGTCAGCCGCTGAGTTCCACACTTCCCTCACCGTCGTCCCCGCGCAGGCGGGGACCCAGTGACTTTGGCGCGCCTGAAGTCGCTGGAACCCCGCCTGCGCGGGGATGACGACAAAGAAACAAGCACGGATACCGAATGTTCTTCCGCAATCTCACGCTGTTCCGCTTTTCCCCCGCCGTTGCCGATGACCTGAACCGCCTCGACGAGGTGCTGGGCGACTATCGCCTGCGCCCCTGCGGCCCCATGGAAATGGGCACCAAGGGCTTCGTGCCGCCGGTGGGCCGGGGCGATGAGGCCCCGCTCACCCACGCCGTGCACGCCTGCACCATGGTCACCGTGGGCAGCGAGGACAAACTCCTGCCCGGCGCCGTGGTGAACGACGAGCTGCACCGCCGCGTGCAGAAGATCGCCGAAGAGGAAGGCCGCAAGGTCGGCGGCCGCGAGCGCAAGCGCCTGAAGGAAGACGTGCTCAACGAGCTGGTGCCGCGCGCCTTCATCCGCAGCTCGCGCCAGCGCGCCTACGTGGACAAGAAGAATGGCTGGCTGGTGCTGGACACCTCCAGTCGCAAGTCCGCTGAGAACACGCTCACCCAGATGCGCGAGGCGCTGGGCAGCTTCCCGGCCGTGCCGCTGGCCCCGGAAGAGGGCCCGCGCGTGCTCATGACCGACTGGCTGGCCAACGGCAACCTGCCGGCCGGCCTCGCCCTGGGCGACGAAGTGGAGCTGCGCGACCCGGCCTCGGCCACCGGCGCCATCGCCAAGTGCCGCCGCCAGGACCTGGACGGCGAGGAAGTGAAGGAGCACCTGCGCAACGGCAAGCAGGTGTTCCAGCTCGGTCTCATCTTCGATGAGCGCATGAGCTTCGTGCTCGGCGAGGACCTGATCGTCCGCAAGCTCAAGTTCCTCGACATAGTGACGGACGAACTGGGCGACAGCCACCCCGACGCCGCCGCCGAGGCCGACGCCACCTTCGCCCTGCTCACCCTGGAGCTCGAGCGCCTGCTCGGCAAGCTGGAGGAATGGTTCGGCCTGCCGCGTCCCGCCGAAGCCTGAGTCGCTTCGTTCAGCCTGGGCCGCCCCCGCCGTATGGTTTTGGGGCGGTCACAGCGCCGTCTTGCGAAGCCTGCATGCTCCCCCCACATTCCCTTTGGGACACTGATGGGCCTGGACGCCACGTAGTCGTAGTAGGGCGGGGAACATGACGCAGCACCTCGAAGGCGATTGGCTGGAACTGGCCACCGCAAGCGGTAGCACTATCCGCGTGCTCAAGGCCGCGCATCCGCGCGCGCGCCGTTTACGCCTCACCGTGACGCCCAAGGGCGCGCGCGTGTCGTATCCGCACGGCACGCATCCGGCGCAGGTCAGCGCCTTCCTTCGCCATCACGCCGACTGGCTCGAGCGCAAGCTCGACGAGCTGCATCTGGTCGTCAAACCGCTGCCTCCCTTGCGCGTGGGCACGCCCACGGAATTTCCGCTGCGCGGCGAAACCGTGCAGCTCGACTGGATGGATGGACCGTACCCCAAGGTCGAAGCCGGCGAAGGCACGCTCACCCTGGTGATTCCACGTCCGCACACGCGTGCCTTGCCCGTGGCGCGCGGACTGCTCGCCTCGTACTTCGAGGCGCAGATCCGCCGCGACGTATCGCGCTGGCTCGCCGGCTACGTGCCACAACTCGGCCTGGCACCCACCGCACTGCGCGTGCGCCCCATGAAAAGCCTGTGGGGCAGCCTGGACACACGCGACCGCATCAACCTCGACCTCGCCCTCGCGCTCGCGCCACCCAACGCATTGAAGTACGTCCTGGCACACGAGCTTTGCCACCTGAAAGTACGCAGCCACGCCCCCCGCTTCTGGCAGCAGGTCGAAGGCCTGTTCCACGAATGGCGCGAACAACGCGACTGGCTGCGCCTCAACGGCGCGTGGCTGAAGACGGAGCTGGATCGGTTGATTGCCGACGTGGCGGATTGAGCGCATCGTCGGACCGTTCGAGCCACGGCCAGGCAACTGCGCCGGTGACACACAAGCCGGATGACAACTGCCACTTGTTGCGTGCCCATGGCGGGCGGACGCTATCGCCACGACGATCAGGTGGAGACTCCTCATGGCATTGTCGATCGAGCCGGTGATCAAGGCATCATGGATGCTGTTCGTGCTGTACTGGCTATGGGGCTGGCGCCGCGTGAAGGATGCCAGGCGCAGCGAGCCGGTGTTGCCGCGCCTGCTGAAGTACTGGCTGCCGTTGATGCTCGCGGCGCTGCTGATCGGTCCCGAACCATGGTTTCATGGCACATGGCTGGGATCGCGCGTGTATCCGGCGACGCTGGCCGGCGCCGTGTCGGGCGCCTTGCTCACCATGTTGGGTGTTGCCTTTGCCTGTTGGGCGCGCCAGGTGCTCGGGCGCAACTGGAGTTCGGTGGTCCAGGTGAAGCAAGACCACGAACTGATCCAGGCCGGTCCTTACCGTTGGGTGCGCCATCCCATCTACACCGGCTTGTTGCTGGCTTTCCTGGGAACGGCTGTGGCGATCGGCGAGTGGCGCGGCGCGCTTGCGGTGGTGATCGTGGCACTGTCGTTCTGGTTCAAACTGAGGCTGGAAGAGCGCTGGATGCGCGAGAATTTCGGCGCCTCTTACGAACAGTACATGCAGCGGACCAAGGCCTTGATTCCTGGCGTGCTATAGCCGCGAGTCCGCAGGCCTGACGGCCATCGTGTGCGGAGTGTCGATGCATGTGATTCCCGGCTCCCGTTAACCCCATTCCGGCATTCCCGGCGATCATGGAAGTATCGCCAACGGAAAGAACGCCATGTCGGCCACCCTCACACTGCCCCTGGACTGGACGCAGGCCTGCGCAAGCGCGCTGGCTCACCTGCAAGAGCCGTGGGCGCCTTCGCGTCCGGAGACCGCGACGGAATCATTGCCATGGAGCGACGCCGAGTGCATGAGGCGCTATCGTCGTGGCGATGCCCAAGCCTTTCGCGTGCTCTACACACGCTATCGCGACAAGCTGCATCGCTACGCCTTGCGTCTGGCTGGCCGGGCCAGCGAAGCGGATGAGATTTTCCAGGACGTATGGATGGCCGTGGTGCACGGCAAGGACCGCTACGAGCCGCAGGCATCGTTCGCTGCCTGGCTGTTCGGCATTGCCCATCGGCGCGCCGCGGACCGCTGGCGCGTACTCGGCCGGCATGCGCCGGACGCGATCGATGCGTGCGGCGACGAGGAAGCGCTTGAGCATCACGCCGGATCGACCCTGCATGCACCGGACCGGCTGCTGCACAACGACGCCCTGGGTCGTGCGCTGATCGATGCCGTACAGGCGTTGCCGCTGCCGCAACGCGAGGCCTTCCTGATGAAGGCGGAAGGCGAGCTGAGTCTGGAGGATATCGCGCTCGCCACGGGTACCACGCGCGAAACGGTCAAGAGCCGTCTGCGCTATGCGCAGCAGAAATTGCGCGATGCATTGGAGGCCTGGCGATGAGCGACGACGCCATGGACGAGGTGCTGTCGCTCTATCGACGTTCAGCCCGGGAAACGCCGGCGGCGCAGGTGGACGCGCGCATCCTGCGCGCCGCGGATCGCGTGGCTGCGCTGCGCCGCATCGGCCATCGCGCAGCATGGCCTCTGGCCGCTGCAGCCTTGTTGCTGATCTGGGTCGTGGCGAGCGGGCCCCGGCATGCCGACGACCTTGCGCTCACTGCGAACGCAGGGCTGGACGTCGGCCGTACCCGGGCCGAGTTGCTGCGCATGGATGTTACGCCTCCGCCTAGCGAGACGGATCGCTTCTTGATGAACACGCCACCCGTTAACCCTTTCCCTGACACAAGGAACTCGCCATGAAAAAGAGCTTTACCTGCATGTTGCTGCTGAGCAGCCTGCTTGCCAGTGGCGCCCATGCGGCGGTGCCAAAGGGCTGGTTTGTCACCGGTACGGCAGCCAGCAGCTATGACGTCGGTACGGAAAGCAGCGCGCGGGTGTCGGGTGGCACCAGCGTCTATCTCCGTGCGAAAGAAGAGAACGCGGGCTTCGGCAGCGTGATGCAGACCATCGATGCGGATGCCTATCATGGCAAGCGCGTACGTCTTTCCGGCTATCTGCGCACGAAGGGTGCGGGCAAGGGACAGCTATGGATGCGCGTCGACGGTGCCGATCGCAAGAGCGCGGCGTTCGACAACATGGAACTCCGCGCACCGCAGGGCGATCATGACTGGCAGCGGTACGACATCGTGCTGGACGTGCCCAACGATGCGCGGGACATTGCCTTTGGCGTGCTTCTGCAGAACAAGGGCCAGGTTTGGGCCGACGGCTTGAAGTTCGAAGTGGTAGGCAAGGATGTGCCAGTGACCGACGACGCGGCGCACACCTTGCCTGGCGCACCGGTGAATCTCGGATTCGCGGATTGAGGAAAACCAGTGCGCGCGGCCGCTCATGCGGCGGCGCGCAGGTGAATCAGGCGGCGACCGTGTTTAAGCTGCGCCCATCGATATCAGTGCGACAACGCAAACTGCGTAATGATCCGCGCCGTTTCCTCCGGCTTCTCGACAATCGGCATGTGGTTGCAGCCGGTCAGCATGCTGGTGCTGATGCCGCTGGCGTTCTTCAGGCCGTTGCGCAGGCTGTCGAGCGCGGAGATGTCGATGATCTTGTCGTCGTGGCACCACAGGCCGAGCACCGGCATCTGCAGCTTGTCCAGGCGGCTCTGCAGCGACAGGTATTGCGAGGGGTCGCGCAGTTCGTTGAAGGTGTGTTCGAGGAAGGCGCGGTCCTTCTGGTTGCGTGCGATCAGCACGTCCTGGAAGCGGCCGGGAATGTTCAGCGGCTTGGCGAATGCCCATGCGGTGGCTTGGGCGAATTGCTCGCGGTTGTCGAAGAGGAACACATTCTTGCCGGACATCGCCGTGCGCGAGAAATCATTTTCGTTGGCCTTCAGGCCGAACGAATCGAGCAGGGCGAGCTCGGCGACGTGTTCGGGATGCTCGGCGGCGTAGACGCCGGCGATGGCGCCGCCCATGGAATGTCCGATCAGCACCACCTTCGGCAGATGCAGCGCTTCGATAAACGCTTGCAGGCGTGACGCCTGCGCATCGATGTTGTAGCTGGCGCCATCGACGCGGCTGGATTCGCCCCAGCCGGGCAGGTCCGGCGCGATCACGTGGAAGTGCGGCGACAGCTGCTCCATCTGCTTCATCCACACTTCCTTGCTGGCGGCGAAGCCGTGCAGCATGAGCAAGGTGGGGCCTTCGCCGCCTTCGTAGTACACCCAGTTCGTGTCGCCCACCTGTACGGAGTGCTTGTCCACGTGCGCGGCCATGGCCTGGCGCTTGATGTCGGCGCTCAGCAGCCATTGCGGTGCGAACAGGTAGGAGCCGCCGAGCACGACGGCGAGCACGATGGCGACAAAGCCGAGGAACTTGAGCCGGCGCAAGGCGAGCCGCTGCCAGAGCGGGCGCGTGGAAGCAGGCGTGACGGGCGTCGTTTTCTGGGTGGCCATGGGGAAACCGTCAGTGGGAAGCGCAGCTATCGATGGCGTCGCGCGCCTTCCTTTGCAAGGAGGCGCGCGCGGAATTTACTTGCTCGTGCCCTTCTTCGCCTTGGCGAACAGCGACTCCACCGCGTCCTGCGTCAGCGGGTGGTAGCCGCTCTTGGCCTTGGCGTAGACCTGTTCGGCGTAGGCCAGGCCGTCGGGCGTCTTCACGAAGGCGCGGTACAGCGGCATGGTCAGGTACAGGCGGCCGATGCGCGTCATGTGCTCGGCGGCGGCCGGCCACACGTCCTTGTCGCCCGCGGCGATGGCGTGGCTGTACCAGCGCATGCCGATTTCCGCATTCGGCGTGCCGGTGAGGTGCCACGCGGCGTCGATCTGCTTGATCTTGTCCAGCGGCGTCACGTCCGGCAGGCCGTCGAGGAAATACATCCACTCCTGCGTGTTCCAGCTCTTCGCGTCGAGCTTGCCGGTGGCAAGCGAGCCGGCGAGGAAGGCGGCGCGTTCCTTGTCGATGGCGTTGAAGCGTGGCGAATCAGGCAGCGGCGCATTCTTGGGCACGCCCGGCTCGTACACCCACTGCTGCACTTCATCCCAGCTCATCTTGCCGGGGTTCTTGTCGAACAGGTTGGCCTTCAGGTAGTCGAGCATCTGCTCCGTGGTGATGCTCTGGAAGGCGAAATGCGCGAAATAGCCCTTGAGGTAGGCGTCGAACGTCTCGCGGCCGAAACGCGCTTCCAGCGTGCGCAGGCACCAGCTGCCCTTGTCATACGGCACCTCGGAGATCGAATCGTCCGCGCCGATGCCGGGCTTCGGCGCCAGGCGCTGCGCGTTCTCCGGCATGTCCTTGAGGTTCTTTTCCAGGCCGCGCGCGGAGATCAGCGCTTCTTCGTCCGCCAGCGTCTTGCCGTAGACGGCCTCAGTGATGCGGCCTTGCACGTAGGTGGTGAAACCCTCGTTGAGCCAGATGTCGCGCCACGCGGCGCTGGTGACGAGGTTGCCCGACCACGAATGGGCCAGCTCATGCGAGATCACCGACACCAGGCTCTTGTCGCCCACCAGCAGGGTCGGCGTGGCGAAGGTCATGTTGGGGTTTTCCATGCCGCCGAACGGGAACGAGGGCGGCAGCACCAGCAGGTCGTAACGGCCCCAGGCGTACGGGCCGTACAGCGACTCGGCGGTCTTGATCAGCTTTTCGGTGTCCTCGAATTCCTTCGCGGCCTTGCCGACGATGCTCGGTTCCGCATAGACGGCCGAACGCGGGCCAGTTTCCTTCGCCGCGATATCGCCCGCAGCAATGGCAAGCAGGTACGAGGGAATCGGGTGCGGCTGGCTGAACCTGAAATCACCATCCAGCGGATGGCCGGCGTCGTTCAGTGCGCTCATCACCACGCGCACGTCCTTCGGCGCGGTGACGTGCGCGTCATAGGTGAAGCGGATGGCCGGCGAATCCTGCAGCGGCACCCACGAGCGCGCGTGGATGGATTCGGACTGCGAGAACATGAAGGGCAGCTTCTTGTCCGCGGTCTGCTCCGGCGTCAGCCACTGCAGGCCTGAGGCGGTCGGTGCGGTCGTATAGACAATGCGCACCTGTGCCGGATGCGCCGGCGTGTCGATGGTGAGCTTGCTGCCCAGTTCCTTGTCGCGCGGCGCCAGTGCGTACTTCAGCGCGCTGGCCTTGCCGGCCGCGTCGATGCCCTCGACGCTGGCGATCTTCAGGTCGCGCGTGTCCAGCACCAGCGACTTCGCCTTGGCGTCCTTCCAATCCAGCTTCAGCGTGGCCTGGCCGTCCAGCTGCTTGTGCGGAAAGTCCACCTTCAGGTCCAGGTCCAGGTGCGTCACGCGAACCTGGTCGGGCTGGGCATAGGAATGCGGATCGGCGGCGAAGGCGCTCAGCGGCAGCGCAAGCGCGCCGATGGCGAGAAGGTGGGACGGGCGCATCGGGGTCACTCCAAAAGCAGGAACGCCGAGTATGCCATTGGCGGGTGGCTGGCCGCGGGTGTGGATGGTCACGCTGGGTTTGTCGGGCAAGGCCTCAGTCCAAGGCTCGTCATCCCGGCGAAGGCCGGGATCCAGTTTCGTCGGTTCATGGTTGTCGCGATACGCCAACGTGTTTCTTTGGCGGGCAATGGGCGACAGCCGGCCACAGCGGAGACTGGATCCCGGCCTGCGCCGGGATGACGGTGAGGGGTAGCTGTCTTGGAGACGAAGCCCTCGCCAGCGCACCCTAACTCAGTGCGTCGACCCCGCCGACGCCGGTGCCGCCTGCGGATGCTGCAGCGACTGCACGTAGTCGATCACGTCCTGCTTGGATACGGCGCCACGATGGCTCTTGTCGATGGCGTCGAAATGCGCGCGGATAAAGGGCACCGGGCCCTTCTCGGCTTCTTCCTTCGTCAACAGGCCATCCTTGTTCTTGTCGGCGATGTCGAAGTTCTTGAGGTTGTTCTGCGCCTGGTTGGCGATGGCGCCCAGGCCCGTCTGCGCGTGGCTGGCGCTGGCGGCGAAGACGGCGAGTGCGGCGATGATGAGGGCAGTGCGGCGCATGGTGAATCTCTCTCCCTGAAAAGGCGGGCGGAGTATGTCACCGCGGATGTGAGCAGATCGTTCGGGCGCAGCCCGGCGCGGTGCCGGGCTGCTTCAACGCAGCGAGATCAGGTGCCCAGTTCCAGGGCGTTGGTGAGGTCGCCCGGCGGCGGGCCGCCGGCGGCCACCATGGCCTCTTCGCGCAGGGTCAGGCCGGGCAGCTTTTCCAGCCCGAAGCGGCGCGTGAGGAAACGGGCGATGGAGCCGGTGTCGTAGATGGTGTGGTCCACGTAGCCCTTCTTCGCCAGCGGCGACACGATGAGCGCGGGAATGCGCGAGCCTGGCCCCCAGCGGTCGCCCTTGGGTGGTGCCACGTGGTCCCACCAGCCGCCGTTCTCGTCGACGGTGATGATGACCACCGTATGCTTCCACGCCGCCGATTTCTGCAACGCGTGGACGATGGTCATTACGTGGCGGTCGCCCGCATCCACGTCCGAATAGCCGGCGTGCATGTTGAGATCGCCCTGCGGCTTGTAGAAGCTCACAGCGGGCAGGCGGTTGGCCTGGATGTCGGCGAGGAAACGGTTGGTCTTCGGTGTTTCGCCCACGCCAGCGTCGCGCAGGTGTTTTGCGCGCGCCTGAGTGTTGGGCGCGAAGCTCTTGAAGTAGTTCAGCGGCTGATGGTGGATCTGGAAGTTGGGCCGTTGCGGGAACTGGTGTTCGTCGCCGTCGCCCTTGCCGTCCAGCGCCAGTTGCCACGCGCCGGCGTACCACGCCCAGTCCACACCTTTCTCGGAAAGCACATCGCCGATGGTCTTGTGTTCCTGCGGCGGCAGCGTGCTCGGGCTGTCCTCGGCGGCGAGCGTGGGGTCCTCGCCCGATTGCGTGCTGGTCGGCTGGTACGGCGGCATCATCGTGTTCACCGCCCAGAAATCGGGCGTGAGCTGGCTGCGCGAGGCGAACTTCGGTCGGCCCTGCATGGCGCTGGCGGGGGAATCGTCGGCCAGCCGCAGGCGCGGATCATCCGCCTTGCCGCTTTCGGTGATGGCGATGTTGAACTTCGCGGGGCTCTTGTCTGCATCCGGATAGAACGGCGGCTGCGCAGCGACCAGATACTGATGATTGAGGAACGAGCCGCCGAACGCGCCCATGAACCAGTTGTCGCACAGCGTGTATTGCCGCGCGAGCTGCCACAGGCGCAGGTTCGAGGCGCTGTCGTCGTAGTGGCCCATCACCATCGCGCCGGTGTCGCCCCAGGCCACGAAGCCGTCGTTCTTGCCGCCGTTGATCTGCCGCTGGTTCTCGTAGAACGCATGCACCAGGTCGCGCGTCACCACGCCGTGCGGCAGCGGGTCGCCGCTGCCCGTGCGCAGCGCCCATGGTGCATTCGGCAAGTCGGTGATGTCGTCCTGCATCACCTGGTAAGTGCGATGGTTCACCGTCTGCTTGTGCGACGCCAGGCCGTGCCAGATCGGCGGCAGCTTGGCGAGCACTGTGCCGTCGCGGTCGCGCTGCAGGTACTCCTCGGGCTTGAGCGCGCTGAGCGGCTTCTCCACGCCGGGGAAGTTGGCGAACAGGTTGTTGAAGCTGCGGTTCTCCAGATAGATCACCACCACCTTCTGCACCTGCGCGCGCAGCGCCTCGTCGATGCTGGCCGGCGCCACCGGCGAAGGTGCGCCGGTGGCGCCACCAGCCAACGCCTCGGTGCCGCCGATGGCGAGCGCCGCGCCGCCCAGCGCGAGGCCGCCCAGCAGACGGCGTCGCGCGGGATCGACAGGTTGTTCTTCAGCGATGTCGGGGAAAGGCGGGGGAGGGAGTTTGCTCACGGTGCTGCGTCATCATAGAAACGGGACAGGTCCGCCTTGGTCTCCTGCAGCGAGGTCGGGTCGAGATAGATCATGTGACCGGACGGATAGAAGCCGTAGGAGATGTTCTTGCGTTCCGCCGGCTCCAGCCCGAGGTGGGTGAGGTCGAATTCGGTCGCGTAGAACGGCGTGGCCAGGTCATAGTACCCGTTTGCGGAGAACACCTTCAGGTGCGGGTTGCGGCGCATGGCATCGCCCAGGTCGTCGCCCACGTAGGTGGCCTGCAGCCAGCCGCCGTTCTTCTTGCGCTTCCAGTCCCAGTTCTTGCCGATGGCGGCGTAGTTGTTGGGCAGGTACGGGCGATCGTCGGTGAACTTGAGTTCCGTCGCGGCGTACTGGTTGAACGCCGCCACGTAGGCGCCGGTGATCGCATCGCTGGCGGTGTCGCCATCGGGCGTCTCGCCGGCGGCGTCCGGGTCGATGCCCTGGAAACGGCCGTCCAGACGTCCCACGGTCAGGCGCTGGTCGCGCAGCAATTCCTTGCGGAAACGGCTGGGGCTGACGCGCAGGTTGGCTTCCTTGATGTACTGTGGCGAGATGCCCAGGTAGCGGCTCATCTGGTTGGCCACGCGATCGGCTTCGGCCGGGTCGATGGCATCGCCCTTGGCCAATGCCAGCGTGTAGTCGCCCGAGGCGAAGCGGCGCACTTCGTCAAGGAAGGTTTTGATGTCCGCCGGCTTGTTCGGCACCTTGTTGTGGTACCAGGCAATCGCCGCTTCCGTCGGCAGGTTCACGATGTAACCGTGATCGATGCCCGGCGCGGCGACGGAGAAATCGAGAATGGACGACATCAGGATGACGCCGTTGAACTCCATGCCGCTTTCCTGCAGCGACTTCACCAGCACGGCGGAGCGCGTGGTGCCGTAGCTCTCGCCGAACAGGAACTTGGGCGAGTTCCAGCGGTTGTTCACGCTGACGTAGCGGGTGACGAACTTGTTGAATGCCTCGGCATCCTGGTCCACGCCCCACACGTCCTTGCCCTCGGTCTTGCCCACCAGGCGCGAATAGCCGGTGCCCGGCGCATCGATGAATACCAGGTCGCTCTTGTCCAGCAGGCTCTGGTCATTGGGTACCCAGTGATACGGCGCGGGCGGAATCGGCTTGTCGCCATCGTTGGCCACGCGCACCGGCCCGAACGAGCCCATGTGCAGCCACATCGACGAAGAGCCTGGGCCGCCGTTGTAGAAGAACGTCACCGGCCGCTTGCTGTTCTTGCCGCCGTCGGTGGTGTAAGCGACGTAGAAGAAGCTCACCGTCGGCTTGCCCTTGTCGTCGCGGATGGTGAGGCGACCGGCGGTGGCGGTGTAGCTGATGCTGCGATTGCCCACGCGTACGCTGTGCCTGGTTACCGACGCATGTTCGGGCGGCGCGGGCTGCTCGTTTTCGTCGGCCTTCTTGTCCTTGTCGCCCTGTTCGGACTTGGGCGCGTCCTTGGGCGTATCGGCGGCGTGCAGCGGCAGGGTGCCCAGCGCGAGGATCGTGGCAAGGGCGAGTGATGCGAAGGGGAAGTGGCGCATGTCAGTGGTTTCCTTGGAGCCAAATCAGGGCTGTCGATGCGTATGTCGTTTCCTCACCGTCATCCCCGCGCAGGCGGGGATCCAGCGCTTTTGGGCCGGCACGAAAGTCACTGGATGACCAGCCTTTCGGCTGTTGAAAGACGCCTTCCGCTTTCGCGGGAATGACGGTGAGGCAGGATGGAAGTCCGCACTGAGCACTACGAATGCGTCGTCGCGTCGTAATACCGCGCCAGATCGCTCTTGAGCTGCTGCAGCGCTTCGGTGTTGAGGTAGATCATGTGCCCCGACGGGTAGTACAGGAAATGCACGTTGCCGCGCAGCGACGGCTCCAGGTTCATGTGCGCGATGTCGTACTCGGTGTTGAAGAACGGCGTGGCGAAATCGTAGTAGCCGTTGATCGACAACAACTGCAGGTGCGGATTGGTGCGCATGGCGTGCGCAAGGTCGCCGGCCACGTAGGCCGTCTGCAGCGGACGTTTGATGCCCGCGGCCTGGTGCTTCCAGTCCCACGCCTTGCCGGTGTCGCCAAACGTCGGGCGATAGTCCAGGTCGCTGTGATAGTTGAGCTGGTTGCTCACGTAGTCGTGGAACGCGGTGACGAAGGCGCCGCTGATGCCCGTGTCCGACGCATCGTAATCGGGCACTTCACCTGCGGAATCCTCGTCCACGCCCTCGAAGCGAACGTCATAGCGGCCAATGGTGCGGCGTTCGTTGCGTAGCAGTTCCTTGCGGAAGCGCGACGGGTCCACGCGCAGGTTCGCCTCCTTGATGTACTCCGCCGAGAGGCCGGTGTAGGCGGCCAGCTGGCGCGCCACGGCATCGGCTTCCGCGGGCGGCACGTCCTGGCCCTTCGCCAATGCCGTGGCATACGGGCCACGAGCGAACGCACGCACCTGGTCGAGATAGGCCTTCAGGTCCGCAGGCTTGTTGGCGAGCTTGTTGTGGTACCACGCGGCGGCCGCATAGCTCGGCACGTAGCCGATGAACATCTCGTCGTAGCCCGGCATGCGCATGCCATAGTTGAGGATGGAGGACATGATGATCACGCCGTTGAACGACATGCCCTTGTCCTGCAGCGCATCCACCAGCGCGCCCGAGCGCGTGGTGCCGTAGCTTTCGCCGTAGAGGAACTTCGGCGAGTTCCAGCGGTTGTTGAGCGTCACGTAGCGCTGGATGGCGCGCGCAAACGCCGACACGTCCTGGTCCACGCCCCAGAAATCCTTGCCCTCGGCCTTGCCGAGCGGCCGCGAATAGCCCGTGCCCACCGCATCGATAAAGACCAGGTCGGTCTTGTCGAGCAGGCTGTCGCTGTTCGCCACCAGCTTGTACGGCGCGGGCGCGGTGGCGGCCGGGCTGTCGGTGGCGATGCGCACCGGGCCGAACGAGCCCATGTGCAGCCACATCGACGACGACCCGGGGCCGCCGTTGTAGAGGAACGTCACCGGCCGCTTCTCCGGCTTGCCGGTGTCCACCGTATAGGCCACGTAGAACACGCTAGCCTGCGGCTCGCCCTTGTCGTCGCGGATGATCACCGTGCCGGCCGTGGCGGTGTAGGACACCGAATGGCCGTTGATGCTCACGCTGTGTTTGGTGCGCACGGCGGTTTCGGTGCTGGGCGCTTTGACCTCGTCGTCCTTGCTGGCATCGGCTTGTTTGTCGGCTGGCTTGTCCTTGGCCAGCGTCATGGAAAACGGCGACAGCGCGAGGCTGCCGGCCATCAGCAGGGTCAGAAGGCGACGCATGGAGCTCCCCGGGGTTGGATCGATGTAAGCCCCGAGTATGCAAACGGGAGCGCGCCGGCGACCGTGACAAAAGTACTGGTTGGCTTGCTTTTGGCTGACGAATTTCGCGGTGAGATGCTGGTCAGCCCAGTGCGGACGCAGGGAATTGCGGGTACATCGATCGAACGCGCGGTCGCTTCGTCGTGTTCCGCCGCGTCGCAAAAACAAAACCGCCGCGATCCGTGAGGACGCGGCGGTCAGAGTCTTGCGCTGATTTCCTGCGAATCAGGGCGACGCGGCGGGCGGCTGCTGGGGCTGCGCGGCCGGCGTGGCGGTGGTGCTTGCCGGGGCGGGCGCCGGCGTGGGCAGCACCAGCGCGGGGTTGGCCTGCATGGCTTCCAGCGCGCGCACCTGCTGCTTCACCGCTTCGAGCTGCGCATTGGTGTTGTGCAGGTCGCTGCTGAGCGTGACGGCCTGCTGACGGGCCTGCTCCTGCGCTTCGGCCACCTGGCGGGCCTGCTGCTGCTGGTTGTTCGCGTCCTGCTGCAGGCTGCGCAGCTTGGCCTCGTTCACCGCGATCATGTGCTCGGCGTACTTGTTGCCGGCATCCAGGCGCGTGGTGTCGATCTCCACCTGGCCCAGCGTCTGCGTCTGCGACACGAAGGTGCGGTAAAGGCTTTCGGCCTCGTCGAAGGAATCGGTCTGCATCACGCGCCAGAATTCCTTGCCGTGGAACAGCACCACGTAATAGCCCAGCGTTTCCGGACGGAACAGCAGGCTCGCGCCATAGGTGCTGTTGTACGTCGTGCGCATCTCGGTGAGCTGATGGTTGTCGATCAGCTGGCGCAGGCTCTCCACCGTACTCAGCGGCACCCGCGGCTGGGCAGCCGGCGTGGCCTGCGCGGCCGTCGCCTGGGGCAACGGGTTGTTGGTGGTGGCGGGTGCGCTGGCGCAGGCCGACGTGGCCATCAGGACCATGGTGCCGATCGCGAACAGCACACGCCGCGGGCTCGCGCTGCGAGTCAAAGCCTTCATCCCGTCATTCCCCTCTGATCGTGGCCGGCCCCGGGGCGCGCTGGGCGCGCATTCCCCTCCATGGCCGAGCCATCCGGGACAGTCTAAGGGTCTGCCGGGGAGGGTCAAGGGGCGCGGGCCTACAACTAGTAGACCAACTGCACACCGTGGCATTGCAATGACTGCAACGTGACGGTGCTGACGCCCAGGTTGATGCCCAGCGCATTGGTGAGCAGCGGCGTGAGGACCTGCGAACCGAGGTTGTTGAGCGGCCCTTGCAGCGCCTGTACGACGAAACCAAGCACGGCCACGAGGCTATTGGGGAGCGCCGTCGTTCCACCATTCATGGCGGTCTGGATGGCCGCGATGCAGGAAGACTGTCCACCCAGCGCGCACCCTGTCTGGGTAACGATGCCGCCGAGCAGATTGACCACCCCGCCCAGCACGTTGCTGGTCCCGGTGAGCAGTCCCGGAACATTGAGTGTCAGGGTGCTTCCCAGGATGTTGCCCACCTGGCTCGTGGTGTTCTGCAGGAAGCCCTGCAAGCCCGCCGTGCTGCTCGACAGTTGGTTCAGCGCTGCCTGCAGCTGATTGAGGTTGGGAGTGAGCCCCGTGTGGGCAGCGGCGTTGTTGTTCCACAGGTCCGTGGCCAGAGGCAGCGAGATCGTGGATGAGTTCGATGGCGTGGTCGACTGCGTGATCAAGGCGGTCGTCAGCGCGGTGAACAAGTTGCTCACGGCCGAGCCGATGTCGAGCGGCGTGCCATCGGAGGGAATGTTGGCGGACTGGCCGGCGGCGAGCGTTCCTGTTCCTTGGGATGTCAGGCCAGTCAGCGTGAAAGGGTGGCCCACGCTCGCGAGTGTGGCCGTGCCCGTCTTCACCGTCAGGAGCGGATTGTTGTTGGTGATGGGAATCTGCGCGCAGCTGCCCGCCGTGCTGAAGGCGCTGGCCTGGCTGATGCCGCCCACGCACATCTGCAGGATGGAGGACTTCACGTTGAACGTGGCCGTTTCCGGGCTTCCATCCGTCTTGGTGCACAGGCTGGCTACCGTCGCCTGCGCATTGACCAGATCGATGGCGATGGGCAGGTCGAGGCTGATCGTCGCAAGCGGGCTCAGCAGCGTGCCGATCAAGGGCACGCTGCTGGAACTGAGTTGTACATGGACGAAGGCGCGCACCTGCGCGGTCGAGGCCGTGGCACCCACGCCGCCAATGCCGATCTGCGGCGGCTCGATGACGGCAAACGCCGTGCTGATGTTGAGTCCGGGTATTGCATTGGCTGGCGTGGACAGGTTGCCACTCAATGCATGCTGCCCCGACGCCACGGCGATGGCCGTGCTGATCAGTTGCAGCGCGCTCACCTGCGCGTTGAGCGCGGATTGCAGACCCGCCGAATCCGGCGCCGTGATCTGTGCGAACAGCCCCGATGTGGTTCCGTTGGAACCCAGCGTGACCTGTCCCGGCGCGCTGCCAATGGCGGCCGTCACCGCGTTGACCAGTGTCGCGTTGGCATTCACCAATTGCTTCTGGCCGGCGGCGATCACCGTGGCATTGAGCACGTCGATCAAGGCGTGCGCCTGCACCGACGAGGCGAGAAACTGGTTGAGCCCGCCAGCGGTGAGGTTGGTGGGCAACTGCACGCCAAGCTGGTTGAGCAGCCCGGATGGCGTGATGGTGGCATTGGCAAGGCCCTGGTAGCCCACCAGCGATGCCTCAGGGATATTGAGTCCGACCGCCGCCAGCGCCTGGCCCAGCGGGGACTTGCCGCTCACCGTGGCCAGCGTGCTGCCGATGCTGAAAACCGCGGTGGGTTCCTGGCCCGCTGCCACCGCTTCGGCGCTGACGCTGGGCAACGCGCCGGCGAATCCCCAGATGGGCAGCACTGGCCGCTGGGCGACGACCTTTACCGCATTGGGCGTGCTGCCGGCGGCCGTCGCGCTGAAGTGATCGCTAACGCCCGCATTGGCTACCGGGTCCCATGTGCCGCACTGGACCGACAGCGTTCCCTTGGTGAATTTATTTTCGGTATAGGCGTTGCCATAGGCGGCGGTGTTGTTCGCATTGCCCGGCGTGCACGCGCTCAGTTGCTGCGCCCCCGCCAGCGCCGCCAAGTCCGCCACCTTCTGCGTATCGCGCTTGGCCCAATACAGATAACCCACCTCGACGATGCCGAGCATGCTGATCATGAACAGAAGCATCAGTAGCATGCCGACGGCGGTGGCGCCGCGCTGTGTGCGACGCGAGGGGCGCGTGGCAGAGGTGAAGGGCATGGGCATCATGGCGAGCCGGACGTGCCGGAGGTATTGCCGCCTGCGCCGATATTCTTCGATACCGCCCCCTCGTAGAACTCGGGGATCGGATGCTCGAAGCTCTTCAAGTAGCGCAGATAGCTGGCCGACGCCTCCTGGCCGGGTATGGGCAATGCCTTGCCGGCATGCGTGCCTTGCCTCTGCATGACCAGCAATTGCCTGGTGACGTCGCCCACTTCGGTGTCCGCAGGCGCGGCGTCGGCGTTCGGCGCCGGCTGCGCAGCGGCTGCTGGTGTTTCGGCGGAAGGCTGCGTAGCTGCCGGTGGCGATGCCGGTGCTCCCATCTGCCCGGTGATCGGCGTCTGTTGTGCATGGGCACCCAAGGGCGCCGCGCACGCGATCAAGGCGGCGAGTGCGAACCGGTAACGGCGGTGCGAAAGCATCATGGCCGTGCCTCGTAAGCGGTGGCGTCGGTAGTGAAGCGTTGCAGCATGCTGGCGGGTACGTCCGTCGGTGCGGGTGCGCTGTTCGTGCGCTTAGCAGGCGTCGAAGGGACAGGGCTCGCCGCCGCCGTGCGCGGCTTGCGCGAAGCCAGCTGCACGGCGAGTCGGCGCACATCGTTCTGGCTGTCGGCCGGCAGCTGGCCGCGCTGCATGATGGCGTCCGCGCGCGTGGTGTCGCCGGTCAGCATGGCCCACAGCGCGAGATTGGCGATCACCTTGGCATTGGTGGGATCGAGCTCGGCGGCCATCGCCAGCGGGTCTTTTGCGGTCGCGGTCTGTCCGTCGCACAGCCGTGCGTAGCCGAGGTCGCTGAGATACGCCGCATTCACCGGCTCCAGTTCGGTCGCCTTCAGCAGCGCTTCGTCAGCGGCCACGGCATTACCCGATTGCGCCTCGACCAACCCGAGTCCGTGCCATGCCGCGGCTGCCTGTTCGCCGCTGAGCAGGCTGCGGTAGATGGTGCGCGCCGCATCCAGTTGCCCCGTGGCGCGCAACGCATCCGCCTGGCGGCGTCGCAGTTCGGGCGTGGCGCCGTAGCGCTGCCGGTAGGCATCGATATGCGCGAGCGAGGCGTAGTACGCGCCTTGCTGCTGCATCTGGCGGATCAGGTCCATGTACACCGTCTTGTCGTCGCGCGCGCCGGTGCTCGGCGCGACCAGTGACGCGGTCGGTGCATGGTTGGGATAGCCACCCAGCGTCTTGCCGCAGGCGGCGAGCAGCACGCAGGCCGTGGCGGCAAACATCAGGCGTTGGAAAGGAGTGTGGAGATTCATGCTCAATGTCCCTTGAATGTCGCCATGCTCGCGACCAGCGAGATGACGGCCGGCCCGGCCAGCACCACCATCAAGGCCGGTATCAGCGTGATCATCATCACCACGGTCATCTTCACGGAGAGCTTGCCGCTCTGTTCCCGCATGCGCAGTTTGCGTTGCTCGCGCAGGCGGTCGCCGAACTGGCGCAGCGGCTCCTGCACGGCGCCGCCGTGTTCGTGCACCTGCACCAGAATCTGCACCAGGCTCTTCAGTCCGTCGTTGTCGAACTCGCACAGGCGGTGCAGCGACTGCATACGCGAGCGGCCGCGCAGGTACAGCGCGTTGGCGTCGCCCACTTCGCGGCTCAGCAGCGGCATCGCTTCCTGAAAGCGGTCGGCCACCATCTGCAGGCTCTGGTCCACGCTGAAACCCACGCCTTGCAGCAGGCGCAGCAGGTCGATGAGCAGCGGCAGTTCGTCATCGGCGCGCTTGCGCAGCCGCTTGGCCCACATGCTGAGCACCAGCTTGGGTGCGATGAGTCCAAAGGCCGCCGCGCCGATAAAGACCACCACAGCAGTGGCGCCGTCCGGCGCAAACCAGAGGATGGCGGGCAGCGGCACGGCCATGGCCAATGCAAGGCGAAGGCCGAGGAACATCGCGCGCCCTTCACCGGTGTTGCGGTTGATCTGCCCCAGCAGCAGCCGGTCTTCCGGGGTAATCAGCGCCTGGCCGATCCGGCTGCTCTCGAAACGCTTGCCCAGCAGCGCCAGCCATTGCATCACCACCTTCCAGCCGTGGGGCTCGCCTTCCTCGGCTTCCTGCGCGCCGCCCGCGGGCGGCACGAGCAGGGCGCGGTCGATCAGGCGGCTTTCCAGCCGACGCTGGCGAACGTGGCGCACCGCTTCGTTGGCTAGCAGGGCAAGGCCTGCCACCAGGGCCACGATGGCCATCACCATGATCCAACCGGTTTCCACGGCATACCCCCTGTGAACGAATCCGTCGCTGTGCGGCTAGAGCGACTTGGCCAATCGATAGAGCAACAAGCCTCCGCTCACTTCCAAGGCCAGCGCGATGAGCAAAAACCGGTGCCCCAGCGGTTCGTGGAACATTGGCTTGAAGAACGCCGGATCGACCATCGTCATGAACACCGACACGGCCACCGGCAGCAGGGCCAGCACCCAGGCGGACATGCGCGTTTCCGACGTGATCGCCTTCAACTCCGCGCGTGCATGCGCGTGGTCGCGCATGAAGTCGCTCATGCGCTGCAGGATGTGATCGGCCCGGCCACCCACGCGCATGCCGATGCCAAACACGGCATGCAGCAGCGACAGCTCTTCGAGGTGATATGGGCGCGAGGCCATGGCCAGCGCCTGATCCAGGTCGGCGCCGGCATGCATGGACGACAAGGTGCGATCCAGCACGCGGCGCAGCGGCATGGCCACGGATTTGGTGGTGCTCTGGAAAGCCATCGGCAGGCTGTTGCCCACGCTGGTCATGCGGATCATGCCGTCGAGGAAATCCGGCAGCTGCGCCAGCAGCTTCTGCTGTTGCTTCTCGATGCGGCGGCGCAGCCACAGCCACACCAGCGCGCCATACAGGCCCAGCACCAGCGGCATGGCCAGTGCGCTGCCGATGCGCCACCACGCCACCAGCGCGAGCAGCACGCCGCCACCGGCGATGACGGCATAGATGGCGCGGTTCGCCGGCAGGTCGGCGCGCATCAGCAGGCCATCCGCCCGCTGAAGCAGCGCGCGCTTGCGCTGGCCAGGCAAGCGCGGCGGCATGGTTCGCCGCTCGGCCGGCGCATGGGCAACGAGGCGCTGCTCGATGTTCTCCATGCTCTTCCTGTGCTGCAGGCGCAGCGCGCTGCCCCACCACAGCTCGATGGCGCCGGCGAGTAGCAGCAGGGCGAGGGCGGCAAGGGCGAGTGCCTGGATCATGCGAAGGGTCCGCTCGATTCGCGCAGCATCTGCCGGAACGGTTCCAGCTTGGTGGTGTGCGGCTGCAGGCCCAGGCTCATCCAGCGGTCGACGTCCTTGCCGTCGCGATCGACGAACGGGTCGTGCCGGTACATGTCCTGCGTGGTGATGATGTTGTCGCCCACGCCGGTGACTTCGGTGATGGAAGAAATCACGCGGCGCCCGTTGCTGAGGCGCGCGATCTGCACAATGAAATCCACCGCGCTGGCGATCTGCCGGCGCAGGCTGTTCTCGCTGCCCTGGAAGCCGGCGAAGCCAGCCAGCATTTCCAGGCGGTACAGCGCGTCGCGCGGCGAGTTGGCGTGGATGGTGGACATGGAGCCGTCATGGCCCGTGTTCATGGCCTGCAGCATTTCCAGCACTTCGGTGCCGCGCACCTCGCCCACCACGATGCGGTCGGGACGCATGCGCAGGCTGTTGCGCACCAGGTCGCGGATGCTGACCGAGCCCTCGCCATCGAAGCTGCCGAGGCGGCTCTCCAGGCGCACCACGTGCGGATGGTTGAGCGAGAGCTCCGCCGTGTCCTCGATGGTGATCACGCGCTCCTGGTGCGGAATGAAGCTGGCCAGCGCGTTGAGCAGCGAGGTCTTGCCCGAGCTGGTGCCGCCGGACACGATGATGTTGCAGCGGCCCAGCACCATGGCTTCGAGCAGCGTGCGGATGGCGCGGTCGAAGGTGCCCTTCTCCTGCAGCTCGTCCGGCGTGAACGGATCCTTGCGGAACTTGCGGATGGAGACGCATGGCCCCGTGACCGACAGCGGCTCGATGATGGCGTTGAGGCGGCCGCCGTTGGGCAGGCGCGCGTCCACCATGGGGTTGGAGTCGTCCAGGCGGCGCCCCAGTGGCGCCAGGATGCGGCGCACGATGCGCAGCAGGTGATGGTTGTCGCTGAAGCGGATGTTCTCGCGACGGAGGATGCCGCCGCGCGATACGTACACGTCATCGTGTCCGTTGATCAGGATGTCCTCGACCTCCGCATCCAGCAACAGGTCGTCCAGCGGGCCGAAGCCGGTGAGTTCCTTCACCAGCGCACCGGAGACCTGTTGCATTTCCGTCTCGTTGACCGGAATGCGCCACTCCTGCACGAAGCTCGCCGTTTCCGTCTCCACGTACTTGGTGACGGTGCTGCGCGACCAGGAAGCGATGTCGATGCGCTGGTCTTCGATGCGGTTGAGCAGGAACTCGTGCGCGGCGGAGAGCACGTCCTGGAACTGTTGGGTCTGTTCGAACGGAAGGTCCGGCCCATCCAGTCGCGCCGACACGTCCGCGCGACGCAGCGCGGCCGCCAGCAGCGCGCTGGACGAATTCAGCGGCGTTTCCATAGGGTGCTCCCCACTCGGTTGAGCAACGCTCCCAGGGCGCCCCGGCCCTGCTCGCGCTTCACGCGCAGGCGGAAGCGGGCCAGCAGGGGCGAGAGCGCGCGGATGTACGCATCGTTCGGCAAGGTCTCGTGCAACAGGGAGCCACGGTTGGCGGCGGCGCGCAGCGGGCGCGAGCGCTCCGGCAAGGTGGCCAGCAGCGGCAGGCTGAAACGCTCGGACATGCGCGCGGCGGTGATGCCGCAGGCCTCGTCGTAGCGGTTCACCACCAGCGACACGCGCAGGTCGCGCGCCTGCGCCCGCTCCAGCTGGCGCAGGCACGCATCGAGCGCCACCATCGAGCCGATCGACTGGTCGGTGACCAGCCAGATCTCGTCGGCAAGCTTGAGCAGCGAATGGGCGACATCGTCGAGCGCGCGGCTGTCGAGGTCGCACAGCACCAGGTCGAACATGGAGAGCAGGCGCTCCATCAGCGGCGCCACCTCCGCGCCGGCCAGACTGATGCTGCGCTCGCGCGGCTGGCCCAGCACGGCGGCGCCGCTGCCGTGGCGCGGCACGGCGGTGCGCACCAGCGTGGCGTCGATGCGGCTGGCATTGCGCAGCGCGTCGTCCAGATGGAAATCGCCGCCGGTGCCCAGGTACAAACCCACGTCGCCGCTGGAGTGACCCAGGTCCAGCAGCATCACGTTGTTGGAGTCGGCCTGCGATTTGGCCGAGGCAGCGAGCGAGCCGAGATGGGCCGAGAGCGTGCTGCTGCCCAGACCCGGCCGCACGCCGCACACCAGCACGAGCTGGCCGCGCCGGGTGGCGCGTGCCGGTTGGCCCGATGCCGCCGACTTCAGCTCATCGAGCGCGGTTTTCAGCTGCTCGAGGATTTCCTCGTCGCCCGCGTCGATGTCGATGAAATCCTTCAGGCCCGCGCGCATCGCGCAGCGCACGCCGGTGCCGCGATCCGATGCGGCCGCGCCGATGCCCAGCAGGGCCAGCCCCGGATCGAGCGCCATCAGCTGGCGGGCGATTTCCGCGGAGGCGTCGGTATGGCCCTTGGAGAAATCCAGCAGCACCAGGCGCGGCTGGTGCTGGTCGAGCACGCGGCGGCTGGCGGAGAACTGGTTGCTGTCGCACCACGACAAGGTCACCAGGTTGCGCAGGCGCGCGGAAAAACGCTGCGCGTTGTTCTCGTCGGGCGAATACAGCAGCAGCGTCGGCTCCAGCGTGGGTTTGGCGAGGGTGACCACGGTGGGATGCGTGTTCGCGGGCATGGCCATGTCCTCAGCGCGAAAAGCCAGGCAATTGGTCGGAACCTGCGGGGTTGAGCAGCCACGAGCCCCACACCGGCAGGTTGTTTCGCTGTTCGCGCTCGCCGGGCAGTGCAAGCTTGGTATCCCTGGCGATCGGACGCACGAGGTGCGGCGTCACAATCAACACCAGTTCCTTGTCCTGGTGGCTGTACTTGAGATCGCGGAAGAACGATCCGAGGATCGGGATGTCGCCCAGCAGCGGAATCTTGTCCACCTGGCTGGAAATGTTCTGGCTGACCAGCCCGCCGATGACGAAGGTTTCGCCGTCGCCCAGCTCCACCGTGGTGTCGGCGCGCCGCGTGCTGATGGCCGGCACGGAGACACCGTTGAACACCACGGCGTTGGTGTAGTCGAGGTCGCTCGCTTCCGGCGCCACCTTGAGCGCGATGCGATCCGGCGCGAGCACCGTCGGCGTCACCGTGAGGCCGATGCCGAAGGGCTTGTACACGATGGTGGTGGTGCCCAGGCCCTGCGGTTCGGGAATGGGCAGTTCGCCGCCGGAGAGGAAACTCGCGCTCTGGCCCGACAGCGCCACCAGCGTGGGTTCGGCCAGCACGCGCGCCATGCCGTCGCTCTGCAGCAGGTCGAGGTTGGCGTTCCACGCATGCAGGCCGTTGGC
Source organism: Dyella sp. AtDHG13 (assembly GCF_003201105.1). Classification (GTDB taxonomy): domain Bacteria; phylum Pseudomonadota; class Gammaproteobacteria; order Xanthomonadales; family Rhodanobacteraceae; genus Dyella; species Dyella jiangningensis_B. Next base: position 58,629 of record NZ_QICJ01000011.1, on the reverse strand, counting down.
GCTCTTGTGGCCCATGACCAGGTTGAAGGCGGAAGAGATCGCGCCGCCGGTGGTCGTCGTGCTGCTGGTCAGCGGCGAGGTGAAGCCGTAGCTGAAGCCGTTGTTGGTGGCGTTGAAGTTGATGCCGATCTGGCTCATCACGGTCTTGTCGAACTCGACCACCTTCACTTCCACCTGCACCACGCCGCCGCTGGAAACGCTGGAGGCGTCGATTACCGAACCCTTCTCGCCCACCGCGTTCGTTGCCGCGGCCACGCCGCGCTCGTGTTCGAGCATGCTGTCGGCCTGCCCATGCAGCACCGCTTCGTTGTCCTGCACGGCAATCTGCAGGCCGCTGTCGTTCTGCAGGGCGGCCTGCCCGGCGCTGCGCACCTGCACGGCCAGGCGTTGCGGCGAGGCATCGCCGCGCCGCCACAGCAGCAAGGTGGTTTCGCCCGGCTTCTTGCCGACCAGCAGCGCGTCGCGCTGGCCCTTGAGCATGACGATGTCGGTGACCGACGGGTCGGCAATCGCCACGCGCTCGATGTCGCCGGGCAGATGCCACGGCCGCTGCTCGTGCACCTGCAACGCGATGGCCGCGTCATTGACGCTGGCTGCCTGGCTTGCGGCCCAGGGCAGCGCGGCGCACAGCAGGGTGATCCCGAGGCGCCAGCTCATGGATTCACCGCCAGCGAGGTATGCGAGGACGCCGCGGAGGACGAGCCGCGGATGATCTCCAGCCCGGCCGGCGACGCCGCGCGCGATGCGGGGCGCGGTGCCGCCATCTTCGAGCGTCCGACCAGTCCCGGCTCATCCACGCCCGCATAGGCACGGTTTTCCGGCGAGGCCAGCCAGCCGCGCTGTTCGCCGGTGAGGTCGCCGCGTGGCGCCAGCACCGTGGACGGCAGCGGGAACAACAGGTTGCTCGGCATGCCGTCGTCGCCAGGGTGGCGCAGCGCAAGCGAGAGCTTGCCGCTCTGCGCGCCGAGCACCAGCGGGTCGATATCGTCCAGCGGCACGGCCAGCACGGCCATCTTCGGTGGCGGTTCGGTCGTTTCGGTCTTGGTGGATGCCGGCGCCGCCACGCCCAGGCGCGGCAGGTCGCGCACGCCGTAGGCCAGCACGCGCAGGCGCGAGGCGAGCAGGCGGCTTTCGGAGTGCTCCTTGCCGATGGTCATACCGTTGGCCGACGGGTCGGCGATCTTCAGCGTCAGCACCACGTCCACGTAGTCGCCGGGCTGCACGCGATAGCCCACGCCGCTGATTTCATCCACCGGCACCGCCAGCGCGCGCTCGCCCGGGCGAAGCTGCATGGCGATGGGGTTGGAGAGCAGCGAGGCGGTGATCACGGTGCCCTCGGGAATGTTCACGCGCGGCACTTCGCCCACCAGCAGCTCGGGCTGCTCGTAGCTGCCTTCGGGCGCGCTCGACACCGCCACTTCACGCAGCGACGTGGCGCTGATCACTTCGCCGCCCAGCAGCATCTGTGCGGCGACGACGACATGCGCAGTCTTGGCCGGCGCCACGGGCGCGGCGGGTGCGGCCGCCACCGGTGGCGCGGCCGGCGGTGCTTCCTGCCGGCGCTTGCCGAGCGAGAAGGCGGCCAGGGCCAGCACCGTCGCAAGGACGACCAGCAGGATGGCGGCGATGCGTGACACGTTGTGCATCTGAAACGTCTCCGTTGCGCGGTGGCTCGTCAGCTGCCCGAGAGATCCAGCTGCACGGTGGCCGTGCTGCTGAGGTTGGTGCCCAGCACCCAGCCGTACAGCGCCTTGGTGCCTGGAATGAAGGGGTGGTTGTTGTAGTCGAACGACGCCACCACGGTGATGCATTGGGCGGATGCATTGGTGGGGCAGGTCGCGGCGGCGGAGACGGCGATGGGCGCATAGGTGCTGCCCGGTGCCGTGGGCGTCGTGCAATTGGCGCTTTCATTGGCGAACTTCAGCAGCCAGGCCATGGAGCGCTGCGCGGCGTTGCAGGCATTGACCTGTCGCTGCGCGGGCGTGCCGTACTGAAGCGCGGCCCGCGCACCTTCGGCGGAGGCCAGCGACAGCGACTGCTGGGCGGCAAAGATCATGACGCCGGTAAGCGAGATCAACAGCAGCGGCAAGATGCCGAACAGGAACACCAGCGCGAACTCGATGGCCGCCACGCCGCGCTGGCGCGAAGGACGCGAGCGAAGCTGCCGGGCTTTCACGCCTGCCCCCAGTGCATCAGCTCCGGATGCAGCACGACCAGCAAGGTGGCGATGCCGAGGTAGGTCGCATGCGGCTGGCCCATGCGGCCCTGGCGTGCCTCCATGGCGCGACGCCAGAGCGGCATCGCATAAAGATGTTGCCGGGCCGTCACCAGGCCCGGCGCATAGGCGAAACGCGGCGTACGCAGCACCAGCACGACAAAGGCATGCACGCCCGTCAGCAGGCAGGCGATGGCCCAGATGGGCAGCAGTGCGCGCGCACCGAGCAGTAAGCCCAGCGTGGCGAAGAATTTCACATCCCCCGCGCCCATCCAGCGGATGGCGTAGAAGGGCAGCATGGTGATGAGGCCAATAGCAAGGCCGGGAACGGACGGCCAAACCGGCGAGGCGCCCACGACCCACTGCAACCCTGGGGCGGCGATCGCCGCCAGCAGGGCCGCTGCCAGCCACGTGTTGGGCACGCGGCGGGCATACAGGTCGCTCAGCGCGACGAACGCGCTGAGTATGACGGCAAGCGTTGGAAGCAACGCGGTCATGACGCCCCCGAATGATGTATGGCTATCCATAGCCACCCCGGTACCAGGTGTCGCGTTCTCGATCTCGCTGGCTCAGGTCGTCGCGGATTTCACGGCGTCGCTGAGTGCGGTGATAACGGAGGAGTAGATCGACTTGATGCCGCCGGTTCCGCCAAACACGGCCACGACCGCGGCGGCAACAAGCGCCGCCAGAATCCCGTACTCAATCGCCGTGATGCCGTCTTCCTCAGCCAGGAACTTGCGAATCATGGTGTTCATGGGTTGCCTCCTCGAAGAGCCTTCGCTCTCACTGTCGGTGTTTGAACGACCCGCCTTGGGTTATCGACTGCAACGTCGCCCTCACTGAGCGGCCCGCGACTAGTCCATTCGGACTACGGTCGACAATGCATGCCCTGTGCCTTTGATCGGTCTAATAATCCGAATGGCCGATGGAGACGGCGAAAAACAGCCGCCCCACCGCCCGAAATCGATTATTTAGATCGATAAAGCGGAATGGGCCGTGAGAAGTCGTGAATTATGTGAAGAGATATTCACGTCCATTAAAGGCAATAAACTGACGCAAATGATCACTTCGCGTGCCGCGACATTCATGAAATCCCCCGTGCTTGTACGTTCCGGCCGTCCTGGGCGGAGTGAGGTACATCCACAGTCTTGTGCGGTCCTGCGTGACTGCTTGCACAAAAACGGCAGATATGAAAATCGATTATGTGATGTAAATCACAAAATGATGGGTGGCAATTCAGCCAAATCGTTTCTTGCCGAAAATGTGCATGGGGTCAGGTGCGCGAATTCTTTAATTCACCTCATCACCATGAAAAATCGGGTATTCGATTAATAAGGACGTATCGGCTTGGATGCCTCAGGGGGGCAATCAATGGCTGTCGAGAACGACATCGGACCGGAGTCGCCCGATCTCGTCACGCTGTGCGGCATCCTCAAGGTCTGCGAGCTCGAGCTGGTACTGCTCGGCAAGCAAGGCCCGAAGGCGCTCGTCGATTCGTTGGCCTCCGAGCGCGCCATCTGTTTCAGTGGCGAGGTGAACTTCGCCTTCCGTGGCCGCTTCGCGCTGCCCCCCGGCTGGTGCCTGTTCGGCTTCCTGCATCTCACCTCGCAGGACAGCTGGTGCCACGGCACGCCGCTGGCGTCGGGCATGGCCTTCACCGTGTTTCCCGAAGGCATCAGCGAGTTCGTGCTCAGCATGGGCAGCCGCGTCACCGGCGTGCTGGTGCCGCAGCAGCGGCTGGTGGACAAGTACGTGGAGCTCAGCCCACACCAGCCCGACGTGCCGGTTCGCGCCATTTCGCTGTTCAACCTTTCCGATGACGAACGGGCGCGCGCCTTGCGCGCGAAGTTCGACGCCGTGCGCGAGCGCGTGCTGCATGCATCCCATCAGGGCCCCGCATCGGATGCCGAAGTGGACGCGCTGATCGAAACGCACCTGATCGCGGCGCTGTCGGTAAAGCCGGAAGACCGGCCCGCCTGCTCGCGCGGGCGGCGCACGCACTACCTCGCCGTGCAGCGCGCCGAGGAATTCATGCGCCGCAACCTGCGCCGGGACATCTATATCACCGAGCTGTGCAACGCCGCCGGCGTCAGCGAACGCGCGTTGCGCTACGCCTTCGACGACCTGCTGGGCGTGTCGCCCAACCGCTACCTGTCCATGCTGCGCCTGTGCACGGCGTGCAAGAACCTCACCTTGTCCGACGCCAGCCGCCGCTCGGTGAAATCGGTCGCGCTCAGTTGCGGCCTGTGGGATCTCTCGCGCTTTGCCGACCACTATCGCCGCGTGTTCGGCGAGCTCCCGCGCGACACGCTGATGCGCGCGCCGCCGTTCGAGGCCGCCTGAGTATCCTTTGGTCGGTGGCGTCGCCGCCGCATTCTTCACGCCGTTCCCACGACCTGCCGGATTTGTGCAGGGTGCTGCCGGTTTTGCCCAAGGCCTTGCCGGATTGGCTTATGCCGTTGCCGGATTGGGACATCAGAGACGCGATGCGATCGTTGTAATGAACCCCAGCGTTGCCGGTTGCGCATGACGCGCGCCGGCACAGCTCGCATGGACCTGTATGCGCGGACACACGACGTGACCCGCGCCGGCCAAAAGGGGACTCGTCAATGAACCGTATCTATCGTCTCGTGTGGTCCGAGTCGCGCCGTGCCTGGGTGCCGGCCTCGGAACTCTCCGTGCAGCGTCATCGCATCTCCCGCCAGGTGGGCTTCCTGCCCTCGGCGCGCATTCTGCTGCTGGGAGGCCTGGCGCTCTGCGCGCTGGCCTATCACCCGGCATCGCACGCACAAAGCGCCGACGACGCCAAGCTCAACGACCTCATGGGCCTGGCGTCCAAGTACGACAGCCCCGCGCCGCAAGCTGTGGCGCCGGTGTCCGCGAGCGTCAGCGCGCAGCCGGTGCTCAACCGCGTCGCGGTGGCGCTGCCGTCCGGCAGCGCGGCGACGGCGTCGTCCACGCCGGTGATCCGGCACGGCAACGTGGCGCATGCGCGCGCTGGCATCCGCATTCCGATCGTGCCGACCAGCCAGCAGATGGGTTCGGGCGTCGCCATTCCCAGCGACCTCGCTTCGCGCGTCGGCGCAACCGCCGGTGGCGCGAAGGCCGACGTGCTCGGGCAGGGCGTGGTATCCGCCGTATTGCCGGGCGCGAACGATGTCGCGGACCGCAACCGCTCCGTCGTGCTCGCCACGCATGCGAACGTCGCCAGCACGCTGGTGAACAACAACGCGCCTGGCGCGCTCGGCGCCGATGGACTGGTTCATCTCGGTACGCCGGCCATTCCCGTGGCCAATACCGGCGCTGCCGTGTCGCCGGTCGACGCCGCGGTAGGTGCGCGCGCCGTCGTGCTGGCCAGCAACGGCGACCTGGTCGACGCGCATGCGCATGTCGGCTTGGCCGTGCCGGGCGTGTCGAGCACGCCGCTGGTCAACGCCAACGTCGACCTGCATGCCGGCGGGCAACTGGTTTCGTCGCTCGGCTCCGTGGTGCAGCCGGTGGTCGGCGGCCTGGGTGTTGGCAACATCGGTGGCGTCGTGAGCGGCCTTCCGGCCACCGTCAATGGCGTGAGTGGTGCGGTGAACGGCATCGTCGGCGGCGTCACCGCCGGCACGCCGCTCGCTGGCGTGACGAACAGCGTGCTGCCGCCGGTGGAATCGACGCTGCATAACGTGGCGACCACGCTTGCTGGCACGGCGACCGGTTCCGGTAGTGGGCTCGGCGGCGTGCTCGGTACAGGCGGTTTGATTTCCACGCTGCCTGCCACGGTGAGTGGCGTGAACGGTGCAGTGAATGGCATCGTCGGCGGCGTCACTGCTGGTACGCCGCTCGCCGCTGTGACGAACAACGTGCTGCCGCCGGTGGAGTCAACGCTGCACAACGTGGCAACTGCACTCGCCGGCACGGCAACAGGATCGGGTAGCGGCCTTGGCGGCGTGCTCGGTACAGGCGGTCTCATTTCCACGCTGCCGGCTACGGTGAATGGCGTGAACGGCGCAGTGAACGGCATCGTCGGTGGTGTCACCGCCGGCACGCCGCTCGCGGGCGTGACGAACAACGTGCTGCCGCCAGTGGAGTCGACGTTGCACAACGTAGCGACGGCGTTGGCTGGCACCGCGACGGGTTCCGGTAGCGGGCTCGGCGGCGTGCTCGGCGCGGGCGGTCTCGTCTCCACGCTGCCGGCTACGGTGAATGGCGTGAACGGTGCAGTGAATGGCATCGTCGGCGGCGTCACTGCTGGTACGCCGCTCGCCGGTGTGACGAACAACGTGCTGCCGCCGGTGGAGTCGACGCTGCATAACGTGGCGACCACGCTTGCTGGCACGGCGACGGGTTCGGGTAGCGGACTCGGTGGTGTGCTCGGTGCAGGTGGCCTCGTTTCCACGCTGCCGGCTACCGTCAATGGCGTAAATGGTGCGGTGAACGGCATCGTCGGTGGTGTCACCGCCGGCACGCCGCTCGCTAGCGTGACGAACAACGTTCTACCTCCGGTGGAATCGACGCTGCATAACGTAGCGACGGCGTTGGCTGGCACCGCGACGGGTTCCGGTAGCGGGCTCGGCGGCGTGCTCGGCGCGGGCGGTCTCGTTTCCACGCTGCCCGCTACGGTGGACGGCGTGAACGGCGCAGTGAACGGCATCGTTGGCGGCGTCACCGCCGGCACGCCGCTCGCTGGCGTGACGAATAGCGTGCTGCCGCCAGTGGAGTCGACGCTGCATAACGTAGCGACCACGCTCGCCGGCACGGCGACGGGTTCCGGTAGCGGCCTAGGCGGCGTCCTCGGTACAAGCGGCTTGATTTCCACGCTGCCTGCCACGGTAGACGGCGTGAACGGAGCAGTGAACGGTATCGTCGGCGGCGTCACCGCTGGCACACCGCTCGCCGGTGTGACGAATGGCGTGCTGCCTCCGGTGGAATCGACGCTGCATAACGTGGCGACCACGCTCGCCGGCACGGCGACGGGCTCCGGTAGCGGCCTTGGTGGTGTGCTCGGTGGCGGCAATGGTCTCGGCGGCGTGGTGTCCGGCGTCACTTCGACGGTCAATGGCGTCCTGTCCGGTGTGGCGGGCGTGGGCTCGGGCAGCGGCCTTGGCGGACTGGGTGGCGTGCTGGGTGCGGGGAATGGCCTGGGCGGTGTGGTGTCCGGTGTGACATCGACCGTCGGCAACGTGCTGAATTCCGGCGCGGGCGGCACCGGGGCAGGCAATCTCGGCGGCGTGGTCTCCGGGCTTACCTCAACCGTCAGTCAGGTGCTGAATCCGGTGACGGGTGGCACCGGCGGCCTCGGCAATGTCGGTGGCCTCGTGTCCAACCTGCCTGCCACGGTGAAAAGCGTGACGAACACCGTGACGGGCGTGGTCGGCGGCGTCACCGCCGGTACGCCGCTCGCCGGCACAGTGACCGGTGTGGTGAATCCCGTCGTGTCCACCGTCAACGGTGTGCTCGGCGGCGTGGGTTCGGGCAGCGGCCTTGGCGGCGTGCTCGGTTCGGGTAATGGTCTGGGTGGCGTCGTGTCGGGTGTGACCTCGACCGTCGGCAATGTGCTGAATCCCGGAGCCGGCGGCAGCGGAGGCCTCGGCAATGTCGGTGGCCTCGTGTCCAACCTGCCAGCCACGGTGAAAGGCGTGACGAATACGGTGACGGGCGTGGTCGGCGGCGTCACCGCCGGTACGCCGCTCGCCGGCACAGTGACCGGTGTGGTGAATCCCGTGGTGTCCACCGTCAACGGTGTGCTCGGTGGCGTGGGTTCGGGCAGCGGCCTGGGCGGTGTGCTCGGCTCCGGCAACGGCTTGGGTGGTGTCGTGTCGGGTGTGACGTCGACCGTCGGCAATGTGCTGAATCCTGGAACGGGCGGCACGGGCACGGGCGATCTGGGCGGGCTGGTGTCCGGGCTTACCTCGACGGTCGGCAGCGTGCTCAATCCCGTCACGTCCGGCACAGGCCTGGGTGGTGTGCTGGGCTCGAACGGTTCCTCGCTCGGCAAGGTCGTGCCCGACGTGAACAAGACGGTGGGCGACGTCACCTCCACCGTGGGCGCGGTGCTTGCGCAGCCCAACGGCACGGGCCTGGCGAACGTGCTCGGCCAGAACGGCACGGCCACGTCGCTGCTCGGCAACCTGACCAACACGGTGGCCGATACGGTGAACAGCGTGCCGGGCGTGCAGGTGGGCGCGACGGGCAACGGCCAGTCGTCGGGACAGAATCTGATCGGCGCGATTCCCGGTGCTTCCGGCCTCGTTAACCAGGCGCTGCCCAGTGTGGCGTCGCTGCTGGGCATTACGCCCGCGGCATCGGGCACGGGTGGCACCGGCGGCGGCAGTTCCGCCGGCGGCGTGCCCGTGGTGCCCGCGCCGTCGGCCACGCCGACGGGACTCATCGTCGGCAACGGCGGCGTGGTCGGCACGGCCGGCCAGCTGCTGGGCACGTCCACCAACGCGCTGTTCAACAACACCAATGGCTACGTCACCAACGGTGGCCTGCAGGTGAATGCGGCCAACTTCACGCAGGGCTACTCGGTGACCAGCGTGGCCGGCATTCCGTTGGTCAACGCCACGCCGGTGGGCACGGTGCTCACCACGGTGGGCGGCGCCACGCTCGGCGGCACGGGCAGCAATTCGCACCTGACGCTGATCGGCGCGGTGAAGTCGGACAGCTACATCACCAACGTCAACAACGGCGCCCCGGGCGGCCTGCTCGGCCTGGTGCTGCCCAATAGCGCGCCTGCGTGGGCCTCCACCTGCGCCAACGTGCTCGGCGTGGTGAACACCTCGTGCTGGGCGGTGAATGCCGCGCAGGACTATCAGGTGCTGATGGGTGACGGCGCCACCGCCAACGGTTCGAAGGAAGTGGTGATCGGCACCAACGCCAGCCACAACCTGCCGGCGCAGACCGCGGCCAGCGCCTTCCCGGGCAATGGCGCCAACGATCCGAACAATCCAAGCGGCGTGCCCACCGCCGATTACGCGGCGCGCCTGGGCCACTCCGTGGTGATCGGCGACAGCGCCACCGGCACGGCGAATGCGCAGACCATCATCGGCGCACAGGCTACGGCCACGGTCGCCAACAGCGTGGCCCTGGGCTACGCCTCCACCGCCACGCGCGGCGCGCAGACCGGCTACAGCGCCTATGGCCTGAGCACGCCGCAGAACTCCGCGGGCGAAGTGTCCATCGGCGCGCCGGGCCAGGAACGCCAGATCACCAACGTCGCCGCCGGTTCCGCTGCGACGGATGCGGTGAACCTGGCGCAGCTGCAGGCGGTGTCGTTCGTCGCGGGCAACGCCGTGCAGTACGACGACGCCACGCACGCCACCGTCACCCTGGCCGGCACCGCCAGCACCGATGGCGGCGCCACCAACGGCACCACGCTCGCCAACCTGCACCAGGGCGCCATCAGCTCGAGCAGCACGCAGGCCATCAACGGTGCGCAGATGTGGCACTGGACGCAGGACACCACCAACGTCTACAGCAACACCAGCCTGTACAACGCGATCCAGAACATCAAACCCGGCGGTCCCACCAACATCACCAACGTCAAGTACTACAACGTCAACTCCACGCTGGCCGACTCCAGCGCCACGGGCACCAATGCCATCGCGGCCGGCCCCACGGCCTCGGCGAGCGGCGCGAATGCGGTGGCGGTGGGCAGCGGCGCCAGCGCCACGGCGGACAACGCGGTCGCGCTGGGTTCGGGTTCGGTGGCGGATCGTGCGAACACCGTGTCGGTGGGCAGCGCCGGCAACGAGCGCCAGATCACCAACGTCGCCGCCGGTTCCGCCGCGACGGATGCGGTCAACCTGGGCCAGATGCAGGCGAGCATCAACAGCTCCACCCAGGGCACCGTGCGCTACGACACCAACACCGACGGTTCCACCAACTACAGCAGCGTCACGCTGGGCAACGGCACCGCGGGCGGCACGGCCATCCACAACGTGGCAGCGGGCAGCGCCACCACCGATGCGGCCAACGTGGGCCAACTCAACGCCGGTATCCAGCAGGCGCAGAACTGGGCGCAGAACTACACCGATGCGCGCTTCAACCAGCTCAACGGCCAGATCCAGAACGTGAGCAATCGCGCGAACGCAGGTGTTGCCGCGGGCATGGCGATGGCTGGCCTGCCGCAGGCCTACGAACCGGGACGCAGCATGGCGGCCGCGTCGGCGGGCACGTTCCGCGGCGAATCGAGCCTGGCCATCGGCGTGTCCACCATCTCGCAGGGCGGGCGCTGGGTCTACAAGCTCACCGGCAGCGTGGACACGCGCGGCGACGCGGGCTTCTCGGTCGGCGCGGGCATGCAGTGGTAAGCGCGAACGTCGGATAACGATCAAGGGGAATCGTCATGCGAAACGACAACACACACGCCAGGCGGTTGCTGTGCATGCTGGTGGCGGCGACCGTGGCCATGGCCGGCGCGGTCGCTACCAGCCACGCGCAGACGGCGGACGCAGGCCCGGACTTCCCGGACCCGTCGCGCGCCACCATGCCCGAAGGCGCCTTCGTCAACGTGGAGAACCTGCGCAAGCTCGCGCCCGGCATGACCAAGCACCAGCTGTATGACCTGCTTGGCGCGCCCCACTTCAGCGAAGGCGTGTTCGGCGTGCATCGCTGGAACTACATCTTCGCCTTCCGCGAAACCGGCGGCGGCGTGATCAAGTGCCAGTTCCAGGTGGCTTTCGACAAGAACCACCTCGCACAGGCGTACTACTGGAAACCGGAGTCGTGCAAGGACCTGCTCGCGCCGCCAGCGGCGCCCGTCGCACCCGCGCCCAACGCCGCGCCGATGATGGCGATCACCTTGTCGTCCGACGCGATGTTCGGTTTCGACAGCGCCACGCTCACGCCGCGAGGCAAGGCCAATCTCGATCAGCTGCTGTCGCGCGTGCAGGAAGCCAGCCGCATCCAGGACATCATGATCACCGGCTACACCGACCGCATCGGAAGCGCGCGCTACAACCAGGCGCTGTCGGAGCGGCGCGCCGGCGCCGTGCGCGACTACCTCGCCACGCACGGCGTGTCACCCGCGGCGATGCGCGTGACGGGACGCGGCGATGCCGATCCGGTCGTGCAATGCAACGACAAGCGGCGCGATCGACTGATCGCCTGCCTGGCACCCAATCGCCGCGTGGAACTGAAAGGTACGGCCAAGGCATCGATGTGACGCGTGGATGAGCCTGTCGCAGTCGGCACCGTGGCGGATCACATGGAAACCGGTGACCCTCTACGGCGCCACCCCCTAGCGCCGACCGCCGTCACGGTGCCGACTACGACAGGTTCAACACGCGAGTGAGCAGAGGGCAGGCGCCGCGTGATTCGCAGCGCCCATGGAGCAGGAGGAAAGCGATCATGAAATCCGTCTATTCCGTTTGCGAGCGCGAAGGCCGCCAGTGGTGCATCACGCTGGGCCGGCGCATGCTGCGCAGCCAGTTGTGTCCGGCGATGGCGATCCAGCTGGCGCGTCGACTGGCGCGCGAACACCATGACGCCACCGGTGTTCCGTCGCGCGTCGAATTCCTCGGTGGAAAGATGCCCATCGTGCTGGGCAGCTACGGCATGCAGTGAGCCGGGGTTTGGCCGTCCAAAAAAGCCCCCGGCCATGCAGGCCGGGGGTGCGGAAAAAGCGGCGACCAGGGTATATCGCCGCTGCGTGCTCGTTACAGGTCGATGCCGAAGCCCGCGCCCACCGACGTCTGCGATCCGCTGGTGGTGGCGCCCACGCTGATATGGGCCGCCGTGCCGATCGGCGCGGCGTAGCCCACCGAAAGCGCCGACCGCGCGCCCTGGTAGCCCACGCCCGCCGAGATGCGGCCGATGCCCGTGGCGCCCGCGGCGTTGATCGCCATCTGCGTCGATGCCGCGCCCATCGCGCCCTGGTCGTTGATCTTCTTGTTGATTTGGGTGAACTGGTCGTTCATCTGCTGCCGCAGCGCACCGATGCCGGAGTTGGCGTCGTAGTTGGCAATCGCCTGGTTGGTGTACGCATTGGCAGAGTTCAACGTCTGCTGCGCGGAGGCATCGGTATAGGTCTTGGCCGTCTGCAGCGCCTGCGTGACCTGCGCGCTGACCTGGCCGACGTTGGCGGCGTCGGTGGCGGCTGTGCCCGCCGCTACGTTGTGGATGGCCGTACCGTTTGCGCCGCCGTTGCCCAGCGTTACGCTGCTGTAGTTGGTGCTGCCATCGCTGTTGGTGTCGTAACGGACGGCGCCCTGCGCCGAGCTGTTGATGCTCGCCTGCATCTGGGCGAGGTTCACCGCATCGGTGGATGCCGTGGCGGCGGCGACGTTGGTGATCTGGCGTTCGTTGCCGACGCTGCCCACTGAAACCGTGTTCGCGCGATCCGCCACCGAGCCCTGGCCCAGCGCCACCGCATTCGTCGCGGTGGCTTGCGCGCCCTGGCCGATGGCCGTGCCCGAGGCCGCCGTGACGGAGGCACTCTCGCCCACTGCCACCGCATTGGTCGCCGCTGCCGCGATGGTGCTGTTGGCGCCCACGGCGGTACTGCCGTCCGCGTTCACCTTGGCGTTGCCGCCAAAGGCGGTGTCGTTGGGGCCGTGCGCCAGTGCGCCGCCACCGACCGCGGTGCCGTTGTCGCCGGCCGTGCCCACCGCTGCTCCATTGCCGATCGCCACCGCATTGCTGCTGTTGTTGACGCTGGCCGCAGCGGCGCCGCTGGCGGCGAACGTCGTCGGCATGCCGCCACCGCCGGACGGCAGTGAGGCGATCTGCTGGCTGAGCGAGTTGTACTCGTTGTTGAGATTGGACACGCTGCTGCTGAGCGAGGACAGCGTGCCGTTGATGGCGTTGGTCGCGCTGGACAGCGCAGTGTTCATGCTGTTGGTGGCGTTGGTGAGCTGGCTCATGTTCACCGCATCCATCGCCGCCACCCCGTTGGCAACGTTGTGGAGCTGCGTGCCGCCATTGCCGGCCAGCGTGATGCCGGCCTTGGTGTTGTCGTCGTAGGCCACCGCCAACGGATTGCCGCCGCCGGACACGCCGGCAATCGCCTGGTTGAGCTGCGAGACGTTCACCGCATCCGTGTTCGCCGTGCCGGCGGCCACGTTGATGATCTGCCGCTCGCCGCCCGCCGTGCCGACCGACACCGCGTTGGCGCGATCGGCCAGCGAACCGGCGCCGAGCGCGACGGCGTTGCTGGCGGTCACCGAAGCCGCCGTGCCCAGCGCCGTGCCCTGCGCAGCGCTTACCTGCGCGGTGGCGCCGAGTGCGATGGCGTTGTCCGCCGTGACATAGGAACCCGCGCCGACAGCGACGGCCTGCGTGCCGGTAGCGACGGCGGCGAAGCCGTTGACCACCGCATAGTCGCCGTTGGCGCCTGCGCCAAGGCCTACCACCGTATCGCCGGTACCGAGCGCCTGTGCCTGCAGGCCAACGGCCGTGGCGTAGGTGCCGGCGGCATTGGACTGCGCGCCGATGGCGACGGCAGCGTCACCTGTCGCCTGCGCGGCCGTGCCCACGGCAACCGCATAGTCGGTGCCTGTCGCGTTGGCGCTGTTGCCGATAGCCACCGTGTTCTGCTGCGTTGCCTTCGCGCCCACGCCAAGCGCCGTGGCGCCATGGGCGATGGCTTGCGCGCCAGGGCCTACGGCGATCGCATAGTCGCCCGAGGCGACGGCGGCCACCGGGTTGTTCGAATTGTCGAATGACTTGACGTTGCCGCTGGAGTCCACCACGTAGCCGCCGATGGCCACGCTGCTCAGGCCAGTGGCCTGTGCGTTGGCGCCCGAGGCGATGGCGTAGTAGTTGCCGGCATTGGCGCTGAAGCCGATGGCCGTGGCGTAGTTGAAGCTGCCGCCCAACGAGAAGCCCGCCGTCGCACCGTTGCCGAAGGCGGACGAACCGATGCCGTATGCCAGCGCGCTTCCGCCCACGGCGGTAGCGTAGTCGTCGTTGGCATAGCTGGCATAACCCATGGCCATGCTCTGCACGCCCATCGCGGCGCTATAGGCGCCGGCCGCCACGCTGTAGCTGCCCATCGATTGCGCCGAGTCGCTGCCGTCACCGGCGCCGTCGGCGGAGAAATACGGGTCGGCCGGGCTGGACACCTGCGTGGTCTGGCTGGCCGCGATTCCGGGCATGCCGAGCATGAGGGCCGCGAGCGCGACACCCACCGCGAGCGTCCGCGCGCCACCCGCCGGACGCCGGGCAAGTTCGCTCGCCACGACCAGCCGGCCCAACGTCCTGTTCCAGATCTTGCTGTATACCTTGTTCATGATGCTCCCCGATGATCTTCGTCCGGCGTGCGTCGATCCCCGAATCCAGCGCATGCGGATCATTCGGACGGATAGACGTCCATTCCGGTTCTTATGGATGACCGGCCTGCCTCTCTCCCGGGATGCAGGCCGGAGAAACTCTTTCTGCGCGTGCCTGCGCGAAGCGCCGCTGCCTTACTGGTAGGAACCGAGCAGGGCGACGCCGGTGAACACGCCGGGACTGGTCAGGGTCACGTAGTAGACGCCCGCCGTGGGATTGCGCACGACTACGCTTTCCGTGTTGCTGTTCGGGCGGGCGGACATGTAGTCGTACGAGCTCGCGCTCGCGGCGCTTCCGCGCTTGACGTACATCGACACGTCGCCGCTGCCGCCTGCGGTGCGGAACGACAGCGTCGTCGTGCCGCCCGGAACCACCAGCATGAACTGCGTGCTGGCGCCTGCCTGGCCCTGCGCCGAGACGGTGACGCCATTGGTCAGCGCGGTCGGCGTCACCGGCGGATTGGTGGTTGCCGGACTGCCATTGCCCCAGGTGAAGGCGAGCTGGTTGAACTTGCCGATGTCCAGCGAGCCGTAGCCGGTGGTGAAGTCCCAGCCGGCCGCGGCGTTGTAGCCGTATTGCTTGCCCTGGTAGGACACGCCGTTGTTGCCGGAGGTGACGTCATGCAGCACTGCGGCGTTGCCGGGGAAATCGCGATACATCAGGCTGACCGGGAAACCGATGCTGTTGTTCGCATACGTCTGCACGCGCGCGAACACGCCCACGAAGATCGGCGAGGCGAGGCTGGTGCCGCCGACGGTGTAGCGCTGGCCGCCGATGAAAATCTGCGCGCCGGTATAGGAGGATGCATCGAAGGCGATGTCCGGCACCTGGCGCACCGAGGCGCCAAGCTGCTGCGCCTGCCATGCGGGCGCGGTTTCGAACAGGCTCTTGCCGCCGGTGCTGGCCCAGATGCGGTTGTTGCCGTCGCCGGCATCCTGCACGCCGTCGTTCCAGGTGGTTTCGCCGGCCCACGCACCGCCATTGGTGGTGAGTTCGGTGCCGCCCACGGCGATGACGTAGGGCGAGGTGGCCGGCTCGCTCACGGAATACGTAGCCGGATTGAAGCCCGCCAGCGGGCCGCCGGCGTTGGTCTCGAATTCGCCGTTGGTGGTGACGTACACGCCCTGGTCGCCGGACGCGACGGAGAAAGTCTGACCTTGCGCCACGGCCTGGGCAAAGATGGCGTCGTCCGCGGCCTGCGTGCCGGTCTGGTTGGCGATGGTTTCGTCCTCGCCCAGCGACACGTTGATCACCTTGGCGAGATTGTCGACCACGGCCTGGTTGTAGGCCGCGGTGATGCCCGCGTCGGTCAGCTCTTCATCCGCCGCGCCGTACTTGCCGTTGGCCGCGGTGTAGAACACGAGCTGCTTGACGCCGCCCGACGTGCCGATGATGGACTGGGAGTCAAGGTTCCATTCCGTATCGGAGTTCGGATCGTCGGAGAAATCGACTTCGCCGAGATTGCCCAGTGTGACCGGCACCACCTTGACGTTGACCGGCGCCATCGCCATGGCCGAGGTCATGGTGTTGAGATCCTCCCGCGTCTGCGTGAGATCGCCCCAGGTCACGATGCCCACCGTGGTGTTGAACGCGGTGGGCGTGCTGCCGGCGTTGTAGATGGTTGGGAACTCGGTGGGCGTGTGCGTCACGTTGACGGGCGTGCCCTGCGTGGTGGCCTGGGCCGTCTGCGTCACGGGCCTGCCGAGGAAGTTCATCGGATGCCTGTGCTCGATGTTCTGCAGTCCGATCACCGAACCCACGATGCCGCCGAGCGCCTGCGGAACCATCACGTCGCTGTCGTTGGCAAAGCGCTGCTTGCCGTTGTCGACGTAGGTCTTCATGGTGGTGTTGAACGCGGTGGAGGCCGCGGACGCATTGCCGTCGGCAAACACCAGCAGGTTGTTCGGCGACACCGATACCTGCGTAAAGCCCGACTTGCGCAGATGCGCGACCACCGCCTGTACCTGCGCATCGGTCGGCGCATAGGCGGCCTTGAACTGCGCCGGCGTGAGGAACTTGCCGAACGACGGATTGCCTGGTGTGTTCACGTTCTTGATGAAGGCCTGCAGCTGCTCGGCATTGCGCAGATTCAGGCTCACCGCCACATGCAGCGCCTTGGTGTTGTCCAGCGGCGTCACCGCCGACTGCACCTGCGGCAGGCCGTGGCGATTGATGGCGTAGCTGGTGCGCGTCACGGCCGCACGGCCCGCGGCAGCCGGCGATGTGGTGACGGTCTTGAGCAACGCGGCATGGCTGCGCGTGGGCGCCCAGTCGGCTGTCGCCGCGTGCGCCGCCAGCGGGCCGAAGGCCAGCGCAAGCGCCATCGGCAGAATGGATTTTGCGTGGGTGTTGCGAATGCGGCTGGACATCTTGGTTCCCCGGAATGCGTGGAGCCGGCGTGGCTCCGGATTCGAATCGCGCCGGTCGGGCGCTTCACCAGGCACGGTCAGCTAGCGACGATCCCGAGTTCCCCATGCCTCGTTGCGCGAGACATCCCCTGGTCTGCAGCGGCGACGTGCCAGCCGGACGACGGCTTGAACTCAGCTTTCACCAGACGCACCGCACAACACACGCACCTACCCCCACTGTTCCTCACACTTGCTCACGCAGCCCACGCACGCGCACGCAAGTCCTTGTGCGCCAGGCAGCGAAATGAAAAAAGATCGCGCAACGCTGTTGACGGAACGGATGTCGCGACCGCAGAGTGTTGGAAGAATCTCAGCCCTGCCGACGCCGTACTGCATGAACGATGGAGCCCCGAAAATGACCGCCCGAACGCTCGACCGCGCATGGCATGTCGGCGTACTGGAAGACGATGCGCAGCTGCGCGAAGGCATCATCATTCCGGGCCTGCGCTACTTCGGCTTCCAGATCACGGGTGCGGGATCGGCGGCGGAGCTGTACCGCCACATGCTCACCCGCCGTTTCGACATGGTGGTGCTCGACATCGGCCTGCCGGACGAAAGCGGCCTCAACGTGGTGAAGCATCTGCGCGAAATCTCCACGCTGGGCATCGTCATGCTTACCGGCAACACCGGCATGGACGATCACGTGACGGCGCTTACGCGCGGCGCCGACGCGTTTCTCAACAAGCCGGTGAACATCGAAGTGCTTGCCGCCACGCTGCACAGCGTGGCGCGTCGCCTCGCGGGTGCGTCCGGCGCCGGTGGTCCGGTGGCGCCATCGGCTGGACTGGGGCGCTGGCGCCTGGATACGGATGACTGGTGCCTGGTGACGCCCGCAGGGCACGCCTTGCCGTTGACCGCGCCGGAGCGCTGCATCCTGCGCGTGCTCATGGCCGTGCGCGGCGAGCCGGTATCGCGCGAAAAACTCATCAGCGCGCTCACCTCGGACATCTACGAGTTCGATCCACACCGCCTGGAAATGATGGTGCATCGCCTGCGCCGCAAGGCGCAGGACGCCGCGGGCCAGCCGCTGCCGCTGCTTACTTCGCGTGGTCAGGGTTACCTGTTTGCGGGGGATTCTTGAGGTTTTGGCGCGGTCGGAGCTTTCAAAGTCTCCGCGTCTCCGCAAAGTTCATTCCCCTCACCGTCATTCCGGCGCAGGCCGGAATCCAGTGGCGAAGAGACCGGTTATCGCACGATGTCTAGGCATTTGGTGTTCTCGCGAAAATCGCACGATAACGTCACTGGATTCCGGCCTACGCCGGAACGACGGTGAGGGACACAAACGTTTACGCGAGTTCTTGAACGGGCGCTTATACAGACGTCTGAAAATCCATCGCCCCTGACACCGCCGCCTCGCCAGCATGAATCGGCAGGCGAATGACAAACGCCGTCCCCTCCATGGGCGCGCTGTTCACCTCGATGCTGCCATGCGCGTTGGCAATCATCGTCGCCACCACGGAAAGCCCCAGGCCCGTGCCGCGTCCGAAGGGCTTGGTCGTGTAGAACGGCTCGAATACCTTCGCGCGCACCTCCTCGCTCATGCCCATGCCCGAATCGGCCAGGGTGAGCTTGAGCATGTGCGCGTCGCTGTCGATGTCCAGGTGAATGGAAAACTTGCCGCCCTCCGGCATGGCGTCGCGCGCGTTCGCGGCGATATTGAGGATCATCAGCTCGAACTGGCTGCGATCGAGCTTGAGCAGCGGACCTTCGGGCGGAGTGCGGATCTCGAGCTGGATATAGATGCCCAGCAGCTGGTCCAGCATGGGTGTCAGTTCGGTCACCGCCGCGGATGCATCGAACACCTGGCTCACGCCCACTTCCTGCCGGCTGAAATTGAGCAGCTTGCGGCTGATGGTGAGCGCTCGCAGCGCCGCCAGTTCGATGCCCTGCATGGCGTTGAGCAGGGCCGGTGTGCCGAGGTCCGCCAGCTGTTCGCGCTGCGAGGCGTAGCCCAGCACCACATTGAGCACGTTGTCGAAATCGTGCGCCACGCCGCTGGCGGCGCGGCCGATGGCGTCGAGCTTCTGCGAGTGGATCAGCTGGTGCTGGGTGCGCTCGCGCTCTTCCATTTCGTTTTTCAGCAGCACGTTGGCCTGCGCCAGCGCCTCGCCGCGTTGCAATGCCTCGGAGAGCATCTGGCGCAGCGCGCGCGTCGTGCAGTCGATGGCGAAAGCCACCATCAGGTAGGCCACCACCAGCATCGGCAGTGCGTGGAAGTACCACCAGAAATTCTGCTTGGTTCCCGGCAGCCACCATGCGTCGCCGAGCTGGCCAAGCGCGAAGCAGGCGATGATGGCGAAGTAGACCGTCCACAAGGTGCGTCGCCCCAGCACCACGCCGCCAATGGCCAGCAGCAGGGTCGGCGTGGGATCGGGCGGCGCGTGGCGGTAGCCGGTGGTGGCGAAGTTGGCCGCCAGCGTGAGCAGGTAGACGCACAGGAAAAACTGGATGCCGCGATTGAAGCGGCCACGCCGGATCATCATCACGCCAATCCAGGCGCCGAGCAGGATGCCGATGTCCGCGCCGAGGTCGGCCACGTCCGCGATGGACCACACGGCGGGAAACGCCGCTTCGGGTTCGGCGAGCATGTAGTACACGCGCACCAACAGCGCCTGCAATCCAGTCGCGATCATCAGGATCTGGATGAAGCGTGCATTCAAACGGTCGACAGGGTCCTTTGTCGGTGCACGGTCCAGCCATTCCCTGATGGTCCGTAGTGCTGGAACGGTCACTCGCTCCCCCAAAAACTGCCCACTGCCAACGCGTTTTTTTCCGACTTCCATCGGAGGACGCGACCTGTCGAGCATTCTTCCGCGCCTGCGCCGCGTGAGCAAGCGCAAATTTCGGTGAGGTTCGGGAGCTGCGTGCTGCTGGTGTGGGAGCGTGCGTGACTTGCCCGTGGCGCTCGCTGAATCTCCGGACGGCATCAAGGCAACGGGACGTCTGCACGTCCTATTTCAAGGCTTGTCGCGGGTGAGCGTTGGCGTCATCGGCCGTGGGGAGGCTGGGTGGCGTGTGCCGTGGGAGCGGCGGCGCAACCAGCGGCCATTGGGGAGAAAATCGGGTGAATACGATTTACAGCAAGGTCTGGAACGCGGCGCTCGGCGCCGTGGTGGTAGCTTCCGAACTCGTGCGTATGGCGGGCAAGGGGCGGCAGCGCAGCGCGCGCAAACTCGCCGTGGTCGGCGCGCTGGCGCTGGGTATCGCCGGCACGCACGCGGCCCATGCCGCGGTGACGCCGCCCGCCGCCACGCCGCCCACGCCGACGGCGGCCACGGGCAGCACCACGGTGGTGGTCGATCCCACCGGCGCGGTGGCGATCTCCGGTCCCGCCAGCGGCGGCACCACGAATGCCGCGGTCAACGGCAGCAACGACGCGGCGGTGGGTTCGGGCGCGGTGACTTCGGGCAGCAACGGCACCGCCATCGGCGCGGGCGCGCAAGAGCAGGGCGACAACGGCACGGCCGTCGGCAGCGCCGCCAATGCGGTGGGTAACAGCGCGGTGGCGCTGGGCGCCAATGCCACGGCCAATGGCGCCAACAGCACGGCCCTGGGCACCGGCGCGAAGGCGCAGGGCGACAACGGTGAAGCGGTGGGCAATGGCGCGAACGCCGTGGGCAATGCGGCCACCGCCGTCGGCACGTCAGCCGTGGCGACAGGCACGAACAGCGTGGCGCTGGGCGACGGCGCCAACGCCGCCACCGACACCAGCATCGCGGTGGGC
Source organism: Dyella sp. AtDHG13 (assembly GCF_003201105.1). Lineage (GTDB taxonomy): Bacteria > Pseudomonadota > Gammaproteobacteria > Xanthomonadales > Rhodanobacteraceae > Dyella > Dyella jiangningensis_B. The sequence continues at coordinate 38,021 of NZ_QICJ01000011.1, read as the reverse complement.
CAGGCGGCGCAGGCCACCGGCGCGGGCGCCATGGCGCTGGGTACGGCGGCCAACGCCAGCAACACCAACGGCATCGCGCTGGGCCAGGGTGCGCAATCCACGGGCAATTACGCGACCGCCATCGGCAGTGCGAATTCAGCGGGCACGGCCACCACGGCGAGCGGCGCCAACAGCGTGGCGCTGGGCGACGGTGCGCAGGCAACGGGCAGTGGCTCGATGGCGCTGGGCAACAGTGCCTCCGCGACTCTCTCCAACAGCATGGCATTGGGCACGGGTGCGACGACCACGGGCTCCGGCTCGGTCGTTGTCGGCAACTCGGCATCCGACACGGCGATTTCCAACAGCGTGGTGATGGGCTCCGGCGCGAGCATCACCAATCTTTCGTACGCGGGCACGACGTTATCCGGCTTCTACCGGCAGGACACGGCGATCGGCCAGGGTGTGTCGATGTATGCATCGACGCAATCCACGGCCGTGGGAGCGACCGCGTTCGTGGGTAGCATGGCGGCGACGCCGACGGTGATAACGCAGGGCACGGCGATGGGTTATGGCGCCAGCGTGCAGGCGTCCTACGGCTCGGCGATCGGCGCCGGTGCGATAGCCTCCGGCAGCAATGCCGTGGCCGTGGGTTCTGGCGCACTCGGCGCGAGTGCGGGTTCGACCGCGCTCGGTGCGGGTGCGCAGGCGCAGGGCGCCAACAGCGTGGTCATCGCTGCGGGTAATGGCAACGGCGGCGGTGCGTACTCGGGGCCTAATTCTTCCGGGACCGTGGTGATCGGCAATGCCGCTGAAGCAGTGGAAACAACGGGCAGCGGCGGTGTTGCACAGCTGGTGAGCAATAGCGTGGTGATTGGCAACAACGCCATTTCCTACGGAGGCTCCGCGGGTGTTGCCATCGGCAGTGGCGCCGGCGTGGCGCAGGGCAGCATCAATGCCATCGGCATCGGTACGCGTGCCATTGGCTATAACGATGGCTCCATTGCCGTGGGCGCCAGTACCTACGCGGTAGCTGCGGGCGCCATCGCCATGGGTAGCGCGTACAGCAAGGGCAATGGCAGCAATCCGGCATGGGCATTGGGCGCTGCCTCGGTGTCCCTGGGCTCGGGAGCCTATACGTTCGGCGACTACACCGTGGCCCTCGGCGCTGGCGCCTATGCCAGCGGCAATGAATCCCAGGACGGGCTGGGCGAAGACTCCACCATCGGCGGCGGCGTCGCCGTAGGCAACAAGGCGATTGCCGGTGGCGACGGCAGCGTGGCCATCGGCAAGCATGCGCTTGCCAATCCGCCGGGGCAGTCGCAGGCCAATGCCACCGCCGTCGGTGTGAACAGTGTGGCGTACGGCACCGATGCCGTGGCGCTGGGCAACAGCGCCATTGCGCAGAACACGCAGGACGTCGCGCTGGGCACCAATGCATGGGCGGGCGGCGGCTTTGGCACGCGCAACATGGCCATTGGCAATGGCGCGACGGCCGGCGATGCGCAACGCGGTACCGAAGCGGTGACGAGCTACCCGACCATCAGCGACACCATGGCCATCGGCGCCTCATCCAGCGCCACCGCCAACCAGGCCATGGCGCTGGGCGTGAGCGCGTCCGCAGCGGGTGCGCAATCGCAAGCGTTTGGCAACAACGCCATCGCCAATGGCGTGCAGAGCCTGTCCAACGGCTACAACGCGGATGCGGAAGGGGACTATGCCGTCGCCACCGGTTCCGGCGCGTACGCCGCAGGCGCGGGTGATGTGGCGATCGGCAGCGGCGCAGTGACGTCGACCGCCAACGGCTATGCGATGGCCCTGGGTTACGGCGCCACGGTAACGGGCGACAGCGGCGTGGCGCTGGGCACCAATGCCGTCGTCACTGCCAGCAACGCCGTCGCGCTCGGCGCCGGGTCCTTGGCCGATCGCGCCAACGCGGTGTCGGTGGGCACGGCGGGCGGCGAGCGGCAGATCATCAATGTGGCCGCCGGCACGGCGGACACGGATGCGGTGAACATGAGTCAGCTCGCCAGCGCTACAGGCAGCATCAATAGTGCGCTGTCGAACGCAACGAGCACCATCAACAGCACGCTGTCCACGCTCAGCAGCAGCGTGTCGAACCTCAACACCGAGTACAACACGCTATCTCAGCAGATTGCCTCACTGCCTTCCGGCGGTGGCGGCATGCCGACGACGTTCGCTGCCAGCGGCGCCGGTGCAGCCAGCGTCAACAACAGCAGCAACGCGGTGGCGATCGGCAATGGCGCGGCGGTGGGCACGGGCGTGGCCGGCGACAACGGCACCGCGGTCGGTGGCGGCGCACTGGCGCACGGCCCCAACGACACCGCCTTCGGCGGCAATGCCAAGGTGAACGCGGATGGCAGTACCGCCGTGGGCGCCAACAGCACCATCGCGGCAGCGGCGACCAATGCGGTGGCGGTGGGCGAGAGCGCTTCGGTAACGGCAGCTTCGGGCACCGCCCTTGGCCAGGGCGCGCAGGCCACTGCGACGAATGCGGTGGCGCTGGGTCAGGGCTCGGTGGCGAATGCGGCCAACACGGTGTCGGTGGGCACGGCGACCAACCAGCGCCAGATCGTGAATGTGGCCGCCGGCGTCAACGCCACCGATGCCGCCAACGTGGGACAGGTGAGCGCACAGGTCACGCAGGCGCTGCAGACGGCCAAAACCTATACCGATGCCTCCGCGCAGCAGACGTTGAACTCTGCCAACGCCTATACCAACCAGGCCATTGCCAACTACGACGCCAACTCCGGCATCGGTGCGCTGCGGCAGCAGATGAACGACCAGTTCAACAACGTCAACCAGCGCCTGGACCGCGTGGGTGCGATGGGCTCGGCGATGGCGCAGATGACCGCGAACACTTCCAACCTCGCCGGCGACAACCGCGTCGGTTTCGGTGCCGGCAACTACAACGGCCAGGGCGCGTTCGCGGTCGGCTATCAGCGCGCCTTCAACAGCAACCACGCCAGCGTGTCGGTGGGCGCGTCGGTGTCGGGTTCCGAAACATCCGTCGGCGTCGGCGGCGGTTTCAGCTGGTAACGGTCGGCGCGTAACGCAACGGGGCGCCCGGCCGGGCGTCCCGGCCTGCTCACACATCCTGTCGGGAGTCGTGCATGAACATCCGTAATGTCTGCCGCGTGGCCGTACTGGCCGCGGCACTGGGTTTTTCCGCGGCGCAGGCCGCATCCATCGTCACCAGCACTGGTGCGACCATCAATGCGTCCACCCTGGGCGCCAATGACACCATCGACGCTTTCATCGTCACCTACCGCAACGGCACCACCGAGCGCAGCAGCGGCAAGGCGGTCGAACAGAACGTTGGCGTGGCCGTGGCGCGGGCGAAGCTCGATGCGGCCTCGCTGAAGGCTACGCCGTCGAAGGCGGTGAACGTGCAGTGGAAGCGCAAGCTCGGCATCGGCGCCGATGTGGTACGCACCAGCCGCAAGCTGAGCCGCAGCGAGGCCCTGGCCTTGATGCAGCAGATCGCTGCCGACCCTGCTGTTGCCCACGTCGAGCCCGACGTGCGCATGCATATCGTCAAGGACATCCCGCTCAGCGCGATCAAGGCCTCGGCCGTCGGCACCAGCACGCCGAACGATCCGTACTTCTCCTACCAGTGGCATATGCGCCCGGGCACGGGAACGGTGGAAACCATTGGCCGCGACACCACCGGCTATGCCAACTACGGCGGCAGCAACGCGTCCGCCGTATGGCCGAACTACGACGGCACCGGCGTAGTGGTGGCGGAGATCGATACCGGCGTGACGCAGCATCCGGACCTCAACCTGGCGCTGGCCAACGCGGGCTACGACTTCATCACCGATGCCGCCACCTCCGGCCGCGCCGCCGATGGCCGCGTGCCCGGCGGCTGGGACACGGGCGACTGGACCACTGCCGCGATGAACTGCCAGCTCGTAGAGAACAGCAGCTGGCACGGCACGCATGTGTTCGGCACCATCGCCGCGATCACCAACAACGGCGTGGGCGTGACGGGCGCGGCGCCGGGTTCGCAGGTGTTGCCGCTGCGCGCGCTGGGACATTGCGGTGGCGCGACCTCCGACATCGCCGATGCTATCACCTGGGCATCTGGTGGTTCGGTGCCCAACATGCCGGCCAATCCCAACCCCGCGCAGGTGATCAGCATGAGCCTGGGCGGCCCCGGCGTGTGCGAGGCGACGGACGCCTTCGGCACCGCGATTGCCGGCGCCATCGCGCGCGGCGTCACGGTGGTGGTGGCCGCGGGCAACGACTCCGACAACACGGCCAAATACTCGCCGTCGAGCTGCCCGGGCGTGATCACCGTGTCGTCGGTGGGTATCACCGGCAAGCGCGCGTTCTATTCCAACTACGGCAGCCTGGTATCGCTCGCGGGCCCGGGCGGCGGCATCTACGCGAACGACGATCCCAACCAGGGGACGAAGCCGGACGCGGGCTTCGTGTGGTCCACGCTCAACACCGGCACCACGACGCCGGTCGATCCCACCTACGGCGGCATGGCCGGCACCTCGCAGGCGACGCCGCACGTCTCGGGCGTGGTGGCGCTGATGATCAGCGCGGTGAAGGCCGCCGGCCTGCCGGCATTGACACCGTTGCAGATCCAGGAGGCGCTGATCTCCTCGGCGCGCGCGTTCCCGGTGAACGAAGGCGTGGCCTTCGGCAGCGGCATCGTCGACGCCAATGCCGCGGTGCAGGCGGCACTGAACGCATCGATGACGGCACTGCCGGTCACGCTGACGTCCGGTACGCCGGTCTCTGCTTCAGGCAGTGCGGGCACGTCGTTGATCTACAGCATCACCGTGCCGGCCAACGCCACCAACCTCACCATCCGCACCCTCGGCGGCACCGGCGACGTGTCCCTGTATGCGAAGGCGAACGTGCCGGTGGCGGCCAATGGCTCGAATGCCGACTACTCGTCGGTGAAGCCCAACACCAACAACGAGACGATCATGCAGACCACGCCCACCGCGGGCACGTGGTACGTGCGCGTGAACGGCGTGAAGACCTTCGCCAACGTGCAGCTCACCGCGAGCTACGTGGCGCACTGAGAGGGGGCATGTCGCCCGGTTTCCAGGCTGGTCCAGAACAGTTTGGGGGCCGGGCGCGTGTTTTTGGTAAAGGGTCATTCATCCGAAGGCATCGGGTTTCCCTCACCGTCATTCCCGCGTAGGCGGGAATCTAGTGTCTTTGCCTTTGGATTTTGCGGTGAAAAGCAAAGTCGCTGGATGACCAGCCCTTCGGCTGTTGAAAAGCGCCTCCCGCTTTCGCGGGAATGACGGTGAGGACTATCGGGCTGGACGTGGATGGGGACGGTCCGCGCCTCGACAGTCAGGCATTCGGCCCGTTGAGATAATCCAGCGTCGCCTGCAACATCGACTCCATCCCGATCTTCATCGCGCCCTCGTCCATGAAGAACTTCGGCGAATGGTTGGCCGGTGCCTTCAGCGCATCCTGTCCCGCTGGCGTGGCGCCGACGAAGAAGTACACGCTGGGCACTTCCTTGGCGAAATAAGCGAAATCTTCTGAGGCCATCCACGGCTTGGCCTCGATCACATGGTCGCCGCCGATGGCCTTGGCGATGCTGCCGCGCACGCGCGCGGCCAGCGCGGGATCGTTGACCAGCACGGGGTTGCTGTCGCCCACGGGAATCTGCGCATCCACCGTGGCGCCATTGGCTTCGGCAATGTGCCCGGCGATGCTTTTCAGGTTGTCGATCGCCTGCTGGCGCATGCCGGCATCGAAGGTGCGCAGCGTGCCTTGCAGTTCCACCTGGTCAGGCACGATGTTGTAGCGGGCGCCGCCTTCCACGATGCCAAAGCTGAGCACGGCGGGAAGATCGCCGATGTTGAGCTTGCGGCTGACGATGGTCTGCGCGGCGCTGATGATCTCGGCGGAGGTGACGATGGGGTCCACGCCGTTCCACGGCATCGCGCCGTGCGTCTGCTTGCCGTGCACCACCAGCTTGAACCAGTCCGAGCCCGCCATGGTCGGGCCGGGGCGCACCGCCACCGTGCCGACGTTGAGCGAGCTGACCACGTGCATGCCGAACATGGCGTCGGGCTTGAAGTCGCGGAACACGCCCTCCTTCAGCATCAGCGATGCGCCGCCTTGTTCGCCGGCCGGCGCGCCTTCTTCGGCGGGCTGGAACACGAACATCACCTCGCCCGGCAAATCCTTCTTCATGCCGGCCAGCACCGTGGCCAGGCCGAGCAGCATCGCCGTGTGCGAGTCATGGCCGCAGGCATGCATCACGCCGACCTGCTTGCCGCGGTATTCGCCCTTGGCTTTCGAGGCGAACGGCAGATCCACTTCTTCGGTGACGGGCAGCGCATCCATGTCGGCGCGGATGGCGAGTTTCGGCCCCGGCTTGCCGCCCTTGAGAATGCCGACCACGCCGGTATGCGCGATGCCCGTGTGCACGTCCAGCCCCAGCTTTTTCAGCTGCGCGGCGACCAGGGCGGAAGTGCGCGTTTCGCGGTTGCTGAGTTCCGGATGCTGGTGGATGTCGCGCCGCCATGCGGTGACCTGAGGAAGTTCGCCCTGCACGAGTTGCGTGGTGTCGGCGGCGTGGGCGGTGCCGGCGAGGGCAGTGGCGAGGGCCAGGGCAAGCGAGGTCAGGCGCATGGGATGTCTCCGCGAGTGGTGGTTCGATCCTAGCAAGCCCGCGTTGGCGAAGCGCAGCGGATGGGCCGTTCAGCGGGCCGCTTCCGACCAAGGTCGATAGCGCCGCCGCCGCCGCAAACCCGGTGCTATGCTCGATTTCCGCTCCCAGGAAACCCTGCCATGCCCGCTGCGAGCTACGTCCACGGTGTGAGTTCTCAGCCGCTGCTGGGCGACACCATCGGGGTGCTGCTGGACCGCATCGCGGCTGCGTATCCGGAGCGCCCGGCGCTGGTGGTGCGATCGCAGGGTGTGCGCATGAACTACCGGCAATTCCACGCCGAGGTCGAGCGCGTCGCCGCGGGTTTGCTGTCGCTGGGCCTGGAGCGCGGCGACCGCATTGGCATCTGGGCGCCCAATCGCGCCGAGTGGGTGCTGCTGCAGTTCGCGGCGCCGAAGGCCGGGCTGATTCTGGTCAACATCAACCCTGCGTATCGTTTGCACGAACTGGAATACGCACTCAACAAGGTGCGTTGCCGCGCGCTGGTGCTGCCGCGACGCTTCAAGGCATCGCATTACCTGGACATGCTGATGGAGCTGGCGCCGGAACTCGCGCTGGCCATGCCCGGCGATCTGCAATGCGAACGCTTGCCGTCGTTGCGCGAGGTCATCGTGCTGGACGAGCAAGCGGCGCCGGGCACGCGCACGTGGCACGCACTGGCGACGCGCGCCGATGCGCAGGCGATGGCGCGCCTGCGCGAGGTGGAAAGCCAATTGAGCTTCGACGACCCGGTGAACATCCAGTTCACTTCCGGCACAACCGGGGCACCGAAGGGCGCGACGCTCACGCACCACAACATCGTCAACAACGGCTTCTTCATCGGCGAGGCCATGCGCCTCACCGAGCAGGACCGGCTGTGCATTCCCGTGCCGTTCTATCACTGCTTCGGCATGGTGCTGGGCAACCTGGCCTGCGTCACGCACGGCGCGTGCATGGTGATTCCGGGCGAGGGCTTCGACGTGCTCGCCACGCTCGAAGCGGTGCAGGAGGAGCGCTGCACCGGCCTGCATGGCGTGCCGACCATGTTCATCGCGGAGCTTGAGCATCCCGAGTTCGGCCGCTTCGACTTGAGCTCGCTGCGCACCGGCATCATGGCGGGCTCGCCATGCCCCATCGAAGTGATGCGCCGCGTGTTGAGCGACATGCACATGAGCGAGATCACCATCGCCTACGGCATGACGGAAACCAGCCCGGTGAGTTTCCAGTCGACCACCGACGATCCACTGGAGCGGCGCGTCGACAGCGTCGGGCGCATTCATCCGCATGTGGAAGTGAAGCTGGTGGACGAGCGCGGCCAAGTGGTGCCGCGCGGCATGCCGGGCGAGCTGTGCACGCGCGGCTACTCGGTGATGCTGGGCTACTGGGAAGACGAAGCGCGCACGCGCGAGGCCATCGACGAGGCGCGCTGGATGCACACCGGCGATCTCGCGGTCATCGACGAGGCCGGCTACTGCACCATCGTCGGCCGGCTCAAGGACATGATCATCCGTGGCGGCGAGAACATCTATCCGCGCGAGATCGAGGAGTTTCTCTACACCCATCCCAAGGTGCAGGACGTGCAGGTGTTCGGCGTGCCGGACGAGAAGTTCGGCGAGCAGGTGTGCGCGTGGATCCGCCTGCGCGAAGGCTGCGAGGCGAGCGAGGCGGAGATCCAGGGCTATTGCCGCCATCACCTGGCCTACTTCAAGGTGCCGCACCATGTGCGCTTCGTCGACGCGTTCCCGATGACGGTGACGGGCAAGGTGCAAAAGTACCTGATGCGCGAGGCGATGGTGGAAGAGCTGGGCATGCACGCCACTTGACGGTGACGGCGACCGTTGCGGCTACCTTATTCGCCCCAGCGCACCGCACGCCGCGACGGCATGCCCTGATGCGCCGCCAGCCACGCCGGCACGTCGCAGGAGGGCATCGGATAGGCGATATGGAAGCCCTGCGCCTCGTCGCAGGCCATGCCCAGCACGCTGTGGTAGATGCTTGAGGTTTCCACGCCTTCCACCACCACGCGAAAGCCCATGTTGCGCGCCAGGTCCGCCACGGAGCGCACGATGGCTTCGTCGTGCGGGCTGGTGCCCATGCCGCGCACGAACGACTGGTCGATCTTCAGGCTGGTGGCCGGCATCTGCCGCAGCGCGGCGAGGTTGCTGTAGCCCGTGCCGAAATCGTCGATGGCGATGCCCGCGCCAAGCTGCCGGATCGCGGCGAGATGCCGGCGCGTGACCGCGCTGTGTTCCATCAGCGTGCTTTCGGTGAATTCCAGTTCGAGCGCATCGAGCCCGATCTTGTGGCGCTCGGCCACGTTCTGCAGGCGGCCCACGAGGTCGGCGCCAAGGTCGGTGCTGGAGACATTGAGTGACAGCTTGATGTCGTGGCCGGCGCGATGCCAGGTGGCGAGCTGCGCCACGCTGCGCTCCATCACCCATTGCGTGAGCGAATGCATCAGGCCGGCGCGTTCGGCCAGCGCCACGAAATGCGCGGGCGGCACCGGGCCGAGCGTGGGATGGTGCCAGCGCGCCAGCGCTTCCAGTGCCACGCAGCGGCCGCTGTCCAGGTCGATGCGCGGCTGGTAATGCAGGTCCAGTTCCGCGCCTTCGTCCAGCGCTGCCGCCAGTTCGGTCACCAGCAGGAATTCCTGCCGCTGCTGTTCGTCCTGCAGGCGGTTGTAGACGGCCCAGCCGCGCGGACTCTGCTGCGCCGCATAGGAGGCGTTCATCACCAGCCGCAGCGGATCGCCGCCGCGCAATTCGGCGGCGTTGATCTTCAGCAGGCCCACGCCGGGCTGGATGGTGAGCGGGATGCCCAGGCAATCGAACGGCTGGCGCAGGCGCGAGACCAGATCATCCAGGCGCGAGGTGTCGTCGAGCAGGTGGTGATCCGGCAGCACCGCGGCAAAGCGTGTGGTGCCCACCTGATAGAGATGCGTGTCGGCGGGAATCCACGCCAGCACGCGCGCGGCGACGGCGCGCATCAGCTCGTCCGCATACGCATGGCCCATGGCGCGGATGAAGGCGTTGAAGCGCTGCACCGGCGCCACGTCGACCGCCATCACCCAGGCGTGGTGCGCGCCGTCGTGCAGGTGCTTGCGTAGGTCGTCGAAGAACGCATAGCGGTGCGGCAGCTGCGTGATGGGATCGGTGCGGCCCAGATAGCTGCGCAGCACCACGCCGGTGCCAATCAGCGAGGCGGCATCGCGCAGCGCGGTCTGCTCGCTTTCGCTCAGCGCCGCGCGCGGTTGCGCATCCATCACGCACAACGCGCCGATGTGCTGTCCGGTGAGCGTGCCCACCGGTTCGCTGGCGAAGAAGCGGATGGGGCCGGGCCCCGCCGTCAGCGGCGGCACGGCATCGCGCAGGCGTTCGTCGTCCAGCGCGTCGAGCACCACGTGCGGCGACAGGCTGCGCGCCGCCTGAAGAAACAGGGGATGCAGGGCGCGCGGTCCGCTGGCGGGCACCTCGTTGCCGTCGGCGAACCAGTACGCCGCGCCGCTGTTGAGCACCAGCGCCACCAGGGGCACGCCGAGCGAACGCGTGACCAGGCGCACGACGGCATCAAAGCCGGGCACGGCAAAACTGTCGGCCGAGGTCGTCTGCCCCGAACGCAGGTCAACGGCAGGCACGCTTGCCTGATGCCCAGCCGCGTGCTGCCCCGGACCGCATTCCGTGGTCGTGCGCATCACGTCTTGCCCCCTACGGGACCGTGTGGTCCCGATCAGGTGCGAGGCTACTCCAGCCGCTCCGCCCATCGCAATGAGGCCAATGTATGTATGTCGCGTGTCGCGATGGCTTGCGACAGGCGATGGTCACGGCTTGATGCTGAAGTCGATCTCGATGGGATAGGGCGCGGGTTTGCCCGGCGGCGCGGGCAGGGCGAGGCCGGCGAAGTGGCTGGCCATGCACCGGGCCACCGGGCTCTCGGGCTGGACCGCGATGCCGCCGAGGCGGCCATCCGGCATCACGTTGGCGACCAGCGTGAAGGGCGACTTGTCCGGCGGCTGCGTGCCGGCCAGGCAGGCCTTGTAGGCGTCCGTGGTCGCATCGCCGATGCGTTCCCACATCTGCTTCTGGTACGCCGGACCGGTGGCCGCGCCCTCGGCCAGCTTGGCCTGGGTGACGCGCGCATGGAAATCCGCGCCGGCGGAGGGGCTCAGTTGCAGGGCGATGGCGAGCAGGAGCGGCATGGGGAGTCCATGGGCTGGGGTGGGGGCACCTTAGCAGTTGTGGTGGGTGAGCGCGGGGCGCTGACTTTGCTCCTTCTCCCCTCCGGGGAGAGGGTTGGGGTGAGGGGCGGGTGCTCGCGGTACCGTTTCATTCTTTGCCTGTCATTCAAGCGAAAGCAGGCATGACGGTTCTTTTGGAATGGCGAGGCAAGATTGGCCCCTCACCCCAGCCCTCTCCCCGGCGGGGAGAGGGGAGTGGACTGAGGCCAGTCCAAACACCACTCAACTACGCCAAATGCTCACTCGCGAGATACTCCTCGCTCTGCATCTCGATCAGCCGCGACTCCGTGCGGCCAAACTCCGCGCGCAAGCGCTCGCCGTCGTACAGCTCGGTGATCGGCGCCGCCGCCGACAGGATCAGCTTCACCTTGCGGTCGTAGAACTCGTCCACCAGCAGCACGAAGCGGCGTGCTGCATCGTCCGTGTACACGGTGAACTGCGGTACGTTGGAAACGATGACGGCGGGCCCGGCCTTGGCCAGTTCGATGTAGTCGGACACGGCGCGCGGGCCTTCGCACAGCGCGGCGAATTCGAACCACAGGATGTTGCGCGCGCGCTTGCGCACGGGAATGGGGCGGTCGTTGACGATGATGTCGCCGCCGTCCTGCACCGGGCCTTCGGCCTGCGTGGTGAAGATGCGCGCGAGCGCGCGTTCCGCTTCCGCTCCCGGCGGTGTCTGGTACACCGCGGCCTGGGTGAGCGCGCGCAGGCGCCAGTCGTGCGAGGAGATCATCTGCACCACGCGGCAGTGCTTCTCGATCAGCGCGATGGCCGGCAGGAAGCGCGCGCGTTGCAGGCCGTCCTTGTACAGGTTGGCCGGCGCGGTGTTGGAGGTGGTCACCAGGGTCACGCCGCGCTCGAACAAGGCCTGCAGCAAGGTGCCTAGGATCATCGCGTCGCCGATGTCGTTCACCAGGAACTCGTCCAGGCACAGCACGCGGCAGCGCGAGGCGATGTTGGCGGCGACTTCGAGCAGCGGATCCTGCCGCTCGCCGAGTTCGCGCAGCTGTTCGTGCACCTCGCCCATGAAGCGGTGGTAGTGGCGGCGCAGTGCCATGCCCTGCGGCAGGCTGGCGACGAACATATCCATCAGGAAGGTCTTGCCGCGGCCCACGCTGCCCCACAGGTACAACCCCGTCACGCCTTCGCGCGCGTCGTTGCCCAGCAGGGATTTCAGACGTCCAAACAGGCCGCTGCCGTTGCCGTTGGCCGCCGCCGCGATGAGTTCGGCGTGCATGCGGTCGAACTCGGGCAGCAGCGCTTGCTGGGCAGGATCGGCTTCCCAGCGGTGCGCGCTGACGCCTTCGTGATAACGCGCGCTGGGCGCGAGCAGGACGGAGTTGCTCATGGGTACGGCGGGCTCTACAGACGCTCCGTGGGGACGCGGGGCATCGAACGGGGAAGGAAAGGGCGGGGCATCAGTCCTGGCGCAGCGGCGGCAGCCACGGCTGCACGGCGTGCTTGATCGCGCCGCGCAGGTCCATCAGGCGGCGGTGGAAGAAGTGGCTGGTTTCGGGCATGCGGACCAGCTCGGGCTTGTGCGCCATGCCATCGATCCAGTCGAACACGGCCTGCGGGTCGACCACTTCGTCTTCCTCGCCCTGCACCACCAGCCAGGGGCAGGCGGGCAGCTGGATGTCTTCGAACGGCCAGCGGCCCGCCGGCGGCGCGATGCTGATCAGGGCATCCGCGTGCAGGCGCACGGCGTTGCGGATGGAGACATAGCTGCCGAACGAAAAGCCGGCCAGCCACAGCGCGTCGTGCGGACGCAGCCGCCGCACCCAGGCCGCCACGGCGGCCAGGTCGTCGCCTTCGCCGTTGCCGTGGTCGTAGGTGCCCTCGGACTCGCCGGTGCCGCGGAAGTTGAAGCGCACCGTATCCAGCCCCGACTCGCGCAGCGAGCGCTCCACCATCGTCACCACCTTGTTGTGCATGGTGCCGCCCTGCAGCGGGTGCGGATGGCAGATGATGGCGGTGCCGCGGCGCGCCTCTTCGGGCACGGCCACGTCGCTCACCGCTTCCAGCTTGCCGGCGGGGCCGTCCAGCGCGAAGCTGGCAGCCTGCTCCGGGAAGTGGTCGGGTTGGGTGGGGATGATGACGGGATTCATGGACAAGATGATAACCGCCATGCGGCCCCGGCGTTCGGGCGAACGGCGATGAACCATCTGGCGCACACGCTGCTGGCGGGCGACGACGAGTTCCTGCGGCTGGGCGGGCTGATGGGCGATTTTGTCCACGGCACGCCAGATGCGGCCTTGCCGGCCAGAGTGATCGCCGGCATCCGCCTGCATCGCGCGATCGACGTGTATACCGACAGCCATCCCGTGGTGGTCGAGGCGCGCGCGCTGTTGCCGGTGCCGTACCGCCGCTATGGCGGCATTCTGCTCGACATGTGGTTCGACCATCTGCTCGCGCGCGATTTCCCGCGCTGGAGCGATCATCCGCTGGATGCGTATTCGGCCGGCGTGCGCGAACTGCTTTACCGCCATGAATCGCTGTTGCCGCCGGGCCTGCTGCGTTTTCGCCATTACATGGAAGCGCACGCGCTGCCGGCGGGCTATGCGCGGCCGGAGGAAATGGGCGCGGCGTTCGATGGCATCTCCCATCGGCTGCGGCGCGCCAACCCCGTGGCGGAGGCATTGCCGGTGCTGGTGGGGCTGGACCGGCCGCTGCAGGCGGCGTTCGAGGCGTTCTTTCCGCAGTTGAGGCAGTTCGCGGCGCAGTGGATCGAGGCGAACTGACGGGAGTCTTCGCGCAGGCATGGGGGATGGCCCCAAAGAAAACGCCGCCCGAAGGCGGCGTTTTCGGAAACCTGAACCCTCAGGCCATTACTTCGCCTGATCCACGATCCAGTGCACCGCGGCCTTCACCTGGTCGTCCGTCAGCGCCGGGTTGCCGCCCTTGGCCGGCATCATGTTGCCGTCCGGGCCCTTGTAGCCGTCCGTCGCGTGCTTGATCAGGGTGTCGATGCCCTGGGCGATGCGCGGACCCCAGTTGGACTTGTCGCCCAGCTTCGGCGCGCCGGCCACGCCGGCGGTGTGGCAGCTGTGGCACAGGTTGTCGTAGATGGTCTTGCCGTCGGTGGTGCCCCCGTAGGCCACCTGCGAGGCGGCGGCCTTGGCGGCGGCTTCCTGCGCGGCCTGCATGGCGGCGCGGCCGGTGTCGCCGGCGTAGACGGCGCCGGCGGGCGCGATGCGCGCCTCGGTCTGCGCGGCGGTCTGCGGGTTCACTTCCTTCGGCTCATGGTCGTAGATCAACCAGGCGCCGCCGATCAGCACCAGAGTCAGTACAGACAGGCCCGCGATCAGCAGGGAAAAGCTGCGCATGAAGCTCTGGTCGGATTTGGTCAGGGAACCGCTCACGCAATGACTCCAATTCAATGGACAGATCAAAGGACAGCCCGGTGGGCCGGATTAGCTTTGGTTCAGACAGCAATTGGCCGAGTATAGACGAAGGCCGCGGCAAGTTTCAGTCGGGTGCAGCGGCGCTGTGTCGCGGGCAAGCCCTGCCTAAGGCGGCTCTGATTTCATGCAAGTTTCTTTATTTTGACGCGATAAGCTGGCAAAACCCTGCCATCGGTCATAGGGCACCCATGTCAACTGGCATTGTCTATTCCCGTTGATCTGACCCTATGCTTTCACTCGACACATAGGTCAGGCGCGCGGAGCGCACCGGTGGGGTCGGGTGGCCTGTCTTTCTTTCTGGGAGTTTTTCATGTCGCGTTTTTGGAAGATCGCGCTGATCGTCGTGGCTGTGATCGTGGTGGGGGCCGTGGGCTTCCGTTTGCTGCACAAGCCCGCCGCCGAGGAAGGCGCGCAGGGCGAGCACCGCGGCCAGCACAAGGGTCAGGGACAGGGCGATGCCTCGGCCCAGGACAAGGACGCCGCACCGGTGCCGGTGACGGTGGAGCCGGTGGTCAAGCAGGACGTGCCGGTCTACCTCACGGCGCTGGGCACCGTGCAGGCGCTCAACACCGTCACGGTGAATCCGCAGATCAGCGGCCAGATGCTCAGCATCAATTTCAAGGAAGGCCAGGAAGTGAAGAAGGGCGACCTGCTGGCGCAGATCGACCCGCGCCCGTTCCAGGCCGCCTATGACCAGGCCGTGGGCAAGCAGCAGATGGACGAGGCGCAGCTCGCCACCGCGCAGAGCACGCTCAAGCGCAACGACGCGCTGGTGGCCAAGGGCTACGTGGCCCAGCTGGACATGGACACCTACCGCAACAACGTGGCCAACCTCGCCGCCAGCGTGGCGGCCGACAAGGCGGCGGTGCGCGCGGCCAAGGTCAACCTGGACTACACCCGCATCGTCTCGCCCATCGACGGCGTGGCCGGCATCCGCCAGGTCGATCCGGGCAACGTGGTGGTCACCACCACCAACGTGGTCACGCTGACCCAGATCCACCCGATCTACGTGATGTTCAACCTGCCCGAGCAGAACCTGGAAGCGGTGCGCTCGGCCTCGGGCGGCGGCGATCCGCTGGAAGTGCTGGCGCTGGATCGCGCCGATGCGCACACCATCGCCGACGACGGCCAGCTCAACGTGGTGGACAACCAGATCGACACCACCACCGGCACGTTCAAGCTGCGCTCGGTGTTCCAGAACGCCAAGGGCGACCTGTGGCCGGGCCAGTTCGTCAATGTGCGCCTGAAGGTTCGCACGGTGGCCGGCGGCCTGGTGATCCCGGCGCAGGCGGTGCAGCGCGGTCCGGACGGCGACTACGTGTACCTGCTGCAGCAGGACCAGACGGTCAAGATGCAGCCGGTGAAGGTGGCCAACGAAGTGGGCGACAGCCACGTGATGATCGCCTCGGGCCTGGCGCTCAACGATCAGGTGGTGACGGAGGGCCAGTTCCGCCTCAAGCCGGGCAGCAAGGTCAAGGCGCTCAAGCCGGGCGAAGTGCCGGCGGCGCCGACCCCGGCCGAGATGGACAAGGCCAAGAAGAATGCCAAGCAGGGCGGCGGCGGTCGCCGCGGCGGCTGAGCGGACGCATGGCAACAGGGCGGCGCAGGCCAGGGGCTTGCGTCGCCGGTGGCAGGGCAAGGACGCGCCGCGTGCCGTCGCCGCCACCCCGACAACGCATTGCGCGAGCAAGCTGACAGCCACTTATTGACGGCAAACCTATGGGCTTCTCCACACTCTTCATCCGACGACCGATCGCCACTTCGCTGCTGATGGTGGCGGTGCTGCTGCTCGGCATCCTCGGCTACCGCGAGCTGCCGGTGTCGGCGCTCCCCGAGATCGACGCGCCCAGCCTGGTCGTGACCACGCAGTATCCGGGCGCCAGCGCCTCCACCATGGCGTCGCTGGTCACCACGCCGCTGGAGCGCAACTTCGGCCAGATCTCCGGCCTGTCGATGATGACCTCCGACTCGTCGGCGGGCCTGTCGACCATCGTGCTGCAGTTCGCGATGGACCGCGACATCGACATCGCCGCGCAGGACGTGCAGGCGGCGATCAACCAGGCGCGTGGCACGCTGCCCAGCACGCTGCCGTATCCGCCGGTGTACAACCGCGTGAATCCGGCCGACGCGCCGATCATGACGCTCAAGCTCACCTCCGACAGCCTGCCGCTGCGCGACGTGAACAACTACGCGGACTCCATCCTCGCGCAGAAGCTCTCGCAGGTGCAGGGCGTGGGTCTCGTCTCCATTGCCGGCAACGTGCGCCCGGCCGTGCGCGTGCAGGTCAATCCCTCGCAGCTGGCCAACCTTGGCCTGACCATGGAAGACGTGCGCAGCGCGCTCACCGAGGCCAACGTCAACGCGCCCAAGGGCACGCTCAACGGCGCCACGCAGTCCTACAGCATCGGCACCAACGACCAGCTGGCCGACGCGGCCGAATACAAGAACACCATCATCGCGTACAAGAACAACGCGCCGGTGCGCCTGTCCGACGTGGCCAGCGTGGTCGACGGCGTGGAGAACGACCAGCTCGCCGCATGGGCCAACGGCAAGCCGGCCGTGCTGCTCGACATCCGTCGCCAGCCGGGCGCGAACATCGTGCAGACGGTGCAGCAGATCCGCAACATCCTGCCGCAGCTGCAGGCCGTGCTGCCGGCGGACGTCCATCTGGACGTGTTCGCCGACCGCACCATCACCATCCGCGCCTCGGTGGAGGACGTGCAGTTCACCCTGATCCTCACCATCTGCCTGGTGGTGGCGGTGATTTTCGTGTTCCTGCGGCGCCTGTGGGCTACGGTGATTCCGTCGGTGGCGGTGCCGCTGTCGCTGATGGGCACCTTCGGCGTGATGGCCTTCACCGGCATGTCGCTGGACAACCTCTCGCTGATGGCGCTGACCGTGGCCACCGGCTTCGTGGTGGACGATGCGATCGTGATGATCGAGAACATCGTGCGCTACATCGAGCAGGGCAAGGAGGGCAAGGAAGCGGCCGAGATCGGCGCCAAGGAAATCGGCTTCACCGTGCTGTCGCTGACGGTGTCGCTGATCGCCGTGTTCCTGCCGCTGCTGCTGATGCCCGGCGTCACCGGCCGCCTGTTCCATGAATTCGCCTGGGTGCTCACCATCGCGGTGGCCATCTCCATGCTGGTGTCGCTGACGCTGACGCCGATGATGTGCGCCTACCTGCTGCGCCCGGACGCGCTCCCCGAAGGCGATGACGCGCACGAGCGCCACGCCGCCGCCGGCAAGAAGACCTGGTGGTCGCGCCTGGTCAACGTGTACGAAGGCTCGCTGGACTGGGTGCTCGGCCATCAGCGCCTGACCATGCTGATCGCGGGCGCCACCGTCGTGCTCACCGTGTTCCTCTACATCGTGATCCCCAAGGGCCTGCTGCCCGAGCAGGACACGGGCCTGATCACCGGCGTGGTGCAGGCCGACCAGAACGTCGCCTTCCCGCAGATGGAGCAGCGCACCAAGGCCGTGGCCGAGGCGCTACGCCGCGACAAGGCCGTGACCGGCGTGGCCGCCTTCATCGGCGCCGGCTCGATCAATCCCACGCTCAACCAGGGCCAGCTCAGCATCGTGCTGAAGGACCGCGGCGACCGAGACGGCCTGGACGACGTGGTGGCGCGCCTGCAGAAGGAAGCGGCCGGCATTCCGGGCGTGGCGCTGTACCTGAAACCCGTGCAGGACGTGACGCTGGACAGCCGCGTGTCGGCCACCGAGTACCAGTACTCGATGTCCGACGTGAACGCGACGGAGCTCTCCGGCTATGCCACCAAGATGACGCAGGCACTGCGCCAGCTGCCCGAACTGGCCGACGTGGACAACAATCTCGCCGACCAGGGCACCTCGCTCAAGCTCACCATCGACCGCGAAAAGGCCAGCCGCCTCGGCGTGCCGGTGCAGACCATCGACGACACGCTGTACGACTCGTTCGGCCAGCGCCAGATCTCCACCATCTTCACCCAGCTCAACCAGTACCGCGTGGTGCTGGAAGTGGCCCCGCAGTTCCGCACCAGCACCGCGCTGCTCAACCAGCTCACGGTGAAGAGCAACGGCAGCGGCGCGCTGACCGGCAGCAATGCCACCAGCTTCGGCCAGGTGGCGTCGAGCAACTCGTCCACCAGCACGGGCCTGGGCGTGGCCAACACCGGCGTGATCATCGGCGCGGGCGGCACCATTCCGCTGGCCTCGCTGGCGACGGCGGAAGTGACCACCGCGCCGCTGGTGGTGAGCCACCAGCAGCAGCTGCCGGCGGTGACCATTTCGTTCAATCTCGCGCCGGGCTACTCGTTGTCCGAAGCGGTGAAGGCCATCCACGGCGTCGAGCAGCAGCTCAACTTCCCGCCGCAGGTGCGTGGCCAGTTCATCGGCAAGGCGGCGGAGTTCTCCACCTCGCTGACCAACGAAGTGCTGCTGCTGGTCGCGTCCATCGTGGTGATCTACATCGTGCTGGGCGTGCTGTACGAGAGCTACATCCACCCGCTGACCATCATCTCCACGCTGCCGCCCGCGGGCGTGGGCGCCTTGCTGGCGCTGATCCTGTGCGGCATGAGCCTGTCGGTGGACGGCATCGTGGGCATCGTGCTCCTGATCGGCATCGTGAAGAAGAACGCGATCATGATGATCGACTTCGCCATCGAGGCGCAGCGCGAGGGCATGAAGCCGCACGAGGCGATCCGCCGCGCGTGCCTGCTGCGCTTCCGCCCGATCATGATGACCACCGCCGCCGCCATGCTCGGCGCGCTGCCGCTGGCGCTGGGCAACGGCATCGGCGCGGAGCTGCGGCGTCCGCTGGGCGTGTCCATCGTCGGCGGCCTGCTGCTCTCGCAGCTGGTCACGCTGTACACCACGCCGGTGATCTACCTGTACATGGAGCGTTTCTCCGACTGGCTGCGCGAGCGTCGCGAACGCCGCGCGCTGGAGCGTGCGCAGACGCGCGGCGCGGTGTGAGAACGTACCGGCCCGGCATGCGCAGGGGCGGTGGCTGGACCATGCGAGGGGCGCGGCCGTCACGGCGCGCCCCTCGCGTTTTTATCGACGCCTGAAAGGCAAGGGAGCGACATGGACATGGCGAGGAAACCCCAGGTATGCGTGCTCGGCAGCGCCGAGCCGGGCTCGAAGGCCTACGAGCTGGCCGGGCAGGCCGGCGCGCTGCTGGCGCGGGCGGGCATCACCCTGGTGAGCGGCTGCGGCAGCCCCGCCACGCGCCATGCGGCGCAGAGCGCGGTGGATGCCGGCGGCCTGGTGGTCAGCATCATCCCCAGCGGCACCATGCCGGCGGTGGATTGGCCGGCGACCGTGGTGATTCCCTGCGGCATGGGCGATGCGCGCAACCTGTTGATGGCGCTGGCCGGCGATGCCTGCCTGGTGATCGGCGGCCGCGCGGGCACCATTTCGGAAGTGTGCCTGGCGTGGCTCCATCATCGCCCGCTGCTGCCGTTGACCGGCTGCGGCGGCTGGTCCGACGGACTGCTGCAGAACCCGCCCGACGAACGCGCCAATTCGCCGATCCTGCCCTGGCATTCCGTCGATACGCTGCAATCGCAGCTGACATCGCTGGGCTTGGTGCGGATTTAGACGTCTAAGAAACAACTAAGGGACGTCTAAGGGCACTGCCTATACCGTCCACGCTCATAGCCTCACCGACATTCCCGCTTCCGCCGGAATGTCGGTGAGGCTTGTTCCGCATTGACGGGAACGACCGAACGAATCAACCAAATCCGCCGTCATGCGTTCAGCCACCAATGTGCGGTATATACGACACTTCGTACGTGCGCCCTGAGATGGTGTGCGGCTCTCTGAACACCTTCGCGCCTGGCGCGTCGTTCCTGGTTTCCTGACGGCATGAACATTTCCGGCCCCTTCATCCGCCGCCCGATCGGCACCTCGCTGCTTGCCATGGGCGTCTTCGCGGTGGGCCTGATCTGCTATGCGCTGCTGGGCGTGGCGGCGTTGCCGAACATGCAGTTCCCGGTGATCTTCGTGCAGGCCAGCCAGGCCGGCGCGAGCGCGAGCACCATGGCCTCCACCGTCGCCGCGCCGCTGGAGCGGCACCTGGGCCAGGTGCCAGGCATCGACACCATGCGTTCGTCCAGTTCGCTGGGCAGCACGCAGGTGTTCCTGATGTTCGAGGCGGGACGCAACCTCGACTCCGCCGCGCGCGACGTGCAGGCCGCCATCAACGCCGCGCAGTCGGACCTGCCCAGCGGCCTGAACGCGCCGCCGAGCTACCAGAAGGCCAATCCCAACGACGACCCGATCATCGCGTTCGCATTGACCTCCGAAACGCAGTCGGCGCGCGAGCTCTACGACGTGGCCGACTCCCTGCTCGCGCAGCGCCTGCGCCAGCTCGATGGCGTGTCGGAGGTGGACATCCTCGGCGCGGCGACGCCGGCCATCCGCGTGGACGTGAACCTGCGCCAGCTCAGCGCGCTGGGCCTGTCGCCCGACCAGCTGCGCAATGCGCTCACCGCCGCCAACGTCACCTCGCCGCAGGGCTTCCTGTCCGACGGCAAGACCACCATGGCGGTGACGGCGAACGACTCGCTGCACAACGCCGACGACTTCGCGAACCTGGTGATCGCCTCGCACGCGGGCGTGCCGGTGCGCCTGTCGGATGTGGCCAAGGTCTACGACGGCACGCAGGACGCCTACCAGCGCGCCTGGTTCCAGGGCAAGCCGGCCGTGCTGATGTACGTGTACCGGCAATCCAACGCCAACATCATCGGCACGGTGGATCGCGTGAAGGCCGCCGTGCCCCTGCTGCGCGCCTACCTGCAGCCCGGCACCACGCTCACGCCGTACTTCGACGGCACGCCGACCATTCGCGCCTCGCTGCACGAAGTGCAGGCCACCTTGCTGATCAGCCTGGCGATGGTGATGCTCACCATGGCGCTGTTCCTGCGCCGCCTCGCGCCCACGTTGATCGCCACCGCGGCGGTGCCGCTGTCGCTGGCCGGCGCGGCGATGGTGATGTACATCCTCGGCTTCACGCTCAACAACCTCACCCTGCTGGCGCTCGTGATCGCCATCGGCTTCGTGGTCGACGACGCCATCGTGGTGATCGAGAACGTCGTGCGCCACATCGACCAGGGCATGACGCGCATGGAGGCGGCGCTGGCCGGCGCGAAGGAAATCGGCTTCACCATCGTGTCGATCACCGCCTCACTGGTGGCCGTGTTCATCCCGCTGCTTTTCATGAGCGGCATCACCGGCCTGTTCTTCAAGGAATTCACCATCACGCTGGTGGCGGCCATCATCGTCTCGGCGCTAGTGTCGCTGACGCTCACCACCTCGCTGTGCGGCCAGTTCCTGAGCAGCCACGAGCAGGACAAGCCGACCACGCGCATCGGCAAGGCGCTGGAGGCCTTCCAGGCCGGCATGCTGGGCGTGTATTCGCGATGCCTGAAGTTCTCGCTCAAGCACGCCCTGGCGTTCTCGCTGACGCCGCTGGTGCTGATCGCCATCACCATCTTCCTGTTCGGTCAGGTCAAGGCCGGCCTGTTCCCGGCGCAGGACACGGGCCTGATCCGTGGCCGCGCGACCTCGGGTGCGACGGTGTCATTCCAGGATGCGGTGGCTCGCCAGCAGCGCCTGATCGACATGCTGCTGAAAGACCACGACGTCGCGCGTGTCGGTTCGCGCCTGGGCAGCAGCCGCCAGGGTGCGGCGGGCACGTTCGACATCGAGTTGAAGACGCACGCGCAGGGCCGCAAGGACGACACCTTCGCCGTGCTCGCGCGATTGAGCGCCAAGGCCGCGCGCTATCCCGACCTCAACGTGCGCCTGCGCCCCATCCAGGACCTGCCCAGCTTCGGCGGTGGCGGCGGCACCAGCCAGGGCGCGCAGTACCAGGTGTCGCTGCAGGGCGACGACCCCGACGAGCTCACTCGCTGGCTGCCCAAATTGGTCGCCGAGCTGAAGAAGAACCCCAAGCTCAAGGACGTGGGCAGCGACGTCGACGACGCCGGCCTGCAGCAGAACATCGTGATCGACCGCGACAAGGCCGCGCGCCTCAACGTGGGTATCGG
The DNA here is from genome assembly GCF_003201105.1 of Dyella sp. AtDHG13. Classification (GTDB taxonomy): domain Bacteria; phylum Pseudomonadota; class Gammaproteobacteria; order Xanthomonadales; family Rhodanobacteraceae; genus Dyella; species Dyella jiangningensis_B. The sequence goes on along the minus strand of NZ_QICJ01000011.1, from coordinate 15,713 downwards.
CACCATCGACGGCGCGTTGTACAACGCCTTCGGCCAGCGCCAGATCAGCACCATCTATTCCGACCTCAACCAGTACAAGGTGGTGGTGAACGCGCTGCCCAACCAGACGGCGACACCCGCGGCCATCGACCAGGTCTACGTGGCCAGCAGCAGCGGCAAGATGGTGCCGCTCGCCGCCTTCGCCCATCAGGAGCCGGGACTCGCGCCCACGCAGATCTCGCACGAAAACCAGTACACCGTGATGAGCATGAGCTTCAACCTTGCGCCCGGCGTGAGCATGGGCGAGGCGTTGCAGATCATCCAGCAGACCGGTTCGCAGATGCGCCTGCCGGGCGACATCCGCATCAATATCGGCGGCGACTTCCGGCGTTTCCAGCAATCGCAGAGCGGCATGCTGTGGCTGCTGCTCGGCGCCGTGGTGGTGGTCTACATCGTGCTGGGCATGCTGTATGAGAGCCTGATCCATCCGGTGACGATCCTCTCCACCTTGCCGGCCGCCGGCGTCGGTGCGCTGATGGCGTTGTGGATCACGGGCACGGAGCTGTCGGTGATCGCGCAGATCGCGCTCGTGCTGCTGATCGGCATCGTCAAGAAGAACGCGATCATGATGATCGACTTTGCGCTGGTGTCGCGCCGCGAGCATGGCTTGAGCGCGGCCGATGCGGCCTACGAGGCGAGCATGGTGCGCTTCCGCCCGATCATGATGACCACGATGGTGGCGATCCTCGCCGCCGTGCCCATCGCCATCGGCCTGGGCGAAGGCTCCGACCTGCGCCGCCCGCTGGGCATCGCCCTGATCGGCGGCCTGCTGATCTCGCAGAGCCTGACCCTGCTCAGCACACCCGCGCTCTACGTGATCTTCTCCTGCCTGGCCGATCGCTTCGCCGCCTGGCGCGGGCGGTTCCGGCAGCCGCGCCGACTGCCGGCAGGGGAGAATGTTTGAGCGCGTCGGGCGCATCAAAATTGGCCGTCATTCCCGCGAAGGCGGGACGAGCGCGTAGCGCGAAGAACGCCCGCAGGGCGGCCCCATAGGGGCGAGCGAAGCGAGTCATCCAGTGCCTTTGCTTTTCGACCGCTGAGGCGAACTCAAAAACCTGAAGGCGCTGGATTCCCGCCTTCGCGGGAATGACGAGCAAGAGCTGGACGCTGGTTTAGCGCGACGCTTGTCCAGGTCCGGCGCCAAAAAAATCCTGCCGAACCATACCCTTGCGCATTGTCGGCCCCCGCGCTTTCGCGTCCGCGCCGAAATCGTGACAATGAGGGGCTTTCGTCCGCCCGTTTCGTCCCCATGTCGGTCGGCTCCGGACGTTTGGTGCGCCCGCGCTTGGCCCTGTCCGCGCGTCGCATCGTCCCCTTGGTAATGCCGCAGCCAGCGAGGTCATAGCAGACAATGTCGAACACGCCGAAGATCATCTACACGCTCACGGACGAAGCGCCGTACCTCGCCACCCATTCGCTGCTGCCCATCATCAAGGCCTTCACCGGCACCGCCGGCATCGCCGTCGAGACGCGCGATATCTCGCTGGCCGGCCGCATCATCGCCCAGTTCCCGGACATCCTGCCGGACAACCAGAAGATCGCCGACGACCTTGCCGAACTCGGCCAGCTGGCGACCACGCCGGACGCCAACATCATCAAGCTTCCCAACATCAGTGCCTCGATGCCGCAGCTCAAGAGCGCGATCAAGGAACTGCAGTCGCAGGGTTATCCGCTGCCGGACTACCCGGAAGATCCGAAGGACGTCAGCGAGTGGAACGTCAAGGCGCGCTATGACAAGGTCAAGGGCAGCGCGGTGAATCCCGTGCTGCGCGAAGGCAACTCCGACCGCCGCGCGCCGCTCTCGGTGAAGAACTACGCGCGCAAGCACCCGCACAAGATGGGCGCGTGGTCCAAGGATTCGAAGACGCACGTAGCCCACATGGACGGCGGCGACTTCTACGGCAGCGAGAAGTCCACCGTGGTCGACAAGGCCACCACGGTGAAGATCGAGTGGTTCGGCAAGGACGGCACCCGCAAGGTGCTCAAGGAAAAGACCGCGCTGAAGGACGGCGAGATCATCGACGCCGCCGTGATGAGCAAGAAGGCGCTGACGAGCTTCATCGACGCGCAGATCGCCGAGGCGAAGAGCCAGGGCATCCTGTTCTCGCTGCACCTGAAGGCCACCATGATGAAGGTCTCCGACCCCATCATGTTCGGCTTCGTCGTCAACGAGTTCTACAAGGACGTGCTGGCCAAGCACGCCAACACGCTCAAGGGTGTGGGCTTCGAGCCGAACAACGGCATCGGCGACCTGTATGCGCGCCTGGGCCAGCTGCCGCAGGCCAAGCAGGATGAGATCCTCGCCGACATCGCCGCCGAGTACGCCAAGCGTCCGGCGCTGGCCATGGTCAATTCCGACAAGGGCATCACCAACCTGCACGTGCCCAGCGACGTGATCATCGATGCATCGATGCCGGCGATGATCCGCGACTCCGGTAAGATGTGGAACACCGAAGGCAAGCTCGAGGACACCAAGGCGGTGATCCCCGATCGCAGCTATGCCGGCGTGTACCAGGCCGTGATCGAGGACTGCAAGGCGCACGGCGCGTTCGACCCGGCCACCATGGGCAGCGTGCCCAACGTGGGCCTGATGGCGCAGGCCGCCGAGGAATACGGCTCGCACGACAAGACCTTCCAGATCGCCGGCGACGGCGTGGTCAAGGTCATCGACGAATCCGGCAAGGTGCTGCTGGAGCAGCCGGTGGAAGCTGGCGACATCTGGCGCATGTGCCAGACCAAGGACGCGCCGATCCAGGACTGGGTGAAGCTCGCCGTCACGCGCGCGCGCCTGTCCAACACGCCGGCCGTGTTCTGGCTCGATGCCAACCGCGCGCACGACGCGCAGGTGATCAAGAAGGTCGAGCGTTACCTCAAGGACCACGATCTGTCGGGCCTGGATATCCGCGTGCTCTCGCCGGTGGAGGCCACCAAGTTCTCGCTGGAGCGTATCCGCAAGGGCCAGGACACCATTTCGGTGACCGGCAACGTGCTGCGCGACTACCTCACCGACCTGTTCCCGATCATGGAGCTGGGCACCAGCGCCAAGATGCTCTCCATCGTGCCGCTGATGGCCGGCGGTGGCCTGTTCGAAACCGGCGCGGGCGGTTCGGCGCCCAAGCACGTGCAGCAGTTCCTGGAAGAGGACTACCTGCGCTGGGATTCGCTGGGCGAGTTCCTCGCCATCGCCGCGTCGCTGGAACACCTCGCCAACCGCTACGACAACGCCGACGCTCGCGTGCTGGCCAAGACGCTGGACGAGGCGAACGGCAAGATCCTCGACAACAACAAGTCGCCGGCCCGCAAGGTGGGCGAACTGGACAACCGCGGCAGCCACTTCTATCTCGCCATGTACTGGGCCCAGGCGCTGGCCGCGCAGAACGACGACGCCAAGCTCAAGGCGAAGTTCGAACCCATTGCCAAGGCGCTCACCGAGAACGAAGCCAAGATCGTGGGCGAACTCAACGGCGCGCAGGGCAAGGCGGTGGACATCAAGGGCTACTACCACGCGAACGTCGACCTGATCACCCAGGCCATGCGGCCGAGCAAGACCTTCAACGACGTGCTGGCTTTGCTGGGTTAAGCGTTGATCGGTGATGTTGCAGAGAGAAGGCCGCGCAAGCGGCCTTCTTTCGTTAGGGCGTTTGGCGCGGCGCTTCTTGTTGCTTTGTCATTGAGGCGCTGGGCGCCTCATCAAAATCTCGCGCGAACGTTCATACCCCTCACCGTCATTCCGGCGAAAGCCGGAATGACGGTGAGGGAGTTGGGCCCTGTTCGGTGATTTCGAACAGACACTAAGCCATTCGCAAAAGCCTTGAGCTAGGCTCTCGCGCATGCCCCCTTCCCACGCCAACGACAACGCAACATCGTCACCCGGAGACGCGGCGGAGGTCTTTCTCGCCTTCCTCTCGCTCGGGCTGCGTTCCTTCGGCGGACCCATCGCGCACCTTGGCTATTTCCGCCGTGCCTTCGTCCAGCAACGCCGTTGGCTGGAAGACGCGCAGTTCACCCAGCTGCTGGCGATGTGCCAGTTCCTGCCCGGACCGGCGAGCAGCCAGCTGGGTTTCGCCATTGGCCTGCACCGCGCCGGTTGGCGTGGTGCGCTGGCGGCCTTCGCGGGGTTCACCCTGCCATCCGCCTTGCTCATGTTCGCCTTCGCCGGATGGGCGCCTTACCTGCACGGCGTCTGGGGACAGGCGCTGCTGCACGGGCTGAAGCTGGTGGCGGTGGTGGTGATCGCGCAGGGCGTGCTCGGCATGTGGCGTTCACTGGCGCCTGACTGGCCACGGCGCGCGCTCGCCATCGCGGCCTGTGTCGTCCTGCTGTGGCAGTCGCAGGCGTGGATGCAGTTGCTGGTCATCGGTGCGGCCGCCGCGCTGGGGCCATGGCTCTGCCGTGGCGTCGAGGCGAATCGTGGCAGCACGCTTGTCCTGGGATACGGACATCGCACAGGCATCGTGCTGTTGCTGATCTACGCGGTATTGCTGTTTGTGGCGTTGACGCTGGGCGCGCGCGGGGACCTGTGGGTGCAGACGGGCGCGGCGTTCTATCGCGCGGGCGCCCTGGTGTTCGGTGGCGGGCATGTGGTGTTGCCGTGGCTGCGGCAGGCGCTGGTGGATCCAGGCTGGATCGATGAGGGCAGTTTCCTCGCCGGCTACGGCGCGGCGCAGGCGATGCCGGGGCCGATGTTTTCGCTGGCGGCGTATCTGGGCAGCCGCATGGCGGGTGGGCAGGGCGGCGCGCTGGATTCGCTGGTGGCCTTGCTGGCGATCTTCCTGCCGGGCTTTCTGCTGCTCGGCGGCGTGCTGCCGTTCTGGCAGCGCCTGTCGACGCGCGCGGGCGCGGTGCGCGTGGTCGCGGCCATCAACGCCGCGGTGGTTGGCCTGTTGGCTGCCGCGCTTTATCGGCCGGTGTGGACGGTGTCGATCGGCTCCATGGCGGATGTCGTGATCGTCGCCTGCGGATTCGTCATGCTGGTCGTGGCGAGGCAACCCGCATGGGTGGCCGTGGCGTGGTGTGTCACGGCCAGTTGCGCGGGCCGCTGGCTGGGATTTTGAAGCGCGGCGCTCAAGGTGGGGCGGTCATCCGTGGCTGGATCGTTGGGCCATAGCCTGAATGTCGCGCAACCCGGCGGGCAGGGTCGGCTATCAACTTTTGGCGCCGACAACTGTCATTTCCAACGCGGCTAAGGCGCGGATGAATGCTGCACCGCCGCCGCGGGGCAGGCGTCACGGCCCTGTCGGATAATGCACCCGTCAAACGTTTCGTTTTCTGGAGCCACGCATGCGCTCACCGCTGTTCGCCGCTTTGCTTGCCGTCGTCGCAAGCGCACCTGCTTTTGGACAGTCCGCGCCGGCGGTGCCGTCGACGTCGGCGGCCGTCAACCTGGAAGCAGTCAGCGTCAGCGGCGTGCAGCCCGGGCCGGGGCTGTGGAAAGTCAGCAAGGGCGACCACGTGATGTGGGTGCTCGGCACGCTGTCGCCGTTGCCGGACAAGATCCAGTGGAAGACCGACGAAGTGGAGCAGACCATTGCCGCGTCGCAGGAGGTGCTGGGCCCGCCGTCGATCGCGCTCAAGCCCAAGACCAATTTCTTCGGCAAGCTGTTCCTGCTGCCCTCGCTGGTGGGCGCGCGCAAGAATCCGGACGGGCAGACCCTGCAGCAGATGGTGCCGGCGCCGGACTATGCGCGCTGGCTGACGCTGAAGCAGCAATACATCGGCAATGATCGCGGCATCGAAAGCTGGCGGCCGATCTTCGCGGCGGTCGAGCTGTACGACAAGGCCATCAAGCGCTACGGCCTGACCTCGTCCGGCGGCGTGAAGGACACCGTGCGCGACCTCGCCAAGAAGCACAACGTCAACTTCAACACCGTCCGCTACACCCTGCTGGTGGAGGAACCGCGCAGCGCGGTGAAGACCTTCAAGTCCTCGCCGATGGACGACCGCGAATGCTTCGGCCGCACGCTGGACACGGTGGAGCGCGACATGGGCCGCATCACCGAGCGCGCCAACGCCTGGGCCACCGGCGACATCGACCTGCTGCGCAGCCTGCCGATGAACGACCAGCGCGAAGCCTGCCTGTCCGCCGTCACCGAAGCGGGCTTCGCCAGGCAACTGGGCTTCAGCGACGTGAAGCAGAAGGCCGAGGCGATGTGGATAAGCGAAGCCGAAAAGGCCCTCGCCACCAACACGCAGACCTTCGCCATGCTGCCGATGGAAGCCGTGCTGTCGCCGAAGGGCCTGATCGCGCAGCTGAAGGCAAAGGGATATCAGGTAGAGGCGCCGGATGGCAGTGACGCGGAAGGCGTCGGCTCCGCACAACCCTGAGTGTTCCGGCGAGCGCATCCGGTGCAGATGCGCGCCAAAGAGAAAGGCCCCTTGCGGGGCCTTTCCATCAACGGTGATTGCATTTGCCGCATTGGATATGGCGCGGGCCGCAGAGCTTGAGCGTCCCCACGCACATGTACCACGACAGCGGGCCATGGGCCTCGTGCTGCACGGCAGGCGACGTGGCCGCGGTGCCGTTCGGGTCGTCCAGGTTGTACGGGGCGGTGGTGGCCAGCGATGCGCCGGCGCAGAGCAGCGAAACGGCGGCAAACGCAATCGACAGGATGGTCCTTTGCATGGCATGTCCCTCTCTAAGTGATGGGTGTTATGCCAGCCGTCATCCCGCGGAAGTCCCATGCGCTGACGGAAATCCGCCGAACCTGATGGTTATTCCGGGCAGTGATGAACCACCACGCGACGCAGCTGGCGTTGTTGCGCGCCAGCGTGCGGTTGGCGCGCCGTTGCAGTGTGCGCGCACGACTTTCGGGATTTCTGTAGGTCTGCGCCGCCGCCTTCGTAGCGCAACGGATCGACCTGCCTAACTCAGGCGCTGGCCTGATCCAGCGTGGCGATCTCATCCTTGCCCAGTTGCAGCTCCACGCCCTTGATCAGCTCCTGCAGCTGCGGAACGCTGGTGGCGCTGGCGATGGGCGCCGTGACGCTGGGGCGCGCGATCAACCACGCCAGTGCCACCTGCGCCGGCGTCGCGCCGTGCGCCGCGGCCACCTTGTCCAGCGCGGCGAGCACGCCGAGGCCGTGCGGGTTGAGGTATTTGCGCACCGAGCCGCCGCGCGCGGCGCTCTTGGCGAAGTCGGCTTCGGTGCGGTACTTGCCGCTCAGGAAGCCGCTGGCGAGCGCGTAGTAGTTGATCACGCCGACGTTCTCGGCAATGACCAGCGGCTCCAGTTCCTTCTCGTAGCCCTTGCGGTTGACCAGGTTGTATTCCGGCTGCAGGGTTTCGTAGCGGGGCAGGTGATATTCGGCGGAGATCTTCAGCGCCTCGCCGAACCGGTCGGCGCCGTAGTTGGAGGCGCCGATCACGCGCACCTTGCCCTGCTCGATCAGCTTGCCGAACGCGCCCAGCGTCTCGTGCAGCGGCACGGTGGCGTCGTCCTCGTGCGACTGGTAGAGGTCGATGTAGTCGGTCTGCAGGCGCTTGAGCGAACCTTCCACGGCCTGGTTGATGTTCATCGGCGACAGCCCAGGATGCTCGGCCCACTTCGCCACCTTGGTGGCGATCACCACCTTGTCGCGCTTGCCGCTGCGCTTGAGCCATTTGCCGATGATGGTTTCCGATTCGCCGCCGCGATTGCCGGGCACCCACGCCGAATACACGTCGGCCGTGTCGATCAGGTTGAAGCCCGCGTCGACGAAGGCGTCGAGCAGCTCGAACGAGCGCTCCTCGTCCACGCTCCAGCCGAAGACGTTGCCGCCGAAGGCGAGCGGCGCGACGGAAAGGGAAGACCGGCCCAGGGGACGCAGTTGCATGGATGTGCTCCGGATTCGCTGAAGGGGAGGTGGGGTTGGTGCATACTCGGGGACCCGAGCGAGTATACGCGCCGCCTGTGTGAGGCCGACGCGTAGCCGCGCCGACACTGGAGGCATGAGGATGATGAGCAAGGCAGCGGCGCCGCGGCGCGTGTTTCTCACCAGCGCGATTCTCACGAGCGTGATTGTGATGGGTTTGTGCACGGGTGCAGGGATGGCATCGGCACAGACATCGGCCCGCCCGTGGAACGACACCACGCTGTCGCCCGATGCGCGCGCGAAACTGCTGCTCGCGCAGCTCACGCAGGACGAGAAGTTCCAGCTCATCCACAGCTATTACGCCGGCCCGGATCGCCCCGCCGACAAGCCGTTCCCCAAGGGTGCGATGGCCTCCGCGGGTTATGTCCCTCCGATCGATCGCCTGGGCATTCCCGCGCTGGAGGAGAGTGATGCGGGCCTGGGCGTGGCCAGCTCCGACCGCATGCGCCCGGGCGACCACGCCACGCCGTTGCCGGCTGGGCCGGTGACCGCGGCCAGTTGGGATCCGCAGGTGGCCTACCGCGGTGGCGCGATGATCGGCGGCGAAGCGCACAGCAAGGGTTTCAACGTGCTGCTGGCCGGCGGCATCAACCTCACGCGCGAACCGCGCAACGGGCGCAATTTCGAGTACGCGGGGGAAGATCCCCTGCTCGCCGGCACCATCGTCGGCGAAGCCATCAAGGGCATCCAGGACCAGCACGTCATCTCCACCATCAAGCACTTCGCCTTGAACGACCAGGAGACGGCGCGCGACAGCATCAACGTGCAGATCGGCGAGCAGGCCATGCGCGAGTCGGACCTGCTTGCGTTCGAGCTGGCCATCGAGCGCGGCAAGCCCGGTTCGGTGATGTGCTCGTACAACAAGGTCAACGGCGACTGGGCGTGCGAGAACGATTACCTGATGAACCAGGTGCTCAAGCGCGACTGGAAATACCCGGGCTTCGTGATGTCCGACTGGGGCGGCGCGCACAGCGCGGCCAAGGCGGTGAACGCGGGCCTCGATCAGGAATCGGCTGGCGAAGTGTTCGACAAGGCACTGTATTTCGACGCGCCGCTGCGCGCCGCGCTGGCCAAGGGCGAGGTGAAGCAATCGCGCATCGACGACATGGTGCAGCGCATCCTGCGCAGCATGTTCGCGGCGGGCGTGTTCCAGTATCCCGCGGGCAAGGCGCCGATCGATCCGCAGGCCAACCTGAAGGTGGCGCGCCAGACGCTGGAGTCGGGCGCCGTGCTGTTGCGCAACGAGCACGACACCTTGCCGCTGGACGTGAGCAAACTGCAGTCCATCGCCGTGATCGGCGCGCATGCCGACAAGGGCGTGCTGGCCGGCGGCGGTTCGTCGCTGGTCACCGCGATGGGCGGCAACGCCGTGCCCGGCATCGCGCCCACCACGTGGCCGGGCCCGGTGATGTATCACCCTTACTCACCGCTCAAGGCGCTGCGCGATGCCGCGCCTAAGGCCAATGTGCAGTTCGCCGAGGGCAACGACGTGGCGGCCGCCGCCGCGCTTGCGGCGAAGTCGCAGGTGGCCGTGGTGTTCGTGCAGAAGTGGCAGACCGAATCGCTGGACTCGCCGGACCTCTCGCTGCCGGACAACCAGGACGCGCTGGTCGATGCCGTGGCCAAGGCCAATCCGCGCACCATCGTGGTGCTGGAGAACGGCGGCCCCATCGCCATGCCGTGGCTCGACCGGGTCGCTGCCGTGCTGGAAACCTGGTACCCCGGCGGCGACGGCGGCAAGGCCATCGCCAATCTGCTCTCGGGCAAGGTGAACCCCTCCGGCCGCCTGCCGGTGAGCTGGCCGGCCGATCTCTCACAGCTGCCGCGCAAGGAGCTTCCCGGCGCGGGCGGCGGCACGCCGCCCACCGCCGTGGACTACACCATCGAAGGCGCCAACGTGGGCTATCGCTGGTATCAGTCCAAAGACATCAAGCCGATGTTCCCGTTCGGCTATGGCCTCTCGTACACGCAGTTCAAGCACGGCGAGCTGAAGATCGACGCCAACGGTTACCAGCTGAAGGCCACGGTGGAGGTCACCAACACCGGTTCACGCGCCGGCGCGGACGTCGCCCAGGTCTACGTGCGCGTGCCCGGCGCCAAGGCATCGCGCCTGGCGGGCTATGCCAAGGTGTTCCTCAAGCCGGGCGAGCACCGCACGCTGAGCATTCCGCTGGAGCCGCGTTTGCTGGCGGATTTCGACGTCGCCAAGCATGGATGGGTGATACGCGGCGGGCAGTACAGCGTGGCGGAAGGGGTTTCGTCCGAAGCGCTCGGGACGCCGGTCAGCGTGCAGCTTGCGGGTGGGAGGCTTTAACAGAGCCCGTTCAAAATCTTCTGAGCAATGCCCGTTCCCTCACCGTCATCCCCGCTTTCGCGGGGATGACGGTGAGGGGAAACATGCGTTCATGAGAGATCGTAAGCAGGCTTGAATCGGACATGCTGGCCAACCAAGCCAGCGTCTTCATTCATCAGCCGCATCCACTATGCGCCAGCTTGGACGGCGCCACGTTCTTGCGAACAGCCTCCATCAGCCGCGGCGTACGCTCGCGCTTGCCCGTGGGGCGGGACGTGGGTTCAGGTGTATTGGCCAGCCGGCGGGCTAGCTCGGGGTCCGTGATGTGGCCGTGCAGGAACAGCAGGTTCGTGAAGAGCGAGCTCATGACATCCTCCCATTGTGCCTTGGTTTGAGCTTGCGCTCAACTTAGAGCCATCACGGGTGGCGAAAAAGCGATATATTCGCAAGCCAGCCTTGAGAGATATTCAAGATGGCCCGCGTCTCGCTGGATCTTCTCCAACAGTTCGTCCAGGTGGCCCGGCTGGGCAACCTGTCGCGTGCCGCCGAGCAGGCCAATCTCACCGTCAGTGCGCTCAGCCATCAGGTGCGGCAGCTGGAACAGCGGCTGGAGCGCAAGCTGTTCGAGCGCGGCCCACGCGGCGTGCAGCTCACCAACGAAGGCCGGCGGCTGTTGGAGGCGGTGGGGCACCATTTCGAAGGCATCGATCGCGCGATGGCCGGCTTCCGCTGTCGCCGTGACGACGTGCTCACGTTGAGCGCGATCCCCGGCGTGATGTCCAGTTGGCTGGTGCCGCGCCTGGCGCGGCTGGTGGCGGCGCATCCGGAGTTGCAGCTCAACCTGCAATCCAGCGTGGAACTGGTCAACTTCGAGCGCGATCCGGTGGACGCCGCCGTGCGTTACGGCCGTGGCCCTTGGCCCGGCCTGATCACCGAGCGGCTGTTCGGCGAATGGATCGCACCGGTGGCGTCGCCCGCCTTGCTCGAACGCATGGGCGAGGCGGACCCCAGCGACCTCGCGCGCTGGCCGCTGCTGGGCGACCCCGGCGACCGCTGGCGCGACTGGTTCGCGCAAGGCAGCGGCGAGTTGCCGCTACGCTACGTCGCACACTTCGACAACACCGATGCCCTGCAGCGTGCCGCGCTGGAAGGCATGGGCGTGGCGCTGGGGCGCATGGTGATGGCGCGGCCGCTGATCGAGGCCGGCCTGCTCAAGGTGCTCGGCCATCGCTACCAGCAGATTCCCGAGTCGTATTTCCTGGTGTATCCCGAGCACGCGAAGGATCACGCCGGCCTGCGTACCTTCCGCGAATGGCTGCTGTGCGAGGCGGGCAAGTACGCCGAGGCCATGTCCTATGCCACCGGCCACAACGGCGACGATTCGCCGTAGCAGCGCCTACGCGTCGGCGCGCGAAAGACCCTCTCCAGCTTCGCGTGCTCCACTAGGCCGGATGGCAAGAGACGCCGTTCGCCATCCACCATTTGTATACATGGTGGCCGGCAAGCTCCGCCCGTTATGCTTTGCGCGTCGTTTCGTGGTTTTCGCTAGGGGTTTTCGATGAAGAGCCGTGTGTACCTGGGGCTGGCGGCCGTGCTGCTGGCGGCGTGCAGCAGCCAATCCGCGCCGGCCAGCGCGCAGGTGCAGGACCAGCCGGCGGCCCTGGTGCCGCCCACCAGCGCCACCGACTTCACCGCATCCCAGCTCGACCAAATGATTGCCGGCGACTGGCGCTCGCCCGAGCACAAGGCGCGCGACGTCTATCGCCATCCCAAGGCCACCTTGCAGTTCTTCGGTATCCGTCCGGACCTCACCGTGATCGAGATCACCCCGGGCGGCGGCTGGTATACGGAAATCCTTGCGCCCCTGCTGCGCGACAACGGGCATTACATCGCCGCCACGCCCAAGCCTGCGGCCGATGGCGAGGCCAGTCGCGACCTCAACGGGCTGAAGGCGAAGTTCGCCGCCGACCCCGCGCATTACGGCAAGGCGCAATTGGAAGAGTTCGACCCCAAGGCGCCGTCGTTCGGCGCGCCAGGATCGGCCGACATGGTGCTGACCTTCCGCAACGTGCACAACTGGGTCGAAGCCAATACCGCGCCGGCCATGTTCAAAGCCTTCTTCGCCGTGCTTCGTCCCGGTGGCGTGCTGGGCGTGGAAGACCATCGCGCCGCCGACAACGCCAGCCTGGAGGCGGTCAAGAACAGCGGCTACCTGCCCACCAACGTGGTGATCAAGCTCGCCACCGATGCGGGTTTCCAGCTGCAGGGTTCCAGCGAGATCAACGCGAACCCCAAGGACACCAAGGATTACCCGCAGGGCGTGTGGACGCTTCCGCCCACCTTGACGCTGGGCGACCAGGATCGCCAGAAATACCTCGCCATCGGCGAATCGGATCGCATGACGCTGCGCTTCGTAAAACCCGATGCGTCCGCGACGCCGTCGCGTCACTGAGTCGAGCGGCCGCCCGCCCGTGGCGGCCCACGTTGCATGCTTATCCTGCTCAACAAACCGTATGGCGTGCTCTGCCAATTCAGCGATGCGGACGGCCGTCCCACGCTGGCGCACTACGTGCGGCAAAAGGACGTCTATCCCGCGGGCCGGCTGGACCACGACAGCGAAGGCCTGCTCCTGCTGACCGACGACGGCCGCCTGGCGCACAAGCTCACCGATCCGCGCCACAAGGAACCCAAGACCTACCTCGTGCAGGTGGATGGGCAGATCACCGACGAAGCCATCGACACGCTGCGTCGCGGCGTGCAGCTCAACGACGGGCCCACACTGCCCGCCCAGGCGGAGCACGCGATCGAACCGGAATGGTTGTGGCCACGCGACCCGCCCGTGCGCTTTCGCAAGCTCATTCCCACCAGCTGGTTGCGCATCACCTTGCGCGAAGGCCGCAACCGGCAGGTGCGCCGCATGACGGCCTCGGTCGGGTTTCCCACGCTGCGGCTCATTCGCGAGCGCATCGGGCCATATGCGCTCGACGGCCTCGCACCGGGTGACGTGCGCGTCGTAGGTTGATGCCGAAAACGCCTTGATTCCAGGCTTTTCAGACTCATCCACCGCAGGCCTGCCGATAAGGTAAGCGGACACAGGGAAAGCAGGGCCACGTCGCCCTGCTGCCCGTGCATGTTCGTTACCACGTCGAAGGAGCAAGACATGAAAGTCGTACGAATGGCCGTGCTGGCCTGCGCGGTGGCCGCCGCGGTGGGCTGCGTATCCGAAGGCACGTACAAGAAGGAAGTGGCGCAGGCCAACCAGTACCAGGCCGACGATGCCCAGCTCACCGCGATCAACAAGCAGCTCTCCGCCAAGCTCGGCAAGGACGACGCCACCATCAAGCAGCTGAAGGGCGAGCTGAAGGTCACCGTGGTCGACCAGATCCTGTTCGCCGAAGGCGGCTACACGCTCAACGCCAATGGCGAAAAGACGCTGGACAAGATCGCGCCCACGCTGGCCACGCTGAGCAAGCAGCGCGTGGCCGTGGAAGCCTTTACCGACAACGTGCCGATCGGCGAGGCGCTGAAGGCGCGCTTCCCGTCCAACGTGGAGCTGTCGTCCGCCCGCGCCGACGAAGTGGTCCGTTACCTGGCGAAGAAGGGCGTGCCCGACCGCATCATGTCCGCCCAGGGCTACGGCGAGCGCCACCCGGTGGCCAGCAAAGACACGCCGGAAGGCCGCGCGCAGAACCGCCGCGTGGAAATCGTCATCACCAACGCGCCGTTGCAGTAAAGCCTGCAGCTGCCGCCACGACAAAGGCCCCGCCACGGCGGGGCCTTTGCTTTTAAAGGCTGTTCAAAATCTCCGGGCAGGGTCCAATGCCCTCACCGTCATTCCGGCGCAGGCCGGAATCCAGTAGCGGAAGTAACCGGTTATCGCGTGACGTCAAAGCATTTGGCTCTTCGGCGAAAACCGCACCATGAAGCCACTGGATTCCGGCCTGCGCCGGAATGACGGTGAGGGATATCGGCACTCGTACGAGATTTGAACAGACCCTCAGGCCGAAGGCAGGCCGAAAAAGGCCCGCGCCGTCGCCGTGCTGTGCATTGCGGTTTCCTGCGGCGACTCACCACGATCACGTGCGATCTCGTCGCAGATATGGCGCAGATACATCGGCTCGTTGCGGCGATGCGACGGCTGCGGCCGCACGGTGCGTGGCAGCAGGTAGGGCGCGTCCGTCTCGATCAGCAGGCGGTTGGCCGGGATCTCCTTCACCAGCTCGCGCAGGTGCGTGCCGCGCCGCTCGTCGCAGATCCAGCCGGTGAAGCCGATATGGCAGTCGAGCGCCAGATAGTCGCGCAACGCCTCGCCGGTATCGGTAAAGCAGTGCACCACCGCACCCGGCACCTTGTCGCGGTACCGGCGCAGCAGCGCGATGAAGTCGTGGTGCGCATCGCGCTGGTGCAGGAACAGCGGCTTCTGCACGTCCACCGCGATCTGCAGCTGCTTCTCGAACACGGCCAGCTGCACATCGCGCGGCGAGTAGTTGCGGTTGTAGTCCAGGCCCGTCTCGCCCACCGCGCGCACCTCCGGATGCGTAGCCAGCTCGCGCAGCAAGGCATCCGTGGCGTCGTCGTACTCGATCGCATGGTGCGGGTGCACGCCGGCGGTCGCATAAAGCAGGCCCGGATGCGCCTGCGCCAGGGCCAGCGCATGCGTGCTGCCATCCTTCGACGCGCCGGTGACCATGAGTTGCACCACCCCGTGATCCTTCGCGCGCTGCAGCACAGCATCGAAGTCGTGGCGAAACGACTCGTGGGTAAGGTTGGCGCCGATGTCGACAAGCTGCATAGCGAGGGGAAGGCCTAAAACCTTGATTGTCTCAGAGATATCCGGGCTGGGAAACGCGCCGGGCGGTTTCCGGCGCAAGATGTCGCGGACGGGCCGTGGGTACCGGCAAGGCGGCTCGTCATGGACCGCCTTTACGCTGTGGCCATGGAACGTTGCGCATCGAACGGTGTCCGAAACCAATGAACCGAGGTGAGAAACCGTGCTCGCGCATTCGCGGGCGGGTGTGTTAACAATGCGGCTTTGGTGTCGTTGGGGGCGGCATCGAAGGGATCGAGCCATCAGGAAACGGGGTGAAGCATGTCGGCAGTTGCCAAGCCGGCGGCCAATGCGGAGGGTGCGGCGACGGAAGGCCGCGAGGCGGCGGTCTGCGCGCTGCTGGTCTCCCGTGGGCGGCTGAAGGACACAGATCTCGCCCGCGCGCGCCGCCTGCACGAGGAATCCCCCGACGGCACGCTGACGGCCTTGATGGCGCGGCTGGGCCTGGTGTCGGAGCGTGACCTGGCGGAAGCCTGGTCGGAGTTGCTCGATACGCCCTTGTTGTCGGCGCGCGAGGCGCCGGACATGCCGCCGGCGGAGTTGGATGTGTCGGTGCGTTTCCTGAAGCAGCAGCACGTGGTGCCGGTGCGGGTGGGGGAGGAAGGGTTGGCGCTGGTGGTGTCGGACCCGGCCGATCCGTATCCCTTGCAGGCGATGCAGCTGGCGGCGGGGCGGCCGGTGGCGATGCGCATTGGCTTGCGT
>NZ_QICJ01000010.1 GCF_003201105.1 Dyella sp. AtDHG13 | reverse complement strand
CGCGCGCTCGCGGACCTCAGGGGAAAACTTCGTAGACTTGTTCATGGCTCCATTCTCTCAAGAGTTGGAGCCTCCTCAGAACCCGGGGCGATTCAATGTCATCGAGGACGCCTTGGACGAGAAGGCTGGTCTAGAAACGCGGCTTCGACTGGACACGATACAGACCGCAGCGGTCATCTCGCTTTTGCTAGAAAACTGGTTCGAGCCGCCTGCTGTCCATGGGGCGCACTACTCCACGCTCGTGCAACAGCTCCTGTCTTCCATCGCGCAATATGGCGGCCTCCAGGCGGCTCAGGCGTTCCGCCTTCTTTGCGCCCCGCCCGGTCCGTTCGAGCGGGTGTCCAAAGAGGCCTTTGCCGAACTGCTGCGCACCCTAGGTCAGGCGGAAATCTTGACTCAGGATCACTCAGGTCTGCTGCTCCACGGCCGCATCGGCGACAAGATCGTCAATCACAATTCCTTCTACGCGGCGTTCTCCAGCGACGAGGAGTTCCGCATTGTTTCCAGCGGCAAGGCGCTAGGAACGCTACCTGTCTCGCAGATGCTGACGCCGCGCCAGCGCATTCTTTTCGGAGGGCGCACATGGCTCATCGAAGCCATCGACGAAGAATACAAGACAATCCATGTCGCGCCCGCCAGGGGCGGCGCTCCTCCGCTGTTCAATGGAGGCGGAGGGCGTGTACATACCCGGGTGCGGCAGCGCATGCGCGATATATATGCGGCACAAGACGCACTGCCATTCCTGGACCCAACGGCACAACGCTTCTTGGAGGAAGGCCGCGAGGCGTTCGCTGCGCTGGTGTTGGCCGATCAATTGCTGTTGGATCAGGGTAGCCATGCGATCCTTTTGACATGGCTGGGCGATGCGGCCAACGAGGCAATCGCGTGCCTATTGATGTTCCGCGGCGTGCAGGCATTCACAGGCCGACTGGGTGTTGAGATCCTGCGTGCAGGCCGTAGCCTCGAGGAGGTCAGAGACCTGCTGTGTGACATCGGCTCGGAACCTGCTACAACGCCGGACGAACTGCTCGCGAAAGCAAACAATCTAGCCCGCCAAAAATGGGACGGACTTCTCTCACCGCACCTCTTGCGGCAAAGCTATGCCAGTTCCAACCTGGATACTGATGAGGCGATGGCTTGGCTCCAGGCTACGTTTGTACCGCAGTCATAACAGGCCAATTGTGGTGCATAACTCACCTGACTAATTGAAGGGCCTGATCGCGAAGTGACAGCTTGGATTACGGGGAGGCCCGGCGGGGCCTCCCCGTAATTATTCAACCGCTAGATCTATTCTATGTGCAGCACTTGCGCTGATGGACTCTTACTTTTTGGGCTTATGAACCGGCAAAGTCGGGTGTTTGGGTTTGTTCGGTGGATCAACGCGACGGCGGCGATCATCCGTGCCGTCTTCTTTCTTTGGCTTCGGACCAGGCTTAATGTGATAGCTCATGGACACTCTCCGTTAAAGATTAGAAACACGTCGCAGGTGGCACATACGAATCAGTGTGCCAGTAAAGCCAAGCTGGAATAGCAAGAGACGGCGCCAGCATGCATCGAAAACCAGGTGCGCTGTCGATGATCAATATAGCCTCAAAACCAGAATCTGCCGTTTCCCGATCAAGGAAACGGCAGGGGTTTTTGAGGTCCATGCTGAAGCCGCCTGTGGCCGTTACGTAGGCTTGGGGCGGTGAGTTGGCAAAGTGGACGCGGGTGAGAACAGGCGTAGACAGTGAAGGTCCGCTTGGTGCGAGGGGCTTTTCATAGAGACCGCTGGTATCCACCCTTCCCTACCCCCGATAACGACCCCTAATCACCGAGCCGCCACAGCGAGGCGCGCTCATCGTTAGCCAGCGCCCAGCTGGTGGCCCAGAACGCCGTAACCACGTAGATTTGTCAGGCCAAAACGGCCATCGCTCCATGAGGAGCGATGCATCGTCTGAGACTGAAGATCATGGCCACCAAAACCACTGCCAAAAAAAACACGAAAGCGAAGGCGGCCCCGAAGGCGGCTCCCACCATCAAGCCGATCAAGGATGCGCTGACCAAGTCGGCGCTTATCGCGCACCTGACTGAGCAGGCCAACGTCGAAGCCAAGCAGGTCAAAGCGGTGCTCGCGGCGCTCGAACACACCGTCCTCGGCGCGGTGCACAAGAAGGGAGCCGGCAACTTCACGCTGCCCGGCCTGTTCAAGATCAGTGCGGTGAAGGTGCCGGCCAAACCAAAGCGCAAGGGCAAGAACCCCTTCACCGGTGAGGAACAGGTGTTTGCCGCCAAGCCGGCCACCGTCAAGGTGAAGGTGCGCCCGCTCAAGAAGCTCAAGGACGCGGCAATTTAAGTGATCGATTGTTCCTGCGCCGATCGTTCCGCGCAGGAAGCCTGCCGCGGGCGACCACGGACGTAACGCGCATCGCCGCATTGAGGCGATGCGATTCACTCGATCGACTCCCGAGGAAAACATGGCGATCAAGCTCGACTCACTCTCCCCTGCCGAACTCCAGGCGCTCATTCGGAACGCCGAAGCGCAGATGGAATCTGCGCGCAAGCATCAAGTCCAGGAGGTGCGGACGAAGATTGATGCACTACTCAAGGATGCAGGCTTGAGTATTGATGAGGTCTACCCGCGACGCGGCGGCAGGGGAGCCAAGAGCCCGAAGGTCGTCGTTGCGCCGAAGTATCGCAACCCCTCGGATGCCGCTCAGACTTGGTCCGGCCGCGGTAAGCGCCCGCAATGGTTCTCAGCGGCCTTGAAGAAGAAAGGCGTCACGGTGGAGAGCATGCTCATCGGTGGAAACGCCATGAAAGCGCCTCCGATCAAGGCGGCGAGAAAAGCTCCCGGGAAAGCGTCCGCAACAAGGGCCGCTAAGAAGTAGAAGCGCCTTACAACCATCGCAGCCCCGCACTGACCTGCGGGGCTCTTTGGTCAGGTTGCTGCCCAAGCGCCAGACGCCATTGAGGGCAGCCTCGCAGCAGGAAGGTCTCTCTAGTGCCGAGGATGAGCCACCGCCTTCTGGTCAACTGACGGGGCAATCTCTGCACCAGATAAGCAGATAGCGCGATTTGGTGGCCATGAATCGCGATCTTGCGGACAGCTCGTCACCTCTTGATAGGAGGTAACACCCTCGCTGAATTGAATCTCGTACCAGCGTTCCGCCGAGACGTGGGGCGTGGTGAATCCCAGACCTGCCACGATCAATATGCCGGCCAGCAGCGGTATGAGAATCATGCTGCCATCGATCAGATGTTCTTCCTGGCCTTCGCGTTCCTCGATATGCCACTTTGCCATGCTGCCTCCCGGATCCGTCTGCGAAAAAGCTCGGCCACGGGCATTGCATGAAGCAAATGCGCACGCCCACGGCCGATATCTCATCGAAAGCCACAGGGTTCAGGCAAAAGCACAACACAGCCTTGAACCGCGTAGCCACGCTCCGTAGGCGTCATCAGCGGGCTTTCGCCGCGGTTGGGGAGGTACGCCATCTCCGTGGGCAAAATTACTGCGCGCCCCTGGCCGGAAACAAGTGCGTTGGGACGCAATGCTCAATATCACTTGCGACGGTGGCCAAACCGGAGACGACACCCAGCGAGGGGTCGCCTTCGACCACAGGGATGCCCGGAAAATGACGACGCACGCACCGTTGCAGGTCGGCGGCCTGCGAGCTGCCGCCGGTGAGAAACACGCAGTCCGGGAGCGTGCCGATGTCGTTCCGCGCCTGAATAAGCAGCCGGTTGAATTTCTCGATGAAGCCGGCGGCGGCCTCCAGGAAATCGGCCCGCTGCACCTGAAGCGCCAGGCCTGATTCGATGAAGCCGAAGTCGACGGCGCAGTGCTCATCGCTGCCGAGCCGGATCTTTGCCATTTCGGCCAGACGGTTGAGCTGAGTGGTGGCGCCGAGGTGCTGCAGGGATCTCAGGCGCGAGCCAAACGGTTCGCGAACCATCCTGAAATTCTTTTTCCGGAAATCCCGCTGCCGCGGAAGGATCTGCACGCTGGCTGCGTCGACGTAATTGTGCGCCGGCACCGCGGCCTCATCCTTGCCGAACAAGGGCATGAAGCTTTGCAGATTCACCCCGAGATCGAGGTCCGTGCCGCCTACCGGAACGCCCCAGCTGCGGTGGATACGCGGCGCCATGCCGGCGCCGAGTTCGGCATAGGCCAGATCGGTCGTGCCGCCACCGATGTCCACGATCAGGACGCGCTGCCGCCGATCGATGGCGCGGTGATAGTGCATCGCGGCGGCGACAGGCTCCTCGACGAACGCGATCTCGTCGAACCCGGCCAGCTGAGCCGCTTCACGCAGCAGCTCCAACGCCTGGATACCGCCCTGTGCGCCCATGGAACTGCGGAATTCGACGGGACGCCCGATCACCGCGCCGCGGACCGTGATGCCCAGCTGACGCGTCGCCGTGAGGCGGACATGCTCCAGGATGTGGGCGGCGATGTTCACCACGGTCTGCCTTACCGGGGCATCCATCCGGTATCCGAACATCGACTTCGGCGACTCGATCAGGTGACCGGTGCCCTCCTCCAGATAGGCCTGGACCGCTTCCTCGCCAATGACGGCCCGGTGCAGATCGCCCGTCACGGGGCGCGCCGAACGAACCTGCTCCTCCATCCACTGGCGACGGACGACGCGGATGGCATCCTTGCGAAGTTGCACGTCCGACAGGCCGTGTCGCTGCATGCGTCCGCTACGGACAATCGCGTCCACTTCGGCCTCCATGGCGGGCGTCAGCTGGAACTCATCCGGGCTGGGCACCCGCTCGGGAAAGAAGACCGCCGTGCGGAACTGGGTGGCGTCGCCAAAGCGGATCAGCTGCAGTTTTCCATCCAGCACGGCCGCAGCTGCGGAGTAGCTGGTGCCAAAGTCGATACCGATGTGCATACGTCTCGTCAGAGCTTGAAGATTGATAGGGGGCGTCCGTCGTGATCCGGTCGCCCTCGGGAAGTTGAGGTATGGCCAAGCGCGTGCAGCCAGTGTTCTGCCTCCAGCGAAAGGGCATGTTGATTGCCGTAGATGTCCGGCATCCGTGGCTCCCGTGCGATGGCTTCCACGGCGCCCTGCAGCCAGGGGCGGTAGTCCGGTTGCAAGAGACGCTCGCGACATACATCCACCAGGCGCCTGCATTCACCGACGGCACCCCGTATCAAGGCGTTGGCCGTTGCCGCGCCTGCCGGCATGAACAAGGCGCAGGCGGCGGCCACCGCAGGATGGTGCCCCTGCCCGCTCGCCGACAGCATCGGCGGCAGTGATGCCCCTGTATCCCGCAGCGTCAGCAGGCCACGGAGGGCGGCCAGCCGGCTGCGGAGTTTCACGGGCTCGGCCGCCAGCAGATCCGGTAGCGCCTCCAGGATCGCCGCCTGCCCCACCGGCCCGAGCGCAGTCAGCGCCTGACCGGCAGCCTGCGCAAGCACGTCGTCTTCGAGCAGGCGCACAAGCTCGGGAGCCAACTCACCCGTGCCAAGTCGTCCTGCAGCGCCCACGGCCGCAGGGAGTCGCTCCGAGCGCAGTGCGAAGGCAACATCTGCGGACCTCTGCGGATAGTCGCGCGCCGCCGCATGCGTGACGACCGCATCCTTGACGAGATATTCCGACTCGCGCAGTGGCGCCGCCAGTTCGTGAAGCGGATGGGCGTAAAGAACCTCCCGCAAGCCGTCGATCACGCAGTCGTCGCCCAAGCGCGCCAGCATGGTCACCGCGAAGACACGTCCCTGCGGATTGATCTGGGGTCCCTCGCGCAGATAGACGCGGAGCGGCTCCATCGCGGCACGCCCCTGTGCGGCGAGGTACGCGCTCGCTTGCGCGTGACCGGCATAGTCGTCGATGAGAGCACGCAGATGATCCGGAGACAGGGAGCCGCCGACCATGCCCGCAGGCATGCTGTCCAGCAGGGCCTGTGCGCCGCGGCCGACCACCGCCGCCGGGTGGTCAACCAGGCGTGACACTGCCGCCGCCCACGCCGGGTTACGGGGCAGCCGCTCCAGCGCCCGCAGAATCGCCACACCCTGCACCGGATCGCGCGGATGCTCCAGCGCGCAGTCGGCGAATGCCATGGCGGCGCCCTCCGGCTGCAGTTGTGCCAGTGCCTCGATCGCCGTCATCCGGATGTCCGACAGCGGATGCTTCAAGGCATGCAGCAACCGTTGCGGATAGGCGCGGTCGCGGCCGGCCTGGACGTCAGCACCGCATTGCGGGCAGGTGGAGCTGGCTGCGTCGACTTCGGCGAAGCACGAGGGACAGAAAAATGTGGGCATGACGACGGCATCCCTCGGACGGCGAGGGATATCCTGGAAAGCGGCACGATGGCCAGTCAGGAGTCATCAGCCCTGGGGGCGGTCACAGGCGGACTCCATCGCCCAGCTGCGCGCATTCTAGCGGCTCGGTCGCCCGGTCGCTTGCTTTTGGCCGAACTGGCTGGCTAACTTCGGCGGCACGGAGATGGCATTCTCCCTATAACCGCCGCAAGGCTGATGATGCCTACCTGGTCCGGGCTTCCGGCAGGTGGCGGCGCGCACCCTCCTCTGCTGAAAGTTCGCCACTGACACAGTCCGGGGCGAAAGAAGGCTATGAGCGTCGTGAGGCTTCCGAAAGTCGTTGGGCTCGTTTTCTGCCAAGTCCGCGACGCACATGAAGCATCTGCGCACTCAAGGCTTCCCGTCCCACCGCGTCCCATGCGGAGGAGGCGATGCCATGAACGGTTGGTCACTGCGGTTCTACATGCATGAAAACCAGAAGCACCGGGGCATGCTGCTCTACGAGTGGCTGCTGGAGCAGGCCAAAAAGCACGGCATCCATGGCGCGTCGGCATTCAAGGCCATCGCCGGGTACGGCCGCCACGGCGTCCTGCACGAGCAGAGCTTTTTCGAGCTGGCCGGAGACTGTACGGTCCTGGTCGAGCTGATCGTGGACGACACGGACGCGAGCAAGATGCTGGAGATCGTGCACGAGGACGGGGCGCCCCTGTTCTGGGCCAGGTTTCCAGCCGAGTTCGGGGTCGTCAGTCACTAACATGCGGAGGAGCATCCAGCGCTTGAGCCCCGGCATCCTCCCAGGACGTGGGATGGCTCCATCACGCTCCTCCAACGCCCTACCCACCGCCATCACGGGAGCACTTCAGTTTTGAGCCAAGAGCCGACCTCGTCCGACATGACGGGCCAACAAAAGAGTACAGCGCGCGCCGGAGACTCATCGAGCACGGCCACCCCTTCGCCCAGGCATTGGCTGAATCGGACGGTGGTCGGCGCCGGCGTCACCAGTGCTTTCGGCGACTTCTGCTACGAGACCACCACGGTCCTGCTGCCTGGCTTCCTGGCGGTGCTGGGCCTTCCCGCAGGCGTGCTCGGCACGATCGAAGGCATCGCCGACGCCATCGCCAGCTTCACCAAGATGGTTTCCGGCTACATCGCCGACAAGCTCGGTCACCGCAAGCTGCTGGTGCTGACCGGTTACGGCATGACGCCGCTGGGGCAGATCCTGCTCGCGCTCGCGACGGGGTGGCCACTGCTGCTGCTCGGCCGGGCGATATCGTGGTTCGGCAAAGGGCTTCGGGGGCCGCTGCGGGATGCGATCGTCATCCAGGCCGTCACGCCGGAGACCAAGGGACGGGCCTTCGGATTCCATCGGGCCGCCGATACGGTAGGCGCGGTGGCCGGCCCCCTGCTCGGTGTCGCCCTGCTGGGCTGGGCACAAGGCCTGTATGGAAACGGTTCCACCGAGCCCTTCCGGCTGGTGTTCTGGCTTTCGGTCATACCGGGATTGCTGGCCGTGCTCGCCTTCCTCACGCTAGTGCGCGACCCCCAGCACTCCCCCAACCCGGCGCTGCGCTTTCTCGGCTCGCTGCGTGAGTTGCCCGCCTCGTTCAAGCGATACCTGGGCGCCGTGGGGGTGTTCGGTATTGGCGACTTCTCCCACTCCCTGCTGATCCTGGCGGCGACTCAGTTGCTCACGCCGGCCCACGGCGTCATCCGGGCCGCGCAGATCGCGGGCTTGCTGTACGTGTGGCGCAACGTGGTCCAGGTAGCGCTCTCATATCCCGTGGGTCTGCTCGCCGACCGCCTGGGGCACCTGCGCATGCTGCGCCTGGGCTACCTGCTCGGCGCCATCACCGCCGCCCTGACAGCCGTTGCATTCGTGATGTCGTTGGGCAGCATTGCGTTCCTCGCCCTGATCTTCCTGTGCGCGGGTCTTTACGTCACCGTCGAGGAGGCGCTGGAGCCCACGGTTACCGCCGAGTTCGTAGCACCGAAGCAGCTGGTCACGAGCTACGGTGCGCTCGGCACGATCAACGGGGCTGCCAAGTTCGTCTCCAGCGCGATGGTGGGCCTGGTGTGGTCGGCGGTCTCGCCTGCCTTCGGGTTTGGACTGGCCACGCTGTGGATGGGACTGGGGACGATTGCTTTGTTACGTGTCCGGCGCGGCTAGACGTCTCAGAGGTGAACGCCATCCTGGTCTGATGTGCGGCTCTGCCGCAGCCACTTGGTCAGCCCCTCCAGATCGCGCTTCATCGAACCCTTGTCGCCGCCGGTGGCCGTCGCATCCGCCGACGTAATGGCAAGCTGCCGGCGCAGCGTGCGGCAGGTGGCGGCGAGCCAGTCCTGCAATTGCCGGGCGTAATCGGCCATCGCGGCGTGAAGCGACTCGCCCAGCTGCGTCTCCAGCAGGCTCTTCATCCGCCGACGGCGCCAGAATGCCGGACCGTCCGGTTCGGACCATGTGCAGGCCGGCATGGTCCAGGTGAAGGGGGGCGCGCCGCGCAAAAACTGTTCGCCATGCTCGACGCCCGCCTCGTCCAGGCACTGCTGCAGTGCAGTGACCATGTCGCGCACGACCTGGTCGGCCAGCTCACCGGCCACCTGCGCCGCACGCTCCGCCGCCGGTTGATCAGCCAGGTCTTCCGCCACCTCGTGGATCACCGTAGCCGCGCCGCGCCGCCCCAGTCCGGTGCAGAGCTCGCGCTGCCGATTCTCCGCTTCATCGAGCCGCCCCAGCACCGCACCCGTGTCGCGCTTGTTCCCGGTCGACGTTGCCGGCGCTTCCTCTCGCAGTCCCTGCTCCAGCCGCAAGGCGAGTTGCCGGGCCAGTTGCAGGGTGCGGTCACGCATCCGCTGTGCCGACGCCGCCAGGCATGCATCGAGTGCCGGTTGCAGCACGCTGTCGCGCCAGTCGGAAAAATGCTCCCGATGCGTCGGGGCGACGCTGATCGGGTGCACGGCGATCGCTTCGCCGAGGGCATCGGACAGCATCCGCTCCACGTACTCGCGCTGTTGCGCCAGCGCTTGCGCGGTGACCGCGTCACTCTTGGTGAGGAGGACCATGCGCTGGGCCTTCGCCTGTTGCAGGGCACGCAGTAGGTCGGTATCGAGCGTGGAGAGCGTCGCCGATGCATCGATGGCGACCATGCCCAGATCGCAGCGCGGCAGGTAGTTGAGCGCGTGGGCGGAGGCACTGGCATGCAACGAGCCGAGCCCCGGCGTGTCGGTGAAAGTCAGTCCGGATGCCAGGATCCGTGCGGGCACGGTGATCGCCACCTCCCGCATGCGGCTGGACTGGCTGCCGCCCTCCACGATGCACTGCGCCAGCTCGTCAGACGCGATGGTCGAGACGCGCCCTTCGGAGTCCCATCCCTCGATCTGCAGTGCGTCGCCATGCCGGATGCGGGTGACGACGGCGGTGACCGGGATCGCGCCGGTAGGCAGCAGCTCGCATTCCAGCAGCGCGTTGACCAACGATGACTTGCCGCTGCTGACGCGGCCGAGGATGGCCACCTCGATCCCATCGTGACGGGTCAACAAGCGGCGCACCGTCGGGCGAAACTCGAACAAATGATGGCGCTCGACGATCTGTGCCATCACGGCGAGCAGCCCTTCCGGATCGACGCCCTCCGGCAGTGTCAGCGTCTGGTGCCGCAGCTCGCGGGCAATGTCATCCAGCAGCAGCCCCAGCTCGGCCGCCAGCGCGCGAGCAACGCGCTCGCCCTCCGCGTCCAGCGATCCATATCCGCGCAGGTAGCTTGGCCGCAAGTCATAGACTGCGTTGCGCGCCAGCGTCATGCGGGTTTCGAATCCCCACGACGCGTCCACGGCGGAATAGTTGCTGCGGTTTAACGCCTGCGTTTCCATGAAGCGGCGCATGGCGGCGCGCAGGCGTTCCAGGTGGCGGCGCAGAGCGGTGATGCGTTGAGGCTCGGGAAAATCAATGTAGCGCGGGAACAGGCTGTCCGGATCTTGGTCGGTGAGCATTTGGATGCCGTCCTGGACCTCGTGCTCGATGTGGCTCAGGAGGTTGAGGATGTGGTGACGCTGGTTCTCGGTCAGCATGCGGATCAGAACAAGGCAACCGCCATGATCAGGACCAGCAGCAACCCGACCAGGCCCAGATAGACATTCATGTGCCCCGACTGCAGCGGGCTTACCGCACGGGCCAGCCACTGCACGACGCGTACCGGCACACGGAATATCTTCGCTTCGAAAAGGGGCGCCACCGTGGTGCGATGCTCGACGCGGTGAACGAAATAGCTGCGGCCACTGTACTCATGGTCGATCGTCGTCCGCGGCCGGTAGACGAAGGCATAGAACGTGCGCATGGCGTTGGCGAAGGTCAGCGTCGTCGTGGCACCCTGCGCCGGGCGGGCAAAGCCCCCATACCACACCGGCACGCGCAATCGCCGGTGCCGGCGCACCGACCCGATGAGCAGGCCGATCGGCAACAACGCCAGCAGCGGCAGCGCCACCACCAGCTTGGTCGGGGAGATGAACGCAAAGCTCGACGTCAGCGGCACGAGCAGCGCCCCACTGCGCAGCGCCATGCTCGTCTGGCCGGGAAAAAGCTGCGCGGTGACACGATCGAGCCCGTGCAGCCACCACGGCATGCCCACTGCCAGCAGCAGCACGCCCAGGCCAAGCAGCCCGCAGGCCACCGCATGGCCCCCGCGTACCGAACCAGCGCCCCCTTCCTCGCGCACGCGCCTCCCCAGCACCCCCAGACCGACCAGCTTCACGAACGTGGCAAACGCGACGGCGGCCGTCAGCGCTATGCCGGCACCCGCCAGCGAGAGCGTGAGTCGACCGCCTAGGCTGGTTAGATGAAACCCCTGGAACAGCGTCTGGAAAGTGAACCACTCGCTGACGAAACCGGCCTGCGGTGGCATCGCCGCCAGGCTCATGCCGGCGAAGACCACCCCCATGCCGAAATACCAGCGGCTGTGCCGCAGCAGGGCCTGCTGGCGGATGTCGTAATGCCCGCTGGCGGCGTAGTTGCCGTCGGCCGCCAGCATCAGGCAGCCCTTGGCGAGCGCGTGTCCGGCCAGATGCAGCAACGCCACCAGATACCCCAGCGAGGCCAGGGCCAGCAGCCCTTCCTGCCGGAAGATCATGCTGGCGCCCAGCACGGTGATGGCGATGGCGGCGTTTTCCGCCGAGGAAAATGCCAGCAAGCGCCGCCAGTCGTCCTCCTGGAAGGCGTACAGCACCGCGAGGATGGCGCTGAGCACCCCGACCGTCACCGTGATCACGCCCAGCGCGTACTGCCCCGGCAGCCACTCAGTAAGACCCCGCGCCAGGCCGAAGAAGGCGGCATTGAGCACCACGCCCGACAACAGGGCACCGCTGGCACCACTGCCCTGCCCGTAGGCACCGGGATACCACTCGTAGAACGGCAATATGCCCAGTTTTGCGCCGAAGCCGATCAGCAGCAGCAGACCGATCCCTAGGGCCGGCCAACTTCCTGCAGCCCATGCCTGCGCGGCGAACTCACCGAAGTGCACGCTGCCCGTGCGCTGCGACAACCAGAGCAACGCCGCCATCAGGGCGACCGCACCGACTTCCAGCAAGCCCAGCATGAACAACAAGCCGCGACCCTCGCGCGAGGGCCCGAGGTGTTCCCCGACCAATAGCACCGCACCGCCCAGGCTCATCAACTCCCACGCGATCAGAAAGCCCAGAGCATCCTGTAGACCAAAACAGCCCAGTGCGCCGAGCAGGCACAGACTCGCGCCAGCGGACCAGCTGCGCCATGACGCCCCGGGCGAGCCCAGCGCTGTGGCGAAGAACGCCGCCACTGCACCGAACGCGAGCAGCCATAGCGCATCCGGTGCGAGCACCAGACGGGAGCCTGCCCAGCCGACGCCCAGCGGCGCGCAGGCGATGCCCTCCGGCAGGCGGCCGGCCGACGCAAGCACCACCAGCGCGCAGCCCAGCGCCAACGCCACGCGCACCAGCCGCCGGCCGACACCGAGCACCGCCAGCACCAGCGAAAGCAGCCACAGGGCCGATGCGGCCAGCACCATCCATTCAGCGCTCATGGACACGCCCCCCATGGATACGTTGCGGTTTGCGCTCCAGCAGCATCAGCAACGCCTCGATGATGGCGGCAGGATTGGGCGGACAGCCCGGCAGCCACACGTCCACCGGCAGCACCCCCTCCAGCCCGTGGCCGCTCGTCTCGGTGCCGCCGCATACGCCGCCACTCACTGCGCAGGTGCCGCACGCCAGCACACGCTTGGGTTCGGGCATGGCTTCCCACGCCGCCAGCAAGGGTTCGTGCATGCCCGTGGTTACGGTGCCGGTGACCAGCAGCAGATCGGCCGCACGCGGCGACGCCGTGAAAAAGATCCCCAGCCGGTGCAGGTTGTAGAACGGATTGTTGAGCGCCTGCAGTTCGGACTCGCAGCCGTTGCACGAGCCGGCATCGACGTGCCGCACATGGAGACTGCCGCGGAAGCTGCGTTCGATATGCGAGGCCAGGCGCACCTCCGGCGGCCGCGGATCCGGGTCCAGCGACCATTGCAGATCCACGCGGTCGCGCACGCCGAACGCCCACTCGCTGCCCGGCTGCAAGGTGCCTGCGGGGCAGGTTTCGACGCACAGCTGGCAATTGACGCATCGACCGTAATCGAGCGTTTCCAGATGGCCTCGCGTATCCAGCGTGATGGCCTGCGTCGGGCAGGCATCGGCGCAGCGGTGGCAGTCCTCGGTGCAACGGTCGGCACCGACGCTCGGCATGCCGATGGTGCCCTGCTGGCCATGCGCAGCAGGATCCTTTGGCCACCCGGTGGTGGCCTTGCCCTGACCCAGTCCTCGCAACGTCCACAACGGCATCGATCCTCCTAGCGGTCGCAGCCGGCGATGGTGAGGCCGAAGCTAGCCTCGTTGATCGCGTAATCCATCATGTTGGTCTGGTGCACGGTGAAGGGAAACGCACGCCAGTTCGAGAAGGACGGCGACTTGACCTTCACTCGCGCCAGCGCGCCGTCTGGCCCTACGTGCACCGCGTAATACAGCGACCCACGCGGCGTTTCCGCCCAGCCCAGGCCGAAGCTGCCTGGTGGCGCCTCGCAGGCCACGCGGCACGGTCCGGTGGCGAGCCGGGGCAGCAGGATTTCCAGCAGATCGAAACTGGCCAGCAACTCGGCGGCGCGCACCTTGGCCCGGGCATGGGCGTCGCCGGACTCGGCAAGCGGCACCGGCACGGTCAGCTCGTCGTAGGCTGCATACGGATGGTCGCGACGCAGGTCGCGGTCCAGTCCCGAGGCACGCTCGATCGGTCCGGTCGCGCCCTGGTCGAAAGCGACCTCGCGCGGCAGCACGCCGGTGGTGATCAGGCGGTCCAGGTAGCTGGTGGTGCGCTCGAGCTGCGCAAGGTAGCCCTCGACTTCCTTGCGCAGCGCCAGCAGGTGTTCGGGCCAGCCGGGAGGCACGACCATCTCGCGGCGCAGGCCGCCGGGACACAGCACATTGCGCATGAAACGCTGGCCGGTGAGTTGCCCGGCCAATTGCTTGGCCCGCTCCTCCAGCAGGCGCCCCTCGGCCTGGCCGACCTTCAGGGTGGTCGCATCGGCCAGCGCCCCGAAGTAATGCAGGTGGTTGTAGATGCGCTCCAGCTCGGCCACCAGGACGCGCCATTGCCGGGCGCGGCGCGGAACCTCGCAGCCGGCGGCGTGCTCTACCGCCTGGCAGTAGGCCAGCGCATGCGCCACGCTACCCACGCCCGACACCCGCTCGGCCAGCACGCATCCGTGCGTGGGCGACAACCCCTCGAAACGCGCTTCCATACCTCTGTGCTTCAGGAACAACCGCGGCACGTAGTGCACGATCGCTTCGCCGATGTAGAGGAACAGGAACTGGCCGGACTCCATCACGTCGGCCCGGACAGGGCCGAACCCGAGCCATTGCGCTTGGGGATCAACGGCTTCCGGGAGCACCAGGGGAGCGCGCGGCATGCCGTTCGAGCGGTCGATCACCAGCGGATGCGGCTCGGGATGGCCGCGAAAACTCAGGCCATGCAGATCCTGCATTTCCCGCTCGTACCAGCCCAGCAGCGGTGCACGCGTGGCCAGACTCGGCAACGCGTCATCGACAGGCCGCACGCACCACACCTCGAACGGTTGGCCGGCCGCCGGTGCGGCGAGATAGCGAACCTCGATCGCGTCAGGCGCGGACCGCCACGCGTAAGCCATCTGCATCCGCCCACCATCGGCAAGCAACTGCTCGACGCGCGACTCCAGCGCGGCCGCGTCTAGCACCAGCATCTGCAGACGGACGCTCATGGCCGCACTCCCAGGCCCTGCGCGATGCCACTGAACACGGACTGCCACGAGGGTGGCCACCACAACCCCAGGATCAACAGCGCCCCCAGCGCCAGGGCCATGGGCAGGACGCGCCAGGCGGCACCGCCGATCGGGGTCCGGTTCGCCGGCTCCGATACTTCGCCGAGATACATCGCTCGGAAATGGTTGAGGAACGCCACGAAGATCGCGATCAGCAGCACCAGCATGACGATGGCAGCCCAGCGATGGGGGCCGTCCCAGCCGGCGCGCAGGATGGTGAACTCGCTGAGGAACAGTCCGAAAGGAGGCGCGCCGGTGATCGCCACGGCGCCGCACAGCCAGATCGCCCCGGATACCGGAAACTCCCGCCACATGCCGCGCATGTCGTCCATGCGCTTGCTGCCGAAGCGCTGCATGGCATTGCCTGCACCGAAGAACAGCAGCGGCTTGGCCAGCGAGTGATTGAGCATGTGATACATGGCGCCGGCGATGCCCAGCGGCCCACCGAAGCCGAAGCCCAACGCCAGCACGCCCATGTGTTCCACGCTGGAATACGCCATCAGGCGCTTGACCTGCCGCTGCCGCACGATGAACAGCGCACCGACCACCAGCGAAAACACCCCCAGTACCACCAGTGCCAGATGCGGCAGCTGGCCGTGCCCGGCCGCGTCCGTCACCGCCAGCAGTCGCACGATGCCGACCATGGCGGTATTGAGCAGCGCACCGGAGAGCATCGCCGAGACCGGCGCCGGGCCTTCGCTATGGGCATCGGGCAGCCAGGTGTGCATGGGCGCCAGGCCGACCTTGGTGCCGTAGCCGATCAGCACGAGCAGGAAACCCATCTTCAGCAACACCGGCGGCATATGCGGCGCCGCTGCCACCAGCGTCGACCAGCTGAGCATGTAGGTCTCGCCGTAGACGAAGCTGCCGCCCCAGTACAGCAGCGCCGTACCGAGCAGCGCCAGGCTGATGCCGGAGGACACCACGATGATGTACTTCCACGCCGCCTCCATGCTCTCGGCGTTGCGCTCGAAGCCGACCAGGAAGGTGCTGATCAGGGTGGTCAGCTCGATCGCGATCCAGTAGACGCCCACGCTGTTGACCAGCGGCGCGACCAGCATGCTCAGCGCGAAGCCGGCGAACAGCGCGTAGAAGACCGGCAGCTGTCCTTCGCTGTGCGCCGCCTGCCGCATGTAAGCGATCGCGTAGATCGAGGACAGCAGGTAGACGATCGCGACGCAAAGCACGACCCAGGAACCCAGCGCGTCGACGATCAGATAGCCATGAAGCAGCGTGACCGGTGCAACGAACTGGAACGGCAGCGGCGCGGCGAGTACGAACACCGCCACGGCGGACGCCAGGTTGAGCCACTCGCTGACGCGAGCCCGGCGCAGCGCAAGCCCCAGCACGACGGCCAGGGCCGGTGCGAGCCAGAGCAGCGCGACATGCAGCGATGCGCTCATCCGGTCAATCTCCGCAGCTCATGACTGCTGGTGCTGCCGATATGAGTCAGCAGGTAGCGCACCAGCACCCCGAAACAGGCGACGGCCACCAGCAGGTCGAACAGCAGCACCAGCTCGATCATCAGCGGCATGCCGGGCATCAAGATCTGCGTACCCAGAAAGATCCCGTTTTCCAGCACCAGGATGCCAAGGATGTGACTGATCGCCTCGTGGCGGAGCGTCAGCATCAGGAAGCCGATCAGCTTCATCGAAAACATCACGGTGAGTGCGAGCACCACCACGTTGGAGTTCAGTCCCAAATCGTCGGCGAGCCGAACGGCGACCACCAGTGCAAACACCACCGCGCCAGCACCGATCACCAGCGTCGTCGACGTGCTGAGCAACTCGCGCACTTCACGCGCGGTGTTCAATCGCCGCAGGATCCTGAGGATCAGCCATGGCAGCACCAGGCCGCGGAACAGCACGGTCAAGCCGGCCACCCAGTACAGCTCGGTGTATCCCCCGTAGTAGGCCACGGTGGCGGACAGCAGCCCGATCAGCCAGGACTGCGCGGCAAACGCCAGCATGTAATCCTTGAGCCAGCGCGACCCCAGCATCACGAACGCCATCAACAGGCTACCGATCGCCAGCAGACTGAACAGCGAGGCGGCCAAGGGTGAGAGGTGGGCGGCAAGCATGGCGGTCACCGGATCTGGTTGGCCACGATGGCCAGCACGGCGAGCAGGAAGGCGGCAGCCAGCGGTTCCTGGTAGCGGTAGAAGCGCAGGCGCGACTGCGCGGTCTCCACCCCGACCACCGCGCACGCCACCAGGGCGAACTTGATCGCAATGCCCAGCACGGCACCGGCCAACCCCATCGCCGTGCCCAGCTTCGACAGGCCCCAGGGCAGCAGCAGCACGTGGCAGAAGATGGTGTAGAGAATGAACTGCTTCATCATCGACGACCACTTCAGCAGCGCCAGCAATGGCCCGGAATACTCCAGCACCCGCGCCTCCTCGATCATGTAGACCTCGATATGCGTGCTGGAGTGAATCGGCAGGCGATCCGTCTCGGTCAGCAGCAGCACGAAGAAGGCGGCGATCAGGAACAGGTGGGTGGGGCTCCAGTACACCTCGGGTCGGGCCACAAGTAGGTGATTGACCACGAACGGCAGCATGGCGTGCGCCATCAGCGTGATGCCGACGAACACCAGAATCAGGATCGGCTCGGCAAGGATCGCGATCATCACCGTGCGACTCGCACCGATACCGCCGTAGGCACTGCCGGTATCCAGCGCGGCGAGATTCACGAAAAACGTACCCAGGGTGAGCACCAGGCCACCGCCGAGAATGTCGCCCATGTCCGACTGCGGCAGCGGAAAATCCGTCAGAACCGGGATCAGGATCGGCACGGTGAGCATCGCGGTAAACGCCACCACCGGGGCGCTCCAGAACACCCAACTCGCGGTCACTGGCACCAGTTGCTGCTTGCGGAACAGCTTGAACAGGTCGCGATACGGCTGCAGCAGCGAGGGCCCCTGCCCCCGCTGCGCGCGCTCCTCGTAGCGCAGGATGAACCCCTGCAGCAGCGGCGACAGCAGCACCACTGCGGCTACCTGCGCGATCTGGTCGAGGATGTCGCGCATGACGCCGGGTCAGTCGCGCAAACGGGATGTCTCGGGAGAGCGGCGCACCCTGCGGGCCACGACGCGAACTGGCTGGCGCCCGCGCCGGCCGCTGAGCACCGATGCGGCGAGGAAGATCGTCAGAAGGGGGGCAATACAGGTCATGGGCGGCTCCAGAAGGGTCGCGTGCGCTGCCTGTAGGAGTCATCAGCCCTGGGGGCGGTCGGAGGCGGACTCCATCGCCTGACGCGACGAAAGATACCATGCGTGCCGATGAATGCCAGCGTGCTGATATCCGACGATCCTGGCGTAGCCAATTGAAGGATGCCATGACCGTGCGATCGACCAGCCTGCGCCTTTGGGCAGGACCCGTCGCGCAGGCTGCACGCAACCGCACGCTGCGATCACCCGCCACCGCCCCCCGCACGCGTGCTTGCCGCCCCGAAGCGGCCTCGACTATCTCCCCGCCCGGGAGATGGCATGCCTCCCTGTGTACACCCGCCATAAGGCTGATGATGCCTATCGAACGCGCTTGTTCCCGCGCGACTCGACAGGTTTCGCCTAGCGAATCCTGGAGGAGTAGATGAGGCAACGGCGCACGACTGCAACGTAGCGCGAGTCCCCGCCCATGCCCAAATCGCTTGCCCCAGCCACTGACGCCGACAGCGGTGTATTTGGTCGTCAACGATGCTTTCCGGCGTGTCACCACTGCCTAGGAGGTACAACAATCCGCGCGGCCGCTTAACTCTGCCGCGTCTCGACGC
The DNA here is from genome assembly GCF_003201105.1 of Dyella sp. AtDHG13. Taxonomy (GTDB): domain Bacteria; phylum Pseudomonadota; class Gammaproteobacteria; order Xanthomonadales; family Rhodanobacteraceae; genus Dyella; species Dyella jiangningensis_B. The sequence continues at coordinate 197,672 of NZ_QICJ01000010.1, read as the reverse complement.
ACTGGCTTCGCCATACCGTCGCCTCCCATGAAGCCGACTACGGCATGCCGCCACATCATATTCAGCAGTATCCTCGGCATAGTTCGATTGCGATGACGTCGATCTACTTGCATACCGAAGATGATTCGCGTCATGCACGCACCACCGGGTCAGCGCAGGAGGCGCGATGACGTCATATGGCAACGATTGCCTTGGGATCCCCGACGATGCCTTGGCGGTGGCCTTTGAATGCCCTGGAATCCAGCCCCTGCCATCTACCCAATCAGCTGCGTTGTCATGGGCGTTAACACACACCACGCCACCACGATCAGCGGCGACCAACGCGCCCCGACCAGCATGGCGAAGCCCACCAGTGCGATGGCGAAGTCGCGCGGCGACAGCACCGCGCTCACCCACACCGGGTTATAGAGCGCCGCGGCAAGCAACCCGACCACGGCGGCATTGACGCCGGCGAGCATGCGCGCCGCCGCCTCGCGCTGCGCCAGCGATTGCCAGAACGGCAACGCGCCGGCCACCAGCAGCAAGCCCGGCAGGAAGATCCCGACGATGCCGATGGCCGCGCCGGCGATGCCGCCGCGGCCGCCGTGGAGCTGGTCGCCCAGGTAGGCGGCAAAACTGAACATCGGACCTGGCACCGCCTGGGCCGCGCCGTAGCCGGCCAGAAAGGCGTCCTTGCTGACCCAGCCAGGGCCGACCACGTCATGCTGCAGCAAGGGCAGCACCACGTGGCCGCCGCCGAACACCAGCGCACCGCTGCGATAGAACGCTGCGCCCACCTGCAGCAGTTCGGGCCACCCGGCCGGTACCACCAGGGCCAGCGTCAGCAGGCCAGCAAACGCCACGAGCAGACCGCCGCCGGCGCGCTTGCCGTAGACCAGCGGGAAGCGATCGCCCGCCGCATGCTCGACCTTGCGGCACAGCCACAGCCCGGCGATGGCGCTGCCGGCGACCACGCCAAGCTGCATCATGGCGCTGTTGCTGATCGCGACCAGTCCGGCCGCCGCCGCGGCCAGCAGCGCCCGATTGCGGTCCGGCGCGAGCCGGCCGGCCATGGCGTACACGCCTTGGCCCACCACGGCCACCGCCACGAGCTTGAGCCCGTGGATCGCGGCCAGCCCCAGCGGGCTGTGCAGTCGCTCGCTCAGCGCCGCGAACGCAAACAGCAACATGGCCGAGGGCAGCGTGAAGCAGACGAACGCTGCCAACCCACCTAGCCAGCCGGCGCGGATCAGGCCCATAGAGAAACCCACCTGGCTGCTCGCCGGCCCGGGCAGAAACTGGCACAGCGCCACCAGGTGTCCGTAGTGACGCTCGTCCATCCAGCGCCGCCGCTCGACAAACTCGCGATGGAAATACCCCAGATGGGCGATCGGGCCGCCGAACGAGGTCAGCCCCAGCATGAGAAACGCGGCGGCTACTTCCCGCACGCTGCCGCGACGGGGCGCGGTGCCGGCCGGCTCCCGGGTGGCCAGGGTCATGCGCAGTCGAACAGCGCCATGAACCCGTAATCCATGTGCAGCTGCATGTGGCAGTGGAACAGCGAGAGCCCGCGCTGGTCGGCGGTAAAGTCGATATCCATCGTCTGATAGCCGCCCAGCATGGCGACGTCCTTCAGGATGCCCGCGGTCGGCTGGCCCGCGATGCGGGTGATCTCGAAACTGTGGCGATGCAGGTGCATCGGGTGGATGTCGTCGCTGGCGTTGTGCATGCGCAGGCGGTAGCGCTTGCCGTACTGCAGGCGGAACTTCGGCTTCATCGCCCGCATGTCGAACGCCTCGCCGTTGATCGTCCAGCGGTTGAAGCCGTGCTGGGCGGCGTTCTGCTTGGCGAACGTCATCTCGATGATCTCGTCGACCTTGCCCGCCTGCGCGCCGGGAAGCGCGAAGCGCCGGTAGTCCCACGCAAACGGCTTGGGCGCTTCCCACTTCGGCTTGCCCTGCTGGCCGGCGTACTCGACCACGATGCCCATGCCGCGCTCGCGGTCGTCGTCGGCCAGATCGCCGAGCACCCACACGCCCGGCCGGTTCATCTCCACGATGACGCTGACGCGCTCGGCCGTGCCGAGCCACAGCACCGGCACCTCGGCGGCGTTCGGCACCGGGTTACCGTCCAGTGCCACCACCTTGAACGTGTGGCCGGGCAGGGCGAGGCTGCGGATCTCGGTCGCGCTGCCGTTGATGATGTGGAACAGCACCCGCTCGCCCGCCTTCACGCGCACCGGGTCGCCGTGCCCGAGCATGCGGCCGTTGATGGCGAAGGCCTGGTAGCCGACCTCGTAGCCATGCGCGGCACCGCTGGCCAGCGAAGCCTGCATCGCCGACTCGCCGGCCTCATCCAGCGACCGATCACGTTGCCCGGGGGCGAGGAAATCCATCGCCATGTCGCCGCCCTTGCTGAAGAACGGATCGAACTCCTTGAGCACCAGGAACACTTCGCGGTCGTGCCGGCCCGGCTCGCGCCGCGGCTCGATATAGACCGGGCCCACCTGGCCGCTGTACTGCCCGCGGGTCAGGTCGCTGCCGGCCACTACATGCGTGTGGTAGAAGCGCAGCCCCGCCGGCCCGGGCGTGAATGCCAGCCGGCGCATGCCGTGGGCGGGGATGAAGGGCGTGCCTTCCTCGGCGGCGCCATCGACCGCGATGGGCAGGAACTGGCCGTGCCAGTGCAGCTGTTCGGGCACGTCGGTGTCGTTGTGCACGTCGATGACCACCGGCTGCCCTTCCTTCAGGCGAATCAGCGGCCCCGGGAACTGTCCGTTGTACGTCGTCGTAGACACGATATGGTCTGGCGCTAGCTCTACCAGGCTCCGGGCGATGCGCAGCGCATAGTCCGGCTTGGCCAGGGCGGCGCCCGGCGCTCCGGTGGCTGCGGTGGCAGCGGCCTGGGCGCTGGGTAGCTGCGTGCCGAGAAGCCCGGCCGCACCGGCCGCGCCACTGAGGCGAAGAAAGTCACGTCGATTCATCACGTCATGGCACTCCGTCGTGGGGCTCAGCGACCGATCGCGCGGCGCGCCGCGAGGCGCGCATCCAGCGAACAGCGCCCGCCACCTTCGATCAGCAGGTAAATACAGCCCAGCAACATGCAGAAGTCGTTCCGGGCTTCGTGCGCCATGCTCCAGAAACCGTAGCGGGCGAGCTTGGCCACATGGAAGATGCCGAGGTCGTGCCCCAGCCACATCGGCAGTTTGGTCGAGACGATGGCGACCACCATCACGATGATCAGTGGGATGCACGCAAGGCGAGTCAGCAGGCCGAGCACGATCAACAGTCCGCAAGTCAGTTCGAACACGCCGACGAACGCCCCGAGAAACTCCGGCCAGGGTAGCCCGATCTTAGCGAACCGCCCCGCGCCGAGAATCGACGGGAAGATCAGCTTTTGCAGTCCCTCCGGGACAAACACCACCAGTCCCACCATCAGGCGGGTCAGCAAGGTCCAGCCGTCGGCGCGCGTGTCCAGCAGGCGCTTGATCATCAGCTCGCACTCCCGTCATCGTGGAAAATTTCGCCGAACAATTCCTTGACCTTGGTCTTGGCGGCCGCGAAGGCGCGCTTGCCCTTGGGCGTAATGCGATACACGCGCCGCCGCACACCGTCTGCCACGGCTTGTGTCGAGCGCAGATAGCCCTTTTTCTCCAGGCCGTGGAGCAAGGGATAGAGCGTTCCAGGGCTGAGCTTGTAACCGTGATGGGCCAGTTCCTCGATCATTTCCTGGCCGTAAATAGGCGCCCCGGCCGCGTGGTGCAGGACATGCAGCCGGATCAGGCCGGCATAGAGGTCGCGATCGGTCATTGAAGATACTATATCGAAAATCGATATCGCAATTCGATAATAGCAATTCAAACTTGTCAAGCAATCAGAGCGAGCTCTGCAGAGATTCGCCCGCAGGCAGTCGGGCACACTGCGTCACCATTTGTAGGGGATCATGCGGAATCCTTCGACCCGTTTAGCGAGGTGATGACCGCCGCTTTCCGCTAGCGCGTGCGCTTAGGCACTTAAGGCCTACGCCCCGCTGAATTGCCGCTGTCGACATTGGCCCGAAAGCATCTCAATTCTTGCCGGACCCGATGCGCTCAGCTAATGTCTCGCAAGGGAGATGGCATTCCTCCCGCATGACCAACCGCCGCAAGGCTAATGATGCCTACCCACCGCGCCCCACGGCGACGGACAGACGGTAGGCATGGCTCTCCTCCGTCAAGTCCGTTTCCGGGTGCGCGCTGCATCAGCCCACCTGGAGTCTTGGTCATGCCCCACCTGCACACCGCTGCTTCCCCGGCGCTCGACGCGCGGCAGCTCGGCCATATCCTTGCCGTCTATGACGGTTCCCCCGAAACGATCCTCGCCGTCGAACATGCCTTGTTACTGGCCCGACGCATCCGCGCCAGCGTATTCATTCTGGGGTTGTACCCGCCCCTCGATCGTGCTGCCGATGCCCCGGCCATTCGCGCTGCGATGGTCGATGAATTGATCGCCTACATCCACGCAGGACGACGCCTGGGCCTGGACGTGGACGCCCAGTGTCCCGACGAGGTGTCGCATGGCTCGGTCGAGCGCTTCATCGCCGACCTGCACATCGACCAGATCGTCGTGCCCAAGGTGGGAGAGCACTCGCGCCCCTGGACCGCGGCGCTGGTACGGGACCTGTTGCAGTCCTGCACCGTGCCGCTGGTGATCTGTGAAGATGCGCCGCCGGAGGCCGTTCAATGACACGCCTGCTGCTGATCCGCCACGGCGAAGTCGAAGGGATCGACCCGCCGATCTTCCGCGGACGCATGGATCTTCCGCTGACTCGCCGCGGCGTGCTGCAGGCGCAGGCGACGGCCGAACACCTCGCCGGCAGGACGGCATTGGGCACGGTCTATTGCAGTCCCTTGAGCCGCTGCGTCCGCACCGCCGACATCCTCTGTGAACGTTTCCAGACCGCAGCCATCACCCATCCCGAACTCAACGACATCAGCTATGGCGCGTGGTCGGGCCTGTCGATCAATCAGGTGCGTGCGAAGTGGCCGGAGGAACTGATGGTGTGGCTCACCTCGCCGCAGCTGACGCGCATCCCCGGCGGCGAATCGCTGCAGGAACTGGCCGCCCGCGTGGCCGAAGCGCTGGCCGGGGTGTTGCGCAAGCACCTGCATGGAACGCTCGTGCTGGTGACCCACGACAGCGTCATCCGCGTCCTGCTCTGCCACGCCCTCGGGTTGCCATTGTCCAGCTACTGGACGCTGTCGCCCTCCCCCTGTGGCATTACACGACTCGCCTACGTCGACCAGCACTTCACGCTCGATTCGTTCAACGAAACCCAGCAACTCACGGACCTTTAAGAAGAGACTCTACGCATGGCCCTTTCCAACGTCACCGCAGGCATGAACCTGCCCCACGACATCCACGTGATCGTGGAGATCCCGATGGACGCCGACCCCATCAAGTACGAGGTCGACAAAGCCTCCGGCGCGATCTTCGTGGACCGGGTGCTGTCCACCCCGATGCGCTACCCGTGCAATTACGGCTACATGCCCAAGACGCTGTGTGGCGACGGCGACCCGATCGACGTGTTGATCGTGATGCCGATCCCGCTCATTCCAGGCTCGGTCATCGCCTGTCGGCCGGTGGGCGTAATGCACATGTCCGACGAGAACGGCGAGGACGCGAAGATCATCGCCGTGCCCAACGCCAAGGTGTTCCCGGCGTACCAGAACATCCGCGACATCATGGACGTGCCCGAGACCACGCGTGCGCGCATCCGCCACTTCTTCGAGCACTACAAGGATCTGGAGAGCGGCAAATGGGTGCGCATGGACGGCTGGGGCAACTGCAACGCTGCCCATGAGGAGATCATGAGTGCGGTGAAGGCCTACGTTCTCGCTGCGGGCGAGGATTGAGGCCGACGCCGCCGTGAAGAAGGAGTCGCCCCCCACCGGCCTGTCGCCAGGCTCCTCGGTCGAGGAGGCCCGGCGCGTGCTGATGGACGCCATCGGCCAGCTTTCGCTGGCGGCGCATTTCTCGCGTGCATGCCTAAGACGAGCCGAGCTCATCGCCCGCGGCTCGCAGCGTTGGCACAAGCCCTTGGCGTGGTTCAGACCGTCGGGCACGCAGGCCGATGCGTTGCAGGGCAGCCTGACCGAGGACGGCCGAACGATGCAGGTCACGGTGTGGCTCTACCGGATGCTCGGTGAGCCGCAACTTGCTTCGCAATGCAGTTGTGGAACGGCACCGTGTGCGCACGCGGCCGCCCTGCTGTTGCGCCTGCAGCAGTTGCTGGACTGGCCGCGGGCGATGTCGCCGGTGGAGCGATGGCAGCAGAGCCTCCCGCTCTACCAGGCACCGCCGTCAGCGCCGGTCATGGGCGAGACCGCAGCGGCGTGGCACCCGGCCTGCCTGCTCGACACGGTGGCGGAGCCCGACGGCCAGTGGCTGTGCGCCCGGCTGGTGCTGGTCCCGGGCACGGACGGCATGGATCAGCCGCAACGCTGGATCGGCGCCGAGTCGGCCAAGGCGCGCCCCCATCTCTCGCGCCAGGTCACGATGTGGCTGGCCCAGCTCGCGCTGGGCCGGCGCCTTGCGGGTCGACCTTCGGACGGGTATCTGCTGCAGGGACACAGCGGCGCGGCGCTGTTGCTGGAATGGCTGGAGGCCGGCATCTGCCGTCACGCATCCACCCTGCAGCCGCTGACCGCCGGCCTGTTGCGTCGCCCGCCCTGGCATTGGCGCGTGGACGAGGATGGCACCATCGCGCTGAAGCTGGTCACGGACGACGGCGAAGCCGTCATCCCGCTCTCGCTGGACTCATTGCACTACCTCGATGAGGGCTCGCACCAGATCGGGCAGCTGGACCTGGACGCCATCACCTGGGCCATGGTGCGGGACATGCCCGTGGTCACGCTGGATGAGCGCGAGCCTCTGCGCGAGGCGTGGCCGCCCCATGCCTGCCTCGCCGCGGTGCCGCCACCGCCGCCCACGCCACCGAGTCGCCCGCTGGACGCGCCGATGCGGCCGGTGGTGGTGATCGGCGCATCCAGACATGCCCAACGGGGCCACTACGTGTTCCACCTGCAGGCGCTGGCGGACTACGCCAGCCGGCGACTGCCGTTGGTCAAGGAGGCTTGGCGGACGACCTGGAACCGCCTGGAAGGTGCAGCGCTGGTCTCGATCCACCGCGACATCGATGCCGAGCACCGGGCGCGCGAGGCGCTGCTCGCTGCCGGCCTCGCCACGCTCGCGACGATCCTTCCGTCCGCCCGGCGCGAGCTCTCGCCCCTGCCCGTGGCCGAGGCTTGGGCGCATCGCGAGTGGCACGAGGGCGACGCCGACACCTTCGTCGCGCTCGAGACGCACCTGCAGAACCTGCGCCGCGATGGCTTCGCCATCGAGTACGCCCCGGACCTTCCGTTCGCCATCCTGGGCGAGGCACCGCGATTCCACGCCACGCTCGCCCCCGATGAGGGAACCGCCTGGACGCAGTTCGAGCTGGCGGCCACGCTCGACAGCGGCGAGGAAATCGACGTGCTGCCCCTCGTGCTGGCCGGCCTGGCCGGGCGGCAGTTCCCCCTGCTTCCGGCGACCGACGAGCCGCCCGACGCGCACTGGCTGGCACCGCTGGGGCCCGGGCGATGGCTGCCGCTGCGGCTGGACTGGTTGCGCAGCTGGCTGCATCCGCTGATGGAGTGTCTGCGCCATCCCGGGCAGCTGGCAGGGCATCGCGCGCTGGCGCTCTCGCGAACCCAGGCGATGGCGGTCAGCGATGCGCTGGATCGGCAGGGTGTTGCCCTGGCCGGTGCCCGCGCGGAGGCGATCGGCGGCATGCTGGCCGCGCTGCGTGACGCCATGGCCTTGCCGGCACCGCCGCTACCGGCCAGCTTCCGGGGGAACCTGCGCAGCTACCAGCGCGATGGCCTGAAGTGGTTGCAGGCCTTGCGCACCCAGGGCTTGGGCGGCGTGCTTGCCGACGACATGGGGCTGGGCAAGACGGTGCAGATCATCGCCCACCTGCTGCTGGAGGCCGACGCCGGACGCCTGACCGCACCGGCGCTGATCGTGGCGCCCACCAGCCTGGTGTTCAACTGGCTGGACGAAATCACCCGCTTCGCCCCCTCCCTGCGCCACCTCAACTACACCGGCCCCTCGCGCACCGACCGCTTGCCCGACTTGCCCGGGACCCAGGTGGTCGTGACCAGCTACGCGCTGCTCGCCAACGATATCGATGCGCTGGCTGCGCAGGATTTTTCCGTGCTGGTGCTGGACGAGGCGCAGTGGATCAAGAACCCACGCACGCGCACGGCGCGTGCCGTGCGTCGGCTCAGGGCGCCGCATCGCCTGGCCGTCACTGGCACGCCACTGGAAAACCACCTGGGCGAGCTGTGGGCGCATTTCGACGCCGTCATGCCGGGTTACCTGGGCGATCAGCGCAGCTTCCAGCGCACCTTCCGCGTCCCCATCGAGCGTCAGGACGACCACCAGCGCCGCGACGTGCTGCGCCAGCGCATCGCGCCGTTCCTGTTGCGCCGTCGCAAGGCCGACGTCGCCCCCGAGTTACCGAGCAAGACCGAAACCGTGTTGCGCATCGCGATGGGCGAGACCCAGCGGCAGCTGTACGAATCGCTGCGGCTGGCCATGCACGACCGGGTCCGTGATGCGCTGGCCCGCCACGGCGACGAGGCATCGCAGGTCGTGGTGCTCTCGGCGCTGCTGCGCCTGCGCCAGGCCTGCTGCGATCCGCGGCTGCTCGAACTCCCCGATCCGCCGCCCTCGGCCAAGCTCGACGCGCTCCTGGAATTGATCCAGTCGTTGCGCGACGAGGATCGCCAGGTGCTGGTCTTCAGCCAGTTCACTTCCATGCTCGCGCTGATCTCCACGGCGCTGGAGCAGGCCGGCCATGCCCATGCGCAGCTGACCGGCGACACCACCGACCGCGCCGAGCCGGTCAGGCGCTTCCAGCAGCGTGAGGTGCCCATCCTTCTGGCCAGCCTGAAGGCCGGTGGAGTGGGATTGAATCTCACCGCCGCCGATGCGGTGATCCACTATGACCCGTGGTGGAATCCCGCTGTCGAACAGCAGGCGATCGACCGCGCCCACCGCCTCGGCCGCGAGCAGCCGGTGTTCGTCTACAAGCTGCTGTGCGAGGACACCGTGGAAGACCGGATCGAGTCGATGAAGTCCGACAAGGCCGAGCTGGCTGACCTGCTGCTGGACAAGCCCGGTGCACCTGCCGCCGCAGATGCCCGGACCTTGCATGCCCTGTTTGCCCCAAACCCTTCTCCCTGACCCCTGCCAAGGAACCAGCAAACCATGCGTATTACCCATCTGGACGCCATCGAAGTCCTCGACTCGCGAGGCAATCCCACCATCGAAGCCTGGCTGCGCCTGGAGGACGGCTCCGAAGGCCGCGCGCTCACGCCCTCCGGCGCATCCACCGGCGAGCACGAGGCAGCGGAACTGCGCGACGGCGATCCATCGCGCTACCAGGGCAAGGGCGTCCTCAACGCCGTCGGCCATATTCGCGGTGAGATCGCCGACGCCCTCATCGGCACCACGCCTTCGGGCCAGCGCGAGCTGGACAACCGCATGCGCGAGCTCGACGGCACGCCCAACAAGGGCCGGCTCGGCGCCAACGCCCTGCTCGCCGTCTCTATCGCCTACGCCCGCGCCGCAGCCCAGGCCCGGACGCTTCCGCTGTACCAGTACCTGGGCGGCACCGACGCCGATCTGCTGCCCGTGCCCTGCCTGAATGTCATCAACGGCGGCCGGCACGCGGACAACACGGTGGACTTCCAGGAGTTCAAGATCGTCCCCCACCACGCGCCGAACTTTGCCGAGGCGATCCGCATGGGCGAGGAAGTCTTCCATGCGCTCAAGGCCCTGCTCCACGCGCGCGGCCTGTCCACCGGGGTGGGTGACGAAGGCGGCTTCGCACCCAACCTGCACAGCAACGAGCAGGCGATCGAGTTGATCCTCGAAGCGATCGCCAAGGCCGGCTATACGCCCGGCACGGATGTTTCGCTGGCACTGGACCCTGCCACCAGCGAAATGTGGCACCACGGCCGCTACCGCTTCTTCAAATCGAACCAGAAGGAAGTGGACAGCGACGCGATGATCGCGCTGTGGTCGGACTGGTTCGACCGCTATCCGATCGTGCTGATGGAAGACCCGCTGTCCGAGCACGACTGGGACGGCTGGGCGGAGATCACCCGCCGGCTCGGCGGTCGCGTCGAACTGGTCGGCGACGACATCTTCTGCACCAATCCGGACCTGCTGCGCCGTGGCATCCGCGAGGGCGTCGCCAACTCGGTGCTGATCAAGCCCAACCAGATCGGCACGGTCACCGAAACGCTGGACTGCATCGAGCTGGCCAAGTCCGCCGGCTACGGCTGCTATGTCTCGCACCGCTCGGGCGAGACCGAGGACACCTTCATCGCCGACCTGGTGGTCGGCACCGGCTGCGGCCACATCAAGACCGGTTCGGGCTGCCGTGGTGAGCGCACCGCGAAGTTCAACCGACTGTTGCGCATCGAGCACGAGCTGGGCACCCGCGCCCGCTTCGCCGGCCGCAGCGCCTTCGTGCGCTGACCGGCCCAGCGGCGCCGGTAACCCGGGCGAGGAACAGCCATTGAGTACACCCCGACTCTCGCCCTGGAGCACCTACCGGCGCCTGCTCGGCTATACGGCCGGGCACTGGCGCACGTTCGCACTGGCGGCTGTCGGCATGGCGGCCGACGCCGGCTGCACCACGCTGTTTGCCAAACTCATCAAACCGATGCTCGACCGGCTGTTCATCTACAAGGACCCGTCGACCATCTTCTGGATGCCGTGGTGGATCATCGGCATCTTCGGCCTGCGCGGCCTGGCGTCCTACGTGGGCGACTACGGCATGGCCCGGGTCGGGCGAGGCGTTGTGCAGGCGATGCGCGAGGACGTGTTCGACGCCTACCTGCGGATGCCGATCATCGACTTCTCGCGGCAATCGTCCGGCACCCATGTCGCGCGCATCACCTACACCTGCGAGCAGGTGGCGCAGGCCTCCACCGATGCGGTCAAGACGCTGCTGGTCGACGGCTTCACGGTCATCGGCCTGGTGGGCGTGATGCTCTACTACAGCCCCGTCCTGACCCTGGCCCTGCTGGTGATGGTGCCCGCGGTGGCATACATCGCGGCGCGCGTGGGCCGCTCCTACCGCAAGGTGGGACGCCGCGTGCAGGATGCCATGGGCGCGGTCACCGGCAGCCTGGGCGACATGGTTGGCAGCAATCGCGACCTGCGCATCTACGGGGGGCAGTCGAGCGAGCGTCGGCGCTTCAAGGACATCACGCGGCACACCCGCAAGCTCAACCTCAAGGCCGCATCGACCAGCGCACTGTCCAGCGCCCTGATCCAGTTCGTGGCCGCGCTCGCGCTGGCGCTGATCATCGTGATCGCCACCCGGCCCGCCGTGCTGACCCGCATGTCGCCCGGCACGTTCTTCGCGGTGCTCATGGCGATGGGCGGCATTCTTCCCTCGCTCAAGCGGCTGACCTCGGTCCAAGCCAGTATCCAGCGCGGCATGGTGGCTGCCGAAGATCTCTTCGCCGTGATCGATGCACCCTCCGAGGCTGACAGCGGCACAATCATCGCCGATCGGGTCGAAGGCCACCTCGCGTTTCGCCACGTCCGCTTCGGTTATCCCGAGTCGCGCGCGGCTGTCCTCAATGACATCACGATCACGTGCAGGCCGGGTACCGTGACCGCGCTGGTGGGCCGCTCCGGCAGTGGCAAGAGCACGCTGGCGAGCCTGGTGCCGCGAGTGTTCGATCCTCAATCAGGCCAGGTGCTGCTGGACGGACACGACCTGCGCGAATACACCTTGGCCTCGTTGCGCCGGCAGGTGGCGTGGGTGGGGCAGCAGGTCTCCCTGTTCGACGGTACCGTTGCCGAGAACATCGCCTACGGCGAGCTGGCCGGTGCCAGCGAACGCGCGATCATCGACGCGGCCCGTGCGGCGAACGCATGGGATTTCATCTGCGCGCTGCCCTTGGGCCTGCACACGCCGCTCGGCAGCGGCGGCGTCCAGCTGTCCGGTGGGCAGCGCCAGCGCGTCGCCATCGCGCGTGCCGTGCTCAAGGATGCGCCCATCCTCATTCTCGACGAAGCCACGGCGGCACTCGACGCGGAATCGGAGACTCTGATCCGTGATGCGCTGCGGCGCCTCATGGCAAACCGCACGACGTTGGTGATCGCGCACCATCTATCGAGCATTCAACATGCCCAGCACATCGTGCTGATCGACGAAGGGCGCATCGTCGAGCAAGGAACTCACGATCAACTGCTCGAGCGCGGTGGGCAGTACGCCGCCTTTCATCGGATGCAGAACATCGGATCGGTAACCCGACTCCACGGATGACGAGCTTGGCTCGGTGCGACTTGGATCGCCTCGCACCTGACCGGTAGCAAGGCACGACGAGCCATGACTCGCTTTCGATGCATGCATTTGCCTGCATCGAAAACTGCAATTGTGCAAGGGCTTGTCATCCGCAAATCGTCCGCTATAGTTCGCGCCCTTCGGAGATGGCATTCCTCCGCGAACCGCCGCTCCCCACGGCTGATGATGCCTACGCACCCCTGGACAGGGCAGCGTAGGCGTGCGCCTAGGCATCGACCTGTCCAGATTTTGAGCAACCTCGAATCTGGAACACCCCCAAATGAAACGCTTCTCTGCTCCCGAGCAGGTGGCCATGGTGCCCCTGCTCGGCAGATGGCTGCTGCTTTCAGCCATTGTCGGCGTGCTGGTCGGCGTGGCGTCTGCACTGTTTTTGCGGTCCCTTGACTGGGCCACCGGCGTGCAAACCTCGCACGCCTACATGCTCGCGCTCCTTCCCATCGCGGGCTTCGCCGTCGGCTGGGTCTACCACCGCATCGGCAAGGACGTGGAGGGAGGCAACAACCTGTTGCTCGACGAAATCCACGACCCCAAGAAGATCGTGCCCAAGAGAATGGCCTTCATGGTGTTCGCCGGCACGGTGGTGACTCATCTGTTTGGTGGCTCGGCCGGGCGTGAGGGTACGGCGGTACAGATGGGTGGGACGCTGGCCGATCAGGTCACCCATCGCCTGGGACTCGGGAAAGACGATCGCCGCATCCTTCTGATGGCGGGTATCAGCGCCGGTTTCGCATCGGTGTTCGGCACCCCCTTGGCGGGCGCCATCTTCGGCCTTGAGATACTGGCGATCGGCAAGATTCGCTACGACGCGCTGCTGCCTTGCGTCCTCTCGGCCGTCATCGCCGATCAGGTGGCCCTGCTTCTGGGCACGCATCACGCGGCCTATGTGATGGGTGCGGTGCCGGCCATCAGCACGCTTGGCTTGCTGGCCACCGTTTGCGCGGGAATCTGCTTCGGCCTGGTCGGCATGCTGTTCGCCGACGCCACGCACGCGCTCTCGGCACTGTTCAAGCGGCTGATCAAGTACCCGCCTCTGCGCCTGTTTGTGGGTGGAGCGATGGTTGCCGGTGTCGTCTTCTTGCTGGGTGGCCGGCAATACCTCGGCCTGGGCATCCCCACGATCCAGGCGGCATTCCTGCATCCCCTTCCGCCCTATGACTTCGCCGGCAAGTTCGGGTTCACCGCGGTGACCTTGGCCTCGGGCTTCAAAGGGGGCGAAGTGACGCCGCTGTTTTTCATCGGTGCCACGCTGGGCAATGCGCTGGGCCACGTGCTGCCGTTGCCGTTCTACCTGCTCGCCGGACTGGGATTCGTGGGCGTGTTTGCGGGCGCGGCCAATACACCGATCGCATCCACGGTGATGGCGATCGAGCTGTTCGGGCCGGGGGTGGGCTGCTACGCCGCGCTGGCCTGTGTGGTGGCCTATCTGTTCTCCGGTCACACCGGCATCTATCGCTCCCAGCGTGTCGGTCAGCCCAAGCATCTGCCGTGGCCCGAAGGCATCCGCCTGTCCGACATCCCCGCTCTTCGGCGCGCCAAGCTGGCCGCTGCTTCCGATTCCGCATCCTGATCCGTTCGAGAGATATCCATGAACAAACTCGCCGCCCTTCGCTTGTACTTCCATCACTCCGCCAAGCTTGAGCCTCGCTCGGTGTGGGATCGCCTCAATGCCCGGTCGCTTGCCGACCACGTGCTCAAGACTGCCCACCGTGAGGGGATCGAGCAGGTACTGGTGCACCACGTGCAGAGTGGCTATCTGGCGGGTGACAAACCCCGTGTCCGGCACATGGAAGCCACTCATCCGCGCTTGCCCCATTGCATTGAACTGGTCGACCTGGAGAGCAAGTTGCGCCATTTCTGGGAGAGCCACGGCACGCCGCTGAAAGAGGTACGGGCGCTATTTATGCCGTGCGAGGCGGCATCGGCGGACGCATCCTGACGTTGCCAGCACCACGGGATGCCCGCCTAAGGGCATCCGTTCGCTTGACGGCGGGCATGCCCGACTTGAGCCGCGGCATGCCGGTGGGGAGCCCTAAGCCGGCCAAAAGCTCCCCGAAATATCCTTTTTGACCGCAGTTGCGCAGGACCTTCCATGTATTCCCTCATCGATCTCAGGCGTCAGAGGCTGCGCCCGCTCGGCTGGCTCGCCGCAGCCTATCTGGCCATCGGCGTGGTCACACGGATCGCCCTGCTGGTGATGACTGGCAAGGGCGTGAGCCCGAACCCGCTGAACTATCTCTACGCCTTCGGCGTGGGTGCGCTGGCCGACCTGGCGACCTACGTCTACGTGGCCTGGCCGCTGGTGCTGTTCCTGTGGATCGCGCCCAGCGACCGGGCCGCCGTGCGGAACGTGGGGCGCTGGCTGGCCTGGATCGGTGCGCTATTGGGCGGCTTCGCGCTGTGCTGGGGCGTGCTGCACTGGCTCTGGCGCGCGAGCTTTCAGCAGGTGTGGCCGCTGGCGATCCTGGCGCTATACCTGCTGCCCCTGCCCGCGCTGGCATACAACCGTCGCAGTGGCCGCGGCTACCTGTACGGGCTGTGCCTGGCGCTGCTGTTCGGGCTGCTGTTCGTGGCTGCTTCCGAGCTGGTGTTCTGGCAGGAGTTCGGCGTGCGCTTCAACTTCATCGCGGTGGACTATCTCGTCTACACCACCGAGGTGATCGGCAACATCCGCGAGTCGTATCCGATCGGCACCTGGCTCGCGCTGCTGGCGCTGGCCGCCATGGCGGTGCTGTGGCTGAGCCGCCGCCGCGTTTACCGCAACGACGATGGCAGCCGGTTCGGCCAGCGCAGCATGCTGGCCGCCGTGTGGCTGGGCCTGACCGTGCTGGTGACCGCTTCGTTCACCGCCGACATGAAGGACCGCACCGACAACAACTACGTCAACGAACTGGCCGGCAACGGCATCTTCCAGTTCTTCGCCGCGTTCCGCTCCAGCCACCTCGACTACGCCAAGTTCTACCGTACCCTGCCGCAGGACGAAGCTTATGCCCGTGTGCGCGAACTGCTGAAGACGCCCGAGGCCACCTACCTCAGCGATAATCCGCACGACCTCACCCGCGCCATCCGCAACACTGGCCCGGAGCAGCACCTCAACGTGGTGCTGATCAGCGTGGAAAGCCTCTCGGCCGACTACCTGGGCGTGTTCGGCAACAAGGAAAAGCTCACGCCGCAGCTGGATGCACTGGCCAGCAACAGCCTGTTCTTCGAGAACGTCTACGCCAACGGCACGCGTACGGTGCGCGGACTGGAGGCGCTGTCGCTGTCGATCCCGCCGACGCCGGGCGACTCGGTGATCAAGATGAAGGGCAACGAGAACCTGTTCTCGCTGGCGGACATCTTCAACGATCGCGGCTACGTGTCGGAGTTCGTCTACGGTGGCTACGGCTACTTCGACAACATGAACTACTTCTTCAGCCACAACGGCTACCTGGCGGTGGACCGCAAGGACATCCCCAAGGACGCCACGATCCACCATGAGAATGTGTGGGGCGTGGCCGACGAAGATCTTTTCACGTTGGCCTTGCACCATATGGACCAGGTGAACGCCGAGGGCAAGCCGTTCTTCGTGCACGTGATGACCACCTCCAACCATCGGCCGTTCACCTTCCCGGCCGATCGCGTGCCTTATCCGCAGGGCTCGCGTGCCGGCGCGGTGGCGTACACCGACTGGGCGATCGGCGACTTTCTCAAGCGCGCCAAGGACAAGCCGTACTTCAAGGACACGGTGTTCGTGATCACCGCCGACCACGATGCCGCCAGTGCAGGCAAGGCCAGCATCCCGATCAACCGCTACCACATCCCACTGTGGATCTACGCGCCGGCGCACATCGCACCGCGGAGGGTCGAGAGGCTTACCGCACAGATCGACATCCCGCCGACCCTGTTAGGGCTGCTGCACTTCAGCTATCGCAGCCGCTTCTTCGGCTACGACGTGTTCCAGCTTGAGCATGGTCGCGAACGAGCCTTCCCGGCCACGTACGAAAAGCTCGGCTATTTCCACAACGGCCTCATGACCATCCTCGAGCCGGGGCGGCGAGTGGAGCAACAGATACCCAACACCCAGACAGGCGATGCCGACGCGGTGAAACCGCTCACGCACCCACTGGTCGACGAGGCCACGGCCTACTATCAAGTGGCTGCCAACCTGTTCAAACATGGCGAACTGGCACGGCGACCGGACGACAGTACCCCGGTGGAATGAGTTGCCGGCTTTGCCACAGCCGCGGGATGGGGCAGTCCCTGACACGGACCATCGCCACACGGGCTCGCCCATGTCGCGACTGAATTAATATCGCTGACTGGAGATGGCATGCCTCCAGGCCCTGCTGGCAGGGCGAACCGCCGACCCGGCTGATGATGCCTCCCTTTTCCACCGGCCAACGTCCTGTCTTGCTGGACGTTGGCCAAGGGAGTTTCTTCGCATGCATCAAGCTGCCCTGCCCTCCGTTCACCGCATCGATCCGTTGCGGCCACCGATGTGCTGTGGGTCGCCCGACCCGTTCGAGGCGATCGCGCGTCTGCCTTCTGCGGGCCCACACCACCCGCTCGGGATCGCATGGAATCGTTCACCGTGAGCCGGCCATCTCTACGCCCGGGCACGACGGATCGCAGCCGCCTAGCAGCCCGCTTCGTGTTGCTGGTGGGCGTACTCAGCCTGTTCGCGGATTTCACGCACGAAGGCTCACGCAGCATGCTCGGGCCCTATCTGGGCTCGCTCGGCGCCACCGCATTCGCCGTCGGCGTGATTACCGGTCTGGGCGAGTTCCTCGGTTATGCGCTGCGTCTGTTCTCCGGCCGTCTGGCCGATAGCACCCGACGGTTCTGGCCCATCGCGATCACCGGTTACGTTATCCAGATGAGCTCGGTACCCGCGCTCGCACTTACGCACAGCTGGATGGCTGCGGCGATCCTGATCGTGCTTGAGCGTGTCGGACGCGCCATCCGCAACCCGCCGCGCGACGTCATGCTGTCCCATGCGGCACGCCACCTGGGCGGTTACGGATGGACCTTTGGCATCCACGAGGCCTTCGACCAGTTCGGTGCGATGCTCGGTCCGCTGGTGGTGGCCTTTGTCCTGTCCAGGCACGGCAGCTACCACGAAGCGTTTGCCGTGCTGCTGATCCCCGCGCTGCTCAACGTCACGCTCGTGATGACGGCGCGCTGGCTGTATCCCAAGCCGGAGGATCTCGAACCGGCAGGGACGCGCAAGGCGGGCAGCGATGGATTTCCAAGGCGCTACTGGGTTTACCTGTCGGGAGCGGCACTGGTCGCCATCGGCTTTGCCGACTACCCGCTGGTCGCATACCACCTGGCCCGCAGCGATGCGATCAGCACCGAATGGATCGCCGGCTTCTACGCGGTGGCCATGGCGGTGAGCGGCACGGTGTCTCTGGTCCTGGGGCGCTTGTTCGACCGCTACGGCTTTCGGGTGTTGATCGCGCTGACCGTGGTCACTTCGCTGTTCGCACCGCTGGTGTTCCTTGGCGGCTTCACGCTGGCGCTGGTCGGCGCGGCGCTGTGGGGCATGGGTATGGGGGTGCACGAATCCATCATCCCGGCCGCTGTGGCACCGATGGTGCCCTCCGAGCGGCGCGCCTCGGCGTTTGGCCTGTTCACCGCGGGGTACGGCATGTTCTGGTTCCTGGGCAGTGCGGCGATCGGTTATCTCTACGATCACTCGGTGGCATGGACGGTGGCGTTCTGCATGGTGACCCAATTGGCTGCGGTGCCTGTCTTCGTCTGGGTCGGGCGGCATCAACCTGCGGAAAGGGGCCGATAGCGCCATGTCCGTGTTCCCCGCGTTCGCTGCCGGCATCATCGGCCTGCCCACCCACATGAACCTGGTCGCGACGGGCTGGAATGTCGCGCTGTTCGAATACCTCCACGCGAGCGATGCATCCCCTCGCTGGCTCATCGCTTCGGCCGCCGTGCTTGCCGAAGCGCCGCTGTATGCGGCACTGGCCCTGGCAGCGTGGACGCTGCTGCGTACACGCGACCGTCGGGGCGCACTGCAACTGGCAAGTGCGGCAGTTCTCGCCTTGGTGATCGAGGCGGCGATCAGCCGATGGGCGTTCCACCCCCGCCCCTTCGCCGCCGGCATGGGGCACGCCTGGATGGTGCATGCGGCGAACAACTCGATGCCCAGCACCCATGTAACCCTGACGTGGGTGGCGGCGCTGGTGCTCTTTGCACGCAGTGGCCGCGCCGAGGGAACCATCCTGCTCGTCCTTGGCGCCATCCTCGCGTGGGCCCGGATCTACGTGGGCATCCACTGGCCTGCCGACATGCTTGGCGCCGCGCTCAGTGCAGTGGTCTGCGCGTCGATCGGCTGGGCGGTCGGCCACGTTGTGGCAGACCCGGTCCGTTCGAGCTGATATTCACCTCAATCCGATTTCACTTACCTATCTGACAGGGACATTGCCACCATGAAGAACTCACCGATCCTGCGCCATCTGCCACTGCACTGCCTCGCCGTTGCGCTCATCGCGTGTGGCGCGAACGCGCATGCGCAGGATGCCGGCAAAGTGGCTGCTGACGACGGCTCCTGGACCTTTGCAGTGTCCGGCGATTCGCGCAATTGCGGCAACGTCGTGATGCCCGCAATCGCCGCCGGCGCCAAGGCCGACGGCGCCAGCTTCTACTGGCACCTGGGTGACCTGCGTGCGATCTACAAGGTGGACGAGGACTATGCGGCCGAGCGCCGCTTCAAGAACTTCCCGTACCCGCCCAGCATCTCGGACTATCTGCACACGGCCTGGGCGGACTTCACGCAGCACGAGGTCGCGCCGTTCGGCGACACGCCGTTCTTCATCGGCATCGGCAATCACGAAGTGATTCCACCCAAGTCACGCACGCAGTTCCGCATCGAGTTTGCCGGACTGCTGGATCGCCCCGAGCTTCGCGCCCAGCGCACGCGGGACGCCCAGCATCACGCGGGCATTCCGACGACGCCAGCCGACGCGACCTACAACCACTGGAACCTGCGTGGCGTGGACTTCATCAACCTGGACAACACCGAAGATCACTCGATCGACGACGAGCAGCTCGCCTGGTTCGACGCCCTGTTGGATGCCGACCTCAAGGACGACTCGATCCACAGCATCGTCGTGGGACTGCACGAGCCGCTTCCGCACAGCCTCTCCGATGACCACAGCATGTGCCAGAGCGTGCCGGGCATTCGCAGCGGCGAACATATCTACCGGCGGCTCGCCGCTGCCCAGCGCCGCAAGCCCGTCTACGTGATTGCCAGCCACGAGCACTACTATCTGGCAAACGTCTACGACACAGCGTATTGGCGAAACCGCAAGCACGGTGGCGCGGTAGTTCCCGGCTGGGTAGTCGGCACCTCCGGCGCCCAGCGCTATCCGCTGCCGCAGGGGGTGAAGCCCGGTCCGAATGCCCGCCAGCATGTGTACGGCTATCTACTCGGCCACGTCGACAAGCATGGCAAGGTCACCTTTGCCTTCCGCGAGCTCGACGAAGCCGCGCTGCAGCGCACCCGAGGCCCGGACTACAGCGAGGAAACGGTCAGCTTCTGCGCGGCGCAAAACCCCTCTCTGCTTCCGCCTCCGCCGAAGCCCGTCCGTTGCGATGGTGCCCAGTGAGTTCACGACACATCTATCGGACGGGCAGCCCCGCGGGTACCCACCCGCGATAATGCTCCCTAATCACGTTATCGCCGTCCAGACGTCGTCTCAGAAGCTTTGGCCTGCGAGTCCGTGCCGTGCTGCAAAACTCGACGAGCCGGACACGTGCTTGACCATACAGGTGGCGGCGGGACCAGGGTTCGACCAAGCGCAAGCCGAGTCAGTACTCACGTTTGCGCTTGCTCTTTGGCAGTGGCTGCTCCTCCGGAAATCTCAACCGCGTGGAGTCGAGCAGCGGGCCTTCCGGGTACTCCTTCAGCCAGTCGGCGAGTTCCGCTGAAGAGCCCATCTCCACATCAGGGAATGGCGCTGATGCCATGCGCTTGATGTCCAGCGTCGTTGGGAAGTGCCGTGCGATGACTGCCGCAGTTCTACGGATACCGAGTGGCAGGCTCTGGTCCTTGTTCAACTCGACCAAAAACGCGCCGGCCCACACCAAGGATCGTGCTCGTTCGCTCGGAGTCGTCATGGTCTGGATCTTCGGAAGGAAAGGAATAATGAGGATGTGGAAACGGTGTCGCATGGCTTGAACCTGGCCGCCCGAGGTTCTTCGGAGCGAGGGACGGCCTCGGTTCGCCCACGTCCCAACTATTACGGCTCATCACTACATCATGCGTAGCACACTCCACATCGCTTCCGTGTCCGCATATGCACGTGCTCGGCGACGCGGAAAGTCTCTCTCTCAGGTTCCATAGAACTGAATACCGTGCCGGCAATGCTCTGGCAGCAGTTCATCGGGCGACTTGCAGGACAGAGTGACGGCCAACCGCGGAACAGGGGACAGCGAATTCAGCTCCAACGAGGTCAGTTGGACGATGCGCTCTTCACTTCCGAGGGTCACCACCAAAGTCAACAGCAAAGAGACGTCCGATAGATCAGCGCCGCGATGCATTTCCACCAGATAAGCCGCCCGCACCGCCGCCTCGCGTGCAAACAACGCTTGGAGAACTTGCACCAAAGCCGCGGTAGGAACTGAAGGTGGGCAGAACCCAACTTGTTCTTCCTGATCGCAAATCTCATGAAAAAAGTGGCCGAGGGAACGCCCGTCCAACAAGGCGGTCACCTCCGGGGGATACAGGGCGACACGATCTCTATTGGGGTTCAGCATCAACGTCGCGCCCCGGGTCAGCTCGAGGAGGCGGCGACCAGTCATCGCGACGATGCCGACTTGTCTCACAGCAGCGACCTCTTCCGCCTGCTCGCGATCGCTGAAGAACGGTAGGACAGTCTGAGCGTTATCGGGACGAACAAATTGGATGAAGCGGATCCGATCAGGCGGAACGTGTTCAGCGGGAACATGCGCGTACACCGTTAGCTCCAAAAGAGCCCTGAAGACCGCATCTTCCGACGCTATGGCCTCTGCGGGGTTTGCTGCCGCCCTCGCAGCCTCCAACAGCACGTCGAACTTCTTCTTGGTCACTGTTGCCACGCTCGAAGTCTCCACTAGACAACCTCTCTTGGATCATCTCGCACGAAGCCCTCTCGCCGGACGATCATGTGCCCTGCTCGTCCTTCAAATAGCCTCGACGCTTTTGCCGCAGCGCCTCAGCAAACCGATCAATGAATTCCCCCATGGGCCCACGAAAGCGCAGCGCCTCCGATGGCAGAGCGATGCCAAGCTCTCGTGCGATGCTAGTGGCGTACTGGATCTGGGCGTCGGTTGGGGGTTTGAGGTCGGTGTCCAAACATTCGGCCAAGCTCGTCGCGAAGCAGGAAGCTAAGCGCTCCCGGAATCCGTCGATAGCTCCCGTGTGTGCTGCCCGGTTGTATTGCAGCAGCCAAGCCTCCCGGACAACGTCATTGAGGGGGAGAGAGATGCCGCTGTCGTCGTCGAGTACGAG
This sequence comes from Dyella sp. AtDHG13, assembly GCF_003201105.1. GTDB lineage: Bacteria > Pseudomonadota > Gammaproteobacteria > Xanthomonadales > Rhodanobacteraceae > Dyella > Dyella jiangningensis_B. The sequence continues at coordinate 175,786 of NZ_QICJ01000010.1, read as the reverse complement.
CCGCATAAGGGAAGCAAACCGGTGCTTGAGGGGTGTCGCTTGCGCGTGATGCTACGAAACTCGTAGTATCGGGCGCAAGGCAAAGTTACGAATCTCGTAGGACCTCCTCCGCAGATTCGTTTCATGCCCCGACGAACGGACATTCGGCTGGTCTTCCAGCAACGCCTTAAGCAGGCGCGTGCACTGCGTGAGCTTTCGCAAAAACAACTCGGCATTCAGGCAGGCTTGGACCCGTTTGTGGCCAGTACGCGCATCAACCGCTACGAACTTGGGGTCCACGAGCCGGACATGGCGACAATTGAGCGCTTAGCTGCTGCGCTGTCCGTCCCCACCGCCTATTTGTTCGCTGATGATGAGCGCTTGGCACGCATGATCCTGGCGTTTGATCAACTTCCTGCATCGGAGAAAGATCGTCTGCTAAAGGCGGCTGAATCCTCCTAGCCCACTTCGATACCTAACGATGGATGCTCAAGAAAGCATCGGTTGAGCGAGGAAGTCGACGATCCAGAAGACCAGCACACCGCCTGCGCTTCTGGAAGAAGGGCATGCCTTGCCCCTCACTCGAACAGCAAGATTTCTATCCCAGCTGTTCGCATGATCCCCTCATGAGTCTGCCTTGGGAAAGAAGAAAGGGAGGCGCCGCTTCCCCCGCCTTACCTTCTCGTGCCCCGGCTCTGCTGGCCGGCGAACCCAATGGTGCAGAGGCACAACATCTTCAAGAAGTGGAACGGGACGAGGAGAAGCGGGGCGGCCTTCAGCTACATCTCTTGAAAGGATCCACGGAGGTGTTCCCTGCCATGCGGTGGGCATCAATACTTCAGCCCTGAACGCCTCCCAGTCAATGAGGATCCGTGTGAAGAACCAGCGGATGCCGCCAACGCCCATCATGTCCTCTATGCATTGAAGCAAAAGGTCGATGTCCGGCCTCACCCAGGCTAGTCGGCAGACGCTTGGGAGCGCCGTATACATGTGAATTGCGAGCTCCGCGCTCCTCTGAAATTCGCTGCGGGCGACAGCGGTCCTGAGTAGCGCCAGGATTGCAAGGAAGCCGAGAAGGTCACCGCGCCTCGCGAGTGAAGCAGAATCCTCCCATGCGTAGAACACAACTTCCACGGAAGGCGGCCGGAAGAAGCCGGGGGGCGGCAGTGCCCAACTTTTTTCGCCGTCGATTTGCTGACGGTACAGGCCTTGAACTGCTCGTAGAGCAGCTGGAGCGCTCAATGCACCGGGGGAAAGTAGCCTGTAAATCCCGAGGACGTATTCGGTATTGGGTACCCGGCTCTCCACCCGATGAGCGGTTCGCGTCCATACTGCTGCCTTACCTTTCTCCCAAGACTCCGGCCCACGCCTGTCAATGCCGTAGGCGAAGTTCAGCTGAGAATATGGTTTGTCGAGCTCATCGACGAGCTTTGATGCCTTAGTGATTCCCAACATCGCCAAGACGAGCCTCAACCAGAGCCTGGTTCCAAGGATTCGCGCGGCGCTCGACATGGCGCCCATCTAACACAAACACGCCGATAAAGCTAGCTCATAGATTCGATATGTACGTTGCCTTGTCAAACCATGCTCTTGCGACGCAGGGGAGCACCCTCCAAGGTCGGCAACCAAGGGAGACAGACGAGGACTGGCGACGAGATGAAGACCAGAGCCGAACGTGAAGCTGCGCTTCGCCAGCAATTTGGTGACCTGCTGACACTGTCCGATCTTGCGATCGTGCTGAGGTACCCGTCAGTCGGCGCAATTCGGAAAGCGCGGTCCCGAGGTCAGTTGCCAATCGCCCTCCTACGGATGCCACCAAGGCGCGGATGGTTCGCGACAGCAAGTGCCGTCGCAGAACTGTTGTGCCTACTTGAAAGTGGAGGACACCAAGTCCAACGGAAGGACTAGCTCACAAGATAGCAGCCCAAAAGTAGGCTTGCGGTGCTCTAGCGGTTCAATCCCTAGAGCAGCCTGCTAACAATTTCTGTCTTGGAAAAAGAAATCCCCGCTGGCAGGCGGGGACTTGGGGCTTACGGCTTATCGCCTTCGCAGGCTCCCATCTTCTTCTTTCCAGGTCAAGTCCTTTCGCACACTCGTCAAGGGTGCGCGACGGGCGGCTTTTGCCCCAAGAAGGAGATCGCTATGAACTTGCCTGACACGCTCGCTAGGAGCCGTACTCTCCCATACACCGCACGCGAACTTAGCCCCAAAGAGGTGCGAGATGAGGATATCTATACCTTCAACTCGCCTAAGATGGGTGCCAGGCGTACGCGTGTCGCGATGCTGCCGAACCTATTCCTTGCGCTCCAACTTGAGTTTGATCCGGAAGTGGAGAGCTACGTCGAGCGCCCACGGCGACTCATCTGCGACGCTGAGACTTACGAGTTTTCCTTCTGGTACCGCACTACATCGGGGCGCGAATACCTGCCCCTTCTAGTACCTGTCGGTTCGTCCGAGCCTTCCGCCCCGGCGCGCCGGCGACACCGTAAAGAGCGGCAACTCCTGGAGGCCGCTGAGCGCGCCCAGTTGCCACTCAAGTTCGAATTCGAGGCTGACCTTCTCCAAAGCGCTACCGCATTCGCTTCATGGCTACGAATGTTGCCCGGCGTGCAGCTGGCGTCTCGTTTCAGGCACCGATTCGATCTTCGCGCACGAGTTCTAGACATCGCCGGTCGCTTTGATCGATTGCGGATATCTCAAATCGTCGATGCGCTTGACGGGTTCCCACCTGGAGACGTTCGCTGCGTGATCTGCGACCTGATCCACGCCGGCCGTCTATCAATCGACCCGAAGTTTCCTTTGACCGCGCACTCAGTTTGCCAAGTGAGGCGCCCATGAAGAAGGACATCGCCGTACCACCCTTTTGCGTCAGTGCGAACTACCCCATGCCGGGCCGTGATTTCGTCAAAAAAAAGCACTTGGCGAAATTCGACCAACGTGTACTCGCCTTAAGCGCTGTACTGGATGGCGCTTCCATACAGCAAGCTGCACGCACCTACGGAGTCGACCGCAGCACATTAACCAGCATGACCGAAGCTGCCTCCACTCTTGCTCCCGATGGGAAACCGTTCGGCTATCGAGTCTGCATACCGTGGTACCGAGTCGCTGAATCGGTGGTCACTCGGGTCGAGGTTCCTCTTGCATCCGGCCCCGGTGCGTTCGCTCGTCTGCTTGCAGCACTACCCGACCTCAAGGAGCTCGTACTCAGCTACAAAGGAAAGTTGCCCGCACATAATGAACCCAGCTCCAAGTTCGAGGTGTTCTTCCGGAAGTTCGTCGCCTATCTCAAAGGTAAGGAACTTGAATGCTACTACCCCTTAAACAGTTCGGATCGGGGCCGCCGAGCCCTCCAAAACTGGATCAAGCGGGAGCGAAAGGGAGTGCGCGACCTCCAAATGGGAGATAACGAGGACGCTGCTTACACCCTGACACGACTCGACCAACTACTAACATTGCAGCCCCTCGATCGCGTCGAGCTGGACGGCCATAGAACTGACTGCGATTGGCACGCTCAAGTCCCCACAAAGGACGGCAAGTGGACGACCGAACTCGTCAGCGCCATCTGGGTATTGGCAGCCATCGACGTTGTTTCACTGGCCGCTTTTCCATGCACGCTGGTCGTCGGCCCTTCTTACGACCGATATGACGTTCTAGAGACCTTCGCAAACACCCTGCGCCCTTGGGAGCCGCGAAAACTCATTGTCCCCAATCTCCGGTACGCCCCCGATGCATGGATGCCCACCATGAGTTGTGTCGCTGGCGACGTGCATCGCCCGGCGAGCACTGCCATTGACAATTTTCTCGCTCACAAAGCCAAGATCACAACGGAGAACATTGGTGACCATCAGCTGGGTGTAGTCAACCTGGGATTCCCCCACGTGCCAGAAGGACGTCCCAACATCGAGGCGTTTTTCAAGCGCCTGGAAGACGCGGTACTTCGGCAGTTGGCCGGTGGCTACCGGCCTCCAAATGAACAAAGCGGCAAGAAGCAATTCGTATCAACCAAGTCTTCCAAGAACTACCCGGTCAATGCGGAAGCTCTACGGGACCTGATCGACGTTGAGATCAGTGCCTACAACATAACCCCTCACCCGGCGTTACAGCATCGAACACCCCGAGAAGTGTTCGAGTCTCATATCCACGACGGCATGTGGACCACGCAGTCCTTCCTTACGGCGGAAGACACCGAGCAATTACTCGTCCTTCATAAATCGGTGACCATCCGTGGGAACAAGCGCAAGGGCGTGCTGCCATACGTCAAATATCAGCATGCAAAATATCGATCGAAGAAATTGAACAATCGCTACGATCTGGTGGGTCGGACTTTTTGGGCGAGCATCCATAGCCATTCCGCCCATCAGATGTCGATCTGGGACGAGGATGGGAACTTGCTCGTCGTTCTGCAGGCCCTGCGTCCCTGGGGTGTACCGCACAGCCTTCAGCAGCGCAGCGCCGTTCTCAAATGCGTCCAGCGCGGAATCCTCCACATTGAGGGTACCGACGATGCGCTGGCTGCTTACCATGAGTTCGTTCGCGCCAAAGCATCTGAGCTCCAATGGGCGACAGATGAATATCTGAAAGAAGGCCTCAAACAAACCCAGCCTGTATTTAGGAAGGCCAAGCCCTCCCTTCTCGACCAGCTCAACTCACTCTCTGATCTCACCCCACGCGCTGGTCAAGTGGATCTTCGGCAGCGGAGGAAGTCGTGATGGCGATCTGGGCTCCCCCTGCCCCTCCTATTCACCCCATGCTCCGTCCGAGGAGGCCCATCATTGTGACAGGCCCAATCAACCGTATGGGCGCCGCTTGCGCGACCGCCCTTGAGCGTGGCGACAGAGGCATACCAATTCACGGAAACGGCCGAGACGGAAAAACATGGGGCGTCGAGTGCCTTGCAATGAACGCCTCCTGGCAACCCTTCCCCGTCGCGTTCTTCTTCATGGATTACGGGAAACCCGAAAAAGCAACGGAGAATTACTTCTCCGCAACGTTCCTCGAAACCGCCGGCATGAGGACAATCCGACATGCCACAGGCGCAGAAAGCATGATGCGTGCATGCAACCTTCTGATGGAGAGAACTAGGGACCTATGCCAAGAAGCTATAGCAGTAGTAATAAATGAGGCAAACCGATTCACCTCGTTTGAGCACGATCATCTTGTCACCCTCGACAACCTCCTCGAACGCCGCAAAAAGCGCGCTTTCTTTATCTTGATCTATCAAAACGACGCGGAATGGGGCGGCCAGCAAGCCATTGATCACCGCCCGCCAACGCAGGTCACCGGACGCTTCTACTCGATGGCCCATCAATTCACTGGACTACTTTGGGGGAACGCTAACGCTATAGACTTTCAAGGTTGCGATGTCACGATGGCTTTCAACGAATACGACGAAGGGGTGATTTTTCCTGATGACGAAACGGGCGTTCCCTGCACAGCCTACTTCGCCCGCAATGCGTACATGAATGGTTATCGCCTAACCTCGCAAGTAGGGCTATTTCGCGAGGTCGTGGAGGACCTTCGAGTAAAAAATCACCTGCCCGCAATAGCTCCCTTTCCGATGCAATCTTTCGAGCGCTTCGTTTACTTTCTTTTGGTCCGTATAGCTGGCGAAGATCCGAATTTTCGCCAGTTCAACCGAGAGCAAGCCCTCAAGGCACTCCTCTGGGCGGGCTACATCGAACTAGAGCTGTCCAAGCATGCGGTGGTGCCCGATGACACACATCGCTGACTTCGGAGGCGCGCGCTTTGTTGGCGCGGATTTCTCAAGCCTTCCAGGGATCTCCGTTTTCGGTGCCTTCAGCCGTGTAGTCAGGCTCAATCACATCAGTCACAAAAGCTATTTTTCTGCGTTCGGGATACGAAACCGCGGTAACGATGATCTTTCCCTTCGCCTGACTTTCAGTGAAGCGAGTCGCAGCAAGGTGGCGGAAGCACTGTCACTGAAATCAGCAGCCACACTGGATGCGGCCTTATGGCTTCCCTTTCGGGGCGGCTCAAACATTTTGGAGACGAGTTGGGCGTTTCGCTACTGTCCTGCTTGTCTACGCCAAGGGTTTCACACCTTATTGCACCAACTCCCCTGGGTGCGTCGTTGTCCTTGGCACCGAATGCGATTGCTGACGAAATGTGCAGTATGCGACAGCTCACTTACTCTACGCGGGGACCCCGGCCATCAACTGCTCGCCTGTCGGAACGGCCACGACATCTTCAGTGAGATGGTCAGTTGCGCCTACCCGTTTGATCAGGCAGAAAGCGCAGCCGCGTTCATAGATCGCTATCTGACCTGGGCCGAAAAGGAACGGGCATACACCCTTCTCATCCCTCCAGAAGGCGCGACAACGTCGTTCGATGCTATGCGGAACGCCGTTGTGCTTCCACAGGCTCTGCGTGACTCCTGCCGAGGGCCGGAATGGATACTGTCCACGAGCCACACGCGCACGTTGAAGCGACAAGCGATGAGGGCGAATACAGTCCATGATCTTCCATCTGCTCTCGCCAAACTGACCTCGTTACGTGATGAGGTGGCGGGCTTGGAACTGCCTCCGCAAATATCTCCTGGCTTCCTCAACATTGGTTGCCAGCTCGCCAATCGCCTACCTCCTGAGAGCCTGACCGATGCAGAAATGTCGCTGTTCTTTCACGGGCTAGCGTGTCAGCCGAATCGGACGTTCAAGCCTGCGAGGCGCTCACCACTGGCGGAAATCCGTTTCCTCCCGCCACTGCTCATCGGCCAGACACGAGTCATCCACCGAAGCACGCTTAGCAAGACTGCCTCGCGGTCGGCCGAGCAGCTGCTTGCCGTCATTGTGGGCCAATTCATGCCGCCTGATCCCCAAGCGGAGGCGAGCCTCCAACTCTTGCTGCGCGCGTTGGCTAGCATCCTAAAGCGCGCTTACGCCGAGGGTATGCGTATCGTGCTTTCCCGCTACATCCCAGCCCTGTTTGACTCGAAGCGAGACCGCCCGCGCCTCACGGAACCATGGATCCTTGTCCGGAAGGAGGGACATCAACTGGATCGCATCAAAATAGTCTGGGCGAAGCGAAGCAGGCTTCCGTGATCGGGGCCTCGAGTTCAAGCCTTCCTTCGCATACGTTCTTCGTTGCCAAAGTTTGTGCGCGTTGCATTTCCGTATGCGTATGGATCTCTGCAGTGGATCCTTCACTGCAGAGGTTTCTATGAAGCGGTCATTGCGCAGTCGAGTCGACAAGCCATCACGCCCACTAGTCAAATCAATGGCTTAGCTTGTTGGAGTTTAAGCGCCGAGAACAGCCGTCGCCGGCCATATCGCCGGCCATGGCATTTGGCACCAGATGGCTTTCGGGCCCTTCGCCACAGCTGCTTTCTGAGCCGCAAAGCCTGCGCCGAGTTCCTCGGCGTGTCGATGCGCACGGTTCGTTACTGGGACGATGGCCAGCGCCGCGTGCCGTGGTCTGTGGTTCGGTTGCTTCGCTTGCGCCGGCGCGGTGACATGGGCGCGCTCAACGATCGTTGGGCCGGCTGGGTGCTCAATGAGCGCACCGCCGAGTTGGTCAGTCCGAACGGCTACAGCTTCCTGCCGGGCAAGCTTGAGGCGTGGCCCCTGCTCTGCGAGCAGGCCCGTTTCTGGCGTCAGGACTTTGCCCAGCGCGCGGCCCGGGGTGCAGGGGCTGTCGCCCCTGCGAGGCCGGAGGCCGTCTCGCTCCAACCCGAAGCCGTACAGGCGGAACCGGTGATCAAAGTTGAGCAGGTGATGCCAGTCATCGCCCTGCTTCAGCTGACCAATCTTTCTTGGTTACCTGCAGGGGCCGAGGGTCACACCCCTCGCGCGCAGCGCGAGGGGTGTGACCTGGGGCTTGTCTTTAATGCAACAAGGGACATGCCATTCGGGACGAATGGCTTAGTGGCGCGGTTTGCGCCGGATGGACATGGGGCCATTATGGGGCCAGAATGGGGCCACATTTTGAGCGGAGTTTTCCATGTCCGAGACGGTGAAATTGAACCTGCGTTTGCCGCCCGACTTGAAGGAAGAAGCGTCGGCGGTGGCGGAAATGATGGGGCTCAGCTTGAACGCCTTCGTGGTCCAGGCCGTGAGGAACTGGACGGGCTTCCAGGCGGAAAAGCTGGTCAAGTATCACCGCACGATGAAGGGTCCTGCGGATCCTGCTCCGGCTCCACAGGCGGCCGCCTCGCGGGTTGTCCAGGTGGCGAAGGTGGGGGCGAATCAGCCCTGCCCGTGCGGGAGTGGTCAGAAGTACAAGCGGTGTCACGGTAAGCCGTGACGCTTCGCGAAAGGTGCCGCCCGGGCCGAGTTTGACGGCCTGACCCGGGCGGCGATTGGTAGAGACCAACCGGGGCGACGCCCCAAGGGATGATCGCATGAAAGCGGTAGAGAGGCGGCAGCATGAGCAGCTGCTGGGCGTGTGGAAACGCATGTTGCATGCGTTGCTGGACATCGGTCCGACCAGTGATAGCCAGGAGGATTTGGAAGCCTACGGCAGCGTCAAGGATTACATCCTGGACCGGATTGATGAGCGTGAATCGATTTTGTCGGCGGCGGCGAGAAAATGCCGTGGCAAGCGTGCTTTTTTGGGCCCGCATTTGAACGGTTTGCCACCCGGAGAAAATGCCGTCGATAATACCACCTCGCGTGGGGTGGAAAATGCCTGATAAGCCGGCCAAAGATATACATGAGGGTCGGCCGAGAATCCCCAAAAAAAGCGCACTTTCCGTCATAAGGCGCTGAAACGCCGAGGCTTTATGTTCTCATCGCCCCCTCGCTCTGCGATGCCAGCCGGCGTCGTCAGTCGGATGTCGGGCGCGTCTAGCCCGCTAGCGAGCGCGCATTACCGACGTGAAGAAGAAATGGCCTTGTGGGAGCGGTAAATCCAGACTTTACGATCAAGCCGAGGCGGAATTCGCCAACCGAATTAGTGTTGAGGCGGCGGCTGCCGTCTCGTCCGCGTGAGGAGCTCCCTCCACTCGTAGCGATCCATTTGCGAGAACGAATTGGTGCGAGCCATTCCGCCGCTGCACGGTCCAATGCCAGCCCTGGCTTTCCAGATGCCGAAGCACCTTGTTGACGGCAATCATGTCTTGGCAGTGTCGTGGTATGAGGCGTTTGAGTTCGCGCAAGGGATCCGGCGTGCCGCCCAGCCCTCGAAAAAGATGAGCCTTCGCATTGCAACGGGTGCATGCGGCGTATTCGAACTGATGTCCCCAATCCTTCTCTGTTTTGAAAATGAAGTCTGGGTGATCGCAGCCGCCCATGAGCCGTACGTGGATCAGCAGCTCATCGTCCGTTGCCATCTTTTCTCCCTGTTCCATCGCCATGCCGTTGTCCTTCCTCATTGAGAACGTAACGAATGCGATCGTACCGTGGAGCGCATCAGCTCGACGATCCATCGATCGCTGGTGAAGTTGGCTGAAGATTGGATAGCATGGCCTCGATCGTCCCCCACCGCTCGCCCTGGGCTCTGGCCTCTCGCAAGGCATCGGCCAGTGCAGCGCGTTCGCCATCCCATTGCATGTGCGCTGTCGTCTGTTCGCGGCGCATGGCCTCGATGTCGACGGTTAACTGACTGACGCGTTGCTCGAGCGCCTGATTGGCCTGGCGCAGGCCTTCGGCCTCCGCGACGCGCGTCTGGGCCGTCTGTAACGTCCGACGGGTGTCCCGCAGTTCCTTGTCGAGTTGGCCCACTTGCTCGGTGTATCGGGCGTTGGCCCTGTTGAGGCTCAGCAGTTCGTCGTTCTTCGATGCCACCGCGTCCGTCGCGCGACGGAGTTCGACCTGGAGGGCTTGCACAGCCTGTTCATGCTGACGCGCCTCGGTGTCCCGTTGCTCCCGGGATGCTTGTCTGAAGTGCTCCAGGGCATCGCGCGCCTGCTGGTGTTTGGTCTCTGCCGACATTAGGTGAGCCTCGCGCTCGCCGAGTTGACGCTCAAGGCCGGCGATGCGCTCGTTCAGACCGACGATCGTCGTGTCCCGATCGCGTGCGGCTCGTTCGGTGGTGGTCAGCGCCTGGTGTACCTCATCCAACGTGGTCTGCAGGCGCTGGATCTGCGCGCTGGCATCTTGCCCTTGCTGGGTGAGCCGGGCGACATCCTCGCGAGCAGCCGCCACTTTTGCCGCCGCCTCGGCCTGACCGGCGGCGACGATCGAATCGGCTTCCTCGCGGAGCTGGGCTGCCAATTGGCTCACTAAGCCTTGCAATGCGTCGCTCACCGCTTCGCCGTTCCGCGGGGTCGCCTCGGCCTCTTCGGCCTCCAGTTCCCTCATCAGGCGATGGATCGTCGTTTTGGAGCCGGTATTGCCCAAGGCGATGCGAACAGCATCCAGCGAAGGATTCGTGCCCTGCCGCAGAAGCGCGTCCCGAGCCGTCTTGACCTCGGATTTATAGACTCTGCCACGTGCCATGATCGGCCCCTCTGTTTATCGTACCGTAGTACATACTACGTATATACGTACTACAACGCATGCCGTCAAGCGGTTGATCGGCACGAAATTGAAGGCGGGATAATCAAAAGTTATCCCGCCTCATGGCGTTGTCGTGCCTCCCTCCGCCTCCGAAGCGGTACAGAACGGGCGTGCGGTCGTCGTTTGAAACGAGCGCAGAGGCCCTTTTCAGGCCTGCCAATCAGGCGCCTGTGCCGGTACGCTCCTGCCCCACGTAAGGAGGAGCTCATGACAGAGGTTCGCGCGGTTCTTCGCCAGGCAGGCACGCAGTGGGTTTTGGCCGTGGCGGACACGGTCGTGGAGGCGGCAGGCTGGCACGACGGCCAGGCTCTCACCGTGACGGACGCGGTGGACGACCCGGCGTTAGAACAAGTCGCCGCACAGGCGACAGCCGCCGTTCGAGCCGCGACGGCTGCTGTCGACCTGGCCTTGGTGGGTACCGAACCGACCCGGTCAACGGTGACGTCCTCGCCGGACCCAGGCATGAACGAGGAGCTCGCCGGCCGGGCAAAAGACCAACTGGCCCTGGTGCTGTCCTTCTTCGCGCGGGTCGAGACCAAGCTATCTGTGGTTCTGGCGGTGGACCTGGCGATGATCAGTATCGCTTTTGCCAAAGTCCTGCCCGTTAGCGACGTCTCACCTTCCGTGATCGGCGCGATTGCGCTCTTTGCTGTCATGCAGGTTGCGAGCCTCATCCTGCTGTACCGCGGCTCGTTTCCTCACCTGACCGATGGCGAGCGCTCGCTGATCTACTTTCGGACCGTTGCCCAACTGGACGAAGCCGACTACCGAACACGATTCAGCCAGCGCAACCTCGGTGCCCATACAGATGACATCATCGACCAGGCGTGGATCAACGCGAAGATTTTGACGGTCAAATTTGATCGCCTGAAGCGAGCCTACTTCTGGATGGGGCTGAGCGTCGCGCCCTGGCTGGTCGCCTTGGCGGTATTGGCCTTGTCGGTGTCTCGCTAATGGCGCTCTACCACGATCTCGCCGCACGGATCGAGTCGATCACGACCGAGCGCTGGAGCACCCGCGCTGGCCTGGTGGTGCCGAAGTCCGATGATGTGGCTCTTGCCGGCGGCGGGGTGACGATGTCAGCGACGATGCTCTATGCCGATCTGGCCGATTCGACGTTGCTGGCGACTCGCTTTGATCCACGCGTTGCCGCGATGGTCATCAAGCTCTTCCTTGGGCCGACCTGCGACATCATCCGCTATCACCAGGGACACATCCGAAGCTTTGACGGCGATCGCGTCATGGGGGTTTTTGTCGGGCCCAACCAAGAGCAGCGCGCAGTCAGCGCAGCGATGCATATTTTCTATGCCGTCCACGAGCTGATGCGTCCGGCGCTCGATCGGCACGTGCCCGGTTTGCGTCAGGCGGGCTACCTGATGAGTCACGGTGTCGGCATCGACCGAAGCGACGTGATGGCAACGCGAGCGGGAATCCGACGTAGCAACGACCTGGTCTGGATCGGCCGTGCGCCGAATGTCGCGGCCAAGCTCTCCGCCATACGCACCGATCCATACGGCACCCACATCACCGGCACGGTCTTCGGCGGCCTCTTCGATCCGGCGACGCTGGTCTATGCCGTGGACGGGCAGTCGCTATGGGAAGTCGTCCCCTGGCCGGACGCGCCGACGCCCGACACCCACTTCATCTTGCGATCCCGCTGGATGCTGCGCCCCCCGACCGGGTCGCTACTGCGTGGCCTGGTGTAATCGACTCAGGTGATGTCTTCCCGTGGCACACGACGGCGGAGACGGTGGGACTCGGCAAAACGGTCGAGGAAGTCGTACATCGCCCCACGAAACCGCAGCGCCTCAGCAGGCAGCGAGACGCCCAGATGCCGGGAAATGTCGGTTGCATAGCGGACCTGGGCCTCGGTGGGCAGTTGCAGGTCGGCATCGAGACATTCGGCCAGGCTGGAGGCGAAGCACTCGGCCAGGCGCTCGCACAGCTGCTCAACGGCCTGATTCGCAGCGGCACGGCCGAATTGGACCGCCCAGGCCTCGCGGACGAAGTCGTCCATGGGGATGGGAATGCCGGATTCATCGTCGAGCATGAGCTGCATGGCTATGCACCGAGAAAGCCTAAACACATGAAAGGCGTACGGTTGCAGCCGATACTACGAAACTCGTAGTATCCAGCGCAAGGCGAAGTTACGAATCTCGTAGGTCCCTCCTACCGGGTTCGGACTATGGCGCGTCAGCAGGACATTCGGCTGGTTTTCCAGCACCGCCTCAAAGCGGCCCGGGAACAGCTTCAACTTTCGCAGAAAGAACTCGGTATTCGGGCAGGCTTGGATCCCTTTGTGGCCAGTACGCGCATCAACCGGTATGAGCTAGGCGTCCATCAGCCGGACATGGCCACGGCTGAGCGTCTGGCGAGCGCCTTGTCGGTACCGACGGCCTATCTGTTCGCCGGCGACGAGCGCCTGGCGCGGATGATCCTGGCGTTCGACCAGATGTCGGTCGCCGACAAGGAGCGTCTGCTAAAAACCGTTGAGGGCACGTAGCGGCGTGACGAACGCGCCAGGGAGATCCGTTGAGCAGCAAAGATATCCTCGGCGAACGACTGCAGCTTGCCGCCGCCGATCCGGGCCTGATGCCTGAGTTTTACCGGCTGCTCGCCGACAGCACGGTGCTGGTCCCGGTCTCCCGTGTGCCGGCTGCCAACGGCCGATCTGAAGTCCGTGTCGTGGTGGGCTGGCGGGATCCCAAGGACCAGGTCACCTTCGTCCCGATCTTCTCGGACGCGGCACGCATCCCCGCCGGACAACCGGCCTCGGTCGAGATCGTGTCGGACTCGCTCAAGCGCCTTATCGAAGCGATGCCACGCGGACACTTTCGACTCAATCCCGCCGGGCCGGTGGCGTTGGATCTTCCGCCGGACACCATTGCGATGCTGTTGAAGGACGGGACGATTCACGCCGGTGCGCAAGCCAGCGCGATCCCACAAGGTGCCGATATTTCGATCGGCACCGCGACCGAGGACCCGCGCGCGCTTATCGCGGCGCTTCAGAGCCATTTCGACCGGCAAGCCACCGCGCCAACCATCTTCATCTACGACCTTCACCGCCCCGAGGCCCATGGCTCGATCCATTCGCTGGCTGTGGGTGTCGTTAGCCCATACGACGTCACAATCGCCCAGGACATCGGTGCCATTGTTTCGGAAGCGTACCTGGGGAGGCTGCCCGTGGACGTGTGTTTCCTCCGTGCCGGCGATGAGGTCGTTGAGGCACTGACAAGGATGGGTATCGCCCCGGTGCTGAGCAGCCGCGCAGCGTCAGCGCCGCACTAGCGGATAGGTGCGATGGACGAGGTGAGCTACGTCAATGCACTCCTCTGGCACATGCAGCGCCCGCCCGCGACGATGTCCTCGAGCCCGGCTGTGGGCTATTCGTCTGCCGCCGCGCGCGTCTTTCTCCGCGTCGCCCCCGTCTTTGCCGACGCCTGGACAGCTCGCATATGGTTCGAATTCGGCCGGATCGACCCGGTGACGGAGCTGACGCCGATACTGGCGTGTCACTGGGGCATGGTGGATCGCATTGATGCGGCTCTCGCCAAGTATCTCAGCGCGCCATTGCCTGCGCCGGAGGATAGCGGCGACCTGGACGCGCTCGGTCGATGGCTCGATGGCGATGGCGCGTTCCCCTCGTCATGACGTCGCCGGGAAGTGGTTAGCAGTCGGCGTCAGCGGGCGGACACCGGTCGTCATGACTAACCGTGTGCGGCGGGACGGTCAAGCGGGACCCTGCGGCGGCGTTGAGGCGCATCCACTGGTCACGCGTGCGGGCAAAAGCGATCCTGTGCCTCGTCGCCTGATGACACCACTGGCGGAATGCCCGCGCATCGTCGGTGGTGGCGCGACCGGAGGTCAGCTGCAGCAGCCAGGCACGCGCCTGACGTTCCGCGCGGCGGCGGCGCAGCCGCTCGATGCCATGCACCGCCCACAAGCACATGGCACTGAGTGAAACCGTCACGCCTGTGCCGATCGATGCTGGCCGAGACTGGCGAAGCGTGATGTTCCCCCGGGCAGTGGCACGCGGCATATGGCCTCCGTTAAAATATCTATATCTCTAGAGTAGTTGTACTACGACGTGGCGACAATCAACCGTGATAGGCACAAGCCCGGCCAAGGGGTCGCCGTCATCCCACGGTGTGGCGTTAGTCCCGCCTCTCGCGCCGCCATGCAGCCGAAACCGGCCGAGGTCATGGCCTGGCGGTAGACGTGGTCGGCGACGTCGCCGGCTGCGAACCCGTCCGCGAGCGCCTGCACACGGGATTACACGGAGCGGCCGCGCGCCGCACGCTGGGCCTGCCACGCCTGTGCCGCGAGCTGTACCGGGTCCCAAGGACTACTGAATGGCGGTGTGTAGGTGAGGTCCAGTTCGTTGAGCTGCTCCACGCTTGCCCCCTGATAGAGCGCCGCGGCCACGATGTCGATCCGCTTGGACACCTCCGCGCGGCGATCGCCGAGGATTTGCGCGCCGAGCAGCCGACCGCTGCGCCGGTCCCCGGTGATCCGAAGCTGCAGCGGCACCGCCCCTGGAAAGTACGACTTGTGATCGTCGGCCTGGATCGCCACGGTCAGCGGATCGAATCCGGCGTCGCGCGCTTCGTGCCCGAGCAGGCCGGTGCGGGCGATGGCCAGGTCAAACACCTTCAGGCTCTGCGAGCCGACGGTGCCGGCGAATTCGCACGCTCCACCGACCGCGCGTTCCCCGGCGACGCGACCTTGCTTGTGGGCGATGGTGCCCAGCGACAGGTAGGTGGGCGCGTCGAGCAGGCGGTGGTACGTCGTCGCGCAGTCGCCGGCGGCGAGTACATCCGGCAGGTTCGTCTGCATCTGCCGCGTCACGGCAATCGCGCCATGCACGCCCAGAGCCGCACCGGCACGTTCTGCGAGCTCGCTGGACGGCCGCACGCCCACGGCGAGGATCACCAGGTCGGCACCGTGGCGTCCGCCTTCTGAATCGGCCACCCGCAGGGCGAAGGCCGTGCCACCTGCGCCGGCCGCATCGATCCGCTGCGCGCTCACGCCCGATACCACCCGCACGCCATGGTGGTGCAACTCGTCGACCACCCGCCTCGCCAACGCCGCGTCGACGGTGGGAAGCACGTCGGTTGAACGGCTCAGGAGGGTGACCTGCAAGCCGCGCCGGGTCAGCGCATCAGCCATCTCCAAGCCGATGTAGCCGGCGCCCACGATCACCGCCGAGCGTGGCGATCGCTCCGTGATGTGCCGGTCGATGGCGAAGCTCTCGTCCATCGTATGCAGGGTGTAGACCCCCTCCAGCGTGCCGCCGGTGATCGATGGCCGCACCGGCGTGGCACCCGTGGCGACGATCAGGCGGTCATAGGGGATCGGCCGTAATGCGCCGGCGTGCTCGACATGCACCCTCCTGGCCACGGCATCGATCGAACGTGCGATGTGGCCACGAAGCACTCGGATGCCGGGGAAATCGGTGCGATGGGCCAGCTGCTGCCAGTGCGGCGTCTGGCCACTCAGGAAATACGGCAGCCCGCAAATGCTGAAATTCGGGTAATCGTCGGCGAGCAGCAGCGTGATGTCGGCGGCCGGATCGATCTCGTGGGCACGCAGCGCCGCACTGATGCCGGCGTCGCTACCGCCGATGATAAGCAGGTGCATGGCAAGGCTCCGAATCAGGGGCACGGGGATGTCGTTTCACGCCCGGTCCGTGTTCACGGGCATCGAGGCTCACGGACCGGGCCATGCGGCCTACGCGGGCATGGCATGCTGATCAAGCCAGCGCTCGGCGTCCAGCGCGGCCATGCAGCCGAAACCGGCCGAGGTGATCGCCTGGCGGTAGACGTGGTCGGCGACGTCGCCGGCGGCGAACACGCCCGGCACCGAGGTGGCCGTGGCCATGCCGACGAGGCCCGACTGGATCTGGATGTAGCCATCCTTCATATCGAGCTGGCCGTCGAAGATGCCGGTGTTGGGCGTGTGGCCGATGGCCACGAAGAAGCCCTGGACCTCGAGATCGCGCCTGGTGCCGGTGTTCACGTCCTTGACGCGAACGCCGGTGACGCCGGAGTCGTCGCCCAGCACTTCGTCGACCTGACTGTTCCAGATCAGCTCGATCTTGCCGGCCGCGGCCTTCTCGAACACCTTGTCCTGCTGGATCTTCTCGGCGCGCAGGGTGTCGCGGCGGTGGACGAGATAGACCTTGCGGGCGATGTTGGACAGGTACAGGGCCTCTTCCACGGCGGTGTTGCCGCCGCCGACCACCACCACGTCCTGGTCGCGGAAGAAGAAGCCGTCGCAGGTGGCGCAGGCGGAGACGCCGCGGCCCTTGAACTTTTCCTCGGAGGCGATGCCCAGGTACTTGGCGGTGGCGCCGGTGGTGATGATCAGGGCATCACACGTGTACTCGCCGGCGTCGCCCTTGAGGCGGAACGGGCGGTTCTGCAGGTCCACCTGGTGGATGTGGTCGAACATCATCTCGGTTTCGAAGCGCTCGGCGTGCTCGGCCATGCGGCGCATCAGTTCGGGGCCCTGCACACCCTTTTCGTCACCCGGCCAGTTATCCACCTCGGTCGTGGTCATCAGCTGGCCGCCCTGCTGCAGGCCGGTGACCATCATCGGCTTCAGGTTGGCGCGGGCCGCGTAGACGGCGGCCGTGTAGCCGGCGGGGCCGGAGCCGAGGATCAGCAGGCGGCTGTGGCGTTCTGTGGACATGCGATGCTCCTTGAAGGAATCGGCATTATATCGACATATCCAGAAATGTGGTTATATATCCTTCTCTTCAAGCGAGCCTTCCGCATGCCCCTGGCGCCCGCACGTCCGTCGCCTGCCTCCGACGTCGGCCGACCCGGACGCGCATGAGCGCGCGCCTTACCGGGGCACGTTTGGGGGTGGCTCAGATGATTGCCTGGGCCTCGAGCTACTACCTGCCGGCGGTGATGGCCGGCCCCCTCTCGCACAGCGTGGGCATCGCGCCTGCCGAGGTGTTTCTCGGTCTCAGTGGCGCGCTCCTGCTTTCCGCGTTACTCGCGCCCGTCGTGGGCCGCGCCATCGAGCACCTCGATGGCCGACGCGTCCTGGCGGCGTCCAACGGCGTCTTCGCGTCCGGACTGCTTATCCTGTCGACCGCAAAGACCTCGTGGGGGATGGTAGGTGCGTGGGGACTGCTGGGCGTGGCCATGGCGATGGGTCTCTACGACGCCGCCTTCTCCGTGCTGACCCGTCTCTACGGCGCCGCCGCCAAGGAACCCATCACGGTGGTCGCCCTCGTCGCCGGTTTCGCCAGCACCGTCGGCTGGCCAGTCACCGCGTGGATGGATCAGGTACTCGGATGGCGCCTGGCGTGCGTGGCGTGGGCCGCGCTGCATCTGTGCGTTGCGCTGCCGTTGAACCTGTCGCTTCCCAAGGCGACCACCCCGACGACCCCGGTAAGTACGGTCGCCACAGCGCCATCGGCGGGCACCTTGGTGCCGACGCGCGACGTCCTGACGCTGCTCGCGTACGTGTTCGCCGCCAACTGGTTTGTCTCGACCGCGTTGGCCGCGCACCTGCCCACGCTGTTCGTGGGCACGGGCATGACCCTCTCCGCCGCTGTTGCAGCCGCGTCACTGGTGGGGCCGGCCCAGGTTGCGGCACGCATGGCGGAGATGATGGTGTTGCGGCGTGCCGGTTCGCTCACCTCGGCGATGGCGGCGTGCCTGCTGCATCCCCTGGGCGTGGCGTTGTTTCTCTTCGCCGGCGCACCCGCCGCTGCGTTCGCCATCCTGCATGGCGCGGGTAACGGCATCCTGACCATCGCGACGGGAACCGTGCCCTTGGCCCTGTTCGGCGCCGACGGGTACAGCCGTCGCCAAGGCTGGTTGGCGTTGCCCGCGCGCGCCGCCCAGGCCCTGGCACCGTTCGCCTTTGCCACGTTGATGTCGGTGGTCGGCTCGGAGGCGCTGCTGGGCACGGCGGGCCTGCTTGTGGCGGGCGCCGCCGCGTTGGGTGTGATTGCCCATCGGGAGTGAGTGGCGCGGTCCCGCGCCGCAGTCACGCCAGGGGCAAGGCGCGTGCGGTGAAGGCCCTGCGTCGTCAGGAGGCGGCGAGGTATCCCGCCACTGCGTCGACGGTCGCCCGCGCGTAGCGGGTGATGCCCATCAGCGTTGCCGATGCCGGCCCGGTCCAGTCGCCGTACCCCGCCAACCAAAGTCCCGGGAGGTCGGCTGCCTGACCCTCGTCGACGCGCACGCGCCCGTCGGTCAGGACCACGCCCAGCGGCTCCAAGAGTTGCGTTGCCGGTCGAAAGCCCGTGCACCAGAGGATCGCGTCGGCACGTTCGAACGAGCCGTCGGGCCAGGTCACGCCATCCTTTTCGATCGCGACGAACGGGCGACGAGCCGTGAGGGCGCCGCGCTCTCGTGCGGCCTTGACGGACGGCACCATCACGATATCGCCCAAACTCGGCGCGGGCGGGACCGGCTCGCCGGCCTGCTGCGCTCGCCAACGGGCGGTGGCACGGTCGAACAAGGCGCGGCCATCGACATTGTCGGGAAGGAACTGCGGCGGTTCGGGCGTCACCCAGGTGGCCGTGGCCACCTCGGACAGCTCGGCCATAATCTGCGCGCCTGAGTTGCCGCCGCCGACGACGATCACGCGTTTGCCTCGGTAGGCGTCCGGTCCCGCGTAGTGGGCCGAATGGACCTGGGTGCCCCCGAATCGATCCCGACCCGGGTAGTCGGGCACATGCGGCTGGCCCCACGTGCCGGTCGCCATGATCACCGCGCGGGCCGTCCAGGTGCCGCGGTCGGTGCGCACGTGGAACCGGTCGTGCTCGACGGCGAGCGACTGCACCGGACAGGGACGGCACACCGGCAACTGGTAGCGGACCTCGTACGCTCGCAGGTAAGCCACCACGGCGTCGCGCGAGGGATGGTCCTGCCCGTCGCCGGCCGGCATCGGCCACCCGGGGATGGAGCTGTAAGACGCCGGCGAGAACAGGCGCAAGGATGGCCACGCGTGCTTCCACGCGCCGCCGGCGGCGGTCTCGCCGTCGAAGATCATGAAGTCGATCTTGCGCCGTCTCAGGAAATAGCCCACGGAAAGACCGGTCTGGCCACCCCCGATGACCGCCACCTGCGTGGGCCAGGGCTCGCTCACCGGAAGACCACCTCGCCATCCTCTTTGGTGAAGGGCGTGCGCAGCGGCGGAATGATTTGCAGCACCACCTCCGAGGGTCGGCACAGCCGCGTGCCGATCTCGGTCACCACGAACGGGCGGTTGATGAGGATCGGATGGGCGATCATCGCATCGAAGATTTGCCGGGGCGTGATCAGCAGGTCATCCAGGCCCAGTTCGAAGTACGGCGTGCCTTTCTTGCGCACTGCCTGCAGGGGCGACAGGCCGGTGTCGTGCAGCAGGCGCTTGAGCGTCGCACGGTCCGGTGGCGTTTTCAGGTATTCGATGACCGTGGCCTCGATGCCGGCGTGGCGAAGGATCGCCAGCGTGTTGCGCGAGGTACCGCAGTCGGGATTGTGGTAGATGGTCGCGCGCATGCTCACGCCTTCGCCGTCGGTGCGCAGCAGGCGGACTGCGGTGCGCACGCCGATCGATTCGCCGTCGCCACCGGTTCGACCACCGCCGCCGCGGCCGCCAGCGCACGCGCTTCGGCCGCGCCCTTGCGCTCGCT
The DNA here is from genome assembly GCF_003201105.1 of Dyella sp. AtDHG13. Taxonomy (GTDB): domain Bacteria; phylum Pseudomonadota; class Gammaproteobacteria; order Xanthomonadales; family Rhodanobacteraceae; genus Dyella; species Dyella jiangningensis_B. Next base: position 155,707 of record NZ_QICJ01000010.1, on the reverse strand, counting down.
GTAACGATCGACCAGGTAGTCGCTTCGCCCGCGGACCAGAAGGGTGAATTTCATGAGCTCTTCCATCACGTCGACCACCCGGTCGTAGAACGGCGAGGGCTTCATGCGTCCGTCGTCGTCGAACTCCGACCAGGCCTTGGCGACCGAGGACTGGTTGGGGATCGTGACCATGCGCATCCAGCGGCCGAGGACGCGAAGCGCGTTGACCACGTTAAATGACTGCGAGCCGCCGCACACCTGCATCACGGCCAGCGTGCGTCCCTGCGTCGGGCGCACGCCGCCGTCCTCCAGAGGCAACCAGTCGATCTGGTTCTTGAACACGCCGGTCATCGTGCCGTGCCGTTCGGGGCTGACCCAGACATGCCCTTCGGACCACAGCGACAGGGCACGCAACTCCTGCACCTTCGGATGATCGTTGGGCACGCTGTCCAGCACGGGTAAATCGGCTGGGTCGAACACGCGCGTCTCCGCGCCCAGATGACGAAGGATCCGCTCGGCCTCGAGGGCGAGTTTGCGGCTGAACGACTGTGGCCGCAGCGAGCCATAGAGGATCAGGATGCGCGGCGGATGGCCGGCGTCATCGGCGACGGTCAGGCGCTCCCACGCCGGGTGCGGTAGCTCATGCGTCAGGTGCGGCAGGTCGTTGGGGGTCACGGTTCCTCCAGTGGTTGCTTGCTGACGACGATTCTAGCATTCTAGAAACATGGAAACCAAATCCGCCCTGCAATCACTCTCTGGCCTGGCCCAGGATCATCGGCTGAGCATCTTCCGCTACCTCGTCACGCGCGGGACCGTGGGCGCCGTCGTCCAGGAAATCGCCGAGTCGGTGGGGTTTAGCGGCTCCACGTTGTCGTTCCACCTGAAGGGGCTGGTTCACGCCGGCCTGGCCAGCGCGACGGCCGAGGGACGCTTCGTGCGCTACCACGCCAACTTTGCCGCGATGGATGGCCTGATCCGCTATCTCACCGAGCATTGCTGTGAGGATGATCCTGGCCGATGCGCGATCGCTGCCAAGACACCCCGCACGCCCAAAGGCGGTACCCGCGCATGAACCCCTGCCGCGTCCTCTTCCTGTGCGACCACAACAGCAGCCGCAGCCTCATGCACGAAGCGGTACTTGGCCATGAGGGCACGGGGCGATTCGTCGCCTACAGCGCGGGCCGGCGTCCCGCCGCGCACGCTGACCCCGACGCGCTCGACGCCTTGCGCGACGCGGGCCTGGCGACCGCTGATCTGGCACCCAAATCCTGGCACCGTTTTACCGGTCCCGGCGCGCCCGTGTTCGACATCGTGATCCGCGTCTGCGGTCCATCCGCGGAAGAGGACTGTCCTGACTTCGCCGGTCCACCCGTGTGCGTGCAGTGGCCGGTCGCCCATCCGCGCGCCGCATCAGGCTCGGTCGTCGCGCGCGCGGCGGCTTATCGCCAGGCGCTGGCCCGGGCCACCTATCGCGTCCTCGCGCTCATCCGGCTGCCGGTGGCAACGATGCCCCGGGACGCGCTCGTGGCGGCTCTGACGGCGATCGGCGACCACTTTGCGGACGACCTGGCCGACGACGACTAGGCCCGCACAGCGGCACTTGCTTTCCTCCTTTTCCATTTCCTGTTGCCGAAGGCTTTCATGACTATCGCACTCGTACTTTTCATTCTCACGCTGATCCTGGTGATCTGGCAGCCCCGCGGGCTCGGTATCGGCTGGAGCGCGCTGGCCGGCGCCGTGGTCGCGTTGTGCCTGGGCGTGGTCCACCTCAGCGACATCCCGGTGGTGTGGCACATCGTCTGGAATGCGACCGCCACGTTCATCGCGGTGATCATCATCAGCCTTTTGCTGGACGAGGCCGGGTTCTTCGAATGGGCCGCCCTGCATGTCGCGCGGTGGGGCGGCGGCCGCGGGCGCTATCTGTTCGCCCTCATCGTGCTCCTGGGCGCCGCAGTGGCGGCCCTTTTCGCCAACGATGGCGCGGCGCTGATCCTGACCCCGATCGTCATGGCCATGCTGATGGCCTTGGGTTTCGGGCCAGCGGCGACATTGGCCTTCGTCATGGCCGCGGGCTTCATCGCCGACATGGCGAGCCTGCCCCTGGTCGTGTCTAACCTGGTCAACATCGTCTCGGCGGACTTCTTCAAGATCGGTTTCAACGAATACGCCGCCGTCATGGTGCCGGTGACCCTGGTGGCCGTCGCCGCCACGCTCGGGGTGCTACTGGTGTACTACCGTCGCGACATCCCGCGTACCTACGACGTCGGTCTGCTGAAGAGCCCCGCCGCCGCCATCCGTGATCGCGCCACGTTCAATGTCGGTTGGGGCGTGCTCGTGCTTCTGCTGCTTGGCTTCTTCGGGCTCGAGCCGCTGGGCGTGCCCGTCAGCGCCGTCGCCGCGGTCGGTGCCATCGTGCTGCTCGCGGTCGCCGCCCGCGGCCACCACATCAACACGCGCAAGGTGCTGCGCGAGGCGCCCTGGCAGATCGTGCTGTTCTCCCTGGGCATGTACCTGGTGGTCTACGGCCTGCGTAACGCCGGCCTGACCGACTACCTCTCCGCGCTGCTCAACCGCTTCGCCGACTACGGGGTGTGGGGTGCGGCCCTGGGTACCGGGTTCCTCAGCGCCATCCTGTCCTCGATCATGAACAACATGCCCACGGTCCTCATCGGCGCGCTGTCGATCGACGGCACCACGGCCACCGGTGTGGTCAAGGAAGCGATGGTCTACGCCAATGTCATCGGTAGCGACCTGGGTCCCAAGATCACTCCGATCGGTTCCCTGGCAACGCTGCTGTGGCTGCATGTGCTCGCCCGCAAGGGCATGACGATCACCTGGGGCTACTACTTCAAGGTGGGCGTCGTCCTGACCCTGCCTGTCCTGGCGATCACGCTGGCGGCCCTCGCGTTGCGTCTTTCGATCGGCTGAAGCGGCCCGGGCAGGGCGCGTCGCACGGCGCGCCACGCCAGACGACGTCTCACTGTCATCGACTGCGTCGCTTGTCATCAAACGGTCATACGCTACATGCTTCCATATCTCTAGAGGTATAAACCGAAGTCACTCACTGGAGCTTCCGCATGAAACGCATGACGCACCGCCTTCGTCTCACCGTCCTGGGCCTGGCTCTGGGCGCCGGCCTCATGGGTACCGCACAGGCGGCCACCGAAGTCACGGGGGCCGGATCCACCTTCGTCTATCCCATCCTGTCCAAGTGGTCGTCGGACTACAGCCAGAAGACCGGCACCAAGGTGAACTACCAGTCGATCGGGTCCGGCGGCGGTATCGCCCAGATCAAGGCCGCGACGGTCGACTTCGGGGCCAGCGACATGCCCATGAAGGCAGCCGACCTGCATGCGCTGGGGATGGGCCAGTTTCCCTCGGTGATTGGCGGCGTGGTACCGGTGGCGAACCTGCCGGGCATTGCCCCGGGCACGCTCAAATTCACCGGGCCGGTGCTCGCCAACATCTTCCTGGGCAAGATCACCCGCTGGAACGACCCGGCCCTTGTGGCGATCAACCCGGGCGTCAAGCTGCCCGACTCGCGCATCACCGTCGTGCATCGCTCCGACGGCTCGGGCACCACCTTCAACTGGGTCAACTACCTCTCCAAGGTCAGCCCCGAGTGGAAAAGCAAGGTCGGCGAAGGCACCTCGGTGTCCTGGCCCACCGGCCTGGGTGGCAAGGGCAACGAAGGCGTGGCCGCCTACGTCAAGCAGGTGCCGTACTCGCTGGGTTACGTCGAGTACGCCTACGTCAAGCAGAGCAAGATGAATTACGGCCTGGTCCAGAACAAGGCGGGCAAGTTCGTCGAGCCGAACGCGGAAAGCTTCCAGGCCGCGGCCGCGACCGCCGACTGGTCGCACGCGGAGGACTTCGATCTGGTCATGACCGATGCGCCGGGCGAGAAGGCCTACCCGGTGACCGCCACCACGTTCATCATCATGTACAAGCAGCCCAAGGACGCCGCCCGCAGCAAGGCCGCCCGCGAGTTCTTCCGCTGGTCGCTCGAGAGCGGCCAGTCGCAGGCCAATGCGCTGGACTACGTCCCGCTGCCGGCGGATCTGGTCAAGCAGATCGAGGCGTATTGGGGCGCGAACTTCAAGTAACCGTGCGTGCCGGGCGGGGACCTTTCCCCAGCCCGGCCGCGCCACCGCACGCACGTCTTCTTCCGTCCGCTTCGGGGATCCCCATGGGTGACCTTATTGACATCTCCGCCGCTGCCGCCGCATCGCCGCCGCGCCGGGTACGCACGCCGCGTACCCGGCGTCTGAGCGATCGCACCGCCGACCGGCTCTTCCTGGGACTGACCGGGGGCGCGGCGTATCTGGTGCTGATCGTGCTGGTCGGCGCAGCCCTGTCCATGGCCTGGGGCGGGCGGCTGGCGTTCAAGACCTTCGGCTGGTCGTTCTTCACCTCCACGCAGTGGGATGCGGTCGCCCACCAGTTCTCGGCACTGGTGCCGGTCTGGGGAACGATCGTGACCTCGCTGATCGCCATCGTCATCGCGGTGCCGGTCAGCCTGGGCATCGGCATCTTCCTCACCGAGCTGGCACCGCCGTGGCTGCGACAGCCCGTGGGCACCGCCATCGAACTGCTCGCGGCGATCCCCAGCATCGTATATGGCATGTGGGGGCTGTTTGTCTTCGTGCCGTTCATGGCCGCGCACATCCAACCCTGGCTCATTGACCACCTGGGCACCATGCCGGTCATCGGACCGCTGTTCGAGGGCGCGCCGATTGGCCTGGGCATGCTGACGGCCGGCATCATCCTGGCCATCATGATCATCCCGTTCATCACCGCGGTCATGCGGGATGTCTTCTTGGCCACGCCCTCGGTACTCAAGGAGTCCGCCTACGCCCTGGGTGCCACCCGTTGGGAAGTGATCAAAGACATCGTCCTACCCAATTCGCGCAATGCCGTGGTCGGCGCGATCTTCCTGGGACTGGGCCGCGCCCTTGGCGAGACCATGGCGGTGACCTTCGTGCTGGGTAATGCCCATGAGTTCAAGTGGTCGCTGATGGAACCGGGCAACTCCATCGCCGCGGCGATCGCCAACGAATTCACCGAGGCCGATTCGGATATCTACCTGTCGTCGCTGATCGCGTTGGGCTTCATCCTTTTCGTGCTCACCTTCGTGATCCTGGCCTTGGCGCGCCTGTTGCTACGGGCGACGCGTCGCGCCGGTAGCGAGGCATAGGAAACGTCCATGAATACGCTGTATGTGCGTCGCCAGCTCGTCAACGCGCTGGTCATGACCGCTTCCCTGGCTGCCACCGCGTTCGGCCTGGGCTGGCTGCTGTGGATCATGGCCACCACGCTCATCCAAGGCGCGTCCGCGCTCGATCTGAAGCTCTTTACACAGATGACGCCCGCACCCGGGGAGCGTGGTGGCCTGCTTAACGCCTTCTACGGCAGCTTCGTGATGACCCTGATCGCGCTGGTGATCGGTACACCGCTGGGCGTGCTGGCCGGAACATTCCTGGCCGAGTTCCAGCGCAAGACCCGGATGGGCGCGGTGATCCGCTTCACCAACGACATCCTGCTGAGCGCGCCGTCCATCGTCATCGGCCTGTTCGTGTATGAGCTCGTCGTGCGACAGGTAGGGCACTTCTCCGGCTGGGCCGGTGGGCTGGCCTTGGCGATCATCCTGCTGCCCGTCGTGGTGCGCACGACGGATGAGATGCTGCAGCTCGTCCCGGGTGGGATGCGCGAGGCCGCGCTATCGCTGGGACTGCCCAAGTGGAAGGTGAGCGTGAAAGTCCTGCAGCGCGCGGCGAGCACGGGCATCCTCACGGGCGTGCTGTTGGGCCTGGCCCGCATCAGTGGCGAAACCGCGCCGCTGCTTTTCACGGCGCTTAACAACCAGTACTGGAGTGCGACGCCGAACGGGCCGATGGCCAACGTGCCGGTGGTGATCTTTCAATACGCGATGAGCCCCTACGACGACTGGCATGCCTACGCCTGGGCCGGTGCCTTCGTCATGGCGATGTTCGTCCTCCTGCTGGCTGTTCTTTCGCGTGCCGTGCTCGGGCGCGCCAAGAAACACCGGCCATGACCGCCAGGACCCTCATGACTTTAGTCGTCGACAACAGCAAACCCGCCCTCCGGGTTCGTGATCTGGACTTCTTCTACGGCACCCAGCAGGCCCTGCATGCGGTGTCGGCCGATTTTCGCCGCGGCGAAGTGACCGCGATCATGGGCCCCTCCGGCTGCGGCAAGTCCACCCTGTTGCGCGTGCTCAATCGCGTCTACAGCCTGTATCCCGGCCAGCGCGCCGCCGGCGAGGTCAGCCTGGACGGCCAGAACATCCTCGACCCCGCCTACGACCTCAATGCCCTGCGCCTGAAAGTCGGCATGGTCTTCCAGGCACCCACGCCGTTTGTCATGAGCATCTTCGACAACCTGGCGCTGCCGCTGACCCACCACGAGGCGCTCACGCCCTCCGAGCTACGCGACCGTGTCGAGGCAGCGCTGCGCCGTGCCGCGCTCTGGGAGGAGGTGAAGGACAAACTCAAGCACAGCGCCTTGTCGCTCTCCGGAGGCCAGCAGCAGCGCCTGTGCATCGCGCGCGCCATCGCGATCGAACCGGAGGTGCTGCTTTTAGACGAGCCGACCTCGGCCCTGGATCCCATCGCCACCACGCGCATCGAGGAACTGATCGATGAGCTACGTGCCGATTTCACGGTGGTCATGGTCACCCACAACCTCCATCAGGCGGCCCGGGTCTCCCAGCGGACCGTGTTCATGTATCGCGGCGAAGTGGTGGAGCAAGGCCCGACCGATCGGATCTTCACCGCGCCGGACAACCCCCGCACCCACGATTACGTGACCGGCCGATTCGGCTGAGGGTCGGTTTGCTACACTGCTCGCCAGCCCCGCTGTATCGCCGCCTATGAAAACCGCTGACGCCATCAAGGTTCTTTCCGCGCTCGCCCAGGAGTCTCGCCTGGCGATCTTCCGGCTGCTTATCGAACAGGGCCCGGAAGGGCTGCCGGTGGGCGTCATCGGTGAACGGCTGGGCCTGCCCAGCGCCACCTTGTCGTTCCACCTGAAAGAATTGCTGCATGCCGGCCTGGTCACCAGCCGCCAGAGCGGCCGGTTCATCTATTACGCGCCGGTCATCGCTTCGATGAACGGGCTGGTCGACTACCTCACCGAGAACTGCTGCGCCGGCAGCGGCGGCGACTGCCTGCCGGCGCCGGGGACCAAGCGGACCGCGGTCAAACGCGCCGCGGCAGCCAAGCCGCGACGCGCCAAAGCGTCCTGAGGCCCCTTCCGCGTTACTCGGCCTGACTGGCCAACGACGAGGCGCCTTCGCCGCGACCGATTTTTTTCAGCTCCTCACGCATCGTCAGGGCATCGAGCCGGTCCGCCGGCAAGGCCGTCAGGGCCGTAATGCGGTTTTTAAGGTAGCGGAAAGCCGTCATGAAGGCGCGCTTGCGCTCCAGTTCCGATCCCTCCACGGCCGAGGGATCCTCGATGCCCCAGTGCGCGGTGACCGGCTGACCGGGCCAGATCGGGCACATCTCGCCGGCCGCGTTGTCGCACACGGTGATGACGATATCCATGACCGGGGCGCCCTCGGCGTCAAAGACATCCCAGCTCTTGGACGTGAGCTCGGCGGTCGGGTAGCCCAGTTCCTCAAGGACCTGGACGGCCATCGGGTTGACCGCTGACTTGGGCGAACTACCGGCGGAGAACGCGCGAAAACGGCCCGCGCCCTCCTGCCGCAGAATGCTCTCGGCCAGCACAGAGCGGGCCGAGTTGTGGGTACAAAGGAAGAGCACGTTAAGGACGGGGTGACTCATGTTGTGGCTCCGGCAGGCCAATGAGAAAGCGGTCTGACAATACCACGTTTCCATATATATGGATGTGTCAGACGCTCGTCCCGCGCTTGGCCAAGGGTACCGGTGCAGACACGGTCCGGAACAGGGTGCCGGGCGGCGCGCAGGGCGATATCATCGGGGCTCGCATCCAGGGCCACGACGACATGGATATGGCGCGATACGAGACGTGGGTGACGCGATCCTTTCGCTGGATTCGCGATCCCGCCCGCGACGGTAGCTTGCCACACCACATTCAGCTACTGGGTCTGGCCGATGCCAAGCTGCGCGGCATCCGCCGCGAGGACCTGGTCGATACCCAGGGCGAGTGGGCGACCGACGATAACGACATTGCACTGCGCGATCACGTGATGATCCAGGCCCATCTGTGGGTGCTCGGCGTGTACGAATTCATCCGCATGCTGGACGAACGCCTGCGCCACGATCCGTCGCTCGCAACCGACGCATCGGTCGCGGCGATCACGGCGACCAAACGGGTGTTCTCACGCCTGCGGGTACCCCTGGCGAAGCGGGAGCCCGAACAGCGTCACGCCAAACATGACTACCCGGTGCCGCTTCCCGGGCTCGGCCCGCAGGGGATCGGCTGGCAACTCAACGACAGCCTCATCGTCTATCAGGAAGAGCTGTCCGACGCCTTCATGACCATGCTCGAAGCCCTGCGTCCGCGGCCGGACCCGGTATGACATCGCCATCCGTGCCCGAGGTGCCGGTGCGCAGCGTGGCCGACTACGTGGAGGCCGGCACGCGCGACAATACGCAGAAGAGCTATGCAGCCGGCGTCCGTCATTTCGAGGAAACCTGGGGTGGCCTGCTGCCGGCGACGGCGCAGCGCGTTGCCGAATACCTGGCCGCGTATGGCGCGACCCAGTCGCTCAACACCTTGCGTAGCCGTCTGGCGGCCTTGGCCCATTGGCACCAATCCCATGGCTTTGCCGATCCGACGCGACATACGCTCGTTCGTCAGACGCTGAAAGGAATCCGCGCTGTTCATAACGTCCAGGAACGTCGGGCCGATCCGCTGCAGCTGCGCGATCTCACCGTGCTCGATGCCTGGATGGCTAATGCGATCGCCGCCGCCGATGGCTGTGGCGATCGCGCCATGGGATTGCGGGTGCGCCGTGACCGGGCGCTCATCTTGCTTGGCTTCTGGAAAGGCTTTCGCGGCGACGAATTGCTGCGGCTTCGCGTCGACCAGGTGACCGTGATTCCGGCTCAGGGCATGCTGATATATCTGCCCCGGAGCAAAGGCGACCGCCTCGCCGCCGGTGTCACGCACCGCGTGCCGGCGCTCAGCCGGTTGTGTCCGGTCACAGCCGTTGAGGCGTGGCGCGAAGCCGCGCATCTTACCGACGGGCCGCTCTTTCGCGCCATCGATGCCCATGGCACGGTAAGGGCCGGCGCCTTACACGCCAATAGCCTCATTGGCGTACTCCGTAGAGCCTTCGCCCGGGCAGGACTGGCCGGCGCGGCGCAATACACCGGGCACTCGTTACGCCGGGGCTTCGCGGGCTGGGCGAGCGGAAGCGGATGGGACGCCAAGGCGCTGATGGAATATGTGGGCTGGAAAGACATCCAGTCCGCCATGCGCTATGTCGACACCCCCGACGCCTTCGGGCAATCGCGAATCGAGCAAGGCCTGGCCCAGCATCCGCCGGCTGTCCCGTCGCTCGCGTTGCCACCCCCGTCAGCCGTTCCCGAGCCAACCCCCGATCGCACCTTCGTCGTCTCGCTCGTCCTGCGTCTGGCGGCCAGTCGTTCGCGGCGCGGCGCGGCGCAGGCCCATCGCGCCATCGAATTCGTCTGCCTGCAGCGGCACGCTGCCGTCGCCCAGGACGCGGCGCGAACGGCGTACGTGCTCACCGTTGCCGCGACCGACGAATTGGCGTTGAGCGAGACCATGGCAACCCTGATGGAAGATATCCATCGCATCGCTGACAACCACGGTGCCGTTGCCGACACGGTCGCGCAACACGACGACGGCAGGCTCCGATGGGATTAATCATCTTCTGCCCCTGGGAACACGACCCGGATGACTCAAGAGCACGAGACCGCGTACCGGCGCCTTCCTGCGGACCTGGGGGCTGCGGATCTGGAAAGCCTTTTCACGCCCACGGCGGCGGACCTGGCGTTTATCCGGTCGATCGCCGACCAGCCGCTCCGGCAGTTCACGGCGATGGTGCAACTGAAGACGGCTCAGCACCTTGGCCGGCTCGCGCCGATTGGACCGACGCCCGAACGCATTGCCCGGCATATCGCCCACGCCATGGGCTTCCGACGCGCGTTTCGGCTGGCCGATCTGGATACCTATGATCGCTCCCGCATGCGCGACAAGCATGTCAGTGCCATCCGGGATCATCTGAAACTTCGTCGCTTGGGCGAGCGGGGCCGTGATCTGCTCGCCGTCGTGGCGCGCGAGGCCGCGCGCACGCGGCACTATCTGGCTGACATCATCAACGTCATGCTGGAGGAATTGATTCGGCATTCGTACGAGCTGCCAGCATTCGGGTTACTGGACGCCATGGCCGGCAAGGCCCGGGAGGACATCCACGAAACCTTCTTCAAGCAGATCGACGACAGCCTGTCATCCGCGTCCAAGGAGACGATCGCGTCGCTGCTGACCGTCGCACCGGGTATGACCAGCAGCGGCTGGCAAGCGCTCAAGCGCGAGCCACGCAAGCCGGGGAACAAAGAGGTGCGCTACTACCTGGCGCATGTGCAGCGTTTGCGCACGTTGGCGGATTCATTACCGCCGGTGGATATTCCCATCGCCAAGTTGAAGTTCTTTCGCGACTGGGCGCGCGCCAAGGACGCCGCGGAACTAGCCGAGTACCATCCGGCGAAACGTCACGCATTGGCGGTCATCTTTATCCGCTCCCAGTACAACAAGACTCTGGATGACGCCGCCGAGCTCTTCATCCGTCTGCTGCAGAACCTGGAAAACGTCGCCCAAAAGAACCTGATGACCTATCAGGCCGAGCACATGAAGCGCACCGACGCGCTAGTGGCTCAGCTGAAGGAGACCCTGCAGGCATACCAGCTGGAAGGCACCGCGGAGGAACGCATCACCGCCATCGAAGGCTCGCTCGAACGGGCCGTTTCACTGATCGTGGCCGATTGCAACGAACATCTGGCGTACGCGGGACAGCATTTCATTCCGTTTCTGGAACGTCCCTATGCCGCCCAACGCGCGTTGCTGCTTAATTGCCTTGCGATCATGCAGCTGCGCTCGACCTCCAGCGATGACAACACGGCTCGGTTGTTGGAGGTTTTGGAGTACTGCCGTGACGTCCGTCGGGACTCACTCGCACTGTCAGAGCTAGGCCTGGAGTGGCCCGACGATTTCACCTGGATGTCGGCGACGTGGCGGAAAGAAGCGATGATCAAGAACCGGTACGGTCCGCCGGCCTGGGTGCGTCGCCGTTTCTTCGAGCTCGCCGCGCTGTTCCATATCAAAGATGAGCTGAAATCGGGTGACCTCTTTGTCCCCGGAGCCAACAAGTTTGACGACTACCGCGAGACGCTGGTGGATGATGCGATCTTGGCGCAGGAACTGCCGCTGTATGGCGAGGCGACGGGTCTTGCCGTGGAACCAGAGCAGTTCGTTCAGAACCTCCGGCACGCCATGCGCGAGCGGTGTGAATCGGTCAATCGACGTTTCCCAGCAAATGCCGATGCCTCGTTCGTCGATGGTCGACTGATTCTCCGAAAGCCGCAGCGTCCGGAGGTCACGCGGGACATCGCCATCCTGGATGCCAAGCTGCTTGAGCGCATGGAGCCCACCACCATCACGGACGTGCTTCAGGATGTCGCGACCTGGACCGGTATGGAGCGTCACTTCAAACCGCTCGCCGGCAGTGAGGCGCAAGTCGACAACCTGCTGTATCGCGTGGTCACGACCGTATTTTGCTATGGCTGCAATCTTGGGCCCACGCAAACCGCGCGGTCCCTTCGCGATCTGAGCCGAAAGCAGGCGGGCTGGTTGAACCTGAAGTACGTGACCGACGAGGTGCTCGAGCGAGCGACGAAGGACATCATCAACGTCTACAACCGTTACGAGCTACCCGGTTACTGGGGCAGTGGCCAGTCGGCGTCAGCCGACGGCACCAAGTGGAGCATGTACGAGCAGAACACGCTCTCGCAGTACCACCTTCGTTACGGCGGCTACGGTGGGATTGGCTACTACCACGTTTCGGACAAATACATCGCGCTGCTGAGCCGCTTCATTGCCTGCGGCACCTACGAAGCAATCTATATTCTGGACGTGCTGCAGAACGACTCCGACATCCAGCCCAAGACCATCCACGGAGATACACAGGCGCAGAGCTTCCCGGTGTTCGCCCTGGCGTACCTATTGGGTATCGACTTGATGCCTCGCATACGCAACCTCCGGGACCTGTCATTTTCGCGACCGGATGCAGGCACCGCCTATCCGCATCTGCACCCGTTGTTCGGTGATGGCGTGATCGACTGGGATCTGATCCAAACCCATCTGCCGGACATGCAGCGCGTGGCTGTGTCGATCAAAACAGGGAAGATCACGGCGTCGACCATTCTTCGTCGTCTGGGTACAGCGAGCCGAAAGAACAAGCTTTACTTCGCCTTCCGCGAGCTGGGTCGCGTGATCCGAACGATGTTTCTTCTACGCTACATTGACAGCGCGGAGATTCGACAGATGATCACGGCGGCAACGAACAAGAGCGAGGAGTTCAATAACTTCGCCCAGTGGGCCTTCTTCGGTGGGCAGGGCATCATTGCCGAGAACCTGCGGCATGAGCAGGAGAAGGTGATCGGCTACAACCATCTGGTGGCCAACATGGTCATTCTCCATAACGTCGAGCACATGACGCGGGCCATTGGCCAACTACAGGTCGAAGGTCATGAAATCACCCCGGAAGTCCTGGCAGGGCTGTCGCCATACCGGACGGCGCACATCAACCGGTTTGGCGATTACACCGTCGACCTGACACGAGCCGTAGTACCGCACGACGCAAGCCGGAGGCTTCTGACGCCGCAAGCGACTGAGGATGTAGGCGATCCTGTGATCGAGCAGGGCACATGAAGTGGGCCGCCTGCATGATCTCTAGGAGGCTAGCCAGGCTCGTTGGGCGGCGCGAAGTCACCGCAGGAACGCTTCGCCGGGCCGTCTTCATCGGATTCTGTAATTCCAACAGACAGTTAGGACTCAAAGTGCGCTTTTTTTTCTGATTCTCGGCCGACCCTCTACATTATGCGTAGTTATCGATGGCTGGCACGGCTGCCAAAGCCCGAATTTCAGCCGGTCGCTCTGTGCAACCGCTTCGGCGCGAAATTTATCTTAAAACGCGCCGGTCTCGTTTCGCATGGCTGATTAATTGCAGCCATGAAACTTAAGGCCGCAACGACCGGCCGGCCCATTACTTGCCCGGCCAGTGGATGCAATTCCCCTGGTACCGCTGGGCCAGACCGCCAGTCCTGCGCGCCAAATAGCTTCGTGCCTCTGCAGGTGTTGAGCATCAAGCGCCACAGATAGTTTGTAGGTGAAAGCCTGCAGTTTGTGTAAGAAATATCTCTCAAGAGATGCGCCAGTCCTTTTTTAAGTATCGATTGAAATTCATATCTTGGGCACATGCTCTCAAGTGGATTCGCGAACAGGCTGTGCCGCCTGTGCCGCCTTTCGCTGTTAGGGCCGCTTGCACTCGCAACATTTTTTATTGCTCAATCGAATAGACCTGAACACATACATGGGGAGGCGCCTCTGCACTGCGTGTGCGGGCGTGTTCAGGAGATGCATGGGCCAGGAGTCGCCATCGGCGTGTCTGGCGAAGCGCATCGTTGATCTGGTTTTCGTTGCGCAACAGGCCGTGTAGAACCACGGTTGAGGGAGATGCGCCGCCTCGAGTGAGCATCCCGCGGTGTCGTGCGCGCCGCTTTCCGCCGCACACGATGGAAAGGAAGAACGCATTTCGCGAAGTAGTACCGAGCAGCAGATGGAAACCGTGCTTGCGGAGGGGGATCGCGTGGATTCGTTGTCTTGGCGTACGAAAGGAAACCTGCCTGCCGCATGCGCGATGCGTGTCAATGGCTCCGAAAAGCTCATCGAAATGCCGGGCCTGATCTGATATGGCCGACCGATCGCCGACTGAAGCCTCGGTACCGGGCCTGTCTTTCGCCCAAGAGCGTCTCTGGATCATCGATCGACTGGTTGACGACAAGGCGCTCTATAACGCCTCGATGATTTTCAACTTGCGCGGCCCCTTGAACGCCGCCTTGCTGGAGCAGTCCATTGTTGAAGTGATGCGTCGTCACGACGTGCTTCGCACGGGTTTCGTGGACCGGCAAGGCGAAGCCGTGCGCATCGAGGCAGCGCTGCAGGCGTTTTCGCTGACCATCGAGGATCTGAGCGGCCAGGCACATGCCGCCGCCTTGGCACGGGAGCATCAACGCGCGACGCTCGACCGTCCATTTGATCTCGCGCTACCGCCCCTGCTCCGGGCGACTTTGTATCGTTTCGATGCAGGCGCGCACCAGCTCGTGCTGACGGTTCACCACATCATTTTCGACGGTGCGTCGATCGACATCTTCTTGCAAGAGCTGGGGGCCATTTACCCAGCCTTGTCGAGCGGACAACCTTCTCCCCTGCCCGCTCTTCGTCTGCAAAGCCATGATGTCGCCGCAGCTGAGCGCCTACGCATCCGGGGCGATCACCACGGGCGCCTGCTCGAATTCTGGAGTGCGGAACTGGCCGGCGAACTGCCGGTGCTTGCTCTGCCCTCGGATCGGCCGCGCCCGGCCGTGCAGACATACCGTGGGGCCACGCTGGCCATGCCCGTGTCCGCCGCCTGGATGGAACGACTCGAGCAAGCCAGTCGTCGCGAGCGCGTTACGCCCTTCATGTACCTGCTGGCTGCGTATGCGATCTGGTTGAGCCGGTACACCGGCCAGCAGGACATAGTCATCGGCGCGCCCTTCGCGTTGCGTACCGACAAGGACACGCGCGACCTGATCGGCTTTCTGGTCAATACGGTGGCGATGCGCATCAAGGTGGATAGCCGGGTGTCGTTTCGCCAGCTTCTTCGCGACGTTCGTACCCGCTGCATCCACGCTTACGCGCACGGCGAATTCCCATTCGGCGAACTGGTCGGCGCTCTTGGCGTCCAACGGGAGCTCGCCCACTCGCCGGTATTCCAGACCATGCTAGTGGTGCAAAACGTGCGGCCGTCCGTACAGATCGCACCCGATGTGAGCATCGGCTACGCGGGAGAAGTGCCGACCGACCGCGCACGTTTCGACATCGCTTTGGTGCTCGATCCGCTCGAAAGTGGTGTCACCCTCTCGCTGGAATACAACATCGATCTTTTCGACGCATCGACCGCGCAGCGGATGCTGGCGCATTTCGACGTACTGCTTTCGGCGGCCGTGGACCGGCCCGACACACCTGCGAACGCGCTCCCGCTGCTCGACGCCACCGAACGCGATCGCGTCATCCGCCGCTGGAACGAGACCGACAGGGACCGGATCGATGGCGTGGCGCATACGCTCTTCGAGGCGCATGCGCGCAGCCACCCGGAAGCCATCGCCCTTGTCTCCGGTCATGCGACATGGACCTACGGCGAACTCGATCGGCGCGCCAATCAACTGGCGCACGCGCTGCGTCAACGGGGCGTGCGTCCCGAGGTTCCCGTGGGCGTGCTGCTGGAGCGCAGTCCCGAACTTGTCTGCGCGATGCTCGCCATCTTCAAGGCTGGCGGCGTCTACCTGCCACTGGATCCCGGTTATCCCGACGAGCGTATCGCCTTCATGATCGAGGATGCGCGCCCTGGCCTGGTGGTGACCGGCCAAGGCACCAGGGGACGCATCGATGCACTGCTTGCCGCACGGGCCCGTGCGTCCGCCGTCTGGGATTGGCAGGCCGATGGCGCGGCGCTCGAAAGCCAGCCGACAGGCGCACCAAGCCAAGGGCCTGCGCCGAGCGACCTGGCGTACATCATCTATACGTCCGGCTCGACCGGTAAACCGAAGGGCGTCGAGGTCACGCACGACGCGTTTTTCAACCTGGTCAAGGCGAAGATCGAGGGATTCGGCGTCTACGCACACAGTTGCGTCCTGCAATTCGTTTCGTTCGGCTTCGATGTTTCCGTATCGGACGTCTGCATGACCCTCGCGGCCGGCGCGCGACTCTTGCTGCGCCCCGCCGATGTCGTGGGTGGGGAGCCGCTGGCGCGACTATTGCGCGAGCATGGCGTGAGCGTGATCGTCCTGCCGGCATCCGTGCTGGCGACGATACCGCCGGAACCGCTGCCGGCGTTGGCCTCCGTGATTGCGGGCGGCGAGGCCTGTTCCGCCGAACTGGTGGATCGTTGGGCGGAGGGCAGGCGCTTCATCAATGCCTTCGGGCCCACGGAAGCCACCATCTGCACGACGATGGCGCGCTGTGTTCCGCACGGCGGAAAGCCATCCATTGGCCGGCCGATCCCGCACGCTCAGGCCTATGTGCTGGATGCGAACCTGGAGCCAGTGCCGCCGGGAGTGACCGGCGAGCTCTATATCGGCGGCGCGGGCGTGGCGCGCGGTTATTTGGGCCGACCCGCGCTGACTGCTGAGCGGTTTATCCCTGATCCGTTCGCCGCGCAACACCCGGGTGCACCAGCAGGTGCGCGGCTCTATCGCACCGGCGACCACGCCCGATACCTGCCGGACGGTTCGATCGCCTTCGTAGAGCGCATCGATGATCAGGTCAAGATCCGGGGCTTCCGCATCGAGCTTGGCGAGATCGAGGCCGTTCTTCGGCAACACCCGCACGTGCAGGACGCCGTGGTGACCGCTCGGGCGCATAGCATCGGCGGCAAGCAGCTGGTGGCCTATGTCGTCGCGCAGCACGGGGTTGCGATCGAGGATCAGGCGCTTGCGTCGCATCTGCGCACACGCCTGCCGGAGCACATGGTTCCGGCGGCCATCATTCCGCTCGCGGAATTCCCCCGTACGGCCAATGGAAAGATCGACCGTCTCGCCCTGCCCTCGCCAGAGGCGTTGGGCCACGCCGCGACGCGGGAATACGTCGCACCGGGCACGCTGACGGAACAAATCCTCGCCGCCCTGGTAGGCGAGGTGCTTTCGTTGGACAGGGTCAGCGTGGAGGACGACTTCTTCACCCTGGGCGGACAATCCATTCTTGCCGCGCAGGTGATGGCGCGCGCCAGCGAACGCTTTGAAGTTCCGCTGTCGCTGAGGCTCCTGTTCGAGTCGCCCACCATCGCCGCGCTGGCACTGCGCGTCGAGGACGCGCTGATCGCACAGATCGAGGCGATGGACGCCGCCGACGTGGCCCAGGCGCTGGCCCAGGACGACAGCGAAACACTGGCGGACACGTCCGCCGGCCAAGGAAACACCGAATGAGCACACTCGGATCGGACATGGATGCCCGTCGTCGCCTGCTGGAACAACGCCTTCGCAAGGCGCAGTCCGGCCAAGCGGAAGCGCCACGCATCACACCTCGGCCCGCCGATGCCGGCATTCCCCTGTCGTCCATCCAGCGGCGCCTTTGGTTCCTGGATCAATGGCAGCCCGGAAGCGCCGCTTACAACGTGCCGGTCGCGCTGGCCTTGCACGGTCGCGTCGATGCCGCTCGACTGGAGCGGGCGCTGCGGGATGTGGCGCGCCGGCACGAGATATTGCGCACCACCTATCGCGACGACGGCGGCGAGCCCGCGGCAGTCGTCCATGACGAGCACGAGCTCAGTCTCCGTGTGATCGATACCCATGCCAGCACGGCACTCGATCAGCTGGCGTCTCTTGCGACGGCGGAGGCCAGCGTGCCTTTTGCGCTGGATCGCGAACTTCCGGTGCGTGCCGTTCTGTGGCGTTCGGGCACAGATGAAAGCCTATTGCTGATCAATCTTCATCACATCGCAGCCGACGGCTGGTCGGTGGGCGTGTTATTGCGCGAACTCGGCAAGTCGTACAACTCGGGGGGCGACGGAGAAACGGAGCGCCGGCCAACCCTGCAATACGCCGACTTCGCGTACTGGCAGGCACGGCAGCTGCACGGCGAGGTCCTCGAGCGCCAGCTCGGTGTCTGGCAACAGCGACTGGCCGGCGCACCCGCGTTGCTCGAGCTCTCCACAGACCGCCCACGTCCGGCGACGCAGGGGACGTCCGGCGCCATCCACACGTTTCGTTTTGACGCCACGACCCAGGAAGCGCTGAAGGCATTCGCGCTGCAGGAGCGCGTCACGCCCTTCGTCATTTTCCTCGCGGCGCTCGGCGCGCTATACCGCCGTTACAGTGGACAGGGCGACCTGGTGATCGGTGCGCCGGTCGCCGGCCGCGATGCGCCCGAGTGGGAAGGCCTGGTGGGCTGCTTCGTCAACACCCTGGCCATGCGCGTGCGTCCTGGCCGGGCGAGCAGCGCGCGCGAACTGATACGCCAGGTCCAGCAAGAGTGGATGGCCGTGGTCGACCATCAGACCCTGCCTTTCGATAAGCTCGTCGAAGCCGTGGCGCCCGAACGCCAGTTCGGCCACACGCCGATCTTCCAGACCATGCTGTCGATCAACAATATGCCGCGCGCGCGCCTTGACCTGGATGGCGTGGCCGCGCATGACGTGCCGATCGATACCGGCACCGCGAAATTCGACCTGAGCTGGGCCATCGACGATCTCGCCGAAGGACTGAGCGGCTCGGTGACCTACAACACTGATCTTTACGATCGCGAGACCGTGGTGCGAATGGCCCGGCACCTCGATCGCCTTCTGCTGAGCATGCTGCGCCGGCCGGATGACACGCTCGCCCTGCTCGACTGGATTGATGGCGACGAACGCCATGCCTTGCTGGTCGCGTTCAACGACAGCGCGGTCGTTTATCCCGTGGTTCGTGACATCGTCGAATGGTTCGCGGCCCACGTCGCCCGCACTCCGGACGCGCCAGCGGTAATGCACGAGGACGCGCGCCTGAGCTACCGCGAACTCGACGCATGGTCCAACCGCATCGCGGCGCTCCTCCGGTCGGCTGGAGCAGGCGCTGAGCAGCGCGTGGGCCTGTACATGGAGCGTACGCACGCGACGGTGGCAGCCCTGCTCGGCATCCTCAAGTCGGGTGCGGCCTACGTGCCCATCGACGCCACTTATCCGATCGATCGCGTTCGCTTCATGCTGGAAGACGTCGGCGCCACGCTGTGCCTGACCGAATCGCACTTGGTCGCCCCACTCGAAGCGACGGGTGGCATTCATGCCATCTGCATGGATCGGGACGAAGCGCTGATCGCCGCCCAACCTGATGTAGCCGTGCCGGTAGTCCATCGTACCGATAACCTGATGTATGTGCTGTTCACCTCGGGCTCGACCGGCCGCCCCAAGGGTGTGGGCGTCGAACACCGGCACTATCTGAACTACCTGCATGGCGTCATGCGTCGGCTGGCGGTACAGCAGGGTAGCCATTTCACGATGGTGTCCACCTTCGCGGCAGACCTGGGCACTACCATGCTGTACGGCGCCCTGAGCAGCGGAGGCTGCGTGCATGTCATGTCGCATGCGCGCGTCACCGAGCCACTGGCGTTTGCCGACTACATGCGCACGCACCGCCCCGACGTGCTGAAGCTGGTCCCCAGCCACTTTGAAACGCTGTGCTCCATGGCGCCGATCCATGACCTGCTGCCGCAACGTTGCCTGGTCTTTGCCGGCGAGGCCTGCAGTTGGCAGACCGTGAGCGATGTCCGCACGGCCAGGCCGACGCTCAACATACAGAATCACTACGGCCCCACCGAAAGCAGCGTGGCGGCACTGACCTACACGGTTGCCGCGGAGCAACCGACCAGGGTCGGCACCCTGCCGCTGGGGCGTCCGCTGGGTAACGTACAGGCCTATGTGCTGGATGCCGAGCTGCAACCGCTCGCCATTGGCATCCCCGGCGAGCTGCATATCGGTGGCGCCGGCATTACCCGCGGCTACCTGGGCCGCCCCGCGCTCACGGCAGAACGCTTCGTGCCTGATCCGTTCGGTCCGCCCGGCAGCAGGCTCTATCGCACCGGCGACCTGGCGCGCGTGCGCAGCGACGGCATGGTGGAGTTCCTGGGGCGTATCGACCATCAGGTCAAGATTCGCGGATACCGCGTCGAAACCTCGGAGATCGAAGCACTGTTGCGCCACGACGCCGTGCAGGAGGCGCGCGTCATCCTGCGCGAGGACACGCCCGGCGACAAGCGGCTTGTCGCCTATCTGGTGATGGCCGACGCCACGCAGCGCGAGCACGATCGCGAGGTCATCGACGCACTGCGCCTCTCGTTGCGGGCCGCGCTGCCCGACTACATGGTGCCCACTGCCTTTGTGCCCATCGAGCGGCTACCGCTCAACGCTAATGGCAAACTAGACCGCTTCGCCCTTCCCGCGCCCAGCCACGAACGCCAGGTCGCGGCCCATGCGCGCGCACCACGCAATGCGCTGGAAAACGAAATCGCCGCAGCATGGGCCGCCCTGCTCGGCTTCGACGACTTCGGCATCGACGAGAATTTCTTCGACCTGGGCGGCGACTCCTTCAAGGCGGTCCGCGCCGTGCGCGGCATCGGCCGGGGACTGAGCGTGATGGATCTGTTTCGTCACCCGACCGTGGCGGAACTGGCCGATCATCTCGCCCAGGCCGAATCGAGCCACGAAGGCTTGCTGCACCGGCTCACGCCACGCGATGCACGCCAGGATGGCATCACCTGGGTGTGCGTACCGTTCGGCGGCGGTAGCGCCATCTCCTACCTGGCGCTGTCGACCTGCCTGCCGGAAAGCGACGCGCTGCACGCCGTGGAACTGCCCGGACACGACTACGCGCGGCCCGACGATCCGCTGCAACCCTTCGACGCTGTCGCCAGGCAATGCGCGGAGGAAATCCAGCGCACCATCCACGGGCCAGTATTGCTGTACGGCCACTGTCTCGGCGCGGGCATGGCCGTGGCGATCGCGCAGCAGATGGAAGCACGTGGTGCCGACAACGTGCTCGGCGTCATGGTAGGCGGATCGTTCCCCATTCCGCGCCTTCCTGGCACGATCTTCGACGCCATCAGCCGTGTGCTGCCCACCGATGGCCTGGTCTCCACCCGCTCCATCCTGGATGGGCTGCTGGTCACCGGTGGCGCCTCCGGAGACGAAGACCCCAGGGAGCTGGAATTCCTGGTGCGCAACATGCGCCACGACGGACGGCAGGCGGAGGATTTCTATACGCGCCACTATCGCGCGATCGACGCCGCCCTGCTCAAGGCGCCGCTGGTCTGCGTAGTCGGCGAGCGTGACCGCGCCACCGAATTCCATGGCGAGGAATACCTGGAGTGGCAGCGTTTCAGCCGTGACGTGTCGCTGGAAATCATCCCTGGCGCCGGACACTTCTTCCAGAAACATCAGGCGCGCGAACTGGCGGAGCTTGGAACGCGGCAGGCCCGGCGCTGGCGACACGGCACGACCCAGACATCCAGGCCCACAGCGCCGTCCAGGGCGTCGGCGCACGTGCCTGCCTCGACGCTGGCAACCTTCTTGCTGGTTTCGCTGGGCCAGCTCGTATCGGTGATCGGCACCGGCCTGTCCACCTTTGCGCTGGGCGTATGGGTGTATCAGCAGACAGGCGTCGTCTCCGATTTTGCGATGATGTCGGCGATGGGCATCCTGCCCGGCATTCTGGTATTGCCCATCGCGGGCGCCGTGGCGGACCGCTGGGACAGGCGCAAGATCATGATGATCTGCGACCTGCTCGGTGTGCTGGTCGTGGCGGCCACTGCCGTGCTGGCCTGGACGAGGGAACTCCACGTCAGCACGCTCTACGCCGTCGCCACGCTGAGCGCCATCGCCAGCGCGTTCCGGCAACCGGCCTATACCGCCGCCATCGCACAGCTGGCACCCAAGCGCTACCTCGGTCACGCCAATGGCTTCGTCCAACTGGGCGGCGCGTCGGGCCTGCTGATCGGGCAGATGTTCGGCGGTTTGCTGATGCTGCGACTGGGCCTGGACCGCATCCTAGTGCTGGATATTGCCAGCTACGCGATCGCGTTCGCCACGCTGCTCGCCGTGCGCTTTCCTTATGCGCTGTTCCGCCGGCAAGAAGAGCCGTTCTGGAAGGAGGTGACGCAAGGCTGGCGCTACATCCTCAAGCGCCACGGCATGATCGCGCTGGCGGTGTTCTTCGCGCTGGGCAACTGCCTGGCCAGCATGGTGCTCGTCCTGGTGACGCCACTGGTGATGGCGTTCTCCACCACCGCCACGCTGGGTACGGTGATGGCCATGAACGGCGCAGGGATGCTGGCCGGCAGCCTGGCCATGAGCTTGTGGGGCGGCTTGCGGCGCCGTGTCGTCGGCATGGTCGGCTTCGTCGCCCTGTTCGGCGTATCGGCCGTAGTCCTCGCAGCCCGACCCGCAGCGATCTATCCCATGATCGGCATGTTCGGCATCGGCGTATGCACTGCCTTCATCAATGCGCACTGGCTTTCATTGGTGCAGGTGAAGGTGGGTCTGGAACTGCAAGGGCGGGTGATCGCAGCCAACCAGATGCTGGCCCGCTCGCTGATGCCGCTGGGCACCTTGCTGGCCGGATGGATGGTCGACCAGGTGTTCCAGCCCATGCTTGCCCATGCCCAGATCGCCTCCTTCGCCAGGCACTGGGTGGGCACGGGCGCATCGCGCGGCACGGCGGTGATGATCATGATCGTTGGCCTGCTCTCCGTCATGCTCACTGCGCTTGGCCTGCTCTATCCACCGCTGCGGCGCCTGGAGGAAAGCCTGCCTGACGCCATTCCCGACTCAGTCATTCTGGACAAGGACACCATCCAACGGCAGGCCGACGAGACGCTCGCCAAGGCCACACAGCCTGTATCGACGGCGGAGGGATCGCTGTCGTGAGCCTGCCCACACTCTTCTGTTTTCCTTTCGCGGGCGGCAGTTCGTGGAACTTCCGGCAACTCGCCGGCCAGTTGCGCGGCCGCATGGATGTCGTACCGATTGATCTCCCGGGTCGCGGCCGCCGGCGCGCGGAGCCCTGCATCGACACCTGGCCTGAGCTGGAGGCCGCGCTCACTGCCGAACTCCGTCCACAACTGCGCGAACCCTGCGCGTTCCTGGGCTACAGCTTTGGCGCACTGGTCGCATTGAACGTGATGCATCGCCTGGCGGCGGACGACACGCCATCCGCTTCCCTGCCGAACGCACTGGTGGTCTGTGCATTGCGCGGTCCGTCCGCCATCGCGCACCCGCAACTGCTGCATCGCATGGATGATCGCGCCATGTTCGAAGCCCTGCGCGACCTGGGCGGCATTCCGGACGAGCTGCTGGCGTCACCCGAACTGGTCACGCTTTCCGCGCCATCCATGCGGGCGGACCTGCGGCTGTTCGAAACCCATGAGAGGGCACGTGTTCCGCTACGTGTCCCGATATACGCCTACTACGGCAACCAGGATGCAAGCGTGGGCGAAGCGTTCGCCGCCTGGCGCAAGGAAACCAGCGCGTCATTCCAGGCGCGCGAGTTCGATGGCGGCCACATGTTCGTTCATCAGCATGTGACTGCCCTTGCCGACGCCCTCGTGGCGGATCTGGCCGGCAGCGGCGAGCGCAGGCACATCGTATGAGGGCAGCCGCGCGGCCGACAGGCGGCGCGGAGGCAAGGAATGACGATACGGTCCGCCTGGCGCGGACCCATGCATGGCAAGGTCTGAGGAGGATCAGGATGGTCGACCGAATGCTTGCAAGCGCGATACCCGCCAAGGCATCGGGCATGAGTGTGGCGCGCAACAACCATGCGCCCTTTCCACCTGCGCCGTCCCTTCCTGTGGCATTCGCGCAGGTGGTGCGGGCCATGCCGGACAAGCTCGCCATCATCCATGGCGAAATGCGTTTGAGCTACGGTGAACTCGACCGGCTGGCCGACGTCACGGCGCGCGCACTGATCGATCGGGGCACGCAGCGCGGCGATCGCGTCGGCCTGCATATGGACCGTTCTGCCGCAGCCATCGTCGCGATGCTCGCGATACTGAAGGTGGGCGCGGTGTACGTGCCGCTCGATCCGGCGGCGCCTGACCAGCGTCTTGCCGCCCAAGCAACGGCGGCCGGCATCGGGATACTGGCCCTTGCCGAAGGCGCAGCGGCACCCGCCTGGTTCACCGGCAGCCTTGTGATTGTCGATGTTGCATCAGTCGGCACAGCACCGCTGATCGCCTTGCCCAACCTTCATCCGCTCGAGCTGGCCTACGTCATCTATACGTCCGGTTCCACGAACGAAGCCAAGGGTGTGTGCATTCCGCATCGGGCGATACTCGATCTGGTCAC
Source organism: Dyella sp. AtDHG13 (assembly GCF_003201105.1). Classification (GTDB taxonomy): domain Bacteria; phylum Pseudomonadota; class Gammaproteobacteria; order Xanthomonadales; family Rhodanobacteraceae; genus Dyella; species Dyella jiangningensis_B. The sequence goes on along the minus strand of NZ_QICJ01000010.1, from coordinate 131,625 downwards.
CGGCGCAAGCTACTGCGGCTTCCAGCCGGACGACGTCGTCTACCACGGTATGTCCATCGCGTTCGATGGTTCCACGTTCGAGATCTGGGGTGCCCTGCTCACCGGCGGGACCCTGGTCGTGGCGCCCCCGCGCATCTCCGGCAAGGAGATCGGCGACCTGGTCGCCGCGCATGGTGTCACCGTACTGCTGCTCAGCACGGGCGTATTCAACGCATTGGGCGGCGAAGCCCTGTCGCGCTTGCACAGCGTTCGCGTGCTTCTGGCCGGAGGCGACGTGATGTCGCCCGCCGCGGCCAGCCAATTCCTGCGGTGCGGCGGCCTCGCGCTGGTCAACGGCTATGGCCCCACCGAAGTCACCACGTTCTCGCATTGCCATGTCATGACCGCCGAGGTGCCCGGTGACACGGCGATTCCCATCGGCACGCCAATTCCCGGCACCGCCGCCTATGTGCTGGACGACGACGGGCTGGCCGCAGCGCTCGGTGCCGAAGGCGAACTGTTCATAGCAGGCACCGGACTGGCTCAGGGCTACCTGGGCAACCCGGCACTCACGGCGGAGCGCTTCCTGCCCGATCCCTTCGCTACGGATGGCTCGCGCATGTATCGCACGGGCGATCTGGTACGCCAGGCAGCCGACGGCCGGCTGGACTACCTCGGCCGTATCGATACCCAGGTGAAGATACGGGGCTTTCGCGTAGAGCTTGGCGAAATCGAAACCTGCCTGCGCGCCGTCGATGCGCTTGCGGACGCCTGCGTCATCCACCTGAAGCAGGCCGCTGGCACTCAGTCGCTGCATGCGTTCGCGGTAAAGCGCGGCGACGCCGGCCCGGTGGACGAAGCCTCGCTGCTGCAACACCTGCGCGGCTCGCTGCCCGGCTACATGGTGCCGCGGGACGTCGCCTTTCTCGACGCGTTGCCGTTGACCATCAACGGCAAGGTCGATCGCCGGGCACTGGCGGAACATATCGATGCCCGCGGCAAAGGCGCGCCGGGCGCGGCAGCCCCCTCGGCCGGCGCCACGGACGCATTGGCCCAGGCCTTGCTCGATGGCATGCGCCGGTTGCTCGACCAGCCGCAGATCCAGGCCAGCGACAACTTCTTCGATATCGGCGGCGACTCGCTGAGCGCCATGCGTTTCTGCGCTGCGGTGAGCGAACAGCACGGCATCGACGTGCCCCTCGTCACCGTGTTCGAAGTGGATTCGCTCGAAGAGCTATTTTCCCGCGTGCGCGCGCTCAAGCACATCGATCACGAATCGGCCGCGTCGGCCTGAGCTGCCGAGGGCTTTCCTGCGGCGACGCGTCTACCACCTTCCGATGAACGGATATCAAGGGAGACACCCCATGCAAACTGGCGAAGATCAATTCATCGTCGTCCTCAATGACGAGCTGCAGTATTCCATCTGGCCCGCCGGGCGCGACATACCCCTGGGATGGCGTGCCGAAGGCTTCCAGGGCGCGCGCGCCGACTGCCTCGCGCATATCGAGCGCGAATGGACCGACATGCGCCCGCTCAGCGTGCGCCGCCACGCGGAGGCGAACGCATGAGCGCGCAACCGCCGGTCAGCTGGTTCGAAGACCTGTTCCATGTGATCGACACCGCCACATGGAGCGACCTTCCGCAGTTCTTCCACGCCGACGTGGTGTACGAACGCCCGGGCTATCCGCCCATTGACGGCATCGACGCCCTGCTCGCTTTCTACAGCTCCACTCGCATCGTGGCCGAGGGCAAGCATTCGCTCGATGGCGGCCTGCGCGAAGGCGGCAGCGCCATCTGCTGGGGGCGCTTCCAGGGTCGCTCCAAGACTGGCGAGGTGCTCGCCGAGCGCTTCGCGGACGCCTATGAGCTGGAGAACGGGGTCATCAGGAAACGCACCACCTACTTCTTCCGCGCGGCGATCTAAGAGCGAAGGCGGCAGTCGCGAACGGTTCGCGGTCGACTGACATTCTGGAGGCACCCATGGATGCCCTGTATTGGCATGGAGATGGCTGGACCATCGAACACCGGCCCTTGCTTGGCCTGAGCGACAACAGTTTCTGGATGGGCAACAGCGTCTTCGATGGCGCCCGGGCCTACGACAACGTCATCCCGGACCTGGACCTGCATTGCGAACGCCTGCTTCGCTCGGCCACGCACATGCTCATGAAGCCCTCGCTGGATGCGGCTACGCTGGCGGCGCTCTGTCGCGATGGCGTTTCGCGTTTCGAGCCGGGCGCGGAGCTCTACATTCGTCCCATGTTTTTCGCGCGACGCGGCTTCATCATTCCCGAACCCGACAGCACCGAATGCGCCATCGTCATCCATCGCGCGCCCATGCCATCGCGCGCGGGATTCAGCGCATGCTCCTCGCCGTTCCGCCGACCGCGCCCCGACATGGCGCCCACCCTGGCGAAGGCCAGTTGCCTGTACCCCATGACCCAGCATGCATTGCGTTACGCGCAGCAACGGGGTTTCGACAACGCCCTGATGTGCAACGCAGACGGTGACGTGGTGGAGTTCTCCACCAGCAACCTGATGATCGTCAAGGACGGCGTCGTCCACACCCCCGTGCCCGATGGCAGCTTTCTTGCGGGCATCACCCGTGCACGGGTCATTGGCCTGTTGAACGAAGCAGGCATTGGCGTGGTGGAGCGGCGCATCGCGCTGCCGGATGTGCTGGATGCGGACGAGGTGTTCAGCACCGGCAACTACGGAAAGGTTCTACCCGTACACCGCATCGACGAACGCCACTTCGCGCGCGGCCCCGTCACCGAGCTCGCGCACCAGCGCTACCAGTCCTTCGCGCGCGAGCAAGCACGTACGTATACAGATCCGCGGGTTGCCGCCACCGCCTGACGTTCAGCGGTCCCACCTCAGACGCATCCATCACACCATCGGCAAGGATTGACCATGGCTCAGATTTTGACCGAAAGGACGCTCGATCGCGGTACGCCGCCCCTGCTGTCCGTGCACGCTGCCGCATCCGCCGGGCATCCCGCCGCCGAAGCCATCGCCCACTGGGCGCGGGACTATCTGTGCGCGCCACATCCGCAGCTCGGCCGCAATGGGCCCATGTGTCCGTTCGTGCCCGGGGCGCTGATGAAGAAGCTCATGTTCGCGACCGTCTACGAAGAGGGCGACCTTGACATCGATGCGATCAAGGCCATCCTGCTGCGAGAGATGGAGCGCTTCATCGAGCTCGAGCCCGTGTCAGGCAATGAGGCCCAGTTCAAATCGCTCATGGTGCTTTTTCCTGGAATCGCCGAACGCGATGTCGCGGAGCTGATCGAGGCCGCGCAGGCCGACCTGCAACGGCATTTCGTGCCCAACGGCCTGATGGTCGGCGAGTTCCATGCCGGGCCACCAGATAAACGGGGATTATGGAATCCGGAGTTTCGTCCGCTATACAGTCCGGTGCCGATGCTGGTGATCCGGCACATGGTGCCGACCGACATCCTGTTCCTCAAGGACAGCCCGCATCTGTTCAGCGAGTATGTGAAGATCTACGGCAACGCGGTACCCGAACGTTTTCGCTCGCACTATGAGGAGGCCGCTCAGCGGTATGGCATGACCACTCCATCGCAAGACCTGCCCCACGCCGCACCGCGCATCATCGACGCGCTGGGTGCCGCCGGCACGCCGTACAAGGTGCATCGTCACGACGACTTCGAGCGCCCCATTCGCTCGCCGAAAGACTTCGCCGATGCGTTGGGCTATGACCTCTCCCGCATCACCAAGACCCTGTTCCTGAAGAGCCGCGACGAGGAACGCCACTTCCTGGTGGTCTGCGGCATGGACAAGCGAGTGGATCTCTCCAGACTCGCGGCCGGGCTCGCCACCCGGCGACTGGAGATGGCCCCGCTGTCCGACCTGCAGGATCGGGTGGGCTATCCGCCCACTTCAGTAACGCCGATCGCCGTACCGGACATCCCGGTATTCATCGACGAAACGCTGCTTGCGCACGCCACGGTGCTGACGGGCGCCGGTGTGCCGCGCGTGGAGATCGAGCTTTCCCCGGCTGACCTGAAGGCACTGTGCCGGGCGCAGCCGGTGCCATGCCATGCCTCACCTACCTACTGACGGCTCACTCAAACTTCGCCAATCGTCATACTTAATGAGCGGCGAGTGGCCGTGAGCGGCACGGCTGGCCTGAAAATTTGCCTGATTTCGCTAGCCGCGTGATTTCAACGCGGCACCACGGCTGTTCAATAACCGCGGACAATGAGTGGACATCGCCAACCTTAAGCACCGCGCAGCAACCCGAATCGAACAAGGCTCTCGGCCGTGGCAACGATGGCTTCCTCGCGCGGACGCGGCGCCCAGCACAGTAGCCGGATGGCTTTTTCACTGGTGGCGTTGAGGTTCAAACCCAGCAACGGCACGGATCCTTTCAATGCCGGATCCTTGAACGCACCCAGGCGCACCAGCCAGTTGGGCAGCGTTCGTGTCGATACCCGACGCGCGACCGGCCCCATGCGTTCTTTCAAGACCCTGGCAACATCGGCCAGCCACATGCTCTCACCGGCAATGGCCAGGAAGCGTTCGCCCTTGGCTGCTTCGTGCGTCATGGCGCGCAGGTGCAGGTCAGCCACATCCCGCACGTCGACAAAGCCGCAATTGATCCTGGGGTTCCCGGGCTGACCATCCATGAGGCTCTTGATCAATCGGATGGAATGGGAATAGTCAGCGCCGAGCACAGGGCCCAACACCGCAACCGGGTTGATCGCGCTCAACTCCAGCCCTGCTCCCTCGCGGCCAACGAAGTCCCAGGCCGCCCGCTCCGACAAGGTCTTGGACTTCTGATACGGCCAGACATTTTTATTAGTCAGGTCGCTCCAATCGGTTTCATTGAAGGGACGCGTCATTGGCCCATGTCCAGCGCAGATCGCTCCGAAGGCCGAGGTCAGCACCACGCGCCGGACCCCTGCGTCACGCGCGGCGCGAAGCACGCGCAGGTTCCCGTCGACTGCGGGCCTGATCCAATCGTCTTCGCTTGTTTGATGTCCGGTGGGTGTTGGCGAAGCGCCGTGCATGACGTACGTGCAACCGGCCGCGGCCTCTGCCCAGCCGTCGTCGGCGCCCAGGTCCGCTGCGACGAATGACAGGCGATCGCCCGGTTCGGCGCCACCCGCCTTGAGGTGCTCGCGCACTTCCGCTTCTCTCGCCAGTGAACGAACGGTGGTTCGTACACGATAGCCACGCGCCAGCAATGCCAAAATGCAGTGCTGCGCGATGAATCCGGTGCCGCCGGTGACGAGCACGAGTGCGTCTTTGTCGTTCATGTAGCCTTCCATAAGGGCATCGCCGAGTGGGTATCCGTGGCCATTGCTTCAATGGCGCGGACGAAGATGGCGAAGGCTAAAGTCGGGCTATCGGATTTGTAATGCTTCATAGTGCGGCTTGCTTGCGCGATAGTACGAACATGAGCGCCGACCCCTTCTCCGACATCCTCAGAATCACGAACGCCAAATCGCTGATGACCGGTGGCTTCACCGCCGGCGGTGCATGGGCCATCCGTTTTCCTGCCCCGGACAAGATCAAGTTCTTCGCCGTCGTGAAAGGCGCCTGCTGGGTCTGCATCGACGGCGAGGCGCAGCCGATCCGTTTTGAAACCGGGGACGTCGGCCTGCTGACTGCGAAACGCTCGTTCGTTCTGGCCAGCGATCCTGCTGTGGCGCCCGTCGATGCGATGAGCGTGTTTTCCCGTGCGGGAACGTCGTCGGCCGTGCTGGGCGACGGCCGTGATTTCGCGCACGTCGGTGGACATGTCTTGCTGGATCCTGCCGGCGGTCGACTGCTGTTGGACGTGCTGCCGCCGTGGATTCACGTCCCGGCTGCATCGCCCCAGGCAACGACCTTCCGCTGGCTGCTGGATCAGCTCGTGGAAGAACGGGCGGCGGGTCTGCCTGGCGCGCAGCTTGTCTCGGCGCAACTGGCGCAACTTCTTTTCGTGCAGATTCTGCGCGCTCATCTGAAAACAGTGGGCCCCGTGTCGGGATGGCTGCGGGCATTGAGCGATCCGCGCATTGCTCCTGCGCTCCGGTTGATGCACGGCGACCCTGTGCGCTCCTGGCGTCTCGACGAGTTGGCCGAGGCCTGCGCCATGTCTCGCACGACCTTCGCCGTCCATTTCAAGAAAAGTGCGGGTGTCGCACCGCTGACGTATCTGGCCGAGCGGCGAATGCGTCTTGCCGAACGGACGTTGCGGGAAAGAAGCACGCCAGTGGCAGTTATCGCGCAATCGCTCGGATATGCATCCGAGAGCGCGTTCAGCCATGCCTTCAAGCGCATGACTGGCCAGTCGCCCAAAGCGTATCGCCATGCCTCGCGGGCTATCGCAGCCGACGCTGTCGAGGGTGTGGGCGACTCCGTCTAGGCGTTCACTGCGCGAGCGCCCGAGACGATCCAGCCTTTGCCCTTACAGGCCGCCTTGCGCCTGGCAAAAAAACGAAGAGCATCCGGTGTTCGAGGGGATTCCCGGATGCCCTTCCAAAGCCAGTCTCAGAGATCGCAAAGTTCTCCCACGGGAATCTTCTTGATGGCGATGGAACGCGGCTTTGGCTTCACCGCCGCCGTCGCCGCCTTCCCTGCTCCTTGATGGGTTCGCGCGTGATGCGGATGGACCGAGGCCACCGTCGTGGCTTTCGATGCGGAAGGCGCCGGGTGGCCTTTGCATTGGGAGAACGGCTCGCTGCCCGGCGCAGCGCCTGCCCCGGCCGCGGCGGCCGCTCCCATTCCTGCGGCACCTGCCATCCCTGCGTTATGCGAATCACCATGCCCGGGCATGGACGGGTCCAGCACCACCGGAGCGATCGGCATGGCGGGCAAGGTATTCACGCGGTGGCTCAGCTGCATGGCCACGGCCGAAGCTGGCAAGCCAAAGCTCCAGCGGAATCCCAGGTTCACTGCCTGGCTGGTGCTGTGGGGCGCGATGTCGGCGGAGTAATAACCGTAGAGACTCGCCTGGGGCGTGATGTCGTAGCTCAGGCCAGCGCCCGCCTGCCAGTGATTGCGCGTGCCGGGCATGCTGCTCACGTTGAAGCCGGCATCGGGAACGCCCGCGAAGGCTGCGGTCGTGGTCACGCCGTTGTCGTTGGTGCTGTGCAGGTAGCGCACCAGCGCGAACGGATGCCACTGCGTGCCATTGGGTTGCTGGCCGAAGTCGCCGACCAGTCGTGCGCCCACGCCGTATTGCATGCTACTGGCGTGGCTGCGAGCCACATCCAGATCCGCATTGCCGGCACCGTGCTCGGTGAAGCCGTCGTAGGACACCTTGGTGTAGTAGGCGCCGATGAAAGGCTCCATGTGCCACTGCCCGCCGTTGAAGCGGTAGCCGCCCTCCACGCCCGCGTTGAGCGCCGTACCGTCGTAGCGCGAGGTCGCGCGCGAATCGAACAGCGGCCCGACCTGGATCAGCCGATCGCCACTGGCGCGCTGCCAGCCATACGAGGCCGCGCCTTCGATCCACCACTGTTGCGCGGGTGCGTACAGGCCATGCACGCCCACGGCGTACTGGTCGACGTCGACCTTGTCGTTACGCGCGTCCACCGAGGTGCGCGAATTTGCAAAGCCCGCATGCACGCCCAGGCGAAGATCGGGCGCCACCGTGGTGTCCGCCCCGACGATCAACCCGTAAATGCGGTAATCGGTCTGCGCGGTGCCGCGGGTCGCGTCATACCCTGAGTTGTACGCGTACGGCTCGGCCCATGCCGCCGTGCCCTGCTCGCCCGTGTCCCGCGCCAGCTGCAGGCGATGCAGTATCGTGTTGAGGAACTGCTCCTGCCCGTTCAATGCGTACTGCGTCGATGACGCATAGGTTTCGCCGGTGAGGCTGTCGAAGGCAGGAATCGCCTGCGCCGCCGTCAACCCTCGCGCAGCGCCCAGCAAGGCCGGCAACGCGGAGGGCGTCTGCGTCGCGATGCTCTGCAGCGCGCTGGCCATGCTGCGCTGGTTGTTGTTCAACCCCGCGAACTGGTTGAAGGCCATGCCACCGCCCTGGCCGCCGTTGCCTGGGTCGCCACCGCCGACGCTGCCTGGCTGCACCAGCGTCAGCAATACGTTGTCGCCCTGCGTGCTCACGCTGGCCGTGAGGAACGGCAGGACGTTCTGGGTCACGCCCGCGTAGCTGCCGCTCACGCCGCCGCTTGCATTGAGGATCGTGTAGGTGGTGCTTGGCGCGTACGAGCCGGCGGCAGGCAACGCAACCAGTTGGCCGCCCAGCGTCGCGCTTCCGTTGACGACGACGTGATCGCTCGCGCCATTGCCGGTGGTGTGGATTTGCGTGGTCGAACCAGCGCCGGTCACCAGGCTGCCCACGGTCAGGGTGGCGCCCGGCGTGCCGGCGGCCGCGCCCGCGGCGCCGCTCACGCCGCCCGGAGCCAGCGTGCCGTCGACCGTGACGGGGCCGGAGACACTGCCCGCACCGATCAGCGCACCACCAGCACGGATCATTGCCGGACCCATCAACTGGCCGTTCACGACCAGGTTGCCGCCCACGCTGCTGCCATCCGTGAAGCTTGCGGTGTTGCCGCCGCCAATGATCAGCGTGCCGCCATCCACGCCAAGCTTCGCGATGTTGGTGAAGGAGGACGCCGGCAGCGTGGCTTCGCCGGTGCCGGTGACGTTGAGTGTCGTGCCGCCGCCCTGCCCGTGAACGGTACCGGTGACATCGGCCAGATGCGCGTAGTCGATGCCGACGCTGCTGTCGCTGGCCAGGTTCAGCGTGCCGGCCAACGGCCCATTGACCGTCGCCGCGCTGCCGCTGCCATTGAGGTTGGCGATCGAGCCTTGCGCCACGGTGATGTTGCCGGCATACGGCATCGCCGCATTCAACACGCCGCCATCGATGGCCAGACCGCCCGTGAAACTGGCGAGCGAACCGTTGAGCGTGGTCGTGCCGCTGCCTTGCTTGTCGAGCAACCCTGCACCCGAAAGCGCGCCGGACAGCACCAGGCTCTGCGCGCCAAGCACCTGCAGGCCGCTGCTGCCGATCACCACGTTGTTGCCCAATGTCGCGCTGCTGCCCGCCTGCAGGCTGCCGCCGTTGGCATTCAATGTGCCGGTGCCCAAGGCGCTGGTGCCGCTGACGGTCAGGTTGCCGCTGTTAAGTGCCGTGCCGCCGCTGAAGCTATTCGCACCAGACAGCGTGAGGCTGGGCCCATTGACGACCAGGCTGCCTGTGCCGGAGACCGTGCCGCTCAGCGTGACGGCCTGCGTACCGCCATACGTCAGCGGCGCATTCAGCGTGACGCCGTTGGACAGGCTGACCGGTGCGCTCGCCGCCAGCGTGGTGGCGCCTGCCACGGTCAGCGCACCTGTGCCGAGCGCGGCGCTGTTGCCCAGCAGCAGTCCGCCGCCCTGCGTCGTGATGCCTCCGCTGAAGCTGCTGGCGACGGCGAGTGTCTGCACGCCGGTGCCGCTCTTCACCAGGCCGCCTGTGCCGCTGATCGCGCCGGCAAATGTCTGGTCGGTGGCGCCACCGAAGGTCAACGTGTTGCCGCCCAGGGCGATGGTGCTGCCGGCCGCGCCGCTGAGCGCGCCGATGGTCTGGCTGCCTCCTCCGCTGATGTCGAGGCCCGCGCCACTGGCGGCGAGACTTACCGCGCCCGACGGCGCCAGGCTTCCACCCGCACCGATCGCCAGCGTGCCCGCATTGATCGTGGTGCCGCCCGTGAAGGTGTTGGCGCCGGTCAGCGTCAGCGTGGAACCGCCGTTCAAGGTCAGGCTGCCGTTGCCGGAAATCACGCCGCCGAGCGTGAGCGGGTTGCTGCCCGGCACGCTCAGACCCGCGCCCGCCGCCAGCGCCACGTTGTTGCCGAGTGTCACCGGACTGTTGGCGTCGAGCGTGGCCGTGCCGTTGACCGAAAGCGTTCCGGTGCCGAGCGCCGTGTTGTTGCCCACGATCACGCCAGTGTGATCAGCAAGCGTCACGCCACCGCTGAAACCGTTGGCGCCACCCAGCGTCTGCACGCCGCTCTGGATCGCCAGGCCGCCCGTGCCGGTGATGACGCCACCGAACGACGCCGGGCTCGCACCCGCGCTCAACGTCAATGTATTGCTGCCCAGCGCGATGGCGCTGCCAGCCACGCCGTTGAGTGCGCCGATGGACTGCGCACCGCCGGCGCTGATGTCGAGCGCCGCGCCGCTTGCCGCCAGATTCACCGCGCCCGTGGACGCAAGGCTGCCACCCGTGCCAATCGCCAAGGTGCCTGCGTTGATGGTGGTGCCGCCGGTGAAACCGTTGGCGGCGCTCAGGGTCAGTGTCGCCGCGCCATCCTTGTTGAGGCTGCCTGCGCCGGTGATCGCGCCACTCAACACCAGCGGGTTGCTGCCCGATACGTGCAGGCCCGCGCCGCTGGCGAGGCTCACATTGTTGGCCACGGTCATCGCGCTGCTGGTATCCAGCGTCGCGTTGCCGCCCACCGTCAACATGCCCGTGCCCAACGCGGCACTGTTGCCGAGCACGAGGCCGCCGGCATCCAGGCTCACGCCGCCGGCGAAGGTGTTGGCGCCATCCAGCGTCTGCACGCCGCTGCCGATCTTCACCAGGCCCCCGTTGCCGCCGATGGTGCCGCCGAAGCTGGTGTTGCCCGCGCCGCCCAGCGTCAGCGTGTTGTTGCCGAGCACCACGCTGCCGGACGCGCCCGCCAGCGAACCAACCGCCTGCGCGCCACCCGCGCTCATGTCGAAGGTTGCCGTGCCCGTCAGCGTAAGCGCGCCCATAGGCGCCAGGCTGCCACCCGCGCCGATGGCCAACGTGCCCGCATTGATGGTGGTGCCGCCGGTGTAGGTGTTGGCGCCGGACAGCGTGAGTGTCGCCGCGCCGTTCTTGGTGAGGCTGCCGGTACCGGAAATCGCGCCGCCAAGCGTGAGCGCGTTGCTGCCCAGTACGTTGAGGCCGGCATTGCCGGCAAGCGTGACGTTGTTGGCCAGCGACACCGGCGCCTGGGCATCGAGCGTGGAAGCCCCGTTGACTGTGAGCGCGCCGGTGCCGAGCGCCGCGTTGTCGCCAACCACCAGTCCCGCATTGTTTCCAAGCGTGACGCCGCCGCTGAACGTACTGGCCCCGCCAAGCGTCTGCACGCCACCGTTGATCGCCAGCGCGCCGGTGCCGGTGATGGCGCCGCCATAGCTGGCATTGCCTGCACCTGCCAGCGTCAGCGTGTTGCCGCCCAGCGTCACGGTGCTGCCGGCCACGCCGTTGAGTGCGCCAATGGTCTGCGCGCCGCCGGCACTGATGTCGAAGCCTGTACCGGCCGCGAGGTTCACGCTGCCCGTGGCGGCAAGGTTGCCGCCCGCGCCGATGGCCAGCGTTCCCGCATTGATGAAGGTGCCGCCGGTGAAGCCATTGGTGCCGGTCAGCGTCTCCGTGCCGGCACCGACCTTGGTCAGGCTGCCCGTGCCGGTGATCGAGCCGCTGAACACGCCATTGGTGGCGCCGCCGAGCACCAGGTCATTGTTGCCCATGTTGACGGTGCCGCCACCGACCAGCGTGCCGAACGTCTGCGTGCCGTTGCCGGCAGAGAGATCGAACGTGGCGCCCGTGGCGAGCGTCACCGTGCCGCTCGCCGCCAGGCTCGCGCCGGCACCCAGGGCGAGGGTTCCGCTGTTGATGAAGGTGCCGCCGGCATAGGTATTCGTGCCGTTCAAGGTCAGCGTGGCTGCGCCGTTCTTGGTCAGGCTGCCCGCACCCGAGAGGTTGCCATTCAAGGTGAGCGCGTTGCTTCCCAGGAACGTCAGCCCGTCGTTGAGCGTCACGTTGTTGTCGAGCGTAAGCGTGCGATTGGCATCGAGCGTGGCGGCGCCATTGACGGTGAGCTTGCCCGTGCCCAGCGCCGCGTTGTCGCCGACGATTACGCCCGCATTGGCGCCCAGCGACACGCCGCCGCTGAAGGCATTGGCGCCACCAAGCGCCTGCACGCCACCGTTGATCGCCAGCCCGCCGCTGCCGTTGATCACGCCATCGAAACTCGCGCTGCCGATGCCGTTCAGGCTGAGCGTATTGCCGCCGAGATTCACCGTGCCGGATGCGCCGTTGAGCGCGCCGACGGTCTGGTTGCCTGCACTGGAAAGATCGAACGTGCCCGTGCCGCCCAGCGTGACATTGCCGGTGGACAACAGGCTGCCGCCCGTGCCGAGCACCAGCGTGCCGGCAAGGATGTTGGTGCCGCCGGCATAGGTGTTCGCACCCGTCAGCGTCAGCGTGGATGCGCCATTCAAGGTGAGGCTGCCGTTGCCGGAGATCACGCCGCCCAGCGTCAATGCGTTGTTGCCTTGCACAGTGAGGCCGGAGCCCGCGCCCAGGCCTATGTTGTTGGTGAGATTCACCGCGCCGCCGGCGGCCAGCGTCACCGCGCTGCCGGCACCCACCGTCAGGTTGCCCGTTCCGAGCGCGGCGTTATTGCCGACGATCAGCCCACCGGCATTGAGCGCCAAGCCGCCGCTGAACGTGCTGGCGCCGTTGAGCGTCTGCACGCCGCTGCCATTCTTGATCAATCCACCGGTGCCGGCGATGGCGCCATCGAAGCTGGCATTGCCGATGCCGCCCAGCGTCAGCGTGCCGCCGCCAAGGTTGACGCTGCTGCCGGACACGCCATTGAGCGCACCGATGCCTTGGTCACCGGCCGCCGATATGTCGAAGGCCGCTCCCGCGCCCGCAAGGTTGATCGTGTTGGAACCGGAAAGGCTGCCACCCGCGCCCATCGCCAGCGTGCCGGAGTTGATCGCGATGCCGCCGGTGAACGTGCTGGCGCCGGTCAGCGTTTCCGTTCCCGTGCCCTGCTTGATCAGGCCGCCACTTCCAGTGATGGAACCGCCAAAGCTCAACGCATTGCTGCCGCCGAAGGTCAGCGTTTGCGCGCCGAGCAACAGGCTCGTACCTGCCATGCCCTGCAGATCACCGATGGTCAGGCCGCCACTGGTCCCCGACAGATCCAGCGCCGCGCCAGCTCCACTCAGGTTGACTGCACCGGTGGCCGCGAGGCTGCCACCGGCGCCCAGCGCCACGGTGCCGCCAGCGATGTCGAGACCACCGCCAAAGCTGTTGGCGCCGTTCAAGGTCAGGGTGCCCGCGCCGTTCTTGAGCAGGCCGCCGGCACCGGAAATCGCGCCGCTCACGGCCAGCGCGTTGCTGCCGAGCCAGTTCAGCGTGGCGCCCGCGCCCAGGTTGATGTTGTTCGCCAGGTTCAGCGCCGCGCTGCTGTCCAGTGTGACCGACCCCGCGGCGCCCACGTTCAGCGCGCCCGTGCCCAGGGCAAGACTGTCGCCGAGCAGCAGTCCGCCTCCGTTGAGGGCGAGTCCGCCGCCGAAGGTGTTCGCGCCGTTGAGCGTGAGCAGCGATGCGCCATCCTTGATCAGCCCGCCATTGCCGCTGATCACGCCGTTGAGCGTCAGTGCATGGCCGCCCAGCACATCCAGCGAAGCGCCCGCGCCAAGGGCGATGTTGTTACCAACGTTGAGGTCAACGCCGCCATCGAGCGTGACTGCACCGGCGCCACCTACCGCAAGCACGCCCGTGCCCAGCGCGCCGCCATTGCCGAGCAGCAGGCCGCCGCCGTTTAGCGTGAGCCCGCCACCGAACGTGTTGGCGCCGTTGAGCGTAAGCAGCGACGCGCCATCCTTGATCAAGCCGCCATTGCCGCTGATCACGCCGTCGAGTGTCAGTGCATGACCACCCAGCAGATCCAGCGACGCGCCCGTGCCGAGTGCAACGCCATTGCCAAGCGTGAGGTCGACGCCAGCATCCAGCGTGACCGGGCCTGCACCGCCGACGCTCAACCCACCGCTGCCCAGCGCGCCACCATTGCCAAGGAACAGGCCGCCGGCGTTGATTGCCAGTCCACCGCCAAACGTATTGGTGCCATTGAGGGTGAGCAGCGATGAACCGTCCTTGATCAAGCTGCCGGTGCCACTGATCGCACCATCGAGCGTGAGCGCGTTGCTTCCCAGCAGATCCAGCGACGCTCCCGCATCCAGCGCGACATGGTTGGCAAGGCTGAGCGCCACGCTGCCATCCAGCGTGACATTGCCGCCGACGTTCAGATCGCCACTGCCCAGCGCGCCGGCATTGCCCAGCACCAGACCGCCCGCACCGAGATTGAACGAGCCGGTGAAGCCGCTGCTCACACCGGTCAGCGTTTCCACGCCGCCCCCTAGCTTGGTCAGGCCGCCGCTACCGCTGAACACGCCGCCGAAACTGGCATCGGAAGCGTCACCGAAACTCAGCGCCTTGCCACCGAGATTGACCGTGCCGCCCACGCCATAGAGCTTGCCGATGAGCTGCGCATTGGCAGCAGCGGAAATATCGAACGCGGCGCCCGCGCCGAGGCCGATCGCCAGCCCCGAGGACAACGTGCCCTGCCCCACCATGGCGACGGTGCCCGTATTGATCGCCAGATTGCCGGCAAGGTTGCCCGTGCCGCCGAGGCTCAGCGTGCTCAATCCATTCTTGACCAGATTGCCGGTGCCGCTCAGCGCGCCACCCAAGGTCAGCGCCTGACTGCCGGGCAAGGTCAGCGTGGCGTTGCTGGTGCCGAAGTTGATGTCGTTGTTCAACGCAAGCGAGGTGCTGACATCCAGCGTGGCGTCGCCACCGATGCCAAGCGCCCCCGTTCCGAGCGCCTGTGCGTTGCCGAGCAGCAATCCGCCGGCATCGAGGCCAAGGCCGCCACTGAAGGCATTGGCGCCATTGAGCGTAAGCAACGCCGCGCCATGCTTGGACAGGCTGCCGCCGCCGCTGATCGTGCCGCCGAGTGTCAGCGCGTTGCTGCCCAGCACATCCAGCGCGCCGCCGAGGCTCAGGTTGAGCGGATTGGTGAGCGTCAGCGCGGTGCTTGCATCCAGCGTGGCGCTGCCACCGACCTGCAGTGTGCCGCCGCCCAGCGCCTGGGCGTTGCCGAGCACGAACCCACCCACATTGAGGTTGATGTCGCCGGTGAAACCACTGCTGGCGCCCGTCAGCGTTTCCACGCCGGCCCCCAGCTTGGTCAGGCTGCCGCTGCCGGTGAACAGGCCACCGAAGCTCTGGTTCGTCGCATCGCCAAAGCTCAATGCGCTGGCGCCAAGGTTGAACGTGCCGCCCGTGCCGGATAGCGCACCGATGGATTGCGCGCCCGCCAGCGAGATGTCCACGCTGGTGCCCGCGGAAAGGTTGAGTCCGCCCGTCGGCGACAGGTGGCCTCCCGCACCGAGCATCAGGGAGCCGCCCGCCAACGAAAACGTTCCCGCCAGCGCATCGCTGCCATTGAGCGTGAGGCTGCCCGCGCCGCTCTTGGTCAGGTTGCCCGCGCCCGACAGGATGCCGTTGAGGCTCAAGGCCTGGCTGCCCAGCAGATTGAGCGTTCCGGCATTGATGGTGATGTTGTTGGAAAGGCCAAAGGCACCGGTGGTATCCAGCGAGGCCGAGCCACCGACCACCAGGCTGCCCGAACCCAGCGCGCCGGCATTGCCCAGCACCAGGCCGCCGGCATTGAGCGCCACGTTGCCGGAGAACAGATTGCCGCCCCCCAGCGTAATGACGGCAGTGTCGTTGATTGTCAGCCCACCGCTTCCCGACAGTACGCCGGTGAGCGAAAACGGATTGGTGCCGCTCAAGGTCAGGCCGGCCGCGGTATTCAGCGCCATGCTGTTGGACAGCGAGAGACCGCCGACGCTGGCGGCGATGGCGCCGCCGTTGATGTTGAACAGGCCGCTGCCGAACGCCGCGGCATTGTCGAAATTCACCAGGCCATCGTTGAGCGTGGCATCCGCGCTCACAAGCGCGCCTTGCAGGTTCCACGTGCCGCTGTTCACCGTCAGATGCTGGAAGCCGAGATACGTGGCGGCGCTGAGGTTCGTGCTGCCGCCACCGGTGCCGGAGCCCGGCCCCGACACCACGTTTTGCAGCACCAGGCGGTTGTTGGTGCCCGTGCCCGCATTGACCGTACCGGCCGCGGCCAGCTTGACATTGATCGTGGTGCCGTTGCTGATCGTGCCGGCCGCCGACGTGCCGCCGGCGGCGTTGACGCTGGAACCCGATACGGCGGTGAAGACATTGCCGCTCGTCGCGTCGCCCAGATAAAGGCTGCCGTTGAGAGTGCCCGCATTGACGAAGGTATTGCCCACGCCCGCAGCGCCCGGCGTGGTGAAGCCGATGCGGCCGCTCACGACGCCGCCGCTGTTGTTGATAAAGTTGACCTGGCCACCGCCATAGGCCAGCACCGAGGCGCCGTCGGCGGTGTTGCCTATGCCGCCGAGCACCGACATGCCGATGTTGCCGCTGTTTTGTACATTGGCCACGCCGCCCGCGCCGTTCTGAAGCACCAGGGCCTGGCCGCCATAGCTGAACAGCTGGGCGAAATTGAACAGGCCCCGCAGCGTGGCGCCGCTGTAGTTCGTCACGTTGATGGTGTTGGCGTTCGCATTGCCGAGCGCCGCGCCGGAAGCGACGATGCTGGCCACGCCGCCATTGATCGCCGGATCGATGGAACCCTGGTTGTTGAGCGTGATGCCGTTTCCGGTAAGAGTCAGCGAGGTTCCACCAACGATGGGCGGCACGCTGAGCACGGCGCCCGACTGCACATTGACCGTGACGGCATTCGTGCTGTCCGCCAGGTTGTTGGTATTGGATCCGGTCGCGCAGGTGATGGTGGTGCCGGCCGTCGTGCAGGCGGCCTGGGCGATGCCGGCCGTCCATGGAAATACCGCGAGCGATGCCAGGGCGACCCAGATGCCCTTGGCGATGGGACGGTGACGAAACGGATGTGCCTGCTTGAAACGACGGGTGTGCATATGCGCCTCCATGCCGAAGGAACACGGACGCACGGCGTCGATGACATGCCCTCAAAAAGGGAGGGCAGAAGCACGCCGTGCCGTTCCTTGGGAACGACTGCTTCGAATGTGGGATACCTGCTGACGGAACGCTCTTGGAGCGAACTTCCCCTATAAAGATCTGCATACCCCTATGCCGGCGCATCCATCGCCGCAAGGCCTTCTCTCACCGGTTTCGTGAATGCCTCATCAAGGAGAGGTGATGTCGCGAGTGCGCGGTCCATCCGCAAATCGTGCGCAAAATCGGCAAGATGAATGCACCGTTCCTGAGGCTGCAAGACACGAGCCGATCACGACTGTGTTGGAAACCGCGCGTCCGCAAGCACTGGAAATGCGCATGGCTTCAGCGCTGCATTTACAGGCGCTTCAAAGGGATGGGCAGGACAAGGAAGCTCGCGCAACCCGTGACCCATTAGCCGCATAGGCCAGCCCACGCACGGCATCGCGAGGAAATCGCCGGGAAAACCATGGGGCGAAGAAAAATTTGATCTGCGTCGTGAAAGGCTTGTCACGCATGACGGATTTCTTGCCGAATTCGCCCATTGATTTCTTGCCCATAAGCGCGCGCTCCCCGATGGCACGCGCCAACCATCGGGCTTCTCCCGACCGGCCGAAGACGAGCAAAATTGCCGGTATTGGCAACATCGTCACCCGGAGAAACCATGGAGTGGATCGCAGGCCTATTGCATGCAGGCACCCTGCTGCTGGTCAATGCGTTGCTGGCGTCCCTTGCCTCCGCGCTCTTCTTTGCCTTGTACATGGGCCATCCCCGGGTCAAACGCCAGCCTGGCGTCATGCTGTGGGGCACGAGCTACGCGGCCTTTGCGGCAGGCTTCGGCGTACTTTTCCTGCCGGCCTTTCACGTCGGCTTTCCGGGTCTGGGCCTGGTGGGCAACCTCTTGATCGACCTGGGCGCAGTGTGGGCCTTGCTTGCGGTCAACGCCTATCTGGAGCTGCCACGGCGGCGGCTATGGGTGCTGGTTCCCGTGGCCGCGATGGCGCTGGCCGAACTCTTCCTGGTGCTGGTCGAAGGCGAAAACCTCCGCCACATGGTGATCCTGGGCGGCGCGTTGACGGCGCTGCTCACTGGCGCCACCGGCGCGGCGTTCTGGCAATGCAAGGACGAGGCGCAGCGCCCGGTCGCGCGCCTGGCCGCCCTCTTCCATTTTCTATGGGCGGCGATGCTGCTGGTGCGCATGTCGTGGTGGATCGCCCAGCCCGTCGAATTTGCGGGACGGGACCCCACCTCGACCTTTGGCCTGCTCTCGCGCATCGTGCTCACCTGGGTGATTACCCCGAGCCTGCTATGGATGCTCACTCGCAAGCTCGACGCGGAACTGATCCGCCACGCCAGCCAGGATCCGCTGACCGGCGTCGCCAATCGCCGCGTCATGTGGGAGGAAGGAC
Source organism: Dyella sp. AtDHG13 (assembly GCF_003201105.1). GTDB lineage: Bacteria > Pseudomonadota > Gammaproteobacteria > Xanthomonadales > Rhodanobacteraceae > Dyella > Dyella jiangningensis_B. The sequence goes on along the minus strand of NZ_QICJ01000010.1, from coordinate 113,433 downwards.
AGCAGCGGATCGCCGCCTCGACGCCGCGGGGCAGCTCCGTCGCCACGCTCATCATCGACGTGGACCGGTTCAAGTCGATCAACGACCGCTGGGGACATGACGGCGGCGACCAGGTGCTTGTCGCCATCGCGGACACGCTGCGGCGGCATATCCGCGAGAAGGACATCCTTGCGCGGGTGGGCGGCGAAGAGTTCATGGTGCTGCTTCATCAGGCCGAGGCCACCGCGGCGAAGGACGCGGCGGAACGACTGCGCCTGGCCATTGAAAAGGAAGCCATCACGCTGCTGTCCGGCGAGACCCTGCATTGCACGGTCAGCATCGGCTACTGCGTATCCACCCGCAGGGAAAAGAGCTGGCGCGAGGTGGTTGTCGCGGCCGACCAGGCTCTTTATGCCGCCAAACAGGCTGGCCGCAATCGCGTCGTGGGCACCGGCGATTGAGCATGGAGGCGAATGCACCAACGGTCGCAACCTGACGCCGCCAACCAGGCACTCACGCAGGGTCCGTTGAGCTTGGCGCGGGAAGCCGCTCCTCGCTTCTTGCTGCGGATTTCGTCGGGCCATGATCAAAGGCAGTGCCATGCATACGGGAGCGCAGTACCACCAATTCTTCCTGACCTCCCGCCGGGACCTGGAGGTGCGCGACCGCTTCCAGCGCACGGCCATGGCCATGCTGCCGCACGGAGCGGACGTGCTCGATTTCGGCGCCGGCACGGGCATCGACGCGAAGGCTTACGCCGCGCACGGCCATCGCACCTACGTCTATGAACCCTCCCCCGCCATGCGGGAGCACCTGCTGGCGTATTGCAGCGAGGAACTGGATCGTCGAACCGTCGTAAGCATCGACTCGGCCAGCGAGTGCAAGGTATCCGCGGTCACGGCGAACTTCGCGGTACTCAATCATTTCGCGGATCACGCCCAGCTCTTCGAGCAGCTGTCGACCATCGTGCGCAAGGGCGGCTTTGTACTGGCGAGCATGCTCAACCCCTACTACCTGGGCGATGCACGCTACGGCTGGTGGCTGGCCAATGCCTTCCATCTGCTGCGCCGCGGCCACTACGCCATCGCCAGCGAGAGCCGCATCCATCGCTTCGCGCCGCGCGTGGTGGCGCGTTCGGCGGCGCCCCATTTCCACCTCGAACGCATCGAGCCCGGCGGCCTTCGCATGGCCACCCAGCTCTACATGTTCCTGCTGTTCCGGCGCCGCTGAGATGTGGAAGGATACGTTGCGTCCGTGGGTACGACCGCTGCCGCAATGGTCGACGGTGGCCGTCGCCGCTCCGCAGCACGCCGTCGCGGCCTATCTGCACGCAGACGATGGCGTGCACGACGTCACCATGGATCACACCGTGGCCTCGCTCAAGCCGCTGGTCATCGCGACCAGCATGAATGCGGGTCAGCGGCCGGTCATCGAATATTGCGACACAGTGACAGGCAAGCGGCTCGGCAGCCTGCGGCTGGCGCGCATGGTTCCGCTGAGCATCGGCGAACAGGCATCGCCCACGCTGTATCGCGTGACGGCGGGCGAACACCATTGCCTGGGCTGGCCGCGAAATGCCTGGAACCGCTGGCTGCAGAACCGCCTCATGCAACGGCAACCTTCGTCGCAGCATGCCTTGATGGCGCCGAATGCGGTGCAGCAGTTGATGATCGCGTACCTGTGCCCGCGGCCGGTCGTGCTCGTCTCGGTGGACACGCCCCATCACCGCAACATGTTTCCGATGGACCTGATCGGGCCGCTGTCGCGATGCGGACTGTATTCACTGGCCCTGCGCAGCACCAATGTCTCCGCTCAGGTCATGCGTGAAACGGGTCGCGTAGCCCTGTCCTGCATTCCCGCCGCCATGAAGCCCCTGGCTTACAAGCTCAGCGAACACCACAAAATGCCGCTGCAACGCTGGAGCGACCTGCCGCTTGCCGTTCGCCCTTCGCGTGAACTCAGCATTCCGGCGGTGGCTTCCGCGTTGTGCGTGCACGAGCTCACCCTGCTGCACAGCCAGGAGATCGGCTCCCATATCTTCTTCCTGGGCCGCGTCCTGTCCGATGAGGCGCTTGCCCATGGCGAGCAGCTTCACCACACGCCGGGCTACTACCAGACGTATCGGCGCCGGCGCGACATGCCGTTCGCCGAAGCCTAGCGCCCGCGCGCAACTTCCGCGCGACCTGCGGACCCGATCGATTCCCGAATCGTCACGACAAGATCCGCGCCGATGGTCAGGCTGCGATTCGCCAGGCTCGCGACACCTGCGCGATGGGAGATAACGATGAGGATCGTATCCGGCAATCGCTGCCTGATCGTGGCCAGCACGTGCGCCTCCGCGGCAGCGTCGAGCGCGCTGGTCGCCTCATCGAGAATGGCCAGCGCCGGTCGTCGCAACAATACCTGGGCCAATAGCAGCCGCTGGATTTCGCCACCCGACAGCCGCCCCGATGAACTATCCAGCGTGGCGTCGAGTCCCTGCCCCTGCGTTGCGAGGCGCCGATCCAGGCCCACATCTGCGAGGGCTTGCTGCATGTCCTCGTCGGTGGCGTCCGCCGCGGCCCAGCGCAGGCAATCGCGCACCGTGCGCTGCCACGGCCTCACGCTCTGGCTGACGTAGGCGCCGTTGCGGACCCACGCGCGATAGGCATCGAAATCCATGCGGCTCGCGCCCAACCATGCGGTAAAGGCAGCGGGACGGATCATGCCCGCGAGCACGTCCGCCAGGCTGGTCTTGCCGATGCCGGAGTCGCCACGGATCAGCAGCAACTCGCCGGGATGCAGCCATAGATTCTTCACGCAAAGCGCCATGGGATAGTCGATCGACAAGGATTCGATCCGCAGGGCTTGTCCGGCTTGCGCGTCCATCGTACTCGTGGGCACGGAAGGCAGCGTGCCCGCGTACCTGCACCACAACGCGAAGGCCGGCACCGCCGAGGCGAGCTGATGGAAGCTCTGCCGGGTGGAGACGAGATACGGAAGCAGGCGCCCCAGCAGCAGGCACACCGCGATCAGCGATGCCTGGTCGATGCCGTGCCACCGGTGCGCCACCACGAAAATCGCGGCGATGCCAGCAGCGGCCAGCATTTCGATCACCAGTCGACCCGATGCAATCAGCTCCAGCTGCCTGCGGTAGCCCTCGGCCAGTTGCCCGGATGCCGCGGCGTGATGCGCCTTCTCGGCCTGCTCCTGCCCGAACGACTTGATGTGTCGCCAGCGGCGCGGAAAGTCCTCGCTCATCCAGAACAGCCGCGTCATGTCGGCCACGTAGCGTCGGCTTACCGCCGCATGCTCACGGCTGTTGAAACGCGCGGCGATCAAGGAGCACGCCACGATCACCGGCACGGCCAGCACGAGCGGCGGCGACACCCACAGCGCAAACGCCAGGCTGACCGCGGTGGTGATGCCGGCGACCAGCAGCTGCATCAGCGCATTGAAGCCCTGCGTCACGAGCTCGACGTTGTGGGTGAGTACGTTCGCCAGCTCCGCCGAGGTGGCATCCGCCAGGGAGGAAAGCGGCGCCTCGATCAGGCTTTCATGCACGCGTCCGCGAAGCTGCATGCCATAGCTGCTGGCGAGCCGTGCGGCCAGTCGCGCCGCCTGCCAGCGCACCAGTGCGAATACCGCGGATGCGATCACGAAGAGCAGCGCGCGCATCTCCATGCTGGCGGTGTCTGCCGGCCATGCATGACCCAACCCGCTCACCGCACCCGGCTGGATCATCGGCGCCACCAGCAGGGCCGCGATGCCGCCGGTCAATGCACTGCCGAGCGACAGCGCCACATACGTTGCGATGCGCCACAAGCCCAGGGGCCGCAGCGTCGCAAAAAAGGACCGCGGCAGGCCGTTCGCCCGCTCGCGCAACAGACCCTGCCATGCGCCTGGCATGTCAGGCTTCCTTGCTGCTGCGCGACTGCGCCCGCCGCGGTTCAGTTGGCACCTGATGACTACACAAAACCCCACCCGTCGCTGCTGCTCCTGTCGGTGAGTGCAGGCGGGAAGAAAAAGGGTTGCCAGCCGGAACGATGGAAAACAGCTACTACAGCAGCTGCCTGAGCAGCCGGATGGACTCCGACGGGTGCTGTCCCCTGACCAGTTCAAAAGCGCTCAACCGCGTCGATGTCCGCGCAAAATCCGCCCATGCGGGCTGACTGGCCGCATAAGCCTGTTCCGCGGCGAGGCGCGCGGGCACGTCGTGGCTGTCAACAGGATGAAGCTTCGCCACACTCGACGCCGCACTAGCCGGCGCCGCAAACACGATGCCCGCGAGCTCCAGCGGTCCGGCCAGTCGCGCGGGCCCCTTGCGCAGGTCGATCTCGAACTTCTCCACCCCGCTGCGACGCCGGATCGTGGGCGAGCCGGCGATCCACTGGCGATGCCGTTCATCGTCCAACCACGCCAGCCCATCCCTGCGCACATGAAGAAAGTTCGGGACTCCCGTCGCACGCAGGCTTTCGGGATGCACGAACACGGCATCCTCGGCGAGTAGATCCAAGCCTTCCAGCAAGCCCTGCAATGCCAGCGTCGATTTCCCGGCCCCACTGGCGCCCACGATCAGAAGCCCGCGCCCATCAAGACCCAGGCAGGCGCCATGCAGGGGGATCAGGCCCTGCGCACGCGCAGCCAGGGTGAACACCGCGAACTCGATGAGTTCGTAGCGCAGGTGATACGGAAACGCCAGCATGTCCCCGGATGCCACGACGAGTGCGCGCATCGTCTCTGGTGAGATGACCACATAGTTGGCCGCGTCCACCACACCGCACAACAGGCCGGCGCCCGATTGCATGTGCATGCAGGGCGGCTCGTCGCCCGTCCATTCACTATGGGATGGTGTCAGCCGAAGCTCGACCTCAAGCACCGGCGAGTCACCCGGCAGCACGTGCGGCGGCAGGCCCGCGTAGGCCTCTTCTACCGATGCCAGCAGCGCCTCGCTCGCACTGGTGAAGCGAAAACAGCGCCCGAGTATCCAGTGCTCGGCGGTTCGCGCGCACGCGGGGCGTTCGAGAAAGGGATCGGCAAGAAGGTCGCTCGCCTGTGGCTCGGATGTCATGGCATGCGTCGGTGATGTCAGGCGGCCATGTGATAGCACACGCCTGGGCGAATGGACATCCAAAAATTTCCTCGCCATGGCGCAACCGCCGAACTCCCTGGTGGCACTCACGCCTGACGAGCGTAAAACGCTGGAGGCCTGATCGCCGACCTGCCGTGGATGCGCCGGAGCAGCTCGCCCAACGGCAACGACGGAGATCCTTCCAAGATGCTAACCATTCAGGTCGGTCACTCCTACTTCCTGAGGTTCGACCGCAAGCAATGGGAGCGCGGCAAGCCTTATCCGCCGCTCGCGACCATCCACGTGGCCGCGCTGCTGCGTCGCATGGGCCATCGGGTTTCCCTTTTCGACGCCATGCTTGCCGAAGGCGTGGAGGATTATGCGAGCAGCCTGTCGGCGTCGCGTCCCGATGTGGTCCTGATCTACGAGGACAACTTCAACTACCTCACCAAGATGTGCCTTGCCCGCATGCGCGATGCGGCATGCGAGATGATCGCCGCCGCGCGTGCGACGGGCGCGCGCGTGATCGTCGCGGGCTCCGATGCGTCGGACCAGCCTGATGCCTTTCTCGCCGCGGGTGCGGATGCCGTACTGATCGGCGAAGGCATCGCACCGCTGGCCGAGCTGGTTCGCCGGCTCGATCAGAACCCTTCCATCGATACCCGCGACTGGGTGGCCGGCCTCGCCGGCGTGGCGTCGATGCAGCGCGATCAACTGCAGCTCGCGCGCATCGGCGCGGCGCCACCCGATCCGCGCATCGTCGGCCATCCCGCCTGGGACTTGGTGGACGTGGATCGCTACCGCGCGTTCTGGCTGGAGCGCCACGGCTATTTCAGCCTCAACATGGCGGCCTCGCGCGGCTGTCCATTCCGTTGCAACTGGTGCGCCAAGCCGATCTGGGGCAACCATTACAACCGCCGTTCCGCCGAGGACGTCGCGGCGGAGATGGCGTATCTCAAGCACACCTACCGCGCGGACCACGTCTGGCTCGCCGATGACATCTTCGGTTTCCATGTGGACTGGGTCGAGGCGTTCGCGGCCCACGCCAACCAGGTCGCCGGCTCCATCCCCTTCACCATCCAGACGCGCGCCGACCTCGTCAGCGAGCGCATGGCCGCGGCGCTGAGCCATGCCGGTTGCGCGGAGGCCTGGATCGGCGCGGAAAGCGGCAGCCAGCGCGTGCTGGACCGCATGAACAAGGGCACCAAGATCGAGGACCTGATCGTCGCGCGCGAACGGCTGGGCGCGCACGGCATCCGCGTCGGCTTCTTCATCCAGCTTGGCTACCTGGGTGAAGAACTGGACGATCTGTTGGCCACGCGCGATCTCATTGCGCGCGCCTCGCCGGACGACATCGGCGTCAGCATTTCCTATCCCTTGCCGGGCACGCGCTTCTACGAACAGGTGAAGGCGCAGCTCGGCGAGAAGACGCATTGGCGCGACAGCGACGACCTCGCGATGATGTTCCAGGGCGCCTACGACTCGGAGTTCTATCGCCGCGTGCGCGATTTGCTGCACGAGCAGGTCGTCGTGCAGCAATGGAAGACGGCCGACCTGCCCGACCGTCACCGGCAAGTATCCCGCGCCCTGGATGCCCGCTGGCATGCCTTGATCGAAGCTGAGGCCACGCATCGCACCACACCTCTGGACGCACCCTTGCGCGCGGGAGCGTCGCAACATGCCTGAGCAGCACGCCAAGCCATACGCCCGGCCTCCGCTTGCAACGATCAAGGCCGGACTATTGCGTACCACCGAGGCACTCGCCACCGAGTTGGCGCATCCCGCGGGCGACACACCCGATTGGAACGCGCTGGAATGGCGGCTGGCCATGGCAGTGGCGGCGGCGCACGGCGTGGCCGGGCAAGGAAACGTGTACGCCCGCTGGCGACATGACGGCTGGATCAGGTTCCTGGACAGCCAGCACGAACACGTGGCGCGGCGCCATGAACGTATCGATACGCTGCTGGAACGCATTGGCGCGCACGCGCGCGCCATCGGCCTGCCGCTGGTGGCGCTCAAGGGCGCGGCGCTGCATGCGATGGGACTCTACGCGCCGGGCGAACGCCCGATGGCGGACATCGACCTGCTGGTGAGCGAGAACGATCAGGAACGCGCCGGCGCCATGCTGGAACGCATGGGCTACGTGCTGTCGTTCGCCGCGTGGAAGCACCGGGTCTACAAGCCGGCCGGCGACGCTGCCGTGGCCTGCCTTGGCGAGCACCGCGACACACCGGTCAACATCGAGCTGCATACGCGCATCCAGGAGCGCCTTCCGGTGTCCATCGTGGATATCACGAGCTGCGTCTATCCACGCTCGCCGGTGGCCGGCATCAACCCCTACCCTTCGCATGGCGCGTTGATGAGCCATCTGCTGCTGCATGCGGCAGGCAACCTCTGCAATCGCTCGATGCGGCTCATTCATCTGAACGACATTTCGCTGCTGGCTGCCCGCATGATGCGCAGCGAGTGGCTGGCCCTCTGGGGCGACGGCACCACGGAATCGCCCTGGTGGGCGCTGCCGCCCTTGCGGCTGGTCTCGCGCTACTACACCGGCGCGGTGCCGCCGACGCTGCTCTACGAACTTCAGTCCGAATGTCCCGCTCTGCTCCGTTTCGCGTCCGGGCATCTCACCCTGACCAGGGCGTCCTGTTCCGAACTATGGCTGCACGCGTGGTCCGGCATCGAGTGGGCGCGTTCCCTGCCCGAGGCCGGGCGGTTCGTGTCCCATCGCATACGTCCCTCGCCGCATGCGCAACAGGAACGTGCGGACATGGTGCGCACGCAGCTCTGGCTGCAGGACTCGCCGTGGGTCACTGCCAGCCGGTGGCGCCGCGCGTTCGGCTGGCTTACGCACCCGGTGACGCGCACGGACACCATGTACGTCGTGCGCACCGCGCTGGAGCAGCAGGCATCGCCCGCATGGGCTCAGCGCCCGGAGCCCGCCGTCACGACCTGAAGGTAGAGCGCCTCGAAGGCACGCGCCGTGTGGTCGGCGTCTTCCGTCACGGCGCGGCGATGCGCGCACACCGCAAGCCGCAGGCGCAGCGCATCATCCTCCAGCACGCGACGGATGGCGTTGGCCAGCGCCATCCAGTCGCCCACCGGCACCGCCAGGGCCGCCGATGGCGACCATTCGGCGATATGCCCCACCGCGGTGCCGACCGTGGGCACGCCTACCACGGCCGCCTCCAGCGACACGAGTGGCCCCGCCTCGTGACGGGACGACATCACCAGCAGGTCGGCCGCTTCCATCACGGGACGCAGTTCGCGCTGCGTCCTGAAGCCATGGAAGTGCACGCGCCCGTTGAGTCCTAGCTCATGAGCCAGTCGCTGCATTTCGCCATCGAGGGTGTCCTCGCCCACGATATCCATCTCGAACTCCACGCCCTGCCCGGCCAGCAACGCCAGCGCGCGCAACAGCGTCGGTTGGTCCTTGACGCGATTGAGGCTGCCCACGTGGACAAGCCGCGCGCAGCCCTCGCCTCGGCTGCGCGGCGGCCTTGGCGGCCAGCAGCGAAGGTCCACGCCCAGCGGCACACGGCGCGCTGCAAGGCCAAGAGATCGCAAGGAATCGATGATGGGCGCGCTCGCCGCGGTTACCGCATCGGCGCCGCGCAATACCAGCGCTTCACGCAATCGCCCTTTCAGGAAACGGCGGCCGCCATAGCCGATCTCATGCATGGCCACCAGCTCGCCGCCGGCGATGTGCACCAGGCTCGGCAGGCCGAGCGATACGGCGGCGGCCACCGCTACCAGGCTGCATGAACCGGAGAAGATGGCGTGCACCAGGTCGAACGGCGCGCGGCGGTGTTCCTCGCGAATGGCGCGGATGGCGCGCAGGCGCGGCCAGCCATCGCCGATATTGTGGATGCGCGCACCGGCGAGCGGCCAGCTGTCGGCCGCCGCTTCCTGCCGCAGCGCATACACGTGCACCTCGTGTTCGCTGGCAAGCCGCCGGATCAAGGCCAGCAGCACGGGAATCACGCGAAACTCGCCGGTGCGATCCACGCCGCCGGGCACCACCAGCGCGAGCTTCACGATACCCCTCCACGGCGTTCACGGATCAACTGCCCGTAGGCATCGACCCAGCGGCGTCCAATCGCTTCCAGCGACAGATGGCGCTCGAAATGATCCCTCACCGTCTGCACCGACGGACGCGACGCCGCCGCAGCGATCAGCGCCTGCGCAAGCTCGTTGGCATCGCCGGGCGACCACAGGCGGCCCACCTCGCCGACCAGCGCAAGAAACGAGGGAATGCGGGTGACCACCGGCGTCGCGCCGCACGCCATCGCTTCCAGCAACGCGTAGCCGCAGCTTTCGGCACGACTGCCCGACACGAAGATGTCGGCTGCCCGCATCAACGACTGCACGCGCTCATGCGGAACGCGGCCCAGCAGGTGCACGCGATCCTTCAGGCGGGGATCGCGCGCCATGCGCTGTTGCACCTGCGCCAACAACGGAGCATGGCCATACGCACACCACAGCTGCATCTGCGGCAGTGCCTCGGCTGCCTGCGCAAAGCCCGCCAACACCGTCAGCGGATCCTTGCCGGTTTGCAGGTGCCCCACCCAGACCACGCAAGGGTTGCCATACAGCCCTGTCTCCGCCCACGCCTGCGCAAGGCTGCCCGGCGTGAAGCGGCTGGTGGATTCGGGTATCGCAAACAGGCGCATCGCCGCACCGAACAGCCTGGCCGATACATAAGGCCGCGCCAGCTCCGGCGCCGTGAACGCCACGCCACGGGCCGATGCGTACCAGCGACGCCAGCGCGGGCGCTTCCACCATGACGGCAGGCGATCGGCATGATCCTGCAGCAGGATCGGAACACCGGGCATCACTCGGGAAAGCGCATGGGCCTTGGCCGCCGCACCCAGGCTATGGGCGTGTAGCACATCCGCGCGCTGCTCGCGCAACGCTTCGGCGACGGCACGCACGCCACCGTCGCCCTCATCGCTGGAAGCGATGAAACGATAGTCCACGGCGCCTCGCTGAAGTCGCTCCGCATGCGCCGCACGCTGGATCACCGTCACTCGTGCGCCGGCGCTCGCCGCGGATTCGGCGATGTCGACCAGCGACGGCCATCGCGCCAGCGTATCGGCCAGGTTCTGCCCTGCCGGCGCGGCGTGGAAATTGATCTGCGCGACATGGAGCGGTCGCACGGATCAGAGTCCCGAAACCTGCGGCATGCGCAAGCGCACCAGCCGATTCGCCAGATTCAGCTCCCACGGGCGGTCGTAGCGGCGCAACCGGTAACGCCACGATGCCGCCGCGGCCAGCGTGCGCTTCGCCCACGGCGGCGAGCGCAGGTCCTGCACCGTGGGGTAACGGCAGCGCAGCACGGTCACGAAATCGTGGATGCGTTGACGCAGCCTGTCGCTCACCCACGGCGCATCCGCGTGGCAGGCGTAATCCACCCAGCGCTTCTGCGTCCACTCCTCCGGCGTCGCGGGAAACACCACGGGTTCCCCGTTGAGATCGAGCAGCGGCGTGGAAGGCCGGCGATGCCGGTCCTTCTCGTGACGGCTGCTCTCGGGCAGCGGCGTGTAGACGTAGACGATGATCTCCGACTGCGGATTGATGCGCTTTAGCTCGCGGATGAACTCGAACGTATGCTCGGTTTCCTCCTCGGTGTTCTCCGGCGGCGCCACCATGAAGGACAGCTCCGGGATCACGCCGTGGCGCCGGCACAGCTCCGCCACGGCCAGCGTCTGGTCCGGCCGCGTGCCCTTGCGGATCTCCTTCAGCATGGCCGGGCTGGGCGACTCCGCGCCGATGTAGGCCATGCGCAGGCGGCTCTTGCGCACCAGCTTCCACGTGCTCTCGGACAGATTGAGCAAGGCATCCGCGCGTGCGTAGCACCACCACGGCAGCTCATGGCGGGCCATGATTTCCAGCAGCGGGATCATGTCCTGCTCGCGGTCGAAGAAGTTGTGGTCGAAATACTGGATGGAGTCGGCGCCAAGGCCATGCTTGAGATAGGCCAGATCCCGCTCCAGCCGCGCCAAGGGCGGCAACGCGGTAGCGCCGCCGAACATGGCGGCCACGCCGCAGAACGTGCAGCGGAAGCGGCATCCCACTGACGCCTGGTGCGCCGCCGTGCGGCGGCCGAGAAAGGTGCGCGCGAGGTAACGGCGGGGATCGCCCAGCTTTTCGTAAGGCAGCAAGACCGGCGGGCCGCTGCGCGAGAACGGCCGACTCGGGTTGTGTACCGTGCCGCCAACATCCTTCCACGACAGACCCTGGATCGCCGCCAGACCGGCCGTGTTGCCGGCATGCAGCGCAGCGACGAGTTCCGGCAGGCTGTCTTCGCCTTGCCCGCGTATCGCATAGTCCACATAGGGTGCGGACAGCGCAGTGCCGGTATACAGCGTGGGAAAGTAGCCGCCCCACACGATGGGCACGTCGGGACGTTGCGCGCGAATGGCGCGCGACACGGCGATGGCCGGCTCTACCTGCGGCCCGCCCATCACGCTGATGCCGACGGCGCTGCACGGGCGCTCGTCCAGCGCATGGAGCGTGCGCGCGATGAAGTCGCGATCCACGTTGCCGTCGATGATGCGGCTGCTGCCAGTGCGATCGAGCGTCGCGGACAGGTGGAGCAACGACAGCGGAAAGCGCGCGCTGGCACGCGAGGTGATGGTGGGATTGACCAGCAGCGTATGCGGCCTACGGCTGGCGGGAACGTGTATGGGCAAAGTCATGGCCTGCGCCACAGCTGAAAGACCAGCGCCACCGGCACATCCAGCGCGGCGGGATCGAAATGCGCGCCTGCCGGGATGTCCGCCGGATCGATCATGGGTTCGAGCACGCAGCCGATCTCCAGGTCCAGCGCGGCACAGGCGGCATGCCAATGGCTGTAGAGGTGTGCGGTGTGGCGCACGGCGTAGCGGCGGCCTTCGGCCTTGAAGTCGCGCAGCCAGCCCAGCGCGTGCCCGATGGGATGCACGTCGCTGCACAACACCATGCCGCCCGGCTGCGTGACGCGACTGAGCTCCGCCAGCACCGGCTCGAGTTGCTCGACATGGCCCACGGCCAGTCCGCAGACCACCAGGTCGGCCCAGGCATCGGCCACGGGCAAGGCATCCAGGCCGCCCTGCAGAAGCTCCAGCGGCACGCGCCTGCGCTCGCTGCGCAGCTCGGTGTCGGCGCGCAGCAACATGTCGCGCGACAGATCCACGCCCAGCAGCCGCGCCGCGCCGCGCTGCAGGGCATGATGCATGTAGCGGCCGGTGCCACAGCCCGCGTCCAGCACATTGCGGCCGCTCAGGTCTTGCGGCAACAGCGCGAGCATGGCCCGCTCCTCCGCCAGCATCACGGGATTGTGTGCGCGCGGCGGATAGCTGGGCGCCCACAGCGCATAGGCCTCGGCGGGGTCGAGCATCGGCGTGTGCAGCATCAGTGGCAAGCCTCCCGCGGAACGGCGGCGACGCCACGTATAGGCAGTTGTTCAAGACCGGGTTCCAGCGCGATCACCTCGGCGTCCGCCAACGATGTCGCCAGCAGTTTCGGGCGGCCATCGAGCATGACGGGAACGGTCTCCACGCCTGCCGCGTCGAACCACTCCGCAAAGTCCGGATCGGCGATGCGCGGCAGGCCATCGCGCACCACCGCGCGCAGTTGCGCCCGGCCGATGCCGACGAGGCTTCGTATCGGATCGCCACCGCGATCCTCGACAATTACCAGGTCCGCCGGCGCGCCCGCTTGCAGGCTGCCGCGCAAAGGCATGCGCAACAATCGCGCCGCATCGGTGGTGACCAGGTCCAGCCACTGCGTTGAACGAAGTTCGCCGCCATCGGCGACGTCCCGCAGTTCCTCCAGCAGGTCGCGCGACCCGCTCAGGCGCGAGTCCGTGCCCAGCGCCAGTCGTCCTGCATCGGCGAGGCGCCGAGGATGCAGCGTGCGACCCAGCAGCCGCCGATTGCTGCGCGGGCACCACACCACCCCAGCACCGACCGCGATGATCCGCTCGATATCCTGCTCATGCAGGCCCACGCCGTGCACGAGGATGCTGTGCGGCGCCAGGTAGCCCAGCGCGTCCAGCTGCGTGAGTTCGGCCTGCGCGACGGCATCCGTTCCTTCGGCCAGATGGATGAGCCACGGCCGGTCGGCCGGTGTCTGCGCGAAACTCTGCCGCACAGGCGGCCCGTAGGAAGGCCAGCCCAGCGCGTAGCTCCAGCCGTAGTCGCGCAACAACGCCACGGGAAAATCATCGGCATCGAGCGCCTCATGCCAGGGATCATGGTGCGCGACGCAGGTGGTGCCTGCCAGCAGGTTCTTCAGGCCGCCGTGACGCAGGCGCACCGCCTTGGGCACCCGCAGCGCGGCCTTGACGGCGGAATCGTCGAAATGCGCCTGGAACGCATCGATCCACGCATAGCTGTTGGCGAATACTTCCGTCGCGGCAAGTGGCGGCACGGCATTCACGTGCAGGTGATCGTGCGCGTTGATCAGGCCGGGAAAGACCAGGTGATCGCGCAGGTAGATGCGAAACGCCCCGCTCGATTCGGCGTCGGCGATCACTCCGTCGCGCATCCGCAAGGGCGCGCCCGACCATCCATCCGGCCGCAGGCATGTCGCGCCGTACACGACGGCATGGCTATGTGCTGATCGCGCGGCCATCGCCTTACCGCCTGCGCATGACCATCAGGAAGTGGTCGCCCATGTCGCGCAGCAAGGGCAGCGAACCGAGATGGTCGTCAAGGCGGCCGAGCTGCTCGTACCAATGGCGGCGACGGCGGTAGTAGTGCACCAGGTACGGCGGCGGCATGAACAGGCTCAACGCGCGATAGCTTTCCAGCGAGAACAGCGGCGCGAAGGCGCGGTAGAACTCGCGCGGCAGGTAGTAGTACGTCCAGATGGTGTGCTTGTTCATGCTCACCGCGGCCGGCCCGCGCGTGCCGCGCACGCCCGCGCGGCGGAAGCGTCCGCGCAGCGCGTAGTGGCCCAGCTCCCACGGGCAAAGGCGACCGATCACGGAGAACACCAGCTTGCCGCCGGGCTTGAGCAGTCGCGCGCATTCCCCGGCCACCGCCTGCAGATCCGGCGCGCAGTTGAGCGGACCGAAGTTGGAGTAGATGCCGTCGAACGTTTCGTTCAACTGGTCCAGCTGCTGCACGCCCAGGTGCAAGGCCACCACGTGCGATTCCAGCCCTGCCAGCGCGGCGCGCGACCGCGTGCGGCCGACCATGGCCGGCGACCAGTCCGTGGCGACCACCTGATGCCCGCGCCTCGCGAACTCGATGGCGTCCAGGCCGGTGCCGCAACCGATGTCCAGCAGCTGCGATCCGGTGGGCACTTCGCGGCAGACGGTGTCCCACAGCGTGGTGCGCATGCGCTGGATCAGTTCGTTGTTGCCGCGCGGGCCGTCATAGTCTTCGGCAACGCTGTCGAACGCGCGCTGCGTGTCGAGCAGCTGCGCCTCGTTCAAGGATGCTTCCGGCGGACGTCGGCTTGCCTGCCCCATCATGGACTTCCTGCACCTGCATGCGGATTGGATGCGACGGCATTGCGCCTCACTGCTGCGCCATGACCGCCATGTGTCGGTAGGTGCCCGGCATCGTCCGTTTGGTTGAACGCGACCGTGGGTGCGTTGGCGCGTCGCATGGCATGCCGCGCGATGGCGGCGAACGCGCCCAGCGCCAGGCCGAACAGCACGCCGACGCCCCACAGCAGGGGCAGATTCGGAAACGCCGGCCCGCGCGGCACATAGACGGGCCACAGCAACGAGGTGTCGTACGTATAGTTCGGGCTGAGGCGCAGGGCGAGATCGCCCCTGGCCTGCTGCAAGCCGTGAATCTCCGTATCCGTCGTGGCCAGCAGCAGCGAGGCGGCGCCAGCGGATGGCGCATCCTTGCCGTGCGCGGCGTCCGGCGCAGCGGTCAGCATCAACTGCTGCCGCTGGTTCCTGGCCACGTCGAGATCGGCCTGCACTTCGCCCAATCGCGCCTGCGTCATGGCCAGCGGGCGGGCCAGCAATTGCTGGTGCAGCGCCTGCAACTGCGCCACGGTGGCCTCGGCAAATTGCCTGGCCTGCTGCGGCGACCAGCCTCGCACCGTGAACTTCACCAGCGGGCCGGCGTATGGCAGCGGCTCGAGTTTCATGCTCCTGCGATAAAGCCTCGCCTCCGGCGCATCGTCCCGGATACCGATGCGCGCCATCACCTGGTTCTGGAACGGCTCGAACTTCAGCCGTTCGAGCACGCGCGCCAGCGGCTCCACCTTGGGGTCCTGCCCCGGCGGAACGCCCGCGACCTGGCCGATCTGGATATAGCCCGTGGCCTCCCATTGCGGCCGCGCCATGCGGGTGAACCCTGCCACCGCCGCGATCACCAGCAGCATGCCCGCGACAAACCAAACCCACTCGCGGAGCAGGATCCGCCACACGTCCACTACGTAAACTTCGTCTCGTTGCATGATCCTGGCTCGTCAATGGATGGATGAAGTGGCGCCGTGGCCGGCGGCCACGCCTGGCGTCTGGTCCCGCGCGCGGCCATCCGGCAGCAGCGCGGCCACCAGTTGCAGCAGCAGGCATAGCGCGATGAAACCGAAGCTGGTCCAGGTGAACGCCTGCGGCGCGAAGGGCGCCATCACCGCCGTGTAGGACACGCGCAGGAAGATCAGCAGGCCGAACAGCGGCACGGTGGGCTGCACGCGGCGCACGCTCCACAGCAGCATCAGGTAGAGCGCGGCCATGGATCCGATGGCGCCCACCGGGCCCAGCGCCATGAGGAACGGAAAGAACTCCGTGCCCACATTGATGTTGCTCGCGTCCAGGGGAATGCCGGTGTCCGCCGTGGCGATCGAGCCCGCCATCGGCACCAGCTGGTTGATCAGGAAATGGGCGTCCGCGTAGTGCTTGGCCAGGATCGAGGAGAAGTTGTACGGGCCCGCGCTGGCATACAGCAGCAGCCATTTCACGCCCTGCGGCGCAGCCCGGTACAGGTCGCTGAAAGGAAGCGTCACGTAATCCAGGGTGCCCGAACGCAGGATGCCAAGCACCGAAAACACCGTGGTGCCGGCAACAATCAGCAGCAATACGCGCTTCCACGGCAGCGCCTTAGTCTCGCTACGGCGCAACAGCATGATCAGGGCCACCGAGAACAGCGCCGCGAAGATGCGGTTGCGGTCGATCACCAGCACGGGAAAGACGAAGCCCGCCACCACCAGCGCGGCACGCAGCCACCGCTGGCGCGCGCACAGCAGGCCGATGGGCGGCAGCACCCAGCACATGTCCGACACGTGCCGGATATGGTCGCGGCCGCCTTCCATGTTCGCGTAGGCGTTGGGCGTGGTGAACAGCGGCACCGGGAACAGCGCCAGGTCCAGCAGGCAGAACACGACGATCAGCGCCGCGAAGACCAGAGCCACGAAGGCGTCGCGCGTTCCCGTGTAGTCGCGCGCAAGAAACGCCGCAGGGCGCGGCAGGCGAATGCCCACGAAGACATCCACGGCGAGGATAGCCACGGCTGCCGCGGCGAGCAGCAGCAGGCCTTCCATATAGTCTGGCGGCAAGTCGTAGGTGAGCAGCGTCAGGCCGCACGCCACCAGCAGCGGCAGGCTCAGGTAGAACGAAGGCAGGCGCAGGAGCGGACTCATGTGCGTTCGGCCAGTCGCTGGGTTGGCCCGCCGCGCATGCGCGACAGCTGCGTCAGCAAGGCATACGCCGCCATATGCGTCGCCACGGCCCACAGCCGCCGCTGCAGAAAGGCGACCTTGGCGCCGAGATGATGCGACTGGGCGAGCAGCAGCGTGCGGTATGGTTCCTCGAACATGCCCATGCGCCGGATCGCCACGTCACGCGCCTCGATGAGGTTGTGGATGCGCGTGCGCGTGTCGCGCGTGCGGCTGACGTTGGCGCCGTGGATGCGATAGGCGCACACGTTGCGATCGATGAAGCCGATGGCGTCGTGCGCGGCCAGGCGCAGGAAGAAATCCCAGTCGTCGAATCGAAGGCCCTCGTTCCATCCCGCCACGCGCTCCAGCGCGCGGCGTCGCACCAGGGTCACCGGCCCGCCGATGGCCCATTGCGTGATCACCGCCCGGCGGATGCCTTCGTCCGTGCCGTACAGCCGCTTGTCCGCGCGATGCAGGTCGCGCATGGCGCTGCCGTGCCGGAGCCGTTCGTTGCGATCCACCACCAGCGAATCGCCGATCACCACCCACTTGCCGGGGTGCGCCAGCAGATAGCCGACCTGGGCGTGCAGGCCGCCCGGCAGCAGGTAGTCGTCGCTGGCGCCAAGGCGCAGGAAGTCGCCGCGCGCGCGGGCGGCCAATTCGTTGAGCGTGGCGGCGATGCCCTTGTTGCCGCGCCGCACGTATTCCACCGGCACTTCGCTGCCGTGGCGCTCGATCCAGTCGGCGATGCGCTGGCCGGTGGCATCCGTCGAGCCGTCATCGATGATGACGATTTCCTTCGCCGGATACGGCTCCTCCAGCACGCTGTCCAGGCAACGCTCCACGAAGCGTTCATGGTTGTAGGCGGGCACCAGAATGGACACCAGCGGCGGAAGCCCTGTCTCGGGCACGATCCCGTCCATCGTCATACTTCCCCCAGGTAGCGCCGCACGACGATCACGTTGAAAACCAGGTAAAGCGCATAGTTCAGCGCGAACGCATACATCGCGCCCACCAACCCGAAGCGCGCGGTGAGCAGGAACACCAGCAGCACGTAGCTGATCGCGAAGACGATTTCGGACACCACGAACAAGCCCGTCATGGCCTTGGCCAGCATCACGTACGACAGCACAAAGGAGGCGATCTTCACGACATCGCCCATCAGTTGCGGCGCATACAGCGCATTGGCCGCCGCGAAGCCATCGCTGAAAAGCAGCAGGGTCACCCAGCCGCGGCACAGGTAGACGCCCACGGCAAGAAGCACCACCGCCGGCATCACGTAGCGGTAGGCCAGACGAAGCTCCGCCACCAGCGATTCGCGCGCATGCGTCGAGGCCAGCTTGGGCAGGTAGTACACGTTGATCGCCGTGGTGAGGAACAGCAGATAGGCATCCGACACCTTGCCTACCGCCTGCCAATAGCCCACGTGTTCCCACCCGAACCGGGCGGCCAGATGATCGCGCACGGCGATGTTCACCAGCGGTGGCAGCAGCGCCGAGGTCAGCGTCATCACGGAGAATGCGGCCAGCCGCCACGTCATCTCGCGGTCGAAGCGCAGGCGCAGCATGTGCCGACTGAAGTACGGGCTGCGCCACCACGCGGGAAGCCCCACGGCAAGCACGAGCAGCTGTCCGACCACCAGCGCCAGCAACACGCCATACAGCTGCAGCCAGCGCGCCAAGCACAAGGCCACTGCCACGCTCAGCAGCGAGCCCAATACCTGGATGCAGGCCAGGCGCTTCACGTCCATGAAACCGTTGATCACGGCAAGGACGTAGTTCGCCATGGCAATGCCCGTCTGCACCGCGGCAAGCACGACGACAAGGCCCCAGTAGCGAACGTCGCCCAGCAGCCAGCCCGCGATCTGCCGGCTGAGCAGCAAGCCGATGACGCCGACCAGGCACGATGCGCATAGCGCGTACCACAGCGCGGCGCCCAGCAGGAGGGACAACCTGTGCGGATCGTCGCGATACTCCGCCACGTACTTCACCACGCCCGCACTGATGCCGCCGCCAGCGAGCACGGCCAGCACCGACATCAGGCTCATGAACTGGCCCAGCCGCCCCACGCCTTCGGGGCCGGCCATCCAGGCCACCAGCTTGACGATCACCAGGCCGGCAAGCAGCTTGGCGGCCGTGGCTATCGAGGCGTAGATGCCGGCGCGCGCGATGTTCATGGCGCACAACCGAACGCATTGCAGGCATCGATGACGCGCGCCATGGCATCTTCGCTCATCACCGGACTGATCGGCAGGCTCAGCACCTCGCGGTGCAAGCGATCGGTCAGCGGCAGCTCGATGCCGTGCAGCGAGGGATACGCCGGCTGGCGATGCGCCGGCACGGGATAGTGCACCTGGCTCTGCACGCCATGGGCGGCCAAGTGCTCCTTCAGCGCATCGCGCCGCGCGGAGCGCACCACGAAGAGGTGCCAGGCGTGCGCCTCTTCCGCCGGCACCGCCGGCAACAGGATTTGCGGGTGGCGGATGCCCTCGCGATAGCGCCGCGCCACGTGCCGCCGCTTCGCCGTCTCGTCGTCGAGATGGCCGAGCTTGACCCGCAGCAGGGCCGCCTGCATTTCGTCCAGTCGTGAATTGAGGCCCTGGTACAGGTGGTGGTATTTCGCCTCCGATCCGTAGTTGCGCAGTGCCGCCACGCGCGCGGCGAGTTCGTCGTCGGCCGTGACCACGGCGCCGCCATCGCCCAGAGCGCCCAGATTCTTAGTCGGGAAAAAGCTGAAGCCGGCGGCACCGCCAAAGGCCCCGGCGCGACGGCCGCCGCAGCTTGCGCCATGTGCCTGGGCGGCGTCCTCGATCAGCAGCAGGCCGCGTCGGCGGGCGATATCGGCCAGGGCGTCCATGTCCGCCAGCTGGCCGTACAGGTGCACCGGCATGATCGCGCGCGTGCGCGGGCTCAGTACGGCCTCGACGTGCGACGGATCGATGTTGAAGGTCGACGGATCCGGCTCGACCGGCACGGGCACCAGCTGATTGGCCGTCACGGCAAGGAAGGTAGCGATGAAGGTGTTGCCCGGCACGATGACCTCGTCGCCATCGCGCAACCGCCCCATCTCCTTGTAGCCGCGCAGGATCAGCGCGAGCGCGTCCAGGCCGTTGCCCACGCCGAGCGCATGCGCTACGCCGCAGTAAGCGGCGAACTCGCGCTCGAATGCCGCCAGCTCGTCACCCATCACGTACCAGCCGGAATCGATCACCCTGGCCGCGGCCGTCTTGAGTTCGTCGCCGTAGCACGCGTTGACGTCGCGCAGCGAAAGGAAGGGCACCTCCATCACAGTACCCACTCGTAGAAGTCCTGCACGACGCCGCGCGCACCGAAGGATTCCTTCTGCGCCACCAGGCCGCTGTTGAGCACGGTGCCGTCCTGTTCGGTGGAGATGCCCAGGCTGAAGTAGCCGCGCTCGGCATACACGTCGCTCACCAGTGCGCCAAGCAGCAGGCTCAGCGCATCGACGCGCCAGCCCTCTTCCGACGCGGCGATGTACTGGGCGTGCACCGTTCGACCGAAATCGTAGACCAGCACCCCGGCCAACAGCTGGCCCTCGCCGCGTGCCTCATGCAGCACGATCTGCCCGGGAAATCGCGACTGCAGCAGGAAGAGTTCCGCAGCGCTGTGCGTCGGTACGGCCTGGTGGCGACGCAGGACCTCGCTCAGCAAGGCATGGAAGGCCGCCAGGTCACGCCCCTGTCCGATGCTCACGCCCGCGCTTTCGGCCCGCCGGATCGCCCTGCAGCGCGTAGCGGAGAACCCCGCGGCGCGGCGCAACGGGATCACCGACGAGATATCTCGCCGGCTCAGGCGTGCGCCGACGCGCTGGAGCGCGTAGAGATCCTCCTCGGCGGGATACGCATGGAAGACGTGCGGCACTGGCTTGTAGATCACGCGCTCGACGCCGCTGCGCCGGTAGTGCTCGCCGATCAGCTCGAACACCTGCAATGTGGCGTCGGTGCGCAGTTCATGCGTCGCGATAAGGCCGGCATAGGTGAGCCCGCCGTGGCTGCTGACCACGTTGTCGCGAAGGTTGGCGGGAAACACTGCGACGATCTCCGAGCCTCGCTCCACCAGCAGCGAGCAATCGGCAAAACGGTCGGCGTGATAATCCATGTAGCCACGCCGATGCAGGAAATTGCCATTGCGCGAACGCTCCACGACAGCATCCCAGGCCTTGGCGTCCGACGGCTGGTAGCGGCGAACCTCAAGCATGGGCCGCCTCCTGGAACAAGGGCTGGCGCGCCACGGCGACGCCAAAACCATCCCGTCCCATGTCGTTGCCGTTGTAGAACATCAGCACGTCGTCGCCGCGCGGTATCAGGGCGGGATAGCAGAGCGTGCGCGAGTCCCAGCCGTCACGGGAAAGCCCGATGTCCAGCGCTTCGTCCCTGCGCACCCAGGCGAGCCCGTCGTCGCTGAAAGCCATGCCCGGGAGGTATTCACCCGTGACGTTGCCCCGTGTGAAGAGCATCGCGTAGCCGTCGCCCATCCGGTACACGCGCGGGCGGCCAATGCGGTACTCGCTGTTTCGCGGCAGCAGGCAGATACGGTCGTCGCGGGGAATGTCCGTGAGATCGCGCGTGGTGACGCAGCGGATGTGGTAGCGCGGAAAGGGCCGCCCGTCTATCCATTCCCAGTCGTCGCCCACCGCATACCAGAGGCGCCACTGGGCTCCATCGAACATGGCGGTGTGCACGGCTGCGATGGTGCTGCGTCCAGGCGCGCGGTCGAGGATGGGCGTCTCCTGCACCCGCTCGAAATGCTCGCCGCCATCGGTGGAAATGGCCAGCCCGGTGAAGGCGAGGAACTTGGCGCGCGCCACCTGTTGAAAGCCGACATAGAACAGATGAAGCCCGCCGGGCGCGTCCACCACGTCGCCCAGGATCATGCCGTTGTCGTCGAAGCAGCCGCCTCGCCCCACATCGAGCACGGGCTGCCGGCTCACGCGCAGGATCACGCTCGGGTCTTCCGCCAGCACGTCCACGTAGCCGATGCGGCTTACGCCTTCATCGTTACGAAAACCCGCGTAGACGCGGATGGTCGCCTCGTCCATGCGCCAGGGCGTCGGCGTGAGCGCCGAATGGCGCATCCATCCGCCCACGCCCTGGCGCGCGGTATCGAAGATCAGCCCGTGCTTGCGCCACGTTGCCATGGGCATTCAGAGCCTCACGTCGAAGCTGGATCGCCCCGGCACGGCCTTGGCCGGCGAGCCCACGTAGACCTTGCCCGGCTCCGTGTCGCGGTGAACCAGCGCGCCGGAGCCGATCACGTTGTCCGACGCCACCTTCACGTGGTCGTTGAACGTGGTGTTGACGCCGATGAAGCTGCTCTCGCCCACGTCGCAATAGCCGGAGATGACGGCGTGCGAGGCCACGAACACATGGTCGCGGATCACCGTGCGATGCCCGACGTGGTTGCCGCTCCACAGGATGCAGTTGTTGCCGATGCGCACGAACGGCTGGATCACGTTGTTCTCGAAGATGAAGCTGTTCTCGCCGATCTCGGCGTTGCGCCACACGAAGGCGCGCGAGCTCACGTAGGTCGCCAGGCGGTAGCCTCGCGATTTCGCGTCCAGATAAAGCCGCGCACGCAGGCGATTGAGCTGGCTCGCCGGAATGGCCACGAAGGCCTCGAACTGCGCCGGCGGATAGAGCGCCTCCAGCAGCTCGTACGGAACCACCGGCCGGCCAGCCAGCTCGGTCTCGCTCAGGTAGGGGCTCTCGACGCTGAAAGCGGCGACCTCGTAGTCGCTGTCGTGCTCGAAATATTCGCAGGCGATCTGCGCCAGTTCGCCCGCGCCGATCAGGACTAGACGCTTTGGCATGCCACCAGCCCACCGGGATAGGCAAGGCCTTTCACCTCGCTGAGGAACACGTCGTAATCGGTGATGTAGTCGGCGGGGTCGTAGAGATGGTCCGCCAGCACCATCAGCACGCAGTCGTCGCTGAAGTCGTACAGCTCGCGCCACACCATGCAGCCAAGCAGCAGGCCCTGGGACGGATCGTTGAGCACCACCTCGACCGGCCCCGAGCCGTCGTCGAGCAGGATGGTCACCGACCCGCGCACCGCCACGGCCAGCTGGTGCAGATGGCGGTGGGCGTGCTTGCCGCGATGCACGTCGCGCTGCGTCGCGAAGATGTAGTACACGCGACGGATCACGAAGGGCACGTTGATGTCCTGTTCCAGGGCGATGAGCATGCCGCCGTGGTCCCCATGCTTCTGCAATTGAACGCGTTCGATTTCCATGCTCTCGGCCCGGCGGATGGAGTCGTCATCAGGGACTCTAGGCACTGAGTGCCATCCATCGCGCACAAGGTTGCGTGACGTCACTTTCCTGTGACCACGCGTCCGCACAACCTTTCCGGGCGGACCCGGCACTCACGCCACAACGCAGGCTTGCCTCTCGCAGCCATCCCTTCCCTTGCGGAACCGATGGGCGCGCGGATCGCGTGAACCGCAGAGGCGCGGCATAGAGGTTCGTACATGGAATGGCAGAACAAGAGCCCATCGGCGACAGGCGACGACGGCGCGCGTGCATCCGCCATGGAGCGCGGCGCCCAGGGCGATGAGCTGCCGGAGCGCCCGCGCGCGCTGGTGGTCATGCACTGGCTGACGGCGCTGTTCCTGGCGATGGCGGCCGCGCTCATCCTGTTGCGTGACGAGGTGGACGGCCGCGCGCTGCGCATGTGGCTGCTGGAAGGCCACCGCCACTTCGGATTGCTGGTGCTGCTGCTGTTCTTTGCGCGCGCGGCGCTGCGCCTGCGGCTGCGCCATTGGCCGGTCGAGGGCAAGGTGTCGCCCTTGATCCGTTTCGCCGCCGGCTCGACCCATCTGGCCTTGTATGTGCTGCTGCTGGTCCAGCCCCTGCTCGGCTGGGCGCTCAGCAATGCGCAAGGCAAGCCGGTGCATTTCTTCGGACTCACGCTGCCCGCCATCGTCGCCAGCGACGAAGACCTCGCCGACCGCCTCACCGACTGGCACCAGGGTGTCGCCTGGGTGCTGCTTGCCCTGATCGCGCTGCATGTCGCCGCCGCGCTGTGGCATCACTTCATGCTGCGCGATCGCACCTTGCGCCTGATGCTGCCGCGCCGCCGCCGATGAATATTTCGAGACCAGGAGATCTCATGCCGTCTGCCCTGACCCGCCATTGGCCATTGTGCGCCGCTTGTGCGCTCGTCGCCGCACTGTTGATGATGGCCGGCAACAGCGCGCATGCGGTGCCGGCCTATGCACGCCAGACGGGCTCCGCCTGCGCGGACTGCCACGCCGGCGCCTATGGTCCCGCGCTGACGCCCTATGGCATGCGCTTCAAGCTCAACGGCTATACCGACACGGATGGCCAGGGCACCAAGATTCCGGTGGCGGCGCAGCTAATCGGTACGCGCACGGTGCCCGAGCGCGGCGACAACACCACGCAGCTCACGGAAGCGGACATCTATCTGGCCGGCCGCATCAGCGACCACCTCGGCGGCTTCGTCAAGGTGGAGACGGACAACAACGGCAAGGATCAATTCAGCACCAAGCTCAGCAACCTCGACCTGCGCTTCGTGGCCAAGGACCTGAAGATCGCCGGCAAGGACGCCGTGATCGGCGTGAGCGTCAACAACAGCCCCGGCTTCGACGACCCCATCGCGGCCCTGCCCAACGCGTCGACGCTCGGGCCGCCGGCCATATCCGGCACGCTGCTGAACCTGTCCAGCCCCAACTCGCTGTACAACCGGGTGATCGGCGGTGGCGTGTATGCGCTCTACGACGACAACTGGTACGGCGAGATCGGCAGCTACAACGCCATGCCGACCTCGGTGCAGGATCACCTGGGCTACAACGTCTCCGGCGACCCCGGCAAGCTCAGCGACACGGGCTACTTCCGCTTTGCCTATATGAAGGACATGAAGCGGCAGTTCTTCTCCGCGGGCCTGGTGGCGCTCACCACCCGGCGCCAGCTGCCGCGCAATGCGCGCAGCGACGACATCACCGACCTCGGCTACGACCTCACGTATCAGTTCCTGGGCAATCGCGAGCACATCGTGCAGGTCAGCTACGTGAACATCCTGGAGCAGCGGGACTACGGCAGCGCGCCCACCATCAACGGGCTGGTCGCCAAGTCGCACGGCGATGCGCACGACCGCACGCTCAGCGTGACCTACACCTTCAAGCAGAGCTATGCCCTGCAGGTGGCGCACCTGGTGAGCACCGGCACGCAGGACCCGGCACGCTACCCGCCCTACGGCAAGCCGGACAGCACGGCCAACCTGATCAGCCTGTACTGGACGCCGTTCGGCAAGGACGATTCGTTCACCTCGAAAGCGAACCTGAAGATCGCCGCCACCTGGTTCCGCTTCACGCGCTTCAACGGCGTGAGCGACAACATCTTCGGCGCGCCGCCGGGTGCGCTCATGACCCAAGCGAAAGACCTCGATGCCTTTACCTTGAGCGCAAGCGTTGCGTTCTGACACCCGACGGAGCCTGGACGTGATTGAACCCAAGCTGGGGAGAGCGGCGCGCGGCGCCGTGATGACGATGATGCTGTGCTGTGGCGCGCATGCCCTGCCCGCGCGTGCGGGCGATGCCGGCGCCGGTGCGGACGTATTCAAGCAGGAATGCGCCGAGTGCCACACCACGCGGCAAGGACACAACAAGAAAGGCCCCAGCCTGTTCGGCATCGTGGGCCGCCATGCGGGCAGCATCGCCGACTACAGTTATTCCGATGCGCTGAAGAACGCCGATTGGGTGTGGACCGAGGACAAGCTGCACTGGTATCTGTCCCAGCCGGCCAAGCAGGCCAACCCTGGCACCAAGATGAAGTACCCGGGGCTCGACGACGCCAGGCAGCTGGACGATCTCATCGCGTACCTGCAGTCGAACCACTGATGGGCGCCAAGGCATCCACGTATACACGGACCCTTGCGCCCACTAACCTAGGGCGGTACCGACGCGGATCAATCCTGGGACCGATGTTGCACGGCCACGCTACTGCCAGCGGCAACCGGCCCTCTCTGCCCGCGGTGCGTTCCGCTCCGCGTCGCGCGGATGCCCGCATTCCGGGACGCCGATGAAGCAAGGCATCGACCCGTCAGCTATCCATGCCCGCATGCGGCCATGCGCGCTCGCGATCGCGCTGGCGTGTGCGTGCCTGCCGTGGCCGACGCGTGCGCAATCGGGAACGATCAGCGGCACGGTCGCCCTGAGCTCGCAACTGGTGGATCGCGGACTGGCGATCACCCCCGATACGGCCATTGTGCAGGGCGCGGCGTCCTGGGCGCTGCCGTCGGGCTGGTCGCTGGGCGTGGCCGCCAGCACGGAGGTGCGCGACGCGGCGCCGCTCGCCGAAGCGTTCGCCCAGGCGTCCCGCGCCTGGCGCATCGGGGCGGACTGGCAGCTTGTCGCCGGCCTGGCGTACTACGACTATCCCGGCCGTGGACACGGCGCCTTCAACCGCGCCGAAGGCAGCGCCAACTGGCTCTACCGCGACGTGCTCACCCTGGGTGTCGCCGCCCTGGCGCCCACGGGCGGCGACGACCACCGCCTGCGCGGCGCCGTCGACGCGGACTTCCACTGGCCGCTGCCCTTGCACTTCGCCGTTTCCGCAGGCGCGGGCTACGCCCAGGCCCAGGTGCCCTACTACCGGGTCTACGGCGACGAGTACGGCACCCACCGCTACCGTCACGGCAACCGCGTAAACTCCTATGGATACGGGCACCTGGGGCTGATCTGGGGCCAGGGTCCGTGGCGCGTGGAAGTGGACCGCGTCTTCGTCGATGCGACCCTGCGCCAGGACAACCTGGCCGCCTCGCCCTGGGTGGCGACGGTGTCATGGTCGTTCTGAGCCTAGGCAACCATTTGGGCTTTTTAGGGCACTTACCGGGTAACACCCTGCCTTCGCCTCAGCCATGAAATACGCCGACATCGATGCTGACGAGACGGACCGCCTGCTGCTCCAGCGCATGGCGGCAGGAGACCGCGCGGCGCTGGCCACGCTGTACCGGGCCTATCACGGCCGGCTGTGCCGGTTCCTTTCCCGCCTCACGCGCCGCAACGACGTCATCGAAGAGGTCATCAACGACTGCTTCTGGATCGTGTGGCAGAAGGCCGGCTCCTTCCACGGCGACTCGCGGGTATCGACCTGGATCATCGGCATCACCTACCGCTGCGGCCTGAAGGCCCTGCGCCAGCGCGGCGACGAACCCGTGGACGAGGAAGGCCTGCCGGAAGACCGCACCCCGGCCTTCGACCCCGGCGAAGACCGCGAACTGCGCGACTGGCTGGGCAAGGCGATGGAGCGCCTGTCGGCCGATCAGCGCGTGGTGGTGGAGCTGGTCTATGGCGTGGGACACACGCTGGACGACGTGGCCACCATCATGCAATGCCCGGTCGGCACCGTGAAGGCGCGGCTGTTCCACGCCAGGGTGAAGTTGCGCAACATCCTGCCGGCACTGGCAGGCGAACCGATCACGCCGAAAGAGAACCGCGTGCCATGAAGTCGACGAAAGACACCGACCAGGACTGTGCCCGCGCGTGGGAAGCCATGCCCTGGGTATTGCAGGACAGCGCCCCGCAGGAGCAAAGCGCCTGGCTCACCGACCATCTCGCGCGCTGCGAAGCCTGCCGGGAGGAGTTCGCGCAGCAGAGCCGGCTGCGCCTGGCGCTGGCTCTTCCCACCGGCATCCAGCTCGATCCCGAGGCCGGCCTCAAGCGGCTGCTGGGACGCATCGACGCGGGCGAAGCCGAGGCATCGGCGCCGCGCGCGCGCGCCGGCGGCTGGGTCACCCGCGCGCTGGTGGCCGCGGTGCTGGTGCAGGCCGTGGGCATTGGCATCCTTGGCGCGGAGCTGTGGTCGTCCGGCGGCAACCACGCGTCGTACCGCACCTTGAGCAACCCGGCCCAGCCGGCCATGGCCGGCGCGATCCGCGTGGTTCCCGACACCAACATGAAGCTCGCCGACTGGAACACCCTGCTGCACTCGCTGCAGCTGGCGGTGGTGGATGGCCCCAATGACGTCGGCGCCTACACCGTGATGCCCGCGCGCACGTCCACCGGGGACGCGGCCCTTCGACAACTGCGGGCCGCGCACGGCATCCGCCTCGCCGAGCCCGTCGCCGCCAACCCATGAAGCACGTGGTACTGCTGCTCCTGTTCGCCACCAGCCTGCTGGGGGCTTGCGCACCCTTGCGTCCGGATCCACCGGCGAGCGCGGCCGATCCAGCCGCCGCGAACGGCAACGCCGTCACCGCCATGAACAGCGCGCGCGACATCGTGCTCGCCGTCGCCAACCCGCAGGATCCGCCGCCGACACACGCCGGCTCCACCTTGCTCGGCTACATCCCCACGGCGAACTACGGCGCGGGGCAGCGCGCCCTCTCCGCGCTCGATGCCATGCGCCAGCGCTACGGCTGGCGTGAGGTGACCGGCTGGCCCATCAAGGCGCTCAGCGTGTACTGCATCGTGCTCGAGCCGCCGCCCGGCATGACGCGCGACGAGCTGCTCGCCGTGCTGGCCAAGGACGATCGCGTCGCGCTGGCGCAGCCGCTGCAGGACTACAGCGTGTATTCGCAGGCGCCGGGCAATGCGCATGCCTACAACGATCCCTACGCCAACCTGCAGCGCGGCTTCGTCGAAACGGACGCCGCCGTGGCCCACAACGTGAGCCAGGGCGACAGCGTGCATATCGCCATCGTCGACACCGGCGTCGATACTTCGCATCCCGATCTGCAAGGCCGCATCCACGACATCAGCAATGAAGTGGATGGCAATGCCCCGGCGTTCAATCGCGACCCGCACGGCACCGAAGTCGCCGGCATCATCGGCGCGATTGGCGACAACCACCTCGGCATCGTCGGCATCGCGCCACGGGCCATCATCAGCGTGTACAAGGCCTGCTGGTATCCCGCCAACAGCCCCGATGGCGCGCACTGCAATACCTTCACGCTGGCCAAGGCGCTTGCCGCCATCCTCGACACCGATGCGCGCGTGATCAACCTCAGCCTGGGCGGGCCGCCCGACCCCTTGCTGGACCGGCTGCTGCAACAGCTGCTGGGCCAGCAACGCATCGTCGTTGCCGCCATGCCGCCTGATGGAAGCCACGCCGGATTCCCCGACAGCACGCCCGGCGTGCTCGTGGTGCGCGTGAGCAACGCCTCGCCTGCGCCGGCCGGCGTGCTCAGCGCGCCGGGCAACGACATCCTGACCACCCAGCCCGGCGGCGCCTACGACTTCACGTCCGGCTCGTCCATGGCCGCCGCGCACGTAAGCGGCATCGTCGCGCTGTTGCTCGCGCTCTCCCCGCACCTAAAGGCCCATGACATGCACGACCTGCTTCTGCGCAGTAGCCGGATGGTGGGTGGCGCGCAACAGGTCGACGCCGCGGCGGCCGTCAGCGCGCTGGGCCAGGTCCACAGCGCGCCGCGGCGCTGACGCATCACCTTCCACGCCAGCAGGGCCCATGTGAAGTACATCGCCGAACCGCTCTCCCTCATGCCCGACGTCGCCGCCGATTCCGCGTCCAGTGGACCGCTGGCATGGGTGGGCATGGAAGACATCCTCATACCCATGCGCGTCGCCACCGGCCATGGCTCGACGCAGCAGGTCATCGGCCACGTCGATGCCTTCGTCAACCTGTTCCGCGACGATCAGCGGGGCATCCACATGTCGCGGCTGTATCGCCTCATCGATGAGTACCTGGGCGATACGCCCTTCGATACCCACGCGCTGGAGCAACTGCTGCAAGCCTTCCTGCAATCGCATCACGAGCTGGCCGACCGCGCCCGCCTGCGCCTGCGTTTCGAGCAGGCGCTGCGCCGCAAGGCATTGCGCAGCGATCATCACGGGTGGCGCGTCTATCCCGTCACCATCGAAGGCACGCTGGGCCCTCGCGGCCTGGACGTCACGGTAGCCACCACCGTCACCTATTCCTCTACCTGCCCCGCGTCCGCGGCACTCGCCAGACAGGTCGCCCGGCAGCACTTCGACGCGCATTTCTCTTCATCGGCCCAGATATCCGGCAGCGCCGCGTCCGCCTGGCTGGGCAGCGAACTGGGCATGCCCGCCACACCGCATGCGCAACGCAGTGTCGCCCATGTATGGATCCGCCCGGCTCGCGGCGCGGCGTGGGATGTGGCTGCGCTGATTGATCGCATCGAGGCGTCGCTCGGGACGCCGGTGCAGACGATCGTCAAACGCCAGGACGAACAGGCCTTCGCCCTGGCCAACGGACGCAACCTGATGTTCTGCGAGGACGCCGCCCGGCGCGTCCAGCACGCGCTCGATGCGGACGACAGCATCGCCGACTTTCACATACGCATCGTCCACGAGGAGAGCCTTCATCCTCACAATGCGGTGGCCCATGCGAGGAAGGAACGTAAAGGTCTTTCCGGCTCATCACGGGAATACGCCAACGGGCCGCGGTCTTCAGGTGCGCCCGACAGCGCTGATTAGCCGTCCACCGGCGGCTTCATCCTCGAGCCGGCTGCCGCCGTCATGGGCATATCGCCGCCCTGCCAACCGCCACCCAGGCCCTTGATCAGGCGGATGCTGCTTTCCAGTTGCCGCCGCGTCAGGTCGTCATAGGCGCGGCGCTGCGCGAGGCTGGTGCCTTGCGTCGTCACGACCTCCAGATAATCGGTGGCGCCGGCCTTGTAGCGGGTCATGGCGAGCACTTCCGCCTGGTGCGCGGCGTCGACGGCGCGTTGCTGGACACTGGCCTCGTCGGATAGCACGCGCAGCGAAGCGAGGTTGTCTTCCACGTCCTGGAAGGCCGTCAGCACGGTCTGCCGATAGTCCGCCGCGGCCGCATCCTCTTTCGCCTGCGCCGACTTGAGCTGCTGCTTGCGACGGCCGCCATCGAAAATCGTGCCCACCAGCGCGGGGCCGATGGCCCAGAACCGGCTGGGCAGCGCGGCCCACTGCGCAAAGTTCGATGCCTCGAAACCGCCGGTGGCCGACAGCAGCAGGTCAGGAAAGAACGCGGAGGTCGCCTCGCCCACATCCGCATTGGCGGCGGCGACGCGGCGCTCCGCCGCTGCGATGTCGGGCCGTCGCTGCAACAAGGTCGATGGCACGCCCACGGGCAAGGCAGGCAATGCCATCGGCGCGGTGGATGCCGGCAGGTTCAGCGCAGACGGAGGCACGCCCACCAGCGTGGCGATGGCATGTTCGTAGTGCGCGCGGCTTTCGCCGAGATCGACCCACTGCGCCTGCGCCATCTGCAACTGCGTTTCCGCTTCCGCAAGATCCGACCGGGAGGCGATGCCGCCCTTGACGCGCACCTGCACCAGATCGCGTGCATGGCGGTAGTCATCCACCGTCTGCTGCAGCAGCGCGGCCTGCGCGTCCGCATTGCGCAGGTCGACGTAGTCCAGCGCAAGCTCCGCATGCATCGCCAGTCGCACCGAAGCCAGGTCCGCATGGCTGGCCTGGTAGCGCGCCGTCGCCGCATCCACCTGATGACGGATGCGCCCGAACAGGTCGGGCTCCCACGACACGTCCAGCCCGCCGCTGAAGTCGGACACGGTTTTTCCAGCCAGGGAACGGCCGACGACATTCTGCGAGGTGTGGTTGCGATTGGCCGCCACGCCTGCGGTGATCGTGGGGTAGTAAGCCGAGCGCGCCACGCCCGCCTCGGCCTTCGCCTGCTCCAGGGCGGCCACGGCCTTGGCGATGTCCTGGTTGCCGGCGTCCACCCGCGCCTCGAGCCCGTTCAAGGTGATATCGCCGAACAGCTGCCACCACGCGCCGCGTATCGCGGCATCCGCCGGTTGGGCCGGTGTCCAGCCGGGCGCCAGGCGATCGGCTTCCTTGAATTGATTCGGCACGTCCATCGATGGCCGCACATACGCAGGCCCGGTCGAGCAGCCCGCCATCAGTGCAAGCGCGAGCGCCAGGGCGCATCCACGCGCAAGCTGCGAAGTAAACGTCATTTGCATGTCCCTGTCCTCCAGGCTCAAGCCGCGTTCAAGGGTTGTGGATTGACCTGCACGCGCTGCCCATTGGCGATGGCATCCCCGGGATTGACGATGACCTTCTCATCGCCGTGCAATCCCGTGCGGATTTCCACGCGCGTGCCGAAGTCGCGCCCCAGCGTGACAGGCACTAGCCGCACCTGGTTCTTGCCGTCGACGGTCGCCACCTGCACGCCGGACGGCCGGAACAGCAGCGCGTTCGCGGGCAGCGACACCTGCCCCGCGCCGGCATCCAACGACAGGCTTACCTGTACGAAGGCGCCGGGGAGCAACGCACCATCGGGATTGGGCAAGTCCACTTCCACGCGCAGCGTGCGGCTCACCGGATCGATGGCACCCGACGTGCGCGCCACCGTGCCCTTGAAGATGCGGCCCGGATATTGCGGCAATGCCAATGTCGCTTCCGCGCCGACGGCAATCGCCGCGGCGTCGTCCTGCGGCACGTTCACGAACACCCGCATGCGATCCGTTTCCACCAGCCGGAACAGCGCCGCCGGCGCGCCACCGTTGCCGGCGTCGATCAGCGCGCCCACGTCGACGTTGCGCACGGTGAGCGTGCCGTCGAAGGGCGCGTAGACCTTCTCGAACGATTGCAGCTGTTGCAGCCGGCTGACGTTGGCCTGGGCGGCGGCCAGCGTGGCCTGCCGGGCCTTCATGCTGCTTACGTTCTCTTCGCTGGATTGCTGCGAGACGGCGTTGCTCTTCAACATCTCCTGCCAGCGCGCCGCCGTTACCTTGGCAATTTGGTAATTGGCGGACGCCGTGGCCGCATCGGCCTGCGCCTGCGCCAGCTGCGCATCGACTTCCGGTGCATCAATGCGCGCCAGCAGGTCGCCCTTGTGCACGTGGGAGCCGATGTCGAAGAACCACTGCCCCAGGTAGCCACTGGTCCGCGCATAGATATTGGCCTCCTGGAAAGCCTGGATGTCGCCGGGCACCACCAGCGTGCCATTACCCGTAGCACGCTCCGGCATCACTGTCGCCACGGTGGGCACGCTCAGCGCCGCCGTCTGCCGGTTGACCAGAGTGCGGGCGGAAAGCCGTGGCAATCCGCCGACGGCCAGCGCCGCTCCGACGGCAATGAAGGGAATGGCGAGCGCGAGGCGTGACTTGCCGGGCACGAAATGGAAGAAGGACATGATGGCTCTCCGTCAGGACACCGGATCGTGGGAAGGAAGGAGCGGAACGGCGTGGCGCGCGCGACGGGCCAGCCATGCATGGACGGCCGAGAACGCCACCGGCACGAACACCAGGGTGGCCACCGTGCCGAACAGCAGGCCGCCGATCACCGCACGTCCCAGCGGTGCGTTCTGCTCGCCGCCGTCGCCCAGGCCCAACGCCATCGGCAGCATGCCGATCAGCATGGCCAGCGCGGTCATCAGGACCGGGCGGAAGCGGGTCTTTCCCGCATCGAAGGCTGCGCGCAACGGCGTGGCCCCTTCCGCCAGTCGATCGCGCGCGAAACTCACCACCAGGATGCTGTTGGCCGTGGCGATGCCGATGCACATGATGGCGCCGGTCAGCGCGGGCACGCTGATCGTGGTGCGCGTCACGAACAGCATCCATGCCATGCCGGCCATGGCGCCCGGCAGGCCGCTGATGATGATCAGCGGGTCCATCCACGACTGGAAATTGATCACCATCAGCGCGTAGACCAGCAGCACCGCCAGGATCAGCCCCAGCATCAAGCCCTGGAACGACGCGTGCATGGTCTGCACTTCGCCACGCACCACCAGGCTGGATCCAGCAGGGAGCGACGCACGCGCTTTCGCCACCAGCTGGTCCACGTCCGCCGCCACGGCGCCCAGGTCGCGCCCCTGCACGCCGGCGAAGATGTCGATCACCGGCTGCACGTTGTAGTGGGACACCACGGCGTCCTGCGTGGCGCGGCTCAGCGTGCTCAGCGAACCGAGAATGGGCGGAATGCCCTGCGCAACGCCCGCGCCGCTCGTGGACAACGGAATGTTGCTCAACGCCTGCAGCGAGTCGATGTCGTATTGCGGAGCCTCCGTCGCCAGCGGATAGCTCACGCCGTTCTTGGGATTCAGCCAGAAATTGGCCGACGTCTGCGAGCTGCCAGACAGCGCGATCAGCAGATCCTGCGCGATGGTGCGCTGCTGGAAACCCGCTTGGATCGCCTTGGTGCGATCCACGTCCACATTGATCGACGGGGCATCGTCGGGCTGCTGGATGCGCGGATCCACCACGCCATCCACATGGCGCAGGCTGGCCAGCAACTGCTCCGCCACCTTGCGGTTGCCCGCCTTGTCGTTGCCCACCACCTGGACGTCGATGGGCGACGGCAGGCCGAAATCCAGCGTCTGGCTGATGATGTCCGCAGGAAGGAAGGAGAACGTCACGCCGGGGAAATCGTGGTTCAGGCGCAGGCGCAGCGCGGTGACATAGTCCGCCGTCGGGCGATGATCGGCTTTCAGTGTGATCAGGATGTCCGCATCCGCCGAACCCACCGGCAGGGAGGAGTCATACGTCATGTTGATGCCGCTCACCGGCAGGCCGATGTTGTCGAGCACGCCGGACAGCTCCGTGGCCGGAATCACCGAGCGCACGCCCTGCTCCACCTGATCCACCAGGCGCGCGGTCTGCTCGATGCGCGTGCCGGTCTTCGCGCGCATGTGCAGGCGGATCTCGCCGGTGTCGGAGGTGGGGAAGAAGTCCTGACCCAGCAGCGGCACCAGCGACAGTGAGCCGGCGCAGACCAGCGCAAAGACCACCGCCATGCGGCGCGGATGCGCCAGCACGCTGCGCAGGGCCAGCTGGTAGCGGCCGTGCAGCCGCTCGAAACCCTGGTCGAAGCGCTGCTGGAAGCGGCGGACGCCCCGCCAGCGCGTGCTGCCTGCAGTGGCGGCGCGCTCGCTGCGCAGGATGTACATCGCCAGCGTCGGGATCAGCGTGCGCGAGAAGAAATACGAGGCCAGCATGGCAAATACCACGGCCTCCGCCAGCGGCACGAAGAGATAGCGCGCGACGCCGGAGAGCAGGAACATCGGCAGGAAGACAATGCAGATCGACAGCGTGGACACCAGCGTCGGCACGGCGATCTGGCCCGAGGCATCGAGGATGGCGTCCTTCAAGTCCTTGCCCAGGTCGCGCTGGTGGCTGATCGCCTCGATGGCCACCGTCGCATCGTCCACCAGGATGCCGACCGCCAGCGCGAGCCCGCCCAGCGTCATGATGTTGATGGTCTGCCCGAGCGCCGAAAGCACCATCAACGACGTGATGACCGACAAGGGAATGGTGATCGCGATGATGAGCGTGGAGCGCCAGCTGCCCAGGAACAGCAGGATCATCAGCGCCGTGAGTCCCGCCGCGATCAGGCCCTCGCGCACGACGCCCTGCACCGCCGAGCTCACGAACACCGACTGGTCCGACACGGGCTTGATGTCGAGCGCCTTGGGAAGCCCGGCGGCGATCTTCGGCAGCAGGCTCTTGACGTTGCCGATGATGTCCAGGGTCGAGGCGTCGCCCGACTTCTCCACCTGCAGCAAGGCCGAGCGCGTACCGTCCACTCGCACGATATTGGTCTGCGGCGCATAGCCGTCGCGCACGGTGGCCACGTCGCGCAGATAGGTCACGCCGCCGCTGTCGGCCTTGACCGGCATCAGGTTGAGCGCATCCACCGAGGTCGGGCTGGCGTTGAGGTTGACGTTGTACTCGAGCGCGCCGATCTTGGCCGTGCCGCCCGGCAGGATCAGGTTCTGCGCGTTGACCGCATTGACCACGTCCAGCGGCGACAGGCCATGCGCCTGCAACGCCTTGGGGTCGATGTCCACCATGATCTGGCGCACCTTGCCGCCGAACGGCAGCGGAATCGCCGCGCCCTGCACCGTCGCCAGCTGCGTGCGTATGAAGTTGTTGCCCAGGTCGTACAGCTGCTGCTCGGGCAGCGAATGGCTGGACAGCGCCAGTTGCAGAATGGGTACGGTCGAGGCGTTGTACGAGATCACCAGCGGCGGCAGCGTCCCAGGCGGCAGAACGCGCAGGATCGACTGCGCATTGGCGGACGCCTCGGCAATCGCGCGGTTGATGTCCGCGCCCTCGTGGAAATAGACCTTGATGACGGCGACGCCATTGACCGTCTGCGATTCCACGTGCTCGATGTTGTCCACGTCCGAGGTCAGCGCGCGCTCATAGGGCGTGGTGATGCGGTTGGCCATGTCGTCGGCGGAGAAGCCGTTGTACGACCACACGATGCTCAGCACCGGAATGTTGATGTTGGGAAAGATGTCGGTCGGCGTGCGCAGCACCATCAACGGCCCCAGCACCGCGAGCAGCAGCGCCACGACAATGAAGGTGTAAGGCCGCCGTAGCGCCAGTTGAACGATCCACATGAGTCACCTCGCCACCACCAGGACAGGTCGCGGCAAAGCCTATGTTTTGGGCGCTTGCCGGGCCCTGACAGGTTCCTGACGATTCTGTAATCACGCTCCGCCGGGCCGTGCGGCTATGATCCGGCCCAGGCAATACGGGAGGCCCCATGCGCCTGCTGGTGATCGAAGACGAGAAGAAGGCCGGCGAGTACCTGAAGAAGGGACTCGAGGAATCCGGCTTTACCGTGGACGTGGTCGCCAATGGCATCGACGGCCTCCACCAGGCGCTGGAGGAGGATTACGATCTGCTCGTCCTCGACGTCATGCTGCCGGGCATGGATGGCTGGGAAGTGCTGCGGCGGTTGCGCGAGAAGAAGGACGTACCTGTGCTCTTGCTCACCGCCGTCGATGAGCTGGAGGAACGCGTACGCGGCCTGGAGCTGGGCGGCGACGACTATCTGGTCAAGCCATTTGCCTTCGTCGAACTGCTGGCACGCATCCGCACCCTGCTCCGCCGTGGACCGCCGCGGGACATCGAACACATGCGCATCGGCGACCTGGAGATCGATGCCGTGCGCCGCCGCGTGCGCCGGAACGGACAGCGCATCGACCTGACGCCGCGCGAATTCTCCCTGCTGCAACTGTTGGCGAGGCGCCGCGGCGAGGTGCTGAGCCGCGCGCAGATCGCCTCCTACGTCTGGGACATGAATTTCGACAGCGACACCAACGTGGTCGAGGTCGCCATCCGGCGGCTGCGCGCGAAGGTGGACGAGGGTTACGGCGTCAA
This sequence comes from Dyella sp. AtDHG13, assembly GCF_003201105.1. Classification (GTDB taxonomy): domain Bacteria; phylum Pseudomonadota; class Gammaproteobacteria; order Xanthomonadales; family Rhodanobacteraceae; genus Dyella; species Dyella jiangningensis_B. The sequence continues at coordinate 76,717 of NZ_QICJ01000010.1, read as the reverse complement.
GCTCATCCACACCGTGCGCGGCATGGGCTACGTGCTGGACGACGAGCGCGAGGACGCGTGATGCGCACGCTTTCGCTCACCGCGCGGCTCACCCTTATTTTCACGCTGGTGACGACGACGAGCTTCGCCCTGGTGGGTGTGCTGCTGTTCAAGGCCGCATCGCAGCGCATCATCGAGCAGGACGAAACGAATCTTGTGCTGTCCGCGCGCCACCTGCGCCGGCTGGCGGGCGAGTTCGCCGCCTTGCCGGACCTGGTGGCGCATCAGGATCGCCTGGTGATCAGCGTGCTGGGCGACGCCAGCAACGCACTGCGCATCACCGGCAGCGACGGACAAACCCTGGTCGACCACAACCCGCTGCATCTTCCCCTCGCCTTTCCGGACACCATCGCGCCCGACCAGCGACTCGTGCCCACCATGCTCGAGTCGTTACGCGATACGCACGGCGATACCGTGCGCGGCATGGCCGCCGCCGGGAAACTGCAGGACGGCACGCTCATCACCATCATCGTCGCCCGCTCGCTGGCCGATCGGCAGTTGCTGTTGCGGCACTACCAGCGCGACATGGTGCGCCGTCTTCTCGCCGGCATGGCTGCGGCCATCCTGCTGGGCTATCTGCTGATCCGGCAGGCGCTGCGGCCGCTGAGAACACTGGCCGGCCAGGCGGCCACCATATCGGCCCACAACCTGGGCACGCGGCTGTCGGCGAGCAACGCGCCGCCGGAATTGCATGCGTTGACTGCCACGCTCAACGACATGCTTTCCCGGCTGGAGGAAGGCTTCTCGCGCGTATGGCGATTCACCGTGGACCTGGCCCACGACTTGCGCACCCCCATCGGCAACCTGCGCGGCACCAACGAAGTGGCCCTGACGCGGCCGCGCACCTCGGAGGAATACCAGGCCCTGCTCGGCTCCAACATCGAGGAGTGCGACCGCGTCAGCCGCATGATCGAGAACGTGCTTTTCCTGGCGCGGGCGGAGAGCCCCCAGTTTGCCCTGCAGCGCAGCGTGTTCGACGTGGGCGACGAGCTGCAGCTCATCGGCGATTACTTCGAGGGCATCGCGGCCGATGCCGAGGTGGACATCCGCGTCGCCGGTCATGCGCGCCTGCTGGCGGATCGCGATCTTTTCCGCCGCGCCGTGGGCAACCTGCTTTCCAACGCCCTGCGCTACACCCCGCGACACCATGCCATCGACGTGCGGGTGGAGGAAGCACCAGGGGCGATACGCATCCTGGTCGAAAACCCGGGCGACGGCATCGCCCCGGAGCACCTGGACAAGCTGTTCGACCGCTTCTACCGCGTCGACCGCGCGCGCGGCGATTCGGCCCACTCCGCGGGATTGGGCCTGTCGATCGTGCGCAGCATCCTGGACCTTCACGGCGGGCGCGTGACGGCGGAAAGCGAGCCCAGTGGCACGACGCGCTTCACGCTGTGGTTCCCGACCGCGCCGCCTTGAGGCGACACGCCGTCACAACGGCAGCCCAGCCTTATCGCGCCTCCAGCAAGGCCCTGGCCCTGTCGCAGATCGCATCCACGGTAAAGCCATAGGCCTTCAGCAGCACATCCGCAGGGGCGGACGCGCCGAAGCGCTCGATGCCGAGCATGTCACCGGCGGGGCCGATGTATCGGTCCCAGCCCTGGCGCACGCTCAGTTCAACGGCCAGGCGCGCGGGCACGGAGGGAGGCAGCACCTCGTCGCGTTCGGACTGCGGCAGCGACTCGAACAGTTCCCAGCTCGGCATGGACACGCAGCGCACGGCCACGCCGTCCTCCTGCAGCCGTTCCGCCGCCTCGACGATCAGGCAGACCTCGGAACCCGAAGCGACAAGGATCAGTTGCGGCGTGCCGTCGGGTGCATCGCGCAGCACGTAGGCGCCACGGCGCAAACCATCCGCGGAGGCAAGCTGCTCCCGATCCAGGGTGGGTACGTTCTGCCGAGTGAGCACGAGAGCCACCGGCTGCTCGCGCGTTTCCATGGCGACGCGCCATGCCACCGCCACTTCGTTGGCGTCGGCAGGACGGATGGTGATGAGGCGTGGAATGGCGCGCAGGTTGGCCAGCTGCTCCACCGGCTGGTGCGTGGGACCGTCCTCGCCCAGGCCGATGCTGTCGTGGGTAAAGACGTGGATGACGTGCAGGCCCATCAGCGCCGCCAGCCGTATCGGCGGGCGCATGTAGTCGGAGAAGATCAGGAAGGTGGACCCGAACGGCACCAGGCCACCATGCGCGGCGATTCCGTTGACGATGGCGGCCATGGCGTGTTCGCGCACGCCGAAATGCAGGTTGCGACCCCGATACGACCAGCCCGCCGCATCCGAGCCCTGTTGGTCCGCCGCCTTCGTGGACGGTGGATTGAAGTCGCCCTGCCCGTTCAATGTCGTCTTGGTGGAAGGATCCAGATCGGCGGAGCCGCCGGTGAGTTCGGGCGTCCGTGCGACGAAGGCGTTCACCACCTTGCTGGACGCCTCGCGCGTGGCCATGCCCTTGGCATCGGCCGAGAACGAAGGGATATCCGCGTCCCACGACTCAGCGAGTTCGCCGCGCAGCAAGGACTGCAACTCTTCATGCAGCGCGGGAAACGCATCGGCGTAGGCGCTCATTCTGGCCTGCCATGACGACTCCCACTCCGCGCCGCGCGCCAGCGACTGGCGAAAGTGATCCAGCGCTTCGTCGGGTACCCAGAAATCGGGCTTCAGCGGCCAGCCCAGTTTCATCTTCGTCCTTCGCACGCCCTCCGCGCCGAGCGGTGAGCCGTGCGCCTTGAACTTGTCCTGCTCGGGCGATCCATAACCCAGATGGGTGCGCACGATAATCAGGCTGGGCCGCCCATGCTTCGCGCGTGCGACCTCAAGCGCGGCATCGATCGCGGCGATGTCGTTGCCATCACGCACGCGAACGGTGTGCCAGCCATAGGCCTCGAATCGCCGTCGCGTGTCTTCGGAAAACACCATGTCCGTGCCGGCGGAAAGCGTCACGGCGTTGTCGTCGTAAAGGCAGATCAGCTTGCCGAGCCTGAGATGCCCGGCCAGCGAGGCCGCCTCGGCGGCGACGCCTTCCATCAGGTCGCCATCGCTGACCAGGGCGTAGGTGCAGTGGTCGATCACGGCGTGGCCCGCGCGGTTGTAGCGGGCGGCCAACTGCGCCTCCGCCATCGCCATGCCCACGGCGTTCGCCATGCCCTGCCCCAGCGGTCCCGTGGTGACTTCCACGCCCGGCGTGTGACCGCGCTCCGGATGCCCGGGCGTGCGGCTGCCCCACTGCCTGAACGACTTGAGGTCGTCGAGGGTCAGCGCATAACCGGTCAGGTACAGCAGGCTGTAGAGCAGTGCGGAGCCATGTCCAGCGGACAGCACGAAACGATCCCGGTCGAACCATTGCGGATTGCCCGGATGGAACTTCAGCCAGCGCGTCCACAGCACGTAAGCCATTGGCGCCGCGCCGAGCGGCAGGCCGGGATGCCCGCTGTTGGCCCTCTGCACCATGTCGATCGACAGGCAACGCAGGGCGTTGATGCATATCCGGTCGAGTGCGCGTGACATACGGTGGATCCGGGTTGAACGCAACGCCGTCTGCTGGCGAAAAAAGACGAGGCGGCTCCGCGGAGCCGCCCGAAAGTCAGTGGTTCAGAAGTCAGTCGTTCTTGTGACTCTGCTGGCCTGCCTTTACATGCTGCTCGTGGCTTCCGCCGCGCTGCCCGCCGGATTCCTGGCTGGAGCCCGCCTGCTTGTTGTCGTCGTTCTTGTGGCTCTGCTGGCCAGCCTTGACGTGCTGCTCGTGGGAGGCGTGATCGCCACCGCGATTGCCCTGGTTCGTGTTAGCCATGTCGTTACCTCAAGCGCACCCGGGGAAAGGAGTGCGATCGCGGTGCGCATCGCGATCACGGGAGCAGCTTGACCAATCGCCGTGAGGCCCGGCGTCAGACCGCCATGAAACGTGTCTGCATGTTTGTGAAAGCGCGCGGGCCGTGTCGTTAGCCGCGCATGGTCGCGTCCGCTTGCCTATTCAACACAAGATGAGGCAACGCGGATCGCGTCGAAACTCTAGTTCGACAGATCGCAAAGCCTATAGCCGTACGAGGCCATGGTGTGCAGCAGCGGCCGGCCGAACGGCTTGTCGATGGCGCAGCGAAGTGCGTAAAGGTGGGATCGCAAGGTATCCGAATCCGGCAGGTTCTCGCCCCATACCTCGTGCTCGATGCGCTGGCGCGTCACCAGCTTGGGCGATTCGCGCATCAGCACCTCCAGGATGCGCAGCGCGACCGGCGTGAGCGTGATCGACTGGCCGGCGCGGCGCACGATCAGCGTACCGGTGTCGAATTCCAGGTCCGCCACGCGCAGCACGTTCTGCGACACCCGCTGGCGTGCGCGCCGTATCAGGGCCTTGAGACGCCCGTTGAGCTCGCGCAGGTCGAAAGGCTTGCAGAGGTAGTCGTCGGCGCCGGCGTCGAACGCCTTCACCTTCTCGTCCAGATCGGAGCGGGCGGTGAGCATGAGGATGGGCGCGGAGCTCTTGTTCTCGCGCCGCAGGCGCCGGCATACCTCGATGCCGTCCATGCCCGGCATGGAGCCGTCGAGGATGATGGCGTCGTACTCATTGCTTCCGGCGAGATGGAATCCGGTGATGCCGTCATACGCGTAGTCCACGCTGTACTGCTGTATCTCCAGGTAATCGCCGGCAGCCCGCGCAAGGACCTCGTCGTCGTCGATCATGATCACCGAGCCTGCGCCAGGTCCGCGTTTGGGTCTTGCCATGCCTTCACCGGGTTGTTCCGTTGCTGTCGCTGAACTACAGCCATGGCCGCGTCAGGCAGATGTGAATATGCCGTGCCTGTCATGTCGTCTTCATGCGGGCAGCGCAAAGGCTTCGCTCGCGTGACCAGCATCGGCATGCGCATCGCCAGGGCGCACGCTTCGCGACACGTTCGCGTTGACACTGCGCCGCGCGGATGCCTTCGGCGAAGGCGAAGAAATCGCCATGCGTGTACATCTTTTCGACGCGTCGTTGATGCGCCGATTCCTAACGTGGCTCATCAGCGCTGCATGCCAAAAGCCGCATCGCGTTTCGCCCACGCAATCACCGACAGCCCGCAGGACACGACTGCCGGCGCGAGAACTCTTCGATGAAACAGGCCCTACTCACGCGTTCCACGCGACCCGACCGGAGCGCCGCGCGGCGAAGCCCGGCGCTTCGCGCCAGCCCCATCGCCGACGTGCGTCGCGGTGGCTCGTCCGCGCTTTTCGTCACCACGGAAATCGCCGACTTCGTCAAGACGGGCGGACTTGGCGACGTCGCCGCCGCGCTGCCGCGCGCGCTGTCCCGCTGGCACGACGTGCGCGTGCTGGTCCCGGGATATCCGTCGGTGCTGGAAAATATCCGCGGCCTGCGCTGGGAAGGCTGGACGCGCCCGGTCGCGGGCCTGCCGGCCGCGCGCATCGGCCGCGGTTGCACGGAGGATGGCCTGGGCATCTACGTGGTGCGGGAAACATCCTTGTTCGAGCGCGTGGGCTCGCCTTACCTGTCTCCCAGCGGCGAAGACTGGGGCGACAACGCCGTGCGCTTCGCGCTGCTGTCCATGGCCGCGGCGCAGATCGGCGCGGGCAGCGCCGGGCTGGGCTGGCGCCCTGACCTGCTGCATCTCAACGATTGGCCCACCGCGCTGGCGCCGTCCTACCTGCGCTGGCACGGCTACGCCACGCCCTGCCTGCTGACCATTCACAACCTGGCGCACCAGGGCCTGTTTCCGCTGGAACTCAAGGAAAGCCTGGGCATTCCGTCCTGGGCGGGCGATGCGGATTACCACGGCCAGCTTTCGTTCCTGCGCGCGGGCCTGCTGCAGGCCGACATGCTCACCACGGTGAGCGGGCATTACGCGCAGCAGATCACGCAGGCGTCGCAAGGCATGGGCATGCACGCCATGCTGCATCGTCGCGCGTCGCAGGGCCGGCTGGTGGGCATCGTCAATGGCATCGACGACAGCTGGAACATCGAGCGCGACCCCGCGCTTCCGCTCGCCCCGGATCGCGACCCCGACAGCATTCGCCGACTCGCGCGCCTGGCGCTGTGCGCCGAGATGGGACTGGAGCCACACAAGGGTCCGCTGTTTGCCTTCGTGGCGCGCATGGTGGCGCAAAAGGGCATCGACCTGGTGTGCGAGGTGGGCGCGCAGATCGTGCGCGCCGGCGGCCAGCTCGCCTTGATCGGCTGCGGCGACGCGGACATGGAAGCGGCCGTGCGGCGGCTGGCGCGGCGCTTCCCCGGACGCATCGCGGCCCATATCGGCTTTACCGAGGCGGTGGCGCGACGCATGTTCGCCGGTTCCGATTTCCTGCTGATGCCTTCGCGTTTCGAACCCTGCGGCCTCAGCCAGATGTACGCCCAGGCCTATGGCAGCCTGCCGATTGCGCACGCCACGGGCGGCTTGGTCGACACCATCGAGGATGGCGTCACCGGCCTGCTGTTTGCCGACTCGTGCGCATCGGAGCTGCGCAAGGCATTGGCGCGCGCCTTCCGCATCCATGACGAGCCGGAGCTGATGAGCGCCATGCGCCACGCCGCGATGGCGCTCAAGCACGGCTGGGAGCACTCGGCGCGGAAGTACAGCGCGTTGTACGGAAGGGCCATGGCGCAACCGGCGGCGGCCTGACCATGGCGTTGGGCTCCGCAACCGCCATGACATCCGAAGCGAGCACCGAAGCGTCGAAACTGGCCCACCTGGCCGAAGGCCAACACACCGATCCGTTCGCCTGGCTGGGTCCGCACCGGCATGGCGACCGCTGGGTGGTGCGCGCATGCCTGCCCGGCGCGCGCAAGGTCATCGTCGAATGCCAGGACGGCAGCGAATGGGCGACGGCGCGCGAACGTCCCCCCGGCATCTTCGTGGCGGAAGGCACGCATCCGCCGGGGCACTACGTGCTGCGCGTGCAATGGCCCGGGCACATGCAGCGCTGCCGCGACGCCTACGCCTTCCCTACCCTGCTCGATGACGCGACGTTGCAGGCGTTTCATCAGGGCCAGCTGATTCATCCCGAACAGGTACTCGGCGCCCACGTGATGTCGATCGAGGGCGTCGATGGCGTGCGGTTCGCGGTGTGGGCGCCCAACGCGAAGCGCGTTTCCGTGGTCGGCGACTTCAACGGCTGGGATGGCCGCCGGCATGTGATGCGACTGCGCCACCAGGCCGGCGTGTGGGAGATCTTCGTGCCCGGCGTCGAAACCGGCGCCCGCTACAAGTACGAGCTGCTCGATCGCCGCGGACACCTGCTGCCGCTCAAGGCCGACCCGTACGCCCAGCAGATGGAGCGGCCGCCTGCCTCGGCATCGGTGGTGGCCGATCCCTCGCGCATCAAATGGCACGACACGCACTGGATGGCGCGCCGACAGCAAAGCCAGGGCCCGGCAGCACCCATTTCCATCTACGAAGTGCATGCGCCTTCCTGGCAGCATGCGGTTGGCCGCGATACGGACTGGAATGCGCTCGCCGATACGCTGGTGCCCTACGTGCAGGAGCTTGGCTTCACCCACATCGAGCTGTTGCCGGTGAGCGAGCATCCCTTTGGCGGCTCCTGGGGCTATCAGCCGTTGGGCATGTATGCGCCCACCTCGCGGCTGGGCAGCCCGGCCGCCTTCGCGCGCTTCGTGGACACCTGCCACGTGGCCGGCATCGGCGTGATCGTGGATTGGGTGGGCGCGCATTTTCCCGACGATGCGCATGGGCTGGTGCGTTTCGACGGCACGGCGCTGTACGAGCACGCCGACCCGCGCGAGGGCTTTCATCATGACTGGCACACGCTGATCTACAACTACGGCCGCCGCGAGGTGGCGCAGTACCTGATCGGCAGCGCGCTGACCTGGCTGGAGCGTTTCCACGTGGATGGCCTGCGCATCGACGCGGTGGCGAGCATGCTCTATCGCGACTACAGCCGCGACGATGGCCAGTGGGTGCCCAATCATCTCGGCGGCAGGGAGAACTTCGAGGCCATCGGCCTGCTGCGGGAACTGAACCGAAGGGTGAACGAGCACTACCCCGGCGCACTCGTCATCGCCGAGGAATCCACCGCGTGGGCCGGCGTGACCGCGCCGGCGGAGCACGGCGGGCTCGGCTTCAGCCACAAGTGGAACATGGGGTGGATGCACGACACGCTGCACTACATGCAGCGCGACCCGATCCACCGGCGCTTCCACCATCACGACATGACCTTTGGCATGACGTACGCGCACAGCGAGCGCTTCATCCTGCCGCTTTCCCATGACGAAGTGGTTCACGGCAAGGGCTCGCTGCTGCAGCGCATGCCCGGCGACCGCTGGCAGCGCTTCGCCAACCTGCGCGCCTATTACGGCTTCATGTGGGGGCACCCAGGCAAGAAGCTGCTGTTCATGGGCGGCGAACTGGCGGCGTGGAACGAATGGAACCACGACGACACGCTGGACTGGCGGCTGCGCGACGACCCCATGCACGAGGGCGTGCGCCAGCTGGTGGCCGATCTCAATCGCGTGCTGGTCAACGAGCCCGCGCTCCACGAGGCAGACGACGCCGCCGAAGCGTTCCAATGGATCGTGGCCGACGACCATCTGCAATCGGTGTACGCCTTCGTGCGTCACGGAAAAGACGGCGCGCCGCCCGTGCTGGTGGTGAGCAATTTCACGCCGGAGCCGCGCATGGACTATCGCCTGGGCGTGCCCGAAGCCGGCCGCTGGCGCGAGCTGTGCAATACCGACAGCGCCTTCTACGGCGGCTCCAACCTCGGCAACGGCGGCATCGTGCACACCGGGCCGCAACCGCTGCATGGCCACGGGCAATCGCTGGCCTTGCTGCTGCCGCCGCTTTCCACCCTGATTCTGCGCGCGGAGGACGCCTGATGGCCAGGGCATGCTGGGGCGCCGCGCCGCTGTCCGATGGCCATGTGGAATTTCGCCTGTGGGCGCCGGCTGCCGGCGAGGTCATGCTCGTCACCGGCAACGACGTGGGTTCCATGCGCGCCATCGGCCATGGCGTGCATGCGTGCCGGACGGACGCGCGCGCGGGAACGGCGTATCGCTTCCGCGTCGATGGCGTCGAAGTTCCCGATCCCGCCTCGCGCGCGCAGCAAGGCGACGTGGATGGCCCCAGCGTCGTGGTCGATCCACAGGGTTACCGCTGGCAACACGACGATTGGCAAGGCCGGCCCTGGCACGAGGCCGTAATATGCGAGGTGCACGTCGGCGCGCTGGGCGGCTTCGACGCCGTGCGGCAACGCCTGCCGGAATGGCGCGACGCCGGCTACACGGCGATCGAACTGATGCCGGTCGGCGAGTTTCCCGGCCAGCGCAACTGGGGCTACGACGGCGTGCTGCCCTATGCGCCCGAAGCCAGCTACGGCACGCCCGAGCAACTCAAGGCGCTGGTGGATGCGGCGCATGCGCTGGGCCTGATGGTGCTGCTGGACGTGGTCTACAACCACCTGGGACCCAGCGGCAACGCGCTGCCGCGTTACGCGCCGCGCTTCTTCCGCAGCGACCTGCGCACGCCCTGGGGCGACGCCATCGATTTCCGTCAGGCCAGCGTGCGGCGGTTCTACATCGACAACGCGCTGATGTGGCTGCTCGAATACCGCATGGACGGCCTGCGCCTGGACGCCGTGCACGCCATTCGCCCGGCGTCGTTCCTGCTGCAATTGGCCGACGAGATTCGCTGCCGCGTGCCATCCGGCCGGCATGTGCACCTGGTGCTGGAGAACGAGAACAACGACGCGCGCCTGCTGCCCGCGCCCTACACCGCGCAATGGAACGACGACGGCCACAACGCCCTGCACGTGCTGCTGACCGGCGAGCACGAGGGCTACTACGCCCACTTCGCGCGGCGCCCGTTGACGCAACTGGTGCGCGTGCTGGGCGAAGGCTTCGCCTTCCAGGGCCAGCGCGACCGCCATGGCCGGCGGCGCGGCCAGCCCAGCGGCGGGCTTCCACCCACGGCGTTCGTGCTGTTCCTGCAGAATCACGACCAGATCGGCAACCGCCCTTTCGGCGAGCGGCTGATCGCGCTGATCGACCGCGACCGCTGGCGCGCGGCGATGGCGCTGGTGGCGCTCTGCCCGATGGTTCCGCTGTTCTTCATGGGCGACGAATGGGGCTGCGCCACGCCCTTCTACTACTTCACCGATTACCACGACGAACTCGCCGCCATGGTGCGCGACGGGCGGCGCAACGAGTTCGCCGCGTTCTCGGGCTTTGCCGACCCTGAGCGGCGCGCGGCGATACCCGACCCCAATGCGCTGTCCACCTTCGAGGCCTCGCGCCCCGCGGATGCGCACACCGTCGATGCGCAGGCGACGCGTCGCTGGTTCCGCCACCTGATGGAGCTGCGCATGCAGCATCTGGTGCCCGCGCTTGCCGACAGCCGCGCGCTGGGCGCGGACATCCTCGGCGCGCGCGCCCTGGCGGCACGCTGGCGGCTTGGCGATGGTTCCGTGTGGACGCTGGCGTTCAATGCCGGCGAGCAGGCGCTGCGTTTCCATCCTGGCGGCTCCGCCACCCGCGTGCACCTGGAAGCGGCGCGCGTGAGCGAGGACACCGAAACGCTGCCGCCGGCCAGCCTCGCCGCCTGGCACGAGCCCTCCCCATGACGGCAGACACGCTGCACAGCCGCGCCCGGAAAGCGGGCATCGAAGTGCATTGGGTCGATGCCCAGGGCACGGCGCGTACCCTGGCGGACGACACCGTGGCCGCCTTGCTGGACCTGCTCGCGGATCACGATGCGGAGGCGCCGGCAGGACTCGATGTCGTGCGCGCGGGCATGCCGCTGGATGACGCATCCAGCACGACATCGTTGTTCGACCTGCAGAGCGGACGCGAGGTGCCGCTGATCACGGACACGCATGGCCGCGCGCTGGCGCCGGAACAACCCGGCTACTACGCACAGGCGATGCCGGGTCGCGCGGATCGCCAGCTGGCCGTCGCGCCGTTGCGCTGCCGGAGCGTCGCCGATCTCACCGGTTGCGACGCACCGCGAAGCTGGGGCGTGGCCGTGCAGGTCTACGGCTTGCGCAGCGACGGCAACGGCGGCCTGGGCGGCAGCCTCGCCGCGTGCGAACTCGGGCAGCGCGTGTCGGAGGCCGGCGGCAGCGCCGTGGCCTTGAGCCCGCTGCACGCGCACGGGCCCATCGATGCTCATTTCAGCCCGTACTCGCCTTCGCATCGCGCCTGGCTCGACACCTTGCAGGTGGCTCCGTACCAGATCACCGGCAACGAGGCGTTCCAGGATGCGCTCGAACACAGCGGCCAGACCGCGGCCTGGGCACGCGAAGAGCGCCGGCCGCGGATCGACTGGATCGCGCAGGACCGGATGCGCCAGTCGGTGTGGAAGAGCCTGTTCACGCGCTGGGGACGCGCCGCGCACATACGCCGTCAGCTGGATTTCTTCGTGCAGCGCCGTGGCCCGGCACTGACGCGTCACGCCGCCTTCGTGGTGAGGCAGCGCCAGGCGCGCGAGCGCGGCGAATCGACCGACTGGCGCCGATGGCGCCACCATCTGCATGGCGATCTCGATGCCCTCGCGCGCGAGCACGCCGAAGACGTGCAACTGGAATGCTTCGCGCAGTGGCTGACCGCGGCATGCTGGGACGACACGCAGCGCCGGCTGCGCGAGCAAGGCCAGGCGATCGGCCTGATCTGGGATCTTGCCGCCGGCTTCTCTCCTTCCGGCAGCGAGGCGTGGCAGCACCGGCATCTGGTGGTGAGCGGCGCGCGCCTGGGCGCACCGCCCGATGCCTTCAACCCCGACGGCCAGGATTGGGGTTTGGCCGCCTATGCGCCCCATGCACTGCGACGTTGCGGCTACCAGCCCATCCGCGATCTGCTCGCGCGGATGATGAGCCGCGGCGGCGGCCTGCGCATCGACCACATCCTGGGCTGGGCCCGTGTCTGGTTGGTGCCGGAGGGTCGCTCGCCGCGCGAGGGCGGCTATGTGCGTTATCCGCTTCACGACCTGCTGGGCCTGCTCGCGCTGGAATCGTGGCTGCGCCATGCCGTGGTGATCGGCGAGGACCTGGGCACCGTGCCGCCCGACCTGCGCGCCACGCTGGCGGCCAGCGGCGTCATGGGCATGGACGTGCTGCCGTTCTGCCGCGATGCGCCGGGGCGCTTTCTCGACCCGTCGCGCTGGCGCAGCGATGCCGTCGCCATGAGCAGCACGCATGACCTGCCGCCGCTGGAAGGCTGGCGGGAAGGATGCGATATCGAGCAGTTGTCGCGCATCCAGCAGTGGCCCGAGCCGCAGCGGATCATCGCGAAATCGCGCCGCGCCGCGGACATCGCCCAGCTCGATCGCATGCTGGCGCGCTTCCGTGCACGCACGCCACGGCAGGCCGCGTTGCGCGCCGTCGCGGCGAGCCCGTCGCCGCTGGCCCTGTTTCCGCTGGAAGACCTGCTCGGCGAGCGCGAACAACCCAACCTGCCGGGCACGCTGCATCACCAGCATCCCAACTGGCGACGCCGCCTGAACTGGCGACGCCCGCGACTTGCCGCCTCGTTGCGCCTGGTGGCGCGCCAGCGCAAGGCGGTCGCGCATGCCTGAACTGCGCGCCACGGTGCGGCTGCAACTGCACGCCGGCTTCGACCTGCATGCCGCTGCCGCCCAGGTGCCCTATTACCAGCGCCTAGGTGTCAGCCACCTGTATCTCTCACCTATTGCCCGTGCGCGGCCGGGCTCCACGCATGGCTATGACGTCATCGATCCCGGCGTGGTGTGTCCGGAGCGCGGCGGCGAAGCCGGCCTGCGCGCGCTGGGCGCCGCGCTGCGCGATCACGGCATGGGCGCCATCCTCGACATCGTGCCCAACCACATGGCCGCCGATGCGCGCAACCCGTGGTGGTGGGATGTGCTGCGCCATGGACGCCACAGCCGTTACGCGCGCCATTTCGATATCGACTGGGACTCGCCCGCCTCGCCGGGCCGCGTGTGGCTGCCCTGGCTCACCGCACCGCTGAGCGAGGTACTTGCGCGGGGCGAACTGCGCGTCGAACCACGCGACGGCGAAACCCTGCTGGTGCACGACGACTGGACGCTGCCGCTGGCCATGCACGACACGCCTCCGGAAGCATGCGCAAACGCCGCCGCCCTGCGGCAGCTGCTGTGCCGGCAACCGTATCGCCTCGCCTGGTGGCGCAGCAGCAGCGATGCGGTGAACTATCGGCGCTTCTTCGACATCGACGGCCTCGTCGCGCTCGACATGACCTGCGATGAGGCGTTCGACGCCGTGCACGCGCTGCCGCTGCGCTGGCTGGCCGAGGGCCTTGTCGATGGCCTGCGCATCGACCACGTGGATGGCCTTGCCGATCCGCGTGCCTATCTCTCGCGATTGCGCGAGGCGATGGATGCCGCCGTGGCCCCGCGCGCGGATGCGATGCGCCCGAGCCTCCATGTCGAAAAGATCCTGCGCGGCGACGAGCAGCTGCCGACGGATTGGCCCACGGACGGCACCACGGGCTACGAGATGATGGATCGCATCGGCGCCGTGCTGCACGACCCCTTGTCCGCACCTGCGCTCAGACGCAGCTGGCGCTCGCTGAGCGGCCGAACCACATCGTTCATGCTGGAGGAACGGCTTGCCCGGCGGCAATGGCTGCATCGCGGCCTGCATGCCGATTTCACCCGCTGCATGCGCGCCCTGCAGGACTGCCTTGCATCGGCGCCGGAGCATGGCGACTACACGCCCGCCGCGCTGGAACGCGCCTGCGCCGACGTGCTGGCCGAGCTGCCGGTCTATCGCAGCTATACCGTGGGTGCGGCGCCGTCCACGCAGGACGCCCGGATGCTGGCGCAGGCGTTCGATGCGGCCGATGTTCATGGCCATCCGGATGGCGCCGATCTGCGCCACTGGTTGCGCTCGCTGCTGCTTGGGCGTGGCGAAGGCGACGCAATGCCGTCCGAACGGGTTGCGCAGGCGCGTCGCCGCTTCGAGCAGTTATCCGCGCCGCTCGCGGCCAAGGCGGTGGAGGACACGGCCTTCTATCGCTATGGCGTGTGGCTGTCGCGCAACGAGGTGGGCAGCGACCCTGCGCGCTTCGCGATGGACGCGGACAGCTTCCATCACGACATGGAGCAGCGCGCCACCATCGCGCCGCGCGCACTGACCGCCACCGCCACGCACGACCACAAGCGCGGCGAGGACGTGCGTGCGCGTCTCGCCGCGCTCAGCGAAATGCCCGCGCGCTGGACGAACGCACTGGCGCGCTGGATGCCGCGCCTCCACGCAACAGCGCCCGTGCTGGCAAAAGGCGACCTGGCGATGCTGCTGCAGACCGTGGTCGGCGCGTGGCCGCTGGATGCCGCCAGCGACGGCGAAGCCGCCTATAAAGAGCGTATCCAGCGCTGGTGGATCAAGGCGCTGCGTGAAGCACGCCTGCACACGCATTGGACGTCCCCGCAGGTAGCCTATGAAAGTGCCGCGACCGAACTGGTGCGGCGACTGTTCGACGCGAACGAGCTGGCCGACGTGCGGCACGACGTGCATCGCCTGGCGCGCGAGCTGGATACGGCCGGTGCGCTCAACGGACTGGTCAGCGTGACCTTGCGCCACACTTTGCCGGGCGTGCCCGATCTCTATCAGGGATGCGACTACTGGGATCTGTCGCTGGTGGATCCGGACAACCGCGCACCGGTCGACTACGAAGCGCGGCATCGCAGCCTGTCGGTGGAGGCATCGACCAGCGAACGGCTTGAACGATTCCGCGATGGCGCCATCAAACAGGTGTTGATCCAGCGTCTGCTCGCGGCGCGGCATGCGATGCCGCAGGTGTTCGGGCAAGGCGACTACCAGCCATGGCTGGCGCAGGGCGCGGCATCGGATCACGTGCTGGCCTTCGCGCGGCGGCATGGCGACAACGCGCTGCTGGTGGCCGTGCCTCGCCACTGCATGCGCTGGATGAGCGCAGCCACCGTGCCGCGCGTGCCAGCCGTCGCCTGGCAAGGCACGCGCCTGCCGGCCCTGCCCGGCTCGTGGCGCTATCGCTCGGCGCTGAGTAGCGAAGCCGTCACGCCGGACGATGAAGGCGGCTGGCCCGTAAGCACGCTGTTCGCCGAATGGCCCGTCGCCGTCCTGCATGCGCAACCGGAGGATTCATGACCGACCCCAAGCAACGCGAGGAACGCATCCGCCAGATGGCGCACCGCATCTGGGAATCGGAGGGCTGCCCGCAAGGGCAGGAAGAACGTCACTGGAAGATGGCCGAGCGCCTTATCCAGGCCAGCGAGGACACCGCCGACACCGGCAGCCAGCCGTTGAAAGACCCGGACAAGGAGTGACGCCGATGGCGGGTATCGATGTGCATGACGCGGAGCCCCAGCCTGCCCGGCGGCCGTCGCGCATCCGCGAGGGCATGCCTTTTCCGCTGGGCGCGACCTGGGATGGCCTGGGCGTGAACTTCGCGCTCTTTTCCGCGCACGCCACGCGCGTGGAGCTTTGCCTGTTCGACGAACAGGGCCGCGAGACCGAACGCCTCGCCCTGCCCGAGCACACCGACGAGGTATGGCACGGCTATCTGCCCGATGCACGCCCCGGCCAGCGCAACGGCTACCGCGTGCACGGCCCGTACGATCCCGAGGCCGGCCATCGCTTCAATCCGCACAAGCTGCTGATCGACCCTTACGCCAAGCAGCTGGTGGGCGAACTGATCTGGAACGATGCGCTGTTCGGCTACGTCATCGGCCATCCCGATGGCGACCTGAGCTTCGACGAACGCGACAGCGCGCGCTACGTGCCCAAGGCGCTGGTGATCGATCCGGCCTTCACCTGGGGACGCGAACGGCGGCCCATGATTCCCTGGGACCGCACCGTCATCTACGAAACCCACGTGCGCGGCTACACCATGCGGCACCCACGCGTGCCGGAGGAATTGCGCGGCACCTTTGCCGGCATGGCGGTGAAGGAGGTGGTCAATTACATCCGCCGCCAGGGCATGACGGCGGTGGAGCTGATGCCGGTGCATGCCTTCATCGACGACAAATACCTGCTGGACCTGGGGCTGCGCAATTACTGGGGCTACAACACGCTGGCCTTCTTCGCGCCGCAGCCGCGCTACATGGCCACCTCCACCGTCAACGAGTTCAAGGAGATGGTGGCCCACCTGCACGACGCGGGCCTGGAGGTGCTGCTGGACGTGGTCTACAACCACACCGCCGAAGGCAACCAGAACGGGCCCACGCTCTCGCTGCGCGGCATCGACAACGCCAGCTACTACCGGCTGGCGGACGACCCGCGCTACTACATCAACGACACCGGCACCGGCAACACGCTCAACCTCAGCCATCCGCGCGTGCTGCAGCTGGTCACCGATTCGCTGCGCTACTGGGCCGGCGACATGCGCGTGGACGGCTTCCGCTTCGACCTGGCCACCATCCTCGGGCGCGAGTGGCATGGCTTCGACCAGGGCGGCGGCTTTCTGGACGTATGCGGCCAGGATCCCATGCTGAGCCGCGTGAAGCTGATCGCCGAGCCCTGGGACCTCGGCCCCGGCGGCTACCAGATGGGCGGATTTCCGCCGGGCTGGGCGGAATGGAACGACCGTTTCCGCGACACGCTGCGCGCCTTCTGGCGCGGCGACGAAGGCCGCCTGCCGGAGCTGGCGACGCGCCTCACCGGCTCGTCAGACCTGTTCAACCGCCGTGGCCGCAAACCCTATGCATCGATCAACTTCATCACCGCGCATGACGGATTCACCTTGAACGACTTGGTCAGCTACGACGAAAAGCACAACGAGGCCAACGGCGAGGAAAACCGCGACGGGCCGGACTACAACTACAGCTGCAACCACGGCCACGAAGGCGCGACGCAGGACCCCGCCATCCTCGCCTTGCGCTCGCGGCAGCAGCGCAACCTGCTGGGCTCGCTGCTGTTGTCGCAGGGCACGCCCATGCTGCTTGCGGGCGATGAGTTCTCGCACAGCCAGCAAGGCAACAACAACGCCTACGGACAGGACAACGACCTGACCTGGATCGACTGGCTGGCCGCGGCTGAGAGCGCCGACCTGGCTGCCTACGTGCGGCGCCTGCTGGCCATCCGCAACCGCTACCCGCTGCTGCGGCGCAAGCACTTCCTCACCGGACTCAAGGACGAACGCTCCGGCATCCGCGACGTCGCCTGGCTGCGCCCCGAGGGCGGCATCATGGAGGAACCAGACTGGCGCGACGCGCAGCGCAAGACCATCGGCATGCTGCTGGAAGGACGCGCCGAGGAATCGGAGAACCGCAAGGTCGGCTCCAAGTACAGCCTGCTCCTGCTGCTGCACGCGGGCGATGCGCCGGAGTCCTTCCTGCTGCCCGCCACCGACGGCGCCGCGGGCTGGCAACTGCTGGTATGCAGCGAACCCCGGCTCGGGCACGGCGCGCATCACGGCGACAACACCGGGTTCGAGTTGCCGCCACGCACGCTCGCCCTGTTCAGGGCCCGCGTGCCGCCGCAGAAACGCCGTCGCTGAACCCTCGCCTGCATTGCTCACGCGCGCTGCGCATCCGCCTCACGCGGCCCGCCCGACCATTCACGCCAACGCAAACGCGGAGGCACGCCATGTCCAGCAAAGACCGAAAGGACCTTCCGCATCCGGACGATCGCAAAGACGATGAGCGCGCGCAGACCGCGCCGGAAACCGAGGCGGAGCGACGCGAGCGCAAGCGCCGCGAGGCGGAGAACCACGACGAGGCGCTGGAGGAAACCTTTCCCTCGAGCGATCCCGTGTCGCCCTTCATTCCTTCTCGCGCTCCCGGAGAGAACGCATGAGCCAGGACATCAAATCCGACGGCAAGCGCGAACAGGCGGTCGCGCATCGCACGCGCATCGACATCACGCAGGAAAACGAATGCCGCGACTGGGCGGAGCGTTTCGGCATCTCCGAGCACGAGCTGCGCGAGATCGTCGCCAAGGTCGGGCCGATGGCCGACGACGTACAGCGCGCGCTGGAGCAGCGCTAAGCGGCGGCGCTCAGAACGTGACGTTCCAGCCCACCGTCAGCCAGGTGCCCTGCCCGCTGGCCGAGCCCTTGCCCGCGAGCACATCCACGCTGGCACGATGGCTGTATTTCCAGCGCACGCCCAACTGGTTGATCGATTCCCTGTTCCAGGGCTGCAGGCGTTCGGCGATCAGCGACAACCGCTCGCTGAGCTGGTAGCGCACACCCAGCCCCACCAGCATCTTCCATCGTTGCGGCGGCGCGCTGATGGCGCCGAGATCCGTATTGATCGACCAGCGCTTGTCGTCGTCCGGCGTCCAGGTCATGGCGAGATAACCGTTCCTGCTGATCCAGCGGCCGCCCTGCGCGGTGCCACCGATATTGGCCGCGATGCCGAAGCGGTGCTGCTCGGGGTCGCGGATCATCCATTTGATGGCGGGACTTTCCTGGTGCTGGAAAGGATGATCCTGCGCGGACACGCCCAGCGACCATTCCACCGGGCCCGTGCTGCACGCCGGCAGCGTATTGAGCACGGCCGCGCCACCCGACAGCCATTGCAACCAGCTCTGCACCTGGCAGTGGCCGGCCGGCGTGATGCCGGCGTCGTCCACCACGTAGGCACCCGCGCCGGCGTGGACAAGGCCAGGGATCAGCGCCGCCATGGCCAGACACTGGCTGGCTAGTCCGCGCCAATGCATTCAGCCCTTGCCCAGGGTCAGGAACATCACCACCACCGCCGCGCCCATCGCGACCGTCGCGCACCAGCCAAGAACGTGCAGCCAGCCGCGCAGCACGTGGTCGCCCATCACCTTTCGTCGTCGCGACACCAGCATGATCGCCACCATCAGGGGCACGGCGCATACGCCATTCACCACGGCGCTCCAGTACAGCGCCTTGATCGGGTCGATGGGCGAGAACGTCAGCGCCGCTCCCAGCACCATCGTTCCTACCAGCACAGCATAGAAGAGCTTGGCCTGGCCAGGCTTGCGCGCCAGGCCATAGCGGGCGTGCGCGGCACCCGCCACGGCGAACGCGGTCGATCCCGCCAGCACAGGCACCGCGAGCATGCCGGTGCTGATGATGCCCAGCGAGAACAGCGTGAACGCGAAACGGCCGGCCACAGGCCGAAGCGCCTCCGCCGCATCGGCGGCGGATTTCACATCCATCTTGCCGTGGGCATGCAGGGCCGCCGCGGTGGTGAGGATCATCGCGAACGCGATGACGTTGGAGAAGATCATGCCGACGCTGGTATCCAGCGCGATGCGCCGGAACGCATCAGGCGCCTGGTCCGTGGCGTGCTTGAGTGGATCGCGCCCATTGTTTTCCCGCAGCTCCTCCACTTCCTGCGCGGCCTGCCAGCAGAACAGGTAAGGACTGATAGTGGTGCCGAGCACGGCAACCACACCCGTGAGGTACTCGGCATTCCACGGGGCATGGGGAAACACCAGGGCGCGCATGGCGGTTCCCCAGGGAATGTGGATGGTGAACAGCGTGGCGACGTAGGCGAACAGCGTCAGGGCCAGCACCTTCAGCAGCGGCGCGTATCTATCGAACGACAGGAACACCTGCAGCAGCGTGGACACCACGCCGAAGGCGATGGCGAACAGCACGGCCGAGCCGCCGACCAGCAGCTGCGCGGCGGCGCCCATCGCCAGCAGGTCGGCGCCCACGTTGATGACGTTGGCGACGATCAGCAACGCCACCAGCGTCCACACCACCGCGCGCGGGAAATGCCGCGAAAGCGTATCCGCCAGGCCGCGTCCCGTAACGCGGCCGATCCAGCCGCTCGCCATCTGGATGGCGATCATCAGCGGTATCGTCAGAAAGACGATCCACAGCATCCCGTAGCCGAACTTGGCGCCCACCTGCGAATACGTGCCGACGCCGCTGGGGTCGTCGTCCGCCGCACCGGTGACGAATCCGGCGCCGAGCCGCTTCCACCAGGATGTCTTGCCCACGTCCTTCGCGTCGTCTGCCACTGCGCGCGCCCATGCAAGAAGGAAGTCCATCGTTCGCTGGATCGCCGCCCGCCAGCGGGACACACGGATCACCGGCGAAGGACATCCTCGTCCGTCGCCCTCGGCGGTGGAATCACCATACCCGCGGTGCGTCATGCGGACGGCGGAAATTCGTGAAGGCGCTGCCGACAATCGGGCGGCGTAGGCAACGCGCACTCACCATTGGCTACCAAGAACTCGACAGGTCGTTCACCACGCCACCGACAGCATCCAATCGCCTTTCGCATTCGCCACGGGATGCGTGCGCCAGGCACTGACAGAACGTCGAGGACCACGTATGCCGAACGAGCCCACCCTGGCCGGATTGCTATCCGGCACGCGCCTTCACCGCTCTTGGTACAACGATGCATGGCGGCGCGCGTCGCTGGACTGCGTCGTTGCGATACCGGCGCTGGACGAGGCCACGCGCATTGCGCGATGCCTGGCCAGCCTGTCGGAGCAGACGCTGGCGGCGCATGGCGTGCTGGTGTTCGTCAATGGCACTACCGACGATACATTCCAGGCCGCCGTCGACTATGGCCGCGAGCATGCGCTTCCCTTGCACGTCATCGATGCCGACCTGCCGGCGCATCGCCGCGATGCCGGCGCGGCGCGCTGCGCGGCGATGCATCTGGCATGGAAAAGCCTGGCCTCTCCGGAGGGCGCGCTCTTCACCACGGATGCCGACAGCGTCGTGCCGCGCAACTGGATAGAGCGCTATCGCGCGCTGCTTGCCTCGGGCTACGACATGGTTGCGGGCATCACCGACATCTGCGCGGGAGACGACAGCGACATGCCGCGATCGCTCAAGGCGCGCGGCCGGCTGGAGCAGCGCTACGAGCGCTGCCTGGACGCGCTCGAATGCAGGCTGGATCCCGTCGCGCACGATCCGTGGCCTCGCCACTACCAGGCGAGCGGCGCCAACCTGGCCGCCAGGGTATCGGCGCTCGACCATCTGGCCGGGCTTGCCTGGCCATCGCATGGCGAGGATGTGCATCTCGTCACGCAGGCCGAAGAGCACGGCCTGCGTGTTCGCCATGACACGTCCTGCCGCGTGCAGACGTCCGGACGTATATTCGGTCGCGCGCGCGGCGGCATGGCGGACACCATGCGCCATCGCATCCTTGAACCCGACTCGCCCTGCGACGGCCGGCTGGAAGCGCTGGAGCGCGCGTATTTCAGGGCACGCGTGCGACGCGCGTTTCGCGACCTGCATGCGTTGGGAACCCCCGGTACCGGAGACCTCGCGGCATTCGCGCGGCGCATTCGCCTGCCCGTTCGATCCGTAGCCGACGCGCTGTGCTCGCCGTGTTTCGCGGCGGCGTGGTCGCTGGTGGAAAGGCATTCGCCGCGCCTGCGCCGCGAACCGATCCGGCCCAGCCAGCTGCTGCGCCACTGCGTGCGCGGCGAAGCCTTGCTCGCGCGGCTCGGCAATAGTGACGTACAAACCGAAGCCGCCAGCCTGGTCAATGCACCATGAACGCCGCGGCGGAACAGGCGCGCAGCGCACCGGCCCGACCGCTCGCGTTCGATCGCGAGGAACTACGCCGCGTACTCGATCCGCTCGCCGTCGAGGACGACCGCGTCGATGGCGCGCCCGTGGAGGCGTTGAACTATCTCGTCGCCTGCGGCGCCACCACCGCCGTGCTGCCTGCGTCATTCGGTGGCGCGGAGTTCGGATGGTCGCCGCGAGCATCCCTTGCGTTGAGCCATCTGCTTCGCTGCCTGGGCGGCACGCATCTTTCGCTCGCCCGCCTGTACGAAGGCCACGTCAACGCGTTCCAGCTGATCTGGACGTTTGGCCAACCGCACCAACGCGACGCGCTGTGCCGCTACGTCGCCGACGGCGGATGGCTGGGTGTGTGGAACGCGCCGCATCCCGATGGCCCGCTCCAGCTCGGCATTCGCGGGCCCGGCCAGTACACGCTGGACGGCATGAAGGCCTACGCATCCGGCGCCGGCCTGATCGACCGCCCGCTGGTCACCGCTCGCCACGATGTGCTGGGCGAGCGCATGGTGTGGCCGGCCGCAAAATACCAGGCGGGCGGCCGCCATGAATGGGAGATGCTGGGCATGCGCGCCTCCATCACCCTGCCGGTGCGCTACCAGCACGCCGTGGTGGAACGCGAGGAAATCATCGGTGGCGACGGCGACTACCACAAGGAGCCGATGTTCACGGCCGGCGCCTGGCGTTTTCTCGCTGCCCAGATCGGCGCGGGCGAGCGCCTGCTCGAGGAAATGATGCACGAGCTGACCGTCGCGCAGCGGGACGGCGACCCGCATCAGCGCGCTCGAGTATCCGATGCCTGCGTCGCCGTGGAATCGTCCCTGCTGTGGCTGGATCGCGCACGCGCCGCAGCCGACTCGCAAGGCTCCGCCGATGAGATCACGCACGTCGTGCGCATGGCGCGGCTGGCCGTGGAGCGCCATCTGCTCGATGTCATCGAGCTGGTGCAGCGCTCCATCGGCCTGGCGTCCTTTCGTCGCGCCACGCTTATCGAGCGCATCGCGCGCGACCTGCAGACCTATCTTCGCCAGCCGGCGCCCGATCGCGTGCGCGACCAGGTGGCCGCTCATGCGCTGGCGAAATCGTGCCCGACGGAGGTGCACCCATGAGCTATGCCAGCGCCTTGCGATGCCTGCCTCTTGTCTCGCCCGAAGAGGTGTTCGGCGACGACGGCCTCGTGGTGGTTGCGCCGCATCCGGATGACGAGACCCTGGGCTGCGGCGGCCTGCTGGCGTGGGCCAGCCATCACGGCCTGCTGCGCCACATCGCCTTTCTTACCGATGGCGGGAAATCCCACCCCGATGGCTTGCAGGATCTTCCCGGCATCCGCCGCGCGGAAGCCGTCGCCGCCGCCGCGCAGGTGGGTTGCGGGCCCGGCCAACTCAGTTTTCGCGGATTGCCCGACGCGGGCCTGGCCGCGCTGAACGACGAAGAGCGCCGCCAGACGGTGCAGTGGCTGCGCTCGCTGATCAGCGGCATGGGCACGTGCAAGTGCCTCGTTACCGCGCAAACCGATCCGCACGGCGACCATCGCGCCGCCTACGGCCTAGTGTGCGAAGCCATCGAAGGCCTGCCCGACGTGACGCTGATGACCTATCCGATCTGGAGCTGGCTGATCGAGGACACGCCGGCGGCGCTCGACGGCGTGCGCGTGCGCGTGGGCGACTACCGTCCGGCGAAGTCGGCAGCCATACAGGCCTATGCCTCGCAGCTTGGCAGGCATCCGCTGGACGTGGAGGGATTCGTGCTGCCGGAGGAGCTACTGAACCATGTCGACACCGACATCGAAGTCTTTCTCCGTCCGGAGCTATGACCACGACTATTTCGAGCGGCTCTACCGCGCGCGGCCCGATCCGTGGTCGGTACTCACCAGCGACTACGAGCTCGCCAAGTTCGCGCGCAGCATGCAGTCGCTGGAAAAACCGACGTACGCGCATGGACTGGAACTGGGCTGCTCCATCGGCGGCCTGACGCGTTTCCTCACCGCGCGCTGCCGCATGCTCACCGCGGTGGACACCAGCCACCATGCGCTGCGCCGCGCGCGCCGGCTGTGTACCGGCGCGAACGTGAGGTTCGTGCAGGCGCATCTGCCGGATGGCGCGTTCGAGGGTCCGTTCGACCTGCTCGTGCTTTCCGAGGTGCTCTACTACTTCAACGAAGCCGAACTGAAGCAACTCGCCGGCCGCCTGTCGCGGGTGATGGCGTCGGACGTGGAGATTCTCGTGGTGCACTGGACGGGGCGCACCGATTACCCGCTCAGCGGCGACCGTGCGATGGACGTGTTCCGGCATCACATGCATGCCCAGGTACGGCGGCACATGAGGCACCCCGCCTACCGGCTGGAGACATGGACATGCACGCCCCGTCCGGCCTGCGTGGCCATCGGTTCCGCGCAGCGGACGCCATGACCAGACAGGCGGCACCGTGAAGCGCACCACCGTCAGCCCGCGGCGCGAAGCCAAGGCCGCCGGCCTTCGCTACGTCACCGACGATGCGCCCGGCTGGCATCGGCGGCGCAGCGGCAAGGGCTTCACCTACTGGACCGAACGCGGCCGCCGCATCACCGACCCGCGCACCCTGGCGCGCATACGCAGCCTCGCCATTCCTCCCGCCTACCGCGATGTGTGGATCTGTCCCGATGCGCGCGGCCACCTGCAGGCCACGGGCCGCGATGCCAAGGGTCGCAAGCAGTACCGCTATCACCCGCGCTGGCGCAGCACGCGCGACGAGGGGAAGTTCTCCCGCATGGCGACGTTCGGCCGCTGCCTTCCCGCCATGCGCCGCCGCGTCACCGCGGATCTGCGGCGTCCGGGCATCGTCTTGCCGAAAGTATTGGCCGCCATCGTCAGGCTGCTCGATACCACCTTGCTTCGGATTGGCAACACGGCCTATGCGCAGAGCAACGGCAGCTACGGCGTCACCACCTTGCGCCAGCGCCACGCCAGGACCGCGCGCGACCGCCTGATGCTGCGCTTTCGCGGCAAGAGCGGCATCGAGCGCGAGGTCGACGTGCGCGAGCCCGCCGTCGCGCGCCTGGTGAAGCGCCTGCAGGAGCTGCCGGGGCAGCGGCTATTCAAGTTCCTCGATGAGGACGGCAACACGCATCCCGTGGATTCCGGCATGGTCAACGCCTACCTCAAGGAGATCAGCGGCCACGACTTCACCGCCAAGGATTTCCGGACCTGGGGCGCCACGGTGCTCGCCGTCGTCGCGCTCGGCGGCACCGAACTCGCCGCCGACGCATCCAAGGCAGCGCAGCGGTCGCTGATGAAATCGGCCATCCAGTCCGTGGCCGCGCAGCTGGGACATACGCCGGCGGTTTGCAGGCAATCCTATGTTCACCCGGCGGTGTTGCGTGCCTGCGAGGATGGCTCGCTGCAGAGCGCCTATGCCAGGCTGTCGCGGCATGATCGGAGTGCGATGGAGAAGCTGACGCTCAGGTTGCTTTGAAGGCCCGGCAATCTCGCGTAAACGCTTATCCCCCTCACGTCATTCCGGCGCAGGCCGAAATCCAGTGACGTTGCTGTGCGGTTTTCGCAGAAGCGCAACATGCGTTGACGCCTCGCGACAACCGATCACTTTCGCTACTGGATTCCGGCCTGCGCCGGAATGACGGTGAGGGGGCGTGAACGGCGCGGAAACTCTGCAGGCGCTAAGGCACCGCGCCATGCCACTTCAAACATCGGCTCGCCATGCGGCAACAAATCACTCCACATGATGCAACACCCGCCGCACGACCCTACCAAAATCATCCAGCGCAAACGGCTTGGCGATGATGCTCATATTGGGCCCAAGAAATTCCGACCGCACGGCCGCATTCTCCGCATAGCCCGTCATGAACAGCACCGGCACCGAAGGGTGTTCCTCGCGGATCAGTTCAGCGAGCTGCCGGCCATTCATGCCCGGCAGGCCGACATCGGAAATCAGCAGATCCAGATGGCCCAGCGACGCCACGTGCGACATCGCGGCGGTGGCGTCCACCGCCGTCACCACGGCGTAGCCCAGCTCTTCGAGCAGATAGCTCACCAGCAGCCGCACCTGGTCGTCGTCCTCCACCAGCAGGATAAGCTGCCCGTGCCCCGGTGGCGTCGTCGCGTCTTCCTGCGCTGTGGCGACGGCCTGTTCGGGCGGCGCGACCGGCAGGTAGAGCGAGATGGTCGTTCCGCCGCCCGGCGTGGATTGCAGGTCGACGAAACCCTTGGACTGCTGCATGAAGCCGTAGATCATCGACAGCCCGAGTCCCGTGCCCTGGCCCAACGGCTTGGTGGTGAAGAACGGCTCGAACACGCGTTCGCGTATCGCCGGGTCCATGCCCACGCCATTGTCGGACACCTCCACCACCACGTAGCCCAGCGCATGGGGCGCTTCACCCTTGCGCTGAAACGGCATGGTTGGCGCATGTCGCGTGGCGATCCTGAGGCGTCCGCCGTCGGGCATCGCATCGCGCGCATTGATGCACAGGTTGAGCACCGCGCTTTCGAGCTGGTTGGCATCCACCAGGGCCTTGCCCAGCCCTTCGGCCAGGGACGTCTGCATGGTGATGCGCTCGCCGACGGTCTGCACCAGCAGCATGTGCATGGACTGGATGAGTTCGTTGATCTCCACCGGTTTCGGGTCGAGCGACTGCCTGCGCGAGAACGCCAGCAGGCGTTGCGTGAGTGCGGCGGCGCGGCCAGCCGACTCGGTGGCCGCGCGCACGATCCTTGCGGTGCGCTCGTCGTTCACGCGCATGCCCACCACGTCCAGCGCGCCGATGATGCTGGTGAGCATGTTGTTGAAGTCGTGTGCGATGCCGCCGGTGAGCTGGCCGACGGCTTCCATCTTCTGCGCCTGGCGCAGCGCGGCCTCGCTTTCCGAGCGTGCCTGCATCTGCGCGCGCAGTTCGGCGGTTCGCTCCGCTACCTTCTGCTCCAGCCGCACGGCGGCCTGGCTGATGGCCTCCAATGCCTCCTTGCGCTCGGTGATGTCGCTGGCGAACAGGTGCACGCCATCGATCCGGCCATCGGGCTGGAAGCGGGGAATGTAGCGGAACTCGGCCACGCGCCGTTTGCCGTTGGCATGCGGCCACGGCAGCTCGACGCGGATGGCGTGGCCCGCCATCGCCTGCTGCATGGCCTCCTTGCGGACTTCCCAGCGCTCGCTGCCAAAGACCTGCTCGACGGTCTTGCCGAGCATGTCCTTGGGGTCGATGCCGAACCACGTGTGGTAGGCCTTGTTGGCGAAGCGGTAGCGAAAGTCGGTATCGACGAAGGCGATGAGCACCGGCAAGGCATCGGTGATGCGTCGCAGCTCGGCCTCGCTTTCCGCCAGCGCCTTCTGGCTGGCCGCCAGCTCGTCCATGCGGTCCCGCACCTCGAACTGCTTCTGGCGCGAACGCATGGCCGTGCCCACCGCGCTCAGCAGCGATGCCGCGCCGATCGGCCGCTCCAGCTCGATGCGGTTGAGCACCGCATGCGGCAAGGGCGCGACCGCCGTGTCCCGCCCGTAGGACGTGGAATGGAGCACGACGAAGGGAATGTCGGACCACGCGGGCTGCCGCTCCAGCGCAACCTGCAACGCGTCCGTGCCATTGTCCAGCGCCTCCTGCGTCAGGATGACGACGCCCGTCTCGCTTCCCACATGCTCGGCCAGCGCCGCCAGGTTCGGATACACCGAGGTGCGGTAGCCCTCCCTGGACACCACATCGGCCAGGTTCGCCGCGTCGCGCTGCCACGGCGCCACGATCTGCACCCATTGGCCACGTTCGGCACGGTTAGGCATCCCGGCTTTCCAGCAGCGGCCGCGCGTCCCCGACGAACTCGGGCGTGCCGGTGAGCACGCCACGGAAACTGGCGAGCGGCTCGCCCACGCGCAGGCCCTGGCTGTCGATGTGCAACTCGCGGATGGTGTCCTCGTGCCTGCCGCTGCGGTTCTTGATCACCGAGATGGCCTTTCTGATGCGGCCCTTCGCCTCGAAGAAGCGGAACAGGATGACGGTGTCCGCGATGTAGGACACGTTGAGCGGCCCCGTGTCCAGCGTGCCCACCAAGCCGAACTGCGGATTGATCAGGAACGTGGTGACGCCCGACAGGTTGAGGAAGGCCAGCAGTTCGTGCATCTGCAGCAGCAGGTGTTTCTCCTGCGGCATGGCGGACAGGTAGCCGTTGAGGCTGTCGATCACCACCATCGCGCATTGCTGCTCCTGCACGGCCCGCGTGACGCGCCAGGCGAACTCGCCGGGCGACATTTCCGCGGGGTCCACCTGATGGATCTCGAGCAGGCCGTTGCTCATGAACTGCTGCAGGTCCACGCCCATGGCGTTCGCGCGGTGCAGCAGCGTGCCGATGCGCTCGTCGAATTCGTAGACCTGGCAATGCTCGCCGCGCGCGCAGGCCTCGCCCACGTATTGCAAGGCGAGCGTGGTCTTGCCGGTGCCGGCCGGCCCGGTGAGCAGCGCGCTGGTTCCGCGCAGAAAACCGCCGCCCATCAGCGCGTCCAGGTGCGGCACGCCGCTGAGCGCCGGCTGGTTGACGAACTCCACCTGATAGTCCGCGGCGACCAGTCGGGGATACACCTCGACGCCGCCCGTGCGTATGTTCAGGTCGTGGTAGCCGGCCATGAAGGTGGCGCCGCGCATCTTCTGCACCTGCATGCGGCGGCGCGCGGCGCCGAACTCCAGCGCGAAGCGTTCCAGCGAGATGACGCCGTGGCTGATGCTGTGCAGGTGGGTGTCGCGGTCCCTGCCCTCGCCGGTCAGGTCGTCGATGAAAAGCACCGTGGCGTTGCGCGGCGAAAAGAACTGCTTGAGCGCCAGCACCTGGCGCCGATAGCGCAGCGGATCCTGCGCCAGCAGGCGCAGCTCCGACAGGCTGTCGAACACCACGCGCCGCGGATCGAGCCGCTCCACCTCCTGCTTGATCAGGCGGATAGTCTCGCCCAGCTCGATCTCCCAGGAGTGAAAGACCGATTGGCTGCGGCCCTCGCCCAGGATGTCTTCCACCGACGACAACTCGAACAGCTCGATGCCGTTGAGGTCCCAGCCGTGGGACGCCGCCACCTCGCGCAGCTCCTTGGTGGTTTCGGAGAGGGTGACATACAGGCAGCGCTCGCCTTCGCTCACGCCCTCGATCAGGAACTGCAGCGAAAGCGTCGTCTTGCCGGAACCCGGCTGCCCTTCCAGTAGATAGAGATGTCCGGGCGGCAGGCCGCCGTGCAGCACCTTGTCCAGACCCGGAACGCCAAAACTGCAGCGATGAGAAGGCGGCATGGCGGCGACCCTTGTCAGCGGCAAAGGCGGTTATTACTTGGGATGAAACCGCAACGTGGCGTCGATGAATTGTTAAATCGCGATGAGCGAGAACGCGACATCCGTGTTTTCGGAGTGAGGAAACAGCTCGCCAAATCGCCGTTTCGTCGGCGATGACACACCGTGCGCACGCGGCGCTTACACGAATCGTTGTCGCGATCGTGACCTACGTCGCGACGATCTTCATGACCGGTTCGCGCGTGCGCCAGATGCCCGCCGACATACTCCTGACTCGTGATTGAACAACTGCGAACAGGCATCCGAACGCGGTGCCATTGCGGCGCAGGGGCACGCCAACACGGAGCACTCCGATGAAACGATATGCGGCCATCGTGGCCATTTCCGTACTGCTCGCCGCCGGACCGGTGGCGGCGCAGAACTCTGCCGGCACCACCAGCGGCCCCAGCAGCCAGGACCAGGCGTTCCTGCGCCACGCGGCGGTCGACGGCGCCACCGAGGTGGCCATCAACAAGGAGGCGCTCGCCCACGTGCAATCGCCGGCGGCGAAGAAGATGGCGCAGCGCCTGATCGACGATCACACCAAGGCCAATCGCGAACTGGCGGACGTGGCCAAGCGCAACAACGTCACGGTTTCCGCCGAGCCCGACCCCACGGAACTGGCCAGCGCGAAATCCTGGGCGTCCATGCGCGGCACGGCCTATGACCAGGCTTACGCACAGGCCATGGTCGACGATCACCAGAAGGCGATCCAGCTGTTTACCGAAGGCACGCGCAGCACCAACGCCCAGATCAGCCAGTTCGCGCGGAACACGCTGCCCACGCTCGAGGACCATCTGTCGATGGCGACAGAGCTGACCGGCGGACAGCCGGGCAAGCGGACCTACGGCACGCCTTAGCCAGCCACCCGCTCAGGACGTCGCCGTGATCGCTCAACTCGACCCTTCCCTTTCACCGCCCGGCTGGCGTCCGGTGCCGATCGGTCCGGCACCGGAGTCGACCGGACTCACGCCAAGCCAAGGTGACCTGAACTTGTTCGGCCGCCATCCCGCCTCGCATGCACGCATCGAACTCCCGGCCACGCCGCGCCGGCTTCGGCCACAGACGCTGTCCACCTTCGACATCCTGACGGCCGCGCTGCTTTGCGTGGTGGCGGGCGTGCTGATGGTTCCGCTGTGGTCCGGCCTGCGCGCCCGGCCTTACATTGCCGAGGCCCTCAAGAGCGCCGACACCATGAAGATGGTGGTGCTCGAAGCCGCGACGGTGAATGGCGGCCTGGAAAACATCCGCGCCGCCGATCTTCACTACAACCCGCGTGCCGCCAACGGACCCTACGTGGAGCACGCCGAGATCGCCGACGGCGGCCTGATCACCCTGCAGACCCGCAACACCGATGTCAGCCCGGCGCCGATCCTGCTGCTCATTCCCAAGGAGCAGGATGGCAAGCCTGGCGGCGAGATCACCTGGACCTGCAAGCTGGTGCTGGGCAACGACATTCTCTCGCCGCCGGATTGCCCGACCCATAGTGTCGTTGCGATGGGGCCCATGCTGTAGCGTTTTCTTCGTTCGGCGCACGGGCACGCGGGCATTCGACAACATGAACGCCGGGACGCACAGGCGTCCCGGTGGAGTGACACCGCACCACCATCCGCCCACGGGCCGTCCAGCCTGCCCGCGACTGGACGGCCCCGCTGCCTCAAACCTTCTCGTAGGAATGCTTCAGTTCGCTCATCTCGTCATGCCCCGCGCGAACGGAGGTATAGGCGGCCTGCACGGCGCTGCGCGCCTCGGGCCCGAGCTTCTCGTCCTTCAGGGCATCCTCGAACTTGCTCTTGATGTGGTCTTCGCCGCGCTCGATCTCTTCCACCACGCCCTTGTCGTCGCGACTCATGTGCGAGCGCATGTCCATGAACACGCGATGCGCCGAGGCGAGCACGGTGCCGTCGTCTTCCGGCGTGCCGCCCAGCCCGCGCACGCAGGTGCGCAGCTCCGCCACAACGCGGCTACGCTCTGCAGCCCAGCGCCGGAACAGGTCGGCGATCATGGGGTTCTTCGCGTGGTCCGCGGCCTCGCTGTAACCGTCGCTGCTGTCCAGCGTGGTCTCGATCAGGCCATTGATTACGTCGATATCGTGAGTGCGGTCGTTCATGCTTCTTCTCCAGGCTGTTGCGGGCGCGCATCCGCATGGCACCGCGCTATGTCACGGCCGCTGCGCGCAACGCGACCCCATGCACAGCTTCGCCAACCGCGGGAACGCCGGGCGTCAGGCGATCATGAAGCGCGTCTGCATGTTTGTGAAAACAGGTCGGCCATTGCGTTAGCGGTGCGTGGTCGCGCCACTGTTTCGCGGCACGTTTCTTTCGCCCGATGAGGCACATCTAACGATTTATTTGACAGCACATGGACGCCCAAGGTCGTAAACGAACACCTTCCATGCATCGAGGTAATGACCATGCCGGAAGCAAAAACCAAGAGGGCCGCCGCGAAGGACAAGCGCGAAGGCAAATCCGCGAGCACGCAGGCCGGCGAGTACGTCCGCGAGGAAATGGAACACGTGCGCAAGGGCAAGCACGGTGCGCGATCCGCGAAACAGGCCATCGCCATCGGGCTTTCCAAGGCGCGGCGCGCAGGCGTCAAGGCGCCGGTGAGCAAGCGCGCCTCGGCATCGACCAAGCACAAGGCCGCGCAGGACGAGAAGGCTGCCGAGCATCCGAAGAAGGCATCCGCCAAGCGTTCGCGCGCAACCAAGAGCGCGCTGAAGCGCGAAGGCCATGCCGCGGCATCGCACACGGCGCTCTCCAAGCAGACCAAGTCCGCCGCACGCAAGCGCACCTCGACCTCCCGCTCCGCCGCCGCGAAAAAAGCCGCGCGCACCAAGGGCGCCGCCGGCCGCTCGGCAGCGGCCAAGAAGGCTGCACGCACCCGCAAGCGGCACGCCAGCTGAGCCGTGCGGGCGCATTGCCAAGTGCGCCCGCACCTCGCGTGTCCGTGTCATGAGCTTGCGCCGAGGGCGGCATGCGCCAGCGAGTGACTAACTCCGGCCTTCCGCGCCGTCCGCCCAGGGCCGACGAACACACGGTGGTCCGCACCTGTCGATGGCTCAGGTCTTTTCAAGGTATGCAGGCTTCTACGCCCGTCTTGCGCTGATCGCCCTGCTGGTGCTGACGACCTCCGGTGTACTCGCGTGGCGTGCGCTTACCGCGGAGCGCCACACCGTGAACGAAACGGTGGAGCAACCCGTGCCCTTCAGCCACAAACATCATGTCGGCGACGTCGGCCTGGACTGCCGCTACTGCCACGCCAGCGTGGAAACCTCCGCGCAGGCCGGCATGCCGCCGGTATCGACGTGCATGACCTGCCATTCGCAGCTGTTCACCGACCAGCGCATGCTCGCCCCGGTGCGCCAGGCCTGGATAAGCGGCCAGTCGCTGGCGTGGCGGCGCGTCAACCAGCTGCCGGATTTCGTGTACTTCAATCATTCGATCCACGTGGCGAAGGGCGTCGGCTGCGTCAGCTGCCACGGCCGCGTCGACCAGATGCCGCTGATGCGCCGTACCGAGACGCTTTCCATGAAATGGTGCCTTGACTGCCACCGCGATCCCGAGCAGCAATTGCGGCCACGCGAGCACGTGTTCGACATGGCATGGACGCCGAAGGATCAGCGAAGCCTGGGCATCGCCCTGGTGCAGGCGTACCGCATCGACCGCGCGAAGATGATGGATTGCTCGCTATGCCATCGCTGAAGCGCGGCACAGACGGCAACATCGACGATGGCGCGGCGGCCATCGGCCTGATCGACCGCCGCACATTCCTCAAATGGCTGGGCACGTCGCTCGCCATGACCGGCGTCACCGCCTGCGGCCGTCCACCGGAAGACAGCCTGATCTCACGCACGCGCGACGAAGGCGGCCGCGAAGAAGCGGTGTTCTATGCCACCACCCTGTGCGCCGCCGGCGAAGCCGTGGGCGTGCTGGTCGAAACGCACCAGGGCCGCCCCAGCAAGATCGAAGGGAATCCATTGCATCCATGCAGTGGCGGCGCGACGGGCCCATTGTTGCAAGCTGCCGTGCTGGACCTGTGGGA
Organism: Dyella sp. AtDHG13; assembly: GCF_003201105.1. Taxonomy (GTDB): domain Bacteria; phylum Pseudomonadota; class Gammaproteobacteria; order Xanthomonadales; family Rhodanobacteraceae; genus Dyella; species Dyella jiangningensis_B. The sequence goes on along the minus strand of NZ_QICJ01000010.1, from coordinate 43,969 downwards.
CCCGGATCGCTCGCCCGCCCCGCGCTACCAGGGCAACGTGGCGACGTGGACGGCCTTCGAGGATCAGGTGCTGACCTTGCTCGATCGTTATCGCAACGACGGGCGCGCGCTGCGCGTCGCCAGCGGCCCGCTGCTGTCACCCACGCTGCTTGCCCAGCGCGACGCATTGCTCGCACGCTATCCGGGATCACGCTGGCACGTGCACGACCCGCTGGGCGAGGACACCGCACGGCAAGGAAGCATGCTGGCCTTCGGCGCCCCTTTCACCAGTCGCTATGCGCTGGAACAGGCCGACGTGGTGCTCTCGCTGGAGGCCGACCTGCTGGACGGTAGCCCCGCGCACCTCGCCTACGCCGCCGCGTTTGCCCGCCGGCGGCGCGCGAATGCGGGCGCAACGATGAGTCGCTGGTATGCGGTGGAGGGCACGCCATCGCTGACGGGAGCGATGGCGGATCATCGCTGGATACTCGCATCGTCACGCATTGGCGATTTCCTACTCGAACTCGCTCGCGCGCTCGGCGTCGACGTTCCGGCCGATACGGCAAGCGGCATCGATCCGGCGCGCATGGCGGCGCTGCTGGACGACCTGACATCGCACCAAGGCCGAAGCCTCATCGCGGTGGGGCGAAGCCAGCCCGCGCATGTGCATGCCCTTGCGCACCTAATGAATGCGCGGCTGGGCAACGTGGATCGCACCATCCGCTACCGCCCGTCGGACGCCCTGCCCGTCGACTTCGATGCCTTGTGCGATGACATGCATGCCGGGCGCGTCGAAACGCTGATCCTGCTCGACACCAATCCGATGTACGCCGCACCGGCTGACTTGTCGTTCCATGACGCGCTCCGCAAGGTCGCACACACCGTGCATGCCGGTCTTTACCGCGACGAAACCGGCATGGCCTGCCAATGGCATTTGCCACTGTCGCATGCATTGGAGAGCTGGTCCGATGCGCGCTCGACCGATGGAACCACCAGCATCGTCCAACCAGCCATCCGTCCGCTGTACGACACCCGCTCGATCCACGAGTGCGTGGCGCTGCTCAGCGGTGCGACGGAGCAGCGCGGGCGGGCGATCATCCGCTCGCAGTGGTCGCAGCTGTCCGATAAAGCCTGGGAAAGCGCGCTGCGTGAGGGTGTGATCCAGACCGAACGCCCCGAGTCGACTGCGCCCGCGCCAAGCAATGACGTCGCCGCCTACTGGACGCACGCCACGCCCTCCAGCCCGCTCGAACTCCTGTTTCGCCCCGACGCCCTGCTGCACGACGGCCGCTGCGCCAACAACGCGTGGCTGCAGGAATGCCCGCGTCCGCTCACGCAACTGACCTGGGGCAACGCGGCCATGGTCAGCCCGCATCTGGCCGCCGTCCACGGGCTGGCGAACGGTGACCTGGTCCGTCTTGGCGCGAATGGGCGAACCCTCACCGTGCCCGTGTGGATACTTCCCGGCCAGACGGATACCTGCGTGACGCTGCACCTGGGCTACGGACGCACGCATGCCGGCAGGTTCGGCAATGGCGTGGGCGTGAATGCGAACGTCTTGCGGAGCCACGACACGGGCTGGTCGTGCGCCGCGGCGATTGAGCCAGCCGCCGGGCATGTCGAACTGGCAACCACGCAATCGCAGGACCGCATGGAAGAGCATCAACCCGTGCGAACGGTGCGGTTCGACGCCTCGCATGCGAATACGCCACGCGAGCCGAACGCCACGCCACCCAGCCTCTACGCCGAGCCTGCGGCCAGCGACTATGCCTGGGGCATGACCATCGACCTCAACGCCTGCATCGGCTGCAAGGGCTGCACGCTGGCCTGCCAGGCGGAGAACAATATTCCGGTGGTAGGGCCGGAAGAAATACGTCGCGGGCATCACATGCACTGGATGCGCGTGGACCGCTACCACAGCGGCACGCCCGCGGCACCGCGAACCTTTCATCAGCCGGTGCCGTGCATGCACTGCGAACACGCGCCCTGCGAACTGGTGTGCCCGGTCGGCGCCACCGTACACGACAGCGATGGCCTGAACGTGCAGGTCTACAACCGCTGCATCGGCACACGCTTCTGCTCCAACAATTGCCCGTACAAGGTGCGGCGCTTCAATTTCCTGCAGTACGCGGACCTGGACACGGAAAGCCTCAAGGGGCAGCGCAATCCGGATGTCACGGTGCGCAACCGTGGCGTGATGGAAAAATGCACCTACTGCATCCAGCGCATCGAGCAGGCGCATATCGCCGCCGACCGCGACAGCCGCCCGATCCGCGACGGCGAAGTCGTCACCGCCTGCCAGGCGGCGTGTCCCACGCAGGCCATCCACTTCGGCAACCTACGCGATCCCGGCAGCGATGTCAGCCGCACCAAGCGCTCTCCACTGCACTACGTGCTGCTCGCGGAACTCAATACACGCCCCCGCACCGGATATCTGGCGCGCGTGGAAAATCCGCATCCCTCGCTGGACGGAGAGCAGGCATGAGCGCGTCGCCATGGCTCGCCCCGGACACCACCGCCGAGCGCATCAGCCGCGAGGTGAGCGACATCGTGCTGGCGCGCCCGACCAGCCGCACGTGGCTGGCGAGCTTCGCGCTGGCGCTGCTGTTGACGGGCGTTTTCATGGCCGGCATCGGCCATCTGGTGACCACCGGCATCGGCATCTGGGGCAACAATATCCCGGTCGCCTGGGCGTTCGACATCACCAACTACGTATGGTGGATCGCCATCGGCATGGCGGGCACCTTTATTTCGGCGGCGCTGTTGCTGGCGCGGCAGGTGTGGCGCGCGTCGCTGAATCGCTACGCGGAAACCATGACGGTGTTCGCGGTGTCCATCTCGGGCCTGTTTCCGATCCTGCACCTGGGGCGGCCCTGGTTCTTCTACTGGCTGGCGCCGTATCCGGATCGCATGGGCGTGTGGCCGCAGTGGCGCAGTTCGCTGCTGTGGGATTTCTTCGCCATCATCGCCTACCTGCTGGTGTCGATCCTCTACTGGTATGTCGGCCTGCTGCCGGACCTGGCAACCCTGCGCGACCGTGCCAACAGCCGTGGTCGCCAGGTGTTCTATGGCCTGCTCGCCCTGGGCTGGCGCGGCGACGCGCATCATTGGCAGCGCTACGAAACCCTGAGCCTGACGCTGGCGGGGCTTGCCGTGCCATTGGTGTTCTCGGTGCACAGCATGGTGGCGCTCGATTTCTCCGAGGGCCTGCTGCCGGGCTGGCACTCCACGCTATTTCCGCCGTTCTTTGTTGCGGGCGCCTTGTTTTCCGGCTTCGCCATGGCGCTGGCCATCGCCGTGCCCGTGCGCCGCTGGTACGGACTGCATCGCTACATCACGCCGCGCCACCTGGACTATCTGGCGCGCATGGTGCTCGCGGCGGGCCTGGTCATCGACTACAGCTACGCCGCGGAAATCTTCGACGCGTTCTACAGCCAGGACCGCTATGCCATTGCATCGCTGATGGCGAAGTTCGCCGGCCCATACGCGTGGGTCTACTGGACCACCATCGCCTGCAACGTGGCGGCGATCCAGTTGCTGTGGTCGCGGCGCGTGCGGTACTCGCCGGCGGCCTTGATGGTCATCGCGCTGCTGGTGCTGGTCGGCATGTGGTGCGAGCGTTTCCTGCTTATCGTCAACAGCCTGTTCCGCGATTTTCTTCCGTCCAGCGCGGGCATGTTCTATCCCACCGTGTGGGACCTGGTGTTCCTGTTCGGTTCGATGGCGTTCTTCCTCGTGCTTCTGCTGCTCTTTGCACGCCTCCTGCCCATGCTTTCCATGGCGGAGCTGCGCAAGCTGCTTCCGCGCCATGCCGGGGAGGATGCATGAGCCGGCACGATCACCATGGAACCATGGCTGTATTTGCGCAGCAGGACGAATGGGTGCGGGCGCTGAAGCATCTGCACGCTGCCGGCTTTACCTGCGTGGATGCGTACTCGCCGCAGCCGGTAGAAGGGCTTCCTCCGTACCGAGCGTCGTCGCCGCTGCCCATTATCATGTTCGCGGCCGGATTGTGCGGCGGGCTCGGCATGCTCGCGCTGCAGTACTACTCGGCCGTCATCGCCTATCCCGTGCACATTGGCGGGCGGCCCCTGGCAAGCTGGCCCGCCTTCGTTCCGGCGGCACTCGAGGTGAGCCTGCTGTGCGCGGCGGTCGCCGGTGTGATCGCGTTGCTCGCCGGAAGCGGCCTGCCCTGCCTCTATCACCCGGTATTCCACGTGGACGCCTTCGCGCGCATCAGCCAGGACCGCTACGCGCTGGTCCTGCGAAGCGACGATGCCCACTACACGCCCGATACGCTGGCCGTTCACCTGTACGGCTTCGCCACGGAAGCCATCGCCAGGGTGCCGCGATGAGAACGCCGGCCGCCATGCTTGCGTTGCTGATGCTGTGCAGCTGCGAGCGCGGCATGCACGACATGTACGACCAGCCGCGCTATGGCGCCGATGCACCCAGCCCACTGTTCAGCGACGGAAGCGCGGCGCGCTCGCCACCACCTGGAACGCAGGCATACAGTGCCGGCGCCCTGGTGCAGACCACCAGCGGCCGCTGGCGCGACCGCGCTTCCGGTGCGCGTCCACCCATCACGCTCGCCTTGCTGCAACGCGGGCACCAACGCTACGACGTGTACTGTGCGCCCTGCCACGGGCTGGCCGGCGATGGCGACGGGATCGTCGCCCAGCGCGGTTTTCCGACGCCGCCCAGCTATCACCAGGATCGCCTGCGCGATGCGCCGGATGCGTATTTCTATGGCGTCATCAGCGATGGCTACGGCGTGATGTATCCGTATGGCGATCGCCTGCCGACTTCGGATCGCTGGGCGGTCGTCGCCTATGTCCGCGCCTTGCAGACCAGCCGCCGCGTGCACGCGGATCGACTCGACGCACGCGATCGCGCCTCGCTCGATCACGGCGGTGCTCGACCATGAGCGATAGGCCGCACATGCACGGCGCCTTGCTCGCTGGCCTGCTGCTGGCCTGGCTGGCACTGGGCTGGCTCGGCGCATCCACGCCGCGCCAGGCGCTCGCTTCGTACCTGATGGCGTGGATCGCCCTGGTCGGCCTGCCGCTGGGCAGCCTTGCGTGGCTGATGATCCATGCGCTGACAGGCGGAGCCTGGGGCGATGCCTTGCGCGAGGAATGGATCGATGCCGCGCGCCTGCTGCCCTGTGCAATGGCCTTGTCGCTGCCGCTGCTGCTGGGCGCGCCTTGGCTGTTTCCCTGGGTGCAGCCGACAAACGACGCGGCGTGGCCCGTCTTCTACCTCAATCTGCCGCTCTTCTACGTGCGATGCGCGCTGTGCTTCGCCTGCTGGTTCGCGCTTGCCTGCGGCGTGTTGCGGCGGCTGGCGCGGTCTTCGCAACCATGGCCCGGCTATGCGGCGGCCGGGCTGATCCTGATGCTGCTCAGCGTGTCGGTCTGGGCCGTCGACTGGATCATGTCGCGCGTGGAAGGCTGGCACAGCACGGCGCTGGGGCTCACGCTGTTCGCCGCGCAGTTGCTGTCCAGCCTGTCGTTTGCGCTGTGGCTGCGTCTTCGTCGCGGTGGATTCCACATGCCGCGCGTGCAGCAGGACGTCGCCAATCTGCTGCTGGTGGCCGTGCTCGGCTGGTCGTACCTCGCCTTTATGGACTACCTCACGGCGTGGATTTCCGATCTGCCGGCGGACACGGTCTGGTATCTCCCCCGGCTGCGCACGCATTGGCAATGGCTCGGCGGCCTGCTGCTGGTCTTGCAGACGGCCTTGCCCATCGCCCTGCTGCTGTTGCGTGCGGTGAAACGCCATGCGCCGGCGCTGCGAGGTTTGGCTGGCCTGCTGCTGATCATGCAGGTGTGCTACGCCGCGTGGCTGATCCTGCCTGACGCACGTCCTTCCGGCGCCATGCTCGCCTGGACCGATCCGCTCGCGTGGCTGTGCGTCCTTGGCACAGCCTGCTGCGTAGCTGCGCTGCGGCGGTCGATCGGTGATCGCACAAGTTCGGAATGGCAAGGAGCCGGGCCATGACGGCCGCGGCACGGCATGAAGAGCATCGCGTGGACGTGCGCGCCCTGGCACGCCTCGGTGGCTGGCTGGCGGTGGGCGTGACGCTCGTCGTCATGGCGATGTACGTATTGTGGCGCGAACTGCCAGCGTCTCCACCGCTGGTGCCGCCGTCGCCGGCCGGCGCACCGCTGCAGACTCGTGCGCCACAGGACCGCCGGACCCAGCAGGCGCTTCAGCGGCAACGGCTGGAGCAATATCGCTGGGAGGACGAACAGCACCAGCACGCGCAGGTTCCCATCGAGCGCGCGATGGACATCGTGGTGCGCGATGCGTCCAGAGAGCAGCCGACGAGGGCAAAGCCATGACACGGCGCCTGGCCCTATTGCCACTCGCCTGGCTGCTGTGCGCGGCATCCGTGCCGCCGCCCGCCGATCTCGATGCGCGCGCGGGGTTCGATCAGCATCTGGGCACACAGCTGCCGCTGCAGACATCCCTGCGCAATGCGGAGGATCGCGCCGCCTCGCTCGGTGACCGCCTGCACGGCCATCCGGCGATCATGGCGCTGGGTTACTTCGAGTGCCGGCACCTCTGCGACACCGTCATGCAAAGCATGGCGCATGCTGTTGCACGTGCCGGGCTGCAACCCGGCCGCGACGTGGAAGTGATCTTCCTGAGCATCGACCCGCGCGAAGGCACGGACGCCGCGGCGCGTGCGCGTGAACGTGTCGGGCGCTCCGATCCCCGCACATCCGCCGGCCAGTGGCAATTCCTGCGTGCGACGCCGGGTGCGCTACAAGCCATCGCGCGACCGCTGGGCTTCCGCTATTTCCGTGATGCGCGGCTGGGCGAGTACATCCACCCTTCCGGCTTGGTGGTGATCACGCCCGACGGGCGCATCGCACAATACCTGTTTGGCGTGGAGTACCAGCCGCAGGCGCTGCGCCTGGCCGTGGTGGATGCATCGCGCGGCACGCTGGGTTCGTGGACCGATCGCCTGGTGTTGCTGTGCTGCGGTTACGACCCATCGACGGGCCGCTATTCGCTGCTTATCGGCAAGCTGATGCGCGTGCTGGGCGTCGCGTTCGCGGCGTTGCTGCTGACGGTAACGGCGTGGTCGCTGCGGAGGCACCGTGCATGATCTCGCCGCTACCCCAGGCATCGTCGCTGGCGCCGGGCATCGACGCCTTGTTCAATGCCATGCTTGCGCTCAGCGCGGCGGTCGCACTCGCCGTGTTCGCGGCCATGCTGGTGTTCTGCGTGCGCTACCGCCGCGGCAGCGCGGCCGACCGGTCGCTCTCTCCCAGTCGCAGCCTTGGCATCGAGCTGACCTGGACGCTGGTGCCGCTGGCGCTCTTCATGGGGCTGTTCGGCTGGAGCATCGGCCTGTGGCAGCGCTTGCAGACGCCGCCGGCCGATGCCACGGTGATCTACGTGGTGGCCAAGCAGTGGATGTGGAAGACGCAGCATCCCAACGGGCAGCGGGAGATCGACGCGCTGCACGTGCCGCTCGGCCAGCCGGTGCGACTGGTGATGACCTCCGAGGACGTGATCCACAGCTTCTACGTGCCGGCATTCCGCGTGAAGCAGGACGTGCTGCCGGGCCGCTATACCCAGCTGTGGTTCACGGCGACGCGGCCGGGCCGCTTTCCGCTGTTCTGCGCCGAGTTCTGCGGTACGGATCACGCCGTGATGCGTGGCGACATCGTCGTCATGCCGTCGGCCCAGTACGCGCAGTGGCTGCAGCAGCACGCCAGCCAGACGCTGGCCACGCGCGGCGGCGAGCTGTTCCGGCAATTAGGTTGCAGCGGCTGCCACGGCAGCCAGTCGACCGTGCACGCACCCGACCTGATGGGTTTGTACGGCCACACGGTGGCGCTGTCGGACGGATCGCGCGTGATCGCGGACGACCGCTACCTGCACGACTCCATCATGCTGCCCTCGCTGCAGATCGTGGCGGGCTATGCGCCCATCATGCCCAGCTACCAGGGGCGCATCGGCGAGGAGGACGTGCTCGCCCTGCTCGCCTACATCAAGTCGACCACGCCGGAGCCTGCCCATGAGCAGCACTGATCCGGGCATCGCCGCACCCAGCTACCTCACTGCCGGCGAGCCGGGCCTGGCCGGCTGGCTGCTGACGCACGATCACAAGCGCATCGGCATTCTCTATGCCGTCGGCATCACGTTCTTTTTCCTGCTTGGCGGCATCGCCGCCGCGATGATCCGCATCAACCTCATCGAGCCCCAGGGTGCCCTGATGAGTGCGGAAACCTACAACAAGGCGTTCACCTTCCACGGCGTGGTGATGGTGTGGTTCTTCCTTATCCCGTCGATACCCGCGACGCTGGGCAATTTCCTGCTGCCGCTAATGATCGGCGCGCGCGACGTGGCGTTTCCGCGCCTCAACCTGTTCAGCTGGTATCTCTACGTGGGCGGCGGCCTGTTCACCATCGGCGCACTGCTGCTGGGCGGCGTGGATACCGGCTGGACGTTCTACACGCCGTTTTCCACCTTGTTTTCCAATAGCCATGTGGTGCTCGCCGTGGTTGGCGTGTTCGTGGTGGGTTTCTCCTCCATCCTCACGGGGCTCAACTTCATCGTGACGGTGCACACCATGCGCGCCACCGGCATGCATTGGTTCCGCCTGCCGCTGTTCGTGTGGGCCATGTACGCCACCAGCCTGGTGATGGTGCTGGCGACGCCGGTGCTGGCGATGACGCTGTCCCTGATCGCGCTGGAACGGCTGCTCGGCGTGGGCATCTTCGATCCCGCGCTGGGCGGCGATCCGCTGCTGTTCCAGCACTTCTTCTGGTTCTACTCGCACCCGGCGGTGTACATCATGGTGCTGCCGGCGATGGGCGTGGTGAGCGAGCTGATCACCTGCGGCGTGCGGCGGCAGATCTTCGGCTACCGGTTCATGGCGTGGTCCATGCTGGCGATCGCGGTGATCGGCTTCATGGTGTGGGGGCACCACATGTTCGTGGCCGGGCAATCGATGTATGCCGGCATCGTGTTCTCCATCCTCAGCTTCGTGGTGGCCGTGCCGTCGGCGATCAAGGTGTTCAACTGGGTGGCGACGCTGTACAAGGGCACCATCGATTTCCATGCGCCGATGCTTTACGCGCTGGGCTTCATCGGCCTGTTCATGCTCGGCGGGCTCACCGGGTTGTTCCTGGCGGCGACGGCGCTGGACGTGAACCTCACCGACACCTACTTCGTGGTGGCGCATTTCCACTACATCATGGTGGGCGGCGCGGTGATGGCCTATCTGGGCGGCATCCATTTCTGGTGGCCCAAGATCACGGGCCGCCTGTATCCCGAGGGGCCTGCGCGCTTCGCGGCGATCCTGATGTTCTTCGGGTTCAACCTCACTTTCTTCCCGCAGTACCTGCTCGGCTATTTCGGCATGCCACGCCGCTACCACGCGTATCCGGAGCCGTTCCAGTGGCTCAACGTGCTGTCCTCCGCGGGGGCCTCCATCCTCGCCCTCGCCTACGTGATGCCGCTGTGCTACCTGGGCTGGTCGCTGGTTCGCGGCCGCGCCGCGGGGCCCAACCCGTGGCGCGCCACGGGCCTGGAATGGACGGTGCCCTCGCCGCCGCCCAAGGAGAACTTCGCGCTACCGCCCGTGGTGAGCGAAGGGCCCTACAGGTATCGGCCATGACGCAGGCATCGGCTCCGCTGCTGGCCGCGCGCGCGTCGCAGTTCGACGATACCGAGCAGCAGCGCGGCGCGTCGGCGCTGGGCATGTGGGTGTTCATCGCCACGGAGGTGCTGTTCTTCGGCGTGCTGTTCGCCGGCTACACGATAGGCCGCCTGCGCTTTCCCGAGGCGTTCGCGGCAGGCGGACGCCGCACCGACCTGCTGCTGGGCAGCATCGAGACGGGCATCCTGCTGAGCAGCAGCTGCCTGGCGGCGCTGGCCGTTCGCGACGTGCAGCTCGGCGGGCGACGCTCGTCGCCGTGGCTGCTCCTGGGCACGGCCGCGCTGGGCGCGGCCTTCCTCGTGATGCACGGGTTCGAGTACCACTCGGAATACGAGGAAGCGCTGATCCCGGGCCTGCGCTACCACCCGTCCGGCGACCCGCCGCACGCGATGGCGATCTTCTTCTGCCTGTACTACTTCATCACCGGCTTCCACAGCCTGCACGTGGCCATCGGCGTGGCGCTGCTGTCGCGGCTTGCGGTGAAGGCGTGGCAAGGTGCGTTCTCGCCGGATTACATCGCGCCGGTGGAAGTCACCGCGCTGTATTGGCATCTGGTCGACATCGTGTGGATCTTCGTCTATCCGGCGGTCTACCTAGTGGGGAGATCGTCGTGAACCTGTCGCCGCCATCGCTGCGCAGCCAGTTGCTTACGCTGCTGGCCCTACTGGCGTTACTCGGTTTGACCATCGGCCTGGCGTTCCTGCCATTGGGTGCGCTCAATGCGGCGCTGGCATTGGCCATTTCCGCCGCCAAGACGCTGCTGGTCATGATGTATTTCATGCGGCTGCGCGAGGGCCATCCCTTTCTTCGCGTGGTCGCCGCCGCGGGCTTCGCGTGGCTCGCGCTGCTGCTGGCGTTTTCCCTGGCGGACTACCTGACGCGCCCGCTCCTTCCGCTGCCTTGAGCGCACCTTGGCGCGCACTTTCCGATGCGCGTCAATGCGGCTTGGCCACGCCTTCGAGCAGGGCGTCGCGCGCATTCTCGTGGCCTTGCACGATATTGCTGAGCGCCACGATGCCCACCAGCTGCTTGTCGCGATTGACCACCGGCAGGCGGCGAATGCCCAGGCTGGACATGTTGGCGGCCACGTGCAGGATGTCCTCGTCCTCGAAGCAGTAGCGCACCTCGCCGCTCATCACGTCACGCACCGGGGCGTCGCCATCCTTGCCCGCGGCCACGCCCTTGATGGCGATATCGCGGTCGGTGATCATGCCCACCAGCCGTCCATTCTCGCCCACCGGCAGGCTGCCGATATCGTCCCGCGCCATGGTCATGGCCGCTTCACGCATCGCCTGCTCCGGACCGATGACTTTCACGTCACGCGTCATCACTTCTTGAATCGTTCGCATGTTCGTCTCCCGCTTCGTTCGAGCCGAAGGCCATTCTTCGGCAACCGGGCGTTACGGGGTGTCAATATCGCGATGTGGCGCCGTGGATGAGTCTGCTTGATGCAAGCGTTCCAGGTCCTCGCGCCCCAGTTCGATGAGACGGTGCACTTGCTGCAGGCACACCAGCGTCGAAGGCGACAGCTGCTTGTCGTTGAACGCTGCCTCGAACATGATGCGGATGTGGTTCTCGCCGCGCTCCATTTCCTCCTCGACGGCTGCCATGCCGCGCTTCCACGCGCTGGGCAGATCGAGGAAAAGGCGTCGCACGGAACCGCGCAGCGTTCCTTCGTCGGCGGGCACGCCGCCCAGCGCCTTGACCTGTGCCTGCAGCATGGCCACGCCCTTGCCGCGCTCGCCGCTGCGGTTGCTGAAGAACTCCTTGTACGCATCGTCCCGCACGGCGTCGGCGGCATTGGCGTAGCTGAGCATGCTGTCGATCAAAGCTTCGACCAGGCGATTGAGATGGGCTATGTCGAGTTCGTTGTTCATTACGGTGTCCTCGGCTACGGCGCCTGACGGTTGAGTCCGATCACGCGCCGCAACGCATTTGTCGACCTTCCGTGGCCGCCGGCCATGCCACTTTTTCTCCACATTCACTCCACGGGAGAGCGCCATGGTCCATACCAACATCACTTGCCAGCACCGGCCCTGCCAATGCGAGGTGGCCGAACAAGGCGCGTTCTGCAGCGGCTATTGCAAAGAGGCCTGGGACGACAACCTCACCGATCCGGTATGCAAGTGCGGCCATGATGCGTGCCGGTCGACGCTGGAGGACGGCACGGAGCAACAGGCGAAGTCGCCCTGAGCCAGCCTGCACAGCACTACACCGCGAACGGAAACAGATCGTCTTCACCTTGTCCTTCCACCGCGGGCAGCGCCTGCACCGGGCCGGTGCGGTCCAGCCAGACCCACGCATCGAACTGGCTCGCCAGGCGCGCCCGCATGTAGTGCGAGCGCCGCTCGGTCTCCGGGTGATAGATCACGCCGACGAAGCGCTCCGGCCGATCTTCGTCCAGCGCGGTTTTCAAGGCTGGGTTCTGTCCTGGACGCAGATCCAGCAGAAAGCGGCCGATGCCCGTGCCATGCATGTGATGCTCATGCGACTCCGCGATGGACGGAGCAAGCGGCTTGATCTCAAGCTCCGCGCCCCAGGCTGATGCCGCCGCCACGTGCCCCTGGTGCGTGCCGAAACCGATGGCCACGCAGCGCTCGCCGTAGCGCTGCCGGCACAGCTGGCCCAGGTTGTGTTCGCCCCGTTCGTGGGCCATGGCGGTGGCGCGCGCGTCGCCCACGTGCGAGTTGTGCGCCCACACGACCGCCTTGGCCGGTGGCGGCAACGCGCGGCGCAGGCGGTCGAGCGTCTCGAACATATGCGTGTCGCGAAGGTTCCAGCTCTCCGCCGACGCGCGATAGACGGCGCGGTAATAACGCTCGGCCGCGGCGATGACGCGGGCGTTCTCGGTGGCCTCGAACAGGCCGGCGTCGTCGGTGCCGGTCGCCTGCATGCGCCGGCTCAGCAGGCTTTCGAGCTGCGCCACCACCTGCGCTTCGCAGGCCACGTGCGCGCCTTGCTGCACGGCGCTGCCGTAGCGCGCGGGCGACCCCTGCCACGGCGCGAGACAGTCGTAGCGCTGCCGCGCCTCGGCCGCGGCCTGGGCATCGTGCGCATCGAGATAGCGCAGCACCTCGTCGATCGAGGCATGCAGGCTGTAGATGTCGAGCCCGCGGAACTGCACGCGCCTGGCCGAAGGAACGGTGGCGTTGTAGGCGCGCAGCCAGCGCACCAGCTCGGACATCTCCTCGTTGCGCCACATCCACGACGGAAAGCGCGCGAACGGCACGGCGGGCTCGCCCCGCGGCTCCTGGCCGAGGATGTAGCGGTTGATCACGCTGGCGTCCGGCCAGTCGGCCTCCACGGCGATGATGCTGAAGCCATGCGCCTCCACCAGCCGGCGCGTGATGGAGGCACGGGCCCGATAGAACTCCGACGTGCCGTGCGTGGACTCGCCCAGCAGGATCACGTCCGCGTCGGCGAAGCGGTCGAATGCGACGCCGAACTCGCCACGCCACGGATCCGGCAAGCGCACCGCGTGGCTCGCGATAAGCGCCGACAGGGCCGATTGCCCAGGCACCGCGCGCTCGCCTTCGTTCGGCCACGCATGCTCGCCGATCAGGGGCACGAACCGCACCGCGCCCAGGTCCTCCTCGTCGTAGGTGTTTTCGGTGCGGCGGGTCAATCGCACCAATCGCTGCGTTCCCGCGCGGTCGCCGATGGGCATCACCACGCGCCCGCCGATGGACAGCTGCTCCTGCCATGACATCGGTATGCCAGGGCCGGCCGCCGTGGAAATGATCACGTCGAAGGGCGCGTGCCGCTCATCGCCTAGCGTGCCGTCGCCCTGGTGGCAATGCACGTTGCGATAGCCGGCGTGGCGCAGTCGCTCGCTGGCTTGCGCGGCGAGTTCGGGAATGCGCTCGATGGTATCCACGCGCGCGGCGAGTTCGCCCAGGATGGCGGCGCCATAGCCCGAACCCGTGCCGACCTCCAGCACGCGGTCCTCGGCGGTCACGTAGGCCGCTTCCGCCATCAGCGCGACCACATAGGGCTGCGAGATGGTCTGTCCGTGCCCGATGGCGAGCGCCGTATCGTCGTACGCACGGTCGCGCAGCATGTCGGGCACGAAGCGCGAGCGGTCCACGCGGCGCATGGCATTGAGCACGCGGGGATGCCGGATGCCACGACGGACGATGTCGCGATCCACCATGGCTTCGCGTGCGGGGCTGTTCATGGCGATGACAGATTCCCAAGTCTGAACGCCACCAGTAATAGCGTTCGCGGCGTGTGCGTGCCATCAACCTCATGGCAAGGTCGCGTCTCGCTTCAGGCACGGTGCGGCGGAAAGAGCTGCCGCCATCGGCAATTATTGCCGCCGTAACGGAACGCTCGCCGTGCGCGTGCGCCGCGCAAGGGCGTGGCACAGGGTTTGCTCGCTTTCATCACCCTTGTCTGCCGTGTGGAGAATCGTCATGAATCGCGATACCTGGCCCTCTGACTACGACGACGTCTACGCCAGCGATACCTCGGGTTACGCCCCGCCCTGGAGAGATACCCCGCGACGAGGCGGCATGCGTGAACGCGACGAAGGAACCCGGCGAGACGTGAGCGCGTGGGACCAGTCGCGCCTGTTTCGCCAGCCGTCGCGCCCGTTCCAGGGCATGAACGAAAACCAGGGACGGCGCGGACCGCGTGCCGGATCATCGTGGAACGACGATCCCTTCCGTTCGCGCGGCTACCCTTCCTTCCGCAGCGACGACAACACGTTTGGCCCCGACGTGGACGAGGACGAAACCAGCGGCTATGCGCAAGGCTACGCCGGCTATGGTCAGGGCCAGGGCGACGCCGGTCCGCGCTCCATGCGACAGGGCCGCGGCCCCGCCATGAGCTATGGCCGGCCGGCCGATGCCACGTCGCGTCCTTCCACGCGCATGGGCCAGGGGCCGCACCTGGGCAAGGGGCCCAAGGGCTATCGTCGTTCCGACGAACGCATTCGCGACGATATCTGCGAAGCGCTGATGCTCGATCCGTGGCTCGACGCGAGCCGGCTGGAAGTCAGCGTACAGGACGGCATCGTCACGCTGGAAGGCACGGTGGGCGAACGCTACATGAAGTACCTGGCCGAAGACTGCGCCGCGCATGCCAGCGGCGTGCAGGACGTGGAGAACCATATCCGGCTCGACCGCCTGATGGCCGTGGACCGCCCCGGCGCCGATTCGCCGAACCCGCGCGAGAAGTATCCCGACGAGCCGATCAATGGATGAGGGATCGGCCGCGCAACGCGAGTGCTCAGGGCTAGTCGTGCCGAACCGAGGCGCGAAGCGCCGAGGCGATGGCGGCGTCGCCGCTGGCGATGTCTTTCCACGACAGCTCCTGGCCCTTGCGGTGGCCGCGCGGCATCAGCTTCAGGCCGAGGGCATCGAGCACCAACGTATAGGTCTTGCCTTCGATGGTGACCTGGCGTCGTAGTGGTTTGTCCAAGGGCGTCATGTCTGTTCGGTCCGCTGCGTGGGTCAGGTCATCACCGTGGGCTTGTCGAACGGCATGCGACGCACGCCGGCCTGTTGCACGGCTGCGTCGGCGCGTTCGAGCACGTTTTTCTCCGCATCGAGCACGACCAGGATGCGGCCCTGCTCGATCTCGCCCTCGAACTCGCGACGCACCGGGTCGGGCACCGCCGAGCCAGCCAAGGCCGTGGCCCAGCCACCCACCGCCGCACCCGCGAGCGTAGTCATGCCGACGCCCGCCAGCGTGAGCCCCAGTGGCGGCACCGCCACCGCGACCAGGCCCGCAAGCAGGCCGACCACCGCGCCACCCGTGACGCCACGAATGGCGGCGGGATAGAAATCGCCCTCGACCACCTTGCGTTCGTCGGGGACGGTTTCCAGTTCGATGTCCGAACGCGCGATGAGCGAGATCGCGTCGTTGTCCACGCCGGCGCGTCGCGCGGCATCCATGGCGGATCGTGCCGCCGCGAGATCGGGCGCGCTGTACACATGTCGCGTCTTCATAACCAGGCCCAGATCGAAACGATGGGGCGCAGGCTAGACGCGCCGAAGTCAAGCGTTCGGCAAGGTTATGTCGATCCACGCCATCCGCACGCCGCCTATACACCGCCAACGCCTTGCCATCACTTGTCGGGAACGGCTGCGATGGCAGCGTGATTTGCACGGCTGGCGAATACGCGCGGACAACGAGGTGGCAACGTGAGCATCACCGCATGGCTACTTCTCGCGGGCGTCCTGCTGCTGCCCACGTCACTGGTGGGCGGATGGATGCGCAGGACGCCGCTTACGCCGTTCGCGCTCTACGCGGCCGCGGGCGTGCTCATTGGCCCGTGGGTGGCGAATGCGGCGTCGATCGACCTGGTGGAGCACGCGCGCTTCGTGGAGCGCGTGGCGGAAGCTGCCCTGGTGGTGTCGCTGTTCATCGGCGGCCTGAAGCTGCGCGTGCTCTGGCACGGCGCGCCGTGGCAAGCGGCGCTGCGCCTGGCGGTACCCGCCATGGTGCTGACGATTGCACTCACCGCGGCGGTCGCGCATTACCTGCTCGGCGCATCGTGGCCGATGGCCCTGGTGCTGGGCGCGGCCGTGGCGCCCACCGATCCCGTGCTCGCCAGCCTCGTTTCCGTTGGCGACGCGGCGGACGACGATGCGCTGCGCGTGACGCTTTCCGGCGAGGCGGGCATCAACGACGGCGCCGCCCTGCCCTTGCTCCTGCTCGGCCTCGCCCTGATGCATACGGCGCCGGGCGACATGAAACTGCTCTCGCACTGGCTGCTGCCCGATGTCGTGTGGGCTATCCCCGCGGGCGTGCTGATCGGCTACGGCCTGGGCCGCCTGCTCGGCAGCATGGCCGTTCGCCTGCGGGCGATGAGCCAGGACACCGCGCCGAGCGATCTGCTCGCGCTATCGCTGCTCGTGCTCACCTATGCGATCGCGCAATATTTGCACGCATCGGCATTTCTTGCCGCCTTCGCGGCGGGTCTGGGACTGCGCCACACGGAGTGGCGCATTGTGTCGCGCCATCCCAGCCCGCAGGCGCCGGAGCAACCCATCCATCCGCCTGCCGAGGTGCTGGTCAATCCACACAGGCGCGAGCCGGAACAGGTGGCGGAGCCCGCCACGTCCATCGGCCTGGTCGTGTCGGATGCGCTCACGCTGGGCGACACGCTGGAAAGAATCATCGCCGCCTGCCTGATCGTGTTGCTTGGCGTGGCCTTCGCGACGTACTTCAGTGTCGAGGGCCTGGTGCTGGCCTTCATCCTGTTCTTCGTCATACGGCCGCTGTCGGTGTTCGTATCGACCACGCAATGCGGCCTGCCGCGCGCCAGGCGCGTCATTCTCGGCTGGCTGGGCATTCGCGGCATCGGCAGCCTCTACTACGTCGTGTATGCGGCCACGCACGGGCTGGATCGCGCCGCGGCCACGCAGCTCGCGCAATGGGTAGTTACCCTGGTGGTGGTCAGCGTGACGCTGCATGGCATGAGCACGCAGCCCATCATGGCTTGGCGTGCCGCGCGTATCGCGCGCCGTGCGAAAACGCATCGGCGCGAATGAATGGCGATGGCATGAATGTTGCCCTCCTTCAGTACACCCTTCGTTGGAGAGCCTTATGACCGATCCCAGCAAGCCGTCGCCGCCGCGTGGATTCGCCGCGATGGATCCGGAACGCCAGCGTGAAGTGTCCAGCGCGGGCGGACGCGCGGCGCACCAGGCCGGCCGCGCGCATCGCTTCAGCAGCGAAGAGGCGCGCGCCGCCGGTCGAAAGGGCGGCAGCGCGGTAAGCGAGGATCGCCGCCACATGGCGGACATCGCCAAGCGCCGATCCAGGAAGAACGCACCGGAAGCCGGCGAATAGGCGCCGTGTGCGTTCAGGTTGTGCGCCCGCTTTCACAAGATGACGACATACCAGAAGCCAAGGTCGGGACTTCTCCAAGCAGGCCCGCGCCTTTGCACGTTCGACCACCGCACCCGGCCGGCATCACCGTTCCGCCCCGGCCCGGCGCATGTGGTGCAAAACGCGGGGCATAGGTCGACATGCCACATCCGCCCGCCATTCGGGGATACAACCGCCAATACGCGATCTATCTGCTCAGCCCACGGGGGCGCGTACTCGCGTGCAACATGGAAGGCGTGATGTTCGGCTCGCCGGGTGACGAGGAGCTGATCGGACGCGACTTCCTCTCACTCTATGCCCCCGACGCCAGCCATCGCCACGCCCTGGTGCGCGCCTTGCGCGACGCCGCGCAAAGCCGCAAGAGCGTGTTGACCGACGTGGATCTGCGCCGGCGCGAAGGCCGGCACTTCCGCGCCACGATCACGGTCGAGCCGTTGCAATCGTTCGAGGACCGGGTTCATGGCCTGGTGGTGATCGTGTGCGACCGCAGCGGCGCGCGCGACGCGCAGGAACGCCTTCGCCAGAGCGAGCGCCGCTTCCGTCTGTTCGTGAACGCCGTCGCCGATCACCTCATCTGCATGCTCGACAAGCAGGGCATGATCCTCGACTGGAACCTGGGCGCGCAACGCATGACGCTGTTCCATCCCGACGACATCGAAGGCCAGCACTACGACATCTTCTTTCCCGAACACGACCGGCAGCGAAACCAGCCCGCCCGCCTGCTGGAACGCGCCGCTCGCGCGGGCCGGGTCGAGTACGAGACCGAACTGCTGCGCGGCGACGGCAGCCAGTTTCCCGCCTGCCTCACGCTGGAGGCGGTGCAGGACAGCCAGGGCGACGTGCTGGGCTTCGCCTGCATCGTGCGCGACGTCACCAAACAGCATCGCCTGGAGCAACGCCTGCGCGAGGCCCATGAGCAGATCGCGCATGCGCAGAAAGTGGAAGCCATCGGGCAGCTCACCGGCGGCATCGCCCACGATTTCAACAACGCGCTGCAGGGCATCATCAGTTCGCTGGAGATCGCCTCGGTGTACCTGGAGCGAAACGTTCCGGAGAAGAGCGAGCAGTATCTGTCCGTGGCGCTGGAAGCCGCCAAGCGCGCCGGCGGCCTGACCCAGCGCCTGCTGGGCATGGCGCGGCGCCAGGGCGGCCACCATCACACGCCGGTCGGCACGCTGCTCGAATCACTGAAGGACGTGCTGACGCGCGTGCTCGGCGACGGCATTTCGCTGCAACTGGACATCGAACCCGACCTTCCGCCGATTGCCTGCGACAGTGGCCAATTGGAGAGCGCGGTGCTCAACCTCGCGATCAACGCGCGCGACGCGATGAAGGGCAAGGGCACGCTGATCCTCAAGAGTTGCAGGTGCCCGGCGGACGACGGGCCGACGGCTGCACCGGCCATGGTCGAGATCAGCGTGATCGACAACGGCCACGGCATGGACGAGGAAACCGTTCGCCGCGCCTGCGAACCCTTCTTCACCACCAAGGCGCAGGGACAGGGCACCGGCCTCGGGCTCGCCATGGTTTCCGGCTTCACCGCGCAGCATGGCGGCTCGATGGAGATCAAGAGCATCGTCGGGCGCGGCACGCGAGTGTCGCTGTATTTCCCCAGCGCAGTAACGGAACCGTCGACGGAGCAACGCGCCGCCCAGCCCACGGAACAGGAGCTGGAAGGCCTGCGCGTGCTTATCGTGGAGAACGACGACACGGTGCGCCGCTCCATGGCCGGCCGGCTGGTGCAACTCGGCTGCCAGGTCTTCGAGGCGGCGACCGGCCGCGAAGCGCTGCTGACGCTCGCCGCCTGCCCCAGTTGGGATCTGCTGATCTCCGACATCGACCTGCCGGAGCTCGATGGCTACGACCTGTGCCGCGAGGCGCGCAAGCGTTTTCCGCGGCTGCGGGTGATCCTGATGACGGGCTACGTCGACAGCGAACTCATCCATCGCGACTACGTGGACGAGCGCACCAACGTCCTGATCAAGCCCTTCGACATGGGCGACTTGCTCACCAAGGTGCGCATGCTGCTGCGGCACCGTTCGGCGGCGAGCTGAGCGCCGCGCGGAAGTGACGCGCCGGCACTCAGTGCTGGACGGCAGCCACGCCCTCGGCCGAGAGGTCGCACAGGCGATAGCCGTACGACGCTACGGTATGCAGCAGGGGATTGCCGAACGGCCGGTCGATGGCGCAACGCAGTACGTACAGGTGCGAGCGCAGCGTGTCCGAATCGGGCAGCTCGTCACCCCATACCTCGTGCTCGATGCGCTGCCGGGCAACCAGCCTGGGCGATTCGCGCATCAGCACGCCAAGTATGCGCATCGCCACCGGCGTGAGTTCGAGCAGTTGGCCGGCGCGGCGCACGGTGAGCGTGCCGGTGTCGAATTCGAGGTCCGCCACGCGCAGCACGCTGCGCGACACCTGTTGCCTGGCGCGGCGTATGAGCGCCTTGAGCCGGCCGTTCAGTTCGCGCAGGTCGAAGGGCTTGCACAGGTAGTCGTCCGCGCCGGCCTCGAAGGCACGCACCTTCTCGTCCAGGCTGGAACGGCCGGTGAGCATGATGATGGGCGCGGAGCTTTTGTTCTCGCGGCGCAGCCGGCGGCACACTTCAAGGCCATCCATGCCGGGCATCGACCCGTCGAGGATGATGGCGTCGTATTCGTTGATTTCAGCGAGGTGAAAACCCGTGATGCCGTCGTAGGCATAGTCGACGCAGTACTGCTGGATCTCCAGGTAGTCGCCGGCCGCCCGCGCCATCACCTTGTCATCGTCGATCATGATGACCGAACCTGCCCCGGGGCCGCGCTTGGAACCAGCCATGTCGTCGCCTGCCTCTGTTCAGCGATGTCGAGATCCGAATAGAGCCCCACCGGCGTCAGACCGATGTGAATACGAAGTGCGTGGCGCGTGGTCCGTTCATGTCCGATACGTCAAGCGGGCTCATCCACGGCCCGTCGTCCGCTTCACCACGTGCTGGCGCACTTCACCCAACGGATTCACGCCGCCTCGCCGAGCATCGGGTGTCCCCCACCTCACGCCTGCGGAGAGATCCCATGACTCAGAAGAAAGCGCTGAAGCACGACACGTCCACGCTACGCGGAGAGGCCGACGAGCTGCATGAACAGGCCACGGGCAAGCACCCGCCGCTGACCACCAACCAGGGCATCCCGATCTCCGACAACCAGAATTCGTTGCGCGCCACGCCGCGCGGGCCGACGCTGCTGGAAGATTTCGTGCTGCGCGAGAAGATCACGCATTTCGATCACGAGCGTATTCCCGAGCGCATCGTGCACGCGCGCGGCTCGGCGGCGCACGGCCACTTCGAGCTCACCTGCTCGCTGGCCGACTACACCGACGCCAGGATCCTTACCGAAGTGGGCGTGAAGACGCCCGTCTTCGCGCGCTTCTCCACCGTGGCCGGCGGCGCGGGTTCGGTCGACACGCCGCGCGACGTGCGCGGCTTCGCCGTCAAGTTCTATACCAAGGAGGGCAACTGGGATCTGGTGGGCAACAACATCCCGGTGTTCTTCATCCAGGACGCGATCAAGTTTCCCGACCTGGTGCACGCGGTGAAGATGGAACCGGATCGCGGCTTTCCGCAGGCCGCCACCGCGCACGACACGTTCTGGGATTTCGTGTCGCTGATGCCCGAGTCGATGCACATGATCATGTGGGCGATGAGCGACCGCGCCATTCCGCGCTCGTTCCGCATGATGGAGGGCTTCGGGGTGCACAGCTTCCGGCTGGTGCGCAGCGACGGCACGTCCACCTTCGTGAAGTTCCACTGGCGGCCGCGCCTGGGCATGCAATCGACCGTATGGGACGAGGCCGTCAAGCTGCAGGCGGCCGACAACGATTTCCTGCGGCGCGACCTGTTCGAGGCCATCGAGAGCGGCCAGCATCCCGAGTGGGATCTCGCCGTGCAGCTGTTCACCGAGGAAGAAGCGCAGGCCTTTCCCTTCGACCACCTCGACGCGACCAAGCTGATTCCCGAGGAGACCGTGCCGCTCACCGTGATCGGCAAGATGGTGCTGGATCGCTGGCCGGACAACTTCTTCGCCGAGACGGAACAGGTCGCCTTCTGTCCAGCGAACGTGCCGCCGGGCATCGATTTCTCCAACGACCCGCTGCTGCAGGGGCGTTTGTTCTCCTATCTGGATACGCAGCTATTGCGCCTGGGCTCGCCCAACTTCAACCAGATACCCGTCAACGCGCCCAAGTGTCCCATGCACAACCTGCAGCGCGACGGTCATACGCAAATGCAGGTTCCCGCAGGCCGGGTGAACTACGAGCCCAGCTCCTTGCAGAAGGATACGCCGCGGGAAGTCGCGTCCGGTTTCCGCAGCGCATCCGTGCACAGCGACGATGGACAGAAGGGGCGTGTTCGCGCGGCCAGCTTCGCCGATCACTACAGCCAGGCTCGGCTGTTCTTCCGCAGCCAGACGCCCGTCGAGCAGACGCACATGGCGTCGGCGCTGGTGTTCGAACTCTCCAAGGTCGGCACCCCGCACGTGCGCGAGGCCGTGGTCGGCCAGCTGCGGCATGTGGACCCCGAACTCGCGCAGCGCGTGGCCGATGGACTGGGCCTCAAGCGGCTGCCCGATGCGCCGCCCACCGCCGTGGAAGCCCGCGACCAGCCGCCCTCGCCCGCCTTGCAGATCATCGGCAGGATGAAGGACACCCTGGAGGGCCGATGCGTCGGCATCCTGGTGGACGATGGCTCCGATGCGCAGGCCATCGAAGCCATCCGCAAGGCCGCCAAGGCCGCCGGTGCGACGGTCAAGCTGGTCGCACCGAAGATCGGCGTGACACTGGAAGGCGGCGACGCGATCACGGCGGATGGCCAACTCGCCGGCACGCCTTCCGTGGTCTTCGACGCAGTGGCCGTGCTGCTCGGCAAGGAGGCGGGACAGCGGCTGGCCCGCGAAGCCGCGGCAGTCGATTTCGTGCGCGATGCGTTTGGCCATCTGAAAGCCATCGCCGCCGACGCGGGCGCGCAGGCGCTGCTCGAAGCGGCGGGCGTGATGGAAGACGCCGGCGTGGTGCAGGCCGAGGCCGTCGACGACTTCATCGCGGCCGCCAAGACACGCCAGTGGGATCGGGAGCCGAAGGTACGCACCTTGGCGTAATCGCGCAGCAACCCGACACAGTGCCGGCCGTAGTTCCAGGCATCGCGGCCGGCACTGCAACCCGCTGGATCAGGAAAGCACCTCGCGCACCGTCTGGCGGATCACGCCTGTGCGATCGACATCGCCGCGCATCAGCGCCATGGCATAGGCCTTGGCCTGCGCCAGCGTGATGTGCGGCGGCAGCGGCGGCACGTTGGGATCGGCGGCGAACTCGATCACCACCGGCCGATCCGCGGCGAACGCGGCGCGCCACGCATCGGCGACATCTTCCGGCCGATCGACCTTGATGCCTTCGAAGCCGAGCAGGTCACCATAGGCTGCATAGGGGAAATCCTCCACATCCTGCGCCGGCGCGAACTTGGGGTCGCCGGCCAGCGCGCGCTGTTCCCACGTCACCTGGTTCAGGTCGCGGTTGACCAGCACCATCACCACGAAACAGGGATTGCTCCAGTCCTTGCAGTACTGCTTCACCGTCACCAGTTCGGCGTTGCCGTTCATCTGCATGGCGCCATCGCCCACGATGGCCAGCACCGGCCGGTCGGGATGGGCCATCTTGGCGGCGATGGCATACGGCACGCCACTGCCCATGGTGGCGAGCTTGCCCGACAGGGAGGCCATCATGCCGTCGCGCATCTTGACGTCGCGCGCGTACCAGTTAGTGTGCGAACCGCAATCGCCGCAGATGATCGCCCTGTCTGGCAGCACCTTGGAAAGCTCGTGGAAGATCTTCTGCGGATTGATGGGGTCGGCCGGCTCTTCCGCCGCCGATTCCAGCGAACGCCACCACTTGCGCACGTTCAACTCGATGCGTTCGCGCCACTCGGGATCCTGCTTCGGTTCCAGTCGCGTGAGCAGGCGGCTGAGCACCTGGGCGCTGTCGCCGATCAGGTTCACTTCGGTGGCGTAGCGCATGGACACGTTGTCGGGCGACCGGTCGATCTGCACCGCCCTCGCCTGTCCATCCTTCGGAAGAAACTCCGAGTACGGGAACGTCGTGCCCACCATCAGCAAGGTGTCGCAGTCGTTCATCATGTCCCAGCTGGGCTTGGTGCCCAGCAGGCCGATGGAGCCGGTGACATAAGGCAGCGCGTCGGGCAGCACGGCCTTGCCCAGCAGGGCCTTCGCCACGCCGGCGCCCAGGCGCTCGGCCACCGCCTGCACTTCGCCGCTGGCGCCCAGCGCGCCCGCGCCGACCAGGATCGCCACGCGCTTGCCTTCATTGAGGATGGCCGCCGCGCGATCCACATCCGCATCGGACGGCACCGGCTGCGACACCGCCGCGCCAATGCCCGAATACACGTCGCCATGCGCACGCGGCGGGCTGGTGACGGCCTCCAGCTCCTGCACGTCGTTCGGCACGATCACGCAGCACACCGTGCGTTCCGCAGTGGCGATGCGCAGCGCGCGATCCAGCACGTGCCGGGCCTGCGCCGGCGTGTTGACCACTTCCACGTAGCGCGCGACGTCCTTGTACAAGGTGTGCAGGTCCACCTCCTGCTGATAGTCGCTGCCCAGCGCATTGCGCGGCTGCTGGCCCACGATGGCCAGCACCGGCATGTGATCCATGCGCGCGTCGTAAAGCCCGTTGAGCAGATGGATGGCGCCCGGGCCGGACGTGGCCATGCACACGCCGACCTCGCCGGTGAACTTGGCATGGGCGCAGGCCATGAAGGCCGCCATTTCCTCGTGGCGCACGCGCACGTAGTCGAAACGCTCCGATGCGCGACCCATGGCGCCCATCAAGCCATTGATGCCGTCGCCTGGATAACCGAACACGCGCCTGACCTTCCAGGCGGAGAGGCGCTCGAGCATGAAGTCGGACACGGTCTGTTTCATCGCATGATCCCGTTTTGGCCTTGGCCCAGCATGGCCCGGCGGTCATGCCCGGTTCGTCGGCTTCGTGTCTCCACGATGTGACCGGACTCTGCCGTTCGTTCAGCGACACCAGCCCATGGCGCCGGCCTGCAGATGGAAATGGCCCGCGTGCGCTGCGTTGTAGTCGGGCCCGAGCGCCACGCCGAAATATCCGCATGACTGCGCCTGGATCTGATGCAGGAAGGCGCCGCTCACGGAGCGCTTCCAGTCGCGCATCACGCTGATATCGTGGCCGTTCTTCAGGCGGAAGCCCGTGATGTCGATCGCCTCTGCGCGCGCGTGGCTGCTCAGGGCGCTGCCGTCGTCGCCACGGATGTTGCGGCAGCTGTAGCTGCCGACGTGCTCGATCACCGCGACCGGGCTGCCGAAGGTCGACGCCGCGCGCGGCTGCAGCACGTGCGCATCCAGCATCACTAGCGACGCCGCCAGCGGGCACGTCACTACCGTGGGCGTGGCGAGCGTCGCTTGGCCGGTGCCGCGCAACATCACGGTGCCCTGCCAGCCGCAGCCATCGACCAGTGGCCGATCAGAAACCGCGCGATATTCCGCGCCCGCCTGCGCCAACGCGGCAAGGCACTGATCATTGTGGTGCTGCAAGCGATAGAGCCGGAACCGGGTCAGCCAGTCAGGCTCGGCGCGCAAGTCCAATCGCGCCCACGGATTGTATCGATACGGCGGCCGCCAGCCCGACGCGACGAGCAGCGCGATGAACACTCCGACCATCAGAATGAGCAAGCCGAGGTAGCGCACGACGCTCATGCGGCGTCGCGGTCAGGGCTGTCCCCGGCCACCCGAGGCGCCGTACACCTGCCCCGTCACGTATGTCGCCGCCGACGATGCCAGCAGCACATAGATGGGCGCGAGTTCGGCGGGTTGTCCCGGACGGCCGAGTGGCGTATCCGCGCCGAACTTCTCGAGGTTCTTCTGCGTCTGCCCGCCGCTGACCTGCAAGGGCGTCCAGAACGGCCCGGGAGCGACCGCGTTCACGCGGATGCCCCGGTGCGACATCTGCTTGGCGAGGCTTTTGACGAACGCCACGATGCCCGCCTTGGTGATGGAATAATCCAGCAGGTTCTCCGAAGGATCATAGGCATTCACGGAGGCGGTGCACACGATGGCGCTGCCCGCGGGCATCAGCGGAATCGCCGCCTTGACCAGCCAGAACATCGCGTAAAGGTTGGTCTTGAGCGTCCAGTCGAAGGCTGTGCTGTCGATCTCGAGGATCGAGTCATGGCTCTGCTGGCGCGCGGCATTGCTCACCACGATGTCCAGGCCGCCCATTTCCTTCGACGCGCGCTGCGGCAGCGACGTGCAGAAAGCTTCGTCGCGCAGATCGCCCGGCAAGGCGACCGCTTTTCGTCCCGCCTTGCGGATCAGCTCCACCACGGCCCTGGCGTCGTCCTCTTCGGCGGGAAGATAGTTGATGGCCACGTCCGCGCCTTCGCGCGCATAGGCAATCGCCGCGGCACGCCCGATGCCGGAATCGCCGCCGGTGATCAGCGCCTTGCGGCCCGTCAGCAGGCCATGCCCGCGATAGCTGTTTTCGCCATGATCCGGCACGGGCTCCATGCGCCCGGCCAAGCCCGGCCAGGGCTGGCTCTGCGCCTTGAAAGGCGGTAACGGAAATCCCTGCCGGGGATCCGTGGGCGCACTCGACGATGAAACTCTTTCCGACGCCTGTGCTGTCAGCGGCAACGCTGACCAGGCCAACGCGGCGGCAAGACCGGCGGACGTGTGCTGGATAACGCGCCTGCGATCGGCGGATTGCGGTTCATCGATGCCACACATGGCGCCGTCGCTCGCTGTCCAGGGAAGATGCAAGCGACGTTGCCTCGTGCGACATCCATGTCCTGTCGCCGGCGTGTTTCCTTGGCGTGACGGCGTCGCCTTTCGCCGTGGCGATGAAGATGAAGCCCGCCGAAATCTTTCCGGCGCTTGATTCTTCGCACGCGCAAGTTGCACGACCGGTTCACGCAACGGCCCCAACCATCCAACCACCACGACTTCTCGTTGAGGGACACCCATGATCGCCCACGTTTTGCGGTCTACCCTGCTTGCGTTTGCCATATATCTTCCCGCGACCTTGCTCCATGCGCAGGACGCGCCCTCGCCCGCCGCATCGCCGCATGCCGCTGACAACACCGCGACCAACGTCAGGGATCGTTCCGGCGCGTCGCAGACCAGCTCCGCGCAGCCCAACGACAAGAGCGACGTGAAGCTCGCCGCCACGATCCGGCGCGCCATCACCAAGGATTCCTCGCTGTCCACCTACGGCCATAACGTCAAGGTCATCGTCACCGACGGTGCAGTGACGCTGCGCGGCCCGGTTCACAGCGCGGAAGAGAAAACAAAGATCGAGAGCATCGTGCGTGCCACCGCCGGCGTCGGCCAGGTGACGAACGAACTTGAAGTGAAGCCCTAAGCCCCAGGAGACCACCATGAAAGACTCCGTCTATTGCATCGTGAACACACCCGAGCAGGCCGAAAGCATCGTGCTTGACCTCAGGGAAAAGGGCTTCACGAGCGACGCGATTTCCGCCTTGCTGCCTGACAATCGCGGCACCAAGGATTTCGCCCACGAGCACAACACCAAGGCGCCCGAAGGAGCCACCACCGGTGGCGTCGCCGGGCTGGGCGTGGGCGCGGTGATCGGCTGGCTCGCCGGCATCGGCACCCTGGCCATTCCGGGGCTTGGCCCCTTCATCGCCGCCGGACCGATCATGGCGGCGCTCAGCGGCGCGGCCGTGGGCGGCGCCGCCGGCGGCATCATCGGCGGCCTGGTCGGCATGGGCATGCCGGAGTTCGAGGCCAAGCGCTACGACGCCAAGGTGCGCGAGGGGAACATCCTCATCTCGGTACATGTGAATACGGGCGAGCAGCGCTCGCTGGTCAAGGACATCTTCAAGAGCCACCGGGCCGAGGACATCGCCAGCGCCGGCGAGGCCTCGCCTCCCTGAGTGCCGCATGAGCCGCCTGAGCATCGAGCTGGAAGTTCGCGCACTCAGGGCCCGCATGGGCATGCAACTGCGGCGCGGACTGCCCGCAACGGGCATGCTCCGAGGCGCGGTGATGGATCTGGAAAGGCGCACGCCGCACGTCGACCAGGCTTACCTTCAGGAACGTTTACTGGCGCTGCTCAAGGACTGGCGCATCAGCCTGCTGGTGCGCGCCAATCCCTGGCTGATCCTGCCCCGCGATTTCTACCGGATGCCCGCGCCGCTCGCGGGCCCTGCCTTGCTGGGCAACGTCATCGTGACCGGCGATGGACGCGTCGCGCGTATCGCCGAGGTCGTCACGCGAGACAGCGCGCCCTGCCCGCTGTCGCTCGCATCGATGCGCGAATCCCATGCCGCGATGCCTGGCCGGCTCTGCCTGCACGAGGAAGACGGCGTGATGCTGGCATCCGTTCTGTGCGGATCATCGTTCGACATGTCGCTGATCACGCTCAGCGCCATCGAACCGCTGGAAGGCGTCGCCACGATCATGGGGCAATGCGGCCTGCCTGGCGATGGCGCATGCACGCTGCACGGCGGCGCCGTCGCGCGTTCGCTCGGGCTGGAAGCGCGACATCACGGCATGGATCTCGCGCTTCGCAGCAGCGCGGTGCGCATCGCATCCACGCTGCGCCGCACGCCGCTCACCCGAGGCCGCCGCATGGATGCGGCGAACCTGCGTCCGCGCTGGCGCTGGGTGCTGCCGCGCGTCCAGCATCGGCCCTAGCCGCTACGCACTTATCCTTCTCTGCACTGAATGTCCGCAGCGACGTGAACGAGCTCCTCCATCGAACATCGACCACCGCCATGCGCACGGCGCGCTACCTTGAACCCGCGTTCTCACCGGAAGCAACCGCTGGGGCACAACCCCAAACGCCGTGGAACGTTTTCGGTAGACGCATCGGGGCAGCGCCTCTTCTCTCGGAGGCCCACTGCCCCACTTTTTTGTGCGCGAAGGGCCGCGATCAGATGCGGCCAAGCAACAACAGGATCAACAGGATCAGAAAGATCAGGCCCAGGCCGCCGCTGGGGTAATAGCCCCAGCCGCGGCTGTACGGCCACGACGGCAAGGCGCCAATCACGAGCAACAACAAGATGATCAGGAGAATGGTGGACATGATGCTGTTCTCGGTGAGGCCGGACGCAACAGGTCACGCAATGTCGGGTATCCGGCGTGGAAGGGGCATTGAGGGTGAGCGCAGTTCGATAAGGCGCATGTCAAAAGCGCTTCTGCGAAATGTGCACGCCATGCCTGTGGCCGATGAATGGTGAGCAACCGCCATCGTCAGTGCGCGCGATGACAGGCCACCGGCTGCTGGCCGGGCGGTGGCACCGGATCGCCGACCGGCGGCGGATTGGGTTCGGGATCGGTCAATGGCGGACGCGCCGGTTGCGGCACCGGCGGCTCGGGCGGCGGAATGTCGGGCGATGGCGGTGAAGGCGGCTTCGGCGGCATGGGCGGCGGCGCCGGTTCCGGCGAAATGGACGCCAGCGGCCTTGTGCTGGGAAGCAGCGAAAACTCTCGCAATAGCAGATGCATGACCCATGTCCATGATGCGAATCGTGGGGACAGGTTGGAACGTGGAACCTGCATGCACTGTGGTCGGCGCGTTAAGGAGTTCGGCCACGAAGAGCGGCGGCTTGTCCGCGAGTCGCCCGCGGCCCACCGCGGCGCGGCGCGAAAAAGAACCCACGTCGCGGCGAAAATTTGACCGCCGGCCCACGACGCCTTCACCGCGCTGGCCGCATATCTACGCATCGGTAGGCCGCCGTTGTCCCCTTGCTTGCCCAGGGAGCTTCCGTCCATGCATGACACCGCCACCACGTCCCTGATGGGGCAGCCCGCGCCGCTGGGCGGCCATCCGGCGATCGTCCTCGCCACCGACCACGCGCCCACGGTGGCGGCGATGGCCGATGATCGCCTGGAGTGCCAGAAGGTCATCAGCATCATCTATGCACGCTACTTCGAACACTGCGCGCACTATGGCGACGCCTTGACCGTGTGGCTCGAACCCTCGCGCCTGCGCTCCTTCCGCCGGCCCGATGGGCCGCCCATCATCGACCTTCGGCGCCTGCTTTCGCGCTGCTCGCCGGGCTCGTCCATATTGCAGGCAGCGGAAGGCGGAACGCTGAACCAGCTTCAGGCGCTCGCCGATTGCGCCAGCCGCTCCACGCTCGGCGTCATCGACTGGTTGCGATTGTTGTTGAGCGTCGAGCAGATCGACGAGTCGTCCTGGGGCCTGCTGCTGGCCCTCGCCAAGGATGCCGAACTCGCCACGTTGAGCCACGGCATCGAGCTGCTTTGCGAAGCGCAGCGCCAGCAAAGGCGCATGGTGGAACAGCGCTATGAAGACCTCACGCTCATCCTTTCACGAACGTCGGAAGCGGCCGTGATGCGGGAAGACGGCGGCCATCGTTGATTTCCATCATCGCGTTCACGTCATGCGACCACACGCGCATGGCGAGCGGTGATCGCATGCGTGGCGAGATTGGCGTAGCGCGGCGCACATACGCAACCTGCACGCGACCTCTACCGTAGCGTGGGCATGCTCGCGTTACGACACGACATGGCAGCCGCGCAAGGTTTTCCGGCTGCGAGGAATGTTTAAGCATGCGCGAGACCGCCCCGTCGATCCTGCTGGTCGACGACGACCGTATCTTCCTCAATACCACCCGCGACTACGCCCGACTGAAAGGCTGCGACGTGCATACGGCGTCCACGGTCGAAGACGCCGTGCGCACCATCGAGCAGCGCTTGTCGCCCGATCTCATGCTGCTCGACCTGGCGCTGCCCGATGGCAGCGGACTGGAGATACTGGATCGCCTGGACAACCACGACTGCGGTGAAGTCGTCGTCCTTACGGGCGCGCCCGACCTGGATACGGCGGTGCGCGCCATGCACCTGCGCGTGGACGACTATGTCGTCAAGCCCATGCACGGTGGCCACCTGGACGACCTGCTGCAGCGCGCCGCGCTGCGCGCGCGCCATCGCACCACGCGGGCCCGTTCCCACGACACACCATGCGGAGAGCTGATTGGCGACTCGCCGGTGATGCGCCGCATGTTCCGCCTGATCGAGCGCGTCGCGCCCATGGACAACACTATCCTGATCCATGGCGAAAGCGGCGTGGGCAAGGAACTGGTGGCGCGCGCCATCCATCAGTACAGCGGACGAAGCGGTGCGTTCGTCGCGGTCAACGGCGGCACGCTTTCCCACGAACTGGCCGGCAGCCAGTTGTTTGGCCACGAGCGTGGAAGCTTCACCGGTGCGACGCGCGACCATCCCGGCTATTTCGAGCAGGCGCATGGCGGCACGCTGTTCCTCGACGAGTTCACCGACATGCCGCTGGTCACGCAAGCTTATCTGCTGCGCGCACTGGAAACCCGCGACATCACTCGGCTTGGCGCGCGTTCGCACCGGCATATCGACGTGCGCGTGGTGGCCGCCTGCAACCGGAATCCCGGCATCGCCGTGCGCAAGGGCGATCTGCGCGAAGATCTCTACTACCGTCTTGCGGACTTCCCCATCGAAGTGCCGCCGTTGCGCGCCAGGGGCGACGACGTGCTGCTGCTCGCGCACCGTTTCCTGCGCACGCTGAACCATCAGCACGGCACCGCCTACACCTACTCGGATGCATCCACCGCCTTCATGCTTCGCCACGCGTGGCCCGGCAACGTGCGCGAGCTGCTGCATCTGGTTCGGCGCGCCTATCTGCTCGCCGAACGCGGGGAGCTGCATCTGGACGCCCTGGGTGGCGCGGACCTTGGCACCAGCCTGCGTGCTTCACGCCATGCCGAACCGGCGTGGTCTGGACAGACGCTGGACGAATTGGAGCGACAGGCGATCGAACTGGCGCTATTGCAGTGCCATAACGACAGGACACGCGCGGCGCGCATGCTGGGCGTCAGCGTGAAAACGATCTACAACAAGCTGATGCGCTATCGGCAGCAGCCGTCGGAATCCTGAAGCGTGCAGGCAACAGCCGCCTACGCGTCCTCGACGGCCGTTGTTTCGCCCTCGCCATCGTCAAGGGGAAACAGCAACGTGACGCGCGTGCCCTCGCCCGGCTGCGAATGCAGGGTGACGGTACCGCGCGACTGCTCCATGAAGCCATGCACCATGGACAGCCCAAGGCCCGTGCCCTGCCCCAGCGGCTTGGTGGTGAAGAACGGATCGAACGCCTTGGACGCCATTTCCCTGGACATGCCGATGCCGCTGTCTTCCACGGTGAGACAGGCGAAGACCTGTTCGCCATGCAGCTTGGTCGTCCTGGCCGACGCCGTTCCGGTGGAAATGCGCAGGGTGCCACCATGGGGCATGGCGTCGCGGCCATTGATGGCGATATTGATCAGCGAGGTTTCCAGCTGGTGGATATCGCAGGTGATCCACAGCGGGTCAGGACACAGATCGATGCGCATGCTGACCGTGGCGCCCACCGTGCGCTCGAGCAGGTCGATCATCGAAGCCACGCTGGCGTTCAGGTCGAACCGCGTCGGCAGCAGCGGCTGCCTGCGCGCGAAGGCCAGCAGGCGCCGGGTCAGGTGGCTGGCCTTGTCCACCGCATTCATCGCGCTCTCCAGCTGATGCTCGGCCTTGCCCGGCTCGCCGCGCTGCAGGTATAGCGTGGCCACGTCCAGGCTGCCGGTGATGGCCTGCAGGATATTGTTGAAATCGTGCGCCACGCCGCCGGTCAACTGGCCGAGCGCGTCGAGCTTCTGCGACTGGAACAGCTGCTCGCGCGTATCTTCCAGGGCATTCTGGGTGGCGCGCTGCTCGCTGACGTCGCGAATCATGCAGGCGAAGCCATGCAGCACGCCGTCCTGGTCGGCCAATGCCCTCACCGCCACCTGCGCCAGGAAGAACGAGCCGTCCTTGCGGCGAAGTCGGCGCTCTTCCTCGCGGCTGCCGGTTTCCCGCGCGCGGCGGAGCAAGGCGCCGGAGACGCCGGCTTCCTCCAGCAGCAGATCCAGCGGCTGGCCGATGACGTCCTCCGCGGTGTAACCCGTCACGCGTTGCGTGCTGACGTTCCAGTCCTGGATGCGGCCCTCGGTGTCCAGCATGCAAAGCGCGTATTCGATGGCGCCTTCCGCGAACAGGCGAAGCCGCCGCTCGCTTTCTTCCAGCCGGCATTGCGCCTCCCACTGCCGGGTGATGTCGCGCGTGACCTTGGCGAAGCCGAGCAGCGTTCCCGACGGATCGCGTATGGCGTCGACCACGACCAGAGCGCGGAAACGACTGCCGTCGCGGCGCACGCGCCAGGACTCGCCGTTGTAGCGGCCTTCGCGCTCGGCGATGGAAAGCACGCGCTCGGGCAGGCCCAGCGCCTGGTCTTCCTGCGTGTAGAACATCGAGAAGTGCCGGCCAAGCACTTCTTCAGCCGCATAGCCCTTGATGTGCTGGGCCCCGCTGTTCCAGCTTGCGATATGCCCGGCGGGGTCCAGCATGTAGATCGCATAGTCCACCACGGACTGCACGAGCAGCTCGAAGCGCCCCTCCAGCGCACCCGGCATGGATGCATCGGGCATGTCGATATTCCGGATGGGCATCACGTCGCTCGGCTGGTCTCCCACGGCAAACTCCCTCGTTACTTGCCCGAGCCTTTGCATGCATCGCCCACCACGGCGAGCAGCGTGCTTCGGCCAAAGGGCTTGGGCAGAAAGCGCATGTCCTTGTCGAGCGAGGTTTCCGCCCAGCCAAGATCGCCCGACACCACCACGAACGACGCACGGCTGCCCTTGGACTTCAGTTGGCGCGCGAGCTCGATGCCGTTGGGCGCCTCGCGCAGGTTGACATCGGTGAACACCACGTCGATATCGTCGCGGCTGTCGGCCATTTCCAGCGCCTGGGTGGAGCTGTCCGCGATCAGGACTTCGTACCCGGCATCTTCCAGCAGCACGCTCGTCGTCTCACGCACGTCAGGATCATCTTCGACTACCAGAACAACGCTCACTTCGTCTCCCCGCATACAAGGCCCGGCCCAAGGCCACGAACTCCGTACCGGCGCCGCCAAGCCAGAGCGGCAAGCGGACATGAACATCGACCTGCCGCCAACGCGCAGCCATCCATTCCAGCCGATGTCATCACGTCCGGCCGTTATGTTCAATGAACGGATGTGCACTCATTTGCATGATATGCGTTCCACGTCGCGGATTCACACGCTTAACCTCATCGATACATTGTGGCCACAGATCGCATACGATGCGAAGCGGATGTTGCCACGGCAATAAAAAACAGGGGGATGCATGGGCGCTGTGCTCGTGGTTGAAGACGAAGCCGTTGTACTCGAGGCCACCATCGCCTTGCTCCGCGCCCTTGGCCATGTTGCGCATCCCGCCCGCAGCGGCGATGACGCCATGAAGGCGTTGATCAAGCATCCGGGCATCGACGTCATCCTTGCCGACGTCACCCTGGGCGATGGCGACAGCGGTGTGCTGCTGGCCCGAAGGCTCGCCCATTCGGCCTGGCCGGGAGCCTTCATCTTCGTGTCCGGCGACATGGAAGCGTCCATCCAGACCTCGGACCGACCGCCGCACTCGCTCTTTCTCAGCAAACCCTATGGACGCAGGGACCTGCTGCGCGCACTGGAAAGCGCGCGCAAGCTCACCAGGAACACCGACAGTTAGCGGAACCTTCATCGCGCGACAGCCGCTAGTCGCCATGCGTCACTCCAGCGGCGAATCGCTTGAGGTCGGCAACGAACTCGGCATAACGCCGGGCGCGCCCTTGCGCATCCGGCGACCGCAGGATGGCCGAGGGATGCCATGTCGCCATGCCGGACACACCCTCCCGCAGCGCCGCCCACTGGCCGCGTTGCATGGTCAGCCGGAAGGACGAACCGAATACCGCCTTGGCGGCCATGGCGCCCAACGCAAGGATGCGCGTGGGCCTCACTTCGCGCAGCTCGGCCACCAGCCAGCGACGACAGATGGCCTGCTCCTGCGCGTTGGCGCGCTGGTGCAGCCGGCGCTTGCCGCGCGGCTCGAACTTGAAATGCTTGACTGCATTGGTGAGATACAGCTCGCTTCGCTCCAGACCCGCCTCTGCCAGGGCGCGATCCAGCATGCCGCCGGCCGGCCCCACGAAAGGCTTGCCCTGTTCGTCCTCCTGGTCGCCCGGCTGCTCGCCGATCAGCATCATGTCCACCGAGGCCGTGCCCGCGCCGAAAACCACCTGCGTCGCGTGCTGCCACAGCGGGCACGCATGGCACTCACGCGCCTGGCGGCGCAGCGATGGCAGCGATCCGGCCGGTACGGGGCCGTCCGGCTGCAAGGCGAGCGGCTGAATCCACTCCTTCTTGGACCTCGGTGACATGAAGACATCCTGCCTGCGTGAAGCCAATGTCGGCGGTTCCGCGTCAAGGCGCCGAGAGAAGGGCGTCAACAAAGCCTGCCGTCGTCGATGCGGCAGCTTGACGTGTCTTCCACCCGGCAGCGCCGATGGTCGGGCCTGCACTTTTCCTGCCCGGCGAGGCCAACATGTTCACATCCTGGTTTGCGACTCAAGACCCGTGGTGGACCTATGCGGTTCGCGGCGCACTCACCTATCTCGGCCTGCTCGTGCTGATGCGTCTGGCCGGCAAGCGCTCGTTCGGCGAACTGTCGTCGTTCGACATCGTCGTGCTCGCGCTGGCCGGCGGCACGCTGCGTACCGCCGTCATCGGACATGACACGTCGATGTCCAGTGGTTTCATCGGCGTCGCCAGCATGCTCGCCGTCGACAAGGGGCTGGGCTGGCTGTGCGCGCGGCACGAGCGCTTCAACCGCTGGATCGAGGGCTATCCCAGCATCATCGCGCGCGAGGGCCGCCGCCTGCCCGACGCGCTGCGGCGCGCCAACCTGCCGGAGGCGGCGTTCAATCGCGCCCTGCACGCGGCCGGACACGAAACCGAGCACAAGGTGGTGGTGGGCCGACTGGAGCCCAACGGCAAGATCACGCTGGTGTTCGAGCCCGTCGACCCGCCGCCGAAGGAATGACGGCGGTCGCACTAGCCAGTGGGACCGCCCATCACCGGCAGCACCGCGCCGGAAATGTAGCTGGCGCAACTGGGCGCCGCGAGAAACACGTAGGCCGGTGCGACTTCTTCCGGCTGCGCCGGCCTACCCATGGGGTTGGATTTGCCGAAATCCTTGACCTTCTCCGCCTGCTTGTCAGCGGGATTGAGCGGCGTCCACACCGGCCCGGGAGCCACCGCATTCACGCGTATGCCGCGCTTCACCAGGTTGCTGGCCAGCGCGCGCGTGAAGGCATGGATGGCGCCCTTGGTCGCCGAGTAGTCGAGCAGGCCAGGGCTGCCGAACAAGCCGGTTTCGGAGCCGGTGTTGATGATGCTGCCGCCCTTTTCGAGATAAGGCAGCGCCGCCCGCGCCATATGGAAATAGCCGTAGATATTGGTGCGGATGGTGAGATCGAGATGTTCCTCGGTAAGGTCCTCCAGCGTATCGGCATGCTCCTGGAACGCGGCGTTGTTGACCAGGATATTGAGATGCCCAAACCGCTCCACCACCTTTTCCATCGCTTCGTCGCAGAACATGGGGTCGCTGACGTCGCCGGAAATAAGCAGGCATTCGGCGCCTTCCTTCTCCACGGCCCGCTGCGTGATTTCCGCATCGTCGTGTTCGTCGAGATAGACAATCGCCACGTTGGCGCCTTCGCGCGCGAACAGCACGGCCACTGCCCTGCCGATGCCCGAGTCGCCGCCGGTGATCACGGCGACCATGCCTTCGAGCTTGCCGCTGCCTGCGTAATCAGGCGCCTTGAACTGCGGCTCGGGACGCAGGGCGGCCTCCTTGCCTGGCTTCTTCTGGTGCTGCGCAGGCAGCGGATTCTCCGCGTGGCGGCGCGAACCGGCCTGCACCGCCCGTTTTTTCGAGGCCGCCTTTTTCGCAGGCTTGGCCCGTTCGGTGGCCTCCACGCCACGCTGCACGCGGCGCTGCTTCTCGCTGACGGCCTGCGTCCGCTTCTTAGTGGATTTGCGTGTGCTCATCTCGTGTCTCCCGTTTGCCCGGCCAGATCAGGCTGGTGCGGCGCCGCTTCGCCCTGCGTCTCTGCGGCGCCATCCAGCCAGAGCTTGGACGAAACGCCATAGGCGTCGAAGATCTGATCGATGGCCGCCCGCACCCACGCGCCTTCGCCCATGCCCGCGCGCATCAGGACACTGCGTGCAAGGCCGGCCAGCTCGATCATGAACACGGGCGTATCGGCGTAATGGCGATGAAGCGTGGCGGCGTCCGCTTCAAGCCGGGCAATTTCGCGCTTCAATGGATTTTCTGATCTGTTCATGAAGGTGGCGCACCTTGTTCATGGGAATCGCGTGCCGCCTTGACGTGACCATGACGACGCCTTCAGCCATTGCGCGCCATGGTCCATCCATCAACCACGGAGACCGGCATGAGCGACGACAAGTCACGCAAAGAAAATCCGCGGCGGCCCGAAGACCGCTCCGGCTATGCCGAGCCGCAGCCCACGCCTAGGCATCCCAGCAAGCCGCTGGACGCCAACACCCCGCACGAGCCGCAGAACACGCCGCGCCAGAAGCCCAAGCCGTCGTCCTGAGCGTGCATCACGCGGCAAGCAGCTCGATCACCGCGCTGGAGAAGGCGGGGATGTCGTCCGGCTTGCGACTGGTGATGAGGCGGCCATCGGCGACGACTTCTTCGTCCACCCACTCGGCGCCGGCGTTTTCCAGGTCCTTGCGCAGCGACGGCCACGAGGTCAGCTTGCGCCCCTTGACCAGGCCCGCGTCGATCAGCGTCCACGGCCCGTGGCAGATGGCGGCGATCGGCTTGTCGCTGCGGGAGAACGCCTGCACGAAGGCAATGGCTTCCGGAATCTGCCGCAGCTTGTCCGGGTTCATCACTCCGCCCGGCAACACCAGCGCATCGAACTCATCCGCCTTGGCGCGCGCGAGCGGCTGATCCACCTCGACCTTGTCGCCCCAGTTCCTGACGTTCCAACCGGTGATCTGGCTGTGATCGCCAGGCGCGATGACGACCACTTCCGCGCCCGCCTGTTCCAGCAGGCGCTTGGGTTCGGTCAACTCCGATTGCTCGAAGCCATCCGTGGCGAGCATGGCGATCTTGCGGCCTTTCAGCGACGAGGGTGACATGGGCGGCTCCCGAATGTTCGACAGGGGCGCCATGATGGAAGGCCGCGTATCGGGCCGGTGTCGCCATCGTGTTGTCAAAGCGTGAGGAGCGAGGCGTGCGCGTTCATCCGCGCCGGTCACTCGCCGGCGTCGAGTTTCCGGAGCGCATCGCCCAGGGATTGCCGAACGGTATCGATACCCTCCCACGGATCGCCGCGCAGGCGCCGCAGCCGCTGCTGCACGGTGCGCAAGTCGAATGCCGCGGGGCCCGGCAGCTTGCCGAGCTCGCTCCAGCGTAAAGGCACCGCCACCGGTGCGCCCGCACGCGCGCGCAGCGAATACGAGGCAACGCTGGTCGCGCCTCGTCCGTTTCGCAGGTAGTCCACGAAAATAAGTCCCTTGCGGCGCGACAGCGTGGAAACAGCGATGAATTCCTCCGGCTGCGCTTGCGCCATGGCCTCGGCAAAGGATTTGGCGAAGGATTTCACCTCCGCCCAGGGCGCGGCCGGACGCAGCGGCACCACCACGTGCAGGCCCTTGCCACCCGTGCAGCGCAGGAAGGATTGCAGGCCCAGCTCGTCCAGCCACCGGCGCGCCAACCGCGCTGCCGCCTGCACGCGCGCCCAGGAGACGCCCTCGCCGGGATCCATGTCGAACACGATGCGATCGGCATGCGTGGTGTCGGCGGCGGTGCATCCCCACGGGTGGAATTCCACGGCACCGAACTGCACCAGCTCGATGATGGATGCCGCATCGTCGGGGCAGATGTATTCGCGCCGCTTGCCACCCTGCTCCGTCAACATTACCGAGCCCACTTTCGGCACGCCGGCGCCGAGGTGTTTCTGGAAGAAGCACGGTTTTCCCACCCCGTCCGGACAGCGCAGTATCGACATGGGACGCTGGATGACGCCGGGCAGGAACCAGTCCATCACCGCGTCGTAGTACGCCGCCAGATCCCGCTTGCGTATGCCCGGATAGATCTCGCGGTCCGGATGCGTGATGGCGATGCCGCGCACCGCATCGTCGTCTGCCTTCTTCATCGGCACCTCGCGCTTGGCGGCGGCACGGCCGCTGTCTCTGTCGCTGCTCAGCAGATCGCGCACGCTCTTGTCTTCACGCATCGCCTTCAGGCTGGGCTGGCGAAGCAACCCGTTGCCGGCGATGCCGCGATAAAACACCTCCACCACCACTTCCGGCTTCACCCAATGCGCGCCGCGCAGTTCCGGGTCGATACCGGCGGCATGCACGGTGGGCTTCGCGCTGCTGCCGCGTGCGGCCAGTTCGTCGCTGATCTTGCGCAGCTGCGCATCGGAAAACCCCGTGCCCACGCGGCCCGCATAATCCCAGCCGCCGCGCGGCGACGGACGCCCCAGCAGCAGCGAGCCGAATCCCTTGCGGCTGCCCTTGCCGCGGGTGTAGCCCACCACGGCGAACTCGTCGCTGTCCTGCCGCTTGATCTTCACCCAGTCGCCGCTGCGGCCCGCGCGGTAGCTCGAATCCACGCGCTTGGAGACGATGCCCTCCAGCCCCGCTTGCATCACGCCGGCCCACACCGCATCGCCATCGCCCACGACGTGCTCGCTGAAGCCCAGCAAGGCGGAGGCCGGTCCGCGGGGCCGGTCGAGCAAGGCTTTCAGGCGTGCCTTGCGCTCCACCAGCGGCACGGCGTGCAGGTCCCATCCATCCAGATGGATCAGGTCGAACAGCATGTACAGGAACTCGCCAGGACGTTCGCCGGAAAGCGTCTTCTGCAGCGCATTGAAGTCGCTGCGCCCTTCGGCCAGCACGATCAGCTCGCCATCCAGCCGAGCGGATCGCAGCCCCAGCGACTCGATGGCCTCCACGATCTCCGGCACACGTTCGTTCCACGGCAGCGCGTTGCGCGACCAGCACTTCACCTTGCCCCCGACTACGGCGGTGAGCAGCCGGTAGCCATCCCACTTCACTTCGTGCAGCCAATCCTCGCCCCGTGGCACCTGCTCCCGCAGCTGCGCGAGCGCAGGGGCGAAAAACTCCGTGTCGATGCGCTCCTTGCGATGGCCGTCCGCGGCGCGTGCCGCGGACTTCGCCGGCTTGGCGCGCTTGCTCGCCGCGGCGCGCTTTTCCGGCTTGGCCTTGCCGGATGCGCGCTCGCTCGCCGGCGGCGCGGCCTCGGATTCGAGCAGGTCATCGGCCTCCAGATCGCCGGCATAGGCGTCCTTGGCCTTGATCAGGAACCAGGTGGGCTGGCGCTCCTTGCGATGGCTGCGCACCAGATGCCAGCGTCCATGCAGGCGCTTGCCCTGCAGCGAGAATTCCAGATGCCCCTTGCGCAATTGCGCGCCCGGGTCCTCGTCGGTGCTCCAGGTGCCGCGATCGAAGCAGTCCACGTGGCCGGCGCCGTAATTGCCTTCCGGGATATCGCCTTCGAAATCCGCATAGGAGAGCGGATGATCCTCGACCTCCACCGCGAGCCGCTTCACGCCCGGGTCGAAACTCGGCCCCTTGGGCACAGCCCAGCTCTTGAGCACCTTGCCTACCTGCAGGCGGAAATCGAAATGCCGCCGTCGCGCGTGATGCAGCTGCACCACGAAGATGGGATGGCCCGCGCGGCTCTTCGTGCCTGCCGCGGGTTCGCGCGTGCGCGAGAAATCCCGCTTGCGCCGGTACTCGGCCAGGGTCATCGCTTACCGCTCCTGCGTTCGGAAATAGACATCGCCTCGCTCCTGTCAGCGGGAACTTCGCCGGCGCGGTGCGCGCTTGGCGGTGGCCTTGCGCGCGGTTTTCTGTGTCGCGCCGCCGCGGCGGGCCGCTGTCTTCTGGCCGCCCTTGGCGGGCGTGCGCCGCTTGTTGCCCAGGCTTTTCTGCAGCAGCGCCATGAAGTCCACCACGTTGGTCGCCGCGTTTTCCGCCGGCGCTTCTTCTTCCGGCGTCACCACCACGCCCTTGGACTTCATGCGCTTCTCGATCACCTTGCGCAAACGGTCGCGGAATTCGTCGCGGAACGCGTCGGGCTTCCAGGTGTCGCTCATGGATTCGATCAGCTGCTCGGCCATGTCGATCTCCTTGGCCGACACCCGATAGCTGGCCGGCTTGCCTTCGGGGAAGGCGTATTCGTCGGCATCGATGAGTTCCTGCGGATAGCGCAAGAGCACCAGCATCAGGCTGTCGCCCTTGGGGAGCACGGCGGACAGGTATTCGCGCGTGCGTATCACCACCCGGGCAATGCCCACCTTGCCGGTGCGCTGCAAGGTCTCGCGCAGCAGCACGTAGCCTTTCTCAGCCTTCTTGCCCGGCACCAGGAAATACGGCTTCTCGAAATACTCAGGACCAATCGACGTTCCATCGACAAACGTCTCCACCTCCACCGCCTCGCGTCCTTCAGGCGATGCGGACTTGATGTCCTCGGGGCGCAGCACCACGTAGCTGCCCTTCTTGTATTCGAAGGCCTTCACGACATCGCGCCAGGGCACTTCCTCGCCGGTTTCCGCATTGACCCGCTCGTAGCGGATCGGCGTGTTGCTGCGGCTGTCCAGCATGCGAAAGTGGAGATCGACGCTACGCTCGGCCGGCATCAGGGACACCGGCACGTTGAGCAGGCCGAAGGAAAGGGTTCCGCTCCAGATAGGGCGAGCCATGATGAATATCCCGATGCTTCGAGAAGGCCGGCTTCTAGGGAACGACGCGCAACGTGAACCATCCGTGATACGAAAGTGCATTTCATTGCACCGTGCGGACATGCGCGCGCTTTATTCAACGCACCTGTCACGCCGGGATGATCGGCGGTGAACTAGCGTCATCGGCAAGCAAGCCGAGGTGAATCATGAACGATATCGTCATAGCCGAATTCGACACCCAGTTCGCCGCGTGCGCTGCCCTGGACAAACTGATTTCACGGGGTCTGCCCCGGCAAGGCGCGCATATCCGGTCCACCGAGAGCATCGGCGGCTCGGCGGCCAGCTCCAGCGCACCGACCAGCGTGGTTTCGCGCGTCAGCCATCGGAGCGCGGACACCCATGAGGTGCGCGCGCCCGCAAGCCCGCCCGATCCCGCCGTCTTCGGCCACGCGACACTGACCGTGCGTCTCTCCGACCAGCTTTCACTGGAAGACATGCTTCAACTCATGCAACGCACGGGTGCCCGCCAGGTACAGGTGCTCGAAGACCAGGACATGGACGCCGAGGACGCGGCGCTATCTCCCGACGTCGACTACGGCAAGCCCGAAGACCTCGACCGGGCCATCAAGGCCAGCCGCTCCTGAAGCGCGCTTTCTGGCCTCATTCCGCGGCGTCCTCCTGCCAGCGCAGGATGGTGACGTGTTCGCGGCCACGCACGCGGTCGATGCGAACCGTGGCGCTGACGCGTGACACCGTACCGTCGGTTCCCATGGCCGAGGCGACGATGGTTCGCGCGTTGCTGCCGCGCAGCGTACCCATCGCCATGCCGTTGGGCAGTACCGGCAGGGGCATCCTGGGATTGATGGCGCCGCGCACCGCAACGAAGCGCGAGGCCGACGCCATGTCCATGCCCGGCAGGGACGCGAGGACCGCGGCGGGCGCAAACGCGGGCGCCGGTGTCGCCTTGCGCGACCACACCGTGATGAACGGCGCGACCTTGCGATACAGCGCCGGCGTCATGCCGAGCACGGTTTGCAGTTCGTCCGGCGCGTTGAATTCGCTGTAGCGCGGCCCGCCCGCCTGCCCTGCCTGCCTGTAGCGTTGCGTGCCTTCCTCGCGGTTGAACGCCCCGGCCGCGTCGCGCGATTCGCGTACATTGTCTGCCAGCGTCGTGGCGTCCCCCACGTTCATGCCGGCAATGACGAACAGGTTCCGAAGCACCTGTGGATCGGCGGTGTTGAGATCGACCTTGCCGAGTTCATCGACAATGCGTATGTCCACGCGCTGTCCGTCGATGCTCAACTCGTACGGACGTCCATCGCCCACCCAGCGGCCGCCGTCCCTGGCCGTGATTTCGGCCAGGGCGCGCTGGACGCCCGCCTCGGCGAAA
The DNA here is from genome assembly GCF_003201105.1 of Dyella sp. AtDHG13. Lineage (GTDB taxonomy): Bacteria > Pseudomonadota > Gammaproteobacteria > Xanthomonadales > Rhodanobacteraceae > Dyella > Dyella jiangningensis_B. The sequence goes on along the minus strand of NZ_QICJ01000010.1, from coordinate 1,398 downwards.
TAGCGCAGTTGCGCCCGGCTGGACAGATAACGCGTTTCCGTGGCCTCGGTGCGGGCCAGCGTGGCGAAACCGCCAAGCAGGATCGCCAGCAGCGTGCACGCCCACAGCACCACCAGCAAGGCGATGCCCCGTTGCCTGCTGGGCATCGCTGTCCTCCCGCGGACACGTGCCCGGGTGTGTCCTGGAACATGAAGCATGGCAGCGCGGAACGACATCTTCGTGCCGTCAGTATTGCGCTGCGTTCGGCAACAGCCGAGCCAGCGCGCGCGTGTTTATCGCGGTGGGGCTCTGCCGTACCGGCGTTTGCACGAGCAGCCAGGGATCGCCGCCGCGCTCCAGTTCCACGGCAATCAGCTCCGGCATGCGTCCGGCGACGTGCCACTGGCTGCTCCATTCGGCGGGACTTTTATCGTTCTGACGGCCGTAGTAGCGGAAGCGGCCGCGCGTGATGCCCGTCACTAGCGGCTCCGGCGCAAAACCGACGCTGTGCGAGGCACCCGTCGGGCTCATGCCATCGCTGCCCAGCTCCAAGCGCAGACTGTCCTGGCCGTCACTCACCAATGCCAGCAGCTGCAATTGCGGACCCTGGCGGTCGAGGTATCCGGGAAGCGGCCCCACAAACTGGATGCGGCGTTCGTCTCCCTCGAACACGACGGGCACGCCCTTGTTGTCGATCTTCCAGGGAATCGCACGGGCCTGCAGCAGATCGTTGCGGAGAAAGCGCTGCACCGAGCGAACTTCGTCGAGCTTCTCCATCGATCCCGTGCCCGCGTTGACCATGCGCGTGGCCGTCCGTATGCCGGACAGTACGCCGACCAGCAGGACGCTGAGCAACGCGAGTGCGCTGAGCACTTCCAGCAGGCTGAAGCCCCGCGCGCGCCTCATTTGGTGCTCCGCGCCAGCGCGGGACCGTCGTCGACGGCGCGCAACGTGGTGTAGTGAAGCACCTGGGGACGCCGCGACGAGCCCCAGCGCACGTCCAGGTCGACGCGATAGAGGGAAAGCGGACTTCCCTGCGGCGGATCGCCGTCCTGCCACGGGCGCACGCGCAGATGCCAGCGATAGTCCTTGCCGAAATCGCCAGCGCTCTCGCCCACCGCCACCGGCTCGGTCACGCCCAGCGCGTCCAGCTTCGCCTGCGCCCACATGTCCGCCCTGCTGATCTGTCCCGAATGATCCGCCAGATGCAGGGAGGCGCCTGCCACCTTCAGCAAGGCCGCAAACGCAACAGCCAGCAGCAGAATGGCCGCAATCACCTCCAGCAGACTGAACCCGCGCATGCGCCTCATCGCTTCGCACTCATATCCGCCACGCTCACCGCGCCGGTGAGCCAGGACACGTTGACGCGCCATTGGCGGCGTTCGCGTTGCAGGGTGATGTGGCCGCCGGTGGAGCTGC
>NZ_QICJ01000009.1:249919-250177 GCF_003201105.1 Dyella sp. AtDHG13 | reverse complement strand
TGACCGCGATCCGCACGCTGGAGCAGATCAACAACCAAATCCAGCAGCTTCAGAACGAAGCGCAGATGCTGATGAACCAGGCGCGCAACCTCGCCAGCCTGCCGTCCAGCGTGGTGAACCAGTTGCGCGCCAATCTGGCGACCACCGAGCGGCTGATCGCCCAGGCCAGGGGCTTGGCCTACGACGTGACGAATCTGGATCGGGAGTTCGCGCGCCTGTATCCCGAGCAGTACGCCGCCACCGTCAGCGGCGACCAGA
>NZ_QICJ01000009.1:0-249911 GCF_003201105.1 Dyella sp. AtDHG13 | reverse complement strand
CGCGACGCGCAGGAGCGTTGGCGGAACACGCTCAACGGCTTGCAGACCACCATGCAGATGCAGGCGCAGGTGTCGCAGAACCTGGGCGAAGACGAAAGCGTGCTGGCCGATCTTGTGGGCAAGAGCCAGTCGGCCGAAGGTGCGTTGCAGGCGATGCAGGCCATGAATCAATTGCTGGCCTTGCAGGCCAAGCAGTCGATCCAGTCGCAGCGACTCCAGATCACGCAAGACCGGGCGGCATCGCTGGAGCTGGCGCGGCAGGCGGCAGCCACGGAGCGCGCCCGCGAGGTGCGGCGGCGCTTCCTCGGCGACGGCACGCCGTACACGCCGCAGTCCGTGAACTTCTACGGCAACTGACGGGAGGCCGCCATGCGATGCGTCCTCGCCCTTGGTGTCGTGCTGCTGGCCGCTTGCGGCGAGCAGCCGGCCGACGACCTTGCCGATGCCTTGGCCGCCGATCCCGTGCGGCTGAAGGCATTGCGCGCGCAATGCGCGGCCGACCGGCAGGCCACGGGCGAGGACGCTTGCCGCGCCGCCGCCGAAGCCTTCCGGCGGCGTTTCTTCTCCGGCCAGGCCGGGCCGGATGAATACCAGACGCTGGCCGACCTGCCGCCGATCCCGCCGAGCTTCGAGGAGCCGGCCGATGGCATGGCGCCGGCCGATCCCGCCGAACCGGAGGACACGCCATGAATGACGTGACCATCATCGACCAGTTCCTCAACACCTTTGCCGCTTATATCGACTCGGGTTTCGGGCTGCTGCGGGGCGAAGTGGCGTTCCTCACGGCCACGCTGATCGTCATCGACATGACGATCGCCGGCCTGTATTGGGCCATGAGCCACGCCACCGGCCAGGGCGAGGACGTGATCGCCAAGCTGCTGCGCAAGGTGCTCTACGTCGGTGCCTTCGCCTACATCATCAATAACTTCAACTGGCTGGCCAGCATCGTGTTCCGCTCGTTTGCGGGATTGGGCATCACCGCCACCGGCTCGGCCATCACGATGGAGAACTTCTTGCAGCCGGGCCGGCTGGCGAAAACCGGCATCGACGCCGGGGCGCCGATTCTGGAGCAGATCGGCGAGATGGCGGGCTTTCCCGAAGTGTTCGTGAACCTCGACCCCATCGTGGTGATGTTCCTCGCGTGGCTGGTCGTGGTCTTGTGCTTCTTCGTGCTGGCGATCCAACTGTTCATCACGCTGATCGAGTTCAAGCTGACCACGCTCGCCGGATTCGTGCTGGTGCCATTCGCGCTCTGGAACAAGACCGCGTTCCTCGCCGAAAAGGTCTTGGGCAACGTGGTGGCCTCCGGCGTCAAGGTTCTGGTGCTGGCCGTGATCGTCGGTATCGGCTCGGGCTTGTTCGCTCAGTTCCAAGTCCATCCCGCCGAGCCGTCTATTGACCACGCGCTGGTCATCATGCTGGCCTCGCTCACCTTGCTGGCGCTCGGGATTTTCGGCCCTGGCATCGCCACGGGCCTCGTCTCCGGTGCGCCGCAGCTCGGCGCTGGCGCAATGGCCGGTGCTGCTGTCGGCGCTGCCGGCACGGCCGTCGCCATCGGCGCCGCCGCGACGGGCGTGGGTGGCGCCGTGGCTGCTGGTGCGCGCATGGCCCCGGCTGCCGCCAAGCTGGCCGGTAGCGGTGCGCGCGCCGCCACGTCGGCGGCCAGCAGTGCGAAGTCGGCGTTCCAGGCCGGTTCCGCCGCCGCTGGCGGCGGCGCAAAGGGCGCGATGGCGGGCCTGGGCAACGTCGCCAAGACCGGCGCGCAGGCAGCCGGGCGAGGTGCTGCATCCCGCGCTTCCGCTGCCGGGCAACGCATGGCCGCTCCCTTCCGCGCTGGCTGGAATGGCGCTGCTGCCGATGGCGGCGCGGGTGCGGCATCCGGTCAGGGTGCCGCAGGCGAGGCCGCATCCGGCGCCGCTACGGCGCAGACACAGGAACAGCCCGCTTGGGCCAAGCGCCTGCATCGCCGCCAGCAACTCACCCACGCCGCGACCACCACCGCCCACGCGCTGCGCGGTGGCGATGGCGGCGGCTCCGGCCAGGGGCCGAGCCTGCGCGATTCCGATTCATAAGGAGAACTGACCATGCGATTCAAGAAACCGCAGGTGCGCTACGCCGACACGCCGCAGCCTGCCACGCCGTACCAAGCTGCCGGCCAGGTGTGGGACAAGCGCATCGGCTCGCCGCGCGTCCAGGCGAAGAACTGGCGCCTGATGGCCTTCGGCTGCCTGACGCTTGCACTGCTGATGGCCGGCGGCTTGGTGTGGCGCTCGGCGCAATCCATCGTGACGCCCTACGTCGTGGAGGTGGACAACACGGGCCAGGTACGCGCCGTGGGCGAAGCCGCCACGCCATACCGGCCCAACGATGCGCAGACCGCGCACCACATCGCGCGCTTCGTGACGCTGGTGCGCTCGCTGTCCATCGACCCCATCGTCGTCCGCCAGAACTGGCTGGACGCCTACGACTACACGACCGACAAGGGCGCGGCCGTGCTCAACGACTACGCACGGGTCAACGACCCGTTCGCGCGCATCGGCAAGGAGTCGGTGACGGTGCAGATCACCAGCGTCGTGCGCGCCAGCGACACGTCTTTCAACGTGCGCTGGACGGAACGCCGCTACGTCAACGGCGCCGCGGCGGGCTTGGAGCGGTGGACGGCCGTGGTGTCCATCGTGCTCCAGCCGCCGCGCACCGAAGAACGCCTGCGCAAGAACCCCCTGGGCATCTACGTCAACGGCCTGTCGTGGAGCCGCGAACTGGATTCTTCCGAAGGAGCCAAGCCATGAATGATCTTTTCCGTAAATCCGCCTTGCCGGTGATCTTGCTTGCCCTGGCGGGCTGCGCCACGCAGGGCAAGCCACCGCCGAGCATCTCGCTCGATGAGCCGGTGCAGGCCCAGCCGCTGCCCGAACCGCCCGCGCCGGTGGAGGTGGTGGCCGTGCCCGAGGTGCTGCCGATGCCGGCGCAGTTGAAGCCATTGCCCGAAGCCGAGGACGCCAAGCCCACGCCGGAGCCGGCCGACGAGACGGTGCGCGTCTCGCGCGCCAATGCCGAGGCCCGCGTCGCGCCCACGCGCGAGGGCTACGTCAACGCGATTCAGGTGTGGCCCTTCACCGATGGCGCGCTGTATCAGGTCTATGCGGCCGTGGGCCGCGTGACCGTCGTTTCGCTCCAGCCGGGCGAGGAACTGGTGACGGTGGCCGCCGGCGATACCGTGCGCTGGATCGTGGGCGACACGTCCAGCGGCAGCGGTGCCGATCTGCGCGTGAACGTGCTGGTCAAGCCGATTCGCTCGGGCCTCAAGACCAATCTCGTCATCACCACCAGCCGCAGGACGTACCTGCTGGAGCTGGCTTCGACGGAAAAGACGTGGATGGCATCGGTGTCCTGGGAGTACCCGCGCGACCGGATGCTGGCCTTGCAGCGCCAGGCACAGGCCGCTAGCGCCGCTGCGCCGGTGGACTCCGGCTTGTCGCTGGAGAACCTGCGCTTCCGCTACGCGATCAGCGGCAGCAATCCGCCGTGGAAGCCGTTGCGCGCCTTCGACGACGGGCAGAAGGTCTATATCCAGTTCCCCGCCGGCATCGCGCAAGGCGAGCTGCCGCCGCTTTTTGTCATCGGTGCGCAGGGCGATGGGCAACTGGTGAACTACCGCTTCCGCTCGCCGTACTACATCGTGGATCGGCTGTTCGGCGCGGCCGAACTGCGCTTGGGCGGTGACAAGGGCGACGTGGTGCGAATCGAGCGCACGGACGGCGTGGCGCGGAGGGACTGACCATGAGCCAGGACGACACCCCCGACCTCGACACGCCACAGGCGGGCAAGGTCGCGCCCGAGTCGGTGACGCTGCGCGCCCAGCCGCGTCCGGTCACGCGCCTGAACCGGCGCACGCTGGCCGTCCTTGTCGGCGGCCTGTCGGTCGCCGTGCTCGGGGCCACGATCTGGTCGCTGCAACCGCAGCGGCGCAGCGCAGGCGAACAGACCGAGCTATACAACGTCGATCGCGTCTCGAAGTCCGAAGGGCTGGACGGTCTGCCGGCCGACTACTCGAAGCTGCCGCCGAAGGTGCCCGAGCTGGGGCCGCCGCTGCCGGGCGACCTCGGCCCTGCCATCGTGAACTCGCAGCAGCCGGCCGTGGCCGCTTACGCGGCCCCCGGCCACGACCCCAACGATGCCTTGCGCAAAGAGGCGGAAGCCGCTGCGGCTTCGTCGGTGTTCTTCCGCTCGGGCGGCCAAGGCCAAGCCGCCGCGACCGTGGCGCAGGCGACACCGGGTGCGCCTGGTGGTGCAAGCGCGCTCGCGGCCTTCGACCCACTCGCGGCCGGGCCGGCATCGGTGGCGACGCAGCCTGCCGACCCGACCGCCGTACAGAACCGGCAAGACCAGAAAGAGGCGTTCCTGAAAGCCGGCTCTACGGAAACCCGCAATTCCGGCAATCTGGCGCTGCCGGCGTCGCCCTATCAGGTGATGGCCGGAACCGTGATCGCGGGCGCGCTGGTGACTGGCATGAAGTCGGACTTGCCGGGCGACGTGATCGCCACTGTCACGGAGCCGGTCTATGACACGGCCACGGGCAAGTTCCTGCTGATCCCGCAGGGCTCGCGCATCCTGGGCAAGTACAACAGCCAGGTCAGCTATGGGCAGAGCCGCGTGCAGATAGTGTGGAACCGGGTCATCCTGCCGGATACCTCATCGCTGACGCTCGACAACCTTGTGGGCACCGATTCAGCGGGCTACGCCGGCCTGGAGGACGACGTGGACTGGCATTGGAAGCGCATCGTCTCGGGCGCGGTGCTGACGACGCTGCTGGGCGTAGGCGCCGAGCTGGCCGCGCCGGAGAATCGCCAGGATGGCAACCGCATCGTGATCGCCGGGCGCGATAGCGCGCAAGACAGCATCAACCAGGTCGGCCAGGAGATCACCCGCCGCAACATGAACATCCAGCCGACACTGACGGCGCGGCCAGGGTTGCCGGTGCGGATCATCGTCAACCGGGATCTGGTGCTGCGGCCGTACCAGCCCCTGTTCTTTAACCGGGGAGCTTCGCAATGACCACGACCAAGAAGCTGCGGCTCGGGCCTCTGCCCAAGACCGAGAGTGTCAAGCTGACCTTCGCCTGCCCGGCAAGCCTGAAAGCCGACCTCGACCGCTACGCCTCGCTGCACGCGCAGGCGTATGGCGAGGCGGTCGATGCAGAGAAATTGATCCCGCACATGCTGGAGGCGTTCATGGCGGGGGATCGGGGATTCAGGAAGGGCACGGCGCCCCGGAGCGCGCCATCGAAGCCGACATGATGGCGTCACATACCAACGGCATCCATCGAACGCGCAGCCACCGGCTGCGCGTTCTTCATTCTGGATGCCGCCAAGCCTCTTGGGCTATGATGACGCGACAGGCCCGCCGTTCCTCGGCAATCCAGCACGACACGGTGCGATGCGGCTTTCTCTCCCGACGCTCTTATGTGGCTCCTAGCCGACGAAGCCGCGGTTCTGCAAAGCGGCCCCGAAAAGAGCTAACCTACTGTCCCATATACGGTTTCAAGCCCTGCGTGATTTGCGCGAAAGACTTGACACCGGCACTTTTTTGTTGCTTGAGTCGATCAGAAGCTGGCGCGGACACCGACGTTGAAGATGTCGTTGGTGTCGTTGCTGACGCGCACGCCGCCTTCCAGTGCCCACATCGGGGTAAAGCTGTAGACCAGGCCGAACTGGCCGAACAGGTTGCCATCGCCGCTGCGGGACGAGGCGTGGTCGTAGCCGATGTATGCATTGGCCGTCAGCTTGTCGGTGACGCGGCCCATCACGCCGGTGTTGACCGTCCAGAAATTGTTGCTGGCGTTGTAGCGGATGCAGTAGTCATCCAGGCACATGTGGTTGCTGTTCTTGTCGTGCTGGTAGGCCACCTGGGTGACCCAGTCGGCGCGGCTGCCGATGCTGAAGGCATAGCCCAGGCCGACCGACCACGGCTTGACCTTGGGGTTCCAGTAGAAGTGGCCGAACACCGGGTCATAGGCGGACACCTTGTTGAAGTTCAGCGCGCTGTAGCTGCCGAACATCTGGAAGTTGTCGTGGAAACCGTAGGAGCCGCTGAGCATGCCGCCCTGCGCGACGCCGGCATTGCCGGCCTGGGTGATGTTGACGTAGTCCAGCTGGAGGTAGGTGTAGTCGATGCCGTTGCTCTGCGTGGCCTGAGCGGCGAGCGGCGCGGCGATGGCGGCGAACGCCAGCGCCATCAGGGTCTTCTTCATGGGGTTTACCTTGCGATTGAGAATGATGAGGTCGCGCGTACGCGGACCCGGGCGGATTAGGCCAGTCGCAAGCAAAACGCAGCTATCGGATGTTCCTTAAAACCAAGGGGTCGCGGCGATATCCGGGGAACCTTTGCGCGATTTCCTACAAAGTTGGCGATACGCGGGCGTAACCCGGATGGGTTCCCAGGCGAATAGCCCTGCAGGACCCGAGAGGCCCCGCTATGTCCGTCAGCTTGACCGCGCCCTGCGCGATAGGTCTAGATAGTGTCCTTTCCCGGCGGGACAGGACCTCTTCCATCGTGAGCGACGCGGCGGCCCCTCTCGGCGACATGCAGGAGCGTGAGCGTGCGGCGTGGATGGCGGCGGCGCAGGGCGGCGACCGCCGGGCCTACGAGCGGGTGCTGGCGGCCTCGGTGCCGTTGATCCGCGCCGTGGCCAGGCGGCAGGGGGTCGCGGTGGATGGACTCGACGACGTGGTGCAGGAAACCCTGCTGACCGTGCATCGAGTGCGCCATACCTATGATCCGTCGCGCTCCTACGACGCCTGGCTGGCCGCGCTGGCGGCGCGGCGTGCCATCGACGCGCTGCGCAGCCAGGGGCGTCGCGGGCTGCGCGAGGTGCATGACGAGCATGCCTACGACACGCACGCCGACATCGACGATGCCACGGCGGTGACGGAGCGCGAGCAGGAAGCGCTGCGCCTGCGCGAAGCCATCGCGTCCTTGCCGCCCGGTCAGCGCGAAGCGGTCGAGCAACTGGGCCTGAAGGAACAGTCGCTGGCCGAAGCGGCGGCTCACACGGGGCGCCAGACCGGCGCGCTGAAGGTCAACCTGCATCGCGCGATGAAGGCATTGCGCGCGCGTTTCCACGGAGAACCCTGAGCATCATGACGGCACCGCGACTCCCCGAGTCACTGATCCAGTCGCTGGGCGATCAGCTCACGCCGGTGCGGCGCCTGCCGCCCCCGTGGCTGCGCACGCTCGGCTGGCTGCTGGCGGTGGCGGCTATTGCGGCCGGTCTGTTCATGCACTACGGCGCCGCGCACATGATCCGCCGCTGGGTGGCCGAGCCGGACATCGCCGTGGCCGGCGCGGGTGCGGTGATGACCGCCGTCAGCGCGGCGTGGGCCGCCTTCACTCTGGGCGTACCTGGGCGTTCGTGGCGGTGGGCGCTGCTGCCGCTGCCGTGGCTGCTGCTGTGGGTAGGCGCGAGCGGGCTGGGCTGCATGCGCGACTGGCTGGGGCCCTCCGCGCACATCGCCAGGTTCAACGAGGCGAGCGACTGCCTGATCTTCATTATCAGTTTCTCGGTGCCGTTGTCCGCGCTGCTGATCTGGTTGCTGCGGCGTGCGTATCCCTTGCGTCCGGTGCTGGCGGCGGTGATGGTCGGGCTGGCTTCGGCCGCCGCTTCCGCCGCGTTGCTGGAGATCTGCCACGCCTTTGCCGTGGCGGCGACAGACTTGCTGACGCATGCCATGGCGGTGGGCATCGTGGTCGCGTTGAACGCGCTGATGGGCGGGCGCCTGCTTCAGCCAGCACTGAAGTAGGGACATGGTCATGCTGCGCTCGAGGGATGAATCGGCGTAGGCTGATGTGATGTTGCGACGGGAAAGGGATGTTGCGATGCAGCGCCGCAGCCGCGCGCTGGGGTGCGATGTCGTCGCTGAAGATCGCTTGTGGACGCCACGCGCGCGCTGTCTGGCGTGACGCTGACGATGGCCGGCAGATGCAGCGCAGCAATCGCAATTTATTGACGCCGCTCAGGCCGTATTGCAACTGAATGGACATGGCTTGTGCCGCATCCTGTGTGGATGCATGGGTATAGGCTTTCTCGCAGGAAGGGGGCGGGTCGCCGTAACGACCCGTGGAGTGGTTTCACGAACCAGGGATGGATCGTTCGCGTCGGTGGGAATGCCGATGCGGCATGGCCGGTGCCGACGTCATCGTCACCGGATGACCGTGGTCGTTCGGGACGGGCGGCGGCGGTTGTTCCATGGAAGTGCGGCACGGCCGCACGGTTACCTCACCGCTTCTGGAGATACCTGACCATGAAAGTTTCCCGTTACGCCGTACTCGCCTTCGCGACCGCCGTCGTGTTCGCCCTTGCCATGTCCCCGGTCATGGCACAGAACACCACGCCGCAGCCGACCCAGGACACCAGCAAGGACGCGATGAAGTCCAGCTCGGATGCCATGAAGTCCAATTCGGACGCCATGAAGTCCAGCTCAGACGAAATGAAGTCGTCCAGCGACTCGATGAAGAGCGACAGCACCCAGCAGACGCATCACAAGAAGCAACACAAGAAGAGCACCGCGCCTGCTTCCTCGTCCACCGCCGGTCACTGATGCGCTGAGCGGACGTACCCAAGGGCCCTCTCCGGGCGGAGAGGGCCCTTTCTTTTGGGTGGCGGACGGCCTTGGCCCGATCCCTGCTTGGCGGACGGAGGCCGCCCGAAGCCCCGTTTGACATGGGCTTGAGGGTGGTCCGTTATACTGGCGCTGCGCCATCCCGCGCATCGATCCCGCATCGAGGCAAACGCACTTGAGTCAGACCGCCACGCGCAGCACCAAATCCGCCACCGCGGCGGTCGTTCGCCAGCAAGTTCTCAACGCGCTGGACGAACTGAAGGCCAAGGACATTCGTGAAATCGACGTCCGCGGCAAGACCTCCATCGCCGATCTGCTGGTCATCGCCTCCGGCACCTCCGCGCGCCACGTCAAATCCATTGCCGATGAAGTCGTCAAGTTCGCCAAGCAGGCGGGCGTGATGCCGCTCGGCGTGGAAGGCGAGCAGGAAGCCGAATGGGTGCTGGTGGATCTGGGTGACGTGATCGTCCACGTCATGCTGCCGCGCATCCGCGAGTTCTACGGCCTGGAGCGGCTGTGGACCGTGGGTGACCGCGAAGTCGACGCCGAAGTCGCCAGCGTGGGCTGATGGCCTGCACCCTGGCGGTACCTGCCGCGCGTTGTCTCCACGCGCGCGGCGCCCCCCGCTGTTTCCCTGGATTTTGTGGTGACCCGTGCGTGCCCGTCTGATCGCCGTCGGTGAACGCATGCCCGCCTGGGTGGCGGAAGGCTTCGCCGAATACCGCAAGCGGCTCTCGCACGAGCTTCCGCTGGAACTGATCGAGCTGAAGCCCGGCCTGCGCGGCAAGGGGCGCGACGACGCGCGCGCCATCCAGGACGAAGGCGCCGCGATTCTCGCCGCATTGCCACGCGACATTCATGTCGTTGCGCTCGATGGCCGCGGCAAGACCTGGTCCAGCGAAGACCTGGCCGCGCAGCTATCGAAATGGCGCATGTCCGGCCGCGATATCGCCTTCCTGATCGGCGGCCCTGATGGGCACGCGCCCGAGGTGCTGGCGCGCGCGGACCAGTCGTGGTCGCTGGGGCCGCTGACCTTGCCGCACATGCTGGTGCGGCTGGTGCTCGCCGAGCAGTTGTATCGCGCCACCACGCTGCTCTCGGGGCATCCCTACCATCGTGCCTGAGCGGCGCAGCGTTGCTGCGTGGCGATCTGCAGTTGGCTCCGGCGCATGCCAGCGTGGCGCTTTTTCCCTGGAAAGTGGTCATAGGCGGCCCGTTGCCGCGTACGCATACTGCGTGCAACACCACCGATGCGGGGACGCGCATGTCGATCACGGTACGCCAGGCCACCATCCACGATCTCGATCTCATCGCGCCCCTGTTCGATGCGTATCGGGTGTTCTACGGACAAGCGCCCGATATCGCCGCGTCGGCTCGCTTCCTGCGCGAGCGCTTCCAGCATCACGAGTCGGTGGTGATGCTGGCGATCGATGAAGAAGGCGAGGGCGTGGGTTTCGTCCAGCTATATCCGTTCTTCACGTCGGTGCGGCTGGCGCGACTCTACCTGCTCAATGATCTTTTCGTCGCAGCCAAGGCGCGTCGGCGCGGCGTGGGTGCGGCCTTGATGCACGAGGCCATGGATTACGCGCGCGCCATCGGCGCCGCCGGCATGACGCTGACCACCGCGCATACCAACCTTCCCGCGCAGCGGCTTTACGAGTCATTGGGCTGGACGCACGACCAGGAATTCCGCGAGTACGCCATCCGCTTCTGACCACCCGACCATCGTCTAGCTTGCCGGGAGTTTGACGGTTCCGCGCGCTACCATTCGTGGATTGGAGTGCAGGAGACATCCACGTGGACAAGCGCATCCGCCATGCCGGTCTGGCCGCCAAGGTCATGACGGCGACCCGGGCCGCGGAACTGGTCGATCACGGCATGACGATCGGCATGAGCGGTTTCACCGGGGCGGGATACCCCAAGGCCGTGCCGCAGGCGCTGGCGGCGCGCATGGTCGCCACGCACGAACGCGGCGAGCCGTTCCGCGTGCGCGTGCTGACGGGCGCATCCACCGCGCCCGAGCTGGACGGTGCGCTGGCGCGGGCCGACGGCATCGATCTTCGCCTGCCTTACCAGTCCGATCCGGAGTTGCGCGCGCGCATCAACCGGGGCGAGATGAATTACCTGGATATCCATCTCAGCCACGTCGCGCAGTACGCGTGGTTCGGCTTCTTCGGCAAGATCGACCTGGCCGTGATCGAGGCGACCGCGATCATGCCCGATGGCAGCCTAATGGCCTCCTCGTCGGTGGGCAACAACAAGACGTGGCTGGATCTTGCCGACAAGGTGATCGTCGAGGTGAACCACTGGCAGCCGCTCGAAATGGACGGCATGCACGACATCTACTACGGCACCGCCTTGCCGCCGCATCGCAAGCCGATTCCGCTGCTCAAGCCGGACGACCGCATCGGCGAGCCTTACCTGCGGCTCGATCCCGAGAAGGTCATCGCCGTGGTGGAAACCAACGCGCCCGACCGCAACAGCGCGTTTGCGCCGCTGGACGATACCTCGCGGCAGATCGCCGGCAACCTGATCGAGTTCTTCCGACACGAGATCGCCAAGGGCCGCCTCGGTCCGCAATTGCTGCCGCTGCAGTCGGGCGTGGGCAATATCGCCAATGCCGTGCTGGCGGGCTTGCGCGATGGCGGCTTCAGCGGCCTGAGTGCATTCACCGAGGTGATCCAGGACGGCATGCTCGACCTGCTCGAGCACGAGGTGCTGTCGGTGGCATCGGCCACGTCGTTCTCGCTGAGCCCGGCGGGCATCGAGCGCTTTCTCGACAAGATCGATTTCTTCCGCAAGCGCATCATTCTTCGCACGCAGGAAATTTCCAACCATCCCGAACTCGTGCGCCGACTCGGCTGCATCGCGATGAACGGCATGGTGGAGGCGGATCTCTACGGCAACATCAATTCCACGCACGTCGCCGGCACCAGCATCATCAACGGCATCGGCGGTTCCGGCGATTTCGCGCGCAACGGCTTCCTGTCGTGCTTCCTCACGCCCAGCACGGCCAAGAACGGCGCCGTCTCCTGCATCGTGCCGATGGTGAGCCACGTGGACCACACCGAGCACGACGTGGCGGTGGTGGTCACCGAGCAGGGCCTGGCCGACCTGCGCGGGCTGTCGCCACGCCAGCGCGCCAAGGTGGTGATCGAGCGTTGCGCCCATCCCAGCTACCGCCCGATGTTGCAGGACTATTTCGACCGGGCCATGCACAGCAGCCGCGGCAAGCACACGCCGCATCTGCTGCAGGAGGCGCTGTCGTGGCACCAGCGTTTCCTTGATACCGGGGATATGCGACCTTAAGGGGCCCGCCGCTGCCCACGGAATGGCCCATGCTCTATCTCGCATCGCAATCGCCGCGTCGCCGCCAGTTGCTCGAACAGATTGGCGTGGATTTCCGCATCGTGGATGTCGACGTGCCCGAGCTGCGCGCACTCGGCGAAACGCCGCGGGACTACGTCAGCCGCGTGGCGCGCGAAAAGGCGCGCGCAGGGCTCGCCGCGCTGGAGGAAGCCAGCGTGGCCGTGCTGGGCGCGGATACCGAGGTGGTGCTGGACGACGAGGTCTTCGGCAAGCCCGACGACGCCGAAGACGCCGCCGGCATGCTCGGCCGCCTGTCCGGCAGGGTGCACGAGGTGATCTCCACCGTATGGCTGGTCACCCGCTCGGGCGAGTGGTCCGACACCAGCCGCTCGCGCGTCACCATGCCGACGCTGGACAAGGCCACCATCGCCGCCTACATCGCCACCGGCGAGCCCTTCGGCAAGGCCGGGGCGTATGCCATCCAGGGCCACGGCGCCAAGCTGATCGAGCACCTGGACGGCAGCCATTCCGGCGTGATGGGCCTGCCCGTGTTCGAAACGGCGCGGCTGCTGCGCGCGCATTCGATCATTCCTGCCTGAGCGCCTCGCGCTCCTGCGTTACTGTGGGGTCATCATGAACCACGACACCACGGCGAGCAGGTTGTTCATGCCGTGGGCGACGACCGCGGGCCAGATCGAGCCCGACTGCACGCGCAACCAGCCGAGGATCAGGCCGAGCAGGGCCAGGTTGGGCAGCGCGTACCAGAGGAAGGACAGGTCGGGCAGGTGCACGCAGGCGAACAGCAGCGACGACAGCACGATGGCAATGCCGTTGCCGCTATGGCGCGCGATGGCGGAAAGCAGCACGCCGCGGAACAGCAGTTCCTCCACCATCGGCCCGATGCTCACCACGAGCAGCGCGAGTGGAATCCGCAGTGCGAGCGAGGTGTTGGCGCCCAATTGCTTGATGTCCTGGCTCACTTCGTGCCCTTGCGCCAGCCAGGTCGTCAGCAGGCCGCCGACGATGGGCATCATCACGCCCGCGGCCAGCGCGGCGACGTAGAAGGCGATATGTGGAGTCGGCGTGAAACCCAGCCCGGGCGGAGCGCTCTGCGTCCACTGCTGCGGCCATGCACGGCGCGCGACGCGCACGATCACCGCCGCCGAGACCAGCAGCGTGACGATCACCGTGGCGGCCGTGACATCCGATTGGCCCAGCCAACGGCGCCCGAGCGGAATGACGGCGCCGAGGCCGCCGCTTTCGCGCAGCGTGGCCACCAGGCCAGCCACCAGCGTCACCAGGCTGCCCACGGCCAGTTGCAGCACGAAGTACAGCACGATCAGCGCGACGGCCTGCCAGGGCGTGGGAATGCCCGATTTCCGGTCCAGCGGTGATACGGGCAGGTCGGTCAGGCGGTTCGCATCCATCAAGGACAATCCAGGGTGTTCGCGTGCAGGTGGCGTGCACAGGCCGGCCGAACGGCATCGGCAGACATCTTCACGCTAGTCCCTGCCGCCGCGCATGCCAATCCTGCCCTTTGGCAGGGTGCGCGCCGGGCCTGTCACTGCGTTTGCGATCACGCCCTGTATAGTGGGCATTCGATCCAAGGAGGAATCCGGCGCTCAGGCGCCAGCCCATGTTTGCATTCGACTGGCTGTCCGACCCGACCGCGTGGGCGGGTCTCCTCACCCTGGTGGTGCTGGAGATCGTGCTCGGCATCGACAATCTCGTCTTCATCGCCATTCTCGCCGACAAGCTGCAGGCGAAGGAGCGCGACAAGGCCCGCGTGCTCGGCCTTTCGCTGGCGCTGGTCATGCGGCTCGCGCTGCTGAGCGCGATGTCATGGCTGGTGAAGCTCACCTCGCCGATCATCGAGCTGGGGCCCGTCTCGTTCTCCTGGCGCGACATCATCCTGCTGCTGGGCGGTGTGTTCCTGCTGTTCAAGGCCACCGTGGAGTTGCACGAGCGGCTGGAAGCGAGCGACCACGATGAAGCCGCCAAGCGCGCGCCCGCGCGCTTCTGGCTGGTGGTGGCGCAGATCGTGGCGCTGGATGCGGTGTTCTCGCTCGATTCGGTCATCACTGCGGTCGGCATGGTGGATCATCTCTCGGTGATGATGATCGCGGTGGTGCTCGCCATGGTGCTGATGATCAGCGCGAGCAGGCCGCTGACCAACTTCGTCAACGCGCGGCCGACGGTGGTGATCCTGTGCCTGTCGTTCCTGCTGATGATCGGTTTCAGCCTGGTGGCGGAAGGCTTCGGTTTCCACATTCCGAAGGGCTACCTGTACGCGGCGATCGGCTTCTCGATCCTGATCGAGGTGTTCAACCAGACCATGCGCCGCAATCGCCAGCGCAGCCTGCTGGGCAGCGCGCGCACCTTGCGTGACCGCACGGCGCTCGCCGTGCTCAATCTGCTGGGCGGCGCGGGCGATGACGAGGATGCCGCCCCCAAGGCCGCCACGGCGAGCAGCGAAGGCAGCGTCGCGGTGTTCGGCAAGGACGAACTGGCGATGGTGCAGGGCGTGCTCGACCTGGCGCATCGCCCGGTGCGCTCCATCATGACGCCGCGGCCCGAGATCAACTGGATCGATCCGCGCGAAAGCACCGAACAGCTGCGCGCCGAACTCACCGCCTCCAGCCATGCGTGGTTGCCGGTGGCGGGCGACGATCTGGACCAGCTGGTCGGCGTGGCCTCGTCGCGCGATCTGCTGGCCAGCCTGCTGGAGCATGGGCGCATCGAGGTCGAGCAGGTGGTGCGCAAGCCGCTCACCGTGCTGGAGTCGCTGAGCGTGCTGCGCCTGATCGAGGAATTCCGACGCCAGCCCTTGCAGGTGGCGCTGGTGGTGGACGAATACGGCAGCGTGCTCGGCCTGGTCACGCCCACCGATGTGCTGGAAGTGATCGCCGGCGAATTCCCCAATGAGGACAGCGGCGATCCGTCCGCCGTGCAGGAGCCGGACGGCAGCTGGCTGATCGACGCCAGCCTGGACCTGCGCCGCGTCGAACACCTGCTGGGCTACAAGCTGAGCGGCGAGGACAGTTTCTCCACCCTGGCCGGCTACGTGCTGGAACGCCAGGGACGCCTGCCCAGCGTGGGCGACACCTTCGTCAGCGAAGGGCTGCGCTTTGAAGTCGTGGCGATGGACGGCGCGCGCATCGAGCGGTTGAAGGTCCATCCAGTCGAGTGATGGCATCGGGTCGCGCGCAGGACGCGTGGCCCTGTCGCTTTAGAGCCTGTTCGCAATCTCGCATAAGCGCAAATTTCCCCTCACCGTCATCCCCGCGAAAGCGGGGATCCAGTGTCTTTAAGCCTTCTCGCAGCGTGTAAAGTCGCTGGATCCCCGCTTTCGCGGGGATGACGATGAGGAACGTGGGCACCTTGGCGAGACTTCGAACCGGCTATCAACCCGCCAGCAGCGCCCGTACCAATCCCGTCACGCCCAGCACCACTGTCGCCGCCCAGCCGGCCATGGACACCATGAAGCCGGGGCCGCGCCTGGCGGCATCCTGCAGATAGCTCACCGCGTACAACACGCGCCCGAACACCCACACCAGTCCCGCCACGCCGCCCCACAGCGGAAAGCCGTACTGCACGGCCAGCCACAGCGCGGGCAGGAACATCACGGTTGATTCCAGCGTGTTCATCTGCACGCGCAAGGCCCGTTCGAAACCCTCGTGGCCGGTGATGGCGGGTGCCTTGATGCCGTATTTGCCACGTGCGTGGCCGGCGGCCCACAGGGTGCCGAACTGCAGCAGGACGGTAAGCAGAACGACAACGGCGGGCAGGTGCTGGGTCATGGCGCGATCTCTCCGAAAACGCGCACTGTAGCTATCGCGTGACGATGGCGGGAGGGGGCGCGAGGCGCTATCGTCATGCACCGGTGGGCAGGCGAGGGCAGGCATATGGATTGGCAGAAAGGCGAACGCAGTCAGAACGTGGAAGTCGACAGCGGCGATGGCGGCGGCGGTCCCCGTTTCGGCGGAGGACGCGGGCTGGGCCTGGGCGGCATCGTGATCCTGGCCATCCTGGGCTTGGTGTTCTTCAAGGATCCCACCGCGCTGCTCAGCCAGGTCGACAACGGCGGCCAGCCGCAGGTCGCCGCGCCCAGCGGCCCGCCGGCCGACGTGGATCCGCAGACCAAGGACTTCGTCAGCGCCATCCTCGGCTCCACCGAGAAAACCTGGGGCGACATCTTCGCCGCGCACGGGCGCCAGTACGTGGACCCCAAGCTGGACCTGTTCAGCGGCGGCGTGAATACCGCCTGCGGCGCGGCCTCGACGGCGGTAGGGCCGTTCTATTGCCCCGGCGACCAGAAGGTCTACTTGGACGTAGCGTTCTTCCAGGAGCTGGAAAACCGCTTCCATGCGGCCGGCGACTTTGCCCGCGCCTACGTGATCGCGCACGAAGTGGGCCACCACGTGCAGAACCTGCTGGGCGTGTTCGACCAGGTGGAGCAGGCGCGCCGGCGCGGTGCGCGGATGGAAGGCGCGGACGGCCTGTCCGTGCGGCAGGAACTGCAGGCTGACTGCTTCGCCGGCGTGTGGGCCAACCATACCCAGCAGCGCCTGCAATGGCTGCAGCCGGGCGACATCGAGTCGGCGCTCAATGCCGCCAGCAAGATCGGCGACGACGCGCTCCAGCAGCAGGCGCGGGGCCGGGTGGTGCCCGACTCGTTCACTCATGGCACCTCGGCGCAGCGCGTGAAGTGGTTCAAGGCCGGTTTTGCCAGCGGCGACATGGCGAGCTGCAATACTTTTGCCGGTGAGCCGTAAGAACGTACGCCGGTCACATTAAGGCTGCCATCGAAGGCCCGCGCACGCGGGCCTTCGGCGTTCTAGAATGCCGCCGCTGCGCGCCGAGGGGTGCGCTTCCCGATATTCCGCATGGCCCATCCCTGCCTGAGCTGCGGCGCCTGCTGCGCCTTTTTCCGCGTGGCCTTCCACTGGTCGGAGGCGGACGCGTCGCTGGGCGGCGTGGTGCCGCCGGAGCGCACGGAAACGCTCGATCCGCACCGCCTTGTCATGCGCGGAACGCAGGCTTCGCGCCCGCGCTGCACCGCGTTGCAGGGCGTGATCGGAGAGGCTGCGCATTGCGGCATCTACGAGCATCGTCCGTCCGTGTGCCGCGAGGTGGAGCCTTCCTGGGAGTTTGGCCGTCCCAGCGCGCAATGCGACAAGGCGCGCCTCGCGCACGGCTTGCCGGTGCTGACGCGGGATGACTGGGCGGCAACCGCCGCCTGATACCGTCAGCGCGTCATCGCCGGATTGGCATCGTTCTGAAACGCCAGCACGAACTGGCGAAGGTCGCCTTCGTTGACGTCCGAAATGGCGACGTAGCGCATGCCATCGCCGCTCCAGCGGATCACCGTATAGCCGTGCTCCTGCGCGATAACAGGTGATGCCGCGCCGCCCTCTGCCGGCCACTGATACAGGTTGATCACATGCAGCCGGCGCTTGTAGACCAGCGCCGCCACGCTGTGGCCTTCCAGGGCGTCCAGGCGCCCGCCGACCAGCGGAAAGCCCTCGCCCGCCAAGTCCTTCACGCGCGGGGAGAAATCGAGTTTGCCTTCGAACCAGGGCCTCACCGTGTGCTGGTCGGTGGAGACGACGTCCATCAGGTGCTCGCCCTGCAGGGAGCGCAGGTGGCTGGACATGGCCTCGGCCACGACGGTATCGGCGCCGGCGCGTGCCGGCAGCCAGTGCAGCCACGCGGGAACCGAGATCAGCATCGCCGCCGCGAAGCCCGCCGCCATCGCGAGGGCAGTCGGCCATCGCCGGCGCGCAGGCACCGGTGCGGCGGGCATGCGTTGCGCCGGTGTTGTCCAGCGCGCGCGCAAGGCGTCGGGCGCGCGGTGATAGAGCGAAGGTTCCGCCAGTGCCTTCTGCATGACGGCGTAGGCGTCGTAGCGCGCCTTGCAGGCCGCGCATGCGTCGAGATGACGGGCCACGGATGCACTGCCGGCGGCGTCCAGTTCGTTGTCGAGATAGGCATGCAAAAGCAGCCCGACGTCATCGCACATCATGGCGACGTACCTCCTTGGGCCGGCAGGTGAGTTCCTGCCGCAGGCGTTCGCGGGCGCGGGCAAGGCGCGACATCACCGTGCCGATCTTCTGTCCGGTGATGGCGGCGATCTCCTTGTACGAGCATTCCTCCAGCTCGCGCAGCACGAGGATTTCGCGCAGCGGCGCAGGCAGGCGTTCCAGCGCCGTCCGCAGCGCACCCACGTCCACGGCGAGCAGGGTCAGTGTTTCAGGCGACGGGCGGTCGTCGATCAACGGGTGTGCGTCGTCGTCCAGTTCATCGCTCAGCGCATCCTGCGGATGGCGGCTGCGCAGGGTGTAGAACGTGTTGCGCACGATGGCCAGCAGCCACACGCGCACGTCGCCACCGTGGAAACTGTCGAAATAGCGCAGCGCGCGAAGCATCGCTTCCTGCGTCACGTCCTGCGCATCGGCGGCATTGCGCGCCAGCCAGAAGGCCAGGTTGTAGGCCGCGTCGAGATACGGCACCACCTGCGCCTCGAAGCGTGCGCTTCGTGCGGCATCGGTACCTCCTGGACGGGCGTTCGGCTCGGTCGGCATAAGAGGGTATACCTGGCGTCGAGCCAGTTTATTCCACGGCGTTTTCTGCCGCGCGTGCGGGGGAATAGTTTGCCGTGATGGCCGGTATCGAGGGGTAAGGGCAGCGGGCGAAGGGCCTGCGGCCGATCCTGGAGAACCGACCATGAACGACACCCACGACCACGCCGTCGACAGCCGCCGTCATTTCCTCAAATGCATGGCCTGGGCGGGCACCGGCACCTTATGGCTGATGCATGGCGGCGTGCTGAAGGCGCAGCCGCTCACCTCGGGCGGCGGCACTTCCGCCGCCGACGCCAGCTTTGGCTTCGTGCAGATCAGCGATTCGCACATCGGCTTCCACAAGGCGCCCAACATGGACGTGGCCGGCACCCTGCGCAGTTCGCTGGGGATGATCCGGGCACAGCCGGTGCAGCCGGATTTCGTGCTGCACACGGGCGACCTCACCCATCTGTCCCGGCCCGAGGAATTCGATGCGCTCTCCGGCATCATGCAGGACGCCCGCATGGGCAAGGTGTTCTACGTGCCGGGCGAACACGATGTCATCGGCGACAACGGCGCGGAATTCTTCCGCCGTTTCGGCGAGCGTCAACAGGCCGGCGGCTGGTACAGCTTCGACCATCGCGGCGTGCATTTCGTCGGCCTGATCAACGTGCTCAACCTGAAGGCTGGCGGGCTCGGTTCGCTCGGCGCCGATCAGCTGGCGTGGCTGAAGAAGGATCTCGCATCGCTCTCGCCGGACACGCCGCTGGTGGTGTTTGCGCACATGCCGCTGTGGCCGCTGTATCCCGACTGGGGCTGGGGCACCGACGACAGCAACGAAGCCGTGAGCTATCTGCGCCGCTTCGGCTCGGTGAGCGTGCTCAACGGACACATCCACCAGATCCAGCAGAAGGTGGAAGGCAGCATCACCTTCTACACCGCGCGTTCCACGGCCTATCCGCAGCCCGCACCGGGCACGGCACCAGCGCCTGGGCCGATGAAGGACATCGCGCCCGGTGACCTGCATCGCTACCTTGGCATTCGCGATGTGCGCCACGTACAGGGCAGCCACGCGCTTGCCGTGACCGAGGAGGTAATGTCATGAGCGCGGCGTTTCGTGCATGCGCGGCGGCGCTCATGGTGTGCGCGACATGGCTCGCTTCGCCGGCGATGGCGGCAAATGCCTCGGCAAAGCCTGTCACGGTGGACATCCGCAACTTCGCCTTCTCGCCGAAGACCCTCACCGTGCCGGCGGGCACGCGGGTTACGTGGACCAATCGCGACGACGATCCGCACGTGGTGGTGAGTGCCGGCCAGCAGTTCGCTTCATCGCACGCCCTAGACACCAGCGACAGCTACGCCGTGACGTTCGACCACGCCGGAACGTATGCCTATTACTGCGCGATCCATCCGATGATGGTCGGCACCATCATCGTGCAGTGACGGAGCTGTCGAAGCGATAGATGTCCATGGCGAGCAGGCCATGTTCGATGCCTGCGTCGATGCGCTGGGCGTGCGCGTGTTCACCCGCCGCGCCCAGCGCCACGAACAGCGGCAGGAAGTGTTCGTCGGTGGGATGCGCGCGCTCGGCGGACGGCGCCTGGCGGCGATAGTCGAGCAGCGCGTTCACGTCGCCCTCGGACAGCTTGCGTTCGATCCACTCGATGAACGGACGCACGTAAGGCGCCTCACGCTCTTCGCTGTAACCGGCGCGAAAATCGTGCAGGTTGTGCGTGATGCTGCCCGAGCCGATCACCAGCACGCCTTCCTCACGCAGCGGCGCCAGCGCGCGGCCGATGGCGTAGTGGTGAACGGGACCGAGTTGCGGCTGAATCGACAGCGGCACCACCGGAATGTCGGCCTTCGGATACAGCAGGCGCAACGGCACCCACGCGCCGTGGTCCAGTCCCTGCGTCGGGTCCAGCGTGGTCGGCAATCCTGCCTTGTCCAGCAGCTGCGTCACCTGCGCCGCCAGCGCGGGATCGCCCTTGGCGGGGTACTGGATATCGAACAGCGCCTGCGGAAAGCCGTAGAAGTCGTGGATGGTCTCGGGCCGCGCCGCGCCGCCGACGTGCGGCTGGCGCTCCAGCCAGTGCGCCGTGGCGATCACGATGGCGCGAGGACGCGGCAATTCGCCTGCAAGCTCAGCCAGACGCTCGCCCACGCGATGCGGCTGAATCGCCGTCATTGGCGAACCGTGTGAGATGTACAGGCTTGGGAGGGCGGTCATGGCGGTTACCTCGGGGGGTCGCCATAGATTAGGGATATCGTGGGGGATTGCAGCGTTCGTGGGGTGAACGATGCGTTGTCGGGGTGGAACGATGGTGAGGATTCGCGGGTGTTTTGTCTTTTCTCCCTCTCCTCGCTCCTCAAAGCCGCGGCCATCCATGGCCGCTCCCCGCGTACCCCTTTGGGGAGAGGGCTGGGGTGAGGGGAGGGTGCTCGCCTCAGCGTTTCATTCTTTAGCCGTCATCCCGGCGTAGGCCGGGATCCAGTTTCGGCAGTGGTCGGTTGTCGCGTGGAGTGTGGTCGGCGCTTCCGCGACCGTGCCGCCTACGCGGCGAGCGTTCCGGCCTCCTGCCGGAGGCCGGGTCACTTTCTCTTGCTTGCCCAAGAGAAAGTAACCAAAGAGAAGGGCCCCCCGGAATCGGCGCCTATCGGGCTTTGCCCGATAGGTCCGCGGTCGGGTTCCGGGCTTTTCGACGGGGCTCCTGCCCCGACGAAAAGTGCCTGGCTTCCTGCCAGGCACCCCTGCGGGGCCTGATCTCCACCCGCCCGCCGCCTCATACGGGGACCCGGCAGATCAAGAGCGAGAGCCGACGGCTCGTGCCGCTGCGCGGCACCTCGCGTCGCGGCAGGCGCGGAGCGCCTGCGTTGGGACCTCTTCAAAATCTCCTCAGCAACACCTGTTCCTCACCGTCATCCCCGCGAAAGCGGGGATCCAGTGTCTTTGCACCTTCTCGCAGCGCGTAAAGTCGCTGGATCCCCGCTTTCGCGGGGATGACGGTGAGGCGAAATGTGCACACGCGAAATTTGAATCGGCTCCAAAGGCAGGAATGAGGTGCCGTGTTGGAACGTGCTCAGGAAGTTGAGCGGCACGCTACGGGAATGGCTTGCCGCAAGGCGGCGAGTTCTCCAAAACGGTCGGGAAGCGTAGCGTCCTCTTTACCCAACCTCAGCGGTCGGGAAGCGTAGCGCAAGCTGCTTTAAGCCCTCTGCGCCACGGCGCGTTGCGAAGCGCTCCGAACTATCTGCTGTGTAGCGGCGAAGGTTGCCAAGCCACAACGCACCTCAAGCGTTCGGGCTTATCCCTTCGTAATGCTGCGGGCGTTGGCTCTGAAGGCCATTTTCTTTGGGTTACTTTTCTTTTGGGCCAGCAAAAGAAAAGTGACTCGAGCGTCGGCAGACGATCGAAACGCCCGCCGCGTAGGCGGCCAGGTCGCGGGAGCGCACGAAGGCGCCCGTCACCACTACGCGACAACCAAAAGCAAAGTTACTGGATGACTCGCTTCGCTCGCCCCTTCGGGGCCGCCCTACGGGCGTTCTGCGACACAAAGCTAGTCCTCGTGGGGCGCGCTCCGCGCTTGTCCGGTCTTCGCAGGAATGGCGGCCAAAGGTCGAAGCGATGAGGTTAGGTTGGCCCCTCACCCCAACCCTCTCCCCAAAGGGGAGAGGGAGACAATCTGCGAGTAGCCACTCAGCATGCGCGCCCCCAAAGGGCACGCCCCAACCAGCGCATAGCGCTTACTTCCCGCGCCGCGGCCCCTTATGCCCACCGTGCCCCTGCGGACGCGGCTTGCCGCCACCGCCGTGCTTCTTGAAGCCGCCCGGGCGATAACCGCCACCCGGTCGGCGCGGTGGAGCTTCGCCGGCTCCGCTGTCGTCGCCGTCCCATTCGCGGATGCGCAGCTGCTGCTGGCTCACCCACACTTTCTGCAGGTGCTGGAACACTTCCGCCGGCATGCCGTCGGGCAGGTCGATCAGGCTGTATTCGCCGCGGATGCTCAGGCGGCCGATGTACTGGCTTTCCAGGCCGGCTTCGTTGGCGATGGCACCGATGATATTGCCCGGTTTCACGCCGTGTTCGTGGCCCACTTCGATGCGGTAGGTGCGCTTGCCTTCTTCCGTG
Organism: Dyella sp. AtDHG13; assembly: GCF_003201105.1. Classification (GTDB taxonomy): domain Bacteria; phylum Pseudomonadota; class Gammaproteobacteria; order Xanthomonadales; family Rhodanobacteraceae; genus Dyella; species Dyella jiangningensis_B. The sequence goes on along the minus strand of NZ_QICJ01000009.1, from coordinate 227,292 downwards.
TGGTGCGCGCGCACGGGGCGGGGCGTGAAGTCGCGCTGGCCGCCGTCGCGATCGCGCGGACGATGCTCGCGTTCGCCGCGGTCACCACGTTCGCCGCGATGCTCGCCATGCTCGCGCGGAGTGAATTCGCGCTTGGGCGGCGGCGTGAGCAGCAGCGGCTGGTCGCCCTGAGCGATGCGGGCGAGGGCGGCGGCGATTTCGATGGCCGGAATGTTGTGTTCCTGTTCGTACTGCTCGATCAGCTGCTGGAACAGATCCAGTTCGCCGACGGCCAGCGTGTCGCTGATGCGCTGCTTGAACTTGGCGATGCGCTGGTCGTTGACCGCTTCCACCGTGGGCAGCTTCATCTCTTCGATGGGCTGGCGCGTGGCGCGCTCGATGGCGCGCAGCATGCCCTTTTCGCGCGGCGTGACGAACAGGATGGCATCGCCGCTGCGGCCCGCGCGGCCGGTACGGCCGATGCGGTGCACATAGCTTTCCGTGTCGTACGGGATGTCGTAGTTCATGACGTGGCTGATGCGTTCCACGTCCAGGCCGCGAGCGGCCACGTCGGTCGCCACGAGAATGTCGAGCTTGCCGTCCTTGAGCTGCTGGATCACGCGTTCGCGCTGCGGCTGGGCGATGTCGCCATTGATCGCGGCGGCGGCAAGGCCGCGTGCCTGCAGTTTCTCGGCGAGTTCCTCGGTGGCCTGCTTGGTGCGCGCGAAGATGATCATCGCGTCGAACGGCTCGGCTTCCAGGATGCGCGTCATTGCGTCCAGTTTGTGCAGGCCGCTGACGAACCAGTAGCGCTGGCGGATGTTGGTGTTGGTGGTGGTGGCCGCCTTGATGGTGACTTCCACCGGGTCCTTCAGGTGGTGCTGCGCGATCTTGCGGATCGGCGGCGGCATGGTGGCGGAGAACAGCGCCACCTGGCGGCTTGGCGGCGTGGCCTGCAGCACTTTTTCCACATCGTCGATGAAGCCCATGCGCAGCATTTCGTCGGCTTCGTCGAGCACCAGGAACTTCAGCTCGGACAGATCGAGCGTGCCGCGCTCCAGATGGTCGATGACGCGGCCGGGCGTGCCCACCACGATCTGCACGCCGCGCTTGAGCGAGTGCAGCTGCGGGCCGTAGCTCTGGCCGCCGTAGATCGGCAGCACCTGCAGCCCCGGCATGTGCGTGGCATAACGCTGGAAGGCTTCGGCCACCTGGATGGCCAGCTCGCGCGTGGGCGCCAGCACCAGCGCCTGCGGCTTGCCGGGCTTGAGGTCGATGCGCGAGAGGATCGGCAGCGCGAACGCGGCGGTCTTGCCGGTGCCGGTCTGCGCCTGGCCGAGCACGTCGCGGCCTTCCAGCAGCGGCGGAATGGTGGCGGCCTGAATCGGCGAAGGCGATTCGTAGCCGACGTCGGTGAGTGCGCGCAGCAGCTCCGGATGGAGGCCAAGCGCAGCAAAGCCGACGGCTGCCGGCTGGGAATCGGAAGACGGGGAGGACATGGGGAACCTCGACATGGCATGCACGGCGGCATGCGGGAGAATGACGCTATTGTAACAGGCTGGCCCGTCCCCACTGGGTTTTTTATGGGCCTGTCGGTCAAATCGGAAAGGAATATTCATGTCTGGACGTCTTGATGGTCGTGTCGCGCTGGTCACGGGCGCGTCTTCGGGTATTGGCGAGGCCACCGCGCTGGCCCTGGCGAAGGAGGGTGCGAAGGTCGCCATCGCGGCCCGCCGGCGCGACCGGCTCGAAGCCCTGGCCGCCCAACTGCAGGCGCTGGGCGCCGAACCCACCGTGCTGGTGGCGGACCTGGCGTCGGAGGACGAGGCCAAGCGCATCGTGGCCGAGACCGAGGCGCGCTACGGCCGCCTGGACATCCTGGTGAACAACGCGGGCGTGATGTATCTGGAGCCGGTGGAAGAGGCCGATCTCGGCCGCTGGCGCCGCATGCTGGAACTCAACGTGCTCAGCCTGATCGCCTCCACGCAGGCCGCGTTGCCGGGCATGCGAGGGCGTCGCGAGGGGCATATCGTGAACATCTCGTCGACGGCGGGGCGCGTCGCCAATCCCAACGCCGCCGCGTATTCGGCAACCAAGTTCGGCGTCGTGGCGTTTTCCGAAGCGCTGCGGCGCGAGGTGTACCAGCACAACATTCGCGTCACGGTGATCGAGCCGGGCGTGGTGGAGACGGAACTGCGCGACCACATCGGCCATGCCCAGGTGAAGGACAACCTCAACGCCTGGGCCGACAGCATGCGCCAGCTGCAATCGACGGACGTTGCCGATGCCATCGTGTTCTGCGTATCGCGTCCCGCGCACGTCAACATCAACGAACTGCTGATGCGGCCCACGGACCAGGAGCGCTGAGCCCGGCGCGTTATGATCGGTGGGCTGGGTACTTCAGAGGGAATGGCATGACAGGGATTGAAACGATCTCCGAGCAACGCTGCCATGGCGGCGTGCAGGGGTTCTATCGGCATCACTCGGAAGCCTGCGGCGGCCCGATGCGCTTCGCGCTGTTCCTGCCACCGCAGGCCGCGCAGGGGCCGTGTCCGGTGCTGTATTTCCTCGCGGGGCTCACCTGCACGGAGGAAACCGCCACCATCAAGGCCGGCGCGCAGCGGCTTGCCGCGGAGCTTGGACTGATTCTGGTGATGCCCGATACCAGCCCGCGCCAGACGGGCTTCGACGGCGCCACGGGCGACTGGGAGTTCGGCGAGGGCGCGGGTTTCTACCTCGACGCCACGCAGTCGCCGTGGTCGTCGCGGTTCCGCATGCACAGCTACGTGGTGCACGAACTGCCCGCGCTGCTGGCGCAGCACTTTCCCGTCGACATCGCGCGCAGCGGCATCACCGGTCATTCGATGGGCGGCCATGGCGCGCTGACGATCGCCTTGCGTCACCGTGACAACTACCGCTCGGTGTCGGCCTTCGCGCCCATCGTGGCGCCGAGCCAGGTACCGTGGGGGCAGAAGGCGTTTCCGCGCTATCTCGGCGATGACACCAAGGCATGGGCCGAGTACGACGCTTGCGAACTGGTGCGCAGGCAGACCTTCGACGGCACCATCCTGATCGACCAGGGCGAGTCGGACGGCTTCCTCACCACGCAGCTGAAGCCCGAACTGTTCGACCAGGCCTGCGCGGAAGGCGGCCAATCGCTGCTGCTGCGCAGGCACCCGGGTTACGACCACAGCTATTACTTCATCAGCACCTTCATCGAAGACCACCTGCGCCATCACGCGGAGGCATTGATTCCGCGGTGAGCGTGCTGCATCCCATCACTACGCCACGGGCCGTGCTGCGGCTGGCGGACGTGGCCGATGCGTCCCGCTTGCTGCGTTATCGCCAGCGCAATCGCGCGCATCTGGCGCCATGGGAACCGTTGCGCGACGAGGCGTACTACACGCTGGATCACTGCGTGCAGACCCTGGCCGAATCGCGCGAGGCGATACGGCTGGATCGCGCCTATCCGTTCTATGCGCTGGACCTGTCGGGCCAGGAGATCCTGGCCAGCTTCACCTTCGCCAACGTGGTGCGCGGGGCCTTCCAGGCCTGCCACCTCGGCTATAGCGTCGACGCGCATCGCCAGGGGCAGGGCTTGATGCGGGAAGTGCTCGAAGCGGCCTTGCCGTGGGCCTTCCATGAGCTGGGCATGCATCGCGTGATGGCCAACTACATGCCGCGCAACGAGCGCAGCGGGCAGCTGCTGGCGCGCCTGGGCTTCGAGCGCGAAGGCTATGCGAAGCGCTACCTGCAGATTGCCGGCACATGGGAAGACCACGTGCTCACTTCGCTTATCCGCGATCACTGACGATTGCGGCTGCGGAGAGGTTTCGGCGATGCCGTCAGCCCTTGGTGGTCGACGCCGGCGCCGGCACGGTGACGGGCGCGGAGCTTGCCGGTGCGGGCATGGCGGCCGGCGTGGCCGGGCGCGTGCACGATGCAGGCATCCATTGGCCGTTGCCGGCAATGATGTCGCAGCTCCAGGTCAGCGGCACGCCGGCGCCGGTAGCGTTGTCCAGCGGCGTCAGCAGGAACACTGGATCAGGCGTGGCGCCCGTGTCCTTCGTGGCGATGGTGACGCGCCCGCTTTCGGAGATGTCGATACTGGCGGTATAGGCGTTCAATGCCGAGGCGGCATTGAACTTCAGGTCGCCGGGCTGAAGCTTGTTCAGGCCGCCACGCACCGTGGTGGCTTCCAGCACGACCAGCTTGGCGGCTTCGCCGGCCTTGAGCGCTTCGTCCATGTGCCCGGCAATCCGATGGTTGCGCCAGGCGGGAATCGCGAAGGCCGCTATTACCGCGAGCACGGCAAGCACGGCCAGGCCGATCATGAGGGGAGCGGACTTTTCGCTGCGCATCTCGATTCTCCATGGTGACGACGATGCCCGGACAAGCCGCCGCAGTGCGGTGCGGCCTGTCAAAGCGAAACGTGGCCGGCGTGCCGGCGTGAACTCACGGCACACATTCGCACAGTTGCCCGCGCCCAGGATTAACGCAGGGCCTTACATGGATGCGCGCAGGTGACCAGAACGTGAAGCGGCAACGCGCTGGCTCCTGCACCGAAGCCAGCGCGCGAGGTTGGCGTTAGGCCTTGGCGGCCGGACGACGGCGACGCTGGCGCTTGCGATTGCCTTCCGCCGGACGATCACCGCCCTGGCCATGGCCGCCGCCGTGATGACCATGCGGACGATGCGAACCCTGCGGACGTCCCTGGCGCGGCTGGCGCTGGCCCTGCACCGGACGCGGCGCGGCGGCATCGGTGCGCAGCGGATGCGACGGCTCGAAGCCCGGCACGTTGCTGATCGCGATGTCCTGCTTGAGCAGCTTGCGGATGTCGCGCAGCAGGCCCGATTCCTCGTGGCTCACCAGCGACACGGCCATGCCGTCGGCGCCGGCGCGGCCCGTGCGGCCGATGCGGTGCACGTAATCTTCCGCGACCATCGGCAGGTCGAAATTGATCACGATGGGCAACTGGTCGATGTCGATGCCGCGCGCGGCGATGTCGGTCGCCACCAGCACGGTGATGCGGCCGCTCTTGAAATCGCTCAGCGCACGCGTGCGCGCGTTTTGGCTCTTGTTGCCGTGGATGGCCGCGGCGCGCAGGCCTGCGGCTTCCAGGTAGCGAACCAGCTTGTCGGCGCCGTGCTTGGTGCGGCTGAACACCAGCGTCTGGCGGCGGCTGTCCTGCGAGAGCACGTGCAGCAGCAGGTCGCGCTTGTTCGCCGCGTCCACCGGATGCACGTGATGGGTGACGGTGGTGGCCACGGTGTTCGGCGGCGTCACCGACACTTCGCGCGGCTGGTGCATGAACTGCAGCGCGAGCGCCTTGATCGGCGGCGCGAACGTGGCGGAGAACAGCAGCGTCTGGCGCTGCTTGGGCAGCGCCGCGAGGATGCGCTTGAGCGCCGGCAGGAAGCCCATGTCGAGCATGCGGTCGGCTTCGTCCAGCACCAGCACGTCGATGCCGGAGAGGTCGATCGAGCGCTGCTGCATGTGATCGATCAGGCGGCCCGGCGTGGCGATGACGATGTCCACGCCGCGACGCAGTGCCTGCATCTGCGGGCCCATGCTCACGCCACCGAAGATGGTGGTGCTGCTGATGCGCAGGTGCTTGCCGTAGTCGCGCAGGTTGTCATGCACCTGGGCGGCGAGTTCGCGCGTCGGCGTCAGCACGAGGGCGCGCGGGCGGCGCGTGCCGGCCGGCGCGGTCTGCGACAGGCGGTGCAGCAGGGGCAGCGAGAAGGCGGCCGTCTTGCCGGTGCCGGTCTGGGCGGCGGCGAGCAGGTCGCCGCCTTCCAGCACCACCGGAATGGCGGCGGCCTGGATGGGAGTGGGTTCGGCGTAGCCCTGTTCGGCAAGCGCACGCAACAACGCGGGCCCAAGGCCCAGCGATTCAAACGACATGGGAAGCTCCAAAGCAACCCGGAGCGTTCAAGAACCGTGTTGCAGTATCAATGAGGGAGGGACGACGAAAGGTCGTGCCTGCCAAGTATAGCGCAAACGGGGCAGGCCTGCCGGAGGGCTCATTCAGGCGCCGCGCGGCGCTCGCGCCGGGCCACCAGCAGGTAGCAATCGAAGGGTGTCTTTCCGTGCAGCGGTCGCACTTCCACGACGAGGCCCGCCGCCTCCAGCGGCGCACATAGTTCGTCGGCGCTGGGATAGTGCTGCGCGCCCGTGCGCATCCATCCGCTGGCACGCAGAAAGAACTCCGAGACGCGCGTGAGCCCGTAACGCCAGCTGCGTTCGCGCAGCACGGTGCGGATCACCAGCAGGCCGCCCGGCGCGAGGTGGGCGACGGCATTGGCCAGCAGGCTGCGCTGGCCTTCCTGCGGCAGGTAATGCAGCACGTCGAGCAGGGCGACGTGTCCGCTCATCGCTTGCCGTGCGATGCCATCGGCATGGATGAGCCGCAGCGCGCCATCCAGGCCGGCCAGCTGCAAGGCGCGATTGCCGGCGTCGATCTTGCGTATATCGCTGTCCACGCCCAGGTAGCGTGTCACGGCACCGCACGCGTGCAGGTATTGCCCCAGCAGGCCGATGCCGCAGCCGATGTCGAGCAACGGCATGGGGCGATCCTTCACCAGTGCCGCCGTGGCGGCGTAGGCGGGGTCGGTGGCCAGCTTGCCCTTGACGTAGCGGCGCTGTAGCCAGTGATCGTACGAGTTGGCGATGCGATAGAGGGCGGTGTCCATGCGGGCATGTGAGCCCACGGCGTGCCAGCGTGGCGTGAAGGCCGGCACTCCCTGCGATGGTCGGCCTTGCGCTGTGGCAGCGGTGATGGTTCGCTTGGCGCCTTCCGTGCCGCCCGCTTCACGATGGAGTAGCCCATGTCGCCGCTTGCGCCCTTGCGGGAGCTCACCACGACCCAGCGTCATACCGTCCTGGCCAGCTTCCTGGGCTGGACGCTGGACGCCTTCGACTACTTCCTGCTGACCTTCGTCATCGTGGCGGTGGCCAAGGAGTTCCATTCCGACCAGGGGCATGTGATCACCGGCCTGTTCCTGACGCTGGCGGCCCGCCCGTTGGGTGCCTTGTTGTTCGGACGGCTGGCGGACCGCTATGGGCGGCGCCCGATCCTGATGCTGGACGTGATCCTGTTCTCCGTGTTCGAGCTGGCCACGGCGTTCTCCACGTCGCTCACCATGCTGTTGGTGCTCCGGTTCCTGTTCGGCATCGCCATGGGCGGCGAATGGGGCATCGGCGCGTCGCTGGCGATGGAATCCATTCCGGCGAAGGCGCGCGGCGTGGTGTCGGGCCTGCTGCAGAGCGGCTATCCCGTGGGCTTCTTCCTCGGCGCGCTGGTCAACTGGCTGCTGGTGGACCACATCGGCTGGCGCGGCCTGTTCGTGGTGGGCGCGGCGCCGGCGCTGCTGGTGCTGTACATCCGCCGTACCGTGCCCGAGTCCGAAGTGTGGCAGCAGGAGCGGGCGACGCAGGAGAAGAAGGGCCTGCTCGCATCCATGCAGGGCCATTGGAAACTCGCCATCTACCTGATGGTGCTGATGGCGGCGTTCAACATGTTCAGCCACGGCTCGCAGGACCTGTACCACACCTTCGAGGAGGAAAGCCTGCACCTGCCGACCGGCTCGGGCGCCGCCTTCATGCTGGTAGCCATGCTCAACCTGGGCGCGCTGGTGGGCGGCCTGTTCTTCGGCGCGCTGTCCGAGCGCATCGGACGGCGGCGGGCGATCATTCTTGCTGCGCTGCTGGCGATTCCGGTGATTCCGCTGTGGATGCATGGCGGCTCGCTGCCCGCGCTGGCGCTGGGCGCCTTCCTGATCCAGGTGATGGTGCAGGGCGCCTGGGGCGTGGTGCCCACGCACCTCAACGAACTGTCGCCGGAAGGCATGCGCGGCACGCTGCCGGGCTTCGCCTACCAGACCGGCAACCTGCTGGCCGCGGTGACGGCCAACGCCCAGCACTGGATCGCGGACTGGCGAGGCGGAGACCTGGCGTTCGCCATGTCCGCCTGGATCGCCGCGGTGGCCCTGCTGCTGGCTTTCCTGGCCTGGATGGGGCCGGAGGCCCGGGGCGTGCGCTTCGGCCAGGGCCGCGCCGGTACGGGCGAGTAGCCGGGCAGGCTGGTAGCATTGGCGGTTTGATCCATCACGAGACATGCAATGAAGGCTGGCAAGGACAAGGTCATCTCGCTCCACTACACGCTGACGGTGGACGGTGAAAAGGTCGAGAGCTCCCTCGACCGCAACGAACCGCTGTGGATTCTGCTCGGCCACGGCCAGCTGATCCCCGGCCTGGAAAAGGCGCTGGAAGGCCACGAGGCGGGCGAGAACCTGCAGGTGGAAGTGGCGCCGGCCGAAGGCTACGGCGAGCGCCAGGAGGGCATGACCCAGCGCGTGCCCAAGAAGTATTTCCAGCAGGCCGCCAAGCTCAAGCCGGGCATGACCACGGTGCTGGCTCTGAAGGAAGGCGGCCACCGCGTGGTGGTGGTGCAGAAGGTGGGCATGAGCACGGTGGACGTGGATCTGAACCATCCGATGGCGGGCAAGACGCTGAACTTCGATGTGACCGTCAATGAGGTGCGCGACGGTACCGAGGAAGAGATCGCGCATGGCCATGCGCATCCGCCGGGGGCTGAGGCGCACTGATGCTTTCTCCCTCTCCCCTTCGGGGAGAGAGCTGGGGTGAGCCCCGAAAAGGGGGTAAAGGTCGGGTGCTCGCCTCACGGTTTCATTCTTTAGCCGTCATCCGCTTTGGCCGTCATCCCGGCGCAGGCCGGGATCCAGTGACTTTGCGCTGGGTTGTCGCGTAGTGGTGACGGGTTTTTTCGGGCATTCCCGCGATCTGGCCGCCTACGCGGCGGGCGTTCCGACCTCCTGCCGGAGGCCGGGTCACTTTCTCTTGCTTGCCCAAGAGAAAGTAACCAAAGAGAAGGGCCCCCGGAATCGGCGCCTATCGGGCGAAGCCCGATAGGTACGCGGACGGGTTGCGGGGTTTGTCGACAGGGCATCCTGCCCTGACGACAAACTGGCTCGCATCCCTGCGAGCCACCCTGCGGGCTATTCCTCCACCCGCCCGCCGCCTCATACGGGGACCCGGAAGATCAAGAGCGTGGAGCCGACGGCTCGTGCCGCTGCACGGCACCTCGCGTCGTGGCAGGCGCGAAGCGCCTGTCCTAGAGCTTGTTCAAAATCTCCGGTGCGACACCTGTTCCCTCACCGTCATCCCCGCGAAAGCGGGGATCCAGCGACTTTACGCGCTGCGAGAAGGCTTAAAGACACTGGATGACCAGCCTTCGGCTGTTGATGAAGCGCCTCCCGCTTTCGCGGGATGACGGTGAGGCGAAATGTGGACTCACGCGAGATATGAACAGGCTGCTAAGAGCAGTGAGGCGTTGTGTCGGAGTGTGTCGTGTTCCGGAAATGGAATGCCGCGCTATCGGAATGGCTTGCCACAAGGTAGCGAGCTCTCCAAAACGGTCGGGAAGCGTAGCGTCCGCTTTACCCAACCTCAGCGGCCGGGAAGCGTAGCGCAAGCTGCTTTAAGCCCTCTCCGCTACGGCGCGTTGCGAAGCGCACCGAACTATCCGCTGTGTAGCGGCGAAGGTTGCCAAGCCACAACGCACCTCAACCGTTCGGGCTTATCCCAGCGGAATGCTGCGGGCGTTGGCTCTAAAGGCCATTTTCTTTGGGTTACTTTTCTTTTGGGCCAGCAAAAGAAAAGTGACTCGAGCGTCGGCAGACGATCGAAACGCCCGCCGCGTAGGCGGCAAGGTCGCGGGAACGCACGAAGGCGCCCATCACCGCAACGCGACAACCAAAAGCAAAGTCACTGGATGACTCGCTTCGCTCGCCCCTTCGGGCCGCCCTACGGGCGTTCTGAGCGCTCCGCGCTTGTCCTGCCTTCGCAGGAATGACGAATGAAACGGTAAGGCCAGGGCCATCGCTGGTGCTCACACCCGCCCCAAACGGCGCGAGTGAGCAAATCCGATAAATTAAGCGCACGGGTGCGCCCCAGCCCCCAGCGATCAAAACCGCAATCAACGCAACAACCAACATCCACCCAAAACAACAACGGCGCCATCGCGGCGCCGTTGTTGTTTCCATCATGAAAAACCCGCTTACACCAGGGTGATGTCCACGTCCACGTTGCCGCGCGTGGCGTGCGAGTAGGGGCAGATGTCGCGATGCGCGGTGTCGACCAGTTCCTGCGCCACGGCGCGGTCGAGGCCCGGCAGGCTCACTTCCAGCTTCACGGCGATGCCGAAGCCGGTCGGTTCGCGCGGGCCGATGCCCACGTGTGCCGTTACCGAGGCGTCCTTCAGCGTCACGCCCTTCTGGCGGGCGACGAAGCGCACGGCGCCTTCGAAGCAGGCCGCGTAGCCGGCGGCGAACAGCTGTTCCGGGTTGCTGCCCTGGCCGCCCGGGCCGCCGAGGCCCTTGGGTACGACCAGCTGCAGGTCGAGCACGCCGTCGTCGCTCTTGGCGTGGCCTTCGCGGCCGCCGTGCACGGTGGCGGTAGCGGTGTAGAGAATCTTGCTGATGCTCATGGTTCAGTCCTCGCGTTGGGAGAGTTGGATCTGTCGAGTGAGTCGCTTCAGTTCATCGCGCAGGGTCTGCATCTGGTCGAGCGATAGCTGCATGCACTGGGCGAGGCATTCGGGGATGCCACTGGCCTGGTCGCGCAGGGCGAGGCCGGTGTCGGTGAGCCGGATGTCCACTTCGCGTTCGTCTTCCTTGCGGCGCTGCCGGCTGACCAGCCCGGCGGCCTCGAGCCGCTTGAGCAGCGGGGTCAACGTGCCGGAATCGAGCTGCAGGCGCTGGCCCAGCTCCCGCACGGTCAGGCCGTCCTGCTCCCACAGCACCAGCATCACCAGGTACTGCGGATAGGTCAGCCCCAGCGGGTCCAGCAGCGGGCGGTAGAGGCCGGTGACCGAGCGGGACGCGGCATACAGCGCGAAGCACAGTTGCTGGTCGAGCAGGAGATGGTCGGGGGAGGGCTTCCGGTTCATGGGGGTGAATTCTAAGCGCAAAATTAAATTGTGTACAATTCAATTTTTCAATCGACGCCATAGCGGGCGCTTAAGGCGCGGCAGGCAGGGGATAGCTGCAGATACTGGAGCCGCGAGCGTGCGCCCTGGCCGGTGAAGCGCCGGTCCATGCCGTCGTGGTTCTGGCGCTGGCGAGTGGAGAGGTGAAGCCGGCGCGCTGACGCGGTGGCGAGCGTCAGTCCAGCAGGCGCTTGCCGAACTCGAAATGGTCTTTCCAGTACGGGCCGTCGATATCGTCCAGCCGCACGGTGCCGCCGCTGTTGGGCGCGTGGACGAAGCGACCCTTGCCCACGTAGACGCCGACGTGGCTGATGCCGCTGGAGCCGCCGAAAAAGACCAGGTCGCCGCTGACCAGGTCGGTCATGTGCCCGACCCGCTGGCCGCTGAGCTGCGACATCTCGCGGGAGCTGTGGGGCAGGTTCAGCCCGGCGGCGTTGCGATAGATGTAATCCACCAGGCCGCTGCAGTCGAAACCGCCGTCCGGCGTGTTGCCGCCCCAGCGATAAGGCGTGCCCACCAGGGCGATGGCGCGGAACAGCACGTCGTTGGCGGTGCCGGTGGCGCCGGTGGGCGCGCGGGCGGGCAGGTTGGCCAGCGAGGAGCGTGAATCCTTATAGGTAGGCTCCGGGCGGCGGCTGTGGCTGGCGCAGGCCGCAAGTAGAAGCACGGCGGATGCGAGTAGCGCGTGGCGAGCCGTGCGCCAACAGGCCCGGTGGCGGGCGGCAAGAACGGCAAACGGCGGGCGCATCTCGTATCCCTTTTGCTTGAGACGAGCCTGAGGTTATCAAATCAATGAGTTGGAAGAAAGTTGTGAGTGCTCACTCTAAGTAGGGTCTTGGCCATCATGAGCCGGGCCCGCCCACCGTGAGGTTGTGCTCGGTGAGCTTCCGGTCATTGCGATCCCGGCTGCTGATCTTGTATTCGCCAGGCCACAGGTAGAGCGAATTCATGGTGTCGTTGGCGGTGAAGACATAGCGGTCCGCGGGGATGGCGTCGTCGCCCTCCTTGGCGAAGCGGGCTTCCACTACACAGGGAAGCTGACGCTGGCAGATGTCGCTGGAAATCACCCGCGTTTGGCGAGTGCCGCCCAGGGTGAGCCAGTGCGGCCGGCGCTGGTGGCCGGACGGCGGAAGGATCACGTCCACGTCGTGGCGGTCGGGATCGGACGCCCACACGCTGCCGTTCTGGCGGCTCAGCAGTACCGATGGCTTGTCGACCGGAAACGCCGCGATCAGCTGGTTGTAGAGATCCTTCTTCGGCATGGGTCCGATGTCGCGCCAGCGGGTCTGGTCGATCGAGAGCGGATCGAACCCGGTCAGCTGCTTGAGCTGCATGGCCATGGGCTTGATGGTCTTGCCCAGGTTGCCGACGGCCTTGTCGATGTGCGCATAGCCGGCGTGCACGAACAGGCGCGCCTTGGGGTCGTTCTTGAACACTTCGCGATAAAGCAGCTGCGCCTGTCCGGCTTCGCGATCCGCCAGCAGGTCGGCCTCCGATTCGTACGCCACCACCTTGAAGCCCAGGCGAATGGCCTCGCGGATGATCTGCCCATACAACGGCTCATGCAGGTATTCGCTGCCGCTGCTGGCGATGGGGTAGCCGCGCTTCATCAGGTCGGTGTCGCTGTTGACCAGCGCTTCGGCGGCGAAATAGGTGAAGCCTTCGGCGCGCAGCCTGGGCAGCAAGGCCAGCGTCAGCTCGCGCGTGTGTGCGTCGTGATGGGCCTCGTTGATCATCACGATGCGCCGGTCGGTGGCGAGCTTGGCGATTTCCGTCGCCGCATCGGCCGCCGCCCAATCGGCCGCCGCCGGCAGCGGCACCGGGGTCTGCACGCGGTTGTCGAAGGGGAAATCCAGCATGGCCTCGTCGTACAGGCCAAGCTCGTCCTCCACCGTGGCAAGCAATTGTTGGTCGATCAGCCGGTCGTCCTTGGTGAGCTGCGGCATGACTTCGCGCAGGTAGGAATAGCGCGCCAGGTCGTTCTTCAGATGTGCCGCTTCCTCGAACAGGTCGCGCTTTACCGAGATGGCGGTGGAGGCCCTAAGCGCGTCGGGCGCGGGTGCGGTCTGCGCCGGCGCGGGGGCTTGCTGCGCGGCTGCGGCAGAGGTCGCCGCGGCCATCGCCAAGGCCAGCAGGCACCGCCGGTACATCGTCCTGTCGGACTTCGCTTCTGTCGTTCCCATCGCACTGCTTCCCTCAGAGAGTTAGGAGCGGACCACGGAACGCTACAATAGGCCGATGGATGCTTCACGCAGCGATGTGCTGATTCTGGGCGGCGGCGTTATCGGCCTGGCCTGTGCTTACTTCCTGCTGAAGTCCGGGGCTACCGTGCGGGTTCTGGAGCAGGGTACCCCGGGCTGCGGAAGTTCGCACGGCAATTGTGGAACGATCACTCCCAGCCACGCACCGCCCCTGGCCATGCCGGGCACGCTTGGCGTGGCGCTGCGCTCGATGCTCCGCTCGGACGCGCCGCTTTACCTCAACCCGCGCTTCGATGGCCCGCGTTTGCGCTGGCTGCTCGGCTTTGCGCGCCACTGCAACTGGCGCGACTTCGAACGCGCGGCGCAGGCGCGCTCGGCCATCCTGCAGCGTTCGCGCCGCCTGCTGGCCGAGCTCGTGAGCAGCGAGCGGATCGACTGCGAGTTCGGCGAAGAAGGCGAGCTGTACGTGTATCGCACCGGGCGGGCTTACCAGGCCGACCAGCGGCATCACGCGGACGTGCTCGATCGCCTGGGCATTGCCGTGGCGCGTTGGCGAGGCGAGGAGGTCGAGGCGCGCGAACCCGCGCTGAAAGCCGGCGTCACCGGCGGCCTGTTCCACCCCGGCGACGCACGCTTGCGTCCCGACCGCTACGTCGCCGAACTGGCGCAGCGTGTGCAGGCCATGGGCGGCGTGATCGAATCGGGGGCGCGCATCGACGGGTTCGGCATGCAGGGTGATCGCATCGACCATGTTCGCACCACGCGCGGCGTGTTCCGCGGCGAGCGCATCGTGATGGCGCTGGGCGCATGGTCGCCCTTGCTGGCGAAGCAGCTCGACCTGCGCTTGCCCATGCAGCCCGGCAAGGGCTATTCGATCACCTATTCACGGCCCGCGCTGGCGCCGCGCCATGCGATGGTGCTGCGCGAGGCCGCCGTGTGCGTGACGACCTGGGAGACGGGATTCCGGCTGGGCAGCACGATGGAGTTCTCCGGGTATTCGGAGGGACTCAACCGCACCCGGCTGGATGCGCTGCGCCGCGGCGCAGCGCAGTCGCTGCACGTCGCCGAAGGCCCCGACATGCAGGAAGAGTGGTGGGGCTGGCGGCCCATGAGCGTGGACGAAGTGCCGCTGATCGGCCCGAGTTCGCGCTGGTCCAACCTGATGCTCGCCACGGCGCACGGCATGCTGGGCGTCAGCATGTCGGCCGCCACGGGCGAGCTGGTGGCATCGATGGTGAATGGCGGCACGCCGCCGCTGGATCCGACGCCGTATGCGCCGTCGCGTTTCCGTGTGTGATCGTTGCGAACCGCTGGACGGTTCGCGCTGATTTGAATGGGCAGGCAGGAGAACGGCATGGCGGAATCGTTTGACCTGATCGTACTGGGCGGTGGCTCCGGCGGCCTCGCCACAGCCATACGCGCCGCGCGGCACGGCGCACGCGTGGCCTTGCTCGAACCCGGCGCGCTGGGTGGAACCTGCGTCAATGTCGGCTGCGTGCCGAAAAAAGCGCTGTGGTTCGCCGGCCAGCTGGCGCAGGAGCAGCGGCTGGCGCTCGACTACGGCTTTGCGTCATCACCGGGTTCGCTCGACTGGGAACACTTCCGCCAACTTCGGCAGCGCTATATCGATGGCATTCGCGAGCGCTATGCGTCGCACCTGGCGCAGTCCGGCATCCAGTGGTTCGCCGAGGTGGGACGGCTTGCCGCTGCCGATACCGTGGTCACTTCGAGCGGCACGGAACTGAAGGCCACGCAGATCGTGATCGCCACCGGTGGGCGCCCGCGTCGGCTGGATATTCCCGGCTTCGAGCTGGGACTGGTATCCGACGACATCTTCGCGCTGCGCAGCTTGCCCAAACGCATCGCCGTGATCGGCGGCGGTTACATCGCGGTGGAATTCGCCGGCCTGTGCCATGCGCTGGGCAGCGAAGTCACGTTGCATGTGCGCGATCGCATGCTCACCGATTTCGACGCGGAGCTGGTGGACGAACTGGAGCGGCAGATGGTCGACGGCGGCATCCGCATCACGCGCCAGGTACAGGTAAAAGGCCTGCTTCGCGATGGCGATGCCGTGGTGATCGATGACGCGTTGAACGGTCCTTGCGGTCCCTACGATGCGGTGCTGTGGGCGATTGGCCGTATCCCCAACAGCCACCGCCTGGATCTCGGCGCGGCGGGCGTCAACGTGGAGGAGAACGGGCACATCGTCACCGACGCCTGGCAGAACACCAACGTGCCGGGCATTTGCGCGGTGGGTGACGTCACCGAACGTCCGGAGCTCACGCCGGTGGCCGTGGCCGCGGGGCGTCGTCTCGCCGATCGCCTTTTCGGTGGACGTCCCGACAGCCGGCTCGACTACGAGCATATTCCCAGCGTGGTGTTCGCCGAGCCGCCGCTGGCGATGGTCGGCCTTACCGAGGCCCAGGCGCGCGAGTTCCATGGCGATCAGGTGCGCGTCTATCGCGCCGGTTTTACGCCGCTGCAGTGGGCCGTCGCCGGGCGCCAGCGGCAGACCATGATGAAGATCGTCTGCCTGGGCAAGGACGAGCGCGTCGTCGGCATCCACGTGCTGGGCAGCAGTGCGGAGGAAATGCTGCAGGGCTTCGCCGTGGCGATGAAGATGGGCTTGCGCAAGCGCGATCTCGACGCGACGGTGGCGATCCACCCGAGTTCGTCCGAAGAACTCGTGCTGATGACCTAACAGCTCGCGGTAAACTCGGTGGGTCGCGGTAAACTCGGCGCATGACCGCCACCTATACGCTCCATCGCGGCACCGCGCCGCTGCTCATCAGCCTGCCGCACGACGGCAGCCATATTCCCGACGATATCGCCGCGCGCATGCGGCCGAATGCGCAGCGTTCCGTCGATACCGACTGGCATGTGGGACGCCTGTACGAGCCACTGGCGAAAGCCTTGGGCGCCAGCGTGATTCGCCCGGCGGCATCGCGCTACGTGGTCGATCTCAATCGCCCCGCGGATGGCCATGCGCTGTACCCGGGCAAACGCGAAACCGGGTTGGTGTCCACCATCGGCTTCGACGGCGAGCCGCTTTACCTCGACGGAGACGAACCCGGCACCGAAGAAATGCAACGACGGGTAAACGTGTACTGGCGTCCGTACCACGAGGCCTTGTCGCAAGAACTTGAACGCCTGCGCGCGGAACACGGCCGCGTGGTGCTGTGGGATGGGCACTCCATCCGCAGCCGCGTGCCCATGTTGTTCGATGGCCAACTGCCGGACTTCAACCTTGGCACGGCTGATGGCGCAAGCTGTACACCCGCGTTGCAGCAAGCCTTGAAGGAAGCGCTGGAAGCCCAGTCCCGCTACAGCTTCGTGGTCAATGGACGCTTCAAGGGCGGCTACATCACGCGCCACTATGGCCGGCCGGCGGAAGGCGTGCAGGCCGTGCAACTGGAGCTTTCGCAGCTCAACTACATGGACGAAGACAGCTTCGCGTATGCCGAAGAGAAGGCCGCGCAGGTGCAGGAAACCATCGCCCGCCTGCTGGCGCTGTGCGTGGCGTGACCGCAAAAATATTCGACCGTTGTTAGGCGATTGCAATGTCAAGCGGCGGCGTCTGGAAATCTGACAGCACCGCGCGAAAGGAGCTGTTCCGGACGGCGCGAAAACATGCCATGTTTTCGCCGTCGCGCCGCTCGTGTCGCCGGGTTCCGGCCGGGTCCGCGACAGCACACGGATTCTTCTAGTCGAGGCTTATCAACATGCGCAAGTTCGCGATCGCATCCCTGCTCGTTGCGGGTATGGCTCTTTCCGGTTCCCTGCTGGCGCAGGACGCATCCCCGCAGGCTGCGCCCGCGACCAAGTCCGCTTCGTCGCATCATCACAAGAAGAACAAGAACAACGGTCAGCCGAAGCAGAAGGGCAGCAAGTCGGCCAAGCGCACGGCCAAGTCCACGCTGCCGCAGACCGAAGCCAGCCACTGAGGGTGGTACAGCAAAAAGCCCCGGCGCGTGAGCGCCGGGGCTTTTTGCTGGAGAAGTGAGTAAAGAGGAGCGAGTAGTGAGAGAAGAGCGACGCTCTCTCTCGTTTCTCACTTCTCTTCACTCACTCCTGGATCGCAGCCACACACTTCAGCTCGATGGCGATGGGCGTCGGCAGCGCCGTGATGCCCACCGTGGTGCGGCAGGCATCGACACCGGCGAAGTACTCCGCATAGAGCTTGTTGTAGGCCGGGAAATCGCGCGCCATGTCGGTGAGGAACACGGTGACGTCCACCAGGTTTTCCAAGCGCGCGCCGCTGGCTTCCAGCACGGCGCGCACGTTCGCGAACACCTGACGGCATTGCGCTTCGATGTCGTAGCCGATCAATTTGCCCGCGTCGTCGTGGATGTTGCCGGGAATGGCGTTGCTGCCCGGCATGCGCGGGCCCACGCCGGAAAGGAGCAGCAGGTTGCCGACGCGGCGCGCATGCGGATACGCCCCCACCGGCGCGGGCGCCTGCTCGGTGCGGACGACGTCGCTCATCGGTTGAACTCGGGGATGGTTCCCAGACGCTGCAGTGCGTTCGCGTAGGCGGGCCTGAGGTCCTCGCGCGAACTGACGTGCATGCCCAGGTCGTTCACGTGGCCATCGAACAGGCTGTAGCACCAGGCGTGCACGGTAAGCTTCTGGCCGCGCTCCCAGGCGTCCATCACCATGGTGGTGTGGCAGACGTTGACGGCCTGTTCCATCGCGTTGAGTTCGCACAGGCGGGCATTGCGCAGATTCATCAGCTCGATCGAGGTGAGCAGCCTGGAATGCTTCTGCGCCACGTCGCCCACGTGGCGCAGCCAGTTGTCGACCAGGCCCATGCGGCGTTCGTCCAGCACTGCCTGCACGCCGCCGCAGCCGTAATGGCCGACGACCAGGATGTGCTCGACCTTGAGCACATCCACCGCGAACTGGATGGTGCTCAGGCAGTTGAGGTCGGTGTGCGACACCACGTTGGCGACGTTGCGCTGCACGAAGATCTCGCCCGGCGGCAGGTCGACGATCTGCGTGGCCGGCACGCGCGAGTCGGAGCAGCCGATCCACAGGTACTTGGGGGCCTGTTGCTGGGCAAGGCGTTCGAAGAATCGCGGATCCTGTTCGACCATGGTGGCCGACCACACGCGGTTGCTGTCGAGGAGGTTTTGCAGGGGGCTTTTCACGGCAGCGCTCTCAGTAACGTATGCAAATGTTCTTGGGCTCGGTAAAGAAGCGCAGTGCTTCCGTACCGCCTTCACGGCCGAGACCGGACTGCCTGGTGCCGCCAAAGGGCGTGCGCAGGTCGCGCAGCAACCAGCAGTTGGTCCATACGATGCCGAAGTCCAGCTGGGCGCCGAAGCGATGCGCGCGCGACAGGTCGCGCGTCCACACCGAAGCGGCGAGGCCGTAGCCGGTGCCATTGGCGATGGCGAGCGCTTCCGCTTCGTCCTCGAAGGGGATCAGGCTCACCACGGGTCCGAAAATCTCGTGCTGGTTGGTGGCCGCATCGCTGCCCAGGCCTTCGATCACCGTGGGCGCGACGAACCAGCCGTTGGCGCAGCGGCCATCCACCGTGACGGCATCGCCGCCGCACAGGATGCGGCCGCCTTCCTCGCGCGCCGTCGCGATGCAGCCCATCACCTTGTCGAAATGTTCGCGCGACACGAGCGCGCCAAGGTCGCTGCCGCCGTCGCTCGGGTCGCCCACGCGCAGCGCCTTCACTCGCGCGAGGTAGCGCTCGCGGAACGCATCGTAGATCGAACGCTGCACCAGCAGGCGCGAGCCGCACAGGCAGATCTCGCCCTGGTTGGCGAAGCCCGAGCGCACGATGGTGTCGAGGTTGGCGTCGCTGAGGTCCGCGTCTTCGAACACGATGGCCGGGTTCTTGCCGCCGAGCTCCAGCGATACCTTCTTGAACCGCGGCGCGGCGACCGCGGCGATCTGTGCGCCGGTGCGCGTGCTGCCGGTGAAAGAGACGGCCTTCACCGCCGCATGCTCGACGATGGCCTGTCCCACCGTGGGGCCGCGGCCCTGCACGATATTGAACACGCCGGGCGGAAAACCCGCCTCGATGCTCAGCTCACCGAGCAATGCCGCCGTGCAGGGCGTGATTTCGGAGGGCTTGGAAACCACCGTGTTGCCGGCCGCCAGCGCCGGCGCGATCTTCCAGGTGAACAGGTACAGCGGCAGATTCCACGGGCTGATGCAGCCGACCACGCCCAGCGGCTGGCGCAGTGTGTAGTTGATCGCGCCGGTTTCCATGGCGTGCGACTCGCTGCTCCAGCCCATGATGGCGGCGGCGAAGAAGCGCAGGTTGGAAACCGCGCGGGGAATGTCGAGGTTGCGCGCCTGGGCCAGCGGCTTGCCGCTGTCGCGCGATTCCAGCGCGACGAATGCGTCCATGCGCGCTTCGACAAGATCCGCAAGCCGATGCAGCAGGCGAGCGCGCTGCTCGGCCTGCGTGCCTGCCCAGGCCGGCGCGGCGCGACGGGCGGCGGCGACGGCCTCGGCGACGTCGTCGGCGGTGGAATCGGGACAGTGGGCGAAGACCTCGCCAGTGGCCGGCTCGAACACGTCCAGCCAGCGATCGTTGCGTGGCGCCTGAAGGCGACCGTCGATCAGATTGGCGAGGCGCAAGGTAGGCATCTGCACAAGCTTAAGGCCTGGGGCCTGCAATTGCACCGGACGGGGGCGTATGCGGCGCGTGACGATGCCGGCGTGCGTCAGCTCAGCGAACGGGTCCTGCCGCCATCCACCGCGATGCTCACGCCATTCACGTACGCCGCCGCCGGTGTGCACAGGAACGCGATGACGGCGGCCACTTCGGCCGCCTCCCCGAAACGGCGGGCGGGCACGGCGGCCAGCATGCCTTTGGCGATGTCATCCTCGTCGCGGCCGCTGCTGCGTGCCTGTGCGGCGAGCAGCCCGTCCAGGCGCGCGGTGCGCGTGTAGCCGGGCAGCACGTTGTTGACGGTGATGCCATCGGCGGCCAGTTCGCTGGACAAGGTCTTGGCCCAGCTCGCCACCGCGGCGCGCACGGTGTTGGATACGCCCAGGCCAGCGATGGGCTCTTTCACCGAAGTGGAGATGACGTTGACGATGCGCCCGTAGCCGCTGGCGCGCATGCCGGGCAGCAGCGCCTGCACCAGCGTCTGGCCAGCCAGCAGATGCTGGCGGAAGGCCGTTTCGTAGGCCTCGGTGGTGGCCGTGTGGGCGGCGCCGCCCGGCGGGCCGCCGGTGTTGTTGATCAGGATCTCCATGGGGTGGCTGGCGACGATGTCGGCCAGTGCGTCGCGCAGGCTGTCGGTCTGGGCCATGTCCACGGCGAACCAGCGATGCTGCTGGCCGTGCTTGCGGGGCAGGGCATCCGTAGCGGCCTTCAAGGCATCCGCGGAACGCGACAGCAGGGTCACGCTGGCGCCGAGTTCGGCCAGCTCGATGGCGCTGGCGCGGCCGATGCCTTGCGAGGCGCCGCATACCAGGGCATGACGTCCGCTCAGATCCAGTTGCATGGAGGGCTCCCGTTGGGAAAGTGCGATCAGCGTGCGCTGTATTGCACCGCCAGTGCACCGAACCAGCACAGCCAGGCGGCCCACAGACTGTAGCGCCAAGCCTGGCGCCAGCGGGTGACGGCAGTGTCTTCGAGCGCCGGCAGCACCGGCGAACGCAGCGCCAGCTGCAGGCGCATCCACGTGCGCAGGGCATTGGTGGGCACGCCGTTGCTCTCGGCGATGATCTTCCACTCGTTCGGGTGGCGGCTGCGCAGCAGGGACGCAATGCGGTACTGCGCGCCGAAGTGCAGCAGGAAACAGGCGACGCCGGCCAGAAGAAGCGAGAGATAAAGCTGGATCATGCCGTGCCTGTGCGTGGTGAACGCCCGCGAACGCGAACTCAGCCCTTGGCCGAGTCGCTCGTCGCGGGCGTGGAATTGGAGTTGGTGGCGCTGCCCGGCGCGGCGGCGGGCTTGGCCGCATCGGTCTTGTTGCCGTCGCCGCCGATACCCGGCAGCGGGATGGCATCACGCAGCGTGCTCAGCACGCCGTTGCCCTGCTCGGGCTTGGAGCAGATCGCGTTGTTCTGGGCGTCCTGGTAGGTCTTGTCCATCAGGCCGATCCACACCGTGCCGTCCGGGCCGTGCGGCACCTTGAACGTGCCGGCGGCCGCCATCTTCACCGGGGCCTCGGCCGAGAACGTGGCGGGCGATTGCTCCCAGTAGGTGCTGCCGGCCTGCTGCTTGGCCGAGCTGTACAGCACCAGGTAGCGCGCGCGCTTGTCGGTGACGTCGACGCTGCCGAAGGCGCCGGTGGTTTCGTCCGTCCAGCCCATGTGCTCGCACAGGCTCAGGTCCTTGCTGTCGATCGGCTGGAAGGCCTCGTCCAGCAGCACGACCGTGGGTGCGAACAGGTAGCTGGCGCGCAGCCAGCGGCCGTTCAATTCGGACTTCACCGCCACGCGATACGGTATCTGCGTTTCGCGCGGCAGGCTGAAGCTCAGGAAGTAGCTGCGGTCGCCGTTGAGGTTGGCGACCATGCTGCCCGGGCCCAGCTCGAACCGCTTGGGTCGCCAGGGCAGGGCGTCCTGGAAGGAGAAGTCCGCGAAGGTGGTGCAGCAGGGCGTGGCCTGCTGCAGTGCCTTCTTGGCCTGATCGAGGCTGCTGCTGGTGCTCTCCGGCGGACGCAGGTTGGGCGGCACCAGCGATTTCACGCTGCAGCCACCCGCCAGCGCGGCGGATACGAGGAGGGCAGTGGCGACGATCAGTCGATAGAACATGGGCTAACTCAGAATTCGGCCGTCCCTGCCGCGCGCGGATAGGGAATGGCATCACGGATGTTGGAGAGGCCGCACACGTAGACCAGCAGGCGCTCGAAGCCGAGGCCGAAGCCGGCATGCGGCACGGTGCCGTAACGGCGCAGGTCACGGTACCAGCCGTACGTGGCGGGATCGAGACCGAACTGGACCATGCGGCGGTCCAGGTAATCCAGGCGTTCTTCGCGCTGGCTGCCGCCAATGATTTCGCCGATGCCCGGCGCCAGCACGTCCATCGCGGCGACGGTCTTGCCGTCGTCGTTCAGGCGCATGTAGAAGGCCTTGATCTGCTCGGGGTAGTTCATCACCACCACCGGACGGCCCACGTGCTTCTCGGCCAGGTAGCGCTCGTGCTCGGTCTGCAGGTCGATGCCCCAGGCCACCGGGAATTCGAACTTCTGCCCCGAGTTCTTGAGGATCTCGATGGCGTCGGTGTAGTCGATGCGTTCGAACGGTTCGGCGATAAAGGCTTCCAGACGGCTGACCGCTTCCGGCAGCACGCGCTCGGCGAAGAACGCCATGTCGTCCGCGCGCTCTTCCAGCACCGCCTTGAAGATGGCCTTGAGGAAACCCTCGGCGCAGTCGGCGTTGTCGTTGAGGTCGGCGAAGGCGATCTCCGGCTCCACCATCCAGAATTCGGCCAGGTGGCGGGCGGTGTTGGAGTTCTCGGCGCGGAAGGTCGGGCCGAAGGTGTACACCTTGCTCATGGCCAGGCAGTACGCCTCGACGTTGAGCTGGCCGGACACGGTGAGGAAGGCTTCGCGGCCGAAGAAATCCTTGCGGAAATCGATCTTGCCGTCCGGCGTGCGCGGCAGGTTGGCCAAGTCCAGCGTGGACAGGCGGAACATGTCGCCCGCGCCTTCGGCGTCGGACGTGGTGATGATCGGCGTGTTGATCCAGAAGAAGCCCTGCTCGGTGAGCCAGCGGTGGATCGCCATCATCATGGTGTGGCGCACGCGCGTCACCGCGCCGAACAGGTTGGTGCGCGGGCGCAGGTGCGCCACTTCGCGCAGGAACTCCATGGTGTGCGGCTTGGGCTGGATCGGGTAGGTCAGCGGATCTTCCACGAAGCCGGTGACCTCGACCGTGTCGGCCTGGATCTCGAAGCGCTGGCCCTTGCCCTGCGACGGCACCAGGGTGCCGGTGACGATCAGGCCGGCACCGGTGGTCAGGTGCTTCACCTCGCTCTCGTAATTGGCCACCTTGTCGGTGACCACCGCCTGGATCGGGTCGAAGCAGGAGCCATCGGTCACATTCACGAAGGACAGCCCGCCCTTCGAATCGCGGATCGTGCGCACCCAACCGCGCACCGTGACGACACTGCCGGCCTGGATCGAGCCGGAAAGAGCCTGCTTGACGCTAACCACCGCCATGGATTGAAACTCCTGCTGGGCGCCGCATATCGGACGCATAAGTCGAACGGGCATGATGCCGAACGAAGCATGATAATGTACGTATCGTTCAGGTTCGACCCTTCACGTCCGATTTCGGACCATCGAAAGCCCAAGTAGTTGCACCGCCATGACCATCACCATCACCCCCGCCGCCAGTGAACGCATGCGCTCCTTCCTTGCCGGTACCCCGGGTGCCGCCGGCGTGCGCTTCGGCGTGAAGAAGACCGGCTGCTCCGGCTTCGGCTACGTGGTCGACCTGGCCCAGGCCGTGGGCGAGGGCGACGAGCTGGTGGAAGTGGACGGCGTCAAGCTGATCGTGGACGGCAAGAGCCTGCCGCTGATCGACGGCACGGTGATCGACTTCCAGCGCCAGGGCCTCAACGCCAGCTTCGTGTTCCACAACCCCAACGCCACCGGCGAGTGCGGTTGCGGCGAGAGTTTCACCGTCGGCTGAGACACGCCGCGTCCGGGGCAGGTTGTCATCCGCTTGCCCCAAACCCCTGAATTCCCTTACACTTCCGCTTCTGTCCACGCTCCAAAGGCCTGGACGGAACCTTGCCTCACCGCATAGGGCGGGAGGCTGCCAGGCCCGAAAAGGCCGCATCCACAAGGAGTTACCACACGATGTCCCTGCGACATTACGAAGTCGTGTTCCTGGTCCACCCTGACCAGAGCGAGCAGGTCCCGGCCATGATCGAGCGCTACAAGGCGCTGATCGAAACCGACGGCGGCAAGATCCACCGCCTGGAAGACTGGGGCCGCCGCCAGCTGGCGTATCCCATCGTGAACCTGGCCAAGGCTCACTACGTTATGCTCAACATCGAAGTCAGCCAGAACGCGCTGAACGAGCTGGAGTCGGGCTTCCGCTTCAACGACGCCGTGCTGCGCCACCTGGTGATCAAGCGCGACGAGGCCGACACCGAGCAGTCCTTCATCCTGAAGTCCAAGGAAAAGGATGACGCCAAGTCCTCGCGCCGCCGCGACGACGAAGCGCGTGACGACAACGATCGCGACAGCGACGACTGATCAGGAGCCTAAGCCATGTCCAAGTTCTTCCGCCGCCGCAAGTTCTGCCGCTTCACGGCTGAAAACGTGAAGGAGATCGATTACAAGGATCTCAACACGCTGCGCCAGTACATCACCGAGAACGGCAAGATCGTTCCGTCGCGCATCACCGGCACCAAGGCCCGCTACCAGCGTCAGCTGGCGACCGCCATCAAGCGCGCCCGCTTCCTGGCCCTGCTGCCGTACACCGACAACCACGACGTCTGATCGTGGCGCGCGCCGGGCGACAAGGCCCGGCGCGCCGTCAAACTCTTCGGACAACCGTCCACGGCTGCGCCGGCCCATTCGGCGCTAACGAAAAGGAACCACCATGGAACTGATTCTTCTCGAGAAAGTCCGCAACCTCGGCAACCTGGGCGACAAGGTCAAGGTGAAGCCGGGTTACGGCCGCAACTACCTGCTGC
The DNA here is from genome assembly GCF_003201105.1 of Dyella sp. AtDHG13. GTDB lineage: Bacteria > Pseudomonadota > Gammaproteobacteria > Xanthomonadales > Rhodanobacteraceae > Dyella > Dyella jiangningensis_B. Next base: position 202,466 of record NZ_QICJ01000009.1, on the reverse strand, counting down.
CGCAGGGCAAGGCCGTGCCGGTCACCGCCGCCAACCTCGAAGCCTTCGAGAAGCGCCGCGCCGAGTACGAAGCCAAGGCCGCCGCCCAGCTGTCGGGCGCTGAAGGCCGCAAGGCCAAGCTGGAAGGCGCTTCGGTGACGCTCACCGTGAACGCCAGTCCGGAAGGCAAGCTGTACGGTTCGGTCGGTCCGCGCGAAATCGCCGAGGCCCTGCAGGCCGCCGGTTTCGACGTGCACAAGAATGAAGTGATCCAGGGCGAAGGCCCGATCCGCCACACCGGCGAGTTCGACGCCGTGATCGCGCTGCACGCCGACGTGCAGACCCAGGTCAAGGTGATCGTGGTCGGCGAGAAGTAAGCCGCCGATTGCTGGCAAGTCCCAGACGGGCGCCTCCGGGCGCCCGTCTGCTTTTCTTCGGTTCGGCGGGTCTTATCCACAAAGAACCACAGCTTATCCACAGAGTTATTGTCTCGTCGCCTGAGATGGCGCCGCGTATGCTCTGCATCCAACGCCATGCCGCCGACCCTGTGTCGACACGCTGCGAGGAATCGCGATGTCCTTCGTTCCCGACTCGTCCGATCGTCCAGAGCGCTCCGAGCGCCGCGGACGCGGTGGACGCTCCGAGCGCAAGCCCACGCCGAGCATCGATGCGCTGCGCGTGCCGCCGCATTCGATCGATGCGGAGCAGGCGGTGCTCGGCGGCCTCATGTTGTCCCCGGATTCGCTGGACAAGGTGGCCGACCGGCTGGGCGAGCAGGATTTCTACCGCAAGGATCACCGCCTGATCTGGCGCGCCATCACCGAGCTGGCGGCCAAGGGCATGCCTTGCGATGCGGTGACCTTGGGCGACTGGTTCGAGGCCAACGGCCTGGCCGAGATGGTGGGTGGCGCCGCGTACCTGATCGAACTGGCCAACACCACGCCCAGCGCAGCGAACATCGGTGCCTACGCGGAGATCGTGCGCGAGAAGTCGGTGCTGCGCATGCTGATCGACGCCGGCACCGGTATCACCGAGGACGGCTACCAGCCCGAAGGCAAGAGCGTGCAGGAGGTGCTCGAGCGCGCCGAGCAGGCGGTGTTCAAGATCGCCGAGTCGGGTGCGCGCGGCAAGAAAGACACGGTGTCCATGCGCGAGGCGGTGAAGGACGCCTTCCGCATCCTCTCCGAGCGCTTCGAGAACAAGGGTCAGCTCACCGGTGTTTCCACCGGCTTTTCCGACCTGGACGAACTCACCTCGGGCCTGCAGCCGTCCGACCTGATCATCGTCGCGGCGCGTCCCTCGATGGGCAAGACCGCGTTCTCGGTGAACATGGCCGAAGCGGTGGCGATGCGCGGCAAGAAGGCCGTGGCGATCTTCTCGATGGAAATGTCGGCCTCGCAGCTGGCCTTCCGCATGATTTCCTCGGTCGGCCGCATCCACGCGCAGCACTTGCGCAACGGCGACCTGGCCGAGGAAGACTGGCCGCGCGTCACCAACGCCATCGCGCTGCTGTCCGAGGCCAAGATCTTCATCGACGACACGCCGGGCCTTTCGCCGGTGGAAATGCGCTCGCGCGCGCGCCGACTGCATCGCGAGCACGGCGGCCTGGGGCTTATCGTGATCGACTACCTGCAGCTGATGCAGGTGCCAGGCATGAAGGAAAACCGCGCGACCGAGATCTCGGAAATCTCGCGCTCGCTGAAGGGCCTCGCCAAGGAACTCAATTGCCCGGTGATCGCGCTGTCGCAGTTGAACCGCTCGCTGGAACAGCGTGCCGACAAGCGTCCGATGATGTCCGACCTGCGCGAATCGGGCGCTATCGAGCAGGACGCGGACGTGATCATGTTCATCTACCGCGACGAGTACTACAACAAGGAATCGCCGGACAAAGGCCTTGCCGAAATCATCATCGGCAAGCAGCGTAACGGCCCGACCGACACGGTGAAGCTGACCTTCCTCGGCCACTACACCAAGTTCGAGAACTACGCGCCCGATTCCTTCGTCGGGGCCTTCGAATAAGCCACGATGCACGCATACAGGCGCCGTTCCGTTACAGGAATGGCGCCTGTACTGCCTTGCGTCTATGCATGCCGTACACATCGAGCCCGTGCGGGGTTCACATACGGCGGTGCAGCCTCGGAGCCGGTTCCCCAAGCGAGGCACGACGCATGTCGCTCATTCTCCTGCTCATCATCGTGTTGCTTCTGCTCGGCGTGCTGCCGACCTGGCCCTACAGCCGCGGCTGGGGCTATGGTCCCAGTGGCGGCCTGGGCCTGATCCTGATCATCCTGATCGTGTTGCTGGTATTGCACGTCATCTGAGCCATGAGCCGAACCCTGATGCCCGCGTTGCCCATCGCCGCGTGCCTGGCGTTGGCCGGGTGCGGCAGCAGCACCCGCATGGTGCAGAACAACGACACCTGCGGCAAACAGATGATGGATTTGCAGAACGCCCTGGCTTCCGGCGCGATGACCCAGCACGAGTACGACAGGGCGCGCCGCGTGGCCATCGAGCGCTGCGATTCCCGCGACAACCGTTGATCGGTGGATGTGGCTACTGGTGAGGGTAGCCCTTGCCCGGGGAATGCCACGGAGGCGCCCCGGGAGTGCCGGACCGGAACGTTAGGTTGGGCGCGTGGGCCGGATGGCCCCAGGCAAGGCTGGTAAGCTTCGAGCCTTGTCCGGAGTCATCCGGCCACTCTTTCCGCCCCTCCTCACCGCGCCCCGAAGGGCGCCAGGCACGCATGAGCCGTACGACCGTCGCCACCATCCACCTGGGCGCCCTGCGCCACAATCTCGCGCGCATCAAGCAGATGGCGGCGCCGGCCAAGGTCATGGCCGTGGTCAAGGCGGATGCCTACGGGCATGGCCTGGAGCGCGTGGCGCGCGCACTGGACGGCGAAGCCGACGCTTTCGCGGTGGCGGCGCTGGGCGATGGCCTGCGCTTGCGCGCAGCGGGACATCGCCAGCGCATCGTCGTGTTGTCGGGCCCGGATCGCGCCAGCGACATCGCCGAGATGCAGCGCCTGAACCTCGATGCCGCCATCCACCATGAGGAACAACTGCAATGGCTGCGGGAGGCCTCGCCTTCGCGCGGGCTGTTGCGTGTATGGTTGAAGGTGGACAGCGGCATGCATCGCCTGGGTTTCGCGCCGGAAGCCGTGGCGTTCGTGCACGCGCAGCTGACCTCGATGCCCGGCATCGATCCGGAGATCGGACTGCTGACGCATTTCGCCGAGTCCGAAGTGTTCGACGGCCGCGAGACACCAGCGCAGATGGCGCGCTTCGCCGAAGCCACGCGCGGCCTGCGCGGGCCGCGCTCGCTTTCCAATTCCGCGGCGGTGCTGGGCTGGGCTGATGCGCGCGGTGACTGGGTGCGCACGGGTGGTTTGCTGTACGGCCTGTCGGTGGTCGACGGCAAGGCGGGCGCGGATTTCGGCTTTCGCCCTGCGATGACCTTGAGCACGCGCCTGATCGCCATCAATCGCATCGGCAAGGGCGAGCGCATCGGTTACAACGGAACCTGGACCTGCCCCGAAGACATGGCGGTGGGCGTGGCGGCAGTGGGTTATGGCGATGGTTATCCGCGCAGCGCCATCGCCGGAACGCCCGTGCTGGTGGGCGATCGGCAGGTGCCCTTGATCGGCCGCGTGTCGATGGACCTGATCACGCTGGACCTGCGCCACGCGCCGGAGGCGAAGGTGGGCGATCGCGTGACGCTGTGGGGGCCGGAGTTGCCGGCGGAGATCATCGCGGCGCGAGCCGGCACGATTTCCTATGACCTGACCTGCGGCATGACCAAGCGCGTGCTGTTCGTCGAAGACGAGGATTGATCGCGCGATCAGTCCGTTGCCTTTCCGGCCCGCACCTTCGCGCGCGCCACTTCCTCGGGATCGAAACCCCAGTCGCCCTGATCCAGCCAGTCCTCGCCGAGCACTTCGATGGGATGTGGCGTACGCCCCGAACCATTGCCACAGCGCAGTGCGTCGGCGGCGCAGTACTTGTCGCAACCCCAGCAGATGCGCTCGGGGTGCTTGGGAAACAGGGCGATCTTCTTGGCCATGCGCGTTGCCGTCGGCGAGCGTGCCGATGGGCGAACGTAGCAAGCCCGGCATGATCGCCCTGTGATCCAGGTCAGGGGGATCTGGCCGCGCCGGCGTCTCGCCGATTGCGATGACGGACCGCTAAGCTTGGCGTCTTCGCGAGGCACTCAGGAAAACTACGCAATGGCCAAAGCCAAGACCGCCTACGTCTGCACCGACTGCGGGGCGGAGCATTCCAAATGGCAGGGCCAGTGCGTGGACTGTGGCGCGTGGAACACCTTGAGCGAAATCGTGGTGCAGCCGGCGGTGAAGTCGGCCGGCGCGGCGCGCAGCACTACGGGTTACGCCGGCGCGGCCGCGGGCTCGCCCAAGGTGACCCCGCTGACCGCCGTGGCACTGACCGCGGAAGTGCGCACGCTCACTGGCATCGGCGAGCTGGATCGCGTGCTGGGCGGCGGCCTGGTGGACGGTTCGGTGGTGCTGATCGGCGGCGATCCGGGTATCGGTAAATCGACGTTGTTGTTGCAGATGCTCGGCACCTTGGGTGCCCACGTGCCCAGCGTCTATGTCACCGGCGAGGAATCGCTGGCGCAGGTCGCCGCGCGCGCCCAGCGCCTGGATCTGCCGCTGGCGCCGCTGCATGCGCTGGCCGAGACCTGCATCGAACGCATCATCGAGCAGGCGCTGAGCAGCCGTCCGCGCGTGCTGGTGATCGACTCCATCCAGACCATCTGGACGGAACTGCTGACCGCCGCGCCGGGTTCGGTAAGCCAGGTGCGCGAGTCCGCCGCCAAGCTCACGCGCTTCGCCAAGGAAACCGGCACGTCCGTGTTCCTGGTGGGTCACGTCACCAAGGAGGGCGGCATCGCTGGCCCGCGCGTGCTGGAGCACATGGTGGATGCGGTGCTGTACTTCGAGGGTGAATCGGGCAGCCGCTTCCGCGTGCTGCGCGCCTTCAAGAACCGCTTCGGCGCGGTGAACGAGCTAGGCGTGTTCGCCATGTCGGAGAAGGGATTGCGCGAAGTGCCCAATCCGTCGGCGATCTTCCTCTCCGCGCACAGCGGGCCGACCTCCGGCAGCGCCGTGATGGTGACGCGCGAAGGCACGCGGCCGCTGCTGGTGGAGGTGCAGGCGCTGGTGGATCAGTCCTCGCTGGGCAATCCGCGCCGTGTCGCGCTGGGCCTGGAGCAGAACCGCCTGGCCATGCTGCTCGCCGTGCTGCATCGGCACGGCGGCGTGGCGGCCTACGACCAGGACGTGTTCGTCAACGTGGTCGGTGGCATCCGCGTGCAGGAAACGGCGGCGGACTTGCCCGTGCTGCTGGCCGTGCTTTCCTCGCTGCGTGATCGTCCGCTGCCGGAGAAGACCATCGCGTTCGGCGAAGTCGGCCTGTCCGGCGAAATCCGCCCGGTGCCCAATGGCGAGGAGCGCCTGAAGGAAGCGGCGCACCATGGCTTCCAGAAAGCCATCGTGCCCAAGGCCAACGCACCGAAGAAGGCGAAGGTGGGGGAGATGGAGATCGTCGCGGTGGAGCGCCTGTCGCAGGCCATCGACGCCTGTCGTTGATTTCTCCAAGCCGCCGGTTCAGACCGGCGGCAGCGCCGCGAAATCCGGGTGTTTCTCAGCGCGCTCGGCGAACGCATGCACGTGCGGGTAGGCTGCCGCATCCACCACGTCCGCCGCCTCGAGCTGCGTGAATCCCCAGGCCACGGCGATGGAGATATCGGCCTGGCTGGGCGTGTTGCCGAATAGCCAGCCGTCGACGCCATCCAGTTCGCGCTCCAGCTTGTCGTAGGCCGCGCACAGCTGGCCCTTCACGCGCGTCAGCCAGCCTTCGTCGCGCCTGTCCGGATCGCGCTTGTGCTCATAGACGATCTGCACGCTTTTCTCGCTGGCGGCCAACGCGATGCCGACCAGGCGCAGCGCGCGCGTGTAATCCGTGCGGTCGGCGGGCATGAGCGCGCGGCGGCTGCTGTTGGCCTGTGCCCAGTCGATGATCAGGCTGGATTCGGTGAGCAGGCTGCCGTCGTCCAGCACTAGCGTGGGCGCCTTCACCAGCGGATTGATCCGCTGGAACTCGTCGAAGTTGCGGAACACCGAGAGCGAGCGGTGCTTGAAGGGAATGCCCAGCAGCCGCAGCGAGATCGCCGCGCGACGGACATAGGGTGAATCGAGCATGCCGATCAGTTCCACGGGATTCTCCGTCAGGAATGGAAGACGACGGTTTTCGCGCCGTTGAGTAGGACACGGTCGTCGAGGTAAAGGCGCAGGGTGCGTGCCAGCACGCGGCGCTCGATGTCGCGGCCGATGCGGATCAGGTCGTCCGGCGTGTCGGCGTGCGTGACCCGTTCGATGTCCTGCTCGATGATCGGGCCTTCGTCCAGCTCGGCCGTCACGAAGTGCGCCGTGGCGCCGATCAGCTTCACGCCCCGGCGGTGCGCCTGGTGATACGGGCGCGCGCCCTTGAAGCCCGGCAGGAACGAGTGATGGATGTTGATGCAGTGCCCCGCCAGCTTGCGCGCCAGATCATTCGACAGGATCTGCATGTAGCGCGCGAGCACCACCAGGTCGGTGCCCGACTGCTCGATCAGCTGCCACAGCGCGGCTTCTTGCCCGTCGCGGCTGTCGCGGTCCACCGGCAGGTGGTGGAACGCAATGCCGTCCAGGTCGAGGTGTCGATACGTGTCGCGCGGATGGTTGGCGACGATGCCGGCGATGTCCATCGGCAATTCGCCGATGCGCCAGCGGTAAAGGATGTCCGCCAGGCAATGGTCGAACTTCGACACCAGCAGCATCACACGCCGCCGCTGGTGGCGGTCGCGCAGCGCCCACTGCATGGCGAACTGCCTGGCGAACGCATCGAATGCCGAGGACAGCGCGGAGAGGCTGCGTTCCGTGTCCTCGAACACCAGGCGCATGAAGAAGCGGCCCGTCTCCGCATCGCCGAACTGCTGCGCCTCGATGATGTTGCCGCCTTGTGCGGCCAGGTGGTTCGACACCGCCGCCACGATGCCAGCCCGGTCAGGACAGGAAAGTGTCAGGACGAACTGGCCGGGCGCGCTCATAAGGTGCTCACGGAGTGCGGTGGAGTATGAGCTCCAGCACCGCCTTGGTGCCGAAGAAGGCCAGCAGCAATACACCCATGCCGATCAAGGTGAGGTTCACGGCGCTGCGGCCGCGCCAGCCATGCCGCCAGCGGCCATAGAGCAGGGTGCCGAAGACCAGCCACGCGATGATGGACAGCACCGTCTTGTGGATCAGGTGCTGGCCGAACAGGTTGTCCACGAACAGGATGCCGGTGAGCAAGGTGAGCGTGAGCAGCAGGAAGCCCGCGCCGATCAGCCGGAACATCAGCGTCTCGGTGAGCGTCAGCGGCGGCAGCGCGCGCAGCCAAGGCCCGAACTGGCGATGGCGCAGCGCGCGTTCCTGCACGGCCAGCAGAATGGCCAGCACGGCGGCGATGGACAGCACGCTGAAGGCAACCAGCGCCACGATCACGTGCAGCTTGATCTGCCACTCCAGCGCCAGCGGCACCGTCACCGGCGCGGCGAACGTATCCAGCGCCAGCAGCAGCGCGGTGAGCGGAAACACGATGACGCCGAGCGCCGCCACCGGGCGCCAGATGTTCACCACCAGCGTGAGCGCGGACACCACGCAGGCGACCAGCGACAACGCGGAGAAGAAATGCAGGTCCAGCGAACCGCGATGCGCGCTCAGCAGCGTGCCCGCATGAATCACCACGGCCGCGCCCGCCAGCAGCAGCGCGGAACGGTTCAACGGCTGCCCGCCACTCAGCAGCGGCCGGGCCAGGGCCGTCGCGGCGGTGAGGTAAAGCACGATGGCGAGCAGGGCGAAGAGGACGATGGCGGCCATAGCGGGCGAGTGTGGCATAGGGTCGTAAGTGGCGGGAGGGGTGCGTCGACGCGGTGCCGGATGCGTCACGCTGAGCGCCACGGGCCGCCGTTCCGCGCGCCCGGTTGAAGGCCCCGAGACCCGGCCCCACAACCCCGGCTATAATCGACGTCTTTCCGCCTGCCGGCACCAGCCATGTTCGAATCCCTCAGCCAACGCCTCTCCGCCACCGTCAACCGCCTGCGCGGCCGTGGTCGCCTGACCGAGGAAAACATCCGCGAATCGCTGCGCGAAGTGCGCATTGCCCTGCTGGAGGCCGACGTGGCCCTGCCGGTGGTGCAGGCGCTGATCGAGCGCGTGAAGGTCCGCGCGGTGGGCCAGGAAGTGCTCAAGAGCCTGTCGCCGGGCCAGGCGCTGGTGAAGGTGGTGAGCGACGAGCTGACCGCCCTGATGGGCACCGCCAACACCGAGCTCAACCTGGCGCAGCAGCCGCCCGCCGTGGTGCTGATGGCCGGCCTGCAGGGCGCCGGCAAGACCACCACCGTCGCCAAGCTCGCGCGCTTCCTCACCGAGCGCAAAAAGAAGAAGGTGATGGTGGTCAGCTGTGACGTGTACCGTCCGGCCGCCATCGAGCAGCTGCGCACGCTGGCCGAACAGGTGGGCGTGAAGTTCTTCCCGTCCGAGGCGGGCCAGAACCCGGTCGACATCGCCAGGAACGCCATTGCCGCTGCACGCCGCGAAGTGATTGACGTGTTGCTGGTCGACACCGCCGGTCGCCTGCACGTGGACGAGGCGATGATGGCGGAGATCAAGGCGCTGCACGCCGCGATCACCCCGATCGAAACCCTGTTCGTGGTCGACTCCATGACCGGTCAGGACGCGGCCAACACCGCCAAGGCCTTCGCCGAGGCGCTGCCGCTCACCGGCGTGGTGCTCACCAAGACCGACGGCGATGCACGCGGCGGTGCCGCGCTTTCGGTGCGCTACGTCACCGGCCGTCCGATCAAGTTCCTCGGCGCGGGCGAAAAGACCGATGCGCTGGAGCCGTTCCACCCGGACCGCGTCGCGCAACGCATCCTCGGCATGGGCGACGTGTTGTCGCTGGTCGAGGAAGTGGAGCGCAAGGTCGACCAGGAGAAGGCGCAGAAGCTCGCCGAGAAGGTCATCAAGGGCAAGCGCTTCGATCTCAACGACATGCGCGACCAGCTCGAGCAGATGAGCAACATGGGCGGCCTGGCCGGCCTGATGGACAAGCTGCCGGGCGTGTCGGCGCTGCCCGAAAACGTCAAATCCAAGGTCAACGACGGCGAGATCAAGCGCATGGTCGCCATCATCCAGTCGATGACCAAGAAGGAACGCCGCCATCCGGACCTGCTCAATGGCTCGCGCCGCGCCCGCGTGGCGCGCGGTTCCGGCGTGCAGCCGGCGGACGTCAACCGCCTGCTGAAGCAGTACATGCAGATGGAAAAGATGATGTCCAAGCTGTCCAAGGGCGGCACCAAGGGCCTGCTGCGCCAGATGCGCGGCGCCATGAAGGGCATGGGCGGCATGGGCGGCGGCTTTCCCCCGATGCGCTGAGGCTGAACGGCCCGGCCGGGTTTTCTGGCCGAATTTGCCCTCAAGCTCTTCCTTTTTCCTCAGAATTCATTAAAATGCCGCGTTCACCGCGCACCGCTGCGTGCGTGCTGCCGGCATCCCGGCAACTCTGGAGCTTTTATTTATGGTCAAGATTCGTCTTTCGCGCGGCGGCGCCAAGGGCCGTCCGTTCTACCACATCGTTGTCACCGACCAGCGCAACAAGCGCGACGGCCGCAGCATCGAGAACGTGGGTTTCTACAACCCGGTCGCTTCGGGCAAGGACAAGCGCCTTGAGCTGAACGTCGCCCGCGTGCAGGAGTGGGTTGGCAAGGGTGCGCAGCTGAGCGACAAGGTCGCCGCCCTGGTCAAGGAAGCCGGCAAGCAGCAGGCTGCCTGAGCATGACGGCAGCCGGTCGGCGCGTCCTGGTGGGACGCATCGTCGGGCTGTACGGCGTGCAGGGCTGGCTCAAGATCGAATCCTGGACCGAGCCCCGCACGAAGATCTTCACTTACCAACCCTGGCTGCTGACTTCGGCGCCGGGTGTGGAAAAGGAGGTCGCGGGAGTCAAGGGTCGTCCGCAGGGCAAGGGGCTCATCGCCCAGTTCCCAGGAGTGGATGACCGCGATGCCGCAGCAGCGTTGATCGGGCAGGACATCTACGTCGCCCGTGAGCTGCTGCCTCCTCCCGGCAAGGACGAGTATTACTGGGTCGACCTCGAGGGTCTTGAGGTCGTCACCACGGAAGGCGTGGCACTGGGTCGGGTCAGTCACCTGTTCGCGACCGGCGCCAACGACGTCGTGGTGGTGAAGGACGGCACGCGCGAGCGGCTGATTCCTTTCATCCAGGGATCTTTCGTGCGTTCGGTGGACTTGTCCGGCGGGCGCATGGTGGTGGACTGGGATCCTGAATTCTGAGCGCGGCCAGCGCTGCCAAACAGGTTTGAGGATCTATGCGCATCGATGTCGTCACGCTGTTTCCCGACTTCATGCGCCAGTGTGCTTCGGTCGGCGTGGTCGGACGGGCGCAACAGCGTGAACTGCTTCAGGTGGAAACCTGGAACCCGCGCGATTTCGCCACCGACAATTACCGTACCGTGGACGGCCGCACCTGCGGCGGCGGCCCCGGGATGGTGATGCTGATCCAGCCTTTGCGCGACGCCCTCAAGGCCGTGCGCGAGGCGGCACCGGAACCGGTGCATGTGGTTTATCTCAGCCCGCAAGGTGCGAGGCTGACGCAGGGCAGGGTGGAAGCGTTGGCGAAACTGCCGCGCATCGCCTTGCTCTGTGGGCGTTACGAAGGTGTGGACGAGCGTTTGCTGGCGCACGAGGTCGACGAGGAGCTCTCCATCGGCGATTATGTGTTGTCCGGCGGCGAGCTGGGCGCGGCAGTGATCATCGATGCCGTGGGCCGCTTGCAGGACGGTGCGTTGAACGACGCGCAGTCCGCGCAGCAGGATTCGTTCTCGGACGGACTGCTGGATTGCCCGCACTATGCGAAACCGGTGCATGACGCACTGGGCGACGTGCCGGACGTACTGCTCTCCGGCGACCACGCGGCCATCCGCCGCTGGCGCCTGAAGCAATCGCTGGGACGGACCTGGTTGCGGCGTCCCGACCTTTTGGCGCAGCGCGCGCTGGATGCAGAATCCCGTGCGCTGTTGGATGAATTCCGCCGCGAGCATGCTCAGCAGACGCGGCACGACGATACGGCCCATTGAGGGCGCAGAAATTAGACAGGTGTTGCCATGAACAAGATCATCGAACAGTTCGAAGCCGAGCAGATCACCCGCCAGCTGCCGGAATTCGGCCCTGGTGACACCGTGGTGGTCAACGTGAAGGTGAAGGAAGGTAACCGCGAGCGCGTCCAGGCGTTCGAAGGTGTCGTCATCGCCAAGCGCAGCCGCGGCCTGCATTCGGCCTTCACCGTGCGCAAGATCTCGCACGGCACCGGCGTGGAGCGCGTGTTCCAGGCTCACAGCCCGGCCATCGACTCGCTGGAAGTGAAGCGCAAGGGTAAGGTGCGTGGCGCCAAGCTGTACTACCTGCGCAACCTGGAAGGCAAGGCTGCCCGCATCAAGGAAGACGTCGCTGCCGTCTCCGCCGCCAAGGCTGCCAAGAAGGCTGCTGCTGCCGAGTAATTCGGTCGCCTTTTATTGGTTTGATGGAAACCCCGCGGAGCGATCCGCGGGGTTTTCTTTTGCGCATGTGCCCCGGTTTTTCTCCCTCTCCCCGTCGGGGAGAGGGCTGGGGTGAGGGGTGGGTGCTCGCCTCACGGTTTCATCCTTTAGCCGCCATCCGCTTTGGCCGTCATCCCGGCGCAGGCCGGGATCCAGTTTCGGTAGTGGTCGGTTGTCGCGTAGAGGTTGATCGGCTCTTTACCAGCGCTGCCGCGACCTGGCCGCCTACGCGGCGGGCGTTCCGAACCGCTGCCGCGGTCCGGGTCACTTTCTCTTGCTTGCCCAAGAGAAAGTAACCAAAGAGAAGGGCCCCCCGGATGAGGCGCCTATCGGGCAAGCCCGATAGGTCCGCGGACGGGTTGCGGGGTTTGTCGACAGGGCATCCTGCCCTGACGACAAACTGGCCGGCATCCGTGCCGGCCACCCTACGGGCTATTCCTCCACCCGTCCGCCGCCTCATACGGGGACCCGGAAGATCAAGAGCTAGAGCCGACGGCTCGTGCCGCGGCGCGGCACATCGCGTCGTGGCAGGCGCGGCGCGCCTGCCTTGGAAGCTGTTCAAAGTCTCCGAAGCAGCTCCATTCCCTCACCGTCATCCCCGCGAAAGCGGGGATCCAGTGCCTTTAAGCCGTCTCGCAGCGCGTAAAGTCGCTGGATGACCAGCCATTCGGCTGTTGATGAAGCGCCTCCCGCTTTCGCGGGATGACGGTGAGGCGAAATGTGCATACACGCGAGATTTGAACAGGCTGCTAAGAGCAGGAATGAGGTGTCGTATCGGAGTGCCGTGTTTCCGAGATGGAGTACCGCGCTATAGGGATGGCTTGCCACAAGGTGGCGAGTTCTCCAAAACGGTCGGGAAGCGTAGCGTCCCCCCTTACCTAGCCACAGCGATCGGAAAGCGTAGCGCACGCTGCTTTAAGCCCTCTCCGCCCCGGCGCGTTGCGAAACGCACCGAACTACCCGCTGTGTAGCGGCGAAGGTTGCCAAGCCACAACGCACCTCAACCGTTCGGGCTTATCCCAGCGGAATGCTGCGGGCGTTGGCTCTAAAGGCCATTTTCTTTGGGTTACTTTTCTTTTGGGCCAGCAAAAGAAAAGTGACTCGAGCGTCGGCAGACGATCGAAACGCCCGCCGCGTAGGCGGCAAGGTCGCGGGAACGTACGAGGAGGCGAATCACCGCCATGCGACAACCAAAAGCAAAGTCACTGGATTCCTGCTTTCGCAGGAATGACGGGCTAAAGAATGAAGCGGCGAGGCAAGGCTGCAAGAGCCCGCTGCGCGACAGCCAAACGCAAAGTCACTGGATGACCAGCCCTTCGGCTGTTGAAAAGCGCCTCCGGCCTGCGCCGGGATGACGACTAAAGAACGAAGCGGTAAGGCGAGCACCCGCCCCTCGCCCCGCAGGGGAGAGGGAGCAAAACACAAAAACAGAGGCGTGTTGCACGTGGCTCGACATTCAGCGGTGTCGTCCGATGCCAGGGCGGCACCCATCACGCCAACCGCTGCGGCTCCTGCAGGAAATTACCCTGCACGAAGTCCACGCCGCAGGCGAACAACAGCGACGTGCTCGCCGCGTCTTCCACCCACTCGGCAATGGTCTGTTTCTTCAGCTCGCGCGCCTGTCGGCAGATCTCAGCCACCTTTTTCTGGCTCTCCGCCTGTTGCGGCAGGTCGGCCATGTAGCTGCGGTCGATCTTCAGGTAGTCGGCGCCGATGTGGTTGAGCAACTGGAACGAATTGAGGCCCGAGCCGAACTGTTCGAGGGCGAACTGGCCGCCCAGCTTCTGCCAGGCCTGCACGAACTCCTGCGCCGGGCGCAGGGAGGTCACCACCTTGCTCTCGGTCATTTCCAGCACCAGCTGGCCGTGCTTGAGCGACGCCTGGCGCAGGCGTTCGCCCAGCCAGGGCAGCAGGTCCTTGTCTTCCAGCGAGCCGGCGGTGAGCTTGACGAAGAAGGTGGTGGGCGAACCCATGCGGTCGCGCGCACGCAGGTGCTCGATCGCCTGGTTCAGCACCCAGCGGTCGATGGCGGGGGTGAGGTTGTGCTTCTCGGCGATGGGCATGAAGAAGCCCGGAAGCACCTCGCCCTGCGGGCCGTTGAGGCGAAGCAGGATTTCGGAGAACTCGCCCTCGGCATCCTGCAGGCTGATGGTCTGCTGGTGATAGAGCACGAAATCGTTCTGCGTGAGCGCCTGCTTGAGCACGCCCAGCCAGTAGCGCTCGCGCTCTTCGTCCGCTTTCTCGCGGGCCGCCGGATCATGCAGGTCGCTGCGGTTGCCGCCCTGGCTTTGCGCGTTGCGCAGTGCCTGGCTGGCCTGGTTGAGCAGGAGTTCGGTGTTGGCGTTGCGCTCGCCGAGCAGGCTGCCGCCGATGCTCGCGGTGATGGTGATGGAGCGCGTGCCAAGGTCGAAGATGCCGCCGGCGATGGCCTGCTGCAGTCCCGCGATCCACTGCTTGATGCCTTCGTCGTTGCGGGTGTGCAGCAGTACGCCGATGGTGTGCTCGGCCAGCAGGCCGGCGGTGTCGTGGGCGGTGAGCTGGCCTTCCACGCGGTTGGCGAAGGCGGCCAGCAGTTCATCCGCCTTGGCGAGGCCGACGCCGGCGACGATGTTCTGCCAGCCGTCGGGCTCGATCAGCAGCAGGGACTGCCCCTTGATGCCTTGCGCGGCCGCGGCGACGGCTTCGTCGACGCACTCGAGCATGCGCGCGCGGTTGAACAGGCCGGTGACGGGATCGCGCTGCAGTTGTTCGATCACGCTGGTGTCGATCATCTGCCGGCGGAACACCACCTGCAGGCAGGGCTCGCCCTCGAACATGGCGTGCGCGAACTCCACGCTTGCCTTGAAGGTGCTGGCATCGGCGCGGCGGGCCTGCAGCTCGATCACGCCGGAGGGCTTTTCGCCCTTGGATAGGCCCTTGAGGATGCCCTTGAGTTCCTCGGCATCGTTGGGGCTGATCATGTCCAGCAGGGGCAGGCCCAGCAGGTCGTCGAAATCCGTGTAGCCGAAGGTATCGAGGTAGGCCTGGTTGGCGCGCACGTGCATGCCTTCATGCACATAGGCGATGGCGTCGGTGGAGGAGTCGAGCAGCGCGTCGCAGCGGCGCTCCGACTCGCGCAGCGCCGCTTCCAGGCGGCGCACCTGGCGACGCATGTTGAGCGCGTCGAACTCGCGCTGGATGACGGCCATCAGCTGCTTGGGCTGCGGCCGCAGTGCGACGCTGCGCGCGCCGTTGACGAAAAGCTCGGTGATGGCGGCGTTGTCCACCTGGCCGACGAGCGCGATCAGCGACAGGTCGCGACCGTGCGCATCGAGCATGCGCGACACCTCGCGCAGTTCCAGCGTGCCGACGGAAGGGTCGAACAGGACGATGTCGGGGCCGAGTTCATCAAGGGCGGCCGTGATCTGTTCGGCGCTGGTGGCGCGCGCCGGTCGGACGGCGATGCCGCTGTTGCGCAGCAGGCTGATGATCTGTTCCGCGTCTTCGACTGACTTCTCGATGAAAAGGATCTTGATGACCTGGTCAGTTTTCATGGGCTCGCCGAGCTATTCCGTTGTGCGCCGCTGCTTGCCTGACATGACAGGAGGGCGGGCCATCCGTGGGTTTTAACGGATTACGCCGGTCACTGCCAGCAGAAATATTCCGGTAGTGACGGAACCCACAACTGTACTGTGTCTCTGTTACACCGGCCGCTTGGACGGCTCGCCGCCGACCTCGCGCACCAGCTTCGGCACGAGATACCCGGGCAGCCGATGGCGGACCGCTTCGACCAGGGACAGCGCGCGCGCGTCGTCCACCTCGAAATGCGCCGCGCCCTGCACGCGGTCGAGCTGGTGCAGGTAGTAGGGCAGTACGCCGGCGGCGAACAGTCGCTCGGACAGCGCGGCCAAGATATCGGCATCGTCGTTGATGCCGCGCAGGAGGACGGACTGGTTCAGCAGGGTGGCTCCCGCATCGCGCAGGCGGGCGCACGCCGCGTCCACGGTGGCGTCGAACTCGTTGGCGTGGTTGGCGTGCAGCACCACCACCTTCTGCAGCGGAAGGTCGGCCAGCCAGCGCACGAAGGCGTCGTCGATGCGTTCGGGCAGCACCACCGGCAGGCGCGTGTGGATGCGCAGGCGGGTGACGTGGGGAATCTCGGCCAGGCCGCGGGTCAGCTCTTCCAGCTTGCTCGTGGCCAGCGACAGCGGGTCGCCGCCGGAGAGAATCAGCTCGCTGATGGATGCGTCCTGGCGGACATGCTCCAGCGCCTTGCGCCATTGGCCCGCGGCGGCCATTTCGTCGCCATAGGGGAAATGGCGGCGGAAGCAGTACCGGCAGTTGATGGCGCAGCTGCCGCTGGCGATCAGCAGGGCGCGTCCGTCGTACTTGTGCAGCACGCCCTGGGCGGAGCGGGCGGCCATGTCCCCCACGGCGTCGGTGCCGAAGCCCTGGACCACGTCCAGTTCGGCCAGCTGCGGCAGGGCCTGCAGGAGCAGGGGGTCGTTGGCGTCGCCTGGGCGCATGCGGGCCACGAAGCCCCGCGGCACCCGCACGGCGAAGCCGGCATCGTCCTTGGGCAGGCGGTCGCCCAGGTGGCCCAGGCCCACCAATTCCAGCAGCTCGCGCGGGTCGGTCACGGCCTCGCGCCAGAGCGCGCGCCAGTCGGGTCCTGGCGGAGATAGGCGGGCGGCGTGGCTTGCGGTTATCATAGTGGGTCTTGAATCGGGCCCCTGGCCCGGCGAAAACCCTATTCTAGCCGCCTCCCCGCGGCATCACACCTGGAGTGCAGCACATGGCCACCGCCGGTCTCAACGACGTCAAGAAGGGTATGAAGATCCTTCACAACAATGACCCGTGGGTCATTACCGACGCCGACTTCATCAAGCCCGGCAAGGGTCAGGCGTTCACCCGCATCTTCATCCGCAACCTGAAGAACGGCCGCACCACCGAGCAGACCATGAAGTCCAGCGACAGCTTCGAAGTCGCCGACGTGGTCGATACCGACATGCAGTACCTCTACTCCGATGGCGAGTTCTGGCACTTCATGCACCAGGAAAGCTTCGAGCAGCACCAGGCCAGCAAGACGGGCGTGGGCGATGCCGCCAAGTGGCTGAAGGGCGAGGAAGAGTGCGTGGTCACGCTGTTCAATGGCGAGATCATCGCCGTGCAGGCGCCGAACTTCGTGGAACTGAAGATCACCGAGACCGATCCGGGCCTGCGTGGCGACACCTCGGGCGGCGGCGGCAAGCCGGCCACGCTGGAAACGGGCGCCGTGGTGCGCGTGCCGCTGTTCGTCAGCACCGACGAAGTGATCAAGGTCGACACCCGCACGGGCGAATACGTCAGCCGCGTCGGCAAGTGACGAATCGGCCCGCGCGCTTGCGCGCGGCTTGCCGATTTGTCATCCCTGCGTACCCCGAAAAGGGGGCAAGGGCATGGATCCAGTGAAATACGCTGTGCGAAGCACACTGCTTCTTGCTTCGCACACTCCAAAACAAAGTCACTGGATTCGGGCTTTCGCCGGAATGACGGGTGAAACTCCCGCCTTGGCGGGAGCGACGATGCCTGAAGCGTCATGAAGTCAGGCAACCATGGGGCGGCCACCGCAAGGTGATCCGCCCCATGTCGTATCCAACCTCACAAAAGCGAGCCAACGGATGAGCCAGAACGCCCCGCAAACCATCGACCTGCTGATCGAAGCGCGCTGGGTCGTTCCGGTGGAGCCGCACGCTGTCGTGCTCGAGCATCACGCCGTGGCGGTCGACAAGGGCGCCATCGTGGCCTTGCTGCCCCAGGCCGACGCGCGCGCCGCCTATGCGCCGCGCGAGCGCGTGGAGCTGGGCGAGCACGTGCTCATCCCTGGCCTGGTCAACACGCACACGCACAACCCGATGACGCTGCTGCGCGGCCTGGCCGACGACCTGCCGCTGATGGTGTGGCTGCAGAAGCACATCTGGCCGGTGGAAGGCCAGGTGATCGGGCCGGAGTTCGTGCGCGACGGCGTCGAGCTGGCGGTGGCCGAGATGATCCGCGGCGGCACCACCTGCGCCAACGAGAACTACTTCTTCCCGGACGTCATTGGCGCCACCTACCGCCGCATGGGTTTCCGCGCCGTGGTCGGCCTGCCCGTGATCGAGTTCCCCACCGCATGGGCGAAGACGCAGGACGAATACTTCGAGCGCGCCATCGAAGTGCACGACAGCTTCCTCGGCGACGCGCTGGTGAGCACCTCCTTCGCGCCGCATGCGCCGTACACCGTGTCGGACGAAAGCTTCGAGCGCATCCGCGTGCTGGCCGACCAGCTCGATATCCAGGTGCACCTGCACACGCATGAAACCGCGCATGAAGTGGAGGAGGAGAAGGCCAAGACCGGCCTGCGTCCCTTCCAGCGCCTGCAAAAGCTTGGCCTGGTCAACGACCGCCTGATCGCCGTGCACATGACGCAGCTCACCGACGCGGAAATCGCCGCCTGCGCGGAAGCCGGCGTGTCCGTGGTGCATTGCCCGGAATCCAACCTCAAGCTCGCCTCCGGCTTCTGCCCGGCGGAAAAGCTGCGCAAGGCCGGCGTGAACGTCGCCATCGGCACGGACGGCTGCGCATCCAACAACGATCTGGACATGTTCGGCGAAATGCGCACCGCGGCCCTGTTGGCCAAGGCCGTCGCCGGCGATGCGGCAGCATTCGATGCGGCTTATGCACTGCGCGCTGCCACGCTCAATGGCGCACGCGCCATGGGGCTGGAAGACCGCATCGGCTCCATCGAGCCCGGCAAGCAGGCGGATCTTGCCGCCGTGCGCCTGTCCGACCTGGAAACGCAGCCGCTGTTCCACATCGCCTCGCAGCTGGCCTACGCCACCGGTCGCCATCAGGTCACCGACGTGTGGATCAACGGCGTGCGCAAGCTGGCTGGGCGCGTGCTGACCGACATCGACACGGACGCCGTGCTGGCGAAGACACACGCATGGCGCGAACGCATCGCGGCCATCGATGCAGGCTGAGGGAATCCCATGAACCGTTATCTCGTCATGGCCATGCGTCGCCCGAACTTCGATCCGGCCATCGTGCAGCCGCACAAGGACTTCCTCGAAGGGTTGCGTGCGGGCGGACGGCTGGAAATGGCCGGAGGCTTCAGTGACCAGTCGGGCGGCGCCTATCTCATGCTTGCGAACGACATGAGCGAAGCCCTCGCCATCGCGCATCAGGACCCGGCCCACACCAGTGGCGGCTGGGACATCACGGTCTACGAATGGAACGCGCGCTAAGCTGCGCGCAGGTTCCGAAGGACGCTTTCCATGCAAGCCGCAACCAATGTCAGCCCCGAGGAAATCGCGCGCTTCGGCAAGCTCGCCGCGCGCTGGTGGGATCCGGATGGCGAATCCCGTCCGCTGCATGATCTCAATCCCGTCCGCGCCTCGTACGTGGCCGATCGCGTGAACCTGCGCGGCGCGCGCGTGGCCGACGTCGGCTGCGGCGGCGGCCTGCTCAGCGAAGCGCTGGCCAAGGCGGGCGCGCGCGTCACCGGCATCGACCTGGGCGAGAAGGTGATCGAGATCGCGCGCCTGCACATGCACGAGTCGCGGCTGGAAAACCCGAGCCTCGACATCGACTACCGCGTGCAGTCGTCGACCGAGCTGGCCGCCGCCGAGCCGGAAAGTTTCGACGCCGTGTGCTGCATGGAACTGATCGAGCACGTACCCGACCCCGCCGCGCTGGTGGGCGATCTCGCCCGCATGGTGAAGCCGGGCGGCGTGGTGGTGATGTCCACGCTCAACCGCACGCCGGCCGCGTTCGGCGCCGCGATCCTCGGCGCGGAATACATCATGCGCATGCTGCCGCGCGGCACGCATCACTACGCGCAATTCCTCAAGCCGTCGGAGCTGGGGCGACTGATGCGCCACGCCGGGCTGGAAATCGACGACGTGTCCGGCCTCGGTTACAACCCGCTCAACCGCAAGGCATGGCTGAGCCGCATCACGGCCGTGAATTACCTGATCAGCGCACGCAAGCCCGCATGAAGCCGTTTCCGGAAAACATCCAGGGCGTGCTGTTCGATCTCGACGGCACCTTGCTCGACAGCGCACCCGATCTCTACGCCGCGCTGAAGACGCAGTGCGAGGAAATGCAGGTGGCGGTGCCGCCGTATGCGATGGTCCGCGAAGTGGTGTCGCGCGGCTCGCGCGCCATCCTGCGCTGCGCGTTTCCCGATCTCGACGATGACGCGCTGATGGCGCTGGTGCCGCGCTATCTGGAGATTTACCACGCGGTGATGGCCGAGCACACGCGTCCGTTCGATGGCGTGGACGAGCTGCTCGCGTCGCTGGAATCGCAGGGCATTGCCTGGGGCGTCGTCACCAACAAGCCGGGCTTCCTGACCGACGAGCTGCTGGTGCGTATCGGCTGGACGCCGCGCGCCGCCGCGGTGGTGTCGGGCGACACGCTGCCGGTGAAGAAGCCCGACCCCGCGCCGGTGCTGCTGGCGTGCGAGCGCGCGGGGCTCGATCCTTCGCGCTGCCTGTTCGTCGGCGATGACCGGCGCGACGTGATGGCCGGCGCCGCCGCGGGCATGTACACCGTCGCGGTGCGCTGGGGTTATTTGGATGGCGGCGATCCGCTGCAGTGGAATGCCGACCTGGTGGTGGATCATCCCTCCGACCTCACCGGCCGCATCAAGGTGGCGGCATGAGCGACGCCGCGCTGCAGAGCTACATCGACAAATGGCTGGCCGTGCAGCCGCAGCAGCGCATTGCGTTGGCTTTCGTCGACCAGAACGCCTATCCCGGACACATCGCCCTCGCGGCGCTGGAGCAGGAGTGGCTGGGCGCCGCCTATGGGATTCGCGAGCCGCACGTGGCGGCCAGCAAGCTCAACTGGTGGGCGGAAGAATTGTCGGGCGCTGCGGCCAGCGGTGGACGCCATCCATTGACCCACGTGCTGTTCGATGACGATCGCGCGCACGCCATGACGGCCGAGCGTTGGGTCGCTCCCGTGCTGGCCGCCATGGGCCAGCTGGAAGAGGGCACCGCGGCGGATTTCCAGGCGCAGCTCGCCGCCGGTTCACTGCTGCACGGCGCCATCGCCGAGTTGGAAACCGCATGGTGGTTCGGCGACAAGGCATCCAGCGAACGCGCCGCGCGCGTGGCGACGCTCTCGCACCTGCTTTATTCGCTGCTGCGCCTGGAAGAAGACGCCGATCGCGATCGCCTGGCGCTGCCGATGTCGCGGCTCGCCAAGTTCGGCCTCAGCCGCAGTGAATTGCGCGAGGCCAGCGCCGCGCGCAACGAGGCGATTCGTGCCCAGCTGGAAGATCTGTACCAGGCATGGCGCGAATCCGAACGCCTGCCCGGTCCCCTGAGCGCTTTTCGTGGCCTGGAATCGCGCCTGGGCAAGGCGCTGGTGGCCAAGGCACGCAAGGCCGCGGATCCCCTCGACGTGCTTCGCAAGGGGCAGGGGCGGCAAGGGCCGGGCGTGGTCTGGCAGGCCTGGCAGGCTGCGCGCGCCTGGCGTCGTCAGGTCGACTGAGCAAGGGCAGGGACGCAGCGTTTCCCGGGCGCCACTATTGCGAGGCCGCTTTCGTGCCCCAAGATTGTGGTCTCCCGGACGCCAAGACCCGGCCGGACACACAGGATTCACCCATGTATACCGAGGAAAACACCGCCCGCCTGCTGCCCGACGTGGCAGTCCACGCCCAGCCGCATCTCGTCGGCGAGCTGGATTGGGTGGGCATGGACGGCATCGAGGTGCCGGTGCGGTTCGATGCCGGCGATGGCGACGTGCAGCGCGCCAGTGCGCGCGTGGGCGCCTTCGTCAATCTGCGCCGCCCGGACAAGCGCGGCATCCACATGTCGCGCCTCTATCTTCAGGTCGAGCAGGCGCTGAGCACGCAGACGCTGAGTGCGGACACCTTGCAAGGCTTGCTGCGCGGTTTTCTGGAATCGCACAAGGATCTTTCCGACCGCGCCTGCCTGAGCATCCGCTTCGAGCATCTGGTGCGGCGCCCCGCGCTGCGCAGCGCCAACAGCGGCTGGCGTTCGTATCCGGTCACCATCGAGGCCAGCATGGTCGGTGATGAATTCCTCTTGGAGTTCGGCACCGAGATCGTCTATTCGTCGACCTGTCCCGCGTCGGCGGCGCTGTCGCGCCAGTTGATCCAGGATCAGTTCGCCAAGGACTTCGAGGCCGGCAAGCCGCTCGATCACGCCGCCGTGCTGGCGTGGCTGGGCAGCGAAAAGGGCATCGTGGCCACGCCGCATGCCCAGCGCAGCGTGGCGCGCCTGCGCGTGCGTCCGGCGGCGGGCGCGGCGTTCAACCTGATCGACCTGATCGACGTCACCGAGCGAGCCCTGGGCACGCCAGTGCAGACTGCGGTGAAGCGCGAGGACGAACAGGCCTTCGCGCTCGCCAATGGCGGCAACCTGATGTTCTGCGAGGATGCGGCCCGCCGCATCCAGAAGGCGCTCGATGCCGACAAGGCGCTGAGCGACTTCCACATTCGCGTGGAGCACCAGGAAAGCCTGCATCCGCACGACGCCGTCGCCTACGCCAGCAAGGGCGTGGAAGGCGGATACGCCGGCAAGGGCTGCGCCTGAGGCCTGGTTCGATTCCCGCCCTGTTAGCATGATGAAAGCCCGTTGCCGGGCTTTCATCGTCTGGAGATCCGCATGCCCTTCCGCTTTCGCTTGCTGGCCGTCACCGTGCTCGCGCTGTCCGCCTGCTCGTGGCTTCCGTTCCATCACAAGGAAGCGGCACCTCAGCCGACGACCAGCGCGCCCGCGGCGCCGGTGCACCAGGCCTTGATGAGGACGCTGGTGGGCGACGTGCGCTACACCCTTCCGCAAGCGGTGCCGTCCGATGCCGTGCTGATCGTGACGCTGGCCGACGTCAGTCGCCTGGACGTCGCCGCGCGTACGGTGGCGGAAGAGCGCATCCAGCCGGTCGGTGCATCGCCGGTGGATTTCATGCTCAGCTACGACCCCGCCGATCTGCGCGACGGCGTGGATTTCGCCATCAACGTGCGCCTTCAGCAGGGCGACAAGCTGCTCGCCATCAATGACACGCGCACCAGCGTGCTTGGACGTTCCGGCGAGAACGGCCCGGTGAGCATCACCCTCAAGGCCGTGCCGTAAGCCGGCTCAGTGCGGCGCGGTGCCGGCGATGCCCGGCAGCAGCAGCGGATCGAGCCGCACTTCGAACCAGTTGATGCCCCAGTGCACGTGCGGGCCGGTCGCGCGACCGGTCATGCCCGCTGCGCCGATCACCTCGCCCTGATGCACCACCTGGCCGACCTTTACGTCCAGCCGCGACAGGTGCAGGAAATTGGAACTCAGCCCGAAGCCGTGATCGATCAGCACGGTGCCGCCGGTGAGGTAGAGATCGGGCTTGGCGAACGTGACGATGCCATCGGCCGGCGCCTTGACCGGCGTGCCCTGCGGCACGGCGATATCCATGCCCGGATGCGGTGATTTCGGCGTGCCGTTGAAGATGCGCTGGCTGCCGAAACGTCCGCTGATGCGCCCCGTTACCGGCCAGATGAAGCCGTGCGCGAAGCCTTCGCGATCGTCGTCGCGCTTGCGCGCGGCGGCCACCTCCGCCTGTTCGCGCTGGATGCGCGCCGCGATGTCGGGTGGCGGATTCACCGTCTTTGCCGGCACGCCGTTGACGCGTTCCACCGGCCACGCGCGTGGCGTCACCGCCAGGCGCGAGGTTTCGCGGCGGCCATCGGGCGTGGTGATGACGACGACGATGGGGCCTTTTTCATCGCGGCCCGCGCCGAACACCAGCATGCCGTCGGTGCCGACGCGCACGCTCTTGCCGTTCACGGTGGCGGAGGATCCCGCCGCCACGGTGGCGGTCACCAGTCCGCCCTGCGACAGGCTGGCCGGCAGCGTGGCCGCTGCCAGGGGCATGGCGGCCACGCCAAGGGCGAGCAGGGCGCTCGCCCGTTGCATCCACCTCATCGATCGAACGCCAGGCGCTGGCCACGCACGGACTGGTCGACGTTCTTGCCATCCCACACGCGCTGGCCGTTCACGAAGGTGGCGGCGATCGAACTGTTGAAGGTGTAGCCCTCGAACGGCGACCACGCGCACTTGGAGAGCACTTCCTCGCGGCGCACCGTGTGCGGCTTGTTCGGATCGACCAGCACCAGGTCGGCGGCATAGCCTTCGCGCAGGAAGCCGCGCTCCTTCACGTCGAACAGCGTGGCCGGCGCATGCGTCACGGCTTCCACCACGCGCTCCAGCGTCAGCTTGCCCTCGAACACGCGCTGCAGCGCCGCCTGCAATGCGTATTGCACCAGGGGCAGGCCGCTGGGCGCCTTGTCGTACAGCTGGCCCTTCTCTTCGAGCAGGTGCGGCGCATGGTCGGTGGCCAGCACGTCCAGGCGGCCTTCGGCCAGCGCCTGGATGATCGCCTCGCGGTCGGCGGCGGTCTTGATCGCCGGGTTGCACTTGATCAGGAAGCCCAGGCGCTCGTAGTCGCGGTCATCGAAATGCAGGAAGTGCACGCAGGTTTCCGCAGTGATGCGCTTGCCCTTGATCGGGCCCGGCTCGAACAGGGCCAGCTCGTCGGCGGTGGAAATGTGCAGCACGTGCAGGCGGGTGTTGTGGCGCCGCGCCAGTTCGATCGCCAGGCGCGTGGACTTGATGCAGGCCTCGCGCGAGCGGATCAGCGGATGCTCGCGGGCCGGGATGTCGTCGCCGTACTTCTCGTGCGCCTTGGCGAGGTTAGCGTCGATCATCGGCGTGTCTTCGCAGTGCGTGATGATCGGCGTGGGCGCGTACTTGAAAATGCCGTCCAGCACCTCGGGGTTGTCCACCAGCATGTTGCCGGTGGAGGCGCCCATGAACACCTTGATGCCCGGCGCGGCGAGCGGGTCCAGGCTCTTGATGGCTTCGAGGTTGTCGTTGCTGGCGCCCATGTAGAAGGCGTAGTTCACCGCGGAGACTTCCGCGCCGCGCGCGTACTTGGCTTCCAGCGTTTCGCGGTCCAGCGCGGGGGGCTTGGTGTTGGGCATCTCCATGAAGCTGGTGATGCCGCCGGCAGCGCAGGCACGCGACTCGTGCGCGATGTCGGCCTTCTGTGTCAGGCCGGGCTCACGGAAGTGCACCTGGTCGTCGATCATGCCCGGGAACAGCCACAGGCCGCTGGCGTCGATCACCTGCTCGCCGGGACGCGCATCCAGGTCGCCGGCGATGGCATCGATGCGGCCCTGCTTCACGCGCACGTCGGCGTGGAAGCGGCGGCCTTCGTTGACCAGCTCGGCGTTCTTGATCAGCCACTCAGTGGACATGGGTTTCTCCTGGGGTGCGACAACGGCGAAAGGTGAAGTGCTCGGGCACGGGGTCGTCTCCGCCCTCGCACAGCGGCTGGCAGCGCAGCAGGCGCCAGCCGGCGAGCGCGCCACCCCTAAGTGGACCAAAGCGCACGACGGCAATCCGTGCATAATCGGAACAGCTGGGGTGGAAACGGCAGCGCTGACCCAGCAGGGGGCTTAGCCAGCGCTTGTAGAAGCCGAGCAATAGAAGTATCAGTCGGGTCACGACGGTTTGACGCTGCCGAAACAGCTTGCGGCATGTAGTGGCGCAAGTATTCCAGAAGCGAGGTTGCCGGTGTAAGCCGCATGGGCTATAACACCCGGCCGCCAAGGCCAAAATGGTGAAGGGATATGGCGAAAACGACGCGTAGTGCGACAGCCACCAAGCCGCAGAAGGGAAAGCCTGCCGGCAAGGTGAAAGACCTCAAGGCCGGCAAGAAGGTTGCCGCCGGGCGTAGTGCGGCGCCCACCAAGGCTGCCGCCGCCAAGAAACCGGCCGCGAAGAAGGCGCCGGTGAAGAAGGTTGCCGCCGCCAAGAAGCCTGCTGCCAAGAAGGCCGTCGCCAAGGCTCCGGCCAAGAGCGTCGCCAAGAAGGCGGCGCCCAAGCCCGTAGCCAAGAAGGCCGCCCCGGCCAAGAAGCCGGTGGTTGCCAAGAAAACCGAGAAACCGGTCGCCAAGAAGGTTGCGGCGCCCGCCAAGAAGCAGCCGCCCAAGGCGGTGGCCAAGCCGGCGAAACCGGCTCCGACACCGGTGAAAGCGGCCAAGGCAGCACCCGCCAAGCCCGTAGCCAGCCCCGCGCCCGCCAAGCAGCCCGCTGCGGCGCCGGCACCGGCCAAGGCCACCCCGGTCTCCCATGCCGAGCCGGCCAAGCCGGTCACTTCGCCCTTCACGGGCAAGGTGGCCAGCGCGACCGCTCGCCACACCCCCATCAAAACTCAGAAAGCCCAGCAGTCCTCGATGAACAAATCTGCAACTCTCGACAATGGCATCACCCGTGAAGACGGCCGCTACGCGCTGCCCTCCACGACGCTGATCGATCTGCCCAAGGGTTACCGCCCCTCGAACGACGAGGAGTACATGAACCCCAAGCATCTGGCCTACTTCCGCAACAAGCTGCGCGAATGGCGCGAGCAGTTGGTGGAAGAGTCGCGCCAGACCATGGAGAACCTGCGTGACGAAGTGCGCGACGTGGGCGACGAAGCCGAGCGCGCCACCCGCGAGACTGAAAACTCGCTGGAACTGCGCACGCGCGATCGCTACCGCAAGCTGATCTCCAAGATCGACAAGGCCCTGCGCCGCATCGAAGAAGGTCGCTACGGCTACTGCGAAGAGACCGACGAGGAAATCGGCCTGGAGCGTCTCGACGCCCGCCCGATCGCCACCTTGTCGCTGGACGCGCAGGAACGTCGCGAGCATCTGCAGAAGCAGATGGGCGACTGAGCGGACGCATCCTTCGCCTGCCGCATGAAACAAAGCCCCGCTGTGCGGGGCTTTGTTTTGGTGAGGGCTGGGTTCAGGCCTTCAGCGTGGCCGCGGCATAGGCCTTGATCTTCGCCAGCATGGCGGCAAGGCCGTTCGAGCGCGTGGGCGAGAGGTGCTTCGCCAGGCCGATCGCTTCGATGAAGCGCGGCTCGGTGGCGACGATGTCGCGGGCGGAACGATCCGAATACACGCGCAGCACCAGGGCGATCAGGCCCGACACGATGGCGGAGTCGCTGGTCGCCTGAAAATGCAGCTTGTCGGCATCGCCGGTCGGCACCAGCCACACCATGGACTGGCAGCCGTGCACGCGGTAATCCTCGATCTTCAGGTCTTCCGGAAAATCCGGCAGCTGCTTGCCCAGGTCGATCAGGTACTGGTAGCGCTCGGTCCAGTCTCCAAAGAAGGCAAATTCGTCGACGATGTCTTGCTGCGCCTGCTCGGCGCTGGAAGTGGCGATGGCATTCATGGCCCCATTATCGCGCGTTTGGCCATGCGCCGCTTTTTGAGCCATCTCCCGTCAGGGAGATGGCCTCATGACTGGATGAGTCCGTCGCCGTACGGGCGAAGGCAATCACCCCTTCACCACACTCCAGCGCGTGCCCTGGGCGCCATCCTCGATGGCGATGCCCATCGCGGTGAGTTCTTCGCGAATGGCATCGGCGCGCTTGAAATCCTTGGCCGCCCGCGCGGCGCGGCGCTCTTCGAGCAACGCCTCGATACGCGCTTCGTCGACTTCTGCTGCGCCACCGGCCTGCTTGAACCAGGCTTCCGGATCCTGCTGCAGCAGGCCGAGCACGGCGCCGGCGCCGAGCAGGGCGGCCTTGGCTTCGCGCTGCGCTTCCAGCGTGCTCGCCTGGCGCGCGGCATCGGCCAGTTGCGACAGTTCGGCCAGGGCCTGTGGCGTGTTGAGATCGTCGCACAGGGCCGCTTCCACGGACGCGGGAACCGGCAGGCGGGTCGTATCCACCTCGATATCGGCCAGATCGCGCAGCACGCGATACCAGCCGTCGAGGGTGCTGATCGACTGCGCGATGGCGCCCTCGGACCAGTCCAGCGGCTGGCGGTAGTGGCCGCGCAGCAGCAGCAGGCGCAGGGCTTCGGGCGGATGCTCCTTCAGCAGCTCGTGCACCAGCATCACGTTGCCCAGCGACTTGGACATCTTGCGGCCGCTGAAGGTCAGCATGCCGTTGTGCAGCCAGAAGCGGGCAAACACCTTGCCGCCGTGGGCGCAGGTGGACTGGGCGATCTCATTCTCGTGATGCGGGAACTGCAGGTCGACGCCACCGGCGTGGATGTCGATGGTTTCGCCCAGATGCGCTTCGCTCATGGCCGAGCACTCGATGTGCCAGCCTGGGCGGCCGCGGCCCCAGGGGCTGTCCCAGCCCGGCAGGTCGGGCGTGGAAGGCTTCCACAGCACGAAGTCGCCGGGACTCTTCTTGTAGGGCGCCACTTCGACGCGGGCGCCGGCCAGGAGCTCTTCCGGGTCGCGGCCGGACAGGGCGCCATAGGCCGGGAAGGAGTCCACCTCGAACAGCACGTGGCCCTCCGCGGCATACGCGTGGCCGCCGGCGATCAGGCGCTCGATCATGGCGATGATCTGGGGGATATGGTCGGTGGCGTGCGGTTCCACGTCCGGCGGCGCGATGCCCAGCGTGGCCATGTCCTCGCGATAGGCCTGCGCGTAGCGCGTGGTGATGCTTTCGATGCCCACGCCCCGTTCCTTGGCCGCCGCGTTGATCTTGTCGTCGACGTCGGTGATGTTGCGGGCGTAGACCACGTTCGGATAGTGGCGGCGCAGCAGCTTGGCCAGCACGTCGAACACCACCGGGCCGCGGGCATTGCCGATGTGCACGTAGTTGTAGACGGTCGGCCCGCACAGGTACATGGTGACCCGCTCGGGGTCCTGCGGGGTGAACGGTTCTACGCGGCGCGTCAGGCTGTTATGGAGCGAAATCGGCATCGGTCGGGTGGTCCGGGCGGTGGATAGCGGCGCCGGGCGGCGCAGGCCAGTCGCGCATCTTAACAAGCCGCCGGGCGCTCCGCTGGCTCGCTGGCGTTTTGCCCGTTGCCGGCCGGAACGCAGCCAGATGGATGAACAACGGCACCAGATCGCCCAGCTTGAGGACAGGTTCTAAGCGTCGATTCAGAGTGAATTTGCTGGAATGGGCTATGAGGTGCAGAGATGCGCCTTGAGTTGCTCCTAGCGGAGGTCGCAATGACCAAGTGGTTGTTCCCCGCGCTGGTGCTGTCCTTGGTGACCACCGGCGTGTTTGCGCAGGATGCGCGGTACCAGAATCAGCAAAACAACGACGACAACACCCACTATGGATGGGCGGATGTGCTGCGCGTCGATCCCGTGTATGGCGTGGCGCGTACCGAAGTGCCGCGCCAGGAATGCTATGACCAGCAGGTCGTGCACCAAACCCCCAGCCAGGGCTCGGCCGCCGGCACCATCCTCGGTGCCGTGGTGGGCGGCGTGCTGGGCAGCACCGTGGGCCGTGGCAACGGCCGCACCGCCGCGACCGTGGCCGGCGCCGTGGCCGGCGGCGCGGTGGGCAACAGCGCCACGCAGTCGGGCGGCGGCGAGTACGAGACCACCGAAACCCATTGCCGCCAGGTCAGCGCGGTGAGTGAGCAGCGCCGCATCATGGGCTACGACGTGGAATATCGTTACCGGGGCGAGGTGTACCTATCCCGCCTCAATTACGACCCCGGCGAGCGCCTGCGGGTGCGGGTGAGCGTTTCTCCCGCCGACTGAGATTCACCCGCCATCGCCGCCTCCGGGCGGCGATGTGCTGTCCGGGCGGCCGTCGCAGGACCTTGTTGTTGCACGGCAGCGAAAATCCCGTCATGATGCGAGTTCAACCTACCGGAACGTCCATGTCCGCAGCCGTCTATACCGCCACTGTCCTCACTAGCGCCCGCATGGCCGCTGGGATGACGTCGCGTGCTCGCCGACCGCTGCTCCGCCAATTGGCCGGGTAGGCTGTCGCACGCGTTTAACGTGCATCGACGACAAAACCCGGCCTGCAGCCGGGTTTTTTTGTTTCCGGGATTCGACTTTCGACAAGGGCAACTTCCACCATGACGCTCCGCCACTTTCTGACCACCCAGGACTACAGCCGCGCCGAGATCGATGCGCTGCTCGAGCAGGCCGCGGCCTTCAAGCGTTCCCCGCGCGGCCAGCAGCTGGCCGGCAAGTCGGTGGCGCTGATGTTCTTCAACCCGTCCATGCGCACGCGCACCAGCTTCGAGCTGGGCGCCTTCCACCTGGGCGGCCACGCCATCGTGCTGGCGCCGGGCAAGGACGCATGGCCGATCGAGTTCGAGGTTGGCACCGTGATGGACGGCGACACCGAGGAGCACATCGCCGAAGTGGCGCGCGTGCTGTCGCGCTACGTGGACCTGATCGCCGTGCGCGCCTTCCCGAAATTCCAGGATTGGGCGGTGGACCGCGAGGACAACGTCATCAAGGCGTTCGCCAAGTACGCCACGGTGCCGGTGATCAACATGGAAACCATCACCCATCCCTGCCAGGAGCTGGCGCACGCGCTGGCGCTGAAGGAACACCTGGGCAACCTGCAGAACAAGAAGTACGTGCTCACCTGGACGTACCACCCCAAGCCGCTCAACACCGCCGTCGCCAACTCGGCCCTGCTCATCGCCACCAAGATGGGCATGGACGTGACCCTGCTGTGTCCCACGCCCGACTACGTGCTGGACGAGCGCTACATGGCGTTCGGCTACCAGAACGCCAAGGAAAACGGCGGTTCGCTCAAGGTCAGCCATGACATCGAGGAGGCTTATCGCGGCGCCGACGTCGTGTACGCCAAGAGTTGGGGCGCGCTGCCGTTCTTCGGCCGCTGGGAGCAGGAAAAGCCGATCCGCGAGGCCAACAAGCATTTCATCGTGGACGAGGCGAAGATGGCGCTGACCAACAACGGCCTCTTCAGCCACTGCCTGCCCTTGCGCCGCAACGTGAAGGCCACCGATGCGGTGATGGATTCGCCGGCCTGCATCGCCATCGACGAGGCCGAAAACCGCCTGCACGTGCAGAAGGCGGTGATGGCTTCGCTGATCGGCCAGCGCTGAACATGTATCAGCCCACGCACTTCCGGGTCGCTGATGGCGAGAAGCTGCACGCGCTGATGCGCGCGTATCCGTTTGCCACCGTGGTGACGGGCGGGCAGGGCGGCCTTGCGGCCAATCACCTGCCGCTGGAACTGGTCGACGGGAAACTCCATGGCCACGTGGCCTGCGGCAATGAACTGTCGCGGCTCGATGGCGCCGAGGTGCTGGTGATCTTCCGCGGGCCGGATGGCTACGTGAGCCCGAACTGGTACCCGAGCAAGCGGGAAACCCATCGCGAAGTGCCCACCTGGAACTACGCCGTGGTGCACGTGCATGGCCGCCTGCGCACGGTCAGCGATGCCGCGTGGCTGCGCCAGTTGCTGGAGCGCCTGACCGCTCGCCACGAAGCCGGCCAGCCGGAGACGTGGCGCGTGTCGGATGCGCCGGAAGACCACATCGAAAAGCTGCTGCGGGCCATCGTGGGCCTGGAGATTTCCATCGACCGCATCGAAGGCAAGTTCAAGCTGAGCCAGAACCATCCCGACGCGAATCGCGCGGGTGTCGTTGCCGGGCTGGGCGAGCGTGCCGGCCGCGGCGACGCGGCACTGGCCGAACTCATGTCACAGGAAGAAAGGGACAGGTCGTGAGCCATACGCATCAGCACCACTACAAGGTCGACGTCACCTGGACAGGCAACCAGGGCAGCGGCACCCGGACCTACCAGGGTTATGGCCGCGGGCACGAGATACGCATCGCCGGCAAGCCGATGCTGGAGGGTTCCTCCGACCCGATGTTTCGTGGCGACGCCAGCAAGCACAACCCGGAGGACATGCTGGTGACGGCGCTATCCACCTGCCACATGCTGTCGTACCTGCACCAGGCGGTGCTGGCGGGCGTGGTGGTGACGGCCTACGTCGACAGCGCCGAAGGCAGCATGGAAACCACCGTGCATGGCGGCCGCTTCACCGAAGTGGTGCTGCATCCGGTGGTCACCATCAGCGCTGACAGCGACCCCGCCAAGGCCGAGGCGGCGCACGACCCCGCGCATCATGCCTGCTTCATTGCCAATTCCGTGAACTTTCCGGTGCGCGTGGAACCGTGCATCGTGGTTGAATCTGCCTAATCATTTATCCGTTTAGCCTTCCATTCCAGGATCCGCAAGTCATGAGCAAAGACATCGTTCTCGCCTTCTCCGGTGGCCTCGACACCAGCTTCTGCGTGCCTTACCTCAAGGAGCGCGGCTGGGCCGTGCACACCGTGTTCGCCGACACCGGCGGCGTGGATGCCGAGGAACGCGCCTATATCGAGCAGCGCGCCAAGGAGCTGGGCGTGGCGAGCCACGTCACCGTGGACGGCGGCCCGGCGATCTGGAACGGCTTCGTGAAGCCCTTCGTGCAGGCCGGCGAGGCCTACCAGGGCCAGTACCCGCTGCTGGTGTCCGACCGCTACCTGATCGTGGACGCGGCCATCGCCCGCGCCAAGGAGCTGGGCACCAAGGCCATCGCGCACGGCTGCACCGGCATGGGCAACGACCAGGTGCGTTTCGACCTGGCCGTGAAGGCGCTGGGCGACTACCAGATCGTGGCGCCGATCCGCGAGATTCAGAAGGAGCACACCCAGAC
This sequence comes from Dyella sp. AtDHG13, assembly GCF_003201105.1. Classification (GTDB taxonomy): domain Bacteria; phylum Pseudomonadota; class Gammaproteobacteria; order Xanthomonadales; family Rhodanobacteraceae; genus Dyella; species Dyella jiangningensis_B. Next base: position 170,369 of record NZ_QICJ01000009.1, on the reverse strand, counting down.
CCGCGCCTACGAGCAGGCGTATCTGGAAGAACGCGGCTTCGAGGTTCGCGCCAAGCAGAAGAGCTACACCATCAACGAGAACCTGCTGGGCGTGACGCTGTCCGGCGGCGAGATCGATCATTGGAAGACCCCGGGCGAGGGCGCCCGCGGCTGGTGCAAGCCGCGCGCCGAATGGCCGTCCGAAAAGCTCACCGTCACCCTGGGCTTCGAGAAGGGTGAGGCCGTGTCGCTCAATGGCGAGAAGCTGCCGGGAGCCAAGCTGCTGGCCAAGCTCAATGAACTGTTCGCGCCGTATGGCGTGGGCCGTGGCATGTACACCGGCGACACCACCATCGGCCTCAAGGGCCGCATCGTGTACGAAGCGCCGGGCCTGATCTCGCTGCTCGCCGCGCATCGCGCGCTGGAAGAGGCCGTGCTGACCAAGCAGCAGAACCGCTTCAAGCCGGAAGTGGCGCGCAAGTGGGTGGAAGTGGTGTACGAGGGCTTCTTCCACGACCCGATCAAGACCGACCTGGAAGCCTACCTTGCCTCCAGCCAGAGCCAGGTCAACGGCGAAGTGGTGCTGGAAACCTCCGGCGCGCAGGTGACGGCGGTGGAAGTGCGCTCGCCGCACATCCTCAACGCCAAGGGCGCGACCTACGCGCAGTCGGCGGACTGGGGCGTGGAAGAGGCCGAAGGCTTCATCAAGCTGTTCGGCATGAGCAGCACGCTGTGGGCGGAAGTCAACCGCGGCTAAGCCAAGGCCTGGGGCACAGCGTGATGGATGGCAAACTGCGTATCTCCACCGACAAGGGTCAGCTCGATCTCGCGCTGATCCATGGATTCCTTTCGACCGGGTCGACCTGGGCGCAGGGCATCCCGCTGTCGACGGTGCGCCGTTCGATTGAACATTCGCTGTGCTTCGGCGGTTACGTCAACGGCAGCCAGGTGGCGTTTGCTCGGGTCATTTCCGACTACGCGACCTTCGCCAACCTGGTGGACGTGTTCGTGCTGCCCGAGCATCGCGGCAAGGCCTACGGCAAGCAGATGGTGGAGGCGGTGATGGCGCACACTGACCTGCAGGGTTTGCGCCGCTTCACGCTCGCCACCTTCGACGCGCACGAGCTCTACGCCCGGCACGGTTTTACCGCGCCTTCGCGCCCCGACACGCTGATGGAAATCTATCGGCCTGGAATCTATCAAGCGGCCCGTTCCTGACGGGCACGGCGACGCATCGACAACGACGGACTTCATGAGCGCACTACTGGACGACACCCTTCGACATCTTCGCGCGTTGGTCAGCTACGACACGCGCAATCCGCCGCGCGAGATCGGCCCCGGCGGCATCTTCGATTACCTGCGGGACAACCTGCCGGGCTTCGACGTCACCGTGACCGATTACGGCGCCGGCGCCGTGACGCTGTACGCCGTGCGTGGCACGCCCCGGTTGCTGTTCAACGTGCACCTGGACACCGTACCGGATTCGCCGCACTGGACGGCCAATCCGCATGAGCTGCGCGTGACCGAAGACCGCGCCATCGGCCTCGGCGCGTGCGACATCAAGGGCGCAGCCGCCGCACTCGTCGCCGTCGCCAACGTGACCCAGGGCGACATGGCGCTGCTGCTGTCCACCGACGAGGAAGCGAACGATCCGCGTTGCATCGCCGGCTTCCTCAAGGACAAGCCCGCCTACGACGCCGTCATCGTGGCCGAGCCCACCAAGGGCGAGGCGGTGCTGGCGCATCGTGGCATCCATTCGGTGCACATGCGCTTCAAGGGCAGCGCAGGCCACGCCTCGGGCGAGCAGAAACCCAGCGACAGCGCCGTGCACCAGGCGGTGCGCTGGGGCGCCGCCGCGCTCGACTACGTGGAGAAGCAGGCGCACGAACGCTTCGGCGGGCTGACCGGCCTGCGCTTCAACATCGGCCGCGTCGATGGCGGCATCAAGGCCAACATGATCGCTCCGTCGGCGGACGTGCGTTTCGGTTTCCGTCCACTGCCGACCATGGCGCCGGATCAGCTGCTGGAGACGTTCCGCACGCTGGTCGAGCCGCAGCCGGTGTCGTTCGAGGAACTGTTCCGCGGCGATTCGCTGCCGGCCGGCGACACGGCCACGGCGGAAGCGCGCCGACTGGCCGCGCGCGACCTGGCCGACGAGCTGAACATCCCCATCGGCAATGCCGTGGACTTCTGGACGGAAGCGGCGCTGTTCTCCGCCGCCGGCTACATCAGCTTCGTCTACGGCCCCGGCGACATCGCCCAGGCGCACACCGCCGACGAGTGGGTCTCGCTGGACCAGCTCAAGCACTACGCCGACACCATCTACCGCCTCATCGATAAGAGTTAAACCACTGTGGAAGCCCACAAGCACACCCGGAAAACCATCGTCCGCCTGCTTTCGAGCATGGGCAGCGCGAAGGAGATCCAGCAATACCTCAAGCGCTTCTCGCAGCTCGACGCCAAGCGCTTCGCCGTGGTGAAGGTTGGCGGCGCGGTGCTGCGCGACGACCTGCCGGCGCTCACGTCCTCGTTGACCTTCCTGCAGCAGGTGGGCCTGACGCCCATCGTGCTGCATGGCGCGGGCCCGCAGCTGGACGAAGAGCTTTCCGCCGCCGGCATCGAGAAGCACACGGTGAACGGCCTGCGCGTGACCACGCCCAAGGCGCTCGCCATCGTGCGCAAAGTGTTCCAGGACCAGAACCTGCGCCTGGTCGAGGCGCTGCAGACCATGGATACGCGCGCCACCTCGGTGCTGTCGGGCGTGTTCACCGCAAGCTATCTGGATCGCGATACCTACGGCCTGGTGGGCAAGGTGAGCAGCATCAACCTTGCGCCGATCGAGGCCAGCCTGCGTGCCGGTTCCATCCCGGTCATCGCCAGCCTGGGCGAGACGGAGGAGGGCCAGATCCTCAACGTCAACGCGGATTTCGCCGCCAACGAACTGGTGCGCGTGCTGCAGCCGTACAAGATCGTTTTCCTTACGGGCACCGGCGGCCTGCTGGACGACAAGGGCAACATCATCGACTCGATCAACCTGAGCACCGAGTTCGAACACCTGATGTCGCAGCCTTGGATCAACGGCGGCATGCGTCTGAAGATCGAGCAGATCGCCGATCTGCTGAACGACCTGCCGCTGACCTCGTCGGTATCCATCACCAAGCCCTCGGAGCTGGCCAAGGAGCTGTTCACGCACAAGGGCTCGGGCACGCTGGTGCGTCGCGGCGAAAAGGTGAAGCGCTTCGAGTCGTGGGAAGGCATCGACCTGGCGCGCATGCGCGAGCTGGTCGAATCGAGCTTCGGCCGCGCGCTGGTGCCGGATTACTTCGAACGCACCAAGCCCTTCCGCATCTACGTGAGCGAGAACTACCGCACGGCGATGATCCTCACTCTGGAAGACGGCCTGCCGTACCTGGATAAGTTCGCCGTGCTTGATGATGCGCAGGGCGAAGGCCTGGGCCGCGCCGTGTGGCAGGTGATGCGCGAGGAGAATCCGCAGCTGTTCTGGCGCTCGCGCCACGGCAACACGGTCAATCACTTCTACTACGCCGAATCGGATGGTTGCCTCAAGCAGCCGCGCTGGAAAGTGTTCTGGTACGGCATCGAGGACTTTGACACGATCGCCCGCTGCGTCGCGCATTGCGCCCAGCGCCAGCCGACCCTGGTGGACTGAATCATGAGTGGAACCAAGCATCGCATCGGTATCGTCGGCGCACGCGGCCACACCGGCGCCGAACTCATCCGCCTGGTGGCGGCGCATCCCGCGCTGGAACTGGCGTTCGTTTCTTCGCGCGAACTGGACGGCCAGCGCGTAGCTGACCACGTGGCCGGTTTCTCCGGCGATCTGCGCTACGTCAACCTCGATGCCGACGCGGTGGCCGCGCAGGGCGCGGACGTCGTGGTGCTCGCCCTGCCCAACGGCAAGGCGGCGCCGTTCGTCGAGGCCATCGACAAGGCGAAGCCCGATACGCTGATCGTGGATCTGTCGGCCGACTACCGCTTCAACGAGAAGTGGTACTACGGCTTGCCGGAACTGACGCGTGATCGCTGGCGCGGCGAGAAGCGCATCAGCAATCCCGGCTGCTACGCCACGGCGATCCAGCTTTCCATCGCGCCGCTGAAGGACTTGCTGGCGGCGCCGCCGGTGAGCTTCGGCGTGTCGGGCTACTCGGGCGCCGGCACCACGCCGTCGGACAAGAACGACCCGGAGAAGCTGCGCGACAACCTCATGCCGTACTCGCTGACCGGCCACATGCACGAGAAGGAAGCGAGCCGTCACCTCAACGTGCCGGTGGAATTCATGCCGCACGTGGCGCCGCATTTCCGTGGCCTTACCGTCACCACCAATCTCTATCTGGCCCGCCAGGTGAAGCGCGAGGACATCGTCAATCGCTTCAAGGCCGCGTATGAAGGCGAGAAGCTGGTGCATGTGGTGGACGAAGCGCCCTGGGTCAGCCACATCGCGCACAAGCACCACGTGGACATCGGTGGTTTTGCCGTGTCCAACGACGGCAAGCGCGTGGTGGTGGTGGCGACGCTGGACAACCTGTTGAAGGGCGCGGCGACCCAGGCCATGCAGAACATCAACCGCGCCATGGGCGTGGACGAGTACACGGCGATCCCCATTCAAGAGCGAGAAGTGAGTTAAGAGGAGTGAGTAGAGAGAGGTGCTGCAGCCCTGGCTTTCTCTCGTTTCTCACTTCTCATTCCTCGTTTCCAAGGATTTTTTATGACGCAACCCCTCTGGCAGAAATCCAACATCAAGATCGACGCGCGCATCATGGCGTTTCTCGCCGGCGACGACGTGCTGCTGGACCGCGAGTTCTTCCTGCACGACATCACCGCGAGCAAGGCGCATGTCGAAGGCCTGGCCAATATCGGCGTGGTGAGCGCCGATGAGGCGGCAGCGCTCAAGCGCGAGCTGGACGTGCTGGCGGAGGATTTCCGCGCCGGCCACTTCGTGCTGGACGACCGCTATGAAGACGGACATTCGGCCATCGAGGCGCGCCTGACCGAGCGCCTGGGCGATGCCGGTCGCCGTGTTCACACCGGGCGCAGCCGCAACGATCAGATCCTGGTCGCGACGCGCCTGTGGCTGAAGGAAAAACTGGCCGAACTGGAGCAGCATTGCCGTGCCATCGCGAAGGTCTGCCTCGACCGTGCCGCCCAGCCGGCGATTCCGCTGCCGGGCTACACCCATCTGCAGCGCGCCGTGGTGTCGTCGACCGGCATGTGGTTCGCGGGCTTTGCGGAAGGCTTTATCGACAACGCCCTGCGTGCGCAGCAGACCGCGCTGCTGATCGATGCCAATCCGCTGGGCACCGCCGCAGGCTACGGCGTGAACCTCAAGCTGGACCGCGAGCACACCACGCAGGCGCTGGGCTTCGCCCGCATGCAGGTGTCGCCGATCTACGCGCAGCTTTCGCGCGGCAAGTTCGAGATGGCCGTGCTCGAAGCCATTGCCGGTGCCTTGCTCGACGTGCGCCGCCTGGCGTGGGATCTCTCGCTGTTCACCACGGCGGAATTCAATTTCGTGAAGCTGCCGTCCGAATACACCACAGGCAGCTCGATCATGCCGAACAAGCGCAACCCGGACGTGGTGGAACTGCTGCGCGCCAGCTACGCCAGCGTGGCGGCGGCCCGCACCGAGATCGAGCAGCTGCTGTCGCTGCCCTCCGGCTACCAGCGCGACCTGCAGTTCTCCAAGGGCTCGCTGTTCCACGGTTGCCGTCACGGCCTGGCCGCGCTGGAACTGGTGCCCGACCTGCTGGCCCGCATGGAATGGAACGAACCGGCCATGCGCGCCGCCATCGAGCCGGCCATGTATGCCACCGACGTGGCCATCGAGCAGGCGGCGGCGGGCGTGCCGTTCCGTGACGCCTATCGTGCGGCGGCGGACGCGGCGGCCTCGGCCGGCGAGGGGCGTACGCCCGAAGCCAGCCTGGCGGCCCGCGTGTCGCCCGGTTCGGGCCACGACCTGCGCCTGGATGCCTTGCGCGATAGACTCAGCCGTCTGGACGGCTAAACGGAGAATCGGCATGGGGACCGTCAGTACGGGGAATGCCGAACACTACCGCTGGGGGCAAGGTTGCGACGGCTGGCATCTGCTGGCCGGCGATGACCTTAGCGTGATCGAGGAGCGCATGCCTCCCGGCACATGGGAGGCGCGCCACCGGCACGCGCGTTCGCGGCAGTTCTTCTATGTGCTGCAGGGCGAACTGACGTTGGAACTGGACGGCCAGCGCCATCGCCTCGCAGCGGAACACGGCCTGCACGTGCCGCCGGGCGCTGCCCACCAGGCTCGCAATGACAGCGGGGCGGAATTACGGATGCTGGTGGTGTCGTCGCCCCGCAGCCACGGCGACCGTATCGATGCTCCCGTGGAGGCCGAGGCATGAGCGGCGCGCAGCACGAACAGGCCATGCCCGTACAGGCGTTACCCGCGTGGCGGCGGGCCGTGCTCAAGGTGGGCAGCAACCTGCTGGCGGCCGATGGCGGCGGCCTCACGCCACGCTATGCCGCGGCTCTCGCGGCCTTTATCCAGGCGAGCCGTGCCGCGGGCCGGCAAGTGGTGCTGGTGTCTTCCGGGGCGGTGGCGGCGGGCCGCGCGCAGTTGCGCGCGCATGCGCCCAGCGGCGGCGACCTCGCCGCGAAACAGGCCCTGGCCGCGCTGGGGCAGGCCCCGATGATCGCGTTGTGGCAGTCCTTGAGCCCATGCCCTGTCGCGCAGGTGCTGTTGACGCATGACGACCTGCGCAACCGGCGCCGCTATCTCAATGCGCGCACCACCTTGCGCGAACTGCTGGCGCTCGATGTCCTGCCGGTGGTGAACGAGAACGATACCGTTGCCGTCGATGAGTTGAAGTTGGGCGACAACGACAACCTCGCCGCCATCGTGGCGGCGCTGGTGGATGCCGACCTGTTGCTGATCGCCTCGGATATCGATGCGCTGTACACGGCCGATCCGCGCCGCGATCCCATGGCCGTGCCATTGGCGCGGGTCGCGTCGCTGACGCCGGACATCCTCGCGATGGCGGGCGGCAGCGGCAGCGCCGTGGGCACGGGCGGCATGCGCACCAAGCTGGAAGCCGCCGCCAAGGCCGCGGCGGCTGGCGTTCCCACCGCGCTGTTCAGTGGCAGGAACGATGCTGCCGTCGCCGCGCTGGCGCACGATCGGCTGCAGGGCACGTATTTCGAGGCCGGCCGCAGCCGCATGCAGGCGCGCAAGTACTGGCTGCGCCACGCACCGGCGGCGCCGGGGCGTATTCGCGTCGATGAGGGTGCAGCCAGAGCGCTGGCGAGCGGTCGCGCTTCGCTGTTGCCGGGTGGCGTGCTGGAGGCGGCAGGCGAATTCCATCGCGGCGACCTGGTGGAGATCGTCGACGCCGCCGGTCATGCGGTGGCACGCGGGCTGTGCCAGTACGGCGCGGCCGAGGTGAAGCGCGTGGCCGGGAGGCACAGCCGCGACATCGACGCCGTGCTGGGCTACAGCTATGGCGCGGAGATCGTCCATCGCGACGACCTTGCTCCGCTGGCCGAGATCGAAACCATCGGAGACATCGACGCATGAGCGACATCCGTTCACTGGCGCTGGCCTGCCGCGATGCGGCGCCACGGTTGGCGATGCTCGATACCGCGGCGAAGCGGGCGCTGTTGAACGATATGGCGGATGCCTTGTCGCGCCGAACGGACGCTGTCCTTCAGGCGAATGCGGAGGATGTGCGGTCGGCCGCCGAGAAGGGCGTGCAGGGTGCGATGCTCGACCGTCTGCGCCTGGACGCGGCACGCGTGGCCGGCATCGTTCAGGCGCTGCGCGACGTTGCCTCGCTACCCGATCCGGTGGGCAACATCACGCGCCGTGACACGCTATCCAATGGCGTCGTGGTGGAGCGCGTGCGCATTCCGCTGGGCGTGGTGGCGATGATCTACGAAGCGCGTCCCAACGTGACCGCCGATGCGGCCGCGCTGTGCCTGATGGCCGGCAATGCGGTGATCCTGCGCGGAGGTTCCGAGGCCATCCATTCCAATCGGGCGATTGCCGCAGCCCTGCACGAAGCCTTGCGCGCGCACGGCCTGCCCGAAGCGGCCGTGACGCTGGTGGAGGATCTTCGCCGCGAGACCATGATCGAACTGCTGCAGCTGAGCGACATCGTGGACCTCGCCATTCCACGTGGCGGCGAGGGGCTGATCCGCTTCGTCACCGAGCATGCGCGCGTACCGGTGATCAAGCATTACAAGGGCGTGTGCCATCTATACGTCGATGCGTCCGCCGACCTCGCGCTCGCCTTGAACCTGCTGGTCGACGGCAAGACATCGCGGCCGGGCGTCTGCAATGCGCTGGAAACCCTGCTGGTCCATCGCGATGTGGCGCAGGATTTCCTGCCGCGCGCCGCCGCCGCGCTGGGTGAACGCGGTGTGGTGCTGAAAGGCGACAATGTCACGCGCGCGCTCGTGCCCGATGCCAGCGTCGCCACGGATGACGATTACGCCGCCGAATTTCTCGACCTGGTGATCGCCGTGCGGGTGGTGGACAGCCTGGACGAGGCGATCGCCCATATCCGCCGTTACGGCTCGGACCACACCGAAGTCATTGCCACCACCGACGACGCGGCGGCACGGCGATTCGTGCAGTCACTGCGCTCCGCAGTGGTGATGGTCAATGCGTCCTCGCGCTTCTCCGACGGTGGGCAGCTGGGGCTGGGTGCGGAGATCGGCATCTCGACCACGCGCCTGCATGCCTACGGCCCGATGGGCGCGGAGTCGCTGACCATCGAGCGTTTCGTGGTGCGCGGGGAAGGGCAGGTGCGGCATCCGGAGAGCCGCGTCGGTTGATGCTCAGCCCGTATCGCTGGCTCGGCGCGACGGTGGCCGTTGCGAAGTGATCAGCTTGAGCTGTTCCAGCAGCACCGCCACCGGTGCATCGAGACGCGGCGGCAGGGCGCGGTGGATCAGCCAGGCGACCATGTCCAATTGGAAGTCGGTGATGGTGAGCACGCGGACCTGCTTGCGGTAAGGACTGGCCGCCAGCAGGTCCGGCGTGACGATGCCGATGCCCGCGCCACGCGCCACCAGCGACAGCTGCAGGTCCGCGCCGAATGCTTCGATGCCGACGTTGCAGGGCAGGCCGCGCTCTTCCATCGCGCGCCGAAGCGTGGAACGCATGCCGCATCCGTTCTGGCTGAGCACCCACGGAAACGCGGACAGATCCTTGAGCGACACGCGGCCGCGCAAACCCAGCGAAGGCGCCGCCACGATGCGTATCGGCTGGCGGTCGAAGGCGTGCGTGATCATGCCCTGCGGCGGTGGCGAGCTTTCCGACAGCAGGACGGCGGAGACATCCAGCAGCCCTTGCTCGACCTGCTCCACCAGCCCGGGCGACCAGGCGGCCTGGATGCGCAAGGTAAGGCCGGGGAAGCGGGCGCGCAGCTGATCGACCGGCGCCGCGAGCGCGCGCTCGGCGAGATAGGGCGGCACGCCCAGCCGGAACTCGCCGGTGGGCTCCGTGTCGGCGCGGGCGAGCGCGAGCAGGCTCGCTTCCGCATGCAGCAGATCCCGCCCTTTCTGGTAGATCTCGCGCCCTGCCGCGGTGGGGCGCAGCGGCTTGGACTGGCGATCCAGCAGCTCAATGCCCAGCAGGGCTTCCAGGCTTTGCACGCGACGTGTCACGCCCGGCTGGGTGAGGTGCAACAGGGCGGCGGCCTGCACGATGGAGCCCGTGTCGACCACGGCCATGAAGGCTTTGACGTCTCGCGTGTTCATGCGGATGGCTTCATCACATCATGCGAAGTACGCATGAAAGTTATGAATATTATTCACTGTTGTTATGTCGTGGGCGTATTTAGCATCCAAGGCCTGTCGAATGGCAAGGCCCCAGCTCATGGAATATCGCTCCCATCGCCGTATCGAAGTCGCCGCGGATGACGCGCCGGCGGAACTCACCACGCCGCTGACGCTGCTGTTCGCCTTTGCGGTGGGCGTGATCATCATCAACCTCACGGCGGCGCAGCCCTTGGCGGGTCCCGTGGCGCGAGCCGTGCACTTGCCGGCGTCGCTGACCGGCCTAGTGGCCATGCTTCCGCAGCTCGGTTACGCGGTGGGCATGTTGTTCCTCGTGCCGCTGGCGGACCTGTTCGAGAATCGCCGCCTGACCACGATCACGCTGGTGGCCTGTGCGCTGGCGCTGGGCACCGCCGCCGTGGCGCAGCAGGCGTGGTGGCTGCTGCTCGCGGTGTGCGTGGCGGGCACGACCTCATGCGCCATCCAGATCCTTGTGCCGCTGGCGGCGGCCATGGCCCGGCCGGAGCATCGCGGCAGCGCTGTGGGCAATGTGATGAGCGGCGTGATGCTTGGCATCCTGCTGTCGCGGCCGTTCGCGAGCCTGGTCGAAGGCACGTGGGGATGGCGCGCCTGCTACGGCTTGCTGGCCCTCTTCGACGTGCTGCTCGCCGTGGCGCTGTGGTTTGCGCTGCCCACGCGACAGCCGCCGGTGCATGCCTCGTATCGCGCGTTGATCGCGTCGCTGTGGTCGCTGTGGCGCGATGAGCGAGTGTTGCGGCGGTATGCGGTATCGGCGGCCGTCGTCATGGCAGCGTTCAGCGCCTTCTGGACGGGCATTGCATTGCGCCTGGTGCAGGCGCCGTTCCTGCTGGACAGCCGCGGGCTTGCCTGGTTCGCGCTGGCGGGAGTCGCCGGCACGGTGGTCGCGCCATTGGCGGGCAAGGCGGGCGATCGCGGCTACAGCGTGGTGGGCATGCCGATTGCCCACGTGGTGGCGACGGCTGGCTTTGTGCTGGCGGGCGTGGCGGGAGCGGGCTGGTTCGGGCTGGATGTTGCCGGCCATCCGTCGCTGGCGCTGGGCCTGATGGTGGTGGCGGCCATCGTGCTGGATGCTGGCGCCATCGGCGATCAGACCTTGGGCCGGCGCGCCATCAACATGCTCGATCCGGCCGCGCGCAGCCGCTTGAATGGCTTGTTCGTCGGCGTGTTCTTCATCGGCGGCGGCGCGGGCGCCGTGGTGGCCGGCAGTGCGTGGGCCTTGGCGGGATGGACAGGCGTGTGCGTCGTCGGCCTTGGGCTGTGCGCGCTGGCTTTCGTCGGCGACGCGCTGGCGCGGCGCGCCGCGTAATTATCCCCGCTGCACCCAGCGTCGCGTGGCTTCGGCAAACGCCACGCAATCGGCAAAGCGGTTGTAGAGCGGCGTGGGTGAAATGCGGATCACGTCCGGTTCGCGCCAGTCACCGACGATGCCGTGCTCCATCAGATACTCGAACAGCGAACGGCCACGCGCGCGGCCACCCTGCACGCGGATGGAAAGCTGCGAGCCGCGGCGTTGCGGGTCGCTTGGCGTCACCACCTCCAGCACGTCGCCCAGCTGCGTCTGCACCAGCCATTCCAGATAGCCGGTAAGGCGTAGTGATTTCTCGCGCAGGTTGGACATGCCGGCGCGCACGAACATCTCCAGCGACACGCGCAGCGGCGCCAGCGCGAGGATGGGCGGGTTGCTCAGCTGCCAGCCGTCCGCGCCGTAGGTGGGCACGAACTGCGGTCCCATCTGGAAACGCGTGGTCTTGTCGTGCCCCCACCAGCCGGCGAAGCGCGGCAGCGTGGTGCGCGCGTGGCGCTCGTGCACGAAGGCGCCGCCGACGGCGCCGGGGCCACTGTTGAGGTATTTGTAGCTGCACCAGATGGCGAAGTCGCAGCCGACATCGTGCAATTGCAGCGGCAGATTGCCCACCGCGTGCGCCAGGTCGAAGCCGACCATGCAACCGTGGCGACTGGCCAGTCGCGTGATGGCCGCGAGATCGAACGCCTGGCCCGTGCGGTACTGCACGCCGGGCAGCATCACCAGCGCGATGCGCGAACCGTGCTCGGCCAGCACGCGCTCGATGGCATCCATGGAAATCGTGCCGTTCGCTTCGTCGCCCTGCAGTTCGATCAGCGACGTGGCCGGGTCGTAGCCGTGGAAGCGCACCTGCGATTCCACCGCATAACGGTCGGTGGGAAACGAGCCCGCCTCGATCAGGATGGCGTGGCGCTCCGGCGTGGGGCGATAAAAGCTCACCATCATCAGATGCAGGTTCACGCCCAGCGTGTTCATCGCCACCACTTCGGACGGCTGCGCGCCCACCACGGCGGCGAGGTCGTCGCGCACGAACTCGTGGTAGTCCATCCACGGCAGGCGGCCCTTGAAGTGGCCTTCCACCGCGAGGTTCGACCAGTCGTCCAGTTCCGCACCCAGCGCGTCGCGCACGGCACGCGGCTGCAGGCCCAGCGAGTTGCCGCAGAAATAGTGGCTGTCGCGGCCCTCGTGCGGAGGAATCAGGAATTCGTCGCGAAAGCCGCGCAGCGGGTCGGCGGCATCCTGGGCCTGCGCCCAGGCAAGGGTGGCTTCGTAGGGAGCGGACATCGGGGAGTCTCTTGCGGAAGCGTCGTGCCGACGGCGGCACGACGCGAAGGAACGGCTTACTTCAGGGACGCGGCGATGTCGTTGCAACCCTTGTCGAACGCCGACTGCCACGCCGCGCCGGCCTGGCTGGGACGCACGCAACGCAGCTGGATGGCGTGGTTGTTCTTGAGCCAGTAGCGTTCGCTGTAGCTGTACTGCGCGCCGTTTTCCTGCGCGGTGTAGACGAAGTTGTCCGCCGCGCCGCCGCTGGCGGCCTGGTAGCCGGTGAGCGCTTTGGCCTTGCTCATGGCGCTGGCCACGTACTGCTGGAACTCGCTGCTGTTGCCGACCTGCTTTACCGTGACGGAAATGCGGGCAAGGCTGTTGCTGCCGTTGGGCGAGGGGTCGGGCACCTGGAAGACGCGTGCCTCGGGGTCGCTGTCGGTTTCCAGGATGTCTACCCACTGGTCCGGCGTGCGGAAGGTGACGCTGCCGCCGGCCATGCTGACGTCGCCGGCCTGCGCGGCTCCGCTGAGCACGAGGGCGCCGGCGATTACCGTATTGCGGAAGAAGCTCATGCCTTTTCCTGTGAGAGGGTGTGAGGTTGGAAACGCTGTAGCGGCAGCCCCAGCCATTCCAGGGCGGTGCCGTGGAAGAGCTGCGCGCGGGCGGCCTGGTCGAGCCCGAGTGACTCGATGCCGCTGCCCGGATGCTGTTCCCCCAGCGGGAAAGGATAATCGGTCCCCAGCATCACGCGCTCGACCCCGGTCACATCCAGGAGATAGCGCAAGGCCTGCGGGTCGTGCACGCACGAGTCGAAATACAGCCGCTTGAGGTATTCGCGCGGGTTGCGCGGGTTGTCCGTGGCGACCAGGTCCGGGCGCATGCGAAAGCCGTGCTCGATGCGGCCGATGGACCAGGGGAAGCTGCCGCCGCCGTGGGCCAGCATCACGCGCAGCTTGGGCAGGCGTTCGAGCACGCCGCCGAACACCAGGCAGCAGCCTGCGCGCGACTGCTCGGCGGGCATGCCCACCAGCCACGGCAGCCAGTACTTGGGCATGCTGGCGGCGCCCATCATGTCCCAGGGATGCACCATGATCGCGGCGCCGAGATCGGCCGCGGCCTCGAAGAAGGGGAACAGCTCCGGCGCGTCGAGGTTCCACTCGTTGCAGTGCGAGCCCACCTGCACGCCCTGCAGGCCGAGCTCGTCGATGCAGCGCTCCAGCTCGCGTATGGCCAGCTCCGGCGATTGCAGCGGCACGGTGCCGATACCGGCGTAGTGGCGCGGATGGTCGTTGCAGATCCGCGCCATGTCGTCGTTCAGGTGGCGATGCAGCTCCAGCGCCTGGTAGCCCGGCGCCCAGTAGGAGAACAGCACCGGTACGGTGGAGACCACCTGCACGCTCACCCCGAACCGCGCGTAATCGTCGATGCGCTGCTGTGGATCGAAGGCGGACTCCCACACCTCGCGGAAAAACTTGCCGTCCTTGTAGATGCGATGGCGCCCGTCGTTGTGGATCATCACGGGGAAGCGATCGTCCCCGTACTTGGCGGCCAGGTTCGGCCAGTCGCGGGGCAGGATGTGGGCGTGCGTATCGATCTTGAGCATGTTCCCGAGTGTATGCCACGGCCGGGGCGCCGTCTCGGCGCGGTGCAGCGTAAGCGGGCGGGGCTGGCTTGGTGCCGGGATTGCTCCGCTCAGGGGCGGCGAGATTGCCGGGGCATGGCCGTGGAATGAATACCCGCCGTTACGCACATGCAACCGCAAGCTTCTGCCGTCATGATGTCGGTCGCGATCGCACTTGCTTGCCACGGGAGGCAACATGAAGTTCCTGGTGATGATCTACAACGACGACGCCCTGCTCGACGCCCTGCCGGCAGGCGAGTTCGACAAGATGATGCACGGCTGCTTCGTGCATGCCGACGAACTGCGCGCTGAGGGCCACCTGCTCGACTCCATGCAGCTCGAAGGGCCGAACCAGGCCAAGTCGCTGCGCGTGCGCGACAACAAGATGAGCGTGATGGACGGCCCGTTCGCCGAAGCCAAGGAATACCTCGGCGGCTTCAACCTGATCGAGGCGGCGGACATGGACGAGGCCGTGCGCATCGCCTCGGAATTTCCGTGGGCACGCACCGGGCGTATCGAGGTGCGGCCGGTGCGTGATATCGACGCCGTGAGGCGGCGTGTCGGGGCCTGAGGTTTTACGGGTTCCACCGGCCATTTCACGATCTCCGTGAAATTCATTCCCCTCACCGTCATTCCGGCGCAGGCCGGAATCCAGTGGCCTTACAGTACGGTTTTCGCAGAAAGGCAAAAGGTTTTGACGTCACGGCGAAAACCGGGCGCTTCCGCTACTGGATTCCGGCCTGCGCCGGAATGACGGTGAGGACATTGGACGCCAGCGCGAGTTCTTGAACAGGTCCCTACACCGTCGCCGTGGACTTGTTGGGACTACGCCCCGTGATGTGCGCCAGCGTGTTCACGTTGTCCACCAGCCGGTCGCTGATGCGCGTGAGCAGTTCGGCGGCCTGGCGGTCCTCGGCCATGGTGAGCAGGGCGGCGAAGGTGCGTTGCAGTCCGCGCAGGTCGGGCAACTGCTCGGGCGCGCGGTGGGCGCGCAAGGCGTTGGCGATGGCGTGCAGCGCGCCGGCGGCGTGATCGACGAAGGAGCACATTTCCGCCGTTTCCGGCAGGCTGGGGTGATCGTCGATCAGCGCTTCCAGCGTCATCGCCGTGCGCGCTAGGCGGTTGCCGTTGGCGAACAGCGCATTGGCCAGTTCCAGCAGCTGCACGGGCGTACCGGGCTCGGCGCGCATGCGGTCCAGCGAGGCCTGCGCGTTGCTGCGCGCGGTGCGTGCCGCCGTGCGCGCCTCGCGGCGGCCGTCGCGGCGCTCCGGGCGGGCGAGCGCGTTGAGGTAGTCGGCATAGGCGTCGAGCATGTCCGACAGCGCGGCGCGTGCGCGTGCGCGCTCCCAGGTGGGCCATAGCACGTAGGCGAGCAGGGCGATGCCGCTGCCCAGCGCGGTGTTGATCACGCGATCCATCACGGCGTCGCTGGAGTTCACGCCCTCGAACGACAACAGGATCACCACCGTGCCGGTCAGCGCCGCCACCGCCACGCCGTAGTGCGCGGTGGCCAGGTAGCGAAAGCCCATGCACAGCACGGCCATCAGGGCCAGGTGCGCCCAGGCTTCGTGCGGGGTGAAATGCAGCAGCGCCGTGGTCAGCACCAGGCCAAGCACCGTGCCGACCACGCGCAGCAGGCCGAAGTTGAAGGTGGCGGCGAAATCGGGGCGCAGCACGATCGCCGCCGTCATCGGCAGCCAGTAACCGTGGGGCAGGCCGAGTTCGCGCGACACCAGCAGCGTGGCCGACAAGGTGATGGCGGTGCGCACGGCATGGCGAAAGGCCACCGAATGCGGCGTCAGATTGGCGCGCAGGGTGGCGCGCGCCGAGCTGCTGCGCAGGGCGGCGGGCAAGGGCGTTTCCGCGGCGGCGGCGCGCAGTTCGCCGCGGCTGCCGGCCCAGTTCGCGTTGCGCACCGCGGCGGCCAGCTGGCCCGACAGCGCGTGGATGTGCGTCGCCAGGCCGTCCGCCTTGCCGCCATCGCCGAGCAAGGCGTTCTCGCTGGCCTGCAGGGTCTGCAGCGCGTGCTCCGCCTGCTGCGGCGATTCGGCCGCTTCCAGCGCATCGGCGATGGCCGCCAGCACGCGCGCGGCGTCGCCACGGAACATGGCGTGGATGGTCGGGTTGGCGCGCAGTTCCGCCATCGCCACGAGTTCCAGGCGGATGCGTTCGGCCAGCTCCAGCAGCACGCCGAAGGCTTCCATGGCGCGACCGCGCGCGTGGTGGCGGCCCAGCAGGGTGTGCTGCAGCGTGGTCATGGCGTCGGTGAGCGCGGGCACGTCGGCATCGTCGTGCTCCTGCTGGCGCGCGAGCGAGGCGAGGCCGCGATACACGTCCGCCAGCGCATGCCGCTCGGGGCGATAGCGCTGCAATGGCCACGCGGCGACGGAGAACAGCGTAAGCAGCAGGCCACCGGCGAAGATCAACGCCGACGCACCCAGGGCCTCCGCGAAGGGCCGTGGCGTGGCGGCGGTGACCACGAGCAGGATCATGCTGGTCATGCCCACGCGGGCCATGTCCGCGCCGAACACCACCAGCAGGCCGCCGAAGAAGCCGAAGGCGGCGGTGGCGATCAGGATGGGAATCAACTGGTCGCCGGTGAGAAAGCCGATCAGCGCGGCCAGGCCGGCGGCGAGCGAGGCCAGCAGCAGGCGCGTCATGCGCTGGCGATACGGGCCCGGTTGATCCGAGAACATGGTGTCGAGCGCGCCGGCGCCGATGCCCAGCCCGATCCCTGGATGCCCCGTGGCAATGCCGATCGCCAGCGGCAGGATGACCGCGGCGGTATTGCGCACGACCACGCGCACCGGCACGTCCGGGCGCTTGGCGGTGAGCAGGCTGTCGACGACCGTGGCGCGCAGCGAATAACCCGTCGAAGACATGACGCGGCAAAGCTCCTTGGTGACGCGAGGGATTTTGCCTCAACCAGCCTGAAGCAAACGCGACGGATCGACGGGCCGTCAGCCCGATGGTGCGACGAGTGTGCCGTTGCCGGCACCGAGCTGCCGCGACAGCGCGTACAGGATGCGCAGGTCCTGCGCGTCCAGCGTGTCGCCGCTGACGCTGGCGTCCATGCCACGGAAGTGGTGATGGAAGGAATGCACCGTGGCGGCGCGGTTATCCAGCGGATAGCCGATCAGGCCCAGCGCCGCCCACGGATCGAAGCCGAGCGGCGGATCGACCAAGGGCCCCTGCGGCCACAGGCCGAAGCCGGCCTGCGCCAGCTGCTGCCAGGGAAAGCGCGGGCCCGGATCGTCCTTGCGCCCCGGCGCGAGGTCTTCGTGGCCGATGATCTGCGTGCGCGGAATGCGCAGGCGATCGGTGAGGTCGGCCAGCAGGCGCAGCAGGCTGTCGATCTGCACCTGGGTGAAGGGCGAGTCGCCGTCGTTGTCCAGCTCGATGCCGATGGAGCCCGAGTTCACATCGGTGATCGTGCCCCAATGGCCGGCGCCCGCATGCCATGCGCGTTCGCTGTCGGCCACCAGTTGGTAGATGCGGCCGTCGTTGCCGACCAGATAGTGCGCACTCACCGGGCCGCCGCTATTGGCCGTACGCAGCGTATGCAGCGCCTGCGAGGCGGATTGCTCGTTGGTGAAATGGATGACGATCAGCACCGGGCGGCGCGCGTCGAAGTTGGGCGAGGGCACCCATTGCGCGATGGGGTTGCGCACCGGCGCCGGTGCACACGCCGAAAGCGTGACCGCCAGGCACAGCGACATCAGCCAGCGGCGGAGGGAAAACCAGCGGACATGCGGGGCAAGGGAGCGCGACACGGCATGGCTTCCTGACAGGGAAGTGGCGAACGTGCCGCAGCGCCGCCGTGGCGTCAAGAAGAGCGAGAAGTGAGTGAAGAGTAGTGAGGAGCGAGAGAGGAGCATCGCGCTGGCGGGCTTTCTCTCACTTCTCACTCCTCTCCCCTCGTTCCTGCCCTCAAGCCCGTCCGGCGAACTCGCCCGTCAGCGTGTTCACCCACACCTTCTCTTCGTTGGTGATGTATTCGGGCACCTGGATTTCGATGCCGGTGTTGAGCTTGGCCGGCTTGGTGCGCTTGGTGGCGCTGGCGCCCTTCAGTTCCGGCGCGGTGTCGACCACGGTCAGCGTGACGCTGGTCGGCACCTGCAGGCCCACCGGCGCGTCGTCGATGAGCTGCACGTAGTAGCCCTCGACGTCCTCGACCACGTAGCCCGCGTTGTCGCCCACCAGTTCCGGCGAGAGCAGGTACTGGGTGTAGTCCTCCTTGTCCATGAACACGAAGACCTCGCCGTCCATGTACGAGAAGTTCGCCTCGCGGCGGACCAGGTCCATTTCCTTGAGATCGTCGTCGGCGCGCAGGCTCAGGTCGAACTTGCGGCCACCGGGGATGGAATACATGGTGAAGCGGAAGGTGACGTTACCGCCACGCGCGGTGGGCGCGCTGCGCTCGATGTCGCGCACCTGGTAGACGGTGCCATCGTGTTCGACCACGTTGCCTTTCTTGACGTCGGAAGCTTTCATGTTTTGGAGGGAATAGAGAATGGTGAATAGGGAATAGTAAGAGCAGGGAGCGAGACGCGGGCGGGGCTTTTGCTATTCCCCATTCCCGATTCCCTATTCCCTGATTACTTCGGAGCCAGACGAACCGCGCCGTCGAGGCGGATGGTTTCGCCGTTGATGTAGCGGTTGCCCAGGATGAAGCCCACCGTGCTGGCGAACTCGTCCGGCTTGCCCAGTCGCGAGGGGAAGGGGATGGAGGCCGACAGCGATTCCTGCACCTGCGGCGGCATGCCGTCCACCATCGGGGTCCAGAAGATGCCCGGCGCGATGGTCGCCACGCGGATGCCGAAGCGCGACAGCTCGCGCGCCATCGGCAGCGTCATGCCGACCACGCCGCCCTTGGACGCGGAGTAGGCGGCCTGGCCGATCTGGCCTTCGTAGGCGGCCACGGAGGCGGTGTTGATGATCACGCCGCGCTCGCCGTCTTCGCCCGTCTCGTTGTTCTGCATCAGGGCGGCGCCGGCCTTGGCGACGTTGAAGCTGCCCACCAGGTTCACCATCACCGTGGTGGCAAAGGTGTTGAGCGGCATCGGGCCTTCCTTGCCGAGCATGCGGCCCGCGCCCAGGATGCCGGCGCAGTTCACCACCACGTTCAGTCCGCCCATCGCGGCGCTGGCGGCGGCGACGTTGGCCGACACGCCTTCCTCGGAGGTGACGTCGGTGCGGTAGAAATGGCCGTTCAGCACCTTGGCGGCTTCCTGGCCCTTTTCTTCGTTCACGTCGAGCAGGGCCACCTTGCCGCCGTTGGCGACAAGGTACTGGGCCACCGCGTGGCCGAGACCGGAGGCGCCGCCGGTGATGATCGCCTTGACCTGGTTGAGCTGCATGGAACGTCCTCGGTAATGCCAAAACGCCAATGGTAGCCGAGGAGGGGCCGGGCCCGCGCGGGCGCCGGGAGGGTGTCAGGCGTTGGCGCGCTGCAGCAGGGCGGCCCAGTCCGGCGTCTCGCGCAGTTCCGCGAACGGCACCACGCGGCGGGGCGGGTTCTGTGGCGCCTGCAGTTCGAGTTGCCACACGCCCACGTCCCACCAGGCATCGAGCTTGTAGCCCGCGCCGCGCCATACGCCGGCGGGCGCAAAGCCCATGGCCTCGTGCATGGCGACGCTGCCCTGGCCGGGCAGGGTGATCACGCCGACCGCCTGGTTGATGCCCTGCAGGCGCATGGCGTCGAGCAAGGTGGCGTAGAGGCGACGGGCGATGCCGCGCCGGCGGGCGTCCGCGTGGACGTAGATGGACGTCTCGGCGATCCAGTCATACGCCGCGCGTTCGCGGAAGCGGCTGGCATAGGCATAGGCGAGCACGCGGCCACCTTCCTCCCACACGATCCACGGGTAGTGGCGCAGGCGCGCGAGGATGCGTTCGCGCATGGCGTCGACGCCGGGCAGTTCCGTTTCGAACGTTTCCACGCCGCGCAGTACCGACGGCGTGTAGATGTCGTGCACGGCAGTGGCGTCGTCGCCATGGGCAATGCGGATCATGCGAGGGCTTTCTCCATGCAGATGCTGCGCGGGTTGGCGCGATGTTCACCAAACGGTGGACAGCGACGATAACCAGCGTGCCCATAGAGTTCCAGCGCTTCCGCCTGCGCGGTGCCGGTTTCCAGGCGAACCACCTTGCCACCGGTGCGCGCGATCTCCGTTTCCAGAGCATCCAGGAGCTGCTTGCCCAGGTCGAGCCCGCGGCAGGCTGGCAGCACGTACATGCGCTTCACTTCCGCGTAGTCGCCGTGCCGCACGATGGCGCCGCAGGCCACCGGCGTGCCGTCGACACGCGCGGTGAGAAAGGTGACATTGGCTTGCTTCAGTTCCTGCGCCGTCACCGGCCGTATGTTGCCGGTGGGGTAAAGCTCCGCCAGATAGCCGTCCAGCTCCCGGATCAATGGCGAGACGTCGGGAGCGTCCGGGTCATCGATTCCGAAATGGAGCCGGGGGGCTTTCAGCATTACTCGTATTTCCAGTTGCGCCGTTTACCTTCGGCCAGCCACTGCAGTGTAGTGGCGATGCGCTTCTGGCGCGTGGCGTCGGTCTTTGCCCCGTTGATCCACTCCACGTATTCGCGTCGCGCGCCGGGCGGAAAGGCCTCGTAGGTCTTGCGGGCGGCGGCGTGTTCCTCTTTCGCGAACTGTGCCGCCAGGTCATCGGGCAGCGGCGGCGCGGGCCTGGCCGCGGCCCGGGCGCGCCGGGACTTCGCACCCGTCTCGTTGAGCGCCATCGCCTTCTGGATATAGGCCACGAGCACGTCGCTGGGCGGCAGGTCCTTGAGCGAGGTCAGCTTGCCGAACTGGCCCATGCCGTTGTCGTTCTTGGCGCCGACGATGTCCTTGTAGCGCCAGAAGCCCAGCGAGCAGTGCTGCTTGAATGCCGCCATCGAGCAGATGGGCGCACCCTTGTAGTTGAAGAAGGGCATGCTCCATTTGACGTCCTCTTCAACCTGGGGGCAGACCTCGTGAATCAGATCCCGCAGGTGTTCGAGGATGGGTTGGGCGAACGGCTGTGCTTCCTTGATGTAGGTGCCAACGCGGTGGTCACGGGCCATGGTGGTTTTCCTGGACGTACTCTGATCGGTTCACTGCGAGGGCGCTCATTCCGTGGGCCCTCCGATGCGTGCTGCACTGACGACGACGGGATATGCATCCCGGGCGGGTTGAAGCGCCTCGCCCCTGATGTCCGTGCGCCATGGCCGCCATGCGCGGCGTCAGTGCCCGCACACCCTACGAGCTTGCAGGAGCAGATGCCACACTTCGGCGAAGGGATGAGAGCATTCCTAAATTTCGCGCAGATAGAACCGATCGCAGCTGAAATGCCCGGTGCCGCCCATGGGCGAGGCGATGGCGCGAAAACCATGGCGCAGATAAAGCGCCTTGGCTGCGTCCATGCCGGTGAGCGTTTCCAGATAGCAGCGTCGGAAGCCGTGCGCGCGGGCCGCGTCCAGGCAACGCAGCATCATCGCGCTGCCCGCGCCGACGCCGCGCGCTTCGGGCAGGAAATACATCTTGCGCAGCTCGCATACGTCGGCGTCGCCGCCTTCCAGCGGCGCGATGCCACCGCCGCCGATCACCTTGCCGTCGCGCTCCACCACGAAGTACGCGCTGCGTGGACGCGTGTAGGCCTCGTACATGGCATCCACTTCCGCATCGTGGATGGCGAAGCCGGGACCATCGGCGCCGAACTCGGGCATGACTGCGCGGATGATGCCGGCGACGGCGGCGTTGTCGCGTGCTTCGATGGGGCGGATGCGGATATCGGTCATGGCGTGGTCGCTGGCGTGCGGTAGATGGTGCCGTCCTTCATCACGAAGACGGGATGCTGAAGATCGTCGATGTGCGCGCTGGGATCGCCCGTGAACGCCGCGAGATCCGCGCGCAGGCCGGGAGCGATGCGGCCGAATGTGCCTTGCTGGCGCAGGATGCGCGCGGCGACGTTGGTGGCGGCGTGCAAGGCCTGCGGTGGCGTCATGCCATCGCGCACCATATTGGCCGGTTCGCGCCAGTTGTCGCCATGCGTGAACACGCCCACGTCGCTGCCGTTGCCGATGAGTACGCCAAGCTTGAGCGCGGTGCGGAAGGCGCGTTCGGCCTCCTTCATGCGCGCGGTGGGTTCGCTCTGGCCGGGCACGTAGTGCTCGAAGTATTGCGCCGTGGATTCCACGGCGGTGAGCGTGGGCTCATACGCCGTGCCGTGTTGCTTGAGCAGGCGGAAGGTCGCCTCGCTCGCGCCGTAGCCGTGCTCGATGCTGTCCACGCCGGCCTCCACCGCGAGGCGTACGCCTTCGTCGCTGGAGGCATGCGCCGCGACAGGGCGGCCCGAAAGATGCGCGGTATCCACGATGGCCTTCATTTCCGCCAGCGACAGCGTGGGTTGCGTGCTGCCGTCCACGCCTACGCGATAGTCGGCGTACAGTTTGATCCAGTCCGCGCCGTGCCCGGCCTGTTCGCGCGTGGCGCGGACGGCTTCGTCCACGCCGCTGATTTCCTGCGCGCCGCCGGGCAGGTCGATGTCAGGGCGGAATCCACGTGGCCCGGGACCATAGCTGGCCGTCGCCACGATGGCGCGGGTGGCGACGAACATGCGCGGCCCGGGAATCATGCCTTCGTCGATGGCGCGCTTGACCGACACATCCGCAAAGCCCGCTCCTTCGGTGCCCAGGTCGCGCAGCGTGGTGAAGCCGGCGAGCAGGGTGGCGCGCGCATGGGCGGCGGCCTCCAGCGTGCGGTAATCCTGCGGCTCCTTCAGTACCTGGTCGTTCCACAGCGTTTCGTTGTAGGGATGCAGGAACACATGGGAATGCAGGTCGATCAGGCCGGGCGTGAGCGTGGCGCCGGGCAGGGCGATGCGCTGCGCATCCGCTGGCGCCTTGAGGGTGTCGACGGGTCCCACCGCGGCGATGGCGCCGTCATGCACCAGCACCGCCCAGCCGGCGTGCGCGGCGTCGCCATCGGCCGTCCATACGCGATCGGGTAACAGCAGCGTGTCGCCCTTGGTTGGTACGGCGGTCGCCGCATTGGCGCTGGTGATGGCCAGTGCCGCCAGAAGTCCCGCCCAGGTCTTGCCACGTGTCCAGCGCATCGCGTACTCCCCGCCGTCGATGCGCCCGATTGTAGGGCGTGTTCAGGGCGCGGCGGGAGTCGCGCTGGCGAGCTGCCGGGCGCAGTCATCCGGGGCGACCGACGTGGTGGTGACGCAACTGGTGAAGTCTTCGGGCAGGCGCGTAAGCAGGAGCGTGTCGCCCTCGCGCATGGAGAACACGGTGATGGGCGGCTTGCAGTTGAGCTGCCGGGTGCCGCACGAGCCGGACAGCACGGTGTAGTGGCATTCGCCGCTCTCGCTGCGCAGGCAGCGCAACGTGGCCAGCGCGCCCGTGATCTGGATCTTGCTGTAGATCAGGTCGATGCCGTTGACCGCTTCGTGCGTGACGACGTTGCGTGTCGGCTCGCAGCCGGTCAGCGACAACAACAGGTAGAACAGAAGGATCAGCTTTTCCATGGCGACCTCTCGTGGCGGCATCGCCGCCTACATGTTCCGGAACAACGTCATGAAGGGTTGGCTCACCACCAGCGTCTCGGGCCGCTGCTTCAGGCGCAGCGTGCCCTTGCCGGTGTCGTCGCGCACGATGGAGGCGACCGCGCGAAGGTTGACGATGGTGGAGCGGTGGATCTGCTTGAACACGGTCGGGTCGAGCATGGCGGCCAGTTCGCGGATGGGCTTGCGCAGCAGCGCTTCGCCCTCGGCCGTCATGGCGACGGTGTACTTGTTGTCGGCGCGGAAATAGGCCACGTCGTCCACCATGATCAGGCGCGTTTCGCGGCCGTTGCTGGCGGTGATCCAGGTGAGCGGCTCGCCGCGCGCACCCGAATGCAGCAGCACGTCGCGCAGCAGCTGCGACAGCGCGGCGGCCTCGGTGGCCTTGGGTGCGACTCGCGATTGCAGACGCTGCATGGTGGCGCGCAGCCTGGCCTCGGTGATGGGCTTGAGCAGGTAATCCACCGCGCCACGCTCGAACGCATCGATGGCGTACTGGTCATACGCCGTGGTGAACACCACCTGTGTTCCCGGACTGGCTTCCGCGGCGGCTGCCGCGACTTCCAAACCGTTGAGGCCGGGCATGCGGATGTCGAGAAAGGCGATGTCCGGCCGCTGCGCATCGATGGCTTCCAGTGCGCTCGCGCCGTCCTCGCATTCGGCGAGCACCTGCAGCTCGGGCCACACGCGGGCGAGCAGGTCGCGCAGCGCCGTGCGCAGCAGGCTTTCGTCTTCGGCAAGAATCGCGGTGGTCACGACGCGTCATCCGTGGTGTCGGTGCGCGCAGGCACGGTGAGGGTGGCGGCGACGCCTTCGGGGACGTTGCTGACGACCGAGAGCGAGGCCTCCGCGCCGTAGATTAGGCGCAGCCGTTCGCGCACGTTCTTCAGGCCGATGCCGGTGCCGCCGCCTGCCTCGTTGAAGCCGCGCCCGTCGTCCGCCACGGTGATGGCGATGGCGCCGTCGTCGCGGCGGGCGAGTATCCACACGGTGCCGCCGCCGGGCTTGGGTTCCAGGCCGTGCTTGATGGCGTTTTCCACCAGCGTCTGCAGCATCATCGGCGGGATGGCGATGGCGCGCAGCGCATCCGGCACGTCGATCTGCAGCGACAGTCGCGGGCCCATGCGCAGACGCATGATTTCCAGATAGGCACGGGTGCGTTCCAGTTCGTCGCCCAGCGTGGAGAGCGCGTCGTCGCGCTGCGGCAGGGAATGGCGCAGGTAGTGGATCAGGTGCCCCAGCATGTGATCGGCCTGCTGCGGATCGGTACGCGTGAGGTACTGCGCGCTGGCCAGGGTGTTGTAGAGGAAGTGCGGTTCCACCTGGGCGTGCAGCAGGTTGAGGCGCGCGACGGTGCGTTCCTTCTCGCTTTCCGTCTGGCGGGCGCGCATCTGCTCGTTGCGGCGCTTTTCGGCGATGCGGCGCGTGATGGCGCGGGTGATGCCTTCGGCATTCTCCAGGTTGGTGCCGTCGTCCACGCGGAACCAGTCGCTCCATGCGCCGGCCTCCGGTTCGCAGATCAGGGTGACGCTACCGGTGCCGTCGCCCGGCGTGACGGTGGCGAAGATCTGGTTGCGCAGGTGGCCGAACCAGCGCGAGGGATCCAGCCGGCCCAGCGGGTTGTGTCCGTAAGGCTTGGGACGCTGCACCTTGGCGCGGATCTGCAGGCTGTCGCGCGCGCTTTCCACGTCTTCCGTGCGCGGCAGTTCGCGGATGGCCGCATCCAGCAGGTCGAACGCCTCGCCCGCCTCGAAGGGGATCTCGATCTGCCGCCGCTGGCGGTTTCCCATGGTGCTGTCGTCGAGATGGCCGGCGATCAGCCGCACGCGGCGCAGATGCGACACCGCGCTGGTCACCACCATGAGCAGGGCGATGAAGATCACCAGCACGAACCCCGGCCCGGAATCGCGATAACGGAACATGGGGCTGTTGGCGAGCAGCAGCGCCGCGAACAGCAGCACGAAGAACCAGAACACGACCAGGCGGGCTACGAAGAAAAAGCTCTTCATCACGACAGCATCCTTGGCTTGGATGGGATGTGCCGGAGCATAACCAGCCCGCTTGCCGCCAGCGCGCGCTTTTCGACGAAAACGCGCCCGGGGCGACGAAACGGCCCCGGACGGGAGTGAATGCCGGCGGGCAAGGGCGCCCGCGGGCGGATCAGGCGGCGGTGAGCGCGCGCGTCACGCGGCTGGCGGTTTCCTTGTGCAGCTGGCCGGCCAGCCAGGCGCCGGTGGCGACCAGGATCTCCAGGTCGATGCCGGTATCCATGCCCAGCCCGTGCAGCATGTACACCACGTCCTCGCTGGCCACATTGCCGGTGGCGCCCTTGGCATACGGGCAGCCGCCCGTGCCGGACACCGCGCTGTCGACCACGCGCACGCCTTCCTCCAGGCAGGCCAGGATATTGGCCAGCGCCTGCCCGTAGGTATCGTGGAAATGCACGGCCAGCGCGGACATCGGCACCTCCGCGGCCACCGCCTTGAGCATGGCGCGCGCCTTGGCCGGCGTGCCGACGCCGATGGTGTCGCCGAGCGACACTTCATAGCAGCCCAGCTCGTGCAGGCGGCGCGCCACGCGCACCACGTCGCTTACCGGCACCTCGCCCTGATAAGGACAGCCAAGCACGGTGGAGACATAGCCGCGCACTTTCACGCCGTCTTCCTTCGCGCGCTTCATCACTGGGATGAAGCGTTCGATGGATTCGTCGATCGACGCGTTGATGTTCTTGCGGTTGAACGCTTCCGACGCCGCCGTGAACACGGCGATCTCCGTCACGCCGACGGCGTGTGCGCGTTCATAGCCCTGCGCGTTGGGCACGAGCACGGGATAGCTCACGCCGGGCACCTTGCGGATGCCCTGGAACACTTCGGCGGCATCCGCCAGTTGCGGCACCCACTTAGGGCTGACGAAGCTGGTGGCCTCGATGGTCTTCAGGCCGGTGCTGGAAAGGCGATCGATCAAGGCGATCTTCACGTCGGCCGGCAGCAGGGTCTTCTCGTTCTGCAGGCCGTCGCGCGCGCCGACTTCGACGATGCGGACATGGTTTGTGCTCATGCCATCGAGCATAGCGCGTTCCCGTCGCCGACGCCGGAAATCACGCGTTCAACACAAAAAAAGCCGGAAGCGACGTATCGCTTCCGGCATCGAATGCGCTCAGTGCAGGGCGGTTACTGGACCACCAGCTCCACGCGGCGGTTCTTGGCGCGTCCGGCATCGTCCGCGTTGCTGGCTACCGGCGCGAGCGATGCCACGCTCTTGGCTGCCATGCGTGCGGCCGGCACCTTGTAGTCGGCGGCCAGCGTCTTGGCCACGGCATCCGCGCGGTGCTGGGCCAGGTCGAGGTTGTGCGCGAACTGGCCCTGGTTGTCGGTGTGGCCGACGATGTACACCTTGAGCTTGGGATTGTCGTTGAGCAGCTTGGCCATCTCCGCCAGCTCCGGCTTCGACTCAGGCTTGATGTCGGCCTTGTCGGTGTCGAAGTAGATGCCGTAGAGCGCGACCTTGCCATCGCTGTTCAAGGCATTCTGCATGCTCTTGGCATCGAGCACCTTCACCTGGCCCGTCGCCATCGGCTTGGGTTCGACGATTTCCTCGTAGACGTAATTGGCCTTGTTGGAATCGGTGTCGTCCATCAGGAAGAGGAAAGCCCAGGTGTCGCCGTCCGGGCCGCTGCGCTTGGCCAGCACGGCGCGCTGCTTGTCGTTGAAGCTGGCGGGAAAGGACACGGGCATCACGCGGCCGGAGTTGACCACGACCGCACTGAACTCCTCGCCGCACTCCCTGCCTTTGCAGCTGAACACGGTCTGGAACTTGCCCGCCGCCAACGCCTGCTCGTAGTTGCGGCTGATTTCCAGCAGCGAGTGATTGCCGTCGATGCGATAGCCGATGCGGGTGATGCGGCCTTCGACCGTCATCATCTTGCCGTCCTTCGTGGCGATGGGGGCGTTCGGCAGCTCCGCTTCGTCGTAGTCGGACTGCTTGTAGTTCTCGATCTTGGCGCCGGTGAAGCGGCTCAGCAGGGGATGATCCTTGCTGCCTTTGACGTCTTCGGCGTGGATGGCAAACGTCGAGGCGGCCAGCAACAGGCCGAGGAGGGCGGGCTTGCGTAGCATGGGGTTCTTCCTTGAAAGGGCTGCCTCGTGGCAGCCCGCACTTTGTAATCGCAAATTTGTGCGCTTGTGTGACTGCGGGCTGACCCGCGCGTTGCGTCAGTCGGCGAAGCGCAGCAGAACCGTGTCGGCTTCCACAAAATCGCCTTGCGCGGCATGGATGCTTGCGAGCGTGCCGGCGCGGGGCGCTTTCAGCGCCAGCTCCATCTTCATCGCTTCCATCACCAGCAGTTCCTGCCCTTCCTCGACGGCGTCGCCGGCTTGTGCCTTCACCAGCACGATGCGGCCCGGCATGGGAGCGACGATCTGGTTACCGCCCGCGGCTTCCTTCGATTCCCACGCAAACGCGGCCGCGCGTTCGAAGGCATGGCGGTTGCCGTGGGCATCGTGCAGGGTGACGCGCGCCGCGTCGGCGCGCAGCGGCACGCGCACGGATTCGCCGTCGAAGCGAGCACTGAGCGCCTCTTCACCGAGGCGCGCGCCTTGCACCTCGCATGCGGTGTCGCCATGGCGGAGCCGATAGTTGCCGTCGTGCCCATAGGCTTCGATTTCATGGCGCTGGCCGTGCAGCGAGAGCGCAACGAGGCGCTTGCCCGCATGGCCCACGCGCCAGGCGTCCGCGCGCGACCATGGCGAATAGGGATCGCTGGCAGTCGCCTGCACATGCTTCTCGTCGACCATCAGCGCGGCGACGGCGGCGGAGAACAGCACCCGTGCGTGGGGCGCAGCGTCGCCGGCCAGGAACTGGTCGAGATGACGATCCAGATAGCCGGTGTCGATGCGGCCTTCGACCACCACCGGATGGCGCGACAGGCGTTCCAGGAACGCGATATTGGACTTGGGCCCGACGATCTCGCAGGCCATCAGCGCATCGCGCAGGCGCTGCAAGGCCTGCGGGCGATCCACGTCCCACACGATGAGCTTGGCGATCATCGGGTCGTAGAAGATGGTGACGGTGTCGCCCTCGATCACGCCGCCGTCCAGGCGCACGTGGCGAGAAGGCGAGGGCAGGCGCAGCTTCAGCAGCTTGCCGGAACCGGGCAGGAAGTTCTGGTCGGGGTCCTCGGCATACAGGCGCACTTCGATCGCATGGCCGTGCGCCTTGATTCGTTCCTGCGCGAGCGGCAAGGGCTGGCCGGCGGCCACGCGCAGCTGCCATTCCACCAGGTCCAGACCCAGCGTTTCCTCCGTCACCGGATGCTCGACCTGCAGGCGCGTGTTCATTTCCATGAAGAAGAACTCGCCGTCCTGGCCGACGATGAATTCCACCGTGCCGGCGCCGACGTAGTTCACCGCCTTGGCGGCAGCCACCGCGGCGGCGCCCATCGCCGCGCGCCGTGCGTCGTCGAGGAAGGGCGAGGGCGTTTCCTCCAGCACCTTCTGGTAGCGACGCTGCGCTGAGCACTCGCGCTCGTTGAGGTGGATCACGTTGCCCTGCGTGTCGCCGAACACCTGGAATTCGATGTGGCGCGGGTGTTCGACATAGCGCTCGAGAATCACGCGCGTATCGCCGAACGAGCTGGCGGCTTCGCGCTGCGCGGAAGCCAGCGCATCGGCAAATTCCGCCTCGCTGCGCACGATGCGCATGCCCTTGCCGCCACCGCCGGCCGCGGCCTTGATCATCAGCGGGAAGCCGGTGCGGCGCGCCTGTTCGGCAAGCACCGCGTCGGACTGGTCCGCGCCGTGGTAGCCGGGCACCAGCGGCACCTGGTGTTGTTCCATCAGCGCCTTGGCGGCGGCCTTGGAACCCATGGCGTCAATGCTTTCCGGACGCGGGCCGATGAAGGTGATGCCGGCCTCGGTGCAGGCGCGCGCGAAGGCGGTGTTCTCGGAGAGAAAACCATAGCCGGGATGGATCGCCTGCGCGCCGCTCTTGCGCGCGACGTCCAGGATCACCTCGCCACGCAGGTAGGATTCCGTGGGTCGCGGGCCGCCGATCGGCCAGGCCTCGTCGGCCAGCCGCACGTGTTGCGCACTGGCGTCGGCCTCCGAATACACCGCAATGGTATGGATGCCGAGGCGACGGCAGGTGCGAATGACGCGGCAGGCGATCTCGCCGCGGTTGGCAATGAGTACGCGCTCGAACATGCGGCTTCCGGGGATGGTGCGAAGCCGCCAAAACTAGCAGATTGCCGCGCTGCCGCCGATGCGCAGCGCAGCATGGGCATGCCGCTGGCCTTGCTATTCGCCTTCCCAGTAGCCCACTTGCATGTCCGCGCGCGTCACCATCCTGAAACCTTGCGGCGAGCCATCGGCGGCGGGCGGGTATTCGGCGAGGATGCCGATCTTGCCGGTGTCCGGGTATTCGCAGATCTCCGGCGTTTCCTTGGTGCTCACCGCGAGATAGCGCAGCTCGGTGGTGCCGGTGTTGATGATCTGGTGCGCCTTCTCCGGGCCGCCCGGCGGGCAGGCGATCACGTCGCCGGCGCGTATCGGATGGCGCTCGCTGCCGATGCGCACCTCGCCGCTGCCTTCGAGGATGAAGAACATCTCCTCGTTGACGCGATGGTTGTGCAGCGGAAACGCGCGTTTGCCCGGCGGCACGGCGGTGATGTTGTAACCCAGCTTCTTCGCGCCGATCTGCATGGAGAAGCGGCCCATGCGTGCCTCGAAGCGCTCGGCGGTATCGCCGGTAGGGCCCATGCCGGGCGGAAAGGGCTGCAACTCGACGTCGGCGATGTTGATGATGGGATGGGTCATGGCGTGATGTCCGTGGCGGGAGTCATTCCGGCGCGTGGCAGACGGCTTCGATGTTGTGGCCGTCCGGATCGAGCACGAAGGCGCCGTAGTAGTAGTGCGCGTGGTAGTGCGGGCGCAGGCCCGGCGCGCCGTTGTCCTTGGCGCCGGCGTCGAGCGCGGCACGATGGAAGGCCATCACCGCCGCGCGGTTGGGCGCCGTGAACGCCACGTGCACCGAGCCGGACGGGTGGCTGGCGTGCTGCGAGGTGCCGATCCAGAAGGTGGGGCGACCGTGCATGCCGAAGCCGGCGTGGGCGCCATCGCCGGTCTGCTCCGCCGTCACTTCCAGGATCAGCTCGCCGCCCAGCGGCGCAAGCACCTTGCGGTAGAACTCGCGGCTGCGTTCGTAGCCCGACACCTGCAACCCCACGTGATCGATCACGGCATGGCTCCCTTGCGTGGTGAGATGCCGAGTATGCGACGCCTCAGTCCTGCACGCACCAAGCAGGTGCCCGCTTGGACAGGAATGCCCCCAGCCCTTCCTGGCCTTCCGCGGACACGCGCAGGCGGGCGATCAGGGCAGCGTTCTCGCGGTCGAGCGCGGCGGCGTGCGTCTCGTCGGCGCCAGCCATGCGCAAGGCAAGCTGCTTGGCTTCCGCCTGTGCCACCGGTCCGGCCTTGGCGAGCTGGGCGGTGGTGGCGTGGACAGTGGCGTCCAACTGGTCGGCGGGCACGCATTGGTGAAGCAGGCCGATCTGCAACGCCGTGGCCGCATCGAACAGTTCACCGGTAAGGAACAGGCGGCGCGCCTGGCGCAGGCCAATGGCGTGGATGACGTAGGGCGAGATCACGGCCGGCACAAGGCCGAGTTTCACTTCGGTAAGGCCAAAGCGCGCCGTGTCCACGCCGATGGCGATGTCGCAGCAGGCCACCAGGCCCACGCCGCCGCCGTAGGCCGCGCCATTCACGCGGGCGATGGTGGGCTTGGGCAGGTATTGCAGCGTGCGCATCAGGCTGGCGAGTCGCAGCGAGTCGTCGCGGTTCTCCGCTTCGCTCGCGCCCACCATGCCGCGCATCCAGTTCAGGTCCGCCCCTGCGGAGAAGCTGGCGCCTTCGCCAGTGAGCACCACGGCACGCACCGCGGCGTCCTTGCCCGCGTGTTCCAGCGCCATCGTGAGTTCGGCGATCAGGCCGTCGTCGAACGCGTTGTGCACCTGCGGGCGGTTCAGCGCGATGCGGCGGACGCCGCGCGAGTCCGTGATGTGGAGAAAATCAGGCATGAGGCGGTCCATGGAATGTCTTCGGCGACATTCTGGACCACCGGGAAAGGCGCGTCACGCGCGTGGGCACACACGGCAATGAACGGCTTGCGTGCACGCTGCCATCAGGACGCGCGTTCAGCGCTTCAACGCGTCCTTGCTCGTTTCATGGAAGGCGATGTCCGCTGCGCGAAGCATCCGCATCACACCGGCGGCAACCATGTGAGCGGGTCGACATCGGACGCATGTTCCTCCACGGGCGAGGCCAGCGCGGTGTCGATCGGAAGGGTGTCATGCTCCAGCTCGCCATCTTCCTTGTCGTTGATGGCATGGAGCCGCTGGCGATGGCAGGAGCCGCGCCGGCGCTTGCCGCGCAGGACGAGCAGGCGCACCTGATCGGAGCATTCGGGACACCAGGTGCCATGGCGTATTTCCCGAGGCTGGGCACGCCAGCGGTGTCCATGGCGACAGCACCACAGGGCCTCGGTCGATGCGAATTTCAGGTGCTCCGTCAGGCATCGCCCGCCGAGTTCCTCCGCGATGCGAAGCGCTTCGTCCAATACCGTCAACCGCGAGGCTTCGGCGCAATGGGGACACGCGTTGCGCTGCAACGAGGCGTCGCCCTTCCTGTCCCACTCGTGGCCCGCCGGGCAGCGGAACCGATACAGCGCGTGTATGCCTTCGAACGTCGTGTTCAGGCACTCCACGCCCTGCTCGCGCGCGGCGGTGTGCAGGCGAGCCAGCTCGGCCTTGGCGCGGCGAAGATCCCGCTGGCGAAGGAAGGCCTCCAGGCGTTCCTTGTCTTCGTGCTGGCTGGAGGACAGGGGAGTCCTTCCACGGCGGGGCAAGGGCGGTGCGCCAGCAGCATCCCTGGGCTGATCGGTCATGGGTCCTGGTTCTGGTAATGGCCGGATGCCGGGCCCATGCAGAGCGCGCGTGCCATGCGCCGCACCAGTCCCGGCTTGAAGAAAACTTGCCATTTGCCATGCAGGCGAACAATCGGACGATTCTTGTTTTACAGGGGGTTTCACCGCCTTTTCGGCGCTGTTCGAGCATTCTTTCGCGCGCCAGTTCGTGTAGGCGCTCGCTGGATATGCGTGCGGTTCGTCGGACGCGGACTAATCCTTTGCCGGCAGCACAAGAAACTCCGCTGCTTCCAGCGCCGATCCCTGCCAGTGGCCGGCGCTCACGTCGCGCCACCACGGTTGCACGCTCTCCACGCGCGCGGGTTCGATGGCTTCGCCCAGCCGTGGCATGACCAGGCCTTCGGGCACCTTGGCCAGCAGGACTTCGGCGGGTTCGGCCCAGGGATGCATGGCCAGGTTGAAGGTGCCCCAGTGCACGGGCAGGAAGCTTCCGCTGCCCAACTGGCGCCACGCGGTGATGGCGTTGTCCGGGCCCAGGTGCACGCTGCCCCACGACGGATGGAACGCGCCGACCTCGATCATCACCAGGTCGAACGGCCCGAGTCGCTGGCCGATCTCCGCGAAATGCGGCGACAGCCCCGTGTCGCCGCTGAAGAAAACGCTATGGCGTTCGCCGCGCAGCACGAAGGAGGACCACAGCGTGGCGTTGCGGTCCCGCAGGCTGCGGCCGGAGAAGTGGTGCGACGGGGCGGCGGTAAGCGTCAGCCCGCGCGGCAATGTGGTGCTTTCCCACCAGTCCAGCTCGATGATGCGTTCGGGCGGTACGCCCCATGCTTCCAGATGCACGCCCACGCCCAGCGAGGTAATGAAGGGCACCTGCAGTTTCGCCAGTGCGCGGATGCTCGGGTAGTCGAGGTGATCGTAGTGGTCGTGCGAGATCAGCACGGCATCCAGTGGCGGCAGCGCGGCGATGTCCACCGGCACTGGCTGGAAGCGCTTGGGGCCCATGAAGGAGAAGGGCGACGCGCGTTCGCCCCATACCGGGTCGGTGAGCACGCGCACGCCGTCGATTTCCAGCAGCACGGTGGAATGGCCCAGCCAGGTGGCGCGCAGGCCGGTTTCCACGGGCCGTGTCCACGATGGGCGCGGATCGAGCGAGGGCAGGGGCTTGGAGGGCGTACGGCCTTCCCCGCGGAAAATGAAATCGACCAGGGAGGGCCGCTCGTCCTCGATGCGCGGCGCGCTGGAGCGGTAGGTGTTGATGAAGCCTTCGCCGCCGTACTGCGGCGAAGCTTGCATGCGTTCCAGGCGTAACCCGGCCGCATGTCGGGTGAACAGAGCCATGTGGACCTCGGCATCAAAGGGGGATCTGGCGGAGCGTGGGTGCCGCCTTGCTGCCGCGACGCCCCATGGGACGGCTATCGGGGCGCGGACGCCGGGTTCCAAGTGCCGGGCGAGGGACGAGGTTTAGCGTTCATGTTCTTGCGGCGGCGCCCGGGCATGGCAGCCATGTGTCGCGCTGCAGTCCACGGGGGAGTAATGTACAATGCGAACCATTCTTATTTAAGTTGGTGACCAGTGCGCCTGTCCGATCTTCCGAAAGGGGCTACTGCCGTGGTGGACCGAGTGGACGATGCTCATGCTTCCGACGCGATCGCGCAGCGCCTGCGCGACCTCGGTTTCGTGTCGGGCGAGCCGGTGCGCATGGTGGCGCAGGGGCCGCTGGGCGCCGATCCGCTGCTGATCCAGATCGGCTCCACGCGCTTCGCCCTGCGTCGCAAGGAAGCTGAGCGCGTGCTGGTGACTACGGAGGCCGCCGCATGAGCGCCGGCACGCTGCGCATTGCCCTGGTCGGCAATCCCAACTGCGGCAAGACCGCGTTGTTCAACCAGCTCACCGGCGGCCGCCAGAAGGTGGCCAACTACGCTGGCGTGACGGTGGAGCGCAAGGAAGGCCGTTTCACCGCGCCTTCCGGCCGCGTGCTGCACCTGCTCGACTTGCCCGGCACGTACAGCTTCGATGCCACCAGCCCCGACGAGCAGATCACCCGCGACGTGCTGGAAGGCAATTATCCCGGCGAAAGCGTGCCCGATCTGGTGGTCTGCGTGGCCGACGCCACCAACCTGCGGCTGCACCTGCGCTTCGTGCTGGAAGTGAAGCGGCTTGGGCTGCCCGTGGTGCTGGCGCTGAACATGATGGATGCCGCGCGCCGTCGCGGCATCGTGGTGGACGTGGCGGAACTGTCGCGCCGCCTGGGCATGCCCGTAGTGGAAACCGTGGCGGTGAAGCGCAACGGCGTGCAGGCGCTGATTGCCCGGGTGGATGGCGAGATCCCGCAGGCCGCGCCGGCACAGCCCGACGACGCGGCCAGCCGCGCGGACCTCCATGCGCAGGTGCGTGAGTTGCTGGCGGCGACCGTGACCATGCCGCGCGCCACCGCAAAGATCGACGACGCGCTGGATCGCTGGGCGCTGCACCCGGTGTTCGGCCTGGCGATACTCACGGCGGTGATGTTCCTGGTGTTCCAGGCGGTGTACGCGGCCGGCAAGCCCATGTCCGACCTGATCGGTGACGGTTTCGGCTGGCTGGGCGAACACGTCACGTCATGGATGCCCGCGGGGCCGCTGCAAAGCCTGCTGGTCGACGGCGTGTTCGGCGGCCTGGGTACCGTGGTCGGATTCCTGCCCGTCATCCTCGTGCTGTTCTTCTTCATCCTGGTGCTGGAGGAGTCGGGCTACCTGCCGCGCGCGGCCTTCCTGCTCGATCGGCTGATGGTGTCGGTGGGCCTGACCGGGCGTTCGTTCATCCCGCTGCTTTCCAGCTTTGCCTGCGCCATTCCCGGCATCATGGGTACGCGCAGCATCACCGATCCACGCGACCGGCTGTCGACCATCCTGGTCGCGCCGCTGATGACCTGTTCGGCGCGCCTGCCGGTGTATGCGCTGCTGATCGGCGCCTTCATTCCCACCCGCCGCGTGCTGGGCATCTTCAACATGCAGGGCCTGGTGCTGTTCGCGCTGTACGCGGTGGGCATCGTTGGCGCCATGGCGGTGGGCTGGGTGATGAAGAAGATGCGTCGCGACCGCAGCGAGCATGCATTGCTGATGGAGCTGCCTTCGTACCGCTTGCCCAATGTCCGCGACGTGGCCATCGGCCTGTGGGAGCGCGGCATGATCTTCCTCAAGCGCCTCACCGGCGTGATCCTGGGCCTGACCATCCTGATGTGGTTCCTGTCGAGCTTCCCGGCGGCGCCGGCCGGCGCCACAGGACCCGCCATCGACTACAGCTTCGCCGGCTACATCGGCCGCGGCCTGCAGTACATCTTCGCGCCGATCGGTTTCAACTGGCAGATGAGCGTGTCGCTGATTCCCGCCTTCGCCGCGCGCGAAACCGCCGTCGCCGCGCTGGCCACGGTGTACGCGGTGGGTGGTGGCGATGCCGATGGCGCGGGCCTGGCGCAGGCGCTGACGGCCAACTTCTCGCTGGCCAGCGCGTTGTCGCTGCTGGTGTGGTTTGCGTTCGCGCCGCAGTGCATGTCCACGCTGGCGGTGATCCGCCGCGAGACCAACTCGTGGCGCAACGTGGGTATCTCCTTCGGCTACATGTTCGCGGTGGCGTATGTCGCTTCCTTCCTCACGTACCAGATCGCGAGCTGGCTGACATGAGTACAGGCCTGCTCCTGCAGTACGCGGTGGTCGGCGTAGTCGTGTTGATCGGCGCGTGGATCACGCTGCGCAAGCTCGCGCCACGGATGACCAGCCGCTGGCTCGCCACGCTGGCGCTGCGCCTTGACCGCGCCGACAGCGCCGCATGGCAGCGGGCGCTGGCGCACCGCCTGCAACCGAAGCAGTCCACCGGCAACTGCAGCGATGGCTGCGATACCTGTGGCTCCTGCGGTCCCAAGCCGCCAGCGGCAGCCCGCGACGTCTACCCGCTGGAGTTTCGTCCGCGCGGCAAATGAGGCCAAGTGGAACGACCGGAGCGCGAATGCGCCCCGGCCGTCGTGCCGCTTACCAGGCCGTGCCGCCGGCGTAGTCGCTGGCCAGCGTGGTGTGCAGGCCGGTCAACACGTTGGTGTCGGACGTCACCAGGCCAAGCTCGCGGTTGTAGTTGATCGAGTTCGACGAGAAGTTCTCCGAACCCACGAACGCCGTGGCATGCGTCGTGCCGTAGTCGGCCACGATGGCCTTGGCATGGATGTACAGCGGCGCGGTATAGGCATAGGTCGTGATGTGCACGCCGGCCTTTTTCAGCGCATTGAACTCGGTGGCGTAGTCGTTGTTGTCGTTGGTCATGCAGACCGTGACGTTCACGCCGCGCTTGGCTGCGTTCTCCAGCGCGGTGACGATGGTGCCGTAGCTCATTTCCTCGTTTTCGACCTGCAGGGTGGACTGCGCGTTGTTGATCACGTTGACCAGCTGGGTCTTGGCGTTGGTCGGGCTCCACACCAGGTCGTCGCCCACCGGCGGCGTGATGGTCTGCGCGGCGAAGTCGGCATTGAAGGTGCTCTCGATGGCGGCGACGTCGGCTGCATCATTCTCGATCACCGCGAAATCGCGCGTGTCGCTGTAATAGCGGCTGGTCAGGTTGAGCGACATGATCGCCGCCGTGGTGCCGTCGACTACGATGGCCTTTTCATGCGTGGCGTCGTACTTGGTCCAAGCCCACACGGCCGTCGCGCCGCAGCTGTTGAGCTGGTTGTAGGCGCTGAGGTTGTTGTTGTATTCGAGGTTCTGGTCGAGTATCACGCGCACCGCCACGCCGTTGGCGGCGGCCTGGCAAAGCAGGGACTGCGCCTGGGTGTCCACCAGTTCGTACATGGTCATGTCGATGCTGCGGGTCGCCGACTGGATCAGGTTGTAGATGGGCGTAAGGCCCTGGTCCGGTTCCACCACCAGCGTGCGGGTAACGGTGGCGGCCGATGCCGACGTGGCCAGGCCGGCGCAAAGCAAGGCGCTGATGGCGGGCATGCACAGTGCAAACAGCTTGCTGCGAGATTTCATGACGAACTCCCTTCGTGATATCGGGTTGGTTGCGACGCGGCGCGCTGCCGCGCGATGAACCGCCGTGGCGTGTGGCGAGGCGTTCGATGCGCTTGCCAAGCCGCTCCCCATGCGGCGGCAGCCGGCATGACACTGCGTGTATGTGACAGAACGCCTTCGTCGGCGCGAGGCAAGTTCATGCGGTCACGCGCGATGCAGTTAGCGGCTTTTGCGCGTGATGCAGTTCACCGAAAGGCAGCGCGCTGCCATGGCGGCAGTGCAGTCGGTGTGAAGAATTCCGGCGCGTTGGTGCGCAGTTCGCGCAACGCCGCTTGCTTGCGTGAGCCCTTCAGGACGGCGTATGCGGTGCGCAGCAGTGCCGACTACGGCTGATGATCGGCAGGCGAACTGTCCATCGGTGGATTCAACTTGCGCAGCGCCGGATCGTCCGGCTTCACCGGCCGCAGGATGCCCACGGTGACCGTGCCCGAACGCAGGTACGAGGTGAACTTCGGATCGTAGGGATCGCTGCTCGCGCGCAACTGCTCGTAGGCGATGACGCCATCGGTCTGGTGCACGCCCGTGACTTCGCCCGGAGAGTTGGCGAGGATGCCGCCGTTGCCCACGTCGTAGTTGGGAAACGACTCATGGCCGTTCCTGCCCGACATGCCGCCGACCATCAGGTGCGGCGCCGCCGAACCCACGCGCGAGCCCGTGGCGGAGATCAGCACTTCGCGCCAGCGTGCCTTGGCGCGCGGCAGCGCGGTGGCGTCACCGTAGGTCGGCAGCAGCTCGCGCCAGATGACATTGGCCTGGTCGAATTGATCCGGCGTCAGGTGCGCGTAGAGCAATTGCTTGGCATAGACGTATTGCGGTTCGTTGCGCTCCGCCGCCAGCGCGAACCACGCCATGGCGCGCGGCAGGTCCACCGGCGAGCCGTGGCCGTTGAGATACAGCACGCCCAGGTTGTACTCAGCCGGTTTGTACGCCCACGAGGCCGACACCTGGAACATGGCGATGGCGTGCGCATAGTCGCCCTTCTGGTTCGCCAGCGCGCCAAGATAGAAGAAATACTCGCCGGGGCGGCCATCGTCCTCCGGACGATTGAACGGATCGGTGCGGCTCGTGGGCACGTCCGGAGTCGCTCTATAGCTCACCACCTTCGGCGGCGGCGACTGCGTGTCGATGGGAATGGTAGGCAGCGCATCTTCCGTGGCGCGAAGGGCGGGGCAGAGCAATAGCCCGGCGAGAACGATAGCCTGCAGGGAACCCGGCTTCAGGTAATGGCGCACGCCCATGGCGACACCTCGCGTCTGCGTGGAGATAACCGCCCCTGGAACCTACTCTTATCCCAAGGGCGGGGCAATCGCCGCAAACGTCCGAAGCCTCACTCGCCCGAAAGCCCCTCGTAGCGCGCCAGCAGATGGCTGAAGACCGGCCAGAACGGCTGCGGCAAATGGCCGTCCAGACGGTCGGCCAGCACGTCGAGGTGCGTATGCCAGCCGCCGCTGGTGCCGGCGATGTCGCTGGCCTTGAGCTTGCGGTGCGTCACCGTCAGGCGAACTTGTCCATGTTCGGGAGCCAGCTCGAAAGTGACTTCCGATGGATCGTCCAGCGCGCCCCAGGTCATGGCGAGGCGATGCGGCGGTTCGCAGGCGAGCACGCGATGGCGCGACGACAGGCCGTCGGCATAGTCCTTGAAGCGTTCGGGCGGAGGCAAGGGTGTCTGCGAGAGTTCGACGTGGTGAAAGCGCAGCTCGAACTCGCTGCCCACGCGCTGTTCCATGGTGCCGGTGGCCAACCACTGGCCACGCTTGTCGGAGTCGGTGAGATAGGACCACACGCGCTCGATGGGGCCGGGCAGCAGGCGCTCGAAGCGAATGGTGTCGGCGGCGAGCAGCTGGCGCGAGGGATGGCGATGCAGGTTCTGCTGCAGGTGTTCGAGGATGCCGGTCCATCCCTCCGTGGTGGCGTCCGCCCATTCCGGCAGCACGTCTTCGTGCAGCAGGGTGAGGTCGCAGCCGGAGCCCACCGGCACGATGTCGATGGTGACGCGCGTCATCGCCTCGGAGTATTTGGGCACGCCGAAAGTGAAGACCAGCCGGCGCGGGCGGTCGATCTGCAGGTACTCGCCCACGTGATCCACGTCCACGCCGTCGCGACGGTCGCGGAAGCAGAAGTGCCCGCCAACGCGCGCGTCGATATCCACCTTCACCATCTCGCCGTTGGGCGCGGAGAACAGCCAGCGCCCGGCAGTGGCGGGGTCGAGCCACGCATCGAACACGCGCTCGGGGCTGGCGTCGAAATGGCGGCTGATGCGCAGCGTGCGCAGGGTCGTGGTGTTCATCGCGGAGTCCCGTGGGGTTGGGGTTTGCCGGCGGCTTCGTCTTCCGCCTTGAGCAAGGCGTCGAGGGCGTCGAGCCGGTGGTTCCAGAACCGTTCGTAGAAGCGCAGCCAGTCGTCGACGGCGGCCAGCGGTGCAGGCTCCAGCCGGCAGGTGTGCGTGCGCCCCTTGATCGTCCGCCGGACCAGCCCGGCGCGTTCCAGCACCTTCACGTGCTTGGAGGCGGCCGCCAGCGACATGTCGAACGGCGCGGCGAGCTCGCCGATATTGCGTTCGCCCTCGGAGAGGCTGTGCAGCATGGCGCGGCGGGTGGCGTCGGTGAGGGCCTGGAAGACGGCGTCCAGGGCGGGAGTAGTTAATTCAACCATGAGGTTGAATATCTACCTGCGACGGACAAATGTCAACCAAAAGGTTGAATGACACCGTGGTGCGGTCAGTCCGTTGTCGCGGAGGCCGGGCGCCGAAAGCGCAGCCTGGAGCCTTGCTTGAGCGCGTCCGCCATCCAGAGCGTGATCGCGCCAAGGGCAGGCGTGATCGAGAGCGGCACGACGATCAGCGCCAATAGCACGGTGACGCCCGCGGCGAGCATGGACTTACCGGAGCGCGGTGCCTCCTTGGGTGGCCGACGGGCGCGAAAGCGCGCATAGGCCAGCCAGGCCAGCGCGAGCATTAAGGATTCGCCGGCCAGGGTTGCGCCGCTGAGAAGGGTCCAGGCAAGAAGCGGCACGGTGAGTAGCGGAATAAATGCCAGACGTAGCCACGGCAGCCTTGTGACCGGCTCTTCAGGCCGCGCCTGCCAGCGCGTCAGCGCCAGCATCGACATAAAGCCGATCCAGCCCAACGTGCAGACCGAGGCAACAAAGGTCAGGCCCCACCTTGCGCTGTCACCAAGAGTCGCTTTATTCGGCAGCAGCAGGTCGCAAACGACGGCCAAGGCCAGCAGCACGGCGCAGCGGATCCCTCCCACAAACAGGCGTGGTGCGGTGATGCGCGCCGCGTCTCCTGCGCGCAGGAAAAACTGCACCATGCGCGGATCGAAACGGTAGGACAGACGGGAAAGCCTGCCGCCGGACAGCCTCCAGAAGAAAAAGCCCAGGTTGCGCGGCAGGCCGGGCATCAGGCAGATGCAGAGCACCCACCACCAGCGGAATGGCTTCGATGCCCAATGCATGCTGCGCTTGGTGCGAAGGACTTCCGCATAGGGCTTGCCAGGCACATACGTATAGGCAGAAAGCTTGACGAGCTGACGCGGCAGCGTGAGCCATTGAATCTCCAGCTCGTACGGCAGTTCCTCCAGCGAGGATTGCCACCGTTCGATGTCACGCGCATGGTCGGCGAAGCGGAAAACGCGCGAGAGCAGCTCGAAGGCTTCGCTGGGCATCGGTGGACGCTCGCGGCACAGGCGCTTGAGCAGGAGCGGTGCTGCCTGTCGCCTCAACGTAAGTGAACGCAGTGCCGGTTGTGCCTGGAGCAGAATCTCGAGCTGTCCGCTGGAACTCTCCATCGCGGATAGGCAGAACCACACGTAGAAAGCATCGGCATCGAACGACTCGGGCGCGGCACCCCAGTCCTGCACCATGGCTTCGGCACGGCGCTGGGCAGTGAGACGCTCCTGCATCGTTTCGCGCAGTTGCCGTATGCGAAGCGGATCGAACGCCGAACGTGCCTGGTCAAGGTGAAAGAATTCCAGCGTGGCATCGAAGCTGCCCTCCGCCATCGGCGGCGGGTCCGCAAACAGTCGCTGCATCAGGGCGTTGCCGGCGGTGTGCTTGTGGCGCAGCGACCACAGCGCCGGTTGATCCTGTAGCCAGCGCTGCAGCTGCGCGGCGTCTTCGTGAGCGCACACCTGCAAGTACGCCCAGACAAAGGCGTCGACGTCGAAAGGCGCCTCTGCCTTGGCGGACTCGGAAACTGACTGAACGCGCCACGAGGATGCCGGCTCACTGTGCTCCGGCGTGGGCGGCAACTCCGAAGCTGTCTTGTCGAGCGGCACGTCCGCCGCAGGAGATGGCTGTGCGTCTTCGCCGTGGTCAAGTTGCGCGCCAGGCATGGCGGCGGTTGGCCTGTGCCTGCACCACGCCATTGCGGCTTCGTACTTTTCGCGCAGAACCTGAAAGCCTTCCGGATCGACATCCGGCCGCGCCTCCTTCAGCCGCTTCGCATAAGCCCGCTTGAGTTCCCTTTCATCGGCGTCGTGCGGCAACCCAAACCACGCCAGCGGCGTGGTCATACGTGGGCTTCCATGGCGTCCAGCGCTTGGCTCAGCTGGCGGCGGTGTTCGCGGATGAGCTGTTCGTCCTGCGTGTCCAGCACGTTGCGGAACTGCGCGATCCACTGCTGCAGCTGCGCGCGCGCGGCGATGTATTCCTCGTACAGGCGCTCGGCGCGCGCGAGCAGGGCGATGTTCTCGTGCTTGTCGCGCGGATGGATCTTGATGCCCTCCAGCGCCTGCAGGCGCGCGCGGATTTCCGCGGGCGTGAGCAGGCCGGGGTTCTGTTCGAGCACCAGCTCGTGACGTTCCTGGGTGGCGAGCAGGGTGGCTTCCACCTGCAGCACGCCGTTCACGTCGTAGGTGAAACGCAGGTTCACCGCATTCTGCGCGGCGGTGCGCTGCGGCGAGAGCGGGATGTCCAGTTCGCCCAGCTTGATGTTGCGCTCGGCCATCGGGTGCTCGCCCTGGTACACCTCCAGCGTGAGCTTGGTCTGGTTGTCGCGGAACGGCTGGAAGGTTTCCTCGCGGCTCACGGGCACCGTGCTGTTGCGATGGATGATGGGCGCGAAGAAGCCGGTCTGCTCGCGGCCCTGTTCGTCGCGGCGGGACACCTTGGTGCCCAGCGTGTAAGGGCACACGTCGGTGAGGATGACCTCGTCCAGCCGCTGGTCGCGCGACTTGAGGCCGGCGGCGATGCACGCGCCGAGCGCGATGGCCTGATCCGGGTTGATGTGCCGCAACGGCAGGCGCCCGAACATGCGCGACACCAGGCGCGCCACCAGCGGCATGCGGCTGGCGCCGCCGACCAGCACGATTTCCTCCAGTTGTTCCGGCTGCAGGCGCGCGTCGCGCATCGCGCGCTCCAGCGGCGCACGCATGCGCTGCACGAGCGGATCGCACAGGCGCGCGAAGCGTTCCTCGTCGATCTGCCAGCTCAGCTGGCGTTCGCCCAGGCGCCATTCGATGCCGGCGCTGCCTTGCGCGCCGAGTTCGCGCTTGGCCTGTTCCAGCCGGCGACGCAGCTGGCCGTGCTCCTGCGCGGTGAGTGTGTCGAGCGCGATCTTCTCATCGCTGAGGAAGGCGCTTTCCATCACGTCGAGAAAATCCTCGCCGCCCAGGAAGTTGTCGCCCGCGCTCGCATGCACTTCCACCACGCCGTCGAACATTTCCAGCACCGACACGTCGAAGGTGCCGCCGCCGAGGTCGAACACCAGGAAGCGCGAACCGTCCGGTTTCTCCTGCAGGCCGTAGGCGAGCGCGGCGGCGGTGGGTTCGTTGATCAGGCGCTCGACACGGATGCCGGCCAGCTCGCCGGCCGCGCGGGTGGCCTTGCGCTGGGCGTCGGAGAAATACGCCGGCACGCTGATCACCGCCTCGGTGACCTTTTCGCCGGTGGCTGCTTCGGCATCGGCGATCAGCGCGCGCAGGATCAGCGCCGACAGTTCTTCCGGGCGGAAGGCGTGCTTGCCCAGGCGCGTTTCGCGCGCCGTGCCCATGAAGCGCTTGAAGGTCGCCACGCTGGTGTCCGGGTGGCTGACCATGCGGTCCCGCGCGGCGCGGCCGACGATGATGTGCCCATCGCCATCCACGCTGACCACCGACGGTGTCAGCAGGTCGCCCAGCGCATTGGGAAACAGAACCGAGCCTTGCTCTCCGTAGGTACCGATCAGCGAATGCGTGGTACCCAGGTCAATGCCGACGATCATCCTTGCCATCCCCTGTGAAGCTCGGGGGAGTGTAATCGGAATGGCCCGGCCGGCGGGTGGCGGCGAGGATAGCCGCGCCTGAGACGGTGGGCGGGTAGAATCCGCGCGTTTGCCAGGAGCGCCCAATGCAGCATATCCCCCCGCCGGATACCGTCGTGCCGGATGGCGATACCGCCGAGATCACCGTGCCGCCCACCATGCACCACCCGACCGGCCACGGCGTGCAGGACACGCTGGACATCGCCGGCCATGACGAGGTCGAGCACGACGAGGCCCTGCGCCATTCGCAGCTGCGCGTGCCGCGCTGAGCCGCGCGGTTACACCAGCAGCGTTTTCACGCCCTTGCTTTCCAGCGCCTCGACGTATTCCGCCGGGGCGGCGGTGTCGCTGATCACCATGTCCAGGTCCTTCACCGGGGCGATTACCGACAGGCTGCGCTGGCCGAACTTGCTGGCGTCGAGCACGGCGATGGTCTGGCGCGAGACGCGGATCATCAGCGCATTGAGCGAGGCCTCCAGCGGGTCGGGCGTGGTCACGCCCACCGCCGGGTCCAGGCCGTCCACGCCCAGGAACAGGCGATCGGCGGAGAGCCGCGACAGGGCCTGTTCCGCATCCGGCCCCGCCAGCGAGTACGAGGTCTGGCGCAGCAGGCCGCCCAGCATCATCACCCGCACGCCCTGCGTGGCCGACAGCTCCATCGCGATGTTCAGCGCGTTGGTGATCACCGTGAGCGACGTCCACTTGCGCTGGCGGATCTGCCGCGCGATTTCCACCGTGGTGGAGCCGGAGTCGAGTATGACCGTATCGCCGTCCTCGATCAGCTGCGCCGCCGCCTGGCCGATGCGCAGCTTCTGCGCGTGGTGGCGGGTTTCCTTGATGTTGAGCGGCGTGTCCAGCTGCGTCGTGGTGGCCGGCAGCGCGCCGCCGTGCGAGCGGCTGATGGCGCCGGCGCGGTCGAGCGCTTCCAGGTCGGCGCGGATGGTCACCGCCGAGATGTCGAACAGGGCCACCAGTTCGTCGACGGTGGCGCGGCCCTTTTCGTTCACCCGCTCCACGATGCGGCGCCGGCGTTCTTCCACCAGCAGTTTCGGCGGGGGCGGGGCGGCCTTGCGTCGTGTCGTCATGGTTCCTTTCCTGGTGGGCTGGCCCGGTCCGGCGGCGTGGCGCGGACTAGGCATCCTGCCACCGGCGTGAATCAGGGCATGCCCAGCAGTCGCGCCGCGTTGTCGTGATAAAGCTTGCGCAGGATCTCCCGCGGCAGG
The DNA here is from genome assembly GCF_003201105.1 of Dyella sp. AtDHG13. Lineage (GTDB taxonomy): Bacteria > Pseudomonadota > Gammaproteobacteria > Xanthomonadales > Rhodanobacteraceae > Dyella > Dyella jiangningensis_B. The sequence continues at coordinate 125,408 of NZ_QICJ01000009.1, read as the reverse complement.
CCCACGCCGTAGATGGACCAACGCCCCTGCGGCGGTACGGCGGAAGGAGCGTAATCGAAGTACTCGTCTTCTGTCTCCAGAAAGCGGTAGTAGATCTCGTAGAGCTCGTCGCCCAGCAACTGCTGCGGCACGTCGTTGCCGTAGGGCGGCGGCACGGCGTCGGTGCCGAACAGGATGCGGTCCTGGTAGCGCTCGAAGAAACGCCGCGCCATGCGCGGCTGGCGGCCGAGTTCGCTGATGCGCGCGCTGATGTCCACCTGCACGTTGGGGTGGCGGTCCATGCAGTCGGCGATGGCGGCCAGGTCTTCGGCCTGGTTGCCCACGTGCATCAGCACGAAGGTGGTGTTCGGGTGGCGCGCGATCACGCGGTCGCGCGCGGCCAGCAGGTCGCGATGGCTGGGGTATTCCGGGCCGTAGAACGACCAGTCCGGATGCCTGGCCAGTTCCTCGTAGCGTTCGTTGGCGCTGTCGCCGGGAAGGAAGAACGCTTCCGGATCGGAGGTGTGGATGAACACCGGCATCTTGAGCGATGCGCAGGTTTCCCACATGGGATCGAAGCGCGCATCGTCCACGCCGACCAGTTCGCCCTGGTCGATGCCCTCGCGCAGGTAGAGTCCCAGCGTCTTCAGCAGCTTCAGCCCTGCCGCGCCGATGCGGTGCGCATGCTCGATGGCCTCGGCCTGCAGGCGTGGGTAGTCCGTTTGGGTAAACAGCGCGAACGAGGGTTCCGTCATCGTGCGGAACCGGCCGGGCGCCGCCGCATCGAAACGCGCGATGGTTTCCTCCAGCCCTTTGCCGGTGCCGCCGGTGAGGTTGACCATGGCGCGGATGCCCTTGCGGTCCATCAGCGCCACCAGCTCGGCGGGATCGGCGAAGTAGGTCATCGCCTCGCCCAGCGACACGCCGTTGCGCGTTTCGCTCATCCAGCTCAGGTGCGTGTGCACGTCGATCACCGGAAACGCGGGCTTTTCCACCCGCGTCACCGGCACGTGCAGCATGCTGCGCGGCTGGAAGTCGGTGAGGCGCAGCTCCTCGCCTTGCGGTTTCGCCGCGGTCTGCAGCGGGTTCTTGCCGCTGCCGCCGCCCAGCATCGGCGGCGCGCAGCAGCCGCAGCCCGTGCGGGTCGCGGTGAGCAAGTGGCGGTGAGCCGGGTCGAATCGCCGCCGGGCGCGAGGGTTCGCGTCACGCATCGTGTGTGTCCCGATCAGCCCGGATAGCGCGCCATGATGTCGTGCACCTGGCGGGTGAGCGACACCGCCTGGTCGAACGGGCGCAACCACATGTTGCGGCCGAACATCACGCCGCTGGCGCCGCTCTGCATGTAGAACTCCACCTTGCGCAGCACGGCCGCGTCATCGTCGTTCTTCTCGCCGCCGGAGAACAGCACCATGGTGCGGCCGGCCGAACGCACCACGCGCGCGCAGCGCGCGGCGGCGTCTTCCTGCAGCTTGTCGTAGGGCGCGGGCACGTTGGCCACGCTGTCGTTGGGCTCGTGCAGCTTCACGATGTCCGCGCCCAGCTCCAGCGCCACGCGCGCGGCGTAGTCCTGCGCATAGAGCGTGTTGGTGCCGCCCTTGGCGTTGACCGCGCTGCCGCGCGGGTACGACCACAGCACCAGCGGCATGCCGAAGCGCTCGCAGTCCTGACGCACCTTCTCGAACTGGCGGAACTCGTCGTGCTGGCGCGGCGAGCCGACGTACATGGTGTAGCCCACCGCGTCGGCGCCCAGGCGCACGGCGTCCTCCACCGAGGCGAACAGCGGCGAGGTCGCCTCCGCGTCGCTGGGGATGTTGGTCTTGCCGTTGAGCTTGAGGATCAGCGGCACGCGGCCGCAGTACTCCGTCATGTACTTCTCGGCCAGGCCAATGCCCAGCGCGATGGCGGAAAAGCCGCCAGCCTCGGCGAGCTCGAACTGATAGCCCGGATCGACGGCCGGCGGGTGGGGAAAGAAATCGGTGGGGCCGTGCTCCAGCCCCTGGTCCAGCGGCAGCACCAGCAGGCTGCCGTTGCGCGGGCCGCTGCCGTACAGCAGGCGCCACAGGCGCGTGCGCTTGCCGTGCGAAAGCGCCAGCGAGGCCAGCTTGGTGGAGGAGAACGACGGCGCTTGCAACTTGCGTTTCATTTCGAATACCTTGTGATTGAGGTTTCGTGTTGTTTCGTTTCACATCATATTTCATCAGATGCCCATGCCTGTCAAACCCTCCGTGACTGTTCCGACGCTGGACTCGCTGAAAGCCGCCTCGCCCGCCGAGCAGGCACGGCTGGGCTACGCCGACACCCTGCGCGAGATCCTTCAGCAGCCCGATACGTGGCGTGACACGGCCTCGCGGCTCGCCGACCCCGCGACGCGGGCGATGCTGGGTGGGCTGCTCGCGGCCGAGCCGCGGCACATCGCGCTGACCGGCTCGGGTAGCTCCGTCTACGTGGGCGAGTGCCTGGCGCCGGTGCTGCAGGAAGGGCTGGGCATCCCCGCCCAGGCGATTGCCGCGGGCACCTTGCTCACGCATCGCCGCGGCACGCTGCCCCGGGGGCGCGGCCTGCTGGTGTCGATCGCGCGCTCGGGCGACAGCCCGGAAAGCGCCAGCGTGGTGGACCAGGTGCTGGAAGCGGAGCCGGACTACCGGCATCTGGTGGTGACCTGCAACGTGCAGGGCCAACTGGCCACGCGCTACCGCAGCGAGCCGCGCGTGCGCGTGCTGCAGCTGTCGCCGCGCACCAACGACCGCAGCCTGGTGATGACCAGCAGCTTCACCAATCTCGTGCTGGGCGGCAGCGGCCTGCTGCATGCCCATGCAACGCAGGTGGACGCCGGCGTGGCGGATCTCGCCGCGAATATCGCCACCATGTTGTTCGAACGATATGGCGACGCCTTGGCGCGCGAGGGCGCCGCCGATTTCGACGCCGCGCTGTATCTCGGCAGCGGCGCGGCGTTCGGCGCCGCGCGCGAAGCGGCGCTGAAGATGCTGGAGATGTCCGGCGGCGCGGTCAGCGCCATGTGCGAAACCTATCTGGGCCTGCGCCACGGGCCGATGTCCTGGCTGGATCGCCCATGCCCGGTCATCGCCTTCCTCTCCGGCGCGCCGGCCGTGCGCGCCTACGAACTGGATCTGCTGCGCGAAATCGCGCGCAAGAAACTGGGCGGTGTGCGCATCGTGGTGGGCGAGGCCATTCCGGCGGACGTGATCGGGCCCGGCGATGTCGCCGTCGAACTGCCCGGGCTTTCGCAACTGGACGAAGCGCAGCAGGCGATGGTGCATGTGGTCGCCGGCCAGCTGCTTGCCCTGTTCCGTTGCCTGTCCCTGGGCCAGCAACCGGATGCGCCATCACAGGGCGTGCTCACGCGCGTGGTGCAGGCGTTCGCCATCCACGGCGCGGAGGGCGGCGCGTGAAACCGCTGCTGATCGCCGGCGAGATCAACGTCGACCTGGTGCTCACCGGTTGCGAGCGCCTGCCGGAGTTCGGCGGCGAGGTGCTCGCCTCCGGCTTTCGCCAGGGGCCCGGCAGCTCGTCGATGATCTGCGCGATGGGCCTGGCGCGCCTGAGCCATCCCGTCGCCTTCGTGGGTGTCACCGGCATCGACGGCTGGGGCGACTACTGCGTCGATGCGATGCGCGAGGCGCGCATCGATGTATCCGGCGTGCGGCGCGATGCCTCGCTGCAGACCGGCATCACCGTGGCCTTGTCGTCGCGGCAGGATCGCGCGCTGGTGACCTGCGCCGGCGCCATCGGTGCCTTGCGTCAGGACATGATCACCGACGAGCGGTTGGCCGGCTGCGGCCATCTGCATGTGTCGTCGTACTACCTGCAGGACCTGCTGCGCCCGGGGCTGCGCGAACTGTTCGAGCGCGCGCGTCGCGCAGGGCTTACCGTGTCGCTCGATCCTGGCTTCGATCCGCATCAGCGCTGGGGCAGGGAACTGCTGGCGCTGCTGCCGCTGGTGGACGTGTTCCTGCCGAACGAGCGCGAGGCTTGCGCGATCAGCGGCGAATCCACGCCATATGCAGCGCTGCATGCCTTGCGCAACGGACACACGCTGAGCGTGGTCAAGCTCGGCGGCGACGGCTGCATTGCATTGCAGGACGACGGAACGCCGCTTGCCGTGGCGGCCCACGCCGTGGACGTGCTCGACAGCACGGGCGCCGGCGATTCCTTCGACGCCGGCTTTCTGCACGCATGGCGGCGCGGCATGCCGCTGCGCGATTGCCTGCGCTGGGGCAGCGCCTGCGGTTCGCTTTCCACGCGGGGCATCGGCGGCACCGCCTGCCAGGGCAGTGAGGCGGACGTACGCGCGCTGCTGGAGGCGGCGGCGTGATCACCGTGGGCGGCTTCAACACGGCGATCGACCGGTTGGTGACGCTCGATGCGCTGCAACCTGGCGTCGTGCAGCGCGCCAGCTCGGTGCAGAGCTATCCCGGCGGCAAGGGCGTGCACGTGGCGCAGACCATCGCCGCGCTGGGCGAGCCGGTGCAACTCGTTGGCCTGATCGACGCAACGCACCGCAATGTCATCGCGCGACGCATGAGCGAGCGTGGCGTGCTGTTCCACGGCGTGGAGATCAATGACAGCCTGCGCCAATGCCTGGCCTTGCGCGAACGCGACGGCCGCATGACCGAGGTGCTCGACCCCGGCCCACTGCTCGGCGCCGCCACGCGCGATCAACTGCTCCGCACGCTGGAGCGTGCGCTCGACAACAGCGACATGCTGGTGCTCACCGGCAGCCTGCCGCGCGGTTTTGAAAGCGATGCGTATGCGCGCATCGTGCGTCAGGCCAGCAGCGTGGGGCTGGCCTGCCTGGTCGATGCCAGCGGCGATGCGTTGCGGCAGGTGGTGGATGCGTGTCCTTGCGTCATCAAGCCCAACCGCGACGAAGCGGAGCAACTGACCGGTCGGGCGGTGGATTCGTTACCGCAAGCCGAAGCGCTGTTGCGCGATCTGTACGCGCGCGGCGTTGTGCGGCCGGTCGTCACGCTGGGCGAACAGGGTGCTTTGGGGCTCGATGGCGAACGGGTGTGGCACGCATCGATACCGCCAAGGCGGAGCATGAACGCAGTGGGCTCGGGCGATTGCTTTCTCGCCGGCCTGGCCGTGGCGCACCGGCGTGGCCTGGCCTTCGGCGAGTCGCTGCGCCTGGCGGTGGCCTGTGGCGCGGCCAATGCGATGAACGATGAAACCGGTTTCGTGGAGCGGCGCGTGGTGGATGCGCTGCTCGCCGACGTGCGCGTGGAGAGCATCGCGACGCCGGCATGAAGGCATCACGCGAGCCGCGCCCTGGCGCGGCCCGTGCGAAGGGAGCGTGGTTGTTCACACCGATCCATGGGGCGGGGGCTTCATGGGCATCCATTGGCGACTGTGCGGACGGGGAGTTCGAGCGGTTCACGCAGTGCGTCGGTTTCGAACGCGGGGAGAGAGAACGTGAAGCAGCACAAGAGAGGTCGTTCCGGAAACGGTTGCCGCCCGTGCGGCATGCCGGCCATCAATGCGCTGGCGATGGCGATGCGCGTGGCCGGCGTCGCGGGCGCCATGGCATTCGCGGGGTCCGCGCTGGCGCAGGCATCGTCACAGACATCGCCATCATCCACGCCGCCGGTCACGCAGGATGCCGGCCAGCCGGCCAGCCCGGCGCCTTCGGAGAAGAACGCCAAGCAGATGCAGGCGGTGAACGTCACCGGCACCAATATCCGCGGCGTGGACCTGGAAACGGCGCTGCCGACCATCACCATCACGCGCGACGACATCCAGCGCCAGGGCTTCGCCACGGTCGGCCAGTTGCTGCAGAACATCCCTGCGGCGGCCACGCCTGACCTCAGCCGCGCCGACGCCGGCTCGCTGGGCGTGAACCAGGGCGGCACCTTCATCGATCTGCGCGGCCTGGGCGCGCAACGCACGCTGGTGCTGGTCGACGGCCAGCGCATCGGCGCGGTGCACGGCGGCTATACCGACATCAGCGTGATTCCCGCCGCCATCGTCGACCACATCGACATCCTCGGCAGCGGCGCTTCCGCGATCTACGGTTCCGATGCCATCGCCGGCGTGATCAACATCGTCACGCTCAAGAACTTCAATGGCGTGCAGATCGACAGCTACCTGGGCCAGTACATGCCGCACAACGATGGTGCGCAGGCGCAGTTCAGCGTCACCGCCGGGCATAGCGGCGAGCGCAATTCGATCATCGTCAGCGCGTCGGACCAGTACCAGGGCTCGGTGTGGGGCAGCGACCGTCCGTGGTCGGCGTATCCGCAGACCAATCACTACCCGTACTTCGGGCTCAGTTCGCTGCCGCCCGACAGCGGCCTGATCCTCAATGCACCCAATGCCGACCCAGCGACCGGCAGCCACGTGCTGACCCTGAACCCCGGCGGCAACCCGTCGAACATCGCCGACTGGTCGTACCGTACGCCGCGCGTCTATGCGCCCAACGGCAACATCACTAGCCTGGCCAATGCGGGTTCGTGGAAATACAACTACAGCGGCCTCAGCACCACGCTCAGCCCGAACCGCACGAAGAACCTATACCTGTCCGATCACTTCAAGCTCACCGACCACATCACCGCGCACGTCGACCTGGGCTACAACCAGAGCTGGAATGGCGGCGCCGGTGGCCCGAGCTATCTCTACACCGGGCAGTCGAGCAACCCGCCGGACCTGCCGCAGTTTCCGCTGCTGCTTTCCTCGCAGAGCTATTACAACCCGTACAACGCGCCCGGGCAGACGCCGCAGGACGTGTCGTTCGAGCGGCTGTTCCCGAACAAGCTGTATTCCAACGACAACACGTCGAAGAACTACCGCTACAGCGTCGGCTTCGACGGCGACTTCAGCATCGCCGAGCATCAGTTCACCTGGGACGCCTACTACTACGACAGCAAGATCCGCGACGTGGACATCCGCCCCGGCCAGTACAACCTGATCGCCGCGACGCAGGCGCTGGGTCCGTCGTTCATGGGCAGCGACGGCGTGGTCCATTGCGGCACGCCGGGCAACGTCATCGCCGGCTGCGTTCCGCTCAATCCGCTGGGCACGATCACTCCGCAGATGCTCAACTACATTGCGATCAACAATGTCGAGCGCGCGGGTTATGACGAAAAGGCCGCCGTGGCCGACATCAGCGGCGACGTGCTGACGCTGCCGGCGGGCAACCTCACCGTGGCGGCGGGCGTGCAGCACCGCAGCGAATCGGGCTTCGACGCGACCGATCCGTTCGCCACGGCGGGCTACTCCAGCGACTACTCGGTGCAGCCCAACTCCGGCCGCTTCAGCCTCAACGAGGGCTATGTCGAAGCCTACGTGCCGCTGCTCAAGGACCTGCCCGGCGCGCAGAGCCTGTCGCTGGATCTCGCCACGCGCTGGTCCAAATACAGCAACTTCGGCAGCACGCGGAACAGCTCGTTCAAGCTGGCGTGGAAGCCCATCGACGATCTGATGGTGCGCGCCAGCTACAGCACTAACTTCCGCGCGCCGACCATCAACGACCTGTACCAGGGCCTGTACCTCGCCGGCGGCTTCACCGACCCGTGCGATGCCGTGTACGGACCGAGCGAGTACGGCAACAGCCCCGTGGTGGCGGCGCGTTGCGCCTCCGGCTTCGGCGGCATCGCGGGCGTGCCGGCCAACTTCCGCCAGACCGACGCCACCGGTACGCCGGTCACCGGCCCCGGCGCCGCGGGCGTCACCAACAGCTACAACGGCGGCAACCCCAACCTCAAGCCGGAAACGGGTTACAACGGCGACATCGGCATCGTCTACAGCCCCTCGTGGCTGCCGGGTTTCAACGCTACGGTGGACTGGTGGAGCTACAACATCCGCAACCTCATCACCGGCATCAGCAACAACCAGGTGCTGGCCGACTGCTACCAGTTCGGCATCACCTCGGCCTGTTCGCAATTCCAGCGCCAGGGCGGCAATGGTCCGCTGGCCGGCCAGATCATCAACCTGATGAACCTGGAAGTGAACGCCGGCTGGTTGAAGGAGCGCGGCTGGGATTTCGGCTTCAACTACGCCTTGCCCGAATTCAGCTTCGGCAAGTTCAAGCTCGGCGTGCAGGGCACGTATATCGCGACCAACAACGTGCAGCCGACGGTGGGCGCGCCAGTGCAGTACACCGCGGGCACCGCGTACGGCAACCTGGACGGCGCGGTATGGCGACTGCGCGGCAACTTCACCCTGGCATGGGACTGGCACGACTTCGGCGCCAACTGGACGTTGCGCTACTTCTCGCCGATCAAGGGCTATTGCGCCTATCCGCCGCCGACCACCACCACGGTGTTCGAATGCAGCCTGCCGAACTACTACGCGCCGGGCATCGGCGTCACGCCGCTCACGCAGTTTCCGTCGGTCACCTTCAACGACGTGCAGGTGCACTGGAACGCCCCGTGGAAGGGCACCTTCTCGCTGGGCGTCAACAACGTGTTCAACAAGGTGGGTCCGTACATCTATGGCGGCGGCTTCAATGCCGGCACGGACAGCTACAACGACTACAACGCCTCCTATGACATCGGCCGTTTCGTGTATATCCGTTACCAGCAGAAGTTTTGAGCGGACCTGACCCAAGCGCGGGCCGCGGTGCTTGCCGCGGCCTTGTGGCTGGATGAGGCATCCTCGTCCGGCATGAATCCGAGGTATCAAGATGACAGCAGCAGTGGAACGCCGCATGCGGCGGCGGACGAAGAAGGCAGGGCAGGCGTGGCTGGCGTGCATGTTCGTGGCCAGCGCATCGAGCGCGCTGGCGGGCGGGCATGACGCAGTCTTTTCGAAGCAGGGCGACGGCTACCAGTTCGGCAACGACAGCATCGTCGCCCGCTGGAAGATCAGCGACGGCACGTTATCCAACCTGGTGCTGGAAGACTTGCCCAACCACCAGGACATGCCGGTGAGCGCGCCGGTGGAACTGAGCATGGCGGACGGCACCCAGCTGGGCATGGGGCAGCTCAAGCTGCTTTCATCGCCCAAGGCCGTCCACCTGAAGGCCAATCCCAAGGCCTCGCGCCTGGCCGAGCGCGTGCCGGGCGAGGCCGTGGCGGCCAGCTTCGGCGATGCGGACGGCCGCTTCCGCATCGACTGGCAGTGGGTGCAGCGCGAGGGCTCCGATTATCTGCGCGCCGTAGTGACGATCACCGCACTCAAGCAGGACGAGAACATCAGCAAGGTGAGCCTGCTGCGCACGCAAGTCACCGACGCGCAGGTGGTGGGCACGGTGCCGGGTTCGCCAGTGGTGGCGGGGCATGACTACTTCGGTTTCGAACATCCGCTGTCGTCCAGTGAAACCTACCGCAAGCAGGTCAAGCTCTGGATCGACCGCGGCCTGCCGCTGCCCAAGGGGCAGTCGATCACGTACTCGGCCGTGGCCGGCATCACCCACGACAATCAATTGCGCCGCGATTTCCTCGCCTATGTGGAACGTGAGCGTGCGCACCCCTACCGCACCTTCCTGCATTACAACTCGTGGTACGACATCGGTTACTTCACGCCGTACACCGAGGCGCAGGCGCTGGACCGCATCCACACCTTCGGCGAGGAGCTGAAGGTCAAGCGCGGCGTCACGCTCGATTCCTATCTGTTCGATGACGGCTGGGACGACCGCAGCGGCAGCTGGCATTTCAGCAAGGACTTTCCGCACGGCTTCCTGCCGCTGCGCGACGCCGCGGCCAAGTACGGCGCGGCGCCCGGCATGTGGCTGTCACCGTGGGGCGGCTACGGCAAGCCCAAGGAGGAGCGCGTGAAGAACGGGCAAGCTGCCGGCTACGAGATCATCGACGGCGGCCTGGCGCTTTCCGGGCCCAAGTATTACCAGCGCTTCCACGACGCCGTGATGGATCTGGTGAAGAACGACGGCATCAACCAGTTCAAGTTCGATGGCACCGGCAATGCGGACAAGGTGTTTCCGGGCAGCCGCTTCAGCAGCGATTTCGACGCGGCGATCCAGCTGATCGACGACCTGCGCGTGGCCAAGCCGGATCTCTATATCAACCTCACCACCGGCACCATGGCCTCGCCGTTCTGGCTGCGCTACGCCGATTCCATCTGGCGCGACGGTGAAGACGACGACCTGGCCGGCGTGGGCACGAAACGCGAACGCTGGATCACCTACCGCGACCGCGAGACCTACCACAACATCGTGGAGAAGGGCCCGCTGTATCCGCTCAACTCGCTGATGCTCCACGGCATCATCTACGCGAAGGAGAACCGCCGCCTCAACGCCGACCCCGGCCACGATTTCGCCAACGAAGTGCGCTCGTACTTCGGTACGGGCACGCAACTGCAGGAGATGTACATCACGCCCGACCTGCTCACCACGCAGGACTGGGACGTGCTGGCCGAAGCGGCGCGCTGGTCCCGCGGCAATGCGGACGTGCTGCGGGACACGCACTGGATCGGTGGCGATCCCGGCCGTCTGGATGTCTACGGTTGGGCCTCCTGGACGCCGAAGAAGGCCATCATCACGTTGCGCAATCCCGACGCGAAGCCGCAGCTGGCGGTGATCGACCTGTCGCGCCAGCTGGAACTTCCGCCCGGCGCCGTCCGCCGTTTCGTAGCGAAAAGCCCGTGGGCGGAGGATGCGGGCAAGCCCGCCATGCCGCTGGATGCGGATCAGCCCTCGACCGTGACGCTGGCGCCGTTCCAGGTGCTCACGCTGGAGCTGACGCCGCAATGATCGCCGTATCCTGCCTTGCCTCCGCCGGGAGGCATGGCAGGATGGCAAGATCGCCGCTATCGGAGTGACGCATGCAGCGTCGGGATTTCCTTCGCCTCACCGCACTGACGCCGTTGCTTGCGTGGGGATCGCAGGCGTCCGCGGCAGCGGTCCCCACGACGCCGGCCGTCGAGCCCAAGCCGGATGGACGTCCGCACCGGTTCGCGCTGTCGCGCCAACATTTTCTTCTGGACGGCCAACCGTTCCAGATCCGCAGCGGCGAGATGCACCCCATCCGTATTCCGGCCGAACACTGGGAACATCGCATCCGCATGGCCAAGGCGATGGGCCTGAATACCATCGCGATCTACCTGATGTGGAACGCGCTGGAACCGCAGCCGGGCGTGTTCGATTTCCACAGCGGCAACCGCGACTTCGTGCGCTTCATCGAGTGCTGCGCGCAGAACGGCATGTGGGTGTATCTGCGGCCGGGCCCCTACATCTGCGGCGAGTGGGATTTCGGCGGCCTGCCGCCGTATCTGCTGCGCACGCCGGACATCCGCGTGCGCGACCGCCACGATGCGCGCTACATTCAGGCGGTGAGCCGCTATCTCGACGCCATCGCGCCGCGCATCGCTCCGCTGATGGCCTCGCGCGGCGGTCCCATCCTGATGGTGCAGGTCGAGAATGAGTACGCCTCGTTCGGCAGCGACCTGGGCTATCTGGAGCAGCTTCGCGCGATGTGGCAGGAGCGCGGCATCGACGGCCCCTTTTCGATTTCCGACGGCCTCGGGCAGATACGGAAGGAAAAGACCTATCTGCCGGGCGCGGCGCTTGGTCTCGATGGCGATACCGACTTCAATGCAGCGCAACTTATTGCCGGCGAAGCGCCGGTATGGATGGGCGAGGGTTATCCCGGTTGGCTGACGCACTGGGGCGACGCGGCGTTCCAGCGCGGCGAGTTCGCCGATACGCTGCGCACGCTGCTGGCGCAAGGGCGCTCGTTCAATCTCTACGTGGTCCACGGCGGCACCAACTTCGGTTTTGGCGCGGGCGCCAATGCCAACGGCGACTACAGCCAGTTCGAGCCGGTGATCACCAGTTACGACTACGGCGCACCGATCAACGAGCAGGGCGGCGCCACCGCCGAATATCACCGCTTCCGCGACATGATCGCGGCGCACCTGCATGCCACCTTGCCTGAGCCGCCGCCGGCGCCGCCGGTGATTTCTCTGCCGGCATTGCAGGCAGAACCCTGGGCATCGCTGTGGGACAACCTGCCGGCGCCCAAGCGTGTCGAGCGGCCGCAGGCCAATGAGCTGCTGTTCGCGCAGGATCACGGCATGGTGCTCTATCGCCGTGCGGCTACCGGCAGTGGCAGCCTCGACGTTGGCGACGTGCGTGATTACGCCACGGTGTTCCATGGTGGTCGCTACGTCGGTTATCTGTCGCGCGTGCAAAAGCCAGGGCTGCAACCGCTGGGGCCACTATCGCTGCCGGAATCGGATGAGGCCACGCTCGACATCCTGGTCGACAGCTTCGGGCACATCGGCTACGGCCAGGCGATGGTCGACCGCAAGGGCATCCTCGGCGCCATCCGTCTGGACGGCCAAACGCTGGGCGGATGGGACGCCTACAGCCTGCCGCTGGAAACGGCCTGGCTGGAGGGCCTCAAGCCGCTCAGCGGCGCGCCGACGCGGGCGGGGCTGTTCTTCCGCGCCGGCTTCGCGCTGGAAGCAACCGGCGACTGCTATCTGGACATGCGCGCGTGGGACAAGGGCTACGTGTGGGTCAACGGGCAACTGCTGGGGCGCTACTGGCGCATCGGTCCCCAGCATCGCCTGTATTGCCCGGCCACGTGGCTGCGCAAGGGCCACAACGAGATCATCGTGCTGGACATGCATCGCACGGAAGGCGCGCCCATCGGCACCGCCACGACGCTAGGCTAGGCGACGCGCCACCATTCGCCCGTGCTACATGCGGAACACGCCGTAGCGCTGCGGCTCGATCGGCGCGTTGAGCGAGGCGGAGATCGCCAGCCCCAGTACGCGGCGTGTGTCGGCCGGGTCGATGATGCCATCGTCCCACAAGCGCGCGCTGGCGTAATAGGGATGGCCCTGGCGCTCGTACTGCTCGCGGATCGGCGCCTTGAAGGCCTCTTCCTCTTCTGCGCTCCAGGATTTTCCGCCCGCCTCGATGCCATCGCGGCGCACCGTGGCCAGCACGGAAGCGGCCTGTTCGCCGCCCATCACGCTGATGCGCGAGTTGGGCCACATCCACAGGAAGCGCGCGCCGTAGGCGCGTCCGCACATGGCGTAATTGCCCGCGCCGAAGCTGCCGCCGATCACCACGGTGAACTTGGGCACGTGCGAGCAGGCCACGGCCGTCACCATCTTGGCGCCGTCCTTCGCGATGCCGGCGTTCTCGTACTTCTTGCCGACCATGAAACCGGTGATGTTCTGCAGGAACACCAGCGGCACGTTGCGCTGGTTGCACAGCTCGATGAAGTGCGCGCCCTTGAGCGCCGACTCGGAGAACAGGATGCCGTTGTTGGCGATGATGCCCACCGGGTAGCCGTGGATATGCGCGAAGCCGCAGACCAGGGTCTTGCCATAGCGTGCCTTGAATTCGTGGAACTCCGAGCCGTCGACGATGCGCGCGATCACCTCGCGGATGTCGAACGGGCGGCGGCTGTCCTGCGGGATGATGCCGTACAGTTCCTCGGCGGCGTACAGCGGCTCCGCCGGCGCACGCAGTGCCAGCGGCATGGCCTTCTTGCGATTGAGGCTGGCCACGATGTCGCGGGCGATGGAGAGCGCATGGGCGTCGTTCTCGGCGTAGTGGTCCGCCACGCCCGACACGGACGTATGGACGTCCGCGCCGCCCAGCGCTTCGGCGTCGACCACCTCGCCGGTGGCGGCCTTCACCAGCGGCGGCCCGCCCAGGAAGATGGTGCCCTGCTCGCGCACGATGATGGTCTCGTCGCTCATCGCAGGCACATACGCGCCGCCGGCCGTGCACGAGCCCATCACCACCGCGATCTGCGGAATGCCCAGGCCCGACATGCGCGCCTGGTTGTAGAAAATGCGGCCGAAATGCTCCTTGTCCGGGAACACCTCGTCCTGCAGCGGCAGGAAGGCGCCGCCGGAATCGACCAGGTAGATGCAGGGCAGGCGGTTCTCCAGCGCCACCTCCTGCGCACGGAGATGCTTCTTCACCGTCATCGGGAAGTAGGTGCCGCCCTTGACCGTGGCGTCGTTGGCGACCACCACCACCTCGATGCCGTTGACGCGGCCGATGCCGGTGATGATGCCGGCGGCGGGCGCGGCGTCGTCGTACATGCCGTGCGCGGCCAGCGGCGACAGCTCCAGGAACGGCGAGCCCGGATCGAGCAGGGCGCGGATGCGCTCGCGCGGCAGCAGCTTGCCGCGTGCCGTGTGCTTCTCGCGGGCCTTCGCGCCGCCGCCTTCCGCGGCGCGCGACAGTTCGCCGTGCAGATCATCCACCAGCCCCTTCAGCTGGGCGCTGCTGGCCTGGAAGTCCGGGGAACGGGGATCGATCTGCGACGCGATGACACTCATGGGCTACGGCTGCCGTTCGTGGGGAGCCCCGGATGATAGCGGCCCCTGCCGCAGGGCTAAATCGGCGTCGCAGCATGGCGATGGGGCGGGCTTGGCCTAGACGCGAAAAAATGGTGGGCGCTGGCTTTTCAAACGGCAAAAAAAAACGGCCTCAATGGCCGTCGGCTTTTCATAGGTACAAAAAAAGCCGCCAATGGCGGCCTCGGTTTTTCATAGGTACAAAAAAACCAGCCACCGATGGCGGCCCCGGCTTTTTCATAGGCACAAAAAAACCGGCCGCCAATGGCGGCCGGTTTCTTGAAGTACACGAGTGTACTTAGTGACCAGCGGTCGAGGCAGCAGCCGGAGCAGCAGCGGTCGAAGCCGGGGTCGGCGCCGGCTGTTCGGCCGGAGCGGCAGCGGTCGAGGCCGGGGCAGCGGCCGGAGCCTGCTCTGCCGGAGCAGCAGCAGCCTTCTGGGCCTGATCAGCAGCCTGCTGAGTCTGGTCAGCCGACTTCTGAGCGTCCTGCGCGGAATCCTGCGCGCCGTTGCTGCAAGCCGCCAGCAGCGCGACGAGCGCAGAGGCGAGAAGGGTACGCGTGAACTTCATGTTGAATCTCCTTTGCCGTGGAATGCCGTTTGGCGGGCGTATTAATAGCGCTTTCGCGGAAATTGCGCCACCTATTTATGTAAAGCGGCGAAAACGGGTTAACCCCGCTTTCATCGGCGGCCGGATGGCCGGCCGCCGGTCGTGCCACCTTACAGCAGTTCCACCGCGACGGCAGTGGCTTCGCCGCCGCCGATGCACAGCGACGCCACGCCGCGCTTGAGGCCACGGGTCTTCAGTGCGTTGAGCAGCGTGACCACCAGGCGGGCACCGCTGGCGCCGATGGGATGGCCCAGGGCGCAGGCGCCGCCGTTGACGTTGATCTTGTCGCGCGGGATGTCCAGCTCGCGCATGGCGGCCATGGCGACCACGGCGAAGGCTTCGTTGACCTCGAACAGGTCCACGTCGCTGGTCTTCCAGCCGGCCTTTTCCAGCACCTTGTGCAGGGCGCCCACAGGTGCGGTGGTGAACCATTCCGGTTCCTGCGAATGGGTGGCGTGGGCAACGATGCGGGCGAGGGGCTTAAGGCCACGGGCCTTGGCGTCGTCCGCCGACAGCAGCACCACGGCGGCGGCGCCGTCGGAAATGCTGGAGGAGCTGGCGGCGGTGATGGTGCCGTTCTCCTTGCGGAAGGCCGGCTTCAGCGTCGGGATCTTGCTGACGTCC
Organism: Dyella sp. AtDHG13; assembly: GCF_003201105.1. Classification (GTDB taxonomy): domain Bacteria; phylum Pseudomonadota; class Gammaproteobacteria; order Xanthomonadales; family Rhodanobacteraceae; genus Dyella; species Dyella jiangningensis_B. Next base: position 109,951 of record NZ_QICJ01000009.1, on the reverse strand, counting down.
GAGCGGCCCGGCTGCTCGTCGGTATCCACCTTGACCTCGCCCTTGCGGCTGGCCACGGTGACGGGAACGATTTCGTCGGCGAAGGCGCCGGATGCCTGCGCGGCCTTGGCGCGCTCGACCGATTCGGTGGAGAACTTGTCCTGCTCCTCGCGGGTGAAGTGGTACTTGTCGGCGCACTGCTCGCCGAACACGCCCATGGCCTTGCCGTCGTACGGGTTGGTCAGGCCGTCCCACGCCATGTGGTCGACCAGCGTGCCGTCGCCGTAGCGGATTCCCGTGCGCGCATTGACCATGTGCGGCGCGTTGGTCATCGACTCCATGCCGCCTGCCACCACCACCGCGGCCGAGCCGGCCTTGATCAGGTCATGGCCCAGCATGATGGCCTTCATGCCCGAACCGCACACCTTGTTGACGGTGGTGCAGCCGGCGGCGGGCGGCAGGCCGGCGCCGAGCGAGGCCTGGCGGGCGGGGGCCTGGCCGAGGTTGGCCGGCAGCACGCAACCCATGATGACTTCGCTGACATCGGCGGGAGCCAGGCCGGACTGCTCCAGGGCGGCGCGAATGGCGGTGGCACCCAGCGTGGGGGTGGGTACGCCGGTGAACTGGCCGAGGAAGGAGCCAATGGCAGTGCGCTTGGCACCGGCGATGACAACGCTGACGTCCGACATGGAGATCTCCGCAAGTACTTGATGGGGCAATGCCCCGGTTGAGTCTGTCGATTATCGCAGCCCGTCGTTGACCGGGGCAAACCGGCCGCATTTGCGATGGCTACGGGATTCTCGCGGTATTTAGTTGCGATTTCGTTGTGCAAATATGGTGTCGCTGGGCACGTTTTTAAGGGGCCGGTTCATCGGCCTTCATGGGGTACACACGGGGCGGGGGCCTTTATGACTACGGTGATGCACGGGTTGCGCTACCGCCGGGGAGCGGTGCTGGTGTGGCTGGCGCTGGGGCTGGCCGCGTGCGGTGGTGGCGGCGGTGGCAACACCCGGCCCACCGCTTCGACACCGCCGCCGGCGCCACCGCCGGCCCCGCCGCCGTCATCCTCGGTGCCGCAGCCGCCCATCGATGCGCAGCTGGGCCTGACCAACACCTATGCCGCGCACAACGCCGGCTACACCGGCGCGGGCGTCACCATCGGCGTCGTCGACACCGGCGTGATGTCCACGCATCCCGCGCTGGCCGGGCGCGTGATCAGGGAACTGACCTACGTCGATCCCAGCACCAATAACCTGAAGATCGATGACGTCAATGGCCACGGCACCTATGTGGCGGAGATCGCGGCGGGCAAGCCGTTCGGACAGTTCGCCGGCGGCATCGCCACGGGCGCGAGCATCGTGTCGGCGCGCATCATCGACGACAACGCGCCGGACGATAACGGCACCACGCCAGCATCGCCGGTGACGGGCTCCGACGCCGTGCCGCTCGAGCAGGTCAATGCGGACCTGATCGCCAACGGCGTGAAGGTGATGAACAACTCCTGGGGTGGCATCAGCTGGAGCGCGACCGACACCGCGACCACGCAGGCCTTCGACAACGCCTACAGCCCCTTCATCAACAGCTGGGGCGGCCTGGTGGTGTTCGCCGCGGGTAACGATTCGCAGGCCAACCCGAGCACGATCGCGGCCCTGCCGAGCCTGGCGCCCGATCTGCAGAAGGGCTGGCTGACGGTGGTGGCGATCAACAGCAACAACCCGACGCAGTTGGACAGCTATTCCAACAAGTGCGGCATCGCGATGAACTACTGCCTGGCGGCGCCGGGCGACGTGATCGTGAGCGGCAAGAGCGACACCAGCACCAGCAACGAATCGTACTGGATCGTCGAAGGCACTTCGCTGGCGGCGCCGCAGGTGTCCGGTGCGGCGGCCCTGGTGTGGCAGGCCTATCCGTACTTCAGCAACGACCTGGTGCGGCAGACCCTGCTGGGCACGGCCGATCCGCTCGGCGGCTCGCAGCCGAACGCCACCTACGGCTACGGCGAGCTGGACGTGGGCAAGGCCGTGAATGGCCCCGCGCAGTTCAACTGGGGCGACGTCACGGTGAACTTCAGCGGCAGCTCGAGCTGGAACAATCCGATTTCCGGCGCGGGCGGCCTGATCAAGCAGGGCACCGGCACGCTCACCCTCACGCAGCCGTCCAGCTATACCGGCTTGACCCAGGTGCAGGGCGGCATGCTGGTGGCCGCATCGCTGGCGTCGAGCGTCAGCATCGGTGCGCAGGGCGTGCTGAGTGGAACACCATCCGTCGGTGGCTCGGTGACCAATGCCGGCGTGCTCGCCGTGGGCAGCTCCAACGTCACGGTGGGCGGCAATTACCTCCAGCAGGGCGCGGGACGCCTGGCGGTATCGCTGGGGTCGTCGCTGCGGGTGAACGGCACCGCCACGCTGTCCGGTGGCGACCTGTACATCACCGGCATCAACCAGGGTTATCAGGCGAATGCGCATACGGACGTGCTGACGGCGAACGGTGGCCTCTCGGGTACGTTCTCCGCACTGAACGCCGCGACCGGCGTGCTGCTCACGGCTTCGCTCAACTACAACGCCACGGAGGCGTGGTTGAACGTGAGCCAGGTGCAGGCGTCCGCCGTCACCGGCATGACCTACACGCCGGCGTCGTTCGGCGCGGCGCAGCGCATCGATGGCGCCTTCAGCCAGATCAACGCGCAGGTGAATTCGGGCACGACAGTCACCGGCGGTCCGTTGCCGACCTCCTTCATCCAGGGTGCGGCCAACCTGCAGCAGACGGCGACGACCGCTGCCTTGCAGCAGTCGTTGAGTTCGCTGTCGGGCCAGTTGCTCGCCGCGAGTGCCGCGATGACCTTCGATGCGATGGACGCCGGCACGCGTGCCTTGTCCCAGCGCTTCGACCAGCTGGGCGACGTGTACGCCACCGGCGGCTGGACCCGCACCCTGGGCAGCTACGGCAGCCTCAATCACAGCGGCTACAGCGACGTGGGCTACGACCTGAGCGGCTGGATGGTCGGCCAGGATCGCCGCCTCGGCATCAATGGCGTGATGGGTTTCGCCGTGAGCCAGAGCCAAGATCTTGGACGTCTGGACGAATTCGCCGACCAGGGACGCAGTCGCGCGGTCGAAGGCACGCTCTACGGCGGCATCGTGCAGAACCAGTGGTATGCGATGGGGCGGCTCGGCATGGGCACGTATCGCGAAGACATGCGCCGCCACATCGAGCTGGGCAGCGACGTCGAAAGCGTCGCCAGCAACACCAACGGAACCTATGACGTGGCCTACGGCGAAAGCGGCTACCGCATGCAGTGGGGCGGCGTGAACGTCACCCCGTACTTGAACCTGCAGTACGCCAACATCCGTACCGATGGATTCAACGAACTCGGCGGCGACGGCTTCGGGCTGAAGGCGGGAAGCCAGGACATCGAACGCTGGCAGGCCGGTGCAGGTTTGCGCGCGGGACGCGGCTGGGCGCTGTCGGGCGGCGGCCGTTTCAGCCTGCAGGCGCACCTGCTGTGGCAGCGGGCCTTCAGCATGCGCGGCGACGTGCTCGACGCCAGCTTCGCGGTACTCAACCAGTGGGCGCCCGTGGGCGGCATCGGCCTGTCGCGGTATGGCGGCGATGCCGGCGTGAACCTGGACTGGAGCATCAACAAGCGTTCCAGCCTGTCGCTGGGCATGGACCAGTACGTGGCCCAGCACGAGCACGGCAAGATGGATACCCTGGCCTACCGTCTTTCGTTCTGAGGCTTCGTTCGGCAGTAGCGACGGGGTCACGGCCCGCCCGCGGCGCGTTTGCCTCGCGAATCAGGCCGACATTTTTCCCGCAATCTTGTGCGATGATTCCGAAAGGAAGTGCTGGCGGAGTCCAGTCGCGGGCCGCCGCGCTAGGGAAGCATGGGATGCCCCATGAGGGGCGCAGGGGAAACTATGGATAGTGGTCTGGGCGGACTTCGCTTCCGCCAGTTGTCTGTGCTGGTGGGCATGGCGCTGGGTTTGAGCGCCTGCGGTGGTGGTGGCAACGGCAACGTCAAGCCGGCCGCGCCTTACACGCCACCCACGCCGGGGTATCAGCCTCCGACGCCCGGGCAGGGCGGTGGCAGCACGCCACCGACGACACCGCCGCCGGCTCCGCCGACCAATCCACCGCCGACGCCGCCGGTCGACGCGCAGCTCTCGCTGACCAACGCCAAGGCCGCCCAGCAGGCCGGCTTTACCGGTACGGGCGTGACTATCGGCGTGGTCGATACCGGCATCATGCGCAACCACCCGGCGCTGGCGGGCAAGGTCACCAAGGAGCTGGCCTACATCGACCCCGCCACCAACAACCTTGCCGTCGACGACGTGATCGGCCACGGCACCTGGGTGTCCGAGATCGCAGCTGGCAGCGCCTTCGGCAAGTTCGCCGGTGGCGTGGCGCCCGGCGCGTCGCTGGTGTCGGCGCGCATCCTGTCGGACAACGCAGGCGACGACAACGGCAGCGCGCCGCCGGCCAAGGTCACGGCGTCCACCGGGCAGTTCCTCGGTTACGTCAACGCCGACCTGATCAAGGCCGGCGCCAAGGTCATGAACAATTCCTGGGGCGGCATTACCTGGGATACCAGCGACACGGCCACCACCAAGGCCTTCCACGACGCCTACAGCAATTACATCAACACCTGGGGCGGCTTGGTCGTGTTCGCGGCGGGCAACGACTCGCAGGCCAACCCCAGCACCACGGCGGCCCTGCCCAGCGTGCCCGGCGCGCAGGATCTGGAAAAGGGCTGGCTGGCCGTGGTGGCGGTGAACAGCAACAACCCCACGCAGCTGTCGAGCTATTCCAATCAGTGCGGCGTCGCCATGAACTACTGCCTCGCCGCGCCGGGCGAGGTGATCGTCAGCGGCAAGGACGACACCGCCAACAACGCCACCTACTGGATCGTCGGCGGCACGTCGCTGGCGGCGCCCCAGGTTTCCGGCGCCGCCGCGCTGGTGTGGCAGGCCTTTCCGTATTTCACCAACGACCAGGTGCGCCAGACCCTGCTCGGCACGGCCGACGACTTGGGCGCGCCGGGCGTCGATCCGGTATTCGGCTACGGCATGCTCGACGTCGGCAAGGCGGTCAAGGGCCCGGGCCGTTTCGACTGGGGCACCTTCAGCGTCACACTCAACACCAACTCCACCTGGGGCAACGCCATCAGCGGCAACGGCGGCCTGACCAAGGACGGCACCGGCACGCTCACGCTCACGCAGGCACCGAGCTACCAGGGCGACACGCACGTGGTGCATGGCGCGCTGGCGGCGCCGTCGCTGGCCGGCGCGCTTTACCTCGACAACGTCGATGCCGTGATGACGGGCGCGCACAGCTTCGGCGCGGACGTGCAGAACCTCGGCACCCTGGTCGTCGCGGGCGGCGACGTGCACGTCAACGGCAGCTACTACCAGGGCTTCTCCCAGACCGATGGACAGATCGGGCGGCTTGCCGTCGAACTGGGTCGTTCGCTCAACGTCGACGGCAAGGCCGTGCTCGTCGGCGGCAACCTCTACGTCATCGGCGCGATGCAGGGCTACGTCGCCAACGCGCACACCAATGTGCTTACCGCGAAAGGCGGCCTGAGCGGCACCTTCACCGGGCTCGACGTGGCGCAGGGCGTATTGCTCTCCGCCTCGCTCAACTACGACAGCACCAGCGCGTGGTTGAACGTCACCCAGGTGCAGGCGAGCGCCGTGACCGGCATGAGCTACACGCCGGCGTCGTTCGGCGCCGCGCAGCGCGTGGACAACGCCTTCGGCGCGATCAACGAGCAGCTCGCGCAGGGCGGCGCGACTACCGGCGGCGGCCCGGTGCCCACGGGCTTTATCGAAGGCGCGGCCAACCTGCAGCAGACCCAGACGACGGCCGCGCTGCAGCGTTCACTGGAGAGCCTGTCCGGCCAGCTGCACGCCGCCAGCACCGCGATGACCTTCGAAGCCATCGATGCCGGCACGCGCGCGTTGTCCGATCACTTCGACGGGCTGGCCAACACGCGCACCACCGGCGGCTGGGCGCAGACGCTGGGCTACCACGGCAGCATGAGCCGCAGCGGCTACGGCGATGTCGGCTACGACCTCAGCGGCTGGATGGCCGGCCAGGATCGCAAGCTCGGCGCCAACGGCGTGCTCGGTTTCGCCGTGAGCCAGAGCCAGGGGCTGGGCCGCCTCGCCGAATACGCGGACCAGGGCACGAGCAACGCCGTCGAAGGCATGCTTTACGGCGGCGTCATGCACGACGACTGGTACACCATGGGCCGCCTGGGCTACGGCACCTACCGGGAAAACATGCGCCGCCATATCGAGCTGGGCAGCGACCTCGCCGGCGTGGCCAGCGACACCAATGGCCGGTACACCGTGGCCTATGGCGAAAGCGGCTATCACGCCACGCTCGGCGGCCTGGACTTCACCCCGTACGCCAACATGCAGTACGCGCACATCCAGCGCGATGGCTTCAACGAACTGGGCGGCTACGGTTTCGGCCTGAAGGCCGGCACGCAGAACGTGGAGCGCTGGCAGGCCGGCGTCGGCGTGCGCGTGGGCCACAGCTGGTCGTTCGCCCATGGCCGCAGCCTGAGTCTGCAAGGCCGCGCGCAATGGCAACAGGCGTTCGCCATGCATGGCGATGTGTTCGACGCGAGCTTCACCGGCGTGGATCAATGGGCGCCGGTCGGCGGCGTGGGCTTGTCGCGCTACGAAGGGCAGGTGGGATTGTCGCTGGACTGGACGATGTCGGCGCGGTCGAGCGTGCAGTTCGGGATGGATCAGTACGTTGGGCAGAACAGCCAGGGAATGATGGGCACGCTCAACTATCGGTTGAGTTTCTGAGGGCGCGACGTTTGCCTTTTGGCCTTCTCCCTCTCCCCTTTGGGGAGAGGGCCGGGGTGAGGGGCCAACTTGGCCTCACCATTTCATTCCTGGCCGTATCCCGCGGTGCGGGTGCTCCACGCGCTCCGCGTTTGTCTGATCTATGTCGGGATGGTGGTACTTACCAACGGTGAGGCCAAGTTGACCCCTCACCCCAACCCTCTCCCCGAAGGGGAGAGGGAGTGATGCGCGCGTCGCACATCAACGCAGGTAATCGTCACGCCTTCCCGTGGAACAACTCCCGCCCAATCAACATGCGGCGGATTTCATTCGTGCCTGCGCCAATCTCGTAAAGCTTCGCATCGCGAAGCAGGCGGCCCGCCGGGAATTCGTTGATGTAGCCGTTGCCGCCCAGCGTCTGGATGGCTTCCAGCGCCACCTTCACCGCATTCTGCGAGGCATTGAGCAGGCAGGCCGCGGGGTCGATGCGCGACTTCACGTTGCTGTCGAACTGCTGCGCCACCATGTACGCAAAGCCACGCGAACTCTGCAGCGCGGTGTACATGTCGGCGATCTTCGCCTGCATCACCCCGAACGTGCCGATGGGCGCGTTGAACTGCTTGCGCTCGCGCACGTAGGGCAGGGAGATGTCGAGCGCCGCCTGCATCAGGCCGATGGGCCCGCCCGACAGCACCAGGCGTTCGGTATCCAGGCCGCTCATCAGCACGCGCACGCCTTCGTTCACCTCGCCGACGATGTTTTCCTCGGGAATCTCGCAATCCTCGAACACCAGTTCGCAGGTGTTGGAGCCGCGCATGCCGAGCTTGTCGAGCTTCTGCGCGGTGCTGAAACCCTTCATGCCCTTTTCGACGATGAAGGCCGTCATGCAGCGGCTGCCGGCGGGACGCGGCGCGGTGCGCATGTACACCAGCAGCACGTCGGCGTCGGGGCCGTTGGTGATCCACATCTTGGAGCCATTGGCGACCCACACGTCGCCCTTCTTCTCCGCCTTGCAGCTCATCGAGCCGACCACGTCGGAGCCGGCGCCCGGTTCGCTCATCGCCAGCGCGCCCACGTATTCGCCCGAGCACAGCTTGGGGATGTACTTGCGCCGCTGCGCTTCGTTGCCGTTGTGGAAGATGTTCTGCACGCACAGATTGGAATGCGCGCCATAGGAAAGACCGACCGAGCCGGACGCGCGGGAGATTTCTTCCATCGCCACCATGTGGGCGAGGAAACCCATGCCGCTGCCGCCGTATTCCTCCGGGATGGTGATGCCGAGCAGGCCCATGTCGCCGAACTTGCGCCACAGGTCGGCGGGAAACAGGTTCTCGCGGTCGATGTGGTCAGCGCGGGGCGCGATCTCCTTTTCCGAAAACGCGTGCACGCTTTCGCGCAGCAGATCGATCTCTTCACCCAGCGGAAACGGACGCATGCCTACGGACTCCGGAATTGCAGAAGGCCTTCATGGTAACGCGCCGCCCGTGACAAGCCGTTGCGCGACGCACAACCGTCGCTGCCGCGCGGCGCGCTTTTCCGCTTGGAAACAAGGTCTCAGCCGGGATTCAGCGTACGGGCGAGCGCGGCGAGCCGGTCGCGCTGCACGAGGATCTGCATCAGCTGGCCCAGCACCAGCCGCGCCGTTTCGTCGTCCGCGTGGGTCGCCAGCGGCTGCAGCAATGCCGCGCCGTCGGTTTCATCCTGGGCGGCAAGGCGGTTCGCCAGGGCGTCCCCCAACTGGGCCAGCGCGTCGACGGCGATCTTGCCAGCGTTCGCCACGGCATCGCGCGCCGCAGGCGAAGCCATCGCGACGCGGTTCACGCCCAGCGCGGAGAGCTGTCCCAGCAGCGTATGCGCCGCGGCGAGAAAACGCAGCAGCGTTTCCGTCCCGCGCTGGTGCTGCCCCGGTTCGCGCAGCATGTTGGCGAGCACCGCGCTCAGGGCGGCATTCGCGTTGTGCGCATCGCGCCGGGCGATGCGGTAGTCGAGATCGTCGCGGCGTCCACTGGCGTACTGCTGGATGATCCGCTCGAGATAGCGCGCATCGCTGCGCACCGTGTCGGCCAGCACGTCGTCGAAACGGCGCCCCTGCCAGTCCGGCAAGATCAAGCGCATGGCCAGCGCCGCGATGGCGGCGCCGATCAGCGTGTCGAGCAGGCGCGGCCACATGGCGTCATAACCACTGCCCACCTGATTGAAGCAGAGCACCACGAACAGCGTGATGGCAGCCGTAGCCGTGGTGTAGCGGCGAAGGCGCGCGGCGAAGAACGCCACGCCGGACAGCACGATCAGCAGCAACTGCCATGTGCCGAACGGCGCCAGCTGCAGCGTGGCCCACCCGAGCACGAGGCCGACCATCGTGCCGGCCACGCGCTGCACCAGGCGCCGGCGCGTGGCGCCATAGCTGGGCTGGCAAACCAGCAAAGTGGTCAGCAGGATCCAGTAGCCGTGCCTGGGATGCACCGCATGCAGCACGGCGTAGCCCACCAGCAGCGCAAGCGAAAGGCGCAGCGCATGGCGAAAACGGAACGAGCGCGGCGTAAGCTGCATGCGGATGCGCTCCCACGCTTCGCCCAGCGTCTGCGGCGCCGGATTCTGCAGCAGGCGTTCGGGTTTGCTCCGGGGCAGTTCGTCCGACGCGTCGCCCGCCAAGCGTTGCTGGATGGCGGTGAGATTGCGGACCAGCGCCTCCAGCGCGCGCAGCAGATGTGCCGCAGGCGGATGTGGTTGATCACGCAAGGCTGCCAGCGCGGCTTGCAGATCCTGCACCGAGGCTTCGCTGCCCGCATTGGCGGCAGGTGCAGTGCGCAGCCGCAGCGCGTTGGCGCGTTCGCGGCAGGTGTCCGCTTCCAGCCGCAACAGATGCTCGCAGCGGAACAGCACGTCGCTATGGAACAGCGATTCGGCCAAGGCATCGTAGGGATAGTGCGCCGAGCTGATGCGCTCGTGGATGTCCTGCGCGAGGAAATACATCTGCAGCCGTTCCGCCGTCGCGCCGCGCGGCCGCCGCACGCCGATGCGGTCGACCAGCACCAAACGTGTATCGTTGAGCGCCTCGACCACGCGCTCGTTCTGCATGGCGAGCGACCACTGCATCGCCTCGCGATCGACGCCATGAACCGGCGTGAACAACGCCGCCTTGCCTTCCAGGTATCCCGCCAGGGCATCGAACAGCCGCGCCAGCGACAGCCGCACCGCCAGCTGCGGCGACAGCACGCTCCACAACAGCGACAGCACGCCGTACCACGCCGCTCCGCCGAGCAGCAGCGCGGGCTGATACCACCAGGCACCGCTACTGGCCTGATCGGCGCCGATCATGGTGTAGACCGCCAGCAGCAACGTGGCGCCGGCCACGGTGGCGTAACGCTCGCTCGCCGCACCCAGCATCACCAGCGCGAAGGTCGACAGCGGCAACCCGATGGCGAACAGCACGGGATAGGGAAACAGCCATTGCACCGCGAAGGCGGAGATGGCGAAGCAGGCCAGGGTCAACAGCAGCGTCGTGAGGCGATTGCGCCAGTAATCTTCCGTTTCGGCCAGCGCGCAGGCGATGACGCCAAGCAGGATCGACACGACTTCTTCCACGCGCCCCGTGCCGAAGCACCAGGCCACGGCGCCGCCCAGTGCGAGCAGCACGCGCAGGCATTCGGCGTAGCGGTCGGAGCCGCGGAGGCGGCGCCAGCGGTGGGTGAGGGTGTTGAGCATGCGCGCAGCATACGATGGCGCGGTTGTTTTGTTTTGGTTGATGCTTGGGGATGGGGTGTGGCGGGGATTTTGGGGAAGGTCATGCGAGGTGCGAGTGGTGCACCGGTGCTTTCTTCATCTTTCGTTTGGGCCAAAGATCAGGAGGAGACCCAATTTCACCTCGCCGCTGCATTCTTTAGCCGTCATCCCTGCGAAGGCAGGGATCCAGTGACTTTACGTTCGGTTGTCGCGTGGAGTCTGGTCGGTACGTCTTTGCATTTCCGCGACCGGGTCGGCCGCGTAGGCGGCCAGGTCGCGGAAGCGTATGAAGAAGCAATCACCATCACGCGACAACCGGGTGCAAAGTCACTGGATTCCTGCCTTCGCAGGAATGACGGCACTTTTGAAGTAGCGAGGCAAGCCCCTCTTCGCCGTGGTTGTTTCCAATCCCACCCGAACACCTAAAAGAAAACGCCGGCACAAGGCCGGCGTCCCATCAACACAACAACCCCACCAATCACTGACCGCGCATGCGACCAGCAAAGCGCGGACCATGGTTGCCCATGCTCGGCAGCTTGATCTTGCCGATGGCGTCGATGCGCTCCTCGGCCAGGCGGTCGGCGGCCTTGTAGGTCGGCACGCCCTGGGTCTTGGAGATTTCGAAGATGCGGCCCAGGTTGTAGTAGATCGTGCGCATCATGCGCATGGCGCGCTCGCGGTTGTAGCCGTCGATTTCCAGCGACACGTTCATCACGCCGCCCGCGTTCACCGCATAGTCCGGCGCATACAGCACGCCGCGGCGCTGCAGTTCGTCGCCGATGGCGTCGGTGGCCAGCTGGTTGTTGGCCGCGCCGCAGATGATCTTGGCCTTGATGCGGTCGATGGTCTGCTCGTTGAGCGTGCCGCCCAGCGCGCAGGGCGAGTACACGTCGGCGTCGACGTCGTAGATCTCGTCCAGGCCCACGGCTTCGCAGCCCAGTTCGTCCACGCAGCGCTGCACGGCGTCCTTGTTGATGTCGGTGACGAACACCTTGGCGCCCTGTTCGCGCAGCAGCTTGATGAACTCGCTGCCCACGTGGCCGCAGCCCTGCACGGCGTAGGTGTACTTGCCCACGTCTTCGTTGCCGTGCTTGAACTGCAGCGCGGCCATCAGGCCCTGCAGGGTGCCGAAAGCGGTGAACGGCGACGGGTCGCCCGAGCCGCCGTGCACCTGGTGCACGCCGGTGACGTATTCGGTTTCACGGAAAACGTATTCCATGTCGTTGACGTCGATGCCGACGTCCTCGGCCGTGATGTAGCGGCCGTTGAGCGAGTTGACGAAGCGGCCGAACGCGCGGAACAGCGCCTCGGACTTGTCCTTGCTCGGATCGCCGATGATCACGGCCTTGCCACCGCCCAGGTTCAGGCCGGCCACGGCGTTCTTGTAGGTCATGCCGCGCGACAGGCGCAGCACGTCGTTCACCGCGTCCTGCTCGCTCTTGTACGGCCACATGCGCAGGCCGCCGAGCGCGGGGCCCAGCACCGTGTTGTGGATCGCGATGATGGCCTTCAGGCCGGCGTCCTGGTTGTGGCAGAACACGACTTCTTCGTGACCCGTTTTGGCGATGGTTTCGAAAATCATTGGAACGGAGACTCCACGTTTGGCGGTGCTGTGGGGACGGGCATCCGCAGGAATGGAGGCGGGGGTCGATCCAGTGCGGCCCCGCCGGGTTACTAACAACGGCCTTAAAGTCAAAACCCCGACCAGTGGTCGGGGCGGTGAATTTAGTCCGATAGTCTAGTACGTCCCCGGGCGGAGGGTTGTTGCGATGCCGCAAGTGGCTGGCGTACGGAGGTTTTTTGCTCGCCTCCGCACGCCGGCTGGTCAGAACGTCACCGTCGCGCGAAGCCAGTAGTACCGGCCCATCACGTCGTAGGTGGCGACGTCGGTGTTCGAGTTCGTCACGTTGTTCTGGTAGAGCAGGGGCGGCTGCTTGTCGGTCAGGTTGTCGATGCCCAAGTCCAGCCGCGTGTGCCACGGCGCGAAGTCATAGCCGGCCTGGACGTTGTGGTAGGCATACGCGCCCACCTTGCGCACCACCGCCGGCAGCGAGAGATCCGCCGACAGCTGCTGCTGCGCGTCGGCGCTGCCCACCTGCGTGCGGCCGATGTAACGGATGCGCCAGCTCGCGCTCCACGGGCCGCGCGTCCAGTTCAGCGTGGCCAGGCCGCGCCAGCGGGGGAAGTTGCCATAGGCATAGGTGTACTTGCCGGCGTTGTGGATGGTGACCGCGGTGGGGTCCGCCGGATCGGGATTGACGTCGTAGCGCGCCACGTAGGTCCAGTCCAGGCGCGCATTGAAGCGGCCCAAGCGCGTTTCGTCGAAGCGATAGGCCAGCGTGCCGTCCACGCCCTTGGTGGATAGCGCGCCCAGGTTCACCGTGGGCTCGGCCACGTAGTTGATGTTGCCGGTATCGAAGCGGTGGATGAAGCTGCAGAACGGGCTGGATGCGTTGGCGTAGCACTGGTTGAGCACCGTCTGCGCCGAGATCGCCGTGATGGTGTCGTTGAGGTTGATGCGCCACACGTCCGCGCTCATCGACAGGCCCGGCAGCCACTGCGGGTCGTACACCACGCCGAAGTCGAACGACTTGCCCTGCTCGGGCTTGAGTTGATAGCCGGCCGGCACGGCGCCGGACGTCTTGGCGGAGATCTGCGGGTTGGCCTGCTGGTAGCTGCCATCGGTGGGCACGTTGGCGCAAGCCTGCGCATGCCCGCCCGTGTAGAAGTTGCAGGGGTCGTTGACCGTGGGCGAGTCGTTGGCGATGCCCGAATACAGTTCGTTGATGTTCGGCGCGCGGAACACCTGGGACACCGTGCCACGCAGCAGCAGGTTCTGGATCGGCCGCCATTCCAGCGCCACCTTGCTGCTGGTGTTGCTGCCGGCGGTGCTGTAGTCGGAATAGCGCGAGCCCACGGTGATGTTCAGCGCCTGCGCCCAGGGCTGGTCCGCAAGCAAGGGGAACAAGGCTTCCGCATAGGCTTCCTTCACGTTGAAGCTGCCCGACAACACCGTGGTACAGAACTCCACGATGCCGCAAAGGCCATTGGCGTCGCCAACCGCCAGCGGATCGGTCCTGGTGGAGGTGCTTTCCTTGCGATAGGAGACACCCGTGGCAAGGCTCACCTCGCCGGCGGGGAGACTGAACAGGTTGCCGTTCGCGTTCGCTTCGAATTGCTTGACGATGTAGTCGTTGGTGGCCGTCGGGTTGCGCTGGATGTCGCGCAATGCAGCGATGGTGGTGGGGTCGTTGACGTTGAAGATATTGATCGGCGTGCAGTTGGCGATGGGGTTGCCGGGCGTGCCGCAGGTCACCTTGCCGGTCGAGGCATCGAGATACGACGGGCCCAATCCCTGCTGAAGCTGCGCATAGTCGAGAAAGCCGTAGTTGACGGATTTCTGCCGCACCTTGCCGTAGTTGAGATTGGCGTCCCACTGCCAGGAGCTGTCGCCAAAGCTGCCGCGCAGCCCCGGCGTGAACTGCATGTTGTAGGTCTTGTATTCGTAGCGTCGGTAGCCCAGCGTGGTGAAGCGCGTGTTGAAGTCGCCGTAGCTGTCGCCGGTGACGCGGTCAGTGCCGAAGTTCACGCCGAACGGGTTGTAGTAGTTCTGCGCGGACACCACGAAGTTGTCGCCGTTGGCGAACACCGGCACCGGCGCGATCTGCGAATCGGACTGGGTCTTGGTGTAGTAGAAGTTGGCATACGACTCCACGGCGTCCGTCAGCTTGTACTTGCCAATCAGGAACAGGCTGTTGCGCTCCTGCGGCGTCTGCAGGATGTTGTCGCCCTGGTAATTGTAGGTGTCCGCGTTGCTGTAGCAGTGATAGTCGTTGAGCGTGGTGGCGCCGCTGACGCCGGGGTTGAGCGACACGCGCGAGCCGCAGCCGATCTGGCCGGCCACCGCGCGGGGCAGGGTGATGGAGCCCGACGGCGTGGCGGACGATCCGCTCACGATCACCTTCCCGTCGGTGAGATTGAGCGCGTCGCGCGAAAACGCGCGGGCGCTGGCTGATACCGCGTCCAGGCTCTGGTGGTCGATGCCGGCCACGATGCTGCCGCGCTCGCCGGTATGGCCGGCGGTAAGGGAGAAGTTGCGGCGGAAGCCATCGCCGTGGCTGCTCTCGCCGAAATCGCCGGAGAACTGCACGCCGTTGAACTTGTCCCGGAGGATGAAGTTCACAACGCCGCCGATGGCGTCGGAGCCATAGATGGCCGAGGCGCCGTCGCTCAGCACTTCCACGCGGTCGATCATGTTCGCCGGGATGCTGTTGACGTCGTTGTAGGCCAGGCGCACGCCATTGACGAGGATCAGCGTGCGCTTGTCGCCCATGCCGCGCAGCGAGATCGTGGCCGCGCCGGTGCCGCCGCCGTTGTTGGTATTGGCATTGGTGGCATTGCCCGCGATCGATGGCAGTTCCTGCACCACGTCGCCCAGCGTGGCCTTGCCGCTGGCGGCGATCTGCGAACGGTCGACCGTCACCACCGGGTTCGCGGTTTCCACGTCCACGCGGCGGATGCGCGAGCCGGTGACCGTCACGCTTTCGAGTGTCTTGGCCTTGTCCGTGCTGGCAGATGCGCTGTCGGTGGCCGGCGCAGCTTGCTGGGCGAAAACGGTGGAAGGCAGCAAGGCCGCCATGAGCGCGAACGGCGTCATCAAGGCCAGGGCGAGCGGTGTGAATCGAAATGCAGACGGCGGGTCGTACGTGGGATGCATGGGATTCCTCGCGTGACAGGTCGACTTCGGGTAAGGAGCCATTTCGGCAGGCAACACGCCGCCAGGCCGGGCATGCGCCCAACCGGATCGTTCTGCCGTTGAAGCGCGACAGCGCGAGCGCCGTGCACTCCGTGATCGCCCGCCGTGGTGGCGACGGGCAGGTTGACGTTCTCAGCCGTTGCCGAGTGCGCCGGTTTCCTGCTGCCAGTACACGGCGTAGCGTTCGCCATGCACCTGATTGAGCGGAACGACGGCCAGCTTGCCGTCGCGCGTCTGTGCCTCGAAGCGAAGATCCTGCACGGACAGCACCTTCAGCCAGGGCGCTTTCTCCGCATCACCTGCGGTGACACGTGGCGCCGGCCATGGCTTGGGCTCGGGCTTGGGCGCCGCGTCGTAGCCGCAGTACTGCATGTCGTGGGTCAGGCCCTTGTCGCCCAGACGCGCCGCCAGCACCAGCGGACCGTAGAGCGCCGCCTGCAGATGGTCGTCGCCGGGTAGCGAGACGGTATCCAGCTGCATGGGCAGCTCCAGCTCGATCTGGTCGCCGTCGTGCCATGAACGCTGAAGCGTCAGATAGCTTCCGGGCGAGGCAAGCACATCCAGCGGCTGGCCGTTGATGCGTACGCGCGCGCCATGGCCGATCCAGCCAGGCACGCGAAGATTCAGCGCGAACGTGGCCGGCTCGGCGAGCGTCAGCCGCAACCGCGTAAGGGCTTCGCGAGGGAAGGCGGTTTCCTGGCGCAAGCGCAGCTTGCGTTCCGGCCAATGCAGTTCCGAGGGGATGAACAGATTGACGTAAAGATCGTCGCCGTCGTGGAAGTAGATGTTGTCGTTGAAGCGCGCGAACTCTTCGGCGCCCGTGCCGGTGCAACACCAGAACGAATCCGTGGGCGAGTTGTAGAACTTCGCGGCGCCCGGCTGCAGCGGGTAGTAGTAAAGCTTCATGCCGTCGCCGTCCTGCGTGCCCAGCCGCGCGTTGTAGAGCGTGCGCTCGTAGTAGTCGAAAGCGCGAGGGTCGCCATTCCACGCATAGACGTGGCGCGTCAGCTTCATCAGGTTGTAGGCCACGCAGCACTCAGCGCTGTAGAGGCCAAGTTGACCCTTGAGGTCGCCGGGCGGCGTGTTCCAGAACTCGTCGTTGCTCGAACCGCCCGTGGCGTAGGTGCGTTGGCGCGTGACCGTTTCCCAGAAGAACTCCGCGATGCGCCGGTAGCGCGGCTCGCCCGTCAACTCGTAGCGGCGCGCCGCGCCCAGGATCTTGGGTATCTGCGTATTGCTGTGCAGGCCTTGCAGCTCATCGCGATGGCCGGCCAGCGGATCGAACAGCGATGCCTGGTCGAACCGATGGGCGGCATCCAGGTAACGCTCGTTGCCGGTGATGGCGTAGAGCTGATACAGGCCGTCGTTCATGCCGCCGTATTCGGTCTTGAGGATGTGCGCCATCTGCGCATCGGAAAAACCGTTGAGCCAGCGCACCGTCCAGTTGCCGATACCCACGGCGACCTGCAGCGCCTGCGCATTGCCGGCGTACTCGTGCATGTCGAGCATGCCGGCGAGAATCTTGTGAATCGTATAGAACGGCGCCCACACCTTCTGGCCGCTGCTCAGCCGGTCGAAGAAGCTCTCAGGAAACGCGCTCAGGTATCCATTCGGCTGCTGGCAGGCCGCCAGCGCGGCCACCAGTTGATCGCCGCGCTGCTTCAGCTCCGTGTCGCCGGTGCTGGCATAGGCCAGGGCCACCGCGGAGAGATAGTGGCCGCCAGCAAAGTGGCCGCGCAGTTCGCAGTCGGGTTTTTCCCAGCCACCGAGCGGTTGCGCGGTGGAGGCGATGCCCGCCTGCACGCGGAACGCATGGGCCAGCCGATCGACCGGCAGCGTGTGCAGGTAGCGCTGGTTGATGGCCGCGGCGCGGGAGAATTCGCTGTCGAGCAGGCGCACCTGGCGCAGATCGAAGGGCTGTACGCGGCGTACCGGCTTATCCTGCACGGCCGTGGCAAGGCTGGCGCTCGCGGGTGTGGCCGTGTCGGCGACATCGGGTGCAAGCGCCATCGCCTTGGGCAGCACCGCCAGCGAGGCGAGCGTCGTCGCTGCGCGCTTCAGGAAGCGTCTGCGGTGGTCGACGCGTTCAGGCATGTGTCCTCCCCGACCAGTCTGAGCATCTCGTGCGGCGGCGATCCACCGCGCTGTATTTCATCCTGCCGTCACATGGAGGAAGCGTCTTGTGTCATTTGCGGAAATCGCATGCGGAATTCCGCACAGTTTTGTGTCCGGCGCATTTCGCCTACGGCGTGCATGCGTGCGAATGAAACGATGGACATGACAACTGATGACAGCACGCGTTGCGTCAGCGCGCGACTGGATGGGACTTCAAGGTTCGCGCCTTCTAAGACGTCATGGTTTATGAGTGTCTTGAGCCATCGGCGCGCACGCTGCTTCTGAGTCAGGCGCAACACGTCGGCTCATCCGTGTGGGAATTCCGGCCGGACTGAGCACCATTTCGGGCAACCACTGAACACCCACGGGGCTGACCATAGGGGGGGAGGGGCTTGGGGCCATATCCTGGAAAGGCCCGCTTCCGACCTACGGCGGACATTGCATTTCGGCGAGTAGGGGAGCGCAAGAGCACCATGGAACTGCTTTTACAAGTAGAGGACACCTTTGAAATCGCCGGCCATGGTCTCCGTGTGCCTCATGCCTGTCCTGTGTAGCGCAAGGCGTCGACCAGCAATGAGAAGGCGGGCGAGGGGTGTCTGCGGCTCGGGTAATAGAGATGGTAAGGCTCGAAGGTCTTGCGCCAGCTTGAAAGCACCTCAACCAATTGCCCCGCGACCAGGTGTGCCTGCATGTAGGCCAGCGGCAGATAGGCCAAGCCAAGCCCATTCAGTGCGGCATCCCGTGCTGAGGCGATGCTGTTGCTGATGAACTGACCATCCACTTTGACGCGCTGCTCCCGGCCAGCTTTTGTAAACACCCAGGCGAAGTATTCACCGTGGGTCGGCAGGCGGAGATTGATGCAGGTGTGTTCAGTCAGGTCGCGCGGGTGCTTCGGCACCTGGCGTTTGGCAAAGTAGGCCGGCGATCCGACGACCGCCATCGGATGCGCCGAGCTGATCTGTACGGCGATCATGTCCTTGGCCACCAGACCACCGCGACGAACGCCTGCGTCATAGCGGCCGCTGACGATGTCGGTAAGTCCGTAGTCGATGGTGAGCTCGACCCGGATGTCCGGATATTGCGGCAGGAAGCGGGTGAGGGCCGGCTGCAGCACGTTGTGCATCGCGTATTCGTCGGCGTTGAGGCGGATGGTGCCCGCGGGCTTGTCGCGCAGTTCGGTGATCTCCTCCAGGCCCGCATCGATCTGGCCCATCGCCGGGCCGATGAACCCCAGCAGCCGCTCGCCAGCCGGCGTCAACGACACGCTGCGCGTGGTGCGCGAAAGCAGGCGCAGGCCCAGTCGTGCTTCCAGTCCTCGGATGGTCTGGCTCAGAGCAGATTGCGAGACGCCGAGCTTGGCGGCCGCTCGCGTGAAGCTGGCTTCTTCTGCGACGGTCAGGAATGCCACCAGGTCTTTGAGCTGATGCCCGTTCATTGATAAGACCAGCTTATGATGAGGTTCGTATTTTGGCGGATTATCAGCATGGTGGCCAAGGCTTACCGTATCTCCCGGTGGCATCGATGGATGCCGGGAAATCAGGAGGCCGCGATGGAAGCTGTGACATTCAAGAACTACGTGTGGGACGTGGCAGGTATTTTGCGCCTGCCCGCGGATTTCGATCCGAGCCGCCAATACGCGGCCATCGTCTGCGTGCATCCCGCAGGCGGCGTGAAGGAGCAAACCGGCGGCCTGTATGCGGAAAAGCTGGCCGCACAGGGCTTCGTCACGCTGGCCTATGACGCCACTTTCCAGGGCGACAGCACGGGCGAGCCGCGCCATCTGGAAAACCCCAACATGCGCGTGGAGGACGTGAGCGCCGCCATCGACTACCTGAGCACCTTGCCCTATGTGGACAAGGAGCGCATCGGCGTGCTGGGTATTTGCGCGGGCGGTGGCTATGCGACCAACGCCACCGTGATCGATAGCCGCATCAAGGCGCTGGGCACGGTAAGCGCCGTGAACTATGGCCAGATGTACCGGCACGGTTGGGACAATACCGCCAAGCCGCAGGATTGCCTGGCCCTGCGCGACTTGGCAGCCGCGGCCCGTTCCGCGGAAGCCAATGGCGAGCCCACGCAGTACCTGCCCACGGTGCCCGACGATCGCGAGAACGCGGCCAAGATCCATCCCGACTTCGCCGAGGCCTACGACTACTACCGCACACCGCGAGCCCAACACCGCAATGCCCCCGGCAAGCTGACCACGCGCAGCCTGGCGCAACTGGTGACCTACGACGCCTTCAACAACGTCGAACTGTTCCTGACCCAGCCGGTGCAGATCATCGCCGGCAGCATGGCCGGCACGCGCTGGATGAGCGAGGACCTGTTTCGCCGTGCTGCCAGCAAAAACAAGGATCTGCTGGTCGTCGAAGGCGGCACCCACATGGCCATGTACGACCAGCCCGCGATGGTGGAAGCCGCCGTGGGCAAGTTGGCGCCGTTCTTCAAGACCCACCTGTAAGTACAGGCACTCCCAAAGGAGCATCTCATGAGCCAAAAGCAATCCGTCACTTTCAAGAACCGCAGTTGGGACGTGGCTGCCACATTGCGCCTGCCCGAAGGGTTCGATCCGGCCAAGAAATACGCAGCCATCATCTGCGCCCACCCCATCAGCAGTTGCAAGGAGCAAACGTCGGGCAGCATCTACGGTGAAGCGTTGACCAAGGAAGGCTTCATCACACTGGCCTTCGACGCCTCTACGCAGGGAGTGAGCGGCGGCGAGCCGAAGTACAGCGAAGATCCCGGCATGCGCGTGGAGGACTTCCGTTGCGCCGTGGACTACTTGGTCACGCTGCCTTACGTGGATGAAGACAAGATCGGTGTACTTGGCGTGTGCGGCGGCGGGGCCTATGCCGCCAATGTGGCCATGACCGAAAAGCGCATTAAAGCGGTGGGCACCGTGGTTGCCACCAACTACGGCCGCATGATGCGCGACGGTGATATGTCGCCCGATGCAGCGCTGAAAACGCTAGAGGCGATCGGCAAGCAACGCACGGCTGAAGCGCGCGGCGCCACTCCCTTGATCGTGGGTTATATCCCCTTCGCCAATCAGGCCGAACGCGAGAAGGCTGGCGTCAACGACGTGGACATGATCAACGCCATCGACTACTACCTGACGCCGCGCGGCCAGCAGCCCGGCTCGCCCAACAAGCTGCGCCTCACCAGCACCGGGGCTGCACTGGGGTGGGATGCTTTCCATCTGGCCGAAAAGCTGCTGACGCAGCCGCTGCACGTGGTCTTCGGCGGCGTGCCGGGTGCCTTCGGTTCCTACGCGGATGGCCTGGAACTGTATCGTCGCGCCCGCTCAACGCAGAAGTCGATCCAGATCGTGCCGGGTGCCAGTCATTACGATCTCTACGACCAGCCTGATGCTACCGGCCAGGCATTGTCCCAACTGGTGCCTTTCTACAAACAGCACCTGGGGCTGTGAGACGAGTGGCAGCAAACCTATCTGCACGTTCACGAGATCGGTGTGCGTTGTTACGCCATCGATCCCGGGACAAGCGGAGCGAGCCCTTGTGGAATCTGTCGGATGGGCCAACCGGCATCAACATTTACGCTGCTGCGGGCTGAATAACCGTTCCGCAACGGCATCAGAAGGAATGCACCATGCAATTCAATTTGAACGGAAAGATCGCTGTCGTGACCGGTGCGGCTCAGGGGATCGGCATGGCCATTGCCGGCTCGCTATTGGCAGAGGGCGCAGAGGTCGTCATCAATGACCGCGACGAGACCAGGGTCGACGCCGCCGTGACCAAGCTCCACGCTGCGCACCCCGGCGCCACGGTGCGCGGCGTGGCGGCGGACCTGGCTTCCGCAGAGGGCTGTGCTCACCTCGTTGCGGAGGTTCCCCGGTGTGACATCCTGGTGAACAACGCCGCCATCTTCGAGACAGTCGACTTCTTCGATGTCAGCGACGACACCTGGAACCGTTACTGGGCCGTCAATGTCATGTCTGGCGTCCGGCTATCGCGTGCCTACCTACCCGCCATGCGCGAGCGAAACTGGGGGCGTGTCGTCTTCATCGATTCGGAATGCGGTATCAGCACGCCACCGGACATGCTCCACTACGCCACCACCAAGACGGCCGTGCTGGGCTTGTCGCGCGGATTGGCCAAGCGCATGGCCGGCACCGGCGTGACCGTGAACGCGGTGCTGCCCGGTCCCACCTTGAGCGAAGGTGTCGAGGCCATGCTGAAGGCGGAAACCGAGCGCACGGGCAAGAACTTGGAAGAGGTGGGCACCGAAGTGCTCAAGACCCTACGTCCCTCATCCATCACCAAGCGGTTCCAGACGGCCCAGGAAGTCGCCAACCTGGTGCTCTACACCTGCTCACCGTTGTCTTCGGGCACCACCGGTGCGGCGTTGCGCGCAGACGGCGGTGTGGCTGATACGCCGATCTGATTTTTCGGCGCCTTGACGAAGCGCTGCTTCCCGACGCTGAAGCGACGGCCAATCCAAAACACCATAGTCTGTGCCGAGGGTACTGACTATGGTGTTTTGTCCATGACGGCGAGCCGGCTGTTGCGGCGGCCATAGCTGGCGTACAGCACGCAACCGAGCAGCAGCCAGATACCGAAGCGCACATAGGTGATCCACGGCAGGCCCCAGATCAGCCAGCACGAGAAACCCACGCCGATCAGCGGCACCAGCGGCACCAGAGGCGTGCGGAAGGGGCGATGCAGATCCGGCTGCCGCCAGCGCAGCACGGCCACCGCCGTGCAGATGACGATGAAGGCGCCGAGCACGCCGATGTTCACCAGCTTGGCCAGCTCGTCGAGCGGAAACAGGCCGGCCGCCACCGTGGTCACGCCGCCGAGCAGCAGGGTGGAGCGGTGCGGTGTGCGCCAGCGTGGATGCACGGCGGCGAACCAGCCCGGCAGCAGGCCGTCGCGGCCGAGGCTGAAACCGATGCGTGCGCCGGCCAGCAGGTTGGCGAAGATCACGCTGGTGATGCCGCAGACCGAGGCCAGCGAGATCACCACCATCGCCCACGGCAGGCCGATGCGGATGAACGCATTCGCCACCGGCGCGGCGTTGTCGAGCGTGGTGTACGGCACGATGCCGGTAAGCACCAGGCAGATGGCGATGTAGAGGATCATCGCGATGCCCAGCGACAGTAGCACGGCGCGCGGCAGGTCGCGCTGCGGGTTGCGCGATTCCTCCGCCGCGGTGGTGAGCATGTCGTAGCCGAATACCGCGAAGAACACCACCGCCGCGCCGGTCACCACGCCATGCATGCCGAACGGCATGAAGGGATGCCAGCGTTCCGGCTTCACGTAGGCGGCGCCGGCGATGACGATCAAGGCCGCGCCGGCGATCTTGATCGCGACGATCAGCGTGTTGAAGCGCGCGCCCCATTCCATGCGCACGGCGAGCAGCGCGGTGATCAGCATCGAAATGACGATGGCGGGCAGGTTCACCACGCAGTCCGGCGCGCTGCCCCAGGCGCCGCGCGCCCACAGTGGCAGCGGAATGCCTGCCGCATCGAGCAGGGCCTGCATGTAGCCCGACCAGCCGACGGCGACCACCGCGGCGATCAGCGCGTATTCCAGCAGCAGGTCCCAGCCGATGATCCAGCCCGCGAACTCGCCGAGCACGGCATAGCCATAGGTATAGGCGCTGCCGGAAACCGGGATGAGCCCCGCGAACTCTGCATAGCACAGCGCGGCCGCGGCACTGGCGATGCCGGCGATGATGAAGGACAGCAGCACCGCCGGACCTGCCTGCGTGGCGGCGACCGTGCCGGTGAGCACGAAGATGCCCACGCCGATGATGCCGCCGAGGCCAATAGCGGTGAGCTGCCAGAGGCCAAGCACGCGGCGCAGGCCGCTGCCGCCTTTCGCTGCATCGCCCTGGAGCAGTTCTACGGGCTTGCGCCGCAGCATGTCGTTGATCAGGCTCATCGGTATCTCCCCCGCAAGGCGCGTTCTGGTTATGGGGGCGCCGGGTGCGGCGCCCCGGTCTTGTGCTGCTGGTTATTTGGCGTGCGTCGCGTAAGGCGACTTGCCGCCGTCGGCAATGAAGGCGTCCACCGCTTGCTGCAGCACCGGCAATGGCACCGAACCCAGCGAGAGCACCGTGTCGTGGAAGGCGCGCAGGTCGAAGCGCTCTCCCAGCGCCTTCTCCGCCTTGGCGCGCGCATCGACAATGGCCAGCTCGCCCAGGTAATACGACAGCGCCTGGCCGGGCCATGCGATGTAGCGATCCACCTCCGTCTCGATCTCGTGTTCGCTCAGCGCGGTGTTGTCGCGCATGAAGGCTTGCGCCTGTTCGCGCGTCCAGCCCTGGTGGTGGATGCCGGTGTCCACCACCAGGCGACAGGCGCGCCACATCTGATAGCTCAGGTAGCCGAAGCGGTCGTATGGCGTGTCGTACATGTCCATCTCCACGCCCAGCCGTTCGGAGTAGAGCGCCCAGCCTTCGCCGTAGGCGGAGATATAGGTATAGCGGCGGAAATCGGGCAGCCCTTCATGCTCGGCGGCCAGCGGCATCTGCAGCGCATGTCCCGGCGCCGACTCGTGCAGCGTCAGCGCAGTGAGCGAATACAGTGGACGCGACGGCAGATCATAGGTGTTCACCAGATAGATGCCCGGGCCGCCGCGTCCGCCGGTGTAGAACGGCGCGAGATCGGCCGGCACGGGCTCGATGGCGAAGCGCTGCCGCGGCAGGCGACCGATATAGTTGCCGATCTTGCCGTCCACGCGCTTGGCGATCCACGCCGCGTCCTTGAGCAGCTCGTCGGCCGTCTTCGGGTAGAACTTCGGATCGGTGCGCAGATAGTGCAGGAACTCCGGGAAGCTGCCCTTGAAGCCGCTCTCCCTGATGGTGTCGTCCATCTCGTGGTGGATGCGCGCGACTTCCTTCAGCCCCAACTCGTGGATCGCGTCCGGCGTCATGTCCAGCGTGGTGAACTCGCGGATCTGCGACTGATAGAAGGCCTTGCCGTCCGGCATGGCTTCCGCGGCCAGCGTGGTGCGCGCCTGTTTCATGTAGGTGTTGCGCATGAAATCCAGCAGCTTCGCGTAGGCCGGCAGCACCGAGCGCTGGATCGCATCGCGGCCCTGCTGGCGCAACTGCGCCTGCTCGCTGGCGGGAATCGTCGCCGGCATCTTGCGAAACGGCGTGTAGAACAGGTTGTCGTCGCCCTTGGCGTCCGCCACGTCGGCGATGGACTGGTCGCGCCCCGCCAGCGTCACGCGCGGCACGCTGAAGCCGCGCGCCAAGCCCGCGCGCATGTTGGCGGTCTGCTCGTCGAAATAGCGCGGAACATCGTTCAGTTGGGCGATGTAGTGCCGGTAGTCGTCCGCCGTGCGCAGCGTGCGGCGCGCGGTGAAGCCCAGGTTGGTCCAGAACGCCGTGTCGCTGTTGAACGGCATCTCCCAGGTGTGGAACTGCTGGTCGGCGAGCAGCGTCTGGATCTGGTTGCGATAGACGGCGTAGTTGACCGGATCATCGCCGTGCAATTGATTCACCGGTATCGCGTCGAGCTGTTTCAGCACGTCGGCCCAGTAGCGTTCGCGCGCGGCCTGGATGGCGGCGTCGACCTTGGGCAGGTGGTCGGCCAGCGCGCTGTCGTGGCTGTCCTCGTCGTCCTCGCCCTTGAACTGCGCCTGGCGCCAGGCCCACTCGCGCGTGTAGATCGCATGGAAGCGGGCGGTAGCGTCGTCGTCCGCGTGCGCCGGTAGGGTAGCGGCAAGGCAGAGTGTGCAGGCAAGGGCGAGGAGAAGAGGCTTCATGTCGCTGTCCTAGGTGCAGGCGGGTGTCGTGATCATGCGAAGGGCTGATCGATGGCGGGCGAGGGCGGCGTGAACCACTCGGCACCTTCCTCGGTGACGTAGAAATGGTCTTCCAGTCGCACGCCGAAACGGTCGGGCACCACGATCATCGGTTCGTTGCTGGCGCACATGCCCGGTTGCAGCAACGTGTGGTCGCCGCGCACCAGGTACGGCGTTTCGTGGATGCTCAGCCCGCAGCCATGGCCGGTGCGATGCGGGATGCCCGGCAGGCGGTAGTCCGGCCCCAGTCCCGCCTTCTCGACCACGCGGCGCGCGGCGGCGTCCACCGCTTCGCAGGCAACGCCGGGACGTATGGCGTCGAACGCAGCCTGTTGCGCGGCCTGTTCCAGTTCCCAGACGCGCGTCTGTTCCGCATTTGGACGTCCAAAGATGTAGGTGCGCGTGATGTCGGAGTGATAGCCCTGCACCGTGCAGCCGGTATCGATCAACACCAGTTCGTCCGGCTGCAGGTACTGCTCGCCGGGAACGCCATGCGGATAAGCCGTGGCCTGGCCGAACTGCACGATGCAGAAGGTGGAACCGTTGTCCGCGCCCAGTGCACGGTGGGCCTCGTCGATGAAGCGCACGAGCTCGCTGCGGCTGATGCCTTCGCGCACAAGTCCCGCTGCAAGGCGGTGCACGTGCAGGGTCATGGCCGTGGCCTGCTTCATCAGCGCCAGCTCAGCGGGCGACTTGCACATGCGGCAGCCATCGACGATGACGCTGGCATCGCAGAGCGGCTTGCCACCCAGCGCGGCGCGCAGCCGTTCGGCGACGACATAGGGCGCGGCGGGATCGAGCGCGAGGCTGCCGGCGCCGCGTTCGCGCAGCGCATCTGCGACGAGTTGCTGGGGATCCTCGTGTTCCTCCCACAGGCGCACGTCGGCGGGAATGCGCAGCACGGGTTTGAGCGAGCCGGCCTCGAAACCGGGGCACACCACGATGGGCTCGCCACGCGCGGTGAGCAGCATGCCCACGAGCCGTTCGCTGGCGCCCCAGGGCACGCCGGTGAAGTAGCGCAGCGAGGTGCCCGCGGTGATCAGCAGGGCGTCGATGCCTTGCTGGCGCAGCAGCGTGCGGGCGCGTTCGATCCTTCGCTGGTATTCATCGGCCGTGATCGGCGCGGCGGTGCGCTGCCACGGTGCCAGTGACGCGCGCGCCTCGGCGGGGTCGAGACCGCCGATCTGTCCCTGCAGGCTCATCGGGGCGCCTCGGGTTCAAGATCGTCCGTGCGCCACACGCCGTCGATCAGGCGTGCGATGCCGTCGGGGTTGCGGTCGCGCAGTTCGTGCGGAAGCTGTTCCTCGGGCACGTGGTCGTAGCAATGCAACGCGGTGAAGCGCGTGATGGCGGCCGGCATGCCCACCGCGGTAAAGCCCGGATGGCCGGTGCTGGGGTAGGGGCCGCCGTGGTTCATCGCCGCGCTCACGGCCACGCCGGTGGGCATGCGGTTGCCGATCAGGCGTCCCACGCGCGGACGCAACGCATGGGCCACCACCGGCCATGCGGCATCGTCGCTGCCGTCGTTGGCGCTGTAGAGCGTGCCGGTGAGATTGCCTTCGAACACTTGCGCCACCTGCGCCATCTGGGCGACATCGCGCACGCGCACCAACAGGCTGACGGGGCCGAAGGCTTCGGTCTGCAAGGCTTGCGGTGCGCGAAGGAAGGTGTCGGCGTCCACACTGAGCAAGGTCGGCGCATAACGGAAGCCGGGTTCGCCGACGCTGCCGCCGACAAGCACGGCGGCGCCGGCATCGCGCAAGGTCGCGACGCCTTTCTGCAGATGTTCCAGCACGCCGCGCGAGAAGAGCACGCTGGGTGCTGCCGATGCGAAATGCGCGGTGGCCGCAACCACGAAGGCATCGCCGTCCGCACCCTGCGGCACGATCACCACGCCGGGATTGGTGCAGAACTGGCCGCTGCCCATCGTGCAGGAGGCGAAGAACTCCTGCGCCAATGCCACACCGCGTTCGGCCAGCGCACCCGGCAGCAGGAATACGGGGTTGACGCTGGACAGTTCGACGTACGCGGGAATGCCGGCCGCATCCGCCGCCGCCTTCAATGCCAGTCCGCCCGCGCGGCTGCCCGTAAAGCCGATGGCGCCGAGTCGCGCATCGCCGGCCAGGCGCGCGCCAACGCCGTAGTCGAAGTGATAGAGCAATTGCACCGAGGCAGGCGGCAGGCCCGTCTGCTTGAGCGCCGCGAAGGCGATCTGTGCGAGGCGCTCGCTGGTGGCGGGATGCGAAGGATGCGCCTTGGCGATCACCGGATTGCGCGCGGCGATGGCCGAGGCGAAATCGCTGCCCGCGATGGCGTTGAACGCGAACGGAAAATTGTTCGGCCCGAACACCAGTACGGGTTTGGACAGCGGCGCACGGTGCGCGCGCAAGCCGGCGGCCGTGTCGATCACCGGCTGCGTCCACGCGTAGCTGCGCACGGCCTTGGCGGCAAGGCGCAATTGATTGGTGGTACGCGGCAGCTCCACGGCGGCAAGACGCGGTTGCTTGGGCAGCGCCGTTTCCGCGTGGGCGAGTTCCACCAGCGCCTCGGCGTCTGCCTCGATGCCCGCGGCATAGGCTTCCAGGAACGCCGCAATGTGTTCGGGCGGCGTGGCGGCAAGCGCCTCAGCCGCGGCAGCGGCGGCGCTGAGCGCCGCCTCCACGTCCGCTGTGCCGCAGAGCGGGTATGCCGGGCCGATCGGTTCGCCCGTCATCGGGTTTTCCGCGCGGAACGCGCCGAGCAGCTGAAGCGGCAAGCGCCAGTCGCCGTCGACAAGCAGCGGTTGCGTGCTCATGTCACAGCACCGGCGGGTGGGCAATGGCGTGGTCGATCACGCGCATCGCGGCGTCGCGTTCGGCGCCGTGCATCACCAGTCGTGGCGCGCGCACGCGCTCGCTACCCATGCCGACCTTCTCCTGCACCAGTTTGATGAGCTGCACGAACTTGGGCACGGTATCCAGGCGCAGCAGCGGCAGGAACCAGGCATAGAGTTCGGCCGCCGCGTCGGCGCCGCCATCGCGCGCCAGCTCGAACAGCTTCACGGACTCCTTCGGGTAGGCGTTGACCAGGCCGGCGATCCAGCCGCGCGCGCCCATGGCCACGCCTTCGACAATGGCGTCGTCCATGCCCACCAGCAGTTCCAGGCGGTTGCCCAGCAAGGCGCGCAGCGCGGCGAAGCGGCGCACGTCGCCGGAGGACTCCTTCACCGCCTGCACGTTCGGGAATTCATGCGCCAGCTCGGCGATCTGCTCGGGCGAGAAATCCGTCTTGTAGGCAATCGGGTTGTTGTAGAGCATGCAGGGCAGGTCGGTCGCGGCGATCACCGCGCGCAGGTGCGCGCCCATCTCGCGCCAGTCGGTGGAGTAGACATACGGCGGCAGCACCATCAGGCCTGACGCGCCCAGCGCCTTGGCCTGGCGGGCGAGGCGCACGGCCTCGTCGGTGGACAGCGCGGCGATGCCCGGAATGACCGGCGCGCGGCCATCGAGCGCCTTCACCAGCGTGCGGATGATGTCCAGTTTTTCATCGAACGTCAGCGTGGCAGCCTCGCCCAGCGAGCCGAGCGGCACGATGCCCTTGCAGCCGCTGTCGATCAGCATGCGCGCGTGCCTGGCGAGGAAGTCGTGATCGACCTGTCCGTCGGCGGTGAATGGCGTGGTGATGGCGGGAATCACGCCGTGCCAGATGGATGCGTTGCTCATGATCAGCTACCTCGTTGTGCGTCGTCAGAAGAAAGAGGAGAAAGCCCGGCCAGCGTGGCCAGTCGGGCTGGAAAAATCGGTGGGCGGGAACCGCTGCGTGGAAAGCGCCCCAGTTCGGCCAGCGCGGTGCCGCAGATGCGGCCCTGGCACGCGCCCATGCCGCAGCGCGTGGCGAGCTTGGCGGCGCGCGCATCGGTGAAACCGGTGAGTTCGCCCATGCGCACGTCTTCGCAGCGGCAGACCAGGGTGAGGTCGTCGGCAAGTTTGTGCAGGCGCGAATCGAGCGCGAAATGCCGTGCGAGCAGCGCGCCGAAGCGGCGCTCGCGGTCGCGTGGTGCCAACAGCGCGCGCGCGGCATCGACATGGCCGGCAGCCCTATGGCCCGCCAACGCGCCTTCGATGCGTGCCACCGCCAGCCCGGCGATGCCGCAGGATTCGCCGGCGGCATACACGTTCGCCACGCTGGTGCGCAGCAGCGCGTCGACCTGCACGCGCGGATGGATATCCGAGTGATCCAGCGCGCAGCCGAGCAGGGCGGCTAGTTCGGTGTTGGGCACGAGCCCGTAGCCCACAGCGAGCAGATCGCACGCCACGGTTTGCACGCCATGCGGCGTATCGATATCCACGCGCTGCACGCAGTCATCGCCGTGGGCTTTGCGCACGAATGAACCGAAACGATAGGGAATACCCGCGAGACGCAGGCGCAGTCCGGCGGCCTGCCATGCGCGTGCGGGCCAGTGGCGAAGCTGGGCGGCGAAGGATCGCACGTTGCCCGCATTGGCCTGCTCATAGATGCCGACCACCTGCGCGCCATGCTTGCGCAGCGTGTCCGCCGCGGCCAGCAACAGCGGGCCGCTGCCAGCGATCACCACGCGTCGGCCGGCCACCGGCCAACCCTGCTTGGCCAGCGCCTGCAGGCCACCTGCGCCGGTGACGCCAGGGAGCGTCCAGCCGGGGAAGGGCAGCAACAGTTCGCGCGCGCCGGTGGCGATCACCAGCGCTCCATAGGAAAGCAGTCGCGAACCCTGCGGTGTTTCCACACGGAGACTGGATGACTCCGTCGCGACCACGCTGTGGCGCGCCAACCAGTCCACGCCGTGCAAATCATCCACGGCGTTGCGCGCATCGCGTGGCAGCGGATGCTGCACATCGTGTCGCCACACTTGCCCGCCGGGGCGCGGTTGCGCATCGAGCAAGCCGACGCGCGCGCCATGCGAGGCCGCCGTCTGCGCCGCGGCGAGTCCCGCAGGGCCGGCGCCGATCACGAGCACGTCGTAATGGTCACGCATCGGTCACCACCTGCATGCCCTCGCTGGCGGGCGTCATGCATGCGCGCACATGCGCGACGCCATCCACCTGCACGCGGCATTCGAAACACACGCCCATGCCGCACAGCGGCGCGCGTGGGGTGTCGCTCACCGAGCGGCGAAAGCGCAGCGTCACATGGGCCACCGCCACGGCGACGCTGGCGCCCGCGGGCACCTCCACGGGATGTCCGTTCACGGTGAGCCGTATACGGGCGCTCATGCGGCCATCCTTGACGGCGCATACGGCGCGGGATCGATGGCGGGCTCACGGCCCTGGATCAGGTCGACCATCAGCTTCGCGCTGCCCAGCGCGGTGGTGACGCCAAGGCCCTCGTGTCCCGCCGCCACCCATTGATCGAGTGCGCCGGGCACAGCGCCGAGATACGGACGTCCATCCGGCGTGGTGGGGCGAAAGCCGGTCCACACGCGCAGGGCCTGAAGGTTCCGCAGGCCAGGCACGAAGGCGAAGCTGCGTTCGAGCATGCGTTGCACCATGGCCGGCGATACGTCGGCATCGTTGGCGCTGAATTCGCGCGAGGAGCCGATCAGGATCTGTCCTGTCGGACGCGGCTGCACATTGAACGCCACGCTGCTGTCGGCATCGCCGTGGGCGCTGTCGGCATAGCCCAGCTCCAGGAGTTGGTGACGGATGAAACCGGGGTAACGGTCGGTGATGACCAGATGCCCCTTGCGCGCGCGCATGGGAAGCGCGGGCAACAACGCAGGCAGCGCGCAGCCGGTGGCGACCAGCACCGGGCCGGAAAGCAGCGTGTCGTCGTCCAGCCGAACGCCGTGTCGCTGCAATGCCTGCGCACGTCGGGCGTACAGCCGAGCGCCGCGCGATTGCGCGCGTTGCACCAGGTTCTGCGCAACACGCGGCGGATACACCACGGCTTCGCGGGGCACCAGCATGCCGCCGGCCAGTCCCGGCACCAGCGCGGGTTCCCGTTCGTAGAGGGCGGCTGCATCGAGCGGTCGCGCATCGATACCGGCGGCAGCGAGGCGTGCGATGCGCTGGCTGGCCGCGGCGAGTTCGTGATCGTTGCGCGCGACCCACAAGGTGCCGCAACGGCTGAATTCGGCTTCCTTCAGATCAGCGAACGATTCCCACAGGCGCAGCGAATAGCGCGCCAATGCGAGTTCGGCGGGGTCGTCGTCCATCGCCACCAGATGCCCCATCGCCGCCGCCGTGGCGCCGCCGCCGATCGGGCCGGGTTCGATCATGGCCACGCGCATGCCCTCCGCGCTGGCCGCATCGGCGCATGCGGCGCCGACGATGCCCGCGCCGATGACGATAAGATCGAAGGTGGCGGCAGCGACCGTCATTCCGCGCCGCTGCCCCAGGTGAAGGCATCCGCTTCGTCGAACAGCAGCGTGCTGCGCGCCACCACGAAGGCGGTGCCGGTGATCTGCGGACGCACGCCGCGTTCGCCGTGCGTGTAGCGGCCTTCGAACACGCTGCCGAGGATGCTCTCCTGCATCCATGTTTCGCCGGGCGCGAGCTTGCCGTCCGCGGCGAGGCAGGCCAGCTTGGCGCTGGTGCCGGTGCCGCAGGGCGAGCGGTCGTAGGCCAGGCCGGGGCACAACACGAAGTTCCGGCCGTCCAGTCCGGCGACCGGCGACTTCGTGTTGACCTCGACGTGATCGATCTCGCCGCCGTCCGCGCCGGTGATGCCGTGGGTTTCCAGCGCGCGGCGCACGGCTTCGGTATAGGCGGTGAGCGCGCGCTGGTGCTGGATTTCCACCGGCAGCGGCGTGTCGTTGGTGATGAAGAACCAGTTGCCGCCCCAGGCGATGTCGCCGGTGACGGTGCCGTAGCCGGGCACGTCCACGCTGACGTTGGCGGCGTGGCGATAGCTTTCCACGTTGTCGACGGTGACGCGGCCATCGCCGTGCAGTTCGGCGCCGACGGTGCCCACCGGCGTATCGATGCGGTGCCGGCCCGGCCCGATGCGGCCCATGTGCTGCAGCGTGCGTACCAGGCCGATGGTGCCGTGGCCGCACATGCCCAGGTACGACACGTTGTTGAAGAAGATGACGCTGGCGCATGCGCCTTCCGTCTGCGGCGGCAACAGCAGCGCGCCGACGACGGTGCTGCTGCCGCGCGGCTCGCATGCGATGGCGCTGCGCCACTTATCGAAGTCGCGGCGGAAGCGCTCGCGCTGCTCCATCAGCGTGCCGCTGCCCAGGTCGGGAAAGCCGGCGATCACGACGCGGGTCGGTTCGCCACCAGTGTGTGAGTCGATCACGTCTATGGTATGCATGGCGCTTATGCTCAACCCGCACGCGCCGAACGGTCTAGAAACGCTTGGCATCCAGCGATGCGGAAATCGGCACAATGCATATTCGCGTGGCCGGCCCATGCTGCAGTCGCAGCAAGGCCCGGTGCGGGGTAGAGGGTTTTCACCGAGATGAAGATTTCCGCCGACGAACTGGAAGCGTTGTTCGATGCCGTGCCCGACGTCGTGTTCTTCGTGAAGGACGGCGAGGGACGCTACACGCACGCCAACCTCACCCTGGTGCGGCGGCTGGGGCTCAAGCATCGCAGCGACGTGATCGGGCGCGACGTCACCGAGCTGTTTCCCACCGCGCTGGGCGGCTCCTACGCCACGCAGGATCAGCGCGTGCTGGACGGCGAGGTGATCGAGAACCAGCTCGAAGTGCACATGTTCCCCAACCGCGCCACCGGCTGGTGCCTGACCTGCAAGCGTCCCTTGCGCCAGCGTGGCGAGGTGCGCGGCATCGTCGGCATCTCGCGCGACCTTGGCCGTCCGGACGGCCGTCATCCCACCTATGCGCGCCTTCGCCGCGTGCTGGCCCATCTGCAGGAGCACTACGCAGAAGGCGTGCGCGTGGCGCAGCTGGCGGAGCTGGCGGATCTATCGGTGGCCCAGCTGGAACGTCATTTCCGCAAGGTGTTCCAGCTGACGCCGCAGCAGTTGCAGACCAAGCTGCGCATTGAGGAGGCCATGCGCCGCCTGCACGGCAGCGACAGCGTGGCGGCGATCGGGCTGGCCTGCGGATTCGCCGACCAGAGTGCGTTCGCCCGCCAGTTCAAGGCCACCGTGGGCATGACGCCGCGCGACTACCGCGCGGTGGTGACGGCGGCCGGCGGCAGCCGGCGCCTGCCGGAACCGGACCTGATCGCGTGATGCCAAAGAAAAGCCCCGCATAGAGCGGGGCTTTCGGTGTCGTGCCGAGGCGGGAGGCGCTCAGCCCTGCACCCACACGCCGACATTGAGGTGCCAGCCATCGTTGCGCTGCACGTAGTGCGGGTGCACGTAGTGGTAGCCCGGGCGTTCGGGTTCCCAATGGCCGTGGACCGCCACGTACTGGCGGCCGTTCCAGTGCCAGTAGCCGCGGGCCCAGACGTAGCCGGGGCGGCGGGGCGGTTCTTCTTCCACCAGCACGGTCGGCGGCGGCTGCGGCGCCACCACTTCCACGTATTCGCGCTGCACCGGCTGCTCGACCACGACCGGGCGAGGACGGGGCGCGGGCCGTTCCACGACACAACCGCTGGCCATCAGGGTGAGGGCGGTAAGTGCGACGAGACGAATCTGCATAGGGGATAGTGCCTCTGTGAAGAGTAGGTGATGGTGGTCGGACAATGACGGGTATGGCTGAGGCTTACCTTTCTTGCGGATGATCGTTTTTTTCTTTTGCAGCAAGTATTTGCGACCGATTTCGTGAGCCGGGCGCACCATACGCCCGGCCTTTCTGCGCCAGGTCACTGACGCGCTTCGATTACTGCGCGGTGGCAGCGCTGCCGCCCCGGCGCAAGGAGCTGCGGCCTCAGCGGCCCCAATAACCGTCATGCCAGCGCCAGCCGTCGCGGGCGTGTTCCCAGCGCGCCTGGTGATAGACGTAGCCCGGGCGTGCGCGTACCCAGTAGCCGCCCATCCAGACGTGGCGATGGCCGTCCCAGCGCCAGTAGCCCGGCGCCCATACGTAGCCGGGGCGCGGCGGCGGCACGGCTTCGTAGCGCGGCGGCGGTGGGGCGACGCCAATGCCGACCGACACCGATACCTGGGCGGACGCGTCCGGCGTGTAGGTCATGGCGCCCGCGGCCGCCATGCCTAGGGCCGCGAGCAGGGCGAATTTGCGGGTGATGCTTAGCATGATGTCGTCTCCTTCGAAGTCAGCCGCACCGTGCGGCTTCATGGCGGGGAACGGGGCATTTCCCGCCGGTGTTGACGCTCGGGGCCGGGCTTGTTCAGGTTTGTGCGGGCTTGCGGCGACTTTTCGTTCAGTTTTCTTGACGGTAAAAGAACGAACGGTCGTGCTATTTTTGCCTTATGAATGCAGTCACTGTCGGCAAGCGCGCCGCCACGCGCGAACTCATCCTCGACCACGCCTACGAACTGGCGCGCCGCGAAGGGCTGGAAGGCCTGTCCATCGGCGCGCTGGCGCAGGACGTGGGCATGTCCAAGAGCGGCGTGTTCGCGCATTTCGGGTCCCGCGAGGACCTGCAACTAGCGGTGCTGGAACTTGGCCAGCAGCGTTTCCTGCAGCGCGTGAAATGGCCTGCGCTGAAGCTGCCGCGCGGCTTGCCCCGCATCCGCGCCATCGTCGCCAACTGGGTGGAGTGGGGGCGGGAATACCAGAGCGGCTGCGTGCTGCTCACCGCCGCCAGCGAGTACGACGGCCGCGAGGGTCCGCTGCGCGACAGTGTGATCCGGAGCCAGGCCGGATGGCGGCAGGAAATGTGCCGCGCCATCGGTCACGCCATCGACAACGGCGAGCTGGCCGCGGACACCGACCCCTCCCAGCTCGCCTTTGAAATCTACGCACTCATGCTGGGCCTGCATCACGACGCGGGCCTGTTCGGATTCGACGAAGCCTGCCGCCACGCGCTGGCGGCCTTCGAGCGCCTGCTCGCCAGCTACCAACCGCCATCGCAGCGGAGGACCGCGCCATGAACCGTCACATCGCCACCGTCGCCAAGCCCCATCGCCGCGGTCCCGGCCCGATCACGCTGGGCGCGGTGCGTGCCGGTTTCGCGCTGGGCAGCCGCATCGCGCCGAAGCGGGCGGTGGAGCGCGCGCTGCGCCTGTTCATCACCCCGTTCGCCAGCAGCCGGGCGCGCGCGCAGGCGGCCCGGCCCGATGCGGAGATGCAGCGCGGCGAGCTGCACGTGCACGGCCGGCGCATCGCCACGTATACCTGGGGCGATCCTGCGCGCCAGCCCTATGTCTTGCTGGTGCACGGCTGGTCCAGTTTCGGCCTGCGCTACCTGCCGTGGGTGAAGGCCTTGCGCGACATGGGCTACGCCCTGGTCGCATTCGACCAGCCGGGCCACGGCCTGAGCGAGGGACGGCATTGCACCATGCCCGACTTTGTCGAGACCGTGCGCGAAGTAGGGCGCCATTACGGTGATGCCGCGCTGGCCATCGCGCATTCCCTGGGCGGCGCCGCCGCGGCGCTGGCGCAGGGCGAGGCATGGCGTGCGCACAAGCTCATCCTGATTGCGCCGGCGGCCGACCCGGTAGCCGCCACCCAGCGTTTCACGCATTTCGTGCGCCTGGGCGAGCACCTGCGCGGTCGCCTGCACGACCGCCTGCAGGCGATGACGGGCGTCAACATCCACGATCTGCAGGTGCACCGCCATCTGCCCTCGCTCGGGCAGCCGGCGCTGATCGTGCACGACATGGACGACCACGACGTACCGTGGGCGGAAGGCGAGCGCTATGCCCGCCACTGGCACGGCGCGCGGCTGCATACCACGCAGGGGTTGGGACATCACAAGGTGTTGGACGCGCCGGAAGTGATCGATGTGTCGCTGGCCTTCCTGCGTGGCGAGCAGGTGGGCGAGCGCGTGGTGTCCTCGCCGAATCTGCCGTTTGGGTTGGCGTAGTCGCCACTTTTCCCGTTCGTCATTCCCGCGAAGGCGGGAATCCAGCGTCTTTGGGTTGTCACGAAAAGTCACTGGATTCCCGCTTTCGCGGGAATGACGGGCGAGAAGCCCTAGCCGCCGACAGTCCAGCGCGCATGATTTCCCCGCCACCACCGCGCCGCAACATGTTCCAAACGTAACCATCCTCTAAAATCGGGAGTCCGACGCACCGCAGTCCCGGAGTCCCCATGAGTTCCCCCGCCCAGCACGTTTCCGCCAGCGCCGTCCAGGCGGAGACCCGCCCCTTGCGCTTCGTCACCGCCGCCAGCCTGTTCGACGGCCACGACGCGGCCATCAACATCATGCGTCGCATCATCCAGGCGCAGGGCGCGGAGGTGATCCACCTCGGCCACAACCGCTCGGTGGAAGACGTGGTGCGCGCCGCGCTGCAGGAAGACGCCGACGCCATCGCGCTGTCGTCCTACCAGGGCGGCCACGTCGAGTACTTCAAGTACATGGTGGACATGCTCAAGCAGCACAACGCCGCGCACATCCGTGTGTTCGGCGGCGGCGGCGGCACCATCACGCCGGAAGAGATCCGCGAGCTGCAGGCCTATGGCGTCGAGCGCATCTATCACCCGAACGACGGCATGAAGCTCGGCCTGACCGAGATGATCGAGGACGTCATGCATCGCACGCGCGCCGCCGCGGTGAAGCGCGCGAAGGAAGACAAGTCCTCCGCCATCACGCCCATGGTCGACATCGGCAACGAGATCGCCGTGGGCCACGTGCTCTCCGCCATCGAGGAAGGCGAGCTGCCGGACGCCGAACTCGAACACCTGCGCAAGCAGTGGAAGATGGCCGGCAAGCAGACGCCGGTGCTTGGCGTCACCGGCACCGGCGGCGCGGGCAAGTCGTCGGTGGTGGACGAACTGCTGCTGCGCTTCCTGCATGCGTTCCCGGAGATGCGCATCGCCGTGCTCGCCGTCGACCCGACCCGCCGGCGCAGCGGCGGCGCGCTGCTGGGCGACCGCATCCGCATGAACTCCCTGCGCAGCCATCGCGTGTACATGCGCTCCATGGCCACGCGCCGCCAGCACGCCGCCACCAGCGCCGTGCTGCGCGACTGCATCGATTTCCTCAAGGCGCAGCCGTACGACCTCGTCATCGTCGAAACCGCCGGCATCGGCCAGAGCGATTCGGAGATCGTCGACCTGGTGGATTTCCCCACCTACGTGATGACCAGCGACTACGGCGCGGCCAGCCAGCTGGAGAAGATCGACATGCTCGACTTCGCCGAACTGGTCGTGCTCAACAAGTTCGACAAGCGCGGCGCCGAAGACGCGCTGCGCGATGTGCGCAAGCAGTGGAAGCGCAACCGCACCGCCTTCACGCTCACCGACGAGCAGGTGCCGGTGTATCCCACCATCGCCAGCCAGTTCAACGATCCGGGCGTGACCTGGATGTTCACCAACCTGTGCCGCCTGCTGCGCGACAAGCTGGGCCTGCCGGCGGAGAAGTGGTCGCCCAACCTCGACACCACGCTGAAGGAGCCGCGCGCCACCGTGCTCATTCCGGGCAGCCGCGTGCGCTATCTCGCGGAGATCGCGGAGCAGGGCCGCGGCATCAACAAGGAGATCGAGCGCGAGGCGGAATTCGCCAGCAAGGCGCAGCACTACTACGAATCGCTGAAGGAGCTGGGCGACGCGCACCTGCCGCGCGAACTCGCCCGCTACGAATCCGAGGCGCTGCACGAGGAAGGCGCCGACCGCACGCTGCTGACCTTGCGCCAGCGCTACAACGCGGCCATCAAGGAGCTCAGCCACGAAGCGATCCATCTGCTGCACGACTGGCCCAAGCGCTACAAGTCGGTGACCGAGGAGGTCAACGAGTACAAGGTGCGCGACAAGGTGATCCGCGTGGAGAACTACCGCGAATCGCTCAGCCACCAGAAGATACCGAAGGTGGCGCCGCCCAAGACCAAGGACTGGGGCGACCTGCTGCGCTTCCTGATGCGCGAGAACCTGCCCGGCCATTACCCGTACACCGGCGGCGTGTATCCATACCGCCGCACCGGCGAGGATCCCACCCGCATGTTCGCGGGCGAGGGCACGCCCGAGCGCACCAATCGCCGCTTCCATTATCTCAGCCAGGGCGGCGCGGCCACGCGCCTGTCCACCGCGTTCGACTCGGTGACGCTGTACGGTGAAGACCCCGCGCCGCGCCCGGACATCTACGGCAAGATCGGCAATTCCGGCGTCAACATCGCCACGCTGGACGACATGAAGAAGCTGTACTCCGGCTTCGACCTCAGCGCGCCGACCAGCTCCGTGTCGATGACCATCAACGGTCCCGCGCCAATCATCCTCGCGATGTTCATGAACACCGCGATCGACCAGAACGTCGAGAAGTACCTGAAGCAAGATCCGGCACGCTGGGCCGCGGCGGAGAAGAAGATCGCCGCGATGTTCCCGCATGGCCGCCCGCAGTATTCGGGCGAGTTGCCCAAGGGCAACGAAGGTCTGGGCCTGGGCCTGCTCGGCGTCACCGGCGACCAACTGGTGGATGCCGAAACCTATGCGCGCATCAAGGAAGACACCTTGCAGACGGTGCGCGGCACGGTGCAGGCGGACATCCTGAAGGAAGACCAGGCGCAGAACACCTGCATCTTCTCCACCGAGTTCGCGCTGCGCATGATGGGCGACATCCAGCAGTACTTCGTCGACCACAAGGTGCGCAACTTCTATTCGGTGTCCATCTCCGGCTACCACATCGCCGAGGCGGGCGCGAACCCGATCAGCCAGCTGGCCTTTACGCTCAGCAACGGCTTCACCATCGTGGAGTACTACCTCGCGCGCGGCATGCGGATCGACGACTTCGCGCCGAACCTGTCGTTCTTCTTCTCCAACGGCATGGATCCGGAATACACCGTGATCGGCCGCGTGGCCCGCCGCATCTGGGCGCGCGCCATGCGCGAGCGCTACGGCGCCAGCGCGCGGAGCCAGATGATGAAGTACCACATCCAGACCTCCGGCCGTTCGCTGCACGCGCAGGAAATCCAGTTCAACGACATCCGCACCACGCTGCAGGCCTTGTACGCGCTGTTCGACAACTGCAACAGCCTGCATACCAACGCCTACGACGAGGCCATCACCACGCCCACCGAGGAAAGCGTGCGTCGTGCGGTGGCGATCCAGATGATCATCAACAAGGAGCTGGGCCTCAACTTTAACGAGAATCCCTGGCAGGGCAGCCATATCGTCGATGCGCTCACCGACATCGTCGAAGAGGCCGTGTACAAGGAGTTCGAGGCGATCAGCGAGCGTGGCGGCGTGCTCGGCGCGATGGACACGATGTACCAGCGCGGCAAGATCCAGGAAGAATCGATGTACTACGAGCAGAAGAAGCACGACGGCAGCCTCCCGCTGATCGGCGTGAACACCTTCCTGCCCAAGGACCACGGCGGCGAGATCGCCACCGAGATCGAACTCATCCGCTCCACCGAAAGCGAGAAGGGCCAGCAGATCGACAACGTGCTGGCCTTCGGCAAGGCCCGCAACGGCCTGGCGCCGGACAGCCTGAAGACCCTGCAGAACACGGCGCGCGATCGCCAGAACGTGTTCGAACAGTTGATGGAAGCGGTGAAATACAACTCGCTGGGCCAGATCAGCCACGCGCTTTATGACGTGGGCGGCGAGTATCGCCGCAATATGTAAGCGAGGTGGGTTATGGCAGGCGGTGATCTGTTTGGATGGTCGGGCGGCGAAGGGATGGAGCCGGGGTGTGCGTATTTCTTCGCGCTAATGCCGGAAGGGCATGCCTTGCAGCAGATCGGCGAACGGCGCGCTCACGCCGTTCGTGCCGTGCAATCGGCGCGGCCTTCGCCCGTGGAGGACCATCGGCTGCATCTGACGATCTGCACGCCGAAGACCTTGAAGCGACTGCGGGCGCCGTTCGAGGAGTCGCTCAAGCGTGCGGGCGACGACGTGGTCGCTTCCACGTTTGGGCTGCGCCTCGATGGCTTCGACCGGTTCACGGGCGGCTTTGACCAGTCCTGCCTTGTTCTTCGCAGCGATGAGTCCACGAGTGCGCACGTGCAGAACTTGAAGGACGCTATTGGCAAGGCGCTTTTCAGGCATGGGTTTGGTTGGGACAGCAGCGCATTGGCGCCCCATGTGACCTTGTATTACGCGCGGGACGTGGAGGTGCCGGAGAGTTCCGGCGAGCCTATCGACTGGCATGTGGATGAGTTCGTGCTTATCCGTAGTCATGTGGGGAAGCATCAGCACGATGTCGTCAAGCGTTGGCCTTTGCGCGCCGCGGCCTGAGGTGCAACTGAGGTGTCCCAGTCCAACTCCCTCTCCCCTTCGGGGAGAGGGTTGGAGTGAGGGGCGGGTGCTCGCCCCACGGTTTCATCCTTTAGCCGTCATCCCGGCGTAGGCCGGGATCCAGTGACTTTGCGTTGGGTTGTCGCGAGGCGGTGATGGGCATCTTCGAGCGTTCCCGCGACCTGGCCGCCTACGCGGCGGGCGTTCCGCCCTCCTGCCGGAGGCCGGGTCACTTTTCTTTGCTTGCCCAAAGAAAAGTAACCCAAAGAAAGGGCCCCCCGGAATCGGCGCCTATCGGGCTGACGCCCGATAGGTACGCGGACGGGTTGCGGGGTTTGTCGACAGGGCATCCTGCCCTGACGCCAAACTGGCCGGCATCCCTGCCGGCCACCCTTCGGGCTATTCCTCCACCCGTCCGCCGCCTCATACGGGGACCCGGAAGATCAAGAGCGAGAGCTGACGGCTCGTGCCGCTGCGCGGCACCTCGCGTCGCGGCAGGCGCGGAGCGCCTGCCTTGGAGGCTGTTCAAAATCTCCGAGATAACACCTGTTCCCTCACCGTCATCCCCGCGAAAGCGGGGATCCAGTGTCTTTAAGCCTTCTCGCAGCGCGTAAAGTCGCTGGATCCCCGCTTTCGCGGGGATGACGGTGAGGAAAAATGTGCACATGCGCGAAATTTAAATTGGCTCCAAAGGCAGGAGTGAGGTGCCGTGTTGGAACCTGCTGAGGAAGTTGAGCAGCGCGCTACGGGGATGGCGTGCCGCAAGGCGGCGAGTTCTCCAAAACGGTCGGGAAGCGTAGCGTCCCCTTTACCT
Source organism: Dyella sp. AtDHG13 (assembly GCF_003201105.1). Lineage (GTDB taxonomy): Bacteria > Pseudomonadota > Gammaproteobacteria > Xanthomonadales > Rhodanobacteraceae > Dyella > Dyella jiangningensis_B. Next base: position 68,814 of record NZ_QICJ01000009.1, on the reverse strand, counting down.
AGCCTTAGCGGTCGGGAAGCGTAGCGCGAGCTGCTTTAAGCCCTCACCGCCACGGCGCGTTGCGAAGCGCTCCAAACTACCTGCTGTGTAGCGGCGAAGGTTGCCAAGCCACAACGCACCTCGAGCGTTCGGGCTTATCCCTACGGAATGCTGCGGGCGTTGGCTCTGAAGGCCATTTTCTTTGGGTTACTTTTCTTTTGGGCCAGCAAAAGAAAAGTGACTCGAGCGTCGGCAGACGATCGAAACGCCCGCCGCGTAGGCGGCCCGATCGCGGCAGCGCAAGAGGTGACAGCCGATCGGTGACGAAACTGGATGACCAGCCCTCCTGCTGCCGAAAAACGCCTCCGGCCCTTGCCCCTTTTGCGGGGCTCGCCGGGATGACAGCCCAAAGAACGAGCGGTGCAGCAAGCTTCCGCCTCCCCGCACAACACCTGTCGCCACCCCATGCTAGCCTCCCCCATCCACTCCGCCGGCGCGCTCCATGGTCACTGTCCACCACCTCAACAACTCCCGTTCCCAGCGCGTGCTCTGGCTGCTGGAAGAGCTGCAGGTTCCGTACGAGATCCGCAAATACCAGCGTGATCCGTGCACCATGCTGGCGCCGCCGGAATTGCGGGCCATTCATCCGCTGGGCAAGTCGCCGGTGATCGAGGATGACGGCCAGGTGGTGGCTGAGTCGGGTGCCATCATCGAATACCTGGTGGATCATTACGACGCGGGACGGCTTGCGCCGTTGCCCGGTATGCCCGAGCGGTTGCGCTTCACGTACTGGCTGCATTACGCGGAAGGCTCGGCGATGCCGTCGCTGCTGCTCAAGCTGGTGGCCTCGCGCATCGCCAGCGCGCCGATGCCGTTCTTTGCCAGGCCCATCGCGCGGCAGATCGCCAACAAGTTGCAGGCGACCTTTGTCGATCCGCAGCTGGCGCTGCATCTGCGCTACGTGGACAAGGAGCTGGCGGCAACCGGCTGGTTCGTCGGCAGTGAATTCAGTGCCGCCGACATCCAGATGAGCTTTCCCATGGAGGCCGCGATGGCGCGCAGCGGCATCGCCGACAAGTTGCCAAACATCGCTGCGTTCGTGAAGCGGATCCAGCAGCGCCCCGCCTACAAGCGCGCGCTGGAGCGCGGCGGTCACTACGCCTTGGGCTGATGGCGTCGAAATCAGGAAGGTTTGCAACCGGTGCCGCAGGTGCATAGTTGCTGCCCGCACACCCGACCTGCGGCTACCCGGCTGCAAGCCTTCCTGATCTCACGCGACTACCTATGACTGCAGGTGCGCGCCATGGTTCCCGAATGAAAAACGCGGGGATGCGCGATCCGATGACAACGCGAGTTCTTACTCCAGGCGACGTCGGTATGCATGCGAGCGCGCGGGTGCGAACAGGCGCCGTTGGCTGAGGCACATCAGCAGATACAGCGACGACAGGGCGAGGCCGCGCCACAGCGCGGCATCCTCGCCGGAGCGAAGCAGCAGTTCGGCGATGGACAGGGCGAACAGCAGCGCTGATAGAAACATGCCGGCAGTTCGCCATCGAATGCTGCGGAATGCATGCGTGGAAGTCTTCATGACGGAAATTGTCGGCGGTGCCTTCGTAAAGAAGCGATGCCGTTTCTTTCGGCATGCCGTATAGATCGCGTAAAGAGATCCTTCGCGCGGGCGACGCGAGAGAAAGTTCCGCGTCAGTCCATGTTCACGTAGATGGCCGTGACGGTATGACATCACCGTCATCACACGAGGCGACAAGTTCGCGCAAGCAAGCGAAAGGTTGCTGCAGCTATCGGGGAGTAACACGGAAGGACGCGACGCACTGTGTCCCCGCTGATCCGCCGAGAGTCTCGTGAAGATACCCATCCTGATGTACCACAACATCGCCGACGTGCCTGAAGGCATCACGGTGTATCGCAGCCTGTACGTATCGCCGGGCGCGTTTGCGCGGCAGCTGGCCTTGCTGCGGACGCTCGGCTATCGCGGCGTGTCGATGTCCGACGCGATGCCTTATCTGCGGGGCGAGCGGAGTGGCAAGGTGGCCGTCATCACGCTCGACGACGGTTATGTCGACAATCTCGAATGGGCGATGGATACGCTGCGCCGCTACGGTTTCACCGCCACCTGTTACGCGGTGAGCGGCTACCTCGGCCAGTACAACGCCTGGGATGACGCCAAGCTCGGCGTGCGCAAGCCACTGATGTCGGCGGAGCAACTTCGCGCATGGCATGCGGGCGGCATGGAGGTCGGCGCGCACTCGCGCACGCACGTGCGGCTCAGCCAGTGCAGTGACCAGCAGCAGCGCGAGGAGATCCACGGCTGCAAGGCGGAACTGGAAGATCGCCTCGGCATTCCCGTCACGCAGTTCTGTTACCCGTACGGGGATTACGACGAGCGCGCGGTGCATGCCACGCGCGAAGCAGGTTATGCCGCCGCGACGACGACCGACCGCGGTCGCGCGGAGTCTGGAGCGTCCGCCGATCTGTGGCGCCTGCCGCGCATCCAGGTCGCGCGTCATCACCTGCTGCCGCAAGTGGCGGCCAAGGTGCTTACCCGCTACGAGGACAAGCGCGCATGAAGCTGCTCTTCGTTGGCACCAATCCCGAGAACACCGGCGCGGCCACGCATTTCGTGGCGCTCGCGCGCGCGCTGTCGCAGGCGGGACATCGGGTGGAGAGCATCGTGTCGCGCCAGGGACTGATCGGCGAAGGCATGTCGGCGGCACGCGTGCCCGTATTTCCCGGCACGTTCCGCAATGCGTTCGACCTGCGTGGCTATGGCACGGTGTTGCAGCGCATCCGCCGCTTTTCGCCGGACTGGCTGGTCGGCAATTTCGGCAAGGAATACTGGCCGCTGATTGCCTGCGGTCGCCTGACGGGCACGCCGGTGGCGTTGTTCCGTCATCGCAATCCGCGCATGAGCCGGTTGTCGGAATACGGCATACCGCGGCTCGCGCAGCGTTTCATCGCCGTGTCGGAGTTTGCGCGCGATGCGTATCTCCACTGGGGCGTGCCGCCCGATCGCGTGCATATTTCCTACAACCCGGTGGATATCCACGAATTCCGTCCGGACCTGAGCCGCAGCATGCAGGTGCGCCGCGAGTTCGGCATACCCGACGACGCCATCGTCCTGGGTTTTGCGGGCCGCATGCACGGTGGCAAAGGCGTCACGCAGCTGATGCAGGCGGCGAACGCCGCCATGGCCGTGGAGCCGCGCCTGCACATGCTGTGGGTCGGCAACGGCCCGGAGGAACACGTGGTGCATGCGATGGCGGAGCAGGGCGGCGCAGCGGGCCGTCATCACTTCACCGGTTGGCGCAACGATACGTCGCGCTACTACGGCGCGTTTTCGTTCCTGGCATTTCCGTCGGTGGAGCTGGAAACCTTCGGGCGCGTGGCGATCGAGGCGCAGGCCTGCGGCGTGCCGGTGCTGGGCAGCCGCATCGGTGGCGTGCCCGAAACGCTGGAGGATGGCGTGACAGGGCATCTGCTGGAACCGGGCAACATCAACGCGTGGCGCGACGCGATCCTGGCCATGTGCGACCCCGCCGTGTTCCGCCGCATGGGCGTAGCGGCGCGCGTGCACGTGATGGAGCACTTCAGCAACGCGGCGGTGGCGCGCGATTTCGAATGGCTGCTGCGCTTTGGCAGCGAGCCCATGCACCACCTGCATCACGCCATTCCCTGAGTTTGCCTTCACAAAGTCGCGACGCATGGGCACTTGATTGTCGATTAACCATGTGGTTAATTGATCGCATGGCCCAAACCGACGACTCGCTGTCCATCACCTTTGCCGCGCTGGCCGACCCGACGCGCCGCGCCATCCTGACCCGCCTGGCCAAGGGCGAGGCCACGGTCGGTGAGCTGGGTGAGCCATTCGACATGTCCGCGCCGGCCATCTCCAAACACCTGCGGGTACTGGAAAGCGCGGGACTGATAGCGCGGGAAGTGGATGCCCGCTGGCGTATTTGCCGCCTGCGGGCGGAACCCATGCACGATGCGCACGATTGGCTGGAGGCGTATCGCCGTCATTGGGAAGGCAACCTGGATCGCCTGGTCGAGTTTGTCGAACGAACCCATCGCGCCGAGTCCAAGCCACCTGGCCACGGCGCGCCACGTGCACCGAGGAAAAAGCCATGACCACCCAAGCCGCAACGTTCGAACTGGAAATGACCCGCTTCATCCGCGCGCCGCGCGAGAAGGTGTTCGAAGCCCTTACCGACGAGGCCGCCATGGCCGCCTGGCATTGCCCGCGCGGCCTGCGCGTGGGCGATGTGAGCTCCGATGCGCGCGTCGGCGGGCGCTATCGCATCACCATGGTGACCAGGGACGGCGTGGTGCATGGTTCGGGCGGCGTCTATCAGGCGGTCGATCGCCCATCGTTCCTTGCCTATACCTGGGCCTGGGACGGCGAGGGCGATGCGGCAGCGCGCACCACGCTCATCGAAGTCACGCTCAGCGAGAAGGACGGCGGCACGCAGCTGCACATGCGCCACACCGGCTTCCCCGATGCCGCGGTGCGCGACGATCACCACCAGGGTTGGACGTCCGTTTTCAATCGCCTGGTGGATTACCTCGACCCGGCCGGCACCGCGGGCAACGTCGTGGTGGTCGGCAGCCCCATCAGCCCCTATACGCGTGCCGTGCGCATTGCGTTGGCGGAAAAGGGCGTGGCCTATGCGCTCAAGCCGGTCGCGCCGCACAAGCCCGAGGCTGACGCCATTCATCCGTTCGGTCGCATTCCCGCCATGTACGACGGACCGCTGGAGTTCTACGAGACACGGGCCATCCTGCGCTACATCGACGAAGCCTTCGAGGGGACCGCGCTGTTTCCCACCAGCGGCGTCACCTCCCGCGCGCGCGCGGAGCAGTGGTACAGCGTGTTGAACGACTACGGCTACGACGCCATCGTCAAGCGCTGCGTGCTGCAGTACTTGTTCCCGTCCGGCGCGGACGGCCAACCGAACCGCGCCATCATCGACGCCGCCTTGCCCGATATCGATCGCGTGCTGGCAACGCTCGATGCGGGCTACGGCCCGCGCGACTACCTGGTGGGCAACGCGCCATGCATCGCGGACTACTTCGCCGCGCCGTTGCTGCACACCTTGTCGAAGATGCCGGAAGGCCCGGCCTTGCTCGCGAAATACGCCAACGTGCGGCGCGCGCTGGCCGTCATGGAGGCGCGGCCCAGCTTCATCTCCGCGCATGCGGATCTCGAAGGCAAGGGCGACGCGCCCAACGTCACGCCGTTGCGCAAGGCGAGCGCGGCGTAGACAGGAAAGCGGACGGGCAAGGCTAGCCGTGGCCTTGTCCGTTCCTGCTCAGGCGAAGTTCGCGGCTTGGCCGAAGATCTAGGAGACGACCTCGCTCGCCGCCACCGCCAAGCCCGACACCACGCCCAGCGACGGATCGCCGTGCACCAGCGGGATTTCCGGGAAGCATGCCTGCACGCGCGCCTTCACCTGGGGTGAGCGCGAGGTGCCGCCGGTGAGGAACACGCTGGCGGGCAGGGAGGCGAGGTCGCCGCGCACGGTGGTGAGCGTGCGCTCGAGTTGTGCGAGGAAGGGCTCGATGGCGATGTCCAGATCCTCGCGCGTGGCGTCCACGCCCAGGCCGGGCTCGATGAAGTCCAGCGCGGCGCGATGTTCCGCGGTACTGCTCAGTGTGATCTTGGTGCGTTCTGCGACCTGGTTGAGTCGCGTGGTGGCGCCCAGTTCCTGCAGGGCGCGCAGGCGCGGGCCGTAGGGCGCGGCCACCGGCCGGTAATTCTGTTTGCGGAATTCGCGCTGCTTGGGCAGGTTGTGCACGCTCGCCGCTTCCACGAACTGATGCTGCGGCACGCGCACGATGTCCTTGCCCAGCAGCGGCATGAAGCTGTGCAGGCTCACGCCCACGTCAAGGTCGGTGCCGCCCTTGGGCAGGCCCCAGTTGCGGGCAATCAGCGGATGCGCGTCGCCGCCCAGTTCCGCATGCGTCACGTCGGTGGTGCCACCGCCGATGTCCACGATCAGCGCGTGCTGCCGGTCGTCCAGGCTCTTGTGATAGTGCATGGCCGCGGCGGCGGGTTCTTCCAGGAAGCTCACGGCGTCGAAGCCCGCGGCGGCCGCGGCTTCGCGCAGGATCTCGATGGCCTGCTCCGAACCGGCCGCGCCCATGGAACTGCGGAATTCCACCGGACGCCCGATCACCGCGCCGCGCACCGGCTCGCCGAACTGGCGGCTGGCGGTGAGGCGGATGTGCTCGAGGATGTGCGTGGCGATATGCACGATCACCTTGCGCACCTGCGGATCCAGCCGGTAGCCGAACATGGACTTGGGCGATTCGATCAGGTTGCCGCCGCCGCTTTCCAGGTAGCCCTCTACCGCTTCCTCGCCGAACAGCGCATGCTGGAAGCTGGCGACGGTGCTGGTCGCCGCGCGCGCCTGTTCCTCCATCCACTGCCGGCGCACCACGCGCAGGGCATCGCGGCGCAGTTCCTCGTCCGAGCGCGATGCCGCCATGCCGGCCGCCTGCTGGCGGCGCAGTTCGGTGCGCGCCGAGCGCATGTGCGCCTCCAGCTGGGCTTCGAGTTCCGGCGTGAGTTCGAAGTCGTTGGGATCGGGCACCAGTTCCGGAAAGTACACGGCCGTGCGGAACTGCTCGGCCTCGCCGAAGCGGACCAGGGTGAGTTCGCCGTCGATGATGGCGGCGGCCGCCGAGTAGCTGGTGCCGAAGTCGATGCCGATGTGCATGAGAGGTGCCGCGCGCGGAAGGGCAATCGACCATTATCTCAGGTCTGGCGTCGGCGTGCCGGGCTGGGCGCCAAGGGCTGCGCGTCGCCTCGCGGCGTCGGCAGGTGCGACTAAGTAATTCTTCGCTAGTCAGCCGGCCGGTGGCCACGAGATGCTCCCGATCACCAGGGAGCCGGCCAGGATCGCCCGCTTCCTTTCGACTATTCCGGAACCCAAGGGCGTCTAGATGACCATGTCTTCCCATGTCGTGCGTGTGTGCCGCGATGCATCGATTACCGTTGTCCTGTGCTGCGCGTTCGCCGTTCCCGCCGTCAGGGCGCAGGATCAGGCAGCCGGCGGCGACAACGCCGAGCTGGCCAAGAAGCTCAGCAATCCCGTGGCTGCGCTGATCAGCGTGCCGTTCCAGTTCAACTACGACCAGAAGATCGGTCCGCTGGACCGGGGCCACCGCCTCTACATGAACCTGCAGCCCGTGGTGCCGGTAAGCATCAGCAGCGACTGGAACATGATTTCCCGCACCATTCTGCCGGTGGTTTCGCAATCGGACATCGCGCCGGGCAGCGGGCATCAGTCGGGGCTGGGCGACATCACGCAGAGCCTGTTCTTCTCGCCCAAGCAGACGGGCAGCAGCGGCATCATCTGGGGCGTTGGCCCGGCATTCCTCATTCCCACGGCCACCGACGATCTGCTTGGCTCCAAGAAGTGGGGCGCCGGGCCTACGGCGGTGGTGCTCAAGCAGAGCCACGGCTGGACCTACGGGTTCCTCGCCAACCATATCTGGTCGTTCGCGTCGGTCGGGCGTGGCCATGACCCGTCGCATCCGGACATCAGCAACACCTTCATCCAGCCCTTCCTCAACTTCACCACGCCCACCGCGTGGACCTACGGCATCGACTCCGAATCCACCTATGACTGGAAGCGGCACCAGTGGGCCACGCCAATCAATATCACCGTGGCCAAGCTCACGCGCTTCGGCAAATTGCCGGTGAGCTTCACCGGCGGCGTGCGCTATTGGGCGGAGAGTACGGACAACGGGCAGAAGGGCTGGGGCTTCCGCTTCACGACGACGGTGCTCCTGCCGAAATAGACGGCCAACGGCGCAGTGGGCGCGTTTGCGGTAGCGGCGGTTCCCCTCAGCGCTGCTCCATCCAGCGGCGGTACTGGCGCGTGCGGCAGGCCGTGGACACCTGCTGCAGAATCAGCGCGCGCAGCGGCGACACCTGCGGATCGGGCGCTCTGCCCTGGCTGAGCTTGCGCAGCTGATACTTGACCGCGGCCATGTTGGCCAAGGACGCGAGCGGCTTGCTTTTCCAGGTGATGGGCGGAAGCGCCGGCGCCGTCTCCACGCCCTTGCGCCAATCGCAGGGCAGGGTCGGGTCAATCGCCAGCGCGGTGCCGATGCCGACCATGTCGATGCCGCTGGCGATCGCGTGCTCCGCCACGGCGCGGCGGCGGATGCCGCCAGTCACCATGACGGGCATGGTTGCGATGGTTTGGATATCGCGGGCGAATTCCACGAAATACGCCTCGCGCGCCAGCGTGCGGCCGTCGCGTGCCTGCCCCTGCATGGCCGGCGCTTCGTAGCTGCCGCCCGACAGTTCGACCAGGTCCACGCCCAGGCCGTTGAGCAGCACCACCACTTGGCGCGCATCTTCCGCGGTGAAGCCGCCACGCTGGAAATCCGCGGAATTGAGTTTGACGGCCACGGTGAAGCCGGGAGCGACCGTGGCGCGAACAGCCTTGACGATGTCCAGTAGCAGGCGCGCGCGGTTTTCCAGCGAACCGCCCCAGGCATCGGTGCGACGGTTGGTGAGCGGCGATAGAAACTGGCTCAGCAGATAGCCGTGGGCCGCGTGGATTTCCACGCCGGTGAAGCCCGCCTGCTCCGCGAGCGCCGCCGCACGGGCAAAGCGCCGGATCACCTCCTCGATGATCTCCGGCGTCATGGCCTGCGGCGTGTTGAAGAGCTTGGAAAGCTTGCCCAGCTCCAGCGGCACCGCCGATGGCGCCCAGGTGGGCTGCCCCAGGTTGGCCTGCATCTGGCGGCCGGGATGATTGATCTGCAGCCAGAACTGCGCGCCCCTGGAGCGGCCGATGGCCGCCCATTGCCGGAAGCGGTCCAGGTGACGGGCGTCTTCCAGAACCACGCCGCCGGGGCCGGTCATGGCGCGGCTGTCCACCATCACGTTGCCGGTGATGAGCAGGCCGGCGCCGCCGTCGGCCCAGGCCTGGTACAGGCGCATGAGTTGCTCGGAGGGCGCATGGTCGGCATCGGCCATGTTTTCCTCCATGGCGGCCTTGGCGATGCGGTTGGGAATCACCGCGCCATTGGGGAGGGTCAGCGGGTCGAATACGTTCATGCCGGGGTACCTGGTCGGGCGAGAGGTACACCATAAGTTTAAAGCTTGCTTTAAGGTCAAGGCCTGCAAGGCGCCCGGCGATCCACTCGAAGGCCACCGGGCGGCTCGGATGGGCCGCCCGGTGACCTTGCCGCGCTCAGGCAACGCGATCAGCCGCGAATGAAGGCCAGCAGGTCCGCGTTGATGGTGTCCGCCTCGGTCGTGGGCATGCCGTGCGGGAAGCCCTTGTAGATCTTCAGGGTGCTGTTCCTGGCGAGCTTGGCGGACAGCACGCCGGCATCTTCATACGGGACGATCTGGTCGTCGTCGCCATGCATCACCAGCACGGGGATGGTGGCGCCCTTCAGGTCGTCGGTGAAGTCGGTCTGCGAGAACGCCACGATGCCGTCGTAGTGGGCCTTGGCGCTGCCCATCATGCCCTGCCGCCACCAGTTCCAGATGGTGCCCTGGGAGGGCTTGGCGTTCGGCCGGTTGTAGCCGTAGAACGGGCCCGCCGGCAGGTCGTAATAGAACTGCGCGCGGTTCGCGGCGAGCTGCGCCTGCAGGCCGTCGAACACTTCCTTGGGCAGGCCGCCGGGATTGTTCGGCGTCTTCACCATGATGGGCGGCACGGCGCTGATCAACACCGCCTTGGCCACCTTGTCTTCGCCGTGGCGCGCCACGTAGTGGATGACTTCGCCGCCGCCGGTGGAATGCCCGACGTGGACGGCCTTCTGCACGCCCAAATGCTTGACCACGGCGGCGACGTCATCGGCATAGTGGTCCATGTCGTGCCCGTCCCACACCTGGCTGGAGCGGCCATGGCCACGCCGGTCGTGCGCCACCACGCGGAAGCCGTGCTGCAGGAAGAACAGCATCTGGTTGTCCCAGTCGTCCGCGCTGAGCGGCCAGCCGTGGTGGAAGAAAATCACCGGGGCGTCTTTCGGACCCCAGTCTTTGTAGAAGATCTCAACGCCATCCTTTGTGGTCACGTATCCCATGATGGTTTCTCCAGGCTCAGGTAGGGACTATCGATGGAAGACACACATGACCGACGCGTGTCAGTCAGCGGTCGGGTGTTGCTCGTGGGTGGGCACGAATGAATAGCAGGCACGATCAACGATGAAGGCCGCGCGATTTTCGGACGTCGGGACGGGCAGGACGCCTTTCGCACCCACGCCATCCCTCGCGGTTTTCCATGGGAAAACCGCGAACCGCGAGCCGATGCCGTCGCCTCGCTGAAGAAGACCCGTCGTCCGGAACATCATGGGCCAGCCTTGTTTGACCGCCTGTCGAAGGTAGGCTTAAAGTCAAGTTCAAGGTCAACTGTTTCGCTGATGCAACACATGAAGATCGGAGAGCTGGCAAAGCTGACGGGGCTGACCGCGTCGCGCATTCGCTTCTACGAAGCCAGCGGCCTGATTCGTGCGGTCGACCGCACAGCCAATGGCTATCGCGATTACCCGTACGAAGCGGTGTCGATGCTGGGCATCATCACCAGCGCGCAGAGCGCAGGCTTCTCGCTCGATGAAATCCGCCGCCTGCTGCCGATCAACCGTGAAAGCGGTTGGCAGCACGAGCAGTTGCTGGAGGCGATCCAGCGCAAGGTCGTGGAGATCGAGGCCTTGCAGCAGCGACTGGAAGAGAACAAGGCCCAGCTGCTCAAGGCGGCGGAGAGCATCAGGAACCGGCCGGAGGACCTCAGCTGCCTCGACCGCGCCCAATGGGTGCTGGACCGAATACACGCCGAGGGAACCGTGTCGACACCTGATTCCAAGGCCTCAAAGAGACGGCGTTCATCTTCGACTTGACCGCTGCCATTCATTGAAAGCAGCTATATCGGTGCTGAACTTCAGGTGCGCATCCGCTGCCGTGATTCAGCACTTCCGGTGCGCTTAGCAGCTAGCCTTGGTCGGCCATCGCTTTGTGCGGCGGCCACATGGATATTCAGGATTTCCCAGGACGATGAGACGACGCGGCGATGACGCCGCTCGATACACCACGTCCTGCTGCATGCATGCCGAAGCGTGGGCTCGGGGGTAACCAGCGAGGCGACATCACGGATCTTCACGTTACCGGAGCGCTTTCATGAAAGACCTCATCAAGCGAATTCCCGTCATCGGCCCCGTTGCGCGCAACGTCTACCGTCGATGGCTCAACCCGCCCAAGCCCTTCCATGGCTCGGAGGATTACTGGATCGAGCGCTATCGCGATGGCGGTAATTCCGGCGCGGGTTCGTACAATCGCCTGGCGGAATTCAAGGCCGAGGTGCTGAACGATTTCGTCGCCAGCCACGGCATTCGCGACGTGATCGAATTCGGCTGCGGCGACGGCAACCAGCTCGCCTTGGCGCGCTACCCGTCCTACCTGGGCCTGGATGTCAGCCCGCATGCGGTGGAAGGCTGCGCCCGGCGCTTTGCCGGCGACGCCAGCAAGTCGTTCATGCTGGTGCGCGACTACCACGGGCAGACGGCGCAGCTCGCGCTGTCGCTGGACGTGATCTATCACCTCACCGAAGACAGCGTATACGACACCTACATGCGGACCTTGTTCGATGCGGCGCGGGATTACGTGGTGATCTATTCGTCCGACAAGGATGAGGCGCAGCCAGGTGTTTCGCATGTGCGACACCGCCAGTTCAGTCGCTGGGTACGCGCGAACGCGCCGGGTTGGCGCTTGCTGCGGCACATACCCAATCGTTTTCCCTACACGGGCGACAACGACACGGGTTCGCTGGCCGACTTCTACATCTACGGCAAGGGCAGCCTGACCTGAGCGGCTTGCGCTGGTAGCGACGAGAGAGGGCGACGCCGCGCCGGGCGCGCGCGTCGCTTCAACTCGGATGATCGTCGCCGAAGTTGCGCGCGCCTGCGGTGCGCGACGTAACTGCGCGTGTCGTTGCCGGTTTGATCCCACTTGTTCTTCAACGCACCATCCACGCAGGCGCGAAAACACGCGCGAAAGGCAAGCTTTTGCGCGTCGTCAGCCTGCCGACATGCAGGCGCATTTTCTTTCATGGCGTATGCCTTCCAGACGTCTGCTTGCCGCAAAAAACGCGGCGTATAAGTGAGGCCGACAGGGTTCGTCGGGCGCGCAGGATGCGTGGCTTCGACATGCGTTGGGGGCAACTTATGAGTGACAAGTCCGTGCAGGTCATCGACCTGGATTGGGATGCGTTCGATCCGTGGCGCATCCAGCCGTTCAAACACACCTTGACCGAGCATCCGTTGCTGCAGACGAACGAGCTCGTGGAATTGGGCAAGCGTTGCCGGGGCACCAAGCTCTGGTATGCGTTCAACAGCGACGCGACCGCCGGGACCGATTTCGACGATGCGTCCAACCTCTATCCCACGTCCAAATCCGCGGTGGATTCGCTGAAGGACATCGGCAGCGCCAAGGCGTGGGTGTTGCTTCGCCATATCCAGGCCGATGCGAAGTACCGCGAGCTGGTCGACGCGGTGATCAATCCCATGAAGCCGATGATCGAGCGCAAGGATCCGGGGCTTTACTACCGGGCCGGCTGGATCTTCTCCGCCTCGCCCAACACGGCCACGCCGTTCCATATCGACCGCAGCCACGTGTTCCTGCTGCAGATACGCGGCACCAAGACTGTGTACGTATGGGATGCCGACGACAGGCAGGTCTGCAGCGACCGCGCGCGCGATTGCTTCCACTTTCGCCACGACCTGAGCCGCACCTTGTGGAACGAGGCGTTCCGCTCGCGTGCCCACGTATTCGAGCTGGGACCGGGCATGGGCGTCTATATGCCGTTGACCAGCCCGCACATGGTGGAGACGAGCAAGGAGTCGTCCACTACCATCAGCTTCACCTACAACACCGACGCCACGCGCCGCAACGCACGCGTGCACGTGATGCGCGAAATGCTCTGCAAGCTGGGCATGACGCCGCCCGACTACGGCAAGAACCACTTCTTCGACCAGGCGGCGTTCGCTGCCGCCTCGGCCATCGTGGTGTGCCGCGGGCCCGGCGGCCATCCGCCGGCCTGTCCGTCGCTGCGGCAGAAAAGCGCTTACGCGGTGGCCGATTGAAGGTCCGGTAAATCATCCATAAGGCATAGCGCCTCGTGCGCGGCGGAGGAACATGCGGCGTTATTCCTTGCTGTGTGAAAGCAGAAGCCCGGCAGGTGCCGGGCTTCCGTTTCATCCGCGTTGGCTGGCGATGCCTCAGTAGCCGCTGTCGTCATAGGGCTGCTGGTAGATCACCGTGCCGGGCTGTTGCACCACGGGCGCATCCTGATAGATCACCGTGGTCGGCTGGCGGTAGACCACCGTCGACTGCTGCGGGTAGTAGTAGGTCGGCGGGGGCGGCGGAGGCGGAGCCATGGCCTCGGAGACGAGGCCGGCGACCGCGCCCACCACGATGGCGCCGGCGATCCACTTGCCGCCGCTCCAGTGGCCATGGTCGCGATAGCCGCCATGCCAATCGCCGCGATCACCGCGCCAGCCGCCACGGTCGCCGTGCCATCCGCCACGATCCCAGCCGCCACCACGATCCCAGCCACCGTAGCGGCCGTTGTCATGCCAACCGTCATGCGCGGAGGCCACCATCGGCGCGCCAACGGACGCCGCCAGCGCCAGGCCGAGCAACATGCGTTTGCCGATCGCGAAACTGTTCATCAGATACCTCCTTGGGTTGGTGCTGATGCTCAGGTCGCGGGGCTTAATGCCTCCTGAAATTTTTTGCGATTCCACCGTAGTCGATGGCGCCGTTGCCGGCCGTTTGGCTCCAGGAAAAAATTTCGTAAGCCGGCGCTTAGTGGACGCTTAGCGAGGCTTTTTCATCTCTCTGGGCGCATCGTTGCCGCGTTTGCGCGAATGGAAAGGTGTGAACGTCAACGGGCGGCGGGAAGGCGCCATTCCTTGCGATCCCGCGGCTTGATAAGGCCGCCAGGCGACGCCACATTGAAGCGGTCAGCAGGGGCGCATAGACGCGATATCGAACCGGCACCTGCCACAACATCGCGATGCTCCCCTGCCACGCGACTCTCTCACCCACGGGAAGGACCAACATGAGCACGAAAACCGAAACGGCCATCCTGGCTGGCGGCTGCTTCTGGGGCATGCAGGACCTGCTGCGGCGTTATCCCGGCGTGTTGTCCACGCGCGTGGGCTACACGGGTGGCGACGTGCCCAACGCCACGTACCGCAACCACGGCACGCACGCGGAGGCGATCGAGATCGTGTTCGACCCCGCGGTGATCAGCTACCGGCAGATTCTGGAGTTCTTCTTCCAGATCCACGACCCGAGCACCCGCAACCGCCAGGGCAACGACATCGGCACCAGCTATCGCTCGGCGATCTTCTATCTCAACGACGAGCAGGCGCGCGTGGCCGAGGACACCATCGCCGACGTGGACGCCTCCGGCCTGTGGCCCGGCAAGGTGGTGACGGAAGTGACGCCGGCCGGCCCGTTCTGGGAGGCGGAGCCGGAGCATCAGGATTACCTGGAGCGCTATCCCAACGGCTACACCTGCCACTTCCCGCGCCCGGGCTGGAAGCTGCCCAAGCGCAGCAGCAACGCGGCGTAAGGCATCCGCGGAACCCGCACAGGGTTCCGCTACGCGGCCGCCCGCGCCCTGAGCGTTCGCACGGAACGCACCGCGATGACCACGAAGGCGATCAGCACCACGAGCTGCGTCGCGCCGAACAGCGGCTGCTTGAGGTTGGCGGGCAGCGCGGCGAGCGCCGGCAGCTTGGCGAATACCTGGGCGATCAGCACGAAGACCAGGAAGTACTCGCTGATGACCACGGCCAGCGCGAACTGCGCCGAGCCATGACCCACGCGCGCCGCCGACCGGCGCGCCAGAAAGGCCCACACCAGCACCAGCGTCGCCACGATGCCCACGCCGATGGCCGGCGTGAAGCCGTGATAGGGAAACAGGAAGCCGGTGACGCTGGTGACCAGGGCCGTGACCAGGAAAACCGTCATGGTGGTGGATTGCGCGCTGGCCTGCCGCAGGCCGCGAATGGCGCCGATGCCGGCGGCGATGGCGATGAGACTCACGAGCGTATGGACGGCGGTGAACCAGCCGAGTGCGGATGTCATGGCATGCTCCTGGCGATCATTCACGGGGAACGGACACGAACCAACGCCACCTGATGGCCAGGCGCGCCGTGCAGCAAGGGGCGGCTGCTCGCACTATGGGCGAGCGATGGGCGAGTCCTCAACACCTGTTCGGGTAGTTTTGGGAAAGGGAATGACGCGTCGCGACAGGCTAGGCCGCCGGGGCGTGCGCGGCGTCGTCCCGGTCGTCGTCGTGGGCGAAGAGCCGCTCCGCCCGGTCCAGTTCGGTGCCGATCGCGCGCGCGAACTTCTCAAGGATCTGCACCGTGGCCTGGTCGAGTTCGCGGGGCTGCGGGTCCACCGCGCAGAGCGTGCCGAAGAAACGGCCGTCCGCCATGTAGATGGGCACCGAGATGTACGCCTCGAAGCCGTACAGCGCCGGCGTCGGGTGATGGGTAAAGCGGGGATGCGTGCTCGCGTGGTTGAACACCACCGTATGCCCGTGCTTGCGTATCTCGTTGCAGATGGTGGTTTCCAGCGCCAGGTCCTCGCCCGGGCGCAGTCCGAAATCGATGGTGTCGTACACCGCGCAGGCCGTCCAGCGCGTGTCGGATACGCGCGCCACCGTGGCGAAGCGCATGCCGGTCGAGCGCGACACTTCTTCCAGAATCGAAGCCATGGCCGGCATGCGCGCCACGAGGTCGACATCACGCCTGGCGGCGGCGTTTTCCGTGGCGGCCGCGCCGGATGCCATGCCCGACGAGAGCCGCTCCATGACGCGCCTCTGCAGGCTGATGCGCGATACCCGGTGCACGAAGTTCCGCAGCTCAGTGGTGAGGCTGCGCAACTGTTGTGCCGAGCCGCCGACCACCACGCCGCGCGTGTCCAGGCGAACTTCCCTCAGCTGGTGCTGCGATCGGAACGCGTCGACTTCGGAGGCGAACGCCTCGATCCAGAAATGGTCTGGACGTCCATTCAGCAGAGCCAGCATGAGCGGTTCGGGATCGCCGCCGCCCGCGGGCGCCGGCGATGGCATGTCGAAGCCCGCGACCGAAGGCGGCCAGGCATAGCGGGTCGAGGGATCGGGCGAGGGCATGCGGGGTTTCCCGGCACAGGATGCGGGGAGTATGCGGCAAGCCGGCGGAGCCGTGGCAAGCGGCGACGGTGTCATGCGCCGTCGCGCCCGGCGGGCGACGTGCCCGCCGAGCGCGATACAGGTCGAAGCCGCTTACTTGCGCGGCGCGATGATCTCGCTGAGATAGTCCGGCGTGCCTTCCACGCGCACCAGGTGCGGATACTGCAGGCCGTCGTGGTAGTCGACCGCCACCGTGCGCACGGAACCCTGGTACTTCAGCAGCAGCTGGATCGGCGCCTTGGTGTTCTTGGCGGCGGCAATCGCGTCGGTCAGCACGTCCTTGGAATAGTCCTGGCCGTTCACCGCCACCAGCGTCGCGCCCGTGCTGACGCCGGCCTTGAACGCGGGACCGCCCCAGCGCACGTCGTTGACCTGGCCCTTGTCGTTCATGGTCAGGCCAATGGACCACGTGTAGTTGTACAGGTGGCGCGACGGCTGCGCGCGGCTGTTGTACTGCTGCTCGAATTCGCTGGCCTTGTCGGTGTAGACCAGCTTCCAGCCGGTGGCGGCCAGGCCATCGAGCAGGGGCGGGTTGAGCACGTCGACGTGGCCGTGCAGGAAGCCAGCCCAGTCGTAGGGCGCCACGCCGTTGAGCGCCGCCACCACGTCGTCGAAGGTATAGGTCTTGGTGACGTAGCTGCCGTTGTCCACGCCGAAGAAGGCGCGCGCGAAATCGTCCAGCGACTTCTTGTCGTGGGTGAGCGCGCGCAGCTTGGCATCCACTTCCAGCCACATCATCTGGCCGCCGCTGTAGTACTCCTCGCTCATCTGCCAGCTGCGGTAAGGCAGGCTGGAACGTCGGGCCGCGGTGGGGTCGTTGGTGGTGTCCTCCAGCGTGCGCCACTGGAAGCCCAGGCGGTTGCGGTCGTAGTTGGCCGCCGTCATCGCCAGCGCATCGCGGAACTGCTGCGGCGACCACATGCCCGAACGCGCGGTGAGCACGTAGCCCCAGTACTGCGTCTGCCCCTCGTAGACCCACAGCAGCGAGTCGCCCATGGGCACGTTGAAGTTGGGCGTCCACAGGTCGGCGGGACGGCGGAACTTGCCGTTCCACGAGTGGGTGTATTCGTGCGGCAGCAGGTCGCGATCGGGCGCTGCGTCATTCCACGCGGTGAAGTAATCGGCGGCCAGGCCGTTTTCGCTGGACTGGTGATGCTCGGTGCCGTTGCCGCCCAGCTGGTCCGACAGCGAGAACAGGAAGTCGTAGTGGTCGTAGTGGTGCGAGCCGAACAGCTTGGTGGCCTGCGTCACCAGGGCGCGATGCACCTTCAGTTGTTCCGGCGAGATCTCCAGGTACTTCGGCGCATCCGCGACCACGTCCAGGTACACCGGCGCATCGCCGCCCGGGTTCAGGTCCACGCGCTTGAAGTACTGGCCCGCATAGACCGGCGAATCGACCAGGTTGTTGAACGTCACCGGCTTGAAGCTGACGGTATCGCCCGACTGCGAGGCGGTTTCCAGCGCGGTACCGAGCTGCCAGCCGTGCGGCAGCGTCATGCTGGGCGCGAAGGTGATGCCGCGCGTGTAGTAGCCGGCGGGGTAGAGCGAGACCTTGCTCCACTCCATGTCCATCATGCGGTCGGTGATCTCGAAGCCTTCGTCGTCGGTGCGGCCGGAGAGGTACTGGAACTCCGCTTCGATGGACACCACGCCTTCGGGAACTTCCACGTGGAAGGCATACACGTTGTACTTGTCGCGCTTCCATGCCAGCGGCTTGCCGTTGGCGGTGAGCTTGAGGCCGGCCAGCAGGTTGATCGGGCCGGTGGGCGAGTGGTCGCCGGGAATCCACTGCGGGTAGAGCAGGGTCAGCGCACCGGACTTGACCGGCAGGGTTTCGCGCACGCGGAAGATGCCCTGCTGCGTGTCGCTGGCATCCACGTGCAGCGTGACCGTGCCGGGGTACTTGATGTCCTGCGGAGGTGGCACGTTGTCCGAATAAGCCTGCTGCGCCAGGGCGCCGCCGGCCGCGAGCGCCAGGGCGACGGCGAGGGCAAGGCGCGGCAACCCGCGACGCGGCGCAGATGTGGAAACGGCGGTGACACGGGACATGAGCGCTCCGGCGGGCAAGGGGACAGGGGCGCTACTTAACACCACCGGCGGCTCGCAAGGCTAGGGCGGGTGCGGTATCGCCCTGGACCGGACGGGTGGCCGTTGGGCTTCATGACCTCGCAGGTCATTGATCGTCCCTGGCGGCCTGCGCATTCTTGCGGCGCCCCCGGATTCCGCTGCGCTTCATCCGGGCTACATGGCTTTCCATCACCTCATGAGGATACGCATGCGTCTGCTCTCCTATGTTTCGGCATGGCTGCTGTGCCTGGGTGTTGCGCAGGCCGCGACCACGGCGCCTACGCCGCCCGCCATCACGCGGCTCGACCACATCCTGCTCTGGGGACGCGGGATCGATCAGGTCACCTCCGTCATGTCGGTCAAGCTGGGCTTCCAGGTGCGGCCGGGGCGTGATCCCGGCGGCGTGGCCAACCGCTATATCCGCTTCTCCGACAGCAGCTTTATCGAATTGCTCGGCATCACCCGGCCCGATCCCACCTTCGATCCGGGCATGAAACAGGACCAGCAGGCATTGAAGGGCGGGCCGGGTTCGCGCACCTTCGGTTTCCGCACCTCGTCGCTCGACACGCTGCATCAGGCGCTGCAGGGGCTGCACTACGCCGTTACGCCGTTCTTCTCCGGGCCGGACAGCGCGAAGCCCGGCTGGCGCCTGTTCGCGTTCGATCGCGCGCCGCTGTCGAGCAACACCTTCTTCATCGACTATGCCGCCGATTACGCGCCCGACCAGTTCGAGCCCGGCAACGCGGACGACTATCGCGTCACCCGCGAACACCCCAACGGCGCGCGCGAGCTCTCCTCGATCTGGCTGGTGTCGGGCGATGCGGAGGCCGACCGCCGCGAGTTGGAGAAGATGGGCTTCGGCCACGCCGTGCCGGTGAAGCTGCCCGCGCTGGGCGCCAAGGGTTTCTGCGTGCCGGTGGGGCCGACGGCCTTGCTGGCGCTGCAGCCCGACGGCACGGGCATCGCGCAGCAGGTGATGGCGAGCGGCGGCCCGCGCATTCTCGGCCTGAGCCTGGGCGTGGCCGATCTCGGTCGTGCCCAGCGCTGGGTGGAGCGCGGCTACGAGCGCGCGCTGACCACCTATCCGGGGCTGTCCGGCGAATCCTTCCTTGCGCCCACGCAGGACGACCTGGGCCTGTCCATCGAATTCCATGCGATCCGACAGGGCGGTTCGCCCTGTTCGAGCGCAGCGCCGTAGCCCGGGCGGCGAACCTTGACTGACGGCACGGGCGCGCCGGCGGTTTTGGGTGCATGGTGGACGGGATGCTCTGATCTATTCAACGTGGGTGTCACCGGTTCTGTGTGCCTGTCGCTGCGTGTTGCGTTGGCGAAGGCAGGCTGGTGGCCTGTCGAGACAGCGCGGCGCGCAACGGCGGGCACACAGAACCGGCCCTGCGGGTGACGTCCCCAACGCCCGCAGGCCGCGGTGCGCGACTTGCCCAGGCAACCAGCCTGGGCCGCGTCCCGCCCCACATCCTGCGAGCGTTGGGGACATCATGCCACCCGCGTTGAATAGATCAGAGCATCCCTAGGTCGCATGCCTCGTCCCCATTCCCTGCCAGCGGGTTGCCATGTCCCATCCACCGATCAGAAGACTGCTGCGCGAGTGGCGCGCGCGCTTGCGCTACAGCCAGTTCGAGCTGGCGCTGCAGGCGGATATCTCGCCGCGGCACCTCAGCTGCATCGAAACCGGCAAGGCCCAGGCCAGCCGCGGCCTGCTGGCGCGGCTGGCCGATGTGCTGGGCATGCCGCTGCGCGAACGCAATGCGCTGATGATCGCCGCCGGTTACGCGCCGCAGTATCCGGAGACGGCGCTGGATGCGCCCTCGCTGCAGATGATGCGGCGCGCGATCGATCTGATCGTCGCGCAGCAGGAGCCGTATCCCGCCTTCGTGGTGAACCGCCATTGGGACGTGCTGAAGATCAACGACGCCGCCGTGCGCATCAACCAGCTGGTGATGGGCGGCCGCCCACCGCTGCACGACAACATCCTGCGCCAGGTGTTCGATCCCAGGGACATCCGTGCGGCCATCGTGAACTGGGAAGAGGTGGCGGCGAAGTTCCTGCACCATCTGCACATGGAAATCGCCGCCTCGCCGAAGGACGAGAAGGCGCAGGCGCTGCTGGACGAGGTGCTGCGCTATCCGGACGTGCCCCACGCCTGGCGCCAGCGCGACGTCACCAGCGCGCCCTCGTCCATCCTCACCATGACCTTCCGCAGCCCGCGGGGCGAGCTGAGTTTCTTCGAGACCATCACGACCTTCGCCACGCCGCGCAACGTGACGCTGGACGAAGTGCGCATCGAATGCGCGTTTCCGGCCGACGACCACACGGCGGCGGTGTGCATGGAGCTGGCAAGGCAGGGCGTTCAAGCGCGCGCCGCCGTTTCCTGAGGCGGCGTCAGCGTGGCGCGTTCGTCCACGCGTCGCGCTGCTCCAGCAGGAAATCGCGTTGGCGTGAACAAGCCGGGGACGGACGGCGACAAGCCTGCCTTCATGTGAACCGGGCCGGGCGGTAGCGGCGATACGGGCGATTGTCAATCCCGTACCGCCCGGGTACACGCCGCCTTGGGTGGCAAGAGGGGCAGCCGCTGTCATCAACGTGTAGAATTGGCCTCTTTTCCCCAAGCCAGACGCATGGTGCAAGCCCTTCAGCGGACGGCGGTTCGTGGCCCCACGTTCATCCGTTTGCTCGCCCGCCTCACGGACGCGGACGTACCCGCCTCCAGGCAGACCCTGCCGGACCGGTTGAGCCAGTGGCTCGACTGGGCGCATGCGCTCGCCCTGTCCACGGCGCTGGATGGCCGGCCCGCCCATGACCCGGAGGGCCCGTCGTTCGGCAGCGAGGACGAGGAAGAATGCGCCCGCCTGCGCGCCTCGCTGGCCCAGGCCGTCGCCAGCGATCCCGTGCTGGCGCCGGCGACGCCCGCCGAGGACGACGCGGCCATCGAATACACCGTGTTCCGCCAGCGCTATCTCACCCTGCAACGGCGCATGCAGGCCGGCACCGGGCACCTGCGCGGCCGCCTGCGCGACATGCTGGCGCGCCAGTCGGTGGACATGGCCCGGCTGGCCGAGGTGGATGCGGTGATGGAACTGGCGCTGAGTCCCCGTGAGCAGATGCTGCTGGCGGCGGTGCCGGCGCTGCTGGGGGAGCATTTCGAGCGGCTGCGCGCCGCGTCGCCTGCCGGCTGGCTCGAAGGTTTCCGCAAGGACATGCAGAGCGTGTTGCTCGCCGAACTGGATGTTCGTTTTCAACCGGTCGAAGGCCTGCTCGCAGCCCTTCGCACCCGCCAACAGAGAAGTCACGTTGAAGAATCTGCTTAATCTCGCTGTGTTCGCGGTGGGTCTTGCCGCGGTGTGCTGGGTCGGCGTGGGCTATATCGGTTCCAACCCGCTGGGTGCGGCCGTCGCCGTGGTGATCGGCGCGTGTTACGTGGCCGGCGCGCTGGAGCTGCACCGCTATCGGCAGGCCACCGCCACGCTGGCGCAGGCGCTGTCGGATACCGCCACGGCGCCGAACGGCCTGGGCGAGTGGCTGGCCCGCCTGCATCCCAGCCTGCGCAACGCCGTGCGCCTGCGCGTGGAAGGCGAGCGCGTGGCCATGCCCGCACCGGCGATGACGCCGTACCTGGTCGGCCTGTTGGTGCTGCTGGGCATGCTGGGCACGCTGCTGGGCATGATGGCCACCTTGCGCGGCACCGGCCTGGCGCTGGAAAGCGCGAGCGACCTGCAAGCCATCCGCGGCTCGCTCGCCGCGCCGGTCAAGGGCCTGGGCTTCGCGTTCGGCACCTCCATCGCGGGCGTGGCGACGTCGGCCATGCTCGGCCTCTTGTCCGCGCTGTGCCGTCGCGAGCGCCTGCAGGCCACGCAGCGGCTGGATGCGACGATCGCCACCGGCCTGCGCGTGCACTCGCAGGCGCACCAGCGCGAGGAATCCTTCAAGCTCCTGCAGCAGCAGACGGCCTTGATGCCGGCACTGGTCGATCGCCTGCAGGCGATGATGCTGGCGCTGGAGCAACACGGCGCCCAGATGAGCGAGCGGCAGCTCGCCGGCCAGGAAGCGTTCCACGCGCGTACCGAAGCCGCGTACACGCACCTCGCGGCCTCCGTGCAGCAGTCGCTGAAGGAAAGCGTGGCCGAAAGCGCGCGCGCCGCCACCGCCATGCTGCAGCAAGGCCTGGCCGCCAACGAGCAGCAGCTGGCCAGCCACGAGGCTTTCCACGCGCGCGCCGAAGCGGCCTATACGCATCTCGCCGCATCGGTGGAGCAGTCGCTGAAGGACAGCGTGGCCGAGAGCGCGCGTGCGTCCAGCGCCACGCTGCGGCCGGTGGTCGAGGCCACCATGGCGGGGCTGGCGCGCGAAACCGCGTCGCTGCACGGCGTGGTGACGCAGGCGGTGCAGCAGCAGCTCGAAGGCCTCACCTCCGGCTTCGCCCACGCCACCACCACCGTGTCCGAGATCTGGAACCAGGCGCTGGCCGAACATCGCCAGGCCAGCGCGGCCGCCGCCGAGGATCTGCGCGGTTCGCTGACCCATTTCACCGACACCTTCGAGCAGCGCTCCGCAGCGCTGCTGGATGGCTTGGCGGGGCGCCTGGACATCACCGCGGACAGCGTGGCGAATGCGTGGAGCAATGCGCTCTCGCAGCAGGCCGCCGTCAACGACGAGCTTGCCGCGCGCAACCAGCAGGCACTGGCCGCCGCGGCAGCCACGTTCGAGACGCATGCAAGCACGTTCGCCGGCAGCGTGCGCGAATCGCACGCGGCGCTGCAGGCCACGCTCGAATCGCGTGACGAGCAGCGCCTGGCCGCGTGGAGCGAGTCCTTCGGCGCGATCACCCGCACGCTGGGCCAGCAGTGGGAACAGGTGGGCGAGCAGACCGCGCGCCGGCAGCAGGATATCTGCGACACCCTGGCCAGGACCGCCAGCGACATCACCGCGCAGGCGCAGTCGCACGCCAGCGAAACCATCGCGGAAATTTCCCGCCTGGTGCAGGCCGCCTCGGAGGCGCTCAAGGCCGCCGCCGAGGTCGTCGCCGAGCTGCGCCAGAAGCTTTCCGACAGCATGGTGCGCGATACCGCGATGCTGGAAGAACGCAGCCGCCTGCTCGCCACGCTGGAAACCCTGCTCGATGCGGTGAACCATGCTTCGACGGAGCAGCGCGAAGCGGTCGATGCGCTGGTGTCCACCTCGGCCGATCTGCTCGACCGCGTCGGCACGCGCTTCACCGATCACATCCAGGCGGAAACCGGCAAGCTCGGCGCGGTGGCCGCGCAGGTCACCGGCAGCGCGGCGGAAGTGGCCAGCCTGGGCGAGGCCTTCGGCGCGGCGGTACATCTGTACGGCCAGTCGAACGAAGCACTGATGGAACGCCTGCAGCATATCGCCGACGCGCTCGACAAGACGCTGTCGCGCAGCGACGAACAGCTCGCGTACTACGTGGCGCAGGCGAGGGAAGTGGTCGACCTGAGCATGCTGTCGCAGAAGCAGGTGATCGAAGACCTGCGCCAGATCGCGGACCAGCGCGCGTCGGCCGGGACTGAAAACGCATGAGCGACGAGATCGAGGTCGAAGGCGAATCGGGCGCACCGATCTGGGCCGCCTTTGGCGACCTGATGTCGGTGCTGCTGGGCGTCTTCGTGCTGATCCTGGTCGGCGTGATCGGCGTGCAGCTGCAGCTCTCCCATCGGCTCGACGAGGAAATGAAGCAGCACCAGGCCGAGGCACAGCGCCGCAAGACGCTGGAGCAGGCGCTGGCCGCGCCGCTGGCGGCCGGCCGCGTGACCCTGGTGGACGGGCGCATCGGCATCCGCGGCAACGTGCTGTTCGCGCTCAACTCCGATCAGTTGCAGCCGGAAGGCCGCGAACTGCTGAAGAGCCTGGCCGGCCCGCTGACGGACTACCTGACGTCGCGCGACGAGATCCTGATGGTCAGCGGCTTCACCGACGACCAGCAGGTGCGCGACGGCAACCGCCACTTTGCCGACAACTGGGAGCTGTCCGCGGAACGCGCGCTCACCGTCACCCGCACGCTGATCACCGAAGGCGTGCCCGCCTCCTCGGTGTTCGCCGCCGCGTTCGGCGAGCAGCAGCCGATCAGCGCCAACACCAGCGAGAACGGCCGCGCGAAGAATCGCCGCGTGGAAATCGCGCCCGTGCCGCGTCCTTCGAACACCGCCACGGCATCCCATGACTGAGGCGGTGTCCAGCGCGCGCGCGACGCTCGATGCCTGGCGGGAAAGCCGGGCCGATCGGCTCGATCCTGTTCGCTTCCATTTCATGGATGCGCTGGAAAAGCGCGCCGCCCAGCTCGATGGCGAAGCGCGCCGCCTGCTGGACCTGCGCCTGGATGCCTTGCTCGACGCCTATGCCGCCGACGTCAAGCGTTTCACGGCGGAGAACGACAAGGATCGTGCGGACGCCGAGACTGTGCGAGGCCCGTTTGCCGAGCTGATCGACCAACTCGCCCGCATGGCGGCATCGCGCAGCGACAAGCCGGACGCGCAGGCGGCGCAGCCCGAGATGGAACTGCTGGGCGAGTTCCGCAGGATCTGGTCCGCGGTGCGCACGGAAAGCCAGCTGCGGCAATCGATGGAAGATGCGCCGGAGAACGCCGGCCCACTCAATTCGCGCGCGCTCGTGCATCGCGCCATCGGCCTGATGCGCGAACTGTCGCCGGGTTATCTGCAGCACTTCCTGGCCTATGTCGATGACCTGTCGTGGATCGAGCAGTTGAACGGCAGCGCGCCGTTCGCCGCCAAGGACACGCCATCGGCCGCCAACCCCGGCAAGCGCACGCGAAAGCCGCGCGCGCGCCGCGAGTAGCGCGACTGTCGCCGCTTGGATTTGACTGGGCGCTCCAGGCTCGCCGGTTCGTTCCCGCTAAGGCGCACACCACTACGCTTGCGAAGGCATTCGGCCGGCTTGCTATGCTGGGCCTGCGTCATGGTGTGAGTTCCGCCTGACGCGTTGCACGGATGCGGTTCATCGCCAAGGAGTTCGCCTCGTGGTGCCACTTTCTTTCTCCGACCTGGTCGCCTTCACCCTGCTGGCCCTGTTGATCGCCGTTCCGGTGACGATCATCCTGGCCCTGCTGGGCATCAAGCGTTCCATTCGCCGCAGCCGCTTCTGGCGCTACGGTTTGCCGATCTGTGTCGCGTTCGTGCTGCTGCAGCTGATGCTGCTGTTCAATCACGGCGATATCGAGCAGGCCTACGCTGACGCGCTGAGGCAGCACTACACGCACCACCTGTCGGAGCCCAAGGTCTACGACGGCCTGCAGTTTCCCGCAGGAGCCACCGTCGTCCTGACGACCTGGGAGCCGCACACTGTGTCCACCGGCACGCTGCCGGTGGAAACCATGCTGCTGGGCCTGCCTGTACACGGCGATTTCAGCATCGACGTGGCCGGATACGACAAGCCGGTCCGTTACCTGTCCGAAGGCGTGCTGAGCAGGGTGGCGGAGATTCGCGGCGTGCCGTGCGCCGCCGGCAAGTTCAGCCACAGGGTGGACAGCTCGAAGGACTCCGTCGATTGCACGCTCGCGGCCGATCACGCCATCGGTGATCTCGTGCTGCCGGCAGGAACCAGGGCAAGCCTCGCCTTCGACGTGGATCGCCCCGGGGACGTCGAGGTGTTCGGCGATGCCCCGCGCGACTGGTCCGCGCTTGGCGTGCAGTGTGCCAAGGGCGAGTTCGACTACTACGGTGGGCCCAAATGCATCCTGGCCAGGAACCAGCTTGTCGCGGGCTATCCGCTGGCCGCCGGCCAGGAAGCGTCGATCTACCGCACGCGCCATGGCGAGCTGGCCGTCACCAAGGGCGTGCTGGCGGAGAACTTCGAGGTAGCCGGCGTACGTGTGCCGGTGGGTTCGACCATCGAGGCGACCTACAACGGCGACGGCATCGATGCGGACCGACTGCGCCACCACGACCTGGGCGAGGGCGAGTACGTGGGCTTCGAGTTGCCGAAAGGAGCGCGCATGGAGCTGGCCGGTTCCGTGCTCGAAGGCGACTTCATCAGCCTGTCGGTGCGCGCCAGCTCGATCAGCGCCCACGTCGTGGTCGATCCGGAAGGCGAGCACACGATCATCCGCGATGGCGAGTTCGACCTGGCCACGCGCCAGTGGAACTGGAAGACGTACGACGACTGAGACGCTGCGTGCGTCGCAGAAACGCGCAGCGTCGCACCACGTCGCCTTCACCGCGCTTGCCGTAGAACCTGCGGTCTGTCGAGCGCGCGTGTTCGTATCGTGAAGCCTTCGATAAGAACTCGCTGCCGGGGAAAGCGACAGGGCGAGAAAGCACGCGATGCCATAGCCGGCGCCTATCACTGGCATTGCAAGAATCGAATTCTCTTGCCCATGGCCCTTGCGTAGAGTCCCCAAGGAAGAGCTTGTCGATGCGAGGCACATGGGCCCATGCACGCCACGACACCGCCATCGAATTCGACCCACGCCTCACCGGTGCCCGCACGCGGCGCATCGCGGCAGCGGTCGCGCGCAGATCGCCCGGCGGCAACGCCGCGGCGCCAAGGAATGCCCCAACCATCGTCGTACCTGTAGTGGATCACTCTCCCAAGGAGAAAGCGCATGTCCAACGAAGCAAAGTGCCCGTTTCCCCACGCCGCCGGCAGCGGTACGACCAACCGCGACTGGTGGCCCAACCAGCTGAGGTTGGACCTGCTCGCTCAGCACTCCGACCGTACCAACCCGCTGGACCAGAACTTCGATTACGCCAAGGCGTTCAAGAGCCTCGACTACGCCGCGCTGAAGAAAGACCTCGCCGCGTTGATGACCGATTCGCAGGACTGGTGGCCCGCGGACTTCGGCCACTACGGCGGCCTGTTCATCCGCATGGCCTGGCATAGCGCCGGCACCTACCGCGTCGGCGACGGCCGCGGCGGTGGCGGCCGCGGACAGCAGCGCTTCGCGCCGCTGAACAGCTGGCCCGACAACGTGAGCCTGGACAAGGCGCGCCGCCTGCTGTGGCCGATCAAGCAGAAGTACGGCCAGAAGATTTCCTGGGCTGACCTGATGATCCTCGCCGGCAACGTCGCGCTGGAAACCATGGGCTTCAAGACCTTCGGTTTCGGCGGCGGCCGCGAAGACACCTGGGAGCCGGACCTGGACGTGTACTGGGGCAAGGAAACCACCTGGCTGGGCGGCGACATCCGCTACGGCAAGGGCACGCCCGGCCACGAGAAGGAAGGCGTGCTGGTGGCCGAGAAGGAATTGCACGGCACCGAGACCAGCCGCACCGACGGCGGGCGCAACCTGGAGAACCCGCTGGCCGCCGTGCAGATGGGCCTGATCTACGTGAACCCGGAAGGCCCGGACGGGCATCCCGATCCGCTCGCCGCGGCCAAGGACATCCGCGACACCTTCGGCCGCATGGCGATGAGCGACGAGGAAACCGTGGCGCTGATCGCCGGTGGCCACACCTTCGGCAAGACGCACGGCGCGGGCCCGGCCACGCACGTGGGGCCGGAGCCTGAAGGCGCCAACATCGAGTTCCAGGGCCTGGGCTGGAAGAGCACGTTCGGCACCGGCGTCGGCGCCGACACCATCACCAGCGGCCTGGAAGTGACCTGGACCAGCACGCCCACCAAGTGGGGCATGGGTTTCTTCCAGAACCTGTTCAACAACGAGTGGGAGCTGACCAAGAGCCCGGCCGGCGCCCACCAGTGGGTGGCCAAGGGTGGCGAGGCGACGATTCCGCACGCCTTCGACCCCTCGAAGAAACTGCGGCCGACCATGCTCACCACCGATCTCTCGCTGCGCTTCGATCCGGGCTTCGAGAAGATCTCGCGCGACTTCCTTGAGCATCCGGACAAGTTCGCCGACGCGTTTGCCCGTGCATGGTTCAAGCTGACCCATCGCGACATGGGCCCGCGCGCGCGCTATCTCGGCCCGGAAGTGCCGAAGGAAGAGCTGATCTGGCAGGACCCGATTCCGGCGGTCGATCATGCCCTGGTCGACGACAAGGACGTGGCCGCGCTCAAGCAGAAGATCCTCGCCTCGGGCCTTTCGGTGGGCCAGCTGGTGAAGACGGCCTGGGCTTCCGCATCCACTTTCCGTGGCGGTGACAAGCGTGGCGGCGCCAATGGCGCGCGCATCCGCCTTGCGCCGCAGAAGGACTGGAAGGCCAACGATCCCGAGGAACTCGCCAAAACGCTCAAGGTGCTCGAAGGCATCCAGGGCGACTTCAACGCCTCGGCGTCCGGCGGCAAGAAGATTTCGCTGGCGGATCTCATCGTGCTGGCCGGTAGCGCGGGCATCGAACAGGCGGCGAAGAATGCCGGCCACAACATCACCGTGCCGTTCTCACCGGGCCGCATGGACGCCACGCAGGAGCAGACCGACGTGGAATCCATCGGCATGCTGGAGCCGCTGGCCGATGGCTTCCGCAACTTCCTCAAGAACGATTTCAGCGTTCCGGGCGAAGTGCTGCTGGTGGACAAGGCGCAGCTGCTCACCCTCACCGCGCCCGAGATGACGGTGCTCGTCGGCGGCCTGCGCGTGCTCAATGCGAACGCCGGCAAGCAAACGCACGGCGTGCTCACCGACAAGCCGGAAACGCTGACCAACGACTTCTTCCGCAACCTGCTCGACATGGGCACGGAGTGGAAGCCCACCTCGCGCGAGACGTTCGAAGGCGTGGACCGCAAGACCGGCAAGAAGAAGTGGACGGCCACGCGCGTGGACCTGGTGTTCGGCGCGAACGCGCAGCTGCGTGCCCTGTCCGAGGTGTACGCCAGCACGGACGGGCAGGACAAGTTTGTCCGCGACTTCGTCGCCGCCTGGGTAAAGGTGATGAACCTCGACCGCTTCGACCTGGCGTGATGCATGGGCTGGCCCTGCCGTAAGCAGGGCCACGCTGCACCGACCGGCCCCGCCCCCGCCAGGGCGGGGCTTTTCTTTGCGCATTCACGGCGCCGTATTCGCCGGCCTGCGCGTTTCCGCTCAATGATCGCCGAACGCCGCCGATACGCTGTGGACGTGTCGGGAAGCGCGCCGGGTCTTGCCTTGCCCGTCGCTTCTACATGCGGCATTCACGGCACAAGGGATTAGCTTCGGCGTGGCAGCGTCCGCCGATGCAGGCGAATGCCATAGTGAAGCGGGGGGAAGAGTGCTTAAAGCGACGGTGGCGCTCGTGTTGGCGGTCATGGCGGTTGCGTTCGCGCACGCGGCGCCGGCATCGCTGCGCGTGGTCAGCGACGACAACTACCCGCCGTACCTATTCATCGGGCCGGATCATCAGCCCCGCGGCTACCTGGTGGACGAGTGGAAGCTGTGGGAGAAGAAAACCGGCGTTCACGTGGAGCTGGTGCCGACCGATTGGGCCAACGCCCAGAGCATGCTGCTGGACGGCCAGGCGGACGTCATCGAAATGCTGTTCCAGACGCCCGAAAGAGCGCCGCTCTACGATTTCTCCGCGCCCTATGCCAAGGTCTCGGTCGGCATCTATGTCGATACGACCATATCCGGCATCGACGATGTCGACGCGCTGCGCGGCTTCGAGGTGGGCGTGGAGCGCGGCGACGCCTGCGTCGAGCATCTCAAGGAGCATGGCATCTCCGCGATCAAGCTGTATCGCGGCTACAACGAAATGATCGAGGCGGTGCACAAGCGGGATGTCCGCATTTTGTGCATGGATGACTATCCCGCCAATTACTACCTGTACAAGAACGGCGCCGACACCGAGTTCAAGCGCGTCTTCGAGTTCTACTCGGGCCAGTTCCATCGCGGCGTGCGCAAGGGCGATGCCGCGACGCTGGCGCTGGTGGACAACGGCATGCGGCTCATCACCCGCGAGGAGCGCGACGAGCTGCGGCGCAAGTGGATGGGCCATCCGGTCAACTTCACGCCGTACACGCAGCTTTTCGCCTATGCGCTGGCCGTGGCAGGCGCGGCGGGCATTGCGCTCGCCATCTGGGTGTTTACCCTGCGGCGCGCGGTGGAGCGGCGCACCCGGGACCTGGGCTTTCTCGTCTATCACGATCCGCTGACGCGCCTGCCCAACCGCGCGCTGCTCATCGACCGCATCGACCAGGCGATCCGGCACAAGGAGGGCGCCCGGCTGGCGCTGTTCCTGATCGGCCTGGACCACTTCAAGCGCGTGAACGAGAGCGTCGGCCACGAGGTGGGCGACCAGTTGATCAAGGACATGGCCGAGCGTCTGCTGGGCATCGAGCAGGCGCACACGGTGGCGCGCCTGGGCGGCGACACCCTGGCGGTCGCCCTGGTGGGAACGCTGGAAACCGCGACCATCACGGCGGCCGCCGAGCGCATGCTGCGCCTGGTCGGCAAGGGCTTTGCGTGGCAGGGTAGGACCATCTTCGTCAGCGCAAGCATCGGCATCAGCACCTGGCCAGCCGACGGCGACGACGGCGCCACGCTGCTCAAGCACGCCGACGCCGCGCTGGGCCTGGCCAAGCGCGAGGGGCGTGCGCGTTTCCGCTTCTACAACACCTCGCTGACCAGCGAGGCCCAGGGCTTGCTCGACCTCGGCGAAGGCCTGCGCCGCGCGCTGCAGCGCGACCAGTTCCTGCTGCTCTACCAGCCGCAGGTGGACCTGCGCACGGGCAGGGTGGTGGGCGTCGAAGCCTTGCTGCGCTGGCGCAGCGATGCCTACGGGCTGGTTTCGCCCGACCGCTTTATCCCTTATGCCGAAGAGGCCGGCCTGATCGGTGCCATCGGCGACTGGGTATTGCAGGAGGCGTGTCATCGCGGCGCGCAGTGGGTACGGCGCGGATGGTCGGGGCTGCATATGGCGGTGAATCTTTCGCCCCGGCAGTTCGGCAGTTTCAACCTGTTCGAGCAGGTGTCCGACGCGCTGGGTTCGTCGGGCCTGCCGCCGCATCTGCTGGAACTGGAGATCACCGAGGGCAGCCTGTTGCAGCACGGGCCGGCGGTGTCGTCCGTGCTTTCCCGGTTGAGGGCACTAGGCTTGAGCTTCGCCATCGATGACTTTGGCACGGGCTATTCGTCGCTGGCGTACCTCAACCGTTTCCCGATCCAAGTGCTGAAGATCGACCGCAGCTTTCTGATCGGCCTGCCGGACGACGCCAGGGCCGTCACGCTCACCTCCACCATTATCGCCATGGCGCGCAACATGAACATGCGCGTGCTGGCCGAAGGCGTGGAAACGGAGGCGCAGTGGAATTTCCTGCGTGATGCAGGCTGCGATTGCGCGCAAGGCTGGTACATCGGTCCGCCCATGTCCGCCACGCAGTTCGAGGACTGGATTTCGCGCGGCGCGCCGTTTCCCTACAGCGATGGCCTGTATTCGCAAACCTCGGAGAACGGCATCCGTTAGTCGGCCCGTCAGTGGGCAACCGGGTCGCCGAGTTCCGAAACGGTCAGCCGTGTCTTGCCGCTGCGGGTCAGTGGAATGCTGTCCACGAAATGGCAATGCAGCGCAACGCTGTCGCCCAGCACCTTGTGGATCTCGCGCTGGATAAAGGCCAGCGAATCGTCGTCGAACGCAGGGCCGCGCACGATGGACACATCCAGGCGATCCAGTTGGCGTTGCACGACCTGGTAGCGGCTCACGCCCTTGGTTTCCTTGAACAGGAACGGAAAGAACATGCCGGGCAGCACGCGGCCATCCGGCGTGTGGATGGCGTCGAGCACGCGGCCTTCCACCTGCTTGATCAAGGGCAGCCCGCGGCCGCAGCTGCAGGCGTGGTGCGCAGGCGTGGCCAGGTCGGTGGTGGCATAGCGGATGAACGGCATGCCGTAGTTGGAAAGGTCGGTGACCACCACCTCACCGGTTTCGCCTTCCGGTGGCGCATCCGCGGTCTTGGGCAGCTCCACCACCAGATGGTCGGCGTTGACGTGCAGGCCCTCGTGCCGCTCGCATTCCGATGCCACCAGCATGAACTCGCGGCATCCGTAGGTATTGAACGCAGGGCAGCCGAATGCCTGCTCCACGATCTCGCGCTGGAACTCGTGCAGTGCCTCGCCGCAGGAAATGAACGATTCCGGCCGATGGACGCGGCGGCCGGTATCGAGCAGCCATTGCGCGAGGCGGATCAACGGTCCGGTATAGCCGAGCAGCACGCGTGGCCGGAAATCGTCGATGGCGTCGGCGTACTCGGCCATGTTCGCGTCCGTCATGTGGAAGCTGTTGATCACGCGGCGGGAGAACGCGGCGTGGTAGAGATGATCCTTCACGCGCTGCCTCCACGGCATGTTGCCCACGCCCGCACCCCACAGCAGCAGGCTGCGCGCGCCCAACGGCGCGCCCGCCCAGCCGTAGCCACGCCACATCACGGCATGGCGACGGCTGTTGCTTTCGCGCGTGTAGCCAAAGCGCATCGGCTCGCCGGTGGAGCCGCCGGTGGCCTTGTAGAGCAGTTCATCGCGCATCGACACTGCTTTCAGGTCGTCGAAATGCGCGCGGATGTCCGCCTTGGTCAGCAGCGGTAGCCGGGCGAAATCCTCCATGCTGCGGATGTCATCCGGCGTGACGCCGAGCGTGCGCCACTGCTTCTGGTAATAGGGCACTTCACGATGGCAGTGCTCCAGCAATTGTTTCAGGCGCGTCCATTGCAATTGCGCCACCTGTTCGGGCGACAGCCACTGATCCTGCTCGTAGCGATCGAGCCACGGCAAGGTGTCGCGGTGGCGCAGCTTGGATTCATACGCGGGAAACAACACGCGTCGAAAGGTCGTTTCGTACCAAAGGCTCATGGCTGCATCCCTCCCGTGATCGGGTAGCCAGTCGGCTTCTTCAGAAATACCCCTGCAAAAGCGCAAGTTTTTGAATGTGTGCTTCCTTCAACCCGTGGATTATCTCTCTGCCGGAAAGCGACGCGCTTACACGTGACTGTCCTTGGCCATCGGAAATAGGTTCTATATAGACGGGCCGATATGGACGTCCAATCGCCTTGTTTCATGCGTTATTTCGGGGTTTTTCGTGCATGGGAGCGAAGGCGGGCGAGCCATTGGCAGGCATTGCGTCAGCGCTTGCGTAACGTGTCCGGTCGTTGGAACTTGCGATATGGCGTCAGCCCAGTGAAAGCCTCATCAGCGCTGCGTCGTGGCTGCCGGATGTGCCGCCGCGCACTGGCGGTGCCACCTGCGGCACGGTTTTTCCCGCACGGACGGTGGCAGGCTGGCGTCGAATCGTGAGTGCCGCGGCCGCGGTGAAGGCGGAAGGGATTTCCGCCATCATGGCGGCCCGGTAAGGAGGCGCGTGGATGGCGACGAATATCGATGGCGGGACGCTGATGCTGGAGTCGCGTCTGGCATGCCCGCAGTGCGGTCACCTGAGCGTGGAAGTCATGCCGACGGATGCCTGCGTGTTCTTTCACGAATGCGCCGCTTGCGGCGCGCTGCTGAAGCCCAAGCCGGGCGACTGCTGCGTGTTCTGCTCGTATGGGTCGGTGCCATGTCCGCCGATGCAGCGGCAGGGGCGTTCGTGTTGCGGGGGCTGAGGACTCGGTCAAAATCTCGTATGAACGCTTATATCCCTCACCGTCATCCCCGCGAAAGCGGGGATCCAGCGACTTTACTCGCTGCGATAAGGCTTAAAGGCACTGGATCCCCGCTTTCGCGGGGATGACGGTGAGGAGGAATGTGCACTCCCGCAGGATTTAGAACCGGCTTTAAGCCGACATGCAGCCAGCCACTCAATCCAACGGCCGCACCCAGATGTTACGAAAGCTGATCGCCGCCGATGGATCGCCATGCGCCTGCAGCTTGATCGCCGCATCCGCATACGGCTTGTACTTCGGCTTGCCGATGTAGAAGGTCTCGCCGGCGAGCTGGGTGTGGTTCTGCACCAGCACGCCGTTGTGGAACAGGGTGACGTAGCCCGGTGACTTGAGCGTGCCATCCGCGGCGAACACCGGCGCGGTCCACACCACGTCGTAGGTCTGCCATTCGCCCGGCGGACGCATCGCATTCACCAGCGGCGGCGATTGCTTATAGATGCTGGCGGCCTGACCGTTGACGTAGGTCTTGTTGTTGTACGAGTCGAGGATCTGGATTTCGTAGCCTTCGTCGCCCGGCCCGGTGGAGGCGAGGAACAGGCCGCTGTTGCCGCGCGCCTGGCCTTCGCCGGTGATGTCCTTGGGCACGCGCCATTCCAGGTGCAGCTGGTAGTTCCTGAAATGCCGCTTGGTCTGGATGTTGCCGGTGGCCTTGTCCACCGTCGCCACGCCATCGTGCACCTTCCAGCGCGCTGGCGACTGGTCCTTGGAGGCTTCCCACTGGCTGAGGTCGTGGCCGTCGAACAGCACGATGGCATCCGACGGCGGCGCGCTGTCCTGCTTGCCGGGCGTCACCGTCCTGGGCACGGGCTCCCATTGCTCGGTGGCCTTGGGATCGGTGGGCTCGGCGGACTGCGCCCAGGCGGCGGAGGTGGCGAGCGCGAGCAGGATGGCGGCGTTGATTCGTTGTGTCATGGGTGTATCCGATGGATGTTCAGACCGTGCAGATCCTGGCCGCGTCCGCGAAGGAGGCGAACGGATCGGAACTCGCGGGCATGAATTCGTGTGCGACGAAGCCGGTGTAGTCGAGGTCGGCAATCGCCTTGGCGATGGCGTGGTAGTTGAGTTCCTGCGTGCCGTCGATCTCGTGGCGGCCGGGCACGCCGCCGGTGTGGAAGTGGCCGATCCAGGCGATGTTGTCGCGGATGGTGCGGATCACGTCGCCCTCCATGATCTGCATGTGATAGATGTCGTACAGCAGCTTGACGTGGGGCGAGCCGATGCCCTTCATCACCGCCACGCCAAACGCCGTGCTGTCGCCCTGGTAGCCGTGATGGTCGACTTTGCTGTTCAGCAGTTCCACGCAGAGCGTGATGCCGTTTTCCGCAGCGTAGGGCGCGATCTTCGACAGGCCCGCCACGCAGTTGTCGATGGCCTGCTGGCGGTCGATGCCGTCCTTGCGGTTGCCGAACATGGTGATCAGGTTCTTCACGCCTGCCTGCTTCGCGAGCGGGATGGTGGTTTCCAGCTCCTTCAGCAGCACGGCGTGATTGGCCGGGTCGTTGAAGCCCATCGCGATGAAGTTGTCGCGACGGCTGGGATAGCCCATCGACACCGCCAGCCCGTGATCGCTGACCACCGACCACTCATCGGTATACAGCAGATCGACGCCGCCAAAGCCGATCGCCTTGAGTCGCTTGCACAACTCGGGCAGCGGTGCCTTGGACGTCCAGCGGCTCAGCGATTGTTTGAGGCGTCCGGCGGCCGGCGCCGCTGTTGCGTTGTTGCCATTGCCTGCCGCGGCATGGGCGAAACCCAGCGGTGAGGTAGCGGCCAATGTTGCGATGGACGCGATGCGCCCCAGTGCGGCACGACGACTGAGGCCAAGGGAAGAGTCGGTCATGGC
Source organism: Dyella sp. AtDHG13 (assembly GCF_003201105.1). Taxonomy (GTDB): domain Bacteria; phylum Pseudomonadota; class Gammaproteobacteria; order Xanthomonadales; family Rhodanobacteraceae; genus Dyella; species Dyella jiangningensis_B. The sequence goes on along the minus strand of NZ_QICJ01000009.1, from coordinate 33,183 downwards.
CTGGGCAACTCCGGGGCAGGCGGGCAGGGGCGCATGTGTTATTCGAGTCCCAGCAGTTGGCGGTTGAAATGGCTATCGGCCTGGGTGGCGACAAAATCGTCGAAGGCGCGCCCGGTGACCTTGATGATGTGCTCGCGGATGAATACCGCGCCTTCCTGCGCGCCCACCTGCGGATCTTTCAGCGCGCACTCCCATTCCAGCACGGCCCAGCCCGGATAGTCGTACTGCGCGAACTTGCTGAACACCGCGCCGAAGTTGATCTGCCCGTCACCCAGTGAGCGAAAGCGGCCGGGACGGTCTACCCAGCTTTGATAGCCGCCGTAGACGCCCGCGCGCCCGTTGGGGCGGAACTCCGCATCCTTCACGTGAAAGGCGCGGATGCGTTCGTGGTAGAGATCGATAAAGGCCAGATAGTCCATCTGCTGCAGGACCATGTGGCTGGGGTCGTACAGGATGTTGGCGCGCGGGTGATGGTCGACCACGTCGAGAAAGCGCTCGAAGGTGGCGCCGTCGTGCAGGTCTTCGCCAGGGTGCAGCTCGAAACAGACATCCACGCCGGCCTCGTCGAACGCATCGAGGATGGGACGCCAGCGGCGGCCAAGCTCCGCGAATGCCTCGTCGATCAGGCCCGCCGATCGCTGCGGCCACGGATAGAACAGATGCCACGCCAGCGCGCCGGAGAAGGTGGCGTGCGCGGTAAGGCCGAGGTGCCTGCTCGCCTTGGCGGCCAGTTTCAGTTGCTCCACCGCCCAGGCCTGGCGGGCCTGCACGTTGCCGCGCAGCGCCGGTGGCGCGAAGCCGTCGAACAGGCGGTCGTACGCGGGATGCGAGGCCACCAGTTGCCCTTGCAGATGGGTGGACAACTCCGTCACCGCCAGGCCGTGCTCCGCCAGCATGCCGGCGATGTCGTCGCAATAGGTCTTGCTGGCGGCCGCCTGCGCGAGATCGAACAGGCGCGTGTCGTTGGAGGGAATCTGCACGCCGACGAAGCCCAGCGAGGACGCCCAGCGGGCGATGTCGGGCAGCGTGTTGAACGGTGCTTCGTCACCCGCGTACTGAGCGAGAAAGATGCCCGGCCCCTTGAGTGTTTTCATGGCTGGTGTCCTGATCTGCGCGAGGGACCGCGTTTCAAAGCGTCAATACCGTTTCGACGGCCCATGCCTTGCCATTGCCCGCCTTCGACAGCGGGACATCGGCATGGTAACTGCCGGGCACGGCCGCGTACTGGAGCACCTCCGTGCAACCGGGTTCGGACAGGAAGAAACCCATCATGGTGAGTTTCTTGGTCATCATGACGAAGTTGGCGGCGGACACCTTGTCCGAGTCCGGCGAATCGGCCAGCGCCTCTTCATGCAGCTTGCGCACCAGCGCCTTGCGCCGCGCTTCGTCCAGCTGCAGGAAGGGCTTGCCGCCGGCCTTGTCGAACAACGCCAGCGAGGCGAGATAGCGCTGCTGCTCGTTGTTCGTATAGACGTCCTTGAACATCTGGTCGATGAAGGCGGGGACGCCGGCATCCAGCGCGCCGGGCGTCTTGCTGCGGGGCAGGATGATGTCCACCACCGCGGCGATCAGGTCGCCCTGCGGCGCGGTGAAGAAGCGCGCCGAGGAGCCCGATGCCTGCGCGGCCGCGTGCGCATCGATGGCGGCCAGCAGCGACGGTGCGGCCACCACGCCCACGGCCAGTGCGGAAACGCATTTCAACCATTCGCGACGATTCATGGTGTGTCCTCAAATGTTGCCGCGCTTGAGTTCTTCCACGGCGTGATTGGCCGCGCGTGCGGTCAGCGCCATGTAGGTGAGCGAGGGGTTCTGGCAGGCGGACGAGGCCATGCACGAACCGTCGGTGATGAACACGTTCTTGCAGGCGTGCATCTGGTTCCAGCCATTGAGCACGGAGGTTTTCGGGTCGCGCCCCATGCGCGCCGTGCCCATCTCGTGGATGGCGGAGCCGGGGTTCGCCTCGATCTGGTACGTGCGCACGTCGTGATAGCCGGCCGCCGTCATCATCTCCATCGCATCGGCGAGGATCTCCTTCATCATGAGGACCTCGTTTTCCTTGTGCTCCACGTGGAAATTGAGCACCGGCAGGCCGTACTTGTCCTTGTGGTTGCGGTCCAGCGTGACGTAGTTGTCGTGCGAGGGCAGCATCTCGCCGAAGCCCGACATGCCCAGTCGCCACGGGCCGGGTTCTTCCGCCGCCTGCTTCAGCTCATCGCCGAGCAGGGGCTGGTTCACCAGCCGCGCCCAGCTCTGGCGGCTTGCGCTGCCCTGGAAACCGAAGCCGCGCAGGTACGGGCGCTTGTCCGAGCCGATGTTGCGATAGCGCGGAATATAGAAGCCGTTGGGGCGGCGACCGGTGTAGTAGCGGTCCTCGTGGCCGTCGACGGAGGCGGTGACGCCGCTGCCGAAGGTGTGGTCCATGACGTTGTGGCCGAGTTCGCCGCTGTCGTTGCCGAAGCCGTTGGGGAAACGGCTGGAGGTGGAATTGAGCAGGATGTGCGTGGTGCCGAAGGTCGAGGCGCACAGGAAGATCACGCGCGCGAAGTAATCGGTCTGCTTGCCCGTTTCCGCATCGAGCACGCGCACGCCGGTCGCTTTGCCCTTGGCGTTGTCGTAGATCATCTCGTAGACGATGGCGTTGGGCACGATGGTCATGTTGCCGGTGCGCTCGGCCGAGGGCAGCGTCGAGGAGTTGCTGCTGAAATACCCGCCGAAGGGGCAGCCGCGCATGCACAGGTTGCGGTACTGGCAGGTGGCGCGCTGCGGGCTTTGGTCGTGCTTGAGCGGCGCGGACAGGTTGGCGGTGCGGCCGATGATCAGCTTGCGGTTGAACTTGTCGGCAAGGCGTCCGCCGAATTCCTTCTCCACGCTGTTCAGCTCCATCGGCGGCAGGAACTGCCCGTCGGGCAGCTGCGCCAGGTGTTCGATGGAGCCGCTCACGCCGATGAAGTTCTCCACGTAGTCGTACCACGGCGCCAGGTCCACATAGCGGATGGGCCAGTCCACGCCGACGCCTTCCTTGGCGTTCGCCTCCAGGTCCATCTCGCTGAGGCGATAGCTTTGGCGTCCCCACATCAGCGAGCGTCCGCCCACGTGATAGCCGCGGAACCAGTCGAAGGGCTTGGTTTCCTCGTAGGGGTTGTCGATGTCATCGACGAACCAGTGCTTGGTGGACTGCGTGATGCCGTAGAACGAGGGCCGCGTGCTCTTGGGGTGGCGCAGCACGTCTTCGCGCGTGGGTTCGTCGGCGTAGGGCAGCTCCCAGGGCGCTTTCATGGCGGTGGGGTAGTCGCCGTGCTTCACCATGCGGCCGCGATCGAGCACCAGCGTCTTCAGGCCTTTTTCGGTCAGTTCCTTGGCGGCCCAGCCGCCGCTGACGCCGGTGCCGACGACGATGGCGTCGTATGTGTTCTTTTCCATCATGATCCCTTGCAACAAGGCTATCGGTGAGTGGGGAAGGCGCGGCTCAGCGCAGCGGCCGCAGGTAGGCGTAGTCGATGCGCGCGGCTTCGAGCTGGCTCACGCGGCTGAAGGGGCCTTCCTGCTCGACGAAGCAGTGCTTGAGCCCCGCGCGATCCGCCGCCGCCATGATCGGCTTGTAGTCCACCGTGCCGCGCCCCAGTTCGGCGCCCGGATATTCGTTGGGCGCGGGCGAGGGCAGGAAATCCTTGGCGTGCATCAGCGGGATGCGGCCCGGATTGGCATTGAAATAATCGACGGGATTCTTGCCGCCGGCGTGCACCCAGCCGCAGTCGAGCTCGAACTTCACCAGTTGCGGGTCGGTTTCCTTGAGCAGCACGTCGTAGTACGTCTGGCCCTGGCCGACTTCGGTGAACTCCTTGTGGTGGTTGTGGTACGCGTACTGCAGGCCCGCCTGCTTCGCCTTTTCGCCGATCTGGTTGGCGTAGGCCGCGGTGCGCTTGGCGTCGTCGAGCGTGTAGGTGGCCTCGCCCTTGCCGCCTTTCATCTTCGCCATGATCTCCGGCAGCATGCTGCTGACGATGTACTGCGTGCCGAGCACATGCGCCGCCTCGATGCCGGGGTCGATGCCCAGGCTGTCGAAGTGCATGCTGGGGCAGGCCAGGCCCGCTTCCTTCAGCTGGTCGCGCAGCGTCTGCGCGGTGGTGGTGACGATGGCTTCGATCTCGCTGTAGCCGATCGACTTCAATGTCTTGAGCGTGCCCATCGGCTCGTCCTGATAGGCCTTGAGCACCATGTAGAGCTGGATGCCGAGCGGCTTCTGCGCCGCGGCGGCGAACAGCCTGCCGGGCGAGCCGGCGGCCAGCCACGCGGCGCCGCCGAGCAGGGCGGATCGAGCCAGGAACTGCCTGCGGGTCAACATGGATATTTCTCCCGGATGTCCAGGTGGATGTGTTGGGGACGGTGGCTTACGCCGTGGTGGCGACGGGGCTGCCGGCCTCGGCGCGGCGATCCTTGAACAGCAGTACGAACAGCACCAGCACCACGGCCGCGCATCCGCCGGCGATCAGCCAGATGGCATGCCAGTCGTGCACGACCACGCCTTGCGCGACCGTGCTCGAGTTGGCGTCCACCACCCAGCCCGACAGCCACGAGCCGACGAACATGCCCAGGCCGTAGGTGAGGAAGGTGATCAGCCCCTGCGTGGCCGCGCGCAGCGCGGGCGGGGCTTCGCGGTCGATGTAGATCTGGCCGACGACGAAGAAGAAGTCGAAGCAGATGCCGTGCAGGACGATGCCGAGCCACAGCATCCACATCAGTTGGCCGGTGCCGCCGAGCGCGAACATCGCATAGCGCACCACCCACGCCAGCATGCCCACGGCGAGCATGTACTTCACGCCCAGGCGGCGGAAGAACCACGGGATGAGCAGCATGCAGAACAGCTCCGACATCTGCCCGCCGGTCATCTTGCCGGCGGCGTTGGCGACGCCGATCTCGTTGAGGTAGAGGTTGGTGAAGGCGTAGTAGAACTGCAGCGGAATGCAGATCAGGAAGGAGGCGAGGGCGAACACCGCCATCGAGCGGTCGCGCAGCAGGTGCAGCGATTCCAGCGGAAGCGCGTGGCGCAGCTCGAAGCGTTGGTGGCGCGCCAGCGGTGGCGTGGGCGGCAGGCTGAGGCAGTACACCGCCATGACCACCGACAGCGCGGCGGCCAACAGCAGCGGCGAGGCGGTGGCCTCCACGCCCCAGGCGCCCACGGCCAGGCCAACCACGATCCAGCCCAGCGTGCCGAACACGCGGATGGCGCCGAACTCCTCGCGCGGATCGCTGATGTGCCGCATCGCCAGCGACGTGGTCAGTGCCAGCGTCGGCATGTAGCACAGGCTATAGACCAGCAGCACCGTGTAGAGCACCGGGAACAGATGCTGCTGCGCGGCGACCACCAGCAGCACCGCGCCGACAACGTGCAGCGCGGCCAGCACGCCGCGCGTATCGAACAGGCGATCGGCCAGCAGGCCGACGAACAGCGGCGAGATCATCGCGCCGATGGCGGTGGTGCCCGCCACCGCGCCGATCTCCTGGCCGCTGAAGTGCAGCGTCTTGCCCATCCACGTGCTGACGGTGACGTACCAGGCGCCCCAGATGGCGTACTCGAACAGCATCATCAAGCGAAGGCGCCACTTCATCCCCGTTTCCCCTTTTTGCGTGGTGGCTCGATGTCGTCGCCGACGTTCTGCCAGATGCCGCCCGCGGCATGGCTGCGCAGCATGGCGTCGATCACCAGGCTGTTGCGGTAGCCGTCCTCGAAGGTCGGCAGGGCGAGCGGGCGCGTTTCCGGCGTGCCGCCGCGGCGTATCCAGGCGTAGGCATCGGCGATGAGATTGCGGAAGGCGTCGGCCCAGGCTTCCGGATGTCCGGCCGGCAGGTGTGCGTAGCCGCGCGCGGAGGCATCCAGCAGGGCCGGATCGCGTTCCAGCAGCGTATTGGCTTGCGCGTGGTGCCCGATCCACAGCGTGTTGGGCTGTTCCTGCTGCCACGCCACCGAGGCGAGGCGGCCATTCACTTCCAGCCGCAGGTCGTTCTTGTGGCCGGGCAGCACCTGGCCGACGATCAGGGAACCGCGCGCGCCGTTGTCGAAACGCAGCAGCACGCTGGCCAGGTCTTCGCTGGTGATGGCGACTTCGCGCCGCGGTGCGTTCTTGCCCCGCGTGGCAAACGCCTTGGTGGATTCGGCCGGCGCGCGGCGCACGGGAACCACGGTGTGCAGGTCGGCAAGCACCGCCACGATGCGCGAGCCGGTGACGTGCTCGGCAAGGTCGCACCAGTGCGAACCGATGTCGCCCAGCGCGGAACTCGCGCCGCCCCGTTTGGGATCGAGGCGCCACGTGTAGGTGTCCTGGTCGGTGAGCCAGTCCTGCAGGTAGCGGCCGTGCACGAACACCGGCGCGCCGAGCTTGCCCTTGGCGATCATGGCTCGCGCCTGCTGCACCAGCGCATGTCCGCGATAGTTGAAGGTGACCACGTGCGCTACGCCCGCTGCGCGCGCGGCTTCCGCCAGTTCGCGGCTTTCCTGCGTGTTGCTGGCCAGCGGCTTGTCCGAGATCACGTGCTTGCCGGCGCGCAGGGCGGCCAGCGAGATGTCCCGGTGCAGATGGTTGGGCGTGGTGTTGTGCACCACTTGCACGGCAGGGTCGGCCAGCAGTTCGGCATGGCTCGCATAGGCGCGTTCCACGCCCAGCTCGCGTGCGCGCTTGCGGGCGGAGTCGAGGCTGGAGCCGGCGATGCCGACGATGTCGACATTCCCCAGGCGGCGGACCGCATCGAGGTGATGCGCGGCGATGAAGCCGGGGCCGACCAGGCCCATGCCCAGTCGCTTCATCGGGCCGTCTCCCCTGGCGCAGGCGCCTGGACGGCCGTTGCTCCCCGCTGGCTTGCCATGTCCCCTCCCGACTCGCCGTGCAATCGAAAATGTATTCGATTACATCGGCATGGTTATTGGGTTACTGCATCGAGTCCGGATTGTTTGCGACAACGCCGGATGGCTTGCTGCTATAAATTGGCCGAAATATGTAGCAGATGGATAAATGCCGGTGCAACGATTTCATGTAATCCATTACATTGCGTTGCACCAATGCGCACGGGCATGGTCGCCGGAAGGGCGGCGCTATCCGCGCGCTCGTCGGCCTCAGGCCCGGTGGTATCGTCATGAGCAATGCAGCAAAGCGGGAGGCGTGAGCCGGTGAGCGGGGATGGATCCAGACGCAAGCGGCCCGGCGGCAAGGGCAAGCCGACCACGCCCGAGGCCGCGCCCGCGCGCGGCCGCACGGTCAAGGAAATCGCCGCGGCCGCCAACGTGTCCGTGGCCACGGTGTCGCGCGCCCTGCAGCGGCCGGAGATCGTCAGCGAAACCACGCGTCAGCACATCCATGAAGTGGTAAAGCGGCTGGGCTACACGCCCAACGCGCTGGCGCGCAACCTGCGCACCGCGCGCACGCGGCTGATCGTGGCCTTGCTACCGGACATCGCCAACCCGTTCTTCTCCGAGGTGATCCGCGGCATCGAGCAGGTGGCGCACGAGAGCGGCTATTCCGTGCTGCTGGGCGAAACGCAGGGCAGCCTGGTGCGCGAGCAGGCCTATGCGGACATGGTGGCGGCGCGGCAGGCCGACGGCATCATCACCATGTCGCCGCGCGTGCCGGCCATTCCCGTGCAGGGGCGGCTGCCGGTGGTCAACGCCTGCGAGTACGTGAAGGACGCCCAGATCTCCAGCGTCTACGTGGACAACGTCACCGCGGCCGGCGTCGCCGTGGATTACCTGGTGATGCTCGGCCATCGCGACATCGCCTTCGTCGGCGGGCCGCCGACCAGCCCCATCTGCGTGGACCGCGAGCAGGGCTATCGGCTCGCCCTGCAGCGCGCGGAGCTTTCCTTCGACGCCGGCCTGAGCGTGGCGGGCGACTTTTCCATCGAGGCGGGGGAACGCGCCATCGAATTGCTGCTGGCGCAGCGGCGACGCTTCAGCGCCGTGTTCTGCGCCAATGACGAGATGGCCATCGGCGCCATGCGCGCGCTCGGCGCGCACGGCCTGCGCGTGCCGGAGGATGTCTCCGTGGTCGGCTTCGACGACATCCGTTTCGCACGCTACACCACACCCGCGCTGACCACCGTCGCCCAGCCCAAGAACGCGCTGGGCCGCGAGGCCATGGCCATGCTGATCGAGCTGTTGAACGATGCCGGCGTGCCGCCGCGCAAGCGCGTGCTGTCGGCCGACCTGGTGGTGCGCGGCTCCACGGCGCCGCCCTCGCGCGCACGCTGAAGGTCGTCCGCCGATTGTGACAACGGCGCTTCGGAAAGCCGGCGTGAACGTGGCGTCGAACCGTCCCGGACAGGTCATGGGCTTCGCAAGAACGTGGCCGTTTTGCCTCGGCGATCTGTGCTACCTTTTTGAACAGACAGCAGCGTCATACCCGCTGTCTTCACGGAGATTTATCGAGCCACGTCGTCTGCCCGATCCAGCGGGCGGAAGTTCAGCCAGATTTCCCGGGAGCGCAAGCGATGGCACTCACCCGCCGCGAGTTCATCAAGTTCACCGGCCTGGGCTTGGCAGCATCGAGCCTCGGCATGCTCGGCTTCGGGGCCGCGGGGGAGGCGCAAGCCGCCGCCGTCCGACCCTTCAAGCTCACCCACGCCACCGAAACACGCAACACCTGCACGTACTGTTCGGTGGCCTGCGGCATCCTGATCTACAGCATGGGTGACCGCGCCAAGAATGCGCTCTCCAACATCATCCATATCGAAGGCGATCCGGATCACCCGGTGAATCGCGGCACGCTGTGCCCCAAGGGCTCGGCGCTGCTCGACGTCGTGCATGCGCCCACGCGCCTGAAGGCGCCGCGCTATCGCAAGCCGGGCGGCACGGAGTTCGAGGAAGTCTCCTGGGATTTCGCGCTCGATCGCATCGCGCGCCTGATGAAGGACGACCGCGACAAGAACTTCATCGCCAAGAACGCCGCCGGCACCACGGTCAATCGCTGGACCAGCGTCGGCATGCTGGCGGCCTCGGCGTCGTCCAGTGAAACCTCCTACCTCACGTGGAAGGTGGTGCGCTCCCTCGGCATGGTGGTGTTCGACAACCAGGCGCGTGTCTGACACGGACCGACGGTGGCCAGTCTGGCCCCATCATTCGGTCGCGGTGCGATGACCAACACCTGGCAGGACATCAAGAACGCCAACGTCGTCGTCGTCATGGGTGGCAATGCCGCCGAGGCGCATCCGTGCGGCTTCAAATGGGTGATCGAGGCGAAGATCGAAAACGGCGCCAAGCTCGTCGTGGTCGATCCGCGCTTCACGCGCACGGCTTCCGTGGCCGATTACTACGCGCCCATCCGCCCGGGCACCGACATCGCCTTCCTCAACGGCGTGATCCGCTACCTGCTGGAAAAGGACGCGATCCAGCACGAATACGTGCGTGCGTACACCAACGCCGGCCTGATCGTGAAGGATGGGTTCGACTTCAAGGACGGCCTGTTCAGCGGCTACAACGAGGAAACCCACACCTACGACAAATCCAGCTGGGACTACGAGCTGGACGAGCAGGGGTATGCCAAGTCGGACGACACCTGGCAGAACCCGCGCTGCGTGATCAACCTGCTCAAGCAGCACGTGTCGCGTTATACGCCGGAGATGGTGTCGCGCATCTGCGGCACACCGCAGGACAAGTTCCTGCACGTGTGCGAGCTGTTCGCCAGCACCGCCGCGCCGGACAAGGCCATGACCAGCCTGTTCGCGCTGGGCTGGACGCAGCACTCGGTGGGCGCGCAGAACATCCGCACCATGGCGATGGTGCAGCTGCTGCTGGGCAACATCGGCGTGGCGGGCGGCGGCATGAACGCGCTGCGCGGGCACTCCAACATCCAGGGGCTCACCGACGTCGGGCTGCTTTCCAACCTCATGCCGGGCTACATGAACCTGCCCAACGACAAGGAAACCAGCCTCGACGTCTACATGAAGACCAAGCAGTACAAGCCGCTGCGTCCGGGGCAGACCAGCTACTGGCAGAACTACCGCAAGTTCTTCGTGAGTTTCCAGAAGGCGATGTACGGCGATGCCGCCAAGCAGGAAAACGACTGGGCCTACGACTGGCTGCCCAAGCTCGACATCCCGCTGTACGACATCATCAAGGCGTTCGAGATGATGAACAACGGGCAGATGACGGGCTACATCTGCCAGGGCTTCAACCCGCTGCAGGCCTTCCCTGATCGCGGCAAGATCCGGCGCGGCCTGAGCAAGCTGAAGTTCCTCGTCACGATGGATCCGCTGGACACGGAAACCTCGCGCTTCTGGCAGGACTTCGGTCCGCAGAACCCGGCGCATTCGGCGGACATCCAGACCGAAGTGTTCCAGCTGCCCACCACCTGCTTTGCGGAAGAGAACGGCTCGCTGGTCAACTCCGCGCGCTGGCTGCAGTGGCATTGGAAAGCAGCCGAAGGTCCGGGCATCGCCAAGTCCGACATCTGGATCATGAGCGGCATCTTCCATCGCCTGCGCGAGCTGTATCGCAAGGAAGGCGGCGCCTTCCCCGATCCGCTGCTCAACGTGACGTGGAAGTACACCGACCCGATCAGTCCCGATCCGGAAGAGTTGGCCAAGGAAATGAACGGCCGCGCACTGGCCGATCTGACCGATCCGGCCACCAACACGGTGACGACCAAGGCCGGCACGCTGCTGGATGGCTTTGCGCAATTGCGCGACGACGGTACCACCGCGTCCGGTTGCTGGATCTTCTCGGGCTGCTTTACCGAGAAGGGCAACCAGATGGCGCGCCGCGACGCCACCGACCCGCGCGAGCAGGGCATCGCACCCAACTGGGCGTGGGCCTGGCCGGCCAACCGGCGCATTCTCTACAACCGCGCCAGCGCAGACCCGGACGGCAAGCCGTGGAACCCGGCCAAGCCGATCATTTCCTGGAACGGCGCGCGCTGGGTGGGCATCGACGTGCCCGACTACGGTCCCACGGTGAAGCCTTCCGACGGCGTCGGCCCGTTCATCATGAACGCCGAAGGCATGGGGCGATTGTTCGCCCGCGACCAGATGGGCGACGGTCCGTTCCCCGAGCACTACGAGCCGCTGGAATCGCCGGTGGAGAACGTGCTGCATCCCAAGGTGAGCTCCAACCCCGTGGCCCGCGTGTTCGCCGACGACCGCGCGGCGTTTGGCAGTCCAAAACAGTTCCCGTACGTGGCCACCACGTATCGCCTCACCGAGCACTTCCACTACTGGACCAAGCACGCGCTGATCAACGCCATCCTGCAGCCGGAGGAGTTCATCGAGATCGGCGAGGTGCTGGCGAAGGAGAAGGGCATCGAGCAGGGCGGCTGGGTGAAGGTGTCGTCCAAGCGCGGCGAAGTGATATGCAAGGCCTATGTGACCAAGCGCATCAAGCCCATGCAGGTGGACGGCAAGCCCACCCACGTGATCGGCGTGCCCATCCACTGGGGCTTCACCGGTCAGGCCAGGAAGGGTTACGGCGCGAACACGCTGACGCCATCCGTCGGCGACGCCAACACACAGACGCCGGAGTTCAAGGCGTTCCTCGTCAACGTCGAAAAGACCAGCGCACCGGTCGCCGCCTGAGGAAGCCGCCATGTCCGACCTTCAATCGCAAGACTACGTACGCCGCTCCGCATCGACAATGACGCCGCCGCAGGCGCGCAACCACGAAGACCAGGTGGCCAAGCTCATCGACGTCACCCGCTGCATCGGCTGCAAGGCCTGCCAGTCGGCGTGCATGGAGTGGAACGACCTGCGCCAGGACATCGGCCATTTCGAAGGCTCGTACCAGAACCCGGACGACCTGAGTCCCGACGTGTGGACCCTGATGAAGTTCGCCGAGTACGAGAACGAGCAGGGCAACCTGGAATGGCTGATCCGCAAGGACGGCTGCATGCACTGCGAGGATCCGGGTTGCCTGAAGGCCTGCCCGGCGCCGGGCGCCATCGTGCAGTACGCCAACGGCATCGTCGATTTCATCAGCGACAAATGCATCGGCTGCGGCTACTGCGTGAAGGGTTGCCCGTTCGACATCCCGCGCATCAGCAAGAAGGACCACAAGTCGTACAAATGCACGCTGTGCTCCGACCGCGTGTCGGTCGGGCTGGAGCCCGCCTGCGTCAAGGCCTGCCCGACCGGCGCGATCATGTTCGGCTCCAAGACCGACATGAAGGACTGGGCGCAGGAGCGCATCGTCGACCTGAAGTCGCGCGGTTTCGAAAAGGCCGGCCTGTACGACCCGCAGGAAGTCGGCGGTACCCACGTGATGTACGTGCTGCATCACGCGGACAAGCCTTCGCTGTATTCGGGCCTGCCCGACAATCCGCGGATCAGCCCGATGGTGACGGCGTGGAAGGGCATCATCAAGCCCATCGCGCTGTTCGGCGTGGCGCTGGCGGCACTGGCCGGCTTCTTCCACTGGATCACCGAGGGTCCGAACGAGGTCACCGAGGAAGACGAGGCAGCCGGCGAGCGCGTGCTCGACGACGCGGAGAAGACGCTATGAGCAGCTCCAGGACCGTGATCATCCGTTACACCCGGGTGAACCGCATCAACCACTGGATCACCGCCATCTGCTTCGTGCTGCTGACCCTGTCGGGGCTGGCGATGTTCCATCCGCTGATGTTCTGGCTGTCGGGCCTATTCGGCGGCGGGCAGTGGATGCGCGCGGTGCACCCGTGGATCGGCTGCCTGCTGATGCTGAGCTATCTCGGCCTGATCGTGCAGTTCTGGCGGGAGAACCTCGTGCAGAAGAGCGACGTCGAGTGGATGAAATCCATCAAGGACGTCGTGGAAAACGACGAGGAACGCGTGCCGCCGGTGGGCCGCAACAACGCCGGCCAGAAGTTCGTGTTCTGGTCGATGACCTTGCTGATCCCCGTGCTGTTCTTCACCGGCCTGGTGATCTGGGAGGTGTATTTCGGCGAGGCCACCTCGATGCCGGTGCAGCGCGCGGCGGTGCTGATCCACAGCCTGGCGGCCATTGCGGCGATCATCGTGTGGGTGGTTCACGTATACGCGGCGATCTGGGTGCGCGACTCGGTGCGTGCCATGACGCAGGGCTACGTGACACCGGGCTGGGCGTGGCGGCATCACCGCGCGTGGCTGCGTGAGATAGCCGCCGGCGAGCACGGCAAGGACATCATCAGGAAGCGCCCATGAGGCAAGCCGGCACGCCGCCCGAAGGCAAATGGACCGGCCCGGCGCATGCCGGCGTCAAGGCGCCCGATCCCATCCTGCTCGCTGATCCTTCCCGCCGTTTCGCCGTCACGGCAAAACGACTGGAGCAGCTGTCCAAGGGGCATCCGCTGGAGCCGTGGCTACGTTTCATGGCCGCACTGGCGCAGGCGCAGCATGTTGTTGCCACCACGCGCGCGCCCGCCGCCGTGCTGGGCGACGACGTGGTGGCGGGGGTGGTGGAAGCGCGCCTGCCGCCGCTGGCGGCGGACGGGCATCACCGCGATGCCTCCTGGCGCGAAGGCCTGGGCCTGCTGCTCGATCACATGGACGCAAGCGAATTGCCGCCCGCCACGCAGGATGCCATGCGGCAATTGCGCGGCAGCGACACCGCCGCGCTGGAGAAGCTGGCCGACCGCTTCCTGCGTGGCGGATTGAGCGCCGAGGACACGGCCGCGGCCGTGTTCGTCGCCGCCGCGCTGCAGGTCTACTTCACCGGATCGGCGGCGCGATTGAACGTCGACCATCTGCGCCTGCTGGAAGAACGCGCGCTGTGCCCATGCTGCGGCTCGCCTTCCGTCGCCGGCGTGATCACCGCCACCGGCATCACGCCGGGCACGCGCTACCTGTACTGCTCGCTGTGCTCCACCGCGTGGAACCACGTGCGCGCGGTGTGCATCACCTGCGGCGGCACGCGCCACCTGTCCCTGCGCAGCATCGAAGGCGATACCGGCGCCGTGCAGGCGGAAACCTGCGATGACTGCCACACCTACGCCAAGCTGCTCTACCAACTGAAAGACACGCAGCTCGACCCGTATGCGGACGACCTCGCCTCGCTGGGGCTGGACATGCTGGTCGCCGAGGCGGGTTATGCGCGGCATGCGCCCAATCCGCTGCTGTTGGTGGGGGAGAGTGAGGTGGTGGAGGAATAACGGGACGTCTCGCGACACGATTGCGGGGAGCCTCAAAGACACCGTCATTCCCGCGAAAGCGGGAATGACGAGCAAGAGCACGAAATACTGAGGCGCCCTCAACGCAACCCGAGCAACACGGCAAGCCACCCACCAAGCACCCCAAACCCCACCACCGCCAACGCCAGCGCCACCAGCACCCGCCACGGAAACGAGCGCCCCAGCATCGCCAGCGACGGCAGGCTCACCGGCGGCAGGGTCAGCAGCAGTGCGGCGGCCGGGCCACCGCCCAGCCCCAACGCCAGCATCGCCTGCACGATGGGCACCTCGCCCGCGGTGGGAATCACGAACAGCGTGCCGGCCAGCGCCAGCGCCACGATCCAGAACCACTGGTCGCCGATCGCCGGGTCCACGTGCGGAAACATCCACGCGCGCACCGCGCCCAGCAACAGCACGATCACCACGTATTCGGGAATCAGCCGCAGGGCCATCCTGCCGAAGATCTGCGCCCAGCGGCGGAACACGTCAATCACGGAGCGCGGCTCTGCTTCGCTCGCCACCCATGCGTCCGTGGGCGCCAGCTCACCCGGCCCTGCCATGCGGTTGGCCATGTGGCCCAACCCGAACACCATGGGCACACCCAGCAGCACGCGCAGCGCCGTCCAGTGCCAGCCCAGCACGAAACCGGTGAACACCAGGGTGGCGGGATTCAGCACGGTATTGCCCAGCCAGAACGCCACCGCCGCGCCCGGCGAGGCGCGGTGTTCGCGCAGGCCCACCACCACCGGCGCGGCGCAGCAGGTGCACATCATGCCCGGCACGGCCAGCAGGCCGCCGGCGAGCACGCTGCCGAAGCCGCGGCGGCCCAGCACCCGCTGTACCCAGTCCGTCGGCAGCAGCGCCTGGATGCCCGAGCCCAGCAGCAGGCCCAGCACCATGGCCTGCCAGATGGCCTTGCCATACGCCAGCGCGTAACCGAGCGCGGCGTTCCACGAAGGCGCGGGCGCGCTCGCCGCGTCGCCCACCAGGATGGAATGGCCGATGGCATGCTGGCTCGCCGCGACGAACGCGCGGTGGTAGTACGGCATCCATTTCACATAGAGCAGGCCGGCGACGGCCAGCAGCACGAACACGAGCAAGCGCCAGGAGCGCGCGGTCGGCAAGGTGGCGGACATGTTTTCCCCTTGGCACAACGTTGGCGGCCCTGACAGGGCACGATGTTGCCCACCGTGTGCCGCAGGCCGGATGCGCTGCGTCGGGGCAGGTGACGGCAAAGCCGCGCAGGCATGGTGCATGCCGGCGCATTAAGCCGAAGTCATCGCCGGGCCAATCTTGACCCCCGCGCGCCCGGCAACGCAGCATAGGCCTCCCGTGTGCGGCGATGTCCCAGGACCTGCGTCATGACCGACTCCGAGGTCTCCCTCCTGCGCCAGCTTCCCGCGGTGGCCACGGTGCTGTCCACGGCCGAAGCCGCCGCGCTGCTGGAGCGCCACGGGCGGGTCGCCACCACGGACACCATCCGGCAGGTCATCGACGAAGCGCGTCAGGCCCTGCGCGACACGCCCGCCATGCCCCCGAGCGCGGATGAACTGGCGCAGCGCGCCGGTCAGCGGCTGGATGCGCCCGCCGGCGGCCTGCGTCCCTTGTTCAACCTGACCGGCGTCGTGCTGCACACCAACCTTGGCCGCGCTGTGCTAGCAGAAGCCGCGATTGCGGCGGCGACGGACGCCATGCGCCACGCCGTGGCGCTGGAGTACGACCTGGACGACGGCACGCGCGGCGAGCGCGACGACCATGTACGCGCCTTGCTGCGCGAGCTGACCGGCGCCGAAGACGCCACCGTGGTCAACAACAACGCCGCCGCCGTGTTGCTGTGCCTGAACACGTTTGCGCTGGGACGCGAGGCGGTGGTGTCGCGCGGCGAGCTGATCGAGATCGGCGGCGCCTTCCGCATGCCCGACATCATGGCGCGTGCCGGTGCGCGCATGGTCGAAGTGGGCACGACCAACCGCACGCACGCCGCCGACTATCGCCAGGCGTTCAACCCGCACACCGGCATCGTGCTCAAGGTGCACACCTCCAACTACCGCATCCAGGGCTTCACCGCCGAGGTCGGCGCGCGCGACCTCGCTGCCATCGCGGATGCCGCCGGCGTGCCGCTGTTGAACGACCTGGGCTCCGGTAGCCTGGTCGATCTCTCGCGCCACGGACTGGCGCGCGAACCTACCGTGCGCGACGCGGTGGAAGAGGGCGCGCGCCTGGTCACGTTCTCCGGCGACAAACTGCTCGGCGGCCCGCAGGCAGGTTTCATCGTGGGCGCTCGCGCGCTGATCGAGCAGGTCAACCGCAATCCGCTCAAGCGCGCACTGCGCGTGGACAAGCTGCGGCTTGCCGCCATCGAAGCGACGCTCAAGCTCTACCGCGATCCGGATCGCCTTGCGCAGCGCCTGCCCACGCTGCGTTTTCTTGCACGCGACAAGGCGGATATCGAAGCGCAGGCGCATCGCCTGCAACCCATGGTGGCTGCGCGGCTGGGCGATGCCTTCGCGGTCGAGGTGGGTGAATGCCGCAGCCAGATCGGCTCCGGTGCGCTGCCGCTGGATACGCTCGCCAGTGCCGCGCTGTTCATTCGCGCGCGCGGCAGCCAGAGCGCGCTGGAACAGCTGGCCGCCGCGCTGCGTGCGCTGCCGCGTCCCGTCATCGGACGCATCGCCGACGGCGCCCTGCAACTGGATCTGCGCTGCCTGGACGACGCCGACGAAGCGATGTTCGCCGCCACGCTCGCGCAGCTTCCATGATCGTCGGTACGGCGGGTCATATCGACCACGGCAAGACGTCGCTGGTCAAGGCACTGACCGGCGTCGATGCCGATCGCCTCAAGGAAGAAAAAGCCCGCGGCATCACCATCGACCTCGGCTTTGCCTATCTGCCGCTGGACGACGGCTCCGTGCTCGGCTTTATCGACGTGCCCGGCCATGAACGCTTCGTGCACACCATGGTGGCCGGCGCCAGCGGCATTGATCTCGCCTTGCTGGTGGTGGCCGCCGACGACGGCGTGATGCCGCAAACGCTAGAGCATCTGGCCATTCTCGATCTGCTGGGCGTGCGGCGTGGACTGATCGCGCTCACCAAGGCCGACCTGGCGACGCCCGAGCGGATCGAGCACATCACGGCGCAGATCCGCGAGGCCACCGCGGGCACCGTGCTCGACGGCGCGGACATCCTGCCGGTGTCTTCCAGCACCGACGCCGGCATCGACGCCTTGCGCGACCGGCTCGCCGCCGAGGCGCGTCAGCTGGGGGCGCGCGCCGATGATGGCCGCTTCCGCCTGGCGGTCGATCGCGTATTCACCCTGCCGGGCATCGGCGTGGTGGTGACGGGCACGGTGTTGTCCGGCAGCGTGCAGGTGAAGGATCAGGTCACGCTGAGCCCTTCGGGGCTCGCCGCGCGCGTGCGTTCCCTGCATGCGCAGAACCGCCCGGAGCAACGCGGCCGCGCGGGCGACCGCTGCGCGCTCAACCTGAGCGGCGAGGGTATCGCCAAGGACGCCATCCATCGCGGCGACATGGTGGTCGATCCGTTCCTGCATCTGCCGACGGATCGCATCGACGCGTACATGCATCTGCTGCCCACCGAGCCCAAGCCGATCGGCCAGTGGTTTCCTGCACGCATGCATCATGGTTCGGCCGAGGTCGGTGTTCGCATCGTGCTGCTGCAAGGCGCGTCGCTCGCGCCCGGGCAGGGCGCTGACGTGCAGCTGGTGCTGGATCGGCCCATCGCTGCCGCCGCGCTCGACCGCTTCGTGCTGCGCGATGTGTCCGCGCAACGCACCATCGGTGGCGGCCGGTTTCTGGATTTGCGCCCACCGTCGCGCCAGCGACGCACGGCAGGGCGAACCGCCGTGCGTGCGGCGCTCGCCATCGAGGATGCGCAGAAAGCGCTGGCCGGCCTGCTCGACGCGCCGCCATTCGCTTGGGATCTGCTCGCCTTCGCGCGCGACCGCGCCCTGTCGCAAAACACGCTCGACAACGCCGGGGCCGCGCTGGCGCCGATGGTTTTCGACACGGGCGAGCAGCGCATCGCCCTGAGCGCGGCGCAGTGGCAGGCCTTCGTCGCCAGCCTCACCGGATTCCTGGAGGCTTTTCACGCGGCGCATCCCGACCTGCAGGGTGTGAGCCGGGAAAAGCTGCGGCTGGCGTCGCAACCGCGCCTGCCGTCCGCTGCGTTTGCGCAGGCGCTGCAGCATGCGGACCTTGCAGGCCGCGTGGTTCGCGATGGCGCGTTCGTGCGCCTCGCCAGCCACGCCATGCAGTGGCCGCCCGACCGCGAGGCGCTGTGGCAGCGCATCGCGCCGCTGCTGGGCGGCGACGTCCGCTTTCGCCCGCCACGCGTGCGCGATATCGCCGGCGAGCTGGCGCGTCCGGAGCAGGAAATCCGTCAGCTGATGGCGTTTGCCGCGCGGCTGGGGCAGGTCGATGAAGTCGCGCACGATCATTTCTTCCTGCGCAACACCATGCACGAGATGGTGTTGATCGCCGCGGAAACCGCCGCGCAGGCGCCGGACGGCCGCTTCACCGCCGCGCAGTTCCGCGACCGGCTGGACAACGGCCGGAAGGTGGCGATCCAGATACTGGAATATTTCGACCGGCAGGGCGTGACGCTCAACCGCGGCACCCTGCGCAGGATCCAGCCGGGCTACCTGGACTTGTACGAGCCCGCGCCTGCGGTAACCTCCACGTATGGAAGAGCATCGTCCCCGGTGGGGCGTCCGGACTTCAAATCCGGGTGAGGCAGCCCAGACTGCCTCGGGTGGGTTCGACTCCCATTCTCTTCCGCCACTTTGAGCGGCGCGTCTACACGATATCGATGCCCGGCGCGCCCGCCACGGCGGTGCCGATGATGCGCGCACGCGCATAGCCCGCATCTTCGATCATCGCCAGCAGCGCCTGCGCACGCTCCGCCTTGCAGGCGACCAGCAGGCCGCCCGAGGTCTGCGGGTCGGTCAGCAGCGCACGCTGCCAGTCCGGCAGGCTGGCGGGCAGGGTGACGCCCTCACCGTAGCTGTTCCAGTTGCGATGGGACGCGCCCGTGATGTAGCCCGCCTGCGCCAACGCGGCCGCCTGCGTGAAGAAGGGCAGGCGCGCCTGTTCGATGCGCAACCGCACGCCGCTGGCGCGCGCCATTTCCAGCCCGTGCCCCAGGAGGCCGAAGCCGGTGACGTCGGTGATGGCGTGCACGTCTGCGTCCTTCGCCAGCGCGTGACCGACGCTGTTGAGCTGCGTGGTCGAGGCGATCATCTCCGCATAGGCATCGGGCGGCAGCGCCCGCTTCTTGAAGGCCGCCGAATAGATGCCCACGCCCAGCCCCTTGGTCAGGATGATGGCGTCGCCCACCTGCGCTCCGCCGTTGCGGCGCACGTCGGCCGGCGCGCAAAGACCGATGGCGGCGAGGCCGTAGATCGGTTCGGCCGAGTCGATGGAATGTCCGCCCGCCACGGGAATGCCCGCCTGCGCGCAGGCCGCCTCGCCGCCGGCGAGAATCGCGCGCACCGTCTCCACGTCGATCTTGCCGAGCGGCATGCCGAGTATCGCCAGCGCCATGATCGGCTTGCCGCCCATGGCATAGACATCGGACAGCGCGTTCGCTGCGGCGATGCGCCCGAAGTCGAAGGGATCGTCCACCACCGGCATGAAGAAATCGGTGGTGGCGATGACGCAGGTCCTGTCATCCACCTGCCACACCGCGGCGTCGTCGCTGGCTTCCGTGCCCACCAGCAACTGCGCGAACGGCGCGGCCGCCGGCTTGTCGGCCAGCAACTGCTGCAGCACGGAAGGTGCGAGCTTGCAGCCACAACCGCCGCCATGGGCGAGGTCGGTCAAGCGGACAGAGGTCATGCGGGATCCTCCGGAAGCGCCGATGGCGCGGTCACGTTGATCGCAGCATAGCGAAGGACGGGAAGAACTGAAGCACTTCGTGTTTCCATGGCTGTTTAGTGCCATAACACTTCACAACAGCGCTGCGTGAATCTCCCTCACCGTCATCCCCGCGCAGGCGGGGATCCAGTGCCTTTGAGGCACTTGGTTAAGAGCGAAAGACGCTGGATGACCAGCCATTCGGCTGTTGATAAAGCGCCTCCCGCCTGCGCGGGGATGACGGTGAGGTTTCCCCGCAACGCCTGGACACTGCCACCGCCACGAACAAAGGCGTACCTTCGCCCGAAGCGCGCCGCGCGCCCCTCACGAAGGAAACCACCATGCATCACTCCCGCCTCTGCGCCTTGCTCATCGACTGCAACGTGCCCGATATCGACGAAGCCGCACACTTCTGGGCGCAGGCCCTGGGGCGGCCCGTGGACAGCGAGCACCCCGGCACGCGCGGCAACTACCGCATGCTGGCCACACCGGACGGCGAGCCCATCGTCCAACTGCAGCGGGTGGAGCACGAAAGCCGCGTTCACCTGGACATAGAAGCCGACGACATCCCCGCCGAAGTCGCCCGGCTGGAAAAGCTGGGCGCGCAGGTAGTGAAACGCCTGGAGCGCTGGGTGGTGATGCAGGCGCCCTCCGGCCATCGGTTCTGCGTGGTGCGGGTGCAGCGCCCGGGGTTCCCCACGAACGCCCATCGCTGGGAGTGACGGGCGTGGCATACGGAGGGCCAGGACACGGCTAAGCTATGCAGTCCTTTTCCTACGCTCCATTTCGTCTTGAAGTACACGATGAATCTCCGTTCGACCGTGCAGGTGCTGTTGTTGGGTTTGGGTCTGGCGTGCTCCGCCGCATGGGCCGGCACGCCCGCAAAAGGCAGCGTCAGGGTGGGCTCGTACCGCGTCGAGCGCGACGTGACGCCCGGCCGCAACAAGGTGGTGGGCACGCTCACCAATGTCGGCCACAAGCCCGTGCACACGGCCAAAGTCAGCTTCCGACTGTTCGATGCCAAGGGCCGCGCCATCGGCAGCGCCACCGACCAGGTGCACGACCTCAAGCCGGGCCAGACCTGGAAGTTCCACGCGCGTGCCCGCGGCAACGTCAGCCGGGCGAGGCTGCTGCACGTCGAGGCGCGCTAAAGCCCACCATCCGCCCAGCCGTAGCCCGGATGGAGCGCAGCGGAATCCGGGAGTGCGCCACGCCCGAATTCACCGGACACGCCGACAAGAGCATCCCGGATTCCGCTGCGCTCCATCCGGGCTACGGTATGTTTCACGATGAATGTATGCAGGAAGCAGGGATGATCAGGACGATTTTCTTCGACTACGACGGCGTGCTCACCACCGACAAGAGCGGTTCGCAGACCACGTTTCGATACTTGAGCGATGTCAGTGGCATCGCGATACCCGCGCTTCAGGCCGCGTTTCACCCTCATATCGGTGCCCTGATGACGGGCAAGGCGACACATGCGGATATCTGGCCCGCCGTGTGCGCAGCCTTGGGTACGCCACTGGATATCGGCCTGCTGTTCGAAGCCTTCGAAAGCACGCCCGTCAACGCGGGCATGGTTTCACTGGCCCGTGCGTTGCGGGCTCACCACGCACTGGGAATCATCACGGACAACGCGGGCGATCGCATGCAGCATCTGCGCGCTCATCAAGGCCTGGACGCCTTGTTCGATCCCATCGTTGTCTCGGCCGATGTGGGCAGCAGCAAGCAGGGCGCCGATATTTTCCTGCATGCCATGTCGCGCGCTCACGTGTCCGCCGACGAATGCATCTTCATCGACAACAGCGAAGCCAATGTGGCAATAGCGCGTGCGCTCGGCATGCATGCCATCTTCCATGACGACGAGAAGAACGATCTCGATGCGCTGGAACACGCGCTTGCCCGGCTGGGTGCGCGTGTCGATGGTCAGCGGCTGCGGCGCTGAGTTTCCTGGAACGCGTCCAGCCAGTCGGGGCGTTCCGTTTCCTCCCCGGCGGTGTTCTCCCACAGCGGTTGCTCGGAGAGCAGCACCTCGCCATCGGCGGAAAGGAACAGGCCTTCATAGCCATAGTCGATGTACTGCACGAGATAACTGGCAGCCTGGCCTTCGTGGGTGATCGGTTCGTCCAGATACCAGATGGAGCGGCCCGCTTCGTCGCCGGCCGGGCGCTCGATGTGTATTTCGCGCTTGAGTAGAACAAAGCCCATGGTGCCTCCGCTCAGGCGGGTTGGCCGTTGGTTGACGCGAACCGTCAGCGGCTCCAGGGGTGCCCGCAGCAAGGGCAGGCCACCGCGGGTTCGTCGGTCGCGAGGTCGCCTAGCAGCACCGCCACGTGGGCGCGGCAGGCGTCGCAATGGCCGCCCGCAGGCATATAGGCGCTGAGCCGTCCACGCGTTGCGTGTGTGCGGAGCGACGCACGGGCGTGGTCGTGGCGCACGGCATCGGCATATCCATCCTCGAAGCGCTCTGCCGCAGCGCTCAGGCCGCTGAGCAGGGTGGCTGCCAATCGGCCGCCGTCGACGGGATCGGTGATCGCCCATTGGCGGCCCAGTTGCTCGGCCTCGTCCAGCCGATCGCCCTCGAACGAGAGCGCCCCGGCATCGGACGCTGGCGACAATGCCTGCGCAACACAGTCGTCGCGCAGCACCATCATGCGCGCGAGCAGATCCAGGCGGTCGATCTTGGGTGTGCGGAGTTCGGCGGCCGGCGCCACGGTGGCGCCAGGGCTCCGCTGTGTCCAGCGAGCGGCATGCATAGCTTTTCCCCTGTCATGCTCGTGATGAGCACGGACGACGCGTTCGCGCCGCCCTTGGAAAGCAGTCTAGGTAGCTCGCGTGCGGCCTGATGCCCGGATTCGGCCGGGGAATATGCAGAATCGGCAACAAGCCGCCTTCGATGCCTTACGCGAGAGTGAAGGCTCAGGCCTGCACGTATGCCCAGGCTTGGCGCCCGGAGCGCAGCCGCACGGCAACGCGCTTGTAGTCGGCCACTTCATAACCGTCCGCCGCGGCCAGTTCGTCCGGCGTGATGCGAAACACCTTGCCGGCAACTTCGTCATGCGCGTCGTCGCTTGGAACCACGATGGGGTGGAACTTCTGCCCGCTCTTGCGCAGTACGTCGGGGTCGGTGATTTCCACCAGCAGCTGGCGGTAGCCCTGCATGGCGTCGTCCTCGCCGTCGAGCAGGCGGCCGAAGGATTCCAGCTGCACACGCTCGAGCTGCAGCGTGCCGTAGGAAAAAAGCAGCACCGATGGTTCGTCAGACATGCGGATCACCCAAGGCAAGGCGCCGACCATCGGCCTGTGGCGCGTGAGTTCGCATTCTAGGTCAGCACCGCATCCATCGCCGAGGGCGTCGCTTCAAGGGGAGTTCGGGCGCGCGGCCTCGGGTGCAGGTTCCTCGGCCGGCGCGATGGCGCTCACGGCGACGGCGGCCGGCGTGGCCGCCACAATGTGCGCCACCGCGGGCAATGGCGCGGCGGCGGTGGAGTTATCCGCAGGGTCCGCTTCCTGCGTTATCGAGGCGGCTTCCGCCTGTTTGTTCATCACGATGATGCTGATGCGCCGGTTGACCGGATCGCCCGGCTTGCTGCGGTCGAACGGCACCGAAGCGGCCAGGCCCACCACGCGCGCAATCTTGTCTTCGGCCAGGCCGCCGGAAAGCAGGGCGCGGCGTGCCGCGTTGGCGCGGTCGGCCGACAGCTCCCAATTGCCGTACTGGTGATCGCTGCTGTACGGCGCGTCGTCCGTGTGGCCCGAGAGGCTGATGCGGTTGGGCACGCGATTGATGAACCCGGCCAGCTCCTGCAGGATCGCCGTGGTGTATGGCCGCAGCTGCGCGCGGCCCAGGTCGAACATGGGGCGGTTCTGCTTGTCCACGATCTGGATGCGCAGGCCTTCGGGCGTGATGTCCAGCAACAGCTGATCCTTGAACGGCGCCAGCGCCTGGCTGCTCTGGATCGCCGCCTGCAGTTGCTGCATCAACTCTTCCAGCCGCGCGCGCTCCTGCTTGCGCGCTTCCTTCTCGATGTCCTTCGGATCGACACGGGCCGCCGCGGCGCCCTTCGTGTCGCGACCCGGGCCGTGCGGCATGTCCATCGCGCCGCCCATCTTGATCATGCTGTTGCTCGCGCCGCCGGGTCCCATCGCGCCTGGCGGCGCCATGGTGGCCGTACCCGGCGACATGCTGGGGTTCTTGAAATATTCGGAGATGGCCGCGCGCTGCTGGCGCGTGCCCGCGCCGATCAGCCACATGACGAGGAAGAAAGCCATCATCGCGGTGACGAAGTCCGCATACGCCACCTTCCAGGCACCGCCGTGGTGGCCGTGCCTCCTGGGCCTGACGCGGCGAATGATGATGGGCGGAAGGTCGCCTTGCTCGCTCACGTCGCCGCCTTCGCGCGCGGCGCCTTCAGGTGTTCTTCCAGATCCTGAAAGCGCGGGCGCGAATGCGAGGCCAGCGCCTTGCGCGCGAATTCCACCGACACCTTGGGGTTGTAGCCGCGCAGGCTGGCGAGCAGGGCGATCTTCACGCACTCGAACGCCTTGCCTTCTTCCTGCACGCGATTTTCCATGGCGGCGCCCAGCGGGCCGATAAAGCCATAGCAAAGCAGGATGCCGAGAAAGGTGCCGACCAGCGCGCCGGCGATATGCATGCCGATACGCGAGGTGTCGCCGTCCAGCTGCGACATGGTCGTGACAATGCCAAGCACCGCCGCCACGATGCCGAAGCCGGGCAGGGCGTCGGCCATCTTCGTCACCGCCAGCGCCGGCGCGAGCGCCTCGTGGTGATGCGTTTCCAGTTCCACATCCAGCAACTGCTCCAGCTCGTGCGGATTCATGCTGCCGCCCACCATCAGACGCAGACAGTCCGTGGTGAACTCGATCAAGTGATGCTCGCGAAGCAGGCGTGGATACGCGGAAAACAGCGAGCTCGATTGCGGATCCTCGATGTGTTCTTCCACGCCGAGCAGGCCTTCCTTGCGGATCACGCCGAACAGGTCATAGAGCATGGAGAGCAGGTCGACGTAATCCTGCTTCTTGTACTTGGGCCCTTTCAGCAGGCCCACGGCATCGGCCAGCGCCGCCTTCACCACCTTCGGCGGATTTGCCGACAGAAACGCCCCCAGTGCGCCGCCCGCGATGATCAGCAACTCGTACGGCTGCCACAAGGCGAGAATCTGCCCGTGCGACAGCACAAAGCCGCCCAGCACGCACGCCACGACCACCGCCGCACCCACAAGAACCAACATAGCCGCTCCGGAATTCGGAGCCGACGACTCCGCGCTTCCGTTTTATCGGCGCGGGTGGGGGGAAGTTGAGAAAGCGTTTTCGGGTTTGGTGGGGGGACAGAGCGGTTGGCTGGTCCGCTGTCCTTGTTGGGTTGGCGCGGATCTTCGGTCGCTTGCGCCAGGCTGGCGGGCGCCATGTCATGATGGAGCGGGGGGGCAGCAACGCCGTCGCTCGCGCAGTTTTCAATGTGCTGCTGCGATCGGCTGAATCCGCAACCCATGGCAGACATGGCAGATGTCCAATGGGACTAGCTACTGAAGACTGGGAGAGGGTATGGGGCCATTCGGATATTCACAAGCGACTCTCCGCATCTTTGGTGACTCTCTCGTTCCCGAAGATGTCTCTCGGTTGCTCGGCTGCGAAGCAATCGCTTCTGAGCGCAAGGGCGAGCGGATCGTCGGTCAGGCCGACCGGGACGGTGCGCATCGCACGTACTGGCATGTGGCGCCTGCAAGTTCAGCGCGCCGAGCCCGAGGATTTGGCAGGGCAGATCGATGAGCTTCTTGGAGTGCTGACGGATGACATGGCTGCCTGGGCGGCTGTCAGGGAGACGTGCCGAATCAACCTATTCGTCGGGTTATTCATGAATTCCAGCAATAACGGAGTCTCCCTGTCGCCTGCCCATCTGCTCGCTTTGGGCGAAAGAGGCATTGAACTCGGCCTGGACGTTTACGATCACTCAGAAGACTAAGCGTGTAACAGGGAAGATCAGCTTCCGATTCTAGGCGGACCCATGTGCAGGGCGATTCGGTCAAGTCATTTACGGTGAAGCTACTTCCCATCTGTTGCACTCGCTGTCCTTACGGCTGCTGGCGGCTTTCCGCTGCAGATAGCGAAGACCTGCCCAATGGAGTCCTCCGCGCCAATCGATGCTCGCGACGTGCGACGCGGCCCGCCTTGATCCCCTGATCACATTGCAGCCAGAATGCTTCGCTTCGGATACCGATAGCCAGCCGAGGGTTGCAACGCCCATGATGGACGAATCGAAAGTCGCGAAAGAAACGAAGAGCCACGGCGCCGGAGAAACCTCCGCAGATGTCGGGGCGAGCGGGAAGATCTCACGCCGCGAATTCCTCGCGGGCACGGCTATCGCAGCAACCGGACTGATGATCGTGCCCCGTCACGTTCTGGGCGGGCCTGGCCATACGCCACCCAGCGATCGTTTGAACATAGCCGGCATCGGCGTGGGCGGCATGGGCATGCACAACATGCGGGCCCTGGCCGGCGAGAACATCGTCGCGTTGTGCGACGTGGATTGGGGCTATACGGACAAGTCCTTTCAGGGGATGGTCGATGGCCTCGGAAAAGCGCAGGCACGCCTGGACAAGGCCCAGACCGCGAAAGAACGGCAGAGACTGCAGGACGAGATCGAGCAGACCAAGCTGCTTTCCGGCAAGTTCAACTCCAAGCGTTATACCGACTACCGCCGGATGCTCGAACAGCAGAAGGACATCGACGCGGTAGTCATCGCAACACCGGACCACCTGCATGCAGTGATGGCCAGCGCGGCGATGAGTCATGGCAAGCACGTGTATCTGCAGAAGCCGCTCACGTGGTCCATCTACGAAGCTCGCGAGCTGTCCAGAAAGGCTAAGGACAATCCCAAGCTCGTCACGCAGATGGGCAACCAGGGGCATTCGAGCGACGATGCCCGGTTGATCAACGAGTACATCGCGGCGGGAGCGATTGGCGACGTGCGCGAGGTTCACGTCTGGACGAACCGTCCGCTCGCTTACTGGCCGCAGGGCATTCCACGTCCGCAAGCCAGGCCGCGACCGGACGACGCGAACTGGAACGAGGGTGCCGTGATGGATCGGCTCGCCAATGCCATGGTCGGCAATTATCCGAAGCCGGAAGGGCTGGCATGGGATCTCTTCCTTGGCCCCGGCCCCGTCGTCGACTACCACCCGGTGTATCACCCGTTCAACTGGCGCGGCTGGGTGGATTGGGGCGTAGGCGCCATTGGCGATATGGGCGCGCACCTGATCGATTCCCCGTTCTGGTCACTGGACCTGGGCTTCCCGACCTCCGTGGAAACCGTGTCGACGCCATTCAACGGTGCGTCGTACCCCATGGCGACCATGACGTACTACGACTTCCCCGCACGCGGCAGCAAACCACCGGTGAAGCTCACCTGGTATGACGGCGCCTTGCTGCCCCCGGGTCTGCAAGCGTTGGGGGCGGGGGAGATGAGCAAGGACGGTGGTGTCCTCTACGTTGGCGATAAGGGCAAGCTGATCCACGAAACCTACGGCAAGAACCCGCGCCTGTTGCCTCAATCCCTGCACGATTCGGTGGGCACGCCTCCCCAGGCCTTTGCGCGCATCAAGACCTCGCACGAGATGAACTGGGTCGATGCCTGCAAAGGGAAAGCGGAAGCGTCATCGCCATTCTCGTATGCCGCACGGCTGACGGAAGTGATGCTGCTGGGCATCGTATCCCTTCGCGCTGGTGGCAGGATCGAGTACGACGCGGAGAACATGCGCATCACCAATATGCCGGAGGCCAACGCGTTTCTGCGGCGCGAGTATCGCGAGGGGTGGGTTCTCTAGCAACGACAACAGCGCAGGCACTCAAGACCCTGGACGTGCCAATCGCCTTTGCAAGTTACGCGCAAAGCGCTCTGCCGCTTCCGGCGTGCTGCCGAGGTGAAGGAAGGGTTCGATCAGTTCCAGCTCCATCAACAGGAATCTTCCTTCGGACATCACGCCGTCGACGCGCGCGTAGGCCACATCGGCGTGGCCGAGTTCGGCGGTGGCTGAGAGCGCGCGTTGAGCGCTTGCGATAAGCGCGGCGTCGGGTTCGAAGCGCTCGGCGGTGCCTCCGAATTCGGACTGCACGCGGTAGTCCCCGGATGCAGGCCGCTTTATCACGGCGTGGCTGTATTCGCCGTCGAAGAACATCAGGGACAATTCGCCATCGCTGACGATTTCCCGCACGAATGGCTGAATCAAATACTCAAATTCCTTTGGCAACTGCTTTACTGCCTGGTCAAAGGTCGGATCACCGGCGATTCCGCGCGCCGTATGCCAGGCGGTGCCGCTGATCGTCGGCTTGATGACGACCTCGCGGCCTGGCGCTTCGACCAACACCTGTTGCACCTCCGTTCCCCGTGCGATGGATGTGGGAATGATGGGGACGTCCCGCGCAGCGAGTTCGGGGAGGTAGCGCTTGTTGCTGTTCCATCGCAATACCGCTTTGGGGTTGATCGTCGGAACAGGGAGCCTCTCCAGCCAATCGGCGAAGGCGGCGTAGTGCTTGAAATAGTCCCAGGTCGAGCGCATCAGCACGGCGTCGTAACGTGACCAGTCGACGCTGGGGTCGTTCCAGACGCAGGCAACGGGCTCGATGCCAAGGCGCCGCAGTGAAGCCGCCAGATGGGCGTCATCCGGATGGATATCCGGAATCATCGAGGACGTAGCGAGGGCAAGGCGGTGAGTGATCGAACCGGGCATGGCAAAACCTCCATCAATGGAGGGCGCCCTTGTCTGATAGATCGAAACCGAGCGTGGCGGATCGAGTCCATCGCAGCACCCCTCGGTTACGACTGCGCATAGCCTGCTTGCGCGATGGTTAGGCATCGATGTGACGATGCGTGCGTAGTCTCGCCAACCTGGCGGCGCCTCGTCAATGCTTCTTTTCAAGAGTGAAGCGACATTGGCCTCGATGTGATGCGAGGCAGGGCCGGCGTGTCCACATCGGCCCTGAAGTTGGCGAGATTGCCCGCTACGGCGCCGGCGACGTTCGCCATTGCGCCGCCTGTTCCTGGATGAGTTGCCATAGCTGGTTCGCCACCGGCCCGTGCGGGCGGTCATGACGGCGGGCCGCCACCAGGTCTTCCACGCTGCCCGTCAGGTACTTGCCTGTGAGCGATATCAGGCGGCCATCGCGCAGTTCCTGTTCGACCAGGAAGCGGGGCAGGTGTCCCCAGGCCATGCCGCACAGGATCACTTCCTTCTTCATGAGCTGGTCCGCGACCGTGCATTGCGGCGCGCCATCCACCACGAAGTAGTCGCGCGATTCCGAGCTTTGCGCCGTATCGCGCATGATGCATTGCGTGAGCTCGCGCAATTGCTCGCGCCGTATCGAGCGAGTGACGCGAAACGGCAGGAATCCCGGCGCCGCTACCGGGATGAACTGCACCGGGCACAGGTCCAGCCATTCGATGCGTGCATCGTGCTTGTCGACGTGGTGGAAGATCAGATCGGCTTCGTCGTTGAACAGGCGCTCCCACGGGCCCGTGACGGCTTCAAAGTGGAGATGCAGTCGCGTGCTCGGGTGCTGCGCGAAAAAGCCGCTCAGCAAGCGCAGCGTTTGCGGCACCGGACACATGTCGCCGATCACCACGCGCAGCTCGCTTTCCTTGCCCATGGCCAGTTGCGCCGTGTGGGCGTGCAGGCTTTCCAGTTCGCGCAAAAGCGCTTGCGCGCGGCGATGGAACGACTGGCCCGCGGGCGTGAGTTGCACGCGGTAGCCACCGCGCTCCAACAGCATGAAACCCAACTGCCGTTCGAGCTTGGCGACGGCGGCGAAGACGGCAGGGTGCGTGCGGTTCATGACCTGGGCTGCGGCTTGAAAGCCGCCTGCCTTGACCACGGCGTCGAAGCATTGAAGGTCGTGGAGGGTGAAAGGGCTCATGTCCAAAATACTTACGTAGTTGGTAGAAACTTTGTAATTTTTTGATGGGCGGGCGGCGCCTAGCATCTCTCCTCGAACCGGGCATCAGCCCGGCCCAAACCCAAGGAGCAGAGCGCCATGAGCGACACAAACTTCATCACCACCGGCGACGGCTGCCGCCTGGCCTATCGCCTGGACGGCGACGCCAACAAGCCCGTGCTCGTCCTGTCCAACTCCATTGGCACGACGATGCATATGTGGGATGGACAGATCGCCGCGCTGATCCCGCACTTCCGCGTGCTGCGCTACGACGGTCGCGGACACGGCAAGTCGGATGCGCCCGCAGGGGCCTATTCAATGGACCGGCTGGGCCGCGACGTCATCGAGTTGCTCGATGCGCTAGGTATTGAGCGCGCGCATTTCCTCGGCCTGTCGCTTGGCGGCTTCGTGGGCCAATGGCTCGGCATCCATGCGCCCGAGCGCGTCGACAAACTGATCCTGAGCAATACGTCTGCCCAACTGGGACCCGCCAGCGAGTTCGACGCACGCATTGCCGCCTTGCATACGTCGCCCGACATGGCCGCCGTGGCGGAGGCGTTCCTCGCCAACTGGTTTCCCGCTTCCATGCTCGAATCAAGGCAACCGGCGGTCGAGCCGTTCCGCGACATGCTGCTTTCCACCACTCCCCAGGGCCTGGCAGGCAACTACGCGGCAGTGCGCGACAGCGACATGCGTAGAACCATCGCCCTCATCAACCGCCCCACGCTGGTGATCGCGGGAATAAACGATACCGTCACCCTGGCAAGCCACGGCGAGTACATCGCATCGACCGTGCCGGGCGCGCGCCTGGTGATGATGCAGGCTGTGCACCTGCCCAATGTGGAACACCCGGACCTGTACGCGCACACTGTGCTGGATTTCCTGCTCGAAGGCGAGGCTGCAGCCCGGCTTGCGAATACGAGATCAGATTTGGAAAAAGTAGGCTGAAAAGAGGGCGGCTTCGACCCGTGGCGGACTTCGTCGAGCATGGTAATTTGCAACCAGATCGAGGCGGGCGCCGTCGGAGGGCTGGTGAAGGTATTCGCGGGGTGCTCCCGGATTTCATCCGGGCTACGTGAGCTAGTAGCCCGGATGGAGCGCAGCGGAATCCGGGGATGCGGCAGCGCCAACGCGTGGATTCTGGCGAAGGTGATCGCGGGTTGATCCCGGATTTCATCCGGGCTACGTGAACTAGTAGCCCGGATGGAGCGCAGCGGAATCCGGGAATGCCGGAGCGCCGGCGCATGGACTCTGATAAAGGTGTTCGCTAGGTGACCCCGGATTCCATCCGGGCTACGCGGACGTGGCGTAGGCGTTCGCCGTGGGCTTGTCGAGCCCTCGCCCGACGTGCCTGTTTTGGGCGGCAGGCGTACTCTGTTTATGTCACCCGCGCCGTCTGTCTTGTCTTCTTCGGGGCTGCGCGGGTGACCACGGCAGTGATGCCGTGTGTCGCGAGTCGCCGGTGTTTGCACCACCGACGACCCGCTAACCATAGCCAACTTAGCGAGAGTTGATCATGGCTAACCGCGATCATAAGGCAGGGCCACGTCCGTCTTCACCCTCCGACGGCAGCCAAACGCCTTCACCGCACGACCCGAACGGGTTTGTTTCGCCACCTTCGTATGACCCGCACACCACCGCACTCGCGGTGCTCACGTATTTGCGTGATCGCCTGGAGCAACGAGAATGGGCGGTGATTCCGTGGGGCTTGCCGGGCGAGCCCATCGTCGGGTCGCTGACGCGTGAAGTGTCGGCGGCGCTCGATATTGCCGTGCACAGCGTCGAGCTGTCCGCCGGCACGCCATCCCCTCGGCGTGCCGTAACCGCTTAAACCCGTCCGTTGATCGTTCCCGTGGCGCATCGGTTCACGGGTCGATGTGCCACACCTCGGGGCGATCACGGGCGGGGCTAAGGCATCCCTTACATGCAACGACGCGAACCCCGCGTCGGCGTTTCCCTGTGCCTGACAGGAAATCCACCATGACAGTCAAATCGAACATTCAGCTGAGCGCTTCAGCGCGCGTTCGCTCGCCCGGCGACGTGCTGCGCGACGACTACATGCAGCCCGCCGCCATGACCACGGCGGAACTCGCCCGCCGCACCGGCCTGCCGTTGAGCCGGGTGCGACGCATCATCCATGGCGAACCCATCGACACCGAATGCGCCACGCGTTTCGCCGCCGTATTCCGCACCAGCGTGCTGTACTGAATGGTGTTGCAGGTGGAGTTCGATATGGCACGCGAACGGCGCAACCGCGAGCGCGGCGGCATGGGTGTGCTGTAGACGTGACGCGTTGCGTGCAACTTGCCGCTGTGGAGCGGCAAGGCATCCCTCATTCCGATGGCGATGCCGCCTTGAACGTCACCACCAGCACATCGCGGAAGGCGGGTTGATCCGCGTCGAGCGGGCTTACCGGCGTTACGCCGTGGTAGACGCTATGGTCGTAGACCAGCGCGGCATCCAGCGGATGCGTCAGCGTGAAGTCGCCAAGCAGTTTGCCGTCGGGCGTGTGGATGGTAGTGGTGCCGCTGGCGATGTTCTGGCGATTGACGAGCAGCACCAGCACGTAATCCACGCCATCGCGATGGCTGCCTTCGGGCGTCGGTTCGCCCGCGGCATTGGCGGTGGCCTCGATGCGGAATTGATGCACCTCGATATGCCAGCGGCGCGTGGCGGGCGCGGTCTGGCCGAACAGGTGGTGACAGAAGCGAAGGATGGTGCGCAGCGTGTCGCCGTGGGCAATGGGCGCGGCAATGGGCTCGAACCAGCGCTCGATATCGCCCTGCAAGGCGTTGTACTGCAGGCTCTGGAAGTGGGCCTGATGCGGCTCGGGCAGCACTGGGCCATCGGCAGTGGCGGAAAACGTGCCGTGGCGACGGCGGCGGAAGCGGCCTTTCGCGGCCAGGTAAGGGTCGGGCCCCAGGTGGTTCCAGCTCTCCGCGAAGTCCGTCCAGTCCGTCAGCTCGCCCAGCGAGGTGAGCAGGGGGCGCATCTGTTCGCCTTCCACAAAGGCGTATCCCGGCGACGTCAGTTGCGCGGACAGCGTTGAAACGGGCAAATCGGCAGGCTTGTGCATGGGCCTCATTTTAGGCGCTCGCGGTGATCGATGCCGCACGTTGCGCCTGGAAGCCTGCGCGCAGGTTTCGTCGCCGTCGCGCATGTGCATTGAAGTGACCTGCCCCCGGGCTTAGGGCCAAAACCTATTTCGTAGAGTCCAAGGTTGCGAGCTTATCGCTCGGTGATGGGTTGGCAAGGGTTCCTTGATC
>NZ_QICJ01000008.1 GCF_003201105.1 Dyella sp. AtDHG13 | reverse complement strand
ATCAAGGAACCCTTGCCAACCCATCACCGAGCGATAAGCTCGCAACCTTGGACTCTACGAAATAGGTTTTGGCCCTAAGCCCGGGGGCAGGTCACTTGCCCACATGGCAAGGGACTTTGACCTCGTACAAAAACAGCTGGCGTCGAATATTCGAGCGCTAAGGTCGGAGACTGGCCTATCGCAAGAACAATTGGCCCTTCAGGCCGATGTCGACAGAACCTACGTCAGCCAGATCGAACGTGCGATCGGAAATCCTTCCCTCGCCGTCCTATGCAGGCTTGGCGCAATACTTGGCGAGGACGTTCGAGATCTGCTTGGTGTCAATGAACGGCCAAGCCGCCATCGGAAATAGAATAATGGCAGCCTGGCATTCGATCGCTGGAAGATAGGACCCGGCTTTTGCCGGGCCCTATGTACGATTACGACCAAGAGGTGGAAGCTTTAGAGCAGAGAATTTCGGCAACGCGATGTCGCCAGCGGTTCGAGCGGACTGCGCTACGAGCAGTGAGCTCTCACCTCCACTATCTCGTTAGCCACCGGGAAAGGACTTTGGTTGCGTCATACGCAAGCCTAGCCGGTACGCAGCTCGACACACCAACGAGCGCAGGCAGGCCACAAATTCCCAGCGATAAACAACACTGCAAAAACAATCAAACACTCAAACAGCGACGATGAGGAGTAGCCAATCCACGATTTTTCAAACATCACCATGCTCCTTAATAGAGAACGAGCAGCCCAACGAGCTGCTCAGCACGGTGATATAGATTTAAAAATATCTAGGTTCGAAATGACTGGCTTTTCTAGGCTACATCAAGGGAAGCCTTCGGGTTCTCTTTTTGCGAAAGCGCCCAATCGATGTACGCATCAGCGTCAAAACGAGCACTTCGCATTAGGTCGGATGCCTCAAGTGTAACCGTGTCGTAGGTGTCCGGATTCGACAGAATGCCATCGACATGAGCAAGACGAGGTATCAAGCGAATTATCTCGATCGCTGCCTCGGGCTCGCTTGGGAATTGGACGGGTTGCTCAACAGACGCAGCCAGTCCCGCAAGATCGCGTGCAGGCGCATGAACCGTCTGGCAAAAAAAACCGAGAGAAAGCATGTCTCTACTTCCCGGCACGCGAACTGAGTAAGCACAACTACTCGCCAGTAGCCTCAATGTGCCAGCCGGCGGAGAGCTGTCCAGCATCTGGAGAAGCCATTTGCTGACCGCCGCCGCGAAAGCATTTTCGAAGGCAGAATCATCCTGAACCGGACCCGCCTGCATTGCACTCAATGCTGATTGATCAAGATGCAGCTCGTCGCGAATGACCTGATCGACCTCGGCGTGATCGCGCGCATTTCTAAGAAGGCAGTCGAAGAAGCGCACGCGTGCTTCAGCGTTGATCCGGCCATGGTTCGCCCGGGTTGTCAGGAATAGTATCCATGGCTCGTCCGCAGGACGTCGTCGGCGCTGAAAGTCCAGAAGCTGCCGAATGGCGTCGTAACATCCAAGCTGTTGATCAAGTGGCGGTGCCGCACCGATAGAGTTGCATAGGTCGATATTTACGATATCAAACGATGCCGCCCCCATCGTTCGGGCGTATCCAACTGATTTCGGATCTGCAAGACTTTGTAATGGATCGAGGATTACAGTCGACTCCTGATCGACGCCCTGCATCCGCATCACTTCATCCAAAGAAAGATTGAGCTCTGTCTGAGCATCCAAGCCCCCTTCCATGAAGCCGACAAAACGCAGGTTTGCGCCAGATTCTGCGCAAACTTGTTGCATAGCCCTTACATCCAACATGTCAGGACCAGGAAGACTTAAGTAGGAGAGAGGCCTGCGCTTGTCAGAGAGGTTTAGTGCAGCGATGAGGTCTGCAGCTTCTGCCTGCCACTGATTGCGACGTATCCAGTGTTTCCTTGGTTTGTGCCAAGGAAAAAAGTGGTCCTTTGGAGCAAGCTCTGGATGCTCGACACGTTGCTGAACGAGATCGCCAACGTAATCGCTCCCCCCATTCTCGACCTCAATCTCCATCAGAAGCCTCTGTGGTGATGATCCTGCCGATCTCCCCGATCAGCTTCTCCTGCATTGCATATTGCATGTTGTCGAACACGCCATAGGCTTGGAGTACCAATGCAATCGCTCTCAGACGCGGCTCCAAATCAGCCGGCAACTTCTTGCCCTTACCCTTTTGGCTTGCTTTTAGCACGGCGCTGCGGGTAAACGCAGGAGCACCAGCAGCGCGCCTTTCCAGGACTTGCTTATCGTCGTCGCCGAAAACTATTTCGGGAGGTGCCTCAGCGTTTTCACCGCGCGCATCTTCCCACGCACTTTCAGCCGCCCGCTGCAACTTCTCGTCCAGCTGCTGGCCAATTTTTTCCTTCTTCTCACTAAGCAGCTTCCCTGAAATCAACTTCTGCCGGTTAGCAAACTGACGGATCGCGCCGTGCAGCCACCGACTGATAAATTGGTAGTGAATACTCGCATAGTTGAATGATTCACGATCGATGTTTAGCGCACCCTCAAGGCCCTCATGAACAAATATCTCAGCAGTCAGCTGCTTTAGACGAGTCTGTTCCGACACCTGGTAACCCATGAAAGTCGGATCAAAAAGTGTTCCACTTGCGCCTTTTAGGCGGACGAGTACGCCGTTGTGATCTTTGGGGACAATCTTAGGCGACCAATAAAGATAGGCCTCAAAAGAAAGGTTACCGCCCCTATATTCCTCGGGAATCTTACTTAGATCGGGTGCACACTTGCCGACAAAGAGTAGATCTCGTGACATGGCATGAGTGCTCTCCTTGGCTCGTCCGAACTTTAACGGACGAAGCAATTGAACCCCGTCGATAAGAACCTTGAATTCGGTGTCTTCGAAGTCGGCTGGAGAGGAAAGGCCCATCAAGGAGCGAACCTGCGCGTTCCCTTGAAGCGCCAATTCAGAAGCCTGGCCTTTGGCATCGTTAGAAATGGCGAAGAAATCGAGTCCGCTTTTCGCATCTAAATCAAACGGGTGCTGATCTACATAGCGACTTGGCAGAGCAAGAGAGAGAGTCCAGATCAACCTAAGATAGTTATCAAGAACCTGCTCGAGTTCTGGATTTGGATTTGTCGCCGTCTGAGCCCTGACCCCATCAACAAGCTTCTTGAACTTTTGCGTCGGCGAATCGCTACTCTTCCAGGGTAACGATGCAGGCAAACTAATCGTGCGCTTGGTTGAATAGTCGAGCCCGCCGATATGAAAGACGGGCTCCACAGTCGCGGTGGGCATCCAGTTCTCCTGCGCGCCTTCAGGAGAGGGCCGCAAGGCAGCCCATCGCGCCTGGCTACGAAGCAATTCCTTTGTTTGAGGACGAAGATCCATAAGCACAATTTCGGTACCATGCGATTCGACGTCAGTCGCCGGCACGCTCCAGATTCTTACGGTGCCCGTTTTTAGCTCGGTATCACCGCCGCGCTCTGCCAAGGCACGCTCAGCATCCTCCGGAGCGAGGATGATGTCCGCAATACGCCTTGTTTTTTCGCCCTTTGTCTTGGTTATAACCTGGAAGTGGGGCGTCAATTGGGCAACGGAGAACAAACCAATTCCGATCTTGCCGATCAGCTTGCGACCACCAGGGCTGAGCGACGCATTTGACGAACTCGTTACGTCTAACTTCGCTCCTTGGGCGGTACGCTTGAGACTTCCACCGATATGTTGCAAGACATACGCAAGCGTCTCGACACTCATGCCACTGCCGTCATCTCGGATGATCATTCGATCAAAACGCGGAGGGTCCGTCTCAATGACCACTTGCGACGCATCCGCATCGTAAGCGTTGGCGATTAGCTCTCTCAGTGCGGATGCTGGCTGGCGATAGATGCCATCAGTGATTCGAGCAAGCACGCGCTGATCGGTTTGCAAAACGTCTTCGATCTTAGCGCCGCTCGTGCCAGCATCGCGTATTCGCTCAGCGAGAGTCTTGGGCTTGCCGCTGTCCACTGCTGTCATTCCTAGAGTGAGGGGCGGGCGCGACGAAGCGCGGCAGCGACTGAGTGCGCGACTGCCGCTGCTACGGGTGGCGGAACTGCATTTGAAACCTGGGTAACCTGCTCGCTTAGATTGCCTAGAAGCTCGAAGGATTTTGGGAACCCCTGCAAGCAGAGTGCTTCGTAAATGCTGAGCCGTCTTTTTCCACTAGGATGGACATGAATTTCCCGATTGCCGTAAGCCACGGTACGACTTGGCGCATCCCACTCTAAGCGAATAAATGACCGACCATCGGGAGGTACTGCAGCCCCGAAAAACTTCTTGGACCTTGGCATCATCGTCCAATGATTGACGTGCTCAGCGCTTGGACTGCAGTTCCCCTCTCGGGAAAAGAAAACGGGCTCAGGCAAACCGCTGATTGCACTTTTAACGGTTGGCGCGGCGCCGGAACTAGGGGTCGGAAATTGGAAGTTTGCGTCATCCAATCTCTTACTGATGCCCACTATGATTAAACGGCGACGGGTCTGAGGTACTCCATACTTCGAAGCATCAAGAATCGCTTCGTGAAGGTTGTACGCCTTGCCGAGTCGCTTAACTAGGGTGTCGTAAAGAGGCTTATTCTTCGCCACCTTAAGCCCTGGGACATTTTCGAAGACGAAGAAATCGAGCCCAAATTCCTGGTCAAGGTCGAGCACGATATTCGTGTAACGCGCAAACAATCGATTGCGCGGATCTTTGGGGCCCGACTTATTGTTCGCGTTTGACACGCCCTGGCACGGCGGCCCGCCAAGCAAACCCCGGGGCGCGGCTCCCGCCAGAGCTATGCGTTCGCGCACCACCTTAGCAATGCTTCCGGAAGAGGTATTTAGTAGATCCAGAACGGCAGCAACATTGGCGCCGGCATTGTGATTGAAACTTTTTACTGCAGCTGGCATCGAGTCCGCTGCGAATATAGTGCGAAATCCTGCGTCATCAAAACCCAGGTCCAGCCCCCCCGCGCCGCAGAAAAGGGAAATCACGGGCACCGTGCCTTCTGCGAGCCGCGGTATCGGTAGCTCCCTCAAATTGCCTCCCTCTGGGTCAACCATTCTGTTCCTCCGACCAGGCTTCATTCTAGTCGAACTGGATTCTTTCTAACGGCCCTTCCGGAGCGCCAGCCTGTCTACGGAGTTCCAGTAGCAGGGCGGCAACTTTTCGCGCACTGGCCTCGGGATTAGTCTCGATCTCGTGCTCCCAGAGTCGACACACATGCCAGCCGCTTGCATGAAGAGCCTCATCGTTACGCCTGTCCCGGGCAATATTCGCATCGATCTTCGGGGACCAATACTCAGCCCGCGTCTTTGGTGCTCGAAAATGCGTAGGGCAGCCGTGCCAAAAGCATCCGTCCACGAACACTGCCAATTTCTCGGACGAAAAAACAATGTCCGGACGACCTGGAAGAGTGGAACGCAGTCTGTATCGCAATCCCATCCGCCAAAGCGTGCGGCGCAAGAGCATTTCCGGCAAAGTATCCCGGCTGCGAATTCGGGACATTTGCTCGGATCTGGAAAGCGGCGGCTTTCTGATCAACTTCGCCATGGCAAGGCTGAGCACTCACTGGGGTGATATCCCGTATCTCCGCGCAGCTATTTCCCTCATCGGACTAAGCGGCATTGAGCACCTCACTCTGAGTTAGGGTAGTCCTTCCAGTCGCTTTGAGCGAATCGAGGTAGTCAGCCCACGATTGCATGATTTTTCGCCGCTCGGGGAGATGCTGTGCTTTGTTGTAAACGCCCGCAACTCCAGGCTCTTTGTGAGATAGCTGCCGCTCAAGGGCCTCAGGGTTCCAGCCCTGCTCTCCCAACATCGTGCGCGCCATGTGGCGGAAACCGTGTCCTGTAATAATTCCTTTGTAACCAATGCGCGCCAGCGCGGCGTTCAACGCTCCGTCCGACATGTGTCGTTTCGGATCACGCGCCCCGGGAAACAAGTATCGGCCATTTCCAGTCAGAGGCTTTAGCTCCCGCAAGATCTCCAGTG
This sequence comes from Dyella sp. AtDHG13, assembly GCF_003201105.1. GTDB lineage: Bacteria > Pseudomonadota > Gammaproteobacteria > Xanthomonadales > Rhodanobacteraceae > Dyella > Dyella jiangningensis_B. Next base: position 256,571 of record NZ_QICJ01000008.1, on the reverse strand, counting down.
CCTGCGTGGACAACGGCACGATGTGCGGTGGAGTGGCGGGGTTTTCTTTGGCGGCCTTTTTGAGCTTTCTGTTCTCAGGCGGCACTCTATAGACAGGGGTCTCGCCCTTGAGGTCAAAGTGAGCCCATTCTGCCATTCGTATCTCGCCAGGACGGCAGAACCAAAGCGGCGCCAACCTTAGTGCGCATTGCACCGGGAAAGTACCTGTAAACCCTTCTATGGCTCGCATCAGCTCGCCCACTTGCACGGGATCGGTGATGGTCGGGTGGTTCCTGGGGTTCCGGGCAGGAAGTGTGTCGCGAAGATCGGCTGCCGGGTCACGCACGGCTCGTTCTGTAGCAATGGCGAACCGAAATATCCGACTTAGTTGATGTCGCAGGCGATGTGCCTGCTCAATATGCCCCTGCTTCACCAGGTGCATCAGTAACGGGCGGATTTCCGCCACCCCGACATTCGCAACAGGAAGGGTACCCAGCCGAGGAAATACGTGATTGCGCAAGCGGTCGCGCTCTTTAGCGAACTGTTTGGGGGTCCACTCTGGCTCCTTTACAGCGAGCCACTCACCAGCAATGACCTCAAAACTGTTCGCAGCACGCTCGTCACCAGCGGCCTTCTCCGCCTTGCGCTGCACCCCTGGATCTATCCCTTGTGCGAGCAGCTTGCGCGCCGCATCACGACGCTCACGAGCAAGTGCCAGGCCCACGTCTGGATAAACACCCAAGGAAAGCCGCTTCTCCTTCCCCCCAAAGCGGTACTTTAAGCGCCACCATTTGCCTCCAGAAGGCGCAATTTCCAGATACATTCCACTGCCATCGAATAAGCGTTGCGCCTTTTCAATAGGCTTCGCTTTTCGAATCGCGGTATCCGTGAGCGGCATGGGGGCATCTACCACTGAAGAAGTAGTGTTGCCCCCGATCCTGCCCCCACTTGCCCCTCGATTTCAATGGACCTCATGGGACTTGCTTGGACGAAAAAGACCCGAAACCCTTGGTATCACTAGGTTCCCTGGACTTCGCTGGACAGGTTCGGACTGGTATGTGGTGGCTATGGGTGGACTCGAACCACCGACCCCAGCATTATGAGTGCTGTGCTCTAACCGGCTGAGCTACATAGCCTTGGGTGCCGTCCGCCCGGTGTGTCGACGTGGCGTCGACCAGGCAGGGCCCGGCAGTGTAGTGGGCTGGGCCGCTGGGTTCAAGAGGTCTGGTTGTCCCGTCTTCCTGCGCGTGCTTGAATGGACTCACGAGCCATGGCGGAGCTGAGTCGTCCGTCGTACCCGCCCGGCTTCAGGAGGCAACATGATCGACGTCGATGGCTATCGTCCGAATGTAGGCATCGTTCTGCTCAATGCGGACGGCCGGCTGTTCTGGGCGCGCCGCGTCAATCGTGATGGCTGGCAGTTCCCCCAGGGCGGCATGCGCAGCGACGAGACGCCGCTGGAGGCGATGTACCGCGAGCTGGAGGAGGAAACCGGCCTGGCCCCGCACCACGTGGAGGTGATCGGCGCCACCCGGGGCTGGCTGCGCTACCGCCTGCCCAGCCGCTATGTCCGCCACCACCAGCACCCGACCTGCATCGGGCAGAAGCAGGTCTGGTTCCTGCTGCGCCTGGTGGGCAGCGAGGACGCCCTGCGCCTGGACGCCTGCGACAAGCCGGAGTTCGACCACTGGCGCTGGGTGGATTTCTGGTATCCCGCCGCCCACGTGGTCAACTTCAAGCGCCAGGTCTACGAGCGCGCCTTGCGCCATTTCGCACCCCTGGTGGAGTCCCTGCTCAGCGTCCAGCTGGGCGAGCTGCCGCAGCGCGAGCAGCGCCACGAGGCCGGCGACGGCCCCCGCAAGGGCAAGGCCGCGGCCTGAGGGCGCGTACGGGGCCGGTTTTCGCCCTGCCTTTCCGGCTGACCCGCGCCGTCCGGCCTTCAACTAGCCGGCCGGATGCTGAACACCCACGTCCGGCCGGCTGTTCTCAGTTGACAATCATTCGCATTTGCGTTCCCATATACGCCCATGTATATCTGCATGTGCAACGCCGTCACCGACGGCGACATCCGCCGGGCCGCCGCCGAGGGCGTTCATCAGTTCGCCGAGCTGCAGGCCCGCACGGGCTGCTCGGACTGCTGCGGCTGCTGCGAGGACGAAGCCCGCGCCACGCTGGACAAGGCGGTGCAGCAGGTGCTGTCGGCGCTGCCGGTGGTCGCGGTCGCCTGAGGGCGGCCCCCATCGAAGAACTTCCCGCGACGCGCAGCTCGGCTGCGCGTTTTCGTATGCGCAACTCCTAGTCATTCTCGTTCCGACGTGCCCACACGGGACGCCGTATAGTCGGCGGCTGTACGGATTAGGAGACTTCCCATGAAGGGCGACGCCAAGGTCATCGAGTTCCTCAACAAGGTGCTCTACAACGAATTGACCGCCATCAACCAGTACTGGCTGCATTACCGCATGTACAAGGACTGGGGCTACAACGAGCTGGCGGAGCACGAGCAGAAGGAATCCATCGAGGAGATGAAGCACGCCGATCACCTGATCGAGCGCATCCTGTTCCTCGACGGCCTGCCCAACCTGCAGCACCTGGGCAAGCTGCGCATCGGCGAGAACCCGGTGGAATGCCTGCAGGGCGACCTGGACCTGGAAATGGCCGCCGTGAAGGACCTGCGCGAGGCCATCGCCTACAGCGAGAGCATTGCCGACTTCGTCAGCCGCGACCTGTTCAAGGGGATCCTGCACGACGAGGAAGAGCACATCGACTGGCTGGAAACCCAGTTCAGCCTGATCAAGGATCTCAGCGCCGAGCGCTACCTGCAGTCCAAGATCGACAGCTGACCTTCACCGGGCGGGAACGGTCGCAAAGCGTGCCGCCGTTCCTTGACGCTCTCTGCACGGCGAGGCTATACGTTGGTTTTCCCCGGGAAAGCCCCGCATGGCCTCACGTCCGCCACCGCGCTTCGTGGTACGTCCGCACGACGCGTCCGTCGGGCGGCGGCGTGTGTGGCTGGGCGCGGCCTGGCTGGCCAGCCTGCTGGTGGTGGGACTGGTGGTGGGCGGCATTGCCCACCATGGCACACCGGTGGCGGCCGAGGAGCGCCAGCTCAAGGCGCTCACCAAGCAGAACAATGACCTGCAGCAGCAGGTGGCCAACCTTCAGCGCGCCGGCCAGGTGGCCGACATCGCCAACGCCTCGCTGCGCAAGACGCTATCCGAGCGCGAAGAGGAAATCAGCGGCCTGCGGGCCGACCTGGGTTTCTATTCCCGCCTGACCGGCGGTGACGCCCAGCGCGAAGGGCTGAAGGTGCAGGAGGTGCGCCTGCAGCCGGTGGAGAACTCCCACGCCTGGAACCTCACGCTCAGCGTCACCCAGAACGCCAAGCGCGGCGACGATGTGGCCGGCACCGCCACCGTCAGCGTGGAGGGCCTGCGCGCCGACAAGGTGGTCCAGCTCGACTGGCCGTCGCTGGGCGACACCGCGCAGCGCGACGGCATCCCGTTCCGTTTCAAGTACTTCCAGCAGCTTCACAGCACCATCGTGCTGCCCGCCGATTTCCGGCCCACGCGCCTGCTCATCAAGGTCCAGCCCGCCGGGGACGACCCCGTGACGCGTGCGGTCGGCTGGAGCGAGGCGCTGTCCGGCCACCTCACACCGACCCAAGGGGAACAAGATGCTCAACCGTAAGCGCAGCGAGCGCGCGCCGGCCCACCCGGACACCAGCCTGATCGCGCGGGGCACCGTCATCCAGGGCGACGTCCGCTTCAGCGGAGCGCTGCACCTGGACGGCCAGATCGTCGGCTCGGTGCTGGCCGAGGAGCAGGGCGCGGTCTTCACGCTCAGCGAGAGCGGCCACGTGGAGGGCGAGATCCGCGTGCCCCACGCCATCATCAATGGCCACGTCCGCGGCGACATCCATGCCGCCGAGCGCCTGGAACTGGCCTCCGAGGCCCGCGTGGCGGGCGACGTGCACTACCGCACCCTGGAAATGGCCGCCGGCGCCCAGGTCAACGGGCGCATGAGCCACCACTCGGCGGAGGCAACGCGGGAACTCCCTGCGCCTACACTCGCCGACGCAGAAGCCGTACCTGCCTGATCGCGGTATCCTTGAGCACAGGTTGCCGCACCCCCACTTGAGTCTCATGGATACCGTCGTCCCCCTCCCCACCGTTCCCGACTACCGCAGCGCCGGCGCCCCGCTGGTGTTCACCGAGGCTGCGGCCCGCAAGGTGCACGAGCTCATTCAGGAAGAGGGCAACCCTGAACTCAAGCTGCGCGTGTACATCACCGGCGGCGGCTGCTCGGGCTTCCAGTACGGCTTCACCTTCGACGAGGCCCAGGCCGAGGACGACTACGCGCTGGCGCGCGAGGGCGTCACCCTGCTGGTCGACCCGTTGTCGCTGCAGTACCTCACCGGCGCCGAGATCGACTATTCGGAAAGCCTGAGCGGCTCGCAGTTCGTCATCCGCAACCCCAACGCCAAGACCACCTGCGGCTGCGGCTCGTCCTTCTCCACCTGAGACCTGCCACGGCATGGATCGCACCACCTTGCCGCGACACAACACCTTCGCGGGACTCAGCCTGATCCTCGATCGCGTTGCCGAACGGCGCGACGAGTCCGTGTGGATCAGCGAACTGGCGGCGTCCGAGCACGCGCGTTACCTGCTGATCGATCCGCTGGGACAGACCTACCTGCAGGCCGATGGCGAAACGCTGCGCTGGCTGGACAGCGCCGAGCGCGAACGGCTGCTGGGCGACCACAAGGCCAGTTTCCTCGGCCTCACCGACGAGCGTCCCAACTTCCTGATCACGCTGGATGACGAGCAGCGCGCCGGCGAACTGGAACACGTGCTGGGCGCACGCCGCGCCGGCCTGCGCGACGTCGGCCTGCTGCTTCCCGCGGACGAGGCCGGCCTGTTCGCCTACGGCAAGGGCCTTGCGCACTGGCAGCGCGAAACACGGCATTGCACGTACTGCGGCTCGCCGCTGGTGCTGGTGGCCTCGGGCCATCGCACGCAATGCACCAACAGCGACTGCGGCCGCATGCACTTTCCGCGCACGGATGCCGCCGTCATCGTGATCGTGGAGCACGAGGGCGCCTGCCTGCTCGGCCGACAGGCCGGCTGGCCCAAGGGCCGCTACTCCACACTGGCCGGTTTCGTGGAACCGGGCGAAGCGCTGGAAGACGCCGTGCGCCGCGAAGTCGCGGAGGAATCGGGCGTGATCGTGGGCGAGGTGCATTACCACTCCTCGCAGCCGTGGCCGCTGCCGCAGTCGCTGATGGTCGGCTTCACCGCCAAGGCCGTGGCGCGCACCATCCGCCTGCGCGACCACGAGCTGGAGGACGCGCGCTGGTTCACGCCGCAGGACATCGTGCAGGGCATGGCCGATGGCAGCTTCATTCCGTCGCCGCCGCTGTCGGTGTCCTATCGCCTGCTCGAACACTGGCTGCGCCAGCAGGCGGGGCTGGAGCTGGATGAGCTGGTGGCGCGGCACAAGCGCTGATTGCTGCCTGCAACAGCCGTCATTCCGACGCAGGCCGGAGGTGCTTTTCAACAGCCGAAGGGCTGGTCATCCAGTAGCGACCATGTTCGGTTTACGCCAGGTATCCACAGCGACTTGCTCGCCGCGAAAGCCTGACACCGAGGCCACTGGATTCCGGCCTGCGCCGGAATGACGAATGTGAAGCATTCGGCACGCGCTGAGCCGTCACGCCCTTGCCCTACAATGCGGCCGTCGACCGGAGATCCGCACCCATGGCTGTCAGCTTGCTTTCCGCACTCATCGCTCTCGGCCTGGTGCACGTCATGCCGCAACTCGCGCACTGGCGCGGCGATGGCGGGTTCCGTCGCTGGGTGGCGCAGCTGGGCGACACGGCCGGCCCGGCGCGCGTCGCCGTGACGCTGGGCGTGCCGGTAGTGCTGTGCCTGCTCGTGATCTGGCTGCTCGGCCTGCTGCCTGGCAGCGAGCTGTTCCGCCTGGTGTTCTCCTTCGTGGTGCTGCTGTACTGCTTTGGTCCGCACGCGTACGAGGCGGACCTCGAAGCCATCATCAAGGCGCCTGACCAGCCCTCCCGCGAAGCGGCCGCGCAAGCCTTGTCCGATGACGGCGAACCGGTCGCATGGCACGCCGTGCCGCTGGGCGAGGCCACCGCCTACGCCGCGCTGCATCGCCGCTTCGGCGTGCTGCTGTGGTTCTTCCTGCTGGGGCCGGCTGGCGCCTTGCTGTACCGCCTTGCGCAGACGCTGGGCCGCGACCAGACCCTGCGCCTGGATTCGCCCGCACGCAGCGCGGCGCGCTCCTTCGCCAACGTGGCGGACTGGCTGCCCGCGCAGCTGATGGTGTTCACGCTGGCGCTGGTAGGCCACTGGGATGCGGTGATCGGCGCGTGGAAGCGCTGGCATCAGCAGCAGTCGCCGAACAGCTGGTATGTGGAAGGCCCCGGCTTCCTCGGAGCCGCGGCGCGCGCGGACGTGCAGGTGGATATCGAAGCCGGCGACGGCTACGCGCAGGAGCGCATCGACACGCTGGCCGAACTGATCCGCCTGCGCGGCGCCCTGTTGCGCGCCCTGCTCGCGTGGCTCAGCGTGGTGGCGCTGATCGTGCTCGCCGGCTGGCTCGCGTAAGCATCAACGAAGGTCGCGTGAGCCCGCCAGCGGCTCACGCCATGTCGCCGCGCAGCTCGCGCACGCGGGCCTCGAGCGCGTCCATGCGAACGTCCTGAGGCGCGATCGGCGCGCTGCCGACCAACTCCACGCGCGCGCGGAAGCGGCGCGGCAGGCGCGCGCGATGCAGCATGGAATCGCGGCGGCTCCACACGCTGCCCCACAATCCACGCAGCGCCAGCGGCACCACGGGCACGGGACGGCGTTCCAGGATGCGCGACACGCCCGGGCGGAACGGCGCGATGTCGCCGTCCTTGGTCAATCCACCCTCGGGGAAAATGCACACCAGATCGCCGTCGGCCAGCGCAGCGTCGACTTCGTCGTAAGCGCGCTGCAGCACGGCGGGGTCTTCCTTCTGGCCTGCGATGGGAATCGCCTTGGCGGTGTGGAACACGAACTTCAGCACCGGGATGTTGAAGATCTTGTAGTACATGACGAAGCGCGCGGGTCGCCGCAGGTTCGCCATCAGCACCAGCGGATCCATGAAGCTCACGTGGTTGCACACCAGCAGCGCCGGGCCTTCTTCCGGGATGTTCTCCAGGCCGTCGACGCGCACGCGGTACAGCGTGTTCACCAGCACCCAGGTGATGAAGCGCATCAGGAATTCGGGAACGATAGTGAAGATGTACACCGCCACCAGCACGTTGAGCAGCGCCGCGGCAAGGAAGATCTGCACCGCCGTCAAGCCCAGCGCGCCCAGGCCCAGGCCGAACCCCGAAGCCATGCAGATGAACAAGGCATTGAGGATGTTGTTGCCCGCGATCACGCGCGACAGCCGGTCGCGCGGCGTGCGCGCCTGCACGTAGGCGAACAGCGGCACCACGTAGAAACCGCTGAACACGCCGATCAGGGTGAGATCCATCACCACGCGCCAGCTTCCCGCGCCATGCAGAAAAGCCAGCCAGTCCAGGCCGTGCACCGCGGCCACGTGCGGATGGGCGAAGTACAGGTCCACGCCGAACGCCGTGAGGCCGAACGCGCCCAGCGGCACCAGGCCCACTTCCACGCGGCGCCCGGACATGCGCTCGCACAGCAGCGCGCCCACGCCGGTGCCCAGCGAAAACAGCGTGAGCACCAGCGTATTGACCGAGCCGTCGCCGCCCAGGTTGATGCGCGTGTAGTTGGGCAGCTGCGCGATCAGCACCGTACCGAAGAACCAGAACCACGAAATGCCGAGCACGGCATTGAACACGCGACGGTCGGCCTTGGTGATGCCAAGCACGCGCGCCGTTTCGGTGATCGGATTCCAGTTGAAGACCAGCTCGGGCGCGGTGGCCGGCGCGGGCGGAATGCGCCGGCTGGCGAGATAGCCCAGCACCGCGATGGCAATGGTGGTGGCCGACGCCGCGATGGGCCCATAGCCCTTGATCAGCATCAGCGAATTGCCGGCGATCATGCCCACCAGCATCGCCAGCTGCGTGCCCATTTCCACCAAGCCGTTGCCGCCGACCAGCTCCTGCGGCTTCAGCGCCTGCGGCAGGATGGCGTACTTGATCGGCCCGAACGTGGTGGAGTGCAGCCCCATCAGGAACAGCACCACCAGCAGCAAGGTGGTGTGATGCGTGTAGAAGCCGATAGCCGCCACCACCATGGCCATGATCTCGAACAACTTCACGTAGCGGATGATGCGCGACTTCTCGTACTTCTCAGCCAACTGGCCCGCCGTGGCCGAGAACAGGAAGTAGGGCAGGATGAACAGCGCCGGCGCCAGGTTGGTGTACAGCGACACCGTCTTGTCATCCAGGCCCATCTGGAACGCCACCAGCATGACCATCGCATTGCGGAACGCGTTGTCGTTGAACGCGCCCAGCGCCTGGGTCCAGAAAAAAGGCGCAAAGCGCCGGCTTCCCAGCAGGTTGAACTGACTCATGTGGATCCCTGGCGTGTGCGTTGAGCAAGCCTAGCGCGAAAGCCCCTGACCATCGATATAGGCCATCGCCGCGCTTGTCGAAGGCCCAGGCCGACGTATGTAATGCAGCGGCTGGCGTCGGCGGGATTTTCCTCCCGACACCATGGACAGGGCGCCGGCAGACCACGAACGAACCGCCACCGTGCTCACAGGGAGTGACTCGTGCATTTTCGTATCGACATGGCGCCCGCCATCGCCACCGTTCGCCGCCACGCCGACGACGCCGTGCGCCACATGCGGGACGCCCACGGCATCAGCCTCACGCACACGCTGGATTCGCTCGGCCACGTGGACCGCCTGCTGGCGACATGGCGCGACGCCGGCGCCACGGTCGATGCCATGGCTCCCTCGCTTTATGCCTACGGCAGTTATGCCGGCGAAGTGTTGCGCGAACAGGAACCGGGACGGTGGATCGAACCGGCGAGCGCCGTGCATGGCGATGGGCATGACCCGTTCCTGTACGTGCGCCTGCTCGACGGCAGGGAATGGCGTCCCATCGGCTCGCCTTTCTCGCGTTGACGGAAGGCCCGCGGCACAGCCTGCTGCACTCCGCGAAACAGCTGCTTGCGGTGCCCACCTGACGGCGTCACATGCGCGTGAGCCGGCCCACACATCGCGATGACCGGACCTGCGCTACTGCTCGGCGTGTCATTCGCTTCGCACCGCACGCTCATGGCCACGACATCCCGCTCTCACCGTTCTCCCCGCGGCAAGCGCCGCTGGTCGAAACACGTGATGGAAACCAGCGATGCGCTGGACCTGCCGCATGGCATGTTCTCGCAGACGGATCCCGCCGCCATCGCGCGTTCGCTCAAGACGTCCGCCGAACACAGCAAGCGGCGCAAGTCCTCGCCGTTCCGTTCGGCCATGTCCATGCTCAACTTCTTCATCAATCGCGCCGGCAAGCAGCTCTCCGCGCCACAGCGAAAGCATCTGGAAGCCGCCAAGGACGAACTACGCGCCTTGTTCGGCCGCCCCCGGCGTCGCAAAGTACGCCGGCGGCGGCACGCCTAGCCAAGGTCCGGCGTTGTCCGGGGCCGGGCTGCGGTGTCGAAACGGCGCCGCGCCGCTCGTCGTGTAGTCGACCTCCCCTTCATGGACAACCCATCATGTCGAAACTTCGCGTGCAGAGCTTTGGCGTTTCCCTTGACGGGTACGGCGCCGGGCCGGACCAGGACCTGGCCAACCCGCTGGGCGTCGGCGGACCGGCCTTGATGGAGTGGTTCTTCCCCACGCGCACGTTCCAGCGCATGCATGGCAGCGGCGATGGCGAGACCGGCATCGACAACGGCATCGCGGAGAAGGGTTTCGACGGCATAGGCGCATGGATCATCGGGCGCAACATGTTCGGGCCGGTGCGCGGGCCGTGGCCGGACGACAGCTGGAAAGGCTGGTGGGGCGAGGAGCCGCCGTACCACGTGCCGGTGTTCGTGCTGACCCATCACGCGCGTGCGCCGCTCGCCATGGCCGGCGGCACCACCTTTCACTTCGTCACCGAAGGCATCCACGCGGCGCTCGAACAGGCGCGTGCGGCGGCGGGTGCACGCGACGTGCGCATCGGCGGCGGCGTGGCTACGGTGCGCCAATACCTGCAGGCCGGCCTGATCGACGAACTGCATCTCGCCGTGCGCCCGATCGTGATGGGCCGTGGCGAAGCGCTGTTCCAGGGACTCGATCTGCCTGCGCTGGGCTACGAGAGCGTCAGCAGCGTTCCCGGCGAGCGGGCGACGCACGTCGTTCTGCGCAAACGAAACTGAGCCCGTTGTCGAAATGATGCAGATCGGTTCGTCGCATCCATGACGGGCACACACTGCCCCGTTCATTCCTTCCACGGAGCACTCGCATGACCACCGGAACCGTCAAGCTTCACCGCGTACTTCGCACCACGCCGGAAAAAATCTACCGCGCCTTCACCACGCCCGACGCGATGGCGCGCTGGCTGCCGCCGCACGGCTTCACCGGCAAGGTGCATCATCTGGATGCCAAGGTGGGCGGCACCTATCAGATGTCGTTCACCAACTTCACCAGCGGCCACAGCCACGCGTTCGGCGGCACCTACCATGAGCTGGTGCCGGGCGAGCGCATCCGCTACACGGCGCGTTTCGACGACGCCAACCTGCCGGGCGAAATGCAGACCACCGTCACCTTGAAGAAGGTTTCCTGCGGTACGGAACTGCACATCGTGCAGGAGGGCATTCCCGAGATGATCCCCACCGAGCAATGCTACCTGGGCTGGCAGGAGTCGCTGATCCATCTCGCGCAACTGGTCGAGCCGGAAATCCCGGGCTAACGCCTACGCCACGTCACAAACAAAAGCCCCGGATGACCGGGGCTTTGCACATCACGCCAACCGGTTCGATCAGCCGCGATGCAACGCGCGATGCGCGATGTCGCGACGGCAGAACGCGCCTTCGTAGTGAATCTTCGACACGGCGGCATAGGCGTTCTCGCGGGCAGCCGCGATGTCCTTGCCGAGCGCGCACACCGTGAGCACGCGACCGCCAGCAGTGACAACGTGGCCCTGCGCATCGAGCTGCGTGCCGGCGTGGAACACCTTCGCATCCGGACCGAAGTCGCTGTCCAGACCGGTGATGACATCACCGCTGCGCACCTTGCCCGGATAACCACCCGCGGCCATCACCACGCCGAGCGAAGGACGCGGATCCCACTGCGCGTGCGTGTGGTGCAGCTCGCCATCGAGCGCGGCCTCGATCAGATCCACCAGATCCGACTTCAGGCGCAGCATGATCGGCTGCGTTTCCGGGTCGCCAAAGCGCACGTTGAATTCGATGACCTTGGGCGCGCCACTCTTGTCGATCATCAGGCCGGCGTAGAGGAAGCCGATGAAGGGCGCGCCTTCCATCGCCATGCCGCGCAGCGTGGGTTCGATCACTTCCTTGAGGATGCGCTTCTCCACCTCCGGCGTGACCACCGGCGCGGGCGAATAGGCGCCCATGCCGCCCGTGTTCGGGCCCAGGTCGCCTTCGTCGCGGCGCTTGTGGTCCTGGCTGCTGGCCATCGGCAGCGCGTGCTGGCCGTCGCTCATCACGATGTAGCTGGCTTCCTCGCCGTCGAGGAATTCCTCGATGACCACGCGCGCCGACGCATCGCCGAACTGGTGCGCGCCCAGCATGTCGTGCAGCGCTTGCTCCGCATCCGCCAGCGTCAGCGCCACCACCACGCCCTTGCCCGCCGCCAGGCCGTCGGCCTTGATGACGATGGGCGCGCCGTGCTGGCGCACATAGGCCAGCGCCGGATTGAGTTCAGTGAACACCGCATAGCGCGCGGTGGGAATGTTGTGGCGTAGCAGGAAATCCTTGGCGAATGCCTTGGAGCCTTCCAACTGCGCGGCCACCGCGCGCGGGCCGAAGCAGCGCATGCCGGCTGCGCGGAACTTGTCCACCACGCCCGCCACCAGCGGCACTTCCGGACCCACCACCGTCAACTCGACCTTCTCGTCCTTGGCGAGCTTGAACAGGCCGTCCAGATCCGTCGCCGCCACGTTCGCGTTGCGCAGGCCCTTTTCGCGCGCCGTGCCGGCGTTGCCGGGAGCCACGATGACCTCGCTCACGCGCGGCGACTGCTTGAGCTTCCACGACAGCGCGTGTTCGCGCCCGCCGCTGCCGATGACCAGGACTTTCATGGGGACTCCAACTGCCGAAGAGGGGCGCCGGGGGCGGCGCAATGGGGCATTGTAAGGGGAGGGAGGGGATTTCGCAGCGCAGCATGAACCGGGCTGCAGGGTGGGGTGCGATGGACGGTGTTCGCGTGACGGACGCGAGGTTTTGTCTTTGTCGTCATCCCGGCGAAGGCTGGGATCCAGTGACTTTGCGCTGGGTTTTCGCGTAGAGAGTGATCGGCTCTCTACCAGCGTTCCCGCGATCTGGCCGCCTACGCGGCGGGCGTTCCGACCTCCTGCCGGAGGCCGGGTCACTTTCTCTTGCTTGCCCAAGAGAAAGTAACCAAAGAGAAGGGCCCCCCGGATGAAGCGCCTTCCGGGCTTCGCCCGGAAGGTCCGCGGACGGGTTACGGGCTTTTCGACGGGGCATCCTGCCCCGACGAAAAGTGCCTGGCTTCCTGCCAGGCACCCCTACGGGGCCTGATCTCCACCCGCCCGCCGCCTCATACGGGGACCCGGAAGATCAAGAGCATCGAGCCGACGGCTCGTGCCGCTGCGCGGCACATCGCGATCGTGGCAGAGGCGAAGCGCCTGCCTTGAGATGGTGTTGGGTTGGAGGGTGATGTTGCGAAGGCGGCAATGGCCACCGCCTTCAGCGCAGAGAGCAAAACCTCAGAGCAGCGCCAACAACGCCGCCCTCGGCAACTTGCCCGTCTCGTTGCGCGGCAAGCTGTCTACCAGCTTCAGCGGCCGCGGCAGAAACACCGGGTCCACCGACTGGCGAAACGCATCCAGGATCGCGTGCTCATCCAATCCCGGCGCCACCGCCAGCGCCGCGATGCGATGCACGCCCAGTGCATCGCCGCTTTCGAGCTGGAACACCACGCCGTCCTGCACGCCTGGAATAGCCTGCAGGCGACGGGTCAGGTCGCCCAGCGATGCACGCTTGCCGGCAATGTCAAGCAGGTCGGAATGGCGGCCGCAAAGGCGGAAGCGGCGGCCGCCGTCGTGCAGGGTGACGATGTCCGCCAGCGTCATCGGCTGCGCGAGCTGGGGGGCGCGCACCAGGGTGCCGTCGGGCTGGGGGTGCAGGTGTACGTCGTCGTAGAGCGACCAAGGTTCGTCGAGGGCCGAGCGGCGGCTGGCGAACACGCAGGTTTCGGTGGAGCCGAACACTTCCACCAGCGGCGCACCGAAACGCGCTTCCGCAGCCTGCGCCAGTTCCACCGGCATCGGCGCGGTGGCCGACACCATGGCGTCGATGGGCGGCAGTTCCACGCCCGATTCGATCAGTGCGCGCAGATGCACCGGCGTGGTCACCAGCACGCGGGGCTGGGGCACGTCGGCCAGCGCCGCGGCCACGTCGGCCGGCAGCAAGGGGCGGCCGGCGTGCACGGCGACGTCGTCAAGCAGGGGCAGCAGCACCGACATCTCCATGCCGTACATGTGCTGCGGCGGCACCGTGGCGACCACGTGGAAGTGCTGGCCCACCGTGTCCTGCAGCGCGCGCATATTGCCGGCGTTGCTGGCGTTGAAGCTGCCCCAGGTCTTGGGGTTGCCCTTGGGCACGCCGGTGGAGCCGGAGGTGTAGCCGATGGCCACGACCTGATCGGCCGGCAGCCTTGGAATGCTCAGAGGACCTTCGCCGCTCACCGGTTCCAGCAGGCTCGGCAGGTGGCGGTAGTGGGCGGGCGGTGCGTCCAGTGCGAGTTCGCCCAGCGCATAGCTGCCCGGATGCGCGGCCATCACTTCGGCGACGGCCTGCGGCGCGCGCGAGGACGGCAGCAGGTTGGTCTGGCCGCGCAGCGCAATGGCGCAGAACGCGACGAGGAAGGCGTAGCGGTCCTCGCACAGGTTCACCGCGGCGGGCCCCGCGGGAAGCTGTTCGGCCACCGCGTGCACGTGCGCCATGAAGCGCGCGGCGCTCACGGGCTGGTCGTGGCGCCACACCACCGGACGGTCCGCTGTGCCGGCCGCCAGCAACGGCAGGTCCTGCGCCGGTTGTTCGAGCTGGAGGTTTTCGATAACGCTGGCCAAAGTCTTCTCCGACAACTGCAATCCGCCGCTGCGGGCCGGCCAGAGCCAGCCCGATGTCGGACGGATCCATGCAAGTCCGCGATGGTCCCCATCCTCGCGGGAGCCACTGAATCCCTCCCTACCGGGAGATCGTGGCGTGTGGAAGCCGTTCATGCTCGCCGGGAAAAACCTCGGCGGGCGGTCCGGGCTCTCGATCAAGAGCGAATGATAGCGCCCGTCAACGCGTCGCGTATGACCGAGGGCCGCGCCTGGTCGCCCAGCGGCGCGTCGAGCAGGCCGTCCAGCGCCGGGCCGAAATAGCCGGCGGCGACCTCGGCGCTGCGCGCGGGCGGCTGCCCGTGGGGGTTGGCGCTGGTGGATACCAGGGCGGCACCGAACGCGCGACACAGCGCGGCGGCCGGTTCGTGCGCGGTCACGCGCAGGGCGATGCCGGCATGCGCGCCGGCAACCCAGTCAGGCACCCGCGGGGAGCGCGGGAAGATCCAGGTAAAGGGCCCGGGCCAGCTCTCCTGCACCTGCGCCAGCACCTCAGCGGGCACGGCGGCGAGATCGATATAGGGCTCGACCTGGGCGAAGTCGGCGCCGATCAGGAGAACGCCCTGGGTCGGCGGACGCTGCTTGAGGGCGAACAGGCGCTCGAACGCCGCCAGGTTGTGCGGATCGCAGCCCAGCCCGTAGACCGCTTCGGTGGGATACGCCAGCACACCGCCGTCGCGCATCAGCGCGGCGGCGGCATCCAGATCGGCCAGGGTGAAGCGTGCGGTCACTCAGGCGTCCGCCGGCTTCTTGGCGGCGGCTTTCTTGGTGGCGGCCTTGGTGGTGGCCTTTTTCGCCGCGGTCTTCTTCGTGGCGGTCTTCTTGGTCGCGGCCTTCTTGGCGGCAGTCTTCTTGGCTGCCGTCAGGGTGGTGGACTTGGCCGCCGCCTTCTTCGTCGCCGGTTTCTTCTCGGCCGCGGCCTTCTTGGCCGCCGTCTTCTTGAACGCGCCGCGGCCCTTCTTCACCGGCGCGGCGGCGAGCAGTTCCGCGCACTGCGCTTCGGTGAGTTCCTTCGGCTCCTGGTCCTTGGGAATGCGCGCGTTCTTCTCGCCGTCGGTGATGTACGGGCCAAAGCGGCCGTTGAGCACCTGAATGCCGTTGCCGAAATCCTTGATGATGCGGTTGGCGAGCATCTCCAGCTTTTCCTGCACGATCTGCAGGGCGCGCGGCAGCTCGATGGTGTACGGATCGTCCTCCGCCTTGAGCGAAGCGTAGGTGCTGCCCTGCTTCACGAACGGACCGAAGCGGCCCACGCCCACGGATACCTCGTCGCCGTTCTCCGCCTGGCCGAGCTTGCGCGGCAGCTTGAACAGCTCCAGCGCTTCCTCCAGCGTGATGGTGTGCATGCTGGTGCCGGGACGCAGCGAGGCGAACTGCAGCTTCTCGTCGGTGTCCTTGTCGCCGATCTGCGCGTACGGCCCGTAGCGGCCCAGGCGCACCGACACCGGCTTGCCGGATTTCGGATCGGTGCCCAGCTCACGCGCGCCGGTGGCTTCGCTGCGGTCGACCGTTTCGGTCTTTTCTTCCACCTGCTGCTTGAACGGCTGCCAGAAGCGCTCCATCAGCGGCACCCACTGCTCCTCGCCACGGCTCACGGCGTCCAGCTCGTCCTCGAGCTTGGCGGTGAAGTCGTAGTCGACGTAGCGGGTGAAGTGCGCGGTGAGGAACTTGCTCACCGCGCGGCCCACGTCCGTCGGCTTGAAGCGGCGGCTGTCGAGGAACACGTACTCGCGGTTGAGCAGCACCTGGATGATGCTGGCGTAGGTCGACGGACGGCCGATGCCGTGCTCTTCCAGCGCCTTCACCAGGCTCGCTTCGGAGTAGCGCGGCGGCGGCTCGGTGAAGTGCTGGTCGGCCAGGATGTCCTGCAGCGCCACGCGCTCGCCCACGTCGAGCTTGGGCAGGCGGCGGCCTTCGTCATCGTCCTCGGCTGTCTTCTGGTCGCGGCCTTCCTCGTACACGGCGAGGAAGCCCGGGTCGACCACGGTGGTGCCGGTGGAACGGAACGCGGCGTCGCCGCCCTTCACGTGCGGCACGTTGAAATCCACCGACACAGTGTTCATGGTCGCGTGGATCATCTGGCAAGCGACGGTGCGCTTCCAGATCAGCTCGTAGAGCTTGCGCTGCTCGTCGTTGAGGAATGAGGCGACCTCGCGCGGCGTGCGCATGGCCGAGGTCGGGCGGATCGCCTCGTGCGCTTCCTGCGCGTTCTTGGACTTGGACTTGTAGACCTGCGCGTGATCCGGCAGCGCCTTGTTGCCGTAGTCGCGCGCGATCAGCTGGCGCAGCTCGCCCACGGCATCCTCGGAGAGGGCCACGGAGTCGGTACGCATGTAGGTGATCAGGCCGACGTTGCCCTCGGTGCCGAGCGACACGCCTTCGTACAGGCCCTGCGCCACCTTCATGGTGCGGCTGGTGGAGAAGCCGAGCTTGCGCGCGGCTTCCTGCTGCAGCGTGGAGGTGGTGAACGGCGGCGCCGGACGGCGCTTGCGCTCCTTGCTGCTGACCTCGCTGACGGTGAGGTGGCCGCGTGCGGCTTCCTTCAGCGCGTGGCGGGCGGCCAGCGCATCGTGTTCGTTGGTGAGGTCGAACTGCTCGAACTTCTTGCCGTTGAGCTTGGTCAGGCGCGCCGAGAAATCGCCCTCGGGATGGCGCAGCGAGGCCTCGATGGTCCAGTACTCGCGGGCCACGAAGGCTTCGATCTCTTCCTCGCGTTCCACGATCATGCGCAGCGCGGGCGACTGCACGCGGCCGGCGGACAGGCCGCGCTGCACCTTGCGCCACAGCACCGGCGACAGGTTGAAGCCCACCAGGTAGTCCAGCGCGCGGCGCGCCTGCTGGGCGTCCACCAGGTCGTGCGAGAGCTGGCGCGGCGCCGCCACGGCGGCCTTGATCGCCTTGGGCGTGATCTCGGAGAACACCACGCGGTGCAGGTGCTTGCCCTTGGTGAGCCCGCGCTCCTTGAGGATCTCGCTGATGTGCCAGGAGATCGCCTCGCCTTCGCGATCCAAGTCGGTCGCGAGGTAGATGTCGTCGGCCACCTTGGCCGCCTTGGCGATGGCGTCGACGTGCTTTTCGTTGCGGTCGATCACCTCGTAGGCCATGGCAAAGCCGTTGTCCGGGTCCACGGCCCCTTCCTTCGGCTTCAGGTCACGGACGTGGCCGTAGGAAGCCAGGACCTGGAAGTCCTTGCCGAGGTATTTGTTGATCGTCTTCGCCTTGGCCGGCGACTCGACGATGAGCAGGTTCTTTGCCATGAAACTCGCTATCCGCCATCTGTGACCGGCCTGTCCGGGCCGGCTTCTATATTTAGTTAAAGGCATGGCGGCCTGACGCCGTCAAGCTGAACGATGTGAAAGCGCGCCGCACGTCGGCTTTCGCTACCCTGGCAAGCGCTGGTAGCGGTTGCCAGGCAACGATTCGACCCTGCCGTCCAGTTCCAGCAGCACCAGCGCGGATGCAAGCTCCGCGACAGTCTTGCCGGTGTCGACCGCCAGATCCGCGAGCGCGACCGGCCCGTGCCCGAGCGCCTCGAGCAGCGCCAGGACGGACGGATCGGCTTCGGATGCCATGCCTTGAGGGGTCGCGACGGCGAGCCGATCCAGCCGGCCCGCCAGTTCATGACCCAGTGCGACAGCAGCGGGAGCAAGCACTTCCACGATCTCAGCCGCCGTTTCGACCAGCCGCGCGCCATCGCGGATGAGCCGATGGCAGCCTTGAGCCAGCGGATTATGAATGGAACCGGGCAAGGCGAACACCTCGCGTCCCTGTTCGGCCGCCAGCCGGGCGGTGATCAGCGAACCCGACTGCAGGCCGGCCTCGATCACCAGGGTGCCCAGCGACAGGCCGGCGATGAGCCGGTTGCGGCGGGGAAAGTGGTCGGCGCGCGCGGGCGTGCCGGGCGGAAATTCGCTGACCATCACCGCCTCGGCCACCAGCCGGCGCGCCAGGGCGCGATGCCGGGCCGGGTAGACCCGATCCGGCCCGGTGCCGATCACGGCCACCGTGGGCAAGCCGGCGTCCAGCGCGGCCAGATGCGCGGCGCCATCGATGCCATCGGCCATGCCGCTGGTGATCGCGAAGCCCGCCTGCCCCAGCTCCTGCGCAAAGCCGCGCGCATGCGTGCGCCCGCTCAGTGTCGCCGCCCGCGCGCCCACGATGGCCAGCTGCGGATGCAGCAGCAGGCTGGCGTCGCCGGCCACGAACAGGGCGACGGGCGGCTGCGGGATGGTTTCCAGCAGGGGCGGGAAGTCCTCGTCCGCCGCCAGCAGCAGGCGGTGGCCGGGTTGCGCCAGCCAGGCGAGGTCGTCGTCGAGGCGCCGCTCGTCCGGGCGTTCCAGCCAGCGGCGCGTGTCGTCGGGCAGGGTGGGCAGGCGCTGCCGGAGCGCGCTGAGCACGGCATCGATGCGACCGCCGTGCGCGCCGAGTTGTTCGCGCAGGGCGCCCGGACCCAGGCGCGGCGTGCGCAGCAGGGTCAGCCAGGTGCGAAGCAGGGACGGTTCGTTCATGACCGCCCAGCCTAGCGCGCGCCCCAAAAAAAACGGCGCGGTCTTGGCCGCGCCGTACTGTCGTCCTGTGCCGCCGGGGCTTATTCCGGCAACTCGAGCTTGTCGTGCCGGTGGACCGGGCGCAGGCCGTCCATGATCAGGCCGTAGCTGACGCGGTCGAAGGTGCGGAACACCATCACGTGGCCGACGAACTCCTGCGGCAGCGTGACCTTCTTGCCGGTGCCGCGATCCCAGCTGTCGCTGGCCACGTCGTCCGCGATGGTTTCACCCGGCTGGTAGATCGAATAGGTCTGGCCGTTGTCCACGCCATCCTGCGCACCGATGTTCAACGCCACCACCTGATGCGGGCCCACCGCGTCGTAGGCGTCGGCGAACGCGATGACGCGCGCGTTGTTCGGCACCGACTTGGGCGCATGCGGGTAGTAGTAGGCGTCGTACGGCTTGTCGTCGACCGGCAGCAGGCGATCACCCTTGTTGATCTCCATGGTGGAGTCGAGCAGGAGCAGGGTGGACGGATCGCCGGTGCGCAGCACTTCGGCGCGGCCGATCACGGTGACCTCGGTGCCGATGTCCTGGCCGTGGCCGTAGTGGCCGTCGGCGCGGAAGTCTTCCTTCCACGGCGTACGCACCAAGGACACGTTGCTGTCCAGCGGATGCGCCACCAGGTCCGAACCGTTGTCGCGACCCTTTTTGGCGTCGAAGTCGCGGAAGGTCTGCGTGGGACGCACGATCACGAAACGCTGGCCGGGTTCCGCCGACAGGTTGCGCACGTAGACGTTCTTGCCCACGGTGCCGCGCAGGTCCGCTTCCTCGAAGCCGACCACGTACGGCAGCGACTTCACCTCGTTGGAATTGAGGACGCGCATTTCCTTGAGGAAGGTCTGCAGCTGCTCCAGCGGAATGGCCGGAATCGCATCGCCCTCGGCGCGCACGCGCGGCTGCAGGCCCAGGCGCGGGCCATTGGCAAAGGAAAGATTGAGCACGTCACCCGGGTAGATCAGGTGCGGGTTCTGCACTTGCGGATTGGCCTGCCAGATCTCCGGCCACAGCCACGGCTTGGAAAGAAAACGCGCGGAAATCGCCCAGAGCGTGTCGCCCTTTTTCACCGTATAGGTATCGGGGTGATCGGCACGCAATTGCGCGCCCGCAGCGTAAACGGCCACCGTGACCAGCATGCCGGCCAGCAGCCCAATGGACTTTCTGATCATAAACGGGAATCCCCCATCCCCCGACGCTCGGGCGAGTGTAACCGAACAACTTGTTCACGCAACCGTGACCAGTTGGCAAAACGGCATGCCAGACACGGGCTTGGCGGCGTACAATAAAGGCCATTCTAAAGTGCGTCGGGGCTTGGTTTTCACCGATTCGCCCGCAGTTTCGACGCCGAGGTAAAAGCTGATGTCCATCCTGACCATTCTCGAATTTCCCGATCCTCGCCTGCGCACCAAGGCCGAACCCGTGCGCGTGTTCGACGCCGAACTCAAGCAGTTCGTGGCCGATATGTTCGAGACCATGTATGACGCCAATGGTGTCGGCCTGGCCGCCACCCAGGTCAACGTGCATCGGCAGGTGCTGGTGGCTGACATGAGCGACGAGCGCAACCAGCCCATCGTGCTGATCAATGCGCAGATCCTGGAGAAGGACGGCGCCCAGGTCTATCAGGAAGGCTGCCTCTCGTTCCCCGGCATCTATGCCGACGTCACCCGCGCCCTCAAGGTGAAGGTGAAGGCCAACGACGTGGACGGTAGCGAAGTCGTGCGCGAGTTCGAAGGCCCGCTGGCCGTGTGCATCCAGCACGAGATGGATCACCTCGCCGGCAAGGTGTTCGTGGATTACCTCTCGCCGCTCAAGCGCTCCATGCTGCTCAAGCGCATGGAAAAGCAGCGCAAGCAGGCGGCCAGCGCTTGAAGCTCCGCGTCGTTTTCGCGGGCACTCCCGAATTCTCCGTTCCCTGCCTCGAAGCCTGCCGCGCCAGCGGCGCCGAGGTGGTGGCCGTCTACACGCAGCCGGATCGCCCGGCCGGGCGCGGCCGCAAGCTGACGCCCAGCCCGGTGAAGGAAGCCGCCGTCGCCGCGGGCATTCCGGTCGAACAACCCGAATCGCTCAAGTCCGAGGAAGCCCGCGCGAAGCTTGCCGCATACGCGCCCGACCTGATGGTGGTGGTGGCCTACGGCCTGATCCTTCCGCGCAAGGTGCTGGCCATTCCACGCCTGGGCTGCTGGAACGTGCACGCCAGCCTGCTGCCCCGCTGGCGCGGGGCGGCGCCGATCCAGCGCGCCATCCTCGCCGGCGATGCCGAGAGCGGCGTAGACCTGATGCAGATGGAAGCCGGGCTGGACACCGGCCCCGTGCTGCTGGAACGCCGTACGCCGATCTCCCGCGACGACACCGGCGGCACCCTGCACGACCGCCTCGCCGCACTGGGCGCCGATGTTTTGACCGAAGGCCTGGCCCGCGCCATCGCCGGCGAAACCCTGCCGCCACGACCGCAGCCCGAGGAAGGCGTGACCTACGCGCACAAGCTGGACAAGGCCGAGGCGCGGCTCGATTTCACCCGCCCCGCCATCGAACTGGAGCGCCAGGTGCGCGCTTTCGATCCGTGGCCGGTGGCCGAGGGCGAGATCGGCGGCGAGATGCTGCGTATCTGGGCAGCGCGGGCTGTCGAAGGGAAGGGCGTGCCGGGCGCGGTGATCGGCATGAGCCGCGATGGCATCGACATCGCTTGCGGTGATGGGGCACTGCGCGTCACGGCGCTGCAGCGCGCCGGCGGCAAGCGCATTACCGCAGCGGATTACCTCAACGCGGTAAGGGCGAGAAGTGAGTGAAGAGTAGTGAGGAGTGAGAGAATGCCCTCTGGCTGCCATTGCGCCCTCTCACTACTCACTTCTCTCTCCTGTTTTCCTGCATGACTGACACCCGCGCCCTCGCCGCCCAAGCCCTCGCCGACGTCGCCCTGCGCGGCGCCTCGCTGCGCGATGCGATGGAGCGGCACGCGCCCAAGCTCGCCGACAGCCGCGATCGCGCGCTGCTGATGGCCTTGCTCAGCGACGGCGCGCGCTGGTGGCTGCGCTTCGATGCGGTGCTCGACCGGCTGCTGGCAAAGCCGCTGCGGCAGAAGGAGCCGGCGGTGCACGCGTTGCTGGTGCTCGGCCTGGTGCAGCTGGAAATCCTGCAGTTGCCCGAGTACGCCGCCGTGGCCGCGACGGTGCAGGCCACGCGCGCCATGCAGCGCCCGCGCATGGCAGGGCTGGTCAACGCCGTGCTGCGGCGCTGGCAGCGCGAGCGCGAAACCCTGCTCGCCGCGCTGGATGCCAAGCCGCAGACGCGCCACGCGCATCCCGCGTGGCTGGCCAAGGCGCTGGCGCGCGACTGGCCGGAACAGGCCGATGCCGTGATGGCGGCCGACAATGTCGAGCCGCCGCTGATGCTGCGCGTGAACCGGCGCCGCACCACGCGCGAGTCGCTGATCGACCGCCTGCGTTCGGACGGCTATACGGCCGAAGCCCACGACTGGCTCGCCGACGGCATCGTGCTGCCGCACAGCACCGATGTCACCCGCCTGCCGGGCTTCGTCGCCGGCGAGTTCGCGGTGCAGGACGGCGCGGCGCAGATCGCCGCCGACCTTGCCGATCTTCGCGACGGGCAGCGCGTGCTGGACGCCTGCGCCGCGCCCGGCGGCAAGGCCTGCCATGTGCTCGAACGCGCGGACGTGGCGCTCACCGCGCTGGAGTTCGATGCCAAGCGGGCGCAGCGCATCACCCAGAACCTGGAGCGGCTCGGCCTGTCGGCCAAGCTGGTGATCGGCGATGCCGGCGAACCAACGGAGTGGTGGGATGGCAAGCCGTTCGACCGCATCCTGATCGACGCCCCATGCTCGGCCACCGGCGTGCTGCGCCGGCGGCCGGATGTGCGCCTGCATCGCCGCGAAAGCGATATCGCACCGCTCGCCGCGCAGCAGCGCCGCATCCTCGCCGCGCTGTGGCCCTTGCTCGCGCCGGGCGGGCGGCTCGTCTACATCACCTGTTCGATGCTGCGCGCGGAAAACGACGCCATCGTCGGCGAGTGGCTGAAGACCCAGGCGGACGCCCGCGCCGTGGCCTTCACCTTGCCGGTGGGCCAGGCCGCCGCCGTGGGCTGGCAGGTGCTGCCCGGCGATGGCGATCTCGACGGCATGTACTATGCCGTCCTTGAGAAGGCCTGAGCCGCCCGCCAGCACACGCTGAAGCGTCGGCCCCTTGGTTTGCGACGCGGCTGTGCCGCCTCCCGGAATTGATGCATGTCCGTTTTCGCTGAAGCCACACCCCTGGAACGCCGCCGCTTCTGGCTGCTGATGCTGATCGCGCTGATCGTGATCGGCGCCGGCATGGGCCTGCGCGATCCCTGGCCGTCCGACGAGCCGCGCTTTGCGCTCGCCGCCAAGCAGATGGTGGAAAGCGGCGACTGGCTGTTCCCGCATCGCGGCAGCGAGCTGTATTCGGACAAGCCGCCCATGCTGTTCTGGCTGGAGGCCGCCAGCTATACCGTGCTGCGCAGCTGGCGCCTCGCCTTCCTGCTGCCCTCGCTGCTGGCCGCGCTCGGTTGCCTGGCCTTGGTGTACGACCTGGGACGTCGCCTGTGGAATCGGCAGGTGGGCCTGTATGCCGCGTCGGCGCTGCTCATCACGTTCCAGTTCGTCTACCAGACCAAGCGCGCGCAGATCGATCCGCTGGTGATGTTCTACATCACCGCGGCGAACTGGGGCCTGTTGATCCATATGTTGAAGGGCCCGAACTGGCGAGCCTTCTGGTTCGGCTGTTTCTGCGCGGGCCTGGGCGTGATCACCAAGGGCGTGGGCGTGCTCGCGCTGCTTCTGCTGGTGCCGTATCTGGTCGCCGCGTTCGGGCAATGGAACGGCGTATCGCGCATGGGCGAGGGCGCCTGGTGGCGCTGGGCGCTGGGCCTGGTCGCGTTGCTGCTGGCGATGTCGCTGTGGCTGGTGCCGATGCTGCTCGGCGCGAAGGCGCATACGGGCGACCCGGCCTATGCCGCCTACGTCAACGACATCCTGTTCCACCAGACGGCCGGCCGTTACAGCAAGTCGTGGGATCACCACCACAACACGCTGTACTACGTGCCCATCGTGCTGTTCACCTGGCTGCCGCTGTCGCTGACCTATCCCGGCACGCTGCCGCGCTGGTGGCAGGCGCTGAAGGCGAAGGACGCGCGCATCTTGTTGCCGCTGGGCTGGATCGTGCTGCTGCTGGTGTTCTTCTCGATCCCCAAGGGCAAGCGCGACGTGTACATCATGCCGGCGCTGCCGATGCTGGCGCTGGTCACCGCGCCTTATCTCGGTGAATTGCTGCAGAAGCGCTGGCTGCGCATCGCGGGCCTCACATTCATCGGCATCATGGGTGCGGCGATGCTGGGCGTGGGCACGGCGGCGCTGGTGGCGCATCCGAAGTTCGCCAGCGAGTTCGCCACCGCGCGCGGTTTCGAGGATGGCGGTCATGCGCTGTGGTGGATGGCCATCACCATCGGCGTGATCCAGCTGCTGCTGATCGCCACGCTGCGCGTGCGCCGCGCCGTGGCCGCCGTGGCGGGCGGCATGGCGGCGATGTGGCTGGTGTGGAGCCTGTGGGCCTATCCCATCCTCAACGATTCCAGCTCCGCCGCCGGCCTGATGCAGGACGTGCGCGAGCGGCTGCCGGCGGGCGACCAGCTCGGCATGGTCGCGTGGAAGGAGCAGAACCTGCTGATGCTCGACCGTCCCGCGACGGATTTCGGCTTCACCCGGCCGTGGCACGACCAGTACGCCGCCGCGGTGAAGTGGCAGGCGGAAGATCCCGCGCATCGCTGGCTGTTCGCGCTCGATGGCGTGATGGCCCAGTGCGTCGACCGCAGCAAGGCCATCAGCCTGGGCCACGCGAACCGGCGCGAGTGGTGGATGTTCAAGGCCGACGCCGTCGTGCCGGGCTGCCTGCCAAGCGAGGACGTGGATCGGGTGCCGGCCGCCGCGCTGGAGGAGTGAGGGCGGGAATTGACCCGCCCGGTCACTGCGCCGACTGCGTCGCGAAATACCTCGCCGGCGGCTGCCCGAAGCTGCGCCGGAACATCGCCACGAACGCGCTCACGCTGGCATAGCCCAGCGCATCCGCCACTACAGATACAGGCTCGCCATCGGCGAGTCGTTCCAGGCCGCGCGTCAGCCGCGCCAGCTGGCGCCACTGCGCAAAGCTCAAGGCCGTTTCGCTGCGGAACAGGCGGCTGAGGCTGCGCGGGGACAGGCCGGCCCAGGCGGCCCAGTCGTCCAGGCCGCGGTTGTCGTTGGGGTTTTCCAGCAGCGCCACGGCAATGCGCAGTGCGCGGCGATCGGTCGGCATGGGCAGGTGCAGGGGCTCGTGTCGCGCGCGGCAGATTTCTTCCAGCAGAACCCGGCTGATGCGTTCCTGGCTTTCGTCCAGTTCCCGCTCCCACACCCAGGTGCTGGCGCGGCGCACCAGGGCGCGCATCAGTTCGGTGACGGCGATGACGCACGGCTCGGCGGGCAGGCAACCGCATTCCAGCGGGGTGATGAACACGCCCCAGCCGCTCATGGAGCCGTTGAGGGTAACGGTGTGCTCCACGCCCGCCGGCATCCAGCCCGCGCGGTGGGGCGGCAGCAGCCATGAACCGTGCGCCGTGCGCACGTGCACCAAGCCGCTTTCCACGCAGTACAGCTGCCCGCGCGCATGGGAATGCCAGCCGTATTGGCGCGTGTTGTCGCTGTACTCGCTCGAGGCCTCGCCCTCGGTCCAGTAGGCGATCACGGGTGGCCCGTCCAGGCGCTCGATCAGGGCGTGGAACCGCGCCTCGTCTTTATCCGCTACATGGCCCATGGCCGATTCTCGACAAACTTTGACCAAATAACGCTAACAGTAATCCCCGCGCCTGCTCAATCATGCTGCTCCGTTTCTCACCGCTGCCGCCGCTCGCGGTGACGAACGTGCTGTCGGTCGCGGTTCCTCCGCCTGTGCCATTCCTCCTGCTTGATCCGGCGCCGTCACGCCCGCACCCCGACACACGTCCTCACTGAAGCCAGCGACGCCGCCCCCAGGCGCCGAAGGGAGAGCCCATGTCGATGATTGCCCTACGCATGCCTACCGCCGAGACCGCCCCGCTGGAGGCGTTCGTGGCCTGTGCCCACCAGATGCTGGACCCCGACACCCCCGAAGCCGCCCGCCGCGCGATGGAAACGCGGGTGCTCGCCCTGCTGCCCACCCTGCGGGCGCTGGGCGTGTTCGAGCTGTTCGAGTTGCGCGACCCGGCCTTGCGTACCTGGTTGAACGACGAGTTGCGGGAGGGAGCTCATTGAGGCGGCTCCAAATTTTGTTCAGGCAAAATCTATCGAGAACATATTTGCCTTGACAAATATATTTCCGGCAATAGAATGCCGGGTCCATGAGCCCCTCCAACCCTCCCTCGTACCCGCAGGACAGCATCGGCGTCCTCATCGGGCTGGTCCGTAGCGAACTGGTCCGCAAGATGGAAGCCGAGCTTCAGGCGTCGGGCGCGGACCTGCGCTTCACCCAGTTCCTGATCCTCAAGCGCCTGGCCTACATGGGCCCGATGTCGGCCAGCGAACTGGCCCGCGCGGTGGAACTGGACGGTGGCGCGATGACCCGCCAGCTCGACCAGCTTGAAGGCAAGGGATTGCTGCGCCGCCTGCCGCACCAGCAGGATCGCCGCGCCCTGCGCATCGAGCTGACGCCCGCCGGCGACGCCATGTGGCGGCAGATCACGCCCTGCAACGACCGGGTGCTGGACGCCGCCCAAAAGGCGCTCGATCCGACCGAACGCGAACAGCTGCGCGATTACCTGGAACGCGTGCTGGTCGCGCTCCGCGACATCCATTGATCCGTTTCACCTTTCTGGAAACCAAGCCCATGCGTCTGCAAATCATTGCGGCAGCCACCGGACTCTCCCTCGCGCTGGCGGGATGCGTCAGCAGCGGCGGCCTGCATCCGGAGGGCGCGCTGACCGATGCCTCTTCGCTGAAGGCCGATCGCAGCCTGTCCGGCGTCGCGCTGTCCCCCGCCGCCTGGCCCGCCAACGACTGGTGGACCGGCCTGGGCGACCCGCAGCTGTCCGCCCTGATCGCCGAAGCGCTGAAGGACAACCCCACCCTCGCCGTGGCCGACGCCCGCGCCCGCCAGGCGCAGGCCGAAGCCGGCGCGGCCGATGCGGACCGCGGCCCCAGCGTGACCGCCGGCGCCAACGTGATCGGCCAGCGCCTGCCACTCACCGCCGCACCGCCGGAACTGGGCGGCGGCAAGTTCACCTGGTTCAAGGACGCCCGCGCCAGCTTCAGCTGGGGCCTGGACCTGTGGGGCGGCAAGCGCGCCGCGTGGGAAGCCGCCGTGGGCATGCAGCGCGCGGCCGAGATCGAGCAGCAGGCCGCGCGCATCGAGCTGTCCACCAACGTGGCCCGCGCCTATGTGCAGCTGTCCTATGCCTATGCGCAGCAGGACGTAGCCAGGGCCGAGCACGAGCGCGCCACTACGGCCCGCCAGCTGACGCAGCAGCGCGTGTCCGCCGGCCTCGACAACCAGTTGCAGCTCAAGCAGAGCGACACCGAAGTGGCCAACGCCGATCAGCAGGTGGCCGCGGCCAACCGCGCCATCGACGCCGCTCGTTCCTCGCTGTCCGTGCTGCTGGGCAAGGGCCCGGATCGCGGCCTGGACATCGGCCGTCCGCAGATGCTCTCGCCGGCCGCGCTGACCGCGCCGGCGGACCTGTCGACCGAACTGCTCGGCCATCGCGCCGACATCGTCGCCGCGCGCTGGCGCGTGGAATCGGCGGGCAAGGAGATCAAGGTCGCCAAGACCCAGTTCCTGCCCAACGTGAGCATCAGCGCCATGGCCGGCGTGGCCGCGTTCGGCAGCATCAACCCGCTGCAGCTGCCGGCGCGCTTCTACACCTTCGGCCCCTCGCTGAGCCTGCCGATCTTCGACGGCGGCCGCCTGCGCTCGAACCTTTCCGCCAAGGACGCGCAGTACGACGAGGCCGTGGCGCAGTACAACCAGACCCTGGTGCGCGCGGTGAACGAAGTGGCCGACGGCTACGACGCCGTGCAGTCCGCGCAGGAACAGGTCGCCGCCCAGCGGCGCGCAGTGGATGCCGCCACGCAGGCGTGGCAGCTTTCCCAGCAGCGCTACAAGGCGGGCGTCGGCAGCTACCTGGAGGCGCTGATCGTGCGCCAGCAGCTGCTCGCCGCGCAGGAACGCCTTGCCGCGCTGCAGTCGCAGCAGGTCGATCTGTCGGTGCAGCTGATCCAGGCCCTCGGCGGCGGTTTCCGTCCGCAGGGCACGGCCGACGTCGCCGCCCAGACTTCCCCCGATCATTCGCTTTGAGCACTTAGAAAAAGGCTGCCCCCATGTCTAGCCAAACCCCGCTTGCGGCCGAGAACGCGGCCGCCCAACCTCCCAAGAGCCGTCGAGGCTTCCTGCTGCGCGCGCTCGCGGCCGTGGTGGTGCTTGCCGCCATCGGCTGGGGCCTGTGGTACTTCCTCGAAGGCCGTTGGTATGAAGAGACCGACGACGCCTACGTCAACGGCAACGTCGTGCAGATCACCCCGCAGGTGCCCGGTTCGGTGATCACCATCGGCGCCGACGACGGCGACCTGGTGCATGCCGGCGACGTGCTGGTGAAGCTCGACCCGGCCGACGCCGACGTCGCGCTGCAGCAGGCACGCGCCAACCTGGCCAGCACGGTGCGCAAGGTGCGCGGCCTGTACAGCAACGTCAGCGGCGCCCAGGCCGAAGTGGCCGTGCGCAAGACCGCCGTGGACAAGGCGCAGGCCGACTACAACCGCCGCCGCGACCTGGCCAAGTCCGGCGCGATCTCGGCGGAAGAGCTGTCGCACGCGCTCGATGCGCTGACCAGCGCGCAGAGCGCCCTGACCACCGCGCAGCAGCAGTTGCAGACCAACAAGGTGCTGGTGGACGACACCGTCGTCGCCTCGCATCCGGACGTCCAGACGGCCGCTGCCCGCCTGCGCGCCGCCTACCTCGACGACGTGCGCACCTCGATCGTCGCGCCGGTGGACGGCTACGTCGCCAAGCGTTCGGTGCAGCTGGGCCAGCGCGTGGCCCCGGGCACGCCGCTGATGGCCGTGGTGCCGCTGCATGAGGTGTGGATCGACGCCAACTTCAAGGAAACGCAGCTCACCAACATGCGCATCGGCCAGCCGGTGGAGATCCGCGCCGACGTGTACGGCGGCAGCGTGACCTACAAGGGCACCGTGCAGAGCCTGGGCGTGGGCACGGGCAGCGCGTTCTCGCTGCTGCCGGCGCAGAACGCCACCGGCAACTGGATCAAGATCGTGCAGCGCGTGCCGGTGCGCGTGTTCTTCACCGATGCGAAGCAGCTGGAAGACCATCCGCTGCGCATCGGCCTGTCGACCAAGGTGGAAGTGAACCTGCACGACCAGAAGGGCCTGCTGCTCGCCAACCAGGCGCCGACGCAGCCGGCCTTCAAGACCGACGTGTACAAGGAACAGCTGGCCAAGGCCGACGGCATGATCGCGGAAATCATCCACGCGAACATGGCCGGTGCCGGCGAAGGCCAGAAGCAGTAAGCAGTTTGTGGCTGGCGTGGAGGCGCTGCATCGCCATCCATGCCAGCCACGCTTTTCATTCCAAGCGTCGTTCCTGCGCGCCCCGGGTGCACCGGAATGACGAGCAAAAAGCAGAAGCCGCTTCGATGCCTTGCTCGAAGCGGACACACCCTTCATTCCGCAGGTTAACCGTGCGATGAGCCAAGATTTCCGTCCGCCCAACCTGGCGCTGACCACCGTCGGCCTCTCGTTGGCGACCTTCATGCAGGTGCTGGACACGACGATCGCGAACGTGTCGCTGCCGACGATTGCCGGCAACCTCGGCGTGAGCGTCAACCAGAGCACCTGGGTCATCACCTCCTTCGCGGTGAGCACGGCCATCGCGCTGCCGCTCACCGGCTTCCTCACGCGCCGTTTTGGCGAGGTGAAGCTGTTCATCTGGTCGACGCTGCTGTTCTCGATCGCCTCCTTCCTGTGCGGCCTCGCGCAGAGCATGCCGATGCTGATCCTGTTCCGCGCGCTGCAGGGCGCCGTGGCCGGCCCGATGTATCCGATCACGCAGAGCCTGCTGATCTCCATCTATCCACCCGCGAAACGAGGCATGGCGCTGGCGCTGCTGGCGATGGTGACGGTGGTGGCGCCCATTGCGGGCCCGATACTGGGCGGCTGGATCACCGACAACTATTCGTGGCCGTGGATCTTCTTCATCAATGTGCCCATCGGCATCTTCGCCAGCACGGTGGTGGCGAATCAGATGAAGGGCCGCGTGGACGTGACCATGCGGCCGAAGATGGACTACGTCGGCCTCATCACCCTGATCGTGGGCGTGGGCGCCTTGCAGATCGTGCTCGACAAGGGCAATGACGAGGACTGGTTCAGCTCGCAATTCATCGTGATCACCACCATCGTGTCGGTCATCGCGCTGGCGGTGTTCCTGATCTGGGAACTCACCGACAAGGAACCCATCGTCAACCTGCGCCTGCTGCGCCACCACAACTTCCGCACCGGCACGATTGCGCTGGTGCTGGCCTACGCGGCGTTCTTCGCCATCGGCCTGCTGGTGCCGCAGTGGCTGCAACGGAACATCGGCTACACCTCCACCTGGGCGGGTTTCGCCGCCGCGCCGCTGGGCATCCTGCCGGTGATGCTGACCTTCATCGTGGGCAAGTACGCGCCGCGCACCGACATGCGCCTGCTGGCCTCGTGCGCGTTCCTGGTGATGGGCGCCACATGCTTCATGCGCTCGGAGTTCTTCACGCAGATCGACTTCTGGCACGTGGCGGGCGCGCAGTTCATCCAGGGCCTGGGCGTGGCGCTGTTCTTCATGCCGGTGACCACGATCCTGCTGTCGGACCTGCTGCCCAACGAGATCGCCGCGGGCGGCGGCCTGGCGACCTTCCTGCGCACGCTGGGCGCGAGCTTTTCGGCGTCGCTCACCACCTTCCTGTGGGATCACCGCGCCATCGTGCACCACGCGCACCTGACCGAGCACATCACGCCGTACGACAGCTCGCCGCAGGCGGCGCTGCAGGCCGCGGGCGTGACGGGACAGGCAAGCAACGGCCTGCTGGAGCAGCTGATCAACCAGCAGGCGTACCAGATCTCGTTCAACGAGGTGTTCCACATGCTGGGATGGGTGTTCCTCAGCCTGATCGTGGTGGTCTGGCTGGCACGTCCGCCGTTCAGCGCGAAGGCGGGCCCGGGCGCGGATCACTGATCGGTTCCAGGCGTGCATACGAGAAAGGCCGCAGCGATGCGGCCTTTTTCTTTGCCTTGGCGCAGGCTGGCGGATGTCTCCTCACGACCAGGCGATCACTCCGATCGCCCCCAGCGCCAGCAGCACGCCCACGACGTTCAGCCAGCTCAGGCGCTCGCGGAACGCCAGCGTACCCACCAGCGCGCCCAGCGCCACCACGCCGAGGTTCATGCTCGCGAACACCAGCGAAGGATGATCCGGCAAGGCCCGGTGCCCGCGCAGGTAGAACACGATGTTGCCGAAGTTGGCCAGGCCCAGCAGCAGGCCGGCCACCGCATCGCGCACGGTGAAGAAGGTGCGGTCGTGCCAGCGGCGCCACAGCAGGATCGCCAGCGACACCACGAAGGCAAGCGCGAACATCGCCTGCAACGAGGCCTCGAACGGCGCGCCCGCCACCGCGACGCGCTTGAACAGGATGTCGATGACGCCGAAGCCCACGAACACCACGCAAGGCCACAACCAGCCGCGTTCGCCCTGGCTGGCGCCGGCCGGCGCCGCGCGCCACACCATGCACAGCAGCGCCGCCAGGCCCAGCGCGATGCCCACGGCCTTGCCCGCGCTCAGCGCCTCGCCGAACAGCAGGAAGGCCGCCAGCAGGGAAATCAGCAGCGACAAGCGCTGCGCGGCGTCCGTACGCACGATGCCCGCGCTGCGCACCGACGCGGCCAGGGCGAGGAAGATCAGCGGCAACAGCAGGCCCAAGCCGACGAAGCCCAGCCACGGCGCCTGCGGACTGGCCAGCACCGCCAGCGACGGGCGGAACACCATCGCCGTCAACGCGCTGGTGGCGACGTAGTTCCAGGCGATGGCCTGGCCCACGTCGACCGACAGCCGCCGCGCGAGCTTGAGCAGCACCGAGACCAGCACGCTGCAGACAACGCTCAGCAACACATAAACCATGGGGAATCCTTGTGGGAGGCGAAGCTGGCTTCGCCGGTATAGCGGACCTTGATGTCAGCCGTCCTGCGGCCGCGAACGCTATCGCTGATGGGTGAAGCGCTCGCGATAGCGTGCCGGGCTCAGTTGCAGTTGCTGGCGGAAGTGGTGCCGTAGGGTATCCGCGCTGCCGAATCCGCACACCTGCGCCACGCGGTCCATGCCCATGCCGCTGCCTTCCAGCAGCTCGCGGGCGCGGCCGAGGCGTTCGCGGATCAGCCACTGCTTGGGCGAGCAGCCGGTGGCCTCCTCGAAGCGCCGCAACAAGGTGCGCTCGCTCATGCGCGCGCGTTCGGCCAGCAACGCCACCGGCTGCGGCTGGTCGAGATGGCGGCGCATCCATTCCAGCAGCTTGCCCAGCCCATCGCCCTGCGCAGGCATCGGCGACTGGATGAACTGCGCCTGCCCCCCATCGCGATGCGCGGGCACCACGGCCCGGCGGGCGACGGCGTTGGCCACCTCGGGGCCGTAATCGCGGCGGATCAGATGCAAGGAGAGATCCAGCGCCGCGGCGCTGCCGGCGGAGGTGAGCAGGCGGCCCTCGTCCACATAGAGCACGTCGGGCTCGACGTGCACGCGCGGATAACGCTGGGCCAGCGCATCCGCGTAGCGCCAGTGCGTGGTGGCGCGCCGTCCGTCCAGCAGGCCGGTGGCGGCCAGCACGAACACGCCGGAGCAGTACGACAGCAGCCGCGCGCCCCGTGCGTAAGCGGCGTGCAGGGCCTCCAGCAAGGGCTCAGGCGGCGGCGCATCGACGCCGCGCCATCCCGGCACCACGATGGTGCCGGCGCTGGCCAGTGTGTCGAGACCGTCGTCCGCCAGCACGCGCATGCCGCCCGCCGCGCGCATGGGTCCGCGGTCGACCGCGCACAGCCGGAACTCGTACCACTCCGAAAGCTCGGGCCGCGGCAGGCCGAACATTTCCACCGCAATGCCGAACTCGAACGTGCACAGGCCGTCGTACACCAGGGCGGCCACCTGTCGGTTGGGTGGCCCGGATGGACGCCTGGATCGCTTTGGCGGATTTTTCATGGTAAATGGCATTCTTGCCAATGTTCGCCGGCGGCGCCAGTGCCGACAATGCCGCCATCCCAACCGACGGAGCCAGACGATGAGCAGTGTGGTGCAACGCGTTCCCGCCGCCGCCAGCCAGGACGCGCTGGCGCATTTCCAGGCCCGCCTGGGTTTCGAGACCGATTGCGCGGACGTCCATTACGCCTCCAACCACGAGACCAAGGACTTCGTGCTGCTCGACGTCCGCACGCCCACGCTCTACGCCGCCGGCCACGTGCCCGGCGCGGTGAACCTGCCCACGCGCATGATCAGCGAGCAGCGGCTGGCCGAGTACCCGTCCGATACCTTGTTCGTGGTGTATTGCGCGGGGCCGCACTGCAATGGCGCCAACAAGGCGGCGGTGAAACTGGCGCAGCTGGGGCGGCCGGTGAAGGAGATGATCGGCGGCCTGACCGGATGGATCGACGAAGGCTTCGGCCTGGCGCGCTGAAATGAGTGGCCCGCCGCTCGCCCAACACCTGATCACCATGCGCACCCCACGACCGAGGACACCTCATGCTGGAACTGCGTCCCACCTGCGAGCAGTGCAACAAGACGCTGCCGCCGGCCTCGACCGAGGCCATGATCTGCTCGTACGAGTGCACCTACTGCCGCGATTGCGTGGACGCGCTGCACAACGTGTGCCCCAACTGCGGCGGCGGCTTCACGGCGCGCCCCATCCGCCCCGCCCATGCGTGGCGGCCGGGCGTTTCGCTCAGCGATCAACCCGCCACGCGCACCGTCACGCACAAACCGGTGGACCTGGCCGCTCACGCCCGCTTTGCGGCGCAACTGGAAGGGTGGGCGCCGGAGCAGCGCTGAGCGCACGCGATACCACGACGGCGCGTCGATACGCGCCGTCGTGAGTTCTCACACGCGCCTTATTCCCGCGCCGCCAGCGCGCGATTCACACGCAAGGCCAGCAAGGTGCAGATCACGCCGGAGAGCAGATAGGCGCTGACCGCCACCAGTCCGAAGCGCGTGGACAAACCCAAAGCCACCAGCGGAGCGAAGGCCGCACCGATCAGCCAGGCGAAGTCGGTGGTGAGTGCTGCGCCGGCGTAGCGCAGGCGCATCTCGAAATTGGACGTAACGCTGCCGGCCGCCTGCCCGTACGACAGGCCCAGACCGCCAAAGCCCAGGATGATGAAGGCGTCCTGCCCCAGCTTGCCGCCGCCGAGCAGCCAGGGCGTGAGCAAGGCGAAGATGGCGATCAAGGCCGCCATGGTTCCGAGTGTCGTGCGCCGGCCGATGCGGTCCGCCAGCAGGCCGGAGATGATCATGCCCACGATGCACGCGCAGGCGCCGATGATTTCCGCCACCAGCACGGCATTCACCGACTGCGTGGAACCGAGGACGATCCACGACAGCGGGAAGATCGTCACCAGGTGGAACAGCGCATAGCTCGCCAGCGCGGCGAACGCGCCGATGAAGATGTTGTAGCCCTGCGTGCGCAGCAGCTCGACGATGCCGATGGGTTCCAGTTCGCGCTCTTCCATCGCGACGGTGTATTCCTCCGTCACCACCAGGCGCAGGCGGGCAAACAAGGCCACCACGTTGATGGCGAAGGCGACGAAGAACGGATAGCGCCAGCCCCAGTCGATGAAGTCTTCGTCGCTGAGGTTGCTGTGCAGGAACAGGAACAGGGCGCCCGCCACCATGAAACCGATCGGCGCGCTGAGCTGGCCGAGCATGGCGTACCAGCCGCGACGCTGCGGCGGCGTGTTGAGGGCGAGCAGGGAGGGCAGGCCATCCCACGAGCCGCCCAGGGCGATGCCCTGCAGGATGCGGAACAACACCAGCAGGCCGATCGACCAATCGCCGATCACCCTATAACCAGGCAGGAAGGCCATGCCCGCCGTGGCGCTGCCGAGCAGGAACAGCGCGATGGTGAGCTTGATGCCGCGGCTCCAGCGCCGCTGGAAACTCATGAAGAGCGCCGTGCCGAAGGGCCGCGCGAGGAAGGCCAGTGAAAAGATCGTGAAGGCGTAAAGCATGCCGTTCAACGGACTGGCGAACGGGAACAGCAGGGAGGGAAAGACCAGCACGCAGGAAATGCCGAACACGAAGAAGTCGAAGTGTTCGGAGGTGCGCCCGATGATGACGCCGACGGCGATCTCGCCCGGTGCAACCTTCGCGTGCGCCTGGATGCGCCCGATGTCCTCTACCGTGTGGCCCGCGCCGTGCTCAGGGAACGTGCTTGACATAGTCATTACCCGGGAAGAAGGAATATGTCTGGGGAAGTTCCGAGCCACACTATGGCACTACCGCGCCACTCGCGTCACTTGGAATGTTGCCTGTTCCGGTTTCGCGCCGACTGGCGTACCGTTCTCCACACTCGTTGCGCCGTCGGTATGTCTATGAAGGCTTTCCGTGGACTGCTCGTATCTGTCGCCCTGCTGCTTGCGGGTTGCCAATCCGTATTGATGTCGCCATCGGGCGACCTCGCGGTGCAGCAGCGCAACCTGATCATCACCTCGACGGTGCTGATGCTGCTGATCATCGTGCCGGTGATCGTGCTCACGCTGCTGTTCGCCTGGCATTTCCGCGCATCCAACAAGAAGGCCACCTACGATCCCGACTGGGATCACTCCACCATCCTCGAACTGCTGATCTGGGCCGCGCCGCTGCTGATCATCATCGCGCTGGGCGCGATCACCTGGGTCAGCACGCACAAGCTCGATCCCTATCGTCCGCTCGAACGCGTCGCCGCCCACCGCCCGATGCCGGCCGGCGCGCGACCGCTGCAGGTCAACGTGGTCGCGCTCGACTGGAAATGGCTGTTCATATACCCGGAGCAAGGCATTGCCACCGTGAACGAACTGGCCGCGCCGGTGGATCGCCCGATCCAGTTCAAGATCACCGCCTCCTCGGTGATGAACTCGTTCTTCATCCCCGCGCTGGCCGGGCAGATCTACGCCATGCCCGGCATGGAGACGCAGCTGCAGGCCGTGATCAATGCGCCCGGCGAATTCCAGGGCTTCTCGGCCAACTACAGCGGCCACGGTTTCTCGGGCATGCATTTCCTCTTCCACGGCGTCAGCGAGGAAGGCTTCGCGCAATGGGTGCAGAAGGCCAAGGCCGGCGGCGGCGACCTCAGCCGTGAGGCCTACGTGAAGCTGGCCCAGCCCAGCGAAAACGACCCGGTGACGTACTACGCCACGGTGGAGCCGGGCCTTTACCGCGCCATCCTCACCAAGTGCGTGGATCCGGAAAGCCCCTCGTGCATGACGCGCATGGACCTGAGCCCGCACGAGACCAGCGACTCGGGTGTGATGCTGCAACCCGCATCGACCCGCGGCATGGCCGCCATGGCTGACCATCCCCACTCCGACTGATCCTTCCATCCGGTGGTGTCCACGATGCTTGCCCAAACCGACCTCGCCAAGCTGATCTTCGGTCGACTCACGCTGGACTCGCTGCCGCTGCACGAGCCCATCGTCGTGTATACGTTCGTGGCGGTCGCCATCGGCGGCATCGCGCTGCTGGGCGCCATCACCTACTTCAGGCTGTGGGGCTACCTGTGGCGCGAGTGGTTCACCAGCATCGACCACAAGAAGATCGGCATCATGTACATGATCCTGGGCTTCGTGATGCTGCTGCGCGGCTTCTCGGACGCGATCATGATGCGCGCCCAGCAGGCGATCTCCTTCGGAGATTCGCACGGCTACCTGCCGCCGGAGCATTACGACCAGATCTTCACCGCGCACGGCGTGATCATGATCTTCTTCGTCGCCATGCCTATGGTGACGGGCCTGATGAACTTCGTCATGCCGCTGCAGATCGGCGCGCGCGACGTGGCGTTTCCCTTTCTCAACAACTTCAGTTTCTGGATGACGGTGGCCGGCGCCATGCTGGTGATGGCCTCGCTGTTCATCGGCGAGTTCGCGCGCACCGGCTGGCTGGCCTATCCGCCGCTGTCGGACATCGTGTCCAGCCCCGATGCGGGCGTGGATTACTACATATGGGCCTTGCAGATAGCGGGCGTGGGAACCTTGCTGTCCGGCATCAACCTGCTGGTGACCATCGTGAAGATGCGCGCGCCCGGCATGACCATGATGAAGATGCCGGTGTTCACCTGGACGGCGCTGTGCACCAACGTGCTGATCGTGGCGGCCTTCCCGGTGCTCACCGCCGTGCTCGCGCTGCTGGCGCTGGACCGCTACGCCGGCACCAACTTCTTCACCACCGAGCTTGGCGGCAACGCCATGATGTACGTGAACCTGATCTGGATCTGGGGACATCCGGAGGTCTACATCCTGATCCTGCCGGCGTTCGGCATCTTCTCCGAAGTCACCGCCACCTTCAGCCGCAAGCCGTTGTTCGGCTACGCCTCGATGGTGTACGCCACGGTAGTGATCACCGTGCTGTCGTACCTGGTGTGGCTGCACCACTTCTTCACCATGGGGTCGGGCGCGAGCGTCAACTCGTTCTTCGGCATCACCACCATGATCATCTCGATCCCCACCGGCGCGAAGATCTTCAACTGGCTGTTCACCATGTACCGCGGGCGGGTGGAGTTCCAGCTGCCGATGATGTGGACGGTGGCCTTCATGGTCACCTTCGTGATCGGCGGCATGACCGGCGTGCTGCTGGCGGTGCCGCCGGCGGATTTCTCGCTGCACAACAGCCTGTTCCTGATCGCGCACTTCCACAACGTGATCATCGGTGGCGTGCTGTTCGGCCTGTTCGCCGGCATCACCTACTGGTTCCCCAAGGCGTTCGGCTTCCGGCTCGATCCGTTCTGGGGCAAGTGCTCGTTCTGGCTCTGGGTGGTGGGTTTCTACTTCGCCTTCATGCCGCTGTACGTGCTCGGCCTGATGGGCGTCACGCGCCGGCTCAGCCATTTCGACGATCCCTCGCTGCAGATCTGGTTCCAGATCGCGGCGTTCGGCGCCTTGCTGATCGCGCTGGGCATCGCGTGCAACATCATCCAGTTCGTCGTGAGCTTCAGGAACCGCGACAAGCTGCGCGATACCACGGGCGATCCGTGGGATGGCCGCACGCTGGAGTGGTCCACCTCCTCGCCGCCGCCGAAGTACAACTTCGCCTTCACGCCGCTGGTGCATGACCACGACGCGTGGTGGATGATGAAGAAGCACCACTACCAGCGGCCCATCGGCGGCTTCGTGCCGATCCACATGCCGCTCAACACCGGCGCAGGCATCATCATGGGCGGGCTGAGCTTCGTGTTCGGCTTCGCCATGATCTGGTACATGTGGCTGCTGGCGGCGGTGTCCTTCATCGCGCTGCTGGCGGTGGCGATCGGCCATACCTTCAACTACCACCGCGACTATTACCTGTCGTCGGAGGAAGTGACCCGCACCGAAGCATCCCGAACGGAGCTGCTGGCCAGCCATGTCTGAGATATCGACGACTCTCCCCGGTAGCGGCCCGGCGAAGCCGCTGGCCTTTTACGACACGGCGGAACACCACCCGGTCAACGGTACGTTGCTGGGGTTCTGGGTGTACCTGATGAGCGACTGCCTGGTGTTCGCCTGCCTGTTCGCCGCCTATGGCGTGCTGGGCCGCGAATACGCGGGCGGGCCCACGGCGCAGGAGGTGCTGGAGCTGCCGGCGGTGGCGGTGAACACCACCTTGCTGCTGCTTTCCTCCATCACCTACGGCTTCGCCGTGCTGGCGATGCAGCGCAACCGCCAGA
Source organism: Dyella sp. AtDHG13 (assembly GCF_003201105.1). Taxonomy (GTDB): domain Bacteria; phylum Pseudomonadota; class Gammaproteobacteria; order Xanthomonadales; family Rhodanobacteraceae; genus Dyella; species Dyella jiangningensis_B. The sequence goes on along the minus strand of NZ_QICJ01000008.1, from coordinate 217,838 downwards.
ACCCGATGCTGGTGTGGCTGGTGATCACCGGCCTGCTGGGCGCGGGCTTCATCACGCTGGAGCTGCGCGAGTTCGCGCACCTCATCTCGATCGGCGCGGGGCCGCAGCGTAGCGCCTTCCTGTCCTCGTTCTTCACCCTGGTGGGGACGCATGGCCTGCACGTCACCTGCGGCCTGATCTGGCTGGTGGTGTTGATCACGCAGGTGCTGAGGAAGGGCCTGATCACCGCCAACAAGCGCCGCCTGCTGTGCCTGTCGATGTTCTGGCACTTCCTCGACGTGGTGTGGGTGGGCGTCTTCAGCTTCGTCTATCTGATGGGAGTGCTGCCATGAGTGCGCATGACGAGTTGCACGCCCACGGCGGCGACCACGGCCACGACGAGGAGGATTTCGGCATCCACGCCACCCTGGGCGGCTACGCGACGGGCTTCGTGCTGTCGGTGGTGCTCACCGTCATTCCGTTCTGGCTGGTGATGGGACACGTCATCACCAAGTCGAGCACGGCGGCGGTGATCATCCTGGGGCTGGCGGCGGTGCAGATCGTGGTGCACATGATCTACTTCCTGCACATGAACGCGAAATCGGAAGGCGGCTGGAACATGCTCGCGCTGGTGTTTACCATCGTGCTGGTGGTCATCACGCTGAGCGGGTCGATCTGGATCATGTATCACCTCAACAGCAACATGATGCCGTCGATGATGGATCCGTCGAACCTGCCCTGACGATCCACACCCCATCCAGAGACGTGGTTCCCGATGAGTGTTGCTGAAGAACCGGGCCGCCAGCCGCGCGGCCCCGTGGCGCTGGCCTTGCTGGCCTTTCTTGGCGTGGTGCTGTTCGCCGGCTTCGTGGCGCTGGGCACCTGGCAGGTCTATCGGCTGGGCTGGAAGCGCGACCTGATCGCACGCGTGGATGCGCGCGTGCATGCGCCACCGGTCGCAGCACCGGGCCCGGCCGAATGGCCCGGCGTGGATGCGCAGTCCGCCGAGTATCGCCACATGACGCTGCACGGCGCCTTCCTGCACGACAAGCAAACCCTGGTGTGGACGGCGACGGACTATGGCACCGGCTACTGGCTGCTCACGCCGCTGCAGCAGGCGGATGGTTCGATCGTGCTGGTCAACCGCGGCTTCGTGCCCACCGACTGGTGCGGCATCAAGGGCAGCTGCGCACGCGGCCCGACCGGCGACACTAGCGTGACCGGCCTGCTGCGCATCAGCGAATCGCCGCGCCCGTTCCGCCATAACGACCCGTCACGCGACAGCTGGTACACGCGCGACGTGACCGCCATCGCCGCGGCGCGCGGGCTCAGCCATGTAGCGCCATATTTCGTGGACCAGGATGCGGCACCCGGCACGCGCGACGCCGGCAAGCCGGCGTGGCCGCAAGGCGGGCTCACCGTCATCGCGTTTCCCAACAACCACCTGAGCTACCTGATCACCTGGTATCTGCTGGCGCTGATGGTGCTGGCGGCGGGCATCTACGTGGCGCGGGACGAGCGGCGGCTGCGCCGCGGTCGCTAGTCCCGCGATGGCAGGAGCGCAAGGCTGCGCCCCTGCCGTGCTCCGACTTACTTCAGGAACGACTTGCCCTGCTTCAGCACGGTGTCGCACACCTTGGTGGTGAGCTGGGACTTCAGGTCGCTGTTGCCGCCGCCAAGGCTCGACAGGTCCGTGGTCTGGCCGTTGCTGCCCTGCAGGATGCCCTTGGCGCCGTTGAGATAGCCGGGGTCGTTCGTCGCGCCGCCCGAGCTGCTGCTGTCGGAGGATTTCTTCTTGCTGCCGGTGAGCTGGCCGAGCATGTCGCTGGTGCTCGAGCCCGTGCTGTTGCTGGACGAGTTGGAACCGCCACTGAGCTTGCCCATCAGCTGGCTCTGGATGCCCGAGGCGCCCGAGTTGCCGCCGAGGTAGTTGTTCTTCACGCAGTACTCCAGCAGGCCCGCCACGTTGCCCATGCTGCCGGAGGTCAGCGAACCGCCGCCGCCGGGGATCATGCTGCCGAGCTTGCCCAGGTCCTGCGCGCCGCCGGTGCTGCAGGCCAGGCTCAGGGCGATGGCCACGCAGGCCGTACCGATGCTGCCGATGCGTTTGTTCATGGGTATCCCTCCGTCAGGTGCGCGCATTGAACACCCTGTGTCGTTATGGCCGCGTAAGAGCCTGTTCACGATCTCCGCGTGGCCCGCGCCGGGAGCTGTTTGCGCGCAGGGCAAGGAAGAGCGAGGGAGTGTACGTCCGTACACGACCGAGTGATGACGCCGGCCTGGGGGCAAACAGACCCGGCCCGAAGGGTTGTTCTTGAGTGGCCGCCCAACGGCACCGCGCGGCTTGACCTGCCCACCAGGCAGGCGCTGCGCCACGCGGTGCCGCCGGGCAGCCACTCAAGAACAACGCGGGCTACGCGGAGATCGTGAACAGGCTCTAAGTGCGAGCCATGGGTAGCGCGTTTGCATCATGCATGGGCATGACGGCGGCGCACACGTACCATGGGCCGCAAGCGCCGGCATGCCTCAACGCCCCACAGCCCTCACCCCACCGATGGAAGACCTTCGATGAAACGATTTGTGGTCCTCGCCCTTGCCGTCACCCTGCTCGCCGCTTGCTCCAGCGCGGGCAGCCTGCGCAATTCCAAGCCCACCGCCTCGTATGCGGGCGCGGGCAGCGCGGCCGACATCGCATCGTGCGTCGCCGACGCCTGGGGCAGAAAGCCCGTACATCTGGAGTCCTACGTGCTGTACACCGGCACCACCATCGAGATCCACCAGACCGAAAACGGTCCCGCCGTGGCGCTGGTGGACATCAAGCCGGTGGGCGACCACACGGTGGCCACGTACTACTCGAACTTCAACGAGGACGACACCTGGTACTTCGAACAGGTGGCGCAGTGCGTGCAGACGACGCCGGCGCCCGCTCCGTAACGCGCCTCGTCGCTGTCCGCGGTTTTGCAACGTGGCGGCCGCCTGATGCACGCAGAGGTACACCCGATGGCAGCGACAACACGAAGCCCGGCACGACGCATGGCACGTTGGGCGCTGGCGGCCGCCGTGGCCTTCTCGACACTCGCGGCCGCGGCCGGCGGCTCGCCGTCGGATGCCGCGGTGGCCACGCAGGCGCAAGCCTTGCTGGATCAGACGGCGCGTCCCGATGCACCCGGCATGGAGCTGCTGATCGCCCGCGGCGACCGTGTGCTGTTCCATGCCGCGCGCGGCAGCGCCGAGATCGAGCTGGGCGTGCCGCTGCGCACGGGGCAGGTCTATCGCATCGCCTCCATCACCAAGATGTTCACGGCGGCCGAGGTGCTGAAGCTCGCCGAGCAGGGACGCGTGTCACTGGATGACACGCTCGACAAATACTTGCCCGACTTCCCCAACGCTTCGCACATCCGGCTGCGGCAGCTGCTCAACCACACCGCCGGCATTTCCGATGTGGCGAAGAATCCACAGCCCGGCTTTTTCGCGCGCAAGCTGGATACCGCCACGCTGCTGGCCCAGGTGGCCAGTCGCGATCCGGCATTCGCGCCCGGCACGCAACAGTCGTACTCCAACGGCGGCTACGCCGTGCTCGGCGCGGTGATCGAAAAGGTCACCGGCAAGCCCTGGCACGAAGCCATCCGCGAGCAATTGCTGGAGCCGCTGGGCCTGCGCCAGACCGGCTACGGCGACAACGCGGCCATCATTCCGGGCCGCGTGGCCGGCTACACCACGGATACGCCCGACCACGGCGTGCGCAATGCGTCCTACATCAACGCCTCGGTGCCGGCCGCCGCTGGCGCCTTCGTGTCCACGGCGGAGGATCTGTTCCACTGGATGCGCGCGCTGACCGGCGGGAAGGTCATCGGCAACGCCTGGTTCGCGCAGATGACCACGCCGGCCTCCCTGCCAGCCGGAGTGACGTCCGCGCATCCCTACGGCCTGGGCGTCTATCTGTGGCAGGTGCGGGGCAAGCCGATGATCGGCCACACCGGGCAGATCGATGGCTTCGCTTCCGCGGTGGCTTACGTGCCCTCGGCGCAGGTCACCGTGGTGGTGCTCGCGAACGACGACCACACCGATGCGCGCACCCTGGCGCGCCGACTCGCCGCGCTGGCGATGGGCGAACCTTACGACACGCCCGTGGCCGTTTCGCTATCAAAGGCCGAACTCGATGCACTGCAAGGCAGCTACCGCATCGACGGCGCGACGCTGGAAACGCTCAGCGTGAAAGACGGCCAGTTGTTCGCACAGCGCACCGGCCGCCACGCGGTGCCGTTGCAGGCCACCGCGCAAGGCCGTCTGTATTTCGTGCCCGATGAACTGAGTTACTTCCAGCCGGTACACGATGCGCAGGGCAAGGTCATCCGCCTGGATTACGTGGAAGGCGGCGATGCGCCCGCGCAGTCGTGGCCGCGCGTGGACGCCACGCCTTAGCGCAGCGCCGCGGCCTCGCGCGCCAGCGCCTCGATGCCGGCCCAGTCGCCGCCGTGCAGCTTGTTGGCGGGCGTGAGCCACGAGCCGCCCACGCACACCACGTTCGGCAGGGAGAGGAAATCCGGTGCGCTGCTCAGGCTGATGCCGCCGGTGGGGCAGAATTTGATCTGCGGCAGCGGACTCGCCCACGCGCCAAGCAGCTTGTGGCCGCCCGCGGGCACGGCCGGGAAGAACTTGAGGAAGCGATAGCCGCGCTCGAGCAGCGTCATCACTTCGCTGGCCGTGGCCGCGCCCGGCAGCAGCGGCAGTTCGCTGTCGTCGGCCGCGTCCAGCAGGCCCGGCGACACGCCCGGCGACACTGCGAACTTCGCACCGGCCTTGTGCGCGGCGCGCAGATCCTTGGCGCTGAGCACGGTGCCGACGCCGACCACCGCGCCCTCCACTTCATCGGCAATGGCCTTGATCGCATCGAGTGCGGCGGCCGTGCGCAAGGTCACTTCGATGGCGGGGATGCCGCCGGCCACCAGCGCGCGCGCCATCGGCACCGCCTGGCGGGCGTCGTCGATGATCACCACGGGAACCACCGGCGCAAGGCGTAGGGTGGACTCGACCTGTTTCTGCTTGGTTTCGATGCTCATGGCGTTCCGTAAAAAGTGAATGTGGATCAGAACACGCCCGCGCCGAGATCGGCGGTGGTGGCGTTGCGGCGGAACATGCCGAACAGCTCTCGCCCCAGGCCGAACTGATGCGCGGAAAGATCGGCCGTCGCCGGCGTGCGCGCGGCGAATTCGGCGGCATCCACCAGCACCTCCAGACGGCCTTCCACGGCGTCCAGGCGAATGATGTCGCCCTCGCGGATGCGCGCGATGGGGCCCAGGTCCTGCGCTTCCGGCGTCACGTGGATCGCGGCCGGCACGCGGCCGGACGCGCCGGACATGCGGCCATCGGTGAGCAGCGCGATGCGGTGGCCGCGGTCCTGCAGCACCGACAACGTCGGCGTGAGCTTGTGCAGCTCGGGCATGCCGATGGCCTGCGGACCCTGGAAGCGCACCACGGCGACGAAGTCGCGATTGAGCTCGCCGCGCTCGAACGCCTTGCGCACGTCGTCCTGGTCGTGGAACACGATGGCGGGCGCTTCGATGACGAGGCGGTCCTCCGGCACGGACGACACCTTGATCACCGCGCGACCCAGGTTGCCCGACAGCATGCGCAGGCCGCCGTCCGCGCGGAACGGTTCGGCCACGCCGCGCAGCACGCCGCGATTGCCGCTTTCCTTCGACACCGGCGACCACGCCAGCGCGCCGTGCTCGTCCAGGTGCGGCACCTGCGCATAGCCGTCCAGACCGGTGCCGAACACCGTGCGCACGTCGGCGTGCAGCAGGCCCTGGCTCAACAGCTGGTCGATCAGGAACGCCATGCCGCCGGCTTCGTGGAACTGGTTCACGTCGGCGTAGCCGTTGGGATACACGCGCGCCAGCAGCGGAATCACCGAGGACAGCGCGTCGAAATCGTCCCAGCGCAACTCGATGCCCGCCGCGCGCGCGATGGCCACCAGATGCAGCAGGTGATTGGTCGAGCCGCCCGTGGCATGCAGGCCGATCACGCCGTTGATGATGGCGCGCTCGTCGATGATGTGGCCCAGCGGCAGGTAGGACGAACCCGGCGCGCTCAGTTCCGCCACCCGCAGCACGGCCTCGCGCGTCAGCGCGTCGCGCAGCGGCGTATCGGGCGCGACGAAGCTGGAGCCTGGCAGGTGCAGGCCCATGATCTCCATCAGCATCTGATTGGAGTTGGCGGTGCCGTAGAAGGTGCAGGTGCCGGGCGCGTGGTACGACGCGGCCTCGGCTTCCAGCAGCTCGGCCTTGGTGGCCTTGCCCTCGGCATAGGCCTGGCGCACCTTGGATTTCTGCTCGTTGCTGATGCCGCTGGGCATCGGGCCGCTGGGCACGAAGATGCCGGGCAGATGGCCGAAGCTCAGCGCGCCGATCAGGAGGCCGGGCACGATCTTGTCGCATATCCCCAGGTACATCGCGCCGTCGAACATGTCGTGCGAGAGCGACACGGCGGTGGCCATGGCGATCAGGTCGCGCGAGAACAGCGACAGCTCCATGCCCGGCCGGCCCTGCGTGACGCCGTCGCACATCGCCGGCACGCCGCCGGCCATCTGCGCCGTGATGCCGGCTTCGCGCGCCACGTTGCGGATCAGTTCCGGATAACGCTCGTACGGCTGATGCGCCGAGAGCATGTCGTTGTACGCGTTGACGATGGCGAGGTTGGGCGTATGCCCTTCGCGCAGGCGCTCCTTGTCGGTGACGCCGCACGCGGCGAAACCGTGGGCCAGGTTGCCGCACGACAGGCGCTCGCGATGCGGGCCATTGCCCTGCGCCGCCTCGATGCGGCGCAGGTATTGCGCACGCGATTCGCGGCTGCGCTCGCGCAGGCGTTCGGTGACTTCGGCAAGAACGGGGTGCAGCACACTCATGGTCGAACTCCGGGAAGATCATCGGGCGCGCGGGCGCGCCCATTCATCAGGTGAGGCCGCGGTGCCTCAGGGGCACCAGTACACGGCCACCGGCACGCGCTGCTGGGTCAGCACCGAGCGCACCGGGAAATTCGCGGCGTCGCCCAGGCCAAGGCGCGCATCCGCCAGCAGCTGCCGCTTGGCTTCGCCTTCGATATGCAGCACCAGCGCGCGCGTATCGAGCAGGGCGGACAAGGTAAAGGTGATGCGCGGCTCGCCGGCGCCCGGCGCACGCATGGGCAGCACGCGCGCGCTGTTGTTGAGGTCGAGCGCTTCGGGCAGGCGATCACCCTCGGGGAAGAACGAGGCCGTGTGGCCGTCGTTGCCCATGCCGAGAATCACCGCATCGAAAGGCAGGGCCAGCGAGGCCATGCGCGCACGCACCGTGGCGAGGCCGGCTTCCGGCGTCGGCGCATCGGTGTAGAGCGGCACGAACTGCGCCGCGGTGGCGGCGTGCTGCAGCAGCAGTTCCTTCACCATCGCGGCATTGGAACGCTCGCTGCTCTCGGGTACCCAGCGCTCGTCGACCAGGGTCACCACCACCTTCGCCCAGTCCAGCGACTGGCGCGAGAGTTTCTCGAAGAAGTGGCGCGGCGTGCTGCCGCCGGACACCGCGAGCAGCGCGCTGCCGCGTTCGGCAATGCCTTCTCGCAGACGCTCGGCGATGCGTTCGGCCAGCGCGACGGCCAACGCGTCGCAATCGGTGAAGCTGTGGGTGGTGACGTTGAGGGTGTCAGGCATGGTGAGCGAGAAGAGGAAACTGCGCGGAAGCACACACGCGGCGCAGAAAAGGGTAGGCGTCGAAGTCTAGGAGCCGGCTTGCGACGCACGGGTGAAACGCCCGTGCATCGCCTTGCACCAAACCGAACGAGGGCTTAGTCACTGTCCTCGTTCCAGGTGCGGCCGTCGCGCTCGATCAGCGCCACCGCCGCGCTCGGGCCCCAGGTGCCCGACGTGTACGGACGCGGCGCTTCGCCGCTTTCCGCCCACGCGGCCAGGATGGGATCGGCCCAGCGCCATGCGGCCTCCACTTCGTCGCGGCGCATGAACAGCGTGGGATTGCCGCGCACCACGTCCAGCAGCAGGCGCTCGTACGCATCGGGCTGCGAGGCGCCGAAGGCTTCGGCGAAGCTCATGTCCAGCGGCACATGGCGCAGCCGCAGGCCGCCCGGCCCCGGATGCTTGATGGTCAGCCACAGCTTGATGTCCTCGTCCGGCTGCAGGCGCAGCACCAGGCGGTTCTGCTGCAGCGGGCCGGCGGCGGCATCGAAGATGGAATGCGGCACGGCCTTGAACACCACCGTGATCTCCGACACGCGTTCGGGCAGGCGCTTGCCCGTGCGCAGGTAGAACGGCACGCCGGCCCAGCGCCAGTTGGCGATCTCCGCCTTCACCGCCACGAAGGTTTCGGTGTTGGACTTGTGGTCCTTCAGTTCGTCGAGATAACCCGGCACGGCCTGGCCGTCCGCCGAACCGGCGCGGTACTGGCCGCGCACGGTGAGCTGCGCGAAATTGCTTTCCGTGATCGGCTTGAGCGAGCGCAGCACCTTCAGTTTTTCATCGCGCACCGCGTCGGGCGCGAGCGAGGAGGGCGGCTCCATCGCCAGCATGCACAGCAGCTGCAGGATATGGTTCTGCACCATGTCGCGCAGCGCGCCGGCGTGGTCGTAGTAGCCCGCGCGCTGGCCCACGCCCAGCGTTTCGGCCACGGTGATCTGCACGTGGTCGATGTGCTCGGCGTTCCACAGCGGCTCGAACAGCGCGTTGCCGAAGCGCAGCGCCAGCAGGTTCTGCACCGTTTCCTTGCCAAGGTAGTGGTCGATGCGGAAGGTCTGCGACTCGTCGAAGAAACGGCCGACGTCGTCGTTGATCTGGTTGGCGCTCTTGAGGTCGTGGCCGATGGGCTTTTCCAGCACCACGCGCGACTTGCCCTTGTTGAGGTCGTACTTGCCCAGGCGATTGCAGATGTCGACGAACAGGTCGGGCGAGGTGGAGAGGTAGAACACGCGGATGCGGTCCGCGTCCTTGCCCATCAGCTTGGCGAAGTCATCCCAGCCGTCGTCCTTGCGCGCGTCGAGCGAGCGGTAGCCGACCAGCTTGAGGAAATCCTCCACCTTCTTGCCGTTGCCGTCCTTCACCAGCACCTTGCGCAGGTTGTCCCGGTAGCCCTCGTCGTCCAGGCCTTCGCGGGCAATGCCGATGATGCGGCTGTCGTTGGGGATCTGGCCGTCGGTGTAGCGGTGGTAGAGCGCGGGCAGGAGCTTGCGCAGGGCAAGGTCGCCGGTGCCGCCGAAAATCACCAGGTCAAACGTGTCGACCGGCTGGGGAGAAGCAGTCACTTCAGTCACCTCGAGGCGATGCGTGGGGCCAGTGCGTGGCATGCATACCACGTACGTTGCCCGTTGATCGTACCAGTGACATACCAGACAACACCAGTTCCCCGGGCGCGGGCCGGGAGCCTTCATTGGGCAAGGTTTGGGGCATAAAACTGGTACCACCCAAAAGCCGCACCAAAACAGTCGATTGCCAGATTGGTATGGTCATTGGTATCGTTTAGGTATGGAAACCGCCCTCGTCAACGAATACCGCCGGCTCAGCCGCGACCCCGCCACCAGCCAGCCGCTGGCCTATCTGCGCCTGCGCCGGGCCATCCGCAACGTGGTGGAACACCGCGACATCGAGCCGGGCCAGGCGCTGCCCAGCGAGCGCGATCTTTCCCGCCTGCTGCAGCTTTCGCGCGTCACCGTGCGCAAGGCGATTTCCGGACTGGTGGAAGAAGGCCTGCTCAACCAGCGCCACGGCGCGGGCACCTTCGTCGCCGAGCGCATCATCAAGCCGATGTCGCGCCTCACCAGCTTTACCGAGGATTTGCGCGCGCGCGGGCTCAACCCGCGTTCCGAATTCTCCGAGCGCATCATCGGCGAGGTGACGCCCGAGGAATCGATGGCGTTGAATCTCTCGCCCGGCGTGCTGGTGGCGCGCCTGCACCGCGTGCGCTATGCGAAGGAAGAACCGCTGGCGATCGAGCGCAGCGTGGTGCCCGCGAGCATCCTGCCCGACCCGACCATCGTGCAGGACTCGCTCTATCAGGTGCTCGAAACACTCGGCGCGCGTCCGCGCCGCGCCTTGCAGCGGCTGCGCGCGGTGTCGCTGGGCGCGCAGCAGGCGCGCCTGCTGCACGTGCCCGCCGGCAGCGCGGGACTCAACATCGAACGGCGCAGCTTCCTCGACGACGGCCGCGTGGTGGAGTTCACCACCTCGTGGTATCGCGGCGACATCTACGATTTCGTGGCGGAACTGCAGACGGATTGAGGCGCGTCCTTCGCCCGCTTTTTTCCTAGGACTGACTTGCGCGCTGCGTGTCTTTGTTCGATTGCGCGAGCCCAAGCAAGCCTTTCCGGCCTGGCGATCACGCACGCCAAATTAACTTAAGTAAAAAAATATTCCGACCATCGGAAACGGCAACTAACACGCGCGATACAAAGCCATCCTTATATATACGGATGACTCGCTCGCATTATTACGCATGGTCCTCGCGAATCATTACGGGGGACATCTGCTCGTCCTTGGAAAGTCAGCGTAATTACAGGTAAATCGCAACCCGTTGATTTACGCGCCTTGCACTTCCAATCCACGCGGCGAATCCACCTAATTCATACACGCAAATCAGCGGACGAATTAACGCGTACATTTACGCGCCTGCACACGCCTTTTCTGCAAAAGAGAAACGCGCAGTTCGCTAATTCAAAAGCATTATTTGGGATCACAGGTCATTCACTTATCCCATGATTTATTTCGACGCCCCAAATAGGCGTCTAAAACGCGCAAAGACAACCCGACATGCCCGTGGGCATGCGTGGTGGACAGCTCTGCTCAAGGGGTAAAAACCATGAATGCGAAGCTTGGCAGGCCGCTACTTGCGTTAGCGGTGTGGGCAGCTTTTTCCTCGGCGGTATGGGCGGCCAATGCACCCTGGCAAGAGGGCGCGACGTATCAGGCCGGCGCACTCGTCTCCTACAACGGGCACGACTACCAGGCGCTTCAGACGCATACCGCTTACGTCGGTGCCGGATGGACGCCTTCCTCCAGCCCGACGTTGTGGAAGGACCTCGGCCCGTCCAGCGGCGGCACGCCGGCTCCCGCACCTGCGCCAGCGCCAAGCCCCGCACCTTCGCCCGCGCCGACGCCATCGCCAACGCCTTCGCCGGCACCAGCGCCATCCCCGGCACCCGCACCTTCGCCCTCCGGCTGTTACGCAGCGTGGTCGTCTACCGCGACGTATGCATCGCCCGGAACGAAGGTGACTTACCAGGGCCGCAACTATCAGAACAAGTGGTGGACGCAAGGTGAGAACCCCGCGCAATCCGGGCAGTACGGCGTGTGGGCGGATCTGGGCAGCTGCAGCGGTGGCACACCAGCACCTGCACCTGCACCTGCTCCTGCTCCTGCTCCTGCTCCTGCTCCTGCTCCTGCTCCTGCTCCTGCTCCTGCTCCTGCTCCTGCTCCTGCTCCTGCTCCTGCTCCTGCGCCTGCGCCTGCACCAGCACCGACGCCTGCACCTGCACCTGCACCAGCACCTGCGCCGACACCTTCACCCACACCCACACCCACACCCGCTCCCGCTCCCGCTCCCGCTCCCGCACCCGCGCCAACGCCGACGCCTGCACCAACGCCTTCGCCAACTCCCGCACCGTCGCCCGCTCCTGCCGGCCAATACCAGCTCGGCAGCTATTTCGCGCAGTGGGGCATCTATGACCGCAACTATCAGGTCAAGAACATCGATACGTCCGGCGCGGCCAAGAAGCTCACCTTCGTCAACTACGCCTTCGGCAACCTGTATGCGAAGAACGGTGGCTACGAGTGCGACATCATCACCAAGACGGAGCCGGGTGCCACCAATCCCAGCGATCCTGCCGCCGGCACGGGCGGCGACGGCTGGGCCGACTACCAGAAGGGTTTTGCCAGCAACGAGTCGGTGGACGGCAAGGGTGACGTCTGGGGCGCGGAGAACGGCAAGACGGGCCCGCTGAAGGGCAACTTCAACCAGTTCAAGAAGCTCAAGGCGAAGTATCCCAACCTGAAGGTGGTGATTTCGCTGGGCGGCTGGACGTGGTCGAAGTGGTTCAGCAAGGCCGCGTCCACCGACGCGCTGCGCAAGCAGCTGGTCAGCTCGTGCATCAATCTCTACATCAAGGGCAACCTGCCCTTCGATGCGGGATCCAATGCCGGCGGCCCCGGAACCGCGGCAGGCGTGTTCGACGGCATCGACATCGACTGGGAGTTCCCCGGCGGCGGCGGCCAGCCCTATAACACGGTGGATACCAAGAACGACAAGCACAATTACACGCTGCTGCTGGCCGAGTTCCGCAAGCAGCTGGACGACCAGGGCGCCATCGACGGCAAGCGGTACCTGCTCACGGTCGCCATCGGCTCCGGCGGCGACAAGATCGAGAACACGGAACCTGCGCAGTACAGCAAGTCGCTGGACTGGATCAACATCATGTCCTACGACTTCCACGGCGGCTGGGAAGCGCAGGGGCCCACCGACTTCCAGTCCAACCTCTATCTCGATCCCAACAGCCCCAACGCCAAGAGCACGTATGGCGCCACCTACAACGTCGACAGCGCCGTGCAGACGCTGCTGAAGGCGGGCACGCCCGCATCGAAGCTCAACGTGGGCATTCCGCTGTATGGACGTGGCTGGACGGGTGTCGCCGCCGGCTCCAAGGGCGATGGCCTGTACCAGACGGCCAGCAAGCCCGCTCCCGGCAAGTACGAAGAGGGCATCGAGGACTACAAGCTGCTCAAGGACCGCGCGGGAACGGTGCGCGAGCATCCGGTGACCATGCAGGCGTGGAAGTACGACGGCACCACGTTCTGGTCGTACGACACGCCCACCACCATCCGCGCCAAGCTCGACTACATCCGCAAGAACAACCTGGGTGGCGCCTTCAGCTGGGAGCTCGATGGCGATGCGACGAATGCCGAACTCACCAATGTCATCGGCGAGCTCAACGGCAAGTAGCAGAACACGGAAGCGACGATCACAGCGCCACGCTCAAAGGAGTCCAGCCATGCGTGCCTTGTCTCTATCGTTCGGGCGGCACCGCCAAAGCGGCAAGGGTTTCACGCTGCTCGAACTGCTGGTAGTGCTGTTGATCATCGCGCTGCTCGCCGGCTACGTCGGGCCCAAGCTGTTCGGCGAAGTGGGCAAGGCCAAGACCAAGACGGCCATGTCGCAGATGAAGTCGCTGTCCGACGCGCTGGACAGATATCGGCTGGACACGGGCAAGTTCCCCTCGACCCAGGATGGACTGAAGTCGCTGATGCACGACCCGGGCAACACCACGCATTGGGAAGGCCCGTACATGAGCAACGACATTCCGGATGATCCGTGGGGACACCCCTACGTGTATCGGTCGCCCGGACAGAACGGCAAGGATTTCGACCTGCTCACCTATGGTGCCGACGGCAAGCCCGGCGGCACCGGCGAAGACGCGGACATCCAGGCGAAGTAGGCGGAGCCAGGGCCGTGCGCTACCTGGTACGCGCCACTGTGCAGGGCGAGGAGCGGCAACTGGAACTGACGGCCGACGACGAGGAACAGCTCAGGCAGGACGTGCGTTCCATGGGCATGGTGTTCCTGCAGGCCACGCCGGTCGAAGAAGGCCGTTCGCTGTTCAAGCGAAAGCAGAAGTTCAACGAGTCGCTGTTCACGCAGGAACTCATCGCACTGCTGGAAGCGGGACTGAGCCTGATCGAAACCATCGAGACGTTACGGGACAAGAGCAAGACCGAGATCGAGAAACGCGTGCAGGGACGCATCGTCGATGCGCTTTACGAGGGCATGCCGCTCTCGCGGGCGCTGGAGCAGCAACCGGAGGTGTTTCCGCCGCTGTACGTGGCCACGGTGGCCTCCGCCGAGCGGACCGGCCACCTGGCCGAAGCGCTCAAGCGGTATCACCAGTACGACGCGCGGCTGGCGGCGGTGAAGAAAAAGATCGTCGCCTCGCTGGTGTATCCGGTGATCGTGCTGTCGACCGGCGGCCTGATCATCCTGTTCCTGGCGTTCTACGTCATACCCAAGTTCAGCCAGATCTACGCATCCATGAAAAACCTTCCGTTCGCTGCGAAGCTGATGCTGTGGTGGGGCGACCTGGTCCATGCACACGGGCTGATGCTGTTCGCCGCCATCGCCGCCACCTGCATCGGCATCGGCGTGGCGATCGCCAACGACGGCATGCGCGCACGCGCCATCGAAGCCTTCTGGAGCATGCCCAAGATGGTGGGCTACCAGCGGCTGTTCGCGCTGACGCGCTTCTTCCGGACGCTGGGCCTGCTGCTCGCCGGCGGCATGTCGGTGGTGGCCTCCATGGAGTTGTCGGCGCAACTGCTGCCCGCAAACCTGCGCGCATCGCTCAACCAGGCGCTGGAGAGCATCAAGGCCGGCCAGTCCCTCTCCACGGCGTTGCCGGCGGCCAACCTCACCACGCCCGTGGCCGAGCGGCTGATCCGCGTCGGCGAGCAGAGCGGCGATCTCGCCGGCATGATCACGCGCGCGGCGGAGTTCTGCGACGAGGAACTCGACCGCGCCATCGACACGCTGATGCGGATGGTCGAACCCGTGATCATGCTCTTCGTCGGCGCCATGGTGGGCACGATCGTCTTCCTGCTCTACATGCCCATCTTCCAGCTCGCGGGAAGCGTCGGGTGAGCCATGGCCACGGTCCGCACCGATCACTACGATCCGGCTGCCGACGGCACGGCGGGCTCGTTGCAGGAGCGCATCTGGGAGAAGTGCGAACAGGACCCCGGCGACTATCGCGAAGAAGTCGCGCGCCTCACCGGCCTGCGCGCCGTCGGCGCGGACGAACTGGCCGCCCTGCGTCCCCGCTTCGATGCCTTGTCGTTCGCCGAAGCGAGCGCACGGGTATGCCTGTTCGCGGTGGACGCCTCCGGAAAACATCTGCTGGTGCTGGCCGACCCGTTCGACCCTTATCAGCGCAGCTGGGCCTTGCAGCGCTTCGGCGAGCCTTTCAGTTTCGCCTTCTGCGTGCCTTCGGACCTGCTCGCCTACATGGCCTTGCACGAGGCCGAGCACCGCGCGCTGGAACCGGTTTCCGCCACGCAGCTTTCCGACCGGGTGGCCGATGGCGGCCTGGAAATCTCCCTCGCGACGCTGGCCCACGATACGCACCCGGTGATACGGCTGGTCAATTCGTCGCTGTATGACGCGCTGAAGGCGCGGGCTTCGGACATCCATATCGAAAGCACCGCCACCGGCCTGGTGATCAAGTACCGCATCGATGGCGTGCTGCTGGCCACGGGTGGCGCATCCGGCGTGGAGATGGCCGAGCAGGTGCTGTCGCGATTGAAGGTGATGGCGGACCTGGACATCGGCGAGCGGCGCATCCCGCAGGATGGACGCTTCCGCGCCGTGATCAACCAGCGGGACATCGACTTTCGCGTCTCCATCATGCCGTCCGTGCATGGGGGCGAAGACGCGGTGCTGCGCGTGCTGGACAAGCAGCGCGGCGAGAAGAGCGCCGAACCGCTGCGGCTGGATCGGCTGGGACACGAGCCGGACACCGTGCGCGCCATCCGCGCGGTCGCCGGCGAGCCTTACGGCCTGATCCTGGTCACCGGCCCCACCGGTTCGGGCAAGTCCACCACGCTGTACGCGACGCTGACGGAGATCAACACCGGCGAGGAGAAGATCATCACCATCGAGGATCCGGTCGAGTACGAGCTGCCGGGCATCCTGCAGATACCGATCAACGACAAGAAGGGCCTGACCTTTGCGCGCGGCCTTCGCTCCATTCTTCGGCACGATCCGGACAAGATTCTCGTAGGCGAGATCCGTGACGGCGAAACCGCAGGCATCGCCGTGCAGGCAGCCTTGACCGGTCACTTGGTGCTGACTTCGGTGCACGCCAACAACGTCTTTTCCGTACTCGACCGCTTCCTGCACATGGGCGTGGACCTGCACAGTTTCGTCGACGCCTTGCTCGGCGTCGTCGCGCAGCGGCTGATGCGCAAGAACTGCCCGCACTGCACGCGCGACGACGTACCGGATGCGGAACTCATCGCGGCCTCCGGGCTTACGCCGGCCGCGGTGAAAGGCTGGCTGTTCCGCAAGGGCGCCGGTTGTGAGCAATGCCGCATGACCGGCTATCTCGGCCGGCAACCGATAGCGGAGGTGCTGCGTTTCAACGACGTGCTCAAGCAATGTTTCGTCGAGCGCCGTCCCATCACTGAACTGAAGCAGCTGGCCTTGGCCAACGGCTACGTATCCATTCGCCAGATGGCCCTGCGCGCCGTCGCCGATGGGCGGACCACGCTCACCGAGGTCAACCGTGTCACCATGGCTGAATAAGTGGCGCGACCGACTGGAAGCGCAGCGCAACGTGGTTTGCGCGCGCGCCCGGCCCGTGCTGTCCCGTTACGTGAGCCGCTGCGTGCTGCGGCTTGGCCGCGATCGAGTCTGTCTGGTGGAACCGGGCGGTCGGCTGCTCAGGGACATGTCCATCCTCGAACCGATGCGCTCGCCCGAGGCGGAAAGCGCCATCGCGTCCCTGCTCGCTCCGCCCAAGCGCAATGGCCTGCATCTGCTCGATGCGGTAATCGGCGAACCGTGGGTCCATTACTTCGTGCTGGGCTGGCGGCCGCTTCCGCGTCCAGTGGATTGGGCCGAAGCGGCGCGCGTGCAACTGATGCGCATGGGCTTGGGTGCGCCGGACCAGTGGCGGCTGTGCATCGAGGACGGGGCATGGCAGAAATCGCGCTTCGGCGCCGCCATGCCAGAGTCGCTCTGCGGCGCCATCGAACAAGGAGCCAGGCAATCGGGCCTGTTGCTGCGTTCGATACTCCCTTGCGTCACCTACGCCATCGCGGCGCATGCGCGCGCCATCGGCGGCGATGGCGCGCTGATCCAGGTCGAGGCGGGCGGCGGCCGCTTCATCGCCCACGTCGCCTTCCGCCACGACAACGACTGGGCGGGCTTCGTGACGCTTCCACTGGATCCAGGCCGCCTGGCCGACGCCTTGAGCGACGCCGCCGTGCTGTGCCGGGTCGCATGGCCGTTGCGCAGTTATGTCCTGGGGCCACAGATCGCCAAGGAATGGCTGGACGGCCTGCCCGATCCGCAGTGGCTCGCCCAACCCTGGAACGAGGACTCGGCATGAAGGTGCCCTCCATCAACCTTCATCGACCCTACGCCGCGCCACGCTGGTCGGGTATCGCCGTGCTGTTGCTGTCGGTCGCGGCACTGGTCGCGGTGATGCAAGGCCTGGACCGGCTGCATGCGCGCGCCGCGCGGATGGACGATCGCGAAAGCGAGATCACGCGCGCCGAACAGGCGCGCGCACAGGTGGAGCACGCGCATCGGAACCCCGCACCGCGACGCACCGCGTTGCAGGCGCAGCAGGCTTACGCCGTGGAGCCCGCGCGCGATCTGCTGGAACGCGGCTGGCAGCCGGACATCGCCATGCTGCGCATCGACATCGCCACGGCAACGCGGGAAATGCATCTGGTCTTCGAAGCTCGCTCGATACAGACCGCGCTCTCCTACATCGACTGGCTCGATGCGCAGCCATCGACGGAGAGCGTGCAGATCGAACGCCAGGCCGAGAAGCCGGGGCCGGCGGGCGACGTCATGGAAGTGGGCGTGGTCGTGCACTGGAAACCGGCGGGCGGCGCCGTCGCCGCTACGGAGCCCGCACCATGAGCAAGGCATGGCATGCGCAACGCCTGGGCTGGGAGATCAAGCGCCTGCGCTGGCGGCTTGGCACCTTCGGCCTGCTCGGCGTGGTGCTGCTGCTCTTCAGCGTGGCCATGACGCTGTTCGAGGCGGTGCCCTTGGCCCGCGATCTTCACGTCCGCTCGCAGGACCTGGAACGCCGCGCGCGCGAGGCCACCGTGCCGCCGTCGCCCGCGCCGGCGACCATCGAGGACAACGGATACAGCCCGAGCTTCACCACGTTTCTCCACAGCCTGTTCGCCATGGCGAACAAGGAGGGCATCGCGACGTCCCAGGTCGCCTACAAGGCGGAGACCGAGGGCGATGGCAAGGTGGAACGCTACTTCGTGGCCTTGTCGATGAAGGCGAGCTATCCGCAACTGCGGATGTTCTCGGCGGACCTGCGCACGCTGGGCGGCATGCGGCTGGAGCACGTGACCATCTCCCGCGGCGACATCGGCCAGACGACGCTGGATGTGCGCGTCGAGCTGTCCTTTGCGATCGAGCGGCCGGCATGAAGATATCGCCTACCCTCCGCTGGCTTCTGCTCGCGGCCATCGCGCTTTGCGTGTTCGTTTTCGTGCGTGGCAGGCAGGAGCCGAACGAAACCTCGGCGGCCGTACCTGCGGAGCAGCCGACGGAAACCGCCGCGCCCGCGCAGGTTCCCGCACCGCAAGCGCCCATGCCCACGGCCGCGGCGCCGTCGTCTTCGGCACCGCTCGTCGACCTGTTTCCTGCGCAGAGCTGGCTACCGCCGCCGCCACCGCCCAGCACCACGCCGCCACCGCCACCGGAACCGCCGCCGCTGCCCTTCGTGGTCAAGTCGGTGTGGGTATCGGCCGAGGGTTCGCTGTTCGTGCTGCTCAGCGCCAACGGCCAGGACATTCCCTTGTGCAACGCGTGCCAACGCTCGGGCTTCCTGCGCAGCGGCAACGTCGTGCTGGGCCATTACCGGATCGAGAGCGTCACCAGCAGCGCGGTGAGCCTGGTGTACCTGCCGCTCAACCGGAAACAACGCATTCAGATCGCAGGAGGCTGAGATGACACGCCGCCGTCGCCTGGCCGTACCCGTCGCGCTGCTCCTGGCGGCTTCCTGCGCAACCCAGCAGTTGCGCATGGAGCAGGTGATCGCCACCAACCCGCCGGACGTCGCGCTGGAATGGCTGCGGCAGGAAACGGCGCGGCATCCGGACGACCTCAACCTGCGCAGCACCTATCTGCAGATGCTGGCGCGGCAAACCGACAGCTACATCAAGCAGGCCAGGGACGCCTATCAGGATGGCAAGCCCGCGCTGTCCCGCCAGCTGGCCCGACACGCTCTGGACATCGCCCCGAACAACGACAGCGCCAAGGCGATGCTGCAGTGGATCGACGCGCAGGAAAAACTGGACCAGAAGATCGGCCGCGCCGAAGCCATGCAGTACACGCAACCGGACGACGCGCTTGCCCTGGTCAACGACGTGCTGCGCGAGCAACCCGACAACACGCGCGCCGCGGCGGTAAGGGACTCCATCGCCACCCGGCAGCCTCACATGCTGGCGACCAAGCTCGCCAATGACCTCAACCAGCCCATCAGCGTGCAGTTCCGCGACCAGCCCATCATCAGCGTGTTCGAGCTGATCACCAAGATCACGGGCCTGAATTTCGTGTTCGACCACGACGTGGCCGGCAGCGTGCCGACGACCATCTTTGCCAACAGGACGCCGATCAGCAAGGTCATTTCCATGGTGCTGCAGTCCAACCAGCTGGACAGCAAGGTGATCGACCGCAACACGCTGCTGATCTACCCCAAGCGGCCCGACAAGGACGCCGAGTACAAGAGCCTCTCCGTCCGCACGTTCTACCTGCACTACATTCCGGCGCCGCAGATGATGGCGGCGGTGAAGCAGATGCTGAAGACACGCGACCTGCTGGTCGACGAGCGCACCAACGCCATCATCATGCGCGACTCGCCCGATGCCATCGCCGTGGCAGAGAAACTGGTATCGGCGATGGACCTGCCGCAGTCGGAAGTGATGCTCGACGTCGAGGTGCTGGAGGTGACGTCCAGCGATCTGCTCAACCTCGGCATCAACTATCCCGATTCGGTGGGCCTGACCGTGCAGGCGCCGCAGGACCCGAACTCCTTCACCACGCCGACGCCGGGCGTGCTGACCATGAACCAGCTTCGCCACATCAATGGCGGCGACATCCTGGTCAACCTCGGCAATCCGTCGATCACGCTCAACATGCTGCAGAGCCTGGGCAAGACCAACACGCTCGCCAACCCGAGGATACGGGTGAAGAACCGCGAGAAGGCACGCATCCTGATCGGCAACCGCGTGCCGGTGGTGACCACCACGCTGTCCAACAATTTCAGCACCGAAAGCGTCAACTACCAGGACGTGGGCCTGTCGCTGGCGGTCGAGCCCATCATCAACAACGATAACGAGATCCAGGTCAAGCTGACCCTGGACGTGTCCAACATCGTGCAGACCATCACCACCAACAGCGGCCTGGTGGTCTACCAGATCGGGACGCGCACCGCCGACACGGTGATGACCGTGCACAACAACGAGACGCAGGCGTTGGCCGGGCTGCTGCAGCGTATCGAGCAGGACAATACCTCCGGCATTCCGGGGCTGGGGCGCGTGCCGCTGTTGGACCGCATCTTCGGCACGGGATCGCGGCAGAACGACAAGACCGAACTCATCCTGCTGATCACGCCGCATATCGTGCGCACGCAGCCGGTGCCGGGCGCGAGCGTCATGGCGTTCGAGTCGGGTACGGAAAACCGCATGACCATCGCGCCGACCGACGTGGACCGCGACAGTCACGGCGTGCGCATGCCGCCGCAGAGCGGCACGACTCCGCCACCGCCACCACCGCCGCCTCCTGCGCCGGCGCCCGCCGCGCCGCCCGCGCAACCGCCCACGCCACCCTCCGGATCGTGACGGAGCCGACCGTGCCATGACACCACGCGGCTTCACCCTGATCGAGATGCTGGTCACGCTGGCCATCCTGGCGGCGCTGGCATCCGTCGCGCTGCCGCTGGCGCAGATGGCGGCCGAACGCCAGCGCGAACAGGAACTCAAGCGCGACCTGTGGCAGATCCGCGATGCCATCGACGATTACAAGAAGGCCAGCGACGAAGGGAAGATCGAGAAATCCGCGTCCGACAGCGGCTATCCGCCGACGCTCGACGTGCTCGTGAATGGCGTCACGGACAAGTCCAGTCCGCAAGGCCAGAAGCTCTATTTTCTGCGGCGCATTCCACGCGACCCGCTGTGCGACTGCCCGAGCAAGTCGGATGCGCAGACCTGGGGCAAGCGCAGCTACGCCAGCCCGCCCGAGGCGCCCGCCGAAGGCGACGACGTGTACGACGTCTATTCCCTCGCGCAGGGTAACGGACAGAACGGCGTGCCGTTCCGCCAATGGTGACCGACATGACGCGACGACAGGAACATGCGTTCACCCTGATCGAACTTCTCGTCGTGCTGGCGATCATCGCCGCGCTGCTCACGCTGGTGGTGCCGCGTTATTTCGAGCAAGTGGACAAGGCCAAGGAAACCGTGCTTCGCCAGAACCTGGCGAGCATGCGCGAATCGATCGATCACTTCCATGCGGACCAGCGCCGCTATCCCGATTCGCTCAAGGAGCTGGTCGAGCGTCGTTATCTGCGGGAGATTCCCAAGGACACGCTCACCGGCAACGCCACCAGCTGGAAAGTCACCCCGCCGCCGGACGGCGGCACCGGCGTGTATGACGTGCACAGCGGCGCGCCGGGCAAGGCCAGCGATGGCACCGAATACCGGACGTGGTGGTGACGCCATGGGAAGCCGGTCACGCCAGCGCGGTTTCAACTTCCTCTGGGCCATTGCGGCCGTCGCCATCATGGCCATCTACCTGGGGCGCATAGGCACGATCTGGACGACGGAAGTGCGGCGCGAGAACGAGCACGACCTGCTCGTCGTCGGCAACGCCATCCGGCAGGCCATCAAGGCCTACGTGGACGTGGACAAGGACAAGCGTTTTCCCACGCGCCTGCACGACCTGCTTTCCGATCCCCGCGTGCCCTATGTGCGCCGCTTTCTGCGGCAGGCGTACGTGGACCCGATGACGTCGGGGGATTGGGAGTTGATACGCGGCCCGCACGGCGAGCTGTTCGGCGTGTACAGCCGCGCCGATGGCGTGCCGCTCAAACAGGACGGCTTCGACGACGAGTACGCCAACTTCGCGCATCAACAGAGTTATGCCGACTGGAAGTTTGCCCACTATCCAGGAGGGGGAGGGAACGTGCAGCGCTAGGCGCGCCAGCGCTACCGACCGTGGCACACGCAGGAACAACGGGCCCGTCATGACGGTTTTTCGTTTCCCTTAGCCGAGGTTCGCCATGCACACCAAGCACACCTATCTGACCCCTCTCGCGGCCTCGCTTTTTGCCCTTTACGCGAACGTGGCGTATGCCGCGTATCCCGCCTGACAGGAAGGCAGCACGTACACGGCGGGCACCATCGTCAGTTACAACGGACACGACTACAAGGCGCTGCAGACGCACACGGCCTATGTCGGCGCGGGCTGGCAACCGTCGGCCAGCCCCACGCTGTGGCAGGACCTGGGGCCGTCGTCGTCTACGCCGAGTCCGGCTCCGGCGCCAACTCCCACGCCCGCACCGACTCCGTCTCCGTCGCCCGCTCCAACTCCGGTTCCGGCCCCGACGCCAACTCCTGCGCCCGCACCGGCTCCGGTTCCCACTCCAACGCCGACGCCTTCGCCCGCTCCCGCACCTGGCGGCTGCTACGCCGCATGGTCCGCCACGGCGACCTACGCCAACCCCGGACAGAAGGTGACGTACAGCGGTCGGAACTACGAGAACAAGTGGTGGACCAGCGGAGAGAATCCCGCCGCGTCGGGCGCCTATGGCGTCTGGAAGGATCTCGGTGCGTGCAGTGGAGGCTCGCCTGCGCCTGCGCCGGCGCCAACTCCAACACCCGCTCCGGCTCCAACTCCGGCTCCTACGCCATCACCGACACCGGCACCGGTTCCGACTCCAACGCCGGCACCAGCACCAGCGCCGACGCCAACACCGACTCCCGCACCTACGCCTGCGCCTGCGCCTGCACCAGCACCGACGCCGACGCCGACGCCGACGCCGACGCCAGCCCCGACACCGACACCGACACCAACTCCGGCCCCCGCGTCGTACAAGCCGACGATCATCTACATCGCCAAGCCCGCGGGCTATCCCACCGATGCGGAGCTGGCGCAGGCGGAGGACGGCCTGGTCAAGCAGAGCCAGGGACAGATCGCGCTTATCCGCGCCGCGTTGCAGGTGCTTCCCGATGACGAGGTGAACGCGGTGGTGCCGGGCAGGGCGGCCAATCCGTCCAACGTGCGCCGGGTGGAGAAGGTGCTGACGGAAGCGAAGTTCGACGCGCTGTTCCCCGTGCGCAGCGTGGCGTACTCGTACGTCAACCTGCTGCGCGGCATCGCCAAGTTCCCGGCGTATTGCGGCGACTACAAGGACGGGCGCGACGCCGATGCCATCTGCCGCAAGCTGCTGGCGACCTCGTTCGCCCACTTCGTGCAGGAGACGGGCGCCAACTGGTCGTCGCTGACGCCGGCGCAGGCGCGTACCTATCCCGATCACAACAACGCCGTGCTCGCGACCTTGCCGCCCGACACGCCCATCGAGATGTGGCGCCAGGGTCTGTGGTTCCTGCGCGAATCGGGTTACGAGGAAGGCTCGGCCGTCGGTGCGTACCAGCAATGCACGCCCGGCTCGCACGCCACCAACTGGATCTTCTATCCCTGCGCCAAGAACAGCAAAGGCCAGTACATCGATTACTTCGGACGCGGCGCCAAGCAGCTGTCGTGGAACTACAACTTCGGCCCGTTCTCGGACGCCCTGTATGGCGACGTGAACCTGTTGCTCGACAATCCGGGGAAGGTGGCCGATACCTGGCTCAACTTTGCCTCCGCCGTGTGGTTCGCCGTGGCGCCGCAGACGCCCAAACCGCCGATGACCTGGGTGATCGACGGTACGTGGAAGCCCAACTCGATCGACCTGGCGAACAACATGAAGCCCGGTTCCGGCGCCACGGTGTACATCATCAATGGCGGCATCGAGTGCGGCGGCGGCGGCGACGAGCGGCCGCAGGTGCAGAACCGCATCGCGGCCTACAAGAAGATGGCGGAGCAACTCAGCGTGACCATACCGCCGGACGAGCCGCTGGGCTGCGCCAACATGCGCGGCTTCGTGCAGGGCTCGGCCGCCGCCGTGCAGGCATACCTGGACAAGGATTGGAGCTGGGTCAACGGCAAGCCCGCCACGGCATGCAAGCTGGTCGACTATCAGATGCCGTTCTCGCTGGTCACGCCGGGCGACTACAAGCGCTGCGTCGATTACTTCTACCGCGGACAGGTCATGTACAACGGCCAGATCGTCGTCGACAACACCAAGTGACTGCTCTGCGCGCGGGCGGCCCACGCGCCGCCCGCGCCGCTCAACGCGACAGGGGAACACTCATGCTCGATGAAGCCTGGCAGGACTGGATTCGCGACAACCTCAAGCGCGGATGCACCGTCGAATCCATGGTGTCGGTGATGATCCACGAACGGATCGATCCCGTGCTGGCAATGGAAAGCATCCAGCGCGTCGCCGAAGGGCGGGCGGCCAATGGCGAACCCGGCGACGAAAGCGATGCATGCCATTGCTGGTCGCCACGCTTCGCGCTGTCATCGAGCAACCGCGTGCACATCGAGGGGCATGCCATACGCATGGTTGCCCGCCTGGAACGCCCTGCCGTGGCCGTGCTCGATGGCGTGCTTTCCGACGAGGAATGCAAGGCCTTCATCACGTTGTCCAGGAACCGCATGACGCAGTCCACCGTGGTCGATCCCGCCGATGGCGTCGCGCGCACCATTCATTCGCGCAGCAGCAAGAGCATGTTCTTCGAACGCGGCCAGACGCCGCTGGTGTCGCGCGTGGAACGGCGACTGGCGCAACTGATGGGCGAACCGGTAGCGCACGGCGAAGGCTTGCAGGTGCTGCACTACCAGCAGGGCGGCGAATACCGGCCGCACTACGATTATTTCCCGCCCGGGGAAGCGGGGAGCACGCGCCACGTGACGCAGGGCGGCCAGCGCTGCGCCACCTTGATCATGTATCTGAACGACGTGGAAGCCGGAGGCGGCACCACATTTCCTGACGTCGGCTTCACGTGCTTTCCCCGGCGCGGCATGGGCCTGTACTTCGCCTATCGAGATGCCGGCGGCCTGCTCGATCCGCTGACGCTGCATGGCGGCATGCCGGTGGCGCGCGGGGAGAAATGGATCATGACCAAATGGGTGCGCGAGCGGCCCTATGGTTAATCCACGGTAGGGTGCATGGCGTTTCACGGAAGGCGAAACGCAAAGCCTCGCCATCGACTACTTCCGGCACATTCGCCGGCGCGCGTTTGCGTGCATAAAGGGCGTGGGAGCGGCTGCGCGGTAGCGCTCCGCTCACAGGGCACGGGCAGGGGCGCGCTATCTCGATGGTCGACACGCCATGAATTTCTTCGCGCCATTGATACGTCGCCCCATCGGTGCCTCGGTACTGGCGCTGGGGCTCGCGCTGGCGGGCTTCTGGGCGTATCTGCTGCTGGGCGTGGCCGCGCTGCCGTCGCTGGAATTTCCGGGCATGGTGGTCTACACCGAGCTGCCCGGCGCCAACGCGCAAACCATGGCGGCGACGGTCGCAGCGCCGCTGGAACGCCACCTGGGACGCATCCCCGGCATCAAGGAGATGCATTCGGAGAGCAATGACGGCTCGACCTCGGTGCGCATCATCTTCAACTTCGGCAACAACACCGACAAGGTCGCGCGCGACGTGCAGGCCGCCATCAACGCGAGCATGGCCGACCTGCCGCCGGGCATTCCCATTCCGCCGCGCTACTACAAGTTCAACACCGCCAACATTCCCGTCCTGCTGCTGTCGCTCACCTCCAACACGCTGCCGCCGGACAAGCTCTACGACCTGGCCGACACGCTGCTCAATCCCGCCATCTCGCAGATTCCCGGCGTGGCGCAGGTGCGCGTGATCGGCGGCCGGCCGAAGGCGGTGCGCGTGGAACTCAACACGGCGGCGCTGGCGGCCAAGGGCCTGACCGCCAACGACGTGGCGAACGTGCTGCGCGCGGCCAACGTCACGTCGCCGGAGGGCGCGCTGAGCGACGGCCGCACGCAGATGACGGTGGCGGCCACCGACGCGCTGAGCACGCCGCAGGAGTTCGGCAACCTGCTGATCGCCGTGCAGAAGGGCGCGCCGGTGCGGCTGGCGGACCTGGCCAAGGTCACCACGGGCCAGCAGGACGAATACCAGGCGGCGTGGTTCAACGATCACCGCGCCGTGGCCATCCGCATCAGCAAACGCCCCGAAGCGAACGCCGTGGCCACCGCCGACGCGGTGCGCGCCAAGCTGCCGCAGATGCGCGCGTGGCTGCCGGCGGACCTGCAGATCACGCCGATCTTCGACCTTACCCAGACCACCAAGTCCGCGTTGCACGAAGTGGAAGTGGCCCTGCTGCTTAGCGTGCTGCTGGTGGCGGCGGTGATGCTGGTGTTCCTTCGCCGGGTCGGGCCCACGCTGATCGCCATGCTGAGCGTGCCGCTGTCGCTGGCGGGCGCATTCACCGTGATGTGGATGCTGGGCTTCACGCTCAACACGCTGTCGCTGGTGGCGCTGGTGCTGTGCATCGGCTTCGTGGTGGATGACGCCATCGTGGTGATCGAGAACATCGTGCGCCACATGGAGCACGGCTCGCCGCCACTGCAGGCCTCGCTCGATGGCGTGAAGGAGATCGGCTTCACCGTGGTGTCGATCACGCTGTCGCTGATCGCGGTGTTCGCGCCGCTGCTGTTCGGCAACAACCAATTCACCATGCTGCTGCGCGAGTTCTCGGTGACACTGACGGCGGCGGTGGTGATCTCCGCCGTGATCTCGCTCACCCTGACGCCGGCGTTGTGCGGCCGCTTCCTGACGCTGGAGAACGCGGGCGACCGCACGCCCAACCGCATGGAGCGGGCGCTGGCGCGCTTCGACCGCGGCCTGCACCACGTGTACGAGCGCGCGCTGGACTGGGCCATGCGCCATCGGCGATTGATGCGCTGGCAGCCGCTCATCCTGCTCACCCTGACCGTCGGCATGGCCGTCGCCGTGGTGAAGCTGTATGGCTTCGACTTCATGCCGAAGGAGGACATCGGCATGATCCAGGGCGACGTGCGCGCCGACACCAACATCTCGCCTACCTTGATGGCCGAGCGCGCGAAGAAGGCGGCGGCGATCATGGTCGCGGACCCCGCCGTGCGCGACGTCACCACCTTTCTCGGCAGCGACAACGCCGGCGGCGCGGTGGGCAACCAGGCGACCATGTTCGTGGATCTCAAACCCAAGGGGCACGGGCCAGGCATGCGCGCCGAATCGGTCAAGGACATCATCACCCGATTGAACAAGGCGTATGAGAAGCTGCCCGAGCTGCACGTCGCGCTCAATTCCATCGGCTTCTTCAACGACAACGACAACACCAACCGGGGCAGCCAAAGCTTCCAGCTGATCAGCAGCGACAACATCGACCTGCAACCGTGGGCGTACAAGGTCACGCAGCTGATGCGTCAGCACAAGGAGTTCCGCGACGTCAGCAGCGACTACGACGATGTGGACAAGCAGCAGATGCTCACCGTCGACCGGCTCGCGGCCGGGCGTCTGCACCTGAGCATGGGCAACATCGACTCGGCGCTGTACAACGCGTTCGGCCAGCGGCAGGTGTCGATCATCTACTTCAACATCAACCAGTACTGGGTGGTGCTGACATCGTCCGCCGAGCGTTCGCTGAGCCCGGACACCTTGCTCAACACCTACGTCCGCAGCGACACCGGCAGCATGGTGCCGCTGTCGGCGGTGGCGCGCATTTCGCCGGCCGTCACGCCATCGTTCGTGATCCACACCAACCAGCTCGAAGCGACGCAGATCTACTACAACATCGAGCAGGGCATGACGCAGGACAAGGCGACGGCGCTGATCAACCGCATCGTGGACGACGCCCGCCTGCCCGCCGGTGTCCAGCTCGGCTACTCCGGCGAGGCCAAGAACCTGGAGGAGACGCGCTCGAACGCCAACGTGCTCCTGCTGGGCTCCATCCTCGCCATGTACATCGTGCTCGGCATCCTGTACGAGAGCCTGGGCCATCCGCTGACGATTCTCTCGACCCTGCCGGCCGCCGGCGCCGGCGCCTTCCTGGCCATGCTGGTCACGGGCACACCGATGTCGCTGATGGCGATCATCGCCATCCTGATGCTGATCGGCATCGTGAAGAAGAACGCGATCCTGATGGTGGACTTCGCCCTGGTGGCGCAACGCGAACACGGCCGCTCGCCGCCGGACGCCATCCGCGAGGCCGCGCTGGTGCGCTTCCGCCCGATCACCATGACTACCCTGGTGGCGATGGGCGCGGCGCTGCCGCTGGCCATCGGTTTCGGCATCGGCTCGGAACTGCGCCAGCCGCTGGGCGTGGCCATCGTGGGCGGCCTGCTGGTGTCGCAGCTACTGACCCTGCTGAGCACGCCGGCGATCTACCTGTGGAACGACGATCGCAAGCAACGCAAGGAGGCGAGACGGGCGCGGCGCGCGGCGAAGCGGGCGCTGAAGGCCCAGCCGGCGGCGGGCTAACCGCCCCAAGCGCGTCATCCTCGTCCCATTTTTCGCCCCCTGCCTTTCGGCACGGACCGACTTCAGGCACATTCGCCTTTCCCGCCCCCACAGGCATAAAGAGCAGCATGTCTGGGCCTTTCGCCTTGCTTGCGTGAACGTGTGCCCGCGCTGATGGTCTGCCTGGGTGACGGGCGCGCGCAGCCCTAACCGGTATGGAAACCCGAGTGAATATTTTCGCCCCCCTGATCCGCCGACCCGTGGGCACCTCGCTGCTGGCCTTGGGCCTGCTTTTGGCGGGTGTCTTCGCGTACCGCCTGCTGGGCGTGGCGGCGCTGCCGTCGCTGGAATTCCCCGGCGTGTACATCGTGGCGCAGATGCCGGGGGCGAGCGCGCAGACCATGGCGTCCACCGTGCTGGCGCCGCTGGAGCGCCATGTCGGCCGCATTCCCGGCATCGACGACATGTACGGCAACGCGGCGGAGGGCACGGCCTCGATCCAGGTGCGCTTCACCTTCGACCGCACGGCCGACCAGGCGGCGCGCGACGTGCAGGCCGCCATCAACGCGGCGCAGGCGGATTTGCCGGTGCTGCCCACGCCGCCGCAGTACTTCAAGTTCGACACCTCGCAGATTCCCATCCTGCTGGTCTCGCTCACCTCGACCGGGCTTCCGCAGGACAAGCTGTACGACCTGACCGATACGCTGCTCAAGCCCGCCGTGGCGCAGATCCCCGGCGTGGCGCAGGTGCAGGTGTTCGGCGGCACGCCGCACGCGGTGCGCGTGGAGCTGGACATCAATGCGCTGGCGGCCAAGGGGCTTACCGCCAACGACGTCAGCAATGCGCTGATCGCGGCCAACGTGACCTCGCCGCAGGGCGTGCTCACCGACGGCCGCACGCAGATGACGGTGACGGCCAACGACGGCCTGCGCGAGGCCGCCGATTTCGCCAACGTGCTCGTGGCCACCCGCCACGGCGCGCCCGTGCGGCTGTCGGACGTGGCCAAGGTGTACAGCGGCCAGCAGGACATCTACCAGGGCGCGTGGTTCAACGCGCAGTCCACGGTGGCGATGCAGATCAGCAAGCGCCCCGAGGCGAATGCGGTGGAGACGGTGGACGAGATCCGCCGCCGCCTGCCGGAGTTCCGCCAGTGGCTGCCGGCCGACGTGCAGATCACGCCGATCTTCGACCTCACCACCACCACCAAGTCCGCGTTGCATGAAGTGGAAGTGGCGCTGCTGATCAGTATCGCCATGGTGGTGCTGGTGATGCTGGTGTTCCTGCGCCGCCTGCGCCCCACGCTGATCGCCTCGCTGAGCGTGCCGCTGTCGCTGGCCGGCGCCTTCGTGGTGATGCTGGCGCTGGGCTACACGCTCAACACGCTGTCGCTGGTGGCGCTGGTGCTGTGCATCGGCTTCGTGGTGGACGACGCCATCGTGGTGATCGAGAACATCGTGCGCCACATGGAACACGGCGAGCCGCCACTGCAGGCCGCCCTGATGGGCGTGCGCGAGATCGGCTTCACCGTGGTGTCGATCACCCTGTCGCTGGTGGCGGTGTTCGCGCCGCTGCTGTTCGGCAACAACATGCTGATCAAGCTGCTGCGCGAGTTCTCGGTGACGCTGGCGGTGGCGGTGGTGATCTCGGCCATCGTGTCGCTCACGCTGACGCCGGCGCTGTGCGGCAAGTTCCTCAAGCACGAGGAGCCGGGCGAGCGCACGCCGGGCCGCGTGGAGCAGGCGCTGGAGCGCTTCGACAAGGGCGTGCAGCGCGTGTACGAGCGCGGCCTGGACTGGGCCATGCGCCATCGCCGGCTGATGCGCTGGCAGCCGATCATCCTGCTGCTGGCCACCTTCGCGCTGGGCGCCGCCGTGGTGGCGACCGCCGGCGGTAACTTCATGCCCGAGGAAGACATCGGCATGATCCAGGGCGACATCCGCGCGGACGCCAACATCTCGCCCACGCTGATGGCGACGCAGGCGCAGAAGGCCGCCGACATCATGAAGAAGGACCCGGCCGTGCTCGACGTGCTCACCACGCTGGGCGGCAACGACGGCACCGGCGCGGTGGGCAACTCCGGCAGCATGTTCGTAGACCTCAAGCCCAAGGGCAGCGGCCCCAACGATCGCCACGACAGCGCCAAGGTGGTGATGGAGCGCCTCGCCAAGCAGTACGACCAGCTTCCCGGCATCCGCGTGTCGCTGAGCCTGGTGCAGTTCCTCGGCGGCGGCGGCAGCGGCGACAAGGGCGGCGCCTACGAATTCCAGCTCATCGGCAGCAACGGCGAAGACCTGCAGCCGTGGACGCTGAAGATGGTGCAGCAGATGCGCAAGATGAAGGAGTTCCGCGACGTCGGCAGCAACTTCGACCTGGTCGGCAAGCAGCAGAAGCTGAAGGTGGACCGCAACGCCGCCAGCCGCCTGGGCGTGACCATGGGCGACGTGGACACCGCGCTGTTCAACTCGTTCGGCCAGCGGCAGGTGTCGATCATCTACTCGGACATCAACCAGTACTGGGTGGTGCTGACCTCCAGCTCCGCCACCTCGCTGAGCCCCGAGACCCTGCTCAACGTGCGCGTGCGCAACGCGAAGGCGGAAATGATCCCGCTGTCCGCCATCGCGCATATCGAGCCCAACATGAGCCCGATGCGCATCCGCCACCACAACCAGCTGGAAGCCTCGACCATCACCTACAACCTGGCCAAGGACGTGTCGCAGGACGTGGGCACGCGCCTGGTGAGCAACGCTGCGATCCTCGCGGGCCTGCCCGAAGGCGTGCGCGTGGAATGGACCGGCCAGAACCAGCGCCTGCAGCAGGCCAAGAGCAACGGCATGGTGCTGCTCATCGGCGCCATCGTGGCGATGTACATCGTGCTCGGCATCCTCTACGAAAGCCTGGGCCACCCGCTGACCATCCTTTCCACCCTGCCGGCCGCAGGCATGGGCGCCTTCCTCGCCATGCTGGTGACGCAGACACAGCTCACCCTGATGGCGATCATCGCGATCCTGATGCTGATCGGCATCGTGAAGAAAAACGCGATCCTGATGGTGGACTTCGCCCTCGTCGCGCAACGCGAACGCGGCCTGTCGCCACCCGACGCGATCAAGGAAGCCGCCCTGGTGCGCTTCCGCCCGATCACGATGACCACCCTCGTGGCGATGGGCGCGGCGCTGCCGCTGGCCATCGGCTTCGGCGTGGGCTCGGAAATGCGCCAGCCGCTGGGCGTAGCCATCGTGGGTGGCCTGCTGGTGTCGCAGCTGCTGACCTTGCTGAGCACGCCGGCGATCTATCTGTGGAATTACGATCGCAAGATCCGCAAGGAGAAACGTCGCGAGAAGAAAGCGGCGAAGCGCGCGTTGAAGGCGCAGATGGCGGCGGGGTGAGGGTTGGTTTTTCTCGCTCTTGTTGGACGCGGGGCGGTGCTGTCTTTATGGCGCATTGCCAACTTTACGATGGTGAGTGCGGCCTTGCCTCGCTGTTTTGTTCTTTAGCCGTCATTAGCGCATCACTTGTGCTCTGAAGCAGGCGCTCAGCGCCTGCCACGACGCAATGTGCCGCGCAGCGGCACGAGCCGTCGGCTCGATGCTCTTGATCTACGGGTCCCCGTATGAGGCGGCGGGCGGGTGGAGGAATAGCCCGCAGGGTGGCTCGCAAGGATGCGAGCCAGTTTGTCGTCAGGGCAGGATGCCCTGTCGACAAACCCCGCAACCCGTCCGCGAACCTATCGGGCTTCAGCCCGATAGGCGCCGATTCCGGGCGGCCCTTCTCTTTGGTTACTTTCTCTTGGGCAAGCAAGAGAAAGTGACCCGGCCTCCGGCAGGAGGTCGGAACGCCCGCCGCGCAGGCGGCCAGGTTGCGGGAACGCTGAAAAGAGCCGATCAACCTTTACGCGACAACCCAGCGCAAAGTCACTGGATTCCTGCCTTCGCAGGAATGACGGCTAAAGAATGAAACGGCGAGGCAAGTGACCCAAACCACCACGAAGCACCATGCCCCAGCCCTCCAAACCGCGCAAAGAGAGCAGAACAAAGCCTCACGCAAAACACCCGCCAAATCCATTTAGCCATCCAAACAACAACGGCCCCAAAGGGCCGTCATCGTATCCATCACTAGCCACACGCCTCAGGGATTGAACGCAAACCCCACCAGCGCCATCGTCTCGCCTCGATTGGACCCCTTGATCCCCGCGTTGGACGCATGGCGAATCTGGAAAGTCCAGTGCTCGCCAGCCCAGCCCACGGAGTTGACGAACTCGCCGCCGCTGCTCAAAGCCAAGGTGCGTCCGGCCTGGACAGCGATTTCCGTGTTCCAGAACAGGTGGTGATACCAGTCGTCGGCGCCGCCGTAGCGGATACGGAAACCGCCGCCGCCCAGCCACACGTCATCGGACACGGCGTTGCCGTAGCGCGCGACGTTGCGGCCGTTGATGAAACCCAGCGAGGCCATCGGCGCCCAGGTGATGCGGCTGTTGCCGAGGTTGTGCTCGCCCCAGATGGCTTCGATCCAGGCGGTATTGGTCCAGTAGCCGTCGGAGTAGCTTCGGCCGCCGTTGATTTCGATGCGCGGGTCGGCCACGGCCGAGGCGGAAACAGCTATCAGTGCGAACGCTGCGGCACTGCGCAGGAGGGAAGATCGCATGGCAGTTCTTCTTTTTTGCTTGGGGAGGGATTTATGCACCGCCTAGTATAATTACTTAACTGGACCGACCGGTACTGGAAATAGGTCGAATCGAGGCAACAGTGCGTTGCCTGGGCGGCACAAGTGCGCGGGGGGTCCTTTTTTGCGCACGGCAACAGTCTGTCTCGGCCCGTGTGAAATACGTGCCGAAATCACCGTAAAACTACGGCAAGGGCTGACGTGGGGCTTGCGAAATCCCGTTTTTCTGCAAAAAGCGCTGTTGCGCTTCGCCTTACATGAGCACGCCGTCGACCGGCTGCAGCGGCGCCGGCAGGTCGTGCTCGCCCAGGAGTTCGCCAAGGCCGATCTCGATGGTGCGGCACATGGCGTCGAGCGGCAGGTCGTTGGGCAGGCGGTCGAACGGGTTCTCGATCTGGTCGCCCAGCGCATCGAGCCCGAAGAAGGTGTAGGACAGCACGCCCACCATCAGCGGCGTCACCCAGCCCACGCTGCCGATCAGGCAGAACGGCAGCAGCAGGCAGTAGATGTAGACGGTGCGATGGAGTAGCAGGATGTAGGCGAACGGAATCGGCGTCCCCTGGATGCGCTCGCAGCCGCCTAGCACGTACGAGGCGCGCGTCACCTGCGCATCGATGCTGGCCAGCAGGATGGCATCCAGCCGGCCGTCGCGATGCAGCTGCGCGTAGCCCTGCGCGATCAGCCCGAGCAGCAGGTTCGGCGGATTGGGACGGCCCGCGAGCGCCGCCTGGTCCTCCGCCGTGAGCCAACGCGAGACCTCGTCGCCGGGCGGCGTGCCGCGCAGGTGATGGCGCAGCGCGTGGGCGAAGGCGATCAGGCGGTGCACCATCCGTTCGCGCTCCTGCACACTGAGGCCCTCGGGCAGGCTCATGGTCTGGCGGGCAAGGTTGCGCAGCACGATCAGCAGCTCGCCCCACAGGGTTCGCGCATCCCACCAGCGCTGGTAGGCCACGGTGTTGCGAAAGCCCAGGAAGATCGCCAGCGTCAGCCCCATCAGGGTGGGCGGAATGGCGCCCAGTTCCACGCCGGTGCGCGGCAGGTGCCGTTCCACCGCCACCACGGCGACGGACAGCAGCATCATGCCGAGCACGCGCTTCCAGATCACCGGAATGATCGAGCCGCGCAGGGTGAACAGCATCAGCCGGAGCGAGCGTTGCGGCGGGTGGATGACCATGGGGCACGCTTTGCGGAAAGTGGGCAAATGGTAGCGCGCGGCCTGGGACCGGCGGCGCCTGTTGACCTTGGCGCCCTGCCGGCGCACACTGCGCGCCCTGTTTATACCCGGATAAAACAATGCCGATGGCCGATACGCCTGCCTGCATCGCCTTCGATGGCCACCGTCGCATCGCATCGGGTTCGCTGAGCGAGGTAGCGCTGGCGGTCAAGCGCGCGGTCGATGCCGGTGCCGCGGGACCGGTGCTGGTCTTCGACGAGCTCAGTAGCCGACCGGTGGAACTGGACCTGCGCGGCGCGCCGGACGACGTGCTCGCCCGCCTGCCCAAGCCATCGACGGACGAGGAACCCGCGCCGCGCGGCCCCGGCCGTCCGCGCCTTGGCGTGATCGCGCGCGAGGTCACCTTGCTGCCACGGCACTGGGACTGGCTGGCCGAACAGCCGGGCGGCGCCTCGGCGACCTTGCGGCGCCTGGTGGAGGAAGCGCGTCGCAGCCATCGCGAGCGCGATGCCGTGCGCCTGGCGGGCGAGGCGGTCGATCGCTTCATGAGCGCGATGACGGGTAACCTGGCCCATCACGAAGAAGCATCGCGCGCGTTCTGGCGCAAGGAGCGCGAGCGTTTCCATCAATTGACGGATGCATGGCCCGCCGATGTGCGCGAGCATGTGCGTCGGCTCGCGGCGCGCGCATGGCAGGCCGCCGTCGCGGGCGACTGATTCCCCCTTTCCCCTTTCGCGGAACTCTTTCGATGTCATCCATTGCTGCAAGGCAGCCGCTGCTTACCGAAGGACCGATCGCGCGCACGCTGCTGATGTTCGCCCTGCCCATCCTGGGCAGCACGGTGCTGCAGTCGCTCAACGGCTCGGTCAACGCCATGTGGATCGGCCACTACCTGGGCGAAGCGGCGCTCACGGCGGTGAGCAACGCCAACCTGATCCTGTTCCTGCTGCTCGGCGCGGTGTTCGGCCTGAGCATGGCGTGCACCATCCTGATCGGCCAGAGCCTGGGCGCGCGCAACATGCTGGAGGCCAAGCGCGTGGTGGGCACCGGCGTGACGTTCTTCGTGTCGGTATCGGTGCTGGTGGCGATCGGCGGCTATGTCGGCACGCCGTGGATGCTGCGCGCGCTCAACACGCCGGCCGATGCGCAGGCCTTCGCGGTGCCGTACCTGCGCATCATCTTCGTCGCCGTGCCGTCGATGTTCTTCTACAACTTCCTGATGATGACGCTGCGCGGCGCGGGCGATTCGCGCACGCCGTTCGTGTTCATGGCGTTGTCGGTGCTGATGGACATCGTGTTCAACCCCTTGCTGATCTTCGGCGTGGGGCCGTTTCCGCGCCTGGGCATTGCCGGCTCGGCGACCTCCACGCTGATCGCGCAGACCATCGCGCTGTTCGCCCTGGTGTTCACGCTGTACCGGCGCAAGCACTTCCTGCGCCTGACCCGCCACGAGCTCGGCTATCTGCGGCCGGATCGGGAAATCCTGCGTTCGCTGGTGGTGAAGGGCCTGCCGATGGGCCTGCAGATGATCGTGATCTCCAGCTCCGCCATGATCATGATCCACATGGTGAACGAGTACGGCTCCAAGACCACCGCGGCTTACGGCGCCGCCACGCAGTTGTGGACCTATGTGCAGATGCCGGCGATGGCGATCGGCGCGGCGGTGTCCTCCATGGCGGCGCAGAACGTGGGCGCCCGGCTGTGGGATCGCGTGAGCCGCATCACGCGCGTGGGCGTGCTCTACAACTTCCTGCTCAGCGGTTGCCTGATCGGGGTGATCTACCTGTTCAATCACGCGGCGCTGGGGCTGTTCCTGCCCAACGACGCGCAGGCGCTGACGCTGGCCGAGCACCTCAACAGCATCGCGGTGTGGTCTTTCATGTTCTTCGGCGTCACCTTCGTGCTGTTCGGCGTGGTGCGTTCCACCGGCGCGGTGGTGCCGCCGCTGGTGATCCTGTTCATCTCGATGTGGCTGATCCGTCCGCCGTTCGCCGTGGCGCTGGCGCCGCATCTTGGCGCCGACTCCATCTGGTGGAGTTTTCCGCTGGGCTCGCTCGCCTCGATGCTGATGGCCATGGGCTACTACAAGTGGGGCGGCTGGCGCCGCGCACGCATGCTCGCCACGCCCATCGAGAAAGCAGGGCAGGACGACGTGGCCGCCGTCGCCGGCCAGCAGGCACCCACCACCGGTCAGGGCGTTCCGGCCTCCGCGGAGTGAGCGACCTCGCCCTTCGCGCCAGCGTGCGCGCGGGGTGAGCGGCCCTTCACGCTTTGCCACGCGACTGTCATCCGGCCTGCCTAAGGTCGCCGGATGACTCGCACCAACGCTTCACGCCGCCAGTTCCTGCGTGGCCTGCTCGATATGGCCGGCGCGGCCACGGCGATGGAATTGGGCCTGCTGGCATGGCCCGCGCCCGCCATCGGCAACGAGAAGATGCCGCGCATGGCCATGCCGCCGCTCGCCGCGCCCAAGGTGCCACTGGTGAATCCGGTAACGCTGGCGCGCTTCGTGGATCCCTTGCCATTGCCCGCCGTGGCCAAGCCGGTGGGCCAGCACAGCGACCCCGCGCATCCTGGCCGACAGTTGCCGCTGTACCGGATGGAGATGCGCGCGTTCAAGGCGAAGCTGCATCGCGACCTGCCGCCAACGCCGCTATGGGGCTATAACGGCGCGTTTCCCGGCCCCACCATCGTCGCCAGGCGCAACGAAACACTGCTGATCGAATGGGCGAACGCGCTGCCGACGAAACACTTCCTGCCGATCGACCACAACATCCACGGCGCCGAGCGCGACAAGCCGGAAGTGCGCACCGTGGCGCACGTGCACGGCGCGCGCGTGGCGGCATCGAGCGATGGCTATCCGGAGGACTGGTTCGAGCCCGGCCGTTCGGCCGT
Organism: Dyella sp. AtDHG13; assembly: GCF_003201105.1. Lineage (GTDB taxonomy): Bacteria > Pseudomonadota > Gammaproteobacteria > Xanthomonadales > Rhodanobacteraceae > Dyella > Dyella jiangningensis_B. The sequence continues at coordinate 180,787 of NZ_QICJ01000008.1, read as the reverse complement.
CAGCCGTTATCCCAACGCGCAGGATGCGGCCACGCTGTGGTATCACGACCACGCCATGGGCATCACGCGCTTGAACATCTACGCCGGCCTGCTCGGGGCGTACCTGATCGAGGACGATGCGGAGCGCGCGCTCAACCTGCCCACGGGCGAATGCGATCTGCCGCTGATCCTGTGCGACCGGCTGATCGCGACGGACGGGCAGCTGTATTACCCCGTGTCCGACGATCCGGATGCGCCGTGGGTGTCCGAATGCCAGGGCAACGCCATCCTGTGCAACGGCAAGCTGTATCCCTACCTGGAGGTGGAGCCGCGCCGCTATCGCCTGCGCCTGATCAACGCCGCCAACACGCGCTTCTATGCGCTGTCGTTGTCCGACGGTTTGAGCTTCCAGCAGATCGCCAGCGACCAGGGGTTGCTCGCCGCGCCGCTTACGCGCCCGCACGTCACGCTGTATCCGGCCGAGCGTGCTGACGTGATCATCGATTTCTCCGGCATGGACGGCAAGCAGGTGCAGCTGCGCCAGCAGGCGGAAGCCATCATGGCATTCCGCGTGCGCGATCGCGGCCGCAAGGACACCAGCGTGGTGCCGGCCACCTTGCGCACCATCGAGCGCATCGCCGCGGCCAGCGCCGTGCGCGAACGCGTGCTCACGCTGGGCGAACAGGACGACGCCGGCGGCAGCCCGATGATGATGATGCTCGGCGGCAAGCACTGGTCGGCGCCCGTTACCGAAGATCCGCGGCAGGACAGCACGGAAATCTGGAGCATGGTGAACCTCACCGGCGATGCGCATCCGATGCATCTGCACCTGGTGCGCTTCCAGGTGCTCGATCGCCGGCCGTTCGACCTGTTCGCGTGGAACGAGAGCAAGACGCTGAAGTACACCGGGCCCGCGATACCGCCGGACCCTGAAGAGATGGGTTGGAAGGACACCGTGCGTGCCGACCCCGGCATGGTCACGCGCATCATCGCGCGCTTCGAGGGCGAGCCCGGCCGCTACGTGTGGCACTGCCATCTGCTGGAGCACGAAGACAACGAGATGATGCGGCCGTTCCAGCTGCTGCCGGCGTGAGGCCGCGTGCGCGCCGTCGCGCGAGCGTGCGATATCGCACACTTCCGCACCCTCTTCCTGCATCGATGCAAAAGCAATTTCTTGCCGACAGGGCGAACGCGTCGCGCGCACCGCACGCGTTGATCGCGTAGCCACAGGCTTTGCGCTGCATGCAGGCGCGCAAGGATTTGCGGCGTCTTGGCACTGTCATCTAGCGCGTCATCGCTGTCGCAAAAGCGCCAAGGGTCCGTCATCTGCGCGGACCAGACTCGCCGCCGGCCGCGCCCCTCCACGTTGCGAACAGGCGCCGGTCAATCAGGGGGACCACTCACGCAGCCCTTCCCAGGGATCGCTGCAGGAGAACGAAGTCATGTCCATGACGCACGTCCGCAAGCGCTTGTTGCCGCTTGCCCTTGGTACGCTTGCCGTCGGCCTGGCCGGCGTGGTGAGCGCCCAGAGCAATTCCACTCCGACTGCCACCGCGGCTGCACAGGCTCCCGCGAGCGGCGTCACCGTGCTGCACACGCCGGGCCGCGACGGCGACGATCGCAGCGATCGCACCCGCACGCCCATCAAGCACGTGATCCTGCTGATCGGCGAGAACCGCACGTTCGACCATGTGTTCGCCACGTACACGCCGCCGAAGGGCCAGAGCGTGCACAACCTGCTGTCCGAAGGCATCGTCAACGCCGACGGCACGCCGGGCCCGAACGTCGCGGCCGCCAGGCAGTGGCAGGCCAGCAGCACCGGCAAGTTCGCGCTGGCGCCCACGCACACCACCGCCTACACCTCGCTGCCGCGCATGAACACCGGCGGCGCGCCCACGCAGGCGCCGTTCGCCTCGGCCGCGCAGGCGCAGGCCATCGAGCCTGCCCTGCCGGCCAGCGCCTACAGCGAGCTCGCCGCCGGCGGCACCGGCCTGCCCAACGACGTGGTGGACACGCGCTTCCCGTCGGTGCTGGCCAATGCGCCGGTCGACATGCATGCATCGATCAGCTACGACGACTACGCCAACAGCCCGGTGCACCGCTTCTTCCAGATGTGGCAGCAGATGGACTGCGACGCCAGCGCCGCTACCGAGAAGAACCCCAGCGGTTGCCGCATGGACCTGTTCCCGTGGGTGGAAACCACCGTGGGCGCGGGCACCAACGGCAAGGCGCAGCCGGCCGGCTTCGACGACCAGACCACGGGCGAAGGCTCGACCGCGATGCAGTTCCTCAACATCGCCAAGGGCGACGCGCCGTACTTCGCGGAGCTGGCCCGCACCTACACGCTGAGCGACAACTTCCACCAGTCGGTGATGGGCGGCACGGGCGCCAACCACATCATGCTGGGCTTCGGCGACCTGATCTACTACGCCGATGCCAACGGCGAACCGGCCACACCGCCGTCGAACCAGATCGAAAATCCCGACGCGCAGCCTGGCACCAACAACTGGTACGTGCAGGACGGCTACAGCGGCGGCTCCTACGTGAACTGCGCCGATGACACACAGCCCGGCGTGGGCGCCGTGAAGGATTACCTCAAGTCTCTGCCGTACCACACCTTCCACGGCACCGACTGCAAGAAGAACGCGTACTACCTGGTGAACAACTACAACCCGGGCTACCTGGGCGACGGCACGCCGGCGCCGCTGGGCGCCAACCAGTTCACCATCCCGCCGACGCGCCAGGACAACCTCGCGCTGCTGCTCACCCGCCACCACGTGTCGTGGAAGTACTACGGCGAAGGCTATGCGGGCGGCAAGGAGAACGGCGAGGCCGGCACGTTCTGCAACATCTGCGATCCGTTCCTGTACTCCACGCAGGTCATGACCAATCCGAAGCTGCGCGCGAACAACCAGGACATCACCGACCTGTACAACGACATCCAGAACGACACGCTGCCGGCGGTGTCCATCGCCAAGCCGGACGGCATCCTGGACGGCCATCCGGCCTCGTCCAAGCTGGATCTGTTCGAAGGCTACGTGAAGAAGATCGTGGACATGGCCAAGGCCAACCCGAAGGTGTGGAACGACACCGTGATCATGGTGACCTTCGACGAAGGCGGCGGCTACTACGATTCGGGCTACGTGCAGCCGGTGGACTTCTTCGGCGACGGCACGCGCATCCCGCTGCTGGTGGTGTCGCGCTTCTCCGAAGGCGGCCGCGTGGTGCACACCTACTACGACCACGTGTCCTTCGACAAATTCGTGGAAGCCAACTGGGGCCTGCACGAAACCATCTCCAGCCGCAGCCGCGACAACCTGCCCAACCCGGTGTCGCTGCCCAACAACCCGTATGTGCCGCTCAACGCGCCGGCCATCGGCAACCTGATGAACATGTTCGACTTCGACCGCGACGGCCACGGCCACAGCTACGCAGCAGCTGAAACACAGGACTGATCCAATAGCAGGGATCGAACCCCGCCCATGCAGGGCGGGGTTCTTGCTGTGTCGGGAATCGTCGCCGCCCATGAAAACGAACCATCCATCCGCTTCGGGAGGCCGCGGCCACGCCGTGGCCCGTGCGCTCGCCGTGCTGGTGCTGCTGGGCGCCGCCTTCGTCGGCGAGCCCGGCCACGCCGACCCCGGCGATTTCCAGGCCATGCCCGGCCTGTGGAAGATCGTCACCCGCGTGTTCGAGCACGGCAAGGAAGGCCCGCCGCAGGTGGCCTGGCATTGCGTGGACGAAGGCCCGGACCCGTGGCCCGAGTTCGCCCAGCTGCCCGTGCCGGGCTACACGCAATGCGAGCGCGCCGATCCGCATCGCAGCAGCACGGCACTGAGCTGGACGCTGCAATGCCAGGGCCTGACGGATGCGGCGCGAGGCAGGGTGAAGTTCGACTCGGCGGAGCATTACACCGCCGGCATCAGCATCAAGGGCCAGGACGTGGTGCAGGTGGAAGGGCGCCGCTATGCGGCGTGCACGAGTCCGAAGGACTGAGGTTCTCTCCCTGGCGCCGGCATGTAGCGCGCAGCAGGCAATGACTTCTGGCGTATGAAACCGACGGACACCGGTGCCTAAGCTGGCGCATCGCGCCCCCGCGCCCCTCCCGAGGTTCCCTCTACATGCGCAAGCTTTCCCTCGCCGTGGCCCTGGCCACGCTGCTGCTCGGCACGGCCGTCCACGCCGCCGACAAGAAAGACAAGAACGACAAGCCCGAGGACAAGCCCGATGCCGCGCTGCTCAAGCCGCAGTCGTCGGAGACCTCGGGCACGGTGAAGGTGGAAGGCAAGAGCGTCGACTACAAGGCCGTGGCCGGGACGCTGGTGCTGCACGGCACGGGCGACAAGGAGAACGAGCCGCAGGTCAGCATGTTCTACACCGCGTACCTCAAGAAGGGCGTGGAACCGGGCAAGCGGCCGATCACCTTCATCTACAACGGCGGCCCGGGCTCGGCGACGGTGTGGCTGCACATGGGCGCGTTCGGGCCCAAGCGCGTGGTGACCAGCGACGATTCGCACACGCCGGCCGCGCCGTACGGGCTGGTGAACAACGATTACAGCCTGCTCGATGCCTCGGACCTCGTGTTCATCGACGCGCCCGGCGCGGGTTTCAGCCGCCTGATCGCGGACGACGCCGACAAGGGCAAGCGCGAAGAGCAGATGAAGGACCGCAAGAAGGCCATCTACAGCGTCGATGGCGATGCCCACGCCTTCGCGCAGTTCATCACGCAGTTCCTGTCGAAATACAACCGCTGGAACTCGCCCAAATACCTGTTCGGCGAAAGCTACGGCACCACGCGCTCGGCCGTGGTGGCGAACATCCTGGAAAACGAGGACAGCGTCGATCTCAATGGCGTGATCCTGCTGTCGCAGATCCTCAACTTCGACACCAGCATCGACGGGCCAGGCAACAATCCCGGCGTGGACCTGCCGTACGTGGTGGGCCTGCCCACGTTCGCCGCCACGGCGTACTACCACCACAAGCTGCCGCAGCAGCCGGCGGACCAGGAAGCCTTCCTGCGCGAGGTGGAGCAGTACGCCATCGGTGAATACGCCTCGGCATTGATGCAGGGCTCGCGCCTGGATGCGTCGCGCAAGCAGGCGGTCGCGCAGAAGCTGCACCAGTACACCGGCCTGCCGGTGGCGTATCTGCTGAAGGCCAACCTGCGCGTCGACGGCGGCATGTTCGAGCACGAGCTGCAGGCGGATGGCGACATCACCACGGGACGCCTGGATACGCGCTTCTCCGGGCCATCGCTGGACCCGCTGAGCAAGTCGTCCGAGTACGATCCGCAGTCTTCGGCGATCAGCTCCGCCTACGTGGCCGCCTTCAACGACTACGTGCGCCGTCAGCTGAAGTTCGGCGAAGGGCAGACCTATCGCCTGTTCGCGGACATCGACCACTGGGATTTCGCGCACAAGGCGCCCGGCGCCACCGAGGCACTGCAGCAGTCGACCAACGTGATGCCCGACCTCGCCACCGCGATGAAGACCAACCCCGGCTTGCGCGTTTCGCTCAACGGCGGCTACTACGACCTGGCCACGCCCTACTTCGCGGCGGATTACGAGATGCACCACATGCCGATCCCGGCGAGCCTGGAGAAGAACATCTCCTACGCGTGGTATCCCTCGGGCCACATGGTGTACGCCCACGAGGATTCGCTGAAGAAGCTGCACGACAACGTGGCGCGCTTCATCGAAGACACAGACAACGTCGGCAAGCACTGATGAGCAAGGTGAAGGTGCGCCGGCCCCGGCGCGCCTTCACGCCTGCATGCCGCGGCCGGCGCTACGCTCGCGGGCCTCGCCAGCCGGAGGTTCCGTATGAGCACCGAAGCCGTCGCCAAGCGCCTGGTGGCCATGTGCCGCCACGGCCAGTTCGAGGAAGCACAGCACGAGCTGTACGCCAAGGACGCCGAGAGCATTGAGCCCGCCGCCATGGCGGAAGGCCCCCTGGGTAATGTGAAGGGCCTCGACGCCATCCTGGAGAAGGGCAAGCGCTTCCAGGCCAACGTGGTGCAGATGCACGGCCTGGAGGTCAGCGAACCGCTGATCGCCGGCAACTGGTTCAGCGTAGTGATGACCATGGACGTGACCATGAAGGAATACGGCCGCGTCACCATGACCGAGATCTGCGTGTACCACGTGAAGGACGACAAGATCGTCAGCGAGCAGTTCTTCTACGACGCCGGCGGTTGAGCCGCGCCGTTGCAACGCCGCGCATTGCGCCAACAGGTCGCGCCAACAAAAAGCCCCGCTTTCGCGGGGCTCCCTGCAACTTGCACCAGCGTAGTGCTTAGTCGATGTCGAGGAACGAGCGCAGCTGCTCCGAGCGGCTCGGGTGACGCAGCTTGCGCAGCGCCTTGGCCTCGATCTGACGGATGCGCTCGCGCGTCACGTCGAACTGCTTGCCCACTTCTTCCAGCGTGTGGTCGGTGTTCATGTCGATGCCGAAGCGCATGCGCAGCACCTTCGCTTCCCGCGGGGTGAGGCCGGCGAGCACGTCGCGCACGGTTTCCATCAGGCCCGTTTCGGTGGCCGACTCGATCGGCGAGGACGCGTTGGTGTCCTCGATGAAATCGCCCAGATGCGAATCCTCGTCGTCGCCGATCGGGGTTTCCATCGAGATCGGTTCCTTCGCGATCTTCAGCACCTTGCGGATCTTGTCCTCGGGCATGTCCATTTCCTTGGCCAGCTCCTCCGGCGTCGGCTCGCGGCCGAACTGCTGCAGCATCTGGCGGGAAATGCGGTTCAACTTGTTGATCGTCTCGATCATGTGCACCGGGATGCGGATGGTGCGCGCCTGGTCGGCGATCGAGCGGGTGATGGCCTGGCGGATCCACCACGTGGCGTACGTGGAGAACTTGTAGCCGCGGCGGTATTCGAACTTGTCCACCGCCTTCATCAGGCCGATGTTGCCTTCCTGGATGAGGTCGAGGAATTGCAGACCGCGGTTGGTGTACTTCTTGGCGATGGAGATGACCAGGCGCAGGTTGGCCTCGACCATTTCCTTCTTCGCGCGGCGGGCCTTGGCCTCGCCGATCGACATGGTGCGGTTGATTTCCTTGATGTCGGTCAGCGGCAGGAACAGCTTGCGCTCGATGGCGGCGAGCTTTTCCTGCTCGGCGTCGATCGCTTCCTTGTGCGGCTTGATGTTCGGCGACCACTTCTGGCGCTTGCGGCCCAGCTCGTTCGCCCACTCGAGGTTGCCCTCGTTGCTGGGGAAGGTCTTGAGGAACTCGGCCTTGGGCATCTTCACGTGCTTAACGAAGATGTCCATCAGCACGCGCTCGTGGTGGCGGATGTCGTTCACCACGTCGCGCAGCTTGCGCACGAAGCTGTCGATCAGCGCGGACGGCAGCTTGAGCTTGAGGAACTCCTCCGCCATCTGGTCGCGCAGCTTGGTGACCTTCTTGTCGTTGATGTCGGTGGCCTTGGGGGCCGCCTTCTGGAACTTGCCGTAGTAGTCGCGCAGCAGCTCCATGCGGCGCTTGACCTCTTCCGGGTCCGGACCGGACGGGCCGGCGTCCTCGTCCTCAGCGCCACCTTCGACGTCGTCTTCGTCTTCATCGACTTCGGACTCGTCCACTTCGGCGTCGGCCGCGGCGGCCTGGGCCGCGTCGGCGGCCTCTTCCAGGTCGGCGAAGCCGGCCAGGATTTCGCTGAGGCGGCGCTTGCCGTCCAGATGCTGGTCGTATTCCTCGAGCAGCAGCTCGATGGTCAGCGGGAAGCTGGCCAGCGCGGTCTGCACCTGGCCCAGGCCTTCCTCGATGCGCTTGGCGATGGCGATTTCGCCCTCGCGGGTGAGCAGCTCGACCGTGCCCATCTCGCGCATGTACATGCGCACGGGGTCGGTGGTGCGGCCCACTTCGGAGTCCACGGCCGACAGCAACGCCACGGCTTCTTCCGCGGCGGCCTCGTCGTCGGTGGACGCGCCGGGGGCGTTGTCCGAGAGCGGGTCGGAATCCGGGGCGGCATCGTGCACTTCGATGCCGACGCCCTTGAGCACCGCCATGATGTCTTCGATCTGCTCCGGATCGACGATGTCGTCGGGCAGGTGGTCGTTGATCTCGGCGTAAGTCAGGTAGCCCTGCTCCAGACCCTTGGAGATGAGCGCCTTGATTTCAGACTGTTGCTCAGGAGCTTTGTTATTCATACCTACCGCCGCGTATGCAGGAACCGATCAGTATACCGATGTGATGCTTTTTTGACCAGTTTTCAAGGAAGAAAAAGAGGAAGGCCGATACGCAAAAATCGCGCCAAATCGGCATCTTCCGGTGATTTCGTGGATGCGGGCCCAGCCACGGCGAGGAACGGAGCGCTCATGGGGTCTCCAGCCAGAAGGTGACCGGGCCGTCGTTGACCAGATGTACCTGCATATGGGCGCCGAAGCGTCCGATTTCCACCCTGGGGTGCGCCGCGCGGGCCAGTTCGACCAGCCGGTCGAACCAGCGGCGGCCCTCGTCCGGGGTGGCGGCGCGGGTGAAGCTGGGCCGCATGCCCGAGCGGGTGTCGGCCGCCAGGGTGAACTGGCTGACCAGCAACAGCTCGCCGCCAGTGTCAGCCAGGGAGCGGTTCATGCGACCCTGTTCGTCGGCGAACACGCGGTAGCCGAGCAGGCGTTCCAGCATGCGCTTCGTGCGCGCCTCGTCGTCGCCCGGCTGCACGGCGACCAGCGCCAGCAGGCCGGGCCCGATGGCGCCCACGGTGGTGTTTTCGACGTCGACACGGGCGGACAGGACGCGCTGGATCAGGGCGATCATCGATGAGGTAACGGCAGGAGGAGGCGAAAGCTTAGCTCGGCGCGGTAGCCTTCGACGCAGGGAACGGGAAGGGGCGACCATCCGTTGACGGCTGACCCCGGCGCGCGGGCGGTTCGTTACACTGCGTCGCCCATGCGATTCGACATCTACTTTCTCTACCTCCTCCTGCGCCTGTTCGGCCTGCTGCCGCTGCGCGTGCTGCACGCCATCGGCGCGGGCATCGGCCGCCTCTCGCTGGCGCTGCGCAGCGGCACGGCGCACACCACGTCGGTGAACCTCAAGCTGGTGCGTCCCTCGCTGGACGATGAGGCGCACGCCGCCCTGCTGCGCCAGGTGATGGAAGACAGCGGCCGCTCCGCCACCGAGATCGCCAAGATCTGGGGCAACGACGCCGAGCGCGCGCTGGACATGGTGCGCGAGGTGCGCGGCGAGGCCTTGTTCGATGCCGCGCTGGCCTCGGGCAAGGGCGTGATCATCGCCGCGCCGCACCTGGGCTGCTGGGAACTGCTCAACTACTGGCTGTGCCGCAAGACGGCGATGGCCATCCTCTACCGGCCCCCGCGCATCGCCGCGATCGAAGGCCTGCTGCGCAAGGTGCGCGGCGCGCTGGCGCCGGAGCAGGTGCGCGCCGAGGGCGCCGGCGTGCGCACGCTGTACAAGCGACTGGCGGCAGGCGGCACGGTGGGCATCCTGCCGGACCAGAAACCGCGCGCGGGCGAGGGCGAAGTGGCGCCGTTCTTCAGCCAGAACGCCCTGACCATGGTGCTGCTGCCCCGGCTGGCCGCGCGCACCGGCGCGACGGTGCTGTTCGCCTTCGCCGAACGCCTGCCCCGCGGCGAGGGTTTCCGCATCCACCTGATGCCGGCGCCGGAAGGGCTGGCTGACGGGGACCTTGCCGTCGCCTGCCGCGCCCTCAACCAGGGCGTAGAGAACTGCGTGGAACTGGCCTTCTCGCAGTACCAGTGGCACTACAAGCGGTATTCGTCGGATACGTGGCGCAGCCCGTATGACTAGAAACGAGTGAAGAGGAGTGAGAAAACAGAGAGAGCACGGCGCTCGTCTCTCACTTCTCACTACTCTTTACTCACTCCTGCTTCTCCAGTCGCCGCAGGAATACGGTCATTTCCTTTTCCGCCTGCTTGTCGCCGCGCGCCTGGGCGGCGCTGATGCCTTGCCGCCAGGCGTCGGCTGCACCGTTCTTGTCATCCACGGCAAGGCAGGCCTTGCCCAGCAGTTTCCAGGCGGCGGAATAGCCCGCGTCGAAGGCGACGGCCTGGCGTAACTCCGGAATCGCTGCGGCCGCATCGCCTGCATTGAGCAGGGCGTTGCCCAGCGAGAAGCGCAGCAGCGCGCCATCGCGCGGCCCGCCGCACTGCGCTCGTAGGTTGGCGATCAGGGCGTCGTTCATTGCAGGGCGCGCACGCGCCACTCGTCGACCTGGTAGACCCGGGTCGGATGCGGCGGCTCCGCCGGCACGCGTCCGGCGCGCAGCTCGGCCAGCGACTTCGCCGGCCAGATCACCACCCAGGTCGAGCGGAACGGCTGCACCAGCAGGGCGTAGCGCAGCGAGTCGTTGGTGAGCTTTTCCGGATGCTCCACGATCAGCCCATCGGGATGCGCCTGCGCGAACTGCTGCAGCGATTCGCCTTCGTACAGGCGCTCGATGGAGTGAGTGAGGCGACCGGCGAAATGGAACTGCCCCTCGTAGTTGCCGAGCATGCCGATGGCGCGGTTTTCCGCGTCCGCCGCGCCCAGCAGCTGGGACGACGGCCGCAGGTCGAAGTTCTGCCACATGGTCAGGGTGAATAGCGTGTTGAGCGCCAGCGTGCCGACCAGGCCGGCGAAGGCGAGGCGGCGCATTTCACCGCGGCCGCGCAGCAGCAGCAGCGCGCCCAGCAGCACGAACACCACGCTGAAGAAACGGCTGTAGCGCTGGGTGGTGTCGAACCATTCGCCGTGCAGGTCGTTGTGCGACACCAGCACCGGCAGCACGAACAGGAACACGCCGAACAGGATGCCGCCCACGCCCAGCGGCCAGGTGCCCAGCCACGGGTTGTTGGCCAGCGCGGGCCGCTGGTCGCGCAGCGCCGCGATGGCTCCCGCGATCAGCAGGGCGGCGCCGGCGTATTCGGGCAGCGGGTAATACAGCTGCTTGCCGCTGATGAAGGAGAACACCACCATCACCGGCACCAGCCAGCACAACGCGAAGCGCAGGCCGGCGTCGAGCGGGCGGCGCAGCGTGATCAGCGCGGCCCAGGCGCGCGGCCAGCCGCTGAAGGGGAACAGCAGCGCCGGGATCATCGGCAGATACCACCAGAACGGGCGCGCGTGGTCGAACGCGTTGACCACGCGTCCGGCCGTCTGCGTGAAGAACAGGCGCTGGCGGTACGCCTCGCCGCCGCTGAAGCCGGCCGGCAACGCCCAGGCCAGCAGCATCGCGCCGCCCAGCAGCAGCGCCAGCACGCCGCGCGCATACCAGCGCGCGCGGTTGTCGCGCGCCCAGTCGTTCCACAGCGGGCCAAGCAGGAACGGAAAGGCCACGTGCAGGAACATCACCGGGCCCTTGGTGAGCAGGCCCGCGCCCACGCACAGGCCGAACAGCACCCAGCGCGGCTCGGCGCGCCGCGGCTTGGGCGTCAGGCACAGCAGGGCCGCCAGCACCCACACGGCCAGCAGCACCTCGTACATGATCTGCAGACCGAACAGGAACGCGTAGCCCAGCGCCAGCAGCATCCACGGCGCGCCCTTGGCCACCCACGGGCGGTTTGGAAACAGCCGCTGCGCCAGCACGGACACCAGCACCAGCTGCGTGCCGCCGAAGATCACCTCGAGCACGCGTGGCCACACGTCGTTCACGCCAAACACGAACCAGCCGGCGTGGATCAGCCAGAACAGCAGCGGCACCTTTTCGCTGTACGGCGCGCCATTGATGTGCGGCACCAGCCAATGGTGCTGGTTGAACATTTCCCACGCCACCGCGAGGGTGCGCGTGGAGTACAGCGGCATGGGGCCGTGCGAGAAGATCGCCAGCAGGGCGACCAGCGTCCACAACGGCAGCCAGGGCCAGAGGGAGCGCAGGTGTTCGGAGCGGCTATAGCTGCTGGATGCCACGGGCAGTCTTCTTGATGGGATTGAGACGGATTCTATCGCGAGCCAAGCCTGCTCCACGCTGACCCGGCCATCCGACCGCGCCGTGCAGCCTTACCAGCCCGCCGGCCCCCAATAGCCGATACGGCGCCGGATCTTGAGTTTTCGCCACAGATTCCACGGCTTACGGCGACGATTGCGCCCGCCCGCCGCGATGAAGTCGTCGATGGCCTGCAGGATGCGCTCGCTCGAATGGCCGTCGCGGTAGGGATGGATGGCGTCGCCGTATTCGCGGATGGCCTGCATCAGTTCGGGCGGCCGCGACAGCGCCCGCTCGATGGCCGGCTCGAACTGGGCGGCATCGTCGATGTCGATCAGCTGCGGTCCGGGCCGGCGGTTCTTGAACGTCACCACGGGCTTGCCGGTGAGCAGGAACTCGTTGAGCGCGGAGGACGTATCCGAGCACATCATGTCCACCTGCGGGAACAGCTCGAGGATGTTGTCGTTTTCGGCGAACGTCAGGTACTCGTTCTGCAGCGCCTTGTACTTGGCCACCGTGTCCGGGTTCATCTTCGGATGGAAGGTGACGATCCAGCGCCAGCGACCGTCGCGCGAGAGGCGCTTCACTTCCTCGTACAGGGTTTCCGCCGCGCTCCACGAGGGAGAGAAGGTGGAGTGGTAGAGGATGACGGGCGGCTGGCGCACCGGCGGGATCGGCCCGGTGATTTCCCGCATGAAGGGGTCGATCTTGGGGAAGCCCGTTTCGACCACGGAAAAATGCCCCACGCGATCGGCGATGGCCTTGAACTGCGCCGTGTCGCGCGGGCCGGTGGTGCAGTAGAGGTCGAAGAAACCGCGCACGTAGATGTGGCGCGGCTTGCCCGCGTCGAAGCCGTGGAAAGTTTCCACCTTCACGCCGGGGAAGAAATGCGGCACCGCATTGCTGGAGGTGATGACCGCGCGCGGCTTCCACGCGCGCACTTCCTCCACCGTGAGCAGGCGCTCGCCTTCCACCAGGTCTTCGGCGCCGGGGCCGTCGAAGAACCAGGCGGCTTCGTCGCCGCGCGCGCGGATGGCGTCCTGCACGGGACGGAGAATGGCCAGCGCGTAGCGCTCGGAGCCGTAGAGAAGGTAATGCTGTTTGGGAGCGGGCTGCTTGCTCATCGATCGATGCCGTGGCGGAGAAGGGCGTCCGCACCGTATTGCACAGAAGCGGGGTTGCGGCGCATTTCGTAGTAGCGCATGCGCTTGTAGGCGGCGTAGGAGGCGGCGGTCTGGGCGATCACGAAGCCGCGCCAGCCGTCGAGAAAACCCAGCCGCAGGACATAATCCTTGATGAAGGCCAGCAGGTATACGAATGGCGTCTGCCACATGCGCACCGGCTTGCCCTTCTCCAGCCAGTCGCGGCATTTGAGTTCCGCATAGCGCAGCACCTTGATCTGCTTCTGCGGCAGGCTGGGGTTGTTCTCGTGGTTGAAGCTGGCCTTGAGCGTGACCGACGGGCCATCGAAACGCAGCGATTCGTGCACGCGCACGTCCGCCCAGCGGGCACGGTCGCGATGGAACAGGCGGGCCATCTTCTCGCCCATCGCCGGCAGGTACCAGCGCATCGGTGCGCCCATGAAGATGGTGGCGCGCCGCAGGTAGGCCGCGCAGGCGTCGCTGGCCATCAGGGCGGGCAGTCGCTGCATCAGCTCGTCGGCCAGCTCGGGCGAGAGGTATTCGTCGGCGTCCAGCGCCAGGATCCAGTCGTTACTGCACTGCGTGGTAGCGAAATTGCGCTGCGGGCCGAAGCCCAGCCAGTCCTGGTGCACCACGCGGGCGCCGTGCGCCTGGGCGATGGCGACCGTGTCGTCGGTGCTGCCGCTGTCGATGACCAGCTTCTCGGCCGCGAACGGCACGCTGTCCAGGCAACGCCCAATGCAGCTGGCCTCGTTGTAGGTAATGACCACGAGGGTCAGCGGGAAGGTTTGCATCTGGCCATTCTAGGGCCTGCGGCACTGCGCGGGCAGCGACGGCGGTAACGCTAAATGAGGCCTCGTTTCGCTAATATGCGGCCCTCGCACACGGCACGGGGCCGCGCGCGAGGCCTTGGCGGGAACGCCCGCAGGGCTGGATCGTGGACCAGTCGGTCGTATGTGACGCACCGGCGATCTGCTGGAGGGTAGGAATGGCTGGGCAAGGCAATCTGGTACTCGGCATGGCCACCGGCTATGCCGCCAAGGACTTGCGTCCTTTCGTGCAAAGCCTGGCGATGACCGGTTTTCAGGGCCGGCTGGCGCTGTTCGTATACAAGGACCAGTGCGAGCCTATCCGCGCCATGGCGCAGACCCATGCCCCTTCGCTGGAGCTGGACCTGGTGGTGGTCGACGGCATCCGCCGCTATGCCAAGTTCTGGCGTTCCTGCTTCAAGCGCCTGTTCGCGATGATGCCGGCCGAAGCCTCGCCCGCGCTCAAGCGCAGGATGCTGCGCTTCCAGGGCATGCCGCACATCACCCGCCATTTCCATTACGACGATTACCTGCGCACGCATCCGGGCTTCGACCACGTGATGCTGACCGACGTGCGCGACGTCGTGTTCCAGGCCGAGCCGTTCGAGCGGTACGAGGGCGGCCTGAGCGTGGGCATGGAGATCGAGTCGCTCACGCTCGCCGGCGAGTCGTACAACCGCAAGTGGATCCTGGGCGCGTATGGCGAGGACATGCTCCAGCGCATCGGCGCCCGGCAGATTTCCTGCGCCGGCGTGGTGATCGGCGATGCGCGCTCCATGCGCGAATACATCGACAAGATGCTGGCGGAGATCATGCGCCTGCCGTTCCGCATCACCAAGACGGCCAACTACGACCAGGCCCACCACAACAAATTGTTGTATTGCGATGAGCTGAGTATGCCCCGGCTGTGCCAGCCGCTAAGCTCGCGCATCGCCACGGTCGGCTGCATGCAGCCGGCCGATTTTTCGCTTTCGCCGGACGGCCTGCTGCTCAACGAGGATCGCCAGGTGGCGCCCATCGTGCACCAGTACGACCGTCATCCGTTGCTGGTGGATGCGTTCATGGCGAGGATCCTGACCTAGCCGTTCGCGCCCGCCGCGGCTTTATGCGGCATTACTGCGCCCGCGGGTAGCCTTGGGCGTTGCCGGCCGCGGGGTTGTCGCGGGTGAGACCAGAAAGACCAGCCAAGCCCATGCCCAAGTCCGCGAACAGCGTCTCCATGATCATCTCCACCTATAACTGGAAGGAGGCGCTCGCGCTGGTCTTGCGTGCCGTGGCCGCGCAGAGCCGGCTGCCCGACGAGGTGATCATCGTCGACGACGGCTCGCGCGAGGACACCGCCGAGCTGCTGCGCACCATCGCCCGCGACTTTCCGGTGCCGCTGCGCCATGTGTGGCAGCCCGACGAAGGGTTCCGCAAGGCGCGCATCCTCAACCGCGGCATTGCCGCCTCGCGGGGCGACTACATCATCCAGGTCGACGGCGACATGGTGATCCACCGCCATTTCGTGGCCGACCATCTGGCCCTGGCGCGGCCGGGGCGCTTCCTGCAGGGCACGCGCATCCGCACCACCGTCGAGGAAACCGCGCGGCTGATCGCCGGTGGCAAGCCGCGCTTCGGCTGGTTCACCGACGCCTATTTCCGCGACGACAAGGACCGCAGCACCTACCACTTCGGCCGCCGGCACCACACGCTGCGGCTGCCCTGGCTGGCGCGGCTCAAGTCGCGCTCCAGCGGCCACCCAATGGGCTGCAACGTGAGTTTCTGGCGCGAGGACCTGATACGGGTCAACGGCTATGACGAACGCATGCATGGCTACGGCAGCGAAGACCTGGAGATCGACCTGCGCCTGCGGCACGCCGGCCTGCGCCGCAGCCAGATCAAGTTCGCCGCGCTGGCGCTGCACCTGGAACACCGCAGCGTGGCGCCGCCGGACCCGGCCGACCCCAGCCTGCCCAACAACGTGCTGCTGTATGCCGCCCGCGACGCGGGGCTGATTCGCGCCGAGCACGGACTGGACGGCCATCTGGCCGATTTCGTCCAGCCCCCGGCGGACCTGCGGGACGAGGCGGCTGCTCGATGAACGACGTGCAGTTCAAGGCGGACGTGTCCGCTATCGGCTCCCTCGCCACGCAAGGCCCCGCCACGCGCTGGCTGCTGCGCCTGCTGGTGCTGGGCATGGTGTGGCTGATCCTGGGCATGGCCGTCATGCCGGCGGGCGCCTCGTACAACCCAGGCAAGATCTACCAGCGCGTGCTGGTGCTGATCTTGTATCTGCCGGCGCTGGTGCTGTTCATCGCGCGGCCGTCGCGCGGGCTGGATTTCTGGCGCCGTCCGCTGGTGCCCTGGGTCGTGCTGCTGCTGGCCTGGGGACTGCTCACGCTGGCCTGGGGACATACCGTCCGCCGGGCGGACGAAGCCGGGCACAACGTCAGCATCCTGTTGTTCCTGTTCGCGTGGCAGCAGGCCTTGGGTCGGGATGAGGACCTCACCCGGCGCCTGTTCGTGGGCTGCGGCCTGGCGATGGCGCTGGTGGCCGGCGTGGCCATCGTGCAGAGCCTGCTCGCACCCCAGCCGGATGGACGGCTGATTGGTTTCGGCGTGATGGGCAATTCCAACCTCGCTGCCGGCGGCATGGGCGCGGCCCTGCTGTGGCTGTGGCCGTGGCGCTTGGACGGCAAGCTGTGGCTGGCGGCCAAATGGCTGGCGATCGCCACGCTCGCCCTGTTCGTGCTGCTCACGCTCGGGCGCAGCGCCCTGGCTGCCTTGTTCCTGGCGCTGGTGGTGATGGTGCTGTGCCAGGGTGGCCGCCGCGCCTGGCTCTATGCCGGGCTGCTAGTCGGGCTGGGCGTGATCAGCGCCCTGGTCGGCGCGCAGATGCTGATGGCGCGCGGGTGGTCGCTGCGGCCGGAGATCTTCGCGCAGTCCATGCACCTGTTCCTCGAGCATCCCTGGCGAGGCCTCGGCGAAGGCACGCCGTTCACGTTCTCGGCGGGCGGCGAGGTGCTGACCCACGCGCACAACATGTACAGCCAGCTGGCGATCGAGCTGGGCATTCCCGGCCTCGTGCTGTGGACGGGCATCTGGCTGGCCGTGGGCTGGGCGGGCTGGCGCCACCGGCGCGAAGCGCTGGGCACGATCATCCTGGGCCTGTGGGTGTTCGGCACGGTGCTGGTGCAGTTCGACCTGCCCCACCTGATCGACAGCCCTCGCCCGGTCTGGCTGATCACCTGGCTGCCGCTGGCGCTTAGTCTGTCGCTGGACCGGCCTGCCGACAGGAGCGGCGCGAACGCGGCATGAAAGTCTCGCTGATCGTCATCACCTACAACTGGCCAGGCGCCCTCGAGGCCTTGCTGCGCAGCGTGGCTGCCCAGACCTGCCTGCCCGACGAAGTGCTGGTGGCGGATGACGGCTCCGGCGCGGAAACCGCCGCGTTGATCGATCGCCTGCAGCGGGATTTCCCCGTGCCGCTCCGCCACATATGGCATGAAGACAAGGGCTTCCGCGCCGCGCGTGCGCGCAATCGCGGCATCGCGGCGAGCCGTGGCGACTACGTGATCCTGCTCGACGGCGACATGCTGGTGCATCCGCACTTCGTCGCCGACCACCTGATGCTGGCCGAGCGCGGCTACTTCCTGCAGGGCGGGCGCATCAAGGCCACGCCCGAGGAATCGCAGCGCCTGCTCGCCGGCAAGGCGCCGGTGTTCGCGCCGTGGTCCACGGCCAACTTCGACGAATTCGACGGCACGCGCCGGCTGTACGCATTCCGCGCGCCCCTGCTCGCGCGCTGGAAGGCGCGTTCGCGCAACGGCGGCCGCGTGATGAGCTGCAACATGAGCTTCTGGCGCGACGACCTGCTGCGCGTGAACGGCTTCGACGAGCGCATGGAAGGCTACGGCGCCGAAGACCGCGAGCTGGCCGCGCGGCTGGAAAACGCCGGCCTGAAACGGCGCGCGCTCAAATGGGCCGCGCTCGCCGTGCACCTGTGGCACAACTCGCGTTCGCCGCCGGACGTCGACGACATGGACCTGCCGAACAATCGCCTGTTCCATGCCACGCGCACCGAGGGCATCACCTGGTGCGAGCGCGGCGTGAACCAGCACGTCGATCTGCTCGACGACGACGCGCACGCCGCATGAAGCTGCTCTACACGAACTTCCATGCGGGCGATGGCGGCGGCCACACCACCTATATCCGCGAGCTGGCGGCGGCGCTGGCGTCACGCCACGAGGTGCACGTGGCCGCTCCGCCCGGCAGCCGGCTCAACCGCGAGGCGCGTGCCTTGCCCGGCGTGTTCGTGCTGGACCAGCCGTTTCCCAACGGCCTGAACCGATGGAAGGCACGGCGACGCGCGCGCGCGCAGCTGGCCGACTATCTGCACCGGCAGGCCTTCGACATCGTCCACGTCAACGGCTCGGCCGACCATCGCCTGGTGCTGTCGGCGATGCCGCCGAAGCGGCCCGCGCTGGTATGGACCAAGCACAACTCCAAGCCCGTGCGCGGTATCGGCAACGCCTTGCGCGCGCGGCGCACCGATCTGGTGATCGCGGTATGCGAATGCACGCGCAGGGAACTGCTGCGCACCGCCTATCGCCGTTGCCGCATCGAAACCGTCTACAACGGCGTCGACGTCGAGCGCTGGTCGCCGTGGCCCGCCGACGCAGCGAAGGCGGAGCGCGCCCGCTGGAACGGCGGTGACGACCATCTGTTTCTGCTCGGAAGCAATGCCGGCACCGCCAGCTACAAGGGCTGGATGGACCTGATGGAAGCGCTGCCCCGGCTATCTGCCGACGTGCGCAGCCGGCTGCGCGTGCTTGTCGCCGGCGTGCCGCCGAAGGCAGACGAGCTCGAGCGCGTCGCGCAGCTCGGGCTGGCCGGGCAAGTGGTGTTTCCCGGCGTGCTGACCGATGCGCGCGGCATGGTCGCGGCGCTCGACGCGGGCTTCGTGCTCTCCTACGACGTGGAGACCATTTCGTTCGCGTGCCGCGAGATGATGGCGATGGGCAAGCCGGTGTTGCTGACGGACTACGCGGGGCTGCCGGAAAACATCCGCGAGGGAACCGATGGCTGGCTGGTGCCGGTGCGCGATCCGGATGCCATCGCTGCCGCGGTGACGCGGCTGGTGGAACAGCGCGATGCGCTGCCGGCGATGGGCGCGGTGGCGCGGGAACACGCCGAGCGGGAGTTCGGCCTGCCGTTGTTCGTGGGGCGCACCGAAGCCGCTTACGAGCGCTTGCTCGGCTTGCGGTAACACTGTTGCGCACCCTCTCCCCGTCGCGGGGAGAGGGTGCGAGCACCTTACGGCTTCGCCGGCTTCACGTACGTATTGAACAGCTCGTCGATACGACGGTATTCGTCGTACCACGAATCCGGATGCTGGAAGCCGTGGCGTTCCATCGGATACAGCGACATCCAGAAGTTGTTCTTGTGCAGCTCGATGAAGCGCTGGTACAGGCGAATGGTGTCGCTGGTCAGCACGTTGTCGTCGATCAGGCCGTGCTGCATCAGCAGCGGATCCTGCAGCTGGTCGGCGTAGTTGATCGGCGAGCTGATCCGGTACGACTCCGGGTCGAGCTGGGGATCGTTGAGGATGTTGGACGTGTACTCGTGGTTGTAGCTGGTCCAGTCAGTGACCGGCCGCAGCGCGGAGCCGG
The DNA here is from genome assembly GCF_003201105.1 of Dyella sp. AtDHG13. Taxonomy (GTDB): domain Bacteria; phylum Pseudomonadota; class Gammaproteobacteria; order Xanthomonadales; family Rhodanobacteraceae; genus Dyella; species Dyella jiangningensis_B. The sequence goes on along the minus strand of NZ_QICJ01000008.1, from coordinate 161,315 downwards.
CGGCGAACTCACCCGGCGCGCGCAGCAGCGACATCAGCGTCATGAAGCCGCCGTAGCTGCCGCCGTACATGCCCACGCGCTTGGGGTCCACGCCGTGGTTCTTCACCAGCCACGCCTTGCCGTCGAGCAGGTCTTCCAGTTCCGGATGGCCCATCTGGCGGTAGATCGCCGTGCGCCATGCGCGGCCGTAGCCTTCGGAGGCGCGGTAGTCCATGTCCAGCACCACGTAGCCCTGCTGCACCAGCAGGTTGTGGAACATCTGTTCGCGGAAGTAGTTGGAGTACGACAGCGTGACGTTCTGCAGGTAGCCCGCGCCATGCACGAAGATCACCGCCGGACGCGACGCCGCGGCGGCTTCATCGGCCGGGCCGTAGTACTTCGCCCAGATGGTGCCCGCGCCGTGCGAGGACGGCACGCCGACGATCTTCGGCTGGATCCACGCGTGCGCGGTGAAGGCCGGCTTCATGGTGTTGGTGAGTTCGCGCGGCGTGCCGCCATCGACGCCCTGCACCGCCAACTGCGCCAGCGTGTACGGCGAGGAATGCAGCACCGCCAGCTGGCGGCCGTCCGGCGACAGCGCGAAGTCGTCCATGCCCTGGTACTGCGTGAGGCGCGCGAGTTCGCCGCCCGCGCTGGGCACGCGATAGACGTCGTAGCTGTACGGCGCGACCTGGTTGGTGCGCACGTAGAACCATTGGCCGTCTTCGCTCAGCGCCGGATGGCTCACTTCGAACGTGCCGCTGGTCAGCGCCTTGGCCTTGCCGCCGAGCGGCTTGGTGTAGAGCTGCGAGTAGCCGGTTTCCTCGCTGAGATACCACAGCGTGCGGCCGTCCTTGAGCCAGCCGAAATCGTTGAAGTTCCAGTTGATCCAGGCGTTGTCGGTGAGGCGGTGCTGGTTGACCAGCGCATGCTTGTCGAAGTCGACGCTGGCGATCCAGCGGTCCTTGTTGTCGATGGCGCGCAGCTGGATGGCGACGTTCTGGCCGTCGTCGCTCCACACGACGCCGCCACCGCCGCCGTCGTCGGCGTTGGAGACGATGCGCACCGCGCGCACGTCGGGCGCCTTCAGCGCTTTGGCCTCGTCGGCCTTGCCGTCCTTCTGCAGGGCGGCGATGGTCTTGGCGCGGATGTCCTTGAGCGGATCGTCCTTGATGCCAGGCAGGGCATCGGTCTTGAGCGGATAGAACTTGGCCGACTTCAGGTCCACCAGCACCAGCGACTGCGGCGCGGGATCGTCGTGCCCCACGTAGACGCGCGTTTCCTGCTGCTCGGCGTAGCCGGACTCGGTGACGTAGTGGGTGACTTCGGGGTGCTTGCCTTCCTTCGCGCCCTTGGGCTTGGTCACCACCACCATCCAGCGGCCATCGGGCGACAGCTCGGTGTCGGCCGGCTCGCCGCCTTCGCCCAGGTAGATGGGCTTGGGCGCGCGGCCCGGGTCGGCGGCCAGCATGGCCTCGTCGTTCGCGCGTGCGGCGTCCTTGTCCGACTTGTTCTCGCGCAGCGACTTGAACAGTTCCAGCTGCATGTCCTTGAGCTGGTCGGGCTTCTTTTCCTGCGGATCGTCGACGAAGCGCAGCACGGCGGCCGGGCCGCTCACGCCGGAGGCGAGGTCGTAGACGAACCAGTTGTTGCCCTGGCGGTATTGCAGGCTGCGGCCGTCGCTGGAGAAGCGCGGCGAGGATTCCGCCTCGGTCGAGCGGGTGACCTGCACGCGGCGGCCGCTGAAAAGGTCGACCATGAAGATGTCACCGTGCATCACGTAGGCGGCATGGCGATGCGCGCGGTCGTAGACCGACGGGCCTTCCGCCTGCGCCATGGCGGCGGGGTCGAGCTTCACGCTCTGGCCGCTGACCGGGTCCACGCGGTACAGGTCGCGCACCTTGCTGCCGTCGCGCTTGAGCGCGTAGTACAGGCTGTGGCCGTCCGCGCTCCAGTAGGGCTGTTCCACCGCGGCGCCGATCCAGTCGGGGCTGGCCATGATGGTTTCCAGGTCCAGCGCTCCGCCGGACGACGGGGGCGACAGGGCCGCCGCGGGCAGCGCGGCGAGGGCGGCAAGGCCGGCGAACAGCGTTCGGCGCATGGAGGGCTCCACAGTCAAAACGGGGCAGCATAGCCAAGCTCCGAAAGCGCACAAGCGCCGATGGTCCCGGTTCAAACTGATCGCCTAGGCAGCTAATCTTGGCGGTTACCCTGGGAGCCCACTCCGCGTACCGTGCATCCATGCCCTGTCGTCCCTGACGGCGGAACGTGCGTTTCGTGAGGTTCCCGCGCATGTCTTCGAGGCATGCTTCCCGCAGCCCCACGCCCGGCGAACCCTCATGCCCCTGCCCACCGTCGAGATCGAAACCGCCCCCAACCCCAGCCACAGCGTGATCTGGCTGCACGGCCTGGGTGCCGACGGCAACGACTTCGCGCCCATCGTGCCGGAGCTGGTATCGCCCTCGTGGCCCGCGCTGCGCTTCGTGTTCCCGCATGCGCCGGTGCGGCCGGTGACGGTGAACGGCGGCATGCCGATGCGCGCCTGGTACGACATCGTCGGCGTGGACCTGATTTCCCGGCAGGACGAGACAGGCATGCGCGCGTCCATCGCCAGCGTGGAGGCGCTGATCGCGCGCGAGAACGAACGCGGCGTGCCGACCGCGCAGATCCTGCTGGCCGGCTTCTCGCAGGGCGGCGCCATCGCGCTGTCGGCCGGGCTGCGCCATGCGGAAAAGCTCGCGGGCGTGATCGCCCTGTCCACCTACCTGCCCCTGCAGGAGGCGTTCGTCACCGAACGCAGCCTCGCCAACGCGCAGACGCCCGTGTTCTGGGGCCACGGCACGGCCGACCCCATCGTTCCGCTCACGCGCGGCGTGAATTCGCGCGACCTGCTGCAGTCGCTGGGTTACCTGGTGAGCTGGCATACCTATCCCATGCCGCATTCGGTATGCGGCGAGGAAGTGGCCGACCTGCGCCAGTGGATGACCACGCGGCTGGAAGCCTGAGCGGACGCGACTACGCTCAAGAAAGCTCTGATACGCATGCGGCATACTTCCGCCCATGAGGGAGTCCACCACCGCCACACCGGCGCCTGCCCGCGGCGATCATCGTCCGCTGCCTGATTTCTGCAGCGGGCCGGTGATCTTCGCGCTGCTGATCACGGCGTCCATCACCGTGACCGTGATGTGGCTGGCGCCCAACAACAGCCACGGCTGGCGCGGCTATTCCATCGGCATGCTGTTCGCCGACTGGCTGGCGGTGGTGATCGGCGTGGCCCTGTGCAAGCTGCGACCGCTGTTCGAGCGGCTGCCCGGCCATGCGTCGTACGCGGGCGTGTGGCTGGCGATGGTGCTGATCGTCGCCGCCGGCAGCGCCGTGGTGTACTGGATGGACGGCGCCATGCAGATGGAGCTGCTGCGCGATACCGCCGGCGACTTCGTCCTCAACAACACGGTGATCGCCGCGCTGCTCGGCGCGGCGATGCTGCGCTACTTCTACCTGCTCGCGCAGTGGCAGACCCGGCTGGAGGCCGTTTCGCAGGCGCAGGTCGCCGCGTTGCAGGCGCGCATCCGCCCGCACTTCCTGTTCAACAGCATGAACACCGTCGCCGCGCTGGTGCGGGTCGACCCGGCAGCGGCGGAACGCTGCGTGGAAGACCTCTCCGAACTCTTCCGCGCCGCGCTGGGCGAACACGGCACGCGCGACGGCACGCTGCGCGAGGAGCTCGGCCTGGTCGATCGCTACCTCGACATCGAACAGCTGCGCCTGGGCGAACGCCTGCGCGTGCGGCGCGAGCTGGACGATGTTCCCGACGACTTTCCCTTGCCGCGCCTGCTGCTGCAGCCCCTGGTGGAGAATGCCGTGCGCCACGGCATCCAGCCGCTGCGCGAAGGTGGCGAGGTGATCCTGCGCGGCCGGCGCGAGCGCGACGGCCTCGTCATCGAAATCGACAACCCGCTGGCCGGCACGCCCGCCCCCGGCGGCCACGGCCATGGCCTGGACAACGTGCGCCGTCGCGTGGCCTATCGTTTCGGCCCACGCGCCGGCGTGATCTCCGGTCCGCGCGGCGACCGTTTCGTCGTGCGGCTTGAACTGCCTACACCCTGAACCGATGCGCGTACTCATCGTTGACGACGAACCCCTCGCACGAACCCGCCTGGCCGCGCTGCTCGGCGACTGCGCCGACGTGGAAGTCGTGGGCAGCGTGGCCGACGGCGAAGCCGCGCTCGAAGCACTGGGCGACCTGCAACCGGATGTATTGCTGCTGGACATCAACATGCCCGGCATCAGCGGCACCGCGCTCGCCCAGCGCCTGGCCGCGCGCAAGCGCCCGCTGGTGGTGTTCTGCACCGCCTATGAAGGCCACGCGCTGCAGGCGTTCGAACTGGGCGCGGTGGACTACCTGCTGAAGCCCGTGCGCCTGGAACGGCTCAACGAAGCCCTGCAGCGCGCGCGCCTGCGCCTGCAGCAGGCGCCGCGCGACACCGGCGGCTACCTGCACGGCCGCCTGCGTGGCGAGCAGGTGCGCGTGGCGCTGGACGACGTCGTCTGCCTGCTGGCGGAAGAGAAATACGTGGTGGTGCAGCATCGCGGCGGCCAGCTGCTGCTGGAGGATTCGCTGCGCCAGCTGGAAGAGGCCTATCCCGAGACCCTGATCCGCCTGCACCGCAACTGCCTGGTGCCCGCGCAGCGTCTGATCGGCCTGAAGACGCTCAACGACGGCCGCGTGCTCGCGCGGCTGGGCGGCACGGAACTGATGCCGGAAGTGAGCCGGCGCAATCTGCCGGCGTTGCGCAAGCTGTTGCGCATGGGGTGATGCGGCAGTGGTGTGTCACCGCGTCTTGCGCACGCTGACGCCTGTCCACCATCTCGCGCAAGCGAGCTACCCCTCACCGTCATTCCGGCGCAGGCCGGAATCCAGTCACGAAAGTGGTCGGTTATCGCGTGACCTCAAAGCGTTTGGCTCTTTCGCGAAAGCCGTGCCGTGACGCCACTGGATTCCGGCCTGCGCCGGAATGATGGTGAGGGGACATGTGCGTTGATGGGAAGAGAGCGCCTTCAGCGCGAAGCCAGCTCCCTCATCGCCGCGTCATCGCCCTGCGTCGCATAGCCGATCAGCTGTCGGATCAGCACACGCTCGCTCGGGGTCCAGTGCAGGGTGGTGCGCAAGGTGGCGTTGTCGGTGCCGAAGCGCACCGGATCGCTCTTGGCCGCCGCGCGATACCAGGCCAGCGCCGCGTCGCGCTGGCCCGACGCGGTATAGGTCAGCGCCATCGCCATCGGCACCCATTGCGGCCGCTGTTCCGGACGCAGGGAGAGATTGCGCTGGAAGGCTTCCAGCGCGCAGGCCGGATCGCCCAGGTTGATCATGCTCCAGCCATAGGCCCACAGCAGCCGGCGATCGTTCGGCTTGATGCGCAGGGCGCGGTGGAAGTTGATCTGCGCCGCGCTCGCGCGATGCGTGCTCGCCGCCAGCCAGCCTTCGTCGGTGAGCTTGCGCACGGGCGAGATATCGGGAAACGCGCCGGGATAGCTTCCCTGGTGAAAGGGCGAGGCTTCAGGCAGCCCGCGCGCGGTGACATCCGGGTCGGTGTAGGGGCGGCCGTCCGGCATCAGCACCGGCAGCATCGTGCTCGCGTGAGCCGCGAGCGCCACGCCGCCCGCGATGGCGAAAACCAGGGTGCAAACCATCCTGCGGATCTTCATGACAACACTCCTTGCTGTCCCCATCCCGATATCAGCATAGTCCTAGCTGCGACTGCGTACCTAATGCAGCCGCGACAATAATTACGCCACAATGCCGTCCCCAACGAAGCCGCGCGCAACGCCTCGCACGAGATCCCCATGACGCCCACCCTGCTGCGTATCGCCACCCGCAAGAGCGCGCTCGCCCTTTGGCAGGCCGAACACGTCGCCGCGGAATTGCGCATCGCGCATCCGGGGCTGGTGGTGGAGCTGGTGCCGCTGTCGACGCGCGGTGACGAGATCCTCGACAAGCCGCTGGCCACCATCGGCGGCAAGGGGCTGTTCCTCAAGGAACTGGAAGTGGCCATGCTGGAAGGCCGCGCGGACCTCGCGGTGCATTCGCTGAAGGACGTGCCCGCCGACCTGGAACCGGGCTTCAGCTTGCCGGCCATCCTTCCCCGCGCCGATGCCGCCGATGCGTTCGTGAGCAACGACTACGCCGATCTCGCCGCGTTGCCGCTGGGCGCGCGCGTGGGTACCTCGTCGCTACGGCGGCAGGCGCAGCTGCGCGGCGTGCGTCCCGACCTGACCCTGCTCGACCTGCGCGGCAATGTCGGCACGCGGCTGTCCAAGCTCGACGCCGGCCACTACGACGCGATCCTGCTCGCCTGCGCGGGGCTCGAGCGGCTCGGGCTTGCCTCCCGCATCCGCGGCCGCCTTTCCGCGCCGGATTGGCTGCCCGCGCCGGGGCAGGCGGCCATCGCCATCGAAGCCCGCTCCGATCAACCCGAGGTGCTGGACCTGCTGCGCGCGCTGGACGATGCCCAGACGCGGCTGGCGGTGACCGCCGAGCGCGCCATGAACCAGGCCCTGGGCGGCAGCTGCACCGTGCCCGTGGGCGCGTGGTGCACCGTCACCGAGCGCGGCCTGCATCTGCAGGGCATGGTCGGCGACGTCAGCAGCGGCCGCCTGCTGCAGGCCCAGGCCGAAGCGGAGGGCGACCAGGCCGACGCGCTGGGCAAGCGCGTGGCGCAGGCCTTGTTCGATCTGGGCGCCGGCCCGCTGCTGGGCCGCTGAAAAGACAGCGGGAAGAGCGGCAATGGCCGCTCGTCCCCGCACTCGCGTGACTCAGAAGTTGTAGACCAGGTTGGTCGTCACCAGCGAATCGGTGCTCTGCGTGCCCGGCTGGACGTCGCTGTTGTAGCGCACCTGGTAGCCGAGCTTGAGCGCCATCTTGCGCGTCATGCTGACCGACAGGCCGATGTCGTTCTGGTAGTACTTGTTGTCCGAGCCCGCTTCGATCAGCAGCGTGTCTTCCACGGCCGTGTTGTCGGTGAGACGGTACTTGTAGTTGATCAGGCCACGGCCGACCGCTTCGCTCACGGTGTCCTGGCGCACCTTCACCGTCTGGGTGGCGGTGGTGCCGTCGGGCTGGGTCACCGTCACCGACTGGTCGACGTCGGCCGGGCGATAACGCTTGTAACCGGGACCGACTTCGAACGACAGCTCGGTGCGGTCGGTCTTGAGCGCCACATAGCCGTAGCCCACCGACACGATGCCCTGCCACAGGTTGGCGCCGAAGTCGTCGTGCTCGTAACGCAGCGCGGTCACCACGTAGCTGCGCGGGTCGAGCTTGTAGCCCACCGAGGCGCCGGTGTCATAGCGGTTGGCCGTGGTGGTGAGGCGGTCGACCGTGTTGCCCTGCGCGTCCTGCACCTGCACTTCGCCCTTGGAGCGCAGGCCGTTGAGGAAGAAGTTGTTCTTCCACAGGTCGTTTTCCTGGTTCAGGCCGAGCTTGGCGTTGACGTTTTCCGAGCGGGAATTGCCATAGGAGGATGCGAAACCGAATTCGCCCGAACCCGTCCACCCGCCGTTGTTGGCCGGATTGGGGGATGACGTGTCGTCGGCCTGAGCGCCAAAACTGACCAGCGCCGCGAGCAGGGCGCCCGCCATCAGGGTCTTGTTCATGTGCAGTTGTTCCTTTTTCGTTAAAACGGCAGCACGCCACCTTAGCGGGGCGGATTGAACTGCCTGTGAACCGGGGACGTGGGTGTTCATCGCTGGCGCGCGACGGGCCCCTCGGGGCCGTCTGGCAAGGCTGCCAGGGCTTCATCATACAAACTAAGCTCGGTCGCCATACCCACGGTGCAGCTGACGGCGGCCAGCAGGGCCAGGCTGAGCCAGCCGGTGCCGAAGCTCATCAGCAGCAGTGCGACGCTGGGCACCGCGTAAACCAGCAGGGCGGCGAGGAAACGCCCCGGCTGCAGCTCCAGCCGCCCCCGTGGCATCTGCGCCCGCTGCAGCGCCGCCTGCCAGCGCAGGCTTTCCACCAGGCCGCGCAGCAGCGCCAGCGCCAGCAGGCCGACGATCCAGGCCAAGCCATGCAGACCGGCACCATCGTTGTCCTGGCCGGCCGCGCACAGCCACAGCCACAAGCCGCCGCCATAAGTGGCGGACACCACGCGGCTCAGCGGCAACTGCGTGGCGAGGTGATGATCGATGCCCGGCGCCTGCCGGCGGGCATCCGCGTAGGCGGTGACGATCAGGCTGCACAGGCTGCAGAGCGCCATGGCCGCGCCGGAGAGGCGCGTGGCCCAGAACGTGTTGTCCCCGCGCGCCAGGCCGGCCACCGCCAGCACGGGAAGACAGCAGCCGAGCGCGATCAGCGCATCGCGCGTGGGCCGCGAACCCTTGCCGATGACCCAGCCGTGCCAGTGCGGCATCCAGCGCGAATGCACGCACGCCGCGAACACGCCCACAGCGATCAGCAGTGCGCCCAGCGCGATCGGCACCAGCACGTCGCCGCGGCCATCGGGATAGACCCCCACCGCCAGCGCGAGCCCCAGCACCATCCACAGGCCGAAGCCGGCATAGCCGCCGACGTGCAGCAGCGTCGCCGCCAGCGGTCGCGGCCGCGCCCGGACGGGGGCCTGTCCGTAGCCCGTGGTGTCAGTCCTTTGAGCGGAATGGCGCGGCTTCATGAGCGTGGTGTCTTTTGTACGTGAAGAGTAGATCACGCGCATGTGACCGCGGCGTGGTGTTGATGAATTTCACCGTCGGTTGGACTTGCGGCTGCCGCCAACGGTGCGCATGCTACGCGGAGGCAGCCGTCGAAAAACATTTCATGGATCGTTACGAGCGCATTCTGACCCTGCACCGACTGCTCAAGTCGGCGCACTATCCCGTGCCTCTGCCTCGTCTGATGGACGAGCTGGAGTGCTCGCGAGCGACGCTGTACCGCGACGTGGCGCTCCTGCGCGATGCGCTGGGCGCGCCGATCGAGAGCGCCGGCGGCGAGCATGCGGCGTTCCGCTACGCGGTGGGCGAAGGCGAGCGTTTCGAATTGCCGGGGCTGTGGCTCACCTCCGACGAACTGGCCGCGCTGCTTGCCCTCAACGAACTGATCGGCCGCAGCGGACCCGGCGTCCTGGCCGGTGCGCTCGCGCCGTTCAAGGCACGCATCGAACACCTGCTGTCCGACCAGGGCACCGGCAAGACGCTGCCCATCGAACGCATCCGCGTGATCGCCTGGGGAGAGCGCAAGCTCGACCAGCAGGTGTTCCGCGTGGTGGCCGGCGCCGTGCTCGAGCGCAAGCAGCTGCGCTTCCGCTATCGCGCGCGCACTACCAATGCCGACAGCCACCGCCGCGTGTCGCCGCAGCGCCTGACCCACTATCGCGACAACTGGTACCTCGACGTGTGGGACCACGACCGCGAGGCGCTGCGCAGCTTTGCGGTGGACCGCATCGCCGAGCCGCAGGCGCTGGAGGAAGCCGCCCGCGACGTGCCCGAGCAGGAGCTCAACGACGCGCTGGCATCCAGCTACGGCATCTTCGCCGGCAAACCCAAGGCCTGGGCCACGCTGCGCTTCTCGCAGCACGCGGCGCGCTGGGTGGCCGACGAGCACTGGCATTCGCAGCAGAAGGGCGAGTGGCTGCCGGACGGCCGCTACGAACTGCAGGTGCCCTATTCCAACTCCAAGGAACTGCTGATGGACGTGCTCAAGTACGGTCCGGATGCGGAAGTGGTCGCGCCGCTGTCGCTGCGCGAGGAGATGAAGATCCAGCTGCAGCTCGCGCTGGGTAGCTATAAGTGAGAGGAACGGGTAAAGAGGAGTGAGAAACGAGAGAAGCGCGTGACGGTGCGCTCTTCTCTGGTTTCTCACTTCTCTCTCTTCACTTCTCAGCCGTGTATTCATGAGCGCCACCGATATCGCCGATCCCTCGACGCTTCCCGCGGATGCTGCCGCCACCAGGAAACCGACCATCGCGCTCGCGCTTGGTTCCGGGGGCGCAAAGGGTCTGGCGCACATCGGCGCCATCGAGGAAATCGAGGCGCACGGCTACGAGATCGTCGCCATCGCGGGCACCTCCATGGGCGCGCTCATCGGCGGCATCTACGCCATGGGCAAGCTGGACGTGTATCGCGACTGGGTTTGCTCGCTGGCGAAGATGGACGTGCTCAAACTGGTCGACTGGACGCTGTCCGGCGGCGGGCTGATCAAGGGCGAGCGCATCATCGAGACCATGCGCGGCCTGATCGGCGACGCCGCCATCGAGGACCTGCCGCTGGCCTATACCGCCGTGGCGACCGACCTGGATCGCGAACGCGAAGTCTGGCTCACGCGCGGCTCGCTGTTCGACGCCATCCGCGCGTCCATCGCCATTCCCACCATTTTCCGGCCACAGACACTGTCCGAGCGGCGCCTGATCGACGGCGGCCTGCTCAACCCCGTGCCGGTGACGCCGCTGATCCGCGAGCCGGCGGATTACCTGTTCGCGGTGAGCATGGATGGCCCGCCGGAGTCGGGGTCTCCAGACGAAGTCTCCGCCACGCCCACGGCGGGCAGCGACAGCTATCGCTCGCGCATCGGCGAATTCATCGGCAAGCTGATGCCGCATGGCAGCGACAAGCCGCGCGAACCAGGCATGCTGGAACTGCTCATGCAATCGATGGACCTGATGCAGGCGAATCTGTCGCGGTTGCGCCTGGCGGCCTACGAACCGGACCTGTTGATCCGCATGCCGCGCAACGTCGCGACGGTCTACGAGTTCTATCGCGCGACCGAACTGATCGAGATGGGACGTCGGCAGGCGCGCGAGGCGTTGGCCAACTGGCAGCCCGCGCATGCAGGGCAGTTCACCGGGCGGCCGTGACGCGTCAGCGCGCGTGTTCCTTCAGCAAGGCGTCGAGGTAGCACTTCAAGGCCACCGCGTTGTTGTGCTCTTCGTCGTGCGCGCCGAACAGCAAGGTGACGCGATGGCGCGCGGCCTGCGTGAGCAAGGGCCGCCAATACTCGGCGACGGCATCGAGCTCCGATGCGTAGCGATGCCGGAACGCTTCCCAGCGCGCGGGATCGTGGCCGAACCATTTGCGCAGCGCGGTGGACGGCGCCAGCTCCTTGCTCCACGCGTCCAGCGCCGCATCGTCCTTTTTCAGCCCGCGCGGCCAGAGGCGATCCACCAGCACGCGATAGCCATCGCTTTTGGCCGGCGGGTCATAGACGCGCTTGACGGCAATGCTCATGGGCGGGCGGTCTCCCAAAGCAGGGATCATCAGCATACGCCGATGAAGAGCGTGTCGAAGCCCGGTTACCCGCAAGCGCGCCAGCGCAAAGCGCGGCGACTCAGATCTCTTCGACCTGGGTCACCTTGCCACGGCGCATGAGCCACGCCACGCCGCGCAGATCGGCAATGCCCACCCACAGGCGATCGAGCATGCCGTACTTGGACGTGCCCGCCGTGCGCGGGCGATGGCCCACCGGCACGCTGGTGCTCTGGAAGCCCGCGCGTTTCACCAGCGCCGGCAGATAGCGGTGCATGTGGTCGAAGTAGGGCAGGCGCAGGAACACTTCGCGATCGAACAGCTTCAGGCCGCAGCCGGTATCGGGCGTGGAGTCCTTGAGCATGCGCGAACGCACCGCGTTGGCGATCTTGGAGGAAATGCGCTTGTTGAAGCTGTCGCGGCGCATGGTGCGCCAGCCGGCGAACAGGCGCACGTCCGGCGTGCTCTTGTCGCGCTGGGCGAGCAGCTTGGGAATGTCGGCGGGATCGTTCTGGCCATCGCCGTCCAGCGTGGCGATCCACGGCGAACGCGCCGCGCGCACGCCATTCCACACCGCCGTGCTCTGCCCGCTGCGCGTCAGGTGCCGCACGATGCGCAGCTCCGGATACTTCGGCTTCTCCGCCGCCAGCACGGCCACACTGTCGTCGCTGGAATCGTCGTCCACGTACACGACCTCGAAATCCACCTTGCCACGCAGGGCGGCGGCGATCTCGGCGAGCAGCGGCGGGATATTGTCGCGCTCGTTGAATACCGGCACGACGACGGACAGCTGGGGCATGGGGAGGGCCTTGTCTTGAACGGGAGGCGCGGGGCGCCAGGGCGCCATTCTAGTGGGTGGAGCGCTTGGCGTCAGGGGCAAGAGGGGTGGCGAGGATGTCGCGGAAGGGATGGCCGCTGTGGATAACCGTGCCCATAGCTCCCTCCCCCCTCCGGGGAGAGGGTTGGGGTGAGGGGCGGGTGCTCGCCTCAGGGCTTCAACTTTGCCGTCATCCAGGCAAGCACCAAGCGTCTAGCGGGCAACAAAAAAGCCGCCCCATCGGAGCGGCTTCGCGAGATTGACCCCTCACCCCAGCCCTCTCCCCGGAAGGGAGAGGGAGCAGGTGCGCGGCACGTCATAGCGCCTCAGCGAATCTTCCCCAGGATCCCATCCAGCTCGTCATTGCTGTGATAGTGGATCACCAGCTTGCCCTTGCCGCCGCGCCCATGCGCCAGCTCCACGCGCGTGGCGAAGCGCTCGCCCAGTTCGCGCTCCAGCGCATCGATGTTCGGGTCGCGGGCCGGCGCGTGCTTGGCCTTGCCCTTGGGCGCGGTCTGCGCGCGGCGCGCGTGCTCTTCCAGCTCGCGCACGCTCCAGCCGTGGCGGGATGCTTCCAGCGCCAGGCCTTCGGCCATGCTCTCGGGCAGGGTGATCAGGCAGCGGGCGTGGCCCATCTCCAGCTTGCCTTCGTCGAGCAGGCGCTTGATGGAAGCGGGAAGTTCGGTAAGGCGCAGCAGGTTGGACACGGCGGCGCGCGAGCGGCCCACGGCGTCGGCGGCCTGCTGGTGGGTGAGGTCGAAATCGTCGATCAGGCGCTTGAGCGCATCGGCTTCTTCCAGCGGGGTCAGGTCCTGGCGCTGGATGTTCTCGATCAGCGCCATGGCCGGCACGGCCACTTCGGGCACGTCCTTCACCAGCACCGGCAGTTCGGACAGCTGCGCGCGCTGCGCGGCGCGCCAGCGGCGTTCGCCGGCGATCAGCTCGAACTGGTTCTTGCCGATCTCGCGCACCACCACCGGCTGGATAAGCCCCTGCGCGCGGATGGAGGCGGCCAGTTCGTCCAGCGCCTCGTCGTTCCAGTGGCGTCGCGGCTGGTACTTGCCGGGCTGGATGTGCTGGATGGGCAGGGTGCGCAGTTCGCCTTCCTGCTCCAGTACCGAGGGCTTGCCGGGTTCGTCGTGGCCGCCCAGCAGCACATCGAGCCCACGTCCCAGGCCCCGTTTTTTCGCAGCGGACATGCTTACTCCTGATGGATGTCGACGACGTCGTCGAGCGTCTCGTCTGATTCGGCGTGCAGCACCGGCGTCACCACGTCCTGGGCCTGATCCTGCGCGGCGGCGTTGAGGCCGCGCTCGCGCCGGATCATCTCGCCGGCCAGCCCGATATAGGCGATGGCGCCGCGCGAACTGCGGTCGTACAGGTGAATCGGCTGGCCGTGACTGGGCGCCTCGGCGAGGCGCACGTTGCGTGGAATGATCGAGCGCAGCACCTTGTCGCCGAAGTGCGCGGTGAGCTGCGCCGACACTTCGTTGCCGAGGTTGTTGCGCACGTCGTACATGGTGCGCAGCAGGCCCTCGATCTCCAGGTTCGGATTGAGGCGATGGCGCACCGCCTTCACCGTGTCGAGCAGGCTGGAAAGACCTTCCAGCGCGAAGTATTCGCACTGCACCGGCACCAGCAGGCCATCGGCCGCGGTCAACGCATTGAGCGTGAGCAAATGCAGCGTAGGCGGACAGTCGATGAGGATGGTGTCGTAGCGGTCGGCGACCTTGGCCAGCTGTTCCTTGAGGCGGCCTTCGCGGGCAATCGCGTCCATCAGCTTCAGCTCGGCGGCGGTGAGGTCGCCGTTGCCGGGCAGCAGGTCGTAGTTCGCCTCGGTCTTGACGATGGCCTTGTCGATGGGCGCCTCGTCCAGCAGCACTTCGCAGCCGTTGGGCTTGGCTTCGTGCTTGTCCACGCCCGAGGCCATGGTCGCATTGCCCTGCGGGTCGAGATCGACCAGCAGCACCTTGCGCTTGGCGGCGGCCAGCGCGGCGGCGAGATTGACGGCGGTGGTGGTTTTGCCGACGCCGCCCTTCTGGTTGGCGACAGCGATGATGCGGGCCATGTGTCGTCGAGACCGTGAACGAGTGAAAGGGGGCTAGATTAGCAGCCTGATCAACCGGCTGTGCGGCCCAACACCACGAGATGGCGCTCGCCACCCACGTCAGGCACGTCGAGCGTGTGGATGGCGCGCACCTCGAATCCGGCCGGCACGCCGGGCAGCTCGTCATCCGGATGCTTGCCCTTCATGGCGAGCCAGATGCCGTCCTGGGTCAAAAGGTGACCACCCCAGGCCAGCATGTCCTCAAGGCTGGCGAAGGCGCGGGCGGTGATGCAGTCGAACTGGCCTTCCACCTCTTCCACGCGCGATTGCACGGCACGCACGTTCTCAAGCTTGAGTGAGCGGATGGCTTCGCGCAGGAAGCGGACCTTCTTGCCGTTGGAGTCGACCAGCAGCACCTGCCGCTCCGGCGCGGCGATGGCCAGCGGAATGCCCGGCAGGCCCGGTCCGGTGCCCAGGTCCGCCAGCGTCTGGCCCTGCACGTAGGGCAGGATGGCCAGCGAATCGACCAGATGGCGGCTCACCATCTCGCCCGGGTCGCGGATGGCGGTGAGGTTGTAGGTGGCATTCCAGCGCGCCAGCAGCGCCTGGTAATCCAGCAGCCGATCCGCCGCGCCGGCCGGCAACGACACGCCAAGCGCGGCGATGCCGCGTTCCAGCCGGGTTTGCAGGTCGGTGCGGGAGGTCATCGAGGGAAACGCCTTGATCAAACGGGGCCGCAAGTATCCGGGTGTGCCGCCCCGGACGCCAGTTGAGCGGCCTTCGTGCCGCGGAAAACCAAAGAAAAAAGCCCGCCGAGGCGGGCTTCAAGGGTCTCCCCTGGGGCGGGTGCTCTTAGGCCACCTTGGCCCGGACCTGATCCGGCAGCACTCCGGATCAGGCGAATTCCAGCTCCACGCGCGTAACCATCATGCCGCGCTCGCGCAGCGCGCCATTCATGCTCTGCTTGAGGCGCGAGCCGAGGTCGCGGCGGTCGGCGCGGAACGCCTCCGGCTCGTCGCGCAGCGCGGCCAGGGCGCCGCCACGGATCAGCTGGTCGGCCTGGTCGATCACCGCGTCGGCGCGCTCGGGCTCCAGCACCTGCCAGTACACGGTACCGCGCACGTCGTGGGCATTGGGCAGCAGCTCCTCGAAACGCAGCACCTGGCCGCTGAGGTTGATGCGGTGCTCCACGCGGTCGATCAGCGGGAGAGTCATATGGGTGCCCGGCTGCAACAGGCGGAACGGCTTGCCCCGGCGATAGAGGCTATGCACCTGGTCGGCCGGCACGCGCTTGATCGCGGTGACGAACGTCGCGATCAGGGCCAGGACAACGAGAGTAATCAGGGCATTCATATTAATGAATACAACGAGTTATAGGTGTTTTCTTCGCAAATAGCTGTAAGTAGATAATACAGCCGGTTGCACCCCTTTGGATTAATGCCAATTTAACGACAGGCTAAGATGGTTTTACAACCCGTCATCTGGCCTAAGCCGCTGATTTTGTGAACCCGGCGGCAGGCACGGATGGAGATGCATCGATCTTGCCATCCGTGCCGCCACCGCCGGATTCCCCCTCTACGGAAGGGTTAACGGCGGCCATGGCGAAGGCTTGAGAGCAGGAGTGAGTGAAGAGAAGTGAGGAGTGAGAGAAAAGCGAGAGCCAGGGCCAGGCCTCGTCGACGTTCCGCCTCGCCATCACAGCGATGGGCTGGTGAACGACAAGCGGGAAGAGGAGCGGTGAGCCAGGGCGACCGGCCCCTCTCGTTTCTCGCTCCTCTTCCCTCGTTTCTGAACTTAAAACTTGCCGGCGCGGAAGTCGGCGATCGCCTGATGGATCTCTTCCGGCGTATTCATCACGAACGGTCCGTAGCGGGTCACCGGCTCGTTGAGCGGATGGCCGGCCACCAGCAGCACGCGCGCCGCCGTGTCGCGACCGGCGATGCGCAGGTCGCCGCTGCGCGTCAGCACCGCCAGTTCGCTGCGGGCCAGCGGCTCGCCGGCCACGTCCGCATCCTTGCCGTCGAACACGTAGGCAAAGCCGGCGTGCCCTTCGGGCAGCGGAATGGTCACCGACGCACCGGGCTGCACGGCGATATCCAGGTAGATCGGCTGTGTGACGATCTCGGCCACCGGGCCGGTCACGCCGCCGAACTCACCGGCGATCACCTTCACCTCCACGCCTTCGGCGGGACGCGCGACGGGGATGCGCTCCGGACCGATGTCCTGGTAGCGCGGCGCGATCATCTTGTCCTTGGACGGCAGGTTCACCCACAGCTGGAAGCCCCACATCAGGCCGTCTTCCTGCTCGGGCATTTCCGAATGCAGGATGCCGCGGCCGGCGGTCATCCACTGCACGCTGCCCGGCACCAGGTCGCCGCTGTTGCCGTGGTTGTCGCGATGCTTCATGTGGCCCGCGAGCATGTAGGTCACGGTTTCGAAACCACGATGCGGATGCTCGGGAAAGCCGGCGATGTAATCGCCTGCCTGGTCGGAACGGAACTCGTCCAGCAACAGGAACGGATCGAGCATGTCCAGGCCAGGCTGGCCGATGACACGCTTGAGCCGCACGCCCGCGCCATCGGACGTATCGACGCCGCGCATGCGGCGGACAATGCTGCGTTCGGTCATGTTGGTCTCCAAGAGTTTGGACTGCCCATCATGATGGCGCTGCGCCACGCCGCGCCCAAGAGGCGCCAACGGAACGGATTGTTCGTTTAAAGCGAGAAGTGAGTGAAGAGGAGTGAGTAGTGAGAGAGCAGCGAGCCAAAGCTTTCTCTACTTTTCTCACTTCTCTCCACTCACTGCTGCTCTCAATGCACCCAATGACCGCTGCGCTGCCGCGGCGGCGCGGTCTGCGGGTTCTTGTCTTCCGCGGGACGCACGGCGGCTTCGATCTCCGCGTCGGTCACCGGGTGTTCGTGCCAGTACTGGTTCACCGCGTTGAGCACGCCGGGCACCTGGGTCAGGCACTCGTCGTATTCCTCGTCGCTCAGCTTCTCGAAGTCGGCGTCCGCGCTGAGGATGCCTTCGTCCACTGCCAGCGCCATCACCGGCCCCAGCATTTCCATCAGCTGCGGATCGTCCGCCAGGCGCTTCTCCCACAGGCCCGCGCGCAGGTCGATGCCGCGGCTGAAGCCTTCGCACCAGCCGGCCGCCGAAAGCACCGGGCCGGTCTCGGTCTCCACTTCGCCGAGAATCGGCTCGTAGGCATCGACGTCGAGTTCGGCGCCGATGGAATCGTTGAGCTTGGCCAGCAGCGCCAGCACGCGGTTGCCTTCGGTTTCGTCGCTGAAGGGTTCGTGCAGCACTTCAGGCAGCCACTCTTCCGGCAGCACCTGCGTGGGGCCCACCGCCAGCGCGGAGAGCAGCCCGTGCACGCCGTCGAGCAGCAGATCGCCCTCGCCAACGTGGCCGCGCAGGTATTGGTCCAGTTCCTCGAGTTCGTCGTCGCCTAGCGAACTGGGCCATTCGGTCTTGGGTGTATTCATCAGCTGCCTGTTGTGCGGTGTTGCCGTCTTCTTAGATATCCAGATCAACCGTTACCGGCGTGTGATCGGAGGGGCGTTCCCAGGTCCGCGGGGTGCGGTCGATGGCGGCCGCGGTGGCCGCGGACTTGAGGGCGTCGCCGACCAGGATCAGGTCGATGCGCAGACCCATGTTGCGCCGGAACGCCGCCTGACGATAGTCCCACCAGCTGTAGTGTTCACCGTCCGGTTCGAACAGGCGGAAGCTGTCGTGCAGGCCCAGATCCGTGATGCGCTTGAGCGCCTCGCGCTCCGGCGGCGAGCACAGGATGTCCTCGCCCCAGGCCACCGGGTCGTAGACGTCGCGGTCGTCCGGCGCGATGTTGAAATCGCCCAGCACCACCAGGTGGGGATGGCGCTCGATCTCGCGCGCCAGGAACTCGCGCATCTTCGCCAGCCAGTCGAGCTTGTAGGCGTATTTTTCATCGCCCACGGCCTTGCCGTTGACCACGTACAGATCCACCACGCGCACGCCGCCGATGGTGGCGGCAAGGATGCGCCGCTGCGGATCGTCCAGGTTCGGAATGTCGGTGACCACATCCTCGAATTCGCCGTGCACGTCGGCGCGCGCCAGCAGCGCCACGCCGTTGTACGTCTTCTGGCCGGAGAACACCGCGCGATAACCCGCCGCCGCCAGCTCATCCACCGGAAACTTGGCGTCCTCCAGCTTGGTTTCCTGCAGCGCGACCACGTCCGGCTTTGCATCGGCCAGCCACTGGGTCAGGTGCGGGATGCGCACCTTCAGCGAGTTCACGTTCCATGAGGCGATTTTCATCGGGCTATTGTAGGCGATGAAGGACCGGAGGCTTCCGCTGCCGCCGACGTATCTTCCAATCCGCTGAAAAAAACCACCGGTTGCGGCAGTGCGGGAAGCGGCTGCGTGCACGGAACGCTGCCATCCGGCGGCACCGTGCCCGGGGCTCCCTGGTAGCCCACCTCGATGGGCTCGCCGTGTGCGCAACGTTCGGCCATTTGGCTGGAAAGCGCACGCAGGTCGGCCGTGGCGAAGGGCTGGCCGAGCAATGCGTCGACCGTATTGCCGACCTTCAGCACATGGCAGGTGGACAGGGACTTGTCGAGCAGGAAGCCGTCCGGCAGCGTCCACATGCTGACGCTGCCACCGCAATCCAGTCGCATGAGATGCGCCATGAGCGTGCTCGCGTAGCGGCGGCTGGTTTCCGCATCGAGCTTCGGGGCCGGCTCGACCTTCACGCCCAGCTGTCGAAAGGCCGCCTGCATGCCCTCGGCGTAGGCATCAGGCGCCTGGATGGCATGCAAGAGCGCGTCGCGCACGGCGGGCTTCGTGCCCGGCGGAATCAGGTCCGTCCAGGCAAAGTCGGGCAGGGATTTGCCGCGACGCTGTTCGGTGAGCGTTTTCCACAGCCCGAAATAGCCGGCGACCGGATCATGCGGGTTGGCGGCCAGTGCCAGTGCGAGCATTAGCGGAGCGCCACAGTCGTAGGGCAGTCCGCCGGGAGCGCGCTGGTCCAGCGCCTTGGCGATGGATTGTCCCGGCGGAAGATCGAACAGGCAGGCGTTGTACATGCTGCCCACGCGCGGCAACCATGGCGACGGCGCCTGGTTCGACAGCGACGCCGTCGCCATCACGCGTGCGAGCTCCGCACCGCCCTCCTTCACCAGCAGGGCCTCGCCTTCGGGCGAGCCAAGCGCAGGCGCGCTGTTCCAGGTATGGAAAAGCTCGTGGGCAACGAAGCCGGTGAGCTGCTGCCAGTCCGCCTCCTTCAGCGCGTCCCAGCCGGAGCCCATCAATCCGAGGGTGATGGAGGACGGCAGGTGATCGCCGTGGAAGCTGCGCTCGCCCTGTTCGTCCGGCTGCATGAAGAGGAATAGCGTGGGTGTCTTTGCCGGGCCCAGGCGACGGACGTAGAAATCCACTAGGCGCGGCACGTCTCTCGCCACGCCTTCGCGGATGGCGGGCGGCGTGCCCTTGTCGATGGCGAACAGCAGATCGCCATGCCGCTCCACGTAGGACGTGCCGAAGGCTACGTACCCCACCGGCGACGTATCGCCGAGATCGAGCGGCTCCGAGCCTGCTTGGCCAAACCCGATGACCTGCTGCCCGTGCGCCGGTACGTAGCGCTGGCAGAGCTTCTGCGTGCTGTCCTTGGGCCGCAGGAACTGCTGCGTATCGATGGCCACGGTACCGTCGGCGAAACGCAGGAAGGGCGCGTACGCCCGATCCTGCCGTTCGGGCGTGCGCGAGGCGTCCATGCGCACATGCATAACGCGATGACCGGGCACGGCGACTATCGCCTCGTCCTCGATCTGCGCCGAACCATCGGGCGACTGCCAAAGCGCCTTGCGGCTGTACGGTGCCAGCGGCAGCAATGCAATGCGCGTGACCGACGCCGGTGGCCGGAAAGTGACATCGATGGCGCGATGCGCGTCATCCACGCTCACGTCGATGGCCACGCAGTCCGCAGCGGCAGCACGCGCGGGTGCTGCGAACACGATTCCAAACACCAGCCACAACACGCCTGCAACGGCCGTTTTCATGCGGACATCCTTGTGCGAGAGAAAGGGCGCGCCGGCCGTGACAGCCGGCGCGGGCAGTCAGATCAGGCCGTGGCTCTTCAACAGCGCCTCCGGTTCCGGCGCGCGGCCGCGGAAGGCGATGAAGCTTTCGAGGGCGGGGCGGCTGGCGCCGACGGAGAGGACTTCCTTGCGGAAGCGGTCGCCGGTGGCGCGGTCGATCACGCCGTGTGCCTCGAACTCGCCGAAGGCGTCGGCGCTGAGCAGTTCGGCCCATAGGTAGCTGTAGTAGCCGGCCGCGTAGCCGCCCGCGAAGATGTGCGAGAACGCATGCGGGAAGCGCTGCCAGGCCGGCGGATGCAGCACGGCCACGTCGTGGCGCACTTCCTCCAGCACCTGCATGGTGCGCGCGCCCTTGGCCGGGTCGTATTCCAGGTGCAGCAGGAAATCGAACATGCCGAATTCCAGCTGGCGCACCAGGAACAGGCCGGCGTGAAAATGACGCGCGGCGAGCATGCGCTGGAACAGTTCGTCGGGCAGGCGTTCGCCGGTTTCGTAGTGGCGCGCGAACAGGTCGAGTGCTTCGCGGTTCCAGCCGAAGTTCTCCATGAACTGGCTGGGCAGTTCCACCGCGTCCCATTCCACGCCGTCGATGCCGCCGATGGAAGGCAGCCTGATCTCGGTCAGCAGGTGATGCAGGCCGTGGCCGAATTCGTGGAAGAGGGTGAGCACGTCGTCGTGCGTGAGCAGCGCGGGGCGGCCTTCGGTGGGCGGCGCAAAGTTGCAGGTGAGGAAAGCGACCGGCAATTGCTCATGATCGCCATCGCGGAAGCGGGCGCGGCATACGTCCATCCACGCGCCGCCGCGCTTGCCGGTGCGCGCATAGAGATCGACATAGGCACCAGCGAACACGCGGCCGTCGGCATCGCGCACGTCGTAGTAGCGCACGTCCGGATGCCAGGTATCCACATCGTCGCGCACGCTGAGCGTGATGCCGTAGAGGCGCTGGGTGAGGCCGAACAGGCCCTCGATCACGGCCGGCAGCGGGAAATAAGGCTTGAGCTGTTCCTCGTCGAGGTCGTACTCGCGCTGGCGCAGTTTTTCGGACGCGTAGCCGACGTCCCACGACTCGAGGTTGTCGAGCTTCAGCACGGTGGTGGCGAACTCGCGCAGTTCGTTGAGCTCCTTGCGCGCCACCGGCTTGGCGCGGTTGGCGAGGTCGCGCAGGAATTCCATCACTTCGGCGGGCGAACCGGCCATCTTGGTGGCCAGCGATTCTTCCGCCGCATTGTTGAAGCCGAGCAGGCGGGCCGCTTCGTGGCGCAAGGCCATGATGCGTTCGATGCGCTCGCTGTTGTCGAACTTGCCGGCCTGCGGACCCTGGTCGGAGGCCCGCGTCTGGTAGGCCCAGTACACGCGCTCGCGCAGGCCGCGGTTGTCGGCGTAGGTGAGCACGGCCTGCACGCTGGGTTGCTTGAGCGTGACGAGGTAGCCGTCCAGGTTCTGCTCCTTGGCGTACTGGCGCAGCACCGCGCGGCCGGATTCGGGAATGCCCACCAGGTCGCGCTCATCGGTGATGTGCTCGTGCCACGCATCGGTGGCGTCGAGCACGGCGTTGGAGAACTCGGTGGACAGGCGGCTCAGCTCCACGCCGATCTCGCGATAGCGCGAACGCGCAGGCTCTTCCAGCGCCACGCCGGACAGGCGGAAATCGCGCAGCGCATGTTCCACCAGCGCGCGCTCGGGACGCGGCAGGCTGGCGAACTCCGGCGCGTCGGCCAGCGCCTGCACGGCCTGATACAGCTCGCGGTTCTGGCCCACTTCGATGGCGTGGTCGGTGAGCTTTTCCTCGGCGGGGCCGTAGACCTCGCGCAATGCCTCGCTGTCCGCCACCGCGTGCAGGTGGCCCACCGGCGCCCAGGCGCGCGCCAGGCGTTGCTCCAGGCGTTCCTGGGTGAGCATGACGCTGGCGAAATCGCGCGGCGCGCCGGGCCGGGTCAGCGCCTCGATGCCGGCGCGGTAGTCGGCCAGCAGGGCGTCGATGGCGGGGGTGACGTGCTCGGGGCGGATCTGCGAAAACGCCGGCAGTGCGTCGTCGGCCAACAGCGGATTGTTCGGTTCCATGGTGTCTCCTGAATGCCCCGCCAGCGTGGCGACCCGATGGGGCGAAATCAAGCCGCCGTCACATCGGCTCCCGCAGGATTTGTCACAACCCGCCCCTACCATTCCGCGCCATGTCCAAGCCCGATTTTTCCGCCCTGCTGCGTCGAAGCGACGTGTTCGGGCACCTCGGGGACGAGGCGCTGGCCGCACTGGTTCCTGAACTGCAATGGTTTTCCCTGCCCGGGGGTCGCACGCTGTTCAAGCAGGGCGATCCGGCGGACGCGCTTTACTTCGTGGTCAGCGGCAGCCTGGGCGTCTTTGCCGGGCCCACCGAATGGGTACGCCTGGTGGCTGCGGGCGACAGCATCGGCGAGATCGGGCTGATCACCGGCGAGCCCCGCCACCACACGGCAAGGGCGCTGCGCGACAGCGAACTGCTACGGCTGGACCTGGCCGCCTATGAGGCGCTGATCCAGCGCCATCCGCAGGCCATGCTGGGCGTGGCGCGGGTGGCCATCGGCCGGCTGCAGGAGCGCATGCGGGGCGACGAGAGCCCCGGCATCGCGCGCACCTTCGCCCTGCTGCCCGCCAGCGCCGACGTGCCCGCCCGTTCGCTGGCCATGCAGCTGGCGATGGAACTGGAGCACTGGGGCAGCTGCGTGGTGATCGATGCCGAACACGGCGCGGGCCGCGGCAGCGACTGGTTCGCCGAACGCGAAGCGCAGGCCCGCTTCGTCATCTACCTGGACAGCATGGGCGACAGCCTGTGGCGCGAACGCTGCCTGCGGCAGGCTGACGTGCTGCTGCTGCCGACGCTGGCGGCGCAGCCGTCGCGCCCCTGGCCGGAGGCGATGCCGATGGACCCTGCGCGCACCGGCCATCGTCCGCGCCACCTGATCCTGCTGCACCCGGGACGGCAGCCCGCGCTCGGCGCGGCGAAGCGGTGGCGCGGCGAGTTCAAGGGCGAGCTGCAGCACCACCACATCGGCGGCCGCACCGATATCGCGCGGCTGGCGCGCGTGATCAGCGGCAACGCGCGCGGGCTGGTGCTGGCCGGCGGCGGCGCGCGCGGCGTGGCGCACCTGGGCGCGCTGCGGGCGTTGTACGAAGCGGGCCATACCTTCGACGCCGTGGGCGGCACCAGCATCGGCGCGATCATCGGCGCCAGCGTGGCGGCCGGATGGGAACTGGACGCCACCGTGGAGACGTTCCGCCGCGCCTTCGTGCAAGGCCGCCCGCTATCGGACTGGACGCTGCCCATCGTCGCGTTGACGCGCGGCCGTCGCGCCGCCCTGATGCTGCGCCGCGCCTTCGGCGTGCTCGACATCGAGGACCTGACGCTGCCGTTCTTCTGCGTGTCCACCTGCCTGTCGGGCGAGGGCATGAGCGTGCATCGCGAAGGTCCGCTATGGCAGTGGCTTCGTGCGTCGAGCGCGATTCCCGGCGTACTGCCGCCGGTGCTGCACCACGGCCGCGTGTTCGTGGACGGCGCCCTGGTCGACAACCTGCCCACCGACGTGATGGCCGACGATGGCCTGTCGCACATCACCGCCATCGACATCCGCGCGGAAATTTCCCTGCTCACGACGGCCGAGGAATTCGCCACGCCGCCGTGGTGGCAGCTGCTGATGGGACGCCAGGACATCCAGCGCCCCGGCCTCGTCTCCACACTGGTGCGCGCCGCCATGGTCAACAGCGAGGGACCGAGCGAGCACCGCCGCGAACGCGCCGACCTGCTGCTGACGCCGCCGCTGGAACACATTGGCATGCTCGACTGGAAAGACTGGGAACGGGCGATGGAAGCAGGATACCTGTACACCCGAGCCGTGCTGGAAAAGGGCGAGAAGTGAGTGAAGAGGAGTAAGTAGCGAGAGAGGGCAGCGAGCCCAGGCTTTACTCTATTTTCTCACTTCTCTTCCCTCACTCCTCGCTCTTGGCCGTACCATAGGTCCATGGATCCTCTACGCAAATACAAGGGCATCTGGCCCACGCTGCACCAGCGCGTCTACGTCGACCCTGCGTCCACCGTCATCGGCGCGGTCGAGCTGTTCGACGATGTGTCGATCTGGCCGGGCGCGGTGTTGCGCGGCGACGTGCACTTCATCCGCATCGGCGCGCGCACCAACGTGCAGGACGGCGCGGTGGTGCATGTGACGCACGATGGCCCGTACACGCCCGGCGGCCAGCCGACCATCGTCGGCGAGGGCGTCACCATCGGCCACGGCGCGGTGATCCACGCCTGCACCATCGAGGACTACTGCCTGATCGGCATGCACGCCACCGTGCTCGATGGCGCGGTGGTGAAGAAGCACGGCTTCGTCGGCGCGGGCAGCGTGATTCCACCGGGCAAGGTGGTGGGCGAGGCCGAGCTGTGGCTGGGCAACCCGGCGAAACTCGTGCGCGTGCTCAGCGACAAGCAGATCGAGCAGTTGCACTACTCGGCGGATCACTACGTGCGAATCAAAGACGATTACCTCGCGGCGCAATGATGCGAGGCGGTTGTACGTCATCGCGTTTGCTCACGAGCTCGCCTAAGCGCAGGTTATCCCTCACCGTCATTCCGGCGCAGGCCGGAATCCAGTGGCGTCATGGCGTGGTTTTCGCCGAAGAGTCGAATGCTTTGCTGCGTCTCGCGATAACCGATCACTTCCGTCACTGGATTCCGGCCTACGCCGGAATGACGGTGAAGGCGCTGGGCGCTCGCGCGGGGTTCAAGCAGATTCAAAGCATCGAAAGGCTCAAAGCATCGACCCGTTGCCAGCCGACTGCTGCTTCGCCTGCATGGCCGCGGCACGCGCCTCGTCCTGGCGGATCTGGATCTGGCGCTGGGCGTCCAGCTTGCCGCCGAGCAGCGAGAGGATGTAGTTGGTGCTGTCGAACTCGCGCAGCAGCGACAGTTCGCGCTGGGCTTCGTCCAGGTTGTTGTCGTTGATGGCGCGTTCCACGTCGGCGGAGGCGGACGGGAAGGTTTCATGCAAGGCGTCCTGCGCCACCTTGTTCTGCGGGTCCAGCTGCAGCACGCTGAGGTAGAACTCGTAGGCATTGCTGCCGGCCGGCGCGACGAGGCGCTTCTCGGTCACGGCGGTCGAGGCCAGGTCCAGCAGGATGCCCACGCCGTTGTCGTCCTTGCCGCCCGAGGACGATGCGCTGGCCACGCCCGCGCTGCTTGCGACGCCCGATGCCGATCCCGTCGACCAGAACCACACGCCGCCACCGATGGCGATGAGGACGAGCAGGGAAACGACGACGAGCACGCGCTGGCGTGCGGGCAAAGCGAAACGAGACATGGCGGCGCTGCATGATGTACCCGCGCTCAGGCGAACCTGCCCCTCAGGCGTCCCGGCGGAAGCCTGTCACATTAGTGATACATCATGTCAGCGATGTGACTTGCATCTCACCCACGCATGGCCGCGCGTGCGCGCGGATCAGCTGAAGTGCCCGCCGGTGATGCGGCCGCTCGCGTCCAGCTCTGCGTAGTAGCGGCTGTTGTTGCTGCGGTATTCCATCGTGCTCACCATGCCCGGCAGCATCAGCTGCACATCGGGATACGCGGCGCGGAACTGCTCCGGCGTCGGATGCGTCGCGATGAACGCGTCGAACGCCTTCATGTCGGTGACGAAGCCATGCACGGGCGCGGGCATGGCGGCCGTCGTGGTCTGGCATCCACCCAGGACCATGGCGACGGCGAGAAGGGCGGGGGCAACGAAGCGCTGCATGGCGTGACTCCTTGATGGGCCACGGTCGATTATGGCATCACAGGCGGAATTCGATGCGCTGGCGCACCTGGGCCGCCACGGGTTTGCCGTCCTGCATGCCCGGCGAGAACTGCCAGCGCGACACTGCCGCGAGCGCCGCGCGATCGAACACATACTTGGGCTCCGCATCCGCCACGCTGGCGCCGGACACGCTGCCATCGGGCTGCACGGTGAAGGTCACGTCCACCCAGCCCTGGCGACGCGTGCGCTTGGCTTCGGGCGGATACGCCGGTTCCACGCGATGCGTCAGCACCGGCACCGCTGCGCCGGTGGCGTCCGCCGCTGCGACCGGACGTGCATGCACCGCGGACGCGGGCGCAGCTTCCACGGGCGTGGAGGGAACATGCAGCGGCAAGGCCGATGGCGTAGAGGGCGCCGGGACATTGGCCGGCTTCGCCTGCGCGGTCACCATCGCTGGCGCCGCGGGAACGGGCGCGGGTGTGGCGGCCGGTGCGGGTGCCTTGGCCTGGGCCGTTGCCGACTCATGGCGGCTCGCCTGCTGTGCCTGTTGCGCCTGCTGCTGCGCCATCGCGCGCTGTGCCTGCAACTTGGACTGCAACAGGGTCAGCGTGTAGTTGTGCGGATCGGCGCGCGCCAACAGCTCGATCTCGCGCTGCGCTTCTGCGTCGTCACCCGCATCGATGACCTGCTCGGCGGCGTTGGCGGCAAACGGGAAGATCTCGCGCAAGGCGTCCTGCGCCACGCGGTTGCCCGGCTGGCGCTGCAACACGGCCAGATAGAACTCGAACGCATTGTTGCCGGCGGGGGCGAGCAGGCGCTGGGCGGTCATCGCATCGCGCGCGTGCTGCAGCAGTTCGTCGGTGCCCAGCGTGGTGTGCGCGACCGGGCCGGACGCCGCAGCGACTTCATTCGCCGGCTGATCGGCCGCGTTGCCGTGCCTGATCTGCCAGAAGATCAAGCCGCCGGCGACGGCGATCAGCGCGATGAGGATGGGCAGGCTGTAGCGGATGACACCTTGAGCATGACGGCGCGACGAAGCGGGGGACATGGGCCACACATAAGCGATGAAAGCCGGCGCGCCGGCAGGGCGCGCAAGCTTAGAGGTCGCATATTGCGGAGATGTTGCCCCGCGTCACAACGTGCCGCCCGGCCCACGCGCCTGGCGTGGGCCGGGCGATAGTCCGTCAGCGTCCCGGCAGCAGGCTGCTGTCCGGCGATCCATCGGGATGAGCGAACCAGGACACGCGGTTCACTCCATCCGGGCAGCCCTTGCCCGCCACGTAGCCGGTCACCGCGCCGCTCTGCGTGGTGAGCGAGGCGCGGTAGCAGCTGCCCAGCGTGTCGTGGAAGGCGAACGCCTGCGCGCTCTGCTGCCCGCTATGGCCCGTGAGGTTGCCGCTGGCGTCGAAGGCCAGGGTGTCCTGCGTGTCGACCGTGTTGTCGACATCGGCGCCGTACACGGTCAGGCCCAGCAGACGCAGCTCGTCGCGCTGGCGATAGCCCTGGTGCACGGTGGACGCAGCGGTGGAACTGCCGTCGCTCGCCACCTGCTGGTTGTAGTCGAGCGAGAACGGATAGTTGAAATGCTCATGCCGCTCCGCCGTCAGGAAGTTGCCCAGGCGGCTCTGGCTGGTGCTCTCCGACCACGTGCGCTGCCAGGTCTGCTGGCGATAGGTGCTGCTGTTGATGGTGAAGGTCTGCTTGTCGTCGAAGCCGGTGTTCTGCGTCACCGTGCTGGTGATGCGGCCGTGCGAGGTATTGGCGTAGCCC
Organism: Dyella sp. AtDHG13; assembly: GCF_003201105.1. Classification (GTDB taxonomy): domain Bacteria; phylum Pseudomonadota; class Gammaproteobacteria; order Xanthomonadales; family Rhodanobacteraceae; genus Dyella; species Dyella jiangningensis_B. The sequence goes on along the minus strand of NZ_QICJ01000008.1, from coordinate 133,637 downwards.
TCGATGACGAAGCGGCGATCGAGCTTGGTGGTGACGGCGCCCGACACGTCGCCGTTGCTCGCCGTCGCCAGCGTGCTGCCGATGGTCGGCGTCGGCGCCTGGCCCACCAGCGTGTTGCGCGTGATCTTGCCGGTCACCTGCTTGGCATGCGCATCGCGATACACCAGCAACGCGGCGGTCGCGGAGAAATAGCTGTTGGCGCCCGCCACCTGCACGGCGACTTCATGCGGGTTGCCATCGCTGAGCTGCCCAGCGAATGGCGTCAAGTCCACGCGGTAGGGCAGGAAGTTCAGCGTCTGCACGCCCGGCGTCGGCCGCCACATGTAGGGGTCGATGCCGCCGGTATAGACCCACGGATACACCGGCGCGACGCCGGCCGGCGTGCCGTCGATGCTGATTTCCGCCTCGCGGAAATTGCCGCCGCCGCACTCGTTGGTTTGCGAGGCATACGCGTCGGGCACGCAGGTGTACCAGAACTCATCGCTGCTCTGGCTCTGGGTGAACACGTCCAGATAGGCGCGCTCCACGTTGGTGGGCAAGGTCAGCGTGCGGGCCAGCTTGTCGGCGGAGGTGTTGAGCGACACCGTGCTGCCCACCGCATCGCTGCCGAGCGGATACACCGCATCGGGCACGGCCGCCGCGCGGGCGCCCACCGAGGCCGGATAGAACAACAGGCGTGCAGTGCCATGGATCACGCCGGTGTAGGTGCTGTTGACCACGTTGCCGATGATGGCCTGGCCTTGGCCCGCGTTGCGCAGCAGGGCCGAGTAGTCCGTGAGGTCGCGCTCGACATGCCAGGCCGGCGAGACCGCCGCCGAAGGCTCCTGCGTGGTGCCGAAATACAGGTTGACGCCGCCCAACCACAAGGTGGCGGTGCGGTCGTACTGGCGGCCGGCCGTCACCGAGAAATCGGCTTCCAGCACCACCTTGGCCCACGCGCCCTTGCATGCGGTGGGCGGCGTGTAGCTGTACGGCCGGGTGTTGAAGTCGTCGAAGGTCACGTCGGTGAACAAGGTCACCACGCAGGGCTGGCCCGGCGGACGCGGTACGGTCGGGTCGGCCGTCGCGACATTGGTGGAACCGACGACCGGATCGGCCACCGCTTGCGTGACAAAGCCACCGGCCAGCGACGCCAACAACACGGCTGCCGCCGAATGACGGATGAAAGCCCCAGGCAACATGACGTTCTCTCCCCGCGATGTGCCCCCTGCGCCGCGCAAGCTAACACGATCCAAGGGCCGCGTGGACGTCCATACGTCCGCACGGCGCGACCGCAAGTTCCTGACGTGAAGGAATCGTCAGCCCAAGGGTGCGCCTGCACACAAACGCACAGGCGGGTGGCGGCATCGACGTCGTCAAGCCGCCGATTGCACAAGGGGTTGACGAGGGCTGTGCCCTAATCGCGGGTCACGGACCGTGGTGCGTCATTCTTCGACGTGCTGTTCGTTTGCGTCGCCGATGATGCATGCGCGTTGCGCACGGACGCATGGGGTGAACAGCGGCTTTTGCCCGGGGACACCGTTATGTGCGCGTGGTGGCGTGTTGCCGCGATGGCGGCGGTCACGTTGGCGTGGCCGGGCCTGCTCTGCGCGCAGCAGGAAGGCAACCGTTGGCCGACGGACGTATCGCGCGGCGACGCTTCCATGGGATTCGCCGCAGTACCGGCACAAGACGCGCAAGCCAGTTGGCCATCCATCACCGTTGCGCACGTCGGCTGGCCGGGCCTGGCCACCACGGAAGTTGTTCGACCGTGGAGCACGTTGCAGGGACGCTGGCATTTCGCGTCGCTGGTCGATCAGTCGTACGCCGCGGACTGGGCCGCTCCGGTGCCGTCCCCGATCACGGAAACAACCATCGTTCCGGTGGTGGCGAGTTATCGACTGGGCTCGTCGTACCGCATCGCCCTTTCCTGGGGCATCGTCTCGCATTCGCTCCATGCGGACGGCCGTGCAGCGGGCGTGTGGAGCATGAAACCCCGCGTGGCTTACACGCGGGAGTTGTCAGCGGAAAGCGTCGACTCGTCCACCATCGTGGCGGTAGGCACGTTCTCGCGCCAGGCCGTGGCGAACTACCAGAACGGCGCGGTGGGCCGCATCGAAGCGCTGGTCATGCGGCGCAACGCGGACGGCTGGGGCTTCGGTGGCGTCGCCGCCGCCATCCAGCCGTACAACACGATAACCACACCCATAGCCGGCCGGCTGCCCAACAGCACGAATGGCGGTGGCTATGCGCTGGGCGTGGGGCCGCAATTGAACTGGAGCACGCGCTGGATGGGCAGCGGCGTGGACGTGCAATACCGCTGGATCCACGAGTTCCGCGCGCCCAACGGCCACACCGATCAACCCATGCTGCTATCGGCCACGCTGCATCTGTGAGCGCTCAACCGAACTCACCGCGCAGTGCGGCATACACCGGATCGGTGTCCGGCCGCTTGCCATGCCACAGCTCGAAGGTATCGGCCGCGGTTTCGATGAGCATGCCCAGGCCGTCGAACGCGTAGCGCGCGCCGGCCGTGCGTGCCCATGCGAGGAAGCCCGTGGCCGCCGCGCCGTAGGACAGGTCATAGCAAAGCGCGCGGTTGCCGACGATGGCGAATGGCAGGTCGAGCGACTTGCCCAGCACGCCGGCCGAGGTCGCGTTGATGATCAGGTCGAACGCGCCCAGGTCGGCCAGGTCTTCCCAGTAGCGCGTATGCGCGCGCGCCGGTTCGCCGATGGCGTCAGCCAATACGTCGGCGGCCTCGGGCGTGCGGTTGACGATGGTCAGCGTGTCCACGCCGGCATCCAGCAGCGACCACGCCACGCCGTGCGCCGCGCCGCCCGCGCCCAGCAGCAGGGCGGTGTGGCCGCGCAAGTCCACGCTGTGTCGTTCGGTGATGTCGCGCACCATGCCGTCGCCATCGGTGTTGTGCGCGGCGAGTCGGCCGCCCGCCAGCGGAGTGAGCACGTTGGCGGTGCCGGCGCGGCTGGCGGCCTGGCTGCGTTCGTCGGCCAGGGCGAAGGCGCTCGCCTTGTGCGGCAGCGTCACGTTGGCGCCGCCGCCGCCGCTGGCGAAGAAATCGCGCACCGCCGCTTCGAAATCGGCCGGCGCCGCGTCGATGGTGCGGTACTCCAGCTCGATCCCGAACTGGCGCGCGAACGCCTGGTGGATGCGCGGCGACAGCGAATGGCTGATGGGGTGGCCGAATACCGCGAACTGTCCTGCACTCATGCGCGCTCCTGATGAAAGTCGGTGCCGCCCTAAGGCGGATTCCGGATGAACCGGACCGCCCATTTTAGCCTCGCAAGCCACGCCGCGTGTGGCATCGCAGGTTTTGAGATCGGCGCCGGGCACGCTTTGCCTCAACACGACGACGGACCACATCCATGCGCCCGACCACCCGCCTCGCCCATCACGAACGCCTGCTTGGTGCCGCCCTGTTGTGGCTGCTGGGCGGTGCCGCGCTGTTGCTGACCACCCTGGTGCCCGCCCACACGGACACCGTCGGCTGGACGCCCGCGTTCTGGCTGGTGGGCGCGCCGCTGGTGGTGCTGCTGGCACTGGAGCCGTCGCTGCCGCGCCAGCTGCTCGGCCTGCTGGCGCGCCCGCGCCGCCGCACGGCGGCCCGGCTCATCTGGAACTGAATTCACTTGGCAGTGGATGCCGCGGCAGGACCGCCGCGGCGTGGGGCTCCGTGCGATGGTGGGCACCTCGCCGGAGCGGCGCGATGGATCGCGCCCGCGTGACGGCAGTCCAGGGACGGACTGCCGGAATCCCCCCGCGGCGTGCGCGGATTATTCCGTGTCGCCCGCCCGCTTGAGCTCCATGCGCCGCAGGAACTCCCGCATGATGCGCTTGTAGAGCTCGTCGCCGAGATACTCGTCTTCGACGCCCGCATCGATGGACGGGTTGTCGTTCACCTCGATCACCACCGGCTTGTCGCCGACGCGCTTGATGTCCACGCCGTAGAGGCCATTGCCCACGGCCTGCGTGGCCTTGAGCGCCAGCTTCACCACGTCGGCCGGCGCCTTCTCGATGGGCAGCGTTTCCGATTCGCCGGACTTGGATGCGCCCTTGGCGCCATGGTTGTAGATCTGCCAGTGGCCGCGCGACATGAAGTATTTGCACGCGTAAAGCGGCTCGTTGTTGAGCACGCCGATGCGCCAGTCGAATTCGGTGTAGACGAATTCCTGCGCCAGCAACAGGGCGCTGTGCTGGAACAGTTCCGCCGTGGCCTTGGCCAGCGCCGCCTCGTTCTCCACCTTCACCACGCCACGCGAGAACGAGCCGTCCGGAATCTTCAGCACCAGCGGATAGCCGAGCTTCTCCGATAGCTCCTTCAAGCCCTTGGCGTCATCGCGGTAGAGGATCTCGGTGCGCGGCACGGCGAGTTTGCGCGACACCATCAGGTCGTTGAGGAAGATCTTGTTCGTGCAGCGCAGGATCGAGGCGGGATCGTCGATCACCACCATGCCTTCCTTCTCCGCGCGGTGCGCGAAGCGATAGGTGTGGTTGTCGCTGGCGGTGGTCTCGCGGATGAACAGGCCGTCGTATTCGGCCAGGCGCTGGTAGTCGTTCTTGCCGATGGGATCGACTTCGATGCCCAGTTCCTTGCCCGCCGCGATGAACAGCTTCTGCGCCTTCTTGTTCGACGGCGGCATCGCCTCGTGCGGGTCGACCAGCATGGCGATGTCGTAGCGGAACTGCCTGCGCGCCTTCGGCTTGCGCCAGAGCTTCTTGCTGAAGCGGTCCAGCTCCTCGGCGAAAGCGTCTTCCTGCGCATCGTCCAGCGAGTGCAGGCCCACCGGCTTGATGGCGCTGATCTGCCACACGCGGTCGCGCTCGAACTCGATGCGCAGCAGCGGGCAGGGGAACATTTCGAACACCTGGCGCGCCAGGTCCTGCAGCGCCGGGTGTGCCGTCTGGCCGAAGTAGACCAGGATGCCGAAGTCGGTGGTGTCGCGCCCGCCGGCCGGCAGGAAGTGGGTGAGCTTGGAGCTGAGGTCCTCGATCTCCAGGCCGTACAGCGAGCGGCGGCGCAGGTCGTTCACCGTGCGCACCGACGGCATCACGCGATGCCCGCGCGCCTCGGCCAGCAGCGAGACGTAATAGCCCGTGCCCAGGTACTTGTAGCTGCGGCACAGGTTGATGACGTGGGTGCGCTCATCGTCGACACCGACCGGTTCGCGCAGGTAATCCATCGCCGTGACCACGTCCGCGGACGGGTAGTAGACGCTCCAGTCGGAGGCCTTCTCGACAACAAGGACGAGACGGGTCATGACACCTCTGTCAGATGGAACCGAGGAGTGTCGTCACGCGGGGAAACGGGGCGGCACGGCGCAAGTGGCGCAGTGTGCGCACATGCGTGGCGCGGCACAAGTCGGCGCATCGGGCGGGCTCATAGGCGGTTCAAGTTGGCAGGCGCCGTCACCCCGCGTGTTCGCGCCATGCACCTTTTCGTTACATCCTGCGACGCGCGGCTTTCCGAGCTTGAACACGCTCTGACATGCGCCACACGTCATCGTTGCCCCAGTGGGTTGGGGGGACTACAGTGCGCGCCTTGTTTCATTGCGCGCCAGCGGGACCGCCCCTGATGACCCCCATGCCCGCGACCGCCGCCGTACGCGTGCGGCGTGCCGAACTTTCCGATCTCGACGACCTCGTTGCCCTGGAAGAGAGCAGCTTCGCCACCGATCGCCTGAGCCGTGCCCAGTACCGGCGCCACCTGGACAGCGAAAGCGCGCAGGTGCTCGTCGCCAGCGCCAATCACCGCCATTTCCTGGGCACCGCCGTGGTGTTCTTCCGCAAGGGCACGCAGGTGGCGCGGCTGTATTCCATCGCCACCAAGGCGGAAGCGCGCGGCAAGGGCGTGGGCTCGGCCCTGCTGGAGGCTGCGGAAAAGCTGGCGAAGCGCCGCCGCTGCACCTCCCTGCGCCTGGAAGTGCGCACCGACAATGCCGATGCGATCCGGCTGTACGAGCGCCTGGGCTATGTCCGCATGGGGCGGTATGCGCGCTACTACGGCGACGGAGCGGATGCCTGGCGGTACGAGAAAGTCCTGGACTGACGGCTCCCGCCTCTGTTCAAGGCAGGAGCCGCGCGTAGGCTGCATGCGCCATCAGAACGGCTGCGCGATCCGCTGCTCCGTCGCCTCGTCCGGCCGCGCGACCAGCGCGCCCGAGCGCATCAGGCTCACCGTGTAATGCCCCTGGTCGACCAGCGGCAGGAACACGCCGCTGCCGAACAGCACGTCGACGTCCGGAATCCAGCGCGGGTACTGCTTGTGCAGGTCGAGCAGGTCGACGTCGCCAGCTTCGCGGAAATCGACCGCCGTGCGCGGTGCATGCATTTCGTCGTTGGGGTCGTCGTAGCGGCCCGACAGGCGGTCGAGGCGGTAGAGCGGCGGCAGCAGGGGCGTCTTCCATTTCAGCACCACCGCTTCCACGCGCCACGCATCGCCGGATACCGGCACGCTGCGGATGGTGCCGTCGGGCCAGTGCAGCACGAGCAACCAGCGCTGCGGCGAAAGGATGCGCGCGTCGATGTCGACCACCGGGGCTTCTTCGGTGAGCAGGCGGTAGCCGCGCAAGGCCAGGCCCATGCCGGCCAGCGCCAGGGTGATCGCGAAGGCCACGAGCAGCAGCACGGCGCGGCCCGTCGCCGCCAGCCGCTGCCCGTAGTCGAGCCGATGGCGCAGCGCCACCAGCTGGAAGAGGGTGAACATCAGCGCGACCACTGCCAGGATCAGCAGGATCGTCGAGGGGAGGCGCAGCAGCGCGGTCCAATCCATCGTCGTACGTCTTTGGGCATTCAAACCGCGCAGGGCGGCGACGGCGGCATCATAGCGGCTGACGGGTCCCGCACGCCGGGATGAACCGCGCGAGTCGGCTCGCTCGCCACGTTTTATTGGCTTGCCTATACTGCGGCGGTTCCCGCCGGATACCCCGACATGCGCCGATCCCTCCTGCTGCTCCCGCTGTGCTCCGCTCTTGCCCTGCTCGCCGGGTGCGGCAACAAGGGACCGCTGTACATGCCCAAGGCGACGCCCGCCGCCACCGTGCATCCGGTCGCACCTGCGGCGCCTGTCGCCAAGCCTGCGGCACCGACCGCGCCGGCGGCTGCCGCGCCCGTGCCGGTGCATGGCTTCGTGACCGACATGCAGGCGTTCGACGCCTTCATCGATACGCACCCGACGCCGGAGCAGTTCCGCGCGGCCTATCCGGACGTGTTGCTGGTGCTGCCCGGCACCGTCGCCACGCGCGAGCTGCGCAGCAACAACAGCCGCTACTTTGCCGATGTGGACGCCAACGGCCGCATCACCGGCGGCAAGTTCATGTAATGCAGCTTTCGTTTTCCAAGATGCACGGCATAGGCAACGACTTCGTGATGGTCGATTGCCGCCAGCGTCCGTTTGTGCTGGACGCCGCGCAGATTCGCGCCATCGCCGACCGCCACACCGGCGTGGGCTTCGACCAGCTGATCAGCATCGAGCCGCCGCGTGATGCCTCGTGCGCGTTCTATTACGGCATCTGGAACGCCGACGGCTCGCCGTCGGGCCAGTGCGGCAATGGCGTGCGCTGCGTGGCGGCCTGGCTGCATCGCGCGGGCGAACTCGCCGTGGGCGACACGGTGCGGCTGGAAAGCCCGTCCGGCCCGGTGACGGTGCGCCTGAGCGGCCCGAACGCCGTCACGGTGGACATGGGCGTGCCCGTGCTGGAGCCGCCGCGCATTCCGTTCCAGGCCGACGCCGCAGCGGACCGCTACCCCATCGAGGTGGACGGCGAGACGCTGGAAATCGGCGCGCTGTCGATGGGCAATCCGCATGCGGTGGTGGTGGTGCCGGACCTTCAGGCGTCCGCGCTGGATCGCCTCGGCCCGCTGCTGACCGCGCACGAGCGCTTCCCCGAGGGGGTCAACACGGGCTTCGTGCAGAAGATCGACCGCGGCAAGCTGAACCTGCGCGTGCACGAGCGCGGCAGCGGCTGGACGCGCGCCTGCGGTACCGGCGCCTGCGCGGCGATGGCGGTGCTGCGCCTGCGCCACGAGGTGGACGATCAGGTTCGCGTCAGCCTGCCGGGCGGCACGCTGACCATCGACTGGGCCGGGCCAGGGCAGACCTTGTGGATGACGGGGCCGGCGACCTTCGTTTTCGAAGGCGAATGGCTGGGTTGACGCCTTCTCCTGTCCGTATCGGTTGAAAGCCGGTAGCCGGGCATCGCACACTCGGGCCCGCGACGCATCGACTCCTTCGAGGTAGACATGTCCGACACCGCCACCGCCGACACGCATTCCGCCAGCGACGTCGCGGACTACCTGCGCCGTCATCCCGAATTTCTCAGCGATTACCCCGACATTGCCGCGCAGCTCACGCTGCCGCGCGAGCAGGGGCGGGTCGCCTCGCTGGCGGTCTACCAGTTGCAAAGCCTGCGCGAGAAGAACGCGGAGCTGGAAAAGCAGCTCGCTTCGCTCATCGCCATCGCCGCCGAAAACGAGCGCCTGATGCAGCGCGTGCATGAGCTCAACCTGGCCGTGCTGCGCGCCGGCACGCCGGCCGTCGCGGCGCGCAGCGTGGTGGCGCGGCTGTCGGAGGATTTCCAGACCGACCAGGTGCGCCTGATGCTGTTCGGGCCCGCCGGCCTGCCGCCGGCCGACTGGCTGGTGCACGTTCCGGGCGGCCGCTCTCAGGTGCCGGAGTTCGCCGATTTCCTCGCCCACCACGAACCCATCGCGGGCCGCCTCTCGGCCGAGCGCCTGTATCGCCTGTTCGGCGACCATGCGCCGGAGATCCGCTCGGCCGCGATCATGCCGCTGGGCGAGTTCGGCATCCTCGCCATCGGCAGCGGCGACGCGGACCATTTCCAGCCCGGCATGGGCACGGTGTTCCTCAAGATGATCGCCGGCACCGTCACCGCCGCGCTGCTCCGTTCGCAGGAAGTGCTCTAGACGCTTTCCATGACCACGCCGCGGGAGCACGTCGACGCCTGGCTCGCCCGCCTTGCGGGAGAGAAGAAGGCGTCGGTGCATACGGTCGACGGCTACCGCCGCGACCTGGCCAAGCTGCTGCGCTGGATGGAGGCGCAGGGCGTCGCCGGTTTCAACGCGCTGGAGCCCAACCGCATGCGCGGCTTCGTGGCCGCGGAGCATCGCGCCGGCCTGTCGCCGAAAAGCCTGCAACGGCTGCTGTCGTCCTGCCGCAGCCTGTTCCGCCAGCTCACCCGCGAAGGGCTGCTGGACCACGATCCGCTCGCCGGCGTGCGCGGGCCCAAGGTGCACCGCAAGCTGCCGCAGGTGCTCGACGTGGACGAAGCCACCTCGCTGGTGGAAACGCAGACCGAGGGCGCGCTGAACCTGCGCGACCGCGCGATGCTGGAGCTGTTCTATTCCTCCGGCCTGCGCCTGTCCGAACTCACCGGCCTGCGCTGGATCGACCTGGATCTGCAGCAGGGCGAGGTGCGTGTGCTGGGCAAGGGCAGCAAGACGCGCATCGTGCCGGTGGGCCGTCACGCCATCGCCGCGCTGCGCGCGCTGGGCGAGGCGGAAGGCATGGTGCCGGAGCAACCCGTGTTCAAGGGCCGCGGCGGCGCGCCCATCAGCCCGCGCACCGTGCAATTGCGCATGAAGACGCTGGCGCTGCAGCAAGGCATCGCCAAGCGCATCCATCCGCATCTGCTACGCCATACCTTCGCCAGTCACATGCTGGAATCCTCTGGCGACCTGCGTGCGGTGCAGGAGCTGCTCGGCCACGCCGACATCGCCACCACGCAGATCTACACGCATCTGGATTTCCAGCATCTCGCGCGCGTGTACGACGCCGCGCACCCACGCGCCAAGCGGAAGTAGAGCGAGAAGTGAGTGAAGAGTAGTGAGGAGTGAGAGCGAGCGCTGCGAGACTGAGGCGGTTTTCTCTCACTACTCACTCCTCTTGACTCACTCCTGGCTCCTCGCTCCTTGGTTTCCGCCAGCCCGGCCCCACCTCAGGCGAATTCACTCTTTACGGAGTCCCTCATGGAATCCTTTCACGCCACGACCATCGTCTCGGTGCGCCGCCACGGGCGCGTCGTGATCGGTGGCGACGGCCAGGTCACCCTCGGCAACACGGTGATGAAGGCCAATGCCCGCAAGATCCGCCGCCTCGGCAAGGGCAACGTGCTGGCCGGCTTCGCCGGCGCCACCGCGGACGCCTTCACCCTGTTCGAGCTGTTCGAGCAGAAGCTGGACAAGCACGGCGGCAACCTCACCCGTTCGGCCGTGGAACTGGCCAAGGAATGGCGTACCGACCGCCGCCTGGGCCGCCTGGAAGCCATGCTCGCCGTGGCCGACAAGGACGCCTCGCTGCTGATTTCCGGCAACGGCGACGTGCTGGAGCCCGAACACGGCCTGATCGCCATCGGCTCCGGTGGCCCGTACGCGCAATCGGCCGCGCTGGCGCTGCTGGAGAACACAGAGCTCGATTCGCGCGCCATCGTGGAGCGCGCGCTGAAGATCGCCGGCGACATCTGCATCTACACCAACCACAACACGTCGATTGAGGAGCTGGACATAGGGCAGGGGGAATAGGGCACAGCCCGCTCCCTTTCACGACACCGCAGCCCGCGTTCCTATTCCCGACACCCTATTCCCGGCAAAGACATGAGCGAACTGACACCCCGCGAGATCGTCAACGAACTCGACCGCTACATCATCGGCCAGCACGACGCCAAGCGCGCCGTGGCCATCGCGCTGCGCAACCGCTGGCGCCGCATGCAGCTGGAGCCGACCCTGCGTGACGAAGTCACGCCCAAGAACATCCTGATGATCGGCCCCACCGGCGTGGGCAAGACCGAGATCGCCCGTCGCCTCGCCACGCTGGCCAACGCGCCGTTCGTGAAGGTGGAAGCCACCAAGTTCACCGAGGTGGGCTACGTGGGCAAGGACGTCGAATCCATCGTCCGCGACCTGGCCGACGTGGCCTACAAGCTCACACGCGAGCAGGCCATGAAGCGCGTGCGCACCCAGGCCGAGGACCGCGCCGAGGACCGCATCCTCGACGCCCTGCTGCCGCGCCGCCAGACGCCCACCGACTGGACCCACGACGCCGCGCCCAGCGCCGAGCAGAACGACACCCGCCAGAAGCTGCGCAAGCAGCTGCGCGAAGGCGCGCTGGACGACCGCGAGATCGAGCTGGATTTCGCCATGAACGTCGGCGTGGAGATCATGTCGCCGCCGGGCATGGAGGAAATGGGCCAGCAGCTGCGCCCGATGTTCCAGAACATCGGCGGCGCCAAGACCCAGCAGCGCAAGGTCGCCATCAAGGCGGCCCGCCCGATGCTGGTGGAGGAAGAGGCCGCCAAGCTGCTCAACGAGGAAGAGGTGCGCGCCCAGGCCATGCAGGCCGCCGAGCAGAACGGCATCGTCTTCATCGACGAAATCGACAAGGTGGCCCAGCGCTCCGAGTTCGGCGGCGCCGGCGTGAGCCGCGAAGGCGTGCAGCGCGACCTGCTGCCGCTGGTGGAAGGCTCCACGGTGTCGACCAAGTACGGCCCGATGAAGACCGACCACATGCTGTTCATCGCCTCCGGCGCGTTCTCGCTGGCCAAGCCTTCGGACCTGATTCCGGAACTCCAGGGCCGCCTGCCGATCCGCGTGGAGCTGTCGGCGCTGTCGGTCGAGGACTTCAAGCGCATCCTGCGCGAGCCGCATAACGCCTTGACCAAGCAGTACATCGCCCTGCTGGGCACGGAGGGCGTGACGGTCGAATTCACCGATTCGGGCATCGACCGGCTGGCCGAGGTGGCCTTCCACGTGAACGAGCGGACCGAGAACATCGGTGCACGCCGCCTTCACACGGTGATGGAGCGGCTGCTGGAGAAGATTTCCTACGAAGCTGCTGACAAATCCGGCGAAAACTACCTGATCGACGCCGAATATGTCGATAAAAACCTGGGAACGCTCGTCCAGGACGAGGATCTATCCCGTTACATCCTGTAAACAAGGGGAAAGCCCCGGGCTGGTAAAATTTTGTCCATGGGAAATGTGATTGAACTGAAGACCACCGGCCAGCGTGCGCAGCTGCGCGAGGCGCAGCAGAAGCACCAGCTGGTCCGGTTGTGGCGCGGCGAACTCGAACACGGCAGCTTCTGCGGTTACGTGGGCGGTGTGGGCCGCGAATTCTTTCTACTGTGGGTCGTCGGCGACGGCATCACCTATGACGGCATGTACGTGATGCGTCACCGCGACGTGTCCGAACTGGAAGCGCCGGACAAGCACGCCGTGTTCATGGAAAAGGCGCTGGCGATCAAGCACCTGATGCCGCGCCCGCCGCGGGGCTTCCCGCTGGACGACATCCGCAGCGTCATCCAGGCCGCTGCCGCCCAGGCGCCGGTGATCGGCGTGCACGTGGACAGCGAGGACGAGTCGGAGGTCTGCTACATCGGCCGCCTGATCAACGTCGAAGAGGACGGCTTCAACATGCAGGAGATCTCGCCCGACGCCGAATGGCTACGCGAGGCGTCGTTCTTCTCCTGGGACGAGGTCTCCACCGTCAGCATCGAGGACGGCTACGCCATGTCCCTGCTCGCCGTGGCCGGCAACCCGCCGCCGCTGGAACAGGGGGATTCGGGCGTGGGGCATGCGCAGTAACTACGGATTGATCGAACGACTGAAAAGGCCGCCCATGGGCGGCCTTTTTTCACGCTACCGGTCCGGCAGCTCCCAGCACCAGCCACCCTTCCTACCCGTCATTCCGACGCAGGCCGGAATCCAGTGGCGGAAACGGAAGGTTATCGCGTCAATGGACAAGACCCGTCGCTTCCTCGCTAAAACCCGACTCACGGTAGCTGGATTCCGGCCTACGCCGGAATGACGAGCAAAGATCACCGCGTCGTGGCTGCCGCCGCCGGCTGCACCACCGGCTTCGACGCCGCCGGCACCGCCGCACCCTTCACCTGCTGCTGGAAGAAATTCTCGATCAGGTGATACACGTGGCTGCGCTGTCCCGGCAGGTTCAGGCCGTGCTTGGCGCCCGGATACGCCATGAACTGGAACTGCGTGCCGCGTTTCTGCAACTCCGCCATCAGCTCGGTGGAATTGAGGAACAGCACGTTGTCGTCCGCCATGCCATGCACGAGGTACAGCTTCGAGGTCAGGCCATCCAGCCAGGCCAGCGGCGAGCTGCGGGTGTAGCCGGCGTCGTTGTCCTGCGGGCGGCCGAGGTAACGCTCGGTGTAGAAGGTGTCGTACAGGCGCCAGTTGGTCACCGGGGCCACCGCCACGCCGCCGGCCAGCTCGTCGGAGGCCTTGGCCAGCATCATGGTGGTCATGTAGCCGCCGTAGCTCCAGCCGAACACGCCGATGCGCTTGCCGTCGACCCAGGGTTGGGATTTCAGCCAGTGGATGCCGACCAGCTGGTCGTCCACTTCGGCCGCGCCCAGCTGCTGGTAGATCACGCTGTCGAACTGGCGGCCGCGGCGCGCCATGCCCCGATTGTCCAGGGTGAACACCACGAAACCCTGATTGGCCATGTACTGGTTGAAGTAATCGCCCCACTGGTTGGCGACCATCTGCGCGTGCGGGCCGCCGTAGTACATGTCGAAGACGGGGTATTTCTTCGCGGGGTCGAAGCCGGCCGGCTTGTACAGGCGGTAGTACAGGGTCTGCCCGTCGGCCGCCTTGAGCGTGCCGAATTCCGGCTTGATCAGGCTGTCGCGGTAGGGCCAGAACGGGTGCTTCTCGTCGAGCTTGTTGGGCTCGATCCAGGTGACCAGGCTGCCGTCCGCCTTGTGCAGGCTGACCTGCGGCGGCGTGTCCACGCTGGAGAAGTTGTCCAGGTAGAAGCTGCCGTCCGGCGCGAAGGTGGCCGCATGCATGCCCGCGCCCTGGCTCACGCGCACCGGTGCGCTGGCGTTGCTGCCGTCGAGCTTGAGTGCGTAGACCTGCTTTTCGGGCACGGCGTCCTTGTTGGAGGCGACGTACACCGTGCCGGCGTGTTCGTTCACCGCCAGCAGGCCGTCGATTTGCCACTCGCCTTCGCTCACCGCGTGCTTGAGCGTGCCGTCCAGGCCATACAGGTACAGGTGGTGGAAGCCGCTGCGTTCGCTGCCCCACAGGAAGCTCTTGCCGTCCTTGAGGAAGGTGAGGTCGTCGTTGAGGTTGATCCAGGTGTTGCTGGTTTCGGTAAGCAGGGTGCGCTGCGCCAGCGTCTTGGCGTCGACCAGGCGCAGGTCCAGCTTCTGCTGGCTGCGCGGCATGCGCTGGTAGCTGACGTGCTTGCCGTCCGGCAGCCAGTTCACGCGGACGAGGTAGATGTCCGGGTCCTTGCCCAGGTCGATCCAGCGCGGCTGGCCGCCGGCGGGGGACACCAGGCCCAGCTTCACCGCCACGTTCGGCGTGCCGGCGGCGGGATAGCGCTGGTCGATCACGTCGGTGTGGTCGGCGTAGAGCTCGGTGCGCTTGATCACCGGCACCCGGGCTTCGTCGTAGCGCTCGAAGGCGATGGCCGAATCGTCGGGGGCCCACCAGTAGCCGCTGCTGCGGTCCATTTCCTCCTGCGCGACGAATTCGGCCTCGCCGTTGTGCACGGTGCCGCCGCCATCGTGGGTGAGCTGCTTCGCCTCGCCATTGGTGAGGTCGATGACCCACAGGTTCTGGTCACGCACGTAGGACACGTAATGGCCCTTGGGCGAGATGCGCGGATCGATCACGTTGTCGCCGGTGTCCAGCTGCCTGGGCGCCGCATCGGGCGCGGCCAGCGTGTACACATAGAGCTTGCCGTTGATCGGGATCAGCAGCTGCTTGCCGTCCGGCGACCACTGGTAGCTCACGATGCCATGCAGGCCGGCGGTGCGTTCGCGCTCTCGGCGCGCCTTTTCCGCATCGGACAGCTGCTCGCCGTTGGGCTCGAGCTTCTTGGAATCCACCAGCAGGCGGGTCTTGCCGCCCTTGAGCTCGTATTCCCACAGGTCCAGCTGGTTCTGGTCGTCCGGCTTGGCGCGCAGGAAGGTGACGCGGCTGCCATCGGGCGATATCTGCAGGCCACGCGGCGCGGCACCGGCAAGGTTGCCACCGTCGAAGATGCGTTCGATCGTGAGTTTTTCGGCCATGGTCGGCAGGGCCACCATCGTCAGGGCGGCAAAGAGGAGGGCGCGCATGAATACTTCCTTGGGCGACGCGTCGAACGTAAGAACAAGCGGCGATTAGAACGCGTTGCGCGCGGGGAAACCAGGGATTTTTTCAGGAGTGAGTGAAGAGGAGTGAGTAGCGAGAGACGAGCAGGCGGCCTGTTGTTCTCTCGCTACTCACCTCATTTCCTCTCACTGCTGGCTTTTCGCCCCTTGGCCGAACAGCACTTTTCGGGCCTCTTCATCGGTGGTCAGGTCGAATTTCCCCTTGATTTCATCACCCAACGCATAGGCCCGCTGGGTCGCCGGCCGCTCGCGGATGGCATCGAACCAGGCCTTCAGGTGCGGGAAATCCTCCAGCGCCATGCCCTGGTTTTCATGGGGCACGATCCATGGATACGCGGCCATGTCGGCGATGGTGTAGTCCTTGCCGGCAATGAAGGCCCGGCCTTCCAGGCGTTTGTTCAACACGCCGTACAGGCGCCGCGTCTCGTTGACGTAGCGGTCGATGGCGTAGGGGATCTTCTCCGGCGCGTAGCGGTTGAAGTGGTGGTTCTGCCCGAGCATCGGCCCCAGCCCGCCCACCTGCCAGTACAGCCATTCCAGCACCGTGTATTTGCCGCGCACGTCGGTGGGCAGGAAGCGGCCGGTTTTCTCCGCAAGGTACTGCAGGATCGCGCCGGACTCGAACACGCTGATCGGATCGCCGCCGCCCGCCGGCGAGGTATCCACAATCGCCGGCATGCGGTTGTTCGGCGAAATGGCCAGGAACGAGGGCTGGAACTGCTCGCCCTTGCCGATGTTCACTGGCTTGATGGCGTACGGGATGCCGGCTTCTTCGAGAAACAGCGTGATTTTGTGCCCATTGGGCGTGGGCCAGTAATGCAGTTCGATCATGACATTGCCTTGGCGCGGACGGTTTGTTGATGGTCGGGGCGATAGGCTGGGAATCAAGCCAGGCCTGCCCGCAGCCACCGTCAACCGCCGCTGCGTCCCCGCGTTTTCGGCGGGAACATCCCAGGAGTGCCGCCATGAACCGCCTTCCCGCATTCGCCGCCTTTGCGCTGGTTGCCGCCCTGTCGGGCCCGGCCTTCGCCCAGCAGGACGCCCCGGCGACCGCGCCGGCCGGCCATCAGCACATGCACAAGTTCGACGCGCAGACGCAGCTGCAGCACCTGACCAAGCAGCTTCAGCTGACGCCGGACCAGCAGGCCAAGATCGGCCCGATGCTGCAGCAACGCGATCAGCAGCTGCAGGCGCTGCAGGGCGACACCAGCCTCAAGCCCGCCGACCGCCGCGCCAAGGCCATGTCGATCATGCAGGACAGCCAGAACCAGATCGGCGCCGTGCTGACGCAGGAACAGAGCGACAAGTGGAAGGCCATGCGCGAGAAGGCGTTGGAGCACGCGCAGGAGAAACACGGCCAGCAGGTGCCCGCCGCGCCGGGCAGCAACGGCGGCTGAGCCGCCTCAGCGCACCGATGATCTGTTGAGGCCCGCGAGATATCCCGCGGGGATGCCATCGCTTATCCTCCCTCTTTCACGCAAGCAGCAAGGGATGGAGCAGGTATGGCACGCGTCGTCGTGGTCGGCAGCATCAACATGGACCTGGTGACGCTGGCGCCGCGCTTCGCTGCGCCCGGCGAAACCATCCTCGGCGAGCGTTTCCTCACCGTGCACGGCGGCAAGGGCGCCAACCAGGCCGTGGCCGCCGCGCGGCTCGGCGCCGACGTCGCCCTGGTCGGCGCCGTGGGCGACGACGCCTTCGGCGCGCAACTGCACGAAGGCCTCGCGCGCGAAGGCGTATCGCTCGAACACGTCACCCGCATCGCCTACTGCGGCAGCGGCACCGCCTCCATCACCGTCGCCGAAGGCGACAACCACATCATCATCGTGTCGGCCGCCAACGCCCGCGTGACACCCGCACAGGTCGAACGCGCGCAATCCACGCTGGCCAGCGCGGACGCAATCCTCGTGCAGATGGAAATCCCGCTGGAAACGGTCGAAGCCACGCTGCGCCTCGGCCAGCGCCTGGGCAAGCCGGTGATCCTCAACCCCGCGCCCGCGCAGAAACTGCCGGCGGAATGGCTGAAGCTCGCGCGCTACCTCACGCCGAACCAGCATGAACTGGCCATCCTGCTGGGCGCCGACAGCAACGAGGATTTCCGCGCGCTGATGCAACGCGCACCCGCGCCCGTGGTGCTCACCCGTGGCAGCGACGGCGCGTGGTTCCGCGATGGTGGCGAACCGCAGCATCAAGCCGGCTTCAAGGTCGATGTGGTCGACACCACCGGCGCGGGCGATACCTTCAACGCCGCGCTCGCCGTGTTCCTGCACGAAGGCCTGCCCGCTGCCGTGCGCAAGGCATGCGCCGCCGCCGCGCTTTCCGTCACGCGGCTCGGTGCGCAGGGCGGCATGCCACGCAGCGGGGAACTCGAAGCTTTCCTGGCCGCCCAGGCGAGCTAGTCGAACCATCGCATAGCCTGCGCCCCTACCTGCTCCGGGTGGGGGCGGTGGTCGCGTCCTCCTTTCAGAATCCTTCGCTTGCCATCCCTGCGATGCCAATCGAGAAAGGAGCCGCACCATGACGTTGCCCCGCCTGATGATCGCCCTCGCGATGAGCCTGAGTCCGTTCGCCGTCCTGGTCGCGCAGGACGCGCCCGGCGACGCCACCGACGCGACCCGCGCATCCAACGCCGCCGTGTTGCAGCAGCTCGATTTCACCGACCGGCAGGATTTCGAGGACGCCCAGCGGGGCTTTGTGGCGACCACGCCCGATCTTCAGCTGAAGAATGCCCAGGGCCGCGCGGTGTGGACGCTGCAGGGCTTCGACTTTCTCAAGGGAGACACCGCACCGGCCACGGTGAATCCCAGCCTGTGGCGGCAGGCGCAGCTCAACCAGTTCAACGGTTTGTTCAAGGTGGTCGATCGCGTTTATCAGGTACGCGGCTTCGACCTTTCCAACATGACCATCGTGGAAGGCGACAAGGGGTTGATCCTGATCGATCCGCTGCTGTCGTCGGAAACCGCGGAGGCGGTGATGGCGCTGTACTACCAGCACCGGCCGAGGAAACCGGTGCTGGCGGTGATCTATACGCATAGCCACGGGGATCACTTCGGCGGCGTCAAAGGCGTGATCTCCGAAGACGACGTGCGGGCCGGCAAGGTGCGGGTGATCGCGCCATACGGCTTCCTCGCCGAAGCGGCCAGCGAGAACGTCTACGCAGGCGCGGCCATGGCGCGCCGCGGCCTGTACCAGTTCGGCGTGCTGCTGCCGCGCAACGAACGCGGCCTTGTCGACGACGGCCTTGGCAAGGCCGCCTCGTTCGGCTCGACCACGCTGATTCCACCTACCGACCTCATCCGCAAGACCGTCGAAACGCGCGCCATCGACGGCGTGCAGATGGAATTCCACCTGGCGCCGGGCACCGAAGCGCCCGCGGAAATGCTGATCTATTTCCCGCAGTTCAAATTGCTCGACACCGCCGAGGACGCCACGCACACCCAGCACAACCTGTACACGCTGCGCGGCGCGCAGGTGCGCGATGCCAGGACGTGGTGGAAAACGCTCAACCTGATGCTCGACCGCTATGGCGCGAACACCGACGTGATCATCGCCCAGCATCACTGGCCCATGTGGGGCCAGCAGCGCATCAACCAGTTCCTGGCCGACCAGCGCGACATGTACAAGTACATCCACGACCAGACGCTCAACCTGGCGAACCAGGGCCTGACCGCCACCGAAATCGCCGAGCGGATCAAGCTGCCGCCGGGCCTGGCCGACAAGTGGTACAACCGCGACTACTACGGCTCGGTGAACCACAACGCCAAGGCGGTCTACCAGCGTTACCTCGGCTGGTACGACGGCAACCCCGCGCACCTGTATGCGCTGCCGCCGACCGAATCGGCCAAACGCTACGTGGAATACATGGGCGGCAGTGCGGCCATCATCGCCAAGGCACGACAGTCCTACGCCAAGGGCGACTACCGCTGGGTGGCCGAGGTGATGAATCAGGTGGTGTTTGCGGAGCCCGACAACCGCGACGCGCGGAACCTGGAAGCCGACGCGCTCGAACAGCTCGGCTACCAGAGCGAGGATGCCATCTGGCGTAATAATTTCCTGATGGGCGCCAACGAACTACGCCACGGCAAACCCAAGATCCACGTGCCCGGCGTCGCCACGCCCGACGTGGTGCAGGCCATGACGCCCGACATGCTGCTCGACTACATGGGCATTCGCCTCGATGGCACGCGGGCCAACGGCAAGACGGTGCGCATCAACTGGGTCCAGCCCGACACGCACCAGGCCATCGGTATCACCCTGCACAACAGCGTCCTGATCTACGACGAAGCCAGGCCGGTAAGCGAGCCCGATGCCACCCTGACCGCCGATAAAGCCCAATTCGCCCGGCTGGCGATGGGCTCGGGCACATTGGATGAGCTTGTCCAGGCCAACCAGGCGAAGGTGAATGGCGACGCGGGCAAACTCGCCGAACTGTTCGGCCTGCTCGACCGTTTCGATGTGATGTTCAACCTCATCGAGCCGTGAGCGACGAGGCCGTCATGGCGAAGGATTAGTCCACCGGCCCCGGCGCAATCACATCGCGCTGGCCGTTGATGCCCATCGGCGAGACCAGGCCCGCGGCTTCCATCGCTTCCACCAGTCGCGCGGCGCGGTTGTAGCCGATGCGGAACTGGCGCTGCACGAAGGAGATGGAGGCGCGGCGGGTGCGCAGCACGAAGGCGGCGGCTTCGTCGTAGAGCGGGTCGAGTTCGGGGTCGCCACCGTCTTCGGTGAACAGCTCGCCCGATCCTTCGCTGGGCGGGCCGGCGAGGATTTCGTCCTTGTAGTCGGGTTCGCCGTAGAGCTTGAGGTGGGCGACGATGCGATGCACTTCCTCGTCGGCGACGAAGGCGCCGTGGATGCGCTGCGGGTAACCCGTGCCCGGCGGCAGGAACAGCATGTCGCCCTGGCCCAGCAGGCTTTCCGCGCCCATCTGGTCGAGGATGGTGCGCGAGTCGATCTTGGACGACACCTGGAACGCCACGCGCGTGGGGATATTGGCCTTGATCAGACCGGTGATCACGTCCACCGACGGGCGCTGTGTGGCCAGGATGAGGTGGATGCCGGCGGCGCGCGCCTTCTGTGCGAGTCGCGCGATGAGTTCTTCGATCTTCTTGCCGGCCACCATCATCAGGTCGGCCAGCTCGTCGATCACCACCACGATCATCGGCAGCGTGTCGAGCGTCTCGGGCACTTCCGGATGCGTGGGGAACGGGTTCATCAACGGACGTCCAGACGCCCGTGCCTCGCGCACCTTCTGGTTGAAACCGGCGAGGTTACGCACGCGCAGGTCGGACATCAGGCGATAGCGGTTCTCCATTTCGCCGACGCACCACGCCAGCGCATTCGCCGCGAGCTTCATGTCGGTGACCACCGGCGCGAGCAGGTGCGGAATGCCCTCGTAGACCGAAAGCTCCAGCATCTTCGGGTCGATCATGATCATGCGCACGTCGTCGGGCGTGGCCTTGTACAGCATGGACAGGATCATCGCGTTCACCGCGACGGACTTGCCCGAACCCGTGGTGCCCGCCACCAGCATGTGCGGCGCCTTGGCCAGGTCGGTCACCAGCGGTTCGCCGGTGATGCCCTTGCCCATGGCCAGCGTGAGCAGCGAGTCGGAATCGCGGTAGGCCGGCGAGTCGAGGATCTCGGACAGCGCGATCATCTGGCGCTGTTCGTTGGGCAGCTCCAGGCCCATGCAGGTCTTGCCGGGAATGGTTTCGACCACGCGAATGGACGTCCGTCCCAAACCACGCGCGAGATCCTTCATCAGCGCGACGATCTGGTTGCCGCGCACGCCCACCGCCGGTTCCACTTCAAAGCGCGTGATCACCGGACCCGCGGAGGCGCCGACCACCGTCACCGGCACCTTGAACTCGCGCAGGCGCTGCTCGATCAGCTCGCCGGTTTCGGCCAGTTGCGCGTCATCGATGGCGGCCACTTCCGAACGCGGCGCGGCCAGCAGCGAAAGCGGCGGCAGCATGGCGGCGGAACGCTCGCGCGCGGGAGCTGCGGGGCGCAGCGAGGTGACGCTGGCGGGCGTGCCGATGGCGTCGTCGTCATTGGCCGCATAGCGGCGCGCCGGCGCTATCGGTGCTGGCGTGATCGGCGCGCTGACCGATGGAAGTTCGATCTCGAAGGGTTCGTCCACTGCAGCAGCAGGTGCTTCGTCGACGGCGGACGGTGTGACCGGTGTTTCCACAACATCGGGAACGGGAGCGGCTTTGACGGCGGGCGTCGGCTCCCATGACACCGGCGCGGACATCGCTGTAGCGATGGGGGCGGAGGACTCGACCGCCGCGGCGACCGGTGCCGCAGCCGCCTTTGCAACGATGGCGCTGGTCGCGATGGCCGGCGCGGGTCGACTCAAGGGCGCACGCGGCGCGGGTTGCGCCGGGCGGCCGTGCTTGGGCATCAGCCACGGTTCGCGTATCACCTTCTCTTGCTGCGCGACGTGGCGCACGCGCGACACGGGCGCTGGCGTCGGTGAAGCGGCGGTCTCGGGGATGGGCTTTGCCGCCGCTACCGGCGCGGCGGTGGCCGGTGTGCGACGCGCGGCCGGCGGCGCGGTACGGCGCGCCTGACGGGACGCACGCTCGGCGCGGCGCACGGCGCCACGCGGTGCGCGGACGGAAGACGAACGGCCACGCCGCGCCGCCACCGCATCGACCACGCGCTGCAGCAGCGCCGCGAGTACGTCCACGCCCGCCGTGATGCGCTTGAACATCGCCGGCCAGGTCACGCCGAGATACCACGGCAAGGCGGCGGCGATCACCGCCAGCATCGCCAGCGTGGTCAGCCAACCGCCGAGCAGGCTGCCGATCACGTGCGACAGGGCGCGGCACACCACGCCGCCGGCATTCGCATCGTCGGTGTACTGGTCGATCACCAAGCCTTCCAGCGTCGCGCTGGCCAACAGCACCAGCAAGGCGCCCAGCCAGAAGCGGATCGTTCCCTGGCCGCTGACCGACCCTGCACGCCGTTTCAGCAGGCTGCCGCCAACGCGCCAAAGCAGGGGAAGTAGCCAGAGCGTGGACAGCCCGAAGGCGCCGAAGAAGAAATGGAGCATGCCTGTGATGCCGAATCGCCTGCGTGCAAACTCAGCATGTTAGCGCCAATGCATCAGGCGCGTCAGCAGATTGCACGGTAACGGGCTGTTATTGCTGGCGTATTGCGTACCGCACGTGGCACCCGGCTCGGGTGCCGAGGCCCGAAAGAGAAAGCCGGCCCAAGGGCCGGCTTTCGAGTCGTTACACGCCCTTTGGATTGGGGCCGTACTGATTGGTGCCCGGCTCGCTGTCCTGCACCAGCAGGTAGATCAGGTACAGGCCGACAATGGGAATCAGCGAGAGCAGCATGAACCAGCCCGACTTGCCTACGTCGTGCAGGCGGCGCGCGCACACGGCCAGCGAGGGCAGCAGGGTGCCCAGCGCGTAGATCGTGTAGAGG
Source organism: Dyella sp. AtDHG13 (assembly GCF_003201105.1). Lineage (GTDB taxonomy): Bacteria > Pseudomonadota > Gammaproteobacteria > Xanthomonadales > Rhodanobacteraceae > Dyella > Dyella jiangningensis_B. The sequence goes on along the minus strand of NZ_QICJ01000008.1, from coordinate 111,051 downwards.
ATGGAGAACAGGCCGCTGACCTTGGTCAGCGCGGCCAGCACGATGGCCACGATGATGTTCACCAGCGTGAACATCCAATATTCCTGGCGACGCGCGCGGCCGTTGAAATCGGCGTAATGCTGCTTGAGTACCTTCAAATACCATTCCATGGATAGCGTTCCTTTCAGTGGGTTGGATCAGGCAGGTGGAAGGGTGTCTTTCATCGAAACCGACCAGGCAGGGTCGCACGCGCGACCCGCCTGATGCGGCAAGTCTCGGAAATAAGAGACATGCTAGTCAACCACAGCAATATGGCATTCCTGCGCGGAACGTGGACCTTCAGTCCGTTTTCACCCTCAAGGTCAGGCCGTAGGTCCGTGGGTCGCCATAGCCCGCGCCAAAGGTGTTCTGCGGGCTGCGGGAGGCGACGGAAGGACTTTGCAGCGGGTTGTTGAAGGCGACTTCGTAATAGAGCGCGTTGGTGAGGTTCTGGCCCCACAGTTCGACCATCCAGCGGCCGTCGCTCGAACCCAGCCCCACGCGCGCGTTGACCACGGTGAACGGGTTCTGGTCTTTCTCCGGCATCAGGTCGGTGCCGGCGTTCTCGCTGGAGGTGTACTTGGCGCTGATGTTGAAGCGCACCAGCAGGTTGTGCGCGATGTCCTTCTCATAGGTGATGCCCGCCGTGCCGGACCACTCCGGGGCAAAGCTCGGATGCGCGCCGGGCAGGCGGTTCAGCGCACCGGCCGGCGCCTGGAAAAGGGCGCCGGGGATGTTCTTGCCGAAGCGGGTGTCGGCATAGGTCAGGCCCGCTTGCAGCATCAGGCCCTGGATGCCGGTCTGCCACATCAGCTCGTTGTCGAGGCCCTTGCTGGTGAGCGTGGGAATGGAGAGCACGGCCCAGGACACGCCAAGGAAACCGTTGAACTGGTAGTTCTTGTAGTCCTGATAGAACAGCGTGCTGTTCCACAGCAGGTTGCCGCCCAGCCAGGTGGTCTTGGCGCCCAGCTCGTAGCTGTTGACGAACTCGCCGGGGAACGAGGTATCGGTCGCTGGCTTGACGCCGTTCTGCACGCGATCGAGGTTGTAGCCGCCGGATTTGTAGCCTCGCGCGCCGGAAACGTAGGTCATCACCTGATCGTTCCAGTGATAGGCGGCCTTGAGCGTGCCGGTCCATTCGTTTTCGGTCATCTGCTGGTTCGGCGGCTGGAAGTTCGCGAAGTTCGCATTCGACCAGGGCAGGCACATGGTCCCCACGATGGTGGGCGCCAGTGCCGCGATCAGGGCGGGCGTCGGCGTGACCCCTTGCGCCTTGAGGCCCGCGGCCACGTGGGCGGCGGGGTTCTGCAGCACCGCGGCGCAGGCCGGCGTACCGTTGGGGTTGCTGTACTGCGATTGGAGCTGCTTGCTGTCGTGCGTGTAGCGCAGGCCCATCGTCAGGTCGAGCGCGTCGGTGGCATGCCAGGTGTTGTTGGTGAACAGCGCGCCGCTCTTGGTGCTTTGGCGGTAGTGATCCAGCCCCGACAAACCGGTGAAGCCGTTGGTGACGCCGGATATCTGCGAGAAGAACGCCGCCGGGTTGGGCTTGCGGATGGGCACGCCGGTCGCAGCGAGCCCGCCGAAGGCCAGCGTCGAGAGGTAAGCTTCGTAATCGGTGCCCAGCCCGTACGAGTTGTTCCTGTTGAGCACTTCGTCCGCGTAGAACGCACCGACCAGCCAGTCGACGCTATCGGTCTTGCCGGCCAGGCGAAATTCCTGCGAGAAGGTGCGGAAGCCGTTGAAGGATTGCTGCCGGTTGCCGTTGCGATACAGCAGGTCCGCGCCCGTGAAATCCAGGTCGCCGCCGGTGCTGGCATTCCAGCTGCGGTCGGCCGTGACCGAGGTGAAGGTGGCGCCGCCAAGCCAGGACGTGTCCCAGGTGACCGTGGCGGAGACGCCCTTGTCCTTGATCGCCTGGGTGGTATCGCGATTGAGGTACGCCACGCGGTCGGCCGGGTTGTCGCCGGGTGCGGCGATGCCCTTGCCACCCGCCAGCTTGTTGATCAGCGGCGCGGTGCTGCCCTCGATATAGGCGCTGGTGGCGCAGCAGTTCTCGTTGCGGTCGGTGTAGTCGGCACTGAAATCCACCTTCACCGTGTCGCTGGGTTTCCACAGCAGCTGGCCGCGGAAGGTGTGGTAATGCTCGTTGTTGTCGGTGTTGTGGGTGCCCGGCCCCTTGCCGTTGACCACGTCCCAGAAACCGTCACGCTCGCGGTCCGCCGCGTAGACGCGGAATGCGACGTTGTCGCTCAGCGCGTTGGTGTAGGAACCGGAAAGACCCCAGGCGCCATAGTTGCCCAGCGTGGCCTCGGCCTGCGCGTGCTGCACGAACTCCGGTTGGGCGGTGATGATGTTGATGACGCCGGCCGACGTGTTCTTGCCGAACAGCGTGCCTTGCGGCCCCTTGAGCACTTCGATGTGATCGATTTCGCCCAGATCGCCATAGGCCACGCCCGTGCGCGGACGGTACACGCCGTCGATCACCACGCCCACGGAGGATTCAAGGCCCGGGTTGTCGCCGGTGGTGCCCACGTTCCAGATGCGGACGGTGGTGGACATCGCGTTCTGCGTGGTGGTGGCGTTCATGCTCGGCACCAGGATCTGCAGATCCTTGATGTCGCGCACGCCCGCATCCTGCAACTGCTGCGCTGGCAGCACGTTCACCACGATGGGTACGTCCTGGATCTTCTCCTCGCGCTTTTCGGCCACCACCTTGATGGCGTCGAGCGTCTTGGCCTCTTTCTGGCTGGAGGGCGCCCCGGCGTTCTGCGCACTGCCTTGCGCGCTCTCTTGCGCGTAGGCCGATGAGCAAAGTGCCCAAAGTACGGCCAGTCCCAGCACTCTCCTAGCGAACCGCTGTTCCGTCATGCCCTCTCACCCCATGCATGGACCATCAAATGTCGTGGCCTTGGCGAGCTGATCCATGACGTCCCGATCCGCTTCCCCCAGCCTCCCCGTTCCCCGTGCGGACTCCTGTCCACCATGCGCATCCTTTGCCCGAGGGTAGGAAGCCCTTCCGAGAGCGGATACCACCCGCGACGGGTAGGACGGACGTGGCTCGGCACGCATCGTGCTTGCTGCAATGCAATACGCGCGCTTTATCTTCAGCGAAGGTCGCCGCCTTCCCCAACGCCCAAGCCGTGGCGTGCATTCCCCTCGTCGCAGGGGGGTGAGGCTACGGTCGCGATGCCGCCTAATGCAAACCCACCAGGGTCTGCATAACGGCGCATCCGCGTCACGCGGTCAACGATCCGCTCGCGCAGGTCCATTCGCGCGCAAGGGTCCGTCATGACAACGCACTACGAAGTACGACGCGGCGTGGCCGTGATCACGCTCGATCATCCGCCGGTCAACAGCCTGGACCATGCCACGCGACGCAGCGTGGTCGACGGCATCGACCGTGCGCTGGCGGACGACGACGTGGTCGCCATCGTGATCGCCGGCGCCGGTTCGGCGTTTTCGGCCGGCGCCGACATCAGCGAATTCGGCACGGCGATGGCGCAGTGCGAACCCAGCCTGCACGCCGTCATCCGCATTATCGAAAACGCATCCAAGCCCGTGGTGGCCGCGATTCATGGCGTGGCGATGGGCGGCGGCCTGGAGCTGGCCATGGGCTGCCACTACCGCATGGCCACGGCCACCGCGCAGATCGCCCTGCCGGAAGTCCATCTCGGCCTGTTGCCGGGAGCAGGCGGCACGCAGCGATTGCCGCGCCTGCTGGGGCTTGAGGAAGCACTCAACATGATCGTGTCGGGCACATCGGTGCCGGCCGGCCAGCTGTCGGGCACGCCGTTGTTCCAGGACATCGTCGAGGGCGAGCTGCTGCCGGCCGCGATCGCCTATGCCCGGGAAGTGGCCTGCGCCAAGGTGCATCCGAAAGCACGCGACCGCGTCGTGCAGCACGAGAACGCGGAAGGCTTTCTTGCCTACGCCCGCCAGGCCGTGGCGGCGGCGTCGAAGCAGCACCCCGCCAAGGCCAAGTGCATCGATGCCATTGCCGCTTCGCTCAAGCCTTTTGACGAAGGTGCCGCGTACGAGTGGGCGTGTTTCGAGCAGCTTCAGGCCACGCCCGAATCCCGCGCGCTGCGTCATGCGTTCTTCGCAGAGCGCGCCGCCACCCGGATCGCGGACGTTCCCGCCGATACGCCCACGCGCCGCATCGACACCGTGGCCATCGTCGGCGCCGGCACCATGGGTGGCGGCATCGGCATGTGCTTCCTCAATGCCGGCATTCCGGTCACGCTGGTGGATACCACCGACGCCGCGCTCGATCGCGGCGTCGCCACCATCCTCAGGAACTACGAGGCCAGCGCCAGCAAGGGCAAGCTCACGCGCGAGCAGGTAGGGCAGCGCATGGAGCTGTTGCGCACGACGCTGGCCTACAACGACATCCGCGACGCGGACCTGGTCATCGAGGCGGTGTTCGAGGACATCGCCATCAAGCAGTCCGTGTTTCATCGGCTCGATGAGGTGATGAAGCCGGGCGCCATCCTCGCTTCCAATACGTCCACGCTGGATATCGACCGCATCGCGTCATTCACGCGTCGCCCGCAGGACGTGGTGGGCACGCACTTCTTCAGTCCGGCCAACGTCATGCGCCTGTTGGAAGTCGTGCGCGGCGCGCAGACCGGCAAGGACGTGCTCGCCACCGTCATGCAGCTAGGGAAGAAGCTGCGCAAGGTGGCCGTGGTGGCCGGCGTGTGCGACGGTTTCATCGGCAACCGCATGCTCGAGCAGTACAGCCGCCAGGCCGGCCTGCTGCTGGACGAAGGCGCGCTGCCCGAACAGGTCGACAAGGCCATCGAACACTTCGGTTTTGCGATGGGTCCGTTCCGCATGATCGACATGGCTGGCAACGACATCGCCTGGGCCATTCGCAAGCGGCGGTATATCGAGCAACCGGATTTCACCTATTCCATGACGGGCGACATCCTGTGCGAACAGGGTCGCCTGGGCCAGAAAACGGGCGCCGGCTGGTACGACTACAAGACCGGCGATCGCCGCGCGTATCCCAGCGCGCAGGTCAACGCGATGATCGTGCAGCACTCGCGCGATCTCGGCCTTGTGCGCAGGCGCATCGCCGACGTGGAAATCGTCGAGCGGCTGGTCTACGCGCTGGTGAACGAAGGCGCGCGGATTCTCGAGGAAGGCATCGCCGCCAAGGCCTCCGACATCGACGTCGTCTATCTCTCCGGCTATGGCTTTCCCGCTTACCGGGGCGGCCCGATGCTCTATGCCGACCAGGTGGGCCTGTACAACGTCGTGCGCTCGATGCGGCGCTTCGCCAACGGTTACCACGGGCAGGCCTGGCAGGTGGCGCCGCTGCTGCAGCGGCTGGCCGATGCGGGCAGGGGCTTCAACGATTGAACCGGTTTCCGGCAGGCGCGTGTGTCCGTCCGCGCCATGCCTCGACAGAACACGCATATCACCCGCAGGCAGGTCAGGAGCAGGCATGAACGAGGCCGTCATCGTATCCACCGCGCGTACCGCTCTGGCCAGGAGCTGGAAGGGCGCCTTCAACATGACGCATGGCGCCACCCTGGGTGGCCATGTGGTGCAGCACGCCATCATGCGCGCGGGCCTTGAACCGGGCGAGGTGGAAGATGTGCTGATGGGCTGCGCCTATCCGGAGGGTGCCACCGGCAGCAACATCGCACGACAGATCGCGCTGCGCGCGGGTTGCCCGACAACGGTGCCCGGCGCCACGGTGAACCGCTTCTGTTCCTCCGGCCTGCAGACCATCGCCATGGCGGCGCAACGCGTGATCGCAGGCGAAGGCGAGATCTTCGTCGCCGGCGGCGTGGAAAGCATTTCCTGCGTGCAGCACGCCACCAACCTGCACATGCTGGAAGAGGGCTGGCTGTCCGGCCATTACCCGGGCATCTACTGGCCCATGCTGCGCACGGCGGAAAACGTCGCCAGCCGCTACCGCATTCCACGCGAACGCCAGGATGAATACGGCGTGCGCAGCCAGCAACTGGCCGCCGCCGCCCGCGAGGCCGGCCGTTTCGACGATGAAATCGTGCCGATGACGGTGAAGGCTGGCACCACGGATCCGTCCACCGGACAGATATCCACAAGAGAAGTCACCATCGCAGCCGATGAAGGCATTCGGGCCGACACCACGCTGGCGGGCGTATCGGCCATCCGCACCGCCGTCCCTGGCGGCGTGATCACCGCGGGTAACGCCTCGCAGTTCTCCGATGGCGCCTGCGCCACCGTGGTGATGCACGCGGGCACGGCCGCGGCGCGAGGGCTGAAGCCGCTGGGCGTGTTTCGCGGTTTTGCCGTGGCGGGTTGCGAGCCGGACGAAATGGGCATCGGCCCCGTGTTCGCCGTGCCCAAACTGCTGAAGAAGGCCGGGCTGCGCGTCGAGGACATTGGCCTGTGGGAATTGAACGAAGCCTTCGCCGTGCAGGTGCTGTACTGCGCGGACACGCTCGGCATCCCGATGGAGCGCCTCAACGTCAACGGCGGCGCCATCGCGCTGGGGCATCCCTATGGCGTGTCGGGCGCGCGCCTGGTCGGGCATGCGCTGCTCGAAGGCCACCGCCGTGGCGTGAAGCATGTGGTGGTGACCGTGTGCATCGGCGGCGGGCAGGGCGCCGCCGGCCTGTTCGACGTGCTGTGAGCGGCGGGCCATGTCGTTGATCCTCAGCCGCCGCGACCTCGACTTTCTCCTGTACGACTGGCTCAAGGTGGACGAACTCACGCGGCATCCGCGCCATGCCGATCACTCGCGCGACACCTTCGATGCCGTGCTCGACACCTGCCAGAAGATCGCCAGCGAACGGTTCGCCACCCACAATCGCAAGAACGACCAGCACGAACCGCACTTCGATGGCGGGCGCGTCTATCTGATCTCGGAAGTGAAGACCGCGCTGGATGCCTTTTGCGAGGCGGGCCTGATGGCGGCCGGACAGGACTACGGGCTCGGCGGCATGCAGTTGCCGATGGTGGTCGAGAAAGCGGGCTTCGCGTGGTTCCTGGCTGCCAATATCGGCACCGCCGGCTATCCCTTTCTCACCGTCGGCAACGCCAACCTGCTGCTCGCCCACGGCACGCAGGCGCAGATCGACACCTTCGTGCGACCGGCGATGGAAGGCCGCTTCTTCGGCACCATGTGCCTGTCCGAACCGCAGGCGGGCTCGTCGCTGGCGGACATCGGCACGCGCGCCGAATACGAGGGCGAGTCGCCGCTGGGCGCGCAATACCGCCTGCGCGGCAACAAGATGTGGATTTCCGGTGGCCAGCACGAGCTCTCGGAAAACATCGTGCATCTGGTGCTGGCGAAGATTCCAGGCCCCGATGGCAAGCTCCAGCCCGGCGTGAAAGGCATTTCCCTGTTCGTCGTGCCCCGCTATCTGGTGCAGCCGGACGGTTCGCTCGGCGGACACAACGATGTCGTGCTGGCCGGCCTCAATCACAAGATGGGTTATCGCGGCACGGTGAACTGCCTGCTCAACTTCGGCGAAGGCGGCCATCAGCCGCAGGGCAAGGCCGGCGCCATCGGTTACCTGGTGGGCGAGCCCGGCCAGGGCCTGAGCTGCATGTTCCACATGATGAACGAGGCGCGCATCGGCGTCGGCCTGGGCGCAGCCGCGTTGGGTTACACCGGCTATCTGCACGCACTGGATTACGCGCGCAGTCGGCCGCAGGGGCGCGTCACCGGCTCGAACGGCAAGGACGCATCCCTTCCCCAGGTGAAACTGGTGGAGCACGCCGACGTTCGCCGCATGCTGCTGGCGCAGAAGAGTTATGCCGAAGGCGCGCTCGCCTTGATTCTCTACAGCGCCAGGCTGGTCGACGAAGCGCGTGCGGCACGCGAGCGCGGCGATGCCGGGGAAGCCGAGCAGCTGACGCTGCTGCTCGACATCCTCACGCCCATTGCCAAGAGCTGGCCATCGCAGTGGTGCCTCGAGGCCAACGATCTGGCCATCCAGGTACACGGCGGCTACGGCTACACGCGCGAATACAACGTCGAGCAGTTCTATCGGGACAACCGCCTCAATCCGATCCACGAAGGCACGCACGGCATCCAGGCGCTGGACCTGCTGGGCCGCAAGGTCACCATGCACCAGGGCGCGGCCTGGCGTGCGCTGTGCAGCCGCATGCAACAGACCGTGGAAGGCGCACGCGGCGTGATCGACCATCATCCCGATGCACTGCATGCGGCGATGGTCCGTCTTGCCGAAGTCACGGCGCAGCTGTGGAGCGCGGACGATCTTCGTCTCACCCTGGCCAATGCCAGCGTATATCTCGAAGCCTTCGGCCACGTGGTGATGGCATGGATATGGCTGGAACAGGCGCGGGTAGCACAACAGGCGCTCTCCGCCGGTCGACACGGCAACGACGGGGATTTTCTGCGCGGCAAGCTGGCGGCGGCCGATTACTTCTACCGCTGGGAACTGCCGCGCATCACGCCGCAGCTCGACCTGCTCGCTTCACTGGACCGCACCACGCTGGATATGCGCGATGAATGGTTTTGAGCCTGCTATGCCTTTTCTCTTCCACAGCATCAAGGGAGCCCGATGACATGGGTGTTCTAAGCGGTATCCGTGTACTGGAATTCGAAGCCATCGGCCCGGCGCCGTTCGGCGCCATGCTGCTCGCCGACATGGGCGCCGACGTGCTGTGCGTGCACCGGCCATTGCCGCCCAGCGACCTGGGGCCGAAGACCGAACGCCGCATCGTGGATGTCGTGGCGCGCGGACGTCGATCGGTCACCCTCGACCTCAAGAAGCCGCAGGCGGCGGAAGCCGCGCTGGACCTGATGGCACGCGCCGACGTGGTGATCGAAGGCTTCCGACCGGGCACCATGGAGCGCCTGAGGCTGGGCCCGCAAACAGCGTTGGCGCGGAACCCCAGGCTGGTCTACGGACGCATGACGGGCTGGGGCCAGACGGGCCCGCTGGCCGAACGGGCGGGACACGACCTCAACTACATCGCGCTGGCGGGCGTGCTCTCCGGCATCGGCCGCCGCGACGGCCCGCCGGTGCCGCCGCTGAACCTGGTCGGCGATTACGGTGGCGGCGGCATGCTGCTCGCGCTGGGCGTACTGGCGGCATTGCTGCACGTGCAACGCGGCGGTGCGGGGCAGGTCGTCGACGCGGCGATGACCGAGGGCGCGGCACAGCTGGGTTCGGTCATCTGGGGCCTGCTGGCCTCCGGCAACTGGCGCGAACAACGCGGCAGCAACCTGCTCGACGGCGGCATGCCCTGGTACGACAGCTACCGCACGCGCGACGGCCATTACATGGCGGTGGGCGCCGTGGAAGAACGCTTCTATGCCGAGCTGCTGCACAAACTCGGCCTCGATGGCGCCAGCCTGCCGCATCAACACGACCGCAAGGGCTGGCCGATACTGCGCCAGCAATTGGAGGCGGCGTTCCTCACGCGCACACGCGACGAGTGGTGCGCGATCTTCGAGGGAAGCGATGCCTGCGTGGCACCGGTGCTGGGTTTTGCGGAAGCACCCAGCCACCCGCATCACCGCGCGCGCGGCAGCTTCGTGGAGGTTGATGGTGTGGTACAGCCGGCGCCGGCGCCACGGTTCTCGGCAACCCCTTCCGCCATCAAGGCGGCAGCACCAGAACGCGGCGAAGGTGGCTGCGCGGCCCTGCGTGATTGGGGCTTCGACCCCGCCGACGTGGAGCGCTTGCGAGAGAACGGCCTGGATTTCCAGGCGGGCTCCAAGTAAGCGCTTTGCGTGTTTTCCTATTGAGACGACGCTGGACAACTTCAGACACTGAATAACCTCAAAGACCGTTCAACATCTCGCATGACGCCTGTATCCCTCACCGTCATTCCGGCGAAGGCCGGAATCCAGTGCCTTTTAGCCTTTTTCAGGGCATTAAAGTCGCTGGATTCCGGCCTTCGCCGGAATGACGGTGAGGGAATTAGACGTTCGCGCTAGATTGCGAACGGGTCCGAAGGTGATGGCGCGGGAATAACCGTTCGTCCCTCGTCGTGCGGGCTCAAACGATAGGGCGGACGGCACCCCCCAGCACCGTCCGCCCATCGCCCCCCAACCTACCTTTGAACGGTCAAACCGCATCCGTATCACTGCGGGCATCGGGTGATGCGCATGCACCCATGCCGGTTTGAAGGTCAGCGCATGACCGCCATATTGCATCCGCTCAGAGCGAACCGGTTCGTCGTCACCTCATGCTTCCCGTCAGCGTATCGAAGCACGCTCAGGCCACACCGCGGGAACGGCCCTTCCAATACGGTTCGCGCAACTCGTTCTTGAGCAGCTTGCCCACGCTGGAAAGCGGCAAGGCGGGGCGGAATTCCACGCTGCGGGGACATTTGTAGCCGGCGATCAGGCCACGGCAATGCTGCACAATCTCGTCTTCGCTGGCGCTCATGCCTGCCTTGAGCACGACGACGGCATGCACCGCCTCGCCCCACTTTTCCGACGGAATACCGATGACCGCGCACAACGCGACGGCAGGGTGGCTGGACATGGCGCTTTCCACCTCGGCGGAATACACGTTCTCGCCGCCGCTCACGATCATGTCCTTGAGGCGGTCCACGATATAGACGAAGCCGTCCTTGTCCATATAAGCGCCGTCGCCGGTATGCATCCAGCCATCCCGCAGCACGGCCGCCGTCATGTCCGGCTGATTGAGATAGCCCAGCATCACGTTGGGGCCGCGCACGACGATCTCGCCCACCGTGCCTCGCGGCACCTCGTTGCCATCGGTATCGACGATGCGCAGTTCCACGCAACTGACCGCGCGCCCGGCGGAATACATCTTTCCGCTGAGGTGGTGCTCCTTGCAGTGGTATTCGGCATCGAGCATGGTGCCGCCGGTGGTGAGCTCGGTCATGCCATAGCCCTGGAAGAAACGGGCTGACGGAAACGCTTCGCAGGCATGATCCAGCAGGGTCGACGAAATGGGCGAAGCGCCGTAGATGATGTTGCGGATGCCGTCGAAGCGGATCTTGCCCAGCTCCGGATCGGCCTCGCGCGCGTCCAGCATCATCTGGATCATGGTGGGCGCGAGCATCAGCTCGGTCACTTGCTCCAGCGCGATGGCTTCCAGCGCGGTCGTGCCCGTAAAGGCCGGCAGCACCACGTGCACGCCGCCGGTCACCAGCAGGCCGTACATCGCCGAGAAGTCGGCCAGGTGGAACATCGGCATGGCATGCAGAAACACGGCGTCGCGACTGAGGAAACCCTTGGCCAGCGACGTCAACGAGGCATACGCCAGGTTGTTGTAGCTGATCATGACACCCTTGGGGAATCCGGTGGTGCCGCCGGTGTAGAAGATGCCGAGCAGGTCGTCACCGCTTCGACGCACGTCTTGCACGGGCTCGGCAGCGGCGAGCAACGCCTCGTAGGACAGCATGCCTTCCGGCGTGTCGCCGTCGCCGGCATAGATGACGTGGCGAATCGTTTCGGACTGCCTGGCGATGGCCGCGCCAGCTTCCTTGAACGTGTCGTCGACGATCAGGATGGTGGTGGCCGAATCGTTCAGCGAATACAGGATCTCCGCGTGGCTCCAGCGCGTATTGACCGGATTGAGCACGCCGCCCGCCCAGGGCACGCCCAGCGCATATTCGATATAGCGGTGCGAGTTGCGCGACAGCATGGCGATGCAATCGCCTTGCGCCAAGCCCAGCTGCACAAGCGCGCCGGCCAGCCGGGCAACGCGCTGGCCAAGCTCGGCGAACGTGATGCTTCGTCCCATGCTGCGGATCACCGTGGCATGGGGACGCTGCTGGATATGGCGATGGAGTCCTTGGGTGATGTTCATCCGGTGTATTCCACGTGCAGGTGATGCACCAACATCAAACGGAACGCGTTCAAAGCGAACGGCCGACCAGTTCCCGCTGTATTTCGTTGGCGCCACCGTAGATCTTGGTGACGCGGGCGTCGGTGAACATGCGCGCGATCGGATATTCGTTCATATAGCCGAAGCCGCCAAAGAACTGCAGGCAACGGTCCAGCACCTCGCCCTGGCGATCGGTCAGCCAGAATTTGCCCATGGAGGCGGTGGCGGTGTCCAGCGTACCGTCGATCCAGCGCTGGACAATGAGGTCGCAGAAGGTGCGCGAGGCGAATACCGTGGCCTTGACGTCCGCCAGGGTGAAGCGCGTGTTCTGAAAGTCGAGGATCGGCTTGCCGAAGGCCTTGCGCTCCTTGGTGTAGTCCACGGTCAGGGCGAAGGCGCGCTCCATGGTGGCGGTGGCCTGGATGGCGATTTCGGCACGCTCGTACGGCAACTGCTGCATCAGCTGGTAGAAGCCCTGGCCCTCCACGCCGCCGAGCAGGCAGTCCGCGGGCACGACGCAGTCGTCGAAGAACATCTCCGAGGTGTCCTGGCCGGGCAGCCCCATCTTGTCCAGGCACTTGCCGCGGCGGAAGCCCGGCGTGCGCGTGTCCACGATGAACAGCGAGATGCCCTTGGCGCCCTGTTCGGGGTCGGTCTTGGCCACCACGACCACCATGTCGCTCAGCTGGCCGTTGCTGATGAAGGTCTTGGCGCCACTGATCACGTAGCTGTCGCCCTTCTTCACCGCACGCGTGCGCACGGCCTGGAGGTCCGATCCGGTGCCCGGCTCGGTCATGGCGATGGAGGTGATGATCTCGCCCGACGCCATGCCCGGCAGCCAGTGCCGTTTCTGCGCCTCCGTACCGCTGCTGAGGATGTAGTGGCCCACGATGTGGTTGATGCTCAGCGCCAGGCTGGTCACGCCAGCGTAGGTGAGCTCCTGGAACGCCACCGCGTAGTACGCCGGCGAGCCGTCCACGCCGCCGTATTCGGACGGGATGTCCGGCAGAATCATGCCCATCTCGCCGCACGCGCGCCACGCCTCGCGATCGCCGCTGTGCTGTTCGCGCCAGCGGTCTTCGTGCGGCACCAGCTGTTCGCCCACGAAGCGGCGGATGCTGTCGCCGAATATGTCCGTCGCGTCGTCCATCCACGGGGAGCGGTAACCCTTCAATTGCATGATCGATTCCTTGGAAGATTCGGCTTGCGCGGGCAACGTCGGCGTAGCAGACGCGTCGCGCTGAAGCGATGTCGACTCAGACGACGGTACCCAGCCCGCCGCCGCACACCAGCACCTGCCCGGATACGTAATCGGATTCCGGGATGCAGAACAGGTAGACGGCACCGGCGGCTTCGTCCGGCGTGCCGGGGCGACCCAGCGGGGTCATGTGCTTGGACATTTCGACTAGCTGCGGGCTGATGCCCACGCGGATCTCGCGCCCCTCGATGGTCACCGTCTTGGCCTCGCCTTCCACTGGCACCGTCATGCGCGTTTCGATGTGGCCGAAGGCCACCGCGTTGACGTTCACCTTGTGACGCCCCCACTCCTTGGCCAGCGCCTTCGTCATGCCCATCACGCCGGCTTTGGCCGTGGAGTAGTTGACCTGGCCGGCGTTGCCGCTGGCCGACACGGAGGAAATGTTGACGATCTTGCGGTTGACCACGCGGCCCTCGGCGGCCTCCTGCTTGGCCAGCGCGCTGATCACGGGATAGACCGCGCGCAGGATGCGGAACGGCGCGGTCAGATGGCAGTCGATGATTGCGTACCACTGCTCGTCCGTCATCTTCTGGATGACGTTGTCCCAGGTATAGCCCGCGTTGTTGACGACGATGTCGATGCCGCCGTAGTGATCGAGCGCCGTCTTGACCAGGCGATCCGCAAAATCCGGGGTGGTGACGCTGCCCACGCAGGCGACGGCCTCACCGCCAGCCTGGCGGATTTCAGCAACGACTTCTTCGGCCGGCGCGGCATCGAGATCGTTGAGCACCACGCGCGCGCCATCGCCGGCGAGCTTCAGTGCCACGCTACGGCCGATGCCACGGCCAGCGCCGGTCACAAGGGCGACCTTACCTTCGAGCTTCTTCATGTGTTCTCCTGAAATCTGTTTTTTTGCGAGCACCGATGCGCCGTCAGGACAGCGCGACGATGGCGTCGCCCACGACCTTGTGTTCGCCGTATTGGTTTTCGCAGCGGATCTCCACGCGCACGCAACGCTCGCCGTTCTGCTCCAGCTCCTCGGCAACGTGGCCCGTGAGATGCGGCACATGGCCAAGCTGGGTAATGCCGGTGAAGCGCACCGTGATCTTGCGTAGCTGCGACTGGGGCACCCATGCGGTGAGCAGACGCCCGAGATAGGCGGCCGACAACATGCCGTGGGCGAACACGTCGGGCATGCCTGCCTTGCGGGCAAAGTCGATGTCAATGTGAATCTGGTTGTGGTCGCCCGATGCGCCGGCATACAACGCGAGCGTGGTGCGGTTGATCGGACGCAGGGTAAGTGGCGGCAGCGTGTCGCCCACCCGCACCTGCTCGTGGGAAAGCATGGCCATGGCCTGGCTCCTCATCGTTGCACCAGCGATGAACGCAGGTCGGCGATGTGCTCGCCCGCCTGGTTGGTTACGCGCGTTTCCTGGACCACGAAGGTCAGGGCGCCGCCCTTCTTCTCGTAAACGTCGACGATATGCGTGTCGAAGGTCAGCACGTCGCCGGCGAAGGCCATGGCGTGATAGGTGAACCCCTGCTCCGCATGCAGGATGCGACCCAGATCGAAACCCATCACGTCCTCCACGATGGACTGCGGGTTGCGGCCTTCGCTTTCCAGGCACATGAGGAAGGTGGGCGGCACCGGCAGCGAACGGTAGCCGGCGGCCTTCGCCGCTGCCTCGTCGGTGTAGATAGGGTCGGTTTCGCCTATGGCCTTGGCGAAGAACCGCAAGCGTCCCTTTTCGACTTCTACCGTGGTCACGCCCGTGGAACGGCCGATCAGACTTTTATCCGCCATGTGGGTGGCTCCGTCCTGTGCGATCAGCCGCGACCGTACAGCGTCACCACGCAGGCGCCGCCAAGGCCAAGGTTGTGCTGCAGGGCATGGTGCAGGCCGTCGACCTGACGTTCGTCCGCCGTGCCGCGCAATTGGTGGGTAAGCTCGTAGCACTGCGCCAGGCCCGTCGCCCCGAGCGGATGCCCCTTGGAAAGCAGGCCGCCCGAAGGGTTGACCACTACCTGGCCGCCGTAGGTGTTGTCGCCATCCTCGACGAACTTCTGCGCACCGCCTTCGGGACAGAAGCCCAGGCCTTCGTAGGTGAGCAGTTCGTTGTGCGCGAAACAATCATGCAGCTCGCACACGCGGATGTCTTCGGGACCGACGCCGGCTTCCTCATAGACCTTGCGCGATGCGGAGCGCGTCATGCCCACGCCGACGGCGCCGATCATCGACGGCGGTTCGAAGGCGTTGGATTCATCGGTGGTGAGCGCCTGCGCGAGGATGCGCACGTCGGTGCGCAGGTTGTGCTTCTTCGCGAAGGCCTCGGAAACCACAAGGGCTGCCGCCGCGCCGCAGGTAGGCGGGCAGGCCATCAAGCGCGTCATCACGCCGGGCCAGATCACGGTGTCGGCCATCACTTCTTCCGTGCTGACCACCTTGCGGAACACGGCCAGTGGATTGCGCGCGGCGTGACGGCTGGCCTTGGCGCGAATGGCCGCGAAGGTTTCCATCGTCGTGCCGTACTTCTGCATGTGCTCGCGGCCCGCGCCACCGAAGAACATCAAGGCGCCCGGCATGTCCTTGCCTTCGGGAAAGACGCGGTGCGCCACGTCGAAGCCCTTGCCCATCGTCAGCGGGCGGTCGGTCCAGACGTTGTTGAGCGCACCCGGCTGCATCTGCTCGAAGCCGAAGGCGAGCGCGCAATCGACCGCCCCGCTTTCGACGGCCTGCCGCGCCAGGTAGAGCGCAGTGGAACCGCTGGAACAGTTGTTGTTGACGTTGATGACGGGGATGCCCGTCAAACCCACTTCATATAACGCGGACTGGCCGCAGGTGGAATCGCCGTACACGTAGCCCGCATAGGCCTGCTGTACGTGGCGATAGTCCAGACCTGCATCGAGCAAGGCCTGGCGCACGGCCTGCGCGCCCATCTCGACGTAGGTGGCGCTGGCGCTGGGCTTGGTGAACTGGATCATCCCCACGCCCGCAACACAGGTCTTCTGTCCCATCCGTTTGTCTCCGTAGTGGTGCGACGGTGTGCCCTTTCGACCCGACGGGAAAGGGCGGACATGACGCATGCCCACATGCTCATACAATGGACCGGCGCTGTATCCCGCCCGGTAAGGGGGGGCCGTTCCCGTTTTTCATACGCGGGGCGGCGCGAGGCGCTCGTCACTGGAGTTCATCGGATCCATGAAACGGCCGTCTCTGCTGATCAACACGAAATTCATCGCACCGCGCGTGGACGGTCATGCCGTTGCGCGCGAAGAACTCTTGTCGCGCCTGCACGAAGCCCGCCACTGCCGCCTGATCCTGATCACCGGCGGCGCCGGCTACGGCAAGACCCTGCTGCTTGCGCAATGGCGGCAAGCCTTGCTGGCCGATGGCGCGAAGGTAGCGTGGCTGACCTTGTCGCCGGACGACGAGCAACTGGAAACCTGGGGCGCCAACCTGGTCGGCTCTCTGCTGCAGGCAGGTCTGTCGGATGACGCGCTGTCCTCGCTGGGCGAAGCCGAGGCGGAGCTGGATGCGCAGAGCATGGCGTCGCTGCTGATCGGCGCGCTGGATCACGCGCACGGCGAGCTGTACCTGGTCATCGACGACTTTCATTACGCCAGCGATCCACGCATCGAACGCCTGATGCAATCGCTGATCGACGCCGCGCCGCATCACCTGCACATCGTGCTGTCGTCGCGAAACACGCCCGATCTGCTGCTGGGACGATGGCGCGCCCGAGGCGAGGTGCACGAGATCGACGGACGCGAGCTGGCTTTCCGCTTTCGCGAATCGCAGGCGTTTCTCCGCGCGAACCTGGACAAGGACATCGACCTCGATGCGGCCCACTTGCTGCATGAGAAAGCCGATGGATGGCCGATCGGCTTGCAGTTGCTGTCGATGGCGCTGAAAGCCGACCCGCGCCGCCAGTCCGACCTGGCCGCGCTGCAGCTCAACCGGCGCGGGCTGGGCGCGTATCTCACCGAAGACGTGCTCAAGGATCTTCCCGAAGACTTGCTCGCCTTCTTGCGGAAGGTCGCCATCCTTCGCCGCTTCAACGTGGCGGTGGCAGCCCACGTCACCGGTTCGGCGCGAGCCCAGGACCATATCCAGGCCTTGCAGTCGCGCAACCTGTTCCTGCAGTCGGTGGATGCGCCCGATGACTCGCGCTGGTTCCGCCTGCACCGCATGTTCGCGGAGTTTCTGGCGCAGCGCCCACCGGCGGAAGACGTGGACGTGCGCGAACTCTACCGCCGGGCTTCGCAATGGTTCGAGCAGGCCGGGCTGATCGCGGAGGCGGTTCGCTATGCGCTGCTTACCGAAGACGTCGACGGCATCGTCGCGCTGCTGAAACGGGTCAAGCCGCCGCAGAAGAGCGTGAGCCATCTGCGGCAGTTCGTGCGATGGCTGGAACACCTGCCGCTGGAGCGCCTTGCCCACCATCCCGACCTGCTGCTGCTGGGCGTCTGGTGTTGCGTGCTGACCTTGCGGGCCGAGCCGGCGTTGACCTGGCTTGCGGCGGTGGAGGCCACGCCGGGCGCGCGGCAATGGGCGGATCAGATCGCCTTGATCAAGGCCTCGCTGGCCATACAGCACGACGATGCACCGGCATGCCTATCCTGGCTGGATACGCTCAGCGGGCAGCCGCTGGATTCGCCGTTCCTGCAGGAAGTGCAGGTCTGCCTGCAACTGGGCTGCCTCGCCCACATGGGCCGCTACGCCGAGGTGCGGCACGCCGCCGAAGCCGGCGCGTTGCGCGCCATGCGCGACAGCACGCATGAAATGGCCTTGCTGGCGATGATGGCCACGGCCGTGTCCGCGCAACTGGAAGGCCGCGTGCTGGACGCGGAGCGCATCGGCGGCGAGTTGCTGGCACGGGCCGAGCACGCGCACGGCCGCCGTTCGGTCAGCGCGTGCAGCTGCGGTGCGCTGATGTCGTCCGTGCTCTACGAACTCAATCGGCTGGACGATGCGCGCGAAGTGCTGGCCAATCGCCTGGACGTACTGCGCGTGGCAGCGCCGGAATTCATGATCCACGCCGCGCTCACTCATGCGCGGCTGCAGCATGCGCAGGCTTCGGCGCGGTTGGCGCTGGATGATCTCGAACGCAAGGAAGAACACTTTCGCCAAGCGGGGCTCAGCCGCGGCGTGGCCAATATGCTGGCCGAGCAGGTGCGCATCGTGCTTGCCGGCGGCGACATCCGGCAAGCCGAGCGCCTTCAGGCGAGGCTGGAGGATTTGCGGTCGGCAGAGGACGAACAGGGGCCGCGCCATGCCGAGATCGTCGCCCTGGCGGCCTTGTCGATGGCGCGCATCCTGTGGGTACGCGAGCAACCGGAACGAGGGCTGCAGGTGCTTTCCGGCATCGACGGCATCATCCAGGAATACGGCCGCGGCCTATGGCGCGTGCAGGCCGATCTGCTGCGCTGCCTGCTGCTGGATCGCCTCGGCCGCACGCTGGAATCGCAGGAATATCTGCGCGCCGCCGTTGCACGAGGCTATCGCCATGGCCTGGTGCGCACGTTCCTCGATCAGGGCGAGGCCTTGCAGGTATTGCTCAAGGGCCTTCCGCGTCTTGGCGAACGCTCGATGGACGACTACGTGTCCAGCCTGATCGTCGATGCGATCACGCGTGGCGGCACGCTCATCGCGCTGGGCGCGCAGGGCGAGGCGTCATTGACCAAACGCGAGTGGGAGATCCTGTCGCTGCTGGAACAGTCGATGTCCAACAAGCGCATTGCCCTGGCGCTTCATATCAGTCTCGAAACCGTCAAGTGGAACCTGAAGAACATCTTCGTGAAGCTCGGCGTATCCAATCGCTATGACGCCATCGTGCTGATCCGCAAACATCTGGAACAGGCCGGCGCGGGCTGAATCTGCCGCCGGTCGCCCCCCAACCTAGGGTGGTTTTGCGGGTTTCCGCCGTCCCTTAACTTGCGGCTCTTTCCTGAAGGCCGTCGGTGCTTCTTGCCCGACGGTAGCTTCAAGGCATGTCCGCGACAGCGGACGCGGCAGGAGACAAGCATGAAGGCAATCGTCGCGGTCAAGCGCGTGGTGGATTTCAACGTCAAGATCCAGGTCTTGCCGGACGGCAGCGGGATCAACCTCGCCGGCGTGAAGATGAGCATGAACCCGTTCGACGAGATCGCCGTCGAAGAGGCCGTCCGCCTGAAAGAGAAAGGCGTGCTCACTGAAGTGGTGGCCGTGTCCTGCGGGCCGGCGGCCTGCCAGGAAACGCTGCGTTCAGCCATGGCGCTGGGCGCCGATCGCGGCATCCTGGTGGAAACCGACGTCGAACTGCAGCCGCTGGGCGTGGCGAAGCTGTTGAAGGCGGTAATGGAGCGCGAACAGCCACAGCTCGTGCTCCTCGGCAAACAGGCGATTGACGATGACTGCAATCAGACGGGGCAGATGCTCGCCGCGCTCGCCGGCATCGCGCAGGCGACGTTCGCCAGCGAGGTCCGCATCGCCGATGGTCGCGCATGCGTCACGCGCGAAGTCGATGGCGGGTTGGAAACGCTCAGCGTCGCGCTACCCGCTGTCATCACGACCGATCTGCGCCTCAATGAGCCGCGCTATGCCTCCTTGCCGAACATCATGAAGGCCAAGAGCAAACCGCTGGCGCGATTGACGCCAGCCGAGCTTGGCGTCGATGTCACGCCCAGGCTGAGCACGCTCAAGGTCACCGAGCCGTCGAAACGCAAGGCGGGCGTCAAGGTGCCCGACGTGGCGACGCTGGTCGACCGGTTGAAGAACGACGCCAAGATTCTCTGAAGGAGCCGGACATGACTGCTTTCGCTTGCGCACTCGTCGTCGCCTATCACGAAGGAGAATCGATCCATCCCACCACTCGCCATGCCGTCACCGCTGCGAGCCAATGCGGAGACGACGTGCACGTGCTCGTCGCGGGCGACGGCTGCGCCGAGGCGGCGCGCGCTGCTGCCGCCATCGCAGGCGTGTCGCGCGTGCTGCATGCCGATGCACCCTCGCTGGCTAACGGCTTGGCGGAGAACCACGCGGCACTGGTATGGGCGCTTGCGCAGGGCTACAGCCATGTCTTCTTTTCGGCGAGCAGCTACGGCAAGAATGTCGCTCCGCGCGTCGCGGCCCTGCTCGACGTGGCCCAGGTGTCCGACATCATCCGCGTGCTGGACGCCCATACGTTCGAGCGGCCGATTTACGCCGGCAACGCCATCGCCACCGTGCGAAGCGACGACGCCATCAAGGTGGCCACCGTGCGCGCGACCGGTTTTCCGGCGGCCCCGGCCGAGGGCGGCACGGCGTCGATCGAAAGCGTGGCGCCGGTGGGCGATACCGGCCTGTCGGCCTTCGTGTCGCGCGCCGCGGCGCGCACTGACCGGCCGGACCTGGGCAGCGCGCGCGTCGTCGTCAGCGGCGGTCGCGCACTCGGCAGCGAGGAAACCTTTCTCAGCGTGCTCGTGCCGCTGGCGGACAAACTGGGTGGCGCGCTGGGCGCCAGCCGCGCCGCCGTGGACGCAGGCTACGCCCCGAACGATTGGCAGGTGGGCCAGACCGGCAAGATCGTGGCGCCGGAGCTCTACATCGCCTGCGGCATTTCCGGCGCCATCCAGCATCAGGCTGGCATGAAGGATTCCAAGGTGATCGTCGCGATCAACAAGGACCCGGACGCGCCGATCTTCGACATCGCCGATTACGGACTGGTGGCCGACCTGTTCGACGCGGTGCCGCAGCTGGTGGCTTCACTGTGATCCACGCCGCCTCTTGCGCGAGGGCGGCATGACACACATCGCGAGGCGTCACTTGCCGATGCAGAACGAACTGAAGATCGCGCCCAGCAGGTCGTCGCTGGTATAGGTGCCGGTGATTTCCCCAAGGGCGTGCTGCGCCTGGCGCAGCTCTTCCGCGGCGAGTTCGCCGGCACGCGTGGCGTGCAGTACCTGGTCGGCGTGTTCCAGATGTGTCGCCACCTGTTCCAGCGCCAACACATGGCGGCGCCTTGCGCTGAACGCCCCTTCGCCGCTGCCGGCGCCGGCGAGCTGTTTGAGGTGGTCGCGCAAGGCGTCGAGGCCAGCGCCGGTTTTGGCGGATGCCCATACCCAGATCGCGTCGGCGCGAACTTCGTAGCGCGCGGCATGGCGGTCGAGGTCGATCTTGTTCACCAGCACGATGCGTTCGACGCTGGCGGGCAGTTCGCCGAGCAGGGCGAGGTCGTGCTCGGCGTGCGATCCATCCGTGACGAGCAGGGCGACATCCGCGCGCGCGAGTTCGCCGCGTGCACGGCGCACGCCTTCGCGCTCCACCGGGTCATCCGTGTCGCGCAAGCCGGCCGTGTCGGCCAGTTCCAGCGCGATGCCGTCGAGATTCAAGGATTCACGCAACACGTCGCGCGTGGTGCCTGCGATATCGGTGACAATGGCGCGATCGCTTCCGGCCAAGGCGTTCAGCAGGCTGGATTTGCCGGCGTTTGGACGTCCGATGATGGCGACCCGCAAACCGTCGTTGAGCCGCACGCCGCGCTGCGCTTCGCGCAGCAAGTCGTCCAACTGTGTACGCAGGTCGTTGAGCTGCTGCATGATCAACGGGTCGGCGAGGAAATCGATTTCCTCCTCGGGAAAATCGATGGCCGCTTCGATATGCACGCGCAGCGCAATCAATGCCTGCAGCAGATCCTGCACCTTGCGCGAGAACACACCTTCCATCGATTGCAGCGCCGCGCGCGCCCCCGCCTGTGAACGCGCCGCGATAAGGTCGGCCACCGCTTCGGCCTGGGCCAGATCGAGCTTGCCGTTGAGAAAGGCGCGTTCTGTGAATTCGCCCGGACGCGCCAGTCGCGCGTCCATCGCACAGACCCGGCGCAGCAACGCATCGAGCAGCACGGGGCTGCCGTGACCTTGCAGCTCCAGCACGTGTTCGCCGGTGTAGGAGGCGGGGGCGGGGAAGTAGAGCAGCAGGCCGCGATCGATCAGGCTGCCATCATGGTCGCGGAACGCGGT
Source organism: Dyella sp. AtDHG13 (assembly GCF_003201105.1). Classification (GTDB taxonomy): domain Bacteria; phylum Pseudomonadota; class Gammaproteobacteria; order Xanthomonadales; family Rhodanobacteraceae; genus Dyella; species Dyella jiangningensis_B. The sequence goes on along the minus strand of NZ_QICJ01000008.1, from coordinate 89,076 downwards.
GAAATGCGCGCGGCGCGGATCGGGATCGCGCCCCAGCAGTTCGGCGGCGATGCCTGGCACGGCCGGCCCCGATACACGCAGCACGCCGACGCCAGCGGCACCCGGTGCGCTGGCGATGGCGGCGATGGTGTCGGTGTGGGTCATGGCGGAATTATGCGGTTTACCTGTGGGGATGCGAAAACATCGGTGTATCGGTTACCGTCATCTCGGCCTGCGCCGGGATGACGAGCCGACGATGCCACGCACGAAAAAGGCCGCTTTCGCGGCCTTTTTCCGTAAGCGGCCGAATGATCAGGCCTCTTTCGCCTTCTCGTCCGCACGCTCGACGCTGCGCGTGATCAGCCACTGCTGCGCCAGGCTGGTCAGGCCGTTGATGACCCAGTACAGCACCAGGCCCGCCGGGAAGAACAGGAACATGAAGCCGAACACCACCGGCATCACCTTCATCATCTTCTGCTGGGCCGGGTCCATGCCGGCGGCGGAGGGCGAGAGCCACTGCGTGGCCAGCATCACCAGGATGTAGATCACCGGCAGCACGAAGAACGGATCGGGCGCGGACAGGTCATGCACCCAGCCGAAGAACGGCGCATGGCGCAGTTCCACGCTTTCCATCAGCACGCGGTACAGGCCGAAGAAGACGGGCATGGTGATCAGCACCGGCAGGCAGCCCGACATCGGGTTGACCTTCTCCTTCTTGTACAGCTCCATCATGGCCTGCTGCATCTTCATCTTGTCGTCGCCGTAACGCTCCTTGAGGGCGTTCACGCGCGGCTGCAGCTTGCGCATCTTGGCGCCGGAGCGGAACTGCGCGGCGGTGAGCTTCCACAGCGCGGCCTTCAGCAGCAGCACCAGCAGGATGATGGCCACGCCCCAGTTGCCGCTGATGGAATGCAGCTTCGACAGCAGCCAGTGCAGCGGCTGCGCAACGACGGTAAGCATGCCGTAGTTGGTGGTCAGGTCCAGGCCCGGCGCGACCAGATCCAGCGTGCCCTGCAGCTTCGGGCCGACATACAGGCGCGAGGCGGTGCTCTGGCTCTGGCCCGGGGCCACGCTGATCGAGGGGCCGACGGCGCGGATCAGGTACACCGGCTGCGCGGTGTCTGGATTGATCACGCTAGTGCTGTAGGTGTTGGCTTCCTGCGCCTGCGGAATCCAGGCCACGAAGAAGTAGTGCTGCAGCATCGAGGCCCAGCCGCCGGTGATCGGGTGGTTGAGCGGCTTCTTCGCGAAATCGGCGAAGGGCAGCGTGGTCATCTTGTCTTCGGGGCTGTACCAGGCCGCGCCATAGAAGCTGTGCGACGACGGATCGCTGAAGTTCTGCCACCAGCTCTTCTGCTGGGCCGGCGCCACGCGCTGCAACTGTTCATAGCTGTTGCCGGTCCATGCGGTGCTGCCGCCGTTCTCGATCTTCTGATCGACGGTGACGACGTAGCTGCCGCGCTTGAGCACGAAGGTCTTGGTGACCTTCAGGCCGGCGGCGTCCTGCCAGGTCAGGTCGACGTTCAGCGCGTCCTGGCCCTGGGCCAGCGTGTAGCTGGTCTGCGCGGCGGAGAACACGGCGCGATGGTCGGGCGCCTCGCCCTGGTTGCTGACCAGGCCGCTCTGCGCGACGAAGTACTGCGCGCGGTCGTCATCGAGCAGGCGTACCGGGGCCGGGTCGGGATTGTTCTTGGTGCGCGGCGACACCGGATAGCCGAGCAGCTCGGAGCGCACCACGCTGCCGCCGCGCGTGTCGATGGTCAGGCGCAGCACGTCGGTGCTGACGGTGATCAGCTGCGCGGACGCTTCGCTGACCGTGCCTGGCACGCTGGCCGGCGCGGACGTCGACGACGTGGCGCCCGGCACGCTGGAGTCGGCGCCGGCCGGAGTCGCCGCGGCGGTAACCGCCGGCGGGTGCGGGCCATAATCCTTTTCCCAGGCTTGGAACAGCAGCCAGGCCACGGCCAGCAGGGCGAAGATGAGGAACGTGCGCGTTTGATTCATCGCGGAGCAGATCCGGTGCGTGCCGCGACGCCGTGCCGCGGAAGAGGGTGGGAAAAGGTCAACGCACGATTGTGCCGGCCGGGTCGCCCGGCTTCAACGTGACCTCGACTTTGGCCGAGCGCAATTTCTTCCACAGCTGCTGCAGTTCCGCGAGCAGCTCCGGGCCGGGCAGGCCACAGGCCTGCTCGCGCGCCATCACCATGAGGTCGACGGGCGGAAGCTCAAGACGGGCGCGGCGAAATGATTCGCGCACCAGTCGCTTGATGCGGTTGCGGTCCACCGCGCGCTTGGACACGCGCTTGGAAATGGCCAGGCCCAGGCGCGGGTGGCCCAGGTCGTTGACCCGATAGCGCACAGAAAAACAGCGGCCGCCGAAGCGGCCGCTGGCTTGTCGCAGAGCAGCGAAATCACCGGCGCGGCGAAGCCGCGCCTCGCGCGGCAGGCCGGCGGCAGGCATGGGCGCCCGCCGCTTACGGGATCAGGCGCTTGCGGCCCTTGGCGCGACGTGCGTTCAGCACCTTGCGGCCGTCGGCCGTGGCCATACGAGCACGGAAGCCGTGGGTGCGGGCACGCTTGAGCTTGCTGGGCTGGAAGGTCCGCTTGGACATGGCTTCCTCCAAAGTTAAGTGAATAAAAAGGTTGGAAATTATGCGGGGCGGTCGGGGGCCCTGTCAAATGGGGGTATGCGCGGGGTTGACAAAGGCTGTTGACTGCCTGTGGATATCCGTGTGGATATCCCTACCAAAAAGCGGGCTTCCTGCTGTTAGACTTTCCGGTCCACCCCGCGCGAAAGCGCTCCTTCCAGTGGTTGAAGACTTCCCATGAGTGACCTGTGGCGGCGCTGTCTCGAGCGTCTCGAGGGCGAATTGAACGCCGAAGACCTGCATACGTGGCTGATGCCGCTGCAGGCACGCGACGACACCCATGGCCTGAAGCTGTTCGCACCCAATCCGTACACGCTGGAGACGGTGCGCGAGCGCTATCTGGCCCGCATCGAGACCGTGATCAGCCAGCTGACCGGGCATGAGCTGACCGTGCGCCTGGAGGTGGGCTCCAGCTCGCCCCGGCCCGCGCCCGCGGCCAAATCCGCAGCGGCGCCAGCACCCGCGCCGGCCAAGGTGGAACCGATGGTGGCCGACGCGCCGCCGGCCAGCTTCAGCCACAACCTGGACCCGCACTACACCTTCGAGACCTTCGTCGAGGGCAAGTCGAACCAGCTGGGCAAGGCGGCCGCCATGCAGGTGGCGATGAATCCGGGCCGCGCCTACAACCCGCTGCTGCTGTACGGCGGTACGGGCCTGGGCAAGACGCACCTGATGCACGCCACCGGCAACCTGATGCGCGAGCGCAACCCCGAGTTCAAGGTGCTGTACCTGCGCTCGGAGCAGTTCGTCGGCTCGATGATCGAGGCGCTGCGCACCAAGAGCATGGACGAGTTCAAGCGGCGCTTCCGCTCGGTGGACGCGCTGCTGATCGACGACATCCAGTTCTTCGCGGGCAAGGACACCACGCAGGAAGAGTTTTTCCACACCTTCAATGCGCTGTTCGAATCCAAGCAGCAGATCATCCTCACCTGCGACCGCTATCCCAAGGAAGTGGACAAGCTGGAGCCGCGCCTGAAGTCGCGCCTGGGCTGGGGCCTGTCGGTGGCGATCGAGCCGCCTGATTTCGAGACGCGCGCGGCGATCCTGTTGTCCAAGGCGCACGACAAGGGCGTGGCGGTGGGGGAGAACGTGGCGATGCTGCTGGCCAAGCGCATTCGCTCCAACGTTCGCGACCTGGAAGGCGCGCTCAACACGCTGGCGGCCCGCGCCAACTTCTATGGCAAGCCGATCACCATCGACTTCGCCGAGGAAACCCTGCGCGACCTGCTCGCCACGCATGCGCAGGCGGTGACGGTGCCCAACATCCAGAAGACCGTGGCCGACTACTACCAGGTGCGCCTGCAGGATCTGCTGTCCAAGCGCCGCGTGCGCTCGCTGGCACGCCCGCGCCAAATCGCCATGGCGCTGTCCAAGGAACTCACCGAGCACAGCCTGCCGGAGATCGGCGAGGCGTTCGGCGGTCGCGACCACACGACGGTGCTGCATGCCTGCCGCACCATCAAAAAGCTTTGCGAGACGGACACACGCATGCGTCAGGATTGGGAGCAGCTGATCCGCATCCTGACCGGCTGAGCAGGGCGGCTGTGCACTGTTTGCTTGAAAAGTACGGTGGCAACCTGTGGATAATAGGTGGACGATTTGGCGGGCTGAGTTATCCACAATCGGCCCACAGTTCTCTGGCTCTTTGGAACACAACCCGGGAATCATGTAATTTATTGATTCCAATGGATAATTTTAGTTTTTCGAGTTATCCACGCCGCCTACCACCACCACAGAACTTCTTTTAAAAACAGAAAAGCAGGATTGGGGAAGCGCATACATGCAATTCAGCATTCAACGAGAAGCTCTGCTCAAGCCGTTGCAGCAGGTCGTGGGCGTCGTCGAACGTCGCCAGACCCTGCCGGTTCTGGCCAACCTGCTGGTGAAAGTCGCCGACGGCAAAGTGTCGATGACCGGTACGGACCTGGAAGTGGAAATGATCGCCACGACGACCGCTGACAAGCTGGTCGACGGCGAAATCACCATTCCCGCGCGCAAGCTGTTCGACATCGTGCGCGCCTTGCCTGATGGCGCCCAGATCGACCTGAAGTTCAATGGCGATCGCGTGGCCATGAATGCGGGACGCAGCCGGTTCACGCTGGCCACCCTGCCAGCCACCGAGTTCCCCACCATCGATGAAATAGAGCTGGTTGAGCGGGTCACGCTGCCGGAAGAGGTGCTGCGAGACCTGATGGAACGTACCGCCTTCGCCATGGCGAACCAGGACGTGCGCTATTACCTCAACGGCATGCTGCTCGACCTGCAGGAACACACCCTGCGTTGCGTCGCCACCGACGGTCACCGTCTGGCATTGAAGGAAACCAAGCTGGACAGCAAGGTATCCACGCGTCGTCAGATCATCATTCCGCGCAAGGGCGTGAACGAGCTGATCGGTCTGTTCGAAACGGGCGATGGCCAGATCGAGCTCGAGTTCGGCCGTAACCATCTGCGCGTGCGTCGTGGCGATGTGGTGTTCACCTCCAAGCTCATCGACGGCCGCTTCCCGGATTACGAGGCGGTGATTCCGCTGGGCGCCGACAAGCACGCCACGCTGGATCGCGAAGCGCTGCGCGGTGCCCTGCAGCGAGCAGCGATTCTTTCCAACGAGAAATACCGCGGTGTGAAGCTGGAACTGTCGCCGGGCAAGCTGCGCATCGTGGCGCACAACCCGGAACAGGAAGAAGCCGTGGAAGAGGTCGAGGCCGAGACGCCGGTGTCGGATCTGGCGGTGGGTTTCAACGTCGGCTACCTGCTGGATGCACTGGGCGCACTGCGCGGCGAAAAGGCCCGTCTGAACCTGCGCGATGCGCAGTCGAGCTGTCTGGTGCAGGAAGACGACAGCGATCAGGCCCGCCACGTGATCATGCCGCTGCGTCTCTGATGACGATCATCTGTTTGCCCTTTAAGGGCAGGCCGAACGCGAACGCCGGAGCTGTCGAAAGACGCTCCGGCGTTCTTGCTTCCGGAGGCCGCTGAGGTGCGGCTGGAAACCATGAAGATTCGCGGGCTGCGCTGCCTGAGCGAGGTCACCATTCCGCTGGAAGCCGGCATGACCGTATTTGTCGGTGCCAATGGCGCCGGAAAAACCAGCGTGCTGGAAGCGGCTTTCCTGCTCTCCCACGCCCGTTCTTTCCGATCAGGCGCCAAGGATGCCTTGCTTCAGCGCGGTGCAGAGTCCCTGGCTGTTTTCGCGGAGCTTCGGCATCAGGACGATCGCATCCGACGCTTGGGACTTGGGCGTCAGGGCGTGCGTTGGGAAGCCCGCATGGACGGGGACATCGTCAGCCTCAGCGAGTTGGTGGGCGAGTGCGCCGTCGTCTGCTTTGAACCAGGGTCCCACGCCCTGATCGCTGGTGGCGCTGAGGAACGCCGACGCTACCTCGATTGGGGCGTGTTCCACGTGGAACAAGAGTTCATGCCGGCGTGGCGGCGCTACCAGCGCGCCCTCAAGCAGCGGAATTCGCTACTCCGCGCCAGTGCGCCCGCTTCCGAAGCGCTGTTTCTTCCCTGGGAGGCCGAACTGGACGCCACGGCGTCCGTGATCGATCGGCTTCGCGAACTGTATTTAGTCGCTTTGCGCCCCCATATAGAACGGACCATGCAGGGGCTACTTCCCGAACTGGGCTCGGTCGAACTCAGATACCGTCGTGGTTGGACGGATGAGGTGTCGCTGGGCGCGGTGCTGGCCAGCCAGCGGGGCAGGGACCTGGCGCGGGGCCATACCACCATGGGATCTCATCGCGCCGACTGGGCCTTGTCCTTTGAACACGCTCCGCAAAGGGAGCATCTCTCGCGCGGACAGGAAAAACTGGCGGCACTCGGCTGCATGCTGGCCCAGGCTGCCTTGTACGCCGAGCGGCGAGGCGAATGGCCGGTTGTGTGCCTCGACGACCTGGCCTCCGAGCTCGACAAGTCCCATCAAGCGGCCGTGGTAGAGCAGCTGCGCTCGGTAGGCGCCCAGGTGCTGGTGACGGGAACCGAGGTCCCCGATGCCCTACAGGGCGGCTCGGCACGAGTGTTCCACGTGGAACAAGGGCATCTCAGCCCCCTGCTATAATCAACCAATTGTGTCCCCAGCCCGGCCTTACATGGCGCCGCCCGGGCGGGATAAGGCGCCCAGGAATCGGTCACCGAATGAACGATACAACCTACGATTCGAGCAACATCAAGGTCCTGAAAGGTCTGGAAGCGGTGCGCAAGCGCCCCGGCATGTACATCGGCGATACCGATGACGGCACCGGCCTGCACCACATGGTGTTCGAAGTCGTCGATAACTCCATCGACGAAGCTCTCGCTGGTTACTGTGATCATGTGACCGTGACCATCCTGGACGACGGCTCGGTCAGCGTCAGTGACAACGGCCGCGGCATTCCGGTCGACATGCACCCGGAAGAAGGCCGGTCCACCGCCGAAGTGGTAATGACGGTGCTGCACGCGGGCGGCAAGTTCGACGCCAACTCGTACAAGGTGTCCGGTGGCCTCCACGGCGTGGGCGTGTCCGTGGTGAATGCGCTCAGCTCGCACCTGTGGCTGACCATCTACCGCGATGGCAAGGAATACCAGCAGGAATACGCCCTGGGTGAGCCGCAGTACCCCGTGAAGGAGGTGGGCGCGTCCACCAAGCGCGGCACCACCGTGCGCTTTCTGCCAAGCCCGGAAACCTTCTCCAATACCGAATTCCACTACGACATCCTGGCCAAGCGCCTGCGCGAGCTGGCCTTCCTCAACTCCGGCGTCACCATCGACCTGAAGGACGAGCGAGGGGAAGGGCGCAGCGACCGCTTTGCCTACGAAGGCGGCATCAAGTCCTTCGTGCAGCATCTGGCGCAGCTCAAGACCGCGTTGCATCCCAACGTGATCAGCCTCAGTGCCATGCAGGATGGCATCTCGGTGGAACTGGCGATGCAGTGGACCGACTCCTACCAGGAGACGATGTTCTGCTTCACCAACAACATCCCCCAGCGCGACGGTGGCACCCATCTGACCGGCTTCCGCGCGGCATTGACGCGCTCGCTGCAGGGCTATATCGAGAAGGAAGGCCTGGCCAAGAACGCCAAGGTCGCGCTGTCGGGCGACGACATGCGCGAAGGCCTGATCGCCGTGCTGTCGGTGAAGGTGCCTGACCCGAAGTTCTCCTCGCAGACCAAGGACAAGCTGGTGTCCTCCGAGGTGAAGACCGCGGTGGAGCAGGCCGTCAACGAGAAGCTGGGCGAGTTCCTGCTGGAGCACCCCAACGAAGCCAAGGCCATCGCCTCCAAGGTGGTCGACGCCGCGCGCGCCCGCGAAGCCGCCCGCAAGGCCCGCGAGATGACCCGCCGCAAGGGCGCGCTGGACATCGCCGGCCTGCCGGGCAAGCTCGCCGACTGCCAGGAAAAGGATCCCGCGCTATGCGAACTGTTCCTGGTCGAGGGTGACTCCGCAGGTGGTTCGGCCAAGCAGGGCCGCAACCGCAAGACCCAGGCCGTGCTGCCGTTGAAGGGCAAGATCCTCAACGTGGAAAAGGCCCGTTTCGACAAGATGCTGTCCTCCGCCGAAGTCGGCACGCTGATCACCGCGCTCGGCACGGGCATCGGCAAGGAGGAGTACAACCCGGACAAGCTGCGCTACCACCGCATCGTCATCATGACCGACGCGGACGTGGACGGCTCGCACATCCGCACCCTGCTGCTGACCTTCTTCTACCGCCAGATGCCGGAGCTGATCGAACGCGGCCACGTCTACATCGGCCTGCCGCCGCTCTACAAGATCAAGCAGGGCAAGAACGAGATGTACCTGAAGGACGACGCAGCCCTGAACGGCTACCTCGTCTCCAGCGCGGTCGACGGCGCCGAACTGCAGTACTCGCCGGATGCACCGGCCATCTACGGCGAAGCATTGGAAAAGCTGCTGCGCGACTACCAGACCGCGCTCGATCAGATCGAGCGCCTGGGCCACCGCTTCGACGCCGCCGTGCTCACCGCGCTACTCGAACATGCGCCTCTCGAACCCGCGCTGTGGAACGACGCCACCGCCATGCAGGGCTGGCTGAAGGGCGTGGAATCGCGCCTGGCCGCCAGCGGCCTGGGCAAGCCGCGCTACCGCCTGTCGCTGCGTCCCGCGGAAGGCGAGCAGCCGGCCGCCATCGAAGTGGTGCGCGACCAGCACGGCCTGAGCCACACCTGGCTGCTGCCGCAACCGTTCTTCGGCAGCGCCGAGTTCCGTCCGATCCTGGCGGTCAGCCAGCAGCTCGCCGGCCTGGTGCAGGCTGACGCCGTGGTTCGCCGCGGCAACGGTTCGCGCGGCGTGCAGAGCTTCGCCGAAGCGCGCCACTGGCTGCTGGAAGAGGGCAAGAAGGGCCGCATGATCCAGCGCTTCAAGGGCCTGGGTGAAATGAATCCGGAACAGCTGTGGGAAACCACCGTGAACCCGGAGACCCGCCGCATGCTGCAGGTCGGCATCGAAGACGCCTTCGCCGCCGATCAGATGTTCTCCATGCTGATGGGCGAGGCGGTGGAGCCGCGTCGCGACTTCATCGAAGCGAACGCGCTCAAGGTCGCCAACCTCGACATCTGAGCCGCCGGCCGTCGACGATGCGACGCCATCGCATCGTCGACGGCCATTCCTTTGACCGCGCGTACTAACGCATTAGCACATTGGCTAAAGTCAGGAAAACGGCCGCCGATAGCGTGTTTCCAGGCCAAAAAGTCACGGGTGGCCGGGGCATCGGACTTGAAAATCATGTCCAGTCGTTGGCGTATGGTTCAACTTATTGATTTTTAACAATCTTTCTTGTCGCGGTGCGACTTGTTATCTGCCGCCTAGTCAGGTTACGCTCAGCGATCCCCCGCGTTGCAATCGCGTGAAACCACCATTGAGGACTGCCATGAAGCGTGTTCCCCTGATCAAAATGCTTGCCGGTACGGCGCTGGCCCTGGCCGTGGTGAGCACGCCGGTCATCGCAGGCGACAGCTCTTCCAAGGACAAGAAGGAAGCGCTTTACCCCAACGCCACGCGCAAGGAACCGAAGCTGGACCTCACCAGCGAAAAGGACCAGAAGGCCATCAACGAAGGCCTTGACGCGGTCAACAACCAGGACAAGGAAAAGGCGATCCAGATCCTCCAGCCGATCGCCGATGGCAGCAAGAGCAAGTACGCCCAGGCGCTGGCCCTGCAGGGCCTGGCCAACGTGCACTACAACGACGGCGACGTGAAGGGCGCCATCGACCTGCTCAAGCGCGCGCTCGACAACGGCACCATGCCGAACGACACCTTCTTCCAGCTCGAGTACATGCTCGCCCAGTTCTACCTGGCCGACGAGCAGTACCAGCAGTGCATCGACACCGTCGAGAAGTGGCGCGCCGAAGGCAAGAAGGAAACCGCCGACTCCTACGCGCTGGAAGGCAACGCCTACTACCGCCTCGGGAAGTACCCCGAAGCGATTGCCGCCATCAAGACGGCGCAGTCGAAGACCGACAAGCCGAACGACAGCTGGAACCAGATCCTGGTCGCCAGCTACTCGGAATCGGGCCAGGGTGACCAGGCCGCTCAGATCGCCCAGCAGCAGCTGGCCGCCAACCCGAACGACCCGAACGCGCTGAACAACGCCGTCGCCGCGCTGATGCAGGCGCAGAAGTATCCGGAAGCGATTTCGCTGATGGAGAAGGCCAAGGCCAACGGCCAGCTCAAGACCGAGAAGGACTACATCACGCTCGCCAAGCTCTACCTGGTCACCGGCCAGAACGGCGGCGGCGACCAGAAGGACCTCTCCACCAAGGCGGCCGCCACGCTGCAGGATGGCATGAGCAAGGGTATCGTCACCCAGACGGCCGAGAACTACGAGCTGCTCGGCGCCGCCAACTACATGTCCGACAACACCTCGGGCGCGCTGGCGGCCTACCAGAAGGCCATCCCGCTGGCCAAGGACGGCGAGGCGCACATCCGCGCCGGCCAGCTCCTGATCCAGGACAACAAGTTCAGCGAGGCCAAGAGCCTCATCCAACAGGGCATCGACAAGGGCGTGCAGCACAAGGGCACCGCTTACATGTTGCTGGCCCAGGCGTGCCGCGGTCTGAAGGACAAGGCGGGCGCGATTGCAGCCATGGAGAAAGCGGCACAGGATCCAGAAACTTCAGAAAAAGCCAAGGCTTGGCTGAAGTCGCCGACAGTGAGCAAGTAAGGCAGAGGTGTAACAAATGTGGGGCAGATAGACGTCCATTTGCCTGCCTCACAAGTGCTATACAAATGCCATGTGCTGTTGTACCGTTGAAACCTTTCCGTGCTCCCGTCCAGTGGCAAATGTCATCCCTATGGATCGATTTGCCACCGGAAATCGTGACCACGTCTCACCGATTGATTAGCTCCAGATAGTGACAGATGGCCTCAAGTAACGAAGCAACCGGCCAAGGGCCGTTCAATTGGAGGCGTACCTGGGCGCTGGCCGTAGCCATCGCGCTGCATGCGTTCGCATTCCTGTTGCTGGTGGCGCCTATGGCACCGCCGAAGCAGGTGCAGAAGGAAAAAGAACGCACGGTCCAGGTGAACTTTATCGAGCCGCCGCCGCCGCCGCCGCCACCGCCGCCGCCGCCGCCGGAACCGCCGAAGCAGCCGCCGCCGAAGATCATCCAGCAGGTCAAGCCGCCGCCGACTCCGCCGCCGCCGGCTCCGCCGCCGGCTGTCGAGGAAGCGTCGACCAACGCCATCCCGGCTCCGCCGCCGGCTCCGCCTGCTCCCCCGGCTCCGCCTGCGGACATCACCGCCAGTCAGGACATCAGCTACAACAGCCGTATTCAGCCCAAGTATCCGCCGCAGGCTATCCGCCAGCGTCACGAGGGCACGGTTACGTTGATGATTCTGGTGGGCGTGGACGGTTCGCCGAAGGACATCAAGGTGGAAGCGTCCAGCGGTTATCGCGAGCTGGATCAGGCCGCGATTGAAACGGCACGCAAGTGGCGCTTCAATCCGAACATCAGGAACGGACAAAAGACGGAAGGCTATGTCCGCGTCCCGGTCAATTTCAATCTCAATCAGCTGTAACTTCGGTTACGGTCAATCAGTTCACGCTTGACTTTCCAAGGGTAGCGTTATGTTCCTGCAAACTTCTCCGGCCCCCGCGGGCGGTACCACCAACGCCGAAGCCATGAAGTCGATGGGCTTCGACCACCTCATCCACAACTTCGATTTCCTTGGCTGGATCGTGTTCGTGGTGCTGGTGGTGATGTCCTTCTCCTCCTGGTACTTCATCGTCGCCAACGCGATCCGCAACTCGATGGTTCGCGGCCGCGCCGACAAGGTCATCAACGGTTTCTGGTCGAATGGTTCGACCCAGGACGCCATCCGTGAGCTGGAAGCCCAGCCCAAGGGCGAACCGTTCTCGAAGATCGCCCTCGACGCCGCTTCGGCCGTCGCTCACCACCAGCAGGCCTCGGCCGGCGGTGGTCGCCTCGCCGAGTCGCTCAGCCGCTCCGAGTTCATCGACCGCGCCCTGCGCCAGGCCGTGGCTCGCGAGAGCCTGCGCCTCGAAGGCGGCCTGACCCTGCTCGCCACGGTCGGTTCGTCGGCGCCGTTCATCGGTCTGCTCGGTACCGTGTGGGGCATCTACCACGCGCTGATCAAGATCTCCGCGTCGGGCAACGCTTCGATGGAAGCCGTGGCCGGTCCGGTGGGTGAAGCTCTGATCATGACCGCCTTCGGTCTGTTCACCGCTATCCCGGCCGTGCTCGCCTACAACTTCTTCAACCGCTCCAACCGCCTGACCTACGCTCAGTTCGACGAGTTCGCGCACGACCTGCACGACTTCTTCGCCACCGGCGCGCGCGTCGAAGGCAAGTGAGGATCTGACCCATGGCAATGAGTACCGGAGGCGATTCCGGCGGCCCGATGTCGGAGATCAACGTTACGCCGCTCGTCGACGTGATGTTGGTGCTGCTGATCATCTTCATGATCACGGCTCCCCTGATGTCCCATCGAATCACCGTGGAACTGCCGACCGCCAATCCGAAGGTTTCGGATACGGAGCAGGTCACGCCGATGGACTTGGCCGTGAAGCCGGATGGCACGCTGTATCTCGATGACATCGAAGTCACCGAGGGCGAGCTGAAGGCGAAGTTCGCGGTTGCGGCACAGCAGTCGCCGCAGCCCGAACTGCAGATCCGTGCGGACAAGACCACGGAATACAAGATCGTGAAGAAGGTCCTCGCCGACGCCAAGGAAGCGGGCATGGTGCATGTCGGCTTCATGACGACAGGCAAGGAGTAACAAGCCATGGCATTCAGTTCTGGAAGTGGCAAGGGCCCCATGGCCGACATCAACGTCACGCCGCTCGTCGACGTGATGCTGGTGCTCCTGATCATCTTCATGATCACGGCTCCGATGCTGACCCATAAGGTCAAGATCGATCTTCCGCAGCCGAACCCGAACGTGGTTCAGCCGGAAAATCCGCCGGAACCCGTCCGCCTCAAGATCGACCAGTCCGGCGCGCTGTACTGGAACGATACCCCGGTGGACGAGCTTGGCCTGAAGGCACAGCTCGCGGTGATCGGTGGTCTGGGCGATCCGGCCAAGCAGCCGGAAGTGCAGATCAATGCCGATGACGGCGTCGCTTACGAGCACGTCGCCCGCGTCCTGGCCGATGCCAAGAGCTACGGCCTTACGAAGATCGGCTTCACTGAAGGTCAGTAATTCATTCCGAGAGGAATGAACGCAACACTACCCTTTGGACCCCCGCCTTGAGCGGGGGTTCTTTTTTGGGGCATTGAAAAGGGCCGTCCGCGCGTTTCGCGACGTTGCGGTACAGACGTATGGACGTCCAAACGCCACGCGATTAACCGCTCCCGTCGCGCATGACAACGCGCCCAAGCGAATCGAAACCGCCTTCGCGGTATCAGCGCAGTATCTGCAGATACTTTCGCACGGTCGTCGTCAGGCCTTCATAGAGCGCCTCGCCGACCAGCGCGTGACCGATGGACACCTCCGCCAGCCCGGGTATAGCGGCCTTGAAGGTGCCGAGGTTGGCTTGGCTGAGGTCGTGGCCGGCGTTGACCGCCAGGCCGGCGTGCAGTGCGCGCCGTGCGGTGTCCGCGCAACGCTCGAGCTCATCCTGCGCATGCCCCTCCTCGAAAGCCTGCGCGTAGGGCCCGGTATAGATCTCGATGCGTTGCACACCGATGGCCACGGCCGCGTCGAAACCGGTGGCGCCCGAATCGACGAACAGGCTCACGCGACAGCCAATGTCGCGCAACGCGGCCACCAAGGGCTTCAAGGATTCGATGTCGCGGGTCAGGTCGAAGCCGTGGTCCGACGTGATCTGTCCATCGCTGTCCGGCACCAGCGTGACCTGCGTGGGACGTGTTTCGCGCACCAGTTCGATCAGGCCGGGATACGTGCCGCGCGCCGGCGCGAAGGGATTACCCTCGATGTTGTACTCGACACGACCGCGCGTGAGCGTGGCAAGCGCGCGCACATCGTCTGGACGGATATGGCGCTGGTCCGGCCGTGGATGCACGGTGATGCCACCGCAGCCGGCATCGATGCAGGCGTGGGCGGCGCGCAGGACATCGGGCTCGCTGCCGCCGCGCGAATTGCGCAGCACGGCAATCTTGTTGACGTTGACGCTGAGCAGGGTCATAAGGCGTTCGATACTCGCAGGCTAAGACGTAATCCGACGCCATGCACGGCGCCGGGCCGGACACAGTGCGCCGATCAGTCGGTGCCGGCAAGTGTCCACTGCCGGATCCGGCGAGGCGTACCGCGCCACGCCAGGCTGCCGACATGGGCGTCGTCGAGAATCAGCCGGTGCAATTGCCACTGGTTCGCCTCGTCGCCATCCAGCCGATGCAGCACCGGCAGCTCCGCCGATCCGGCGATGCTCAGGCGATGCAACCCAAACGCGAGCCCACGCCCCAGCGCCTTGAGCACGGCTTCCTTGGCGGTCCACAGTTCGAGGAAGGCGCGGTCGCGCTGACCGTCCGGCAAGGCTTCCAGCGCCGCCGTCTCGTCGGGGCTGAAATAACGGCGGGCGATGGGCACGGCCTTGGGGTGGGCGCGCAGGCGTTCGAGATCCACGCCAGGCAACACACCGCGCGCAATGGCGATCAATGCCTGGTCGTGGCTGTGCGACCAGTTGAAGGAAAGCGCATCGCGCTGGTCCCCCGCCAAGGCCGGACGGCCGTGCTCGGAGGCCTCCAGCATTACCTCGGCAGGCGGTACGCCAAGATACGCACCCAGCATGGCGAGCAGGGGTTGCCGACCCTGGTGATGGTCGTAGGCGAGGCGCCAGACGTGGATTTCCTCGTCGCGCAACTCGGTCGCCAACTGGGCCGGGGTCTGGCCATCGGTCGTGATCATCCGCGCATGTTGCCGCCCAAGAGGCGATACTTACAAGCGCGGCCAGCCCACCGGAGCGGCGCCCCGGCTGCTTGTACCCAACGAACGGAAGCACGCACATCGGAGAACACCGCTTGATTGCCGGATGGCTGCTGCTGCTGGTTTCCCTGCTCTACGTCGGCTTGTTGTTCGTCGTGGCGTACATGGGGGACCGACGCCCGCTCTACCCGCGGCAGCCGCGACTGCGCCCGCTGGTCTACAGCCTCGCCCTGGCGGTGTACTGCTCGTCGTGGACGTTCTATGGCGCGGTGGGCACGGCGGCACGCGAAGGCCTTGGCTATCTGCCGATCTACCTCGGGCCGATCCTGCTGTTCGTATTTGGCTTCGGGCTGTTGCGGCGGCTCGTGCTGCTGGCGCGCCAACGCAACATCACCTCGATCGCCGATTTCATCGGCGCGCGTTTCGGCAAGTCGCACGGACTCGCCGCGTTGGTGGCCGTCATCGCGGTGATCGCCGTGGTGCCGTACCTCGCACTGCAGTTCAAGGCGGTGGCGATGTCCTATGCAGTGCTGGGCAGCGCGGTGCCGCCGGGCACGTCGCAGTTCAGCGACAGCGCGCTGTGGTGCGCGATCCTGCTGGCCACGTTCGCGATCCTGTTCGGCACGCGCACCATCGACGCCACCGAACATCACCACGGCATGATGCTCGCCATCGCGGTGGAATCGCTGATCAAGCTGGTGGTGTTCGTCATGCTGGCGGCCTACGCGCTATGGCGCGGACCCGGCCTGGCCGATACGGTGCGCCTGCCCGCGCAGCAGCTCGCCGACGGTGTATCGCCCGGCTTTCTTGCGCAGACCCTGCTCGCCTTCTGCGCCATGTTCTGCCTGCCGCGGCAGTTCCAGATCGGCGTGGTGGAATGCGAAGACCCGCACGACGTCTCGCGTGCGCGATGGCTGTTTCCCGCCTACATGGTGATCATCAGCGTGGCCGTGCTGCCCATCGTCGCGGCGGGTCTGCACCTGCCGCAGCTGCAGCAGGGCAACAAGGACGCCTGGGTGCTTACGCTGCCCATGGCTTACGGCGACCGCACCATAGCGTTGCTCGCCTTCCTCGGCGGTTTCTCCGCGGCCACGGGCATGGTGATCGTGGCGTGCGTGGCCTTGTCCACGATGATCAGCAACGACATCGTCATGCCGATGCTGCTGCGCATCCGCGCGCTGAAGCTGGAGCAGCGCGCGGACCTCTCGCAGCTGGTGCTGCTGGTCCGCCGCATCGCCATCATCGCGCTCGCCGCCATGGCTTACGTCTACTACCGCGTGGTGGCCGACACCACCAACCTGGCGGCCACTGGGCTGCTGGCGTTCGCGGCGGTGGCGCAGTTCGCGCCGGGCATCGTGGCGGCGCTGTACTGGCGCAGCGCCAGCCGTAAGGGTGTAGCCACAGGCCTGGCGATGGGCTTTCTGGTGTGGGCGTACACCTTGCTGCTGCCCGCGATGGATCGTTCGGCCGCATGGTTGGCGACGGGGCCGATGAATCTCAGCTGGTTGCAGCCGCAGGCGCTGTTTCACCTGAGCGGCTGGGATCCGGTGATGCACGGCACGTTCTGGTCGCTGCTGGTGAACGTGGCGTGCCTGATCTTTGTCTCGCTGCGGTTCCGCCCCAACCTGGAAGAACGCCTGCACGCGGCGATGTTCATCGACCCGTATGCCATCGACAGCCGCGGCGCCGGCGATTGGCGCGGCCGCGTGGCCGTCGCGGACCTGCGCACCATCGCCGAACGCATCGTCGGCGAACGCAGCAGCCAGCGCGCCTTCGACGAATACGCCGAACGACGCGGCAAGCCGCTGCAACCCAGCGAAGCCGCCGACCGTGCGCTGATCCAGTACACCGAGCGCCTGCTTGCCGCCGCGGTGGGCGCGGCGAGCGCGCGCCGCATCCTGATGGGCGCCTTGTCCGGCTCCGGGCTGGACATCGCCGAAGCGATGGCGCTGATGGACGAGGCCTCGCAGGAATTGCGCTTCAACCGCGAGTTGCTTTCCACGACGCTGGAGAACGTGTCGCAAGGCATCAGCGTGGTCGATGCCACCATGCGGCTGGTGGCGTGGAACCGGCGCTATCTGGAACTGTTCGATTATCCCGACGGCATGGTCTACGTCGGCGTGCCGGTGGCGGATCTCATCCGCTGGAACGCCGAGCATGGCGAATGCGGTCCCGGCGAAGTCGAGGCGCACGTCGCCAAGCGCCTTGCCCACATGCACGCGGGTTCTCCGCATGTGTTCCAGCGCATCCGGCCCGACGGCTCGGTGATCGAGATGCGTGGACGCGCGCTGCCCGGCGGCGGCTACGTCACCACCTACACCGATGTCACCGCGTACAAGCACGCGGAACAGGCGCTGATCGAAGCGAACGAAACGCTGGAGCAGCGCGTCGACCAGCGCACGGCCGAGTTGAGCGAGGCATTGAACTCCGCTGCGCACGCCCGTCGCGAGGCGGAGATGGCCAACGCCTCCAAGACGCGCTTCCTCGCGGCGGCCAGCCACGACCTGTTGCAGCCCTTGAACGCGGCGCGGCTGTTCACCGCGGCCTTGCGTCAGCATCCGGGCCTGGACGACGAAGCCAGCCTGCTGGCGGAACGCATCGACGCATCGTTCCGCGCGGCGGAAGATCTGCTCGACGCACTGCTGGATACCTCGCGCCTGGACGCGGGTAGCTATCGCGCGGATGTGAGCAACGTGGCGCTGTCCGACCTGTTCGAGTCACTCAAGGCGCAATTCGCCGTGCTTTCCCAGCAGCGCGGTCTGCGTCTGCGCGTGGTGCCGACCCGGCTCGCCGTGCGCAGCGATCCGCAACTGCTGCGGCGCATCCTGCAGAACTTCATCTCCAACGCGCTGCGCTACACCCGCGAGGGCGGCATCCTGCTGGGCGCGCGCCGCATGGGCGACGAGGTGCGCATCGAGGTGTGGGACACGGGGCCGGGCATCGCGGAGACGCAACGCGCACGCATCTTCGGCGAGTTCCAGCGACTGGATCGTCCCTCGCCCTGGGGCGAGAAAGGGTTGGGGCTGGGCCTGTCGATCTGCGAACGCATCGCCGGCATCCTGCATCACAAGCTCGAGCTCGAATCACGCGAAGGCAAGGGCAGCCGTTTCGCCGTGCGCGTGCCGCGCGCGGAAAGCGCAATACCCAGGCGCCGCGCCAATGCCCACCCGGTATCGAACGAACAGCTGCCGCTCACCGTGCTGTGCCTGGACAACGATCCAGCCATCCTCGACGGCATGCGTGCGCTGCTGCAGCGCTGGGGCGTGGACTGCCGCACGGCGCTCGACGTGGCGCAGGCCGAGCAGGAACTTCGTCGCGGCGGCATCGACCTGATCCTCGCGGACTACCACCTCACCGACGACCTGGACGGCTTGCAGGCGCTGGAAGAACTACGCGGCGTGATCGGCGACCTGCCGCCCATCGCCATGATCACTGCCGACGGCAGCAGCGAACTCAAGCAGCGCGCGCGATCCCTGGGCTATCCCATCCTGCACAAGCCGGTACGACCGGCGGCCTTGCGCGCGTTGCTGAGCGCGCTGGTGAGGCGGCAGATGGCGTAGAGCGAGAAGTGAGTGAAGAGGAGTGAGAAAAACAGAGAAAGCGGGCACGGCTCTTCTCTCACTTCTCACTTCTCTTCACTCATTCCTCGCTTTCATCGGGTAGCGAGGGCATCGCTTCCTGGTCGATCGCCAGATGGCTGGCGGCCAGCGCGACTTGCGTGCGGTTGTTCACGCCGAGCTTGCGCATGATCGCCGTCATGTGCGCCTTGACGGTCGCTTCGGAAACGCCGAGATCGTAGGCGATCTGCTTGTTGAGAAGGCCTTCGGCGATCATGGTGAGCACGCGAAATTGCTGAGGCGTGAGCGTGGCGATGCGATCAGCCACCGCCGCCTCATCGGGTTTCAGTTCCGTGCCGCCACCGACCAGCTGGTGCGGCAGCCATACGTCGCCATCCAGCACCTTGCGGATGGCGGTGATGATGTCCTCGCCCGGCGTCGACTTGGGGATATAGGCGGATGCGCCGTGCGCGAGCGCGCGGCGCGCGACCTGCACGTCCTCGTGTCCCGACACCACGATGGTCGGCAGCCCTGGGAATTGCCCGCGGATGTGCGCGAGCGCCGAGTAGCCGCGCGCGCCCGGCATGTGCAGGTCGAGCAGCAGCAGTTCGGCGTCGGGGTACTGTTCGATCAGGCTGAGCAGCGTGTACACGCTGTCCGCGCTGTGCACGCTCGCGTCGGGAACTGCGGCGACCACGGCGCGTTGCAGGGCATCACGGAAGAGCGGGTGATCGTCGGCGATGAGTACGTCGGGCATGTTGGGGAGGGAATAGGGAGTGGGGAATAGGGAATAGTGAAAAGCAGTGCAAGGCGGGTACATGCGCTGCGCTTTTGCTGATGCTCCTTCATTAGAGCCGAATGTATGGGGAACAGAGACCTGCAACGAAGCGCACTATTCTCCATTCCCCATTCTCTATTCCCTCATTACTTGATAAGTCGTTCGTCCACCAGGTTCTTCACCACGCCCGGATCGGCCAGCGTGGAAATGTCGCCGAGCTGGTCGGGCTGGTTCTCGCCGATCTTGCGCAGGATGCGGCGCATGATCTTGCCCGAGCGCGTCTTGGGCAGGCCCGGCGCCCACTGCAGGAAGTCCGGCGTGGCGATGGGGCCGATTTCCTTGCGCACCCAGGCGACGAGTTCCTTGCGTAGCTCGTCGCTGCCTTGCTCGCCGGCCACCAGCGTGACGAAGGCGTAGATGCCCTGGCCCTTGATGTCGTGCGGCGCGCCGACCACGGCGGCCTCGGCCACCTTGGGGTGCGCGACCAGCGCGCTTTCCACTTCGGCGGTGCCGATGCGGTGGCCGCTGACGTTGATCACGTCGTCGACGCGGCCGGTGATCCAGTAATAGCCGTCTTCGTCGCGGCGCACGCCGTCGCCGGTGAAGTAGTTGCCGGGATAGGCGCTGAAGTAGGTGTCGATGAAGCGCTGGTGGTCACCGTACACCGTGCGCATCTGGCCCGGCCACGAATCGGTGATGACCAGGTTGCCTTCGGTCGCGCCTTCCAGCACGGCACCGCCGGCGTCGACGATGGCCGGCTTGATGCCGAAGAACGGCAGCGTGGCGGAACCGGGCTTCTCATCGATGGCGCCGGCCAGCGGCGTGATGAGGATGCCGCCGGTTTCGGTCTGCCACCAGGTGTCCACGATCGGGCAGCGTTCGTCGCCCACCACGCGGTAGTACCACTCCCAGGCTTCCGGATTGATCGGCTCGCCCACCGAGCCGAGCAGGCGCAGCGATGCGCGCGAGGCCTTCTTCACCGGGCCTTCGCCCTCGCGCATCAGCGCGCGGATGGCGGTGGGCGCGGTGTAGAACAGCGTGACCTTGTGCTTGTCCACCACGTTCCAGAAGCGGCTGGTGTCCGGGTAGTTGGGCACGCCGTCGAACATCACCGTGGTGGCGCCGTTGGCGAGCGGCCCGTACACCACGTAGCTGTGGCCCGTGACCCAGCCCACGTCGGCGGTGCACCAGTACACGTCGTCCTCGCGCAGGTCGAACACCAGTTCGTGCGTGTAGCTGGCGTAGACCAGGTAACCGCCCGAGGTGTGCAGCACGCCCTTGGGCTTGCCGGTGGAGCCGGAGGTGTAAAGGATGAACAGCGGGTGTTCCGCTTCCACCGGCGTGGGCGGGCAGTCGGTGGACTGGCCTTCCATCAGCGTGTGGTAGTAGCGGTCGCGCGGCGACTGCATCGGCACGGCGCTGCCGGTACGGCGCACCACGATCACGGTCTCCACGCTGTTGGTGCCGGGGCGTTCCAGTGCGGCGTCCACATTGGCCTTGAGCGGGATCTTCTTGCCGCCGCGCACGCCTTCGTCGGCGGTCACGACCACCTTGCAGGTGGAGTCGGCGATACGGCCGGCCAGCGAATCCGGCGAAAAGCCGCCGAACACCACCGAGTGGATGGCGCCCAGGCGCGCGCAGGCCAGCATGGCCACGGCAGCTTCCGGGATCATCGGCATATAGATGGCCACACGGTCGCCCTTGACCACGCCCAGGTGCTTGAGCGTGTTGGCGAACTTGCACACCTCGGCGTGCAGCTCCCTATAGGTGATGTGGCGCGACTCGTTCGGGTCGTCGCCCTCGAAGATGATGGCCGTCTTGTCGCCGCGTTCGGCCAGGTGGCGGTCCAGGCAGTTGGCCGCCACGTTCAGCTCGCCGTCCTCGTACCAGCGGATGTGCAGGTTCTTCGGGTCGTAGGAGACGTTCTTGATCTTGCTGGGCGCCTTGGTCCATGCCAGGCGCTGGCCGATCTTGCCCCAGAAGCCCTCCGGGTCCTTCACCGACTCGGCGTAGAGCCGCTCGTAATCGTCCTTGCGGATACGGGCCTTGGCGGCGAACTCGGGCTTGACGGGGTAGAGCTTGGACATCGCGGGGCTCCTGCGGCCGGTCCTGCCGGCCTCCTCATGGATGAACGTTGCCGCCTGCCGCGGCATGACTCGCCGAGTGTAGCGTCTGGCTGGTGATCGGTACGTTTCGGCGTGAACGCGGCCGCTTTCGACTTTGGTCGAGGTTCGACCAATGGTGAATAGGCGTCCGCAATGCAGCATGGACATCCTCGGCTGGTCATCGACCTGGGGAGGCCTGCCATGACACTGCCTACGACCGCACGACGCCACGGCCTGCTGGCTGTTGGCATCGCCTGCGCGCTGAGCCTGCCGCTGGGAGTCCACGCGCAGAGCACCACGAAAACCACCAAGAGCAGCACGCGGGAGCAGCAGCTCGAACAGCGCGTCAACCAGCTGGAACAGGAACTGGCCGAACTGAAGGCCATGATCCAGGAACAGAAGGCCGCCACCACGCAGGCCACGCAGACCGCGCAACAGGCGCAGGTCGCCGCCACGCAGGCGCAGACCACGGCACAGGCCACGCAGACCAAGGTGGAAGCGGCGCCCAAGCCGCAGTTCACCACGGCCCCCGGCCTGTCGGTGGCCTTGCACGGCTTTATCGATGCCACGGTGTTCGGCCAGGACCGCACCTTCATCAATTACGGCAATGGCCAGAACGCCGAGATCCCGGCGCCGCCCACCGCGGCCAACAAGGCCAACGGCTATACCGGATCGCTCAGCGGCGCCGACATCCGCAACACTCGCTTCTGGCTCGACTTCACCGGCGCCAAGTTGAACGACGACTGGAACGGCAGCGGCCGCATCGAGATGGACTTCTTCGGCGGCAACAACGGTACCGGCGCCTATGCGCAGCAGCAGCCGATACCGCGCCTTCGCCAGGCCTATATGGACATCGTCAATCCCAACTGGGGCACCACGGTGCGCGTGGGCCAGATGTGGGACCTGATGTTCCCGCTGGAGAACACGCCCACCTCGTTGTCGCACATTGCCTTTCCCCTGGGCTATGGCGCGGGCATCGTGGGTTGGCGCTATCCCGGCGTGATCGTCATGCAGGATCTCAACCACGGCACCGACGGCGTGAAATGGCGTTTCGACGTGGCCGTGCTCGAGGGCAGCTGGAGCGGACCGCAAAATGCCGCCGGCAACTCCACCATCAACTACCTCAACGGTGGCGCCGCACACTTCAAGCCGCAGGTGGAAGCGCGCCTGCACGCGCAAGGCAGCAACTGGCTGGCCTACCTCACCGCGCATTACTCGGAAATCGACCTGCACGGCGTGGGCAACATCACGGCCAAGCCGCCGCGCGACAACCTGCAAAGCTTTGGCTACGACCTGGGCGGCCAGTGGAAACCCGGCCCGTGGACCTTCAAGGGCCTGCTCTATGCCGGCAGGGCCTTGGGCGAAATCTTCGGCGCCATGTCGCAGTTCGGCAACATCAAGGAATCGGGCGGCTTCGTGCAGGCGGGCTACAACTTCACGCCGAAGTGGAGTGTCAACGGCTTCTTCGCCGCGGCAAGGCCAAATCGCGACGACGTGCTTGCGTGGACTCCTGCCGGCACCGCCGCCGCGCCGGGCACGGCGCTGCTGCGAAACAACATGAGTGCAGTCAGCCTGCAATACGCCTCGGGCAACTATGAGCTTGGCGTGGAATATCTCTACGACGACGTGCGCTACCAGCTGAAGAACTCGGCGTCGAGCCACACCGTCAACGGCAACCAGTTCAACTTCAGCGCCATGTACAAGTTCTGAGCAAGCAACGGCGGCGACGCGAGCAGCGTTGCTGCCGGCATCACCGGGCGGGGCGACGGGAGGCGCCCGAACCGGACAGTGGAGAGGGACGCGACGAGTGGCGGCTGCCGCTCCAGCGGCATGCACGCAGAAAAACGTCATCCATCGACCTGACCGAGCGTCACAACTGAGGGTTACATCATGGCTACGACCGCCGTC
This sequence comes from Dyella sp. AtDHG13, assembly GCF_003201105.1. Lineage (GTDB taxonomy): Bacteria > Pseudomonadota > Gammaproteobacteria > Xanthomonadales > Rhodanobacteraceae > Dyella > Dyella jiangningensis_B. The sequence continues at coordinate 65,762 of NZ_QICJ01000008.1, read as the reverse complement.
GACATGCGGGGATCGCTCGACACCGGCCACCGCCGCGTCATCCTGGCTTCCAGCCTGGGCACCGTGTTCGAGTGGTACGACTTCTATCTCTATGGCTCGCTGGCCGCGCTGATCGGCAAGCACTTCTTCACCGGCCTCAACGAAACCAGCCAGTTCATCTTCGCACTGCTCGCCTTCGCCGCCGGCTTCGCGGTGCGTCCGTTCGGCGCCATCGTGTTTGGCCGCCTGGGCGACATGATCGGGCGCAAGTACACCTTCCTCATCACCATCATCATCATGGGCCTGTCGACGTTCTTCGTCGGCGTGCTGCCGGGTTATGCACAGCTTGGCGTCGCCGCGCCGACCTTGCTGATCGCGCTGCGCCTGCTGCAGGGCCTGGCGCTGGGCGGCGAGTATGGCGGCGCGGCCACCTATGTGGCCGAACATGCGCCCAACGGCAAGCGCGGCCTGTACACCAGCTTCATCCAGATCACCGCCACGTTCGGCCTGTTCCTGTCCCTGCTGGTCATCCTCGGCACGCGCCTGGGGTTGGGCGACGCCAAGTTCGACGACTGGGGCTGGCGCATTCCGTTCCTGGTGTCCTCGCTGCTGCTGGCGGTGTCGGTGTACATCCGCATGCAGTTGCACGAGTCGCCGGTGTTCCAGCAGATGAAGGCCGAGGGCAAGCACTCCAAGGCGCCGCTCACCGAAGCGTTCGGCCAGTGGAAGAACCTCAAGCTGGTGATCCTCGCGCTGCTCGGTGCCACCGCCGGCCAGGCCGTGGTGTGGTACACGGGCCAGTTCTACGCGCTGTACTTCCTCACCCAGAGCCTGAAGATCGACGGCACCACGGCGAACCTGCTGATCGCCGCCGCGCTTGCCATCGGCACGCCGTTCTTCGTGCTGTTTGGCTGGCTGTCGGATCGCATCGGCCGCAAGACCATCGTGCTCGCCGGCTGCCTGCTCGCCGCGCTGACCTACTTCCCGATCTTCAAGGGCCTGACGCACTTCGGCAACCCGGCCATCGAGACTGCCGCGGCCACCGCGCCGGTGAAGGTGGTGGCCGATCCCAAGGCCTGCAGCTTCCAGTTCGATCCGGTCGGCAAGACCAAGTTCACCAGCTCGTGCGACGTGGCCAAGAGCGCGCTGGCGAAGAAGGGCATTCCGTACTCCAACGTCACCGCCGAGCCGGGCAGCGTGGCCGAAGTGAAGATCGGCGATCGCAGCATTACATCTTTCGAGGGCGCTTCGCTGGACAGCAAGGCCTTCGCCGACCAGGGCAAGGCCTTCGGCGCGCAGCTGGGCGCGGCGCTGAAAGCCGCCGGTTATCCGGAGAAGGCCGACCCCGCGCAGAGCAACTACGTCATGCTCATCGTGCTGCTCGCGATCCTGGTGATCTACGTGACCATGGTGTACGGGCCCATCGCCGCATGGCTGGTGGAAATGTTCCCCACGCGCATCCGCTACACCTCGATGAGCCTGCCGTACCACATCGGCAATGGCTGGTTCGGCGGTTTCGTGCCCACCATCGGCTTCATGCTGGTGGCCTGGAAGGGCGATATCTACTACGGCCTGTGGTATCCGATCATCGTGGCCATCGCCACGTTCTTCATTGGCCTGCTGTTCCTGCGCGAAACCAAGGACGTCGACATCCGCTACTGAGCGTTTTCACGCAAGGCCAAGGCGCGACGGGCAACCGCCGCGCCTTTTCTATGGCCGCTACATGCTGCGTATCACGCCCACGATGGCCAGCAGCACCACCGCGCCGATCAACGCGTGCAGCACGCTGTTGACGAAGGGCCCCGCCACGGCGAAATGCACGCCCAACCGCGGCAGCAACCACCCGGCGAAGAACGCGCCGATGATGCCGACCACGATGTTGCCGATCAGCCCGAAGCCGAAGCCTCGCACGATCAGGCCGGCCAGCCAGCCGGCAATGGCGCCGATCAACAGGAAAATCAGCAGGCCTTCGGTGGTCATCGCAAGCTCCCGGTGAGTCGATCCACAAACTGTCCACAGGCTCAGGAAGTATCCACAGGCACGGTGACCGCCAGCGCAATGCGGGAACGCCGCTTCAGCGCCCGGTTGGCGATGTCGCCGAAACGTGCATGCCAACCGGATCACGAGAGGCAGACCCCCGGGCGCTCTACTATGGCCGCGGCCATGGCGAAGCACGGCACCGGGAGGGCGCCGCATGCCCGATCTCGAACGCGCAAGGAAAACGCCACGCGGCGGCGTCCGCAGCCGGTGGCGCCGCATGCAGGGCTGGACGGCGCTGGTGCTCGATCACCTCAAGCCCGTGCGCGTGTCGCTGCTGGTGCTGGCCACGGTGGCCGTGGTCGCCATCGCCGTGGATCAGGCGGCCGAGCTTTTCCTGATTGCGCTGTGGACCGATCCCAGCCGCTGGCGCTACCTGGCCTTGCTGGCCACCGGCGCCCTGACTGGCCTGGCCATGTGGCATGCCGCGCGCAATGCCTATCGCCTGCGTTATCCGCGCTGGCCCTCGCTGCAGGACGAACGCGCGGCCGTCCTGCGCGACTGGCTGCCGCGCCTGCTCGGCGCGTCCGTGCCGCTGTTGATCTGCCTCGGCTACGTGCTGGCCTTGAGCCGGCTGCCGCATGGCCCGTGCGGCATCACCGACCAATGCATGCAGCGCAGCTGGCGTGCGCTGGGCCTGCTGGTGGAGTCGGCGGCGCTGATCGTGTTCTTCGTCATGCGCCGCCGTGCGTGGCATATGCTGTCGCGCCATATGGCGGGCGTGCGCGCGCCGTGTCTTCAGCCCAGGGAAGAGAAGCGCGTGTGGCGCGTGCGCGAGCTCGGCCCGCGGGCCGTGGCCATGTATGCGGCTGCGGTGCTGCTCAACGTGCTCGCCACCGTGCTGATCGCCATCCGGCCGGAGCTGCTGGACGGCATCGGCCCGCTGGCCATCCTGCTCATCGCCGAGGCCTTCCTCTGCTACAACGGCGGCCTGCTGTGCATGCTCGGCGACCGGCGCGGCGTGCCGCTGCTGAGCATGCTGTTGCTGCTCGGCGCCTCGTTGCACTGGCTGCATCTCAACGACAACCATAGGGTGCGCCAGTACCCGGCGATGTCCACGCATGAACGACCCGCGCCGCAACCCGCGGACACGCGCACGTCGTTCGATGCCTATATGGACAACTGGCTCACGGACCGCTGCGCGGAACGCCGCCCTTGCCCAGTGATCCTGGTGTCGGCCGAGGGCGGCGGCATCCGCGGCGCCGCGTGGACCGTCGAAGTGCTAGGCAAGCTCACCGCGCTGACCCAGCAAGGGCAATCATCGGGAAGCGAACCCCTGTTCGCGCGACACCTGCTGGCGAGCAGCGGCGTGTCGGGCGGCGGCCTGGGTTTGGCCGTCTATACGGCGTCGCTGGCGCAACCGCAGCCGGTGGATGTATCGACTCTGGAGCCTCGCGCCCGCCGCCTGCTGAGCCACGATTTTCTCGCACCGACACTGGCCAACGCCTTCTTCGTCGATTTCACCCAGCGCTGGTTGCCCGGCGCGTGGCTCAACGACCGCTCGCGAGCCCTGACGCGCGCATGGGAATCGGCGGCCAGCAAGGAAGGCATGCCTGCCTTCGCGCAACCCTTCGCTGCGCTGTACGGGCCGACCGCTCCGTCGTTGCCGGCGTTGTTCCTCAACAGCACGACCGTGGCCGAAGGCAAGCGCTTCATCGAGCATCCGTTCAAGCCGCTGGCCACGCCGCAGCGGCAGCCCTGGACCGCGGGGCTCGACGGTTCGAGCTGGCTTGATCCGCGCGCGCCGCTCAGCGAAGTGGTGCTCAACAGCGCGCGTTTCACCTATATCAGCCCGGCAGGCACGCTGGAGGCGAACATGGCCAATCCGCCGGTGCCGGATCGGTTGCAACTGGTCGATGGCGGCTACTTCGAGAACTCCGGCGCCACCACCCTGCTCGAACTGCTGCGTCTGGTGCGCGGCAAGGCGAGGGAGCGCGGCATCGCCTTGCGCTTCATCGTCATCCACATCAGCAACGATCCGTTGATGACCGACTTCATCGACCAGCACGATGCCAGCCATCCGATGCCGGTCTACTCCACCGCGTGCCCCGCGGTGCCAGGCAAACTCCACGATCAGGTCAGCGGCGAGGCGACCGCCCCGTTCTACGCCTTGCTCGACACGCGCAGCGCGCGCGGCGAATACGCGCGCGTGCAACTGCTCAACGCGCTGAGGCCGGACGCGACGCAACCCGCGAACGGCGACATCCTGTGGCACTTCCGCCTGTGTCCTGGCAACTACCCGATTCCCATGGGCTGGACCATCTCCGACCCCGTGTTCAACGAGCTGGACCGGCAACTCGGCCGCTATCCATTGCAGGCCATGGGCGATGCCTTGAGGGAGCAGCTCGCGCCGGTGAATTAGGCATCCCCCAGGTGTCGCGCCAGCTGAGACATGCCCGGCGCACACTGGCGGCATGGCCGAATCCTTTCTTCCCCTGCAGGCCCTCAAGGGCCGCGGCGCCGCCTCCAACCCGGAGGGCCGCTTCGAGTCCATCCGCCACCACGCCGAGGATGACGGCTGGCAGAGCCTGCTGCTCGACGAACAGGCGCCGCGCCCGCGCACCGAGGTGACGGAGGAGAAGGCGCGCAGCGTCATCACGCGCAACGATTCGCCGGACATCCATTTCAACCAGGCGTTGAATCCGTATCGCGGCTGCGAACACGGCTGCATTTATTGCTTCGCCCGTCCATCGCACAGCTATCTCAATCTGTCGCCCGGCCTCGATTTCGAAACCAGGCTGCGCGCCAAGAGCAACCTGGCCGAAGTGCTTCGCCATGAACTGGCGCGGCCCTCCTACACGGTCAGCCCGATCAACATCGGCAGCAACACCGACCCTTACCAGCCCATCGAAAGCCGCTGGAAACTCACGCGCGCGGCGCTGGAAGTGCTGGCGGAATGCAAGCATCCGTGCACCATCGTCACCAAGAACGCGATGGTGGAGCGCGACATGGACATCCTCGCGCCGATGGCGCGCGAAAACCTGGTGCAGGTATTCGTGTCGGTGAACTCGCTGGACAACCATCTGGCCGCGAAACTGGAACCGCGCGCCAGCGCACCGCACCGGCGCATCAAGGCGATACGCAAGCTGCGCGAGGCTGGCGTGCCGGTTGGCGTGCTCGTCGCGCCCATCATTCCCGCGCTCAACGACTGCGACATGGAAGCGGTACTGGAACAAGCCGCCGACGCCGGCGCTACCTGCGCCGGCTACACCACGCTGCGGCTGCCCTACGAGTTGAAAGCGCTGTTCCGCGAATGGCTGGCGCTGCACGTGCCGCAACGCGCCGCCCACGTGATGAGCCTGGTACAGCAGATGCACGGCGGCCGCGACTACGACAGCGACTTCACCACGCGCATGCGCGGGCAGAGCGTGTTCGCCGAACTCATCCGCCGCCGCTTCGATGTCGCCTGCCGCAAGCACGGCTTTGGCCGCGCGCGCGAGTTGTGGCTGGACACCACGAAATTCGTGCCGCCGCGCAAGCCATCGCCCCAAGGCCAATTGTTCTGAGGCAGCTCGCTGCCGCTTTGCGAGACGTTACCAGCTTGCGCGAACGCCGACCCGGCCGCCGATGCCATGTCCATTGCCCACGCCGATAACGTGGTTGTAGTCGACGGATGCGAACAGGCTGATGGCGGTTGATATCTGCCCGGCCACGCCCAGCTGCGCCTGCGCCCAGCGGCCGCCCAGGCTGGTCGAGAACGGATAGGCGCCAAGGCCGTCGGGGGCGATGAAGGTGGTCTTCGGTGAGGGTCCCATGGCATCCCATGCATTGACGCGCATCCAGGCCGTGATCGGATACGTGTTGCCCATGTTCCACTGCCGCAGGAGTCGCAGACCGAGGCGTCCGTAAAGCGCGTTGCTGCCGTTGTACGTGACGCGTGCGTAGGCGTCGGCGACATCATCGAGCGATACGCGCTGATAGATCAGTTGTCCCTGGGGTTCGAGCGACCAGTGTTCGTTCAGCGCAAACGCGCGGCCGCCTTCGAGCGATCCGATGAATCCCCAGCCGGTGGTGTCCAGTTCCAGGCCATAGAACGAACGGGCCCGGATGCGGTCGTAGCGCATCGCCTGCAGCACGGCATCCACATACCAGCCGCTGCTTGCCTTGCGTGTCCAGTAGCCGCCGAACGCATAGCCGTCCATCGACACCGTGCCCGCCTGCTCGCCGCTGTAGATCTGCTTCACGTCGGCATTCGCACGAGCGGCGCCGACGTACACGCCGGATTGGGTTCGCAGGTCTCCCTCGTCCGCGCGATAGAGATCCACGCCGGTCTGGAAGCCGTAAGTGTCGTCGCTGTACGCGGGACCATAGCTGGTGAAGCGGTGATAGCGGTCGTAGGCATCGCCGCCGCCATAGCCCACGTGCTGGCTTCCACCGAACATGCGTCCCCAGCCCGAGCTGGGCCGATAGCCGGTGTTGTCGCTTGGGCCAAGGTTCGCGTAGTCCTCGCCCTGACGGTCGTGGTAGGTGCCCAGCATCTCCAGCCCCAACTGATTGGCCAGCACGGGCACGACCATGTCCGTGGGTACTTCCGGACGTATGTCGGGCAACGGAGCGGGCGATGGCGCGGGTGGTGTCGGTGGCGGCGGGGGATCGGGTGGCACCGGTGGGCCGGGTGGTGGCGGTGGAACAGGCGGCGCGGGTGGTATCGGTGGCGCGGGCGGTGGTGTGTACGAGTTGCGCAGGAACCAATCGTTGCCGTTGAGCGAGCCGCCGCGATAGAGCTGGTATTCGAAGGGCCCCGCCGCCACGCGCTGCCCCAGCACGAACGAGTCCGGCTGCGTGGTTGCGCCATTGATGGTGGCGACCAGTTGGATGCCATCACCCACCGTGATGCCGCCCGTGCCGCCGACGCGGTGGACGATGATCGTGCCGGTGCCGCTGGTCGTGCTGCGGCTCAGCAACAGTCGGTCGCTGTCTTGCGTGAGTCCGGTGTTGAGCACGGTGTTGAAAACGAGGGTGCTGCCGGGCATGAAGTTTACGTTGGCCGCATCAATGCCGAACACGCTGCGTACGCCCGTTTGCTTCCCCGCAAGGTTCAGCGTCGCGCCCGGCTGAAACGTCACCTGATCGGCGATCACCGCACCGTAGCCACCGCCTTGCAGGGTCGCGCCGCTGTCGACGATGAAGGAACTGGGCGACGCCGTACCCGCGATATTCGCCGCACGCACGCCATAGGCCGCGGCGTTAGCTACTTCGAACGTGCCCGCTTGCACCTCCGTATTGGCGTAAACCTGTGACCATCGCTCCGCGACGTCGCTGTACTGCGCGCCATCGAAGCTGACGAGTCCGTCGCCGGACTTGGCCACCGATATCAGGCCGTGCAGGCCATCGTTCTTGATGGGATCGAAGAAGGTGATGCTGTGGCCTGCCGCGGCATTCAAGACCAGGGAGCTGTCGTTGCCCGTGTTGGCGATATAGAGCGCGTTGGCCTGTGCCGTGCCCGTGCCGGCCTGCGTGTTCCCGGTGAAGGCGATGTCGCCGCCGGTGGCGTTGAACGACAGCAGCGAAGGATCGGCATAGATCGCACCGCCCAACCCGCCCGCGTGATTGGCGGAAAATGTCAGGCTGCCGCCGGTCACATTCACCGCCAGGTTGCCGTTGTTCCAGAAGGCGCCGCCATTGCCTCCGGAGGTATTGCCGCTGATGTTCGACGTGCCGCCGGAATTCACGGTGATGCCGGCGCCGCCATAGATGGCACCGCCATCCTGGCTCGCCGTATTGTTGACCAGCGTCAGCGTGGACGTGGCATTGCCGAGCTCCACCGAGCCATAGCCATTGACGTAGATCGCGCCACCGTCGATGCCGGCATGGTTGCTGGCGGCGGAGACGTTGCCGGAAAGCGTGGCCAGTTTCACCGACGCCTCAAAACCGAAATCGTTGGTATAGAGCGCACCGCCCGAATTGCTCAGCGCCTGATTGCCCGTCATGTCGACCGACCCGCTGATGCTGATATGGCTGTCGGCCGCCACCATCGCGCCGCCCGCGCCCTTGGCGATGTTGTTGCTCAGGCTGGCATCGCCATGGACGTCTATACCGCCGGACTGTACGTAGATGACACCGCCGGAACCCGCGTCATTGATCACGCCAGGATTGATGGCCTGGTTGCCGTTGGCGATCAAGTCGCCGTTGATGGCGACATTGCCGTAGACATACATGCCGCCACCCGTGGGCGCGATATTGTTCGAGATTGTCACCGTCTGCGCCGTCAACGTGGCGACTTCGGCGTACACCGCTCCGCCGACACCCTTGGGCGCCGTCACCACGGGAGCGTCTGGGCCGCCGCTCACGCCCGCCGTATTGCCCACGAGGGTGATGTTGCCCGTGCCGTTGCCCAGCGTGAGATAACCCGTGCCACCGGGACCATTGGCCGCGCTGATCGCGCCGCCCGCCAGCCCGGCCGTATTGTTGGTGAGCGTGATGTCGCCCGTTTGCGTAGCAAGCGCGATGTTGCCGTTGGCGGCAACGATGGCGCCGCCTGATACCTGTGCGTGGTTGCCATCCATGGAAACCGCACCGGTGACCAGCGCATTGCCTTGGCCCACCAGCACTGCGCCGCCTGAACCGAGCAGCGTCTGGTTCTGGCTGGCGGTGAGGCTGCCGTTGACGGTCAGCGCACCGGGCGCATGGATCGCGCCGCCGTCCTGATTCGCCACATTGCCGCGAAACACCGTGTCACTGCTGGTCTGCAAGGTCAGCGAGGTGGCGGCATCGATCACGCCGCCGCTGCCGGTCGCGTTATTGCCGCCACTTAGCGTCAGATGGAAAAGCGTCAGCGTCAGGCTGGGATCGCTGATGTAAGCGTAGTGGCCCGCTCCATCATTGAGCGTGATCGTGCCGCCGGCCGGCGCGCTGTTGATCGACAACATCAGGCCGGTGGGCCATGCCTTGGCGAACGTGCTGCTGCTTCCATCGGAAAGATAGGCGTTGCCGAGCAGCACCCACGTGTCGCCGCTCATCGGCGTCAACGTGGCGAGGTTGCCGCCGTCGGGTATCAGCACGGTGCCGGCGTGCGTTGCCGTGGAGAACAGGCAAGCCAGCACGATGCCTGCGGAGAGTCGTGATGGACACAGTGGGATGCTCATGGCCGCCCCATGCCAAACAGAGTGCGTTACGTAAGCGCCTGCGTCGGCACTTCACCATGCTGACGCGCCATGTGATAGCGCCGCCTCTGTGAATGTCATGTAGCGATCAAGGCGCCGTTGCACGACGACATTGGCGCGCATCCGTGAAACTACGTGCATGCATCTGCGAAGTTTTGCTCGCTCGATGCCAGGCCGAGTTTTAGCGCTTGCAAGCGCGACAAGGCTGCCGCCATCGACAGCCTTGTGTGCGTTCGCAGGAGTTTCAGTTCGACGGCGGCAGGTATTTCTCGAACCACATCAGTGCGCGTTGCAACACGTCGCGCTGATGATCGGGATCGACGAAGTGATGCCCTTCGTTGGGATACACCACCAGCGACGTCGGCACGCCGAGCGCACGCAACGCGTGCCAGTACTCGAATGACTGCGGCGCCGGGCATTCGGCGTCGCGATCGCCCACCACCACCAGCGTGGGCGACTTGGTCTGCTTGATGAAGTCGATGGGCGAACTCTTCGCGTACACCTGCGGATCGTCGTATACCGACGCGCCAAAGAACGGGATCATCCATTGGTCGATCAGGTTCTGGCCGTAATAGCTCTGCCAGTTGGCGATGCCCGCGCCCGCGACCACCGCGCGGAAGCGCTGCGTCTGCGTGGGAATGAACATGCTCATGAAGCCGCCGTAGCTCCAGCCGGTGAGGCCCAGGCGCTTGTCGTCCACCGGCAGCTTCTTTTCGATGGCATCGATGCCGGCGAGGATGTCGCGCAGGTCGCCGTGGCCGAAGTCCTTGCGGTTGGCCTGCACGTAGGCCTCGCCCTGGCCGAAGCTGCCGCGCGGGTTGGGCATGAACACGAAATAACCCAGCGCCGAGAACGGCTCGCCGCCGAAACCCATGCGCGGCCAGCGTGGGATCACCGCGCTCGACGGTCCACCATGCACGGTGACGATCATCGGATACGACTTCTTCGGATCGTAATTGGCCGGATACAGCAGCCAGCCCTGCACGTGATGGCCTTCGTTGTCCCATTCCACCGATTCGGCCTTGCCCCAGCCGGGCTTGAGCGCGGCGTTGATGCGGGTGACGGCTGGCGGTGGGACCTGGCTCAGCGGGCCGGCGTGCACTTCGGGCGCTTCGGTGTACGAACTCTGCACGAAGGCGACCTTGGTGCGGTCGGCGGACAGCGACAAGGCCATCTCCGCGCTGCCGTCGCCGATGCTGGCGGGTAGGGTGAACAGCAGGACTTCCTGCGTGGCCTTGGTCGGCGTGACGCCGTACTCGGCCACTTCACTCTGGCCGTTGCGAATATGCGCGACGATCATTTCATCCGAGCGGAACCAGTCGAACCACGCCGGCGTCACCGTCGTGCCCGCCGTCAGGTTCACCGGCTCGCCGCCGCATGCCGGCACGGCGTAGATATCGCCGCCCGTCGCACCCTGATCGCTCATCAGGCCACCGATGAAGCCGATGCGCTGTCCATCCGCCGACCAGCGCGGCAGCGCCATCTGCAGGCCGTGCAGCGGCCCCTTCACCGTCGATGGATCGACGATCGCGTCGGGCTTCGCCTGTGCCTGCGCGTTCTGCACGTAGAGCTTGGCCAGCCACCAGTTGTTGTCGCCCGGCGGCGGCGCGGCGGTGTAGGCGATGCGTTGGCTGTCCGGCGACCAGGCGAATTCATAAGCGTAGAGTTTCTCGGGCGAGAGCAGCCTGACCGCGCCGCCGCCGGCATCGACCGCCGCCACGCGCTGCACTTCCAGCCCGTCCACGCCAATCTCACCCGATGCCGGCTTCGCCGCGTACACCGCGCTGGCGCGGCGCGTGCCGTTGGGCACGTAGAGAAAGCCCAGCGACTTGCCATCCGGCGACCAGCTGAAACCCTGCGCGACGCCGGGCAGCGACGCCATGTGGTGCGGCGATTCCTTGGTCTGCGTGTCGACGATCAACAGATCCTTCTGCTGCCCGCTGCCGCAGTTGGCCACATAGGCAAGGCGATGCGAGTCCGGCGCCCATGCCGGATCGGTCTCGTTGCAGTCACCCGATGCCGCGCCGACGCGATGCGCGCCGCTGCCATCGGCCTTGGCCACTTCGATGACGTCCTTGCCGTCGGTACGCACGACCCATGCGAGCTGGCTGCCGTCCGGCGACATCTGCACCGCGCTGATGGCGCGGGCCTTGCCCAGTTCGGTCAGCAAGGCGTCGATGCGCGGATCGACGGCAGGCGCGGCATGCAGAGCAGGAATGAAGGCGGCGGCCAGGAGCGGCAGAAGCAGACGAGCAGGGTGTTGCATGGCGAAGCCCGGATAACGGTGAAGAATTCCCACGCTAACAGCCAGAGGCGCTTCCCGCCAACGTAACTTATGGCGATGCGGGCACGGTGGCCTGCGCATCGAGATAATGGCGGGCGATCTGGCGCCGCACGATCTGCTCGAACGCCGCCGAGGGTCGATCCGCCTCGCGCCTGCACAGCGCGGCCACGTTGCGCACGATCTGCACCGGCGTCACCAGCAGCCCCCACGGAAAACCCCACCAGCCCAGGGTGGCGCAGTACAGCGTGCTCAGCAGTTGCTCGCGGCGACCGCAGCGTCGACAACAGACATTGCGCCGCGTGCTCCATTGCGTCATCAGTACCAGCGAATGCACGCGGTGATGCTCATGCACGTCGATGGCGCCGTCCCGCCGCTTGCACTTCGGACAGGCCGACTGGCGCCATTCGCTCACCTGGCGCTGGAGAATGTCGACCGGCACGCGATCGGCCATCTCCAGCAGCGGATGGATGCGCGCGCAGGCGGCGCTGCAGTAACGGCGCTGATCAAGCCTCTGGCCGCCGAACAGGATCGACTTGCCGCACTGGTCGCATGAACTCATGGCTTTCCCCCGTTTTCCCCGCGCGCAAGCTACCGTGCGGACGCGGGCAATCCCATCGTCCGGACGGCCGTATGGACAGCCGGGAAAGAAACTGCTTCGGGGTCAGCGCGTGGTCGTGGCCGCCGGCGCCTGCGCACGCATCGCCGCCTGCTGGCGAGCCTGCTGCACCTGGGCGAGCTTGGCCTTGATGGCCGGGATGGCTGCCAGCGCCGCGCGTTCGCCTTCGAGGATGGCCCGGTCGCGCTGTTCGAAATCGGCGGCGCCGATCTGGTTGACCTGCGGGCGGATGACCACATCCGCGCGCGCCAGCTCCTGCTCGCCCAGCTTCTGGCCCATGATGCTGATGGACTGGCCGACGATGCCGAGCATGCCTTGCGGGTTGGTGCCGCTGGCCTTGCTGGAGATGTCCACGGCGATCACCACGTCCGCGCCGAGCTGGCGCGCGGCATCGACCGGCACCGGGCTGACCACGCCGCCGTCCACATAGTGTTTGCCGTTGATCTCCACCGGCTCGAACACGCCGGGCACGCTGCTGGACGCGCGCACCGCCTGCCCGGTGTTGCCGCGCACGAACACGGTGCGCTGGCCGGTCTCCAGCTGCGTCGCCACCGCCGCGAACGGCACGTTGAGCTTGTCCAGCGGCCGGTTCTTCACCTGCTGGTTCACGTAGTCCTGCAGCTTCTGCCCCTGCACCACGCCACCGGAAAACAGCCGCACGTCGCGGATGCTGGCCTGGTCGAGCGCGGCGGCCGTCTCCTGCAACTGGAACGCATCCATGCCGCTGGCGTACAGCGCCCCGACCACGCTGCCCGCGCTGGTGCCGGCCACCACGTCAGGACGGATGCCGTTGGCCTCCAGCATCTTGATCACCCCGATATGCGCAAACCCCTTGGCCGCCCCGCCACCCAGTGCCAGGCCGATACGCAGCTTCACCACCGGCGGCGGCGCGATGGGCGCGGGCGGCGTGGGCTTGGTGTCGCCGAAGCAGGCGCACAGCGCGAGCGTGGCGAGCAGGGGGAGCAGGGCATGGATGCGGCGGGTGGACGTCATGTCGGCGTGGGGATGATGGGGAGCGGGGGGCCGCCGGCGGTTCCGTTGCCGGTGGTGGTTGGCGGGCGAGTGTACGGCCGGTGCGGGGCGAGGTGATGGCGGATTGGGGCGTGCCGTTGGGCGGCGGTCATGTGAGGGGACTCTTGCCTCGTTTCCTCAAAGGAGCCGTCATCCCGGCGAAGGCCGGGATCCAGTGACTTTGTGCTGGGTTGTCGCGTGGGAGTGTGTTCGGCACTTTTTAGCGCTTCCGCGACCTGGCTGCCTGCGCGGCGAGCGTTCCGACCTCCTGCCGGAGGCCGGGTCACTTTCTCTTGCTTGCCCAAGAGAAAGTAACCAAAGAGAAGGGCCCCCCCGGAATCGGCGCCTATCGGGCAAAGCCCGATAGGTTCGCGGACGGGTTACGGGGTTTGTCGACAGGGCATCCTGCCCTGACGCCAAACTGGCTCGCATCCCTGCGAGCCACCCTTCGGGCTATTCCTCCACCCGCCCGCCGCCTCATACGAGGACCCATAGATCAAGAGCGTCGAGCGGACGGCTCGTGCCGCTGTGCGGCACATCGCGTCGCGTTTGGCGGAGCGCCGGCCTTGGAGCAGAAATGACGCGTTGGTTGGAGCGTGCTGTTGTGGAGATGGAACACCACGCTACAGGAGTGTCTTGCCGCAAGGTGGCGAGTTCACTTCAACCCGCCGCGTCCGCCGCGACGTGGTAATGCGTCGCCACTTCCACTTCCTTCTTCGAGCCCAGGAACACCGGCACGCGCTGGTGCAAACCGGTCGGCTGGATGTCCAGGATGCGCTGGCGGCCGGTGGTGGCGGCGCCGCCGGCCTGTTCGATGATGAAGGCCATGGGGTTGGCTTCGTACATCAGGCGCAGCTTGCCGCCCTTGGACTTGATCTTGGCGTCCAGCGGATAGAAGAACACGCCGCCGCGCGTGATGATGCGATGCACGTCGGCCACCATCGAGGCCACCCAGCGCATGTTGAAATCCTTGCCGCGCGGGCCGTCCTTGCCGGCGAGCAGTTCGCCGATGTAGCGCTGCATGGGGATTTCCCAGTGGCGCTGGTTGGACATGTTGATGGCGAACTCGGCGGTTTCCTCGGGAATGCGGATATCGCGGCGGCTCAGGATGAAGCTGCCCACCTCACGGTCCAGCGTGAACTCGTGCGTGCCGTGGCCGAAGGTGAGCACCAGCACGGTGGCCGGGCCGTACACCACGTAGCCGGCGGCGAGCTGGGTGGTGCCTTCCTGCAGGAAGTGCTCGGCCTTAGGCTCCGTGATGCCGTCGGGGCAGCGGAGCACCGAGAAGATGGTGCCGACGGAGATGTTCACGTCGATGTTGGAGCTGCCGTCCAGGGGATCGAACAGCAACAGGTGGTTGCCCTTGGGGTACATGTCGGGGATGGGCTGCGGGTCTTCCATTTCCTCCGACGCGCAGGCGGCGAGCTGGCCGCCCCAGGCGTTGGCTTCGAGCAGGATCTCGTTGGAGATCACGTCCAGCTTCTTCTGCGCCTCGCCCTGGATGTTGCCGGTGCCGGCCTCGCCCAGCACGCCGCCCAGGGCGCCCTTGTTGGTGGCCACCGCGATGCGCTTGCAGGCACGCGCCACGACTTCGATCAGCAGGGACAGCTCGGCGTTGATGCGGCCGGCGCGGCGTTCCTCGATGAGGAACTGGATCAGCGAGATGGACTTCATGGCGAACCCGCAAGCAAAGGGACGCCTATTGTCCGGGGAGACCCCTGCGCTTGTCAGTACAAAGTGTGACCAGTGGGTTCATCTCCCGGTCTGGAAAACCTTTTCTGGCAAGCCACCCCCGTCCGCCTCGCGCAGGAGCGGCGGCTGTGGATAACCCGGAGTTGATCCGCGCCGCCCCTGCTGACAACACGTTGGCAGCAGGGGGTCCCCACACTTCCCTCCATCGGAAGGAGGGACTCTCATGCGCGATACGGTGTATTTCCTGGCGTTCGACGGCTTCGCGGACTGGCATGCGGCGCATGCCCTCTGCGAGATCCGCCGTCCGGGCGAATGGCAGTTGAAGACGGTGGGCTTCTCCATGCAGCCGGTGCTCTCGATGGGCGGCCTGCGCGTGGTGCCGGAGCTGACCCTGGCCCAGTTGGACCTCAAGCGCGCGGCGCTCCTGATCGTGCCCGGCGGGTATGTGTGGGAGCACGGGCACGGCGAGGAAGCGGTGGACGCGGCGCGCCGCCTCCACGCGGCCGGCGTGCCGGTGGCCGCCGTCGACAGTGGTGTGCTGGTGCTGGCCCGTGCCGGGCTGCTGGATGCCTGCCGTCATACCGGCAGCTGGCCGGGCCACATCGGCGCGCATGTGCCCGCCTATGCGGGCGCCGATCAGTACGACGCGAACGTGCTCGCGGTGAGCGACGGCGGCGTGATCACCGCCAGCCAGCTCGGCTGCGTGGAGTTCGCCCGCGAAGTGATCCGCACGCTCGACCTGTACAACCCCAGCGACCGCGAGCACTGGTTCCGCCTGTTCAAGCATGCCCTGCCGCCGCCCTGGTGCGCGGGCGAAGCCGCCGCTGCCGTGGCGGCGTGACGCATCGAATGACGAGGAGGACGTCATGGCATTCCCGCTTGGAAAGATCCTGATGGCTTATCGGCCCCTGTACCTGCGCGGCCTGCTGATGGACGGCCAATACCGCCTGCCGGCCAGCACGCCGGCGCCGGTGCAGGGCAAGAAAGTCAAAGTGAGCAAGGAAGTCGCGGCCGAGCGCATGCCCGCCGCATCACCCACCCTACGAGGAGTTCGCGCATGACCCGTACGCACCAGGGCAGTTGCCATTGCGGCGCCGTCCGCTACGAAGCGGAGCTGGACCTGTCCGCCGGCACCGGCCGCTGCAACTGTTCCATCTGCCGCAAGCTGCGCTTCTGGGGCGCCAGGACCACGCCGGAACATTTCCGCCTGCTGAGCGGCGAGGAGGCCTTGGTCGACTACCAGTTCGGCACCCACAGCGCGCATAACGTGTTCTGTCGCCACTGCGGCACGCACGCGTTCCATCGCGGCTACGTGGAACAGATCGGCGGCGCTTACGTCTCCGTCAACGTCGCCTGCCTGGACGACGTGAGCGACGAGGAATGGGCCGCGACGCCGGTGAGGTTCGCGGATGGTCGCGACAACAACTGGTGGAACGCGCCGGCCGTGACGAGTTACCTGTGAATAACTCGGGCAACTTGTGAATAAGTTCGCGAGAACCTTATGAGCACATCGAGCGTCGCGTTCCATTACGCAGCGGGCAGCTGTTCCGTCAGCATTCGTACCGTGCTCGATGCGCTGGCGAAGCAGGCGGCCTGAAGTGACCCGCTGCGGTGAAATCCCTCACCGTCATTCCCGCGAAAGCGGGAATCCAGCGTCTTTGATTTTCGCCGTGAATCCCGAAAGACACTGGATCCCCGCTTTCGCGGGAATGACGGTGAGGATGCGCCCGGCGTTACATCACACCCATGACTCCCGGCGCTGGCCCCGCGCGCGCCGCTCCGCCATCATCCACGGATGCGTCGCGCCGACCGGCTCTTCCTCATCATCCACGCCCTGCGCGGGCGCCGTACCGCGCTGCAGGCGCGCCAGCTCGCCGGCACGCTCGGCGTCTCGCTGCGCACCGTCTATCGCGACGTGGCCGACCTGCAGCTTTCCGGCGTGCCCATCGAGGGCGAGGCCGGCGTCGGCTATCTGTTGCGCAAGGGTTCGGACATCCCGCCGCTGATGTTCACCGCCGACGAGCTCGAATCCCTGGTGGTCGGCACGCGCTTCGTGCGGGCCTTCGCCGGGCAGAAGCTGGCCGAAAGCGCGCAGGCCGCCTTGCTCAAGATCGAGGCCGTGCTGCCCGCCGACCTGCGCGAGCGCGCCACGCGCACGCGCATCTACGCGCCGATCTGGCGCGACCAGAGCAAGACCGATTTCGCCGCGCTCATCGACCGGCTCAACGCCGCCATCACCGACGGCCAGGTGCTGCGCCTGGACTACACCGACGAGGCGGGGCGAACCTCCACGCGCGAAGTGGAGCCGCTGTGCCTGGCGTTCTGGGGCGGCAAGTGGACCCTGGGGACGTGGTGTCGTTTACGGGTGGGCTTCCGCAATTTCCGGCCGGATCGCATTGCCGCGTGCACCATCACGGGGGAGCGGTTCGGGGATGTGGAGGGGCGGAATCTGGATGCTTATCTGGAGGCGATGCGGGGGTATTACGAAGGGATGGATGGGTGACTTTTCTTCCTCTCCTCTTTGGGGAGAGGGTTTGGGTGAGCCCCGAAAAGGGGGTAAAGGTCGGGTGCTCGCCTCACCGCTTCATTCTTTAGCCGTCATCCCTGCGGAGGCAGGGATCCAGCGACTTTATGCTCGGTTGTCGCGTAGAGGTTGATCGGCTCTTACCAGCGTTTCCGCGACCGTGCCGCCTACGCGGCGAGCGTTCCGACCTCCTGCCGGAGGTCGGGTCACTTTCTCTTGCTTGCCCAAGAGAAAGTAACCAAAGAGAAGGGCCCCCCGGATGAGGCACCTATCGGGCAAAGCCCGATAGGTGCGCGGACGGGTTCCGGGCTTTTCGACGGGGCTCCTGCCCCGACGAAAAGTGCCTGGCTTCCATGCCAGGCACCCCTGCGGGGCCTGATCTCCACCCGCCCGCCGCCTCATACGGGGATCCGGAAGATCAAGAGCGACTGCCGACGGCTCGTGCCGCTGCGCGGCACATCGCGTCGTGGCGGACGCGCAGAGCAGGAATGTGGCGTTGTGCTGGGATGTCGCGCTGAGGAATGGAGCGCTGCGCTGCAGGAACCGCAAGGTAGTTGTGTCACTGCGCGACACCCCGGGTGACGGTAAAGATCAAACGCCAAGTCGAGCGTCGCCCCTCAAGCCACCAGAACGAACTCACACCCCAATCCGTTACCCTCACTCCGCGCGTACAAGCCGGAGCCGTCCATGTCCTCCACCGTCAGCCCTGCCACCAAGGCTGCACCTGTCTGGCACCTCGACCTGGTGGCTGGCCTTTCCATCGCCGGTCTGTTGATTCCGGAAGCGGTGGCCTATTCGGGCATCGCCAATCTGTCGCCGCAGGCCGGTGTCATCGCGTTGTTCGTGGGTCTGGCGACGTATGGCCTGCTCGGGCAAAGCCGCTATGCCATCGTCTCCGCGACGTCATCGTCGGCGGCGGTGCTGGCGGCGGGCACGTTGGCGCTGGCGGGCGGGGACAACGTGTCCCGCGTGGCGATGGCGGGGACGCTGATCCTGCTGGCGGGTGTGTGTTTCCTGATTGCGGGCGCGGCGCGGCTGGGTGGGTTGTCGCATCTGATCGCGCGTCCTGTGCTGCGCGGTTACACCTTCGGGCTGGCGTGCGTGATCGCGCTCAAGCAGCTGCCGCATCTGATGGGTGTGGCGGACATGCATGGCGATTTCGTGCCGGCGCTGCTGCTGCAGCTGGCCAAGGTGCTGCCGCAGGTGAATGTGGCGGCGCTGGGCGCGGGTGTGGTGGCGTTGGCGTTGTTGTTCGCGTGCGAGCGTTTCCGGCGGTTGCCGGGCAGCCTGGTGGCCATTGCGCTGGGTGTGGCGTCGTCGGGCTGGTTGGCGGCGCATGGCGTGGCGTTGACGGGTTCGATCCAGCTGGCGGTGGATCTCGGCTGGCCGACCTGGCCGCAGAGCGGCCAATGGTTGCCGAGCGTGGAACTGGCGGCGGCGTTGCTGCTGATTCTCTACGCGGAGTCGTACAGCTCCATCCGCGGGTTCGCGCTCAAGCATGGCGACGCGGTGAACCCAAATCGCGACCTGCTGGTGCTCGGCGTGGCCAATATGGTCTCCGGCGCGCTGCATGGCATGCCGGTGGGCGCGGGTTATTCGGGCACGTCGGCGAACGAGGCGGCGGGCGCGCAATCGCGGCTGGCGGGCTTGATCGGCGCGGGCGCTGTACTGGTGCTGGTGTTGCTGGCCTTGCCGTGGATCGAGCGCATCCCGCAGCCGGTGCTGGCGGCCATCGTGATCCATGCGGTGAGCAAGTCCCTGCGGGTGTCCGTGTTCATGCCTTATCTGCGTTGGCATCGCGACCGGCTGGTGCTGCTGGCGGCGGTGGTGGCGGTGCTGTCGCTGGGCATCCTCAACGGCTTGCTGTGCGCCATCGCCTTCAGCCTGGTGATGTTGCTGCGCCAGCTGGCCGCACCGCGGCTCAGCGTGCTGGGCCGGCTGGCCGATGGGCATGATTTCGTCGATATCGGGCAGCACCCCGGCGCGCAGCCGGTGCCGGGCATGCTGATCGTGCGGCCGGAGGAGCCGCTGTTCTTCGTCAACGCCGAGGCCATGCTGGCGCAGGCGCGGCATCGGGTGGAGGCCTGCCAGGGGCTTAGGCGCGTGGTGCTGAGCCTGGAAGTCAGCCCCGACCTGGACGGTACCTCGCTGGAAGCCATCGGCGATTTCGCCACCTGGCTGGCCGCGCGCGGCATCGAGCTGCGCGTGGCACGCTTGAAGGACGACGCCCGCGATGCCCTGTCGCGCATGGCGCTACCCCAGCTTCCGCCACAGGCGCTGGACGACTGGAGCGTGGAGGATGCCGTGTCGGCACCGCCGATGACCTCGTTGCCAAAGGGAAACCCGCAGTGAAGAACGCTCTACGCACGACCTGGCTGGCCGCCGCCGTGACGCTGGCGCTGGCCGCCCCCGCCTGGGCCGATTCCAGCGCCGATGCACGCTTCAGGCAGATCTACGAACAGGAATGGGCCTGGCGCAACGGCCAGTCCGGCATCGCCTCGTCGGGCGAGGCGCAACCCAACGGTTCGCGGCTGGACAACGTGGACGCGGCCAACCAGCAGAAGCGCCTGGACTACTGGCAGAAGGTGTCCAGCGAGCTCGACGGCATCGACGTCAAGCAGCTGTCGCCGGAAGAGCAGGTGAACTACGCGGTGTATCGCGCGCAAATCCACAACCTGCTGGCCGCGCAGCAGTTCAAGCAATGGCAGATGCCGTTCAACAGCGACTCGGCGTTCTGGAGCGACCTGGGCTACGTGCTGGAAGGCGACAAGCTGCGCACCGCGCAGGACTACCAGCGCTACATCGATCGCCTCAACGAAGTGCCGGCGTATTTCCAGCAGCAGATCGACAACATGCGCGACGGCCTGGCGCGCGGTTTCACCGTGCCCCGGGAAGTGCTGAAGGGCCGCGACGTGTCCATCGCCTCCGTGGCCGAGCTGAAAGACCCCGCGCAGAGCAGCTTCTACAAGCCGTTCGAGAAAATGCCTTCCACCATGCCCGCGGCCGATGCGGCGAAGCTGCAGCAAGCGGCGAAGCAGGCCATCGGCGCCAAGGTGGTTCCGGCCTACGCCAAACTGCTCGCGTTCTTCCGCAACGAGTACGTGCCCAAGGCGCGCACCACGCTGGCGGCTGAAGCCATGCCGGACGGCAAGGCGTGGTATCGCCAGCAGATCATCGAGTACACCACGCTCGACCTGGACCCCGACACCATCCACAAGGTGGGCCAGGAGCAAGTGGCGAAGATCCACGCCGAGATGGTCAAGACCATGCAGGAGACGGGCTTCAAGGGAAGCTTCGCCGACTTCCTGCATTTCCTGCGCACCGACCCGCAGTTCTACGCCAAGACGCCGGACGAACTGCTGATGCGCACCGCCTGGGTCGCCAAGCAGGTGGACGCGCAGCTGGGCAAGGAATTCGGCCGTCTGCCGCGCCAGCGCTTCGCCATCGTGCCGGTGCCGGACGACATCGCACCGTACTACACCTCCGGCCGCGGCGGCGCGGGCACGTACCTGGTGAACACCTACGATCTGCCGTCGCGTCCGCTCTACAACATGCCCGCGCTGACCCTGCACGAATCGATGCCGGGCCATTCGCTGCAGCTCGCGCTGGCCGCCGAGCAGCACGGCCAGCCGGATTTCCGTCGCGAGGGTTACATCTCCGCCTACGGCGAAGGCTGGGGCCTGTACTCCGAATACCTCGGCAACGAGATGGGCATCTACAAGACGCCCTACGAACACTTCGGCTACCTCACCTACCAGATGTGGCGCGCGTGCCGGCTGGTGGTCGACACCGGCATCCATCACCTGGGCTGGACGCGCCAGCAGGCGATCGACTTCATGACGCAGAACACCGCGTTGTCCGACCGCGAAATCGCCAACGAAGTGGACCGCTACATCAGCTGGCCGGGCCAGGCGCTGTCGTATGAGCTGGGCTACCTGAAGATCCTGGAACTGCGCCAGAAGGCCGAGCAGGCGCTGGGACCGAAGTTCGACATCCGCCACTTCCACGACACCGTGCTGCAGATCGGCTCCGTGCCGCTGCCGGTGCTGGAGAAGCGCATCGACCGTTTCATTGCCGAGGGCGGCCCGGAGCCGGATTTCGGCTGTGACTGCGGGAAGGACAAGGGCGGAAAGAAGTAACGGAGCAGAGGAGCCATCACGTCATTCCCGCGATAGCGGAATGGCGTGATGGCCGGCGCCGCTTCACGGCGCCGCTTTTTCCGCATAGCGCTGCAGACGCTGCAACTGGTCCATCCACATCGCGTTGGCCGCGGGCGCGATCTTGTCGAGCCCGCTGGCCGCGGAGCCGTTGACGCGGTAGTCAAATTGCAGCGCCGTGCCGCCCGGCGCGGGTTTAAGGGTGAAGGTCATCACGCCCTGCACGGCCATGGCCTGCAACGGTCCCAATGCGGCATCGAGGCGGATCACGTGGCCTGGCGCCGCCCAGATCACCCGGCCATGCTCCACGCTCTGGCCATCCCAGCGTTCGCAGAAGCATCCGCCGGCCTCGGCCTTCAGGCTCAGGTGCGTGGCGTCGCCGGAATAGGTGTGTTCGCTGTTCCACCAGCGGCCGACGTCGGTCAGTGCGGCGTAGAGCTTGTCGGGCGACGCATGGACGGTGCGGGTGTCCTGGATCAGCAGGTGGTCCAGCGCGGCCTCCTTCACTTCCGCATGGGCGGCGAGGGCGCAGGCGGAGAGCAGGATCGCGGCGGCAAGGGCGTGGCTACGCATGGCGGTTCCTCCCGACGGGGCGGGGCGAGTATGCGGCGGGCCGGGAGGCGCCTGTACTGGCCGAACGGCCGATGACTGGCCCACTGGCGAAAAATGCACCAATGAAGTAAAGTTGATCACAACTTCACAGGGAGAGTCGAACCATGGCGGCTCATCTCCAACCCGAAAGCCATCCCGCCACCGATCTCGGCGGCCCCGCGCTGCGCGCCTTCTTCAACATCGCCGAGCGCTGGAACCTGCGCATCGCCGACCAGCGCCGCCTGCTGGGCGATCCGCCGGAGTCCACCTTCTACAAGTGGAAGCGACTGCAGAGCGGCACGCTGGGGCGCGACACCCTGGAACGCATCAGCTACCTGCTGGGCATCTTCAAGGACCTGCAGATCCTGTTTCCCGACCCCGACCAGGCCGACGGCTGGGTGCATCGCGCGAACCAGGCCGCGACGTTCGGCGGCCATTCGGCGCTGGAACGCATGCTTTCGGGCAACGTGGCCGACCTTTACGTGGTGCGCCAGTACCTCGACGCCCAACGCGGTTGAGGAGCTGGAAGTGAGTGAAGAGGAGTGAGAAGCGAGAGAGAGCGGGGGATCGCGACTCTCACTTCTCA
Organism: Dyella sp. AtDHG13; assembly: GCF_003201105.1. Taxonomy (GTDB): domain Bacteria; phylum Pseudomonadota; class Gammaproteobacteria; order Xanthomonadales; family Rhodanobacteraceae; genus Dyella; species Dyella jiangningensis_B. The sequence continues at coordinate 43,182 of NZ_QICJ01000008.1, read as the reverse complement.
CTCCTCTTCACTCGTTCCTCGTTCCCAGCCCCACGTCGCAACCCGCGATACCGCTCTCCGCCATACTCCTTTCCTCTGGCAGATCGCGTGAGAGATCCACGTCATGGCCGACATTCCACCGCTCAAACGCATCCGCTGGAGCCATGCCTATCGCATCGTTCCCAGTCGCTTTCCGCCCATCGGCGTGTTCGACCGCATCGCCGAGCCGGGCGATCTGGAAGCGCTGTACGCCATCGAGGCGATGACCAATCCGCGCCTGCGCAATGAAATCGGCGACCTGCACCTGGTGTCGCCGGAGCGGCGCATCAGCGGTCCGGGCACTACGCCGGTGATGGCGGCGTTCACGCATCTCAACCCCGAAGGCAGCCGTTTTTCCGACGGCACCTGGGGCGTGTTCTACGCCGCGCACAGCGTGGCCACCGCGGTGGAGGAAACGGTCTATCACCGCGAGCTGTTCCTCGCCGCCACGGCCGAACCGCCGTGCGACATCGAAATGCGCTGCTACAGCACCAGCATCCAGGCGAAGCTGCACGACCTGCGCGGGGGCTGGAAGGCCGAGCACGATCCGGACAACTACGCCGCCGGCGTCGCACTCGCGCGCAGGCTGCGCAAGGAAGGCTCGGATGGGCTGGTCTACGACAGCGTGCGTCATGCCGGCGGTGAATGCGTGGCGGTGTTCTATCCCGATCGCGTCGCGCCGTGCGTGCAGGCGCAGCACCTGATGTACCGCTGGGACGGCAAGCGCATCGCGCAGGTGCTGACCGTGGACGAGTGGAAGCGCGGCTAGTGCATGTGAAGGCATGAAAAAGGGCCCTTCTCGCGAAGGGCCCCTGCAGCTTCCTTGCCGACTGGTCTCCCCTTAGAACCGGTAGCCCACGCTGGCGCCAAACACGATGGGGTCGATCTTGGCCGTGCCGATCTTGGTGTTGTTGAGCTTCACGTCGCTCTCGATGTAGGCCCAGCGCACGTCCACCGTGGCGAGCCACTTCTCCGAGATCTTCATGTCGAAGCCGGCGCGCACTGCCGGGCCCCAGCTGTTGGCGATGCTCACGCTGTTGCCGTACAGCGCGCCCGTGGCATGGGTGCCGAAGAAGTTGGTGTAGTTGACGCCCAAGCCCAGGAAGGGCGACCACGCCTGGTTCGGCATGAAGTGGTAGTTGATGCCGAAGGTCGGCGGCAGTTCCTTGGTGCGGGCCACCGTACCCAGGCCGGCGAGGCTGACGTCGTGCAGGAACGGCGAGGCGCCGAGCACGTCCACGCCCCAGTTCGGCGTGATCATGTATTCAAGGTCGATGGTGGGGCGCGTGCTGCTGCTCACATCCGCGCGCGCGCCGGCCAGGGTGCCGTTGTTGCTCTTGGGCGCGACCACGGTGCCGCCGATGCGGACGACCCAGGAATCATTGCCTTCCGCGTGGGCGGCGGGAATGGCGAGCGCGCCGAGCGTGGCGGCAAGGGCAAGGGGAAGCAGGGCTTTCATGGCGTTGTTCCATCGTGTTTTCGTTGGTGACAAGGCCATGGTCGTTAGGAAGTCGTTGTCTACCCTTGATCCAGATCATGTGCGTGTAGGGCATTCGGACGCAGGTGTGAAGGCGGAAAAGAAAAAGGCCCGCACGATGGCGGGCCTTTCCTTTCCTCGCGTGACGGCGCGTGGCGATCAGTTGTCGGCGTTGGTCGCCCAGCCCTCGCGGTTGCCGCGCGTGAATACGCGGTCGCCGTCCAGCACGTCGCCGGCCTTGTGCGCTTCCGTCTCGCGCAGTTTCGCGTAGATGGGCGTGAAGTCGGGACGCGTGGCGTCGAACAGCTGCTCGAAGCTGTCGATCACGAAATAAGTCTGCTGGAAGGTATCGATGCGGTAGCGCGTGCTCATCACGCGCTCCAGGTCGAAGCCGATGCGGTTGGGCGAGGCCGAGTCCAACGAATAGATCGACTCGCCCTTGGAGCTGACGATGCCCGCGCCGTAGATGCGCATGCCTTCCTTAGTATTGATCAGGCCGAATTCCACCGTGTACCAGTACAGCCGCGTGAGGTTCATCAGCGCTTCGGGCCCGATCGCGAAGGCCTTCATGCCGCCGCGCCCGTAGGCCTGCATGTAGTCGGCGAACACTGGGTTGAGCAGCAGCGGCACGTGGCCGAACAGGTCGTGGAACAGGTCGGGCTCGCTGAGGTAGTCGAGCTGGTCGGGCTTCCGGATCCACCAGCTCACCGGGAAGCGGCGATGGGCAAGGTGATCGAAGAACACCTCGTCCGGCAGCAGCCCCTCCACCGCGACCAGCTCCCAGCCGGTGGTGGCGCCCAGCACCTTGTTCAGGTCGGCGAACTTCGGGATGCCGCCATCGCCCAGGCCGAAGCGCTCCACGCCATCCAGGAACTCCTGGCAGGCCCGGCCCGGCAGCAGGTCGCGCTGGCGCTTGTAGAGGGTGTCCCACACTTCGTGATCGGTGCGGGAATAGTCCGCCCACGGTTGCTCCACGACGCCCGTGGCATACACAGGCACATAGCCACGGTCGGTCTGCTGATGTTCTACGCGGCGCGGCGTGGTGTTCATGGCGTGCTCCTGGCGACATACCCGCTAGTTTTGGCTCTGCCAGCATAGGCTGATTGCCGCGCACGATGCTTGTTTTGTTGCATCAAGTGACGCCATTTGCGCAATAATCGTGTTTTACCCTGCGTATCTATGGAGATTTGTTGCCATGGTTACTCTGGACCGCACCGATCTGCGGATTCTGGCCGTCCTCCAGTCGGACGGACGCATCACCAATGCCGAGCTGGCCGACAAGGTCAGCCTCTCGCCCTCGGCGTGCCTGCGCCGGCTCCAGAAGCTGGAGGGCGAGGGCGTGCTGGCGGGGTACAGCGCACAGGTGGACCCCCAGGCGGTGGGGCTCGGCCTGCAGGCCTTCGTCCGCGTGCAGCTGACCAAGCACGAGAGCGCCGCCGTCGAGCGCTTCGTGGCCCTGGTGAACGACTGGCCCCAGGTGGTGTCCTGCTATGCGCTGACCGGCGACATGGACTACCTGCTGCACGTCTATGTGGCTGATCTGCAGGACTTCTCGCGCTTCCTGCTGGACCGGCTGCTGAACGCCTCGGGCGTGGCGGACGTCAACTCCAGCTTTGTCCTGCGCACGGTCAAACACTCCTCGGCCCTGCCGCTGGGGCAGCTGGAACGTTGATCCCGCAAATGGGCGCTTCGGGATCGACTAACGCTAAACTAACCGGTACTGATGAATAGCCATTCCCTCACCGCCCCTGCCCGCCGAGACCTGATGCGACCCTTGCGCTACCTGTGGCGAGTGCCCCTGCTGCTGCTGCACGTGGTGCTTGGCATCCTGCTCTGTTCGCTGGTGCTGACCTGGCGCCGCGACGTGGTGATGAAGAACGGCCGCGAGCCGTTTGCGCATCGCACCATCCGCTGGTGGTCCACCGCCTTGCTGCGCATCTTCGGCTTGCGCTCGGTGCGGGTCGGCACGCCGCTGGCCGATCCGGTGCTGTTCGTCGCCAACCACACGTCGTGGATCGACATCGAGCTGTTGCACAGCCAGCGCGCCGCCTGCTTCGTCGCCAAGGCGGAAATCGCCAGCTGGCCGCTGGTGGGCTGGCTGGCCTCCGCGGGCGGCACCATCTTCCACCGCCGCGGCAGCAATCATTCGCTGGCGGCGGTGATGCAGGTGATGGTGGATCGCCTGCGTGCGGGCCGTTCCGTGGCGGTGTTCCCGGAGGGCGGCACCGGCCACAACGGCGTGCTGCGCGTGTTCCATGCGCGCATCTTCCAGGCCGCGCTCGACGCCGAAGTGCCGGTGCAGCCGGTGGCCCTGCGCTTCGCGCGCGACGGTCGCCGCGTCATCGACGCCGGCTTCCGCGAGCACGAAAACTTCATGCAGAACTTCCTGCGCCTGCTGGGCGAAGCGCCGCTGGACGCCGAGGTGCATTTCCTCGAGCCGGTGCCGGCCACGCCCGATGCGCGCCGCCGCATGGCGGAAACCGCGCGCGAGCGCATCGCGCTGGCGCTGGAAGACAAGACGACCCACGAAAACCAAGCATGACGCTACCCAGGGGAAAGGATTTTCTGCCGCCAAGGCCGCTGCGCAGCGGCCATATCCAGACCATGCTGTCCTCCAGCGGCGTGCGCCGCCTGCTGCTGCCCAAGGCAGCCCGGACCGTGCTGCAGGGTTCGCAGCCGATGATGGTGGATGGCGGCGACGGCGTGCGGCTCACGGGTGCGTACACCGCGCAGACGGCGCAACCCCAATCGCGCGGCCTGGCCGTGCTGTTCCACGGCTGGGAAGGCAGCGTCGATTCCACCTATGTGTTGCAGACCGGCAGCCGCCTGCTGGCCGATGGCTGGGACATCTTCCGCCTGAATTTCCGCGACCACGGCGACAGCCATCACCTCAACGAAGCGCTGTTCCATTCGTGCCGCATCGACGAGGTGGTGCATGCGCTGGGCGACATCGCCCAGCGTTTTCCGGCGCGGCCCATGGCGCTGGCCGGTTTTTCGCTGGGCGGCAATTTCGCGCTGCGCGCCGCCATGCGCGCGCCGGCGGCCGGCCTTCCGCTGAGCTATGCGCTGGCGGTGTGCCCGATCATCGATCCGGGCGAGGGCCTGTTCTCGCTCGAAGCCTCGGCGCCGTGGTTCTACCAGGCGTACTTCATGCACAAGTGGCGGCGCTCCCTGCAGGCCAAGCAGGCGGCGTTCCCGCAGCGCGAATACTTCGAGCTGGCCGAGCTCAAGCAGAACCTGCGCGGGCTCACCGCGGCGCTGGTGGCGCGGCACACCGATTTCGGTTCGCTCGAAGCCTATCTGGACGGCTATTCCGTGGCGGGCCGAGCGCTGGAGGACATGCACGTCCCGTGCACCATCCTCACCGCGCGCGACGACCCCGTCATTCCGGTGGACGCGTTCGAGAAGCTGCAGCTTCCGGCTAACATCGAGCTGGACATCGCCACCTATGGCGGCCACTGCGGCTTCATCCGCGGCTGGGACATGACCAGCTTCACCGACGACTACATCGCGGCGCGATTCAACACGATCGCCTCGGCGTAGCGGCACGCAGCGTGCGGACGGGGCATGCGCAGGCCGTCACAATCGCGTCGCATCGTCCGCGTCACCATCGCGGGTCACATCCAAGGGAGGGAAATACATGGCGCACGCCAAGGGTACGTTCGAAGTAAAGATCACCCCGCAGCCAGCAGAGGACGGCGTGGGCGATCCTGGCGTCGGGCGCATGGCCATCGAAAAACAGTTCCAGGGCGACATGCAGGGGCTGGGCCGCGGACAGATGCTGGCCATGGGCACCGCCGTGGACGGTTCGGCCGGCTATGTGGCGATGGAGCGGGTCAAGGCCAGCCTGCAAGGCCGCCAGGGCAGTTTCGCGCTGCAGCATAACGGCACCATGCACCGCGGCACGCCGCAGCTGAGCATCGCCATCGTGCCGGACTCGGGCACCGACGAGTTGGCGGGCATCGCCGGCACGCTGTCGATCACGGTCGCCAACGGCGTGCATTCCTACGATCTGCATTACACGCTGCCCGATCTGCCCTGAAGCGTTTCGCTGTCGCAGCCATGGCGTTACGCTTCGGGACTCCCCCATGGAGTGCCGTTCCATGCGCAAGTTGATTCTTGGTCTGTTCGGTTTGTTCGCCGTCCACGCCGCCATGGCTGCGCCGCAGCTGGACAAGCTCACGATGCCGCCGGGATTCCACGTGGCGGTGTATTCGGATCAGGTGCCCAACGCGCGCGAGATCACGCTGGGCGCCAAGGGCACCGTGTTCGTCGGTTCCAACAGCGCGGGCAAGGTCTATGCGCTCACCGACAGCAAGGGCGACGGACACGCCGACAAGGTGCGCGTCATCGCCAGCGGCCTGCAGCTGCCAGTGGGCGTGGCGTTCAAGAACGGTGACCTGTACATCTCCGCGGTGAGCAAGATCCTCGTGCTGCGCGACATCGAGAACCATCTCGACAGCCCGCCGAAGCCGGAAGTGGTGTACGACAAGTTTCCCACCGAGACGCACCACGGCTGGAAGTTCATCGCCTTCGGCCCGGACGGCAAGCTCTACGTGCCCATCGGCGCGCCGTGCAACGTCTGCGACAAGGGCAAGGACTACGCCAAGCTCACGCGCATGAATGCCGACGGCACGGGGCTGGAAGACGTCGCCTACGGCATCCGCAACACCGTCGGCTTCGACTGGCAGCCGAAGACGAAGCAGTTGTGGTTCACCGACAACGGCCGCGATCTCATGGGCGACGACATGCCCAGCGACGAGCTCAACCGCCTGTCGCGCGTCGGCGAGCACTTCGGCTTTCCCTACTGCCACCAGGGCGACACGCTCGATCCGGAATTCGGCCAGGGCAAGAACTGCAAGGACTACGCGCCGCCGGTCTACAAGTTGGGCGCCCACGTCGCCTCGCTCGGCATGCGCTTCTATGAGGGCTCGCAGTTCCCGGCCAGCTACAAGGGCGCGATCATCGTGGCCGAGCACGGCTCGTGGAACCGCACCAAGAAATCCGGCTACCGCGTGATGGCCGTGCACCTCAGCGGCGACAAGGTCACTGCGTACGAGCCGCTGCTGGAAGGCTTCCAGCAGAACGAGCAGGCCTGGGGCCGCCCGGCGGATGTGCAGCCGCTGCCCGATGGCAGCGTGCTGGTGAGCGACGACCTGGCGGGCGCGGTCTACCGCGTGACCTACGAAAAGCACTGATGCGGCGCCTGCGCGGCGACGCGATACTCATCATTTGACCATGATCCGGGAGAACCACCTTGCAACTGCGCAGCGATAGTTTCGAACACGGGCAGCCGATGCCGGCGCGACTTGCCTTCGGCAAGCGCGGCGAGCCCTTCGCCCTGTCGGACAATCTCAGCCCGCACCTCGCCTGGAAAGACGCGCCGCACGCCACGCGTTCGTTCGTGCTCACCTGCCTGGACTTCGACGTACCGAGCAAGCCCGACGACGTGAACATGCAAGGCCGCACGGTGCCGGCCGACCTGCCGCGCGTGGAATTCGTCCACTGGCTGATGGCCAATATTCCGGTGGAATGCGGTGAGCTGGCCGAAGGCGCCTGCAGCGATGGCATCGTGCCGCGCGGCAAGCGCGCGCCCTACGGCCCGCCCGGCAGCGTGCAGGGCAAGAACGACTACACCGGCTGGTTCGCGGGCGATGCCGACATGGCCGGCGAATACCTGGGCTACGACGGCCCGTGCCCGCCGTGGAACGACAGCATCGTGCATCACTACCATTTCCGCCTATACGCGCTGGACGTGGAAAACCTCCGCCTGGCCGATGGTTTCACCGTGAACGAATTGCGCGCGGCGATGGACGGCCACGTGCTGGCCGAAGCGGAAATCATGGGCAGCTACGCGATCAATCCCTCGGCCGCCTGAACGGCGTCGGCGCGAGCGTGAACAGTGACCAAAGGTGCACGCGGCCTCAGGTCATTTTCACGCTCGGGAGGCATGGGCTGTGGGTGAATGGCGCAGGGATGACGTCATGCGCCCACAGAGAGGATCGCGCCATGCTCCATTACGCCCTGGTATTCCTGGTTATCGCCATCATCGCAGCCCTGTTCGGTTTCACCGGTATCGCCGGCGCCGCCGCGAGCATTGCGAAGATCCTTTTCATCGTCTTCCTGATCCTGGCCATCATCGCGTTCTTCCGTCGCGCGAGCTGAGCGACGGCACGACACAGCGGCATCGTCCGATGCGCCCGGTTGACCATTTTGGCTACAGTGAATGTCCGCCTCAACGGAGAACGTCATGAACAAGCAAGTCCAGGCGAACGAGGAAACCACGCCCGCCGATCGCATCGAAGAGCGCGCCGAGCGCATCAAGCAGGCCACCACGCACGCCGTGACCAACACCAAGGAAGCCGTCGAGCGCGCGGCTGACCACGTGGAGGAAAGCCTGCACCGCGCCACCGACAAGGCCGCCGACGCCGCCACGCGCGCCACCGAGAAGGCCGACGAATATCGCCAGCGCGGCCGCGAAGCCTACGACGACGCCATCGACCGCGCCGACGAATGGCTGGAGCGCGCCCGCGACTACGTGCGCGAGAAGCCCGTGCAATCCGTGGCCATCGCGCTTGGCGCCGGCTGGCTGCTTGGCCGCATACTTCGCCGCTGACAGCCGTAGCTACCTGGGGATAGTGGATGGACCAGACCGGACGCGATGACGCGCCCGCCTCGCCTGACGAGACGCCACCTGCTGCGCCGCCGGGGCTGCTGGACGACATCGGCCGCCTCGGTCGCGCTTTCCAGACGTTGTTCGGTGCCCAGCTCAAGCTGTTGTCGGCCGAGCTGGGCCTGGCCCGCAGCGCCGTGCACTGGATACTCGTCGCCGGACTGGTCGCCACCGTGGCGGGCGTGGGCCTCGGCTTGACCCTGCTGGGCCTGATCGGCTGGCTGCTGGCGCAATGGTTCGGTTCGTGGACGTGGGCGCTGGCCGCGCTCGCCGTGGTGGAGCTGGCCTTTCTGGGCGGCGCGCTGCTGCTGTTCCGCCGCTGCATGCACTGGATGACCTTGCCCGCGACGCGGGGCGAATGGAATGCGATGATGCGCGACGCCCTGCGCCGTTCCGATGCGCAGGGTCCATCCCGCCCGGAGGACGTGCCATGAGCCTCATCAAGCAATTGCACGCGGTACGCGATGCGCAAGGCCGCGTGCAGGACGCTCGCGAGGAACTGGCCCGACCCGCGCAGGCGCTGCTGTCGCGCGGCCGGCGCTATCCGCTGACCACCGTGGGCGTGGCGGCGGGCGCGGGTTTCGTGCTCGGCCAGCTCAACGTGCATCCGCTGCGCGTGCCCGGCCTGGGCGCCTTGCTGAGCGGCACCGCCGCCGAGGTGGCCGGTCAGGCCATGCGCATGGTGGCCGAGTTCATGCAGGACGGCACCGAGCCGTCATGAACACGCCTACGCCGCCGCCACCGCCGGTCGACCAGGGCGACGCGGCGGCGCCGGATTTGCCCATTGAAGCCATGGTGCCCCGCCGCGAGCCGCGGACGAACCTGATGCGCGTGCAGCGCACGCAAAGCGCGCGCCGTCACCTGCGCGGCATCCGCATCGTGCTCAACATCTTCCTGGCGCTGGCGCTGCTGTACACGGTGACCCTCACCAAGCAGCTGCTGATACCGCTGGTGCTGGCCTCCTTCATCGGGCTGGCGCTGAATCCGCTGGTGGCGCGCTGCGCGCATCTGGGCATTCCGCGCTGGCTCGCGGCCAGCGTGCTGACCATCGGCCTGATCGCCGCCATCGGTTCGGGCATCGGCATGCTCACGCAGCCGGCCCTGGGCTGGGTGCACGAAGCGCCCACGGCCATTCGCGGCTTCCTGCCCAAGCTGCGCAGCGTGCTGCAGCCGCTGGAAGCCGCCAACCGCGCTACGCAGGGTCTCACCGGCCCGACGCGCGTGCAGGGCTCGGCGCAGTCGCCGCTGTCCATCACCCTCTGGGATGTGGTCGCCACCACGCCGAAGGTGCTGGCGGGCGTGCTCACGGTGGTGTTGCTGGTGTTCTTCTTCCTGGTCTACGGCGACCTGATGCTGCGGCGGCTGGTCGAGGCCTCGCCAAGCTTTGGCTACAAGCGGCACGCGGTGTCGGTAGTGCGCGGCATTCAGTATGAAGTGTCGCGCTACATCCTCACCGCCACCCTGATCAACGCCGCGCTCGGCGCGGTGACGGCAGGCATGCTGTGGCTGTACCACATGCCCGATCCGCTGCTGTGGGGCACCGTGGCCATGCTCGCCAACTTCATCCCCTACGTGGGCGCGATCAGCACCACGGCCGTGCTGGCGGTGGTGGGCCTGCTCAATTTCAACCAGGCGGGCGCGGCGTTGCTGCCCGCGCTTACGTTCGCCGGCATCACGGCGTTCGAGGGCAACGTGGTCACGCCGTTGATCCAGGGACACCGCATGCGGCTCAGCCCCATCGCGATCCTGCTGTGGCTGCTGATCTGGGGATGGCTGTGGGGCATTCCGGGTGCGCTGCTGGCCGTGCCCATGCTCACCAGCGCCAAGCTCGTGGCCGAGCGCGTGCGCGGCTGGCGTTGGTTCGCGCGCATGGTGCAACGCTGATCCCACGATGAGCAGCGCACTCGTCATCCGCGCCGTGACCGACAGCGACTTTGTCGCCTGGAAACCGCTGTGGGACGGCTACAACGCGTTCTACGGCCGCAGCGGGGATACGGCCTTGCCGGACGAATTCACGCGCGTCGCATGGATGCGTTTTCTCGATCCCGCCGAACCGATGCATGCGCTGGTGGCCGAACGCGACGGCCAGCTGCTCGGCCTTGCGCATTACCTCTTCCACCGCAACACCACACATCCTGCGAACAGCTGCTATCTGCAGGACCTGTTCACTGTGCCGGAAGCACGCGGCCTGGGCGTGGGCCGCGCGCTGATCGAGGCCGTCTACGCGCAGGCCCGCGAAGCGGGCGCCTCGCGCGTGTACTGGCAGACGCATGAGACCAACGCAACGGCCATGCAGCTGTACGACAAGCTGGCCCAGAAGTCGGGGTTTATCGTCTACCGCCAACCGCTGTAGTCGCGTGGCGCCGGTTTTGGTCGTGTTCGCTCAGTCCTGTGCGACGCGCACCACCAGCTTGCCGAAGTTGCGACCCTGGAGCAGGCCGATGAATGCGGCCGGTGCGTTCTCCAGACCCTCCACCATGTCCTCGCGCACCTTGACCTGGCCGCTGGCGATCCATGCCTCCATGTCGCGGCGGAACGCATCGAACCGCGTGGCGTAGTGATCGAGGATGATGAAGCCCTGCATGCGAATGCGCTTCTGCAGGATCGCCGAAGTCACCGCCGGCAAACGGTCCGGGCCGGCCGAGGCCTTGTCGTTGTAATGCGCAATGAAACCGCACACCGGCACGCGTGCGCCGATATTCAACAGCGGCAGCACCGCGTCGAACACGGCGCCGCCGACGTTCTCGAAATAGACATCGATGCCGTCGGGGCAGGCGGCGGCGAGCTGTTCCGCAAAGGCGGGATCGCGGCGGTCCACGCAGGCATCGAAGCCGAGTTCGTCCACCGCGTACGCGCATTTGTCTGCGCCGCCCGCGATGCCCACCACGCGCGCGCCCTTGAGCTTCGCGATCTGGCCGACCATGGCGCCGACGGCGCCCGTGGCTGCCGCCACTACCACGGTCTCACCGGCCTTGGGCGTGCCGATGTCCAGCAGACCCACGTAGGCGGTGAATGCGGTCATGCCCAGGCCGCTGAGCGCGAGCGACGGCCTGGCCATGTCGTGGAGATGGGTCAGTTCCGCCGCGTCGGCCAAGGCGTATTCCTGCCAACCCGACGAACCCAGCACCAGGTCACCGGCTTGGAAGTCCGGATGCCTGGATACCTCGACGCGACTCACCGTGCCGCCAACCATGGCTGCACCGACAGGTACGGCCGACGCATAGCTGGTGCCCGCCTCATCCATGAGATTGCGCATATAGGGATCAAGCGAGAGATAGAGCGTGCGCAGCAGCAGCTGGCCCTCGGCGGGGTGGGGTATGGCGGCTGTTTCAACGCGGAAATCCTGCAGCGTCGGCTCTCCGTAGGGACGGTTGGCGAGGACGATGCGTTGATGGGTCGATCGATCGTGCGACATGACAGCCTTCCTTATGCTGATAAATGGTGTAAAGCGGAATATCACCAATCGATGCGCTGCCGATCGCGGAAGAAGCCACCGTTGACGGCCGGCCGCGAGGGCAGCATGGCCGCCCATACGATGCCTTCGGCGCCGTCGGCCACAGGGCGGCCGCCATGGCCGCCCATGTCGGTGGCGACCCAGCCCGGACACACGGCATTGACGAGGATGCCGCTGCCGGCGAGTTCCGCGGCCAGCATGCGCGTGTGGCTGTTGAGCGCGGCCTTGGACACGCGATAGGCAGGGCAGCTGGCGCCTTCGCTTTCCACCGCGCCGCAACCGCTGGACACGTTCACGATGCGGCCGTAGCCGTGGCGCTGCATCAGCGGAAGCATGGCTTCGGTGAGTCGCCACGCGCCGAGCAGGTTGGTTTCCAGCGCCTGGCGCACGATGTCCAGGTCGACGGACGAGGCTTGGTCGTCGATATCGAAGTACGCGCCGGCATTGTTCACGAGGATGTCGAGGCGACCATATTCGCTATCGATGTGTGCCGCCAGTTCGCGCACGCTGTCGGGCGAGGTGACGTCCAGCGGCACGGAGATCACCGTGCCGCCTTCGCGGCGCAGCTGCCGCGCGGCCTTCTCGCCGAGCAAGGGCTTGCGCGCGCCCAGCAGTACGGTGACGCCGGTGGCGGCGAGCTGGCGCGAGACTTCAAAACCCAGCCCACGATTCGCGCCGCTGACCAGCGCCACGCGTTGTGACGGTTCCGGTTCGGGCGCGAGCGTGCGGCGTCGCGATGGCCTCCCCGGAAACGCCACCGCGCTCATGGCGTCGCGGCCAGCTGGTCGCAACGCTCGCTGGCGCAGGCCTGCCAGCCGCCGCCCAGCGCCTTGTATACCGACACGGCACGCAGGTTGATCGAGGCCTGCGCATCGGCCAGCGAATCTTCCGCCTCCAGCTGCGTGCGCTCGGCGTCGAGCAGCTGCAGGAAGTCGGCGGCACCTTCGTTGTAGCGGATGCGCGCCAGGTCGGCGGCGTGACGGCTGTTGGTCACCTGGTCCTGCAGCTTCAGCACGCGCTCGCGCTGCAGGTTGTAGCCGACGATGGCGTTGTCCACGTCTTCCACGGCCTGCAGCACTGTGCGCTGGTAGTTGGCCAGCGCGGCATCGGAACGTGCCTCGCTCGCCTTCACGTTGGAACGCACGCGCTGCACATTCAGGCCGGACCACGAGATGCTCGGCGCGATCGACCATGCACGCGACTGTGCACCGCCGAAGTCGTTGCTGCGGCCGGCGAGAAAGCCCAGGAAACCGCCCAGCGTGATGTGCGGGTAGTAGTCGGCCTTGGCCACGCCGATGCGCGCGTTCGCCGCGGCGAGCTCGCGTTCTGCCACGCGCACGTCGGGGCGGCGCTGCAGCACGTCGCCGGCGTTGCCGATATCCAGCGCCACGTCGATGGGCTGGAACTTCTGCGGCGACAGGTCGACGTCCAGTTCACCCGGACGTTCGCCAAGCAGCACGGCCAGACGCGACATGTCGTTCTGCGCCAGCGTCTGCAGCGTGGGCAGCTGCGCCTCGACGAACTTCAGGCGCGCCGTGGCGCTGGCCACGTCCTGCTCGGACACCGTGCCGATGTCGTTGCGGGCGTGGATCAGGCGCAGCGTCTCGCGCTGGTTCTCGATGTCGCGGTTGGCCACGTCGATGCGCAGCTGCACGCCGCGCAGGTCGAAGTAGTAGCGCGCGACTTCGGCGAACAACGTCACCTGCGCGTCCTGCAGCGAAGCCTCGCTGGCGCCGGCATCCGCGCGTGCGGCTTCCACCGAACGGCGCACGCCGCCGAACAGGTCGATCTCCCAGCTGGCGTCAAAGCCGGCCTGGTAGCTGGTGATGGTGGTGCGCTGGTCGGTGAAGCCTGGTTGCTGCTCGCGGCTGCGCGAATAGTTCGCCACGGTTTGCACGTCGGGGATCTGCTGCGACTTGGCTACGCCGAGCAACGCACGCGATTCGCGCAGGCGGGCGAAGGCGATCTTCAGGTCCGGGCTGTTCGCGGCCGCGCGCTGGATCAAGGTATCCAGCGTGGGGTCGTTGAACTGCTTCCACCACTGCGCCTGGAAGGTCTGCGTGGACTCCTGCGCGTTGACGCCTTGCAGGGCCACCGGCTTTTCCTGCGGCGCGTGGTAGTCGGGGCCGACGCTGACGCAACCGGAAAGCATGATGGCGGCGGCGATGGCGGTGACTTTTTTGGCTGCACTACGGCGAGAAACGGGAGCGCATGCGGGCGAATTGCCTGCGGCCAGATCCATGAAACCGACGCCGGTGGCGAGGTCATCGCCGGATTGGCCCCTCACCCCGGCCCTCTCCTCGCTCCTCAGAGCAGCGGCCATCCATGGCCGCTCCCCGCGTGCCCCAGCGGGGAGAGGGAGAAGTGTGGTTTTGAGGTTCTTGAAGAAGGACATATCAGTGCTCCTCAATCAGATTGGCCTGCGCGAGGCGCGCAGTCCGGCGGGCGCGGCGGCGTTCGCTCATGCGTTCGCCCCAGCCGCGCACCATCACGTAGAACAGCGGAGTGAAGATCAGGCCGAAGAAGGTCACGCCCAACATGCCCGAGAACACCGCTACACCCATCGCGTGGCGCATTTCCGCGCCGGCGCCGTGCGAGGTCACCAGCGGCACCACGCCCATGATGAAAGCGAACGAGGTCATCAGGATCGGGCGCAGTCGCAGGCGGGCCGCTTCCAGCACGGCCTGCGTGCGGTCCATGCCTTCGATGATCTGCGCTTCGCGGGCGAACTCCACGATCAGGATCGCGTTCTTGCACGCCAGGCCCACCAGCACGATCAGGCCGATCTGGGTGAAGATGTTGTTGTCGCCGCCGGAGATCCACACGCCGGAGATCGCGGACAGCAGCACCATCGGCACGATCAGGATCACCGCCAGCGGCAGCAGCAGGCTTTCGTACAGCGAGGCCAGCACCAGGAACACCAGCAGCACACACAAGGGGAACACGAGCACCGCGGTGTTGCCGGCGAGGATCTGCTGATAGGTCAGCTCGGTCCACTCGAAGGTCATGCCGTTGGGCAGGTTCTCCGCCGCCAGTTTTTCGATGGCTGCCTGCGCCTGGCCACTGCTGTAGCCCGGTGCCGGCCCGCCGTTGATCTCGGCGGTGGGATAACCGTTGTAGTGCTGCACGCGATCCGGGCCCACGGTCTGGTTCACGGTGAGGAACGAACCCAGCGGAATCATTTCACCCGAGGCGCTGCGCGTCTTGAGTTGCAGTATGTCGCTCGCCTCGTGGCGGTAGCTCGGTTCCGCGGACACGTTCACCTGGTACGTACGGCCAAAGCGGTTGAAGTCGTTCACGTAGAGCGAGCCCAGGTAGGCCTGCATGGTCTGGTAGACATCGCTCAGGTCCACGCCTTCGGCCTTCGCCTTTTCGCGATCCACGTTCGCGTCGATCTGCGGCACGCTCACCTGGTAGCTGGAGAACAGCCCCGCCAGCGAAGGCACCTTGGTGCTGGCCTGGATCAGGCCCTGGGTCTGCTTGTACAGCTCCTCGAAGCCCGCATCCGAACGGTCCTCCACCTGCAGGCGGAAGCCGCCGATGGTGCCCAGGCCGTTGACCGGCGGCGGCGGGAAGATCGCGATGTAGGCGTCCTGGATGCCCGCGTACTTCTGCTGCAGGGCCGCGGTGATGGCACCGGCCGACAGCGATGCATCGCGACGTTCCTCGAACGGCTTGAGCGTCACGAACACGATGCCGGAGTTGGTGCTGTTGGTGAAGCCGTTGATCGACAGGCCCGGGAACGCCACCGCACTCTCCACGCCCGGCTGCTTGAGCGCGATGTCGCTCATGCGGCGGATCACGTCTTCCGAACGGTCCAGCGAGGCGGCATCCGGCAGCTGCGCGAACGACACCAGGTACTGCTTGTCCTGCGCCGGCACGAAACCGGTCGGCACGTGGGCGAAGCCGAACAGGCCCAGCAACACGAGACCGCCGTAGATGACCAGCGCGATGCCGCCCGAGCGCAGGATGCGTTTCACACCGCCCACGTAACGGTTGGCGCTGGTGACGAACAGGCGGTTGAATGGACGGAACAGCCACCCGAATGCACGGTCGATGAAGCGGCTCAGCTTGTCCTTCGGCGCGCCATGTTCCTGCAGCAGCAGGGCCGACAGCGCCGGGCTCAGCGTGAGCGAGTTGAAGGCCGAGATCACCGTGGAGATGGCGATGGTCAGCGCGAACTGGCGGTAGAACTGGCCGGTCAGGCCGCTGATGAAGGCCGCCGGCACGAACACCGCGCACAGCACCAGCGCTGTCGCCACGATGGGGCCGGTGACTTCGGTCATTGCCTTGCGCGTGGCTTCCTTGGGTGACAGTCCGTGCTCGATGTGTCGCTCGACGTTTTCCACCACCACGATGGCGTCGTCCACCACGATGCCGATGGCCAGCACCAGGCCGAACAGGGACAGCGCGTTGAGCGAGAAGCCGAACATCAGCATCACCGCGAAGGTGCCGATCAGCGACACCGGCACGGCGACCAGCGGGATGATCGACGCGCGCCAGGTCTGCAGGAACAGGATCACCACCAGCACGACCAGCAGGATCGCTTCGAACAGCGTGTGCACCACCGCCTCGATCGAACCGCGCACGAATACCGTGGGGTCATACACGATCTGGTAGTCCACGCCCTGCGGGAAATCCTTCTTCAGGTCGGCCATCAGCGCGCGGACTTCGTCCGAGATCTGGATGGCGTTGGAACCTGGGCGCTGGAAGATCGGCAGCGCCACGGCCGGCTGGTTGTTGAGCAGACTGCGCAGCGCATAGCTGTTGGCGCCCAGTTCGACGCGCGCCACGTCGCGCAGGTGCACGAAGGAGCCGTCGGCGTCCTTGCGCACGATGATGTTGAGGAAGTCTTCCTCGGTGATCAGTCGGCCCTGCGTGTTGATGTTGAGCTGGAACGCGGCATTGGTCGGCCCCGGCGGCGCGTTCAGCGCACCGGCCGCCACGGTGATGTTCTGCTCCTGGATCGCGTGCACCACGTCGCCCGTGGTCAGCTGGCGCGTGGCCAGGCGATCGGGATCGAGCCAAACGCGCATGCTGTATTCGCCGGCGCCGAAGATCTGCACGTCGCCGACGCCATCGAGGCGGGCGAGCTGATCCTTGATGTGCAGGCGCGCATAGTTCGACAGGTACAGCATGTCGTAGCGCTGGTCCGGCGAGATCAGGTGCACCACCATGGTGAGGTCGGGCGAGCTCTTCTGCGTGGTCACGCCCAGTCGCTGCACTTCCTCGGGCAGGCGCGGCAGCGCCTGCGACACGCGGTTCTGCACCTGCACCTGCGCGTTGTCCAGGTCCGTGCCCAGCGCGAAGGTGACGGTCAGCGTCATCGCGCCGTCGCTGGTGGACTGCGAGCTGGTGTAGAGCATGCCTTCCACGCCGTTGATCTGTTCTTCCAGCGGCGTGGCGACGGTTTCGGCGATCACCTTGGGATTGGCGCCGGGATAGGAAGCGCGCACCACCACGGTCGGCGGCACCACTTCGGGGTATTCGCTGATCGGCAGCTTGAACAGCGCAATGCTGCCCGCGATGACGATCAGCACGGAAAGGACGCCGGCCAGGATCGGCCTGTCCACGAAATATTGGGCGAGTTTCATTGCATTCGTCCTGGTTGCTCTTAGGCACCATTCCCGCGCGAGCGGGTACTAACGGGTGCGTTGTTCGCGGAGTGCGGAGACAAAGCGGCCCTGGCCCTCGGCTCAAAGAGAGAGGGCGTCCATGACTTGTTCGTTACCTTTCCTACTCCGTCATCCCTGCGAAAGCAGGGATCCAGTGCCTTTTCCACGGCAGAGTAGAGTCACTGGATTCCTGCTTTCGCAGGAATGACGAAGCAAAAACTGGGGCGGGTACTACTGCTGTTGCGCCGCCTTGTTTCCGCTACCGTTACCCGCCATCGCCACCTGCTTGTTCGGATCGAGGCTGCGCGACTGCATCGCCACCTTGGTCGGGTTCACTTCCACGCCGGGGCGCACGTGCTGGATGCCGTTGACGATCACGGTGTCCTTGGCGTCCAGACCTTCGGTAACCACGCGCAGGCCGTCCAGTAGCGGGCCGGTGACCACGCGGCGGTATTCCACCTTGCGGTCCTTGTCGACCACGTACACGAACTTGTTGCCCAGGTCGGCGCCAATGGCGCGGTCGTCGACCAGCGCACGCGGCTGGCGGCTGTCGCTGCGCAGCTGGATGCGGACGTACAGGCCCGGCGTGTAGCTGGCGTCGGCGTTGTCGAACACCGCGCGCAGGCGGATCGTGCCGCTGCCCGCGCGCAGCTGGTTGTCGACGAAGTCGACGCGGCCGGTGTGCGGAAACCCTTTCTCGTCCGCCAGCGCCATCGAGATCTGCGGCGCCGCGCCATGCTCGCGACGCTGGCGGTCGAACTTCAGGTAGCTGTGCTCGTCCACGTCGAAGTAGGCGTAGATCGGGTCGATGCTCACCACGCTGGTCAGCACGTCGTTGCTGGTGACCAGGTTACCCGGCGTCACCAGGGCGTTGCTCACGCGGCCGTCGATAGGCGCGCGGATTTCGGTGAAGCCCAGGTTGAGCTTGGCGGCGTCCAGCGCGGCGGTGGTGGAGGCCACCTGCGCCTTGGCGCTTTGCGCGGCGGTTTGCTGGCGGTCGGCTTCTTCCTTGGCGATGGCGTGCTGCGCCAGCAGGCGGTCGGCGCGTTCCGCATTGGCCTGGGCCAGCACCTGGTTGGCCTTGGCTTCGGCCAGGTTGGCGTTCAGCCGGTCCACCTCGGCCTGGTAGGGGCGTGGGTCGATGCGGAACAGCAGATCGCCTTTTCGCACGATCGCCCCTTCCTTGAAGTGCACCGAGTCCACATATCCGCTGACGCGGGGACGCAGCTGGATGGTGTCGACCGCCTGCAGGCGACCGGTGAATTCGTCCGCGTCGTCCACCGGGCGGACCAGCACTTCGGCCACCGTGACGGCGGGCGCCGGCGGCGGGCCGGCCTGGGCGTGGGTGTCACCGCTGTGGCCCAGCAGGGCCCAGCTGCCGCCCACCACGGCGAGGGCGAATGCGGTGAGGATCCATCGTTTGTTCATGGTTGGGCTCCCTGGAGTGGAGTCGCCGAAGTAGGAATACCCCGACGATCAGGAGCGGAAGATTAGGTATACCATCCAGTTCAATAAATAGCTTATGATGCAACGCAATAGTGACTGCCAGTCACGAATGGGGTAAATATCCAAGCTATGGAAGACTTTGCCGCAATCTCCGCGTTTGTCCGCGTGGTCGAGGCCAAGAGCTTCGCCGCCGCCGCCGCCCAGTTGGGCATGACACCTTCCGGGGTCAGCCGCGCCGTGTCGCGACTGGAAGAACAGCTGGGCGCCCGGCTGTTGTTCCGCTCCACGCGATCATTGCGTTTGACCGACGATGGGGCCTCGTTCCACGCACGTTGCAAGGAAATCCTTGCCGATCTGGCCGAGGCCACCGAGGCCCTGGGCTATGCCAGCCGCAAGCCCACCGGCAAGCTGCGCATCGGTGCGCCGGCCGCCGTGGGCCGCACCGTGATCATTCCCAGGCTGGCGGAATTCGAGCAGCGCTACCCGGATATCCGGCTCGAGCTGTCGATGTGCGATTACCCCTACGACCTCAACGAGGAAGGCATCGATTGTGCGGTGCGGGTCGGCCCGCTGGAGGACTCCAGCCTGATCGCCCGCAAGATCGGCTACCTGCGCAACGTGATCCTCGCCTCGCCGGATTACCTGGCCAAACACGGCGCCCCGCAGAGCATCGAGGATCTGAAGAACCACCGCTGCATCAACTACGTGCAGCCCAACGGCCGGCCGCGCCAGTGGCAGTTCGACACGCCGAGCGGCCAGGTGTCGGTGGACATCGACGCGCACCTGCTGATCAACGATGCCGAATCGG
The DNA here is from genome assembly GCF_003201105.1 of Dyella sp. AtDHG13. Taxonomy (GTDB): domain Bacteria; phylum Pseudomonadota; class Gammaproteobacteria; order Xanthomonadales; family Rhodanobacteraceae; genus Dyella; species Dyella jiangningensis_B. The sequence continues at coordinate 23,691 of NZ_QICJ01000008.1, read as the reverse complement.
TCATCCAGGCCGTGGTGTCGGGGCTGGGCATCACCCAGGCGCCCAACGTCATCGCCGCCTGCATGCTCGACATCGGCAAGCTCGAACTGGTGATGACGGACACCATCTCCACCGGCAAGCCGGTGTGGATCGTCTATCCGCAGAAGAAGCACCTCTCCGCCCGCGTGCAGTGCTTTATCGAATGGGTGCGCGAGGTGTTCGAGCAGACCAACGAGCCGGGCAAGCACAAGAAGCCGGTGGTGTCGGCGGTGCCGGAGCGGTTGAGCGCCTGATTTCGGTTTATGCGGTGGTGGCCGCGCACCCTTGCGGTGGCCACCGTTGCAGCAGGCGCTTGCAAAGGTGGGCGACAGCACAGCACATCAGTCCAGGGACCCAGAAGTTCACGATGGGTATCCACAGGGCGATGGTGGCGACGCATCCCACGATCAGGAGCCCAGGTCTCGATCGTGCCAAAAGAGCTTTTCTCGTTTGCACTGGCAGCAGCGGCCGCAACAAGGCGTTGGCGACGACCCATGGACAAAGATAGGCGATGGAAAGCGCCCAGACGATGGTGACGTGCGGAAGGAAAATGCCCGCCACAAACGTCAGTTGCCATATTAGCCACCAGGCCAGGGCTGTCCCTGCGCGCCGCCTCCAGACGGTGAATGTGTGGCAGGTTCCGCGTGGGAGGGTGCCGAGAGGCACATGTTTGTGCGCTCACGGACACGATCCAACAGACACCAGCGCGTGCCAAGGACGACCAACGCCATGGCGCAAAAGACGTAGCTGCATACGATGGAGAGCGCGCCGACCAAAATCGCCTGTCCTATGCGCTGGGCTGAGTGAGCGAGGCCAGAGCCCATTTCGAACACATTTCGAAAGCCGCCAACGAAATCGTACGGTCCCATCGTCGGCGTCAGGGATTGTCCGCCGTAGCCCAACCCGCCTCCACCTATCGACGATGCCAGGAACGAAGGGCCGAACAGGCCAGAGAGAAACCGGGCCTGAGCCCAGTGCCAAACGAAGAACCAGGTGGTAAGGCCGAGGGCAACAAGGCTGATGAGCGCCGAGCGCCAGAGCACGGTTGGGCGGCACGCGCTCAGGAAACCCCGGGCCAGCGAAATCAGCCCATCACCGACCGCCGTCCGGAAGTCCTTCCACCAACGCCTGAAGCCGTCCAAGGTATTTCTCTCGTTGCTTCGAAACAGGACGGCAGATTACTGGCGGCTGCAAGGCGATCACATAGGACAGCACTCAAGGGGAAGGACGGCCCAGGTGAGCGCCGATGGTCCATGCTCTGGCCTTCTTCATAATCCTTCATACGCTTTTCAGGCGCTTCATGCGGCGTCCTGGTGGGCTGTGCTCCGACTTCCCACGCACGGAGCACATCCATGTTCACGCGTTTTCCCCGATGGCTGCTGGCGCTCGCGCTGGCGGCTCCTTCCCTGGCCGCGGCCGACTATCAACCGCCAGCCGCCCGCGACGACGGCTGGGCCGTCGACGATGCGCGTGCGCAGCACTGGAACATGGCGACCCTGGCGGCGATGGAGGCCCATCTTGCCGATGGCAGCGCCAAGGGCATCACCAGCGTCGTCGTGTCCCAGCACGGCAAGCTCGTCTACGAGGGCTACTTCAACGGCGGCGACGCGGAGCGGCTCAACGATGTCCGCTCCGCCAGCAAGAGCGTCACCGCCTTGCTGGTTGGCGCGGCGATCGATCGCGGCCTGATCGGCGGCGTGCAGGCGCATGTGTACGACTTCTTCCCGGACAAGCGGCGGGTGCAGCATCCCGACCCGCGCAAGCAGGCGATCACCCTCGAAGACCTGCTCACCATGAGCTCGCTGTGGGAGTGCAACGACGACAACGAATTCTCCAGCGGCAACGAAGAGCGCATGTACGTCACCGAAGACTGGCTGCAATTCGCGCTGGACCTGCCCATCAAGGGCTTCGCGCCGTGGATGACGCGGCCGGAGGACAGCCCGCACGGCCGCGCCTTCGCCTATTGCACGGCAGGCGTCTTCACCCTGGGTGCCGTGGTCGAGCGCGCCACCCATCGCGGGCTCGCTGCGTTCGCCGCGGAGGCGCTCGAAAAGCCGCTGGGCATCACCGCCGTGCAGTGGAACCGCTCGCCGCTGGGCATCGGTATGGGTGGCGGCGGCACGCGCTATCGCAGCCGCGACCTGGCGAAGCTGGGCCAACTGGCGCTGGACGAAGGCCGCTGGCAGGGGCGGCAGGTGATCTCGGCCGCGTGGATGCGGCAGATGCTCACCGTGCACGCACAGGCGCGCGACGATGCCGACTACGGCTATCTGTGGTGGTGCTTCCATTTTCCCGTGCACGGCAGCCCGCAAGTGGCCTGGGCGATGTCGGGCAACGGCGGCAACTACGTGTTCGTGATGCCGTCGCAACAGCTGGTCGCGGTGATCACCAGCACCGCCTACAACCAGCGCAACGCGCACGCGCAGTCGCAGGAACTGTTCCGCGATTACGTGCTGAAGGCGCTGCCGTAGCGTAGCGATAGTGCTTCAGCGTGGCGCCTGCCGCAGTTCCGGCGGGCACCACGCGGCAGCCAGCACGCGCTGGCGTTGTTCCGCCACGCGCTGGTTGATCGCAGCGATGGCCGCCGCGAACTTCGGCTCATGCGACAGCGGCTTCAGCAGGGGCGACACCTGCAGGTAGGCGCTGTCGCTGTAGCCCTTGCTCACGGCGGTCTGCACCGCGTCGAGCGCGGCGTCACGCTGGCCCTGCGCCTGCAACAGCATCGCCAGTTCGAGCCATTCGACCGGATACAGCGTGTGGTGCGCGGCCTCGTCATGGATGGCGCCAATGCGCGTGGCGAACCAGCTGGCGTCGGGTGCGTTCGGGCCGTAAAGGCCAACGAGCGTGCCCGGCAAGCCCATCTGTGGACGCAATTGCTGCGCATGGACAAACGCCGCCAGCGCCGCGTCGCGGTCGTCACGCAACAGCGCCAGTTCGCCCTGCAGCACATACAGCTCCACGTGCGGCGTGTTGCGTGCCATCGCTTCGTCCAGCGCCTGTTGCGCCTCGACCAGGCGGCCGTGCAGGAACAGGTGACGGGGCCAGGCGATGTTGGAAAAGACATTGTCCGGATAGAGCTGGAAGCTGCGCGCCAGCCGTTTGCCCGCCTCCTCATCGAAGCCGAGCAAGGCCATTTCGCGGGCGATCTGCACGTCGCGGAAGCGGATGCGCGAGGGGTCGCCGTGCATGTCGAGGTTGGCATGCAAGGCCTCGTCGATGCGTCCGCGTTCCTGGTACAGGTAGGCGGCCGAGGCGCGCGTGGCATCGTCGCCCGGGGCGAGCGTCAAGGCTTTCTCGTAGGCTTCGATGGCGGCATCGATGTCGCCCAGGCAATCGCGCGCATAGCCCAGCGCGGACCATGCCGGCGCGCTGGACGGTTCCGCGGCGACGGCCGCCTCGGCCAGCGTCTGCGCCTGTTGCGCCCATGGATAGGGGAAGTTGTAGAGGCAGACGCGCGCACTGTAGGCGCGGCTCAGGCCGATGCGGGCCTCGCGGTCCGCGGGCGACGCGCTCAGCGCCTGTTGGTAGAGCGCGATGGCTCGCTCGTTGTTGTCTCGCTGTCCGATGCTGGCGTAGTAGCTGGCGCGCTGAACCAGCTCCTGCGTCGCGGATGGCTTCGCCGCGGGGCCGGGTGCGAGCCGCCAAGCCACTGCCGCTACGACGAGGACAACCGCAACGGCGGTGGCCGCGATCCATCGGCGGGAGACGGAAGCCCGCGGTACGTCGTCCGCTTCCACCACCGGCATCTCGCACAACTGATAACCGCGCCCGCGTACCGAGCGGATGTAGCGCGGCGAGCGGCCGTCGTCGCCCAGCGATTGCCGCAGCAGCTTCACGCGCTGTGTGACGGTTTCCTCGTTCACCACGGCGGGCGCCCAGACTTCGGCCATCAGCGCGTCGAAGTCCACCACGTCCACGCCGTGCCGCAGCAGGCAGGCAAGCAGCCGGAAGGACAGGCCCTGCACGTCCAGCGGTACGCCTTCGCGCGTGACGCGCTGGCGCGGCACGTCGATGACAAGATCCAGCAGTCGATAACGTGCGGCGGTCATGCGGCGAGGAGGGTCAGTGCGGTGACGCCATCCTCGCACGTCACTCAGGCGCCCGCGGGAACCAGCAGCAGCAAGGCGATGCCCAGCAGGATGCGGTAGATCGCGAACGGCGTGAAACGGTGGCTGCGGATGTAGCCGAGCAGCCACTTCACCGCCACGAACGCGACGATGGCGGACACCACGAAGCCCACGCCGAAGGCCGTCCAGTCCTCATGGTGCAGGCCGCCTTCCTTCAGTACCTTCAGCAGCTCGTAGCCGGTCGCCGCGTACATGGTGGGAATGCCCACCAGGAAGGCGAACTCGGTGGCGGCAGCGCGGTTGCTGGTGCCGGCGAGCATGGCGGTGAAGATGGTGGCCGCCGAGCGCGAGGTGCCGGGGAAAAGGCCCGCCACCATCTGCGCGATGCCCACCAGGATCGCCACACGCCACGTCACCTGCGTGCGATCGGGCTGGCGCGCGGCCAGGCGTTCCGCGGCGATCATCCAGATGCCGCCGATCACCAGCGCCCAGGCCACCGGCGTCACCGCCTCGGGCAGCTTGAAGCCGAGCTTCACGGCGACGAAGCCGAGCACTGCGGTGATCAGGAAGGCCACGGCGAGCTTGGCCAGGTAATCGCGGTTTGCCGGATCGCGCCACTGCGTGAGCAGCTTCCAGATGCGGCCCCAGTAGATGAAGGTCACCGCCAGGATCGCGCCCGCCTGGATGCCCACGTTGAACAGGTCCGAGCGCTCGCCCAGGCCGAATTTCTCGGCGATGAGCAGGTGGCCGGTGCTGGAAATGGGAAGGAATTCGGTGATGCCTTCAATGATGCCGAGCAGGATGACGTTGATGAGGTCGCTCACGGAAACTCCGACGAAGGGGGCTCAACCGGTTCCATACCGGTGCAAAGCGGCATAGCTTAAGGGAACGGGATGGCGATTTCGGGGCGGGGCCGGGTCGGATGCATCTTGTCTTTCCCGATCCGTCGTTTCGCTTTCACCGAAGGCGCCGCCGCATTCCTTTTGCACCCGTGTGGTGCATATCAATGTTTCATTCCAGTGCAACAAGCCTGCATCAGGATGGTTGAAGCAAACGTAACCCGTTGAAACCGCGAGATCAAACCGCTTGGCACGCGCCTTGCTCAGACGCATGTCGTTTTCCCACCTTTTCGTCCGTCGAGGTTGTCCATGTCGTCCGCCGTCCAGAAAGTGCTCGATCAGATCCAGGAACACGAGGTCGAGTTCGTCGACTTCCGTTTCGCCGACATGCTCGGCAAGCACCATCACGTCACGTTCCCGGCCCACGCCATCGACGAGGGCACCTTCGAGGACGGCAAGATGTTCGACGGCTCCTCCATCGCCGGCTGGAAGGGCATCAACGAGTCCGACATGGTGCTGATGCCGGACCCGGATACCGCGTACATCGACCCGTTCAGCGCGCACACGCAGATGGTCATCCACTGCGACGTGCTGGAACCCTCCACCATGCAGGCGTACGGCCGCGATCCGCGCTCCATCGCCAAGCGCGGTGAGGCGTTCCTGAAGTCCACCGGCATCGCCGACACCGCCTTCTTCGGTCCGGAGCCGGAATTCTTCATCTTCGACTCGGTGCGCTGGCAGAACGACATGGGCCGCGTGTTCTATGAAATCGGCTCCGAAGAAGCCGCGTGGTCCTCGCGCTACAAGTACGAAGACAACAACACCGGCCACCGCCCGGGCGTGAAGGGCGGCTACTTCCCGGTCAGCCCGGTCGACTCGCTGGGCGACCTGCGCGCCGACATGTGCAAGGTGCTCGAATCGCTGGGCCAGGTGGTGGAAGTGCACCACCACGAAGTGGCCAACGCCGGCCAGTGCGAAATCGGCACGCGTTTCAACACGCTGGTGAAGAAAGCCGACGAACTGATGACCATGAAGTACGTCATCAAGAACGTCGCCCACCAGAACGGCAAGACCGTCACTTTCATGCCCAAGCCCATCGTGGGCGACAACGGCAGCGGCATGCACGTGCACCAGTCGCTGAGCAAGGACGGCAACAACCTGTTCGCGGGCGACCTGTACGGCGGCCTGTCGCAGACGGCGCTGTGGTACATCGGCGGCATCTTCAAGCACGCCAAGGCCATCAACGCCTTCGCCAACTCCACCACCAACAGCTACAAGCGCCTGGTGCCGGGCTTCGAAGCGCCGGTGATGCTCGCCTACTCGGCCCGCAACCGCTCGGCCAGCTGCCGCATTCCGTATGTGTCCAGCCCCAAGGGCCGCCGCATCGAAGTGCGCTTCCCCGACCCGATGAACTCCGGCTACCTCGTGTTCACCGCGCTGATGATGGCCGGCCTGGACGGCATCATCAACAAGATCGACCCGGGCGCGCCGGCCGACAAGGACCTGTACGACCTGCCGCCGGAAGAAGAGAAGAACATCCCGCAGGTGTGCGCCAGCCTGGACGAAGCGCTGGTCGCGCTCGACAAGGACCGCGACTTCCTCAAGGCCGGCGGCGTGTTCACCGACGACTTCATCGACGCGTACATCGCGCTGAAGATGCAGGAAGTCACCCGCTACCGCGCCAGCACGCATCCGCTGGAATTCCAGATGTACTACGCGATCTGATCGCGTTGCCACAGACGGGGAAGAGGGGACGACGGGCGCTTCGGCGCCCGTTGTTTTTTCTGCGTGCCGGGTGACGCCGTCTGCTACGTACCTTCTTGAAGAGCGCGTGCGTTGTCGATGGCGGATCAGTGACCCGCGCCGAAATCCACCACGGACAAGGGCGCGGGGAATCCGTTGCTATGCATGGGTGTTTCATTCGGCGTCCATGGCCGCCCTTCGCCGAAGTCTTCGATGGATGCATAAGCGCCGACGACACGGAACGACGACAGCGCATACGGCAGGCCCTCGGCATCGAGCGGCGCGTTGGCATCGCTCACGTGGAAGTGCAGATGCGGGCCCGTGGATTCGCCGGTGAATCCCAGCTTGCCGATCACCTCGCCCAGGCGAACGCGCTGGCCGGCGTGCACGGTGATGCTGCCGGGCTTGAGGTGCTCGTAAAAGGCATAGCGACCGTCGCCGAGATCCAGCGCAACGTAGTTGCCGGTGGCATCCTCCAGCGGCACCTTGTGCGCGGCGCCCTCCTTGAGCGACGCAGGCTCCGCGATGCCTTCGCCCACCGAGGCTACCGTGGCGTCGGCCACCGCAAGCACGTCGGCGCCGTAACCGTGCCATTGCGCAGGCGTCTCGCCCTTGCCTTGCGCAAAGCCGCCGTGCGGACCGACCAGGATCCAGTCGATGGCAAAACGTCCGGGAATCTTCGCGCTGCCGTGGGTGGCGTAGATCACGCGGCGATGTCCGCGCTCCCAGCTCGCGTCGTAGATAGCTACCCATGGGCCGCCGCGTAGCGGTGGACCTAACGGTTTTGCCACTGCCGCGATGGGCGTTATCTCGGCGCTCTCCAGCGTGATCTCACGTGCAGCGGAGTCTTCGTAGACGATGCGATGTCTCAGGTGTCCGGTGCGTGCATCGGCCATCGGCACCGACAGATAGGCCACCGCCGTCATGCCCGGTGCGATGTGCAATCGATCCTTGCCCTTGGCACGATCGGCCCTGCCCAACGCGGCGACCAGTTCGCTTCCAGCAAGATCGAGCAGCACCTGTTGCCGGTCATCGACCACGTCGATACGCCGCAGTGTCAGCGCCTCCTGCGCTTCATTGGCGATGTGCAGTTCGTAGACCAGCGAGGCCTTGCCCGCGACGACGACCGGTTGCGGCGTCCACGGCACGCGCACATCGAAGGACTGATGCAACGTGGCACGCTGCGCGGCGACGGCCGGCGCCAGCAGCACGATGATCACGCAGAAGACGACGTCGCGCAGGAAACGCATGGCATGGCATCCATGGTGGAGTGCCGCGCGAGCTTTGATCGAAGGGACGCAGCGCGCCAATGCCGGAGGTCACTGGCGCGGAACAACACGCGCCGCCGCCACGAGGGGATGGCGGCGGCGCGTTTGCCGATGGTCAGTGCAGCTCCACCACCACCAGGCCTTGCGGGGGAATGTCGATGCTCAGGCGGCCGTTCTGCAACGCAGCCTGTTCGGGCGCGGCGAGCTTGCCTGCCTCGCGCAGTTGCGCGATCTGTTCGCGGCTGGGCCAGGCCGGGCGGCCCATCTTGTCGAAGGCAGCGACGGCGTTGCCGTGCTCCTGATCCAGGCGCCACACCGTGGCCTGCGTGGCGTTGCCCAGGTGCTTGAGGTCCACATCGAAGTGCTTGGCTTGGCCGGTGGGCACGCCCGGCGTGTAGTCGGCGGTGTTGCCCAGCGGCGGCGTGTAGTTCCACAGCGCCAGCACCACGGTGCCGTCGGCGCGGCGCGTGGCCAGCGCGCTGTCGGTCTTCAGCGGCAGCTGCACGTCGCCCAGCTTGTGCAGCATGGCGAACGCGTTGAAGGCGGGTTTTTCGATGCGGTCGGCGGCGATCAGGCCGAAGCCGCCGTAGAACGGCGTCTTCACCACGCCCTGTTCGTCGAACACGTCCGAGAATGACCAGTAGCTCATCATCTCCACCTTGCCCGCGCATGCGCGGATGGTGTTGGCCATCCATGGGCCCATGTAGACCGTGTCGGTGACGTTGGGCAGGTTGGCGTACGAGGCGTTGTACTCGCTGTAGATCAGCGGCAGCTTGGGGAAGGCCGACGCGGCGATTTCCTGGTGCGACTTGTCCACCGCGCGGCACACCATGTCGCGGCGCGGGATGTTCTCGTTGGTCTTGAACACGTTGTCGGCGGTGTCGTCGCCGTAGACGTGCGTGCTCACGAAGTCGATTGGTGCGCCGCTCTGCTTCACGTGCTTGAGAAATTCCGGCAGCCACGCGGCCTGCGCGGTGGCGGGGCCGCCGATGCGCAGCTGCTTGTCGACCGCTTTCACCGTGTGCGCGGTGCGGTCGTACAGCTGGTAGTAGGTGTCCTTCTCCGGCTTGCCGCCCCAGAAGGCGAGGTTGGGTTCGTTCCACACCTCGAAGTACCAGCTGCGCACTTCCTCGATGCCGTAGCGCTCGATCTCGTGCTGCAGGAAGGCGCGCACCAGCGCGTCCCATTCGTTCCAGTCCTTCGGCGGCATCACGTTGGGGTGATACCAGAAGTCATGATGGCTGGCCGGGTCGGTGCTCATCTCCGGCGGCATGAAGCCTAGCTCCACGAACGGCTTGACGCCGCGCGCGAGCAGGCCGTCGTACACCTGGTCTACGTAGCTGAAATTGAATTGCAGCTTGCCCTGCGCGTCGCGGTATGCCACGCCCATGTCGCGGTCGAAGATGCCGTGGAAGCGGATATAGGTGAAGCCGGTGGCGGCCTTCACGTCTTCCAGGTCCTTGCGGTAGTCGTCGCGCAGCGCGAGCACGGCGCGGCCGGAGCCGAACATGTTCTCCCAGAAGTGCGGCAGCGGCGTGCCCTTGGCCGTCGCATCCACTTGCAGCTGCACGGCGTCGTTGCCGGCGGGCGCCGCATGCACCGAACCGAGCAGGGCAAGGCATGCCGCGGCGCAGGTGCGCAGGGCAAGGCGGCGGAGCGGTGACGGGGTCGACATGGCGATTCCTTTGTGCGGCAGGGTGGAGAGACGGCGGCTTCAGTGGTGGCCGACATGTAAACGTTTACGCGACAGGGGCGAAGTCTGTACCAGAGCGGCCCATGCGATCAACAAGGAAATGTCGCGCCCTTGGCGCCCGCTGCGCTGCATCACGGCGGGCGCTCGCGTAAACGCCGCAGTTTTCAGGGTGTTTCGTGATCCTGTTGCGCTGACGTTTGCTGCATGGCACGCAAGGTCGTCGGTGACTGCGCCGCGCCTTCCTGATCCAGCGCCTCGCGCAATCGCTGCAGCGCAGGCAGCAGGGTGTCCGGCTCGCGCAGCGACTTGCGCGCGGCGCCGATAGCTTGGCGCACCCGTCCCGGCGTGCCGCCGCGCGCGATGATATCGATGGCGGATGCGCGACAGGCGAGCAAGGCGTCGATCCAGTCGGCAGGCTGCCTTGCGCTGGCGTGTCGCATCAGGCGTCGGCTGGCGCGAAACGGCGCGGCCATGTCGCGGAGTTGGTCCAGCGCATCCGCCACGCGGGCCGGTGTTCGCTCGGCAATGGCAGGGTCCATCGCTTCGCTCATCGCGGCCAGTGCATCCGCCAGCCGTCGGCGCAATACGTCGCTGGAGCGCACCGGCAACACCAGCCACGCGGAAGCCAGGCCGATCAGCGCGCCAATGACGATTTCCTCCAGGCGCTGCCACAGCAGCAGCGATGGCGCCTCCGGCTGCAGGCTCTGCAGCAGCGCCAGCGCCAGTGTTACGAACAAGGCCCACCACGCATAGCCCAGCGGGCGCAGCCACACGCCGAAGAACAGCGCGACCAGAATCCACACGCCCGTGGCGGTCGGGTCACCCGCCGCGCGGAAGCTCAGTGACATCGCCAGTACCGTGCCGGCCGCCGCGCCCAGCACGCGCAGCCCGCTCTTGTAGGCCACATCGAGCCGGCCGCGATTGCCGCTGTTGACGATGAAGGCGGTCAGCACGATCCACGCCCAGCGTTCGGCGAAACACAGATAACCCACGACGAACGACAGCGCGAGCGCCACGGCCATCTGGATGGCCATACGGGTGCTGGCGATGGGACGCATGCCCTCCTTTGACGCGGTGGCGGGCGCGGCGACGGCCGGCTCGTTGGTGACCGGCGGCAGCAGACGCAGGCGGCGCGCCAGCAGGTGGAACACGGTCACCCACCACAGGGACAGCAGCGCCACCACGATCGGCACCAGCACCGGGGGAATCGCACTGTCCGCCGCCGCGTGGACGTGCGGCACGGTGAGCAGGGCGACGAACGGCAAGGCAATCAATCGCCCCGCGCGTCGGGCCATCGGTCCGAAGCGGCGCAGCCAGATCGACAGGAACATGCCCGCGATAAAGGCCGTCGCCCCCAGCCAGGGCGCGTGCCGCAGCAGCAAGCCCACGCCTGTCGCCACGAAGCCGATCAACGGCAAGGCCAGCGCGGCTTCCAGCCGGCCGCGCAGATCGCGATCCATATGGCTGCGCGACAACGACAGGCACAACACCACGGCCAGCACCGACGGCCCCGCGCCCGGCGCGATGAAACGCGTGCAGAACAAGGTGGCCAGCGCCGCCAGCATGGTCGTCACCGCTTCGACCAGCGGCCGCGTCAGCGCCGACGCGCCCGACCTGGCCATGCGTATCCATGCGGGGCGAGGCTCGTTCATGCCGATCCGGAAGGAAGCAGAAGAGGCGCCACTATAAAGGGCAATAGCGACGGCGGAGAGGGCAACCGCAGACCGCCCGCCGACGATCGCCCGTGTCCGTGACGACGTTGGACGTCCATTCCGCTGCGATGCGGAGCGGCGATCTAGCGATAACGCAAAGCCTCCAGCACCAGCGAAAACGCTGGCGAGTGCTGCCGCCGACTCGGGTAGTAGAGGTGATAGCCAGGAAACGCGGGGCACCAGTCTTCCAGCACGCGGACGAGTCGCCCGGCCTTGATATGGGACAGCACCATGTCCTCAGGCACAAACGCCAGGCCAAAACCGTCGATGGCCGCGGCGACGATGTGCGGCACCGTGCTGAAGGCCAGCTGCCCCTGCACGCGAACGTGCATCTCCCGCCCCTGGCGTGCGAATTCCCAGGGATAGAAACCGCCATAGGTGGGCAGGCGCAGATTGATGCAGCGGTGCCGGGTCAGGTCCTGCGGTTTCTTCGGCTTCGTTTCGCCCTTGAAATACGCGGGTGAGCCGACGGTCGCCATGCGCATGGGCGGCCCGATGCGCACCGCGATCATGTCCTTCTCGATTTGCTCGCCCATGCGCACGCCAGCATCCAGTCGTTCCGCTACGATGTCTTTCAACGCGTAGCTGACGTCGAACTCCACCTGGATGTCCGGATGCTTGCGCAGAAACGGCCGAAGCGTGGGCCACAGGATGGTGGTCAGTGCATGCTCGCCCGTGGTGATCCGCACGGTGCCGGCAGGTTTGTCCCGCAGCGCGGTCAGCGCATCCAGCTCTTCTTCGATCTCATCGAGGCGGCTTCCCACCGAAAGAAGCAGGCGTTCGCCCGCGTCGGTGACCGAGACGCTGCGCGTCGTGCGGGTCAGCAGCCGCATGCCCATGCGCGTTTCCAGGCCGCGCATCGTGTGGCTCAACGCCGACTGGCTCACGCCCAGTTGCGCGGCCGCCCTGGTGAAACTGCGTGAGCGCGCCACCGCCACAAAGGCGAGCAGGTCGTTGAGGTTCGGGCGGGCCATCGTCGGGCCTCAGGACATTCGTGAGCAATTTTCATATGTTCAATCACATAGCCACGGCTTATCAATAGGCCGGGCGTGGCCCAAGCTTGTCCTCCAGACCTACGAACGAGGACGGCACTATGAAACTCATCCGCAATGGTTCCCAGCCGTCGGCCCAGGGACCGGCCGACTACTTCACGGGCAACGTGCGCGTGGATCCCCTGTTCAATGCGCCCGTGCCGGCGCGCGTGGGCTGCGCCACCGTCACCCTCGAGCCCGGTGCGCGCAGCGCGTGGCATACGCATCCGCTGGGCCAGATCCTCATCGTGACGGCGGGTTGCGGATGGACACAGTGCGAAGGCGAGCCCATCGAAGTCATCCGCGCCGGCGACGTGATCTGGTGCCCGCCGGGTCATCGCCATTGGCACGGCGCCACTCCGGACACCTCCATGACGCACATCGCGGTGCAGGAATACCTGGACGGCAAAGCCGTCGAATGGATAGAGCACGTGACCGACGAACAGTACCTGGTGGGAGCAAACCGATGAGCAGCGAAGCCACGCCGAATGCCGGCCCTTATGCCGACATTGCCCCCACGCTCAACGACTGCACGCGCCAAGTGCTGTTCGGGCAGATATGGGAACGCACCGAGCTACCCAAGCGCGAGCGCAGCCTGATCACCGTTGCCGCACTGGTATCGCTGTACCGCGTCAACGAACTGCCCTTCCACCTGAAGTACGCACTGCAGAACGGCGTCACCCGTGAGGAGCTCATCGAACTCATCACCCATCTGGCGTTTTACGCCGGCTGGCCCGCGGCAAACACGGCGATTGAAATCGCACGAAAGCTCTGTTCCTAGCGGCAAAGTCTGTACGGATTTAGCGCCCATAGTCTGTGCACCAGAGCATCCACAAGCACAGACCTTGCATTGAAAATCCGGGCCATAGTGTGATCATCCTCTTGTTATCAGCCACTTACGCTGGGCCTGCTCCGGGCGGGACTGATGAAATTGCTCGCAAAGTCTGTGCTTCAAAGGACGGCAGTTGACGCTTTGCTGCCTGCCGGCTGAGCATCTTTATTAAGGCAAGTCGCGACATGAAGCGTGGGCACTTGCTCGTTGGGATTGACCTTGAGGTACCGGTCATCGGTAATGCGAGCGGCAAGTACATTTGGGGTTCCGCAGACTGTCTGATCCCAGAAATCCATATGCACGAGAAGCACGACACTGGCATATCGAAGAAGCGGATGCTTATTGAGGTCCGGCGGGGTCGCAAAGAACCCGATCTGGAGCAAGGCCAGGCATAGCAAAATGGGGCGAATGATCGCCGCACCGCGAGCGAGGAAATAGCTATGCTCCATAGGCGGTGTCTCGTCCCGAGTCATACGTCGAAACGACAGCACCATAGCGGGAAGAATGGTGACAGCCGCGACGACCGTGGCGATCGTCGCCCAGGCCAGTGGTACGCATAAGCCGGCTAACAAAGCTACCGTAGCTGGAAACTTAGATGGATCCTCGCCGGTAAGACCAGCAACGATTTGACGAGCCATGCTGAGAGCGATGCCGGCTAAGATGGCAGCTACGGCGGCCTTCAGCCATTTGCCGGCGGACCGGCCCCAAGGCCAGCGCATAACTCTCAGCCCCATGATGCATAGATCGAACAAGGCAACTGTCAGGGCGATGCGGCTAACGGTCTCAGTGGCAATGCTTAGGCCTGCTATGGAAACCTCGAAGGCGCCGCCGACAAACATGACGAGAGTGAACAGCAATACGCTGAGCTGCCAGCCGAGGCTGGCGGCGGCTGATGGCTTAGTCACATGACGGGCCCGTCGCAACCATAGGCGTTTTCGCGCTAGAAAGGCGTGGCGTAACTCGAAGAGATCGCATCGCGCCGCCGCCATGAGCTTGCTAAAGCCCTGGACGCTACCTGTAGAGACCATGGCGAGGATGCCCAGACCCATAGCGAGCTTGCCGGCAGTAGCCGAATACTTGAGAAGCAGGACGCCTATGCACATAGTGCATAGGCCAATGACTGCCGTCCTATTAGGTGTCGTCGTTTGCATGAACGCGGATCTCGATTAGGTCGCAAGCGGAGGCAAATAACATGAGTCGTGACTTAGGCATCTGATCCGATCTTCGAAGCCGAGATTCCGATCGATGAAGTCAATATAGATGCCTCCGCTGTTTCGGCAGGTAGGCTACTTGATTAATATCGGCCAGAAGAGCTATGTACCTCCTCCGCGTAGTCGGTAAGACTTCTGAATTCACGCAAAGGCTGGCATCGTTTTGCGGGTCCCGCGCGTTCCAGTACCCCTGAGGCGGGTATCTCTGCTGCGGCGAACGACTAGATCCGAATTCGCGCGGTTCTTTGGCAATCCATCCGATCGAACCGTAAGAGTCACGAACGTCATCAGGCATTCGACAAGACCCAAAGCGGATCCTTCAACGCATCAAGAGCGCTAGGTCTTGCTTCATGTCGGTCGTTCATTTTCAACGTTATGAACAATACTCTTGGAAGAACGGAAAAGTGCCTTTCGAGCTCGCGCCAGGTAGCACGGTAATTGACAAGAGTCGACAAATCGGGGTCTCTCGGTCCAGCTTCTTTTACGATGACGCCAGGTTGGATGCGCATTACACCTACAGCGCCCCCGGAATCCAGTTCGATTTCTTCGTTACCTTCGAGGAAAGGGTCTCGGCCCCCATCATTCAAACCGATGGAACTCCCTACACGCCGCTACAGACGACGGCATGTCACGTGCACGAAGACAGTGTGCGGCAAGGTCTCAAGGAGGCTATGGGTGTTGATACGTTGAGCGAAGCAGACTTTTCTAAAGTGAAATCGTCATTGCTTGAAGGTATGACTGCGTTGATTACACGCGCTGGTTCCTATAAGGGGGCTGCGCGCGATGTCGTGATCGACATGCTGTAGTTACGCCGACACTCAGCAGCCTCGTGTTTTAACTGGCCACCGTTCGACGGTTTGTTTAATTTCAATAGATCTGATCGTCAGGCATGCACGAAAGGTCCGCTTTCGACTGCGACTACAGCCGGTCAACGCAACACACTATAGACACGCGAGCGGAAGGAGTGCTGCATGGCACGGAGTTTCGACCACGCCCGAAAAATTTTGGCGCAAAACATCCGTGCACTTAGTGGGATGAGGGACAGCTGTCGCAAGAAGAATTGGCGCTTCGTGCTGACGTTGATCGGACCTGTGTCAGCCAGATCGAGCGTGCGATCGGCAATCCGTCCCTATTGGTCCCGTGCAAGTTGAGCGCGGTGCTCGGCGTAGATGTCAAACAGCTCTTCGACAGCGATTAGAAATTGGCGCATGGTAGGACACCCAACTGACCTGCCAATCGCCACGACGCAGCCTTCGCAGGACGCGATAAGGGGCTAGTGGGAAAGCCGCTCCGGTAAGCATGATCACATGACAGCCCAGTACGAGGCGCCTGGGCTGACGTGGCTGAGCTACTTAATCATTTCACATCGAAGTAGGTGTAGAAGGGCGAGCGCGGCGGATGGATAAACTTGGCCTGCTTGACCTGGTTCTCGAAGCAGGTGGCTAGATCGGAGTCGCCCTGATGCCAGGTCTGCACGACCGCGCCGGAATCGTCGAGCTTTGCCACTACCATGAACGTTGTTTCACGAGCGTCCAGCTTCCGCTTAGGCATGCACGCCGCGAAAGCTGACAGGCTGACATCGTTCTTTGCATTAGTAAAAGCATCCGCAGCATTGCCGGAGAGCGAGGCTTGGTCGTGCTTGGCCATGCTCAAAGCCTGACCGAAATCTGCATCCGCCGCGATAGCGGTTCCGCACATCAGTGCACTCATTACCAACACACACAAACAGCGAGCCATCATTTCGTCACCTATGACGTCTTTGGTTAAAATGGGGGGCAGCGGGCTGATCCCGCCGCTCCCCGTGTTACTTGCAGAAGCGTTCCTGGAATCGATTACGGATTACACTTCTGAGGCGGGTTGGCTGTCTCCGGCTTCGCACTGCCATTGGTCCAGCTGCCATCTTTACCATACGTGTATTGCGCGCAATAGGACCCGTTGCAGATGGTCACCACGTCGCCAGGTGCAATATCTTTTGGGGCTGGCGCACCGGCAAAACCCGCATACTGGCCGGTACCGGCGTGCCATTGATTCAAATCGTTTGCCGTAGTCGAGTCGGCTACTGGGGTTCGCAATATGCAACTGCAATCCTGTTGCACCAACCAGTCCGCTGCAAAGGATGCCGCCGGCAAGGAATAGGCGATCCCAAGAAGAATAAGGTTGAAAGTCTTCATCGGTAAGTTCCTTTCCTTGTCCAAATTACATGCAATGGTGGAGGATGAATTTCGTAGCTTCGCGCTGAGCGTCATCAACCTGCATGCCGGTCAACTTACTTTCCAAATGGCTGCGATAGGTCCTGTCGATGTTCTGCGGTCCGGTGATTAGCTGTTCGCGTACTAACTGGAACTTGTAAGCAGTAGAAGCATCGGAACCGAAAACTATGCCGTCTGATCCCCCGCTGCTCGCGATCATGCTGATCGCATCGAAATTGCACTCGTCAGCCAAGTCGAGCAAATACTGCTTTGCCCTAGCTTGGTAGGCCTTAAATTGCTCGGGATGCTTCTGAGCGTTCTGCACGCCCACCACCGCATCGAAGCCGCCTACGGCATAGGCGTACTGCGCCTCCCCGTCGCCAAGCGATGCCGCCAAATCAAGCCACTTTCCGGTGCTCGCCAGGTCGTCGTTGGTGATGCCCGAGCAATGGGAGCCGTAGCTCAACGACTGGCGGTTCTTGAGCGCTTGGCACGCGGAAAGCCCCGCGTAGATCTGTGCCGCGGCATGACCATCGCCGACAGCCGCACGCTTCGCGAGCTGCTGGATCGAGTCAGACAACTCGCCCGTGGGCGCGTCGATGCCTCGGATGCCGTGAGCCTTGGTGAAGACGGCCTTGTAAGGTGGTGCCACGCCAACGGATTGCGGTTGGGGATCTTGAGCCAGCGAGACCGTCGATGCGGTCAGGGAAGCCAGAAACAGGCAGACAAGCGAATACTTCATACTCGAACTCCTTTGACTATAGTCCTTGATGTGTCGGGTGACCGAAGTCGCCCCTGTCATGTACGGCCTGCTTTATGCTTTTCGAATTCCCACGATTCGGACGGCTGGGCCAGGAGCAAGGACAGTTCGATCGCCGCGCACATGTCGGCGAAGATCCAATTCCACTCCCAGCGTTTCCACGCCCTGGCGGTGTGGATGATCAATCCGCTACGCGAGATGGCGATGAGCTCTTTGATTGGGACGTAAGCCCCTAGCTTGAGTCCGTCGTCCCTGAGCACGGCGTTGAAGAGATGCCGTGCCACGCGCCCATTGCCGTCGCTGAATGGATGAACATTGACGATCGTCACATAGGCCACCGTTGCCCGAAACAGCGCATCGGTGGCCGGGTTGGCCAGAACGTCGAGCAATAACCCAAGCTGATCGCGAATGGATGATGCGGCCGGGTATTCCACGAAGCGCCCGTGCCGATCCGCAGCAGTGTAGATGGGATGATTTCGCATGCTCGATGGGCCGTTGAGCACCCGGGTGGATAGTTCTTCCAGGTAATCGACGAACCGGTCGAGGTTGCCCAGATCCCCTTGTAAGGCTTGGCGGAGGCCAGCTAGTTCACTTCCTCTGCCGAGCTCGTCGCTCGTGGAAAAGGCAATCGCAGACCAGTCACCGTGATACTCGGCATAGGCATCGAGCAGCTCGTCATTCCTTATCGTGCGGATGCAGTTGGCCACGTCCACGCCAATGTCAGCTTCATCGACGGTCACCAGTTGTCTCCATGGCTGGATATTTACCGGTCCGATATCGCCGAGTCGGCCGGACAGATCGCTAACCCTGTCCAGCAACGATCTCTCGATCGCTGACGGCTGGGGGAGCCGATCGGTCGCCTTGACGTGGAAGTGCGCTTCGTTGCGAATGGCCATGCTCAGGCCGCCGGGATGAGTAGGTAGTCCTTGGATATCCGGACCACCGGCTCAGCCAAACTGCGTTCACCGTTTTCATCCAGAAAGCGATGTCGCCATTCCTCCCCAGCTGGGTGGTGACAATGTCTGTGGCAGGCGCTTGCTGGAAGCCGATCCAGGAGGCAGACCCGGGCTATGCCGCCAGGCTCTATACGCCCCCGTTTGATCAGGTCTTCTACCGCCTGGGTCGGCCCGGCACGATGTCCGACATGCCCTTACCTGTGGGAGCCGTGCCCAATATGAGCGTGGCGCCGCCCATTTCCTGAAGCACGGTCGCAGGGTCTTCGACATCCGCATCAATGTATCGGTGAGCACCAAGCTCACGGGCCAAAGCAGCCTTGTCTCCGCCACGCGCGATGGCGATCGTGTGGAATCCCATCTTGCGAGCGAACTGCACGGCAAGGTGACCGAGCCCGCCGAGGCCCAGGATCGCCACCAGATCGCCCGGCCTGGCTCCGCCGTTTCTCAACGCATTGAAGGTGGTCAGTCCCGCGCACAACAACGGCGCGGCATCAGTGGCCTCCAGCGCCTCGGGCACGCGGACCAATCCACGCGCGTCAGTCAGCATTACCTCGGCATATCCGCCATCAAACGTGATGCCGGATATGGCCGGATCGCTGCAATTGACGAAGTCGCCCTTCCGGCAGGATGAACAGGTACCGTCTTCGGCCGCAATAAAGCCCACGCCGACCCGTTGGCCGATGGACCAGCCGACCACTCCATCACCAATGGCATCCACCCGGCCGACGACCTCATGGCCAGGCACGCGGGGATGCGCCACCCAGTCGGAGCCTTCCACGGTGGCGCTATCGCTGTGGCAGACGCCGCAGGCTTCGATGCGCAGGCGAACTTGGCCGGCGCACGGTTCCGGTATGGGTCGTTCCTGCAGTTCGAGCACTCCACGGGATACGGCGACCATGGCTCTGTAGGTTGCTTGTGTCGTCATCGTGCCGCCTCAGGCGAATCGGTAGTCGGAAAGATCGACACCCACAATGAGCGGTTCCGGCACGGCATGGTTATCCGCTCCGCGTGGATAGATACGAAGCCGGGTCGGCATGGCGGTGCCCTGCACATCGACGTAGTCGCTCAGATAACGCGCAGCTGCGTTCCGGCCTTGAATATCCACTTCGTAGTCATGGCGCCGCAGTAGACCATCCGCGTCGAAATAGAACGTCTGGATGGTGCTGTGCGTGGCGATGGTACGGGGAAATGTCGCCCTCAATCGGCGCCAACGCAGGCCATCAACGATCCACGGCTCCATTTCCTCAGTCGCAATGTCCGGTCGCGCAAGAAGAAACGGTGATGTGAGATACGTCCACATCGTGTATCCGGCAAAATATGCGAGCTGCGGATTGCTCCAGGGCGTTTCCATTTCGAACCCATCGAAGGAGGCGCGCGGGCTGTCCAGAGCCTCTACCAACGCATCGCTCTCACTTCGAATTTCCACCCGGTCGGGCGTATAGACGGAGTGATCCGAGGATGGCAGGAACGGACCATGCGAAACCCGTTGCGTATGCAGCTGGACCGTGACTCGCGCATCCGTGAGCACGCCCTGGCGCTTTTTAAGGGACCAAAGTACGCCGGTGTGATGAAGATGAGCCGACACGCTTTGGAAAGAGCGGAATCGATCCATGCCTCCGGCAGCCTGGATGGCGGTATCAAGAAGACGGGTCATGCTTACCTCGGCAGTTGACGGGCTTGGATGGTGTTGAGAGGGGGACTTCTTGCCGATGGCGAACGCTGCATGCTCATGCCTCATCACGGCATGACGGTCGTATCCCGTCATGAGGAGAGAGCCGTCGCTTATGCGTTGTCATCGGACGTGACAAAGGCGGCGATATGCCTGGCCGCGGCGTGGGGATACTGCATATGGGGTCCATGCCCCGTACTCGGGAGAGTTACCAGATGCAGCCCAGGCAGTTGGCGGCTCAACGCATGCCAGTTCTCGACGGGAAACACGATGTCGTGGTCGCCCCCCAAGTGCATCACGGGGATCGGAGTCGATCTGAGCACGGCAAGAAACGGATCCGCAGGAAAGACCGGGTTCTGAGGCCCTTCGCTAAGCTGATTTCCCGCCCACTCATAAGGCACTTCAGGACTTCTCCCGTGCGTGCGAAGAGCAAGGCGCCCTGCTGACCTCTCCGCAGCCTCCCGACTCCCGGCATTCGTCGGTTCAAAGAACAACGCCAGAAAATCTTCGAAGTCGTTGGGCCGTTTGGCGAGTTCATAGAACAGCCGGTCGCCGGTTTTCGGCAGATCACCGGGTGGCGTAGTTGCCAACAGAACGACATGGCTGACCAGTTGCGGCGCCTTCGCTAGAACGAACTGCGCCGCGATGCCTCCAATCGACCATCCGCCCAGAATAGGCCGGTCAAGCTGCAAAGCGCCGATCAGATCGATGATGTCGGTAGCGAGCGATGCAGGGTGATACGTCGGTGTTCCGGAGGACTGCCCAAGACCGCTGTAATCGAATACGACAACCCGGAAATCCTGTTCCACCAGCGCATCAAGAAATGCCGGGTCCCACGAGTCCATGGTTCCGCGGAACCTGACGGCGAGCACCATGGGACGTCCGTTGCCCACGCTGCGGTAAGCGAGCTTGCGCCCATTGACCTCGATGAACTGAGTCTCGGATGTGCTACTCACGTATTGCTTCAGCATGAGGCAAAGCCCTCCAAGTGGCACTCTTCATAAGGCGAGTGCGAACGGTGTCTGCCAAGAGTGGTTGTCGTGGCGGGCGTGAGAATCCGGAGCTCATGGTGCATCCACGCCCCGGAACATCCAACGACATTTAGGGTCCGCTTTTCGGACAGCCAACGAACGCGTTTGATGGGTTGGCCCGGCGATTGGATCAGAAACCTTCCAGCACCAGTTTCCCGACGGCTTTATGGCTCTCAACGAGCGCGTGAGCCCGGCGGATGTTTTCGGCATTGATCGCGCCAAAGTGCTGACCGATCGTGGTCTTGATGGTGCCGTGATCGATCAGCTCCGCCACTCGTGTGAGGAGGTCATGCTGTTTCACCATATCCGGCGTCTGGTACATGGACCGGGTGAACATGAACTCCCAGTGGAGCGATATGGACTTTCGCTTGAGCAAGGATGGATCGAGATGGACGGGATCGTCGATCAACGCGAATTGACCCTGCGGCCTGAGCACGTCGACAAGCTGGCTGTAATGCGAGTCCGTGTGCGTCAGACTGATGACATGATCGACCTGCGGCACGCCAAGCGCGCGGAGCTGAGGCTCCAGGGGTTGCGAGTGGTCAACGACATGATGGGCGCCCAGGTGATGGATCCAATCCTTGGTCTCAGCACGCGAAGCCGTTCCGATAATGGTGACTCCGGTGAGTTGCCGAGCAAGCTGTACAAGGATCGACCCTACGCCGCCCGCAGCGCCAACCACCAGGAGCGTCTGTCCCTGTCCCCGCCCTTCAGGAATGGCCAGGCGGTCGAACAGCAGCTCCCACGCGGTGATGGTGGTCAGGGGAAGTGCTGCGGCCTGCGCGGAGGACAGGGTTTTGGGGGCATGACCGACGATCCGTTCATCCACGGCCGTGAATTCGGCGTAGGTACCCGGCCGGGTGATGTCGCCGGCAAACCAGACCCGGTCGCCGACTTCGAACAATGACGCGTCATCACCCTTTTGGGCGACGACGCCAGCGGCATCCCAGCCCAGAATCCGTTCACCGGGGGGCTGCGCGCTCGCCCGGACCTTGGTGTCGACCGGATTCACCGAAATGGCCTCGATCTTCACGATGAGATCGCGCGATCGAGGAGTCGGCCGGGGAGCGTCAGCCTCGTAGAGTGACGCGGCATCGTCGATGGGTAGGCCAGCCTGCGCGTAAACAATGGCTTTCATAGAGTCGCTTCCTGAATGGTAGAGGGCTTGAACGAGTTGCTATCGGTTACCGGCAATGATCGTCACCAAGGCGCGAGTGGAAAGGGCTTCGCCCCACCGCTCCTTGAGGTAATCCGCGACAGAACACATAAATAGGTCGCTGGGAGAACCACCGTTTCTGGCGGATACGCACTTATGCGAGGCAAGCGTCTCATGAGCGCAAATCACGGCCAGAACGCTGGCGTGCTGGCGAATCTTTTCAATCAAGGGAACAAGTTCGGTCAGCTGACCAAGATCGGCCTCCCAAACGTCCACGTTTCGTAGCGTGCGTGTAGTCAGATCGTCGGCCTGTTCATTGAGTCGACGCCTGTCGCGATCAATGAGAAGCAAGTCGTAACCTTCATGAGCGAAATACCTGGCGCATGCCATGCCAAGTACCGATGACGCCCCTGTAATGACAACTGTTCCAAACGCTGCCTCCATGTCGTCCCCGCCAACGCCCGGTGAGAAGTCATCCGACTGACTCATGCTGCAATGGGGCATCGACATCGCCAACGACGTTTATGGCCACTTTTTCGGACACAGAGCGAGGTAAAGATCATGCATCGCGTAGGCTTTCTTCTTACCCATGGCTTCCAGGTCATGGCGATCGGAACTCAGTCGGTATTCGAAATAGCCAACACGGTGGCCAGGGAGGAGGTGTACAGCGTCGTGAACTATTCTCTGTCAGGAGGCGACGTTCGCTCTTCTTTGGGCTTATCGGTGTCAACACGGCCTATAGAGACGGACACGAAGGCCGAGACGTGGATGATCGGCGGAACGATCGATCCCCTAAAAACCGCTGCGAACAGCGAGGAACTGGCGTTCGTACGGCACGCAGCGAGAACCTCGCGCCGTATTGCCGGCCTTTGCACCGGCGCGTTTGTTCTGGCGGATGCGGGGCTTCTTGACGGCAGGCGTGCCACTACGCACTGGGCCTATGTCGACGTACTCAAGAAACGTCGACCTCGTGTGCAAGTCGAGCCCGACCGCATATTCATCGCCGATGATGGCACATGGACATCAGCGGGGCTGACCGCAGCAATGGACCTCGCACTAGCCATGGTCGAAAGAGATCTAGGCTCGGCATTGGCCACGAGAGTTGCCCAGGCCCTGGTCATGCACCAGCGCCGATCGGGAGGTCAATCCCAACACTCCGAAATGCTCAAGCTGTCGCCAAAGTCGGATCGGGTGCAGCTGGCACTCGAGTACGCCAGGAACAACTTGTCCAAACCCCTTTCCGTCGATGACCTAGCGCGGGTGGCGAATCTGAGCACCCGTCAATTCGGCAGGGTCTTTCAGGCAGAAACAGGCCAGTCACCCGCTAAGGCCGTGGAGAAACTTCGATTGGAAGAGGCGCGAAACATGGTTGAACGCGGGAGACATCCGCTGGAAATCATTGCCAGAGAAACGGGGTTCCGGTGACCTGCCCCCGGGCTTAGGGCCAAAACCTATTTCGTAGAGTCCAAGGTTGCGAGCTTATCGCTCGGTGATGGGTTGGCAAGGGTTCCTTGAT
>NZ_QICJ01000007.1 GCF_003201105.1 Dyella sp. AtDHG13 | reverse complement strand
CCGGTGCCCTTGCACCCGCAGATGCAACTGGACCCCACCGCGCCCGTGCGCGCCCCCGGCGCCGTGCTGCGCGAAGACTACCTGCGCCCCATGGCTTGGAAAACGCGCGGCCTGGCGCAACGCAGCGGCATCCCCGTATGGCATTTGCGCAGCATCATGCAGGGTGCCCCGCTCTATGCCGAGGAAGCCTTCCGCCTCGGCGCCGCCCTGGGCACCAGCCCGTTCTACTGGCTCGCGCTGCAAGCGCGCTACGACCTGCTGCGTATCGAATGCAGCCGCCGCCAGGACAGCTGGGCACGCACCCCGCGCGGCGACGCCGGCGAGTGCAACGGCGACGCAGCCCGAGAGGGTGAAGCGCTTTGCTAAAGTGCACCCGGTCGATCGCTGCCAGACAGGGTCGGGACGCTTCTCCCGCGT
Source organism: Dyella sp. AtDHG13 (assembly GCF_003201105.1). Taxonomy (GTDB): domain Bacteria; phylum Pseudomonadota; class Gammaproteobacteria; order Xanthomonadales; family Rhodanobacteraceae; genus Dyella; species Dyella jiangningensis_B. The sequence goes on along the minus strand of NZ_QICJ01000007.1, from coordinate 271,491 downwards.
GGGAAGCCCACTCCGCTGCTACGTGCCGACGTCACCCCGCACAGGGGCCTCACGGGGAAGGGGATATGCGCCTACTGAAAGTCACCCGATGGCTCGCCGTTCTCTGCGCCATCGCGCTCGCCACCGCCTGCAACTTCAAGCAGGAGGCCGACGCCAAGTTCGGCGACCAGAACTTCAAGACCACCATCGCCCTGATCGAACTCTACAAACTCCGCCACGGCAGCTACCCCGAAACCCTCCACGACCTCACCTTCACCGGCGACTGGGACACCATCGCCCTCAACTCCGTCACCTACCGCCGCGTAGGCAACGGCTACCAACTCGACATCACCCGCGGCTGGGTCGGCCAGCCCACGCTGTCGTATCCACCGGAGTTCTGGAAGGGGCTGGGGCTGGTGGCGTCGAATGTGGGTGGGGCGCCTGGGGTGTCAAAGCCTTGAGTGGCGACTGACGAAGGGGCGGGGAACGGGACGCGGTGCGTCGCTATCCGCCCGGCTGTCCCACGGTCGCCGGATAACCCGGCGGCACGATGCCATCGGCTGCAGGCTTCCACCCAATGTACCGACCACACGGCGGATACGACCCGCTGCCATCTTCGTGTTGGACGTAGGCCAAATAGCGACGCGGGCCACCGGGCTGCTGCTCGATGCAGAAAACACCAAGATGCAAACCTTCGGCCCAATGGGCGAGGCTGTTGGTGCGGCGAATGGCAAAACCGTAGGTTTCCCCCACTTTAAGCGGCTTATCCGCGCCTTCCTGCTTGTAGCCGGGCAACGCCTGCCGATATGACACGCACTCTCCCGCTTTCAACACGATGGGCTTTGCGCCGTCTTGCAGCACCATGGCCCACTCGTCGGGCGGCCAGTCGCCATCCAGCGTTGCCACCGTAACGCCCAGCATTTCCAACGGAGGTTCCCCGGCAGGCAAGCACGCGGCTGGCTGGCCTCCTATGTCCTTAATGGCAAGGGTCGGCAGCCCTATCGGCGCATCCTGCCCATAAGCCACGCCTGCCGCGCACAACGCCACGATGAGTGACCACGAATCGCGGATTCTCATAGGTCTTTATTCGGCAAATGTTGAGGGTCTCGTGGATTCACGAATGGCAACATGACGTGGCGGAGCCACACCGGGTGCATGTGTGGGCTATAAGCGCCTTGCGGATGACCATAGATGCAGATCATGTAGTAATCCGACATCAAGTTGCCCTGTTGTTCCATGTTGAAATCGCTCAGGCGACTTGTGGGCGTCAGCGTGTACGCATATGCCGAATCGCCACGGCTGGTCACGGTCAAGCCTTTCGTCTTCACCGGATAGTTCATCTGGTTTTGCCATACATGCACCATTTCATGCATGAATAGCCGTCTATCGGCGTCATCCCCCAGCGAGTAGTCATCCCGGTAGATCGGGTGCGGCATATACATGCTTCCGTTCGGCGTGACAGCTGTATTTGGGTCCTGAAAGCCGAAGAACAAACGATAGCCGTGGTGATTTATGCGTATGCTTTTATAGTCCACGCCATCGCCAAACACGGTTCGTGCCATGGCTTCCTCGCCAGCCGTCAAACCGCGGTCGCCTCCTTTAGGCACTGCGATGGGCGTAATCGAAAGCGTCGTGGTGGTTCGCACTGTCGTGGCAAGGGGCATGCCCTCGCCAATATAGACACGGTCGCTATCCCCCGCCCCCACGGGAGCACTACAACATGCAGGAGGGTCTGCCCGCGGCGTCAAGGTAAGCCGGACAACAGCCTGCTGGCGTGTGGTGCAGAACAGTTCTGTCAGCCCATCCGCATCGGTCGTCCCGCATAGGCGCGAGCCATCATCCAGCAACGCTGCGTAGTTGACGTTTACTACCGCGCTTCCATCCGCCTCGCAAACAAGGCGAAGTCTTGCGTAATAGAGATTCGGATCGTACGGCGACGGCATCGGCTTGGGGCGCGCAGCTTCTTCCGCAAGCTCCTTCTTTCGACGGCATGGAATGCACTCAGGGTTGCCGCATGTCATTGCGCCGCGCTCCTTCCGAAAAGTCGACGATCACATCGACAAATGCGGGCGGGCAATAGGGTCAGTCCCAATCCTTTGTGCGTTTCCTGCGCTATCTGCGGATTCGCAGAGGCCTCAAGCTGCCCCTGGATCAAGGGTTCCAAGTGCCGTACTGAAAGTGCGCCTGATGGCGACCGGGGAGAGTGGGCAGTCAGCGCCCATGCCCTGTGACCGGGCCCCCAAAAAGGAAATGGGCGGCCCCTCGCGTGGCCGCCCATCTGTGTCCATCCAGCCATCGTGAGTAGGCTGGCGGTGCTCCGCCAGTAGGGCGGTCGCTGGCTCCAGGGAGTGCTGCTTATCTCTCGGGAGCAGAGCCAGATTAAGCGAGCACTTGTTGGTTTCCCATCAGAGGAATCTTTAGAAGTCGTAAAAAATTGCCGACGGCGCAAAAAAGGCAGAGCGGGGCCGGTTTCGTTTAGCGGGGAGATACACGCCGCCGCTTTTGAAACTCGGGCGTCAGCAAGCAAGGGTATGAGGGGCAGGGGAGTGCCCGCTTGGGCGCCCTGGCTTGAATGGCGGCCCCGCAATGGGAAGTCGCCGGGGGATGTACCACCGCACCATACAGGGGAAGTATGAAACGTCATTTCTTTGCATTGCTTATGCTGGCGTGCGCCGGCTGCACGCCAGCCGTGACCAAGCTCAACGTGGCCGACATTGCCAAGTCCGATGCGCTGCAGGTCACCGACAAGCGGCCGGCGTCCGAAAAGGAAAACAAGATCTTCAGCCTGCTGATCACTAGCAAGGAGTACGGCGTGATCCGCACGGGTGATGTCCACCTGTCGCCGCCGCCCGTCCGCCTGCTGCAACACGAGGCTTATCAGAAGTTCGCCGCGGACGGCAGCGCGCACACGGTGACGGTGTATCACTTCGTGATCTACCAGAACATGCGCACGCAGTTACGCGCCGGCGCCATCGGTGCGGGCCTGGGTGGCGCGCTGGGCGCGGTGGTCGGCAATTCCATCGCATCCCACGATGCCGCCTCGCAAACCCATCTCTACGATGAGATGAGCTTCAATTCCGTATCCGACGAATACCTGCGCGGGCAGTACAACGGCTGGGAAAACCCGGACAACGCCTCGGTGTATGTGATCTATATCGACACGGACATCGACGGCAAGAAAGTCTTTACCCGCACCGTAGCCTCCATGAAACCGCACGGCGACCAAAACCCGCTGGCGGACGGCGTGGAACTGGCTATCAAGAACCACCTCGCCCACTACGATGGCAACAGCACGGCGGCATCCCGTGCCACGCAGTCAAACGTGATAAGCGCCACCACCTCCGCCACTCTCGCCGCAGCCACAACTCCGGCTGCCACCGACGCACAGCCCGCGCCGGCCAATGCCGGTATGCTGACCGCTGCACAGGGTGTTGCAAACCAGCTGCACTGCAACGCGGTTCGCCCGAACGGCGACACCACGTTTACTGCGTCATGTGGCTCGTATGACGTGGTGATCGATTGCGATGGCGGGAAGTGCCATCCGATGCATACGGTGAATGCGCATCCATAAGCGTGAAACACGAAGGGCAGGGCCAGGCGAGGCTTCCATCTATCCCAAAGCGCGCCTGCCCTGCCCAGTTACGTCAATGTGCCAGGCGGCTCGATCGCCCGCTTCAATACAAGTTCGTAGAGTCGCGCCCGAAACTGCAGGCTCACGGTCAACAGGCAGGTCCAGTACATCCAGGCCAACACGAGGGCAAAGATAAGTTCCGGCCACGTGATCTGAAGTGGCCAACGGAGATTGCTGAACTGGAGAAACACGGCAACGACAATCGGTAGCGCGCCCAGCTTGTCGATGCTGCCGGTTAGCAGCGGCTGCTTCGTTTGGAGAAACTCACGTCGCTCGGCGACATAGCCCGCCATGAACTCCAGCTGTTCCTTCGGGAACGTCCGCAGCCATGCGAGAAGTTCTTCGTAGTGCAGCATGTCGTGGTCGAGCTGATCGGCATAAGCACTTCGCTCCGATAAAAAACCTGGAATCCGCCATGGCCGAGGCGGAATCATGGCGATAGCCAGGGCAATCAACTCCACGGCCAGTAGCGTTGCCGTAATGACTACGGTGGTCATGTTGCTGGGAAGCAACTTCCCAGCCGTAAATGCAAGAAACCCAGCGCCAAGTCCGATGAAGTAGCCTCTCAACTCGCGCTTGCTGGTTGTGAACTGAATGCTCGCATGCGCCGGCAGTTCGTCGATGCGCTTGTTCAGCGCCTTGAAGGTCAGTTTCGCTGCATCCATGGCTCCCCCCTTGATTCGCTCAGGATAAAGGCCGGCAGCGAGCTTCGATATACCGCGTACGGTCGAGCGGAAACCAAGTAGCCCGGATGGAGCGCAGCGTAATCCGGGGTGGCGTGGCGTTGGGGTTCCGGGGCGTTTGCGCGTGGCGGTGATCCCGGAATACGCCTTTGGCTTCATCCGGGCTCCGGGTTTACGGGGTGATCAATGTGTGGGTTGCGGGTAGCATGGTCCTGCTTTCATGCCCGGTTTTCCGATGAATACGACTGCGCCATTTCCGTACGCTGGTTTTCTCGATGCGCTGGAGCGATCCGGCGGTGCGACGCTGGTTGGCGCGAAGGCTTCGGCTTCGCTCGCTCCATTGCTGAAAGCCTATAAGGCGACGTTGCAGGCGGCGTTCGATACCACGCTGGCGGCGGATGAGCTTCGGCGTTATCAGAAGTACGCGAAGCCGGGGAAACCCTCGGCGCATATCGTGCAGTTGCGGCAGCGGCAGGCGGCGGCGCGGCAGGCGACGAGTATTGCGCGTCAGTCGCTCATCCAGGCAGCGACGGTTTTTGTGCGCGAGGCGGATATCGAGGTGCCGGCGCGGATGCCGCTGGACGCGTTCATCGTGGGATGGATCGAGGGCCATGTGCCCAGGGATGCGGCGTAGATCAGTAGCCCGGATGGAGCGCAGCGGAATCCGGGTTTCCCATACGTTGCCGCAAGGTTGTCCCGGATTTCGCTGCGCTGCATCCGGGCTACATGGTTAGGCTACGTGGCTATTTGAGTTGCGAGGCCAGCGCGGCGAGATCCACTTTGTGGATGTAGGTGGGGATGTTCTTCCAGATGGAGTGGAAGCCGTAGCCGCCGTGCAGCAGTTCGTCCAGCGCCTCTTCCTTGCTCCAGCCCTGGTGAATCATGCGGTAGGCCGCGGAAATCAGGCCGGTGCGGTCGGCGCCATGCAGGCAGTGGATGAGCACGGCGCCCGAGGCTTCGCCCTCGCGGATGCGTTGCAGGGCTTCGACCACGTCGCGGTCGCGGATGTGCCAGGTGTGCATCGGTATCCGGAAATAACCGATGTCGGCTTCGCGCAGCATGCGCCGGTCGGAGTGGAAGGCGCGGAAGCTGATGATGGTGCGGATGCCCAGCGATTTCAGCAGTTCGATATGGCCCTGGATGGGCTGCTCGCTGCGGTACAGCCGTTCGGTCATGCGGTGCAGATTTCCGCTTTGATCGACCACGGACGCCCAGCGGGGGTTGCGTTCGGTTGTCATGGATGTCTCGTCGGCAGGAACAGATCGCCGGAGTGGGGATGCTCGCGGCGATGTCGGTGCGGGCGCGCCGCGTGCTCAGAAATACGATGTTCGCTTGTGTCGGCAGGACAGCGCGAACATGACCACGGAAACGGCAAGGTACACCCAGTAATCCGTGGGCGCCGGACCCCACCAGTGCTTGTGCCAGGGCACCCATTGCGGTGCGAAGTGCGACAGGCCGAAGGCCGGGTTCAGCACGAACCAGAGGAAATCCTCGCTGACCCAGAACAGCATGATGCATCCGATGACGCGCGTCTCCGCGCGCCAGGACCACTGCCCGGCAAACAGGATCGGAAAGTGGAAGAACAGCGCCATGAACGGAAACACCCAGGCGTGGTAGCCCGTCATCGGGCGGCCGCCCCAGAACAGATCGAGCGCCCAGTGGTGTTCGATGCGCCACGTGGGCAGGTTGGCGGCCCAGCCGGCGGCGCCTTCGATCTGCACTTCCACCTTCGCGAAGAAACAGGCGAGCAGCAGCGTCCAGAGCACGGTGGGGACAAGCGCCCCTCGGGGTGGGAAGACCTTGATCATCGGGCGGCGAGGTCGGCCAGCACCACGTCCAGCACGGCCCTGGCGGCGTGCGGACGGCCCAGCGCCTTCGCTCGCCGCGCCATGGTGGCGAGCTGCTCCGGTTGCCGCACCAGGTGGCGAACGCGATACACCAGGCCGGTCTCGTCGATGGCTTTCAGGGCGGCGCCTTCTTCCAGCAGATAGTCGGCGTTGTGTTCTTCCTGGCCGGGGATGGGCGCGTTGACGATCATGGGCAGGCCCATGGCCAGGCATTCGGAGGTGGTGAGGCCGCCGGGTTTGGTGATCACCGCGTCCGCGCAGGCCATCAGGCGTTCCACTTCCTTGGTGAAGCCCTGCGGGAACAGGCGTGTCGGGTATTTTTCCGCCAGCGTCTTCAGCGTGGCGAGCGCCTTGGCGTTCTTGCCGGCCAGCACGATCAGCTGGAAATCATCGCCCGCCGCAAGCAGCGCCTCGGCCACGCTTTCCAGCCCGCCCACGCCGGCACCGCCGCCCATCAGCACAAAGGTCTGCCGCGACGGATCGAGCCCGAACTGCGCCGCGCAGGTTTCGCGCGACAAGGGCTGCGAGAACGCCGGCATGATCGGAATGCCGGTGACGTGAATCTGCTCGGCGGGCAGGCCATTGGCCCGCATGCGGTAGGCAATCTCGTCGTTGGCGGCGAAGTAGCCCGTCATCAACGGGATCACCCACATGCGATGCAGGTCGAAATCCGTCACCTGCACCCACACCGGCACATGCAGCCGCTGCCGGCGGATTTCATGCATCAGGATTTCGGCGGGAAGGAAATGCGTGCAGACGATGGCGTCGGGCTGGAATTCCTTGATGGCCTTGAGCAGGTCGCGCGTGCTGAGCCGCTCGGTGGTGCGGCGGATCTTCTGCACCAGCGCCGTCGGCTTGATGTTGGAGCTGCGCTTGTACAGCATGCCCCACAGCGCCGGATGCGCGTTGACCATCTTGATGTAGGAGTCGGCGTAGAGCTTGCGAAAGCTGTCCGGCACGAAATCCATCACGTCGAGATGCAGCGTCGACACGTCGGGGTAGTCTTCCGCGCTGGCACGCAAAGCCTCGGCCGCGCGCACGTGGCCGGCTCCCGCGGAAACGCTCAACAACAAGATTCGCTTGCTCACTCAGTATCCTTCCCGGTGCAATGACGACGCCGGCCCTGGTGAGTCTTCGACGTCCCGCCAGCGATCCTAACCGCTTGGGCGAGAGCCTTCCACGTAACGTAATCATGTAGCCCGGATGGAGCCATCGGCGGAATCCGGGTTCCGCGTGGTGCACGGGTATTCCCGGATTACGCCGTTGGCTTCATCCGGGCTACGGGGCTACGGTGTGTCAATCCGCGTGGGGGCGGCCGCCCTTGGTCATGCGCAACAAGGTGTCGTCGCGCTGCACCACGTGGTGATACAGCGCGGCAACGGCATGGGCCACCACCAGCCACAGCAGGACATTGCCGGCGGTTTCGTGGGCGCTTTCGATGGCGTGGGCGAGGGACGCATCCGGTGTGCCCGCCACGGGCAGCGACAGGCCGAGGAAGCCCCAGGGCTTGCCCGCGTAGAACATCATGAATGCGCCGAGCAGCGGCACCAGCAGGGTGAGCAGGTAAAGCGCGATGTGCATCAGGTGGGCCGCGAGCATCTGCCAGCGCGGAGGCGGCGGCGAGATCGGCGGCACGGTGCTACGCCAGCGCGCCGCCACGCGAACCAGGGAAAGCAGGAGCACGGCAAGGCCGAACTGCGCATGGGCCAGCTTGACCGCGGCTCGCTCGGGCGAGCCCTTGGGCAGCCATCCTTTGATCTCGATGAGCGCGAGCGCAAGGATCACCAGCGCGGCGATAAGCCAGTGGAGCAGGCGTTGGGGCGTGGCATAACGTGCTGGGGTCATGGCGGGCCTTCCATGTGAAAAGGGGCTGCGCCGGCCACGAGCATGCCGGCATCTCCACCATGCCTGCTGGCGTTGTGTTGGCGAGCCGCGAAGTGTCGCAGTTTCTTGCCCAAGGTCAGCTGCGGGCCTTGGAATGTTCCTTTCAGGCCACCGCCCCTCACGCGAATGTAGGAAAAGTCTGAAACGTTCGGCGGACTATGCCCCGATCTGCCCGATATGCCGGGTCAGGTGCATCCGATGGCAGGAAGGCCCGCCTAGAATGCACCGGCGGTGGAACATCCACCGTCATCGCGCGCCGCTGCAGGCTCAAGTGAGGACTTCGGACCATGGTTACCCAGAACATCGTGATGCTGCTGGTGGGCGTCGCCTTCTTTGTGCTCGGCTTCCTGCTGTCGACCCGGGAAAAGGTTGCCGAGTGGGGGCTCAGCCATGGGCGTGCGCGCATCTGGATCTCGCTGCTCGGCAAGGAGCGCGCGATGAAGCTGACTAAATATTTCTTCGGGCCCGTGTGCATGCTGCTCGGCGTCGTCTCGCTGTTGGCCACCCTGGCCGTCATCTTCGGCAAGGAGCCGGCTTGATCATGAAGAGTGTGCCGCCGCTCATCATGCTTTGTATGGGCGTGGCGTCCATCGCCGCCTGCGACGACCACAGGGCCGCGCAAGACGCGCGCCACGCGCCCGCGGCATCGGCCAACACCGCGCCGACGCACAGCTTCGTGGTGGGCACGCTTGCGGAGAACGATGGAGACAAGGAACTTCAAGGGTGCACGACCAGCCTCGTGGAAATCGGCGCTGGCGCATCGGCGGGCGACACGTTCCGCGAAAGCAGCTCCGCGACCGAAGGCGTGGGCTTTATCCGCGTCGACGGTGAGCTTATCCGCTTGACGCTGGTGCACGCCGAGAGCCAGGCCGATGGCGTCACCCTCGACTTCGAAGACGCCACGCATACGCTGCGCGTGGTCGAGGAGGTCAAGGCCGGCGAAACGAACGAGAACTCCGATAGCACCGCATTGAGCGGATCGCTGACCATCACCTATCGGGGTGTGGCCCGGACGCTGCGCGTGGAGGGCGGCACGGCCTGCTAGCGCGGCCGCAGCTTTACGGGCTATCCGTGTCGACTTGCATGCACCGATGGCCGCTCTTCCGCTCGTCGTCGCTGAGGCCGACAATGGGGCCTGTCCGTTCCCAGGTGCCGCAGCCATGAGCTATTCCAGCGACGATCACAGCCACGAGCACGCCTTCGACGGTGACGACGACTCGCTCGATGCGTATGTCTGGCAGTTGTTCCTGCTGATCAATCCTGGCGACGACGATGCCGCGTTCCAGCAGTTCGCCGCCTATCGCGAGGCGGTGGGCGACACGGCCGATGACGATATCGACGTGGCGCGCACGGTGGGCGAGGTGGCCGATTGGCGTTCGGCCTTCCATGTCGATGCCGAGGACACCCGCGCCCTGGTGCAGGCCATCGATGAGCTGGCCGCGCGCTGGAATCTTTCCATCGACTGGGACGGCGATGCGGACGACGATGAGTTTCATGCCGGCGTGGACGCCGACGACCTGCTCACCACGGCCTACGACAATCTCGCGCCGCACGGCTACACCTTGTGGGTGCTCGATACCGACGACGACAGCGTCGCGGGCTGGATGACCTTGTCGCGCGACGTGGAGCCGATGCGGGAGCTGGCGACCGAGCTGGGCATCCACCTGCATCGCGGAAACGAGCGGGGTTGAACCGCGCCGCGTGCACCGCGAGCTGACGCGCGCCGCGCTACCTTCCTGCCACTCAACCCAAGTCGGAGTGGATCATGAAGAACTTCCTGGCGGTATTCATCGGTAACGAGGCCAGTTATAAGGCGTCGGGCTGGGCTGCGCTGAACGAGGCGGAGCGCAAGGAGCGGGAGCGCGCCGGCATCGAGGCGTGGAACGCTTGGGTGAACGCTCACCGCGACGCCATCGTCGAGATGGGCACGCCCTTGGGCAAGACCTTGCGCGTGTCGTCGCGGGGCGTCGAGAACGCCAGGAACGAGCTCACCGCGTACACCGTGGTCAAGGCGGAATCGCATGAGGCCGCGGCCAGGTTGTTCGAAGGCCATCCGCACTTCAGCATCTTTCCGGGCGATTCCATCGAAGTCATGGAGTGCCTGGCCATTCCGCAATAGGGAGCGATGGCGTTTGCGCGCCATTCGGCGCGTGCGTGAACACGCGACGAGGCTGGATCACGCCACGGCGTCATCGTGTCCTTCGATGCCGGGGACGGCATTCGGTAGTTCAGAGCGATCCGATTTCGCGGCAGGACAGGCACTCGTAGTCTGCCGGCACTTTTTGTTGCCTTGGCAGGTTTTTACCCATGCATCTTGTCTGGACGATCTGTATCGGCTTTCTGGCTGGCGTCATCGCGCGCTGGATCTCGCCCGGACGCCATGCGTTCGGTTTCTTCCTGACGGCCGCGCTGGGCGTCGCGGGCGCGGTGCTGGCCACGTATGTTGGCCAGGCGCTGCACTGGTATTCGGCCGGGGAATCCACCGGTTTCGTCGGCGCGGTCTGCGGTGCGGTCGTGCTGCTCGCGCTGGGCCGCTTGCTCGCCGGCAAGCGCTGAAAAGAGCGCGTAGCATGAACATGATGGATACCTTGTTAAAGCAGGCCGCCTCCATGCTCGGCCCCGAAGTGGGCAACCACTTCGACGCGGCGGTGCAGTCCACGTCCAGCGAGGCGCTGGGGCAAAGCCTGGCCTCCATGTTTCGGTCGACCGAGACGGCGCCCTTCGCCAGCCAGGTCAGCCAGCTGTTTGCACAGTCCAACGCCGACCAGCGCGCGGGGCTGTTGAACCAGTTGCTGGCCTCCGCCGGCCCGGCGCTGCTGTCGTCGTCGGCAGGCGGCGTGCTCGGTAGCCTGATGTCGCCGGGCGCCAGCCAGCTCACCGCGGAGCAGGCCGGTCATCTCAGCGTCACGCAGGTAGAGCAGATTGCGGGTCAGGCCGAGCGCGCCAATCCGGGCGTTGTGGACAAGGTCGGCCACTTCTATGCCCAACACGCGACGCTCATCAAGACACTGGGTGGCGCGGCATTGACCGTTGCGCTGGCCCAGTTGCGCGAATATCAGCAAGCTTAGGCCGGTCGAACATCCGGCCGCGTCCGCAAGCGTGTCACCTCACTACGGAGAGCGATAGCCATGAGCATTTTTGGAACCATCATCAACAAGCTGTTCGGCAAGGCCAACGCCACGGCGAACACGGACACGGGCGCCGCCGCGCCGGCGGCGGCACAACCCGATGCGGCCGCGAGCCAGCCTGCCGCCGCGGCACCGGCAGCGCCGCCGGCCGTGGCGCCGCTGTCGGGCGTGGACGTGGCGGCCGTGATGGATCGCTTCGTCAGCGAAAGCGGCCAGAAGCTGGACTGGCGCGTGTCCATCGTCGACATGATGAAGGCGCTGGGCTTGGACAGCAGCCTGGATCACCGCAAGCAACTCGCTGGCGAACTGGGCTATACAGGCGACACCAACGATTCGGCCACCATGAACATCTGGCTGCACAAGGAAGTGCTGAAGGCGCTCGCGGCGAATGGCGGAACCCTGCCGCCGAATCTCGCGGGCTGACGTTCCGGATTCACTGCATGCGAAAGGCCGGCGATATCGCCGGCCTTTTTCGTTGCGCGGTAGCGTGCACGCTCGCCCATGCGCAGCGCTCATGCGTTACCACTGACGAAAATCAGCACTTGCAAGCAATGCGATGCGTGGCTACTCTGCGCGTCCCGTCAACCCAGCCAAGAGGAGGAATAGAACCATGATTGTTGTCGTAGCAGCCTCCGCCGGGTCGTCGCGCTTCTGATTGTCCTGCCAGCCTCCCGCTGGCGCGCTTCACATCCCCCGCTTCGCACCCCGGCGATTCGCTCGGCCCCGTTTCGTGTGGCCGTCGCTTTCCTTGTTTCCAGGGTGCTTCCATGCCTTTTCAGACGTTTTCGCTGCACCAGCTCGGCTGGCAGCCGGAGTACGCACGACAGTTGGCGCTGGCCGATTTCGAGGCGGGTTATCCCGCGCGTGTCATGGCCGCGCATCGCAGCGGATTGATGGTGATGTCATCGCGCGGACACGATGCCGTGGTGTTGCCGCACCACCTGGCCGACGCCGGCGATGGCGTGGCGGTGGGCGATTGGGTGCTGGTCGAGCATGAGGCCGGGCGCGTGCTGCGCCTGCTCGAGCGGCGATCGGCCCTCGTGCGCATCGCGGCCGGCGGCGACCACCGCCGGCAATCCATCGCCGCCAATCTCGACGTGTTGTTCGTGGTGTCCTCGTGCAACGAGGATTTCAATCCTTCCCGTCTGGAGCGCTATCTCGCGCTGGCGGCCGATGCCGGCGTCGCTCCCGTCATCGTGCTCACCAAGGCGGACGTGGGCGGAGACGTGGCAGCCTGCGTCGCCGCGGCGGAACAGCTGATGCCTGGCGTTCCCGTGATCGCCGTGAATGCACTGGACGAGGCATCGGTGTCGCAACTGCAGCCCTGGCTGGCGCCGGGCATGACGGTGGCGTTCGTGGGCTCCTCCGGCGTGGGCAAGTCCACGCTGACCAACCGCCTGGTGGACAGTGCATCGCAGCGCGCCTCCGGCATCCGCGAGGACGATGCGCGAGGACGCCACACCACCACGGCGCGCGAGATGTTCCCCACGCCATCGGGTGCCTGGGTGATCGACACGCCGGGCATGCGCGAGCTGCGCCTGGCTTCCACGTCGCTGGAACTGGGCTCGGTATTCGACGACATCGACACACTGGCGGCACGCTGCCGCTTCCGCGATTGCCAGCACGACGGCGACGCGGGCTGTGCGGTGGAGGCGGCGGTGGCGGACGGCACGTTGGATGCGCGGCGCCTGTCGAACTACCGCAAGCTGCAACGCGAGGCATCGCATGCGCAGCAGACGCAACGCGAGCAGCGTGAGCGCAGTCGGCAGTTCGGCGCCCTCACCAAGGAAGCGATGCGCGCCAAGCGCGAGAGGCTGGGGCGGTGAGCGGCCGCCCCGCGTGTGTCCATCGACGTCCGTCGCCTCAACGGCGCGGACGTCGAGCCCTTATTTCCATTCCAGATCGGTGACCACCGGAAAGTGATCGGACGGATAGCGTCCATCCTGCTGCGTGGTCACCGTGGCGAAGTAGGTCGGTGAAAAACCACGCTCGAAGATGAAGTCGATGTGATCCGTCGGCTGGCCGGTGAAGTTGTGAAAGGTCTTCTCCGGGCCTTCCACCTTCGGCGCGACCGTGCGCGTATCGGTCAGCGCCTTCGCCAGTACGGCATAGGTCGGGCTGGTCGGCTCGGTGTTGAGATCGCCGGTGAGGATAAAGGGTGCATTGGCGGGCAGCTTTGCGAGCTTGCCGACGATCTCCTGCGCGCCCTTGGTGCGTGCGGGTTCGTCCTGTTCGCGATAAGGCAGGTGCGTGTTGTAGTAGTAGAACGTGCGATGCGTGGCTTTGTCTTCGAACAGCGCCCACGTCACCATGCGCGGCAGCGGGTGGCCCCAGCTGATGCTGCCCGGCACATCGGGCGTGTCCGACAGCCAGAAGTTGCCCGAATCCTTGAGAGTCAGCCGGTCCTTGCGATAGAACACGCCCATGTGTTCGTCGCTGTGGCCGCCGCGCCGGTCGATGCCGAACCAGGTATACGCGGGCAGCTTGCCCACGATGTAGTCGCCCTGTTCCTGATGCAGCTCCTGCGTGCCGAGCAGATCGGGATGCTGTTCGCGGATGGTGCGTACCATGATGTCGCGCCGCGCTTCCCAGCGGTTGGGGCCGTCGGATTCCACGGGAACGCGTACGTTGAAGCTCATCACGCGCAGTGTCTGCGCGGCAAGCGGCAGGCTGGCAAAGGCCAGTGCCAGGGACAGCAGGGCGGTGCGCCAGGGACGAGACACGGTGGGGGCTCCTTGATGTCGGTACGCCGACCGTAACACGCGAGCGCCTCCGATGTTTTGGCAAACGCCGCGTTGCGATGGAGCAAGGCGCGTATAGTGCGCGCCTCCTGCTTCTGGAAGCGCGCATGCCCTCGCGTGCGGCCTTCTTGATCGCGCCTCACGTCACTCACGCCGATATCGCCACTCATGCCTCAACGCGTCGCCACCTGCAGTTGCCGCCAACTCATGCTTCGCACCACCGAGGAGCCGTTGCGCGTGTCGATCTGTCATTGCCATGCCTGCCAGCGCCGTACCGGCAGCGTGTTCGGTGTGCAGGCGCGATTCCGTGAGCAGGCGGTGGTGATTCGCGGGCAGTCCACCGCGTTCGTGCGCAAGGGCGATACCGGCCGGTCCGCGACGTTCCACTTCTGCCCTGTGTGCGGCGCTACCGTGTACTACCGGCTGGATTCGGTGGAAGGGCTCATCGGCGTGCCGGTGGGCGCGTTTTCGCGCACGGATTTTCCCGCGCCCAGCATTTCCGTGTTCGAGGAATGCATGCATCCCTGGGTCGTGTTGCCGGACGGTATCGAACACACCGAATGACCGCGCGCGGCGCAACATGACGCCAGGCTGACGTCTCATTTCGAATGGGACGTCGCCGTGGATGGATTGCCAAACGCGTCACGCCGAACGCAAGAATTTGCCTGTCAAGGAAGCCTTTCCTGCGCCGATACCTCCCACACGGGGAGCAGCCGCTCCTTTGCCGGGAAAACAGCATCATGCGCTTCACCATTCGTTTGAAGATCGTCGCGACCATGGGCCTTGCCCTGCTGCTCGCCGCGATCATTGGCCTGGTCGGTCTGTATGGCGTGCGCAGCACGTATGCCTTGGTCGACGACATGTATCGGAACAACGTGCAGGCGATGGCTTCGGTCAGCGCGGCGCGCGCAGCCATCATCGAGGATCGCCTCGCGCTCAATCGCTCCATCATCGATCCGTCGCGGCGCGACGCGGTGAAGCGCATCAACGCGGGCCACGAGAGCCTGATGTCGGCGTGGAACCGCTATTACCCCGGCATGGTGTCGGCCGATGACGAGCGCGCGGTCGCCAAGCAGTTCGACGATCTCATCAAGGCATCCGGATCGGACGTAAGCCACGAAGCCGAACTGCTCGACGCGGGCAAGACGGATGAAGCGCGGCAGCTGCACATCAGCAAGGTGGCCGATGCGATGGGCAAGGCCACGGACGCGATCGACCAGTTGATGGTGCTCAACGAGAAGCAGGCGGCGCAGTCCGCGCAGCACGCCGAGGCCAGCTTTCATCGCACCTGGCAGGTGGCGCTGGGCGTGCTGGTGATCGCCATCGCGATCCTCGTCGGCGTGGCCGTGGCGCTGATCCGCGCGGTGACGCGTCCGCTCGAACAGGCGCGTGCGCTGGCGGGCGCCATCCAGCAGGGCCGGCTCAACAACGCCACGGTGGTCACCGGCAACGACGAGCTGAGCGACACCCTGCGCTCGCTCGACGAGATGGACAAGCAGCTGGCCGGTATCGTCACCCAGGTACGCGACGTGGCCGAGCAGGTGACGTCGGCGGCGCGCGACCTGTCGCAAGGCAATGACGACCTTTCGCAGCGCACGCAGGAACAGGCCAGTTCGCTGGAGGAAACCGCCGCCTCCATGGAGGAGCTGTCGGCCACGGTCAAGCAGAACGCCGAGGGTGCCGTGCAGGCGCGCGAGATGGCGCTGCGCATGCGCAAGCGCGCCGAGGAAGGGCGTGACGTCGCCGGCTCCGCGGTGGGCGCGATGCAGGCCATCACGCAGGCCAGCAAGGAGGTGGGCGAGATCGTGGTGATGATCGATGAGATCGCCTTCCAGACCAACCTGCTGGCGCTCAACGCCGCCGTGGAAGCGGCGCGCGCGGGCGAACAGGGCCGCGGTTTCGCGGTGGTGGCGACCGAGGTGCGCAACCTGGCCCAGCGCAGCGGCGCGGCGGCGAAGAACATCAAGACCCTGATCCAGGACACCACCGACAAGGTGGCCGAGGGTGCGGAGCTGGTGCAGCGCACAGGCACGGCCTTGAACGACATCGCGGGCGACGTGCGCGAGGTCAGCACCATCATCGAGGTGATCGCGGCGGCTTCGGAGGAACAATCCGCGGGCATCGGGCAGGTGAACAACGCGGTGGTCACGCTGGACGAAGTGACCCAGCAGAACGCCGCGCTGGTGGAAGAGGCGAGCGCCGCCAGCCGCAACACGCTGGACCTGTCGCAGGTGCTGATGAACGAGGTCGCCTACTTCACCCTGCAGGGCGAGGCGGCCCGGGAGCCGGCGGTGGCTCGGTCCGCGCCGCCCGCCGTGGCCGTTCCGCCCCGTGCGGCGGCTCCGGCGCGGCCGCCGGCTAGCCAGCGCCCGGCGCCGGCCCTGGCCACGGCCGAGGAAATGTGGACGGAGTTCTGATTTCCGACATCTTGCGGCCGGCGTATCAACGCATGGAGCGCTCGCGCGTTCCATGCGTGTTCCATCCAGGGAAAGAGGCCGCCGAGGGGCGCATGCAAAGCCAGGAATTCGACCGTTGGGCCAAGGTCCGTGAGCAGGGGATGCTCAGGTATGTGCTGTTTCGCGGGCTGCTGTGCTACGGCCTGCCCATGTTCGTCCTGATGACGTTTGTCCTTCCGCATCCGCGCCTGAGCGCCGTGCAGTCGGTTTTCCTGTGGTGGGTGCTGGCCGGCGCGGGCTACGGCATCGGCATGTGGATGGTGCAGGAGCGCCGATTCCGCAAGGTGGCCGCGCGATCCTGAGTTTTTCCCGTGCAGCGCTGGCGTCCATGTTCATGCGTTGTTTTGGCTTTTGGGCGCATGGTGCAAGAGGTCGCGGCGCGTCATGAACGGGCTGCGGGTTTGCTGCGTCCGCATTTGGCGTATGGACGTCCAAATGCAGGCTTGAACGCACCGGCGCCGGTCCGGCGCCTGCCGTGCATACTCCTTGGGCGAATTCGCGGGCCGCTGGCGCGGCCAGCGTCTGCGCGCCGCCAACGAGAGGAGAAACCACATGGCCAGTACCAGCTCTCGCATCGGTCGTGGCGTCGTCGGGTTGTTCGTGGTCGCGCTTTGCGGCTGCACCGGCTACGTCAAGAAGGGCGATTTCGATGCAGCCATCGCGGAACTGCGTAGCAACGATCAGAAGCAGCAGCAGGAGATCGACGCGATCACGCAGGAGATGCACCAGAAGTTCGCGCAGTACGACACGCAGATCACGGCCATGCAGGGCCGCATCAGCGTCGACACCATCGCGCACTTCGACACCAACCAGAGCACGTTGCGCGACGAGGACAGGCAGCGGCTGGACGACTTCGCGAAAGTGATGCGCGATCACCACGCCACGGCCGTGATCACCGCGGAAGGCTTTGCCGATCCCGCGGGTTCCGCGGCCTACAACCAGCAGCTGGCGCTCAAGCGCGCGCAGGCGGTGCGCGACTACCTGGTGCAGAACGGCGGCCTCAACGCGGACCAGGTGCGTGCGGTGGGCTATGGCAAGGCCAGGAACCGCCAGGTGGTGAAGGGCGCCACCGGCGACCAGGGCATGCCCAACCGCCGCGTGTCGCTGGTGACGGATTTCGCCGGCAATTCCTGATTGCGCCCGATGGGTGCGCGATACCACGAAGGCCGCCCCTGGGCGGCCTTCGTTTCATGTGGCGCGTGGAGTCGCCGCGTCGTGGGGGGCGGGTTGCCACCAGCCGCTATCCGCGAGTGGCGCAAGGCGGCGTTCGTGTCGCGCTTCCAGGCGTTGCATCAGCAGGTGCAGCGCAAGGCCGATCGCCACGATCGCCATCCATCCCGTCGGCGGCCACCACAGGTTGCCTGCGCGCAGCAACAGCAGGCTCATCAGCGGAATCACGCCCAGGCTCAGCACGGCCAGCACGCGCGTGCGGCGCAGGCCCGGCACGCCATGAAACGCCAGCGGCAGCGCGAGCACCAGCGAGCCGAACAGGAGTTGCGCGGGTAGATTGAGCGGCGTGATCAGGCGCCCGTCGCGCAGCGATTCGAGGATGTTGGCCTGATATTCCACGCCCGGCATCGGGCTGTTGGGACGCGACGCCGACGTTGCCAGCTGGTCGCCCAGCCCCGCCGCGGTCGCGCCGATCAGGACCCAGCGTCCGCGAAGCAGCGCATCGGGCACGCGGCCCTGCAGCACGTCGATGTACGACACCTGGTTGAATGCGCCGGCGCTGCTGGCGAAGCGGATCAGCACGTAGTCGTCGCGTATCCACTCGTAGGGCGATTTCGCCATGCCTTCGGGCTGGTGCAGGCCGGGCAGCGGATGCAGCGGCGAGGACTGGCCCAGCTCGTACAGCGCCAGCGCGAGGGCGGACCACTGCGGCTGCCCGAGGCCGGCCTTCAGATACACGCCGCGGGTGACGCCATCGGGATCCTTGGAGGCATCGACGTGGCCGAAGGCGGCGGCGTTGCGTGCGATGTCCGGCGTGGGCAGCACTTCTTCCAGCACGCCGCCGAGTTCGGGCGCCTCGGCGAATACCGGCATCACCACGTGGCCGTTGTCGTGGATGGCTTGTGCGTAGGCAAGATCGTTTTCGGGATGGCCGACGTCGGCCTCGGCCATGGTCACGTCCATGCCCACGCCGCGCACGCCGGCCGCGGTGAGCTTGCGGATGAGCTGCGCATGCACGGAGCGCGGCAGCGGCCAGTTGCCCAGGCCGGCAAGACTCTGCGGATCGATGGCGATGATCACCACCTGGTCGCTGGTGGCGTACGGCCAGTGCCGCATGTGCGCGTCGTACAGCGCGTTGTCCAGCGGCTGCATGACGCCGCTGGCGATCAGCAGCAACGCCGCGGCGAAGCCCGCCACCCAGGCGAGCGCACGCTTGAGCAGGGGCAACGCGGCGATGATCACGGGCGCCAGAACCTCCGCGACGGATGCGTCACAGCACGAGCCACAGCAGTACCACGCCACCGCCGGCGGCCACCCAGCGGCATGCCGTGCAGGGTACACGGGTGCGCTGGATGGCGCCCCACGGACCGGCGTAGCCGTCGGTGTCGATGGTCTGCACGCGCGCGTACCACTTGCCGTGGGGCAGTTTGCGCAGGCTCAGTTCCGGCGTGTCGAGCGTCTGGTCCACCTTGACGTCGGAGAAGTCGGGCTTGCGCGCCAGCTGGATGTGGTAACGCTGTCCCGGCGCACCACCCGGCCAGCTCAGCACGAAGTCGCCGTGCTGGCGTTTCGGTTCGCCCGGCGCGGGAGCCGGCGGTTCGGGCACGAGGTCGAACGGCATCGCGCTGGTGTAGGGGCCGAGCTTGCCGTCCTTGTCGCGGCTGGCGATGCGCCACACGTAATGGCCGTAGGGCAAGTTCTGCGGCGCGCGGACATGATCCCCGCGCACGTTGTCGTTGCTGCCGAGCAACTGGCCAAAGTCCGCATCGGCGGCGAGCTGCCACGCATAGCTTTCCGCTTCGACGCTCTCGGTCCAGCGGAATTCCGGACGCGTGCCGCGGACCTTCGCGCCCGGCTGCGGGTCGATGATCAGCGGCGGCTGCGGATGCGCGGCGATGACGAAGGTGCAGGTGGTGTCCAGGCCCTCCATGCGGTCGCCGTCGATGCCGCGCACGCGGAACGCATGCGCGCCGTCGGGCAGCGAGGGCAGGGTGGCCTGCGTGCCGTCCACGATGGCATCGAGCACCAGCGCCTCGAAGCGCTCGCTGGGCGCGACCTGCACGCGGTAGTGCGTGGCGCGGTCCAGCGGCTTCCACTGGATCTGCGCGGGCGACTGGCTGAGCGGCTGCACCGGGCAATCCACCGCCGGCGCGGCCAGCAGCGCCTGCGGTTCGCCGGGCTTGCCGGCGGAGGCGGTGGCGACGCCGTGGCCGCCATTCACCATGACGTGGCGCGCGTTGTTGCCCACGTCGACGTGGCCGCCCACCACTTCGGTGCGCGCGCTGCCGTCGCTGTCGTCGGCCACCACGCGGAAATGCGTGCCGCGCACGCTGGAAATGGTGTTGGGCGTGGCGACGGTGAAGCGCGCCGCACTGCCGTTGAGCGGCGTCACGTCGCTGTTGAGGCGACCGCGCTTGAGGCGCATGCGCGTGTCCACCATGCCGGTGCGGCCATAGGCGCTCAGGCGATCGAGCACGAGCGCGCTGTTGGCCTGCAGCAGCACGCGCGAACCATCGGCCAGCTGCAGCGAAAGACTGGTGTCCGCTTCCGTATCCAGCTCGGTGCCGTAACCCACCGACATGCCGGTGGTGACGGGAACGACGGGGGCATTGCCGGGCGCCTTCGCGGTGGCGTTGCCGATCACGGCGACCACGGTGGCCGGCGCGGGACCCTGGCGCAGCCAGCCGACCGGGAAGTGCATGGTCGAGCCGGGCGGCAGGTGCAGCGGATCGGCGACGTGGTTGTAGTCCTGCAATTTCTGCCAGGGCACGTCGGGCTTGAGGTAGCGCGCGGCGAGGTCCCAGAGGTTGTCGCCGGGCCTGACCCGGTAATTCCAGTCGGCCGGCGCGGCGGCGATGGCGAGGGGAGCGTAAGCGGCAAAGGCGAACAGCACGGTGATGCATAGCCAGCGCCAGCACTGGCCAGGCCCGAAGGTCCGGTAAGACATAAAGCGTCGATACTCCTTTAGCACCCCCGCGCCGCCGTCACTTCCGCCCGCGCCGCCTGCCGGGATTCCTTTTTCCCGAGCCGACGCAGTGACTTGCAGCCCGACTATTGTCGTGGACGAATCGACGAAATGCCAACTACATCACGAAATGGGGCCGGGACGGGCCGGGGCTGACAGCCGCCGGGCCAGCCGTTCGGTAAACGAGGCCACCTCCGGCAAGGCGTCCAGCCCCTCGGCGCCATGCAGCGCCTCGTCGAGCTGCTCGCCCTGCCGGGCGAGGGCCTCGTCGCCCAGCAAGGGCAGCACGCCCATCAGGCGATGCAGGGACTGGCGGGCCGCCGCAAGATCCTGCCGGGCCGCGTGGTGGCGCAGGGCGTCCAGGTCGCGTCCGGTTTCCTGCACCAGCAGGTCCCGCAGGTCGTCCGTGGGGCCGGCGCCGTCGGCGACCGTCAGTTCCCCCAGCCACTCGCCCAGCTTGCGGCCGAGCGTGGCCAGCTGCAGGGGCTTGCTGAGCACGTCGTCCATGCCCGCGTCCCTGGCCCGCACCGTTTCGCTGCTGAGCGCATTGGCCGTCATGGCGAGGATGGGCAGCCGCTGCGTGGCGCCCGATTCGGCCTCGTGCCTGCGCCACGCAGTGGCCAGCTCGTAGCCGCTCATGTGCGGCATGTTGCAGTCGGTCAGCAGCAGGGCGTAGCCGCCGCCGGCGAGCATCTCCAAGGCGTCCGCGCCGTTGTCCACCACTTCGCTGGCGATGCCGAGCAGGGCGAGCTGGCGGGCGATCAGGCGCTGGCTGACCGGATGGTCTTCCACGACCAGCACGCGGCCGCGCAAGGCGGGCGTGTCGCCGGTGGGCGGCGGTTCGCTCCAGTGTCCCGGGGCTTCCAGCTCCAACGCGCGCAGGCAGGCGCCGATGACGGATCGCCAGGTGAGTGGCTGCGCGGCGAGCCAGGTGGCTTCGGTGTCCGCGGTGGCGTCATCGCCCACCACGACGACGCGTGCGTGCACCTGGTCCGCGCTCTCGCGATCGCCCGCATCGATGAACAGCAGGCTGGCGGCCATGCCGGTACGCATGGGCGTGGTGGGCTCGATGCGCTCGACGCTCATGCCGGCGGCGCGCAGGTATTGTTCCAGCGCGCCCGCCACGGCGGGCGCGGCCAGCCGCACGATGGCGTGGCGCCCGTGCAGGGCGGCGGGTGCGTCGGCGTCGCGGCTCACCACCGGCAGGCGCACCTGCACGGTGACGGTGGTGCCCTGGCCTTCCTCGCTTTGCAATTCGATGCTGCCATCCATCAGCTGCACCAGTTGCTGGCAGATGGCCAGGCCCAGGCCGGTGCCACCGTAGCGCCGGCTGGTCCAGGATTCCGCCTGCGCGAACGGCTTGAACAGCGTGGCCTGCTTGTCCGGCGCGATGCCGATGCCGGTGTCGGTGATGCTCAGCGCAAGCTGCTGCTGCCCGCCGCTGTCGCCAAGCACGGTAAGCGTGGCGCCGACATGGCCGCGGTCGGTGAACTTGATCGCGTTGTTGAGCAGGTTGATCGCGATCTGCCGCAGGCGCTGGCTGTCGCCGCGCAGTTGCCCGGCCGCCGCCGCGTCCACCCATAGGTGCAGCCCTAGCCCTTTGGCGCGCGCCGCCATCGCCATGGTGCCCACCGCGCCGTCCAGCCATTGCCGCGTGTCGAACGCCGCAGCGTCGAGGCGCAGGTCGCCCGCTTCGAGCTTGGAGAAATCCAGGATGTCGTTGAGGATCTGCATCAGCGAGCCGGCGGATTCCTCTACCGCGCGCAGCATCTCGCGCTGTTCGCCATTCACCGGCGTGCGGCCGAGCAGTTCCAGCATGCCGATCACGCCGTTCATGGGCGTGCGGATCTCGTGGCTCATGGCGGCGAGGAAATCCGCCTTGGCCTTGGACGCGCGTTCGGCCACGTCGCGGGCGATGCGCAAGGCTTCGTTGCGCAGGTTCTGTTCGGTGGTGTCGATGAAGCAGCTCATCGCGCCCAGCGCGCCGTCGCCCATCGTGCGGGTGGCGAAGGTGGCATGGACCCAGCGCAGGCCGCCCTGGCCGAAAGCGCGGAAATCCAGCGTGCGCGGGGTGGCGTCATGTTCCGCGGGCAACAACAGCGGCAGCAGTGCCGGCAGGTCGTCCGGGTGGATGCGTTCGCGCAAGGCATCGAGGCGCAGCGTGCCTTCGGCATCGCGCAGTTCGGTCGTGTCCAGGTTGAAGAGAGCGCGGGCATCGCCGGTGATGAAGGAGAGCTGCGCCACACCCCGCTCGATGCGCAGGGCCATGACCACTACCGGCATGCCCTGCGCCATGTCGCCCAGGCGCTGCTCGGTCTGCCGCGCGGCCTGCTCGGCATCGCCGAATTCGGCCAGGTCTAGCAGGGTGCTGGCGTAGCCTTGCGCGGGGGCCTTGCCTTCGCGCAGGGCGCGTATCCACAACTGGGCGGCGTGCGTGTCGCCTTGCCCGGTGGTGATGGTCACTTCCCGCCGCAGCGTCGCGCCTTGCAGCACGCTGTCCTTCTGTTCCGCGAACGCGGGGCTGCGGAGCGCGGCGACGGCACCCTCGCCATCGGGCAGCGCCTTTCCCGGCGGGTTGCCGGCTACGGGCTCGCCATCGAGCCCGTGCAGCAACACCGGGAACGGCAAGGCGTCGAGCGTGGCCTGCTGCAGCGCCCGCTCCGCCTGCAGCCGTTGCGCCAGCTGCCGGTTGCGGCGCACCTGCGCCTGCAGCAGCCAGGTCAACACAAAGGCAAGGATGGCCGTTGCCACCAGCAGCACGGTGACGACCACGGCCATCGGCGAGAGCGCGGTGGCTTCGTTGCCGAGCCAGGGCAGGGCCAGCATGCCCAGGGCCAGGCGGCGCTGGCAGGCCGGTGCGGTGGTGGTGGCAGGCCCTGTTTCCGGGCTGGAACGAACGACGGTAAGCATCGCGCAGGCCCGGTCGGCGAAAGAATCCATGCGGCTGGATGGTCAGGGCTTCATGCTACCTTTGAAGCGCGGGTGCCACAAACAATGGACACTATCAAGTCAGCGCCTTTGTTTGAATGTCGTAGCTTATGTGCTGTTTGCAGTGCAGGTAGAGCAGGAGTGCAGTGTGCGGGTCATAATTGCCGATGATCATCCGGTCGTCCTGATCGGCTTGAAGACCTCGCTTCGCGACTACGGCAACCAGCTGGAGGTGGTCGGCGAAGCGCGCAACGGTCGCGAATTGCTCGAACGGCTGGCGCAGGTGCCCTGCGACCTGCTCATCACGGATTTCTCCATGCCGGCGGACATCGAAGGCCATGACGGCCTGGCCCTGCTGCAGCATGTGCGCGAAACCTATCCCTCCCTGCCCATCCTGGTGCTGACCATGCTGCGCAATCCGGCGCTGGTGCAGAACATGGTGAGCGTCGGCGTGCGCGGCGTGGTCGACAAGATGGCGATGGCGAAGGAGCTGATACTCGCCATCGACATGATCCGCGCGGGACGCAGCTACCTCAGCGAGCGCATGCGCCGCCAGATCGAAGGCATGTACCCGACCGGCGCGGAACCGGTGATCTCCAAGCGCGAGGTCGAGGTGGTGCGGTTCCTGGCGCAAGGCATGACCGTGTCGGAAATCGCGCGGCGGCTGGAGCGCAGCGTGAAAACCATCAGTCAGCAGAAGCGCGACGCCATGCGCAAGCTGAACCTGGACAGCGACAAGCAGCTCTACGATTACGCCCGTTCCATCGGCTTGCTCTGAACGCCTGGATTTACCGCGTTCGTCTCGTGACCAGGGTAGGAATGTTCTGATTCCGCTGGCGCGCCGCACATCGTCCAATGCGTCCCACGACATGGGGTTGCCGCACCGCGCAGGTGCGCCGGCCGCATGAGGTTTCCCGCATGCCATGGATGACATGTGTCGGTGAGCACGCCGGCGACAAACCGCGCCACCCCTGATCGGTTTGTCGGGATTTATGTACGGGGCGTCCGCGCCACGGCTTGTGTTCCAGGCGGTGCAAGCCGTGGCAGCGGAATGTCCGATCCGGGCCCAACACAGGCCAAGCCATGAGGGCGCGTTCCGCAGGACGGGACGCGCCCTCGTTATGTCATGTCACAGGAGCATTCGATTTATGGCGGAACACAGTCTGCTGGTGTGGCTGGTCATCGGCGCGCTCGCCGGATGGATCGCGGGCCTGATGGTGAAGGGCAGCGGCTATGGCCTGTTCATCGACATTCTCATCGGCGTGCTGGGCGCGTGCCTCGGCGGCTGGCTTGCGCACGTCATCGGATTCAGCGTGGGCGGCGGCTTCGTCATTTCGCTGGTGGTGGCGACATTGGGCGCGGTCGTGCTGCTGGTGATGCTGCGCGTGCTCAAGCAGTGCCTGAATTGATAGCCGTGCCTTGCGGTTGATGCGGAAGGATTCACGGTTGTCGGCGCTCTATCGACGCCAGAGTGTGTTCGTGCCGCGCGAGCCGGGCGAGGTGTTCGCGCTGGTCGATGACGTGTCCTCGATGCATCGCTGGCTGGATCGCTGCATTCGCGTGCAGAAATACCACGGCGGCGAAAACGCCGTGGGCGATGCGCTGCGCTGCGTCTACCAGGGCGTGACGCGCCACGGCGTGCTGACCGGCGCCATCGTGGCGCGCGAGCCTGCGCGCAGCCTGGCCTGTGTCTATGCGGGCCGTTTCATGCGCGTGGCTTTCGACTTCTCACTGTCGCCGCGCGGCGAGGGAACCTACCTCACCCATTCCGTGCAGGTCACGCCGATAGGCTGGCTGGCCCGGCTGTGGTCGCCTTTCATCCGCCGCATGCTTGAACGCCACATGGCCGGGACGATGGATGGCCTGCGGCATTGTCTGCTGGCCGCGCGCGGAGAAGAGACGGCACTATCCCGTCGGTAGGACTTTTCTGATTCCGGCCAAGGCAGCACTTGAGCACCATGGTCACTGGACGATCCGCATTCCCGGCGTGTTCGCCGGCTATTCCCCGCGGTCGTCGCCCGCTGGCGCAGAGCGCTCTCCCCTCGAGCGTCTTCCGTTCGCGTGGGCCGGAGGAATGAGATGGTCAAGCGAAATTTCAAGCTGCAGAGAAGCTGGCCGCGAGTCGCGCGCAGGGCCGTGACCCTCGTGCGCTCGCGCCGCCGGGCTTTCGGCAAAGACACGCAGCACGGCCGGGCACGGTCGTCACGCACCTATGGTCTGGAGCAGGGCATGAGCAACGCGTCGCCGCGTTTCGACGCCGACACCTTGATCGGCCCGCTGGCCACGTCGCTGCAGTCTCTGTACGACGCGATTCCCGTGGCGCTGGGCGTGATCGACCGCGATGGCCGCTACACGGGCGTCAATGGCGCCTATGCGGCCATTCACGGCTTGCTTCCGGCGGATCTCACGGGTCGTCGCGTAAACGATTACCTCTCCGGCGCGGACGAGCAGCTGCAACAGGATTTCGCGGATTTCGATGCCGGCTTCGACCTGAAGGAGCGCGAGCTGGCCTGCCACGGCCGGCATTTCATGGTGGCCTTGCAGGCCGTGCGCGACAGCGACGGCAATGTGCTGGGCATGACCACGGCCCTGGTCGACATCACCAACCGCAAGCGCATGGAAGTCGCCTCGGAAGAGGCGCGCCGCCTGTGGCAGTTCCACGCCAGCCACGATCACCTGACCGGCCTGGCCAACCGCCGCCGGCTCGACGACGCGCTCGCCGCGGAAGCACGGCGCTGCATGCGCAGCGGCGCCGCGTTGTCGGTGCTGATGATGGACGTCGATTACTTCAAGTCCTACAACGATCACGCCGGGCATCAGAAGGGCGATGAATGCCTGCGCGCCATCGCCGCGCGGCTGCGCAAGAGCATCCGCCGCCACAGCGATCTGGTGGGGCGTTATGGCGGCGAGGAATTCATCGCGATCCTGCCGGATACCGATACCTCGGGCGCGCAGGTCGTGGCCAGGCACATCCTGCAGGACATCCGCGCGCTGGCCATCTGGCATCCGGGCAGCCCGTACGACTGCGTGACGATCAGCATCGGCGTGACCAGCCTGGACGACCTGCCACCCTCCAAGCTGGGCCCGCGCGAAGCCTTGCTGCATTGCGCGGACCGCGCGCTGTATGCGGCGAAGGCGGCGGGGCGAAACACGCTCTGCGTGTATCCGCCGCGTTCCTGAGGCCGGACATGCAAAGGCCGCCCGGAGGCGGCCTTTGCGGTGACGAAGGCGCGGAGGATCAGCGCTTCATCGAGTTGAAGAACTCGTCGTTGGACTTGGTGTTCTTCATCTTGTCGAGCATGAACTCCATCGCGGCCAGCTCGTCCATCGGATGCAGCAGCTTGCGCAGGATCCAGATCTTGGAGAGCAGGTCCGGCTCGATCAGCAGGTCCTCGCGGCGGGTGCCGGAGCGGTTGATGTCGATGGCCGGGTACACGCGCTTCTCGGCGATGCGGCGGGACAAGTGCACTTCCATGTTGCCGGTGCCCTTGAACTCCTCGTAGATCACCTCGTCCATCTTGCTGCCGGTGTCGGTCAGCGCGGTGGCGATGATGGTCAGGCTGCCGCCTTCCTCCACGTTGCGCGCGGCGCCGAAGAAACGCTTCGGGCGCTGCAGGGCGTTGGCGTCCACACCACCGGTGAGCACCTTGCCGGAGCTCGGCACCACGGTGTTGTAGGCGCGGGCCAGGCGCGTGATGGAGTCGAGCAGGATCACCACGTCCTTCTTGTGCTCGACCAGGCGCTTGGCGCGCTCGATCACCATTTCGGCGACCTGCACGTGGCGCACGGCCGGCTCGTCGAAGGTCGAGGAGATCACTTCCGCACGCACGGTGCGGGCGATTTCCGTCACTTCTTCCGGGCGCTCGTCGATCAGCAGCATGATCAGATGGACGTCCGGATGGTTGTACTGGATGGCCTGCGCGATGTTCTGCAGCATCATCGTCTTGCCGGACTTCGGCTGCGAGACGATCAGGCCGCGCTGGCCGCGGCCGATCGGCGCGACGAGGTCCAGGATGCGGCCGGTGATGTCCTCGGTCGAGCCGTTGCCGCGCTCGAGCTTGAATGCCTTGCGCGGGAACAGCGGCGTCAGGTTCTCGAACAGCATCTTGTTCTTCGACGCCTCCGGCGGATCGCCGTTGATGTCGTCGACCTTGAGCATCGCGAAGTAACGCTCGCCTTCCTTCGGATGGCGCACGCGTCCGGTGATGTAGTCGCCGGTGCGCAGGTTGAAGCGGCGGATCTGGCTGGGCGACACGTAGATGTCGTCGGGGCCGGCCAGGTAGGACTCGTCCGCCGAGCGCAGGAAGCCGAAGCCGTCCTGCAGGATTTCCAGCACGCCCTCGGCCCAGATGCCGCCGCCGGAGCGGGCGTGGGCCTTGAGGATGGAGAAGATCACGTCCTGCTTGCGGGCGCGCGCCACGCCTTCCTGGATGCCCAGCGACTCGGCGAATTCCAGCAGCTGGAACGCGTTCTTGCGCTTGAGTTCGGTCAGGTTGATCAGGCGGTCGTTGCTGCCGGCGTCGGCGTACTCGTCGTCCACCGGCAGGCCGTTGTTGTTGCGCGGATGCTGCTGGTTGCCGCCGCCACCGCCCTGGCCGCGCTGCTGGTTGCGCTCGTGGCGCCGGCGGCGGCCGCGACCGTCACGGTCGTTGCGGTTGAAATTCTGCTGGTTGCCGCCGTTGCCGCCACCTTGCTGCTGGCCGCCCTCGCGGGCTTCCTGCGGCTGGCGCTGGCCACCGTCGTTCTGCGGCGCCGATTCGGCGGCAGGAGCGGGGGCGGGCGGTTCGGAGGCAGGCGGCGCGGCGCGCTCCACGGGAGGCAGCGGCGGCATGTCGAGCTGCGGCTGCTTCTCGGCCTTCTCGGCGGCAGCGGCTGCCGCGGCGGCGGACTTGCGCGGCGCGCGCGTGCGGGTTTCAGCCACAGGCTTGGCGTCGGCGCTCTTGGCGTCGTTGGTTTCTTTGCTTTCGATATCAGACACGGGCAAACCTCTGCGGGGCGCCGTTGATGACAGGAGGGAAGGTTGCGTTGCGCGGACGGCGCGGGGGACAGGACTGTCCCGACGGACGCAGGAAATCTAGCACCCGGCCCGCGGCGCCGTAAAGCGCCGCGGCGGGAAAACTTCAGAAAAATTTTCCGAAGCGAGGTGAAGCGCGATGCTGTCTCAGGCGGCGTTGCCGGCCGTCTGCGCGATGGCCTTGTCGATCAGCTGGGTCAGCGCGCCCTTGCTGACCGCGCCGATCTGGGTGGCTTCGACCTTGCCGTTCTTGAAGACCATCAGGGTCGGGATGCCGCGCACGCCGTAGTTGCGGGGCGTCTTCTGGTTGTGGTCGATGTTGATCTTGGCGATGCGCAGCTTGCCTTCGTACTGCTGGGCCAGCTCGTCCAGGATCGGGGCGATGGCCTTGCACGGGCCGCACCACTCCGCCCAGAAGTCGAGCAGGACAGGGGTATCGGACTGGAGCACTTCCTGCTCGAAGGCGTCATCGCTCACATGGGTAATCAGGTCGCTCACCGGGATCTCCGAAGATAGGCGGGGTAGGGTTTCACGACCGCGCGCCCAGCATCGGCTACACTGGGGCGCCCATGAAGCGCGGGGTCGTACCAAAAGGAAGTCTGGTGCCATTGCGGCAGGCCTCCATTGCAACGTAACTCGGGGCGCGATTCAAGCGATTCAAGGGAGGCTGTCGGTGCATCCGGCCTATTTGGATGCATTGGCCTCCCACGGGTGGCCAGGGACGGTTCCGTTGACATAGGTGAAAGGGTTTTCCCTTGACTGCCAAAGGGTTAAAGCCGGTAGTCCTTTGACCTATGCCAGCGGAGCTGTCGCACGCCGCCGCTCCCGCCGGTCCTGCCTGGGACACTGCCGCCATGTCCCGGCCGCGCCGACCATCCACCCGTTCCTTGTTTGCGTCTCACCGGCAAGGAGCCAGGCGGCCGCCCCCGGGCGCTGCCTGCATTCATATCCCAAGAGCAATGTCCCAAACCGTTCTCACCGATACCTTCTTCACCAATTTCGATCTCCATCCGCTGCTTCAGAAAGGCCTCGACGAGGCGGGCTTCACCCGCTGCACGCCGATCCAGGCGCTGACCCTGCCGGTCGCGCTGACGGGCCGCGACGTCGCCGGCCAGGCCCAGACGGGCACCGGCAAGACCTGCGCCTTCCTGGTGGCGATGATGAATCGCCTGTTGACCACGCCGGCCGTGGCCGAGCGCAAGGACAGCGACCCGCGCGCCCTGGTGATCGCGCCCACCCGCGAACTGGCCATCCAGATCGAGAAGGACGCCAAGTCCATCGGCCGCCACACCGGCCTGCGCACCGCGCTCATCTACGGCGGCGTGGACTACGACAAGCAGCGCCAGCAGCTCAAGGATGGCTGCGACATCATCATCGCCACGCCGGGCCGCCTGCTCGACTACTTCAAGCAGCACGTGTTCAGCCTGGACGCCGTCGAAGTGATGGTGATCGACGAGGCGGACCGCATGTTCGACCTCGGCTTCATCAAGGACGTGCGCTTCATCTTCCGCCGCCTGCCGGCGCGCGAGCAGCGCCAGGTGCTGCTGTTCTCCGCCACGCTCAGCCACCGCGTGCTGGAGCTGGCTTACGAGCACATGCACAACGCCGAAAAGCTGGAGGTGGAGACGGACAACGTCACTGCCGACCGCGTGCGCCAGGTCGTCTACTTCCCCGCCAAGGAAGAGAAGATGCCGCTGCTGCTCAACCTGCTCGATCGCACCAACCCCTCGCGCAGCATCATCTTCGTCAACACCAAGGCCGCGGCCGAGAAGATCACCGACCGCCTCAAGCGCCAGGGCTACCGCGTGGGCGCGCTGTCGGGCGACGTGCCGCAGCTCAAGCGACAGAAGCTGTTGCAGCGCTTCCAGGAAGGCCAGCTCGACATCCTGGTGTGCACCGACGTTGCCGCGCGCGGCCTGCATATCCCGGCCGTCAGCCACGTCTTCAACTACGACCTGCCGCAGGACGCGGAAGACTACGTGCACCGCATCGGCCGCACCGCGCGCCTGGGCGCCGAGGGCGACGCGATCAGCTTCGCCTGCGACCTGTACGCGATGAGCCTGCCGGACATCGAGACGTATATCGGCCAGCGCATTCCCGTGGCCAACATCGAGGCGGACATGCTGGTGATGCCGCAGCCGCGCGAGCAGGACGCGCAGTACATGGCCGACGTGGCCGCCGACAGCGCCGCCTTCGGCGACAAGGTGGAGCAGCGCGAGAAGGACGGCTCGCCGCGCAAGGGTTCGCGCAGCCGTGGTGGCCGCAGTGGCGATCGTCCGCGCGGCGACAAGCCGCGTGAGCCGCGCAAGCCCCGCCCCGAGCAGGCAGCCGAGGGCGCCGAAGCAGCGGCGAAGCCCGAGCGCGCACCGGCACCCGCCGCGGGCGAGAACACGGAAGGCGCGGAGCGCAAGCGTCGCCGCCGCCGCGGTGGCCGCAACCGTCGCCGCGAGGGTGACGCACCGGTCGCGGAGGCCGCCGCCAACCCGGCCGGCGAAGGCAATCGTCAACCGCGCGGCGAGCGCCGCCCGCCGCGCGAACGCGGCAATGGCGAGAGCAACCACTCGCGTCCGTCGCGCCACGTCGCCATCACCTCGGGCAAGCAGGCCGAGCAGGAAGCGCCCAAGAAGGTCGGCTTCTTCCGCCGGCTGAGCCGCTTCTTCACCGGGCGCTGAGCGATCCGCCTGTCGAGCGCTGTCGCGGCTGAATCCGCGGCAGCGCCGCGAGACAAAACCGACTGACCTTCGCGCGTGCATCCCTTATCCTTCTGTCATCCAGGACCGGGGATGCGCGGTGATCCGCTTCGATCAAGTCAGCAAACGCTATGAAGGCGGCCACGAGGCCTTGTCGCAACTTTCCTTTGAAGTGGCGACGGGCGAAATGGCCTTCGTGACCGGCCATTCGGGCGCCGGCAAGAGCACCTTGCTCAAACTGCTGGGCCTGATCGAGCGGCCGTCGCACGGCGTGATCACGCTGGATGGGCAAAACCTCGCCAAGGTGGCCCGCGCCGGCATTCCCAAGCTGCGCCGCCGCCTGGGCATGGTGTTCCAGGACCATCGCCTGCTGATGGACCGCACCGTGTTCGCCAACGTCGAGCTGCCGCTGATGATCGGCGGCATGGCGCCCGGCGAGCGCGGCAAGCGCGTGCGCGCGGCGCTGGAGAAGGTCGGCCTGCTCGCCTACGAGCGCCAGCTGCCCGCCACGCTTTCCGCCGGCGAGCAGCAGCGCGTGGGCATCGCGCGCGCCATCGTCGCCAAGCCCATGCTGCTGATCGCGGACGAACCCACCGGCAACCTCGACCCGACGCTGGCGGTGGAGATCATGGGCCTGTTCGCCGAATTCCAGAACGTGGGCACCACCGTGCTGATCGCCAGCCACGACCTGCCGCTGATCAAGCGCATGAAGAAGCGCGTGATCGTGCTCGATCACGGCCGCCTCGTCGCCGACGTGGCCGCACAGGAGGTGCTATGAGCACGCAACCCGAATTCCCGATGGAAAGCCCGCTGCTGTCCGACCAGTCGCGCGGCATTCGCAGCAAGCCCCGGCCGGTGGCGAGCTGGCGCGAGCATCACGGCTGGAGCGCGGCGTCGAGCCTACGTCGCCTGATGTCGCGCCCGGTCGGCACCTTGCTCACCGTGGCGGTGATGGCCATCGCGCTGGCCTTGCCGCTCACTTTCTATCTGCTGCTGGGCAACCTGCAGAAGATGGGCGACGCGCTGGGCCAGAACCAGACCATCAGCGTGTTCCTGCAGCCGGGGCAAAGCGTGTCCTCGGCGGACATGATGGCCAAGAAGCTGCGCGAACGCGCCGAAGTCGCCGGCGTCACCGTCAAATCGCCCGACCAGGGCATGGACGAGCTGGCCAAGATGCAGGGCTTTTCCGGCGCCTTGCACACGCTGGACGTCAATCCGTTGCCGTTCGTGCTGGAAGTGCAGCCCAAGGCCGGCGTGAGCGCCGACAGCGTCGACCAGCTCGTCACCGACATGCGCGGCATGCAGGGCGTGGACCAGGTGCAGGATGGCGGCACGTGGCGCCAGCGCCTGGAAGCCTTGCTCGGCGTCGGCCAGCGCATCGTGATGATTCTGGCCGCGTTGCTGGCGGTGGCCGTGCTGCTGGTGGTCGGCAACACGGTGCGCGTGGATATCGCCAGCCGCCACGAGGAAATCGGCGTGCTGATGCTGGTGGGCGCGAGCCGTGCCTTCGTGCGTCGGCCCTATCTGTATGCCGGCATCTGGTACGGCCTGTTCGCCGGCATCCTTGCCGCCGGCTTCGCGCTGCTGGTGGAGCTGGCGCTGGCCGAGCCCGTGCAGCGGCTGGGTCAGGTCTATGCCGGCAAGCTGCAGGTCGACGTGCTGCCGGTGTGGCTGCTGGCGGCCGTGCCGGTGGGCGCCGCGGTGCTGGGCTGGCTGGGCGCCCGCCTGGTCAGTGCATGGCAGTTGCGCAAGGCGGCCTAAGCGTGCGCCGGCTCACGCCACGGCGAGCTTGTCATGCAAGGTTGGTGGGGATGGTGCAGCATCCCGGATCGAAGTTTCCGGGCGCTGGGACAGTGCATCGACAGGTTGCCGGCAGGGAGCGCCGGCCTACACGTGGGTGACAGGGGATGAGTGGAAGTTTCAGCAGTCGTGCGGTGGGAACGGCGCCCAGGGTGCTGGTGGTGGATGGTTCCAAGGTGGTACGCCAGCTGATTGCGCGCGTGCTGAAGGGCGAGCTGCCCGACAGCGACGTGGTCGGCGCCGGCAGTGGCGCGGAAGCCAAGGAGCTGATGGAAGGCGGCGCCTTCGACTTCATCACCATCGCCTTGCGCCTGCCCGACATGGACGGGCTCGAGCTTGCGCGCCATGTTCGTGAATCCGCCGCGCAGGCCTACGTGCCCATCGTGGTGGTGTCCGGCGACGTGGACGACCGCCTGCACAACCGCACGCTGGGCGAACACGTCACCGACTATTTCGACAAGTCGCTGGGCTTCCAGGCGCTGGCGGAATTCATCCGTGGCTACGTGAAGCCGCCCGAATCCGCCCAGGGCGAAGTGCTCTACGTGGAAGACAGCCGCGTGGTGGCGCTGGCGACCCGGCGCATCCTGGAAAAGCACGGCCTGACCGTGCACCACGTGGTGAGCGTCGAAGATGCGCTGGTGCTGCTCGACAAGGCGAAGGAAGCGTCCCGCGTCGGCGCCGACATCGTGCTCACCGACGTCAGCCTGAAGGGCGAACTCACCGGCGGCGACCTGCTCGAACGCATCCGCCGCGATTACGGCTACGGCAAGGGCCGCCTGCCCGTGCTGGTGATGACGGGCGACGA
Organism: Dyella sp. AtDHG13; assembly: GCF_003201105.1. Classification (GTDB taxonomy): domain Bacteria; phylum Pseudomonadota; class Gammaproteobacteria; order Xanthomonadales; family Rhodanobacteraceae; genus Dyella; species Dyella jiangningensis_B. The sequence goes on along the minus strand of NZ_QICJ01000007.1, from coordinate 237,770 downwards.
GAACCCGGCCAACCAGGCCGCGCTGCTGCGTGCCGGCGCGAACGACTTGGTCGAGAAACCCATCGAGGAAAAACTGCTGATGACCAAGTTGCTGTTCCAGCTGCGCGTGTCGCAGCACCTGCGCGAGCGGGGCGACGCGGCGTGACCGAGGATCGCGTGAAGCTCGAGCCTTCGTGGAAGGCTCGCATCGGCGATTACCTCAGCCGGCCCGACATGCAGGCCCTGGGCGGCTTCCTGCGCAGCGAAAAGCAGGCCGGCAAGGTGATCTATCCGCCTGGCGCCGAGATCTTCGCCGCCTTCGACCACACCCCGTTCGACGCCGTGCGGGTGGTGATCCTGGGGCAGGACCCCTACCACGGCCCGAACCAGGCCCATGGCCTGTGCTTCTCCGTCCGGCCCGGCGTGCCGGCGCCGCCCTCGCTGCAGAACATCTTCAAGGAGATCCAGCGCGACCTGGGCTTCCCGGCGCCCGACCACGGCTGCCTGACCCCCTGGGCGGATCGGGGCGTGCTGCTGCTCAACGCCACGCTCACCGTCCAGCAGGGCATGGCCGGGTCCCACCAGGGCAAGGGCTGGGAAGGCTTCACCGACGCCGCCATCGATGCCCTCAACCGGGAGCGGGAAGGGCTGGTCTTCATGCTCTGGGGCTCCTATGCCCAGAAGAAGGGCCAGCTGATCGATGGCCGCCGCCATTGCATTTTGCGGTCGGTGCACCCATCTCCCTTGTCGGCGCATCGCGGTTTCATCGGCTGCGGGCACTTCTCGGCGGCGAACCGATACCTGGAAAGCCGCGGGGTCGCCCCGATCGACTGGTCCCTGCCGATGCGCTCGGAACTCGGCTGAAACGGCCTTTTCACGGTCGCTGAACCGCCGCCTGGGCACAGTGGAGCCTCCCCGGGGCGCCTCGCTGGACAGGTGCCTCAAATTCCTGTACTATTCAGTTCATCAAAGGTCCCGGAACCTTTCGGGGCCTTTAGCACTCTCACTATCCGAGTGCTAAGCTGATCCCCTATTCAGGAGGTTCCACACATGTCTCAAGCTTTGGTGACCGCCAACCTGCCGGTGCCGAGTGTCGTCGGCAGTCTGGATGCCTATATCTCGGCGGTCCACCGGATTCCGGTGCTCAGCCAGGACGAGGAGCAGACGCTGTCGCGTCGCTACAACGAACAAGAAGACCTGGAGTCGGCCCGCAAGCTGGTGATGTCGCACCTGCGCTTCGTGGTGCACGTGGCCCGCGGCTACAGTGGCTACGGCCTGCAGATGGCCGACCTCATCCAGGAAGGCAACATCGGCCTGATGAAGGCCGTCAAGCGCTTCAATCCCGATCAGGGCGTGCGCCTGGTGAGCTTCGCGGTGCACTGGATCCGTGCGGAAATGCACGAGTTCATCCTGCGCAACTGGCGCATCGTGAAGGTCGCCACCACCAAGGCGCAGCGCAAGCTGTTCTTCAACCTGCGCAAGAGCAAGAAGCGCCTGGGCTGGATGAACGCCGAGGAAGTGCGCATGGTCGCGCAGGATCTGGGCGTGCCGGAAGCGACGGTGCGCGAGATGGAGTCGCGCCTGTCCGGCCGTGACATCGGCTTCGAGGCCCCGGCCGACGCCGAGGACGACGCCAAGCCGGCGCCGGAAGCGTTCCTGATCGACGAAGGCGCGGACCCGTACGAGAACGTTGCCGATGCCGACCAGGCCGACAACCAGCTCGACACGCTGTCCACGGCGCTGAACAACCTGGATGAGCGCTCGCGCGACATCATCCAGCGCCGCTGGCTCAACGAAGAGAAGGCCACGCTGCAGGATCTTGCGGACGAGTACGGCGTCTCCGCGGAGCGCATCCGCCAGGTCGAGGCCAACGCGATGAAGAAGATGCGCAGCCTCTTCGCTGCCTGATCTTCAATGTCAGCGTAAGATGACAAACGGCCCCCATCGGGGCCGTTTGGCTTTGCGGGGACAGGACCGCCTCCGCGTTCTCCCATGGGATTCCCGGTGTTTATGGCTGCCATGCCCCAGGTGCTGGTCATCGAAGACGACGAAACCACCGCGCGCGAGATCGTGGCGGAGTTGAGTGCGCACGGCATGCAGGCGGAGTGGGTAGCCAATGGCAGCGAAGGACTGGAGCGTGCCATGCAGCGCGACTACGACCTGATCACGCTCGATCGCATGCTGCCCGGCATGGATGGCATCGACGTGGTGGCCGAACTGCGCAGGGCAGGGCGCGACACGCCCGTGCTGATGATCAGCGCGCTGAGCGATGTCGACGAACGTGTGCGCGGCCTGCGCGCGGGCGGCGACGACTACCTCACCAAGCCGTTCGCGCCCGATGAAATGTCCGCGCGCGCCGAAGTGCTGCTGCGGCGTCGCCAGCCGCAGGCGATGGTGCAGCGCCTGCGTGTGGCCGATCTCGAGCTGGACCTGGTGAGCCACGTGGCCTATCGCGGCGGCCAGCCGCTGACCCTGCTGCCCACCGAATACCGCCTGCTCGAATTCCTGATGCGCAATTCCGGACAGGTGCTGACGCGCACGATGATCTTCGAGACGGTGTGGGGTTTTCACTTCGATCCCGGCACCAACGTGATCGACGTGCATATCGCGCGCCTGCGGCGCAAGATCGACGGCGCCGGGCAACCGGCCTTGATCCACACGGTGCGCGGCACCGGCTACATGATCGCCGCCGCCAACGAAACCGCTCCGGTGGTGTCATGAACGGACGTCCAAACAGCTGGCATTCCACCACGTCGCGGCTGATCCTGATCTACGGCGCCCTGTTCGTCGTATGGGGCGCCGTGCTGGTCGGCGTGATCCAGTGGGAAACCACGCGCTACCTCAACACGGTCATCGACCAGATGCTGCAGCAGCGCATGCACTACATCGCCTCCACGGACCCGGCGCGCCTTGCCACCACGGTGGACAATGCCGCGGCCATCGATCCGCACGGCATCATGTCCGTGGGCCTGTTCGACAAGGACCACCAGCCGGTGGCCGGCAACATCGACCACCTGCCGACCTCGCTGCTGCGCGACGGGCAGGTGCACCTGCTCAGGCACGGCCTGCCGCGCCCCGATCGCGACGCGGAGCGCGTGCGCGCGCGTGGCCTCGCCACCACGCTGCCGAACGGCGACATCCTGGTGATCGCCAAGGACATCAGCACCATCGACGGCATCGGCGCGATCATCCGCCGCGCGCTGCTGTGGGGTCTTTCGCTGACCATCATTCCCGGCCTGCTCGGCGGCTTCCTGTTGCGGCGTGGTCCGCAGAAGCGCATCCGCGAACTGCAGGAAGCGACTGATCCCATCCGCCAGGGCGACCTGTCCAAGCGCCTGCCGGTGAGCCGACGCGGCGACGAACTCGATCAGCTCGCCAGCATCGTCAACACCATGCTGGGCGAGATCGAGCGCCTGATGAACGAAGTGAAAGGCGTGTGCGACAACATCGCGCACGACCTGCGCACGCCGTTGACGCGGCTGCGTGCGCGCCTGTACCGCGCGCAGCAGCAGCTCGATGGCGAGCCGGAGGCTGCGCTGGTGGAATCGTGCGTGGTCGACATCGACGAAGTGCTGACGCGCTTCCGTGCCTTGCTGCGCGTGTCCGAACTGGAAGATCGCCACCGTGTCGCCTGTTTCGACGAGGTGGACGTCGGGCAGGTGTTGCGCCAGGTGCATGAGTTCTACGCCCCGGTGGCGGAGGATCGCGGGCAGACCTTCGACGTCGAGATCCAGCCGCTCGCACCGGTGCGCGCCGATGCGCACCTCCTGTTCGAGGCGCTGGCCAACCTCGTGGGCAATGCGATCAAGTTCACGCCGACGGGCGGCAAGGTGATGCTGCGCGCGAGCATGGACAAACGCGGGCCGCGCGTGGACGTGGTCGACAGTGGCCCTGGCATTCCCGCCGGCGAACGCGATGCGGTGACGCGCCGCTTCTATCGCGGCGACAACAGCCGCACGACGGGCGGTTCCGGGCTGGGGCTCAGCATCGTCAGCGCCATCGTGCGCCTGCACGGCTACGGCCTCGATATCGCCGATGCGAGCAGCAGCGGCGCGCGGCTCACGCTGTACTGCTACACGCCGGGCCCCGACGACAAGGTAGGCACCTGCCTGTCGCGCACCGTGCCGGAAGTCACGCCCATGACGGTGTGAGCGCGTTCGGCGGCATGAAGAAATCTTCATGCTGCTGTCCATCGCGCCCGTTCCGCGCAACATGAAATTATCTTCATCCATCGGACTCTTCTGAGGGTATCCGGTGCATGCGAAAATTTGCCGCGACGCATCATTTCGCGCACGGAAATCCCCCGCATGCTTGGCATCGTCCGGATCGCGCTCACGCGGCCCTACACCTTTGTTGTTCTCGCACTGGCCATCCTCATCTTCGGCGTGATGTCGGCCATGCGCACGCCCACCGACATCTTTCCGGAGATCAACATCCCGGTGATCGCGGTGTCCTGGCAGTTCACCGGCATGACGCCCGACCAGATGTCCGGCCGCATGAACACGCCGTTCGAGCGCGTGCTGACCACGACCGTCAACGACATCGAGCACATCGAGTCGGAGTCGATCAATGGCATGGGCATCACCAAGATCTTCTTCCAGCCCGGCGTCAACATCGCCACGGCGAACGCGCAGGTCACGGCCATTGCGCAGACCATCCTCAAGCAGATGCCGGCCGGCGCCACGCCGCCGCTGATCGTCAACTACAACGCCTCGACCGTGCCGATCCTGCAGCTTGCGCTGTCGGGCCAGGGCTTGTCGGAGCAGCAGCTGGGCGACCTTGGCCTCAACCAGTTGCGCCCGCAGCTGGTGACGGTGCCGGGCGCGGCCATTCCGTATCCGTTTGGCGGCAAGACGCGCCAGATCCAGCTGGACGTGGATCCGGCCGCGCTGCAGGCGCGTGGACTTTCCACGCAGGATGTGGCCAACGCGCTGGCCAACCAGCAGCAGATCAGCCCGATCGGCACGCAGAAGATCGGCAAGTACGAATACGTGATGGAGCTGAACAACGCCGCCATCCACGTGCAGGAGCTGGAAGACCTGCCGGTCAAGGAGGTCAACGGCACCACCATCTACGTGCGCGACGTGGCCCACGTGCGCGACGGCAACCCGCCGCAGACCAATATCGTGCACGTGGACGGCAAGCGCTCGACCCTGCTTTCCATCCTCAAGAACGGCTCGACCTCCACGCTCGCCATCGTGGCCGGTGCGCGCGAGAAGCTCGCGCAGATGAAGGACGCGTTGCCCGACAACCTCACCGTGACGCCGATCGGCGACCAGTCGGTGTTCGTGCGTGCGTCCATCGACGGCGTGGTGCGCGAGGGCATCATCGCCGCCGCGCTCACCAGCTTGATGATCCTGCTCTTCCTCGGCAGCTGGCGCTCCACGCTGATCATCACCACCTCGATTCCGCTAGCGGTGCTCGGCTCGGTGTTCACGCTGTCGGCCATTGGGCAGACGCTCAACATCATGACGCTGGGCGGCCTGGCGCTGGCGGTGGGCATCCTGGTGGACGAAGCCACGGTGACCATCGAGAACATCAACTGGCACCTGGAGCAGGGCAAGGACGTCATCACCGCGATCGTGGACGGCTCGGCGCAGATCATCGTGCCGGCCTTCGTGTCGCTGTGCTGCATCTGCATCGTGTTCGTGCCGATGTTCTTCCTGCCGGGCGTGGCGCGCTACCTGTTCGTGCCGATGGCGGAAGCGGTGATCTTCGCCATGATCTTCTCCTTCATCCTGTCGCGCACGCTCGTGCTGACGATGGCGAAGTATCTTTTGAAGGAGCACCCGGCGACGGTGGACGAGCACGGCCAGCACATCGAGCAGCCGGCGCCCAGGACGGCGCTGGGTCGCTTCCAGCAGGGCTTCGTGAACCGCTTCGAGACGTTCCGCGCCGGCTACAGCGGCGTGCTGCACCTGGCGCTGGAGCATCGCAAGGTGTTCGTGGCGGGCTTCCTGGGCTTCGTGCTGCTGTCGTTCCTGCTGTTGCCGGGACTGGGCAGCAACTTCTTCCCCGACGTGGACGGCGGCCAGATCCTGGTACACGTGCGCGTGCCGGTGGGTACGCGCGTGGAGACCACGGCGGCGGAGTTCGCGGACATCCAGAAGGCCATCCGCCAGGTGATTCCGGGTGACGAGCTGGAAGCGCTGGTGGACAACATCGGCCAGTATTCCAGTTCGATCAACACCATCTACAACAACACCGGCGAAGTGGGCGAGTCGGACGGCGACATCCAGATCTCGCTGAAGGAAGGCCACCGCCCGAGCGCGGAATACGTGAAGCTGCTGCGCGAGAAACTGCCGCGCGAGTTCCCGGGTTCCACGTTCTCGTTCCCGCCGGCGGACATCGTCAGCCAGATCCTGAACTTCGGTTCGCCCGCGCCGATCGACCTGCAGATCCGCGGTGGCAAGCTCAGCCAGGATTTCGCGTACGCCAACGAACTGCTCAACAAGGTCCGCCAGATTCCGGGCGTGGTCGATGCGCGGCTGCAGCAGTCGCAGGCGCAGCCGGCCTTCCGCATCGACGTGGACCGCACGCGTGCGCAGCTGCTTGGCCTTACCGAGGCGGACGTGACCAGCAGTCTGATCGCGGACCTGTCCGGCACCGCGCAGGTCGCGCCGACGTACTGGCTCAATCCGGACAACAACGTCACCTATCCGATCTCCGCGCAGGTGCCGCAGTACCAGCTCGACTCGCTGCCGCAGCTCAACAACTTGCCGATCACCGCCAAGTCGGGCGGCAATGCGCAGGTGCTGGGCGCGCTGGCGAACATCACGCGCACGCACCGCAACACCATCGTGAGCCAGTACAACATCCAGTCGATGGTGGAGATCTTCGCCGCCACGCAGGGGCGCGACCTGGGCGCCGTGGCCGGCGACATCCAGAAAGTGCTGGACGACACGGCGAAGGACAAGCCCAAGGGCGCGAACGCCGTGCTGCTCGGCCAGGTGCAGACCATGCACGATGCCTATTCGGGCCTGCTGTTCGGCCTGCTCGGTTCGATCGTGCTGGTGTACCTGCTGATCGTGGTGAACTTCCAGTCGTGGACGGATCCGTTCGTGATCATCACCGCGTTGCCAGCCGCACTGGCCGGCATCCTGTGGATGCTGTTCGTCACGCACACCACGCTGTCGGTGCCGGCGCTGACCGGCGCCATCATGTGCATGGGCGTGGCCACCGCCAACTCGGTGCTGGTGGTGAGCTTCTGCCGCGAGCGGCTGGCGCTGCACGGCGACGCCCTGCTGGCGGCGCGCGAGGCCGGCTTCGTGCGCTTCCGTCCGGTGCTGATGACCGCGCTGGCCATGATCATCGGCATGGTGCCGATGGCGCTTGGGCTCGGCGATGGCGGCGAACAGAACGCACCGCTGGGCCGCGCCGTGATCGGCGGCCTGTTGTTCGCCACCACGGCCACGCTGATCTTCGTTCCCGTCGTTTTCTCCATCGTGCACGCACGTCACAAGCACGTGCCCGACTCTGATTCGGCTGACCATGCCGGAGTACCTGCCCATGTCTGAACACACTCAACTCCCTGAGGTCCAGTTGTCTCCGCGCCGCCTGCGCCTGGCTGCCGTGATCGGCGTCCTCGTGTTCGGTTCGATCGCGGTGATCGGCACCACGACGCGCATCGTGCAGGCGCGCAACCTGCATCAGTGGACGGACGAGCAGGCCATTCCCACGGTGTTGATCTCCGAGCCCGAGAATGCGAATGGCTCAGCGCCGCTCGAATTGCCCGCGCAGATGGATGCGTTCACCAACGCGCCGATCTATGCGCGCACCAGCGGCTACCTGAAGTCCTGGGCGAAGGACATCGGTGCACCGGTGAAGGCCGGCGACGTGCTCGGCATCATCGACACGCCGGATCTCGACCAGCAGCTGCTGCAGGCGCAGGCCGACCTCGCGACCGCCAAGGCCAACGCAACGCTCGCCGCGACCACCGCCAAGCGCTGGCAGGTGCTGCGACAGACCGACCCCGATTCGGTCTCGCAGCAGTCGGTGGACCAGTACAACGGCGATCTTGCCGCCAAGCAGGCGCAGGTCAACGCATCGCAGGCCAATCTCGATCGGCTGAAGGCGCTGAAGTCGTACGCGAAACTGGTCGCGCCGTTCGACGGTCGCGTGACCGCGCGCAACACCGACGTGGGTGCGCTGATCACGGCCGACAGCAGCGGCACCGGCACGCCGCTGTTCACGGTGTCCGACACCAGCAAGCTGCGCGTCTACGTGCGCGTGCCGCAGGTGTATGCGCCGGCCATCCACAAGGGCGACGACGCCGAACTGACCGTGCCGGAGTATCCGGGCAAGTCGTTCACCGCGAAGGTGGAGGCGGATGCCCGCGCGATCACGCCGACGTCCGGCACCACGCTGGTGCAGCTGCTGGTGGACAACCCCGACGGCAAGCTGTTGCCGAGCAGCTATGCGAGCCTGAAATTCAAGATCGGCTCCGGCGCGCTGGGCCTGCGCGTGCCGGCCGAAGCGCTGATCTTCGACGATAAGGGCTTGCACGTCGCCACGCTCGACGCCAGCGACCACGCGCACTTCAAGACGGTCACCATTCGCCGCGACTATGGCAAGACAATCGAGATCGGCTCGGGCCTGGAAGCGAACGACCGCGTGATCATCAACCCGCCGGACGGCCTGGCCGACGGCGACGAAGTACGCATCGCCAAGAACCCGCAGGCGGGCAAGCCCCATGACAAAGCCTAAGAGCCTCGCAGCCATCATCGCGGCGACGCTGGTGTTGGGCGCGTGTTCCATGGCGCCCACGTACAAGCCGCCGGAAGCGCCGGTCGCCGAGCATTACCAGTCGGCCGGCCCATGGACCACCGCGCAGCCTTCTGACCAGTTGCCGCGCGAAGGCTGGTGGACCTTGTACGGCGACGAGCGCCTCAACGGCCTCGAGCAGCAGTTGATCGACCACAACCCGGATCTCGCCGCGGCTTTCGCGAGCTATCAGCAGTCGCGCGATTACCTTGCGCAGGTGCGTGCGGACCTGTTTCCGCAGATCTCGGTGGGTGCGGGCGCGCAACGCAATCGCGCGTCGTTGAATTCGCCGCTGCATGGCCCGACCTCGCCGGAGTACTACGACCTGTACTCGGCGACGGCGCAGGCGTCGTACGAAGTGGATCTGTGGGGTCGCGTGCGCGACAACGTCGCGGCGGGCCGTGCTTCGATGCAGGCATCGGCGGCGGATCTCGCCTCGGTGCGCCTGAGCCTGGAAGCCTCGTTGGCCGACAGCTACGTGCAGCTGGTGGGCGTGGACCGGCAGATCGATCTGCTGCAGAAGACGGTCGATGCGTATCAGCGCGCCTTGCAGTTGACGACGACCTTGCATGAAGGCGGTGCGGTGTCCGGGCTCGATGTGGATCGTGCGCAGACGCAGCTCGCCTCGACGCGCTCGCAGCTGTCGCAGACCAAGGCACAGCGCGACGTGTTGCTGCATGCCATCGCCTCCCTGGTGGGCCAGCCTGCATCCAGCTTCACGCTGGATGCGAAGACCGACCTGCCGAGCCTGCCGGTGATCCCGGTGGGGCTGCCCTCCACTCTGTTGGAGCGTCGACCGGACATCGCCGCCGCCGAGCGGCGCACGGCGGAGGCCAATGCGCAGATCGGCGTCGCGCGCTCGGCGTTCTTCCCGTCACTCACGCTGAGCGCGAACGGCGGCTACACCAGCGGCGCCTGGGGCAATCTGTTGAATGCGCCGAGCACGCTGTGGGCGCTGGGTCCGAACCTGCTGCTGAATGTGTTCGACGGCGGGCGTCGCCGTGCGCAGGTGGCGTCGGCGCACGCGGCCTTCGACGAGGCCAGCGCGCGCTACCGGAGCACGGCGCTGGCGGCGTTCCAGCAGGTGGAAGACAACCAGTCGCTGCTGAAGAACTACGGCAATGCCCTGGTAGACCAGCAGGACGCCACCGCGGCGGCCGATCGCACCTTGAAGCTGTCGACCGCGCTGTACAAGCAGGGCGCTAACAGCTATCTCGACGTGGTGACGGCGCAGGTGGATTCGCTCAACGCGCACCTTGGCCTGCTGTCGCTGCAGACGAACCAGTTGCGCGCGAGCGTGCAGCTGGTGCGGGCGCTGGGCGGCGGCTGGCAGAGCGACGATATCGCGGTGAAGCAGTTGGCGGTGGATGCCAAGGCGCGTGGGATGAAGTGAGGTGCTTTTGCCTTTGACTCCCTCTCCCCTCCGGGGAGAGGGTTGGGGTGAGGGGGCGGGTGCTCGCCCCACCGTGTCCTGCGTTAGCCATCCTTCGAGGCAGAGCCAGTGACGTCACTGGATCCCAGCTTTCGCTGGGATGACGGCTCTTATGAAGCGGTGAGGCAAGAGTGACCCCTCACCCCAACCCTCTCCCCAGCGGGGAGAGGGAGCAAGAGCAGCGGCCCCATGCGGCCCTTACAGCTTTTCCGTCAGCAGCTTTTCCAGCTTGCGCTGATCCGCCGCGAACTTGCGGATGCCATCGGCGAGTTTGTCCGTGGCCATCGCGTCTTCATTGTGGCCCCAGCGGAACTGGGCTTCGGTGATCGGCGTGGGCCTGGCCTTGGTGGCGCCGGTGTCGTTGAGTGCGCGCGGCAGCGGCGAGGTGTCGTGGTCGAGCTTTTCCAGCAGGTCGGGGCTGATGGTCAGGCGGTCGCAGCCGGCGAGGGCCTGGATCTGGCCGATGTTGCGGAAGCTGGCGCCCATCACCACGGTCGGGAAACCGTGCTCCTTGTACCAGCCGTAGATGCGGCGCACCGACTTCACGCCCGGGTCTTCTTCCGGCGCATAGCTCTTGGTGTCGGTGTTGGCGACGTACCAGTCCATGATGCGGCCGACGAACGGCGAGATCAGGAATACGCCGGCTTCGGCGCAGGCCACCGCCTGTTCGAACGAGAACAGCAGGGTGAGGTTGCAGTTGATGCCGCGCTTCTCCAGCTGCTCGGCGGCGCGGATGCCTTCCCAGGTGGAGGCCAGCTTGATCAGGATGCGGTCGCGCGGCACGCCGGCGTCGGCGTAGAGCTGCACCAGGCGCTCGGCCTTGGCGATGGAGGCGTCCACGTCGAAGGACAGGCGCGCGTCCACTTCGGTGGACACGCGGCCCGGCACCAGTTCCACGATCTTGCGGCCCACGGCCACGGCGAGGTGGTCGCTGGCGTCCACCAGCTGCTGCTCGCGCGAGTTGCTCTTGCCCTTGGCCCACGCCACGGATTCCTCGATGACCGGCGCGAACTTGGGGTTCTCGATGGCCTTGAGCAGCAGCGACGGGTTGGTGGTGGCGTCCACCGGGCGCCAGCGGGCGATGGCTTCGATATCGCCGGTATCGGCGACGACGGTGGTGTACTGGCGCAGCTGTTCGAGTTGGGAAGACACGGCGTTGTCCGGCTTGGAAAACCCTGATTCTCCACCCTAAGCGTCCTTGGGCAAAGACGTTTGTGCATCGGCGCGGTCGTCGATGCCGGTGACGATGCGGGCGTGGCGCTGGTAGGTCCAGTAGGCCCAGGCCCAGTCCAGCATTACCACGAGACGGTTGCGGAAGCCGATCAGGAAGGCGATGTGGGCGATCAGCCACACCCACCAAGCCAGGATGCCGGACAGTTTCAGACGTCCAAATTGCGCCACGGCGGCCATGCGGCCGATGGTGGCGAGCGCGCCATCGTCGCGATAGGCAAAGGGCTTTACGCTTTTCTCGCCGCGCCAGCGTGCCTTGAGCACGGTGGCGACGTAGCGTCCCATCTGCTTGGCGGCGGGCGCGACGCCAGGCACGGGCTTGCCGTTGACCTGGGTGACGGCGGCGAGATCGCCGATGACGAAGACGTCCGGGTGGCCGGGCAGGCTGAGGTCAGGCTCCACCAGCACGCGGCCTGCGCGATCCACCGGCGCGCCGAGCTTGCGGCCCAGCGGCGAGGCCGCCACGCCGGCCGCCCACAGCACGGTGCGCGCGGCGTAGGGCGTGCCGTCCAGCATCACGCCATCCCCGTCGATGGCGGTGACGGAGGTGGCAAGGCGCACCTGCACACCGAGTTTCTCCAGCTGGCGCCGCGCCTTGTCCGAGAGATCCTCGTCGAAGGCGGGCAGCAGTCGCGGGCCGGCCTCCACCAGCAGCACGTTGGCGCGGCGCGGGTCGGCGCGGCGGAATTCGCGCGGCAAGGTGTGGCGCGCGATTTCGGCCACGGTACCGGCCAGCTCCACGCCGGTGGCGCCGCCGCCGACGATGACGAAGTTGAGCCATGCCTGGCGCAGCGCCGGATCCTCCTCGCGCTCGGCGCGCTCGAAGGCGACGAGCACGCGACGGCGGATGGCGAACGCGTCCTCCAGCGTCTTCAGGCCCGGCGCGTGGCGTTCCCATTCGTCGTGGCCGAAATAGGCGTGCGTGGCGCCGGTGGCGATGACGAGTGCGTCGTAGGGCACGTCGCCGCGCGCGAGCGTCACCCGCTTGCGATCGAGATCGACCTCGCGCGCGTCGTCCATCAGCACGGTGACGTTGGCTTGTTTCCTCAGGATCTGGCGCAGCGGCGCGGCGATGGACGGCGCGGACAATCCCGCGGTCGCCACCTGGTAGAGCAGTGGCTGGAAAAGATGATGGTTGCGCCGGTCGACCAGCGTGATGCGGGCGCGGGTGTCAGCCAGCTCGCGCGCCACGGCGAGGCCGCCGAAGCCGCCGCCGAGTATGACCACGCGAGGACGGGTGTCGGGTGATGCGTTGCCTTCCATGTGATGCCTCTTGTGAAGTGAAGAGAATCATTGAAGGTTTCGCCGCGTCGTCCCGTGCTCAGTAGAGATCGATGGGATCGACGTCGAGCGACCAGCGCACGCGACGCGCCGAAGGCAGCGTCGACAGCGTGGGGTACCAAGGCCTGAGCGCGCCATGCAGCGCGCCGCGTGTTTCCGCTTCGATCAGCAACTGCCCGCGATGACGGCCGGCGCGCAGCGGCATGGGCGCGGGCATGGGACCGGCCAGTTGCAGCGGTGCGCCGCTGAGCGCGTTCGCGGCGTCGCCCAGGAAGGCGTCGACGTGTTCGCGCTGGTGCGCATCAGCGCGCAGCAGCACCTGATGGCCGAAGGGCGGCAGCTGCACGCTGCGGCGTTCCTCCAGCAGCGTGGCGGCGGCCGCGGCATAGCCTTGCGCGAGCAACTGGCGCAGCAGCGGATGTTCGGGATGATGCGTCTGCAGCAGCACGCGGCCGGGTTTCTTCGCGCGCCCCGCGCGCCCGGCTACTTGCACCACCAGTTGCGCGAGTCGCTCGCTCGCGCGGAAGTCCACGCTGTGCAGGCCTTCATCGACGCCGACGATGGCGACCAGGGTGAGGTTGGGCAGGTCGTGTCCCTTCGCCAGCATCTGCGTGCCCACCAGGATGGCGGGGCGGTCCTCGTGCAGGCCTTCCAGCAGTTGCTCGAAAGCGTCGCGCCGGCGCGTGGTTTCGCGGTCGATGCGCATCACGGGAACATCGGGGAAATGCGCGGCCAGCGCTTCTTCCAGCCGCTCGGTGCCCTGGCCCTGCGGCTTGAGCTCGGGCGAGAAACACGACGGACACTGCCCCGGCATGCGCGTGGTGTAGTCGCAGTGGTGGCAGATCAGTGCGCGCCGGCCGGCGTGCAAGGTCATCGGATGTTCGCAGCGCGGGCATTCGGCATGCCAGCCGCAGCTGTAGCAGAGCAGCACCGGCGCGTAGCCGCGGCGGTTGCGGAACACCAGCGCCTGTTCGCCGCGCGCCACGGTGTCGCTCACCGCGGCGAGCAGGGCGGGCGAAAGGCCGTGTTCCAGGCGTTGCGCGCGCATGTCCACGATCTGCACCTGCGGCGCACGGATCGCGCCCGGTCGCGCTCGCAGGTGCAGGGTGCGGTAGCGGCCCGCCTGCACGTTGGCCAGCGATTCCAGCGAGGGCGTGGCCGAGCCGAGCACCACCGGCACGTCGAGCGCGCGCCCGCGCAGGATAGCGAGGTCGCGCGCGTGGTAGCGGAAGCCTTCCTGCTGCTTGTAGGCGCTGTCGTGTTCCTCGTCCACCACGATCAGGCCGGCGTTCGGCAGCGGCGTGAAGATGGCCGAGCGCGTGCCCAGGATCACCTTGGCTTCGCCGGAACGCGCGCGCAGCCAGGCGCGCGCGCGGTCGCCCTCGGCGAGGTTGGAATGCAGCACCTGCACGGCGACGCCCAGGCGGTCGCGCAGGCGGCGCACGGTCTGCGGGGCCAGGCCGATTTCCGGCACCAGCAGCAGGGCCTGCTTGCCTTGCGCGATGACCTGCTCGATCAGGGCGAGGTAGACCTCGGTCTTGCCGCTGCCGGTGACGCCATCGAGCAGGAAGGGCTGGAAGCCGCCCAGCGCTTGCCCGATGACCTCCACGGCTTGCCGCTGCTCGTCGCTCAGCGAAGGGGCGGCCGTCACAGGCGCCGGCCCGGCGGCGTCGGCGCGGGTGCGTTCGATCAGGCCGGCCTCGCTGAGCCGACGCGCGGCGTCGCGCCAGCCGGGCAGCATCTCGTGCAGCAGTTCGGCGGTCTGCGGGCCGCGCGCCAGCACTTCGAGCAGGGCACGGCTGCCGCCGCGCCGACTGCCGGCGTCGAGCGCGCTGCGGCCGGCGGCTGTCAGCGCCCAGGCTTCTTCGTGCAGGTCGGGGAGCGGGCGGTCTTCGCGCAGGGCCAGGGGCAGGGCGTTGGCGTAGGCCTCGCCGGGAGCGCCCAGCCAGTAATCGGCGGCGCGGGCGAGGGTGGCCATGAGTTCGGCGTCGAGCAGGGGGCCGTCGTCCAGTACGCGCAACACCCGCTTGAGGCGGGCGTTACCGACCGCCGATTCCACCCCCGCCTCGACCACCACGCCCACCGCCTTGCCCTTGCCGAACGGCACCAGCACCCGGCTGCCCGCGACCGCCTCGCCGGTGGCCGGCGGCAGGTAATCGAACAGGGTTGGCAGGGGCACCGGCAGGGCGACGCGAAGGACGGCGGGCATGAAGACCTCTTGGCGAATCAGTGTAACCGGGCCGATGCACCGGGCGGAATTCCAGCCGGGTGAAATGCGTAAATCCGCGGATGGGCCGCCGCGCCTTGCCTTGCGTACTTTTGCTCCCCTGTCATCTAGAAAGGGCAGCTAAGTGACTAACGGCAGGGGGCTTTTCACGTTATCCACAGGTGCTGTGGATAACTCTGTGGATGGGCCGTTGAAGGAGGCCCCTGGGGCGCATGAAAACGCCCTTCCCTACGCCCTGTTCAAGTTTTAGCCACCTGAAAAACATCATTAAATACAGGTGCTTGAGTTTTTTGCTCGGCTGGGGTTCATGCAATTGCCATCGGCACGGGACTTGCCTTGACAGCCGTGTGACGCTGTGCAAAACCCCGCCCCGAGGCGCTTTCACAGCTTGCCGAAATTGCGTAGTTCCCCGGTTTGTGTGTGATTTATGTCACAGAATCTGCCGGGTTGGCCGGGCTTAGTTGGTCATGCCCAGTACCGCCGCGAATGCGAGGGCGAAGCAGGCCATGATGGTGTAGCACCAGCCGACGAACAGGTACTTCACGATGGTCATGAACCAGCCCTGCCGGTAGACCCGCTTCTGCATCAGCAGCAGGTAGACCAGCGACCATAACCACAGCGCCCACAGCAACAGGCGCAATGGCGTGCCCACCCAGGCGGCATGAGGCGTCAGCCAGACCTGCAGCGCGTACAGCAGCACGCCCAGCAACAGGCACAGGAACAGGAAGGCGTGGCTGTGCAGCGCCACGATCAGGTGCTCCATGTAGAGCCGGCGCTTGAACAGGTAGGTGAACTTCAGCAGCAGGGCGAACAGCGGCATCAGCACGAACATGGTCTGCGGCAGCGCGTGGAATGCCGAAGCCATCACGCGCTCCTCGGCCTCCGCCGCCTGCTCGCCGCCGCCCTGCATCTGGCGGATGTTGGACACGGCCCGCGCCTGGGAGCGTTCGAGGCTGTGGTTGATGGCCGCCGGCAGCCAGGGAATGTCGATGGGCGTCGTATGGGCGGTCATGTCATCCACGACGACATTGGGCAGGGGCGCGGCATGCAGCTCGGCCAGGCGGTGGTTGGCGTGGTCGCGCTCGATGTTGACCAGCCGGTTGAAGTGCTTCGCCTTCTGGTCGGTTTGCCCCTTGGATTTCTCGATGTCCTGGCGCATCTGCTCGAAGTGCGCGCGCACGGCCTCCGGCGTCGTGTCCTTGGCGAACTCGCCGGTGCCGGCGCTGGCCTCGACGCTGAACTTCAACAGATCGGCCCCGCCCACCACCAGGTGGGATACGAAGAAGGCCAGCAGCGCCAGCACGAACATCAGTCGGAACGGCGCCACGTAGCGCTGGCGGCGGCCGGCGAAGTATTCCAGCGTGAGAAAGCCGGGCTTGAGGAACAGCGGCGGCAAGGTGTGGATCACGCGGCCGTCCACGTGCAGCACCATGTCCAGCGTGTCTTCCACCATGTGGTGCATGGGACGCAGCACGGTGTGGATGGACTGTCCGCAGTCGTGGCAGAACTCGCCCTGCATCGGCGTGCTGCAGTTGGCGCAATGCACGCCTTCGAACGAGACGATGTCCTTCTTCATGCCCTCTCCCCCGGGATGATCAGCCGGCGATCTTGGCACAAGAGGATGTCGGAGACAGCTGTCGTGGTGTCTTGCCGTAGCGCGCTGTCGGAGGAGTACGAGAGCGGTGCGCTAGAATGGCGGACCAGGAGTGCTTCTATGCTGTCTTTCCGCCCCGATCGCGCCAGGGTGGCGCGCGAGGTCGGCGCCACGGTGCGCCTAGCCCTTCCCCTGATCGCCGCGCAGCTTGCCGCGGTGGGTCCGAACTTTGTCGATGCCGTGCTCGCGGGGCATCTGAGCGCGCACGTGCAGGCGGCCGTGACCACGGCGGTCAGCATCTGGGCGCTGGCACTGGTCAGCGGCCTGGGCATGATGATGGCGGTGCCGCCGTCGATCGCCCAGCTGGACGGCGCGGGCCGCCGCCACGAAGCGGGCGCGGTGTTCGTGCAGGCGCTGTGGCTGGCCTGGGGCATGGGCATCGTGCTGTGGTTCCTGGTACGCCATGCCACGCCCCTGCTCGACTGGATCGGCGTGGTGCCCACCTTGCGCACCGACGTCATGCACTTCCTGCACGCCATCAGCTGGGCCGCGCCGGCCATGACCAGCTACTTCGCCATCCGCGGCCTGTCCGAAGGCCTGTCGATGACGCGCCCGTCGATGTATTTCAGTTTCGGCGGCCTGCTGGTGCTGGCACCGCTGGGCTATGTGCTGATGTACGGCAAGCTCGGCCTGCCGGCGCTGGGCTCGCTGGGCAGCGGCATCGCCACGGCCACGGTGCTGTGGCTGGAGATGCTGGCCTTCCTGTGGTTCGTGATCAAACACCCGGCCTATCGCGACGCCAACCTGCGCGGCGGCCTGGCCTGGCCCAAGCCGGCGATGATGCTGGAACTGATGAAGATCGGCGGCCCGATGGCCGTCACCCTGCTGGCCGAAGGTGGCCTGTTTGTGGCCGTCGCGCTGGCCATCGCGACGCTGGGCGAGACGGTGGTGGCGAGCCATCAGGTGGCGCTGAGCGTGGCGACCATCGCCTTCATGGTGCCGCTGGGCCTGTCGATGGCGATCACCGTGCGCGTGGGCAACGCGGTCGGCCGCGGCGATGCGCAGGGCGTGCGCTACGCCGGCCTGTGCGGCGTCGGGCTGGCGCTGTGCATCCAGACCGTCTCCTCGACCGTGATGCTGACCCTGCCGCACGTGCTGGCGCGCGCGTACACGCACGATGCCGGGGTGATCGCGCTGGCGGCGCAGCTGATGGTGCTGGCGGGGCTGTTTCAGTTCTCCGACGGCATCCAGGTCACCTCCAACGGCGCGCTGCGCGGCCTCAAGGACACCCGCGTGCCGATGGTGATCACCCTGTTCGCCTACTGGGGTGTGGGCATGCCGGTGGGCTGGTGGCTGGCGTTCCGCCACGACATGGGCGCGCGCGGCATGTGGATCGGCCTGATCGCCGGCCTGACCATGGCGGCCATCCTGCTGTTCACGCGCTTCTGCCGCAACGCCTTCCACGAGCGCTGGCAGCGGCCGGGCTGAGCCCAGGCTTCCAGCGCCTGCGAAAACGAGCGGCCATGCCGAAGGCCATGCGTCGTTCGCACCACATGACCTTCGCCGCGCGAACAGCTACGCTGTTCCGGACATCTTGAGGAACCTCGCATGGCGGCGCCCCGTACCACCGGCTTTTGGGCCTTTCTCTGCGTTCTTGGACGCGGCATCAATATCGTCAGGCTGACCATCCTCAACCTGATCTTCTTCGCCTTCCTATTCGTGTTCCTGCTGGTGCTGCTGGTCGGTTTCGCCGGCGCGCGCTCCGAGCACGCCATCCAGAGCGACAGCGTGCTGGTCATCAAGCCCAAGGGCGACCTGGTGGAGCAGTACAGCATCGATCCGATGCAGCGCGCCCTGGCCAGCCTGTCGGGCAACCCGCCAAAGCAGATCCAGCTGCGCGACCTGGTGGGCTCCATCGACGCGGCCGCGAAGGACGCGCGCATCACGCGCATCCTGCTCGAGCCCGGCGAGCTGCAGGGCGGCGGCTTTGCCGCGTTGCGCGAGGTGGGCGCGGCGCTCGACCGCTTCCGCGCCGCCGGCAAGCCGGTCATCGTGTGGGCGCCGAGCCTGGACCAGGGCCAGTACTACCTGGCGGCGCATGCCGACCGCGTGCTGGTGGATCCGCAGGGCGGGGTGATGATCACCGGCCTGGCCAACTACCGCCTGTTCTACAAGGACCTGCTCGACAAGCTGGGCGTGGACGTGCACCTGTTCCGTGTCGGCCAGTTCAAGAGCGCCGCCGAGCCGTACATCCTCGACCACGCTTCGCCCGAAGCGAAGGAAGCCGACAGCTTCTGGATGGGTGGGCTGTGGGACAGCTACATCAACGAGGTGGCCAAGCTGCGCAAGATGGATCCGGCCACGCTGCGCTCGGACATCGACACGCTGCCGGAGAAGATCGCCACCGCCAAGGGTGACCTGGGCCAGCTCTCGCTGGAGCAGCACCTGGTCGACGGCGTGGCCACGCCGGCCGAAGTGATCGCCATGATGCGCAAGGAAGGCGTGCCCGCCGGCAAGAAGGGCGAGGGCTTCCGTCAGGTGTCGCTGGCGCAGTACGCCGGCACGCTGTCGGAGGACGCCACGCAGACGCCGGGCGTTTCCGTAGTGGTGGCCGAAGGCGAAATCACCGGCGGCAAGCAGCCGCAGGGCACGGTGGGCGGCGACTCCACCGCCGCGCTGATCCGCGCCGCGCGCGAAGACAAGCGCACCAAGGCGCTGGTGCTGCGCGTGAACTCGCCGGGCGGCGAGGTGTATGCCGCCGAGCAGATCCGCCGCGAAGTGGCGCTGACCCGCGAGGCCGGCATTCCGGTCGTGGTGTCCATGGGCAACGTGGCGGCCAGCGGTGGCTACTGGATCTCGATGAACGCCGATCGCATCTACGCCGAACCCAACACCATCACCGGTTCCATCGGCATCTTCGGCATGGTCATGACCGTGCCGGGCACGCTGGACAAGCTGGGCGTGAAGAGCGACGGCGTGGGCACCAGCCCGCTGGCCGGCGCGTTCGACATCACGCGTCCGCTCGACCCGAAGGTCGGCACGGTGATCCAGGCGACCATCGAGAAGGGTTACCGCGATTTCGTCGGCCAGGTGGCCAAGGCGCGCGGCAAGCCCTACGACGCCGTCGACGCCATCGCGCAGGGTCGCGTGTGGACGGGACAGCAGGCACTCGATCGCGGCCTTGTCGACCAGCTCGGCGGCATCGGCGAAGCCATCGCCGACGCAACGCAGCGCGCGAAGCTGGGCAAGGGCGCGCCGGTGCGTTACGTGGAAGAGCCGATGGGCGGCTTCGCGCAGTTCCTGGTCAGCCTGAACAACGATGCGATGGTGCAGATGGCGCAGGCCTATGGCGTGCAGCTGCCGTCGTGGGTGGCCCACATTGACACGATCGCGCCGGAGCTGAAGCTGTTGCGTACGGCGCAGTCGGGTCGTCCCAACGTCTACGCCTACTGCTTCTGCTCGCCGCGCTGACGCTCGTCGCGACATGCATGAAAAAGCCCCGGTATTCGCCGGGGCTTTTTCTTTGGGCGCGGCCTATGCAATCGCCGCGTTGTAGTAGTCGCCGTGGCGCTCCACGCAGACGGGCATGCCGAAGGTGTCGGAAAGCAGGGCGCTGGTGAGCACCTCGTGCTTGGGGCCTTGCCGCAGCAGCTGTCCGTCACGCAGCAGCACCACCTGCTGGACTTCGGGGAGAATCTCCTCCACGTGATGCGTCACCAGCAGCAGCGTAGTGCCGTGGCGCGCGAGCCCGCGCAGGTTTTCCAGGAAGCGCCGGCGGCTGGCCATGTCCAGGCCCGCACAGGGTTCGTCGAGCAAGAGCGCCCGCGGACGATGCACCAGGGCCCGCGCAATGAGCACGCGACGCGCTTCGCCGGTGGACAGGCTGGCCATGGTGCGCCCGAGAAGATGCGTGGCGCCGGCCTGTTCCAGGGCCTCGTCCGCGCGTTCGCGCATGGCGTGTGTGACGTGATGGTTCAGGCCCAAACGCTGCGCGGCGAAGAAACTCGACAGCACCGCCTCGGACACCTCGAGCGACGCATCGCTGGTGCAGTCGTGCTGCAGGGAGGGCGAAACGATGCCCAGCAGCCCGCGCAGGTCGGACACGTGCCAGCGGTCGCGGCCGAACACCTTCATCGAGGCGCGCCCGTCCTGGCGCGCCAGCGGGTAGAGCTCGCGCGTGATCAGGCGCACCAGGGTGGATTTCCCCGCGCCATTCGCACCGAGAATGGCAGTGTGCTCGCCAGCGCCGATGCGCAGGCTGAAACGATCGAGAATCAGCCGGTCGCCGCGCATCACGCTGGCTTCGTTAATGTCCAGCAGCGGTGCGTTGGCAAGTTCGTCGTGATGGGCGTTCATGCCGGACACGATGCACGTCCAGACGTCCATTTGCCAAGTGCCGCGTTTTACTGCTGTGCGGCGTCGATCTGCTCCTGCTGCTTCTTCGCCTGCTCGTCCACGGTCTTCTGCACGTTGGCGGCGCGTTGTTCGTCCTTCTTCATGTCGTCCCATGGCGTGGCCACGCGCGCGGTGCTGGCAGAGGCCGGCGCGGATTCGGGCGCGGGCGGCTTGCCGGAACAGGCGGTAAGGGCAAGCAGGCCAAGCAAGGGAAGCAGGCGTTTCATCGAGGGCCTCGCCGTAGTCAGGACGGCTGCATGGTAGCCGCCCGCGCTTGGCGCAGAACGTGGACAGGCTCTAAGCTCGGCGCATGAATGCACGCATCGACGCCTGGCAGCTGCAAGGACACACCGCCCTGATCACCGGTGCGAGCAAGGGCATCGGCTATGCCACCGCCCGCGAACTGGCCGGCCTTGGCGCCAACCTGCTGCTGGTGGCGCGCGATGCCGATTACCTGGAACAGGTGCGCGTGGAGTTGCTGGACGATTTCCCCGGCATCGAGGTGTTGGCCTTCGGCGCGGATTTGAGCGAGCAGGAAGAACGCCTCGCCGTGTTCGATTGGGTGGCCGACCTTGGCGCGCCGCTGTCGTTGCTGGTGAACAATGCCGGCGGCAACCGCCCAGCGCCGACGCTGGCCTATCGTGAGGACGAGTATCGGGCCATCTTCGAGCAGAACCTGTTCTCGGCCTTCGAGATGTGTCGCCTGGCGCACCCGCAGCTGGTACAGCACGCCAACGCGGCCATCGTGAACGTGGGCTCCGTGTCGGGCGTGACGCACGTGCGCACGGGCTCGCCCTATGGCATGACCAAGGCAGCCTTGCATCAGCTCACCCGCAACCTGGCCGCGGAATGGGCGGCCGATGGCATCCGCGTCAACGCGGTGGCGCCCTGGTACATCCGCACCCAGCGTTCGGAGCCCGCGCTCGCCAACGACGAGTACCTCGACGAGGTGCTCGACCGCACGCCGCTGCGTCGCATCGGAGAGCCGGAGGAAGTGGCCGCCGCCATCGCCTTCCTCTGCCTGCCGGCGGCGAGCTACGTCACCGGCCAGGTGCTGGCGGTGGATGGCGGCTTCCTCAACTACGGATTCTGAGCTTCGGCGGTCGGTAGGCAGCGCCTGTGCGCGACGTTTTCCACAGCGAATGTGGATGTCCCCATGACAAGCCTGTGGATAGGTAACGCAAGTGCGCGCCACCGCGAAAGTTTCAGCATCCTGCGCAAAAAAGCGGCAGCGCCGGGCGGTTGTCCACAAGGAATGTGGATGGCCCTTTGGCAAGTCTGTGGATAGATGACGCAAGTACGCGTGCTGCCGACAGTTTCAGCATTCTGCGCATCTTTTCGGCAGCGTCGGCGCGCGGATTTCCACAGCCTGTGTGGATGGGCTAGGGGCAAGCCTGTGGACAGATAACGCAAGTGCGCGCCGGTGTGGGATTTTCATCAGCTTGCGCATTTTTTGCACCATGCGTCGCGTGCTGTTTTCCACAGCGAATGTGGATGATGGCGGGGCAAGCCTGTGGACAGGTGATGCAAGTGCGTGCCGGCACGAGGGTTTCATCATCGTGCGCACTTTCGCGACACGCATGGGTGCGCTGTTTTCCACAGCAAATGTGGACGAGCGCTGGGCAAGCCTGTGGACAGGTGATGCAAGTGCGCGCCAGCGCGAAGTTTTCATCATCGTGCGCACTTTTGCATCACGCCTGGACGCGATGTTTTCCACAGCGTTTGGGGAAACCCTGGTGGCAAGCCTGTGGAAAACCCGCGATCGGCGTTGCGTGGCGCGCACTTGCATGACATTGCGCAAGATATGCGCAGCGCGCTTCAGCAGTTGCGCAGTTGTGCGCGCAATTGCTGCTCGCGCTGTTCCAGTGGCGGTTGGTCGCTCTTGAAGGCGCGCCGGAGCTTTTCCTCGTTGTCGTCATACGCGTCGCGCAGCGAACGGCAGGTTTCCGCCCGCGTCAGTTCGCGGCACTGGTCCTGCACCCAGACGTAGTAGTTGGCGACAAGCCCGGGCGTCACCCGGCCGTGGTTGAGTTCCGGCGCCGATGCGCCGGCAGCGCCTGGGCCGCCGTACACCTTGGAAAGCGGCAGTGAGCCGGCGCCCAGGATGCCAAAGGGCACCTGGTAAGGCTGGGGATCGCCTTGCTCGCTGGTGTAGGTCTTGCCATCGGTGGCGCGCACGCAGGCGTACAAGGTCGGCAAGGGCGATGCGGGCGGCGCCGGTGCTGGCGGAGGCGGAGTGAATGCGGCCGCGGCCGTGCTGGCGGTGTCGGGTGCTGCCGGCGTATAGGGCTGAGAGTCGTCCAGCTGCAGCACCTGCTGGCGCTGCTGGGCGCCGCACGGCTTGTCCTGGAAGGACAGCTTGCCGCTGGCATCGGTGCACTGGTACGCCGTGCCCGCCACCGTGGGCAGGCTCAGCAGGAGCAGCATGGCGAGAAAGCACTGGCGGATCATGCCAAGCCTTCCTATAGGTCGGGGCTCAGAACTCGGCGACGTGTTCTTCGGCGGCGAAGCCGAGCGTCACCGCGCCTTCGCCCACGTTGACCATGCCGGTGATGCTCATGGGAGCCTCCATCAGCGCCACGCCGCTTTCGTCGCATGCCGTGCGTAGCCCCGCATAGCCCGGGAGCTTGGCCAGTTCGGCCAGATCGCCGCCGTAGCTCACGCAGACGGCCGGCACCAGCAGGCCGGCGCGCACGCGTTGCGCCGCGTAGTTGAACAGCGTTTCCGCGCCGTGCTCGAAGCCGCGCACCTTGCCCACCGGGCCGGTCTCGCCGCGATAGCCGCGCAGCAGCGGCTTGATGTCCAGCGCCGAGCCGAGCATGGCGCTGACCAGGCCCACGCTGCGGTCGCCCTTTTTCTTGGCGCGGGCCCGCAGGTAGTACAGGTCGCGGGGCAGCATGTAGCCGTACGAGTTGTTGGCGATGTAGGTGAGCCGTTCGCGGATGGCGGCGGGTTGCTCGCCCGCCTCGATCAGGCGCACGGCTTCGACAATGGCCGGCCCGGACCCCGCGAACAGCGTGCGCGTATCGATGACGCGCATCAGGAAGGGGCCGGACTGGTTGTTCTTCTCGCGCACCTCGCGGTAGTGCTTGAGCACCGCAAAGCTCGCCTTGACCACGTGGTCGTTGATGGCGCTGCGCGTGGCCGTGATGGTGAGGCAGAACACGCAGTCCTGCTCCAGCACCAGCTTGTCCAGGAACAGCTGCTGCACTTCCTCGACGGAGCAGGGAATGGTCTCGGCCGAATGGCTGCGGTTGCCGAGGTTCCGGTCCAGGAAGCGATGCAGCTCGACCTGGTTGCGGTTGTCCATGAAGACTTCGTCATCGATGCGGATGGTGATGGGCATCACCGCGATGTTGTGTTCTTGCAGGAACGCCTGCGGCAAATCGCAGGCCGCATCGATGGCCAGGCCCATCCGCATGTTGAAGACTCCCCAGTGATCTAGCGCGGTCAACATAGCACGCACCCCGGCACGTGCCGACCCTGACCCTTGGGGCATGAAGCTACGGGCTTTTTCGGTGCCGGGCCGATCCGCGGGGCGGGCGGCCGTGGCGAGCGGGCTGGCCGTCGACGGTGCAGCCGGGCGGCCATTGGTTGCTTGTGCAACCAAGCAGCTCGCAAATGGCAGTCCATATAATATGTGCGGGCGGGTTGGACTGGCGGGGTGCCCGACGTGGAGCCCGCTTGGCGCCGTGGATAGCGGCGACGCAAGGTGAATCCGGCGCGCAAAGGCGCAGAACACGCCTTTCACCCGCTATCATGGGTGCACTTATCTGGCATCGTGCCGGCGTGGCGTCGCCGGTAACGCGCAGCGGCGTCGTTCGCTGCGCCGACCTCATGGGGTCTCAATGAAGGACAAGCAGGAGATCGTCTCCAACTGGCTGCCGCGCTATACCGGCACGCCTGTGGAGCAGTTCGGCCAGCATATTCTGCTGACCAATTTCGGGCATTACGTGGACCTCTTCGCCGAGTGGCACGGGGTGGAAGTGCAGGGGCGGGACCGTCCCATGCCCAACGCCACCGCCGACGGCATCACCCTCATCAACTTCGGCATGGGCAGCCCCAACGCGGCCACCGTGATGGATCTGCTCAGCGCCATCCGTCCCAAGGCCGCCCTGTTCCTGGGCAAGTGCGGCGGACTCAAGAAGAAGAACGCCATCGGCGACCTGGTGTTGCCCATCGCCGCCATCCGCGGGGAAGGCACCTCTAACGACTACCTGCCGCCCGAGGTTCCGGCGCTGCCGGCTTTCCAGCTCCAGCGCGGCGTATCCACCATGATCCGCGACCTCGGCTACGACTACTGGACAGGGACCGTGTACACCACCAACCGCCGGGTGTGGGAGCACGACGACACCTTCAAGGAATACCTGCGGCGCACCCGCTGCATGGCGATCGACATGGAAACCGCCACCATCTTCGCGGCGGGCTTCGCCAACAAGATCCCGTGCGGCGCGCTGCTGCTGGTTTCCGACCAGCCCATGATCCCCGAGGGCGTTAAGACGGAATTAAGCGACAAGAGCGTGACAGCGCAATTTGTTGAACGCCACATACGCATTGGTATTGAAGCGTTGAAATTGGTGCGACGCAGGGGGCGCAGCGTCAAACACCTGCGTTTCGAGGACGACGGCGGCGCCGACTGAATCCCACGGAAATCAGTGGTCTGGCGCAGCACCGGATGCCACGTCAGGCCGCTTTCACCGTGGCTTCACCGCAATGCAACGAAGGTCGGAGCTCCGCAAGGGACGCGGGCGTATCAGAGGGGTTCCAATTCCGAACAGGTTCATTCGCAAATAAGTGCGATAACTGTCGCGACATAGCAATTTCTTGCCGTATAGATTTTATTGACTATCTGTAAGTAAAGCGTGATAAATGCCCAGCGCTGTGGATACCTTCAAGGGGTCTGCACCTGAAATGTTTGGGTGAATCGGGCGCGGGTTTGAGGCGGGGAAATCTTTCAAACCCAGTCAATATAAATAACGGGAGGGTGTTCTCATGAAGTTCGGGGAAAATAAACTGTGCACGTCCGTGCGCCTGGCTCTGTCGCTGGGCATGCTCGCCGCGAGCGCCTACGGCAGTGCCGCTTTCGCGCAGGACGCGCAGTCGCAGACCAATACGCCGGCACCGGCCGACCAGACCAAGAGCAAGACGCTCGAAACGGTCACCGTGACCGGTTCGCTGATCCGCCGCGTGGACGTCGAGACGGCCAGCCCGGTCGTGACCATTGACCGCGCCGCCATCCAGGCCACCGGCAAGCTGACCCTGGGCGACCTGGTCCAGCAGCTGCCCGCCATGACCGGCGGTGCCGTCAACCCGCAGGTCAACAACGGTGGTGGCACGGGCGGTTCGTCCATCAACCTGCGCGGCCTGGGTTCCAAGCGCACGCTGATCCTGATCGACGGCCAGCGCCTGCTCAGCAAGGATCCGAACGCCATCCCGGCCGATGCCATCGAGCGCATCGAAGTGCTGCCGACCGGTGCGTCGGCCACCTACGGTTCGGACGCCATCGGCGGCGTGGTGAACTTCATCACCCGCAAGAACTACCAGGGTGCCACCTTCACCGCGAACGTCGGCGAGTCCGACCGCAACGACGGTGACCAGAGCGGCTACACCTTCACGTTCGGCCAGACGTCCGATAAGGGCAGCTTGATGGCCGGCATCAGCTACAACAAGCAGGATGGCGTGCTGTCGGCCAACCGCGCCTTCTCCAAGAATGCGTTGACGCTGTCCGGTTCGCAGGTCTACATCGGTGGTTCGACCGCGACGCCGGTGGGCCGTATTCAGGTCGACTCGGCAACCGCTGCGGCGGGCGGCCTCAATTGCACTACCCCTGGCCAGGTCAACCGCGTCGCGCTGAATGCCGGTGGTAACCCGACGGCCTTCAACTCGGCCAATTACCACTGCTTTAACCCGGCCACCGACAAGTACAACTACGCGTCGGTCAACCTGATCATGACCCCGCAGGAACGCACGGGTGGCTTCCTCAATGGTGACTATCACCTGGGTGACCACGTCACGGCCTACGTGAACGCGGTCTATGAGAAGACCTCCGCCAACTTCCAGCTGGCTCCGGCCGTGTATGGCACGACCAACACCGGAGCCTCGGTCGATCCGGGCAACGCGTTCAACGTTTTCAACCCGGGCGGCGGCTATGGCAATGGCACGAACAACAGCCTTGCCTTCACCCAGCGTCTGACCTCCAACGGTGTGCGTGAAGCGTTCACCGGCCGTACCGACGCCCAGATCAACACGGGCTTCAAGGGCGACTTCACTGTTTGGGACAAGAACTGGAACTGGGACGTCGGCTTCAACTACGGTCATCAGAGCGTGACCACCACCACTGCCGGCCTAGTCGATCAGACCAAGCTGTACACCGGTGCTTCCACGCTCAATCCCGACGGTACCGCCACCTGCGCGCCGAGCGCAGGCGTCAGCCAGGCAGCCTGCCAGTTCAACCCGTTCGAGCCCAACTCGACCGCGGCCAGCATCGCGGCCATCAAGGCGGCTAGCGTCACTGCTCCGTCCAACAGCTACGTCATCCAGCGTACGTGGCACGCCGGCCTTAGCGGCGAACTGTTCAGCTTGCCGGCGGGCGCCGTGCAGCTTGCGCTGGGCGTTGAAGATCGCAAGGACTACCAGCACACCGTTCCGGCTCCGCAGCTGACCATCGACCCGACCACCGGTAGCTGTACGCTGGGCAGCCAGTGCTTGAGCGCGGTGCAGGGTGGTTACACCACCAAGGATGTGTACGCCGAAGCGTTCATTCCGGTGCTTGCCGGCCTGCCGGGTGTGCAGTCGCTGAACCTGACCATCGGTGATCGCTACTCGAAGATCGGCAGCTTCGGTAGCACGAACAACTTCAAGTTCGCGCTGGAGTGGAAGCCGATCGACGACCTGTTGCTCCGCGGCACCATGGAAGACGTGTTCCGCGCTCCCAGCCTGAGCGAGCTGTACGTCTCGGGTTCTGACGCTCCGCTGATCCATACCGATCCCTGTAACGGTTACACCGGTGCTCCCGCAGGTTCGCCGCTGGCCCTGGCCTGTAAGAACGTCCCGACCGACGGTTCCTTCGTGAACCAGCTGACCTTGCCGGGTGCTTCGCAGGGCGGCGCTGTCGTTCAGGGTGCGCGCGTGGCGGGTTTCAACGTCAGGCCGGAGCATGGCAAGTCGTATGACTTCGGCCTGGTGTACAGCCCGTCCTACGTGCCGGGCCTGTCGACCACGATCGACTTCTGGCGCGTTAATATCAACAACACTATCACCCAGGTTGGCCTGCAGAGCCTGCTGAACCTCTGTGCCCAGGGTTCGACGGTGTACTGCCAGTACATCCAGCGTGATCCCAGCACGGGTACGAATGCTGGCCAGCTGCTGCAGTCCACGGTGGAGCCGGTGGGTAACATCGGTGCCCTGAGCACCTCGGGCATCGACTGGTCGGCGAACTACAAGCTGCCGCAGTTCTCGTTCGGCCAGATCAACATCGGCGTCAACGCGACCTACCTGAAGTACTATAACCAGAGCACCGGTTCGGCGGCTGAGGGTGGCATCACCTACAAGGATGCCGGTCATCTGCTGGCCTATGGTTCGTCGGCCGCAGCGGCCTGCCCGGACAACGTGGGCGTCTGCTTGTTCCCGCGCTGGCGTGCACAGGGCTTCGTGGATTGGCAGGGCGGCGGCTGGAGCGCCCAGTGGCGCATGCGCTACATCGGTCGCTTCCAGAACGGCGCTGCCGAAGGCTCGCCGCTGGACAGCGCGCCGAACGGCAATCCGGGCTCGATCCTCAAGTACGGTGCGACGGTCTACAACGACGTGTCGGTCGGCTACAACCTGGCCATGATCAACACCCGTCTGGACTTCGGCGTGAACAACCTGTTCGACAAGCAGCCGCCCATGCTGTATGCGAACAACACGCTCAACGCCAACACCGACCCGAGCGACTTCGACCTGATGGGCCGCTACTACTGGGCTCGCGTCACGGTCAAGTTCTAAGTCGTTGATATAAGCGTTAACCTTGAGGGCCGCGTGGATGTCCACGCGGCCCTTCTTTATGTGTGAAGCCATGGTTGCCGACGAACTTCCCTTGATTGGAGCCGCCATCAACAGCGGTCATCCTGAGCGTGCCGAACAACTGAGTCGCGCTGCCCTGGCGCGGCATCCGGGTCAGGCCGACCTGACGTTGATGCTCGCCATCAGCCTGCACATGCAGCGTCGCGTGAACGAGGCGCTGCCGCTCTATGCCGAACTGGCGCAGGGCTCGGACAGCAGCCTGGCCTGGAACAACTATGGAACCGCCCTGCAGGAAACCGGCAACAAGGGAGAAGCTGCCAAGGCCTTTGCGAGAGCGGTGGACCTGGATCCGTCGAACATCACGCCCAAGAGCCAGCTCGGTCTGCTCCTGATCGAGATGCGCGATTACCTGACGGCACGCCAACTTCTGCTTGACGTCGTCGCGGCCATGCCCGATTCCCTCGCGGCACGCGTCGATGCAGCGCGTGCCTGTTGCCATTGCCAGGATGTGGAGGGCGCGGCAGATCTGCTGCGTCGCTGGCGCCAATGGGTGCCGTTCAATGACGACGACCTGCAGTTGTCGCTGGCCCAGGTGCTGACGCTCAAGAACGACATCCCTGACGCTGTCGAGGTGCTGGAGGATCTCTTGGCGCGATGGCCCGGCCAGTTCGATGTGCGCTTGTTGCTGGCCAGCCACTACGAGCGCCTCAATCGACTCGCCGATGCCGAAGCTGTGCTCGTACCGGTGTTGCGTGCCGGGTCCGGCGCATCGGATGTGCAGGTCAAGGAGGCACGCCATGTGATGGCGACGCTGGCCTTGCGCACGGGCAACGCTGCTGCGGCCCGTGATCTTCTGGAGCGCACGGGGCCAGAGTCCGACACAAGTTATAACCACTACTTCCAGCTCGCCGCTACGTACGACAAGCTGGGCGAGACGACCAAGGCGATGGAGGCGCTGCAGGTGGCGCATCGCCTGGAAGCCGCCGATCGAAACTTCGATTCGCCCGAATTCTTCGTGCCCGGCGCCCCTGCCATGCCCGTCGATGCGCCACGCGTCACCGCCGAGCAATATGCGCGCTGGCCCACGCTGATCGCCCCGGAGATGCGCGATTCGCCGATCTTCGTGGTGGGTTTTCCCCGTTCGGGCACGACCTTATTGGAGCAGGTGCTCGATGCGCATCCGGGCCTGCAGTCGATGGACGAGAATCCGTTCTTCAACCGGCTGGCCGGGATTCTCGGCAATCACGACCGTCGCATCCTTGACGATCTGAGCGTGTTGCGTCAGTTCGATACCGACGAGCTGCGCAAGCGTTATCACGCGATGGTGGACGAGCGCATCCGGCGCAATTGGGATGCGCGGCTGGTCGACAAGAATCCGTTGAACATGCACTGGCTGCCGATGATGCACCGACTGTTCCCGGAGGCGAAGTTCATCCTTGCCGTGCGCCATCCTTGCGATGTGCTGTTGAGCTGTTATATGCACAGCTTCCGTTCCAGCGCGCTGGCGGCGGCGTGCAGCAATCTCGAGCGTCTCGCTCACGCCTATGTGGAAACCATGCAATGCTGGCTGGACGAGGTCGAGATACTGCGTCCGTCGGTGATGGTGTCCCGCTACGAGGACCTGGTCGACGACTTTCCGCAGCAGGTGTCGCGTATCGCGGATTTCCTTGAACTTGAAGACACATCGGCCATGCTCGGCTTCGACGAGCATGCGCGGCGCAAGACGTATATCGCGACGCCGAGCTACTCGCAGGTCATCGAGCCAGTCAATCGCAAGGCGGTCGGTCGCTGGCAAAAGTATCGCGAGCACTTCGAACCACTGCTGCCGATCCTCGAGCCCATGCTTCGCCACTGGGGCTACGACGCTACCTCGGGCTGAGGCTCGGAACGGCGTCTGTCAACGCGGGTCGAATGCGGCCAGTTCGGGCAGATAAGGGGCATAGTGTTGCCACCGACCCACCGAGCTTGTGAAGACTGCCTGCCGTGCCTGCCATGCGCTGGCGGTAGCGATGCCACGCGGCGCGGTCTCGTGGTCGTCGGGCGCACGACCAGTCAGGCCGAGCCATTGGGCGATGCCGTCCAGGGTTTCGCCGGGTGCGCTGACCAGCGCCTCATAGGACACATTGAGAAATGAGGATGGATAGCGCTTGCCCCAGTGTGCGGCGAGGCGTCTGCAGTCGCGGATGACCGCCGCGATGTCGCCAAAGTCGTACGCATAGTCGTGAGCGGCGTCGTTGAACGACTGCATCCACAAGGACAGCGCCGTATCGCGGGCATCGCGCTCGCAATGGATGATCCGTGCGTTGGGCCACAAGCGCATGGCCAGGTCCACGCGCAACAGGTTCATCGGTTGCTTGTCGATGTACCAGCGTGCCCTGTCGTCGTCCTGTAGCAGTTGGCGGGCGACATCCCTGGCGATCTGTTCCAGCATCCGCTCTGTGTCGCCGGCTGCGGATGAAAGGCGCTGTTCGGCATGTTCAAGCCAGCCGAGCTCGCCTCGGTTCTTTACCTCGGGATGGCGTGCCAGACGTTCGGCAAGCAAGGTCGTGCCTGATCGCGGAACGCCAACGATAAAGATCGGCGCCCAGTCACCGGGCGGTGGCAGAGCGATGTCGCTCGAAGAACTGGCAAGCCGCGCGTCGACGCCGCGCTTCCACTTCTTGCGAGACCAGGTGGAGTCGGCATGCGCAAGTGCGTTGGCTTCGCGCAGGTAATGGGTGGCGGCGGCGTAGTCGCCAAGATCGTCATGCGCCTTGCCCAGTGCGAACAAGGTGGCGCGACGGGTGCTCGCGCTCAGCGCTGGGCGCTGAAGCAGGCCCTGGAGAAAGGCGAGGTCCGGATGGCTGGAGTCCGTATAGCGTTGAAGACCGGAAAGACCCAAGGGAATGTTCCAGTCCACAGCGGCTGGTTCGTGCTCCAATGCATAGGCGTAATGCTCGCGCGTGCGGGCGAACTTGCCCAGCTGAATGGCCAGCATGCCCGCGTAAGCGTGGAGGCGTGGATCATTCGGGCCTGTGTCGATGGCGTGTTCGCAAATAATGAAGGCATCGTTTGGAAGGCCAAAGTCATCCAGCATTTCCACGGCACGGATGATGGTGTCGATGTCGTGCGTCCCGTGTTCGAACAGTGCGCGCACTGTCTCGCCAACGGCCCGTAGGCGACCTTGTTCGCGGAGCAGTTGCGCGAGCAGGAAGGTGGCGCCTTCATCCGCTGGATGTGCCTGCAGCCAATCGCGCAGCAATCGTTCGGCCGCGTCATGTTGTCCGGATTGCCAATGCAAACCCGCCCAACCGAGCCGGATGTCGGCGGACTCGGGAAAACGCTCGGCGGCATCGCGATAGAGCGCAAGCGCAGCCGCCAACTCGCCGTGCAAGGCGAGCGTGCGCCCATGGCTTAGCCATGCGTGTTCCGGTGCTCCTTCCAGTGACGGAGGCACGGCCAGGGTCACGCGTGAAAGGCCGGCAAGCCAAGCGCGGCGCGCAGGGGATCGAGCAAGGCACCATAGCGCTGCGAGCGCGCCGTGTCGGTGCGCATGGGTTGGCGCACCTGGGTGGCGCTGGGCGAGCGCACGACGCGTTGGTTTTCGTGGAAGTTCAGTGCGCCTTCCTCGAAAGGCAGGCCGCAGAAATCCAGCAGCTCGCGAATCTGCGTTTCCGGGTCAGCCACCATGGCTTCGTAGCTGTGTTCGCGGACAAAGCTCGGATGCAGCGCAGCGCTGCGGGAGACGCTGCGGTCGAAGTCGCGCCAGAAGCTGGCGAGATCCTCGAAGCTGCGGCTATAGCCGTTGCTGCCATCCAGTGGCTGGCGATAGCACGAGAAGCAGGTTTCCAACGGGTCGCGCCGCACGGCGACGATGTGCGCGCCCGGGAGCATCGCGCGAATGGCGCCGATGTAGATCCAGTTGCTCGGGAGCTTGTCGGTGAAGATGGGGCGCTCGCTGCGCCAGCGTGCGGTACGGTCGAGATAGCGCTGGCCGAGGCGCTGCCAGTCATCCGGCGTGGCTTCGCGAGCCCACTGTGGAATGGGTTTGCCGCCCAGCCTGCGTGTTTCCTCGGCGAGCACCTGTGAGAGGTCCGGCAACTCGCCGGCGCCCTCGACCGAAGAGTGCGAAGCGAGGATCTGTTCGACCAGCGTGGAACCGGAGCGCGGCAGGCTGACAATGAAGATGACCTCGCTGCCCAGCGCCTCCTTGCTTCCGGCGGGTGCGGGTTCAAAGGCATCCGAGATCGACTGGACGCCTGCGGAAAAGCGTGGCGCATCCCACGCCTGATAGCGGCGCGCCGTGGCGTTGGCGGTGGCAAGCGCATCAAGGGCTTTGGCGTACTGCCCCTGCTCGTCGAACGCCTTGGCCAGCGCGAAGCCAATGGCGATGCGGTCGTTTTCGCTGGCATCCGGCCGCCGCAGGGCGGACTGCATGCTGGCGATGTCCTTGTCGTCGAAGCGCTGCGTGCGAAGATCGGCGAGCCCCCACCATGCCAGGCCGAAGCTGGGGCGCACGGCGAGGAGCTGTCGGTATTCGCTGGCTGCCGCGTCGATGTCGCCGCGCGTGCGCAGCAGGTCGGCAAGCAGTGCGCGTGCGGCGACGAGGTCGGGCGCGAGTTTCACCGCGCGCTGCAGCGCTTCCGTGGCTTCTTCGTTGCGCACCGATTTGGTGAGCATCACGCCCAGGTTGTACCAGGCCAGGGCCAGCCGAG
The DNA here is from genome assembly GCF_003201105.1 of Dyella sp. AtDHG13. Taxonomy (GTDB): domain Bacteria; phylum Pseudomonadota; class Gammaproteobacteria; order Xanthomonadales; family Rhodanobacteraceae; genus Dyella; species Dyella jiangningensis_B. The sequence goes on along the minus strand of NZ_QICJ01000007.1, from coordinate 204,174 downwards.
GGTCGAGTTCGCAGGTGCGCCGCAAGGCGCGAATCGCGCCTTCGTAGTCGCCCGCCGAGCCGAACAGCGAACCCAGAGTGTTGTGATAAAGCGGGTCCTGCGGCCGCTGCGCCAGGGCGCGTTGCATCAGTCGCACGGCCTCCTGGTGTTGCCCACGCAGGCTGTGGATGCCGGCCTTCATGCGCAGCACTTCGGGGTGGTCCGGGTAGGCGGCGAGGGTGCGTTCGAGCTGGCGGTCCGCCTCGTCGGCGCGTCCGGCCTCGATGGCCTGGGCGGCGGTCATGACCTGCTGGGCAGCCGTGGGTCCCAGTCCTTGCAGTCGCGGATTCATAGTGGCCCGGTCGAGAATGATGTCTGCGCCGCGCATCTTTCTGCGGCACCCAGGGCGCGTGCGGCCCGTCAAACATGCTTATTATGCATATACGCACGGCAGCGAAGACTGCAGCGTTTCGGGGACGAGTGGCAGCAATGCCTTTGAATACGGGGTGAGAATGAGCAAGGGCGTGGAAGGGGGCGTGGCCGCGTTGCGCGACATGGCGCTCAACGGGCTCAGAACGGGGGACATGGCGCTGGCCGAGCAGTCGTTTTCGCGACTGCTCGAAATGCTGCCGGGGGATGTCGAGGCGCTGCAATTCCTGGCCGCCAGCCGCCTTGCGCGTGGGGACGCGCTGGGCGCGGTGGCGCTGCTGCAGCGGGCGGTGCAGGGGCAACCGGAGAACCCGGACATCCTCCATCAGCTGGGCGTGGCCGAAATGGCCACGGGCCATATCGCGGGCGCCATCGAGACGCTGCGGCGGTGCCTCGCCATCGCGCCGGGCTTGTTCGTGGCGCGGCTGCGCCTGGGTATCGCGCTGGAAAGGCAAGGCGATCTGCGCGGCGCCGTGCTGACTTATTTCGGTGCCGTGAACAGCGCGCAGGCGCAGGGGCGCTGGATGAGCGATGCGACGACAGCCCCTGGGTTGCGCGAGCCGGTGAAGCACGCCATGCGTGTCATCGACCAGGGCCGGCGCAGCACCTTCGATGCGGTGCTCGAGCCGCTACGCCAGCGCTACGGCCGCGGTGAGCTGACCCGCGTCGAGCATGGCCTGGCCATCTATCTGGGCGAGCAGCCGGCCAACCTGCCCGATCCCCGACAGAAGCCCAAGTTCCTCTATTTCCCGGACATCCCCAGCCAGCCTTACTACGGGCGGGAACGGTTTCCCTGGCAGGCCGAGCTGGAAGCCGCCACCGACGTGATCCGCGAAGAGCTGCTCGACGTACTGGCCGATAGCGAATCGCTGGAGCCCTTCCTCGGCCGGCAGACCGAGGAGGAGCTCAAGGGGCATCTGCGTTCATCCAGCGCGCAGCCGGCCCAGTGGGACGGCTATTTCTTCTACCGCCACGGCGAGCGTTTCGACGATCACCATGCGCGGTGTCCGCGCACGTCCGCGGTGCTGGAGCGGGTGCCGCTGGTGCGCATTCGCGATCATGCGCCAGAGACGCTGTTCTCGGTGCTGCGTCCGGGCACGCACATCCTTCCCCATCGCGGCGTGACCAATACGCGCCTGGTGACGCATCTGCCGTTGATCGTGCCGCCCGATTGCGCGATCAACGTCGGCGGCGAGTTGCACGAGTGGAAGGAAGGCCGTTGCGTCACCTTCGACGACACCTTCGAGCACGAGGCGTGGAACCGCAGCGACCGCACGCGCGTGGTGGTGATTCTGGACAGCTGGAATCCGGATCTCACCGAGGTGGAGCGTCTGGCCGTGACCGACTTGGTCGAAGCCATCGGCGATTTCAATCGGGCCAGCGAGGTTCCGGTGCCCGCCGGCTGAAGGCGGTTCAGCCCGCGCTGGCCGCCTGGGCGTCGTAGACCTTGAAGATCCGCGGCGCGGGTCGCGCCCGGACGGCCTGGCACTGGGCGTGCAGGTCCTCGTAGGAGGCCAGGTGGTCGTGCAGCCAGCGCTGCAGCTTGGGACCGAACAGGCTGTCGACCTTGTGGTCGGCTTCGCGCACCTGGCCCTCGATGGCGGCGACCTTCCAGGGCTCGTCCTTCAGGTTGGCGATGGACTGCTGGCAGGCGCTGTCCAGCGGCGCGTCCGGGGGCAGGTCGAGGAAGGCGCACAGCCGCGCCCATTCGCTGTCGGGGTAGCGCACCAGGTCTTCCTGGAAGATGAAATGGTGATTGGCGCGGCCGACGTGCTGGTGGTGGATTTCCACCGCGCGGTTCCAGCGTCGCGCCCAATGGACGGTGCCGCCACCGAAGGCTTCGTCGTTCTCGTAACGCAGGTACACGTCGGCCAGCGAGGCCAGCACGTCGATGCCCCGGCGCACCACGTGCACGAACCGGGCGTCGGGCGCGAGGGTTTCGATTTCGGGGATATAGAGCAGGTGGTTGGGCGTCTTCTCCAGCCACATGGAGCGGCCGGCGGCATCGGCGGAGCGATCCAGCAGGGCAAGGAACTGGCGGGACAGCGCCTGCTGGCGGTAAGGGCGGGGAATGGCCGGCGGCGAGCCGGTCAGCTGCGTCTGCAGGGCCGCGAAGGTTTCCCGCATGTGGCGGCGGGTCAGGCCCAGCGACTGGCGCCAACGACGTCGCCGCGGCTGCACGCCCGCATCGCCCCAGCGCCAGCCCAGGTCGCCATGCAATTGCTCGAAGAAGGCGGTTTCCGGCAGCGTGTAGATGGCCGGATGCCTGCCCAGCAGCGCCTGGACAATGGTGGTGCCGGAACGTGGGCAACCTACGACAAAGGTTCGCCGCATAGACGCTGTCTCCCTGAACATTGGCCGCGGCCTTACGACCAGTGAAGGTGAATAACGCGTGATTTTGCGCCGCGTTGACCAAAAGTACAGCTTTGCGTAAGGAAAAAACTACCCGGCCGTCACGTTCACCCTCTACGGGCCGCCGTTCCTATCGCTAAACCTGTCATCCTTGCCTCCCTCGCCGGGGATGAACGCCATGCACGCACTGACCTTCGACCGCTTTGGGCCCGCCGACGTCCTGCGCTGGACCGAACGACTGGACCCGGTGCCCGGCCCGGGACAGGTCCTGGTACGCATGCGGAGCGTTGGCCTCAACTTCGCCGACGTTTACCGCCGTAACGGCAACTATCACCTCACCGGCACTGCGCCCTGGGTGCTGGGGTACGAAGGCGCGGGCGTGGTGGCGCAGTCCGCGGAGGGCGATGCCCTGTTCCCGGTGGGCGCCCGGGTGGGCTTTGCCGACATGCCCCACGCCAACGCCGAGCTGGTGGCGGTGGATCGCGACCGCCTGATTCCGCTGCCGGACGACATCGACTTCGATACCGCCGCCGCCGTCCTGTTGCAGGGCCTGACGGCGCAATACCTGGTGACCGACAGTTTTTCGGTGCGCCCGGGCGATGTCGCCGTGGTACATGCCGCGGCGGGCGGGGTGGGCCTGCTGCTGGTGCAGATGCTCAAGTCGCTGGGCGCGGTGGTGCTGGGCGTGGCCTCCAGCGAGGCCAAGCGCGATGCGGTGATCACCGCGGGGGCCGATGCCGCGGTGGGTTACGGCGAATGGATACAGGCGACCCGTTCACTGACGGGCGGCCACGGCGCCAACGTGGTGTACGACTCGGTCGGGCGCACGCTGGCCGACAGCCTGGCGGCGACGCGCATCGGCGGCACCGTGGTGTTCTACGGCATGGCGGCCGGCGATCCCGACCCGGTCGATCCCCGCCTGCTGATGGACCGCTCGCTCACCCTCACCGGTGGCGACCTGTGGAACGTGCTGACGGGGCCCGAGGTGCGGCGCGAACGGGCGGCGCTGTTGTTCGACCAGATCCGGCGGCGCGCGGTGGTGCCTAGCGTGGCCGCGCGCTTTCCGCTGCGCGAGGGCGCGGCCGCGCATGCGTTCCTGGAAAGCCGCGCCTCCATCGGCAAGGTGCTGTTGACGCTGTAGGCGCCTTCAGAGCCGGTCGCTGTCCTCGCCTTCCTCGATCGGAAGGACGCGATGGAAAACCCCGTAGTCGATGTGGCTGACGCCCTGCTCGTCGTCGCTCACCAGGTCGATGTAGCGATGGTTCCAGCGCCAGTCGCGCCAGCTCCACTGGTGGCGGGCGAGCATGGATTGCGACGTGGTCTCGTCGATGCCCTCGATGCTCAGCATCAGCGTGGCCTCCAGCGTCTCCAGCGCTTCTTCGCCCATGCCGTACAGCGGGCTGTTCTCGTCGATCACGTGCATCAGGCTCCAGCTCAGCATGAAGACCGGATGGCGGTCGCGGAGCAGGGAGACGTCGTGGATGCGTCGCAGGCGAAAGCCCTCCGGCGAGGTCTCGCGCACCAGCAGGTGCAGTTTCGCGGAGGCTTCCACGATGGCGTTCTGGCGGGCGTTGGCCACGCGGATCATCAGCGTGCGCTTGCCGTGCACGAAGCGGATCACGGGATGGTTGGCAAACATGATCTTGGCGCGTGGCCGCGAGAACCGGGCAAACACCAGGCCCGTGACCAGCGCGATGCTCAGCATGCCCATGAAGATCTCGGCCGTGGCCACCACATGGCCATACACCGTTTGCGGGTGCATGTCGCCATAGCCAACCGTCGCCAGCGTTTCCACGCTGAAGAAGAACGCGCCCGCGAAGTTGGCGGGAAACTGGTTGGCGATGGCGTGGTCGCCCAATTGGTAAAGCACGGCGAACAGGCCGTTGACGATGACGAATATCGTCGCCGCCAGCCCGAAGAAGGTCGGCCAGCGAATGGTGAGCGCGAAGTGGTAGATGTCGTCCCACACGCGTTGCGTGAGCCCCTCGCTGACGAACGGCCGCCCGCCGATCTGGATGATGCGGGGGCGATCGAGCCATTGGCGAAACCATGCGGGCATAGGCGCTACCGGTCGGGGAGAACGCGCCAATTCTATCGCGCCAGGCTTGCGTCAAGCGCCGCGGGCAGCTTCCAGATCGCGCCAGGTCAGGTACAGACGAAGGTCGAATTCCTGCTGGTGATAATCCGGCTGCATGTACTCGCACAGCCGGTAGAACGCCTTGTTGTGCTCGGCCTCTTTCAGGTGCGCCAGCTCGTGCACCACGATCATCTTGAGGAACTCCGGCGGCGTGTCGCGGAACAGCGAGGCGATGCGGATCTCCTTGCGCGCCTTCAGGCGGCCGCCGTGCACGTGGGAGATGGCCGTGTGCATGCCCAGCGCCTTGCTGATCACGTCGAGCTTGCTGTCGTACCACACGCGGTCGATGCCGGGCGCGTTGCGCAGATGCTCCTGGCGCAGCGCATCGGCATAGGCGTAAAGCGCCTTGTCGCTCTGTACCTCGTGGCGGTCGGGATGGCGCTTGTGCAGATACTCGCCCAGCTCGTCGCGGTCGATCAGCTGGCGCACCTTGTCGAGCACGGCGGGCGGATAGCCGCCCAGGTACTTCAGCACGCTCATGCGCTGGGCGGCGCGTCGTCGAAGCCGGTATAGCCCTCGGGGAAGACGGGGGTGCCGTCCTCTTCCAGCGCCTCGATGGCTTCCAGCGCCTTGGCGGCGGCGGCCTCGGCCAGGGCCTTGTCGCGGAAGCTGCGGTTTTCGCAGATGGCGAAGTACACCGGAAAACCGGCGCGCCCGCGCGGCGAGACCACCATGCAGGCAGTGTAGCGCGAGCCTTCGGCGATCGCCGTGGCGCGGACCGTGTAGCGGTCGAAAAGGCGTTCGGTCATGGGCTTCAGTTCGCAGGGCAGGAGGCCCATTTTAGCCGGCCGGGTATGCCACCATGCGCGCCATGTCCGTTTCCGTTCCCCGGCTCGTCCTCGATACTAATGTGGCGCTCGACCTGTTCGTGTTCCGCGACCCCGCCTGCGCCCGCCTGATGGACGCGTTGCGGCAAGGCGCGGCCGTGGCGGTGGTGGACGAGCCGTGCCGGGCGGAGTGGCTGGCGGTGCTGGCGTATCCGGCGTTTGGATTGACGGAAGCCGCGCGCGCCGACGCCGGGGCGGTGTTCGACCGCTGGGTGTCGCTGCTGCCTGGCACGGCGCTGGCGACTCGCCCGGAGGTGAAGCTGCCGCGCTGCGCGGACCCGGACGACCAGAAATTCCTCGAACTGGCGCTGGCGGCAGGCGCGCAATGCCTGCTCAGCAAGGACAAGGCGCTGCTGCAGCTGGCCCGGCGCACGGCGCGCGAAGGCTGGTTCCGCATCCTGTGCCCTTCGGCATGGGAACCACCCCTGCCGTGAGCGTACGATTCACAACCGGTTGATCGCGTGTTCGCGATGCTCGAATAACTTTCCATGGAGTGCGGTGATGAAGATCAGGCAGAGCGCAGCAGGCGCGGCGATGCTGGTGGCCATGGTGGCCCTGACCGGCTGCGGCGTGACGAATGACCACGACAAGGTCATCAAGGACGTGGTGTCCAATCGCCAGTTCCTCTACCAGACGCCGGGCGATGGCAATGCCACGCTGCAGGTCGTGCGTGCCAATGGCTTCTTTGGCGGCGGCTGCTCCAGCCAGGTGCTGGTGGACGACAAGTTCGCCGCGCAGCTCGAAACCGGCGAGCAGGCGACGCTCTACCTGCCCAGTGGCGCGCATACCGTGTCGCTGCGCAACTCCGGCGCATGCCACAAGGTGAGCGGCGACGCGCACGTGGACACCACGCTGGCGGCCGGCGAAAGCCAGATCGTGCAGGTCAACAAGTGGGGTTCGTCGCTGTCGCTCGCCAAGCGCTGAGCGACGCGCCCGATAGGGCCGGTGACGAGGGCAGCATGCTCGACTCCGTCCTCATCCATTGTCCTTACTGCGGCGAAGCCATCGAGATCCTCGTCGATGGCTCAGCCGGCAGCCAGCGCTATTTCGAGGACTGCCAGGTCTGCTGCCGTCCCATCGACATCCGCGTGAGCGTCGACGCGGACGGCGAGCCGCAGGTCGAGGTGAGTTCCGAGGACGACGCCTGAGCGTCGGTTCAAGCTTTCCCTGCAACGCGCTCCATCGCTGCCGTCATTCCGGCGTAGGCCGGAATCCAGTGGCCTCATAGCGCGGTTGTCGCAGAAGCGCCCCAGGCTTTAAACGGCACGCGATAACCGTTTCCTTTCGTCACTGGATTCCGGCCTACGCCGGAATGACGAATGGGTGCCCGCGCGGGATTTTGGACCGGCTCCACCGCCTGTCCAGCCCGAAGCCTCAGGCCAGCGCGGACGAATCGATCACGTCCACGCCCATCTGGTCGAAGCGCAGGCGCGTCGACGCATCGGTGTCCGGTGTGACGGGGCGTGTGAGGTCCCACAGCACGTGCGTGCGGTAGCCCAGCTCCACGGCGTCCTGCGCGGTCCACAGCACGCAGACGTCGCGCGCCAGCCCGCACAGGTAGATCTCGTCCACGCCCTGTTCGCGCAGCCAGTCGTGCAGCGGCGTGGCGGGGCGCTTGCCGTGCGGCCCGTGGTTCTCGCGAAAGCCGCTGTACGAATCCACGCGCGGGTCATCGCCCTTGCGGATCACCGTATCCAGATGCGACCAGTCGATGGACGGATGCAGTTCCGCCCCGGCCGTGTGCTGCACGCAGTGCGGCGGCCACAGCGTCTGGGCATGGCCGTAGAGCGGTATGCGGTCGAACGGCTCGCGGCCCGGGTGGGACGTGGCGAACGACACATGATCGGCCGGGTGCCAGTCCTGCGTGGCGACGACGTGCTGGAACACGTCGCGTTTCAGCAACTGGTCGATGCCCGGCACGATGGCGTCGCCCTCGTGGCAGGCCAGCGCGCCGCCGGGCATGAAGTCCGGTTGTACGTCGACCAGGACAAGGGCGGCGCGGCGGCTGATGGGCGGGTTCATGGTCGCGTCGGGTCTCGCAAAAGGTTGCGTCGTAAAGTCTAGTCGGCCGCGGGCCGGCGAGGTGTGATGCGCTCGACGCGCGATCCGCCGGCGATGCAAAACGTTCAGGGTGGAAAACTTCTTGCGCGTGGCTTGCCCGCAGCGCGGCCGGGTGGCCGCGACAGGCATAATGGCGCCCACGCCAGCCGACGGGAAAACAGGGGCATGTTCTTCGATCAATCCTGGATGGGGTATGGGTACGTGGGCTCGCTGGAGGCCGGCGCCATCGCGCTGGTCATCGCCTTGCTCGTGTACACCCTGCTGCACCTGTTCGGACGCACCCAGGGTTGGATCCCGGCGATGGAAATAGGTTGGGCCACGCTGATCGCCATGGTGCTGGCGGGCGGCAGCGACATGTGGAACCTGGTCTATTTCAACTACGGGCGCGTGCAGTCGCTGCAATTGCTGCGCGTGCGCCTGGCCGAAGTGCACGACCCGGACAATCTCGGCGGGCGCGTGATGGCCGAGTTCATCGGCGTGTGCATCGGCGTTTTCCTCGGCTGGCTGGTGGCCAGCCGACGGCGGCGCCCGTCCGAGTGACGCCGCGGGCGTCCATCGCGGTTCAGGCCGGGACGCGCGGCCGTTTTTCCTTCTTCCGATGTTGTACCCATGAATGCTCACGTTGAACCGGGCGCAAGCGGAACGCCGCTGACCCTGCGCATTGTCCAGATCGTCCTGTTCACCTTCCTGGCGTATCTGGTGATCGGCATGCAGCTGGCGGTGCTGCCGCCGTTCGTGCACGACGACCTCGGTTTTGGCGCGGTGCTGGCCGGGCTGGTGATCAGCGCCCAGTACGTGGCCACGCTGCTGAGCCGCGGCTTTGCCGGGCGCACGTCCGACACGGCCGGCCCCAAGCGCGCCGCGCTGATCGGCCTCACCGCCTGCGCCGCCAGCGGCCTGCTGATGAGCATCGCGGCCCTGCTGCGCGGCACGCCCGTGGCCTCGGTGGGCGTGATGCTGGTGGCGCGCCTCGCGTTGGGCATGGGCGAGAGCTGCGTGGCCACGGGCTGCATCATGTGGGGCATCGGCAGCGTCGGTGCGCAGCACACCGCCAAGGTGATCTCGTGGAACGGCATTGCCACCTACGGCGCACTGGCGGTGGGCGCGCCGCTGGGCGTGGTGCTGGCCGGTGCGCTGGGTTTCGCCAGCATCGGCGTGGCGAGCCTGGCACTGATGGCGGGCGGCCTGCTGCTGGCGTGGCGCCGTCCCGCCGTGCGGGGCGAGGCGGGCGAGCGCATGCCGATGCATCACGTGTTCGGCCGGGTCGCGCCGTATGGCATGGGGCTGGCGCTGGGGTCGGTGGGCTTCGGCGTCATCGCCACCTTCATCACCCTGTACTACGCCAGCCAGGGATGGGCCGGCGCGGCGCCCACGCTCAGCGTGTTCGGCGTGTGCTTCGTCGGCGTGCGCCTGGTGCTGGGCTGGACCATTGCGCACTTTGGCGGCTATCGCACGGCCCTGGTGTCCCTGCTGGTGGAATGCGCCGGCCTGATCGTGCTCGCCACCGCCGGCCATGCCGCCGTGGCCATGCTGGGAGCGGCGCTGAGCGGCATCGGCTTTTCGCTGATTTTCCCGGCGCTCGGGGTGGTGGCGGTGGAGCGCGTGAGCGCGAGCAACCGCGGCGCGGCGCTGGCGGCGTACTCGGTATTCATCGACGTGGCGCTGGGCATCACCGGCCCACTGGGCGGCTGGATCGCCTCGGGCGGGCGCTACGGGCCGATGTTCGTGGTGGCGGCGGCGCTGTCGCTGGCCGCCGCGCTGCTCACGGCCGGCCTGTACGTGGTCTACGGCCGCCGGCCCTAGTTCCGGCGCTCAGAGCACGGGGTCGAACAGCCGGGCGATGTGCATCGCCAGCCGGCGCAGGTAAGGCGCCTTGTCGTACTCCGCCTCGGTGACCTCGTGCGCATGCGCGAAGTCGTTGCACAGCATGGCTTCCACCTGCGCGGCGAACGCGCGGTCCACGTTCAAGGCGCCGATCTCGAAATTCAGACGGAACGAACGGTTGTCGAGGTTCATGCTGCCCACCGACGCGGTGTCGTCGTCCACCAGCAAGACCTTCTCGTGGATGAAACCCGGCTGGTAGCGGAACATGCGGATGCCCGCGCGCAGCGCGTCGTGCGCGTACAGCGTGGAGGCGAGGAACACCGTGTGGTGATCGGGGCGCGAGGGAATGAGCACGCGCACATCCACCCCGCGGAACACCGCCAGCCGCAGCGCCGACATCACCGCCTGGTCGGGCACGAAGTACGGCGTGGTGATCCACAGGCGCCGGCGCGCCGCGTGGATCAGGCCGACGAAGAACAGCGAGCAGGTTTCCTGGCGATCCGCCGGCCCTGTGGCGGCGATCAGCGTGTGCGCGCTGCCTTCGCCCGGCGCCGGCTTGAGCAGGGGCGGCAGGGCGCCGGTCACCCAGTGCCAGTCTTCGGCGAAACTGCGCTGCAGGTCCGCCACGGCGGGGCCTTCGATTTCCAGGTGCGTGTCGCGCCATGGCGCCAGCGGCGGCTTGAGCCCGAGATACTCGTCGCCCACGTTGAGCCCGCCGACGTAGCCGCGCACGCCATCGACCACGACGATCTTGCGGTGGTTGCGGAAGTTCAGCTGGAAACGGTTGCTGCGCCGCTGCGTGGCGAACGGATGGATGCTCACGCCCGCCGCGCGCAGCGTGTCCACGTAGCCGTGGGGCAGTGCGTGGCTGCCGATGCCGTCGTACAGCACGCAGACGTCCACGCCGGCGCGCACGCGGTCGATCAAGGCCTGCTGCATGCGCTTGCCGAGCATGTCGTCGTGGATGATGAAGAACTGCACCAGCACGCAGCGCTGCGACTGGGCGATGGCGCCGAGGATGGCGTCGAACGTGGCGTCTCCGTCCACCAGCAGGCGCAGGCGCTGGCCCGCATGGAAACGCGCGCCCAGCATGTGCGCGATTTCGCCGTAGCGCTCGCTGACCACGGGCGGGCTGTCGCGGGCGGCCAGTGGTTCGCCGGTCATCAGCGCCTGGATCTGCCCGCGCCGCGCGCGGTGCAGGTCCACGTAGCCGTGGAAGCGGCTGCGTCCGAGATAGAGGTACGGCACCAGCGTGACGTAGGGCAGGAACACCAGGCCCAGCGCCCAGGCGAACGCGCCCTGCGGCGTGCGCGTGTTCATCACCGCATGCATGGCGGCCAGCACGCCGGCTACGTGCAGGGTGAGCAGCAAGGCGCCGAGGATGGTGGTCAGCATGTGGCGTGGCGAGGATGGCGTGGGGTGGGCATGGCGGGTCCGTAGGGTCAGCGCATGGCGGCGCGCACGGTATCGAGCACGTCCTGCTCGCGCGCCTTCAGTTCCTGCTGCAGATGATCCACGAACAGGCGGATGCGTGCCGGCAGGTAGGCGCGGCTCGGATAGATGGCATAGATGTGGGCATCCGGCAGGATCACGTCGCCCTTGAGCGGAACCAGCCGGCCCGCGCGCACGTCCGCGGCGATGTCCCACGCGGACTTGAAGGCGATGCCGTGGCCGGCCACGGCGAGTTCGCGCATCAGGTCGCCGTTGTCGCAGGTGATGGCGGCCTCCACGCGCAGCGGGCGCGGCCCTTCCGGCGTCTGCATGATCCACGGCAGCACGCCGTGGCCGGGGCGGTGCAGCATCAGGCAGCGGTGCTGCCGCAGCTCCTCGACGCTGCGCGGATGGCCGTGGCGTTCCAGGTAGCCCGGCGAGGCGCATAGCACGCGGAAGTTGCTGGCCAGCAGGCGCGACACCAGCCGCGAATCGGCCATGCTGCCGCCGCGCACGGCGACGTCCACGCCGTGCTCGAACAGGTCGAGCATGGCGTCGGAATTGGTCACGCGCAGGTGCAGCTGCGGATGCTGGCCGGCGAAATCGGCGGCGATGGGGCCGACGTATTGGCGCCCCATGTCCACCGAGGCGGAGATGTGCAGCTGGCCGCGCACTTCCAGCTGGCGCAGCCCGACGGCGGAGTTGGCGTCGTCCACATCGGCGATGATGGCCTGGCAGCGCTCGTAGTAGATGGTGCCTTCCTCGGTGAGCACCAGGCGGCGCGAGCTGCGCTGCAGCAGCCGCACGCCCAGCGCGGTCTCCAGCCGCGTCAGGCGCTTGCTGGCGGCGGCCGGCGACAGGCCCAGTTCCCGTCCGGCGGCCGACAGGCTGCCCTCGCCAACGGCCCGGACGAACAGGCGCATGTCTTCGAAATCGACCATGAGCTCCCTAGCCAGGAAAGTGCGCATCTTTAACTTCTGGGAAAAGATGCATCTCTAGTTTGCTCAATTCCCGCAAGAAACGACAAGGCGCAAAGTGGCGGCCATTTCCGTCAGGGATCCTCCCATGAACGCCCCCGATTCCCTTGCAACGCCCGGCGCCACGGCGTCCGGACCCTCCCGGCTGGCCTTGCTGGCCCTCTCGGTGGCGGCCTTCGCCATCGGCACCACCGAGTTCGTGATCATGGGGCTGCTGCCCGAGGTCGCCTCGGACCTGCACGTCAGCATCCCCTCTGCCGGCCTGCTGGTGTCTGGCTACGCGCTGGGCGTGGCGGCCGGCGCGCCGCTGCTGGCGGCGCTTACCGCGCGCATGGAGCGCCGCAACGCGCTGCTGTTGCTGCTGGGCCTCTTCATCCTGGGCAATGCGCTCTGCGCCGTGGCGCCCAACTACGGCGTGCTGATGGTGGCGCGCGTGGTGGCGGCGTTCTGCCATGGCTCGTTCTTCGGCATCGGCGCGGTGGTGGCTTCGCATGTGGTGCCGCGCGGGCAGGCCGCCCGCGCCATCGCGCTGATGTTCACCGGCCTGACCCTGGCCAACGTGCTGGGCGTGCCGTTCGGCACCTTCCTGGGCCAGTGGGCCGGCTGGCGCTCCACCTTCGCCGCCGTCACGGGGCTGGGCATCGTGGCGGCCATCGCCGTGTGGCGTCTGGTGCCGGCACTGCCGGACCTGCCGTCGCCGCACATGAAGCGTGAGCTTGGCGTGCTGCGCCAGCCGCAGGTTTTGCTGGCGCTGCTGATGACGGTGCTGGGCTTTGGCGGCGTGTTCACCGTGTTCACCTACATCGCGCCGATCCTGCAGCAGGTGTCGCATGTGAGCGTGGGCGCCACGGGCTGGGTGCTGATCCTGTTCGGCGTGGGCACGACCATCGGCAACATGCTGGGCGGCCGCCTGGCGGACTGGCGCCTGATGCCGTCGCTGGCCGGCGTGCTGGTGGTGCTGGCGCTGATCATGTTCGCCTTCGCCTGGACCATGCACAGCACCGTCGCCGCCATCGTCACCGTGTTCGTCTGGGGCATTGCCGCCTTCGCCACCGTGCCGCCGCTGCAGATGCGCGTGGTGCAGCAGGCAAGCGAAGGTCCGCATCTGGCCTCCACGCTCAATATCGCCGCGTTCAACCTGGGCAACGCCATCGGCGCGTTCATCGGCGGCTCGATGATCGACATGAATCTGGGCCTGTCTTCCGTGAGCATCGCGGGCGCTGTGGTCGCCTTGCTCGGCCTGCTGGCCACGCTGATCAGCGCCGCGCTGGAGCGCCGTCGCGGCGCCAACGTGGCGACCTGCGCCGCAGGCGCCTGACCGCGCCGCACTCTCCCCAAGCGAAGGAACGTCATGACCACGCAACCCAAGGTAGCCCTCGTCGTCGGCGCGCAGGGCGTGATCGGCCGCAATCTGATCGATCATCTGTCGACGCTGGACGACTGGCGCGTGATCGGCCTGTCGCGACGCGGCGGTGAAGACCAGGCGCGCGTGCGGCACATCGCCGTCGATCTGCTCGACATCGACGATGCGCGCGCGAAACTCGGTGCGCTGACCGATGTGACGCACGTGTTCTACACCGCCTACCAGGATCGCCCCACCTGGGCGGAACTGGTGCCGCCGAATCTCGCCATGCTGGTGAATGTGGTCGATGCCATCGAACCGGTGGCGGCGCACCTGCAACACATCAGCCTGATGCAGGGCTACAAGGTCTACGGCGGTCACCTTGGTCCGTTCAAGACGCCGGCGCGCGAAACCGATGCGGCCTTCATGCCGCCGGAATTCATGCACGACCAGCAGCGGTTCCTCGAGGCGCGCCAGCAGGGCAAGGCCTGGAACTGGTCGGCGATTCGACCGGCGGTGGTCGGCGGGTTTGCGCTGGGTAATCCCATGAACCTGGCGCTGGCGATAGCCGTCTATGCGTCGATCAGCAAGGAGCTCGGCCTGCCGCTGCGCTTTCCCGGTAAACCGGGCGCTTACGACCGTCTGCTGGAAATGACCGACGCCGGCCTGCTCGCGCGCGCCACCGTGTGGGCCGCCACCGAGCCGCGTTGCGCCAACCAGGCGTTCAACATCACCAACGGCGATCTGTTCCGCTGGAGCGAGATGTGGCCCTTCATCGCCGACTATTTCGGCGTGCCGGTGGCGCCGCCCTTGCCGTTGTCGCTGGACACGGTGATGGCGGACAAGGCGCCGCTGTGGAAGGCCATGGGCGAACGCCACGGCCTGGCGCCGCATGGCTGGTCGCAGGTATCGTCCTGGCGTTTCGCGGACTTCGTGTTCTCATGGGACTACGACATGTTCGGCGACGGTTCCAAGGCGCGCCGCCACGGCTTCCACGAACACGTGGAAACCAAGGCGATGTTTACGCGACTGTTTGACGACTTTCGCCGGCGCAGAATCATTCCCTGAGTTTCCCCTTTACCGTTTTCCCCTCTCAAGGAGTCATGCATGAAAGCCGTTGCCTATCGGCACAGCCTGCCCATCACCGACGTGCAGAGCCTTATCGATGTGCAGCTTCCGCAGCCGTCGCCGCAAGGACGCGATGTGCTGGTGCGGGTGGAGGCCGTGTCGGTCAATCCGGTCGATACCAAGGTGCGCCTGCGCACCGATCCGCAGGGCGTCGACAAGGTGCTCGGCTGGGATGCCTCGGGCACCGTGGTTGCCGTGGGCGCCGACGTCACCTTGTTCAAGCCCGGTGACGACGTGTACTACGCGGGCGCCATCGATCGGGCCGGCAGCAATGCCCAATTCCAGCTGGTCGACGAACGCATCGTGGGGCGCAAGCCGTCGACCCTCGATTTCGCGCAGGCGGCTGCCTTGCCGCTCACCACCATCACGGCATGGGAAATGCTGTTCGACCGCCTGGGCGTGCCCCGTGGCAGCACGGCGCGCAGCGGCGTGATTCTCGTGGTCGGCGGCGCGGGCGGCGTGGGTTCGATGGCCATCCAGCTGGCACGCCGGCTGACCAACTTCACGGTGATCGCCACGGCGTCGCGCGCCGACACGCAGTCATGGGTGAAAGAACTGGGCGCGCATCATGCGGTCGATCATCGCGGCGATCTGGTGACGGCGGTGAAGGCGATGGCGCCGCAAGGCGTGGACTACGTGCTCAGCCTTACGCATACCGACCAGCACTATCCGGCCCTGGTCGAGCTGCTCAAGCCGCAAGGCAAGCTCGCCTTGATCGACGATCCCGCCACGCCGATCGACATCCGTCTGCTCAAGCAGAAGAGCCTGTCGCTGCACTGGGAGCTCATGTACACCCGCTCGCTGTTCCACACCGAGGACATGCAGGCACAGCACCAGTTGCTCAACGAGGCGGCGGATCTGGTCGACGCCGGCGTGTTGCGCACCACGCTGCGCGAGAACATGGGCGTCATCAACGCGGCCAATCTTCGCCGTGCGCATGAGCAGGTGGAAAGTGCAAGCACGATCGGGAAAATCGTGCTGAGCGGATGGTGAGAAGGCAGGAGTGAGTTAAGAGGAGTGAGTAGTGAGAGAGAGCTTGCTGCGTGACGCTTTCCCTCACCTCCTTCGGCGCTGGAAAGCGAAATCAGAGAAGTGAGGAGTAAGACAGAGCAGGCCAGCGCCACGCTCTCTCTCACTACTCACTTCTCTTCACTCACTTCTCGCTCTTCACCAGGCGGTCCGCAAGATTGCGGGCCTGCTGGCGGATCTCCGGCATGGCCGTCGATTCCCACAGCACGCCGCGGAGCAGGGTGCCGATGGCGTAGAAGTGCGGCCAGGTCTGCTCGCCGTGCTTCACACGGCCTTCGGTGGTGGCGGTGACGCCAAGGCCCAGCGGGTCGGCGGTCACGTGACCGTTGGTGGTCAGCTGGCGGATCAGCGCGTGTTGCGTGCGGCGCACGTCGGTATTGAGGCCCACCGTCTGGATCACCAGGTCGGCGTCCATGGTTTCCACGCCCTTGCCGTGCGGCAAGCGGATGTCCAGATGCAGCTTGTCGCCCGCCACGTCCACCGCCTGCAGGCGGCCACGGCGGCGGTGCAGGCGGCCGGCGTCTTCCAATGCCTTCATTGCGGCCATCACCTGCGGCGGCATGCGATGGCGCACGCGTTCCCACGCCCAGCGTGCATGCCGCAGGAAGCGCGAACGCTCCGCTTCGGGCAGCAGCGCCCACAGCGAAGGTGTATGCGGACGCAGGCTGTCGATCACCGTGCGCCAGTCGGCGCTCTGCGCGACGGCTTCGCGCAGCAGGCGAATCCACGTGCGGATATACGGCGCCTCGCGCATGGATTCGATCAGCTCGCTGCCGTCGTCGGCCGGCGCGGAGGCCTGATGCAGGTGCGGTTCCGGCAGCAGGCCGTGACGCGAAATGGCCTCGAAGGTGGCGTTGGGCCACAGCGCGGACAGTTCCAGCAGCACGTCGACGGCGGTAAGGCCCAGGCCGATCAGCACGACCTTGAGCGGTCGCGCGTCCGGCTTGGCCTGCGCAAGAAAACCCCAAGGCTCGGTGACGTAGCGGCCGCTCGCGAGCGCGGCATCCGCGACGCCGCTCAAGGGCTGCGGCGGCAATGAGCCGATAGCCAGCACGGCCGCATCCACATGCGCGTTTTCCTCGCCGTGAATGACGGTGACGCCGTCGCTCTCCGGCACGATGGCGTCCACCGCGAACGGCAGCACGCGCACGTCGTGTCCGGCCGCGCGCGCGCGTTCGAGCGCGCGCTCCACTTCCGCCTCGAGATAGTCGCCGTAGAGACGGCGCGGCAGGAAATCCGTGCCGGCGATGGCGCTGTCGCCGCGCTGGGCGAAATCGAGGAAACCGTGCGGCCTGGCGGTGAACATGCTCATCGAGGCGGCACGCACGTTCAGCAGATGCTTGTCGGACCGCGTGCCATACGCGACGCCGCGCGGCGAGTTACCGCCGCCAGTGTACCAGTCCAGATGCAACGGCTGCGGCGGCTGGCGTTCCAGCAGCTCGCTCAGCAGCGCTGCCGCTGCAGCGCCGCCGCCGATGATGGCGACCCGTCGATACATGCCACTCCCTTAAAAAAGCGTTGGAACGTGCGTGGCTCAGGCGTACAGGCGGCCGGCGATGCTGCTGCGCTGCGCGTTCCTGGTCCACTGGCCGGCTTCGCCGGCTTCTTCGTATGTGAAGTACTGTGCCAGATCGCCACCGTATACGTGAAGCGTCAGCGCGGTTTCGTGCCGGGACAGATTGCGGCAGCGGTGCGCGTAGCGGTCGTCCGCGTCGAACCAGGTGACGTCACCGGGGCCCAGCCAGTCGCGGCCGGTCAATCGCAGGATCTTCCCGTCCTCGGCGCGATCCCAGGACTCCACTTCCAGCGCGCCGTGCAGGGCCAGTTCCAGGCCCCACAGGCCATTGTGATCATGGATGGGCGTGGCGTGATTGGCGGGCCACGCCATCACCAGCACGCTGATCTCCGGCTTGCTGCGCTGTGCAACGAACCAGCGCTCGAAGCCCTGGTCGCGCGTGCGCAGATCGGCCAGATCCGCATCCAGCGCCTGTTTGTTCTGATAAACCGCGCGGCTCAGCTCCCGTGCCATGGTGGCAAGGTCGGGATGTTCGCCCACACCGTAGTCAAACGCGATCTCACGCAGCGCCTTGAGGTGTTGCATGTGTTTGGCCATGCGATGTTACTCGACGGAAACCGGCGCGCAGTGGAGCATGCGGGTCGTTAAAGTCCCGTAACCCGGCGTGAGCGAACGCTACCGTTCCAGCATGACTTTCGCGACATGCGCGGCCTTCCGCAGAAGCGCAGCATGATTCCCGCGAAGGCCTTGAAAACCGCATCGGGCGCCTCAACACGTCCATGCGCATGGTCGCCGGCGATGCTGCCGGCAGGAGAAACGTCATGATCGCAATGAGCGTGCTCTTGATGGTGGTGCTTGGCATCTGGCTGGGCGCGGTGATGATCGGCCTGGTGTTCAAGCTGGTCTTCAGCTTGATCGGCGGCCTTTTCAGCCTGATCGGCGCGGTGCTGGGCCTGTTCTTCGGCGGCATTGCCTTGTTGATTGCCGCACCTATCGTGGCGCTTGCCTTGCTGCCGGTCTGCCTGCCCGTGATCGTGGTGGCGGCCGTGGTGTGGGCCATCGTGCGCACGGCCCGAGGCCCTGCGCATCAGCCTGTGGCCGCCAGCGCCCGTTGATTCCATCGTCGCTTGCCGTGGAACGGCCCGACCTGCCACTGGATGCAGGCCGGGCCTTCCTTTTTTCATGCGCTTACGCGACGGCGGAGCGAGGCTAGAGTTCGTTCAAGCTGAAAGTGACGGGCACGCGTGCCCATGCGCGCACGGCGTGACCGTTCACGGTGGCGGGTTCGAATCGCCAACCCTTCAATACCTGGTCGCAGGCGCTTCGATCGAGCACCTGTTCGCCGCTGCTCTTTTCGATGCTCACCTGCTGCGGAACGCCGTTCTCGTCGACCAGCACCTTGAGTATCACTTGACCCTGCAGGTGCGAGCGCAAGGCCTGCTGCGGATATTTCAGCGGCGTCGCGCGATAGGCGAGCGTCGCTTCGATCGGCGCGGCCGATACGCCCGTGTCGGTTGGCGGCGCCAGCGTCGGTGCCACCGGTGGCGCGGGGATGCTGCCGTCGTCCGTGGTCGGCACCGCCGGCGGCGTGACCGGCTGCGGGCGCGGTACGGTCTGGGTGTGCGGCACGGTCTTGGGTTGCACCAGCTTCTTGAGGTCGATGGTTGGCGGGGGCGGAACTTCCTTCGGCGGGGTGATCCACGTGATCGGCATGGCGGTGATGCGTTGCACCTGCGCGGCGAACTCCGGGGCCATCGGTCGCATGACCACGATGAGCGCGGCGAGGTTGAGGGCTATCGCGGCACTCAGCGCGGCAATGCGGGCGCTGTCCGGATGGGCGTGACGGGGTGCAGCCAGGCTTGCGGACGACATAAGGCGACCTCCTGACGTATCGATGTTGGGTTGTCGCGCCCGGCACGCTGCTGGGGAAGCAGTGGGGATCGTGCGGGCGCGATTTCACGCTAGACCCACTTGTGGGACTTGCACAAGTAGCCGTATGGAAGGCTATTCTAGGGTGATTGCCCCGGGGTTCCCCGCAGGGGAATTTTTCAGTGGGCCACCAGCATCGGCACGTCGCCGTGCATGAACAGGTGGCGCGTGGTGCCGCCGAGCACCATCTGCGCAAGGCGCGAACGGCTCCAGGCACCCATGACGATCAGGTCGGCGCCCTGGGCGTGCGCCGCGTCCAGCACGGCCGGGCCCGCGGCATGGCTGGGGCCGGTATCCAGCGTGTCGATCTGCGCATGGATGCCGTGGCGTTGCAGCCAGTCGGCCAGGCCGGGCGGCGGCAGCACCGGCAGCATGTCCGCATTCATTTCGCTGCCGTCGAGCACGCGTACCTCGTCGGCCTTCTGCAGCAGCGGTACGGCGGCGGCGAGGGCGAGGGCGGATTCGCGGCTGCCGTTCCACGCCACCAGCACCTTGGCGCCCAGCGTGGGCACCGGCGAGGTATCGGGCACCACCAGCACCGGCCGACCGCTGGCGAAGACGCAACGCGATACCGAGCCGAAGCCCACCGGCGCGTCGCTGCGCTTCTGGCTTCGCTCCATCACCAGCATGTCGTAGCCGGAGGCGGCCTGGCTGAGCGTCTGCACCGTGTCGCCCTGGGTGACGCGCCAGCGTCCGCTCAGCCCATGCGCGGCCAGCGTCTGCTGCCATGGCTGGGCATGCGTCTGCGCTTCGGCGACCCGGCGCTGGGTTTCTTCCAGTTGCACGGGCACCGCCTCGGGCAGGCTGAAAGCGGTGGCGGGAAGATCGGCGACGTAGAGCGCATCGAGCCGCGCGCCCAGTCGCTGCGCGAGGGCCAGGGCCGCGCGCGGCGCGGCGACGCCAAGGTCCAGGTGGTCCAGATGCAACAGCAGGTCGATCGCTGACATGGCGGCTCTCCCGGTTTCCGATCCGTGTCCAGCATAGAGCCTGCCATTGGACGGCGTGTAGCGCGCGTTGTCGCGGCTGTCGAAGCGAGACAAAAAAAGCCCCGCACAGGATGGCGGGGCGGCAAGGCCGGACGTCGGGGGAGAGAGAGGGGACGCCCGGTTGTCACATTTTTTCGCGCTGCGGCTTGTTTTGGCGTACATCGCGAGTGAAAGCTGTATTCACGCCGCAGACGGCGAGCGCTTGCCAGAATCGTCGGCTTGTCGCCTGATGGCGGCGCGCGCTAAGAGCCTGCTCATGATCTCCGCGTAGCCCGCGTTGTTCCTGAGTGGCTGCCCGGCGGCGCTGCGTGGCGCAGCGCCTGCCTGGTGGGCAGGTCAAGCCGCGCGGTGTCGTTGGGCAGCCACTCAGGAACAACCCTCCGGGCCGGGTCTGTTTGCCCGCAGGCCGGCGTCATCACTCGGTCGTGTACGGACGTACACTCCCTCGCTCTTCCTTGGCCTGCGCGCAAACAGCTCCCGGCGCGGGCCACGCGGAGATCATGAACAGGCTCTTAGGGAGACATGCCATGGGCATCGGGAAGTGGGCAGCTGTGTCGGCGCTGGCCTTGGCCGGCTGGATGGGCTCGGCCTCGGCGCAGGCCGGCGAGCTCGAGTGCAAGATGCGTTTCACCCTCTCGGGTTGGTCGGTGTTCTACCAGACGGCAACCGGCAGCGGCACCGTTCGCTGCAGCAACGGCCAGAGCATGGGCGTGCGCATCCGCGTCAAGGGCGGCGGCCTGACCTTTGGCAAGAGCCAGATCGACGACGGCGTCGGCAAGTTCTCCGGCGTCGACAGCATCAGCGAGATCAAGGGCCACTATGCCGATGCTGGTGTGCATGCGGGCGCGTCCAAATCGGCCGGCGCCCGCGTGATGACCAAGGGCAATGTCTCGCTGGCGCTCAGCGGCACGGGCAAGGGCTGGGACCTGGGCGTGGCCTTCGGCGCCTTCATCATCGAATGAGGCGCGCGCGCCGCTGATCCGCGCGGTGTTTCATACGCCGCGCGGCCTTGCATTCAAGCGCCGGACCGCTAAGGTGGCGGAGCCGTACCCCAGGTACGCTCCGTTCAAGGATCTCCCCATGTCCGCCACCTCCGCCACGGCTTTGCCCCGCTACGCCCTCGGCGACGAAGTCGCCAGCAGCGTCATCCATGGCATCGGCATCCTGCTCAGCATTGCCGGCCTCGCGACGCTGGTGGCGTTCGCTGCGCTTCATGGCGATGCGCGCGCCGTGGTGGCGAGCGCGGTGTTTGGCACCACGCTGATCCTGTGCTACACGGCGTCCACGCTCTATCACTCCATTCCCGGCGCGGTGGCCAAGCGCGTGCTGCGCACGCTGGACCACATCGCCATCTTCCTGCTCATTGCCGGCACCTACACGCCCTTCACCCTGATTGCCTTGCCGGGCGCCTGGGGCTGGAGCCTGTTCGGCACGGTGTGGGGCCTGGTCCTGATGGGCAGCGCGCTGGAGCTGGGCATGCTGAAGAAGTACCGCAAGCTGGCGGTGCTGATGTACGTGGGCATGGGCTGGGTGGGCGTGATCGCGTTCAAGCCCCTGCTGGCGCACCTGCAGACCGGCGGCATGGTGCTGCTGCTCGCGGGCGGCGTGGCGTACACGCTGGGCGTGCCGTTCTATCTGTGGCGCAAGCTGCCGTACCACCACTCGGTGTGGCATTTCTTCGTGCTGGCGGGCAGCGTGCTGCACTATCTGGCCGTGCTGCTCTACGTGCTGCCCGACGGGCCGTGAACCCGGACCTCCAGCGCTTGCGCGTCGAGCTGGAAGACGCCGCCACGCACCTGGGGCGTCCGCACGATCTTCGCTTCAAACCCATGTTCGGCGGCCTGATGGCTTGGTTCGGCGAGAAGCCGTGCGCCTGGCTGTCGACGCAGGGGCTGGCATTGCGCCTGTCGGAAGCGGACCAACCCGGCCTGTTGGCGCAGGCGGGCGCGCAGCGTTTTCGCCACAGGCCTGACGAGCCGCCCAGCCGCGATTACATCCTGGTGCCGCCGGCGCTACGGCAGGATACGGCCCGTTTCGCCGAATGGCTGGAACGCAGCGGCAACGCAGCCGCGCCGCCAAAGAAAAGGCCGCGCCCGAAGACGCGGCCCCGTTAGCGAACCGAAGCGTTCGCGGCGTTACTTCTTCTTCTGCGAAGGAATGAACTGCGTGCGCACCGCTTCGGCCAGCTGTTCCGGCGGCAGCAGGCCCTGGCCAATCACGAAGTCGTTGAAGGCCTGGCGGTTGAAGTCCTTGCCCAGTGCCAGTTCGGTGTTCAGGCGCGTCTGCTGCAGGCGCATGTAACCGTAGAAATACGCAGTGGCCTGGCCGGGGCTGTTGAAGGTGTAGCGGTCCAGTTCCTGCTGCGTCATGGCTTCGGACAAGCCCACGTCGTTGCGCAGCACGTCGTGCGCACGCTCCTTGGTGATCAGGCCGAGGTTGAGCATCGGGTCCAGGTAGGCGCGGGCGGCGCGCTGCAAGCGGGCCTGCAGGGCCACGAACTGGCCAGCCGGCGGCTCGTAGGGGAGCATCTCCGACTCGGCGTACAGCGCCCAGCCTTCCACGTTCACGCTGTTGAAGGCGAACAGGCTGCGCGCCAGAGACACGCCGCGCTCCACCATCGCCGCGAACTGCAGCTCGTGGCCGGGACGGCCTTCGTGCGCGGTGAGCGTCCACGCGGCGGCCTTATAGGTGAAGTCGTCATACGAGTCCGACTTGCTGCCGCTGGGGTTGCCCATGGTCAGCACGAAGGTGCCCTGCTCGCCGTGGTTGTTGATGAACGGCGGCGGGTCCATGTGCGGCGCGGGCACGGCGGCGGTTTCCGCTTCCGAGGCCAGGCGCATCTGCATCTTGCGCTGGGGCAGGGTGATGATGTGCTCGCGGCGGATGGTGTCTTCGATGTGGCCGATGATCTCGTGGTACCACGGCACCACGTCATCCTTGCCGAGCTGTTCCTTCTTCAGCGCCTTCAGCACGTCGCGGTAGTCGGTGGCCTGGATGTTCTCGGCCTTGGCCACCACCGGCGCCATCATCTGCATCATCGAGCGCAGCTCGGTGAACTCGAACTGGGCTTCCTTGATCAGCTGCTCCGGCGCAATGTCGATGCCGACCTGCTTGAGGTTGTAGGCGTACAGCGGTTCGGGCAGGCGGAAGTCCGCGCGTGCGCGCGGCACGATGGTGGCGCGCGTCCAGGCGTCGTAATCCTTGAGCTGGCTGTCCAGCGCGTCGAGCGCGGCCTTGCTGTCGGCGTCGTCCAGCTTGTACTTGGCGAACAGCTGGCGGATGCCCTGGGCGTAGCGCTGCGAGTTGCTGAGCTTCTGCTCCACTTCGTTCTTGTACGGACCAATCAGGCCCTTCTCGCCGATGCGCGCTTGCGTCTGCGCCTTGGCCAGATCGATCAGCGGCGTGCAGCCCGGTGCCTTGCCCACGTAGCACTCAAGGCGCTTGGCGGCGGACGGGCGGCGCTTGGCGTCCACGTCGTCCTTCAGCAGGGCGAACTCGCCCTGGAAGATCTGCTGGCCCACGTCGACGTAAGGCAGCATGTATTTGTGGTTCAGATCGATGCCTTCGACCTGCTGGTCGACCGCCTTGATCATGATCTGCAGATCCTGGCGGACGTTGGCGTCCTTCTCATCGGCGAGCATCTTCTCCAGCTTCGCCTTGGCGTCGACGAACGCGGCGCGCGAACGGGCGTCGACGTCCGGCTTCAGGTCGACGACCTTGTCGTCGAAACCCGGCACGCCGATCTGCGAGGCGAACTCGGGATTGAACTTCGCCATCACGTCCAGCAACACCTGGGCGTCGGCGTTGCTGCGTTCGATCCAGGTGGGCGACTTGGTTTCCGCCTGGGCGGAACCGACGGCGGCCAGCGAAACCGCCAGCGCCAGGGCAAGACGTTTGGACATGAGTTTTTCCCCGTAGTGAAGTGCCCCGAGCCTATAGGGGCGGGCGCGGGCCGGCCATGTGCCGAAGGTCGCGCCGCCGGCGCCCGGCTCAGCCGAACAGCATGGCGAAGCCGAACAGGCCGATCATCACGAAGGAGATCTCCAGTTTGACCAAGGTGCCAAACAGCAGGCCCAGCCAGGTCGCCACGCCCACGTGCGCTGAGTGCAGCACGCTGGTGCCGGAGGCCAGCTCGCCCAGCAGGGCGCCCAGGAAGGGTCCCACGATCAGGCCGACCAGGCCGAAGAACATGCCCACCACGGTGCCCAGCCCCGCGCCCCACAGGGCCAGCCGGCTGGCGCCCACCCGCTTGGCGCCCAGCGAGGCCGACACGAAATCCATCAGCACGCCGAACGCGCCCAGCGCGCCGATCACCACCAGCCACCACGTGCCCAGGTGCCGGTACCGATCCACCGCCGCCACCAGCCAGATGCCGCCGAAGATCATCGGTATGCCCGGCAGCGCGGGCAGGATGTTGCCGGCGAGGCCGCCGATCATCAGCAGCGCGGCCAGTACGTACAGCGCGATCTCCAGCATGGTGTGCTCCGTGTCCGACGGCGCAGCATATCGGCTAGGCGATGCGCCGCGCATGGGCCGGTTCGGCGACAATGGAGGTGCTGATCCTGGTCGATGCCCGATGCTTTTGTGGACACCTCACGCGACATGCTTTTGAAAGCCGATGAACTCGGTCGTATCGAAATGACCGAACGGGCCGGCGTGCGCGTGATCCGTCGCGATGTCACCGCGGCGCGCTGGTGGGCGCGCCCTGTCGCACGCCGCGCCGCCGCACGCGAAGCACGCGCGCTGGCGAAGCTCGATGGCATCGACGGCGTGCCCGCGCTGCTGGGCTGGGACGGGCAGGAGCTGCTGCGCAGCTACATTGCCGGCGCGCCGATGCAGCAGGCACGACCGCATGACCGGGCGTACTACCGCGAGGCGCTACGCTTGCTCGCGCGGCTGCATCGCCGCGGCATCGTGCACAACGACCTGGCCAAGGAACCGAACTGGCTGGTGCGCGCCGATGGCCGTCCCGCCCTGGTCGATTTCCAGATCGCCTGGACACGCGGCAAACGCGGCACGCTGTTCCGCCTGCTGGCGCGCGAAGACGTGCGCCATCTGCTCAAGCACAAGCGCACGTATTGCCCGGAGGCGTTGACGCTACGCCAGCGCGCCATCCTCGCCACACCCGCTCCGCCTGCGCGCGTATGGCGCGCGACGGGCAAGCGTTTGTACAAGCTCATTGCGCGGCGTGTGTTCGGCTATTGGGACAATGAAGGGCAGGGGCGCGTGCGCGATTGATGGTGCGCGGTGTGTTGAAGGCTGTTCAACGTCTCGCCCGAACGTTCAATGCCCTCACCGTCATTCCGGCGTAGGCCGGAATCCAGTGACGGAAACGGCCGGTTGTCGCGTGACGTCAAAGCGTCTGGCTCTTTCGCGAAAACCGTGCGCCTAGGCCACTGGATTCCGGCCTACGCCGGAATGACGGTGGGGGATATGAGCGTTTGCGAGGGACGTTGAAATGGTCCCTCAGGCCCCAAAGCGCTCCAGCAAAAACTCGATCATGCTGCGCAACTTGGCCGTCGGCCGGCGATCCTGCGCGTAGAGCAGATGCATCGGCGTGGCCGGAGGCGCCCACTCGGGCAAGACCGCCATCAGGCGACCTTCGGCGAGATCGTCCGCAAGCAGCACTTCCGGCTGCAGCACGATGCCCGCCCCATGCAACGCCGCCACGCGCAGGGCATCGCCATGGTCGACGGAGAGGCGCCCCTGCACCGGCACGTCGCATTCCTCACCGTTGGGTCCCAGCAACCGCCACTGATCGCGGCGGCGCCAGTTGGTCAGGCCCAGGCAGACGTGCTTGGACAGTTCCTCAGGACGTGTCGGCGTGCCGTGCTTCGCCAGGTAGGGCGGCGATGCGGCCAGCAGCATGCGATAGGGCTGCAAGGGTCGCGCGACGAGCTGAGGGTCATCCACGGCGCCGATGCGGATGCCCAGCTCATAGCCTTCGCCGACCAGGTCGTAGACGCGGTTGTCCAGCGACAGCTCCACGCTGACATCGGGATAGCGCTGCAGGTATTCGGTGAGCGCGGGCGTCAGCCGGCGGCTGCCGAAGCTCATGGGTGCAGTGATGCGCAGCTTGCCGCGCGGCGTGGCCTGCAGTTCGTGCGCGCTGCGCTCAGCCAGCTCCACATCCGCCAGCACCAGCTTGCAGCGCTCGTAGTAGAGCTTGCCGACCTCGGTGAGTTGCTGGCGGCGCGTGGTGCGATGGAGCAGGCGTGCGCCCAGCCGTTCCTCGATGGCGCGGATGTGCTTGCCGGCCATGGTCGGGGACACGCCGCTCGCCTCGGCCGCCGCCGCGAAGCTGCCGGTGTCCACCACCCGAACGAACATGGCCATGCTCGCCAGCGTATCCATGCTTTAACAACCCATGGTTTGGAATGGGTCGAATCATGGCATGTTTATTGGAGGATGGGCGTGGCGGAGACTCACGGCATGGCGACCCACACCGGGACGCACCCATCGAGGTTCCATCACATGCGAATTCTGCTTATCGGCGCCAGCGGTACGGTCGGCACGGCGGTGGCCGGCGCGCTTGCCCCGCACCATGAACTTATCCGCGCGGGCCGCCAGTCCGGCGACGTGCGCGTCGACCTGACCGACATGGACAGCGTGGAGCGCATGTACCGCGAGGTGGGTCAGCTCGATGCGGTGGTCACCACGGCAGGCAATGTCCACTTCGGCGAGCTGGCGCAGACCACGCCCGCGCAGTTCCTGTCCGGCCTGCAGGACAAGCTGATGGGACAGGTGAACGTGGTGATCGCGGGCATCCCGCATCTGCGCGACGGCGGCTCGTTCACGCTGACCAGCGGCATCACCGCGGTCGAGCCGATCAAGCTGGGCACGAATGCCACCACCGTGAACGCCGCCATCGAAGGCTTCGTGCGCTCGGCGGCCACGGAGCTGCCGCGCGGTCTGCGCATCAATGCAGTGAGCGCGACCCTGCTCACCGAGTCGCTGGAGGCTTATGGCCCGTATTTTCCGGGATTCGAAGCCGTACCCGGCGAGCGCGTGGGGCAGGTCTATCGGCGCAGCGTGGAAGGCGTGTGCACCGGCCGCGTGTATACGATCTGGCAGTAATCGCCAGGTCGGAAACGAAAGCGGGAGCGCAGGCCTGCGCTCCCGCGAAAAGCACGACGCTGTCGCTTACTTCTCGACGAAGGCGCGCTCGATCACGTAGTCGCCCGGCTCGCGCGTGCGCGGCGATACCTGGAAACCGCGTTCGTCCAGCAGGGCGCAGGTGTCGTCCAGCATGGTGGGGCTGCCGCACAGCATCACGCGGTCGGTCGTGGGATCGAGCGGCGGCAGGCCGATGGCCTCGCTCATCGAACCGTTGACGATGTTGTCGGTGATGCGGCCCTGGTTGCGGAACGCTTCGCGCGTCACCGTCGGGTAGTAGATCAGCTTCTCGCGCACCAGCTCGCCGAGGTATTCGTGCTGCGGCAGCTCGTTCTCGAGGTAATCCCTGTAGGCCAGGTCGTTGACGTTGCGCACGCCGTGCGCGATCACGATCTTCTCGTAGCGCTCGTAGGTTTCCGGATCGCGCACCAGGCTCATGAACGGTGCCAGGCCCGTGCCCGTGCCCAGCAGGTACAGGCGCTTGCCCGGCTTGAGATCGTTGAGCACCAGCGTGCCGGTCGGCTTGCGGCTGACGATCAGTGGATCACCGGGCTTGAGGTGCTGCAGGCGCGAGGTGAGCGGCCCGTTGGGCACCTTGATGCTGAAGAACTCCAGATGCTCCTCGTAGTTCGCGCTGGCGATGGAATACGCGCGCATCAGCGGGCGGCCATCCACTTCCAGGCCGATCATCACGAACTGTCCGCTGTCGAAGCGGAAGCCGGGATCACGCGTGGTGCGGAAGCTGAAGAGACTGTCGTTCCAGTGGTGCACGTCGATCACGTGCTCCGTCGCCAATGCCACCATTGCCGGTTACCGTCCTAAGGATTCAGGGATGCTGCAGGCGCGGTGCCAGCCCTGGGGCCAACGCCGGACTCGTGTGGGGAAGGCGGAATCCGCTGCGCCTGACGAGTGCTGCCGGGGATGCAGCGCAAGCGTCCATTATGCCATCGGCGGGTGCCCAGTTCATGCCGTTGGCCGGGTGCGGTGCGCTGTCGCGTCGCGGCTTCACACGATCCATTGACATTCCCCGCGTCCTGCGGTGCTACCGTCTTGGCGCGCTTTCGGGAGCTTCACGGCTCACGCCATGGCGTTCAGGGCTTGGATACTGGATTTCCCACGACTCAGGAGGAGAACGTGTCATGAAGTCATTGTCTTTGTTGATGAGCGGTCTCGTGGCGATGGCGGCGCTGCCCGCCCTTGCGCAAACCGCCGAGCCGGGGCCGGATGGCCACCTGACCTATAGCGGTAACTTCCTTACCGTCAAGGACGGCACCCGCCAGCTGAAGCTGACCACCGATGGCCACCAGCGCGTTTTCGTCGATTCGGTAACGCCCCAAGGCTGGATGGGCCTGCACAGCACCGACCAGATCGAGCGGATCAACGGGCAGCCGATCCGCTGGGTGGGCCAGCTGGTCGATCAGTTGCAGAAGCAGCAGCCCGAACCGGTGGTGTTGACGGTGTATCACCACGACATCGACATGCGCGTCTACGAGAAGCGCGAACTGACCTTGGCCCAGGCCGACTACGCCAGGCTGATTCCCATCGCCAAGGCCGATTGAGTGGCCTGCACCCTGGCGACGTCGAAGGCCCCCACCCGGGGGCCTTTTCGCAGATGGGTGCCGCCTATCGGGCGTGCGCCATGGACAAGCGGCTAAAATGCGCTCCATGCACAGCCTCGCCCCCACCGACGTCCGCCTGTCCGTCGCACCCATGATGGACTGGACTGACCGCCACTGCCGCTATTTCCACCGGCTGCTGTCCCCGCATGCGCGCCTGTATACCGAGATGGTGACCAGCGCCGCGCTGGTGCGTGGCAAGCAGCTGCGCCTGCTGGAGCATAGCCAGCAGGAACACCCCGTGGCGCTGCAGCTGGGCGGCAGCGAGCCGGCGGAGCTGGCCATCGCCGCGCGCTATGGCGCGGAGGCGGGCTATGACGAGATCAACCTCAACGTGGGTTGCCCCTCGGACCGCGTGCAGTCCGGCCGCTTCGGCGCGTGCCTGATGCGCGAGCCGGCGCTGGTGGGCGACTGCGTGAAGGCGATGCGCAATGCGGTGGATGTGCCGGTCACGGTCAAATGCCGAATCGGCGTGGATGACCAGGACGAGTACGCCGATCTGCAACACTTCACGGAGACCATGATCGCCGCCGGCGTCGAGGTGCTGGTCGTGCATGCCCGCAAGGCGTGGCTGCAGGGCCTGAGCCCCAAGGAAAACCGGGAAATCCCGCCGCTCGACTACGAGCGCGTGTACCGCCTCAAGCGCGAATTCCCGCAGCTGGTGGTGGTGATCAACGGAGGCATCACCACGGTGGAGCAGGTGCAGGCGCATCTGCGGCAGGTGGACGGCGTGATGCTGGGGCGCGCGGCGTATCACGACCCCTATGTACTCGCCCGCGTCGAGGCCGCGCTCTACGGTGAGCCGCTGCCGACCCGCGAAGACGTGCTCATGCACATGCGGCCTTACATCGAGGCCGAACTGGCCCGGGGCACGGCGCTCAAGCACATCAGCCGTCACCTGCTGGGCCTGTACCAGGGCGAGCCCGGGGCGCGCGGTTTCCGCCGCCGGCTGAGCGAGGGGGCGCACCTGCCGGGGGCCGGCTGGGGCCTGATCGAGCAGGCCATGGCGCCGGCCCGGGTTGCCGCGTGACCGTTCAGGTTTGTCAGGTCAATATTCAGCCCCGAGTCCATAGTCTGAACGACGATGGAAACCGCCCCGCTGGTGCTACAGGCTTGTTTAACAAAATGAAAACAATCCTGCGCCCCCTGATCCTGCTGCTGGCCTGCTCGACAGGCGCGGGCGCGTGGGCGGCACAATCCAGCGAGCCGGCCATGTCGCTGGAGCAGGCCGTTACCCAGGTGCAGCACGAGACCGGCGGCAAGGTATTGTCCGCCAGCACCGTGCGCCGGGGCCGCAGTTCGTTCGAACATCGCGTCAAGGTGCTCACACCCACGGGGCACGTGCGCGTGGTGACCGTAACCACCGAAGCCAGCAAGGCACCGGCTTCTGGCGATCCGACCAAGAACCCGTCCACTGACGGCGGAAGCAACAAGGAGAAACACTGATGCGCATTCTTTTGGTTGAGGACGAGGCGCCCCTGCGCGAGACCCTCGCCGCACGCCTGAAGCGCGATGGTTTTGCCGTCGATGCGGCCCAGGACGGCGAGGAAGGCATGTACCTGGGGCGCGAAGTGCCGTTCGATCTGGCCATCATCGACCTGGGCCTGCCCAAGATGTCGGGCATGGACCTGATCAAGTCCCTGCGCGAGGCCGGCCAGCGTTATCCCATCCTGATCCTCACCGCCCGCGGCGGCTGGCAGGACAAGGTGGAAGGCCTCAAGCACGGCGCCGACGACTACCTCGTCAAGCCGTTCCACGTCGAAGAGCTGCTCGCGCGCATCAACGCGCTGGTGCGCCGCGCCAGCGGCTGGTCCAAGCCGGTGCTGGCCTGCGGTCCGATCAAGCTGGACACCACCGCGCAGACGGTGACCGTGGAAGGCAAGCCGGTCGACCTGACCAGCTACGAGTACAAGGTGCTCGAATACCTGATGCTGCACGCCGGCGAGCTGGTCTCCAAGGCCGATCTGACCGAGCACATCTACCAGCAGGATTTCGATCGCGATTCCAACGTGCTGGAGGTCTTCATCGGCCGTCTGCGCAGGAAGCTGGACCCGGAAGGCAACCTCAAGCCCATCGAGACGGTACGTGGACGCGGATACCGCTTTGCCATCCCTCGCAGCGAAGCCGAAGACGAATGATCAGCCCCCGCCGCGCCGCCCGTTTTCACTGGCGGCGCGCGCGGCGCTGGCCACCGGCTTCGTGCTGGCGGCATTCCTTGGCGTGGTCGGCCTTACGCTCATGCGTACGGCTGCCGACAGTTCGCGCAAGGGGCTGCAGGATCGCCTGCAGAATTTCGTCGTAGCCTACCTGGCGGGCACCGAAGTCGGTCGCTCCGGCAAGGTGCTGCTGCCCGACACGCCGCCTGACCCGAGTTTCTCGCGGCCGGGTTCGGGTCTTTACGCCGTGGCCATCGGCGATGGCGGTTTCAAATGGGAATCGCCCTCGGCCATCGGGCGCGACTTTGCCTTCCTGCGTCCGCTGGCGCCGGGCGAGGGCGAGTTCGTCGGCCCGGTCGATACGCGCATGGGCCGCCTGTACTACTACATCTACGGCGTGGCGCTCGACACGTCGGAAAAGAAATCGGTGCACCTCACCTTCATGGTGGCGCAGACCGAAGACCAGCTCGAAGGCCGCAACGCCGTGTTCCGGCGCAGCCTGGTGTTCTGGCTGGCCTCATTGGGCGTGATGCTGATCCTGCTGCAGCTGTTGCTGCTGCGCTGGAGCCTGACGCCCTTGCGCAAGGTGGCCAACGAAATGTCGCGCGTGGAACGCGGCGATCGCGAGCACCTGGGCGATCAATACCCGCAGGAACTCACCGGCCTTACCGAGCGCATCAACGCCTTTATCGACAGCGAGCGCGAGCAGCGCATACGCACGCGCAACACGCTGGCCGACCTGGCGCACAGCCTGAAGACGCCGCTGGCGGTGATCCGTTCCGGCCTGGAAAGCGACACGCCGGACCTGCGCAACCAGGTGCTGGAACAGGTGCGCAAGATGGACGAACTGGTCGCCTACCAGCTCGCGCGCGCGGCCACCTCGGGCCGCCAAACCTTCGCCACCACCGCCATTCCCATCGCCGGCCACGCGGAAGATCTGGTGCAGAGCCTGGAGAAGGTCTACGCCGCCAAGAACGTACTGTGCGAATTCGACATCGACGACAACGCCGCGTTCTACGGCGAGCAGGGCGATCTGCTCGAACTCATGGGCAACCTGCTGGAGAACGCGTTCAAGTGGGCGCGCCATCGCGTGCTGCTGGTGGTGAAGATGCGCCCGGTCGCGGGCCGTCAGCGCCCCGGCCTGTGGCTGAGCGTGGAAGACGACGGCCCCGGCATCGACGACGACAAGATCGAGAGCGTGCTGCAGCGTGGCGTGCGCGGCGACGAGCGCGTGCAAGGCCACGGCATCGGCCTGTCCATCGTGCAGGACATCATCCGCGCCTACGGCGGCGAGCTGGTGGTGGATCGTTCGCCGGAGTTCAACGGTGCGCGGTTCAGCGTAAAACTACCGCCGGGTTGATACCTGATGGTACGCCTCAGCTCCACTCCCTCTCCCCTCAGGGGAGAGGGCTGGGGTGAGGGGCCAACTTCGCCTCAGTCCACTCAGTTCATTTGGACGGCCAAACGGCCCTCACCCCGGCGCCGGCGAAACCCCGTAATACGCCTGCAGCAGATCCGCCACCGCCCCATCCGCACGACGCAGCACGCCCGGCTGCGACCAATGCAGCTCGCTCACCACGGCAAAGAATTCATCCGGGCCTTCCGCCGCGTACGGATCGATCAAGGTATCGCGCCCACGCGCCACGTCGCTGGACAGGCGGTCGAAGGCGCGCTGGAATGCCACGATCCACTGGCGTCGCGGAATATGCGGCGGCAGCACCGGCACGCCATCGGGCGGGCCGTCGAGCATGTCCAGCTTGTGGGCGATCTCGTGTGCGACCACGTTGTAGCCGTCCCACGGCTGGGCAAGGTCCAGCTGCACGTCCGCCAGCGACAGCACCAGCGGGCCGCGTTCCCACGCTTCGCCGATAAGCACGTCGTCGCCCTCGGTCACCACGCCGGTGCGGTCGTCGTGATGGCTGCGCTTTACCTTGAACTCGCCGGGATACACCAGCACGTCGCGCCAGCCGCGCAGCGCCTTCGGGCCTTGCTGCAACACGGGGATGCACGCCTGCATGGCGATCAGGGTGCACAGTGCGTCGCTCAGTTCGGCATCGGCCAGCGCATGAAAGCGCTTGCGCGCGAGGAATACGCCCACCAGCCGGCGCAGTTCCTGTTGCCGGCAGCTGTCCAGCCGCTGCGCGAGCGGGCAGGCGGCCAGCGCCTGCTGCCAGGGTGCTTCGTCAAGCGGAGGAGGCGTCAGGTAGGCGCGGAGGCGCCGCCACCAGGCAGCTGGCACGGGCGATGGACGTTACTGGATGGAGCCCGGCAACAACGACTGCCAGCCGACGCGGTTCTGGCGGCTGCGCGCCCCACGGGCCGGGGTGTTCTGCGGGCAATTGTCGCTGGACGACGAGGAAGAAGAACTCGGTGCGGTCGTGGCTTCGCGCGACAGGCCCAGGGCGTCGCCACCGCTGCCGCTGCCCGCGCCTTCGTGGCTGGAGCTGCTGTCCACCGAATGCTGCATCGAGCCCAGATCCTGGCTGTCGGCGTCCATGGCCGATGCAGCACCCACGCTGCCGACACACAGAACACAGCCAAGCAAGATCTTCCCGACGTTCATGGCGGCTCAACCCCTTGATCCGCAATCCAAGATCCCGATGCTGGCAGAAAAAAGGGGGCGATACCAGTGCCCCAGCCCGCGCCTGGCTGTGCCCGCGAGTCCCAGAAGTCATGCGACTTCCCGCGTGGCCAGCCTGTGTGGCGTAGCGAGGGCAGGCTAGAATGGCTGGATGCCACGTTTCCTTACCCCGTTCCCACGTTCCCGCGGGCGCTGCCGTCGCGGCGCATTGGCCCAGGGCGCCGCGTAATGCAGGCGCAGGAGCTGCTGGTGGCGCTGGCGGACGGCGGCATGGTGTCGGGCGCCCAGCTGGCCGAGCGCGCGGGCGTCACCCGCGCCGCCATCTGGAAGCAGATCGAGGCCTTGCGGGCGCGCGGCGTACCGGTGGAGTCGCGCGGCACCGCAGGCTACTGCCTGCCGTGGCCGGTCCAACTGCTCGACCTGCCCGCGTTGAAGGCCACCGTGCCCGCAGCCGTGCACAAGCGCCTCGGCACGCTGGAGCTGCACTGGGAGGTCGACTCCACCTCCAGCGAGATTCAGCGCCGGCAGGGCGACTTGCCCGACCTGAGCATGGTGCTGGCGGAAACGCAGAGCGCGGGCCGCGGCCGACGCGGCCGGCGCTGGCTGTCGCCGCCGGGGCTCAACGTCTACCTGTCCTGCCTCAAGCGATTCGATGCAGGTTTCGCGGCGTTGTCCGGCCTGTCGCTGGCGGTGGGCGTGATCGTGATGCGCACCCTGGCCTCGCTCGGCATCGATGGCGCGGGCCTGAAGTGGCCCAACGACGTGCTGAGCGACAACGGCAAGCTTGCCGGCATCCTGGTCGAGCTGGGCGGCGAATATCAGGGGCCGTGCGCAGCCATTATCGGCGTGGGCCTCAACGTGCGGCTCACCGAGGCGCTGCATGAACAGGCAGGCCAGCCGGTGAACGACCTGACGACCCTGGCGGGCGCGGCGCCGGACCGCAATCGTGTCGCCGCCGCGCTGATCACGGCGCTGGCCGAAGGCCTGGATCAGTTCGAACGCGAAGGCTTCGCCGCTTTCGTCGACGAGTACGCCCGGCATGACCTGCTGCGCGACAAGGCGCTGCGCGTGCAAGGCGCGATCGGTGCACTGGAAGGCATCGGCGCTGGCGTGGACGAACGCGGCGCCTTGCTGCTGCAAGCCGGCGACGGTTTGCATCGCATCGACAGCGCCGACGTGACGGTGCGTCGCGCATGAGGCTGCTGCTCGATCTTGGCAATACGCGCCTGAAATGGGCCTTGCGCGATGGCGTGCAATGGCGCGAGCAGGGTGCGGTGGCGTGGAACGACGACGTGGTGCTCGCGCTGCACGATGCGTGGCGCCACTTGCCGCCGCCGCATCATGTGTTCGGTGCGTCCGTGGTCGACGGTGCGCGCGAAACGCAGATCGCCGCCGTGGTATCGACCCGCTTTGCGCGGCCAATCACCTGGTTGCGCACGCCCGCCGAAGCCTGCGGCGTGCGCAACGCCTATTCCGAACCCGGTCGCCTGGGCGTGGACCGCTTCCTCGGCATGGTCGCCGCCCGCGCCGAAGGGCTGGCGCCGTGCGTGCTCGCCGGTGTCGGCACCGCGCTGACGCTGGATGCGCTCGATGCGCAAGGCAAGCACCTTGGCGGGTTGATCGCGCCGGGTCCGCAGCTCATGCAGCAATCCCTGCTGGGCGCCACCGCGCGCGTGCTGATCGACCGGCCGGGCAAGGTGCTGGAAGCCGCCGACAACACGCCTGACGCCGTCGCCTCCGGCTGCTGGCAGGCCGCCGCCGCGCTGGTCGAGCGTTTCGTCGCGCACATGTCCGCGCCCCTGGGCGGCGCGCCGCAGCTGATCCTGGGCGGCGGCGATGCCGAGTCGCTGGCGCCGCTGATCGCGCTGCCGTCGCGGCTCAGCCAGGACGGCGTGCTGCGCGGATTGTCGGTGTGGTCCGACGCACATACGCCTCTTGAGCAGTCTCTCTAGAATGCTCGCTCCTTCGCCGTTCGCCTGACGGATCGCCGATGTTCCTGCGCCTGCTCTTTGTCCTGCTGATCGCACTCAATATCGCGGTAGGCGCATGGCTGCTGCTCGGCCAGGACGACGTGCACGGCCGCGCCGCCACCGATGCCGGCGTGCCGGAACTGCATCTGCTCAGCGAGCGCCCGCCGTCGCCTTCCTCTGCTGCGGCGCCGTCCCCGACGACTTCTTCCGCTGCCGCTGCGTCATCGACCGGCGCCACGCCGTCGACGCCGGCATCCACTCGGGCTCCGGTGGCGCAGGCCACGACGCCGACACCGCCGCCCGCACCGCAGCCGCCGCGCCCGACCACCTACACCTGCATGGCGCTGGGCCCGTTTGCGACCCAGAACGACATGCGCAACGCCCGCGTCTCGCTCACCAATCAGGCAGCGCGCATGCGCTCGCGCCAGGAGCAGACCACCCAGACCACCGGCTGGTGGGTTTTCCTGCCCGGTGGCGGCAGCCGTGACAAGGCGCTGGAACTCGGGCGGCGTCTCGCCGCCGCCAATGTGGGCGACTACTTCGTGGTCAGCGCCGGCGACCAGTCCAACGTGTCGCTGGGCCTGTTCAAGGACCCCGCCAACGCCCGCCGCCGCCGCGACCAGGTCGTCGCCGCCGGCTTCCCCGCCCAGATGACCGAGCGCACCGAAACCGTGCCCGAATACTGGCTGGACGTGGTCATCGCCGACAGCGGCCACGCGGACTGGCGCAATCGCGTCAAGGGCGTCGGTTCCCACAGCACTGGCTGCTTCTAACCGCCTTTGGCGCTGGGCCACGCAGGCCTGCTAGACTTGCCACCCTTCGCCGGTATAGCTCAGTTGGTAGAGCAACTGATTTGTAATCAGTAGGTCGCGGGTTCGACTCCTGCTGCCGGCACCAGACAACGAAAAGGCTTGCATGGATACGGTCCGTGCAGGCCTTTTTTGTTGGGCGGGTGCGACTGACAACAGCCGACGTTCTCGGAGATGCTGCTGAAGGTTGCTGGCGATTTTTCGGCGCACTCCGTGCAACGGATGAGTAGTTCCATATCCGGAGAAGATGCACTTTTGCAGCTGCAATTCGCCGTGTGTGGTGCTGCCCCGGATTTCGCCGATGGCTCCATCCGAGCTACAGCTGTGGCGTTGTCGCGGGTGGAACGATGATGTAGTTCCGGCAATAAGTCAGGCTTCTGCAAGCGTGGTTGTTCGCATGCATTGATCCATCCGCGAATACACGTTTCCTTGATCTTGGCGTAGACCGTTCGGCGGAGTGTTCGACGCGTTATCGCGCTGGCATATAGGAGCGTCACCAAGCATCGTGAGGTTAGGCCGTGGCGAAATCGACGCATTGGTTCAACCATGCCGGATCGACATTTCACTACGAGCTGACCATCACCAAATCACCCAAGGACCTGGCCTACATCGCCCAGGTCTGGCGCGACGGCAGCCGCTTCGGGTTCGTGCACGACATCGTGCTGCGGGACGGTGCGGCGGTGGAGCGGTGGTCGGATGCGACGGCCGAACTGATCGCCGTTATCCACGCCGAGGGGAAGATCAGGGGCATGGCGTAGCGCCCGTAGCCCGGATGACGCGTAGCGGAAATCCGGGGCCATGGCGACGCGATCCCTGTACGTACCCATCGGCCACTTAGCAAAACGCGATTTTCGCCGGACTTTTCGATAAGTCCGGGCGCTTTTGACGCTACTATGAGCGACGGCCGGTTTCCGGTTTGCTCATTACTTCATGATATTCAAGGTGTTGGCGGTGTTGCAGCGTGTTGCGCCAGGCCGTGTGACGGTATCTCTCGTGTTCAAGGCCGTCCTGATCGCGGGGTGGTGGCTGGCGAGCGCGGGTGTCGCCGCTGGTGATGCGCCCATGGACGCCGCACAGCTGCTGGAACGCCAGCAGGCGGGGCAGGCGCCGGTGCTGCTGGACGTGCGCCATGCCGACGAATACGCCGACGGTCACATCGCCGGCGCGCTCAATATCCCGGTGGAACAGCTGGCCAGCCGTGCGGGCGCGCTCGGCGTGCCGCGCGACAGCGAGATCGTGGTGTATTGCGTCTCCGGCAAGCGCGCCGCAAAGGCGCAGCAGACGCTCGATGCCCTGGGTTACTCCCACGTGCGGGTACTGGACGGCAGCCTGAACGGATGGCGGCAACGTCATCTGCCTCTGGCACACTAAGAAGTCTCGTACTCTCGTTTCCACACTGCAGGTTTTCATGGTCAACAAGGCACTTTCCCTGATCGGCGTTCCCACCGATATCGGT
This sequence comes from Dyella sp. AtDHG13, assembly GCF_003201105.1. Lineage (GTDB taxonomy): Bacteria > Pseudomonadota > Gammaproteobacteria > Xanthomonadales > Rhodanobacteraceae > Dyella > Dyella jiangningensis_B. Next base: position 166,523 of record NZ_QICJ01000007.1, on the reverse strand, counting down.
GCGGGGCATCGCGGCGCTTCGATGGGGCCGGAAGCATTGCGCGTGGCCAACCTGGCCGCGAAGCTCACCCGGCGCGGGCTGGACGTGGTGGATCGCGGCAACCTGCAGGGTCCGCTCAACCCGTGGCAGCCGCCGGTGAACGGCTATCGCCACCTGCCGGAAGTGGTGGCCTGGAATCAGGCCGTGCACGAAGCGATCTACGCCGAGCTGGCCGACGGCCGCCTGCCGATCATGCTGGGCGGCGACCATTGCCTCGCCATTGGGTCCATCAGCGCGGTAGCGCGTCATTGCCGCGACACGGGCAAGACGCTGCGCGTGCTGTGGCTGGATGCGCATGCCGATTTCAACACGGCGGAAGCCACGCCGTCGGGCAATATCCACGGCATGCCGGTGGCCTGTTTGTGCGGCAACGGTCCGAAGGAATTGATCGAACTGGGCGGCTACGTGCCGGCCACGTCGCCGGCGGTGTTCCGTCAGATCGGCATCCGCTCGGTGGACGAAGGCGAGAAGCGCCTGGTGCGCGAGTCGCAGGTGAGCATCTTCGACATGCGCCACATCGACGAAGTGGGCATGAAGCGCACGATGGAAGAGGCGCTGGCCGGCATCGACGAGAACACGCACCTGCACATCAGCTTCGACGTGGATTTCCTCGACCCGAGCATCGCGCCGGGCGTGGGCACCACGGTGCGCGGCGGCCCGAACTATCGCGAGGCCCAGTTGTGCATGGAAATGATCGCGGACACGGGGCGCGTCGGTTCGCTCGACATCGTCGAACTCAACCCAGCCTTCGACAAGAAGAACCAGACCGCGCGCCTGGCGGTGGATCTGGTGGAATCGCTGTTCGGCAAGTCCACGCTGATCCGCTGACGACAACAACAAACAATAACGATACGAAGAAGAGACCATGAAGACCCGCGTACTCACCGGCATCACCACCACCGGCACGCCGCACCTGGGCAACTACGTCGGCGCCATTCGCCCGGCCGTGGCCGCGAGCAGGCGCGACGACGTCGACGCGTTCTACTTCATGGCCGACTACCACGCGCTGATCAAGAGCGACAATCCCGATCGCATCGAGCGCTCGCGCCTGGAAATCGCCGCCACGTGGCTGGCGGCCGGTCTCGATCCGCAGAAGGTCACCTTCTATCGCCAGTCCGATATTCCGGAGATTCCCGAGCTGACCTGGTTCCTCACCTGCGTCACCGCCAAGGGCCTGCTCAACCGCGCGCACGCGTACAAGGCTTCCGTGGACAAGAACACGGAAGCGGGCGAAGACCCGGATGCCGGCGTCACGGCGGGTTTGTACATGTATCCGGTGCTGATGGCGGCGGACATCCTCGCGTTCAACGCGAACAAGGTGCCGGTGGGACGCGACCAGATCCAGCACATCGAAATGGCGCGCGACATCGCGCAGCGCTTCAACCACATCTACGGCCGCGAGTTCTTCGTGCTGCCGGAAGTGGTGATCGAGGAACAGGTGGCGACGCTGCCGGGCCTGGACGGCCGCAAGATGTCCAAGAGCTACGACAACACCATTCCGCTGTTCGCCGGCGGGCAGAAGCACCTGCGCGAGGCGATCATGCGCATCGTCACCGACTCGCGCCTGCCGGGCGAGGCGAAGGATCCGGACAGCTCCTCGCTTTTCACCATCTTCCGCGCGTTCGCCAGCGAGGCCGAATCCAATGCCTTCCGCGAGGCCCTGGTCAACGGCCTGGGTTGGGGCGAGGCGAAGCAGGTGTTGTTCGAGCGGCTGGAAGTGGAAATCGCGCCGATGCGCGAGAGCTACGACGCGCTGATCGCGCGCCCGGCGATGATCGAGGAGATCCTGCACGAAGGCGCCAGGAAGGCGCGCGCCATTGCCGGCCCGAAGGTGGCCGAGTTGCGCGACGCCATCGGCCTGCGTTCGGGCACCTCGGTGGCGCCGCAGGCGAACGCGCCCAAGGCGGTCGCCAAGGGCGGCAAAGCGCCGCGCTTCGCCAGTTTCCGCGATGCGGATGGTAGCTTCCGTTTCCGCCTGTTCTCGTCGGAAGGCGAGGAGTTGCTGCTGTCGCGTTCGTTCGCCGATCCCAAGGCGGCCGGCGTCGTGCAGAAGCGCATAAAGGAACTGGGCAGCGTGGGTGCCGTGGTGCAGGTGCAGCCGCAGGCGCTGGTGCTGGAGATCGACGGCGAGCAGGTCGGCGCCACGCCCGATTACGACGGCGAGCAGGCGCGCGACGAAGCACTGCTTCGCCTGCGCGGTGCGCTCGACCAGCTTGCCGCGCAGGAATAAAAGGCCTCGCGGCCTTCGGGGAGAGAACTGACGCATGCGTTACCTGGCCATCCTGTTGCTGGCGCCGTGGCTGCTGATCCTGGGCTGGGCCTATTGGGCCTATCCCAAGAGCCTGCCGCGCACGCGCCTGCGTCGCGGGTTCGACATCGCTGCGCTGCTGCTTGCCGCCTTCGCGGCGGTGGAGTGCGCAAGCAGCGCGTTCGATACGGCCACGGTGCCGGCCGTGGGCCAGTACGGCCCGTCCAGCGGCGCCATCTGGCAGCAGGTGCTGCCGGCGCTGTATGGCTACGGCGCATGCGTGGTGGTGTTGGTGCTGGCGCTGATCGTGCGCCAGCTGGTGTGGCGTCCACAGGCGCATTGAAGGCAGGCACGGCGATGCAAGACTCCGATATCCAGCGTTACCTGTTGCGCCTGTTCGAGCGTCACGACGTCGAACTGGAGCCGGATGAAGAATGGCTGATGACGGACGGCGATTTTCCCGCCGTGCGCGCCAGCTGGTTCGAAGGCGCTGCCGGCGAGCCCGGCCGCCTGGACGTCGATGTGGTGTTGAGCGAAGACCGCCATATCGAAGAGAGTTTCGCCGGCGTGGGTGGTGGCGAGGCCGGTTGCCTCGATGCGCTGCGCGCGTTTGAGGAAGGCGTGTTCCACGTGCTGCTGGCGGCCTGCTGGTACGTCACCGACGACCGCCGCATGACCTTGTACGGCTGGGACCTGGGCATTCGCACGTGGGACGTGTTCGCCGGGCCGTGGCTATCGAGCAAGAACGGCATCGAACCGCCGTCGGAACTGATGCCCGTGCTGCGCGCCGCGCTGCAGGACGAAGTATTGAGCCGGCAACTGCACTGGGTGCGCCTGTTCTATCGCCGCGGCGATGACGGCACGGTCAGTGCCGAGGCGCTGCTCGACAATGCGCCCTGGCCGGCGGGAGACCGCCTGCTGACTTCGCTGCCGTGGCCGGCGGGCGAGCAGGGCTACAGCGTACGCGGGTTTATCGCGCTGGATATCCGCGATTACTGATATCCGCGTTTGTTCGCAAGGCGAGCCGCAGGCCAGCGTCGACCTTGCGAGGCGCGGATGGCTAAGCGTCATTCCCAGCGGTTGAGATGCGGCCCGAATGTTTCGCGCTGCGGGCGGATCACGCAGAACCGGTGTCCGCTCGGCGCCTGCATCACCCACCAGCGATCGCCCACCTTGTTCACGCGTTTTGCGCCGAGTTTTTCCAGGCGTTGCGCCTCCGCCTCGATGTCGTCCGTTTCGATATCCAGATGCACGCGGCTGTCGTGATCCACGCGCTGCAGCAGGATGATGGGTTCGTCATCGGCGGTGGCGAGGCGCGCGTACTTGCCGTCGCCATCCTCATCCAGGGTGACGATGGACTTGCCCAGAGCGTGGCTCCAGAACGCGGCGGCATCGGCGAGATCGTCGGTCTTGCAGTCGATCACCACGGTGCATAGTCGGCTGTGATGCATGGCGCGGCTCCCGTGCGAGTGTCCGTGGATCGTATAGCGCGATGGAGTGCATGCGTCGTCAACGCAGGGTGCAGGCGGCATGTCGCCCGCTTGCGGCGATATGCCAGGCGGCGATGCATCGATCGCGTGTTAGCGTGCCGGCGCTTTAGGACGATTGAAGTCCACGCCGGGGCAAACATGAGCGACACGTTCGACGATCTGCAGACCAGCTACGGCCGTTGCCTGCAACACGGGAAATTCATTGCCCGCTTCTACGAGATCTTCATGGCCAGTCATCCGGACGTGCCGGCGTTGTTCAAGGACACCGACTTCAGCAAGCAACACATTGCATTGCGCCGGGGCATCAGCGCCGCGATTGCGCATGCCGGAGGCAGCACGCTGACCAAGCGCACGATGGAGCAGATGGCCTGCGCGCACAGCCGCAGCGGCCACGCGCCGGTGCCGCCGTCGCTGTATCCCTATTGGACTGAGGCATTGCTGGTGGCGATACGCGAGCATGATCCGGCGTGTGACCTTGCGTTGGAGCAGCGCTGGCGGAAAGCGTTGGAGCACACGATGAGGCACTTTGTGGAGCGGTACTGAGCGTGTCGCTATGCAGTGGCGTGGAGCGCTCCTCAGCGTTAGTTATCCCTCACCGTCATTCCCGCGAAAGCGGGAATCCAGCGCCTTTGGAGCATTTTGCGATACCAGTAAGTCACTAGATGACCAGCCTTCGGCTGTTGTGGAGCGCCTCCCGGTTTCGCGGGAATGACGGTGAGGGGGATGGAGTCGTTGGGCTTCCCTGAGGCGATGAGTTCCTTTCCAAAAGCACGCAAAGGAAAAAGCCCCGGCACAGCCGGGGCTTTTTCGTTCAACTCATCTGCACTCAGTTCGGCAGCGACAGATCGTCCAGCAGCGCCTTGAGGAAGCGCGCCGCCTCGCCACCGGTCGCGGCGCGGTGGTCGAAGGTGAGCGAGATCGGCATGCGGCGGTGCACTTCGATGCCGCCCATCACGGCGACCACGTCGTGGCTCAGCTTGCCCGCGCCGACGATGGCGACGCACGGCGGCACCACCACAGGCGTGGCGTAGCGGCCGGCGAACATGCCGAAGTTCGACAGGCTGATGGTGTAGCCCGACAGCTCCGACGCCGGAATGCTGCGGTCTTCCACCGACGAACGCAGGCGCTTGATGGCGGCGCGGATGCCGGCGCCGTCGAGTACGTCGGCGTTGCGCAGCGCCGGCACGAACAGGCCTTCCTCGGTGTCCACGGCAATGCCGATGTCCACGTGCGGATGCAGGGTGCGGGTGAGGTTCTTGCCGTCGAACCAGGCGTTGAGCGCCGGCACGGCCTTGCACGCGGCGACGATGGCGCGGATCAGGCGAGCGGTGATGTCCTGCTTGCCGATCCAGGCGTGCAGGTCGGCGTCGTCCACGAGGGTGGTCGGCACCACGTTGGCGTGGGCCTCGGCCATCACGCGCGCCATGTTGCGACGCACGCCCTTGAGCTGCTCCGGCTGGCCGCTGGCCTGCACGCTCGGCGGGGCCGTGCGCACGGGCTTGCCGGCGAGCGAGGTGGCGGTGCGCGACGGCTCCGGCTCGGGCAGGCGCGGGGCCAGGTGGCGGCCCGCGTCTTCATGCACGGCGCGGGCAGGCGCGGCGCCGAGCGCAGCGCTGCCGTTGGCGGCGGCGTTCTTCACGTCGGCCAGGGTGACCACGCCGTCGGCGCCGGTCGGCTTGACGCGGGTGAGGTCGACCTTGAGCTTCTTGGCCAGCGCGCGCACGGCCGGCACGGCCTTCACGCCGCCCACGCTGGAGGCCTGCTCCACGTGCACGTGGCTGCCGGAGATCATCGCGCCGACCACGGTGCCTTCGTCTTCGCGATCGGCGGTGCCGCTGTCGATCTCGCCGCCTTCATCGGAGGCGACGACCTTCTTCGGCTCGGCGGCGGCGCTGCCGGCGCCCTTCTTCGGGCCGTGATGGTGGCCGGTGGCCTCGGCCTCGGCGCGCTGCTTGGCGTTCGGGTCGGGCTCGAACTCGGCCAGCGCGGCGCCGGTCTCGATGATGTCGCCGGCGGCGCCGTGCAGCTTGGTCACCTTGCCGGTGTACGGGGAGGGCACGTCGACGACGGCCTTGGCGGTTTCCATCGACACCAGCGGGGCGTCGAGCTTGATGGTGTCGCCTTCCTTCACGTGCCACTCGACGATGGTGGCGTCGGGCAGGCCTTCGCCGAGGTCGGGCAGGTAGAAAGTCTTGATGTCGGCCATGGGGTTCATTCCGGAGGTGGCAGAAATTTTCGGGGGAGAGAATAGGGAATTGGGAATCGGGAATAGTGAAAAGCGGCGACCTGCAATCTTGCCGCGCCTTGCTTTTCCTATTCCCTATTCTCCATTCCCTATTCCCTTGGCAGGCGAGCTCAGCTCGCCGCCAACGTACGCTTGGCCGCTTCCACCACGCGCTCGGTGCTCGGCATGTACTTCATTTCCAGGCGGAACAGCGGGATGTGCGTGTCGTAGCCGGTCACGCGCTCGACCGGCGCCAGCAGGTCGTACATGCATTCCTCGGCCAGGCGGGCGGCGATTTCGGCGCCGAAACCCGCGGTTTTCGGGGCTTCGTGCACGATCACGCAGCGGCCGGTCTTCTGCACCGATTCGGCGATGGTGTCGAAGTCCAGCGGGGTCAGCGTGGCCACGTCGATGACTTCGGCGCTGATGCCGTCTTCGGCCAGCGCGTCGGCCGCTTCCAGCGCTTCCTTCACCTGGGCGCCCCAGGTGACGATGGTGACGTCGGTGCCGTCGCGCAGCACGAAGCACACGTCCAGCGGCAGCGCTTCGCCGTCGTCGGGCACTTCTTCCTTGTACTGGCGGTAGATGCGCTTGGGCTCGAAGAACATCACCGGATCAGGATCGCGGATGGCGGCGAGCAGCAGGCCGTAGGCGCGCGCCGGCGACGACGGCATCACCACGCGCAGGCCGGGGATGTTGGTGAACAGGTGCTCGTTCGCCTCGGAGTGATGCTCCGGCGCGCGAATGCCGCCGCCCCACGGTGCACGCCACACGGCCGGCACGGTGATGCGGCCGCGCGTGCGGTTGCGCAGGCGGGCGGCGTGGCAGGCGATCTGCTCCATCATCGGGTAGATGAAGCCTTCGAACTGCGCTTCGGCCACCGGCTTCATGCCCTGGGCGGCGAGGCCCACGGTGACGCCGGCAATGGTGGTTTCGTCCAGCGGCGTGTCGAGCACGCGCAGTTCGCCGAATTTTTCCTGCAGGCCCTGGGTGGCGCGGAACACGCCGCCGTTGACGCCGACGTCTTCGCCCAGCACCACGACGCTGTCGTCGTGGGCCATTTCATACGCAAGCGCCTGGGTGACGGCTTCGATAAGGGTGATCTGTGCCATGGCTTAGTGCGCCTTCTTGTCGAGCTGGAGTGCGAGATCGCGCTGCTTGGCGAGATCGGCGGGGACTTCGGCGAAGGTGTAGTCGAACATCGCCGTGACGGGCTGCGTCTTGGTTTCGAGGTAGGCGTTCACCTCGTTGTCCATCCACTCGTCGCACTCGGCCTTCCAGGCTTCTTCCTTCGCGTCGTCCCACACGCCCTTGGCCACCAGCCAGTTGCGCAGGCGCTTCATCGGCTCCTTCGCCCAGGCGTCCTTCACTTCCTGCTCGCCACGGTAGCGGCGCGCGTCGTCGGCGGTGGTGTGGTCGCTCAGGCGGTAGGTCACCAGTTCGAGCACGCTGCCGCCCTGGCCGTTGCGCGCGCGATCGAGCGCATCGCCCATGGCCTTGCGCACGGCGATGATGTCGTTGCCGTCCACCTGGATGGAGAACAGGCCCGCGGCAATGCCCTTCTGCGCCAGCGTGGGCGCGCCGGACTGGATCTTGCGCGGCACCGAGATGGCCCACTGGTTGTTCACGATCACCGCCACCATCGGCAGGTTCTGCGCGCCGGTGATGTTGATGGCGCCGTAGAAGTCGCCCTTGGACGAACCACCGTCGCCGATGGTGCACACGGCCACGCGCTTCTCGTTGCGGATCTTGAACGCCAGCGCGGAACCGGCGGCGTGCAGGCACTGCGTGGCGATCGGCACCGACCAGGCGAAATCGTGGCGCGCCGGTTCGTTCTGGTAGTCGTTGCCGCGCTCGTCGCCGCCCCAGTACATGTACACCTCGCGCGGCTGCACGCCGCGATAGAGCTGCGCGCCGTATTCGCGATAGCTCGGCGCGAACACGTCCTCGGGCTTCATGGCGCTGCCGATGCCGACGTGGGCGGCTTCGTGGCCCAGGCAGCTGGCGTAGGTGCCGAGCTTGCCGGTGCGCTGCAGGGCGACGGATTTCGCGTCGAACACGCGGGTGGACATCATGAGCTTGTACAGCTCGACCATGTGGTCGAGGTCTTTGGCGAATTCAGGCAGGTCATCACGAACCTGCTTGCCTTCAGCATCGAGATACTGGAGGTATTCGATTTCGAACTTGGCGGCGATGGACACGACTCGCTCCCGGAGTGAGTAATGAGAAAGTGGGGTGCGGGGCGTCGGCGGCCCATCCAGTGGGGCCAGCAGCGGACGTAAAGCCCTGAGCAAGACCAAAATTGTTACAGGGCCGGATGTTGCGCCGCAAGGCACGGTGCAGCATGCGCCCTCGTACGGGGCTATGCGGAAAGGGGAAACAGGCCCTGGCCTTCACACGGGTTACCATGCGGGTTTTTCCGCACCCCGGATCGACATGACCGAGAACCAGCGCGACCTTGAGGCCGGCATCGAGCTCGACCTGAACGGGCGGTTGACCTATGGCGGCTACCTCCGGCTGGACCAGCTGCTCACGGCCCAGCAGCCGCTGAGCCATCCGCCGCACCACGATGAAATGCTTTTCATCGTGCAGCACCAGGTGGCGGAGCTGTGGATGAAGCTGATCATCCACGAGCTGAAGTCGGCGGTGGCCCATCTGCGCCGCGATGAGATCGATCCATGCCTGAAGATCCTGGCGCGCGTGAAGCAGGTGCAGCGCCAGCTGTTCGAGCAATGGGCGGTGCTGGAAACGCTGACGCCCTCGGAATACCTGGAATTTCGCGGCGTGCTGGGCACGTCCTCGGGCTTCCAGTCGCTGCAGTACCGGCAGATCGAATTCCTGCTGGGCAACAAGAACGCCCAGATGCTGCAGGTGTTCGCGTACGACCCGGCGGCGCAGGCCGCGCTGCGCGAGGTGCTGGAAGCGCCCAGCCTGTACGACGAGTTCCTGGGCTATCTCGCGCGCCGCGGGCACGCGGTGCCCGCCGAACTGACCGCGCGCGACTGGTCGCAGCCTTACAGGCGGCATGAGGGGTTGCTGCCCGTGCTCAAGCGCATTTACGAAAACCGAACGACATTCTGGCCCGAGTACCACATGTGCGAGCAGCTGGTGGATGTGGAGGGGAGTTTTCAGATGTGGCGTTTCCGCCATATGAAAACCGTGGAACGCATCATCGGACACCGTCGCGGCACGGGTGGTTCCTCGGGCGTGGCGTTTCTCAAGAAGGCGCTGGAGCTGGAGTTTTTTCCGGAGTTGCTGGATGTGCGGACGGAGTTGGGAGTTTGAGCGTCGGCACTCCATTGAATAAGACCGGCTTCACGGACCTATTGCGGCGGTTATCCCTCACCGTCATCCCCGCGAAAGCGGGGACCCAGTGCCTTTGCCGTCGCGCGAAAGTCACTGGATGACCAGCCTTCGGCTGTTGATGAAGCGCCTCCCGCTTTCGTGGGAATGACGGTGAGGGCAGTTGAGACGTTGTCGCGAACAGTCGGTCACGCAGTCGGTTACGAAACTTTTGGCGGCATCTCTGTCGCTTCGCTTGCAAAGGGGCATGCATGAGCAACACCACCCAGACCGCACCCGCGCCGGTGCCCGACTTCCCGCAAATGCTCGGGCATCCACGGCCGCTGTGGATGTTGTTCATGACCGAGTTCTGGGAGCGCTTCGCGTTCTACAGCGTGAGCTGGGCGCTGGCGCTGTACATCGTGGCGCACTTCTTCAACGGCGATCCGGCGGGTGAGGCCTGGGCCAGCAAGATCTACGGCGCGTATACCGCGCTGATCTACGCCACCAGCATCTTCGGCGGCTTCGTGGCGGACAAGGTGATCGGTTACCAGCGCTCGATCCTGATCGGCGCCCTGGTGATGGCGGTGGGCCTGTTCGTGGTGATGCTGCCGGGCAAGGAAGTGTTCCTGTTTGGCCTGGCGATGGTCGTGGTGGGCAACGGCCTGTTCAAGCCGAATGTTTCCTCCATGGTCGGCCAGCTGTATGGCCCCAAGGACGAGCGCCGCGACCGCGGCTTTACCCTGTTCTACATGGGCATCAACGGCGGTGCGCTGCTGGCGCCGCTGCTCACGGGCTGGCTGGCCAGCTACTTCACGGATACGCCTACGCAGGAAAACTATCGCATCGTGTTCGGTGCGGCTGGCGTTGGCATGTTCCTCAGCCTGTTCTGGTTCTGGTTTGGCCGCCGCGGGCTGAAGGACGTGGGCCGGCCAGCGCCCGATCAGGCGGGCCGCGCCCGCGTGGCGTGGGTGGTGTTGGGCGTGGCGGTCGCGGTGCCGCTGGTTTATCTGCTCTTGGCCTTTATCGGCGCGAGCGGCCTGCAGTGGCTGCTGAGCCTGCTGTTCATCGGCGTGGCGGTGATGCTGGTGGTGGAGGCGATGCGCCACGATCGCGTGCAGCTGGATCGCGTGGTCGCCATGCTGATCATCTTCGCCTTCAACATCCTGTTCTGGATGATGTATTTCCAGCTCGGCACGTCGTTCAACTTCCTTGCCGCGAACATGGTGGACCGCGAGATGTTCGGTGGCTGGATGTTCCCGGTGGGCTGGTTCCAGTCGGTGAGCCCGGTGGCGATCATCGTGCTGGCGCCGCTGGTGACGCAGGTATGGGCGCTGTTGGCCAGGCGCCACAAGGAACCGTCGATCCCGCGCAAGTTCGGCCTGGGCCTGGTCTTCAACGGCCTGGGCTTCACCACGCTGATGTATGCGCTGACGTACTCGGTGAACAGCCACGGGCTGATCCCGTTCTGGCCGCTGACCGCGTGCTACGTGCTGCAGACCATCGGCGAGCTGTGCCTGTCGCCCATCGGCCTGTCGATGGTGACCAAGCTGGCGCCGCCGCGCGTGGTGGGCGTGGCGATGGGCGGCTGGTTCCTGTCGATGGCGGTGGGAGGCAACCTGTCCGGCCTACTGGCCGGGCAGATCAGCGGCGACAGCGGCATGACCGCCGCCTCCGCGCTGTCCGGCTTCACCTTCAGCTTCTGGCTGCTGGCCGGCGCCGGCGTGCTGCTGCTGTTGATTTCGCCGCTGATCAACCGTCTCATGCACGGTGTGAGGTAAAAGCAGGAGTGAGGAGTGAGTAGTGAGAAACGAGAGAAGAGCGCCGGCTGGCTGGCTTTTCTCTCGTTTCTCACTTCTCTTTTTACTTACTCCTCGCTCTTTAGGCATTTGACGTACCTGGGCGTGGCCGGTTACATGTCCGGGTTCGCAAAAACTTTCGACCGGCACGCGAGTGCCCTTCCGGCCTTCATGGGGTTTGCATGAGCGAGACCAACACCGCCACCGCGCCGACGGTGCCCGATTACCCGCAGACCATGGGGCATCCGCGCCCGCTGTGGATGCTCTTCATGACGGAGTTCTGGGAGCGCTTCGCGTTCTACGGCATGCGCTGGGCGCTGACGCTGTACATCGTGGCGGAGTTCTTCAAGGGCGATCCTGCAGGCCAGGGCTTCGCCAGCCGCACCTATGGCGCCTACCTGGCCCTGGTCTACGCGGCGGCGGTGTTCGGCGGCTACGTGGCGGACCGCATCATCGGCTACCAGCGCTCGATCCTGGTGGGCGCCGTGGTGATGTCGGCGGGGCTGTTCATGATCATGCTGCCGAATGAGCAGATCTTCCTGCTCGGCCTGTCCACGGTGATCGTGGGCAACGGCCTGTTCAAGCCGAACATTTCCTCGATGGTGGGGCAGCTCTATGGCGTGGGCGATGCGCGGCGGGATCGCGGCTTCACGCTGTTCTACATGGGCATCAACGCCGGCGCGCTGGTGTCGCCGCTGATCACCGGCTGGATGGCCAGCCACTTCACCGACACGCCGATGCAGCAGAACTACAAGCTGGTGTTCCTGGCCTCGGGAATCGGCATGCTGATCAGCCTGGTGTGGTTCTGGATCGGGCGCCGCCAGCTGAAGGGCGTGGGCCGTCCCGCCGCGGATCAGGCCAACCGCATGCGCGTGGTCTACGTGCTGATCGGCTGCCTGGTGGCCATTCCGCTGGTCTATCTGGTGATGGCCAAGGCTGGCGCCATCGTGCTGCAGTGGATGCTGAGCGTGCTGTTCGTGGGCCTGTCGCTGCTGTTGCTGGTGGAGGGCTTCCGCGAGGGCAAGGTGCAGCGCGATCGCGTGTTCGCGATGCTGATCATCTTCGTGTTCAACGTGCTGTTCTGGATGTTCTACGAACAGGCCGGCAGCTCGTTCAACTTCCTGGCGCAGAACATCGTGGATCGCGAGATGTTCGGCGGCTGGGAGTTCCCGGTGGGCTGGTTCCAGTCCGTCGCGCCGCTGGCGCTGGTGCTGCTGGCGCCGTTCGTGTCGCTGGCCTGGGGCTGGCTGGACAAGCGCCACATGGAGCCGTCGATCCCGCGCAAGTTCGGCCTGGGCCTGCTCGGCAATGCGCTGGCCTTCATCGTGCTGATGTACGCGCTCTCCCGCCTGGTGGACAGCCGCCACCTGATCCCGTTCTGGCCGCTGGTGCTGGTCTACGTGCTGCAGACGCTGGGCGAGCTGTGCCTGTCGCCGATCGGCCTGTCGATGGTGACCAAGCTGGCGCCGGTGCGCCTGGTGGGCTTTGCGATGGGCGGCTGGTTCCTCTCCACCGGCATTGGCAACAACCTGTCGGGCATCTTCGCCGGCCATGTGAGCGGCGAAACCGGCATGACCGTGGCCTCGGCGCTGAGCGGCTTCACCTTCAGCTTCTGGCTGCTGGCCGGCGCGGGCACGGTGCTGTTCGTCATCGCGCCACTGATCAACCGGCTGATGCACGGCGTGAAATAAAGCGGGAGTGAGTAAAGAGGAGTGAGAAGTGAAAGAAGAGCGTCGAACTGGCCGGCTCTCTCTCACTCCTCACTTCTCTTCACTCACTTCTCGCTCACTTCGGCTCAATCGCCTGCAGCTTGTCCAGAATGCGCACCAGCCAGGTGCGTTCCTCTTCGTCCAGCCGGGACAGCAAATTGCGCTCATGCTCGCGGGCCATGGGCGCCACCACCTCGTGAATGGCCCAGCCGGCCTCGCTCAGGCCCAGCACGGAGCGGCGCTTGTCGCCGTCGTGGGTCGCGCGGGTCACCCAGCCGGTTTCCACCAGCTTGGACAGGGCGCGGCTCACGGCCACCTTGTCCATCAGGGTGCGCTCGGCCACTTCGCGGGCCGAAAGGCCGTCGAAGCGGGCCAGCACGGCCATCACGCGCCATTCCGTCATGCTCAGGTCGAACCGACGCTGGTAATCGTCGGCAATGGCCTGGCTGACCGCGTTGGAGAGGATGGAAAGCCGGTAAGGCAGGAAGTTTTCCAGCTCCAGCGGGGCATGGTCGGGATGGTGTTCTTCGGCCACTGCTGCGGCGCTCCTTGCAAATGGTTTCATATGTAACTATAACGCGAGGATTATCACGATGGTCGCACGCAAGGGATGTCCCGCGTAGGCCATTGAGCCCGGTCCATCAGGAGAGCCCCATGAGCGCGCAGCCCAATCTTGGCATGCAGGTCACCACCTTCGAAAACCCCATGGGCATCAACGGATTCGAATTCGTCGAATTCGCCGCCCCCGCCGGCCGCGGCCACGAGCTGCACCGCCTGTTCAAGAGCATGGGCTTCAGCGCCGTGCTCAAGCACAAGTCGCGCCCGATCACGGTCTACCGCCAGGGCGGCGTGAACCTGCTGGTCAACGAGGACCCAGACTCCTACGCCGCCGAATTCGCCCAGGCCCACGGCCCCTGCGCCGCGGGTTTCGCCATCCGTTTCGAAAAGCCCGCCAAGGACGTCTATGACGTCGTGCTCGGCAATGGCGGCGAAGCGGTGAGCGCGCTGGCCGAATCCACCAAGGCGGTGAATGCGCCGGCCGTGAAGGGCATTGGTGATTGCGTGCTGTACCTGGTCGACCGCTACGGCGACAAGGGCAGCATCTACGAAGGCGACTACGAGCCTGTCGCGGGCGCTGACCAGAACCCGAAGGGTTTCGGCCTCACCTTCATCGACCACCTCACGCACAACCTCTACTTCGGCAACATGCAGAAGTGGTCCGACTACTACGAGCGCCTGTTCAACTTCCGCGAGATCCGCTACTTCGACATCAAGGGCGCCAAGACGGGCCTGGTGTCCAAGGCCATGACCGCGCCGGACGGCATCGTGCGCATTCCGCTCAACGAGTCGAGCGATCCGAAGTCGCAGATCAACGAATACCTCGACGCGTATCACGGCGAAGGCATCCAGCACATCGCCCTGTTCACCGACAACATCTACGACACGGTGGAAGCGATGCGCGCGCAGGGCGTGGAGTTTCTCGACACGCCCGATACGTATTTCGAAGTGATCGACATGCGCATCCCCAACCACGGCGAGGACGTGCCGCGCCTGGCGAAGAACAAGATCCTGATCGACGCCGACCCGGAGACCAAGCAGCGCAAGCTGCTGCAGATCTTCACGCAGAACAACATCGGCCCGATCTTCTTCGAGATCATCCAGCGCAAGGGCAACGAGGGTTTCGGCGAGGGCAATTTCCAGGCGCTGTTCGAGTCGATCGAGCGCGACCAGATGAAGCGCGGCGTGCTGTAAGCGCCGCCGTATGGCCGCCCGTTGCGGGCGGCCATGGTGTGGCGGTCTTAGTGCCAGGAACCGTTATGCAGCATGGCGCCGAACATTGCGCCGAACACGGCGATGTACAGCACGAGCACCGCTATGCTGACCAGGAACAGCACGCCCTGGATGATGAAGTAGGTACGCAGCCTGGCGAGCGCTTCCTTCAATGCGGCGGCATCGCCGCTGAGCTGGGCGCGCTCGATGGCGTTGGCGGATTGCATCACGAGAACGCCGATCCAGATGGGCAGCCACGCGATGATGATGCCGACGATGGAGAGGGCAGTGATGGCACCTTGGATGATGAACATCACGCCCACGAACTTCATCCATCCCTTGCCCGATGCAAGCGGCTGGCTGAGGTCCTGGACAGAGGCGGTCGCGGGCGCGTTGCCCAGCGAGGAATACGAGTCGGACATGCGGTTTCCTTGTGATGTTGTTGCAATAGGTAACAACGCCTCTTCCCTGGAGTGAGGCGACCAACGGCGGTAAGGCAAGAGTCATAGTATCGCGAAGGTCGCGCAGCGGCCTCGCATTCGGGCAGATCGCGGAGCTTCCATGTCAGCCAGCAAGCAGCAGTACCAGACCGGTTTCGCCAACGAATTCGCCACCGAGGCCTTGCCCGGCGTGCTGCCCGAAGGGCAGAACTCGCCACAGCAGGTGGCACGCGGGCTTTATGCCGAACAGATTTCCGGCTCCGCGTTCACCGCGCCGCGCCACAGCAACCGTCGCAGCTGGCTGTACCGCATCCGCCCGGCCGCCATGCACCATCCGTTCGAGGCGATGCCCGACGGCCGCTTCCACAACCGCTTCAACGAAGTGCCGGCCAGCCCCAACCAGTTGCGCTGGAGCCCGTTCCCGCTGCCGGCCGAACCCACCGACTTCATCGATGGCCTGTTCACCGTGGCCGGCAATGGCAGCGCGGCGGACCAGACGGGCGTGGGCATCCACGTCTATGCCGCCAACCGTTCGATGCAGGGCCGCTTCTTCTACAACGCCGACGCGGAGCTGCTGATCGTGCCGCAGCGGGGGCGCCTGAAGCTGTTCACCGAGATGGGCATCATCGAGCTGGAGCCGCTGGAGATCGCGGTGATTCCGCGCGGCGTGCGCTTCCGCGTGGAGCTGCTCGATGATACCGCCCGCGGCTATATCGCAGAGAACTTCGGCGGGTTGCTGCGCCTGCCGGACCTCGGCCCCATCGGCAGCAACGGCCTGGCCAATCCGCGCGATTTCCTCACGCCCGTGGCCGCCTACGAGGACGTGGAAGGCGCGTTCGAGCTCGTCGCCAAGTTCCAGGGCAACCTGTGGCGCGCCCGCATCGATCACTCGCCGCTGGACGTGGTGGGCTGGCATGGCAACTACGCGCCGTACAAGTACGACCTGCGCCGCTTCAACACCATTGGCTCGATCAGCTTCGATCATCCCGACCCGAGCATCTTCCTCGTGCTGCATTCGCCGAGCGATACCGATGGCGTGAGCAACATGGATTTCGTGATCTTCCCGCCGCGCTGGCTGGTGGCGCAGCACACGTTCCGCCCGCCGTGGTTCCACCGCAACATCGCGAGCGAGTTCATGGGGCTGATCACCGGCGAATACGACGCCAAGGCCGAAGGCTTCTCGCCGGGCGGCGCCTCGCTGCACAACTGCATGAGCGGCCACGGGCCGGATGCCGCGACCTACGAGAAGGCGTCCACGCGCGACCTGTCGCAGCCGGACGTCATCACCGGCACGATGGCCTTCATGTTCGAGACGCGCCGCGTGATCCATCCCACCAGGCAGGCGCTGGCCTCGCCCGAGCTGCAGGGCAACTACTACGAGTGCTGGCAGGGCATCCGCAAGCATTTCACGGGCAAGTAAGCGCCCAACGATCAACACACGATGGCAGACTGTGCGCGGCACGGTCGACGGAGCAAAGCATGAAACTGGGTTCACTGAAGGAAGGCGGTCGCGATGGCACCCTGATCGTCGTCAACCGCGCGCTGACGCAGGCCGTCAAGGCCACCGGCATTGCGCCGACGCTGCAGGCGGCGCTGGACGACTGGTCGAGCGCCGCGCCGCGCCTCAATGCGCTGTACGAGGAACTGAACGCCGGCAACGCCAAGGGCGCGTTCGCGCTCGACATGGCTGCGCTGGCGGCGCCGCTGCCGCGTGCCTATGAGTTCGTCGACGGCAGCGCCTACCTGCCGCACGTCGAACGCGTGCGTCGCGCGCGTGGTGCCGAAGTGCCGGAATCCTTCTACGTCGATCCGCTGATGTACCAGGCGACCAGCGCCGGCTTCCTCGGTCCGCGCGATCCGGTGGTGGTGCCGAGCGAGGACTACGGCATCGACCTGGAAGCCGAAGTGGTGGTGATCACCGACGACGTGCCGATGGCGGTGACGCCAGCGCAGGCAGCCGGGCATATCCAGCTGATCGGCCTGGTCAACGACGTGTCGTTGCGCAACCTGATCCCGGGCGAGCTCGCCAAGGGTTTCGGCTTTCTGCAGTCCAAGCCGCGTTCCGCGCTGTCGCCGGTATTCGTGACGCCAGACGAGCTGGGCGACGCATGGAAGGACGAAAAGCTGCACCTGCCGATGCGTACCTGGCTCAATGGCCAGTGGTTCGGCGAAGCGGAATGCGGCGTGGACATGCAGTTCAACTTCGCGCAGCTGGTGGCGCACGCCGCCAAGTCGCGTCCGCTGACGGCGGGTACTATCGTCGGTTCGGGCACCATCGCCAACGAGGACACCAGCAAGGGCGCCTCGTGCCTGGCGGAGCAGCGCACGGTGGAAACGCTGCGCGACGGCAAGCCGTCCACGCCGTTCCTGTCGTTCGGCAACAGCCTGCGCATCGACGTCACCGATGCCTCGGGCGCATCCATTTTCGGCGCCATCGAGCAGACCATCGCGCCGCTCAAGAAGTAAGCCGCTTCGCTGAAACCGTGGGCATGGTCGAGCCGGCCCACGGTTTCAAGCGGATTGTCGCAGGGCTTTGACGGGCATCAGGCTTGTAGTTCGATGCCGCGGCGATACTCCGCGCATGCGTACGAACACCATCGTTCCGGAATTCGATCCCGCACTCGTTGCCCGTTACGATGTGCCCGGTCCACGCTATACGAGCTACCCGACGGCACCGCAGTTCCATGCGGGCTTTGACGAGGCCGCCTTCCGCGCGGCGGCGACGGCTTCCAACGAGGCGGCCGCGCCCCGGCCTCTGTCGCTCTATGTGCATGTGCCGTATTGCTTCAGCCCGTGCTTCTACTGCGGCTGCACGCGCGTCATCACGCGGGACGTCAACCGCGCCGATCACTATCTCGACGTGCTGCGGAGGGAGATCGCGCTGACGGGATCCTTGTTCGACCGCGATCGCCCGCTGCTGCAACTCCATCTGGGCGGCGGTACGCCCAACTTTCTCGATGCGCCGCGCATGGCACGGCTGGTGGCTGCTCTCGAAGGGCATTTCTCGTATCGCCGCGATGGCGTTCGAGAGTACGGCATCGAGATCGATCCGCGGTATGCGGATGCGCGCTATGTGCGCGATATCGCGGCGCTGGGTTTCAACCGACTGTCGGTAGGCATTCAGGATTTCGATCCCGCGGTGCAGGCCGCCGTCAACCGCATCCAGAGCGTGGCGCAGACGCGCGCTGTGATCGACGCGGCACGCGATGCCGGTTACGGCTCGGTGAGCGTGGACCTGATCTATGGCCTGCCGCGCCAAACACTGGAGGGATTCCAGCGCACGCTGGAACAGGTCATCGCGTTGGCGCCCGACCGCGTGGCCGTTTACGGCTACGCGCATCTGCCACACCTGTTCAAGGCGCAGCGGCAGATCAACGGGGGCGAGCTGCCGGATGCCGCCGCGCGCCTGGCTTTGTTCGGCGCTGCCTTCCGCGCCTTGTGCGAGGCCGGCTACGTCTACGTGGGCATGGACCATTTCGCGCGCGCCGATGACGAGCTGGTCCGTGCGCAACGGGCGGGCACGTTGCAGCGCAATTTCCAGGGTTACTCCACCCATGGCGATTGCGACATCGTCGGCCTGGGCGTCAGCGCCATCAGCCGCGTCGGCGATACCTATAGCCAGAACGCACGCGACCTCGCCGGCTACGAGGCTGCCTTGGCCGCGGGCCGACTTCCAGTAAGTCGCGGCTTATGCCTGAGCGATGACGATCGACTGCGCCGTGCAGTGATCGGCGAGCTGATGTGCCACGGGTTGATCGACATGGCGCGTTTCGAGGAAGACAACGGGTTCCGATTCGAGGACGCCTTCGCACCGGAGCTGAAGCGCCTGGGTGCATGCGTGGACGATGGCCTGGTTGAGCTGGATGAAGCCAGCATCCGTGTCACACCACGCGGGCGGCTCCTGCTGCGCAACGTCGCCATGTGCTTCGACGCCTATCTGGGCACATCACCGGACACGCCGCGCTATTCACGCACGATCTGACGACGACGCGCATGATCGACGGTAATGATCTTCAGGCCATGAACGGGGCCGCTGCGGCGGTGTGTCTGCCGGACGATGGCGACAGCCTGCGCTTCTGCAGTGCCTGCGCGTTCTCCCAGACCTGTCTTTCCGTGGGCTATGGCAAGGCGGAGCTTGCCCAGCTGCATTGCCTGGTTGAGCACGTGGGCCCTCTTCGCGCAGGTGCGTATGCGTTCCGCATGGGCGATCCTTTTCGCGCGATTTATGCGGTGCGGTCGGGCATGGTGAAGACCTGCGCATTCGATGCCGATGGCCGCGAGCAGGTGCTTGGCTTCCATCTGCCGGGCGAAGTGGTGGGGCTCAATGGCATTTATCCCGACCGGCTTCCGTGCGATGCCGTGGCGCTCGAATCGACCCAGTTCTGCCGGTTCTCGTTCCCCGCCATGAGTGCGCTGGCGACACGCTGCCTGCCTTGCAGTACCACCTGTTCCGACTACTCAGCAAGGAACTGGGCACCGCCGCGCAGCTGGCGGCGGATCATTCGGCGGACGAGCGCGTCGCCGCTTTTCTGATTGACCTTGGGGAGCGTTACGCGGCGCGCGGATTTTCCGGCACGCACTTTCGCCTGAGCATGTCACGCAGCGACATCGCCAACTATCTGCGGCTCGCACCGGAAACCGTGACCCGCGCGCTGGGGCGCTTGCGCAGCCAGGGCATCATCGAGATCGACGGTCGTGCGGTGATCCTGCGCGATGACGTCTCGCTGCGCGCGCAAGCGGGTGGACGCGCGTCTCCCTGATCGTGGCGCATTGACGCAGCGGCCGTGCAACGTCTTCCAGACTGACTTTCGTCAAACCCGAAATCCACGTGCTCCCTAGTCTGTCGAGGTAAATCCAGGGAGCGTTACATGTCGCGTCTGATACCTCTCGTGCTTCTGGCCGCGGGCCTGTTGCCCGTCAACCTCATCGCCGCTGACGGCAAGGCCGCTGCGGCGCCCGCAGTCGCAGCGAATGGCGCAGCGGTGCCCGGTGATCTAGGGCCGCCGCAAGGCGAGCCCATCCATGCGCTGCTGGGCGTTCCTCCCCACGTGCCGCCGCCGATCCATCGCAACTATCCCGCCAAGGTGATCGTGGAGCTGGAAGTCATCGAGAAGGAGATGCCGATATCCGAAGGCGTCACCTACACGTACTGGACGTTTGGCGGCACCGTGCCTGGCAGTTTCATCCGCGTGCGCCAGGGCGACACGGTGGAGTTCCATCTGAAGAACGCACCCGACAACAAGATGCCGCACAACATCGACCTGCACGGCGTCACCGGACCGGGCGGCGGCGCGGCATCCAGTTTCACCGCGCCGGGGCACGAATCGCAGTTCACGTTCAAGGCGCTCAACGCGGGACTCTACGTCTATCACTGCGCGACCGCGCCGGTGGGCATGCACGTGGCCAACGGCATGTACGGCTTGATCCTGATCGAGCCGCCTGAAGGCTTGTCCACCGTGGATCACGAGTACTACGTGATGCAGGGCGACTTCTACACCACGGGCAAGTACCGCGAGAAAGGCCATCAACCGTTCGACATGGATGCGGCCATCGCAGAGCGCCCGACGTATGTGTTGTTCAACGGACGAGAAGGCGCGTTGACCGGCGATCATGCGCTGAGTGCGAAGGTGGGTGAAACGGTGCGCCTGTTCGTGGGCAATGGCGGACCGAACCTGGTGTCGAGCTTCCACGTCATCGGTGAGATCTTCGACAAGGTCTATTACGAGGGCGGCACGCACGCGCAGGAAAACGTGCAGACCACGCTCATTCCCGCCGGTGGCGCCATGATGGCCGAGTTCCGTGTGGACGTGCCGGGCACTTACGTGCTGGTGGATCATTCGATCTTCCGCGCCTTCAACAAGGGCGCGCTGGGCATGCTGAAAGTGGAGGGACCGACCAATAAGGCCATCTATTCCGGCAAGGAAGTGGACTCCGTATATCTGGGCGACCGCGCGGGCGACAACCTCCACGCGGTCGCCGTGGCGGCGAAGGCCAACGCCAGCGGCACGCTGAGCAAGGAGGAACAGGTCAAGGCCGGCCAGCAGTTGTTCGAGGGCACGTGTTCGGTCTGTCACCAGGGCAGCGGCGAAGGCATGGCAGGCGTGTTTCCGCCGCTGGCCAAGTCGGACTATCTGGCGAAGCTCGCCAAGGAGAAGCTCATTTCCATTCCGCTGCATGGGCTCACGGGCGCGATCACCGTCAACGGCAAGGACTACAACTCCGTGATGCCGCCGATGGCACAACTCACGGATGACGAGGTGGCTAACATCCTGACCTATGTGCTCAACAGCTGGGGCAATCCCGGCGGGCAGGTGAGCAAGGAAGAGGTGGGCAAGGTTCGCGCGCAGCCCGCGGCGGCTGGCGGCGAAGCGCACTGAGGTCGCTCGCGTGCGCTTCGCGGTATTTCTTGGTGCCATGCTGGGTGGCGTCGCCGCGATGGCGGCGGACTATGTGCCGCTGCCCGGCGGGACGTTCAACAGCGTGTTGCCGGCGGACGGGCAGAACGCACCCGCGCGCATCGCGCCGTTCGCCATGCGCGCGGAGCCGGTGACGAACGCGGAGTACCTCGCCTTCGTGCGGACGCATACGGCATGGAGCAAGGATCAGGTTCCTGCTTTATTCGCGGATGGCGCCTATCTCTCGCATTGGGCAGGCGCCTTGTCGCTGGGCGATGCGGTGCTCGCCGATCAACCGGTGACGGAAGTGAGCTGGTTTGCCGCCCGCGCCTACTGCGAGGGCGAGGACGCGAGGCTTCCGACGTGGTACGAGTGGGAAGTCGCGGCCGCCGCCGATGCGCATCGCACGGATGCACGCGCCGACCCCGCCTGGCGCCAGAGCGTGCTGGATTGGTACGGGCGGCCGTCGTCTGCGCCGTTGGCCCCGGTCGGTGGTGCGGCCAACGTATATGGCCTACGTGACCTCAATGGTCTCGTGTGGGAATGGGTGGACGATTTCAATGCGCTGCTGGTGAGCGCGGACAGCCGCGAGCAGAACGGCGCCGACAAGGCCCGGTTCTGCGGTGCCGCCGCGCTCACCCTGCAGCAGAAGGAAAACTACGCGACGTTGATGCGCGTCGCGATGCTGTCCGCGCTGAAGGCATCGGATACCACGCGAAACCTGGGCTTCCGCTGCGTCCGTTCACTCTGAGGAATCAACATGAAGCGATGGTTTCTGTGTCTTCTGCTGCTGGTCTTCGCAAGCGGAGCGTTCGGCGGCAACGCGCTGCCAGGCGATTCGGTCTATCAGTTCAACGCGCCGCTGGTGGATCAGGACGGCCACGCCTGGCACTGGGCCGACCGGCGCGGTCACGTGCAGATTGTTTCGATGTTCTACACCTCGTGCACGATGGTCTGTCCCCTGATCGTCGACACCATGAAAATCACCGCGCAAGCGGCGGCCGAGAAGAACGATGCCCGGCTCGGCCTGCTGCTGGTGAGCTTCGATCTCGCCCGCGATACGGCAGGCGTGCTGCACGGCTACGCGCTGCGTCGCGGGCTTTCACCTGCGCAATGGACCTTGGCGCGCGCTGACGTGGACGACACGCGGAAGATCGCGGCAATGCTCGGCCTGCAATACCGACAACTGCCGGATGGCGATTTCAATCATTCCAGCGAACTGGTGCTGCTCGATGCGGAAGGCCGCATCGTGGCCCGCACGAACGTGATTGGCCGCGTGGATGCCGAGTTTGTGCATGCGGTGAGGAAAGCGCTGGCGGAAAAGTAAGCGCACCTCGGTAGTTCTCGGCGGGAGTCGTTCTTGAAATTTGTACCGTGTTTCTTCGCGGGTATCGCGCTGGCCTTGTTCGGGTCATCCGCTGCGGCGCTCGCCCAATCCTCCGGTGCTTCCGGCAACGGCCTGCAACTGGAATGGAATGCCCGCCTGCGCCACGAGCAGGTGGATAGCGCGGCGTATGCGCCGCACGCTTACGCCGATACGCTGCGACTGAGGTTGGGTATTCGCAGCGAGGTGGGTCATGGCTGGAGCTACTTCGTGGAAGGCGCCGGCACGGCGAGTGCCGGCGATCACTACAACAGCGGCGCGAACGGACAAGCGCAGTACCCATCCATCACCGATCCCAAGGGCGCCGAGCTCAATCAGGCCTGGCTCGCGTGGCAGGGGGACGCAGCGAGCGCCAAGGCAGGGCGACAGGAAGTGGCGCTGGATAACCAGCGCTGGGTGGGTACGGTTGCGTGGCGACAGTTCGAACAGACCTTCGATGCCGTCGCGTTGCGGTGGAAGGCCGGCGCCCGTTGGGTTTTCAGCTATGACTGGCTCGATCGCGTGAATCGCGTGGCCGGCCCGGACGCGATCAACCCGCTGGCCCGGCATCGTGACCTCAACACTCATCTGCTGCACGGTGCCTGGAGCCGCGGACAGCAGCAGGTGGTCGGTTACGCCTATCTGCACAAGGACAAGGACGTCGCCACGGCTTCCACCGCCACCTATGGCGTGCGCTGGATAGGCAAGCCCGCGGCCGAGGGAGGCTTTGGGTGGAGCGTGGAAGGCGCACGCCAGTACGACTATGCCAACAATCCGCAGCGCTTCGCCAACAACTACTGGCTGGCGGAACCGTCATGGACGGCCTGGGGCATCACGGGCAAGCTGGGTTGGGAGTTCCTGGGCGGCGATGGCCGCCATGCCCTGCAAACGCCGCTCGCCAGCCTGCATGCCTTCAATGGCTGGGACGACCAGTTCGCCGTGACTCCGGCGGCGGGCCTGCAGGACTATTACGCGGCGTTCAACGGGCCGCTGGGGGCGTCGGGATTGGCTAGGCAGTTCAGTTGGGTAGTCGCCTATCACGAATTTCGCGCCGTGCGCGGCAGTGTGCGTTATGGCAGCGAATGGGATGCCTCGTTGTCCTATGCGTTGGTGCCGGGACTGAACGCCATGCTCAAGGCGGCTGACTATCGCGCCGACCGATATGGCCGCGACGACACCAAGCTGTGGCTGCAGCTGGAGTGGGTGGGTAAGCAGCCGCTATAGATCCGCCAACAGAGCCTCGCAACCCTGTACGATCATCATCCCCGCTTTCGCGGAAATGACGATCAAGCGCGGATAGCGAGCAGAACCATCGTGTTTCCCGTGCCCGCCGTGGTCTACTTAAGGACCCCATCCAACGAGGTGTCCCATGTCCCAAGTCACGCTGAAAGGCAATCCGGTCCAGGTCGATGGCCATTTCCCCGCCAAGGGTGAGGCCGCGCCTGCTTTCTCGCTGGTCGGCAAGGACCTGAGCGATGTGACGCTCGCCAGCTTTGACGGCAAGCGCAAGGTGCTGAATATTTTCCCCAGCATCGACACGCCCACCTGCGCCACCTCGGTGCGCCGCTTCAATGAGAAGGCGAGCCAGCTCGATAACGCCGTGGTGCTGTGCATCTCCGCCGACCTGCCGTTCGCGCAGGCGCGCTTCTGCGGCGCCGAAGGCCTGAGCAACGTCGTCACGCTCTCCACCCTGCGCGGCCACGACTTCCTCAAGAACTATGGCGTGGCCATCGCGTCGGGTCCGCTGGCCGGCCTCGCGGCGCGCGCCGTGGTGGTGCTGGATGGCCAGAACAAGGTCGTGCACAGCGAAATGGTCGGCGAGATCGCCAACGAGCCGAACTACGACGCGGCGCTCGCGGCGCTCGGTTAAGCGGCGCAAGGCAAGCTTCGCCGCGCCGACATGAAAAAAGCCGGGCTAAGCCCGGCTTTTTTCGTTTGCTGTGTCGGCGTGGCTTACTTGGCCGCCATCAGCGCAACCGTCATGTCGAGCATGCGGTTGGAGAAGCCCCACTCGTTGTCGTACCACGACAGCACCTTCACCAGCGTGCCTTCCATGACGCGCGTCTGCGTGGCGTCATAGGTGGACGAGGCCGGGTTGTGGTTGAAGTCGATCGACACCAGCGGCTGGGTGTTGACGGCAAGGATGCCCTTCAGCGGGCCGTTGGCGGCTTCGCTGATGACCTTGTCGATTTCTTCCTTGGTGGTCGGGCGGGCGGCGTCGAACACCAGGTCCACCACCGACACGTTGATGGTCGGCACGCGCATGGCGAAACCGTCCAGCTTGCCGTTGAGCTCCGGCAACACCAGGCCCACCGCGGCGGCGGCGCCGGTCTTGGTCGGGATCTGCGAGTGCGTGGCCGAACGGGCGCGGCGCAGGTCGGAGTGATAGACGTCCGTCAGCACCTGGTCGTTGGTGTAGGCGTGGATGGTGGTCATCAGGCCGCGCTGGATGCCGATCTTCTCGTGCAGCACCTTGGCCAGCGGAGCGAGGCAGTTGGTGGTGCACGACGCGTTGGAGATCACTTCCAGCTTGGAAGTGAGCTTGTCGTCGTTCACGCCGATGACGAAGGTGCCGTCCACGTCCTTGTCGCCGGGGGCGGAGATGATCACCTTCTTGGCGCCGGCGGCGAGGTGCGCGCTGGCCTTGGCCTTGGAGGTGAACAGGCCCGTGCATTCCAGCACCACGTCGACGCCCAGGGCGCCCCACGGCAGCTTGGACGGATCGCGCTCGGCGCAGACCTTGATGCGGTCGCCGTTGACGATCAGATCGCCGCCGTCCACGGACACGGTGCCCGGGAACTTGCCGTGTGCGGTGTCGTACTGGGTCAGGTGCGCATTGGTCTCGGCATTGCCGAGGTCATTGATCGCAACGATCTGGATCTCGTTGGTGCGACCGGCTTCGTACAGCGCGCGCAGAATGTTGCGGCCGATGCGACCGTAACCGTTGATGGCGACCTTGATGGCCATGGGACAGCGTCCTCCTGTGAGGTGACGGACAATGGCGGCTGTGGGACCGCCGTAAAACCGTCATTTTAGCCTGAACCCGCCTGCAGCTCCCATCCATTCGCGGATCACCCGGACGGGGCTGTTCAGCGGACGCCAGAAGCGCTTGAATCGGCTTTTCTTTCGGGCGCCCCGGCCCAGCAGGAGATTGGCGTGAGCGAGACAGAACAGAGCTTTGGGATCACCCTCGAGCAGGTGTCGGACTATGAGTTCCGCGTGCGCTTCGACGACACGCCCATTCCCGACCTGATCACGGACGAAGGCTCGCCGCTGGGCCGCGACGCCGGTCCCAACCCCTCGCGCATGCTGGCCACGGCGGTGGCCAACTGCCTGGCGGCCAGCCTGCTGTTCGCCTTGCGCAAGTACAAGAACGCACCGGGCACCCTGGGCGCCAAGGCCAGGCTCACGCTGAACCGCAACGAGCACGGCCGCCTGCGCATCACCCATATCGGCGTGGACCTGCAACTGGCGGACAAGGCCGAGATGCTCGAACACCTCGATCGCGTGCTCGCCCAGTTCGAGGACTTCTGCATCGTCACGCAGAGCGTGCGCCAGGGCATCAAGGTGGATGTGAGCCTGCACGATGGCGAGGGCAAGGCGCTGTCCATTCCCGGCGAAGCGTGAGCATTGCTGGCGCGAACCTGTCATGAGACCGTGGCAGACTTGATCGTTTCCCTGCCAAGAACCGCCGCATCATGTCACTACCGCGCCGAACCATTGCCGCCGCCCTCCTCAGCCTCGCCCTGGCGCCCGCCGTGCACGCATGGGGCCAGCTTGGCCACAGCATCGTGGCCGACCTGGCCCAGCGCCACCTGAGCCCGGCGGCCGAGGCGGAAGTGGAGCGCCTGCTGGCGCCGGAGCACACCAAGTCGCTGGCCGACATCGCCAGCTGGCCGGACGAGATCCGCAACGATCCCACCAAGGACGCGCTGTGGAAGCAGACCAGCGGCCTGCACTACATCAACTTCATATCGGGCGACTGCAACTACACGCCGCCGCGCGACTGCAAGGGCGACCGCTGCGTGGTCGCCGGCATCGATCACTACGTGAAGATCCTTGGCGACAAGAGCCAGCCGGATGCGGCGCGGCTGGAGGCGCTGAAGTTCGTCGTCCACTTCATCGGCGACGAGCACCAGCCCCTGCACGCCGGTTCGCGCGACGACAAGGGCGGCAACGAATACCAGGTGCAGTTCAACGACAAGGGCACCAACCTGCACAGCGTGTGGGACTCGGGCCTGCTCAAGACCACCGGCCTGGACTACAAGGCCTACGCGGACAAGCTGGAAGGGCAGGGCACGGTGACCTTGCCCGCGCCGATTCCGCCGTATGACAACGCCTACGCGCAATGGGCCGAGGAGTCGTGCGCGATCTCGCGCGACATCTACCCCAATGGCCACAAGATCGACCAGGCCTATGTGGACAAGGAACTGCCGGTGGCCGAACTGCGCCTGCGCGAAGCCGGCCGCCGCCTGGCCGAAGTGCTCAACCTGACGCTCTCGCATTGACGACACCCTTGTCGCGCCAACGGCGCGGCGAGGAAGGTTGCATCCGTCGTGGCGGGCCGGCTCTGCGTGGGTCGGTCCGCTTTTTTTCGTCGCCATTTTGTTGCATTGCGACAACGAAATGCCGCCGGCGCCGCGCCCTTTGCCAGGTCGATTTTCGCGCGGCTGTCCACCGGCCCGGCGAAAGCGTCGAGTGGATTGGAAGATGGCTGGTCATGACACCAGTGTTTGGACGTCCATGCGCTTGATAAGCAGACCAGTGTTTTGCGTAGAGTCCATGTCTGCGGCGAACGGCAATACCAGTCGCCTCATCTGGTTCGCATGCCAGATGCAGTCCACTTGAGTGGCATGGATGGCGCGCAAAATGCTTGCAAAAACCCTCTGGACCGCACGCGTGGTTTTGCTAGTCTCGAAGTATGACTACTGAAAATCCGCTGCGCCGCACAAAAATCGTCGCCACCCTCGGTCCCGCCACCGACGTGCCTGGCATGCTCGAAAAAATCATCGCCGAGGGCGTGGACGTGGTTCGCCTGAACCTCTCCCACGGCCAGCCGGACGACCATCGTGCCCGCGCCACGGCCGTGCGCGATGTCGCGACGAAACTGGGCCGCGAGGTCGGCGTGCTGGCCGATCTGCAGGGTCCCAAGATCCGCGTCGAGAAATTCGCCAACGGCCCGGTGGAGCTTCGCGTCGGCGACAAGTTCGTGCTCGATTGCAGCCCGAACGCGCCGCTGGGCGACGCCACGCGCGTGGGCGTCAGCTACCACGACCTGCCCAAGGACGTGGCGCCCGGCGACGTGCTGCTGCTCGATGATGGCCTCGTCGCGCTCACCGTCGACGCGGTGGTCGGCGCGGAAATCCATTGCACGGTGCTGGTCGCCGGCAAGCTGTCCGACCGCAAGGGCCTCAACCGCCAGGGCGGCGGCCTTTCCGTGGATGCGCTGTCGGACAAGGACAAGGCCGACATCAAGCTCGCTGCGGAAATCGGTTGCGACTTCCTCGCCGTCTCCTTCGTGCGTTCAGCGGCCGACATGAACCTGGCGCGCCGCCTGCTGGAAGAGGCCGGCGGCAAGGCCTCGCTGGTGGCCAAGATCGAGCGCGCCGACGCCATTCCGGTGCTGGGCGAAATCATCGACGCGTCCGACGTGGTGATGGTGGCGCGCGGCGACCTGGGCGTGGAGATCGGCGACGCCGAGCTGCCCGGCCTGCAGAAGAAGATCATCCGCGAATCGGTGCAGCGCAATCGTGCCGTCATCACCGCCACGCAGATGCTGCAGTCGATGGTGCGTTCGCCCATCCCGACCCGCGCGGAAGTGATGGACGTGGCCAACGCCGTCATCGACGGCACCGACGCCGTGATGTTGTCGGAGGAATCCGCCGCCGGCGCGCACCCGGACAAGGCCGTGGCCGCGCTGCGCCGCATCTGCCTGGGCGCCGAGCGCCAGTTCGAGCCCAAGGAAGATCCCGCGACCCAGGGCCACCACCTGGACCGCACCGACCAGGCCATCGCGCTGGCCGCCATGCTGCTGGCCAGCCAGCTCGGCGTGCGCGCCATCGTGGCGTTGACCGAGTCGGGCGCCACGGCGCAATGGCTCTCGCGCTACCGCAGCGCGGTGCCCATCTACGCGCTGTCGCCGTTCGACGATGCGCGGCGCCGCATGTCCATCTTCCGCGACGTGACGGCGGTGAAGTTCACCCACGTGTCGCAGACCACCGCCGGCTCGGCCCGCGACGCCGTGCGCCAGCTCTTCATCGAAGGCAAGCTGGTGGAAGGCGACCGCGTGGTGCTGACCCACGGCGACCACATCGGCCAGGGCGGCGGCACCAACACCCTCAAGCTGCTCTCGGTGGGCGCCGAGGGCGTGGTCGAGTGCCTGCGGGATCTCTGAGCAAGTCGCGTTGAGTCGCCATCGTCCGTCGACCCGGTGTGGGCCGGGGCGGCGGGCGATGGCGCTCCGTCGCGCGGCGTTTTCGCGCACGGCCATGGGGCTCACGCCTTCGTCGCCCGGGCCGCGGTATCGCTAGAATCGGCGCACCGTCCCCGACCACGAGCAGGAGGTTTTCCATGAACACGAAGTCACGTCGCCTGGCCCAGGCACTGGTGCTGGCATTGGCCACGGCGGGCGCGGCGCCCTTGCTCGCGCAGTCGCACGAGCGCATGGTCGGGCCCGAGCAGATCCAGTCCTACTGGATCATGCTCAACACCAAGGTCGACGCCGATGTGCCCAACAGCGGCCGCAACATGGACAAGCCCGGCTGCGTGGCGGTGAGCTACATGATCGGTTCGGACGGCATCCCGCAGAACGTCACGGTGCGCAAGGTCGTGCCGCAGAGCGACCTGGACGCCGTGGCCAAGAGCGTGGTGAGCAACTTCCGCTACGGCCCGGCGCTGAAGAACAACACGCACGAGCCGGTGAGCACGTACTACATCGTGCCGTTCAACCTGCCGACCGACCCGGCCCAGCGCCAGTCCATCATCAACGCCTGCAAGCTGCCGGGCTACGACCAGGCCTGAAGCCCCTCAGCGGGCCGTTCAGGGCCCTCTCCGGACCCCGGACGGCCGCTTGGCCTATAATCGCGGCCTTTCAGCCTCCGCCCCACCGGGGCGGCATCACCTTGTGCGGCCCACACCGCCTAAGTATCCGGAGTTGTCATGAGCATCGAAGATCTCGAAAGCGTTGCCCTCGCTATGGTTGCGCCCGGCAAGGGCATCATCGCCATCGACGAGTCGACCAACACCATCAAGAAGCGTTTCGAGGCCGTTGGCATCGACAACACCGAAGAGAACCGTCGCGCCTACCGTGAGCTGCTGCTCACCGCGCCGGGCCTGAACGAGCACATCTCCGGCGCCATTCTGTACGACGAGACCATCCGCCAGTCGACCAAGGACGGCGTGCCGTTCACCACGGTGATGAAGAAGAACGGCATCATCCCGGGCATCAAGGTCGACAAGGGCCCCGTGCCGCTGGCCGGCTTCCCGGGCGACGTGGTGACCGAGGGCCTCGACGGCCTGCGCGAGCGCCTCGCCGAATACGTGAAGCTGGGCGCCCAGTTCGCCAAGTGGCGCGCGGTGATCAACATCTCCGAGGACAACCCGTCCTCCACCGCCATCGAAGCCAACTGCCACGCGCTGGCTCGCTACGCCGCGCTGTGCCAGGAAGCCGGCCTGGTGCCGATGGTCGAGCCGGAAGTGATCATGGATGGCGACCACAGCATCGAAGTCAGCTACGAAGTGCACGAGGCCGTGCTGCGCAGCCTGTTCAACGCGCTGTACGAGCAGAACGTGATGCTGGAAGGCACCATCCTGAAGGTCAGCATGGTCATCCCGGGCAAGGAAGCGGATGAGCAGGCCGAGGTCGAGGAAGTCGCCGAAGCCACCGTGCGCGTGCTCAAGACCACCGTGCCGGCCACGCTGCCGGGCATCGTGTTCCTCTCCGGCGGCCAGACCGACGAGCAGTCCACCGCCCACCTCAACGCCATGAACCGCATGGGCCCGCACCCGTGGCCGCTGTCGTTCTCCTATGGCCGCGCCATGCAGCAGGCCGCACTCAAGCTGTGGTCCAAGGACATGAAGGCGAACTACGCCGAAGCGCAGAAGACCGTGCTGGCTCGCGCCAAGGACAACGGCCTCGCCGCGCTGGGTCAGTGGAACGCCAAGTAAGCGCATCCTCTTGCCAGCCGTA
The DNA here is from genome assembly GCF_003201105.1 of Dyella sp. AtDHG13. Lineage (GTDB taxonomy): Bacteria > Pseudomonadota > Gammaproteobacteria > Xanthomonadales > Rhodanobacteraceae > Dyella > Dyella jiangningensis_B. Next base: position 135,576 of record NZ_QICJ01000007.1, on the reverse strand, counting down.
AAAGAAAACGGGCGCCTCGCGGCGCCCGTTTTTGTTTCGCGTCGATCGAGCTATCAGAAGCGATATTCCGCAGTGAGCGACAGCGCGTCGGTCGAGCGGACGCCGAAAGCACCCTTGCTCATGTCGGCCTTGTAGTAATCGTAGGCCAGGCCAAGGCTGAAGTTCTGATTGAAGTCGTAGCCGACACCCGTGCCGACGTACCAGTTGACGCCGCTGTAGCTGTGACGGGCCAGATCGTCGTCGTAGCTATGGCTGCTCCAGCCATAGGCACCGGCGCGGCCGCTCCAGTACAGGCCCTGCCAGAGATTGATCCTGCCGTTGACGCCGAGGGTCCAGCCCTGCAGGTTCTGGTTGCCCGTGAACGTACCCACGTTGGTGTTGACGACCGGGTAGTTGATGTTGCCCATGTAGTTGTAGCCCACCTCGACGCCAAAGCCGAGATCCGGGCCGACCTTCCAGCGGTAGCCGCCGTTGAGGCCGTAGACGGTGGGATGCTTGGAGTACGGGTGATCGGCCATGTGGCCTTCGCCCGCGTTGGCGTTGACGAACCAGTTGCCGCTGCCCACCTGCTGATCGGGCTGGTAATTGCCTTCGGTCGTCTGTGCGGACAGGGGAAGTGCGATGAGGCCGGCCGTGGCCAGCGCAAGGGCTGCAACCATCTTTTTCATGAGGAACATTCCATTTGGGGTATCGGGGTTCGATTCCCGAACGGCTGCAAGTCCCAGGGTGGTCGTGCCCGTTCGGTCGGGTCAGAGAGGTTAGACCGCGATGCCCGGAGGGTCCTTCGGAATGCTCTTGATTCGTACTGCGGCAACGTCTTGTTTTGCGCGGCAAAAAGAAAACGGGCGCCTTGCGGCGCCCGTTCTCGTTTCGCACAACCGATGGATCAGAAGCGGTATTCCGCGCTGACGCTGTACAGGTTGGTCGGCAGGTGGATGTTCTTGTCGCTCTGGCTGCCGTCGTAGTAGTCCCAGTTCAGGCCGACGCTGAAGTTCTTGTTGATGTTGTAGCCCGCGCCCAGACCAGCGTAGTAGCGGGTGCTGTTGAAGTTGACGTTCTGCGGGTTGAACTTGTCGTCGGTCAAGCCCGAGCCCTTGGCGAAGAAAGCGCCGCCGCGGACTTCGCCGTACCAGTTCGGGCTGAAGCTGTAGCGCAGGTTCAGGCCGGCGGTGGCGCCCTGCAGCTTGGACTGGCCGTTGTTGCCGTTGTAGTTGGCGTAGTTCTGGGTGTACGCGCCACGCGCGTCGGCACGGCCCAGGTAGACATAACCCACTTCCGCGCCCAGCGAGGTGTCCGGGTTGATCGCAAAGCGGTAGCCACCCTTCACGCCGCCGGCAAAGCTGCCGTTGTCATAGGGGCCCTTCTGGACCTGGGCGTAGCCGGCGTTGGCGCCGACGTACCAGCCCTGCTGGGCATTGCCAGTTTCCTGGGCGAAAGCCGCCGGAACAGCGGCAAGACCGGCCGTAGCCAGGGCGAGGGCAAGAATGGTGTTCTTCATGGGGTTTCCTCTTCGTCTTATTGGGCCAGTCCGCGTCTTCCGGGGGTTCGGTGTTGCGCGGCTGGGCACCTCGTGCCGACGGTGCTGATCCTTAGATGGGTAAGAGGCCTCTGAGTTTCAATACCGGTTAGTCCACTATTAAGGTGTTGTTAACCTTTCACGTCATTCAGGGAGCGCACCGGATTGGCGACAGGGTGGTGCGGGATCGGCGACAATAGCGGCTTTTATGGCCGCCTTTCCCGGAGACCCCTAGATGACAACCCGTCGCGAACTCGCCAACGCCGTGCGCGCCCTCGCCATGGACGCCGTGGAGCAGGCCAATTCCGGCCACCCGGGCATGCCCATGGGCATGGCGGATATCGCCGAGGTGCTGTGGAACGATTTCCTCCAGCACAACCCGACCAATCCGAAGTGGTTCAATCGCGACCGTTTCGTGCTCTCCAATGGCCACGGCTCGATGCTGCAGTACGCGCTGCTGCACCTGACCGGCTACGACCTGCCGATGGATCAGCTCAAGCGCTTCCGCCAGCTGCATTCCCGCACCGCCGGCCATCCGGAAGCCAGCGAAACCCCAGGCGTGGAAACCACCACCGGCCCGCTGGGCCAGGGCCTGGCCAACGCGGTGGGTTTCGCGCTGGCGGAAAAGGTGCTCGCCGACCATTTCAACCGCCCCGGTCACGAGATCGTCAACCACCACACCTATGTGTTCCTGGGTGACGGCTGCCTGATGGAAGGCATCTCGCACGAAGTCGCTTCGCTGGCCGGTACGTGGAAGCTCGGCAAGCTGGTCGCCATCTACGACGACAACGGCATTTCCATCGACGGCGAAGTGCATGGCTGGTTCACCGACAACACGCCGGAGCGCTTCGAGGCCTATGGCTGGAACGTGATCCGCGGCGTGGATGGCCACGATGCCGAGGCCATCAAGAAGGCCATCACGGCGGCCACCAGCCAGTCGGACAAGCCCACGCTGATTTGCGCGCGCACCATCATCGGCTTCGGCGCGCCGCACAAGCAGGGCAAGGAAGAAAGCCACGGCGCCGCCCTGGGCAAGGACGAAGTCGCCGCCGCGCGCGATGCGCTGGACTGGCGCTACGCCCCGTTCGAGATTCCCGCCGAGATCTACGCCGGCTGGGATCACAAGAAAGCCGGCGCCGAGCGCGAGCAGAAGTGGCACGACGCGGTCGCCAAGTACACAGCTGCGTTCCCGGAGCTGGCGGCCGAATTCAACCGCCGCGTGTCCGGTGAGCTGCCGTCCGACTGGGCGCAGAAGTCGCAGGCCTATGTCGAGAAGATGCAGGCCGACGGCCCCACGGTCGCCTCGCGCAAGGCTTCGCAGATGGCCATCGAAGCGTTTGCGCCGCTGCTGCCGGAACTGATCGGCGGTTCGGCCGACCTGGCCGGCTCCAACCTCACCAAGTGGTCGGGCAGCGTGGATGCCGGCAACGGCCACAACCCGAAGGGCAACTACGTCTATTACGGCGTGCGCGAGTTCGGCATGTCCGCCATCGCCAACGGCCTGGCGCTGCATGGCGGCTTCATTCCGTACGACGCAACGTTCCTGGTGTTCTCCGACTATGCGCGCAACGCCGTGCGCATGAGCGCGCTGATTCCGGCGCACGCCATCCACGTGTACACGCACGACTCGATCGGCCTGGGCGAAGACGGCCCGACCCATCAGCCGGTGGAGCACCTCGCCTCGCTGCGCTACATCCCGAACAACCAGGTGTGGCGTCCGTGCGATGCGGTGGAAACCGCCGTGTCGTGGAAGGCCGCCATCGAGCGCAAGGGCAACCCGGCGTGCCTGGTGTTCTCGCGCCAGAACCTCAAGCACCAGCAGCGCAGCGCCCAGCAGGTGGCCGACATCACGCGCGGCGCCTACGTGCTGTCTGATCCGCAGGACACCAAGTTCAAGGCCATTCTGATCGCCACCGGCTCGGAAGTGGAGCTGGCGATGGAAGCGGCCCGCACGCTGGCGCAGCAGAACGTGCCGGTGCGCGTGGTGTCCATGCCGTGCACGGAAGTGTTCGATGCGCAGCCGCTGGAATACCGCGAAGCGATCCTGCCGGGCTGGTGCCGCGCGCGCGTGGCGGTGGAAGCAGCCACGTCCGACTTCTGGCGCAAGTACGTCGGCCTCGATGGCGAGGTGGTCGGCATGACAACGTTCGGTGCGTCGGCGCCGGCGCCGCAGCTGTTCGAGCACTTCGGTTTCACCGTGGCCCACGTGGTCGATGCGGTGAAGCGCGTGATCGGCTAAGCCGTCAGCGACAGTAGTGTGAAAAAGCCGCGGCTCGCCGCGGCTTTTTCTTTGCGCACCGTTCCATCCGGCAGGCGACGGGAGCGATCGCCGGCGCTAGGCTGGGTACTTTCGCCGCAGGCCCATCCCATGACCACTCATGTTCCGACGCGCCGCGACCACGTGCGGCAAATGGCTGCCTACAATCGCTGGATGAACGATAAAGTCTACGCGGCGGCGGCGACGCTGGCGCCGGAAGAGATCATGGCGGACCGCGGCGCGTTCTTCGGCTCCGTCCACGGCACGCTCACTCACATCGCCGTTGCCGACATGATCTGGCTGCAGCGCTTTGCCGATCATCCGGCCCGCCATGCGGCACTCGATCCGGTGCGCGGGTTGCCCATCCAGCGTGATCTGGCCGCGCAGCCGTTTGGCGATCTCGCATCGCTCACCGCGCATCGGCGCTTTCTCGACGGTGTGATAAGCGCTTGGGCCGATGCGGTGACCGAGGAGGATCTGGATCACGCGCTGGCCTACGCGAACACGCGCGGCGAGCGCTTCCGCAAGCCGTATTTCTATCTGATCATGCATTTCTTCAATCACCAGACCCATCATCGTGGTCAGGTGACGACCTTGCTCACGCAGGCGAGCGTGGACGTGGGGGCGACGGATCTATCGGGCTTGATCGCCACCGTCTGAACCGGCGGCGATCCACATTCCCTCGACGGGAAGGTCAGGCGGCCAGCAGTCCGGCGAGATGCTCGGGGTCGCGCGCCAATGCATGCGCGCCGGCCTTTTCCAGCTCCGCCTGGCTGCCAAAACCCCACAGCACGCCAATGCCCGGCACGCGATTGGCCACGGCGCCATCGATGTCGAAGTGGCGGTCGCCGATCATCACCGTCTGTTCCGGCGATGCTCCGAAATCGGCCAGCGCGGCGGCAATCATCGAGGCCTTCTCGCTGTGCGGGCTGGACGGGTCCGGTCCGTACAGGCGCGCGAACGCACTGCCGAAGGGCAGGTGTTCGATGATCGGGCGCGCATGCCGCTCGGGTTTGCTGGTGACCACGGCCAGCGTGTGGCCGGCCGACTGCAGCCGGCCGATCATCGCTTCGATGCCCGGATACACCGTGTGCTCGCGCCAACCGATGGCGTGGAAGCGCTGGTGGTAGTACTCCACCGCCAGCTCGATGCGATCGTGATCGTGGTCGAGCAAGGGCGCGAAGCTGTGGCGCAGCGGCGGACCGATCCAGTGGCGCATCTCGGCGGGATGTTCCACGCCCAGCTGCGTCAGCGCGTGGCGGACGCAGCCCAGGATGCCGATTTCCGAATCGATCAGCGTGCCGTCAAGGTCGAACAGGCAAAGCATTACTTGCCCGCGCGCGCCTTGAGGGCGGCCACGGCCGGCAGTTCCTTGCCTTCCAGGAATTCGAGGAAGGCGCCGCCACCGGTGGAGATGTACGAGACATCCTTCTCGATGCCGTACTTCTCGACGGCGGCCAGCGTGTCGCCGCCACCGGCGATGGAGAACGCCGGGGAAGCCGCGACCGCGCGCGCCAGGGTTTCGGTGCCATGGCCGAAGGCGTCGAACTCGAACACGCCCACCGGGCCGTTCCACACGACCGTGCCGGCCTTGGCGATCATCTCGGCGTAGCGCTTGGCGGTCTCGGGGCCGATGTCCAGGATCATCTCGCCTTCCTTCACCTGATCCACCGGCTTCACCGTGGCGGGTGCGTGGGCGGAGAACTCCGGCGCCACCACCACGTCAACCGGCACCGGCACGTCCGCGTTGCGGCGCTTGGCGTCGGCCATGACCTTCTTGGCGGCGGGGATGAGATCCGGCTCGTACAGCGAGTTACCGACCTGGTAACCCATGGCGGCGATAAAGGTGTTGGCGATACCGCCGCCCACGATCAGCTGGTCCACCTTGCCGATCAGGTTCTCGAGCAGGGTGAGCTTGGTGGAGACCTTGGAGCCGGCCACGATGGCCAGCAGCGGGCGGGCCGGGTGTTCCAGCGCCTTGCCCAGCGCGTCCAGTTCGGCGGAGAGCAGCGGGCCGGCGGCGGCGATGGGAGCGTACTTGATCACGCCGTGCGTGGAGGCCTGCGCGCGGTGCGCGGTGCCGAAGGCGTCCATGACGAACACGTCGCACAGCGCGGCGTACTTCTTCGACAGCGCCTCGTCGTCCTTGCCTTCGCCCACGTTCATGCGGCAGTTCTCGAGCACCACCACTTCGCCGTCGGCCACCTCGACACCGTCGAGATAATCGGCCACCAGGCGCACCGGCTGGCCGAGCTTGTCGCTCAGCCACTTGGCGACCGGCGCCAGCGAGGATTCGGCATCGAACTGGCCTTCCTTCGGGCGGCCCAGGTGCGAGAGCACCATCACCTTGGCGCCGGCCTCGCGGGCGGCCTTGATGGTGGGCAGGGAGGCGTCGAGGCGCTGGGTGGAGGTGATGTGGCCGTTCTCGATCGGCACGTTCAGGTCTTCGCGGATAAGCACGCGCTTGCCGCGCAGATCAAGATCGCTCATGCGGGTAACGGACACGGCGGAACTCCCTTGCTTGGATTCATGGAATGCGGACGCCCGCGGGCGCGAATCGCCTATTGTCCTGCCCGGTCCCCGGTGATGCAAACCGCACGACAGGTATCCTAGTTGTCCGATATGTCGCCGAGAGGACAAGGGTATGGGGCAGGATCTGGTGTTGTACGGCTATTGGCGCTCCAGCGCGGCCTACCGCGTACGCATCGCGCTGAACCTGAAAGGCCTGCCGTACGAGTCGAAGGCGGTGCACCTGGTGAACCAGGGCGGCGAGCAGCACCTGCCCGACTTCCAAGCCCTGAATCCGCAGGAGCTGGTGCCCTGCCTGGTCGACAACGGACGGGTGTTCACGCAGTCCATGGCGATCATGGAATACCTGGACGAAACCCATCCCACGCCGCCGCTGCTGCCGTCCGACCCGGCCGGCCGGGCCAGGGTGCGGGCGCTGGCCCAGGTGGTCGGTTGCGATATCCACCCGTTGGGCAACCTGCGCGTGCTTAAGCACCTGACGGCCCAGTTCGGGGCGGACGACGCAGCCAAGGGCGCGTGGTCGCGTCATTGGATCGGGCTGGGACTGAGGGCGATGGAGACCATGCTGGCGGGGAATGTCGCCACCGGCCGTTTCTGCCATGGCGATACGCCGACCATGGCGGACGCCTGCCTGATACCGCAGCTCTACAACGCGGTGCGCTGGAAGCTGCCGCTGGACGACTATCCGACTATCCGTCGCATCCATGACGCCTGCCAGTCGCTGGAAGCCTTCCAGCGGGCAGCGCCCGAAGCCCAGCCTGACGCGCCCCCGGCGGCCTGATGGCGTCGTTCTGGAAACATCTGTGGCGATGGCAGCGCGGCCGGCAGGGCAGCGGCTACGACAAGCTGCTGCTCGGCGGCACGCTATGGCCGCTTCCGTGTGACTGCTACCTGCTGAGGTTTCCGCAGGGTTCGTCCGTGCCGCCGCATACCGACCGCGTCGCGCAGGGCCGGCATTACCGTCTCAACATCATCGTTTGGCCGGCGCGCCGTGGCGGAGAGTTCGTCTGCGCCCGGCCCATCCATGCGAGCCGTCGCATCAAGCTGTTTCGACCCGACGTGGAGGAACACAGCGTGACCCGGATCGAACAGGGCACGCGCTGGGTGCTCAGCTTCGGCTGGGTGCGAGGCGCGCGGGGCGATACGCGCCCCGCGGCCTGACGGCAGGCTTCAGAAGCCCAGGCCGTAGGGGTCGTTGCCGACCAGTTCGGTGCTTTCGACGTTGCCGCTGTCGGACAGGCGCACCTTGAGCGCCAAGCCGTCGCGGGAGTCGGCCTTGTTGAGCGCTTCTTCCAGCTCGATGCGGCCTTCCTTGTACAGGCGGTACAGCGACTGGTCGAAGGTCTGCATGCCCTCCTGCAGGCTTCGGTCCATCGCTTCCTTGATGTCGTGCACCTGGCCGCGGCGGATCATGTCGCGGATCAGCGGCGTGTTCAGCAGTACTTCCGTCGCCGGCAGGCGGCGGCCGTCCTTGCCGATCACCAGGCGCTGGCTGATCACCGCGCGCAGGTTCAGCGCGAGGTTCATCAACACGTTCTTGTGGGCCGATTCCGGGAAGAAGTTGAGAATGCGCTCCAGCGTCTGGTCGGCGTTGTTCGAGTGCAGCGTAGCAAGGCAGAGGTGGCCGGTTTCGGAGAACGAAATGGCCGCTTCCATGGTGTCCGTGTCGCGGATCTCGCCGATCATGATCACGTCCGGCGCCTCGCGCATCGCGTTGCGCAGCGCTTCGTGATAGCTGTGCGTATCCAGGCCGACTTCGCGCTGGTTGACGATGGATTTCTTGTGGCGGTGCAGGTACTCGATCGGGTCCTCGATGGTGAGGATGTGGCCCGAGGAGTTCTGGTTGCGATGGTCGATCATCGCCGCCAGCGTGGTCGACTTGCCCGAACCGGTGGCGCCCACCACCAGGATCAGGCCACGCGGTTCCATGATCAGTTCGCGGAAAATGCTGGGCAGCTGCAACTGATCGATACTGGGAATTTCGCTCTTGATGGCACGGATCACCATGCCCACTTCGCCGCGCTGCTTGAACACGTTGATGCGGAAGCGGCCGGCTTCCTTCACGGCCAGCGCCATGTTGAGTTCCAGGTCGCGCTCGAACTGGGGGACCTGGCCTTCGTCCATCAGCGAATAGGCGATTTTCTTGACCATGCCGCTGGGCAGGCCGGTATTGCCCAACGGGTACAGCTTGCCCTCGACCTTGATGTTCACAGGGGCGCCCGTCGTCAGGAACATATCCGACGCGCCCTTGTCAACCATCAGCTTGAGGAAATAACCAATGTCCACTCGAATCCCCTAGTTCCGTGCGCATTGCTAAAAGCGATTATGCCCGCCCACAATACGCCGCGACACTCCGAGAGGACTGAGTGATGGTGCACATCTTTTCCCCGTCGAACGCGCGATCCAGGGTCGCCCGTCTGGCGGTTTCCACCCTGACGCTAGCCATGGTGCTGGCGCTGTCCGGCTGCGCGTCCACGCCGCCGCCGGACGGCTCCATGAACCAGGCGCAGATGCAGCTGCAGGCGGCACGCGATGCCGACGCCCAGGTGTACGACCCGATCGACCTCGGGAACGCCCAGGACAAGTTCATGCAGGCCCAGAACGCCATGGCCAAGCGCGACTACGACGTCGCCGCCCAGCTGGCCGACGAAGCCCGCGCCAGCGCCGAGCTGGCCCGCGCCAAGGCCCGCCTGGGCGCCGCCCGCGCCCAGATCCAGAGCAAGACCGCCGCCAACCAGCAGCTGCGCGACCAGATCGAGCAGTCGCTGGCCGAGCAGCAACAGCAGGACCAGAACCAGCCCAGCAACCTGCCGCCGCAGGAGCAGACGCCTGACATGCCGGCGCCCCCGAGCTCGGCGCTGGGCGAGCCCATCCCGCAGGGGCAGGGCTTCCAGACCTATCCGCAGAACCCGCCCCCCAACCAGCCGGCTCCTGCGTCGAGCACTGACCAAGGAGGCCACCTGTGAAACCGACCTTCCGCCTTTCGATGCTGCTGGTGGCCCTGGCCGCCGCCAGTGCCGCCCATGCGTCCTCCAAGGACGACATGGACGTGGCCCGCCTGAACAACAGCCTCAGCCAGCTCTCCAGCGATCCGGCCCTGGGCATGTACGCCCAGGCCGAGCAGGCGCGCGCCCACGACGCCGTGAACCAGCTGTCCCAGGCCCGCTCGCGCGACCGCGCCCACGCGCTCTACATCGCCGAGCGTCGCGTGGATCTCGCCCGCGCCACCGCCCAGCTGCAGGACGCCCAGCAGCAGATCGCCAAGCTCGACCGCGAACACGACCAGATCCAGCTCGATGGCAGCCGCCGCGAGACGGAACTGGCCCGCCGCGAACTGGAGCGCCAGCGCCTGCAGTACCAGGCCGCGCAGGAAGAATCCGCCCGCCAGATCGCCGCCGGCGCCGAAGCCGCCGCCCAGGCGCAGGCCCAGGCCGACCAGGCCAAGAAGCTCGCCGCGGCCCAGGCCAAGGTGGCCAACGCGGCCAAGAAGCAGGCCGACCTGGCAGCCCAGGCCGCCCGCGCCATGCGGCAGCAGATGCAGGGCGACAGTTCCAGCAAGGACCAGGGCAAGTAACTCCTGCCCCGGTTTGCGATAGGAACAAAGGCCGGCGGCGCCACCGCCGGCCTTTTCGTTTGTCTGGTACGGGACGAGACGATGCGTCCGGGTTGCCGTTACCGTTCAAATTTCGCGACGCCGATGTTGACGTCGCGCAAAAGACTGTTTTGACAATCTTTTTTCAGAAAGTTCCGCCGAGCGTGAAGGCCACTATGACGCTTGCATGACCCCGGAACCGGGAGTAGGGTCAAGTTCCCAGGGGGCATCGTCGCGCCTTGGGTCACCGACCTGAATCATGCGCCCATCCTTCTTCTCCAACCGTTCTCCATGGCCCGTCCAAGCGGCATGGATCGGGGGTGTGCGCGCCTGATTCAACGTCAGCAGGGCCCTCCAGGCACCTGCCGTTCTCTCCAGAGGAGGTTCGATCATGTTTGAAAACCAGCAGCGTGATGATGTCGAAGCTTTGATGAAGGCCGACGCCGAGTTTCGTCGGCTCTACCAGCACCATCAGGAGCTCGACAGCAAGGTGCATGACGCCGAGATCGGCGTGCTTCCCATCGACGACATGACGTTGTCGGGCATGAAGAAGGAAAAGCTCCACGCCAAGGAGCGACTCCAGCGCATGTGGGATACCCGAGCGCACCGCATCAACTGAATCTGCGACGTTTTCGCATGAACGCGGCCCCGGCGCCTTACGGCTTCCGGGGCCGTGTCGTTCATGGACTCCGCGAAAGGGCACCCGGTGGCTCGGGTATCATCGCCCTCCTGACGGTCGCCGCCAGGCGCGCCGGATCCACCTACAGCCAGGAGTTCCCATGTCGGTCCACCAGAGTGTCCTCGAACTGATCGGACGTACCCCGATGGTACGCGCGCAGCGCCTGGACGTTGGACCGTGCGAACTCTTCCTGAAGCTGGAAAGCGCCAACCCGGGCGGCTCCGTGAAGGACCGCATCGGCCTGTCGATGATCGAAGGGGCCGAAAAGGCCGGCAAGATCCGCTCGGGCGACACGCTGGTGGAAGGCACCGCGGGCAACACCGGTCTGGGCCTGGCCCTGGTGGCGCAGCAGAAGGGCTACCGCCTGATCCTGGTGGTGCCGGACAAGATGAGCCGCGAGAAGATCTTCAACCTCAAGGCCATGGGCGCCGAAGTGGTGCTCACCCGCTCGGACGTGGCCAAGGGCCATCCGGAGTACTACCAGGACATGGCCGAGCGCATCGCGCGCGAAACGCCGGGGGCCTATTTCATCAACCAGTTCGGCAACCCGGACAACCCGGCCGCGCATATCGCCAGCACGGGCCCGGAAATCCTCGAGCAGCTCGACGGCAAGGTCGACGCCATCGTGGTGGGCTGCGGCTCGTCGGGCACGCTGAGCGGCCTGTCGAAGTTCTTTGCCGAACACTCGCCGAACACCGAGTTCGTACTGGCCGACCCGGTCGGCTCCATTCTTGCCCAGTACATCAATGAAGGCACACTCTCGACCAAATCCGGCAGCTGGATGGTCGAGGGCATCGGTGAGGATTTCCTGCCCACCATCAGCGACTTCACGCGGGTGAAGAAGGCCTACGCGATTCCCGACAAGGAGAGCTTCCTGGCCGCGCGTGAGCTGCTGGCGAAGGAAGGCATCCTGGGTGGTTCGTCCACCGGCACGCTGCTGGCCGCCGCGCTTCGCTATTGCCGTGAGCAGACCGCGCCCAAGCGCGTGGTGACGCTGGTGTGCGACACGGGCAACAAGTACCTGTCGAAGATGTACAACGACTACTGGATGCTCGACAACGGCTTCATCGAGCGCGAACAGCACGGCGACCTGCGTGACCTGCTGCTGCGCCCGTTCGCCCAGCGCGACACCGTGGTGGTGGGCCCCAACGAGCTGCTTATGACGGCGTACACGCGCATGAAGCTGTACGACGTCTCGCAGTTGCCGGTGATGGACGGCAGCCGCCTGGTCGGCATCCTCGACGAATCGGACGTGCTGATGCACGTGCACGCGGACGAATCCAAGTTCCGCGACGCCGTGTCCACCGCCATGATCACCAACCTGCAGATGCTGGACGTACGTTCGCCCATCGAATCCCTGTTGCCCGTGTTCGATCGCGGGCACGTGGCCATCGTGGTCGACGGCGAGCAGTTCCTGGGCCTGATCACCCGGATCGATCTGCTGAACTATCTACGCCGCAAGGTGCATTGAAGCCCGGTCGATGGGGCGTTCAGCATGGACAGTGGAACATCGGGCCTTCCGATCCACGGTCGTGAAAGTTTGTTGAAATCGGTTGTCGACAAAGTCGCGATCCCGCGACCGTGTGTGCGCCGCGCCCGTTTCAAGGAGTAACAACCCATGTGTGGAATCGTTGCCGCCGCCGCCCAGCGTGACGTGGCCCCCTTGCTCATCGCCGGCCTGAAGGCCCTGGAATACCGCGGGTACGACTCGGCGGGCCTGGCCGTTCTCGACAGCGGCGAGATCCACCGCGTGCGCGCGAAGGGCAAGGTCCGGGAGATGGAGGGCCTGTACCTGGCCCAGCCGTTCCCCGGTGGCACCGGCATTGCGCACACCCGCTGGGCCACGCATGGCGTGCCGAACGAGGCCAACGCGCATCCGCACATGGCCGGCAGCGTGGCCCTGGTGCACAACGGCATCATCGAGAACTACGCCAGCCTGCGGGCCGACCTGCAGAAGCGTGGCCACGTCTTCACCTCGGAGACGGATACCGAAGTGATGGCCGCCCTGGTCAACGAACACGTCGAATCCGGCATGAGCCTGCGTGAGGCCGTGCTGGCCACCGTGCGCGAGCTCGAAGGCGCCTATGCCATCGCCGTGATCAGCAGCAAGGAACCCGGCCGCGTGATCGGCGCCCGTCATGGCGCGCCGCTGCTGGTGGGCGTGGGCATCGGCGAGCACTTCCTGGGCTCCGATGCGCAGGCGCTGATCCGCGTGACCAACAAGATCATCTATCTCGACGAAGACGACGTGGCCGAGATCACGCGCGATCGCGTCGAGATCTTCAACCTCGACGGCCAGCGCGTCCAGCGCGCCATGCATGAAAGCGAGCTTTCCGCCGATGCGGTGGAGCGTGGCGAATTTCGCCACTACATGCAGAAGGAAATCTTCGAACAGCCCAACGCCGTGGCCGCGACGCTCGAAGCACGCATCGGTCCGCACGGCGTGCTGCCGAACATCTTCGGCGTGGACGGTAACGACCTGCTCGACAAGGTGCGCGGCCTGCACATCATCGCCTGCGGCACCAGCTACCACGCGGGCCTGGTGGCGAAGTACTGGATCGAAGAGTACGCACGCCTGCCGGTGAACGTGGAAGTGGCCAGCGAGTATCGCTACCGCGAGGCCGTGGTGCCGGACGGCACGTTGTTCGTCGCCATTTCCCAGTCGGGTGAAACCGCCGACACGCTGGCAGCGATGCGCGAATCACGCCGTCGCGGGTATCTCGGTACGCTGGCGATCTGCAACGTGCCGGAGTCCTCCGTGGTTCGCGAGGCGGACCTCAAGCTGATGACGCGTGCGGGCCCGGAAATCGGCGTAGCCTCCACCAAGGCCTTCACCACCCAGCTCGCCGCGCTGGCCCTGCTCGCCCTGCATCTGGCCCAGCATCGCGGGCTGGACAGCGCGCGATACATCGACCTTTGCAACCAACTGCAGCACCTGCCGCGCGCCATCGAGGATGCCCTCAAGCTGGAACCGCAAGTGGTCGACCTGGCCGCCCATCTGATCCATCGCCAGCACGCTCTGTTCCTAGGCCGCGGCGCACAGTATCCGGTGGCGCTGGAAGGGTCGCTCAAGCTCAAGGAAATCTCGTACATCCACGCCGAGGCTTATCCTGCCGGCGAGCTCAAGCACGGCCCGCTGGCGTTGGTGGACGAGAACATGCCGGTCATCGCCGTGGCCCCCAACGGCCCGCTGCTCGACAAACTCAAGTCCAACCTGCAGGAAGTCCGTGCGAGAGGTGGCGAGCTGCTCGTGTTTGCCGACGGCGAAGCCAGCCTGGAAGGCAACGGCGCGAAGGGCGTCACCCTGCGCATCAACGGCGGCGGCGACTTCATCGCACCGGCCGTATTCACCGTACCGCTGCAATTGCTCGCCTACCACGTGGCCGTGCTGCGCGGCACCGACGTCGACCAGCCGCGTAACCTGGCGAAGTCGGTGACGGTGGAATAATTCGTTGTCGGATGCAAAAAAAGCCGCGCGATGCGCGGCTTTTTTTCTTTGCGGAGGCGGAACCGTCAGGAGCGTCCGTAGACGTCTTCCAGCCGGACGATGTCGTCTTCCCCCAGATAGCTGCCCGACTGCACCTCGATGATCTCGAGCGGCACCTTGCCCGGATTGCGCAGGCGATGAACGCTGCCCAGCGGAATATAGGTACTCTGGTTTTCACCGAGGAGGAACGTACGGTCGTCGCAGGTGACCTCCGCGGTGCCCGACACCACGATCCAGTGTTCCGCACGGTGATGATGCTTCTGCAGGCTCAGCGCTGCACCAGGTTTTACGATGATGCGCTTGACCTGGAAGCGCTCGGCCGATTCCAGCGAGTCATAGCTGCCCCACGGACGGCGCACCACACGGTGCAGCGAGTGCTCGGTGCGGCCCGCCGCCTTCAACTCGTCGACAACGCGCTTGACGTCCTGTGCGGCATCCCGATGCGCGACCAGCGTGGCATCGGGTGTGGTGACCACGATCAGGTCGTCGACGCCCACCGTGGCGAGCAGGTGGCGGTCATGCGAGCGCAGCAACGAATTGGTCGTGTCGACCGTGATGGTGTCGCCTTCGCGCAGATTGCCCTGCGCGTCGCGCACGCCCGCGAGCCAAAGTGCCGACCACGAGCCGATATCGCTCCAGTCGCACTTCACCGGAATGACGGCAGCGCGCTGCGTCTTCTCCATGACGGCGTAGTCGATGGAGTTGTCAGGCACCTTGGAAAACAGCTCGGCGTCGATGCGGACGAAATCTAGGTCCACTTTGGCGGAGGCATGCGCCTTGCGCACGGCATCGAGCATTTCGGGCGCGTGTTGGCCGAGTTCTTCCAGGTAGCGTGAGGCCTTGAACAGGAACATGCCCGAGTTCCAGTCATAGCCACCATCGGCCACATACGACTCGGCGGTGGCCAGCGCCGGCTTTTCCACGAACTGGGCAACGCGGAATGCACCATCGCCGATGGATTCGGCGCGCCGGATATAGCCAAAGCCTGTCTCGGGGCGGTCCGGGCGAATGCCGAAGGTGGCCAGCCATCCCGCCTCCGCGGCCGGCAGTGCCAGCTTGACGGCCTGGATGAAGCTCTCAGCATCACCGATCAGGTGATCCGCAGGAAGCACCAGCAGCAGCGCCTCGGCATCGCGCTCGATGGCCTTGAGCGCGCCCAGCGCAATCGCCGGTGCCGTATTGCGGCCCATGGGCTCGAGTACGATGGTCGCGTTCTCTACGCCAGATTCGAGCAACTGCTCGGCAGCCAGGAAGCGATGGTCCTCGCTGGCCACCACGATGGGCGAGCCGATGTCCGGCAGCAAGCGCGTACGGGCGATCGTCTGCTGGAACAGCGTGCCCTGGCCCGTCAACGACAGGAATTGCTTGGGCAGATTGCGCCTGGACACGGGCCATAGCCGCGTGCCTGAGCCACCACTGAGGATGAGCGGAATGAGCATGGTCAGTTCAGCGAGCCTGGGTAGATAGTTCGGCCATCACTTCGTGCAGGCCTTGTTGCCAATCGGGCAAGGCAAACGCGAACCGCTTTTCAAAAGACGAGCTGTCGAGCACGGAATAAGCCGGCCGCTTTGCCGGTGTCGGGAAATCCGCGGTGCCGATCGCGGCAACCGTGGGCTTCTTTGCGATCAAGCCGCGATGGAAAGCTTCTTCGAAGATCGCCGTGGCAAACCCATGCCACGTGGTGGAGCCGCTGGCCACGAGGTGATAGGTGCCTTCCAATGCGCCGCGTTCATCGGCCGATGCCTTGATCCACGCCCGTAGCGCCGCGAGCGAGCCGCGCACGATGAGAAGCGTGGAGGTCGGCGCCCCGTGCTGGTCGGCGACGACGCGCAGCTCATCTCTCTCCGCCCCAAGCCTGAGCATGGTGCGCATGAAATTCTGCCCATGCGCCGCGTAGACCCATGCGGTGCGGAAGGTCATGTGGTGCGCACCGCTCGCTGCCAGCGCCTGCTCGCCGGCCAGCTTGCTGCGGCCGTAAGCCCCCAGAGGCGCCGTGGCGGCGTCGACGGCGTAGGCCTGCGCGCTCTGGCCATCAAAGACATAATCCGTGGAGTAATGTAGTACCAAGGCGCCATGGGCGGCCGCCCATTGCCCAATGGCTCCCACGGCGGCGCCATTGATCCGCGTGGCAAGCGCCTCTTCCTGCTCTGCGCGGTCCACGGCCGTATAGGCGGCCGCATTGACGATCACGTCCGGCTGGACTTGATCGAGGAGGGCGACCAGTCCCTCGGGCGAAGACAGGTCGCCCGCGACGCCAGGTGTGCCGCCGGCGACCGATCCGTCGCGGGTGGCCGGCACGACGTCTCCAAGCGTGGCGAGGGAGCCTTCCTTCAGGAAGGTCTGCCCAAGCTGGCCATTGGCACCTAACAGCAGGATCTTCAAACGCGATACTCCGGTAGACGCTCCGGCGTCACATCGGCAAGCAGGGGGGCCTTGCTGTCCTTGTCCGACAACAGCGGGTTGCTGATCGGCCAGTCAATGCCGATGGCCGGGTCGTTCCAACGGATGCCACCATCCGCCGGGGCATGGTAGAGATCGGTGCACTGGTAAGAGAACGTCGCGAATTCTGAAACCACGCAAAAACCGTGCGCAAAACCCTCCGGTATCCAGAAGTGGCGATGGTTCTCAGCGGTGAGCATCACGCCCGTCCACTGGCCGAACGTCGGCGAGCCGCGGCGGATGTCCACGGCCACGTCATAGACCTCGCCCTCCAGCACGCTGACCAGTTTTCCTTGCGGATGCGGCCATTGGTAATGCAGCCCGCGCAACACGCCACGCGCCGAACGCGAGACGTTCGATTGCACGAACTTCCGATCGATGCCCGCCTCGCGATACTTGGCTTCGTTGTAACTCTCGTAGAAAAAACCGCGCGAATCGCCGAACACCTGCGGTTCGATGACGACACAGCCGGGCAGGGAGGTTTCGATGAACTTCATCCAACGTAGCCTTGTTTGATCAGATTCTGGAGGTACTGGCCGTAGCCCGTCTTGGATAGCGGAGCGGCGAGGCGAAGCAGTTGCTCGGCGTCAATCCATTTGTTGACGTAGGCGATCTCTTCGGGACAGCAGACCTTCAAGCCCTGGCGATTTTCGATGGTCTGGATGTACTCGCCTGCTTCCATTAGCGATTCGTGGGTGCCGGTGTCCAGCCACGCATAGCCGCGACCGAGTTGCTCGAGATGCAGCGATTCGTCGTCGAGGTAGCAACGATTGAGATCCGTGATTTCCAGCTCACCGCGTGGCGAAGGCTTCAGTTCGGCCGCGAAATCGGGTGCGCGATGATCATAGAAATACAGGCCGGTCACCGCATAGTTGGACTTCGGCTCGGTCGGTTTTTCCTCAAGACCGACGACCTTGCCTGCAACGTCGAATTCGGCCACGCCGTAGCGCTCCGGATCCTTGACCCAGTAACCGAACACCGTAGCGCCGCGCTCGCGCATTGAGGCGCGCTTCATGCGCTCAGTAAGGCCTACGCCATAGAAGATGTTGTCGCCCAGCACAAGGCAACTCGGGTTGTTCCCGACAAACTCGCGGCCAATGATGAAGGCTTGCGCGAGACCATCCGGCGAAGGTTGCACCGCATACGTGATATTGATGCCCCACTGGCTGCCATCACCCAGTAGGCGCTGGAACAGCGCCTGTTCATGCGGGGTATTGATGACCAGGACGTCGCGGATACCCGCCAGCATAAGCGTGGCAAGCGGGTAGTAGATCATGGGCTTGTCATACACGGGCAGAAGCTGTTTGCTCACCGCCTGCGTGATGGGATACAGCCGCGTGCCAGAGCCGCCGGCAAGGATGATGCCCTTTTGATTGCTCATGCGCCGAGCCGCTCCATGCGATAGCTGCCGTCAAGTACGCGGGAAACCCATGCCTTGTTCTGCAGGTACCAATCGACCGTGCGGGTGATGCCAGTTTCGAATGTTTGCGAGGGGCGCCAGCCGAGCTCGTTCTGCAGCTTGGAGGAGTCAATGGCGTAGCGGCGGTCGTGACCGGGGCGGTCCTTGACGAACGTGATGAGCGACTCGCGGCGTCGACCATCCGCCAGCGGATGGCGCTCGTCCAGCAGGGCGCAAATGGTCCTCACGACGGTCAGGTTTTCGCGCTCAGCGTTGCCACCCACGTTGTAAGTTTCGCCGACGCGACCGGCCTCAAGGACGCGCTGAATTGCAGTGCAGTGATCGCCAACGTACAGCCAGTCGCGGATGTTCAGGCCGTCGCCATAAACCGGCAGAGCCTCGCCGGCCAAGGCCTTCTGAATGATCAGCGGGATCAGTTTTTCAGGGAACTGATAGGGGCCGTAGTTGTTCGAGCAATTGGTGGTCAGCGTGGGCAGGCCGTAAGTGTGATGGAACGCACGAACTAGATGGTCCGACGCGGCCTTGGAGGCCGAATACGGGGAATTGGGCGCGTAGGCCGTGGTTTCCTTGAAACTGCCATCCGGGCCAAGCGAGCCATAGACCTCATCGGTGGATACGTGCAAGAAGCGGAAGGCGCTGCCTGCCGAAGCATCCAGCCCACGCCAGTAGTCTCGGCTGCTTTCCAGCAGCCCCAGTGTGCCCACAACGTTAGTTTCGACGAACGCAGCAGGGCCGTCGATCGAGCGGTCGACGTGCGATTCAGCGGCGAAATTGACGACTGCGTCCACCTTGTGGGTCTTCAGGAGACTGGAAACCAGCTCGCGGTCGCCAATATCGCCCTGCACAAAGATGTGGCGCTCGTTTCCCTCCAGCGACGCCAAAGTGTCCAGGTTGCCCGCATACGTGAGCTTGTCCAGGTTCACTACCCTGTGACCCTGGGCAATGGCCTGAAGCACGAAATTGGCACCAATGAAGCCGGCTCCGCCGGTAACTAGCAGTGTCGTCATAAGTCCTGACTGGCGAAAATAATGTTTCGCCATTCTGTCACGCTTTGGGAAGCCAGAAAACTCAAGCAAACCCGGCCGAATGCCTTTTGAGACACCGGTTTATACGAGTCAGTTACGGGCCTGTTCATCTGGTGCCGGCGGGGAGGGCATTTCCCGGCTAAAATAGGTCGGTTACCGGTATCCTTGGGTAAATCATGGATCGGGCTTATGGCCCGGCTTTCTGACGTGGTGATCATGGCGACGAACAAGAAAAAAACAGTACTTGGGCTCGGTACGCGAGCCATCCACGCGGGGCAGCACCCAGACCCCTTCACCGGCGCGATCATGACGCCGATCTACGCCACGTCCACCTATGTCCAGAGTAGCCCCGGCGTTCACAAAGGCTACGAATACTCACGCACCCAGAATCCCACGCGCATGGCCTATGAGCGGTGCGTGGCTGACCTGGAGGGTGGTAAGGCTGGTTACGCGTTCGGCTCCGGCTTGGCCGCTGCAGCTACCGTGCTGGACCTGCTGGACAGCGGAAGTCACGTTATTGCGATGGATGACCTATATGGGGGCAGCTATCGTTTGTTCGAGCGCGTGCGCCGCCGTTCGGCAGGCCTGGACTTCACGTTCATCGATCTCAATGACACCAAGGCACTCAAGGCTGCACTGAAGCCCAATACCCGCATGATTTGGGCGGAAACCCCGACCAATCCCATGCTCAAGCTAGTGGATTTGGCGAGGCTCGGCGAGTTTGCCCACAAGCATGGCCTGATCCTTGTCGTGGACAACACCTTTTGCTCGCCAATGCTGCAGCGTCCGCTGGAATTTGGCGCGCATCTGGTGCTGCATTCGGCAACCAAATATTTGAATGGTCACTCCGACATGGTCGGCGGCATTGTGGTCGCTGGCAGCGACAACGAGTTGGTGGAACAGATGGGGTTCCTTCAGAACTCGGTGGGTGCCGTATCTGGCCCGTTTGATGCCTTCCTGGCCATGCGTGGCCTAAAAACACTGCACCTGCGCATGCGTCAGCACTGTGCCAGTGCGCTGGACCTGGCTCGTTGGTTGGAAAAGCACCCTGCGATCGACAGGGTCATCTATCCAGGCTTGAAGAGCCATCCCCAGCATGCGCTGGCCAAGAAGCAGATGGACGGTTTTGGCGGCATCATCAGCGTGGAAGTCAAGGGCGGTCAGAAAAAGGCGCGCAACGTCCTGGAGCGTTGTCACCTGTTCGCGCTTGCCGAGTCGCTTGGCGGCGTGGAAAGCCTAATCGAACACCCGGCCATTATGACGCACGCCTCCATTCCTCCGGCCAATCGCAAGCGCCTGGGCATCAGCGATAGCCTGATTCGCCTTTCGGTTGGCGTGGAAGACATTGCCGATTTGCGAAACGAACTCGATGACGCGTTGCGCTGAAGTCGCTGCCTCCTATCTACTTCGCAGTCATCCGCAGATTAACGAAGGCAACCACCAGAATGGCTGGTTCTAAATTCACTGGGCCCTTTCATGTGGCCATTCGGCATAGATCGCTGATCCTCGAGTTGACGCGCCGTGAAATTCACGGGCGATATCGAGGGGCGAACTTTGGTTTGTTGTGGGCGCTGATCAGTCCTTTCCTCATGCTGGCGGTGTACACGCTGGCGTTTGGCAGTATCCTGAAGAGCCGGTGGCCCCAGCCGGCGGAGGGGGTGCACAACTTCGCCCTTATTCTATTTATCGGTCTGATCATTCACGGCTTCTTGGCTGAATGCATAGGCCGTTCGCCAGCGCTGGTGGTCAGCAACCCGAGCTACGTGAAGAGGGTGATTTTTCCTCTGGAAATACTGCCGTGGCCGATGGTGCTGTCCGCTCTTTTTCATTTACTGACGAATCTGTTGGCTTTTTTTGTTCTGGAGTTAGTGCTTGAACGCCAGTTTGTCTGGCAGGTCGTGCTTTTCCCGCTCACAGTTGCGCCGCTGGTGATTCTGACGTTGGGCGTATCTTGGTGGCTGTCTGCGCTGGGGGTGTATTTCCGCGATATCGGGCAGGTCACTGGCGTTCTGGTGACTGCATTGCTGTTTACCTCCACGGCCATCATGCCAATCTCCTCAGTCAGTCCGGAGGTGCGTTGGTTGTTTGAATTTAACCCGCTGAGCTTCATCATCGACCAGTCGCGTGAAGTGGCACTCTGGGGACATTTTCCGAACTGGGCGGGTCTCGGGCTCTATGCTCTTGGTGCGCTCATGTTTACGTATCTGGGCTATGTGGTTTTCATGACGGCTCGTCGAGGATTTGCCGATGTCCTCTGACGTGTCGATCCGAGTTTCGGGCTTGTGCAAGTCGTTCCCGGTGTACGACAAGCCTCATCATCGCCTCATGCAGATGTTTGCCGCAGGCGATGCCAAACGTCGTTGGTATCGAGAGTTCCATGCACTATCGAACATTGATTTCGAAGTGCATAGAGGTGAGACCGTCGGTATCGTTGGCCGCAATGGATCCGGTAAATCCACGCTGCTCCAGCTGATCTGCGGCACGCTTGCGCCTACGCTCGGCAACGTGGAAATAAATGGCCGTATCGCGGCTTTGCTCGAGCTGGGCGCCGGCTTCAATCCTGAGTTCACCGGCCGGGAAAATGTCTTTCTCAACGGGACTTTGCTTGGCCTCACAAGGATGGAGATAGAAGCGCGGTTCGATGAAATAGTGGCTTTCGCGGACATCGGTGACTTCATTGATCAGCCCGTCAAGAGCTATTCAAGTGGCATGTACATTCGTCTGGCGTTTGCCGTGGCGATCAACGTGACGCCAGACATTCTCATCGTTGACGAAGCACTTTCCGTCGGTGACGAGGCTTTCCAGCGGAAGTGTTTTGCTCGAATCGAGCGCATTCGCAACGATGGCGCCACCGTGCTTTTTGTTTCGCATTCGGCGGGTACCGTGTTGGAGTTGTGCAATCGCGCTATCCTGCTGGATAGAGGCGAGCTATTGGCCATCGGTACGCCAAAGCGTGTGGTGTCTCACTACCAGAAGTTGCTTTACGCGCCGGATTCCGTGGCGAAGGGCATCCGCGACAAATATCGAAGGGAACTGCTCGAGCAATCAGGCACTCGCGCCGGGAACGTTCGCTCAGATGCCGCCAATATAGCTGTCCAGCGTCCAGAAGATATGCCTGGCGAAGACATTCCCGACGCCTATTTTGATCCAGGCCTGCGTTCGCAGAGCGAGCTTCGCTTTGAGTCCCGGGGCGGTAGGGTAGTAGACCCGCATCTGGAAACGCCCGGTGGCCAGCGTGTCAATGTCGTGCGATCCGGTGCAGAGTATGTATTCGTGTATAGCGCGGAGTTTGACAAGCTTTCGGCCGCAGTGCGTTTTGGCATGTTGATCAAATCCGTGTCGGGGCTGGAGCTTGGCGGCGCAGTGACTTCCCAGCCTCTAGATGCAATTGATTTCGTGCAGGCCGGCACTTCCGTCACGGTAAGGTTCCGGTT
The DNA here is from genome assembly GCF_003201105.1 of Dyella sp. AtDHG13. Taxonomy (GTDB): domain Bacteria; phylum Pseudomonadota; class Gammaproteobacteria; order Xanthomonadales; family Rhodanobacteraceae; genus Dyella; species Dyella jiangningensis_B. Next base: position 113,198 of record NZ_QICJ01000007.1, on the reverse strand, counting down.
CCGATGCCTGCTGGCACCAGGCACTTACTTTATGAATGCCGGTATTCGTGGTCGCGTGGGAGAGGAGGAGACCTTCCTGGACCGAGTCATCGATGCCGTGTTGTTCCGAGTCCTGCCAGATCCCGGTCGCCTGGCAACTGGGTATGTGGATTTTGGCGTGCAGTCGCAACTCACCCTGGAGGGAGAAGTTCATGACTGAGTCTGCCTCTAAGGGCCAAGACACGGCGGTGTTGGTGCTTGGCATGCATCGCAGCGGTACCTCAGCGGCAACAAGGGTTTTGAGCCTGCTGGGTGCCGAATTGGGGGATCGGCTACTTTCGCCACAAAACGATAACAAGAAGGGATTCTGGGAGCACAGTGACGCAGTCGAAATCCATGATCGTCTACTGGAGTCACTCGGACGAACTTGGCATGACATGCGCGAGCTTCCTGACGGCTGGCAGCACTCGCCGGCCGCATTGTTCGCGGTGGACGAGATCTGTGCGCTTATCAAACGAGACTTTGATGGTAAGCGACTGTGGTCTGTAAAGGATCCTCGTATGTGTCGTTTGATGCCGCTGTGGCTTGCCGCACTCCAGCGGCTTGACATTCGTGCGACGGCGCTTCTGATGGTCAGGGATCCACTCGAAGTCGCGGATTCTTTGGCAGTTCGTGATGGCTGGTCCCACGGACACTCTTACCTGATGTGGGCAAGGCATTTATCGGAGTCCATCAGGGCAACGCATGGTGTTCCCCGATCAATGCTCACCTACGGTGATCTGTTGACCGACTGGCGTTCGAATCTGTCCAGGGTCGGCAGGCAGCTTGGCCTGGACTGGGAGGAGAGCATCGCCAATGAAGCTGCTGCGATCGACGGTTTTCTCAGTCCTGAAGACCGACATCATAGTCTGGTGCCGGGCTCTTTGCGCCGCCAGGAAATCCCGTTACTGCTGAAAGAGCTGTTTCAGTTGTGCAGCGATGCCATGGCTAGCGGGAATTGGCGTCCCCTTGAGGATTGGGATACACGCTTTGTCGGGGCGTCTGAACTCTTTGAGCGCCCGCTGGAGCAGATTATCGCCAACCTGGGCGACGCCGAGGCTGCCCGGGATGAGCTCGCACGGCTGTCACAGGAGCGAATTGAACGTATCCATCAGCTCGAACACCAGATGAAGGAAACAGTGAGACATTTGGAAGCCCAGTATTTTGATAAAGTCCAGCATTACGCCCAACTGGAAGGGCGAATGGCCGTGATTACGGAGCAACTACTTAGGTTGGAATCCGAACACCTTTCCCTAGTAGAGGGGCGTGCCGAAGCTCGGGCTGTGGCGAAAGAGCGCCAAATCCGTCTGGAAGAGGCTCAGGCTCGGTTGGAAGAGGCCCAAGTTCAGCGCGAAGATGCACACGCCAAGCTGAAGGACGCCTTAGATCGGATCCACGGGGGAGAGCTTTTGACACAGCGATTGCAAAACGAGCTAGAAGAGCTACGGATGCAGGTGCGCAGTCGACGCTGGCTCGTCAGGAAGGCATTCACGCCACGACGCCCGTGAGCGGATTTCGTTTTACCGATCTGGACCGATCGTTGAGGGCGGATCGTAAGTGTGTCATCGGACAGCACTTATTAGTTAGTGGCAGTCGTTAAGGTCACGCGACGTTTATGGAGTAAATGAGTGAATCTCATTGAGAAGATTACCTGGTACTGGCAAAACAAGGGTGTCAGGGGGCTGGTCCGACGAATCGTCAAAGGACGTGAATCAGCTTTGCACCACATGTTGGGGCAGGAACAGCGGTCGGCTGGCATGACTCCGTCGGCGGCTGACTTGCGGGCGATCGCAGCGGATACGCTGGATGTGCGTGCGTTGATCAAGCGTTCCTATGCGCCCATTCAGCCGCTGCCGGTGTATTCAGCCCCAGGACCCAGCGCGCGCATCAATCTCGTTACAGACAGTATCAATTCGGGGTCGCTTTTTGGTGGCGTTGCAACCGCCATCATTCTCTCAGTGTTATTGGCAAAGAGGACGGGAGCCAAGCTGCGCGTCGTGACCCGCACAGAGGCGCCTGATGCCTCGGGTTTTGCGCATGTGCTGGAGTGCAATGGCATCAAATACGTCGATGACGTCGAGTTCGTGCAGGTAGGCGTTTCCGACGAGCGTGCGCAATTGGATGTTTGCGAAGGGGATCGATTCCTGACTACCTCCTGGTGGACGACGGCTTGCGTCCTGGGAAGTATTCCTCCTTCACGCATCGACTATCTTCTGCAAGAAGACGAGCGGATGTTCTACCCGCATGGCGATGACTGGTTGCGTTGCCAGGAAGTCCTGATGCGAGAGGACATTCGATTCATCATCAATACGGAAATGTTGCTTCGTCATTTTACATCCACGGGCCTGGAGCATATGGCCAGCCATGCGATGTGGTTTGAGCCGGCTTTCCCGAACCAGATATTAAGGGCGCCCAACCCAGGCAATGAGCAGAGGTTGAAGTTTTTCTTTTACGCAAGGCCGAACAACTTGCGAAACCTTTTCTATCGTGGCATCGAGGTTCTCGACGAGGTCGTAGCTGAAGGTATTCTTGACCCTAAATCGTGGGATGTGTATTTCGTGGGCAAGGACGTGCCCAAGCTGAGGCTTGGTGGCGTGTTGGAGCCTATCGTTCTCCCAACGATGGAGTGGCGTGATTACAGCGCATTCATAGCAAGCATCGATCTGGGGCTCTGTCTCATGGCTACGCCACACCCCAGCTATCCACCACTGGATTTGGCCGTTACGGGTGCATTGGTGGTGACCAATCAATTCGGCGTCAAGCGCGATCTGCAGAACTATTCCAGTCGTATTATCTGCGTCCAACCGGACGCCAAGTCGCTCAAGGAAGGGTTGCGCGCGATGATTGTTCGGGCAGAAGCCGAGCAGAAGACGGGTAGGCCCAGCGGCAAGCACCATCATCTCTCGACGTCGTGGGAAACAAGTTTGGCGGCAATCGTCGAGCAGTTGAGGTAATTTCGATGTTCCTGGTCAACCAGCCCGTTCACGCTTACCAAGACCCTTGGAATATCCCTTTTGAGACACGGTTCCGGGAACTTTGCGATGGCGCGCGTCGTGTCGCGTACTTCTACGAGCGACCCGATACGAGCACATTTCGCTATCGTGTTTACAATATGATCCAGGTTTTGCGAGAGCTTGGCTCCGACATCGGGGCGGGTTTCTTCGGTCTGGACGACCGTGAGCATCTCAACCGCGTGGTGGATGCGGCCGATGTCATTGTTATCTGCCGGACCAAGTACAATCAGCACGTCAACCAAATGATTACCCGCGCAAAGTTGCAGGGTAAGCGTGTGATATTCGATGTCGACGACCTAGTGTTCAATACGGATTATGCGCATCTGATTTTACGCACGCTTGATCAGAGCATCGAAGCCAACGAAACCTGGGATCACTGGTTTGGTTGGATTGGTCGTATGGGCGCAACGCTACGGATGTGCGATGCCGCGATAGGAACCAACTCCTATCTCGCTGCTCGTCTCAACGAGTATTCGGGTCTTCCCGCCAGCGTGATTCCCAACTTCCTGAACAAGGAGCAGCTAGCCATTTCTGACCCGATTTATCGGGAGAAGGTGCAAGGTGGTTTCAAGCGTAATGGCTATATCCACATTGGTTACTTCAGTGGGACGCCTACGCATAACCATGACTTTGCAATGGTGGCGAAGGCCTTGGCGACGATCATGAGGGAAGATAGCAGGGTGAGGTTGCTGGTCGTCGGCTTCCTTGAAATGAAGGGGGGACTTGAGGCGTTTGCAGAACGAATCGAGTTCTATCCGCTGCACGATTTCATCAACCTACAGCGGCTGATGGGACTGGTGGAGATCAATATCGTTCCCCTTCTGGATAACGGGTTCACGAACTGCAAGTCCGAGCTGAAGTACTTCGAGGCGGCGGCGGTGGGGACATTGACGATAGCTACGCCTATTCATAGTTACGCCAGCGCTATCGTCAACGGCGAAAACGGCTTCATCTCGTCAAGCTCCGGTTGGTTGGATGCGATTCGTAACCTTATTCAGCGCCTTGATGACTATCCGCGCCTGGCTCAGGTCGCCCATGACAGGTCCATTGAAAGATATGGCTGGTTCAATCAGTTGGAGCTTATCGAACAGACCGTGTTTGGACATCTCGCAAAGCCCTGCGCGACGCTGACGGCGATCGGCCAGTAATTGAGTGCCTAGACGGCCTTGCCTCAGGCGAGCGCCCAAGTCTGAAGAAGGCGAGGACAAAGGGAGAATCTTTTGACCACCGCGCAAGGAGATGTATTTCTCCGAACCTTCAGTCTTGTCGTCGAAGAAGATGGAGGGTGGGCATCCGGTTGGTACTGGATTGACATCGAGTTGGACGGCGATGCGTGCAATTGTCGCTCACCGGCGCTGTATCCGGACCTGGGGGAAGGCGGCTTCAGGGAGCAGCTTCGGATGCCGTTGGGGCATTTGCGCAGAACATCGAATGCGCCCATCCGTGGGCTGGTGCTTCTTCGCTGGCCAACGAGAAGGCTCGGGCTTTGGCTAGACGGCGTGACTCCGCTTTTCTTCAAGATTCAACGCGTGGGGCGCCTGCGCGCCCTCCTTAGCTTGCTTGTAGGTGCTCTGCGCAGATCAGGGCCACTTTTGCTGTGGCGGAGTCGGAGGAGCCTTTTACTTGGTGGTGTTCGTCAGTTGGCCGGTCAGCTGTACATACTGTACGGCGGTCCGGCGACGGATGAGGGATGGGAGCCTGGCGACGAGCGGGTCAAATCCAGTCAATTTGGTCCTGCGGCTCGACGCGATGGCGGCGACGTGACGGTAGAAGGGCCTTTGCTATCCATCATCATTCCCGTGTACAACACGCCTCCGCATTTGTTGAGGGCATGCTTCGACAGCGTGCTGCGGCAAACCTATGGCCGATGGGAACTCTGCGTGGCCGACGATGCTTCCGTCGCTCAAGGGACGCTGAAGGTTTTAAGTGAATACGGGCTCCGTGATGGGCGGATCAAGGTTGCCAGATGCAAGCAGAACAGCCACATTTCGGCTGCGAGCAACCTTGCCCTTTCGCTGGCCCTGGGCGAGTACGTCGTCCTGCTCGATCACGACGACATGCTGCACCCCGAGGCGTTGGAGGCCATCGCCGCCATGGCTTATGAGCAACCGGATCTGGCACTAATCTACACGGACGAGGACCGCATCGCGCCGGATGGAAGAAAGTACTTCCCCTACTTCAAGCCGGATTTCGCGCCCGAGCTCTTGGAGGGCCAGAATTTCATTGGCCACCTCGCTGCTTATCGCCGCGACGTGATTTGCCATCTGGGCGGCTTCCGGCTGGGCTATGAAGGTAGTCAGGATTGGGACCTAGCGTTGCGTGTTTCTGATGCTGTTGGTCAGGAGCGGGTTGGCCACATTCCTCGGATTCTGTATCACTGGCGAGTATCGGAAAACTCGACCGCCGGCGACGTCACGATCAAGCCCTACGCGTCGCTGGCAGCCGAACGGGCTATTCAGGATCATCTGGCCCGCTTGGGTGAGGATGGTGCGCATGTGTGTCGCTTACCTTGGATTCCTGGGTCATTTCGGATAAAGCGGGCGGTTCCCTCCGGACTGACGGTCAGCGTTATCGTGGATGCCAGAATCTCCGGCGACTCAATGGAAGCAACCTACGAGGTGATAGAGCAAGCGAAACACTACGCAGCGAGCGTGGATGCGTGGGCCATCTTCCCTGATTCAGCGGGTCAACTGATGGTGTGCGAGGTGACGAGCGCGGGAGGAGAGGTCATCGTGGCCGAGGGGATTTCGCGGCACTATGGCTTCGCAGATGCATGCAACGCAGCCGCCTCGATCGCCAATGGAAGTCTACTTCTGTTTGTCAGGGCCGGAACCGCGCCATTGCGCAGCAGCAGCCTCGGAGAGCTGATGGCTCACGTGGCCCGGGCCAACGTCGATGCCGCAGGAGGCAAGGTCTTCGACCAGTGCGGCTTCGTTCGGCAAGCCATCATGCTGGAAGACGATGGCGGCAAGGGATGGAGCTTCGGGGCTGGGATGCCTTCAGCGACCGCTGGACCGCTGAATCTGCTCTGGCTTACCCAAAATGTGTCGCTGTTGGCCTTTGACTCACTGATGATAGATAGAGTTTGCTACCAGGCTGCTGGCGGACTCTCTGCCGAGTGCGAAGAAAGCACTGCCGTGGCCGAGCTATGCCGCCGACTGTCAGCAAGCGGCCGTCGACTGATCTGGACGCCGTTCGCGGAGTTCGTTAGCAATCTTGCCCCAACTGATAGCGTTTCAGCGAAGGGCGACTATGGCCAGGAGGCGATTGGGCATGCCTGGCGTCCTTACGTTCGCCGTACCCTTCGGGGCTCATAATCAAGGGATATGCAAGGCCGGCAGCAACGAGCATTCGCGTGAGGCGGCATAATGTGGGTGGAGGCCTTACCCGATCGCTTCACGCTACGTTGGCCGGATCAGTGGCTCTTGAATGAGAGGTACTTGTGGCCAATGAAGCTGGTCACCACGGGTACTGCAACGCCAAAAGCGTGGGCAACCGTTTCAGGATGCCAGGTAAGCCCCATGCGCGGGAATAGCCACTCGGCAAGCAGGAGGCTAATTGCAAGAGTCTGTAGCACCGCCGCTAGATTCACCACGGTGAACCAAAACACCTGATGCCGCATGGAATGACTAACACGCCTAAAGACCAATGCGCGGTTGAGCGCGAACGCGGTAATCATGCCCAGCACATAGGCAACGACGATGGCTGCGCCGTAGACTAGCCAGAGGCTAAGCAGCATGCGCGAGAAGAAATTGACGCAGGCGGCGACGCCGCCTGCGAAGAGGAACAGCACGAACTGCCTGTTCATCCTAGAGTGCCTGCGTACCGATCGCTGCAGTCGCCAGAGCCTTGGCGACCTCGATGCTCTCGTTGATTGATCGATCTTCTGGGTAGTAATAACCCGTGTCAGCCATAAAGAAACCATCCACAGGCGTTTTCATGCTGGGCAGCATGTCATAGAACCCAGGCGGGCAGATGGTCTGGGCGAACTCATAACGATGGCAATGCTTTGCCAACACCCAGTCCGGACGGAACGCAGGATTGAGTTTGTGCAGGTAACCAATCACTTCCTCGATCAGCGTTTCATTACTCTCGGACCACTTCGGATGCGTCTTGGGCATGTAGAAGGGGGCATATACGATCGAGGGTGACATCTTGTTGAGGTTGGAGTACTCGATCACACCCGGGATCTCAATCGAAGGATCGTTGATGTTCATCCAGAAGTTCTCGCTTAGGGGCTGCTTGAGCTTCAGGATGACGCAGGCGACCGGGATGTTCTTGATGGTTTCGATTCGTTCGACGAAATCGGCGGGAAGGGTTGGAACCAATCGCGGAACGTACTGGATGGGCGCCGTGGAAATCACGCTGTTGCAGGAGATGGTTTCGTCATTGATGACGATGCCTGACACCTTGCCATCTCGTACTTCCACACGGTCAATGCCTGATCTCAGGTGGATGCGACCGCCGTTCTTCACGATGAACTGCTCCATCTTCTCTAGCAGTACAGCTGAACCGCCTTCAAGGTACCCCATGGTTTCCTGCATAAGGCTGCGGCGCGACAGGGCCACACGCTTGATGCGGGTGCCAATCCACGCGGCAGAAATATTCTCGCTGTATTCGAACAGCTTCAGTTCGAAGAGGCTCTTCCAGAGCACGTTGTATGCTCGTTCGCCGATCCACCTACGCAACCAGGTTGTGGCGTTCATGCGATCATAGGGGCGCCAGTCTTTGATGCTCTTAGTGAACATGGCATGCAGGCCGTAACGGAACTTGCTGATCAGGCTCAGCCCGTCAAAAGTGAGTAAGGCCATCGGCGTACCCCACTTGTAGAGCTTGCCGTTGTAGAAGAAGCCCATTTTCGTATCTGTCCAGCGCAGCCTGTCCGACAGCTCTAGCTCGTCCAGCAACTGGAACAATGGAAAGTCGGTTTTACAAATGAAGTGGTAATACCGCTCGATCTCTAGTCCTTCGAAGTTGAAACTAGCCGACATGCCTCCAATGCGGTCATCACGTTCATAGATATCGACATCATGGCCTTGCTTCAGCAGCTCCATAGCGACCATGAGGCCCATGGGGCCGGCACCGAGCACGGCTATTCTTTGTTTGTTCACGGCATTTCTCTGCTAAGTGGTTGGCTGGTCGTTAGTGATTGGTCTGTCAGGGCGTGGATGAGGCTGCGATTGAGGGAATCATTGCAACGCTTGTGGCTATAGGATTCCAGCGCTGGTCACTGAGCCGTGGCCGAGTTATCAACAGCGGGACGTGTGATGACCTTCACAGCCCAAGGCGAAGGATTGATAGGCAGGTAGTGAGGGCCTTGTGCCTTCAATTCAGTTGCATGCTTCTTCCATTCTAGATCTTGCAGGTTCTTTCGCTGGAGGGGGGCTCCATTTATCAGCGCGACGTAAATGATCGTGCAGAGCACGAGTGCGAGTGAATCTGTCTGTCTGCCTAGAGTCCGGCTAGCCAGTGCAAGGTAGGTCATCCACCAGAACACGAACTTCAACGTATAGAAGTAGCGGTCGCTTGTCGCGAATTGGAGCATGGCTCGCGTGTCCTTCAGAGCTGCGGCGCTGAATGCAACTAGTAGGCTGAAGGCTAGCAGCTGCATAATGCTGATTTTTGCTTCGAACGGGAGTCGCACCGAACGCACGATGGTTAGCACGAGGGCCAATTCGATCAGGAGCCACAATACGGGTGGAATGAAATGGAATCCGAACACGTGAACTGGAATGATGTGGCCAAGCATCACGCCTATGAGCTTAGGTATGCCGTATTGTGCGATGCCGGTGATTTCATTCGTTGCGGCTGGCGAATTCGTCACCACGAAAAGAAGCTGGATTAGCGCGCAGAGCGCGATAAGAATGATTCGTAGGCTAGGCAGTCGCGCTACGTATTGGCGGAGTCCCATGGACAACGGCCAAGAAGGACGAACACGTGCGAGTATCCATGCCCCTCCCAGGATGCCGAGATTGATCATGGTCAAGAAAATAGCGGCGGGACCGGTAAGCCCGATTAGCACAACAAGAACCGAGACAAATATTTCATTACGAGCCTCTCGGTAACCATCTCCAACCGGCATACATAGCGCGACAAGTGCAAACTGGGTGAACCACTGAACGTTCGTGAGCGTGCCGAAGATCTCACCGTTGATTGGGGCTAGCAGGAAAATCGCGAGCGTAAGCACCATTGGCAGAAACGGACGCAAGCGCAATGCGGTGTAGCACATGCTCCACGAAGTGATAAAACAAGCAAATAGGTTATAGATGAGCGGCGCCTTGCCATGGCTGAAGAATGAGGCAAGCCATGCTATTAGTCGCGGTAACACGTGGAGATAGCCGGCATATGCGGTGCCGATGCGAGGAAGATGGGAGCCAAACTGCTGTTGAAAGAAGACGCTGCCATCTTCCGCCCAGAACTGCGCGTTTGTAAGTGAGTCTGGACTTTTGGACGCCATAAGGATGAATGCCAATCCAAAAAAAAGGAATGGACTAGTCCAAGGTTCGATCACTGTCTTGGCTTGCATTGCTTGCATTTCTGGTCCGTGTCCGGAAGTTGCTTCAGCTACCTTGGGGCGCGCTCGTCGCGACTATTGCCGCCTGATGACTGGCCGTGGATCCGCTCCGGTACTGGGCCGCCCCGGTCTTGAAGTTAGCGCTTTAGAACAATCGCGCTGTAGCGTGGGTCGCAATAGCTTTCTTTGATGGCGTCGGCAAATGGTGTTTGCCGAAAGCCGAACACCTTCTCTGTATCAATGCCATGGAATTCGTCGCCCGCAGTTAAGGCTTTTAACTGGTCGGCCGTGAAAGGAGGCTTGCCGCTGAAGACTGCGTACACGCGCAACAGAAAGTGGAACAAGCCGTAGGGGATGTGCACGATCAAGGTATGTAAGCCCTTCGCCCGCTTGATCGTCTTGATGATGTCCACGTAGTCGATGCGCGTGTCGCCCACGACGTCATAGACGTCGCCTTCCGGTTGCGTCTCGATGCAGCGCGCGATGCAACGGCAAAAGTCGCGCTCGTATAGAGGCTGACGCATGTAGCGGCCGTCACCGGGAATGGGAAATACCGGGGTCTTGGCCATGAAGCGAGATAGCCAGCCCAAGTGCTTGGGATCGAACCAGCCGAACATTAGGGTCGGGCGAAGCACGCAGTGCGGGATGCCACTCTCGACGACCAGTTTTTCCTGTGCCTTCTTGGTGTTCGTATAGTCGTCATCGGCCACCGATATCACTACAGATGAGCTGATGTGCACCAGGTAAGGGATGTCGTGGCGACGTGTCGCATCAAGCACGCGCTTGGTGGCGTCGATGTTGTTGCGGGTGAACAGTTCCGTATATTTGCCGGTGATCTGCGCATGCAACTGCACGACACAGCTCGCGCCGGCGAAGGATTCGGTCCAATCACCATCCTCGGCCAGGTCCGCTTGGATCGCGTGGACGTCCGGATGCAGTTGGCGAAGAATGCCCAAGTTGTATGCGTGCTTGTCGATGGCGACGAGGTTGGTATAGCCCTGGGCCTTCAGTTCGACGATCAGGTTCTGTCCGACCAGACCGGCCGCGCCAGTCAGCACGAGCTTGGAATGCTTGTCGATCTTGTTCATGGACATTAGAGCTTGAGGCGCTTGAAGATGAATTCGGGAACGTGGCGGATGATCAGCATGATTGGCAGCCAGAACCAAGGCAGGTAGACCACGCTTCGCCCACGGTCGGCAGCATGTGCAATGCCGAGAGCGATGTCGTCCGGCCTGGCCCACAGCGCACCCTTCTTGAAGTCGCGCGTCATTGGCGTGTCGACGAAGCCCGGCTTGATGGTGATCACGTTAACGCCAACCTTGGCCATGCGTTGGCGCAGGCCACTGGCGAAAGCGGTCACCGCTGCTTTCGCCGACCCATACAGGTAGTTGCTCTGGCGGCCCCGGTCGCCCGCCACGGAAGAGATGACCGCGATCACGCCCTTGCGCTGCGTTTCGAAGCGTGGAGCTACTGCGGTGAGCAGAGCGATGGTGGAGGCACCGTTGGTCCCAAACTCCCTGAGTGCCCACTCCACGGAGGCTTCGCACCGCGCCTGGTCGGGCAGTGTGCCGTGTGCGACTAGCAATACGTCAACGTGTCCCAGTGACGTCCAGATCTGTTCGATCAGGCGTGCGTGATCCTGTACGTCGTTCACGTCGAGCGTCGCTTGGAACACTTCCGGGGCACCGCGCACGCGCAGATCGTCGGCAATATCCTTCAGGCGTACGGCATTGCGCGCCACCAGAAACAGCTGCGCCCCGCGAGCGGCGTAAAGGCGCGCGGTGGATTCTGCAATGGCGGATGTGGCACCGATGATGACGACCTTTTGCATGCTTACTCCGTGACCCTGCGCCAGAAGCTGGAAGAGAACTTCGGGTCGATGTAATGGCTGAAGGATTCCCAGGCGGGGAAATATTGTTTGAAGTAACGGGCAGGCATGCGTGCATCCTTGGCGGGATAAACCGCGCCTCCGGCGGCGGCCACGATATCGTCCAGTCGATCGAGCAGTGCGAGCGTGCCAGCCCCCCTGTTCGGGAAGTCCAGCGCCAGGGTGGCACCAGGGCGGGGGAACGAGAGCATGCCCGGGGATGCGATGTCACCGAACTGCTTGAGCACTGCCAGAAACGATCCTTCGCCGGAGGCGGCGATGGTCTTCACCAATACCTCCATGCAATCCAGCGATGCCGCCGGGGGCACCACACACTGGTATTGCATGAATCCACGCGGGCCATAGATGCGATTCCAGTTTCCGATGCCGTCGAGTGGATAGAAATGAGGTTCGTAGTGCATCGTTACGTGACTGACGCTTTCACGTTGACGGCGGTAGTAAAGAGTGTTGAACACACGCAGACTGAGCGGGTTGATCAGCGATATCGGCGGTGTTAGAGGGACACGCAGGCGGCGCGAGGGGGCACCGGGGCGGCTATCGGGATGCGCGGGCGCATGATTGGCACGGGTAAAGATGCCGCGCCCTAGTGCTTTACCCTGACTCGCGCAGTCGATCCACGCCACGGTGTATTCGTAGTCGCGGTCCGACGCCTGAGAGAGTCGGAAGAACTCCGAAAGATCGCGAAACCGATAGACCTCAGCGCTCATCCATGGGCCTGCCACGCGTCGCAATTGGATGGTGACACGGGTGATCAGTCCAGTCAGGCCTAGGCCACCGATGGTGGCGGCAAACCATGCCGGGTTTTGCTGCGGGCTGCACACGCGCCGGCTGCCATCGGAGCGCAATAGCTCGAACTCCAGCACATGGCGGCCGAATGTGCCGGCCTTGTGGTGGTTCTTCCCATGTACATCGTTGGCGATAGCGCCGCCAACGGTGATGAATTTTGTGCCGGGCGTGACGGGCAGAAACCAGCCTTGCGGCACGACCAGGTCGAGGATCTCGGAGAAGAGCAAGCCGGCTTCGCACTCAAACACGCCTGTCTGTGCGTCGAAACGGATGAAACGGTCCATGTAACGGGCATGCAGCAACGTGCCACCGTCGTTAAGGCAGCTATCACCATAACTGCGACCGTTGCCGTAGGGCAGTATCGATTCGGCGGATGCTGGCAGCTCTGCACGGCGATCGTTCAATGCAACGACGGTCTGGCTTGCGTTCGGGTATCGTCCCCAGGATTGTCCGGCCTTGCTCATCGGATCGCGAACAGGATGACGGTGGCGCAGATTATTAGCAGCACCTGGCTGAGCCTGTCGGTGACCGCGAATACCACCGGGTCGTCATGCATGACGCCACGATGGGCGATGGCCCAGGTGCGGCTCACCCAATAGAGCAGTACCGGGCAGAGCAACCACAGGTAGTGCGGGTGATGGTACAACGCGCGGCTGTCCGGACTGTCGATATACAGTGCAAGCACGAGGACAGACAGGTAACCGCTGGCCGCGCCGAGCGATTGAACGAGCGGTATGTCACCGACGTCGTAGCCACGGCCGCTGGCGTTGATCTTGCCCGCCCTCTGGGCAGAGAGCAGTTCGATAAATCGCTTCACCATGGCCAAACTGAGGAACAGGAACATGGAGAACGCCAGCAGCCAGAACGACGGCTTGGTATGGATCGCTGCCGTGCCCGCGACGATCCGGCTGGTATACAACGTGGCCAAGACCACCACGTCGAGCATGACGATGCGCTTGAAACGCAGCGAGTAGGCGCTGGTCAATAGGTAGTAACCCGCAAGGACCGCGACGAATACTTCGTGCAGCAGGGCGGCGAGGCCAAAACTGACAAGAAGAAGGCCAATGGCAACAACGGGCCCCGCGAGCAGGGGCAGGTGGCCGGCGGCGAAGGGTCGCTGCCGCTTGCGGTGATGCTGGCGATCTGAGGCGAGATCCAGCAGGTCGTTGGTGATGTAGACGCTTGAGGCGCAAAGACTGAAGCAGGCGAATGCCAGCACGGTCGCCAGCGCGGCGTCCGCGTCAAAAAGGCGGTGCGCGGCGAGCATCGGAAGGAACACCAAGGCATTCTTGATCCATTGATGGACCCGGAAAGCTTTCAGCCAGTCCCGCAGGCTCGTGCCAGGCAGTTCGAAGCGTTTGTCCACCGTCGTCACACGGGATGCCGCTTGCCTGAGTGAAGAACCGGCTTCCACCGTGACGGCTGCGCGCGCATGCTTCCAGACCTTGAGATCCACCTTGGCATTGCCGACATAGTCGAAACCACGCTCACCGTAGCGATCAATCAGCGCCTGCGCTTTCTGGGTGCCCGACAGATTGCGCTCTCCGTCACTGGCCAGCACGGCATCGAAGCCGCCCACGTGTTTGGCGACGGTTTCGGCGAGCCCCGCATCCGATGCTGTGCATAAAACCACCGGGCGGACTGCCTGCTGTTCTCGTACCCAGGCGACAACCTCGTCGTTATAGGGTAGGTGAGCAGCGTCAAGTACCGTCCGTTTGGCTATTTCCCGCTTGAGATGGGCCTTGCCCCCCAATAGCCAGCCGAACATGGAAAACAGTGAGAGCGGGCTGCGTGATAGCAGCGCCAGTGCGGATTCCACCAGCAGATCTGAGCGGATCAACGTCCCGTCCAGATCTACGCAAAGAGGTACGCACTCTGAACGGAAGCACTCCGCTTCAACTTTCGCCGCCAAACTATCCATGAACGCCCCTAGATCGTATCCATGCCAGGAACCGCGATATTGGTCGCGTCAGCACTAGCGCATTTAAGAAAATGCGCTATGGCATGTTACTACGATAGGCGTTACGGCATGGCCCCCGTGCCTGGGGCGCCCTCCCTGGCGACCACCAGACCGTTCCGATTGCATGATCTTCAGGCCGGGGCCGCATCCGACCGCCGTCACCGCTTGCCTCAACTTACCCCAGAGCCTGCTCCAGCTCCGGAATGATCTTGAACAGGTCCCCCACCAGGCCAATATCCGCGATCTCGAAGATCGGCGCCTCGCCGTCCTTGTTGATCGCCACGATGGTGCCGGCATCCTTGATGCCGGTGAGGTGCTGGATGGCGCCGGAGATGCCGATGGCCATGTACAGCTCGGGGGCGATGATCTTGCCGGTCTGGCCCACCTGCAGGTCGCTGGGCACGTAGCCGGCGTCGACGGCGGCGCGGGAGGCGCCCACGGCGGCGCCGATCTTGTCGGCGAACTTGTAGATGATGTCGAAGTTTTCCTTCGAGCCCACGCCACGGCCACCGGAGACCACCTTGCTGGCGCTTTGCAGGTCAGGGCGGTCGCTCTTGCCCGACTGCAGCTCGACGAAGCGGGTGTACGAGGGCAGGGTGACGTCGAAGTTCAGCGCCTCGACCGGGGCGTTGTTCGCGCCGCTGGCGGCGGCAGCCCAGGAGGCGGTGCGGATGGTGGCAACCACGGTGCTGCCTGCATCGGCTTCCACGGTGATGATGGCGTTGCCGGCATAGATCGGGCGCTTGAAGGTGTGGCTGCCTTCCACGCTCATCACGTCGCTGACCTGGGCGACGCCGAGCAGGGCTGCAACGCGCGGCAGCACGTCCTTGCCGAAGGTGGTGGAGGGGGCGAACACGTGGCCGTAGCCCGCGGCGGCCTTGGCGATCTGCGGAGCCAGCACGGCGGCGAGCGGATGGGCGTTCTCGGCGCGGGCGACGGTCAGCACGCGGCTTACGCCGTCGATCTTGGCGGCCTCGGCGGCGATGGCATCGACGTTGTCGGCCAGCACCAGCACGTCGATGGCGTCAGGCTTGATGGCCGCGGCGGCGCTCACGGCGCGCGCGGTGGAGGAGTTCAGTTTGCCGCCCAGATGTTCGGCGATGACGAGGATCTTGCTCATGTCATGTCTCCGTGAGGCTGCTTAGAGCAGGCCCTTTTGCTTCAGCGCCGCGACCAGTTCGGCCGCATCCTTGACCATCACGCCCTTGCTGCGCTTGGCCGGCGCGGCGTAGTGCGTGGTCTTGAGATGGTCGTTGGCCTCCACGCCCAACGAAGCGAATTCGACGGTGTCGATCGGCTTGGACTTGGCCTTCATGATGTCCGGCAGCTTGATGAAGCGCGGCTCGTTGAGGCGCAGGTCGGTGGTGATGACGGCGGGCAGTTCCGCCTCGATCACTTCCAGGCCGGCGTCGACTTCACGCGTTACCGTGGCCTTGCCGTTGGTGATCTCGACCTTGCTGGCGAAGGTGGCCTGCGGGCGGTCCCACAGGGCGGCGAGCATCTGACCAGTCTGGTTGGCGTCGTCGTCGATGGCCTGCTTGCCCAGGATGACCAGGCCCGGCTGCTCCTTCTCGATCAGCTTCTGGAACACGCGGGCGGCAGTGAGCGGCTGCACGGCGTCGGTCATCACCACGTGGATGGCGCGATTGGCGCCCATGGCCAGGCCGTTGCGCAGGTGGGCGGTGAGGTCGGCCGGGCCGATGCCGACAACGATTACTTCCTCGGCCACGCCCTTTTCGCGCAGGCGCAGGGCTTCTTCGAGGGCGATGTCGTCAAAGGGGTTGGCGGAGAGCTTCACGCCATCCGTCACCACGCCCGTGCCATCGGGCTTCACCTGAATGCGGACGTTGTAGTCCACGACGCGCTTGTAGCCGACCAAGATTTTCATCAGTGGTATTTCCTCGAGTGGCAGGCGGTCCGGAGGCAGCCTGGACGATGGTTTGATCGATTATTCTAACCGGATTTGGAGCACCATGCGGGTGCGCATGGTTGTGCGCCGCATCGGCCCGGACATGGGGAAGGTGGCGTGAAGATCTTGGTTTGCGGCGGAGCGGGTTACATCGGCGCGCATATGGTCCGGCACCTCCTGGGGCAGGGCCATGAGGCCGTGGTGCTCGACGACCTGTCGACCGGACATACGGCGGCGGTGCCTCCAGGTATGCTCGAAGTGGCGGACCTGCTTGCCCCGGCCTCACTGGAAGCGGTCTTCGCGCGGCATCGCTTCGACGGCGTCATCCACCTCTGCGCGCGCTCGCTGATTGGCGAGTCGATAGCAGAACCCTATGCCTACTACGAGAGCAACGTAACGGGTTCTCTCAACCTTCTGGAGGCCATGCGGAGGGCGGGCGTATCCAGGCTGGTGTTTTCCTCGACGGCCTCGGTGTTTGGCAACCCGGACACGGTACCGGTCGTCGAAGACCACGCGACGCGGCCCATCAATCCCTACGGCGCAAGCAAGCTGATGGTGGAACGCATCCTCGCGGACGCCGCCGCAGCGTACGGACTGCGTTCGGTGTCCCTGCGGTATTTCAACGCGGCGGGCGCCGATCCGGCTGGTGGCATTGGCGAGTCCCATCAACCCGAGACGCACCTCATTCCCAATGTGTTGCGTGCGGCGCTGGGGCAGGGAGGCGGCCTCAAGGTGTTCGGCAACGACTATTCCACCAGGGACGGTACGTGCGTGCGCGATTATGTGCACGTGAACGACCTTGCGTCCGCGCATCTTCTGTCGTTGCACTACATGCAGGAGAACGACGGCGCGCATCTGTTCAACCTGGGCAATGGCCAGGGCTTTACCGTGCTCGAGGTGATTGAGGCCGCGCGGCGCGTCACTGGTCAGCCGATCAACTACGTGCAGGACGCGCGGCGTCCAGGCGATCCAGCGGTGCTGGTGGCATCCAGCGAGAAGGCGCGTCGCCTGCTTGGCTGGCAGCCACAATTCACGGACATCGGCGAGATCATCGAGACAGCCTGGCGCTGGCACCAGTCGCCGGCTTATTGATCTCGGTGGCTGCGTCGTGCGTAGGGATAAGGAGCGGTTTCCGCTCCTGCCTCAGGCAGGCCACACACGTCGGCCGCGCTGCGCGTGGCCAGGCCCACGCTTGACGCGGCCAGCGTAAAAACACGTTCCACCGCGTGCGCCATCGTGCCATCGACCTGTCCGGATTCGTCTTCGAATTCCCACAGGTCCAGGTGGGCGTCCAGAACGGGGCGGATGGCGTCCAGGCGGGCCCAGAACATGGTTCCTGCGATGAACGGTTCGTGGTCGACGGAGGATGAGGCATCGATGCCGAGACGGTTGATCAGGTAGCGTACGTTGACCTCATTGGCGCCCCAGAAATGGCCAAGCGGCTGTATGTGTCCCTCGGCCGCCACCAGACCCAGTCGGGGTTGCTGCGGGAACGCATGGAGTATTTGCGTTGCGCGTTCCGGTGACAGGAGCTTGCGAACCAGCTCCCGCCTCCATGTGTCGCCGTTGTCCCGATGTTCCGATCGCTTGGTGTGTAACTTGAGCACCACCTGGACACCCTCGTGCAGCAGCCGCTGGGCGACCTGGAGGAACGGCAGCACATCGCGGCCGCGATTCTCCAATACCTCGACCTCGGCTACGAACCCGGCTTTTTCCAGGCACGCGCGAACCTGCTGCTCACGTTCTGGGGCGGTGGTGACGATGGTGCGCCATGTGATGCCGCTGTCACGCAGCGCCAGCAGCATTTCTTCGAGCACGTCGACATACCACGCATGGACCACGGCGCAGGGGCGGGCGTCCATGGCCGGCGCGGGCTGCAGCGCTTGCCGGGTTGCTTCCAACCACGCATGGCCGAGACGCGTATCGGGCTCCAGCACCGCACCTTCCGCCCACTCGTTCCACGCATTGATGAACACCATCGGCGCGTTCGGTGTGCGCCTGCGTGCCGTGACGATGGCCTGCTTCAACCAGTCGCGATAGCCGCGAGGTGATGCGTGCAGGTAAACGCGCCCCCGGCCGCTCCGGCGAGGTTCGTTGTCCCAACCGGGGTTGACGCCGGGATAGAGCGGATAAGCAGGGTCGTCCTGCTTCATCGCTTGGTCGGCCAGCGTGCGCCAGTCGAACACGTCTCCGCGATAGTTCGGGTTGATGAGTTGCTGGTGAGCCGTCACCGGAGGCAGCGACGTGTTGTTGGGCGGGAATTCCACGGCCGCATCGAAGCCGATGTCGCGCGGATCCACCCGGTCAAAGCTCTGCACGTAGGCCAGATGGATCTCGCCCAATCCATGGCTGCGGCACCACTCGCGCCAGCGCTGCGCGGTCGCCTTGGCATCGGGCAGCAGGCCAGGACGATAAACCAGCAGCATCGGCTTGCCGTCGACGCGCAGATAGCGTGGATTAGCGAGATAGCGCGACACGTAGCTAATGAAGGCCAGATCATCCTCGGCGCTATGTTTCTGGCCGATCAGGATGTCGTCGGCACGCCCATCCCAGCGGCGCGACCAGTTTTCATTGGCCCAGCACAGGCAGATGGGCAAGTCGAGCGAGGGGTCGTCCAGCCACGCCTGCAGCGGCGTTTCCAGCAGCGTCTTGCCGGCGAACCAGTAGAAATAGGTGCAGAAGGCACCGATCCCGTATTCACGCGCCAGCTCCATCTGCCGGCGCATGACGTCGGGGTGCCGCAGGTCGTAAAAACCCAGTTCGCCTGGCAAACGCGGCTGCGCGTGACCATCGAACTGTGGCAGTGCGCGCGTGACGTTGCTCCACTCCGTGAAGCCCTTTCCCCACCACGCATCGTTTTCCGGAATGGGGTGGAACTGGGGCAGATAGAACGCAACGAGCGTGGCGGGCAGGGGCTCAGGCAGCGTACCTGGGCGATATGGCGTAAAGCCGATGGCCGTGCCGCCTGCTTGCCTCAGCGGGCGATGCGGGACCCCGGCCCGTGAAGGAGGGAGCCCCTGGGGACCCTGGGGAACCAGGGTGGCATGCCGATCCAGGAAGCGCTGGCGCAGCCGATCGCGCGTCGCCATAGGCATCGGCGTGAGCCGAAAGCCGGCGCGCAACAGGTGGAACAGGCAGTGGCGGGCGAGATCGGTGGCGTTCATGGGGTCTTCGCGTTGGCGTTGGATGGTCGGACGACAGGGGATGCCCCGTCAATCCAGCGCCTGGCGCAGCGCGCGGGCGGCAGCTTCCGGAGAGAAATGTCGACGCACGTTGTCCAACCCCTGGCTGGATAGGGTGTTCCACAGCACTTCGTCGTGCAGCAAGCGGTTCACGGCATCGGCGAAGGCAGCGGCATCGTTGGCGATCAGCACGTCTTTGCCATCCGTCAGGTGCATGCCCTCCGCAGCGACGGACGTGGCGATGACGGGCACGCCATAGCTCATCGCCATATTGATCTTGCCTTTGACGCCCGCGCCGAAACGCAACGGAGCCAGCGAGGCCAGCGAGGTTTCCAGCCAGGGCGCGAGGTCGGCGACGCGGCCATGCAGTTCGAGCCCGGGCGTGGCCAATGCTTCGCGCATAGCGTCTGTGACATCGCCAAGCACATGGATGCGCATGTTCGGATGCTGTTCGCGAAGACGCGGCAGGATTTCCTGGGACATCCATTTCACCGCATCCACGTTGGGCGGGTGGCCCTGTCCGCCAATGAAGACCAGATCGGTCCGTTGCGAGAACCCCGTGGTGCAACCATGGACGTCATGGATGTTCGACAGCAGCTCGATGCGCGAATGCGGCAGTTCCGCCGCAAGCAGCGCCTGCTCATGCGGGCTCACCACGAAGGTCACGTCGCACTGCTCGATCAGCGCCAGTTCGCTCTTGCGCGATGCCTGCGCTTGCCGCGCCATAGAGGCGTTGCCGCTCAGTTCGGCGGCGCGCTGTTCCCGCAGGAAATGCAGGTCAACAGTGTCGAACAGCAGGCGCGCCTTGGGAGCGAGCTTGCGTACCTGCGAGGCGTATTGGTCCGCGACGGTGTGGCGGCAGAGCATGACTGCATGCAGTTCGTGGCCATGTGCGCGTAACCAGTGCGGAAGGTCGGGCACCCAGGGCTTGCTCAATACTTCGGTGCCCAACGCGCCAAGCGCGCGGATCTCATCTTCGGAAGCACGGCCGTCGTCCGGCAGGAACGAGATGGACCAGCCCTGCTCGTCGAGCAGTCGCAGGATGGCGCTGAGCCGCAGCGAGCCCGAGTCGCGGGCGGGTTCGGGCGTCATGCTGTCGACGACAAGCACGCGCCCGCGGCGGCGCCAGCGCATCGCACGGATCAGCGAGGTGTCCACCGGAGGCTGCGCTCGCAACGCCTGTTCCCACTTCGCCACGAAGGTCGCCTGATTCGTCACCTGGTGGCGCTTCATGCCGGCGTGCAGGTCGTTGCCCGCACTGATGCCTTCGCAATGGATGATGGTGCTGGAGGGCTCGTAATAGACCTTCAGGCCCAGCGCGCGCACGGCGAAGGCCAGGTCGGTGTCTTCGTAGTAGGCGGGCGCATAGCGTTGGTCGAAGCCGCCGATGCGCTCGAACACCTCGCGACGGATCAGCAGCGACGCGCCGCTGACGTAGTCGGTCTCGCGCCGGTAGCGCCAGGCGGGCGCATCGCGTTCTTCAAAGCGCCCGGTATTCCAGCAGCTGCCATCGGCGAAGACGAGACCGCCGGCTTCCTGCAGCCGGCCATCGGGATAGACCAGCCGGCTTCCCGCGATGCCGCAGTCGGCGCGCTCGGCGAAGCAACGCAGCAGGCCGTCCAGCCAGTTCGGCGTGACCTGCGTGTCGTTGTTGAGGAACAACAGGAAATTCCCGTGCGCCGCGGCGGCACCCGCATTGCAGCTGCCGACGAAACCCAGGTTGCGCTCGTTGCGCAGCAAGCGCAGTCCGGCGATGTGCGCCAGCCGTTCGGTGGAGTCGTCGGGTGAGGCGTCGTCAACCACGATGACCTCGAACGGGGCGTTCGGTGCGTGCCGCGCGATCGAACGCAGGCAGGCCAGCGTATAGGCCACCTTGCCGTGGATCGGGATGATCACCGATACCTGCGGCTGTTCCGACGTGGGCAGCACAAAGGGCGCGAACGGCACGTCGAGCGGCTCGACGTGCAGCGTATCGTCGAACGTCGGGCGGTGTTCGAACTCCTGCCGGATGCGGGCGAACGTCCCGCGCCAGCCGCGCAGGGCCACGCTGCCGCGCAGGCGCTGCAGTGCGTAGTTCAGGCGTTTGAGGCGCCAGGTGAGTCGTGCGTACAGCGCCATGCCCTCTCGTCAGAGGTTCTGGTAATTCGGACCCGAGCCGCCTTCCGGCGTTACCCAGTTGATGATCTGGTAGGGGTCCTTGATGTCGCAGGTCTTGCAGTGCACGCAGTTGGCGGCGTTGATCTGCAGGCGTTTGCCTGCTTCGTCGTCGACGATCTCGTAGACGCCCGCGGGGCAGAAGCGCGTGCACGGGTTGCCGTATTCCACGCTGCACTTGGTCACGCACACGTTGGTGTCGGACACGTGGAGGTGGACGGGCTGATCTTCGTCGTGCTCGGTGGCGGCGAAATAGACGCCCGCCAGGCGGTCGCGCGGAGGCAGTTCGCGCGGCTGCACGTAGTCGCGCTTGGGCTCCTCGCATTCGCCCAGCTTGTGCAGCGACGACCAGTCCGCCTTGTTCTTCAGCGTCCACGGCGAGGCGCCGCCGACGGCGGTTTCCCACGCCGCGTTCAACATGCCGAACCACAGGCCCTTCTTGAAGCCGGGCTTGATGTTGCGGACCTTCTTCAGCTCGGCCATCACGTCCGAAGCGCGCAGCTTGGCGTCGAAGCCGGCGGGGTTCAGGTCGTTCGCGACCAGGTGTTCGGCGGCGAGCATGCCGCTCTTGATGGCCTGGTGCGTGCCCTTGATCTTGGGCACGTTGAGCAGGCCGGCGGTGTCGCCGATCAGCAGCGCGCCGGGCATCTCCACCTTCGGCAGCGACTGGTAGCCACCGGTGACGATGGCACGCGCACCGGCCGAAAGAATGGTGCCGCCTTCGAGCAGCGACTTCACCGACGGGTGGTTTTTCCACTGCTGGAAGGCTTCCCACGGCTGGTAGTTCGGGTCGCTGTAGTCCAGGCCGCTGACGTAGCCCAGCGCGATGCGATCCTTGTCCAGGTGATACAGGAAGCTGCCGCCGTAGGTGTGGCTGTCGGCGGGCCAGCCGAAGCTGTGCACGATCTTGCCCGGCTGCACGCGGCCGGCGGGCACCTGCCAGAGCTCCTTGATGCCGATGGAATAGCCCTGCGGGTCGCTGTCCTTGTCCAGCTCGAAGCGCTTGATCAGCTGCTTGGTGAGGCTGCCGCGCGCGCCTTCGGCGAGCACCGTGACCTTGGCCTTGATGTCGATGCCTTGCGTATAGCCGGCCTTGTGCGAACCGTCCTTCGCCACGCCCATGTCGCCGATGCGCACGCCGGCGACGGAGCCGTCTTCGTTGTAGATGTTGTCCGCCGCGGCGAAGCCGGGGAACACGTCCACGCCCAGCGCCTCGGCCTGCAGGGCCAGCCATGCGCACATGGCGCCCAGCGACACGATGAAGTTGCCGTGGTTGTTCATGCCCGGTGGCACCGGCAGCTTGCGGCCGCCGGTCTTGTCGAGCAGCCAGAACTCGTCTTCGGTGGCGGGCACGCAGATCGGCGGCGGATTGTCGCGCCAGCCCGGCAGCAGCGCATCCAGCGGTTGCGGTTCGATCACCGCGCCGGAGAGGATCTGGGCGCCGATGGTGGAGGCCTTTTCGATCACGCAGACCGTGGTGTCCGGCTTCAGCTGCTTGAGGCGGATGGCGAACGCGAGCCCGGAGGGGCCTGCGCCAACGACGACGACGTCGTATTCCATGATTTCGCGGTCGCTCACGGCGGACTCCAACGGGCTAGGGCGGCACGATACCGTTCACGGACGTATGGAACGGGCAAGCGAGCATTGTCCGGGTTCGGGCCACCGGGGGCAACGGTGGCCAGGTCCTTGCAAAGCCTTCATCCGACATCGCCATAATCCACACAGGGCAAGCCAGGGAAGAGAGCATGAATGTGCAGCCAGCCATCAGCGAACGTGATCTGCGTCGCGCCACCATGTGTCAGCTGCTGCATTGGCTGGCGGTGGAGCGCGTGCAGCCGCAGGCCCTGGCCGAGACCTATCTGGAAGCCATCGAGCGACTCAATCCGGAACTCAACGCCTACGTCAGCCTGAGCTCGACCATGCTGCAGGAGCAAGCGCTGGCCGCGCAGCACCGCCGCCGCGACGGCGTGATCGGCCGGCTCGATGGCATCCCCATCGCCCTCAAGGACAACTTCGACGTGGCGGGCTGGCCGACCAGCGCGGGCCTGGCGGGGCGCCGCCGGCCGGTGGCGGACGATGCCCACGTCGTATCGCGCCTGCGTGCCTCCGGCGCGGTGCTGGTCGGCAAGACCAACATGGACGAGGGCGCGCTGGGCGCGGTCACGGACAACCCGCACTTTGGCGCAACGCACAATCCGCATCGGCATGGCTACACGGCGGGTGGTTCGTCCGGCGGCGCGGCGGCCGCGGTCGCGGCGGGGCTGGCGGTGGCGGCAGTCGGGTCAGACAGTCTCGGCTCCGTGCGCATTCCCGCGAGCTATTGCGGCATCTACGCGCTCAAGCCGACGCACGGAGAAATTTCCGCGCGCGGCATGGTGCCGGCGGCGAGGCGGCTGGACACCGTGGGCCTGCTCGCGCGCAGCGCGGACGATCTCACTGTGTTGCTGCAGGTGCTGGCCGGCTATGACGCCGACGACCCGCGCTCGCGTCGCCGACGCGTCGCGCTGTCGCCGCCCGACTGGGAGCCGGGCCGTCTGCGCGCGGGTTTTCTGCCCAACCTCGCGGCGCTCGGCGTGCATCCGGACGTGGTGAACGTGTTCGAGGAAGCGCTGTCGAAATGGCCGCGCGAACTGGGCGAGCGTCGCACCGTGGACTTCAGCGACTGGGATTTCGCCCGCACGCGGCGTGCCGGTCTGCTGCTGATGGAAGCGGAGATGCTCGGCACGTTCGCCGCCGATCTGGCCGACACCGGTCAGCGGGCCTCCGAAGACTTCCGCCGTCTGCTCAGCTACGCCGCCGGCAAGAGCGCCGCCGATTACGCGACGGCCGATCGCGTGCTGGATGCCGCCACGCTCAAGATGCGTCGCCTGTTCGCGCAGATCGACGTGCTGGTGCTGCCCACCACGCCGCAGGGTGCCTTTCCGCTGGATGGCCCGGTGCCCGATTCGCAGGCCGACCTCACCAGCTTCGCCAGCCTGGCGGGTTGTCCTGCAGTGAACATCCCCATGGGCTATCTGCCGGACGGCATGCCGATCGGCTTGCAACTGGTGGGCGCGCGCGGGTCGGACCTGCGCCTGCTCGAACTCGCTTCGGTATGCGCGGCCACGCTGGATGTGGAGCCGGCGTTTCCGGCCATCCGTTGACGTTGCGCGGGGTGACGCGTGGGCTTGTTTGACCAGACGGCTGCCGATGGCTGGCAGCCGCTGCCGCTTCCCCATGCCGAACTCTCGTTATGGCCGCATTGGTTGGCGCAGGACGAAGCCGATGCCTTGCTGGCCGAGCTGCGCGCGACGATTCCGTGGGAAGTCCATCGCATCCGCATCTTCGGTCGCGAGGTGGATTCGCCCCGGCTCAGTTGCTGGATTGGCGACAAGGACGCGACCTACGTCTACTCGCGCACTCGCTTCGAGCCGCGGCCGTGGACACCGGCACTCGCTGCATTGCGCGACCGCATCGCCCAGGCCTGCGGCGCCCGCTTCAACAGCGTGCTTGCCAACCTTTACCGCGACGGCCGCGATTCCATGGGCTGGCACAGCGACAACGAGCCCGAGCTGGGGGCGCAGCCGGTGATTGCATCGCTGAGCCTGGGTGCGGTGCGGCGCTTCCGCCTGAAGCCGCGCGAGGAAGCCACGCGCGAGGATGTGCTGGGCATCGAGTTGGGCCACGGCAGCTTGCTGCGCATGGCGGGCGATACCCAACAGCGCTACGTGCACGACCTGCCGAAGACCAGCGCGGCAGTGGGGCCGCGCATCAATCTGACGTTTCGCTGGGTGGATGCGTCGCGACGCTAGTGTTTGGGCGCCTGTGCACGATCTCCGCGACATTCATTGCCTCTCACCGTCATTCCGGCGCAGGCCGGAATCCAGTGGCGTCCACGCAAGGTTTTCGCGATAACACTCACCATCGCCTTCGCCAAAACCAAACCGTGCGGTTACTGGATTCCGGCCTGCGCCGGAATGACGGTGAGGAAAATAGGCGTTCGAGCGAGATCGGGAACAGACTTCTAGTTGGTATGGACGTCGCGGCCATCCAGTGGCTGCTGCAGCGTCCAGCCAACCACCTGCGAGGCGAGTGCATCGGTGGCCTGCCCGAAGGCGGCCACGACCTGCGGTACCGCGGTGCCGTTCACCGGCTGGCTGATGTCGAAGCGGCGGCTGGCCACGATGCGCAGTCCGCTGCTTTTCACCAGGCGCGCGTCGAAGCGGATCACCACCACGGGCTGGCCGTTTTCGTACTCGGTCTGGAAAGCGCGCAGGTCGCCGGACAGGAAGTAGTCCGCCTGCAGGCTGGTTTCATCGCTGCTGAGGCCGGCGATGCGTCCGTTGTCGCGGAAGGCATCGACCAGGCGGTTGCGCAGCAACGTCGTGGCCGAGTCGCTCCAGCGCGCGCCCTTGTAGACGCTCATCGTGTCGCCTTGCGGCAGCACGGTGATGCGCGAGCTGTCGATCATGCGCTCCGCATGCGGCGTGTCGATGCGCAGCGACCAGTTCACGGGCGCGCCGGCATCATGCGGCAGCGGCGTGGCCGGCAGGCGGTAGATCTGTTGCGGTTCCGCCTTGGGCAGTACCGAGCAGGCGCTCAACAGGGCGATCGCCATCCCGGCGAAAACGTGGGCGAGCAACTTCATGGCTCAAACTCCTTGTTGCGTTCGCGGCCGAGCAGGAAGCTGGCCGGATTGTCGTCGAGACGGCGCGAGATGCCGCGCAGCGAACCGGCGGCGTCGCGCAGTTCGCGCACGGCCGGGCCCAGTTCGCTGAAGCCTTGCAGACCGCCGTTGATGGCGGCGCGATTGTCGCTGAGCATCCGGTCGATGTCGGCGGCGGAGCGTTCCAGCGACGCCATGGCGTTGCGTGCGCTGTCCAGCGTGGCGCGTCCCTGGTTGTCGACCAGGCCGTTGGCGTTGCGCACCAGCTGATCGGTCTGCGCCAGCGTCTCGTTGGCCTGCTTGCTGGCGAGTGCGAGCTGCTGCAGCAGCTGGCGAATGTCGTCGCGCTGGCTGGCGATGGCGCCGGTGGCCTGGTCCAGGTGTTCCAGCGTGCGGCTGATGCGGTCGGTGTTCTCCGGCGACAGCAGCATGTTGGCGCGCGCCACCACTTCATTGATATTGGTCACCAGGTCCTCGCCGTTGGCGAGGATGCGGCTGAGCGGCGAAGGGTCGGCCACGATCACCGGCGGCTGGCCATCGCGGGATTCGAGCGCCGGGCTGCCAGGCGAGCCGCCGCTGAGCTGGATGATCGACAAGCCGGTGACGCCGGTCATCGTGAGCTTGGCATGCGTGTCCTGCTTCACCGGCGTGTCGCCGCCAACGCGGATGCGCGCCAGCACCTTGCGCGGATCCTTGGGGTCGAGCTTGAGCTGGGTGACGTCGCCCACCTTGATGCCGTTGTACTGCACGGCACTGCCTTGCGAGAGGCCGCTCACCGCTTCGTTGAACACCACTTGGTATTCGGAGAACTGGCGATCCGAGCTGGACTTGGCGAGCCACAGCCCGAACAGCAGGGCGGCGGCGACCACGATCACCGTGAACAGGCCAATCAATACGTGATGGGCACGCGTTTCCATATCACTTCACCTCGGTAAACGGAGCTCGCTCGTGCGCTTCTTCGGCAGCGCGGCCGCGCGGGCCATGGAAATAGGCTTGCACCCAGGGGTCGGGACACTGGGCCACCTCATCCAGCGGGCCGACCACCAGCACCTTCTTCTGGGAGAGCACGGCCACGCGGTCGCAGATGGTGTAGAGCGTGTCCAGGTCGTGCGTGACCAGGAACACCGTCAGGCCCAGCGCGTCGCGCAGGGTCAGGATCAACTGGTCGAAGGCGGCGGCGCTGATCGGGTCCAGGCCAGCGGTGGGTTCGTCCAGAAAGAGGATTTCCGGGTCCAACGCCAGTGCGCGGGCCAGCGCCGCGCGCTTCACCATGCCGCCGGAGAGTTCCGAGGGATATTTGGTCTCGGCGCCCGCCGGCAATCCCGCCAGCGCCAGCTTCACGCCGCCGAGCTGCTGCGCGTCGGGGCGTTGCAGGCCGGCGTGTTCGATCAGCGGCATGGCGACGTTCTCCACGATGTTGAGCGAGGAGAACAGCGCGCCGTTCTGGAACAGCACGCCGAAGCGCCGCTCCACGCGCGAGCGCTGCTCGGGCGGCAGATCCTGCAGGTCCTGGCCGAACACGCGGACCTGGCCCGAGGTCGGCCGGCGCAGGCCCACGATGCTGCGCAGGAGCACGGACTTTCCCGTGCCCGAGCCACCCACCACGCCGAGGATCTCGCCACGGCGGACGTCCAGGTCCAGATGCTCATGCACGGTCTGCGTGCCGAAGCGATTGACCAGATCGCGCACCTCAATGACGTTGTCGACCGGATGCGGTTTCGCGACGGCGTTCACCAGCCCATCTCCATATAGAAGAGCGCCGCCACGGCGTCGAGCAGGATCACCACGAAGATCGACTGCACCACGCTCGAAGTGGTGTGCTCGCCGACCGACTCCGCGCTGCCCGTGACCTTGAAGCCCTCCAGGCAGCCGATCACGGCGATCAGGAACGCGAAGATCGGCGCCTTGGCCATGCCGACGAGGAAATGCCGCACACCGATGTCGGACTTGACCAGGTTCACGAACATCACCGGCGGAATGTCCAGCACCATCGCGCACACCAGGCCGCCGCCCACCAGGCCAGCGATCATGGCGAGAAAGGTAAGCATGGGCAGCGAGGCCAGCATCGCCAGCACGCGTGGCAGCACCAGCAGTTCCATGGGGTCGAGGCCTAGCGCGCGGATGGCGTCGATTTCCTCGTTCGCCTTCATCGATCCGATCTGCGCGGTGAAGGCGCTGGCGGTGCGGCCCGCCATCAGGATGGCGGTAAGCAGCACGGCAAACTCGCGCAGGAACGAGAACGCCACCAGGTCGACCGTATAGATGGTGGCGCCGAAATCCGCGAGTACCGTGGAACCCAGGAAGGCCACCACCGCGCCGACCATGAAGGTGAGCAGCGCCACGATGGGCACAGCGTCCAGGCCGGTTTGCTCCACGTGCGATACCAGTGAGGTGACGCGCCAGCGCCGTGGGTGCAGGATCGTCCGGAACAGGCTTTCCAGGGTCAGGCCGACGAAGCCGAGCAGGCGCACCTGCTGGTGCCACACGTTTTCCATCGCCGCGCCGATGCGCGCCAGCAGTTCGGTCGCCGTGTTGTGACGCCGCTTGGCCTTGGGCTCGACGTAGCCGGCCATGGCCTTGCCCACGGTCTGCAGCAGCGCGCGCTGCGCGGCGGGCAGAGTTGGGTCGTCGCTGGCCAGGTCGCTGAGCCGCCGGGCGCCCAGCAGGCCCGCCAGCAGCGCGGCGCCCGCGGTGTCCAGCGTGCCCAGGCCGCTCAAGTCGATGGGCGTGTGGCTGTCGAGCCGGCTCTTCAGCGCGTCGACGGCGCGCTCTAGCGTGCCGTAGTGCGCCAGCGTCCAGTCGCCGGCCACGCGCAGGCGTGGCGGCGTGGTGGTGGCATCGAGTTGTGCGCTTCCTGTCGCCATCGACGTACTCATGGGGCGCGATCTTAGTGGAGTGTCGCGTAAGACGGGTGACGAAATGATGCCGAGGTCAGCGAGGGAAAAGCTGAAGCGTTCTCCTACGCCTTGAGGCCGCCGGCACTGCCTGGCCCGCCGTTTTCCGCTAAATTGACCCATTGACCGTGCACCCGACAGCCGTCGAGGGCCCAGGAACCAGTGACGCCACGCATGACTTCCCTGTCCTATCTGGACGCGCTCGAAGCCGAGAGCATCCACATCTTTCGCGAAACGGCGGCCGCTTTCGAGCGCCCCGTGATGCTGTACTCCATCGGCAAGGACTCCTCGGTCCTGCTGCATCTGCTGCGCAAGGCGTTCTATCCGGCCCGCCCGCCGATGCCGTTGCTGCACGTGGACACCACCTGGAAGTTCCGCGAGATGATCGCCTTCCGCGATCAGGTGGCGGCGGCGGGTGACGTCGAGGTGTTGGTCCACATCAACGAGGAGGGCGTGCGCCAGGGCATTTCCCCGCTCACGCACGGCTCGGCCGTGCACACGGATGTGATGAAGACCGTGGCGCTCAAGCAGGCGCTGGACAAGTACCGTTTCGACGCCGCCATCGGTGGCGCGCGCCGCGACGAGGAGAAATCCCGCGCCAAGGAGCGCGTGTTCTCCTTCCGCAACGCACAGCACCGCTGGGACCCCAAGCAGCAGCGCCCGGAGCTGTGGCACACCTACAACACGCAGATCCACAAGGGCGAAAGCGTGCGCGTCTTCCCGTTGTCCAACTGGACCGAGATGGACGTGTGGCACTACATCCGCCGCGAAGGGATCGAGGTGGTGCCGCTGTACTTCGCCAAGCCCCGTCCGGTGGTCGAGCGGGACGGCGCGCTGATCATGGTGGACGACGACCGCTTCACCCTGCGCGAAAACGAAAAGATCGAAATGCGCAACGTGCGTTTCCGCACCCTGGGCTGCTATCCGCTGACCGGCGCGGTGGAGTCCACCGCCGACACGCTGGACCAGATCATCGACGAGATGGCCGCCTCCCGCAGTTCGGAGCGTCAGGGCCGGGTGATCGACAACGACGGCAACGCCTCGATGGAGCGTAAGAAGCAGGAGGGGTATTTCTGATGGCCGCCACCAACCCCGCCAGCGCGTCGGACACCGCCCTGTTGCGCTTCATCACCTGCGGCAGCGTCGACGACGGCAAGAGCACGCTGCTCGGCCGGCTGCTCTACGACGCCGGCATGGTGCCGGACGACCAGCTCGCCGCGCTGGCCCGCGACAGCCGCAAGCTGCACGCGGATGCACCCGACGCGCTGGATTTCTCCCTGCTCACCGACGGCCTCGATGCGGAGCGCCAGCAGGGCATCACCATCGACGTGGCCTACCGCTACTTCCACACGCCCCGGCGCAACTTCATCGTGGCGGACTGCCCGGGCCACGAGCAGTACACCCGCAACATGGCCACCGGCGCCTCCACCGCCCAGCTGGCGGTGGTGCTGGTGGATGCACGCAAGGGCCTGCTGCCGCAGACGCGCCGGCATAGCTACATCTGCGCCCTGATGGGCATTCGCCAGGTGGTGCTGGCGGTGAACAAGATGGACCTGGTGGATTGCCGCGAGGACATCTATGCGGCCATTGCCCACGAATACCGCGAACTGGCCGTCCAGCTGGGCATCACCTCGGTGCACTGCCTGCCGGTGATCGCGCCGGGCGGCGACAATGTTGGCCAGCGCTCCGCGCGCATGCCCTGGTATCAGGGGCCGACCCTGCTGGAATGGCTGGAGTCGGCCGACACCACGGTCGCGCAGGCCGAAGCCTTCCGCATGCCGGTGCAATGGGTGAACCGTCCGGACGCTTCCTTCCGCGGCTACGCCGGCACGGTGTGCGGCGGCCGGCTCGCGGTGGGCGCGGAGATCGTGGTGGAGCCGGCCATGCGCCGCGCCCGCATCGAGCGCATCGTGACCGCCGATGGCGACCGGCCGGAAGCCATTGCCGGCCAGGCGGTCACGCTGACGCTGGACCGCGAGGTCGACATCAGCCGCGGCGATGTGATCGCCGACGCGGCGCGTCCGGCGCCGGTGGCCGACCAGTTCGCCGCCCACGTGCTGTGGATGGGCGACGAGCCGCTGCTGCCCAATCGCGCCTACTGGCTCAAGATCGGCTCGCGCACGGTCAACGCGCGCATCACCTCGATCAAGCACAAGGTGGACGTCAACACCCAGGCCGAGCTGGCGGCGCGCCGCCTGGACCTCAACGAGGTCGGCTACTGCAACATCGACCTGGACCATGCCATCGCGTTCGAGTCGTACCAGGACAACCGCACCCTGGGCGGTTTCATCCTGATCGACCGCACCACCCACGCCACCGTCGGCTGCGGCATGCTGGACTTCGCCTTGCGCCGCGCCGCCAACGTGCACTGGCAGCACACCGACCTGGACAAGGAGGTGCGCAGCGCCAGCAAGGGTCAGCAGGCGCGCTGCCTGTGGTTCACCGGGCTGTCCGGCGCGGGCAAGTCGACCATCGCCAATCTGGTGGAGCGGCGTCTGCATTCGCTGGGCTACCACACCTACATGCTCGACGGCGACAACCTGCGCCATGGCCTGAACAAGGATCTCGGCTTCACACCCGAGGCGCGCGTGGAGAACGTCCGCCGCGTCGCCGAGGTCGCCCATCTGATGGTCGACGCCGGCCTGATCGTGCTGGTGTGCGTCATCTCGCCGTTCCAGAGCGAGCGCCAGTTCGCGCGCAGCCTGTTCGACGAGGACGAATTCCTCGAGGTGTTCGTCGACACCACGCTGGACGAGTGCGAGCGCCGCGATCCCAAGGGCCTTTATCGCAAGGCCCGTGCCGGCGAGATCCTCAACTTCACCGGCATCGACTCGCCTTACGAAGTGCCCGAAAACGCCGAACTGCATCTGCGCACCACGGGGCTGCGACCCGAGCAGCTCGCGGAGCAGGTGGTCGAACAATTGCTGGCCGGCCTGGGCCATTCGACCCACGCATCCTGATCGACGCACTTGCCGTCATCCCGGCCGACACCGGGATGACGGCGACAAGCCGGCGCGCACGCCTGGGCATGCTGCGCTGCACGAGACGCGGCCGATACGCCCACGCACGTTCAGCCTTTGCCGCGCTTGGCTTGGAATGTGTCCGTGCGCCCGGCGATAATGTTTCTTTCCCCAGGGCACGACTGCGATGACCGAGAAGACCGTACTCAACGACACCCATCGTGCGCTCGGCGCGCGCATGGTCGATTTCGGCGGCTGGGACATGCCGATCAACTACGGCTCGCAGATCGAGGAACACCACGCGGTCCGCCGTGACGCCGGCATGTTCGACGTATCGCACATGACGGTGGTCGACCTGCACGGCCCGCGCACGCGCGAGTTCCTGCGCCACCTGCTGGCCAACAGCGTGGACAAGCTCAAGGTGCAGGGCAAGGCGCTGTACTCGTGCATGCTCAACGAGCAGGGCGGCGTGATCGACGACCTGATCGTGTACTTCCTCGGCGAGGAGTTCTTCCGCCTGGTGGTGAATGCCGCCACCCGCGAAAAGGACCTCAAGTGGATCGAGCAGCAGGCCAGGGCCTTCGGGGTCGAGGTCAAGGAGCGCCCGGACTTCGCCATGATCGCGGTGCAGGGCCCGAACGCCCGCGCCAAGGTCATCGGCCTGCTGGCGGAAGTGGATCACGAGCGCATCGGCAAGCTCGGCAAGTTCGCCGCCGCCGCCGCGCAGGGCCCGCACGGCATGCCGCTGTTCGTCGCCCGCACCGGCTACACCGGTGAGGACGGTTTCGAGATCGTCGTGCCGCAGGAGCACGCCGTGGCCCTGTGGCAGGCGCTCGCCGCCGCCGGCGTCGCCCCGGCCGGCCTGGGCGCGCGCGACACGCTGCGCCTGGAAGCGGGCATGAACCTCTACGGCCAGGACATGGACGAAACCGTGTCGCCGTGGGAGGCCAACCTCGGCTGGACCATCGCGCTGGACGAAGGCCGCGACTTCATCGGCCGCAAGGCGCTCGAAGCGCAGAAGGCCGCCGGCGTGCAGCGCGTGATGGTGGGCCTGGTGCTGGACGAGAAGGGCGTGCTGCGCCACGGCCAGCCGGTGCTCACCGCCAACGGCGCGGGCGAGATCCTCTCCGGCAGCTTTGCGCCCACGCTCAACAAGGCGGTGGCGTTCGCGCGCATTCCCGCCGGCGAGCCGGGCGACGTGCGCGTGGACATCCGCGGCAAGGAAGTGCCGGTGCGCGTGGTGAAGTACCCCTTCGTGCGCGACGGCAAGCCCTGCGAGGGCATCTGATTTTCCATCTGGCGGCAACCGGGCCTGGGCCCGTGTTGCCAATCCGGTGGAGCGGCTAGAATTGCCGCTCCATCCACGACCCCACATCAACGACTGGATCCGATCATGAGCGAGATTCCCGGCGATCTGAAATTCCTGAAGTCCCACGAGTGGGCCCGCGTCGAAGACGACGGCCTGGTTCGCGTGGGTATCTCCGACCATGCCCAGGGCCAGCTCGGCGATCTGGTGTACGTCGAACTGCCCGAGATCGGCGCAAGCGTGCAGGCCGGTCACGGCGTGGCCGTGGTCGAGTCGGTCAAGGCCGCCTCGGACATCTACAGCCCGGTCTCCGGCGAGATCGTCGCGGTCAACGAGGCCCTCAACGACAAGCCCGAAACCATCAACGAAGACGCCTTCGGCGATGGCTGGATCTTCCTGGTCCGCGCCAGCGACCGTGGCGAGCTCAACGAGCTGCTCGACGCCGACGCCTATGCCGAGCTGATCGAGAACGAAGACCACTAAACCCCGTCTTCGACGCTTCACCCGACGCCGGCCGCCGCAAGCG
Source organism: Dyella sp. AtDHG13 (assembly GCF_003201105.1). GTDB lineage: Bacteria > Pseudomonadota > Gammaproteobacteria > Xanthomonadales > Rhodanobacteraceae > Dyella > Dyella jiangningensis_B. Next base: position 79,442 of record NZ_QICJ01000007.1, on the reverse strand, counting down.
GCCGGCGTCTTTTTTGAGTGGACGTCCGCGCGTTTCCCGACTTTCGGCAGCCGTCGCGGCATCGTGGAATGCAGTGTTTTTTCGTACTGCAGTTGTCGCCGTTCATGCCGATAGATGTCCAGGTCGGCGGTTCCGGAATATCGGGTTCGCGATCGGGGCCGCATGCCGAGGCGACCGGCTTCGATGCGTTGGACACCCTCGGAGGGTGTTCGGAACGCCCCTTTGGGGCGGTCCCCGAAAAAATAATTTCAGTCGACTTTCGTTCATCCAGGAGGGTGTCTTCGGGGCATCTGCGGCATGTGCTTGATGTGTCTTGGTTTATGAGACACGCATGTTGCGGTGCGCTAGTCGCTGAAAAGACAAAATGCCTTGTTTTAAGCGGTTTTATTCAACTTGAGGTAATCAAGGACGCATTTGATTCTGGATGTATGGACGTCCAAATGAAAATGCCGTCGAACCCCTGCAAGGCCTTGTCTGGCGGGGGTTTGGACCCTCCTGGGGGTGGGTGAAACGGATTGATTTCATGGTTAAAATCAATTGACAGCTGAAATCTTCAGGAATAGCTTTCGCATCGGAACACGGAGAACGGGTGCCATGGCAACATCGAAATTCATCCCGCCTTATATCGAGCATGGAGAAAAGGCCGGCGCAGTACGCAAGATCACGGTCTCGATTCCACTGCACGTTCTAAGGCCCCTGTCTGACGAACGCACCCGTCGTCAGGTGAACAATCTTCGGCACGCCACCAACAGCGACTTGCTGGTGGAGGCGTTCCTACATGCTTTTACTGGGCAACCACTGCCAACTGATGAGGAGCTGAGACGAACTATGGCCACTGCCAAGAAAGCCACTGCTAAGAAGTCTGCCGCCAAGAAGGCGGTCAAGAAGGCCGCCGCCAAGCGTGCGGTCAAGAAGGCCGTTGTGAAGCGTGCGGTCAAGAAGGCCGCCGCCAAGAAGGTCGTGAAGAAGGCCGCCGCCAAGCGCGTTGCCAAGAAGGCCGCGACCAAGCGCGTTGCCAAGAAGGCCGCGACCAAGCGCGTTGCCAAGAAGGCTGCCACCAAGCGCGTCGCCAAGAAGGCTGCCGCTGCCAAGGTGGTGAAGGCCACCAAGGCCGTGAAGGCCCCCAAGGCCAAGGCTGCCAAGGCCCCCAAGGCCAAGAAGTAAGCTTTACGCTTTAAGGCTTCACTCTTAATAACAAGCAAGAACGACTTTTCTCCCCGCGGTGCCCAGCGCGGGGAGAGTCCTTCGAAAGAGCGACTCGTCCCGGCCCTTGCCGGGACGCTTCGTTTCTGGGGTCGGAAAATCCGGGGTAGGAAAATTTCCTAACGCCAGGCTGTCTGCCGAAGGGTGCCGAGATGTCAGCCGGTGCCTTGCCATGTGCGCGCCATCGCCGACACGACGAACGATTTGCCGTAGTGCTGCATTACGGTTACCTTTCACACATCCGCGCCGCGGCAAGCCTTGGGGAGGCGTGCCGCTCCTGGATTCACAGGGGGAAAAAGCGCGGGTATCTGATGCCACTCGGTGAGAGATCATGGATACCCGATACACATTTCATGCGCGTCGCTACGCGCGTGGGGCCGTTCGGCCCGCCACTATTGCCATCACTGCCGTCATTGCCGTTCTGGCTGCGGCGTCCTGGTTCCTCATCATCAAGCCGCACCAGGATCTGGTTTCGGCGGACCTGGGCGCGCACCCGTCCACGCCGGTAACGGCCGGTGTGCAGGCGCCGCCACCACCGGTCAACGTGGCCGCCATGAGCATGAACCAGCTGCTTGCCGAAGCGCGCAAGGCGGTGATCGACCAGCGCCTGCTCGCGCCGGCCGGCAACAACGCCTTCGAGTTCTACCTCAAGGTGCTGGAAAAGGACCCGGGCAACCAGGTGGCTACGGATGCGCTGCGCGAAACCTTCCCGGTGGGCGCGAGCGTGGCCGAACAGGCCATCAACCAGCGCGACTTCAACGAAGCGCAGCGGCAGATCGACCTGTTGGCCCGCGCCGACCCGGCGAACTACACGCTGACCATCCTGCGTTCCAAGCTCGACGCCCAGCGCAAGCTGCAGGACCGCGAGCAGCAGCTGGCGTCGGACAAGGAGAGGCAGCAGCAACTGGCGGCGCAGAAGGCGGCCTCGGACAAGGCCGAAGCCGAACGCCTCGCCGCGGAGTCGCAGCAGAAGGCGCAGGCCGACCAGCGTGCGGCACAGGCGCGCGCCGCGCAGCAGCAAGCGGCGGAAGCGGCGCGGCAGCAGCAGGCCGCCACCTCGACCGCCAGTGCCAGCAACTCGGCGACGGCGAACGCGGGCGGCACGCACCCGGCGGTGCTGTTGCGCAACGTGGCGCCGCGTTATCCGACCACAGCGGTTCGCGCCAACCAGGAAGGCTGGGTGGAGGTGACCTTCACCATCACGCCGGATGGCACCGTCGACGACGTAAAGGTGGTGGATGCCGAGCCGCGCCACGTGTTCGACCGCGCCGCCACCGAAGCGGTGAGCCGCTGGAAGTTCCAGCCGGCGACGCAGGACGGCAACCCGGTCGCCTCGCAGGACAAGCGCCGCATCGTGTTCAAGCTCAACTGACGACAGGCCGGCCGTGTTCGCACGGCCGGCAGCCTTACGAAGGCGTCGCATGGAAACATGCGGCGCCTTCGTTTTTGAGTTGCGAGGTCAGTCCTTGCTGCGCGCGGTGGCCGCGTGCCTGCTCTTGCGGCGCACCTTGCCCTTGGCCGTGCTGGCGGCGGGTGCGTCGCTCTCGATGCCGGCCCAGTCCACGTGCGGCAAACCCAGCAGGCTGTCGAACACCATCGGCAGCAATCCGGCGGGCAGGGGATCGGCGGAATTCCACATCATCACCATGCCCACGTGGCGCTTGGGCAGGAAGCCGATCATGGTGCGATAGCCCTCGACGGCGCCGGCGTGGAAGATCATCGTCTCGCCTTCGTAGTCGAACACGCGCCAGCCCAACGCATACGATGCATCCTCCAGGCGCGCGCGGCGCCACGGGGCGGAGTGCATCTCGATCGGCGTGGCTATCTCCGGCGCATGCAGCGTGGCCAGCAGCGTGGCGGGCAGCACGTCCGGGCGTCCGCCCATCTGCGCGATCAGCCACTGCTCCATGTCCTTGAGGCTGGCGTTGACGCCGGCAGCGGGGGCGACGCGGTAGTACGCCTCCTTCGGCTCGAAGGGAATCCAGCCGTTGCTGCCGGGACGATGCGGACGCGCCCAGCTCTTGCTGGCCTCCAGGCCTTCGCGGCCGTAGCTGGCAGTTTTCATGCCGAGCGGGAAGAAGATGTTCTTGTCGACCTGGCGCGTGAAGAAGTCGCCGGTCTGCGCGTAGATCACGTCGCCGATCAGGCTGAAGGCAATGTTCTGGTAGCCGTAGCACTGGCCGACGTCGCAGGTGAGCGTGACCTCGTCCAGCCGGCGCGCCAGTTCCTCGTAGGACAGGTTTTCCTCGAGCAGGTTGTCGTAGGTGTTCTTCGGCAGGCCCAGGCGCTGGCCAAGAATGTCGCGCACGGTGGCCTGCTGCGCGGCGCCATCGTTCTTGAGCTTGAAGAAAGGCAGCACCGCGACGAGCTTGGTGTCCCACGAGAGCTTGCCGCTATCCACCAGCACGCCGGTCAGCGCGGTGGCGAAGGCCTTGGACAAGGACGCCAGGCGGAACACCGTTTCGGGCGTCACCGGCTCGCGCGTGGACGCGTCGGCGTAACCGATGGTGTCCTCGAACACCACCTTGTTGTCCGCCACCACCGCGGTGGCCAGGCCGGCGACGGCGTTGCGCTGGTCCAGGCGTTCCAGCCACTGCTGGTAGGACGCCAGCGTGTCCTTCATCCGATCGGCGGGCACGCTCTGCGAGGCGGGCGGCAAGCCGGCGTCGGCATCATTCGAGGGAGTGGCGGCATGCGCGATGGGCGAGAGGCTGACGAGCCCCAGCGTGGCGGCAATGAGCAGTGGAAGCGTGCGAAACGTCATGCTGTTCGATGGTGATGGGCGCCGCTTGGCGCCGTGTCGACATACAGCTCGGGAGAGAGCCGGGCCTGGTGAAGCGAGCCGGATCCATCCGTGACGGCCGGCCGAGAGTACCGCAGAGACCGTGGAAAATCCGCAGGCCGCATGGCCAGGAAGGGCGCTATTCCTGAGGCGTTGCGGTTGGGAGCACGGTTTCGTTCAGGATCAACGCGGCGGCGCGCTCCGCGATCATGATCACCGGGGCGTTGGTGTTGCCGCTGGGCAGGCTGGGCATGATGGACGCATCGACCACGCGCAGTTTCTCCACGCCGCGTACACGCAATTCACCGTCGAGTGGGGCATCGGGTTCCTTGCCCATGCGGCACGTGCCCGCGGGGTGGTAGATCGTCTCCGCCTTGCGCCGGATGAAATCGGCGTACTCCGCGTCGCTGGCGATCGGTCGCTCGGGAAAAACCGGGCCACCGCGAAAGCGATCGAACGGGGCTTGCGAAAGCAGCTCGCGGGAAAGCCGCGCGCCTTCGATCATGCGCTGCAGGTCGTGTCCTTCCGGGTCGTCCAGGTAGTTCGCGTGGATGGCGATGGGTTCGGCCGGATGGGCCGAACGCAGGCGCAAGGTGCCGCGGCTGCGCGGATGCAGATAGCACGCGTGCACGGTGTATCCATAACCGGGCAGGCGGTGGCGGCCATGATCGTCCAGCAGCGCCGGCACGAAATGGAACTGCAGGTCGCAGCGCTCGTCCGTGGCGAGCCGGCTGCGCACGAAGCCGCCGGCCTCGGCCACGTTGGAGCTGCCCGGGCCATCGCGATGGCGCAGGAAGCGCCAGCCGGCGGCCAGTTCGTTGAGATGGTCGTAGGTGATCTTCTGCGTGCTGTGGTCCAGCGTGCAGATGTCCAGATGATCCTGCAGGTTCGCGCCGATGCCGGGTTGGTCGACGTGCACGGCGATGCCGTGCTGGCGCAGATGATCCGCCGGTCCGACGCCCGACAGCATCAGCAACTGCGGCGTGTTGACGGCGCCACCCGCGAGGATGGTTTCGCCGGCCTCGATGATCGAATCCTGCCCATGCAGTTGCACGCCGACCGCATGGCCATGGGCAATCACCACGCGGCTCACCAGCACGCCGGTGCGCACTTCCAGGTTCGGCCGTTGCCGCGCGGGGCGCAGGTAGGCGGTGGCGGTGGAGCAGCGCATGCCGTTGCGCTGGGTGACCTGGTAGAAACCGAAGCCTGCCTGGTTCGGGCCATTGAAATCATCGTTGCGCGCGTAGCCCACCGCCAGCGCGCTGTCGATGAAGACCTCGGACAACGGGTTGTGATAGCGCAGGTCGCTCACCGACAGCGGCCCGTCGCTGCCGTGCAGCGCGCTGGCGCCGCGCGCCTGGTTTTCGCTGTGGCGAAACCACGGCAGTACCTGCTCCCACGACCAGCGGTCATCGCCGGCGGCGTCGGCCCAGCGGTCGTAGTCGCCCGGCACGCCACGGACGTAGCACATCGCGTTGATCGAACTGGAACCGCCCAGCGTCTTGCCGCGTGGCCACCACAGCCTGCGGTTCCGCAGCTGCGCCTCCGGTTCGGTCAGGTAGTTCCAGTTGAGCCGGCGCTGGCTGGCGAGGCGGGCAATGCCGGCCGGCATATGGATCAGTGGGTGCCAGTCGGTGGGGCCGGCCTCCAGCAGCAACACGCGCTTGCTCCCGCTGGCGCTCAGCCGGTTGGCGAGCACGCAGCCTGCCGAGCCCGCACCCACGATGATGTAGTCGTAGCCCATGGCGCCCCCCTGCGCTGTGCCGTCATACCTGCATGCTAGTCTGTGCCGGACCCACGCTGGAAATGCCGGTGAACATCCCCCGACCCGCCGCAGCGAACGCTGGCCTTGCATCGACGCTTTCGGCGCTGGCCTTCTTCTTCGTGATGACGGCCTATTACATCATCCGGCCCGTGCGCGACCAGCTCAGCGGCGCCGTCGGTTCCCAATCGCTTCCCCTGTTCTACGCGAGCACCTTCGCCGTGATGCTGCTGCTGACGCCGGTGTTCGGCGCGCTGGTGTCGCGCTTCCCGCGCAAGCGGCTGCTGGGCTGGAGCTACAGCTTCTTCGTGTTCTGCCTGCTCGCCTTCGTGCCGGCCTTCATGGCGCAGGATCGCATCGGCGCGCGGCAGCTGGGCGTGGGCTTCTTCATCTGGACCAGCGTGTTCAACCTGTTCGTGGTGTCGCTGTTCTGGAGCTTCATGGCGGACATCTTCCAGAGCGTGCAGGCGCGCCGCGTGTTTCCGTTGATTGCGCTGGGCGGCATGGCCGGTGCGATCTTCGGCCCGCTGGTGACCAAGGCGCTGGTGCAGGTGATCGGCGTGGCGGCCTTGCTGGTGGTATCGGCGATAGCGTTGACGATCGCGCTGATCATCCTGCTCATGCTGTCCTCCCGCCACGACTGCCGCGCGGAGGCGCGCAACGACGAAGCCATCGGCGGCTCGCTGTGGGCTGGCATCAAGGAGCTGTGGACGCGGCCGTTCCTGCGCTACATGGCCATCCTGATGGTGCTGGGCGACGGCATCGGCACGCTGGCCTACGCCTTGATGGCGGACTACACCAAGGTGCACCTGCCCGATCGCGTCGCGCGCACCTCGTTCTACAACGACCTGGACCTGGCCGCGAACCTGCTGGGCGTCGCGCTGCAGCTCACGCTCACGCGCTGGCTGCTGATCCGCAAGGGCGCGGGCTGGGGGCTGGTGGTGCCGTCGCTGGTGAACCTGGCGCTGCTGTTGCTGGTGGTCGCGCTGGGCATCGGCAACGTCAGCCTGTTCGGGCAGGTCGTACCAGTGCTTGCGATCATGATGGCGGGCTCGCGTGGCTTCGCCTATGGCATGACCAAGCCGGCGGTCGACGCGCTGTACACCCGCGTGCCTCGTGAGACGCGCTACAAGGGCAAGAATTTCGTGGAGACGGCCATCTGGCGGTTCGGCGACGTGCTGGTCACCAGTGGCGTGACCTTGCTAACTACGCTCGGCGTGGCGGCCACCGGCATGGCGGGCATCGGCGCGGGCGTCTCCGTCCTGGCCACGTGGGTGGCCGCGCGCGCGGGACATTCGCCCGACCTGCTGCCGGAGCAGCAGGCCGATGGGCATCCGGTGCGTGGGTCCAGCGCCGCGGAGGCGTGAGCTCAGCTGGTGATGTAACGCTGCAGCTGTTCGATCTGCTCGGCCTGAGCGTCGATCACTTCCTTCACCAGGTCGCCGATCGAGATGATGCCGACCACGCGCTCGCCCACCACCACCGGCAGGTGGCGGATGCGGCTGTCCGTGCACAGGCGCATGCAGTCGAACACGTCGGTGTCGGGGCCTACGGTGAGCGCGGGGCTGCTCATGATCTCCGAGACCGCGGTCTGTGCGGAGGAGCGACCCTGCAGGATCACCTTCCGCGCGTAGTCACGCTCGGAGACGATGCCGACCAGGTGCTCCCCGCGCATGACCAGCAGCGCGCCGACGCGACGCTCCGCCATGTGCTTGATCGCTTCGAGTACGGGCGCGTCCGGTGCGATGCTGAAGATGTCGGTGCCCTTGCCTTCCAGCAAATGCTTGACCTGTCGCATGCTTGAACCTCCCAGGAGGCCGCCTATGGGCCGCATGGGGCGAGTCTAGCGCCGCCGTGCGCACGGGGTGTTGGCCCGGCGTGAAGCGCCCGGTTCTCAAGGCCCGGTGCGGGGTGCGCGCTTCTCTTCGATGAAGTACAGCGGCCGCTGCTTGCTCTCGGCGTAGTTGCGGCCGAGGTATTCGCCGATCACGCCCAGGGCCAGCAGCTGCACGCCGCCCATGAACAGGATCACCACCATCAGCGACGGATAGCCGTGTACCGGGTCGCCGAACAGCAGCGCCTTGCCGAACACCCAGAGGCCGTAGAGAAAGGCCAGGAGCGAAGCGCTCACGCCGATCCAGGTGGCCAGCCGCAACGGCGCGGTGGAGAACGAAGTGAAGCCCTCGATGGCCAGCTGCAGCAGGCGCCAGTAGTTCCATTTGGTCGTGCCGGCCTGGCGCGGCTCGCGCAGGTAGTACACCGCCGTTTGCCGATAGCCGATCCAGGTGAACAGGCCTTTCATGAAGCGCTGGCGCTCGCGCAGCTGGCGCAGGGCATCCAGCGCGCGGCGCGACAGCAGTCGGAAATCGCCGGTGTCGCGGGGCACGCGCGTGTCCGACACGCGTTCCATACTGCGGTAGAACAGGGCGGAGGTGAACCGCTTGAAGCCGGTTTCGCCTTCGCGCGCGGTGCGCGTGGCGTAGACCACGTCGAAGCCTTCGCGCCAGCGCTCGACCAGGGTAGGAATCAGTTCCGGCGGGTCCTGCAGGTCGGCGTCGATCACCACGGCGGCGTCGGCGTCCACGTGGTCCAGGCCCGCCGTGAGGGCGGCCTCCTTGCCGAAGTTGCGCGAGAGCTTCAGCGCGCCCGTGCGCGGGTCGCGCGCGGCTAGGCCTTCGATCAGCTGCCAGGTCGTGTCGCTGCTGCCGTCGTCGATGTAGAGCACGTCGCAGGCCAGCGGAAGCTCGTCCAGCACGCGGAAAAGCCGGGCGTGGAAGGTTTCGAGCACGGCGGCTTCGTTGTAGGCGGGCACGACGACGGTGAGGCGGGACATGGTCAAAGGCGATTCCTTGGCGGTGGCCGCATGCTAGTGCACCCGTGCACTAGGGACGAGAGCGTCACCGGCGACGCACGTTGCGCGGCGCCTGCCGGCCTTGCAGATAACCGGGCCCGCCCAGCTGCGCCATCTGCTGCTGGATCCAGTTGGCACGGCCCTGCACATAGGCGGAAGGGTGGTCGGCGTGAAAGCGCCGTGGGCTGGGCAGCACCGCGGCCAGCCGGGCCGCCTGGGCCGCGCTGAGCTGCGCCGGCGGCACGTGGAAGAACGCATCGCTGGCGGCACCGACGCCGTAGATGCCGTCGCCCAGCTCCGCGATGTTCATGTACACCTCGAGGATGCGCTGCTTGGGCCAGGTCAACTCGATCAGCACCGTGAAATACGCTTCCAGCCCCTTGCGGACAAAACTGCGTCCATTCCACAGGAACAGGTTCTTGGCCGTCTGCTGGCTGATGGTGCTGGCGCCGCGCAGGCGGCGGCCCTCGTCGGCGGCGTCCACGGCATCTTGGATGGAATCGAAGTCGAAACCATGGTGGAACGGGAATTTCTGGTCTTCGCCCGCCACCATCGCCAACGGCACGTAAGGCGACACCTGATTCCACGGCACCCAGCGGTGGCGCAGGTGGAAGTCGCTCTCGCCGTGGATGAGCGCGCCGAGCTGGCGCTCCATCATCACCGCCGAGGTCCACGGTGGAACGAACCGGAACACCAGCACCAGGAACCAGCTGAGCGCCAGCCAGGCCAGGATGAGCAGAAGGCAACTGCGTAGCAGGCGGGCGGCGAGCGGGCGTCGTGGTGTCATGGCGGCGCTTGGACAAGGTTGAGGGCAGTATAAGAGCCCGGCTCACTTCCCATGAGCCCGCCCCATGGTCGTTGTGCCCGGCTGCAGGCGCCCCCATGTAGCTGGATTGTTCTTGAGAGGTCTATCCCGTGGAAACCGTGCTAGTCGAAGATGTGCTGCATCGCTTCATGCTTGAGCGCGCCGGCGTGCGCGGCGTGCTCGTTCGTCTCGGGTCGGCCTGGCGCGAGGTCGCCGGCCGCTCCGCCTATCCCGCCGCGCTGCGCTCGGTGCTCGGGCAGACGTTGGCCGCCAGCGCGCTGCTGACGGGCAACATCAAGTTCGAGGGCGCGCTGTCGGTGGAGCTCAAGAGCAGCGGCCCGTTGCGCCTGCTGTTCGCCGAATGCACCGACCAGGGCCGTCTGCGCGGCCTGGCGCGGTGGAACGATCCGCTGCCCTCGACCATCGACCTTGCCGTGCTGCCGGATGCCTACATGGCGATCACCATCGGCAACGCCGAGCGCGGGCAGCGCTACCAGGGCCTGGTGGACCTGCAGCATCCGGATCTCGCCTCGGCGTTGGAGAACTACTTCAGCCAGTCCGAACAGCTGCCGGCGCGCATCGTGCTGGCGGCCGATGGCGAGCATGCGGTGGGCCTGATGTTGCAGAAGCTGCCGGACGAAGGCGGCCACGACGCCGTGGAAGACGAAGACGCCTGGACGCGCATCCAGCATCTGACGGCCACGCTGGGCCAGGAAGAACTGCTGACCACGCCGCCGGAGCAACTGCTGTATCGCCTGTACCACGAGGAATCCGTGCGCCTGTTCGAGCCACGCCCGCTGGCGTTCGGCTGCAGCTGCACGCGCGAGCGCGTGGAGGCGGTGCTGCGTTCGCTGGGACGCGATGAAGTGGAAGCGGCGCTGGAAGCGCGCGAGGGCGAGATCGAGGTGATCTGCGAGTTCTGCGCGCAGCGCTATACCTTCGACCGCATTGACGCGGAGCATCTGCTCAGCGTCAGCCCGGCGGCGACGGCGCCGCATACGGCGCAGTAAGTTCTGTGCGGAAAAAGGCCGGCATCGTTCGATGCCGGCCTTTTCTTTGTTCGTCATTCCGGCGCAGGCCGGAATCCAGTTGCTCCGGTCGACGATTGTCGCCCCGCGGCAACACGACCTGTCTTCAGCGAAGAGCGAGCGCCCCGCACCTGGATTCCGGCCTGCGCCGGAATGACGAGCAAAGAAGCGTCGCCGTGGACTACGGCAGCGCGAAATGATGCTCCCGCTGCAGCCACACCTCGGCCATCTTGGGCGTGGCGAACAGGAAGCCCTGGCCGTAGCGGCAGCCGATGCGCAGCAGCGCCTCGCGCTGGTGTTCGTCTTCGATGCCTTCGGCGATCACCTGCATCTGCAGCGAATTGGCGAGTGCCTGGATGGCGCGTACCACGGCGGCGCCGTGGCCGCCTTCGCGCGGCAGTTCCACGATGAACGAGCGGTCGATCTTCAGCGTCTCGATCGGGTACTGGTGCAGGTAGCTCAGCGACGAATAGCCGGTGCCGAAGTCGTCGAGCGCGATGCTCACGCCTTGGCTGCGCAGGTTGTCCAGCATGCGCTTCACCTGGATGGCGTTCTCCAGCAGCGCGCGTTCGGTCACCTCGATGCGCAGGCAGCGCGGCGGCAGGTGATGCGACTCGATCAGGTCGAGCAGGCGCTTGTCCAGGTCCAGCGAGCGGAAGTGGCGGCCGGAGACGTTGATGCTGACGAAGCCGTCGCTGCCGGCCAGTGCCTCGGCCTGGGCGCAGACCTGGTCGAAGATCTGCCAGTCGATGCTTTCCGCGCAGCCGCTTTCCTCGGCCACGGCGAGGAAGTCGCCGGGCGTGAGCAGGCCGCGGTCCGGATGGCGCCAGCGCAGCAGCGCTTCGTAGCCCACCGTGCGGCCGGTCTGCAGCGCCACGATGGGCTGGTAGAACGGCACGAACTCGTTGCGGCTCAGCGCACGGCGCAGGTCGCCTTCCATTTCCAGCAGCGACAGCGCTTCGCGGCGCAGGCGGTCGTCGAACACGGCGGCGCGATGGCGGCCCTCGTCCTTCGCGCGGTACATCGCGGCATCCGCATCGCGCAGCAGTTCTTCCGGACGCTGGTAATGCGGGCTGGGCAGGGCGATGCCGATCGAGGCCGAGGTGAAGATCTCCTTGGCGCCGAGGCGGAAGGGCGTCTGCAACTCGTCGATGATGCGTTCGGCGATGAGCATGGCCATCTTGGGATCGGTGATGCCCTCGGCCAGCACCGCGAATTCGTCTCCGCCCAGGCGCGCCACCACGTCGCGCGTCTTGAGGCAGGCGCGGATGCGTCCGCCGACCTGGAACAGCAGGTCGTCGCCCACCAGGTGGCCGACGGAGTCGTTGATGACCTTGAAGCGATCCAGGTCGATGAACAGCACCGCGAACAATTCCTGCGTGTCGCTGTGATAACGCTGCAGCGCCTGCTCCAGACGCTGCAGCAGCAGCGTGCGGTTCGGCAGGCCGGTCAGCGAATCGTGCAGGGTTTCGTACTTCAGGCGGCGTTCCACGCGTTCGCGCTCGGCGATCTGCTCGCGCAGGTCGCGATTCGCCAGCGCCAGGGCGCGCGTGCGCTCGGTGACGCGGCGCTCCAGGCTCGCATAGGCCTGCTTCAGCGATTCGGTGGTGTGCTTGCGCTGCAGGGCGTTGGCCACGTGGTAGCCCACGAAGGTCAACAGTTCCTGGTCGCGCACGTCGTAGGTGTGTTCCGTGGAGTAGCTCTGCACCGCGAGCACGCCCATGGCGCGATCGCCCCAGATCAGCGGCACGCCCAGCCAGCACAGCGAGCGCGAACCGCGATGGGTGATCTCGCCCACCTGTTCCAGGCGGTCGAATTCCGTCGGATCGGCCAGCAGCGGCTTGCCGTGGCGCAGCACGTATTCGGTCACGCCGCGGCCGTGCGCGCGCGGCAGGCGCACGGTGTCGAACTCGTCCACGGAATAGGGGAAGCTGAGCGTCTTCTGCTCTTCGTCCAGCAGCGCGATGTAGAAGTTGCGCGCATACAGCAGGCCGCCGATGACGCGATGCACGGCGGCGTAGAAGTTGTCGATGCTTTCGGAGGCGTTGGCCAGCTCGGCGATGCGGAACAGCGCCGCCTGCAGGCGCTCGCCGCGCTGCCGCTGCAACACCTGCTGGCGCAGCACGCGATTGGCCTCGCGCAGCGCGGCGGTGCGGCTGGACACGCGGCGTTCCAGTTCCTCGTGCGCCTCGCGCCGCTCCAGCGCCGTCTGCACATGCTTGGCGACGTAGCTCAGCAGTTCGCGATCGTGCTCGCTGTAGTGCGTGTCCTCGCGGTAGCTCTGCATTACGATGCCGCCCACCACGCGGCCGTCGCGCAGCAGCGGCACGCCCAGCCAGTGCTCGCACACGGGGCCCATCAGTACGAAGCGGCCCTTGAACTGTTCGGTGAGCTCGGCCACCGAGCCCATGATCGCCTGGCCCGTCTGCAGCAGGTTCCAGGTCAGGCTGTAACGCATTTCCTGCAGCGGCACCGCCTCGTCGGGCGAGGGAGGCTCCTTGTCCATCGTGTCGACGTAGTAGGGAAAGCGCACCGTGTCGGTGGCCGCGTCATACAGCGCGATGTAGAAGTTCTCCGCGTACATCAGGCTGCCGAGAATGGCATGCAGCGCATGCATCATCTCGGTCATGTTGTGCTCGGCGCTGGCCTGGTCGGCGATGGCGTAGAGCGCGCGTTGCAGTCGTTCGGCCAGCGCGAGTCGCGAGATCGCCTCGTACAGGCGCGAGGTCTCGGCGAGCTGCCGCAGGCGGCAGGCGACGAGGCGCCCGACCCAGGCGAGGTTCTCTCTCATCAAGTCCGAGATCGTGCCCGTCGGCAGCGCCAGCACCAGCGATCGCAGCCCTTGCGGGTCCTCGGCCAGGTCGAGCTGGGTGAACTCCTGGTTCGGCGCCTCGGTATCGCCCAGCAGGCGCCAGTGCAGGCGCCCCGCGATGCCCAGGTCGCGCAGCATGGCTTCGCAGATTTCCGCCACGCTGGCCGCATCGGCCGCGCGGAAAAGGCGCTCCACCGCCGCGTGAAGGGCAGCGACCGCGCTGTCCGCCGGTGGGGCGGACATGTGGCTGGAAAGAACCGAGGTCATCAGTCGCAGGACGAATCCGTACGTTGTCGACAGGGGAGGACTATATATCGCCTCCATTCAGCTTTGTCGCTGCCCGGATAAACCGGGAACCTCAAGCGCTTCCTGATGTCAAAAAAGTGTGATGAAGGTCGTTTCGGACCTTGCTCACAAAGCGCAAATCTGGGTGTTAGTAAAAAGTAAAACGTGGTATCGTTACCCCTAACTCGTCTCTGGGAGGGGGCGAACTCGTTCCCGTCTAATCGTACCGCGGGGGTTTTCGCGTACATGCGTCGCCTGTTCTTGTCATTGCCTCTTTTGTTCATGCCGTTCGTCGCGGCAGGGCAGAGTGCGGCCAATGATCCGTACAGCGCCGCTGGACGCCTGCTCTCGCAGACGCCGGAGCAGACCTCGCCGGCCGCCACGGGCAACGGTGTTCCGCTCTGGCGTGGCGCGGACGGCCGCTGGCTGGCCCTGCAGGCCAACAGCGACACGCTGGCTTCCGCGCAGCGGGCCGATGCGCCGCTGCAGTTCCGCGCGGTCGATTCGGCGACGGTGCAGTCCACCGACATCCGCTACGGCATCGCTCCCAACGTGCAGGCGCACGTCGGCGTGAGCGAGCACAACTGGGCGAACAACCAGGCGCCGCGCATCATCGGCAGCGAAGTCGGCGCGACGTACAGCGACGGCCGCTATTCGCTGGGCCTGAGCGTGGGTACGGACAACGTACAAGGTGCGGCGACCTTGCCGCGCCTGTTGCCGGGCGCCCTGCCGGGCGTGAACGGCCTTTCCGGTTTCGACAGCAGCACGCAGATCAATGCGCGCGGCCGCGTGGCGCTGGACGGCAAGAGCGGCATCGACCTGGGCGCCAGCGTCGGCCGCGTGCGCCTGCTTCCCGGCAACCTGCTGGGCGTCAACACGCTGGACCAGAAGGCGGTGAGCTTCGGCGTCGACCGCGGTCCGCTGAGCGGCAGCATCGTCGGCCGCACCATGGCGCCGGAAGCCGGTGTACCGGGCGCGGGCTACAACCCGGATCGCCGCTGGAACAGCATCGATCTCGGCGTCACCTGGCGTCTGCCGTGGCAGGGCTCGCTGAGCGTCGGCGCGCAGAACCTGTGGTCGTCCGGCAGCGGCGTGAACACGCCGGCGGGTCCGGAGCCGGATCAGTCGCGCACGCCGTACGTGCAGTACCACCAGGATCTCTGATCCGCCCGCCGGTCACCGGCATGGAGGCACAGAAAAACGCCGGGCTTGGCCCGGCGTTTTCGTTTCCGGCATCGGATATTGGACGACGCTCAGTCCTGCCGACGGATGCGCAGGTCGCCGCTGAAGGTCTCGATGTTCATCTTCGCGCCGCCGGCGCCCACGGTCGCCTGCAGTTCGCTGCCCGGGCCGTGCTCGGGTTTCTTGACCGAGCCGAAGTCGCTGCGCAGGTCGCCGCTGAAGGTCGAGGCCTTGATGATGGCGGACAGGTTGGACGGCACCTGCACCTGCACGTCGCCGCTCATGCTGTCGACATCGAAGCTGCCGTTCGGCGCCAGCCCACCGGCCAGCTGCACGTCGCCGGAGACCGTGCTGAGGTTGAGCTTGCGCCACGGGCCGCCGCTGACGCGGATGCGTCCGGACACTGTCTGCAGGTCGGCTTCCGCGCCGACGTTGGGCGCGAGGATGTCGCCGCTCACGGTCTGCAAGTGCACCTTGTCGGCGTTGCCGGCCAGCTCGATGCTGCCGCTGACGGCATCGGCGTCGATGCTGGGCGAGCGGGCATTGATGCGCGCCTTGCCGCTCACCGTGTTGACCTTGATTGCGCCGCCTTCGATGCCGTCGATGTTCATCGGCGCGCTGACCACGTCGACGTCGAGCGAGGCGCCCTTGGGCACGCGCACGTCCAGCGTGGTGGCGCCCATCGACGTGTCGCTGCCGAAGTTGAACCAGCCGGACTTGCCCATCGATTCGACCTTGATGGTCATGTTGCTGTTGCTGCCCTCGATGGTGAGCGGCTTGGCGCCGTCGCCAAGGCGACCGGTGACCTGCACCTGGTTGCGGTCCCAGGCGCTTACCGTGACCTCGCCCTTGACGTTGCTGATGCTCACGCGCGCGTTGGGCGTGGCCCCGTGATTGAGGTTGAGCGGCGTATCGGCCAGGGCCTGGCCAATCGACAGGCTGAGCAGGAGTGGGATCAAGCGTGCGGTTTTCATGGTGAAGGCTCCACTGGACTCAACCAGCCTGGTGTTCCATCTGTCGCAGCTGCGACTGTTGTTTTTGCGTGCGGTACAGCAGCCGTTGCAAGGCCGGCGAACGCGGTGCCTGTTCCATGGCCTGGCGAAGCTCCATGCTGGCGGCGTCGAGTTCCACCGCGGCGCCCGCAAGACGCGGATCGTTCGGGCGCCAGCGGCCTGCATCCAGCGTTGCCGCCGCCGTGGCGTTGGCCAGCGTGCGGTCGCGCAGATGCACGGCGAGGCTGCCCGCAAACAGTGACAAGCCGACGAAGCTCGCCGCGATCAGCCAGTTCTGCACGCGCCGATGATTGCGTTGCGGCGCCGGCTTTTCGGCTTCCGCATGCGCGGCATCCAGCGCGGCATCGATGCCCGACCACAGGTCGCGGCGTGGCGTGACCGGTTCGCGCAAGGCGCGTGTCTGGCGGAGCCATTCGAATTCGTTCATGAGCGTTCTCCTAATACTTTCCGCAGCAGGCCGCGTGCGCGATGCAGCTGCGCCTTGGACGAACCTACCGCCATGCCGAGTTCGGCACCGATTTCCTCGTGTCGCCAGCCCTCCACGTCATGCAGCACCAGCACCGCGCGCGCACGTGGCGGAAGGTTGCCGATCGCGCGTTCCAGTTCTTCGCGTTCGGCGGCACAGAATGGCGTATCGCCGTGATCGGGTATGTCGTCCTCGTCCATCATGGTGACGGGGTCGGCGCCGCGCGATCGGATGTCCATCAAGGCGACATTGACCGCCAGCCGGTACAACCAGGTACCGAACGCGCTGTCGCCGCGAAAGCCGGACAGCTTCTGCCAGGCGCGCACGAAGGCTTCCTGCGTCAGGTCCTCCGCGCGGGCGTGGTCGTAGCCGGCCAGCCGGTACACGGCGCCGTACACGCGATCCACGTGCGCACGGTAGAGGCGCTGAAAGGCCTGGCGATCGCCGGCTGACGCCGCCCGGACGTCGTCCATGTCGTGGGAATCCGCGGCGGGCGCTGGCGGCGGCATCGTGGTTCCGGTGGCGGGGCAGGCTGCGATCATCTTGCCAGCTTGGATGCGCCGGCGCGTGGCAAGGTTTAGAGACCGTCGCGGGAAAGGCCGGGAACCCCGCCGGCGTTGCGCCGGCGGAGCAGGGCGGACGTCAGGAGGCGACGGCCGCGCGCGGCGTCATCGCCGCATCGTTGAGCGCCTTGGCGACGCGCTGCTGTTCGACATGCAGCTCCCTGGGCATGCGCTGGCCGAAGCTGTCGAGGTATTCGCCGATGGCGGCGAGCTCCGCCGTCCAGCCGGCGTGATCGACGTGCAGCAGGGTATCGACGGTGGCGCGGTCCAGGCCCAGGTCGTCGAGCTTGAGCTCATCGGCCGTGGGCAGCGTGCCGATCGGCGTGTGGTTGCCCTCGGCGCGGCCTTCCACGCGGTCGATCATCCACTGCAGCACGCGCAGGTTGTCGCCGAAGCCCGGCCACAGGAACCGGCCGTCGTCGCCCTTGCGGAACCAGTTGACGTGGAAGATCTTCGGCAGCTTCGCGCCCGGCTTGTCGAACGACAGCCAGTGACGGAAGTAGTCGCCGTAGTGGTAGCCGGCGAACGGCTTCATGGCCATCGAATCGCGGCGCAGCACGCCCACGGCGCCGGTGGCGGCGGCGGTGGTTTCCGAACCCATGGCGGCGCCGACCAGCACGCCGTGCTTCCAGTCCTTCGCCTCGAATACCAGCGGGATCAGCGAGGGGCGGCGACCGCCGAACACGATGGCGCTGATCGGCACGCCCTGCGCGTCTTCCGCGCGCGGCGACCAGGTGGGGCATTGTTTGGCGCTCACGGTGAAGCGCGAGTTGGGATGCGCCGCCGGGCCATTGGCCGGATCGTACGGACGCCCCTGCCAGTCGGTGACGGGCGTGCCGGGCAGGCCTTCCCACCACGGCTGGTTGTCGGCGGTGACGGCGACGTTGGTGAAGATGGTGTCGCGCGCGATGGTCGACAGCGCGTTCGGGTTGGTGGCGTCGCTGGTGCCCGGCGCCACGCCGAAATAGCCGGCTTCCGGATTGATCGCGTACAGGCGGCCGTCGGCGCCGGGACGCATCCAGCAGATGTCGTCGCCCACGGTCCACACCTTCCAGCCGTCCTTGCGGTAGCCCTCGGGCGGAATGAGCATGGCGAGGTTGGTCTTGCCGCACGCCGAAGGGAACGCGGCCGCGATGTAGTGGGTGTCACCCTGCGGGTTTTCGATGCCCACGATCAGCATGTGCTCGGCCAGCCAGCCTTCCGATTTCGCCTGGTAGCTGGCGATGCGCAGTGCATGGCACTTCTTGCCCAGCAGCGCGTTGCCGCCGTAGCCCGAGCCGTACGACTTGATGGTCAGCTCTTCGGGGAAATGCATGATGAAGCGACGCTCCGGGTCGAGCTCGCCGGTCGAGTGCAGCCCCTTCACGAACGTGCCTTCGCGCTCGATGCGCGCCTGCGCGGCGGCGCCCATGCGCGTCATGGTGCGCATGTTGGCCACCACGTACGGGCTGTCGGTGATTTCCACGCCGCAGCGGGCGAGCGGGGAATCGATGGGGCCCATGCAGTACGGGATGACGTACATGGTGCGGCCTTCCATGCAGCCATCGAACAGCGCATCCATCTTGGCGTGGGCCTCGGCGGGGGCCATCCAGTGGTTGTTCGGGCCGGCGTCTTCCTGCTCCCGGGTGCAGACGAAGGTGAGGTGCTCGACGCGGGCCACGTCGGAGGGGCTCGACCGATGCAGATAGCAGCCCGGGTGGGTCTGCTGGTTGAGCTCGATCAGGTCGCCGGTCTGCAGCATCTGCTGCACCAGTTGCTGGTACTCGGCATCGGAACCGTCGCACCAATGGATACGGGCGGGGCGGGTCAGCGCCGCGACCTCATCCACCCAGCGCTGCAGCGCAGCCAACTTGCTCGACATCGTTCCCTCACTCTGGTCTTGAGCTAAAAAAGAGCAGAAACGGTAACTTGCGCGTACTGGCATGGCAAGTCAGGGCGCAGCAAAAGGCAACTGGGCGCACCCCTAATTCACTGCTGGACCCGACAGTTACAGATGCAACATAAGACCAATCCGGCGGGTGGACTGCCAGTGGCTTGCGGACCAGGACACGGGGCGATCCTGGCATCGCGCGAGCGATGACCCGATGAAGACCCACGGGAGGAACGGGCACAAAAAAAGAACGCCACCCGAAGGTGGCGTTCCCCTGGACTTCCCCGTGACGCTGGATCAGCTGGGCGTGAGCGTGCGGATCATGTGTTCCACGTAGGCGTCGAACTCCTCGTGGCTGATGCGCGGCAGGCCGAGCGTGAAATTGAGTTGCAGGAAACCCACGTAGGCGGCGTAGGTCAGGCGGGCGCGGTTGAGCGCCTCGTCGGGCACCAGGCCGGCTTCGCGGTAGATATTGGTGAGGAATTCCATGCGGCGCTGGGACACGCGGGCCATCACCGGCACGACCTGCGGATGGTCCAGCGCCTTCAGCAGGGCGGCGTAGACGCGGTGCGGCGCCAGTTCGTGCGCTACGCGACGGAACAGCTCCGGCAGACGGGCACGCGGATCGGGCATGGCCTCGATCTGGCTGATCACTTCCTTCTCGCCGTACTGCTCCCAGCGCTCCAGGGCGGCCTGCAGCAAGGCTTCGCGGGTGCGGAAGTGCCAATAGAAGCTGCCCTTGGTCACGCCGAGCTGGCGGGCCAGCGCCTCCACGGCCAGTGCGCCGACGCCCTGGTCGGCAATCAGCTTGAGGGCGGCGTCTTCCCAGTCCTCGGCGGACAGGCGGGTGCGTTCGGGTTTGGCGCTTGCATTCATATCCGTATGGTAGCCCCTGGCTGCGGCTTTGCAATTGGCGCTGCGACAAGTCGTTGAATCGGCGGAAAACGCCCTTGTCGCAGCGCATATTGACGCAGCGCTTTGCGTCGATCCATACTCGTGCGTATGGTATCCGCGCCCAGCACCGAGCAGTCCTTCGCCTACGTCAAGGCCGTCGATGGCCTGACGCTGGCTGTTGAAACCCGCCAGCCCTCGGGTCATCCCACGCTGCTGTTCGCGCACGGTTTCGGCCAGACGCGCGGTGCGTGGAGCCCTACGGCCAAGGCCTTGGCGCAGGAAGGCTTCCGCTGCGTCACCTTCGACGCGCGCGGACACGGCGAAAGCGGCCACGTCGCCGGCGGCGATTACCACATGGAGCAGTTCATCGGCGATCTGCGCCTGCTCGCCCATGCAGAGCTGCGCGAGCCCATTCTGGTCGGCGCCTCGATGGGCGGCCTGCTGGGCCTCGTCATCGCTGGCGAGATCGATCCGGACGCCTTCCGCGCCCTGGTGCTGGTGGATATCACGCCGCGCTGGGAAACCCGGGGCGTGGAACGCATCCTGGCCTTCATGCAAGCCCATCCGGACGGCTTCGCCAGCTACGCGCAGGCGGCCGAGGAAATCGCGAAGTACCTGCCCCATCGCACCGAGCGCAAGACAGAAGACCAATTGCGACCACTGCTGCGCGAAGGCGCCGACGGACGTCTGCGCTGGCACTGGGATCCCGCCCTGCTCAACGGCCTGGTGCGCGAGAGCGAACGCTACCAGCCGCGCCTGATGGCGGCCGCATCGAAAGTGCGCGTGCCCGTGCTGCTGCTCTCGGGCGGACGCAGCGACGTGGTGTCGCGTGAGACGGTGGACGAATTCCTGCGACTGGTGCCGCACGCCGAGCACGTGGAGCTTCCGCGCGCCACGCACATGGTGGCGGGCGACGCCAACGACGTATTCACCCGCGAAATCGCACGCTTCGTGGGCAAGCTTTCTTCCACGGATCGCAGCGATGCGGTCTCCGCGTGAACCTATGAAATCCCTGTTCGACCAAGACGTCATTCGTAACGAGGTGTTGTGATGTCCGTGATACTGACCCTGCTGGCGGCGCTCATCGCCACCGGCGCCTGTGCCTACCACCGCGCCAGCCTGCGCACCTGGGCGATCGCCACGGTGATCACCACCGTCGTGGTCGGCTTGGTCGCCGGTGCGCCGTGGACCATGTTCATCCTGCTGGTAATCGAGCTGGCCATCGCCGTGCCGCTGTTGATGGACAGCTTCCGTCGCAAGCAGATCACCGCGCCGCTGCTGAAGATGTTCGCCAAGGTGACGCCGAAGCTGTCCGAAACCGAGCAGACCGCGCTGGAAGCGGGCACCGTCGGTTTCGAGGGCGAGCTGTTCTCGGGTAAGCCCGACTGGCACGAACTGCTCAAGCAGCCCAAGCCGGAACTGAGCGTGGAGGAGCAGGCGTTCCTCGACGGCCCGGTGGAAGAACTGTGCGGCATGCTCGACGACTGGCAGATCACGCACGAGCTGGCCGATCTGCCGCCGGAAGTCTGGGCTTTCATCAAGAAGCACAAGTTCTTCGGCATGATCATTCCCAAGCAGTACGGCGGCCTGGGCTTCTCCGCGCTGGCGCATTCGGCGGTGCTGCAGAAGCTGGCGACCATGTCGGCCACGGTGGCCTCGACGGTGGCCGTGCCGAACTCGCTGGGCCCGGCCGAACTGCTGCTGCATTACGGCAGCGACGAGCAGAAGAACCATTACCTGCCGCGCCTTGCCGTGGGCGAGGAAATACCCTGTTTCGCGCTCACCGGCCCGTATGCCGGCTCCGACGCCACCTCCATCACCGACTATGGCGTGGTGTGCAAGCAGGTGGTCGACGGCGTGGAAACGCTGGGCATGAAGCTCACCTTCGACAAGCGCTACATCACGCTGGCGCCGATCGCGACGGTGGTTGGTCTGGCCTTCCGCCTGTACGACCCGGAAAAGCTGCTGGGCGACAAGGAAGACCTCGGCATCACGCTGGCGCTGCTGCCGCGTTCGACGCCGGGCCTGGAAATCGGCCGCCGCCACTTCCCGCTGAACATTCCGTTCCAGAACGGTCCGCTGCACGGCAAGGATGTGTTCGTGCCGATGTCGGTGCTGATCGGCGGCCCGCACATGGCCGGCCATGGCTGGCGCATGCTGGTGGAATGCCTGTCCGTGGGCCGCGCCATTTCGCTGCCGTCGAATGCCACCGGTGGCGTGCGCGCCGCCGTGGCGGCCACGGGTGCGTATGCACGCATGCGCAAGCAGTTCGGTCTTTCCATCGCGCGTTTTGAAGGCGTGGAAGAGGCGCTGGCGCGCATCGGCGGCCTGACCTATGCCACCGCCGCGCTGTCGCGTGCCACCGCTGCGGCGGTGGATCGCGGCGAGAAGCCGGCGGTGCCTTCGGCCATTGCCAAGTACCACGCCACCGAATGGGGCCGCACCGTCGCCGGCGACGCGTTGGACGTGCATGGCGGCAAGGGCGTGCAGCTGGGTCCGAAGAACTACGCCGGCCGCGCGTGGCAGGGCGTGCCCATCGCCATCACGGTGGAAGGCGCGAACATCATGACGCGCAGCCTGATGATCTTCGGCCAGGGCGCCATCCGCTGTCATCCTTACGTGCTGAAGGAAATGCAGGCGCTGTCCATTCCCGACTACGGCGACCGCCTGCGCGCCTTCGACCGTGCGCTGTTCGGCCACATCGGCTTCGGCATTTCCAATGCGGTGCGTTCGTTCACGCTGGGCATCACCGGTTCGCGCATCGGCGACACCGCGGGCGACGCCTACGTGCGCCGCTACTACCGCAAGCTCAACCGCTACTCCGCCGCGCTCGCGCTGTGCGCCGATACCTTCATGGGCGTGCTGGGCGGCAAGCTGAAGTTCAAGGAAAAATTGTCCGCGCGCCTGGGCGACGTGCTGAGCTACCTGTACATCGCCAGCGCCATGCTCAAGCGCTACGAGGACACCGGCCGTCCGGAAGCGGATCGTCCGCTGCTGGCCTGGGCGTTCCACGAGTGCATGTGGCGCATACAGACCGCGCTCGACGGCGCCATCCGCAACTTCCCGGTGAAGCCCGTGTCGTGGCTGTTGCGCGTGCTCGTGTTCCCGTTCGGTCGCCGCGAAGTGCCGCCGTCCGATCGCCTGGGCCGCCGCGTCGCCGCCATCATCACGGCGCCGGGCGAAGCGCGCGATCGCCTCACCGAGTGGGCGTACCTCACGCCGACCGCGAACAACACCATCGGCCGCATGAATGCGCTGCTGCCCGATGTGATCGCGGCCGAGCCGGTGGAGCGCAAGTTCGGCAAGGCGCAGAAGGCCGGCCAATTCAAGTCGCACGACTACGTGGGCCAGCTGACCGAGGCCATGCACGCCGGCGTGATCAACGCGGCCGAGTTCGAACTGCTCAAGCGCGTGCGCGAAGGCGTGTTCGAGTTCATCTCGGTGGATGATTTCGACCCGTCGGAACTGCGTGCCGCCGTCACCCGCGCGGACATCAGGAAGAAGCTGGCCGACGCGGCCTGATCGCTCTCTCCGCCATGCCGGATGCGTCCGGCATGGCGGTTCCCCATCGACGTACGAACGGGCAGGGCGAGCGCCTCGCCCCGGCAGGAGATTTGCCATGAGCCAGGCCTTGTCGCTGTACCGTCGACTCGTTTCCCTGCCCGGTGGACGCTGGTTGTATGGCCGCCTGATCTGCTTCAAGGCGCCTTACTTCGCCACCATCGCGCCGCGCTTCCTGGCGCTTGAGCCGGGCCGCTGCGACGTGGCCATTCGCGACCGCCGCCGCGTGCACAACCATATCGGCACCGTGCATGCGATCGCGCTGTGCAACGCGGCGGAACTTACCGCCGGCATGATGACCGACGTCACCATTCCTTCCTCGATGCGCTGGATACCCAAGGGCATGACGGTGGAATACCTCGCCAAGGCGAAGGGCACGCTGGTCGCGCAGGCGACCCCGGAATCGCCCGCCATCGAAGCGCAGGGCGGCTATGCGTGGCCGGTGACGGTGGTCGTGCGCAACCAGGCGGGGGACGCCGTATTCCGCGCACGCATCGACATGTGGGTGTCGCCGCGTAAATAAGCGCGCCGCGTCAGACGCTCATCACGCAGCGGTTCTTGCCTTCGTCCTTGGCGCGATAGAGCGCGCGGTCGGCGGCCTGGATCAGGTCTTCGTCGCTCTGCCGCGATTCGCGCCACAAGGCAATGCCGATGCTCGCGCTCACCTTCGCCTCGAACGGCCCTTTGCTGCCTTGGAGCTGGTAGGGCTCGGCGATCATGGTGCAGACCTCTTGGCAACGGTGCAGCAGCGAATCCTCATCGTCGACGTCTTCCAGGATCAGCGCGAACTCGTCGCCGCCCAGCCGGGCCACCGTGTCGTTCGAGCGCAGGCCGACGATCAGCCGTCCGGCGATGGCCTGCAGCAGGGCATCGCCCGCGGGGTGTCCGTGGTTGTCGTTGACGCCCTTGAAGCCGTCGATATCCAGCAGGGCGAGTGCAAAGCCGGGGCCGTGTCGCGGCACGCGCTGCATCGCGGTGAGCAGGCGGTCGTGGAACAGCACGCGGTTGGGCAGGCCGGTGAGCATGTCGTGCGTCGCCTGGTGGCGGATGCGCTCCTCGATGCGCAGACGCTCGGCGATCTCCACCTTCAGCTGCGCATTGCGTTCTTCCAGCGTGGCGAGCGCGGACCTCAGCTCGGCCCGTGCCTTGTACAGCTCCAGGAACACGCGCACCTTCGACTGCAGGATCATGTCGTTGATCGGCTTGGCGATGTAGTCGACCGCGCCGAAGTGGTAGCCGCGGATGCGGTTGATGTCGTCGGCGTAGGCGGCGGTGACGAAGATGATCGGCGTCTCCCGCAGCTGCTCGGTTTCGCCGATCAGGAAGGCGACCTCGAAGCCGTCCATCTCCGGCATGTTCACGTCGAGCAGGATCAGCGCGAATTCGTGATCCAGGCACAGCGCGAGCGCTTCGTTGCCACTGCCCGCCTCGAACAGTTGCGCGCCACTGTCGGCCAGCAGATGCCGCATGGCCACCAGGTTGGCGGGCGTGTCGTCGACGACGAGGATCTTAGGAAGAGGAGTGTTCATTGCAGGCACAGGCGGTTGATCAGCGGCGCGATGGCCGTGAGTGGAAGGCAATGGTCGGCGCCCGCGCGTTCGAGCGCCGCGATGGGCATCGCCGGGGATTCCGCATCGGCGGGGTCCTGCACGATGGCCAGCCCGCCGCAGGCCCGTATCCGTTGCAGGCCGTTGGCGCCGTCGCTGTTGGCGCCGGTCAACAATACGCCGATCAGGCCGTCGCCCCAGGCTTCCGCGGCGGATTCGAACAGCACGTCGATCGACGGTCGCGCGAAGCTCACGCGCTGGTCCACCGACAAGGCAAAGCGGTGGCTATGCTCGATCAGCAGGTGGTAGCCGCTGGGTGCCACGTAAATGGTGCCGCCTTGCATGGCTGCCCGCTCGCGAGCTTCCTCCACCGGCAAGGTGGCGTGCCGGGCCAGCAGTTCGCACAGCAGGTCGACGGTGGCCGAGCCCGTGTGGCAGCACACGGCGATCGGCTGGCGTAGCGCCGGGTCGATGTCGGCGAACAGGCTCTCCAATGCGGTCAGCCCGCCCGCCGAACAGCCGATCACGATGGCCTGCGGCGTCGCCACGTCAATCCGTTCCCGTGTGGCGCGAGGCGAGGCGGTAGATGCGTCGCGCCGCATCCACCGGCGTGAAGTCCTGCGCGGACGATGCGAAGTCCAGGCTTTCGCGCGTGCCCAGGCAGAGAAAGCCGCCGCGCACCAGGCTGTCGCGGAACAGCGCCAGCGTGCGGTCTTGCAGTGGATCGGAGAAATAGATGAGCACGTTGCGGCACAGCACCAGATGCGCTTCGCAGAACACTTCGTCCGTCACCAGGTTGTGGTTGGCGAAGATCACGTTGCGCCGCAGGCGCTGGTCGAGCTTGATGAGTTCGTAGCGCGCGCTGTAGTAGTCGGCCAGCGTGTGACGCCCGCCCGCCGCCAGGTAGTTGCGCGACCACAGTTGCGCCTCGCGGGCAGGGTAGATGCCCTCCTGGGCGTGCTGCAGGGCGCTCTCGTTGAAGTCGGTGGCGTAGATCTGCGTGCGGTCGTACAGGCCGGCTTCTTCCAGCAGGATCGCCAGCGAATAGACCTCCTGCCCATGCGCGCAGCCCGCTTGCGAGATGTTGATCTGCGGATAGGACGCGAGCACGGGAAACACCTGTTCGCGCAGCGTGAGGAACACGTCCGGGTCGCGGAACATTTCCGACACCGGCACCGACAGCCCTTCCAGCACCACCGGCAGGAATCCGGGTTCGTGCAGCACGCGGGTGGTGAGCGCGCTCACCGTGTCGGCGCCCTGTGCATGCGTCAGCTGCAGCACGCGACGCTTCAGCGACGCCGGAGCGTACTGGGTGAAGTCATAACCGTGCCGCAGTTTCAGCGCACGTACGAACAGCTCGATCTCGATGTCCTCGAGCGAGGCATCCGGTGTCGCCGGCTTGCCGGCAGGTTCGTTCATCGGTGCAGCCATACGTGCATCATCGAAGAGAGCTTGTCGATATCGATGGGCTTGGACAGGTAATCGTTCGCGCCCGCGTCAAGGCACTTCTCGCGGTCGCCACGCATGGCCTTGGCGGTGAGCGCGATGATCGGCAGGTTCGCCAGACGTGGCTGGGCGCGGATTTCGCGGATCGTGTCGTAGCCGTCCATCACCGGCATCATCACGTCCATCAGCACCAGCTCCAGGTCGTCGTGATCGGCCAGGGCCTTGAGGGCCTTCTGGCCGTCCTGCGCCATCGTCACGTGCATGCCCCAGCCGCGCAGCACTTTCGACAGGGCGAACAGGTTGCGCATGTCGTCGTCCACCAGCAGCACCTTGCGGTCCTTGAGGGCGCTGGCGTCCGGTGTGCCGGACGAAGGTGGTACGGCAACCGTCGCGCCCACGACCGCACGCTGCGTGCGCGCGCCCTGGATGCTGTGCAGGAACAGGCTAACTTCGTCGAGCAGGCGCTCCGGCGAGCGCGCGCCCTTGATCACGATGCTGTCGGTGTACTGGCGCAGCTTCAGGCTCTCCTCGCGGCTGAGTTCACGGCCGGAGTACACCACCACCGGAGGAATGCGTCCGCTGGAGGAAAGCTGTTCCAGGAATTCGATGCCCGACATGCCGGGCAGGCCCAGGTCGAGCACGATGCAGTCGTAGGTTGCGCCGGCCATGCGCTCCAGCGCTTCCTCTGCGCTGCCGGCTTCGTCGATGGTAACGTCGTCGTTGCGCAGCAGGGTGCGCATGGCGGCGCGCGAGTCGGCATCGTCGTCGACGATCAACAGATGGCGCATGTGGCCTTCGGCGAAGTGCAGCAGGCGGTCGAAGGCTTCGCCGATGGCCTCGCGGCTGACCGGCTTGGTGAGAAAGCCCACCGCGCCCAGTTCGCGGCCGCGGTTGGCCTCGTCGACTGCCGAGATGAAGTGCACGGGCACGTGGCGCGTCGCGGCGTTTTCCTTCAGCCGCTCGATCACCGTCCAGCCGTCCATGCCCGGCAGCATCACGTCGAGCAGGATGCCGGTGGGGCGATAGTGTGCGGCCAGTTGCAGGCCCGATTCGCCATCGGCCGCCGCGAGCACGCGATAGCCCTTGCGGCGAACCATGTCGGCGAGGATGCGCGCGAACACCGGGTCGTCTTCCACGATGAGGATCACCGTGTCGCCCGGGGCGATGCTGTCGCGGTCATCCTCGATGGTTTCCGGCAGCAGGGCGGACGTGGCCATCGGGCGCGCGGGCGCAGGTGTTGGCGTGGCAAGGTCGGCCGGCGCCTCGGCATGGCTGGCTGGTCCGGACAGCGGCAGCAGGATGGTGAAGGTGCTGCCGTGGCCGATATCGCTGTGCAGCACGATGTCGCCGTCCAGCAGTTCGGCGATGCGCTTGGAAATGGTCAGGCCCAGGCCGGTGCCGCCGTACTGGCGGCTGGTGCTGGCGTCGACCTGCTCGAAGGCCTGGAAGATCTTCTGCGCCTTTTCCGGCGGTATGCCGATGCCCGTATCGGTGACGGCGATGGCGACGACGTCCTTGCCGCGCAGCGACGGCGGCAGCGCGATGGCGGCCGAAGGTCGCTCGATGCGTACGGTCACCGAGCCCCGGTGCGTGAACTTGAAGGCGTTGCCGACAAGGTTGTTGGCGATCTGTTCCAGCTTGTTGCCGTCGGTGCGCAGCGTCGCCGGCAGGCTCGGATCGATCTGCACGGTAAAGCCGAGCTGTTTTTCCTGCGCGACGTGGTTGAACGTGCGCATGAGCGCGCGCTGCAGGTCGGCGAGCGGAAGATCGTCCAGCACCACGTCCATCTTGCCGGCCTCGACCTTGGACAGGTCGAGGATGTCGTTGATCAGGCGCAGCAGGTTGGTGCCGGAGTCGTGGATGATACGCGCCGACTCGACCTGTTCGGCATCCAGGTTGCCTTCGCGGTTGTCGGCCAGGCTGCGCGAAAGGATCAGCAGGCTGTTGAGCGGCGTGCGCAGCTCGTGCGACATGTTGGCGAGAAATTCCGACTTGTACTGGCTGGCCCGGGCCAGTTCCTCGGCCTTCTCCTGCGTTTCGCGCTGCAGGGTTTCCAGCACGTGCTTCTGCTGGTTGAGCGTATCGGTCTTCTGGCGCAGTTCCTCGTTGGAAGCCTGCAGTTCCTCGGTCTGCACGCGCAGTTCCTCTTCCGAGGCGAGCAGGCGCTGCGACTGCTCCTGCAGTTCGTGCGTCTTGGCGTTGAGCTCTTCGTTGGTCGCCTGCAGGTCATGCTGCTGGCGGCGCAGCGCTTCCTCGGACGCGCGCAGTTCGTCGGCCTGCTCGCTGGTGCGGCGAAGCAGGTCCTGCGTGCGGATGGCGCGGCCGAGGTTCTCCAGCGACAGCGCGGCGATGGGCAGCAGTTCGTTGAGCAGGCGCTGCTGCGGTTCGGTGAGGTGGTGGAAGCTCGCCAGTTCGAGTACGCCGAGCAGCTTGCCGCGCAAGGCCAGCGGCATCACCGCGATGGCCTTGGGCGAGCCTTCGCCGGTGCCCGAATGGATGCGCACGTAGTCGTCGGGCACGTCCTGCAGGGTGATCGGTTTCTGTTCCAGCGCGCACTGGCCGACCAGGCCCTCGCCCAGCGCATAGTCCGTGCTCAGGTGCCTGCGCTGCTGATAGCCGTAGCTGCCCGTGAGGTGCAGCTGGCGCCGCTCCTCGTCGAAGCGATAGAACACGCCCACGCCGCAATCGAGCAGGGGCGCCAGCGTGCCGGTGAGCCGTTCGGCGAACTCGCGTTCGGTCTCCGCCTTCTGCAGGTCGCTGGCGATCTCGGACACCTGCGTCTTCACCCAGGTCTGCGCGGCGGTTTCGATCGCCATCTGCTTGAACACCTGCAGGCCACGCGCGATCTCGCCGATTTCGTCGCGGCGTTCCAGTTGCCGGATTTCCACGGTGTGATCGTGGTTCGCCAGGCGCGTCATCAGATCGGTCATGCGGCGGATCGGGCGGGTGATGAGGCGGTAGGTCATGTAGACCACCGACCCGCCCAGCAGGATGGAGAGCAACAACGTGATCCAGATGCTCGCCCGGACGACGCTAACGTCGCGATGCTGCGTGGCCTCGCGCTGGTCGAGCAGGTTGCGCTCCATGTCGTCCATGGTGTCGAGTACGCCGAGGATGTCATCGACGGAAACCGTGCGGCGGCTCATGTACTGGAGCTGCGCGCGGCTGCGTTCGATGGCGGCGCTGGCGTCGTCGCTGGCGTGGATCGCCTGGATCGCGTCGATGCCGTTGTGCTGGGCCTCCTTCTGCCATTGCTCCACCATCGACTCCAGATGGTCGATGCGGGTCTGCTGCACCGGGTTGTCGCTGGTCAGGCTGCGCAGGTCGGCGATGTCCTTGGCCAGGCTGACGTTGGCCTTGTGGTAGTCGGCCAGTTCAGTGCCCTGGGGATAGAGCAGGTAGCCACGCACGGCGACCTGGCTCTCCTGCAGGTGTTCGAAGACGTCGTCGATCTTCGCGCGCACGTCGTAGGTGTGGCGCGACCAGTGCGCGCTGACATCCTGCCGGGCCAGCGAGCGCAGCGTGAAGCTGCCGCAGATGATGAACAGCAGCACCAGGGTGCCGATGGCAACGAGGATCTTCTGCTGCATCGGCTGGTGGGCCAGCCAGGAATAGCGTGATTTCGGGGCGGCCATACGTCTTCACAGGTAGCGGGGCCTGGCATTGCGGCCGGGCCGGGGCGGTTCCCATCAGGGTAGCCGCAGATCCGTGAAGGCGATAGCGGACCTCAGGCGGCGGCGTGCCTGCGCCGCCACACCGGCGGGATGATGGTGCCGCGCCGCAGCGCCACGATCAGCAACAACGCCGAGCAGCCGGAGCAGAGGATCACCGTCACCACCGAGGCCTCCGCGCCGAACGCGCCGCCGCTCAGCCACTCCGGGCCGCTGCGGGTGGAAACGAGCCAGCCGTGCACCTCGGTGCCCGATACCGGGATGCCGTAGACCGAGCCCTGCATGACGTTCCAAGCCGCGTGCAGGCCGATGCACGGCCACAGCGAGCGCGTCACGTGGTAGAGCAGGGCCAGCAGCAGGCCGGCCTCGATGGCGATGGCCAGCGAGATCCACGGCGTGGCGCCGGGATTGAAGATGTGGGCGGCGCCAAAGAACAGGGCCGAGATGGCGAGGGCCCACCAGGTGCCCAGGCCTTCCTCCACGGCGCGGAACAGCACGCCGCGCGTGACGATTTCCTCGCCGATGCCGGCGCCCAGGCCGGTGGTGAGCACGGCGGGCAGCCAGTTCACCGACGGGTTGGTGCCGGTGACGTGATAGCTGCCGGCCAGCCACAGCACGAGCACCACCGCGCTCATGATCAGCGCGCCGAGCACTACGCCGGCAAGCCCGCCCGTGGGTGCGTCGGCCGCGGCGAGTTCGCGCATCGGCCGTCGTTCGATGGCCTTTACCAGCACGGTGTATGCCGCCACGGCGGGAATCAGCTGCATGGCGAGGATGCCGAAAGCACGCGACAGCCTGGGCGCGCCGGGCCCCACGATGTCCATCGCATCGACGCCCGCCGAGACCAGCTTGATCAGCACGATGTACAGCGCCGCGAAGAAGGCGATGCGGGCGAAGGGCGAGAACACCACCCAGCGCTGCCACGGCGTGGCGGTGGCGGGCGTGGTGAAGGCGATGGGGCTGGCTGGCATGCGGCTGGATATCCCGTGGTGTGCAAGCAAGGCTAACAGTGGCACGCCGCGCGGCACGCGTGCCGGCCGTCATCCGGCGGCTTGCGCCGGGATGACGGAGAGGCTGCGTGAGCGGGGGCCTTACAGGTCGACCGACGTCGCGTGTTCGCGCGTGGCCGAGAAGCGCACGGCCGGCGAACGCTCCTGCGCCAGCTGCAGGTTCACGCGCGAAGGCGCCAGGTACACCAGCTCGCCCGCCGCGTCGATGGCGAGGTTGTTGGCGTTCTTCTCGCGGAATTCCTCGAGCTTCTTCGCGTCGTCGCAGTGGATCCAGCGGGCGGTGGCGACGGTGACCGGCTCGAAGGTGGCGTCCACGCCGTATTCGTCCTTCAGGCGGTAGGCCACCACGTCGAACTGCAGCATGCCGACGGCGCCGAGGATCAGGTCGTTGCTCATCAGCGGGCGGAAGAACTGCGTGGCGCCTTCCTCGGAAAGCTGGGCCAGGCCCTTCTGCAGCGCCTTCATCTTCAGCGGATCGCGCAGGCGCGCGCGGCGGAACAGTTCCGGCGCGAAGTTGGGAATGCCGGTGAAGCTGACCATCTCGCCCTCGGTGAAGGTATCGCCGATGCCGATGGTGCCGTGGTTGTGCAGGCCGATCACGTCGCCAGGATAGGCGTTCTCCACGATTTCGCGATCGCTCGCCATGAAGGTGAGCGCGTTGGCGATGCGCACGTCCTTGCCGGTGCGCGTCTGCATCATCTTCATGCCCGCGCTGTACGTGCCCGAGCACACGCGCATGAAGGCGATGCGGTCGCGATGCGCCGGATCCATGTTGGCCTGGATCTTGAACACGAAACCGGTGAGGGCTTCCTCTTCCGGCTTCACCTCGCGCGTGAGCGTGGCGCGCGAACGCGGGTGCGGCGCGTGCTCCACGAAGAAATCCAGCAGCAGCTGCACGCCGAAGTTGTTCACCGCCGAGCCGAAGAACACCGGCGTGAGCTTGCCGGCCAGGTATTGCTCGAGGTCGAACGGATGCGAGGCGCCCTGCACCAGCTCGAGCTCGTCGCGCAGTTCGGCCAATGCTTCGGCGCCGATCATCGCTTCCAGGCCCGGCGCATCCAGGCCCTTGAAGATGGTCGAATCCTGCCGCGTGAAATTCTTGCCCTGCTCGAACACGTGCACTTCGTCGAGCAGCAGGTGGTACACGCCTTTCAGGCGCTTGCCCATGCCGATGGGCCAGGTCAGCGGCGCGCAGGCGATGCCCAGCACGGATTCCACTTCGTCCAGCAGTTCGATGGGCGAGCGGCCCTCGCGGTCGAGCTTGTTGATGAAGGTCATGATGGGCGTGTCGCGCAGGCGGCACACCTCCATCAGCTTGATGGTGCGTTCTTCCACGCCCTTGGCGCAGTCGATCACCATCAGCGCGGAGTCCACCGCGGTGAGCACGCGGTAGGTGTCCTCGGAGAAGTCCGCGTGGCCCGGCGTGTCGAGCAGGTTGACGATGCGGCCCTCGTAGGGGAACTGCATCACCGAGGAGGTCACCGAAATGCCGCGCTCCTTTTCCAGCGCCATCCAGTCGGAGGTGGCGTGGCGGGCGGCCTTGCGGCCCTTCACCGAGCCGGCCATCTGGATGGCGCCGCCGAACAGCAGCAGCTTTTCGGTCAGCGTGGTCTTGCCGGCGTCAGGGTGGCTGACGATGGCGAAGGTGCGGCGGCGGCGGGTTTCGGTGAGATGCGTGGACATGGCGGTATCTGGGCTCGCGAACCGGCCATTCTACCAAGGGTGGCGCCAGGGTGCCGGGCGGGCTCAGTCGCGGGTCAGCAGGTCCTCGTAGAACGCGCCGTAGGGTTCGGTGGGGTGGGCGATCTGGATCTCCAGGATCCACAGCCCGCCGGATGGGCGCTCGCCGTACTCGCCCAGGTCGCCCGCCTTGTGCACCGAGTGCGGGAAGTCGCTGACGCGATGGCCCTTGATCTCGTGGTTCAGCCGCCAGCCCATGGCCTGGGCGCGCTCCTCGGCAAAGGCATACAGCGCCTCGCCGGTGAGATTCCGCTGCCGCCACGCATCGGCGGTGAGCTGGAACAGTTCGCGCGCCGCATCGGCGCAGGCCTGTTTTTCCGGTGCATGGCCGATCACAAAGGTATCGCCCACGTCGCCCTCGTGGCCTTCGAAGACCAGGCCCAGGTCGATGAAGTAGATGTCGTCATCGCCCAGCCGCACCGGGTCGGAGCGCTCACGGTAGGTCTTGGTGGTGTTGCTGCCGATGCGGACGATCACCGGATGCCACAGCCGCTCCATGCCCAGCGCCTGGAACACCTGCATGGCCTCGGCCTTCGCCTCGTCCTCGGTGATGCCCGGACGCATGCGCTCGCGGATGCCGCGCAGCGCGGCCCAGCTGCGTTCACGCGCATGGAGCATGCGTTGGGGATCGAAACGGGTGCCTACGGCTTCCTGGGGCAGGGTGGTCATCGGGGCTGGTGGTCGCGGGTGGGGGCGAAAAGCATGGCACAGCGTGGCGGCCGGCACAGGGCCAATTGCTCAGGCAAGCAGGACCAGCACCAGGCCGAGCAGGGCCGGCAGGCCCTGGATCCACAGCACCTTGCGCGTGGCCGTCAGCCCACCGAACAGGCCGGCCACGAGCACGCAGCCCAGGAAGAACAGCGTGACCGCACGGCCGGCATCGCCGAGCCACAGGCCCCACAGCAGGCCCGCGGCCAGGAAGCCGTTGTAGAGGCCCTGGTTGGCCGCCAGCACCTTCGTCTGCTCGGCGAACTCCTTGCTCAGGCCGAAGGCGCGCCGGCCCGAGGGGCGCGTCCACAGGAACATCTCCAGCACCAGGAACCACACGTGGAGCAGGGCGACGAGGGCAACGACGAGATGGGCGGCGAGTGACATGGGTATCCATAAGGTGGAAGGGCTGGGCGCGCAGTGTTGCAGCCCGGTCCGGGGCTCGCAAATCCTGGTTGCGGGCGCCTTTCACGGCCATGAAGCGGCGAGTGCATGCCTCGCGCCTGGCTGGGCGCGGAAAGGCGCTGGTTTCAGGCGAAACATTCGATGCGATGGATGCAAAGTCGATGGCTAGATGCATAGACGTTTAGACGTCTATTGACACGACCATCCACGGCCGGTAGATTCCCCCTTACTCATCGAGACCGGCGGAGGGACAGGCCCTTTGAAGCCGGGGCAACCTGCGGAACCCTTCCGCAACGGTGCCAATTCCTGCGGTAGCGCCGAAGGGCGCATGCCGCGAGATGAGGGCAGAACCGCACCGCCGCGCTCCCGTGCCGGCCGTGCGTTGCCCGCCTCTCCGGTCCGCAGGTCGATGCCGACCGGAGAAGAGCCAGATGTCCAGCCAACCGCAAACCGTACCGACCGTCGCGCCCGCCACCCTCGCGGCCATCGGCGGCATGCGGCCGGACCTCACCACGCAGCGTTGCACCCGCCGCCTCGCCATCACGCCCAAGTACGGCAGCGCGCCGTGCGAGGTGGAAGTGAGCTACCTGTGGTGCGGCGCCCCCGATGCCCCCACGGTGATCGTGCAGGGCGGCATCTCCGCCACCCGCGACGTGGTGGCGCTGGACGGCGAGGCCGCCCCCGGCTGGTGGCAGGCCCAGGTGGGCAGTGGCCTGCCGCTGGACCTGGATCGCTACCGCGTGCTCTCCATCGACTGGATCACCCCGGCCAACCTCGCCGGCATCCAGGCCGTTTCCAGCGAAGACCAGGCGGACGCGCTCGCCGCCCTGGTGGAGGCGCTGGGCATCAACCGCGTGCACGCCTTCATCGGTTCGTCCTACGGCGCCATGGTGGCGCTGGCCTTCGCGGCCAGGCACCCCTACGCCCTGGGCCGGCTGGTGCTGTTGGCCGGCACGCACCGCCCGCATCCGCTGGCCACGGCGCAGCGCTCCGTGCAGCGCGGCATCGTGCGGCTGGGGCTGGAGAACGGGCAGGCCGAGCAGGCGCTGGCGCTGGCCCGCCAGCTGGCCATGACCACCTATCGCGGCAGCGAGGAATTCGCCAAGCGCTTCACTGCCGCGCCGGAATTCCGCGACGGCCGCTTCCATTTCCCGGTCGAGGATTACCTCGAACACGCCGGCCGCCGCTTCGTCGAGCGCTTCGACGTGGAGCGTTTCCTCGCGCTGTCCGAATCCATCGACCTGCACGACGTGACGCCCGAACAGGTGGCCGCGCCCGCCACGCTGATCGGCTTTCCGTCCGATCGCCTAGTGCCGCTGGCCGACCTGTGCGAGCTGCAGCGCCGCCTGCATGGCCCGGCCACGCTCGAAGTGGTCGAGTCGCCCTACGGCCACGATGCCTTCCTCAAGGAAACCGACCGCCTCGCGCCCCTGCTGCGCGACGCGCTGGCCGGTTGTTGACCCGATACCTGTAAAGCGACACGCACGGAGATCCACCATGAGCGACACCCCCGCCCCCGCCACCCGCGCCGTGCGCGCCGGCATCGAATCGGACACCCAGCACGGCGCCGTGGTGCCCGCGCTGCATCTGTCCACCAACTACGCGTTCGAGGGCTTCGGCAAGAAGCGCGCCTACGACTACTCGCGCAGCGGCAACCCCACGCGCGACCTGCTGGGCGAAGCGCTGGCCGAACTGGAACAGGGCGCGGGCGCCGTGGTGACGGCCAGCGGCATGGCGGCGGTGGCGCTGGCGCTGGAACTGGTGCCGGCCGGCTCGCTGGTGCTCGCCGCGCACGACTGCTACGGCGGCACCTGGCGCCTGCTCGACGCGTGGGCGAAGAAGGGCCGCTTCCAGATGAAGTTCGTCGACCTCACCAACAGCCACACGCTGGCCGAGGGCCTGGCGCTCAAGCCGTCGCTGGTGTGGGTGGAAACGCCGTCGAACCCGCTGCTTCGCATTACCGACATCCGCCACGTGGCGCAGGCCGCGCACGCCGTGGGCGCGCTGGTGGTGGTGGACAACACCTTCCTTTCGCCCGCCCTGCAGCAGCCGCTGACGCTGGGCGCCGACGTGGTGGTGCATTCCACCACCAAGTACATCAACGGCCACAGCGACGTGGTGGGCGGCGCCGTGGTGGCGCGCGACGCGGCGGTGGCCGAACAGCTCAAGTGGTGGGGCAACTGCAACGGCCTCACCGGCGCGCCGTTCGACAGCTTCCTTACCCTGCGCGGCCTGCGCACGCTGGGCGTGCGCCTGCGCCAGCACCAGGAAAACGCCGCGCGCATCGCCGAGCGTCTGGACGGCCATACGGCCGTGCGCAAGGTCTACTACCCGGGCCTGCAGCATCATGTGGGTCATGCACTGGCGGCGCGCCAGCAGTCGGGTTTCGGCGCCATGCTGAGTTTTGAACTGGAAGGCGGCGAAGATCAGGTCGCTGCCTTCGTCGATGGCGTGCGCTACTTCTCGCTCGCGGAGTCGCTCGGCGGCGTGGAAAGCCTGGTCGCCCATCCCGCCTCGATGACGCATGCCTCCATGGCGCCCGAAGCGCGCCGCGCCGCCGGCATCGCCGACACGCTGCTGCGCCTGTCGGTGGGCATCGAGGATGGCGACGACCTGCTGCGCGATATCGACGCCGCGCTGCTGCGCGCCGAGGCCGCCGCGCACGCCAAACGCCGGGTGAGCGCATGAGCGCGGTGCTGGCGGCGGAGGCCGCAAGCGCATCGAAACCGCAGGCATCGTCCATCGCCGTCGTGCTGCTGGGCACGGGCGTGGTGGGCGGTGCCTTCCTCAAGCTGCTCAATACGCCGGCCGCCGCGTCGATCCGGCTGGTGGGTGCGGCCAACTCGCGCCGCCAGCAGACGCAGGCGGAACACCTCGCCGACCGCGCACTGCGCGACAAGCTCAAGACGCATGGCGACGTGCGCAACGACGCCAGCCTGCTGGGTGCGCTGGATGCCAACGATGCCCCGGTGAAAGTGATCATCGACGCCACCGCCAGCGGCGCGCTGGCGCAATGCCATGCGGATTGGCTGGCGCGCGGCTATCACGTGGTCACCGCCAACAAGTCGCTGGCGGGCGGCGACCTGCCGGGCTGGCGTGCGCTGCAGGCGGCGCTGGCGAAGGGCGGCCGCTATGGCGATTCGGCAACGGTCGGCGCGGGCCTGCCGGTGATTTCCACGCTGCGTCGCCTGCGCCAGTGCGGCGATGCGCTGCTGACGCTGGAAGGCGTGTTTTCCGGCTCGCTGTCCTACCTGTTCAACCAGTACGACGGCAGCCAGCCGTTCTCCGCCCTGCTGCGCCGCGCGCGCGAACTGGGCTACACCGAGCCCGATCCGCGCAGCGATCTTTCGGGCGAGGACGTGGCGCGCAAGCTGCTCATCCTGGCCCGCTGCGCCGGTTTCGCGCTGCGCCCGGACGAGGTGGAAGTGGAAAGCCTGGTGCCCGAGAGCCTGCGCGGCGTCGACGTGGAAACCTTCCTGTCGCGCCTGGAGGAACTGGACGAACCGCTCGCCACGCGCTTCGCCGAGGCAAAGGCGCGCGGCGGCGCGCTGCGCTTCCTCGCCCGCCTCAACCAGCGCGGCCGCGCGCGCGTGGGCCTGGTCGAAGTCCCGGCCAACCATCCCGCCACGCGCCTCTACGGCACCGACAACCAGTTCGCGCTCAGCACCACGCGCTACAACACCCAGCCGCTGGTGATCCAGGGACCGGGCGCGGGGCCGGAGGTGACGGCTCAGGCGTTGCTGGGGGATGTGCTGGCGCTGGCGTAAATCCGCATGGATGCCAGGTGCCCACGCTTTTGCTCGTCATTCCGGCGCAGGCCGGAATCCAGTGACGGTCGCGATGGGTTGTCGCGACTACGTTCATGGGCTACCCAGCGAAAACCCATCCTTGCCGCTACTGGATTCCGGCCTGCGCCGGAATGACGAGTAGGAGAGGTTTGGCTCGAGCTGTTGCTCTTCGCTTTTCCTGCTGCGATCGCAGAAACAAAAAACGCGCGGCTCATCACCGCGCGTTTTCCGTTTCATCCGAATGCGCGTGCCGCTCAGTCGTGCACGTGCGGATTGGCCTCGGCCTCTTCCACCGACGGCGTGCGCCAGCCCGACTTCACGCCCCACACGTAGAACACCAGGCCCACGATGGCCACCACGGCCAGGTCCACGCCGTAGCTCAGGTAGCCCTGGCCGCCGAAGTCCGTGCTGCCCAGCCACGACACCAGCGCGAGCGTCGGCAGGTAGAAGATCAGCCACCATGCGCCCTTCATCTGGCGGCCGAAATCGTGCCAGTTCGCCTTGAACTGGTAGAACAGGTACACCGGCAGCGCCACCACCATCAGCAGGATGATCTCGCCGGTCAGCGGCCAGCGCGCCCAGTACAGCAGCTCCGTCGCCATGATGAAGGCCACGCCGGCGAGGATCGGCAGGCCCGCGATGCGCAGCGGGCGATGCAGGTTGGGCGCGGTGCGGCGCAGCGTCATCGCGCTGACCGGGCCGGTGAGGTAGGAGATGATCGTTGCCACCGAGATCACCGCCGCCAGCGTGCCCCAGCCGCGGAAGAAGAACAGGAACAGGAACGACACCGCCAGGTTGAACCACATCGCCGGACGCGGCACGCCCCACTTCGGATGGATGCGGCCGAGGATCTTCGGCATCGTGCCGTTGCGCTCCATGCCGTAGATCATGCGCGCCGTGGTGGCGGTGTAGGTCATGCCCGTGCCGCTGGGGCTGATGAAGGCATCCACGTACAGCAGCATCGCCAGCCAGTGCAGGTTGACGATGATCGCCAGCTCCGCGAACGGCGAGCGGAAATCGATGCCGTGCCAGCCGGCCTTGGCCAGCATGTCCGGCGGCACCGCGCCCAGGTAGGCGATCTGCAGGATCACGTACACCACCGTGGCCAGCAGGATCGAGCCGATCACCGCGAAGGGGATGCTCTTGCCGGGGTTGTGCGCTTCGCCGGCCAGGTTCACCGGGCTCTGGAAGCCGTTGAAGGAGAACACGATGCCGGCTGTCGCCACCGCGGTAAGCACGGCGGCGAAGTCGATGGCGTGCGCGTCGCCATGCACGCCCACCGAGAGGTTCTCGCTGTGGAAGCCGCTGGCGATCAGCGCCAGGCCCGTGGCCGCCGGCACGATCAGCTTGAAAGTGGTGATCAGCGTGTTGGAGCGCGCGAACAGCTTCACGCTCCAGAAGTTGACCAGGAAGTAGATGATGACCAGCACGGCCGCGATGCTCAGGCCCGGCATGGTCAGCTCGCCGTGGCCGTCGGGCATGTGCACGTAGAGATCCTGCGCCCACTGCCACGGCCACGAGGCCATGTACTGCACCGAGGCTTCCGCCTCCACCGGGATCACCGAGACGATGGCGATCCAGTTGGCCCACGCGCCGATGAAGCCCACCAGCGAGCCGTGCGAGTAGTGGCTGTAGCGCACCATGCCGCCGGACTCGGGGAACATGGCGCCCAGTTCCGCGTAGGTCAGCGCGATGGTCATGATGATGGCCGCGCCCAGCACCCAGGCCCAGATGGCGCCGGGGCCGGCGAGGCCTGCCGCGCGCCATGCGCCGAACAGCCAGCCGGAGCCGATGATGGAGCCCAGGCCGGTAAGCATGAGGGCGAACGGGCCGACGTCGCGGCGGATCGGAGATTGAGACATGCAGGTCCCCAGGTCAGTGAATCGACGGGCCGCCCCCTGGGCGACACATGTGGCAGCCGCCTTCCCGGGCGACACAAGGGGGCGATGATGACAGACCCGTCCCGCGGCTGTCAGCCCGTCGGGAGTCACGGGTCGTGGCGCGACGCAACACGCAGGTCATTGAATACGCGACCGAATTGACGTGGATATGTCGGCCGGGCGGTGAATTGGCGGGGCGCGGGCGGGCGGCTACCATCGGGGCCTCCCACAAAGGTAGGCGCACCATGATCCGTGCGGCGTTGCTGGTGGTGATGGCCGCGGCGGTTGCCGTGTCTCCCGTGTCCGCGGCGACGCCGCCCGGGGATGCCTCGCGCGACGCGCTCCAGAAGCGTGCGGAGGCCGGCGACGCGCAGGCGCAGGTCGCGCTGGGCCGGGCGCTGCAGGACGACGGCGCGCCCGCCGACAAGGCGGCCGGCGCCGAGTGGTACCGCAAGGCCGCCATGGCCGGCAGCGCGGAAGGCGCCTGGATGCTCGGCTCGACCACCATGGCCGGCGTCGGCGTGACGCGCGACGTGCCCGCGGCCATCGACTGGATGCGCAAGAGCGTGGCCATCGACCAGAACGGCGACCACATGGCGGTGCTCGCCGTGGCGCTGCTCTCCACCGGCGGCAAGCAGGAAGCCCTGCAATGGGCGCAGAAGGCTGCCGACAAGGGTTCCTCCAAGGGCATGGAAGTGCTGGCGATGGCGCATCTTTCCGGCGAAATGGGCTTGCCCAAGGACCCCGCGCTGGCCGAGAAGCTGATGAACGCAGCGGCGCAGAAGGGCGACGTCGACGCGCAGCTGTCGCTGGGCCAGTTCTACATCACCGGCCTGTTCGGCCGCAGCGACCCGGCGGCCGGCGTGCGCTGGCTGCAGGCCGCCGCCGATGCGGGCAACGCCCGGGCCCAGGGCACGCTGGCCTACTTCCTGATCACCGGCAAAGGCGGCGTGCCGGTGGATGCCGCGCGCGGCGTCGCGCTGGCGCGCAAGGCGATGGCGGGCAACGAAATGCTGGGGCACTACGCGATGGGCGTGGCCTATGTGATGGGCGCCGGCATCGCCGAGAACCCGGCGGAAGGCTGGTACCAGATCTCGCTGGCGCAACGCATGGACAGCCAGCAGCAGCTCAAGAGCGCTGCGGATTACCTGGCGAAGGCGGAAGCCAAGTTGAACACGGCGCAGCTGACGGAGCTGAAGGTGCGCGTGGATGCCGATGCGGCGAAGGTGGCGCCGGGGTCGTGAGAGGTCACTCGCGATACGCCTGCATTAGTGCCATCATCCCAGCGAAAGCTGGAGGCGCTCGATAACAGCCGAAGGCTGGTCATCCAGTGTCTTTGATTTCCTTGCGCGGCGAGAGAAAGTCACTGGATCCCAGCTTTCGTTGGGATGACGACTCGGAGAGGGCGTAGCCAGGCGAAGGCAGCGGCTCGCTGTCGAGCGGCAACACTCAACACTCGATCACATTCACCGCCAACCCACCGCGCGAGGTTTCCTTGTACTTGTCCTTCATGTCGCGGCCGGTGTCGCGCATGGTGGCGATTACCTTGTCCAGCGACA
Organism: Dyella sp. AtDHG13; assembly: GCF_003201105.1. Classification (GTDB taxonomy): domain Bacteria; phylum Pseudomonadota; class Gammaproteobacteria; order Xanthomonadales; family Rhodanobacteraceae; genus Dyella; species Dyella jiangningensis_B. Next base: position 38,611 of record NZ_QICJ01000007.1, on the reverse strand, counting down.
CGCGATGCTTGCCGTCGCTCTTGAGCGCCATGCGGCTGGCGTTGATCGCCTTCACCGAGGCCATGGCGTTGCGCTCGATGCAGGGAATCTGCACGAGGCCGCCGATCGGGTCGCAGGTGAGGCCCAGGTTGTGTTCCATGCCGATCTCGGCGGCGTTCTCCACCTGCAGCACGTTGCCGCCGAGCGCGGCGGTGAGGCCGCCGGCGGCCATCGAGCAGGCCACGCCCACTTCGCCCTGGCAGCCCACTTCCGCGCCGGAAATCGAGGCGTTTTCCTTGTAGAGGATGCCGATGGCGCCCGCGGTGAGCATGAAGTCGACGATGCCGTTTTCGTCGGCCTTGGGAATAAAGCGGTGGTAGTAGTGCAGCACCGCCGGCACGATGCCGGCCGCGCCGTTGGTCGGCGCCGTGACCACGCGGCCGCCCGCGGCGTTCTCCTCGTTCACGGCCAGCGCGTAGAGGTTCACCCAGTCGAGGATGGTCAGCGGATCCTTCAGCGAGGCTTCCGGCTGCGAGCGCAGGTCTTCCGCCATCTGCGGCGCGCGGCGCGTCACCTTCAGGCCGCCGGGCAAGGTGCCGGGCGAGCGCAGGCCGCGGTTGACGCAATCCTGCATGGCCTTCCAGATGGTGAGCAGGCCCGCGCGGGTTTCCGCCTCGGGTCGCCACACCTTCTCGTTTTCCATCATCAGCTGCGCGATGGTGAGCTTGTTCTTCTCGCACAGCTCCAGCAGCTGGTCGCCGGTGGAGAACGGGTAAGGCTGTTCGGTGGTGTCGGCGACGATGCGGTCTTCGGCCGCCTCGTCGTGGTTGACCACGAAGCCGCCGCCCACGGAGTAGTAATCGCGCGTGGCCAGTTCATGGCCTTCGGCGTCATACGCGGAGAAGCGCATGCCGTTGGTGTGGAACGGCAGCTTCTGGCGCTTGTTGAACACCAGGTCGCGCTTCTCGTCGAACTCGATCTCGTGCTTGCCCAGCACGCGCAGGCGGTGCGTGGTGCGGATGCGGTGCAGCGTCTCGGGAATGTGGTCGGGATCGACCGTGTCCGGATGCGCGCCCTCGAAGCCCAGCAGCACGGCCTTGTCGGTGCCGTGGCCGCGGCCGGTCATCGCCAGCGAGCCATAGAGCTCGGCGCGCACGCGCACCACGCGATCGAGCACGCCCTTCTCCTCCAGCCAGCGCTCGGCGAAGCGGGCGGCGGCGCGCATGGGGCCAACGGTGTGCGAGGAGGACGGACCAATGCCGATCTTGAACAGGTCGAAAACGCTGACAGCCATGGAGACACGCGGAGTGGGCGGGGAGAACGGCCTATTCTACGCGTGCCGCGAGGGCTTCGTTGACGCGGCGCAGCGATGCGGTCGGTGCGCCGGCGTATGGAGCGAGAAAACAGTCAAGAGGAGTGAGTAGTGAGAGAAGAGCCGGCGCTCTTGCTCTCTCTCACTTCTCACTCCTCTTAACTCACTTCTAGAAGCTATACCGAACATTCAACATGACACTGCGCGGCGCCGAATAGAAACCCTGCGCCCAGTACAGGCTGGTGATGTACTTGCGGTTGGTCACGTTGTCGATGTTGAGCGTGGTGCTCCAGTGCTGGCCGAAGTCGTAGCCGGCCATCAGGCCGAGCACGGCGTAGGAGCCCTGGGTGGTGAAGATTTCGCTGCCGTCCAGCGCCACGGCCTGCTGGTCGCGGTAGATGCGGTCCTGCCAGCGCAGCGTGCCGCCCACGCGCAGGCCGGGCACGGCGTCGAAACGGTAGCTGGTGTTGAGGCGGAACATGCGGCGCGGCACGTAGGTGCGCACGTTGTGGCCTTCCGGATCGACCAGGCCGAGCTGTGTATAGCCGCCGCTGACCTGCCAGTGGTCCGTGATCTGGCCGCTCACGTCGAATTCGTAGCCCTTGGAAACGGCGTTGATGCCGCTGTAGTAGTCCTGATTGGTCGCCATGTTGTGGCCGGCGTATTCGGCCAGGCCGTCCTGCCGCGAACGGAACAGCGCGAAGGTGGCGTTGAGGCGGCCGTCGTACCACTCGCCCTTCACGCCGACTTCGAGGTTGGCGCCGGTGACGGGGTCGAGCACCTTGTTGTTGGCATCCGTCTGCGTCTGCGGATTGAACAGCTTGGCGTAGCTCACATAAGCCGAATAGTTTTTGGCGAAGTCGTAGACCAGGCCGACGAAGGGCGTGCTTTCCGTCTTCTCGTAATTGCTCGGCACGCCATAGTTGGAGCCGTATTGCTCGATGTGCACGAGGCTGGCGCCGGTGATCAGGGTGACCGGGTCGGCCAGGCTCCAGCGCGCGGTGGCGTAGAGCGACTTGCGCTTGATATGGAAATCGCCGTGGCCGTAGGAGGCGTCGAACGGCGGCTGTGGATAGTCGCCCGTCCACTCGGTCAGCGGCGGCAGCGGCGTGCCGATGCCTTCGCCATAGCTGGACAGCTGGTGCACGTCGTCCTTCGCCCAGTTCGCGCCCAGCACCAGTTCGTGCCTGCGGCCGGCGAGCTCGAACGGGCCGGTGGCGTACAGGTCGGCGACGTACTGCTTTTCGTTGCTGGTGTACGCCGAGGGGTAGGAGTAAAGGCTCAGGCCCGTCTGCGCGTCCGGTGTGCCGTAGACGTAGAACAGGTTGCTGTTCTCCGCGATGCGCCGGTAGTTAAGTGAGCCCTTGATGCTCCAGTCGTTGCCCAGCTGCTGCGTGAGCTCCACGAACGTGCGCGTATCGGCGATGTTCCAGCGCGACCAGTCGGCCGAGGTGCTGGTGTCGCGGCCGTAATCGGTCGGCGTGCCGTCGGTGTTGTAGAGCGGCAGCGCGCCCCACATGCCGCCGTGGGTCTTGTTCTTCTGATAGGTCACGCCGGCGGTGAGCAGGGTGCTGCTGCCCAGGTCCGCTTCCACGATGCCGCCCAACACCTGCTTGCGCAGGTTGTAGCGGTCCAGGTAGCTGTCGGTGTCCTGGCCGGCGGCGATAAAGCGGCCGCGCACGCTGTGCGCATCGTTCAGCGGCCCGGACATGTCCACATCCAGGCGGCGGTTGTCCCAGCTGCCTACGCTCAGGCCCACGCTGCCCTGGAAGTCGGCCGTCGGGCGCTTGCGCACGAAGTTGATCGTGGCGGACGGATTGCCGGTGAACGACAACAGGCCGTTGGCGCCGCGCAGCACTTCGACGCGCTGGTACAGCGCCGTGTCGAGGTCGCCTTCCTGCTGGCCGTTGGCAAACGGCAAGCCCACGCCGTCGACGAGGAAGTTGGTGACGTCGAAGCCGCGCGCGCTGTAGTACGTGCGGTCGGTTTCCACGCGCTCCACGTTCACGCCGGTAGTGGTGTCCAGCACGGCGTTGACGTTGGTGAGGTTGAAATCCTTCATCTGCTGATCGGTGACCACGCTCACCGACTGCGGCGTCTCGCGCAGCGACAGCGGCAGGCGCGTGGCGCCCGAGGCCGCCTTGGTGGTGTAGGAGTCGCCATCGCCCGTCACCGTTGCCGTGGCCTGCACACTTTCCAGGTTCTTCACCTGCGCGGTGTCCGGCGCGGTGGGCGTGTCTTCGGCGTGGAGCACGGGAACACTCAGCGCCAGTGATAGCGCTAAAGCGAGACGGTGGAGCGGCAACGGGCGTCGCGCAGGCGAAGCGATGGGCGGCATCGGGGTGGCCTTGGATGTCTTGTAGGTAGGGAAGGCCCGGGCGGTATGGCGTCGGGGCGGGCCCGCGGGGCCCTGTTTGCGCAAATGATAGTTATTATCATTTGAGTTTACCAGTCTCCCGTCGGGCAGAGATGCCCCAGGAGGCTGATGGCGCGCCCTGGGCGGCCGATGGGTATCGCTGGAACCGACGCCGCCGGGTTATCTTCCGGCGCCTATGCCGATGCGATACGTGCTTTTCCAGCGGGACTACTGCCACCTGTGCGACCAGGCGCTGGCCGTGATGGCCGAGGCGCACGCGCCGGATTTCGACAGCCAGTGGGTGGACGACGACGAGGCGCTGGAAGCGCGCTACGGCACGCGCGTGCCGGTGCTGCGCGACAGCCTGGATGGGCGCGAACTGGACTGGCCGTTCGACGCGCAGGCCGTGCGGTGTTTCGTGCAGGCATCCGCGTAGCAGCGCCGTGGCGCGCTGCCACGCGGATGCCGTGGCTTACTTCGCGGTCAGCACGAGGTGCGCGTTGATCTTCACGTCGTTGGCGATCACCGAGGTGTCGGCGTAGTCGCCGCCGCCCACGCCGAAGTCCAGGCGCTTCACCGCGCCGCTGACGTCCAGGATGGCGCCCGTGCCCTGCGGCTTGAACACCACGTTGAGACTCACCGGCTTGGTCACGCCGCGCAGCGTGAGGTTGCCGTCGGCGATCACCTGCGCGCCGTTCTGGCGGAAGCCGGTGGTGACGAAGTGCGCCTTGGGAAACTTGGCCACGTTGAAGAAATCCGAGCCGGGCAGGGCGCCGTCGCGGTCCTTGTCGCCGGTCTTCACGCTGGCAAGGTCCACCTCCACGTCGAACTTCGAGCCGGCGACCTTGGCCGGGTCGTAGCTGATGGCGGCGGTCCACTTGCCGAACGTGCCGTCGAACGACTGGCCCTGGAAGCTGCCGCTAAAACCGAGCTTGCTGCCGGCCGGTTGCACGGCATAGTCGGCGGCGCTGGCGAGGCCGGGCAGGGCAAGGGCGAGCAGCAGGGGCGCAAAGCGAAGCATGGAGCGGTTCATCAGCGTTCTCCTTGGGAAGTCTGGCGCAGGCGTGCAAAGGGGAGCATGCGCCGCAGGGTGTTGTCGCGATCGATCAGGTGATGCTTGAGCGCGCCGGCGATATGCAGCACGAGCAGCAGCACCAGGAACCAGAACAGGTATTCGTGCACCGCGTGCCAGAGGTCGCTTGCGTCGGTATTGGCGGCGGTGAGCGCCGGCAGGTTGAACAGCTTGAAGAACTGCAGCGGCTTGCCGACGACGGAGTTGAACCACCAGCCGCTCAGCGGCAGCAGCGCCACCAGCGCGTAAAGCGTGATGTGCATGGCGTGCGCAGCGAGCTGCTGCCAGCGCGGCGCGGGCTCGTCCTTGGGCTGGCGGTTGAAGAGGCGCCACAGCACGCGCAGCAGGAACAGCGCCAGCACGGTCAGCCCGATGGACTTGTGCAGCGCCAGCCAGTTGATCTTCTGCATCGGGTTGTGGGCCAGGTCCATGCACAGGCCGAAGATGCCGTTGCCGATGATCAGCAGGGCGATGGTCCAGTGGAAGAACTTCGCGACCGATCCCCATTGGCGGTCCGTGTTGCGCAAACTCATGGTGATTCCTTGTTGCTGCGGTGGTTGTCTTCCTGGATGGCTTCCAGCTCCAGCCACACGCTGACGCCGTGGCCGATGGAGTTGGGCGTCGCGGTGATGCCGTAGTCCTCACGCTGCAGCATCGCCGTGCCGGAAAACCCCGCGACGGTGTGCATGCCGTAGATGGTGGTGCCGACGCGGTTGACTGTGAAGGGGATATCGACCGCGTGCGTCACGCCACGCAGGGTCAGGTTGCCGTGCAGCACGCCGTGCGTGTCGTCCTTGCGTTCCACCGAGGTGCTGGCGAAGTGCGCATAGCGCTCCTTCGCCGCATCGAGGTAGGCCGGCTTGAGCACCGCGGCGTTCCACTCGGCGTCGCCCATGTCCAGGCTGCCGAGGTCGATGTCGAGTTCCGTGGCGGACTGGCTCCAGTCGTCGGCATCGAACCGCAGCCAGCCCTTGGCGATGTGCAGGCGGCCGAACGGGCGGGAAAACCCGTTGTGGTCGATGCTGAAAAGGATCTGGCTGTGCGTGGTGTCGTAGGTGTAGTTGACGGGCGCGGCGTGCGCGGCCGGCAGCGGCGCCAGGGCGCACGACAGGACGAGCAGCAGGTGGCTGAAAAGGCGTGACCGTGGCATGGGCGGGAGTCTGGACGATCCTCCGGAACGGCGCCAGCCGCCGCCCCGGAACGGATTGTTTCCCCGCGGGCAACGTCCCGCCGTCGCCTGCGGCAGGAGCGGGTCGGCCGAAAGCCATGCTCGTTCCCGCAGGGCGGGTCTGGCATCATCGGAATATTCTGGGGGAAGTGCATGTTGCCGTCCTTGCTGCTCAGCGTCGTCCTGGCCATGGGCGCGTCCACGCCGGTGGACGCGGTCGTGTCGGCGGATGCGCAGACCCCGGCGCCCACGCTGTCCTCGGACAACCGCGCCCTCGCCACCCCGCAGTTCCGCCGCTTCGGCACCGCCGAAGGCCTGCCCAGCAGCACCGTCTACACCGTGCTGCAGGCGCCGGACGGCACCATGTGGTTCGGCACCAAGAGCGGCATCGCGCGCTACGACGGAGTGAGTTTCCAGGTGTTCCGCCATGTGGCGGGGGATCCCGGCTCATTGTTCAACAACGGCATTTCCTGGCTTCTGGTCGATCACGCGGGCCGCCTGTGGGCGGCCGGGCTTGAGGCCGGCCTCAACCGCTACGACGAGAAGTCGGGCACGTTCCGCCATTGGGGGCACGTCGCCAGCGATCCGGCGAGCCTGGCCAGCGACAAGGTGTGGTCGATCGCGCAGACCGGCGACGGCACCCTCTGGGTGGGCACCGCGCAGGGCCTGGATCGCATGCGCCCGGACGGACAGGATTTCGACCACGTGGTGGTGACGGGGCATGCGCCCGAGGCCCTGGGCACGGCCGGCTCGCTGTTCGTGGATGCGCGCGACCAGCTCTGGGTGGGTTCGGACAACGGCGTGTTCCGGCGCGATGCGGCGGGCGTGTTTCATCCCATCGTGGTGGAACCGCCGGGCAAATCGCTGGATGCGTGGCGCATCGAAGGCACGGGCGACGAGATTCGCGTGTCCTCCTCGCACGGGCTCTACGTGGTCGGCAGCGACGACGTAGCCCGCCAGCTCGGCAGCGGCGAGCTGCCCGAGACGAACATCCTCAGCAGCGTGCGCGATCGCGCGGGCCGGCTGTGGATCGGCACGCAGCGCGGGCTGTTCCTGAAGAATGGCCGCGACGCCGGCATCCAGGCCATCACCAACCAGCCCGTGCTCAACGGCAATTTGCCGGGCACCTGGGTGTGGGATATCTGCGCCGACAGCGAAGGCGGCCTGTGGATTGCCCTGTTCGACGGCGGCGTGGGTTACCTCTCGCCGGGCTGGGACAGCGTCAGCCGCTTCACCCACATTCCCGATGACGACAACAGCCTGCGCGATTCGGTGGCCTATGCCGTGGCGCGCGGGCGCGAAGGCGCCATATGGGTCGGCGAGCGCGACGGCCGCGTCGACCGGCTGTGGCCGGACACGGGCCGCGTGGATCACGTGATCTCCGGCCTGCGCGGCGACGTGCTCGCCCTGACGGAAGACGCGCCCTCGCGGCTGTGGGTCACCGTGCGCGGCGGCCTGTTCCGCTACGCGAACGGCAAGCTGGACGCCGTGGACGGCTACCCGCGCGGCATGAAGCATCCGCTCGAGGTGGAGCTGGGCCCGGACGGCAAGCTCTACGCGCGCAGCTTTGGCGAAGGTCTGTTCCGCATCGACCAGGACACCCTGGAAGTGACGCCGGTGGCGGTGGTGCCCGCGCAGGAAAAGGCGCGCTGGGGCAGCCAGCTCACGCTGAAGAACGGCACGTTCTGGTACGCGAGCGATGGCGGCATGCTGCGACTCGATCGCACCCACGATCATTTCGAACCGGTGCCGGGCGTGGACAACGGCCAGCCGGTGGATGCTTTCGATTTCACCGAAGACGGTATGTGGCTGGCCCGGCCCGATGGCCTGGAGCATTACCGCTACACCGACGACGGCCTCGCGCTCGACCGCAAGATCGACGCGGCGCGCGGCTGGCCTTCCATCAACGTGGTGGACCTGGCCGTGGACCAGCGCCGCCGCGTGTGGATCTTCGGCCGCGACGGCCTGTGGCGTTTCGACACCGCCACCGGGCAGTTCCGCGAGATGGGCCTGCAGGACGGCGTGAGCAACGGCGAATTCATGCGCGGCTTCGCCCGCATGCCCGACGGCATGATCTATTCGCCCACCTTCGGCGGCGTGCTGGGCTTCAACCCCAACCGGCCATCGTCGCCGGTCGGCCCGCCGCGCGTGGCGATCACGCGCATCCGCGTGCGCCGCGGCGGCGAGATGCGCGATCTGCCGATACCGGTGGATGGAAAGCTCACCGTCGGCTGGAACGACTCGGGCCTCACCATCGATTCGCGCGTGTTTTCGTATGTCGATCCCGCGGCGAACCGCTACCGCTTCCGCCTCGCCGGATTGGACAACGCCTGGGTCGACACCGGCAGCCGCGGCGAGCGCGACCTGACCGGGCTGGCGCACGGCGACTACACGCTCGACGTGATGGCGGCCAGCGCGGACGGCGTGTGGACGCAGTTGCCGCAGCCGCTGCACATCCACGTCGACGCGCCGCCGTGGACGCGCTGGTGGGCGTGGTGCGTGTACGTGGTGATGATCGTGCTGCTCACCTGGCTGGCCTTGCAGGCATGGCGTCGCCGTCTTGCCGAACGCCAGCAGATCCTGCTGGCGGAACAGCGCAGCCGGCTGGCCGAGCAGGCCAGCGCGGCGAAGACGCAGTTTCTCGCCACGCTCAGCCACGAAATCCGCACGCCGATGACCGGTGTGATGGGCATGGCCGAACTGTTGCTCAGCACGCCGCTCAACCGCACGCAGCGCGAATACGCCGAAGCCATGCAGCGTTCCGGCGGCATGCTGCTCAAGCTGGTCAATGACGCGCTGGATCTCGCGCGCATCGAGGCCGGCAAGCTGGACCTGGAACATGCGCCGTTCGATCCGCGCGCCTTGATCGATGACGTGGCGCAGCTTGCGCAGGGCCAGGCCCACGCCAAGGGCCTGCGTTTCGAGTTGGACCTGCCGCGCGACCTGCCGGCGCGCATGATCGGCGATGCACTGCGCATCAAGCAGGTGCTGCTCAATCTCGCCAACAACGCCTTGAAGTTCACCGAGCGCGGCAGCGTGACCCTGCGCGTGCGGCGCACCGACGATGGCCTGCGCTTCAGCGTGATGGACACCGGCCCCGGCATTCCCGAGGCCAGCCAGACGCGCCTGTTCCAGCGCTTCGAGCAGGTCACGGGACCACAGCGCCGCACCGGCAGCGGACTGGGCCTGGCCATCTGCCGCGAGCTGGTGGCGATGATGGGCGGCAGCATCGAGCTGGAATCGAAGGTCGCCTTCGGCAGCACCTTCCACGTGCGGCTGCCCTTGCCGCTGACGCAGGAACCGGTCACCGGCTCGGCGCAGCTGGCCGAAGGCGCCGACGCCCAGCCGCTGCGCATCCTGCTGGTGGAAGACGACGCCATCGTGGCGGCGGTGGTGCGCGGCCTGCTGGAACGCGCGGGCCACGAGGTGCGCTACGTCAGCAACGGACTGGCCGCGCTGGCGGAACTGGCGCAGGCCACCTGCGATGTGATCCTGCTCGATCTGGATCTGCCCGGCATCGATGGCTTCCAGATCGCACGCCTGATCCGGCAACGCGAAGAGCCCGGCTCACGCATCCCCATCGTGGCGATCACGGCGCGCTCCGGCGGCGACGAGGAAGCGCGTGCGCGCGACGCGGGCATGGACGGTTTCCTGCGCAAGCCGCTTACGGGCGACCAGTTGAGCGAGGCCATCCAGGCGCAGATGGCGATGGCGCGGGAGCCGGTCAGCGGTTGAGTTGGTTTGATCGATGGCTGCGTGGGTGATCGTGAACGGGCGCCTGGAGCGTGTTCAACATCTCGCATGAGCGCCTATATCCCTCACCGTCATTCCGGCGAAAGCCGGAATCCAGCGACTTTTTACGCACTGCGAGAAAAGCCTAAAGGCACTGGATTCCGGCTTTCGCCGGAATGACGGTGAGGACATTGGGAGCTGCTCAAGAATCTTGAACAGCTTCCTACATGTCGTACTTGTTCACCTCAAACCCGCGACGCTTGTACTCCATCCAGCGCGCACGCGAGCCATCACGCTCGGCCGGATCGGCCGCCACCACTTCCAGCACGCGGTCGTAGCGGCCGGGCGCGCAGTCCTCGCGCAGGTTGATCAGCAGCGGGCGGTCCGCCGTTTCAATGCCGGGCGGCACGATCAGCACGGCGGTGATGTCGTCATCGTCGTCGCCGGCAAGCTGGTGCGTGATGAAGCCGTCCTCGTCGAAATCCCAAAGCAGGGCGTCGATGGCTTCGGCCTGCGCGAAATCGCGGGCCAGCACCAGCGTGGGCTGCTGCGCCGCGTAGGCACGCTTCGCCAGCTCGCACACCAGCAGCAGCGGCTGCTCGCGAAAGCGCGGCTTGTCGATCAGGTAGAAGTCGGCGCGGGGCATAGGCGAGGATTGAGTGAAGAGGAGTGAGAAGTGAGAGCAGGCGTAACGGCTACTCTCACTTTCTGCGCTATCGATCGTAGTTCATGGTGAGAGTGCGTGCTTGCACTCTCAGTTCCTGTTTTCCGCCCTGTCGATCAACCACTGCACCAGCAGCGGCACCGGGCGGCCGGTGGCGAGGCCCTTGCGGCCTTCGTCCCATGCGGTGCCGGCGATGTCCAGGTGCGCCCAGCGCTGGCCTTCGGTGAAGCGCGACAGGAAGCAGCCGGCGGTGATGGCGCCGGCGTTCTTGCCGCCGATGTTGGCGACGTCGGCGAAGCCCGATTCCAGCTGCACCTGGTAGTCGTCCCACAGCGGCAGGCGCCATGCGCGGTCCAGCGTGGCTTCGCCTGCGGCGACCAGTTCGGCGGCCAGGTCGTCGTGCTTGCTCATCAGGCCGCTCGCATGCTTGCCCAGCGCGATCACGCAGGCGCCGGTGAGCGTGGCCGCGTCGATCAGCACCTTCGGCTCGAACGTGCGGGCCGTGTAGGTGAGCGCGTCGCACAGGATCAGGCGGCCTTCCGCATCAGTGTTGAGCACTTCGATGGTCAGGCCCGACAGGCTGGTGAGCACGTCGCTCGGGCGGTAGCTGTCGCCGTCGGGCATGTTTTCCACGGCAGGCACCACGCACACCAGGTTCACCGGCAAGCCGAGCTTCACGGCGGCCACGAAGCTGCCGAGCACGCCGGCGGCGCCGCCCATGTCGAACTTCATTTCCTCCATGCCCGGGCCCGGCTTGAGGCTGATGCCGCCGGTGTCGAAGGTGATGCCCTTGCCGACGAAGGCATACGGCTTGTCGTCTTCCACGCCGCCCTTGTAGTTGAGGATGACCAGCTTGGGCTTGTTGGACGAGCCGCGACCCACGGCCAGCAGCGAGCCGAAGCCCAGTTCGCCCATCTTTTCGTGGTCGAGCACGGTGCAGTCGACCTTGTCGTGCTGCGCGGCGAACTGTTCCGCCTGCGAGGCGATGTAGGCGGGGTTGCAGATGTTCGGCGGCAGGTTGGCCAGTTCGCGCGCGAAGCGCACGCCCTGGGCGATGGCGTTGGCCTGTTCCAGCCCGGCCTTGGCGTCATCGCCGCCGGCGAAGGTCACGCTGCCCAGCTCCGGCTGCGCGGATTTCTCGCGCGGCTTGAAGGTGGCCGTGTAGCGATACGCGGCGAAGTCGGCGGCAAGGGCGGCGGTGCGCACGCGCCATGCGGCATCGTGGCCCGGCACGTCCACCTCGGTGAGGTAGGACACCGCGCTGTCCACCGGCAGGCGGCCCACCGCGCGGGCGGCCTCGATGTTCACCTTCTGATAGCGTGCACCGTCGAAGCTCTTCTGCGTTCCCAGTCCCACCACCAGCACGCGCTTGGCGGCGACGCCTTCCGGGGCGTACAGCACAGCCGTGGTGCCGGCCTTGCCGTTGATGTCCCCGCTTTCCACCTGGCGCTTGATGGCGCCATGGGCGGCGGTGTCCACGCGGGCGGCGGCGCTGGTGAGCAAGCCGTTCTCGTAGACGCCCACGATCACGCAGGGAGTTTCGACGGATTCGGGTGCGGCGGAGCCAAGGCTGAACTGGAGAGTCATGGAGATGTCCTGCAGAAAGGTCCGGAAAGGGTCGGACAGGCTAGACTTGGGGTTTGCCGCGCCCAGGGTCGGGGCGGCGCCAAGCCCTTCATCTTATCGCATGTCGAGAAACAGTCCCCAAGAACAGGCCGCCAGCCCGTACACTTCACTGCTGTTTCCCCGCCTGCGCGCCCGCGCGGGCCTGCCCGTGCGTGAGGACCGGTTCTGAGCATCCTCGATCGTTATTTCCTGCGTGAGCTGGCGCAAACCATCGCCGCCACCGCCATCGTGCTGCTGGCCGTCATGGCCGGCACCTCGTTTGCGCACGTGCTGCAGCAGGTGGCGAACGGCAGCTTTCCGGCCAGCGTGATGTTCCAGGTGCTGGGCCTGAACATGCTGGACGGCCTCTCCACGCTGCTGCCGCTGGCGGCCTTCCTGGGCGTGCTCAACGGCCTGGGCCGCATGTACCGCGAGAGCGAGATGCACGTGCTGGCCTCGTCCGGCATGGGCGCCAAGGGCCTGCTGCGCCCGATCAGCATCCTGGCGGTGATCGTGGCGATCACGGTGGGCACGGTGTCGATGTGGCTCGGTCCCTGGGCGGCGCGTACCTCCGACCAGCTGGTGGCCGCGGCCAACCGCTCGGTGATCGCCGCGGGCCTGGACGCGGGCCGCTTCACCTCGCTACCGGGCAAGGGCGGCATCATCTTCGTGGATGAACTGAGCCGCGACGGCAGCACGCTGGGCAACACCTTCATCGCCACCGAGCGCACCGGCCGGGACAACGTGCCGCACATCAAGCTGGTGACGGGCAAGCACGGCCAGCTCTATCAGGAAACCGACGGCAGCGGCCGCTTCCTGGCGCTGTGGAACGGCTTCCAGTACGACATTCCGCTGGGCGCGGACAACTGGCGCAAGATGAAATACGAGCGCAACGACGCCTCGCTGGACAGCATCCAGTCCGACACCGACGAAGAAGATCCCGCCCATTCGATGACGCTGGGCCAGCTGCTGCGCACCGAAAACCCGGACACGCGCGCGGAGTTCGCCTGGCGCACCATCGCGCCGTTCATGACCCTGGTGCTGCTGGCGCTGGCCTTGCCGCTATCGCGCCAGAGCCCGCGCGAGCCGCGCTTCGGCCGCCTGTTCCTGGCCATCCTCACGTTCTACTTCTACTACCTGCTGCTGGCGATCTGCCGCGGTCAGATCATCAAGGGCCACTGGCATCACTCGTTCCCCATGTGGGTGATCACGGTGATCGTGTTCCTTGTCGCCGCGCGCATGTTCCAGAACCAGTACTCCGCGCGCAAACCGCGCAAGGCAGGTGCGTGATGGCTTCCTTGCGCATTCGTCGCGTCGACTGGCTGGTCGGCACCACGGTGCTGGGCTCGCTGCTTACCGTGTGGCTGGTCATCACCGGCCTGGACGCGGTGTTCCAGTTCCTGCGCCAGCTCGGCAACGTGGGCAAGAACGGCTACACGGTGACCAACGCCGTGGTGTACGTGCTGGTCACGTTCCCGCGCCGCCTGTACGAAATGTTCGGCAATGCCGCGCTCATCGGCGGACTGCTCGGCCTGGGCGGCCTGGCCGCCACCAACGAACTGACCGCGCTGCGCGCCTGCGGTTTGTCCAAGCTGCGCATCGCGGCGTCGGCGGTGGGCGTGGTGGCGATCCTCGTGGCCGGCGTGGTGATCCTGGGCGAAACCGCGGCGCCGTGGGGCGACCAGCAGGCGCAGGCCATGCAACTGCGCCTGAAGTCGAACAACGTGGGCCTGGGCGGCGCATCGGGCCTATGGGCGCGCGATGGCGAGCGCGTGATCAACGCAAAGGGCTGGGTGGCCAAGCGCACCGCCACGCACACCACCGTGCAATTGCTCGACGTGCGCGTGTTCACGCTCACGCCGGATGGACAGGTGACGCGCTTCGACTGGGCGCAGACCGCCGAGCACGACGGCCACCAGTGGGTGATGAGCAAGGTGCGCAGCACCACGCTCGACGAAGCGGGCACGCACTCCCACACGGCGGACAGCCAGACGTGGGATTCCAGGCTCAATCCGCAGGTGCTGGAGCAGTCGGTGATCCAGCCGCAATACCTGCCCATGCGCGACCTGCGGCGCAACATCGCCTACCTGGAGCAGAACGGCCAGAACCCGGGCGTGTATGCCTCCGCGTTCTGGACGCGCGCGCTGTATCCGGTCAACGTGCTGGTGCTGGTGCTGCTGGCCATGCCGTTCTCGTTCGGCACGCTGCGTTCCGGCGGTCTGGGCAAGCGCATGTTCATCGGTATGCTGCTGGCCATCGGCTGGTATTTCCTGCAAAAGGCCATGGTCAACTTCGGCACCGTGTACGGCGTGCCGCCGCTGGTGGCCAACCTGCTACCCGCGGTCATCCTTGCGGTCATCGCCTGGGTCTACTTCCGCAAGCACGGATAAGCGCCGCCGCGTTGCATGCGGCGGCGAATGGCGCGCCTGCCCACAACGAAGTAAGACAATTGCCGTGGCAGGGCGGCCATCGTGTGTAGTTAGATTCGCCCTGGCGTTTGGCTGGGGCCGTTACGTGTGGAGTGGAAGCGCATCCGGCAGCGCTCGTTCCGCATCGTTCCGGTGATTTTCCCGTCAGTGTCCTGGATCAATGGCATGGGCCTGGAGCGCGTCACGCACGCGCGGCCCTCGGGAATCACGATGATAAAAATTACGGACCACGCCGGCCGCAAGCATTTCGTGTCGGTCGTCATCATCAGCGACATCCGCGAAGTGGTGGATGTATCCGGCGGCAATGGCATACGCGCGCACGTGCGCCTGTCGGACGGCAGGGAAATCCATTCACGCGACGAGGCCGCGCAGCTGTTCCGGGCGGTCAACGCGAGAAGGGATCGCTTGCGCCCCGGCGTGCCGACGGGTCCATCACTCGCCGTCTGAAGGTTCGTCCTGCGGCGAGGCATCCGCCGCGAACTGGCCCTCCTGCGCCAGCCGCGCGAACAAGCCGTCCTGTGCGATCAGTTCGCTGTAGCGCCCTTGTTCCACCAGCCGGCCCTGGTCGAGCACGAGGATCAGGTCCGCATTGCGCACGGTGGACAATCGATGCGCGATCACGAAAGTGGTGCGACCCACGGTAAGCCGGTCCAGCGCGCGCTGGATGCGCGCCTCGGTGGCGTTGTCCAATGCGCTGGTCGCCTCGTCGAGTATCAGGATGGGCGCGTCCTTGAGCATCGCGCGCGCAATTGCCAGTCGCTGACGCTCGCCGCCGGACAGCGAGCGGCCGCGTTCGGCTACCAATGTTTCCAGCCCCTCGGGCTTGCGCGCGATGAAGGTGGCGGCCTCGGCCGCCGCGACGGCGGCTTCGATCTGGCCGGGATCGGCTTCGGGGTTGCCCACGCGCAGGTTGTCCAGGATCGAGCGATAGAACATGCCCGCATCCTGGAACACCACGCCGATGTTCCTGCGCAGCGATTCCAGCGTGACATCGCGCACGTCGTGGCCGTCCACGGTGACGCGCCCGGCGCTCGGGTCGTAGGCGCGATACAGCAGGCTGAGCGCCGTGCTCTTGCCCGCGCCGGTCGGTCCCACCAGGGCGATCGTGCTGCCCGGCGGCGCGCGGAAGTTCAGGTCGTGCAGCGCCGGCTGCACCGGGTCGTAGCCGAAGCTCACGTGCTCGAACACAACCTCGCCCGTGACGCGGGGCAGGGCGAGTGCGCCGGGACGATCCGCGATCTCCGACTGGCGATCCAGCACGGTGAAGAAATCACGCAGCGATTGCGACTGGAAGAACAGGTTCGACAGGAAGGTGGCGAACTGCTCCAGCCGCCCGATCAGCAGCATCGAGAAGCCGACGAAGCTCACGATGCCGCCCACGCTGATCTCGCCACGCGCATGCAGCGCCGCGCCCACGGCAAAGATCGCCACGATGGTCAGCGTGCTCGCCGCGCGGTTGAGCACCGACAGGATCGCCCAGCCGCGCAGCACGGGATACTGCGCATTGAGCGTGCGCGTCATCAGCTCGTGCAGCGCGCGCGATTCCGCGGCGAGCCGGGTGAAGCTCTGCACCACCGTCACGTTGCCGAACACATCGCCCGCGCGCGTGGCGATCTCGTGATGCAGCTCTTCCACCTCGCCCTGCGCCTTGTGCGTGCGCTGCACGGCGATGGCATTGAACACGGAAAAGCACAACAGCAAGGCGATCATCAGCAGCGCCAGCTTCCAGTTGAGCCACAAGGCCACCGGCACCATCACGATGATCGACAGCAGCGTCGCCAGGTGTTCGCGGAAGAAGCTCAGCCACAGGTTGAACAGGTTGCTCACGCCGACATTCATGATGCGCGAGAGCCGCCCGGTGTGATATTCGCCGTGGAAAGACATCGGCATGGACGCGGCGTGCTCGAAGAACAGCGCAATGGCGGCCAGCCGGCGCCGATGCGCCAGGCGATCCGCATGCAGCGATACCCACACGTTCGCCAGCACGCCGGCAAAACCCACGCCGGCCCACAGGGCGATCAGGCGAGGCGCGTCGCCGGCGTGCGTGCTGCCCAGCGCATCCACCACGCGGCCGAACAGCACGGGTTCGAGAAAAAACACGCCCGCCAGCGCCAGGTTGGCCAGCGCCAGCGTAATGGCCAGCTTCCGTTCCGGCGCCAGCAGGCCGATGACGCGAAGATAGAGACGCAGAAACGACATGCCGCAGCTCCGGTCGGCTCGCGTCCCCGCGCCGCGCGGAGACCGTTCGGCAAGGCTAGCCCATGCTGGCGTGGCGCGTCAGCGGGTCTTGTCTGGGACGTGGCCAGCGATCAAGCTTCCGTTCTGTTTCTTCCAGCGGACTCTACCTGTGGACCTGATCGACCTGCGCAGCGACACCGTCACCCGCCCCACGCCAGCCATGCGCGCCGCCATGCTCGATGCCGCCGTGGGCGACGACGTGTACGGCGAAGATCCCACCGTGAACGCCCTGCAGGAACGCCTCGCCGCCGACCTCGGTTTCGAGGCCGGCCTGTTCGTGCCCACGGGCACGCAGTCGAACCTGGTGGCGCTGATGTCGCATTGCGAACGCGGCGATGAATATCTGGTCGGCGCCGATGCGCACACGTACAAGTTCGAGGGCGGCGGCGCGGCCGTGCTGGGGTCCATCCAGCCGCAGCCGATTCCGCACGACGTGGACGGCACCCTGCCGCTGGACAAGGTGGCCGCCGCGATCAAGCCGGTGGACCCGCATTTCGCCCGCACGCGCCTGCTGGCGCTGGAAAACACCTGGCACGGCCGGGTGCTGCCTCTGGATTACCTGAGCGCCGCACGGGACTTCGCGCGCGAACGCGGGCTCGGGCTGCACCTCGATGGCGCGCGCCTGTTCAACGCCGCCGTCGCCTGCGGCGTGCCTGCACGCGAGATCACCCAATACTTCGACAGCGTGTCGGTGTGCCTGTCCAAGGGGTTGGGCGCGCCGGTGGGCTCGGTGCTGGTGGGCTCGTCGGCCTTGATCGAAAAGGCCCGCCGCTGGAAAAAAGTCGCCGGCGGCGGCTGGCGACAGGCCGGCATGCTCGCCGCGGCGGCGCAGTACGCGCTGGATCATCACGTCGATCGCCTGGCGGAGGACCACGCGCGCGCGGCGACGTTGGCGGCGGGCTTGAGCGATGTGCCCGGCGTTAAGCTGCTGGGGCAGTACACCAACATGGTATTCATCGGCGTGCCGGCGGATCGGCTGCGCGAATTGGACGTCCATTTGCGGGGGGCGGGCATTCGCATCAGCATCGGGTATTTGCCGACGTTGAGGTTGGTGACGCATCTGGATGTGGATGATGAGGGCGTGGCGCGGGTGGTGGGGGCGTTTCGGGAGTTTTTTGTGGGGTGAGTTCGGCGGGGGCTGGCTTTCTCCCTCTCCCTTCTGGGGAGAGGGTTGGGGTGAGGGGCGGGTACTCGCCTCTGGGTTTCATCCTTTAGCCGTCATCCCGCTTTAGCTGTCATCCCGGCGCAGGCCGGGATCCAGTTTCGGTAGTGGTCGGTTATCGCATAGAGGTCATCGGCACTTTTTGGCGCTCCCGCGATTTGGCCGCCTACGCGGCGGGCGTTCCGAACCGCTGCCGCGGTCCGGGTCACTTTCTCTTGTTTGCCCAAGAGAAAGTAACCAAAGAGAAGGGCCCCCCGGAATCGGCGCCTATCGGGCTGAAGCCCGATAGGTACGCGGACGGGTTCCGGGCTTTTCGACGGGGCATCCTGCCCCGACGAAAAGTGCCTGGCATCCATGCCAGGCACCCCTGCGGGGCCTGATCTCCACCCGCCCGCCGCCTCATACGGGGACCCGGAAGATCAAGAGCGAGAGCCGACGGCTCGTGCCGCTGCGCGGCACATTGCGTCGCGGCAGGCGCGGAGCGCCTGCGTTGAAGCGCATTCAAAATCTCCGAAGCAGCTCCATTCCCTCACCGTCATCCCCGCGAAGGCGGGGATCCAGTGCCTTTAAGCCATCTCGTAGCGCGTAAAGTCGCTGGATGACCAGCCATTCGGCTGTTGATCAAGCGCCTCCCGCTTTCGCGGGGATGACGGTGAGGGAAAATGTGCATACACGCGAAATTTGAATCAGCTCCAAAGGCAGGAGTGAGGTGCCGTGTTGGAACGTGCTGAGGAAGTTAAGCGGCACGCTACGGAAATGGCTTGCCGCAAGGCGGCGAGTTCTCCTCGCGGGTAGGGAAGCGTAGCGTCCACTTTACCTAGCCTCAGCGATCGGAAAGCGTAGCGCACGCTGCTCTAAGCCCTCTGCGCCCCGGCGCGTTGCGAAGCGCTCCGAACTACCCGCTGTGTAGCGGCGAAGGTTGCCAAGCCACAACGCACCTCACCCGTTCGGGCTTATCCCTACGGAATGCTACGGGCGTTGGCCTTGAAGGCCATTTTCTTTGGGTTACTTTTCTTTTGGGCCAGCAAAAGAAAAGTGACTCGAGCGTCGGCAGACGATCGAAACGCCCGCCGCGTAGGCGGCCCGGTCGCGGGAACGCACGAAGGCGCCCATCACCGTAACGCGACAACCAAAAGCAAAGTCACTGGATTCCTGCCTTCGCAGGAATGACGGCTCTTATGAAAGCATGTGGCGGGTTGCTCCCTCGCCACCGCAAAGCAGAACCCCAAACCCCTCACCCCACCTTCGCATCAAACCTGCGAATGAACTCCCGCACCTGCGGATACACCATCTGCCGCCAGCGTCGCCCGCTGAAGATGCCGTAGTGACCGGCACCGTCGACCACAAGGTGTTGGCGGCGATCCGGGGCGATGCCGCTGCACAGGTCGTGGGCGGCTTCGGTCTGGCCGATGCCGGAGATGTCGTCCAGTTCGCCTTCGACGGTGAGCAGGGCGGTGGTCTTGATGGCGGAGGGCTTCACGCGTTCGCCTGACACATCCCACAGGCCGCGCGGCAGCAGGAACTGCTGGAACACGGTGGAGATGGTGTCGAGGTAGTACTCGGCGGGCATGTCGAGCACGGCGTTGTATTCGTCGTAGAACTTGCGGTGCGCTTCGGCGTCGTCCTGGTCGCCGCGCAGCAGGTTCTCGTAGAAATCCCAGTGGGAATTGAGGTGGCGGCCCGGGTTCATGGCAATGAAGCCGGCGTGCTGCAGGAAGCCGGGGTAGACCTCGCGGCCGCTGCCGGGATAGTTCGGCGGCACGGTGTGGATCACGTTGCCGCGGAACCAGCTGAGCGGGCGGGTGGTGGCGAGGTTGTTCACGCCGGTGGGGTTGCTGCGCGGTTCGATCGGGCCGCCCATCATGGTCATGCTGAGTGGGGTGGTTTCGCCGCGCGCGGCCATCAGCGAGACGGCGGCCAGCACCGGCACGGTGGGTTGGCACACGGAAATGACGTGCAGCTTCTCGGCGCCGATGTGGCGGATGAATTCCTCGATGTACGCCACGTAGTCATCGAGATGGAACGCGCCCTCGCTGGCCGGCACCATGCGTGCGTCGACCCAGTCGGTGATGTACACCTTGTGGTCCTGCAGCAGGGTGCGCACGGTATCGCGCAGCAACGTGGCGTGGTGGCCGGACAGCGGCGCCACGACCAGTACGGTCGGTTCGCCCTTCAGCCGTTCGATGGTGTCCGGATCGTCGCTGAAGCGCTTGAAGCGCTTGAGCTGGCAGAACGGCTTGTCGAGCACCACGCGCTCGATCACAGCGATGTCCTGCCCGTGCGAGGTGACCTGGGTCAGGCCGAAGGCCGGCTTCTCGTATTCCTTGCCCAGGCGGTGCAGCAGCTCATAGCCGGCGGCCAGGCGCTGGGCGCCGGGCAGGTGGGACATGGGGCTGGTGGCGTCGCTCAGCATCTTGGCGCTGGCTTCGGCGTAGTGGCTCATGGGGCCGAGGAAGGCGCGCTGCCACTCGTGGATCTGATAGAGCATGAGACGAACCGGACGGGGTCGGGGGAAACATCTTACCCGCTTTCACTGTCCCGTGCTGCGCTGCCGCATCGTCTCATGCTTGCTGAATCAGGCGCTTACGCGCGCCGACAAAGCAGTAGCACTTCGTCCACGCCTTCGCTGGATGGCAGGCCCGGCTGCCATCGCAGCGGCTTCTGCAGGCGCAGGCCCAGCGGCATGATCACTCGGTTGTACCACCACATGGCGCGTTCACGCTGGTGCGACAGATACCACTGGCCCAGGTTGAGCAACGTGGTGGAGGTGGGTTGCATGCCGTAGATGGCGCTTTGCTCGACCATCCAACCATGGGCGGCCAGCCGTTCGACGATCTGCGCGGGTTCATAACGGCGGTAGTGACCGACGAACTCGTCGAAGGCCGTCCATGCCGATTCGTGCAGCGGTACAGACAGCAGCAGCCGCGCCTGCGGGGCCGCCACGCGCGTGAGTTCGCGCAGCGCGCCTTCGTCGTCGCGCACGTGCTCGAGGATGTCCAGCGCGCAGACCAGATCGAAACTGGCGTCGGGGCAGGGCAGTGCGCTGATGCTGGCGCGCACGGCGCTGACGCCGTGTTCGCGCAAGGCGTGCAGCGCGGCCTGGCTGATATCGACGAAATAGGTGCCGTCCAGCGGCAGCCGCGGGCGCAGGCCCGGCGCGATTTCCAGGCGCCGCGGCAAGGCCATGGCCAGATCGCGCACCATCGGCCAGGTGTTGAAACGGGCGGGATCCACCAACCGCGCGCCCGACCACAGGCCGTCGTAGAACACCTGGTTGGTGCGCTTCAGCTCTGCCTCAGAAGGGCGGGGGATGGCAAGGGTCGGCATGCGCCAAGTGTTGTCAGATAACACCTGAGCGCAGAGTGAAAACTCAGGCGATTCTGCGTAGTTCCGTGCCTGCCAGCATGTCGTGCACCGCACGTTTTCGCGAATCGAACGCTGCGACGCCAAACCATGCGATCCACGCGATGACCACTGCCCACGCCGCCCCCCGCGCGCCGACCAGCGGCGCCAGCGCGAGCAGCAGCATCGGCAGCGCCGCCACGAGTAGCCGAATAATCGCCTGCGTGGGCGTGATGCGCTGTCCGTTGGCGCCGCTGACGCGGATGCGCCACGGGCGCATGCCCAGCGTCTGTCCGCCGCGCAGCCAGGAGGCGAGGAAATAGGCCGACACCACCAGGGCCTGCAAGGGCTGATACCACCAGGCGATGTGCGCGTGGCCATCACCGCTGACGGCGGTTCCGCCGGTGACGCGCTGGCACACGTAGCCCACCACCATCACGATCGCCAGCACGGCGAGCAGGTCGTAGAGCAGGGCGAGCAGGCGGCGCCACAGCGGGCAATACACGTCGGTTGCGGTGATGGCGTTCATCGAAACGAAGGTCTTGGGCGTGGAGTGCTTGCGCATGGCGGGGCGGGCGGCGAGCATCGCCTGCATGCAGCACGAAGAATCCAGTATCGCCGAAGCCGACCGCCGCAGCATCGATGCCTTCATCGAGCGCGTCTGGTCCGAAGATGGCCTGTCCGACCGCACGCTCGACGCCTATCGCCGCGACCTCGAAGGCCTGGCCCGCTGGCTGGGCACGCAAGGGGAGAACCTGCGCAGCGCCCGCCGGCATCACCTTTCCGCGTACCACGGCAGCCAGCCGGTGGCGGTGCGTTCGCTGGCGCGGCGGCAGTCGGCGTTCCGGCGCTACTACGCGCACCTCGCACGCACCGAGCCGGGCTTTGAAGATCCCACCTTGCTGATCGAACGCCCCAAGGCGCCGCGCAGCCTGCCCAAGGCGCTGGCGGAGCGCGAGATCGAGGGCCTGCTGAATGCGCCCGACCTCGGCAGCACGCTGGGGCTGCGCGATCGCGCCATGCTCGAGCTGATGTACGCGTCGGGCCTGCGCGTGTCCGAACTGGTGGAACTGCCGCTGGCTTCGCTCAATCTGCGCCAGGGCGTGGTGCGCGTCACCGGCAAGGGCGGCAAGGACCGCCTGGTACCCATCGGCGAGGTGGCGGCCGAGCATATCGAGGCCTATCTCGCCACCGCGCGCCCTGTGCTGGCCAAGGGACGCCAACCGGCGGCCCTGTTCCTGAACAACCGCGGGGAGGGCATGACCCGGCAGATGTTCTGGACGCTGGTGAAGCGCTACGCGCTGACCGTGGGCATCGTGCCCAAGCGCATCTCGCCGCATGTGCTGCGCCACTCCTTCGCCACCCACCTGCTCAACCACGGGGCAGACCTGCGCGCGCTTCAGATGCTGCTGGGGCACAGCGCGCTCAGCACCACCCAGATCTACACCCTGGTGGCGAAGGAAGGCCTCAAGCGCCTGCACGCCCAGCACCATCCGCGGGGGTAAGGGCGGCGCCGTTGTGTCAAACGGCCCACATACGCATTCAGGTGCCTGTGCGAGAATGGCTTTTCCCCTGCGCCCCGACGGGGCCGCACGTCGATGAGGTCTTAAGATGTTCAAGAAATACTTGCTGGCCCTGTGCGTCGGCGGTTTGGCACTGAATGCCTGCGCGGCGACGGACAGCGCGGCGTCCGGCCCCGAAGCCACCATCCGCAAGGCGGTGCTTTCGCTGGTGCCCAACGCGAACATCGACTCGGTGCGCCCGGCGCCGATGCAGGGCTTCTACCAGGTCATCGCCTCGGGCCACCTGGTGTACGTGTCCAACGACGGCAAGTACATGCTCAATGGCGACCTGATCGACCTGAGCAAGAAGAAGAACATCACCGAGGACGGCTGGGCGGATTTCCGCAGGGCCGAGCTGGCCAAGGTGCCAGCCGCCGACCGCATCGTGTTCGCGCCGGCCAATCCGCGCTATCGCGTCACCGTCTTCACCGACGTCAACTGCGCCTATTGCCGCCAGCTGCATGAGCACATCGCCGATTTCAACAAGGCGGGCATCGCGGTGGAGTACATCGCCTGGCCGCGCGAAGGCGTGACCAACGAAGCGGGCAAGACCACCCCGACCTACAACGAGATGGTCTCGGTCTGGTGCGCCAGCGACCGCAAGGCGGCCTTCACCGCCGCCAAGCTGGGCAAGGCCCCCAAGGCCACCAATTGCCCGAACCCGGTCAAGGACGAGTTCGACCTGGGCGTGAAGCTGGGCGTCACCGGCACGCCGACCATCATCGGCGAGGACGGCAGCATGCTCGGCGGCTACGTGACGCCGGACGAGCTGCTGCGCGCGCTCAAGAGCGGAAGCTGAGCCCGTCGAGCCGGGGCATTGCGCCCCGGTTCGCGCAGTCACCAGCAAAAACAAGCGGTTGGAGCGTTCGGGTGGCCGGCCGCAAGCCTTGGCTGATGAATCCACCGGATGCTGCGTCGCGGCAGTCTTGATGCCGCTTGGGGTACAATAGGCGTTTTCGCCTACCTCCCGTTCCCCGCATGATCGCACTCGACGGGCAGAGCGCCCTCTCGCCTTTTCGCCTTGAACGCCTGAACGCACGCCTGGAGGCCATTCACCGTGGCACGCGTGTGCAGGCGTCGTGGTTCGTCTACTTCATCGATGCCGACCGCGCGCCGGAGGGCGAGCAGCACCGTCGCCTGCTGGAAGTGCTGGAAGCCAAGGAAGGTGCGCCGGAGGCCGCGTCCCTGTGGGTGGTTCCGCGCCTGGGCACGATCTCGCCCTGGTCCAGCAAGGCCACGGACATCCTGCATGGCGCCGGCTTCGACGTGCGTCGCGTGGAGCGCGGCATCGCCTGGCAGGTCGCCGGCCTGCCGATCGCCGGCACCGCCCAGTACGACGCCGTGCTGGCCGTGCTGCACGATGCGATGACGCAGTCGGTGCTGACCAGCCTGGACCAGGCCAAGGGCCTATTCCTCGGTGGCCAGCCCGGCCCGATTGTCCATATTGCGCTGGGCGGCGACGCCAAGGCCGCGTTGGACAAGGCCAACAAGGACCTGGGCCTGGCGCTGGCCGACGACGAGATCGACTACCTCGTCGCCCGCTACGCCGAGCTGGGCCGCGACCCGACCGACGCCGAACTCTTCATGTTCGCGCAGGCCAACTCCGAGCACTGCCGCCACAAGGTGTTCAACGCCAGCTGGACGCTGGACGGCGAGGCTCAGGACAAGAGCCTGTTCGGCATGATCAAGAACACCCACCAGCATTCGCCGGCCTACACGCTGTCCGCCTACAAGGACAACGCGGCCGTGATCGAGGGCTTCGAGGGCAAGCGCTTCTTCCCCGATCGCGACGGCGTATGGCGCGCGCATCCGGAGCGCATCGAATACGCGATCAAGGTGGAAACGCATAACCACCCGACCGCCATCGCCCCGTGGCCGGGCGCCGCGACCGGCGCCGGCGGCGAGATCCGCGACGAAGGCGCCACCGGCCGCGGCGCCAAGCCGAAGGCCGGCCTCACCGGTTTCTCGGTGTCGGACCTGCGCATTCCGGGCCTGCCGCGTCCGTGGGAAGTGGATCGCCCGCTGCCGCCGCACATGGCCACCGCGTTCGAGATCATGCGCGACGGCCCGCTGGGCGCCGCCGCGTTCAACAACGAATTCGGCCGCCCCGCGCTGGGCGGCTATTTCCGCACCTACGAGCACGAAACCGGCGAAGCCGGCGTGCGCCGCGGCTACGACAAGCCGATCATGATCGCCGGCGGCCTGGCCAACATCCGCGCCGGCCACGTGCAGAAGCGCGACGTGCAGCCTGGCAACAAGGTGATCGTGCTGGGCGGCCCGGCCATGCTGATCGGCCTGGGCGGCGGCGCCGCCTCGTCGGTGGCCTCGGGCACTTCCAGCAAGGAACTCGACTTCGCCTCCGTGCAGCGCGACAACGCCGAGATGGAGCGCCGCGCGCAGCAGGTCATCGACAGCTGCTGGGCGCGCGGCGACGAGAACCCCATCGTCAGCGTGCACGACGTGGGCGCGGGCGGCCTGTCCAACGCCATTCCGGAGTTGTTGAACGACGCCGGCGTGGGCGGCCGCATCGATCTTTCCCGCGTGCCGTGCGACGACCCCTCGCTGTCGCCGATGCAGGTGTGGAGCAACGAATCGCAGGAGCGCTACGTGCTCGCGATCGGCGCCGAGGATCTCGCCGAGTTCGAGGCATACTGCAAGCGCGAGCGCTGCCCGTACGCCGTGGTGGGCGAGGCCACCGCCGAGCGTCGCCTGGTGGTGCACGATCCGCGCACCGACACGCAGGTGATCGACCTGCCGATGGACGTGCTGTTCGGCAAGCCGCCGCGCATGCATCGCGATGCCAAGCGCCTGAAGCCGCGCGTCGACCTGGTGCCCGATCTCGCCGGCATCAGCATGGACGAGGCGCTGATGCGCGTGCTGCGCCTGCCTACCGTGGGCAGCAAGAGCTTCCTCATCACCATCGGCGACCGCACCGTCGGCGGCCTGAATGCGCGCGATCCCATGGTAGGCCCGTGGCAGGTGCCGGTGGCCGATTGCGCCGTCACCATCACCGACTTCGACAGCTACACCGGCGAGGCGATGGCGATGGCCGAACGCGCGCCGGTGGCGCTGCTCAGCAGCCCCGACGCCGCGCGCCTCGCCGTGGGCGAGGCCATCACCAACCTGGCCGCCGCGCCCATCGCCTCGCTGGGCGAAGTGCGCCTGTCGGCCAACTGGCAGGCCGCGGTGAATTTCCCGGGCGAGGACGCCGCGCTGTTCGACGCCGTCAAGGCGGTGGGCATGGAGCTGTGTCCGGAGCTGGGCATCTCCATTCCGGTCGGCAAGGACTCGCTGTCCATGCAGACCGTGTGGAAGGACGGCGACACCACGCAGCGCACCGTCTCGCCGGTGTCGCTGGTCATCACCGGCTTTGCCCGCGTCACCGACGTGCGCCGCACGCTGACGCCGCAGCTGCGCCTGGATCACGGCGATTCCGAATTGTGGCTGCTCGACCTGGGCGCCTGCCGCGACCGTCTCGGCGGTTCCTCGCTGACGCAGGTGTTCAACCGCGGCGGCGGCGTGCCACCGGACCTGGACGATCCCAAGCGCCTGAAGTCCTTCTTCGAGCTGGTGCAGGAAGCGAACGCGAACGGCCTGCTGCTGGCCTATCACGACCGTTCCGACGGCGGCGCCATCGTGACCCTGCTGGAGATGGCCTTCGCTGGGCACTGCGGCCTGGAAATCCATCTGGACGGCTGGGCGGAAGCCACGCTGCGCGCGCTGTTCAACGAAGAACTCGGCGCCGTTGTGCAGGTGGCCACGGCCAACCGCGAAGCGTTCGAGTCGCTGCTGGTCAAGCACGGCCTGACCAGCATGGCGTACCGCATCGGTCGCCCGAAGGAAAAACTCGGCATCAAGCTGTTCCAGAACGGCGACACACTGTTCAAGTGGAACTGGCGCACGCTGTTCCAGGCCTGGAACGAAACCAGCCACGCCATGCAGCGCCTGCGCGACAACCCGGTGTCCGCCGATGCGGAAAACGAATGGCGCCTGGACGATGCCGATCCGGGCATCAGCCCCAAGCTCACCTTCGATCCGCATGAAGACATCGCCGCGCCCTACGTCAGCCGTGGCGCCAAGCCGCGCGTGGCGGTGCTGCGCGAGCAGGGCGTGAACGGCCAGGTGGAAATGGCCGCCGCGTTCACCCGCGCCGGCTTCGATGCCGTGGACGTCCATATGTCCGATCTCGCCAGCGGGCGCATCAAGCTGGCCGACTTCAACGGCTTTGCGGCGTGCGGCGGCTTCTCCTACGGCGACGTGCTCGGCGCGGGCCGCGGCTGGGCCACGTCCATCCTCTACAACGAATACCTGCGCGCGGAGTTCAGCGCGTTCTTCGACAACAACCTGCGTTTCGCGCTGGGCGTGTGCAACGGCTGCCAGATGATGAGCCAGCTGAAGGACATCATCCCCGGCGCCGCGCACTGGCCGAAGTTCCTGCGCAACGCGTCGGAGCAGTACGAGGCGCGCGTGGCGACGCTGGAAGTGCTCGACTCGCCGAGCATCTTCTTCAAGGGCATGGCTGGTTCGCGCATTCCGGTGGCCGTGGCGCACGGCGAAGGCCGCGTGAGCTTCCCGTACAGCTGCAGCCCGTCGAAGGCCGGCGCCGCGCTGCGCTACGTGGACAACCGCGGCAAGCCGACCGAGGACTACCCGCTGAACCCCAACGGTTCGCCGGGCGGCCTCACCGGCTTCACCGCCGCCGATGGCCGCGTGACGATCATGATGCCGCACCCGGAACGCGTGTTCCGCAGCGTGCAGATGAGTTGGCATCCGGAGAAGTGGGGCGAGGATTCGCCGTGGATGCGCATGTTCCGCAACGCGCGGGCCTGGTGCGGCTGATGCAGTGCGGTCACGCTGGCCTGAGAGTCTAGCGTGGCTGCCTTCGCGCGCTGGCTGGTGCGCACCTTGCCGGCGGCGGCGTGGACCGTGGTGGTCGCGCTGTTGCCGTGGTGGATGGGCTTGTCGCTGGTGTTGCTGTCGGTGCTGGGCGCGGTGCTGTTCGACCGGCGCATCGTGCACTACGCGGCGTTGTGCCGTCGCGCATTGCGCTCGGGTCTGCCCGGTTTGTTGTTCGCGGTGCAGCGTGCCCTGGGGGGTGACCTGATCGCCTGGGGTGCGGCCCTGCTCGGTGCGCTGGTGGGTTTCTCGCTGGTGGTGTTGATGGAGTCGCTGCTCGATCACCGCGTGCGGCGCACGGCGCAGGCCAAGGTGTCGCCCGAGTGGAGCGAGCTGGCGATGGCGCCCGTCGGGCCGCCGGCGCACATCATCGAGCTGGCGCGGGCGCAGTGGCGCGAAGCACCGGGCGATGAGGAGCGCATGCGCTTCGAGTCGACCGGCGAGGGACGTGGGCGTTATGTCTTCGACCAGGGGCAGGTCATCGACAAGGCCAGCCCGCGCTACTGTTTCAGCCCTGGCGGCCGCTGGTTTGCCGCGGACCTGCCAGGCGGACGTGGCGAGGTGTTGTGGGATTCGCACAGCGGCCACACGCATCGATTGATGGGTTGGCAGCTCAGCGGTTGGGAAGGCGAACAGCCATGGTTGGCGCGAGGTAGCAACGGCGTGCCGACCGCCCTGCACGAAGTGCTGGGGCAGGGGCGACGGCGGTAGGGACCGGCATCATCCCTCGACGTACTGGACAACGCATACGAGTGGCTGTGAATACCGACGCATCTTCTTCCTCCTTGTCTTCCGTGTTGCCGGTCAGCGTGATCGTGGTGGCGGCCGACAGCGGCCCCAGCCTGCGCGACTGCGTGCGCCGCGTGCTGGCCTGCGACGTGCCGCTGGAAATGATCCTGGTCGACAACGCCTCGGCCGATGGCATCCCGCAGGCGATCGCCCGCGCGCACGAAAACGATGCGCGGCTGCGCGTGATCTACAACCACGCCAATCTCGGCTTCGGCCCCGCGATGAATCGCGGCGCGGCGCAATCGCACGGCAAGTCGTTGCTCATCCTCAACCCCGACTGCCTGATCGACAGCGACATCCTCAATCGCCTGCTCGCACAATTGGCCGCCAACCCGCGCGCAGGCGTGATCGGCGCGGTGGTGTGCGATGAGAACGGCGTGCCGGATCCGGCCTCGCGACGGCGCGATCCGCTGATGCGCCGCGCGCTGAATACGCTGCTCAACCGCAAGGGCGAAGGGATCAACATCGAAGGGCCGATACCGCATGCGCTGATCGAGGCCGAGGCCGTGTCCGGCGCCTTGATGCTGATGCCGCGCCGCGTGTTCGAGTACCTCGCCGGTTTTGACGAAGACTATTTCCTGCATTGCGAAGACCTGGACCTGTGCCGCCGCGTGCGCGACGCAGGCTACAAGGTGTTGCTGGCCGGCGACGTGCGCGTGCTGCACGGCAAGGGCAGCTCCAGCCGGCATCGGCCGGTGTTCGTGAGCCGGCACAAGCATCGCGGCATGTGGCGCTGGTTCCGCAAGTTCGATCCCGATGCGCGCAAGCCATGGGTGGCGGCCGTCGTGTGGCTGGGCATCTGGTCGCATTTCCTGTTGCAGATTCCCGGCCAGCTGTGGCGGCTCGCCACGCGCAAGCGCACGAAGGACGCCGCATGAACCGGGCGAAGGCATCGGTTCCGGCCACGCTTGGGCTGATCGCCGTCACCGCGGTTTGGGGTTCCACCTTCTTCCTGATCAAGGATCTGGTGGATCGCATGGCGGTGGCCGATTTCCTGGCCGTGCGCTTCCTTATCGCCGCGCTGTCGATGGCGCTGCTGTTTCACCGGCCGCTGCTGCGCCTGAGCCGGCGCGAGTGGTGGCAGGGCATCGCGCTGGGCGCGGTGTATGGCATTGCGCAATTGCTGCAGACCTCGGGCCTGGAGCACACCTCGGCCAGCATCAGCGGCTTTGTCACCGGCATGTATGTCGTGGTCACGCCCCTGCTCGGCACCGTGCTGCTGCGCCAGCGCCTGCCGCCGGTGACGTGGATCGCCGTGCTGCTGGCGGTGGGCGGTCTTGGTTTGCTGGCGCTGCACGGTTTCAGCATCGGCTACGGCGTGTGGCTCACGCTGGCGTCGGCCGCGTTGTACGGCCTGCATATCGTGGGCCTGGGCGCGTGGTCGCGCCCGGGCAGCGCGTTTGCCCTCTCCACCGTGCAGATGATGGTGATCGCCATCACCTGCCTGCTGGCGACCTTGCCCAAAGGCCCCTCACTGCCGCCTGACGCAGGCGCCTGGGCCGCCGTGGTCTATATGGCGCTGGTGGCGGGCGCGGGCGCCATGCTGGTGCAAACCTGGGCGCAGGCGCACCTGTCGCCCACGCGCGCCGCCATCGTGATGACGCTGGAGCCCGTGTTCGCCGCCGGCTTCGCCGTCACCTTCGGGCATGACGCGCTGACCTGGCGCATGCTGGCGGGCGGCGCGCTGGTGCTGGCGGCGATGTACCTGGTGGAGCTGGCGCCACGCAGCAGCGCGGTGCAGGCGGAAGGGCTGCACCACGAGGTCTGAGGTTCAGTCCTTGCGCTTGGGTGGATGCGGCTGCATCGCGATGCGTACCAGGTAGATCACGATGGCCACGTTGGCGACCAGCGCGCCCAGCTTGAGCCATCCAAACTTGTGCACGGTCTCGTAGAGCTCCAGCGGAATCAGCGAGCCGGTGGCGATCACCGTGAACCATTCGGCCCAGTGCTTGCGCAGCCACAGGCCCGTGCCTTCGGTGGCGAAGATGGCCGCATACGCGAGCGCCACTAGGCCGATGGCGACGAACTTGCTCGGGCCCAGCGATTGCAGCAGTTCCACCAGTCGCCAGCGCAGGCCGTTGCTGTCGGTCAGCGACAGGTGTTCCAGCCAGTGCACCAGCTTTTCGAAGTTCTGCTCGCGGTCCAGATGGAAGGCGAACGCCGCCACCAGGATCAGGCAGACCGTCTTCACCGCCTTGTAGATGGCGATGATGCGCAAGCCCAGGCTGTGCTGGGCCTCGATCTCCGAGGAGGGCTGCAAGTGCGGGTGGTGATGGTGTTCGGTCATCGGAAGTCGCGGGGTGACGAGCGGCCATGATCGCCGCGGGATGATGAAGCCCTGGGGAACCCACAGCCTAAGGCATGGCACGTTGTTCAGAAACAACAAAGGCCATGCCGTGGGGCATGACCTTTGGGCAGTTCGGCTATTAAGCCGATGCCACCGCCCAGGGGCGGGAGTCCGCCGTAACGCTTCAATTCCCCTCACCGTCATCCCCGCGAAAGCGGGGATCCAGCGACTTTAAGGCTCTGGCCGAGGGGACCCAGAAAGGCACTGGATGACCAGCCTTCGGCTGTTGATGAAGCGCCTCCCGCCTTCGCGGGGACGACGGTGAGGGACCATAGAGGGTTTCGGCAGCAGCTTTTCAGCAGCAGCGCCCACCCGTCCCCTTGTAGCGGGCGATCTGGCGTTCCCTGAAGAACTCCTTGTAGCTGGGCACCGGGCGCTCGGGGTGGTGCTCGCGCAGATGCTTCACGTACACGTCGTAATCGGGAACGCCGCAGCAGAGGCGGGCGGTCTGCACCGCCCACTTCCGGATCGCCTGCAGCCTTGCGTTCATGCTCATGCCCTCAGTGGGTGCTCACGGTGCCCAGCGCCACGTACGGCTCTTCGTGCGCGGTGGGATGGTTGATGCCCCATGCCTTGACGATCGCGCGGATGGCGAAGCCCAGCATGGTCAGGATCAGCAGCATGAAGATGCCGGTCAGCGCGGCGTCGACATAGTTGTTGGTGACGATGCGCTGCATCTCCTCCACCGACTTGGCCGGCGCCAGCAGCTTGCCGTCGGCAGCGGCCTGCGCGTACTTCTGCGCGGCGGCGGTGAAGCTGATCGGGCCGGTGAGCTTTTCCCAGCCCGCGGTGAGTGTGCACACCACCAGCCAGATCGCCGGAATGCCCGGTACCAGCACGTAGCGTTCGCGCTTGAGCTTCACCGTGACCACGGTGGCCAGCATCAGCGCCACGGCCGCCAGCATCTGGTTGGCGATGCCGAACAGCGGCCACAAGGTATTGATGCCGCCGAGCGGATCGACCGCGCCCTGGTACAGGAAGTAGCCCCACAGCCCCACGCAGATCGCGGTGGCGAGCAGATTGCCTGTCCACGACTCGGTGTGCTGCAGCGGCTTGTGGATGAGGCCGGCGATCTCCTGGATCATGAAGCGACCCACGCGCGTGCCGGCATCCACCGTGGTCAGGATGAACAGCGCTTCGAACAGGATGGCGTAGTGGTACCAGAACGCCATCATGCCTTCGCCCGGGATGATGCCGTGCAGCAGCTGGGCCATGCCTACCGCCAGCGTCGGCGCGCCACCGGCGCGGCTGAGGATGCTCTTCTCGCCGATGTTCTGCGCGGTGTTGAGCAGTTCGTCCGGCGTCACCACGAAGCCCCATTGGCTGATGACGGTGGCGGCATGTTCCGCCGTGGTGCCGATCAGCGCGCCGGGCGAATTCATCGCGAAGTACACGCCCGGATGCAGCGAGGCCGCCGCGACCAGCGCCATGATGGCCACGAAGGCCTCCATCAGCATGCCGCCGTAGCCGATCATGCGCGCCTCGCCTTCATTGGCGATGAGCTTGGGCGTGGTGCCCGAGGCGATGATCGAATGCCAGCCCGACACCGCGCCGCAGGCGATGGTGATGAACAGGAACGGGAACAGGTTGCCCTGGAACACCGGGCCGGTGCCGTCGATGAACTTGGTCACCGCCGGCATCTGCAGCGTCGGCGCGGCGAGGAAGATGGCCAGCGCCAGCAGCAGGATGGTGCCGATCTTGAGGAAGGTGCTGAGGTAATCGCGCGGCGCGAGCAGCAGCCACACCGGCAGCACCGAGGCGCAGAAACCGTAGGCGATCAGCAGCCAGGCCAACGCCTTGGCATCAAAGTCGAACACCGCGGACCACGTCGGCGAGGCGGCGACGTGCGAGCCGAACCAGATCGAGGCGAGCAGCAGGATCAGGCCGATGATCGACACCTCCAGAATCCGCCCCGGCCGCAGCCAGCGCAGATAGACGCCCATCAGCAGCGCGATCGGGATCGTCGCCGCCACGGTGAAGGTGCCCCAGGGGCTGTGCGTCAGTGCCTTGACCACCACCAGCGCGAGCACCGCCAGCACGATCATCATCAGCACCAGCACGCCGAACATGGCGACCACGCCGGCCACCGGGCCCAGCTCGTCGCGCAGCATGTTGCCGAGCGAGCGGCCGTCGCGGCGCACCGAGAGGCCAAGAATCATGAAGTCCTGCACCGCGCCGGCGAACACCACGCCGAACAGGATCCACAAGGTGCCGGGCAGATAACCCATCTGCGCCGCGAGCACGGGGCCCACCAGCGGGCCTGCGCCGGCGATGGCGGCGAAGTGGTGGCCGAACACCACCCACTTGTCGGTCGGCACGTAGTCCAGGCCGTCGTTGCGCAACACGGCCGGCGTGGCCCGGCTGGGGTCCATGCGCAGCACTCTGTCGTTGATGAACTTGCCGTAGAAGCGATAGCCGATCACGAACACCGCGATGGCCGCGGCCACCAGCCAGATGGCGTTGATCGGTTCACCACGGCGCAGCGCGACCACGCCCAGACACCAGGCGCCGACGATGGCGATGGCGGCCCACAGGATCTTTCCCGCGGGGCTTGGTTTGACGACGACAGTAGACATTCGCGTTGGCTCCTGGGAGATCCCTCTCAAGAGTCGTCCGCCCCGCGGCGGGGGTCAACGCCATTGTGGACCCGCGCGCATTAGCTATTGGTCGAATGCGCGTGGCGCGCGCCCGTGCTGCAATGCGGCGATGCGCGCCGCTCAGGCCGGTTGCGGCGGGCGTACGGCCGCGGCCAGCGCCTTGGCCAGCTGGTCGCCATGCAAGGGCTTGCGCAGGAAGCCGTCCATGCCGGCCTCGCGCGCCCGCGCTTCTTCGTCGCCGCCGGAGCGCGCGGTGATGGCGATCATCGGCAGATGCTCGCCCTCCTGCTCGCGCGAGCGCACCAGGCGCGCCCACTTGAAGCCGTCGACGCCGGGCAGGTCCAGGTCCACCAGGGCGGCGTCGTACAACTGGTGTTCCATCGCCTGCAGCGCGCGCAGGCCGTTGGGCACGTGGTCGATCCGGTGGCCCTGGGCTTCGAGCAGGCCGGTGATCACGGCCGCCACCGTCAGGTCGTCTTCCAGCAGCAACAGCTGCAGGCTGGGGCCGCTCACCGCCGTGGCGTCGGCCGATGGCATGTCCACGTGGCCCTCCACGGCCGGCAAGGGCAGTTCCACCCGGAACGTGCTGCCCTTGCCCAGGGTGGACTCCAGGCTGATCTGGCCACCCATGAGGGCGGTGAGCTCGCGGCAGATGGCCAGGCCCAGGCCGCTGCCGGAGCCGCGCTGCGGGCTGTCCAGCTGCTCGAAGCGCTTGAACAGGCGCGCCTGGTCGGCGGCCGAGATGCCGGGGCCGGTATCGCTCACGGTGTAGCGCAGCATCCCTGAGGACATGTCCAGGGCCAGCCGCACTTCGCCGTGTTCGGTGAACTTCAGCGCGTTGCCGCTCAGGTTGAGCAGAATCTGCTTGATGCGCACCGCGTCGCCCAGCACTTGCGATGGCACGTCGTCGGCGACCTCCACGCGCAGCGCCAGCCCCTTGTTCACGGCGCGGCCGCGCTGCAGTTCGGCCACGTCGCGCAGCAGCGAGCGCGGATCGAACGGCGCCGGCGTGAGCTGCAGGCGGCCGGCTTCGATGCGCGCCAGGTCCAGCGCATCGTTGACCAGGGTCAGCAGCACTTCGCCGGAGCGCTGGATGGTCTGCACGTAGTGCTTTTCGGTCGAGCCCAGCGGACGGCTCAGCAACAACTCCGCCATGCCGAGCACGCCGGTCATCGGCGTGCGGATCTCGTGGCCCAGCTCGGCGAGGAAGCGCGTCTTCGCTTCGCTCGCGGTCTGCGCCAGGCGATGTTGCTGCGTGACCAGTTCCAGCTGCATGCGCTGGCGCTGGCGGCGACGCAGCGCGAGCAGCACGGCGGTGAGGACCAGGCCGATCAGCAGCGCATAGGTCAGCCACGCCCACCAGCGCAGCCACGGCGCCGTATCGACATGCACATGCAGCGGTTCGGGCAGCTCGCCCCAGAGGCCATCCGGGCCCGCCGCCTGTACGCGCAGTTCGTAATCACCGCTGGGCAGCTGGGTGAAGCTGCGATCGGCGCGGTGGCCGGTGTTGACCCAGCCCTTGTCGAGGTCGTCGAGGCGGAAGCGATAGGTGTTGCGCTCGGGGGCGATGTAGGAGATCGCGCGCGCGGTGACGGTGAACTCGCGATCGTCCCAGGCCAGGTTCCAGGTGCCGCCGGTTTCGCCGAGATTCTCCACGCGGTCGCCGCGCCGCACGGTCACGCTTTCGAGGATCACGTGCGGCGTGCGCGCCGATTCGTTGATGTCGTCGGGCGCGAAGCCGACCACGCCGCCCTTGGTGGCCGCGTAGACGTGGCCGTCCGGCGTGTCGGCAATGCGGACGTTGGTGAACTGCCCCTCGACCAGGCCCTGGTCCAGCCCGAACTCGCGCACCTTGCCGGTGCGCGTGTCGTAACGCCACAAGCCGCTGCGCGCGAAGAACCACACGCGGCCCGCCTTGTCCCCGCGGATGCTGAGCATGTCGGAGACCGGGTGCTGCAGGTACAGCGGGTAGTTGCCCAGGCGCTTCGCCTGGCCACCGTCCAGCTGGTAGTGGTTGAGGTTCTCGCCGTCGAGCACCCACAGCTGGCGATCGCGCAGGTCGACCTGGGTCGCCGCGCCCCGCTGCACGCCCTCGACAAAGCGCGCCTGCGCATCGCCCGGCACCCAGCGCAGCATGCCCAGGTTGGTGGCGATCCACAGGGCGTGGTCGTACCAGCGCATGTCGTTGACGCCGGCCTCGCCGGCCTTGGCCTCGAACAGCAGCGGCCGCACGGGCTTGCCGTTGGGGTCCAGCACGATCACGCCGTCCTCGTTCTGGAAATACGCCGTGCCGTCGTCGCCGAACTCGATGCGCTCGGGCCGATGCACGGGGACTTCGGTGAGCTTGCCGTGGTCGTAGATGTAGGTGCCGTCCATCGAGCCGAACCACAGGCGGCCCCGCGCGTCCTCGGCCATGCTGTAGATGTCGCGGCCCAGCGGCATGCTGAAGGGGATGTGCTCGGCCTTACCGGTGGCGAGGTCCAGCCGGTCCAGCGCGCCGTTCTTCACGCCCACCCACAGGTGGTCGTCGCCGCTGGCGGCCACGGCGCTGTAGTAGCCGGGGCCGAGGCTGTCGGGACTCTCCGGAATATGCGTGAAGAAGCGCATATCGCTCCAGTCCGGCGGCAGATAGCTCAGCCCGTTCAGGGTGCCGGCCCACAGGCCGCCCTCGTGGTCGACCACCATGTCGTTGACGTCGGTATCGGGCAGCCCGTGCCGCAGCAGCGGCTGCGACTGCACGTGCTGGAAGCGGCCATCCGCATGGCGCAGGTACAGCCCGATATTGGTCGCCACCCACAATTGACCCTTGTGGTCGGTGGCGGTGGCGAACACGCTCTGCCGCGGCAGCTGATCCGGCGCCACCAGCCTCGCCACGCCGCTGGAACCCAGGCCATAGAGCCCGAAGTTCGTGGACATCATCAGCATGTCGCCCTCGCGCCGCAGCCGGAACGGACGCAGCGGCTTGTCGCGATAGGCATCGTCGGGCCGCTCGATCGGCACGTGCTGGATGCGGCCGTCCGGCAGGATGTGATCCACGCCGCCGCGCGCGCCCACCCACACGCTGCCGTCAGGGTCGGCCAGCAGCGAATAGACGACGTCCGAGACTAGGCTATCGGGGTCGGCCGGGTTGCTGCGGATGTGATCGAAGCCGCGGCCGTCCTTGTGCAGGCGGTCGACGCCCACATCGAAATGGCCAACCCACAAGGGGCCACCGTTCGGGCTCTGTGCGATCGCCGTGACGTCGTCGCTGCCGGGCGAGGCGGGGTCGGCCGGGTCGTGGCGCCAATGCTGGAAGTTGTCATGCACCGGGTCGTAGCGCAGCAGGCCCTCCTGGCCGCCGCCCCACAGCCGGCCCATCGGGTCCACGTACAGCGTGGCGAGGGCGACGGACGACATCGAGGCCGGATCGCGCGGATCGTGCCGCCAGACCTTGAAGCTGCCGCTGCCGTAGCGCACCAGCCCTGATTCGGTGGAAATCCACAGGTAGCCGTCGTGGTCGATCGCCAGCCCGTCGATATTGCTGCTGGGCAGCCCTTCGGGCATGTCGTAGTTGCGGAAGCCCGGCTCCGCCCACGCCGTGGCCGGCGTGGACACGGCCAGCGCCGCCTGCAGCAGCCAAGCCGTCAGCACCGCGCGGCCTCGCGGCTGGCATGGCCAAGGCCCCGCGCAAACGGCAGGGCCGTGCGCAAAAAGGCGGCTGGCGGCGTGGATGGCGGCACGTCGATTTCCCCAGGGGCGGTGCAGGAGCGAATGGGAGGATTCTCCCAGAGGGCGGCAGTCAGGATGTGAACAGCGTCGCGCAAGGGCGCCGATGGAATCATCCGGCGGCTTAACCGGCGATGTGCGGCGTTGCTGGTATAAGTCGCCCGATCTGCCGGACGGGAATATTCGCCCGTCCGGCACCCCGCTCCTGACGAGGTTGGCATGATCCGCGAAATCCTGAAGATGGGCGACCCGCGCCTGCTGCGCGTGGCCCCGCCCGTACCCGACGCCATGATCGGCAGCGTCGAGCTCGACGCGCTGATCGCCGACATGTTCGACACCATGCACGACGCCGGCGGCGTGGGCCTGGCGGCCCCGCAGATCGGCGTGGACCTGCAACTGGTGATCTTCGGCTTCGACCGCTCCGAGCGCTACCCGGACGCACCCGCCGTGCCGCGCACCATCCTGCTCAATCCGGTGATCACTCCGCTCTCGCAGGACATGGAGGAGGGCTGGGAGGGCTGCCTCTCCGTGCCAGGCCTGCGCGGCGCGGTGAACCGCTACACCTTGATCCGCTATCAGGGCGTGGACCCGAAGGGCGCACTGATCGACCGCACGGCGGAGGGTTTTCATGCCCGCGTGGTGCAGCATGAGTGCGATCACCTGATCGGGCGGCTGTATCCGTCGCGGATCACGGACTTCAGCAAGTTTGGGTATACCGAGGTGTTGTTTCCGGGGATGGATCCGGGGGCGGATGAGTAGCGCTTTTTGTCTTGGTTTCTTCGGGGCAGGTGGTGAGTCGTTGAGGCTTGAGAGGCGAGGAGATGAGTCCTTCCTCATCACTTCAAAAGAGTCGTCATTCCTGCGAACCCCGCAAAAGGGGCAAGGGCGCCGAGCGCTTTTCAATAGCTGAAGAGT
This sequence comes from Dyella sp. AtDHG13, assembly GCF_003201105.1. Classification (GTDB taxonomy): domain Bacteria; phylum Pseudomonadota; class Gammaproteobacteria; order Xanthomonadales; family Rhodanobacteraceae; genus Dyella; species Dyella jiangningensis_B. The sequence goes on along the minus strand of NZ_QICJ01000007.1, from coordinate 741 downwards.
TGGTCATCCAGTTTCGTGAGTGATCGGCTATCGCAACCTTGCCACGAGCCGACTCCCTCTCCCCGCTGGGGAGAGGGTTGGGGTGAGGGGGCGCTCTTGCCTCGCCACTTCAAAAGAGCCGTCATCCCGGCGTAGGCCGGGATCCAGTTTCGGTAGTGGTCGGTTATCGCATAGAGGTCATCGGCACTTTTTGGCGCTCCCGCGATTTGGCCGCCTACGCGGCGGGCGTTCCGAACCGCTGCCGCGGTCCGGGTCACTTTCTCTTGTTTGCCCAAGAGAAAGTAACCAAAGAGAAGGGCCCCCCGGAATCGGCGCCTATCGGGCTGAAGCCCGATAGGTACGCGGACGGGTTCCGGGCTTTTCGACGGGGCATTCTGCCCCGACGAAAAGTGCCTGGCATCCATGCCAGGCACCCCTGCGGGGCCTGATCTCCACCCGCCCGCCGCCTCATACGGGGACCCGGAAGATCAAGAGCGAGAGCCGACGGCTCGTGCCGCTGCGCGGCACATTGCGTCGTGGCAGGCGCGGAGCGTCTGTCCTGGAGCCTGTTCAAAATCTCCGGTGCGACACCGGCTCCCTCACCGTCATCCCCGCGAAAGCGGGGATCCAGTGTCTTTGCACCTTCTCGCAGCGCGTAAAGTCGCTGGATCCCCGCTTTCGCGGGGATGACGGTGAGGCGAAATGTGCACACGCGCGAGATTTGAATCAGCTCCAAAGGCAGGAATGAGGTTCCGTGTTGGA
>NZ_QICJ01000006.1 GCF_003201105.1 Dyella sp. AtDHG13 | reverse complement strand
TCGTCGTACTTCAATGCCAGCGCAGCGCGGGCGAACACTTCCGATTCCCCGGCGTCGAGCGTGATGGCGCGCATGGCATCGCGGGATTCCTGCGCCCGGTCGAAGCCGTGCAGGACTTCGTAAGCGCCTTCGATGACGTGCCCCGCTACGTCGCCCTTGTGGGGAACGCGCACGTTGGCCACGGTGTCGCCGCAGACAAGGCCATTGCTGCAAACGAAGCGGAACATCCCGGCCAGCATCTGATAGCTGCTAGTGCCGTCATGGGAGTTCAGCAGGATGATTTCGTTGGCCTCGCGGCCGTTGATCTGGCTGGCGTGGCGCAGCCGGATCATGTGCTTCGTGTAGTCGCGGCGGTCGTCGTGGCGCACGCGGGTTTGCGTCACCATGAAAGGCTCGAAGCCTTCCCCGCGCAGTTCTTGCAGCACGGTCGCGGTGGGGATGTAGCTGTACCGCTGCGAGCGGCTTTCGTGCGGGGCGTCCGCGAAGATGGACGGGGCCACGGCCCGGATTTGGTCATCGGACAAGGGACAAGGGACGTTCCGAACGCAGCACCGGGGAACGGGAAGCGAAGCGGGATGCGAGTTGCATGGCATTTCTCCTGACAAAGAAAAAAGGGTTTGCTGTTCACCGCACACCGGATTCCTAGATTCGGAAGCCCAGCCTTTCGGCTGTTCGGTGCGGTCGGCACGAGGAACCCGGTTGGCCCTGTTGCCACCGTCTTTCCTGAGTTCATCGCCCGCGACGGTCAGGAGCGCGCGAACGGGTGCCGTCAAGGAGGCAAGCGCAGGGTTGGTGCGGCCCGCAGGCGCAGCCGAGGACACGGCCCTGCGCGCCTTGACGGCACACGGGCGCGGGCTACAGTCGCGGTGAAGGTGATGAAGTCAGGGGAGACGGCTGGACATGGCAACGGCCCCTCAACACGCCGACCGCACGGCAAGCGAAGCGCGCAGGCCCGGATCTAGGAATCCGGGCCGGAGGCGTCAGCCGAGCGGAGCGAGGGAACGATGGAAGCCCATCAGGGGCGAGACGCCGCAGGCGGCTCGATGCGCAACGCGCACGACAGCGCGACCGGCCACGTTTCTTGGCCGGGGACGCACAGCCTTCAAGGCTCGATGCACAAGCTCATGCGCCAGTCATCGGGAAACAGGTTCGACAGCGACTGCCGTGGTCTGGCCGATCCGGCGCAGCCGGTTCGGCGGTCTTTGAGGGGCGCCAAGCATCGCGCGGCGGGGATAGCCCGCAGGGCTTTCCCCTGGAGGCAAGCGCAGCGCGCAACGCCCCGTCAGGGGCACTTAGGCATCACGCCGAGTCGTCAGGACGCAGGCTGGATTCCGCAACCGGCATCCAAGGCGAAGTCGAGTTCAGGTAGTAGCGCCTGCCACGCGCATACAGCCCCGAAGGCTCGGTAGGCTGGTAGAACCCGGTGACGCGGCGCCGGAACTGCGCGCCAAACTCGTTGGTGTAGATCACCGCGTCGCCGATCTTGAAGCGCAAGGGCTGACCGTTCTCCGGCGCGAACGGCTTGAGCGCATCGTGTTGCGCCGTGATTTCGATGATGTAGTCGTGATGGCTGCTCATGGCATTGATCTCCTGCGAAGGTTGGGAAAGCGCAAGGAGCGCCTTGCGGCGCTCCAAGGGCTGGTTCAGACGACGACACGCCCGACCAACCGGGCATCGCGCGCGTAGGCGCTCAACCGCTTCTCGGCGCGGAAAGACAGGTCGCGCTCGATCGGCAGGCCCAGCCTGCCGCGCACGGTCGCCAGCTCGCCCAGGCTGACCCAGCCGATTTCCGGCATCCCCAGGCCCAGGTCGCAAAGACCAAAGGCGTGGTCGTGGTCATCGGGATCAATCTCGGTCAGCAGCCAGGTCGCGCCGGCATCCGGCGTGAACAGCTTGACGACGGGTGCCGGATCGAAGTCCGGGTTCTCCAAGGATTCGCGGCCGTTGGCCAGCAGCACGATGCGCTGCTCGTCAGTGATGAGTGCGTTGTTCATGGTGAACTCCTGAAAGGTTGCCGGGCGGAATTGCCCGACCCTTCCGGGGCACGGCGCAGCGCAAGCAGTCAGGGGTCAACGACGGCCGCCAGAACGCAAGCGCCATCGGCGCGCAGCCCTTGACGGCGAGAACGCCGTGGCACGATGAAGGGGACAGCAAGACCGCCTCCCTCGCACCTCCACGCACGCGGTTTTTGGCAAGCGAAGCGCGCAGGCCCGAATAGCAATCCGGGCCGGAGGCATCAGCGATGTGAAAGGCGGGCAGTTCTTAAATGCGCGCCCAGTCCCGGTGCAGATCGTCAACGATCATGGGATGACGGTGCCCGCCTCGGTCTGCATGTTCGCGCAAGTGAGGATGATCTGGCGGTAGATCAGGGTGATCGTGGGCGATGTCGGAAGAATCACTAGCGGGCCAGAGCCACAGCGCCAGTCCCACTCCGACAAGACCAATCAGCGACATGATGATGAAGGTCGATTGCAGCCCAAAGGCAGCGCCGAAGCGACCGGCCAAGGGATAGCAAATGAGCCAACACGCATGGGAGAGGGCGAATTGCGCGGCAAAGACCGCGGGGCGATCCTCGGGGTGAGCGGAGCGGCGCAACAGCCGGCCGGAAGGTGTTTGCGCCACGCTGTAGCCGAAGCCGACCACCAACCAGATCACCACCAGAACGGCATATGTCGGAATCATTGCCCCGGCTGCCGTTCCCACAACCAGCATCGTCGCTCCCGCAATCATGACAGGCCGATCAGCAATCTTGTCGAGCAGGCGAGGCAGCGCGAAGGCCGCAACCATCGACCCGCCTCCGAAGGCCGCCAGCGCCCACGCTACCTCGGATTCGCCCAGGCCGAAGCGTGCCTTCACGATGACCACCGTGTTCACGATCACCATTGACCCCGCTGCTGCCACCGCGAGGCTGATCGCCAGCAGACCCCGAAGGCGCGGCGTGGCGAGGTAAATGCGCGTGCCCCGCGTAGTGCGATCCCATATGCCACGACGCGGGCCGGGAACGGTTGTGGGAAGCCTCACGCTGACCACAAGCGCGGCTGACACGAGGAAGCCGAGAACCGTTCCGGCAAACAGGTTGTGGAAGCTGATGACCGTCAGTAGCGCGGCGGCCAGCATCGGGGAAATCAGGCTTTCCAAATCGTAGGCCAGCCGGGAAAGCGACAGTGCTTTCGTGTACTCGTCTTCGTCGGGAAGGATGTCCGGGATAGTGGCTTGAAAGGTCGGCGTGAAGCCTGCGGACGCCGCCTGCAAGACGAAGATCAGCAGATAGATTTGCCAGATTTCGCTGACAAAGGGCAGGCAGAGCGCAACGGATGCTCGTACTAGGTCAAGGGCAACGAGCAACGACCGTCGCGGCAGCCGGTCGGCGAACGCCTGCGCGACCGGGGCGACTCCGACATAGGCCAGCATCTTGATTGCGAGTGCCGTCCCGAGTACCGCGCCGGCATTCGCCCCGGCCAGATCGTAGGCAAGCAGGCCAAGGGCCACCGTCATCAGGCCGGTGCCGACAAGCGCAATCACCTGAGCGGCGAACAGGTGACGATAGGTACGGTTCTTCAGGACGGAGAGCATCGGCGGGCCTCAGAGCAGTTTGGTCAGTGCCTTCATTTCGGTCAAAACGGAGTCTTCGTCATGGGCCAGGCAATGGTCGATGTGGTCGTGGATCAGGACGCGCTTTGCGGCCGTCACCGCGCTTTCCACCGCCGCGAGCTGGCGGGCGATGTCGAGACAGGATTCGCCACTTTCGATCATCCCTATGACGTGCCGAAGATGACCATCGGCGCGTTTCAGCCGCTTCACGAGATCGGGATGGGTTGAGTGCTTGTGTGTCGCGTTCATGTGGCAATTGTATCCCCCCTGGGGGGATATGAAAATGTGCGCCGCCCGCGAAGGAGCGACGCACCGAAGGCCGCACGACGCAATCAGCCCGCCGCCGGCGCTGTCATCGACTGCAACTGCTCGATCACGCCAGGCTCAACGAACACGCAAGCCTGCTCGTCCGCGATCGGCACGTTGAACACCTGCGCGAACACCGTGCGCCGCAGATGGGCCAGCCGGCCGGTCCGGTATGCCTGCTCGGGCTTCATGCGCCCGCCAGCCTGCGACCCGCTGCGCTGCGGATCGCATTCGACCAGCGCGACAAAGCCATCGTCGGCCAGCTTCTGATGCTCGGGGCACAGGCCCCAGCCGGTCGCCGTGTGGCGCTCCATGCTCGCGCGCAGGCGCTTGTCCAGCAGGATCGCGCCGGTGTCGAACGCCGTGCCGCAGACCAGGCAAACGTGCTGTTCGAGGGAAACGTGTGATTTGTCGTTCATGACGGTTCTCCGGTTGCAAGGGCGGAATTGCCCGGAACCGTCGCCCTCACGGCGCAGCGCAGCAGTCAGGGGTCGCAGACGGCCGCCAGGACGCAAGCGCGCAAGGCGCGCGCAGCCCTTGCACGGCGAGAACGCCGTGATACGGTGAAGGGACACAGCAAGACCGCCCCCTCACACCACCCCACGCACGCGGGTTTTTGGCAAGCGAAGCGCGCAGGCGCGGATCAGCGAGCCGGGCCGGAGGCGTCAGTGATGGAAGCCCGACAGGGGCGAGACTCGCGCAGCGAGGCTCGATGCGCAGCACGACAGCGCGACGGCGGCACGCCGGGACGCCCGACTGCTTGAGACAGGACTACTCGTTGTCGGTCTTGCGCTGCTCGATCTGCAACCGCGCCCGTTGCGTTGCTTGTTGCAGCCGCTCCACCAGCACGCCCCTCGGCGGCAAGGCGGTCAGGTACTCGGCGACGTGGATGCCCGACTTGTCCAACTCCAGCAATTCGATCTGCTCGCGCTTCTTGCCGGTGCAAAGGATGATCCCCAGCGGCGAGGCTTCCTCCGGCTCCCGTTCGTGCTTGTCCAGCCAGCGAAGATAAAGCTCCATCTGTCCCTTGAAAGCTGCCTTGAACTCGCCGACCTTCAACTCCACTGCCACCAGCCGCCGCAGCTTGCGGTTGTAAAACAGCAGGTCGAGGTGGAAATCCTCGCCGTCGATCTGGATGCGCTTCTGCCGGGCCACGAAGCTGAAACCCGCGCCCAGCTCCAACAAGAACGACTCCATTTCGCGGATGATCGCCGCCTCCAAGTCGCCTTCTTGCCAAGTGTCCCGCAGCCCCAGGAAGTCGAGGATGTAGGGGTCGCGCATGACCAGGGCGGGCGACATTCGCTGCGCATCGCGCATCTTCGCCAACTCCTGTGCGATCGTCTCGCCCGGCTTTTGAGACAGCGCCGTGCGCTCGTACAACATCGAGTCGATGCGCTCGCGCAGCGTCCGCACGCTCCAGCGTTCGGTGCTCGCCATCTGTGCGTAGTAGTCCCGCTGGAGCGGGTCTTTCAGCGGGATCAGGGCGATGAAGTGCGTCCAGCTCAATTCTCGTATCAGTGATACGAGAATCTGCTCGTCGGGGAAGGTGGCCGCGAACTGCACCATGCGGCGCAGGTTCTGCTCGGCAAAGCTGCCGCCGTACTCCTTCACCAACTGCGCCGCCAGGGTGGGCAGGACTTCCTTGCCATAAGCGCCCCGGCGCCCGTCCAAGACCTGCGTGCGGATGCGCTGGCCGATGCGCCAATAGAGCATCGTCAGCTCGCTATTCACCGTCGAGGCGGCGCGCTTGCGCGCCGCCTCGATCAGTGCCCGAATGTCGCCCAGCAGCGCCGAAGGCGCTGTGGACGATGCTGCGGATGACCGGCGCGTGTTCATGCCGCCGCCTCCGCAAGCTGGCGTGCGCCCGTGATGGCCTGGCGCCGGCTGGCCACCAGTTCGGCCGCATCGCGCACCGGCTTGTCCTCGGTGTGGACGTAGTGCATGAACATCGCTACGGTCTTGTGGCCCGTCAGCTTCATGCCCACTTTGGTCGGCACGCCCGAATTGGCAATGTCGGTCGTCGAGCGATGGCGGATGCCGTGCGTGCCGACGTGCGGGACGCCGGCGGCCTTGAGCACCCGGCACCAGCCGCCATAGTGCTCGCCAAAGGTCAGGTGCTTGGCCGGGTCGTTCGGCGATGGCAGGACGTAGGGGCAGCCCTCCCGGCGCGGCGCCGTCGAAAGCAGCCGATAGGCTTCCTCGCTCATGGGCTTGGAAATGCCGCCGACCTTGCTGTCGGGCCACACCACGCGCCGGTTCTCGAAGTCCAGCCAGCTCCATTCGAGCGGGCAGATTTCGGAGCGCCGGGCGGCGAACTCGAATTGCAGCCGGATCGCCAGCGGGATGACGTAGTTCTCCAGCCCCTCCGCCTCCAGCTTCTCCAACTGGCGGAAGATCCGCACCATTTCCTCGTCCACGATGAGCCGGGTTTCCTTGCCCGGCGGGTACATGGGGACGTGGCGGCACGGGTTCGTGCCGTCCGGGCGGTAGCCCCACACTTCGGCCAGGTTGAACATCTTGCGCAGCACGCCGAAGGTCTTGTTCGCCTCGGTCGGCTTGTAGGCCAGTTTCTCCATCAGCCCGGCAATGTCGGGCCGCTTCACGTCATGCACCTTCTTGCGGCCCAGCAGCGGGATGATGTTGCGGTCTATGACGCCCTGATAGCCGTCCTGCGTGCTGGGCTTGTTGCGCTTCTTGGAGTAGTCCTCCATGAACTTCTTGCACAACTCGGCCATCGTGGGCGCCTTGCGCGCCTCGGCCTTGGCGCCGCCGGGGTCGCCGCCCCGGCGAACCTCGGCCAGCCAGTCCTGTGCCTTGACTCGTGCCTGTTCGACGGTCAGCTCCCCGTACAGCCCCAGCGAGGGCTTGCGGGGCTGGCCGGAGTTCGTGCGGTACTGGAGCATGAACACCCGGCGGCCGGTCGGGGTAATCTTGCACAGGAAGCCGGGCACCACGGTATCCCGCAGTTCAACATCCTTGGCCTGGGGTTGGGCCGACTCCACGGCGGTCTTGGTGAGCTTGATCTTTGCCATGATGACTCCTCGGAACAACCCGGATTCCAGGAGCCAGATAGGAGCGGCGCGAGGGAAAACCGGGTCAAGTTTCAGAAAGCACCGGCATATGATGGACGCGCGTAAGTTATTGATAAACCTGCTGTATCTAGCTACGGCGCAGTCCAGCGAACTACCGGGCTGGAGTCATCGTGAAACAAAAAAAGGGCCGGGTACATACCCGGCCCTTTTTTGTTGGGAAGGAGTGGGCGAGCAGAACACCGGCTCGCTCCATTCCACCCAATGCAAGGTTAGAAGCGGTATTCCGCGCCCAGCGAAATCACGCTGGCGCTGCCGTCGCCCTTGAACTTGCTGCCCAGGCTGAGGCCGTAGTAGTCGTAATTGAGGCTCACGCCGAAATTGCGATTGAAGTCATAGCCCACGCCCACGCCACCGTACCACGAGGTGCTGTTGTCGCTGCCGCGCACGGGATCAGTGGAGTTGCCCAGCGTATCGCTGAGCGTGATCGTGGCGCGCGACTTGGTGAACGCCAGACCGGTACGAGCCTGGATGTTCCAGTTGTTTTCGAACTGGTACAGGTAGTTCGCGCCGAGGGTCCAGCCGTGGGTGGCCGCCTTGCCGGAGGTGGCAATGCCGTAGCCCGACTCGTAGTCCACGTAGCTGTTGTTCAACTTGGCCTTGCCGAGGTCGACGTAGCCTGCATCGATACCCCAGTTGCCGGACGGGGTTGCCCAACGATAGCCCAAGCCCAGATCCCAGCCGAAGCCGGTGTTGCTGGAGAAGTACTGGTTGCTGACGCGATAGTCGGACTGGCCGGCATTACCGCGCACGAAAAAGCCGCCATCATTCTGGTCCGCCAGAGCGGCGGTCAGGGGCGACAGAAGGGCCGCGGACAGCGCGACGAGGGGAATGAGTTTCTTCATGGTTTTATTCCTTTAAGGACTGGGGCAAGCAGATACCCCCAAGGCGCTACCGAAACCTTCCGATGCACGTTGCACGCGGCAGCCGCGTGTAGGGCGTCGATGCCAGCTCCAACACCGGCGCCCCATGAATACCTGCCACGCGTATTGAGCCCGCAAGAAAGCGGCGTCCGCTATCGGAATGAACGGAGATTTGAAGGAAGGAATGAAGGGAATCGCGCGGTTTCCGCTCCCGCGCCTTTCAGATACATCCGGTATGTGCCCTGAAAGACCGAACCTAAGATTCCCGCTTTGCGCGAAGCTAGGCCCCGATGTTCAAGGCATTCACTTCCAGGCTGCTGCCTGTCGCCGTCGCCGCGTTGATGCTGGGGTGCCATTCCCCGTCGAGCCAGCCAGCCGCACCCACGCCCAACGCCGAGGCGGAAGGCGTGGTGCTGACCACGCCCGTCAACAAGTATGCGTTGACCATTCCCGTCGTCATTGCCGGGAAGAGCTATACCTTCCTGGTGGACACCGGCGCCGCCTTCACGGTCCTGGACAATCAGATCGCGGCCACGCTCACCGAAAAAGCGGCGGACAACGACGTGCCATCGTTCCTTCTGGAAAGCGACACGATCGACACCGCCAGCGGCGTCATGAGCAAGAACGACGTGACGTTCTGGCGCTCGCTCCCCATGCGCATCGGCCATCGCGATGTTCACGACGCCATGCCTTGGCATGGGCTCGATCTGACCCACGTGACACAGGCTCTCGGGCAGCGGATCGACGGCATCCTCGGCGCCGAGGTCATACGCCAGTTGAACTGGCAGGTGGACAACAAGGCAGGCACGTTGACGATACGGGACGGTAGCCCGTCGCTCGCCAGCTACGACACATGCATGCCCTACAACTCGTCTTTCGGCAATGGTCCCGAAATTGCGGTGGATCTGCCTGAGGGGCAGTGGGCTCTCATGCAGATCGACACCGGATCGATGGACCTGTATGCGTCGCCCGAGTTGCTGGCGGCGCTCCGTGACGGCCATTCGCCGGCCGAGGCCCTTCCTCCGGGGCCATCATCCGAAATAGACGGCGTCTCCGAAAGCGCCCTGTATCGCATCAGCGGCCTTACGCTGAACGGGACGCGGCTTGGTGCGATGACGGCGGCCACGTCGCTCACGGGGACGAACAACATGGGCATGAATTTCCTTTCCCGCCTTGATCGCTATGCGCTGTCACCCAACCTGATGGTGTTTTGCTATACCGCCGCCAACCTTTCCCGTGATGAACCGAAGGCGGTTCGATCCGTCGGCATCGCATTCATCCATGGGCGCCTCGAAGTCGCCTACAACAACCCGGCGAGGATCCGCGGTTACGGACTGGAGAATGGCGATGTCCTGCTCGAGGTCAACAAGCAGCGCGCCAGGCCGGAAGAGATCCAGGCGCTCCGCCAGCAGGTCAGCAACACCCCGGCAGGCCGGCTCAAGCTGGTGATCGAGCGGCAGGGAACCCGCAAGACGCTGACCCTCTGACCCAGGCGGAAAGAACAAGGCGCCCGCCTGAAAGGCGCGTGACAGGGACGTAACCGGAACGGCCTTCCAGGCGAATAATCCGCTGAACACCACAGCGGACTATTCGCCCACATGCTCGTCCTGTTTCTTGCCTACCTTGGCGGCGTATTGACCATCCTCAGCCCGTGCATCCTGCCCGTGCTGCCTTTCGTATTCGCCCGCGCGGACCGCCCTTTCGCACGCAACGGCCTGCCCATGCTGGTGGGCATGGCCCTGACGTTCGCGCTGGTCGCCACGCTGGCGGCCGTGGGCGGGGGCTGGGCGATCCGGGCCAACCAGTACGGCCGTATCGTGGCCCTGGTGGTACTGGCCATCTTGGGCTTGACCCTGCTGTCGACGCGGCTGGCCGAATGGATCAGCCGGCCGTTCGTGACGCTGGGCAACCGGCTTTCCCAGCGCTCGGGCGATGACGACTCGATCTGGTCGGCGGCCGGCCTGGGTGTCGCCACGGGCCTGCTGTGGGCGCCCTGCGCCGGGCCCATCCTGGGCCTTCTGCTGACCGGTGCGGCGCTCAACGGGGCGAGCGTGCAGACATCCCTGCTCCTGCTCACGTATGCGCTGGGCGCGGCCACCTCGCTGGCGCTGGCCCTGGTCATCGGCGGCAAGGTCTTTGCCATCATGAAGCGCTCGCTCGGCGCGGGCGAATGGGTGCGCAAGGCGCTGGGCGTGCTGGTGCTCGCGGGCGTGGCGGCGATTGCGCTGGGGCTGGATACCGGCGTGCTGACTCGCGTGTCATTGGCCAGCACCGGCGGTATCGAGCAGAAGCTGATCGACGCCGCACGCCCTGCCCCGGCGCCGCAACCGGCTGTGAAACAGGGCGAACCGCTGCCGGTCGAGGGCCAGCTGCCCTCGCTGGGCGGCGCCATGCAATGGTTCAACACGCCGCCGCTGTCGGCGACGTCGTTGCGTGGCAAGGTGGTGCTGGTCGACTTCTGGACCTACTCCTGCATCAACTGCATCCGCTCGTTGCCTTACGTGCGCGGCTGGGCCGACAAGTACAAGGACCACGGCCTGGTGGTGATCGGCGTGCACGCGCCGGAATTCGCCTTTGAAAAAGATCCGCGGAACGTCGGCAAGGCGATCAAGGATCTGGGCGTGGACTACCCCGTCGCGCTCGACAACGACTACGCCATCTGGAAGGGCTTCAGCAACGAATACTGGCCCGCGCATTACTTCATCGACACGCAGGGGCGCATCCGCCATCACCATTTTGGCGAAGGCGAGTACGAGCAGAGCGAAGACGTGATCCGCCAGTTGCTGACCGAGGCCGGACAGAAGAACCTTCCGGGCGGTTACGTGCAGCCGGGCGCCCAGGGCGCGGAGGCCGCCGGCTCGGGCGATGCCATGCGCTCGCCGGAAACCTATGTCGGCTATGCGCGCTCGGAGAACTTCGCCGGCGGCAAGGTCGCGCACGACGATGCCTGGACTTATCACGCGCCGGACACGCTGATGCTGAACCAATGGGCCCTAGATGGACGCTGGACGGTACGCGATGAAAACGCGCGGCTGGACAACGCCAACGGCCGCATCGTGTACCGGTTCCGCGGGCGCGACCTGCATCTGGTACTGGGCCCGGGCCATGACGGCAAGCCGGTGCGCTTCCGCGTCACCATCGATGGCAAGGCGCCGGGCATCGATCACGGCATGGATATCGACGCCGACGGCAACGGCGCGGTGACCTCGCAACGCCTCTATCAACTGATTCGCCAGGCCAGCAGCACCGGCGAGCGCACCTTTGAAATCACCTTCCTCGACCCCGGCGTCCAGGCCTACGCCTTCACCTTTGGCTGATCGACCTCATGGAGGTTGCCATGTCACGCACACAGGACATCGTCAAACTGGAGCGCCGCCGTTTTCTGTGCGCGGCACTGACCGGAGGAGCGGTCGCGGCTATCGGAGGCTTTGCACTGCCTGCCTTGCTGAAGCGTGGAGCCCTGAGCGGTGCGGCGATGGCCGCCACGCCAGCGGCGGCGGGCGCGGACGTGCTGCTGGTCTGTTTCGCCGACGATGGCCACAAGCTCGGCGTGTGCCATGTACGCAAGCTCGTGCTCAACGATGCGCAATGGCATGGGCGGCTCAGCGACGAGGCGTACTACGTGATGCGCCGCGCGGGCACGGAGCGCGCCTTCAGCGGCTCGCACGAGAAGACCGGGCCCGGCCTGTACCGTTGCCCCGCCTGCGACACCGCCTTGTTCGATGCCGCCACGCAATTCGATTCGGGTACGGGCTGGCCCAGCTTCTGGCAGCCCATCGCCAAGCAGAACGTGATCGAAACGCGCGACAGCACGTTCGGCATGGAGCGCATCGCCGTGAGCTGCGCCGGCTGCGACAGCCATCTGGGCCATGTGTTTGACGACGGCCCGCCGCCGACGGGATTGCGCTATTGCATGAACTCGGTGGCGCTGAGGTTTGTGGCGAGGACTTCGTAGGTCGCCGTTGCAACTCCTAAGCCGTTCAAAATCCCGGAGCAGTATCCATTTCCTCACCGTCATTCCGGCGAAAGCCGGAATCCAGCGATTTTACGTGCCGCGAAAAAGCAAAAAGGCACTGGATGACCAGCCATTCGGCTGTTGATGAAGCGCCTCCGGCCTTCGCCGGAATGACGGTGAGGAATATGAGCGCTCATGCAAGATGGTGAATAAGCGCCAAGGCGCAAGCGCGCTTCTACAGCACCAACTTCGTCCGGTAAGGCGCAAGCACCGACGGATCATCGAACAGCCCACAGGGAAGCAGATAACGCGGATCGCGGCCTTCGGCGAGCAGTTCACGGATGCGAGTGGCCGAAATCTCCAGCGGCGTTACCGACAACTCGATGACCTTGCCCGCTGGGTGCTCGTGCAAGAGCTTTGGATCCACCGTGCGGCGAGGAAGGATTTCCACGGCAAGGTCCACTGACCACGCCGCATCGATGCCGGGACGGCTGAGCACGCCGATGTGCGCATACTCGAACAGGTCGCGCCAGCTCTGCCAGCTCGGCAGGCCCGCGAAGGCATCCGCGCCCAGCAGCAGGATCAGCGGGCGCTCGCCCAGTTCGTCGCGCAGTTCGCGCAGGGTATCGATGGTGTAGGACGGACCTTCGCGGCGCAGCTCACGTGTGTCCAGGCTCAACCGGTTCTGCCCCTGCAGCGCGGCCGTCAGCATGGCCACGCGCTGGGCGGGCGTGGCGGTGGGTGCGTTGCGGTGCGGCGGTACGTTCGCCGGCATCAGGCGCACGTCGGCATCGAGCAGTTCGGAGGCCTCCCAGGCCACGCTGAGGTGCCCCAGGTGCACCGGATCGAAGGTGCCGCCAAAAAGCGCGAGTGGCTTCATGCCAGCGCGCCGGCCGCCCGCGGTTCGGCGATGGCGGCAATCAGGCGCTCGGCCTCCAGCCAGGCATCGCCCTGCTCGCGTCCCTTCGCCATGCGGTCGATGCGCGCGGCGCGTGCCAGGCACTGCAGCCAATGCTCGCGCGGCGCACGGCGCAATGCCTTGCGGAACAGCTGCTCGCGCGCAGGCCACAGGCGCTCCGCGCGCGCCTGCGCGGCGAAGTCGCGTGCATTGGCGAGGCGCAGCGCAAGCTGCAACTGGTTCACCAGCCAACCCATCAGGCCGATCAGTTCCTCGCCCTCCGCATGCAGGCCGGCGAGGATGCGCAGTGCACGCCCCCCCTCGCCCGCGAAAGCCGCGTCGGTGAGCTTGAAGGCGTCGTAGCGGGCGCTGTCGGCGACGAGGTTTTCCATCTCCTGCGCGTCGATCTTGCCCTGGCCGTGCAGCACGACCAGCTTGTCGATTTCCTGCGCGGCGGCCAGCAGGTTGCCCTCGACACGCTCGGCCAGCAGCATGGCCGCATCCGGCGTGGCCGATAGGCCGCGCGAGGCGAGCCGCGCGCCGATCCAGGAGCCCCACTCGTTCGGTCGCGGCGCGTTGAACACCACCAGCGCACCGGCCGCGTCGAGGTTCTTGGTCCAGGCGCCTTCGTGCTTGCTGCTCCACTCGGTCGCGGTGATCAGCAGGGTCACGTCCGGCGGCGGATTGGCGCAGAACTCGTTGATGGCCTTGGCGCCTTCCGTGCCGGGACGTCCGGTGGGCAGGCGCAGATCCAGCAGGCGGCGCGTGGCGAACAGCGACATGCCCGCCGCGGAACGCGCCAGCTCGTCCCAGTCGAAATGATGGCCCACGTCCAGCACCTCGCGCTCGGCGTAGCCCAGCTTGCGGGCCTGGGCACGCAGCGCATCTGCCGCCTCGAGCACCAGCAGCTCCTCACCTGCGAGGAGGTACGCCGGCAGCAGGCGATCGGCCGTCAGCGACTTCTGCCATTGCGCGGCATTGAGCGGCATGGTCGGGCGAGCTGCTCAGTGCGTGCTGCTGGAGGACGCCGGCGCGGGCTGCGCTTCCTGCGCCGCAGCCGCCGCGGCGGTCTGGCCGGGGTGGCGGCCGGCCGCCTGCAGTCGCAGCAGGATGGCGGTGATCATGTCGTCGTTGAGGCTGCTCTGGATGGCATCCACCTGCGCCGCCGTACCGATGGTATTGGTCGGGTCGTAGCTGAAGTCGCGCTGCAGGTCGATGCGCTGCCGCGGAATCAGCGGCTGGCCCGTGCCGTCATGCACCTCGAACTGCACCTGGTAGCGCACGGTGTATTCCGTGACGCGCGCGGCACCGTTGATCGTTAGCGTATCCGTGGTGAACTGCGCCACCGGAATATTGAGTTCGGCGATGTCGGGCGCCTTGTGGTCTTCCACGTTGATGCCCGACGCCACCAGCGAACGCTCGAGGCCGCGCTGCAGGTTGAGATTGCCGGTCACCACGTGCACGTGCTGCATGGCCGGCGGCAAGGCCACGTTCTGGCGCAGATGGAATCCGCACGCCGCCAACGTAAGAGTGGACATCAACAGCAGCGAAGCTTTGAACACACGGCTCATGGATTTCATCCTGCAACGATGTTGACGATCTTGCCCGGCACCACGATCACCTTGCGCACGGTCTGCCCTTCCAGGAAGGCCGCTACGTTCGGTTGTGCCAGCGCCAGCGCTTCGGCTTCTTCCTTCGATGCGTTCGCGGCCACCTCGATAGTACCGCGCAGCTTGCCGTTGACCTGAACCGCGAGCGTCAACGAATCGCGCACCAGCGCGGCGACGTCCACCTGCGGCCAGGGCTGGTCTTCCAGCACGGACTGCGGATGGCCGAGCACCTGCCACAGCGCGTGGCTCACGTGCGGCACGACCGGGTTGAGCAGCAGCACCATCGCTTCCAGCGCCTCGTGGCGCACGGCGCGGCCCTGCTCGCTCATGTCGTTGAACTTGTTGAGCGCGTTGAGCAGTTCCATCAGCGCGGCGATGGCGGTGTTGAAGGAATGGCGGCGGCCCAGGTCGTCGCTGACCTTCTGGATGGTTTCGTGCACCTGGCGGCGCAGCGTCTTCTGGCCCGCATCGAGCTTGGCCGGTTCGACCACCGGATGATCCGGCTGCGATGCGTGCGTGGTCACCTCGCGCCAGAAGCGGCGCAGGAAACGGGCCATGCCTTCCACGCCCGCCTCGCTCCATTCCAGCGACTGCTCCGGCGGCGCGGCGAACATGGAGAACAGGCGCACCGTATCGGCGCCGTACTTGTCCACCATGGCCTGCGGATCGATGCCGTTGTTCTTGGATTTGGACATCTTCTCGGTACCGCCGATCTTCACCGGCTGGCCGTCCTTCTTCGAACGTGCGCCGATGACGCGCGCCTTGTCGTCACGCTCGATTTCCACGTCGGCGGGGTTGAGCCAGTCCTTCGAGCCGTCGGCGTTGTCGCGGTAGAACGTCTCGGCGATCACCATGCCCTGGCACAGCAGGTTGGTGGCCGGTTCGTCGGCCTTCACCAGGCCCGCGTCGCGCATCAGCTTGTGATAGAAGCGGAAGTACAGCAGATGCAGGATGGCGTGCTCGATGCCACCGATGTACTGGTCCACCGGCAGCCAATAGTTGGCGCGCTCGTCGACCTGATCGTGCGCACCCGGGCTGGTGTAGCGCGCGTAATACCAGCTCGACTCCATGAAGGTGTCGAAGGTGTCGGTTTCGCGCTCGGCCGGGCCGCCGCACTGCGGGCAGGTGGTCTTGCGCCACTCGGGGTCGGCCTTGATCGGCGACTGCACGCCGGAGAAGGCGACGTCTTCCGGCAGCACCACCGGCAGCTGGTCTTCGGGCACCGGCACCGCGTCGCACTTGGCGCAGTAGATGACGGGGATCGGGCAACCCCAGTAGCGCTGGCGGCTCACGCCCCAGTCGCGCAGGCGCCAGTTCACGCGGCGCACGCCCTTGCCTTCGCGCTCGAAACGCGCAGCCATGGCCTCGAAAGCCTGGTTGTAATCCATGCCGTCGAATTCGCCGGAGTTCACCAGGTAGCCGCGCTCGGTGAAGGCGCTGTCCTCCTGGATGCTCTTCTCGAACGATTCGATCAGCTGCACCGCCGCCGAGGTTTCATAGGCATCGATGTTGCCACCACCCAGCGCGGCGCGCATCGGGTCGGCGCCCACGCCCTTGGACAGGTCGTGGTTGATCTCGGCCACAGCATCGAGCACGGCGCGATCGACCACCACCATCTTGATCGGCAGGCTGTATTTCTGCGCGAATTCCCAGTCGCGCTGGTCGTGGCCGGGCACCGCCATCACCGCGCCGGTGCCGTAGCCCCACAGCACGAAGTTGGCGACGAACACCGGGATCTTCTCGCCGGTGAGCGGATGCACGGCTTCGATGCCGGTATCCATGCCGCGCTTTTCCTGCGTTTCTAGCTCGGCTTCGGACACGCCGCCGTGCTTGAGTTCCTCAAGGAACGCGGCGAGCTTCGGGTTGTTCTGCGCGGCCTTGATGGCCAGCGGATGTTCGCCCGCGATGGACACGAAGGTCACGCCCATCAGCGTGTCGGGGCGCGTGGTGAACACGGTGAGCGGTTCGCTCTCGCCTTCCACCTCGAAGTGGATCTCCAGGCCCTCGGAGCGGCCGATCCAGTTGCGCTGCATGGTCTTCACCGCGTCGGGCCAGCCGGGCAGCGTATCCAGGCCGTCGAGCAGTTCCTGCGCGTAGTCGGTGATCTTGAGGAACCACTGCGGAATCTCGCGCTTTTCGACCAGCGCGCCGGAGCGCCAGCCGCGGCCGTCGACCACCTGCTCGTTGGCGAGCACGGTCTGGTCCACCGGATCCCAGTTCACCACGGCGTTCTTGCGGTAGGCCATGCCCTTCTTCGTCAACCGCGTGAACATCAGCTGTTCCCAACGGTAGTAGTCGGGGCGGCAGGTGGCGAACTCGCGGGTCCAGTCGTAGGCAAAGCCCATGCGCTGCAGCTGGCCGCGCATGTGGTCGATGTTCTGGTAGGTCCACTTGGCCGGCGCGGTGTTGTTCTTGATAGCGGCGTTCTCGGCGGGCAGGCCGAACGCGTCCCAGCCCATCGGCTGCAGCACGTTCTTGCCCTGCATGCGCTGGTAGCGGCTGATCACGTCGCCGATGGTGTAGTTGCGCACGTGGCCCATGTGCAGCGCGCCCGAGGGATACGGGAGCATGGAGAGGCAGTAGAACTTGGGCCGCGAGGGGTCTTCCTTCACCTCATAGGCGCGCTGGTCGCGCCAGAACGTCTGGGCGGCGGTTTCCACCGCCTGCGGCTGGTAGCCGTGCTCGTTGGCCTGGTCCTGGTTACCTACTTCCTGAATGTCCTGCATGTGTCCGGCGCCGTGGTTTTTTTGCGCCAACCCCGGCCTTTCCGGCGGTCAGCTGTGAACGGGGCAGACTAGCAGAATTGGGGTCCGTTCAGCGCCAAACGGTGGCAAAACCGCGCCGGAACGCGGCCTTCCGCGGGAGCGCCATCGCGCTCCCGCACGGCTGGCGCCTCAGCCTTCGGGGCAGCGGGCCGGCTGCCCCGCCGCCAGCGCACCGGCCACGGCGCCGATCTGGCCGGCGAGCCGGTTGATCGCCTGCTGATGGCCTTGCACCAGGGCGTCGTAGCCCTCGCCCACGGTTTCGCTGATGCGGCTGGCGCACGCCACCGGCTCGCCGCCCTTCAGCGGACGCACGCTCCAGGCGGCATCGATGAAGGCATAGCTGCCCGGCACGGAATCGAAACGGCGCAGATCGAGCTTGATGCGCACGGTGGCATGGCCTTCGCTGGGCAGGCCAGTGATGTCCTGGGCACGGAAGTCGCGGACGAGATCGGCCGACAGCGCCCCGCGCACCTCGTCGCCCAGCGGCGCGATCCAGCGCTGCCCCTGCAGCACGGCCACGCCCTGCCCGCCCTGCCGCACCACCATCTGCGGCTGATCGACCTGAGCCGGCACGGTGACCGGCAACAGTTCGAACTGGAACGATCGTGCCGCTGGCGCCGAGACCTCGCCGCCCGGGGCCGGCACCAGCGTGTAGTAGCGCACCGGCGGCACGGAACCGCAGGCGCCCAGCACCAGGGCCAGTGCGGCGATGGCCACGTTCAGCGTTCCCCAGCGGTTCATGGCTTGCTCCCTTGTGTCGGCGCGTCCTGCGGCGGAGGCGGCGTTGGTGCTTGCTGTTGCAGTGGCTTGTCGTCGGCGCGGCGGCCGCGCAGCAGCGCGTCCGGATGGTCGCCCAGGTAATCGGTGAGCACGCGCAGCGAGCGCGCGGCGCGCTGCAGTTCCTGCAGGCTGCCGCCCAGGTTCTGTTGCAGCTGCGAGTCGGGCGCGAAGGCGTTGTTGGCGTTACCCAGGGTCTTCTGCGCGCCCTGCAGCGTGGTCTTCACCTCGGGCAGCACGCTGCCGTTGACCTGCTGCAAGGTCTTGTGCAGTTCGCTCAGCGTGTCGTTGAGGTTGTTGCCTATGCTGTCGAACGGGACTTTCTGCACCTTGCCGACGATATCGGCGATCTGCTGCTGGATCTTGTCGAAGTCGCCCGGCGCCGTCGGGATTTCCAGCGGCTTGCTGCGCCCATCGAACTCGACCTTGGGCGCCTTGGGCAGGAAATCCATGGCGATGTAGAGCTGCCCCGTCAGCAGATTGCCGGTGCGCGCCTGCGCACGCAGGCCGTGCTCCACCAGGC
Organism: Dyella sp. AtDHG13; assembly: GCF_003201105.1. Classification (GTDB taxonomy): domain Bacteria; phylum Pseudomonadota; class Gammaproteobacteria; order Xanthomonadales; family Rhodanobacteraceae; genus Dyella; species Dyella jiangningensis_B. The sequence continues at coordinate 276,112 of NZ_QICJ01000006.1, read as the reverse complement.
GGCCCATCATCTGCGACATCTGCTCGTCGTCGCCCTGCGCCTTGGCCAGCGCCACCAGCTTGTCGTGGGCCTTGCCCAGCCGCGCGGGGTACACCACCGCGCCCACGATGGTGGGGAAGGTCTGGGTCTTCTCGTCGAAGTCGAGGTTGATCGACACCACGCGCCCGAACGGCACGCCCAGGAATTCCACCGGCGCATCCACCGCCAGGCCACGCAGCGACTGGCTGAAGCGCATGCGGATGTAGCGCGGCTCGCCATCCGGCGGCGCCATGGCCGTGGCCTTGTCGTTGAACAGGGTGAAGGCGTCGTTCTCCTGCGCGGGCGAGGCGTCGTGCGGCCCCGGCGGATCCTGGAATGCCACGCCGCCGGCCAGCACCGTGGCCAGCGATTGCGTGTTCACCTTCAGGCCGTCGGCGCCCAGCGACACGTCCACGCCGCTGGCGTTCCAGAAGCGCGACGAGGTGTTGACGAACTGGTCGTTCGGCGCGTCGATGAAGATCTGCAACGTGACGCCCTTGCCGTCCTTGTTGAGGTGATAGGAGGACACCCGGCCCACCTGGATGCGGCGGAAATAGATGGGCGAGCCGATGTCCAGCGAGCCGAGGTCGTCGGCATGCAGGTCGAAGGTCTTGCCCGGCGCGCCATGCGTCACCGTGGGCGGGGATTCCAGGCCGACGAAATCGTCCTTGGGCTCCTGCGACTGGCCCACGTCCGCGCCGATGAAGGCGCCGGACAGCAGCGTGTCGATGCCGGATACGCCGCCCAGGCCGATGCGCGGACGCACCACCCAGAAGCGCGAGTCGGCGGTGGCGAAGCTCTTGGCGCTCTTCTCCAGCGCCACCTTGGCCACCACGTGGGTGCGGTCTTCGCTCAGGCGCACGGTGGTGACCTTGCCGATCACCACGCTCTTGTACTTCACCGGCGTCTTGCCCGGATCCAGGCCCTCCGCGCTCTGGAAGCTGATGCTGATGGTGGGGCCGGCCTCGGACCAAGCATGGATCACCAGCGACAGGCCAACCAGCGCCGCGATGATCGGCACCAGCCACACCAGCGAGGCATTGATGCGCGGCCGCTGCACGACCGGCTCGGGCAGGCCTTCGGCGATCTTGTTTTCGTCAGTCATCGAAGTCCCTGCCATCCCAGATCAAGCGCGGATCGAACGTCATCGAGGCGACCATGGTAATCACCACGGTGAGGCCGAAGAACACCACGCCAGGCAGGGGTTCCACCTGGCTGAAGAAACCGAATTGCACCAGCGCTGTGAGCAGCGCCACCACGAACACGTCCAGCATCGACCAGTAGCCGATGAACTCCACCAGCCGGTAAAGCTTGGAGCGCTGCCGCTGGGCCCAGGTGCTGCCCCGCTGCGAGCTGATCAGCAGCAGGCCCAGCGCGAAGAACTTCAGCACCGGCACCATGATGCTCGCGGTGAACACGATAACGGCAAGATCGGGCGAACCCTTGACCCACAGCTCGATGATGCCGCTCAAGATGGTGTTGTCGTCGACGTCGCCCAGGCTCACCGTGCGCATGATGGGCAGCACATTGGCCGGCACATAGAACATGAAGGCCGCGATCAGCAGCGCCCAGGTGCGGGTATAGCTGCTGGACTTGCGCTTGTGCAGCGGCGAACCGCAGCGCGGGCACACGGCGTTTTCCGCCTTCACGTCGCGGCAGACCATGCGGCAGACATGGCAACCGATCAGGCCGAGGTCGCTGGCGCGGGGCAAGTCGGTCATGCCGGCGCCTCCTCGGTGAGGTCCCACAGGCGACGCACGTCGATGCTGGAGAACGCCGTGATGATCAGCATCAGCACGCCATAGGCGAAGATGCCCGGATTGGGCAGCACGTCGAAATACATGTGCGCCTTGACCACCGCCACCAGCGCGCCCAGCACGAACACCTCGCTCATCGTCCAGGGGCCGATGCGGTAGAGCAGCACCATCACCGCGCGGAAGCCGGGCGCACGGCGCCGCCTGCGGGCATACAGCAAGACCCAGAACAGCAGGCCCATCTTCATGATGGGAAAGAAGAACAGGGTCAGCGCGGCGATCACCGCCACCACCTGCGAGTGCTCCTGCCACATCATGGTGATGCAGCCCCACAGCGTGGTGCTGATCAGCTGGCCGTTGAGCCCCAGCGTCACGATGGGCCAGATATTGGCCTGCACGAAGGCGATCATCGCCGTGATCACCAGCGCCAGCATGCCGCTGACGCCAAGGCTGTGGTGGCGGGCGAGGATCGCGTCGCAGCGTGCACAGCGGGCCACTTCGCCACAGGCCAGCTGGCGACGGCGGTATACCGTGTCGCAATGCTCGCAGATCCACAGGGTGGGCGGCGCGATGGCGGGTTTGATGCCTTGCGATGGCATGGTCATGTGATGATTTTCGCAAATATCGGGGCTTTCGCCGATAGGGCCCGTTCCAGTGGCCTTTCCTGGGCCCACGGCGGGCCCCGCAACCTTGATATGCTGGACGACGCCCTGATGTGAAGGGCATCCGTCAACGGGAGTTTCCAGTGAGTGCCACGACCGCCGATACGCATGTTTTTGACGTGCGCGAGGACAACTTCGAAGCCGAGGTGCTGCAGGCCTCGCTGACCACGCCGATCCTGGTGGATTTCTGGGCGACCTGGTGCGGCCCGTGCAAGACGCTGGGCCCGATGCTGGAAAAGCTGGCCGGCGAGTTCAACGGCGCGTTCCGGCTGGCCAAGGTCGACGTGGACAAGTCGCAGCAGCTGGCGGCCATGTTCGGCATCCGCAGCATTCCCACCGTGATGCTGGTGAAGGACGGGCAGATCGTCGACGGCTTCGCCGGCGCCCTGCCCGAAGGCCAGCTGCGCGAATTCCTGCAGAAGCACGTACAGGCGCTCGACGGCGCGGCCAACGACGCGGACGTGGCGCCGGAATCCCCCGAGGAAGCGATCAACCGCCTGCAGCAGGCCATCGCCGCCGAGCCGGATCAACCCGAGCTGAAGCTGGATCTCGCACTGGCGCTGATGCGCGCCGGCCACGCCGACGCGGCCGAGGCCGAGCTGAGCTCGCTGCCCGCCAACCTCGCCACCGACGCCCGCGCCGTGCGCCTGCGCAGCCAGCTCGACCTTGCTCGTGCGCTGGCCGGCGCGCCGTCGCTGCCCGAGCTGCAGCAGCGCGTGCAGGCCGATGCCACCGACTGGGCCGCCCGCGACCTGCTCGGCGTGCGCCTGCTGCTGGAAGGCGACGCCACCGCCGGCCTGGACCAGTTCCTCGTCATCCTGGAAAAGGCACGCGACTGGAACGACGGCCAGGCCAAGAAGCGCCTGCTGGCCGCCTTCACCACGCTGGACGATGCCGAACTGGTTGGCCGCTATCGTCGGCGCATGGCGTCGCTGGTGTTCTGATGTCATCCGGGCGGCGCATGCCGCCCGATCACCAAGCCGCATCCGTCAAGCCCATTCCCGCGAGGGAATGGGCTTCGCGTTTCTTTACGGCGCGCTGGCCGTCGCACCGTTGCTGCCGATGTTCTGATCCAGGAAGCGGACAACACGCTCGAACAACTCGGCACGGTTCTGCTCGTCATAGAACCCATGCCCCTCGCCTGACTTGTACAGCCATTCGTGGGCGATGCCGCGCTTGAGCAGTGCCGCGTGCATCGATTCACCCTGGATCGGTGGCACGCGCTCGTCCTGCCCGCCGACGATCAGCATGACGTTTGCCTTCAACCGGTCCAACTGGTTGATGGGTGAATGGGCGGCCAGCTCCGCCGGGTCGGTACCGAGCGTCGTGCGCAGATAGTTTTTGCCGGACGTGCGATCGGAGATATCGCCGTCCGTATACATTTTCGCCAAGTCGTAGACGCCGACGTAGCCGATCGCGCAACGATAGAGGTCGGGCTCCTTCACCGCGCCCTCCAACGCCGCGTATCCACCGTAGCTGCCGCCGAAGATGCAGATGTGGCCCGGCATCGCAATGCCCTGCTCGATCGCCCAATGCGTGGCATCGGTAACGTCGTCTTGCATCTTGCCGCCCCATTCCCGATAGCCGGCATGCTCGAAGGCATGACCGTAACCGCCGGAGCCGCGGAAATTCACCTGCAGCACCGCGTAACCCCGCGTAGCCAGCGCCTGCACGGTGGGATCGAACTCCCAGTTGTCGCGTATGCCGAACGGGCCGCCATGCACCAGCACCACCATGGGCAGATGCTTTGCCTGCTCGCGCCCCGGAGGCATGCTGAGATAGCCATGGATGGCGAGCTGGTCGCGCGATTTGAATTCGACAGGCTCCATCTGCGCCATCCTGTCGGGCTTGATCCAGTCCGCACGCTGCAGCAGCGGCTCAGCCTTGCCTGTCGTCTTGTCCCACAGAAAATAGGTACCGGGATCCATGTCGGACGAAGCCAGCGCCACGGCCTTTTCGCCGTCGTCTGTGCTGGAAACGATACGGATGCTTTCGCCGGGCAGCGCCTTGGTCAACGCGCCGATCGCCTTCATCGTGTCCGACCCCGCCACGAAGGCCGAAGCCGACGGCCTCGCCGGCATGCCATACACGCCGACGACATCACGCCGATCGAGACTGCGCATGAGGTCGCTGCCATCGGAGTCCGGACTGGTCCACACGGGCTCCTTCATGGACCGTGTCGCCACGTCCCATGGACACAGCGCTCCGACGGCGCCTTTTGCCTGACACCACATGAAAACCTGTGAATCCTCGCGGTTGAAGGCCTCCGGCCAAGGCACGCTTCGCTCGGCCGAGCCCTGGAACAGGAGCTCCCACGACTGGCCCTCGCCACTGCGGTAATACACGACCGGGTAGGCATGGCTGTCGATGCCCTTGGCGAAGCGCGCGACGCCCTGGTTGTCCACCACGAAGGACGCGTTGCGAATCGGCGCGGTACCCACGGGGCGCTTGGTCCCGTTATTCACATCCATCTGGAATATCTGTGTGTACGCGCCATCCGCGCCACTGTCCCAGGGCGTCACCGCGATCAGCACGCGATTGCCGTCACCGTTGCGTAGCGTATCTACCAGTTCGGCCGATGCGCGCTCAGCCTGCGCCTGCTGGATGTGCGTCGCCTGATTCGAGTTGCCCGCGCGGTAGCCGAACAGAATCTGGGCACCCGTGCCATCCCCGTTCACGCCGAAGATTTCGCCGGTGGCGAAGGGCCGATCCCAACCGCTCACCTTGGTGCCTTCGGTATAGAGCACCCGGCGGTTGTTAACCCACCAGAAATCAACCACCTGGTTGCCTTCGCGGGGTTTGAGCATGGTGCCCTTGTGATTGACCAGATCCACCAGCGCCAGCATCGGCTTGCCTTTCACCACCGTGGTGGCAGCCAGGTAGTGACCGTCGCCAGAGATTTTCACGCTGTCGTATTGCTCATGCCGTGCGAGGTCATCCAATGACACGGTGTTGGCGGCAAACAACGGGTACGACAAGACGCTGAGCGCGCAGAAGGCTGCGCGCCGGATTCCGTTTTTCATCTTTCCCCCAAGTGCGGGCGCCCCTCGCGCCATCGCTGCGGCGGAGTATAGGCACGGAATGCGGCCTCCCCGAGGGCAGCATGCGGACAATCTGCACTTCCCTGCGGACAAATCAGCGAATACACACAAATCCATACGCATGCGTATGTTTAGGTTATATTGGGAGCCCTTGCCATTGCCCCGTCCCGCCCATGCGCGCCTCCACCTTCCGCCGCCTGATGAACCTGTGGCCGCCGTTCCTGTTCAACAGCATTCGCGTCCAGTACGTGTCCGAGGACTGGTCGGAACTGCGCGTAGTGCTGCGCCTGCGCCCCTGGAACCGCAACTACGTGCGCACACAGTTCGGCGGCAACCTGTTCGCCATGACCGACCCCTTCTGGATGCTGTTGGCCATACACCAGCTGGGCAACGACTACTTCGTATGGGACAAGGCGGGCGCCATCGAGTTTGTTGCACCGGGTCGCGAGGATGTCTACGCGCACTTCAAGCTGGAGGCTTCCGTGGTCGACGAACTGCGCGCGGCGGCAGCGGGCGGAGAGAAGGTGCTGCGCTGGTTCGACGTGGACGTCGTCACCCGCGGCGGTGAAGTCGTGGCGCGCGTGCGCAAGCAGCTGTATGTGCGGCTCAAGCCCAAGGCGCGCGCCGATGCCCCGGACAACGCGCAGTCGCGAGCTGCATAACCGGCGCTCCAAGGCGACCGCGGAAGCGAGGTAGCCATGGATCGCCTGCGGCGCAAAGCGGGTTGCCGTGGGACAATGGCGTGTCCCCTCCTTCTTCGGCCCCGCCATGAAACGCCTGCGCATCAAACGTTACCTGTTCACCGGCCTGCTCACCTTCATTCCGCTGTGGGTGACGTGGGTGGTGTTCAAGTTCGTGCTGAGCATGCTGGCTGGCATCGGCACGCCGCTGGCGTCCGCGCTGCTGACCACGCTGTCTTCCGCCACTCCGTGGGCGGGTATCGCGCTCAATAATGCATGGCTCACCTTTGTGGTGGCGCTGCTGCTGACGCTGGGCGTGCTCTATTTGCTTGGCTGGTTAGCCAATCGCGTGATCGGCCAGCGGCTGATCGACGGTTTCGACGCCTTGCTGGCGCGCATTCCGCTGGTGCAGACCATCTACGGCGGCACCAAGAAGCTCATGGCCGTGCTGCAGCAGAAGCCTTCGGGCGTGCAGCGCGTGGTGCTGATCGATTTCCCACGCCGTGGCATGAAGGTGGTGGGTTTCGTCACGCGCGTGATGATGGAAGAAGGCACCGGCCGTGAAATGGCGGCCGTCTATATCCCCACCACGCCCAATCCCACCGGCGGCTACCTGGAAGTGGTGCCGGTGGACGAACTGACGCCCACCGACTGGACCATGGACCAGGCCATGGCCTTCATCATTTCCGGCGGCGCGGTCGCGCCGGATACCTTGCCGCCACCGCCCGCCGCCCTGCGCGATGCGCCGCAGGACACCGAATGACGACATCCACCGAGGCGTTGAACTAGGCCAGCACCTCGAACGGCCGCATCATTTCGTTCGAGGCATGCTCCAGCAGGTGGCAGTGCCATACGTAGCGGCCGGTGTAGCCCTCGAAGGTGATGATGTAGCGCGTCACCATGCCGGGATAGACCTGCGCCGTGTCTTTCCAGCCGGCTTCGTGCGGCGGCGGCGGTTGCGCGGGGCCGGTGTAGCGCAGCGTCCTGGATTCCAGGTACTGATCCACGTCGAAGGGACGGCGGTCGAGAATCTGGAAGCGCACCAGATGCAGATGGATCGGATGCGTGTCCCCGGTCAGGTTGAGGAAGCTCCAGATTTCCGTGCTGCCCAGGCGTGGCTTTTCGCTCACCGGATCATGCCAATGCTTGCCGTCCAGCAGCATCAGCATGGGTTCGGCCACGCAATCGGCGTATTCGTCGATGGTCAGCACGCGGGTGTTGGTCGCGGCCGATTCGGGCATGCGCGGTACGTCGCGTAGTACCGCCGGCACGCGGCTGGTGTCGTCCACCTTCCCCGCCGCCACCTTGAACTGCATCAACGGCAGGGCATCGGTCATCAGTTCGATGGCGCTACCGCCGAGGCCGGCAAAATCCATCACCAGATCCGCCCGCTCGCCCGGCGCAAGAAACAAGCTGGTCTGCTGCACCGGTGCGGCGAGCAAGCCCTGATCGCTGCCAATCTGCAGGAACGGCCTCTGGCCGCGCAGGCTCAGACGGAAGAAACGGCCGTTCGCGGCGTTGAGTACACGGAAGCGATAACGGCGCGCCTGCACGTCGAGCCGGGGCATCAGTGCGCCGTTCACCAGCATCACGTTGCCGAACACCTCGGGCACCCAGGGCGAATCGCTCACGCCGGAGACCGGGTAGTAGAGCTGCCCGTCCTCGGTCAGCAGGCGATCGGTGAACACCAGCGGCAGTTCCTGCTCGCCGTGGGGCAAACCCAGCGACAGTTCATGCTCATCGCGCAGCAGGTACATGCCGAACAAGCCGGCATAGAGATTCAAGCGCTCGATGCCCATGGTGTGGTCGTGATACCACAGCGTCGCGGCATCCTGGCGATTGGGATAGGTCTGCTTGCGCGATTGTCCCGGCACGAACCAATCGGTGGGATAACCATCGTCCGTCGCGGGAACGCGCGCGCCATGCACGTGCACGACACCGCGTACTTCCGGTTTGTCCGGCTCGGCGCCGCAGACGTGGTGATCGATGGGCAGGAAGTGTTGCGATGGCAGGCTGTTGCTCCACTCGACGTGCGCCGCCTCGCCGCTGCGTGCCTCGATGGTCGGCCCCGGCATGGTGTTGCCGTAGGTCCACAACCGCGTGGGCGGCAGATCGCGATGAAGGCGCTGCGCGCTTTCGCGCATGGCGATGCGCAGTGGCGTTCCCGCCTTGGGATGCAGTACTTCGGGCACCGGCAACGTGTCGACAAACGGCGTCAGGCGCGCGGGATCGAGCAGCTTCGGCACGATGGTCTGGTCGGCCACGGCATGCTTGCAAAGGCTGCTCCCTTTCGTGGGATGCATGGCCATGTGCATGGGCACACCGAACGCGCGCAGCGCGCCCGCGCCGGCGATCCACCCCATGCCCTGAAGAAAACGACGACGCGAGGGATGCAAGGTTCACCGCCTCCGTGAGAAAAAGGAAACGCCCCGGGGCGACGCCCGGGGCGTTGGATCGCACTTTGCTTAGCCGCGCGGCGTGTGCGGCTGGCTGGCCCACGGCCACGGCTTGGGCTGCTTCACCGGCTTGCCGGTCTGCTCGTCCAGGATCAGCTTGCGATGCTCCGGGAACGGCTGGAAGAAGTCGAACATGTGCTCCAGCGAACCGGCCACGGCGTCGAACGAACCGCCGCCAAGGCGCTCGCCATGCAGCCAGTTGTCTTCGATGAAGCGCGTCACCGACGACTGATCGGTCAACGTGTGATCCACGTCGTTGCTGCGCGCCCACGGCGACACCACCAGCAGCGGCAGGCGCGGACCGTAGCCGCAGCGTCCCTGCACCGGCTGGCCCTTGCTGTTGGTGCCCGCCAGCGTACCGCGTGCCTTGCAGAGACCCGCGCCATCCAGGGCGTCTTCCGACGTGGCCGACGCATTCACGCGCGGCGCCGCCTGGTGGTCGTACCAGCCATCGGAGTCGTCATAGGCGATCACCACGGCCGTGTCGCGCCATTCCGGACGCTGCTGCAGGAAGTTGATCACGTGCACGATGAACTGCTGTTCGTCCAGCGGATCGGAGTAGCCGGCGTGGCCATCCTGATAGCCCGCCGCCTTGAGGAAGCTGACCGCGGGGAAGTTGCCCGCTTCCACGGCCGCGTAGAAGTCCGTCATGTCGTACTGATGGTTCGCCGCGTCGCCCTGGTGGCCGATCATGGCGACCGAGGTCGGGCGCACGTGCGTCGGGTTGGCGGTGGAGGCGTAGTACTGGAACGGCTGGTGATGCGGGATGTAATCCGCCTTCACCGTCTGTGTCACCGCCGACTTCGTGCTGCGCTTGCAGCCCGTGGTGCCGTTCGCATTCACCTGGGTAAGGTCGAAACCGCCCTCGAAAAGGCCCCAGGTCACGCCCTTCGCATTGAGCAGGTCACCGACGTTCTTGCCGCCGAGCTGCACCTGATTGCCGCTGGGCGACGAGCACACATCACCGATGGGATCGGCATCGCTGACCAGGGTCAGGCCGCCCTGGCCATCGTCCACCACGGCGCCGGTGCCGTTGAGCGTCTGCGTCACGCCGTTGGTCTGACCGGAAACAAGGTTGATCGCACCTGGCGTGGAAGGACCGAACGTGGTGCCGTAGCTGTTGTCGCTCATCGCGAACCACTGCGCGTAGTTCCACAGCGCGGTGACAGTGTTGCCGTCGTAATAGCCCATCACCTGGCCGTTGCCTTCCTCGTCGGCCGGCGCACCCGGCAGGGTTTCGCCCGAGCCGGTGTACTTCGGGAACAGGTCCATCGCGCCGCCATCGAAGGCCTGCTGTTCCGGACCGTAGTCATGGTCCTGGTCAGCAGTCGCGGCCTGCGCGCGCGACAGGCGGAACGGATTGATCGCACCGGTGCCATTCGCGGCGTTGTTCTTGTTCGGGTTGTTGGTGAGCAGCGCGTTGCTCAGGCCATTGACCTTCGGCGTGAACGGACGCGCGTAGAAGCTCGGCTCACCCACGCCGTTGGCCGCATTCGGATAGGTGCCGAAGTAGTGATCGAAGGAGACGTTCTCCTGAAAGATCACCACCAGATGCTTGATCGGCGTGGCCGTATGGACGTCCCCGCGATGCCAGCTGGCATCTTCGGCATGGACAGGAATCTGGGCCAGTGAAATGGCAGAAGCGCTTAGAACGCACGCGGCAAGACAGACTGCGAGTTTGTTTCGCATGGAGGGCTCCCTACGGTCGCGGTGGTGCGCTTCCCCTCAAGCGCTGATGCCGCGGACGATAGGCTTGCAAGGTGACAGGCGAGTAACAGAAGTCGCCGCATTTTCCTGCGATTGGCGCGATGAGACATGCAGCGCAAAAGTGCAGCCAAGGTCGGCACCGGCATACGTGGAGCAAGCCACCAACAGCGTCGCAAGACTGGCGACGCTGCCTTCTTCCTAAGCGACGTCGTACGCCTTCGCGGTACGTGCGCCATGCGCACCCACGCCGAACGACGCGCCGCATGCCGGCGAGGAACGCAACGGCATGAAGTGCAACGTCAGCTCGTCGGCCTTGCGCCCGTCGTGGTGTGATCCCGCGACAAACCGTGCGCGGTGCCCAGGTGGATTTCATCCTCGCGCTCGATGGTGCCGTCCTGCTCCCGCAACCGGCTGCAGAAGGGCGCTCACTGAGCGGCCTTGCCGCACTGGCGCCGGCCGGCCACGGCCTGCGCTGGGCAGAAGATGCCGGACGGGCGGCGCGGCAGCGTCTTGTCCCCACCGCCCGCCCTTGACTGGCCGGGTTGCAGGCAAGCCCCCTGACCTTTGACACTGTCTGTACCGTGACTTGCGGCCTAGCCTGAAAAGTCATCCATGCGATGCCGGGTAGCGTCAGGGGCCAGGCGATCGCTGCCACCTTGGCCGTCCCGCGGCCGCCGAACCTACAGAGGGAGTTCCATGACCAAACCGTATATGAAGCCCATCGCGCTCGCCGTGAGCCTCGCCCTGTCGCTCAGCGCCTGCGGCAAGCACGAGGACGCCACGAACGCACCGGCCGCCAGCAGCACCGCGCCTGCCCCGGCCAGCACCGCCGCCATGGCGGCCGCCGCGCCCAAGAGCGTGTTCGACATCGGCGAGCTGGACAGCAACATCCAGGCCTGCCAGGACTTCAACGGTTTCGTCAACAGCAAGTGGATCGCGGCCAACCCGATCCCGAACGACCGCACCCGCTGGGGCGCGTTCGACAAGCTGGCCGAGGACAGCCTGAACACCCAGCACGAGATCGTCGACGCCGCCGCCAAGGACGCCGCCAGCGCCAAGGCCGGCTCGATCGAGCAGAAGATCGGCTACCTGTACGCCTCGGGCATGGACGAGGCCGCCATCGAGAAGGCCGGCTTCGACCCGATCAAGCCCAAGCTCGACGCCATCGCCGCGCTGAAGTCGGGCAAGGACGTCGCCGGCTACCTCACCCAGAATTTCGCCACGGGCGACATGCAGGTGTTCCAGTTCGGCTCCGGCGCCGACTTCAAGGACGCCAAGATGCAGATCGGCTTCACCCAGCAGGCCGGCCTGGGCCTGCCGACCAAGGATTACTACAGCGACGCGAAGTACAAGGACATCCGCGACGCCTACGTTGAGCACATCACCAAGACGCTCGAGCTGACCGGCGTGCCGGAGGCCGACGCCAAGAAGCAGGCCGGCCAGGTGCTGGCGTTCGAAACCGAGCTGGCCAAGGCCTCGCTGGCGCCGGTGGAGCTGCGCACGCCGGAGAACCAGTACCACTTCGTCACCGTTGCCGAAGCCAACAAGATCACCCCGCACTTCAACTGGGAAGACTTCTTTAAGGCGCAGGGCGTGACCGTCGACAAGGGCTTCTCGCTGTCGCAGCCGAAGTTCTTCGCCGAGTTCGACAAGCTGCTGGCCAGCGCGCCGATCGACCAGTGGCAGGCCTACCTGCGCTTCCACACCATCGACGATGCCTCGCCGCTGCTCAGCAAGGCCTTCCAGGACAACCGCTTCGACTTCTACGGCAAGACGCTCTCTGGCCAGCCGGAACAGAAGCCGCGCTGGAAGCGCGTGCTCGGCGGCGTGAACGAGTCGATGGGCGAAGCGCTTGGCCAGCTGTACGTGGCCAAGGTGTTCACGCCCGAAGCCAAGGAGCGCGCGCAGGTGCTGGTGGACAACGTGCGCAACGCACTCAAGACGCGCATCCAGAACCTCGATTGGATGAGCGACGCCACCAAGGAAAAGGCCATCGCCAAGTGGAACACCTTCCTGCCGAAGATCGGCTACCCGGACAAGTGGCGTAGCTGGGACGGCCTGGACATCAAGCCGGGCGACTACTACGGCAACGTGATGGCCGCCGCCAAGTTCAACTACCAGTACGACCTCGCCAAGATCGGCAAGCCGACCGACCGCAAGGAATGGGGCATGACCCCGCAGACGGTCAACGCGTACTACAACCCAACCGACAACACCATCAACTTCCCGGCCGCGATCCTGCAGCCGCCGTTCTTCTATGCCAACGGCGACGACGCGATCAACTACGGCGGCATCGGCGCCGTGATCGGCCACGAAGCCAGCCACGGCTTCGACGACGAAGGCAGCCAGTTCGACGGCGAAGGCAACAACGCCAACTGGTGGACCAAGGAAGACCGCGAGAAGTTCGACCAGCGTACCGACCGCCTGGTGCAGCAGTTCAACGACTACACCCCGGTCAAGGACAAGCCGGATGCGCACGTCAACGGCAAGCTGACCCTGGGCGAGAACATCGCCGACCTGGGCGGCCTGAACGTGGCCTACGACGCCCTGCAGGAAGCGCTGAAGAAGAACCCGCAGGAAGCCAACGAGAAGATCGACGGCTACACCGAAGACCAGCGCTTCTTCCTCAGCTGGGCCCGCGTGTGGCGCAGCAATATCCGCGAGAAGGAAGCCCTGCTGCGCCTGAACACCGACCCGCACGCACCGGCCTCGCTGCGCGCGATCGGCGCTCCGTCCAACATGGAAGCCTTTGCCACGGCGTACCAGTGCAAGCCGGGCGACACCATGGTGCGTTCGGGCGACAAGCAGGTGAAGATCTGGTAATGCTTCGCTGACGTTTGGACGTCTGTAACAGGAAAGGGCGCTGCATGATGCAGCGCCCTTTTTTTGGCCGGGCATTAGGGGCTGTTCACGATTTCCGTGATGCTCATCCCCCTCACCGTCATTCCGGCGCAGGCCGGAATCCAGTGACGAAAGTGGTCGGTTATCGCGCGACGCCAAATCATTTGGCTCTTCCGCGAAAACCGCGCAACGAGGCCACTGAATTCCGGCCTGCGCCGGAATGACGGCGAGGGGGACTGAGCGCTCGCACGAGTTTTTGAATACGCCCTCACTGCCCTCGCATGCGCCGCGCCTCATACGCCTTCAAATGCGCATACGCCGTGCGCAGCATCGGCAACGCCGCAGACGCGCTCGAACGCGTCAGCAGATCACCCACCACGTGATCCGCTTCGATCGGCCCGCCCTGCTCCAGGTCACGCATCATCGATGCACTCAGCGCGGAACCCTGCTCGGTGAGCACGCCGCGCGCACGCGCCAGCACCGCTTCGCTCGGCGCATGCCCGTTGTGTTCCGCCACGCTGCGACAGTCTTCCAGCAATTGCAGCGTGGCCTGCTCACCGCCTGCGGCAGCCATGATGTCGCCCACCGGCGCGCGCATCAGGCAGGTGATGCCGGCGAGCGAGGCGAGGAACACCCACTTGTCCCACATGTCCTGCAGGATGGTGGGGCTCAGGCGCGGCTCGAACTTCGTTTTCGACATGGCCGCGAGAATGCGCTCCGCACGCTCCGAACGCGAACCGTCGCGCTCGCCGAAGGTGACGCTGTGCGACTGGTTGAGATGGCGCACCGTGCCCTGCGCATCCAGCGTGGCGGCAATGACGCATTGGCCGCCCAGCACACGCGCCTTGCCGAAGCGCGCATCCAGCAGATCCAGATGCCGCATGCCGTTGAGCACGGGAAGGATGGCCGTGTCGGAGCCCACCGCCGGCGCCATGTCCTCGATCACCTGCGGCAGGTGATAGGCCTTGCAGCTCAGCAGGATCAGGTCATAGGGCTCGCGCAGATCGCTGGCCTGCACGGTGGAAGGGTTTGGCCGCGTGACGTCGCCAAGAGCGCTGCGTATCACCAGGCCATGCTCGGCCAGTTGCGCGGCGCGCTTCTCTCGCACCAGAAAGGTCACGTCCTCGCCGGCCTCCAACAGGCGGCCGCCGAAGTAGCCGCCCGTGGCGCCCGCGCCGATCACAAGAATTCGCATCGTTCCGCTCTCCTCGACCACAAGCAGGCAAGCGTACGCCAGACCGGCCGGCCGCCCTAACGGCCAAGTTGGACGGCGCCGCATCGGCAAGAACTTTCGACTAATTGCAACTCATTCTCATTGCCAATAACATTTGCGGACCCGCTGGCGGGCTTCCGCTGGTGATGGATCACCGGATCACGCAACCCACTGACGAAAGTCGGTTTTTCTGATCTCCCCGCAATCGACGCCCGCCGCCGCCATTCGTCGATTCGCCTGGTCCCGCTTCGGCTGGGCCGGACAACTCACCCATACGACGAACCTTCATGGCCTACATCACCAGTCGCAAGCATGCTGTTACCCGTAACGCGCTGAACGCCGCCGCCACCACCTTGATGACCGGCCTGGCGCTCGCGCAACCGGCCCTGGCGGCCGACACGCCGGCTGGCAGCGGCGACGCCACGACCACACCCAAGACGCTCGACGGCGTGCAGGTGCAGGCATCGACCACCAGCGACTACAAGGTCGACAACCTCTCCTCGTCCAAGTACACGCAGCCCATCCTGGACACCACGCAGACCGTCAGCGTGATCAGCAAGGACCTGTTCCTGCAGCAGGGCGCAACCACGTTGACCGAAGCGCTGCGCAATACGCCGGGCGTGGGCACGTTCTATGTTGGCGAGAACGGCACTACCTCCACCGGCGACGCCATCTACATGCGTGGCTTCGATACTTCGGGCAGCATCTTCGTCGATGGCGTGCGCGACCTCGGCACCATTTCGCGCGATGTGTTCAACACCGAGTCGGTGGAAGTGATCAAGGGACCGGCCAGCACCGACAACGGCCGCACCGCGCCCACCGGCGCGATCAACATGGTGAGCAAGCAGCCGGAGCTGGGCAACGGCATCAGCGCCTCGCTCGCGTACGGCAGCGCCAATCAGCGCCGCATCACCGCGGACTGGAACCAGGCCGTGAGCAACACCGCGGCGTTCCGCCTCAACGTGATGGGCCAGGATTTCGGCGTACCGGGCCGCGACAAAGTGGAAAACAACCGCTGGGGCGTCGCACCGGAATTCGCCTTCGGCCTGGGCACCGCCACGCGCGTGTACCTGGACTACCTGCACATCAAGCAGAACAACGTGCCCGACGGCGGCGTGCCGACCATCGGCCTGCCCGGCTACAGCAGCCCCGACCCCACGCGCTCCTTCCTGGGCACGGCGCGCGAAGTCGATTCGTCCAACTTCTACGGCACCACCGCCGACCACGACCACGTCACGGCCGACATGTTCACTGCGCGCATCGAGCATGACGTCAACGACCAGCTCACCGTGCGCAACACGCTGCGCTGGGGCCGCACCTTCGAGGATTACCTGCTCACCTCGTTCATGGGTACCGCGGCGAACCTGCGGACGCCGAACCCGAATGATCCGTCCACGTGGACCATCGCGCGCAGCAACCCGACGTTCAAGCATCAGGCCAACACCATCCTCACCGACCAGGCCAACGTCACCTACAACTTCGACACCGGCGCGATCACGCACAACCTGAGCAGCGGCATCGAGCTGACCCGCGAAAAAGCCACCACCATCGGCTACGTCGCCCTCAACGGCACCACCTGGCCGGCCGCCAACCTGTACGACCCGAACTGGGACGTGAAGGGCCTGATCTACGGCCAGAACGGCGCCTACACCGATGGCAAGACGGATACCGCATCCGCCTATGTGTTCGACACGCTGAAGTTCGGCCCGCATTGGCAGGTGAACGCCGGCGTGCGCATGGACCACTACGACACCGACTACGCCAGCGCGGTGGCCTGCGGCGGCAAGAGCGGCCCCGCCTGCGGCACGCTGGCGACCGGCAGCGTCGTGCCGGGCCTGACCACCCAGGTGAGCGATAACCTGTGGAACTGGAAGCTCGGCGTGCTCTACAAGCCGGTGCCCAACGGCTCGGTCTACATCAACTACGCCGTGTCGGCCGAGCCGCCGGGCGGCAACACGCTCACCCTGTCCAGCTCCTCCAACAGCCTGGACAATCCCAACCTGCAACCCGAGCGCGCCCGCACGTATGAGGTGGGCACCAAGTGGGATCTGCTGGACGACAAGCTGCTGCTCACCGGCGCGCTCTACCAGACCACGGTGAGCAACGACCTGGTGCAGGATCCGGTCACCCTGCTCTACTACCAGATCGGCAAGAAGCGCGTGCAAGGCGTGGAACTGAGCGCCGTCGGCAAGCTCACCGAAAACTGGGCGGTGAGCGCGGGCTTCACCACGATGAACGCCAGCGTGCTTTCCGGTTCGGCCGTGGCCCAGGACGGCTCGTCCGATCTTGCCTATACGCCGAAGAAAGCCTTCACCAGCTGGACCAGCTACCTGCTGCCGTTCGGCCTGACCATCGGCGGTGGCGCGCGCTACAACGGCGAGATGCTGCGCGGCACCGACAGCGCCATCGGCACGCCCGCCTACACCAAGGCGTACTGGGTGTTCGATGCCATGGCGTCCTACCCGATCAACAAGAACATCGACGTGAGCCTCAACCTGTACAACCTGTTCGACAAGGACTATGTCGCGGCGATCAACAAGAGCGGCTACCGTTACACGCCGGGCACGCCGCGCTCCGCGATGATCACGGCGAACGTGCGGTTTTGAGGATATGCGAGGGCTTTTATGCTCGTCATCCCTGCGAAAGCAGGAGGCGTTTTTCAACAGCCGAAGGGCTGGTCATCCAGCGTCTTGCACTGATGACTGCGAGGAACAACGAGTGGATTGACAACATGCGCGTATCGACAAACAAACGCTATCAATGAGCACGCAACCCACGCGCTGACGCAGGCACCGAGAGCCCACCATGCTGCTGCACCTTCCCAACGTCCTCGATCACGCGCAGATCCGCGCCATGCGCCAGGCGCTGGATCAGGCCACATGGACCGACGGACGCGAAACCGTCGGGCCGCAGGGCGCGAAGGTGAAACGGAACCTGCAACTGCCCGACGCCTCGCCGCTGCGCGCGGAGCTAGGCAAGATCGTGCTCGACGCACTCGCCCGGCAACCGCTCTACCACGCCGCCACCCTTCCCCTGCGTACCCTCACGCCCCGCTTCAATCGCTACGAAGGCGGCGGCCAATACGGCTTCCACGTCGATGGCGCCGTGATGTCGCTACCCGGCGGCGAGCAACTGCGCAGCGACATCTCCTGCACGCTGTTCCTCGCAGAACCCGAGGAATACGATGGCGGCGAACTGATCGTCAGCGACACCTACGGCGAGCACGAAGTGAAACTACCCGCCGGCGACGCCATCCTCTACCCTTCCAGCAGCCTCCACCGCGTGGCGCCAGTGACACGCGGCGCGCGCATCGCGGCGTTCTTCTGGGTGCAGAGCCTGATTCAGGACGACAGCAAGCGGCGATTGCTGTTTGAGCTGGATGCGGCCATCCAGACACTCACCCGCACACAGGCCGACCCGCAGGCCCTGCTGCAACTGTTCGGCGTGTATCACAACCTGCTCAGGCAGTGGGCCGAAACCTGAAACACGCGCCTGCCTGAGCAGCGATGATTACCAGCAACCCGATGTCGTGGGCGAGCGGTTACCGGCCTGATCCAACGACAATGCGCTGCACTGCGTGTCGCGCTTAAGCTGCGCTCCAATCGGCGTCGCCCGGACGGTGAAAGCCGTCGCTGAAACCGCCGGCACGGTATAGGCGTAGCTGGTTCCGGTCTGCGACGCCGCCGCACAATCCAGCGTCACTGTCGGTGGCGTAGTGGTAACCGGGTTCTGCACCGCAGCCGCTGTTCCCGAACTGGCAGGAGCCTGGTCGTAACGCAGGTTGGTGGTGTAGTAGCGCTCCATGTAATTGGAGTACTCCGACAGGCAACCCTCGGCGGCAACACGGTTGGTCTTCGTGACGTAATTGATGTACGAGGGATAGGCGATAGCGGCAAGGATCGCAATGATCGCCACCACGATCATCAGCTCGATCAGGGTGAAGCCCGCCACCGAATGGCCTTCGATCCGCCCGTGACTGTTCATGCTGTCATTGCTCATGGATTCACCAATTCCTTCCAAGAAACGCGCTGCGGTATGCCAGCGGCGCCGTTGGTGCTGATGCTGGAGGTCGAACCGTTGTCGAAGCTCATCAACATGTCACCGCCGACGAAGATCGGATTGTTGGGCAATGCGCTGAAGCCTACGCCTGCCACCGGCAGCGTCTTTCCGCTGGGTAGCGTCACTGAGCCGGTGCCGCCGTTGACCATGAAGAAATTGCCGCTCGGGTTGGTGCCGGTGAATGGATCGACTGCCATGACCCAGCCATTGCCCGACGCATTGCAGATATCGGCGCTGGACGCGGCCGACGGAATGCGCGTGGTGCCCAACAACAGGTTCCCCTGGAACTGGCTGGGCGTCACCATGCGTTCGCCCTGCGCGTTGTACCCGGTCACCACGCCAGTTTTGCTATCGACGGTGGGCTGCTCCAGGTTCATGTACCAGCCGCGCTTGCCCGACATGTCATTGGGCACGGGGTACGATGTCACTGTACGAACTCCCAAGGTGGGCGGTGTGGCAGTGGAATCACCATCCACCTCGTAGGTGATAGAACGCTGCACCATAGGTTCTTTGGCCAAATCCGACGCACTGGTACTTCCTGCCTGCACGATCACGCCATACCAGCTTTGCACCTGTTTGCTGGTGGTATCGCCACTGCTCAAGTACTGGCCAGTGCCAAAGAACACCCACACGTAGCCCGACACGGGATCTCGGCCAGCGAGCATACCCGCCGTGATGGGTTGCGCGGTACCGCCAGAATCGGTAGCGGTAAACTCAATCGTGCCTGCCGTACTTAAATCAGCAGCAGCATTGGTTGTGTCGTACAGAGGGAACATCCAAACGCGCCCGTCCAGATCACCCGCATAGGCCTCGGTGCTGACACCAGTGGCCGGGTTATCCATCCATGTCACGGGCGCCGCGAGACCATTGGCTGCCGTCGAATCGGTGGTGTGTACGTTGAGCGTCCCATCGGCAAGGTTGAACTCCAGCAGCGCCGCTGTACCGTTGCTGCTGTTGTAACCATTGCCGATCAGTACCTGCCAGTCGGCAGTCGTACCCTTGTCCTGCACCTTGGCGATCACCGGCTTGCCCACCATCTGGCCGATATAGCCACTGTTGGTCATACCGTCGCCAGCGGAACGCTCCCACAGCGGCGTGATGTTGGCTGGATCGGTGATATCGAGCGCATATATCGCCTTGGCCAGGCCACGCCCCGTCGTGCCCACCAATACGGTGTGCCAGGCCGAGCTGAAGAACGCATCCGCAATGGTCAGCTCACCGTCGTTGAAATACTGATGCGGTACGGTGGTACTCGTCGTCGAGCCGTAGTTGGGATCGGACAGGTTCTTTATGTTTCCTGCCGTGATGACCGCACCCGGCAAGTAGGCAAACGTCTCCGCACCGGTGCTGGCATTGAACGCATGCAGCATGCCGTCGTTGGCAGCCACAAACACCAGCGCCGTACGGGTAGAGGCGGCACTTGGCGTGGAAACGCCATTAGTGGTCGTGCCAACCGCAAACGCCTGGAAGGAATTGTTACCAGTCGTCGCGGTGTTGCTTATCCCGGTGAACGACTGGTTCTCGAACTCGTTGGGGTTGGGCGCGCCCGAATACACCGGCTGCGAGTCCACGATATCCCCAAGCGGCGTAGTGCGGGTGCGATAGATACCGCTGTTCGCCTGTTCCAGTGTGTTGTCGCCGCGGAGGTAGTTCACCATCGCCGCCTGGGTTGCGGAGCTGCCCAGCGCCGCCAGTTGCGTACTGCTAAGCGAGGGCGGCGAGCCACTGCTGCTGTTGATGAACTTTACGAAGCTGCCGGCTGCGGCAGCTCCTGGCACGTACGTCCAGATGTTTCGATTGGGGTAGGTGCTGAACTTGCCGACCGCAGTGGCGCTGGCGAGTAACTTCGACGATGCAGACCAGCTGGCTGTCGAGCTGATGGCTCCCGTGCTTGAGTTGATCGACAACGCCAGCAGATCGCCGGTCCACTGCACCGTGTGGTACTGGGCCTGATAAGCCACAGTGCCGTTGGTGAGCTGGGTTGAGTTGGCCGCCAGGCTCGCGCCGCTGCCGACACGCGCGGCGGCGCGGTTCAGGGCGTCGGTCAAGCCGCTGGTGAACGTCGCGGGGCTGGTGGCGGAATAGAAACCGCCGTGGCCGTTCAAACCGGCGTGTTCCAGATCAGCGATATTGTTGATCGAGCCATTGTTGCTTGGCGAAGGCGTCGGCCAACTGAAGTTGGAAATTGCCGTTCCGCCATTGGCCCAGCTGAAGATCTGTGCCTGTGTAGCCGTGGACGGGCTGATGTTCGTGGGCGTGAAGCCCAGGCCCATGGTGAACGTCACCATATGCTGCCAGAACGCAGGGTCGGCCGAGTTGGTCGGTACCTCGTTGGGGAAGCCCGTGCCGGTCTGCAGGTCATGCTCCCAGTAGTACATCGCGACATCGGCGAGCGACGGGCCTTGACTACTCGTGCCACCACCGGAATAGGGTTGAACGGGCGAGCTGTTGGCGGTAGTGGGCCACGATTGGCCATTCGGACCGGAAATGGACGGCCACTTGGCGCCGCTCGCGCCACTTATGGCGGAACTATCCGATGAACTGTAGCTCTCGTTCCAGAAACCGTCGGTGGTCAGGATGGTGTAAGCCTGACGGCACGCAATGTTCGAAGGCTGGGTGCTGGTGCCGTAGTTCGGATCGCTCGACATGACTTCCCACGGCTGGGAGGTCTGGTAGTACTGACCCACCTGATCCAGCGCCATACGGAGCGGTGTGCCGCCGCTTGGGGACAATGCAGCCACCCAATTCCAGAAGCCATTCTTCCAGTCGGAACTGGAGGAGCCATCGCCGAATGGCTGTAGTGGGGCGATCGTATTGGTCGATGTTCCGCCACTGCCGCAGTTATAGGTATCCGTATACGTATAGGCAGTTGCGGACGAAGCCGGCAGATTGCCGGAATCACCATTGCAACCACCATCGATTGAACCAAAACCGACACGGAACTTTGGATCGACCGTAGAGAAGGCTGACATCAGGCCACTCTTGGCCATCTGGATGCGCGTTCGGTAGTACGAGAACCAATTGGCCACGTTCTGCTGCGTCGCTGCATCCTCGACGCACAGTGACTTGTCCACCGGTGTCGGGCTTGCCGTCGCCAGCAAGGCGCAGGTACCGGTCGCACCTACGTAATACTCGGTACTGTTGGAGCCGGTGGTGTAGGTGAAGTAACGCCTGGTGCCCTGGACGCTGCAGGTGGTTCCGTTCAGCACATCCCTGTTGTTACACGAATATGGAGCGCCCACAGACGTAGTGTAGGCCACGGTAACGCGAGATACGGTGCCTGGACTTGTGGTCTTCTTGCCATTTGTGCAGATATATGACGATGACTTGCCGCTAGTTTGCAGCGTCAGCGTATAACCCGACGGACATGTGTAGCACGTGGCCGGATTTTTGTTGTCTGATGTAGACCCACTCGGGCACGTATTCGTATAGCACGTTGGGGGCGTATTTCCATCCGAGGTGGAGCCGCTCGGGCAGGAATAAATTGTCGTTCCGTTGGCCGCATAGGTGGAAGTGGTCACCTTGAACGCCGTGTAGTACGGAAAGTTGCCAGTAAACCGCGTTATGTCCGTCGCGGTCTGGTTAGTAAAACCGTCGGCATAGGCATTGGTCAGACCGGGCGAGGCCGGATAGAGATCCGGAGAGGCTGCCGTACTGTCCGCCTTGGGCGGCGGCGAATATGTAATGGCCGGGTTGTAATACGCGCCGTTGATGGCCGAGTTGCGCGCTTGGTCATTGGTCGGGCTGCCATTGCCCGTGGATGACGTTAGGTAACCCCAGTCGGGCATGTAGTCCCACGCCATCGAACCTGAGTCATCGAGCATCAACACCACATCCGGCGGAATCGTCGGCTGCACGGTCAACGGTTGCTGGTCGACCGTCACCCCCGTGGAAGTCGCGGCCACGGCAGGCATGTAGACGACACCCAGCATCCATACGACCAGCATGGTGCCCAGCGCCCTGATGGCGGCGGAGCGCCTGCTGCGCGGTGTTTGCGGCTTCATGTTCATCGCGGTCAATCCTGAAATCGGTCGGTTTGTCGCTCGCTGCCCTCGGGCAGCGGTCGCGGTAAGGGATCAGCCTTGCTTGACGATGGCCTGGATGGTGACCACGGCGCGGTCGCCCACCACAGCGGGATCACCGCTGCGCGCGGTGATGCGGTAGAACACCGCCGTGCCGGAATTGCCCTGCACGCCGTAATTGCGCGAGTTGCCGGTCTGGCCGAAGCCTGTATTGGTGGTCTGGTCCACCCAGTTGCCCATGTTCTCCACCACGAACTGCGGCTGGCTAGCGGCGGTCGAAGTCGCGGTGTAGTTGCCAGCCGCCGTGCCCTTGCTCACCGTATTGATGCTAGCCGCGGTCAAGGTCGGATCGTTGAACGGGTTGGGCAAGCATGTGATGCCGCCGGCTTGGCAGTTGTGCCAGATCACCGGGGGCGTAGTCGCAAGTTGCGCGCTTGCTGCGCGTATTGCCGCCTCTGCACTCTGGAAAGCCTGCTCACGGTCGTACTGATTGGCCGACATCCTCTGCTGCATGATGGTGCTGTGCACGGAGGCGAGCCCCACCAGGGTAATCAGCACGAGCAGGATCAAGGCCACGACCAGCGCAACGCCACGCTGCGTGCGCGCGCCAGAAGATAACCGCTGGGTACGATGGGTATACAAAAGGTTTGGCGCGTTCATCTCATTGCACCCGGTTGCGCATGGTCGCGGTGTAAGTGAAATTGCGCACGAGCGGACCGGTGCCCGCATTCTCACTGGCGCGCGCATACGTGCTCTGCACCTGAAGCGCGACCTGCGCGGCATTGACCGCCGCCCAGCTGGTCACTCCTGCAGCGTTGGTCAGGGCCGTACCCGTCGACTGCAGGTAACTAATCTGCATGCTGTTGACGTTACGCACCATTTCCTGTGGCGTTGCCGCTGAGGCTCCAGCCGCGGTATATGTCACGGGCAACCGGTACAACGAATTGCCGCCCACGGCGTTCCTGCCGATATACCAGTCGACCGCCGTCAGCAGGTTCACGCGCGCATTGGGCAGGAAACTGTACGCATTGCCCGTGGCATTGCAGATCGTGGGATAGCCCAGGCCGGAAGAGCAGTTACCGGGCGTTGGCGTGGTGGCGGTGGCAACCCCCACGGACGTTCCGCTGTACGACGTGATCTGCAGCAGCGTGGCATGATCGAAATCGCACACCATGACGATGTCGCCAGCCGCCAACTGCGTGCTCGCGGCGTTGATATTGAGGCTCGTGGGGCTGCCCGACACAGCGCCGACCGATACATCCGTAATCGCCGTGCCAAGCACGCTTACCGAGCTTTGGCCCGCAACCGGTGCCCCGGCGCCCGTGAGCCCCGTCAGGGCGGGATCCTTGCTGGCATCGTCGTAGCCCTGCAAGGGCAGCGCCCAGTTGGCGTACCAAAGGGTCGTATTGTTGTTGACCACGTTGGCCACGCGGCCACTGGTGTTGTCGCAACCGTTGAAGCCCGCGTCGCGCAAGTCGCGCGCCATCATCTCGAAGGCGGTACGCGAGCTGCTTTCCACATCGCTCAATGCCTCATTGGAGCGATAGGTCTGCTGGCCGGCGAGGAACACACTCATGACGCCACCAATCACGATCAAGCCAAGCAGCATGGCCACCATCAGCTCGATCAAGGTGAAGCCGCGTGCGGACCCCACAAAACGCCGCGATTGGCCGCGGGGCATGAATTGCGCGCTCATAGCATGGCCTGCGTGACGACTTGCTGATTTGTGCTTCCGCCCAGGCCAGCACGGCTATCGTCGAACTGGACGGTGACGGTGCAATAAGCCGTGGTCGTGCCGGTAGCCGCGGTGCAGTTGATCGTGCCGACCGTGCTGGTGCCAAGCGGAACGAGTTGGGTCTTGCACCACTGGCTGACCTGAGCGTTGGCCAGGCCTCCCGATGCGGCCGGACAGGCACTTGCCTTGACGGGAGAAAGACCGTTGTAACTCCCGCCTACCGCATTGGTGAGGTCCGCGCGCATCGCATCGAGAATGGAGTAGCTCGCCACCGTTGCCAGGCTGCGCGACATCGCACTGTTGTTGGTGGACAGTGAGCGTGCCTGCAGCGCAGCCACACCAATAAAGCCGATGGACAGTACCAGCACCGCCACAAGCACCTCGATGAGCCCCACACCGGACTGATGGGCCGCCGCCTGACGTAGGCCCCTGCGCCGCCCAAATCGGACCGATTGCATGCGCTGTGTCATGGGCAAGTCACCGTGGCGGGAGAGGACGAGGTGATGATGCTGCCGGTGGCCATGTTGACCTTGATGTCGTTGTTGCTCTTGAGCGCTGTCGAGCAAAGCTCCACGACGGCGTTACCCGTCGTCGTGGTGTCGAAAGGTGTTGTCGAGCCTGGGGCATAGCCAAGACCGGTTCCATTGAAGCGGATCGCCGCGACGGTGCCACGCACCTGTATCGAGGGGATCGACAGCGCCGACGGCGCTGCAAGCAGCTGGGTAGCCGTGGTGCCGGTGAGCACGAAAACCGCACCGGCATTCGTGGCGCAAGCCGTACCCAAGGTGTCGGAGGTGTTGGTGGCGGCTGCGTTGCTGCAGAACTGGACGGAGCCGTTGCGTTTGATCGCTTCCATCCGGGCGCTGTTGAGCGCGCCGACCATGGCGTTGGTCGCGGTCGTCAGCCGGTTGCTATTAATCATGTTGCTGAAGCTCGGTACGGCAATCAGCGTCAGGATGGCCGCCACGGCAAGCGTGATCATCAATTCGACCAGACTGAATCCGCGCGCAGTCCCTTGGGGCACACGCGCCTGTAAAGGCATGCGCCAACGCCCGGCCATAATGCCGAATGGCATCCGATTCACGTTACCCCCTGATCAAAGAACCGCCAGCGCTGCATCCGCTGACGCGATAGGGCGGACCTGACAGCCCACCCTCTTGATGCGAACTCTAACCAGCCGCTTTCGCCCGACCAGCGGGCAGCCGACCATTGGAGGGATTTTCCCGACGAGCGGTCAGCGTTAGCCGCCCATTGGTGACGTTCATCACTGACGCCGGGGCAGCCAAACGGGGTTTCGCTAGGCATCCACAACCACAGAGCGGATAATTGGCGCCCCTTGCAACCTGCGGCCCCGCTTACCGATGTTTGTTCCTGGTCAACGTTGGATCTCCACCGCCGAGCCCGAGCTCGGCCTTGGCACCGTGCTTCGCGTCGAGGGACGCGGTGTGCAGGTGCTGTTTGCCAAGGCGGGGGTGCTGCGCCCTTATGCCATCGACTCGGCGCCGCTGGTGCGCGCGGAGTTTCGTCCCGGTCAGCGGGTGGCCGGCAAGGGCATTGCCTTTCTGGTGGAGCGCGTAGAAGTACGCGAGGACCTGCTGGTCTATCGCGGCGAGGGTCGTGAGCTGGAGGAAGGCCAGCTCGACGACGAACAGAGCGTGAGCCAGGCGGATGACCGCCTGATCGGCGGCCGTACCGACCCTGTCGCCCATTTCGAACTGCGCCTGGAAGGTCTCAAGCGCCGCGCCGAGGCGCGTCGCTCGCCGGCCTGGGGCCTGGGTGCCTCGCGCATCGGTCTGGTGCCGCACCAGTTGCGCGTAGCCGGCATCGCCGCCTCGCGCCGGCCGCCCCGCGTGTTGCTGGCGGACGAAGTGGGCCTGGGCAAGACCATCGAGGCCGGCATGATCATCGCCCGCCAGCTGGCCACCGGCCGCGCCGGGCGCGTGCTGGTGCTGCTGCCCGACACCCTGGTGTACCAGTGGTTCGTGGAGCTGCTGCGCCGCTTCAACCTGAGCTTCGCCATCTATGACGAGGAACGCTGCGAGGCGCTGGAACAGTCCGGCGACGGCGCCAACCCGTTCGAGGATGAGCAGCTCGTCATCGCCGATTTCACCTTCCTGGAGCAGTCGCCCAAGCGCGCGCAGCAACTGCTGGACGCCCGCTGGGACCTGCTGGTGGTGGACGAAGCCCATCACCTGGCCTGGACGCCCGAGGCCGCCAGCCCGCGTTATACCCTGGTGGATCGGCTCGCCGCCGCCACGCCGGGCGTGATCCTGCTCACCGCCACGCCGGAACAGCTGGGCCGCAGCGGCCACTTCGCCCGCCTGCGCCTGCTCGACCCACAGCGCTACCACGACCTGGATGTCTACCTGTCCGAGTCGGACCGGTTCCACAACCTGTCGAAGGTTGCCGACCGGCTGCTGGCGAATGAGCCTCTTGATGAGGCGCAGCTCGCCACGCTGCGCGACGCCTTCGCCGGTGATGACGCCCTGCTCGCCCGCCTCGCCGACGCCACCAAGCCGGACAACGCCCGCGAGATTCTCGCCGCACTGATCGACCGCCACGGCACCGGGCGCGCCATGTTCCGCAACCGGCGCGCCAGCATCGGCGGCTTCCCCAAGCGCGTGCCCGTATGGCACCTGATCGACCAGGACACGCTCAGCGAGGACGGCCGCCAGGCATTGCTGGCCGAGTTCCACGCCGACATCCAGCAGCCGCCGCCAGCCATCGAGGTCGACTACGCCAACGATGCGCGCATCGACGCCCTGGTCGCCCTGCTCGAAGCGCATCCACAGGACAAGTTCCTGCTGATCTGCCGCAGCCAGGCCAAGGTGCTTGCACTGGAAGAAGCCCTGCGCACGCGCACGGGCGCGGGCATCGCCCGGTTCCACGAAGGCCTGGGCATCGTGCAGCGCGATCGCAACGCGGCCTATTTCGCGCAGCCCGATGGCGCGCGCCTGCTGCTGTGCTCCGAGATCGGCTCCGAAGGCCGCAACTTCCAGTTCGCGCACCGCCTGGTGTTGTGGGACCTGCCGCTCGATCCAGATCTGCTGGAACAGCGCATTGGCCGTCTGGACCGCATCGGCCAGAAGCACGACATCAGCATCCACATCCTGGCCGTGGCCGACAGCGCGCAACACGTGCTGGCCCGCTGGTACGACGAGGGCATCGACGCGTTCCGCTTCAGCCCTGCCGATGGCCGCGAACTGCTGCGCCGCTTTGGTGACGCCTTGGCACGCCTCGCCGACCAGCACGCGCGCGGCGATGACAACCGCGACCAGGAACTGGACGTATTGCTCGCCGAAACGCGCGGCGCGCACGAGGAAATGGCCGCATTGATCCGCGATGGCCGCGATCACCTGCTCGAACTGGCCTCCAGCCGCGACCTGCACGCCGACGAGCTGCAACAGGCGTTCACGCGTGAGGACAACGACCCGGGCCGCGATGCCTTTATCCAGGGCCTGCTGGAACGCTTCGGCATCCATGCCGAGGAACTGGGCGGCAAGGTGATCCTGCTCGATCCGCAGTACCTGTCCACCGATGCCCTGCCTGGCTTCGCCGAAGGCCCGCAGGCCGTGACGTTCTCGCGCGACGTGGCGCTGGCCCGCGAAGAATTGCCGCTGCTGCGCTTGGATCACCCGATGGTGATGGGCGCACTGGATCTCACGCTATCCAACGAGCAGGGCAACGCCGCCTTCCTCGTCGACGATGCATTGCCGCCGCGCAGCGCGCTGTTGCAGGCCGTGTTCCTGATCGAATGCGTGGCCGATCGCAAGCTGGACGCGGAACGTTTCCTGCCGCCGCAGCCCATCGTGGTGACCATCGACACGCGATTGGCCGAGCGAGCAGATTTCCGTCCCAGCGACATCGCCTTGCGCAAGGCTGCCGATCGCACCATTGAAGTGGCGCGCTACCGCAAGTTCCTCGCCAAGCTGGTGCCGCCGATGCTGGAGAAGGCGGAGGGCATCGCCGCCGAGCGCGCCAAGGTGAACATGACCGAGGCCGTGGCGCAGGCCACCGACGTGCTCGACGCGGAACTATTCCGCCTGTTGGCCTTGCGTTCGGTGAACCCCGCCATCAGCGACACGGAAATCGCCGCCGTCGCCGACGAGCGCACCGCCCTGCTCAAGGCCCTGCCGGAAGCACGCCTGCGGCTGGACGCCGTGCGTTTCGTGGTAAGCCCGGACTTCCTGGCCCTGCGATAAGGGCCAGTCACCGGGCAAGTCATCGCCGGCATGCTCCATGGAAAGGAACTCGACGCAAACTGGTGCACGGCCGAAACCAGTTGGGCATGGCCGTCATGCCCAGCGCGCCTGACGACCTAGGCCACGTCGCCCAATGCAAATTCCACCGCGGCCTGCGCATGCAGCGCCGCCGTATCGAACAGCGGCAAGGGGCTGTCGTCCTGTCGTAGCAGCAGGCCGATTTCCGTGCAGCCGAGGATGACACCTTGCGCACCTTCGGCCTGCGCGGCGGCCACGATGCGGCGGTAGGTATCCCGGGATGTCTCCGTGGTGACGCCCGCGCAAAGCTCCTCGTAGATGATGCGATGCACCTGCGCCCTGTCCTGCTCGCCTGGCAGCAGGCAATGCACGCCGTGCTTTTCGCGCAGGCGCGAGCGATAGAAGTCTTCGTTCATCGTGAAAGCCGTACCCAGCAGCAGCACGTTGTCCATGCCTTGTCGCCGAATGGCGGCACCGGTGGGATCAGCAATATGGAGGAAGGGCAGATCGGTGGCCACCGTGATGGCCGCGGCCACCTTGTGCATAGTGTTCGTCGCCAGGACGATGCATTCGGCACCACCCGCTTCCAACCGCCTTGCCGATGCGGCAAGCGCCTCGCCTGCGGCATCCCAGTCGCCTTCGCGTTGCCAGTGGGCAATCTGGCTGAAATCCAGGCTATCGAGCAGAAGCCTTGCGGAATGGAGCGGACCGCAGCGATCCCGGACGCCACGATTGATCCACTGGTAATACAGCGCGCTGGATTCCCAGCTCATGCCGCCAATGACGCCGATGGTGCGCATGCGAATTTCCTTGATCGCGGACTGAGCAGATCCCTGCGAGTCTACCTTCGCGTCAATCCGTTGCACTTACCCGACGATCACGCCCCTTCGGCAACAGGCGGCTCCATGCGCAACATGCGCTGGTGAACACCGCAAAGGTGATACGCGATGCTCAGCAGGAAAATCCACGCCGCGCCCACGTAAAGCGCCACGCGCGTCTCCGAGTTCACGCCCAGCATCACCACCACGAAACCGAAGAACGCCAGGCACACGATGCCGCTGAATGGCCACCAGCGCAGGCGAAAGCCCGACGGCGCCTCGCCCCTCTCACGCAACTGCCGGCGAAAGCTGTAGTGGGCCAGCAGCACCATCGTCCATGTCCACACCGTGTTGAACGACAAGATGGACATCATCATGCCGAACACCTTGGCCGGCAGCAGGTAGTTCAGCAGCACCGCCAGCAGCAGCACCGCCAGCGTCGCCAGAATGGCGCGCACCGGCACGCCCTGCCCGTTCACCTGGCCCAGTGCCGCCGGCGCCTGCCCCTTGCAGGCCAGGCTGTAGAGCATGCGGCTGCCGCTGAAGGTGGTGCTGTTGAAACCGGACAATGCTGCCGTAATCACCACGAAGTTGATCAGGCCCGCCGCCTGCGGAATGCCCAGCTTGGCGAAGGTGGTGACGAAGGGGCTGCCGTGCTCGCCCAGTCCCGTCCACGGGTAGATCGCCATGATCACGAACAGCGCGCCGACGTAGAAGATCAGGATGCGCCACAGCACCGAGTTCACCGCCCGCGGGATGGTGCGCTCCGGCTGCGCCGCCTCGCCCGCCGCGATGCCCACGGTTTCCACGCCGCCAAAGGAGAACACCACCACGGGCAATGCCATCACCATGCCGAGCACGCCATGCGGAAACCAGCCGCCCTGCGACCACAGGTTGGACAACCCCGTCGGCTGGCCGCCATTGCCCCAACCCAGGAAGATGATGGCCAGGCCGCCGGCGATCATCGCCAGCACCGTGACCACCTTGATCAGGGTGAACCAGAATTCCATCTCGCCATAGATCTTCACGGTGAGCAGGTTCAGGCCGCCGATCATCACCACGCTGGCCAGCACCCAGATCCAGCGTGGCCAATCGGGGAACCACGTCTGCATGTAGGCGCCGACGGCGGTGGCCTCGGCCATGCCCACACCCACCATCAGCAGCCAGTAGTTCCAGCCGGTGGCGTATCCCGCGAACGGACCCAGGTAACGCTGCGCGTAGACGGCGAAGGAGCCGGGCACCGGGGCGCGCACGGTCATCTCGCCCAGCGCGCGCATGATGATGAAGATCATCACGCCGCCCACCATATAGGCGAACAGCACGGACGGGCCGGCCAGCTTGATCGCATCGGCCGAGCCCAGGAACAGGCCGGCGCCGATGGCCATGCCAAGCGCCATGAAGGTGATATGGCGCGGCGTCAGGCGGCGCTGGAGATGCTGGGTCATGGGAAACGGCCGAGAAGCGGAACGATCAGCGCCAGAGGCGACGCTGCGGCTTGATGGGGAGCTTGCCCCGCCAGTACTGGATCAGGATAAAACCACCCAGCATGCCGCCCAGATGGGCGAAGTGCGCGATGCCCGCCTGCGTGCCGGTCACGCCCATGTAGAGCTCCGCCAGCGCGTAGAGGGTGACGAACAGCCAGGCGGAGATCGGAATGGGCAGGAAGATCAGCATCATCTTCTCGTGCGGGAACAGCATGCCGAACGCCAGCAGGATGCCGAAGATGGCGCCCGAGGCGCCTAGCGTCGGGTAGAACCCGCCGGTGAACCAGTTCACCACCACCAGCTGCGCCAGCGCCGCAACGAGCAGGCAGACGAAGTAATAGAGAACGAAATTGCGCGCACCGAACACGCGCTCGATCTGGCCACCGAACATGAACAAGGCCAGCATGTTCGAGAACAGGTGCAAGGTGCTGCCGTGCATGAAGGCGTAGGTCACCAGCTGCCAAGGGCGGAAACCCACCGAGACCAGCCCGTTGGCGCCCTGCGCCACCTGGTCCGGGCCCCATGGCCACAAGGCGAAGTAGGTCAACAGCGTTTCGCCCATGAACTGCTGCAGCAGGAACACCGCCACGTTGGCGATCAACAGGTTACGGGTGACGGGAGGCAGGTCGAACGGCATGTCGGGCGCTATTCCACGAAGCGAATCCCGCCAAGCGTAGCTGCACCGGCCCCACGCCGCCACGCTTGGTTGCGGGTACGCCCGGCCGGCCACTGCGCGGACGCAGGCAGAACGATTCGCTGATCCTGGTCCATGGCACGCACTACGCCACGGCCTACGGAACACCTTCAGCGACCTCAACCCGCTCCTGCTTGTTGGATTCGAGCACATCGAAGTGCCGAAGGAAGACGCGTCGACGGCGCATGGCGAATGCCACTGCGGGCATGATCAACATCGCCAGAACCACCAGCGCGAGAAGGTCGTTTCGTGGCGCTTGGCATGCACGACAGGTTCCGGTCAGCAAGCGCATTTTTTTGCGTCCGCAGCGCACCAAAAGCTCTCTCTTGCGATACGCGTTCCGCCGCCATGGACACGCTAGAGTAAGTCACCGACTTGCCTTTCTCCTGCCATGCGTTACCCGTGGTTCCTCACTCTGCTGAGCCTCGCGCTATGCGCTTGCCAGCATCATCAAACGAATGCCGGCAACGATGGCGATGCAGGCGCATGGCCTTCGTACAACGATTTTTCGCCCGGCATCGTGGTGGACGACATCGCGCAGCACATGAAGGTGCTTTCTTCCGACACGTTGCTGGGGCGCACGGTGGGCGGCGCGTCCGAACAACGCACCATCGACTACATCATCCAGCAGTACAAGCGCATCGGACTGGAACCCGGCAACGACGGCCGCTGGCTGCAGACGGTGCCGTACGTATCGGCGACCCTGCTGCATGCCGACGAGACCACGCTCGACGTGCACAGCGAGAGCGGCTCGACCACGCTCGCGTTCGGCCAGGACGTGGTGGTCGGCACGCTGGACGAGCAGGCGCACAGCGCCTTCACGGCATCGCCCGTGGTTTTCGTGGGCTACGGCATCGATGCGCCGGGCGAGCACTGGAACGATTACGCCGATGCGGACGTCAAGGGCAAGACGGTCATCATCCTGGTGAACGATCCCGGCTGGGCCAACCAGGATCCCGCGCTATTCCACGGCCGCGAATACACCTATTTCGGACGCTGGAACTACAAGTTCGAAGAGGCCGCGCGCGAAGGCGCTGCCGCGGCCTTCATCGTGCACGACACCCAGGCGGCGGGCTACGGCTGGGACTCGGTGCGCACGAGCTGGAGCGGTGCGCGGCTCGATCTCCCCAAGCGCGAGGAAGGCACGCCGCGCCTACCCGTCGCCGGCTGGCTGACCACCGATGCGGCGCGACGCCTCTTCGCACAGGCCGGCGCCGACTTCGATGCACTCAAGCGACAGGCCGGCCAGCGCGGCTTTACTGCTGTGCCGCTGCACGCCACGCTCGACACGCGCTTTGATAGCAGCATCGCGCACGGGGAATCGCACAATGTGGTGGCGCGGATCACCGGCTCGCGACGTCCCGACGAAACCATCGTCTACTCCGCGCACTGGGATCACATCCCCGCGCCGGGCGAACCGCCGCACGGCACCGTCGACAACGCCACCGGCATCGCCGGCCTGCTGGAGATCGCCGAAGCCTTTGCCCACCGCGCACCGAAATCGCATCGCACGGTGCTCTTCATCGCCACCACGCTGGACGAGAACGGCCTGATCGGTTCGCGCTACTACGTGCAGCATCCGCTGGTGCCGCTGGCCCATACCGTGGCCGACATCAACCTGGACATGCTGCCGGTGAACGGTCCGGCCAGCGCGCTGGCCGTGATCGGCTTCGGGCAATCGCAGCTGGACGACTATCTGGCGGACGCGGCACACGCGCAGCGCCGACGCGTGACCGCCGACGTCGCACCGGAAAAAGGCTTCTTCTTCCGCTCCGACCAGTTGAGCTTTGCGCGCGCCGGCGTGCCCGTGCTCTATGCGCGCTCGGCGGCCACGCAACCGGACGCGGCCCCCAGCGCTGGCGACACCATCGCCGCGCACGGCAGATACGATCCCGACTGGGATCTCAGCGGCACCGTCGAAGACGTCCGCGCCCTCTTCATGGTGGGCAGCCGGCTGTCGATGGAAGACACCTTCCCGCAGTGGAAACCGGGCAGCGATTACCACCGCCCGGAGAGCATGCGGGGGCTGTAAGAGCCTGTTCAATTCTCACATGAGAGCGCATTTCTCGCGCGTCATTCCGGCGCAGGCCGGAATCCAGTAGCGAAAGTGACCGGTTATCGCGTGACGTCAAAACATGGAGTCGTCTGCGAAAACCGCGCCATGAAGCCACTGGATTCCGGCCTGCGCCGGAATGACGGCGAGGGAACGGGCGTTGCTCAGAAGATCTGAACAGGCGCCAAGAGCCTCAAGCGATACGCATCGCCGGCTGCAGGATTTCGATCCAGTAGTCGTCCGGGTCGCGGATAAAGGCGATGTGCTTCATCCGCCCGTCGGTCAGCCGCTTCTGGAAGGTCACGCCCATCGCCTCGAAACGGGCGCAGGCCTCTTTCACGTTGGGCACGGACACGCACAGATGGCCAAAACCACGCGGCTCGGCGTTGCCGTGGTGATAGTGGAACGCATCGTCATGCTCGGTGCCGTGGTTGTGCGTCAGCTCCAGCACGCCCGGCTGGCCGAGCACCCACTGCAGGCGGGCGGCATCGTCATCGGGAATGACGCTGCGGTCCGCGACCAGCACCAGATACACGATGGTGAACGCCGCCTCGTCGAAATCCTGGCGATGCACCGGGGTGAAACCCAGCACGCGCGTGTAGAAATCCAGCGAGCGAGCCAGATCCTTCACGCGGATCATGGTGTGGTTGAACACGTAGCCTTGGGTGGCGGGTTCGGGTGCCTGGACGCCCGGCATGTCGAGCAATGAGGAGAGCGACATCTATTTCGATTCCATGAAAACGATTTCTCAACATGGGGTTCATCCCCCACCAGGCAAGCCTTCCATTGGAATAACGCATCCCGCCCTAGAATGAGCCCATGAACGCCGCGCCACGCCACGCCCTGCTTGCCGGAGCCACCGGGTTGACCGGGCAGAAGCTGCTCGCGTTGCTGCTTGCCGACGAAACCGTCGCGCAGGTGCTCGCGCCGACGCGCCATGCCTTGCCCGCGCATCCCAAGCTCAGCAATCCCGTCGGCATGGTCAGCCATCTGATCGCCCAACTGCACGGGCAGGTCGATACGGTGTTCTGCTGCCTGGGCACCACCATCAGGCAAGCCGGCTCGCGCGAAGCGTTCCGTATGGTGGACTACGACCTGCCGGTATCGCTCGGCCGGCACGCACGCGCACTCGGCGCCAATCACTATCTGGTGATCAGCGCGCTGGGGGCCGATCCCGCATCGCGCCTGTTCTACAACCGCACCAAGGGCGAGTTGGAACTGGCCCTGCAGAAACAGGAATGGCCGCGCCTGACCATCGTGAGGCCCTCGTTGCTGCTTGGCGCTCGCCACAAGCCACGCATGGGCGAGATGCTGGCCGCCCCCTTCTCCCGCATCCTGCCGGGACGCTGGCGTGGCATCGAGGCCGGCACCGTGGCGAACGCCATGTGGCGGCTCGCGCGGGCGCCTGGCAACGGTTTGCGCATCGTGGAGTCGGACGAGCTCCAGCAACTGGGCGAATAAGCCCGCGCACAAAAAAAGGCCGCCCCGAGGGCGGCCTTTGACTGACGGTGACGTCCAAATCAGCTGCGGGCGAGTGCGCCCGGGCGCTTGGCGCCAGCGAAACGCTGGGCCCAGTACGACTCGTCCAGGCTGTCCACGCGCACAGTCTTGCCGCGCGAGGGCGAGTGGATGAACTGGCCGTTGGCGATATAGATGCCCACATGGGAAATGCGGCCCTGGCCGCGCTTGCCTGCGGTGCGGAAGAAGACGAGGTCGCCCGGCTTCATGTCGCCGCGGTTGACCTTCAGGCCAGCCAGGAACTGCGAAGCGGAGTTGGTCGGCAGCTCGAGGCCGACGGCATGGGCGAACACGTAGCGGACGAAGCCGCTGCAATCGAAACCGGTGGAGGGATCGCGCCCGCCGCGCACGTAACGGATGTCACGCAGCTGCATGGCCAGGCTGATCAGGGTCTTGCGCAGATCGGACGTGTCGTTGGCGAGGGCGGCAACGGCATTGTTGGAGACGCCGGAGTTCGGCATGTCCGCGCTGTCGGCGTCATCGTCATCGCCCCAGCCAGCCGATTTGTCGGCGGCGGCGGCCTTGGCAACGGCGGGGGCGGCGGACTGGGCAAGCATCGCTGCCGGCGAGAACACGGCCAGCTGGCCCATCAGGTTCGGTGCGACGGTGGAAGAAGCAGGCGTGGTGGCCGGGGTGGTCAGCGGTTCAGCGAAGAGCGGAAGGGACGTGAGCAGTGCACCAGCAAGCGCAGCAGCGGCGAAAATTCGCTTCGTTGGCATGTGGGACAAATCCCTTTGCGGTTCGTTAGTTACGCCGCCGTTACATGAGGCGGGCCGTGATGGAGCCGTGAACTTAGCAAAGGGATTCGTGAAGTTTGTTCGGATGGGGTTAACTGAACTCCGTCGTTTCGGAAACTGGCACAGCCTATGCATTCCACATAAGCGATTGATTTTCAATGGAATAGTGTTGCAAATTGGTTACATATTGATCAATTAGTGAACTAATTATTCAATTCGGTTCCGCATGTTTGAGATGTGTCTCACACCAAAAATGGCCGTGCCCACCCGTACTTCGGTCGCTCCCTCGGCGATGGCGAGGGGGAAATCCCCGCTCATGCCCATGGAAAGACGGGGCAATTCATGGCCCCGGCCCTGCTCCGCGTCGCGAAGCTGGCGCAACTGGCGGAAACAGGCGCGCACGGCTGCCGGATCGTCCGATTGCACGGCCAGCGTCATCAGGCCGCGCACACGCAGGCGGTCGTAGCCGCGCAGCGCATCCAGAAAGGCAGGCAAGCCTTCGGGCGCAAGGCCGTGCTTGCTTTCCTCCGGCGAGGTCTTGACCTCGATGAGCACGTCGATGGCGCGGTCCTCGATCTCCAGCCGCCGCTGCAGGGCCTCGGCCAGATCCAGGCGATCGAGCGACTGCACTTCGCTGGCCAACCGCGCCACGTCCTTCGCCTTGTTGGTCTGCAGGTGCCCGATCACCACCCACTCGATGCCCTCGCCCGCCAGCGCCTCCGATTTGCTGCGAATCTCCTGCACCTTGTTCTCGCCGAAGCGGCGCAGGCCCAGCCCCATGGCGGCCCGCACCACGTCGGGGCCGAAGGTCTTGCTGACCGGGAGAATCGACACCTCGCCCGGATCGCGCCCCGCGGCGCGGCATGCCTCATCCACGCGTTGGCGCACCGATGCCCAGTTCGCGGCGAGATAGGAGAAGTCGTTGGAGGAATCGGTCATCGCTGGCAAACCCTGCATGCACGCCCGGGCATCAGGCCAGTCGATACCGGCGCCCGGCGCGGGCGGATAGGCGTCGCCCCGGCGCTTGGCCGGAGCGACGATCACGTTCAGGCCTTGGCGCCCTGTTCGAAATGGCGGGCCACCACGTCGGCCACCACCATCGACACCTTCTTGCCGGTGGGAATGTGCAGGAACTCGTTCGGACCATGCGCATTGGAATGCGGGCCCAGCACGCCGGTGATCAGGAACTGCGCCTTGGGGAATTTCTCGCCCAGCATGCCCATGAAGGGAATGCTGCCGCCTTCGCCCATGTAGGCCGCCGGCGCGCCGAAATAGGTTTCCGACGCCTTGGCCACGGCCTCTTCCAGCCACGGTGACAGCTGCGGGGCGTTCCAGCCGCTGCCGTCCTTCTCCAGCTTGAAGGTGACCTTGGCGCCGTACGGCGGGTCCTTCTCCAGCAACTGCTTGAGGAACTGGCCGGCCTTGGCGCCGTTGAGCGTGGGCGGCACGCGCAGGCTCAGCTTCACCGAGGTCTTGGGACGCAGCACGTTGCCGGCGCTTTCCAGCGGCGGCATGCCGTCCACGCCGGTGACCGCCAGCTGCGGGCGCCAGGTGCGGTTGAGCACGAGTTCGGTGAGGTCCTCGGTGACCGGATGCATGCCTTCGACGAACGGGAACTTGTCGTACACCGCCGTGCCCAGCACCTGGGCGGACTTCTTCGCCTGCTCGATGCGCTGCGGCGGGATATCGACGTAGAGCTCCTTCGGCTTGATCGTGCCGGTTTCCTGGTCTTCCAGGCGGCTCAGCAGTTCGCGCAGGATGCGGAAGCTCGACGGCACCACGCCGGAGGCGTCGCCCGAATGCACGCCCTCTTCCAGCACCTGCACGGTGAGTTCGCCACCGGTCATGCCGCGCAGCGAGGTGGTGAGCCACAGCTGGTCGTAGTTGCCGCAACCGGAATCCAGGCACACCACCAGCGAGGGGTTGCCGATGCGATCGGCCAGGTGATCGACGTAGTACGGCAGGTCGTAGCTGCCCGATTCCTCGCAGGCCTCGATCAGCACGACGCAACGCGCGTGCGGCACGCCCTGCTCATGCAGCGCGAGCAGCGCGGCGAGCGAGCCGAAGATCGCATAGCCGTCGTCCGCGCCGCCGCGGCCGTAGAGCTTGTCGCCCTTGATCACCGGCGTCCACGGGCCCAGGCCGTCGGCCCAACCGGTCATTTCCGGCTGCTTGTCGAGGTGGCCGTAGAGCACCACGGTGTCGTCGCCCGTGCCCGGCACCTCGATATAGATGAGCGGCGTGCGGCCTTCCAGGCGCACCACTTCGAGCGTGGCGCCGGGCAGCGACGACAGCTTGCTGCGCGCCCAGGTCTCCATCAGCTTTACCGCGGCATCCATGTAGCCGTGTTCCACCCACTTGGGATCGAACATGGGCGACTTGTTGGGAATGCGGATGTACTCGACCAGCTGCGGCACGATCTCGTCATCCCACAGTCCGCTGATGAAACGGTTGAGGCGGGCGGTATCCATGGGGTGACTCCTGCAGCGTGGGAAAAGACCGTCATTGTATCAGCCCCCGGCGAGCGCTCCCGTAAGGACGCCCACGCCACCGCAGGCAGAAATCGCCATGCGCGCTTCCCTCTCGCCGACAGTTTTTGGCGCGACGCCCAGGCACAGTTTCCGGGCGGCCAAAAGGAGGCCGCGTCCATCGAGGGAGGATTCACCATGATCAAGCAAATCGCGGCCACGCTGCTGGCTTTCGTCTTGGCCTGGCCGGTCTTTGCGGCCACGCCCGTCAACGTCAACAAGGCCGATGCGGCCACGCTCGCCAGTTCGCTGGATGGCATCGGCCCGACCAAGGCGGCGGCCATCGTGGCGTACCGGGAGGAGCACGGCCCGTTCAAGAGCGCCGACGACCTGACCCACGTGAAGGGCATCGGCCCGGCCACGCTGGAACGCAACCGCAGCGCCATCCTGCTGGGCGACGGCGATACCCCGGTAAAGCCCGCCGTCAGCGCGCCCGCGCCGGCCAAGGCAGGCGCCAAGCCGGCCAAGTCCGCCAGCCAATAACCAAACCCATCAACCACTTGCGTTCAAGAATAGACGCCGGCGAGGGATGGAAACCCTCGCCGGATGCGCCTACACTCGGCCGCCTTGCCATCGGTTAGGGCTGCCATGATTGTTCCGCGTTACCGCATAGCCGCGTCGAACATCGCTGGTGCGGGTCAGGGGTTGTTTCTGCTTGAAGATGTCGCCGCCGGGCAGATCGTGACGGCGCCGGACGCCATTGACCGCACGTATCGCTACGACGAGCTCACCGGCTCGCCGGAGCTGTCGGCGCAGCTTTATGCCAGCGCCCGCTGGTTCGAGGACCGCTACACCGTGTCCCCGGACTGGCCGGACGAGTGCTACATCAACCACAGCTTTGCGCCCACGGGGCTGTGGCACCTGGGTTTCGTGTTCGCCGCGCGCGATTTGCCGGCCGGCACGGAAATGACGGTGGATTACCGCCACCTGTTGCCTCCGGGCGAGGAAGAGGCCTTTGTCGACGCCGCCACCGGGCAGCGCATCGTGGGCCTGCCATGGATCGAAAGCCTTCGGACGAGCACGCACGCCCTGGCGAGCCTGCTCGATGGCACCCGACTTGCTTGCTGAAGATCATGATCGACATACCCATCATTGAAACCGCGCGCCTGCGCCTGACCGCTCTCGCCGAGCGCCACTTCGACGACTACGCCGCCATGCTGGCCGACCCGGCCAGTACGCGCTGGATCGGCGATGGCCAGCCGCTGGATCGCACCAACGCATGGCGTTCGCTCGCCATGCTGATCGGCCACTGGCAACTGCGCGGCTACGGCATGTGGGCGCTGGAACTGAAGGACACCGGCGAATTCATCGGCCGCGCCGGCCTGATGTGCCCCGAAGGTTGGCCGGACCTGGAACTGGGCTGGATGCTCAAGCCGGAGTTCCGCCACCACGGCTATGCCACCGAAGCGGGCAGCGCCATCCTCGAGTTCGCCTGGCACACCATCGGCGCGCCGCGCGTGATCAGCCTGGTGCGCATCGGCAACGAAGCGTCCGACCGCGTGGCCGAACGCCTCGGCGGCGAGCACATCGAGGACATGGATTTCTTTGGCGCGCACAACCATGTGTTCGCCTACTACCCGCCCTGTCCCGAGAAGCGTCGCGCCTGGGCATGAACGAGCTCAGCCGCCTGCCGACCGAGCACCTGCAGGGCCCGCCCCGGCCCGAAGGCACGGTTTATGTCACGCCTATTGCCAGTGGACCGGACGATGAGGCGTGGCAGTGGCAGATGACCATGGTCGACCTGGACCAGGAAGCCGAATTCCCGGCGCATGATGACCTTCGGCGGCAGTTCGTGCCGCTCGACGCCGCCGTCGACATCGCTTTTCCCGACGGACGCACGCAGCATCTTTCGCGTTTCCAGATCGCCGAATTCCATCGCGCCAACGCGCCGCGCACCTGCGTGCCCAGCGACCGCACGCGCACCTTCAATCTCAAGTTGCGCGGCGACGCGCAAGGCGAACTGATGGCCCGCCCGCTCAACGGCACCATGGTTCTGCTGGCGCCGTCGGGCTGGCGCTGGTTCGTGCTGCTGCTGTCCGGACAAGCCAGCGTGATCGCCGATCACCGCTCCCAACAGCTGGAAGCCAACGACATGCTGTGGATCGATCCGGCGCCCGGCCATCCGATCCGCATCGAAGGCGGCGGCGAAATCGTACTGGTCCGTCTTCCCGCGATCTGAGCGGATCGTTCGTCAGTACACGTCGCGCCGGTAGCGCCCTTCCTCGCGCAAGCGCTCGACGGTTTCGGCACCCAGGGTTTCGCGCAGCACGGCATCCACGCCTGGCGCCATGCCGGCCAGGCTGCCGCACACGTAGATGGCCGCGCCCTGCTCCACCCATTGGCTCAGCACGTGGTGGTGGGTGCGCAGGCGGTCTTGCACATACTCGCGTGCATCGCCCTCGCGCGACCATACGAGATCGAGCCGCTCGATCAGGCCGCTCCGCTGCCAG
This sequence comes from Dyella sp. AtDHG13, assembly GCF_003201105.1. Taxonomy (GTDB): domain Bacteria; phylum Pseudomonadota; class Gammaproteobacteria; order Xanthomonadales; family Rhodanobacteraceae; genus Dyella; species Dyella jiangningensis_B. The sequence continues at coordinate 235,422 of NZ_QICJ01000006.1, read as the reverse complement.
CGCAGGATTTCATCGCCATGATAGAAATCGCTCGTCGATTCGCGCTCACCAAACAACAGCCAGTTCCGATACCTGCCCGCTTCGATGCGCGCCTTCAGCAGCGCGCGCAAGCCGGCAAGGCCGGTGCCGTTGCCGATCAGCAGCAGCGGACGCTCATCGTCGGGCGCATGAAACGCGGGGTTACTGCGGATACGCAAGGCGATCTCACCGCCCACGTCGGCGTGCATGGTCAACCATCCGGAGCCTATGCCCGGCGAGCCGTCCTCACGTTGCATCCGGCGAACGAGCAAATGCAACGCGCCGTCCGAAGGCACCGAGGCGATGGAATATTCGCGATGCGGCAAGGCTTGCAAAGAAGCCACGAGCGATTCGGGCGATGTGACTTGCTCGGCTCCGCGTTCCGGCAGATGGCTGGCGACCAACCAGTCGCGCAGCGACGCGCGATGACCGGCGCGTTCAACCACGGCGTCTCCATCGTATCCGTGCACCGCGAGCCAGCGATCGACCTCCGCTCCCGCATGGCGTGGCCCGACTTCTACCAAGTCGCCTGCCTGCCACGACGTTTCGCCGTCGAGCGGACGCAGCGCAAGATGAAAACACGGACCACCCACGCTGCCAGGATTGAGCAGCACGCGTTCGATCAATTGCCAACGTTGGTAGACCGGCGCCTGCCAGTCCGGCAACTCGGATGCGCCGGAAAGCAAGGCCAGATGATGTTGCCAATGGCGGAGTGCGGCGGGATCGCCGCTGTCCACTTCCACCGCATCGAACAGTGGCGTTGCGCCGCTCTGCTGCAACCAGTGCCGCAAGGCGCGGCCGAATCCGCAGAAGTCATCGTAGTCGCTGTCGCCCAGCGCCAGCAGGCCGTATTGCAATGACGCCAGCGCGAGCGGCGCGCGCATGCATTGCGTCACGAACCGCGCGGCGTGATCCGGCGCATCGCCTTCGCCCGTCGTACTCACCACGAACAAGACGCGGCGAGCGTCGCCCAGCGCCCTTGCATCAAGCTGTCCCAGTTCGAGCAGACGTACCGGTACGCCAGCCTGCTGCAGGTTCTGCGCGGTTTGCCGCGCCCATTGTTCGGCGGTGCCTGTCTGGCTCGCGTAGGCGACGATCAACGTGTCGCCGCTCGGCGAACGCTCCGATACCGCGAGCGCCGACTGCTGGCGCGATGCCTTGCGGCGATGCCAACCCAGCCACGCGGTAAAAGTGATCCACGACAACAGCACGATGCCCGCTGCCAGCCAACGCGATGCGCCCGGCGCGTGCCACTTTCCTTCGCGCATGTGCAGCACCATCAGCCCAAGCAGCAAGAGGCCAAGCAGACTGCAAAGCAGGACGTTGCCCCAGGCCGGACGTGGCGAGGCACCAGCTGACGGCGTGCTCATGATGCCAATGCGGCCTCGAACGCCGGTGACAGGCGTTCTTCGAGACCGTGCGCGCCGTGCAGGATGAACATCACCGCAAGGCCGCGCCCACGGGCGTAAGCCATGCCCTCATCCGGTCCGAGCACGGTCATCAGCGTGCCCATGGGATCGGCATGCATCGCTTCGCCGGCCAGCACGCTGACGGAAGCGACCGCGTGCGGCACGGGCCGGCCCGTGCGTGGATCGATATGGTGCGAATAGGTCACGCCATCGGCGTCGAAACGTCGGCGGTAATCGCCTGAAGTGGCAATGGCGCGGCCCGACAGGTTGACCACCTGGCTGAGCTGATCCATGTGCTGCACGGCGCCGACGGCGGCGCCTGGACGTTCGATGCCTATGCGCCATGGCGAACCACCGGGCTTCCTGCCCTTGCCTTTCATCTCGCCACCGACTTCGACCAGCCATGCGTCGATGCCCATGGCGTCGAGATGGCGACCGACCAGATCCACGCCGTATCCCTTGGCCACCGAGGACAGGTCGAGATAGATGCCGCCGGGCTGATAGAGGCTGTGCGTCGCGGCGTCGAGCCTGAGACGCGACCAGCCGATGCGCGCACGCTCGCGCTCGATCGCTTCGTCCGGTGGCGGCTCGCGACGCGAGGCGTCCGGACCGAAACCCCACAGGTTGACCAGGGGGCCGACCGTGGGGTCGTACGCACCACCGCTTTCAGCTGCGACCTGCAGCGCATGCCGCACGACCTCGAAGCATTCGGCCGGAAGCACGTGCCAGGTGCCGGCAGGCGCCGCGTTGAAAAGCGACAGCGCGGAGTCGGGCTTGTACGTGCTCATCTGGCCGTCCACCCGGTCGAGCACGGCCTGGATGCCGCGCGCGCGCGACACCAGCGACAGCTCCGCCGGCATCACCGCGCGCACCGACCAGAACGTGCCCATGGTCTCGCCTTGCACGGACTGCACGATGAGATCGCTCATGGACGCCACGCCAGCCTGCTACGTCGTGCGCTGCAAGAGGACATTACTGTGGCAGCACTTCCAGCGTGGCCGCATAGGAAAGGCGACGCACCTTGGCCTGCTTGATGCTCGACTTGTCGTCCTGCGTGCTCGCACTCACCCAGTACATGCCCGCATGCGGCCAGGTGATGCTGAACTTGCCGTCCTTGTCGGTGGTGACGTCGAGTTCGTCCTGCGCGTTGCGATAACGCGTTTCGCCGGCAATCGCCATCACCTTGAGGTTGGGCGCCGGCTTGCCGTCCAGCAGCAACTGGAAGGTGGCGGCCTCGCCCGAGGCGAGATCCGTCACGCGCGTCACCGGCACCAGCTCCAGCCCCTTGCCGCCCGGCTTCAGCGCGCCATCGCTGGGCTTGCCGTTGGTGACGAAGGTCTCCACGCGATTGATCGACTCGGACAGCTCGACGTTCTTCGCGCTCGACGGAATGGCCTTGGCGAGATCCGCCGCGTCGCCGCGCCAGCGCTTCTTCTGGCCATCCACCTCGTAGCTGGCGAACAGACCGCCGTTCACGGCGGCTATCTTGTACGTGCCCGGCTGGGTCAGGTGCACGTCGAACACGCTGCGGTATTGGCCGGTGATGGCGTTCTCCGGTTTGGCCGTCTGGCCGTCCGGTGTGGTGATGGCGATGCGGTCCAGCGCCACCGGCATATGGTCGGGATAGAACAGGTCGTTGGAGACGGCGGCGTCCACCGTCACCCATGGATCGGCGACGGACACGTTGGTGGCCGAGGGCACCATCCACATCTTGTGCGCCTGCGCGGTGAACGGCAGGGCCAGTGCCAGGGCCAGCGCGCCCCACTTCAGCGAATGCTTGATCATGTCGTCGTTCTCCTTCGATTATGGGGCCAGGTCGACCTTGACGGCGCCCAGCTCGCTGCTGCCCTGCGCGGCCAGCTGTTGCGGCGTGGCGGCGGGCCAGGTGAACGGCACGCGCACCACTTCGCGACCGCCCACTTCACGCGCGGCCTCCACCACTAGTTCGTACTTGCCCGGCGCCAGTTGCCCCAGCGGCGCCTTGCCGTCGTGGAAGCTCAGCTTCTGATCGCCCGCCGGACGCGTCGCGCCCGACACGCCGTCCACCGGCATCTGCAGGTCGCGACCGCCGCGGCGCCACCACTGGCGCAGTTCGGGCAGCCACTTGGTGCCCGCGCCTTCCTTCGACTCCTTCTGCGCGTACCACACGGCCAGCTGCGCCGCGACGGAATGATCCTCGCGCTCCACCCACACGGCGGTATACGGCCGGTGGTACTCCGCGACGTTGAGCTGCGGAATCTGCACGGTGACGTTGAGATCGGCCGCAGCAGCCGGAGCCGCCAGCAGGATGGCAGGAAGAGTCAGGGAAAGGCGGCGCATGATGGTTCCTTGGCTAAAGGGCGAGAAGTGAGTGAAGAGGAGTGAGAAAACAGAGAAAAGCACGAGTCTCGCTTCTCACTCCTCTTCACTCGTTTCTCGCCTCAATGGATGAAGATCAACGCGAGCACCAGCGGCAGCACCAGCCCGAATGCCACCAACGGCCAGGTGGCGCCGCGCTGGGTTGCATGCATCTTCAAGAGCAACAGGCCGGTGACGGAGAAGATGACGCAGGCCAGCGCGAAGACGTCGATGAACCAGCCCCAGGCCGGTCCCGCGTGGCGTCCCTTGTGCAGGTCGTTGAGATAGGCGATGACGCCGCGCGAGCTGCGCTCGGTTTCCACCTTGCCGGTTTCGCGGTCGATGCTGATCCATGCGTCGCCACCGGGGCGCGGCATGGAGATGTAGATTTCGTCGGACGACCAGTCGCCCGTGCGGCCGGCGACATCCACGTCGAGCGCGCCGGCGATCCAGTCCGCGACGGCGGCGGGCAGCGGCGCGCCCTTGCGTTCGTCGTCACCGCCGACCGCCTTGAGCAACTGCGGGGACAACTGGGCGTTGCGGTGCACGGTGGTCGCCTGTGCCTCGATCTGGCCCGCGTGGTTGAGGGTGAAGCCGGTGACCGCGAACAGCAGCATGCCGACCAGGCACAGCGCGGAGCTGATCCAGTGCCACTGATGAAGCTGCTTGAGCCAGAACGCACGGTTCGATCCCGTCGCGCTGCTATGCAACCGGTTGTTGTCGCGCGACCGCGCCACTGAGTCCATGCCTGCCTTTCAGAGCTTGTTGATGGTCGCCTGGAGCAGCCCAATATGGCACGGCAGGTCATGCAACCGAGTCGCTTGTTCGCTGTCTCATCGACTGTCGGAGCGCTAAGCTGCCCATCTGGGCGGCCCGTTCCTGACACCGAGCCGGGATCTTGCCACAAATGAGAATCACTCGCAATTCAACAACCCTGTGCCGCGCATGTCCCCCTGCGCCGGCGTACCGCCCCTTCCGGAAAACCACATGCGCATCCTGATTGCCGAGGACGACCCTTCCATTTCCGCCGGCGTATGCGCGTCGCTGCGCCAGGGTGGCCATGCGGTGGACAGCGTCACCGACGGCGCCAAGGCGGACGCCGCCCTGCGCGACACGCCCTACGACCTGCTGATCCTCGATCTTGGCCTGCCGAACCTGGACGGCGCCGACGTGCTGCAACGCCTGCGCAAGCGTGGCACGGGGCTGCCCGTGCTGGTGATCACCGCGCGCGAAGGCCTGCGCGAGCGCGTGCGCGTGCTCGACCTTGGCGCCGACGATTATCTGGTGAAGCCGTTCGCACTCGCGGAGTTCGAGGCGCGCGTGCGCGCCCTGCTTCGCCGCTACACCTCGCAGGGCGCGCCCGAGCTCGTCATCGGGCGCTTGCGCCTGGACCTTCCCGGCCATCGCGCCTGGATCGACGACAAGCCGCTGGAACTCACCGCGCGCGAGTTTGGCTTGCTCGAAGCACTCGCCGCGCGCCCCGACCGCGTGACCAGCCGCGCGCAACTGGTCGAGGCCTTGTGCAGCTGGGACGAGGAACTCACCGACAACGGCCTGGACATCGCCATCTACCGACTGCGCCGCAAGCTGGCCGACTCGGGCACGCAGGTGCGCACCATCCGCGGCCTGGGCTACCTGCTGGAAGAAGCGAAGGAAGACAAGGAAACCCAGGCATGAGCGCAGCGCCGCCGAAGCGGGACGATCCGTGGCTCTATCGCATGCTCGAGCCCGACGGCCGCCCCAGCCTGCGGCGGCGCCTGCTGTCCTCGCTGCTGGTGCCGCTGATGCTGCTGCTGGCGGTGGAAAGCCTGATCACCTACGGCGGCGCGCTGATCTATTCCAACCACGTGCACGATCGCGACCTGGGCGACGACGCCATGACGCTCGCGCAGATGCTCAGCCAGGAAGACCTCGGCGGGCAGATCTCGCCGCAGGCTCGCTTCCTGCTCGAGTATGCGCCGGAAGGACACAACTACTTCAACGTCAGCAGCCAGAAACACGGCCTGCTGGCCGGTTCGCCCGAGCTGCAGCCGGCGCCCTTGAGCGCCGCGAGTTCCGATGGCGAGCCGGCGCTCTATTCCACCACGCTCTATACGCCCCGGCAGAAGCTGCGCGAACTGCGCGCGGCCACGGTGCGCATACCCAACCTCCAAGACCCCAGCGACCAGCTCACGGTCACCATGGCGGAGACCTTCCACGACCGCCATCAGCGCGCGCGGGAAATCCTGCTGCTCAGCATTCCGGCGCAGGCCTTGCTGATCGCCAGCGTGTTCTTCCTGGTGTTCTACGGCGTGCGCGTGGGCTTGCGCCAGCTCGATCCGCTCACCGCGCGCCTGGCGGCGCGCGAGCATGACCTCGCGCCGATTGGCGATGCCGACGTGCCGGTGGAAATCCTGCCGCTCACGCGCACCATCGACGGCCTGTTCGCCCGCCAGCGCGGCATGCTGGCCCTGCAGGAACGCTTTATCGCCGATGCCGCGCACCAGCTCAAGACACCGCTGGCGGGGTTGCGCGTGCACGTCGAGCGCGCGCAGGTCGATCCCAGCAAGGAAACCGTCGCCGATGCCCTGCAGCACATCCTGCGCCTCACGCAACGCGCCAGCCGCACGTCCAGCCAGTTGCTCGCACTGACGCGCGCGCAGTCACCCGAACTGAGCGAAAGCGCGCCGCTGGTGCTGCTCGACCTCGCGCAGCTGATTCCGGAACTGCTGAGCGTGCGTGTGCACGATGCCATCGCCGCCAACGTCGACCTGGGCTACGAAGGCCCTGCCGGCCCGGTATGGATCGACGGCGACCGCATTTCGCTGCAGGAAATGCTCGACAACCTGATCGACAACAGCCTGCGCTACGCCGGCCGCCACAGCATCGTCACTATTGGCGTGTCGGTGCTTGGCGACAACCCCTGCATCAGCGTGGAAGACAACGGACCCGGCGTGCCCCCGGCGTTTCTTGAACGCCTCGGTGAGCGCTTCTTCCGCGTACCCGGCATGACCGAGGAAGGCACCGGCCTGGGCCTGGCCATCGTGCAGCGCATCGCCGAACGCCATCGCGCGCAGGTGCGTTTCCTCAACAGCCACCTGGGCGGCCTGCGCGTGGAAGTGGTGTTTCCCCCGGCACGCACGTCGAAGACGTCCACTTAGACTTCGGGCAACGCACGCGCGGCATCGCTGATGGCCCGCGTGCGCGTCTTGACGCCAAACACCAGCAGGCTGGCCACCGCCAGCAGCCACACGCTGAGGCCGGCGTAGAGCATCACCCACTGAAAGCCCTGGGCGAGCGCGCCGTGCACGACCTCCGCCGGCAGCGGCACCGCTTGTCCGCCGGCTATCGCCACGGCCAACGAGTGGCGCGCCATCGCATCGCCCGGCATTGCATGCGACAGGGCCATGCTGGTGCCAATGACCAGGATCAAGCCCATCAGCGCTATGTTGATCGCCAGCGAAATCATGCGCGCGCTCATGTCGATGCCTGAAGCCATGCCGGCGCGCTCCGCGGTGACCGATCCGGTGGTCGTATTGGTCACCGTGGTATTGGTCAGCCCCAGGCCGATGCCCGCGACCACACAACCGGGCAGCATGCTCAGCCCATCGGGCTCGCTGATGCCGGCACCCCATTTCATGAGAAAGAAGCCTGCGCCGATGGTGAACAATCCACCAGGGATCACCCAACCCGCGCGGTAACAATGCGCCAATCGCTCCGCCACGGGCGGCACCACCAGGGTGGGCAGCGTGTAGGCGAGCAGGAAGCCTCCCGCGACGACATCGCCATAACCCAGCACATCTTGGAAGTAGACCGGCAGATAGATCATGAAGGGCCAGAAGCTGACGTTCATGCCCGCCGAACCCAGCAACGCGCCGGAGAACGGACGGATGCGAAACACCGAGAAGTCGATCATCGGCCGCTTCACCATGCGCTCGATCAACACGAAGGCGACCAGGCACAGCAGGCTCAGCGCGGTGATGACAATGGCTCTCGTGCTCGCAAGGCCGATGTCTCCTCCCTGGGTAATCACGTAAGCAACGCCGAACACGGCCAGCGACAAGGTGGCGATACCGCTGATATCCAGATGCTGCGCATGCGGGTCACGCGACTCCACGGCGCCGCGCCATGCCAACACCAGGGTGACCAAGGCCAGCGGCGCATGCACGAGGAACACCCACTGCCAGTTCGCCAGCGCAGAGATGGCGCCACCGATGATGGGACCAAAGCCCAGCCCGATGCCGAAGATCACGCCCCACCACCCGAACGCCTTCACGCGCACCGCCGGGTCGGAGAACTGGTGCGAAAGCACCGCCACCTGGCAGATCAGCATGGCGCCGCCGCTCGCCCCCTGCAGGAAACGCCCCGCGATCATCGCGGGCATGTTCCAGGCCAGGCCGCATAGCAAGGACGTGATGCCGAACAACGCGATACATAGCAGGAACAGCCGCTTGCGGCCGTAGCGGTCGGCCACCGTGCCCGTGCCCATCAGCACGCTGGTGCAGGCGATGGTGTACACGTTCATCACCCACTGCATATCGCGGAAATCGCCGTGAAGCACACGCGCCAGCGTGGGCAGGATGGCCGGCACGCTGGATATCTCCAGGCCGAACATCAACGAAGACAGGCACACCGCGGCCAGGGCCATGCGGTTGCGGGAAACGGTAGAGGACATGGACGTGCTCCGTGCGGGAGCGGCTACTATATCGACGCCAAACCATCCCCATTGACTCAATTACTTCCCGGCAATGAATCCATGAAAGAACCAATGAAGGGCCGCATGGATGACAAGCTCGATGGCATCGCCACCTTCGTCCAGGTGGTGGAGGCCGGCAGTTTCGCCGTGGCGGCCGAACGACTGAACCTGACGCGCTCCGCCGTGGGCAAGATCATCGCGCGGCTGGAAGCACGCCTGGGCACGCGCCTGCTTCAGCGCACGACCCGCGCGCAAAACCTCACGGAAGACGGGCAGGCCTATTACGACTGCTGCGTGCGCGCACTGGCCGAACTGGATGCCGCCGAGGTGATGCTGGAGGGCGGACGCCAGCAGCCGCGCGGTCGCCTGCGCGTCAGCCTGCCCATCGCGTTTGGCCATCTTTGCGCGGCGCCCGTGCTGATGGAGCTGGCACGGCAACATCCCGGCCTGAGCGTCGACATGTCCTTCAGCGATCGCAGGGTCGACCTGATCGAAGAGGGTTTCGACCTTGCCCTGCGCATTGGCGAACTGCGCGACAGCAGCAGCCTGAGCGCGCGCCGGCTGGGCCTGCAGTACATGAGCATCGGCGCATCACCCGCGTACATCGCGCGCCACGGCATGCCCACGCAGCTGCATGAACTGGAAGCGCATGCGACCATCGCGTACTCGCGTGCCGGCGTCGCCGCCCCCTGGGACATGCGCGACGACGCGGGCCACACCACGCGCGTGCGCATCCAGCCGCAACTGAGCACGGATGACGTGCAGATGATCGCGACCGCTGCCATCGCCGGATTCGGCCTGGCGCGCATGCCTTCGTGGCTGCTCGCGCGCTACGTCAAGACTGGCGAGCTGGTCACCGTGAAAGGGCGCTGCAGCCAGGCGCCGCAAGACATCCACGTGGTGTGGCCCACCACGCGCTACATGCCGTCCAAGACGCGCTTTGCCATCGACGCGTTGGTGGCGGCCATTCCCGCCCTGCTCGACGACTGAAAAAAATACGGCGACGCATGCGCATCGCCGTTGTCACACTTCCCCTGCATGGGAACAACTTGAGACAAACCTACGCCAACGCCGCGGGTTTTCACCCGCAGCGCTGCATGGACTTACATTTCCTTCTTGGCCTTGGTCAGCAGCTGGTCGAGCAGCGCGATGGCCAGATCGATTTCTTCGTGCGTGATGTCGAGCGACGGCGCGAAGGTGATCACGTTCTTGTACCAGCCGCCCACGTCGAGCACGAGGCCGATCTTCTTGCCGTTGTGCTCCAGGTCGCCGGCGAGGCCGATGTCGACCATCTTGTCGAGCAGCGCCTTGTTCGGCGTGAAGCCGTCGTCGGTGCAGATCTCGGCGCGCAGCGCCAGGCCCAGGCCATCGACGTCGCCGATTTCCTTGTGACGCTTCTGCAGGTCGCGCAGGCCTTCGAGGAAGTGCGCGCCCTTCTTCGGCACGCTGGTCTCGTAGTCCAGCTCGTAGCCCATCTTGATCACTTCCAGGCCCAGGGCGGTGCCCAGCGGGTTGGAGTTGAAGGTGGAGTGGGTGGAGCCCGGCGGGAAGATGGTCGGGTTGATCATCTCTTCGCGCGCCCACAGGCCCGACAGCGGGTTGAGGCCGTTGGTCAGCGCCTTGCCGAACACGATCACGTCCGGCGTCACGCCGAAGTGCTCGATCGACCACAGCTTGCCGGTGCGCCAGAAGCCCATCTGGATTTCGTCCACCACCATCAGGATGCCGTACTGGTCCAGCACCTTCTTCAGGTCCTTGAAGAAGTTCATCGGCGGCAGCACGTAGCCGCCCGTGCCCTGGATCGGCTCGACGTAGAAGGCGGCGTATTCGGCCTGGTTGACCTTGGGATCCCACACGCCGTTGTATTCGGTTTCGAACAGGCGGGCGAACTGGCGCACGCAAGCGTCGGAGTACTCTTCCGGCGTCATGCCCTTCGGGCGGCGGAACGGATACGGGAACGGCACGAACATCGCGCGCTCGCCGAAGTGGCCGAAGCGGCGGCGGTAGCGGTAGCTGGAGGTGATGGACGAAGCGCCCAGCGTGCGGCCGTGGTAGCCACCCTCGAAGGCGAACATCAGGCTCTTGCCGCCGGTGTAGTTGCGCACCAGCTTCAGCGAATCTTCCACCGCCTGCGCGCCGCCGACGTTGAAGTGCACGCGGCCCTTCAGGCCGAACTTCTGCTGCGCGTCGACCGCGATGGTCTTGGCCAGCTCGATGCGGGTCTGGTGCAGGTACTGGCTGGCCACCTGCGGCAGGATGTCGATCTGGCGCTTCAGCGTGTCGTTGAGGCGCTGGTTGCCGTAGCCGAAGTTGACGGCCGAGTACCACATCTGCAGGTCGAGGAAGCGCGTGCCGGCGGTGTCGATCATCCAGCTGCCTTCGCCGTGGCGGAAGATCTTCGGCGGGTCGACGTAGTGCACGGTATCGCCGAACGAGCTCCACTCGGCCTCGTCAGCCAGCAGCTGCGCGTCGGGAATCACGACGCCAGCGGCGTTCTTGTCGTAAGCGTTCATTGGGGAAAATCCGAAAACGTTTGAAAGGTGTGGATCAGGCGGGGGATCTGATCGTCAGGAAGCAACCGCAAGCGCAGGCGCGGCCGGCGCATGTTCGGCCAGCAGGCTGCCATCGAGCAGGCGCGGCAGCAGCTCCAGCGCATCCTCGAAACCGGTGATCGGCACGTACGGAATGCCGGCGGCGCGGCAGTGCTCGATCAGGCGGTGCTTGGCGAAAACGAAATCGACGCGGTCGGCGGCGCAGAAATCCGAGGCGCCATCGCCGATCAGCAGCGTCTTGGTGCCGCCCTTGCTGGCCTGCGCGGCCACGGCGCACTTGCACGTGCCGCTGCGGCAGCCCTCGGCCTGGAACGGCGAGGTGAGCTGCCACTTCTGCGGCGGCGTGGCCGGGGCCAGGTGGTTGGCCGCCAGCGGCAGGTCGTCCAGGCCGTAACGGCCCAGGATCTTGCGGATGGCATAATCCAGGCCGTCGCTGACCACGCGGATCGGCGTGCCGGTGGCGCGGGCCATCTTCACGAAATCAGGGAAGTGGTGATCGATCCACAGCGAGGAGAGGTGCTTGTCCAGCTCGTCCTGGGTCATGTCCAGCAGACCGACCTGGCCGGTCATGCATTCGCGCGAGCCGATGCGACCGGCACGCCAGTCCTGCTCCAGCGTTTCCCAGCCGGGGCGGCCGAAACGGTCGAGCAGCGAGTCGATCACGTCCTCGACGGAGATGGTGCCGTCGAAGTCGCAGAGGATGGTCCAACCAGTCACTAGGTGCAGCTCCACTCTTGCAGGATGGTGACACAATAGGTTTCACCCCCTTTCGGCCCCCTTTCTTTCCGAAAGAAGCTGCGTAAACGTCTTCTCCTGATACCTGACTTGAGGCAGTTCCATAAGCCAGTTGTAGGCAAGGTCCGGTATCCTCTGCTGTTCACCGTTTTCAACGTAGTCCGAAACCCCAGGAATTTCGTGTTTCAGCGTCGAAACAACCCGGATCTGCCCAACATGGAAGCTGCGCCTCGCCGGGATCGCCCTCTGTTCGCCAGCCACCTGCTGGCGTTCGGCCTCGTGGTGCTGGCGGGTTGCTCGGTCGCCCCGCTGCCCGAGCTCAAGCCACCGGTTCCCGATGCCTGGCGCAATGCGCCGGCCGGCGTGACGCCGCCCTCCGCCGACCTGCGCGGCTGGTGGCAGGCGCTGGGCGATCCCACCCTGGACGCCCTGATCGATCGCGCCCTGCGGAACAACCTCGACGTGGCGCAGGCGGCCGAGCGGCTGCGGGCGGCACGCTCGGTGAACCATCATTCGCGTGATGGCTACCTGCCCTCGCTGCACGGCCGCACCAACGATGTGATCGACCCGGATACCACCGCGTCGTATTTCGTGGTCGGTTTCGACGCCGTGTGGGAGCTGCCGCTGTTCGGCGCCTGGCAAAGCGCCAAGCGTGCGTCCCAGGGACAGGAGAACAGCGCGAGCGCCGCCCTGCGCGGTGCCCGCGTGTCGCTGGTGGCCGAAGTCAGCCGCCGCTGGATCGAGCTGCGCTCCGCCCAGGAACAGGCGCGTCTGCTGGGCGGTATCCGCGATGCGCTGCAGGAGAAGCTGCGGCTGGTGCAGGTGCGCGAGCAACTGAAGCTGGCGCCGCCGGTCGAGGTGGCCAAGGCCCAGGCTGAGCTGGCCCGTGCCGAGGCCGCGCTGGCCGAGCCGCAGCAGACCATCATCGCCAGCGCACAACAGCTGGCCGTGCTGCTCGGGCAACCCGAACCGGATCCGGAATGGCTGACACCCGGCCCGCAGCCGCGCCTGGGTGAATGGCAACTCACCACCGCGCCCGCTGACATGCTGCGCACCCGACCGGAAATCGCCACCGCGGAAGCCGACGTGCTACGTGCCGCCGGCGAGCTGGGCGTGAGCCGCGCGGACATCTGGCCGCATATTGGCCTGGGCGCATCGCTGCAGTGGTCGACGAACATCCTGTCCAACTATCGCGTGCACACCGGCGAGGCCATCTCTTCCTTTGGCCCGATCATCGATGTGCCGCTGTTCGACTGGGGCCAGCGCGTGGCTGCCGCGCACGTGAAGGATCACGAGCTGAAGGCCGCCGTGTACGCGTATCGGCAAGCCGTGCTGCAAGGCGTCGCCGAAGCGGAAACCGCCATGGGCGACCTGGAACAGCTGCGCATGCGCGAAGACGCCTCGCAGCGCGCCGTCGCGGCGCTGGATAGCAGCATGGCCGCACTGCGCAAGCGCGCGGAGCTCAACCTCGGCAGCCACCTCGACGTGCAGGACGGCCTGATCGAGAACCAGCGCGCGCAGCTGGAGCTGACCAGCGCGATCGCCGCGCGCGACCTCGCCTACGTGTCGCTCTACAAGGCACTCGGCGGCGCGCCCATGCCCAACCCTCCGGTGCCGGCACCGAAGGCGCCGGGCACGGGGAGCACGGACTGATGGTCGCGCTGGCACGCAAGACCCTTATCTACGAGTGGCGCCGCTTCCTCCCCGCCGTGGTCGCGGTGGGTTTCGCCGGCCTGCTGCAGCTGCTGCAGGTGGCCCTGGTGCTCGGCATCTTCGGCAGCGCCGCCGTGTACATCACCGGTTCGTCGGCCGACCTGTGGGCGGGCTATCCCGGCACGCAGAGCGTCAACCTCGGGCGATCCATCGACGCCGGCGTGGAAATGCGCCTGCGCATGGACCCGGCCGTGACCGCCGTGGAACCGTTCCACTGGGTGGATGCCGACTGGCGCGGTCCCAACGACACCGGCGGCGTATCCGTGTTCGTATCCGGCATCAACGCGCGGCCGGACGGCCTGATGTTCGCGCATGCCCTGCCCGTGGCGCTGCGCGCGCGGCTCAACGAGCCCGATGCCGTCATCGTCGATCGCGCGGACCTGGACAACCTGGGCGTCGGCGTCGGCGACAGCGCCGTGATCAACGGCCATCACGTGCGCGTGGTGGGCGTGAGCAGCGGCCTGCGCGCACTCGGCGGCGTCAACGTGGTGGCGTCGCTGGCCACGGCGGCGACGCTGGACACCGACCCGTCCAACAGCAGCCGCATGACGTACTTCGTGGCCAAGCTGCGCAACCCGGCGGAAGCCAAGGAGGTCGCCGCACGCCTGCGCGGCAACACCGCCTTCGGCAACTACGACGTGTGGACCGCCAAGGATTTCGCCCGCCGCTCGCAGCTCTACTGGATCTTCGACACTGGCGCCGGCGCCGGCGTGCTGTTCCTGGCCGGCATCGTGTTCCTGGTGGGCGTGGTGATCACCAGCCAGACCCTGATCGCCGCGGTGATCGGCTCGATCCGCGAGTACGCCACGCTCAACGCGCTGGGTGTGGGCGTGGGCGACCTGCGCAAGGTGGTGATGGAGCAGGCGTTCTGGGTAGGCGCGCTGGGCCTGCTGGGCAGCGCCGTGCTGGGCGTGCTCGCGCTGGCGCTCGCGCGCAGCCGCAGCGTGCCGGTGGCGCTGGGCCCTTGGGCCACGGTGGCCTGCCTGTCGCTGTGCATGGGTTTGGCGATCGTGTCCGGCCTGGCCGCCATGCGCAGCCTGCGCCGCGCCGACCCGGCCACGTTGTTGAGGTAAGCAATGAACACGGCCTCTCACGTCTCCCCATCCAGGCCCGCGGTCTCGCTGCAGGCGCGCAGCGTCAGCAAGGCGTTCACCTCGGGCGACATCCGCAGCACGGTGCTGCACGACCTGACGCTGGACGTGCGCGCGGGCGAGCTCACGCTCATCTCCGGCCCGTCCGGCTGCGGCAAGAGCACGCTGCTGGCGATCCTCAGCGGCTTGCAGCGTCCGGACGGCGGCCAGGTCATGGCGCTCGGCCAGGACCTGGAACAACTCGACGCGCGCGCGCTCGAACGTTTCCGCCTGCACCACACCGGCTTCGTGTTCCAGGGCTTCAACCTCTTCCCCGCGCTCAACGCGCTGGAACAGGTGGAGCTGCCCTTGAGCTACCTGGGCCTGTCTCCCGGCGAGGCGCGCCGCCGCGCCATGGCCTCGCTGGAGGAAGTGGGCCTGGGGCCGCGCATGGGGCTGCGCCCATCCGAACTGTCCGGCGGCGAAAAGCAGCGCGTCGCCATCGCCCGCGCGCTGGCGAAAGAGCCGGACCTGCTGTTCGCCGACGAGCCCACCAGCGCGCTCGACGCGGCCAACGGCCAGATCATCATCGACATACTCCATCGCATTGCCCGCACGCACGGCACCACGGTGCTCTGCGTCAGCCATGATCCACGACTGGTGGGACACGCCGACCGCGTGCTCGCCATGGAGGATGGCCGTATCCTTAGCGACCGTGTGCCCTCCCCGACGCCAATGCCGGCCTCGGGCCACGAGGAACCTTCTGCATGACCCTGCGTTTGCCTCTTTCCTTCCTTGTGATGGCCCTCGCTGCGCCGGTACTCGTCGGCTGCTCGCATGACGACAGTGGCAAGCCCAACGCGCAGGCCGCGCCCGCGGCTTCTTACGTGGCGGTGGCGCGTGGCCGCATCGACATCGAAGGCGGCCTGCTCAAGCTGAGCATGCCGCGCGACGGCGTGGTGGCCGACATCAAGGTGCGCGAAGGCGACCACGTGCGCAAAGGCCAGGTGCTGGCCGTGCTCGACACCAAGCCCGCGCAACTGGCGGTCAGCGCCGCCGAGGCGGAGCTGAAGCAGTCGAAGGCCCAGGGCAATCTGCTGGAAGCGCGCCTGAAGGCCGCGCAGCAACGCGCCACCCGCCTGCAGGCCGCCGCGACCGCCGGCGCCGGTGACGGCCAGAGCGCCGACGATGCGCGGGACGCCGCCACCCAGCTGCAGGGCGAGCTCGACAACGCGCGTGCCGCCGAGGCCATGGGCGAACAGAAGCTGGAAGCCGCGCGTTACGAACTGGCGCAGCGCAGCCTGGTCGCGCCCGTCGACGCGCAGATCGTGGAACGCAACATCCAGCCCGGCGCCGCGGTATCGCCACAGGGCGGCGCTGCCTTCGTGCTGCTACCGGAAGGCGCCCGCCTGGTGCGCGCCGAGCTCAACGAATCCTTCGTCAGCGCCGTGCACGACGGCATGCAGGCGCAGGTGATCGACGACAGCGGCAGCGGCGTGCCGCCGCTACGCGCGCACGTGCAGCGCATCGGGGCGGTGTTCGGGCCCAGTGCGCTGGAGGAAGATCCGCTGATCCGCGCCAACACGCGCACCGTCGAATGCGTGCTGGCATTCGACGAACCGCCGCCGCCGTCGTTGCGCATCGGCCAGCGCGTGATCGTGCAGTTCGGCGACAAGGCGGCTGCCGCGCCGGCCAAGCCCGGCGCCTGAGCCACACGCATGTATCGTCGTCGTTCCCTGCCCGCAACGTTGATCCACGCTGCGGGCTTCGCACTGACGATGTCGGCATCGACGGCCGCCCTGGCGGACAACCCGACCGACGGCCCGAATGACCTGTTCGGCGTGGGCATGCAACGCATGCCGGCCTGGCTGGGATCGAAGGATCATCGCAATCAGGCCATTCCCTATATCCAGGCCGAGCTGCCCTGGCACATCACCCTGTCGACGCTCGACGGACTGACCGTCGACCTGATCCACGGCGACCAGTGGCGCGGCGGCATCTACGGCAACTACATGTGGGGCCGCGATCGCGAGGAGCTTGGCTCGAAACTCGGCGGAGTGATCCACTCGCTCGGCCCGCGCATCAACGGCGGCGGCTATCTGGAATACCAGGCCACGGCACAGCTCAACGTGGGCACCGAGCTCAGCCACGACACGCAGGGCGCGGGCGCCTACCTTAACCTGTACGCCGACTACGACCTGCCGGCGATCGGCTATCTCAACCATAGCCTGCAGCTGCAGTGGCAGGCCATGAACGGCCCCGCCATGCGCCGCTTCTTCGGCGTCACGCCGGAGCAGGCGGCCAAGCTCGACATCGCGCCATGGTCGCCCAGCTCGGGCAGCCAGCAGATCGCGTTCGAATACGACGCCTACATGCCCACCAGCCTCCACACGGGTTTCGCGTTCGCCATCAATTACACGCGCCTGCTCGGCGAGGCCGCTGAGAGCCCGCTGGTGCGCAGCTACGGATCGCGCGACCAGCTCACGACGACACTGGCGTTCGTCTACAGGCTTTAGAGCAGGAGTGAGTGAAGAGGAGTGAGAAGTGAGAGAGCCGCACTCTCGTTTCTCACTCTTGCTTTGTCATCGAGGACGCCTTCAGTCATGACAGCGACGTGCTGGCCGGCGGCGACATGCTTGGTTTAAAACCAGGAATGAGTGACAAGGCGCGAGAAACGAGAGCTTGGCTCTTCTCTCACTTCTCACTCCTCTTCACTCACTTCCCGCTCTAACGGTCGTCGCGGGTCCAGATCTGGCCGTCCACTTCGTGCACGGGGAAGCTGGCGATGGGTTCGTAGGCCGGGGGGCAGGTCACCGCACCTGTGCGCACGTCGAAGCGCGCGCCGTGGCGCGGACATTCCACTTCGAAGCCATGCACCTCGCCGCCAGCCAGTTCGCCGCCGTCATGGCTGCATACGTCCTCGATGGCATAGAGGTCGCCGTCGATGTTGTAGACGGCGATAGCGGTGTCGCCATCCCATACGACCTTGAACTCGCCCGGCAACAGTTCGCTGCGCGTGCCCACGAAGATCCAGTCGGCGAGGTTCATGCGGCCACCTCCACCAGCGACTTGCTCAGGTAGACGAAGCGCAGGTCGTCGCGACGCGGGATGCCGAAGCGTGGCTCTCCATACGGGAAGGCGCCCGTTTCGCCGGTGAGCGCGTAGCCCCGGCGTTCGTACCAGGCGATCAGGTCGGCGCGCTGCTCGATCACGGTCATGCGCATCGCCGGCACCCGCCACGACTCGCGCGCCACACGCTCGGCCTCGGCGAGCAAGGCGCGGCCCAGGCCGCCCATCTGCCGTTCCGGATCGACGGCGAACATGCCGAAATAGCCGTTGCCGTGCTGTCGCTCGATATGGCAGCAGGCCAGCAGCATGCCGTCGCGCTCGGCCAGCAGCACGAGGCTGTCCGCGCGCGCGATCAGTTCCGACACGCTCTCGGCGTCGGTGCGTTGTCCGTCCAGCAGATGGGTTTCGGTGGTCCAGCCGCGCAGGCCGGATTCACCGCGATAGGCCGACTCGACCAGGGCGACGATGGCGGGCACGTCGGCGGCGTTCGCGGCCCGATAAAGGAGAGAAGACGGTGTGGACATCGGGCCATGATACCGCTCCACCCTTCGTCGCGCCGCACAATGACCTTCGACACTGTCGGCAGACTGACGCCGCTCCCTAGCCTGAGCCTGGGGCCGCGTGCCCTGTGTAGACGACTGGGTGCGCGCGGCGCATCCCTTTTGGGAGATTCCATGAAGAACCGCATTATGAAACCGCTCGCGCTGGCCGTGGGCATGGGCTTGTGCACCGCCGCGCTGGCCGCGCCCTCCGGCTCCTTCGACATCAAGGAGCTGGATACGAGCAAGAACGTCTGCAACGACTTCAACGGCTTCGTCAATGCGAAGTGGCTCGCCGCCAACCCCATTCCCGCCGACCGCACGCGCTGGGGTTCGTTCGACGCGCTGCGCAAGGACAGCCTGAACGTGCAGCACGGCATCGTGGACGCGGCGGCCGCCAACGCCGCCAAGGCGGCGCCCGGCTCCATCGAACAGAAGATCGGCTACTTCTACGCCTCCGGCATGGACGAGGCGGCCATCGACAAGGCCGGCTTCGATCCGATCAAGCCGGAGCTGGCACGCATCGACGGCCTGAAGAACACCAGGGATGTCGTCGCCTACATCACCGAGAGCTATGCCAAGGGGCACCCCGTCGCGTTCCGTTTCTACGGCAACGCCGACTTCAAGGATTCCACCCGGCAGATCGCCTACGCCAACCAGGGCGGCCTGGGCCTGCCGACGGCGGATTACTACAGCAAGCCGGACTTCGAAAAAATCCGCGCCGCCTATGTGGCCCATATCGCCCGCACGCTCCAGCTGGTTGGCGTGAGCGAAGCGGATGCGCAGCAGCAGGCCAAGACCGTGATGGCGATGGAAACCCGCCTCGCCTCCGCCTCGCTGGTGCCCACCGAACTGCGCCAGCCGGAGAACCGCTACCACTACGTCAGCATCACCGATGCCGACAAGGTGACGCCGAACTTCGAATGGGCGGCGTTCTTCAAGGCGCAGGGTGCGGACGTGAAGGACGGCTTCTCGCTCTCGCAGCCGAAGTTCTTCGCCGAGTTCGACAAGATGCTCACCGACGTGCCGGCCAGCGACTGGCAGGCATACCTGCGCTTCCACGCCGTCGACGCGGCATCGCCGTACCTGTCCAAGCCGTTCCAAGAGGAAGACTTCACCTTCAACGCGCAGACGCTCAACGGCCAGAAGGAAATGAAGCCACGCTGGGAGCGCACGCTGGGCAGCGTCGAGGAAGGCATGGGCATGGCGCTGGGCCAGCTCTATGTCGCCAAGGCCTTCTCACCCGAATCCAAGACGCGCGCGCTGGCGCTGGTGAACGACCTACGCGCCGCCTACAAGTCGCGCATCGAGAACCTGCCGTGGATGAGCGACGCCACCAAGAAGAAGGCGCTGGAGAAGTGGGCCACGTTCACCCCCAAGATCGGCTATCCGGACAAGTGGCGCGACTGGACCGGCCTCACCATCAAGTCCACCAACAGCTACTTCGACAACGTGCAGGCCGCCGACCAGTTCAACTACGCCTACATGGTGGGCAAGATCGGCAAGCCGGTGGATCGCACCGAATGGGGCATGACGCCGCAGACGGTCAACGCGTACTACAACTCGCTGAAGAACGAGATCGTGTTCCCCGCCGCCATCCTGCAGCGGCCGTTCTTCGACGCCAAGGCGGATGACGCGCTGAACTATGGCGGCATCGGCGCGGTGATCGGGCACGAAATGGGCCACGGCTACGACGACCAGGGCAGCAAGTTCGACGCTCAGGGCAACAACGTGAACTGGTGGACCGACGAAGACCGCAAGGCCTTCGAAGCGCGCACCGACCTGCTCGCCGACCAGTTCAACCACTACGAGGCGCTGCCGGGCAAGTTCGTCAACGGCAAGCTGACCATGGGCGAGAACATCGGCGACCTCGGCGGCCTCAACGCCGCCTACGACGCACTGCAGATGGCGCTGGCCCGCAACCCGGCCGAGGCAAAGAAGAAGATCGACGGCTACACGCAGGATCAGCGCTTCTTCCTCAACTGGGGCCGCGTGTGGCGCGGCAGCATCCGCCCCGAAGCCCAGCTCACCCTGCTCAACACCGATCCGCACGCGCCGGCGCAGTTCCGCGCCATCGGCGCGCCGTCGAACATGCCGGCGTTCGCGCAGGCATTCCAGTGCAAGGCGGGCGACGCCATGGTGCGCCCGGCGGACAAGCAGGTGAAGATCTGGTAACCGCGGGCAACATCGTTTCGACGTGACAAGGAAAAGCCCGCGAGCGCCATGCTCGCGGGCTTTTCTATTTGCTACGCTCATCGGCCGCCCGAAACGCCACCCGCAAGGTTTTCAAGGCGACTTACTGCCCGGATGGACTTACGCCGATGCGAGACGTTGCAGACGCTTCCGGGCTGCTGTCGCCGCAGTGCGCGGCTATAGTCAGGCCACTCCACACTTCGCGGGATGTGCCATGAAAACCCTCGCCACTGCCCTGCTCGCGCTCGCCCTGTCGGCATGCGCCACGTCGACACCCAGCACGCACGATCAACCGCCGTCGTCCATCGGCATGGCCAATCCGGCCTCGGTGGCCTGCGTGAACCAGGGCGGCAAGCTGGATCTGCGCAAGGATGCGGCGGGCAACGTCAATGGCATCTGCGTGTTCCCCGATGGCAGGCAGTGCGAGGAATGGGCGCTGTTCCGCGATCACCAGTGCGTGATGCCCGCCACGAAGCCGTAACGCAAGCGCGTTACGGCTTCAGGCGCTGCAGCGCGGCGAACGTGCGGTCGATGTCGTCCATGGTCGTGCGCCAGTTGCAGATCGCTGCACGGAGAATAGGCTGGCCATGCAGCGATGACGGTGACACGTAGGCCGTGCCGTCGGCATGCAGCGCCTTCTGCATGCGCGCAACCACTGCGGCGTCGGCGCCGGCCGGTGCGAAGCACACCACGTTGAGGCGTACCGGGGCGGCCAGGCGCCAGCGCGGATCGCCAGCGATCAACTCGCCCAGGCGCTGCGCCGCCGCGCAGTTGCGTTCCACCATCTCCGCATAGCCTTCGCGGCCGTAGGCCTGCAGCGTCATCCACAGGGGAAGCGCGCGGAAGCGCCGCGAGTTCTCCGGTGCGAGATGCAGGAAGTGATCCGGCACCGCTTCGGGCGCGGGCAGGTAGGCGGATTGGTTCTGGAACACTTCCAGTTGCAGCGGCAGGTGCGCGGTATAGGCGATGGCGCAGTCGTAGGGCACGTTGAGCCACTTGTGCGCATCCACGGTTACCGAATCCGCGGCCTCGATGCCGTCCATCAGCGCGCGCCGTGATGGCGATGCCGCGGCCACGCCGCCAAAGGCCGCGTCGACGTGCAGCCAGAAGCGATGCTTCTGCTTGAGTTCCGCCAGAGCGGCAAGGTCATCGTAATCGACCGTGTTCACGGTGCCTGCACTGGCCACCACGATGCTCGGCTGCTCGCCCCGCTCGTGCAACAGCCGCGCGAGCGCATCCACATCGAAAGCCTCGCGCCCCGCCTGCTGGGGAAGTGCATGGATGGACTGGCGGCCAAGCCCGGCCATGCTCAGCGCCTTGAACGTGCTCGAATGCGCGCTGCCCGCGAACACCGGCACCGGCGGCAAGCCGTGCAGCCCTTCCGCCGCGACGTCGCGGCCGTAGTGATGCCCCACCCACTGCCGCGCCAACGCCATGCCGACGTAATTGGCCATGGTGGCGCCGGTGACGCAGGTACCCGTCCACGCGGAAGGCCAGCCCAGCAACTGCCGCAGCATGTCCACAGCCTGCAGTTCGATCAGCGACGCACAGGTGTCGCCGTTGCGCTGCGTGTTCTGGTCGTACGTGCTGACCAGCCAGTCCGCCGCGAGCGCCGCGGGCGTGCCGCCGCCGGTCACGAAGCCGAAGTAGCGTGCGCCGGGACTGCCCGACAGCATCGCGTCGTAGTCCCGATGGAATTGCTCCAGGGCGGCGAGTGCGCCCACGCCCTGTTCGGGCAGCGCGATATGCGCCGATACGCCGGGCGGCAGACTGGCCGCCGCGGGACGCGTGTCGAGCCCTTCAAGATAGGCGCCGGCCAGTTCGCGTGCGCGATCGAGGATGGCGTCCAGCGCGGCGAAGTCATGCTTCAGGTGTGCGTGCATGCGATTCCTTCATCGGGGATGGCTTCCATGCCTTCACACTGCGCGCCGCACCTGTTCGCCGGCTTTCACATCAGCAGCTTGCGTACCTTGAGCAGCGCGGTGATGAAGGCATCCACTTCCTCGCGCGTGTTGTAGAACGCGAGCGAGGCACGCAGTGTGGCCGGCACCTTGAAGAACTGCATCAGCGGATGCGCGCAATGGTGGCCGGAGCGCACCGCCACGCCTTGCAGGTCCAGCAGCGTGGCGAGGTCGGTCGCCTGCGCGCCTTCGATCAGGAAGGAAACCACCGGCTCCTTCTCGCGCGCCTCGCCGAACAGGCGCAGGCCCGGAATGTCGCGCAGGCGCTCGGTCAGATACGCGAGCAACTGCTGCTCCCACGCATGGATGGCGTCGAAGCCGATCGAATCGTAGTAGTCGATGGCCGCGCCCACGCCGGCAAAGCCCGCGATGTTCGGCGTGCCCGCCTCGAACTTGTGCGGCGGCGCGGCGAAGGTGGTGCCGGAGAAGCTCACCTCACGGATCATCTCGCCGCCACCGAAGAACGGCGGCATGGCTTCCAGATGTTCCTTGCGCGCCCACAACCCGCCGGTGCCCGTGGGCGACAGCATCTTGTGCCCGGTGAAGGCGTAGAAGTCGCAGCCAATGGCCTGCACGTCCACCGGCCGATGCGGCACGGCCTGCGAGCCATCCACTACCAGCGGGATGCCGCGCTTGCGGCATTCGCGGGCGATCTCGCGCACCGGGTTGACCGTGCCCAGCACGTTGGACACGTGAGTGACGCAGGCCAGCTTCACGTCGGGCGTGAGCATCTCGAAATACTTGTCGAGGATCAGCTCGCCGCGGTCGTCGATGGGCGCGGCCTTCACCGTGGCGCCTGTGCGCGAGGCCACGATCTGCCACGGCACGATGTTGGCGTGGTGCTCCATCACGGTGGTGAGGATGCTGTCGCCTTCCTTCAGCCGCGGCATCGCGAAGCTGTAGGCAATCAGGTTCATCGCCTGCGTGGTGCCCGAGGTGAGGATCACCTCGTTGCGCGAGGTCGCGTTGATGAAGCGCGCCAGCTTGTCGCGGGAGCCTTCATAGGCCGCCGTGGCTTCCTCGCCGAGCAGGTGTACCGCGCGCGACACGTTGGCGTTGCGCAGGCGGTAATGCTGGTCCACCGCCTCGATCACGCTCAACGGTTTCTGGCTGGTGTTGGCGTTGTCGAAATAGATCAGCGGCTTGTCGTGCACGGTGCGTGACAGCAGCGGGAAATCGGCGCGAACGCGCTGCACGTCGAAAACAGTCGGGCTCGGGCGGGTCTGTGCGTTCATCGTGATCCTTTCGCCAGTGTGCTGTCGGCCGCCGCTCAGGCGGAGGGCAGGTGCGTCATCAGCTGGTTGTTGATGTGCTCGCGCAGGCCGTCATCCGCCAGGCCGTCGAACACGGCGCGGCAGAAGGCGGCGGTGAGCATGGCGCGGGCTTCCGCCAGCGGGATGCCGCGCGAGCGCAGGTAGAACAGCGAGCGCTCATCGAGCTGGCCGACAGTGGCGCCGTGCGCGGCCTTCACTTCGTCCGCGTAGATTTCCAGCTCGGGCTTGGTGTCGATCTCGGCCTGGCCGGAGAGCAGGAGGTTCTTGCTGCTGAGGCTGGCGTCGCTGCCGTCCGCGCCCTCGGCCACCACGATGGCGCCGCGGAACACACCGCGCGAACGCTCGTCGGCCACGCCGCGCCACACGGATTCCGATGCCGTGTTCAAGGCCTGGTGGCGGATCGACATCTGCGTATCGACATGCTGCCGGCCGCGCAGCGCAAACACGCCGCGCGTATCCAGGCGGGAGCGGTCGCCCGCCAGCACGGCGTGCAGATCGTGACGCACCAGCGAGCCGCCCAGCTCCATCACGTACATCGCCGCATGGGCGTCGGCATCCAGGTGGACACTGTCATGACGCACCAGCGCACTGCCTTCCGAGGCATGCTGCAGCGTCACGTGGCGCAGCGTCGCGCCCTTGCGCAACACGATGTCGGCCACCTGCGTGCCCAGGTCCTGATGCGCGCCCAGCGACACATGCTGCTCGACCAGCGAAAGCTCCGCGCCTTCGCCCAGTTCCACCACGTGCCGCACGTGCCATGCCAGCGCACCCTCAGCCGGCGCGCCGATAAACAGCAAGCGCACAGGTTGGTCGACCCGCGCTCCCGCCGCCACGCGCAGCACCACGCCGTCACCGGCAAGCGCCGCATTGAGGCGGGCGAAGACGTCGCCGCCCTCGCGGTAATGACGCGACAGCGCGAAGCGCAGCGGCTCCGCATCGCCCTGCAGCGCCTGCGACAGCGGCTGCAGGCTCAGGCCTGCTGGCAGGTGATCCACCTGCGAAAGATCCGCGCGGAACACGCCGTTGACGAAGACCAGCGAAGGACCCTCGATGCCCGGCAAGGCAAAGCCCGCCACGTCGACGGGACGCGTCGCCGCTGTCGCGTCGCCCGCAGCGAAACGTCGCTGGCCGAGCGCGCGGAGCGCGGTGTACTTCCAGGCTTCCGTGCGCGTGTCGGGCAGACCACCAGCGGCGAACGCCTGGAGGTTCTCGCGGCGCGCGGCATCCAGCCAGCCGATGCCCGTGCCGGGCAGCTGCACCTGCGCGGCGGCCTCCAGCAGGGAATCGACGAATGGGGTGCGCTGCGGCTCGCTCATGCCGAGGCTCCGGTCAGCGCGGGATCCTTGTCGTTCACCCAGGAGTAGCCCTGCTCTTCCAGCTTCAGCGCCAGCGTCTTGTCGCCGCTCTGCACGATGCGGCCATCGGCTAGCACGTGCACGAAATCCGGCTCGATGTAGTCGAGCAGGCGCTGGTAATGCGTAATGACGAGGAAGCCGCGCTCGGCCGAACGCAGCGCGTTCACGCCCTGCGCGACCTGCTTGAGCGCGTCGATGTCCAGGCCCGAATCGGTCTCGTCGAGGATGGCCAGCTTCGGTTCCAGCACGGCCATCTGGAAGATCTCGTTGCGCTTCTTCTCGCCGCCCGAGAAACCCTCGTTCACGGCGCGATGCAGCAGCTCGTCGGAGATCTGCATGATCTTCAGCTTCTCGCGCACCAGCTTGAGGAACTGCATGGAATCGAGCTCCTTCTCGCCACGCTGCTTGCGCTGCGCGTTGAGCGCGGCGCGCAGGAAGTAGGTGTTGTTCACGCCGGGGATTTCCACCGGGTACTGGAAGGCCAGGAACACGCCGGCCGCGGCGCGCTCTTCCGGTTCCAGCGCCAGCAGGTCGACGCCATTGAACGTCACCGTACCTGCGGTCACTTCATAGCCGTCGCGGCCCGAGAGCACGTTGCCCAGCGTGGACTTGCCGGCGCCGTTGGGGCCCATGATCGCGTGCACCTCGCCCGGGTTCACGGTGAGCGTGAGGCCCTTGAGGATGTCCTTGCCCTCGACGCGGGCGTGCAGGTTCTCGATCTTCAGCATGTTGGCTACTCGGTGGTATCAGGCGTGGCCGGCGTCGCCACGGCGACGGAGCACGACGTAGGTGAAAGCTTGTTCGTTGCCCGACGGCGTGCGATGCACATCGCGGCTGTGGGCAACGGGTTCGAATTCGGAGGCAAACATCGCGGCGAGCGACGAAGCGTCGTAACGCGCCACGGGCAGGCCGCTGCAGCGTTTCGGGCCATCGGCCGCGAAGGTTCCGATGACGGCATGGCCGCCGGGGCGCACCGCATGCGCCATGGCCGCAGCGTAACGCGCGCGGTCTTCGGCATCGACAAGGAAGTGGAACACCGCACGGTCGTGCCACAGCGCGTAATGCGCGGCCGGCAACGCGACTTCGGTGACGTCGCCCGTCATCCAGTGCACGCGGCCGGCATGCTCGCCGAGCCGCTGTTTCGTTTCATCCAGCGCAACGGCGGAAAGATCCATCACGCCGATATCGCTGAAACCGCGCGCAAGCAGGTCCTCGGCCAGGGTGGAGCGGCCGCCGCCCACGTCCAGCACGGGCGCCTGGCGCGGCAGGTCCAGCGCATCGATCAGGCGCAGCGACTCGTCGAGATGCGGGCGGAACCAGCTGGTCTTCGCCTCGTCTTTCCCGCTGTAGACCGCGTCCCAATGCGATGAACGCACGGCACTCATCCCACTGCACCTTCCAGCGACACTTCGAGCAGCTTCTTCGCTTCCACCGCGAACTCCATCGGCAGTTCGCGGAAAACCTGCTTGCAGAAGCCGTCGACGATCATCGACACGGCGTCTTCCTCGCCGATGCCGCGGCTGCGGCAGTAGAACAGCTGGTCGTCGGAAATCTTCGAGGTGGTGGCCTCGTGCTCGACGATGGCGGTGGGGTTTTTCACTTCCATGTACGGGAAAGTGTGCGCACCGCACTTCTTGCCAATCAGCAGGCTGTCGCACTGGGTGTAGTTGCGCGCGCCCTCGGCGCCCTTCTCCACCTTCACCAGGCCGCGATAGCTGTTGCTGCTGCGGCCGGCGCTGATGCCCTTGGAGACGATCTTGGACTTCGTCCCCTTGCCGATGTGGATCATCTTGGTGCCGGTATCGGCCTGCTGGCGATGATGCGTCAGCGCGACGGAATAGAACTCGCCCACCGAGCGGTCGCCGCGCAGCACGCAACTGGGGTATTTCCAGGTGATGGCCGAGCCGGTTTCCACCTGCGTCCAGGAAATCTTGGAGTCGTCGCCGCGGCAATCGCCGCGCTTGGTCACGAAGTTGTAGATGCCGCCGACGCCGTTCTCGTCGCCCGGATACCAGTTCTGCACGGTGGAATACTTGATCTGCGCCTTTTCCAGCGCGACCAGTTCCACCACGGCCGCGTGCAGCTGATTCTCGTCGCGCATGGGCGCGGTGCAGCCTTCCAGGTACGACACGTAGGCGCCTTCCTCGCACACGATCAGCGTGCGCTCGAACTGCCCGGTATTGATCGCATTGATGCGGAAGTAGGTGGACAGCTCCATCGGGCAGCGCACGCCCTTGGGGATGAACACGAACGAGCCGTCGGAGAACACGGCGGAGTTCAGCGCGGCGAAGTAGTTGTCGCCCACCGGCACCACGCTGCCGAGGTACTGCTGCACCAGTTCGGGATGTTCGCGGATCGCCTCGCTCATGGAGCAGAAGATCACGCCGGCCTCGGCCAGTTCCTTGCGGAAGGTGGTGCCCACCGACACCGAGTCGAACACGGCATCCACCGCCACGCCGGCGAGCTTGGCGCGCTCGTGCAGCGGCACGCCGAGCTTGTCGTAGGTTTCCAGCAGCTTGGGGTCCACCTCGTCCAGCGACTTGGGTGCGGATTTCGGCGCGGCGTAATAGCTGATGGCCTGGTAGTCGATGGGCGAGAGGTTGAGCTTGGCCCAGTCGGGCGTGGGCATGGTGAGCCAGTGGCGATAGGCCTTCACGCGCCATTCGGTCATCCATTCGGGCTCTTTCTTGAGCGCGGAAAGCTGGCGCACGATGTCTTCGGACAGGCCGGCCGGCAGGTATTCGGTCTCGATGTCCGTGCTGAAACCGGCTTCGTAGCGACGACCCAGCGCTTCGGCCACTTCGGCGTTGTCGCGAAGTGTCGTGGCGGAAAGATCACTGCGTTCGGTGGTTTCGGTAGTCATGGCGTTCTTCTGTCGTCGTCGCGTTCGGTCGAGGGATGCGTCGTGTTCATCCGATCGGATGGATATCGATGCGGCGACTGGGTGGTTTGAGCATGTCGGACAGGCTGACGGCGCGCAGCGCGCTGTCCACGACGCTGTTGACGTGTTGCCAGTTGGCGCGCACGCCGCATTGCGACTCGCGCTCGCACTGGCCTTCGGCGAGGCTGCATTCGGTCATGCCGATGGGGCCTTCCAGCGCTTCGACGATCTGCGCCAGGGTAATCTCCCCGGCCGGCCGCGCCAGGCGGTAGCCGCCGTTGACGCCGCGGAAGGATTCGACCAGCCCCGCATGCCCCAGCGACTTGAGCAGCTTGCTCACGGTGGGCAGTTCCAGGCGCGTCTCATCGGCGATCTGCGCCGTGCTGAGCACGTCGTCCGGGTGGGCAGTTCCAGGCGCGTCTCATCGGCGATCTGCGCCGTGCTGAGCACGTCGTCCGGGTGGGCGGCGATGCAGGTCATCACCACCGTGGCGTAGTCGGTGAGTCGGCTGACGCGGAGCATGGGGATATCGGCCAGGGGACTGCGGGAATCGGTACCAAAATGGTACTGATTAATGACCTGGGGGTCAAACCGCGGCGATGCACCAAAAGCGGGAATCCGTCTGGCCGCGATGCGCTGTTTGCGGGCAATCTCGCGGGGCGCGGGGGCGCCCTCGCCGTCTTCCCTGCGCAGGCGGGGATCCAGCGCCTTTCGCAACCCATTGAAGTCACTGGATTCCCGCCTGCGCGGGAATGACGGTGAGGGGTGCCAGACCGAGCGGGAGTCCCCATGGCACGCATCCTGCTGCACCGCGACATATCGACCGCTCGGGGAGCGCTGGGGATGAAGTGGATTACGGCCATCATCAAGCCGTTCACGCTGGACGACGTTCGCCAGGCGCTGACGGAGGTGGGCGTGACGGGCATGACCGTCACCGAGGTGAAGGGGTTTGGCCGCCAGCACGGGCACACCGAGCTCTACCGGGGCGCCGAGTACGTGGTGGATTTCCTGCCCAAGCTGAAGCTGGAGGTGGCGGTGGCGGACGAGCAACTGGACCGCGCCGTGGAAGCCATCATCGGTGCCGCCCGCACCGGCAAGATCGGCGACGGCAAGGTGTTCGTGAGCGAGCTGGAGCAGGCCATCCGCATTCGCACGCAGGAGGTCGACGTCGATGCCTTGTAAGCAGGGAATAGGGAATCGGGAATCGGGAATCGGAATGGCGCGCACGCTGGCGCGGCTCGGGTTCGTGGGCGCGGGCGTACTGGCAAGCATGCCTGCCTGGGCGCAGGCCGCCGCCCCCACGCATATCGACAGCGGCGACACCGCGTGGATGCTCACGGCCACCGCGCTCGTGCTGCTGATGACCATTCCCGGCCTGGCGCTGTTCTACGGCGGCATGGTGCGCGCGAAGAATCTGCTGTCGGTGCTGATGCAGTGTTTCGCCATCACCGCGCTGGTGTCGGTGCTGTGGATGCTCTACGGCTACTCGCTCGCCTTCAGCACCGAGGGCATGCAGGCGCACGTGACCAACCTGCACTCGTTCATCGGCGGACTGGATCGCGGCTTTCTCGCCGGGCTGACGCCGGACTCGCGCTACCAGACGGTGCCGGAAAGCGTGTTCGTGATGTTCCAGCTCACCTTCGCCATCATCACGCCCGCGCTGATCATCGGCGCCTTCGCCGAGCGCATGAAATTCAGCGCGCTGCTGTGGTTCAGCGGGCTGTGGCTGACCATCGTCTACCTGCCGGTGGCGCACATGGTGTGGAGCGGACCAGGCTCCTTCCTCGGTGATCTGGGCGTACTCGATTTCGCCGGCGGCACCGTGGTGCACATCAACGCCGGCATCGCAGGCCTGGTGGCGTGCCTGGTGATCGGCAAGCGCCGCGGCTATCCCAACGTGCCGATGCCGCCGCACAACCTGGGCTATACCGTGATGGGCGCCAGCCTGTTGTGGCTGGGCTGGTTCGGTTTCAACGCGGGCTCCGCCGTCGCGGCGAACGGCAGTGCCGGCATGGCGATGCTGGCGACGCAGGTGGCCACGGCCGCCGCCGCGCTGGGCTGGCTGTTCGTCGAGTGGATAGTGCATGGGCGCCCCAGCGTGCTGGGCATCGTCTCCGGCGCCGTGGCCGGCCTCGTCGCGGTCACGCCGGCGGCCGGCACCGCCGGGCCGGGCGGCGCGTTGGTGCTGGGCCTAATCGCGGGCGTGATCTGCTTCTTCAGCGCCACACGGCTCAAGCACAAGCTCGGCTATGACGATTCGCTGGACGTGTTCGGCGTGCATGCCGTCGCCGGCATCGTCGGCGCCCTGCTCACCGGCCCGCTGGCATCGCCTAAGCTGGGCGGCTTCGGCACGGTGGAATCGCTGGGGGGCCAGCTGTGGATCCAGGCCAAGGGCGTGGGCTTCACGGTGGTGTGGAGCGCGGTGCTGAGCCTGCTGATCCTCAAGCTGATCGACTGGACGCTGGGACTGCGCGTGGACGACGAGCAGGAGCAGATCGGCCTGGATATTTCGCTGCACGAAGAGAAGGCCTACAACCTCTCGTAATAGCTTTTCATGGCCCCTCTCTCCCCTGTCTGGGGAGGCGGATGCGGAGAGAGGGGCCGCCTTTTGCCAGCGCTATGCGCCTACAGTTCGCGCGCCGCTGCCGCTAAGCTGCACGGCAACGCCCTTTGCCGCATGCCATGACCACCGCTTCCGAACGCGCCGCCGCACGACTGGCCTGGACCCGCGCCACCCTGGGTGACGCCACGCTTGAACTCGCACCGGCGTCCTCCGATGCCAGCTTCCGCAGTTACTGGCGCGTGGAGCGCGGCGGCAAGAGCTGGATCGTGATGGATTCGCCCCCGGCGCAGGAAGATCCGCGTCCATGGGTACGCATCGGCGAACGCCTCGCCGCCGCCGGCATCCACGTGCCCAAGGTGTACGCCAGCGATCTCGACCAGGGCTTCCTGCTGATCGAGGACCTGGGCCATCGCCTCTATCTGCCGCGCCTGAACGACGAGACGTTCGACTCCCTGTACAGCGACGCGATGGATGCGCTGCTGCTCATGCAGACGCGCGTGGAGCACGCCGACCTGCCACCGTTCGATCACGCCATGCTGGTGAAAGGCCTGGAGGTGATGCCGGAATGGTTCCTGCAGCGGCACCTGGGCTACACGCCCACCTGTGGCGACTGGGACGTGCTGGAGGCGGCGTTCACCACCATCATCCACAACGCGCTGGAGCAGCCGCGCTGCTTTGTGCACCGCGATTACCACAGCCGCAACCTGCTCATCGTGGACCACAACACCCCCGGCGTCATCGACTTCCAGGGCGCGCTGTCGGGCCCCATCACCTACGACCTGGCATCGCTGCTGCGCGACGCCTATGTGGTCTGGCCGCGCGAATGGGTGGAACGCTGGGTGGAACGCTATCGCTGGATGCTGCGGCGCGCCGGCGTGATCGATGCCTCCACGACCAGCAAGCAATTCCTGCGCTGGTTCGACCTCACCGGCCTGCATCGCCACGTGCGCGTGCTCGGCCAGTTCTATCGCCTGTGGTATCGCGATGGAAAGCCGGGTTATCTCGCTGACGTGCCGCGTGTCTACGACTACATCATCCAGGTCGCGGGCAGTTATCCGGAGCTGGCCGATTTCGTCGCATTGCTGAAGCGCCATGCGGAAGGCCGCGATCTGACGCAGGTTCGCGCATGAGGCACGCCCTGGTCTTCGCCGCCGGCCTGGGCGAGCGCATGCGTCCGCTCACCAACCACACGCCCAAGCCCTTGCTGAAGGTGGGCGGCAAGGCGCTGATCGAATGGCACCTGGAAAAACTCGCCGCCATCGACGTGCGCTACGTGGTGATCAACACCTCGCACCTCGCCGAGCAGTTTCCCGAAGCGCTGGGCGACGGCTCGCGCTGGGGCATGCGCATCCGCTACGCGTATGAAGGCCCCACGCCGCTGGAAACCGGCGGCGGCATGCTCAATGCGCTGAGCCTGCTGGGGCCGGAGCCCTTCATCGTCATCAGCGGCGACGTGTGGACCGATGCCCCGTTTGCCACCCTGCCCGTCGAGCCGGCCGGCGCGGCGCATCTGCTGCTGGTGGACAACCCGCCGCATCATCCCGATGGCGACTTCAGCCTCGATGCGCAAGGCCTGATCCAGGACGACGGCGCACCACGCCTCACCTATAGCGGCATCGGCGTATTTCGCCGCGAACTGCTCGACGGGTGGCGGGACGTCATCCACGATGCCGGAGCGCAGCAGAAGCCGCCTCGCTTCAAGCTGAGGCCATTGCTCGAACGCGCCATTGCCCGCCAGCAGCTCAGCGGCAGCCACTACCGTGGCGCATGGGCCGATGTGGGCACGCCCGAGCGGCTGCGCGAACTCGACGAACATCTACGCCGTTGAGAGCCTGCTCAAAGTTTTCCCTCAACGTCTTGTACCCCTCGCCGTCATTCCCGCGAAAGCGGGAATCCAGCGTCTTTCGCTTTGGCACTCAGCGCTAAAAGGCACTGGATTCCCGCTTTCGCGGGAATGACGGTGAGGATACCCGGGGCTTGCAGGCAGCCGGCTGAAAGGTCGCCCGCGCAAAATCCTGCCGGATTGGATGCCGCCGGGCGCCGGCGGTATCCTAAACCGCCCGGTTCTGTAGAGCGCCCCTCGCTGCTTCCCACCTGCAGGACCGTCCACGTTTCCTCGCAAGGTGTCGACGATGTCCGAACTGTGGTCCCAACTGGTCAGCTGGTTCGCCAGCCATGGCGTGCTGCCGGTGCTGCGGTTCCTGCATCTGGAAGGCCTTGCCGGCGATCCGGGCGATATCTCCGCCTCGCTGCTTATCGCCGCGTTCCAGCTGTGCGTGATCGGGCTGATCTTCCGCCCGCTGGAAAGCATCGTGCCGGCGGAAAAATGGGAGAACCGCAAGCTCACCAAGGTCGACTTCCAGTACACGGTGATGATGCTGGTGGGCATCTTCCCGATCTTCAGCTATCTCATCCTCACGCCCATCGCCAACTATTTCGGCGGCCCGGACACCGGCCCCGGCGATGCCAGCGCCTCGCCCCTCGCCATCACGCACTGGGTGCCGTGGCTGAAGCAGCATCCATGGCTGCTGTTCGGCTGCTACTACGTGGTCTACGACCTCGTGTACTACTGGATGCACCGCCTGCAGCACGCGCTGCCCTGGTGGTGGGCGCTGCACAGCATGCATCACAGCACGCGCCAGATGAGCTGCTGGACGAACGACCGCGGCAGCCTCATCGACGGTTTCATCCAGTCGATGATCCTGGCCTGCGTGGGCATCGTGATGGGCGTGGAGCCCGAGCAGTTCGCGTGGCTGGTGCTGATGGGCGAACTGGTGCAGAACTTCTCGCATGCGAACGTGCGCATCGCCTTCGGCCCGGTGTTCAACCGCGTGCTGGTGTCGCCGAAGTTCCATCGCCTGCACCACATGCTGGTCGATCCCACGCGCCCCAACCTGCACAACTGCAACTTCGGCCAGGTGTTCTCGATCTGGGACGTGATCTTCGGCACCGCGCTGTACAACGAACCGCTGCGCCCCACCGGCGTGGGCGACCCGATGGTGGACGACGACAACAACCACGGCCTCATCGGCCTGCATTGGAATGCCGCCAAGCGCTTCTGGGGCGCGGTGCGCCGTCCGGCGGGCTGGAAGTTCGGCGAGGTCGCCTTCGGGCCGGACTACGTGCCGATCCCGGTGGACCAACTGGATCTGCATGGCCTTGCCCATCATGTGCTGCAGAAGGCGCCAGCCGGCGACACGCCGCGCGCCGATGTCGACACCGCGCCCGAGCCCGCCACCACCGCCTGAACGCCCATAAAAAAAGCCGCCCGGGGAAGGCGGCTTGCGGGAACAACTAACCAGTGACCTGATTTACCTGCCCGAAGTGACCGCGCGGCGCCGGGAGGGCTACTCCGCGCGGGTTTGGCCGAGAGTCTCGGCCGGGGAGCCCATCAGAAGTCGTACGTGACCGAGAAGCGGCCGTAACGCGGCGTGGTCTGGTACAGCGAGGCGCCGTACGAGTTGGACACCGTATAGGGCGCCGTCTCGTAGGTCGCGTCGATCACCGTCGGCTGGCGTTCGTTGAACACGTTGAAGATGTTGAAATTGAACGCGAGCTTGCTGTCCGCGAAGGCCGGACGGTAGGTCACGCCCAGATCCATGATCTTCTGCCACGGCAGGCGGCCAATCTTGCCGAGCACCGACGGCGTGCCGTCGCACCAGCGATAGGCCGAGCCGTAGCTGACCGGGTCACTCTCATTCGTGCCGTAGTAGCCCAGGCAGGCCTTCGGCGCGCCGGACAGGATGCGCACCGCGCCGGACACCATCCACTCGGGCGAGATCATGTAGGTGCCGTAGGCCTTCAGCTGATGCGTGCGGTCGTTGGAGAGCACGCCGTTGCTGTTGACCATGAGCGAGGCGGCATCCCAGTCCTGCGTCTTGGAGATGTCGTCCTGGCCGATGGTGGACAGCACCTGGCCTTCCGTATTGCCGTAGCTGCGCGAGAAGGTGTAATCCACGCGCGCCTGCCAGCGGCCATCGAACGGATGCTCCAGGAACAGGTCCAGCGCGTAGTACTTGCGCTTGGCGCCGGAGGTGAAGCCCCAGTCGCTGTTGGACATGCTCACCTTCTCGTAGCCGCTGCCGTCCACCTTGGACAGCAGGAAGTCGTTGGTGCGGCCGGGGTTGAAGATCAGGCAGCCGTTGGGCAGGTTGACCGAATCGACATCGATGCCCTGCGCTTCCACCTTCGCCGCGAGGCGATCCATGTCGCACACGTCGTCGATGGCCGAGCGCAGCTTGCGCAGCGTGCCCTTGGCGCCGTACACCCAGTTCGCGCCCAGCGTCTTGTTGAAGCCCAGGATCATCTCGTCCTGGTACTGCGACTTGAGGTTGGACGCGGTCACCGTCTTCGCATCCGGCGTCTGGCCGTATTCGCCGTTGGACGACACCGGGCCCGGGCCGATCGGCGTCAGGCCGGTGGGGTTGCCATTGGCGTCGATGCCCGTATAGGTGAAGTACTCGTTGGTGTAGGTGGACGGCGAAGCACCGCGGATCGCCACGCTGTTGGGCAGCGCGAGGTAGTAGCGGCCGAGGTTGCCGAACACCTTGAAGGTGGAATCGCCGAACACGTCCCAGCTGAAGCCCAGGCGCGGCGCCCACTGGTTCTTGTTCTTCACGTACGACTCGCCCACCGCGTTGTAGTTGGTGAACTGGTCGTCGCGCAGGCCCAGGCTCAGCAGCAGCTTGTCGTTGACCTGCCAGCGATCCTCGAGGTACTGCGCCTTCTGGTCCACCGACATGCTGGTGGTGGTGATGAAGATGTACTTGCGCACGTAGTAGCCGTTGCCGCCCGGCGCGCCCACGCCCAGGCCGGGCACCAGCGGCACGGTCGGGTCCGTCGCGTGGCCGTAGCGCCACCAGTAGCCGGGGCCGCTGGTCTGCTGGCCTTCGTCGGTGGCAGCGAAGTGCATGTTGTCGATGCCGGCCGCCAGCGTGTGGTCGCCCAGCTTGTATTCCACGTCCAGGCGCAGGCCGTGCGTCTTGTTCTTGGCGTTGGGGTTCTTGATGTACTGGATCGTGTTGTTGTTGCGGATCGGCGTGCCGCCGGTGATCGCCGGATCCTCGCTGGTCGCGCCGCTCAGGTAGGCCAGGCTGGGGTCCACGCCAGGCACGTTGGAGTAGTCGATGGCGCGGTTCTGGCCGTAGGTGGCCGAGAAGGTCAGGTTGTCGGTGATGTAGCTGGTGTACTTGCCGATGTAGATGTCCGAACCGGTCTTGGTGTGCGTGTCGTACCCGAGGAAGCCGCCTTCCTTGCCGTTGCCGCCGGCCGAGTAGTCATAGACGTACTGCGTGCCGCTGTACGAGGTCTTGTTGGAAATGCCGGTCAGCTCGAGGATGTTGCTGTCGTTGATGTTCCAGTCCAGCTTCACGTAGTACTTGGGGATGTCGTACTTGTAGTACGTGTTGTTCGGCTGGGCCACGCTGGCGCTGGAGGTGCTCAGGCCCTCCTGCTTTTCCGCTTCGGCGGCGACGAAGAAGTACAGCTTGTCCTTGATCAGCGGACCGCCCACGTAGGCGTCGTAGGTGGTGTTCCACTTCACGTTGTTCTTGCGCGAACGGTACGCGGTGCCCGGCAGCGAGTCGTCGGTGTATTCGAAGCCGTTGGGCAGCGAGGCGTTGGGGAACATCACCGTCTTGGGATCTTCCGCCAGGAACTTGGGCGACCACAGGATCTGTCCGCCGAAGTGCCAGTCGTTGGTGCCGCGCTTGCCCACCTGGCTCATCACGCCGCCGTCGGAGCGGCCGTACATGGCGCTGTAGCCGCCGGTGTAGATTTCCTGCTGGTCGATGGCGCCATAAGGCAGGCCGATGCCGCCGAGGTTGCTGAGCGGATCGGTGGTGTTGTAGCCGTTGATGTAATAGGCGTTCTCGCTCACCGAGGAGCCGCCGAAGGACACCACGTTCGAGCCCGCCTTCTGGCCCTGGAAGTAGTCACTGCCCTGCACCACGCCCGGCGCGAGCAGCGCGATGGCCTCGGCGCTGCGCGCCAGCGGCAGGCGCTCGAGCGTCTTGGAATCGATCACGGTGCGCGAATCCACCGACGACACGTCGATGGCCGGCAAGGCGTTGGCGCTCACCGTCACCGAGGCCAGCGACTTCGCCGACGCCGCCGAGGCGAACGACACCTCCGTACCGGCATTCACGGTGATGGCGACGTTGTCGCGCGTGTCGACGGTGGCGCCGTTCTTCTGCAGCGTCACCGTGTAGGTGCCCAGCGGCAGGTTGCTGAAGCGATAGCGGCCACCGGCGTCGACCGTGGCCGAACGCGTGACGCCGGTGGTGCCGGTGACCGTCACGGTCTCCCCGGCCTCGGCCTGGCCGAAGATGGTGCCGGTGGTGGACTGCGCCATGGCCACGCCGGCCAGGCCCAACGTCAGCGCGGCCGCCAACGACGACCGGCGCAGGACGCGGTGATTGAAACGACTAACCTTCATCAACTGGATCTCCCCGAACCGCCCTGAAAAGGGCAACAAAGTCCCGACCAGCCATCCCTTACGGGCCGGTAGTTCATGTTTCTGGCTGATGCGGGCCGGAGGTCCCCCCTGCGGCGCCGCGTTAAAGGCTTCCAGCGACCTGGAATGCCCGCGACCGCCCATCCCAAAGCTGTCGCAAAGCTGACGAAAAGAAAGCCTTTATTGAAAATAGAGTGCTTTCTTACGAAATGTCAACTTTATTTA
Organism: Dyella sp. AtDHG13; assembly: GCF_003201105.1. Taxonomy (GTDB): domain Bacteria; phylum Pseudomonadota; class Gammaproteobacteria; order Xanthomonadales; family Rhodanobacteraceae; genus Dyella; species Dyella jiangningensis_B. The sequence goes on along the minus strand of NZ_QICJ01000006.1, from coordinate 198,399 downwards.
ACGATATGGATCGATATAAGACAGTCAAGCGAAGGCTGGCCGTAATTTTGTGCGTCAAGTCTCAATGCCTTCATACAGTTCGGGCTCCGTAACTCAGGCGAGCGGACGCCACGCATACCCGTCGCCGGACACATCCAGCCGGCCCCATCCGGGAAAGGGCGCGTGCGCTGCGGCGACCAAGTCGCCCCGACGACACGCCTGCGCCAGGAAAGCCGCGCGGGTGCGCCTAGCCTGCGCCGGCTCGCTGTCGTAGCAGACGGTGACGCCGGGATCGGCCAGTTGCACGGACGCGACGTGGAACAGGTCGCCGCAGAACACGACGTCTCCCTCGCCCGTATGCAGCCGATAGCCCGTGTGCCCGCAGGTGTGTCCCGCCAAGGGCTCCGCCGTCAGGGCTCCCCAGGAAGCGCCAGGATCGAAAACCCGATAGCGCCCTTCCGCCATGTACGGCGCGAGCACTTGGCGCGCGTGGTCGAACGTCGCGCGCACGCTGGCATCCACCGCGTCACGACCGGCTTCATCCAGCCAGAAGGCCGCCTCCGCGCGCGGCACGTGGACCACGGCGCGCGGGAACACCGCCATGCCGTGGCGCGTCAGGCCGCCGATATGGTCCGGATGAAGATGCGTCAGCAGCACCGTGTCGATCTGCTCAGGATGCAGCCCTGCCGCCGCCAGCTGCGCCGACATGCCGCCCAACGTTGCATCCTGCAGATCGCCCGCACCCGCATCGACCAGCACGCGATGCGCGCCATCCTCGATCAGGAATGCGTTGACGTGGCTGCTGACGACGTCGCCAAGACGAGCGCGCTCCAGCAAGGCCTGCATGGGCGTTTCGCCACCGCGAAGCACATCGAGAACCGACAACGCGAAATGGCCATCGCACAGCGCCGTGATCGTCGTGCCGCCAAGCTGCAAGCGGCGGAAACCCGCAGCGCCCTCTGATCGAGGTGCTGGCGAAGGGGATGACAGGAACAGCGCGTGATCGTCAATGCACATCGTGGGAGCTCCAGGGAAAGGAGCCCTAGCGTGCCCATCGCCGCGGTGCACGCACACTGACGCAAAAATGCGTCAGCCCTTCAGGAATGTTCGGGCCCTTCGTCGGCGGCTGGCCCCAGCAGGCGCATCGCGGTATCCGCCAGTGCGCGAACTCCACGCATGCTTCGCATGTCCTCGTGGTAGCCCATCCAGATATGGCGCGACGGCGGCGCGTCGCCCAACTCCACGCGAATCAAACCCTCGGTTGCGTCGCCGACGGCGCGCGGCAGCACGGCCAGTCCCATGCCTTGCTGGCACAGGCGCGCCTGCAAGGCCCGATGATTGGCGACGACGGCCACGCGTGCGCGCGGCAGCGCCTCCCGCAGCCATTCCGTTTCCGGATAGCTGTGCTCGGAGGTATCCATGACGATAAGGTTCGCCCCGCCGCCATCGCCACGCGCGACGCGCGGCTGATCGCGATGCGCATACAGGTCGTAGTCGACGCGCAGCAGCCGGCATTGCACGACACCGGGCTCGTCGAACGGCACCACACGGAACACGATGTCCGCCTCGCGCCGGGACAGGTCGAAGCGTCGCGAACTCACCATCAGTTCCGGCAGCACATCCGGATGCTCGCGTCGCAGCGCGTCGATGACGGGCGGCAGCACGTAGGTGGCGAACCAGTCGGCCGAGGAAATGCGCAGCGGGCCCGACACGCCATCGTCGCTCGCCAAGCGGCGCTGGAAGGCCATGGCGGCGCTCTCCATCTCTTCGGCCACGGCCAGCACCCGCGCGCCCGCCTCCGTCAGGAGGATGCCGTTGTCGTGCCGCTGGATCAGCGGCTGGCCCACGTCATGTTCCAGCGCGCGTATTCGTCGCCCGACCGTGGGATGGCTGAGTTGCAGGGTGCGCGCTGCCGCGCCCAGCGATCCCTTGCGCGCCACGGCGAGAAAGATGCGAACGTCGCTCCATTCCATGTGCGGACTCCTGTGCGGCCCCGACACTGTGGGTGCGCGCGCGACGTTCGACAAGGGCGCTCGAACGAAAGAAGGCCCGGGTTTCCCCGAGCCTTCCCATGTCCATCGGCGGAACGGACGCCTTACGGGCGGCGTGCCAGCTCCGGGTTTTCCTTGGTCTTGGGCATCAGGTCCTGCTTGGACACGCCCAGCCACAGCAGGATGGGGCTCGCCACGAAGATCGAGGAGAGCGTACCCACCAGGATGCCGATCAGCATGGTGATGGCGAAGCCGTGCACCGCCGGGCCACCGAAGAAGTACAGCGCGGCCATGGTGATCGCGGTGAACAGCGCGGTGATGATGGTTCGCGACAGCGTGTTGTTGATCGAGCGGTTGAGGATCTCTTCCGGCTCTGCCTTGCGGGCCAGGCGGAACAGTTCGCGCACGCGGTCGAACACCACCACCTTGTCGTTGATGGAGTAGCCGATCACCGCCAGCACCGAGGCCAGCACCGTCAGGTCGAACTCACGCTGCACCAGCGCGAAGATGCCCACCGTCACCAGGGCGTCGTGCGCCTCGGTGACGATGGCCGCCACGGCAAAGCGCCACTCGAAGCGGATGCCCAGGTACAGGCCGATGCCCAGCACCACCACGATGGCGGCGACGATACCGTCGCTGCGCAGCTCCTCGCCGACCGCCGAGCCCACGTAGTCGCGGCTCTTGAGCTTGGCGTCGGGGCGTGCGGCCTGCAGGGTCTTGGTGACGTCCTCGGCGATCTTGTCCAGGTTCACCTTGCCGCCGTTGGCCACGCCCGAGTTCGGGTCGTCCTTCGGCTGCAGGCGGATGGACACTTCCTTGGTGCCGCCCAGGCTCTGCACCAGGGCATGCTCCATGCCGCCCTTCTCCAGGGCGTCGCGTACTTCGCCGACCTGCACGGGCTGGTCGTATTCCATCACCAGCGACACGCCGCCGGTGAAGTCCAGGCCATAGTTGAGGCCCTTCACCGCGATCAGCGCGATGGAGGCCAGCATCAGCAGCACGGCGATGCCGACACTGAACTTCCTCATGCCGAGGAAGTTCACGTTTGCGTTGTGGTTGAAGATTTCCATGAGTTCCTGTTCCTCTTCAGACCGACAGCGTCTTGAGCTTGCGATGACCGTGGATCAGCGCGGTGATCGCGTGCGTCACGGTGACCGAGGTGAACATCGAGGTCAAAATACCGATTAGCAGCGTCACGCCGAAGCCCTTGATCGGGCCCGAGCCCATCGTGGTCAGCGCCAGCGCGGCGATCAGGTGGGTGACGTTGGCATCGAGAATGGTGGCCCACGCCTTGTCGTAACCGGCGCGGATGGCCGCATGCGGCGAGGAACCGTTGCGCAGTTCTTCGCGTATGCGTTCGCAGATCAGCACGTTCGCGTCGATCGCCATGCCCAGCGTCAGCACGATACCGGCGATGCCCGGCATGGTGAGCGTCACGCCCACCGCCGACATCACCGCGATCAGGATCACCAGGTTGAAGAACAGCGCCACGTCGGCCACCAGGCCAAAGAGCTTGTAGTAGACGGCGGCGGCGAGCAGCACCAGGGCAAGGCCCAGGGTCACGGCGCGCAGGCCCTTGGCGATGTTGTCCTGGCCCAGGCTGGGACCGATCACGCGCTCCTCGACGATGTCCACCGGCGCGGCCAGCGAACCGCCCTTGAGCAGCAGCGCCAGCTCGGAAGCTTCCTTCGGGCTGCGCAGGCCGGTGGTCTGGAAGTTCTTGCCGAACACACCGTTGATGGTGGCGTAGTTGATCACCTCCTCGGTGATCTTCGGCGTGCGCACTTCCTTGCCGTCGACGACCTTGGTGTCGACCACGCGCTCCACGTACACCACGCCCATCGGGCGGCCGACGTTGCCGGTGGTGAAGTCCAGCATCTTCTTGGCGCCGGCCGCATTCAGCGTGACCGACACCGCGGGGCTGCCGCTCTGCTGGTCGAAGGACGAGGAGGCATCCACCAGCTGGTCGCCGGTGACGATGATGTTCTTGCTCAGCAGGTACGGACGACCGTCGCGATCCTTGTACAGGCGCGCATCCGGCGGAACGATGCCGGTGCGCGCGGCATCCACGGCCTGCTGCGGGTTGCCGTAGCCGGCGCGGTATTCCAGCGTGGCGGTGGCGCCGATGATCTTCTTGGCCTCGGCCGTGTCCTGCACGCCGGCCAGCTCGACCACGATGCGGCTGTCGCCCTGCTGCTGGATGATCGGCTCGGACACGCCCAGCGCGTTGATGCGGTTGCGCAGCGTGCCCAGGTTCTGGCGGATGGTGTTGAGCGAGAGCTCACGCAGCTTGTCCGGACGCACCACGGCATTGATCGGGAAGCGATCGCCGGTGGTGGCGCCGTCCGTCAGCGTGAGGTCGGGGTAGTCGGCGGCGATGGCGTTGGCGGCCGCCGTGCGGTCCTCGGCGGACTTGAGCACCACCGACACGCCCTGCCCGCGCTGCGCGTTGCGCACCACCGATTCGTAGCGGATGTTCTTTTCGCGCAGCAGGCTGCGGATGTCGTCCGCATAGCGCGTTTCCTGCTTGTCGATCACGTCGTCCTGATCGACCTGCATGAGGAAGTGCACGCCGCCCTGCAGGTCCAGGCCCAGCGGCATCGACTTCGCGCCGATGGCGATCAGCCAGTGCGGCACGGTGGACTTGAGGTTGAACGCCACCGTGTAGTCGTCGCCCAGCGCGGCCTTGATCGCGTCGGACGCGCTCTTCTGTGCGTCGGGATTGGCGAAGCTGGCGAGCAGGTGGTCGCCGTTGAGCTCGACGCCGGTGCTGGCCACGTTCGCCTTGGCGAGCGCGTCGGTCACTTTCTGTCGAAGCGACTGGTCGACCGTGCCGTTGCGGTTGGCCGTGATCTGCACGGCAGGCACCGGCAGGAACACGTTGGGCAACGCATAGACAATGCCGAGCACCAGTACGATGGCGACCAGCGCATATTTCCAGCGTGGAAAATCACTCATGCCTTGAATCCGTCAAAAGCCGCGGCATGAGGCAGGCCGCGGCGAGCAATGCATCGTGTGGAACCGGGACCCCTCCGCCCCGGCAAGTCGTCAGGACGACTTCAGCGTGCCCTTGGGCAGGACCTGCTGCACGGCGCCCTTCTGCAGCTTGATCTTCACATTCGGCGCGATCTCGACCGTGACGAAGCTCTCACCGATGTCGTCCACGCGGCCGGCAATACCGCCATTCGTGACCACTTCGTCGCCCTTGGCCAGGGCGGAGATCATCGCGCGATGCTCCTTCTGGCGCTTCATCTGCGGGCGGATCATGACGAAGAACATGACCACCAGCAGCAGGATCGGCAAGGCCAGACCCATCAGGGGATTGCCCTGCTGGCCGGCTGCGGGAGCGGCCTGGGCCAGCACGAACGACATCGGAAGATTCATCAGCTTGTCTCGCAAGTAGCGGTATTGACAGAGTTTTCTGACAACACCTGATAAAAGATCGTGGATTATGCCACGCGCCCCCGGGCCCTGCATGCGCCGCAAGGCCCACCCGGCAAAGGTTCTGGCGTCAGAGCGGGCGGTTTCCAAGGGGCTGGACCGGGGCGCGGCACCGAAGGTTCCCCGAGACCTCCTACCCCGTCATTCCGGCGCAGGCCGGAATCCAGTAGCGACCACGCAGGATTTTCGCCCAAAGGCCGCATGCTCCTCGCGACAACCGTGTCATGAGGCCACTGGATTCCGGCCTGCGCCGGAATGACGGGCGTGAACGGAACGGTTGAATCGCGTCAGGGTGCCGACACAGACTTTCCCCGGATTGCGCTGCGCTCCATCCGGGCTACGGTGGACGGTCGCCTCAAGCGGCCACACCACCTGCCCTTCGTGCGTAGAACTCCGCCACGAAGTCGTCCAGCTTCCCTGCGGCAATCGCGTCGCGCAGGCCGGCCATCAGGCGCTGGTAGTGACGCAGGTTGTGCATGGTGGCGAGCTGGCTGCCGAGGATCTCGTTGCAGCGGTCCAGGTGGCGCAGGTAGGCGCGGCTGAAGCCGTTGCTGCAGGCGTAGCAGTCGCAGCCTTCCTCGATCACGCGGGTGTCCAGCGCGTACTTGGCGTTGCGGATGCGCAGCGTGCCCTGGTCGGTGAACAGGAAGCCGTTGCGCGCGTTGCGCGTGGGCATCACGCAGTCGAACATGTCGATGCCGCGACGCACCGCTTCCACGATGTCCTCCGGGCGGCCCACGCCCATCAGGTAGCGCGGCTTGTCGGCCGGCAGCAGGGGCACGGTGAAATCCAGCGTGTGGTTGCGTTCCGCCTCGGGTTCGCCCACCGCCAGGCCACCGACGGCATAACCGTCGAAGCCGATGTTGACCAGGCCTTCCGCCGAGCGCCGGCGCAGATTCTCGTACACGCTGCCCTGCACGATGCCGAACAAGGCATTGGGGTTTTTCAGGTCATTGAAGGCGCGGCGCGAACGCTCGGCCCAGCGCAGGCTGAGCTCCATCGACGTGGACGCCACCTTTTCCGTCGCGGGATACGGCGTGCATTCGTCGAAGATCATCGCGATGTCCGAATCGAGCACCTTCTGGATGCGCATCGATTCTTCCGGCGACAGGAACACCCTGGAGCCATCCACCGGCGAGGCGAACGCCACGCCTTCCTCGGTGATCTTGCGCTTGTGCGCCAAAGAGAACACCTGGAAACCGCCGGAATCCGTGAGGATGGGCTTGTCCCAGCCGATGAACTTGTGCAGCCCGCCGAACTGCTCGATCACCTCGAGGCCGGGGCGCAGATACAGGTGGAAGGTATTGCCCAGGATGATCTCGGCGCCGATCTCGCGGATGTCCCGCGGCGTCATCGCCTTCACCGAGCCATAGGTGCCCACGGGCATGAAGGCCGGCGTTTCCACCGTGCCGCGGTCAAAGGTGAGGCGGCCGCGACGGGCCGCGCCGTCGGTGGCCTGGAGTTCGAAAGTCAGGGAAGTCATAAGGGGAATTATCGCCTGTCTGGCGATTTCGTGCTCCGCGGAGCCTCAGTTCACTCCCTCTCCCCTTTGGGGAGAGGGTTGGGGCGAGGTGAGGGGCGGGTGCTCGCGGCGTGGTTTCATCAAAGCGGCGCGATCTTAAGTTCTGCGTGAAGGCCGTAGTTTGAAACTATGAGGCAAGATTGACCCCTCACCCCAGCCCTCTCCCCAAAGGGGAGAGGGAGTCAAGAGCTGCCGCGCGGCAGTATCAGCATCGAATCCCCATACGAGAAAAACCGGTACTTCTGCTCCACCGCATGGCGGTACGAAGCCAGCATGAAGTCCCGTCCCGCCAGCGCTGACACCAGCATCAGCAGGGTCGATTGCGGCAGGTGGAAGTTGGTCAGCAGGCCGTCGATGCTGGAGAACCGGTAGCCGGGGAAGATGAAGATCTGCGTTTCGCCCGCGAACGGCTGCAGCTCGCCATCGCGCACCGCGCTTTCCAGCGCGCGCACCACGGTGGTGCCCACGGCGATCACACGCCCTCCCGCGGCCCGCGTGCGGCGGATCTGTTCCACCAGGCTCGCGCCCACGTTGAGCCACTCGCGATGCATCTGGTGATCCTTGATGTCATCCGCGCGCACGGGCTGGAACGTGCCGGCGCCCACGTGCAGGGTCACGTAGCCGAACTGCACGCCACGCTCGCGCAGCGTCGCCAGCATCGCGTCGTCGAAATGCAGGCCCGCGGTGGGCGCCGCGACCGCGCCGGGCTCGCGCGCGAAGACGGTCTGATAGCGCTCCATGTCGCTGGCGTCCGCGTGGCGCTCGATGTACGGGGGCAAGGGCATTTCGCCCAGGCGCAGCAACAGGCGTTCCAGCGGGTCGGGCGATTCGAAGCGCAGGCGGAAGAACGATTCGTCGCGTCCCAGCACCACGGCATGGCTGCCATCGGCCAGTTCGATGCGCCCGCCCTCCTTCGGCTTCTTGCTCACGCCCAGTTGCACGGTGGCTTCGTGCGCGCCGGTGACACGCTCGATCAGGATCTCCACCTGCCCGCCGGTGTCCTTGCGCCCGTACAGGCGCGCGGGCAGCACGCGCGTGTCGTTGAACACCAGCAGGTCGCCCTGGCGCAGGTAGTCCGGCAGGTCGCGGAACATGCGGTCCTGCCGCGACTGCGCCTCCACGTCGAGCACCAGCATGCGGCTGGCCGAACGCTCGGCCAGCGGCGCCTGCGCGATCAGCTCGGGCGGCAACTCAAAATCGAAATCGGTCTTCTTCACGGGCGGGGTACTTGCGTCGAATGGGGCATTATCGCGCAAAACCCCGGTCTGCCCGCTCAGACCGCGGTTTTTCGCCGGCGGCGGCGCGCCAGCCAACCCGCGAAACCAGCCACGACAAGCACGAAAGCGCCCAACTCATACGGGAAATAATCGCGCACGGCATGCTTCACCGCTCGCACCTGCGCAGATCGCTTGAGCGCGCGGGCGCCGTCGAAATCGGGCTCTTCGCAGTCGCGGCCGAAATCCGCGGCCCATGCCACGTACGGGCCTTGCTTCACGTAGCGCTGGTAAAGCGCGGCGGCGTGGCGTTCGCGTTCGGACGGCTGATCGGGCTTGGGGTCGCCGTAATACTGGTAGTGATCTTCATAGTCCGGCGGGCCTTCCAGCATCCAGCCGGTGGCTTGGCACAACACGGCGGCAAAGGCCTGCGAGCGCGGCGGCAACAGGTCGGCCGCGCGAGATGCCTCGTCCGCCGCGATATAGCGGTAGTGGAAGCGGTAATCGGGCCTGGCCACGCTGTCGGCGTAGCGCTGGCGCTCGCCGTCGGTCACGTAGGCCTGCTTCAGCGATTCCGGCGCCTGGCCGCTGCCGCCCTGGAAGGAGCCGCCGTTGTCCTGGAAATCCGGGCTCTGTTCGTAGCCGAGGATCTCCATGCCGTTCTCGCGCGCGATCACGGCGGCCGCATACAGCGCCTGCGCCTTGCCGATGTCGGTCCATGCGTGCTGGCCATCGTGCATGGCCTGGGCATAGGCCCGAGCCTTGCTGCGCAGGTTGGCCGGTTGCGGCTTGCCGTTGTCGTCCTGCATGGCGATGCGCGGATCGTCGTCCTTGGGGAAATACGCGAACGCCTCGTCGTACCGGCCCGCGCGCATCAGGCGGCGCGCCAGCAGCCAGCGCAGGTTGTCGGCCAGCGGAAGGCTGCGGTAATAGCCGTCGGCCGGCTTGTCCTTCGGATTGAGCGACTCGGGAGCACGCGCATCGACGAAGCGCTTGAGTTCGTCCACCGTCAGCACGCGCTCGGCGACATAGGCGGCGTCGTTGCCATAGCCCATGCCCACGCCGTCGCCTTCGTCCTCGTACTCGTTGCCGTCGCCGCCCACCGCGGAGGCGGCGTCGTACAGGTGGCCCATCGCTTCGACGTACTCGCCGCGCGCCAGCGCCAGCACGCCTTGTTCGCCCAAGATCAGGTGCACGTTGCCGGGCTCCAGCGCGGCCTGCGGATCGTCCGCCTTCGGGAACGCCTTCGCCGCGGCGGCATAGGCGGCGTTGGCCGCCGCCATGTCGCCCTTCTGCAGCGCGAGCTTCGCGCGCACCCAATCGGCCAGCGGGCCGGAGGACTCGCCCGCCAGCGTGGCGGCCAGATCGTAGTTGCCCAGCGAATAGGCCAGCGAGGCGAGCCGGTCCGCACCGGCGACATGATCCAGCCCGCGCTTTTTGATGGCCTGCACGAGTGCAGTCAGGCGCGGATCGACTTTCGGCTTCGCGGCGTTTGCAGCCGTGTCGTCGGGCTCGCCGCCCATGCGCGCCAGCGCGTAAGCGACCAGCAGACGTTGCGCCACCGGGCTGTCGATCAGCTGATCGAGCAGTTGCGGCTGGCGCATGCTGAAGTCGGCCACCGCCACCAGCGAATTCACCGCACTGTCGGACTGATGCCCCGCCTGCGCTGCGTAGAGTGTGATGGCGCGCTTGAGATCGTCCGCCGCCAGGCCACGCCCACAGCCGGCGCCCTTGGCCGGGGCCTGGCTGTCCTTTTCGTGCTCGCCGTCAGCGTCCGCACCGTCGACCGCCTCCGTAGCGACGCCATACAAGTCGCCCCAGCTGCATTGCGTGCCGTGGTCATAGAGATAGAGCCGCGCCTCTTCGCCAAAGCTGGAAACAGCCAGGCCCTGCGTATCGGATGCGCCATCCACCGCGCGCGTGCGCGCCAGTTGGAAAGCCTTGGCGGCCACGGCCCGTTCGCGCTGGAACACGGCGGCATCGGCTGCCGCGTCGTTGGCCTTGGCCGCATGGATGCGGCCCAGCATGTAGGCCGCCCACACCGAGCGCAGCCGCGCCTGCTCCGGCGGCAGGGCCAACACCTGCTCGAAGCGTGCGGCGGCCTTGTCCTGCTGGTCGCGGCTGAAATCCAGCGCGCCGGCCACGTAGGCGCGCAGGTCCGCGGGCAGATCCTTGCCCTGCTCGAACGCTTCGTCGCCCGTGGGAAGCTCGCGCAGCGTCTTGATGCGCGCCAGCTGCGCCACGGTCACGTCCAGCGAGCTGGCCTGGGCCTCGTCGCCCTTCTTGTCGTCGCCGTACGGCGCGGGCTCGTTGCTTTCAAGCTTGTCGGTGGCGGGCAACAGCCGTGCCGCCTCGAACGCAAAGCTGTTCTGCGGCGCGGATTTCAGCGTCGCCGCGCGCTGGTCCAGCAACTGGTTGGGAAACATGGGGCCGCAGGCCCAGGCAACGGCGCCGGCGAGACCGGCGACCACCGCAGCGACAATCCATGGGCGCTTGTACATGGCTTTACCTGATAAGGGGCGCTCCGCGCCCAGACCGCGCAATTATGGTGGAAAGTCGCGCTCAGGATTCGATGCGCAACGCGGGCGCGTCATCGCAGCGCAGCCATCCCGCCGCCAGCTGGCGCCCCGCGCGCAGCACGCCGACGCGCGTGCGCTGAAGATAGAGCCCGCGTTCACCACGCTGCAGCACATAGCCGTTGATGCCGTCGGCAGCGGCGCAAGCGCCTTCGATGCGCACGAGCGGCGGCAACGGCATGTCCGCGTCGCCTTCGTTGACCAGCCACACGTCGTAGCGATGCGCATCCTCCGTGCCGGTCGCCAATGCCGTCAGCGATGCCTGCAACGGCACGCGTCCCAGCACGGACCGCCAGCTCGCCCCGCTCCAGGCCCGCGCATCCTCGCCGGTGGGCAGGCGGAACCACACGATGCCGGCCAAACCATGTGGCGCGTTCGCCTCCAACGACGCCACGAAGCGCTGCATGGCGCGCGGATCGGCGAACAGCTCGGTCGCCCCTTCGTCGCCGACCAGCGTGGGCCGTTCGCTTTCGATGGCCGACACGCGCCCCTGCGCGTCCCAACTCACCCGCGTGCCGTAGGCCGGTAGGGCGACGCGCCAGGGCTTGCGGGTATGCCGCGCGAAGGCCGTCATCCACGCGCGCGCCATGTCGGGATTGAACAGGCCCGCACGCGGCGATTGCACGGCATGCACCTGCAGCACGGCTTCGTCCACCTGATCCAGCAAGGCATCGAGTCGCGGGCTGTCCAGCCAGGTCGGCAACGCGGTCACCGAAAGGCGTTCGCCCAGCAACAGCGAAGGCCGCAAGGCCTGCAGGAAATGCGCATAGGCCGGCAGGCGCGAGGTGGCGCAATCGTGATCGATCTCCACGCCGGCCAGCACGATCTTCTGCTGCCGCCACGTGGCGAGCACCGACTGCACGTCCGCAAGCAAGGCCGCCTCGTTCCACTGTTGCAGCTGGCCTTCGATGCGCACCACCGCAACGACCGGCTTGCCGCTTGCCGCCAGCGCGTTCCAGTCGGGCGTGAACATGCGCCAGCGTCCCTGTCCGTCCATCTCGCCGGCAAGCACACGCCAAGCGCGCACGGGTTGTCCGTCCTCCGCCATGGCGTGCAGCAGGGCCGGCGTCCATTGCCGTTGCCAGATGTAGGCGTCGTTGGCGAGCGACGCCGGGCGATTGGCGCACCCTGCGACGGCCATGGCCAGGCACAGCCAGAACAGTCGGCTGATCCATGGGAACAGCGAGAAGCTCATGCCGGCTACAGCCAGCCCTTCTGGCGGGCCAGCCGGTAGGCTTCGATGCGGTTGGCCGCACCCAGCTTGCCGATGGCTTCGGACAGGTAGTTGCGCACGGTGCCATGCGACAGGTTGAGCTGGGCGGCGATGTCGCTGGCTGCCTGTCCCTCGCCGGCCAGGCGCAGCACCTGGCGTTCGCGGTCGTTGAGCGGATCGGCTTCCGACCAGGCTTCCAACGCCAGCTGGGGATCGATGGCGCGCCCGCCGCGATGAACCATGCGCAAGGCCTCGGCGAGATTCTCCGCCGGCGCGTCCTTTAGCAGATAGCCCGACACGCCCGCATCGAGCGCGCGGCGCAGAAAGCCCGGGCGCGCGAACGTGGTCACGATGATCACCTTCATCGGCAGCTCGTGCCGCTGGATGCGCTGGGCCAGCTCCAGCCCGGTCAGGCCCGGCATCTCGATGTCGGTGACGAGCACGTCGGGTTTCAGCCGCTGCAGCTCGCGCCACGCGGCCTCGCCATCCGCTGCGGAACCCAGCACCTCGATGTCGCTCTCGAGATTGAGCAGCGCAGACAGCGCGCCACGCACCATGGCCTGATCCTCGGCCAGCAATACACGAATCATGCAGCACTCCTGTCATTCATTGCGGCGGACGGCGTGTCGAACCCGGCCTTCATGTCGCGTGGCGCTCCTGCGTCGACCACGCATCGCTTTCCGTCACGCCGTTGTCGGCGGCAAGATCGCGCGTCGCCGAACGCGCTCGCAAGGGCACGGTGATGTCCAGCCGCGTGCCCCGCCCCGGCGGAGAAACCACATCGAGCGCGCCGCCCAGCGCACGCACGCGCTCGTGCATGCCCTTGAGGCCATTACCGTGCGCGTCGATGCCGCCGCGGCCGTCGTCTTCGATGCTGAGCTTGAGGTTCTGATTGGCCACCACGGCCGTCACGCGCGCCCGGCTGGCGCGGGCGTGCCTGGCGATATTGGTCACCGCTTCGCGCAGCACCAGGGCAAGGCTGCGCTCCAGTTCCACCGGCAGCGACGGCGGCAGCTCGCCGCACTCGAACGACACCGCCGAGGACTCCAGCATCAGGCGCGCGGCCGCCAGCTCCGCCGCGAGATCCGTCGCGCGAATGCCGGATACCGCCGTGCGCACTTCCGACAAGGCATGGCGAGCTACGCGCTCGGCATCGGCCAGCTCGCGCTTGGCCGCCTCGCTGTCGCGGTCGAACAGCTTGCGCGACAGCTCCAGCTTCAGCGTGATCAGCGACAAGGTGTGGCCCAGCAGGTCATGCAGGTCGCGACCGATGCGTTCGCGTTCGGCCAGCGCGGCCAGCCGGCGCACCTCGTCGTGCGAAAGGCGCAGCTCGGCCTCCTTCTCGTCGCTCAGGCGCTCGGCGTGCACGACCAGGCCGATGATGATCGACGTCAATGGTATCCAGATCACCGCCTGCCACACGTAGTGCAGCAGCGTCACCTCCGCGATGAGCAGCGCGTTGAGCACGATCAGCGAGGCCATGTAGCGGCTTAGCTCCATGCGGCCGCTGCGCAGCATGATGGTGCCGTACACGAAATACGTCAGCCCGCTGGGATACCAGGGCAACAGCAGCAGCGACATGGCGACCAGGCACAGCGCGAAGTAGCGCGAGCGACGGCGCGAGGCGACGCAGCATTGCGCGTAGAGGAACAGGAATACCGGATACGACACCAGCGTCAGCAGCGCCCATCGCCATGTGTACTGGCCGAACAGCGGGGTCACGAACACCCACACCGACCACAGCAGATGCACGGCGTCCGTCCAGGGCGACTTGCCCTTCTGGATGCCAATGGCCACCAGCGAATCCGGCGCCGGCTTGAACCATGCTCGCAGCCATTCGCGCACTGTGCCCGTCTCCCCGTGATCCCGCTGCCCACCGTGCATGCTACTTCAACCGAGCCGACGCAGGCGGCGCGCCGCCAGCAGGAAGAACACCGCCGTGTACGCCAGCAACACCGCGCCATGGAGCCCTATGCCGGTATGCCTCACGCCCAGCGCCTGCAAGGCGATCAGGTGCAGATGGGCGCTGGGCCAGACGGGTGCGATGCGCTGCAGCACCGTCGGCAACATCGACAGCGGAATCCACAGGCCCGAAAGAAAGGACATAGGCAGGTAGATGATGTTGATCACACCCGGCGCGCCCTGCCCCTTGACCAGCGCGCCCACCAGCATGCCCAGCGCGCAGAACGGCAACACGCCGAACATGCCGGTGGCAAGCAGCGCCAGCGCCTGCATCGCGCTCACCTGCACATGCGCAAAGCCCACCGCCAGCGCCAGCAGCAGCACGATCACCACGCCCGCCGCCAGCATCGCCATCAGCATCTTGCCCAGCAGGTAGGCGCCCGGTGGCATGGGCAACGCGCGCTTCAAGGTGAGCAGGCCGTTCTCGCGCTCCATCGCCAGCGACACGCCGAAGCCGAACAGGCCCGGACTCATCACCCCGAACACGCTGTAGCTGGCGAGCAGATAGCGAGCCGTAGCCGCGTCGGCATTGCGGTTCATCACGATGCCGAACAGCACGTAGAACATGGTCGGGAACAGCGTCACCGGCAGCAGGAACCCGGGCGACCGGAGATAACGCAGGCACTCGCTGCGCGCTTCCGCCGCGTAGGCGCCGAACACGCCGCGCAGGCTCATGCCGCTGGCGGGCGATGCGATGGTGATGGCGGACATCAGGCAACCTCCTTTTCCGGAACGTCTTCGCGGGTCAATTCGGTAAAGGCTTCGGCGAGGCCGGCACGGCGCACTTCCAGCTCCGACAGGGCGGGATCGGCATCGAGCAGGCGGCGCAAGACGTTCTCCGGCGCATCGGTGTGCACATGGATATGCACGCCATCGCGTTCGGCATGCGCGACGTGCGGCCATCGCATCAAGGCCGCCGCATCCAGATCGCTGACGCAGCGGATGCGCGTCATCGCCACGCGCGAACGCAACGCATCCACACTGCCTTCGCTCAGCACGCGGCCCTTGCCCAACACCACCACGCGTTGCGCGAGTGCTTCGGCTTCTTCCAGGTAATGCGTGGTGAGCACCACCGCGCAGCCTTCGGCAACGAGGCGGCGAATCGCCACCCATAGCTTCTGTCGCGCGTCGATGTCCATGCCCACAGTGGGCTCATCGAGAAACAGCAATTCCGGACGCCCGCACAGCGCCAGCGCGAACTGCACGCGACGCTGTTGTCCGCCGGAAAGCGCCACGTAGCGCCGCGACAGTAGATCGGTGATGCCTGCCAGCTGCGCGCTTTCTTCCAGTGACCGCGGCGTGGGGTAGTAGCTCATGGTCAGGCGCAACAGTTCAGATACGCGCAAGGTCCCCGGCAGGGCAGCGGATTGCAGCATCACGCCGATGCGGCGACGCGCGTCGATCTCCTGCGGATGCCGGCCGAACAATTCCACGCGTCCGGCGTCGGCGTGCACCAGGCCCAGCAGCAGGCTGATCGCCGTGCTTTTGCCGGCGCCGTTGGGGCCCAGCAAGGCGAGCAATTCGCCGCGGTGCAGCATGAGATCCATACCGTCCAGCGCCGTTAAAGCGCCGTAACGTTTGACCGCTCCCGACAAGCGGGCAATGACTTCGACGGATGTTTCCATGGCATCTCCTCCCTGCCCGCCATGCTAGGCAGCGCAAGGGTTTGCCAGCAGTTGCCCGCGTCAGGCAGCGTGGGTGACAAGCGTCACCCGGGGTTACGGCGGCGACAGCGCCGAGTTATGCTCAGGCGGTCGTTGCGTTGCCACATCCGTGATGGATCGCAATGCGACATGATCCCCCAAGGATCGCGGAAACGCTGAACGGTCACGCGTTTCCACCATGTATTCGTAGACATGTCGATGCGCATGCCATCGGGACGGCAGGCAAGTCGACCTTGAAGGAGGAACCCATGGGCGTGATTGATCAGCTGCGCGAGTTGCGCGAATTCGGCGGCGCTCCGCTGACCACTGGCCTCGACGACGCCACCATCGAGCGTTTCGCGGCCAGCCACCCTGACCTGGCGCAGGCCATCGGCGACGCGGTTGCGCGACATCGCGAACTGCGCAGCGAGCTGGGCGACTTCCTCAAGCTCGACGAGGCCGAACAACTGGCGCAGGCGCAGACGGAGTTCGTCAATTTCTATCCGGACGACGCCATCAACCCGTACCTGCCGGCGGCGGCGCGCGGCCCGTGGGTTGTGAGCTTCAAGGGCGCTGTGATCCACGACAACGGCGGCTACGGCATGCTGGGCTTCGGCCACAACCATCCGGCCATCGACGCCGCGCTCGCGCGTCCGCAGGTGATGGCCAACGTGATGACGCCGAGCATCTCGCAGATGCGTTTCGCCAAGGCGATGGATCGCGAGCTGGGCCGCAACCGCGGCAGCAATCCGTACGTGCGCTACCTGGCGCTCAACTCCGGCTCGGAGTCGGTGGGCCTGGCCTGCCGCATCGCCGACGTCAACGCCAAGCTGCTCACCGATGCCGGCGGCCGCCATGCGGGCCGCGTCATCAAGCGCGTGGCGGTGAAGGGCGCCTTCCACGGCCGCACCGACCGCCCGGCGCTCTATTCCGATTCCACGCGCAAGACCTACCTGCAGCACCTGGCCAGCTATCGCCACGAGGACACGCTGCTCACCGTGCAGCCGTACGACGTGGCGCAGCTGGAAGCCGTGTTCGCCGACGCGGACAAGAACGGCTGGTTCATCGAGGCCATGTTCCTTGAACCCGTGATGGGCGAAGGCGACCCGGGCCGCGCGGTGACGCCGGAGTTCTACCAGAAGGCCCGCGCGCTGACCGAAGCGCACGGCTCGCTGCTGCTGGTCGACTCCATCCAGGCCGGCCTGCGCGCGCACGGCGTGCTGTCGATCACCGATTACCCGGGCTTCGAGAAATTCGCGCCGCCGGATTTCGAAACCTTCTCCAAGGCGCTCAACGCCGGCCAGTATCCGCTGTCCGTGCTGGCCGTGACCGAGCGCACCGCCGACCTGTACCGCAAGGGCATCTACGGCAACACCATGACGGCCAACCCGCGCGCGCTGGACGTGGCGCTCGCCACGCTCAACGAGCTCACCGACGAGGTGCGCGACAACATCCGCGAGCGCGGCAAGGAGTTCGTCGACAAGCTCAACGCGCTGAAGAACGAACTGGGCGGCCTGATCACCAAGGTGCAGGGCACCGGCCTGCTGTTCTCCTGCGAGCTGTCGCCGGAGTTCAAGTGCTACGGCGCGCACTCCACCGAGGAATACATGCGCGAGCGCGGCGTGGGCGTGATCCACGGCGGCACCAACTCGCTGCGCTTCACCCCGCACTTCCTGGTGAGCAGCGACGAAGTGGATCTGGTCGTTGCGCACGTGCGCCAGGCCTTGCTGCATGGCCCGCGCAAGCTGAAGTCCGAAGCGGCCTGATCGGCCGCACGACCGGCATCGCCCAGCGGCGATGCCGGTTCGCCCGCCTCTGGCGAAGGCCCGCACGGCCGTAAAAACCGCAATGGGTTTCGCAGTTTCGTGCAAGAGTCCCGGCCTCTTTCGCCAAACTGTCGCAATAACTTACTAGCCTCCTCCCCGATGGGGTCCACCCCGGACCCAGGCAAGGGAGTGGTCAATGAAGCCAATGCACGTGCGGCGCGCCCTGTGGAGCGCGCTGATCATCCTGCTGTCCGCGACGTCCGCGCAGGCAGCCGACCTGAGCATCAGCCAGTTTCGCGTCCGCGGGCCCGCCGGGGGCAACGATGAATTCGTCGAGCTGTTCAACAGCGGCACCAAGGCGCTGGATCTGTCCGGCTACAAGTTCAACGCCTCCAACGCGAGCGGCACCGTCGGCACGCGCCTGACCCTGCCCAGCGGCACGTCCATTGCCTCGGGCTGCTATCTGTTGCTGACCAATGGCGCCAGCGGTGGTTATTCCGGCAATGCGCCCGGCGACATCAAGTACAGCACCGGCGTGACTGACGACGGCGGCCTCGCCCTGCTCGACGGCTCCGGCCAGTTGATCGACCAGGTGGGCCTGTCCGCCGGCTCCGCGTACAAGGCCGGCAACCCGCTGGCCTCGCTGGGCAGCACCAACGCCGACAAGGGCTATGCGCGCAAGCTCGACGCGGCCGGCCTGCCGGTGAACACCGGCGACAACCAGTCCGATTTCGTGGTGGCCTCGCCCACCGCGCCGCACAACAGCACCAGCCCGTGCGTGATCCTGGGCCAGTCGTTCTCCATCGCCGATTCCAGCGTCAAGGTGCGCGGTGCCGGCGACGTCAGCATGCCGTTCACGGTCACCCTCGCCCAGCCCGCGCCGACTGGCGGCGCCACCGTGCATGCCGCCACGCAGGACGGCACGGCCATCGCGGCGAACGGCGACTACGACGCGCTCGACACCACCCTGACCATTGCCGAAGGCCAGACCCAGGCCAGCTTCAACGTGATCGTGCACGGCCGCACCACGCCCAGCGACGACAAGGCCTTCGACGTCAAGCTGAGCCAGCCGAGCGGCAACATCCCACTGGCGCGCGACACCGCCATGGGCGCGATCCTGTACGACATCCCCGTGGCCGCCGAGATCTGGCAGATCCAGGGCCGCGAGCAGATCTCGCCGCTGGTCGGCAAGTCGGTGATCACCAAGGGCAACATCGTCACCGCCGTGGGCCCGAACGGCTTCACCATGCAGACGCCGGACGCCCGCGCCGATGCCGACCCGCTGACCTCCAACGGCATCTATGTGTTCACCTCGACCAAGCCCACGGTGGCGATGGGCGACGTGGTGGACGTGGAAGCCACCGTCGACAACTACTACAACCTGCCCGAGCTGAAGAACGCCACCGTCAGCGTCACCGCGCACGGCGCCCGCCTGCCGGCGCCGGTCGTGTTCGGCGACAAGATTCCTTCGTCCGATCCGGACAAGCTGTCTTGCGGCGCCACCAACTTCCAGTGCTTCGTCGGCATGCGCGTGGTGATCGAGAACGGCATGATCAACACGGGCAACAAGCGCTTCAGCAACCAGCCCTACGCCGAGGTCAGCATCACGGCGAACGGCAAGCGCTCGCTGCGCCTGCCGGGCGTGCGTTACGGCGTGCAGGTGCCCGACGGCGTGACGCTGCCCAACTGGAGCGGCAACCCCGAGGTGTTCAAGATGAACACCGCCGACTTCGGCGCCGTGCCGCTCAACACGCCGTTCGTGGCGGGCACCACGTTCCGCGCGGAAGGCATCATCTCCTACGACTTCGGCGCGTACACGTTCATCCCGACCTCCATCAAGCTCAAGCACGTCGCGCAGGTGCCGGACGCGGTCTCGCCCACCGCGCCGTATGCGCTGCGCATCGGCGCGTTCAACACCGAGCGCTTCTGCGACAGCGAGTTCAACACCGTCTACACCTGCAGCGGCAACAGCAAGGAGCCGACCGCCGACGAGGTGACGCTGAAGACGCAGCGCCTGTCTGCCTACATCGGCAACGTGCTGCAGCTGCCCGACGTGCTGTCGGTGGAGGAAGTGAAGAGCCTGCCGCTGCTGCAGGGCCTGGCCCAGCAGTTGAACGACGACTACCGCGCCAAGTACCAGGCCTACCTGCTGCCGGGCCACGACCCGAGCGGCATCAACGTGGGCTTCCTCGTGCGCAGCGATCGCGTCCACGTGGTGTCAGTGCAGCAACTCGCCGCCGACGAAAGCTGGAACGACAACGGCCAGACCGCGTTCGTGCATGACCATCCGCCGCTGCTGCTCACGGCCGAAGCGCGCGGCGTGCGCTTCCAGGTGATCTCCGTGCACGCCAAGGCACGCACCAACGTGGACAAGGACGACGCCACCGCCGTGCGCGACCGCCAGAAGCGCTTCCTGCAGGCCACGTCGCTGGCCCGCCAGGTGCAGCAGCTGCAGACCACCAACCCGTGGCAGCCGCTGATGGTGGTGGGCGATTTCAACGCCTATCAGTTCAGCGATGGCTGGGTGGACACGGTCGGCCTGATCTCGGGCAAGTACAAGGACAGCGAGAACCAGCTCAAGCTCGGCAAGAACATCGTGCAGCCGGCGCTGTGGAACGCGGTGGAATCGGTGCCGAAGAACGACCGCTACTCCTTCCTGTTCACCGAGAAGTTCGGCCCCATCCAGGGCTACACGCAGGCGGGTTCCGGCAATTCCGGCCGCGAAGTGCCCACCGTGCAGGTGCTCGACCATGCGCTGCTGAACCTGTCCGCCCGCCTGCGCTTCCTGAAGATGCAGTACGGCCGCGCCGACCTCGACGCCCCCGCGCAGACCGCCGCCGACGCAGTCACCGCCACCGACGTGCGCAAGGCGATTGGCGTGTCCGACCACGACGGCTTCGTGGTCGACCTGTTCGTGCCGGGCAAGCTGGGCGAACAGAAACCCCACGGCTACGACGACCGGCAGGGCGATGACGACCAGGGCGAAGGCCACGGCCGGGGTCACTGACGACTAGTGTTGTTCTGGTGCGAACCACGCCCGGCGACGGGCGTGGTTTTTTTGTGCCAACGACAAGCGCCCGTGCCCTCTCACGTCATTCCGGCGCAGGCCGGAATCCAGTAGCCGAGGAAATGGTTTTCGCCGGGCGTCAAAACGTTTAGCTTTTCGCGAAAACCGAGCCACACAGTCACTGGATTCCGGCCTGCGCCGGAATGACGAGCGGGAGGCCGAGCGAGCTGCAAGCCCCAGCGTGGCTGAACGCCCCATCACGTGGCCCCTATGCGCCCCTCCCCGCACGCCCACCGACAGGCATAGACTTGCGCCGCCGGCACTCGCCGGTCATTCCAGGAGGGTACCCGCATGTCTTCGCGTTTGAGCCTGATGGTTGCCAGCGTCGCGCTGGCCTTTGCCGCTTCCACCGCTTTCGCCGCGCCCCAGGCCGCGAGCACCGCACCCGCCAAGAACGCGCAGCAGCAGCGCATGACCGACTGCAACAAGCAAGCGACGGGCAAGACCGGCGACGACCGCAAGGCCTTCATGAGCAGCTGCCTGAAGGGCGAAAGCGCCGCGCCGGCCAAGATGACGCAGCAGGAAAAGATGAAGGCCTGCAACGCCGATCCGCAGGCCAAGTCGCTCAAGGGCGATGCACGCAAGCAGTTCATGAGCACCTGTCTGAGCAACCAGCCCAGCGCCGCTCACTGACCGTCGTGCGTGTCGCGAGGGTGCCGGTGCTTGCCGGCACCCTTTTTTATGCGCGCTTAAGCAGGCCCTGCTATCCTGCGCGCTCATTCCTCCAGGGATTCACCGCCGACATGCGCCTCTAAGCCGCTCGCCTGCCGACCGACACGCCGCCCTTGCGCGCGCGTTGCGTCCGGCCACGAGTGACAAGGCGGTCGACATCCCAGCAGCGCGCGTCGCGCAGACCCCTTGTCGTATGCCACTCCCGTTTCGGAGGGTCTATGACAGCCATTGCCATACACACGCATCAACTCAGCTTTGCGCCGCCCGGGTGCGATGCCGTCTTTCACGATCTGGACGTTTCCTTCGCCGTCGCCCGCCACGCCCTGGTCGGACGCAACGGCAGCGGGAAATCGCTGCTGGCACGCATCCTTGCCGGGCAACTGGCACCCACGCAGGGCAGCGTGAAACGTCATGTCGCACTCGATTATCTGCCCCAACGATGGCCGGTCTTCGCTGGCGGCGTGGCGCAAGCGCTTGGCGTGCAGGAAAAACTGCAAGCCCTGCAACGCATCGAAGCCGGTGGCGTCGACGCCGCGGATTTCCAGACCGTGGGTGACGACTGGGATGCACGCGAGCGCCTTCGCCGCTGGCTGCATGAGGCCAACCTGCCCGATGACATCGCGCTTCCGTGGGAAAGCCTGAGCGGCGGCGAGCGCGTGCGCCTGCGGCTCACCGCCATGTTCGAGAACGCCCACCACTTCCTGATACTCGACGAGCCCGGTAATCACCTGGACCGACGCGGCCGCGACTGGCTGCGCGAACGCCTGCGTGCCCATGGCGGCGGCTATCTGCTGATCAGCCATGACCGTGAATTGCTGGCGGATGCGCAGACCATCGACGAACTGTCGCCACAGGGCATGCGCCGTTATGGCGATGGCTTCGCCGCCTATCTCACGCAGCGGGACACCGAAGCCGAAGCGGCGGAGCAACAGCTGGACCAGGCGCGGCGCGAACAGAAGGCACTGGACCGGCGACAGCAACAGGATCGCGAACGTCTCGCGCAGCGCCAGCAGAAGGCCGGCCGCGAACGCGGCAACGCGAACCTGCCCACCATCCTGCTGGACCGTCGCAAGCAACGCTCGGAGGATACCGGCGCCCGCCTGCGTACCGCGCAGCGATCACAGCAGCAGCGTCAACGCGAACGGCTGGATGAGGCACGCGCGCGCATCGATCCGCATCGCTCGCAGCGATTCGACCTGGGCGAGCTTCCGGCCACGCACGCATCCCTGCTGCTGGAGAGCGTGGTTCCACCGCACGGCCATGCCGAGCCGGTGGACCTTCATCTCGCCCCTGGCGAACGCCTGCATCTGTGCGGCGACAACGGCAGCGGCAAGTCGAGCCTGCTCGCCGCCATCGCCGGCTACTGCCCACCGCGTGCGGGCCGCATACGCCGCGGCGAGCGCGTGCTGCTGATCGACCAGCACTACAGCCTGCTGCACGACGACCGCAGCGCACTGGAGAACCTGCAGGCGCTGTCGCCCGGCCACACGCCGACGCGCTATCGCGAATACCTCGCCGGCATCGGCTTGCGCGGCGAACGCGCCGACCTGCCCACGCGCCTGCTGAGCGGCGGCGAACGCGTAAAGCTGGCCCTGCTGGCGCTGGACAGCGCACGCGAACCCTACGACCTGCTGCTGCTCGACGAACCGGACAGCCACCTCGACCTGGACAGCCGCCGCCTGCTCGAACAAGCGCTGGCGAGCTATCGCGGCTCGCTGATTCTGGTGAGCCACGATGCCGGGCTGGTCGCGCAGGCAGGTGTCGAGCGCCGGCTGGAACTGCACAAACCCCTCGCCCTCGTCACGCGGCGTGGGTGACAATCACGCGACTCACCCGCCAGGTTCGCCCATGAAGATCGTCGAAGTCCGCCATCCCCTGATCCAGCACAAGCTTGGCCTGATGCGCCGCGCGGGCATCAGTACCAAGGAGTTCCGCGAGCTCGCCTCCGAAGTGGCTTCGCTGCTCACCTACGAGGCCACCAAGGATCTGGAAACGGTCGAGCAGCACATCGAGGGCTGGGCCGGGCCGCTCACCGTGCACCAGATCAAGGGCAAGAAGGTCACCATCGTGCCTGTCCTGCGCGCGGGCCTGGGCATGCTGCCCGGCGTGCTCGACATGATCCCCGCGGCGAAGGTGAGCGTGGTCGGCCTGCAGCGCGACGAGGAAACGCTCAAGCCCATCGCCTATTACGAGAAGCTCACGGGTCGCATGGACGAGCGCATCGCGATCATCGTCGATCCCATGCTGGCCACCGCCGGCACGCTGGTCGCCACCGTGGACATGCTCAAGGCGGCGGGATGCAAGCGCATCAAGGGGCTGTTCCTGGTCGCCGCGCCCGAGGGCCTCAAGCGCATCGAGGCGGCGCATCCGGACGTGGAGATCTACACCGCCTCCATCGATGAGCGCCTCAACGAGCACGGCTACATCCTGCCTGGCCTCGGCGATGCCGGCGACAAGATCTTCGGCACCAAGCAGCTACCTGCTAGCTGAGCCCGGCCTTCGCGTCGTGCCCAAGCCCCGCCGTCATCGGCGGGGCTTTTTCATGGGCGAACGGAATGAGAAGCGCAGCACAAAAGTCACGGAGCCGACATCTTCCCGTGCGATCTTTGCCGCACTTCTTCGCCCTTGCCGTATCGACCTAGAAGATTGAATTAAAAGCACAATTTCTGATTTTTTGGCTAAAGTTGCCGCGCGGTGAGCCGACAGCTCTTGCAGTACCCTCACCCCGGATTTCCCCCATGTACAAGCTCTTCAAGCGGATCACCGGACTGACCCTGCGTCAGCGCCTGCTGCTGCGCCTGCTGGCCATCGTGGTCCTGCTGGCCATCACCTGCGTGGCCGGCGTGGTGCAACTGCACCGCGCGGACATGCGCATCCAGGGACTGGTGCAAGGTTCGCTCAGCCCGGTGGCCGACGTGGGCCGCGTGCAGAACGACTACAACAGCACCCTGCAGGTGCTGGTGCATGCCGTGATGTCCCAGCTGCCCTCGGCGGTGGACGATGCGCACACACGCATCCACGTGGATCGCGTGGACGCCGAACGCCACTGGAAGGCCCTGCTCGGCAGCGAGCTCGCGCAGGAGCAGGCGCAGACGCTCAAGGTGGCCGCCGCGCATCGTGCCGATGCCGACCGCACCATCGACGAGACGCTCGCCCTGCTCGACGCCGGCCAGTTCGACATCGCCGGCCTCAAGCTCACCACCGAGGTGCAGCCCGCATACGAACCGCTGCAAAGCGACGTCGCCAACTTGTTCCAGGCCGCGCTGGCCAAGGGCAACCAGCAGGTTGCCATGCAGCATGCGGCCGACCGCGACGGCATGATCCTGCTGCTCGTGCTGCTCAGCGTGGCGCTGGTCGCCACCGTCGTGATGGATGCCGCGCTGATGCGCTCGCTGATGCAGCGCCTGACCCGCGCCACGCAGGTGGCCGAGCGCATCGCCGCCGGCACGCTGGGCGAAGCCGTGGACACCGGCGCCAACGACGAACTGGGCAAGCTGCTGCGCGCGCTCGCCTCCATGGACGCGCAGCTCACGCAGGTGCTTACCCAGGTGCGCACGGGCGCGGCGTCCGTGGGCGAACGCGCGCGCCGACTCGCGCAGGACAACGACGCGCTCAGCGAGCGCACGCAGGCACAGGCCGCCAGCCTGGAGGAAACCGCTGCCTCGATGGCGCAGATGGCCGACACCGCCACGCAGGGCGCCAGCCACGCCGACGGCGCGGCCACGGCGGCGCGCGATGCGCTGTCGCATGCGGAACACGGGCGCCAGGTCGCCGGCGAGGCTATCGACTCCATGCTGGCCATCGAAAAGGCCAGCCGTGACATCGCCGAGATCGTCGACCTGGTCGACAGCATCGCTTTCCAGACCAACCTGCTCTCGCTCAACGCGGCCATTGAAGCGGCCCAGGCGGGCGAGCGCGGCCGCGGCTTTGCCGTGGTGGCGACGGAAGTGCGCCAGCTCGCGCGCCGTTGCGTGGATGCGGGCAAGGACATCCGCCGCCTGGTGGAGCGCAGCGGCGAAGCCGTCGATGTCGCGCGCGAACGCGTGACCCGATCCGGCGAGGCGCTGGACGGCATCGTGCTCGGCATGGGCAGCGTGTCCGAGCGCGTGACGCAGATTTCCCTGGCCAGCCAGTCGCAGGTCGGCGGCATCACGCAGATCAATCGCGCCGTGATGGAGATGGACGGCATCACGCAAGCCAACGCCGATCTGGTGGAAGACATCAACCACACCGGCCGCGCCCTGGCCGCCGACGCCGACGCGCTGATGCGGCAGGTCGCCTTCTTCCGCCTTCCCGGACAGGAAGGCTCCAACGGGACGGTGCATGACGCGCGTCCTCCATCCGCAGTGACGCAGAACGCTCGGGCCATCGCAGCCTGACACTTCACCAAGGCATGTCCGTCAGTCTCGCCTACACCCACAAGCCGCACGCCATGCTAGAGCGCGCCCTACTCGCGGGAAGCCTTCGTCCGGTCTTCCAGCCCGTGGTGCGCGTCGACACGCTGGAAGTCGTGGCGCACGAAGGCCTCAGCCGCTGCGCCTTCATGCCGGGGAACATTTCCATCCTCGACCTGCTGGACATGGCGCGGATGGAAGACCGGCTGGCGGAGCTGGAACTGCATGCCGCACGCACGCTGTGCAGGGCGTTCGAGGCGCAGACGGCGCCGGGGCGCCTGCTGGTGAACCTGAGCGCGCATGCGATCCTGCACGACTCGCTGCGGCCGGACGACGTGCTGGAGGCCGTGTCGTCGTGCGGGCTGGACCCGGCGCGCGTAACCATCGAGGTGACCGAGCGCGACGTGGTGGAAAGCCCTGCGCGCCTCGCCCACGCGCTCGGCTACCTGCGCGCGCACGGCATGCGCATCGCGCTGGACGATTTCGGCAACGGCCATTCCAACTTCGAGATGTGGAACGAGATCCATCCGGACGTGGTGAAGATCGACCGCTATCTCATCCATGGTTTGTCGCGCAGCGCGGGCCGGCTCGCCATCGTGCGCTCGCTCTGCCAAGTGGCCGAATCGCTGGGCACCGACCTGGTGGGCGAAGGCGTGGAAGACCCGGCGGACCTGCGCGTGCTGCGCGACCTGGGCATTCCCTACGCGCAAGGTTTTCTGCTCGGCCGCCCTGCCGAGCATGCCGTGCACGAGGTCAGCGCCGAAGCTCGGCAGGTGTTGCGCACGGCGGCCGTGCCGGTGCTGCCGCGGCCGCGCGGCCCCGTCACCCAGCGCCCCACCCAGGTCAGCCACCTCCTGATGGAAGCGCCCTCGGTGCATCCGCGCCAGACCAATGACGAAGTCATGGCGCTGTTCGTGGAGCATCCCGAACTGCACGCCGTCGCCGTGGTGAAGGATGGCCAGCCTATCGGCCTGATCAATCGCCGGTTGGTCAACGAGCGCATGGCGCAACCCTTCGCGCGCGAGCTGCTGGCGCGCAAGTCGTGCACAGCGTTGATGAACAGCGCGCCGCTGGTCTGCGACGAAAACCGCAGCCTGGAAAGCCTGGCCGACGTGTTGCGCGGCGAGGACCAGCGCTACCTCGCCGATGGCTTCATCGTCACGCGCAAGGGCCATTACCTGGGCCTGGGTACCGGCGAGGCGCTGGTGCGCCGCGTGAGCGAGTTGCGCATCGAGGCGGCCCGCCACGCCAACCCGCTCACCTTCCTGCCCGGCAACATTCCCACCACGGAACATCTGGAACGCCTGATCGATGGCGGCGATGCGTTCACCGTCGTGCACGTGGACCTGACCGACTTCAAGCCGTTCAACGACCACTACGGTTACTCGCGCGGCGACGAGATGATCCGCCTGCTGTCGAGCCTGTTGAGCGAGCACGTGGACCCTTCGCTGGATTTCGTCGGCCACATCGGCGGCGACGATTTCGTGGTGCTGTTCCAGAGCACCGATCGGGAAGCGCGCTGCCAGCGCATCATTGATGCGTTCAACGCACGCTCGCCCCAGCTGTTCGACACGGAAGATCTCGCGCACGGCGGACTGCGCGGCAAGGACCGCCGCGGCGAGCCGCAGTTCTTCCCCTGCACCACCGTGGTCATGGGTGCGGTGGAACTCTCGCCGCCACTGCCGCAGCGCGCGCAATCCATCGCCATGCTGGCCGCCCGTGCCAAGCGACAGGCCAAGCGCGCACACGTGAGCCTGCACGTATTCCCCAAGCTGAGCGCCGCGACATGAAAAACCCCCGGCCGTTGCCGACCGGGGGTTGAGAAACCAGCGTGCAGATCGATCAGCCGCGGAAGCGGTCCGTTGCCTTCACCAATTCGGAGATATTGCCCGGCTCGAAGGCCGAGTGGCCGGCGTCCTGCACGATGCGCAGATCCGCTTCCGGCCAGGCGCAGTGCAGATCCCACGCGCTGCGCATCGGACACACCACGTCGTAGCGGCCCTGCACGATCACGGCCGGGATATGGCGGATGCGATCGACGTTGCGCAGCAACTGATCGTCATGCTCGAAGAAGCCGCCGTGCACGAAGTAATGGCACTCGATGCGCGCAAAGGCCAGCGCGAACTCGTCCTCGCCGCTGGACTGGATATGGCCTTCGTCCTGATACAGGTAGCTGGTGGCGCCCTCCCACACCGACCAGGCGCGCGCGGCTTCCACGCGCACCACGGGATCACTGCTGGTGAGGCGGCGATAGTAGGCGCTCATCAGGTCGCCGTGCTCGGCTTCCGGAATGGCCTTCAGGTAGGTCTCCCACGCATCCGGGTACAGCGCATCGCAGCCCTTCTGGTAGAACCATTCCAGTTCCCAGCGGCGCAGCATGAAGATGCCGCGCAGCACCAGCTCGGTCACCTGCTCCGGATGCGTCTGCGCATAGGCGAGCGCCAGCGTGGAACCCCAGGAACCGCCGAACACCTGCCAGCAATGGATGCCCAGGTGCTCGCGGATGCGCTCGATGTCGTTCACCAGGTTCCACGTGGTGTTGTCGTGCAGCTCCGCGTGCGGCGTGGACTTGCCGCAGCCGCGCTGGTCGAACAACACGATGCGGTACACCGCCGGATCGAAGAAGCGACGGCACTTCGGGTTGGTGCCGCCGCCCGGACCGCCGTGCAGGAACACCACCGGCTTGCCGTTCGGATTGCCGCTCTGCTCGTAGTACAGCGTGTGCAGGTCCGACACCTTGAGCATGCCGGTATCGTACGGCTCGATCTCGGGGTACAGGGTGCGACGTTCCTGCGACATGCGGGGCTCCTGAAGCGAACGGGGACGGTTGGTTAGGCTAACACGTCGGCCTTTGAGGCCTTAGCCTTGAAGCCTGCCAATTTTTCGCGTGATCGCACGTTTCTCGTCACCGTCATCCCCGCGAAGGCGGGGATCCAGCGACTTTACTCGCTGCTAGAAGGCTTAAAAGACACTGGATCCCCGCCTTAGCGGGGATGACGGTGAGGGAACAGGTAGGTAGCTCAGAAGATTTCGAACCGGTCCTTACGGCGCCCCCACCGTCAGCACGGTAAAGCTATCCGGCTTGATCGCCGGATGATGGCCCTCCTGCGCCGGCCCGGCCAGCGTGGCGGCGGACAGATACAGGCGATGCAGCTTGGCATCCAGCGCCAGCGTGCGTGCGCTCGGCTGGGTGGGAATGGTGGCCGCGACGGTGTAGTGATCCGCATCGTCCTGATGTACGGCCGTGATGGTGCCGCTTTCACCGTTGGAGCTGTACACCATGCCGGTGGCGTCGTCGAGCACCACCGCGTCCGGACCCTCGCCGATGGCGACACTGGCGACGACCTTACCGGTTTCCGCATCGCTCACCACCATCTGCTTGTTGTCACAGACGGAGAAGAGCCGATGATGCTTGCGATCGATGGCCAGGCCCGAAGGCGATTCGCAACTGCCGAGTTTCCAGCTGCCCGCGACCTTGTTCGTCGCCGTATCGATCTTGATCAGCTCGGCGGTGTCTTCGTTGTTCACGTAGATATGGCCCGCGCCGTCCGTCACCGCGAACTCCGGCTTGCCGGACAGGGGCACGGTCGCGATTACGGTATTGCTGGCCGGATCGATGACGCTGAAGGATTTACCCTTGCCGTTGAAGGTGAACACGTGCTTCGACGCCGCATCGTAGGCAATCGCATCGGGCTTCTCGCCCGTGCCCTTGATGGTGGCGACCACCGCCAGCGTATCGAGGTCGAACACCGTCACGGAGGCCGACTGACCGTTGCTGGTGTAGCC
Organism: Dyella sp. AtDHG13; assembly: GCF_003201105.1. Taxonomy (GTDB): domain Bacteria; phylum Pseudomonadota; class Gammaproteobacteria; order Xanthomonadales; family Rhodanobacteraceae; genus Dyella; species Dyella jiangningensis_B. The sequence goes on along the minus strand of NZ_QICJ01000006.1, from coordinate 169,173 downwards.
GCGATGCGCGGAAGGGTCCAGCGCCACGCCATGCACGCCCTGCGTGCCCGGAATGGTGCCGATGCGCTTGTGCTGATCCACATCCACCACTTCCACGCGGTCGCCCCGCGTCACGAACAGGTGGCGGTGCTGCTCGTCGAAGCTGAGGTAATCCCAGCCGCCGGTGCCGCCCAGGGGAAGCTGCGAAATCACCTTGAACGGCCCTGCCTGGGATGCGGCAACGGCGTGCGAGGAACAGGCGGCGAACAGCGCGAGGGCAAGGATATTGCGAATGGGGCGATGCATGAGGACACCTGTGAGTGGCGGAATACGCTGAGCATGCGCCGCGTGACTTAGGCCTTGCTTAGGGGCGCTTGGGATTTCGTCATCATCGCCGCCTCAATTCCTCTCACCGCTACTTCACCCCTCACCGTCATTCCCGCGAAAGCGGGAATCCAGTGCCTTTGCTCTGAACGGCCTAAAAGTCGCTGGATGACTCGCTTTGTTCGCCCTTGCAGGGCCGCCCTTCGGGCGTTCTTCGCGCTACGCGCTCGTCCCGCTTTCGCGGGAATGACGGTGAGGGGGAACATAGGACGCGCAAGGATGATTAACCTGCTCCCGGCCCACCCTTCACCCAAACAACTTCCCCGGATTCAACAACCCCTTCGGATCAAACACCTGCTTCACCCCACGCATCAAGGCAATCTCCGCCTCGCTGCGCGTACTGCCCAGGTACGCCCGCTTCACCAACCCAATCCCATGCTCGGCCGAAATACTTCCGCCATGACGCTGCAAGGTATCCGCCAGCAGCTTGGTCACAAGCTCGCACTGCGCGATGAAATCGCCATCCGAAAGATGCTCCGGACGCAGCACATTGATGTGCAGGTTGCCGTCGCCGATATGCCCGAACCACACCACCTCGAAGTGCGGGTATTCGCGGCCAAGCAAGCCCTGGATCTCGTGCAGGAAATCCGGCAGCGCGCTGATGCGCAGCGAGATGTCGTTCTTGTATGGCTTGTGCGGCGCCAGACTTTCGGTAATGCCCTCGCGCACGCGCCATAGCGCGGCGGCCTGCGCTTCGCTCTGCGCGATCACGCCGTCGCTGATCCAGCCATGATCCAATCCAACCTCGAAAGCCGCCAGCGCCGCGTCCTGCGACGACTCGTCCGCGTCGAACTCGGTGACCACGTAATAGGGATGGTCGCCGTCGATGGCACGCTGCGCTCCGTGCGCCAGCACGTGGCGCAAGGCCACATCCGTGAAGAACTCGAACGCCTGCAGGGTCAGCCGCGAGCGGAACAGCGCGAAGACTTCCATCAACGCGTCCATGTTCGGCAACGCCAGCAGCATCACCTGCGACGGCGGCGCCGGATCGGTCAGCCGCAATGTGGCCTCGACCACGACGCCTAGCGTGCCCTCCGAGCCGATCATCAACTGGCGCAGGTCGTAGCCGCTGGAATTCTTGATCAGCCCGCGATTGAGCTGCAGCAACTCGCCATTACCCGCGACCACGGTAAGGCCCGCAATCCACTCGCGCGTGTTGCCATAGCGGATCACGCGGATGCCGCCCGCGTTGGTGGCGATATTGCCGCCGATGGAACACGAACCGCGCGCGGCGAAATCCACCGGGTAGATCAACCCGTGTTCCTTGGCCGCCTCATGCACGGCGTGCAGGGTCATGCCAGCCTGCACGGTGAGCGTGCGATCCACGGCATCAAAACCCAGCACGCGATTCATGCGCTCCAGGCTCAGCACCAACTCACCATTCGCCGCGACCGCGCCACCGGAAAGACCGGTACGGCCACCCGACGGCACCACGGCCACACCCTGCTCATTGGCCCAGCGCACGATGCCTTGCACCTCGGCGACATCGGCGGGCAAGGCGATGGCGAGCGGCGCGGGCGTCCAGCGGCGCGTCCAGTCGCGGCCGTAGTGTTCGAGGTCGCCCGGCTCGGTGAGCAGGCGAAGATGGGGCAGGCGGGCCACGAGGCCGGCCAGGCTTGCGTCAGTCATAAGGTCCTTCCCCGGGTGCCTAGCAAGCCTGCCAGTGACGTCTTGCGCCGTCCAGTGTTGCGACGCCGCAAAAGCGCTTCAAGGTCTGGCATAGTGCGTGGGTCATCCACCGCGCCATGGCCCATGAAGACCTCGTTCCCGAAACAAGACATCAAGGTGCTCCTGCTCGAAGGCGTGAGCCGCAGCGCCGTCGAAAGCTTCCACCGCGCCGGCTACAGCCAGATCGAATACCACGAAAAAGCCTTGCCGGAAGCGGATTTGAAGGCCCGCATCGCCGAGGCGCACATCGTCGGCATCCGCTCCCGCACCCACCTGACGGACGAGGTGCTTCAGCAGGCTAAACGTCTAATTGCCGTGGGCTGCTTCTGCATCGGCACCAACCAGGTGGACCTGGGCGGCGCGCGCCGGCTCGGCATTCCGGTGTTCAACGCGCCCTACTCCAACACGCGCAGCGTGGCGGAATTGGTTATCGCTGAAACCATCATGCTGCTGCGTGGCATTCCGCAGAAGAACGCACTGTGCCACCGCGGTGGCTGGACCAAGTCCGCGGCCGGCAGTTTCGAGGCGCGCGACAAGGTGCTGGGCATCGTCGGCTACGGCCACATCGGCACCCAGGTCGGCGTGCTGGCCGAAAGCCTGGGCATGCGGGTGATCTTCTACGACATCGAATCCAAGCTCTCGCTCGGCAACGCCCGCCCGGCGGATAGCCTGGAGGAGCTGCTGGAACGCGCCGACGTGGTGACGCTGCACGTGCCCGAGACGCCCTCGACGCGGCTGATGATCGGCACGCGCGAGCTGTCGCACATGCGCAAGGGCGCGGTGCTGATCAACGCCTCGCGCGGCACCGTGGTGGATATCGACGCGCTGGCCGCGTCGCTGCGCTCCGAACATCTGGCGGGCGCGGCGGTGGACGTGTTCCCGGTGGAGCCCAAGGGCAACGACGATGCCTTCGTCTCGCCGCTGGTGGGCATGGACAACGTCATTCTCACCCCGCACATCGGCGGCAGCACGCTGGAGGCGCAGGACAACATCGGCATCGAAGTGGCCGCCAAGCTGGTGCGCTACAGCGACAATGGCTCCACCCTGTCGGCGGTGAATTTCCCCGAGGTGTCGCTGCCCGAGCATCCGCGCAGCCGCCGCCTGCTGCACATCCACCGCAACGTGCCCGGCGTGCTCTCGCGCATCAACGAGCTGTTCTCCTCCGGCAACATCAACATCGACGCGCAGTTCCTGCAGACGGACAGCGAGGTGGGCTACGTGGTGATCGACGTGGCGGCCGACGAGAAGCAATCGGGCGAACTGAAAGACCGGCTGGCCGCCATTCCGGGGACGCTACGCAGTCGCGTGCTTTACTGAGAATCCAGCGGACGGGACAAACAAAAACGGCGCCCGAGGGCGCCGTTTTCCTATGTGTTGCCGAATTGGTCGGGACGGCGGGATTCGAACCCACGACCCTCTGCCCCCCAGGCAGATGCGCTACCAGGCTGCGCTACGCCCCGATTCGGCAAGACGACTAGTCTACCAGCTTGGCTGGCAGTACCGGAAGCCTTGAGCGAAAACTCAGCGGCGCAGCAGCGCCAGCACTTCTTCCAGCTCCATGCGCACCTGGCGCACGATCTGGTGGGAAATGCTCGACTCCATGCGCGCCTGCGGGCCTTCCAGGCGGGCGCGGGCGCCCGTGATGGTGAAGCCCTCGTCGTACAGCAGGCCACGGATCTGACGGATCATCAGCACGTCGTGGCGCTGGTAGTAGCGGCGGTTGCCGCGACGCTTGACGGGGTTGAGCGCGGGAAATTCCTGTTCCCAGTACCGCAGCACGTGCGGCTTGACGCCACACAGTTCGCTCACTTCACCGATCGTGAAGTAGCGCTTCGCCGGAATGGCGGGCAGCTCGGTGTTATTCCCTTGGTCCAGCATAGCCCTCGACTCGCACCTTGAGTTTCTGACCCGGTCGGAACGTCACCACGCGGCGGGCGGAGATGGGAATCTCCTCGCCCGTCTTGGGGTTACGGCCCGGTCGCTGGTTCTTCTGACGCAGGTCGAAGTTGCCGAAGCCCGACAGCTTCACCTGCTCGCCCTTTTCCAACGCCTCGCGGACGACCTCGAAATAGGCGTCCACGAATTCCTTCGCCTCACGCTTGTTGAGGCCCACCTCTAGAAAGAGGCGCTCGGCCATCTCCGCTTTGGTCAGCGCCATCTTATCCTCGCAACTTCGCCTTGCATGCCAACTCCAACGCTACGACTGCTTCACGAATGTTACGGTCGGCGTCGTCGTCGGTAAGCGTGCGTGAAGCGTCCTGTAAAATCAAGCCCATAGCGAGACTCTTTCGGCCTAGTTCGACTCCCTTCCCGCTATAACGATCGAACAGTCGCAGCTCCTTGAGCTGGCTGCCCAGGGTGTTCCGGACCACCTGCTCAATCTGTGACCAGGTGACCTCTTCCGGCACATCCACCGCGATGTCGCGGCGAACGGACGGGAAGCGCGGCACGGCCTGCGCCTTGGGCAGGCGGCGGCCCAGCACCGGCTCCAGCGCCAGTTCGAGCACATGGACATCGGCACCCAGATCCAGCGCTTTAGCCAGCTGGGGGTGCAGCGCGCCGAGGAAGCCCACCGTCTCGCCGTCGCGGGTCACGCGGGCGCCACGGCCGGGATGCAGCCAGCCCGGCAGGCCGTCCGCGTGCACCGCCCAGCGCTCGGGCTCGCCACCCCAGGCAATCAGGGCGTCGAGATCGCCCTTGAGATCATGAAAGTCGAGGGCACGCGAGGGCACGCCCCACTGCTCGGCCAGGGCCGTGCCGCAGGCGACCATGGCCAGCATCGGCGTTTCGGTCGGTGCGTCCTTGCGGGCAGCCGCCTGCGCATCGATACGGAAGGTGCGGCCCAGCTCGAACAGGCGCACGCGCTCCTGCTGGCGGGCGCGGTTGTGCGAGAGCGCCACGATCAGGCCCGGCAGCAGCGAAGGACGCATCACCGCCAGGTCCGCCGACAGCGGGTTGGCCAGCGGCACCAGCTGCTCGGTCATGCCCCAGCGCTGCAGCACGTCGTGGCCGATGAAGGCCAGGTTCACCGCTTCGTAGTAGCCGCGGGCGGCCAGCTGTTCGCGCACGGCCAGCTCGCTGAGGCGGGCTTCCGGCTCGGCGGCCAGCGTCAGCGCGCCGGCCGGCGTGTGCGTCGGGATGTTCTCGTAACCATGGATGCGCGCGACCTCTTCGATCAGGTCTTCCTCGCGCTCGATGTCGAAGCGGCGGCTCGGCGCGGTGACCTTCCAGCCATCCGCCTGCGGTTCGACCTTCATGCCCAGCGCGGTGAAGATGCGCTCCACTTCCGCGTCGGCCACGGTCAGGCCCAGCACGCGCGCCAGGCGCGCACGGCGCAGCACGATGGGTTCGGGCGAGCGCAGGTGCTCGGGCAGCGTGACATCCACCAGCGGACCAGGCACGCCGCCGGCGATGTCCAGGATCAGCCGCGTGGCGTATTCCACGGCCACGGCCGGCAGTTGCGGATCGACGCCGCGCTCGAAGCGATGGCCGGCGTCCGTGTGCATGCCCAGCTTGCGGCTGCGGCCGATGATGGCTGAGGGAACCCAGTGCGCGGCCTCGAGGAACACATGGCGCGTGGTGTCGGTGACGCGCGTCTCCGAACCACCCATGATGCCGCCCAGCGCCACCGCACGGGCGCCTTTGCCGCCCTGGCTGTCGGCCACGACCAGGAAATCTTCGTCCAGTTCGACGGTGCGGCCATCGAGCAGGGCCAACTTTTCCTTGGCGCGCGCCGGACGCACGACGACGTCGCCTTCCAGCTTGTCCTTGTCGAAGGCGTGCATCGGCTGGCCGAGTTCCAGCATCACGTACTGCGTGACGTCCACAAGAAAGCTGATCGGACGCAGGCCGCTACGGCGCAGGCGTTCGGCCATCCATACGGGCGTCGGCACGCTGGCGTCGACGTTTTCGATCACGCGGCCCGCGAAACGCGGCACCTTGGCGCCCGCGTCGAGCACCACGTTCATGGTGGCATCGCTCTGCGCCGGCACCGGGGCGGCATCGAGCGGAATGACCTGCCCGCCGAGCGCGGCGGCGACGTCGAAGGCAATGCCGCGCACGCTGAAGCAGTCGGCGCGGTTGGGCGTCAGCTTGATCTCGATGCTGGCATCCGGCAGGCCCAGATACGTCGCCAGCGGCGTGCCGACCGGCGCATCGCCGGGCAGTTCGAGCAGGCCCGACGCATCCGGATCGATGCTCAGCTCCTTGGCCGAACACAGCATGCCGAACGACTCCACGCCGCGCAGTTTCGCCGCCTTGATGGCGATGCCGCCCGGCAGCGTCGCGCCCACCGTGGCCAACGGCGCCACCAGGCCCGCGCGCGCATTGGGCGCGCCACACACGATCTGCACGGTGCCCTTGCCCGTATCCACTTCGCACACCTGCAGGCGGTCCGCCTCGGGATGCTTCTGCGCACTGAGGATGCGCGCCACCACCACGCCGTCGAGCGAATCGCCCAGCGCGGTGACGTCTTCCACTTCCAGGCCGATGGCCGTCAGCGTCGCGGAGAGTTCGTCACGCGACGCCTTGGTCGGCACATGGTGACGCAGCCAGTTCTCGGAGAATTTCATGGGTTGAACCCGGGAATAGGGAATAGAGAATCGGGAATAGGGAATAGAGAATCGGGAATAGAAAAGCTTGAATCAGGGAACTCAGCAGGGTTTCGCACGCTAGGCCTTAACCTATTCTCGATTCCCCATTCCCTGTTCACTCCTCAAGCAAACTGCTTGAGGAATCGCAGATCGTTCTCGAAGAACGCGCGCAGATCGGAGACGCCATAGCGAAGCATCGCGAAGCGTTCCACACCCAGGCCGAACGCGAAGCCGGTGTAGCGCTCCGGGTCGATGCCGCAGTTCTTCAGCACGTTGGGGTGCACCATGCCGCAGCCCAGCACTTCCAGCCAGCGCGTGCTGCCGTCCTCCGCGTCCCAGCGGATGTCCACTTCCGCCGAGGGCTCGGTGAAGGGGAAGTAGCTCGGGCGGAACCGCATCTCGAAATCGCGCTCGAAGAACGCGCGGATGAACTCGGCCAGCGTGCCCTTGAGGTCCGCGAAGCTGGAGGTTTCATCCACCAGCAGGCCCTCGATCTGATGGAACATCGGCGAGTGCGTCTGGTCCGAATCGCTGCGGTACACCTTGCCCGGCGCAATGATGCGGATGGGCGGCTGGCGTCCCTGCATGGAACGCACCTGTACCGGCGAGGTATGCGTGCGCAGCAGGCAGCCGTCGCCGAAGTAGAACGTGTCGTGCATGGCGCGCGCCGGATGGTGCGGCGGGAAATTCAGCGCCTCGAAGTTGTGCCAGTCGTCCTCGATCTCCGGACCGTCGGCGCGCTGGTAGCCCAGGCGCGAGAAGATCGCGGTGATGCGCTCGAGCGCACGCGTGATCGGGTGAATGCCGCCGCGCTCGCCGTTGCGGCCCGGCAGGCTGATGTCGATGGTTTCGGAGGCGAGGCGATGATTAAGCTCCGCCTGCTCCAGCACCTGCTTGCGCGCGGCCAGCGCGTCGGCAAGGCGATCCTTGACGCGGTTGACCTCGGCACCACGCGCCTTGCGCTCGTCGGGCGACAGCGCACCCAGCGCCTTCAGCGCGGCGGTGACGATGCCGCTCTTGCCCAGCAGGCTGACGCGCAGCGCATCGAGCGCTTCCAGCGTGTCGGCCTTCTCGATATCGGCCAGCGCGGTCGAGGCGCGGCTATCCAGGTCATCCATCGATGCGACTCTCGCTTTATTCCCTCTCGCTGCTGGGGAGAGGGCTGGGTGGAGGGGCTGCTCGTGCGATATCGCCCGATCGAAGCACGCCTCGTGCTGCGATTGAAAACCGTGGCAAGACGTGTCCCCTCACCCCGACCCTCTCTCCGGAGGGGAGAGGGAGCAATATCGCGAACAACCCAAACAAAAACGGGGAGGAGGCTGGTGGCCTCCTCCCCGCTTGATCACATCATATCGTCAGTGCGCAACGCGCAAGACGATCAAGCGGCCAGACTGGCCTTCGCCTTCTCTGCGATCGCGCCAAACGCCTTGATGTCGTGCACGGCGATGTCTGCCAGCACCTTGCGGTCGACGGTGATGCCGGCCTTGGACAGGCCGTTGATCAGGCGGCTGTACGACAGGCCGAACTGGCGAGCCGCAGCGTTGATACGAACGATCCACAGGGCGCGGAACTGACGCTTGCGCTGCTTGCGGCCGATGTAGGCGTACTGACCAGCCTTGATGACGGCCTGGTTGGCAACGCGGAAGACCTTGCGACGGGCGTTGTAGTAACCCTTCGCGCGGCCAATGATCTTCTTGTGACGACGACGGGCGGTAACGCCACGCTTAACACGAGCCATGGTTTAGTCCTCCGCCTTAGAGATACGGCAACATGCGTGCCACACCCTTGGTGTCGCAAGCCTTGACGTGGTTGGTAGCGCGCAGGTTGCGCTTACGCTTGGTCGACTTCTTGGTCAGGATGTGCGACTTGAAGGCGTGACCGGCCTTGAACTTGCCCGACGCGGTCTTGCGAAAACGCTTCGCCGCCGCCCGGTTGGTCTTGATCTTGGGCATGGAAATGCTCCTTGATGGGGCTGAGCCCCGGTTTCTGACTGATCTGGCGGCGCCTGGGGCGCTCTTTCCGTCCTGCCAGCATCGGTGCACGACCCGTCCTGGTGGGTCGAACCGGCGATTATAGGGAGGTTTGGGGGGATTTGCCAGCCTGGGCTGTCCCCTCGGGTAGCCCGGATGGAGCGAAGCGGAATCCGGGGTCGGCTGGCCCTGGGGTGTCGTGTCCCGGATTGCGCTTCACTTCATCCGGGCTACGGGGGTAGCGGAAGGGCCAACCTGGCCTCGGAGCCCAACTCCCTCGCCGTCATTCCCGCGAAAGCGGGAGGCGCTTCATCAACAGCCGAATGGCTGGTCATCCAGCGACTTTCAGCCTTGCCTTAGTCCTAGGAAAGACACTGGATTCCCGCTTTCGCGGGAATGACGGGCTACGTAGGGCAGGCTTTCGCGAGCATCCGCCCCTCACCCCCCGCCCTCTCCCCGAAGGGGAGAGGGAGTTGGGGCGCGGCAAGATTGGAGTCGCTCGTGACCAGACGGCCAGGAACGCCCCAAGCGCCCAAACCGCAAACACCCCACCAACGAAAAAGCGGCCCACAAGAGCCGCTTTTCCCATATCTTCCCGAAACTTACTTCTTCTTCGGGCCGATCATCATGACCATCTGGCGGCCTTCCAGGCGGGGGAAAGACTCCACCACGCCGTTCTCGCCCACGTCTTCCTGGATCTTCTTGGCCAGGTTCTGGCCCAGGTCCTGGTGGGACATTTCACGGCCGCGGAAGCGGATGGTGACCTTGACCTTGTCGCCTTCCTCGAGGAAGCGAAGCATGTTGCGCAGCTTGATCTGGTAGTCGCCCACGTCCGTGACCGGACGGAACTTCACTTCCTTGATTTCGACCTGCTTCTGCTTCTTCTTGGCCGCCTGGGCCTTCTTCTGGGCTTCGAACTTGAACTTGCCGTAGTCCATGATGCGGCAGACCGGCGGGTCGCCATTCGGCTGGATCTCGACCAGGTCCAGACCCGCTTCCTGCGCCATGGAAAGCGCTTCGTCGCGGCTCAGGATGCCCAGCTGTTCCGAATCGGGACCGATGACACGAACGCGCGGCACGCGGATTTCGTGGTTACGGCGATTGCCCTTAGTGTCGGTGGTAGCGATACCACTATCCTCCAGAAGAGTTTCTTGATTATGCCGGCCCGCCGCTTAGCGACGGGTCTCGGCTTCCAGGCGTTCGGCGAACGCGGCCAGCGGCATGCTGCCCAGGTCTTCGCCGGAACGTGTACGCACAGAAACGGCCCCTGCTTCCTTCTCGCGATCTCCGACGACCAGCAGGTAAGGGACTTTCTGCAACGTATGTTCGCGGATTTTATAGCCGACCTTTTCATTGCGCAAATCGGCGTGTACGCGGAAACCTTTGTCGACAAGGGTTTGCGTCACTTCGCGGACATAGTCGGCCTGGGCGTCCGTGATGCTGAACACGGCGGCCTGCACCGGCGACAGCCACGTCGGCAGCAGGCCGGCGTGATGCTCGATCAGGATGCCGATGAAACGCTCCATCGAACCGACGATGGCACGATGCAGCATCACCGGGTGACGACGCTGTGAATGCTCATCCACGTACTCGGCGCCCAGGCGCTCGGGCATCATGAAGTCCACCTGCATCGTGCCCACCTGCCAGGCGCGGCCGATGGAGTCTTTCATGTGGTACTCGATCTTGGGGCCGTAGAACGCACCCTCGCCCGGCAGTTCTTCCCACGCCACGCCGGCCGCGCCCAGCGCGGCGCGCAGAGCATCTTCGGCGCGATCCCACACTTCGTCGCTGCCGATGCGCTTGTCCGGGCGCAGGGCGATCTTCAGGGCGATGTCCTCGAAACCGAAATCGCCGTAGACCTTCATGGCCTGCTGGTGGAACGCCGTTACCTCGGACTCGATCTGCTCTTCCGTGCAGAACACGTGGCCGTCATCCTGCGTGAAGGCACGCACGCGCATGATGCCGTGCAGCGCGCCCGAGGGCTCGTTGCGATGGCACGCGCCGAACTCGCCGTAGCGGATCGGCAGCTCGCGGTAGCTGTGCAGGTCGGTGTTGAAGATCTGCACGTGGCCCGGGCAGTTCATCGGCTTCAGGGCGTAGGTGTGCTTCTCCGACTCGGTGAAGAACATGTTTTCCTGATAGTTGTCCCAGTGGCCGGATTTCTTCCACAGCGACACGTCCAGCACCTGCGGGCAGCGCACTTCCTGGTAGCCGCTGTTGCGGTACACGCGGCGCATGTACTGCTCCACCTGCTGCCAGATGGCCCAGCCCTTGGGGTGCCAGAACACCATGCCGGGGCCTTCTTCCTGCTGGTGGAACAGGTCCAGAGCCTTGCCGATCTTGCGGTGATCGCGCTTTTCGGCCTCTTCCAGCTGGTGCAGGTAGGCCTTCAGGTCCTTGTCGTTGAGCCACGCCGTGCCGTAGATGCGCGTGAGCATGGCGTTGTTGGAATCGCCGCGCCAATACGCGCCTGCCACCTTCATCAGCTTGAACGCACGCAGCTTGCCCGTGTTGGGCACGTGCGGGCCGCGGCAAAGGTCCGTGAACTCGCCCTGCGAATACAGCGACAGCTCCTCGTTCGAGGGAATGCTCTCGATGATCTCGGCCTTGTACTCCTCGCCCAGCCCGCGGAAGAAGCTCACCGCCTCGTCGCGCGACTTCACGCTGCGCGTCACCGGCAGGGCTTCCTTCACGATCTTTTCCATCTCCGCCTCGATCTTCACCAGATCGTCGGGCGTGAACGGGCGCTCGTACGCGAAGTCGTAATAGAAGCCGTTGTCGATCACCGGACCGATGGTGACCTGCGCGCCCGGATACAGGCGCTGCACGGCCTGCGCGAGCAAGTGCGCCGTGGAGTGACGCAGGATGTCCAGCGCCTCCGGGCTTTTCTCGGTGACGATTTCCAGGCTGGCGTCGTTCTCGATGGGGAAACTGGCATCCACCAGCTTGCCATTCACCTTGCCGGCCAGCGTGGCCTTGGCCAGGCCGGCGCCAATGGAGGCAGCCACGTCCTGCACCGTCACGGGATGGTCGAACGGTCGCTTGCTGCCGTCGGGTAGCGTGATTTCGATCATGTTTGCACCTGATTCGAGCCGCTTGATGAGGCGTGCTCATTTGCTTTTGAAAAACCCCGGGAAACCCAGCCTTCCCTACTCGTCATTCCCGCGGAAGCGGGAATCCAGTGCCTTTGCCTTTAAAGCTTAAAGTCGCTGGATTTCCGCTCTTGCCCCCTTTTCGGGGTTCGCGGGCATGACGGTGAGGCGAAAACCGCGGCAATCCGGTACTTCAAAAAAAACCACAAAAAAAAGGACGCCACGCGCCCTTCTCGCAAAACAAGGCGTGGCTTGGATCAGCGTTGGAAGTCAGTAGTCGCCATGTCGCACACTCGACCGGCGCGAGACGCGCGGGCCACCTTGTCTCCGGGGTTGAAAACAGCTGGAACGCTAGTTTAGCGCACCTGCCGCTGTCAATTCAGTAGATCTACCCGATTCCGGCGGCAAGGCACCCGGCTAGAATGCGCGCCCCATCCACGGAGGTTTCCCGATGCGCGTTCTCGTCACCGGCACGGCCGGCTTCATCGGCGCCGCCCTTGCCCAGCGCCTGCTGGCTCGCGGCGACGAGGTGTACGGCATCGACAACCACAACGACTATTACGACCCGTCGCTCAAGGAAGCCCGCCTGGCGCGGTTCTCCAGCCACGCCAACTACACGCACCTGCGCGCCGACCTGGCCGACGCCGAGGCGGTGAACCGGGCCTTTGCCGACTTCCGGCCCCAGCGCGTGGTGAACCTCGCCGCGCAGGCCGGCGTGCGCTACTCGCTGAAAAACCCGCAGGCCTATGTGCAGAGCAACCTGGTGGGCTTCGTGAACATCCTGGAGGCCTGCCGCCACGACAAGGTGGAGCACCTGGTCTACGCATCCTCCAGCTCCGTCTACGGCGCCAACCGCAAAATGCCGTTCGCCATCGAGGACGCCGTCGACCACCCGGTCAGCCTGTACGCGGCCAGCAAGAAAGCCAACGAACTGATGGCGCACACGTACAGCCACCTGTACGGCCTGCCCACCACCGGCCTGCGCTTCTTCACCGTCTACGGCCCCTGGGGCCGGCCCGACATGTCGCCCATGCTGTTCGCCGACCGCATCAGCCGTGGCGAACCCATCGACGTATTCAACTACGGCAACCACAGCCGCGACTTCACCTATATCGACGACATCGTGGAAGGCGTGATCCGCACCCTCGATCACCCTGCCCTGCCCGACCCCGCCTACGACGCCGTGCACCCCAACCCCGGCACATCGAATGCGCCCTACCGCGTCTACAACATCGGCAACGACCAGCCCGTGCAACTGCTGCGCTTCATCGAGCTGATGGAACAGCACCTCGGCCGCAGCGTGGAAAAAAACCTGCTCCCCATGCAGCCCGGCGACGTACCCGACACCTGGGCCGACGTCTCCGCCCTGCGCCGCGACGTCGGCTACGCGCCGGCTACCACCATCGAGGAAGGCGTTGCGCGCTTCGTCGCCTGGTACAGGGAGTATTTTGAGAAGTGAGTGAAGAGGAGTGAGAAACGGAGAGAGCTAGAAGTGAGTGAAGAGGAGTGAGAAACGAGAGAATCTCGCCGCTACCCATCATTGCGCCGACAACCGTAGCCCAGATGAAGCAAAGCGCAATCCGGGAAAACCTCGCCTCACCGTTACAACACTAGCCGCACCGCCGCACGCCCATCCCGGATTCCGCTTCGCTTCATCCGGGCTACGTGGCTCACTCCTCTCCCCTATTTCCTGCCTCAAAACGGCTTGGCGATCACCAGGAACACGATGCCTAGCAACACCAGCACCGGTAGCTCATTCATGATGCGCAAGGTCTTGGACGAAGGCAGCGCCTCGCCCTTCTCCGCCCGCTTGAGCAGCCGTCCAGTCCAGCTGAAATAAATCAGCATCAGCACCACCAGCGTCAGCTTGGCATCGATCCAGTGCATTGACGCCACCACGTTCGGCAACGCTTGCGGAAACACCCGCCACCCTTCCCACAGGGCAAGACCGAACAGAAAGGCCACGCCGAACATGTTGTGCCCGAAGCGATACAGACGCCGCCCCATCAGCAGCAACCGCGCCTTGACCGCCGGCTGGTCGCCCACCTCGGCCACGTTCACCAGGATGCGCGGCAGGTAGAACACCGTAGCCATCCAGGCGATGACGAACACCACGTGAAAGCTCTTGATCCAGAGATACGTCATCACGGTTTCCTCGGGGACGGGAGGCGCACCATCGCCGAACGAAAACGCCACGGCCAGTGCTGAAAGTCGCCCAAGCATCAAACCGCCCCCGCACCACGTCAAGGCTCCACGTCCGTGACAAGGCGGCGCAGCGCGCGCGGGATCGATGCGCCGCGCCATCCCGGATTCCGGCGTCGACTTCATCCGGGCCACGGGCTCGTATCACGCCAAGCTTCCGCGCCCGATGACAGGGCGACGCACCGTAGCCCGGATGGAGCGCAGCGGAATCCGGGATCAAGCTGGCGGCAATCCTTACCAAGATCCTCGCCACCGAAGCTCCTCGACTCCGCGCTAGCGTCATCGACACGCCGCGCATCCCGGATTCCGCCTTCGGCTTCATCCGGGCTACGGTTACTGATAGAGCATGGTGAAGGTCATCGACGTGTTCGCCGCGCCGGGCGTCACACGTGTGGCGGTTTGGTAATAACGTGCCTTGAACGGAATGGTGTAGCTGCCGCCATTCGTCTTGTCGTAACCGGCGAAGGTTTTGTACGTCGACAACGGAAAGACGGCGCCATTGCCATCCAGTAGTTGCACGCCCACACCGGTGGCGCTCGAGGTGCTGGCGCTGTTGTCCAGGGCCACCACCGCCCATGGTCAAGGTGGCGCCGGCGAGCGTCGCCGGCCTGGTGCTGGCCTGCGTCTCGGTGACGGCATGCCGCCATGCGGCAAGCCAACCGGTGGATGGCATGCAGGGGCAAAACCCGAAGGCGGGCCTGGTGGTGGCGCCGGATGCCGACACGGCCCTTTCGCCTGCACCGGCGTACAAGCTGGGAGGTTCCAAGTCGCACGGCAAGGCGTTCTCGCCGATGCGCAAGACCCATGCCGGCACGGCGCTCGATGCCGCCGCCGCGACGTCCGGCAATGCGCCGGCAGCGGCGACCACGGCGCAGACGCCGGCCAACACCACTTTCGCCGCTCCGGCGGCCGAGGGCGCTACGTCCACCACGGCAAGCTTTATGACACCGAACGCGGAATCACGCCCCCACCCTGCCGCCGCGCCGGCGTCGGCGCCCACGGTATCGACCACGGTGGCCCTGGCACAGCCGGGCGCGTCGTGGGCGGCATGGGGCGTGCCGGCCGCGGCGACGGTGGCCACGTCGGCTGCGCTGCTGTTGCTGGTCCGGCGCACGCGCCGCAAGAAAGACACCCGCGCCACGGGCAATGTCACGGTGATCAGCTGGAAGGACTGGCGCTACCCCACCATGACGGCCTCGCGCGCGGAATTCTTTGGCGCGGAGCTTCCCGAACTCCCCCGCGTGTGGCCGGTGCACAGCGTGCGCCTGGACAGCTGGGCGCCCAACACCGGTGAAGCGCCGCGGATGAAGCCGGCCAGGACAGCCGCTACGGCCTGGTGAAGCCGATGCGCCCGCCGAAGATCGATCTGTCGCTGGACGACGACGCCTTCCTGCACTGGGTCACCGGTACGCAGGTGAACGACCCTGTCGATGCGCCGGTGTCGGGTGAAGAAAACGTGGTGTCGAACGCGCTGGCGGATGCACCTGTGGCGGCCATCGCCGTGGCATCCGTGACACCTGTCGAAACAGGCGAGGACGTCCGTAGGATTACCGAAGCGGCCGCACCGGCCCAGGATTACGATAATTCTTCGTCACCTGCCGACGGTGTCGCGATGGCCTCGCCCGTGCTGTCCGCGCAGTCCCCCGCTGCACCTGCGGTGCAGGAAGCCGCTCGTGCCGAAGAAGCCGTGGCCAACGCGCAGCCGAGCGTGGCCGAGGCGGAAGCCGCACAACGCAACGCCATGGAACGCGAACTGCAGGAGCGCGAAGCGCTGCTTGCGGCGGCAGAGGCACGCGCAGCCGCGGAACGCGAAGCCGCCCTGCGCGAAGCCCAGCAACGCGAAGCCGCCGAGCGTGAAGCCGCGCGCCGCGAAGCACAGCAGCGTGAAGCCGCTGAGCGCGAAGCCGCCCGCCGCGAAGCCATGCAGCGTGAAGCGGCGGCGCGTGAAGCCGCCGAACGCGAAGCCGCGCAGCGCGAAGCCAAGCGCCTGGAAGCTCAGCAGCGCGAGGCCAGCGCGGCCAAAGCCAAGCTGGAGGAGAATTCGCGCCAAGACGCCATCGCCGAGGCCAAGAAGCAGCTCACCGCCGGCTACCCGGCCAAGGCGCTCGATGCACTGGCGCCCGCACTGGCGGCACCGCACGCCTCGGGCGAAGCCTGGACCGTCGCCGGTTGGTGCTGGTGGCGCACGGCGCGCGACAACGGGCCGAACGCCGACAAGGCCGTGATGCAGGCCATCGAGGCCTTCCATCGCGCCATTGCCGCGGAGCCCAGCCGCGAGGCCATGCTGGGCAGCGCGCTGATCCGCTGCCATCTGTTCATGGCCGACCACTTGCAGGGCGATGCGCGCGCCGAGAGCCTGGATGCCGCGCTGCGCTTGATGGATCGCGCAGCCCCGGCCCGCCAGAACGGCGACAACAAGTTCGTGCTCGACCACGCCAGCGCGCTGTACGAGCGCGCCATGCTCTCCAGCCCCGAAGCGCGCACGCACCAACTGGCGCAGGCGGAACAGCGCCTGGCAGGCTTGTCGGCCAGCGATGTGGATGCCGAGGCTCGCTGGTTGATGGTGTCGGTGTGGCTGGCCCAAGCCCATCACGCGCAAGGCCGCGCCGCCGATGCGCTGCTCACGCGCGCCGCCGATGCCTTGTCGACGGTGCCCGCCGACGCGACGCAGGACATGCGCGACAACTGGCTCGCCCGCCTGATCGACGTGGAACTGCTGCGCCTGCGCGAGTTGAAAGCCGCCGCGCGCCTGATGCGCCTGCGCCAGCTGCGCGACACCTACGTGCCGAAATTGCAGGACGTACGCACCGTGCTGCCGCTACTGTCGTGGATCAAGGTGCTGCGCGAGTGGGCCGGCATGCTCAGCGAACGCCCGGCCCGCGAGAAATTCGCGGAAGCCGAGCAGCTGTTCGAACGGATCGAATCGCTTTCGCCCGACGACATCGGCGCGGTGCATTTTGCGCGGGCCTACTACCTGCGCCTGCGCTCGGCGAACGAATCGGTGGGTGCGGCGCTCGATACGCTGGAACAGGCCGACGCCCTGCTCGCCCATACCCGCTCGCAGGCGCTTTCCCCGGAAACGATCCTGCTCGGCCGCGCCGAAGTCGCGCTGGCCCGCGCTGCGCTGGTGGACCCGCGCGAGCGTGGCGCCGCGCTGAAACAAGCCATTCACTACTCCGATGCCTCGGCCGCGGTGGAGGACGGCAACCTGGCACGTGCGCTCACCTGCGGCATCACCGCCCGCCTGGCGCTGTTCGACATCGCCAAGCCCTCGGCCGGGGAAGCTCGCGAGCTGGTGTCGCTGGCCGAGCGCCTGCGCGTCGCCGCGCCGTACGAACCCGATGCGCTTCGCCTGTCGGCACGCTGCTCTTTCGTCGCCGGCAACGCCGCGGACGCTGCCCGGCTGTGCGAAACCGCCTGGGACGCCGGCTGCCACGATGCCGAGCTTCTGCGCCTGTGGCGCGACTCGCTGACACGCCTGCCGAACGCGCCCGCCGAGGCCGCCAACGACCCTCAATGGAAACGCCTGAATCAATGCATGCGCCTTGCGCAAAGCATCGGCCAGAGCACCCGCTAACCCCCGCCATCATCGATCTACCAGGAGACCCCAATGAACGCCGCAGAAATGTCACAGCGCATGTGGAACACCCGCTATGGCGTGATGAACGCCATTGCCGCCGACAACCTCACTACCCGCTCGCTCAGCCTGCTGGGCGAATGGATGGAGCAGGAACTCGACCTGCTCAGCACCTTCGTCGAAGAAGGCCAGACCGTCGTGGAATTCGGCGCCGACTACGGCGCACACACGCTGTGGCTGTCGCGCGCCGTCGGCGCACAGGGCGAAGTGCACACCGCCGAGCCGCGCCGCCTGGAATTCCAGCAGCTGTGCGCCAACCTGGCCATTAATGGCCTGACCAACGTGCACACCCTGCCCGTGTGGCTGGGCCGCCATTCCAGCCAGGCGCAGCTGGTGGACCTGCTGCCCAACATCGGCACAGCCACCAACGAGCGCGTGCGCGTAACCAACATCGACAGCCTGGGCCTGGAAGCGCTGCACCTGCTCAAGGTGAACCAGCCCGGCACGCTCGAAGGCGTGCTCAGCGGCGCCGACGAAAGCGTGCGCAAGCATCGCCCGGTGATCTACCTGCGCCTGGGCACGGTGGAACAGTCCATCGCCGAGGTGAAGGTGATCAAGGAACTCGGCTACCGCTGCTGGTCCCACCTGCCCTACCTGTTCAACAAGGACAACTACGGCGACCAGACCGACAACATCTTCCCCGGCCGCGTGTTCCAGAACGTCATCGCGGCACCGATCGAGGGGCGTCTCTCCTTCGACCATCTGCAGGAAATCTGATCCGCAAAAAAGCCTCCGACCGGAGGCTTTTTTGTATCCACGCAGCCACGTGATCACGTAGCCCGGATGAAGCGCAGCGAAATCCGGGACCCTTCATTCCCCATCCCTACGCACATTCTCCGTCCGGCCCCAAGCGTGGTGCTCGTTCCAAGCGGTATCGCACGTCCACCCCGGATTACGCTCCGCTTCATCCGGGCTACGGCGGCGTGCTACGTGTTTCGGCGATGAAGCCTGACGGACTATCGCGCATGAAACCCTACAGGCGATCAGCCCAGGCATTGCTATGGTAGTGACGCTGCTCGCGGGGTCTTCGGACGGGTTGCGGGCGGCCACGGCAGCAGTGTCGTGAGTAGCGCGGGCTGCATGGGGTGCCTCCCATGCAGCCCGCTGACCACCACCAACTTCTGGAGAGTTGATCATGGCTACGCCGGATCATAAGGCACGCGTTCACCCGTCTTTTACCAAAGACAACCACCTCACTCTTTTCCCCGACAGTTCGCATAGCGCGAATCCGACAGCGCCACCGCGCAGCGTTGTGCTCCCCGCATCCATGACCCGTTTAGGTGGCAGCACCCTCGCACGTCGACGGCGAGGCGTGACTCCGCATGCCGCGACATGGGCGGCATGCGGAGACGGACAGCGTCATGGAGCAAGGCCCGCATCAAAGGCCGGAGCGGCCCGCGCGGGCAACGCCATCGGGATGTCGCGATAAGCGGCGCATCGGCGTGAGGTTTACGCAGGTCGGTTGATCCCCCTGTGGCGTGCCCCTTCGGCACGCCACACCCAGAATCAGTAGCCCGGATGGAGCCGCAAGGCGGAATCCGGGTTTGTCGCGCGTGGCAAGCGCAAAACAGCGACGATGAATACCTTGGATGTTCTCGCACGTCTTTCCCGGATTTCGCTACGCTTCATCCGGGCTACGGGCTGTGCGACTCGTAGCCCGGATGGAGCCGAAGGCGGAATCCGGGACTCCGGCTGCCGAGAAAAGCGGACCGACAATACGCATATCCTGGCTCAACGAGGCGTTATCGCACGATGGTCCCGGATTCCCGCTACGCTTCATCCGGGCTACGGCCGCTGTCGTGATGTTGGACGATGCCGGTAGATTGGCTGGATGGTCAACTATCGACGCACCCTTGTGATGGGTGGAACGTATTTCTTCACAGTCGTGCTGCGTAACCGGCGTGCGGACACCCTGGTGTCGCATGTCGATATGTTGCGCGATGCATTGCGCCAGACGCGTCTTCGGCGACCGTTCCATATCGACGCGTTCGTGGTGCTTCCAGAGCATCTGCATGCCATCTGGACGCTACCGGCTGACGATGCGGATTACTCAGGCCGCTGGCGCATGTGCAAATCGCTGTTCGTGCGGCATCTCCCGCGACGCGGATGGGCCGCTGACGCCAGGCGCATCTGGCAGCCACGATTCTGGGAACATCTGATTCGCGACGAAGCCGATTTCGCCAAGCATGTGGATTACATCCACTACAACCCGGTCAAGCATGGCCATGTCGGTCGGGTCGCGGATTGGCCATGGTCGTCGTTCCATCGTTTCGTGCGGGATGGCCGATTGCCGATGGATTGGGCGTGTGCGGGCGAGCCAGCTGGGCGACTTGGCGAGTAACTGCGCTTTTGTTCGGGCTGCGGACCGAGGTGATCCCGGATTCCGCCTTTGGTTCCATCCGGGCTACGTGCTACGTGGGGTCAGTCCAGGGTCAGTCGCCCCAGAAAACAGAAGCGGCGCAAGCTCGAAAGCTGCGCCGCTGCTGATTCCAAATTGGTGGGCGGTACAAGGATCGAACTTGTGACCCCTACCATGTCAAGGTAGTGCTCTACCGCTGAGCTAACCGCCCGGTTCTCGCCGGCATGCCGTGCGAGCCGCGCAGTATACGTGCTCCGGGGGCCGGGGACAACCACCCCGCCCTGGCCCTGCTCAGCTGGCCCGTTCGCGCAGTTTGTGGATCTGGTCGCGCAGGCGGGCGGCCTCCTCGAACTCCAGGTTTTCGGCGTGTTTGTACATCTGCGCTTCGAGCTTCTTGATCATGGCGGAGGCCTGGTCGGCGCTCAGGGCGGCGTAGTCGCCACCCTTCTCCGCCACGGCGGCGGCACCCTGGCGTTCGCCGCGACGGCCGCGGCCACGCGTCGGGGCTTCGCTGCGCGCGCCTTCCATGATGTCCGCGATGCGTCGCACCACCGACTGAGGCGTGATGCCGTGGGCTTCGTTGTAGGCCTGCTGTTTCTCACGGCGGCGCGCGGTTTCGTCCATCGCCGCTTGCATGGAACGGGTGATGTTGTCGGCGTAGAGAATGGCCTTACCGCGCACGTTGCGGGCGGCGCGGCCGATGGTCTGGATCAGCGAGCCGGTGGAACGCAGGAAGCCTTCCTTGTCGGCATCGAGAATCGCCACCAGCGAGACCTCGGGCATGTCCAGGCCTTCGCGCAGCAGGTTGATGCCGACCAGCACGTCGAACTCGCCCAGGCGCAGGTCGCGGATGATCTCCACGCGCTCCACGGTCTCGATGTCCGAGTGCAGGTAACGCACCTTGATGCCGTGCTCGCCCAGGTACTCGGTGAGGTTTTCGGCCATGCGCTTGGTGAGCGTGGTGACCAGCACGCGATCGCCCATGGCCACGCGCTTGTTCACTTCGCCGAGCAGGTCGTCTACCTGGGTGCGCACGGGGCGCACTTCCACTTCCGGATCGATGAGGCCGGTGGGGCGCACCACCAGCTCGACGATCTGGTCGCCGGATTTCTGCAGTTCGTAGTCACGCGGCGTGGCGGAGACGTAGATGGAGCGCGGCGCACGCGCCTCCCACTCCTCGAAGCGCAGCGGCCGATTGTCCATCGCCGATGGCAGTCGGAAGCCGAATTCCACCAGGGTTTCCTTGCGCGAACGGTCGCCCTTGTACATGGCGCCGAGCTGCGGAATGGTGACGTGGGATTCGTCGACCACCAGCAGCGCATCCGCCGGCAGATAGTCGAACAAGGTCGGCGGCGGTTCGCCGGCGCCGCGCCGCGTGAGGTGGCGCGAGTAGTTCTCGATGCCCTGGCAGTAGCCGACCTCGGCCATCATTTCCAGATCGAAGCGCGTGCGCTGGTCGAGGCGCTGCGCTTCCACCAGCTTGTTGTCCTTGTAGAGCTGCTCCAGGCGCTCCTTCAGCTCGACCTTGATGGTCTCGATGGCGTTGAGCACGCTCTCGCGCGTGCTGGCATAGTGCGTGCGCGGATAGATGGTGTAGCGCGGCACCTTGCGGATGGTTTCGCCGGTGAGCGGATCGAACAGCGCCATGTTTTCGATGTCACCATCGAACAGTTCGATGCGCAGCGCTTCGTTTTCCGATTCGGCCGGAAAGACGTCGATGACTTCGCCGCGCACGCGGTACGTGCCGCGACGCAGTTCCATCTCGTTGCGCGTGTACTGCAGTTCGGTGAGCTGACGGATCAGCTGGCGCTGGTCGATGTGCTCGCCCTTGGCGAGGATCAGGCGCAGCGACAGGTAATCCTCGGGATCGCCCAGGCCGTAGATGGCGGATACGGTGGCGACGATCAGCGCATCCTTGCGCGACAGCAGCGCCTTGGTGGCGGCCAGTCGCATCTGCTCGATGTGATCGTTGATCGAGGCGTCTTTCTCGATATAGGTGTCGGACGCCGCCACGTACGCTTCGGGCTGGTAGTAGTCGTAGTAGCTGACGAAGTATTCCACCGCGTTGTGCGGGAAGAACTCCTTGAACTCACCGTACAGCTGCGCCGCCAGCGTCTTGTTGGGCGCGAGCACGATGGTCGGGCGCTGCACCTTCTCGATCACGTTGGCGATGGTGAAGGTCTTGCCCGAGCCGGTGACGCCCAGCAGCGTCTGTGCCGCCAGGCCGGATTCAAAGCCCTCGCTGAGCACGCGGATGGCCTCGGGCTGGTCGCCGGAGGGCTTGTAGGGGGAGACGAGTTCGAAGCGGTCAGTCATGGCCTTCTACATGCGGTCGCGTGCCGGCATTTTAAATCGCCCTGCTGACAGGGCCTGTCAGCAGGCTACGACGCCGCTCCCGGGCCTTGGCCGACTGAGACGCAGCGGCCTCATCACTAGGCTGAATGGCTCCCCCAGACAGGAGCCCAAGCATGGAAAATGGCCGGAATTCGCGCCTGACCCAGGCCGGATTCACCCTGATCGAGGCCATCGTGGCCATGACCGTCGCCGCCGTGCTGCTGTGCGTGGCCGTTCCGGCGCTGGGCGGCATGCTGGCGCGTCAACGGCTGGTCACCGCCCAGATCGAGCTGGTCGCGGCGCTACAGCACGCGCGGAGCGCGGCCATCACCGGCCGCCAACGCACCCTGTTTTGCCCTTCGGCCAATGGCACGCAGTGCGCCGATGACACGCACTGGGAGCGCGGCTGGGCCATCGGCCGCTATCGCACCACCAATGCGGACCAGCTGGATGGACCGCCATCGCAGGTGCACGGCAGCTACCCCAAGCTGATCATCATGAGCACGGCGGGCCGCAAGCGCGTCCGCTTTCAGCCGGACGGCACGACCGGCGGCAGCAACGTCACCTTTGTGCTGTGCCGGTCGGGGCATCAGGAGGATGCGCTGGCGATCACGGTGTCCAACATGGGGCGCGTGGCCAACAAGAAGCCGGCCGACGATGAGGCCGGCCGTTGTGCGGCGGGTGGTTAGCGTGCTGCTCGCGTTCGTTGTAATGGAGCACCACTCGTTCTAGAGGCAAGCTTTCGCCGCCTCGCGATATCCACGCAGTGCAAGCACCTCAATGCGCTCGTACAACGCCACATCTGCGCCCATGGCCTTGCTGCGGATGACCAGTTGCTCCTCCATATGCGTGGTCTCATTGCCCGCCACCACCTGCAGCTCGGTCGGGCTCTCCACGATGCGCGCGGTGGGCGAGATGGCAGTCCACCTGCGTTGGACGCAGGCCGCGTACACGGAGTCCAGCTTGGCAGTGCTGCCCTGGAACGTCGGCTTGTTGTGGGTCAGGTCGCCCGTGCTCGCGCAGCCGGCAAGCCACAGCGTTCCGATGACGATCCGCCACGCGCGCCCCATGCCTAGCCTCGCGATGCCCCTGTGCCCGCAGCAACGATGGATGCCCACAACTCCCGCCCGGATGATCTTCGACATCCCGTGGTGTATCCCATGTCTAGGCGAAGCCCGGCCATGACGGGCAGCACGCCCGCGAAACCGCATTCACGACCTTGAACCACGACGGGACCTTCACCGAATCTTGAGCCCGCGTCCACATCGACGGGCCTGCTCCGTCACCACGGGACGCGCATTTCAGGCATAAAAAAACCCCGCCAGTTGGCGAGGTTTTCTTGAATATGGCGCCGAAGTTGGACTCACAAATCCAGAAATTTAGCCAATCTTCAGGCTTCACACCAAAAGTTACTCCCAAAGTTACTCACAAATCGGCCTGGTACCCCTGTTCTGCCCCCGGGTGGCTGATAGGGAAATACCCGGCTCGTAGGCTGGGATGGGTCGCCATTTGCAGCGTCGGAAGATTTGGGCGACTACACCGCAAGTGGTAAGGATCGATCTCCCCTGGCGCCCTATATTCGGGCGGCACTCGGTGCATGTCAGTCACAGGGGAAAACCATGAAACAGACCGTTACGCTCTCAGTGTTGGCTGGGCTGGCTTTGGCGGCGCTCGCACTGCCGACCGCTACCCTCGCCAGGGGTAGCCACAGCAGCGGCCATTCCTCCTCGCCCGTACACGTCAGCGGCCATACCACCAAGACGGGCGCCTACGTCCCGGCCCACTACCGCACGGCCCCTGATCACACCAAGCTCAACAACTGGTCGACCAAGGGGAACGTAAACCCCTACACCGGGAAGGCCGGCTCCGCAAGGCAGTACGCCCCTCTACTGAATTAGTCGTTGGCAGGGTGTGTTTCCGTCCCAAATACCATCCTTACCCCTGTCTGTGGAAGAATCGAAGTTTCATCCACCAACGTACTTATCGATCACACACAATGACGCAGACAGACGAAGACCGCATTCGCGACGCATTGAGCATGCCTGAACCTGATTCAGGTAGCGCTTGCGCGCTCAAGCATTCTGGGCTGCTTGAGATTGCCAAGATGCTGTGGTTCGCGAGCGTCTGTTGCACGGCACCCGAAGTCGCCCGCTCAGTGCTGAGCGATGGCCTCCATGCATATATCCCCATGGGAGACATAGATCCAGGCATGCTGGACCTCTACGAGGAGGACCTGGAATGGCTAGTCGATACAATATCGACAACTCGATGGAAAGATGCGTTGGACAAAGCATTTTCAAGGGTCGGTAGGTCTCTTCTAACGCTAAGGCCGGCAAATTATTTGAAACACATACTCGGCTCTACTGACGAGCAACGCCGAGCCAATTCAATGAGAGGGGACAGCCAGCTTCGCATCAAGTTCGATGCTTCTTATCAGACCAAGATATGTGAATATCTGCTCTGGTCGGATCTCGACGATGCAATCCGACAGCGAGCCGGCGACAGTAGCCCCCTAGAATTCACTTGCAGCCACCCTGCTGAGTTCCTTGAGTTTGTCGATGGTTACTTTGACCGCGATAGCAGGCTTATCGCTGGATGCATGGACGATATCATCGGCTTTGACAGAGGCAGCGATGTCGCCACGTTCTATCTCGATGTCGCCAGAGGCGCGAAAGAGTTCCATATGTACCCTTCTCTCATGAGGACGGAAGAAGAGGCGAAAGCGATATACCTAAAAGTCTCTCACATGGAGCCAACTGACTGCGCACTTTAATTTGATAACGCACAGCAATATCGTTTCGCAGCTTCAACAAGCCAAACAAATAGTCGCTCTTCGTACGACTTCGTTGATCTGCGATAGCTCTCCGCTCGTACACCGAGTTCTCGCGCCCGATTGTCTTGGGACACTGCGGCCCTACCGCAAAGGATGCGCTGCATGGCATCAGTCAGCGCTTCATCCGCAAACCGACTGGGTTTCGAAGCCAAACCAAACAGCTTTACAGTCGGCCAATACCTAAGCACATCACCGGTCGCATACAGCAACAGGATGGCCTCCAACGGACCATCCAGCCTGGCGAAGCTCAGCGCTGCTAGCGCGTCACTATCGTGGTGATAGCTCGGGATCGCAACCACGCCACGCGATGTACTCCAACGTTGCTGGCGGCGGACATGCAGGGAACCGCCGATAGACCTCGCAGCCTGCTCTGTGACCTGGCCCCGCCGGGAAATGGCGAGCACGCACGACTCGTCCAGTACCTCCCTACCGGGTACACCTACGCGAGCCTCCTGCATCGATGGATTCCAGCCATAGCCGGTTCCTAGTGCACGAGCCAGTCGTCGTGCAGCACGTTCGATGACCTCGGACTGGTCAATGGTCTGCCCACCATCGGCCATGGCTCAGCCCCCAGGTAAAGGTTTGAACGCCTCGCACGGATGCTGCTGCATCGGGTAGTGCATGCCCTTGCCGCTGGCGCATTGGCCCATACCCGCTGCCGGGTTGACCGGGTCGGACGTGTAGCGACGACACCCCATGCACTGCACCGATGGGTGGGGGATATATGCGCCTGCCTTTCGTATCGCGCACCATGGACACCCGAGCGCACGGGGCCAGCCATCCACCACCGGAAGTACGGCAGCCACGCTTGGGTGCACCCACACTGGGCCGCAGTGGTGGCAGTGGATTACCGCGTCATGGCCTACCGGCTTTTTGCCCGCCCATCGCGTAGCGGAATCGTCCAGCAATTCCAGATAGGTCAATAGCTGGCTGTCGTCCAATCTCGCGCAGGCAGCCACGTCCAGGTTGTGTAGGCGATGGATGGGAGCAGTGTCGAAGCCATGGCGGTCAGCCAGCGCCAGCAGCGCAAGTCGCAGGTCATGGGTTGGTCGGTCTGCAACTGCTGCAACACGCGCAACTGACGCAACACGTGCAACAGCTGCAACTCTGTCGTGTTGCGCCGTTGCATCTGTAGGGTTTGCAACTGTGCAACTGTCCGACAGTGCCCGCCATGCCAGCTGCTTTAGTGAGAGTTGCGCAGTTGCATTACTAGCGTTTGCAACCGTGCAACTTTGCTCGGGGGATTTAATCGCGGTCATCGTCCGCCCCCTGTGCGCCACTATGGGTTGCCTTGGGCTTGGTTCGGCGTGACTGCTCAGGCGGAAGCTTCCCCTCATCCCGCAGGCGCCGAATAGCGCGGGAGACGGTGGACTTGTTCACGCCGAGGTCGCTGGCAATCTCGGTGGCCGTCATGCCCAGGTCGTGCATCTCGATGATCTGCGCGTCTGTGGCGTCTATGACCTTTCGGATTGCCCACGCTTGCGTGCCGTCCGGCAGGGTCTCCAGCTTGGCCTCGAAGGGCTCCACGTCCCAACGTCAACGTGACTTTGAATCGCTTGCTAAGTCCGTACCCAGTCATGGAAAAATCCGAAGTAGACGAGTGGGCGATGAACACGCGGCGCTGAGAAGCTCACTCCGGCTCGTCAATCTGCTCCAGGCGCAAGAAACCTTCTTCGTCGTAGCCTAAGCTGCGCAGGCGATTCCGGCGACCACAAACCGGGCACATGAAGTGCAGGCCAAAGCTATCGATGTTCGCCTCGGCGCCTCCCGTGAATTCCGGGAATTCGGTATGGCAGCGGATGCAGATCCACATGCTTCAAATGCTACACCCCACCCGCAGCATCAGGGTGGCGTGTGATGTCAGCCTCCAGCGCCACGCACCGCGAACATCGCAATGTCGAGAACCCTCTGGAGCGCCTGACGTTCGGTCAAACCGGCATCGAGGTACTCCTTGATGCTAACGGACCCCATGGGACGGGCACCGCCGATCCGACCAGCCGAAATCCAGGCAATTGGCTGGTCCTCGACCATCTGAACAACCACCAGCGTCTGACCGACGACCCCTTGCACACTCGGATTAGCCATGTCTGAGCGACCCATCCTAATGAATGGCCTCATGTTGGCCGCGCGACCAGTGAATCGCAAGCTACAGCGCCTTGGCCACCAGCCGCGCTATCTGCCGCGCCATGCCCAGCGCCAAGTCTTCGGATTCGACTATGTCGGTATCGCCGTACCGAAGCGGCATCTCTTCCACGACGCGCGGCAGTCGGTAGATCGCCCAAGTTCCGACCCAGCCATTCGCGCCAGGCACAGCTAGCTCGCCCGTAGACAAGCGAATCAGAAGACGACCAATCACAAATTCGTGGCAGGAGCCCCTGGGCATGGGGAGCATCCGATGGAGTGGATGCGCCTATGGTCGCGCTGCGCAATACCCATTGCAATGATGAAGGTCACGAGGCCTCACCCTAACGCGAGACTGTCGATTTCTACTTAGAGCTTTCGACCTAGTATCCCGCCTTAGCTGTGGATGGCATAAGTTCGGCCCGTTTAGGCCAACGGAGCCACGCAGTGGCGAGATCGACGCATTGGTTTAACCATGCCGGATCGACTTACCGATACGAGCTGACCACCTACAAGACAAATGCGGACGTCACCTATGTAGCGATGGTGTCTGTTGGCGGAGCATACTTTGCTGTCGTTACGGACAAGATAGCCAGAGACCACAACGCGGTGGCACGCTGGTCTGACGCTGCTACTGAACTGCTTGCCGTCATCCATGCCGAAGGCAAGATCCGGGGCATGCTCCGGAACCCCGCCTCGGGCTCAGTCCATCCCGAGTGAACACCCGCTCTGAGGCGGAAGCGAGCCTTTTGGTACGCCAGTCGTCTCTTTTGCTGACTCAATCCGCCATGAGTTGATCGAGTTCTTCGCGAATTGCAACCATTCGTGCAGCTGCAATTTGCACGTTAGACGAACGTTGCTGTGACGGCTTGCTAAGGTAGTCACTGCCCCGGCATGCTGGCGGGACAACTTGGTCAGGGGAAGACAATGAACAAGGTCCTAGAGGTTCCAGCAGAAGAGCCCTCGCGTGGAAGCATCACTTGCGTCGGCTTAGGGATGACGTTGGGCTCCCACCTCACCCCCATTGCTCGCAGCTACATTGAACAGGCCGATGTCGTATTCGCCGGAGTATCCAACGCCATCGTTGAACAGTGGCTACAGCGGATGCACAAAGATGTCAGGAGCCTGCAATCCAACTACGGAGAGGGTAAGCCACGCTCAAAAACCTACTTGGAGTGGGTCGATCTGATGATGACTGAGGTGCGCACTGGCAGACGCGTTTGTGGCGTCTTCTATGGCCACCCCGGCGTTTTCGCCTGGTCACCGCACAAGGTCATCGAAGTGGCGCGATCCGAAGGCTATGACGCGCAGATGGAACCCGGCATATCTGCCGAAGATTGCCTATATGCGGACCTGGGCATTGATCCCGGAAGCCATGGATGTCAGCACTTTGAAGTGAACCAGTTGGTCTTCTTCAAGAGGAGGCTGGACCCTACGGCCTATTTAGTGCTGTGGCAGGTTGCCATGATCGCCAATGAATCGATCTCCAAGGCAGATGCTTCGGCACCCTACAGGCAGCTGCTTGTCGACCGCCTCAGCCGCGACTATCCACTAGACCATGAAATCATTGTCTATCGAGCGGCCACTCTGCCCATCGAAGAGCCGCGCATCCGCAAGGCAACGCTACGTGACATCGCTACCATTGCGATGACGGCAGAAGAAACGGTTGTTGTGCCGCCTGCACAAGCGCCTCAACGAGATGAAGAATTCATCCGCCGTATGGAAGCCATACGCTCGATGCACGAAAAGCCCGTATCAGCTTAGCCAGGACAATGGCACAGGAAGAAAGACACGTACTGTGATATCTAAACCGAGCGCCAGCGGAGGAATCGGCCGGCGCGCCAGGTTCATCGACAAACAACGAAAGGATCATGACATGGCTGACACCATCGAGCTGCTGGAAGCAATCGGCTGCAACGCAACCCTGAGACGAGCACCACGGCAGACCCTGGTTGCGGCTCTTGAGGGCGCAAAGGCGTCCCAGGCCTTAACGACCGCTGCGGCAAGTGGCGACGCTTCGCACCTAACCCAGGAATTCGCGGACATCGATCTGATCGCGCCTCAGATTACGCAATCAATCGCGGTACAGCTTTTCGCCGTACAGCTCTAATTGGCTGAGGTGAGATCATCAAGAGAAGCCCGGGATGCTCCGGGCTTTTTTTGTGGGCTTCCCCGCCCCGCCCGCGCGCAATCCATCCAAATAGTTCGCCCACGCTTGCATCATGCGCTTGCGCTCATCCAGGTATTGGGCGGCATGGGTGTAGGCCTCCCGGACCTTGTTGGACTCGGCATGGGCTAACTGACGCTCGATGGCGTCGGCGTTCCAACCCATCTCATTAAGCCGGGTCGCGGCAAGGCTACGGAACCCGTGCCCAGTCATTTCGTCACCGCTATAGCCCAGGCGACGTAGCGCGGCATTGACCGTGTTCTCCGACATGGGACGGCTGGCGGTGCGCATACCGGGAAACACATAGCTCCCCTGCCCCGTCATCGCCTGTAGTTCCCGGAGAATGGCAACGGCTTGACTGGATAGCGGCACGAGGTGGGCTGCTTTCATCTTCATGCGCATGGCCGGTATGCGCCACATGGCCCCGTCCAGGTCGAACTCTGACCATTGGGCCTGCCTAAGCTCGCCAGGCCGCACAAACACCAGCGGGGCCAGCTTCAGGGCGCACTGCGTAACGAACTGGCCGGAGAAACCGTCGATGGCCCGGAGCAGTTCGCCGATGGCTTTAGGTTCGGTAATGGCTGCGTGATGCTTGGCCTTGGGTGCCTTGATGGCACCGCGCAAGCTGGCGGTGGGATCGTTATCCGTGAGGCCTTCCAGAATGGCAAACCGGAATACCTGCCCTGCCTTGACCTTCGCCCGACTGGCGGTGTGCTGCTTGCCGGTTTCCTCGATCTTCCGCAGGGCATCCAGAAGAATGCGGGGTGTGATTTCGCTAACTGGCATGTCCCCGATCTCGGGAAACAGGAAGCTTTCGAAGAGCCATTGACTCTTGTGGGCCGTGACTTGGGCAACGCTCTGCCGTTCTGCCCAACGCTGGGCCACGTGCTGAAAGGTCACCACAGGGGCCGCTGCCTGGACCTGAGCGTGCTTGACGGTCTGTCGGTGCGTACTGGGGTCGATGCCATGGGCCAGCTGTGTGCGGGCCGCATCCCGACGCTGACGGGCTTGGGCGAGGGAAACACTGGGATAGGTGCCAAGGCTCAGCATCTTGGCCTTGCCGGCGAAGCGGTAACGGTAGCGCCAGCGCAGGGCACCGGAGACCGGGACCTCCACTGCCAGCCCATCGGCGTCCGCCACCCGGTAAAGGGCCGCTTTTCGCTTCAGGCCACGGAGCTTCACGTCGGTCAGCATGTGAGTAACTCCCTCAGTGAGTAACAGCCTGGGGCGATGTTACTCCCAAAGTTACTCACCAAAAGGTGGCGCTGTCCTGGGACGGAATGGGACAAAACTGGACATGCGGGCATAAAAAAACCCGCTAAATCGCGGGTTTCTTTACGGTTTTCGGACTCTATGAGACGTCCTGGAACTCTTATATGGCGCCCGAAGTTGGACTCGAACCAACGACCCCCTGATTAACAGTCAAGTGCTCTAACCGGCTGAGCTATTCGGGCGGGGTGAGCTGAATAGTTTGAGTATTCAGCCCCTGGCTGTCAAGCCGTTTTAACCAATTGAGACGAGGTTCAAGCAGCCTTGCCGGTGAGCACCTGATAGCAGGGCACATAGGCCGTGCCGCCGGGCAGTTTCATTCGGTCCTGGGCCACGAAGGCCTTCAGCAGCTCATCCAGCGAGGCCATGATGTCGGCGTCGCCGTCGATCTGGAACGGGCCGTTCTTCTCGATGGCGCGCAGGCCCTCTTCCTTCACGTTGCCGGCCACGATGCCCGAGAACGCGCGGCGCAGGTCGGCCGCCAGTTCGTGGCGCGGGCGGTCGCGGTGGATCGCCAGGCCGCGCATGGCCTCGTGCGTGGGACGGAACGGCAGCTGGAAGGCGTACGGGATGTTGAGCGCCCAGTTGAAGAAGAACGCGTCCTTGTTGTCCAGGCGGTAGTTGCGCACCTTGTCGATGCCGCGAACCATGGCGCGCGCCACGGCGGCCGGGTCGTCCACGATGATCTGGTAGTGCTGGGTGACGCTTTCGCCCAGGGTCAGGCGCAGGAAGCGGTCGATCTGCTCGAAGTACGCGGCCGACTGCTTGGGGCCGGTGAAGATCAGCGGGAACGGCACGCCGGCGTTGTCGGGGTTCAGCAGGATGCCCAGCAGGTAGAGGATTTCCTCCGCCGTGCCTACGCCGCCCGGGAACACGATGATGCCGTGGCCCATGCGCACAAAGGCTTCGAGGCGCTTCTCGATGTCCGGCATGATCACCAGGTGGTTGACGATCGGGTTCGGCGACTCGGCGGCGATAATGCCGGGCTCGGTGATGCCGATGTAGCGGTTGTTGCGGCGACGCTGCTTGGCGTGGGCGATGGTGGCGCCCTTCATCGGGCCCTTCATGGCGCCCGGACCGCAGCCGGTGCAGATGTCCATGCCGCGCAGGCCGAGCTGGTAGCCCACCTGTTTGGTGTACTCGTACTCGTCGCGCGAGATCGAATGGCCGCCCCAGCACACCACCAGGTTGGGGTCGATCTGCGGCTTGAGGATGCGCGCGTTGCGCAGGATCTCGAACACGGCATGGGTCAGGCCCACGCTGTCGTCCAGATCGAAATTGCCCTGCTCCATCTGCGTCGACACGTAGACGATGTCGCGCACCACGGCCACCAGCAACTCGTTGATGCCGCGGATGATCTGGCCATCCACGAAGGCCTGGGCCGGCGCGTGGGTCAGCTCGATCTTGATGCCGCGGTCCTGCTGCAGCACCTGGATGTCGAAGTCGGGAAACTGCTCCAGGATGGAGCGCGGATCGTCGCTCATGTTGCCGGAGGTGAGCACCGCCAGCGCGCAGCGGCGCAGCAAGGCGTGCAGACCCGACCCGCTGGCGTCGCGCAGGCGCGCCACTTCGTTGCGGGACAGGATATCCAGGCCACCGGCGGGCGAAATGCGCGCGCTCACGGTGCCGGGGCGGCCGGTCTTGCCGGCTTGCATGTCATTCATTCAACCATTCTCCTCGCCGCGCCCTCGCGGCTCGTTCGTCCGTGCAGAACGCGGCGGACCGCGTAGCTTCCCGCGCCGGGCATGGCAGGGTCAAGCTTTAAAGCCCGCGCAAAATATCCGCAACGTGCCCGATTTCCTCACCGTCATTCCGGCGAAAGCCAGAATCCAGTGCCTTTGAACCTTCCTGCGGCGCGTAAAGTCGCTGGATTCCGGCTTTCGCCGGAATGCGGTGAGGGAGGACATCCCGCAACGGATGTCGGACAGGCTCTTCGGCAATCCCCATAAAAAAGCCGGCGCCCCACGGGGCGCCGGCCAGGTCTCAAGACCTTCGCAAGCTAATACGCTTAGAACTTGTACTTCAGGGTCAACAGGACCGACCAGCGCTGGGCAAGGTCGTCGTTGTTGTTGATGTACGTCGGGATGGCCTGCGGGCTGTAGTTGCCGTTGTTGATGTAGTTGGTGCAGGTCGCCAGCTTGCCACCGCAGGTGATGTCGTAGAGGTACTTGCCTGTCTTCGGATCGACGCCGGCGAAGTCAGCCAGCGGACGACCACCCGGGAAGTTCACGCGCTTCTCGATACCCCAATGCTTGTTCAGCAGGTTGGTGAAGTTGTAGACGTCGAAGCGGATCTCACCCTTGTTGCCCTTGAAGATGCCCGGGATTTCCTGGCTGAAGCTCAGGTCGATCTGGTTGATCCAGCCGGCGCGGTCGCCATTGCGCTTGGCCACCGAGCCCTGGTGATCCTTCAGGTAATCGTTGCCCTGGACATAGTTGTAGAACTGCTGCACCAGCTTCTGATCGGCAGCGACGATGTTGCCCTTTGCGTCGCGGTAACCGAACTCCACTTCACCCGGACGCGGGATGTAGACCAGGTCGTTGGTGAAGCCGTCGCCGTTGGCGTCGTTGCCGAAGGTCCAGCTGAACGGAGCAGCGTTGTGACCGTCGTAGAACGCGCTGACGCTGGTGGCGTAGTCGCCGAAGAAGCGGTGCTGCCAGGTGAGCGAGGCGATCACGCGGCGCGGGATCGAGTAGTTCGAATTGCTCGCCACGTTCTCGTTCGGGTTCATGACGTAGTTGTTGGCCCAGTTGGAACGAGCCACGCTCGACGTACCCGGGTTCACTTCCGTCGCACGGCTCCAGGTGAAGCCGACCATCGCCTGCCAGTCATCTGCGAAGGGCTTCTTCAGCGCCAGGGTGATGCTGTCCGCCGAGCCCTTGTTGGTATTGGCAAGGTTGATCGTGCCATCGGAGAACTTGGTGTTGGCGTTGGCACGCGAGACCTGGCCGGTGGCCTTCGGGTCCATCGTGGTCAGCTTGTAGTACGTGAAGCGGCCATCCGGCAGGACGCCGGTCGGCGCGCCGATGTTGAGGTTCTGATACCAGATCGCATCACGCTGCTTGATGTGCTGGTAGTCGGCCGTGGCGATCAGGCCGTACCAGGGCAGCTCCTTGTCGAAGCCCAGGCTGAACTTCCACGCGGTGGGAATGCGGAAGCCCGGCTCGATGCTGTTGACGGTCATCTGGCCCGAACCCGACGCACCATTGTTCTGGTGGAACGGATCAGGACTGAACGGCGGCAGGTTGGTCTTGCAGCCGTTCTGGGTCGGACCGCAGTTGTACTGCGTCTGCGTGACGCCCGAGTTGGAGAAGATGTTGCCGACCCAAACGCCTGGCGTGTTGGTCACGAACAGGCCCGCGCCACCGCGCAGCTGCATCATGTGCTCGGTGTCGAAGTTGTAGTTGAACGACATACGCGGCTGCACCACGCGGTTGCCGTTGATGTTCACCTGGTTGTTGCGCGGGGTGCCGTCGGCGTACGAGAAGCTCTGCGCGAAGGTCTTGTTGTACAGCGGCTTGTCGCTCATCAGCGGGATGTCGACGCGCACGCCGTACTGCAGCGACAGGTTGTTGGTGACCTGCCAGGTATCCTGCAGGAACACGCCCCACTGGTTGAGGTTGTAGCGCGCGGCAACGTCATCCAACGACAGGCCATCGGCCGGGCGGTTGTAGCGGTACTGGTAGTACTTGCCCTGTGCGAACGCGTCGATACCGTTGCTCGGGCCGCCGGTGAGGTCTTCGAACGTGTAGCTGCCGTAGTAGTTCTGCAGGAACAGGTTGTAGTACTTGTCCTTCTCGTAGTCGAAGCCGCCCTTCAGGGTGTGGTCGCCGAGATACAGCGTGCCGGCGAAAGCGGCATTGAAGGTCTTCACCTTCAGCACGTTGGCCTGGCTGGAATACTCGGTGCCGAACTCCACCGCCGAGCCGCCGTTGAACTGCGCCGGATAGATGGTGATGTCGGGCATCGCCACGCCGTTGTACGGGCCGCGGTTCTGGTTGAAGTCGGCGTACGAGACGGTGGTGTCGGTGGAGAAGATGTCCGACCAGTCGTCGTAGAAGTGCAGCGCGTAGCTCTTGTTGTCGACGTTGGTCTTGTACCAGCCGCTGGATAGCACCAGCTTGGTGGTGCTGCCGGTGATGATCGGCTTGTTTTCCTTGGTCTGGCTGTAGGTGAAGCTGGCGCGGTGGTTATCGGTGATGTTCCAGTCGATCTTGGCGAGGTAGCGCTTGTCGACCAGGTTGGAGTTGCCGCCGCCGACCGAACCGATGTCGGTCAGGCCGTACTGCTTGGCGGCGATATCACGGATCTGCTGCACCTGGGCGCTGGTGAGGTTCTTCACCGGAGTGGCCGCGTTGGAATCCGCCGGACCATACGGGCTGCCCGAACCGACCTGCTCGCTCTTTTCCACCGAGGTGAAGAAGAACAGCTTGTCCTTGATGATCGGGCCGCCGAGGGTGGCACCGCCCGTCCACTGGCGGTTGAAACCGGCGTACGGCTTGTCCTGCTCGTTGTCACCGATCATGTCGGTGTTCTGGAACGCGTAGTAGACCGAGCCGTGGAAGTTGTTGGTACCGCTCTTGGTCACGGCGTTGATGTTGGCGCCCAGGCCGCGGCGGGTCGCCACGTCGTAGTTCGCCGTCGAGATGTTGTATTCCTCGATGGTGTCCTGCGAGATCGGCGTGCCGAGCGTCGGCAGGCCATTCGCGTTCAGGCCGAACGGATCGTTCGCGCTGACCGAGTCGACGGTGATGTTGTTGTAGCGGCTGTTTTGGCCGATGGCCGAGATTTCGCCACGGGCGCGGTCGGTGATGACCACGCGGGGATCCATGCGCACGATGTTCTGGATGGAGCGGCCCGGCGTCGGGGCGGCATCGAGTTCACGGCGCGAGATGTTGGTGCTGATGCCCTTGTTGTCGGGCGTGAAGGTCTGCGACAGCGCGTTGGCCGACACGGTCACGCCGCTGAGGTTCTGCGCGTTGGCCGTAGCGGCCGAAACGCCCATGGTCAGGTTGACGGCGGTGTCCTGGGCCAGCTGCAGGTAGACATTGTCCTGCTCGGTTTCCGTGCCGTCCTTGGAAACCTTCACGTCGAACGGACCGCCCACGCGCAGGCCCTGCGCCGCATAACGGCCGGCCGCATCGGTGGTGGTGGTCTTGGTGGTGCCCGTGGGCTCGTGGACGATCTGCACGGTGGCGCCGGCAATCGGCTGGCCGTTGCCGTCGACGATGCGACCGCTGATGGAAGACGAGGTGTCCTGGGCGAAGGCCGGAGCGGTGGCGAGCAGCGTCGCAATTGCCACCGGCAGCAATTTTGTGCGCAAAGAGTGGTTCATCGAGATTCGACCCCTAAGAGATTCGCAAGAAAGGCATGGGACCAGACCAGAGGAGTCCCATGCCCCTCCGCCACCGTCTTAAGTGACTGATTCCCTAATAAATTTTGATGCGCCCGGGGTGCCCGGCAAGAACTGCCGACCGGGGCTCATCACGACGAATGTAGCCGCAGTATATTACAATTTCGTAACTTCTTGACAAAGATCTCACAAATCTTTCGCCGTGTTCCTGCGGTTGCCGCAAGAAAGGGCCGACTTGACACGGTGCTTCGGGCACAAAAAAACCGCCTCCCGAGGGAGGCGGTTTCAGGACCGGCGCTTTGCGCGTTGGTGGGGTTCGCTTAGAAGAACGAGATACCGAAGGTCACCATGTAGGTGCGCTCTTCCAGCAGCGAGTAGTACGGGGCGGAGGCGTACAAGGCGGTGCCGTTGGTCGGATCCTTGTAGATGCCACCCGGGTTGCTGGCCAGGAACGCGCCGATGTTGTTGGCGTTGGTCAGCGCACGGCGGTTGCCCAGGTTGAACACGTTGAGCTTGATGTACGGGTTGCGCAGCCACGTGGCGAAGTCGTCGAACTTCACGCCAGCGTTCAAGTTGAACACGGTGTAGCCGCCGATCTGCTCGGTGTTCATCCAGTCACCCCAGACCGGGCCGCGGTACTTGGCGTCCAGGCTGGCCCAGAACGGACCGTGGTCGTAACCCAGGCGCAGGAAGGCGGAGTTCTTCGGGGTGTTGAGGAAGGTCTTGCCTTCGGTCGGGAACACGCCGTCGCCGAACGTATTCACGTTGCCGTCGAGAATGGCCTTCTGGTACGAGTAGTTGCCGTACAGGGTCCAGTCCTGCAGGAACTTGTAGCTGGCTTCCGCCGTCACGCCGCGCATGTGCATCTTCGGCAGGTTCAGGTACACCGTCTGGCCAGTGGTGTTGTCGTAGCCGGAGATCTGCTTGTTGACCAGGTGCGAGGTGTAGGCGTCGATGTTGGCCGAGAACTGGTCAGCATAGAAGCGCCAGCCGAGGTCGATCGTGGTCGCCTGCTCCGGCTTGTTGCCGTAGGTGCCGGCGGCGGCGTTGGCGGCGTTCTTCGGGTTGTCGGCCACGGCGACGTTCTGCAGCAGCGCGCCGTTGATCGGGGCGCGGTAGGTGCGGCCAGCGCCGATGTAGAACTGGTTCTGGTCGTTCAGCTGGTACTTGATGCCCGCGGTCGGGCTGATCTTGTGATAGGTCGCGCTGCCCTCGCCGCCGTACTGGGCGTACTTCGGATTGGTGCTCTGGCTGCCCCAGTTTTCGAAGTCGTAGCCCTCACGCGATTCCCAGAAGTAGGCCGCGCCCGCCGTGATCGTCCACTTGTCGTCCGGCGTCCAGGTGTTGGTGGCGAAGAACTTCTTGATTTCCGAGGTGGTGTACTCGCGGTACAGACGCTGCACCACGCCGTTGGAATACTTGATGTAATCCGTGGTGGCCCAGAAATCCGCCGGCTCGCCGCCGACCGCCGGGGTGAAGAACTCGTTCTGCTGCTGGCGCGCGCGCTCATACCAGAAACCGTATTCCAGGCTGTCGTCCATGCCGAAGTCCTGGTTCAGCTTGGCGATGACACCCGGGCGATAGGTATAGGTGGCGTTGAACGCATAGGCCGCGGCGGTGCCGCCGATCTTGCCGTCGCCGTTGAGGTCCTGGTTGGCGTAGCCGATGGTGTTCTGCGTGACGGTGGACTCGGTGAACTTGTAGCCGCCACCGCCGCCGCCGTTGCCGTACCAGAAGTACGGCACCACCGACAGGCGCAGGCTGTCAGCCAGCTTGAACTCGCCGTCCATGCTGGCCAGCCAGCTGGTGAACGGGTTGGTGTGGAGCTTCCAGTAGTTCGTGTCGGTGGGGCTGTAGTTCTCGTCGTAGCTCTGGAAATAGCCGCCCGAACGGATCGCCGCCTTGGTGAGGCTGTTGTAGCTGTAGTTGCGCTCGCGGTTGTACTGGAACGAGGCGGAGATGTAGTTGTTGTCGTCGATCGTCCACAGCGCCTTGCCGTCGACCTTGGTGACGTTCATGTCACCCGGACCGCGCCACTGGTCGGCGGTGTTGTTGGAGTACGACAGCCATGCGCGTACCGGGCCGAGGTCGCCGGTGTTGAAGCGCAGGTAGGTGCGGCGATAGTCGTGGTTGCCCAGGCTCTGGCTCACGTCCAGGCCGGCCGTGTGGGACGGGTCGATGGTGACCCAGGAGATCGCGCCGCCGGCGGCGCCGGAGATCGGCGTGTCGACATCCGGATAGCCCTGCAGCACGGTGATGTCACCCATGTTCTCGGTGTCGCCGTACTCGGTCGAGTAGACCTTGTAGTTGCCGCTGTCGTTGATCGGCGCGCCGTTGACCGTGGTGCCGATTTCGTCGCTGGTGAAGCCGCGGATCTGGTAGTTGCCGTTGGCCAGGCCGCTCACGTCGTCGGTCGAGGCGTTCACGCCCGGAATGCTGTCGATCATCTGCACGAAGGTGCCACCCGGGGCCGCCTTGACGATCGCATCGCGCGAAATGGTCGAAACCGCCTTGGGCGCCGTCTGCACCGACATCAGGCCGCCACCCAGCGACAGGCTCTGCGCCTGCACCGTCACGGTGTCCAGCTGCTGCGCGCGCTTGGTGTCGTTCGAGGTGGTGGTGTTGGACGTGCTGGACGCACCGGCACGCTGCGGGCTGGCCGCTTCCTTGGTGTTGGTCGACTGGGCCGTCTGGCTGTTGGCGTCCTGCGCGAGGGCGGAGCCGGCTGCCATGCAAAGCATGGCGGCGATCGCCATGGAAAGGTGGTTTCGTTTCATCGTCGTCATTCCAGAATTGACAAAAAAAGTGGTCAGCTGCCTTCCCGGAGGTCGCGGCAGCAGTAAGGAAATCCCGCAGGCGAGGAGAGCTGAAAATTCTTTCGAAGAACCCGAAAGATATTGCGCAAGCCATTGGCTATAAACGCAATTTCATGCCATTTAACGTAATTTTAAACGTTTCCTCCGGGCGTAAAAAAGCCCAATCGGTGAAAGATCGGGCGAAATTACGAAATCAGTTGAGACCGTCGGTCAGGACGGCAAATGCCCCTTGTGTCCTGACCAACGCCGTAAGGTTTACATAAGTATTTTACAAGAAATTTACCGTGGGATCACGGCACCCCATTTTGCAAGGGGACAAGGCTCAAAATGACCAGCCCAGGCCGCCGCATCCTCGCGGCGAACCGCAAGGATGGCCAGACGATTCAAGGGTTTTACTTGCCCAGATAACGGGCGCGCTTGGCCGGCTTCAGCGTGGCCAGGTCGAGCATCACCAGGCCGTCGACGCAGCCGGAGAAGCCCGGGTCCTCACCGAAATCGAGGAACTGCACGCCCTCGGGCTCGACCAGGTCGACATACTGGCGGTAAAGCACCGGCAGGCTCACGCCGAGCGCGTCCAGATGATGCTTGAGCTTGCCCAGCCCCTGCGCCGGATCCAGGCCGGCCAGCGCATCGCGCACCAGGTCGATCACCGCCGGCGACACCAC
The DNA here is from genome assembly GCF_003201105.1 of Dyella sp. AtDHG13. Classification (GTDB taxonomy): domain Bacteria; phylum Pseudomonadota; class Gammaproteobacteria; order Xanthomonadales; family Rhodanobacteraceae; genus Dyella; species Dyella jiangningensis_B. Next base: position 129,732 of record NZ_QICJ01000006.1, on the reverse strand, counting down.
AAACGGCTGGCGCGCCGACGCCAGGCCCGGCGCACCGAAGTAATGCTGATGGGCGGCGGCGATCCACTCGCGCGCCTCGCGCGGCAGGCTCACCGACATGCTGACCGGACCGAACAGATAGCGCAGTTCGGTATGGCGCTGCAGGTACAGGCCGATGCCCTGCCACAGCTGGTCCAGCGCACGCGAGCGCCAGTACGCCGGCGCAATGAAGCTGCGGCCCAGCTCCAGGCCTTGCGACAGGCGCGATTCCAGCGCCGGTGAATAGTTGAAGAGGCTGGACGTATAGAGCGCGCTCATGCCGCGTTCGCCGATCAGCCGACCGCCGTGGCCGAAGCGATACGAGCCCACGATGCGCAGGGCTTTCGGATCCCACAGCACGAGATGCTCATAGTGCGGGTCGTAGGCATCCAGATCGCGGCGTGCGCCCGTGCCCTCGCCCACCTTGCGGAAGGTCAGCTCGCGAAGGCGGCCGATCTCGCGCAGCACGGCGCTGTCCGACGCACCCTTGAACAGCAGGATCTGCTTGCCATCGTTGAGGTCGGCGAGCTTTTCCGCCTGCGACTGCAGCTCCGCCACCACACGCTCGGTCGGTTCCGGATGCGCCAGCGGCGCCTGGCCGCCGAAGATCAGGCCGCGATGGCGACCCACGCGATACACATGGCGGCGCATCAGCTTGGCGGCGCGCTTGGTCGAACCACCGCTGTGCTGCTCGAGTTCCTCGGCCGACACCAGCTGGCCCACGCTGAAGCCCACGCGCCGGCTCGTCGGCGAAATCGCCTCGCGCGGCAGCATGGCCGTGCTCAGCGGCTTGGCCAGCATGGACAGGCCGTAGAACATGGCCGAATTGCGCGCGGAAATATGGATCGGCAGCACCGGCGCCTTGCTGCGCTGCGCAAGTCGCACGAAGCCATCGGACCAGCGTCCGTCGCTCACGCCGGAGGGGCCGACGCGGGACACTTCGCCCGCGGGGAAAACGATCAAGGCTTCGCCGTTGTCCAGCGCGCGATAGATGTCGCGCATCTTCGAGGCCGCGCCCTTGCCGAACACATCGACCGGCAGCAGCAGCTTGTGCAGTTGCTCGATCGACATCAGCCAGTCGTTGGCGAGGATGCGCACGTCGCTGCGCACCGAACCGACCATCTGCAGCAGCGTCAGCGCATCCATCATGCCCAGCGGATGATTGGCGACGATCAGCACGCCGCCTTCCACCGGGATGTTTTCGCGCTCGCGCGGATTGACGTAATAGCTGACGCCGAGCAGGTCGAGCGCGCGCTCGACGAAATCGAAGCCTTCGGCCTCACCAAGGGTCGTCAGTACGCGGTTGAAGCCATCCTCATCGGCCAGGCGGCCCAGCATGCCAGCCACGGGCCGGCGGATCATGGGATGTTGCGCCAACCATGGCAGACGTTCGGTGAGGGTCTGTTCAACGCTGAGCATGACCGCCTCCTAGGATTTCCCTAAATGCTGGTCGCGGATTATGACAGCAAGGTTATGCGGATAGGACGAAAGATCGCACAGCCGCATGGGCGAGCGACGTTTGGCCGCGTTTCAAACGGCCAGGTGCAGGTAGGCCGCCACGCCGCCCAGGAACATCTGCACCGACAGCGCGATCAGCAGCATGCCCATGACGCGCTCAAGCGCGGTGAGAACGCTTTCGCCCAGCCAGCGGAACAGATAGGTGGAACACAGGAGGATCACCGACGTGGCCAGCCACGCGCCAAGCAAGGCGATGGCCCAGTCCGCGGTGCGGCCGGGCTGGGTATTGGTGAGCAGCAGCAGGGCGGCCATGGCCGATGGCCCGGCCACGCCGGGGATGGCCATGGGCACGATGAAGGGCTCGCCTTCGCCCTGTGCGCCGAAGATGCCGCCGCCGTCGGCCGGCGGGAACACCATGCGGATGCCGATCAGGAACAGCACGATGCCGCCCGCGATGCTGATGGATTCCTGGCGCAGCTGCAGCAGCTTGAGGATGTGCTGGCCGCCGATCAGAAAACCCAGCAGCACGCCGAGCGCGATCAGCAGCTCGCGGATCATCACCTTGCGGCGGCGCTTGGGCGGCACATCCTTCAGCAGGCTCAGGAAGATCGGGATGTTCCCGAGCGGATCCATGATGAGGAACAGCAGGATCGCCGCCGACAGCGTGGTCATCTGCACATCCATGTCAGCAAGCCCCTTGCGTCATGGTCATGCCGGCACGCGCAGGTCGAGCGCCGCGCCGCGCGCACTCCTGCCCTGTTCGCTCAACAGATGCACCACCGCCTGCGCCGCGGTGTCGGGCAGCGGCTGGGTCATGGTGTCTTCGCCGAAGTACGCCGCGCGGCGCAGCGTGGTGCGCATCGGCGCGGGCAGCAGCGCATGCGCGCGCAGCGGCGATGTGTCGGTTTCCTCGTGCAGCACTTCCACCAGCCGCTCCAGCGCTGCCTTGGACACGCCATAGGCGCCCCAGTGCGCACGTCGCACCAGGTCCGGGTTGTCGAGCACGAACACCGCGGCGCTGTCCGGCACGCGCGTCAGCAGCGGCATGCACGCCTGGGTGAGCGCGAATGGCGCGGACACGTTGACGTGCATCGCGCGCAGCCAGTCGTCCGGCTTGTGCACGGACAGCGGCGTCAGCTCCTTGAAGCTGGCGGCGGCATGCACGATGCCGTCGAGTCGGCCGAAGTCGCGCTCGATGCCATCGGCCAGCGCTTCGTAATCGGTCGGGGTGGCCGCTTCCAGGTCCAGCGGATGGATCACCGGTTCGGGCAGGTCCTCGCCCACCATCGCATCGTAAAGCTGTTCGAGCTGGCGCTTGCGGCGACCGGTAATGATCACCGTGGCGCCCGCACGCGACGCCGCGCGAGCCACCGCCGCGCCAAGCCCGCCGTAGGCGCCGGTGACCAGCACGACGCGGCCCGCCAGCGCATCGGGCGCCGGCGTCCAGCCGTCCGGCAAACGAACGAGAGGAAGCGCCATCAGGAGTCGGCCCCCGCCACGTCGGCCGCCATGCGCGCCAGTTCACCGGAGGCCTTGAGGTCTTCGATGATGTCGCAGCCACCGATCAGCTCGCCCTGGATGAAGAGCTGCGGAAAGGTCGGCCAGTTCGCGTAATGCGGCAGTGCCGCACGGACTTCCGGATCGGCCAGCACGTTGACCGCATGGAACTGCGCGTCCGCGTCCTTCAAGGCCTGCGCCGCCCGGCTGGAGAAGCCGCACATGGGGAACTGCGGCGTGCCCTTCATGAAGAGCACGATGGCATGTTCGGCCAGCACGGCCTTGATTCGCTCGTTAACGTCCATAACTCGGGTCATTCATCGCTAGAATGCAAGCAGATCGATAGTGTATCAGTCGCGCACGGGTCGCCGTCTTCTCGGCCATTCCAGCCCGACACCCTTCCTCAGCCAACGCCCAGGAGCCACAACATGGCATTCGAACTCCCCCCCTTGCCCTATGAAAAGAATGCGCTGGAACCGAACATCTCCGCCGAAACGCTGGAGTATCACTACGGCAAGCATCACCAGGCGTACGTGACCAACCTCAACAACCTCGTCAAGGGCACGGAGTTCGAAAACGCCTCGCTGGAAGACATCATCAAGAAGTCCTCCGGCGGCGTGTTCAACAATGCCGCCCAGGTCTGGAACCACACCTTCTACTGGCACTCGCTCAGCCCGAACGGCGGCAAGGAGCCGACCGGCAAGCTGGCCGACGCCATCACCAAGGCGTTCGGCTCGGTGGAGAAGTTCAAGGAAGAGTTCACCAAGTCGGCCGTGGGCAACTTCGGTTCGGGCTGGACCTGGCTGGTGCAGCGCCCCGATGGTTCGCTCGGCATCGTCAACACCTCCAACGCCGCCACGCCGATCACCGGCAGCGACAAGCCGCTGCTGACCTGCGACGTGTGGGAACACGCGTACTATATCGATTACCGCAACGCCCGTCCGAAGTACATCGAGGCGTTCTGGAACCTGGTGAACTGGGACTTCGCGGCCAAGAATCTGGCCTGATTCCTTCGATCATCAGCCATGAAAAACGGGGCCGCGAGGCCCCGTTTTTTTTGCCTTCTCGCGGAATGATGCTCTGGCCTTATTAGAGCCTGTTCAAAATCTCGTGCGAGTGCACTTTTCTCCTCATCGTCATCCCCGCGAAAGCGGGAGGCGCCTCATCAACAGACGAAGGCTGGTCATCCAGCGACTTTACTCGCTGCGAGATGGCTTAAAGGCAATGGATCCCCGCTTTCGCGGAGATGACGATGAGGGAACGGTCTGCGCTCAGAAGATTTTGAGGCCCTTAGCGGGCTTCCTTCAGCTTGCCCACCGCGGGATCGGCCTGCTGGTCGCGCCCCAGCGCATGCGCAATGCCGGACAGGCGCTCGACCAATCGCGTGGCATCAGGTGCGCACACCGTGGCATGTCCTACCTTGCGTCCGGCGCGGGGCTGCTTGCCGTAGTCGTGCCAGTGCGCGTCCACGGCTTCCAGCACGGGAGCCGCATCGGGCAGTTCGCCGATCCAGTTGAACATCGCCGACAGCCCGCGCGCCGAGGTATCACCCAGCGGCAGCCCCAGCACGGCGCGCACGTGGTTTTCGAACTGGCTGGTCAGCGCGCCTTCGATGGTCCAGTGGCCGGAGTTGTGCACGCGCGGCGCCATCTCGTTGCCGAGCAGCTCGCCGTTCTTGACGAACAGCTCCAGCGCGAACACGCCGACGTATTCCAGCTTTTCCGCCAGCGTGCGGACCAGTTCGGTGGCCCGCGCCTGCAGCGCGTCGATATCGGAAGCGGGCGCAAGGCTCAGCGACAACACGCCATCGGTATGCCAGTTCTGCGTGAGCGGCCAGGTGCGGAAATCGCCCTCGCGGCTGCGCACGGCGATCACCGAGAGTTCGCGATCGAACGGCACGAAGGCTTCCAGGATCAGGCCATGCGCCTGCGCCTGCGCGCCCAGGGCCGCCCAGGCGGCATCCGCGTCGGCCAGCGTCTTGATGCGGAACTGACCCTTGCCGTCGTAACCAAGGCGACGGGTCTTGAGGATGGCCGGCGCACCGACGGTCGCCAGGGCGCGGTCCAGATCCTCACGCGTGTCGACCGCCTGGAACTCCGGCGTCATCAGGCCGCATTCGCGGAACAGTGTCTTCTCGGCCAGGCGATCCTGCGCCACGGCGAGCGCGCGCGGCGCGGGAAACACCGCCACGCGCTGGGCCAGCCAGTGCGCGGTTTCCGCCGGCACGTTCTCGAAATCGAAGGTGACCACGTCCACTTCGCGCGCAAAGTGCTCCAGCGCGTCGTAGTCGGTCCAGTCCGCCACCACCAGCGGAGCCACCTGCCCGGCGCAGGCGTCGGCGGCGCTGTCGACCACCAATGTCTTCACCCCCAGCGGGGCCGCCGCGAGCGCAAGCATGCGGGCCAGCTGGCCGCCGCCGAGAATGCCCAGCACGGGTTGACGGCGGGCGCTCATGCGCGCGGGTCCGGATGGTCCAGCACGGTCTGCGTCTGGCGGGTGCGGTAGGCGTCCAGCGCCGTGGCGATGACCGGGTCATGCAGGGCCAGCACCGAGGCGGCGAGAATGCCGGCATTCACGGCGCCGGCGCGGCCAATGGCCAGCGTGCCGACCGGGATGCCCGCCGGCATCTGGGCGATGGAAAGCAGGGAATCCATGCCATTGAGCGCCTTCGACTGCACGGGCACGCCGAACACGGGCAAGCGCGTCTTGGCGGCCAGCATGCCCGGCAGGTGGGCGGCACCGCCGGCGCCGGCAATGATGACCTGGATGCCGCGGCCAACGGCCTCTTCCGCGTATTGGAACAGCAGGTCGGGGGTACGGTGCGCCGAGACCACGCGCACCTCGTGCGCCACGCCCAGTTCGGCCAGCACGCTGGAGGCGTGCTCCATGGTTTCCCAGTCCGAACGGGAGCCCATCACAACACCCACGCGCGGCGGGAGGGAAGTCGAGGTCATGACCCAAGCCATCCAAAAGGGTTATTGTACGGACTTTCCGCGTTTCGGCACGATCCCGCTCCCCATGGACAAACGCCTGCTCGACATCCTCTGCTGCCCGGTCAGCAAGGTCCCCGTCCGCCCGCTCCAGCGCCAGGAGCTCGACGCCCTGAACAAGGCCATCGCCGCCGGCCAGGTGCAGACCGTGGCCGCCGTGGCCGTCACCGCTCCCCTCACCGAGGGCCTGGTGACCACCGACCGCAAGGTCATCTACCGGGTCGAGGACGGCATTCCGGTGATGCTCCCCGAAGAGGGCATCGGAACCTTGCAGCTCACTGACTTCCCGGCCGCCGCCTGAGCCCTTTTCCGGGGCCGCGCAACGCAAACACCCGCGTCTTGTGAACGTGTCGACATATATCGATACGGCGAATGACAGCGGCCCTTGCCATCCCTTATTGTAGGCTGGCGTATTGTCGTACGCGGCAGGATGCCCGGCGGCATCACTTTCAGGGGGTGAAGGCGATGAAAGACGCCAGTGAATCATCCAATATCGTCAGCCTGACCCAGCGCCTGGATCCCTCCAGCGAGCGCGGAGGCGCCCTCTTGAACACCATCAGGGATATCGCCGGACGCCGCCTGCAGCTGCTGGTCAACGGCATGTTCGAGCACGTCGACGACGCCCTCTTCGACCTGGCCGAAAAGGCCGAGAACAACGCCGCGCAGATGCATTACTTCGACGGCATGCGCGAAGTGCGCAAGCGCCGGCCGATGGTGGAGCGCAGCTTCCTGGCGCAGATCTCGCGCGAGCTGTCCGACTTCGCCTCCAGCTACCGCACCAGCAACGGCAACGGCGGCCCGGTGTCGCCGCCGCTGGGCTCGGTGGAACTGTCCCTGGTCGCCGACAACGAGCTGGAAGAATCGCTGGCCATCACCAGCATGATCGGCAAGAACGAAACGCGCCTGACGCGCGAACTGTTCGCCGTGAACCAGCGTCTGTCGGTGATCTATGGCGGCCTGAAGATCGACGACGCCACCAACCCGGTGGGTCCGGCCGCGCTGTCGCAGGCCTTCCGCCAGGCGATGCGCGAGCTCAACGCGGAGATGCGCGTCAAGCTCATCATCTACAAGCTGTTCGACCGCTACGTGCTGGCCTCGCTGGACGAGCTCTACCAGGAGATCAACGCCGAACTGGTGCGCGCCGGCGTGCTGCCGCAGCTGCGCCACGAGATTCCGCGCTCCGGTGGCGCGCCCCGCATGGCAGGCGCCACCGCGGCAGCCGGCGATGCGGGCGGCGCCGAAGCGTCCGAGGCGACCTTCCTGGCGGAAGACGACGCCGGCGCCTCCAGCGAACTGATCCAGACCCTGCGCACGCTGTTCAGTGCGCGCCGCGCGTCGCCGCTGGTCGGCCAGCGCATGCCGGCGGGCGCGGTGCAGTTGCCCAGCGCCAATGAATTGATCGGTGCGCTCAGCGTGCTGCAAAGCCAGGCCGCCATCAGCCAACAGATGCCGGTGAACAACGGCAATGCGGCCGAGCTGGCCAGCGAAGTGCAGCACCTGAAGGAGCACCTGCTCGCCCAGATCGGCTCCCTGCGCGGCGAAAAGCCGAGCCAGGTGTCGACCATCGACGAGGACACCATCGACCTGGTCGGCATGCTGTTCGAGTTCATCCTCGAAGACCGCAACCTGCCGACCGACATGCAGGTGTTGCTGGCGCGCCTGCAGATTCCGTACCTCAAGGCCGCGATCCTCGACCGCAAGCTGTTCGCGCACCGCCAGCATCCGGCGCGCCGCCTGCTCGATGCGCTGGCCGACGCCGCCAAGGGCTGGTCGGCGGAATCCGATCGCGACCATCGCCTGCACGACAAGATCAAGTCCATCGTCGACCGCCTGCTGCAGGACTTCGACGATGACATGACCATCTTCGAGCGCCTGTGCGCCGAGCTGCAGGAATTCCAGGACATCAGCCGCCGCCGCGCCGAGCTGGCCGAGCAGCGCGTGGCCGAATCCACGCGCGGGCGCGAGAAGCTGGAACAGGCGCGCCGCCGCGCCGCGCGGGAAATCCTGAGCCGTATAGACGGCCATAACCTGCCGCCGCTGATCCACGGCATCCTGTCGCGTGCCTGGGCGAACTACCTGGTGCTGACCATCCTGCGCCAGGGCGAGGAATCGAGCGAGTTCCGCGACGCCCTGCGCTTCGCCAACGACTTCATCGACAGCACCAAGCCTGCGCGCACGCTCGATGAGCGCCGCGCGCTGCGCCAGATGCTGCCCGGCATCGAGCGCGCGCTGCGCCGCGGCCTGGCCAACGTGGCCTTCCAGGAAAGCGACATCGACCGCCTGCTGGCCCAACTGCACACGTACTACCGCCACCAGCTCGGCGAAGCCGTGCCGGAGGCCGACGTGCAGGCGGTGGAGGAATCTACCAGCCTGCCCATTCCCGAGAGCATCCAGCCCATCGCCGAGTCCGAGGCGGAGCTGGCGCGCAGCGAGCCGGAGCCGGAAGCACCGGTCGATACGCCGGAGATGCAGCTGGTGGCCGAGCTCAAGCCCGGCACCTGGCTGGAGTTCGTGACCGGCCCGGAAACCATTGAGCGCGCCAAGCTGTCGTGGATCAGCCCGATGAGCGGCCGCTATCTGTTCGTGAACCGTCGCGGCCTGAAGGTGGCCGACTACGCGCCGCACGAACTGGCCCAGGCACTCGCCAGCGCCACGGCGCGCGTGCTTGAATCCACCGCACTGTTCGACCGTGCGCTGGACGCCATCGTCGGTCGCCTCAGTCAACCGGCCCCCTCTCAAGCCCCGACCGAATGAGCTCACCACAACTTGCTGCAGCGACGTCCGACCTGATCGAGGCGGATGTCACGCGCGTCTTTGCCGAGGACATCGGCACCGGCGACGCCACCGCCGACCTGTTGCCGGCCGACGCCTCCGCCAGCGCCACGCTGACCTGCCGCGAGAACGCCGTCATGGCGGGCATCGACTGGTTCAACGCCTGCTTCCGCCGGCTCGACCCGCAGGTGCAGATCGACTGGAACGTGCGCGACGGCGATCGCGTCACCGCCGGCTCGGTGATCTGCCGCCTGCACGGCAAGGCGCGCGCGCTGGTGAGCGCAGAGCGCTCGGCGCTGAACTTCCTGCAACTGCTTTCCGGCACGGCCACCGCCACGGCTGCATACGTGGCCGCGGTGGCGGGCACGGGCGCACGCGTGCTCGATACGCGCAAGACCGTGCCCGGCCTTCGCCTCGCCCAGAAGTACGCCGTGCGCTGCGGTGGTGGCCGCAACCACCGCGTCGGCCTCTACGACGCCATCCTGGTGAAGGAAAACCACATCATCGCCGCCGGCGGCATCAAGGCGGCGGCCGAGGCCGCCCGCAAACTGCATCCCACGCTGCTGCTCGAGATCGAGGTGGAGAACCTCGACGAACTGCAACAGGCGCTGGATGCCGGCGCCGACCGCATCATGCTCGACAACTTCACCCTGCCCCTGATGCGCGAGGCAGTCGCCATCGCCAAGGGCAAGGCGGAGCTGGAGATTTCCGGCAACGTGGACCTTTCCACCATCGGCGAGTACGCCAGCACGGGCGTGGATTACATCTCGGTGGGCGCGCTGACCAAGCACGTGCGCGCCGTGGATCTGTCGCTGCGCCTGCAGCTGGACTGATCGCGGAGGCTCCCCACGGGAGCCTCCGGTTCGCAGGGGTTTGCGTTCACATCGCGCCCCTTGCAAGCGGATCGCAACGCCTACACTCTCGCGGCATGAGTGAGCTTTCCGACCTGCTTGTCCTGCTTGTACTGCTGGCCATCGCCGGCCTGTGGCTCAAACTTGCCCGTGGCCGCGAGCAGGCCACGCAGGAGGCGCGCCTGCAGTGCCGCCAGCATGGCCTGCAACTGCTCGATGAAAGCGTAGGGCTGCGTGGCGTGCGGCTGCTCCGCCAGCACGGCGGGTTGCTGCTGGAGCGCTGCTATACCTTCGAAGTGAGCATCGACGGCAACGACCGCGAGCCAGGCAAGCTGTGGCTGATCGGCCACACGCTCAGCGGACTGAGCCTGCCGACCATCCATAGCCATCTGCCGGGCCTGTTGAACGAGCACGAGCCGCCCCAGGCGACAGGCAACAACGTGATCCCGCTGCGCCCGCGCCTGCACAAGGACAACCAGCTGCACTGAGGCGCGGGGCCGCCATGGCGCCCGCACGCGGGCGTTACTTCACGACCCGCAGGAACGGCGCGCTGCGCTTGGGCTTCTCGCCGGTCTGGTCGCCATCGGTGGGTGGCGGCGTGTCGTCCGGATCGGGTGACGACGGCGGCGGCTGGTCGCCACCCTCTTCCGCCGGAAACATCATGCCCTGGCCGTTTTCCTGTGCATACAGGGCGAGCACGGCCTGCACGGGAATGTGGATGTTGTGGCTCACGCCGGAGAAGCGCGCCTGGAAGCTGATCCAGTCGTTGCCCAGGTCCAGGTTGGCGACGGCGCGCATGGCCAGGTTCAGCACGACCTGCCCGTTCTTGATGACCTGCGGTGGCACCCTCACCCCTTCCCGCGTGGCATCCACCAGGACGTAGGGCGTGAGGTTGTTGTCGGTGATCCAGTCGTAGATCGCCCTGAGCAGATAGGGGCGATTGGAGGACATCGGCGGAAGCTTGTCGTCGGTCATTCAAAAACCTATGGAGGGCACGGCCTCGCAGGACGCAGTCCGGGGCACGCCAGTGGGACGGTGCGAGTGTAATGCCAACGACAAGTTGTCGCACAGGCGCCATAAGCGCCCTCGCTGGCCCCGAGGGACTCGCTACGGCCGGCCCTGACTCAGCCGTCCAGGATCAGGGACGCATGGCCTTTTCTTCGGGCGTCATGCTGCGAGCGTAGCCCTGGCTGGCGAACAGGCGCTCGCCGTAATCCAGGATGGGCTTGCCTTCGCGGCCCAGGTCCACCCCGAGCCAGGGCAGTCGCCATACCACCGGGGCCACCAGGCAATCGGTCAGGCTCATTTCCGGATTCAGGAAGAACCGCGACGCCTTGAACAGCGGCAGGGTGGACAGGAGGTGCTCGCGCAGCCGCTTGCGGGCCGCATCCGCCGGGCGGCCGCCGGCCTTGATGACATCCACCTCGGGCAGCCAGTCCAGCTCGATCCGCACCGTCGCCAGGCGCAGGCGCGCCCTGGACAGCGGGTCGATCGGCATCAGCGGTGGGTGGGGGTAGCGTTCGTCGAGGTATTCGCAGACGACCGCGGTGTTGTAGAGGGTCAGGTCACGGTCGACCAGGGTCGGCGTGCTGCCATAGGGGTTGAGGTCGAGCAGGTCTTCCGGCGGCTTGGCGGGATCGACGATCACCCGGTCATAGCTCACGCCCTTGGCGGCCAGCACGAGGCGTGTCCGGTGGCACTGGATGCCATCTGCGGTGGTGTACAGGGTGAGTGCGGTACGCGAACGAGCGCTTTGAACCATGCGCGATCTCCCCATCGACATGATGCGATACGGCGGCCTCGGAACCCATCTAGGTCGCAGGCCGCCGTACCGTAGGCTCCGGAAGGTGACGTCTTAGTGGACGTCCTTCCAGTACTCCTTCTTTAGCAGATATGCCAGGAAAGTGAAGCCCGCCAGGAAGAGCAGCACCCAGATGCCGTAGCGCTGGCGCTGCAGGGCCGCCGGCTCGGAGGCGTATTCCAGGAAGTTGGTGAGGTCGCGGGTGGCCTGCTGGTACTGCGCCGGCGTGAGCTTGCCCGGCTGGGACAGCTCAAGCTTCTCCACGTCGTCGCTGCCTTCCTTCTTCACCGCGGTCTGGATGCCCTGCAACTCCCACAACGGGAACGGCATGGAGGCGTTCGGGAACACGGTGTTGTTCCAGCCCACCGGACGGGTCGGGTCGACGTAGAACGAGTTGAGGTAGGCGAAGACCCAGTCCGGGCCCTGCTCCTTGGCGCGGACTTCCAGCGACAGATCCGGCGGCGCCTTGCCGAAGAACTGCTGGGCGGAATCCTCCGGCATGTGGGAGATCACCGGATCGCCGAACTTGGCGCCCGTGAAGTTGAGGTTCTTCATGACCTCGTCTTCGGACAGGCCCAGATCCTCGGCCATGCGCGAATAACGCACGTACTTCAGCGAGTGGCAGCCCACGCAGTAGTTGAAGAACAGCTTGGCGCCGCGCTGCAGGGAGGCGGTGTCGCGGATGTTCGTGCCCGCGGAGGGCATGCCGCCCTCTTCGGCCGCCGCCACGGAGGTGACGCCGGCGATCAGGCCAACGGTGAGCGCGAACGAGACAAAGATCTTCTTCATCGGGAACAGTCGCTTAGTCATGGTCGAACACCACCCGCTCCGGGACCGGCTTGGTCTTTTCCCTGCCGCCGCGCGTGTAGAACCACAGGAACACGAAGTACCCGAAGTAGATGAAGGTCATCACGCGACCGAAGGTGTTCTCGGCTGCGGTTGCATCCGCCGGGAACCAGTCGAGCGCCAGCTCGCCGATCACGCCCGCGCCGACCATGGCCAGGCCGATGAACGACACGGCGAAGGCCATCAGCGCCACCTTGAAGCCGGTGCCGCGATAGCGGATGGAGCGCACCTTGCCCGCATCGATCCACGGCAGCAGGAACAGCAGCGCGATGGCGCCGAACATGCCCAGCACGCCCCAGAAAGCGGTGCCGAAGAACGACGGGATCATGCGCAGGATGGCGTAGAACGGGGTGAAGTACCACGACGGCTTGATGTGCGTCGGCGTCACCAGGTTGTTGGCCGGGATGAAGTTGTCATGCTCCAGGAACCAGCCACCGAAGGTCGGCGCGAAGAAGATGATGAACGCCGCGATGATCAGGAAGAAGCCGACGCCGGCCAGATCCTTCACCGTGTAGTACGGGTGGAACGGAATGCCGTCTGCCGGCGCCTTCGGATCCCAGCGGTTGCCCTTGGGGCCGTGCTTGGTATCGACGCCATCGGGGTTGTTCGAACCCACTTCATGCAGCGCGGCCAGGTGCAGAACCACCAGCAGCAGCAGCACGATGGGCAGTGCGATCACGTGCAGCGCGAAGAAGCGGTTGAGCGTGGCGTCGGCCGGCAGGTAGTCGCCCATGATCCATTCGACCAGCGAACCGCCGATCACCGGGATGGTGCCGAACAGCGAGATGATCACCTTGGCGCCCCAGAACGACATGTTGCCCCACGGCAGCACGTAGCCCATGAAGGCCTCGGCCATCAGCACGAGGAAGATCAGCATGCCCAGCAGCCACACCAGCTCGCGCGGCTTCTGGTACGAGCCGTACATGAGCCCGCGGAACATGTGCAGGAACACCACCACGAAGAACAGCGACGCACCGGTGGAGTGCATGTAGCGGATCAGCCAGCCCCACTCCACGTCGCGCATGATGTACTCGACCGAGTTGAAGGCTTCCGCCGCACTCGTCTTGTAGTTCATGGTGAGGAAGATGCCGGTGACGATCTGGTTGATCAGCACCACCAGCGCGAGCGAACCGAAGTAGTACCAGAGATTGAAGTTCTTCGGCGCGTAGTACTCGGTCATGTGCTTGCGGTACATGGGCATGAGGCCCGGCGCCCGCTCGTTGACCCAATCGCCGACACGCGTAAATACGTTGGCCATCAGCCTGCCTCCTTCGGATCCACGCCAACCTGGATGTGCGTGTCGTCGACGAAATGGTACGGAGGCACCAGCAGGTTCTTCGGCGCCGGCACGCCCTGGTAGACACGGCCGGCCATGTCGTAGCGCGACTTGTGGCAGGGGCAGTAGAAGCCGCCCTTCCAGTCCGGGTCGAACGGTTCGGGCTTCATCACCGGCACGAAGTCCGGCACGCAGCCCAGGTGGGTGCACAGGCCCACCAGCACCAGCCACTCGGGCTTGATGGAGCGTGTTTCGTTCTGCGCGTACTTGGGCTGCTGATCGGCCGAGCCCGCATCGGACTTGGCGTCGACCAGACGCGAATCCTGGCTGGGCAGCGCGTCGAGCTGCGCCTTGGAACGATTGACCACGAAGACCGGCAGACCGCGCCACGGGTAGGTCACCCGCTGGCCTTCTTCGATCTTGCTGATGTCGACGGTGACCGGGGCACCTGCGGACTTGGCCCGCGCACTGGGTTCCCACGACTTGATGAAGGGCACGACTGCCGTGACGACTCCCACACCTCCGACCACGGCCGTGGTCGCTGTGAGGAAGCGGCGGCGGCCGTGATCGACGACTTCGTTCGCCATCAGGCTCTCCGGTACTTATGCCATTGAGATGCGGAACTTAATGAGTTCCGCTGGTGCTTGCCAAGCGCGTCGATCAAGTCCGGCAGCAAGAGACTACATTGCTGTGGCCAGAAATTCCCCTAAGTCTCCCCCTTAGAGAACAGCAGGCACGCGCGGTACCGGCACGATGAGCATGCAGCGAGAGCCACAGGCTTTCCGTTGTCAGGCGCCAAGCGCACCGGGGCAACCCCGGGACAACCCGCTTCGCAAGCGCCAGCAGAATCTGGCTCCCGCAAATCGCGTTAGTCTAGCGTCATGGCATGGCTCGTACAATAAAAGCGCCGCGCCTGCGACACCTGTACACACCCCTCTCTAACACCTTGCCGCGAAACGCTTTAACGACATGAAACATGCCGCCGGCACGCTCGCATTCATCGCCCGCTTCGTCGTGCTCGGGCTGGCGGCGGCCTTCGTCATCAGCCTGGCCTGGCCAAACGTGGGCAACCGGCTGCGGGAACATTTCGGGGTGATGCACGCCACCACCGAGCCCGTGAGCACGCCCGCGCCGACGCGTTCGAGCGGCCCGGTGTCCTACGCCGATGCCGTCGCCAAGGCCGCGCCGTCGGTGGTGAACATCTACGCCAACAAGATGGTCACCGAGCAGGCTGTGCAGATGTACACCGACCCGGTGCTGCAACGCCTGTTCGGCGGGCGCCCCGCCGGCCCGGCCTACAAGCGGCGCGAGCAGAGCCTGGGCTCGGGCGTGATCGTGCAGCAGGGCTATGTGCTGACCAACAACCACGTCATCGCCAACGCGGACGACATCCAGGTGCTGCTGTACGACGGCCGCGTGGCCAAGGCCACCGTGGTCGGCGCCGACCAGGAGACCGACCTCGCCGTGCTGCGCATCGACGCCGGCAACCTGCCGGTGATCCACATCGCCGATCAGCGCCCTGCGCGCACCGGCGACGTCGTGCTGGCCATCGGCAATCCGCTGGGCCTGAACCAGACGGTGACCATGGGCATCATCAGCGCTATCGGCCGCCAGTTGAACACGTCCAGCCCTGAGGACTTCATCCAGACGGATGCGGCGATCAACCTCGGCAATTCGGGCGGCGCGCTGGTCAACACCGACGGCGAACTGGTGGGCATCAACACCTTGCTGATCGGCAAGGCCGCCAACGCCGAAGGCATCAGCTTCGCTATTCCCGTGGCCAGCGCCAAGCGCGTGCTCGATCAGATCATCGATTCGGGCCACGTCGTGCGCGGCTGGATGGGCGCCGACTACACCTTCGTTCCCGTCGCGGCCGACAGCGGCCTGCCAGCGGCGGCGCGCGGCGCGCAAGTCACCGATGTCTACCCCGGCGGACCCGCGGCCCAGGCGGGTATCCAGCCGCACGACATCCTGCTACGCATCGGCTCGGAGTACATCGTCGATCCGGCGGACCTGCGCCGGCACGAGGCCGCCATCAAGCCCGGCAGCAAGGTGGAAGTGTCCGGCCTGCGCAACGGCGCGCCGTTCCATACCGAGGTGATCCTGGCCCAGCGTCCGCCGATGACGCCGACGGCCTCACTGGATGGCTGATATGCCGGCCGCCGCCACCGGCGTACGGCCACCGGAGGGACGGATGGCCACCCCGTAGCGCTTGCGCAGCGTGCCGACACGCTCGACGTACACCTGCGTTTCGGCAAAGGGCGGCACGCCGTTGTACTTCTGCACGTTGCCGGGGCCCGCGTTGTAGGCCGCCGTAGCCAGGCGCTCGTTGCCGTTGAAGGTGCGCAGCAGCAGCGCGAGATAGCGCGCGCCGCCACGAATGTTCTGCGCCGTGTCGAAGGCGTCGCTCACGCCCATGTTGGTGGCGGTGGCCGGCATCAGCTGCATCAGGCCCTGCGCGCCCTTGATCGACAGCGCGCGCGGATTGAACGCGCTTTCGGCATGGATGATCGCGCGCAGGAAAGCCTCGTCCACGCCCGATTCCCTGCTCGCCAGCTGGATCACGTCGCCGTATTCCTCCAGGTGCAGGGCGACCGAATCCCAGCGGACATTCGAATGCAGATCGCAGGCTGTGCAGGTCTTGATCACCTCGTAGTAGCCGAACAGCGCGGTCACGGCAGGGCCTTGCTCGCCCGCCGGCTTCACGTTGGTGTATTCGACCGTGCCGTCCTTGCCTTTCACCTTGTAGACCGTGCCGCTCAAGACTCGCGTACCGGCGCTGGCGACCGGCCGTTCGGGTGCCGGCGCGCCCTGCTCGGGCTTGAACTCGCGATAGCCCCCTTGCTCCGGCTTGGCCGCAGGCAATGGGGACGGCTGCGCGGGAGGCACCACGCGCGCGGTGGTATCCACGGAATCCTTCACCCAGGCCACCGACGGGGGCTGGGGAGGCTCAGGCGCGGTCGCCTTGCTTGCCGAGGTACTGACCGAAGCCTTGACCGCGCCCAGCGACGGAGCGGCCGGTGCAGCCGCCTTCTTGCGCGCCGGCTCCGGCGCTCCCGCGATGCGGCTGCATCCCTGGTAACCCGCGGTATTGCTGCTGAAAACCACTTCGCCGGATGAACCCGTGCAGCGGTAAAGCGCGCCCGCATGCCCCGCGCCGGGAAGCACCAGCCAACCCGCCAGGATGGCGCAGGCGGCCACCAGTCGCATCGGCGCAGACAGCCGCGGTGGGGGCAGCCCGGTCACGGACTTCCCTCGGGCCGCCCAGCCTTGGCGACGGCCTCATCCCGGTCAAGCACCGACATCCATCCCCCTTCCTCCACGCCCGGCACGGGTCACAACGGCCGGTCCGCCGGGAAGTGTGCTCCGGCGCCCGTCGCGCGCCAAGCAGGACGAGGCCGATTCGTGCGTCAGCGCCCGTTCTCGGGGCCTGTTCAAAACCTCTCCGGGACACGCATCCCTTCGCCGTCATCCCCGCGAAGGCGGAGGTCCAGCGTCTTTCGCACTTGTCGACGCGCATCAAAAGGCCCTGGATCCCCGCCTTCGCGGGGATGACGGTGAGGTTGGGCGAAGCGATGACGGAGCCGACACCCCGGAAACCTTGAGCAAACGGCAGCGTCGAAGCCGCCTCACGGACACGCAAGTGATTGATCCGGCACGCCCGTTGCAGTGGCGACGGGGCCGCCGAGCGCGTAAACTGTGCGGTTCGGCAAGCACCCAGCCGCCCATGAACCACGGTACCAGCCCATGACCGGCAAGCTTTTCATCAAAACCCACGGCTGCCAGATGAACGAGTACGACTCCGCCAAGATGGCGGACGTGCTCAAGGCCTCGCACGGTCTGGAACTGACCCAGGACGAGTCCGAGGCGGACGTGATCCTGATCAACACCTGCTCCATCCGCGAAAAGGCCCAAGAGAAGGTGTTCAGCCAGCTCGGCCGCTGGAAGGAGCACAAGCAGGGCGGCAAGCCGGTGCTGATCGGCGTGGGCGGCTGCGTGGCCTCGCAGGAAGGCCAGGACATCATCAAGCGCGCGCCGTATGTGGACCTGGTGTTCGGCCCGCAGACGCTGCACCGCCTGCCCGAGCTGATCGAGGCGCAGCGCGCTTCCGGCAAGCCGCAGGTGGACATCAGCTTCCCGGAGATCGAGAAGTTCGACCGCCTGCCCGAGCCGCGCGCGGAGGGCCCGACCGCCTTCGTGTCGATCATGGAAGGCTGCTCCAAATACTGCTCGTATTGCGTGGTGCCTTACACCCGTGGCGAGGAGATCAGCCGTCCATTCGACGACGTGATCGTGGAGATCGCCCAGCTCGCCGAACAAGGCGTGCGCGAAGTCACCCTGCTCGGCCAGAACGTCAACGCCTATCGCGGCCCCACGCACGATGGCGGCATCGCCGACCTTGCCGTGCTGATCCACGCCATCGCGCAGATCGAAGGCATCGGCCGCATCCGCTTCACCACCTCGCACCCGCTGGAGTTCTCCGATTCGCTGATCGAGGCGTATGCCAACGTGCCGCAGCTGTGCAACTTCCTGCACCTGCCGGTGCAGGCGGGTTCGGACCGCACCCTCACCGCGATGAAGCGCGGCTACACGGCGCTGGAATTCAAGCAGAAGATCCGCAAGCTGCGCGCGGTGCGCCCGGACATCTGCATTTCCTCCGACTTCATCGTGGGTTTCCCCGGCGAGACGGACGAGGATTTCGAAAAGACCATGAAGCTGATCGAGGACGTGGGCTTCGACCAGAGCTTCTCCTTCATCTTCTCCGCGCGCCCCGGCACGCCGGCCGCCAATCTCGCTGACGACACCTCCTCGGAAGTGAAGCACGCGCGCCTGTCGCGCCTGCAGGCCAAGCTCAACGACAACGCCCGCCAGATCAACGAGGCTATGGTCGGCACCGTGCAGCGCGTGCTGGTGGAAAAGGTGAGCAAGAAGAACGCGAACGAACTTACCGGCCGCACCGAGAACATGCGCTTCGTGAACTTCCCCGGCAGCACGCGCATGATCGGCCAGTTCGTCGACGTGGTGATCACCGAGGCGATGAGCAACTCGCTGCGCGGCCGCGTCAAGCTGGCGGACGAAGACGTCGCCCTGGCCTCGTGACGCCGGCGCTTTCGATCCGCGAAATCGGGCCGGACGAGTTCACCCTCGTCTGGCCGCTCTTCCGCAGCGTGGTCGCGGCCGGCGACACCTACAGCTATCCACCCGACCTGAGTTTCGAACAGGCACGCGACTGGTGGACCTCGCCGCCCACGCGCTGTTTCGTCGCCGAGCGCTCGAAACTCGTGCTGGGCTACTACATGCTTCGCCCGAACCAGCCAGGGTTGGGCGACCATGTCGCCAACGCGGGCTACATGGTGTCGCCCGCGGCGCGTGGGCAAGGCGTAGCGTCGGCCATGTGCGAGCATTCGATGGCGCAGGCCCGCGACGCGGGCTTCACCGCCATGCAGTTCAACTTTGTCGTCTCGATCAATACCACCGCGGTGCGCCTGTGGCAGCGCCACGGTTTCCGCATCGTCGGACAGGTGCCGGGCGCGTTCCGCCACGCCGCACATGGCCCGACGGACGTCTACGTGATGCACCGGCATCTTTGACCCTATGACCAACGGCCTCAATCAACGCGATTTTTCCCTCGAGCCGGAAGACAATGCCCGGCTGTCCAACCTCTGCGGTCCCTTCGACGAACACCTGCGCCAGATCGAGCTGCGCCTGGGCGTGGAGATCAACCATCGCGGCAGCCTGTTCCAGGTGATCGGCGAGGAAGGCGCCTCGCGCGCCACCGAGAAGGTGCTGCGCGCGCTCTACGCCACGACAGAGCACGAGTCGCTCACCGGCGCGAAGATCAACCTGCACCTGGCCGAATCGGGCATCGACGCCATCGTCAATGACGCGGCCGAAGGCGCGCAGGAAGTCACCATCAAGGTGAAGCGTGGCGTGATCAAGGGACGCGGCCCCAACCAGGCCCGCTACCTGCACGCCATCACCACGCACGACATCAGCTTTGGCGTGGGCCCGGCCGGCACCGGCAAGACCTACCTGGCCGTGGCCAGCGCGGTGGAGGCACTGGAAGCGAACCGCGTGCAGCGCCTGCTGCTGGTGCGCCCGGCGGTGGAAGCGGGCGAAAAGCTGGGCTTTCTGCCGGGCGACCTCTCGCAAAAGGTCGACCCCTACCTGCGCCCGCTCTACGACGCGCTGTACGAAATGCTGGGCTTCGAGAAAGTGGCCAAGCTGATCGAGCGCAACGTGATCGAAATCGCGCCGCTCGCCTATATGCGCGGACGCACGCTCAACGATTCCTACGTGATCCTGGACGAAGCGCAGAACACCACGGTCGAGCAGATGAAGATGTTCCTGACGCGCATCGGCTTCGGCTCGGTGGCAGTCATCACCGGCGACGTCAGCCAGGTCGACCTGCCGCGCAACGTGCGCTCCGGCCTGCGCCACGCCATTGAAGTGTTGCGCGGCGTGGACGGCATCAGCTTCACCTTCTTCACCTCGCGCGACGTGGTGCGCCATCCGCTGGTGGCGAAGATCGTGCGCGCCTACGAGGCGTTCGAGCAGTCGTCCGAGGAGTCGCCGAAGTGAGTGCGGAGCTGAGCCTTTCTGTCGGCTATGCCGCCTCGCGCAAGGGCGTTCCCACCTCCGCCAGCTTCCGCCAGTGGGTGGAGGCCGCGCTGCGCGGCGCGAAGCGACGCAAGGCGACGGAGCTTTCCATCCGCATCGTCGATGCGAAGGAAGGACGTACGCTCAACCGCGACTACCGCGACAAGGACTACGCCACCAACGTGCTGTCGTTTCCCGTCGAGCTGCCGCCGGGCGTGAAGCTGCCGCTGATCGGCGACCTGGTGATCTGCGCACCGGTGGTGGCGCGGGAAGCCGCCGAACAGGGCAAACAGGCGCGTGATCACTGGGCTCACATGACCGTGCACGGCGTGCTCCATCTGCTCGGCTACGACCATATCGAGGACGATGAAGCCGAAGCCATGGAAGCGCTGGAAACGCGCATCCTTGCCGGGCTGGGCATCGACGATCCCTACACGGTCGTTGACGACCGCTGAGTACGGCACGATCGCGGCGCTGATCAGCGCGATGGAGGCAGGCATGCGTAGGCAATGGCGTCTTCTGCTGGGCCTGGGACTTCTGTTGGCGATGGCCGCATCGCTTCCTGCGATGTCCGCCGACACCGCCCGACAGTCGCTGGCCCAGACCACCTGCGGCGCCCTGCATGCCGCGGCCGCGTCGGCGCCGGGCCAGGGGCCGATGCTGCTGCCGAGCTATCCCGGCCTGCCACCGGGTACGGTGCGCGCGCTGGAGAACGTCGCCTTCGTCTACGACAACGCGCTTGCCGGCATTGCGCTCACCGCCTGCGGCGAGCCGGCGCAGGCGCGTCGCATCGCCGACGCCCTGCTGCTCGCCGCATCGCATGACCCGAGCTTCAAGGACGGCAGGCTGCGCAACGCCTACCGCGCTGGCGCCATCACGGACGGAAAGGTCGAGCTGCCCGGCTACTGGCAAACCCAGGGGAATTACTGGAGCCAGGATCCTTATCAAGTCGGCACTGCCACCGGCAATGTCGCCTGGGCCGCCCTGCTGATGCTTACCGTCTACGACGACACCCACGACCGGCGCTACCTCGATGGCGCGGTCGCGCAGTTGCGCTGGATCCAGGCGCACACCCTCGGCACCGCTCCAGCGGCCTATGAGGGCGGTGTGTTCGGTTACGACAACGCCCAACGTCCGCAGCACTGGAAGGCCACGGAACACAATCTGGACGTCCATGCCGCCGCCACCTGGGCAGCGCGCGACAGCGGCGATGCCGCCTTGATGCAGCAGGCAAGGACCGCAGGCGACTTCGTGACGTCGATGTGGGACCCGCGCCAGCATCGCTTCCTGGTCGGTACGCTGGATGACGGCAAGACGCTTTCCCGCGACAAGTCGGCCATCGATGCCCAGGTATGGCCCCTGCTCGCCTTCGACCCGCATCCGGCCGAATGGGACCAGGTGTGGCCCTGGATCGAATCGCAACACCGCAGCGGCGAGGGCTACGGCTATCGGCGCCAGCCCGATGGCATGTGGACGGAAGGAACAGCCCAGGTCGCCACCGCCCTGCTCGCCAGCGGCAAACCGGTGCCCGACACGTTGTGGCGCTTGCTCCTGGCCCAGCGCAGCCCAGGCGGCATGCTCTACGCCACGCCACAGGCACGCATCGCCACCGACTTCGCGATCGGCCCTACCTCCACCTACGCCGACTTCTTCTACTACCACCAGCCACACCTCGGCGCGACGGCCTGGGCGGCCCTGGCCGCCAAGGGCTGGAACCCGTTCACCGGGCGCCCCATCGCCCCGGCGAAGACGGCGCCTTGAACCCTCAGCCGGCCCCGGCTTCCCGGCCCTCCCCCGCCCTTGTTCCTGAATCGTCACGAATTTTCCGCTAGACTGCCCCTTCCGCCCGGTACCGGGCAGCACCCGCACGAGTAATGAACGAGGACCCTGGCAGTACCAGCGGCCCGGCCCACCGCAGTTGGTGGGATCGACTGGGCCACATGTTTTCCGGCGAGCCGCGCAACCGCAAGGAGCTCATCGACGAGCTGCGCACCGCCCAGGCCAACGGCCTGATGTCTCCCGACACCCTGACCATGGTCGAGGGTGCGATCAAGGTCACCGAGCTGAGCGTGGACGACGTCATGATCCCGCGCGCGCAGATCGTGATGCTCTCGGCCGATGCGCCGCTGCGCGAGATCCTCGACACCGTCGTCGAATCCGGCCACTCGCGCTTCCCCGTGCACGGTGAAGACAAGGACGACATCCTCGGCATCCTGCTCGCCAAGGACCTGCTCCGCTTCGTCGGCAACGGCGACCATTTCGACATCGCCAGCGTGCTGCGCCCGGCGGTGCTCATTCCCGAATCCATGCGCCTGAACGTGCTGCTGGCGGAGTTCCGCCACACGCGCAACCACATGGCGCTGGTGGTGGACGAATACGGCGGCGTCGCTGGCCTGATCACCATCGAAGACGTGCTCGAGCAGATCGTCGGCGAGATCGACGACGAGCACGACGACGAGGAAGAACCCTCGCTGATGCACGAACAATCGGGCGGCGGCTGGGCCGTCAGCGCCCTCACGCCGATCGCCGATTTCAACGAACAGACCGGCGCCCAATTCTCCGACGAGGAATTCGACACGGTGGGCGGCATGTGCACCTCCGAATTCGGCCACCTGCCGGAAGTGGGCGAGGAAATCGCCATTGGCGACTACCTGTTCCACGTCACCGAAGCGGACGACCGGCGCGTGCAGGCCTTCCGCGTCACCCGCCTGCGGGAAGGCTGATCGATGCCCCCTCGAGGCAGGACGCCTGTAGCGTCGCTGATGCAACGCCTGATCACCGGTTTCGCCGCGCTGGCCCTTTGCTGCGTACTGCTCTGGCCATCGCACGCCCAGGCGGGCGTG
This sequence comes from Dyella sp. AtDHG13, assembly GCF_003201105.1. Classification (GTDB taxonomy): domain Bacteria; phylum Pseudomonadota; class Gammaproteobacteria; order Xanthomonadales; family Rhodanobacteraceae; genus Dyella; species Dyella jiangningensis_B. Next base: position 106,780 of record NZ_QICJ01000006.1, on the reverse strand, counting down.
GCCAACGCGCCGGGCAGCAACCTGGAAGTGTCACTGATCACCTACGGGCCGGGCGACACCTACTGGGAGCGCTTCGGACACGACGCCATCGAACTGCGCGACACCGTGAGCGGCGAAGCCGTCACCTTCAACTACGGCGTGTTCGATTTCGACGAGAGCGGCTTCCTGCTGAACTTCGCGCGCGGCCAGATGCACTACCTGATGGACGCCGCGCCATCGGACGTCGACCAGCGCTACTACACCGAAGTCGGCCGCTCGGTAACGCGCCAGCACCTGGCCTTCAGTCCGGCGCAGGCGGCTGACCTGCGCGACTATCTGCTGTGGAACCTGCAGCCGGAAAACGTGCGCTACGAGTACGACTACTACGTGCGCAACTGCGCCACCCGCGTGCGCGACGCGCTGGACAAGGCCCTCGGCGGCACCCTGAAACCCCAGCTCGAAGCGCGCCCGGGCGGCATGACCTACCGCCAGCAGACGGCCCGCCTGATGAGCCAGCAGGCCTGGCTGATGCTGATCCTCGACCTGGGGCTGGGCCCCTACGCCGACCAGCCGCTCAACGCGTGGCAGGAGAGCTTCCTGCCGGAAGTGCTGCAGCAGGAAATCACCCACGTCACCGTCACCGGCAACGATGGCAAGGCGCAGCCGCTGGTCCTGGACCAGCAACTGCTCTCGCCCAACCGCCTTACACCGCCACCGGCCACGGCACCCGACCTTCGCCTGCCGCTCGCACTGGCAGGAGTGATCTTCGCTGCACTGCTGTTCCTCGCCCACCGCTACGCGCCCGCGGTCTACGCCGTGCTGGGCTCGCTCTATCTCGTGCTGGCCGGTTTTGTCGGCGTCGCGCTGCTGATCCTGTGGGGCCTCACCACCCACCACTCCGCCTGGGCGAACGCCAACCTGCTGCTGTTCAACCCACTGGCGTTCTTCCTGCTGCCGGCGCTATGGCGCTCACGCAAGGCGCTCGCCGCATCGCGCTTTGCCAACGCGCTGATCGTCCTGCAACTGGCCGCCGTACTGGTCGCCTGCGCGATGCATCTGCTTCCCGGCGTGGTGCAGCAGAACCAGCCGTGGTTGCTGTTCGCGCTGCCGGCTTGGTTGGCTGTGGCGTGGAGCACGCGCCAGCGACCAATTCCATCCAGTTATTGAGTCGAGCAATCCTAAAGTCCAAGTCGAGCAGACAGCGCCGGTCCCAATGAAGTCGCAAAGCTGGCGGTCAGATGCTGGGCATCGCGGAATACGACCTGGCCGTTACGCTCTGCGCTACAACGCAGCTCCGGACATATCATTCCATTCATGTCTACTATCTGGACATTGGGGAAGCGCGCAGCAGCCTGCTGCAGCCATTGGTAAACCTGTCGCTCGCGCGCGTCGTCGACTACCGATTCACAACCGGCTGCAGAGCCTAACCACTTGGGCCGACCTGCCCGCGAGGCAAGGCAACTTGGACCGTCGAAATCGAGGTGAGGCGTGGTGCGCAACAAATAGACCCGACCAGCCTGTCCACTCAATGCGCTCAAAGAGCGTGCCGTGCCTTCGATCCACTGCGTTTGAGAGAACGATTGTGTGCCGCCCAACCCCATACTGAGCACAACGACATCCGGGTGAAGCGATGCGACCTGATCAACCGCCTGATGTCGCCAGCTTGCGCACTCGGTATATTCCCGGCCAATGCGCGCATAGAAATAAGGCTCATCGACCATGGGGCACGATGACTTGGTCGCGACGACTAGTCGCCAACCAGGCTTCGTCGCCAATGGTAACAATGCAGAAAACCACTGCCCGGCGATACTGTCACCCATCAGCACAAGTGTATGTGCGGCATCGCTGGGACCATAACTGCACAACATTACCCGATCGCTGTAATACCAATCATCGCAACCTCGGGAATAGATTGAAGGCGCATCGAAACGTGCATGGCTGTAACGCTGCATGATCGGGCTCTCGCTATACGCGGCTGCAACGTTGAACCAATGCATAGACACCAAACAAACCGCCACCGTTATACCAAGCGTCCCATACATGGCGGTACGTCGATGCGAAAGCCAGAAATCCTGTTGGCGGATAGGCGTCTCCACAAACCGGTATGACGCCATCGCAAGCCCCAGAGACAACAGCACGGCAACCAAACGGCCACTTGGATCATGGCTCCAATTCAGCGCGTGCCCAAGCACCAGGACCGGCCAGTGCCACAAATACCATGAATAAGAAACGCGACCGACGGCCTGCATCCACCGATACGACAGCAGGCGCGACACACTATGCGTATCATCGGCCCACCCTGCTGCAATGACGGCCATAGTCCCTGCTACCGGCAACACCGCATGCCAACCCGGATACGACATCTGTGTGCCGTAGCTCGCAGCCGTGCCAATGATCATCACCATTCCGGTCCAGCCAAGCCACCGCGTGAACACGGCGCCTTTTTCCCTGGCTACTTCACCAGCACGCATCTTCCCAGAGAACAGCCAGATCAACGCTCCGCCAGCAAACTCCCAGGCGCGCACAGGCATCATGTAAAAAGCGAACTGTGGGGAACGCGGTGTAGCGAGAACGCACACCCCTAGACTGATCGCAAAAATCCCCAACATGATGCTTTTGAGCCGTTGCAACGGAAGTTCACGATGTCCTCGACCGAGCGACCAAAGGAGCAGCGCTGGCCACACCAGATAGAACTGCTCTTCTACGCCCAGCGACCATGTATGCAGAAAAAGGCTGTTCTCCGCACTCGGCGCAAAGTAGTCCGTTTGCGTCAAAGCAAAGGACACATTGCTCAACCACAGAGCCGCCAAGCTCGCCTTGTTGGCTTGCGGCAACTGCTCCTCTGGACCAAGGAGTAGATACGCACTAAGCGATATCAGCACGATCATTAGGATCAATGCCGGCATAAGGCGCCGAAGTCGTCGCAAATAGAAACACGCAAAATCAATCTGGCCGGTGTCTGCCATTTCGCGTAGTAGCAGGCCGGTGATCAGAAAGCCGGAGAGGACAAAAAACACGTCCACGCCAATGAAACCGCCGGCGAGCCAAGGGACACCTGCGTGAGCGGCGATGACAAGCAGTATCGCAACCGCCCGCAACCCCTCTATATCGCCACGGTAGCCCAGCCGATAGTCATTCGACTTCATGAAACGTCATCCCCTGCCCCGTTCAATACCCAACAGTACTGACGGCACGCCCCCCGACCAAAGATCGCTCATACTTTTCAATTGCGCCCGGGCTCCCGTCAAGGCCATCATGAACACCATGACGTCTTCCCGCACCATATCCATGACGACCCCGCCCCCCTCTGCCTCCATGGTCGTCAACTGCGTCGCCTATCGCTTCGATGGGCAGCGCACCGGCGATATCAGCGTCGACGACATCAGCGAAGTGCTGAAACAACCGGACACCTTCGTCTGGGTGGGCCTGCACGAGCCGGACGAGACGCTGCTGGAAAAGCTGCAGGAAGAGTTCGACCTGCACGATCTTGCGATCGAGGACGCGCAGCAAGCCCACCAGCGCACCAAGATCGAAGCCTACGGCGATTCGCTCTTTATCGTCGTGCAGACAGCGCAGCTGGTGAGCGGGCACATCGCCTTCGGCGAAACCCACGTGTTCCTTGGCCCGCGCTACCTGGTGACCGTGCGCCACGGCGCCTCGCTGTCCTACGCACCGGCGCGGCGCACCTGCGAACACACGCCGGAATTGCTGGCCCTGGGGCCTGCCTATGGGCTGTACGGCGTGCTCGATTTCATCGTCGACAACCTGCTGCCCATCGTGCGCGATTTCCGCGAAGAGCTGCAGGAACTGGAGAAGGACATCTTCTCCGACACCTTCAAGCGCAGCACCATCCGCCGGCTGTACGACATGCAGCGCGACCTGATGACGCTGCGACTGGCCGTGGCGCCCATGCAGGACATCATCAGCCAGCTGGTACGCCAGCACCCGCAGCTGATTCCGGACGAATTGCGCGCCTATTTCCGCGACGTGTACGACCACGTGTTCCGCGCCAACGAGTCCATCAGCGCCATGCGCGAAATGCTCGCGGCGGCGATCAACGTGAACCTGTCGCTGGTCACCTTCGGCCAGAACGAAGTGATGAAGCGCCTGGCCGGCTACGCGGCGATGCTCGCTGCGCCCACGCTGATTACCAGCTGGTATGGCATGAACTTCACGCATATGCCGGAGCTCGCCAAGCCGTGGGCGTATCCGGTGATTATCGGGTTGGTGCTTACGATCGTCGTGACGATCTATATCACGCTCAAGCGCAATCGCTGGCTCTAGACGTCTGTTCACGGCCCTGCGAAGTTTATCTCCCCTCACCGTCATTCCGGCGCAGGCCGGAATCCAGTGACGGAAGTGATCGGTTGTCGCATGGCGTCAAAGCATTTGGCTCTCCGGCGAAAACCGGACCAAGCGGTCGCTGGATTCCGGCCTGCGCCGGAATGACGGTGAGGAAATAGGGTACCGCTCGAATATTTTGTTCGGAGCCACAAAAAAACGGCGACCCAAGGGCCGCCGTTTTCAAACCCACTCAGCTGGCTTTATTTGGAGCCCGAAGCAGCCCCACCCTTCGCCGTCCACTCCTTCAGCCACGCATTCACCGTCTCATGCCACTGCACGCTGTTCTGCGGCTTGAGCACCCAATGGTTCTCATCCGGGAAGTGCAGCAGCTTGCTGGGAATACCGCGGCGCTGCAGCGCGGTGAACGCGCCCAGGCCCTGGGTATCCGGAATGCGGAAGTCCTTGGCCGAATGGATCACGAGCATCGGCACGCGCCAATCCTTGACGTGGTTGATCGGGTTGAACTTCTCGTAGTTTTCCGGGTGCTCGTATTGCGTGCCGCCGTTCTCGCGCTCCTCGAACCAGAGTTCTTCGGTGTCGTAGTACATGGCGCGTGCGTCGAACACGCCGTCATGGTCGACCAGGCACTTCCATGGCTGGTTCCACACGCCGGCGATCCAATAGATCATGTAGCCGCCGTAGCTGGCGCCCAGTGCACAGGCGCGATCGCCATCGAGGAAGCTGTACTTGGACAGCGCCGCGGCCCAACCGGCCTTGAGGTCTTCCAGCGGCTTGCCGCCCCAGTCGCCCGAGATCGAGTCGGTGAACGCCTGGCCGTAACCGGTGGAACCGTGGAAGTTGATGGTGACCACGGCGAAACCCTGGCCCGCGTAGGTCTGCGGATTCCAGCGGTAGCTCCACGCGTTGTTCATCGCGCCCTGCGGACCGCCGTGAATGATGAAGGCCACCGGATACTTCTTGCCGGACTTGTAGCCCACCGGCTTCACCACGTAGCCCTGCACCGTCTCGTTGTTCCAGCCCTTGAAGGTGAAGAACTCCGGCTCGCCCATCTGCGTCTTCTTGAGGCGCTCGGCGTTGTAGTGCGTGACCTGCTTGAGCCCCTTGCCCTGCAGGTCGGCCGTGTACAGGTCGGCCGAACGCTTCAGGTCATCGCGCTGCACGAGCAGCGAGGACTTGCCCAGCGAATAGCCGCCCACTTCGCCATTCGTGACGAGCGTGGTGACCATGCCGCTGGCAGCGTCCACGGCGAACAGCGGGCGCTGGCCGTTGTCGTCGGCCGTGACGTAGAGCGTCTTGCCGTCCGCCGACACCTGCATGCCACCAGCGGAGCGGTCCCAGTTCGGGGCCACTTCACGCTTCTCGCCGCTGGCCAGGTCCAGCGCCATGATGCGGAAGCGATCGGCCTCGGACACCGGCACTTTCATGGCGAGGTAGTACAGCGTCTTGCCATCCGGCGACGGCACCGGGGAGGCATCCCACGCCGGGTTGTCGGCGGTCAGGTTGCGCGGCGCCGCCGAACCATCCGCCGGCACGCTGTAGACATCGAAATTGGTCGACCACGGCTCGCTCTTGCCCGCGATGCGCACGTCGAAATACACCGTCTTGCCATCGGGCGAGAAGCTGAATTCGCCATCGTCACCGAACGGCTTGCTCGGCACGTCACCATCGATGCCGCGGGTTAGCAGCACTGGCTGTTCGGACGGGTTATCCAGGTCGGTAATGAAAAGCTGCGCACGGCGGCCGTCCGCCCAGGTATCCCAGTGACGCACGAACAGCTTGTCGTACACCGTGCCCGAGGCCTTGTCCTTCTCGCGGCCGTCCAGGCGCTCCTTGGTGCAGGCCAGATCCGCGCAATCGGTGAACACGCCCAAGGTGAGCAACGCCTTCTTGCCATCCGGCGAGAGCTTGTAGCCATCCACATCGATCGGCGCATGCGTCACCTGCACTGCGACGGCCGACGCCCCGAGCGGGCGACGCCACAGCTGCGACACGCCATCCTTCTCGGCCACGTAGTAAACGGCCGAACCATCCGGCGCCCAACGCGGCGAGGAGGCCTTCTCCACCAGCTTCACCGGCGCACCGCCTTTGGCGAGATCGAGCACGTAAATCGACGTGATGCCCTTGTTCGCGGCGTAATCGGTGGCGCGCACGGTATAAAGCGCCTGGCGGCCATCCGGCGACAGCTGCGGGTCGCCGACGCGATCCATCATCACCAGATCGCGGATGCCAAAGGGATGGGTACCGTGATTTTCGACCTCGGCCGCCACGGCGGAGGTACCGGCCAGCGCGAGCGCCAGCGCCAGCGCGACAAACAAGGGTTTCATGCGTGGGTTTCCTGGGTGTTGCGAAAGGGGTGACGGTAAGTGGCGCGAGGGGCCTGGCGCAAGGCACGGTGCGGCAAGGGCGGAGCCCAGACGGGCGTTTTGAGCCGGTTCCAGTCTCATGCCGCCGAGGTATTTGGCGATGCCGCGAGTACGTGCTTCCCGCCGAAATCCCGGGAAAACACCTTCCCCGCCCCGCCTGCCCGAGCCCGAAAGAGTGACCAACCAGAGCACTTCGAGACGGGCGTCTCACAAATCTGCTGACGCACAGCGTCACTTATTGCCCTGCAAGAGCAGACGGCCCAGGCGCACCGAGACATGCTCGACAATCCTGCAAGAACGTAGGCCGTATCCGGTTGTCGGGGCCCGTGACCCTATGCACAATCCTCACACCCGCATCGCTGCGGGTAACCACCACATGGCAAACGTGGCATAGAACATGCTGCAGATGCCGGGAGCTTCCTGGTCGTTCCAGACCGCGTGAGGGGTCCGTTCCCGCCTAGGGGGATACGGGACCGGGGCTCAGGGGGCACTACCGGTTAGCTAACCAAAACAGAGGAACCACCATGAAGAACGTGCAGAAGGGCTTTACCCTGATCGAACTGATGATCGTGGTTGCGATCATCGCGATCCTGGCGGCTATCGCCATCCCGCAGTACCAGAACTACATCACCAAGTCGCAGTTTTCCGAGTCGCAGACCATCGCTGACGGCATGAAGACCGCGATTGCCGAGTACTACACTCAGGCTGGACAGTGCCCGACGCTTGGCACTACGCCTGGTTTCCCGACTGGCGTCAGCTACGCGGGCAAGTACGTGGCCTCTGCCGCGGTGGCTGCCGGCACCGCCGCCACCAATCCCACCTGCGACATCACGATTAATTTCAAGAACACTGCGGGCTCGATTTCGACCCCGCTGCAGGGTGGCAAGAATGCGGTCTTCAAGGGTGCGAACGTTGGTGGAAACTTCACCTGGGCTTGCACTTCGAACGTCGACGTGAAGTACCTGCCACAGGCTTGCCAGTAAGGCCCGTCTAGTACGCGTTCAAAAAGCCCCTCTACGGAGGGGCTTTTTTTTCAGCTCAGCAAAGAATTGGCGTACCGTTTGCTTGGCCAAGCGATGCGACCCAGGATTGGATTGCCTAAAGGGGGAAGGCAATGAAACGCATAAAGGGCTTTACGCTCATCGAGGTAATGATCGTGGTGGCGATCATTGCAATTCTCAGTGCATTAGCTATCACGATCTATCAGAATTCAGTGGCCAAGGCACAATTGAGCGAGGCATTTACTCTTACCGATGGCCTCAAAACCGACGTCTCCACGTACTACGCCCAAGCCGGGAGCTGCCCGACGCTTGGAGCAAACGGTTTCGCCGCAGCCGCCAGCTATAACGGCAAATACGTGGATAACGTCAAGATCTCCAACAGCGGAGCGGGTTGCGTGATTACAGCCTTTATGCGAAACCATACCGTCGCACCCAGGCTACAGGGCAAACAGGTCATACTCACGATGGGGGGAAGCACGGGCGGCGCCATAAGCTGGCAATGCAGTAGTGATGCAGATCCGGTTTACCTCCCCCAAACCTGCCAGTAGCCTGCGCCCGATATAGCGTCTGGATGGCTACGCCATCTTTCGATCTTCCAGGATTATTGATGTCTGCCCGAATATTTGCCCTGCTCGGGCTAACGGCCGCCTTACTCGTCTGCGCACTTTTGTACTGGCCGGCCATGCACGGCCCTTTTCTGTTTGACGACTTTCCCAATCTAGCAGCGCTAGACAGTATCGATCACGTATCAAGCTGGCGCGACTTAGGCATCTATCTTTCGCAGCCACGCAGCTTCCCTGGCAGGCCGGTGGCCATGCTGAGTTTTCTGCTGCAGAAATCCTCGTGGCCAAGTCATCCGTTCCCGTTCCGCCTGATCAACGTGAGCATTCACTTGCTGAATGGTGCTCTGGTCTTCGCCTTGGTCCGACGTGTTTCGCATCATTGGCTGTCTGGCCGGCTCACGGCAGATTCCCTGGAGGGCCGCGCCTGCCTGACTGCATGCATAGCTGCTGCAGCATGGTTGCTCAATCCTATCCAGCTTTCGGGCGTGGTGCTGGTGGTGCAACGCATGACTTTGCTCATGGCCATGTTCATGCTGCTTGGGCTTCTGGCCTACACGCGAGGCTTATTGGCGGGCCAAAAGCCTATATGGCAACGCGGCGCATGGATGGTACTGGGTTTAGGTGTATGCATGGGACTGGCTTTCTTGAGCAAGGAAAACGGGATCCTGCTACCAATCTATGCGCTAGTGCTTGACGCTACGTTGTTGCGTACAGACGTGCAACGTTTGCCCTCCACACTGTCTTGGCTGCGGCGCCTGTTGATCTGGCCTGCCGTGCTGTTTGTATTAAGCTACTTGCTTTGGACACTCTTTAGCGAGTGGGAGCACACTGGCACGCGAGATTTCACGATAGGCCAGCGTCTGCTGACAGAGCCGCGCATTCTGCTCGACTATCTTGGCAAGATTTTTCTACCGAGATTCGGGCTATATGGCCTATATCACGACGGTTACCCGGTATCACGTAGCCTGTTTTCACCCTGGTCCACGCTACCTGCACTGCTGACAACGATCGGAGCGCTGATCGCTGCCTTGGCGAGCTACCGACGGTGGCCACTCTTTGCGCTGGCTGTACTCTGGTATCTCGGCGGTCAGTTGCTCGAAAGCTCCACCGTGATGCTGGAGTTGTATTTCGAGCACCGCAACTACATGCCACTGATCGGCCCCGTGATGGCTCTGGCACTGATCGTTGCGCGTCAGCCTCAAGGGCGACAGCAACGCATGTTGTATATGGCTTCCTGCATCTGGCTAATGGCGTGCTGTATTACCACGGCGCTGAGCGCAGGCGCGTATGCATCCGAAGACCGGCTTGCCCTGGTCTGGGCCAACACCCAACCAGACTCAGTGCGCGCGCAGACGTATCTCGCTGAGCGGTTGTACAAGCACAGGCAGCTGGACGCTACCCGGCAAGTGTTGGATAAGGCTATTCAACTACACCCGAACACCCCTTCGCTTGCAGAAGATCGCGTTTTGGTTCAATGCGCTCAAGGCGACCTTACACAGAACGATCTGGACAAACTGATCGTGCTCCTTCGCACCGCGCGTTTCGACCAGAGCGGGTTAGAAAGCATAGAAACGCTACGCGCGGCCGCAACCCAAGGCTCGTGCCCAGCACTTACATCCGACGCTTGGTTGAGCATCACCAGCGCATTGCTTTCCAATCCACTATACGTTAATAACCGTTTCGCGACCGGCTATCTTCACTATCAGAGGCACTTCTGGGCCGTCAGCCAAGGCGACCTTAACATGGCCATACACGAACTTGAGGCCACTTACCAGAATGATCCAGACGCCAACATCCCGCGTCTGGAGGCCCAATATCTGGCTAGCGCTCACCTGTATGACCAAGCCGTCGATGTATTGAGCAATACCGATTACCACCGTTTGCCGCTGCTGCGGCGCCTACTTGTGGACGATCGCAGCATAAACGCAGCGGATATCGCCGCAATCAGCCAGATGCGCAAGGATGAACGTAATGCCAGAGGGGAGACTGAGTAGCCTAACCATGGCGCCCCATACGGCACAATAATCGCCCAACTCTCTCAACGTCTATGAAATGAATTCCGCCTGGAAAATACCTGCTGCGCGATGGCTCATGCCCATCTCGCTGCTTATCGTCACAGCGGTCTATTGGCCTGGCCTACAGGGCTACTGGCTCTTCGACGATAACCCCAACATCGTGGACAACCCTGGAGTGCAACCGCGCGAATTAAGCGTACCGGCATTGGTACGTGCCGCGCTGTCCTCGCCGGCCAGCGATTTCAAGCGGCCGCTGGCTTCGCTGAGCTTTGCTGCGAACTATCTGGCGGGAGGCTTAAATCCGTTCGGCTGGAAGCTATTCAACCTCATCATTCACTTGTTGAATGGCATTCTGGTATTCGTGCTCACTCGCCGCCTGCTCGCCATAGCAGGAACGGCTTCATCCGCTCCCAGCAACCATCCGAGCAATGGGTTGGAAGCTTCTTCTATTTCCATCGTTGCAGCTTTGATCGCCACCGGGTGGATGCTGCTGCCCATCAACCTCACCGGCGTGCTGTACGTGGTCCAGCGCGAGGAGAGCATAGCCAACCTGTTTGTACTTCTGGGGCTGACAGGTTACGTGGCAGGGCGTCAATGGATGCAGGCCCGTACCATTCCGGGCAATGAGAGATATTCCGGTTGGGGAGGTTTCTGGCTTTGTGCTGCAAGCCTGACCATCCTCACAACTATTGGTCTGCTCGCCAAGGAAACGGCGGTAATGTTGCCGCTTTATGCTTTCCTTATTGAATGGATCATGTTCGATTTTCGGCGCCAGCGCCAAGCATGTACTGATGGCCATGTGACGCGAAGTCGATACATCATCGGCCTGTTTTTGCTGGTGCTGATTATCCCCATGATCGCTGGGCTAGCTTGGCAAATTCCACAAGTTCTGAATCCAGCCAACTGGGCTACGCGCGATTTCACGCTCGGCCAGCGACTGCTCAGCGAGGCACGGGTCGTTTGCGACTACCTCGTATGGACGTTGCTGCCCACATCGCATGCTCTCTCGTTCTACCATGATGATTTTCACATTTCGACCGGACCGCTTTCGCCTTGGACCACGCTGACCAGCATGCTCTCTTTGGCCACGCTGGCCGTGATGGTTTTCTGGTTGCGGAAGCGGGAATCAATAGCAGCTCTTGGTATTGCCTTATTCCTCGGATGCCAACTATTAACCGGCACGATCCTGCAATTGGAACTGGTGTACGAACATCGCAACTATTTCGCCAGTTTCGGTGTGTTGCTGACCGTTGTGCCCTGGCTTGCCAAGGCGGACAGCTACTCGATAGCCCGATTGTGGATACGCCGCGGGATATTGGCCATTTTGATACTCTGGTGGGCAGCTCTCACGGCTCTCACCGCCCATGTCTGGGGTGACCCCTTACGCCTTGCGCAAGAACTTGCAGAGCGAGCGCCTGGCTCACCACGTGCTCAGTACGAGTTAGGGCGCACTTACATTATCTATTCTCATTACGACCCAGCATCGCCTTATACGAGATTGGCTTACGCCCCGCTGGAAAAAGCGGCGAATCTCCCCGAATCCTCAATCCTGCCCCAGCAGGCGCTGATCTTCATGAATTCACGTATGGGTCTGCCTCTCAAGGCAGATTGGTGGGATAGTATGATCGCAAAACTCCACGCCCGAAAATCGGGCGTGCAGGACGAAAGCTCGCTCGCCGCGCTAGTCGACTGTGCTCGGGACGGTTCCTGCCCTCTTCCCTGTGACCGGATGACACAGGCGTTCGAGGCAGCACTGTCTCATCCCAATCCCAGCGCCCGGCTGCAGGCCACGTACGGCAACTACGCTTGGAACGTGCTAGACAATCATGCGCTTGGGCTTCGCATGATCGAAGGCGCGGTGAACTCTTCGCCCAATGAGCCAAGCTACCGCGTCACACTGGTGCGCATGCTGGCAGCTAGTAGAGAGAACGAAAGAGCACGCAAGGCCCTGGCGCAACTGCAAACCATGAATTTCGGCGGAAGGTTGGACACCACCATTCAATCTTTGGAAACGCTTCTCAGCAAACCTGCGTCGCCGACGTCAGCCGACGGACTGCGATAGCGCTCGTGAACGCAGGCAGAAGCATAGACACCGGTCATAACAAGCATTACGGCACCTTTCGGAAGAATACGATTCATGCGCTTCGCCTTCGGAAAAAACTGGCGCTCCTTCCTGTCCTTGCTGGATGACCACAGGATCGATCAATCACGCGTCGCCATCAGTAAATTACTGGACCGAGAGAATCTGCAGGACTGGCGCGTGCTGGATATTGGCTCTGGAAGTGGTTTATCCAGCCTGGCCATGTATCAGCTCGGCGCGGAAGTAGTCTCCTTCGATTACGATTCTGACTCTGTAAGCTGCACCCAGGAACTGCATCAACTTTACGGCGCGGATGACAAACGTTGGACTGTGATGCGAGGCTCTGTGCTCGATCCGGCATTCATGGAATCGCTGGGAACATTCGATCTAGTCTATTCGTGGGGTGTACTGCACCACACCGGCGCCATGTGGACAGCAGTTGACCTCGCACAGCAAGGGGTGACTCCCAACGGAATACTGTTGATTGCGCTTTATAATGACCAGGGCATGCGCTCCCGGATCTGGCGTGGTATCAAGCGTTTCTACTGCAGCAGCACCCTTGGACGATGGCTGGTAAAGGCAACCTTCTTTCCGCTGTTCGGGTTTTACACGCTGGCGCTGGACATTCGCCAAGGAGAACTTCCGGGCAACCATATCCGCAACTATCCACGCAGGCGTGGCATGTCAATCACACATGACTGGAGCGACTGGCTGGGCGGATACCCGTTCGAAGTCGCCAAACCAGAGGACGTCGTGAACAGGTTGTCCACAAAGGGTTTTGAATTGCAGCGACACGTCCTCACCCACGGACTTGGCTGCAATGAATTCGTGTTCAAGCGGCGCGGTTGACACCGATGAAAGATCCCGCAGTGGCAACGCGCCCTTCCTCCACCAACAAAACATTATCCGAGAGCCGGAACTACTAATGGCGATGATCACCCCTAGCCGCCTTGGCAGAGCCGTAAAATGGTTCATTACGGGCAACCCAGCTCAGCGCAGACGTGTACGCCAAGAATTGGCGCGTGTCGCGGCCGCTGCATTCGGAGATTTCCCAATCAGCGATGACTATAAGCTTTGGCGGGAGGATAAGCAGTTCCTGGACGACTTCAATCGCATGTCGCCCGGCAATCCTTACTCGCAAGATAGAAAGTGGACGCTTCGTGAATACGTGAAGCTTAGCAATGCGTTACCAGGCGATCTGGCCGAATGTGGTTGCTATGTTGGCACTTCCGCCTTCTTTACTGCCCAGGCTTCGACCCACGGGAAGCTTTATCTTTTCGACTCGTTCGAAGGACTATCCGATCCCGACGCAACCGACAAAGACATCGACGCAGACGTCATGCCATGGACTGCCGGAGATTTGTGTACGAGTGAGGCGGTGCTACGAAACAACCTTGCTCCCTACGGTGATTCAATTGTGGTGCTGCCCGGGTGGATCCCTGACCGGTTCCACGAGGTTGCGAATCGTCAATTCCGTGTCGTGCACATCGATGTGGATCTTTATCAACCAACACGCGACAGCCTTGAATTTTTTTACCCTCGCCTTGTAAAGGGAGGCGTGATCGTGATGGATGACTATGGGTTCAAAACCTGCCCGGGCGCCACTCGCGCTGCCGAAGAGTTGGCAGCCACACAGGGCATCAGCATCTTGCATCTGGCTACTGGGCAGGGTGTTATCACCAAGGTTTGACTTGTCCCTAGCCTTCCCGACTTGGCTTGACTACTCCGCAAAGAGCGAGCAGCACGCTACTGGCGACGTTTGAGACCCGTAAAAGCAGTGCAAGCGCGCCCGTCTCGGCCACACTAAGGCCGAATCCATGTCCACCGAACATGTAGATCGCCTCCACCACTCCAAGGTTTCCCGGTAACACGGAGATCATTGACGAGACGTACACTAGGCAGGTCAGCACAAGCGCTTGCCCTATACCAATGTCGGCACCGAATCGGCCATAGACCCAATACAGTACCAGTGTACCTAACACATATTGCGTGACGACCCCCGCCAAGCCACTCGATACAATGCCAGTCGCGGCACGCTGCAATAATTGCTTTCGGTGCGCCAACCATGCGGGACGTGTCCATCGATCCAATAACCGTAGACATAAGCTACGCAGCAAATATATCGCCACCCAAGCCACCCCAAGAAATAGGGCCGGCCAGCGGCCGCGCGAGTCGCCTGTTAGTAATAGTCCGACAGCCAATCCGACCAACGAAATCCAGACGCTGGCAACCAGCTGGCGCCAAGTCGCCAGCAGCCCTTCCGACACGTTCACGCCACAACGCGCCAGCCAAGCGACTCGTACTGCAATGCCAGGCTGCAATGGGGCCACGTAATTCGCAAGTGAGCTCAAGGCCCAGACCTGCGCGAAACGCCAAAATCGCACCGAATGCCCCACGTTAAGAAACACCAAAAAGTTGCGTGTCTGCACCAGCGTGCCGCACATCATGATCACGATGGCGCCCACAAAAGTAAGGGCCTGTTTGCGCCAGATCGCTGCAAGCTCTGGCCACCAGTGGACGACCAACACTATCGCAACGACCACAAGCGCAAAGTACGCGACGTTTCGCACTACTCGCCACGGCCGATTCACGACTTCAATCCTCCAGTTTCCCATCAAGTAAATCGAGGTAGCGCGAGGCGATCATCGGTGAACTGTGGGCGGCGATCACCGCATCACCCGGGGAAGACGGCCGCTCCAATTCCGCATCCATCGCGCCTGCTAGCGCGCCCGCGTCCCCCACTGGCACAAGCCTGCCGTAACGTCCACCATCAAGTATTTCACGTGGACCATGTGCGCAATCCGTGCATACCACTGGAACCCCCAATGCCAGCGCCTCCAGTAGAACATTCGGGCATCCCTCCCAGCGAGAAGAGAGAACGTGCAGCTTAGCTTCTGCAAGCACACGATAAGGATTATCGAGAGCACCCGTGAGCAGGACGCGATCCCCTAGCCCCAAATCATCAATCAGGGCTTCCAGGCTCAAACGCTGTTCACCGGCCCCGACGATGACTAGGCAGTGACTCTCCATCAACGCACTGAGTGCATAAGCTCGCAACAAGGTTGGAAAATCTTTCGCCTCGGTCAAGCGCCCTAGCGAAACAATATATGGCGTTCGACGCTGGACCGCTGGCACCAAACCAGTCTTTGCAAGGTGGCGCAGCCGCTCAACATCAACTGGATTGCGTATGATGTGGATGCGTTCGCTTGCAAGGCCAATCCCTCGTAGGTCTTGCGCCACCCCGGCCGACACGGCGACCACCCCGTAAGCACGCCTGTAGAGCCAGCGCATCGCTTGTCGCTTCATTGAACTTCTGGTGTTGGCGAGACTGGAGGCTTCTCGCAATATAAGCCGTGCACGAACTCGCGCTCGCATGAGCGTCAACGCAACCAACAGATTTGTGCCTGTCATCGTGCTCAACACGGCTTGCGGCTTGATCACACGGATGAGGGACGCCAACCTCGGGAAAGCTTTCCGCGCCAGCGCAAGGCTCTTAGGCGCCTCGCTAACATCGACCAGCTCATGCAACTTTACCGAACCTGGAACGGCGGAGCGCAGCGGACCACCGCCTAACAAGGCCGCTACATGCACTTCACGCCCAGCAGCCTGAAATGCCCCGGCTAATTGCAGAAGTACACGCTCGCCGCCCCCTCGTTCGAGGCTCGGCAAGACCAGCAGGATGCGATCAGCGCGCGTGGCCATCCGGTCAGCCCATGCGCCAGCGAAGGTACGCGTAAGTCAGCCATAGGGGCTGGGAGTGGTCGGCGCGCCCAGCGCGATGCTCATTCAGAAGCTTGCGCACACCTGCTGCATCCACAACGCCGGTATTGTCCGAATCCGTCATGGCCAGCAGGTTTTCTCCCAGCCAGCCGCTCATCCAGTGACTGACCGGCGAGGCAAATCCTTGCTTGCGGCGAGCCCAGATAAAGTCTGGCACGCGGCCGCGCATGGCAGCGCGCAACACGCGCTTGCCTTGCATTCCGGAGAAGTGCCATTGCCAGGGCAGGCGAATCGCGAATTCAAACAGCGCCTTGTCCAGGAAGGGGCTGCGGGCTTCGAGCGAGTACATCATCGTCGCGCGGTCGACTTTTTGCAGGATGTCCTGGGGTAGATAGACCAGACAGTCCATCAGCAGCATGTGCCGCAATTCCGCCGGATCATCGGGCCATGGCCGATCGGGCATCGGATTTCCCACACCCAGCCCGGGTACCAATTGCGCCAACGTTTCCTTGCGAATGGCCGGGGGGCCGATATAGGTATCCCTGTCCTCGCGTGCCAGGCGCACGAAAAGATGTGCACGCTTCAGAAGGCTGCCACTGTGATGCGCATAAGGTTCCGGCGTGGCCAGTACGGCGCGTTCGACGACCGAACGCAACGGGGCGGGCAGCCGATGGTATCGCTGGCGAAGCAGTCGACCCATATAGCGCGCATAGCCACCGAAGATTTCGTCGCTGCCATCACCGCTAAGCACCACCTTGACGTGCCGTGCGGCCACGGAAGCGACCAGTGCGCTAGGGACCAGCGAAGAATCACCGAACGGCTGGCCCATGCGACGCGGAAGCTCGGTGGCGAGCGCCGCGGCCATGTCCGGCTTGATCTCTTCCGCCGTGTGCAATGTATCGAGCTCAGCAGCTGCCCGCGCAGCCGGCGCGCGTTCGTCGTAGGTCGGCTCTGCGAAGCCCGCGGTGAATGTTCGCAGTTTGCCGAAACCCGATTCCTGCGCGAGCGCGCAGACGGTGGTCGAATCGACGCCGCCGGAGAGAAACGCGCCGACCTCAACGTCAGAGGCCAGCTGGCGCCGGCGCACGCCCTGCGTCAACAGCTCGCGAACCTGCTCGGCGGCTTCTTCAAAGCTTCCCGTCCAGGGCTCGACCGAGGGCGACCAATAGCGTTCCTGAACGGCGGAGCCGTCTGCGCGCAATTGCAGCATATGCGCCGGCAGGACTTCGCTTACACCGGACACGCAGGTCGCTCCCGGCAGCGCATAGCCGTAGCGAAAATAATCTGCGATGCCGGCGGCATCTTCGGTAATGGCCACATCCGGTGTCAGCACTTCCAATGCGGGCAATTCGGAAGCGCAAGCGAATATCGCTCCGTGGCGACGATAATACAGGGGCTTTTTGCCGAAGCGATCCCGCGAAAGCAGCATGTCGCCGGAAGCGCGATCATGCAGCACGAATGCCCACATGCCATCCAGGCGCTCGACAAACCTTGCGCCTTCGATGATCAAGCCTGCCAGCAACACCTCAGTGTCGCTGTCGTCCCGAAAATCCCACCGCCCCTGCAACTGGGCGCGCAGTTCCCGGTAGTTGTAGATCTCCCCGTTGAACACCAACACCCAGCGCCCAGCGGGATCGTGCATGGGTTGATGGCCGCCCTTGAGGTCAATGATCGCCAACCGTGTGTGCCCGGCCACGAAATCGTCACCGACAAAACACCCGGTTTCGTCTGGGCCGCGGTGCTTGAGCCGTTGCAGTGCTGCGTCCATGCGCTCGCGACGCTCGCCTGACGATACGGTTGGGGCTCGAAGAAAGGCTATTCCACACATGAAGGTTATTGCCTCTCGTCTGCCGTCAAAACCGCGTTGAACAGCGCTCCATAACAGCGCGCGGTATCCGACCATGTTCCGATATGAGCGCGGGCAAACGTCCGTGCACGTTCGCCACGACGCTGAAGCTCAACGCGATCAATCACAGCATGATCCAGTGCAGCGGCCAGGCCAACGGGATCATCGACGTTGACCAGCCAACCGTTGTCGCCGTTGTCCACCATTCCCTGCACACCGTCCAGATCGGTGGAGATAACCGGCAAGCCACTAGCCAGCGCCTCCACCACGACATTGGGCCGACCTTCCGAACGGCTGGAAAGCACAAACACGTCCGCTTCCGACATGCGTTTGGGCATGTCACTTGCGGGTACGGCCCCGGCAAAGTTAAAGCAGGAAGACACGCCACGGGATGCCGCCAGGGCCAGCAACGGTTCCCGTTCCGGTCCGCTGCCGACGATGGTCACCCGCACCTGCTCGCGGTGACGCGCGCGCGCGACGGCCTCGATCAACACGTCGAAACCTTTCAGCCGAATCAGGTTGCCCACCGCCAGCACCCGCAAACTGGCATCGCCTGAAATCGCTCTATCCACCCGAAAGAATGCCTCATCGGTCCCGTTGAGACAGGCGTGGATATCGGAAGCCCGGCTGGGGAATTGTTCGCGCAGCCGCTCGGCCATCGGTGCCGACACGCATATCAGGGTGCTGCTGTAGCGCACCGCCCGCCCGAGGATCATTCGATCCAGCCGCGAACGCGTCGAGCGCGCCACGTCACTGCCACGCAATGTCGTGACGACAGGCTTTCCCCGCAAGCGTCCGACCACGCCTGCCATGGCCCCGCATATGGACCAGTTGGCGTGGATCAGGTCCGCATCTCCCGCGAGCCGCAGGCAGCGCCAAAACAATCCAAGCAACAAGCATGGCAGCAACCATGCACGCCATGGCGCACGTTGCAGTCCGGTCATCACGCCACCGGCACCCTGCGCGAGGGTACGCCATGCACCGGGCGCATAACGCACGGCATGAACGCGAATATCGGGCGCGACGTCATCAGTAAACGTCGCTTTCAGCGTCTTTGAATCGGCGGGACAGACCACGTCTATCGTGCATACAGCAGCCAGCTGCCGATAAAGGCTTTGCACGAAGATGCCGGCGGAACTCTCGGGTCGCAACGGATAGGACGTCGTCAATGCAAGCACGCGCATCTTTTTCATGACTGCAACACGCAGGTCAGGTCACGCATCGCGCCGGTAGATCAACGACGTGATCTGCTCGGAAACCAAACCGATCAGGAAGACGATCACCGCCGCGCTCCACATCAGCGTGCTCATGTTCGTCAGCCGTCCATCCACGAGGAACGTTCGTGCGTAGTTGACGCAACCCAGCAGGAAGAACAAGGCGCTTGCAGGCGCGAACAGCTTCAACGGCGAGTACAGCGTCGCGATCTTGAAAATGATCAGCAAGAAACGCACACCATCCTTCAGCGGCTTGATGTGGCTCTTACCCACACGCTGCGACGCCGTGATTGGCACGTAAGCCACGGGGTACGCGCTTCGGAAAAACGCCATGGTGCTCGTGGTCGGATAGGAAAATCCGTTGGGCAGCAGGTGCAGGAATTCGCGGAATTTGTCGGCGTGCACTGCGCGATAACCCGACGTCAGATCCGCCACAACGTGCCCGGTCATGCGTGTGGCCAGCCAGTTGTAGATGGTATTGGCCACTCCGCGACCCACGCCCGCCTGGCTGCTCCAGTCGCGGGCGCCGACGACCATGTCGTAGCCCTGATCCAGCTTTTCCAGGAGCCGAGCGATGTCCATCGGGTCATGCTGGCCGTCGCCATCCATGAATACCAGCACGTCGCCGCTGGCGGCGCGGGCGCCGCGCTTGATCGCTGCGCCATTGCCCATGGAGTAGGGCGAGGACAGGCAGCTCACGCCGGCTGCCGTGCAGATGTCCCGCGTGTCGTCGGTCGAACCGTCATCCACCACGATGATCTCTGCCGCGGGTTGAGCCTGGCGCAGGCGTGGCAACAAATCCTTAAGCGCCGCTCCTTCGTTTTTGGCGGGCAGGATGATGCTTAGGCGATTCAAAAGCGTGTCCCCGAGAGTGAGCCGGCATCATAACCTGAGTGTTGCGCCAATCCGCGGCCAACACGGGCCCGCGTGAAATTGCGGGCTCTGGGTCACATCACGCTGTGTCGTGGCAGCGCTCTTTGGTCTTCCCTGGCGCCTTAAAGTCGCGGGATTCCAGGTTTCGCCGGATGACGGTGAGCGAACCCGGGACGCCCGGCGATTTTGACGGCTTCAGGCCAAAAGGACAGAGCGAACCGCCTCGATGACCCGCTCCACGTCACCATCGGACATGGCCGGAGACAGCGGCAAGCTCACGGTCTGTCGCCCCAGGCGCATGGCTTCCGGCCACTGGTCGGGCCGCCAGCCGAAGCGCTGCTGGTAATAGGGATGCTCGGGCACCGACAGGTAGTGGACGCCCTTACCGATGCGATGGGTATTCATGGCCAGGAAGGATCCGGCCATGCCTACGTGCAGGGCCGCGGTGCAGGAATTGACCGCCACCACCTGTGAGGCCTGCACGCCGCGCCAGCGCGCGAAATCCTGCTCGAACTGGGCCACGCGCGGCCCGGTGCCCAGCCAGCCCGAGCGCAGGCAGGCCTCGACCTCGGCGATCTCATCCTCTTCGATACGAGGCGCGCCAAAGACCAGAAAGGGCGTGGAAGTGTCAGGCTGCGTCACGAACGATCCGGTTCTTCGAGGTGGCCGGTCTTTCTATCCCAAGCCCACGGCGGCGTCCACGCCAGTGATCGGAAGGCACATGTGTTGCATGCCCAAGCCTTGGCGCCGGATGCATTAGTGATCTGTGCGCCCCATCACTCCCGGGCCCATGCCCTGATCCCGGCAGGTGACCCACCCCCGCAACTGGGGTAAATTCCCTTCCCATCAGGGGGCTGGACCGTATCGCCATGTCAACGCTAATGCAACCGTCGCTCGCGGGCCTCACCGGCCTCGCGCGCAGGCTGGTATCGGAAGATGTGCTGCCCGAGGCCGACGTGCGCCGGGCAGTCGCCGAATCGACCCAGAGCAAGACCTCGCTCACGGCCTGGCTGCTGGATAACAACCTGGTCGAAAGCGCGCGGCTCACCCGCATCGCATCCGACGAGTTCGGCATGCCGATGATGGATGTCAGCGCACTGGCGACCGCCAACATGCCGGTGAGCCTGATCAGCGAGGCGCTGATCAACAAGCATCATGCATTGCCGCTGTTCAAGCGCGGCAAGCGCCTGTTCGTCGGCATCGCCGACCCCATGCAGTCGCATGCACTGGATGAAATCAAGTTCCACTCCAACTGCATGGTGGAGCCGATCCTGGTCGAGCGGGGCCAGCTGCTGAAGGTGATCGAAACCGCGCTTACCGCCCTGGGCAATGCGGTGCCTGACATGGGCGGCGGGGAGTTCGACGAGCTATCGCTGGAGGGCGGCGACGACGAGGCCGAATCCACCGGTATCGATGCTACCGCGAATGACGATGCACCTGTCGTCAAGTTCGTCAACAAGATCCTGGTCGACGCCATCAAGCGCGGCGCGTCCGACATCCATTTCGAGCCGTTCGAGACGCAGTACCGCGTGCGCCTGCGCATGGACGGCATGCTGCGCGCCGTTGCCAGCCCGCCGATGAAGCTCGCCTCGCGCATTGCCTCGCGCATCAAGGTGATGTCCGGCCTGGACATCGCCGAGCGCCGCGTGCCGCAGGACGGCCGCATCAAGCTCAACCTGTCCAAGAGCCGCTCGGTCGACTTCCGCGTGAGCACCCTGCCCACGCTGTTCGGCGAGAAGATCGTGCTGCGTATCCTCGACGGCTCGGCGGCCAAGCTGGGCATCGATGCCCTGGGCTACGAGGACGAGCAGAAACAGCTTTACCTCAGCGCCATCCACAAGCCCTACGGCATGGTGCTGGTCACCGGCCCCACCGGCTCGGGCAAGACGGTGTCGCTGTACACGGCGCTCAATATCCTCAACACCGCCGAGCGCAATATCTCCACGGTGGAAGACCCGGTGGAAATCCGCGTCGAGGGCATCAACCAGGTTCAGCAGAACACCAAGCGCGGCATGACCTTCGCCGCCGCCCTGCGCTCGTTCCTGCGTCAGGACCCGGACGTGATCATGGTGGGCGAAATCCGCGACCTGGAAACCGCCGAGATCGCCATCAAGGCGGCGCAGACGGGCCACATGGTGCTCTCCACCCTGCACACGAATGACGCTCCGCAGACCATCTCCCGCCTGATGAACATGGGCATCGCGCCCTACAACATCACCTCGTCGGTCACCCTGGTGATTGCCCAACGACTGGCCCGCCGCCTGCACGACTGTAAGCGGCCGATGAACCTGCCGCCACAGGCCTTGCTGGACGCGGGCTTCACCCAGGCGGATATCGACGCCGGCCTTACCATCTACGAAGCCGTGGGTTGCGACAACTGCAACGAAGGCTACAAGGGCCGCGTGGGTATCTACCAGGTGATGCCCATGCTGGAGGAGATCCAGAAGATCATCCTGCAGGGCGGCAACACGCTGCAGATCGGCGAAGCGGCCAGGAAAGCCGGCGTGAACGACCTGCGTGACTCGGCACTGCTCAAGGTCAAGAAGGGCGTGACCAGCCTGGCCGAAATCGACCGCGTCACGAAGGACTGAAGCACCGACGGCGGTCCGGCCGCCGCGGGGATGGGCTGTCCGTCGCACCGAAGTTGCGTCAGGTGCCACGAATTGACCTAGGGGAATGACTTAAGCTGTATCGATTAGACGGTCGCCATCCTGAGGCGGCCCGACCGTACCAGCAGGGGGAAAATGCCATGGCTGCGGCCACCGCTAAAAACGTCAAGTCGATTGGCGCCCAGCGCGCGGAGATCAGCAAGCTGACCACCTACGACTGGGTGGCGCTGGACAAGCGCGGCAAGCGCATGAAGGGCGACATGGCGGCCAAGAACGCCTCGCTCGTCAAGGCCGAATTGCGCCGTCAGGGCATGAACCCGCAGACAGTGAAGGAACGCGGCAAGCCGCTGTTCGGCGCCTCCGGCAGCACGGTCAAGCCCCGCGATGTCGCCATCTTCAGCCGCCAGATCGCCACCATGATGGCCTCCGGCGTGCCGATGGTGCAGGCCTTCGACATCATCGCGGACGGCCAGAAGAACATCCGCTTCAAGAACATGCTGACGGACGTCAAGCAGACCATCGAGGGCGGTTCCGCGCTCCACGAGGCGCTGGGCAAGTATCCCGTGCAGTTCGACGAGCTGTATCGAAACCTGGTGCATGCGGGCGAGGCTTCCGGTGTGCTCGACTCGGTACTGGACACCGTGGCCACCTACAAGGAACGCACGGAAGCCATCAAGGCCAAGATCAAGAAGGCCCTGTTCTATCCTGTCATGGTGTTGGCCGTGGCGCTGCTGGTCAGCATGATCATGCTGCTCTTCGTGGTGCCGGTGTTCGCGCAGACCTTCAAGGACGCCGGTGCCGAGCTTCCCGCACCCACGCAGATCGTCATCAGCGCCTCCGAGTTCATGAAGTCCTATTGGTGGCTGGTCGTTGGCGGCATCATCGGCAGCATCGTCGCGCTGGTGATGGCCAAGAAGCGCTCCGTCAAGTTTGCGCACTTCCTTGATCGCGTGATGCTGAAAGTGCCGGTTATCGGCAGCATCCTCCGGCAGTCCGCCATTGCCCGCTTCGCGCGCACCTTGGGCGTGACATTCCGCGCGGGCGTGCCCCTGGTGGAGGCCATGGACGCGGTAGCCGGCGCGACGGGCAGTGTGGTCTACGGCGATGCCGTCAAGCAGATGCGCGAGGACGTGGCGGTTGGCCATCAGCTGCAGCTGTCGATGCGGCAGACTGGGCTGTTCCCGAACATGGTCGTGCAGATGACGGCCATCGGCGAAGAATCGGGTGCACTCGATCACATGCTCTTCAAGGTCGCCGAGTTCTACGAAGAAGAGGTGAACAACGCGGTCGATACGCTCTCCACGCTGCTCGAACCGCTGATCATGGTGATCCTAGGCGTGCTCGTCGGCGGCATGGTGATTTCGCTCTATCTGCCGATCTTCAAGCTCGCCAGCACCGTGTAAGCTCTTGGACGTCAGGCCCCTCTCCCGCCGGGAGAGGGGCTTTTTTATAGCCTTCGGATGTTCGCATGCTCGCACTTCCCCTCTGGGCCTGGATCCTTGCCGCCGGCGTGCTCGGCCTGCTGGTGGGCAGTTTCCTGAATGTGGTGATCCTGCGCCTGCCCGCGCGCCTCATGGCGCAATGGCGGCTGGATGCCTTCGATACGCTGGCCATGGAGCCCGACGGCCAGAGCCTGCCACCCGGCATCGTGCGTGAGCCGTCCCACTGCCCGCACTGCAAGCATCCGCTCGCGATCCACGACAACATTCCCCTGTTCGGCTGGCTGCTGCTGGGCGGACGCTGCCGCTATTGCAAGGCGCCGATTTCCATCCAGTACCCGCTGGTCGAGCTGCTGAGCGGCGTGGCCAGCGCGGTGATCGTCTGGAAGTTCGGCCCAACCTGGATGGCGCTCGCCGGTCTGGTCTTTACCTGGATGCTCATCGCGCTCGCCGGCATCGATTTTCGCACCCAGTACCTGCCTGACCAGCTGAATTACCCGCTGCTGTGGCTGGGCCTGCTGCTCAGCCTGTTGCCGATGTTCGTGCTTCCCGGCACGGCCATTCTCGGCGCCGCCATTGGCTACCTCAGCCTGTGGAGCGTGTATTGGCTGTTCAAGTTGCTCACCGGCAAGGAGGGCATGGGCTACGGCGATTTCAAGCTGCTCGCCGCATTGGGCGCATGGATGGGGCCGACGGCTCTGCTGCCGGTGATCCTGCTTTCCTCGTTCATTGGCGCCATTGTCGGCGGCAGCCTGATTGCGCTGCGCAAGCACGGTCGCGACATCCCCATGCCCTTCGGCCCCTTCATCGCCGCGGCGGGCTGGGTGTGGTTTGTGGCCGGCGGTTGGCTGATGCAGCAGTACATGCAGCTGACCGGACTGTCATGACCTCGCCCCATCCGGGTTACGTTGTCGCGCTGACCGGCGGCATCGCCGCGGGCAAGAGCGCGGTCTCCCGGCGGTTCGAAGCATTGGGCATCCATGTCTACGACGCTGACGTCGCCGCCCGTGAGGTCGTCGCGCCGGGTTCGGAAGGGCTGGCCGCCATTGCAGCCCACTTCGGCCCCGAGGTGCTCGACGCCGGCGGCGCGCTCGATCGCGCCTCGATGCGCCAGCGCGTGTTCGGCAACGACGCGGAACGACTTGCGCTGGAAGCCATCACGCACCCGCGCGTGCGGGCATGGTTGCGCGAGCGCGTGCAGGCGGACGATGGCCCCTACTGCCTTCTCGCCATTCCCCTGTTCGCCGAGAACCACGATCACTATCGATGGGTGGATCGCATCCTCGTCGTTGACGCGCCCGAATCGCTGCAACTGCAACGCCTCATGCAGCGCGATGGCATCGACGAGGCCCTGGCCCGCCGGATGATCGAACGCCAGGCACGGCGCGAACAGCGGCTGTCGCTCGCCCACGACGTGATCGAGAACAGTGGCGACGAATCCGCTCTCGACCGGGCCGTGGCCGAACTGCACGCGCGCTATCTGGCGTTCGCGCACGCGAAACGCTGAATCACCAGAAGCCGCGGATACCCGCCACGCCCTGCCCGCCCGCCGCTCTCGCCGTGTCGAGCAACGCCAGGCTCATCCCGCCTAGCGCATAGACCGGCAAGGCCGACCCGCTGACCCGCGCCTCGAAGGCCGCCCAGCCCATGGGCGTGACGCCAGGATGTGTCGCCGTGGCGGCGACGGGCGACAAGGTGGCGAAGTCCGCGACTTCCTGGGCCTGCTCAAGCTCATCGTCGCGGTGGCAGCTCGCGCCGACCCATTGCGTGAGTGGCAGCGGCCGGGCGTGGAAAGTCGCCAATTGCGCGGCCTTGAGCTGTACACCCACGCCCTCGCCCAAGGCCAGCGCGCCGTCGACATCGCCGCTCAGCAGCAGATGCGTGCCGCGGTCGCGCGCCTCGGGCAACAGTTCGGCAGCCAGCGCCCGCACCTGTGCCACAGGCCATTGGGGAAAGCGCAGGAGGATCATCCGCTCGCCGGCGGCGATGGCGCCGCGAATGCGCCGGCTCCACTCCCCGGTTTCCTCCACGGGCACATCCGCCGTGATGGCATAGCGTGCCGGCAGCTGAAGTGCGCGCAGGATGTGCCGATCCGCCGGCGCAAGCAGGTTCAGGTCGACGGCGGCAGGGGCGCACCATCGCAGCGCCTGCCCGTCCAAGGAGGCCGGCTGGCCCCGCCAGGAGCGCACTACACGCGCATCCAGCAGCAGCGAGCGCTCGCCGTAGCGCCAGGGCACGCGAATCAGTGGCTCGCCGATGGCCGCATCGATGCCAAGCTCTTCCTGAAGCTCGCGCACCAGGCCATCGGCGGGCGCCTCGCCCGCCTCCAGCTTTCCGCCGGGAAATTCCCACAGGCCCGCCAGGTGCTTGCCCGGGGGGCGTTGCGCCAGCAGCACGCGCCCCTGGGCGTCCAGCATGACGCCGGCCATGACGTGCATGGCGCCGGCCGTCGGAGCGGTCATGCGCTGATCCGCTCAGTCGTTGCGGATGTATTCGACCATGTCGAAGTCGTAGGCGTGGGTCTCGTCCTTCTTGTGATGCACGCGGGAAACCTCGGTCCAGTCACTGAAATGCACGCCAGGGAAGAAGGTGTCCGCCCCGTCCACCGCGGCGTTGACCCAGGTGAGGTACAGGCGTCGCGCCTTGGGCAGGGCCTCGGTGTAGACCTCGCCGCCGCCGATCACCATCAGGCCGGTGCCGCCGGCGCGGGCATAACCCTCGGCGAGGGAGCGCACGGTGATCTGGCCGGGAAACGGCGCCTCGTGCTTGCGGCTCAGCACCAGGTTGGTGCGATCCGGCAGGGGCCGGCCGATGGCCACGGCCGTGTTGTAGCCCATCAGCACGTACTTGCCGAGCGTGAGCTCCTTGAACCAGCGCAGGTCGTCCGGCAGGTGCCAGGGCAACTGGCCCTTGCGGCCAATGGCGAAGTTCTCATCCAGCGCGGCAATCAGCGAAATAGCCATGGAAATCCTTGAATCATCGACGGTATTGACCTCGCGCCGTCCGCCAGGGCCGCCGCGCGGCGCCGATCTTAGCAGGATGCGGGCGCCGCCCTCGCCAGATGACAATCGGCGGGGCACGCGTCCTTCTGTCAGCGCAGGCCCCGTCTTGCCTTTATACCGCCACGGGGGCCTTGATGGCGCCGTGGGGCTCGTAACCCACGATGGCGACGTCCTCGTAGCGGAAATCGAAGATCGAGCGCACGTCCGGGTTGAGCTGCAGCCGGGGCAGCGGACGCGGCTCGCGGGTCAGTTGCAGGCGCGCCTGCTCCACGTGGTTGTTGTAGAGATGCGCGTCGCCCAGCGTGTGCACGAAGTCGCCCACGCCCAGACCGCACACCTGGGCGATCATGTGGGTCAGCAGCGCGTAGCTGGCGATGTTGAACGGCACGCCCAGGAAGATGTCGGCGGACCGCTGGTACAGCTGGCAGCTGAGCTTGCCGTTCGCCACGTAGAACTGGAACAGGGCATGGCACGGCATCAGCGCCATTTTCGGCAGCTCGCCGACGTTCCAGGCGCTTACCACCAGCCGGCGGGAATCTGGGTTGCGCTGGATCTCGTCCACCACCCAGCGGATCTGGTCCACCACGCCGCCGTCGGCGGTCGGCCATGCGCGCCACTGCTGGCCGTAGACCGGACCAAGGTCGCCATGCTCGTCGGCCCACTCGTCCCAGATGCTGACGCCGTTGTCCTTGAGATAGGCGATGTTGGTGTCGCCCTGCAGAAACCAGATCAGCTCATGGATGATCGACCGCAGGTGCAGCTTCTTGGTCGTGACTAGCGGAAACCCTTCCGACAGGTCATAACGCATCTGCCAGCCGAACACGCTGCGCGTACCGGTGCCGGTGCGGTCCGCCTTCTCCGTACCGTGGTCAAGCACGTGCTGCAACAGGTCGAGGTAGGCGCGCACGGCTTACTCCTTGGTCGGCATGGCGACGTTGTACAGGCGCAGGGTCGGCGCGTTGCGCGACATCACCAGCAACACCACGCCGATCACGATCAATGGCAACGACTGGATCTGGCCCATGGTCAGCCAGCCCCACGCCAGGTAGCCCAGTTGCGGATCGGGCACGCGCACGAACTCCACGCCAAAGCGGAAGCAGCCATACATCAGCGCGAACAGGCCGGAAACGAGATAGCGCGGGCGCGGCTTCAGCGACACCAGGAACAGCACCGAGAACATCACCACGCCTTCCAGCAGCATTTCATAGAGCTGCGAGGGGTGGCGCGGCAACCCGCCGAACTGCGCCAGCGCCGCCTGCCACTGGGGATGCGTGGCAGCCCAGTCCACATCGGCGGAGCGTGCATTCGGGAACAGCATCGCCCAAGGCACCGTGCCAGGTTTGCCCCACAGTTCGCCATTGATGAAATTGCCCAGGCGCCCCAGGCCCAGCCCGATCGGCACCAGCGGCGCGACGAAATCGACCGTATCGAAGAAATGCATGTGGTTGCGGCGCGACCACCACAGGCCCGCGGTAAGCACGCCAAGCAGCCCGCCGTGGAAACTCATGCCGCCATCCCATACGCGGAAGATCGCCAGCGGGTCCTGCCAGATCCAGTGGATGTCGGCGTAGAACAGCATGTACCAGATACGTCCGCCGATGATCACGCCCATCATCACGTAGAACGCCAGGTCGCCCAGCGCATCGCGCGTCACCGGCAGGCGTCCGCGCCGGCGGCGGTACTCGGCAAGCAGCCAGGCGCCGAGGAAGCCTCCCAGGTACATCAGGCCATACCAGTGAATCTGTAGCGGCCCCAGCCTGAAGGCGATGGGGTCGAAGGCAACGGTGAAGGGCTGCGTCATGGGCAAGCGGGTAGCGACAAAGCGCCAGTGTAGCCGGCCACGCCATGCTTAGACATGGCGGCGACGATCACCCGCGAACAGGTCCGGATATTCGCGCCCGCGCCGCCTCAACCGGCCTTTTCCGCCCTGCGCGGGCAGTTCTCTCACTCTAAAACCTACTATCACCTGACTGTTGCAGCAGGCTTGCACCTACACGTCACTTTGTTTTAACTTCGGGATTACATCGCCTGTCCCCCAAGCCTGGCGATGCCACGGCACGCCCCCTTTCCCCAAGGCCGGACGCGCCATCCCCATATCCAGATGCCCAGCTCTCGCCGCTGGCTGATGGCTATTTTTTGTTCGGAGTTCCAACAATGAAGCAAAAGACACTGCTGGCTACTGCCATCGCCGCAGCGCTCGTGCTGCAGACGTGGTCGGTGGCCGCACAGGACGCTGCCCCCGCCCAGGCCGATCAGTCCTCGGCCAAGAGCCTCGAGACCGTCACCGTCACCGGTTCGCGCATCCGCAGCGTGGACGTGGAGACCTCTCAGCCCGTCTTCACCATGGACAAGGCCGCCATCAAGGCGACCGGTCTGACCAACGTCAACGACATCCTGGCCCGCATGCCGTCCGCGGGCACGCCGGACATCACCCCGCAGGACACGCTGTCCTCCGGCGCTGACGTCGGCGGCCGCTACGTCAACATCCGCAACCTCGGCTCGCAGCGCACCCTGGTGCTGGTCAACGGTCGTCGCTGGAGCACCAGCCTGAACGGCCTGACCGACCTGTCGACCATCCCGGTCGCGATGATCGAGCGCATCGACATCCTCAAGGATGGCGCCTCCTCCATCTACGGCTCCGACGCCATCGGCGGCGTGGTGAACATCATCACCAAGGAGAAGTTCGACGGCGCCGAAGCCAACGTCTACTACGGCCAGAACGGCAAGGGCGACGGCGAAACGCAGAACTACGACTTCACCTGGGGTCACAGCACCGAGAAGAACTCCATCATCCTCGGCGCGTCCTACCAGAACGTCGACTCGATGTGGAACAAGGAGCGTCCGGAAACCTCCTACGCTCAGGGTCCGCGTCACCCGAACGCCGGCCTGGGCCTTGGCCCGTACGGCCGCGTGGTCGATCCGGCCACGGACGACCAGTACGTGTACAACCACGGTTCGCAGACGACGACCGCCGGTGCGCCCGCGGGCTACCACCTGTACGACCCCAACAGCACCGCCGACAAGTACAACACGCAGAAGGACATGACCTTCCGCGCCGGCACCAAGCTGAAGAACCTGTACCTGCAGGATCGCTACAAGCTCACCGACAACATCACGCTGCACGCTGCCGCCAGCTACAGCACGCGCGACACGTCGAGCCAGCTCGCCGGCTACCCCTTCCAGTCGGGCGCGGCCGATGAGCCGATCCTGATCAGCGGCCAGAACGCCTACAACCCGTTCCCGGGCCAGGACGTCGAGTTCTTCCGTCGCACGGTGGAAATGCCGCGCGTCACGGACACCCAGTCCAAGCTCGCTCACATCGACCTGGGCGCCGAAGGCTACTTCCAGTTCCTCAACCACGACTGGTCGTGGGACGCTGGCTTCACCTACGACGCCAACAAGATCCGCATCCGTGGCACCGGCAACATCTACCTGCCGAACGCGCGCGCGGCCCTGGGCCCGACGACCATGATCGACGGCCAGGTGGCTTGCGCCAGCGCCGCCGACCGCGCTGCCGGTTGCGTGCCGTGGAACATCCTGGCCGGTCCGGGCGCCACGCCGCAGTCGGTGTGGAACTACCTGAACTACCGCAGCACCGATCGCCAGGCCAGCTACACCTCCGACTGGACCGCCAACGTCTCCGGCGGCCTGTTCGACTTGCCGGCCGGCACGGTCAACCTGGCAGTGGGCGTGGAACACCGCGGCGAGAAGGGCAACTTCCGTCCGGACGCCGCCGACTCCGCGGGCCTGACCACCAACCTGGCCAGCGCCCCGACCTCCGGTGCGTACAACACCAACGAAGCCTACCTCGAGCTCGACGTACCGCTGCTGCGTGACCTGCCGGGCGCGCAGGAGCTGGGCGTGAACGTGGCCAGCCGCTACTCGCACTACAGCAACTTCGGCAGCACCACGAACAACAAGTACAGCTTCCGCTGGCGTCCGTTCGCGGACCTGCTGGTCCGCGGTACCTGGGCGCAGGGCTTCCGCGCTCCGACCATCAACGACCTGTACGGCGGTGTCGGCCAGAGCTTCGAAACGTTCCTCGACCCGTGCGATTCCCAGTACGGCGCGGCTGCCACCAATGCCAGCGTCAAGGCTCGCTGTACCGCCGCTGGCGTGCCGGCGAACTACCGCCAGGTCGATCAGACCGGCCAGCAGATCACCAGCACCAACGGTGGTCAGACGCCGGTGGCGTTCCTTTCCGGCTCCAACCCGAACCTGAAGCCGGAAACGTCGATCACCCGTACACTGGGCCTGGTCTACAGCCCGCACTACGTGGAAGGCCTGGACTTCACGGTTGACTACTACAACATCTACGTGAAGAACATCATCTCGTCGGTGCTTGCGCAGAACATCGTTGACTACTGCTACATCAACAACGACCAGAACTTCTGCAACAACTTCAGCCGCACCGGAACGGCCACCTCGAACCTGGCAGCCGGCTCGATCGACTCGCTCAACGAAGGCCTCGCCAACCTCGGCACGCTGAAGACCGAAGGCTACGACGTCGGTATCCACTACCGTCTGCCTGAGACCTCGATCGGCCGCTTCCGCATCGCTTCGGACAGCACCTACCTGACCAAGTACGAGACCGTGTCGGGTCCGGGCGCCGTGGCCAACACGCCGGTCGGCTTCATGAGTGGCGAAGACGGCCTGTACCGTCTGCGTTCCAACCTGCAGGTGGATTGGGACTTCAAGCAGTTCGGTGCCAGCTGGACAGTCCGCTACTACTCGGGTCTGAAGGACAGCTGCTACACCGCGACCGTGGAATGCTCCTCGCCGAACTACACCAACCCCTGGTGGGGCACCTACGGCATGAGCCAGAAGGGTTCGGTGGCGTTCAACGACGCGCAGTTCCGCTACACGGCTCCGTGGAAGGGCACCTTCACTGTCGGTGTGAACAACATCTTCAACAAGAAGGGCCCGTACTACTACTCCGTGACCACCTCGGGCACCGGCAGCGCGCCGTACAACCCGGCGTTCGACATCGACCGTTACTGGTACGTGTCGTACAACCAGAAGTTCTAAGCTCGAAAGAGTGCGGTACTTCGAAAAGCGGGCCTTCGGGCCCGCTTTTTTATGAGCGGCTGCCGTGAAGGGTCGCACGGGCGACACGTATTCCGCGCGACGCCAGACACAAGCAACCTTCCGACATGGACCGGATTATTGGTAAGCCATGCGGATGGAAGTGAGCGGCCGACATACAACGCCGATCCTGTGCTCAGAGCAATACCGGCCTGTCCGGCAACTCGTCCGGCGCATCCTTGTCATTGCCTGGGAAGTGCTTGAGCAAGAGCGCATGCGCCTCGGCAATGCCCTCGAGGCAGCCCTTGCGCCACTCGCCTCGTGCGAAGCTGGCCAGCATGTGATCGCGAATGGCATCCCACTCGGTCTGGGTCACCGCTGCCGCGACGCCGCGGTCGGCGATGATCACCACGCGATGCTCGGCCATCAGCACGTAGAACAGCACGCCGCTGTTGTGCAGCGTGTCCCATACGTGCAGTTGCGCGAAGACCTGGCGCGCGCGATGTTCCGCGTTCATGCCGGCCAGCACGGCGCCGGGCGCAAGCCGCGACTCGATGGCAAAGCACACTTCGCCGCGATGTTCGCGCTCGCCCTGGGCAATCGCGGTGGTCATCTCGTCGAGCAGGCTCTTGGGGAAACGCCGGCGCAACTGGAACCAGCCGTCGAACAGATTCATGAAAAGGCGTTGCGTGCGCGACATGTCACCAGCTCCCTGACGATCCGCCACCACCAAAACTGCCGCCGCCACCGCTGAAGCCGCCACCCCCAAAGCCTCCGCCACCGCCGCCGCCGAAGCCACCACCGCCCCAGCCACCGAAGCCGCCCCAGCCACCACCGCCAATCGAGCGCCCGCCACCGCCGGGCAGCAGCATCATGACGCCGCCGATGATCGCCGCCAGAATGCCCGCCCCTACCGATGCCGCCAGCAGCCACACGATGCCGCCGGCGACCGCCGCGCCCAGGGGCGTGCGCAGCCATACCGTCGTGCCGCCAAGGAAGCTGCGCAGGAAGATCCCGATGAATACGCCGATCAGCAACACCTGCCCGAAGGGCACGCCGCGGCGTTCGCGGTTGCCGCTCTGCACCGGCGGCGGCAACGCCTCGCCGTTGACCAGTTGAGTCAGTGCGCCGACAGCGTCGCTGATGCCGCCGTAGTAATCGTTGGTGCGGAATTTCGGCGCGATGTATTCGCGGATGATGCGCGCCGTGGCCGCATCCGGCACGGCGCCTTCCAGGCCATAGCCGACCTCGATGCGCACGCGGCGATCGTTCTTCGCCACCACCAGCAGCAGGCCGTCGTCGGTGCCCTTGCGGCCGATCTTGTTGGCTTCGGCCACCGCCAGCGAGTATTCCTCGATCTCCTGCGGCTGCGTGGTCGGCACCATGAGGACCACCAGCTGCGCGCCCTTGGTCTTTTCCAGCGACACCAGTTGCGCGTCGAGCTGGTCGACCTGCTGGGGCGTCAACGTGCCGGTGAGGTCGGTGACGTGGCGCGTGAGGGTGGGTAAGGCTTCATCCGCATGCAGCCATGCCAGCGGCAGCAAGGCCACCGCCAGCACGAGCAGCAGGCGCGCAACGCGCCGGGTCACGTCAGTGCGCCGAGGAGGCGGGCGCCGGGCTGCCGAAATCCACCGTCGGCGCCGTGGAAATGGCCTTTTCGTTCTCGACCGAGAAATTCGGCTTCACCTGGTAGCCGAACATCTTGGCGGTGAGGTTGTTCGGGAAGGTGCGGATCATCGAGTTGTATTCCTGCACTTCCTTCACGTAGCGGTTGCGCGCCACGGTGATGCGGTTCTCGGTGCCTTCCAGCTGCGCCTGCAGGTTCTGGAACAGGCCATCGGCCTTGAGCTGCGGGTAGTTCTCGCTCACCACCATCAGGCGGGACAGCGCACTGGACAATTCACCCTGCGCGGCCTGGAACTGCTTGAGCTTCTCGGGGTTGTTCAGGTCGTCGGTGGTCAGCTGCGTGCTGCCCACCTTGGCGCGTGCGTTGGTCACTTCGGTCAGCACGCGCTCTTCGTGCTGGGCATAGCCCTTCACCGTGTTGACGAGGTTGGGCACAAGGTCGGCGCGGCGCTGGTACTGGTTGAGCACTTCGGACCAGGCCGCCTTCACGGCCTCGTCCTGACGCTGGATGGCGTTGTATCCGCAGCCCGACAGGCCGACGGCAACCAACAACACGGCGAGGACGCGAAGAAATTTCATGGGGAAGTGCTCCAATCCGGTGGAGGCGCCATTGCAGCATTCCGTTGTGAATGGCGCAATCTTGCGAAGTCTTAGGAACCTGTTGAGAGGCCTCAACCCTAGCCGCTCGTCATTCCGGCACAGGCCGGAATGACGGAACAGGCTCCTGCGGCAGAGCCAGTCAGGACTGTCGCCTCAGAACCACCGCGGCCACAGGATCAGCCCCCAGGTCAGGGCGGTCATGGCCAGCAGCAGGAACACCGCGGCCGAGCCCATGTCCTTGGCGCGCCCGGCCAGTTCGTGGAACTCCGGGCTGACCTTGTCGACCACCGCTTCCACCGCCGAATTGAGCAGCTCGGCGGAAAGCACCAGTACCGGCGGCAGCACCAGGGCAATCTTTTCCAGCGCGCCATTGCCCACCCACAGGCCCAGCGGCACCAGCACCACGGCGATGCACACCTCCAGGCGGAACGAGGCCTCATGGCGCCAGCCGGCCTGCAGCCCCTTCATGGACCACTTGAACGCGTTCCAGATTTGCCGGGGCCCGCGAAAACCGGTGGCGGCCATGGGTGTCGTCCTCTGTGAGATTGCGGCGCGGCCGCCCCGCGTGCCGCGGGCATAAGTCCGCAATTTTGCCATACCCGCCCCGAGGCCGGCAGATCGCAGTTTCCTGCTTGCGGCAGCGCAACGTTACCTGAATGACGGATAGGTTACGCTTTGCCACTTTGTGACCGATTTCCCAGGTCACGCGAGCCGGCCGCTGCGTGCGGCCGTTGTATGAACCGCAGTACGGACAATTGAATGGCAATCCAGAATCCACCGGTCTCACAGGCCCGCTCGTTCAGCACCGTGTTCCTGATCGAGATGTGGGAGCGCTTCGGCTTCTACGGCATGCAGGTGCTCATGGTCACCTACATGATGAAGAAGCTGGGCTTCGCCGACAGCAAGGCCAACCTCGTGTGGGGCGCGGCCGCCGCGCTGATCTACGCCACGCCCGCCATTGGCGGCTGGGTGGGCGACAAGCTCATCGGCACCCGCCGCACCATGGTCACCGGCGCCGTGGTGCTGGCGCTGGGCTACGCGATGCTGTGGATCCCCTCCAACAATCCGACGCTCACCTACCTGTCGCTGGGCGTGATCATCGTCGGCAACGGTTTCTTCAAGCCCAACGCGGGCAACCTCGTGCGCAAGATCTACGAGGGCGACGATGTGCGCATCGATAGCGCCTTCACCATCTACTACATGGCGGTGAACATCGGCTCGATGGTGTCGATGACGGCCACGCCGTGGATCCGCGACTACGTCGGCGCGCACATGGGCGACGCGATGGGCTGGCACACCGCGTTCGGCGCCTGCGCCGTGGGCCTGGTGCTCGGCCTGATCAACTACTCGCTGATGCATCGCACGCTGGCGCACATCGGCTCGCCCGCGGACGAGCAGGCCCTGCAGGCCAAGCGCGTGCTCGCGCTGGCCGGCGCGTCGCTGGCCATCGTGGCCGTTGCGGCCTTCATCCTGCAGAGCCTGCTGGCCGCCAAGATCTGCGTGTACCTGGCCGGCATCGTGATCCTGGCGATCTTCGTGCACCTGATCCGCAACGCCGAGAAGAGCGAGCGCGCCGGCCTGATCGCTGCGCTGGTGCTCACCGTGCAGACGATCTTCTTCTTCATCTTCTATGCGCAGATGGCGACGTCGCTGAATCTGTTCGCGCAGAAGAACGTCAACCTGCAGCAGGACTTCAACCTGGGCATCACCCAGTTTCACATCACCTGGATCCCGGAGCAGTACCAGAATCTCAATGCGATCTGGATCGTGATCCTGAGCCCGGTGCTGGTGGCGATCTACAACACGCTCGGCCGCGCGGGGAAAGATCCCTCGGTGGCCACCAAATTCGCCTTCGGTTTCGCCGCCGTGGCGCTGGGCTTCTTCATGTACGGCTTCGGCGCGATGAGCGCGGTCGATGGCCAGGTGTCCTCCTGGACCATGATCTGGGGCTACGGCCTCTACTCGCTCGGCGAGCTGCTGGTGAGCGGCCTGGGCCTGGCGATGATCGCCCGCTACGTGCCGGCCCGCATGGGCGGTTTCATGATGGGCGCGTACTACGTGGCCGTGGGCATCTCCCAGTACCTGGGCAGCGTCGTGGCCAACCTGGCCGCCATGCCGGAGAACATCAGCAGCCCGGTCGAATCGCTCAACATCTACGTGAGCCTGTTCAACAAACTCGGCTTCGTGGGCATTGCCTGCACCGTGGTCGCCGTGGTCATGCTGCCGTTGATGAACAAGCTCTCGCGCAGCCATTCCGAAGCGCACACACCGCTGCCGGCGGTGCATAGCGAAGAAGTCTGATCGACCACTGCTCGCCCCGCTCGCCGGGGCGAGTTTTTTTGGGCCTACGCCGCCGCAGCCCATCGCCGTCAGGTCGGCAGTCGCTGAAGGGCTGACCAGCTTTTCGCGACCATCGCCACGCCTCGCATCTGGATTCCGGCCTGCCCCGGAATGACGATAAAAACCGGGACCCATAGCGACGCACCTGCGTACCCTATATCGGGGATGCCGAACAAACCGGCTAGTATCCCGCCCATGAAACGCCCCTCCACGCAGCAACGCATCGGCCCACGCACCCTTTTCCGCAGCCTCGCCTGGCTGCGCATCTGCGCCATCGCCGGGCAGAGCACCGCCGTGCTGGTCTGTGCCCTGTGGATGCACATGGACATCCCGCTGCTGCCCTTGATGGTCGGCATCGGCCTGCTCGCCGTGTTCGCAGTGTTTGCTGCCTGGCGACTCACCCAGCCCTGGCCCATCCGCCAATGGGAAACCATCCTCCACGTGGGCGTGGACACGCTGGTGCTGGGCTATCTGCTGCATTTCACCGGCGGCGCGAGCAATCCCTTTATTTCGCTATTGCTGATTCCCATCGCGCTGAGCGCGGCGGCGCTGACGGTCAACGCGGTGCTCGCCGTCGCGGCCCTGGTGGGCGCGGCCTACGCGGTGCTGTTGTTCTGGTACGTGCCGTTGCCGGTGCCCATGCATTCCACCGCCGAGTTCTCGCTGCACGTGCTCGGCATGGGCGTGAACTTCGTGATCATGGCGGTGCTGCTGGGCTTCTTCATCAACCGGCTGGCGCGCGCCGTGCGCCTGCAGCAGCTGGAAATGCAGCGCGTGCGCGAGCGTGCCTTGCGCGACGAAGGCATTCTCGCCATCGCCACGCAGGCGGCGGGCGCCGCGCACGAACTCAACACGCCCCTGGCCACCATGCGCACGCTGCTGCCCGAGCTGCGCCGCGAGCACGCCGGTGACACCGCACTGGCCGACGATCTGGCATTGCTGGAAGGACAGGTCGACCGCTGCCGCACCATCCTTCGCGAGATGGTCGCCTTCGGCAAGGCGCAGCTCTCGCAGGAACCGGAACAGCTCACCGTGGACAGCTTCATCCACGGCTGCCTGGAACGGTTCCAGCTGTTGCGTCCGGAAGCGGACCTGGCGCTTGCGCTCGACCAGGAGGCCGCGCGCACTGTTTTGCGCACGCCACCGGGCCTGCGCCATGCCCTGCTGAATCTGCTGAACAACGCCGCGGATGCTTCCGCGCTCCATCACTCACAGGCCGTGGCACTCACCGTGCGGCGGGATGGCGGTTGGCTGGAGCTGATCGTGGCCGACCACGGACCCGGCTTTGCCGACCCCACTGGGGAATTGTCTGAACTTGGCCGCTCGCACAAGCAGACCGGACTGGGCATTGGGCTCGCGCTGGCCGAAGCCACCGCCGAACGCCTGGAAGGCGAACTGATCGCGCTCAATACCGGGCATGGCGCCCAGATGCGGCTGCGCCTGCCGCTGGCGGTGATCGCTGCGCCATAATCCCTGCGGCGGATAGCCACAGTGGCACGTGGCCACATAGGCATGCGTTGTCGCAGCGGCGAAAATGCCTACATCGGCACGATGCCGAGGAGAACACCATGAGCGATCAGCAACTACTCATTATCGATGACGACGCCACTTTTGCCCGCGTGCTTGCGCGTGCGCTGAGCTCGCGCGGCTTCGAGGTCATCACCGCCAGCAACGCCGATGAGGCCCGCGCGCTCACCCGCCGCCACCAGCCGCGCTACTGCGTGCTCGACCTGAAGCTCGGCGAAGAGAACGGCCTGCGCCTGATCCCGGAACTGCAGGCCCTGGTGCCCGAAATCCGCGTGCTGCTGCTGACCGGCTACGCCTCCATCGCCACCGCCGTTGAAGCCATCAAGCGCGGCGCGCACGACTACCTCGCCAAGCCCGTGGACGCCGATGCCGTGGTGCGCGCCCTCCTCGACGGCGACACCGCCGCCAGCGAAGACGACGTGATCGACGCACCGGAAGCACCGCTGGCCCTGCGCCGCCTGGAATGGGAACACATCCAGCGCGTACTGACCGAATGCGACGGCAACATCTCGGAAACCGCCCGCCGCCTGGGCATGCATCGCCGCACGCTGCAGCGCAAGCTCAGCAAACACCCGGTACGGGAAAGGCCGGAGAGCGAGGATTGAGAAGCGAGAAGTGAGTGAAGAGAAGTGAGAAGTGAGAGAAAGCCGGCCCGTGCCACGCTCTTCTCTCACTTCTCACTTCTCTTCACTCACTCCTATGTCTTTCACTCACCCTTGCTCTCGGGCAAGGGCTCCGAAGTGCCGTCGTCCTCATCGCCATAAATGGCCACGTGCGGCACGCCATCGGCGCCGATCCAGCCGCGATACATGCCATCGGTATTGAACGGCATCGATACGGTGCCGTTCGCGTCCAGCGCAATGGCGCCGCCATTGCCGCCCATCGACGGGATTTCCTGATTGATCACCTCGGCCGCCGCACGACGCAGCGGCACGCGCATCTGCGTCACACGCATGCAGATCTCATGCGCCGCCACGGTGCGGATGTAGTACTCGCCCCAGCCCGTGCCGGATACCGCGCAGCCTGAATTGGCATAGGTGCCCGCGCCGATGAGCGGGGAGTCGCCGACACGTCCCCAGCGCTTGTCGTTCATGCCGCCGGTGGACGTGCCCGCCGCCAGATGCCCTTCGGCATCGAGCGCAACAGCGCCGACCGTACCGAAATGCCTGGCCGTTTCCGGGTCGGAATGCTTCTCGTGGTTCTCGTCTTCCTTGAGCGCCTTCTGCAACTGCTGCCAACGCTCGTCCGTGCGGAAGTACGCGGGATCGACCAGAGTGACGCCTACTTGCCTGGCGAACTCCTCAGCGCCGTCGCCTACCAGCATCACGTGCTGCGATTTCTCCATCACCGCGCGCGCCAGCAGGATCGGGTTCTTCACGCGATGCACGCCGGCCACCGAGCCCGCCTCCAGAGTCGCGCCATCCATGACGGCGGCGTCCATCTCGTTCTTGCCATCGTGCGTGAAGACCGAACCCTTGCCCGCATTGAAGTTGGGGTCATCCTCGAGCACGACGATCGCCGCCGACACCGCCTCCACCGCGCTCTTGCCGGCCTTGAGCTGCGCATAGCCGCTCTGCAGGGCCTGCGTCAGCGCGGCGCGCACGGCCTTCTCCCTGACCGGTGTCATGTCACGCTTGATCACGCCCGCCCCACCATGGATCACCAACACCGGCGAAGCGGCATGGCTCATGGACGCTATCCCCAGCGCCGCGACAGCGGCGACAAGACGGCTGGACTTCACGGACGGCACTCCCCACAACGTTGGCGGGAGTATAGCCAGCCATTTCCTCCATGCTCATCCGGATGGTGCGACGTCAAGGCTCAAGCCGCTTCACGGCGCCATCCATCCGCCTTGCGACCTTGGTACAGCATGTGCGGTCACCATTCCGTCGTATCCTTGGCAGCTGGCTCTCCCCTGCAAGAAGGCATCGCAATGGACAAGGTTTATGCAAGCGCGGCGCAAGCTCTCGACGGCCTGCTGTTCGACGACATGACCATCGCCGCCGGCGGCTTCGGCCTGTGCGGCATTCCCGAGAACCTCATCGCTGCACTGCTGAAGGCGGGCACCAAGGGGCTCACCATCGTGGGCAACAATGCCGGCGTGGATGACTTCGGCATGGGCCCGCTGCTCAAGACCCGGCAGGTCAAGCGCGTGTATGCCTCCTACGTGGGCGAGAACAAGGAATTCGAGCGCCAGGTGCTGGCCGGCGAACTGGAGCTGCACCTCGTGCCGCAGGGCACGCTGGCGGAGAAGCTGCGCGCCGGCGGCGCGGGCATCCCGGGCTTCTACACGCGCACGGCGTTCGGCACCAAGCTGGCCGAAGGCAAGGAAACCAAGGTCTTCAACGGCAAGGAATACGTGCTGGAAGAGGCCATCCATGCCGACCTGTCCATCGTGAAAGCCTGGAAGGGCGATCGCCTGGGCAACCTGGTGTTCCGCGAAACCGCGCGCAACTTCAACCCGATGATCGCCACCTGCGGCAAGGTCTGCGTGGCCGAGGTGGAAGAACTGGTCGAAGTGGGTTCGCTCGATCCGAACAACATCCACGTGCCGGGCATCTACGTCGATCGCATCATCCAGGGCCCGTCCTACGAGAAGCGCATCGAGTTCCGCACCGTGGCCGGCGCCAACACCGGCAAGGAAAGCCCGATCCGCACGGCCATGGCGCAGCGCGCCGCGAAGGAACTGCAGGACGGTTTCTACGTGAACCTCGGCATCGGCATTCCCACGCTGGTGGCCAATTACATCCCGCCGGGCATGGACGTCACGCTGCAGTCGGAGAACGGCCTGCTCGGCATCGGCCCGTTCCCGGATGAAGCGAACGTGGATCCGGACCTGATCAACGCCGGCAAGCAGACCATCACCGCCCTGCCCGGCTCGAGCTTCTTCTCCAGCGCCGAATCGTTCGCGATGATCCGCGGCGGCCATATCGACCTGTCCATCCTCGGCGGCCTGGAAGTGTCC
This sequence comes from Dyella sp. AtDHG13, assembly GCF_003201105.1. GTDB lineage: Bacteria > Pseudomonadota > Gammaproteobacteria > Xanthomonadales > Rhodanobacteraceae > Dyella > Dyella jiangningensis_B. Next base: position 65,688 of record NZ_QICJ01000006.1, on the reverse strand, counting down.
TGCACCGGCGACATCGCCAACTGGATGGTGCCGGGCAAGATGGTGAAGGGGCCCGGCGGCGCGATGGACCTGGTCAGCGGCGTGAAGCGCGTGGTCGTGCTGATGGAGCACACCGCGAAGGACGGTTCGCCCAAGATCAAGAATCAGTGCGACCTGCCCATCACCGGCAAGGAATGCGTGGACCTGATCATCACCGACCTGTGCGTGTTCTCGGTCGACAAAGGCAAAGGCCTGACCCTGATCGAACTGCACGACGGCGTGACGCTGGATGACGTGAAGGCGAAGACGGGCTGCGCGTTCGCGGTGAGCCCGTCGCTGAAGCAGTGAACCCCTGCTCCTCACCGTCATTCCGGCGAAAGCCGGGATGACGGTGAGGAAGTTGGATACGGCTCGAAGATTTTGAGGTAGGCAGGCGCCGAAGGAGACGCAGCGCCAGGCATGCTCAGGCAGGCAGCGGCGTCGATTCCGGAAAGCGGATGCGCGCTATGTGGCGGCGTCCGTCGTGCGTCTGCAATTCCAGGGGCCACTGGAAACGCTCGCTGATGCGCTGCGCGATGGCCAGTTCGAAACCATGACGGTTGGCGCGGCCGTGCGAGTCGTCATAACGGTGCGTCACCGTCACCATGCCCGGCATCACGGTGATCACTACGGTGCCGCCTTCCGCCTGCTGGCAGGCATTGCGGATCAGTTGCCAGCACAGCACGGCGAATACGCGTGGCGAGCCGTGCAAGGCGAAGCGCGCGGGCTCGTCGAGTTCCAGCGTGATCGGGCGCCCTTCCAGCATTTCCATCACATCCGGCAGCTCGTGGCGGATCACGTCGTTGACGACGAAATCCTCTTCGGTGAGCCCGTTGTCCGATTCGCGCGCCAGGATCAGCAAGGCCTCGACCAGTGCTTCCATTTCGCGCGTGGAGCGCTTGATGCGTTGCACGGAGCGCTGGCCGAACTCGCCCAGCGAGGCGTCGTCGGCCAGCATGTCGGCGGACATCTTGATCACGGTGAGCGGGCTGCGCAGTTCGTGGCTTGCGTCGCGGGTGAAGTTGCGCTCGCGCTGGTTGTATCCGGCGATGCGGTTGGCAAAACCGTAGAGGCTGCTCGCTAGCGTAGCCACGTCGGCGTCGGTGCGGCGCGAGATCTGGTCGGGCCGCCAGCCATCCAGGCCGCTGGATTGTTCGTCCCACGCGCTGACGGCCTGCGCAAGACGGCTGACCGGCGTCCATTCGCGCCGCGCGGCCAGCCATGACAGCGCGCTGATGATGACGATGAGCGCGAGCACCGCGCCCATCGGCGCGACGTCGTAGAAACCCATCAGGCACACGATCACGATGGCCAGCAACTGCAGGCCAAAGATGATCGCCATGCGCCGATGAAAGCGCCCGCGCGGGAAGATCCGCGCGGGCTTGGAACTGCCCCTGCTGGCCATAATCAACTCATGCGGACACGATCATGCCGGCTGCGAGGCCGAGGCCACCTCCGACTCAAGATCGGCAAGGCGATATCCGGCGGAGTGGATGGTATGCAGCAGCGGGCGATCGAACGGTTTGTCGATGACGCGGCGCAGATTATAGAGATGGGACCGCAAGGTGTCCGAATCGGGCAAGGTGTCGCCCCAGATCTCGCGTTCGATGTCGCGGCGGCTCACCACGCGGGGCGATTCGCGCATGAGGATCGCCAGCAACTTCAGCCCGATCGGCGACACGGTGAGCTCCTGTCCGCCGCGCACCAGACGCAGCGTGGCGGTGTCGAGCGTCATGTCGCCCACGGTAAGGATTTCGGTGGATACCTGGCGGCGGTCGCGGCGGATCAGTGCGCGCAGGCGCGCTTCCAGTTCGCGCACCTCGAAGGGCTTGACCAGGTAGTCGTCGGCGCCGGCTTCCAGGCCGATGAGTTTGTCTTCGAGCGTGTCGCGGGCGGTGAGCATGAGCACCGGGGTGGATTTCTTGGCGTCGCGCCGCAGCTTGCGGCACACGTCCAGGCCGTCCATGCCCGGCAGCATCAGGTCGAGCACGACCACGTCGTAGCTGTTGGAAACGGCCAGGTGCAGACCACTGACGCCATCGGCCGCGTAGTCGACCGAGTATCCCCTGCGCTCCAGAAATTCGCCGACCATTTCTGCGATCTGGCGGTTGTCCTCGACCAGAAGGATCAGTCCTGCTTGTTCGTCGCGCGAGCTCATCCGTACCTCCTGAAGCTGACTTCACAAAGGTGAACAGCTAACGACCGCCATCGTGAGGGTCGTGTGAAGGCAGTGACGCCCGATTCACGCGCGGTTGTGATTATCATCACGTACTGCCGTTTTCAGCGCAAAAGCGGCGCCAACTCCTTCCATACGTTGTCCAGCACCAGGGGCTCGCCGGCGGCCACGGGGTGCAGGCCGTCCTCCTGCATCAACTCCGGCTTCAGCGCCACGCCATCCAACAGGAAGGGCACCAGGGCCACGTGCTTGGATTTGGCCAGGTCGGCATACACGGCGCGCAAGCCATCGCGGTACTGCGGGCCGTAATTCACCGGCAGCTCGATGCCCAGCAGCAGCACCCGGGCGTGGGCCTTCTGGCCGGCATCGATCATGGCGGCCAGGTTCTCCTTCAACTGGGCCAGGGGCAGGCCGCGCAGGCCGTCGTTGGCGCCCAGCTCGATCACCAGCACCGCCGGATGGGTCTTTTCCAGCAGCGCCGGAAGACGGTTGCGTCCGCTGAGCGAGGTTTCACCGCTGATGCTGGCATTGACCACGGTCCAACCCGGCTCCATCTTGGCCAGACGGTCACCGAGCAGATGGACCCAGCCGGCCTCGACCGGAATGTTGTGCGCAGCGGACAGCGAATCGCCCAGCACGAGCACGGTTTTCGGCGGCGCCGCCTGCGCGGTGCCGATGACGGCACCCCACAGCACGACCAGGCAGCAAAGGAAACGACGCATGAGTGGCAATGCCTCCGCAATATCCGGGAGCCCGCAACCCGGCCCCAAGGGTGTCCTGTTGGACGCGACCGATGTTAGCAAGTCGGTTCAGGGCCCCGAGGGCCGGCTGGACATCCTCAGCGGTGTGTCGCTGCAGGTGCGCGAAGGCGAAAGTTTCGCCATCGTCGGCGCGTCGGGCTCGGGCAAGACCACCCTGCTCGGCCTGCTGGCCGGGCTGGATACGCCGTCCAGCGGGCATATCGCGCTGGACGGCAACTCGCTAGAACGCATGGACGAAGAAGCCCGCGCGGACCTGCGCCGCCGCCTGGTCGGTTTCGTGTTCCAGTCGTTCCACCTGTTGCCGGCGCTGACCGCCGAGGAAAACGTGATGCTGCCGCTGGATCTGGAAGGCCGCGACGACGCGCGCGGCCGCGCCCGCGAAGCACTGGAGGCGGTCGAACTGACGGCGCGGCGTCGGCACTATCCGGCGCAGCTCTCCGGCGGCGAACAGCAGCGCGTGGCCATCGCCCGCGCCTTCGTGCACAGCCCCCGCCTGCTGTTCGCGGACGAACCCACCGGCAATCTGGACCAGCGCACCGGCCAGCACGTGAGCGATCTGCTGTTCGCACTGAACCACGATCACCGCACGACCCTGGTGCTGGTGACCCACGATCCCCGCCTCGCCGCGCGCTGCGCGCGGCAGGTGACGCTGGACAACGGCCGCGTGCTCGTCGCGCCGCGCGCTTCCGCGGCGGTGGCGCCGTGATGGCCGCGTTGGCGGAATGCCGCGCATGAGGCTGCTGACGCTTTCCCTGCGCAGCCTGCGGCGCGAATGGCACCTGCCCGAGCTGCGCACGCTGGGCGCTTCGCTGGTGCTTGCAGTGGTAGCCCTGGGCGTGGTCGCCACCTTGGCGGCGCGCATGGAGCGCGGCGTGCTCGCCAGCGCCGCGGAGCTGATCGGCGGCGACCTGGGCATCAGCGCGCCGCAATCGCTGCCGGCGACCTATGCGGAGCAGGCCCGGCAGCAGGGCCTGCAGGTCACGCAGGGCGCGAGTTTCCCCAGCGTGGCGTTCGCGCATGAGCAGAGCCAGTTGCTCGACGTGCTCGCCACGGACAGCACCTATCCACTGCGCGGCACGATGGAACTGGCGCAAGGCGCGGGCACCACGACAGCGGGCCATGGACCTTCCGCCGGCACGGTGTATCTGGACCATCGCGCGCTCGTGGCCCTGCACCTGAAGGTAGGCGACAACGTGCAACTGGGCGGGCGCGACCTGCGCATCGCGGCGGAACTGGTCCGCCTGCCTGATGGTGGCGAGCTCGTCGCCATGGCGCCCCGCGCGCTGATGAACATCGGCGATGCCGAGCAGGCCGGGTTGCTCGGCGTGGGCAGCCGCGCGCGCCATCGGTTGCTCGTCGCCGGACAGCCCTCGCCCGTGCAGCACTGGCGCAGCTGGGTGGAGGCACAGACGCTGCCGCAAGGCGCGGAGCTGATCACGCCGGAACAGACGCAGGAACGCATGCGCAGCGCCTTCGACCGCGCCAGCGCCTTCCTTCGGCTCACGGCCCTGCTTTCCGCCTTGCTGGCTGGCGTGGCCATCGCATTGGCCGCCCAGCGCTATGCGCGCCGCAAGACGAACGAAGTCGCGCTGCTGCGCGCGTTGGGCACGCCCCGCCGGCAGGTGCTGGGGCTGCTGATCGGCACGCTCGGCCTGCTCGCCGTGCCCTCGGTGATCGTGGGCGCGCTGCTGGCGCTGGGCCTGGCGCAGATCACCTGGGGCTTTGCCAGCCAGCTGTTCTCCGCCATTCCGACCACGCTGCCGCTGGGGCCGGCGCTGGCATCCGCCGTGATGGGCCTGGCGGTGCTGGCCGGCTTCGCCCTGCCGCCGTTGGCGCGCCTGGCGGAGGTTCCGCCGGTGGCCGTTTTCCGCGAGAGCGCGGCGCGGCGCGTGCGCCGCTTCGATGCGCTGTACCTCGTGCCCGCCCTGGTGGCCCTGCTGCTGATCTGGAGCCAGAGCGGTTCCGCGAAGCTGGCCGGCATCCTCGCGGTCAGCCTGCTGGGCGTGGCCATCGTCGCCGCCCTGCTCTCCGCGCTGCTGCTGTGGACGGCGCGCCGCGTGGCGCCGGGCGCGCATCCTGCGTTGCGCCTGGGCCTGGCGGCGCTGGCTAGGCGCCGCGGCATGAGCCTGCTGCAGGCCACGGCGCTCAGCCTGGGGCTGGTCGCGCTGCTGTTGCTGGCCATCGTGGCGCCGGCCCTGCTGGAAGGCTGGCGGCGCGAACTGCCGGCCGACACGCCCAACTGGTTCGTACTCAATCTGCAGGACGACCAGCGCGAAGGCTTCGAGCAGGCGCTGGCCCGCATCGGCGGCCAGAAGCTCAACATGCTGCCGCTGGCGGTGGGCAAGCTCACGGCCATCAACGGCCAGCCGATCGACCAGATGCACTTCAAGGACGAGCGGGCGAAGGATTGGTCAGACCGCCAGCTGCGCCTGTCCTGGGCGGGCGAGCTGCCGCCGAGCAACGAGGTGATCGCCGGGCAATGGCATGGCGAGCACCCGGCCGAAGCGGAAGTGTCCATCGACACCATGTGGCGCGACATGTACGGCCTGAAGGTCGGCGACATGATGCGTTTCAACATCGGCGAAGGCAGCATCGACGCGCGCGTGGGCAGCATCCGCAAGGTGGACTGGACGTCATTCCGCGTGAACTTCTTCCTGGTATTCGATCCCGCGCACGCCGCGTCGCTGCCGCACACATGGATCGCCAGCTTCTACCTCCCGCGCGGGAACGCCGAAGCCCTGGCCCAGCTCAGCCGCGACTACAGCAACCTGAGCCTGATCGATGTCGACGCCATGCTCGACCGCGTGCGCGAGATCGTGAACCAGGTCAGCGGCGCGGTGCGCTGGGTGCTGGGCTTCAGCCTGCTGGCCGGTGCGCTGGTGCTGGCCGCCGCGCTGGCCTCCAGCGCGCAGGAGCGTCGCCACGAAGCCGCCCTGCTGCGCACGCTGGGCGCGCGCCGCACGCAGCTGCGCATGGCGGCGGCTTGCGAGTTCGGCCTGCTGGGACTGGTGGCCGGCCTTACCGCCGCGTTCGGTGCGGCTGGCACCGGCTGGTGGCTGGGGCATGCCATCTTTCATATCGAACACTTCGTGCCACCGATGGGCTCGCTGCTGCTGGCAGCGCTGGCCGCCGCCATCGTGGTGATGCTGCTGGGGCTGGCCGGCACGGCGCGCGTCAGCCGTACCTCGCCCATGCGACTGCTAAGGGAAGCCTGAGTGCACTGGATCAAACGCCTCGCGCACGAGCGCCTGCTGATCGGCTTCGCCTTGCTGGCGATCATGCTGGCCATTGTCGACCCGCATCCGCTGGCCACTCACCAACGCTGGCTGCAACTGCCGACGCTGGCCGGCCTGCTGGGCCTGATGATCTGCATCCAGGGCATCCGCGACAGCGGACTGGTGCAGCACGCGGCGGCGGCGCTGGTGGAGCGCGTGCACTCGCTGCGCGGCCTGGGCGTGCTGCTGGTGAGCGCGACGGCGCTGCTGTCGATGCTGCTCACCAATGACGTGAGCCTGCTCCTGCTGGTGCCGCTGACGCTTGCCATCGGCGGCATCTCCAACCTGCCGGTGATGCGCACGGTGGTGCTGGAGGCGCTGGCCGTGAACGCGGGCTCCACGCTCAGCCCCATCGGCAATCCGCAGAACCTGCTGCTGTGGCAGTACACCCATCTGCCGCTGCTGGAGTTCGTGCAGAAGATGCTGCCGGCGTTCGGCGCCATGTTCCTGCTGGTGCTGCTGCTGACCCTGGCGTGGATGCCGCGCGGCCGCGTGATCCTGCATGCCGAGGATATCGACGGCCATCCAGTATCGGCATCACAGGCGGTGCTTTCCGTGCTGGCGCTGGGCAGCATGGTGGTGATGATGGAGCACAACCACGCGGTGCTGGGCGCGCTGCTGCTCCTCGTGCCGTTCGCCCTGCTGGAGCGCGGCACGCTGCTGCGCGTCGACTGGCTGCTGCTGGCGACGTTCGCGGCGATCTTCCTTGGGCTCGGGCACTTCGCCGAACTGGCGTGGGTGCAGCACGCCCTGCAAAGCCTGGACCTGGAACATCCGCCCACGCTTTATGCCAGCGGCATCCTCGCTTCCCAGCTGATCAGCAACGTGCCGGCCACGGTGCTGCTGTTGCGCCACGCGCCGGATCCGATAGCGCTGGCCGTGGCGGTGAACGTGGGCGGCTTCGGCCTGGCCATCGGCTCGCTCGCCAACCTGATCGCCTTGCGCCTAGCGAAACAGCCGCGCGGTGCGCGGCTGTTTCATGCGGTATCCGTACCGTTCCTGCTGGTGTGCGCGCCGCTGGTCTACCTCGTCTACCACTGGCTGGGTTGATCAGCAGCGCGGCGCGACTCTTCAATCGTTGCGGTCGCGCGGCAGGCTCACCTTGCCCTTGATGCCCGAATGGCTGACATCGCCGCTGCCCTTGGCGCCGAGCGTCAGATCGCCCTGCACATCGTGCACGCCCAGATCGCCCGAACCCAGGGTGTCCACGCGCACGCTGCCGCTTACATTGCGCAGGCCCACGTCGCCCGAACCGATGCTGCCCACGCGCACATCGCCGCGCACGCCGCTGACCTTCAAGTCGCCCGAACCGATGGAGCCCGCGTCGAGGCTGCCCACGTCCGTCACGTCGACGTCTCCCGAACCCACGCTCAAGGCGAACGGGCCGGCGATCTTGCTGACGTGCACGTCGCCCGAACCCACCTGCGTGTTCAAGCGCTGCAGTCCTGTCACCCAGGCATCGCCGGAACCGACGTTGAGCACTACCGGCATCTGTGCCGGCACCTGCATGTCCAGCTTCAGGCTGGTGGAGCTGTAGCCGAACGAGATCACGTGCCCATGGCCGCCGGCCTCCACGATCAGGCGGTCGCCTTCGCGGCGCTGGGTGACGGTCAGCTCGTCCAGCAGCTTCTGGTCAGACGCGCAGGCGCGGCCTGTAACCGTGCCGCCCTTGGCATCGGTGCCACTCAGATGCAGGTCGTGGCTGTGCAGATCCACCTCCACCTCATGCACTCCGGTGAGATCGAGCGTGAGATTGCGCGGGGCTTGGTACTTGCAGTCGTCCGCATGGGACGCCAGCGGAGCAAGCAGCAGGACGGCAAGGATCAGACGACGCATGGGTGATTCCTCATGGATGGGACAGGGCTTGGATGTGCTCGCGCGGCAAAAGGTTTAGAGCCCATCGTCAACCCGCGCCGCCAACCGACGTTTGAGACTTCACGAACCGACGTGGAGACACCCTGCCATGCAACGCAAGACACTGCTCGCCTCCGTACTCGCCCTGGCTGTTGCCGGCGCGGCCACCCTGGTGGTTGCGCAGGATGTTGCCCCAGGCGCACCGCCTGCCGGCGCTGCGGGCAAGGCAGGGCCCAGGCCGCACGACGGCATAGACGATTTCATGGGTGGTCCGGATGGGATTGGCCCAGGCTTCGGGCGTCCCGGCCCCGGTTTCGGCCGCATGGGTTTCGAAGGTCCGTCATCGCCGGTGATCGGCGATCTCGCCGCGCTGGAACGCCTGTACCGCGAAAGCGGACGCACGAAGGAACTCGCCGCGCTCTACAACGACGTGCTGTCCAAATCGCAGGACCCGCGCGTGCGCACCTACGTCTACCACCAGCTGGCGCGCGTGCAGTCGGCGCCGACCAACACCGACCAGGCCATTGCCACGCTGCGCAAGAGCCTCGACGAAAACCTCAGCAACGAGGCGAAGAAGCGCGCCGAGTTCGACAAGATGCGCAGCGAATGGGAACAGCGCCGCAGCGCGGCCAAGCCGGCATCCCAGCCGTAAGCGAAGAGATAACAAGAAAAGCGGCACTGCCTTCCGCAGCGCTATCGCCTGAGGCACGGGAACCCCAGAGCCCGTGCCTCCTTTTTATGCGTAGAACCTGCTGAACGTCTCCGCGAGGTTCATTTCCCTCAGCGTCATTCCGGCCTACGCCGGAATGACGATCGGGAAATTGGGGCGCTCTCGCGAGATTTTGAACAGGCTTTAAGAGCTTGCGGGCTTTTCCTGCGCTTTGGCCCGCTGCCACAAGGCTTCCTGCGAAGCCAGATCATGCTCGGGCAGCGGTTTGCCGCCGGCATGCGCCAGCTGCTCCATCGCGCGAAAGCGGCGCTCGAACTTGGCGTTCGCATGGCGCAGTGCCTGGGAGAAATCCACGCCCGCGTGCCGAGCCAGGTTCACCACGACGAACAGCACGTCGCCGATCTCGTCCTGCAGGCGCTGCACGTCGCGGCCGTTGGCGAATTCGGCGCGCACTTCGCCCACTTCTTCCAGCAGCTTGTCCAGCACGGGCTGTTCGTCGGGCCAGTCGAAGCCCACCTTCGCGGCGCGCTCCTGCAGTTTCAGCGCGCGCTTCCATTCGGGCAATCCGCGCGAAACGCCGGCCAGCGCGCTGTCGTCGTGCTGCTCACCCTTGGCGGCGCGCTCGGCGGCCTTGATGTCTTCCCAGGCCTGCTTCTGCGCATCGAGGTCGTCGTAGCTCTCGTCGCCGAACACGTGGGGATGGCGACGGATCATCTTTTCGCTGATCGCCTGCGTCACGTCGGCGAACTCGAACAGGTTCGCCTCCTTCGCCATCTGCGCGTGGAACGCCACCTGCAGCAGCAGGTCGCCGAGTTCGTCACGCAGGTCGTGCCAGTCCTTGCGGTCGATGGCGTCGGCCACCTCGTACGCCTCTTCGATGGTGTACGGCGCAATGGTGGAGAAATCCTGCTGCACGTCCCACGGGCAACCGTTCTGCGGATCGCGCAGGCGCGCCATGATGGCGAGCAGATCGTCCATGCCGTGCCGTCGCGCCTCGCTCATGGGACATCCAGGTCGGCCGCCTGCAGGCGCGCTTTCCAGTCGATGGAAAGATCGCCCACGGCGATGAATTCGGGATTGATCAGTGAATCGCCGCGGTTGTAGCGCAGCGGATCGCCGGCAAGGTCGAGCACGGCGCCACCGGCCTGTTCCAGCACGGCTTGCGCCGCTGCCGTGTCCCACTCGCTGGTAGCGCCACGACGCAGATAGACGTCCGCATCGCCACGCGCCACCAGGCAGAACTTGAGCGATGAGCCGAGCGGCATCGACGCGTAGTCGTCGCCGATCAACTGCTGCAGCAAAAAGGTGCCCGACCCGCCGTGCGACCGGCTGCCGGCCACGGCGGGCGGTGCGGCCATACCGCGCGCGGCGATGCGCTGCCATGGCCCGCCCGCCTCGCGCTGCAACCACGCGCCCTCGCCACGCGCGGCGGCGTAGAGCTCGCCCGTCACCGGTGCCAGCACCACGCCCAGCACCGGCTGGTGGTTTTCGATCAGCGCGATGTTCACGGTGAATTCGCCGTTGCGCTTGATGAATTCGCGCGTGCCATCCAGGGGATCGACCAGCCAGTAGCGCTGCCACTCGCGGCGCTGCGACCACGGCGCGGCGCGGGCTTCCTCGGAGATCACGGGAAAGACCTCGTCCAGCTCGCCAAGACCCGCGGTGATCACGCGCTGCGCGGCGAGATCGGCGGCGGTCACCGGCGAGTGGTCCTGCTTGCGCTCGACTTCGAAGTCCTCGCCATACACGACCAGGATGGCTTCGCCGGCATCGCGCGCGATGGAGGCGACCTGCTGCAACAGATGGGAAAAGGGAGCTTGGCTCATGTCGGCGAGAAGCGGCCCGCCAGATACTCGCGGGCCAGAAAGAGTGCGGCGATGGAACGGCCTTCGGTGACGTCGTCCCGCGCGATCAGCGTATGCAGGTCGGCGAGCTTCCAAGGCACCACTTCCAGTTCCTCGGGCTCGTCGCCTTCCAGGCGTTCGGGATACAGGTCCTGCGCGAGCACCACGTGTGCCATGTGCGTCATGTACGAGGGCGACAGCGACAGGTTGTGCAGGATCTTGAGCTTGCGCGCGCCGTAGCCGATCTCCTCCTTCAGCTCGCGGTCGGCGCCCTGCTCTACCGTCTCGTCGCGATCCAGCCGGCCCTTGGGCAGGCCCAGTTCGTATCGACCCACGCCGGCGCCGTACTCGCGCACCAGCAACACCGTCTGGTCATCGATCATCGGCACGATGATGACGGCGCCGAGCCCGCTGCCCTTCAGGCGCTCGTAGGTGCGGCGCTCGCCGTTGGAGAACTCCAGGTCGAGCTGCTCGACGCGCAGGAAGCTGCTGTCATGCACGTCCCGGGTGGCATGGATGATGGGTGGCTTTGGCATCGTTGGATTGTAGCGCGGGTCAGCGACGGGCCGCCGCAGCCGGCCGGCGCCCGCTGAAGGCGCTCCAGAAGAGCAGCGCGAACGCGGTGGCGTGCAGCACGCTCGCGCACATGGCCCAGACGGTGGTGAGTGCCCGCATGCTGGCGAAACCGCCATCGTGCGAGGCGTGCGGCACATACCAGCCGTAGATCGCCGCGTTGGCCACTGTGACCAGCAGCTGCACCACGCAGGCGATCAGCATCAGCATCGCCGGCTTGCGTGCCGTCGGCCACAGCACGGCCGACAGCGCGATGCCGGCGACGGCCGCGATGAACAAGGGAGCGGCGCCCACCAGCATCGTGAAAAAGACCGAGAGTTCTTCCATGAGTGTCCTCCGTGGTGTTACAGCGTGAAGCGCGCGAGCGCCTGCGCGTGAATGGCCGGCGTGCCCGCGAGCACGCTGGTGGTATCGAGCGTCAGCGCATGGCCGTGGATATCGGTGAACACGCCACCCGCCTCGCGCACGATGACGGCGAGCGCGGCCACGTCCAGGATATTCACGTCCGACTCGATCACCAGATCCAGGCTGCCGCGCGCCAGCAGATGGTAATGGCAGAAATCGCCGTAGCCACGGATGCGGTTGCTGTCGCGGATCAGCGCGCCCAGCGCGTCCCAGCGCGCATCGCGGGTCAGCGTCTTGATGTTGCCGGTGGACAGCGAGGCTTTCGCCATCTCGCGGGTATCGGCCACATGGATGCGCTCGCCGTCGAACCAGGCGCCGCCGCCCTTGCTTGCCCACAGCGTTTCGCCGTACACGGGTGCACTCGATACGCCGAGCACCAGTTCGCCGCGATGCATCAGCGCGATCTGCGTGGAGAAGAACGGCGTGCGTCGCACGAAGCTCTTGGTGCCATCGAGAGGATCGACCATCCACAGCAGCTCGCTGCTGTTGCCGTCGCGGCCGAATTCCTCGCCGTAGATCGACGCGCCGGGCAAGGCCTTCTGCAGGATCTCGCGAATCACCAGCTCCGCTTCGCGATCGGCGGCCGTCACCGGCGTGTCGTCGCTCTTGAGTTCCACGGCCACGCCCTTGCGCCAGTAGTGCCGCAACACCACGCCCGCCGCCTCGGCGGCTTCCCGCGCGGCGTCCAGCGCCTTGGGCAGGTTCAGTTCGCTCATCGTTTCTCCCCGCGGATGGCGGCAGCCAGGCCGCCACTGTAGTTGATGTGCGTGACGCCGTCGGCGTCGGTGGTGCCGAAGGCCGTCAGCCAGCTCTGCAGTTCCGGATGCGGCCCCCGTGGCGCGGCGACGGCGTTGAAGCGGCGGGCCAGCGGACTGAGCTGCAGGCGGCCGTCCACGCGCAGCGGGCCGTGGCCGTCGTCCTGCAGGTGTCCTTCGATCACGCCATTCACGGCATGCAGGTCCGCCTGCAGATCGCCCATCGCCAGCGGCCCTAGCGCGGCCGTGCGCAACTCCGCGGCCTGCCACTGCACCTGGGTGTCGAGCGACCAGGGCCAGCCGCCGCGCAGTTCGATGCGCGCGGCGGTCGCGCGCAACGTGCCGCGCGGCCATCCGCCCAGCACCATCGGGCCCTTGCCGAGCACGTCCAGATCGACGCGCATTTGGACGTCCGTCCATGTCGCCTCGGTGGCCTGCCTGCCGCTCATGCTGCCGGCGAAATCCAGGCGTGGGCCATGCAGTTCCACATGCAGGCGGTTGTCGCCCAGCAAGGCGGCGCGCGAAAGCTGCCACTGCAGCGCGCCCAGGTTTTCACCCTTGGGCGTCACCACGCTTCCCGCCTTGCCGTCCCACAGCAGGCCGCTGACATCCTGCAATTGCACGCCGTTCAGCCGCGCCTGCAACCAAGGCATGGCCCAGCGCGCGGGCAGAAACCACAGCAGCACGAAAACCGCCAGCAACAAGGCCACAAGGCCCATGAGTGCGATACGCCAGACCTTCAAATCGGCTCCCTGAGAGGACGCGGGACTTGAGCGTGCACGCTCGAAACCCCGATCATAGCCGGATGAACACCCTTCCTGCTGGCGACGCGCTGGTGCGTCGCGACCTTGGCCTGCTCTGGCATCCCTGCACGCAGATGTACGACCACCGCACGGTGCCGATGGTACCCATCGCCCGGGGCGAAGGCGCGTGGCTGATCGACACCAGCGGCCGCCGCTACCTCGATGGCATCAGCTCGTGGTGGACCAACCTGTTCGGCCACGCCAACCCGCGCCTGGCGGCCGCGCTCGCGGAACAGGCGCACACGCTGGAGCACGTGATTTTCGCGGGTTTCACGCATGAACCGGCGGTGGCGCTGGCCGAGGAACTGGTGCGCGTGACGCCGCCGGGGCTGGATCGGGTGTTCTACGCGGACAACGGCTCGGCCGCCATCGAAGTGGCGCTGAAAATGAGCTTCCACTACTGGCTGAACCAGGGCCACGGCGAAAAGACCCGCTTCATCGCGCTCACCGGCAGCTACCACGGCGAAACCCTGGGCGCGCTGTCGGTCAGCGACGTGGCGCTCTACCGCAAGACGTATGCGCCGCTGCTGCTCACGCCCATCCTCGCGCCATCGGCGGATACGTACGACGCCTTGCCCGGCGAAAGCGCCAGCGAGGTGGCGCACCGTCGTCTTGGCGAACTGCGCCAGTTGCTGGAGCAGCGTGCGCACGAAACCTGCGCGGTCATCGTGGAGCCGCTGGTGCAATGCGCAGGCGGCATGCGCATGTACCACCCCGACTATCTCGCGGGCCTGCGCCAGCTGTGCGATGAGTACGATGTGCATTTCATCGCCGACGAAATCGCCGTGGGCTTCGGCCGCACCGGCACGCTGTTCGCGTGCGAGCAGGCAGGTGTCGTGCCGGATTTCATGTGCCTGTCCAAGGGCCTTACCGGCGGCTTCCTGCCGCTTTCGGCCGTGCTCACCACCGCGAAGGTGTACGAGGCGTTCTATGCCGAATACAGCGCCGGCAAGGCTTTCCTGCATTCGCACAGCTACACCGGCAATCCGCTGGCCTGCCGCGTGGCGCTGGAAACGCTGCGGATTTTCCGCGATGAGCCCGTGCTCGAACGCAACCGCGTGTTGTCGGCGCACCTGGGCAAACGGCTGGAAGCGCTGCGCGATCATCCGCACGTGGCGGACGTGCGCCAGACCGGCATGATCGGCGCGGTGGAACTGGTGGCAGACAAGGCCACGCGCACGCCGTTCCCTTCGACGGAACGGCGTGGCTTACGCGTCTACCTGCATGGCCTGGAGCATCAGGCGCTGCTGCGCCCGCTGGGCGACATCATCTATTTCATGCCGCCCTACGTCGTCAGCACGGACGAGATCGACCACCTGGTCGATACCGCCATCGCCGGCATCGAGCGCGCAGTCGCTCAGTGACCGCCGCTCACGGTGATGCTCGGGTCGAGCTGCTGCAGGGCCGGGCCCAGCGTCGGCGATCCGGTGTTGCGGATGTCCTGCTGGCTGTAGCTGCGCCCCGCCACCGGCAGGCAGGTGCCGGGCTTGGCGGGAATCAGACTGCCGGTGGACTGCAGGCAGTTGCGGTTGCCGGGTTTCAGCGGGCTTTGCGACGTGTTCTGCCTGGCTGCATCCTGCTGGTCTGACTGCACCGTGGCGCCAGCCGCCGGCGGGCTTTCCTGCGCCATGGCAAGCGGCGCCACGCCCAGAGCCATGACAAGAACGAGAAGGGATTTGCTGACCATGATCCACCTCCGGGGGACAGGGGACACTGACATGCTGCGCCGGTCGCGGCCGGCCCGCAAATGCCGCCGCACCGGTTGCGACTCCGCATTCAGCAAACCGGTCGCAAGCCGCATGGGACGGTGCTTCGCCGGTCGGCTATGCTTTTCGTTTCCTCACCCCTGATAACGCTCCATGCGCACGATCCGCATACACGTCGAACTGCCCCTCGCCATCGGCCAGGAACTGAGCCTGCCGGCGCAGGCGGGCGAGCACGTGGCGCGCGTGCTGCGGTTGACGGCCGGGGCGCCCATCACGCTGTTCAACGGCGATGGCCTGGACTATCCCGCCGTGATCCAGGCGGTGGGCAAGCGCGATGTCCAGGTGCGCGTGGAAGCCGCCCAGCCGGTCCGCAACGAATCCCCGCTGCCCCTGACCCTGGCGCAGGGCGTGGCGCGCGGCGAGAAGATGGACCTGATCGTGCAGAAGGCCACCGAACTGGGTGTGGCCCGCATCGTCCCGCTGCTGACCGAACGCTCGGAAGTGAAGCTCGACCCCAGCCGCGCCGAGAAGCGCCTGGCCCATTGGCAAGCCGTGGTAGCCAGCGCCTGCGAACAGAGCGGCCGCGCCCGCCTGCCCGAAGTCCTGCCCGCCCTGCCCCTGGAACAGTGGCTGCGCGACCTGCCCCAGGACGGCGCGCAACGGCTGGCCCTGCTGCCCGAAGGCACCCACCGCCCGGGCGAGCTGCGCTTTTCCACCGCTGGCGGCCTCCTGGTCGTAGGCCCCGAAGGCGGCCTGGGCCAGCGCGACACGGCAGCCCTGACCGATGCCGGCTTTATCGGCCTGCGGCTGGGGCCACGCATTCTGCGGACGGAAACGGCAGGGCTGGCTGCACTGGCGGCGCTGCAGGCCTTGCACGGGGATGTCTAGAAGCGATCAAGCGATAGAGCCCACACTCCGACGCGATGTGCCGCACAGCGGCACGAGCCGTCTGCTCGTGCTCTTGATCTTCCGGGTCCCCGTATGAGGCGGCGGCCGGGTGGAGATCAGGCCCCGCAGGGGTGCCTGGCATGGATGCCAGGCACTTTTCGTCGGGGCAGGATGCCCCGTCGAAAAGCCCGGAACCCGACCGCGTACCTATCGGGCTTTGCCCGATAGGCGCCGATTCCGGGGGGCCCTTCTCTTTGGTTACTTTCTCTTGGGCAAGCAAGAGAAAGTGACCCGGCCTCCGGCAGGAGGTCGGAACGCCCGCCGGGCAGGCGGCCAGGTCGCGGGAACGCTGGTAAAGAGCCAATCACTCTCTACGCGAAAACCAAGCGCAAAGTCACTGGATCCCGGCCTACGCCGGGATGACGGCTAAAGCATGAAGCGGTGGGGCGAGCACCCGCCCCTCACCCCAGCCCTCTCCCCAAAGGGGAGAGGGAGTCAGACGTGCGCAAGTCGTGAGGACTCAGCTAGCGAGATCGAGCAACTCGATCAACTCCGCTTCGATGCCTTCCAGATCCGGAATCACCGCGATGTCATCGCGCACCAATACCTGCGCACGCACCCCCGGCGGCAACGGCGCGCCGTCATGCGTGGGAATGATCAGTTCCGCGTTGAGCGTGGTCAGGCGCGGGAAGCCCTGCGTGACCACCGCGATGAACGGCAGGTCCGGATGTCCGCCCAACGCCTTGAGCACGGCCACGCGCACGGTCTGCTCGCTGTCGCTCTCGCCGGCGCCGGCCAGCGTGTTGAACGAGACCAGCGGCACGCGCCAGCCGCGCCACGCGATGCGGCCCAGCAGCCACGGCGGCGAACCTTCCAGCGGCTCGGGCGCGGGCATGGTGATCACTTCGGCCACGGTGGCATTGGGCAGCAGCAGGCGCAGGTTGCCGACCGGCACCAGTACGCAACGGATTTCACGCGGTAGTGGCAGATCGCTCATCGCCGGCCCTCCATCAACATCTCGTCCACCAGGCGCGCGGCCAGCTCGGCCGGCGTGCCCGAATAACTGTGCAGGCGCTCGGCCTCGATGCCGTGCACCATGTCGGCGTACTGGCCATCGGAAGACTCGATCCACACCTGGCCACCGCGATCGTGGATGGCCTGGCATCCGCCAAGCGCATCGTTGGCCTGCCCCGCGAACACGATGGCCTGCGCGTTGCGGCCGAACACGTTGGCCGCCAGGGTGAAGCTCGCATCGATCGGGGAACTGCGCGTGTCGTTGTTCTCCAACGATTGCAGGTCCACGCGGCCATCCCGGTGCACGCGCGCCTGATGCCCGCCGGGCACCACCAGCACCTCGCCCGCGCGTGCACGCGTACCGGGACCGGCGATGCGCACGGGCAGCTCGCTGTGGCGCGCCAGCGTCTCGCACAACGCCTCGACCGTCTTGCCGCCCAGATGCTGGACGTGCAGCACGGCAACGCGCAGGTCGGCCGGCAGCATCGACAGGAAGGAGCACACCGCTTCCAGGCTGTCTGACGCCGCGCCCAGCACCAGCAGGCGGCTGACGGCGCCGTCCAGGTCGTCGAGCAGCATTTCGGTGCCGCCTTCGTATTCCTTCGGCGCAAGCGCCTCTTCCATCGAGACCAGTTCCAGCTTCATGCCGGGCTCGATGATGGAAGCTTCTTCCTCGCCGCCCTCGGGTGCGAGGAAATCGGCCGCGCTCAGCTTTTCGATGCCGAACTCCTTCGGGGCCGCCGGCGCGGGCGAAGGCGCGGCGGCCGGTGTCTCGCCGTCCTCGACCAGCGACCAGCTCGACGCCAGCCCAAGCATCGAGGCGGACGACGCCTGCCTGGCGTCCGTCGCCGGCATGAACGAGTCGTCCAGCGGCGTCAGCGCCAGGTGATCCAGCTGGAACGCAGGCGTCGACCGGGCCGCGGTTTCGTGCGCCGTCGCGTCGAGCGGCGCGTGCCCCTGGGTGGCCACTGCCTCGACACCGAACAGATTGACGGGCAGCGGCGGCGGCTCGTCGGCGTCGTCGAAGGCCGAGCCTTCGGCACCCTCGTGAGCGTGCGTCGCTGCGCCGAAGTTGCCGTCGTGCAAGGGCGGCAGCTCGTCGTCGGCGCTGAACTTCAGGCCCGAGCCGAAATCGTCGTCGGCGTCGAGCGGCAGGTCGGCCAGCGCCGCGAAGTCGTCGGCATGCAGGGGCTCCTGCTCCTGCACTGCTGCATGGGTTTCGTCGGCCACCGGCTCGTCGGCGGCCATCAGCGCCTCGAGCTCCGCGGCCAGCGATTCGGATTCGACTTCCGTTGCGTCCGCCACATGCGGTGCAATCGGTTCCGCCACGTCGAGAGGCGCGGCGAAACTCGGCGCGGGCTCGTCGGCAACGGACAAGGCGGGCGGCGCGGCCACTTCGGGGATCACCGGCGCGTCGTGCGGACGCGGCGGATCCAGATCGCCCTGGGCCATTACCTTCACCGCGAGATGGCGCGCCCAGCGCGCACGATCCCAGCCGTCCAGGGAACGGCTGGCGGCAGCGTCGTTGAACACCACGCGCGGCCGGTCGCCGTCGATCACGTCGTAGAGGCGGTCGAGTTCGTCCTCGGCCTCTTCGTCCAGATTCACCACCAGCACTTCCGCGCCGGTGGCGTCGAGCATCTGCCGGCTCAGGGTGGACAGCGCACCTTCGTGCACGATCCGCGCACCACGCTCCCGCAGCGCTTCGCGCAGCTGGCTGCCAAGATCCACGTCATCGAACAGCAGCGCTACCGCGGTCGCCGTTTCAGCCATTGAGCGACTCCGTGGTGCGCTGTTCGAGCACTTCGCCGATCTGCGCCAGCAGCTCGGCCTCCTGGTAAGGCTTGCCGAGGTAACGGTCCACGCCGATGTCGAACGCGCGCTGGCGATGCTTATCGCCGGTACGCGAGGTGATCATGATGATCGGCACGTCGCGCAGCCGCGGATCGGCCTTCATGTGCGTCGCCAGCTCGTAGCCGTCCATGCGCGGCATCTCGATGTC
Source organism: Dyella sp. AtDHG13 (assembly GCF_003201105.1). Classification (GTDB taxonomy): domain Bacteria; phylum Pseudomonadota; class Gammaproteobacteria; order Xanthomonadales; family Rhodanobacteraceae; genus Dyella; species Dyella jiangningensis_B. Next base: position 46,944 of record NZ_QICJ01000006.1, on the reverse strand, counting down.
GAGCAGCATCAGGTCGGGCACGCGCTCGTGCAGCTTTTCCAGCGCGTCCACGCCGTCCTTCGCGGTGGCCACTTCGTACTCGTGGCGTTCCAGCACGCGGCCGGTGACCTTGCGCATGGTGATGGAGTCGTCGACCACCATCACCAGCGGACGCACGCGCGGCTCTTCCACCACCGGCGTCGCGACCGCGCTGAGGCCTTCCTCCAGGCGCGCCTGGCGGCGGGCGATGCCATGGCGCACCAGCGGGGCCAGATCAAGAATGATCAGCACCGAGCCGTCGCCCATGATGGTCGCGCCGAGGATGCCCGGCACCGAGCTGATCTGCGGGCCGACCGACTTCACCACGATTTCGCGCGAGCCGATCACGGCGTCGATGCGAATGGCGGCGCGCAGGTCGCCCGAGCGCGTCAGCAGCAGCGGAATCTGTTCTTCGTCGCCCGCATGGCTGGCCGAGATGCCCAGCAGGCTGGACAGCTCGTGGATGTCGTAGCTCTCGCCGCCATACGGGAAGGTCGGCTCGGGGTCGGCCATGCGCTCGGCCAGCTCCGCCGGCGTGATGCGCGCCACGCCCTGCACCGAGGTCATCGGGATGGCGAAGGTCGACTCGCCGATGCGCACCAGGATCGCCTGCGTGACCGCGAGCGTGAACGGCAGGCGCAACACGAACGTGGTGCCCTGGCCTTCCTTCGATTCGATCGACAGCGCACCGCCGAGCTGCTTGATTTCGTTGGCCACCACGTCCATGCCCACGCCGCGGCCGGCGAGCTGGGTCACGGTGCTGGCGGTGGAGAAGCCCGGCTGCGTGATGAGGGCGAGCACCTGGTCGTCGCTCAGGCGCGCGTCGGCGCGGACCAGCCCGCGTTCCACGCCGCGCTTGCGGATGGCGTCGCGATCCAGGCCGCGGCCGTCATCCGTCACACGCACCACCACTTCGGTGGCTTCGCGCGCCACGCGGATGCGCACGGCGCCCTCTTCCGGCTTGCCCGCCTTGCGGCGCTCGGCCGGCGATTCGATGCCGTGGGCCACCGCGTTGCGCAGCATGTGCTCGAACGGCGCCTTGATGCGGTCGAGCAGGTTGCGGTCCATTTCGCCGTGGGCGCCTTCCACGTACAGCTGGGCGCCCTTGCCTTCTTCCTGCGCGGCCTGGCGCAGTGTGCGGCGCAGGTTCGGCACCATGGTGTCGAACGGCAGCATGCGCGTGCGCAGCAGGCCTTCCTGCAGCTCCGAACTCACGCGCGACTGCTGGATCAGCAGGGTTTCCGCCTGGCGCGTCAGTTCGTCCAGCATGCCCTGGATGGACACAAGGTCGGACACCGACTCGGCCAGCGCACGCGAGTACTGCTGCAGCTGCGAGAAGCGGTCGAGCTCGAGCGGATCGAACACCGAGATGCCGGCTTCGCGATGCTCGCGCTGGAAGCGCGCGATGATCTGCGCTTCCGTTTCGATTTCCATCATGCGCAACTGGCCGCGCAGACGCTGCACGGTCTGGTCGAGTTCGACCAGGTTGAAGCGGTAGCCGGCCACCTGCTGTTCCAGGCGCGAACGGTAGATCGCCACCTCGCCCGCGTGGTTCACCAGCGAGTCGAGCAATTCGGCGCGAACGCGGATCTGCTCCTGCGGCGTGGACTGCACCTCGTCGCCGCGCTCTTCCGGCAACAGCTCCGGCAGCGGCGCCGTGCGGGCCGGGAACGGCACGACGTTGGCCGGCTCCTGCGCGAGTGGCGCAGCGGCAGCGGTTTCCGTGGCGGATTCCTCGCCCGCCATCGCCAGGAAACGGTCGATGATGGCCTGCGGATAGGGCACGGGCTTGCCTTGCGACACGAGCTGCACCAGGCCGTGCAGCTTGTCGAAGCCCACTTCCAGCGCGGCGATCAGTTCGCCGATGTGCGCCGACTCCGCGTGCAGCGGTTTTTCCAGCGCGGTTTCGATGGCGTGCGTGAGGTCGCCCACCGGCACCATGCCGGCAATGCGCGCGCCACCCTTGAGGGTGTGCAGGTCGCGCTGGATTTCCGCCAGATGCTCGACGGCCGCCGGCTCGGCGCGCCACTGGGCGAGCACGCTGTCGGAATGGTCGAGAATTTCGCGGGCTTCCTCGATGAAGATCTCGAGCAGGTCCGGGTCGATCTGATGCGGCAGCAAGGCGGCTTCGTCGTGCGCATCGACATGCGCCGCCGTTTCGGCCAGTTCCGGCGACTCGGCGTGCAACGGCGCTTCCGGCGCGACTTCCTCGGCCAGCGCGTAGACTTCCTGCGTCTCCGGCTCCGCCTCTTCGACGGGCACTTGGACCACGGGCGCTTCCGTCTCGATCGCTTCGTCCGACACGTGGACGGTCGGCGCTTCGAGCTCGATCTCCTCGATCGGCAACTCGTCGATCGGAGGCAGCGCTTCGATCGATGCCGCGTGCTCGCCGTCGGTCGCTTCGGCGACGTCGGGCATCTCGGTTTCTTCGATGAAGTGATGCGCGATCGCGTCGGCTTCCGGCGCGATCGCCACGTCCTCGACTTCTGCCTCCGGCGTGCCGGCGTGCTCGACGGGCACTTCGGCCTCGTGCGCGACCGGACCGATTTCCAGCGTCTCGGCCTCTCCGATCAGATCGGCGTAGGCCTTGGCGAGTTCGTCGTCCTCCGCGCCGCTCGCCACGTGTTCCGGCTGCGTCGCGTGCGGCAGCTGGTCGGCGGCAGGCAGGTGCGCGTCCAGGTCGTATTCGCCCAGCGCGGCAAGCAGTTCGTCGGCGTAGTCGCCACCGGCGGCCTCGGGCGCGGCGGGCGCCGCCAGTTCGATGTGCTCGACCGGCAGCGAGGCATCCGACAGCGCCTCGTCCAGCGACGCGGCGAGCGATTCCTCGTGGGTCGGTGCTGCGGCGTGCAGCGGTGCCTCGTCCGGCGTGTCGACCGGCGTTTCGAACAGCACGTGCGCGACCTTCGGCTCGGGCTGGCTGTCGCGCAGTTCGGTCAGGCGATGGATCAGGCTGTCCAGGTCCGGCAGCTGCGGCGACGGCGCGTCGAACTGGTTCATCACGTGGTCGACGGCGTCGGCGCTCTGGCTGAGCAGCAGCACGCCTTCCGGCGACAGCGGCTGGCCGGCCGCGCGCAGGCGCTTGAGCAGGCTTTCCAGCGGCGACAGCAGCTGCGTCAGCAGCGGGATGTCGACCATGGCGATGGCGCCATGCAGCGTGTGCACGGCGCGCAGCAGGCTGTCTTCCACGCGCAGCTCGCCGTCGACGCGGTTGATCGCGGTACGGATGGTGGCCAGGTACTGCGCCACTTCGCTGCGCAGGATTTCCAGCAGCACCGGGTCGATCGGCGGCATCACCGGCGCGTCGATGACGTCGTGCGCAGGCGTCGGCGCCTCGGCCTCGGCGGGCGTCGTTTCGATCTCGGCCAGCGTGGCGGCGGGAATCGCTTCGGCGGCCACGCTCACGCGCGGCACGCGGCGACGGACGATGCGGCGCACGGTTTCGGTGGCGCCCGTGGCGGGCACGTCGGCCAGGCGCGCGTCCACCTGTCCCGAGGCCAGGCGCTCGGCGATCTCCATGATGGCCGTCACCGGCACGGTCACCGCGCCTTCGCCCATCAGGGCGGCGCGCAACGGCGGCAACGCGTCGATGGCGGCGGAAACGACTTCCTGCACGCCTTCGTTCGGCGGGACCGAGTGGTCCAGCACGCGGTTGAGCATGTTCTCCACTTTCCACGCGAACTCGCCCAGCAAGGTGGCGCCGACCAGGCGCCCCGAACCCTTGAGCGTGTGGAAGGAGCGGCGGATCGGCGTGAGCGCGTCGAGCTGCTGCGCATCGGCCAGCCAGGTCTTGCGGCTGGCGTGCAGGCTGTCGATCTCTTCCTGCATTTCCTCCAGGAAGATGTCGCGGATGTCGTCGTCGATGCCGGCGGTACTGGTCTGGAAGCCCGCGTCGACGGCGGCCGCGCCGGACACCGGCACTTCCTCGACCACTTCTTCCTCGATCTCGATCCAGTCGCCTTCGTCGGCGCCCTGCACCGGCTCCTGCGGCGTGATGTGCACTGTATCGGCCAGGCGCAGGCCGGTGATCTCCTGCGGCTCGGGCTGCGGCGTGTCGCTACGGCCGACGATCAGGCCGGTCAGGTCCTCGCCATGCGCCACGCTGACGCTCTCGGAGAGATCCGGCTGGTTCGCCAGCGCGGCGGCGAGCGCAGCATCGGCGGCGCGCGCCACGTGTTCCGGCGGCGTGGCATCCAGTTCGTCCTCGGACGGACCGCGCGCAGCCGGCGGCGGCCAGTAGCCCAGGCTGCTGAGGCTGTGCTCGGCCACGTCCAGGATGTGCTCGAGCCCGCCGCGGTGTTCGCGCGCGGCTTCGAGGTAATACTCCAGCGCGGCCAGCGCGTCGGCGAGATGATCCATCTGCGCGGTGCTGGGCACGCGGCGGTCGGTCAAAAGTTCGTTGCCGACGAAGCGGCCGATGCCCTCGGCCAATTCGGCCGGGCGCGGCGCGGACAGCATGCGCAGCGCGCCGGAGACTTCGTCCATCAGCGCGCCGACCTCGGCGAGCTGCTGCGACTGCCAGCCGGATTCGACATACGCGACGATGGCGTCCTTCACCTTGCCGGTGTTGGCGGTGGCCTCGTGCATCAGCGTGGCCAGGATGTGGCGCGCCTCGCTGCGCGGCAGCATGCTGGTCGGCGTTTCGCTGGCCGGCTCGCCGTCGGCGCCCAGGCTTTCGATGTGGTCGTCCAGCGACGCTTCCACGTACAGCAGGGCGCCGGCGACATCGAGCAGCAGCTCTTCGTCCGGCGCGCGCACGCGGCTGACGATTTCGTCGAGCACGCGGCGCTGCTCGTTCACCACGCGGCGCGGCACGCCCAGGGCCAGCATGCCCAGCGTGTCGCCGACGCGTTCGAGGATCTCGGTCTGGCTGGCCAGCTGCGCGGGGTCGGCGTCGGTCTGCCTGAGGAACAGGTCGAGCGACTCCTTCACGCGCAGCAGGTCGTCCTTCAGCGCCTTCGCCACGGAATCGAGCAGGGCGCGGTTGTGGCCGGCCATGGAACCGCGGGCGTGTTCGACTTCGCTCTGCTCGGGCAGCAGCGCGTCGAGCGCATAGGTCTGGCGCAGCTGCTCCATGCGCGGGCTGCCCTGGCGGACCTGGCCCACGACGTAAAGCAGCTTGCGTGCGAGTTCGTCGGCATCGCCGCCACGCAGGCTGGCCTCGCCATGTTCGACCAGCTGGCGGATGCTGCGATCCACCTTGCCGATCAGCTGGCGCACTTCGCCGGTCTGGCTCTTGAGCGCGCCTTGCTGCACGCCTTCCAGCACGCCGGCCGCGATCCACCACAGGCGGCGGCCCGGGACGGTGTGGCAGCGCGCCGTGATGGCGTCCAGCGTCTGGATCATGCCCGCGAGCTGCTGGTCGCCGCCCTGACCACGGAACCACGACAGCAACTGCTGCTGGAAGCGCAGGCGCAGCGTGGTGACTTCGCTGCGCTGGCGCTCGCCGTTGACTTCCTGCAGCGGCGCCGGCGCCTGCGCCGGCAGGGCCACTTCAAGGTTGGGCGTGAACAGCGCCGATTCGTGCAGCGCCTGCTGACCACGGCTGGAACGCAGGTCGTTGAGCAGCGGCAGCAGCACGACGGGCACGTCGCGATGGCCGCCGGAGAGGCGTTCGAGGTAATCGGGCAGCTGCATCAGGCCGCGCATCAGCGCGGCATAGGCTTCCTCGCGGTTGGCGACGTGGTCTTCGAGCAGGGAGATGGCGAGTGTTTCCATCTCCTCCGTGACCATGGCCGCACCGTACAGCTCGACCATGCGCAGGGTGCCGTGCACCTGGTGCAGGCTGTCCGCGCAGGAACGCATCGCCGCCCGGTCGCCCGGGTTGTCGACGTAGGACTCCAACGCCTCGCGGGCCAGGGCGAGCGTCTCGTCGAGCTCGGGCTTGACCCACTGCAGGGTGGTGAAATCGATGTGGTCTTGAAGTCTCATGCGCCCCTCTCAGCAGCCACGTAACGGTTTGTCACGCAACCGGCGAGGTTGCCCCCCGTGAAAATCGTTATCAGCCAACTACTCACTCAACCCGGCAGCTTGAAGTGCGCCACCGAACGGCGCAGGTCGCTTGCGAGCTGGGCCAGGTAACCGATGGAGTCGGCCGTCTGGCTCGCGCCCTGCGAGGTCTGCGAGGTGATTTCCTGGATCGCATTCATCGACACCGAAATATCGGTGGCCGCGGTGGACTGCTGGCGCGCCTGGGTCGAGATGTTCTGAATCAGCGCCGACAAGTCGTGCGACACGCGCTCGATGTCGCCCAGCGCGCTGCCCGCGTCTTCCGCGAGGCGTGCACCGGCCACCACTTCCGCGGTGGTCTGCTCCATCGAGTTCACCGCTTCGTTGGTATCGGACTGAATGGTCTGTACCAGCGTCTCGATTCGCTTCGTCGCGCTCGCGGAGCGTTCCGCGAGGCGCTGCACTTCGTCCGCCACGACCGCGAAGCCGCGGCCCGCCTCACCCGCCGACGCCGCCTGGATGGCTGCGTTCAAGGCGAGGATGTTGGTCTGCTCGGCAATGTCGTTGATCAGTTCCACGATGGAGCCGATCTCCTGCGAGGATTCGCCCAGTCGCTTGATGCGCTTGGAGGTTTCCTGGATCTGGTCGCGGATGGAGTCCATGCCCGAGATGGTCTCGCGCACCACTTCGGCGCCGCGCGATGCGATCTGCACCGAGCGCTCGGCCACGTCGGCGGACTCGGCCGAGTCCTTGGACACCGTATCCATCAGGCTGGCGATCTGGTTGATCGCGGTGGTCGCCGTGCTGATGCGTTGCGCCTGGTTCTGCGCGGACTCGGCCAGGTGGCGCGCGGTGGTCTGCGTTTCCTGGGCAGAGGACGACACCTGCTCGGACGTCTCGTTGATCGTCGTCACCAGGGTGCGCAACTCGTCGATGGCGTAGTTCACCGAGTCGGCGATGGCGCCCGTGATGTCTTCGGTCACGGTGGTCTTGACGGTCAGGTCACCTTCGGCGAGCGAACCCATTTCGTCCAGCAGGCGCATGATGGCCTCCTGGTTGCGCTGGTTGAGTTCGGTCGACTCCTGGAAGCGGCGGCGCTGGTCGGCGATCAGCTGCACCACGAGGACGGCGAGGAACGCGGCCGCGCCGATCGCGCCGAGCACGCCCCACCACAGGTTGGGGAACAGGCGGCGGGTCGGCAGCTTGCTGACCTGGTCGGCCAGTTCGTTCGCGCGCAGCAGCACGTTCTGCGAGTCGAGCGAGGCCTGGTTGCCGGCGCGCTTCACGTCGCTGAGGTTGCCCGCCGCGCTGACCAGCTTGCCCACCGGATCCTGCAGGTTGTCCCACTGAGTCTGCATGTCGGTGAGGATCTTGCGCGCGTTGGCATCGCCCATGGCGCGCACGCCCACTTCGGTGTTGCCTTCGAGCAGGCCCTTGAGCACTGAACCGTAGAGCTGGCCGTCGCGGGCCAGGCCGTCGGCGGCCGGCTGCGAGGCGTCGCCGCCCTGCAGCACTTCCTGCACGCGGCGGATCATTCGGTCAGCCAGCACCATCTGGCGGGCGGAGGTGTAGGTCTGCTCCGCGCTGCCGCCGCGCTGCTGCAGGATGTTCACCACCTGCTCCATGCTGGAATTCAGCAACGGCAACTCGCGGCCCAGGGTGCCGGCGCGCTGCGCCGAATCCACCACCAGTGCCTTGTTGGAGAGGATCTTGCCGATGTCCGCGTCGAGCTGGCCCCAGGCGTTGCTGAGCGCGCTCACGGCACGGCCGGCCGGGGTGGCGTTGTTGTCGGCGTAGGGCTTCATGCCGCCCTTCGCATCGCCCTTGTTGAGGCGCTGGATGGCCGAGTCGATGGTGTTGCGGTTGGTCTCGAGCTCCTTGAAGGAGTCGACGTTACCGTCCGCCGCTTCCAGCGCCAGCTTGGCCGTCTGCTGCGACAACACCTGGATCTGGGTGGTCAGCCCCGTCGCCTGCGCGTCCTCGCGGCCTCGCAAGGTCAGCATGGCGAAGTCGACACCCGTGAAACCGAACGCAATGACCAGCGCAATGATGAGGCCTGTATAGCCCCGCTCCTTGCCCATGCCCCCTGTAGTGCTCATGCAAGTTCACCTCGCCCTTCTACGCCTCGCCGCCCTTGCCGGCGGAGGCGTCGGATCATCGCCCTGATTCCGGCCTTGGAGCAGCGCCGGTCCTACTTATCGTTCAACCGTTGCGTCAGGCCGCGGCCTGACGGAAGTCCGGCGCACGGACCAGCTTGCCCATACTGAACACAGCCAGCCGTGGTTCGCCTACGCGATCGTCCACGAAACGCGTCAAACGCGGATCTTCTTCCTGTTCGGCCTGGCGGCGCTGTTCGGCGTCCACCGTTCGCTGCCCGAACACTTCATCCACCATCAGCGCCACGCTGCCGGCACCCTGGCGCACCACGAGCAGTCGGGTGCGTTCGGTGGACTGCGTGCGCTCGCCAAACAGGAAACGCGCCAGGTCGATGACCGGCACCAGGTTGCCGCGCACGTTCGCCACGCCGAGCAGCCACGGCTGCGTACCGGGCACCGGCGTCAGCGCGGGAACCGCCAGCAGTTCGCTGATCTCGTCGATGCCGCTGACGAACAGGCGGCTGCCGGCGCGATAGCCGATGCCTCGCCAGAGGCCGGGCGCTTCGAGCTTTTCCGGCGTGCCGGAGGCATGCGCGAGCGAAAGACGTTCGTAACGGGCCAGGATTTCAAACGGCGAGAGCGAGACGGTCTGGCTCATGCTCGCCTCATGCCGCGTTGGGCAGCAGGTCGTTGATGCAGGCCAGCAAGTCTTTTTCGTTGACCGGCTTGGTGATGAAGGCGCGCGCACCCTGGCGCAGGCCCCACACGCGGTCCGTCTCCATCGACTTGGTGGTGATCATGACGATCGGAATGCCGGAGGTCACCGGGTCGCGCGTGAGCGTGCGCGTGGCCTGGAAGCCATTCATGCCGGGCATGATGACGTCCATGATGACCAGGTCGGGCTTCTTCGCGCGCACGCGTTCGATGCCCTCTTCGGCATTGCCGATGGAGTCCACTTGATAACCCGCGCGCTCGAGCAGCGTGGTGAACACGCGCACGTCCGTCGGCGAGTCGTCGATGATGAGAATATTGGCCACAGGCCCCCCTCAGATCCTGTAGTCGTCGGATTTAAACCGTAACGACATGTCGATGGATGGCACCAAGCAGCTCATCGCGCGTGAACGGCTTGGTCAAATATTGTTCCGCGCCCACGATGCGCCCGCGCGCCTTGTCGAACAGGCCGTCCTTGGAGCTGAGCATGATCACGGGCGTGCCGCGGAACTGCGGATTGTTCTTGATCAGCGCGCACGTCTGATAGCCGTCGAGGCGCGGCATCATGATGTCGACGAAGATGATCGCTGGCTTCTGGTCGGAGATTTTGGCGAGCGCCTCGAATCCGTCCACCGCCGTGAGCACGTCGCAACCTTCTTTCTTCAGCAAGGTTTCGGCGGTACGACGGATGGTTTTCGAGTCGTCGATAACCATGACCTTGAGGCCGGCCAGGCCATTTCCACTTATGTTCAAGTTCACAACACCCCCCTGCGACCCGCCCCTGGCTCAGGTAAACCATGCGACCGCCAACCACTGGGCTAGCGGTCCCAAATGAAGATACAAAACCGTGCGTCGAGACGACGTACGGCGATCGTTCAGCCGGCAGGCACTCGTGCGTTGCTGTTTACCGCCTGCCCGGCGTGACGTCAAGCTGAAATCTTAGGTAAAGCGCTCTACGTCATTGAATCGAACGGTCCGGCTCCCTGGGCGGCCGATGCTGGGGCTGATCGGCAACGTTTCCCTGCGGAGACAATCCCGGCGATCCGGCACCTTCGGGAAACCTCTTGATCGATGGACTGATCAACGCAATCTCCCGCCTTCGGACGACATACACTGCCCTGCCGCCGCCCGGCCGATGCCGGCCGCGGATAGTGAACATGCACTGCTACCGGAGAATGACGATGGCCCTCAAGGTCGCCGTACTGATGGACCCGATCGGCTCGATCAAGATCGCCAAGGACACCACCTTCGCCATGCTGCTGGAAGCCCAGCGCCGCGGCCACGAGCTGTTCTACCTGGAACAGGGCGACCTGGCCGCCCGCAACGGCGAGCCCTGGGCCCGCCTGGCGCCGCTCTCCGTGCGGGACGATCCGGCCGGCTGGTACATCCTGGGCGAGCCCGAGTGGCGCGACCTGCGCGGCATGGACGTGCTGCTGATGCGCAAGGACCCGCCGGTGGACCCGCAGTTCATCTACGACACCATGGTGGCCGAGCTGGCCGAGCGCGCCGGGGTGGCCGTGGTGAACCGGCCCCAGGCCCTGCGCGACTGCAACGAAAAACTGTTCGCCATGCACTTCCCGCAATGCATGGCGCCGACCCTGGTGAGTCGCGACGCGGCGGAGCTGCGCGCCTTCGTGGCGACCCATGGCGAGGTGGTGCTCAAGCCGCTGGACGGCATGGGCGGGCGCGGCATCTTCCGGGTGAAGGCCGGGGACAGCAACCTCAATTCCATGCTGGAAACCCTGATCGCGGCCGGCCCCAAGGGCGAGCACAGGCAGTTCACCATGGCGCAGAAGTTCATCCCGGAGATCACCGCCGGCGACAAGCGCATCCTGGTGGTGGACGGCGAACCGGTGCCCTACGCGCTGGCCCGCATCCCGCAGGGCAGCGACTTCCGCGGCAATCTGGCGGCCGGCGGCCGCGGCGTGGGCGTGCCGCTCAGCGAGCGCGACCGCTGGATCGTCTCGCAGGTGGCGCCGGAGCTGCGACGGCGGGGGCTGCTGTTCGTGGGCCTGGACGTGATCGGCGACTACCTCACCGAGATCAACGTCACATCGCCGACGTGTGTGCGCGAACTGGATGCCCAATTCGGGCTTAATATTGCCGGTCAGCTCTTCGACGTCGTCGAGCAGAAACGAACCACCGGAACCCGCGCTGCGTGAGCCAACCTGCTGTCCGCACCAGCGCCGACATGTTCGGCGCCACCATGCTTTTCTCGCTGCTGCTGCATGGCGTGGTGATCCTCGGCATTACCTTCACCTACGTGAAAGCCAAGCCCAGCCTGCCCACGCTGGACGTGACCCTGGTGGACGTGGCCAACCGCGAGGCGCCGGACAAGGCGGACTTCCTCGCCCAGGCCAACAACAGCGGCGGCGGCGAAAGCGACAAGGCCGCCCGGCCCTCCCAGCCGGTATCGGGCGCGTTGCCCCGCCCATCGAATGGCGTGGCGCCGCAGCCCGTGCAGGCCAGCGCGCCGCGCCCGCAGGAAGCCACCGACGACAAGCTGCTCACCACCACCGGCAACAGCCATTACAGCGTCAGCACCGACAGCGCGAAGCTGGAGCAGACGCCGCAGGATCTTCCCCCCTCGCCCGACGAGGTGAAGCGCCAGCAGGAAATGGCCCAGCTGGCCGCCGAGGTGCGTGACCGCAGCGAGCAGTACGCCAAGCGCCCGAGGAAGAAATTCATCTCGTCCAACACCAAGGAATACGTCTACGCCGCGTACATGCGCGGCTGGGTGGACCGGGTGGAACGCGTGGGCAACCTCAACTACCCCAACGAGGCCCGCCGCCGCGGCCTGCACGGCGACGTGCTGATGACGGTGACGCTCAACCGCGACGGCTCCGTGAAAGGCATCGAAGTGGTGCAAAGCTCGGGCCAGCCGCTGCTGGACGCCGCCGCGCAGCGCATCGTGCGCCTTGCCGCACCGTTCCCCGCCCTGCCGCCCGACAAGGAGCGGATCGACGAGTTGAACATCACGCGCACCTGGCAGTTCATGCCCAACGACACGCTGCACAGCAAGTGAGCAGGAGCGAGTGAAGGAGAAGTGAGAAACGAGAGAAGAGCGGCCCGCCTTTCTCTCACTTCCCGCTCCTCTTCACTCATTTCTCGCTCCCAAGCTCCCAGGGCTTACAATGCCCCCATGCCTGCTCCCCGACCCCAAGCGTCTTCCCTCGCCGGTCAGTTCCTGATCGCCATGCCCAGTCTGGCCGAGCCGCCGTTCTCGCGCGGCGTGGCTTTCATCTGCCAGCACGACGAGGACGGCGCCGTCGGCCTGCTGGTGAACCAGCTTTCCGAATACCGCCTGGGCGACGTGCTCGCGCAGATGAAGCTCGAATGCAGCGATCTCGAACTGGCCGATGCGCCGGTGCTGATCGGCGGCCCCGTGCAGCAGGAACGCGGCTTCGTGCTGCACCGCGAACCCGGCCATTGGGAATCGAGCTACCGCATCAACGACGAGTGGTCGGTGACCACCTCGCGCGACATCCTCATCGCCATGGCGCACGGCGAAGGTCCGCGCCTCGCCATGATGGCGCTGGGCTACGCGGGCTGGAGCGCCGGCCAGCTCGAGCAGGAGCTGAAGGACAACACCTGGCTCACCGCCGACGCGAGCGAACGCGTGGTGTTCCACACCCCGCTGGAGGAACGCTGGAGCGCCGCCGCCGGCCTGGTCGGCGTCGACCCGCTGCAGCTGCCTGGCTACGCAGGGCACGCATGAGCTGCGTGTTCGGCTTCGACGTGGGCAGCCGGCTGATCGGCGTCGCCGTCGGCAATCGATTCACCAGCAGCGCCCGCGGCCTCGCCGCCGTCGCCGTGCGCGATGGCGATCCGGACTGGTCCAGGATCGACGCCCTGCACAAGGAGTGGCAGCCCGACACGCTGGTGGTCGGCCTGCCGCTGACGCTCGACGGCGAGGAACAACCCGCCAGCAAGGGCGCGCGCCGTTTCGCCAACAAGATCGCCGAGCGCTACAAGCTTCCCGTGGTGCTGACGGACGAGCGCTACAGCTCGCAGGAAGCAGCGCAACGCTTCGCCAGCGCACGCGCCGCCGGACTGAAGAAGAAACGCGACGCCGCCGCCATCGACGCGGAGGCCGCCGCGGTCATCCTGGAACGATGGCTCGCTTCCGCCGACCACTGACACGACACTCCCGACCGGACCTCCGCCCGCCATGAGCTCTCGCCTGCGCCACCTCACCACCCTGGAACACCTGCCCCGCGAGACCATCGAGCGCCTGCTCGACCGTGCGGAGTTCATGCGCGACAGCTGCGCGCACGGCACGCGCAAGCTGGACCTGCTTTCCGGCCGCACCATCCTCAACCTGTTCTTCGAACCCTCGACGCGCACGCGTACCTCGTTCGAGCTGGCCGCCCGCCGGCTGGGCGCCGACGTCATCAACTTCGACATCGGCTTCTCCTCCACCAGCAAGGGCGAGGCGCTGTTCGACACGCTGCACACGCTGGAGGCGATGCACCTGGACGCCATCGTGGTGCGCCACAAGGTGTCGGGCACGCCCGAAGAACTGGTGCGCCACGCCATGAGCGGCGTGTCGGTGATCAATGCCGGCGACGGCAACCGCGCGCATCCCACCCAGGGCCTGCTCGACGTGCTGACCATCCGCCAGCACCGCCCGGACTTCCGCCAGCTCACCGTGGTCATCTGCGGCGACGTCAAGCACTCGCGCGTGGCGCGCTCGGACGTGCATGCGCTCAAGGCGATGGGCGTGAAGGAGATCCGCCTGTGCTCGCCGCAGGCGCTGATGCCGGAACCGTCGGAATTTCCCGGCTGCGTGCTCACCGACGACTTCGACGCCGCCGTCGAGGGCGCCGACGTGATCATCATGCTGCGCCTGCAGAAGGAGCGCATGGCCGCGACCGACCTGCCGGACGAGGCCGCCTATTTCAGCCGCTACGGCCTGGACAACCCCCGCCTGGCCCGCGCCGCCCGGGGCGCCCTGGTGATGCACCCGGGTCCGCTCAACCGCGGCATCGAGATCGCCCCGGAAGTGGCGGACGGCGCGCAGTCGCGCATCCTGGAACAGGTCGGCAACGGCGTGTTCGTGCGCATGGCGGTGCTTGCCGAGGTGCTGGGCCGCTGAGCCGGCACCCGCGGCCGGCGCCGGCCGTACCGGCGCGCCGTGCCGCACCGCGGCATGTCACAAATGCAGGCATAATGCGCGGCGCAACATCACCTCACTCAAGGGATTAGACATGCGATCGACGACGCGCATTGCTGCGCTGGGCCTTGCCGGCGTGCTGCTGGCTGCATGCCATCACAAGGACAAGGACGCGCCCCTCGCCTTCGTGCCGGCCGACACGCCGTACGTGGTGGCCAACCTGGACGTGCTCGACGACGACACGCGCAAGGCGCTGCTGGCCCAGGCCGATGCCCAGCTGCCGTCGGAGCTGACCCAGCTGCGTTCCACCGCCGACGACATGGCCGAGAAGGATCCCGATCTTTCCCGCCTGCTCAAGGCCGTCATCGCCGAGCTGGATGGCAAGACCATCGAACAGTTCGCGCAGAACGCGGGCCTCAACATCAAGGGCCGCTCGGCCTTCTACGGCCTGGGCCTTTCCCCGGTGGCGCGCTTCGAGCTGACCGACCCCAAGGCCTTCGACGCCTTCGTCGGCCGTCTTGAAGCCGCCTACGGCAAGCCGTTCGACACCGCCACCGTGGGTGGCCAGAGCTACCGCAAGCACGTCTCCGCCGATGCCGGCGTGCAGATCGTGCTGGCCGAGGTCGGCAAGCAGGCCGTGGCGGCCATGCTGCCGGCCGACGCGCCGGAAGCCACGCTGCGCCTGGCCTTTGGCCTCGACCGTCCGGAAAAGAACATCCAGGACGACGGCCGCCTCGACAAGCTCGCCAAGGCGAAGGACTACCAGCCCTGGGCCATCGGCCAGGTCGACCTGGCCCGCCTGCTGCCGCTGGCGGCCAGCGGCAAGGACCCGTTGTTCAACGCGCTGATCAAGGCCCGCGCCGAAACGGAATCGGCCAAGACCGGCGAACCGGTGGCCAATCAACTGCAGGTGTCGCCCGCCTGCGAAGCCGATGCCACCCGCATCGCCTCGCGCGTGCCGGCGATCAGCTTCGGCTACACCAAGCTCGACGAGAAGCACCAGGACATCCGCTGGGACGTGGCCCTGGCCGACGACATCACCAAGGCCTTCAGCGGCATGAAGGTGGAGCTGCCCGGCCTGGGCGCCGCCGGCACCGCGCCGTTCGACATCAGCGTGGCCCTGCCCATCGCCCAGCTGCGTCCCTTCTGGAGCGCGCAGGCGGATGCCGTCGCCGCGAAGCCGTTCACCTGCCCGTCGCTCAATGAGCTCAACGAGGGCTTCACCAAGATCGGCCTGATGTCCCAGCAGGCGGCCGTGCCGCCGGTTGGCGACCTGCTCGGCGTGCGCGTGGCGCTGGACAGCTTCGACGCCGGCAGCAACGACACCCTGCCGAAGTTCAGCGGCCGCATCCTGATCGGCACCTCCAACCCGGCGGGCCTCGTCGCCATGGCGCAGATGGCCTCCTCGGGCCTGCAGCAGCTCAAGCTCACGCCCGACGGCAAGCCCGTCGCGCTGCCGCCGGAACTCACCGCGCCGCTGGGTGCGCCGGTGTGGGCCGCGATGGGTCCGAAGTCGCTGGCGCTGGCCGTGGGCCAGGGCGAGGAAGTGAAGATGGGCGAGCTGCTCAACGCCGCCGCCGGCGACGCCGGTCGCCTGGGCCGCCTGAGCCTGAGCGGCGAGATGTACCAGGCCTGGGTCAAGGCCATGGCGCAGAAGGCCGAGCACATCGCCGAACTCACCGCCGAGGCGCAGTCCGACGATCCGCAGGCGCAGGCCACCGCCAAGGCGACGGCCGAACGCTCGAAGGCGCAGTTCGCGTCGATGGAAACTCAGGCCGCGCGCATCAAGTCGCTCAACGGCGACCTGCGCATGACCAGCGACGGCCTGGTGATCACCAGCCAGACCGAACTGAAGTAAGCCCTCGCTACGCGATGGACAAAAAACGGGGCGCCATGGGCGCCCCGTTTTTTTGCGCGATGATCGCCAGCTCAGATCGAAAGTGCGGCGCGCCGCTGCTGCCGCACAATGCTCAGCCCCAGCGCAACGGCCAGCAACACCACGACCACCACGAAAATCGCCAGGCCCAGATGCTCGCCCTGCAGGCCATGCTCGAAGCCGGCCGGCACGGTATCGCCCTGGGTCAGTTCCAGGGCCAACATGCCGGTGTAGTGCATGCCGCACACCGCAACACCCATCACCAGCGCGCTGCCCAGCATCTGCAGCTTGCCACGCAGATTGAAGGCCAGCCACAGCGCGGCCATCGAGGCCACGATGGCGATGGCCACCGACAAGGCCACGATGCCGCCGTCATAGGACACCCACGCCGACGACAGCATGGCCGCCATGCCCAGGTAATGCATGCCGGCCACGCCCAGGCCCATCAGCACGCCGGCGAACAGCAGGTTGATGAAGCGGAATGCGCCGGTACCGACGATCGCCAGCCCCAGCGAGCAGGCGACGATCGCCAGCACCGCCGATGCCGCCGTCAGCAGCACGTCGTACGTCACCTGCGTACCCATGTTGCACGCAAGCATGGCGATGAAGTGCATGGCCCAGATGGCGCCACCACCCATCGCCGTACCCGCCGCGAGAATGGCGCCCCAACGCTGCCTGGCGTTCTGCGCCAGCGGAATGCCCAGGGCGAACTGCAACGCCGTGAACGACCCCAGCACCGAGACGGCATACGACAACCCGACCAGCACTCCGTTGTAATGCTGATGCATGTCTTGCATGTTGCTCCCCTTCGTTGGCTACGGACGCCCAGCCATCACCGCCGTCTTCCCTTGGCGACGATCAGTGGGATATGTCGAACACGCACATGGCCGCGCCATGGCTGTGGCAACTGGTTTCGCGCGTGAACACCGCACGCGAATCCACCGATTCGGCGAGCAGGCCCTCGATGAAACCGCAGAAGAAGCGGCCGCCGGATACGCCACCGGGCTGGCACAGCGGACAGCCGCGCACATGCAACTGGTTGTCGTGATGCTCCACCGTCACCAGTACGCGCAAGGCAGGCAACGCAATGCGGCGGACCGCATCGGCCAGCATCAGCTTTGCGCCCAGCGCGAAGTCGCGCTTGTACACCCATGCGCCCGTGCGGCGGCCGGCAAGATAGAGCGATGCATCGCGCGCTTCGGCCGCCACCGCGTAATCGAGATTGATCAGCCAGGGAAAGATGCGCGGATAGTCCCTGGCCAGATTGGGCAGCATCCGCTCGACGCGCGCCACGTCGGCGCCTGCCGTGATGGGCGCCTGCTCCTGCGCTGCCGCGGGTGCGCGCGCAACGGCGGCCGGCGCTGCCGCCGGCAAGGGCGCCGCGGCGACCGCTGGCGGCGCATCGTCCACCAGTTGTGGGCGCACCGATTCGAAGCTGAGCACGCGCGGATGCGTGCCTAGCGCTTCCTCCAGGGCCAGCTGTCGCTCGTCAGGTCCGCGCAGGATCAGCGTGAGGCAGGCGCCTTGCGCATCCTGCACCAATCGCTGGCGGACAAGTACGTGTCCGTACTCCGTCACCACGCGTCCCAGCTCCACCAGGAGCCCTTCCCTACGCTCGGAAACGACCCGGACTTCCAGATCGGCCATGATTCCCCCCGAAATCAAGCCAGCACATGCTGTGCTTCGCTTTGCAAATTTGCCGTATAGCCGTCTATTTCACAAGACGCCGCGTCGCTTTTCGACATCGTTCCCACAGTAGCGACACGTTTGTATCGAAAGCGTCTACGCATGAGCCTGCAAAACAGCGGCAAACTCACGCTTTCTCACCTGCGCTATGTGATGCGCATCACACCTTGCTCGATCTTAGAGCCTGTTCGCGATCCGAACACTCTTCCAACGCTGCCATGACGCCGCGTTGCCAAGCGTAATGACGCGCTGAACGGGTTCACGTCGCAGCCATCTTCAATTCATGCCGGGGCTGTTGGGATGGCGTCGCGGATGCCGCACGAGCGGCTTCCGCCTGTCTCCACCAAGGACAGCGCTTCCCCACTACAGGAGATTCCCCATGCGCACTACCAACCTGTTTCGCAAGACGCTGATTGCCGTTGGCCTGGCAACTGCCTTCTCGGCCATGCCGTTCGCGCAGGTTGCCGCCCAGAGCGCCGCCTCCCAACAGGCCCAGAACGCCGCGGCCCAGCAGCAGGCCCAGCAGGCGGCCATGCAGGAGAAAGAAACCAGCACGAGCAATGAGACCGTGCCCGGCCGCACCAACGATGCGTGGATCACCACCAAGGTGAAGTCCGAGCTCGCCAGCACCAGCGGCATCAAGAGCAGCGACATCTCCGTCTCCACGACGGACGGCGCCGTGAGCCTGACCGGCACGGCGAGCAGCGCGGCCGAAAAGACCAAGGCCACGCAGATCGCCAAGAAGGTGAAGGGTGTGAAAAGCGTCGATGCCAGTGGCCTGACGGTCAGCGACACGGCCAAGTAAGCTCACGCGCGCCGCAGCGGGCGGCGATGAAAGACGAAGAAGGAGCCCGCGGGCTCCTTCTTCTTGCCGATGTCTTGGCGCTTGCCGTCAGCGGCGCAGCAGCCCGCCGCCGAAGTTCGAGGAATCCTTGGTTTCCTCGATCTCCACGCCCTCCAGGCCCTGCGAGAGCGTGTGCGCGTCGCCGCCCTGGGCAAGCTTGATGCGCAGGCGCACTTCGTTGGAGCTGTCCGCGTGCCGCAGCGCGTCTTCGTAGGAGATCTCGCCGGCGTGATAAAGCTCCACCAGGCTCTGGTCGAAGGTCTTCATGCCCAGGTTGGTGGATTCCTTCATCACTTCCTTGAGCTTGTGGATCTCGCCCTGGCGGATGTAGTCCTGCACCAGCGGCGTGCCCAGCAGCACTTCCACCGCCACGCGACGCGCCTTGCCGTCGGGCGTGGGGATCAACTGCTGCGCCACGATGCCCTTGAGGTTCAGCGACAGGTCCATGAACAGCTGCGAGCGGCGGTCTTCCGGGAAGAAGTGCAGGATGCGGTCCATCGCCTGGTTGGCGTTGTTCGCATGCAGCGTGCACAGGCACAGGTGACCGGTTTCGGAGAAGTTGATCGCGTGCTCCATCGTCTCGCGCGTGCGCACTTCGCCGATCATGATCACGTCCGGCGCCTGGCGCAGCGTGTTCTTCAGCGCGTTTTCCCAGCTGTCGGTATCGATGCCCAGCTCGCGCTGCGTGATGATGCAGCCCTCGTGCTTGTGCACGTATTCGATCGGGTCCTCGATGGTGATGATGTGGCCGGTCGAGTTGGCGTTGCGGTAGCCGATCATCGACGCCAGCGAGGTGGACTTACCGGTGCCGGTGCCGCCCACGAAGATGATGATGCCGCGCTTGGTCATCGCCAGCTGCTTGATCACCGGCGGCAGGCTGAGCTCCTCGATGGTCGGGATCTTCGACTCGATGCGGCGCAGCACCATGCCCACGCAGTTGCGCTGGTAGAAGCACGACACGCGGAAGCGGCCCACGCCCTGCGCCGAGATGGCGAACTGGCATTCGTGGGTCTTTTCGAATTCCTCGCGCTGCGAGGGCGTCATCACGTTGAGCACCATGTCGCGCGACTGCTGCGCGGACAGCGGGCTCTGCGTGATCGGCACCACGCGCCCCTGCACCTTCATCGATGGCGGCACGCCCGCCGTGATGAACAGGTCGGACGCCTTCTTGTGCACCATCAACTTGAGGAAGGAGGTGAAATCGAAGTCGCTCATAAGTCCCTCCGGGACAGGGAATCGAGAATAGGGAATAGAGAATAGGAAAAGCGGGATCTCGCGGCGTGCGATGGCGCTGCACGATTTTGCTATTCCCCATTCCCTATTCCCCCAAAAGGCATCAGCCTTTGAAAATGTCCTTGTTGCGCGCGTAACCCATCGCCTGCTGGCGCGTCACCAGGCCGCGCTTCACCAGGTCCTGCAGGTTCTGGTCCAGGGTCTGCATGCCGTACTGCTGGCCGGTCTGGATGGACGAGTACATCTGCGCCACCTTGTCCTCGCGGATCAGGTTACGGATCGCGGGGATGCCCACCATGATCTCGTGCGCCGCGATACGGCCGCCGCCGACCTTCTTCAGCAGCGACTGCGAAATCACCGCGCGCAGCGATTCGGACAGCATCGAGCGCACCATCGGCTTTTCGCCGGCGGGGAACACGTCGATGATGCGGTCGATGGTCTTGGCCGCCGAGCTGGTATGCAGCGTGCCGAACACCAGGTGTCCGGTTTCCGCGGCCGTCAGCGCCAGGCGGATGGTTTCCAGGTCGCGCAACTCGCCCACCAGCACGTAGTCCGGGTCCTCGCGCAGCGCCGAGCGCAGCGCCTCGTTGAAGCCGTGCGTGTCGCGGTGCACTTCGCGCTGGTTGATCAGGCACTTCTGCGAGGTGTGCACGAATTCGATCGGATCCTCGATGGTGAGGATGTGGCCGTATTCGTTCTTGTTGATGTGGTCGACCATCGCCGCCAGCGTGGTCGACTTGCCCGAACCGGTCGGCCCGGTCACCAGGATCAGGCCCTGCGGCTGCTCGATCAGCTCGCGGAACACGGCCGGCGCGGCCAGGTCTTCCAGCGTGAGCACTTCGGAGGGAATGGTACGGAACACGCCGCCCGCGCCGCGGTTCTGGTTGAACGCGTTGACGCGGAAGCGCGCCAGGCCGGGAATCTCGAACGAGAAGTCGACCTCGAGGAATTCTTCGTAGTCGCGCCGCTGCTTGTCCGACATGATGTCGTAGATCAGCGAGTGGACCTGCTTGTGGTCGAGCGCGGGGATGTTGATGCGGCGCACGTCGCCGTCCACGCGGATCATCGGCGGCAGGCCGGCGGACAGATGCAAGTCCGAGGCCTTGTTCTTCACCGAGAAGGCAAGCAGTTCGGCGATATCCATCTGGTTTCCCCTTGAACCCTATCGTCTGGCTGACTCGTGCCCGGGGCGGGGTTTTCTCCGGACGCGGCAACGGGGCGCGCGGGGCGCCATGCCGTTCGACCGGTCCGTTCCCCGTTCCCCAAGCAGCGGGCCGATACTACTCGCCGCGCGGGCCGGGCGACCAGTCTTTCCTTTGGCCGTAAGCGGCAAACTGCGGACCAGGTTGAAAGATTGCGCCCCAGGCGCCCCGGCGGGCGGCACTTTCGCCACGGGACGCGCGCTCCCGGCTCCGGTAAGGTAAGCCCCCAATAGTAAGGATAGGCTCCTGCATGACTCGTATCGCTTTCATCGGCGGCGGCAACATGGCGCGCAGCCTGATCGGCGGCCTGCTCAAGACCGGCGTGGCCGCCTCGTCCATCACCGTGTCCGAGCCGCGGGCCGAGGCCCGGCAGGAGCTGGGCCGCGACTACGGCATCGCCTGCTACGCGGAAAACCGCCTGGCCGCGGCCGAGGCCGACGTGCTGGTGCTGGCGGTGAAGCCGCAGATCATGCCGTCCATCCACGCCGAACTGCGCGACACGCTGGCCCGCCAGCGGCCGATGCTGATCTCCATCGCCGCCGGCGTGCGCATCGACCAGTTGGAGCGCTGGTTCGGCCACGCCCTGGCCATCGTGCGCTGCATGCCCAATACCCCGGCGTTGATCGGCGCGGGCGCCACGGGCCTGTTCGCCAACCGCCGGGTCAGCCCGGAACAGCGGGCGCAGGCACAACACATCATGGATGCCGTGGGCATCACGCGCTGGGTGGATGACGAAGCGCTGATCGACACCGTCACCGGCATCTCCGGTTCCGGCCCGGCCTACTTCTTTGCCCTGGTGGAAGCGCTGGAAGACGCCGCCTTCGCGCAGGGCATGTCGCGCGAGACCGCACGCGCGCTGGCCGCGCAGACCTGCCTGGGCGCCGGCCGCATGCTCACCGAAACCGGCGAGGACCCCGGCGTGCTGCGCCAGCGCGTCACCTCGCCCAACGGCACCACGCAGGCCGCGCTCGAAAGTCTTGCCGCCGACCATTTCCACCAGATCGTCGCCCGCGCCGTGGCCGCCGCCACGCGCCGGGGCGCCGAGCTGGCTGCCGCACTGGACGACCCATCGTGAGTTACCTCGTCAACGCCCTTTCGTTCCTCGTCGACCTGGCCTTCGGCGCCGCCGCCGCGCTGTTCGTGCTGCGCCTGTTGGCCGAAGCCAGCCGCGCGGACTTCCACAATCCGCTGAGCCAGTTCATCTACCGCACCACCAACGTAGTGCTGGCGCCGATCCGCCGCGTGCTGCCGAACTGGCGTCGCATCAATGTCGCTGCCCTGCTGCTGGTGTGGCTGCTGATGCTCATCAAGCGCATCGTGCTGTTCGCCCTGCTCGGCGTGTTCCCGCACGTGGCGGGGCTGCTGGTGCTGTCGGTGGCCGACACGCTGGACTTCATCGCCATGTTCTACGTGGTGCTGATCTTCATCTGGTCGCTGATGAGCCTGTTCCAGGTCGAGGGCTATCACCCGGTCTACCGTCTGGCCGGCACCCTGGTGGATCCGCTGCTGCGTCCGCTGCGCGGCAAGCTCACCGCCGGCGGTCTGGATTTCGCGCCGTGGGTGGTGATGATCGTGCTGATCCTGGTGCGCCTGCTGCTGGTGTCGCCGCTGGCCGACCTGGGCGCGCGGCTGGCGCTTGGCATCTGAGGACGGCCGGCGCGCACCGCGCAATCTTCCGATATCCCATCCGATGGGGCGTGCCATGCACGCCCCATCGCCGTATCCGACCTGTCCCATGGAGATAAGACCCGCATGAACGCGACTTCGCCCACCCTGCGCCGCCGGCTGCTCGCGCTAGCCCTTGCCGCCGCCTCCGTGGGCGCGGCCCACGCCGCCGCTCCGGCCGCCGCGCTCACCGCCACGAAGCCCGACGTGGTGGCCGACCACATCGATACCTCGGTGAACCCTGGCGTCGACTTTTTCCAGTTCGCCAACGGCGCATGGCTGAAGAGCCATCCGATTCCGGCGGAGGAATCGTCGTGGGGCATCGGCCAGGTCGTGCAGGACGAGCTTTACGCCAAGCTGCGCAAGATCAGCGAGGACGCCGCGGCGGACAAGGCCGCCAAGCCCGGCAGCGACGAACAGAAGGTCGGCGATTTCTGGATCACGGCCATGGACCAGGCCCAGGCGGACACGCTGGGCATCACCCCGCTCAAGGACGAACTGGCGCGCATCGATGCCGTGCATGACGTGAACTCCGCGCTCGACGCGGCCTTCGCCATGCAATTGATCGGCGTCGATCCGTTCTTCGACTTCCAGGTGTCGCAGGACGAGAAGCAGAGCGACGTGATGGCCGTGCACCTGTGGCAGGGCGGCCTGGGCCTGCCGGAGCGCGACTACTACTTCAACAAGGAAGCCGGCGTCGCCAAGGTTCGCGCTGCCTATGTCGCGCACCTGCAGCGCGTGTTCCATCTGCTCGGCCAGCCCGACGCCGAGGCCGCCAGCAGCGCGAAGCAGGTGATGGCGTTCGAGACTGCGCTGGCCAAGGTATCGCGCCCGCTCGCCGATCTGCGCGATCCCGAGAAGAATTACCACAAGATGGCGCCCGCCGACCTGACGACGAAGTACACGCCGTCCATCGCGTGGAACGCGCGCCTCGCCGGCTGGAAGCTGCCCGCCGGCACGGTGATCGTCGGCCAGCCGGAATTCTTCAGCGGCCTGCAGGCCCTGCTGGCGAAGACGCCCACGCCAGTAGTGCGCGACTACCTGCGCGTGCATCTGGTGGACGCGTACGCCAGCTTCCTCAGCCAGGATTTCGACAACGAAAGCTTCGACTTCTATGGCCGCACGCTCAACGGCCAGGCGCAGCAGAAGCCGCGCTGGAAGCGCGCGCTGCGCGCCGAAAACCAGGCGCTGGGCATGGTGCTGGGCCGCATCTACGTCAAGGATTACTTCTCCGACGCGGCCAAGCAGCGCTACAACGCGATGGTGGAAGCCGTGCGCACGGCCTATGGCGAACGCATCGACAAGCTGGACTGGATGAGCCCGGCCACCAAGGCGAAGGCGCATGAAAAGCTCGCCGCCATCACCAAGAAGGTCGGCTACCCGGACAAGTGGAAGGACTACTCCACGCTCACCATCGGCCGCGCGTCGTACGCGCAGAACATGATGAACGCCAAGCGCTGGGAGATCGAAGACATGATCTCCAAGTTCGGCAAGCCGGTGGACCGCGCCGAATGGGAAATGACGCCGCAGACCTACAACGCGTACTACAACCCGTCGAACAACGAGATCGTGCTGCCTGCCGCGCAGTTCATGATCCCGGGCTTCGCCGACGATCAGATCGATGACGCCGTGGTGTACGGCTACGTCGCCGCCTCCACCATCGGCCACGAAATCACCCACGGCTTCGACGACGAAGGCCGCCAGTACGACGCCAAGGGCAACCTGGCCGACTGGTGGACCAAGGAAGACGCCGCCCGCTTCAAGCAGCGCGCCGACGTGATGGTGAAGCAGTTCAACGCCTATGAGCCCCTGCCCGGCCTGCACATCAACGGCCAGGCCAGCCTTGGCGAGAACATCGCCGACTTCGGCGGCATCATGATCGGCCTGGATGCGTTCAAGAAAACCGCGCAATACCAGAGGGGCGAGAAGATCGCCGGCTACACGCCGCTGCAGCGCTTCTTCCTCGGCTACGCGCTGGGCTGGCTGTCGCAGGAACGCGACGAGAAGCTGCGCACGGGCCTGCTTTCCGATGTCCACGCACCCGCGAAGTGGCGCGTGAACGGCCCGCTGTCGAACGTGCCGGATTTCTACGAGGCGTTCGGCGTGAAGCAGGGCCAGCCGATGTGGCGGCCGGAAGACCAGCGCGTGAAGATCTGGTAAGTCCTGAGGATGGCGATGAGGCTGGAGATTCCAGCCTCATCGCTGCGGTGCGTGCTGTCGTGCCGCGTCAACACAGGTGAGGGCAAGAACTACTCCGCCGCCCTCACCACCAGCGTCGTTCCATCCACGCCCACTACTTCCACCATGCTGCCGGCCGGCAGGTCCGGCCCGCGCACCAGCCACAGGCTGTCGCCCACCTTGGCCTTGCCGCGGCCATGCACGATGGGTTCGGCCAGCACGTAGCGCTGGCCGATCTTCTGCTCGCCGCGCCGGTTGAGCAGCGCACTGCCCGGCTCGTCGCGCATCAGGCGCGGACGCAGTCCGTACCAGTACGCCGCGCACGAGAGAAACGCGAGCACCGCGAACACCAGCGCCTGCGCCAGCAACGACATGTCCGGCGCGGCCAGCACCACCACGCCGGTGACGCCGGCAGCGATGCCGATCCACAGCATGAAGTAGCCGGGCAAGATCACCTCGACGGCGATCAGCACCAGCGCCAGGATCCACCACAGGTAATGCAGCGCGATCTGTTCCATGCCCGGTTCAGCCCAGCGACGGTGGCGTGCGGCGGTTGGTGTTGGTCGCCTGCTGCTGGCTCAGCGAATCCTTCGCCAGTTCAGCGATGCCGGCCAGCGAACCGAGGATGCCGGTGGCTTCCACCGGCAGCAGCAAGGTCTTCTGGTTGGGCGAATGCGCCATTTCCTTCAGCGCTTCGACGTACTTGTTCGCGACGAAGTAATTGAGCGCATTGACGTTGCCGTTGGCGATGGCCTCGGACACCATCTTGGTCGCTTCGGCCTCTGCCTCGGCCAGGCGGATGCGCGCCTCGGCCTCGCGGAACGCGGCTTCCTTCTTGCCTTCCGCAGCGAGGATAGCGGATTGCTTTTCGCCGTCGGCCTTCAGCACGGCGGCCTGGCGGAAACCCTCCGCTTCCAGGATGTTCGCGCGCTTCTCGCGCTCGGCCTTCATCTGCCGCGCCATCGAATCGACCAGGTCGCGCGGCGGCGCGATGTCCTTGATCTCGATGCGGTTGACCTTGACGCCCCACGGATGCGTGGCCTCGTCCACCACGGTGAGCAGCTTGGCGTTGATGGCGTCGCGCTGGCTGAGCGATTCGTCCAGGTCCATCGAGCCCAGCACCGTGCGGATGTTGGTCATGACCAGGGCAAGCGCCGCCTGCTCCAGGTTGGCCACTTCATAGGCGGCCTTGGCCGCGTCCAGCACTTGGTAGAACACCACGCCATCCACGCGCACCACCGCGTTGTCCTTGGTGATGACGTCTTGCGAAGGCACATCCAGCACCTGCTCCATCATGTTCATCTTGCGGCCGATGCTGTAGATGAAGGGAATCAGGAAATGCAGGCCCGGCGTGAGCGTGCGCGTATAGCGGCCGAAACGTTCCACTGTCCATTCGTAACCCTGCGGCACGATGCGCACCAGCTTGGCGAGCACGATCACCGCAACCACGATCACTACCAGAGCAAATAGCGAGCCCATTGCCTGCCTTCCCATTCCATGAAGATGGGATCGAGTATAGGCGAGCCCGGAGCATCCAACAGGTGGGGCGCCGATTACGCGAGTTATCTTGGCCCCAGCGGCAGCAGCAGGCTGACCCGCAGGCCGCCCTCCTCGCGGTTGGCGAGCGCGATGCGGCCGCCGTGGGCCTCCACGATCTCGCGCGCCAGCGCCAGGCCGAGGCCGGTGCCGGAACGCTTGGTGGAGTAGAACGGCAGCAGGGCCTGGGCCAGCACGGTCTCGCTCATGCCCGGGCCGCGGTCGGCCACTTCGATGCGCACGTCGCGGCCGATCACCATCAGCGACAGCGATACGCCGTCATCGGGGCTGCCCGATTCGTGCGCGTTCTTCACCAGGTTGATCAGCACCTGCTCGATCTGCGCCGCGTCGAACCAGCCGGGCTGCTCGGGCAAGGCGCTGGCCAGGGTGAACTTGCAGTGCAGCGCCAGGCTGTCCAGGAACGGCTTCCATTCGATGGATGCCAGCTGCGGCGCCGGCAGCTTGGCGAAACTGGCGTAGCCGGCGATGAAGCCGTGCAGGTGCCGCGCGCGCTCGCCGATGGTGGCGAACACGCCCGGCAGGCGCGTGGTATCGCCACGGCGCGCCAGTTCCGCGCCCGAATGGGCGAGCGAGGAAATCGGCGCCAGCGAATTGTTGAGCTCGTGGCTGATCACGCGGATCACGCGTTTCCACGTGGCCACTTCCTGCCGCGACAGTTCGCGCGTCATGCGCCGGAACAGCTGCAGGCGATGCGGGCGACCTTGCAGGCGGAAGCTGCGCTGCGACAGGTGGAAGGTCTCCTCGCCGCCGTCCATCTCCACGGTGAGCAAGGCGTCTTCGCCGCTTTCCACCGCGCGGCGCAGGGCTTCCGGGCTGTCGCTGAGCAGCTCCGCGAAATCCAGGCCATGCAGGGTGCGCCCTTCGTTGAAAAGGTGCCGCGAAGCGATGTTGGCGTAGGTCACGCGGCCGCTCGCATCGGTAAGCACGAGTGCGACGGGCGTGTTCTGCACCACCGTGTCCAGCAGCAGTTCGCGCTGGGCCAGGTTCTGGCGCTGCTCGCGCAGGGTCTGGCCCAGCGCGTTGTGCATGCGGATCAGCTCGCCCAGTTCGTCGCGGCGCGTGGCCGCGATGGAGAAACTGAAGTCGCCGTCGCGGTAGCTCGCCACGGCGCCTTCGAGCGCGCGCAACAGCTTGGTGATGGGCGCGGTCACGCGATGGCCGAGCCACAGCGACAGCGGCAGCAGGAACGCCATCGACACGATCATGCCGCCGTAGAAACCGAAGTGCGCCGGCGTGCCGAGGTTGATACCCACCTGGCGCATCCACACCAGCACCTGCGGCAACGGCCACTGCGTCACACCGGCATAGATGAGCGCACCCGCGATGCCGGCAAACCCCAGCAGCATCACCATGCGCGACTCGAGCGTACGCAAGCCCAGCCGCATCAGTCCTCTCCCTTGCGAACGATGGCCGTCAGTGACACGCCGCACCCGGCCCCATTGGTGCGCAATTGATGTGCGGCCCGCGGCCGTTGTTGATGATCACGCGGATCGGCGTCTGGTCGGGCGGCGCCGTGTCCTTGGCGGGACCGTTGCGGAAATTGAAACGCTGCGCATCGCTGGCGGCGGTGCTGAGCGTGTCGCGATAACCGCTGGCCGCGGTGCTCGCCGCAGCGGGCGGGAGCTTGCCCCAGCGGTCGCTGGGCGAGGCCGGCGCAACGCTCTGCGCGGCGGCGCTGGCGCACAGCAGCGCGGTGACGAGACACAGGTAGCGATAGCGCATGGCGAACTCCATCGACCCTCCCCTCATCATCCTCGGCCATCGCGGCAAGGGCAACGCTTACGCCTGCGCCAGCCCGTAGCGCTCCATGCGGCGATACAAGGCCTGGCGCGACAGGCCCAGCGACTGCGCGGCGCGGCTGACCACGCCGCCGGCCTTGTCCAGGGCCGCCTCCACCGTCTCGCGGCTGGGCTCGTCCAGGTTGCGCGCGCCCGCCACGGCCAGCTGCGGCAGGTTGAGTTGCTCCGGCGTGATGCGGCCATCGGCCGCCAGCAGCGCGGCGCGTTCGATGGCGTTCTTCAGTTCGCGCACGTTGCCGGGCCACTGGTAGGCCAGCAGCGCGTCGCGCGCGGCGTCGGTGAGTTCGGCGCGGCCATCGAGGAAGAAGTCCGCCAGCGGCAGGATGTCGTCCACGCGGTCGGACAGCGGCGGCAGGTTCACCTCGATGACATTGAGGCGGTAATACAGATCCTCGCGGAACGTGCCCGCGCGGATCATCGCCTTCAGGTCCGCATTGGTGGCGCTCAGCACGCGCACCTTCACATGGCGCGTGCGGCCCGAACCCAGGCGCTCGAACTGGCCGGTTTCCAGCACGCGCAGCAGCTTCACCTGGCCCGACAACGGCAGGTTGCCGATCTCGTCGAGGAACAGTGTGCCGCCGTCAGCCAATTCGAAGCGGCCTTCGCGCGCCTTGTTGGCGCCGGTGTACGCACCTGCTTCCGCGCCGAACAGTTCGGCCTCGATCAGCTCGCCCGGCAGTGCGCCGCAGTTCACCGCCACGAACGGGCCGCGCTTCACGCCGGAGTTGGCGTGCACGATGGCGGCGATGCGCTCCTTGCCGGCGCCGTTGGGGCCGGTGATCAGCACGGGCACGTCCGAGCGCGCGACCTGGCAGGCCAGGTCCAGCGTGCGCGCCATCGCCTCGGAGGCGAACACGATGCCGTTGAGGTCGTAGCGGCGCTGCAGGTCTTCACGGCGCTTGCGGCGCTCGTTGCGGGCACGGGTGACTTCGCGCGTGGATTCCGAAAGCTCCAGCAGGTTTTCCACCGTCGCCAGCAGCTTGTTGTCGTCCCAGGGCTTGGCGAGATAGTCCGCCGCGCCGGCCTTCACCAGTTCCACTGCGGTTTCCAGGTGCGTCCACGCGGTGAGCAGGATCACCGGCAAGTCGGTGTGGCGCTGGCGGATGTCGCGGAACAGCGCGATGCCCTCCTCGCCCGAGGTGGTGTCGGCGGTGAAGTTCATGTCCTGGATCACCACGTCCACCCGCTCCGTTTCGAGCATGGCCAAGCCCTGTTCGGGCGTCAGCGCGGTCAGCGGGCGAATCTCATGCAGGGAGAGCGCGAGCGAAAGCGCCTCGCCCACGGCCGGGTTGTCGTCGATGATCAGTACGGTTCGCATTCGTCGCTTGCACATGTAGACGTGGATGCGGCTCCACGCCAAAAGGTTGCATGAATCGTTTCGGTTTGTCGCCAACTAAGGCGGCGACGGCTTTGCCCCGGCACGGGCCGGGACAAAGCCGGTATCTGCGGGCCCGCCCGGTTCCTCCGGGCAGGCCCGCCTTGCGTCAACCCTTCTGCGGCACCGGATGCGCCGGCGCCTTGCCGGCCTTCACCGCGGCGATCCATGCATCGGTACGCGCTTCGAGCACATCCAGCGGCAGCGCGCCGCCATCGAGGATTTCATCGTGGAAGGCGCGGATGTCGAACTTGTCGCCCAGCTCCTTCTTGGCGCGCGCACGCAGCTCCAGGATCTTCAGCTGGCCCATCTTGTACGCCAGCGCCTGGCCCGGCCAGGTGATGTAGCGGTCGGTTTCGGCCTGCACGTCCGGCTCGTCCTCGCTGGAATGCGCGTGGAAGAAATCCACCATCTGCTGGCGCGTCCAGTGCTTGTAGTGCACGCCCGTGTCCAGCACGAGACGGTCGGCGCGCAGCAGCTCGTCGGAGAGATGGCCGTAGTACGACAGCGGATCCTTGTAGAAGCCCAGCTCGTGGCCAAGCTGCTCCGCATACAGCGCCCAGCCTTCGATGTAGGCGTTGTAGCCCGCCTGCTGGCGGAACGGCGGCAGGCCCTTGAGCGTCTGCGCGATGGAGATCTGCATGTGATGGCCTGGGATGCCTTCGTGATAGGCGGTCGACTCGATGGTCAGCACGCTGCGGTTCTGGAAGTCGCCGGTGTTGACGAAGATCTGGCCCGGACGCGAGCCATCCGGCGTGCCCTGGTGGTATTCGGCGGCGGCGGCTTCCTTCTCGCGGAACGGCTCCACCGGCACCACTTCCACCTTGGTCTTGGGCAGCAGGCCGAACAGCTTGGGCAACTCCGGCTGCATGCCGGCCAGGTAGTTGCGATAGCGGTTGAGGATGTCCTCGCGCGAAGTGGCATGCACCTTCGGGTTGGTCTTGAGCGATTCGCGGAAGCTCGCCAGGTCCTTGAAGCCCTGCTGCTTGGCGATCTCGGTCATCTCGCCTTCAATGCGCTTGACCTCGGACAGGCCGATCTCATGGATGCGCTCCGGGCTTTCCTTGGTGGTGGTCATCTGCTCCACTTGGAAGGCGTAGATGGCATCGCCGTTGGGCAGCTGCCACACGCCCGGTTCGCTGCGGCCATGCGGGGCGTAGTCGTTCTTCACGAACGCGCCCAGCTTCTGGTAGGCCGGACGCACCTTCTGGTCGATGGCGGCGAGGATGGCGTCGTGCAGGCGCTTCTGGTCGGCCGCCGACACCGTCTTGGGGAAGCGCTTCAGCGGCTCGGCGAACACGTTGTCCATGCCGGCCGGCGTGCCGATGCTGTCGATCTGCGTGGCGACTTTCTCGAGCAGGTACTTGGGCGGCATCATGCCGTTCTTCAGGCCCAGACGCGCGTTTTCGGTGGCCTGGTCCAGCAGCGTCGGCACGTTCTGCAGGCGCTTGAGGTAGTCGTCGTATTCCTTGGTGTTGTCGAACGGAATGGAGCTGACGAAGCCGGCCAGCTGCAGGTGCACGCCGCTCATCTGTTCCAGCGGCATCTCGTCGAGCTTCAGCTCGTGCGCCTTCAGCGCATCGGTGAGCCTGCGCACCATCAGCTGCTGGTTGAGCTTGTCCTCTTCCGAAAAACCGGTGGTGTCGATGGCCTGGAAGCGCTTGAGGAACGCCTTGTCCGCGGCGTATTCGCGCTCGGCGAAGGCCGGCGAGGCATCCGACCAGCGGTCGTTGTAGCGCAGGTCGCCCAGGATCGTGGCGAATTCCGGCTGCGTTTCCAGCGTGTGCTGCCACTGCTCGGCCAGCAGGGCGTTGAGCGCCTTCACGCGGGTGGGTACGTCCGTGGCGGCGGACTGCGCCCCAGCGACGCACGCCGCCGACATCATCACGCCCGCCAACAGCATTCGCGGTCCGATCTTCATGGGTTCTCCCTCCGGTTGAGATGACGCCTATTCTGCACACCCGCCGCCCGCACGCCCGTGCCGAAGCGCACGGGCACACGTTCAGCTAGGGTCTGTTAGCACTATCGGCAGCGCGCGGCTTGACCTGGCAGCCAGCCAGGCCAGCACCACGCACTACCACCCGCTGACCACGGGCAAGCAACGCGGGCTACGCGAATAGTGCTAACAGGCCCTAGAGCGACCGGGTGGCGACCACCGGCGGCACCGCCGCCGCCCGCCGGGCCGGCGACCACGCCGCCAGCTGGCCCAGCAGCAGCACCAGCGCGCCGCCGATAGGGAGATAGCTCCACGGCAGCCGGGGAAGCTCGTAGTGGCGCATGAGCACGCCGTTGGCGACATAGGCCAGCGCCATGCCGACCAGCACGCCGGCGCCGGCGATAAGCAGGTTCTCCACCATGAAGTAGCGCAGCACCTGCGAACGCCGCGCGCCCAGCGCCCGCTGGATGCCGATCTGCCGCGTGCGGCGCTGCACCCAGAACCCGGTGAGGCCCATGATGCCGATGGCCGTCACCACGATCACCGCCATCGTCACGCCGGCGAACAGCCAAAGGGCCGCGCGTGCGCCGCGTAGCGCGTCGTGGCGTCGTTCGGCGTAGGTGGTGATCTTCACCGGTATGTCTTCGCTCAAGAGTGGGCCGAACGCCTCGTTGATGGCCGCTCGAATGCCGCGCAAGGCGACCTCGCGCATGGCGGGATCGATGCGCACCGCATAGCCCACCATCGCGGTATCCCCCACACGTCTGGCAGTCAGCATGGTGTTGTCCGCACGCCCGTCCGTCGCCAGGGCCAGCTGGTTGCGCATCAGGTGGCGTACCACGCCCACCACCTGGTAGCCATGCCCATCGGGCTCGTCGGGCACCTGCAGGATCTGCCCCACTGCGGGCTGGTCGCCGAACAGCTGCTTCGCCAGCGACTCAGTGATGATGATGGACTCGGTCGAACCGGTGTCCGGAACGCCGCTGGACGGCTGATTGACGCCGAACTCTTGGTATTCCGAAGGCAGGAAATCACGGCCGGCCACCAGTTGCAGTCCCAGCGACTTCACCAGGCCTTCGCCGAAGTAGCCGTTCACGCCGACCTTGACGCCGCGGGGCGACTGCAGGGTGTAGTCGACCATCATGGTGCCGATCATCGGCAGCCCCAGCGCCGCAGAGGCATAACGAACGCCAGGCGTACGGCTCAGCGCCAGCTGGCCGGCACGTACGTCGGCCCCTGTCCATGGACGCACGCGCGAGGTGATCTGGTCGACCAGCACCAGCTCGTCCTCCGCCAGGCCGCTGGGCGCCACCATCGGCTGCACGCGCTGCCAGACGAGGAACAGCACGTTGCAGAGAATGGCGCACGCCAGCGCCACCTGCAGCAGCACCAGCGCGGGCATCAACGCATGGCGACGCAAGACCTTGAGCATCACGGCAAGCGACATCGCATTCTCCTTATGCGCTCTTGACCTGAAGACCCGGCTCCACGCGCGAGGCGCGCCACGCCGGCAACCATCCGGTGATCACGCCCACTGCAAGCGCCAGCGCGAACAAGGCCGCGAACATGGCCGGGTCGAGGTGGGCAAGGTCGGTGAAGCCGCTGTCCTGCAGGCGCAGCGTCCACGGGCCGAACAGCGTGAGCGGCAGGGCGAGCACGCCGCCCAGCAGGCAGATCAGCACCGCCTCGAACACGTGCTGCTGGAAGATCGCGGCGCGTGGTGCGCCCAGCGCGCGGCGTATGCCGATCTCCGCGCCGCGACGCAGGAAACGCGCCGCCAGCAACCCGGCGACGTTGGCCATGCACAGCAGCAGAAACGAACCTGCCAGCCACGCATTGAGCCGCACGTTGTCGGGCACCACGTTCTGCCGGCTCAACCATGCGCCCACGCCGGTGAGCTCCGCGCGCGAGGTCTTGCCATAGCCCGCCAGCGCTTGCTGGTTCTGCACGTAGTGCTGCAGGTAGTCATGAAAATCGGAAGCGGCCTTGCTGTCCGGCAGGCTTACCCAATAGCTGAGCGACGAACAATGCGCGGCGTCCGTCTCGAACAGCGTGGTCTTCTTGGGGCCATCCTCGTCGCAGGCATCGCTGCCTGCCAGGTCCACGCCGGCGTCCAGCAAGGCCGATACCGGTGCGAATACCTGGTCGCGGCGTTGATCGCCGAAGCTGAAGGCCGCAAGGTCATAGAAGTGCGGCTGCAGCGAGAACGGTGCGCTCACGCCAATGACGCGGAACACGCCGTGCCCAAGCCTCAATTCGCGTCCGACGGCGTCGGCCGTGCCATACAGCGTCTGCGCCATCTCGCTGTCGATCACGGCCACCGGCGCGTGCGTCTGGTCTTCCGCGGCGGTCCATCCGCGCCCGCTGCGCAAGGCCACGCCGAACATCGGCATGAACTCGCTGGTGGTGGCGAGCACGTAGTTGCGATGCTTCTTCGCCTGATCGCCTTCGCCCCTGATCTCGGTGAATACGCTCGCCATCGGCGCTTGCCAGATGGCGCGATGGTCATGCAGCAAGGCCTGCGCATCGTCCCACTTGATGCGGTGATAGTTCTGCACGGTGATGTCGTTGAGCGACTGGCTCTGCTGCGGCTTGGCCCGCACCGTGTCCACCCATGCCAGATACAGATGGCCGCTGCGTCCCGGCAACGGATCGGCCGTGAGCTGGTGCAGCAGCGCCAGCGTCGTCATGGTGGCGGCCACGCCCATGGCCACCGTGATCACCGCCAGCACTGTGCTGCGTGGATACCGCTTCAATCCATGCCAGGCCAACGTCAGGTTGTAACGCATGCGTTCCTTCCCTGTTGCGTGTATCGCTTGTCCACGGACTGCGCTATCGAGCGCCGCCCTCCCCCGTTTTTTTCCGTCGATCAGACCGAGCGCGTCGCCACCACCGGCGGCACGCTGGCGGCGCGCAAGGCCGGCGCCAGTACCGACAACTGGCCCAAGCCCCACAACACCAGTGCGCCCAACGGCAGGTAATAGGCCGGCAGGCGCGGCACTTCGTAGAACTTCATCAATACCAGGTTGAGCGCGAACGTCATCACCATGCCGATACCGATGCCCGCACTCACGATCAGGAAGTTCTCCGCCTGGAAGTAATGCAGGATGTCTCCTCGCGTGGCGCCCATCGCACGGCGGATGCCGATCTGCTTGCGCCGCTGCTGCACCCAGAAACTGGCGAGACCGACGATGCCCAGCGCGGTGACCAGCAGCAGGGCGACGATGACGCCGGCGAGCATGCCGACCATGACGCGCGTCTGGCGATAAAAATCCGCGCGAAGCTCCGGCACCGTGCGGCTCTGTTGCAGATCGAGCACCGCCTCCGGCGCGGCCTTCTGGACCACGTCGCGCGCATCGCGCAGCACGCGTGACAACGCGGCCGGGCTTGCGCGCACCGCGTAGACGCCATGGAGCGACTCACCGGGAATCACCGGCACGAACACGGACCACTCACCGCCACTGTCGCCATGACCGCCACCAGGATCGGGAGGCGTCAGGTGCGCCATCACGCCGACCACGCGAAAGTGGTACTTGTCTGACCAGAATTCCTTGCCCAAGGGATCCTGTCCCGGCCACAGGCGTTCGGCGAACGCGCGCGTGATCCATACCGACGTGTTCAGCGGAAGCCAGTTCTCGGCGATCTGGAAATCGTCCGCCTGGAACGCGCGCCCGCTCACTCGTTGCAGCCCAAGCGTTTCCACCGAGCCCGGGCCGCCGGCGTAGAAGTGCGGCACGGCGATGAAGTGCTCGCGGTCCAGGCTGATGCCGGCATAGCCGGCCGGTTGCGCGAACGGCACGGCGTTGACCACCGCCACCGACTCCACGCCAGGCACGGCGCGCAGCGCAGCAGTCACGCGTGCATTGAGGTCGGCGCCCTTGCATCCGTCGCAGTCCAGGCTGATCACCGCCAGTGAGGATTCATCCACGCCGCTCGTGATGTGCAGCAGGCGCAACTGTTCCGCGATAAGGAAACAGGCGTTGCACAGCACCGCGCACGCCAGCGCGATTTCCATGGCGATCAGCGCGGTCGCCAGACGGTGGCGCCGCAGGGCGGAAAGGATGGGAGCGAAATTCGTCATCGTCGACCTCACAAGGTCTTGAGCTGCCATGCCGGCACCACCCGGCACGCGCGCACCGCCGGAAGCATTCCGGCCAACAGGCTGGCGCCGATCGCGGCAACGAAAGTGAGCAGGAACATCGGCACATCCAGGCGAACCAGATCCGCATAGGCGACCGGTTGCTGCCGGATCAGCCACAGGCCGACCAGGGTAAGCAGCCAGCCGAAAGCGCCGCCGATCAATCCGATCAGGCCCGATTCCACCATGTACTGCGCGAACACCGCCGCGCGGCTGGCGCCGAGTGCGCGGCGCAGGCCGATCTCGCCGCTGCGCCGCAGGAATTTCGCAAGCAGGAGCCCCACCATGTTCACCAGGCAAATGACGAGGAACGCCACCGCCAGCCAGGCCTGCAGGCGCACGTTGCCGGGCAGCACGCCGTTGAAGTCCAACCAACCCATCAAGTCGCGCAAGCGCGTGTTGCCTGCATGGGTAAAGCGGCCTATCGCCTGCTGCTGTGCCGCATAATCCGCCACGAAGCGCCGATAGGCGGCAACCTGCGCGGCATCCTTGATCTGCACCCACAACGCGACCCACACGCAAGGCGCGTCTTGCAGGTGTCCGGGACGCGCCGGCATGTGCCAGCAGGTGAACTGCTGGAAATTGCCGTCGTTGATGTCCAGCCCGGTGAAGAACGGCGTGATCACGTCTTCCGGCCTGGCATAGAAGTCGCTGGTGTCGCCCGCCGCGAAACGGCCACCGCGCACCGCGTAGAACTGCGGCGACGGCCGCCATGGCTTGAGCACGCCGACGATGCGCACGTCACTGTCGCGCAAGCGCAGGGTGCGACCCACGCTGTTCCCGCCGGCGAAAAGCTTCTGGTTGAGGTCGTCGCTGATCACCGCCAAGCGCGCGCGGGATGCGTCGTCCTGTTCGCTCCATGGGCCGCCATAGCGGAACGGCACGTCGAACATGGTGAAGAAATCCGTCGTCGCCGAAAGCATCATCGTCATCACGGCAGGCTTGCCGGCATCCGCCGTGTTCAAGCGCACCTGGCTCTGCACCAGCAAGGCCTGGCGATCGGCGCGTCTCGCGCTCCACAGATCGACGGCCGAACGGTAGTCGAGCATGTCCAATGGTTCGTCGCTGTCCTTGCCCTTCGGACTCGCATCCACCTGCGGATAGAAAATGGTATGGCTGCGTCCCGGCAGCGGATCGCCCGACAGCAGATGCACCACGGTGAGCGTGGTCATGCTGGCCCCGATGCCCACGGCGATGGCGAGCACCATCAGCGCCGTGAGCACCTTGTTCCGGCGCAGGCTGTGGACGGCGAGATCGAGGTAGTAACCGAACATTCCCTTGTCCTCGGCGTGGCTCAGACCGAGCGCGTGGCAACCACCGGCGGCACTGCCGCCGCCCGCATGGCGGGCCCGAGCACCGCCAGCTGGCCGATGATCCACAGCAGCACGGCGCCCACCGGGAAATAGATGCCGGGCAGGCGCGGCAGCTCGTAATGCACCATCAGCATCAGGTTGATGCCATACGCCAGCACCATGCCCACGGCGATGCCGATGGTCGCCAGCAGGAAGTTCTCCGTCTGGAAATAACGAAGGATGTTCGCGCGCGTGGCGCCCAGCGCACGGCGCACGCCGATCTGCCGGCGACGCTGCGCCACCCAGAAGCTGCCCAGGCCCACGATGCCCAGCGCGGTGACGACCAGCAAGGCGACGCACACGCCCACCAGCAGGCCGGCCATGGCGCGATCGTTCTGGAAGAAGTCCTCACGCATGTTGCTCAGCAGATGCTGCTTGAGCACGATGCGGTGCGGGTTGATCTCCTTGAGCCTGGCCACCGCCGCCTGCAGCACGCGCTCGCGGTTCTTCGGGTCGTCCACGCGCACGATGTACTCGTTGTTGGCCACGCGCACGGGCATCACCATCGAGTAGCTCTTGGCCGAATCGTCCCAGATGGACGGCCGGATCAGTTCCTTGACCACGCCCACCACGGTGAACGCGTAATCGGCCATGTAGAGCTGCTTGCCCAGCGCGGGCTGGCCTGGCCACAGCCGCTCGGCCATGTTCTGCGTGATCACGACGACATGCGGAACGCCCTTGGCTTCCTTCGCGGTCGCCGCGTTGACCACCTGATCCATGTCCATGTAGTCGGCCGGCTGCAGTTCCCGGCCCGCGATCAGCTGCGTACCCAGCGTCTGCGTCACGTTCTCGCCGAAGTAGTCCGTGGCGTTGAGCGTGGCCAGGCGCTGCTTGGGATCGAGCTTGATGCTGCCGTTGGAGGAGGAATTGCCGAACGGCACCTCGTTCACCGAGGCCACCGCGACCACGCCGGATATCTGGCGCAGCGCGGCGAGATCCTCGTCGCGGCGCGCCTTGTCGTCCTTGGTCACGCCGATGTTGGTGAGCGCGATGTGCAGCAGGCGCTGCTCGTCCACGCCGCTCTGCATGTGGATGCGCTCGATGCGCTGGTTGATGATGAATACCGCGTTGCACACGATGGCGCAGGTCAGCGCGATTTCCGCGATGACCAGAAAGGCCGTGGTCTTGTGGCGGCGCAGCGTCGAGAGAATGGGCAGGATGTCCATGGAAGAGGCTCCTTACTGGCTCTTCAGTTGCAGCGCGGGTGTGATCTGGCAGGCGCGCCAGGCGGGCAGCAGGCCGGCAAGCAGGGTGGCGCCCACGGCCAGGACAAAGGTGACCAGCAACATGCCCAGGCTCATGTGCGCGAGCGAGGCATAGTCGGAGGGCTGCTTGCGCACCAGCCACAGGCCGACAAAGGCCAGCAGCAGGCCGAACAGCCCGCCCGCCAGGCCGATCACGCCCGACTCCACCAGCAACTGGGTGAACACCTCGCGCCGCGAGGCGCCCAGCGCGCGGCGCACGCCCAGCTCGCCGGCGCGGCGCAGGAACTTCGCCAGCATCAGGCCCACCGTGTTGACCAGGCAGACCAGCAGGAAACCCAGCGCCAGCCACGTCTGCAGCCGTACGTCGCCCGGCACCACCTTGTTGATGTCCATCCATTGCATCAGGCCAGGCAAGGCCACGTTCACCGGACGCTGGAAGCGCCCCAGCGCCTTCTGCTCCTGCGAGTAATGCACCAGGAAGTCGTGATACGCGGCCACCTTGTCCGCGCCGTCGAGCTGCACCCAGAACTGCAGCCAGGTGCAGGGCGAGGTCTCCGCATGCTCGCCGTCGCCACCGCCCGTTCCCCAGCAATCGGTGGAGCCAGCATGCTCCAGGTGCGCGTCGCGCGAGCTACTCAGCGGAACGAAGACATCCTCCACCGAGCCGTAGCTTTGCATATAGATGTCGTAGAAGCGCGGCGTCGGCTTCCACTCGTCCAGCACGCCGATCACCTGGAAAGCCGTGTCCTTCATGCGCAGGGTCTGGCCGGTGCTGTCCTTTCCGCCGAACAGCTTCTCGTTGAGCTTGCGGCTGATGACCACCACGCGGGCGCGGCCGTTGTCCTCCGCCTCGGTCCACGGACGGCCATAAAGAAACGGCACCTTGAACATCGGGAAGAAGTCGGCCGTGGTGTAGCGCGCATCGCTGAAGAACGGGTCGATGTTCGACTGCGCCGGCTGTACCGGCACCGCGCCGCCGGTCATCAGGGCCTGGCGGTCCGCGCGCTTGGCGTGTAGCAGGTTGTTGCCGTCCGTCCAGGTCACCTGGTCCGGCGGGCGCTTGCCTTCCTCGTAGCCGTCCATGTCGCGCGGATCCACCTGCGGATAGAACAGCGTGGCGCTGCTGCCGGGCAGCGGGTCGCCCGACAGCACGTGGAGCACCGTCAGCGTGGTCATGCTGGCGCCGATGCCCAGCGCGATGGCCAGCACCATCAGCGCGGTGAGTATCTTGTTGCGCCTCAGGCTGCGCAGCGCCAGGTCGAGGTAATAGCCGAACATGGTCGTCCCCTTTATGAATTCGGTCCCGCCGTCACACCGATCGCGTCGCTTCCACCGGCGGCACGCGCGATGCGCGCAGCGCCGGCGCGAGCACCGCGCCCTGCCCCAGCAACAACAGGATCACCACGCCCGTCACCAGATAGGACAGCGACAGGCGATGCATCTCGAACCGCGTGACCATCCACAGGTTCATGGCGATGGCGAGCACGGTGCCCACCAGCACGCCGGCGCAGCTGATCAGCAGGTTTTCGGTCATGAAGTAATGCAGGATGTCCTGCCGCGTCGCGCCCAGCGCGCGCCGCACGCCGATCTGCCGGCGGCGCTGGCCCACCCAGAAACTGGTGAGGCCCACGATGCCCGCCGCGGTGACCGCCAGCAGCACGATGCTGATCACGCCCATCAGGATCGCCATGCCGCGATCGCTTTCGTACGCGCGCGAACGCACCTCGCTGAAACTGAGGAGGCCGTCGTCGTCGGCGATCACGCGTCGCGGGTTCTGCGCGAACAAGGCCTTGCCCGCCGCGCGCATGGCGGCGTCCAGCTGCCCCGGCCGCGCGCGTACGATGTAGAACGAGCCCAGCGACAGGGTCAGCCGCTCGGGAATGATCACGGAGCGGTACGCGAAGTCCGACGCCCAGCGTTCCACGCTCTGCGCCTGCAGCAGGTCGACCACGCCCACCACGGTGGCGGGGCCGCCGATCAGGTAGATGGTCTTGCCCACCGCCTGGCCGCCCGGAAAGAGCTTGTCGGCCAGGGCGCGGGTGATGATCACCACCGGCGGCGCGAGCTTGTAGCGCATGTCCATGTGGCCGATTTCGTCGGCGCGGAAATTGCGGCCCGCGATCAGCTTCAGGCCCAGCGTGTCGATGAAGTGCTCGTCGGCAAAGTAGATGGTCGAGCCCGAGCTGTCCTGCAGCTGGTCCGGCTTGAGCTTGACGCCGTCGTCCCAGCCGCTGCCGCGCAACGGATACGAATTGCTCGGCGTCGCGTCCTGCACGCCCGGCACCTGTCGCAGCGTCTGCAGGTCCGCGCGCATCATCGCGTCCACCCGCGCGGAATCGGGCGCGCCGACCCACTCGTTCTTGACGATGAAGATGTTGGCCTCGTCGATGCCGGTGGGCTCGGACAGGTGCGCCACGCGCTGGTGGATGATGAACAGCGCGTTGCAGACGATGGCCAGCGTGAGCGCGATCTGCATGGCGATCAGGAAGGTGCCGGCCTTGTGGCGGCGCAGCGCGGAGAGAATCGGCTTGATCTGCATGGGCTATCCCCTCAATTGGACTTGAGCTGCCAGGCCGGCTGCACTTGCGCCGCCCGCCAGGTGGGATAGAACGCCGCGAACACCGTGGCGGAAATCGCCACCAGCAAGGTCAGCAGCACCAGCGAAACATCCAGATGCGCGAGGCGCGCGATCTGCGGTTCGAACACCATGCCCAGACCCAGCATGCCCACCGCCGTCAGCACCAGGCCGAGCACGCCGCCGGCCACGCCGACCATGGCCGCCTCGGCCAGGAACTGGCGGTAGATGTCCGCGCGCGACGCGCCCAGCGCGCGACGCACGCCGATCTCCGGCGCGCGGCGCATGAACTTGGCCAGCAGCAGGCCGATGGTGTTGACCAGGCAGATCACCAGGAAGCCCAGCGCCAGCGACAGCGAAATGCGGCTTTCCGGCGGCACGGCATGCTGGTAGTCCAGCCACTGGCGCACGTCGCGCAGGCGATTGTTCGGCGCCCAGTTGAAGCGGCCGGCCTCGCGCTGCTCGCGCGCATAGCCGTCGAGGAACTGCCGGTACGCCTGCACCTGCGCGGCGTCCTGCAGCTCCACCCACGGGCTGATCCACACGCATTCGCCGTGCAGCCAGCCGTCCCAGCTATCGCCGCGCTTGCCGTCGCTGCCGCAGTTGTTGTTGCCGTAGGTGTCGATGCGCTGGCCGATCGCATAGGTGAAGGGGATATAGATCTGCGACGGATCGGCGTAGAGGTTGCCGTCGAAGATGTCGAAGAAGCGCGGCTTCGGATCCCACATGTCGGTGACGCCCACGATGCGGAACTGGCGGTCGTCCAGGGTGATGCGCCGGCCCACGCTGTTCTCGCCACCGAACAGCTTCTGGTTGAGCGCGCGGCTGATCACGATCACCGCCTCGCGCGATTCGTCCTGATCGTTGTCCCAGGCGCCGCCGTACTGGAACGGTACGTCGAACATGCCGAAGAAGTCGCTGTAGGTGGCATAGCCCACGGCCTTGAACGGCATGCGGTGCGGGTCGTCCGGCATGACCGAGAGGCCCACCGGGAACAACATCGTCTGCCGCACCGCCTTGTGCGCGCGCATCAAGGCCATGGCGTCGGTGTAGGTCAGCGCGGACGGCGGCTCGCCGTGGCGGTTGTACTGCGGCCCGCGGTTGTCGATCAGCGGCACGAACAACGTCGACGACTTCTGCGGTATCGGATCACCCGATACCGCGCGGAACACGGCGAAGGTCACCATCGACGCCGCGACGCCGAAGCCGATCGACATGATCATTAATGCCGTCAGCAGGACGTTGCGCCGAAGGCTTGCCGCGCCCAGTCGCAGGTTGTGGACAAACATGCCGCTCATGAACACCTCTTTCCGCTCACACACACCGCACTACGCTTGCTTCTCTATCCCGCGCCCGGTCACACCGAGCGCGTGGCTTCCACCGGGGACACGCGCGACGCACGCAGCGCCGGCGCGAGCACCGCGCCCTGCCCCAGCAGCAGCAAGGCGACCACGCCCACCAGCACGTACACCAGCGACAGCCGCGCCATCTCGAACTGCGTGACCAGCCACAGGTTCATGCCGATGGCGAGCAGCGCGCCGATCGCCACGCCGGCCACGCCGATCAACAGGTTCTCCGTGAGGAAATAGCTCAGGATGTCGCGCTTGGTCGCGCCCAGCGCGCGCCGCACGCCGATCTGCTTGCGCCGCTGGCCCACCCAGAAACTGGTAAGGCCCACGATGCCCGCCGCCGTGACGCCCAGCAGCACCAGGCACACCACGCTCATCAGGATCGCCATGCCCCTGTCGCCCTTGTAGGCGTCGTCGCGTATCTGCGCAAAGGTGCGCACGCCGCGTTCGCTCGGGATCACGCGCAGGCGGTTCACCTTCACCAGCGCGGCCGGTGCCGCCTTCATCACCTCGGCCAGCTGGCCCGGCTTGGCGCGGATCAGGTAGCTGGTGTATGGACTGGTGAGCTGGACCGGCAGGATCAACGAGTTCTCGTAGAAATCGTCGGACCACATGGCGTTCCAGGGCACGCCCAAGCGTTCCACGATGCCGATGATGGTGGTCGGCTTCTTGGTGTCGCCGATGTAGATCGGCTTGCCCAGCGCGGAGCCGTCCGGATACAGCTTGTCGGCCAGCGCCTTGCTCACGATGACCATGGAAGGATCCGGCACCGAGCGCGGATCGGCTTCCACGACTTCGTCCGAACGGAAGTTGCGCCCGGCGACCAGGCGCACGGCCATGGTCGACAGCACGTGATCGTCGCCGAAGTACTGCGTGGTATGCGCCTTGGAATCCTTCGCGTCCACGTCGGTGCGCACGCCGGTGGACCAGCCACCGCCACGCAGGGGATAGGAATTGAGCGACACGGCATCCTGCACGCCCGGCAGCTGGCGCAGGGCCTGCAGATCGGCCTTGATCAGCGGCCCGCCCTGGTTGTCTCCCATGCCGACGAACGCGCTGTGGATGGCCATCAGGTCGGTTTCCACCATGCCGGTGGGCCGCTGCACGCGTTCCAGGCGCTGGTGGATGATGAAGATCGCATTGCACACGATGGCCAGGGTCAACGCGATCTGCAGCGCGATCAGGATGGTGCCGGCCTTGTGCCGCTTGAGCGCGGCGAGAATGGGCTTGATGTGCATCATCGTCGTCGCCTCAGTTGGATTTGAGCTGCCACGCCGGCTGCACCTGCGCGGCACGCCACGTGGGATAGAAGGCCGCCAGCACCGTGGTCAACACAGCCACCAGCATGGTCAACAGCACCAGGGACACATCGAGCTTGGCGAGCCTGGCGACATCCGGCTCGAACACCAGCGACACGCCCATCACGCCCAGGCCCGTGAGCAGCAGGCCGACCACGCCGCCGGCCAGGCCCACGGCCGCGGCCTCGATCAGGAACTGCAGGTAGATCTCCTTGCGCGGCGCACCCAGCGCCCGGCGCACGCCGATCTCCGAGGAGCGGCGCATGAACTTCGCCAGCAGCAGGCCCACCGTGTTCACCAGGCAGATCAGCAGGAAACCCAGCGACACCATCAGCGATACCTTGGCTTCCTGCGGCACCACC
The DNA here is from genome assembly GCF_003201105.1 of Dyella sp. AtDHG13. GTDB lineage: Bacteria > Pseudomonadota > Gammaproteobacteria > Xanthomonadales > Rhodanobacteraceae > Dyella > Dyella jiangningensis_B. The sequence continues at coordinate 3,427 of NZ_QICJ01000006.1, read as the reverse complement.
TTCTGGTAGTCCAGCCATTCGGTGACGTTGCGCAGCCGAGTGTTCGGCGCCCAACGGAACCGACCGGCGCGCTGCTGCTCGGCGGCGTAGCCATTGAGGTAGGCGCGATACGCATCGGCTTCGGAGGTGGTCGGCAGCTCCGCCCAAAAACCCAGCCAGACGCATTCCGAACGGATCCACGAATCCCAGCCCTTGCCCGGGTCGTGGCTGCAGTTGTTGTTGCCATTGGTGTTGGTCTGGAGCTCCACGGCGCGCGTGAAGGGGATGAACACCTCGATGGGGTCATCGAAACCGTTGGTGTTGATGACGTCGTAGAACACCGGCTCGGGGTTCCACTTGTCGGCCACGCCGACGATGCGATAGTCGCGGCCGTTGATGCTGACGTTCTTGCCCACGCTGTTGGCGCCGTTGAACAGCTTGTCGTTGAGCGCCTTGCCGATCACCGCCACGGCCGCGTGCGACTCGTCCTCGTCGGCCGTCCAGGCGTGGCCGTAGAGGAAGGGAATGTCGAACATGGCGAACGCATCGGCATACCAGGCGTAGCTGGTTTCGCGGAACGGCAGCATGGACGGGTCGGTCGGCACGATGGAGATCGCCGCCGGGTACAGCGCCGTCTGCCGCTTCGCGCGCTTGTCGCGCATCAGGTTGATGGCGTCGGTGTAGGTCATCGCGTTCGGCGGCTCGCCCTTGTTGTCCTTGCTGGCGTCCGGGCCCCAGTTGTCGATCTGCGGCACGTACAGCTGCGAGGACTTGTCCGGGATGGGATTGTTGGACGTCGCGCGGAACACCGAGTAGGTGGTCATCGACGCGGCCACGCCACAGCCGATCGCCAACACCATCAGCAGGGTCAACAGCGGGTTTTTCCTGAGACTGCGCAAGCCAAGCTGGAGGTAGTAGGCGAACATGGCGGTCCTTCGAGGAGGGAGCCGCCTCCCGCACGCGCGGGAGGCATCGGTGGCGTGGTTCAGGCCGGCGAGTTGGCGCGCGCGGCATGCACGGCATGGTGGAAGCGCGGGTCTTCCGCCAGATCCACCACCTGGCCGTCGATGATGTGCACGTTGCGCTGCGCGCGCGCGGCCAGTTCCGGATCGTGCGTCACCATGACGATGGTGGCGCCTTCGCGATGGATCTCTTCCAGAAGTTCCATCACGCCGCGGGCCATCTGCGTGTCGAGGTTGCCGGTGGGTTCGTCCGCCAGCAGCAGGCGCGGCGAACCGGCGAGTGCGCGGGCGATGGCGACGCGCTGCTGCTGGCCGCCTGAGAGTTCCGCCGGATAGTGCTTGGCGCGCGAAGCCAGGCCCACGCGTTCCAGCGAGTTCATGATGCGCTCCTTGCGCTCGGCCGCCTTCATGCCGCGATAGCGCAGCGGCACTTCCACGTTGTCGAACACGTTGAGGTCGGGAATGAGATTGAACGCCTGGAAGATGAAGCCGATCTTCTCGTTGCGGATACGCGAGCGCTCGTTGTCGTTGAGGTTGCTCACCTCCACGCCATCGAGGTGGTACTGGCCGCCAGTGAAGGTTTCGAGCAGGCCGGCGATGGTGAGGAAGGTGGTCTTGCCCGAGCCGGAGGGACCGGTCACGGCCACGAACTCGCCTTCGTTCACGTTGATGTTGAAATCGCGCAGCGCATAGGTCTCCACCACTTCGGTGCGGTAGACCTTGGACAGATGGGTCATCTTGAGCATGGTTGTGTCCTTTGTTCGCCAGGGAATAGGGAATCGAGAATAGGGAATAGGAAGAGCGCGGCCCGTGGCTTTTGCTATTCCCTACTCCCCATTCCCTATTCCCGGTTTAGTTGGAGATCGCGACGCGCTGGGCGCCCTTGAAGCTGTCGGTACCGGAGATCACGATGTTGTCGCCTTCCTTCAGGCCATCAAGGATCTCCACCTTGTCGATGCTGCTCGCGCCGACGCGGATGGTGTGCTTCTCCGCCACGCCGTCGCGCACGAGGTAGGCGTAGCTGCCGCCCGATTCGTCCACGAAGGAGCCGCGCTGCACGGTGAGCACGTTGTCGCGCTTGTCCAGCAGGATGCGCACGGACAGGCGCTGGTTCTGGCGCAGCTGCTTGGGCGTGGCGCCGTCGAAGCGCAGGCGGGCGGAGACTTCGCCATTCACCACTTCGGGCGAGATGGCGCTGACCAGGCCCTTCCAGGTGCTGCCGTTGCCGCTGATCTCGCCGGTCATGCCGATGCCCAGATCACGCGCGAAGCTTTCTGGCACCTTCATCTCCACTTCCAGCGCGGAGAGATCGATCACGCTGAGCAGTTGCGCGTCCTTGGCGACGGTGGCGCGCTCGGCGATGAACAGCTGGCCGACCTGGCCGTCCACCGGCGACTTCACGTTGAGGTCTTCGACCTGGCGCTGCAGGTCCTTCACCAGCAGCAGCTGGCGCTCGTGCGCGAGCTTCTTGGACTGGATGTCGAAATTGAGGCTGTCGGTGTTGGTGGCCAGATCCGCCTTGGCGTGCTCCAGCGTGATGCGCATCTTCTCCAGCGTGTCCTTGGCCTTGTCCACGTCCATGCTGGGCACGGCGCCCTGCGAGAACGCTTTCTGATAACGCGCCAGGTCGCGCTGCGCGCCCTGTTCGTCGATGTTGGCGTTGTCGTAGGCCTTCTGCAGCTCGCCGCGCGTCTTGCGCGCATCGATCTGCGCACGCAGGTAGTCCACCTGCATGGCATCGGCAGCACTCTGTTCCTGCGCGAGCTTGTTGGTCAGCTCCGGGCTGTCGACCACGGCGAGCACCTGCCCCTTCTTCACCGCATCGCCCGCATGCACCTTCAGCGTCACGGCGCCGCCATAGGTGGCATAAAGCGTGGGACTGACCGCCGCCACCACCTTGCCCTCGGCGGCGATATCGCGGACGAAGGGCCCGCGCTCCACCGTGGCAAACGCCAGGCGCGAACTGCTGACCGAGGCATCAGCCGAGAACAGCCGTCCAATACGCGGACCGAACAACGCCAGCAACGCGAGCACGGCCACGCCGCTGCCGATCAGCACGGCCCGGCGCTTGCGATTGGGTTTGACCTCGACCAGGCGGTCTTGTGCGGAGGTATCGCGAATCATCGATGGGTCCCTGGCCGCGGACAATGCGGCCCCTGACCTACGTCAGCAATCCGCGTGCCAACCCGGAAATCCCTATTTACCCCCTATTTTTCAGCCACTTGAGATAAGCCGCCGCCGAGGACGGCTGTCCGCGGACACTGCCACGGACAGACGGACAAGCGTCCGTGGACACTTGGCAAGGCAGACCCGACGCCTACGCCCCATCCACCGCTTTGGCTTTGGCTTTGGCTTTGGCTTTGGCTTTGGCTTTGGCTTTGGCTTTGGCTCTGGCTCTGGCTCTGGCTCTGGCTCTGGCTCTGGCTCTGGCTCTGGCTCTGGCTCTGGCTCTGGCTCTGGCTCTGGCTCTGGCTCTGGCTCTGGCT
>NZ_QICJ01000005.1:250643-315949 GCF_003201105.1 Dyella sp. AtDHG13 | reverse complement strand
CCGGTGCCCTTGCACCCGCAGATGCAACTGGACCCCACCGCGCCCGTGCGCGCCCCCGGCGCCGTGCTGCGCGAAGACTACCTGCGCCCCATGGCATGGAAAACGCGTGGCCTGGCGCAACGCAGCGGCATCCCCGTATGGCATTTGCGCAGCATCATGCAGGGCGCACCGCTGTACGCCGAGGAAGCCTTCCGCCTCAGCGCCGCCCTGGGCACCAGCCCGTTCTACTGGCTCGCGCTGCAAGCGCGCTACGACCTGCTGCGCGTCGAGTGCAGCCGCCGCCAGGACAGCTGGGCCCGCCCCGCGCGCGGCGACTCATGACATTGCGAGAGAGCGGGCAAGGAGGTAGCGTGCTTTTTCCAAAGCGCAGCGAATAACCGCGGAACCCAGCCGGGCTGAACATCGCTTCCGTCAGGCCCGATCAACCCGCCGGTGACGACCGCAGCACCGGGGGCTTGGTGGCTATAGGCTGGCGAGGTCTGCTTTCGTCCCGTAGCGGACTTGGGCGTTGAATGCGGAAGGGGGAAATATGCTTCTCAAGGTTAGGCGGGCGCTGGACTACCTGTTTATCCAGTGCACGTCGATAGGAGCATTCGATAACGCAGATGGCCGCAGATTCAAAGCTGTATTGCTCGTGGCAACTTGGTTGTTCGCTATCGTGTTGACCATCCTCGCCGCAATCAGCTTTTGGCTATACGACTTCATGGGCCCGATACGGCAATGGGCACAGGGATTTTCCGGCCCCAAGGTGCCTGGCCTTGTAGCCGCGCTTGTAATCGGTATTCCGGCACTGATGCTTTCCACAAAAATCGGTCAGAGGAGCGTGGGGCGGATCGCGCCGCGAGCCACCTTTCGGAAGTCGCTGGTTATTGGTTTGTGGTACATGGCGGTGCTCATGTCCATACTGCTGAACCTCAATAGGTATGGGGCATTGGTAGCGCTGGGCCTTCATCTTGTGTTCCTCGCCTGGCTCATCTACGCCTCAAAACAAGTTGAAGCCCAGGGCTGAGTGCAAGTGTGTAGATGTCTGCTTTCGACCGAGGCCGTGTGAAAACGCAAAACGGAAGTTATCGGTAGTGACATGGCGGCGCTCATTGCGCGAGCAGTGCAATGAGCGGAAGACGTTTCATCAGGCCATGATCGCCTGCAGTAGTGGTCGCACACCGAGGATCTTCATCACCCGCTTCATGTTGTAAGCCAATACCTGCAAACTCATTTCTGTCGCCACGCATGGCAGCGTTCTCGTGAGGAAGTGGGTGTAGCCCATCCACGCCTTGAGGGTGCCGAAGGTGTGTTCGACGGTCTGTCGTCGTACGCGCATCGCGCCGGGGTGTTCGTCCAGCCGCCGCTGCATCGTGTCCAGCACGGCTTCGTGTTCCCAGCGGCGCAGGCGCCGATAACGACTGGTGGTGCAGTTGGCACGCAGCGGGCAACTCGGGCACGCCGACGACCAGTAGACGTGGATCGTCTTGCCGTTCTCGTTCGTGCTCATGCGGCGCGTGGCGACGTTGCCGGCGGGACATCGATAGCTATCGGTGTCAGCGTCGTAATGGAAGTCCTGCTTGGTAAAGCGACCCGCCGCAGCGCTGGAGGACGTCTGGCTTTGAGGCACCAGCGGCGTGATGCCCGCCTGTTCGCAGGCAAGGATTTCCTCGCTCTTGTAGTAGCCCCGATCGGCCAGCGCGGTGAGCGCGTCGTGACCCATGGCGTCGCGTGCCTGCCCGGCCATGCTGGCGAGCTGATCGCGATCGTGGCCTTCGTTGGTGACCTCGTGTGCCACGATCAAGTGATGTTGGGTATCGACGGCTGCCTGCACGTTGTAGCCGACGACGCCCGAACCACGACCGTGCGTGGCCATGGCGCGTGCATCGGGATCAGTCAGCGAGAGCTGTTGGTCCGGCGCTTGGCGCATGCGCTCGCCCAGTCCGTCGAGCTGCTGCATCTGCTCGCGCACCGTGGCGAGCTTTTGCGTGAGGTGCGCGACGCGTGCTTCCGGTAGCCGGCCAGGGTCGCGATCGGCGCGATCGAGCTCCGCCAGATAGCGCGCCACACTGGTGTCGAGTTGCGCCTGACGTGCCTTGAGCTTGGCCTCGGAGAGATTGCGATCGCGTCCATTGACGGCCTTGAACTTGCTGCCGTCGATCGCGACCACAGCCTCGGTGAACAGCTTCAGACGACGACACAACAGCACGAACTGGCTACACACGCGACGGATGGCCGGGCCGTTGTCCTTGCGGAAGTCCGCGATGGTCTTGAAGTCGGGTGCACAGCGGCCGGTGAGCCAGATCAGTTCCAGGTTGCGTTGTGCTTCGCGTTCCAAGCGGCGACTGGAAGGGACGCGGTTGAGATAGCCGTAGATATAGATCTTGAGCAACATCGCTGGGTGATAACCGGGTCGCCCGGTGGCGGCCGGTGAAACCCCATCGAAGCCCAGCTCGCCAAGATCCAGCTCATCGACAAAGACATCGACCACGCGGACAGGATTGTCCTCATCGATGTAGTCGTCCAGCCGTTCGGGAAACAGCACGCTCTGCGACCGATCCACCCCTTCGACGAATCGCTTCATGCGACACTCCGGCTTGGTATGGCGCTAGGATCGGTGCGTTCGCTTACGGGGTGTTTTCACACAGGCTGGACCCAAAGCAGCCACTCCATATTCCCCAGCCATAAAAAAGAGCGCGACAGGGTTTCCCCCATCGCGCCCTCCGCTACACTTGCCAAAAGTTCAGAGCTGGATAGCCGAGATGCGTGTGGCCCAGTTGCTCAGTGCGCCGCGGGTGCCGCCGCACTGGAACAGGGGGCTGGTCAGGTATTGGGCGAGGGTGCAGGTGTGTGCGATGTACTCGGATGCGAGCCAGATCGTGTTTCCGTCGGCTGATGCCGCGCCGTAGTCACCCCAGCGTGGACGGCCGTTGCCGAGGTAGGGGATGCCGGTAAAGCCGTCCCACGGGCCGGCGCCTGCCGCTGCGATATGGACGTCGCCAGCGCCTGCCTTTGCATCCAGGCTTGCGTAGCCCGCGCTCGGATAATCGTTGGGCCCGACCACCGTGAAGGCGATGACGCCGCGTCCGCTTTGCGTGACGGCTGCCGCGCCATAGGTCAGGTTGGCGTCGGGCAGGGACAGCGTGCCGTTGGCGAAGAGTCCGCCGGAGTTGGGGTTGATGACGAAGTAGCTCACGCCCGATCCATGGCTGCCGTCGCCGAGCAGGACGTCGGTATCCAGCGTTGCCCACAGCTTGCCGTTGGCGTAGCTCACCTGTTGCATGCGTGAGTCGTTCACCGCCAGGTCGCGCGGCGCGGGATAGACGATGTTGGGATAGCCCAGATAGGTCGGCGCGCAGCCGGTCACGGCGAAGCAGTCACGCAAGGGCGTGCTGCCGGGCTTCTGGTGGACGAGGCTGCTGGGCACGCCGTATGTCTGGACGGCCAGCGCCGAGACGTTGAGCGACAAGGCCGTGGGCATGCTGTCGATGGCCTGCGTGTTGGATACCGACCACAGCCAGATCTGGTTCGACGTGCCCGAGTCGTTGAACACGGCGTCCGAACTGAGCAGGTATTCGGTTCCGCCGTGCGCGCCGCTGTACTGTCCGCCGGACGAAATGGCGGGCCACACCGTGAACGCGGGTGCGGGAATGCTGGGGTCGCCGGCGTTGAACAACACCACGTTCGGCGAGGCGGCACCGGATGCCAACGCTTGCTTGGAGATGGCGTAGATCTGCGCACCGTAGTAGCCACTGCCGAAGACCGCGAATTCGTTGGTGGTCAGGAATACCGCATGGGCGTCCGCGCCGATATGCGGATAGTCGCCCAGGCAGAAGCCTCCGGCGCATCCATGATCGGGCGTGCCTTGCGTGCCGTTGTTCTGCACGGGCAGGTGATAGATGTTCCATGCGCCGGTCGGGTCGGCCGTCTGGCTGACGGCGATGTCCAGATGATTGTTGCCGGACAGCGCCGAGGTCGTGCCCACGCGGTCCAGCGTCAGCACCACCTGGAACCAGCGTTGCGTGTCGGCATCGTAGTAGCACGATGGGTCGGTGATGCTGGCACCGTAGGCGCCCGTGCTGCGGTTGATCGCTGCGGGGTAGCCGTAGAAGGTATTGAGGTCCACTGGCCCGACGAGCTTGTTGCCGGCGCTGTCATAGATGGCCAGCACGTCGTTGACGCTTTCCATGACGAATCCGTTGCCCGCGCACAAGCCCTGGTCGGGCGGTTCCACCGAGAACTGGTTGCCGCCATTGGCGTAGCGCTGGTCGTGGAAGTTGAGGCCATCAAAACCGCCCAGCAGTTCGGGGCTCGACTTTGCGCGCTTGGCTATGCCCATGCGGTTGACGCCGGAACGGCCGTGGGCAATGGTGCGATTGACCACGGGCTTTGATCCAAGATCGCCGCCATCGCCCGAGTCGGCGTCGCCGGAACTCATGGCCGGGTCCTGTTCCAGGCTGGTCAGTGGCTCGCCCCCGAGAGGCGTGGTCTTCGGTACGGTGGTATTGCCGCGTTGCAATGAAAGCGTGACTGGACTTGCACCCAAGGCGCACGTTGCGAACGCCATGGCAGACACTGCGATGAGCAGTCGGGTCTTCATTACACAGTCTCCCGTTCGTTGCGTTAGGTGACCGCGCCCCCTGCAGAAACGCTGATGCCGGCAGCACCGGCATGCGTCCGCGCACGTTTGCATATGTGGCATATGCGGGCGGGACGATACTCGCATTCGCACGTGCCCACCATTGATCGAAGGGCAGGGCCGTCTAGCTGGCGTGAACCTGAAGCAAGACAAGGCAATAGATGTCTGAGCAGTTTTTGGCGTCTGGCACTCGATCAACGGAAGGGGAGAGAGGACGCCATGCACGCTGGCGATACGGCATTCGCGGCGCTGTGCATGAGATCCCTCATGCATCGCCAGCCGTGCCGATGCGCATGGACGACACCCATTGCCATGGGACACGTTGATGCCACGAACGACATGAGGCCGTTCGCCTTGGCTGATTCTCGAAAACCCTGATCGACAGGCTTGCCTCGCTCACGTTGAGGTGCGGCGGTACTCCCTTCATCGTGAATTTGCCGTCATCTCCACTCATGCGTTGAACGCGTCACATAAGCCGATGTTCTTCTCGATTTCTCGGCGCCTTGAAAGCTGACGGCAAGGATGGCGGCGCAAGGTCCTGCGCACCTTCGCCGTGGGGAGGCGCTGCAGGGATGCAGTGTTTCGACGAGGGGATTCCGGTTCTGAGCGTTGCGCTGCGGTCATCACCGCGGCCGTACGCGTCGTATGCGCAATCCGGCCTTTTCGTAAGTCATGACATTGACTGGAGGGGACTCATGTTTGTGAGAGCAACCGGGTTTGGCTGCAGCATGCTTTGCGCTGCCATCGCTTTGAGTCTGGCGGGCACGGCTCACGCGGATACGCAATCCGCGCCTGAAGTGACCTCTGCGGTACAGCACGATCAGCTTCACTCGCTGCGTGGCGTGATGCCGCGTCCTGACGATTTCTCCAAGAGCGGCCACAACCATCCCGCGCGTCCGCTGCCGTGGCTGGATGGCCCGGGCAATCCGACGGACGGTGCCGTGCAAGGCGGAACCAGCGGCGTGGCCGCGCCCACAGCCGGTTCCGGTGTCGATGGCGTCGGCAACGGCTTCAGTGGCCCGCAGGGTACCTTCACGGTAAACAGTGCGCCGCCGGATACCAACGGTGCCGTGGGTGCCACCCAGTACGTGCAGATCGTCAACAGCGGCTTCGCGGTGTTCGACAAGTCGACCAAGAATGTGGTCTACGGGCCCGTAGCCACCAACACGCTGTGGTCGGGCTTTGGCGGCCCATGCGAAACCGACAACGACGGCGATGCGACGGTGGTGTACGACAAGGCCGCCGGCCGCTGGGTGATTTCCCAGTTTGCCGTGACGGCGGCGCCGTACTACGAGTGCGTGGCCGTTTCGGCCACCAGTGATGCCACCGGTGCGTACTACCGCTACGCGTTCCCCTACGGCAACGTGTTCCCTGACTACCCCAAGATGGGCGTGTGGCCGGACGCGTATTACGAAACCTTCAACATGTTCAACGGCAATACGTTCGCCGGCGCCAAGCTGTGCGCCTACGACCGCAATGCGATGCTGAGCGGTGCCGCGGCCACGCAGCAATGCTTCCAGTTGTCCACGAGTTACGGCGGCGTGCTCCCGTCCGACCTGGATGGTTCCACGGCACCGCCGGCCGGCTCGCCGAACTACCTGATCAACTTCACGGCGGGCCAGTTGAACCTGTGGAAGTTCCACGTCGACTGGACCAACACGGCCAACACCACGCTGACCGGCCCCACGGCCTTGCCGGTGGCGTCCTTTGCCACGGCTTGCGGTGGCGGCACCTGCGTGCCCCAGTCCGGCACCAACCAGAAGCTGGATTCGCTGGGCGATCGCATGATGTTCCGCCTGGCGTACCGCAACTTCACCGATCACGAAGCGCTTGTCGCCACGCATTCGGTGAAGGTCGGCACCACCAAGCAGAACCCGTACACGGGCGTGCGCTGGTATGAAATCCGCAATCCGGGCACGGCGCCGGTGGTGTACCAGCAGTCCACCTTCGCACCCGACACTACGTTCCGCTGGCTGGGCTCGGTCGCCATGGACAAGCAGGGCAACATGGCGCTTGGCTACAGCGCGTCCAGCAGCGCGATCCACCCGGCCATCCGCTACACCGGCCGTCTGGCGACGGACCCGCTGAACACGATGCAGGCGGAAAGCAGCATCATCGAAGGCCTGGGTTCGCAGAGCGGCAACAACCTCTCGCGCTGGGGCGACTACAGCGCCATGACCGTCGACCCGGCGGATGACTGCACGTTCTGGTACACCAACGAGTACCTCAGGACGACGGGCTCGTTCAACTGGAGCACGCGTCTGGAATCGTTCAAGTTCTCCACCTGTCAGTAATCATCCGGCCGTGCCCTCGGTCCTCTGGGCTGAGGGCACGAGGCTTGAAGTAGCCCGGATGAAGCGAAGCGGGAATCCGGGGCACGGCAACGTTTGCGTGTTTGCGCATGTGTGGGCGGCCGGCGATCCCGGATTACACCGTTGGCTTCATCCGGGCTACGTAGATGCGATCAGCCATCCGTCGAGCGCGATACGGTTTCCCATTGATCGATCTCGGCGGCGAGGTCAGCCAGTTTCCTGCGGACCAGTTCCAGCGCATCGCTGCCCAGCAACAGATGGGAAGGCGGTGAGGGGCTGGCGATGATGTCCAGCATGGCGCGTGCTGCTTTTGCAGGATCGCCCAGCTGTTTGCCGCTTTTCTGCTGGCGCGCCACGCGAATGGGATCGAACAGCTCGTCGTAATCGGGAATGGCGCGGGGCGTGCGGACCATGGAGCGTCCTGCCCAGTCGGTGCGGAAGGAGCCGGGCGCCACGGCGGTGACGGCGATGCCGAGTGGTGCGACTTCCTTGCCGAGCACTTCCGAGATGCCTTCCAGCGCGAACTTGCTGCCGCAGTAGTAGGCGATGCCGGGCAGGGTGATGTGGCCGCCCATCGAGGTGATGTTGAGGATGTGGCCTCGTCGTCGGTTGCGCATGTAGGGCACCACGGCCTTCATCATGGCCACGGCGCCGAAGACGTTCACGTCGAACTGGCGGCGCATTTCTTCCAGGGGCGACTCTTCCAGTATGCCTTCGTGGCCGTAGCCGGCGTTGTTGATCAACACGTCCACCGCGCCCACGTTGTGCTCGATCTCGGCAACGACACCATCGATCGCATCGGCGTGCGTGACGTCCAGCACGCGGCCGACGGCGTTGCCCGGGACCAGCGCCTCGAATGCCTGGCGCGCCGGTTCGCTTCGCACGGTTCCGACCACGCGGTGTCCCCTCGCCAGCGCCTCCTGCGCGAGCGCCCGGCCGAATCCGCTGCTGACGCCGGTGATGAGTAGGGTTTTGGCTGCCGACATGGCGATGGCTCCTGATGGGTGAGAGGATGCACAATACCCATCGGCAGGTCCCCACTGGACGCCATTTCTGCTGGTTTTATTGCCTATTTCTATGAATCCCAATGTCGGCGGCAAAACGATTCAGTCCGCGCCGACGGCTGCGGCCCGCCGGATGGTGGCGCTCGCGCGCAGGCTGGCGTCTGAGGAGGGGTACAACCTCACGGCCTTGCCGGGCGTGCGCATCCTGCGTTCGGATCGCATGCTGTCGCGCACGCCGGTGCTGTACGACCCGGGCATCGTGATCGTGTGCCAGGGGCGCAAGCGCGGGTATTTCGGCAGGCAGGTCTATCTCTACGATCAGCAGCACTATCTGGCCGTCGCGGTGCCCGTTCCCTTCACGATGGAGTCGGATGGAACGCCGGAGCATCCGCTGCTGGCCATCTATATGCATCTCGATTTCCAGCTGGCGGCGGAGCTGATGCTTCAGATCGACCAGCATCAGCTGCATGTCGATACGCCGGCGCCGCAAAGCATGATGTCCAGCCCGATGGACGATGCGCTTCAGGCATCCGTGCTGCGTTTTCTGGAAGCGATGTGCGAGCCGCTCGATGCGGCGGTGCTTGGGTCCACGTTGTTGCGTGAAATCTATTTTCGGGTGCTCACCGGTGCGCAGGGCGCGGCCTTGCGCTCGGCGCTGGGCATGCGTGGCCGGTTCGGCCGGATAGGGAAGGCGCTACGCCGCATCCATGCGGCTTATGACCAGCCGATCGATCTGGCGCAGCTGGCGGCCGAGGCCGGGATGAGCGTGCCCTCGTTCCACAGCCACTTCAAGGCGGTGACGCAAACTTCGCCCATGCAATACCTCAAGTCCACGCGGCTGCATCAGGCGCGCCTGCTGATGGTGCGCCAGGGCATGACGGCGGAAGCGGCGGGTTATGCCGTGGGCTACGCCAGCGCATCGCAGTTCAATCGCGAGTTCAAGCGACTCTTTGGCCTGCCGCCCGCGGCGGAAGTGCGGCGCATGCGGGAGAACTTCGCGATACCGCCCGCGCAGGCGGCGTCGGAGTTTGTTTCCTCGCACTGAGGCCGACGCGCGACAAGGCCGCGTTTCGCAGCGCACAATGGCGCTCATTGTCCTCTTGCCTGCCGCACATGAATCCAACAACGTCGACGCCCGGCCCACATCTCTGGTTGATTCGCCACGGCGAAACCGAATGGAGCCAGTCCGGCCAGCACACCGGCATCACCGACATTGCGCTGACTGAGCGCGGTCGCCAGCAGGCCTCCGCGCTTGCACCGCTGCTCGCGACGCAGACCTTCGACCTCGTGCTGACCAGCCCGATGCAGCGCGCCATCGACACCTGCCAACTCGCCGGCCTCGGCGATCAGGCGCAGATAGAGCCCGACCTGCACGAGTGGAATTACGGCATCTACGAAGGCCGCACGACGGCGGATATCCGCAAGGACGCGCCCGGCTGGTCGGTGTGGACATCGCCCATGCCCGAGGGCGAGAACGCCGCGCAGGTGGGCATGCGGGCGCAGGCGCTGATCGATCGCCTGCTGAGCCGCGGCGCGCGCCATATCGCGCTGTTCTCGCACGCACACTTCCTGCGCACGCTCGCCGCCGTATGGGCCACCGGCGCGCCGTCGCTGGGCGCGCACCTTGTGCTGGATACAGCGGCGGTGAGCGTGCTGGGCTACGAGCGCGAGGTTCGCGCCATCCTCAAGTGGAATCATCAGGCGTAAGGACTCTATCGCGATGCTTCAATGGCCTACGCCACGCGTGGGTCGCGCTTCATGTTGCTTCCTGGATGACGCCGTCAAGAAACGTGCGTATGGCCGCCACCATCTGATCGAGCCCCGGCAGCTCCAGGGGATAGTGTCCCGCGTTGTCCAGCATCACCTTGCGGACCGGCACATGGCGGATGCGGCCAAGAAAAAGCTCGCTGAGATGCAGCGGTGTCCAACGGTCTTGCGCAGGCTGTGTCAGGAGGATGGGGCACACGTCGAAGTGCTCGGGTTCGATGGCTGGCTTGTAGTTCATGTAGCTGGCGAGGAAGCGCGTGGTGACCCAGTTGCCGGCGGAGGTTCTGTCCGCCATGCATGCCTTCAGCGCGGCCTTGTCGTTGACGAGTGCGTGCATTTTGCTCGCCAGCGACATCGGCAGCCGCATGCCGGCGAGCGGGCTTGCGGCGGCGAATGTCAGCAAGGGGCCGCCGATGCGGCTCATGACGATATTGAGCGCCGTTTCATCGCGCACTTGCTGCAGGCGTTGGTCGAGGAAGGTCATGCCGACGATGCCCTTGACCTTACGGTTCAACGCGGCGACGTGGTAAGTCGCCATGCCGCCCGCGCTCAGCCCGTACAGCACGATGGGGCGCGCGTCCTTGGCGAGCTCGGCGTCGATCAGATCGCTACCGGCCTGCACCCAATCGCCGTAGCGCACGTGTGAACCTGGGGCCACTTCGGTGAGGCCGTAGCCTGGCATGTCGATGGCGATGGTCTCGAAGCCGAGGCGGGCGAGCGGGGCGCCGAGGATGGTCGACATCTGGCGGCCGTTCGTGCCGACGCCATGGAACAGGATGATCTTCAGCGGCGCTGCCGGGTTGCGGTAGCTGTCGAGATGGATGCGATGCCGACGCCACGGCCACCATTCTTCCTGCGGTTCCTGGACAGGTTGTAGCTGATAGGCCTGCGGGAGGAACGACTGAATCTTCCGCCAGGCCGCCTGATCGGTGTAGTTCATCGAAGTCTCCGGAAGGAATGCTGTTGCTGCGTGCGCAGCTTATTCAGCGCATGGCGGCGGGCCGATGGCGGCTCAGGCCAGCCGCTTTATGCTTTGGGCCATGCATATAATGGTGGCGGCATCGGCTTCCTGGCCTGCGCATGAACTTCTGGAACTTCACCCGCAGTCCCGCCAGCGTTCGTCTGTTGCTGGAATTCGGACGGCGCCGTGGTCTTGCAGCGACGCAGTTGCTCGCCGGCACGCGGCTGACTCAGGCGCAGCTCGATAACGCGCAGGTCAGTCTCAGCCCAGGCAAGGAACTGGCCGTCATCGCCAACCTGCTGCGCTTCTATCCCGCGAGCGCGGGCCTGGGCTTGCAACTGGGCCTGGGGTATCGGCTGTCTGCCTATGGCGTGCTGGGCCTGGGCATGATGAGCAGCGCCACGGCCCTCGATGCCTTGCGCCTGGCGCAACGCTTTCTGCCGTTGACGTATAGCTATGCCGCCATCGTGCACCGTCGCGATGGCGAGCTGGACACGCTGTTGTTCGAGCCTCCCCTGCATCTGGACGCCGAGCTGCAGCAGTTTGTCGTCGAGCGCGCCATGGGAGCCACGGTGCGCGTGCTGAGCGACATTACTGGCGTCGCCGCTCCGCTGAAGACCATGCGGCTGCGCGGCGATCCTGCGTCGGTTGCGATCAGGAATGAACTGGTGAAGGAGCTGGGTTGCGCACCGCGCTGGCAGTCGTCGGAAGATCTTGTCGCCATTCCACGCGTGCTGACCGGGCGCGCGCTGCCGCAGGCGAACGCCATGACGGCGGCCATGTGCGAGCGCATGTGCGAAGAGCTGGTCGAGCAGCGCCGCACACGGCTGGATACGCCGACGCTGGTGCGCGAGTATCTGGCCGCTGCGCCCGACGCGTGCCCGCCGAGACTGGCGGACGTCGCTGCCTTTCTCTGCACCAGCGAACGCAGCCTCAAGCGCTGGTTTCACGACGATGGCACGTCATTCCGCGAACTGCTGGAAGAGAGCCGACGCGCCAAGGCGGACCGATGGCTGAGCCATCCGCACCATTCCCTTAGCGAGGTCGCCGAACGGCTGGGTTTCAGCGATCTCTCGTCGTTTTCCCAGGCCTACAAGCGATGGACCGGCACGGCGCCCAGCCTTTCGCCTGCTCGCGGAAAGCATCGCCACTGAAGCGCAACGCCAGGGCGGGCGTGCCTTCGGGCCGAAGCGAAAGTGCGTTTCGGCACAGGGCGTGATGGTAGTCGCGTCCCCGATTCCGGAGTCATACTGGGGAAACATCCTATGTATCGCTTCGGAGCCGCCATGCGTCGTCGTGACTTTCTTGCGGGAACGGTAGCCGCCACCGCCGCATCTGCCGCCCTGCTGCTGCCGGGCCGCTCGGCGCAGGCCGCGCCCGCTGCGGCCGCCGGTGTGAGCGGGCTGACCTCGATGACCGGCAACGCCAAGCCGATTTCGGTGGAGGAGCGCCGCGCGCGCATCGCCCGGCTGCAGCAGCTGATGGTGGAGCGGAAGATCGGCGCCCTGATCCTGGAATCCGGTTCGAGCCTGGATTACTTCACCGGCATCCAATGGCATCGCTCGGAACGCACGACGGCGGCCGTGATTCCGGCCAAGGGCGACATCGTCGTGGTCACGCCGGCATTCGAGGAGCCCTCGATTCGCGAGACCCTGGCAGTGGGCGGCGACGTGCGGCCGTGGAACGAGCATGAAAGTCCGTTCGCCCGCATCGTGGGTGGGCTGCGCGATCGCGGCGTCACCTCTGGCGCCATCGCTTTCGAAGCCACCACGCGACTGTTCATCGTCGACGGCGTGCGCGATGCGAGCAACGGCGCGTATCAAGTGGTTTCCGGCGATGCGTTGGTGAAGGCTGTCCGCTTGATCAAGTCACCGGCCGAACTCGCCTTGATGCAGATCGCCAACGACGTCACCCTGGCGGCGCTGCGTTACGTCCACGGCCACGTTCGTGCCGGCATGCGCCCGGACGAGATCGGCGACATGATGAACGCCGCCACTGTCGCCCTGGGCGGCGCGCCGGAGTTCGCCCTGGTGCTGATCAACGAAGCCAGCGCCTATCCGCACGGTTCGCACCAGCCGCAGACGCTGCGCGAGGGTTCGGTGATCCTGATGGACGTGGGCTGCGCCGTGCATGGCTACCAGTCCGACATCTCGCGCACCTGGGTGATGGGCCAGCCGACCGCGAAACAGCGCAAGGTGTGGGACACCGTCAAGCGCGGCCAGGAAATCGCACTCGCCACCGCCAAGCTCGGCACACCGGTGGGCGCCATCGACGACGCCGTGCGCGCCTACTACGAAAAGGAAGGCTGGGGCCCCGGCTACCATCTGCCGGGTCTTCCCCATCGCACCGGCCACGGCATCGGCCTGGACGGCCACGAGCCGCCGTATCTCGTGCATGGCGACACCACGCCACTGGCGGCCGGCATGTGCTTCTCCGATGAGCCCGGGCTCTATATCCCCGGCGAATTCGGCATACGCCTGGAAGACTGCTGGCATATGACCGAGACCGGCCCGAAGCTTTTCACCGGGCTCGCCAAGTCCATCGACGATCCGATCTGATGTGCATGTAGCACGTAGCCTGTAGCCCGGATGCAGCGCAGCGGAATCCGGGACATCGGAGCGTTAGCCAAACAATCTCGCCGCGCCGCGCATCAGGCTGGCTGTTCGCCTGGCATGGTGGCGCGATCCCGGATTCCGCCTTCGGCTGCATCCGGGCTACGGGCGCTGTGGATCAACAGCGGGTGTCGCCGGCTTCCGCCAGGCGGACATGGTGTTCGTCCGCCGCGCTGACGCCGTTGCGGCCGTCGAACTTGGTGCGGTACATGGCGTGGTCGGCCTGCCGCACCAGATGCTCGAAGCGCGTGCCCGGCCGCGCCACGGCCACGCCGATGCTGGCGGTGACGGGAATCGGCTGGCTGCCGACCTTGGCGTGGGAATGGGCGAGCGCGTGGCGCAGGCGCTCGGCGGCGGCCAGGCCCTGTTCCAGCGAGGCGCCGGGCAGGGCGACGACGAACTCCTCGCCGCCGTAGCGGCTGGCCAGGTGGCCCGGCCACTGGATCGCGTCGCGCAGCCGCTGCGTGACGTGGCGCAGCACCGCATCGCCCGCGTCGTGGCCCCAGCGGTCGTTGATCTGCTTGAAGTGGTCGAGGTCGAAGATCATCAGGGCGAACTGCTGTCCGCGTTCCAGGCAGCGCTCCAGCGCGGCGCGTCCTTCCGCCACGATGGCGCTGCGGTTGAGCAGGCCGGTGAGGCCATCGGTGCGCGCCGCGCGGCGCAGGTCCACCACCAGGCGTTCGGTGATCAGCTGCAGCAGGGCGAAGTACGAAGCCAGCGTGGTGAGGATGCCGATGGTGTACGTGGCGGCCACCGGCAGGCCGCCCGTCATGATGTTCTGGCCGGCAGCGGGCGCGAGGGGCAGGAAGGCGCGTGCCAGGTAGAACAGGCCACTGGCGATCAGCACCACGGCGGCGATGCGGCAGCTCTTGCGGATGTCCGGCTCGCCGTAGCGCAGCAGCAGGTACGCATAGGCGAAGTTGAACGCCATGGCCTGCAGGCTGCCGGCCAGCAGCCGCGCGCCAAGGTTGGGCGTGACGTAGGCGAACCATGCGATGGCGCCGGTATAGACCAGCGCGAAGCTGCACGGCCAGCGCCAGCGCAGCGCCGCGCCCACGTGCTGGGCGATGCCCTTCAGCGTGAGCACGTTGCCGGTGATCAGCAGGCCGTTGCCGACGACGATGGAGAGGACGTCGGGAATGTAGTTGCGCAGCCCGATCAGCGTAATGGCCACGGTGTTGACCCAGATGCTGGCCACCCAGATGCGCAGGACCTTCTGCGTGTTCAGTACCGCCAGCAAGGAGGTAAAGCCCACCGACGCGCCGATACCCATCAGCAGACTGATGATGGTGAGGGTAGGAATGTCGAGGTGCATGGCGCTCCCTGGTGCCAGCGCGCCCTTCTGGCCGGAAGGGACCCTGGGCCTCCGATGAGGCGGTGGCGATATCTCTCAGAGCATATCGGACAACGCCCCAAAAACTTGAACTGCGTCACATTTTGTTGAGCCCCGGTGCACGGGCGAAAAAAAAGGCCCCCGAAGGGGCCTCAAGAACCAAAGCAGAACGTGGGGTTACCAGGTGCGCACATCGGCCACGCCGACGGTGTACTGCTGCATTTCCGGATCGAAGCGGAACAGGCGGCCCAGGTCGAATTCCACCGACTGGCCGGGGCCGATGTTGGTGGTGCCGGCCGGCCAGCCCTTCTTGCTCTGCAGGACCTTGCCGGAGCCGTCCTTCGCATCGATGCTGATCTGCGCGGCAGCGGCCTCGGCGCAGTGGTTCACCAGCTGGCCGCTCAGGCTCAGGCGGGCGGCGGCGCCGGCGCCGACGAGCTTCATCTTGAAGTCCTGCACGGCGAAGTCGGTCGGGGCGCAGGCGGCGTGGGCGGCCAGCGGGGCGGCCAGGAACAGGGCGGCGGCGATCAGGGTCTTCTTCATAAAGGGGCGTCCGTGATGTGGTCAAGTCGGAATGGTTCGACATGACTCACATCGGCGACCCCGCCAAAATCTTTAGCCCGTGCCGGGGAAGGCGTTCAGCTTGGTATCTTCAGCCCGGCGTGCTCGATGAACCACAGC
Organism: Dyella sp. AtDHG13; assembly: GCF_003201105.1. Taxonomy (GTDB): domain Bacteria; phylum Pseudomonadota; class Gammaproteobacteria; order Xanthomonadales; family Rhodanobacteraceae; genus Dyella; species Dyella jiangningensis_B. The sequence continues at coordinate 300,658 of NZ_QICJ01000005.1, read as the reverse complement.
CCCGCGAACAGCTTGGGATCGATCGAATAACCTTCGGCGGCCCGGGCGAACAGCCATTGGCCGGCCTGCGTGCGCGGCACCTCGTGCACGATGATGTTCTCGGACTCGTCACCGCCGCCGGGGCCGACCTTCTCAAGATCCCAGGCGCGCACGAAGGCGATCATCTCGGTGCTCATGCCCGAGGAGGACGGCCCCTCGTGCACGAATTCCAGGCGCTTGCAGCGATAGCCGGTTTCCTCTTCCAGCTCGCGGCCGGCGGCGAGCAGCGCGTCTTCGTCGCCATGCTCGTGCAGGTCGCCGACCAGGCCGGCCGGCATCTCGATGGTGTTCTTGAGGATGGACACGCGGTACTGCTCCACGAACAGCACCTTGTCCTCCGGCGTCACCGCCAGGATGATCACCGCGCCGCCCGGGTTGTTGCGCTCGGCGTATTCCCAGCGCCCGCGCTTGCGCAGGCTCAGCCACTTGCCGACGTAGAGGGTTTCCACCGGCGCGCTGGCGTCGTGGGGAATGCGGTCTGGATGATTCATCGGCGTGATCGTTCGGCGGAATTGAAGTTCTGCATGTTGCCGTGCCGATATGTCAGCGACAACCTTCGGGGTCCGCTCGTTTTGCCGCCTGCTTACATGGCGCCCGAGCATCCATTTCCTTCACCGTCATTCCGGCGCAGGCCGGAATCCAGTCGCGTCCTCGTTGGGTTGTCGCGAAATGAGTCATCGAACGTGACCGACTATCGCGACCAGCCAAGTTGCTCGCCACTGGATTCCGGCCTGCGCCGGAATGACGGTGAGGGGGATGATCCTCGCTTGGATCGTGAGTGCCCCTGAAGCAAGGCCAGCTCACTCCACCGCCAGCTCCACCGGCCGCGGCTTGATGCGCACGGCCCAGGCCACGCCGGCCACCAGCAGGGCCACGCCGGTGAGCGTCAGCGCACCGGGCGGGTGGCCGCGCAGCACGAAGGCGTAGGCCAGCGCCGCCAGGGTCTCGAACACGATCAGCTGACCGGCGAGCGCCGTCGGCAGCCGCTGGCTTGCCGAGTTCCAGCACAGCGAGCCCAACCAGGAGGAGAACAGCGCGATGGCCGCCATCAGGCCAATGAATCGCCAGGGCTGCGGCCCGAGCGGCATGGCGAACGGGTTGCCGCCCACTTTCATCAGCGACCACAGCAGGGCGTAGCCGGCCAGCGCGAGCGGCAGCATGGCCAGTCCCTGCGCCGTGGCCCAGGTGCGCGGGCTGCGATCCGGATGGCGCCGCAGCCAATCGGCGTTGCGCAGCGGATACCACGTCCAGCACGCCACCGCGCCGGCCGCGAGTAAGCCGCCGCGCGCATAGCGCCACAAATCCATGCCCGAGGGATGATCGAGCGTCGCCAGCTCCGCCCGGTTCACGCAGGCAATGCCCATGCCGATCAGCACCAGCGACGGCGCCAGCGCGAGCCACGGCAGGCGGCCGTCGCGATGCGCGTCGCGCAGGTTTGCGGTGATCGCGATCACCACGGGCAACGTGCCGATGATCATGGTCGGCAGGGGCGCGCCAGCAAGTTGAATCGCGCTGGCCAGGCACAGGTAATAGAGCAGACCGCCCACGGCGGACAGCTTGAGCGCCTCCAGCCAGTCTTCGCGCGACAGCAGGCGCAGCGCGCGGCGGTCCATCCATGCCAGCGGCAAGGCGATCACGCCGAAGGCGAGGTAGCGTCCCACCGACTGCAATGCGGCCGGATATTCCGGCAGCAGCAGCGGGCTGATGAACACCAGACCCCACATGAGGCCGGCGGCGAGTGCGTAGAGAATGCCTGTCCACATGCCGCCAGCGTGGCGGAACCGCGCGGCGCCGTCTTGTACCAGATTGCGGCGGTCGCTTCGCTCAGCAGCGCAGCGCGCGCTGATAACGCGCCGGCGTCACACCGTAGCGCCGCGCGAACGCCCGCGTGAGATGGGCTTGATCCGCCAGGCCCACGGCGGCGGCCACCTGCGCCGGCGCCTCGCCGCGCGACAGGCGACGTTTCGCTTCCGCCAGCCGGAACGCCATCAGCATCTGCTGCGGTGTGGCGTGATGCTGCGCCTGGAACTGCCGCAGGAAATGGAACGGGCTCAGGCCGGCCACGGCAGCCAGCTCGTCGAGCGTCAGCCGTTGCGCGAGATGCGCGTGCAGATAATCGACGACGGGCGCAAACCGCGCGGGCGCGCCATCGATGGCCTTGCGCGGCACGCGCGCGTGGGCGCGGAACAGGCTGAGCAACTGGAGCAGCAGGCTGTCGAAGGCCAGCGGCTCGCGCGCCTGCCACAAGGCGTCGAGCAAGGCGGTGATCTGCCGTGCACTAGGCAAATCCTCGCGCACCACGTCGCTGAACCACCAGCCGGGCTCGCCCGTCACGTCGGCGACCACCGAGGGCTCGATATAGGCCATGCGGTAATGCCAGCCGCCTTCGGTTTCGGCGCGGCCCGTGTGCAACTCGTCGGGATTCATCATCACCAGCGAATCAGGCGGGGCCAGATGGTCGGCGCCGCGATAGCGGAAACGCTCCACGCCCGATTCGATGGCACCCAGTCCAAAGCCGTCGTGCGTGTGCGGATCGAAGGCGTGGCGCACGATGTGCGCGCGATACAGCTCCACGCCCGGCCGGTGCCGTGCCAGGCGGAATTCCGCGGCATCGCGCGTCGAGTTGAAGGTGGAAGGGACGCCTTGCATGGCGCCATGCTAGCGCGAGCAACGCGTCCCGTGCGCGGCGCTCAGGCCAGCAAGGCCTTCAGGCGCGTGCGTGTCAGCGGGCCGAAACGCAAGCGTTCGCACAGCGCTTCCATCGCCTCCGCCTCGCCACGCAGGCGGCGAAGCCCGTCGATTTCGGTGGGCACCGGCGCGTCGAGCGCGATGCGGGTCAGGCGGCGATAAAGCCGTGCCGCCTCCGCATGCTCGCGCAACTTCGCGGCGCAACTGGCGGCGCCGCGAAGGCGCAGGAAAGGCACTTCGTCCACGCGGTCCAGCAAGGCATCCAGGCTGCCGAAATGCGCGAGCAGGGCGGCGGCCGTCTTCGCGCCGACGCCGGGCACGCCGGGGATGTTGTCGACCGCGTCGCCGCACAGGGCGAGAAAATCCGCCACCTGGTGCGGATGCACGCCCATTTTTTCATGCACGCCCGCGGGGCCCCAGCGCAGGTTGCGCGCGTAGTCCCACTGTTCGTCGTGCTCGCCCAGCAACTGGCCGAAGTCCTTGTCCGCCGAGACGATCACGCTGCGGAAGCCGTGGCCACGCAGCGTCCACAGCGCGCTGCCGATCAGGTCGTCGGCCTCGTAGGTATGGTCGATCAGCACGGGCACGCCCAGCGCCAGCGCCACGTCGCGGCACAGCACGAACTGGCGTTCCAGATCCGGCGGCGGCAATTCGCGGTTGGCCTTGTAGGCGGGATAGATCGCGTTGCGGAACGAGGTGGTGAGCGACGCATCGAACGCCACGGCCAGGTGCTCGGGCTTCACGCGTTCCAGCAGTTCGCACAGAAAGCGCGTGAAGCCGTGCACCGCGTTGACCGGATGGCCGTCCGCGTCGTGGAATTCGTCCGGCATGGAGTGCCACGCGCGGAACACGTAAAGACTGCCATCGATCAGATGGACGGCTGGACGGCTCATGGCGTCCATGTGCTGACCAGGTTCGCGAGCACGGGGCGTTCGCGGTCGGGTACGTCGATCTGCGGCGTGCCGATGTGCACGAAGCCGATCACCTGTTCGTTGTCCGCAAGGCCGAGGATGGCGGCGGCCTCGCGGTTGTACGCGGCCCAGCCGGTGAGCCATTGCGCCCCGAAGCCCAGCGCCCCTGCACCCAGCAGCAGGTTGTAGGCGACGCAACCGGCGCTGAGCTGCTGCTCGATTACTGGTACCGTGCTGCTGGCGTCGATGCGCGCGATCACCGCCACCACCAGCGGGGCGAAGTCGTAGCGCGTGCGGTCCTTCTCGCGCTTGGCGTCGGCCATGTGCGGGTTCACCCGCAGCGAAAGCTCGGCCAGCCGCGCGCCAAAGGCGAGCTTGGCATCGCCTTGCAGCAGGATCAGTCGGAAGGGTTCGAGCTTGCCGTGGTCGGGCACGCGGATGGCCGCTTCCAGCAGCGCTTGCAGCGTGGCGGCATCCGGACCGGGCTCGCCCAGTTGGCGCGAGGGAACCGAGTGGCGTTGCTGCAGCAGGGAAAGAGGGTGGGACATGGGGAAGTCCGGGAAAATAAGGTTGATGCTAAAGGCGCAAGAGAAACGAGTGAAGAGCAGTAAGTAGTGAGACTACCGCTCGCCTTCTCTCACTACTCACTCCTCTTCACTCACTCCTGCTCTTACGTTGCCAGGCTGAAAGAACCCGGCAGCAACGTTCCCACCGTGGTTTCCTGCACGTCGCCCGTCAGGTTGCCCAGCCATACCGGCATGGCGTCACCGCACAGTTCCGACATGACCTGGCGACACGCGCCGCAGGGGCTGATCGGCCCTTGCGTGTCTCCGATCACGGCGAGCGCCACGAAATCTCCCGGACGGCAACCGGCCGCCACGGCCGAGAACAACGCGGTGCGCTCGGCGCAGTTGCACAGGCCGTAGGCACCGTTTTCCACATTGCAGCCGGTGAAGTGGCGCCCGTCGCGCGTGACCAGCGCGGCGCCGACCAGAAAGCGGGAATAGGGTGCATAGGCGTTTTCGCGCGCCTGGCGCGCCAGGTTCAGCAGGACATCGGGAACAACGACTTCAGTCATCGGGATCTCCATCACGGGGATCCCCGCCGACACGATCGCCCAGGGCGGTCCGGTTGCCGGTGGCGGGCCAGTTAACTCCCTCGGGCGGGCCAGCGCAAGTGGCCGGTGGTTTGCGCGGCGGGCCTTCGGCTACGATGCCGGAACCTTTCCGCAGGGGATGCACGATGCCGATCACCGTGGCCGCATTGCGCGAGACCGCCGCCGGCGAACGCCGCGTGGCGATCACACCCGAGGTGGCGAAAAAATTGCGCGGCAAGGATGTCCGCGTGCTGCTGGAACGCGGCGCCGGTGCGGCGGCCGGTTTTCCCGATGATGCCTATGCCGACGTCGAATTCGCCGATGCGAACAGCGTGCTGGCGCAGGCGGATGTATTCGCCTGCGTGCTTCCTCCCGATGACAGCGTGTGGCCTCGCCTGCGCGAAGGCGCAGTGGTGGTGGGCCAGTTGCGGCCCTACGGCGCCGCCGCGCGCATCGAGACGATGGGCCAGCGCCGTCTCACCGCGTTCGCGCTGGAGCTGCTGCCGCGCACGACGCGCGCGCAGGCGATGGACGTGCTCAGTTCGCAGGCCGCCGTGGCTGGCTATCGGGCCATGCTGATCGCCGCCGAAGCGTCGCCGAAATTCTTCCCCATGCTCACCACCGCGGCCGGCACGATCCGTCCGTCGCGCGTGCTCGTGATCGGCGCAGGCGTCGCGGGCCTGCAGGCCATCGCCACGGCGCGCCGCCTGGGTGCGCAGACGGAAGGCTACGACGTGCGCCCCGAAACCCGCGAACAGGTGGAGTCGCTGGGCGCCAAGTTCATCGAGCTGGGCGTGAGCGCGGCGGGCAGCGGCGGCTATGCGCGCGAGCTCACCGCGGAGGAACGCGCCGCGCAGCAGCAGGCGCTGGCCGAACACCTGAAGAGTGTGGACGTGGTGGTGACCACTGCGGCCGTGCCCGGTCGCCCTTCACCCAGGATCCTGACCCGCGCCATGGTGGACGGCATGAAGCCCGGCGCGCTCATCGTGGACCTTGCCGCCGAAGGCGGCGGCAACTGCGAACTGACCCAGCCGGGCCAGCGTGTGGAGCATCAGAGCGTGGTGATCCTGGGCCCGCTCAACCTGCCGGCCGGCGCACCGCTGCACGCCTCCGAAATGATCGCGCGCAACGTGTACAACTTCCTTGAACTGTTGATACAGGGTGGAACGCTGGCGCCGGATTTCAATGACGAGCTGGTGGCCAAGAGCTGCATCACGCGTGATGGTGAGGCGAAGTTTCAGGGGTGAGGTGGAGGCTTGCGGTGGGTTGCCTTCAAGGCGGTGCACGATTTCCGACAGCGATAGGGTTCCCTCACCGTCATTCCGGCGCAGGCCGGAATCCAGTGACCGCCTCGTGCGGTTTTCGCGGAAGAATCGAACGCTTTGACGTCACGCGATAACCGAGCACCTTCGCCACTGGATTCCGGCCTGCGCCGGAATGACGGTGAGGGGAATGAGCGTTATCGCGACGCTTTGAACCAGCGCGTTGAACCCGCCCACAAAAAAGCCCCGCCATGGCGGGGCTTTTCGTTCAGTGCCGTGGCGGCGGCGGGCCCATGGGGCCGTTGCGCATGTCGTGATGCCACTGGCGCCTCAGCTGTTCCTGCTGCTCCGGCGACAGTTGCTGGAAGCGCTGGAAGGCGTCGTGCAGTTGCGCGCGCTCCTGCGGCGACAGTTCCTGGAAGCGCTTGCTGTTCTCGCGCACCTGTTCGCGCTGCTGCGGCGTCATCTTCTGCCACTGCTCGAAATTCTGGCGGGCCCGCTCGCGCTCCGCCGGCGGCAGGCTTTCCCACTCCTGCGCGCGCTGCAGCAGGCGTGCCTGCTTCTGCGGCGGGAACGTGTCCCACTTGTCCGCCACCGGGCCGAGCATCTCGCGATCCTGCGCGGAGAGCGTCTGCCACGGGCGGGGCGGCGGCGGTGGTCCGGGCGGCAGCACGGGCCGGGGACCCGGCGGAAGCATGCCGGGCGGGGGTGGCCCGTGCGGGAAGTCGCCCGGCGGCGGTCCCGGCGGGGGCACCTGCTGGGCCATGGCGCTGGTTGCGATGCCGCCGAGTCCGAGGACAAGAAGCAGCGACACGAAAACACGGCATCGACGCATGGTTACCTGCTCGCCTCGCTGTCGCCGTTCTTGGCCAGCCATCCGTAGAAGTCCATGTTCTGGTACAGCGTCGGGTCGGTGACGGCGGCATCGGGCGGAAGCTCGCCGTCCACGTCCACGGTCTGCGCGGAGTTCGGCGCGACCGAGGTCGGGCGCTGCACCGGCGAAGACAGGAACAGGGCGACCACCGCGATGGCGGCAAACGCCCCGGCCGGCAGCAGCAGCTCCAGCAGGCGGTGCGCCCACGAGGTCTTGCTGGCGCTGGCCAGCGCTTCGCGCCGGGCGGCACGCAGGCGGGCGGCCACGGCCGGGTCGAGTTGGCGCGCCGCCTCGCGATAGAGCGCGCGGGCGCGAAGTTCGAGGTGGTTGTCAGGCGCGTTCATCGCCATTCCTCCAGTTGGTCGCGCAGGCGTTGCAGCGCGCGCGACAGATGTGTTTTCACGCTCCCTTCCGAACATCCCATGGCCTGCGCGGTTTCCGCCACGTCCAGGCCTTCGAGCACGCGCAGCATGAAGGCTTCGCGCTGGCGCTGGGGCAGCAGTTTCACGGCCGCGGCCATGTCTGCGTACGACTGCGAATCGGTCAATCGCTCCAGCGGGCCCGGCGAAGTGTCGGCCGGTTCCCAGGCGGGCAGCTCGTCGCCGTCGTCGTCCCGGCCGCCCAGCCAGCCCACCATGATCGAGCGCACCTTGCGGCGGCGCTGCAGATCCACGATGCGCCGGCGCAGGATGCCCCAGAACAGGGGCGTCCATTCCTGGGCCGGCTTGTCGCTGTAGTGCTTGACCAGCCTGAGCATGGCGTCCTGGACGGCGTCCAGCGCGTCTTCGCGGTGGCCCAGGTTCAGCTCGGCCATGCGGAAGGCGCGGCGTTCCACCTGCGCCAGGAAAGCGTCCATGGAAGCCGGCACCGCCCGGGCTTCTTCGAGCAGCAGGTCGCCCTCTAGCGTGGAGACGACGCTGTTCATACCGTCGTCGTCCGGTTCGTCGGATCGGCCATCCTGAGACTCCATCGGTACGTCCTTGCCTATCAACGTCCGACGCTCGCGCGCGTTGACCCGCAACCGTATGATGCGGTGGCATCGGAGTCCTGGCGGGGAGGGGTCATGATCGACGGTTTCCTGGCGCTTTACATCTTCATGTTGGCCGCTTTCACGGGGTACGAAATCATCGCCAGAGTACCGGTGATACTCCACACCCCCTTGATGTCAGGCTCCAACTTCATCCATGGCATTGTGCTGGTGGGTGCCATGATAGCGCTAGGGCACGCGCAGACCCCTTTCGAGATGGCCATCGGCTTCATTGGCGTGCTGCTGGGCGCGGGCAACGCCGCCGGCGGCTACGTGGTGACTGAACGGATGCTGGAAATGTTCAAGGCCAGCAAGCCCCAGGCCGGCAAGGAGGGCAAGTAATGGCCTGGCTGCCGGACGTGATCAAGGCCTGTTACTTCCTCGCTGCCCTGCTGTTCATTCTCGGTCTCAAGCGCATGAGTTCCCCGCGTTCTGCGCGGGGCGGCATCGTGTGGGCCGGCGTGGGCATGCTGGTGGCGGTGCTGGCCACCCTGGCCCTGCCGGACATGCACAACCGGGGCCTGATCCTGGCGGCCGTGCTGATCGGCGTGGCTGCCGCCTGGTGGTCCGGGCGCCGGGTCGCCATGACGGCGATGCCGCAGATGGTGGCGCTCTACAACGGCATGGGCGGCGGCGCGGCGGCGGCCATCGGCGCGGCGGAGCTGTTCAGCTACGCCGGCAAGTCGGTCACCCTGCTGGATGGCGGCCAGTTCACCGCCAGCGGCGCCGATACCCCAGGCACGGCGCAGCTGGCGCTGGCGGTGCTGGGCGCGCTGATCGGCTCGGTCAGTTTCTCCGGCTCGCTGATCGCCTTCGCCAAGCTGCAGGGCTGGCTGGACAGGCGTTTCGTGTTCCCCGGCCAGCGCGTGGTGAACCTGCTGGTGCTGGCCGGCGCGGTGGTGCTGGGGGCGATGATCGCCAGCGGGCAGCTCACCATGCCGCTGATCGTGGCCTTCTTCGTGCTGGCCCTGCTGTTCGGCCTGATGATGACCCTGCCCATCGGCGGCGCGGACATGCCGGTGGTGATCTCCCTCTACAACGCATTCACCGGCCTGGCCGTGGCGTTCGAGGGTTTCGTGCTGCAGAACGAGGCGATGATCATCGCCGGCACCGTGGTGGGCGCGGCGGGCACCTTGCTCACCCAGTTGATGGCCAAGGCGATGAACCGCTCCATCGGCAACGTGCTGTTCGGCAGCTTCGGGGCAGCCGGCGCGGCGGGGCAGGCCATCGCGGGCGCGCAGAAACCGATCGAGGCCAGCGACGCGGCGGTGATGATGGCCTACGCCGAGCGCGTGGTGATCGTGCCGGGCTACGGCATGGCGGTGGCGCAGGCGCAGCACAAGGTGTGGGAGTTCGCCAAGCTGCTGATCGAGCGCGGCGTGAAGGTGAAGTTCGCCATCCACCCCGTGGCGGGCCGCATGCCCGGCCACATGAACGTGCTGCTGGCGGAGGCGGGCGTGCCTTATGACTTGATCGCGGACATGGACGACATCAACCCCGAGTTCCCCACCACGGACGTGGTGCTGGTCATCGGTGCCAACGACGTGGTGAATCCGCTGGCCAAGACCGACCCGGCGTCGCCCATCTACGGCATGCCGATTCTCGACGTGGCCGCCGCCAAACAGGTGATCGTGGTCAAGCGCGGCAAGGGCACGGGTTTTGCGGGCATCGAGAACGCCCTGTTCTACGCCGACAACGCGCGCATGCTCTATGGCGACGGCCAGGCGGCGGCCAGCCAGCTGGTGGCCGAACTCAAGACGCTGGACGCCTGACTCGGAAGGCTTAGCCGCGCTTGGGCTGGCGGCCGGCGCGCGATGCCGCCCATGCCGAGAGGCCCATGCCGGCGACGAACCACACGTCGTCCGCCGGCGAGCAGCCCAACTGGGCCAGCTGCAGCAGCAACGGGAAACCGGCGGTGCGGATCGAGTCGACCAGGCCCAGCCCCATCAGGCCGGCAATGCTCGCCGCGGCCATCAGCAGGTTGACGTAAAGCACGGCGGTGAACGTGGAGAATGCTGCGAGGATCGCCGCCTGGCTGCCCGGCGGGCGCACCCAGTGACGGATCGCCTTGCCCAGCAGCCAGCCCACCGGCAGCGCCAGCCACGGCAACGCGCGCTGGGAGTAGAGCGTGGGAACCATCCAGACGGCGCCGGCGGCCAGGCCCAGCATCACGGCGCTCACCAGCGCGAACAGCAGCGAGAAGACGGCCCAGGGCTTCATGAATGGCGAACGGTGGACTGGACGAAGGACACGGCTATTCCCGGGCGTAAAACTCCCATGATACCGCGCCCGGCCGGGCACCTGTCCCGGACCTGAAGGTGCCGGGCGCCCGCGCTCCCTTGAGAACGCCGCCTTCCGACCTGATGTGAACGGGCAGGACCGGTCGCCAACCGGCATAATAGACAGCTTGGCGCGGCAGCTTGCCGCGCGTATCGACGAGATTCGGCAGGATCGGCATGAGCGGTTTCAGTCTTAGCAGCGAACCTTTCACCCTGGAGCGCGACTGCCAGGCAGTCATGGTGCCCCAGGGCGAAACGGTCAGCCTGCCCGCCGGCCAGATCGGCTACATCACCCAGGCGCTGGGCGGCAGCTTCACGGTCTACGTGGAAGGCAACCTGTTCCGCATCGCCGGCAACGATGCCGATGCGCTGGGCAAGGAGCCGCCGCCGCCCATCGAACTGGCCAGCGACGCCAGCGATGCCGACGTCGAGGCGCTGGTGTGGCAGCAGTTGCGCACCGTGTTCGATCCGGAGATCCCGATCAACGTGGTCGAGCTGGGCTTGGTCTACGACGTGAGCATGGAGCATCCCGCGCCGGACCAGCGCAAGGTCTACGTGAAGATGACCCTGACCGCGCCCGGCTGCGGCATGGGCGACATCCTGGTCGACGACGTGCGCACCAAGCTCGAGCTCATCCCCACCGTGACCGAGGCGGACGTGGACCTGGTGTTCGACCCGCCGTGGAACCACTCCATGATGTCCGACGCCGCCAAGCTCGAAACCGGCATGCTTTGAGAGCTTGTTCAGAATCTGCTGAGCAACCCCCGTTCCCTCACCGTCATCCCCGCGAAAGCGGGGATCCAGTGCCTTTTAGGCCTTCTCGCAACGTGTAAAGTTGCTGGATGACTAGCCGTTCGGCTGTTGATGAAGCGCCTCCCGCTTTCGCGGGGATGACGGTGGGGCAGATGTGCATGCACTCATGCGAGACCTGCATAAGCGCTTAGGTCTCCGAGCATGTGGTTGAACGCCTACACCACTGACCCAGATCAGCACACCTTGCCCGCTTGAACGTCAGGCTGCACACGCAGCCTGTCTTGTTTCAAGGAGCCAAGGAATGTTTCCCGAATACCGCGAACTCATCACCGCCCTCAAGGGGCGCGATCCGCACTTTTCCCGCCTGTTCCATCGCCACAACGAGCTGGACCAAGAGATCAAGAACATGGAAACGGGGCTGGCCCCGGCCGGCGACATGGCCATCGAGCAGCTGAAGAAGGAAAAGCTGCTGCTGAAGGACCAGATCTACGTGATCCTGCGTAAGGCCTCGGTGGCCTGATCGCGCTCCCGCCGCGCCAACCGGCGCGGCCTTCCATCATCTACCGGGAATACATCGCATGGCGAACCATCGCGCCGGGCGCGCGCCTGCCTCTTCGCGCGGCAACGAAGCCGATCCGTTGGAGAACGCTGCCAGCAAGGCGCCGGGGCGCGAACGCGCCACGCCGCTGCCGGAACTGCGCACCGTGGCACACGCCGTCGCCTCCGCGCAATCGGTGCTGGCCGAAGGCGTGGGCGACATCTTCATGAAGCAGGCGAATCAGGGGGCCGATGCGCTGTACGACAGCCTGTGCACCGTGATGGACGGTATGTCGCCGGACGATGCGGCACGCGTGCGTCATCTGTTGCTGGAGGGCGACCCGAACCTGCACGGCCTGTCGCGCCGTCATCCCGATGACGAACTCTCGCCGGGCTGGCGCAAGGGCGAGTATCCGTATCGGCACAAGATGTCCCGGCGCAACTACGAAAGGCAGAAGTACCGCCTGCAGGTGGAGTTGCTGAAACTGCAGGCCTGGGTGCGCGAAACCGGCCAGCGCGTGGTGATTCTTTTCGAAGGACGCGACGCGGCGGGCAAGGGCGGTACGATCAAGCGTTTCATGGAGCACCTCAACCCACGCGGCGCGCGCGTGGTGGCGCTGGAAAAACCCACCGAGACCGAACGCGGGCAGTGGTATTTCCAGCGTTACGTGCAGCATCTGCCGACGCGTGGCGAGATCGTGCTGCTCGACCGCAGCTGGTACAACCGCGCGGGCGTTGAACATGTCATGGGTTTCTGCACGCCCGCCGAGTACGACGAGTTCATGCGGCAGGTGCCCGAGTTCGAGCGGCACCTGGTCAACAGCGGCATCCTGCTCTTCAAGTTCTGGTTCTCGGTGAGCCGGGACGAACAGCGCCGCCGCTTCGAGGAGCGCAAGCTCCATCCGCTCAAGCAGTGGAAGCTCAGCCCGGTGGACCTGGCCTCGCTGGACAAGTGGGACGCCTACACCAAGGCCAAGGAAGCGATGTTCTCGCATACGGACACGGCCGATGCGCCGTGGATCGTCATCCGCTCCGACTGCAAGAAGCGCGCGCGGCTCAATGCCATGCGCCATGTGCTCAATCGCGTGAAGTACGCCAGCCGCGACGACGCGGCGGTGGGCCTGGCCGATCCCCTGATCGTGGGGCGCGCCCTTTACGGCTGATTGAGGCGGGGCGCAAAGCGCCCCGTTTCTTCCTCATCGATTTGTGCGAGAACCGGCGCGCATGCTTGTAGGAAATTCAACTTAAGTTCATTTTTGTGCAGACGCCGTAAGGGAGCGTTTGGCAGCGCTGCGCAATATCTTTCGCGCGGCCCCGCGCGATGCAGGCCGCCGCCGGTACGCGAGTAGTTTTACTGAGATCGAGATAACTCGCGTCAGGCCGCGATCCGCAGGCGGATTTCAAAACTGCGATCGACATCACCACTTTCGCCAACACGCTGAAAAGGCTTTGGTATTTCAGCGGTCCTCAAGGGCGTAGGCCTCGCGAAAGAAAACGCAAGATCAAACGCATTGATCGCGTTTTCGTATTTATTTGCTGATTTTCTGGCGTTTCATGCGCAGCGCCGATTTCATTGACGCTACGAAGGGTCTTGATTAGCGTCAACGAATCCGTGAGCGGGAGGGTTGACGGATGGTCCTTTGGCGACGCGGGCACCGACATTCGTCCGGTGTGCGTCGTTCAGCGAGTCAGTGCGCGGGCATGCCGTTCCATGGAATGGCAGGGGGAAAGCAAGTCCGGGCGCCTATCGGATCGCAACACAGTCACAAGACCTGAGGCCGTGCGAGCGGCGCATTTTTTCATGTGGTGCAGCGCACCGCATCGGGTCGGTTCGTCCTCAAAAAACGTCAAGGAGACAAGAATGACTGTTCGTATCGATTTGCGGGGAAACGTATTTCGCAAGGCAATGCTGCCGCTGGCGATGTCCTTCGCCATGACAGGTTCGCTGCACGCCGCCACCAATGACGGCTGGGTGGGCGTGCGCACGCAGGCGGCCATGACGCGCAATGCCGCGCCGAGCACGGCGGCAACGTCGGCTGCCGCCACCAACAACACCTGGACGCTGAGCATGCACGGCTCGCCGAAGGTCGACGCCGCCACGGTGTCGCTGCTGGAGGCCAGCAAGCCGATGCACGTGGCGCTCAGCCTCAACCTGCGCAACGTGAACGAGCTGGAGAGCTTCCTGCATGCGGTGAATGATCCCGCCAGCCCGCAGTTCCATCACTTCCTGACGCCGGATCAGTTCAAGGCGCGCTACGCGCCGACCGACGCCCAGGTCGCGCAGGTGGTGGCGCACCTGAGCCAGTCTGGCTTCAGCAACGTGCACGTGTCGCCCAACAACATGCTGGTCGAGGCGGACGGCAACGCGAACTCGGTGAACGCGGCCTTCCGCACCACCATGCGCACGTTCAAGTTCGGCGGCAAGCAGCGCATCGCCAACGATGCGGCCGTGCAGGTGCCGGCGGCGCTTGGCGGCATCGTGGATTCGGTGCTGGGCCTGCAGAACCTCAACGTGCCGCACACCATGCATCACATCGTGGGGCCGGTGCACGCGAGCACGAACAACGTGGGCATCCAGGCCACGGGCACGCAGACTTCGCACAGTCCCAAGGATTTCCCGGCCATTTACGACGTGGGCAGCACGCCGACGGCATCCAACACCAAGGTCGGCATCATCACCTGGGGCGACCTGACCCAGACCATCGCGGACCTCAAGACCTTCACCACCAACGCCGGCATGAGCACGGTGAACACGCAGGTGGTGAAGACCGGCAGCAGCGCCTATGCAGACGATCCGAACGGCGACGGCGAATGGAACCTGGACAGCCAGACCATCACCGGCACCTCGGGCGGCGTCAACACGCTGATCTTCTACACCGCGCCCAACTGCGACGCGAACGACAGCTGCCTTACCGATGCCGCCATCACCGCCGCGTACAACCGCGCGGTGACCGACAACGTGGCCAAGGTCATCAACGTGTCGCTGGGCGAAGACGAATCCGCCGCCAACAGCTCCGGTACGCAGGCGGCCGACGACAAGATCTTCGCGCAGGCCGTGGCGCAGGGTCAGACCTTCTCCATCGCGTCCGGCGATGCGGGCGTGTACCAGTGGTCCAACGATCCGACCGAAGGCGCGCCGGGTTACGTCGCGAACTCGGCGGGCACGGTGCAGATCTCGCTCAGCCACTACTCCGTCAGCGAGCCGGCCAGCTCGCCGAACGTGGTGGCCGTGGGCGGCACCACGCTGAGCACCAGCGGCACCACGTGGGCAGGCGAAACGGTGTGGAACGAGGGCCTGGCGGCCGTCGATCCGAGCAATGGCGACAACAACAAGCGCCTGTGGGCCACCGGCGGCGGCGTGAGCCTGTTCGAGTCGGCGCCGGCATGGCAGACCACCGCGCTGGGCTCCTCGGTGACCATGCGCCAGGTGCCCGACCTTGCGTTCGATGCGGCGCAGTCGACCGGTGCACAGATCTACATCCAGGGCACCGCTTACCAGATCGGCGGCACCAGCCTGGCCTCGCCGATCTTCGTCGGCATCTGGGCGCGCATCCTCTCCGCCAACAACAACACCCTGGGCCTGCCGACGCAGAACATGTACGCCCATTTCCCGACCGACGCCTCGCCGCTGCATGACGTCACCTCGGGCAACAACGGCTACAACGGCTACGGCTACACGGCCAAGGCCGGCTACGACAACACCACCGGCTGGGGCTCGCTGGACATCGCCAAGTTCAACAGCTACGTGACGCAGTACTGGGGCGGTGGCGGCGGTGGCACGGGCGGCACGCCCACGGCCAACTTCAGCTTCGTCACCAACGGCCTGACCGCCAACTTCACCGACAGCTCGACCGATTCCGGCGGCAGCATCACCGGTTATTCGTGGACCTTCGGCGACGGCGGCACCGCGACCACGGCCAGCCCGAGCCACACCTATGCGGCGGCCGGCACGTACAGCGTCACTGAAACCGTGACCGATGGCGCGAGCGGCAAGACCTCCAGCAAGACCGCGTCCGTCACCGTCTCCGGCGGCAGCACGCCCTCGCAGATCATCGTGAACCCGGGCTTCGAGACCGGCACGGCCAGCCCGTGGTCGATGAGCTCCGGCACGCTGTGCAGCAACAGCACCTGCAGCGGCGAAACGGCGCACGGCGGCACCTGGTTCGCCTGGATGGACGGCTACGGCAGCACGCACACCGACACGGTGTCGCAGAGCGTGGCCATTCCCAGCGGCAAGAGCTCGGCCAAGCTGACCTTCTATCTGCACGTCGATACGGCCGAAACCAGCAAGACCACGGCCTACGACAAGCTGAGCGTGCAGGTGCTCAACAGCAGCGGCACGGTGCTCAAGACGCTGGCGACGTACTCGAACCTCAACGCGGCCACGGGCTACTCGCAGGCCAGCTTCGACCTGAGTGCGTACATCGGGCAGACGGTGACGCTGAAGTTCACCGGCACGGAAGACTCCTCGCTGCAGACCTCGTTCGTGCTCGACGACGTCAACCTGACGGTGCAGTAAGCGGCCTTCGGTTGGCATGAAAAGCGAAGGGCCCGGTCAGTGATGGCCGGGCCCTTTCGTATCGATGAAGTCGGCAACGCGCAACTTAGCCTCACCGTCATCCCGGCGCAGGCCGGGATCCAGTGGCGGCGCACTACGATTTTCGCGGTAACGCGAGTGATGATCCTCGCGAAAACCATAAACTGATGTCACTGGATCCCGGCCTGCGCCGGGATGACGATGCGAGGTGGCGGGGCACGATCAGCCGTTGCTTTCCTCAAACCGGTTGGCGTCGCGGTTCTTGCGCACCTTGGCCGGATCCCACACGCGGCCGTTCATGGTGATATAGACGCCATCGGGCAGCGTCTGCACGGCGGCGACGGCGCAGCCGATGTTGAACACCGCGTCCGAGCCCTGGAAGCGCGCGGGGTTCAGCGCGCCGGTGAGCACGATCACCTTGCCCTTGATATTGGCCAGCTCGCGCGCGGTCTCGACCATGGTGTCGGTGCCGTGCGTCACCAGCACGTGGCGGTG
This sequence comes from Dyella sp. AtDHG13, assembly GCF_003201105.1. Taxonomy (GTDB): domain Bacteria; phylum Pseudomonadota; class Gammaproteobacteria; order Xanthomonadales; family Rhodanobacteraceae; genus Dyella; species Dyella jiangningensis_B. The sequence goes on along the minus strand of NZ_QICJ01000005.1, from coordinate 284,160 downwards.
CGGCTGCGCCTCGATGGTGGAGCGCACCAGGGCGCGATCCTCGTCGCCCATGTGCAGGCTGTCCTTGCGCAGGATCGGGATCACGTCGAACTGGAAGGCCACGCCGAGCTGGCTGAGGATGTCGCCGATCTGGGGCGAACCGATCTTGTAATCCGACTTGTCGTCGAAATAGATCTTGTCGATGGTGCCGCCGGTGGTGACGATGGTCAGATGCTGCATGGTCGGGAGTCGCCAGGGTGGGGAGGCGGGCATTTTAGCGGGTAGTCTGCCTTGGGGCACCCTGAGGAGTGGGTGCCCCTCACCGTCATTCCCGCGAAAGCGGGAATCTAGCGCCTTTGCTCTCACTTCCCGTACCTCTTAACGCCCCGAAAGTCACTGGATTCCCGCTTTCGCGGGAATGACGGTGAGGGAGGGCAGGGTTTGCGGACTCAATGCGGCCCCAACAACAACGCCGTGTCCGTGGCATCCGCCGCCGAGAATCGCGACAAGCCATGCGCCACGAAGCGCCGCAGCGCCGCGCCGGTGCGGGCGTGGCCATGCGGCGCCGACCAGGTGTCGTGGCGGGCCAGCAGGGCGGCGGCCGTGCAGCGGGCAAGGGTGAGCGCGAGTCCGCGGGCGCCGACTTCCAGCCCGGTCCGGTCGCTCGCATGGGCCTGCAGGTAGGCAGCGGCCGCATCCAGTGCTTGATGGATCGCCTGCCGCGCGTGCGCGTCGATGCTGTCGGCCAGCCAGCCTTCGATGGACGTGCGCAGCGCGCCGATGTTCTCGCCGGCCAGCGCGCGGAGGCTGTCCAGCGACAGCACATTGGTGGTGCCTTCCCAGATCGCATAGACCTGGGCGTCGCGCAGCAGCTGGGGCAGGCCGGTGTCCTCGATGTAGCCGGCGCCACCGAAACACTCCAGCGCTTCCGAACACAGCTTCACCGCCATCTTGCCGGTCCACAGCTTGGCCAGCGGCGTGAGCAGGCGCAGCAGGGCGACTTCGTGCGGTTGCGCGCTGCCGTGCTCCACGCGGCCGAGCAGGTGCGCCACTTCGAACGTAAGCGCGAACGCGCCTTCGAACTCCGCCTGCATGTCGGCCAGCGTCTGCGCATGCAGCGGCTGGTCGATCAGCCGCTTGCCGAAGGCGTGCCGACGCGTGGCGTAGTCGCGCGCCAGCGACAGCGCGCGCGCCATGCTGGCGGTGGCGCCAACGGCATTCCAGGTGCGCGTGATGTTGAGCATCGGCGCCACCTGGCGCACGCCGTTGGACAATTCGCCCAGCGGCCACGCCGGCAGGCCGTCCAGATGGATCTCCGCCGTGGGCAGTTCGTGCGTGCCGAGCTTGTCCTTCAGGCGGTCGATGATCAGCTCCGGCTTGCGGCGCTCGCCGTCCATGGTTTCCACGTAGAACAGCGCGAGCGCGCCAGGACCGGAGCCGGCGCCTTCCGGCCGTGCGAGCCCCAGCGCCATCTCGCCGACCACGGCCGAGCTGAACCACTTGCGGCCGTAGAGGCGCCACTGGCCGGAGGCATCCTGTCGCGCGATGGTTTCGGTGTTGCCGACGTCCGAGCCGCCGGCGTTCTCCGTCATCCACTGGCCGCTCAGCCAGAACGTGGATGCATCGCGACTCAAGAGATGCGGCAGCGCGCGTTCGATCAGCGCCTTGTTGCCGGATGCCTTCAACGCCGTCGCGGCGCCGTCCGTCATGGCGAGCGGACAGCTGTAGAACTCGCTGGCCACGTGATAGAGGTAAACGCGCGCGAACTCTTCCAGCCGCGCGTGTTCGTGTGGTTCATGGCCGGAAGCAAGCACCGCGTGTTTCGTGGTGATGTGCGGGCCTTCCTGCCAGGCCTCGGTGAGTTCGATGCGATCGACGCGGCTGCCCCACGCATCCCACTGCGTGAGCACGGGCTTGCGGCGCGTGCTGCGGCAGGCGCGCTGCCATTCCATCACGGCGTAATCGCCAAGCGCTTTCAGATCGGGCTCAATGGCGGCGAGCCGCGCCGGCGGCAGCGCGCGCCGAAGCATGGCGCGCAGCAGCGGATCGTCACGATACGGATGAGCGAGCTGCGGCGGATCTTGCAGGAATCCCATGATCGGCTCTCGACGGATCGGTGCTGTCGAGTATAGGCCGTGCGTGTAAGAGCCTGTTCAAAATCTCGCGCGAATGTGCATTCCCTCGCTCGTCATTCCGGCGCAGGCCGGAATCCAGTGGCCTCGCGGCGCGGTTTTCGCAGAAGACTCCATAGCTTTGACGTCACGCGATAACCGGTCACTTCCGTCACTGGATTCCGGCCTGCGCCGGAATGAAGAGTGGGTAGCTTGAAGATTTTGGACAGCCTCCAAAACGCGTCATCGCCGCATCGATGGACGCGATACGGCCACGTTGCCATCAACGGGCGTGCGTCTGCTCGCTATCCAGGTGCGCCATCTGCGCGGCGGCGTAGCGTTCACCGGCCGCGGCGTTCTTCGGCACGGCGGCTTCGATGGTGGCGAGATCGCTGGCGCTCAGCGTCACGTCGAGCGAACCCAGCGCTTCCTGCAGGCGATCGCGGCGGCGTGCGCCGACCAGCGGCACGATGTCCTTGCCTTGCGCCGCGACCCAGGCGATGGCGAGCTGCGCGACGGTGACGTTCTTTTGCGCGGCGATCTGGCGCAACGCTTCGACCAGGGCAAGGTTGTGGTCGACGTTGCCGCCCTGGAAGCGCGGGCTGTGCGCGCGGAAGTCGCCGGCGCCCGCGCTGTTCTTGTCCCAGTGGCCGCTGATCAGTCCGCGCGACAGCACGCCGTAGGCGGTGATGCCGATGCCCAGTTCGCGGCAGGTCTGCAGGATGCCGTCCTCGATGCCGCGCGAGATCAGCGAGTACTCGATCTGCAGGTCGGCGATGGGATGCACTGCCGCCGCACGACGGATGGTGTCCGAACCCACCTCGGACAGCCCGATATGGCGGACGTAACCGGCCTTCACCAGGTCGGCGATGGCGCCGATGGTCTCTTCGATCGGCACGTTGGGATCGAGACGGGCAGGGCGATAGACGTCGATGTAGTCCACGCCCAGGCGCTGCAGCGTATAGGCGAGGAAATTCTTTACCGCTGCCGGTCGGGCGTCGTAGCCCACCCAGTCGCCGGCCGGGCCACGCAGCGCGCCGAACTTCACGCTGATGAGCGCCTTGTCGCGCGGCACGTTCTTCAGCGCTTCGCCGATCAGCATTTCGTTGTGGCCCATGCCGTAGAAATCGCCGGTATCGAGCAGGTCGATGCCGGCGTCGAGTGCGGCGTGAATGGTGGCGACGCTTTCCGCGCGATCGGCCGGGCCGTACATGCCCGACATGCCCATGCAGCCGAGGCCGAGGGCGGAAACGCGGGGACCGGTGGCGCCAAGCTGACGGTATTGCATGGTGTCTCTCCAGGGCGGGATGGGTGCGAAGCAAAGTATGGCGCGCTGGCCGGTGTACGATAATCCGGTCCTATCCACACGACCTGTGCGGGAATCAGCACAATGGAAGAGCTTGGCCTTTCCGATATCGAGGCGTTCCTGGCGGTGGCGCGCGCACGCGGCTTCAGAGGTGCGGCCCAGCAGGGCCGCGTTTCCGCGTCCGCACTGAGCGCCGCGCTGCGACGGCTGGAGGCACGACTGGGCGTGCGCCTGCTCAACCGCACCACGCGCAGCGTCACGCCCACCGAGGCCGGTCAGCGCCTGCTCGATCGTCTTTCACCGCTGGTGGGCGAGATCGGCGGCGCGCTCGACAGCATCAACGCCTACCGCGACAGCCCCACGGGCACCTTGCGACTCAACGTGCCCTCCATCGTGGCGCGCCACATCCTTCCGCCCATCGCCGTGCGCTTTCTCACGGCGCATCCGGGCATCACGCTGGACGTGATCACCGACGATGCGTTCGTCGATGTGCTGGCGGCAGGCTGCGATGCCGGCATCCGTTACGAAGAACGCGTGGAGCGCGACATGATCGCCATGCCCATCGGGCCGCGCATGCAGCGCTTCGTGGCGGCGGCATCGCCGGCCTATCTCGCCGCGCGTGGTCGCCCGGAGCGGCCGCAGGATCTGGTGAACCACGCCTGCATCCGCCATCGCTTTCCCAGCGGCACGGTGGCCGTGTGGGAGTTCGAGCGTCGCGGCAAGACCGTGCGTATCCGGCCAGACGGCCCGCTGCTGGCCTCTACCGTCGAGATGGAAGTGGAAGCGGCCGTGGCTGGCCTCGGCATCATCCACACCTTCGAGGAATTCCTGCAGCCGGCGCTGCGCAGCGGCGCACTGGTGCCGGTACTGGCCGACTGGTGCCAGAGCTTCACCGGCCCGCTGCTCTACTACCCCAGCCGCACCCACATGCCGGCGCCGCTGCGCGCCTTCGTCGATTTTATCAAGAACGAAGGCGCGCAGCGAGGGGACGGTGAAGTGCGCCGGACAAAGTGATCAAGGTTTGCGGAACTTGTAGATGAAGCGGTCGGTGTGCCCCTTGATGGACGGGTCGTAGATGCCCTTGGTGTGATCGTCGGCGGGGTTGCGCAGCACGTCGCTTTCGCCTTCGAACTGGAAGCCTGCGGCGGTGAGTTCGCTCTTTACCGCGGCGGGGTCGATGCGGTGCAGGTCGTCCGTGTTCGAGATGCCGGTGCCTGCCGCCGCGGCGTGGTCGAGCACGATCAGCGTGCCGCCGGGTTTCAGTGCATCGAACAGCTGCTTGTCGAGCGTTGCCATGTCCGGCTTGCCCATGAAGGGATCGTGCAGGTCGTGGTAGTTCTGCGAGGTCCAGATCACGTCCACGGGTTCGGGCAGTTTCAATGCGGTGTCCGGCTCGACGAGCACGGTGACGTTGGGATACGCCTCCGTTCCCGCAAAGCTGCGCACGCTTATCAAGCCCTTCGGCGCCTTCTTGTCCATTTCCGTTGGCTGCAGCGCATAGACCTGGCCCTTGGGGCCGACCATGCGGCTGAACAGGCGCGTGTAGTAGCCCCTGCCCGGCATCAGGTCGACCACGACGTCGCCGGGCTTGATGCCGGTGAAGCCGAGCACGGCGGCGGGATGGCGCTGGTCGTCCAGTGCGCGGTCGTCCTCTGGCCGGTTCTTGTCGGCGATGGCGAGCCCGACGAAGCTCGGCAGCGGGTGCGTGGGTGGCGCGGCGGTGGCGACGGTGGCGGCGAGCAGGGCGGACAGCACGATCAGGGAAACATGTTTCATGGCATGCCTCAGTGCACGTAGTTGAGAGCGAGGGCCGGCGTGATGGATGAGGTGGTGCGGTTGCCCGATGGAATGATGCGCACGCCCAGCAGCAGGCCGATGTTCGGCGACCAGTTGTATTCCACAGCCGGCGCGAAGCCCATGTAACGATTCGACTTCGCGCCCAGTGCCACGTCCGGCGGAAACGGATCGCCGTTCGCATATTCCTGCCCGTTCACGCGCGTGCTGCTGTTGTGGCTATAGACCACGTCCAGCGCCAGCACCCAGTTTCGCGTGAGGCTGTATTCCGCCGCGGCGTTGGCGAACACATTGTTGCCGGGGCGCGCATGGCCGCGGAAATGTGCGTCGGTGCCGTAGACGCTTACGCCTTCCACGTCGGCATGCGATGAGAACGAGGCCGCCACGTTGAAGCGCACGCGAAGAATGCGACCGTTGGGCATCCACAGGTAGGTTTGCGTGTCGATGCCGATGGTGGTGGTGTAGGCGCCGCTGCCCATGCCATTGGCCGCGTGGTTGCCCAGGCGGTCGTATTTGCCGGAGGGGAAGGTTTCCTGCACGTTGATGGCGACGGTGGGCAGCCAGCTTCCCTCATGGAACTGGCGCAGGCGGTACTGCGCCTGCACGGTGACGTCGCCTACCTGCACGCCGCTGCTGTTGGGCGCGTTGCTGACGCGGTTGTAGCCGAACACCGGGATGATGCCCATGGTGAAGTTGTTGGCCACGCCGTAGTTCATGTAGGTGCGCGAGGCGAAGCTGTCCGAGCCGCGGCTGGCGACATCGTAGAGGTAGGGCTCGAGCAGCACGTGGCCAGGCGGCAGTGTTTCGGCGGAGCTGGCCATCATCGGGCCGGTCCACCAGGCGTCGTCGCGGCTTTGCGGCAGCTCCTGGGCGGAGGATTCGTCCTGCGCATAGGCGCGCTGGCAGGCGCCCGGCAGGCACAGCAGCAGTGCCAGGCAGAGCACGAAAAGGCGCGGGGCGATCAGCGGTGCGGGCAGGTGGCGCTTCATGGTTGCGGGCTCGATCGGACGAGCGCAAGCTAAGCCCGCAAGTGGTTGGCCGAAATAGCCACTTTGCGTATATCGCATATATCCACTTTGGAGCCGCGCCATGCAGCGCATTCCCGCCGGATTCCTGCCGCCCGTCGCCATGGACGTGGGCAGCGACACGCCGATGTACCAGCAGCTGTCGGACTGGTTCCGCCGCGCCATCAGCAGCGGCCAGTTGCGCCCGGGCCAGCGCGTGCCTTCCACGCGCAGCCTGGCCAGCGAGCTGGGCATTTCGCGCATTCCGGTGCTGGGCGCCTACGAACAGCTGCAGTCCGAAGGTTTTCTGGAGACCTTCACCGGCGCGGGCACCTGCGTGGCGCGGGCCATTCCGTCGGACATGACCATCGAGCGCAAGCGGCAGATTCGCGTGGAGCCGGTGGCCTCCGCGGGCGGCTCGCGACGCACCTCGCAACGGGCGAAGCTGCTGCGCCAGCCTGAGCCGACGTGGCTGGCCAATATGGGCGCGTTCCGCGTGGGCGTGCCTGCGCTGGATGCTTTTCCTTCCGCGTTGTGGTCGCGGCTGGTAAGCCGCCACGCGCGGCATCTGTCGCCGGAAACCATGGGTTACGGCGATCCGATGGGGCATCTGCCGCTGCGCGAAGCCATCGCCGAATACCTGGGCGCGGCGCGCGCGGTGCGCTGCGATGCATCGCAGGTGCTCATCACCACCGGTTCGCAGCAGGGCCTGCAGATCTGCGCACACGTGCTGCTGGATGCGGGCGAGCGGGTGTGGATGGAGGACCCCGGCTATCCCGGCGCGCACCAAGCCTTGCGCACGGCCGGCGCGGAACTGGTGCCGGTGCCGGTGGATGCGGAAGGCATCGACGTGGCGCACGGCGCGCGCGTCGGCGCGGATGCGCGCGCGGTCTACATTTCGCCGTCGCACCAGTTTCCGCTGGGCATGGCGATGAGCGCGTCGCGCCGCATGCAGCTGCTGCGCTGGGCCGCCAGCCACGATGCGTGGATCATCGAGGACGACTACGACAGCGAATATCGTTTCGGCAGCCCTCCGCTGTCCTCGCTGCAGGGCACGGACACGAACGATCGCGTGATCTACCTGGGCACCTTCAGCAAGGTGATGTTTCCGGCGCTGCGCCTGGGTTACCTGGTGGTGCCCAAGGATCTGGTGGCGGATTTCCACGCGGGGCGCGACGCCATCGACACGTTCTCGTCCATGCTTTACCAGTCGGTGATGACGGAGTTCATTCGCGACGGTCATTTCGCGCGTCACATCCGCAGCATGCGCACGCTCTACATGGAAAAGCGCGCGGCGGTGCACGATGCGATACGGCGTTACATCGGCGACAGGCTGGAGGTGATCGGCACGGAAGCCGGCATGCAGCTGGCCGGCTACCTGCCACCGGGCGTGGACGACGTGGCGGTGTCGCGCAAGGCGGCGACGGTGGGTGTTTCGGTGCGGCCGTTGACGCCGTGCTATCTCGCGTCGCCGAAACGCGCCGGCCTGATCCTCGGCTACGGCGGCGTAAGCCCGGAACAGATCGACGAGGGCGTGCGCAAGCTCAGCCAGTGCCTGTGAACGGCGGTGCCCTGGGGCACCCGCCGTCATCGCGCGGCTCAGGGAGCCGCCTTGTCCTTCGCCGCGGTTTCGGCCTTCGGCGCCGCATTCTTCACGTAGCGATCGAACCAGGTAAGCATCTCGTAGACCTCCTGCTCGTTCGACTCCATCGCGGTGTACCAGTGCGGCTCATGCGGCAGCATCACCAACCGTGTCGTGCCGCCCAGGCCGCGAATGGCCTGGAACAGCTTCTGCGACTGAACCGGCTCGGTGCCCGGGTTGGCGTCGTCCATGCCGTGCATGATGAGCAGCGGCGTCTTGATCTTGTCGGCCTGGAAGAAGGTGGACGCCTTCTCGTACACGGTGGGTGCCTGCCACAGGGATCGGCGTTCGTTCTGGAAGCCGAAGGGCGTCAGCGTCTTGTTGTACGCGCCGCTGGTGGCCACGCCGGCGCGGAACAGGTCGGTGTATGCCAGCAGGTTGGCCGTCATCAGCGCGCCGTGGCTGTGGCCGGTGACGCCCACGCGGTTGCGGTCGACCACGCCGAGTTCGACGGCCTTGTCCACCGCCGCCTGCGCGTCCATCACCAGCTGCTCCACATACGTGTCGTAGGCCGTGCGCGGATCGCCCACGATGGGGAACGATGCGTTGTCGATCACCGCGTACCCTGCCAACAGCAGCAGGCGATAGCCGCGCAGCACGTCGAACTTCTGCTGCGAGCCGCTGATCTGGCCGGCCTGGCTGGGGTCGGCGAAGTCCTGCGGATAGGCGTACAGGATGGCCGGCAAGCGCGTGCCTTCCTTGTAGCCCGGCGGGGTGTACAGGGTGAAGGAGAGTTCCAGGCCGTCCTTGCGCTTGTAGGTGACCAGCCGCTTGCCGATGCCGCGCACCTGCGGCGTCGGATCGGGAATGTGCGTGATGGCTTCCGCATGCGAAGCAAACGCCGCCTCGCCCGCCTGCGGATTCGCCGTAGCCGCTCCCAGCGTGTACATGAACAGGTTGGGCGGCTCGGCTGGCGACTGGCGCGCGGTGATGAAGCGTTCGCCGCCGGTGAGCACGGCCAATGGGCGCTCGTAGGTGTCGGTGCCGCTGCGGAACAGGCGCTCGGTCTGCCCGTTGGAGAGGTGGTAGCGATCGAGGAAAGGACGGTCGCCCTTGGGCGTGCCGCCGGGGCCGGACAGATACACCGCATCGCCATCCTGGCGCACCACGCTGGCGCCGTTGGGCAGCGTCTGGCTCAGCAGCGTGCCGGGGTTCTTGTAGACCTCGTTGGCCGAGTAATCCCACACGGTGCGCGCCGGCTTGGACGGGTTGGCGACATCGATGCGGCTGATGTGGATCCACTGGCGGTTGGCGTCGTACTCGTACACGAACGGCTCGTTGCCCTGCGCCAGCCAGCGCATGCCGCTGAAGCGCTGCGTGGTGCGTGCCACTTCCTGCGGCTTGCCGTTGAACGGCGCGCTCCACATCAGCACCTTGTCGCGCTGGGGCACGTTGACCTTCCAGTCGCCCTGGTCGAGCGCTTCGGGCCAGACCAGCGTGGCCGGTGCGTTCTGGCGCCACTCGAATTCACGCGGGCCGGTGGGAACGCCGCGCACGGGTACGCGGTCGGCCACCGGCAGCGAGGCAATCGGTGCGGATTGCCCGGTCTGCACGTCGAGCACGCTGACGTCGCGCGCGAAGCGCTCATAGGTGGTGACGTAGGAATAGGGCCGCTTCAAGGTCTCCACCAGCACGTGCTCGCCGTCGGGTGCGCCCGAAACTCCGGCGATCACGCCCGGCTTGCCGACCGCGCGCACCTTGCCGCTGGCGGCGTCGACGACGGCGAGCTGGGCCATGCCGTAGTAGTCGAACAGCGCTTCGTCGTCCGCGCTGGAGAGCGTGTCGCGCGCCTCGTAGGTGCTGCTTTCGCCCTTGCCTTCGATCGACTGCTTGATCTCCGGACCTGCGTCCGCTCCCGTCCTGGGCGCGGGGCCGAGGTTGGCTGGCACCTGCTTCACCAGTAGTGAATCGCTGCCGTGCAGCCATTGCACGCTGTCTTCCATCACCGGATTGAGCAAAACGCCTTCCACGCGATGCGTCTGGCCGGTGAGCGCATCGCCCAGCCACAGCTCGGTGCCCTGGTCGGTGGTGTTGGTGAAGGCGAAGCGGCGGCCATCGGGCGACCACTGCGGCGCACCGGGGCATGCGTTGGCGGGCAGCGATACCGGCGTCTGCTGGTGGCTGGCCACGTCTTCCAGCGTGAAGTTCTTCAGGCAGGCGCGGATGCCGTAACCGTTGGACGCATCGTGGCGGCTGTGGTTGCGTGGTTCGATGCGCAGGCCGGCGAGCTTCACGTACGGCTCGGCCACGCGTTCGATCGAGGGATACTGCGACTGCTCCACCAGCAACATGCGTTCGCGCGTGGGGTCGAGCATGGGAATCGCCGGCAGGGGCGCGTGCATCACGCCCAGCAGCGGCTCGGGCGGCTTGTCATAGCGGGCCAGCGCGAGGGAAGGCAGCAGGGCCAGCAGGCCGGCAGCCAGGGGCAGCCTCTTGCCGAGGGTGGCGGTACGCATCGAACGGTCTCCTTGTTTGGGGGCCGGCTCCATGAAGCAGGCTCCTTGCCGTTCGACCTTACCGTCCCTTCACGTTCCGGCATCCCTGCTGGAAGTCACGCCTGCGGAAAAACGGTCGAAGCCGGATGGCCGGCCCTCAGCGGTTCGACGCCGCGCGCTTGCGGCGCACGCCCAGACCCAGCATGCCGATGAGGGTCAGCGTGAGCAGGATCTCGATCCACGCCAGCCAGCGCTCGCCCGGGGCGCTCCAGGCTTCGCTCACGCCATGGCAGAAGTAGAACAGGCTGAGGATGCCCACCCACAGCAGGGCGCGGCGCACATCGCGCAGGGCGAACAGCGGCAGCAGCAGCGGCACCACGGTGATGCCCAGCGCGACGCCCGCGGGCATGCTCTGCGCCGGGAACAGCCAGCCGTGCCAGGCGAGCTGCAACAGGGCGAGCGCGGCCCACGCCGCCAGTCCCACGCGATAGTTGGCGCTGATCGGTGCCGTCATGCGGCGGTGCCCAGCCGTCGCGCCACGTCCGCCAGGCGGCGCCCCAGCGCGCGCGCCAGTTCGCGCTCGTGCTCGCTGATGGCGTTGTCGCCCTTGGCGCCCGCGACGTGGCTGGCGCCATACGGCGTGCCGCCGCTCTGCGTGGCGGTGAGCGCCGGCTCGGTGTAGGGCAGGCCCACCAGCAGCATGCCGTGGTGAAGCAGGGGCAGGGCCATGGTGAGCAGGGTCGATTCCTGCCCGCCATGCATGGTGCTGGTGGCGGTGAACACGGCGGCAGGCTTGCCGGCGAGCACGCCGCTGGCCCATTCGGCGCCGGTGGAATCGAGGAAATACTTCAGCGGCGCGGCCATGTTGCCGAAGCGGGTCGGGCTGCCCAGCGCCAGGCCGGCGCATTCGGCGAGGTCCTCGCGCGTCACGTAGGGTGCGCCTTCGTCCGGCTCCGGCGGATGCGCGACCTCGGTGACGGGCGCCACCGGCGGCACCTGGCGAAGGCGGGCGCGCATGCCGGGCACTTCCTCCACGCCGCGCGCGATCAGTCGCGCGAGCTGGGCGGTGTGGCCGGTGCGGCTGTAGTACAGGACCAGGATGTCGTGGCTCATGGTTGGGAGGCTGGTGTGTGATCGGTTAGTGTAGCGGGCGATCAAGCCCGAGTTGCCGTGACATTCACGCTACCCGTATGCGGCGGGGCGGCACCATAGGGCGATGTGGAAAGGAGTCACCATGGCCATGGCCTTGCGTTTCGATCGCGACCGCTTTCACAGCTTCCGCCGGTTCGTCTGGCAGCGGTTCATCGATGACAAGTGCTTCGAGACGGCCGGCGCGCTGTCCTACACCACGCTGGTGTCGCTGGTGCCGCTGATCGTGGCCTCGCTGGCGATCTTCGCGGCGTTTCCGGCCTTTGCCGATGCGCGCAGCATGCTGATCGACTTCGTGTTCAAGAGCTTCGTGCCCGCGGCCGGCGTGCGCGTGCAGGAATACCTGGACAGCTTTGCCGACAACGCCAGCAAGCTCACCGGCATCAGCGTGCTGGTGATGTTCTTCAGCGCGCTGTCGATGATGGTGAGCATCGAGGACCGCATGAACCGCATCTGGCGCGTGCAGCGCCAGCGCGGCTGGATGTCCCGCCTGCTGCTGTACTGGGCCGCGCTTACGCTGGGGCCGGTGCTGGTGGTCGGCGGCATCGCGCTGGCGTCGTTCGCCACGGCCCTGCCGATGCTCAACGATGCGGCGGTCACGCTCAACCTGAAGGAGCGGCTGGTGGGCGTGCTGCCCTTCGTGGTGACCTTCCTCACCCTCATGCTGATCTACATGGTGGTGCCCAACCGCCGCGTGCACTGGCGCAATGCCGCCATCGGCGCGCTGATGGGCGCGATCCTGTTCGAGATCGCGCGCTGGGGCTTCGCGCGCTTCATTCATCACGCGCATACCTACCAGCAGATCTACGGCGTCGCCATCGCCGCGCTGCCGATCTTCCTGCTGTGGATCTACCTGTCGTGGGTGATCGTGATCCTGTGCGCGTCGGTGGCCGCTTCGGTATCCGCCTTCGATTACCTGCCGCCGTCGGACTTCCTGCCGGAGAGCTCGGCCTTCCTCGGCCTGCTCGTGGTGCTGGGGCATTTCGTGCAGGCGCAGCGGCAGGGCGCCAAGATCACGCCCGACAGCGTGCGCGGGCAGGAGCCACGCCTGCATCGCGCGTCCATCGTGGATTACTTCGGCGACCTGCAACGCGCCGGCTTGATCCAGGGCGAGGTAGGCAGCGGCTGGATGCTCGCGCGCAGCCTCGACAGCACCGACCTGATGCGCGTCTACGCCCATTGCTCCTATCGGGTGCCGCTGCATCCGGGGGAGGAGGCGCGCTCGCACAACCTGCGCTTGCCGGCGGCGCTGCTGTCGCTGCTCGATGAAGCCGCCACCTCGCTCTGCCGCAACCTCCACAAGACGCTGGACACCGCCTATCCGCTGGGCGCGCCGGCGAATAATCCCTCCAAGGAAACGACGCAATGAAGTTGCTCAAACCGCTCGCCGTGCTTGGCCTCGCGCTGGCGCTTGCCGGCGTGGCGCAGGCCGCCATGCCCGCGCAGCCGTCGATCAGGCTCACCACACTCGACGGCAAGCCTTACGACCTGGCCGCGCAGCGCGGCAAGTGGGTGATCGTCAATTACTGGGCCACGTGGTGCGTACCGTGCATCAAGGAGATGCCGGACATTTCCCGCTTCGTCGCCGCGCACAAGGACAAGGTGAGCGCCATCGGCCTAGCCTACGACGACAGCGACGTGGCCGACATCAAGGCCTTCCTGCTCAAGCATCCGGTGAGCTACCCCGTGGCGCAGGTGACGCTGGACAAGCCGCTGAAGGATTTCGACGAACCGCGCGGCCTGCCCACGACCTGGCTGATCGCACCGGACGGCAAGGTCGCCAAGCGTTTCGTCGGCACCGTCGACGAGGCTTCGCTGGGCGAGGCCATCGGCCTGGGCAAGTGACATGGGCGCGGCGCGTTTCCTCGTCAGCGGACGCGTGCAGGGCGTGTTCTACCGCGCCAGCACGCGCGAGCAGGCATTGATGCTCGGGTTGTCGGGCCACGCCAGGAACCTGCCGGACGGACGCGTCGAAGTACTGGCCATCGGTTCGGCCGCGTCCCTGGCAGCGCTGGAACGCTGGCTGCGGCAAGGGCCGCCCGCGGCGCGCGTCGACAGCGTGCTGCGCGAGGATTGCGACGCGCCGGCCGTCGAAGGCTTCCTCACGCGTTGAGCTAGTCCGCGAAGGTATGCATCGGCGCTCGCACGGCCGATGAGGCATCGCGCTCCTGCAGGAACGGGCGCGGCGTCGACAAGGCGAAGCCTTGGGCGAAATCGATGCCGAGCCGCTGCACGGCGGCCAGCAATGCCGGCGTGCTGACGCATTCGGCGATGGTGCGCTTGCCGGTGACGTGGCCGATGTTGTTGATCGCCTCCACCATGGCCTGGTCGATGGGGTCGTCGATCATGTCGTCCACGAAACTGCCTTCGATCTTGATGAAATCGACGGGCAGGTGCTTCAAATAGGTGAAGGACGACATGCCGGCACCAAAGTCGTCCAGCGAAAAGCGGCAGCCGAGCGCGCGCATGTCGTGGATGAAGGCGGTGGCGCGCGACAGGCTGGAAATCGCCGCGGTTTCGGTGATCTCGAAGCAGATGGACGCGGGCGCGATGGCGTAGGCCTCGAACTGCTGGCGCAGGAACACGGCCAGGCCATCCTCGCAAAGCGAGGTGCCCGACAGGTTGATCGTGCATAGCGTTGGCACACCCGGCGCGCCGCGATCCTGCGCTTCGCGCAGCGCGGCGAACGCCGACTGCACTACCCAGCGATCGATCGACGGCATCAGGCCGTAGCGCTCGGCGGCAGGAATGAAGGCGCGCGGCGGCACCATCTGCCCGTCTTCGCCCACCATGCGCACCAGCAGCTCCACGTGGCTGTGCTGCGTCGGTCGGCGTAGGTCGACGATGTCCTGCGCGTAGAGGCGCAGGCGATTGCTCGCCAGCGCGGCCTGGATGCGGCTCACCCAGCACATCTCGCTCTGCCGCACGGCGACTTCGTCGTCGTCGAGGTGATAGGTCTGCACGCGATTGCGGCCTTTTTCCTTGGCCAGGTGGCAGGCGGCATCCGCCGCGCCAAGGATGTCCTCGCGTGCCAATCGCTGGTCCGCGCTCAGGCTGACCAGGCCAATGCTGGCGCTGGTAGCGAAGCTGCGTTCGCCAAAGGCGAAATGCAGGTCGCCGATGGCCGCGCGCAGGTCTTCGGCAATGGCCAGCGCATCGTCGCTCGCGCAGTCTTCCAGCAGCACCACGAATTCGTCGCCGCCCAGCCGCGCCACTGCATCCGTGGCGCGCACGTGGCTGAGGAACAGCGCGCCGATCTGGCGCAGCAGTTCGTCGCCCGCCGCGTGGCTGCAGGTGTCGTTGACCACCTTGAACTGATCCAGGTCGAGGTAGAGCACGGCAAAGGGACGGTCGCCGTGTTCCGACGACGCCAATGCGCGTGCGAGCCTTCGCTCGAACTCGCGGCGGTTGATCAGGCCGGTGAGCACATCGTGGCTGGCCTGATAGCTCAGTTGCGCGGCGTGCTCGCGGTCGCTGCTGACGTCGCGCATGACCAGCACCGCGCCGTCCATGTTGCCGGCGCGGTCGCGGATGGGCGTGGCGGTCAGGTCGATGGCCGTGGATGGTCCGTCGGCATGCGTCAACACGAGCTTGTCGCTCTGGCTCCAGTCGGGATGCCCGCTCAACACCTGCATGACCGGATCGGCAATCGGCTGTCCGGTGCTTTCGGCCACAAAGCGGCAGATGGCCCCGACCGGCAGCCCGCGTGCGCGTTCCGTGGTCCAGCGCGTGAGGCGTTCCGCGCTGGGGTTGAGGTAGTCGATGCAGCCCTGCGCATCGGTGGTGATCACGGCGTCGCCGATGGATTGCAGCGTGACTTCAGCGCGTTCCTTGGCCGCGAACAGCAAGGCATCGGCCCGGCGTCGCTCGGTGATCTCGGTGACCGAACCGGCCATGCGCCGCGATGCGCCGGCCGCATCGCGCAAGGACGCGCCGCGCGCGTGAAACCAGCGCGCATGGCCGTCCTTCTGCGGCACGCGGAACTCCACGTCCAGCGGCGCGTTGCGCCACACGTGCGCGGTGACGGCGCGCATCACCTGGCGCCTGTCCTGGGGATGGAGACAAAGAAACACCGAACTGCCGGCATCGTCGTCGCCAAGGTCGAGCCCCAGCATCTGCCGCAGGCGCGGCGAGAGATAGACCTGCCCGGTGTGGCGATCCCAATCCCACAGGCCGTCGTTGCTGCCCGCCACGGCGAGTTGGAAGCGGTCTTCGCTGGCGCGCAGTTCGCGGGCCACGCGGGCGCGGTCATCCAGCAATCGGCGCGCACGCCGGGCCGCCACCAGCACCATGGTCACCGCGACCAGGCCGAACCACACGCGCAGCAGATTGGCGGTATCGCGCGAGGCGGTGCCCAACGCGTCGGAGAACGCGTATTCCATCGGCGTCAGGCGCTCGTCGATGGCGCGCAGGCGCTGGCTCGTGGCGTCGATCCACTCGGGCGCGCGATCGCCGCGGCTGATCCGGCGATGCACCTCGGCGCCGAGCGCGCTCAGTTCATCGATGGAATGGTCGGCCTCGACCCAGACCGCGACGGCGTTACGGATGCTGCCGACGTCGTGGAAGTACCGGTACAGGCGAGCCATGCCGGGGATGTCCGCGTGGTCGATGCCGCCACGCCGGAACTCTTGGATGACGATGGCCATCTCTGGCGTGGGGCGATCCAGCTCGATGCGTGCGCGGTGATCGCCCAGGGGCACGGCGATGGCGTCGAGGAACTGGCGATAATCCGTTTCGCTGCCGCTGGACAGGTAGTGCTGCAGGCTGGAGACGGCGATCTTCTGCGCCTTCGACCAGCGGCTCTCGCCACCCACGAAGGCGCGCGCGGCCGAAAGGATGTCCAGGCTGGCAGTGCACAGCCCGATCATCACCACGACCACCAGCACGAACGGCACGACGATTTCCGCCGCCCGCTCTCTCTTGACCCGCCCGGCCCCCCGGCCTTGCACCGGCATACTCGCCCCCCGTGCGCCTGGAGTTCAGGCCATCGTCTTATCGGCGCATCCACCTGAAGCTTGAATGCCGGCCGGCCCGCCGCCCCGCTGTTCACGTGTCCTAGACCTTTGCGGCATGCGGGCGGGAGTAAACCGTCGTGTCGAATTTCGCGGTGGATCTTCGTCGTCATGGCAAGGGTCCTGTGCCCGACAAACCATCACCCAAGGAGGCATGACGCATGAGCACGCGATTCCAGCGCATCACCCCGTTTCTCTGGTTCGATCATCAGGCCGAGGAGGCCGCGCAGTTCTACGTGTCGATCTTTCCGCAGTCGCGCATTTTGGCGACCACGCGCTATACCGCGTCGAGCGCGCAGGCTTCCGGGCGTGCCGAGGGTAGCGTGATGACGGTGGATTTCGAACTCGACGGCCAATCGATCACCGCGCTGAACGGCGGACCGGTATTCCGATTCAACGAGGCCATGTCGCTGGTGGTGCACTGCCGCTCGCAGGAGGAAATCGATTACTACTGGGAGCGTTTGCTGGAAGGCGCGGCTGACAAGAAAGGCCAATGCGGCTGGATCAAGGACCGCTTCGGCCTGTCCTGGCAGGTGGTGCCGGAGGAGATGATCCAGTGGCTCACCAGTGGCGATGCGGCCAGCATGGAGCGTGTCCAGGCGGCGATCATGCGCATGCAGAAGCTGGACTTGCACGAACTGAGGCGGGCGGCGAAAGGCTGATCGCCGCTGATGGGACTTGGAGCCTGTTCAAGATCTCGCATGCCGCCCATCTCCCTCACCGTCATTCCGGCGCAGGCCGGAATCCAGTAGCGGAAGTGACCGGTTATCGCGTGAAGTAAAAGCAAAGCATGCAGTCTTCCGCGAAAAACCGTGCCCTGATGCCACTGGATTCCGGCCTGCGCCGGAATGACGAGCGAAAAAAAACGCGCGTTATGCGAGATTTTGAACAGGCGCTCAGCCGTCCATCGTGTCAGGCACCCATTCCGCCTTGCGGGTGACGTGCTCGCTCTTGGGCTTGCCCTTGAGCTTGGGCAGCTTGGGCTCGGGAATGCTTTCGTCATGGCGCGGCACCTGTTCCAGCAGGTGCCGGATCAGGTTCACGCGTCCGCGCTTCTGGTCGTTGTAGTCGACCACGAACCACGGCGCGTTGGGCCGGTGCGTGCGCTCGATCATCACGTCGCGCAGGTGGCCGATTTCCTCGTACTTGTCGCGCGAGGCAAGGTCGGTGGGGGAGAGCTTCCAGCGCTTGAGCGGATCGCGCGCGCGGTCTTCGAAGCGTTCCTCCTGTTCCTCCTGATCCACGGCCAGCCAGTACTTGAGCAGGATGATGCCGTCGTCGGTGAGCAGCTTCTCGAAAGCAGGCACGGCGGCCATGAAGGCCTTGTACTGCGCCTTGCTGCAGAAGCCCATGGCGGGCTCGATCACCGCGCGGTTGTACCAGCTGCGGTCGAACAGCACGATCTCGCCGGCGTTCGGCAGATGTTGCACGTAGCGCTGGAAGTACCACTGCGAGGACTCCGCCTCGCTGGGCTTGCCCAGGGCGGCGATGCGGTAGCCGCGCGTGTCCATCGACTCGGTGATGGCCTTGATGGTGCCGCCCTTGCCGGCCGCGTCGCGCCCTTCGAAGATCACCACCAGCCGGTGGCCGCTGCGCCGCAGCCAGCGATGCAGGCCGGCCAGTTCCAGTTGAAGTTCGGCCATGGCGTTGCGATAGGACTTTTTCTTCTTGCCCATGGTGCGTCTCCTCAGGATGGCTCCGCGCATTGTGCGTGCTCGCACCGTGCGCGGGGTGAAGAAGTCATCCACGCCGCTGCGTCCTTGCGGGCCGGTTGCGTGGACGCCGCTGGCGGCTCGCTTACAGATCCACGTCCGCTGGCCGGCGACCGATGCGATGGCGTGCGCTCATGGCCTGCACGGCGCGGCGGAAATCCCCCGCGTAGCCCTGCATGTCGAACAACGAGCTCTGCGTGCGCTGCTGCGACAGATGCTGGCGCAAGGTGCGCAGGGCGTCGCGGTCGTTGCCCAGCTGCGTGGCCATGGCAATGAACGCCTCGTCGTCTTCGCACACCAGTTCGGGCAGGCCGAGCTGCAGCAGCAGGCTGGTGGCGACGCGGCCGGCGAAGGTGCGGCCGGTGGAGGTAAGCACGGGGCAGCCCGCCCACAGCGCGTCCGATGCCGTGGTGTGCGCGTTGTATGGCAGCGTGTCGAGGAACAGGTCCGCGTTGACGTAGCGCGACAGGTATTCGGCATGCGGCAGGCGCGGCAGGAACACCAGGCGCTCCGGCGCGATGCCTGCGGCGCTGGCCGCGGCGCGCAGGCGCTCGTCCGCGCCATCGGGGCCGGACAGCAGCCACAGCACGCTGCCTGGCACCTGCTGCAGCACCAGCATCAGGCGCGCGAAGGCCGCCGGGTTGATCTTGTAGCTGTTGTTGAAGCAGGCGAACACGGTGGCTTCGTCGGGCAGGCCGCATTCGGCGCGCGAAGGCGGCTGGGCCACCACGCGCGTGTTGTCGTTGGGCTGATAGCAGCGCGGCAGTCGCACCAGTTTCTCGCTGACGTGCGGGCGCATCTCGTCGGGGACGATGACCTTGTCGGCGAGCAGGTAGTCCAGCCACGGCGCGCCCATGCTGCCCGGAAAAGCGAGCCAGTTGACCTGCACCGGTGCGGGGCGCAACGCGAACAGCTCGGCGTTGTCGCGGCCGGAGTAGCCATTGAGGTCAAACAGGATCTCCACGCCGGTGTCGTGGATGCGCTGCGCCAGCTGCGCCGGGTTGAGCGCGGAGACGTCGTGCATCGTGGTGGCGGCGGCCAGGCGCGCGCGGATCGAACCGCCGTCGTCGGGCGTGGTGGCGAACAGGTGGATGTCGAGATCGTCGTCGTTGGCGAGCGCCTCGAACATCGCCACCACCAGCAGGCCGGTGGCGTGGTCGTTGAAGCCGTCCGCCACGAAGCCGATGCGGATCGGGTTGTCCGGCGCGGGCTTGGCGTGGGTGAAGGATTGCTGCTTGCGCAGCGGCGCCGTCTGCAGTTCCACGGCGGCGGCGTAGTCCTGCGCGCAACGCAGCAGCGTGGCCGCGTCGACATCTTCGGCGAGCGTGGTGAAGGGGCTGATGGTGCCCGCGCCAGCGGCGACGGCGGCCTGCATGCGCTGGCTGAGCGCGTCCAGGTCATGCCAGTCGCACAGGCGGCGGCGCAGGAACAGCAACTGGCTGAGCGCGCGGCCGTCGTCGGGATTGAGCCGCAGGGCGCGTTCGTAGGCCGCGGCGGCGGCCGGCAGCTGGCCGCCGTCCTCCAGCAACTGGCCCACCGCGAAGGGGTACTGCGGGTTCTGCGGCGATACGCGCTCGGCGAGCAGCCAGGCTTCGGTGGCCTCGGCGTCCTTGCCCTGCGTCTGCAGGATGCGTCCGCGCAACGCGTAGGCGGCGTCGAAGCGCGGATGCAGTTGCAGCGCCTCGTCCGTATGCAGCCGGGCCTGGTCGATGTTGCCCAGCTCCAGCTCGGCGGCCGCAAGGTTCAGGCGCAGGCCGGGGTGGGTGGGCGCGCCATGCGTCGCCATCGCGTAGGACTCGCGGGCGTGCTGGTAGCGGGCCGCGGCCATCAGCGCGTTGCCCAGCGTGAGCAGGATGGCCGGGTGGCCGGGTGACTCGCGCAGCGCGGCGCGCAGGTATTCGATAGCGCCGTCGGCATCGCCGCTGGCGAGCCGGGCGCTGCCGAGATTGCATTTCGCCTCGACGCTCTGCGGGGCCAGCCGGGCGGCCTGCTCCAGCGTCTCCATCGCGTCGGCGTGGCGGCGCAGCTGCATCAGGGTGATGCCGTGCAGGCGCGCCAGTTCGGCATCGTCGGGGTAGTGCGCGCGCGCCTCCGTGGCAGCACGGTCGGCATCGTCGAACGCGCCGCGCTCGATCATCTCGATGATCTGCTGCGCCAGCGCCTGGGAAGAGGGGGTGAAGAGGTCAGTCATCCCGCCAAACTAGCGCAGGGCGGCGTGGCTGCCAATCCGCCACGCGGAGATCGTGAACAGGCTCCTAGGGCTCAGCCGGCGGTGAGCGCCTTCAGTTCGTCCGCCTGGTTTTCCCGGGTGAGGGTGTCCACCAGTTCGTCCAGATCGCCCTGCAGCACTTCGGGCAGGCGGTAGAGCGTCAGGTTCACACGGTGGTCGGTGATGCGGCCCTGTGGGAAGTTGTAGGTGCGGATGCGCTGGCTGCGGTCGCCCGAGCCCACCTGCAGGCGGCGCGACTCGGCCTGCGCGGCGGCCTGGCGGCTGCGTTCGTCGTCCAGCAGGCGGGCCTTCAGCAGGCTCATGGCGCGGGCGCGGTTCTTGTGCTGGCTGCGCTCGTCCTGGCATTCGACCACGATGCCGGTGGGCAGGTGGGTGATGCGGATGGCCGAGTCGGTCTTGTTGACGTGCTGGCCGCCCGCGCCGGAGGCACGGAAAGTGTCGGTCTTGATGTCCGCGGGGTTGATCTCGATGTCGTCGATCTCGTCCATCTCCGGCAGGATCGCCACCGTGGCCGCCGAGGTATGGATGCGGCCCTGCGATTCGGTTTCCGGCACGCGCTGCACGCGGTGCGTGCCCGACTCGAACTTGAGCCGCGAATACGCGCCCTTGCCTTCGATGCGCGCCACGATTTCCTTGTAGCCGCCGTGTTCGCCGGGGTTCTCGCTCAGCACTTCCACGTGCCAGCGGCGACGCTCGGCGTAGCGCGCGTACATGCGGAACAGATCGCCAGCGAAGATGGCCGCCTCGTCGCCGCCGGTGCCGGCGCGCACTTCGAGAAACAGATTGGCCTCGTCGCGCGGGTCCTTGGGCAGCAGCAGGATCTGCAGCTCGTCGTCCAGTTCGGCGAGGCGGCTCTCCAGGCGACCGACGTCGTCCTGCGCCATGTCACGCAGTTCCGGGTCATCGAGCATGGCGCGGGTTTCGGCCAGTTCGCGCTCGGCCTGGTCGTGTTCGCGCAGCGAGCTGGCCACGGGTTCGAGCTGCGCGTATTCGCGCGAGAGTTCGCGGAAGCGGCTGGTGTCGGCCAGCACATCGGGCTGCGCGAGCAGCAGTCCGATTTCTTCGTGGCGTTCGGCGAGGGATTCGAGCTTGCGGCGAATGGAAGGCGTCATGGGCGAGAAACGAGCGGAGAGGAGTGAGGGACGAGAGAGGGCGCGCGTGGCGCGGAGGCGTTCTCTGTTTCCTCGCTACTCTTCACTCACTTCCGGCTTCTCGGTGATGCCGTACAGGCGGCCGGCCGCATGCAGCAGGTCCATGTCGCCGCTCATCGCCGCTTCGCGCAGGCGCGCGCTCGGGTGATGCAGCAGCTTGTTGGTGAGGGTGTTGGCGAGGAAGGCCAGGGCTTCCTCCGGCGACTTGCCGCGCGCGAGCATGGCGCGGGCCTTGTCCAGCACTTCGTCGCGGTAGACCTCCGCGTGCTGGCGCAGGTCCACCGCCGGATTGCGCAGCGAGAGCGCGCGGCGCCATGCCATGTAGCGCTCGACCTGCAGGTCGATGATGGCGTCGGCCTCGTTCGCGGCGGCCTGGCGCGAGCGGCGGTTGTCGTCGATCACCTGGTGCAGGTCGTCGATGCCGTAGAGAAACACGTCGTCCAGCTCGCCGACCGACGGCTCGATGTCGCGCGGCACGGCGATGTCCACCATGAACATCGGCTTGCGCCGCCGCGCCGCCACGGCCTTCTCGACCATGGCGCGCGTCACGATGGGCTGGCGTGCGGCGGTGGAGCTGATGACGATGTCCGCCTCGGCAAGATGCTGCGGCAGGTCGTTGAGCGAAATGGCGTAGCCGCCGCAGCGGCTGGCCAGTTCCTGCGCATTTTCCAGCGTGCGGTTGGCCACGATCAGGCGGCGCACCTGCTTGTCCACCAGGTGCCGCGCGGCCAGTTCGATGGTGTCGCCCGCACCGATCAGCAGCACGCAGGCCTGGCGCAGGTCCGCGAACACCTGCTCGGCCAGGCGCACGGCGGTGAAGGCGACGGACACGGTGTGCGCGCCGATGCGGGTGTCGGTGCGCACGCGCTTGGCTACGGCAAAGGTGTGCTGGAGCAGGCGTTCCATCGGGGCGCGCAGCGCCTGGGCATCGCGGGCCTGCTGGTAGGCGTCCTTCACCTGGCCGAGAATCTGCGGCTCGCCCAGCACCATGGAATCCAGGCCCGTCGCCACGCGGAACATGTGACGCACGGCCGCATCTTCGTCATGGCGATAGAGGAACTCGTCCAGCTTGCCCGGAGTCAGTTGATGGTGGCGGCTGAGCCAGGCTTGCGGCACGTCCTCGGCTCCAGCCGCGACGCTCACGTAGAGTTCGGTACGGTTGCAGGTGGAGAGGATCATCGCCTCTTCCACGCCGGGCTCGCGGGCAAGCGCCAGCAGCGCCGGCCCGGTGGATTCCGCATCGAACGCCACTTGTTCGCGCAGGTTGACCGGCGCGGTGAGGTGGTTGAGCCCTAGGGCGATCAGCTTCATGGTTCGATTCGGAGCGGGGGACATCCGGCAGCGTAAACTAGCGGTTAGCGACGACCGTTCTACAGTGTGGATACGGCCGTGTCACGGACGGATGAGCGGAGAATAGTGTGCTGAGCAGGTGGTCCAAGTTCAAGCAACTGCGGCATTTTGCGGCTGGCGGCGCGATCGCGCTGGCACTGGCGGGGTGCGCCACCGTCTCGGGCACGTCGGGACACGCGTCGGCCAGCGACAAGCAGCCCTTGGGCAAGCTGGTGGTGGCGGTTCCCGACCAGGACCACGACCTGATGGCCCAGCTGCTCGCCGGCGAGATGGCGCTGTCGCGCACCGATCTCAAGGCGGCGTCCCAGGCCTACGGCCGCGCGGCTCAGCTGTCGCCCGATCCCAAGGTGGCCGAGCAGGCCGCGGCCCTGGCCATCGCGGTGCGGGACGCCGACGCCGCGCAGGCCGCGATCGCCCGCTGGCAGGCACTGGGCGCCAAGCCGGCGCCGCTGGCCCAGGCGCGGGCGCAGCTGGCGCTCAGCCAGGGCAACACGGAGGAGGCGCGCCGCCAGTTGGAGATCCTGGTGGGCACCGGCGATCCGGACGCCTGGCGCCAGTTTGGCCGCGTGCTGGTCAGCAGCCGCGATGCCGCGCAGGCCGCCCAGCTGCTGGAGGCCATTGCCACGCCCCAGCGCCTGCCCAACGACCCGCAGGCCTGGCTGGCCATGAGCGAGCTGGGCGACAAGCTGGGCCGCCATGCCTATGCGCTGCAGATCGCGGAAGCCGCCGTGAAGCGTTTCGGCACGGGCGAAACCTATGCGTGGCTGGGCCAGATGAAGTACCACGACGGCGACCGCGTGGGCGCCAAGGCCCTGTTCGACAAGGCCATGGCCAAGGACCCGAAGAACACCCAGATGCGCCTCGCCTACGCGACCCTGCTGGGGCAGGGGGGCGATTACACGGCGGCCGCCAAGTTGCTCGACAACGGCCCGCAGGATGCGGACACCTACGCCATGCGCGCCGCGCTGGCGGCTCGCGCCAAGGACACCAAGACCATCAACCGCCTCTACAACCAGCTGCAGCATTCGCCCGAGGACGTGCGCCAGGGCAGCGCCTACCTGCTCGGGCAGATGGCGGAAATGCTGGACAAGAAGGAAGAGGCGCTGAAGTGGTACGACCAGGTGGCCGACGATGACGACCACGCGTTCGACGCCGACCTGCGCAGCGCGATCCTGCTGCAGGACCTGGGCCGCAGCGCCGAGGCGCACGAGCAACTGGCGCAGATGCAGACCGACTACCTCGACCAGCCCGCCATGCTTCGCCGCACCTACGAAGTGGACGCGGAGCTCTACATGGACGAGCAGCAGTACGCCCAGGCGGAACGTGCGTTCAGCCGCGCGCTGCAGGTGACGCCCGACGACCCGGCCTTGCTCTACGGCCGTGGCCTGGCCTATGCCGAGGCAGGGCAGACCGATCAGGCGGTGAACGATTTCCGCCACCTGCTCCAGCTCAAGCCCGACGACACCGACGCCTCCAATGCGCTGGGCTACACGCTGGCCGACGCCAACCGCGACCTGCCCGAAGCGCAGCGGCTGATCGAGCAGGCGCGCGCGGCGCGCCCGGACGATCCGGCCATCGCCGACTCCTGGGGCTGGCTGCAATACCGCCTGGGTCACCTGGATCAGGCCGAGCAGGCCCTGCGTGGTGCGTGGACCGCGCACAAGGACGCGGACGTCGGCGTGCACCTGGGCGAAGTGCTGTGGAAGCAGGGCCGCCAGGAAGACGCTCGCCGCGTGTTCGACGAAGTCCGTAAGATGGATCCGCAAAGCGTCAACCTCCACAACACCCTCAAGCGCCTCAATCCATGAAGCTCCCCATTCGCCTCCTCGCGGCCGCCTTGCCGCTGCTGCTGGCCGCCTGCGTCCACAAGGAAGCCGTCCGCTCGCAACCCAAGGCCGACTACGCGAGCTTGCTCAACGAGCAGCGCGCCCGCGAACACCTGCTGGCCAAGACCGACCATTGGGTGCTGCAGGGCAAGATCGGCGTAGTGGCCGAGGTCAACGGCAAGAAAGACGGTGGCAGCGGCACGCTCACCTGGACCCAGAACGGCAGCAGCTACGACTTTGTGGTGCGCGGCCCGGTGGGAGCCAAGAGCTTCAAGCTCAGCGTGTCGCCGGAGTGGGCGGTGCTCGAAGGCCTGGACGGCGGCCCGCGGCGCAGCACCGATGCGGAAACCGTGGTGCAGAACGCCCTGGGCTGGCATGTGCCTCTGCGTGACCTGCGCGCCTGGGTGCTGGGCGTTCGCGCCGACAGCGGCCCGGCCGACCTGACCTTCGGCAACGACGGCCTGCCCTCCACACTGACGCAGGACGGCTGGACCATCTCGTACCCCGCCTGGGACACCACGCGCGAGCCGGCCGTGCCCACCAAGATCTTCGCCAGCAATCCGCCGTATTCGGTGCGTTTGTCGGTGGAGTCCTGGAACATCCAGTAATCCCGGGGTTTTCCCTCTCCCCTCCGGGGAGAGGGCAGGGTGAGGGGACCATCTTGCGGCGAGGGTGACCATGGAGCCGGGCTCCGCAGCCGCGTTCCCTTTTCAGATCGAACTCCACTCTCCCCTGGTAGGGAAGCCAAGAGCACGCCATGACCTTCCATATCGAACGCGCCCGCCCCGATCAGGTCGACGCCTTGTGCGCCATCGAGCGCGCGGCGGTCGAGCTATTCCGCGGGCACAAGGCCTGGCCGTCCTATCGCGAGGTGTCGGTGCCGCCCGAGGTGATGCGCGAGGCCATCGCCCGTGGCCTGGTCTGGGTGGCCGTGATCGGTTCGGGCGAGCCGGTCGGCTTCATCTGGCTGGACGCGGAGGAGGGCGGCGACGCCATCGGCGTGGCCGAGATGGACGTGCTGCCCTCGCACGGCCAGCGCGGCATCGGCGCCGCCTTGCTGGAGCACGCCTGCGGCTGGGCGAGCATGGCGGGCTATCACCGCGTCGACCTGGGCACGCTGGCCGACGTGCCGTGGAACGCGCCGTTCTACGCGAAGCACGGCTTCCGCATCGTCGACAAGAACCTTCCGGAATTTGCCTTCGCCCGCGAGCGCGACCGCGAGAACGGCTTTCCGGACGACCTTCGCGTCTTCATGAGCCGGCCGCTCGCGCCGCCGGACCTGGCCGACTGGACCGTCTGGCCGGCGCCCGCCAAGGTGAACCTGTTCCTGCGCATCGTCGGCCGCCGGCCGGACGGCTACCACGAGCTGCAGACCGTGTTCCGCCTGCTGGACTGGGGCGACGAGATCCGCCTGCGCGTCCGGCACGACGGTGAGATCCACCGGCTGACCGACGTCCCCGGCGTGCCCGCCGACACCGACCTGGTCGTGCGCGCGGCGCGTCTGCTGCAGCCGCATGCCCCGGAGGGCGCGGGCGTGGACATCGAGGTGGACAAGCGCATCCCCATGGGCGGTGGCCTGGGCGGGGGCAGTTCGGATGCCGCGACCGTGCTGGTGGCCCTCAATCGCCTGTGGACCGCCGGGCTGGACGAGGACACCCTGGCCGAGCTGGGCCGCCAGCTGGGCGCCGACGTGCCGGTGTTCGTGCGCGGGCGGTCGGCCTGGGCCGAGGGCATCGGCGAAAAACTGACCCCGCTGAGCCTGCCGCCGCGCTGGTACGTGGTGCTGGATCCCCACGAACACGTGCCGACCGGGGCACTTTTTCAAGCGTCTGAATTGACACGAAATGCCCCGCCCGCCACAATTTCATCCTTTGCTTCGGGCGAAACGGTCGAGAACGCGTTCGCGCCCGTGGTTCGCGCGCGACATCCGCGCGTGGCCGCGGCGCTGGACTGGCTCGACAAGTTCGGCCGGGCAAGGCTTTCCGGCAGCGGTGCGTGTGTTTTCCTGGAAACGGATTCCGTGGAGCGCGCCGAAGCCATCGCGGAGCGGTGTCCCGCCGGTTTCACGGCCCACGTGGCCAAGGGCGAGGACGTTTCTCCGCTGCATGTCGCCCTGGCGCGCTTTCGTGGCGCCGGCGAGGGCGGAAAGTAAGAAAATCCAGTTGTTACTGGGGCGTCGCCAAGCTGGTTAAGGCACAGGATTTTGATTCCTGCATGCGAAGGTTCGAATCCTTCCGCCCCAGCCATTTCCACATGGCTAAAACAGGTTCTTCAGAGATGACCCTCGACATTTCCGGCCCGATGCTTTTCACCGGCAATGCCCACCGCGCACTCGCCGAGGACGTCGCTCAACGTCTGGGCGTGCCGCTGGGCAAGGCGCTCGTCAGCACGTTCAGCGATGGCGAAGTGCAGGTGGAAATCGAGGAGAACGTCCGCCGTCAGGAAGTGTTCGTGCTGCAGCCCACGGGCGCGCCGAGCGCGGAGAACCTGTTCGAACTGCTGACCCTGGTGGACGCGCTCAAGCGCGCCTCGGCGGCCAGCGTCACCGCGGTCATCCCGTATTTCGGCTATGCCCGCCAGGATCGTCGCCCGCGCTCGGCGCGCGTGCCGATCACGGCGAAGATGGTCGCCAAGATGATCGGCACCGCCGGTGTGGATCGCGTGCTCACGGTGGACCTGCACGCGGACCAGATCCAGGGCTTCTTCGACATCCCGGTGGACAACGTCTATGCCTCGCCGGTGCTACTGGCGGACATCTGGCGCAACTACAGCATGGACGACCTGATCGTGGTCAGTCCGGACGTGGGCGGCGTGGTGCGTGCGCGTGCCATGGCCAAGCGCCTGGACGATGCCGACCTCGCCATCATCGACAAGCGTCGTCCGAAGGCGAACGTCGCCACCGTGATGAACATCATCGGTGAAGTCGACGGCAAGACCTGCGTGCTGGTCGACGACATCGTCGACACCGCCGGCACCCTGTGCGCGGCCGCCGCGGCGCTCAAGGAGCGCGGCGCCCGCAAGGTGGTGGCGTACTGCGTGCACCCGGTGCTGTCGGGCGCTGCGCTGAAGAACATCGAAGGCTCCCAGCTCGACCAGCTGGTGGTCACCAACACCTTGCCGCTGCGGCCCGAAATCGCCGCGTGCAGCAAGATCCGCCAGCTCTCGGTCGCCGAGCTGCTGGCGGAGACGATCCGCCGCATCGCCTTCGGCGAGTCGGTGAGCTCGCTCTACATCGATTGATTCCGGAGGGAATGGGGAGTCGGGAATAGGGAATGGGTAAAAGCAAAGCGCGGTGCCTGCTCTTCCTATTCTCTATTCCCGATTCCCTGTTCCCTCCACAACAACGGCTCCCCTGGTCGCGGGGGAGTCGCATGACCGTCGCGAGGCGGTTCACTACTGATAGGCAATACCCACATGGCTACGACTCATGAAATCAAGGCTACGGCCCGTAATGACGAGGGGAAAGGTGCGAGCCGCCGCCTGCGTCATGCCGGCTTCGTGCCTGCCGTTGTCTACGGTGCCGGCCAGGCCCCGCAGAGCATCCAGATCGAACACAACACCATCCTCCTGTCGGCCAAGCACGAGTGGTTCTTCTCCTCAGTGCTCGACCTGAACGTCGATGGCAAGGTGCAGAAGGTGCTGGTGCGTGACTGGCAGAAGCACCCATACAAGCTGCAGATGCTGCACATGGACTTCCAGCGCGTCGACGAGAACGCCGCCCTGCGCGTCAACGTGCCGGTGCACTTCCTGAACCAGGAAAAGTCCCCCGCCGCCAAGACCTCGGGCGTGGTGATCTCGCACAACCTGACGGAAGTGGAAGTGTCCTGCCTGCCGAAGGATCTGCCGGAGTTCATCGAACTCGACCTGGCCGACCTCAAGCCGGGCGACATCATCCACCTGTCGCAGCTCAAGCTGCCCAAGGGCGTGGAAATCGTCGCCCTGCACCTGGGTGCGGACCACGATATCGCCGTCGTCACCGCCAACACGGTGAAGGAAGAAGTCGAAGAGACCCCGGCCGAGGGCGAAGCCGCTCCGGCGCCGGAAGCTCCCAAGAAGTAAGTCGCTGCGGCCCGCGCTCGTTGGAGCGCGGGCCGCCACGATCTTATGGCGGGTCTGCGACTCATTGTCGGGCTGGGCAACCCCGGTGCCGAATATCTCCGAACCCGGCACAACGCCGGGTTCTGGTTTGTGGATGCCCTGGCGTCAGGGCAGGGCGAGCGCTTCGGTTTCGACGGCAAGCTGCATGGCGAAACCTGCAAGGTCCGCATCGGCGGCGAGCCGGTATGGCTGCTCAAGCCTTCCACCTTCATGAACAAGAGCGGCATCGCCGTGGCTTCGGCGCTGCGCTATTACAAGATCGAACCGGCCGAATGCCTCGTCGCGCATGACGAGCTGGATCTCGATCCGGGCACCGTCCGAATGAAGTTCGACGGCGGCCATGGCGGCCAGAACGGCCTGCGCGACATCATCGCGCACCTGGGGCACGCCAAGTTCCATCGCCTGCGCGTCGGTATCGGCCACCCCGGACACAAGGACAAGGTCACGCCGTGGGTGCTCGGTCGTCCGTCCGAGAAGGACGAGGGCGCCATCATCGACGGCATCGCGCGCGCGCTCGACGTGCTGCCACTGGCGGTCGATGGCCAGTTCGACAAGGCCATGCAACAGCTCCATACCGCAGGGAAGTAGGGCATCGGAACAGGAAGCGTTAGAGCGCTTCCGTTTCTGGTCTTACTATTTCCCTTTCTCTATTCCCCATTCCCGGATCAACCCCATGGGCATCAAATGCGGCATCGTCGGCCTGCCTAACGTCGGCAAGTCCACCCTGTTCAACGCGCTGACCAAGGCGGGCATCGCCGCGGCCAATTTCCCGTTCTGCACCATCGAGCCGAACGTGGGCGTGGTGCCCGTGCCGGATCCGCGCCTGCAGGCGCTGTCGGACATCGTGAACCCGCAGAAGGTCATTCCGACCGCCGTGGAGTTCGTCGACATCGCGGGCCTGGTGGCCGGTGCGTCGAAGGGCGAAGGCCTGGGCAACAAGTTCCTCGCGCACATCCGTGAGGTGGACGCCATTGCCCACGTGGTGCGCTGCTTCGAGCACAGCGACATCATCCACGTGGCCGGCAAGGTCGACCCCATCGCCGACATCGAGACCATCGACACCGAGCTGGCCCTGGCCGACCTCGATTCCGTGGAAAAGGCCCTGAACCGTGCCGAGCGCTCGGCCAAGGCCAACGACAAGGACGCCATCGCCAAGAAGCCGGTGCTGCAGAAGCTCGCCGCCGGCCTCAACGAAGGCAAGACCGCGCGCAGCCTGGGCCTGGACGACGAGGAAAAGGCGCTGGTGCGCGACCTGTTCCTGCTTACGCTCAAGCCGCTGATGTACATCGCCAACGTGCGCGAAGACGGCTTCGAGAACAACCCGCACCTGGACGCCGTGCGCGCCCGCGCGGCCGCCGAAGGCGCCGAAGTGGTGCCGGTGTGCGCCGCCATCGAGGAAGAGCTCTCGCAGCTGGACGACGCCGACCGCGACGAGTTCCTCAAGGACCTGGGCCTGGAAGAGCCGGGCCTGAACCGCGTGATCCGCGCCGGCTACAAGCTGCTCAACCTGCAGACCTACTTCACCGCCGGCGTGAAGGAAGTGCGCGCCTGGACCATCAAGCGCGGCTTCACTGCACCGCAGGCCGCGGGCGTGATCCACACCGACTTCGAGCGCGGCTTCATCCGCGCCGAAACGATGAGCTACGACGACTTCATCCAGTACAAGGGCGAAGCCGGCGCGGCGGCGGCGGGGCGTCTGCGCAAGGAAGGCAAGGATTACGTCGTGAAGGATGGTGATGTGCTGCACTTCCTGTTCAACGTCTGAGCCAGGCGTTCCGTGCAGGACAAGAAAGCCGCGCATTGCGCGGCTTTCTTGTATCTGGCGGCTTGCTAGAACGCCGTTTCAGCGATGGTGCTCCGCGTATTCCCGCGCCCATTCCTCCATCGTGTTGAGCACGCGCAGGGCGGTGGCGAGTTCTTCCTGCGGGGCGTTCGTCCCCCGCCTTCAACGAGCTGTTCCATGCCTCAGGTTGGATTTTCCTCGGGTGGATCGTGTTCGTATGGCTCACGCGTCCGCCGTTCCGGGCCAAGTCCAACGCTGGCGCGGGCGCGCACTGATTCTTGTGCCCTGCGCGGCACGCGTGCTGTGATGGGGCATGGCAGACATCCGCCTGCGAATTGCTCATGCCGATGACGCGCCGGCCGTGTCGCGGCTGATGCGTCGCGTTGCACGCCGCTGGATCATGCCTAACCAGCCGCCCGTGGCGGTGATCGCCCTGGAGGAATCGCTGGGTGCGCGGATCATCCGGCAGCGCATGGCGGCAGGGCTGCGCTTTCATCTGGCCTTTGTCGACGGCGTGCTGGCGGGCGCGGCCGCGGTGCGCAACAACAGCCATATCGTGCATCTGTTCGTCGGTACGCGATACCAGGGGCGAGGGATTGCGCGAAAACTTTGGGAGCATCTGCGCAAGGACTGCCAACGCCGCGCAGGTACCCAGGTGTTCACGCTCAATGCGGCGGCCGGGGCGGTTCCGGTCTATCGGCATTTTGGATTCGTATTTGACCGTGATCCGTCGCGCCCGCGCGGCAAGGTGGTGTCGGTGCCCATGATCTATCGCGACGATGGGGCATCGCAGCGCAAGGGACGTTTCGACAGCGCCTCGCGGACCGGCACAAGAGCGGCGGGCGAATCGGTAAGCACGGCATCCAGGCCAAGGCAGGCGGCGTCGCGGTAGGTCGGCGCATCGTTCACTCCAATGGCCATCAGGTCCTGCCCGGTTTGCTGGCGGAAACACGCGACCGTGGCTGGCGTCCAGAAGGTGGCGGAGACTTTCGTGCGTCCTTCGCCCAGGGTAAAGGCCTCCGTTACGGTTACGTCGCGCCGCCACTCGAAGGCGGCGGGAGCGCGGGGAATAGGTGCCCCGTCGCAGCGGTTTTCCAGCAGTACGTCGAGTAGTCGCTGACGCGTGGTATCGCGCGGCTCGAACAGGCGGGCCTGCGGATGGCGCGCAAAAGCCGCCTGATAGGCCGCGTCAGTGGAGTAGAGCGTGACGCGGGACCACGCCTGTTCCTCGGTCAGTACACGTGCGACGGCCTCCGCCTGCGGTGCGGCGGGTAGGGCTTTCATGTCCAGGAATACGGGAACGCCCGGCGGAATGGCGCGCAGGGCGTCGCGCAGGCTGGGCACGCCAACGGCATGCTGCCGATAGGGATAATCGCCATGGGCATCGTGGAACTGCCAGCCGGCATTGAGCGCCGCCAGTTGCGTGGCGGTGGCCTGCGCCACCGGGCCATGGCCATTGGTCTGGGCGCTAAGGTCGGCCGGGCGATAGAGCACGGGTATGCCATCCGAACTCAACTGCACGGTAAGCCACATGGCGTCCGCGCCATGGGACAGCGCCAGCCGTATCGCCTCCAGCGTGTTTTCCGGCGCGTCGGCCGCTCCGCCGCGATGGGCGACGATCCGTGGCAGCTGTGTTGGTGCGGCATCCGGGCGCACGGGCTGGCAGGATGCGAGCGCCGCGCCCGCCAGCAAGGTGAGGACCATGCGGAACGTACGATTCATGGCGACGATTTCAGGAAAAGAACCCGCATCTTGCGGCCTGCCGGCGGGCGCGTCAGTAGCGGCAGGCCCCGCCAAGGCGTGGGTGCGAGGCGATCCGTGGACGGTATCCGGGGCATGATCGAGGGCGCATAATCGCGCCCTTAGTTTTCACAGAGCGCCTTTTCCATGCCCGGCAAGCAACACGAAGTGAACTTCCGTTTCCTGGCCCAGCCGACCGACGTCAACTTCGGTGGCAAGGTGCACGGCGGCATGGTGATGAAGTGGATCGACCAGGCCGGCTACGCCTGCGCCGTGGCCTGGAGCGGCGCCTATTGCGTCACCGCCTCGGTCAGCGGCATCCAGTTCGTGAAGCCCATCCTCATCGGCGACATGGTCACCGTGCGGGCGCGTTTGATCCATACCGGCCGCTCCAGCATGCACATGGCCGTGGACGTGCTGGCGCGCGACCTGCGCAGCGACGAGCATCGCCTGGCGACCAGCTGCGTGATGGTGTTCGTGGCGCTGGACGCACCCGACGGCAAGCCCACGCCGGTGCCCGCCTGGCAGCCGCGCGACGAGCACGAGCGCCAGCTGCAGGAGCAGGCCATGAGGCTCATGAACCTTTCCAAGGAGATGGAGCAGCTTGTTGATGCGCACGTGGCGGAAGGCCTCTGAGGGACGCATCTGATTCGGTGAAAAAAATCGCGGGAAAACGTCAATTTTCCCGTGGAAGGTGTTGACAGCTACCGGGCTGATCCACACAATAGCCGTTCTTTGTTGGAGGGATACCCAAGCGGCCAACGGGGGCAGACTGTAAATCTGCTGGCTTACGCCTTCGGTGGTTCGAATCCACCTCCCTCCACCAGACGATTTCCGCAAAGGCTGATTCAACCAGGCGGGAGTAGTTCAATGGTAGAACCTCAGCCTTCCAAGCTGATGGTGCGGGTTCGATTCCCGTCTCCCGCTCCATTGAAGTCGTCTTAGGTGTTTTTTGTGCTCATGTAGCTCAGTCGGTAGAGCACTTCCTTGGTAAGGAAGAGGTCGCTGGTTCGATTCCAGTCATGAGCACCATCTCACCGCGGTCCGCGGGTATCATTCCACTTTTTCATCATTTGACTCCATCGGGGTTTTAGACGTATGGCAAAGGGTAAATTCGAACGCACCAAGCCGCACGTCAACGTCGGCACGATTGGTCACGTGGACCACGGCAAGACGACGCTGACGGCTGCGCTGA
>NZ_QICJ01000005.1:0-250545 GCF_003201105.1 Dyella sp. AtDHG13 | reverse complement strand
ATGGCAAAGGGTAAATTCGAACGCACCAAGCCGCACGTCAACGTCGGCACGATTGGTCACGTGGACCACGGCAAGACGACGCTGACGGCTGCGCTGACCAAGGTGGGTGCAGAGCGCTTCGGTGGCGAATTCAAGGCGTACGACGCGATCGACGCGGCGCCGGAAGAAAAGGCGCGTGGTATCACGATCTCGACGGCGCACGTGGAATACGAATCGCCGACCCGCCACTACGCCCACGTGGACTGCCCGGGCCACGCCGACTACGTGAAGAACATGATCACGGGTGCGGCGCAGATGGACGGCGCGATCCTGGTGTGCTCGGCCGCCGACGGCCCGATGCCGCAGACTCGCGAACACATCCTGCTGTCGCGCCAGGTGGGCGTGCCCTACATCGTCGTGTTCCTGAACAAGGCCGACATGGTGGACGACGCCGAGCTGCTCGAACTGGTCGAGATGGAAGTGCGCGAGCTGCTGTCCAAGTACGACTTCCCGGGCGACGACACCCCGATCATCAAGGGTTCGGCCAAGCTGGCGCTGGAAGGCGACCAGTCGGAAATCGGCGTGCCGGCGATCATCGCCCTGGTGGACGCCCTGGACACCTACATCCCGGAACCGCAGCGTGCGATCGACCAGCCGTTCCTGATGCCGGTGGAAGACGTGTTCTCGATCTCCGGCCGCGGCACCGTGGTGACCGGTCGTATCGAGCGCGGCATCATCAAGGTCGGTGACGAAGTGGAAGTGGTCGGCATCCGCCCGACCCAGAAGACCACCGTCACGGGCGTGGAAATGTTCCGCAAGCTGCTGGACCAGGGCCAGGCAGGCGACAACGCCGGTCTGCTGCTGCGCGGCCTGAAGCGCGACGACGTGGAGCGCGGCCAGGTGCTGGCCAAGCCGGGCACGATCACCCCGCACACCGAGTTCGAAGCCGAAGTGTACGTGCTGTCGAAGGACGAAGGTGGCCGTCACACCCCGTTCTTCAAGGGCTACCGCCCGCAGTTCTACTTCCGCACGACCGACGTGACCGGCGCGATCCAGCTGCCGGAAGGCGTGGAAATGGTCATGCCGGGTGACAACATCAAGATGAACGTCACCCTGATCCACCCGATCGCCATGGACCAGGGCCTGCGCTTCGCCATCCGCGAAGGCGGCCGTACCGTCGGCGCCGGCGTGGTGGCCAAGGTCATCAAGTAATACTCGAGGGAATAGGGTAGGGAATAGGGAACAGGAGAGCCAAAGCGCCCAGGGCCGCTTTTCCTGTTCACTATTCCCGATTTACTATTCCCTGTCTTTTTTCTACGCCAGTAGCTCAATTGGCAGAGCAGCGGTCTCCAAAACCGCAGGTTGGGGGTTCGAGTCCCTCCTGGCGTGCCATCTTCCCGAGGATCCACGACGGATGGTGGATGGCATACAGGCCGTAGCCCGGTCGATGCCTCTGTCATCCGATCATGTCGCATGAATACGAAGGCAGAACCGACCAAGGGCGCTTCCGGCGCCGATATCGCCAAGCTGGTGCTGGCCGTGATCGTGCTGGCTGCCGGCATTTTTGCGTATTCGTGGTTCGGTGCCGACGGCTCGGTTCCGCAGTCGGTCCGACTGCTGGGCGTGCTGGCGGCGCTGATCATCTCGCTGGCCATCGGCGCGTTCACCGCCCCGGGCCGCCGGGTGCGCGCCTTCCTTGGCGAATCGCAGTTCGAACTGCGCAAGGTGGTCTGGCCCACCCGCGACGAGACGCTCAAGACGACGGGCATCATCATTGCCGTGGTCATCGTCCTTTCGCTGCTGCTGGGCCTGATCGATCTGATCCTGAAGTCGGTCGTGCTCGACTGGCTGCTCAAGCTCGGTACGTGAGGTGATGGCATGAGCAAGCGTTGGTATGTGGTGCACGCCTATTCGGGCTTCGAAAACCAGGTGAAGCGGTCGCTCGACGAGCGCATCCGCCGCGCCGGAATGGAAGAGAAGTTCGGCGAAGTGCTGGTTCCGACCGAAGAGGTCATCGAGATGCGCAGCGGCCAGAAGCGCCGCAGCGAGCGCAAGTTCTTCCCTGGTTACGTTCTCGTGCAGATCGAGACGGACACCGAGGGCAAGGCGCCCCGCATCGACGACGAGTGCTGGCACCTGGTCAAGGAAACCCCGAAGGTCATGGGTTTCATCGGTGGCACGGCGGATCGCCCGCTGCCGATCCGTGATTCCGAGGCCGACGCCATCCTGAGCCGCGTCCGCGAGGGCGTGGAAAAGCCCAAGCCCAAGGTGCTGTTCGAGCCGGGCGAGATGGTTCGCGTCACCGATGGTCCGTTCAACGACTTCAACGGCGTGGTCGAGGAAGTCAACTACGAAAAGAGCCGTCTGCGCGTCGCGGTGCTCATTTTCGGTCGCTCGACCCCGGTCGAGCTGGAGTTTGGGCAGGTGGAAAAGGCCTAAGCCTTTTCCACAAAGAGGGGACGAAGCTCCTGCTCTCGCCTGTGAGTCGCGATCCAGCCGCTTGAGCGGCACGGGGCTTGCTTAAAACTTGATCAGTCTCTATACTGCGCGGTTCACGCTGGGGTCTTTTGCCCGGCGTGTCCGTGCTTCTGGGGTTCGCGGGATGGCGGACCTTCCTCTCTCAGGGAAGACAACACTGCGAGGAGCCGCAAGGCGCTTGAACTCGCGAGGAACATCCAATGGCAAAGAAAGTAGTTGGTTACATCAAGCTGCAGGTCAAGGCCGGTCAGGCCAACCCGTCGCCGCCGGTGGGTCCGGCGCTCGGTCAGCGCGGCCTGAACATCATGGAATTCTGCAAGGCGTTCAATGCCGCCACGCAGAAGATGGAGCCGGGTCTGCCGATCCCCGTGATCATCACGGCCTACTCCGACCGCAGCTTCACCTTTATCACCAAGACCCCGCCGGCCACCGTCCTGATCAAGAAGGTCACGGGCGTTGCCAAGGGTTCGTCCAAGCCGAACACCGACAAGGTCGGCAAGATCACCCGCAAGCAGCTGGAAGACGTTGCCAAGCAGAAGGAGCCGGATCTCACGGCTGCTGATCTGGACGCCGCGGTGCGCACCATCGCCGGTAGCGCGCGCAGCATGGGTCTGGTGGTGGAGGGCTAAGACATGGCAAAGATCACGAAGCGTATGAAGGCGGCCCAGGCCGCAGTGCAGCCGGGCAAGCTCTATGGCCTGGAAGAAGCCCTGACCATCGTCAAGAACAACGCCAAGGCGAAGTTCGCCGAGTCCGTGGACGTCGCCGTCCGCCTCGGCATCGACGCCAAGAAGTCCGACCAGGGCGTGCGCGGCTCCTCGCTGCTGCCGCACGGCACCGGCAAGACCGTCAAGGTCGCCGTGTTCGTGCCGGCCGGTGAGAAGGCCGAGGCCGCCAAGGCCGCCGGTGCCGACGCCGTCGGCATGGACGACCTGGCCGAGCGCATG
Organism: Dyella sp. AtDHG13; assembly: GCF_003201105.1. GTDB lineage: Bacteria > Pseudomonadota > Gammaproteobacteria > Xanthomonadales > Rhodanobacteraceae > Dyella > Dyella jiangningensis_B. The sequence goes on along the minus strand of NZ_QICJ01000005.1, from coordinate 247,141 downwards.
CAGGCTGGCGAACTCGACTTCGGTCGCGTGATCGCCACGCCGGATGCGATGCGCGTGGTCGGTAAGCTCGGCCAGCTGCTCGGCCCCCGCGGCCTGATGCCGAACCCGAAGGACGGCTCGGTCACCGCCGACGTCGCCACGGCCGTCAAGAACGCCAAGGCCGGCCAGGTGAAGTTCCGCAACGACAAGGCGGGCATCATCCACGCCACCATCGGCAAGGCCAGCTTCGACGCTGCCCAGCTGGCGGACAACCTGAACGCGCTGGTCAACGACCTGCTGAAGGCCAAGCCGGCGACCGCCAAGGGTCAGTACCTGCAGAAGATCGCCCTGTCGTCCACCATGGGCGTGGGCGTGCCGGTCGATGCGTCGACCCTGACGGTGTCGACCAAGTAAGAAGTTCAAGACCCATGCCGGCCCCGTTGCCGGCATGGGCACGTTTTTGAGGGCAGCCGAGGCTTAGAAGCCGACGCCGCCGTCAAAGACCGCAGGCGCGATCAGCGCGCCACGACGACGAGCAGGGAGCTCGTGTTGGCAAGGAAACGCCGTCGTGGCTAGCGGGTTCGCTTAATCGGGTTCTTCGCGAGCCTGGCCTGCGCAGATGGTGCTGCCCCTTCTGGAATCCTGATGTTCGGGAGTGTTTTCTGGAAAGGCCACCACCCGGGATCTCATCGATCCCCGACGTCACGGATGGCGTCGCTCAGGACCGCAAGCGGCAGGAGTCGCAAGCGGATTTCATAGTGGAGGAGTGATATGGCTCTGAATCTCTCTCAGAAGCAAGAAGTAGTCGCCGAACTGGCAGAAGTTGCCGCGAAGGCTCACTCCTTGGTCGCTGCCGAGTACGCGGGCACCACGGTCGAACAAATGACCGCGATGCGCAAGAAGGCTCGTGAAAGCGGCGTGTTCCTGAAGGTTGTCAAGAACACGCTGGCTTCGCGCGCCGTCGGTGGTACCGAGTTCGAGGTCGTCAAGGACGCCCTGACCGGTCCGCTGCTGTACGCGTTCTCGCTCGAGGAGCCCGGCGCTGCCGGTCGCCTGATCAAGGAATTCGCGAAGACCAATGACAAGCTGAAGGCCAAGGTCGTCTCCGTGGAAGGCAAGCTGCTGCCGGCTGCCCACGTGGATGTGCTGGCCTCGCTGCCGACCCGCGAAGAAGCGCTGGCCATGCTGGCCCGCGTGCTCGCCGAGCCCGCTGCGATGTTCGCCCGCGCCGTCAAGGCCGTGGCCGACAAGCAGGGTGGTGGCGAAGTCGCCGCGGAAGCCACGGCTGAAGCCTAAGTTCGACGCGTATCTCAATCGAATCAATTTCCAGAGGTAATACAAAATGTCCCTGACTAACGATCAGATCGTTGAAGCCGTTGCCGCCAAGTCGCTCATGGAAGTGATGGAGCTGGTGAAGGCCATCGAAGAGAAGTTCGGCGTGTCCGCCGCTGCCCCGGTCATGATGGCCGCCGGCCCGGCCGCCGCTGGCCCGGCTGCCGAAGCGCAGACCGAGTTCGACGTCATCCTGAAGAGCGCCGGCGACAAGAAGGTCGACGTGATCAAGGCTGTGCGTGCGATCACGGGCCTGGGCCTGAAGGAAGCGAAGGACCTGACCGAGGCCGGTGGCGTCGTGAAGGAAGCCGCTTCGAAGGAAGACGCCGAGAAGTTCAAGAAGGACCTCGAAGCTGCCGGCGCCACGGTCGAACTGAAGTAATTGGCGCTCTTGCGCGCCGTCAGTTTGATCTAGCGTCAAAGCAAGCCTGGGGGCGTAAGCCCCCGGGCTTTGCCTGTTGTTGGCAGGGAATGGGGAATAGGGAATTAGGGAGCAGCCCTTGAAGGTGGGTAGCTTTCGATTCTCTATTCCCGATTCTCTATTCCCGATTCATCGAATACACAACCGAGGCGGTACCCACCATGACCTACTCGTTTACCGAGAAGAAGCGCATCCGCAAGGATTTCGGCAAGCGTCCCCCCGTTTTGGGCGTTCCGAACCTGCTGACCATCCAGACCGACTCGTATCGCGAATTCCTGCAGGAGCACGTCGCTCCCAAGCAGCGCGATGACAAGGGTCTCCACGCCGCGCTGAAGTCAGTGTTCCCGATCGTGAGCTATTCGGGCAATGCCGCGCTGGAGTATGTCGACTATCGCCTGGGCGAACCGCCGTTTGACGAGCGCGAGTGCCGCAACCGCGGCATGACGTTCGGCGCGCCGCTGCGTGTGACCGTGCGCCTGGTCATCTACGACAAGGACAGCCCGGCGTCCAAGAAGGCCGTGAAGTACGTGAAGGAGCAGGAAGTCTACATGGGCGAAATTCCGCTCATGACCGACACCGGTACCTTCATCATCAACGGCACCGAGCGCGTCATCGTCTCGCAGCTGCATCGTTCGCCGGGCGTGTTCTTCGATCACGACCGCGGCAAGACGCACAGCTCTGGCAAGCTGCTGTTCTCCGCTCGCGTGATCCCCTACCGCGGTTCCTGGCTCGACTTCGAGTTCGACCCGAAGGACGCGCTGTTCACCCGTATCGACCGTCGCCGCAAGCTGCCGGTGACGGTGCTGCTGCGCGCGCTGGGCTACAGCAACGAAGAGATGCTCGCCATCTTCTTCGAGCACAACGTGTTCCACCTGGGCAAGAAGGGCGGCACCACGCTCGAGCTCGTCGCCGAGCGCCTGCGTGGCGAAACGCTGACCTTCGACCTGACCGTGGGCGACAAGGTGCTGGTGGAAGCCGGCAAGCGCATCACCGCGCGCCACGTGCGCCAGCTCGCCGCCGAGAACATCACCGCGCTGGAAGTGCCGGACGACTACCCGGTCGGCCGCATCCTGGCGATCGACGTGGTCGATCCGAAGACCGGTGAACTGCTGGCCCAGGCCAACGACGAAATCACTGCCGAGCAGCTGGAAAACTTCCGCAAGGCCGGCATCGAAGTCGTGCCGACGTTGTACGTCAACGATCTCGATCGCGGCGCGTACATCTCGCACACCCTGCGCATCGACAACACCAAGACGCCGCTCGAGGCGCTGGTGGAAATCTACCGCATGATGCGCCCGGGCGAGCCGCCGACCAAGGACGCCGCGCAGAACCTGTTCTACAACCTGTTCTTCACCTTCGACCGCTACGACCTGTCGGCCGTGGGTCGCATGAAGTTCAACCGTCGCGTGGGCCGTCAGGAGATCGTCGGTCCGGGCGTGCTGTACGACAAGAAGTACTTCGCCGACCGCAAGGAAGAGGAAGCCCAGGAACTGGTCAAGTCGCAGGGCGACCAGTCCGACATCCTCGACGTGCTCAAGGTGCTCATCGACATCAAGAACGGTCACGGCACCGTCGACGATATCGACCACCTGGGCAACCGCCGCGTGCGTTCGGTCGGTGAAATGGCGGAGAACACCTTCCGCATCGGCCTGGTGCGCGTCGAGCGCGCCGTGCGCGAGCGCCTGTCGCTGGCCGAGTCCGAAGGCCTGACCCCGCAGGAACTGATCAACGCCAAGCCGGTCGCGGCGGCGGTGAAGGAGTTCTTCGGCTCCTCGCAGCTCTCGCAGTTCATGGACCAGAACAACCCGCTGTCGGAAGTGACGCACAAGCGTCGCGTCTCGGCACTGGGCCCGGGCGGCCTGACCCGCGAGCGCGCAGGCTTCGAAGTGCGCGACGTGCATCCGACCCATTACGGCCGCGTCTGCACCATCGAAACGCCGGAAGGTCCGAACATCGGCCTGATCAACTCGCTCGCCGTTTACGCGCGCACCAACCAGTACGGCTTCCTCGAGACGCCGTACCGCAAGGTCGTGGGCGGCAAGGTCACCGACCAGGTGGATTACCTCTCGGCCATCGAAGAAGGCGACCACGTCATTGCGCAGGCGAACTCGCCGCTCAAGGACGGCGCGTTCATCGAAGACTTCGTGTCCTGCCGTTTCCGCGGCGAGTCCGAGCTGCGTCCGGCTGCTGAAGTCGACTACATGGACGTCTCGCCCATGCAGACGGTGTCGGTCGCTGCCGCGCTCGTGCCGTTCCTGGAGCACGACGACGCGAACCGCGCGCTCATGGGCGCGAACATGCAGCGCCAGGCCGTGCCGACCCTGCGTTCGCAGACCCCGCTGGTGGGTACCGGCATCGAGCGCGCCGTGGCGCGTGACTCGGGCGTCATCGTCACCGCCAAGCGCGGCGGCGTGATCGACCAGGTCGACGCCGGCCGTATCGTGGTGCGCGTGAACGAGGAAGAAGTCGGCGACAACGACGCCGGCGTCGATATCTACACGCTGACCAAGTACACCCGCTCCAACCAGAACACCAACCTCAACCAGCGTCCGCTGGTGAACGTGGGTGACGTGGTGGCGAAGGGCGACACGCTGGCCGACGGTTCGTCGACCGACCTGGGCGAGCTCGCGCTCGGCCAGAACATGCTGATCGCCTTCATGCCGTGGAACGGCTACAACTTCGAAGACTCGATCCTGCTCTCCGAGCGCGTCGTGCAGGAAGACCGCTACACCTCGATCCACATCGAGGAGCTGTCGTGCATCGCGCGTGACACCAAGCTGGGCGCCGAGGAAATCACCGCCGACATCCCGAACGTGGGTGAGCAGGCGCTGGCCCGCCTCGACGAATCCGGCATCGTGTACATCGGCGCGGAAGTGAAGGCCGGCGACATCATGGTCGGCAAGGTCACGCCCAAGGGCGAGAGCCAGCTCACGCCGGAAGAGAAGCTGCTGCGCGCGATCTTCGGCGAGAAGGCTTCGGACGTGAAGGACAGCTCGCTGCGCGTGCCGCCGGGCATGGACGGCACCGTCATCGACGTGCAGGTCTTCACCCGCGACGGCATCGAGAAGGACAAGCGCGCCCGCCAGATCGAGGAAATGGAAATCAAGCGTATCCGCAAGGACCTTGACGACCAGTTCCGCATCCTCGAAGGCGCGATCTACAACCGCATGCGCCTGCAGCTCGTCGGCAAGACCGCGATGAGCGGCCCGGGCGGCCTCAAGCGCGGCGCCGAGATCACCGACGCCTACCTCGACGGCCTGAAGAAGGACGACTGGTTCAAGATCAACGTCAAGGAAGAGGACGTCACCGAATTCCTCGAGCGCGCGGCCGATCAGATCAAGCGCCACAAGGAAGAGTTCGACAAGCGCTTCAAGGAGAAGCAGGGCAAGATCACCCAGGGCGACGACCTCGCGCCGGGCGTGCTCAAGATGGTCAAGGTGTTCCTGGCCGTGAAGCGCCGCATCCAGCCGGGCGACAAGATGGCCGGTCGCCACGGTAACAAGGGTGTGGTGTCCAACGTGGTGCCGGTGGAGGACATGCCGTTCTCCGAAGACGGTACCTCGGTCGACATCGTGCTGAACCCGCTGGGCGTGCCGTCGCGTATGAACATCGGCCAGATTCTGGAAGTGCATCTTGGCTGGGCCGCGAAGGGCCTGGGCAAGAAGATCCAGAAGATGCTCGAGGCGCAGGCCAAGGTGTCGCAGATCCGCGAGTTCCTCGACCAGGTGTACAACCACCACGTCGCCGGCGCCGTGCAGCATGTCGACCTGAAGTCGCTGACCGACGAGGAAATCCTCGCGCTGGCGAACAACCTGCAGGAAGGCGTGCCGATGGCCACCCCGGTGTTCGACGGTGCCGAGGAAACCGAGATCAAGGCGATGCTCAAGCTTGCCGATCTGCCGGAATCGGGCCAGACCACGCTGTACGACGGCCGCACCGGCGAGGCGTTCGATCGCCCGGTCACCGTGGGCTACATGCACTACCTGAAGCTGAACCACCTGGTCGACGACAAGATGCACGCGCGTTCGACCGGTCCGTACTCGCTCGTCACGCAGCAGCCGCTGGGTGGCAAGGCGCAGTTCGGTGGCCAGCGCTTCGGTGAAATGGAAGTCTGGGCGCTGGAAGCCTACGGCGCGGCCTACACCCTGCAGGAAATGCTGACGGTGAAGTCCGACGACGTGCAGGGTCGCAACCAGATGTACAAGAACATTGTCGACGGCAACCACGAGATGGCGGCGGGCATGCCGGAATCCTTCAACGTGTTGGTGAAGGAAATCCGCTCGCTCGGTATCGATATCGATCTGGAAGAAGTGAAGTGAGTTGAGGAGGCAACGAGGAGAACTCCTCGTTGCCTCTGACTGATTCTCCATTCCTTATTCCCGATCTTCGGAGACATCCATGAAAGACTTGCTCAATCTGTTCAACCAGCAGCGCACCGCGCCTGACTTCGATGCGATCAAGATCGCTCTGGCTTCGCCGGAGCTGATCCGCTCGTGGTCGTACGGCGAAGTGAAGAAGCCGGAGACGATCAACTACCGCACCTTCAAGCCCGAGCGTGACGGCCTGTTCTGCGCCGCCATCTTCGGCCCGGTGAAGGACTACGAGTGCCTGTGCGGCAAGTACAAGCGCATGAAGCACCGCGGCGTGGTGTGCGAAAAGTGCGGCACGGAAGTGACGCTGGCCAAGGTGCGCCGCGAGCGCATGGGCCACATCGAACTGGCCTCGCCCACTGCGCACATCTGGTTCCTCAAGTCGCTGCCCTCGCGCATCGGCCTGATGCTGGACATGACCCTGCGCGACATCGAGCGCATCCTGTACTTCGAAGCCTTCGTGGTGATCGATCCGGGTCTGACCGCGCTCGAGCGCGGCCAGCTGCTCAGCGAAGACCAGTACCTGGAAGCCGTGGAAGAGCACGGCGACGAGTTCGACGCCCGCATGGGCGCGGAAGCCGTGTATGAGCTTCTGAAGTCCCTGGATCTTCCGGGCGAAGTCGTGCGCCTGAAGGAAGAAATCGCCTCCACCAACTCCGAGACCAAGCTCAAGCGCCTCACCAAGCGCGTGAAGTTGATCGAGGCGTTCCTGGAGTCGGGCAACCGTCCGGAATGGATGGTGCTGACCGTGCTGCCGGTGCTGCCGCCGGACCTGCGTCCGCTGGTCCCGCTGGACGGTGGCCGTTTCGCCACGTCCGACCTGAATGACCTGTATCGCCGCGTCATCAACCGCAACAACCGCCTGCGTCGCCTGCTCGAACTCAACGCGCCCGACATCATCGTGCGCAACGAAAAGCGCATGCTGCAGGAATCGGTCGACGCGCTGCTCGACAACGGCCGCCGCGGCCGTGCCATCACCGGCACGAACAAGCGCGCGCTGAAGTCGCTGGCCGACATGATCAAGGGCAAGCAGGGCCGCTTCCGCCAGAACCTGCTCGGCAAGCGCGTGGACTACTCCGGTCGTTCGGTGATCGTGGTGGGCCCGACCCTGCGCCTGCACCAGTGCGGCCTGCCGAAGAAGATGGCGCTGGAGCTGTTCAAGCCCTTCATCTTCGCCAAGCTGCAGGCTCGCGGCGAGGCGACCACCATCAAGGCCGCCAAGAAGCTCGTCGAGCGCGAGGAAGGCCAGGTGTGGGACATCCTCGAAGAGGTGATCCGCGAACATCCGGTCATGCTCAACCGTGCGCCGACGCTGCACCGTCTGGGCATCCAGGCGTTCGAGCCGAAGCTGATCGAAGGCAAGGCCATCCAGCTGCACCCGCTCGTCTGTACCGCGTTCAACGCGGACTTCGACGGTGACCAGATGGCCGTGCACGTGCCGCTCTCCATCGAGGCGCAGCTCGAAGCGCGCGCCCTGATGATGGCGACCAACAACATCCTGTCGCCCGCCAACGGCGAGCCGATCATCGTGCCGACCCAGGACGTGGTGCTGGGCCTGTACTACATGACCCGCGAGCTGGTGAACGCGAAGGGCAACGGCATGGTGTTCTCGGGCATCGGCGAAGTTCGCCGCGCCTACGACAACCGCGCCGTGCAGCTGCACGCCAAGGTCAAGGTCCGCATCAAGCAGGTGCAGATCGACGAGGACGGCAACCGCACCGAAACCACCCAGCTGGTCGACACCACCGTGGGTCGCGCGCTGCTGCTCGAAATCATGCCCGAAGGCCTGCCGTTCGCGCTGGCCAACGTCGAGCTGACCAAGAAGAACATCTCGCGCCTGATCAACCAGTGCTACCGCCGCCTGGGCCTGAAGGACACCGTGATCTTCGGCGACCAGCTGATGTACACCGGTTTCCGCTTCGCCACGCGCGCCGGCATCTCCATCGGCATCGACGACATGATCATCCCGGATCAGAAGAAGCCGATCCTGGAAGAGGCCGAGAAGGAAGTGGTCGAGATCCAGGAGCAGTACCAGTCCGGTCTCGTCACCGCCGGCGAGCGCTACAATAAGGTCGTCGACATCTGGTCGCGCACCAACGAACTCGTCGCCAAGGCGATGATCGACGGCATCGGCACCGAGAAGGTGGTCGATGCCGAAGGCAACACGGTCAACCAGAAGTCCATGAACTCGCTGTACATCATGGCCGACTCGGGCGCCCGTGGTTCGGTGGCCCAGATTCGTCAGCTGGCCGGTATGCGCGGCCTGATGGCTCGCCCGGACGGCTCGATCATCGAGACGCCCATCAAGGCGAACTTCCGCGAAGGCCTGAACGTTCTGCAGTACTTCAACTCCACCCACGGTGCCCGTAAGGGTCTGGCGGATACGGCGCTGAAGACGGCGAACTCCGGTTACCTGACCCGTCGTCTCGTGGACGTGGCGCAGGACGTGGTGATCACCTCGTACGACTGCGGTACCGACGAAGGCATCACCATGCAGCCGATCGTGGAAGGCGGCGACGTGGTCGAGCCGCTGCGCGACCGCGTGCTCGGTCGCGTGGCGCTGGAAGACGTCTACGGCCCGGGCGAAGACAACGAGCCGATCGTCACCCGCGACACCCTGCTGGACGAAGCCCTGGTCGAGAAGCTCGACAAGGCCGGCGTGCAGTCGGTCAAGGTGCGCTCGCCCATCACCTGCGCCGCCGATCACGGCGTGTGCGCACTGTGCTACGGCCGCGACCTGGCCCGTGGCCACCTGGTGAACATGGGTGAAGCCGTAGGTGTGGTGGCGGCGCAGTCCATCGGTGAGCCGGGTACCCAGCTGACCATGCGTACGTTCCACATCGGTGGTGCGGCGTCGCGTGCGGCGGCGGTCGACAACGTGACGGTGAAGACCACCGGCACGCTGAAGTTCAACAACCTCAAGACCGTGCAGCACGCCCAGGGCCACCTGGTGGCCGTGTCGCGTTCGGGCGAAGTCAGCGTCATCGACGCCAACGGCCGCGAGCGCGAGCGCTACAAGGTGCCTTACGGCGCCACGATTACCGTCAAGGATGGCGATGCGGTCAAGGCCGGCCAGGCCGTGGCCAACTGGGATCCGCATACCCACCCGATCGTGTCGGAAGTGGCCGGTACCGTGCGTTTCATCGACTTCATCGATGGCGTCACCGTGCAGAGCCAGACCGACGAACTGACCGGCCTGGAGTCGGCGGTGGTGACCGATCCGAAGCGCCGTGGTACGGCCGCCAAGGATCTGCGCCCGATCGTGCGCCTGGAAGACGCCAAGGGTCGCGAGCTGAAGCTGCCGGGCACCGACGTGCCGGCGCAGTACATGCTCCCGGCCGGCGCCATCGTGTCGATCCAGAACGGTGCGCAGGTGGGCGTGGGTGACGTGGTTGCCCGTATCCCGCAGGAAACCTCCAAGACCCGCGACATCACGGGTGGTCTGCCGCGCGTGGCCGACCTGTTCGAAGCGCGCAAGCCGAAGGAGCCGGCGATCCTCGCCGAGCGTTCGGGCGTGGTCAGCTTCGGCAAGGACACCAAGGGCAAGCAGCGCCTCATCATCAAGGACGTGGACGGCAACGAGCACGAAGAGCTGATTCCCAAGTGGCGTCAGGTCATCGTGTTCGAAGGCGAGCACGTGGAGAAGGGCGAAACCATCGTGGACGGCGAGCCGAGCCCGCACGACATCCTGCGCCTGCTGGGTGTCGAGCCGCTGGCCGCCTACCTGGTCAAGGAAATCCAGGACGTCTACCGGCTGCAGGGCGTGAAGATCAACGACAAGCACATCGAGGCGATCATTCGCCAGATGCTGCGCAAGGTGGAAATCACCGATCCGGGTGAGAGCCACTACCTGCGTGGCGAGCAGGTCGAGCGCGTGCGCATCAACAGCGAGAACGAGCGTGCCATCAAGCGCGGCGAGCGTCCGGCGGAATTCCAGTCGGTGCTGCTGGGCATCACCAAGGCCTCGCTGGCCGCGGAATCCTTCATCTCGGCGGCGTCCTTCCAGGAAACCACCCGAGTGCTGACGGAAGCCGCGGTCCGCGGAACGCGCGACACCTTGCGTGGCCTGAAGGAAAATGTTATTGTCGGCCGTCTCATTCCGGCAGGTACGGGTCTGGCGTATCACGCATCGCGTCATCGCCAGGGCGGTCTGACCGCCTCGGAGCTTGAAACCCTCTCCGGCTCCGCTTCGTCGGCTTCTTTCGCAGAAGCCACCACCGGTAGCGACATTGGTGTGGAGTAAGCCCCTCACGGGTTCTACTCGCTGACATACGAAATGAGGCGCAAGGAGTGCGCCTCGTGTTCGGGCCATGGCCGGCAGGGCGTCAGCTTGTCTGTGACAGGCTGCCCATGTTAAATTCCCGCTTCTTGGCAGACCGAGCCGGTTCGGTCTGCCTTTATGTTTCTCAGGAACTGCTTCAGATGACGACAGTCAACCAGTTGGTTCGCAAATCCCGTAGCCCGAAGACCTACAAGAGTGCTTCGCCGGCTTTGCAGAACAGCCCGCAGCGTCGCGGCGTGTGCACGCGCGTGTATACCACGACCCCGAAGAAGCCGAACTCGGCTCTGCGCAAGGTCGCCAAGGTGCGCCTCACCAATGGCTACGAAGTGATCAGCTACATCGGTGGCGAAGGTCACAACCTGCAGGAGCACTCCGTGGTCCTGATCCGTGGCGGCCGCGTCAAGGATCTCCCGGGCGTGCGTTACCACACCGTGCGCGGCAGCCTCGACTGCGCCGGCGTCACCAAGCGCCGTCAGTCGCGCTCCAAGTACGGCGCCAAGCGCCCGAAGTCCTGATCTTTAGGAAATAACTATGTCGCGTAAAGGTTCCCATCCCGCCCGCCTGGTCCTGCCGGACCCCAAGCACGGCAGCCAGCTGATCGCCCGCTTCATCAACATGGTGATGAAGAGCGGCAAGAAGTCGGTCGCCGAGAGCATCGTCTACGGTGCCCTTGACCACCTGGGCGAAAAGAACGCCGAGCCGGTTCAGCTCGTCGAGAAGGCCCTCAACAACATCGCTCCCGCGGTCGAGGTGAAGTCCCGTCGCGTCGGCGGCGCCACCTACCAGGTGCCGGTCGAAGTGCGTCCGGGCCGCCGCATGGCGCTGGCCATGCGCTGGGCCATCGAATCCGCCCGCAAGCGTGGCGAGACCTCGATGCCGCGCAAGCTGGCCGCCGAGCTGCTCGAAGCGTCGGAAAACCGTGGTGGCGCGATCAAGAAGCGCGAAGAAACCCACCGCATGGCAGAGGCCAACAAGGCCTTCTCGCATTACCGCTGGTAAGCAGTACAGCTAGAACTTTCAGAGGTTAAGACCGTGGCACGCACCACTCCTATCGAGCGCTACCGCAACTTCGGCATCATGGCTCACATCGATGCCGGCAAGACCACCACCACGGAGCGCATCCTGTTCTACACCGGCGTCAGTCACAAGATTGGCGAGGTGCACGACGGTGCGGCAACGATGGATTGGATGGAGCAGGAGCAGGAGCGCGGCATCACCATTACGTCGGCGGCAACGACGGCGTTCTGGAAGGGCATGGACCGCTCCCTGCCCGAGCATCGCTTCAACATCATCGACACCCCAGGTCACGTGGACTTCACCATCGAAGTGGAGCGCTCGCTGCGCGTGCTCGACGGTGCGGTGTTCGTGCTCTGCGCCGTGGGTGGTGTGCAGCCGCAGTCCGAGACCGTCTGGCGTCAGGCCAACAAATACAAGGTGCCGCGCCTTGCGTTCGTCAACAAGATGGACCGCACTGGCGCGAACTTCTACAAGGTCGTCGACCAGCTGAAGGCTCGCCTGGGTGCCAACCCCGTGCCGATGCAGGTGCCGATCGGCGCCGAAGACAACTTCGACGGCGTGGTCGACCTGCTCAAGATGAAGGCGATCGTGTGGGACATGGAGTCCCAGGGCATGAAGTTCGAGTACGCCGACATCCCGGCCAACCTGGCGGACAAGGCGGCCGAAGCCCGTGCGTATATGGTCGAGTCGGCGGCCGAAGCCTCCGAAGAGCTGATGAACAAGTATCTGGAAGAGGGCGAGCTCTCTGAAGAGGAAATCATCGGCGGCCTCCGTTCGCGCACGCTGTCCAGCGAGATCATCCCGGTCTACTGCGGCACCGCGTTCAAGAACAAGGGCGTGCAGGCCATGCTCGACGCCGTGGTGAACCTGCTGCCGTCGCCGGTCGACCGTCCGCCGGTGCAGGGCGTGGACGACGACGAGAAGGAAGCCACCCGTACGGCTGACGACTCGGCTCCGTTCTCGGCGCTGGCGTTCAAGATCATGACCGACCCGTTCGTGGGTTCGCTCACGTTCTTCCGCGTCTACTCGGGCACGCTCAACGCGGGCGACCAGGTGTACAACCCGGTCAAGTCCAAGAAGGAGCGCATCGGCCGCATCCTGCAGATGCACGCCAACGAGCGTCAGGAAATCAAGGAAGTCCGCGCTGGCGACATCGCCGCGGCGGTCGGCCTGAAGGACGTGACGACCGGTGACACGCTGTGCTCGCAGGATCACATCATCACCCTGGAGCGCATGACGTTCCCGGAGCCGGTGATCTCGATGGCGGTCGAGCCGAAGACCAAGTCCGACCAGGAAAAGATGGGCATCGCGCTGGGTCGCCTGGCTGCCGAAGATCCGTCCTTCCGCGTGCGTACGGACGAAGAATCCGGCCAGACCATCATCTCGGGCATGGGCGAGCTGCACCTGGACATCCTCGTGGACCGCATGAAGCGCGAGTTCAACGTGGAAGCCAACGTCGGCAAGCCGCAGGTGGCCTACCGCGAAACGATCCGCAAGAGCGACGTCAAGTCGGACTACAAGCACGCCAAGCAGTCGGGCGGTAAGGGTCAGTACGGTCACGTGGTGATCGAGCTGTCGCCGATGACCGAAGAGGACCGCAAGAACGATGGCGTCAAGGACGATTTCCTGTTCTTGAACGAAATCACCGGTGGCGTGATCCCGAAGGAATTCATCCCGTCGGTCGAAAAGGGTCTGCGCGAAACCATCACCAGCGGTCCGCTCGCGGGCTTCCCGGTGGTGAACGTGAAGGTCAAGCTGGTGTTCGGTTCGTACCACGACGTCGACTCGTCCGAAATGGCGTTCAAGCTCGCCGCGTCGATGGCCTTCAAGGAAGGCTTCCGCAAGGCCGATCCGGTCCTGCTCGAGCCCATCATGAAGGTCGAAGTGGTGACGCCGGAAGACTACGTCGGTGACGTCATGGGCGACCTGAGCCGCCGTCGCGGCCTGCTCCAGGGCCAGGACGACACGCCGTCGGGCAAGACCATCAACGCGATGGTCCCGCTGGGCGAGATGTTTGGTTATGCGACGACCATTCGTTCGCTGACCCAGGGTCGCGCCACCTTCACGATGGAGTTCGACCACTACGCTGAAGCGCCGAACAACATCGCTGAGCAGGTCATGAAGAAGGCCTGATAAGGCCTTCTTCCTCCACACTACCGTTCTTTTTTAGAGGTTTAAGTCATGGCAAAGGGTAAATTCGAACGCACCAAGCCGCACGTCAACGTCGGCACGATTGGTCACGTGGACCACGGCAAGACGACGCTGACGGCTGCGCTGACCAAGGTGGGTGCAGAGCGCTTCGGTGGCGAATTCAAGGCGTATGACGCGATCGACGCGGCGCCGGAAGAAAAGGCGCGTGGTATCACGATCTCGACGGCGCACGTGGAATACGAATCGCCGACCCGCCACTACGCCCACGTGGACTGCCCGGGCCACGCCGACTACGTGAAGAACATGATCACGGGTGCGGCGCAGATGGACGGCGCGATCCTGGTGTGCTCGGCCGCCGACGGCCCGATGCCGCAGACTCGCGAACACATCCTGCTGTCGCGCCAGGTGGGCGTGCCCTACATCGTCGTGTTCCTGAACAAGGCCGACATGGTGGACGACGCCGAGCTGCTCGAACTGGTCGAGATGGAAGTGCGCGAGCTGCTGTCCAAGTACGACTTCCCGGGCGACGACACCCCGATCATCAAGGGTTCGGCCAAGCTGGCGCTGGAAGGCGACCAGTCGGAAATCGGCGTGCCGGCGATCATCGCCCTGGTGGACGCCCTGGACACCTACATCCCGGAACCGCAGCGTGCGATCGACCAGCCGTTCCTGATGCCGGTGGAAGACGTGTTCTCGATCTCCGGCCGCGGCACCGTGGTGACCGGTCGTATCGAGCGCGGCATCATCAAGGTCGGTGACGAAGTGGAAGTGGTCGGCATCCGCCCGACCCAGAAGACCACCGTCACGGGCGTGGAAATGTTCCGCAAGCTGCTGGACCAGGGCCAGGCAGGCGACAACGCCGGTCTGCTGCTGCGCGGCCTGAAGCGCGACGACGTGGAGCGCGGCCAGGTGCTGGCCAAGCCGGGCACGATTACCCCGCACACCGAGTTCGAAGCCGAAGTGTACGTGCTGTCGAAGGACGAAGGTGGCCGTCACACCCCGTTCTTCAAGGGCTACCGCCCGCAGTTCTACTTCCGCACGACCGACGTGACCGGCGCGATCCAGCTGCCGGAAGGCGTGGAAATGGTCATGCCGGGTGACAACATCAAGATGAACGTCACCCTGATCCACCCGATCGCCATGGACCAGGGCCTGCGCTTCGCCATCCGCGAAGGCGGCCGTACCGTCGGCGCCGGCGTGGTGGCCAAGGTCATCAAGTAAGACCTCAGGGAAGCCACTTTCGGGTGGCGACCGAAAAAACCGGCCTTCGGGCCGGTTTTTTTTCAACAAATTCAGCGCAAAGAGGGATTTGGGACTTTTCTTCGGCTGATTTTGCAGATATAGTTGCTGTCTTGCCTGTCGACGGGCTCCGGCTCGGTCGACCTTACAGCGAAATGAGGCACAGGAAGTGCTTCGAGTTCGCTGGCCGGGATGGCCAATACGCAAGAGAGGGCTTGGGCAACGAAGCATGACGCTTTGTTGACCTGGCCGTTTCGCGCGTTTTATACTTTTTCGTCTGGGCGGGCCCTTTTGGGGGCCTGCCTAGTCTTTTAAGGCCGTTTTTTGATGGGTTTCTCGTCGACGCGGCCAGTTGTACCGCAGTAAATGGGTTGTGCGGGTGGGTGAGAAGCCCATCCGGTTCACAGAATTTGTTCTTTCGATAACAGGACACGGTTTATGGCGAACCAAAAGATTCGCATCCGGCTCAAGGCGTTCGATCATCGTCTGATCGACCGTTCGGCCAGCGAAATCGTCGAGACGGCCAAGCGCACTGGCGCTACGGTCCTCGGCCCGATTCCGCTGCCGACCAAGATCGAGCGTTACACCATTCTGGTGTCGCCGCACGTCGACAAAGATGCCCGCGACCAGTACGAGACCCGTACGCACAAGCGCGTGCTGGACATCGTCGACCCCAACGACAAGACCGTGGACGCGCTCATGAAGCTTGACCTCGCCGCTGGCGTGGACGTTCAGATCAAGCTTGGTTGAGCGAAGGACAGGATACGAAGATGAGTATCGGACTGGTTGGCCGCAAGTGCGGCATGAGCCGACTCTTCACTGAAGACGGACGCTCGATTCCGGTGACCCTGATTGAGGCCACCCCGAATCGCGTCACGCAGCTGAAGACGGAAGATAACGATGGTTACAGCGCTGTGCAGGTCGCAGCCGGCGTCAAGCGCGCCAGCCTGCTGACGCAGCCGCTGAAGGGTCACTACGCCAAGGCGAAGGTTGAGCCGGGCCGTGGTCTGTGGGAGTTCCGCGTGGCTGCCGAAGATCTCGGCAAGTACAGCGTGGGCGCCGAGATCAAGGCCGACGACGTGTTCCAGGTGGGTCAGATCGTTGACGTCGCCGGCGTGTCGAAGGGCAAGGGCTTCCAGGGCACCATCAAGCGCCACAACTTCACCATGGGTGACGCGACCCACGGTAACTCGCTGTCGCATCGCGCGCCGGGTTCTATCGGTCAGCGTCAGACCCCGGGCCGCGTGTTCCCGGGCAAGAAGATGGCAGGTCACATGGGTGCGGTGAACCGCACGCAGCAGGGCCTGGAAGTGGTCAAGGTCGACGCCGAGCGTCATCTGATCGCGGTGAAGGGCGCGGTGCCGGGTGCTACCGGCGGCGACGTCGTCATCCGTCCGACGACCAAGGGCTGAGGAGAGACGCCATGGAATTGAATGTCATTGGCGCCAAGCCGCTCAACGTGTCGGACGAAGTGTTCGGCGGTGAGTTCAAGCAGGCTCTGATCCACCAGGTGGTTGTGGCCTACCAGGCCGGCGGTCGCGCCGGTACCAAGGCCCAGCTGTCGCGTGGCGAGCTGTCGGGTACCACCAAGAAGTTCAAGAAGCAGAAGGGCGGCGGCGCTCGTCACGGCGATTACCGCGCTCCTATCTTCGTGGGCGGTGGTGTCACGTTCGCGGCCAAGCCGCGCAACTACGAGCAGAAGGTGAACCGCAAGGCTTACCGCGTCGCGCTGCGCTCCATTCTTTCGGAGCTCAACCGCCAGGGCCGTCTGAAGGTTGTCGAGAGCTTCGGCATCGATACCCCCAAGACCAAGGCGATGGTCGCGAAGCTGGCCGAGCTGCAGGTTTCCGGCCGTGTGCTGCTGGTTTCGGAAGACGCCAACGAGGCGACCTTCCTGGCAGCGCGCAACATCCCGTACATCCACGTCGTTGACGTGCTGGCCCTCAACCCGGTCAGCCTGGTCGGTTCCGACCACATCGTCATGACGGTGGAAGCGGTGAAGAAGATCGAGGAGTGGCTGGCATGAGCAACGAACGCATCCTGAATACGCTGCGCGCGCCGCACATCTCGGAAAAGGCCGCTCGCCTGGCTGAGAAGAACCAGTACGTTTTCGTGGTTGCCCCCGAGGCGACCAAGGCCGATGTCCGCGCTGCCGTGGAACAGATGTTCGACGTGAAGGTCGAGCAGGTGAACCTCGTCAACGCCAAGGGCAAGGTCAAGTCCTTCCGTTTCCGCGCTGGCAGCCGCCAGGGCAAGCGCAAGGCCTACGTTCGCCTCGCCGATGGCCAGACCATCGACGTGTCGGTCAAGGCCTGAGCCAGGAGTTGAATTGAGATGGCACTGATCACTCATAAGCCGACCTCCCCCGGACGCCGCGACGCAGTCAGCGTCCGCACCGAAGGTCTGCACAAGGGCGCGCCGTACGCAGCCCTGACCGAAGCCAAGAACAAGAACGGCGGTCGCAACCACTACGGTCGCATCACCGTTCGTCACCAGGGCGGCGGTCACAAGCAGCGTTACCGCATCATCGACTTCAAGCGCGACAAGGAAGGCATCGCCGCCCGCGTCGAGCGCATCGAGTACGATCCCAACCGCACCGCGCACATTGCGCTGCTGTGCTACGCCGATGGCGAGCGCCGCTACATCATCGCGCCCAAGGGCGTGCAGGTGGGTGACCGTCTGGTGTCGGGCAGCGACGCGCCGATCAAGGCTGGCAACAGCCTGCCGCTGCGCGCGATCCCGGTGGGTTCGACCATCCACTGCATCGAGATGAAGCCGGGCAAGGGCGCGCAGATCGCTCGCTCCGCCGGCGCCTCGGTCCAGCTGGTGGCCCGCGAGTCCGGCTACGCCACGCTGCGTCTTCGCTCCGGCGAAATGCGCCGCGTGCCGGTCGACTGCCGCGCCACCATCGGTGAAGTGGGCAACAGCGAACACAGCCTGAAGAAGCTCGGCAAGGCCGGCGCGAAGCGTTGGCTCGGTATCCGTCCGACCGTCCGCGGCGTTGTGATGAACCCGGTCGACCACCCGCACGGTGGTGGTGAAGGCCGTACCTCCGGTGGCCGTCATCCGGTCAGCCCGTGGGGCACGCCGACCAAGGGTTACAAGACCCGCAACAACAAGCGCACGCAGCAGTTCATCGTGCGTCGCCGCAAGTAATAGGAAACGTCTATGCCGCGCTCTCTAAAGAAAGGTCCGTTCGTTGACCTGCACCTTATCAAGAAGGTGGAAGCCGCCGTTTCCGCCAACAACAAGCGTCCGATCAAGACCTGGTCGCGCCGCTCGATGATCCTCCCGGAGATGGTTGGCCTGACCATCGCCATTCACAACGGCCGTCAGCATGTCCCCGTGCTGGTCAACGAGAACATGGTCGGGCACAAGCTCGGCGAGTTCGCGACGACCCGCACCTTCAAGGGCCATGGCGGCGACAAGAAGGGCAAGTGATGAGCACTGAAGCCAAAGCGATCCTGCGCAGCGCCCGCATTTCGGCGCAGAAGGCACGCCTGGTAGCTGACCTGGTCCGCGGTATGCCCGTGGGCCGTGCCAGCGACGTGCTCCAGTTCACCAACAAGAAGGCCGCGCACATTGTTCGCAAGGTGCTGCTGTCGGCCGTCGCCAACGCCGAGAACAACCTTGGCGCTGACGTCGACGAGCTGAAGGTCTCGCGCATCTTCGTCGACGAAGGTCCGGCGATGAAGCGCATGTATGCCCGCGCCAAGGGTCGCGGTTCCCGCATCCTGAAGCGCACGAGCCACATCACTGTGGTCGTTGGCAACTAAGAGGACATCGACGATGGGTCATAAAGTTCATCCCACCGGTATCCGCCTCGGCATTGCCAAGGACTGGAACTCGAAGTGGTACGCCAACAAGGGCGAATACGCCCAGTACCTCGCGGCCGACCTGAAGGTCCGCGAGATGCTGCGCAAGAAGCTGGCCCAGGCCGGCATCTCCAAGATCCTCATCGAGCGTCCGGCCAAGACCGCACGCGTGACGATCCACACCGCCCGTCCGGGCGTGGTGATCGGCAAGAAGGGCGAGGACATCGAGAAGCTGCGCAAGGAAGTCAGCGACCTGATGGGCGTTCCGGCGCACATCAACGTCAGCGAAGTGCGCAAGCCCGAGATCGATGCACAGCTGGTGGCCGAGTCCATCGCGCAGCAGCTGGAGCGTCGCATCATGTTCCGCCGCGCCATGAAGCGTGCGGTCGGCAACGCGATGCGTCTGGGCGCCCTGGGCATCAAGATCAATGTCTCTGGCCGTCTGAACGGCGCTGAGATTGCTCGTTCCGAATGGAGCCGCGAAGGTCGCGTGCCGCTGCATACGCTGCGCGCCGACATCGACTACGGCACCGCCGAGGCCCATACGACCTACGGCGTCATCGGCATCAAGGTGTGGATCTACAAGGGCGAGATCTTCGATCTGTCCCAGGTCAACCAGGAGTCGAAGGAAGAGCAGTCCCAGCCGCGCCGTGAAGGTGGCGAGGGGCGTCGTGAATCGCGTCGCGAGGGCGGTGAAGGCCGCCGCGAGCGGACGGCGAAGTAAGGAGAGTTGCCATGCTGCAACCCAAGCGAACCAAATACCGTAAGCAGTTCAAGGGCCGCAACGACGGTCTGGCCTTCTCCTCGAACCTCGTCAGCTTTGGCGAGTTCGGCCTGAAGGCCACCACGTTCGGCGCGCTGACCGCGCGCCAGATCGAGGCCGGTCGTCGCTGCATCACCCGCTTCGTCAAGCGCGGCGGCAAGCTGTGGATCCGCGTGTACCCGGACAAGCCCATCACCAAGAAGCCCATCGAAGTCCGAATGGGTGCCGGTAAGGGTGGCGTCGAATACTGGGTCGCCCCGATCCAGCCGGGCCGCATGCTCTATGAAATCGAGGGTATCGACGAGGCCACGGCACGCGAGGCGTTCCGCCTGGCCGCCGCCAAGCTCTCGGTCCAGACCCAATTCGTGACCCGGGCGGTGATGTGATATGGCCATCAAAGATCTGACCAACAAGACGGCCGAAGAGCTGAATAAGCACCTGCTGGACCTGCGCAAGGAGCAGTTCAACCTGCGCATGCAGAAGGGCACCGGCCAGCTCAACCAGCCGCACCAGCTGCGCCGCGTTCGGCGCGACATCGCCCGCACGAAGTTCGTGCTCGGCGGCAAGAAGTAAGGGACGGCCGATATGAGCGACAACAAGAAGCAGACGCGCACCCTCGAGGGCCGCGTCATCAGCAACAAGATGGACAAGACCGTGACGGTCCTGATCGAACGCCAGGAACAGCATCCGCTGATCGGCAAGATCATCCGCCGCTCCACCAAGCTTCACGCGCAGGACGACCTGGGCGCGAACGAGGGTGACGTGGTCCGCATCGCGGAGTGCCGTCCTCTGTCCAAGACCAAGCATCACCGCGTGGTCGAAATCGTCACGCGCGCTAACGTCTAAGGGAGGGTGCAGACATGATCCAGATGCAAAGCACGCTTTCCGCGGCCGACAACAGCGGTGCCCGTGAACTGATGTGCATCAAGGTGCTCGGCGGCTCCAAGCGCCGTTACGCCGCGATCGGTGACGTGATCAAGGTCACCGTGAAGGATGCCATCCCCCGCGGCAAGGTGAAGAAGGGCGAGGTGTACAACGCCGTGGTGGTTCGTACCGCCAAGGGTGTGCGCCGTCCCGATGGCTCGCTGATCCGTTTCGACGGCAACGCAGCGGTCCTCCTCAACAACAAGCTCGAGCCGATCGGCACCCGTATCTTCGGGCCGGTCACTCGCGAGCTGCGCAGCGAGAAGTTCATGAAGATCGTCTCGCTCGCGCCCGAAGTGCTCTGAGCGGAGACTAGACCATGAACCGTATCCGCAAGGGTGATCAGGTCCTCGTGATCACCGGCAAGAACAAGGGTCAGCGCGGCGACGTGCTGCGCGTTGATGGCGACCGCGTGTTCGTCTCCAACGTGAACCTGGTCAAGCGTCACACCAAGCCGAACCCCCAGGCCAACCAGGCCGGTGGCATCGTCGAGCGTGAAGCTTCGATCCATATCTCCAACGTCCAGCTGTTCAACTCCGCCACGGGCAAGGGTGAACGCGTTGGCGCCAAGACGCTCTCCGACGGGCGTAAGGTGCGCGTGTTCAAGTCCAACGGCGAAGTTGTGGACGCGTAAGGAATCTACGTTATGACGACGCGTCTCGAAACGTTTTACAAAGACCAGGTCATCAAGAAGCTCACCGAGCGTTTTGGTTACCAGAACGTGATGCAGGTTCCGCGCATCACCAAGATCACGCTGAACATGGGCGTGGGCGAAGCGGCGGGCAACAAGAAGGTGCTCGAAAACGCCGTGGCCGACATGGCCAAGATCTCCGGCCAGAAGCCGATCCAGACCAAGGCCCGCGTGTCGGTCGCCTCGTTCAAGATCCGCGACGGCTGGCCGATCGGCTGCAAGGTCACCCTGCGCCGTGCCCAGATGTGGGAATTCCTCGATCGCCTGATCAACATCTCGCTGCCGCGTACGCGCGACTTCCGTGGTGTGTCGGGTCGTGCCTTCGATGGCCGTGGTAACTACAACTTCGGCATCAAGGAACAGATCATCTTCCCGGAAATCGACTTCGACGCCGTCGACGCGATGCGTGGTATGGACATCTCCATCACCACCACCGCCAAGACCGACGAAGAAGCCAAGGCGCTGCTGGAAGCCTTCAGCTTCCCGTTCCGCAACTAAGAGAGCCGCGAGAGAAATCATGGCCAAGACCTCGATGATCAACCGCGATCTCAAGCGGACCAAGCTCGCCAAGAAGTACGCCGCCAAGCGCGCCGAACTGAAGGCGATCGTGCTGAGCCCCACCGCCTCCTACGAGGAGAAGATGGAAGCCCAGGCCAAGCTGCAGAAGCAGCCGCGTGACGCCAGCCCGGCCCGCCAGCGTACCCGCTGCGCGCTGACCGGTCGTCCGCGCGCCGTGTACCAGAAGTTCGGCCTCGGCCGTAACAAGCTGCGCGAAGCCACCATGCGTGGCGACGTCCCCGGCCTGCGCAAGGCCAGCTGGTAAGACCCCAAACTGGGCGGGGCAGGGCGCAAGCCCTATCCCGTTCCGATGCGGCGGCAGGCCCCCGGCCTGCCGCCGTTGGCGCGATTACGCGTCGTTATTCGCAAAGTCGGAAAAATGCTGCTATAGTCGTCGGTCTGCGTACCTGCAGGCTGGCCCCGTGCCGGCATACAACTCAAAACAGATTTCCGGTTTTTCGGATATCGGTGCACTCTGAAGGATGTTTTCATGAGCATGACTGATCCCATCGCCGATCTGTTTACGCGCATCCGCAATGCCCAGCTCACGGGCAAGCAGACCGTAAACATGCCGTCGTCGAAGCTGAAGGTGGCCATCGCCAACCTTCTTAAGAACGAGGGCTACATCCTCGACGCCAAGGCCTCCACCGTGGAAGGCAAGCCGGTGCTCGAGATCAAGCTCAAGTATTTCGAAGGCCGTCCGGCTATCGAATCCATCACCCGTGTCAGCCGTTCGGGCCTCCGCGTTTACCGCGGCAAGGACGAGCTGCCGAAGGTCCTTGGTGGCCTGGGTATCTCGATCATCTCGACTTCCGCCGGTCTGCTGACCGACGCGCAGGCCCGTGCCAAGGGTCTGGGCGGCGAAGTCATCGGCCAGGTCGCATAAGGAGCCGACGATGTCCCGCGTTGCCAAAAAGCCGATTACCCTGCCCAAGGGCGTTGAGATCACCTCGACCGCCGAAGGCATCACCGTCAAGGGCCCGAAGGGCACCCTGGCGACCCACGCCCTGCCGGGCGCTTCCGTCTCCATCGAGAACGGCGTGGCGAACATCGCCGTGGCCGAAGGTGCAGACGACAAGTTCGGTGGCACCCTGCGCGCGCTGCTGGCCAACATGGTCAAGGGCGTTTCCGACGGTTACGAGCGCAAGCTCGAGCTGGTCGGCGTGGGCTACCGTGCCTCGATGGCCGGCAAGTCGCTGAACATCGCCCTGGGCTTCTCGCACCCGGTCGTGTTTGACGCTCCGGAAGGCATCACCATCGAAACCCCGTCGCAGACCGAGATCCTCATCAAGGGTTCGGACAAGCAGCGCGTGGGCGAAGTGGCTGCCAAGATTCGCGGCTTCCGTCCGCCGGAACCCTACAAGGGCAAGGGCGTGCGCTACTCCGGCGAGAAGATCACCCTGAAGGAAGCCAAGAAGGCATAAGCGGTCCCTCGCGAAGAAGCAGCCACCCGTGGCTGCACTCTTCAACAAGAGCCAAAGCTGTTTGCCGATCCGTTTCCAGGAACTATGACGATGAACAAGAACGAATCCCGCCTGCGTCGCGCCAAGGCCACCCGCGCCCACATCCGCAAGCTCGCCGTGGCTCGCCTGTCGGTGCATCGCACCGGTCAGCACCTGTACGCTCAGGTGTTCGCCGCCGATGGCCAGAGCGTGGTCGCTGCTGCTTCGACCGTGCAGAAGTCGGTTGCCGAGGGCCTGAAGGGCACCAAGAACCTGACCGCTGCCGCCGCTGTCGGTAAGGCCGTGGCTGAGCGTGCGCTGGCCGCCGGTATCGAATCCGTGGCGTTCGATCGCTCGGGCTTCCGCTACCACGGTCGCATCAAGGCCCTGGCCGATGCGGCTCGCGAAGCCGGCCTGAAGTTTTAATTGATCGGGAATAGAGAATAGGGAGTAGGGAATAGCAAAGGCGTCGAATCTCGTAGCTGGCCGCTATTCCCTGTTCACCATTCTCCATTCCCCGCCCGAAGGGCAATACAACTCCAAGCGGCTTAGCCGCAAGCAAAAGTCCTGGTTCGCCAGGCATACGGAAAAAGAACATGTCTTCTACCGATCGCGAAAATTCGGACGGCCTGCTCGAGAAGCTGATTGCCGTCAACCGCGTGGCCAAGACCGTCAAGGGTGGCCGCCAGATGAGCTTCACCGCGCTGACCGTGGTCGGCGACGGCGAAGGTCGCGTGGGCTTCGGCTATGGCAAGGCGCGTGAAGTGCCGGTCGCCATCTCCAAGGCCATGGACCGCGCCCGCCGCAACATGGTGAGCATCGACCTGAACAACGGCACCCTGTGGTACGCCATCAAGGCCAACCACGGCGCAGCCCGCGTGTTCATGCAGCCGGCTTCCGAAGGTACCGGCGTCATCGCCGGCGGTGCCATGCGCGCCGTGCTGGAAGTGGTGGGCGTGAAGAACGTGCTGGCCAAGGCCGTCGGTTCGCGCAACCCGATCAACCTGGTCCGCGCGACCATCAAGGGCCTGCAGGCCGTGGCCTCGCCGAAGCAGATCGCTGCCAAGCGCGGCAAGACCATTGAAGAGGTGCTGGGCAATGGCTAAGAACGAAACCGCCGCCACCGTGCGCGTGCGCCTGGTCAAGGGTCTGCGCGGTGTGCAGAGCCGTCATCGCCTGAGCGTGAAGGCGCTCGGCCTGAACAAGCTCAACGACGTCCGTGAACTGAAGGACAGCCCGCAGGTGCGTGGCCTGATCAACACGGTCTATTACCTCGTGCGGGTTGAGGAGTAATCACCATGCGTCTTAACGACATCAAGCCGGCTGCCGGTGCCCGCAAGACCCGCCTTCGCGTGGGCCGCGGTATCGGTTCGGGCCTGGGCAAGACCGCTGGCCGCGGTCACAAGGGTCAGCACGCTCGCGCGGGCGGCACCCACAAGTACGGCTTCGAAGGCGGTCAGATGCCGCTGCAGCGCCGCCTGCCGAAGGTGGGCTTCCGCTCGCTGAAGAAGGCGGAGAGCCAGGAAGTGTTCCTGTACCAGCTGGCCACCCTCAAGGCCGACGTGATCGACCCGATCGTCCTGCACCAGGCCGGTCTGATCGACAGCCGCGCCAAGAAGGTCAAGGTCGTCGCCAAGGGCGAGATCGGCCGTGCGGTGAAGCTGTCGGGCGTGCTGGCCACGGCCGGCGCCAAGGCAGCGATCGAAGCTGCCGGCGGCAGCGTGGAGTAATCACGTGGCGGCAGCCCAGGGCACATCGCTCGGATCGCTCGGCAAGCTGACGGAACTGCGTCAGCGCATCTTCTTCGTGATTGGTGCGCTGATCGTCTACCGTCTCGGTTCCTTCATCCCGGTTCCGGGCGTCAACCCCGAAGCCATGACGAACCTGATCGAGCAGGGCGGCGGCCTGATGAACATGTTCAACATGTTCTCGGGCGGCTCGCTGGCACGCTTCTCGGTGTTCGCGTTGGGCGTCGTGCCCTACATCTCGGCATCCATCGTGGTGCAGATGATGGGTGCGGTGATCCCGAGCCTGCAGGCCCTGCGCAAGGAAGGTGAGGCTGGTCGTCGCAAGATGACCACCTACACCCGCTTCGGCACGGTTGGCCTGGCGGCATTCCAGGCGTTCGGCATCGCGGTGGCCCTGCAGAAGCAGGTGGCATCCGGTGGCGCGCCGGTGGTGTACACGCCGGGCATGGGCTTCATCCTGGCCTCGATCGTCGGCCTCACCGCCGGCACGATGTTCCTGATGTGGCTGGGTGAGCAGATCACCGAGCGCGGTATCGGCAACGGCATCTCGCTGCTGATCTTCGCCGGTATCGTGGCCGGCCTGCCGGGTGCGGTGGCGCACACCCTGACCATGGCCAGCAACGGCGAGCTCTCGGTCATCAAGATGCTCATGGTCGTGGCGCTGATCCTCCTGGTGACGGCGTTCGTGGTGTTTATGGAACGCGCCCAGCGGCGCATCACCGTGAACTACGCGCGTCGCTCGGGTGGCCAGCGTGCCTACATGAACCAGACGTCGCACCTGCCGCTGAAGATCAACATGTCGGGCGTGATCCCGCCGATCTTCGCGTCCAGCCTGCTGATGTTCCCGGCAACGGCCGCTACCTGGTTCGGCCAGGGACACCAGTCCCGCTGGCTGACCGAGCTGACCCAGGCGCTCACCCCCGGTGAGCCGCTGTACGATATCGTCTTCGCGGTGCTGGTGATCACCTTCGCCTTCTTCTATACGGCGATCGTGTTCAACTCCCAGGAGACAGCGGACAACCTGAAGCGCTCCGGCGCCCTGATCCCGGGTATCCGCCCCGGCCGTTCCACGGCCGATTACATCGATAACGTGATGACCCGTCTGACCGGTGTCGGCGCCCTCTACCTGGTGCTGGTCTGTCTGGTTCCCTCGTTTATGCAAAAGGCGTGGCACGTCCCCTTCTACTTCGGCGGCACCTCTCTGCTGATCGTGGTGGTCGTGGTGATGGATTTCACTGCCCAGGTGCAGGCGCACTTGGTCAGTCACCAGTACGAAAGCCTGCTCAAGAAGGCCAACCTCCGCCGCAACTGATGGCTGCTGGGGTGGTGGGAAGTTGGTCTGGATTGGAGGGCGGCGGCACCCCTGGTGCCGCAGGGCTTTCCTGTTGGGTTGTTTACGGTTAGAATTGCGCGTTTACCGCGCACGAAACGCATCGGAGAAAGTACATCATGGCGCGCATCGCGGGTGTCAATTTGCCGGTCCAGAAGCATGTCTGGGTTGGCCTGCAGAGCATTTACGGGATCGGCCGCAGCCGGGCCAAGAAGGTCTGCGCGGACGCAGGCGTGGTTCCCACCACGCAGATCAAGTCCCTGAGTGAAGGCGAAGTGGAAAAGCTTCGTCACGAAATCGGTAAGTACGTCGTCGAAGGCGATCTGCGTCGCGAGGTGGGTATCGCCATCAAGCGTCTGATGGATCTGGGTTGCTACCGCGGTCTGCGTCACCGCCGTGGTCTGCCGGTGCGCGGCCAGCGCACGCGTACCAATGCGCGCACCCGCAAGGGCCCGCGTCGCGCCATCAAGAAGTAACGGATTCCGAACATGGCTAAGCCTGTCAAGACCAAGAAGAAGATCAAGCGCGTTGTCACGGATGCCGTGGCCCACGTGCAAGCCTCCTTCAACAACACCATCGTCACGATCACCGACCGCCAGGGCAACGCCCTGTCGTGGGCGACTGCCGGCGGCGCGGGTTTCCGCGGTTCGCGCAAGTCCACCCCGTTCGCAGCCCAGGTTGCCGCCGAAAAGGCTGGCCGCGCTGCGGGCGACTACGGCGTGAAGACCGTGGAAGTGCGCATCAAGGGCCCGGGTCCGGGTCGTGAGTCCGCCGTGCGTTCGCTGAACGCGCTGGGCTACAAGGTGCTCAACATCATCGACGTCACGCCGATTCCGCACAACGGCTGCCGTCCCCCCAAGAAGCGTCGAGTCTAAAAGGAGCATACCCATGGCACGTTATCGTGGAGCTACCTGCAAGCTCGCTCGCCGCGAGGGTGCAGACCTCAGTTTGAAGAGCCCCGCTCGCGCTATCGATTCGAAGTGCAAGCTGGAAAACAAGCCCGGCCAGCATGGCGCCAACAAGCGCATGCGCATGTCCGACTATGCGCTGCAGCTGCGTGAAAAGCAGAAGGTCAAGCGCATCTACGGTGTGCTCGAGCGCCAGTTCAGCAACTACTACTCCAAGGCGTCGACCCTCAAGGGCAACACCGGCGAGAACCTGCTGCGCCTGCTCGAAAGCCGTCTGGACAACGTCGTTTACCGCATGGGTTTCGCGGTCACCCGCGCCCAGGCCCGTCAGCTGGTCAGCCACAAGGCTGTGCTGGTCAACGGCAAGAAGGTGAACATCCCGTCGTACCAGGTCCGTTCGGGCGACGTCGTTGCCCTGACTGAGCGCGCCCGCAACCAGCTGCGCGTGCAGGAAGCGGCGACCGTGTTCGACACCATGGACCTGCGTCCGCAGTGGGTCGAAGTGGACAGCAAGAAGTTCGAAGGCACGTTCAAGTCGATGCCGGATCGTGGTGATCTGCCGTCCGACATCAATGAGAGCCTGATCGTCGAGCTCTACTCGAAGTAATCAACCGGAGCCCTGCATGGCAGTTTCGTCAACTAGCGTGCTGCGGCCTCGCGGCCTCAGCGTCGAGCAGCTCGGAGCCAACCGCGCCAAGGTGGTGGTGGAGCCGCTCGAGCGTGGTTTCGGCCACACCCTGGGCAACGCGCTGCGCCGCGTGCTGCTTTCCTCGATCCCTGGCTCTGCCATCGTCGAGGTGGAAATTGATGGCGTGCTGCACGAATACACCACGCTGGAAGGTTTGCAGGAGGACGTGATCGAAGTCCTGCTGAACCTCAAGGACGTGGCCATTCGCCAGCACTCGGGTGACGAAGTCACCCTGACCCTGTCCAAGAAGGGCAAGGGCGTGGTCACCGCCGGCGACATCGCCGTCGACCACTCGGTGGAAATCATCAACCCCGAGCATGTGATCTGCCACCTGACCAAGGACATCGCGCTCAACATGCGCCTGAAGGTGCGTCGCGGCGTCGGCTACCAGCCGGCCAGCGCGCGCCAGCATCCGGACGACGAAGCGCGTCCGATCGGTCGCCTGCAGCTCGATGCCTCGTTCGCGCCGGTGCTGCGCGTGGCTTACGAAGTGGACGCTGCCCGTGTGGAACAGCGCACCAACCTCGACAAGCTCGTGCTGGACATCGAAACCAACGGCACCATCGGTGCGGAAGACGCGGTTCGCAAGGCCGCCGAGATCCTCAACGACCAGCTGTCGGTGTTCGGTGACTTCTCGCGTCGCGAGAGCGCGACGGACAAGGCGGAGAAGGGCGGTTTCGACCCGCTGCTGCTCCGTCCGATCGACGACCTGGAGCTGACGGTTCGCTCGGCGAACTGCCTCAAGGCCGAGAGCATCTACTACATCGGCGATCTGGTTCAGAAGACCGAAGTGGAACTGCTCAAGACCCCGAACCTCGGCAAGAAGTCCCTGACCGAAATCAAGGACGTGCTGGGTGGCCGCGGTCTGGCCCTGGGCATGAAGCTGGAGAACTGGCCGCCGCCGGGCCTGTCGCACGGCATGCAGCTGGGCTGATGTTCCGGCGACCGTTCGCGGTCGCCCGCAGTAAAGACGTTGGCGGGTGTGCTTCGGCATGCCCGCCAACGATCAAAGCGGCCTTCGGGCCGCATGATGTTTCGGGTGACCGCCTTGGTCGCTTGGTCTTGGTCGTCTGACGAGTGTTGATCCCTCGGATTTTGCAGACGCCTTCAACGGCCGGTTTGGCCGTTTTGCTCAATAAGAGCCCGTACCACGAAGGGCTTCATCAGCGGGTAACCGCGGGAAGTCGGACATAACCGCCGGCTTTTCATAACAACAGACATAGAGAGTACTAGCCATGCGCCACCAGAAATCCGGTCGCAAGCTCAACCGCACGAGCAGCCACCGCGAAGCCATGTTCAAGAACATGGCGTCGTCGCTGTTCAAGCACGAGCTGATCCGCACCACCCTTCCCAAGGCGAAGGAACTCCGTCGCGTCGCCGAGCCGCTCATCACGCTCGCCAAGACCGATGGCGTCGCCAACCGTCGTCTCGCCTTCGCTCGCCTGCGCGACAAGGAAGCCGTCGGCAAGCTGTTCATCGAACTGGGTCCCCGTTACCGCGAGCGTCCCGGCGGTTACCTGCGCATCCTGAAGGCCGGCTTCCGCCCGGGCGACAACGCCCCGATGGCCTACGTCGAGCTGGTCGATCGCCCGAAGACCGACGCCGCCGCCGAGTAATCGGTAGCGACACGCGTCAAGCAGAACCCCGGCAAGGCGACTTGCCGGGGTTTTTGTTTGTTCGACGCCCTGGAATCCGCAGCCGCGCCCTGGGAACAGGTCATGCGGCGGGCATGGGTGGCCGGTCGCCCATGCGCCACCGGCTGATTGCCCTTCGGCGACGGTGTAGGGCTTGGTCGCGCCCGCCAGAGGTCAGGGCTGACAGGGGCTGGGCAAGCGGGTAATGTCCCGCTTTCGCAACGCAACAAAGCCCCGACATGAATCCTTTCCGCTGGTCGTATCGCGCAACGTATCTCGCCGGTTTCGTCATCTGCGTGGCGCTGCTGGGCTACGCGCTGTATGCCGAGCACGTGCTCAACATGATCCCGTGCCCGCTCTGCATTTTTCAGCGCATCGCGTTCATGGTGATGGGCGTGTTCTTCCTGATCGGCGGCCTGCATGCGCCGCGGGGCGGTGCCCGCTGGGTGTACACCGGTGGCGTGCTGCTCGGCGCGCTGGGCGGCATCGCCACGGCCGCGCGGCATCTGTGGCTGCAGACCTTGCCGGCGGACCAGATTCCCGCCTGCGGCCCCAACCTTGGCTACATGATGGATACGTTTCCCTTCGCCAAGGTGCTAAAGATGGTGTTCACCGGCTCGGGCGAATGCGCCAAGGTCGAGCCGGTGTTCGGCTTGCCGATGCCGGCGTGGACGCTGCTTTGGTATCTGCTGCTGGTCGTCTTCGCGGTCTACGCCGCCAAGCGCAAGCGCGTCTGAGCGAGACTTTCCCATGTCACATGCCATCACCATGACGCCATCCCGCTCGCAGGGCGCCGATGACTGGTCGCCGAGCAGCTGGCAGGCGCGTCAGGCGCTGCAGCAGCCTCTGTACGAGGACGCCGCCGAGCTGGCCCGTGCCACCGGCCAGCTCGCCACGCTGCCGCCGCTGGTGACCTCCTGGGAGGTGCTGGCGCTGAAGCAGGCGCTGGCCGAGGCACAGGAAGGCAAGCGCTTTCTGCTGCAGGGCGGCGATTGCGCCGAGAGCTTCGCCGACTGTACCAGCCCGATCATCTCCAACCGCCTCAAGGTGTTGCTGCAGATGAGCCTGGTGCTGGTGCACGGGCTCAAGAAGCCGGTGCTGCGCGTGGGCCGTTTCGCGGGGCAGTACGCCAAGCCGCGCTCGACCGATACCGAGACGCGGGACGGGCTGACCCTGCCGAGTTTCCGCGGGGATCTGGTCAACAGCCCCGAGTTCACGCCGGAAGCGCGCCGCGCGGATCCGCAGCGGCTGATCCAGGCGCACGCGCATTCCGCGCTCACCATGAATTTCGTGCGAGCGCTGATCGATGGCGGGTTTGCCGATCTGCATCACCCGGAATACTGGGATCTCGCCTGGGTCGAGCACTCGCCGCTGGCGGCGGAGTATCGCCGCATGGTCACGGCCATCGGCGACTCGCTGCGTTTCATGGAAACCCTGGCCGGCCCCATCGCCGGCTTCTCGCGAGTCGATTTCTTCACCTCCCACGAGGCCCTGCTGCTGCACTACGAGCAGGCGCTGACCCGCCAGGTGCCACGCCATCAAGGCTGGTTCAACCTGTCCACGCATTTCCCGTGGATCGGCATGCGTACGGCGGCGCTGGACGGCGCCCACGTCGAATACTTCCGCGGCATCCGCAACCCCGTCGCGGTGAAAGTGGGACCGTCGGTGACGGCGGATCAGCTGCTGCCGCTGATCGATGCGCTGAATCCGGAAGAAGAGCCGGGCCGCCTGACCTTGATCCATCGCATGGGCAACGCCTCCATCGGCCGCGCGCTGCCGCCGCTGCTCGACGCCGTGAAGCGGGAAGGGCGCCGCGTGCTGTGGGTGGCCGATCCCATGCACGGCAACACCGAAACGACCTCCAACGGTTACAAGACGCGTCGTTTCGACAACATCCGTGGCGAGCTGGACCAGGCCTTCGACATCCATGCGGCGTCCGGCACGCGCCTGGGCGGCGTGCACCTGGAGCTGACCGGCGAAGACGTCACCGAGTGCATGGGCGGCGCCCGTGATCTCAACGAGGCCGACCTGGATCGCGCCTACAAGTCGATGGTGGATCCCCGCCTCAATTACGAGCAGTCGCTGGAGCTGGCCATGCTGATCGTGCGCAAGTCCGCCGGCCAGCGCGATCGCTGAGATTCGACCCCGCTGTTCTGTCGACGAAGGCCCGGCACTCGCCGGGCCTTCTTTTTGCATGGACTTGCGGGGAGGGAAGCCGGTGACGCAGCGCAGCGCGTTGCTTAGGTAATTTCCTGCGACAATCATCGGAGCCACGGCCTGCGGGCCGGCCCGATACAGGGCGTTTTCAGACAGGGGCTTGGCGTTACTTGATGGGCACAGCAACGAGAGGGAGCCGCATCGCACGGAAACTGGAGAGGGTTCCTGCGGTGCTTCGACAGCTGGGTGTCGTACTCGCTTACGCGGCGGGTTATACGCTGCTGCGCGAGGTTTCCGTCTCGCACTGGAACCTGGTGGCCGGCTTGCGCGTGCTGTGCCTGCTGCTGGTGCCGTACCGCTACTGGTTCGCCATGGCGCTGGGGGAAACCCTTCCGCTGGCCTGGATCGGTTGGTCCAGTCATGACCGTTTCGGCACGCTTTGGGCAGAAATGGTCACCGTGCCCCCGCTGCTGCTGAGCGCGCCGGTGCTGGCCTGGTTTCGCCAGCGCGCGCCGGTGCTGCGCCATGGCGCCGTCAACGTCACCACGCTGATGGGCAGCATCATGACCGGCGGCATCGTCAGCGCCCTGGTCAACACCGGCACGCTCGCCGCGATGACGATGCCCTCGGGCGAACCGCTGCCGGTGATCAATGCCCATATCGTGCTCGAGTATTTCCTCGGCAGTTACCTTGGCGGGTTGACCCTGGTGCCGCCGGTGTTCGCGCTATTGAGCTGGTTTGGCCAGCGCTCGGCGGGGAATTTCCTGGGGACCGTGAAGCGCGTCGCCGTCGATTGCCTCATGGGCGTGGTGCCGCCGCTGGCGCTGCTGGTATGGCTGGGATCGCCGTCGCATGGCGATGAAGTCATCGAAGTCTCGCGCATGGCGATGTTTCTGCCGGTCGCGTGGATCACCCTGCGGCATGGCTGGCAGGGTGCCGCCGTGGGTGGATTGCTGGCGAGCGTGGCGATCGAGCTGACCATGACCGTGGTGCGCGATCCGGCCGTCATCCAGGCGCAGGCGCTCATCGCGTTCGCGGTGTCCAGCCTGGTCATGCTCGGCGCGCGGCTGGCGCCCAGGTCCGAAATGGCGGCGTCGCCCGATACCCGCGAGGACGAACAGCGCGGCCTCCTGCTGGCGCAGCAAGGGCTTTACCAGGAAGAACTGCGGTTGCGCCACGTGGCCGAATCGCTGGATCGGCTCGGCCAGTCCATGCGTGAAGGCCAGCGCCGGATGATGGACCGCCTTCGCCCCGTGCTGCCGGCGAACATGGAGCAGAACTATGCGCGGCACATCGACCTGACCCAGCTGGAAATGCAGCGCCTGGCCGACACACTGCATCCGCGCGCCTGGCGCGAGCACGGCCTGGCCGCCACGTTCCGCAACGGCCCGCTGCTGCGCGCCGCGTCGCTGGTCGGTGCGGGCTATCAATGCACCCTGACGGGCGATGGGCTCAACCAGCTCGCGCCCGATGTCCACATGATGCTTTATCGCCAGGCCTGCGAAGTGCTGGTCTACATGCTGGCGCGCGAGCCCGTGAAGTGCGTTCGCGTGCACATCCGTGGTGGCTGCACGCATGGCCGGCGCTGGGTGGTCATGCGCATGACCGGCGTGCGCGCGTCGGCCGCGATGCGTGGCAAACCCGTGCCCGAATGGCGCCAGCTGGTTTCCCTGCTGGGCACCAACGGGCAGGGCATGGCGACGGTGCGCGAGCGCGCGCTCATCTACGGCGGGCAGGTGCACGAGCGGGAAAGCGAGCAGCATCTGGGCGTGACCCTGCTGCTGCACGACGCCTTGCGGGTCGATGCGCCATCGGTGGTGCCGGTCGATTCCGCACGTCCCGTATCGGCCTGATCGCGGCGTTCGCGCGTCGTGCGACAAGATGCCGCCGCGTCCTGCGCTCCTCGTTTGACGCTGTGGGCGGGATGTGCCCGCCTATAATCGTGCATCGTTCCGGCGCGCCTCGTGCGCCCTCACGCGTAGATAGGGGAACCATGAAAAGCCTCTCAGCGAAGTGGTCGCGGGCCGGGCGTGCGATAGGGGCATGGGCGCTGTGCGCCGTCATGGCGCATGCGGTCGATGCGCATGCACAGGACGCGACGCATCCGGCTATCCCCGACACCCTGCAGCAGCGCATCGCCGCGTGCACCGCCTGTCACGGCGTGCATGGCGAAGGCACGCCCGAAAGCGGTTTCTTTCCGCGCCTTGCCGGCAAGCCGGCCGGCTACCTCGCGCGTCAACTGAAGGATTTCCAGGACGGCCTGCGCAAATACGGGCCGATGGAATACACCGTGAAACAACTCAGCCCGGCCTATATGCGCGAGATCGCCGAATACTTCGCGGCGCAGGAGGTGCCCTATGCGCGCTCGCCGGCGCCGAGCGTGTCGGCACAACTGCGCCAGCGCGGGGAAACGCTGGTGACGCAGGGCGATCCGGCGCGGCGGATTCCTCCCTGCCAGGCTTGCCATGGCAGCCAGCTCACCGGCGTGCAGCCGGATATTCCGGGCCTGGTCGGCTTGCCCTATGACTACATCAGCTCGCAGCTCGGTTCGTGGCGCACCAAGACGCGCGCGACCGTGGCGCCCGATTGCATGTCGGAGATCGCCAACCGCCTGAGCGATTCCGATATCACCGCCGTGTCGGCGTGGCTTGCCACGCGCGAACTGCCGGCTGACATGCATGCGCAGCCGGCAGGCACGGTGACGCCGCCGCTGCATTGCGGCGTTCTGGGCGACAAGGGAGATGGTGCATGAAGCGTGTCGTCATCTTCATCGTGGCCTTGCTGCTCATCGCCGGCGGCTGGTGGTGGTTCCGTGGCGAAACGCGGCAACCGGTGCCGCCGTCCGCCAGTGCGGTGAACGCGGCGACGCTCAAGGATCCCTCGCTGATCGCCAAGGGCGAGTACCTCGCCGTCGTCGGCGACTGTGCCTCGTGCCATACCGCGCAGGGCGGCGAGCGCTACGCGGGCGGGCGCGTGTTGCCCACGCCGTTCGGCAACATCCCGTCGCCCAACATCACGCCCGATGGCGCGACGGGGCTGGGCGAGTGGAGTTTCGAGGACTTCTGGCAGGCCTTGCACAGCGGCAAGGGCCGTCATGGGGAATTTCTCTATCCGGTGTTCTCGTATACCTCCTTCACCAAGGTCTCGCGCGACGATGCCTTGGCGATCTTCGCTTACCTGCAATCGCTGGCGCCCGTGCACGCACCCGCGCAGGCGCCGTCGCTAGAGTTTCCCTACAGCGTGCGCAGCAGCTTGAAGGCGTGGCGCGCGCTGTATTTCCAGGAGGGCGAGTTCCAGCGCGACGCGGCGAAGTCCGATGCGTGGAACCGTGGCGCCTATCTCGTACAGGGCCTGGGCCATTGCAACGAATGCCACGCGCCGCGTGACTCGCTGGGCGGCCAGCAGGGCAACACGTCGCTGGCGGGTGGCCAGATTCCCGTGCAGAACTGGTACGCGCCGGACCTGAGTACGCAGGCCAACGGCGGCCTTGCCGGATGGAGCGAGCAGGACATCGTCGACCTGCTCAAGACCGGCCAGTCCGCGCGTGGCACCGCCTTTGGCCCGATGGCCGAAGTGGTGGCGCGCAGCACGCAGCACATGCACGACGACGACCTGCACGCCATGGCCACCTACCTGCAATCGCTGCCGCCGCGCCCGGCCGTGGTGGCGCCGACCGCTGCGCTGGATACTCGCGCGATCCTGGCGCAGGGCGGCAAGGTCTATGCGGAACGCTGCGCGGATTGCCATGGCAAGGACGGCAAGGGCGTGGCGGGCATCTATCCGCCGCTGGACGGCAATTCCTCGGTCAACGAACCCACCGGCATAAACGCCACGCGCGTGGTGCTGCTGGGCGGCTTTCCGCCGGTGACCCAGGGCAACGCCCGCCCTTACTCCATGCCGCCCTTCGCGCAACAGTTGAGCGATGCCGACGTGGCCGCCGTGGTCACCTACATCCGCCAGTCGTGGTCGAACAAGGCGTCGATCGTGATGGAGCGCGACGTGGTCAAGTATCGCCACACTCCAATCGACTGACGTCATGCGTGCGCGGCTGCATGGTGAGCTGAGGTGGGCATGCAGCCGGCGCCGGTCAGCGCGGCGGCTACGGCCTGATCGATCGGCGTGTACAGGTCCGCGCCGAGGAAGGCCTTGAGCTTGCGGTCATCCAGCTGCACCGACGCTTGCCACAGGTAACGCATCTTGCAGAGCTCGCGCAGCGTTTCGTTGAACGGTGAGGCGAGCCGCGCCAGCCACCACGGAAAGCGGCCGGCCTTGATGGCATCGTTATGCGTGGCGCGGCAGATGGCGGCAAGCATGGCGTGTCCGTCGAGCCAGTAGCCGCCGAAGTGGAAGCGTTCGAAGCGCGCGAGTTCGTTCTCGCGATCCAGCAGGCGCGCCAGCGTTTCGGCGACGTCGGGCAGATAGGCCCAGCAGTGGCCGATGGCGTAGTCGCCGGGGTAGGCCACGCGCGTGACCGGCTTGCCCGCCTGCACCAACCCCTGCGCAAACCAGTTGTTGCCGGCGCGCGGCCCGAAGAAGTCGCCGCAGCGCAGGACCAGCACCCGGCCGCCCGCGTGGGCGGCGGCTTCCAGGCGGCGCTCCATCTCCGCGCGGATCTCGCCCTTGCGGGTGAGCGGATGCTGCGGCGCGTCTTCGCCCAACAGCGGGAAGGCGTCCGGGCCGTAGTTGTAGACCGTACCGGGCAGTACGATGCGCGCGCCGCTGGCCTCGGCCGCCGCGATGGTGTTGTCCAGCATGGGCAGCACCCGCTGCTCCCAGCCGCGATAGCCCGGCGGGTTCACCGCATGGACGATCACGTCCACGCCGCTCGCGGCCTCGATCACATCGACGCGGCGCATGGCGTCGCCGATGCGCCAGTCGATGTTTTGCGCTGCCGCCGGCGCCTTGCGCACCAGGGCGCGCACCCGCCAGCCGTGCCGCAGCAGGGCGAGGCAGGCTTCCTGGCCGATACCGCCGTTGGCGCCGATCACCAGAACCGTACGTTGCGTTTGCATGCTCAGATCCTCGTTGGGGAGTGCCGCCAGCTTGGTGCGGGTGGCGATCAAAGAAAATTGCCCAATAACGAAGATCTGCTATACAAATATGCATGGCTGACATCGAACCCGGCTGGGAGCTTTACCGTTCGTTTCTCGCGGTCATGCGCGAGGGCAGCCTGTCTGGCGCCGCCCGCGCGCTGGCCATGACCCAGCCCAGCCTGGGACGGCACATGCGCGAGCTGGAATCCACGCTGGGCGCACCGCTTTTCACGCGCACGCCGCAAGGCCTGGTGCCTACCGAGCTGGCCCGCGAGCTGGAACCACATGCGCAGGCGATGGCCTCGGCCTCCGCCGCACTGCGCCGTACCGCCTCGGCGGGGCGGGCCGAGGTCAGCGGCACCGTGCGGTTGACCGCCAGCGAGGTGGTGGGCGCCGAGGTGCTGCCGCCGATCCTGGCCGAGTTTCGCGAACGCCATCCGGGCATCGTGATCGAACTGGTGCTGTCCAATCAGGCGGCCGACCTGTTGCGGCGCGACGCCGACATCGCCATCCGCATGATCCAGCCCACCCAGGAGGCGCTGGTGGCCCGTCATGTGGGCCGGGTGGAGATAGGCATGTTCGCCCATCGCCGCTACTTGGATGCGCACGGCTACCCGCCTGCGCTCGACGCGCTGGCCGGTCATGCACTGATCGGTTTCGATACGGAAGCGCCGTATATCCGCCGCCTGCGCCCCGCGGGCCTGGCTTATGCCCGCGAGCGCTTCGCGTTGCGCACGGACAGCGACCTGGCGGCGCTGGCGGCCATTCGCGCGGGTTTCGGCATCGGCATGACGCAGGTGCAGCTGGCTCGCCGCGACCCGCTGCTGGTGCGCCTGTTCCCGGCCGAGCTGTCGCTGCCGCTGGAGACCTGGGTGGTCTGCACGAGGACCTACGCGCCAGCCTGCGCGTGCGCCGGCTGTTCGAGCACCTGGCCACCGCGCTGGAGGCCTACGCGCGCTCCTGAGCCGGCAAGCGCACCAGGGCGGCCAGTGCCTGCCACGGCGCGAGATCCCAGTGCCCGCGCGCCTGGCCGGAGGGTGAGGGCAACACGAACAGCCGGGTAGCCCCGAAACGCTCCGCCTGCAGCCCATAGCCCGCCGGGCGCCCCAGCGCGGCGCGTGCGGCGGCCTTGCTGGTGAATGCCAGCACGCCTGGCGCATGGCGTTCGATGCGCCGGCGCAGCGCCGCGACGTCGAAGGCGTCGCGGGGAAGCTCGTCATCGTTGCCCGCGTGATGCTTGGCCAGATCGGTCAGCCCGATGCCCAGCGCCGGCAGCAGGGGAAACTCGGCCGGCGCGAACAGCCGGGGCGTGAGTTCCACCGCGTGCAGCGCCCGCCAGAACAGGTTGCCCGGATGGGCGTAATAAGCCCCTTCCGCGGCGGAACGGCGGCCGGCGGCAGTGCCGCAGAACACCAGGGCCAGGCCGGGCTGGAGCAGGTCGGGAAGTATCGTGGCTGGCATCGACGCGCAGCATACCGGGCGCCGTCCGGCCGGCCCAATCAAACACTCGCCGGTACACGAAATCCCCTGATTTGCGGGGCAGTTGGCGTCGTCATCGATCTTGCGCACGACGGATACGCAAGCGCATCGACAGTGTGCGCGTCCTGCCGCTATAAAGATCGCCCACGCACGGGAGCACCTGGTGAGCGAAGAAATCCTGATCAACGTGACCCCACGCGAGACACGCGTCGGCGTGGTCGAGAACGGCATGTTGCAGGAGGTGCACGTCGAGCGGGCCTCCAAGCGCGGTTATGTGGGCAATGTCTACAAGGGGCGCGTGCAGCGGGTGATGCCGGGCATGCAGGCGGTGTTCGTGGACATCGGGCTGGAGCGCGCGGCCTTCCTGCACGCCTCGGACATCGTGCGCCCGCCGCAGCCGGCCGCCGGCGAGGGTGCCGAGACGGGCGGCGGCAATGGACACACGCCCTCCATCAGCGAACTGGTGCACGAGGGCCAGGAGATCGTGGTGCAGGTGGTGAAGGACCCCATCGGCACCAAGGGCGCGCGGCTTTCCACCCACCTGTCCATCCCGTCGCGCTACCTGGTGCTGCTGCCGCATGCGCGCACGCTGGGCATCTCAGCGCGCATCGAGGAAGAAGCCGAGCGCCAGCGCCTGAAGGAGGTGCTCACCTCGCTGATCGGCGAGAACCCGCTGGGCTACATCGTGCGCACCAATGCGGAAGGGCAGACCGCCGAATCGCTGGCCTTCGACGTCACCTACCTCGGCAAGGTGTGGCGCGTCGTGCAGGAGAACATCGCCAAGGCCAAGGTCGGCGAGCGCGTCTACGAGGAGCTCTCGCTGCCGCTGCGCAGCCTGCGCGACATGCTCAACGAGGACATCGAGAAGGTGCGCGTGGATTCGCGCGAGACCTTCGAGAAGGTGGTCAAGTTCGTGCACAAGTTCATGCCGCAGCTGGACGACCGCGTCGAACATTATTCCGGCGAGCGGCCGATCTTCGACCTGTACGGGGTGGAGGACGAAATCCAGCGGGCCTTGAAGAAGGAAGTGCCGCTCAAGTCCGGCGGCTACCTCATCGTCGACCAGACCGAGGCGATGACCACCATCGACGTGAACACCGGCGGCTACGTCGGTACGCGAAATCTCGAGGAAACCGTTTACCGGACCAACCTGGAGGCCGCGCAGGCGGCGGCCCGCCAGCTGCGGCTACGCAACCTGGGCGGCATCATCATCATCGACTTCATCGACATGACGGACGAGGAACACCGGCGCCAGGTGCTGCGCATGCTCGAAAAGGGCCTGCTGCGCGACCACGCCAAGACCACCGTCTACCCGATGTCCGCGCTGGGGCTGGTGGAGATGACGCGCAAGCGCACCACCGAAAGCCTGGAACGCCAGCTGTGCGAACCGTGCCCGGCCTGCAGCGGGCGGGGCACGCTCAAGACCGCGGAAACGGTGACCTACGAGATCTTTCGCGAAATCACCCGCGCCGTGCGCCAGTTCAACACCGAGAAACTGCTGGTCATGGCCAGCCCGAAAGTGGTCGGCCGCATCCTGGAGGAAGAGTCCGCTGCGGTGGCCGAGTTGGAAGAGTTCATCTCCAAAAGCATACGCTTTCAGGCTGAGGAGCATTATTCGCAGGAACAGTTCGATGTGGTTCTGTTGTAAGGCGCGGTCCATGCCGTACTGCGCGCCGTGAGTCCGCCGTGACCCTCTGGTTGAAACGCACCCATTTCTGCGCCCGAGCCCTGGCCTGGGTCGGCGGCGTGGCCGTGATCTCGCTGGCCGTGCTGATGGGGCTGGCCCAGGTGTTGCTGCCGCTGTTGGCGCGCCATCCGGAATGGGTGCAGGCGCAGCTTTCCGCGAGGCTGCACCGCCCGGTGACGTTCCAGTCGATGGAAGGGCGCTGGCAGCCTTCCGGTCCGCTGTTCCTGATGCGCGGCGTGACCATCGGGTCGAACGGCGACGGCGCCTCGATCCAGATTCCCGAAGCCGAACTCAAGTTCGATCCCGGCGGCTGGCTACTGCCTTCCCGGCACGTGGTGAACCTGCATGCGCGTGGCCTGCAGTTCGACATCAGCCGCGACGCGGACGGTACGTGGCATATCAACGGCGTAGGACTGGCCGGCGGCGCGGAGCGGCAGAAGCCTGGCTTCAGCCAGTTGTCCGTGGGCCTGTCCCTGAGCGATACGCGCCTGGACATCACGGACAACCGCATCCATCGGCATTTCACCCTGCTGGCGGACCAGTTGCGCGTGAGCCGGCAAGGGAGCCGCATTCGCGTGGGCGCCTTGCTGCGGCGCGAGAATGCGCCCGGGCAGCTGCGCGGCGCCGGCAACTTCAGCGACGACGGTGCCGACGGCAAACTGTGGATCAGCGGCAGCAACCTGGATCTGCATGCGCTGTCGACCGAAATCGATATGGCCGGCTATACGGCCGACAGCGGCAATGGTTCCATCGAAAGCTGGCTGGACTGGCGCGACGCCCGCGTGG
Organism: Dyella sp. AtDHG13; assembly: GCF_003201105.1. GTDB lineage: Bacteria > Pseudomonadota > Gammaproteobacteria > Xanthomonadales > Rhodanobacteraceae > Dyella > Dyella jiangningensis_B. Next base: position 206,707 of record NZ_QICJ01000005.1, on the reverse strand, counting down.
TGCGCAGCCTCACTCGTTTCCATCTGCGCGACGTGAAGCTCAGCAATCCCGATGGCGCCAGCGCCAGCGCGGATGCACTGGATGGCCTGGCCGAAGTGGCGATCGGCAAGGACAGCTACACCGTGCGCTGGGCGGCGGACGACGGCGGCGCGGCGGTGATTGCGCTCAACGCCATGGGCACCGATCAGGCCAGCGTCAACGTGGCCGCGCGCCAGCTGCAACTGGCGCCGCTGGTGCCGTGGCTGGCGCTGAAGCCGCAGCTGTCGACCGGTTTAGCGCAGTGGGTAGGCGGCGGCAAGCCGCGTGGCCAGCTCGCGCAGGCGCAACTGGCGTGGAGCCGCGCCGAGGGGCTGCGCTCGCTGTATGCCGCCTTCGACGGCGTGGCGATCAACCCGGTGGGCAAGTTGCCGGGCATCGACGGAATCCACGGCGAGCTGCGTGGCGATGCGCAGGCGACAGTGGTCTCGCTACCCGCGCAGGCGACGGTGCTGCGCTTTCCGCACACGTTCCGCCAGCCCTTCGTCATGTCGAAGCTCAGCGGCGACGTGGCCTTCTGGCAGGACGAGGACGCGCTGCACATCGGCACCGAGGCATTCGATTTCGAAGGCGCCGGTTTTGGCGGCGAAGCGCGCGGCGAGGTGGCATTGCCGGCGGCCGGCGGGCGTCCCTTCCTGGATCTGTACGCCACGCTCGATCATGCCGACGTGGATGCCGCCAAGCTGTTCTGGCCGATCGACTCGATGTCGCCCGCCGCCGTGCAGTGGCTGGACCAGGCCCTGGTGGCCGGCAACGTGGATCACGGCGACGTGCTGGTGCGCGGCGACCTGAAGGACTGGCCGTTCCACTACAACGAAGGGCGCTTCGAGGCGCGCGCGGAAATCAGCGGGCTGGAGCTGGCCTATGGCAGGGATTGGCCGCATGCGCAGAACGTCAGCGCGGTCGCCAACTTCATCAACGGCGGCATGTTCGTCGAAGCGAGCCAGGGCGAGTCGCTGGGCAACAAGGTGGACCGCGCGGTGGCGCTCATTCCGGAGTTGGGCCACACGGTGCTCGACCTCAATGTCAGCGGCAGCGGCAGCGGCGCGAGCATGCTGGATTTCGTACAGCACAGCCCCATCGGCATGCGCCATGCGGACGTGCTGTCCAAGCTGAAACTGGGCGGCAGCGGCGCGTTCGACTTCCACCTGTCACTGCCGGTGGCGGACTCGAGCAACTTCATCCTCGATGGCCGCGCGCAGTTGAAGGGCGTGGACTTCAACGCGCCGGAATGGAACCTCAGCCTGGACAAGCTGACCGGCCCGGCGACGTTCGACAAGGCGGGCTTTCACGCCGGTCCGCTCGATACCAGCTTTCGCGGACAACCCGCCAAACTCGATCTCGCGATTGCCGGCGCCACCGGCCAGCCCGATACCGTGCTGTCGGCCAAGCTGGCCGGCCGTTTCAGCATGGCCGAGCTGACGCAGGGCTACAAACAGCTCGACTGGCTCAACCAGGTGGCGACGGGCCGCAGCGATTTCACCGTCGGCTTCAACATCGTCAACGCATCGACATCGGGTTCGGCGGCCGTCACCCAGCAGCTGAGCGTGGATTCCGTGCTGGGCGGCATGGCGCTGGATTTCCCCGTGCCGCTGAAAAAATCCGCGGACGAAACCTTGCCGCTGCACCTGGACATGAACCTGCCCATGCAGGGCAGCGACGTGCGGCTGAGCGTGGGGCAGGTGGTGCGCGCACGCATGCGCCTGCCGCAGAACGACAGCCAGTCGCTCGCCGCGACGTTCGCCTTCGGCACCCGGGCGCCGGACGCCGTGCCGGAGAAGGGCATCCGCATCCGCGGCCGGCCGGCCAGGCTCGACGTGACTGGCTGGACCCAGTACGCCGCATCGGGAAGTAGTGGCAACGGGCCGGGCCTGGAAAGCATCGACGTGAACGCCGAGCAGGCGCTGGTGTTTGGCCATCCATTTGCCGACATGCATCTGCTCGCCAGCTCGCAAGCCGACGGGCTGGTGGTGGATGTCGACAGCGCGGCGCTCGCCGGGCGGTTCAACGTGCCGCTGGCCGACCTGGGCAGGCGCGGCGTCACGGCGCGCCTGCAGCGCCTGTATTGGCCCAAGGACACCACGCCGCCCAAGAAGGGCGGCACGGGCACGGCCGAAGCCGCGACCGCGCAAGGCGCCGCCGCGCCATCGCCGGCGAACGCGGCGACACCGGTGCCCAATCCCGCCGCTACCGGCATCACGCCATCCGCGCTGCCGCCCTTCCACCTGTGGGTCAGCGATCTGCGTTTCGGCGATTCCAAGCTGGGCGATGCGCGGCTGGAAACCTGGCCGACCGATCGCGGCATGCATATCGATCAGCTGCGCACCTTGTCGCGCGGCGTGCAGATCAATGGCGTCGGCGATTGGAATGGCACGGCGGGCGACAGCCATTCGCACATGCGCATCGATTTCGCCGCCGACAACATGGGCGACATGCTGGGCGCCTTCGGTTACGACGGCCTGCTGGCGGGCGGCAAGGTGCGCGCGCAGCTCGACGCGACCTGGCCGGGCGCGCCGTCCGCCATGGAGCTCGGCAACATGGACGGCAAGCTGAGCATCGACATCACCGATGGCCGCATGCCGGAAGTGGGGCCGGGCGTCGCGCGCCTGTTTGGCCTCGTGTCCGTGCTGGAGTTGCCGCGTCGCCTGTCGTTCGACTTCGGCGACGTGTTCGGCAAGGGGCTGGCATTCGACGCCATCGCGGGCGATTTCAGGCTAGGCGACGGCAACGCCACCACCGACAACCTGCAGATCCGCAGCCCGGCGGCGGAGATCTCCATCAAGGGACGCACCGGCGTGCGCGCGAAGGATTACGACCTGCAGGTGCTGGCCATTCCGCACGCGGGCAACAGCCTGCCGGTGGTGGGCGCAGTGGTGGGCGGGCCCATCGGCATCGCTGCCGGCTTCGTGGCGCAGGGCCTGTTGGGCCACGGCATCAACCGCGCGGCCAGCGCGCGCTACAAGATCACCGGCAGCTGGGACAAGCCGGCGATCACGCTGGTGGAAAAGAAGGATGTGCCCGTGCCGCCCGCGGCGGCTCCGGACACCGGTGCGTCACCCGCGCCGGCGAGCAGCTCGGCGTACTGAACCTGTTCCGATGAATGCACCGTCGCGCCAGCGCGACGGCGCGGATGTCAGGCGGCGGGATCGCGCGGCTTGGTGCTGCCGCGGAACGGGAACAGTTGCTGGCGCACGAACCCGTCCGGCATGTAATCGCCCACCACGCCGTAGTGCTCCGGAAATTTCTTCGGCGACTTCACCGCGGTGCCGAACAGGTAATCGAGAAAGGCGTAGTGCGCGGCGTAGTTCTTGTCGATGGCTTCGTCATCGGACGCGTGGTGCCAATGATGGAAATCCGGCGTCACCACCAGGTATTTCAGCGGCCCCCACGGCAGGTGCACGTTGGCGTGGTTGAACACCGCCTGGAAGCCCACCACGATGATGTAGGCATTCATCACGCCTTCACTGAAGCCCAGGATGTAGAGCGGCGCCAGCACGGCGACGCGGGTGAAGATGAGTTCCAGCATGTGCTGGCGCGAACCGGCCAGCCAGTCCATGGTCTTCACCGAGTGGTGCACGGCGTGGAAGCGCCAGAGGAACGGCACCTCGTGGTACGCGCGGTGCGTCCAGTACTGCGCCAGGTCCGCCACCAGAATGCACAGCAGCAGCTGCGGCACGAACGGAATGTGCTGCACGTACTGCTGGAAATCGCTGCTCACCAGCCAGCCGAACAGGTGGTGCAGCAGGAAGTTCACCACCAGCAACGCCAGGCCGACGATGAAGTGGTTCACCGCGAAATGCTTGAGGTCCGTCTGCCATTCCTTGCGGAACAGCGTCTGGCCCTTGTAGAGCGGAAACAGCTTCTCGATCACCACGAAGATCAGCGTCGAGCCGAGCAGGTCCAGGATGAACCAGTCCAGCCCGATGTAGGGCGTGTGGTCCGGGAAATTGCCCACCGGCACGCGCGAGCCGCCCAGCGCGGTGGCCACGATCACCAGCGCGAACGCCACCATGCTCAGTTGCCGCGCGCGGCCTAGGATGATGTTGGCCAGCGACATGCCGCCGGAAACGAGCAGGGCGGCCAGCAGCAGCTGGCGAAGCACGTCCACCGAATACTTGTGGCGCAGGTCCGGCGTGGTCAGGTATTGCGGAAAGTGGAAGGCCAGCACGCCCAGCAGGCTCAGGAAGCCCAGCGACAGGGCGATGACGCTGCTGATCTTGCCCAGGCCGGGCTTCAGCTCGCCGTCCTTGTGCAGCAGTTCCCGGGTTTCCTCGATGGGCGCCTTGATGGCCCGGTCGATGACCTTGTGGGCCAATGGCTGCCGAGGGGTATCGCTCATATGTGATCCTTCACATGGTTGTCATGGACAAGGCCCGCATCGTAACCGCTGGGGCCGCGCCGCTGCACGAGGCGGGCTTTAAACCCCCGGCGGGCGGCCCCAACTTGGTAAAGTCCCTTTTTTCGCATACGGCACCCACTTCATGGATTCCCTGATCGCGCAGGCAGAACGCCGCCTGCTGTCGCCGGGCGGCCTGGCCGCCACCGACCTCGAGCATGTCTTCAGCCAGCTGATGGGCCCCTCCATCGACGCCGCCGACCTGTATTTCCAGCACTCCCGCAGCGAGTCCTGGGTACTGGAGGAGGGCATCGTCAAGGACGGCAGCCACTCCATCGAGCAGGGCGTGGGCGTACGCGCGATCAGCGGTGAGAAGACCGGCTTCGCCTATTCCGACGAGATCGTGATGCCCCAGCTGCTGGAGGCCTCCCGGGCCGCCCGCGCCATTGCCCACGGCGGCAACGGCGCCGGCAAGCCGCTCGCGCTGAACGGCGCCCGCCAGCTGTATCCGGCCATCGATCCGGTCGAGAGCCTACCCAACCCCGACAAGATCGCGCTGCTGCGCGAGGTGGACGCCTACGCGCGCTCGCGCGATCCGCGGGTAAAGCAGGTCATCGTCAGCCTGGCCGCCACCATGGACACCGTGCTGGTGGCCGCATCGGACGGCACGCTGGCGGCCGACGTGCGCCCGCTGGTGCGCCTGAACGTCGCGGTGATCGTGGAGCAGAACGGCCGTCGCGAGCAGAGCCACGTCGGCGGCGGTGGCCGCTACGGCTACCGCGAGCTGCTGGAAAACGGCCGCGCCATGGCCTTCGCCGACGAGGCGGTGCGCCAGGCCTTGGTGAACCTGGAAGCCGTGGACGCGCCGGCCGGCAGCATGCCGGTGGTGCTCGGCCCGGGCTGGCCAGGCGTGCTGCTGCACGAGGCCATCGGCCATGGCCTGGAAGGCGACTTCAACCGCAAGGGCAGCTCGGCCTTCGCCGGCCGCATCGGCCAGCGCGTGGCCGCGCCCGGCGTCACCGTGGTGGACGACGGCACCCTGCCGGGCCGCCGCGGCTCGCTCAGCGTGGACGACGAAGGCACGCCCACCGAGTGCACCACGCTTATCGAGGACGGCATCCTCAAGGGCTACATGCAGGACAAGCTCAACGCCCGCCTGATGGGCATGGCGCCCACCGGCAACGGCCGCCGCGAATCCTTCGCTCAGCTGCCCATGCCGCGCATGACCAACACCTACATGCTCGCCGGCCAGCACGACCCGCAGGAGATCATCCGCTCGGTGAAAAAGGGCCTGTACGCCGTGAACTTCGGCGGCGGCCAGGTGGACATCACCAACGGCAAGTTCGTGTTCTCCGCCAGCGAGGCCTACCTGATCGAAGACGGCAAGGTCACCCGCCCCGTGAAGGGCGCCACCCTGATCGGCTCCGGCCCCGACGTGCTCACCCGCGTCTCCATGATCGGCAACGACCTGGCCCTGGACGAAGGCGTGGGCGTATGCGGCAAGGACGGCCAGAGCGTGCCGGTGGGCGTGGGCCAGCCGACGCTCAAGGTGGATGCGATGACGGTGGGCGGTACGGCGTCGTAGGCAACCGGCGGTTCGCCATGGCCGTTGGCGCTTTGCCGCGGCTATATCCATAGAACAAAACCTCATTTCGCTTTGGCGCAGGCCGCGCGGACAGTGCCCGCTGCGGCCTTTCCCGTTGGCCGCCCGGACGTCCATACGTCCGGACTCTATTTTGGTGAGGGGCGGTGCGATGAGCGAAGCGACACGAGTATTGCCGGGTCAGGCCCGTGCGCAAGGCGTCGATGCACGCCCCGCCCGATGGGCGGTGTTTTCCAACGAGGACTGGTGGTCGGTGTGGATCGGCCTGCTGGTGATCGTGGTGGCGTGGGCCTTGTTCGCCAACGGCAGCAGCCTGAAATGGCTGGCGGTGGCGCCGGCGAAGTGGAAGACGCTTGCCGACGCCTGGCAGGGCTTCGCCTCGCACTGGCCCAACTACCTTGCCCTGTTCGCCGCGTTCGCGCTGTTGTTCGGTACGGGCCTGGCGGTGCTTGGGCACTCGCTGCCGCGTTTTCTGCCGGCGTTCCTGATCCTGTTCGTGGTGTCGCTGCTGATCTTCACGGCATCCGCGTGGGTGCAGGCGTCGCGCTACAACCTCGAGGCGCCCTTGCTGGCGCTGGCGCTGGGCTTGCTCGTCTCGAACACCGTGCGCCTGCCGGAGTGGTTCCAGTCCGGCCTGCGTGTGGAGTTCTACATCAAGGTGGGCATCGTGCTGCTCGGCGCCACGCTGCCGTTGACCCTGCTGTTCTGGGCCGGCCCAGTGGCGGTGGGGCAGGCGACCATCGTGTCGCTGGCCACGTTCTTCAGCATCTTTCTGGCCGGCAAGGCGCTGGGGCTCGACAAGCGTTTCGCGGCGGTGCTGGGCGTGGGCGGCGCGGTGTGCGGCGTGTCCGCAGCCATTGCCAGCGGTGGCGCGGTGCGCGCGCGGCGCGAGGATACGTCGGTGGCGATCACCCTGGTGGTGGTGTGGGCCATCGTGATGATCTTTGTGCTGCCGTTTGCATCGCGCGCGCTGGGTTTGTCCACGGCGGTGGCGGGTGCATGGATCGGCACCTCCGAATTCGCGGATGCGGCGGGCGTCGCGGCCGCGCAGGCCTATGGCGATGCGGCACGCAACGCCGGCGGCGCGATCGCCGGCGCGCCGGATGCCGCCGTGCAGGCGTTCACCCTGATGAAGGTGGTGGGCCGCGACATCTGGATCGGTATCTGGGCGTTCGTATTGGCCTGGGTGGCGGCCACGCGCTGGAACACCTCGGAAAACGGCGTGCAGGCGAAAGCCGATGCGCGCGAGATCTGGGCGCGCTTTCCCAAGTTCGTGTTCGGTTTCGTGCTGGCCTCGGCGCTGATCACGTGGATCGCCAGCCACTATTCGCTGGCCGATTACCGCAAGGTGGTCACGCCTGATCTGGTGGCGCCGATCAGCACCCTGCGCACGTGGGCCTTCACGTTCTGCTTCCTCAGCATTGGGCTGACCACCCGCCTGCGTTTGCTGGCCGCGACGGGTTGGCGCCCCTTGCTCGCGTTCACGGCGGGCGTGGTGGTGAACGTGATCATCGGCTACGTGCTGTCGGTGCACGTGTTTGCCGATTACTGGAACGGGCTGGGCGGATGAGCGTGGCGGCCACGCTGGCGGCGCGCTGCGAGCTGTGCCGGTTCCGCCGGGATGATCGACGGAACATCGAACAGGTATTGCCTGGCCTGGCCTCGCTGGGTTCGGCCTATGGCGCGAGCATCGGTGCGAGCGCGTTGTGCGAGAAGCACGATTGCTTCGTATCGCCGCGCGACGTGTGCGCGGCATTCCAGCCCAGCGAGGATTGAGGTTATTAGGTGGCGCGAAAACGCCACCCGCAAACTCACTCGTCGTTCTCTTCCGTTTCGTCGATATCGATGTCGACTTCGTCGGCAACGTGTTCTTCGCCGCCGCCGTTCGCCAGATCCTTGAGCAGCTGGTAGATCTCGCGGTACGCGCGTGGCGGCTTGTTGCCGTCCTTCTCGACCTTGGCCTGGCGCACCAGCGAACGCAGGTGCTGGCGATCGACGCCGGGATATTGCGCAATCACGTCGCTCATCGCGTTGTCGGGATCGGCCAGCAGGCGATCGCGCATGGCTTCCAGGCGATGCATGGCGGCCGTCTCCTGGCGCTGGCGGTCGCGATTTTCGCCCAGCGCGGCGCGCACGCCATCGAAGATGCTCGTGTCATGCCGGCGCATCACCTTGGCAAGGAACTGCAGCTGCCGCTTGCGCGCGATATGCGCGGTGATGCGACGCGTGTTGGCGATCTCGCGCTGCACGTCTTCCGGCAACTCCAGCCGCGCCAGCTTGCTCTGCGGCAGCTCGACCAGCTGGTTGGCCAGCGCCAGCACGGCCAACGCGTCGCGGCGCTGCTGGGTGCGGGTGGGGCCGTAGTCGTGGTCGGGGTCGTGGGTGTAGGTGCGTGGCACGGATGTCTTCCAGCAGTGGATGCGGTGTTCAGGGCGTCGCGACGACGCCGTCGAGCAGGTCGGGTTCGGCCTGTTCCAGCGCGAAGCGGGGAATGGGCTCGCCGTCCAGCTCCACGGTTTCGCGGAACATGGCGACGGGGCGCACCCACAGGCCGTACTCGCCGTAGAGCGCCTGGTAGACCACCACTTCCTCCATCGTCTCGCTGTGCCGGGCGGTGCCCAGCACGAGGTAACGCTGGCCTTTGTAATGGCGGTAGATGCCGGCTGTCAGTGCCATGGCGGGGCTCCGCGACGCTCTTTGCTTTGGGGGACAAGACCCCATCTAGGGGAATTGCGCGGGTCGGACCGCGTATTCTACCCGTTCCCCGTTTTCCTGCAGGAATTCACGCGTGACCCAGCTCAGCACCACCCAGGATCGCAGCAGCGACGAACTCGACCGCCTGGCCCAACTGGCCGAGGACGTGATTCGCCGGGCCCGCGCCGCCGGCGCCAGCCAGGCCGAGGTGGCCGCCAGCATCGACACGGGCCTGAACGTGAACGTGCGCCTGGGCGAGGTGGAGACGGTGGAGCACACGCGGGACCGCGGCTTTGGGCTCACCGTGTATTTCGGCCAGCGCAAGGGTTCGGCCAGCACCGCCGACCTCAACCCCGACTCCATCCAGGCCACGCTGGAACAGGCCTGCGCCATCGCCCGCTACACCGAGGAGGACCCGGCCGCGGGCCTGGCCGATGCTTCGCGCATGGCCACCCAGTTCCCCGACCTGGACCTGTGGCATCCGTGGCGCATCGACACCGAGCAGGCCATCGCGCTGGGTACGCAGATCGAAGATGCCGGCCGCGCGCATGCCGGCATCACCAATTCCGATGGCGCCAGCGTGCAGATGGGCGAGAGCCTGGCCGTCTATGCCAACTCGCATGGCTTCGTGGGGCGCGAGCGCGGCACGCGCCATTCCCTGTCGCTGGCGCTCATCGCGGGCGACGACGAAGGCATGCAGCGCGATTACTGGTACGACAGCGTGCGCTCGGCGGACGACTTCATGAGCGCGCGGGCGCTGGGCGACAAGGCGGCCGAACGCACGCTGGCGCGCATGGGCGCGCGCAAGCTTTCCACGCGCCAGTGCCCGGTGCTGTTCACGCCGGAGGTGGCACGCGGCCTGATCGGCCACCTGATCGGCGCGGTCAGCGGCGGCGCGCTGTATCGGCGTGCGAGCTTCCTGCTGGATCACGCCGGGCAGCAGATCATGCCGTCGTGGATGAATATCGTGGAACGCCCGTTCATCATGCGCGGGCAGGGGTCAGGTTCGTTCGACGCCGAAGGCGTGGCCACCCGCGACAGCGCGCTGATCGAGAACGGCGTGCTCGCGCGCTACGTACTGGGCAGTTATTCGGCGCGCAAGCTGGGCCTGGAATCCACCGGCAACGCGGGCGGCATCCACAACCTGATCGTCGAGCCGGGCCAGGACGACTTCGCCGCCCTGCTCAAGCGCATGGGCAGCGGCCTGGTGGTGACGGAGGTGATGGGGCAGGGCGTGTCCACCGTCACGGGCGACTACTCGCGCGGCGCGGCCGGTTTCTGGGTGGAAAACGGCCAGATCGCCTATCCGGTGGAAGAGATCACCATCGCGGCCAACCTGCGCGACATGTACGCCAACATCGTGGCGGTGGGTTCGGACGTGGACCACCGCTCCCACCTGCTCACCGGCTCCATCCTGCTGGAACAGATGACCATCGCGGGCGACTGAGCCGGCCCTGACGAGTGACACCGGTAAATCGGGCGCGGCCTTGCTAGGATCAGGGCCGCCAGCTCAGGGGCTGGCCTTGCCGAACAGGCTTTGACGACACAGGAGAAGTGCGCATGAGCGTCCCGCCCGAGTCCGTCGTACCGCCGCCGTCGAACGGCCCCGCCGCGCCGTCCGACCTTCCTTCCGCGCAGGAGCGCCAGTGGGCGATGTTCGCCCATCTGTCGGCGCTGCTGGGCCTCATCCTCACCGGCCAATGGTTCGGTTGGGGCTGTTTCCTGGGGCCGCTGATCATCTGGCTGGTGAAGAAGGACGCCATGCCCTTCGTGGATGACCAGGCCAAGGAAGCGTTGAACTTCAACATCACCGTCGCGATCGTGTTCTTCGCCCTGTTCGTGCTGACGCTGATCACGCTGGGGCTGGGCGTGCTGATCGCCGTGCCGGTGGGTGGGATCGTCGCGATCGCGTGGCTGGTGTTCACCATCATCGCGGCCATTCGCGCGAACGAAGGCGTGCGTTATCGCTATCCGTATACGCTGCGGCTGATTGGCTAGAACAAATCGATGAAAAGGCGGCCTGCGGGCCGCCTTTTTTTCGTTTTGGCGATACTGTTCAAAATCCTGCATGAGCACCCATATCCCTCGCCGTCATTCCGGCGCAGGCCGGAATGACGGCGGGTGAAGCTGGCGGTATCGCAGAGGCTCTCAGTGCAAACCCACGTAAGTGCGCTTGAACGTCACCGCCTGCTCCAGCGTGGGCACTTTCCACGCGCCCGTGACCACCATCTGCTTCCCGTCGGCCGTCAGGGCCCAGGTCTGGTCCAACTGGGTGCCGTCCGCATAGCGGATGTTCACCGTCAGCTGCCCGTTGTCCATGTGGCCGCGCACCATGGCATTGCCGTTGAGCGTTTGCCGCGCCACGCCGTCCAGCTTGCCGGTGAGCTGGTCGCCGTTGTTCAGGCGGACCTGAAAGGTCTTGTCGTCCTGCTGCACGAGCAGCACGGTATCGGTCTTGAGCGTGGGCGGCATTGGATACGTCGCCGTGGCGATCGGGTCCTTGTCGCTGCCATTGGCGGGTTTGCCGTCACCGCTGTCGCCGCCATGACGGCCACGCCCGCCACCGCCCATGCCGCCACCGTGGCCACCCATGCCTCCGCCGCCCATGCCGCCATGGCGGCCTCCGCCATGGTTGTTGCTGGCGGGTGCGGCGCTGGACGATGACGAGGCCGGCGTAGCCTGCTGCGCGGCCAGTTCCTTGCGCGCTTCCACGCGCATGGCGGCGGTGAGCGCATCAGGCGTGTCGCTGCTGCGGTCGTCCAGCCGCCATGCGCCGCTGAAATCGGTGCCCTGCGCGGCGATGGCCGTGCCGGCGATCAGCAAACTGGCGAAGGTGCCGGCCACAAGGCCGCGCGAGAAACGAGGTGGGAACATGGCGGTCGCAACGGTAAGAAGGCGTGGCCTTCAGGGAACGTTCCAGGGCGACGGCTGTTGACGCATCGTCAGCGAACCGCAAGCGGGCGCCGCGTTACTTCAGGCGCGCCGCCGCATAAAGCGCCAGTTCCACCAGCAGGGCGCCGCGTTCGCCGAAGGGGGCAACGGCGTCGAGCGCCTCCTGCGTGAGGTGGGCGAGGTGCTTGCGGGAAGCGTCCATGCCGATGATGGACGGGAACGTGGGCTTGTCCGCTGCCGCATCCTTGCCGGCCGTCTTGCCGAGCACGGCCGATTCGCCTTCGACATCCAGGATGTCGTCGCGCACCTGGAAGGCCAGGCCCACCGCGTGGCCGTAGCGATCCAGCGCGGCAAGCTCGTCGGCGGAGGCGCCGGCGGCCAGTCCACCGAGCTGCACGGCGGCGCGGATCAGCGCGCCCGTCTTGCAGGCATGCATGAACTCCAGCTCGGCCAGCGTGAGCTTGCGGCCCACGGCGGCCAGATCCAGCGCCTGTCCGCCCGCCATGCCGTCGGCGCCGCAGGCGCGGCCCAGCACGCGCAGCATTTCCACGCAGCGCACCGGCGACACGCCGGCGTCCACGTCGTGGGCCAGCAGCTCGAACGCCAGCGCCTGCAGCGCATCGCCGGCGAGGATCGCCATGGCTTCGCCAAACACGATGTGGCAGGTGGGCCGGCCGCGGCGCAGGGCGTCGTCGTCCATGGCGGGTAGGTCGTCATGCACCAGCGAATAGGCGTGGATCAGTTCCACCGCCACGGCCGGGGCGTCCAGGCTCGATCCGGTTTCACCCAAGGCATGGCCGGCGGCGTAGACCAGCAGCGGCCGCAGGCGTTTGCCGCCGCCGAGCACGGCGTAGCGCATCGCCTGGTGGAGTTCCACGGGCGTGGTGTCGGCGGGGGGGAGCGAGCGGACAAGCGCCTCTTCGGCGCGGGCAATCAGCGCTTTGAAGGGGGCGCCGAGCTCAGAGCTCGGGCTGGAAGGGTTCGGCAGTGTCTGGGGCATCGGGGTCGAGCAGCATTCGTACGCGCAGCTCGGCATTTTCCAATGCCTGCTGGCAATGGCGATATAGGCCAATGCCGCGTTCGAAAGAGGACAGGGATTCGTCCAGGCTCAGCTCGCCGCCCTCCATGCGCGCGACCAACTGCTCGAGTTCGTCCAGCGAATGTTCGAAATCGGCGGCGGGGGCAACAGGGGCGGATGCAGACTTGGCCATGGCCCGCAAAACTAGCGCAGGGGGCGTAGGGAATCAATCCGCGGTGGGGCGGCGTCGCCGCAAGATGTTCACCAGGCGGGCTGCCAGCGGGGCCGGGCGTCGCCCAGCAGCGTCGCGCCTCGCTCGGTGAGCCAGCGGTCGCCCACGCCGATCAGTTCGTCTCCCGCGTAGAGCAGGGGACAGGCAAGCCGGCGCCACGGCGGCATGCCGCTTTGCTGGAACAGGTCGCGCAGCTCGCGGGTGTGCGCGTGTCCGGCCGGCCGCAGGTGTTCGCCGCCCTGGCGCAGGCGCACGGTGAGTGGGGCGTCCAGCCGTGCAGGCGGGTCCAGCAGCAGGCTTCCGCCGTCGGGCAGGGCCAGTGGCTCGCCCTGCCAGTCCGCCTGCCAGTGCGGGTCGATGGCAGGCCGGGGCGGAAGCGCCCATAGCCGCCCCTTCCACACGTGCAGTTCGGTGCCGGGCCAGCGGATGCACGGCAGTTGGCCGTCGTGCGCCGTGCATTGCCGCTCGATCTGTTCGCGCTGCGCCGTGGTGGGTGCGGTGAGCCCACGCGCATGCAGCCAGTCGTCGAGCAGGGGATGGCGCAAGGCGGGCGTGAGCGCGAGCCAGCCGACGGCGTCGAGGCTGCCTGTGGCCGGGTCGAGCAAGCGTGCCTGTTCGGTGCGCCACTGCTGTTCGAGTGCATCGCTGGCGGAGCGATGCAGCCGCGCGCTATGCACGATCGACTCCACCGCTTGCGGCCAGTGCTGGCTCAAGCGCGGCAGGATCTCGTGTCGGAGAAAGTTGCGCGAGAGGCGCGCATCGTTGTTGGAAGGGTCGTCGATGCACGGCAGTTCGTGTCGCTCCACGTAGCGGCGCAGTGCATCGCGAGGCGTGTCGAGCAGCGGACGCCAGAGTTGGCCCTCGCCCAGCCGCCGCGTCGCGCGCATGCCACCGAGCCCTTCGGGGCCCGCGCCACGCAGCAGTTTCAGCAGGACGGTTTCCGCCTGGTCGTCGCGATGATGCGCCAGCAGCAGCCGCTCGCCCTTCTGCAGCGACGCGGCGAAGGCGTGATAGCGCGCCTCGCGCGCCGCCGCTTCCAGGCCGTAGCCGCGTTGATGATCCACCTCGACGCGCAGCACCAGGCACGGCACACCCCATTCGCGCGCGAGTTGCCGGCAGTGCTCGGCCCACGCATGGCTTTGGGCGTGCAGTCCGTGATCGACATGCAGTGCGCGCAGGCCACGTGCGTGCGTCTGCGGCGACTGCGCCAGCGCGTGCAGCAAGGCCGTGGAATCGGGGCCGCCGCTGTAGGCGACGCAGAGCGCGCCGTCCGGCTGCGCCTGCAGCGCGTCGCGCAGTACGTCGGTCAGCTCAGTCACGGGCGGCGGTTTTCTTGCTCTTGTTGCGCACGTAGATCACCTTCGGACGCCCTTCGCCGGGGCTGCGGCGATCCATCTCGAACAGCGTGGTGGCGGTGATCAATTCGCTGAGCTTGTTGTAGCCGTAGCTGCGCGCGTCGAAGTTGGGGCGCTGCTTGGTGACGATGGAACCCACGCCGCTCAAGGTGGCCCAGCCATCGTCGTCGGACGCCGCGTCCACGGCGTTGCGCAGCAGGTTCACCAGGCTGGAATCCTGCTTGAGCTGCGCGGCGGTGCGCGGCTTGAGTGGCTGTTCCTCGTCGGGCTTGGCGACCAGGATGTCGGTGTAGATGAACTTGTCGCAAGCCGCCACGAACGGGTCGGGCGTCTTGCGCTCGCCGAAGCCGTAGACGATCAGGCCCGATTCGCGGATGCGCGCGGCCAGTCGCGTGAAGTCGCTGTCGCTGGACACGATGCAGAAGCCATCGAAGCGGCCGGAATACAGCAGATCCATCGCGTCGATGATCATGGCCGAATCGGTGGCGTTCTTGCCGCTGGTGTAGCCGAACTGTTGCATGGGCTGGATCGACTGCGTGAGCAATTGCTCCTTCCAGCCCTTGAGGTGATTGGACGTCCAATCGCCATAGGCGCGCTTGACGTGCGCGGTGCCGTACTTGGCCACTTCGGCGAGCAGCGCCTCGGCGATGGCCGGTTGCGCGTTGTCCGCGTCGATGAGTACGGCGAGCTTGGTGGCGTGTTCGTTGGCCATGGACGCGGTTCCGGGCGTTGGTGCCCGGATGGTAGGCCAGTAGGGACGAGAGGTGAGTGAAGATGAGCGGGAAACGAGAACATGGTTCCCGTTTCTCTGGGCTTCGTTATTCCGTGTATGCGCCGTAGCTGCGCAGGCGCTTGTAGCGCAGGTCGAGCAGGTCCTGCATCGGCAGCGCTTCCAGCTCGTCCAGCTGGTTGAGCAGCACCGCCTTCAGGCGCACGGCCATGGAGTGCGGGTTGCGGTGGGCGCCGCCCAGCGGTTCGCGCACGACCTTGTCGATCAGGCCCAGCTCCAGCAGGCGCGGGGCGGTCAGGCCCAGCGCCTCGGCGGCGTCCTTGGCCTTCTCCGCGCTCTTCCACAGGATGGACGCGCAGCCTTCGGGCGAGATCACCGAATACGTGGAGTACTGCAGCATGATGGTGCGGTCGCCCACGCCAATGGCGAGCGCGCCGCCCGAACCGCCTTCACCGATCACGGTGCAGACGATGGGCGTCTTGAGGTCCGCCATTTCCAGCAGGTTGCGGGCGATGGCCTCGGACTGGCCACGCTCTTCCGCGCCCACGCCCGGGTAGGCGCCTGGCGTGTCGATCAGGGTGATCAGCGGCAGGCCGAAACGCTCGGCCATCTTCATCAGGCGCAGCGCCTTGCGGTAGCCCTCCGGGCGCGGCATGCCGAAATTGCGGCGCACCTTGCCCTTGGTGTCGCGCGCCTTCTGGTGGCCGATAATCATCACCGAGCGGCCGTTGATGCGGCCCAGGCCACCGACGATGGCGGCATCGTCCGCATAGGCGCGGTCGCCGGCCAGCTCATGGAATTCGTCGCACATCACGCTGATGTAGTCGAGCGTGTACGGACGGCCCGGATGGCGCGACAGCTGCGTCACCTGCCACGGCGTGAGGTTGCGGAAGATCTCGTTGGTCTTGAGCTTCAGCTTCTCGCGCAGGCGGCCGACTTCTTCGTCGATGTTGAACGCCTGCCCGTGGCTGGCATGGCGAAGCTCTTCAATCTTCGCGTCCAGCTCGGCGATGGGTTGTTCGAAATCGAGGAAGTTGGGATTCATTCGGTGCAGTTCATGACACGGAAGCGCGCCAGTATACCGGTCTGGAAAAAACGCGGGAACGGGGGCGTATGGGGTTAGGAAATAGTGAAGAGGAACGAGAAGTGAGAGCAGGGCGCCTCTCTCACTTCTCGTTTCTCTTTACTCAATCCTGGCTCTTCACAATCCGCAGCTTGGCCGCCTCCACTCCGGGAACGGCCCGGATGGCGCGCAGCAGTTCCGGAATGGCGTCCACACGCCAGTCCTCGCCCAGTTCCAGGTCGGCCTGGGCGATGGCGTTGTGGTAGCCGTGGAGGATCACGCTGGCGCGTCCGCCCCGATAGCCGGCGAGCGTGCGGCGCAGGTCGTCGACGAAGCCTGGGGTCACGCCATTCAGTTTCAAACGCAGCAGGCGCGCGAAGCGTCGGCAGCCGTCGCCCAGCGTATAGGCGCTGCGGGCGCGCAGGGCGAAGCCGCCGCCGGAGAAATCGTCGATGCGCAGGCCGCCTTCGACCACCAGGATCTGGTCGCGCGTGAGCATGGGGGCGATCTGCAGGTAGAGGTCGCCGAAGAAGCTGACCTCGATGGAGCCGGTGCCGTCCTCCAGCCGCACGAAGGCGTCGCTGTCGCCGCGCTTGCGCACGGCGGTGACCATGCCGGCCACGGTCCACGGCGTATCCGGGCCGCGGCGGAAGCGGTTGTCGTCGCCGTCGCTCTTGCGCGGCTTCGGTGGCTGGTAGCGTTCGGCGATCTCGCCCAGCGGGCAGGTCGAGAGCTGAGCCAGTTCGTCCTTCCACGGGTCGGTGGGGTGGCCGGAAAGATAATGGCCGAGCGTGTCGCGCTCGCCCTGCAGCTTCTGCTCGAGCGGCCAGTCGGGCACGACGGGCAGGTCGACGTCGACCGTCGGGGCGGCGGCGCCCATCGCCGCGCCGAACATGTCGTTCTGTCCGCTCTGCTTGTTCTTGAGGTGCTGGTCCGCCGCCTTCATCGCGTTGGGCAGCTGCGCCATCAGGCTGGCGCGGTTCGGCGCCAGCGCGTCGAGCGAACCGGAAAGAATCAGCGCTTCGAGCACGCGGCGATTGAGCTTGGTCGAATCCACGCGACGGCAGAAATCGGCCAGGTCCTTGTAGGCACCGCCGCGCTTGCGTTCCTCGGCGATGGCTTCGCACGCGCCCTGGCCCACGCCCTTGATGGCGCCCAGGCCATAGCGGATCACGCGCGGTTCGACCGCGACGAACATGAACTCCGACGCGTTGACGTCCGGCGGCAGCACCTTCAGGCCGATGGCCTTGGACTCGTCGATGAAGGTCACCGCCTTGTCGGTGTTGTCCATGTCCGACGAGATCGTCGCGGCCATGAACTCGGCGGGGTAGTGCGCCTTCAGCCAGGCGGTGTGATACGAGACGAGCGCGTACGCGGCGGCGTGCGACTTGTTGAAGCCGTAGCCGGCGAACTTCTCCATCAGGTCGAAGATCTCGTCGGCCTTTTCGCCGCTGAGTCCGTCCTTGGCGGCGCCTTCGCGGAACTTGGCGCGCTCCTTCGCCATTTCCTCGACTTTCTTCTTGCCCATCGCGCGGCGCAGCAGGTCGGCGCCGCCGAGCGAATAGCCGCCCACGATCTGCGCCATCTGCATCACCTGCTCCTGATAGACCATGATGCCGTAGGTCTCTTTCAGGATCGGCTCGACGCGCGGGTCCGGGTAGATCACTTCCTCGCGGCCGTGCTTGCGCGCCACGAAGCTGGGGATCAGGTCCATCGGGCCCGGTCGGTACAGCGCCACCAGCGCGATGATGTCCTCGAAGCGGTCGGGCTTGGCGTCCTTGAGCATGCGCTGCATGCCGGAGGATTCGAGCTGGAACACCGCGACGGTCTGCGCCTTCTTCAGCAGGTCGTACGCCGCCGGGTCATCGGTGGGGATGGCCGCGATGTTGAGCGCTTCCTCGCCATTGGCCGCGCGGCGCGCGTTGATGGCCTTCACCGCCCAGTCGATGATGGTGAGCGTGCGCAGGCCGAGGAAGTCGAACTTCACCAGGCCGACGGCTTCCACGTCGTCCTTGTCGTATTGCGTGACGACGCCGGCGCCGCCCGGTTCGCAGTAGAGCGGCGCGAACTCGGTCAGCGGCTTGGGCCCGATCACCACGCCGCCGGCGTGCTTGCCGACGCCGCGCGTGATGCTTTCCAGGCTCAGCGCCAGGTCGATCAGCGTGCGCGCTTCCTCGTCCTGCTCGTAGAGGTCGCAGAAATCCTTGACGATGCGGTCGGGTTCTTTCTTGGCCTTTTCCGAGCGGCCCAGCGCGCATTGCAGCGTGAGGTCGAGCGGGCGCGCGGGAATGAGCTTGGCGATGCGGTCCACCGCGTTGTAGCCCATGCCGAGCACGCGGCCGGAGTCGCGCAGCACGGCCTTCGCCGCCATCGAGCCGTAGGTAATGATCTGGCTGACGTGGTCGCGGCCGTATTTGCGCGCGACGTAGTCGATCACCTCGTCGCGGCGATCCATGCAGAAGTCGATGTCGAAGTCGGGCATCGACACGCGTTCGGGATTGAGGAATCGCTCGAACAGCAGGTCGAACTGGATCGGGTCCAGATCGGTGATCTTCAACACCCACGCCACCAGCGAACCCGCGCCCGAGCCGCGGCCCGGGCCCACGGGAATGCCGTTCTGCTTACCCCAGTTGATGAAGTCCGCCACGATCAGGAAGTAGCCGGGGAAGCCCATCTTGATGATGACGTCCAGCTCGCGTTCCAGCCTCGCTTCATACTCCTCGCGCGTGCGGCCGGGCGCGACGCCGGCGAATTCCAGGCGTTCCTTCAGGCCTTCGCGGGAAATCTCGCGGATGTAGCTGGCCAGGTCGTGGCCCTCCGGCACCGGGAAATCCGGCAGGTAATACGTGCCGAAGCTCAGTTCCAGCGTGCAGCGCTTGGCCAGCTCGATGGTGTTTTCCAGCGCCTCGGGAAGGTCGGCGAACAGCGCCTCCATTTCCTCGGGCGACTTCAGGTATTGCTGGTCGCTGTAGTCGCGCGGGCGCTTGGGGTCGGCCAGCACGCGGCCCTGATTGATGCAGACGCGCGCTTCGTGCGATTCGAAGCCTTCCTGCTTGAGGAAGCGCACGTCGTTGCTGGCGATCACCGGCAGGTCGAGTTGCGCGGCGAGGGCCAGCGCGGCCGTGTTCCAGTTTTCCTCGCCTTCGCGGCCGGTGCGGGTGAGTTCGAGGTAGAGCCGGTCGGCCATCTGCGTGGCGAACGGGCGGATGCGCGCCACGGCCGCATCCACGCCCTGATTCACGGCGATGCGCGCGACTTCGCTCTCGCGGCCGAGCATGGCGATCAGGCCGTGCGTGGCTTCCGGCGTGAGCCATGCGGCGTCGACCATGGCCCGGCCGCTGTGCTGGCCGTCGCGCCATGCACGCGACACCAGCCGCGACAGATTGAGATAGCCGGCGTGGTTCTGCACCAGCACGGTGAGGCGCCAGGGACGCGGATCGTCCGGCGAACTGACCCACAGGTCCGCTCCGCCGATCGGCTTGATGCCGGCCGCGCTGCAGGCCTTGTAGAACTTCACCAGCGCGAACATGTTGCTTTCGTCGGTCAGCGCGACCGCCGGAATGCCCTGGCGCACGCAGGCGTCGACCAGCCCCTTGATACGGATGGTCGAGTCGACCAGCGAGTATTCGCTGTGAAGGTGAAGGTGAGCGAAGCGGACGGACATGGCGCACGCGCAGGATGGATCCACAGCCTAACGGCGTGGCCCGGAGCGGGCAAGAATTGACATTGCCTGCCGGGCGGTTTTTCCGCGCTGGATCAGGGGGATGCCGCTTGGCCGTCGCTCGCGCAGCGGCTGGCAAGCCGGCCGCGCCTATCTGCCATGCCGGCCTTCGGCATGTCTTCACCGCCGTCGATGCAGACAGTTCAGTTGCAGGGCGGCGCCGGGACTGGCATGGTCCGGTGCTTTCATCCTGGACGGCAGTCCCGACGCTGCCGGGAAAATGCCGATGTCACTGATCCGTTCGCTGTTCACCATCAAACCCATCGAGGCGTCGCTCACGGCCAACGACAATCTGCGGCGCACGCTGGGCCTCAAGGACCTGATCGTCCTGGGCGTGGGAGCGGTGATCGGCGCGGGCATTTTCGTCATCACCGGACAGGCGGCCGCCGAGCATGCAGGCCCGGCGCTGACCATCTCCTTCGTGCTCGCCGGCCTTGCCGCCGCCCTGGCGGCGCTGAGTTATGCCGAGTTCGCCGCCATGCTGCCGGTGTCCGGCAGCGCCTACGTGTATGCCTACGCCACGTTCGGCGAACTGCTGGCCTGGTTCATCGGCTGGAACGTGGTGGCCGAGTACCTGCTGGCGGTGTCGTCCGTGGCGGTGGGCTGGTCCGGCTACGGCGTGGGCCTGTTGCACAGCGTGGGCATCGACGTGCCGGCGGTGCTGGCCAATGCGCCGCTGGCGTTCAAGGACGGGCACTTCGTGGTGACCGGTGCGTGGATCAACCTGCCGGCGTTGCTGGTGGTGGCGGCGATCACCACGCTGCTCTACGCGGGCACCCGGCAGTCGACGCTGTTCGCCAGCGTGGTGGTGGTGCTCAAGGTGCTGGTGGTGATCCTGTTCGTGGTGTTCGGCCTGCAGTACATCGACACCTCGCTGTGGCACCCGTACGTGCCAGCGAGCCAGGGCGGCGATCACTACGGCTGGTCGGGCGTGTTCCGCGCCGCGACCAGCGTGTTCTACGCGTACATCGGTTTCGACGCGGTGGCGACGGCCGCGCAGGAGACGCGCAACCCGCAGCAGAACGTGCCGGCCGGCATCCTCATTTCGCTGGCCATCTGCACGGTGCTGTACATCGTGGTGGCGGCGGTGCTGACCGGCCTGGTGCCGTATCCGCAGCTGGCCACGGCCGAGCCGGTGGCGACGGCGCTGGCCGCGCATCCCTCGCTGGCGTGGCTGAAGGTGCTGACGCAGATCGGCGCAGTGGCCGGGCTCACCTCGGTGATCCTGGTGATGCACCTGGGCCTGGCGCGCATTCTCTACACCATGGCGGGCGATGGGCTGTTGCCGCGCACGTTCGGCGCCGTCCACGAGCGCTTCAGGACGCCGCACCGCACGACGGTATTGGTGGGCGTGATCGGCGGCGTGCTGGCGGCGGTGTTCCCGCTGAGCCTGCTGGGCGACCTGCTGTCCATGGGCACCCTGCTGGCCTTCGCCACGGTGTGCATCGGCGTGCTGGTGCTGCGTCGCACGCGGCCGGATCTTCCGCGCGGTTTCCGCGTACCCGCCGCGCCGCTGGTGTGCTCGCTGGGCGTGCTGGTCTGCCTGTTTCTGCTGGCGCAGATGAACGCGGGCAACTGGATGCTGCTGGCCGGCTGGACCGCGTTGGGCATGCTCATCTACATCGGTTACGGCTACCGCAACAGTCGCCTGCGGGCGCGCGGCTGATCCATCGCGGCGCCGCGGCGACGATGGCCGCCATCGTCGCCGGCGCTCGCGCCTTACCAGATGTGGAAACGCTCCGCGCTTTGCGGACGGTCGATGTAGTGGTCCAGTCCCTGTACCCGGAGCGGATGGCGGTCGTAATCGACGTGCCGGTACTCGGCATCGACGATGGCGGCGATCTCGCCGGCGCTGAGCTGGGATGCGGGCGTCACGTTCGGAGGGGTGCCGGGCGTGACCGGGTCGTTGAGGCGGCGGTAGGTGTTCATCGCGGACTCCTGCGGTCGAATGCGCGCTTGGTTGGAGTCTTCAAACCCATGCACGTGGTGGGGAGGCGCGCACGGGGCCTTCGTCCCTGCTCGATGGAAGCGCATCGGAGCCGATGGCTTCGCTTCCTTATCCATTCGGATGCAGCGGCGGGCAGAAAGGTTGCACGGGTCAACGCGTGCGGAGCTGCTGCTCCATGGTTTGGAGCTTAGATTAGCGCTGTTGCACGCGAGTGACGCCCGCCATTGGGCATGTTTTCGGGCGCGCGTTTTGGCCCTGCGATTGCTTTACCTGCGGGTCGCGTTGGCGATCCGCGTCAGAACAGCACGCCCTGGTCCACCAGAATCTTCACCGGCGCGAAACTGCGGCGATGGTGCGGGCAAGGTCCCAGGCGCTGCAGCGCGGCCAGATGTGCCGGCGTGGCGTATCCCTTGTGCTCGGCGAAACCGTAGCCGGGATGTTCGCGATCCAGCGCCACCATCCATCGATCGCGCGTGACCTTGGCGAGAATCGACGCGGCGCTGATGGCCGGCTCCAGCGCGTCGCCGCCGATGATGGCGCGGCCGGTGCAGGGCAGGTCGCGCGGCAGGGCGTTGCCGTCGATCCATGCCTCGTGCGCCGCCGGCGTCAGGCCGGAGAGCGCGCGGCTCATGCCGGTCATGGTGGCCTGGAAGATATTGATGCGGTCGATCTCGTCGGACATCACCATCACGATGCAGTGCGCCAGCGCCCGCTCGACGATCAGCGGATAGAGCGCCTCGCGCTTCTGCTCGGTGAGCTTCTTGGAATCATCGAGTCCATCGATGGGCCGCGCCGGATCCAGGATCACCGCCGCGACCGCGACAGGACCGGCGAGAGGGCCGCGTCCCGCCTCGTCCACGCCGGCGATGAGGCGCATCGCGACAGTGGGTTCAATGGCCGCAGAACGCTTTCTGACCTTGGGCTCAGCCATGGCGAGCCTCGATCATCTCGGCGACGGCTTCGGCGGCCAGATCGCCCGCGTGGCCTTCCAAGTCGCCGCGCAGGGCCAGATGCAACTGCTCGAAGGCGGCGACGATGGCGCCACGGCGCTCGCTGTCGTGGAACAGCGACAACGTGGCGTCCGCCAGCTTGTCGACGGTGAAGTCGTCCTGCATGAGTTCGGGCACCAGCTTCACGTCATCGCCCATGCCGCTCGCCCGCGCCAGGATGTTAGGCAGCGAATAGACGTCCGTCTTGAGCATGTTGAGCGCCTTGGCGATGCGGTAGCTCACCGGCGATACGCGATAGCCGACCACCATCGGGCGCTTGGCGAGCATGGCTTCCAATGTGGCCGTGCCGGAGGCGAGCAACACCACGTCGGCGGCGAGCATGGCCTCGTGCGCGTGTCCGTCGATAAGCAGCGGAGCGCTTTCCCCCTCGGCGTTTCCGATGAGTTGCTTCAGCGTGGCGTGCACGCGTTCATTGGCTGCCGGCACGACGATGCGAAGTCCCGGCAGCTGCGCAGCGACCTTGCGCGCCGCCTCGATGAACGCAACGCCCAATTGCTTGATCTCGGAACCGCGGCTGCCCGGCAACACGGCGAGCACGGGCACGTTCTGCGGAATGCCGAGGAAATCACGCGCGCCGGTGCGGTCAGACACCAGAGCGAAGCGGTCCGCCAGCGGGTGGCCAACGAAGCGCGCATCGATGCCGTGCCGCGCGTAGATCGCCGGCTCCATCGGAAACAGGCACAGTACGCGGTCGGCGCTGCGTCCGATTTTTTCCGCACGCTTCTCGCGCCACGCCCACACCGACGGGCTGACGTAGTGCACGGTGCGAATGCCCTCCTCGCGCAGGCGCTTCTCCACGCCCAGGTTGAAATCGGGCGCATCGATGCCGACCACCACATCGGGCTTCGCCGCGATCAGGCGCGCCAGCAGCTCCTTGCGCAACTTGAGCAGGCGCGGGAGATGCGACACCACCTCCGCGAAGCCGAACAGCGAGAGTTCCTTGATGTCGAACCAGGAATCGAAACCGGTGGCCTGCATGCGCGCGCCGCCGATGCCGACGAAGCGCGCCTCGGGATAGCGGCGGCGCAAGGCCGTGACCAGGTCGGCACCCAGCTGATCGCCGGAATCTTCGCCGGCGATGATGGCGATGGTGGGTGCGCGCCTGATGACTTCGATCTCAGCCATGTCGTGACATCAACAGCAAGAGCCCGTGTGCGATACGCCGATAGGGGCGAAGCTCATGTCAGCGCGCCAGCGAACGTTCGCTGCGATCGAGGAATTCCAGCATCGCGCGCACGTCCTCGCTGTCGTTGGCCTGGACGCTGAGCTGTTCGCGCGCGTCGGCCAGGGTCAGTCCCGCCATGTACAGCGTGCGGTACGCGCGCTTGATGGACGAAATGCGGGCCGTGTCGAAGCCGCGCCGCTTGAGGCCTTCGGTGTTGATGCCGCGCGGGCGGCCGCGCTGTTCGTTGGCCATCGTCACGAAGGGCGGCACGTCCGAGCCGAGCAGGCAGCCCATGCCGATGAAGGCATGCGCGCCGATCTTGCAGAACTGGTGCGCGCCGGAGAAGCCGGCCATCACCACCCAGTCGCCGATCTCCACGTGTCCGGCCAGCGCCGAATAGCTGGAGAACACGATGTGGTTGCCGATCTTGCAGTCGTGCGCGATATGGACGTAGGCGAGGATCAGGTTGTCGTTGCCGATCCGCGTCACGCCGCCGCCGTCGCCGGTGCCGCGATTGATGGTGACGTACTCGCGGATCTGATTGCGGTCGCCGATCACCAGCTCGGTGTACTCGCCATGGAACTTCTTGTCCTGCGGGTCGCCACCCAGCGAGGCGAACTGGCTGATGCGGTTGTCGCGGCCGATGCGGGTCGGGCCCTGGATCACCACGTGCGGGCCGACGACCGTGCCTTCGCCGATATGCACGTCGGCGCCGATCACGGAGTACGCGCCGATGCTGACGCCATCGGCGATGACCGCGGTAGGGTCGATCTGCGCGGTGGGGTGGATCATTTGTCGGACCTCGCGGCGCACATCAGCTCGCAGCTGGCCACGACCTTGCCGTCCACGATGGTGCGCGCCTCGAACAGGCCCATGCTGCGCAGCAGGCGCTTGAGTTCCACTTCCAGGCGCAACTGGTCGCCCGGCACTACCGGCGCGTTGAAGCGCGCGTTGTCCACCTTGGCCAGGTAGAACAGCGGGCTGCCCGTGGTGCCCTTCAGGCGGCTGGAGATCTGCGTCAGCAGGCCGGCGGCCTGCGCCATGGCTTCCACGATCAGCACGCCCGGCATCACCGGGTGGCCGGGGAAGTGGCCCTGGAAGAACGGCTCGTTCATCGTCACGTTCTTGATGGCCACGGCGCTCTTGTCGGGCACCAGCTCGATCAGGCGGTCGACCAGCAGGAACGGATAGCGATGCGGCAGCAGCTGCTGGATCGTTTCCACGTTCACGGGCAGGTGGAAGGGCACGGTCAGGTCACTCATTGTTGCGGTCCTTCTCCAGCGCCGAGAGCCGGCGCGCGTATTCATCGAGATGCTTGAATCGGGCTGCGTTGCGCCGCCACTGGCGGCTTTCCTGCAGGGGTACGCCCGAAGCGTATTCGCCCGCCTCGCGGATGGAATGCGTGACCAGGCTCTTGGCGGTAATGTTAACGCGGTCGGCCACTTCCAGATGGCCCAGCACGCCGGCGTTGCCGCCGATCATGCAGTAGCGGCCGATCTTGGCGCTGCCGGCCACGGCGGAGCAGCCGGCCATGGCCGTGTGGGCGCCGATGTAGACGTTGTGGGCGATCTGGATCTGGTTGTCCAGGCGCACGTCTTCCTCGAGCACGGTGTCGTCCAGCGCGCCGCGGTCGATGGTGGTGTTGGCGCCGATTTCACAGTCGTCGCCGATGCGCACGCCGCCGAGCTGCGGCAGCTTGATCCAGTGGTCGCGGTCAAAGGCGAGGCCGAAGCCGTCCGAGCCGATCACCGCGCCCGGATGCACCAGCACGCGCTTGCCCAGCGTGACGCGGATGACCAGGGTCACGCGGGCCACCAGCCGGCATTGCGCGCCCACCGTGCACTCGGGGCCGATGATGCAGTGCGGGCCGAGGATGGCGCCGTCCTCCACCACCGCGCCGTCCTCGATGACGCAACCGGGGCCGATGCTGGCGGTCGGCGCCACCACGGCGCCCGGCGACACCACGGCGGTGGGGTGGATGCCCTGCGGCGAGGCGGGGTGGCGCTCGAACAGCGCGGCGATCTTGGCGTAGGCCACATAAGGGTCGCGTGCCACCAGGGCGGCCACGGGGCTCTCCGCCACGTTTTCCTCGCGCATCACCACCACACCGGCGCGCGTGCCGGTCAGCTGCGAGGCGTACTTGCTGTTGGAAAGGAAGCTCAACTGGCTTGGGCTGGCACCCGCCAGCGTGCCCACGCCATCGATGACGCGTGAGCCATCGCCGTGGAAGACGAGGCCGAAGCGCTCGGCCAGCTCGGATACGGTGGTTTGAAAAACGCTCATGTCAGCTCCCTGCAATCGGACCATTGTAGGTCCCCCCGGCGGAGGCATCAAAAGTGGTACGGAGGGCCGCTGCCGGTGTGGGCGGCGGCGGCCAAAAAGAAGGCGCGGCATGGCCGCGCCTTCTGCGGAGTCGACCCAACGGTCAGTTCGTCAGAACTGGCTGCCGAAGGTGAACTGGATGCGCTCTTCGTAGTGGTTGTCATCCGCCTGCGTACGCAGCGGCACCGCGAAGTTGATGATCAGCGGGCCGATCGGCGCCTGCCAGTGCAGCGACAGGCCGGTGGAGACGCGCAGCGTCTTGGCCGTGAAGCTCTGGTAATCGGTGTAGGCATTGCCGACGTCCACGAACCACGACACGCGGGCGGTGTTGATGTCCTTGAGGAACGGCAGCGGCAGATACAGCTCGGCCGTGCCCAGCACCTTGAAGGCGCCACCCAGCGGCTGCGCGTAGCTGTACACGCTGCCCGGGCAGGTGCCGTTCGGCAGCGGGGTGATCGGCACCTGCTTGCCCGTGGTCGGGTCGGCGACGGTGCCCACGCAGACGCGGGGGCCGAGGGTGTTGTCCTGGAAGCCGCGCACGTCGCGCACGCCGCCGGAGTAGAAGTTCTCCCAGAACGGGAAGGTGATGGCCTGGCCCTTCTGGTAGATGCCGTCCTCGCTGCTGTTGTCGAAGGTCTGGCCGTAGGTCTTGCCGTAGCCCACCTGGCCGTCCACGTACAGCACGAAGCCCTTGCCGATGGGCCAGTAGTGGTTCGCCTCGCCCATGATCTTGTAGTACTGCACGGTCGAGCCGGGCAGGGCGATGTCGGTGGACAGCGAGATCAGGCCGCCGCGGGTCGGCGCCCAGTAGCCGTTGCGCGTGTCATGGTTCCAGCCCAGCGTGGCATCCCACGTGTGGATGGTCTGGTGGCCCAGCGCGTTCTGGTAGTCGATCAGGATCTGCGGCGAGTAATTGGCCGTCTGAACGTTGCCGTTCTCGTCCAGGTACTGGTAGCTCAGGTTGATCTTGTTGCTGCTGATGCCCAGGCCCGCGCGGATGTTGTCCGTTTCGGAGATCGGGAAGCTCAGGAAGCTGGAGAACGACTTCAGCGAGCTCTCGTAGTTCACGAAGTCGCTGTTGGTGTCGCCGTAATTGCTCTTGGTGTAGCCGATGTTGTAGCCGATGCCCACGCCGCTGTCGGTGAGGTACGGGTTGAAGTAGCTGGCGTTGACCGAGGTGGAGTAGTCGCTGCGCGACGCGCCCACGGTGAAGCTGTCACCCGTGCCGAGGAAGTTGTTCTGCGACACCGACGCGGACAGGATGATGCCCGAGTACTGCGAGTAGCCCACGCCGAACATCAGGCTGCCGGCGGACTGCTCCTCCACCTTCACGGTCAGGTCGACCTGGTCTTCGGTGCCGGGCACCAGCGCCTTGTCGATGTTGACGGTCTTGAAGTAGCCCAGGCGCTGTAGGCGGATCTTCGAGCGGTCGATGGCCGGCTGCGAGAACCAGCTGCCTTCCAGCTGGCGCATTTCGCGGCGCATCACGTCGTCTTCCGTGCGGGTGTTGCCCTGGAAGATCACGCGGCGCACGTACACGCGCTTGCCCGGCTCGATGTAGAGCGTCAGGTCGACGGTGCGCTTTTCCTTGTCCAGCTTCGGCACCGGCGTGACCTTGGCGAAGGCGTAGCCGATGCTGGCCAGGATGCTCTTGATGGCGTTGCCGCTGGCCTCGATGGCCTTGCGGTTGAAGGTGTCGCCCTTGTGCACGTACACCAGCTGGTGCAGCGAATCCTCGGGGAGGATCAGCTCGCCGAGCAGATGCACGTCGGAGATGGTGTAGATGTCGCCTTCCTTGACGCTGGCGGCGATGTACATGGAGCGCTTGTCCGGCGCGATGGTCACCTGCGTGGAGTCGACGCCGAAGTCGGCGTAGCCGCGGTCCATGTAGTAGGACTGCAGCTTCTCCAGGTCGCCGGAGAGCTTTTCACGCGAGTACTGGTCGTCCTTCGAGTACCACGACAGCCAGCCCGGCGTGTTCGACTCGAAACCCGAGCGGATTTCCTTGTCGGTGAACGCCTTGTTGCCGACGATGTTGATTTCCTGGATCTTGGCGACCTTGCCTTCGCGGATCTCGATGTCGATGGCCACGCGGTTGCGGTCGAGCTGGGTCACGTGCGGATCGACCGACACGTTGTACTTGCCGCGGTTGTAGTACTGGCGCACCAGTTCCTGCTGCACGCGGTCCAGCGACAGGCGGTCGAAGGTTTCGCCTTCGGCCAGGCCGATCTCCTTGAGGCCCTTGCGCAGGTCTTCTTCCTTGATGTCCTTGTTGCCGCGCAGGTTGAGCTTGGCGATGGACGGGCGCTCGACGACCTTGATGACCATGATGTCACCTTCGCGGTCGATCTCCACGTCGCTGAAGAACTTGGTCTGGTAGAGCGCGCGGATGGCGCGCTGCGCGCCATCGTTGGTCAGCCGGTCACCGCGGTTGATCGGCAGGTAGTTGAGCACCGTACCGGCGGAAATGCGGCTGAGGCCATCGATACGGATATCGGAAACGACGAACGGCTCGAACGCGAGGGCATTGGCGGAGAGTGAGGCAAGCAGGATCAGGGCGGCGATACGCTTCATCGTCGATTCCGTTGGTTTTATTCCGATGAGGCGGCCAGGGCCGCCCCGATCAATACGTGAAGCCAGGACGAGCCCAGCCTTGAAAGGGTGCTTGCATCGTCCCCAGATGCGCAGGGTGAACCATCGCCACGTTTCCGCCGCAAGCGCATGGCATGCGCACGCCGCAGATACGCCTGTCCCCCGGACATCGCGCGACTTTCGTCAAAGCCGGCACGCGTCACGAAGGCAGGAAGCGGTGGATGTCGTTGTAGAAAGCCAATCCCATCAACGTGAACAACATGACCAGGCCGACATACTGACCGGCCATCATGGTGCGTTCGCTGACGGGGCTGCCCTTGACCAACTCAATAAGGTAATACAGCAGCCAACCGCCGTCCAAGACGGGGATCGGCATCAGGTTGAGGATCGCAAGACTCAGCGAGACCATCGCAAGGAAGCTGAAGAACCAGCCGATGCCCATGCTGGCCGAGGCATTGGCCACCTGGGCGATGCCGATCACGCCGGACAGGTTCTTGGTGGATGCCTGCCCGGTCAGCATCTTGCCGATCATGTTGAAGGTGGAGGCGGCGCTGTTCCAGGTGGTTTCCAGCGAGGCGCCGATGGCCTTGAGCGGGCCGTAGCGCAGGATGGCCTGTTCGCGTTCGGCGAACTTCACGCCGATCACCCAGTTGCTCGGCTGGCCCTCCAGCGACTCCATGCGGGCGGTGACGGACAGCGGCACGGTCTTGCCGGCGCGCTCCACCACGATGGCCAGCGTGGGCGACTTGGCGGCCTCCTGCGGCACCAGCCGCTGGAACTCCTCGAAGCTGCCGATGGCGGTGCCGTTGAGGCTGACGATGCGATCGCCGCCCTGCATGCCGCCCAGCGAGGCAGGCTTGCCCGGCAGGACGTTGTCGACCACGGCCGGCGAGGGCGCCAGCTTCAGGCCGAGCTTGTCCAGGTACTGGCCGATGTCCTGCCCGGCGGGAAGCTGGTTGAGGGGCAGTACGAGGTTGCGCGCGCTGCCGTCCGTGCCGCGCACCTGCATCGGCAGTGGATCGCGCCCCAGCAGGGCGTTCGCCACGGCGTCCATGGAATCGCTCCACGTTTCCACCGCATGGCCGTTGACGCTGAGGATGCGGTCGCCGGTGCGCACGCCGGCTTCGGCGGCGATAGTCTGCGGCACGGCGGAAATCACCGGCGCGACGTCCGGCTTGCCCACCAGGAACATCAACCAGAAGGCGAACAGGGTAAAGATCAGGTTGAAGCCCGGCCCCGCCGCCACGATGGCGATGCGCTGCCATACCGGCTTGCCGGTGAACTCCTGGCCGGCCAGCGCGGGGTCGACGTCGCCCTCGCGCGCGTCCAGCATTTTTACGTAGCCGCCCAGCGGGATCATGGCGACCTGGTATTCGGTGCCGTCCTTGCCGATGCGCTTCCAGATGGCCTTGCCGAAGCCCACGGAGAAACGCAGCACCTTGACGCCGCAGCGCCGCGCTACCCAGTAGTGACCGAATTCGTGAAAGGTCACCAGCACGCCAAGCGTGACGAGCAACCAAAACACTGAGCCAAATACACTATTCATCTGCAAGAGCTTATCAGGCTTGTCAGCAGGCGTTGCGAAGGATGCGGCGGGCGGCCTCGCGGGCCATCCGGTCGCGTTCATTCAGAGTCTGGACATCGACCACAGGTTGCGGCGGCAGTTCCGTAAGTACGCTCTCGACAAGATCGGCGATGCCCAGGAACGGCAATCCGCCCGCAAGGAAGGCCTCGACCGCCACTTCGTTGGCGGCATTGAGGATGGCGGTGGCATCGCCGCCGGCACGCAAGGCCTGGAAGGCGAGCGCAAGGCAGCGGAAGGTGTCCAGGTCAGGATGCTGGAAAGCCAGCGGCGCGCAGGCAGCCAGGTCCAGCGGTGCGACGCCGGCCTCGATGCGCGCGGGCCAGGCGAGCGCGTGGGCGATTGCCGTACGCATGTCCGGGTTGCCCAGCTGCGCGAGCACGGAGCCGTCGACGTACTCCACCAGCGAGTGCACCAGGCTTTGCGGATGCACCAGCACGTCGATGAGGTCGGGCGCCGCGCCGAACAGGTGATGCGCTTCGATGACCTCCAGGCCCTTGTTCATCAGGGTGGCCGAATCCACCGAGATCTTGCGTCCCATCACCCAGTTCGGATGCTTGCACGCCTGTTCCGGCGTGACGCCGGCCAGTTCCGCGCGTGTGCGGCCGCGGAACGGTCCGCCGGAAGCGGTGAGGATGAGGCGGCGCACGCCGCTGGCCGCCAGCGGAGGACGTCCGCCGGGCAGGCACTGGAAGATCGCGTTGTGTTCCGAATCCACCGGAATCAGTTCGCCGCCGCCGACCGCCAGCGCGTCCAGCAGCAGCGCGCCGGCCATCACGATGGATTCCTTGTTGGCCAGCAGCAGGCGCTTGCCGGTGCGCGCGGCGGCGAGGGTGGAATCCAACCCCGCCGCGCCCACGATGGCGGCCACCACCGTGTCGCACAGCGTGCCGGAGACGGCCTGCGTGATGGCGTCGTGCCCGCTGGCGATGTCGCAGCGCACGCCGGCTGCGGCGAGCCGGCGCGACAGTTCGCCTTCCAGCGCCGGATCGGCGATGACGGCCAGTTCGGGTCGATGACGGATGCACAGCTCCGCCAGCGCGGCCACGTTGCTGTGCGCCGTGAGCACGGTGGCGCGGAAGCGGTCCGGATGACGGGCAATGACGTCGAGCGTGCTGCCGCCGATGGAGCCGGTGGCGCCAAGCACTGCGACCTTGCGTGGAGCGTTACTCATAGGTCGAGCAGCAGCATGCCGGCGGCAAACACGGGCAGGGCGGCAAACACGCTGTCGAGGCGATCGAGCAGGCCGCCGTGGCCGGGGAACAGGTTGCCGGAATCCTTCACGGCGGCGTGGCGCTTCATCAGGCTCTCCAGCAGATCACCCACCACCGAGGCGACCACGGCGAACGCCGACAGCACCAGCAGGCCGATCAGCTTGCCGCCGGAGACGCCCAGCATCATGCCGCCCGCACCGGCCACGATGGCGCCGGCGACGAACGCGCCATACACGCCGGCCCAGGTCTTGCCCGGACTGATGGTGGGCGCCAGCTTGCGGCGGCCGAACTGGCGACCGCTGAAATACGCGCCGATGTCCGCCGCCCACACGATGAACAGGGCCAGCAGCGTCCACCAGTGGCCATGGGCGGACGAGCCGTGGATCGTCACCACGGCCACCCACGCGGGCACGATCACCAGGAAGCCCGCGCCCAGTTTCATGAAGCAGTTTTCGCGGGTCGGCGCCGCGCCGAACGCGAAATGACGCAGCCATTGGCAGACCACGATCCACCAGGCCACGCCGACACCGATCAGCACCGGCCAGGCGATGCCGCCACGGGTCAGCCAGCAGAGCACGAAGACGGCCGCCGTCAGCACCAGCAGGGCCACGCGCGGCGGGGTCGGCTTGAGGCCGGAAAGGCGTGTCCATTCCCACATGGCGGCCAGGAACGCGATGGCGACGATCACCGCGAAGACGCCGGTCGGCGCCAGCAGGATCAGCAGGATCACCAGCGGAGCAAGCAGCAGTGCGGTCAGGGTGCGCTGGAGCAGCATGGGTGTCCTTGTGCAGACGTGGGGCCGGCCATCAGGCCTTCTTGGCGACTTGTTCGCCGGTCTTGCCGAAGCGGCGTTCGCGGCGGGCGTAATCGTCGATGGCGCTCTTCAGGCAAGCCTCGTCGAAATCAGGCCACAGGGTATCGGTAAAGTGCAGTTCCGCGTAGGCAAGCTGCCACAAAAGGAAGTTGCTGACCCGGCATTCGCCGCCGGTGCGGATGAAAAGGTCCAGCGGCGGCAGGTCGGCCAGGCACATCCAGTGGCCAAGCAGCTGCTCGTCGATCTCCTCGGCGCGCAGTTCGCCGCGCGCCACGGCCTCGGCCGCCTTGCGCGCCGCCTGCACGATGTCCCAGCGGCCGCCGTAGCTCACGGCGATGTTCAGATGCAGCGCGTCGTTGCCGGCCGTGCGGGCCATGGCGGCGAGCATGCGCTGGCGCAGCCCCGGCTCGAAGCTGGCCAGGTCACCGACGAAGCGCAGGCGTACGCCGTTGCCGTGCAGTTCGTCCACTTCCTTGTCCAGGGCGCGAACGAACAACTCCATCAGCGCGCCGACTTCGTCCTGCGGACGCTGCCAGTTCTCGCTGGAGAATGCGAACAGGGTGAGCACGTTGACGCCGTGGCGCAGGCAGCCCTCGACCACGTTGCGCACGGCCTTGCGTCCGGCGTTGTGGCCGAACGTGCGTGGGCGGTGGCGGAGCTTTGCCCAGCGACCGTTGCCATCCATCACGATGGCGATGTGGCGCGGTACCCGCGCGGAGTCGGCGCTGGTCATGCGGAGAGACGGACCGATGGCGCTCAGAGCGCCATCAGCTCCTCTTCCTTGTTCTTCACGACGCCGTCGACGTCCTTGACGAAGCGATCGGTGAGCTTCTGGATTTCGTCTTCCGCACGACGCTCGTCGTCTTCGGTGATCGCCTTGTCCTTGAGCAGATCCTTGACCTGCTGCATGGCGTCGCGGCGCACGTTGCGGATGGCGATCTTGGCTTCCTCGCCTTCATGCGCCACGTGCTTGGCCAGCTCGCGGCGACGCTCTTCGGTGAGCGGCGGCATGTTGAGGCGGATGGTGGTGCCGGCGGTGTTCGGCGTGATGCCGATGTCCGAGGCCATGATGGCCTTTTCGATCGGGCCGACCAGGCTCTTTTCGAACGGGGTGATGATGATGGAGCGCGAATCGCCCAGCGCGACCGTGGCCACCTGGTTCAGCGGCATGTCCGAACCGTAGTACGGCACCTTGATGCCGTCGACCAGCGCGGTGCTGGCGCGGCCGGTGCGCAGGCGCGTCAGGCTGTGCCTGAGCGAGTCGATGCTCTTGCCCATGCGGGTCTGGGCATCGTTCTTGATGTCGTTAAGCATGGGAAACACCCCTCAAACCGTGCAAGCCGGCGAGTATAGCAGGGGGGCGAGGGGCGTTGGAGCGACGCGCTTTCGCCCTCTCCCCTGGGGAGAGGAATGAGCTGAGGGGCGGGCGCTCGCGAGTGTTTTATCGAAGCTCGCTTCGATGTTGCGATACGGCAAGATGGCCCCTCACTCCCTCTCCCCTGTGGGGAGAGGGATCCAGCCTCAGTTATCGGACACGATGGTGCCCACGGCCTCGCCGCGCATGATGCGCATGAGGTTGCCGGCCACGGTCATGTCGTAGATGCGCAGCGGCATGCCGTGGTCGCGGCACAGCGCGATGGCGGCGGTGTCCATCACGGCGAGCTTGCGTTCGATCACCTGGTCGTAGGTGAGCGTGTCGTAGCGCGTCGCGTCGGCGTGGCGGGCGGGGTCGGCCGTATACACGCCGTCCACCTTGGTGGCCTTGAGCAGCAGGTCCGCGCCCACTTCCACGGCGCGCAGCGCGGCGGCCGAGTCGGTGGTGAAGAACGGGTTGCCGGTGCCGGCGGCGAACAGCACGATGCGGCCCTTCTCGATGTGGCGCACGGCGCGGCGGCGGATGAAGTCTTCCGCGACGTCGTGGATCTGGATGGCGCTCATCACACGGGCAAAGCCGCCGCGACGCTCGATGGCGTCCTGCATGGCCAGGGCGTTCATGACGGTGGCCAGCATGCCCATGTGGTCGCCGGTGACGCGGTCCATGCCGGCCGCAGCCAGGCCCGCGCCGCGGAAGATGTTGCCGCCGCCGATGACCACGCCGATCTGGATCCCGGCCTTCTGTACTTCGATGATTTCGTCGGCCAGGCGGCCGATGACCTTGGGGTCGATGCCGTAGTCGGCCTCGCCCATCAAGGCTTCACCGGAGAGTTTGAGCAGGATACGGCGGTACTTAAGAGGTTCGCTCATGGGGTCTCCGGATTGTGTGGGGCAAAACGCGCGCATTGTAACGGCAGTGACGCGGGCGGGTAAGGGATTTCGTGCCGCTGCCGGGTGGGAAAATTCAGCTCCAACGCGGGGTTGGCAGCAAACGCCGTGCGGTGGCGGCCGGTGTGGAATGGGCCGGGCGGACCGTGCGGGCTTCTCATAAAAAAAGAAGCCGCGGTTGCCCGCGGCTTCTTCGAGACTTCAGGGAAGCAAGGCCTCAGCCCTGCATCGCCTTGGCCACTTCGGCCAGATAGTCTTCCTGCACCTTCTCGATGCCTTCGCCCACGGCCAGGCGAACCACGGCCACGACGTCGGCGCCTTCCTTCTTCAGGACCTCGCCCACGGTGGTGTTGGTGTCGATCACGTACGGCTGGCCGACCAGGGTCACTTCCGAGACGATCTTGTTGATCTTGCCGGAGATGATCTTTTCCAGGATGTCGGCCGGCTTGGCCTTGTCCTTGTCGGTCATCTGGCTCAGCGCGATTTCCTTTTCCTTCGCGATGAACTCGGCCGGGACGTCTTCCGGCTTGATGTGCGGCGGGTTCATGGCGGCCACGTGCATGGCGATGCCCTTGGCCAGCTCTTCCGAGCCGCCCTTGAGCGCCACGATCACGCCGATCTTGCCGCCGTGCGAGTAGGTGGCCAGCGGGCCATCGTTCTCGATGCGGGCGACGCGGCGCACTTCGATCTTCTCGCCGATGGTGGCGGTCTGGGCCT
Source organism: Dyella sp. AtDHG13 (assembly GCF_003201105.1). GTDB lineage: Bacteria > Pseudomonadota > Gammaproteobacteria > Xanthomonadales > Rhodanobacteraceae > Dyella > Dyella jiangningensis_B. The sequence goes on along the minus strand of NZ_QICJ01000005.1, from coordinate 171,401 downwards.
TGGCGGCGGACTCGACGTTGTCGGCGCCCGGGAAGGCGGCGGCCTTGGCGGCGTCGATGTCGGCGGCGCCGGAAGCCAGCACGGCCTCGGCCACGTCATTGGTGAACTGGATGAAGTTCGGCGCCTTGGCGACGAAGTCCGTCTCGCTGTTCACTTCGACCAGCACGGCCTTGCCGTTGGCCTGGGCGGTGGCGATGCGGCCTTCGGCGGCGACGCGGTCGGCCTTCTTGTCGGCCTTGGCGAGACCCGTCTTGCGCAGGTATTCCACAGCGGCGTCGATGTCGCCGTTGTTTTCGACCAGCGCCTTCTTGCAATCCATCATGCCGGCGCCGGAGCGCTCGCGCAGTTCGCTAACCAGTTTTGCGGTAATGGCGGTCATCTGGGTTCCTCAAAGCTTTGATGCGCCCCGGCCCTTGCGGGCCGGGGCAGGGAGGGCTTACTCGCCGTCCGACTCTTCGTTGCGACGGCCGCCGCGGCCGCCACGGTCGCCGCGCGGAGCGCCAGCGCCCTTCTTGGCCGGACCACGGTTGTTGCGGTCGTCACGGCGCGGAGCGGCCTTGCGCTCTTCCTTGGCCACCGGGTTGCCTTCCTCGTCGAGTTCGACGAACTCATTGGCGTCGCCCTGGGCCGCGGCCGGCGCGGCGGCCTTGCCTTCCAGGATGGCGTCAGCGGCAGCGCGGGCGTACAGCTGGATGGCGCGGATGGCGTCGTCGTTGCCCGGGATGGCGTAGTCGACCAGTTCCGGGTTGTAGTTGGTGTCGACCACGGCGATCACCGGGATGCCGAGCTTCTTGGCTTCCTGCACGGCGATGTCTTCATGACCGATGTCGATGATGAACAGGGCGTCAGGCAGGCGGTTCATGTCCTTGATGCCGCCCAGCGAGTTCTCGAGCTTCTCGCGCTCGCGGCGACGGGCCAGCACTTCGTGCTTGACCAGGCGGTCGAACGAACCGTCGGTCTCGGCGGCTTCCAGTTCCTTCAGGCGGGCCACCGACTGCTTCACGGTACGGAAGTTGGTCAGCATGCCACCCAGCCAGCGGGCGGTGACGAACGGCATGCCGGCGCGCGCGGCTTCTTCAGCCAACGGCTCGCGGGCCGAGCGCTTGGTGCCGACGAACAGCACGGTGCCGCGCTTCTGGGCGATGGCCGAGAGGAAGTTCATCGCGTCGGTGAAGAGCGGCAGCGTCTTCTCGAGGTTGATGATGTGGATCTTGCCGCGGGCGCCAAAGATGTACGGCGCCATCTTCGGGTTCCAGTAACGGGTCTGGTGGCCGAAATGCACGCCAGCTTCGAGCATCTGGCGCATGGTGACTTGTGCCATGGGTAAAACTCCGATTGTTGGGCCGTCCCCTTAAGAAGGGAGGTAATGGCCCGGGGGTTGGGACCTCCACGCATCCCCGGCTTCGACCCTGTCAGCCCGCTGTAGTGGGAAGGCTGGCCAGGGCACCCCGAAGGCGGTGCCGACGCGTGTGTGGCGTTTTAGTTGTCCAATCAAGGACTTGTAGGGGTTGTACCGCAAGACGGTTACAATCTTCCCTCGCTTTGCGATGACCGCCAGGACCGTGGAAACGGACACCTCGGGTCAGCAAAACTTCGAAATTGTAGCCGGTACGCCGGCGGTGCGGCAAGTCGCTGGATTTTCAGCAGGTTAGCCGCCATGTGAGTGGAACTATGGCAGTCACCCTTAAAACCCCCCAAGACATCCAGGCCATGCGCGAGGCCGGCAAGCTGGCCGCCGAGGTGCTCGCCATGCTCAAGGAGCATGTGAAGCCCGGCGTGACCACGGAAGACCTGGACCGCCTGGCCTACGAGCACATCGTGAACGTGCAGAAGGCGATTCCGGCGAACGTGGGCTACAACGGCTTCCCCAAGACCCTGTGCACCTCGGTCAACCACGTCATCTGCCACGGCATTCCTTCGCCCGGCAAGGTGCTGAAGGACGGCGACATCATCAATCTGGACGTCACCGTCATCAAGGACGGCTGGCACGGCGATACCAGCCGCATGTACTTCGTGGGCACCCCGTCGGTGCTGGCCAAGCGCCTGGTGGATACGACATTCGAGGCCATGATGCACGGCATCCAGGCGGTGCGTCCCGGCGCCACGCTGGGCGATGTCGGTGCGGCGATCCAGAAGCACGCCGAAGCCGCCGGTTTCTCGGTGGTGCGCGAGTACTGCGGCCACGGCATCGGCAAGGTCTACCACGACGAGCCGCAGGTGCTGCATTACGGCCGCGCCGGCACGGGCCTGGAGCTGAAGAAGGGCATGACGTTCACGGTCGAGCCCATGGTCAATGCCGGCAAGCCGCAGACCAAGCAGCTGCCGGACGGCTGGACGGTGGTGACCAAGGACCATTCGTTGTCGGCGCAGTGGGAGCACACCATTGCGGTGACGGACGACGGGTTCGAGATCCTGACGCCCTGGCCGGACGCGGCATGAGGTGAGAAAAAGGGCTGCTGCGGCGGCCCTTTTTTATGCCTGGTCGAATACCTGGCGGCGGCGTGGCGTGCCCCGGGACACGCCAGCCGCGCGCATGGAATTTCCACCCGCCTGCCACCCCATTGGTGGCAGACTTGCTGCGTCGCCACATATATCCGTGTCCATGACCGTCGCCCCGATCGTACTGCCTCCCTTGCCCCGCCTTCCCGTGGCGGTGCCGCGCTCGGGCGTGTCGTCGGAGGCACGCCGCGCGCTGCGCCAGTTGCTTGGCGACGTGGACCGCGCGCTGGCCACGGCATTCCGCGACGGCGCGGATGCCACGGCGCTGGCGCATCGCCGCAGCGAATCGGTCCAGCGCATCGTGGTGCACGTATGGACGGCGTGCCTGGGCGACGTGACGGACGCCGCGCTGTTCGCGGTGGGCGGTTTCGGTCGCGCCTTGTTGTTCCCGCATTCGGACGTCGATCTGCTGGCTCTGGTGGGCCCGTCGGAACCGGCGCGGCTGCGTGCGCTCGAGCAGTGCTTCGCCACGCTGTGGGATATCGGATTGAAGGTGGGGCATGCGGTGCGCGATCTCGCGCAATGCCGTGTGCTAGCGAAGCAGGACGCCAGCGTGTTCACCAGCCTGCTCGATGCGCGCCGGCTGGCGGGCGATCCCGCGATGGAGGAAGGCCTGAAAGCCATCGTCGACGATCCTTCGATGTGGCCGCCCGCGGAATATCTCGCCGTGCGACTGGCGGAGCGGGATGCGCGCCACGCGCGCTACAACGACACGGCGTATAACCTCGAGCCCAACATCAAGGACGGCCCCGGTGGCCTGCGCACGCTCGATGCGCTGCGTTGGCTCGGGCGTCGCCTCGCGCATGCGGACGATTTCGACGACATGGTTGCCGAAGGCCTGCTGGATCCGGCGGAGAAGGATTCGCTGGAACAATCGGAAGCCACGCTGCGCCGCTATCGCTTTGCGCTGCACCTGGAGGCGGGACGCGCGGAGGAGCGGCTCCTGTTCGACTACCAGCGCGCGCTGGCCGCACGGCTGGGTTTCCAGGACGAGCACGAGAAGAACCTCGGCGTCGAGCAGTTCATGCAGGGCTACTATCGCGCCGCCAGCCAGGTGGAGCGGCTGGGCGTGCAGATTGCCGAGCGCTTCGAGGAAATGCTCGAGCCGCCCGCGGCGCCGCAGCCGGTGGGCGAGAATTTCGTGCGCTACGGCAAACGCCTTGCGCTGCGCGATCCCGATCTTTTCATGCGGCGTCCGGCCACGCTGGTCGAGGCCTTCATTGCGCGACTGGGTGAGCCGGGCATCACGGGTTTCACGGCGGACACCATGCGTCGCATGCATCAGGCATCGGCCGTGCTCGAGCGCACGCTGGGTGATGATCCTGACGTGCTCGCGGCCTTCCTGCGCTTGCTGCAGCTCGGTGCGCCGGCGGTGGAAGCCATGTGGCGCATGAATCGCCACGGCCTGCTTGCCGCCATCCTGCCGGCGTTCGGCAAGGTGTTCGGCCGCATGCAGTACGACCTGTTCCACGTATACACGGTCGACGAGCACACGCTGCGCGTGCTGCGCAACGTCGCGCGGTTTGCGGATGCGGACGCGGCCAACGAGTTTCCCATCGCCTGCAAGATCTGGCCGACCCTGCCGAAGCCGGAATTGTTGCTGCTGGCGGCGCTGTTCCACGACATCGCCAAGGGACGCGGCGGCGATCATTCCGTGCTCGGCGAGGAAGACGCGCTCGCCTTCGGCCACCGGCTCGGATTGCCCGAGGAGGACATCCAGCTGGTCGCGTGGCTGGTGCGCTGGCATCTGCTGATGAGCACCACCGCGCAGCGACAGGACATCACCGATACCGACGTGGTGCATCGTTTTGCGGACACCGTGGGCACGTCCGAGCGCCTGGATTATCTGTATCTGCTGACCATCGCCGACATCATCGGCACCAGCCCAAAGCTGTGGAACGGCTGGAAGGACAGGCTGCTCGCCGACCTCTACACCTCGACGCGCTACGCGCTGCGCAGCGAGGACGAACTGCCCGCCGATGCGGAAGCGCAGGTGCGCCGCTGCTGCGACCAGGCGCTCGCCTTGCTGCAGCAGGATGGATTCGCCGCCGACGTCTGCCAGCGGCTGTGGCGCGGTTTTCCCGAATCCAGCTTCCTGCGCCACCGTCCCGAGCAGATCGCGTGGCAGACGGCGGCGATCCTGCGCGCCAAGGGCGAAACGCCGTTGGTCGAGGTTCATCCCAAGTCGGTGCGCGGCACCACGGAATTGTTCGTCTACGTGCCTGATCGCGACGGTTTGTTCGCCGCCGTGACGGCCATGCTGGATCGCCTGCATTTCTCCGTGATGGAAGCGCGCGTGCTGAGTTCGCCCACGGGTATGGCGCTGGACACTTTCCTGCTGCTGGAGTCGGACACGCAGCAGCCCGCCTCGCCCGAGCGTGCGGAAGAACTGAAGCAGCGCCTGCATCGTGCGTTGTCGCAGCCGGGCCACGTGCACCAGCCGTCGCGCCGGAGCATGTCGCGCCATCTGAAGCATTTCCAGGCGACGCCGAAGATTTCCTTCAGCACGGTGCAGGGCCGCACGCGCCTCGCACTGGTATGCAGCGACCGTCCCGGCCTGCTCGCCGCGGTGGCGCAGGGCATGATGGATGCCGGCGTCCGCGTGCACGATGCACGCATCGCCACATTCGGTGAACGCGTGGAAGACTTCTTCCTCATCACCGACCGCCACGACGCGCCACTCAACGTCGAATTGCAGGATCGCCTGTTGCACGCCCTGCTGGAACGGCTGGGACCGGCGAAGGAAAAGCGCGCCTGATGCCGTGACTGCGCCGGTTCGAAAGGGCCTGGTATGACAGCTTCCCCCAGTGTCATGGCTGGCCCGCTACGTCGAAACAGCTCATTTCCCTACGCGGGTGTGTGCCGCTTCAAGGCAATAGGCTCTCCATGGGTCGCACGGACACCACGACTCGCGATGGACGGCTTTTCTTGTCAGAATCGCTTTGTCTCCGCGGCCTTTCGCATGGCCGCCTCCTCCGATATCCATTGCCGTGAACGCCATGCAAACCATCGAAACCCTTATCAACGACGCCTTCGAGCGCCGCAACGACCTGACCCAGGCTGAGATCGACACGCATTTGCGCCCGGCCGTGGAGCAGGTGATCGACCTGCTGGAATCCGGCGAGCGCCGCGTTGCCGAGCCGGACGGCCAGGGCGGCTGGACGGTGAACCAGTGGATCAAGAAGGCGGTGCTGCTGTACTTCCGCCTCAACGGCAATCGCGTGGTGGACGGCGGCCCGGCGCTGGCCTTCGACAAGGTGCCGCTGCGTTTCGCGCACGGCAACGACGTGGAGCTGGAAGGCCTGGGCGCGCGCGTGGTGCCCGGCGCGCTGGTGCGCCGCGGCGCGCATGTCGCGAAAGACGCGGTGCTGATGCCCAGCTACGTCAACATCGGCGCCTACGTGGGCGCTGGCACCATGGTGGACACCTGGGCCACGGTGGGCTCGTGCGCGCAGATCGGCGCAGGCGTGCATCTCTCCGGTGGCGTGGGCATCGGCGGCGTGCTGGAACCGTTGCAGGCCAACCCGACCATCATCGAAGACAACTGCTTCATCGGCGCGCGCTCCGAGGTGGTCGAGGGCGTGATCGTGGAGAAGGGCAGCGTGATCGGCATGGGCGTGTTCCTGGGCCAGTCCACGCGCATCTACAACCGCGCCACCGGCGAGATCAGCTACGGCCGCGTGCCTGCCGGCAGCGTGGTGGTGGCGGGCAGCCTGCCGGCGAAGGACGGCTCGCACAGCCTGTATGCCGCCATCATCGTCAAGCAGGTCGACGAAAAGACGCGCAGCAAGACCGGCATCAACGAACTGCTGCGGAGCGCCGAATGAGCGCGACTCTGTACGGCCTCACCACCTGCGATACCTGCCGCAAGGCGCGCAACTGGCTCGATCGTTTCGAGGTGCCTTTCACCTTCGTGGATTACCGCGCGAATCCCGTGCCGGCGGCGACGCTCAAGGCATGGGCGCAGCAGTTGGGTGGCTGGGAAAAGCTGGTGAACAAATCGTCCACCACCTGGCGCAACCTGCTGCCGCAACGCAAGAACCCGGGCAGCGATCCGGAGTGGACGCTGTTGCTCAAGGAATATCCCGCACTGGTGCGCCGGCCCGTCGTGCTGCAGGAAGACGGGTCTGTCACCGTCGGCTTCACCGACAACGGCTTCAAGAAGCTGTTCGGGAAGTGACATGAGCAAGGTGCGTTCGGCGAGACACTACCGCACCAATCTTCGTATCGAGCGCGACAACGCGGCGCTCTATGACCGTTTGTCCGAGCTTGCCGCGGATGCGCGGTTGGCGCGCGCCTATCGCCGCATCGCGGATGGCGAACGCGCCAACGCGGCGTTCTGGGAAGAACGCCTGACCCAGATGGGCGAGCCCGTGCCGCCCGCCCGCATCGGCACGCGCGTGAAAGTGCTCACCTGGTTCGCGCGGCGCTTCGGCACGGATTTCGTGATGCCCACCGTGGTGCGCCTCGAGCATGCCGATCATCTGCCGACGCCGGTGGATCGCGAAGGCCATCGCGATCATTTCGTCGAACGCACGGCATCCGTCACACGCGGCGGTCGTCATCGCACGCAGAGCGGCAACACGCTGCGTGCCGCCGTGTTGGGCGCCAACGACGGCCTGGTTTCCAACGGCAGCCTGATCATGGGCATGGCCGGCGCGGCCGCGGGCGATCACGCGATCCTGCTGGCCGGCTTCGCGGGCCTGGTGGCAGGCGCGTGTTCCATGGCGCTGGGGGAATGGCTGTCGGTCAACAGTTCCCGCGAGTTCTACCAGGCACAGATCGCCGCGCGCGCCGAGCGCCTTGCCGTGGCGCCGGAAGACGGCGCGCGCAGCCTTGCCAGCATCTATCGCGACAAGGGCATGACCCCGGATGCCGCCAAGGCGCTCGCCACGCAGATCGCCGAGCGTCCGCGCACGGCCCTGGATACGCTGGTGCGCGAAGACCTGGGCATCGACCCCGATGAACTCGGCGGCTCGGCGTGGGGCGCGGCCATTTCCTCGTTCTGTTTGTTTGCCCTCGGCGCGCTGTTTCCGGTGGCGCCCTACCTGTTCCTCAGCGCCCACACCGCCTTCATGGCGAGCATCGCCTCGACCATCGCCGGCCTGGTGCTGATCGGCATGGGCACCGCCCTGTTCACCGGTCGGAGCATGACGTTCTCCATCGCCCGCCAGCTGGGCATCACCGTGGCCGCGGCGGGCATCACCTATGCCGTGGGGCATGTGTTGGGAACGGCGCTGACGGGTTAAGGTCAACGCTGTCCACGGCAGTTCATCCATGAGTTCTGGTTTTGAGGCTCGACATGTCTGTGGTTCTCGATCTCGCTTCTGAATTGATTCGCCGCCGTTCGGTGACGCCGGACGATGCCGGCTGTCAGGCCATGATTGGCGAGCGCCTGCGGGCGGTGGGTTTTCGCGTGGAGCATCTGCGCTTCGGCGAGGTCGACAACCTGTGGGCGACGCATGGCAGCGGCGGGCCCCTGCTGGTATTCCTGGGGCATACCGACGTGGTGCCTTCCGGGCCGGTGGAGAACTGGAAGAGCGATCCGTTCGAGCCGACGATTCGCGATGGCTATCTGTATGGCCGTGGCGCGGCGGACATGAAGGGCGGCGTGGCGGCGATGGTGGTGGCGCTGGAGGCCTTCGTGAAGGCGCATCCGGGTCATCGGGGGCGCGTCGGCCTGCTGCTGACCAGCGACGAGGAAGGGCCGGACAACCTCGATGGCGTGCGCCGCGTGGCCGAGCATTTCCGTGCCACCGGCGAGCGCATCGACTGGTGCGTGGTGGGCGAGCCTTCGTCGAAGGAAAAGCTGGGCGACCTGATCCGCGTCGGCCGGCGTGGCTCGTTGTCGGGCACGTTGGTGGTGCGCGGCATCCAGGGGCATGTGGCGTATCCCGAGAAGGCGCGCAACCCGATCCACGCCTTTGCTCCTGCGCTCGCGGTACTGGCGGCGGAGCGTTGGGATGAGGGCAATCCGGATTTCCCGCCGACGTCGTTCCAGGTGTCCAACCTCAACGCAGGCACGGGCGCCAACAATGTCATTCCCGGCACGCTCACTGCCTTGATCAATTTCCGCTACAGCACCGCCAGTCGCGCCGAGGATCTGCGCAAGCGCACCGAGGCGATTCTCGACAGGCATGGCGTGGACTGGCAGATCGAATGGACGCTGTCCGGCGAGCCGTTCCTCACGCCACCCGGCGGCGCCGTGCGCGATGCCGTGGTGTCGGTGTGCAAGGAGCTTTGCGGCATCGCGCCGGAAGAAAGCACCGGCGGCGGCACCTCCGACGGGCGCTTCATCGCACCGCTGGGCGCGGAGGTCGTGGAGCTGGGGCCGGTGAACGCGACCATCCACAAGGTGGACGAATGCGTGTCGGTGGCCGATCTGGAAAAGCTGCCGGCGCTGTACGAGGCCGTTTGCAGGCGCTTGCTCGACTGATTGCCGTGACCTACGTGCTGTTCCCCGATGAACATGGTTTTGCGCGTCCGTAGAACGGCATTGCGTTCTACGCCATGGCCGAGCAGTTCCTGGGCAAATGCCTGGGGCGACCAAATGAACCTGCCCTAGCGCTGCAATGAAAAGAGCCGCTCTCAAGCGGCTCTTTTCGTTCCTATCCCTTGGCGGGAAGCAGGGTCAGCGTGTGCTGGTCCGGTCCGGGCAGCAAGGGGGTTGGACGTCCATTCACCCAGTCGGCCTCGCCCGCGCCGTGATACGGCGACAACGGGTTGTCGCTCTGGCCGCCGGGCATGTGCAGGATGCTTTGTGCGTCGTGGCCGGGCATGGCGTCCAGGCGTTCGGATGCACCGAAGCCGGGCGAGACCACGCGCGGCATGTTGTGGTCGCCGGCCACCGGTTCGTCGGGCATGTCGAGGAAGCGGCCGATGAAACCGGGCAGGGCGCGCGACAGCGGATGACGGATGGCAGTGTGATTGGCTTCGCCCCAGGTGCGCGCGGCGAGGCCGCCAGGCTGCTTGCCAAGCTCGTCGGCCACGTCGTGCGCGGCGGCGTTGAGCAACGCATTCCAGTTGTCGTATTTGGGATCGAGCAGGTTCGCGGGACGGTCGCGCACCATGGTCCACACGGCGGCTTCCGCGTCGACCAGGCCGGGCCAGGCGAAATCGTCGTGTTTGGCCTTCACTTCGGCCACGAACGGAGCGAGCGCCTTTTCCTTCACCTTGTCGCGGAAGGCGCGCACCAGGCGGTAGTCCACGCTGTCGATGGCGGCGCGGCCCATCCACGTCGCGGTGAGCTGGCGCAGCTGTTCAAGCTCCGGGTCGTGCGTGCCGGCGAGCGTGTCCTGCAGCAGGCGCTGCCAGCGCGTGAGCAGCACGGCGCGGTTGTCGAGCTGCACGTCGAGCATGTTGCCGGGCGTGAAGCTGTTGCGGGCGCGCAGGTCATCGCGAATCTGTTGCGCGCGCGCGCCCAGGTCGTGGCCGCCGTTGCCGAGCAGTTCCAGGTCGGCGCTGTCCACGGTGCGGTTGTTGGCGGTCCACAGGCGGCCGTCGGCGGGATCTTCGATGCGCGGATACTGCGAGGCTTCCGCGCAGCCCGTCCAGCCGGTTTCGGCGGCGGACCAGTCGGCGGGGAGCAGTGGGTCGAAACCCTTGCGCAGCGGAATGCAGGTGCCAGTGATGGTCCAGCCGATATGGCCGGCGCTGTCGCCTGCCAGCAGGTTCTGCGGCGGCATGCCCATGCCGGGCGCGAGGTCGAGCGCGGCATGCGCGCTGCTCGCGTGTTCCAGCTGCATCACACCGAGGTTGTAGCCGCGCGGGCGGTCGCCGATCCAGGCCAGCGCCAGCGGCGTGCCGTCCACGTCCTTGCCCATGATCGGTCCCCAGCGCGTAGCCTCCACTTTCAGCGTGTGGTCGGGTGCATCCTTGATGTGGATGACTTCGTCGTGCGTTTCGATGGACGCCCAGCCTTCGGGCACCTTGTACTTGCTGGCGTCGTTCGGGTCGCGCTGCACGCGTACCCAGTCGGCCCAGTCGCCGTAGCTGTTGGTGAAGCCCCAGGCGACCTGGCCGTTCGAGCCGACCACCAAGGCGGGCGTGCCGGGCAGCGACACGCCGTTGGCGTCGCGCTGGCCGCCGCGCGCGGTGGCATCCGGATAACGAAGGCGCACGCGGAACCAGATATTGGGCACGCGCAGGCTCAGGTGCATGTCGTTGGCGACGATGGCTGCGCCGGTGTCGGTCAGGCTGCCGGCGACGGCGAAGTTGTTGCTGCCCGGTCGGGCAGCGTCCAGCGCGGGAAGCAGGGCGGCGGTCACGGCGCTGTTGTCGCCGCTGGTGGCGGGCGATGCCTTGCGCAGGTCGAACACGTCGGCGCCCGGGATCACCGGCGGATGCGAGAGGTCGCCCTGCAGCGGTGCCTCCCAGTCGGGATCGGGCGAGAGCAGGAAATCCGCAACCGGCGCGGGCAGCACGTTGCGCAACTCGGCCATGTGCAGCTCGCGCTCGTCGCGGCCGTCGCCATTGAGGTCCAGGTACATCGCTGCGATGACAAGGAAGCTGTCCTCCGGACGCCACGCCTGCGGCTTGGCGTTGAGCAGCAGGTATTCCCACGGCTTCACGTGCAGGTGCGCCAGGCCGGCGTTCACGCCGGCGGCGTAGAGGTCCAGCGTGTGTTTCTGCTCAGGCGGCAGCGCCGCATAGGCGGCCTGCGCGACGCTGCGCAGGCGATGGCGGCGGTGATTGAGGTCGGTATCCAGCGCCTTGGCGCCGACGAGTTCGGACAACTCGCCCGCCGGCAGGCGACGCATCAGGTCCATCGCGAAGAAGCGCTCCTGCCCGTGCACGTAGCCCATGGCATAGGTGACGTCGTCGCGGCTCTTGCCCTGCAAGGTGGTGGTGCCGAGCGCGTCGCGCGTCACCGCCACCGCATCGCCCAGGCCTGGCAGCTTCACGTCACCGTCGAGCTGCGCGCGGCTGCCGGCCAGCAGGAACCACACGGCGGCGGCGACACCCAGCACCAGGATCAGCAGGGTTCCAAGGAGATAACGAAGCCAGTGGAAGCGTCGGGGTCGGGTCATGGCGCGAGGGGCTTGGTCCGGAAGAGTAAGGAAAGACCGCCGGCGTGCGCGGTCATGGCGTGGGTTGCGTGAACACCGCGAAGATCCCGGCGTAGGGCTTCACCATGAACGTGGGCGCGCCGGCATAGCCTTCGCCGTCCACGTAGAACTGCGAAATGGTGCCGTCCAGGTACAGCGCGTCGCGGCAGCCGATGTCTTCCTTGAACAAGCGTGCGAAGGTGTGGAAGTTCACCGGCGCCTCGCTCACCGCGAACACGACGTGGTGCGGCGTCTTGGCGCACACGCCGCTGCGCCACTTGAGGCTGTTGGAGTCGTCGATGAACTGGTCGTTGAGCTTGCCGTCGATCACCAGCATGGGGCCGGACTGGCTGGCCCATTGCACGGGCTTTCCCGCCGCCTTGAACGCGGCACTGGTCTGCACCGCGGCGTGACCGTCGGGATAGATGGCGAACACGCCGTTGGGCAGCAGCGAGAAATTGCCCGAGGCCGGATTGCCGTGGGCCATGTTCAGCGGCACGGCGGTCTTGCCGTCTTCCACGTACAGGCCCAGCGGCGCGAACTGGCGGTCGTAGATGCCCGCGTTGGCGGCGAACAGCATACGCCGGTTGTGCGACATGCCCCATTGCCGCAATGCGTTGATGGTGCCGTAGGGCTCGCCGCTTTCCGGGTCTTTCCAGTGCAGGCTCAGCGTTTCGCGCTTGAGGTCGATGCTGACCACGCGGAAGTTCTGCTTCTCGAAAATTTCTTCCTTGCTCATCACCGGCTGCGCCTGATGGTCGCAACCCGCCGCCAGCGCGAACGCCAGGGGCAGCAGCCGTCGCAGCGAACGGCGCAGTCGGAGCGGAAGATGGCCTGGAGCGATGGACATGCCACGATGGTCGCCGCCCTGGCCGGGCGGACGCAAGTCCGTCGAGACGCATGGCACGCGACGCCGGCGACCGGCCGCGCGACAGGGCGACTATACTGACCACTTTCCCCATCGCTGCGTACCGATGCCCTACACACCCATCGTCGCGACCCTCGGCTATGTGCTGTCGCCGGATCGCCGGCAAGTCCTCATGATCCATCGCAACTCGCGGCCCGACGACATGCACCTGGGCAAGTACAACGGGCTGGGCGGCAAGATGGAGCCCGGCGAGGACATCGCCGCCTGCATGCGCCGCGAGATCCTGGAAGAGGCCGGCATTACCTGCGAATCGATGTCGTTGCGCGGCACGCTCAACTGGCCCGGTTTCGGCAAGCAGGGCGAGGACTGGCTCGGCTTCATCTTTGTGATCGACCGCTACAGCGGCACGCCGCTCGCCTCCAACCCCGAAGGCACGCTGGAATGGGTGGCGGTGGACCGGTTGATGGACCTTCCCATGTGGGAGGGCGATCGCCACTTCCTGCCACTGGTATTCGACGAAGACCCGCGCACGTTCCATGGCGTGATGCCCTACAAGGACGGTCGCATGCAGTCCTGGGCCTACTCACGCCTGTGAGCGGAAAGATCATCCGCATCGTCGCCGCGGTGATCCGCGACGCGCAGGGCAGGGTATTGATGGTGCGCAAGCGCGGCGCGGTGGTGTGGCAGCAGCCGGGTGGCAAGCGCGATGCAGGCGATCGCGACGACCTGCACACGCTGGCGCGTGAACTGCACGAGGAACTGAGTTGCACCATGCGGCGCGAAGGCGCGCGGTGGCTGGGGCGATTCAGCGCGCCGGCGGCCAACGAACCGGGCCATGTGGTCGAGGCCGAGGTTTACGAGGTGGAGGCCGATGGGCCTTTTGTGGCTCGGGCGGAGATCGAGGGTGTGTGCTGGGTTGATCCGGCGGACCCGGGGGATTTGCCGATCGCGAGGTTGAGTCGGGAGTCGATTTTGCCGTTGGTGGCGGGGGATTCTTTTTAGGGGAGTGCGTTGTTGCGGGTGCGCTTGATCGAGGCGCATGAGGCTCCGTTGCTTCTGCTCCCTCTCCCCTCCGGAGCACGCGGGGAGCAGCCATGGATGGCTGCGGCTTTGAGGAGCGAGGAGAGGGCTGAGGTGAAGGGTCGCTCTTGCCTCACCACTTCAAAAGAACCGTCATCCCGGCGTAGGCCGGGATCCAGTGACTTTGCGCTGGGTTGTCGCGTGGAGGTTGTCGGCTCTTTATCAGCGTTCCGGCAACCTGGCCACCTACGCGGCGAGCGTTCCGACCTCCTGCCGGAGGCCGGGTCACTTTCTCTTGCTTGCCCAAGAGAAAGTAACCAAAGAGAAGGGCCCCCCGGAATCGGCGCCTTCCGGGCGTTGCCCGGAAGGTGCGCGGACGGGTTACGGGCTTTTCGACGGGGCTCCTGCCCCGACGAAAAGTGCCTGGCATCCCTGCCAGGCACCCCTGCGGGGCCTGATCTCCACCCGTCCGCCGCCTCATACGGGGACCCGGAAAATCAAGATCAAGAGCGCGGAGCCGACGGCTCGTGCCGCTGCGCGGCACCTCGCGTCGTGGCGGCTGTGGAGCGCCTGCCTTAGAGAAAAACTGACGTGTCGGTTGGAGTGCGGTGTTCCGAAGATTGGGTCACGTGCCTCACGCATTTCGCGCAACGACACCAAAGAACCGTCATTGCCAGCCACGTCCGCGCTCTCCAAAAAGAGAGCGTCGCAAAACTCACCCCATGCGCCTCACCGCCACCACCGCATTCAGCCCGCCAAACGCGAACGAATTGCTGATGGCTGCATTCACTCTCCGCTCGCGCGCCACGTTCGGCACGTAGTCCAGGTCGCAGGCGGGGTCGGGTTCGAGGTAGTTGATGGTGGGTGGCACGATGCCGTCGTGGATGGCGCCGATGGCAGCTACCAGTTCGAGCGCGCCGCCGGCGCCCAGGGCGTGGCCGTGCATGGATTTGGTGGAGGACACCAGCAGTTCGCGCGCATGCTCGCCGAACACGCGGTGGATGGCGCGCGTCTCGGTGCTGTCGTTGGCCACGGTGCCGGTGCCATGGGCGTTGATGTAGTCGATGTCTTCCGGCGCCAGGCCGCCGTCGCGCAGGGCCATGTTCATGGCGGCGGCCGCGCCGATGTCAGAAGGCGCGGCGATGTCGCCGGCATCCGAGCTCATGCCCGTGCCCACCAGTTCGCAGATGATTTCCGCGCCGCGCTTCTGCGCCGATTCCAGTGTTTCGAGCACGTACATCGCCGCGCCTTCGCCCAGCACCAGGCCGCGGCGGCCCTTGCTGAAGGGGCGGCAGGTGTCGGGGGCGAGCACGCGCATGGCTTCCCACGCGCGCAGCGTGCCCAGGGTGATGCAGGCTTCGGTGCCCCCCACCACGGCGGCGTCGACCATGCCGGAGCGGATCATCATGGCCGCTTGCGCAAAGGCGTGGTTGGACGATGCGCAGGCGCTCGCCACCACGAAGGCGGGACCGGTGATGCCGTGCACCATGCTCACCTGGCTGGCCGGCGCGTTCATCATCATGCGCACGATGCCGAGCGGGTGGAAACGGCCCTGGTGTTCGCCGTAAAGGCGTTCGTAGAGATCGTCGCGGGTGGTTTCGCCGCCGGCGCCGGTGCCGATCACCACGGCCGTGCGGGCGCTTGCTTCGCCCTGGAACTGGATGCCCGACTGGCGGATAGCCTCGTTGGCCGCGATCAGCGCGTATTCGCTGAAGGGATCCAGCAGCGCGGCCCGCGCGTCATCGAAGTGGTTCTTGGGGTCGTAATCGGCCACCTCGGCCGCGATGCCGCCATTGCGCAGCTGTCCCGGCTGGATGTGGTGGATCGGACCGATGCCGGGGCGGCCTTCGGTCATCGCCTTCCACACGGAAGGCGCGTCATGGCCGAGCGCGCAGATCGCGCCCATGCCGGTGATCACGATACGGCGCATGGATTATTCGCTGGTCTTCTGGGCGAGCTGGCGCTCGATGGCTTCGACGAGCTGGCCGACGGTGCCATTGTCGAAGTCGGTGTCTTCGTTGGGCAGGTTGATGTTGAAGTGCTCCTCGATGTCGAAGATCACTTCGATGGCGTCCAGCGAGGCAATGCCCAGGTCCTTCAGGGTGGACTCCGGCTTGATCGTGTCGAGCTCGATCTTGGCCTGCTTGGCGATGATGTCGAAGGTTTCCTGCTGAACATTGCTCATGTCTGCTTTCCTGGTTCCCTTGGCGGCGTGTCATGCGGCATCCCCCGGACGCCCCTCTACCAAGCCTGACGAACCGCCAGGACAAAGTCCAGAACGCCACCTCACAATGTGGCGCAGTCCGATGCTCCCCCTGGCGCCTTTCGCCAGTCTTTTCGGCGGGGGCATGCCACGCGGGCCGTGTCTGGGCGGGCGGGGCGTCGTATCCTATGGCCTTGTGACTCGCGGGGCTGTCGCGTGCGGTACCTCAACCAGCTCGAACCGGACGCACTGGTGGCGCGGTTCGCCGAGCATCCACCCATCGATTTCAGCGTGACGCGGGTCGCGGACACCCCGGCCTTCGTCGCGCCGTTCGACTTGCTGACCACCGCCGACGACGAGGTTCGGAAGAAGCTGACCGGCGCCCCTGGCTATCGGTGGTGGGGCCGGCTGTTGCGCTGGCGCACCGCCTTCGTGGGCACCACCGTGTCCGAGTACGCGCTGTTTCCGCGCGGCGCACAGCCTGACGCGCTGGCCAAGGCCTTGCGCGAGCAATTGGGCCGCCGTCAGCGGCTGATGATCGTGAAGGACGTGCCGCAGGCTTCACCCTTGTTCGACGGCGCCACCAACGACTGGTGCGCGCGGTTCATGGATGCCTGCGACGCCCAGGGTTTCGTGCTGCTCGAAGGGCAGGCGCTGGCCTATGTCACGATCGATTTCCAGAGCGAGGACGAATACCTCGCGCGGCTGTCCTCCGGCCGGCGCAAGGACATCCGCCGCAAACTGCGCAAGCGCGACGACGTGGCCGTGGAGGCTGTCCATTGCGGCGATGCGATGTTTGCCGACGACGCCGTGGTCGACGCCTATTACGCGCTTTACGAAAACGTCTACGCGCAGAGCGAAATCCATTTCGACAAGCTCAGCCGCGATTTTTTCGCCGCCGTGCTGCGCGATGCCTCGAACGGCGGCGTCGTCTTCGTCTATCGCCACGAGGGCGCGATGATCGGCTGGAACCTCTGCTTCGTGGTGGAGGGCAAGCTGATCGACAAGTACGTGGGCTTTGCCTATCCGCAGGCGCGCGAGCAGAACCTGTACTTCACCAGCTGGTTCCACAACCTGGCCTTTGCGCGTGAACACGGCCTGACGCATTACGTCGCGGGCTGGACCGACCCGCAGATCAAGTCGTATCTGGGTGCACAATTCACCCTGACGCGGCACGCGATCTACCTGCGCAATCCGCTGTTGCGCGCCGCCGCGCGCAAGCTGGGCAAATTCTTCGAGAGCGACAGCCAATGGGCCGCGCATGAACAGGCATGAACCGCTGATCCTGGATTTCGACGGCTCGGTCGGCCCGATCGTCGGGGCGACGACGCTGGCACTGTCCGACTGGCAGGAAGACATCCGCTTTGGCTGCACCTTGCGCACGTTCAATCGCCTGCGCGACTACCTGGACCAGCGCATGCCCGAAAGCTACGGCACGGTGTTGATGGGCTCGGGTGATTATCACCATCTCACCTGGCCGCTGGTGCAGCGACAGCGCGCGCGTGGGCCGTTCCAACTGGTGGTGTTCGACAATCATCCCGACAACATGCGTTTTCCGTGGGGCATCCACTGCGGGTCGTGGGTGCGCCGCGTGGCCATGTTGCCGTTCGTGACGCACGTGCACGTGGTGGGCATCACCTCGGGCGACATCGGCGCGAAGCATGCGTGGGAGAACTACCTGCGCCCGTTGCAGGCGGGCAAGCTCAGCTACTGGTGCATGGACGTGAACGTGGATTGGGCGGCCCGGCTGGGGCTGAGCGATGCGTTCCGCCGCTTCGACGATTCCGATGCGCTCACTTGTGCGTTCGTGAAGCAGCTCAAGCAGGCGCCGCAGCCGACCTACCTGTCCATCGACAAGGACGCCTTCAGCGTCGATACCGCGCGCACCAACTGGGATCAGGGGCGCCTGGAAGAACCGCACGCGATGGCGATCATCGAGGCATTGCGCGGCCGCATCGTGGCGAGCGACATCAATGGCGAAGTATCGGCCTACCGCTACCGCAGCTGGTGGAAGCGGCTGCTGAGCGGCATGGACGGCCAGGAGCCGGTACCGCAGAGCGAGCTGGACGCGTGGCAGGCGCAACAGCGTGCATTCAACACGCGCCTGCTGGCGGCGATTGCCGAAAGCAGCGTGTAACCGAAGGCGTTGACCATCCTGCGTGCCGGCGATGGATGCCGGCCGCACAGGTGTATTGCAGGCGTATCGAGAGCCGGCGTGTTCCGGCGTTTGCCGAGGCGATGCCACACCATGACCGAACACTTTCCCACCAGCCGCCGTGCGCTCGTGTATCTGGCCATGGCTTTCGGCATCACCTGGGTGGCGTGGGGCATCCTCGTCGTGCTTGCCCAGCGGCAGTTCACGAGCTATGGCCAGTGGCCCTACATGACCTTGTATGTGCTGGGCGGCCTGGGGCCCACCGTCGCCGCCTACCTGGCCGTATGGCGCACGCGCGAACAGGCGCCGCTGCGGGAGTTCAACCAGCGCCTGCTGCGCTGGCGCGTGCATCCCGTGTGGTATCTGCTGGCGCTGGGGTTGCCGCTGGCCCTGGGTTTCATCGCCATCGGCGTGGCTGTGGCGCTGAAGCCTGCGCTGGGCGGCCTGGTGGACATCAAGCCGTGGTATCTGTTTCCGCAGTATCTGCTGATGACCATCGTTGGCGGCGGGCTGGAGGAATGGGGCTGGCGCGGCGTCACGCAGGAAGAATGGGGGCATGCCATCGGGCCCGCACGGGCGGCCCTGCTGATTGGCCCGATCTGGGCGCTATGGCATCTGCCGTTGTTCTTTCTGCCGGGCGTTACGCAGTACCACGCGGGTTTTGCGCTGTTCCTCGTCGGCATCATGGGCAACGCGCTGCTGTTCGGCTGGCTCTACAGCCGCACGCGCAGCATCCTGCTGTGCGTGCTGATGCATGCAGCGTCCAACGCCGTGGCGATGATGGGCGTGAGCGTGCCGAGGGGCATGGACATGGGCCTCGTCGGCCCGTGCCTGGGCCTTTGCGTGGGTGCGCTGCTGTTCCTGTCGATGGGTCGCAGGCAGGCGCATGCGGACTGAGTGTGGGCGTCAGCGCGTCGCGCCTTCCAGCACCGTGCAGATCGACTCGAACGTGGCATCGTCCAGCCACGGACTGTTGGTGATGGTGAGCGAGCGCGCGGCGAAGCTGCGCGCGTTCGGCAGCGACGTGTCGGCCACGATCTCGCGCAGGTAGCCGTAGTCGGGCAGGGCGTGGATGAACAGGCGACTGACGCCGAGGCCAGCCGTCCACAGCGTCTTCAGCGCGGCGTCGCGTTGGGCTTCAGTCGGCAGAGTAAGCAGCAGGAAGGGCCATACGCCCTGCTGGCCGGGTTGGTCGTCGAATACGGTGACGCCGTGAATCCGGCGCAGGCGTTCCACGCGGCGCTTCGCCTGCGCGCGTGTCGCCTTGAGGAACGCCGGCAACCGCGGCAGCGCACGCGCCCCGACGGCCTGGCGCCAGGCGCTGACCGTATGCAGCGGAATATCCGGCCCGAAATCGTCGCCGACAGCGGCGACAGGATCGTTCTGCGCCAGCGCCTTGCGCAATGGACGTCCATACGCCAGCGGCAGCAGCGAGGGGCGATAGGCCAGCGTGTAGCCGATCAGTTCCAGCGCGCGCTGCCAATCCATCTTCGCGTCGGGGCGGGTGGTGGCCTCATGGCTTACGGCAAAGGCGTCGCGCAGCACGGGGTCGCGCGTGAGCAGCAGGCCGCCCTCGAACAGGGTGAGCCCTTTGCCCACGGCAAGGCTGAAGAAGCCCGCATCGCCGAGCAGGCCCACCGTATGGCCGCCTTGCTTCGCGCCGAGCGCCTGCGCGGCGTCTTCCAGCACATAGGCGCCCACGCGATGGGCCACGTCCAGCGCGGCATTCACGTCGGCCACGCGGCCGGCGAGGTGCGTCGGCACGATGGCCAGCGTGCGCGGGCCGGCGTGCGTGCAGAGCTCGACGAAATCCATGTCGAAATGGTCGGGCGCGAGATCGCACAGGCGCAACTTCAGCCCCGCGCGATGGATGGCTAGCGCCACCAGTGGGCACGTCCATGCCGGAACGATCACCTCGTCGCGCTGCGGACGCAGGCGATGCATGGCGCGCAGTGCAACCACCATGGCGGCGGTGCCGGAGCATTCGAGCTGCAGTTGATCCACGCCCAGCCAGTCGGCCACTCGCTGGGCGAACGGCGCGCGACCGGGCCCCAGGTCGGTCAGGCGTAGCGGCAGTCCGGCGGTGGGCGGCAGCTCGCGCATGTCATTTGCCGGCGGTGACGCCCAGCGCACCTTTCGCTTCGGTCGGCGCATCGCCTTCCGGATGCGCGCCGCTTTCGGCAAAGGCCAGGCAGATGATGCCCGCCACGATGGTCGCCGCGCCGAGCACGCGCGGCCAGGTCAGCGGCTCGTGGAACAGCCACACGGAAAACAGCATCACGCTCACCACTTCCAGATGGGTCACCGCGAACGCGGGACCGATCGGCGCGTGCTTGAGCAGCGTCATCCAGGTGAAGAAGTTGCCGACGTAGCCGATCACCGCGATATAGATCCACGGATGGCCAAACACGCGCACGATCCACGCCCAGTTGGCCTCGGGCGGAAAGGCGTGGTCGCCGGCGTACTTGAAGCTTAACTGCACCAGCGTGTCGAACAGCACCAGGATGGTGAAGCCGACGGCGTAGAAGCGAATCAGGTTCCTGGACATCTCAACCGCCCCCGGCCAGACCCACGATCGCCACGCCCGCCGTCACCAGCAGCATGCCGGTCACGCGCAGCGGCGTGAGCTTTTCTTTGAACAGGATGCGGCCGGCAATCATGATCACCACGATGTTGATCGAACCCAGCAGCACGCCTGCGGACAGGTCGACCAGCGACAGGAAGGCGATCCACACCAGGAATTCGGCGACGTAGGAGAGCACGCCGATCCAGATCCACGGACGCGACGCCATGTACTTCCAGCGCGCCAAGCCATCGCCCGCGCGCGGATCGCCGGCCGCCGCCTTGAAGGCGAGCTGGCCGACGGTGTCGAGCGTGACGTTGAGCAGCCACAACGCAACCACCAGGGGACTCATGGCGAGTCCTCAGGCCGCGGCGCGGGCGGCGGGTTCGTAGGTGGCGGCGATCTGGCGGAAGAACTCCGCCGAGCGGTCGGTCAGCAGGCGACGTTCCCGGTCCACCGTGATCATGTGGTAGCTGTCCTTCAGCCACAGCGTTTCCACCGGGCCGGACACCGAGCGCTGCACGAGGTAGGCATTCTCGATGCTGGCGATGTCGTCCTCGGTCGCATGCGCGATCAGGCAGGGCGCGGTGACGCGGGGCAGGTCGCGCTTCACCACGGCCGCCATGTTGTACATCTCGCCCAGCGACGGCCACGGGTTGCCGGGCAGGCCGGCCGCGGCGCTGTCGCCGCTCAGCATGGCGCCGCTGATCTGCGCGCGCAGGCGCTCGTCGCGGATGCCGTAAGGCTCGCCCTCGTGCACCATGCGGTGCTTGCCGATGCCGAATTTGTGCAGGAACGGCAGCAGGAAGGAGAACTTGCCGATCCACGGAATCGCCCAGCCGTCATAGCGGAAGGTGGCGCCGTACACGCCCACGCCCTTCACCCACTCCGGACGCTCGGCGGCGAGCTTGAGCGCCAGCACGGCGCCCATGGACAGGCCGGCCACGAACAGGTGATCCACCTCGTGGCGGAACTGCTCGGCCGCCGCTTCCACGCTGGCGTACCAGTCTTTCCAGCCGGTCTTGAGCAGGTCGTCGACGTCGCCGCAGTGGCCCGCCAGCTGCATGCCGTACACGGAATAGCCGGCCCGGTTGAGCCCCTTGCCGAGGAGACGCATCTCCGTCGGGGTGCCCGTCAGGCCGTGGATGAGCAGCACACCGCTGCGACCGCCTTCGTAGCGGAACTCGACATTCTGGATCACTGGGGAGCTCCGGTGCTGCAGATGAGGGTGGGGCGGCGCGATGCGCGCAGGGAAAAGGGACCGTAAACCATGGAAACAGTCTGCAGGCCCACCCTTTCCAAGAACTTTCGACTTTCCTGCCCAGGGGTTAGGAGGTGTCGGATGCTGGCCCGGACCAGGAACGACAAAGCCCGCCAGGATGGCGGGCTTGGGCGAACGGATATTGCTAGGCGGGGCTCAGCGCCCGAAATGGCCTTGGCTGCCGCTGACCGAGATGCTCATGCCGCCGGTCGGGTGCTCGCAGCTGCCAAAGGCCTGGCTGAGCGTGACACCGGCACCGCCGTAGCTGCCGCTGAAGTGGTTGCCGGCCACCACGCCGGTGGTTACCGCGCCGTGAACCTGCGGCTGGTTGTAGGTGGCGTCGTCGCAGGTGGCCGCCGGCTGGGCGCTGGCGGCCGCCTGGGTATCGCCCAGCGCACCGCTGGTGTCGCCGTAATAGGTGCCCGGCGGGTCCTTGGCGTAGGCGCCCGTCTGGGCGTTGGCCTGGGTGGCGGGGGCGCTGGCCTGTGCCGTGGTGCTGGCGCGGCCGGATACGGCCTTGCTGGCGTCGGTGGGGGCGGCGGTGTTGGCGGTGGCCGCGCTGGCGCTGGAGGCGGGCAGGTTGGCCGGCAGCTTGAGGTTCAGCGGCTGCTCGCTGTTCTGGGCCCAGGCCGTGGCGGCGAGCAGGCTCGCGGCGACGAAAACGGTGGTACGGACGATCTTCATGGGAAAAACTCCGGGGGCATGGGGCCTATAACGCGCCACCGTCGCTGGTGTGCACACGTTATCTTGGATTTCCCGTCAAGCGGTGAAGTTCCCAAAAGCTAGAAGTGAGTGAAGAGGAGTGAGAAACGAGAGAGAGCTCTTCTCTCACTTCTCACTTCTCCCCACTCGTTCCTCGCTCTTAACCCGTGGTCTCGATGCGTTCCACGCGGCGCAGGCCCTGCGGCAGCAGGCCGCCGCGGGTGGCGCGGCTGCCGCCGTACTCCACCAGGTTCGGCCATTTCAGCGTGAGCTTGCGTTGGCCGGCGTAGAGCGTCACTTCGCCCTTGCCTTCGGTGACCACGGCGACGCCGACGACCTTCACGCCCGCCGCCAGCTTGGCCTTGGGCACGTCGATCAGCTTGTTGCCCTTGCCCTTGTCCAGTTCCGGCAGCTCGGCCACGGAGAACATCAGCAGGTGGCCTTCGGTGGTGACCACCACGATGCGGTCGCGCGCCGGGTCGGCGCTGACCTGCGGGGCCAGCACCTTGGCGCCGTCGCCCAGGGTGATGATCTGCTTGCCGGCCTTGTTGCGGCCGGTGAGCGCCTCGAAGCGGGTCACGAAGCCGTAGCCGTGGTCGGTGGCCAGGATCAGGCGCGTGTCGTTGTCGCCGGCGGCCAGCGCGTCGAAGCTGGCGCTGGACGGCGGGCTGAAGCGGCCGGTGAGCGGGTCGCCGTTGCCGCGTGCCGAGGGCAGCGAGTGCGCCGGCGTGGAATAGCTGCGGCCGGTGGAGTCGATCACCGCGATCTGCTGCGTGGTGCGCGCCTTCACGGCGGCGAGCAGGCTGTCGCCTTCGCGGTAGTTCAGGCCATCGGCGTCGATGTCGTGGCCCTTGGCGGCGCGGATCCAGCCCTTCTGGCTCAGCACCACGGTGACCGGTTCGCTGGCGACCAGCGCGCTCTCGTCCAGCGCCTGCGCGGCTTCGCGTTGCACCAGCGGCGAACGGCGGTCGTCGCCGTACTTGGCGGCGTCGGTGCGCAGCTCTTCCTTGATCAGGCCCTTGAGCTTGGCCGGGGATTTCAGCAGCACGTTGATGCGCGCGCGTTCCTCTTCCAACTGGTCGCGCTCGGCATTGATCTTCATCTCCTCGAGGCGGGCCAGCTGGCGCAGCTTGGTCTCGAGGATGTAGTCGGTCTGTTCCTCGCTGAGGCCGAAGCGCGCCATCAGCACGGGCTTGGGCTCGTCTTCGGTGCGGACGATGCGGATCACCTCGTCCAGGTTGAGATAGGCGATGCGCAGGCCTTCCAGCAGGTGCAGGCGGCGCTCGACCTTGGCCAGCCGATGGTTGAGGCGGCGCGTCACCGTGTCGGTGCGGAAGTGCAGCCACTCGGTGAGGATGCTCTTGAGATCCTTCACCTGCGGGCGGCCGTCCAGGCCGATCATGTTGAGGTTGATGCGGAAGCTCTTTTCCAGGTCCGTGGTGGCGAACAGATGCTGCATCACCTCGGCCGCGTCGACGCGGTTGGAGCGCGGCACCACCACCAGGCGGATCGGGTTCTCGTGGTCGGACTCGTCGCGCAGGTCTTCCACCATCGGCAGCTTCTTCGCGCGCATCTGCGCGGCGATCTGCTCGAGGATCTTGGACGGGCTCACCTGGTGCGGCAGGGCGGTGATGACGATGTTGCCCTCGTCCATGTGATACACGGCGCGCGCGCGAACGGAACCGGTGCCGTTCTGGTACATCGCCAGCAGTTCGTTGCGCGGCGTGATGATTTCCGCTTCGGTCGGATAGTCCGGGCCCTGGATGTGCTCGCACAGGTCGGCCACGGTGGCGTCCGGATCATCCAGCAGGCGGATGCACGCGCTCACCACTTCGCGCAGGTTGTGCGGCGGGATGTCGGTGGCCATGCCCACCGCGATGCC
Organism: Dyella sp. AtDHG13; assembly: GCF_003201105.1. GTDB lineage: Bacteria > Pseudomonadota > Gammaproteobacteria > Xanthomonadales > Rhodanobacteraceae > Dyella > Dyella jiangningensis_B. Next base: position 147,201 of record NZ_QICJ01000005.1, on the reverse strand, counting down.
CATGGAGCCGTTGAGCAGCACGTGCGGCACGCGCGCCGGCAGCCAGCTGGGTTCTTCCAGCGTGCCGTCGAAGTTCGGCACCCAGTCCACCGTGCCCTGGCCCAGCTCGCCGAGCAGGGCTTCGGCGATGGGGCTCAGGCGCGATTCGGTGTAGCGCATCGCAGCGAAGCTCTTGGGGTCGTCCGGCGAGCCGAAGTTGCCCTGGCCGTCCACCAGCGGGTAGCGGTACGAGAACGGCTGGGCCATCAGCACCATCGCCTCGTAGCACGAGGTGTCGCCGTGCGGATGGAACTTGCCGATCACGTCGCCGATGGTGCGGGCGGATTTCTTCGGCTTGGCCGTGGCGGCCAGGCCCAGCTCGCTCATGGCGTAGACGATGCGACGCTGCACCGGCTTCAGGCCATCGCCCACGAAGGGCAGGGCGCGATCCAGCACCACGTACATCGAGTAGTCGAGGTAGGCCCGCTCGGCGTATTCCTTGAGCGGGATCTGTTCGAAATTGGCTTGCAAATTCATGGGTTTGCGTCGTCTGCGTGCGCGCGGGCGGCGCGCTTAACCGGGGGATGGTGCCAGAAAGGGGGACCGGCGGGCGAGGGGCCCGGGCCGGAAGCGCCGCTCAGCGACGGCCGGCGCCGAAGAACATCAGGTGCACCAGCCGGCCGTTTTCCAGCGTGTCGCCAAAGCCGTTGCCGGCCGTGTGCCACAGCCAGGGGCGCAGCAGCACCAGCCGGTTGAAGCGCATGGGCACGCTCATGGTGAGCTCCCACTTGCTGTCGTCGTTGGTGTCTTTTTCGATGATGTCGCGATGCATCGCCTCGATGCTGTCGTAGCCCATCGCCGCCAGTTCGTCGTGGTTGAGCGGGCGCCGGTCCGTGTTGGTGGGAATGTGGCGGTAGAAATCCGTGCCGCCGCGGCAGTCTTCCGGCCGGCTCAGGTAGAGCACGCCGGACCAGTGCGAGGGGTCGGTATGCACCTTGGCCTTGCCCTTGTCGGCGGCGAGGGTGATGCGGCATTTGCCGTGCGACTGGGGCGGCGTCATCAGCGCGAGCGGCTCGCCCACGATGTGCGACACGTATTCGGCCAGGCCGTCCAGCGGCAGGCGTTCGAGCGAATTGCGCCCTGGAAACGAGCCTTCCTGCGGCGGGTAGGTAAGCTTCAGCGCGGCGTCGCGAAAGGCGACGGGATCTTCGAGAAAGTCGTCAACGACGATGATGGATGTCGGCATGCGGCCCGAGGTTATTGACTGCGCCGATGCGGTTCAAGGCCACAAGGCAGGTATCACTCGCGCGTGACGGAGACGCCGAGCTTGCGCAGTTGTTCCTGCAGGCTGTCGGGCCCGGCGAGATGGCCGGCGCCTACCGCGACAAAGCTCACGCCCGGTTGCCGCATGCGTTCGGCGATGGTCCTGGCCCAGGCCTGGTTCCGCTCGACGATCAGCTGCCGGTAGAGCTGCGGGCTGTCCTTGCGCAGGTCTTCGTCCTCGATGCGGGCGATGGCCGCGGTGTCGCCATTGCGCCAGGCATCGATCAGCTCATGCAGCTTGGCCGGACCCTCGGCGACGTCCTTGAACGATTCGCGCAGGAAATCCAGCTGCATGGCTTCGGGCAGGCCGGCCAGCATCATGATCTGCTGCTCGGCCGTTTCCAGCCCGTCCACCGGCTTGCCCGCCTGCTGCATGTGCGCCTTGAGCAGCTTGTCCACGCCCTGGTTCGGATCCAGCCCTGCCTGCATCAGCGGGGCCATGGTCAAGGTGAGCGCGGCCAGCCAGGGACGCATGGGCTGCAGCGCGGCCGCGCCCCCCGGCAGCCTGGCGGTTTGCGCGGCCTGTTCCAGTTGCGCGCGCTCCTTCTCGTTGAGCTTGCTGGACAGCGGCTGGCCAGGATCCAGGCCGTGCTGCATGACCAGGCCCTGCATGGAGGCGGTGTCGTCGTCGACGATTTCGATGCTCAGCCGCTGGCTCTCGTCCAGCGCCTTCTCCAGCGCGGGCGATTTCCAGTGCGTGTCCGAAGGCAGCAGGTGCACGGTACCGAACAGGTAGACCGTGGCGTGTTCGTTCCTGGCGACCCACAGGCCCGGCACGGCGGCGGCCGCGGTGACGAGCAGCAGGTTCAGGGCCAGTGCAACGGCCAGTCGTCGAAGCAGTTTCAAGGCAAATTCCGGGGCAAAGGCGAACAGCGTGTCATGGCGGGCGCAATGGCTGCGCCCGCGGATAAGGGCACTATCGTGGGCCTCGTGGCCCGCTGCAAGCGAAATCAGCGGGGCACGCGATAACCGCCGGGCACGCCGTGCGGGCTGAGCGTGAGCTGCCAGAGCTGGTCGCGCCGGCTGCGGAACACGGCGGCCGACACGGCCAGATAGAAGCGCCACATGCGGCGGAAGCGGTCGTCGTAGTGCTCCCTGAGCTGCGGCCAGGCGGCGTCGAAGTTGGCGCGCCACGCGGTGAGCGTCAGGTCGTAGTCGGCGCCGAAGTTGTGCCAATCCTCCACCACGAATAGGTTCTGCAGCGCCTCGGCCACCTGGCTGGCGGCCGGAATCATCGAGTTGGGGAAGATGTATTTCTCGATCCACGGGTCGGGCCGGCCGGGCGAGCCGTTGCTGCCGATGCTGTGCAGGACGAACAGGCCGTCGTTGCGCAGGCAGCGGCGGGCCACCTCGAAGTAGGTGCGATAGTTCAGCGCGCCCACGTGTTCGAACATGCCGATGGAGAAGATGGCATCGAACGGCTCGTCGAGCTGGCGATAGTCCTGCAGGCGTATCTCCACCGGCAGGTCGGCGCACAGTTGGCGCGCGAACGCGGCCTGCTGCTCCGACACCGTGATGCCCACGCCCTGCACGCCGTAGCGCTCGGCGGCGAATTTCAGCGCCTCGCCCCAGCCGCAGCCGATGTCCAGCACGCGCTGGCCCGGTTGCAGGCGCAGCTTGCGGCAGATCAGGTCGAGCTTGGCCTCCTGCGCGTCGTCCAGGTTGCTCGCCTGCGCCCAGTAGCCGCAGGAGTAGACCAGCCGCTTGCCCAGCATGGCCTGGAACAGGTCGTTGCCCAGGTCATAGTGCACGCGGCCGATCTCGAACGCGTGGTCGCCCCGCTGCAGGTTGATGAAACGCGCCTTCAGGTGCGCCAGCAGGGTATCGAGCGTTTTCAGCTCCGTGTCCAGCTGCGCGCCGAGAATGCGGGTGAACATGCCCGGCAGGTCCTCGCTGTCCCACCAGCCGTCCATGTAGCTTTCGCCCAGGCCGAGCGAGCCGTGCGCAAACACGCGCGCATAGAGGCGCTCGTCGTGCACGTGCATGTCGGTGGGGCGTGAGCCGTCGAGCCGGATGCCGGCGTGTTCCAGCAGGGTGGCGGCGCGTGCCTTGAGTGAATCCTGACTCATGCGTTCCTCGTATCGCGTGGTGACGATGCGGCAGGCGCGGCGTGCTTCAGTGGTCGTTTGGCGCCTTGCCCAGCCAACCGAAGCTTGCGCAAGCGACTGCATACACCGCGTCGACGCCGCTGTCGCGCACCGTCTGCAACAGCGCCTGCGACTGGTCCTCACTCAATAGAAACTCGACTTTCACGGCCAGGTCATCCGCAAGCTCGAAGAACTGCTCCTCGCGCAGCACGCCATGCCGGCCAAACCCGCACACGGCGCGGAACGCCGAACCGCCGCCGATGCCCTGCCGGCGCGCATGTTCGAGCAGCCATTCATAGACCAGCTTGCCCTCGTGGCGCGCGCGTGCATGGGTGTAGAAGCTGAGCAGGACGCCTTCTTGCGTGTTATTCATGGCCCCTCCTAGCGCAGTACGGCGCGGGTAAGCGCGATGCCGCACACGGTCATCGCGATGGAGCCTGCCAGATGCAGGGCCAGGTGTCCGCCAAACCACAGGTACTGCTGGCGCAGCAGCAGCGTGGTCGATTCGGCGGAGAAGGTGGAAAAGGTGGTGAGCCCGCCCAGGAAACCCGTGGCGGCGAACAGGCGCAGCTCCGGTGGCAGGGTCTGGAAATGATCGAAGATGCCCAGCACGGCGCCCATCAGCAGGCCGCCCAGCAGGTTCGCGGCCAGCGTGCCCAGCGGCACGGTGGGAAACACGGGGTTGAACAGCACGCCCAGCGTCCAGCGCAGCCAGCAACCCAGCGCGCCTCCGATGCCGACGGCAAGAAAACCGGTAAAGCCCACGTCGTCGTCTCCTCAACTGAAGAACTTCTCTGGAAGGCTTCCCGGAAACAGGCACGCGCCTGCGCCCCGGAAAACCCGGCAGTGCAGGCATCATCAACCCGGAGGGTGGTTTGCCCGAGCGGCTCGGGTCGGGAGGCATGCCATCTCCTGTGCGTGGCCATGCTAGCCGAACGTCATGGCTCGGGCGAGCGTGGCGCGCCGCTATACTCAGCGCTCCTCGCCCGCCGTGCCATGCCCATGACGTCTTCCCCGCGCCCCGTCCGGCGCAGCCTGCCGTGGCTGCTGGCGGGCCTGTCGATGATCGGCCCGTTCTCGATCGACGCCGTGTTTCCGGCGTTCCCTTTGATCGGCCAGCGATTTGGCGTGGACAGCACCGGGCTGCAGCAACTGATCAGCATGTACCTGGTCACCTATGCGGTGATGAGCCTGTTCCACGGCGCGATTTCCGACGCCATCGGCCGCAAGCCGGTGATCGTCGCCGGCATGCTGGTGTATGCGCTGGCCTCCGCGGGCGCGGCCATGTCGACCTCGTACGGCATGCTGCTGGCCTGCCGCTCGTTGCAGGGCATCTGTGCGGGTGCCGGCTTGGTGGTGGGGCGCGCCATCGTGCGCGACAGCCTGGAAGGCGCGGCCGCGCAACAGCTGATGTCGCGCGTGATGATGATCTTCAGCGTCGCGCCGGTGATCGCGCCCATCGTCGGCGCGCAGCTGCTGTTCCTCAACGGCTGGCATGGCATCTTCTGGGTGCTGATGGGTTTCACGCTGCTGATCTCGGTGGCCCTGGTGCTGTATCTGGACGAGACGCATCCGCCGGCGGCGCGCACGCCGTTCAACGCGACCACGCTGGTGCGCGGCTACATCAGCTTCGGCAGGGATCGCCCGTTCTGGCCGCTGCTGCTGTCGTGCACGGTGAACTTCGCCGGGCTGTTCCTGTACATCGCTTCGGCGCCGCACATCATCCGCGACCTGCTGCACCTGTCCGCGCAGGGTTTTCCGTGGCTGTTCCTGCCCACCGTCGCGGGCCTGATGATCGGTGCCTGGCTGTCCGGCCGCATGGCCAACCGGCGCAGCGTGACCTATACGGTGAACATGGGCTACGGCGCCATGCTGCTGGCCTGCGGGCTGCATCTGCTGATCGCGCTGGTCACGGCGCAGCCGGTGCTGCCCTGGTCCATGCTGCCGCTGGTGCTGCACGGCATCGGCGTGCAGCTGGCGTTTCCTACGCTTACCTTGTTGCTGCTCGACCGCTTCCCGCATCGCCGCGGCGGCGCGTCCTCGGTGCAGGCCTTCTGCAGCCTGCTGTTGTGCGCGATTGTGGCCGGCGTGCTGTCGCCGCTGCTGTCCGGGCGCATGGTGTATCTGGCGCTGGGCGCGAGCGTGCTGACCCTGATCGGCGCGCTGTCGTGGCGCTGGTACCAGCGGCTGTCAGCGCGGCCGCAGGTGCCGCACACCGCGGCGGCCGAGGTTGAGGTGGAGTGCCAGACGGAGATCGCCGAGCCGCGCTGAGAGTTCGTTGGCGATCGCGTGGAATTCATTTTCCCTCACCGTCATCCCCGCTTTCGCGGGGATGACGGTGAGGTACATGTCCACGTACGGCGACCTCAAACGCAGATCGCCAACAACCACTCAGTGCTCGTTGACCTGCAGCTTCTCCAGCAACAGGTTGAGCTTGCCCTTCATCGCCTCTTCGGGACGTGGCCCGTCCACGCCGTAGAACGCGGTGTAGAGCACTTCCGGCTTGGCGCCGGTGCTGGCCTGGGTGCCGCCCACGGTGCCGATGTAGGTCATGTCGTTTTCGCTGTACGGCACGCCGTCGTCCGGGTGGCTGCGGTTGACGATCTTGCCCCAGGAGTTGCGGAAGCTGTCGTCCAGGTCATCCGATGGCGCCACGTGGCGGCCGAGCGTCACGCGCTCGGCGTTTTCCACGTTGGCTTTCACCTGCACCTTGGAGACGTCCCAGATCGTCTTGCCGTGATCCTGAAAGTAGGACATGCCGAGCACGAGCTGGCTGTCGGCATCGATCTTTTGCAGCGTGGGCGTATAGGCGAAACCGATGCGCTTGGACTGGTACTTGAAGTCGCCGCCATAGTCGAAGCGGATGGCGATGTCCGACAGCACGCTGGGCAGCAGTTCGGTCTGGGCCAGGAACTCCTTCCACTGCGCCAGCGTGCCGCTGTAGGACACGTAGACGAAGTTGGCCAGCTGCTTCATGTCCGCCATGTCCTCATGCTCGGTGCGGTTGTTGGTCATGCGGAGCATGGCCGCGTAGCCGTCCGGCACCGGCAGCAGGAAGGCCACCACCAGGCCGTTGTCGTATGCCATCGGCCATTCCCGGATCTGCCAGCGCCGCTGGTAGGCGTCGGTGTAGTCGCGCTCCAGCGAGGGCTTGCCCAGCGAAGTGATCTTCACCTGTTCCGTGCCGACGCGGCGCTGCAGCGGCGCGGCCTTCAGCGCCAGGTCCATGAACAGCTTGGAATCGCCGTAAAGCTGCTTGCTGGTGATGTCGTCGGGCTTGCGCAGGTGGAACATCACCTGCTGGCCGACCAGAGCGCGTTCGAGATAGCCGTTGCGGGGCAGCGTGGCCTTGCCTGCGTTCGCCGTGGCGATGACCCAGTTGCCGTTGCTGTTGCGGTGAAGCAGGGTGGGGAACGGGTTGAGCGTGGCGTTGCTGTGCAGCAGCCGGCTCGAACCCGGGCCGTTGGGAAACAGCGTGGCGGCGTTCTCGGCCAAGAGCTCGTGCAGCTTCTGGTCCACGTCCGCGTTGTGCAGCTTCTGGTAGGTCGCGCTGAAATCCGCGAACGACTTGGGCAGCGGGAACTGGGCCTTGAACGCGCCGGTGTGGCGGTCCTCGATCACGTCTAGCTGGTAGCTCTCGCGCGTGTCGATGTCGCCGAGGTTGGCGGGCGCCTTCAGCACCAGGTCGATGGGCAGCGCGTAGTTGAGATTCTCGTCGGGCGATTTCATCACCACCACGCCGATGACCTTGCCGTCCTTGTCCAGCAGCGGGCCGCCGCTGTTGCCTGGCGAGGCGGCGGCGGAGAAGCGCAGCCATTTCCAGCGGCCGTCCTGCTCCTCCGGCGTCTGCGAGGTGTACAGGCCGTCGCGGATCACGATGCCGGTGCCCAGCGCATTGCCTACGGCGTAGACCACCTGGTTCATCTCGGGCTGCGTGTTCACCGCGAGCGGCGCGACCTTGGGCGGGTCCTTGAGCGTGAACTCGACGAAATCCTCGTGCAGCGAGTAGCGCGTGACCTTGTCGATGGCATAGACATGGCCGCTGGCATCGCGCAGCGCCGGTTCGCCCATCAGGCTGTCGACGCCGAGCGCGATGACGTGGCCGGCCGTGACGTAGCGGTTGTCGCCGATCGCGAAGGCGGTGCCGACGGAGTAGTACTTGTCCGTGCGCTCCTGGTAGGGCAGTTGGTCCAGCGGCAGCGGCTTTTCGTAGGTGAGGGGGTCTTTCTCCGGCTTGGGTATGACCACCTCGAAGGTGGCCGCCTGCACCTGCGGCAGCACGGCCGGGTCCAGGGTGGCGGCATGTAGGGGCGACAGCATGGCAAGTGCAAGGGTGGCCAGCCACGCGGCGCATCGCCGTGCGTGCCGGGGTGTCGAAGTAAGCGCGTGCCGAGCGTGGTGTGCCGGCTTATCCATGTGCTGCCTCGCGTAGTGTCTCGGCGCGCTGGGTGGCGCCATCCCCTGGGTGCGGAACCCTCCTGTCGGCGAGTGTATCCAACGGTTCAGGCGTTGGAATGGTGTACGTCACAAGTCATCGCCGTGACAGGACGGGGCCGCCGCCATGCCATCCCTCGTGCCGGAAAACGGCCCGGCGGCGGTAAGCTGCCGGGTGTTTTCCCGGAGCCCTTCGATGTCGCGTCCACCCGCCGCCAGTACCGTGCACCTGCCGCAGGGGCCGTGGGGTTCCGTGCTGGATGCGCTGTGCGCGCTGTTTCCGCGCGTCGACCGCGCCACCTGGGCGGATCGCTTCGCCCGCGACCGCGTGCTCGACGAGGCCGGCCAGCCCCTGCGCGCCGATGCGTCCTGTCGCGCGGGCATGTGCGTGCACTACTTCCGCGAAGTGCCACAGGAGCCGTCCATCCCGTTCCATGAAACCCTGCTGCATGTCGACGCCCACCTGGTGGTGGTGGACAAGCCGCATTTCCTGCCGGTGACGCCGGCGGGCGGGTTCGTGGAGGAAACCGTGCTGGCGCGGCTGACGCGTGCGCTGGGCAACACCGATCTCGTGCCGCTGCATCGCATCGACCGGCACACTGCCGGCCTGGTGATGTTTTCCGCCAACCCGGCCAGCCGTGCCGCCTATCAGGCGTTGTTCCGCGATCGTCGCATCGACAAGGATTACGAGGCCTGGGCGGCGCCGCTGCCGGCGCTGTCGTTTCCGCTGGTGCGGCGCTCGCGCATCGTGGCGGGGGAGCCGTTCTTCCGCATGCACGAAGTGCCGGGCGAGCCGAGCAGCGAAACGCGCATCGCGGTGCTGGAGCGCCGCGACACCCACTGGCGCTACGCCTTGCAACCCGTCACCGGCAAGAAGCACCAGTTGCGCGTGCACATGGCCGCGCTGGGGGCGCCGCTTCTTTACGATCCGTTCTACCCGGATCTGCCGGAGCCCCGGCCGGACGACCACGCGCATCCCCTGCAACTGCTGGCCCGCCGGCTGGCTTTTGTCGATCCGTTGAGTGGCAAGCCGCGGGAGTTCGTCAGTGAGCGGACGTTGCTTTCCATGCGGTGAGCAGCGGGCGCCTGGCGGATTGGTAACATAGGCGCCCGTTCACGGACCTTCCTGCCCGATGCCTTCTCCGTTTTCTCCCGTAGCCCATGATGCGGCGCTGGAGGCCATTTTCGTGCCCTTCGACACTGGCGAGCTGGCGCTGCCTGCCGACGGACGCGTGCTGTTCCTGCGTGCGCGCGACGGGTTCCGCTTGCGCGAAATGGCACGGAAGGGCTGGGTATGCGAGCAGGGCTTCAAGCCTTTCGCGGAAGCCCTGACGCGCAGCGGCCTGCATGTGGCGCCGCCCGGCGGCAACGAACTTTTTCCGCTGGTGCTGGTGCTGCCGCCGCGCCAGCGCGATGAGGCGCGCGCCTTGTTCGCGCAGGCGCTGCAACGCGCGTCGGAAGGCGGCGTGGTGCTGGCCGCCGTGCCCAATGCCGAAGGCGCGAAATCCGCCGAGGGCGATCTGGCGAGCCTGGCGGGTCCGCTGCACACGCTGTCCAAGCACAAATGCCGCGTGTTCTGGACGCAGCCCTTGGGGGCAACGATGGATCGCGGCCTACTGGACGCATGGACGGTGCTCGATGCGCCGCGCCTGAACGATGCGGGTTACGTCAGCCGTCCTGGCCTGTTTGCCTGGGACCGGGTGGATACGGCATCCGCCTTGCTGGCGGAACATCTGCCCGCGGATCTTGCCGGCCGCGTGGCGGATCTCGGCGCGGGCTACGGCTATCTGTCCGCGCAGCTGATCGCGCGTTGCCCGGCCGTGTCGAGCGTCGACCTCTACGAAGCCGAGGCGCGCGCGCTGGAGCCGGCGCGACAGAACCTTGAGCGCGCGCTGAGCGACAGCGGCCGGGATGTGGCGTTTGAGGTGCATTGGCACGACGTGACGCAAGGCTTGCCCAAGCGCTACGACGTCGTCGTCAGCAATCCGCCTTTTCATCAGGGGCGCGCCGACCTGCCGGAGCTGGGTCGCGCCTTTATCGATACCGCCGCCGATGCGCTGCTGCCGCATGGCAGATTCTGGCTGGTGGCCAATCGCCATCTTCCCTATGAGGCCACTCTGGCCTCGCGTTTCAACGAGGTTCGCGCCGTGGTGATGCAGGACGGTTTCAAGGTGATCGAGGCTCGCGGGGTACGCGCATGAAACTGGTCAAGCTGATCGCCAACCTGGGTTACGGCAGCCGCAAGGATGTCGCCCTGATGTTCCGCGAAGGCCGCATCACCGATCCGGACGGCGAGGTGCTGTACGCCGACGACAAGGTGCCGCACGAACACATCCGCATCGACGACGAGCCACTGGATCCGCCCGCTGGCCTGGTGCTGATGATGAACAAGCCGCTGGGCGCGACCTGCTCGCGCAAGGACATCGGGCGCGTGGTCTACGACCTGCTGCCGCCGCGCTATCGCATGCGCGATCCCGCGCTTTCCACGGTGGGGCGGCTCGATCGCGACACGTCCGGGCTGCTGCTCTTCACCGACGACGGCGCGCTGCTGCACCGGATCATTTCACCCAAGTCCTGCGTGGCGAAGGTGTACGAGGCGACGCTGGCCAGTGATCTTCGCGGCGACGAGGCCGCGCTGTTCGCCAGCGGCACGATGATGCTGGAATCGGAGAAGGATCCGCTCGAACCCGCGACGTTGCACGTGCTGTCACCGCGCCGCGCGCGCCTCACGCTGACGGAAGGGCGCTACCACCAGGTGCGACGCATGTTCGCCGCCGTCGGCAATCACGTGGAAACGCTGTCGCGGGTGTCCGTGGGCGCCTTGACGCTGGACGGCCTGGCGCAGGGCGAATGGCGCGCACTTGAAGAGCGCGAGATCGCGCGCATCTTTGAAGCACCAGCGGACGCGTGATGCGCGCGGACGCGCAGCGCCGCTCAGCCGAACGGATTCTGGCGACGGCGCGCGAGTTCGTCTTCGCGTCGCGAATGTGCGCCGGGCTGCCAGGAGACGAGCTGAAAGCCGTGCCCCTGACGTTGATGGTTGCGGACGTCCTGCGTGTCCTTGTGATTCAGCATCCCTGCCACCAGCTGCATTCCGCGACCGAAGGCGGAACGTGCGAGAAGCATGTGCATATTCGGGCTCCCGGCCGCCCCTGCGCGGCCGTTCAGGGCGCATATAACCAGTTTCACACGCGATACACAAATGCCAATCGGCACTGAATTTCGACGCAAGTTTCTCGCAAGACTGTCACAATTTTCACAATGCTGAATCGCGCAATATCCTGCGTTTTTCCGCAGGAATTTCGTGCGTTCGTGGCGCGGATCACCACGGGCGTTCCTCCTTGCCAGCGGCTGCCATGACACATCTGAACTTCGACAACGCCTTCGTTCGCGAGCTGCCAGCGGACGCCGAGCAGGGCCTGCATCCGCGCCAGGTGCTGGGCGCCCTGTATTCCAGGGTCACGCCGACGCCCGTGGCGGCGCCAAGGGTGGTGGCCTGGTCGGCGGACATGGCGCAGGTTCTTGGGCTGGATGCGGCGGCGATGGAAAGCCCCGGCCTGGCGCAGGTTCTCGGCGGCAACGCCTTGCTCGAAGGCATGCAGCCGTTCGCAGCCAATTACGGCGGGCATCAGTTCGGCGTCTGGGCCGACCAGCTCGGCGATGGCCGCGCGATTTCGCTGGGCGAGGTGCTCACGCCGGCGTGCGAGCGCTGGGAGCTTCAACTCAAGGGCGCCGGCCGCACGCCGTATTCGCGCGGCGCGGATGGGCGAGCGGTGCTGCGCTCGTCCATCCGCGAGTTCCTGTGCAGCGAGGCGATGCATCATCTGGGCGTGCCCACCACGCGCGCGCTCAGCCTGGTGGTGACGGGCGACACCGTCGTGCGCGACATGTTCTACGACGGGCACCCGCAGCCGGAGCCGGGCGCCATCGTGTGTCGCGTGGCGCCTTCGTTCATTCGCTTCGGCAACTTCGAATTGCCGGCGGCGCGGGGCGACATCGCGCTGTTGAAGCAGCTGGCCGATTTCACCATTCGTCGTGATTTCCCGGGCCTGCAAGGCACCGGCGAGCCGCTTTATGCCGCATGGTTCGCCGAGATCTGCGAACGCACCGCGCGCATGGTGGCGCACTGGATGCGTGTGGGCTTTGTGCATGGCGTGATGAACACGGACAACATGTCCATCCTGGGGCTCACCATCGACTACGGCCCGTATGGCTGGATAGACAACTTCGATCCGGAGTGGACGCCCAACACCACCGATGCCGGCCGGCGGCGTTACCGCTTTGGCCAGCAGCCGAATGTGGCGTGGTGGAACCTCAGCCGCCTCGCCATGGCCTTGGCGCCACTGTTCAACGGCACGGAAGCGCTGCAGGCGGGGCTGGATCGCTACGCGGCGGTGTATGCGCAGGCGGATCGCGACAACATCGCGCGCAAGCTGGGTCTCGCGGTCTGTGAAGACGCCGACGTGGAACGCATGCGCGAACTCCACGCCTTGCTCAGCGAGGCGGAAGTGGACATGACGCTGTTCTTCCGCGCGCTGGCCGATGTCGACCCCGAGCAGCCATCGCTGGTGCCGCTGCAGGAATCGTTCTATGACGAGGCCAAGCGACAGCAGCACGAGCCGGCGTTCCAGGCCTGGCTGGAAAACTATGCGGCGCGCGTGCGCCACGACGCGCTTTCCGGCGAGCAACGTCGCGAACGCATGCGCGCGGCCAACCCGCGCTACGTGCTGCGCAACTATCTCGCGCAGGAAGCCATCGACCGCGCGACGCAAGGCGATTACGGCGGCATCCACGAACTGCTGGAGGTCATGCGCCACCCTTACGACGACCAGCCCGGCCGCGAGCGCTTTGCGCGCAAGCGCCCGGCATGGGCGATGCACAAGGCTGGCTGTTCGATGCTTTCCTGCAGTTCCTGAGTGCGCCGTCAGCGCAGCGCGTTGGCCAGGAACTGACGCAACTGCATGCCGTTGAGCGCGCCGGCCTGGCGCGCCACCTCGCGGCCATTGCGCATCACCAGCAGGGTCGGAATGCTGCGGATGCCGAAGCGTTGGGCCAGCGCAGGTTGCGCTTCGGTATCGACCTTGGCCAGGCGCAGCTGAGGTTCCAGGCCGCGTGCCGCTTCGGCGAACACCGGTGCGAAGCTCATGCACGGGCCGCACCACGGCGCCCAGAAATCGATCACCACGGGCGGGTCGCCACGCGTTGCCACCGCGTCGAAGTTGTTGGCGGTGAGCGCGACCGGCTTGCCCTCGAACAGCGGCTGCTTGCAGCGCCCGCAAACCGGATGTTCGCCCAGGCGTTCGTCCGGCACGCGGTTGAGCGCCGAACAGTGGGGGCAGGGAATCGACAGCGTGGTGGACATGGCGGGCCTCGATGGCCAAGACTCATTGCTGCCTCAGATGGTGTTGCCAGTGCGGGGAAACAAGGAGGACGACGTGCGCGAGCGAGGGGCCGGAACCATGGCGCGGCAAGGGCTGGCCTTGCTGGCGGGCATCGTCTGGACCTTGCCCAACAGCGCACTGGGCCTGCTCGCGGGCCTGGCGTGCATGCCCTGGGGCGCCCGGCCAGAATGGCGGCGCCGCGAGTACGCGCTGGCATTCCGACGCATGCCGCATGCAGGAGCCGGCGGAGCGCTCACCTTGGGCAACGTGATCCTCTATTCCTGCGACACGCTGGATACGCCGTGCTTCACCTATGCGCACCGTGCCGGGCTGCGCAGCGAGCCGTGCATTTCCCTGGCCGATCACGAGCGCGCGCACGTGTTCCAGTACATGGCGCTGGGGCCATTGTTTCTCCCGCTCTACGCGGCGTGCGGCGGCATCAGCGCCCGCAATCGCTTCGAGTACGCCGCGGACCGCTACGCGCAACGACAGCGCGGCTGGTGGCCATGGGCGGCTGCATAGAACAGCCGCGTGGTCAGGCGCGTTCGCGTCGCGCCACGATGCTGGACAGGTAACCCATCACGTTCGCGCACTTGATCAGCGGCCCGTAGATCAGCGCGTAACCCAGCAGTCCGATCGGATTCCTGCGCACGCCCAGCCCGAGCGCGCGGAACATGCGCGATTGCACCGCGTGGATCACTGCGTTGGCGAGCAATGCCGTGGGCAGGGCAAAGGCCAGCGCGGAGCCGGCCAACCAGTAGACGCCCGTACAGGCCAGCAGCACGGCGGGTATCAGCGCCACGGAGTAGATCAGGTCGACGTACGGAAACAGCAGGCTCCAGCCGATAAAGAACGTGCTCAGCCTGCACCGGAACAGCAGCGGACCATGGGCCTTGAAGGCCTCCACCGTGCCGCGGGCCCAGCGCCGGCGTTGCTGCATGAAATGCGCGAGCGATGAGGGCACGCGCACGAAGGCGATTGCATCCTCCGCGTAGCCCACGCGATGGTGGTCGCGCAGGAGGGCCCAGGTCAGCACGATATCCTCGCCGGCGCATTCAGTCCAGCCGCCGACGACGCGCAGGATGTCGGTGCGATAGAGCGAGAACGCGCCGGGCGCGACCAGCGTGCCCTGGCAAAGGCTCTGTACCCGCCGGGTGGCCGAGATGCCGTGGAAGTAATCCCACTCCTGCATGCGCGTCACCAGGTTTTCCCGCGAATTGCGCACCAGCACGGCGCCCGCCACCGCGGCGGTGTTCGGCGGCTCGCTCATGTAGCGCGTCACCAGTTGCCGCAGCGCGAGGGGATGCAGGTGTGCATCGGCATCCAGCGTCACCGTGAGGGCATGCGCGGCGAACCGCAAACCCGCATTCAGCGCCTTCGCCTTGCCGCCGGGACAGGCGAGGTCGAGCACCTCCAGCCAGGGATGGTCAAGGTTGCGCAAGCGCTGCAGTGTGCCGTCGGTGGATCCATCGTTGATCACCACGACCTGCATCGGCGCGGGATAGCGTTGCGCCGCGATGCTGGCCAGTGTGTCGAGCAGGGTGTCCTGCGCGTTGTGCGCCGCGATCAGCAGCGTCACGGCGGGGAAATCGTCGTCGGCGAAACGCGAGCGTTCGGGGCGGCGATCCAGCAGCAGCCCCACCGCCAGGAACGTGTTCATGAAAGCCGGGAGCACCGCGATGCCCAGTACCAGTCCATGCGCCAGCAGTCGCTGCGCCGGCGTTGCCAGTGCCGCTGTCCATTGGGACGACAACAGGTACGCGAAGCTGGCCCAGGCCAGCGACACCGCGAATGCCAGGGTGAACTTCCAACCCACGGATACGTAACGGCGCCGATGCACGTGGCTGTCGTTGGCCGCGGCCAGCGGCAAGCGCACCGTGACCGGGTAGGGGCACCGCCGGGTGGACCAGTCTTGTGCGTTGACACTCATGCGAGAGCCTGCTGCTGCGATGGCCGGTCGCGTGCCTGCACTGCATGATGCGCCCGCCCGCGATCGCGGGAAAGCACTTCATGATGCCTGGCACGCGCCTGCCGGGATGGCCCTGCGCGTCCTTGCGGGAACTTGGCCTCTCGCCGTTTCGAGCGGCAAGAGCCATGCCACACGGCTTGCGCCGCGATATCGCGTCAACGTCCGGGAAAAATCGTTTACGTCAGGGCAGGTGCCGCGTGCTTCACTTCGCGCTGCCGACGCTCGCCGGCACAAACCGACGCATCGCGGCGCGTGCGCTCACTCATGCGGCCTGATGACCGCCCTTGTCGCCCGGCGCCGGGCGTGTCTGCGGTCGCGGCGCGGGGCGCTGGTTTCCCTGTCCCGGCGGTGGCCGGTTGCCACCCTGGTTCGGCGGTGGGCGATTGCCCTGGGGCGGTCGATTGCCTTGAGGCGGGCGAGGATTCTGGCCGGGAGGACGTGCGCCGGGATTCGGCCCGGGCCCTGGGCGATGGTCCGCTGGCGGGCGAGAACCCTGCGACGGTGGAGGACGACGGCCTTGCGGCGGACGGTGCCCGCCACCCGGTGGCGGCCGGTAACCCGGCGCCGGTGGCCGTGCGCCAGGACGCCAGCCCGGCGGACGCGGCGGCGGACGTGGCGCAAACGGACGGCCATACCAGTAATCGCGATTCCGGTAGAACGGCCGGTTCACGTAGTACGAGCCCCGGTACGCCGCAATGGAAAACGTGACGATGGGAATGCCGATGCGGGCGCCATAGTCGGCCACGTATACCGGCTGGTTCTGATAGGCGTACTGCACGAACGTGCCCGCCACCCAGCCACGCACGCCCATGGTGATCACGTCGCACCACGCCCAGCCCGCCGTGCAGCCCTGGATGGCGACGCTGGTGCCTGCGGGCAGCTGCGCGATGGTGGGATAGCCTGGGTCGGGCCCGCGTAGAGGTCGACGTAGGCCGTGACCACGCCGTTCAACCCCTGCGCGGATACCGTGGGACTCGCCAGTCCGAACAGCACCAACACGGTCCACACGATCCGCTTCATGGTCGCCTCTCCCGGATATGCAGCCCGATCAGACTGCGCTACCCGCGAAAGAGGCGTCAACACCGGGTCAAGCCGAGTGGTCCGGCAGCATGGGCGCCTTGCGCCTCAGCAGTCGCCAGCCGAGGTAGAACGGGCCGCCGGCCAGCAGCAATACGGCGCCCCACAGCAGCGGCTCCGTGCCCGCTCCGGCGAGCGCCCAGACCGAGAAGGCCAGCGCCAAGGCGGCCACCAGCCGGCGCGGCCAGCGCGAGCGGAGGCCTTCAAGGCGCCACCACGCCAGCGTGGCGATCAGGTAGGGCAAGAGATTGGTCGCGGTGGACAGCAGGATCACAAAGGTGAACAGCGCCACCAGCGAGCGCGTGAAATTGGCGGCAATCAACACGCTGGTCAGCACGCTGCTGATCAGCAATCCGATCCATGGCGTGCCGTGTTTGTCCACCCGCGCGAACAGGCGCGGAAACATGCCGTCCTGCGCGGCTGCCATGGTGGTCTGCGCCACCAGCAACACCCAGCCGTTCAACGTGCCGAAGCACGACACCACGGCCACCGCGGCAACCACCATGCCCGCCGTGGATCCCCAGGCGTGCGTGGCTGCCGCGGCCATGGGCGCCGGCGACGCGGCGAGCTCGCTGCCAGGAAGCATGCCGATGACCACGGTGCAGGCCAGCATGGTCGCCAGGCCGGCGACCAGGGTGCCGATCATGGTCGCGCGCGGCACGGTACGCAGCGGATCCTTCACCACACCGGTGGGCACCGTCGCCGTTTCCAGCCCCAGCAAGGCCCACAGCGCCAGCGTGGCGGTGGAAAGCGCCACGTGGGGCAGCGGCTCTCCTACGGGGTTGAACGGGTGATACGAGCCGGCGTTCAACGTTGCCAGGCCGATCAATCCAAACAGCAGCAGCGGCACCAGCTTGAGCAGCGTGGTCACCATCGCGACACGGCCGGCCTCGCGCACGCCAGCCAGCGTGATGCCCGTGCATACCCACAGTGCGGCCAGCGCACACAGCGCGCTGCGCAGCGGCGTCGAAGTGACGGCGGGCCACAGTGCGCCAAGGCTCCCGGTAAACGCCACGGCGAGCGCGGCATTGGCCGACCAGGTGCAGATCCAGTAGCTCCACGCCACCAGGAAGCCGGTGGTGTCGCCGAACGCGCAGCGCGCATAGGCATAAGGGCCGCCGTGATTGGGAATGCCTTGCGCCAGCCACGCGAAGATCCGCGCCAGCGCCAGCGCACCGCACAGCGTGATGGCCCAGCCGAGCAGGCTGGCCGCGCCGAACGGCGCCATGGCCGCGGGCAACACGAAGATGCCCGAGCCGATGATGTTGCCGATCACCAGTGCGACCAGGGTCCACTGGCCGATCACCCGCGTGCTGCCATTCATGCCTCGACCTTCGTTTCGCGATAGGCGCGGCGCACCATCTCGTGGAAATGGTGCACGGCATTTTCGCGCAACGGATTCAGGCGGCCGGCGTCGTACGAGCCGGAGGCCAGCCCGCGCTGCACGTCCTCGCAGATGGTGACGTCCTCGTCCTGCACCTCGTCGCTGAACTCGATGTCGCGCGCGCGGCGCGCCTGCGCTTCTGCGCTGTCGTCGGGCGGGTAATAGAAATCGAACTCCACGCGGCAGCGGTCCACGCCCAGCGGCAGCACGCGATTGGTCTGCAGGCGCGCCGGCAGGATGTTGAGCATGGTGTTGGGATGGATGAAGTAGTACAGCGCCTCGCCGCTGCCATACAGGTCGCCCGAACTTTCCAGCGGGCTGTACTGGAACGAATACCACTGCGCCGTTTCGGTGATGTAGCTGCGGTAGTCGAGCAGGCTGTTGAGGCCGGGATGGATGTGCGGAACGTGGTAACCCTCCAGGTAGTTGTCCACGTACACCTTCCAGTTGCATGCCACCTCATAGCTCGCCCGGTGATGGAACTGGTAGTTCTCCAGCGAGCGCTCCGGCCCCAGCCGTTCATCGATGCCGGCGACCACGTCATGGAAGGGCGGCGCGTTGCCGATGGCCACGAACACCAGTCCTTGCCACACCTGCACGCGCACCTCGGGCAGGCGGATGTCCGACGGATTGAAATCCTGCGTGCGTCCCATTTCCGGCGCACCGCGCAGTACGCCATCGAGTCCGTAGGTCCAGCCGTGATAGCGGCAGCGCAACGCCTTCGCGCCTTTTCCATCGCAACTGGCGATGGGGCCCGCGCGGTGACGGCAGACGTTGTGGAACGCACGGACGACGCCGTCTTCGCCGCGCACCACCAGCAGCGGCAGGCCGGCGATCTCCGTCACCACGTGATCGCCCGAACCGGGAATCTGGGACTGATGGCAAACCAGCTGCCAGCTACGCGCGAAGATCGCTCGCGCGTCCAGGTGCGGCATGCGTGGATCGGTGTAGAAGCTGGCCGGAAGCGTCAGCGCGTAGTCGAGCGGCTGGGGTGCAAGTACGGCGTCGTCGAGCAGGTCGCGCATGGACACTTCACCGGTGGCTATTTGTCCTACTGTTTAAACCCACGGAGGCGGCAAGGGAAGGGGGATCCGCGGCCGAAGGTGGGGGTAGGGAGTTTGGCGTCGCGAGCGGAACGCTTTGGTGTTGCTCCTCTTTACCTCGCAGCGAGAGAGGGGGCGCCGGCAGCGCTGTCACCTTGCGATGGTGGCGGTCGTTCTTGCCCCTTCACTTCAAAGGAACCGTCATCCCGGCGCAGGCCGGGATCCAGTGGCTTTACGCTTGGTTGTCGCGTAGAGGTGATCTTTTGGAGCGTCCCCGCGATTTGGCCGCCTACGTGGCCATGTTGTGGAGAGGCCAAAAGTGTCGACCAAACTCCACGCGACAACCAAGCGTAAAGCCACTGGATTCCTGCCTTCGCAGGAATGACGGTTCTTATGAAGGCGGGCGATGGCTTTGCGTCTCACCGTTATAAAGAAAAGATCGCGATGCCATCATCCCACACACAATCCCCGCAAGAAGCCAGCGAATCAACTACTGGCCAACTGCTGCTGCACCTCGTTGATCGAGTTGCGGATGCGCTGGCTGAAGATCGAATCCTCGTGATGGATCATCACCAGCCGCTCCGTCGCGCGCGTCATCGCCACATAGAGCAGGCGGGCTTCCTCGGTCTCGTTCTTGCCCGGCTTGGGCAGCGAACCGAGTCCCGGGATGATCACCAAGGGAAATTCCAGGCCCTTGCTGGAATGCATGGTGATCAACTTCACCGTGTCGTCCACCACGAAGAGCGAGCTTGAGCCGTTGCCTTCGGCGAGCTGGCTGGGAATGCCGGCCTGCTGCAAGGCTTCGTGCAGCTTCTCGCCTTCCCAGCCGTTGCGGAAGATCACCGCCATGTCCGACAGGCGGCGCCCCGCGGAGCGTTCGTCGCGCAGGCGCTGGATGATCGCGGGCAACTGGTCTTTCTGCTGCTCGACGCGGATAAGTTCGGGCAAGGCGCCGCGACGGCCGGCGCTCTGCGGTTCGATCAGCGGAATGCCGTCGTCGCCTTCGTCGCGGCCCAGCAGCAGCTCGCTGGCGAAACCACGCGCCACCGAAAGGATCTCCAGCGTATTGCGGTAGTTGAGCTTGAGGATGGTGGTGCGGCCCTGCGCCTGCACGCCCAGGCTCTTCCAGCTGAGCTTCTTGCGGCTGGCCTGGCCGTAGATGTTCTGCGCATCGTCGTACAGCACCAGCAGCGAGTTGGTGTTGGGATCGATCATCTGCACGATGAGCTTGTACCACTCTGGCTCGAAATCGTGGCCTTCGTCGATCAGCACGGCGCCGTACTGGAAGCGTGGAATCTGCCCGCTGTCCACGCCGGCGATGACCGCGGGCGGCAGCTCTTCGGCCACGTGCGGGCCGTCTTCCGGCACCGGCACGTGGTAGGCAGTGAGCATGCTGCGGCACCAGCGATGGAAGTTGTAGACCTGCACCTTGTCGCTGAGACCGCGTTCGCCCATCAGCTGTTCGAGCCGCGCGGCGAGCGCCGTGTTGTAGCAGAGCACGAGGACGGGCTTGGACAGGGTGCGCGCCAGCTCCATGGCGCGAAAGCCCAGGATCATCGTCTTGCCGGAACCGGCGACGCCGTGAATGATGCGGTGTTCATCGCCCAGCGAGCGCGCCAGCAATTCCTGCTGCGCGTCCATCACCTGGATCAGGTCGGGAATGGCCACCTTCGTGGACTTGCTCCGCTCGCCGCCGGCAAACAGGCCGAACTGTCCATCGCCGGCTTCCAGGCGAATGTCGGGGAACAGGTGCCAGCGCACGCGGTCGATCTGGGGCAGGGTGAGCGCGGTGGGAAACACCTGCGGAAACATGGCCCACAGGCGCTCCTGGAACGCCTCCGATTCCACCGACTCGTACATCTCGTCCTGGCAGATCACCAGATGCGCGGGAATGGCCGATTCGAGCTGGCCGGCCTCGAAATGCTTGCGGCTGATGTTGGCGAACACCACGCCGTAGCCCAGCGGCATCTGCAGGCGGCCTTCATAGGCATGGCCCGGCGGATAGCACAGCGCGGGATCGCGTTGCAGCACCTTGGCGATTTCATTCGCGCCGTCGCGGGCCTGCATCAGCGGGCTGTGTTCCTTCTGGCTGCTGTTGCCGGCGATCAGGGTGAACAAGGTGCGGTCCGCCTGCTGGATGCTGCCCGGCTTCCAGTCCTTCACCTCCAGCACCAGCAGCCCGCGCCGCGGATGGAACACGATGAAGTCGGGCCGGCGTTGCTTCGGGCCGATGGCCACGTCGTACCACAGCAGGTAATCGTCCTCGAGCTTCTGCTCCAGGCGTTCGGAAAAGCGCTTCTCGCCGCCGGTCATCTGCGGCAGGCAACTGTTTCGGGATGGAATGAGCGTCGCCACGGTGAGCTGCCTCGTGCCTTTCCTTGCATATGCGCAGGGCGTTCAGGTCCGGCGACGTTAGCGTATCGGCCGGCGGAGTCAATCGCGCCGCGTTGGCTGCGGCCGCGGGCCAAGCTTCAATGCCAGTGCTGCAGGGTATCGGGGCTGACACCGACGCGCATGCATGCGCGGCTGGCGATGCCATCGGGCAGGGCCATGCGAAACACGGGTGCGACCGACCACAGGGCCCTGGCCGCCAAGCGCGACTGGGCGCGTTGCAGCGGTGTGCGTTCCAGCAGCACATCCGCCCAGGGCGGCAACAAGGCGGCGCCGGCCTGCAGGAACACGTCGCGCGACAAGCCCGCCACGGGCACGGGGAGCCGCACGCGGTAGAGCACGTCCAACACTTCGCGCGAGCGTCCGCTGAATCGAAGCTCGGGCCGCATGCGCTTGAAATAGGCGGCGATCTGCGCCTCGGAGGCGGGCACCTCGCGGGCGCCCAGGGCTTGCGCAATGCGCCGTACTTCATCGTAGTAGCGATCCGCCGCGCCGGCGGGCAGGGCGATATGGCTGTAACGACGGTAGCCCTGCAGAAAACTGTAGGCTTCGGTGACGTGCACCCAGGTGAGCAGGTCGGGATCGTCGGCCGCGTATGGCCGTCCATCTTCGGCCACGCCCTTCACCTGCGCGTGGATGTGCTTCACCCGATCGATCAGCATCTGCGCCTGATCCAGCGGGGCGTAGCTGGTGCCGCTGACGAACGAGGTGGTGCGGCGCAGGCGGCCGACCAGGTCCTCGCGGAAGTTGGAGTGATCCCACACCCCCGCGAGCGCCAGCGGATGCAAGGTCTGCAGCATCAAGGCAGCGAGTCCGCCCGCGAGCATGCCGGCGAAGTCGGCGTGCACGCGCCAGGTGGCGCTGTCCGGGCCGAACAAGCCGGGGTCGCCCAGCGGATGGTCGTAGTCCACGTGACCGCCGCCGCCGCGCGGAAACACGCTGAGCACCCAGCGTCGGATGGGTTCGCGGGCAGGGCGGGTGAGCAGGTTCCAGGGCGACGTCATGGCGCGAGTGTAGCGTTCGCGGTGCGCGTTGGTTTCACATGCATCCTTTGCATGCGCGAAAAGCCTGTGTTATTCCTTGTCGCCATGACCTTCCCCGCCACCCGCCAGTATTTTTGGTTTTACGGCTATCCGATGCCGCTGGCGGAGGGTTGGTCGCGATTGTCCTGACGACAAGACACCATTCCCAAAAAGGCCGCCAGCCACCACTGGCGGCCTTTTTTATGGTCGCGGTGGAACCCCCAAGGAGACTACCGTGAACCCTTCCACCGATGATCTGCGCATCCGCGCCATCACTCCGCTCAGCACGCCGGCAGAGGTGATGCGCGACTGCGCGGCAAGCGTCCACGCGGCGCATACCGTGAGTGCCTCCCGGCAGGCCCTGCACCGCATCCTGTCGGGCGGCGACGACCGCCTCGCGGTGGTGATCGGCCCCTGCTCGATCCATGACACGCGGGCTGCGCTGGAGTACGCCGAGCGCCTCGTGGAGCAGCGCGGGCGGCACGCGGGCGAACTGGAGATCGTGATGCGCGTGTACTTCGAGAAGCCGCGCACCACGGTGGGCTGGAAAGGGCTGATCAACGATCCCGATCTCGATGGCAGCTTCCGCATCGACAAGGGCCTGCGGCTGGCGCGCGGGCTGCTGCGCGACATCAACGAGCTGGGCATGCCGGCGGGCTGCGAATTCCTGGACATGATCACGCCGCAATACATCGCCGATCTCGTGGCCTGGGGCGCCATCGGCGCGCGCACCACGGAAAGCCAGGTGCATCGCGAGCTGGCCTCGGGACTGTCGTGCCCGGTGGGCTTCAAGAACGGTACCGACGGCAACGTGAAGATCGCGGTGGACGCGGTCAGCGCCGCATCGCAGCCGCATCATTTCATGGCGGTCACCAAGGGCGGCCAGACGGCCATTGCCGCCACCACGGGCAACGAGGATTGCCACGTCATCCTGCGCGGCGGCAAGACGCCGAACTACGACGCCGCCAGTGTCGACGCGGCCTGCGCGGCCATTGCCGCCAGCGGGCAGCCGGCGCGCGTGATGATCGACGCCAGCCACGCCAACAGCCACAAGCAGCCGGAAAACCAGCCACGCGTGATCGACGACATCGCCGGCCAGCTTTCTGCAGGCGAGCGGCGCATTGTGGGCGTGATGGTGGAAAGCCATCTCGTCGGCGGACGGCAGGATCTGATAGCGGGGCAGCCGCTGCGCTACGGGCAGAGCATCACGGACGGCTGCATCGACTGGGACGCGTCGGTGCGGGTGCTCGACCGTCTTGCCGAAGCGGTGCGCACACGTCGCGCCATGGCCAAGGCGGCGCCACGCACGGCGCGCGTGGCCTCCGGTTGCTGAGCGCGTTCAACCTATGCTTTCGCGGCTGGTGGCGGTGGGATCGACCGCCAGCGTCAACGTCGCGACGTGCATGGATCCGTCCAGCGACATGGTGGCGATGGAACCGCTGCCGTGCTGGCTCGCGTAGACGTTGTCCTGCGTGAGCGTGGTGCGTTCCAGGCCGTGCCGCCGATACGCCTCGCCACTCATGGCGGCCAGCGAGGCAGCCTCGGGAAAGAACAGCTGGCCGGTGTGCACCACCTTGCCGCCGCGATAATGGCCGTCCTGCATCTGCCCGCCCGTGTGCAGCTTCAGGTGGATGTGATTGCAGCGCCCCGCGTAATAGCCGGGGAAGATCGTATGGAACGCGACCATGCCGCGTGCATCCGTGATCTGCACGCCGCGCAGGAACGTCAGTTCATCGGTGGGCACGCTCTTTGGCGGCGCGCCATGTGGACCGCCCGCGAGCCCGGGCGGCGGACCCGGCGGCATGCCGCCCGGCGGTGGTCCCGGTGGAGGCGTGCCGTGTGCGCCTCCGGGTGACAGGCCCATGCTGGGGCCGCCGGGCGACATCCGGGTAAAGCCCGAATACAGGCCCTGCGCATCGCAATGCCAGATTTCCAGCGCGGTATCGCTCAATGGACGGCAGGTGCGGCTGTCCAGCACCTCAAGACGCAATGCCAATGGCAAGCCAGGCTTGCCCTCGGTGATGTCCTGCCGCATCAACGCGCGATCGAGATAGTAGGGGCCTTCGGTCTGCTCGGCGCTCAGCCGGCAGGCCGGACGTCCATCCGGCAGCGCACGCGCGATGCGGAAGAACGGAAGCGCGGCGATGCCGCCAAGGCACATCTGCAGAAAATGGCGTCGATTCCAGGTGATCTTCACTACGCGTCCTGAGGCCGAAGTTGGGCGCCGCGCTGGCGCAGCCCTTCATCGAACGCGTGGGCAGGCTTCAGGATGACATGCGTGAACGATGCGTCGACGCGATGGCCGCGGCTCAGTCTTCCAGCTTCGCATCCAGGTTGATCGTCGCCTTGAGCACCTTGGACACCGGGCAGCCTTGCTTGGTCGCCTGGGCGATCGCATCGAACGCCGCGGCATCGATGCCGGGCACTTTCGCACGACAGGTGAGATCGACGGTGGTGATGGCGAAACCGTCGCCGTCCTTGTCCAGCGTCACCACGGCCTTGGTCTCGATGCGCTGCGCGGTATGCCCCGCCTGCTCCAGGCCCAGCGCAAGCGCCATGCTGAAGCAACCAGCGTGCGCGGCGCCGAGCAGTTCTTCCGGATTGGTGCCGGGGCCGTCTTCAAAGCGTGAGCGGAATCCATAGGGCGCATCGCGCAACACGCCGGTCGCCGTGGAAATGGAACCCGTGCCTTCATTCAGGCCGCCCGACCACACGGCGGATGCGTTCCTCTTCATGTCGATTCTCGTGCGCAAGCCATGGCGATACTCATGGAGCTTGCCGAAAGACTCATGCACGAAACGCGAACGCGAAAGGCCAACGTCTTCACGCGTGGTTCGCTGTCACTTGCTTTACTCTCCGCGCCTCGCTTCAAGAGGGCGCGTTTCATGTTCGCCGAGATCAACCACAACCCGCGGGCCCATCGTTTCGAAACCAAGGTGGACGGCGTGCCCTGCGTGCTGGATTACACCCTGGAAGACGGCGTGATGACCATCACCCATACCATCGTGCCGTCCGCCGTGGGCGGGCGCGGCATCGCATCCAACCTGGTGCGCACCGCCCTGGATACGGCGCGTGAAGAGCACTGGAAAGTCGATCCCGCGTGCTCCTACTCGGAAATCTGGATGACCCGCCATCCGGAGTACCAGGACCTGCACGTCTGACTTGGCGGTCCGCGCTGCCATCGGGCGTGATGGGGAAACGGTGAACAGGCACTAAGATGCGCCATGCCCGCTTCGGGGTCATGGAGAGACAGTGGTGACGACGAACTGCCTGAACGCCGCAGAGGCGCACGCATGAGTGCAGCGCCCGACGAAACCCGCCCGCCGGCGCGCGGCTTCATCCCGTTCCGGATACTGCGCGCACGTCCGCGCCTGATGATTTCCGGCGCTGTCGCCCTGCTGCTCGGGCTGTCGCTGTGGCATTGGGCGGAACTGAAGCCGGCGAAAGCGCTGTTGCTGGGGTTCGACGTTGGCGTGGCCGTCTATCTGACCGCACTGACCATCCTGTTCTGCCGAACCACCTCGTCGGAGTTGATGCGGGGGCAGGCGCGCAAGCAGGACACCGGCCGCTGGGGCGTGCTGTGGACGGCGCTGATCCTTACCGGTTTCGTGGCGCTCGCTCTTACCACGGAGATGGGGGCCGCCAAGGGCGGCGATGCCCGTGCGCTGGCGATTGCCGCGGTGAGCATCGTGCTGTCGTGGCTGTTCCTGAACGTGATGTTCGGCATGCACTATGCGCACGGCTTCTACGGCGACTTCGGCAAGAAGCACGAAGGGCTGGAATTCCCCGGTACGGACGAGCCGGACTACTGGGACTTCATGTACTTCGCCATCGTGATCGGCATGACCTTCCAGGTGTCCGACGTGCAGATCAGCAGCCGTTACCTGCGGCGCGTGGCGCTGATGCACAGCGTGATCGCGTTCTTCTTCAATGTGTTCATCATTGCGATCAGCGTGAATATTGCGGCGGGCCTGGCGGGGTGAGGGGCCACGCGCAGGCGTAACACCCTCAGCGCCAGCGCGTCCTCCATCAATCGCGAAAGTTATCGAACTGCAACGGCAGCTCCACATCCGCCTTGCGCAGCACCGCCATCGCCAGTTGCAGGTCGTCGCGCTTCTTGCCGGTGACGCGCAGCTTGTCGCCGTTGATCTGCGCTTCCACCTTGAGCTTTGCCTCCTTCAGCGAGGCCACCAGCTTCTTGGCGATGGGCTGTTCGATGCCTTGCTTCACGGTGATCTTCTGGCGCGAGCCGCCGAGGTTGGTTTCGGCGTCGCCCACTTCCAGTGCGCGGATGTCGATCTTTCGCGAGGTGAGGCGGCCGCGCAGGATGTCCAGCATCTGTTCCAGCTGGAATTCGCTGGGCGCGGACTGGGTGATTACGAACTTGTCCAGTTCGAACTTCGCGTCGCTGCCCTTGAAGTCGAAGCGGTTGGCGAGCTCGCGGTTGGCCTGGTCGACGGCATTGGTCAGTTCGTGCTTGTCGACTTCGGAAATGACGTCAAAGGAGGGCATGCTGGCGGTTCCGGTGCGAAGGAAAGGGCCAGTTTAAGCGATATGGCCCGTCCTGTCGGATAATGCGCGCCCAACGGGACAGGAACCAGGCATGACGACGGTGCGCGCGTGAAAGTGGATGTATTGGTCATTGGCGCCGGCGCGGCCGGGCTGATGTGCGCCATCGTGGCCGGGCAGCGCGGGCGCAACGTGCTGGTGGTCGATCACGCCAACAAGGTCGGCAAGAAGATCCTGATGTCCGGCGGCGGGCGTTGCAACTTCACCAACATGGGCGTGACGCCGACCTGTTATCTCTCCGCCAATCCGCATTTCGCCAAATCGGCATTGGCTCGCTATACGCCCTGGGATTTCATCGCGATGGTGGAAAAGCACCGCATCGCGTACCACGAGAAGGAACTGGGCCAGCTGTTCTGCGACGAGTCGTCCAAGCTCATCGTGCGCATGCTGCTGGACGAGTGCGCGCAGGCCGGCGTGCGCATCGAGACCAGCTGCGGCGTGCAGCGCGTGCGCAAGACGGACGAGGGCTTCAACGTGATCACCTCGCACGGCGAGGTGCACGCCCAATCGCTGGTGGTCGCCACGGGCGGCCTGTCGATTCCGACGATGGGCGCCACGGGCTTTGGCTACGAACTGGCGCGCCAGTTTGGCCACAACGTGCTGCCCACGCGCGCGGGGCTGGTGCCGTTGACGCTCAGCGGCAAGCATCAGGAGCGCTATCACGATCTCTCCGGCGTGGCCTTGCCGATGGTGGAGGCGCGCGTGGGCAAGCGGTCCTTCCGCGCCGGCATGCTGTTCACGCATCGCGGCATCAGCGGGCCTTCCATCCTGCAGATTTCCTCGTACTGGCAGCCTGGCGACGATCTGCGCATCGACCTGTCGCCCGGACTCGACCTGGGCGCATGGCTGCAGGAGCAGCGCCAGGCGCGGCCCGCCGCCGAGCTGAAGAACGTCCTGGGCGATGCCTTGCCGCGGCGCTTGGCGCAGCGTCTGTGCGAGCTGTGGTTCGAGAGCAAACCCATGCGGCAGTACCGCGAGGCGGAGCTCAAGGACATCGGCGAGCAATTGCACGACTGGTCCATCGTTGCGAGCGGCACCGAGGGTTATCGCACGGCGGAAGTGACGCTGGGCGGCGTCGATACCGATGGTCTGTCGTCGACGACCATGCAGTCGAAGCTCGTGCCCGGTCTCTATTTCGTCGGTGAAGTGGTCGACGTCACCGGTTGGCTGGGCGGCTACAACTTCCAGTGGGCCTGGGCTTCGGGGCGCGCGGCGGGCGAAGTGGCCTGATTTCGCGCGCGTTGAACGTGCGCCGTGTTCCACTGCGTGTATTGTCTTGTTTGGAGAAAATCGCATGAAGGTGGGTTTTATCGGCCTCGGTTCCATGGGCAGCGCCATGGCCAGCAACCTGATCAAGGCCGGCTACGAGGTGACCGTGTGGAACCGTTCGCCAGCCGCGACCGAGCCGCTGGCTTCGCTGGGCGCGAAGGTGGCGAAGACGGCGGACCGCGCGGCGCAGGGCGAAGTGCTGTTCAGCATGCTGGCCAACGATCAGGCCGTGCGCAGTGTGTTCTTCGACGATGGCCTGCTGGATGGCATGGACAAGGGCATTGTGCACGTCAATCATGCGACCATTTCGGTGGCGCTGGCGCGCGAGATGGCGCACGCGCATGCCTCGCGCGGCCTCGACTACGTCGCCGCGCCGGTATTCGGCCGGCCGGATGTGGCCGCCGCGGGCAAGCTGAACATCCTTGCGGCGGGCAAGCCGACAGTGATCGATCGCGTGCGGCCGATGCTGGATGCGATGGGCAGCCGGATCTGGCCGCTGGGCGACGCGCCGGAACGGGCGAACGTGGTGAAGATCGCAGGCAATTTCATGCTGGGCGCCGCCATCGAAAGTATGGCCGAAGCCTCCGCGCTGACGCGGGCGCATGGCGTGAGCGCGGCGGATTTCCTGGAGGTGATGACCAGCACCTTGTTCGCTGCGCCGGCGTATCAGGGCTATGGCAAGCTCATCGCGGAATCGCGCTATACGCCAGCAGGTTTCGCGCTGCCGCTGGGCTACAAGGACATTGGCCTGGCCTTGGCCGCGGCGGACGCCACGCGTGTGCCCTTGCCGCTGGCCGGCCTGTTGCGCGACAGCCTGCTTGAGGCCTTGTCCGCCGGCGACGAGGACGTGGACTGGTCGATCATGGCGCAGGTCGCCGCGCGCCGCGCGCATCTGGACGAGCGCAAGCTCTGAACGGATGAGATGCGATGCCGCGCGGGCGCTTCAGCGCGTCTGCCGGTATGTCACCAGCCAACGATCCAACTGGTTCGCGAAGGCCTGCTTGTCGCGCGCATGGAATGCCGCGGGTCCGCCGGTATCCACGCCCGCGCCGCGCAGCTCGTCCATGAAATTGCGCATGGAGAGACGCTGCGCGATGGTGTCGGGCGTGTAGAGCTCGCCGCGCGGATGCACGGCGAGCGCGCCCTTGGCGATCACGGCGGAAGCAAGCGGAATATCCTGCGTGACGACGAGGTCGCCGGCGCTGACACGCTCGACGATCTCGTTGTCCGCCACGTCAAAACCGCCTGGCACCTGGATGGCGCGCACGAAGCGCGAGGGCGGCGTGCGCAGCCATTGATTGGCCACCAGAGTGACCTGCACCTGCTCGCGTTCCGCCGCGCGGAACAGCACTTCCTTGATCGCGGCGGGGCAGGCGTCGGCATCCACCCAGATGTGCGGTCGCGTGCTCAATCGCGGCCGTTCCAGTGCAGCGTGCCGTCGATGATCGTGTTGGTGTGGCCGCCGATCCAAACATCGTCGCCGTCGATATGCACGGTGAGGCTGGCATCGTGGCCGATCTCGCGGCCCTGGCTCACCACGTAGCCGCGCGCCAGCGGGCCGTTCGGTTCGGCATGGGCGATATAGGCCGCGATCAGGCCATTGGCCGCGCCGGAGGCCGGATCTTCCACCAGGCCGACGCCGGCCGGCAGCGCGCGCACGACCAGCTGATAGTCCGCATGCGCACTGTGCGCGAAGACGCACAGGCCCATGCTGTCGGTGGCCTTGGCCAGCGCGCCGATGGCGGCATGGTCGGGCTTCCACTGGCGCAGCGAGCCTTCGTCCGCGCATTCGGCCAGCCACCAGTGGCGGCCGCCGGACACATAGGCGGGTGGCAGCACGCCCAAGCCGATGCCGGACAGTGCGGCGTCGAGCAGCGGATGCGCATCGCGACCGGTCTTTTCCACCGTGGAACGCGGTGATTTCAACAGTAACTGTTGCTGCCCGCGATTCTGTTCCACGCGTATCGGCAGCACGCCGGCGCCGCATTCCTGCCACAGCAGGCCATCCACCGGATGGGCCAGTCCGCACAGTAGCACGGCGTGCGCGCTGCCAATGCTCGGGTGGCCCGCGAAGGGAATTTCCTTGTGCGGCGTGAAGATACGCACGCGATAGCTCGCGCCGGGCTGGCTGGGCGGCAGCAGGAAGGTGGTTTCGACGAGGTTGGTCCAGCGGGCGAAGGCTTGCATGCGGGCGTCGCTCCAGCCGGCGGCGTCGGTGACGACGCCCAGGTGGTTGCCGCCGCCGGGCGCGGCGGCAAAGACGTCCAGATGCAGGTAACGGATCGACATGGAAGGGGCCTGGGGCGTGGGGAAACGCGGGAAGCCGGGCATGATAGTGCGGAACGTGGCGCCCTGCTTGGACTTTTCAGTCGCCCGGCAGTCGACAAGCGCCGGCCGCGCCGCCAAGATGGGAAGTCTTTGCCGCTGCCTTCAGCCCCATACGGAACACTGCATGATCACCCTGATCATCATCGCCATCACCGCCATCGTGTCTTTCATGGCGTTCAACAACGCCCGCCTGATGAACGATCTGATCCTGTGGCCGCCGGCCATCACGCGCAGCCGCGAATACCACCGCCTGGTGACCTATGGCGTGGTGCACGCGGACTTCGGCCACCTGTTGTTCAACATGATCACGCTGTTCTTCTTCGGCCGCGTGATGGAAGGGTTCTTCGCCGCGAAGCTGGGCACGATGGGCTTTGCGCTGTTCTACATCGTGGCGCTGGTGGTCTCGATCCTGCCGACCTATTTGAGCAACAAGAACAACCCGAACTACCGCAGCCTGGGTGCGTCGGGCGCGGTATCGGCGGTGCTGTTCTCGTACATCCTGCTGTCGCCGTGGTCGCGCATCGTGGTGTTCGTGGTGCCGATGCCGGCCATCATCTACGCGGTGCTTTACGTGGTGTATTCGATCTACATGGATCGCCGCGGGCAGGGCAACGTCAATCACAGCGCGCACCTGTGGGGCGCGGCGTTCGGCGTGGCATTCACCCTGCTTATCCGGCCGGAAGTGCTCTCGCATTTCCTGTCGGAACTCTCGCGGCCGAGGTTCTGATCGCGCGGTGGATGCCGAAAAAAAGCGGCTTTGCTCACCCCTGATACATCTTTGCGGTGTTACTTGTCGGGTTAGCCTGGCGTGATGGGGGCGTCAGGCTTTCTCGATCACCGCAGGAGTGAAGACGCATGGCAACGAAGCGCAAGCCGGCCGCGAAGAAATCCTCGGCCAAGAAAACCGCCACCCGCACATCCACTGCCAAGAAAACCACCGCACGCAAACGCGCCGCCGCCACGGCCCGTCGCACGGTTCGCAAGACCGCAGCACGCAAGACCGCCACGCGAAAGAGCGCCGCCCGCAAGGTAGCCGCGAAGAAACCCGCGGCGCGCAAGGCGGCCACACGCAAGGCCACCGCCCGCAAGACGTCCGCACGGAAAACCACTGCCCGCAAGACGACGGCACGCAAGGCCGCAACCAAGCGCGCCGCTCCACGCAAGGCCACGGCGAAGAAGACCGCACGCAAGCGCACCACCGCCAAGAAGACGGCGAAGAAGACCGCCCGCAAGGCGGCCTCCAAACGCGCCGCCCCTCGCCAGGCGGCCACCCGCAAGTCGGCGGCCAAGACCACGCGCAGTCGCACAACGGCCGCCGCCACGCCTCGTCCGCGACGCCCGGCGCGCAAGCGCATCACGCCGCAGCAGGCCGCGGAGCAGATCCAGGCCTTGCTCGAGGCGAAACAGGAGCGCGTGCGGCAGGGTCCCACCTGGCCGGGCGCCGATGAACATCCCTCGGCCAGCAACGACGCCATCGGCATGGGAACGGGTAACGGCGGCGTCTCCAGCGAGGCGGTCTACGGACACATCCGTCAGCCGCCCGAGCGCAACGGCAACCACTGAACCGGTCACCCAACCCGGTAACGGCATGGCCGGCAGCCCGCGCTGCCGCCATGCCGGGAGCGTTCAGTGCGCACTCAACGGCGGAGGTTCACAGTGGAGTCGTCTTCCACTGAAGGCCTTTTGTCATGAAACGCATGCTTGCCGGTCTCGCCTTGGCGGTTGCCACCGCGGCGCTATCCGGTTGCTATTACGACCCTGGCTACAGCTACGTGCGCCCCGTCGCCACGGGCGGCGGCGATGCCTACTACGGCACGGGCGTCACCTATAGCGGCTACTACCCTGGCTACTACTATCCGAGCTACGGCTACTACGGCTGCTGCTACGGTCCGGCCGTGAGCGTCGGCATCGGCGGCTACTGGGGTGGCGGTTATTACGGTCGCGGCTACTACCGTGGCGGTTACTACGGGCACGGTGGCTACTATCACGGTGGCGGCGGTTACTACCATGGCGGCCATGGCAGCTGGAGCGGTGGCCATGGCAACTGGAGCGGCGGCCACGGCGGCTGGGGCGGTCGCGGCCACTGAGCCACGAACGCCAGGTTCAGGGCACAATCGCGGCATGAGGTTGCCCCGCCGCGTGCCACGAACACTACGGATTCCCAGGCCCATCGTCGCGTTGACGATGGGCCTCGTGCTTTCTGCCTGCAGCACGGTCGACTACTACGCCCACGTGGCCAAGGGGCAGGGCGAGCTGGTCATGAACCGCCGCGACGTCAGCGCGGTGCTGAGCGATCCCGCCACCGATGCCAAGACCCGCCAGCGCCTGGCGTTGTCGCAGGACGCGCGCCGGTTCGCCTCCGAACACCTGGGCCTGCCCGATAACCGCAGCTACACCAGCTATGTGAAGCTGGATCGACCCTACGTGGTGTGGAACGTCTTCGCCACGCCGAGGTTCTCGGTGGCGCCGGTGCAGCATTGTTTTCCCTTCGCGGGATGTGTGGCCTATCGCGGCTATTTCTCCAAGCCGAAGGCCCAGGCCGAAGCCTCGCGCCTGGAAGCCAAGGGGGATGACGTCTACGTCGGCGGCGTGTCGGCGTATTCCACCCTGGGCTGGTTCGCCGACCCCATCCTCAGCAGCATGATGCGCTGGGATGACGACGAGCTGGCCGGCACCATCTTCCACGAACTCGCGCATCAGCTGATCTACGTGAAGGACGACAGCGCCTTCAACGAATCCTTCGCCAGCTTCGTGCAGGAGCAGGGCTTGCGCGAGTGGCGCCAGTCGCGCGGCCTGCCGCCGCAGGACGAGCACGAAAAGACCATGGACGACGGCTTCACCTGGCTGGTGATGGATCTGCGCGATCGCCTGAAGAAGCTTTACGCCAGTGGCGTGGACGAGCAGGCGATGGCGAGCGGGAAACAGCGGATCATCGACGACTTCCGCATGCGCTACGCGCAATGGCGCGACCTGGATTGGCCGAACGACCACCGTTACGACGCCTGGGTGAACGGCCCGATCAACAACGCGCGGCTATTGCCGTTCGGCATCTATGACCGCTGGACACCCGTGTTCCTGGCCCTGTTCCGTCACGCGGAAGGGCAGTGGCCGGCGTTCTACGCCAGCGTGCGGCAGTTTGCGCGGCAGCCCTACGCCGAGCGGCAGAAATCGCTGCAGCAGTGGCTGGATTCGACCAGCCGCCCCACGGTCGCGCCGTAGCGTCCGTCAGGGCTGGGCCTTTCGTCCGGCCATGTGGCGCAGGTAGGCGAGCAGGTCATCAAGATCCTGATCGGAGATGGCCTTGCGGTCGAAGCCCGGCATGCGCGCCTGCGGCCAATGGCGCAGGGATTGCGGGTCGCGGATGTAAGCGCGGAACAGGTCTTCGCGCAGGTACTCGGTGGGGCTGTGGGGAATATTGAGATCCGGCCCCAGCTTGGCGTCGCCCTGGCCGTTGAGCGTGTGGCAGGCGAAGCAGGTGCGCTGGAACACCGCGAAGCCGCGCTGCACGGGGCTGTCGGCTTTCAGCGCGGGGTCGGGCAGGATGGCAGGGAAGCGCTCGGCTACAGAGGGCTGGCGCCGGATGCTGGCCAGTTGGAACGGCCATTGCTCCGGGCTGATCTTCATCGCTTCCGGATCAGTCCAGACCACGTAGAACGGACCGGCATCGCCCTTGATCTCGTCCAACGTGGGCCACGGATGCGCCGGGTCTTCGACCGCCAGCCACGCTTGCGAACCCCGCGCGCGCACGATCAGCGCGGCGGGAATCTGCGCGGCGAAGCCATCGGCAGCGACGAACTGCAGGGTGTCGTCCGGCGAGGCACCGTCCAGCAGCGCCTTCAGCGGGACCGCGCGGTAGCGCATGGCGCGCTTGAAAGCCACGTCGGCGGGAATGGTCACGTCGCGTGCGTCGCTGCGCGCCAGCAGTTGGGCCGTCGTATAGGTCCTGGCGCCGTGGCCAAGGTCGATGGTGAGGTCAGCGGCGTGCGCGGGCAGGGCGAGCGACAGGGCGAGCAGACACAGGCGGCGAAGCGTGCGGATCATCGGATGGCGTTCCCTTTCCAAGAATCTAACGATTGTAGGCGCGTCGGCCAGCTTGCCAAAAGCTGAACGAAACCGCCGGGGCGCTTGAACTCGTTCCGCACCGGCCACACTAAGGAGACGTATCGCCGTGACGGCGACAAGAAGTGGTACAGCACATCGTGCCACTGAGGGGTCGGTCCTTTTCCCCTCTTTGTTATGGACCAGGCCTGACAAAACCCCGCTAGCCCCTCCCCTGGCTACCGGGGTTTTTATTTGCGCGTCGTTTGACATCGAAGGCCCCGCGATTGGGGCTGGGCGAGGATAATCGCCTTATCCCCCGTGCGCATGAGCGACCGATGATCGTTACCTCCCTGCTCGACACCGATCTGTACAAGTTCTCCATGATGCAGGTGGTGCTGCACCACTATCCGGCGGCCCAGGTCGAGTACAAGTTCAAATGCCGCAACCCGGGCATCGACCTGGTGCCCTACCTCGATGAGATCCGCCGCGAACTGGACGGCCTGTGCTCGCTGCGCTTCACGGCGGAAGAGCTGGACTACCTGCGCAGCTGGCGCTTCATCAAGAGCGATTTCGTCGACTTCCTGGGGCTGTTCCAGCTCAATGCCAAGTACGTGGAAATCTACCCGGCGCAGGATGGCCCCGGCGAGATCGAGATACGCATCCGCGGCCCGTGGCTGCACACGATCCTGTTCGAAGTGCCCTTGCTGGCCATCGTCAACGAGGTGTACTTCCGCAACACCCAGCATGGGCTCGATCTTTCCGAAGGGCGCCGGCGCCTGCGCGAGAAGATCGCGCTGCTGCGCGATACCGAGGGTTTCCAGGATTGCCGCATCGCCGACTACGGCACTCGCCGCCGCTTCTCGCGGGCATGGCACGAAGAAGTGGTGACCACCCTGCGCGACGGCCTGGGCCGCCAGCTGGCGGGCACCAGCAACGTCTGGCTGGCGTGGAAGCTGGGCCTGACGCCGCTGGGCACGCTGGCGCACGAATATCTGCAGGCCCATCAGGCGCTGGGGCCGCGGCTGCGCGATTCGCAGGTGGCCGCGCTGGAGACGTGGGCGAGGGAGTATCGCGGCGACCTGGGCATCGCGCTGTCCGACGTCTACGGACTGAGTGCCTTCCTGCGCGACTTCGACATGTACTTCTGCAAGCTGTTCGACGGTACGCGCCACGATTCCGGCGACCCGTTCGCGTGGGGCGAGCGTGTGCTGGCGCATTACCGCGCCAACCGCGTGGACCCGCGCAGCAAGGTGCTGGTGTTCAGCGATGGCCTGGACATTCCCAAGGTGATGCGCCTGTACCAGCACTTCCACGGCCGCTGCCAGCTCGCCTTCGGCGTGGGCACCAACCTCACCAATGACGCGGGTCCGGAGCCGCTGCAGATCGTCATCAAGATGGTTCGCTGCAATGGCCAGCCCGTGGCGAAGATCAGCGACTCGCCGGGCAAGAACATGTGCGACGACAGCGCGTACGTGGCGTATCTGCGGCAGGTATTCGAGATCCCCGTCGATCCCGAAGCGCTGCCCTGCTGAAAAAAAGGGGCGCATCGTGCGCCCCTGTGAGAAACCATGCGAGCGGATGTCAGAACGCCGGCAGCACCGCGCCCTGGTACTTCTGCTCGATGAAGGCCTTGATCTCGGGGCTGGTCAGCGCCTTGGCCAGCTTCTGGATGCGCGGGTCGTCCTTGTTGTCGGGACGGGCCACCAGATAGTTCACGTACGGCGAATCCTTGTCCTCGATCAGCAGTGCGTCCTTGGTCGGGTTGAGCCCGGCGGCGAGCGCATAGTTGGTGTTGATCAGGGCAAGGTCCACCTCGTCCAGCGTGCGCGGCAGCATGGCGGCTTCCAACTCGCGGAACTTCAGGTTCTTCGGGTTGGCCGTGATGTCCTTCTGCGTGGACATCTCATTGGTCGGATCCTTCAGCGTGATCAGGCCGTGCTTTGCGAGCAGCAGCAGCGCACGGCTGTTGTTGCTGGGGTCGTTGGGCAGGGTCACCGAGGCGCCGTCCGGCAGCTGGTCGATGGACTTGATCTTGCGCGAGTACGCGCCGAACGGCTCGATGTGCACGCCCGTGACGATGGTCAGGTTGGTGCCGCGCTCGCGGTTGAACGCGTCGAGATAAGGCTTGGTCTGAAAGTAGTTCGCATCGACCGACTTCTCCAGCACCTGCGTGTTGGGCTGCACGTAGTCGGCGAACACCTTGATCTCCAGGTCCACGCCTTCCTTCGCCAGGATCGGCTTGACCTGCTTGAGGATCTCCGCGTGCGGCACGGCGGTGGCGGCCACCACCAGCTTCTGGCTGCCGGCATCGCCGCCGCCGTTGGACGACGAACAACCCGCCAGCGCGAGCAGCACGGAGAAAACGGCAATGAGCTTATGCAACTTCGTCATATGGGGAGGCACGTGATGCGGTGCATCAGAATAGCCGTCCATACCGCCGGATGCAAAAAGGCCCGGCGGCGTGCCGGGCCCCTGCTTCGCTCAGTGCCGCGTATACCGCGCCACGATGCGGTCGCCGGCCATCTGCAGCAGCTGCACCAGCACGATCAGCAGCACGACCGTCACCACCATGTAATCGGACTTGTAGCTGAGGTAGCCGTAGCGGTAGGCCAGGTCGCCCAGGCCGCCCGCGCCGATGGCGCCGCCCATGGCGGTGTAGCCCACCAGGGCGATGGCGGTGACGGTGGTGCCGGCGATCAGGCCGCCGCGCGCTTCAGGCAGCAGCACGTGGCGCACGATCTGCCAGGTGGTGGCGCCCATCGCCTGGCTGGCCTCGATCACGCCGCGCTGCACTTCGCGCAGGGCGGTTTCCACCAGGCGCGCGAAGAACGGCGCCGCGCCGATCACCAACGGCGGAATCGCGCCGCGTATGCCGAGCTTGGTGCCCACCAGCACATAGGTGAGCGGCATCAGTACGATCATCAGGATGATGAAGGGAATCGAGCGCAGGATGTTCACCAGCAGAGACAGCACCGCATAGAGCTTGGGCATGGCGCGCAGCTGGCCCTTGCCGGTGAGATACAGCAACACGCCCAGGGGCAGGCCAAGCAGTACGGTGAGCAGCAGCGAGCCGCCCAGCATCAGCAAAGTGTCGATGCAGGCATGGCCGATCTCGCTCCAGTCGTCGATATGCGGGAACAGGCTTTGCAGCAGGGCGCTCATGCGTGGTGCTCCGTGGCCGGGGTGATCTCTTCGATTTCGATGCCCGCCTGGCGCAGGCTGGCGAGTGCATCGTCCACGCGCTCGCCCTGCATGGCGAGCGTGAGCTGGCCGTAGGGCAGGTCCTTGATGCGGT
The DNA here is from genome assembly GCF_003201105.1 of Dyella sp. AtDHG13. Classification (GTDB taxonomy): domain Bacteria; phylum Pseudomonadota; class Gammaproteobacteria; order Xanthomonadales; family Rhodanobacteraceae; genus Dyella; species Dyella jiangningensis_B. The sequence goes on along the minus strand of NZ_QICJ01000005.1, from coordinate 109,609 downwards.
CGATGCGGCCGGCAAGGATGTTGAAATCCACACCGGTTTCGCGTGCCACGCGGCCCAGCGCGGGCGTCCACGTCGCCTCGCCGCGGAACGACAGGCGCAGGATGCGGCCCGGCACGTGCGCGAACGGCATTTGCTCGCCAGCGGCTTCTTCCGGCAGGGCTTCGTTGACGAAGCGTCGCGTGGTGGCGTGCTGCGGATGCAGGAACACATCGGCCACCGCGCCGGTTTCCACGATGCGTCCGGCATCGAGCACGGCCACGCGGTCGCACACGCGGCGCACCACGTCCATCTCGTGCGTGATCAGCACGATGGTGAGCTTGAGCTCGCGGTTGATCTCCGCCAGCAGATCCAGCACCGCCGCCGTGGTTTGCGGATCGAGCGCGCTGGTGGCCTCGTCGCACAAGAGGATCGACGGCCGGTTCGCCAGGGCGCGGGCAATGCCCACGCGCTGCTTCTGTCCGCCGGAAAGCTGCGATGGATACTTGTCCGCATGCGCCGTAAGCCCCACCCGGGCGAGCAGTTCGGCCACGCGCTGGCGGATGGCGGCCTCGTCGCGCTCGCCGGCCAGGCGCAGCGGAAACGCCACGTTGTCGGCCACCGTCTGCGACGCCAGCAGATTGAAGTGCTGGAAGATCATGCCGATGCGCTGGCGCTCGTGGCGAAGCTGTGCCTCGCTCAGCGCCGTCATCTCGGTGTCGCCGATCAGGATGCGGCCGCCGCTGGGCCGCTCGAGCAGGTTGATCAGACGTATAAGCGTCGATTTTCCCGCGCCCGAATGGCCGATGATGCCAAACACTTCGCCATCGGCGATGTCGAGGTTGAAGGGTTGCAGTGCGGGAACGTCCCGGCCGTCGACACGGTAGGACTTGTGCACATCCTGGAATCTGATCACGGGGTACCTTCGGGAGCCGGGGAGGCGCGGGCGTCGAGCCGGCCGCTGGAGGGGCCGACCGGGTGCAAAGCATACGTCACGCGGGACATCGTTGGGGCTAGACTGGTCGTCTTTCAACGAGGATGGCCACGATGACCTCCGTTTATGACTTTTCCGCGCGCGATATCGACGGCAACGAGCATTCGCTGGCCGACTACCGCGGCAAGACGCTGCTGATCGTCAACGTGGCCTCCAAGTGCGGGTTCACCCCGCAATACACGGGGCTGGAGACGCTGTGGCGCGCCGAGCGCGACAAGGGCCTGGTGGTGCTGGGTTTTCCCTGCGACCAGTTCGGCCACCAGGAGCCGGGCGACGAGGCGGAAATCCGCAACTTCTGCTCGACCAGCTACGACGTGACCTTTCCCATGTTCGCCAAGATCGAGGTGAACGGCGACAACGCGCACCCGCTCTACAAGTGGCTCAAGAGCGAGGGCAAGGGCATCCTGGGTAGTGAGTCGATCAAATGGAACTTCACCAAGTTCCTGGTCGACCGCGACGGCCAGGTGGTGAAGCGCTACGCGCCCACCGACACGCCCGAAAAGATCGGCAAGGACCTCAAAGCCTCTTTGTGATCTCAGTGGGCGGGGTGAGTGGCCGCGACCGGCGTCGACGCCGCGCCCGGCGTGCTGCGTGAACCGGCGAGCAGTTCGGCGATCTGGTCGATGTCCTTGGTCGCGCTGGGCGCGCCATTGGGCGGGTCGTAGTTGTTGAGCATGATGGCGAACGCCAGCCGTTCGCCGTCTCCGCTGGTGACGTAGCCGGCAAGGCAATGGACGAAACTCATGCTGCCGGTCTTGGCGCGCACGTTGTTCTCGGCGGGCGTGTTGCGCATGCGCCACTGCAGCGTGCCATCGACGCCCGCGATGGGCAGGGCCTGCACCAGGGCGGGCCCGTAGGGCTGGCTGGCAAGAAAGACGAGCAGGCGCGCTATCGCGTTGGGCGTGGCCAGGTTGCGACGCGACAGGCCGGCGCCTTCCTCGATCAGGCTGGCGCCCGGCGCGATGCCGATCTGCTCCAGCATCTGGTGCAGGGCGCGGATGCCCCAGCGTTCGCTGGTGATGAAGCCCATGCTGCCTTCGCGCTGCTCGGTATCCGCCTGCGCCTTTACACCGGCGAGCAGCAGCAGGTTTTGCAGGTAGAGATTCTGCGAACGCTTGAGGCCGCGCGCCAGAATCTCGCCCACCGGCGGCGAAAGCACCTCGGCCAGCGTGCGCGGCGCATTGGGAAGGAAGGCATCGCGTCGCGGCCAGTGCACCGTGGCGAGCTTGCCGTCCAGCTGGATGCCATGGCGCGCCAGTGCCTCCTGCAGCTGCCGCCCCGCGAACTGCGCGGGGTCGGGCAGGGCGAGCTTGTAGTTTTGCGCAGGCGATTTCGCCGCGATGTTGCCGAACGCGTACAGCGTGCCGTCACCCGGGGCGCGATAGAGATTCACGTCGTTGCGCGTGCGCTGCGCGCTGGTGAGCACGTCGTTGGTCACGGCGGTCATGGCGTCGGCCGGATCGAGGCGCAGCACGGCAGGCGCGCCGGCGCCGATGCCGGGCGCGACGGTCACTTCCACCTGGTTCTCGCCCACGCTCAGCGCGCTGGTGGGGACCGCGAACCAGCTCTGCAGGTCGGTGGCCTCCCAGCCGCTGCCCATCATGGGGCTCGCGAAATAAGTGGCGTCAGCGATCAGGTCGCCCTGCACGTGCTTCAGGCCCTGCGCGGCCAGCTGTCCGGCGAGCTGGTCGGCCCAGTGCAGGGTGGCCGCGTCCACGCCCAAGGTGGGGTCGCCCATGCCGTAGAGGATCAGGGGACCGTCCAGCCGGCCGTTGCGGACCTCGCCGCCGGCCAGCACGCGCGTCGGAATGCGGTAGTCCGGGCCAAGCTCGCTGAGCGCCACGGCGGCCGTGAACAGCTTGGTGGTGGAGGCGGGCTGGAACAGCTGGTCGGCGTGGTGGCTGTAGAGCGTGCGGCCCGTGCTGAGCGAAATCACGGCAATGCCCCAGTCGGCGCCCGCGAAGCGCGGCTGCGCGATGAGGCTGTCGATCTGCTCGCCCAGCGAGGGCGCCGTGGTGATCCGCAAGGGCGTCGATGCCGCCGGTCCGGGGTTGGAAACGGCCTGCCCCGCGATGGAAGGAATGGCCAGCGCCATGCCAAAAAGCGCGGCGGTACAACGGCATAGCAGGCGATATGGGCGTGGCATGGGCGAAGTATCGCCAATCCCGGGCGCGTCCGGCTAGGGACGCCGTGGGGCATTGAGAACAAGCCTTGGGCGGCGTCGTCACAAGGGGTCTGTTAGGCTTTGTCCTTCGTGCCGGCCCCTTGCCGGCGCTCCCTCCCCATTCGAGAACATCATGCAGATCGCCAAGAACTCCGTCGTTTCCTTCCATTACACGCTCACCGACGACAACGGCCAGGTGCTCGACAGCTCGCAGGGTCGCGAGCCGCTCGTCTACCTGCAGGGCGTCGGCCAGATCGTGCCGGGCCTGGAGAAGGTGATGGAAGGCCGCCAGGTGGGCGATCAGTTCAAGGTCGACGTGGCGCCGGAAGAAGGCTACGGCGTGCATCACGCCGAGCTCGTGCAGGAAGTGCCGCGCGAGGCTTTCCAGGGCGTGGAAGACATCCAGCCGGGCATGCAGTTCCAGGGCCGCGGCCCGCAGGGCGTGATCAACGTCACCGTGACCAAGGTCGAGAACGACAAGGTGCACATCGACGGCAACCACCCGCTCGCCGGCCAGACGCTGCACTTCGACGTGGAAGTGACCGACGTGCGCCCGGCCAGCGAGGAAGAGCTCGCCCACGGCCACGTGCACGGCGAAGGCGGCCATCACCACTGATGCACCGCGCGGACGTTGGCCCCTGCGCCAACGTCCGCCACGCACGGCATGATGCCGTTGCCGGAACTCCGGCCAGACAAGGATGGTCATGCGGAAAAAGCTGCATATCGCCGTAGTGGGCTATGGCGTGGCCGGGCAGGCAAGCTGCCTGCTGCTGGGCGCCGCCGGACACGCCCTCACCGTCTTCGAACAGGCCCCTTCGCCCGGCCCCGTCGGCGCGGGCTTCCTGCTGCAACCGACCGGATTGTCCGTGCTCACCCGCCTGGGCTTGCACGAACAGGCGCTCGCGAGCGGCCAGCGCATCGAGCGCCTATATGGTTGCAACCTGGCCGGTCGCGCGGTGATGGACATGCGCTACGGCGATCATGCGCCCGGCTGTTTCGGGCTGGGCATGACGCGCGGCGCGCTGTTTTCCCTGCTCGACAGCGCGTGGACGGGGCGCGATGCGATACGCAGCGGCACGCGCATCGAAAGCCTGTCGGACGACGGACGACATCTGATAGATGGCGAAGGCCGGCAACATGGCCCGTTCGACCTGATCGTCGCGGCGGATGGCGCGCATTCGGTGCTGCGCCGGCAGCCCGGCGTGATTCGTCGCGAAGCGCTCTATCCCTGGGGTGCCATGTGGTGCCTGCTGCCTGCCGCGGCGTGGCCGCACCTCGACACGCTGCACCAGCGTTATGCCGGAACGCGGGAGATGATCGGCCTGCTTCCCGTGGGGCGACGCGACGGCAGCGACGAGCGCTGGCTCACCTTCTTCTACAGCCTGCCCGGCGAGCAGGTCGACACGTTCGACGATGCGGCGCTGAAACGCCTGCGCCAACGCCTCGGCGAGCTATGGCCCGAGGCGCTGCCGTTGCTGGAAGGCATCCACTCGGCCAGCCAGTTGCATCGCGCGCGGTATCGCGACGTGGTCCTGCATCGCACGTCGTGGAACAACGTGGTTTTCATCGGCGACGCCGCGCACGCCATGAGTCCGCAGTTGGGGCAGGGTGTGAACATGGCGCTGCTCGACGTGCAGGTGCTTGCCGATGCGCTGGCGGCGCATGATGACCTCGCCACCGCGCTGGATGCCTACCGGCGGCAGCGGCGCACGCACGTGGGCATCTATCAACGGCTGAGCCGCTTCCTCACGCCCTTGTTCCAGTCCGACCACGATGCGCTCGCCGGCCTTCGCGACCGCTTCTTCGGCCCGGTCGGGCGGCTGCCCATCGCGCGCGGACAGATGCTGCGCATACTCACCGGCACCAAGCGCACCTGGTGGTGATACGCCTGCGTCAGTACCAGTCGAGCAGCGAGACGCCGATGCCCAGGTAGGTGGCGTTGTGGTTGTAGTCGATCATGCTTTCGCCGTAGCCCTTGAACAGCTCCATGTAGCCACGCAGGTTGCCCGCCACGGGGAACGACCAGGTCAGCTGCGCCGCGCCGTGGCTCTCGCTGCCGCCGCGCAGCGAGTGACGCAGCATCAGGCCGAATTCCTGCCCGTTCCACTCGTGGATGATCTGCATGTCGGCACGCCCCATGTAATTGCTGATATCGGGGTTGTTGTCGTCCGTGCCGCCTTCGGGAATGCGCCACCAGGGGCGAAACATGATGGTCCAGTTCGGACGCTCGAAGCCGAAGTAGCCCATCACGCGATTCCAGCTGCGCGAGAGCGGATCGGACTGCCCATTGGATTGGTGATTGAGGCCGAGGCCCATCAGCCGCCCGTTCCAGCCGGCCACCTCATAGTTCGTGTCGAACATGAGCATGGCTTCCGGCTCGTAATTGGTCTCGCGGAACGGCCGCGACTGCTCCTTGTTGTAGACCTGCCAGCGCGAACTTTGGGTATAGCCCACCCACACGTCGCCGGTGTCGCCGAACACGCCCTGCCAGATCTTGGTCTTCAGGCTCAGCTGGAACTTGCTCTCAATGTTGTCCAGCTGCTGCGGTTCGGTGACGGTGTTGAGCGGATTGGGGCTCGTCGGTTGCCGGTTCTGGTTGCTGCTGGCGAAGAACGGCAGCACCACGATGGGCTTGTAGCCGCGCAGGTTGAACGTGCCCAGCTTGCTTTCCGGCGACAGTTCCCAGCGGCTGTCCAGCAGGGACAGCGGCTTCACTTCCGGCGTCGTCTGCGCGGTGGTGGAGGGTGCATTGGCGTTCTTCGATGCCTCGTGGCCGAACACGGTGCCGGACGTCGGTGCCGATGCCTGCTGTGCCGCGTTGTCAGTCTTCTTTTGGGCGGCGGGCAGGTTGTCGCGCCCAGTCGCGTGGTCGTAGCACGCCAGGCGCTGCGAGTCGGTTTCGATGGCGGTGCACGCGCGGATATCCATCGGCTCGGGATTCTGGGCACGGGCAGCGAGCGAAGGCAGGCCAAGCGTAAGCAAAGCTGCCAGGTGGGTGAGTCGCATGGTGAGGCTCCATCCTGGTCGGGCGTGCGATCAATCAGCGCGCGGCGACGATAACCGTCTCCATACCAGCAGCGCCATCCATCACGTGTGACGACGCGGGCCGCCGCTGCCGGCGACCCGCGTCCGGGTTATTGCATCTTACTGGTTGTGGCTCACCCAGGCTTCGTACTGTGCCTTGGTGATGTGGCCGGTGTGGCCCTTGTCGACGTAGCTGAAGTCGTTGGCGAGCAGCGGATATGCCGACGCCTGCGACTCGGTGATGTACTTGGTGCCGCCCGACAATTGCTCGAAACTGGGGGCCGGGCCAGGATTGATCGGCGGAACGCTGGAGTTGATCGTCACCTGCTGGCCGCCGGCGTTGGTCTGGGCCTGCGTGCCGCCCGGCGGCGGAGGCGTCGGCGCGTTGGTCGGCATGGTCTGGGTGGGCGGCGGCGGTGGCGCCGTGTTCTGCACCGGCTGCGGTGGCGGTGGTGTCGGCATGGTCTGGTCCTGTGCCAACAGCGAACCCGCCAGCATCATCGATCCGGCGGTGACAAGAGCGAGAAGGGGAGTGCGGGGTTTCATCGTCATTACTCCATGCCAGAATGCGTGGCTCTGTGCGGAAGCGCGCGATGGTGCAGTGATATGCGGTGTCGCGCTGCAGGTCCTTCGCGCTGAGTTTCAAACTAACAAAACACGGCTAAATGCCGCCTCAATAAAGGCATCGTGAATACGTGAAGCCCTCGTTAGCGTTGTCGGTTCCTTCATCTGCGCAACACATCGCATTGAGCCTGTCGCAGGCGCAACGCATTCACCTGGCGGCGCAAGGCCTGCTCGCCAGGCGCAAGTCGCGCGCGAAGAAAGACGATGTGGTCGATGCCATCGCACGCATGCGCCTGCTGCAGATCGACAGCATCCACGTGATCGCCCGCAGTCCTTACCTGGTGCTGCATTCGCGCCTTGGCGACTACGATCCTCAATGGCTGGATGAGTTGCTCGACGAGGGGCGCATTGCCGAATGCTGGGCGCATGAAGCGTGCTTTGTGCCCGCGGCCGATTTTCCGCTGCACCAGGCGTGGAGCAGGCAGCGCGCCATGCACTGGGCCTACAAGCATGCCGATCGCATGCATCGCGAACATCGGGAAGGCATGGACACGCTGCTCGCGCGCATACGCGACAACGGAGCGGCACGCGCGGCGGATTTCGAGAGCGAAACCCGCGGCGCCAGCGGCTGGTGGTCATGGAAGCCGGAAAAGCGCTGGCTGGAAGCATGGTTTGCGCTGGGCGAATTGATGGTGACGCGACGCGAGCGCTTTCAGCGCGTCTACGACCTGGCCGAACGCGTGCTGCAAAAGTTGCAGCCGCCGATGGATCCGGCGTTGCTTGCACTGAATCACGAGAGCCTGCGGCGCCGTTTCATCCTCGACACCGCGCGTGCGCTGGGCATTGCGCAAGCGCGCTGGATCGCCGACTACCATCGCCTGAAGCCCGCCGTGACGGACAAGGAGCTGGCACCGCTGGTGGCCGACGGCGAGTTGATCCAGGTGCAGGTGGCGGACTGGAACGTGCCCGCCTATGTGCATTGCGACCACGCTGCGCTGCTGGCGCAGGCGGCATCAGGCCAGTTGCGGGCGACGCATACGGCGCTGCTGTCGCCTTTCGATCCCGTGGTCTGGGACCGCGCGCGTGCGCAGGCGCTGTTCGGTTTCGAGTACACCATCGAATGCTATGTGCCGGCGCCCAAGCGTCGCTACGGCTACTACGTGCTGCCAATTCTTCATCGGGGGCGATTGATTGGCCGCCTCGACGCGAAGGCGCATCGCCGCGAGGGCGTGTTCGAGGTCAAGGCGCTGTTTCTCGAGCCGGATGTCGAGGCGACGCCAAGGCTGCTGAAAGACGTCGCCGATGCGATACGTGCGTCGGCGACGTGGCATGGAACGCCCAAGGTGAAACTCTCGCGCAGCCGGCCGGCATCGGTGGCTTCCGCACTGCGCGCGTTGCTGCGCTGAGTCAGTGCGCGCTGCTGCTTGCGGCCGGGCTCACCGGCGCGCAGGACTTGCCCTGCAGCGTGGCGCGCAACTGCTTGGCGAGTGCGGTGCAGCGCGCACCGAGTTGCGGCCGCGCGTTGGGATCCACCGAATCCTGCAGCAGGCTGGTGCGCATGTCCTCGTAGCGCGCCTGGATCTGGTCGGGCGGATACACGCCGGCCGCCGCATGGCAGGACACGTAGCTGGCCAGGTAGTCGTCGCAGGCGGGAATGCCCGTGCTGCTGGGCAGCGGCTTGCCGCCGGAGGTGGTCACCGTGCCGGTGCGCTGCCGCGTCGTCGTCGTGCTTGAGCTCGCGCCCGTGGTGGCACGGGAGCCGGCGGTGGTGCTCGCGCTGTGGGAGGTGGTCGTCGGGCGGGTTTCCGGCTTGCTGGAACAGCCGGCGAGGATCACGCCACCTGCGACAAGGGCTAGGAGGGCCGGGCGATAGGGGCGACGGAACATCATGGAGCTTCTCCTGCACGGTAGGGGTGGCGGCGGGGATGCTGATCTCACCCGCCAAGGGACGGGATGAAATGCGAAGACCGCGTGAAAATCAAACCATTGAGTAAGAACTGACGGTTATTCATTCAGGTTTCGGAGGTATTCCCCTATTCGCTATATGGCGCGCAAGCCGTTATGATGCGCCTACTGTGTTTGCCGGGGTCACCAGAGTTTTGTGACCCGATGCCGCCTGATCTCGATCTAGCAACATCGCCTCACCCCTAGGGTTTCCTTGCACACCAGTAAGCCGGCCTGCGCATGTCGCGCGGGCTGAGTCTGTTCAATCCTATGGAGTGATTTACATGTCTGATCGTCAGATCGGTACCGTCAAGTGGTTCAACGATGCCAAGGGCTTTGGCTTCATCAGCCGTGACAACGGCCCGGATGTCTTCGTGCATTTCCGCGCGATCCAGGGCAACGGCTTCAAGAGCCTCGTCGAAGGCCAGAAGGTCTCCTTCAAGGTCGTGCAGGGCCAGAAGGGCCTGCAGGCCGACGAAGTGATCCCGCAGTAATTGGCGGTTTCAAATCGTTGAAGAAAAAGCCAGGCAGCAATGCCTGGCTTTTTTGTTTTATTCGCAAATGTCGTTGAAATGTGAAAATCGAAATGATTGATTAAAGCCATTCACTTGCATTAAAGAAATCCGTTATGCTGGATTCACTGTGGTTGCTCGGTCACGTGCGTGCCCGATGCGCGACTCGCAAGGGTCCACATCGCTTCACCCCGATCCCTGCATGCCCAGTAAGCCGTCGGCCAAAGGGGAGGCTGACTTGTCTCAGCATCGAGTTGATCGGAGTGAGTCATGTCGGATCGTGAAGTTGGCACTGTCAAATGGTTCAACGACGCCAAAGGCTTTGGCTTTATCAGTCGTGAAAGCGGCCCGGATGTCTTCGTGCATTTTCGGGCGATCAGCGGAACGGGTTTCCGCAGCCTGAAAGAGGGCCAGAAGGTGAGCTTCAAGGTGGTGCAGGGGCAGAAGGGCCTGCAGGCCGATGAAGTGGCGCCCGCCTGAGTTCATTGGGGAATACATGCACAGCATGAGGAAAAGGCCGGCACACGCCGGCCTTTTCCTTGCGCGGCTTTTTCCATGCGCGTGGATTCGCTAGCCTGCCAGTCTTTATTCCCGTCGCGTGCCGCGCATGTCCGCATCGCTTTCTGTGTCCACCACGCTTCCACCATGCGATGTGTTGCCCGTCACCACGGCCGACGGCGCGCATGCGGACGTGTTGCTGCAATGTCCCGCTGCGCAGCCGAGTCGATTGCTCTATTGGTTGCCAGCGCTGGGTGTGGCGGCCAAGCACTACCTGCCCTTGGCGCAGGCGCTGGCCGAGCACGGCCTTGCCGTGGCCATCCATGAATGGCGCGGCATCGGTTCCAGCGACAAGCGCGCAGGGCGGCGGGAAAACTGGGGCTACAAGGAGTTGCTGCAGGATGACATCCCGGCCGGCATTGCCGCAGCGCACGCCCGTTTGCCGCAGGCGCGCCTGTACCTTGGCGGCCACAGCCTGGGCGCGCAGATCGCAGCGCTTTACGCCAGCCTGCATCCGCACGACGTCGCTGGCCTGCTGGCGGTGGCGAGCGGTTCGCCATATTGGCGGCAGTTTCCGCAGGGGCGGCTGCTGTGGCCCGCCTATGCGCTGGCGCCGTGGCTGGCGCGGCTGGTCGGCCATCTGCCGGGGCGCAAATTGAGCTTCGGCGGCAATGAGGCGCGGCAACTGATCGACGACTGGGCGCGCTCCGGCCGCACGGGCCGCTACGCCGCCGTGGGCATGGATGTCGACTTCGAGCACTTGCTCAGCCGGCTGCGCGTTCCGGTATTGGGGCTGCGCATGCAGGACGACTGGCTCGCGCCGCCGGCATCGCTGTCATGGTTGCTGGGGAAAATGCCCGCCAGCCCTTCGGTGCAGCAAGTGATTACGGGCGCGGACCTCGGCAGCGACAAGGCGGACCATTTCGGCTGGATGAAGATGCCCGGACCGGTCGCGGCGCGCATCGCCGCATGGCTGGATGCGCAATCTACCTGATCGAGTACTTGAACGCGGCGGCCGGCGCCGGCATCTGTGGCAGACGTTTTTTCCTAGAGCGGATCCGATGAAACTCTTCACTCCCTACGCGCAACGCAGCGTCACGCTTCGCAACCGCATCGTGATCGCGCCGATGTGCCAGTACTCGGCCGTCGACGGCCTGCCCAACGATTGGCATCTGGTGCACCTGGGCAGCCGCGCGGTGGGCGGCGCGGGCCTGGTGATCGTCGAGGCCACGGCGGTTTCCGCCGAAGGGCGCATCTCCCCGGGCGACGTGGGCCTGTGGAGCGACGCGCACCAGCAGGCATGGCAACCCATCACCGGCTTCGTGAAGGCCCAGGGCGCCGTGGTCGGCGTCCAGCTGGCGCATGCGGGCCGCAAGGCCAGTGCGCAGCGGCCGTGGGAGGGCGGTGGCCCGCTCAGCGCCGAGCAGGGCGCGTGGCCGACGGTGGCGCCGTCGGCGGTGCCGTTCGACAAGCACTGGCATGTGCCGCAGGCGTTGGACAAGGCGGGCATCGCCCAGGTAATCGCCGACTTCCGCGCCGCCGCCGTGCGCGCGCTGGCGGCGGGCTTCGAGTTGATCGAACTGCACGGCGCCCATGGTTACCTGCTGCACCAGTTCCTGTCGCCGCTGAGCAACCAGCGCACCGACGAATACGGCGGCAGCTTCGAGAACCGCACGCGGCTGGTGCGCGAAGTGATCACCGCCGTGCGCGAAGTGTGGCCGGAGCACCTGCCACTGTGGCTGCGCATTTCCGCCACCGACTGGGCCGATGGCGGCTGGGATATCGAGCAGAGCGTGCGGCTGGCGGCCGAGGTGAAGTCGATGGGCGTGGACCTGATCGACGTATCCAGCGGCGGCCTGATTCCGCACGTGAAGATCCCGGTATCGCCCGGCTATCAGGTGCCCTTCGCGGCCCGGCTGCGCCACGACGTGGGCATTGCTACCGGCGCGGTGGGCCTCATCACCGAATCCACACACGCCGCGCGCATCATCGAGGAAGGTTCGGCCGACGTGGTGCTGATCGCACGCGAGAGCCTGCGCGATCCGTACTTCCCGCGCCGCGCCGCACAGGAACTGGGTGTCGCGATCACCGCGCCCGTGCAGTACCAGCGCGCCTGGTAAACGAGGAGAGATGATGGAACAGCAACCAACGTTGATCGATGGCCGCGTGCACGACCTGGGCGACGGCTTCCATGTGCGTCGCCTGCTGCCGGTGCTGCAGGCGCGGCACGTGGGGCCGTTCGTATTCTTCGACTACATGGGGCCGGTGACCTTTCTCGACGACAAGGGCATGGACGTGCGCCCGCATCCGCACATCGGCCTCGCCACGGTCACGTGGCTGTTCGAAGGCGTGATCCGCCATCGCGACAGCATCGGCAACATCGCGGACATCCGTCCGGGCGAAGTGAACTGGATGACGGCGGGGCGCGGCATCGTGCACTCCGAGCGCACGCCGCCGGAAGCACGCGGTGGCGGCCAGCGTGCGCACGGCATCCAGGTATGGGTGGCCTTGCCGCAGAAAGACGCCGAAGTGGAACCCGAATTCCACCATCACGGCGCCGACGAACTGCCCAGGATCAGCCAGCCCGGTGCGGAACTGGTGCTGATTGCGGGCACCGCTTACGGCAAGGAATCGCCGGTGAAAGTGTTCGCGCCGATGTTCTTCATCGAGGCCACGCTGGAGGCTGGCGCCGAATTGGCGTGGCCGGAGCAGCACATCGAACGCGGCGTCTGCGTGGTCGACGGCGCAGTGGAATGGGACGGCGTGACCGTGCAGCCCACGCAGGCCGCCGTGCAGACGGGAACGTTTTCGCCCGCGCTGCGCGCGCCCGTGAAAAGCCGCGTGATGCTGTTCGGCGGCGCGCCGCTGGATGGCGAGCGCCACCTGTGGTGGAACTTCGTGGCCAGCACGCGCGAGCGCATCGAGCAGGCGAAGGCGGACTGGTCGGCGCAACGCATGGGCAAGGTGGTCGGCGACGAGGAAGAGTTCATCCCACTGCCCGCCTGAAACAGCGCATGCTGCAGGCGCGCGTGCACTGGCGGACGGCCAGGCTTACCCTCTGGACGCATCGTCCACGGTGATCCTCATGTCCCAGTTCGCCAGCTTCCGCGACTTCTACCCGTTCTATCTGAACGAGCACAGCAACCGTCAATGTCGCCGCATGCATTTCATCGGCAGCACGCTGGTGCTGGCGGTGATCGTGCTGGCCATCGCCACCGGGCAGGCCTGGTGGCTGTTGCTGGCGCCGGTGGCGGGTTACGGCTGTGCGTGGATCGGCCACTTCGTGTTCGAGAAGAACCGGCCCGCCACGTTCACCCATCCGCTGTACAGCCTGATCGGCGACTGGGTGATGTACTGGCAGATCCTGCGGGGCAAGGTGAAGCTCTGATCGCTTCAGCCGCAGGCGGCGCCCTCAGCGGTACTGCTGGTGGCAGGACTGGCAGGTCTCGCCGATGGGCTTGATCGCCGCCGCCAGCGCCGCGCAGTCGCCCGGCGCCGCCTGCAGGGCTGCCAGGGTCTTCTCGCGCAGCTTGGCCGCCTCGTCCTTGAACGGTTGATCCACGCCCGGGAAGGACTCATCGATGTCCGCCTGGGTTTCCAGCAGGCGCGTCAGGTGATGCTGCGTCTGGGCCGCATCGCATTTCTGCGCCTTCACAGCCGCGCTGAGCACGCCGGCGTGGTGGGCCATCGTCGTCATCAGGGTATGCGAATACGGCTCGCGGTCGTGCAGCGCATTCATGGCGAACACGGTGCCGACGATGCCGATGACCAGGCCGAGCACGATCAGAAGGGCGGAGCGCATGCAGTGGAATCCCAGGCGGTGGCAGACAGGCCGCAAGCATAGCGTGAGCGTCTGCACGGCCGGCCGGTTCCCGATAAAATGCCGGACCTTCAAGGTGTTGTCATGGTTTCACAGATGCAGATCGAAAATGCCGCCACGGTGGAAGAACAGCGCGCGGACGCTGGCGTAGCGTTTCCGCGCGAGCGCTTCGCCGGTGTGGAGCGTCTCTATGGCGTGGGCAGCCTGGACCGGCTGATGCAGGCGCACGTGTGCGTCATCGGCATCGGCGGCGTCGGCTCGTGGGCGGCCGAGGCGCTGGCGCGCAGCGGCGTGGGGCATCTCACCCTGATCGACGCCGACGACATCTGCGTCTCCAACACCAATCGCCAGCTGCATGCACTGGATGGCGAGTACGGCAAGTCCAAGGTCAAGGTGATCGAGGCTCGCCTGCGTGCAATCAATCCGGCCATCAAGGTGGATGCGATCGAGCGCTTCCTCACCACCTCCACGCTGGACGAGTTGCTCGACCGTGGCTACGACGTGGTGCTCGATGCCTGCGATGCCTTCCGCGTCAAGCTGGAATCCATCGCCTGGTGCCGCCGCCGCAAGCTGCCGATGGTGACGGTGGGCTCCGCCGGCGGCCGCACCGATCCCACGCAGATCCGCGTGCGCGATCTGTCGCGCACCGAGCACGATGCGATGTTCAGCCTGATCCGCAAGAAGCTCCGGCAGGACTTCAACTTCCCGCGCAATCCCGACCGCTACTTCGGCGTGTCCGCGGTGTATTCACTGCAGAACGTGCAGTACCCGCAGCCCGACGGCACCGTGTGCGGCACGCGCCCGCCGGTCGCGAATGGCACGGAAGCGCTGAACCTGGCCTGCGGCGGCGGTCTGGGCGCGGCCACGCATGTCACCGGTGCGTTTGCCTTTGCGGCGGTGGGAAGGGTGATGGAGAGGCTGCTGGAAGGCGGAAAGACAGGAGTGAGAAACGAGAAGTGAGTAGTGAGAGAAAAGCCCGCACACACGCCGCGCTCTTCTCTTCAAGGTCAGGAGTGAGAAACGAGAAGTGAGAAACGAGAGAAAGCCTGCACGTATGCCGCGCTTTTCTCTCACTACTCACTCCTCTTCACTCACTTCTAGCCCTTACCACCCCATGTAATGCCCACCATTGATGGAGAGGTTCGCGCCGGTGATCCAGCCCGCTTCCTCTCCCGTCAGGAACGCCACCGCGTGGGCGATTTCCTCGGGCTTGCCCAGGCGTCCCACCGGAATCTGCGCAACGATCTTCTCGCGCACGTCCTCGGGCACGGCCATCACCATGTCGGTGCCCACGTAGCCGGGCGACACGGTGTTCACGGTGATGCCGAACTTGGCGTTTTCCTGCGCCAGCGAGATGGTGAAGCCATGCATGCCGGCCTTGGCGGCGGCGTAGTTGGCCTGGCCGTACTGGCCCTTCTGGCCGTTGATCGAGCTGATCTGCACGATGCGGCCCCACTTGCGGTGGCGCATGCTCTCGATCACCGGGCGGGTGACGTTGAAGCACGCGTTGAGGTTGGTGTTCACCACTTCCATCCACTGCGGATAGGTCATCTTGTGGAAGGTGGTGTCACGCGTGATGCCGGCATTGTTGACCAGGATCTCCACCGGGCCCAGCGCGCCTTCGATGATGCGCACCATGGCCTCGCAGGAGTCGGGATCCTTCACGTCGCCCGGCACCAGCAGCACTTCGATGCCTTCCTTTGCCATCAACTCCTTCACCGCCTCGGCCTTGGCCTGATCCCGGTAATTGGTGGCGACCCGATGTCCCTGGCGTGCGAGGTAGCGAATGATCGCGGTGCCGATACCGCCCGTGCCGCCAGTGACCAATGCCGTGCGTTGCGTCATGCCTGTTCTCCAAAGATGCCTATGCCCATGCGCCCCGGATCGTGCGGCCGGAACGCCGCCATGTCTACCATGCGCAACATGGCAAAACGTCTACGGAGAGTACGCCCTCTCGCGGTGTTGTTGGTGGCTGGCCGATGAAGCGGTGGAGGGCGCTTCAGGCGGCCGCGCGTTCGCTGCAGTGCGGCAGACGCTCGGGCGAGAAATGGGCCAGGGCGTGTTCGAGCAGCGCGGCCGGATCGTTCGTGTCCTGCCGCGCCGGCAGGTCGAGGAAATCCAGGGCGCGGCGCAGCGCCGGGGCCGGATGCGTGGGGTCCACCGGGTGCGCCCGCTCGGACTTGGAGAGTTTGCGGCCCTCGCCATCCAGCGCCAGCGGCAGGTGCAGGTAGGCCGGCGTGGGTAGGTCCAGGCAGCGCTGCAGGAAGATCTGCCGCGGCGTGGAATCGAGCAGGTCGTTGCCGCGCACCACCTGGGTGATGCCCTGGAAGGCGTCGTCCACCACGCAGGCCAGCTGGTAGGCGTAATAGCCCTCCACGCGCCGTATCACGAAATCCCCGGCGGCCAGGCGCAGGTTCTGGGTCTGCGGGCCTTGCAGGGAGTCCACGAAGGCGATGTCGACGTCCGGCACGCGCAAGCGCCAGGCCGGGGCGCGCGCCTCGACCGGCGCGGCCAGGCATTGGCCGTCCAGATGCAGCCCGCCGGCGAGGTCGTTGCGGCTGCACCAGCAGGGAAAGACCAGGCCCGCCGCCTTGAGCTGTTCGAAGGCGGCATCGTAGGCGTCCCGGCGCCGGGACTGGAACAGGGGCGGCGCGTCGGCCACCAGGCCGAAGGCGGGCAGGGCGCCGAGAATGCTTTCGGCGGAGCCCGGCATTTCGCGGGGCGGGTCGATGTCCTCCACGCGCAGCAGCCATTGGCCGCCTGCGTGGCGGGCGCACAGCCAGCTTCCCACGGCGGCCACGAGGGAACCGAAATGCAGATGGCCGGTCGGAGAGGGGGCGAATCGTCCGCGGTAGTTCATCGGACCATTTTACGGGCGCGGTGCGGCCGGCTGACGCCACCATGAAACACGCATGGCCGACACCTGCTTCTGGCCCTTGAAACCGCAAGATATCGCCACGATCCTTTCACGACGGCGAAAGCCGTGTCCCCTTTCATGACTGCCCGAGAGACAGCCATGCGTCGCATCGCATTGTTCCTGCTTACCAATATCGCCGTCCTTTTCCTGCTCAGCATCGTGTGCCATCTGTTCGGCATCGATCAGTGGGCCGCCGCCCGTGGTTACGGCGGCATGGGCAACCTGCTCGCCTACGCCGCCGTGATCGGCATGGGCGGCGCCTTCATCTCGCTGGCCATGTCCAAGTGGACGGCGAAAATGTCCACCGGCGCCCGCGTGATCGAACAGCCGCAGAACGAGGCCGAGCGCTGGCTGTTGGACACCGTGCGCCGCCACGCGCAGAACGCCGGCATCGGCATGCCCGAGGTGGCCATCTACGACGCGCCGGAAATGAACGCGTTCGCCACCGGCATGACCAGGAACAGCTCGCTGGTGGCCGTGAGCACCGGCCTGCTGCAGCAGATGGACCGCGAACAGGTGTCGGCCGTGCTCGGTCACGAGATCGGCCACGTCGCCAATGGCGACATGGTCACGCTGACCCTGATCCAGGGCGTGCTCAACACGCTGGTGATCGTGGCGGCCCGCGTGGTCGGCCGGCTGGTGGACAGCTGGCTGTCCGGTGGCCGCGACCGTGATGGCGGCGGTGGCATCGGCTACTTCGTGTCGGTGATGGTGCTGCAGATCGTGTTCGGCCTGTTTGCCTCGATCATCGTGGCGGCCTTCTCGCGCTGGCGCGAATTCCGCGCCGACGCCGCCGGCGCCAAGCTGGCCGGCCGTGGCGCCATGATCTCGGCCCTGCAGCGCCTGCAGGTGCAGCACGGCGAGAGCACCCTGCCGCAGACCATCGCCGCCTTCGGCATTTCCGGCCACCTGGCGAACGGCCTGAAGGGCCTGTTCATGAGCCACCCGCCGCTGGAAGAGCGCATCGCCGCGCTGCAGAACGCCTCGGCCAACGGCTGATCGTCTTCACCCGCTCTCCGACGGAGGGCGGGCATCATAGGGGGCCGATCCGTCGGCCCCCTTGCTTATCCTTTCCTTCGTCCGATCTTGCACGAGTCTTCCCGTATGACGAATACCGCGCCCGAAACCCGCAAATTCGAAGCCGAAGTCGCCCAGGTGCTGCACCTGGTCACCCACTCGCTCTACTCGCACAAGGAGATCTTCCTGCGCGAGCTGATCTCCAACGCCTCCGACGCCTGCGACAAGCTGCGCTTCGAGTCTCTCGCCCATCCCGACCTGCTCGGCGGCGAAGGCGAGCTGCAGATCGACGTGAGCTGGGACCCGCAGGCGCGCACCGTCACCGTGCATGACAACGGCATCGGCATGAGCCGCGACGAAGTGGTCGCCAACATCGGCACCATCGCCAGCTCCGGCACGCGCCGTTTCCTCGAGGCGATGAGCGCGGAGCAGAAGACCGACGCGCGCCTGATCGGCCAGTTCGGCGTGGGCTTCTACTCCGCCTTCGTCGTCGCCGACCGCGTCACCGTGCTCAGCCGCCGCGCCGACCTTCCGGCGAGCGAAGGCGTGAAATGGGAAAGCGACGGCAAGGGCGAATACAGCCTCTCCCCGGTCGACCTGCCCAAGCGCGGCACCTCGGTCATCCTGCACCTGAAGGCCGACGAGGACGAGTTCCTCAAGGGCTGGGAGCTGCGTTCGCTGATCCGCAAGTATTCGGACCACGTGGCCTTCCCGATCCGCATGCCCAAGGAAGTCGACGGCAAGCCCGGCGACGAATGGGAAACCGTCAACGACGCCTCGGCCCTGTGGGCCAAGCCGCGCAACGAGATTTCCGACGAGGACTACCAGAGCTTCTACAAATCGCTCGGCCACGATTTCAACGACGCACTGGCGTGGACGCACAACCGCGTCGAGGGCAGCCAGAGCTTCACCACGCTCCTGTACATCCCCGAGCAGCCGCCGTTCGACCTGATGATGGGCGGGCGCGACGAGCGCAAGGGCTTGAAGCTCTACATCAAGCGCGTCTTCATCATGGACGCGGCCGAGGAACTGCTGCCCAACTACCTGCGCTTCGTGCGTGGCGTGGTGGACGCGGATGACCTGCCGCTCAACGTGAGCCGCGAAATCCTGCAGCACAATCGCCAGCTGGAACGCATCCGCGCGGCCTGCGTGAAGCGCGTGCTCGACCTGCTGGAAAAACTCGCGCGCGACGAACCCGAGAAGTACGCCACCTTCTACAAGGCCTTCGGCAACACGCTGAAGGAAGGCATCGCCGAAGATCCCGCCAACCGCGAGCGCATCGCCAAGCTGCTGCGCTTCGCCTCCACCAAGGGCGAGGGCGCGGCGCAGACCGTATCGCTGGACGACTACATCGCACGCATGCCCATCGGCCAGGAGGCCATCTGGTACATCACCGCCGACAGCTATGCGGCGGCGGCGGGCAGCCCCCAGCTGGAGGCGTTCCGCGCCAAGAGTGTCGAAGTGCTGCTGATGTTCGACCGCATCGACGAATGGATGCTCAACAGCCTCCACGAGTACGCCGGCAAGAAGCTGCGCAACGTCGCCAAGGGCGAACTGCCGCTGGACGAAGCCGACAAGAAGCACCAGGAAGAAGTCAGCAAGGCGGCCGAGCCGCTGGTGCACAAGCTCAAGGAACTGCTGGGCGACCGCGTCGGCGACGTGCGCGTGTCCGCACGCCTCACCGACTCGCCCTCGTGCCTTGCCCTGTCGGACTACGAAATGGCACCGCATCTCGCGCGCCTGCTGCGCGAGGCAGGCCATGAAGTACCCACCGCCAAGCCGACGCTGGAAGTGAATCCCCAGCATCCGCTGCTCAAGCGCGTGGAAAACGAAAGCGACCCGGCCAGGTCCACCGACCTCGCCAACCTTCTGCTCGACCAGGCGGAGATCGCGGCGGGTGCGCAGTTGCCGGATCCGGCAGCGTTCGTGCAGCGTTTGAACCGTTTGATTTCGGGGTAAGGCCGAGTAACCCGAGCCCTCCCACGCTCGTCATTCCGGCGCTGGCCGGAATCCAGTAGCGTGAGGGCTGGGTTCTAGCGACTGCCCGGAGTGTTTTTCAATCGCGCAATTCAATGCGTGGCGAAAACCGGCTCGTGACGCCACTGGATTCCGGCCTGCGCCGGAATGACGAGCTTGTGGCGGCCTGCACCGAACGAAGCTACTCCGAAACGGCCGCTATACTGCGGCCGTTTCGTTGTCCGGAAACTCCATGAGCGCACTGCTGCTGCTTTTCATCTGCCTGCTGCTTGGCGTATGCGTGGCGCGCTTTGCCAGGCCGCCGGCCGGTATCGTGCATGGCATCAACTGGTGGGTGATCAACATCGCGCTGCCGGCGCTGGTGTTGGCGCTGGTGCCCAAGGTGAAGGTGAATGCGCAGCTGTGGTTTCCGGTGGCTGCAATGTGGGTGGTGTTCTTTGGCGCATGGCTGTTGTTCGCCGTGCTGGGCCGGTTGCTGGGCTGGTCGCGCGGGCGCATCGGTGCGTTGACGGTGGTGTGCGGCCTGGGCAATACGTCGTTCATGGGTTATCCCATGATGCAGGCGCTGCACGGCAAGGAAGGGCTGGCGCTGGCCGTGGTCGCGGACCAGCTGGGATGTTTTCCCTTGCTTGCCTCCGCGGGCGTGGTGGTGGCGTCGCTGTACGCCGGGCGGGCGCCGCAACCGGCGGTCATCGTGCGACGCGTGCTGACGTTTCCCGCTTTTATTTCGCTGGTGGTGGGCGTGGTGGCGGGTGCGCTGGGTGGCTGGCCGCCGGTGCTCGATGGCGTGTTCGCGCCCATCGGCGCCACGCTCACGCCGTTGGCGCTGTTCTCGGTGGGCCTGCAGTTCAAGTTTCATCTCGGTGAGCGGCAACTGCCGCCCTTGTTGCTTGGATTGGGCTGGAAGCTCTTGCTCGCGCCGCTGGTGGCGTGGCTGATCGGTATCGCCGCTGGCGTCCATGGAATGACGCTGACCGTCGGCGTGTTGCAGGCCGCGATGGCGCCGATGATCTCGGCGGCGATCCTGGCCGATGAATACGAACTGGAGCCGACCCTGGCCAATACCGTGCTGGGCGCCGGCATCGTGCTGTCGCTGGTCACCATTCCGCTGGGCAACCTGTTGCTTGGCGCATGAGGGAACGATGATGGATCTTGCAGCGCACTTGCTGGACCTGGAAACCCGTCTGCACCGCCAGGACGTGCGCGCGGACGCAGCCGCGCTGCGGGAGCTGATCGCCGAGGACTTCTTCGAATTCGGCGTGTCGGGCACGGTGTGGACGCGCGAGGCCGTGATCGAGGCGCTGCGCGGCGAATCGTTCTCGCCGCGCGAAGTCACCGATTTTCGCCTGACCTTGCTGGCCGACGACGTGGCGCTGGTGACGTATCGCGGCCACCGTTTCGCGACGCCGGAGCGTCCCGCATCGGATTCGCTGCGCAGTTCCATCTGGCGGCTGCGCGATGGGCGGTGGCAGATGCGCTTTCACCAGGGCACGCTGCTGTCGTAGCGGTGTCGGCTTGAGCGAAAATAGGCGTATGGCTTCTCCCGACACTTCTTTACCGCCTGCCGTTCGCGCCGATGTGTGGCTATGGGCCGCGCGTTTCTTCAAGACCCGCAGCCTGGCCAAGCAGGCCATCGACGGCGGCAAGATCGACCTCAACGACGGCGCGTGCAAACCGGCCAAGGCGGTGCACGTGGGCGATGTGTTCCGCATCGGCCGGGGTGAGGAACGCCTCGAAGTGGAAGTGCTGGCGCTATCGGAAAAGCGTGGCCCAGCCAGCGTGGCGCAGGCGCTTTATCGCGAAAGCGAGGCGAGTGTTGCCGCACGCGAAGCGGCGAAGGCCCAGCGCAAGCTTGTGGGCGCCATGGCTCCGCCAGGTCGTCCGGACAAGCAGGCACGTCGAGAATTGCGACGCCTTAAGGATTCCATGTGAGTCGCCCATCTCAGAACGCATGGCGGATCTGAGTAAGCATGTCTTCCACGGAAAGCCGCGCGGGCGCGCGGTTTTTCCAAGGTCAGGCAGTGGGGAGGACACAATGGCGAGCATGGGATTCCTGAAGCGGTTGCTTGGGGGTACGACGCCGGAGCGGGCGGATCAGACGTGGCGCAAGACCACGCAAGGTGCACGGATACTGGTGGTGGACGATTCGGCGACCATCCGGGCCGTGCTGGGCCGCATGCTGGAAGTGGATGGCTACGAAGTAGTGCGCGCCGCCGATGGTGAAAGCGCCCTGGAGATGGCCCGTGCCGAGCCGCCGGCGATGATCTTCCTGGACATCGTGCTGCCGGGCATGAATGGCTTTGCCGTATTGCGCGCCCTGCGCCACGATCCGCTCACGCAGCACGTGCCCATCGTGATGATCAGCGGCAACCAGCAGGCCACCGAACAGTTCTACGTGCAGCGTTTCGGCGCCGACGATTTCATCAGCAAGCCGTTTGGTCAGGCCGAAGTGGCGCGCAGCATCGATCGCCTGGTGGGCTTCGGCCGGCTGTCCGCGCGCGAGGCGGCCAAGGTGGTGTCGTTGCCGGTATCGGTGCCGGTGGAGACCATTCCCGCCATGCTGGCGAACGCCTCGGAAGAACCGCCGGCGGTCAGCGTTCCCGAACTGGCCGCCTGAGGCGGCCTCCACCCAAGACGAAGGGCGGTGCTCTCGCGAGACACCGCCCTCGGTCCTGCCCAAACGGCTTGGCTGGCACCTGGCTGGCTTGACGATGACTCTAGGGCAGGCGCCTGGACAGGGGAATTCGATAGTTCCGATGCCGGCTATAGTCCCTGGCTATCTCGCAATGTAGGCCGGCGGCTGAATGCGGATTTGCGGCTTTCACGTGCGCGCGACCCGGCCTGCCACAGGATGCCGGCTCCTTCACTGGTCGGAGACGGTGCCGTGGCAGAGCGCATTCAGGACGGCGATATGGTCTTCGTGGCCGACGGTGAAGACGGCGTCGGCTCGGTCCGTCGGATTCTTGCCGACGGCCAGACGCTGGTGGTGTACATCGAGAACGGCGGCGATTTCGAGATACCGATGGGCGCGGTACGCGCGGTGCACTCCGGCAAGGTCGTGCTCAACCTCGATCACCTGCCCACGCCGGTGCTGGAAGCCATCGGCAACGCCCGGAAATCCGAATACCCGCATTGACGCTGCCAGCGGCCGAATGGCCGGGAAAGGCCGCGCCTGAGGCGAGGCCTTTCACCGTGCTCAGGGCAGCGACTTGAGGCGATAAAGCGCTTCCAGCGCCTCGCGCGGCGTCATCGCATCGGGATCGATGCCTTCCAGTGCACGCTCCACCACCGATGGCGCGGCGGCGAACAGGCCCATCTGCGGCGACTCCTGCGCCGTCGCGTGAGTGCCTGCCGCGGAGGCGTGCTGGTACATGCCGCGCTCCAGCTCGGCCAGCGTGCGCCGCGCATCGGCGATCACCGACTTGGGCAACCCCGCCAGCGCGGCCACCTGCAGGCCGAAGCTGCGGTTGGCCGGGCCTTCCTTCACCGCGTGCATGAACACCAGCTGCTCGCCGTACTCGACGGCGTCCAGGTGCACGTTGGCGATGGACGGGTACTCGTTCGCCAGCTCGGTGAGTTCGAAGTAGTGCGTGGCGAACAAGGTGTACGAGCGGCTGCTCGCGGCCAGGTGCACGGCGGCGGCGCGGGCGAGCGCCAGGCCGTCGTAGGTGCTGGTGCCGCGGCCCACTTCGTCCATCAGCACCAGGCTGTGCTCGGTGGCGTTGTGCAGGATGTTGGCGGTCTCGCTCATCTCCACCATGAAGGTGGACTGGCCGCGCGAGAGGTCATCGCCCGCGCCGATGCGCGTGAACACGCGGTCGATCGGGCCGATCACCGCGCGCGATGCCGGCACGTAGCTGCCGATGTGGGCGAGCAGCACGATCAGCGCGTTCTGCCGCATGTAGGTGGATTTGCCGCCCATGTTCGGACCGGTGATGACCAGCATGCGGCGGCTGTCGTCCAGCATCAGGTCGTTGGGCTCGAACGGCTCGTCGCGCACTTTTTCCACCACCGGATGGCGGCCGCGCTCGATGGCGATGCCGGGTTCGTCGGTGAGCTCGGGCGCGCTCCAGTCCAGCGCTACCGCGCGTTCGGTGAGCGTGGCCACCACGTCCAGCTCGGCCATCGCGGCGGCGGCGTTCTTGAGCGGTTCGAGTTGCTCGATGAGCGTGTCCAGCAGGGCTTCGTACAGGGCGCGCTCGCGCATCAGCGAGCGCTCCTTGGCCGAGAGCACCTTGTCCTCGAAGGTCTTCAGTTCTTCGGTGATGTAGCGCTCGGCGTTCTTGGTGGTCTGGCGGCGCGTGTAATGCGTGGGCGCCTTGTCCGCCTGGCCCTTGCTGATCTCGATGTAGTAGCCGTGCACGCGGTTGTAGCCGACCTTGAGCGTGGCGATGCCGCTGGCGGCCTTTTCGCGCTCTTCCAGCTCGACCAGGTATTGGTCGGCATGGGTGGAGAGGCGGCGCAGTTCATCGAGCTCGGCGTCGTAGCCGTCGGCGATGACGCCGC
The DNA here is from genome assembly GCF_003201105.1 of Dyella sp. AtDHG13. Taxonomy (GTDB): domain Bacteria; phylum Pseudomonadota; class Gammaproteobacteria; order Xanthomonadales; family Rhodanobacteraceae; genus Dyella; species Dyella jiangningensis_B. Next base: position 85,696 of record NZ_QICJ01000005.1, on the reverse strand, counting down.
CGTCGCGCTGCAGTACCGGCGGCTGCGCCACCACGGCGCGGGCGAGCAGGGCGGCGGTGTCGGCGTGGTCGCCGATGCGTTCGACCAGGGCGTGCAGCAGCGGGCTGTCCAGCGAGGCGATCAGCGCGCGCAGCGACGGAGCGGCGGCAAGGCCATCGCGCAGCGTGGACAGGTCGCGCGGACGCGCCGAACGCAAGGCGACGCGCGCGAGGATGCGTTCCAGGTCGCCGATGCCGCGCAGCTGTTCGCGCAGCGGTTCGTGCTGGCGGCTGTCGATCAGGATGCCGATGGCCTGGTGGCGCGCGCGCAGCAGGTCGCGCGAACGCAGCGGGCGGTTGAGCCAGCGGCGCATGAGTCGCGCGCCCATCGGCGTGACGGTCTCGTCCAGCACGCCGAGCAGGGTGTGTTCGGTGCGTCCGCTGGGGTGCGTGTCCAGTTCCAGGTTGCGGCGCGTGGCGGCGTCCAAGGCGATGGTGTCGCCGGCGCTTTCCACTGCCATGCCGGAAAGGTGCGGCAGCGCGCTCTTCTGCGTCTCTTCCACATAGCCCAGCAGGCAGCCCGCCGCGGCGATGGCGAGCGGCAGGCGGTCGACGCCGAAACCGCCCAGGTCGCGCGTGCCGAAGAAACGGTTGAGCTCGCGCCGGGCGGCGTCGCCGTCGAAGTGCCAGGGCGGCCGGCGGCGCAGGCCGGGCAGGGTGCTGACGAACTTGGGCCAGGCCACGTCTTCGCCCACCAGTGTTTCGGCCGGTTGCAGGCGGGCCAGCTCGGAGGCCAGCGCCTCGGCGCTGGGCACCTCGCTGAGCAGGAAGCGGCCGCTGGCCAGATCTACCCAGGCGAGGCCGTAGGCGCCGTGGGCGCCGGCGGAGATCGACATCAGCAGGTTGTCGCGGCGCTCTTCCAGCAGCGCGGCGTCCGTCACCGTGCCGGGCGTGACGATGCGCACCACCTTGCGTTCCACCGGTCCCTTCGACGTGGCCGGGTCGCCGATCTGCTCGCAGATGGCCACCGACTCGCCCAGGCGCACCAGCCGCGCCAGGTAGTTTTCCACCGCGTGATAGGGCACGCCCGCCATCGGAATCGGCTGGCCTGCCGACTGGCCGCGCTGGGTCAGCGTGATGTCGAGCAGGCGCGCGGCCTTGCGCGCGTCGTCATAGAACAGCTCGTAGAAGTCGCCCATCCGGAAGAACAGCAGCACATCCGGGTGCTCGGCCTTGGCGCCGAGGTACTGGCGCATGAGGGGGGTGTGTTCGGTGCTGTGGTCGGCCATTCCCGTGCGGTGTCCTGATGCATGGCGGCAGCGCCGCGTGCGCTGGCCAAAGGCGCTCACTTTAACGGCTTGGTCCGGTCTTGTTGAGCGCGAGGGCCGGGGCCGCTATGGCAGGCGGGCTTGCGGAGCCAGCCGGCCTGCTTGTGAGCCTGCAAATCCGCTGTGTAGGATCGCGGGCCATGCCTATCTCCCAAACGGTTTTCCGCACGGCGGCGGCGCTGGCTCTTGCGCTGGCCGCACCCATCGTCCTTTCTGCCGGGAGCGAGGCAGCCAAGACACCGGAGAGCGCGACGCTCTACGCCGGCGCGACGGTGATCGACGGCACAGGCGCGGAGCCGCGCGCCGATCAGGACATCCTGGTGCGCGGCGAACGCATCGTGGCCGTGGGGCCGCATGGCGCGCTGAGCGGCGCGCAAGGCGTGCGCACGGTGGACCTGCATGGCAGCTACGTGATCCCGGGCCTCATCGACAGCCACGTGCACCTGGCCACGCCGCCGAATGCCAAACGTGCGCAGGCGATCCTGCGGCGCAACCTCTATGCCGGCGTCACGGCCGTGCGCGACATGGCGGACGACCTGCGTTCGGTCGGCGAACTCGCGCGTGAGGCGCGTGCGGGCGAGATTCCCTCGCCGGACATCTACTACGCCGCCCTGATGGCCGGCCCCGAGTTCTTCCTCGATCCACGCGTATCGGCGGCCAGTTATGGCGTGACCCCGGGCAAGAGTCCGTGGATGCAGTCCATCGACGAGAACACCGATCTGCACGAGGCGGTGACGCTGGCGCGCGGCACCTCCGCCACGGCGCTCAAGGTGTACGCGGACCTGCCGCCCGACCTGGTCGCGAAGATCACCGCCGAAGCGCACCGGCAGAACATCCTGGTGTGGGCGCATAGCGCGGTGTTCCCGACGCGCCCGGCCGATGTCATCAATGCCGGCGTCGATGTGGTCAGCCACGCCTGCTATCTGGCGTACCAGCTCGAACCGGTGATGCTGAAATCCTACGAGGACCACACGCCGTTCCACGACCCCTTGCTGGCGCCCACGGGGGATGATCCCGTCATCGCCGGCCTTTACCGGGACATGCTCAAGCACGGCACCATTCTCGATGCCACCGGCAGCCTGTTCGTGCGCTATGACGCCGAACGCAAGGTGCATCCGGAGCGCAAGCCGCTGCGCTGCACCGGGCCGACCACCATCCGGCTGGTGCGCCAGGCGTGGCAGGCGGGCGTGCCGATCTCCGCCGGCACCGACAACGACGGCGGCGTCGACCGTGCATGGCCCACGCTGTACGACGAAATCTTCTTCCTCGCGCACGACGTGGGCATGCCGGCGTTGCAGGCGATCCGCTCGGCCACGCTGATCGGCGCCCAGGCGGCCGGTCAGGCGAAGGACATGGGCTCGATCGAGGCGGGCAAGCTGGCCAATTTCGCCGTGCTCGGGGCCGACCCGGTGAAGGACATTGGCAACCTTCGCAGCATCCGCATGACGGTGAAGCGCGGGCATGCGTACCCGCGTGCCGACTACCGGCCGGTAACCAAACAGGAGATGGGCGATGACGACGATTGACCGGCGCGGTTTCCTCACCAGCATGGCCTGGGCGGCCGCTGCGTCCGCGCTGCCCTGGCAGTCGTCGGCGGCGTCGCCGGCAAGCGCCGATGCGGCCGACGCGGGCATCATCGTCAACGCGCTGGGCGGCCTGGACGATCCCAATCGCGACACGGGCGCGCTGGTGCCCACGATCACGCCGCGCGTGCTGGCCGAGGCCCATGCGTCCGGCCTGACGGCGGTGAACATCACGCTGGGCTACGTATCCGGCCCGGACGACCCGTTCGAGGCCAGCGTGCGCGATATCGCCGCCACCGACGTGCTGGTGCGCGAACACGCGGGCGACCTGCTGAAGGTGCTCACCGCTGCGGATATCCGCCGCGCCAGGGCGGAGAAGAAGATCGGCCTTATCTACGGCTTCCAGAACGGCGCCATGATGGGCAACGACGCCAAACGCGTGGACATCTTCGCCGGCCTGGGCGTGCGCGTGTTCCAGCTCACCTACAACCCCGCCAATCAACTGGGCGACGGGTCGATGGCGCCGGAGAACCGCGGGCTGACGCCGTTCGGCCGCGTGGTGGTCGCGCGGCTCAACGAGTGCCGCGTGATGGTCGACCTGTCGCACAGCGGCGAGCGCACCTGCCTGGAGGCCGCGCGCGTTTCCAAGGCGCCCATCTCGATCAACCACACCGGCTGCCGCGCGGTGACAGACCTGCCGCGCAACAAGACCGACGCCGAACTCCGGCTGGTGGCGGAGAAGGGCGGCTTCGTCGGCATCTACTTCATGCCGTTCCTCAACGCTTCGGGTCACGTTCACGCGGCCGACGTGGTGGCCCACATCGATCACGCGATCAACGTGTGCGGCGAGGACCACGTGGGCATCGGCACCGATGGCCCGGTGACGCAGATCGACGATCTCCAGGCCTACCAGGCCCAACTGGCGAAGGAGATCGAACAGCGCCGCAAGGCCGGCATCAGCGCCGCCGGCGAGCGGCCCGACACCTATCCGTTCGCGGTGGACCTGCGTGGTCCGCAGCAGTTCCACCGGCTGGCGCAGCTGCTTGCGCAGAAGGGCTATTCCAGCGGGCGCATCGACAAGATCCTGGGGCTGAACTTCCTGCGTTACGCCGAGGCGGTGTGGGGCGGTTGATCCGGCGAACAGGCGCCGACCCTTGGCGGGGCGGCGCTGGCGCGGTAGAAGGAGCGACTTCCTCCCATTCCCCAGGGATATCCCCATGACGTTGTCCGTGCCCACCGACGCGGAACTCAAGGCGCTGGCCGAGCAAGTGGCCGCGGCGACCCAGCAGCGGCGCCTGATGATGGTGACGGCCGAGTCGTGCACCGGCGGCTGGATCGCCAAGGCACTGACCGATCTGCCGGGCAGTTCCGCCTGGTTCGATGCCGGCGTGGTGACCTACAGCTACGAAGCGAAGGAGGCGCTGCTGGGCGTCAATCCGCGCACGCTGGAGCGCACCGGCGCCGTCAGCGAGGAAACGGCGCTGGAAATGGTCTCGGGCGCGCTGTCGCGATTTGGCGCGGGCGTGGCGGTGGCCGTCACCGGCATCGCCGGTCCCAGTGGGGGCACGCCCGACAAGCCCGTCGGCACCGTCTGGATCGGCTGGAAGCGGCGCGGCGGCTACGCCTTCGCCCAGCTGTTCCACTTCGACGGCGACCGCGAAGCCGTGCGGCGCCAGACCGTGGCGGCCGCGCTCAACGGCGTCATCAGGCTGCTGGCGGACTGAGCCGCGGCTCGCCGCTGGGCGGCTTGACCGGTATGGGATACTGACCGGCCACAGATCGCAGCCCGTGAGACCAGTCGCGGGCATCATGCCTCCACATTCACTGCCAACCCCAGGATTCAAGACGATGGATGACAACAAGCGCAAGGCGCTCACCTCCGCCCTCGGCCAGATCGAAAAGCAGTTCGGCAAGGGTGCCGTCATGCGCCTCGGCGACCGTACCGATGAAGCCATCGACACCGTGTCCACCGGCTCGCTGGGCCTGGACATCGCCCTGGGCGTCGGCGGCCTGCCGCGCGGCCGCATCGTGGAAATCTACGGCCCGGAATCCTCGGGCAAGACCACGCTGACCCTGCAGGTCATCGCCAACTGCCAGAAGAACGGCGGCACGGCGGCCTTCGTCGACGCCGAGCACGCGCTCGACCCGTCCTACGCCGCCAAGCTCGGCGTGAACGTGGACGACCTGCTGGTTTCCCAGCCCGATACCGGCGAACAGGCGCTGGAAATCGCCGACATGCTGGTGCGTTCCGGCGCCGTGGACGTGGTGGTGGTCGACTCGGTCGCCGCGCTCACGCCCAAGGCGGAAATCGAAGGCGAGATGGGCGACTCCCATGTGGGCCTGCACGCCCGCCTGATGAGCCAGGCGCTGCGCAAGCTCACCGCCAACATCAAGAAGTCCAACTGCCTGGTGATCTTCATCAACCAGATCCGCATGAAGATCGGCGTGATGTTCGGCAGCCCCGAAACCACCACCGGCGGCAACGCGCTGAAGTTCTACGCCTCGGTGCGCCTGGACATCCGCCGCATCGGTGCGGTGAAGAAGGGCGAGGAAGTCATCGGTTCGGAAACCCGCGTCAAGGTGGTCAAGAACAAGGTGGCGCCGCCGTTCCGCCAGGCTGAGTTCGAGATCCTCTACGGCGAGGGTTCCTCGCGCGAGGGCGAGATCATCGAGCTGGGCGTGGCGCAGAACCTGATCGACAAGTCCGGCGCCTGGTACAGCTACAAGGGCGACCGCATCGGCCAGGGCAAGGAAAACGTCCGCCAGTTCCTGCGCGACAACCCGGCCATCGCCAACGAGATTGACGCCGAGCTGCGCGCCCGCCTGCTGGTGAACGGCAGCGGTTCCTCGCCGCTGCCGGCGGTGGAAACGGAAGAGGCCTGATCGACGGCGCTGGCATGGGCAGACAGACCTATCGTCGCCCTTGCCAGCGGTAGATCGGATGTCTTGCCTCGGCGCAGGGCAGACCCATGGCCAGTGATCGCGACGACAAGAAAGACAAACCCAGCGCCTATAGCAAGGCGCTGGGCATGCTTGCGAGGCGCGAGCATTCCCGCCGCGAGCTGAAGCTCAAGCTGCGCCAGAAAGGCTATGAAGGCGACGAGGCCGGCGAGGCGCTGGACCGCCTGGGCGAGCAGCGCTACCAGGACGACGACCGCTTTGCCGAGGTGCTGGTGCGCAGCCGGGTCTCGCAGGGCTACGGCCCCATGCGCGTGCGGGCCGAGCTGAAGAACCACGGGCTCTCCGACGCCCGCATCCGGGCGGTGCTGGACCAGGCCGAGGTGGACTGGGAGGCCAGTGCGCTGGCCCAGCTTCGCCGGCGTTTTGGCGGCGGATCGGCGCCGGATCGCGACGAAAAGGCCCGCCGGGCGCAATTTCTCTTGCGTCGGGGCTTTCCCGCCGCCACAGTACGGAGTGTTACCCACGCCGACGTGGACGACGCAGCCGACGACGATGCCTGACCTCCCCGCTGTCGGGGCGGGTGGGCGTCGTTTCGGCGGTGTTTTCCAGGCGTGACCCTTTCCGCCAGGTCTTCCCCAGCCGCATGAAAACCGCCGAAATCCGCTCGACCTTCCTCGACTATTTCCGCTCGAAAGGGCACACCATCGTGCCGTCCAGCTCGCTGGTGCCGGCCAGCGACCCGACGCTGCTGTTCACCAACTCGGGCATGGTGCAGTTCAAGAACGTGTTCCTTGGCAGCGAAAAGCTGCCGTACGTGCGCGCGGCCGACGTGCAGCGCTGCCTGCGTGCCGGCGGCAAGCACAACGACCTCGATTCGGTGGGCTACACCGCGCGCCATCACACCTTCTTCGAAATGCTGGGCAATTGGTCGTTCGGCGACTACTTCAAGCGCGACGCCATCGCCTACGCGTGGGAACTCCTGACCGGTGTCTTCAAGCTGCCGAAGGAAAAGCTGTGGGTCACCGTCTATCACACCGATGACGAGGCCTTCGACATCTGGAACAAGGAAGTAGGCGTGCCGGCCGAGCGCATCGTGCGCATCGGCGACAACAAGGGCGCGCCCTACGCCTCGGACAACTTCTGGCAGATGGCCGACACCGGCCCCTGCGGCCCGTGCACGGAAATCTTCTTCGATCATGGCGAGGAGATCGCCGGTGGTCCGCCGGGCTCGCCCGATGAAGACGGTGACCGCTACATCGAAATCTGGAACCTGGTGTTCATGCAGTTCGATCGCGCGCCGGATGGCACGCTGTCGCCGCTGCCCGCGCCGTGCGTGGACACCGGCATGGGCCTGGAGCGCCTCGCCGCCGTGCTGCAGCACGTGCACTCCAACTACGAGATCGACCTGTTCCAGCACCTGATCCAGGTGGCTGCCGAACTGACCGGCACCAAGGACCTCGCCAACAAATCGCTGCGCGTGATCGCCGATCACATCCGCGCGTGCTCGTTCCTGATCGTCGATGGCGTGCTGCCGTCGAACGAAGGCCGCGGCTACGTGCTTCGCCGCATCATCCGTCGCGCGCTGCGCCACGGCTGGATGCTCGGCGTGCGCGGCGATTTCTTCTGGAAGATGGTCAAGCCGCTGGTGGCCGAGATGGGCGAGGCCTATCCGGAACTGGCGCAGAAGCAATCCTTCGTGGAAGACGCGCTGCGCACCGAAGAGCGCCGCTTCGGCGAGACGCTGGAAAACGGCATGCGCCTGTTCGATGCCGTGGCGGCCAACGCCAGTGGCAGCATTCCCGGCGCCGACGCGTTCCGCCTGTACGACACCTACGGCTTCCCGATCGACCTGACCGCCGACATCGCGCGCGAGCGCGGCCTGACGGTGGACATGGCCGGCTTCGAGCAGGCCATGGAAGAACAGCAGGACCGCAGCCGCAAGGGCGGCAAGTTCGAAGCCAAGGGCCTGATGCCCGCCGAGCTCGCCAGCCAGCTGCAGCCCACCGCGTTCCTCGGCTACGAGGCGCTGACCAGCCAGGGCAGCAAGGTGGTCGGCATCGTGCGCGCAGGCAAGCAGCTCGATCAGCTGAGCGATGGCGAGGAAGGTCTGGTCATCCTTGATCGCACGCCGTTCTACGCCGAATCCGGCGGTCAGGTCGGCGATACCGGCACGCTGATGAGCGCCGCGGGCACGTTCACGGTCGGCGATACGCTGAAGATGGGCGGCGTGTTCTTCGGCCATGCCGGCCAGTGGCATGGCAAGCAGGCCCTGCGCGTCGGCGACGTGGTGGATGCCGACGTCGACGGCACGCGTCGCCAGGCCATCGTGCTCAACCACTCGGCCACGCATCTGTTGCATGCCGCGCTGCGCAAGGTGCTCGGCGAACACGTCACGCAGAAGGGCTCGCTGGTAGCGCCCGAGCGCCTGCGTTTCGACTTCTCCCACTTCAAGCCCATGAGCGCGGACGAACTGCGCGAGATCGAGCTGCTGGTGAACGCCGAAGTGCGTCGCAATGAAGCGGCCGAAGTGCATCACATGGGTTACAACGAGGCGATCGAATTCGGCGCCATGGCGCTGTTCGGCGAGAAGTACGGCGACGAAGTGCGCGTGCTCAAGATGGGCGGGTTCTCCACCGAACTCTGCGGCGGCACGCACGTGAGCCGCACGGGCGACATCGGCCTGTTCAAGATCGTCAGCGAAGCGGGCGTCGCCTCGGGCGTGCGCCGTATCGAAGCGGTGACCGGCGCGGGCGCCCTGGCCTACGTGGCCGACGAAGAGCGCCGCCTGGGCGAGTTCGCACAGCTGCTGTCGTCGAGCGGTGACGACGCCGTTGAGAAACTTCGCCAGCTGTTCGACAAGCAGAAAAAGCTGGAACGCGAGCTGGAGTCGCTACGCGCCAAGGCTGCCGGCTCAGCCACCGCCGACCTCGCCTCGACCGCCCGGGACATCGACGGCGTCAAGGTCGTCGTGGCCCGCCTGGAAGGCCTGGACGCCAAGGCACTGCGCGACAGCATGGACCAGCTCAAGCAGCAACTGACCGACTGCGTGATCCTGCTGGCGGGCGCCGCGGAAGGCCGCGTTTCGCTGGTGGCCGGCGTCAACGGCAAGGCCCTGGGCCGGGTGAAGGCTGGTGACGTGGTCGCCCATGTGGCCAGCCAGATCGGCGGCAAGGGCGGCGGCCGTCCCGACATGGCGCAGGGCGGCGGTTCAGACACGCCGGAGCTGCCGGGAATCCTGGACGGCCTGCCGGGCTGGATCGGCCAGAAACTGGCCGCCTGACCGGGTCAACCGTCCATACTCCGTTGGCGTTTACGCATTGCGCTGCCATCGGACGCTCGGCTAGTATCCAAGCACTGCCGACACCGATGGTTGCGACGGTGTCGCTCGACATGGCATCACAGGGGATGCCTCGTCTGTGAAACCGGGGAAGGCGGTAGGGCCTTCGGCGGTACAATCGTCGAACTGTTCAGGCGGTGAAGCTCAGGGGTGAGGCATAACCGTCGGGTGGCCTGTGACCAAAGTATTCATGGAGTGGCAAACATGTTGATTCTGACCCGCAGGGTCGGTGAAACCTTGATGATCGGTGACGAGGTGACCGTTACCGTTCTCGGCGTCAAAGGCAACCAGGTGCGCATTGGCATCAACGCGCCGAAAAACGTTGCCGTGCATCGCGAAGAGATCTATCAGCGGATCAAGAACGAGCACGAACCGGATGGCGGCGCCACCGGTGGCACTGGCGAACACTGACAGGCAATAAACGCTTTACCTGGAGCGCGCCGGTTAGTATCCTTGCCGGCTCCGCAGGAATGCGGACAAAAAACGGAGAGATGCCCGAGAGGCCGAAGGGGCTCCCCTGCTAAGGGAGTATAGGGTCAAAAGCCTTATCGAGGGTTCGAATCCCTCTCTCTCCGCCAGATACGCAAAAAGCCCCTCGCGGGGCTTTTTGCGTATCTGGCGGAGAGAGAGGCGTGGACGAAACCTCTCGGTTCGACAAATTTGTCAGGAACAAATTTGGACAGCCGAAGGCTGGCCCCGAAGCGCGTAGCGCGTAGGGGTGAGGCCCATGGATGGGCCGAACAATCCCGAGCTGCACGCAACTGTGCCGCTCAACGAAGCCCAAGGCTTTTTGCGTATCTGTCGGAGAGAGCATGAACGAATGCTCCGGTTATTCAACGCATTCTGCGCTCACCCTTCGGGCCATCAGCTGGCCGATGTCCGCTCCGGCATCCTGCCTCCGCAGTCGACGAAATTGCCTGGAGCAATTTCGACTGGCCCAGTAGTGCGCAGCGCGGAAGGGTGAAGCCATGGATGCGCCAAACCATCCCAACCTCCACGCAAACGCAAATGTTCCTCACCGTCATTCCGGCGAAAGCCGGAATCCAGTGTCTTTCGGTCTTCTCGCAGTGCGTAAAGTCGCTGGATTCCGGCCTTCGCCGGAATGACGGTGAGGAGTGGATCGTACTCAGGATTTTCGATCGGACTTCAACAAAATCTCCCCGCAGGGCTTTGTGCATTTGTTCAAAGCGATGCGCCAACGAAACAACACAATCGCCACGCTCCACCCCGCCCACCACCAGCAAGACCCACGCAAGAAATCATTCATCCCCCAGCCCAACTGCTGAACCCCTGCGAACCTGCGGCACGGCACCGCGTACGACCTTGCGCGCCCTCCCGCGTTACCTTGCCCAAAGACCCGCCACCTGGGAGAAGGCGTCATGGGTAACCTCGAATCGGTTTGCCGCCACGTCACGCCGTATCGCCGCATGTTGCGCGGCGCGTTTGCCGCACTGGCCCTGGCGACGGCGGCGGCGTTTCCCCTGAGTGCCAGCGCTGGCGTTTCCGTGGGCATCGGTGTTTCGGTTGGTGCTCCGCCGCCGCCGTTGCCGGTCTACGTGCAGCCGGCGATTCCCGCGCCCGGTTATATCTGGGTGCCTGGCTATTGGGCCTGGGATGGTGACGGCTACTACTGGGTTCCCGGCACGTGGGTGCTGCCGCCTTATGTCGGTGCGCTATGGACGCCGGGTTATTGGGGCTGGGCCGGCGGCGTCTATGTGTTCCATGCGGGTTACTGGGGGCCGCACGTGGGCTTTTACGGTGGCATCAATTACGGCTACGGCTATACCGGTGTGGGTTATGCGGGCGGTTATTGGCGCGGCGGCGCGTTCTACTACAACCGCTCGGTGAACCATATCGACAACGTGCACATCACCAACGTCTATAACCGCACGGTGGTGAACAACGTGACCGTCAACCGCACCAGTTTCAATGGCGGGCAGGGCGGCATCGCGGCACGTCCGACGCCGCAGGAAGCGAACTTTGCCCGCGAGCGCCACGTGGGCCCGGTGGCCGCGCAGGAGCAGCAGCGTACGATGGCGAGCCAGAACCAGGCGATGCGGGCGTCGTTCAATCACGGTGCCCCGGCGATTGCCGCGACACCGCGAGCCGGTGCATTCAACGGGCAGGCGGCCAACGCCACGCGTGGTCCGGCTGGGCAGCCCACGCCCGCGGACATGCATGCGCAGCGCACCAGCGCTCCGGCACAAACGCCGACCAACAATATGGCTTTGCATTCGGCGCGTTTCGCGCCGCATGGCAGCGGAGCACCTGTTGCACCGAATGCCACGCATGCGGGCAACTATGCGCCGGCAGCGAGCCATGCGGCGTACACGCGTGGACCCACGAACCCGCAAGGCGGCTATCACGTGGCCAGTCACCCGCAACCTTCCTACCCGCAGCATGCGCCACAGGCACCGGCGTATCACTACAGCGCGCCGCCACAGCGTCCGGCCCCTGCGCCGCATCCGCAACCGCACGCCCAGGCTGCGCCGCTGCATCACGACGGACAGGAACACCGCTAATCCCGTGGCCTGATCGCCACGTTCAACACGCCGGCCGCGCTCATCGCAGCCGGCGTTTTTGTCGATTCGGTGAAGGCATGGGCGCCATCCTCGACTAGAATGCGCGACAGCCCGGTTGCGGGCTATGCGGGCGCGGGAGCGCCTGCTTACACAATCATCGAAACATGGAAAGAGGGGACATCGATGTTGAAGCGTTTCGTGTTCGTGGCGTTGCTCGCTGCATCCGGCAGCGCCATGGCTTCAAAGGACCTGAGCAATATCCCGCTGGTGTGGTCGCCGACGCAGAGTTTCGCGGAGTTCGGGGCGATCGACCTCAACGGCATCGGCAACGTGAAAGTGCAGTTCAACGGATTCACGGATGTTCGCAAGAATCCTGCGCTGATCGCGGAGAACCATGAAAAGGATCCCGTGCGGCAGGTGACCACGAAGGACAACGTGGCTGCCTTCCTGACCGATCACGTCAAGGAGACTTTCAGCAAGGCCGGCCTCAACGTGGTCGACACCGGTGGCGATGTCATCGTGTCGGGTGAAATCCGCGATTTCTTCGTCAACGAGACCGACCAGTACGTGGGCAACGTCACGGTGTACGTCACGGCGACCAATGCCTCGGGCAAGGTGCTGTGGCAGGGCGTGGCGGGTGGTGGCGCGACCAACTTCGGCCGCTCGTACAAGGCAGACAACTACTACGAAACCTTGTCCAACGCGGTGCTGAAGCTGAGCAACAGCCTGCTTAACAGCCAGGGTTTCCACGCCGCGCTGCAAGCGCACTGAAGCCTTGAATGGACATCACTCGCCCCGCGGCGGGTGATGTCCGTCAGTGCAGGGCCAGGCCCCGCAGTTCCACGTCTTCCGGCGTGACGCGGAGCACTGAGCCTTGTTCGTACCAGTCGCCGAGCACGATGCGTTCGGCGTTCTGGCCGTCCAGATCGAAACGGTGAATGGCCGGGCGATGCGTGTGGCCATGGATAAGCCGCGTCACGCCGGCGTTTCGCATGGTATCGGCCACGGCATCGGCGTTGACGTCCATGATGGTTTCCATGGTGCTGCTGGTGTGCGCCTTGCTTTCCGCGCGCGCCTGGGCGGCCAGCGCGCGGCGTGCCTGCAGCGGCATCGCCAGCACCTGCGCCTGCCATTCCGGTGAACGCACCTGTTTGCGCAACGCCTGGTAGGCGACATCGTCGGTGCACAGCACGTCGCCATGCATCAGCAGCGTGGGGCGGCCATAGAGTTCGTGCACGGTGCCGTCGTCGAGCACGGTGAAGCCCGCGCGTTCGGCGAACTGCTGGCCGATCAGGAAATCGCGGTTGCCCACGATGAAGTAGACCGGCACGCCATGCTCGCTGAGCGCCTTGGTGGCGCGTGCGATGCGGGCAGGGAGTTCGGCGTCGTCATCGTCGCCCACCCATGCTTCGACCAGGTCGCCGAGGATGTACACCGCGTCGGCGGCGCGCGCCTCGTCGCTGGCGAGGAATTCCTCGAACAGGTGCGTGATCTCGGGGCGGGTGTCGTCCAGGTGCAGGTCGGAAATGAACAGGGTCGCCATCGTGACTCAACCCTTCTTGCCGCTGGGCTTCTTGGCGGGTTCGGCAGCCGGCGCGGTCTGCGGGCTGGCAGCGGGAGCGTTGGCGGGCTCCTCGCCCACCACGTAGGCGCTGTCGATCACGATCAGCGGGTTGGGTACGTCGCCCGCGAAGGGGCCGAGTCCGCGGGTGGGCAGGGCGGCGATCTTGTCGACCACGTCCATGCCCTTGATGACCTTGCCGAACACCGCATAACCCCAGGTCAGGCCGCTCTGGTTGCCGACGAAATCGAGGCGGCGGTTGTCGACCAGGTTGAAGAAGAACTGCGCCGTGCCGGAGTTAGGATCCGCGCCGCGCGCCACCGCCACCGTGCCGCGCAGGTTGGACAGGCCGTTGTCGGCCTCGCTGGGAATGGCCGAGCGCGTGCGCTTGGCCTGCAGGTCGCGGGTGTAGAGCCCGCCCTGCACCAGATAACCGGGAATGGCGCGGTGGAATACCGTGCCGCTGTAGAAGCCATCGCGCACGTACTGCAGGAAGTTCGCGACGCTCTTGGGCGACTTGTCCGGATACAGCTCCAGCGTGATGTCGCCCTGCGAGGTATGCAGCACCACTTCCGGATGCGCCGTGGCGGCGGGCGTCGCGGGCGCCGGCTTGGCTGCCTGGGCGAACAGCGCGGATGACGGAAGCAGCAGGAGGGCGGCGAGCAGGAATCGGGTCATGGCGGGTCGGGCGACGTGTGGCATCAGGACATCATACGCGGCGAAGCGCTTTCATGGCCGGGCGCCACGGGTGCCCGTACCGCGGCAGGTCAGGAAGGATGGACTTCCAGCAGCAGCCCCAGCTCGTTCAGCGGCGCCTGCTCCTGCTCCAGGTCAGCCTCGCTGAGCGGGTGCTGATCCAGCCAGGACGAGGGAATGGTCAGGCGCAGGCGCTGGCTGGTGGCGGCCAGCTGCATCTGCGGCAGCGATTCGGCGCGGCGCGCACGGCGGAACAGCACCGCCAGGCGGAGCAGGGCGGTGATGTAGCGGGCCAACTGCCGGTAACGCTGCGGCAGCGCCAGGAAGGTGGCCTTGTCCGGCTTGCGGCGATGCGATTCCACGATGGCCGCCAGCAGCTGCTGTTCCTGCCGCGAGAAGCCGGCCAGGTCCGCGTGGCGCAGGATGTAGGCGCCGTGATGGTGGTGCTGGCTGTGCGCGATGGCGAGGCCGATCTCGTGCACGCGGGCTGACCAGGAAAGCCATTCGCGCGCCTCGGCGTCCAGTTTCCAGATGCGTGCGATCTGGTCGAAGAACATCAGCGCAGTGGACTCCACGCGGCGCGCCTGGGCCCGGTCCACACCGTAGCGGTTGGCCAGCGCGTCGATGCTGGCGGTGCGCGGGTCGCTGCCGCCGGCGCGGCCGAGCAGATCCCACAGCAGGCCCTCGCGCATCGAGCTTTCGCACACACGCAGACGCTCGATGCCCAGCGCCTCGAAGGCCGCCTCGAAGATGACCACGCCGCCGGCGATTACCGGCGCGCGATCCTCGGCCAGGCCGGGCAGCTTCAGCGAGTCGATCTGCCCCTGCGCCAGCAGGGCGTCGCGCAGGGAGGCCAGCGAGGAAGGCGTGATCCCGTCGTCGGAGAACCGCATGGCCTGCACCACCGAGCCGATGGCCTTGGCCGTGCCCGAGGAGCCGTAGGCTTCCATCCAGCCCGACTCGCGATAGTCCTCGGCGAACTGCTGCAGCAGCACGCCGATTTCGTTGTTGGCGCGCTGCCAGCGCTTGCGGTTGAGCTTGCCGCCCGGGAAGAAGCGCAGCGTCGAGGCGATGCAGCCGGCCTGCACGCTTTCCGTGTGCATCGGCGCAATGCCGCGCCCGATGATGAATTCGGTACTGCCGCCGCCGACGTCGATCACCAGGCGGCTCTCGCGCGACGCGGGCAGGTCGTGCGAGGCGCCCAGGAAGATCAGTCGCCCTTCCTCGCGGCCCGACACGATTTCCACCGGGTGATTGAGCGCGCTTTCGGCGGCGGTGAGAAAGGCCTGCGGCGAGGCCAGCCGGCGCACCGTATTGGTGGCCACTGCGCGCACGCGGCTCGACGGGATGCCGGCGATGCGCTGGCCGAAGCGCGCCAGGCAGTTGAGCGCGCGGGCGCGATGCTCGGCGTCGAGCGTGCCGTCGGCGCGCAGGCCGGCGGCCATGCGCACCGTTTCGCGCAGGCGATCGATCACGCGGGGTTCGCCGTGCTCCACGCGCGCCACCACCATGTGATAGCTGTTGGAGCCCATGTCGACGGCAGCGATCAGTTCGCCGTCCTTGATCTGGATCTGATCGCCTTGGCTCATGCGTGGCTCATTCCGGGCTGCGAAGTGCGGATTCTCTCACGCGGAAACCGGGGCGAGTAGCGTTGCCTCAAACTGTTCCCGGCGTCAGCTTGGCCAGCAGCCATTGCTGCGCGCTGTGCGGCGGCTGGTCGCCGGGTTCGGCGCGGGTGTAGCGGCCGTCGTCGGCCAGCAGCCAGGCTTCGGTGTTGTCGGCCAGGTAGTTCGCCAGCGTTTCCTCGTAGACACGCGCGGCGAGTTCCGGATCCAGGATGGGAAAGGCCACTTCGATGCGGCGCTTGAGGTTGCGTTCCATCCAGTCGGCGCTGCCGCAATAGATCTCGGGCGCGCCGTCGTTGCCGAACCAGTAGACGCGGCTGTGCTCGAGAAAGCGCCCCACGATGGAGCGCACGCGGATGCGCTCGGACACGCCCGGCACACCGGGACGTAGCGTGCACGCGCCGCGCACGATCAGGTCGATCTCCACGCCGGCCTGCGAGGCGCGGTACAGCGCCTGGATCACCTGCGCCTCGTTGAGCGCGTTGAGCTTGGCCACGATGCGCGCGGGCCGGCCCGCTTCCGCATGCGCCGTCTCGCGCTCGATCTTCTCCAGCACGCCGCGGTAGAGCGTGAAGGGCGAGTGCAGCAGGTGTTTCAGCTCGATCACCGGGCCCAGGCCCGACAGCTGCTGGAAGATCTTGTGCAGGTCCTCGCCCATGCCCGGGTGCGAGGTCATCAGGCCGATGTCGGTGTAGCTGCGGCTGTTGGACTGGTGATAGTTGCCGGTGGACAGGTGCACGTAGCGGCGCAGCACCTCGTCCTCGCGGCGCACGATCAGCAGCATCTTGGCGTGCGTCTTGTAGCCGACCACGCCATAGACCACCTGCACACCGGCTTCCTGCAGGCGCGTGGCGAGGCGGATGTTCGCCTCCTCGTCGAATCGCGCGCGCAATTCGATCACCACGGTCACGTCCTTGCCGTTGCGCGCCGCCTCCACCAGCAGATCCACCAGCGGCGTGTCGACGCCCGCGCGGTAAAGCGTCTGCTTGATGGCGAGCACCGATGGATCCTGCGAGGCCTGGCGCAGCAGATCGATCACCGCGGCGAAGGACTCGTACGGATGATGCAGCAGCACGTCGCGCTGGCGCAGCACATCGAACTTGCAGCGGGCGCCGACGAAGGCCGGCGGCAGCTGCGGGATGAAGCGCGGGAACTTCAGCTCCGGACGCTCCAGCCCGTCGTAGATGGTGCCGGCGCGGATGATGTTCACCGGGCCGTCGCAGCGATAGACGTCCGTTTCCTCCAGCTCGAAATTGGCGATGAGCATGGCGACGATGGCCTTGGGGCAGTCGTTGCCGATCTCCAGCCGCACCGGGCGCGCATAGCCGCGGCCGATCAGTTCCTCGCTCAGCGCGCGGGCGAGGTTGTCCACCTCGGCCTCTTCCACCATCAGCTCGCTGTTGCGCGTGACGCGGAACTGGTACGAGCCGGCCACCTTGAAGCCGGGGAACATCAGGTCGACGAAGCCTTGCAGCAGTTCGGCCAGGAAGATGTAGTGGTCGCCGCCTTCGCAGACCTCGCCGGGCAGGCGGATGATGCGCGGCAGCGACCGCGGCGCGCGCACCAGCGCCATGTGGCCCTCGCGCCCGAAGGCATCGCGGCCCTTGAGCACCACGGCAAGGTTCAGCGTCTTGTTGAGGATGCGCGGGAACGGATGCGCGGGATCCAGCCCCAGCGGCGAGAGCACCGGCAGCACTTCGTTCTCGAAGTAGCCCTGCAGCCAGCGGCGCTGGCGCGGGGTCCAATCCTCGCGCGTCAGGAAATGGATGTTCTGCGCATCCAGCGCCGGACGCAGCTCGTGCTGCCAGGTCTCGTACTGCTGGGCGACCAGGTCCAGCACGCGCGTGCGGATGCGCGTGAGCAGCTCGCCGGAAGAGAGCCCATCAGGGCCTGGCGCGGCGGAGCCGAACGCGTGATGGTGCTTGAGCATGGCCACGCGCACCTCGAAGAACTCGTCGAGGTTGTTCGCCACGATGCTCAGGAAGCGCAGGCGTTCCAGCAGCGGAATGCGCTCGTCCCGCGCCTGCGCCAGCACGCGGAAATTGAATTCGAGGGCGGCCAGCTCGCGGCTGAGGTAGAGCTCGGGGGCGGCACGGTCGAGAACGGGCGAGGGAGTGGCAGGCTTGCGACGCATCCGCGCATTCTGGCCCATACCGCGCTTTGTTACATGGCGCAGTGCCGCGTAATGTGATGGCCATTCAGCCGCGTGGCGGAAAGGTCCTGGGTGCGTGCGGGCCCGCTTACTCGGGGTCGCTGACCCCGGGCGCCAGCAGGCGCTCGGCGCTGAACCAGCAGGAGAACGTGGAGCCCTGGCCCGGCTCGCTCTGGATGTCCAGGCGCGCCTGGTGCAGGTTGAGCACGTGCTTGACGATGGACAGGCCCAGGCCGGTGCCGCCGCTTTCGCGCGAGCGGCTGGACGACACGCGGTAGAAACGCTCGGTGAGGCGGGCGAGGTGGCTGGCGGGGATGCCGTAGCCGGTGTCGGTGACCGAGTACACCGCGCCCTCGGAGGTGCGGCGCCAGCGGATGGTGATGCGCCCGCCGGTGGGCGTGTAGCGCACGGCATTGCTCACCAGGTTGGAAAACGCGCTGTGCAGGTCCTTCACCGAACCGAGCAGGTCGGCTTCGGCGGTGGATTCCACGGTGATCTGGTGACGCCCCTGGCTGAGCGCCTCGGCTTCCTTGCGGATGGTGGCGAGCAGCGGCGTCATCTGCACGCGTTCGTCCTGCACGTGCTCCTGCGTTTCCAGTCGCGACAGGGTGAGCAGGTCTTCCACGATCTGCCCCATGCGCTTGGACTGCGCACGCATTTCGTTGAGCACGGGCGCGAGTTCCGGCACGTCTTCCGGATCGATCAGCTCAAGGTAGCCGTGGATGACGGTGAGCGGCGTGCGCAGTTCGTGCGAGACGTTGGCGACGAAGTCACGGCGGATCTGTTCCAGCCGCGTGAGGTGGCTGATGTCGCGCGCGAGCAGCAGGCGCTGGCGGCGGCCGAACGGCAGCAGCGTCACGTTGATGTGGCGGTTCGGATGGCCGGGCGCGGCCACGTCGTTGAGCGGCTCGCGCGCGCCTTCCTTCAGCCAGGTGGCGAGTTCGGTGGTGCTCAGGCGTTCGTCCAGATGCGCGCCGCGATCTTGCGGACGGCGCAGGCCGAGCAGATCCTCGGCGGCATGATTGAACCAGCGGACGTGCTGCTCGTTGTCGAGCAGGACAACCGCGTCCGGCAGACTGCCGGCGGCGCTGCGCAGGTCGCGCAAACTGGAGGCAATGCGGCGGGAGCGCGTCATGAAACGGTCATGCTGAAGAGAGGTCGGCGACGAATCCTGCGCCATCATGAGCTTGGCTTGATGACGGATTCGGGTCAGAAGAAAGACGATTTCAACGATGGCGACCAGCGCAAGAAACGCGATCGCCCAGCCTCCCGCAAGCCACCCGACAACCGCGCCGGCAAGCAGCCCGGCAGCGAGTGCGGCCGGCAGCTTCCAGGAGCGGTCGAAGGTATTTGGCATGGGAGATTCGCTTGAAGTTGCCGACCCGGCAATGCGCCAGCATCGGCAAAAGCACGCGTTACCGCAATAGTCAGATGCTGGCGGAGAAGCGGTAGCCCGCGCCGCGCACCGTCTGCACCATGTCGTCCAGCTTCCACGGCTCGAGCGTCTTGCGCAGCCGGCGGATATGGACGTCCACCGTGCGTTCCTCCACGTACACGCTGCCGCCCCACACGTGGTCGAGCAGTTGCGCGCGCGAGTACACGCGTTCGGGGTGCGTCATGAAGAAATACAGCAGGCGGTATTCGGTGGGGCCGATGGTCACCGGTTCTTCGCCGGCGAACACGCGATGCGCCGGTCCATCGATGCGCAGGCCGCCGAGTTCCACCATGCCCGAGCCGTCGTCGCCCTGGCTGCGGCGAAGCACGGCCTTGATGCGGGCGACCAGTTCGCGGGTGGAGAACGGCTTGACGACGTAGTCGTCCACGCCGGCTTCCAGGCCGTTCACGCGGTCCATTTCCTCGCCGCGCGCGGTAAGCATGATGATGGGGACTTCGCGGCTCAGTTCTTCCTTGCGCAGGCGGCGCGCCAGGTCCAGGCCGCTGGTGCCGGGCAGCATCCAGTCCAGCAGGATGAGGTCCGGTACCTGTTCGGCAATGGCCAATTGGGCGGCCCGCGCGTCGGCGGCGTGGATGGCGTCCATGCCGGCCTTGCGCAGGGCGAAGGCGACCATGTCGCGGATCGAAGCTTCGTCTTCGACGATCAGGATGCGCTTGTGCACGCGTTATGTCCGCTGGGGGAGGGCTGTGACGCAAATATTGCAGCGGGGCAATGTTACGCCCAGATGACATTTCACGTAGCCGCAACATGACGGCGCAAACGCCGTCTCACAGCGGACTGAATCAGCGCGTGGCGTCCAGGGCGCTGAAGCACAGCCGGCCCTGGCAGTTTTCCCGGTTCTGCAGCTGCTGGCTGCGGCCGTCGGGGTTGTCGTCGGTCTGGATGCGGCGCTTGCGCAGTTCCATCACCAGCGGCGTCAGGTCGTTGATGCGCGCCTGGATGCGGGCGCGCGCGTAGTAGTCGAGGTCAGGCCGCTGCTGCAGGCGCTTGAGCTGTTCCATGGCATCGAATGGACGTCCGGACAGGTAGGACGCATCGGCGTAGGCCTCGCCGGCACGGACCGGGTCGCCGGCCTTGTCGGCCGCCTGGGCATAGGTGCGGTACAGCCCCGGCTCGTCGTTGTTGTCCAGCATCGGCATGAGCATGATCGCCGCCTGCCGTGCTTCTTCCTGCGTGCCGCCTTCGGTGAGCGCCTTGGCGTAGCCCATGCCGATAGCGCGGTTTCGCGGGGATTGCTGATTGAGATCGGCGTAGAGAGTCAGCGCCTCGGCGCGCCGTCCCGCCTGCAGCTTGGCATCGGCCATGGCCAGGCGAACGACCGGGTTGTTTGGATGCGCGGTCAGCAGGGGCTGCAACTCGTCCACCGCCTTGGCGCCGCGATTGCTGCGCGTGAGCGCCAGCGCGTAGCCGTAGCGATTGGCCGGCGTGTCGAAGCCGCGTTGGTTCTGCAGGTTGTTGGCGTAGTACGTGGCCAGCTGCCCCGGGTCGCCCGACAGCACGCGCACGCGTTCGCGCATCAGCGAGTACGTGTCCAGGCCGCCTTTGCTGTCCCGGTTGGCGATGGCGGTGGGGTCCTTCACGAAGGCGATGGGCGCCGTGCTCTTCTCCCACTGCGTCTTGTCCAGGGTCGAGCCGGACGGGCGCTGCTTCTGCCGGTCGGCCAGCGCGCCGGCACGCGCCTTGGCGTCGCTGATGCGGTCCAGGGTGACAGGATGGTCTTGCAGGAACGCCGGAACGTCGCCCAGGTCGCCGCCGGAGCCGACGCGCAAGGTGTCCTCCATGCGGCCGAAGAACGAGGCCATGGCATTGGGGTCGTAGCCCGCGTTGGCGAGCGTCTGGATGCCGGCGCGGTCGGCTTCGATCTCGTCCTTGCGGGTGAAGTTGATCTGGCGCTGCAGCAGCAGGCCCTGGCCGCCGGCCATGATGGCGCCTGCGGCATCGCCCGCACCGGCGCCCGCGCCGGCCACGATGGCGCCCAGCAGCACCAGCGCCATCAGCGGCGTGTCCTTCTTGGAGGCCTCGAACGCACGCTGCAGGTGGTTCTGCGTGATGTGGCCGATTTCGTGGGCGATCACGCCCGCCAGTTCGCTCTCGCTGTTGGTGATGATGATCAGGCCCGAGTTCACCGCGATGTAGCCGCCGGGCGCGGCGAACGCGTTGATCACGTTGTCCTTGACGATGAAGAACGAGAAGTGGTCCTTGGGCTTTTCGCTGCCCGACACCAGCCGGTAGCCCAGGTCGTTGATGTAGTCGTCCAGCATCGGATCGTCGACCACCATGTCCAGCGCGCGCATCTGGCGCAGCATGGCCGCGCCGTAGTCCTGGGCTTCCTGCGGCGAGATCAGGGCATTGGCCGAGCTGCCCAGGTCGGGCAGGCGCACGTCCTTGTCCTGCGCGGCCGCGCCAAAGGTCAGGCCGGCGCACAGCATGGCCGTCAGGAGGCGGGTGGGAGTGAAACGACGCTTGGGCGTCCTGCCCGCGGGCTTTGCTTCGGTCATGTGGTCAGCTTTTGTGGTTCGGCCGGGGCCGAGACCTGGGAAATAGCCCTTCAGGGCTGGGTTTGGTGCCATTCGTCTAGGTGGGCGACAATACCATTACTGACCTCGGCTCAAGCCGTCGGTTCAGTCGCCTTCACCGTTGTTTACAGCGCCCGGGCCCCCATCTTGGGGACACGGGAGGGTTACCAGGTTTTCGGAGTGTGTCGTGCCCAAGATTGAGGTCTATTCCACCGCGGTGTGTCCGTACTGCGTGTCCGCCAAGAACTTGCTCAAGTCCAAGGGACTGGAGTGGACCGAGGTGCGCATCGACACCGATCCGTCTCAGCGCGAGTTGATGCTGGCGCGCAGCGGCGGTCGCCGCACGGTGCCGCAGATTTTCATCAACGACCACCACGTGGGCGGTTTCGACGACCTCGTCGCGGCCGACCGCAGCGGCAAGCTGGCGGAACTGCTGGAGGCCAACGCATGAGCGCTGCCAAGGACGATCAGGCCGGGAAGGATCGCGTCGCCGAATTCACCGCGTTCCGCCAGCGCATGAACGAGCGCATCCTGGCGGAGGACAACCAGGTCGTCCGGCGCTTCTTCGCGCTGGATACGCAGACCTACAAGCCCGGCGCGCTGGACGTGAAGACCAAGGAGCTGCTGGGCCTAGTGGCCTCCATGGTGCTGCGCTGCGACGACTGCATCAGTTACCACGTGGCGCAGTGCAAGGAAGCGGGCGTCACCCGCGAAGAATTTTTCGAAACCTTCAGCGTCGGCCTGGTGGTGGGCGGCTCCATCGTGATCCCGCACCTGCGCCGGGCGGTCGATTTCCTCGACCGGCTGGAATCGGGCGAGGGTGCCGCGCCGGCGGCGGACCACGCCAATCACGCGGGATAACCGCGCGGGAACCATAGCGGGGCGGCCGCTCCTGCCGCCCTTGCCGTTCCGTTGACGCATGCGAGTTTATTCAATGCTGCATGCGAGGATTTGCAACGGCCGTCGGCCGTTCCGCTCTGGCTGCGTGCAGGCTCATCGGGGATAATTGGCGGGTTTCATAGCCCTGTCGTCCCCGCCACAGGGTTGCTCGATTCATATCCCAAGGAGTGTCCCCATGAGCAAGACCATTGCCGTGATTCCGGGCGACGGTATCGGCCCCGAGATCATGAACGCCACGCTGCGCGTGCTCGACGCCCTGGACTGCGGCCTGTCCTACGAGTTCGTCGATGCCGGCATGGTTGCGCTGGAGAAGAGCGGCGACCTGCTGCCGCAGCCGACGCTCGACGCCATCGCCAAGCACAAGGTGGCGCTGAAGGGTCCGCTGACCACGCCGGTGGGCGGTGGCTTCACCTCCATCAACGTCACGCTGCGTCGCCACTTCGACCTGTACGCCAACGTGCGTCCGGCGATCAGCTTCCCGGGCACCAAGGCGCGCTTCGAGAACATCGACATCATCACGGTGCGCGAGAACACCGAGGGTGCGTACCTGTCCGAAGGCCAGACCCTGTCGGAAGACGGCGAAACCGCCATCTCCATGGTGCGCAACACCCGCAAGGGCTCCAGCCGCATCGTGCGCTACGCCTTCGAACTTGCCGTGAAGAAGGGCCGCAAGAAGGTCACGGCCGTGCACAAGGCCAACATCATCAAGACCGCCTCGGGCCTGTTCCTCAACGTGGCGCGTGAAATTGCCAAGGAATACCCGCAGATCGAGTTCAACGAGATGATCGTTGACAACGCCTGCATGCAGCTGGTGATGAAGCCCGAACAGTTCGACGTGATCGTCACCACCAACCTGTTCGGCGACATTCTCTCTGACCTGTGCGCCGGCCTGGTGGGCGGCCTGGGTCTTGCCCCGGGCGACAACATCGGCACCGAGGCGGCGATCTTCGAAGCCGTGCACGGCTCGGCCCCGGACATCGCCGGCAAGGGCATCGCCAACCCCTGCGCGCTGCTGCTCGCCGCCGCCGACATGCTCGACCACCTCGGCATGGTCGAGAAGGGCGACAAGGTGCGCAACGCCATCCGCGACGTGATGACCCACGACCGCGACAGCGTCACGCCGGACATCGGCGGCAAGGGCACCACGTCCAGCTTCGGCGACGCCATCGTCAAGCGCGTCAAGGCCTAAAGCCTGACCTGTGTGTGAAAGCGGAAAGCCCCTCTCGTCGAGAGGGGCTTTTTTCATACGCGGATGTCGCCCGAATGGCGGTGGCCGTGCGTTGGTCAGGCTGCCTTGGCGGCGGGCTTGTAGCTGCCGGCGGGCGTCTGGAACGAGACGTTGATGCGGTTCCAGATATTGATCATGCCGATGATGATGGTGAGGTTGACCAGTTCCTCTTCGCTGAAAGAGGCCAGGGCGCGCGCGTAAACCTCATCGGATACACCATGCTCGCCCAGTCGCGTCACCGCCTCGGTCCAGGCCAGCGCGGCGCATTCGCGTTCGCTGTAGATCGAACCGGCTTCGCGCCAGCCGGGCAGCATGTAGAGGCGCTGCTCGGTTTCGCCTTCGGCGCGCGCGTCCTTGCTGTGCATGTCCATGCAGTAGGCGCAGCCGTTGATCTGCGACGCCCGCATGAGCACGAGCTCGACCAGTGGGCGTTCCAGCCCGCACTGGTGCATGGCCTGGTTGAAGTCATAGAGCGGCTTGAGGGCCTGGTGGTACTTCACGAACGAGAGACGCTTGGACATGGCGGTTTCCTTGGGTTGGGCGGCCACAATGGCCGTTCAGGACAAGGACGTGCCAGCCTGCGGATTCGTGACAGCTTCCAGCCGCGCGAGTTTTTCCGGGTTGCGCAGCGAGTGGATGGCGGTGATGCGCTCGCCGTCCGTTTCGATCCAGGCCACCGTCGCCAGCTTCGCGTCCACCCAGGTGAGCAGCGCAGGCGCGCCATTGAGCCACTGCAGGCGGTGCACGATCGGCAGGTGGCGATAACGCTGGGCGATGATGGCGTAGAGCCGCACGATGCGCTCGCCGCCATGCAGCGGCCGCAGCGTGGCCGTGGCCTTGCCGCCGCCGTCGGCGAGATGCAGGGCATCTTCCGCAAACAGCGCCTGCAGCGATTCGACGCTGGCGCTTTCCAGCGCGTCGCGGAATTTCTCCAGCAACCGGCGCTGCGTTTCAGGCGAATGCGTGAAGCGGGGCCGCCCCTCGCGCAGGCGTTGCCGCGCCCGATGCACGCGCTGGCGGCAGGCGTCCTCGGTGATCTGCAGCATGGCGGCCGTTTCCGCGTGGCTGTAATCGAACACCTGGACCAGCAGGAAGGCCGCGCGTTCGTCCGGACTCAGCCGTTCCAGCAAGGCGAGAAACGACAGGCTGAGGCTTTCGGCACGCTCCAGCTCCGCCTCGGGCTGCTCCGTTGACTCCACCAGCGGTTCGGGTAGCCAGGGGCCGGTGTAATGCTGGCGTTCCGTCTTGGCGCGGCGCAGGCGGTCCAGCGACAGGCGCGTGGTGACGGTGACCAACCAGGCCTCGGCGTCGTCGAGCGCGCTGGTGTCCTGCTGGTGCCAGCGCAGCCAGGCGTCATGCAGCACGTCCTCGGCATCGGCCTGGGTGCCGAGCATGCGGTAGGCCAGGCCGAGCAGGCGAGGGCGGTGCTGCTGGAAGGTGGCGGTGGCGCGGTCCATGGCGTTCTCCTGAAGGCTGACACTTCATGGACGCGCGAACGACGCCGTTCGTGACCGCTCAGCGGAAGAACGGCCAGGGTGCCAGAAAGATGATCCAGATCAGCACCAGCATGCCCACGTATTTCACCGCGCGGAACAGCTTGGGGAACTTCTTCTTGAAGGCGCGGTTGCGCTCGCGGCTGCGCTGGTTCATGGCGAACACGCGGTTGACGAAGCCGGTCTTTTCTTCCGGGGATTCGGTATTCGGCGAGGCGGTGATCTTGCCCATGAAAGCGCCGACGCGCTTGTTGACCGCATTCATGAAGCGCGTGCGCAGCGGGCGCTCCACGTCGGCGAACAGGATCACGCGGGTCTGGTCGGTGCGGTTTTCCGCCCAGTGCACATAGGTTTCGTCGAACACCACGTCCTTGCCGTCGCCCCAGCTGTGGATCTCGCCGTCGACGAAGATGCGGCAGTCTTCCGAGTTCGGGGTGATCAGGCCCAGGTGGTAGCGCAGCGAACCGGCGAACGGATCGCGGTGCGGGTTGAGCTTGCTGCCCGGCGGCAGCAGGGCGAACATCGCGGCCTTCACGCTGGGGATGGAATTGAGCAGCGCGACCGTCTTGGGGCACAGCGCCTCGGCGGAGGCCAGCGGTTCGCCGTACCACTTCAGGTAAAAGCGCTTCCAGCCCTGCTTGAAGAAGCTGTTGAAGCTGGCGTCGTTGTTCTTCTCGGCCGCGCGGATGTAACCCTCGTCGAACAGGTGCAGCGCTTCCTCGCGGATGGCCTGCCAATTGGCCTGCAGCAGATCCAGTTGCGGGAAGCCGCGGCGATCCAGGATGGGCTTGGCCGGCACCGCGGAGAAGGCGTACATCAGCAGGTTGTACGGCGCGAACACGGCCGAGTGATCCACCAGCTGGCGGTCGAAGCGCAGCTTGGAGCGTCCGCGCAGGTGCACCAGCAGCACGCAGAGCACGAACAGCGCAAGAATGGCCAGCAGCACGAGACGCGGGGCAAGAATCATGGATGAAGCGAAGCCAGGAGCCGAAACCGCCATTCTACTCCCTGAACCGGTGGGCGCCCGGGCGCCGGTTCAGCCGGCGTGCGGATTTGCCGCGTCAATGGCCCAGCACATGGACCGCGCCGCCGCCGGGGCGGTAGCTGCGTTCCAGCGCACGCTGCACATAGGCTACGGCACGGCGCACGGCCGAGCGGGGCGCCTGCCCCTTGGCCAGTTCCGCCGCGATGGCGGAGGCCAGCGTGCAGCCGGTGCCATGTCCCTCGATGGGCCGGCGGCGATGGCGTAGCTCCATCACGCCGCGCGCGTCGTAGAAACGGTCGATGACCTCGCGTTCGTCCGAATGGCCGCCCTTGAGCAGCACGGCCTGCGCGCCGAGCGCGAGCAGCGCTTCGCCCGCGCTGTCGAAGTCCTTGGTCTTGCGCAGCTTGCGCCCCAGTAGGGCCTCGGCTTCCGGCAGGTTGGGCGTAAGGATATCCGCCAGGGGAATCAGCTCGTCCACCATGGCCTGCACGGCGTCCTCGTCGAGCAGGCGCGCGCCGCTGGTGGAGATCATCACCGGGTCGACCACCAGCCACGCCGGCTTGCGCGTGCGCATTTCCTTCGCCACCAGCTTTGTCACCGCGGCGCTGCCCAGCATGCCGGTCTTGACCGCGCCGATCGGAAAATCGTCGAACACGGCATCGATCTGGCTGCGGATGTGCTTCGTGGGCACGGTATGCACGGCCGTCACGCCGCGCGTGTTCTGCGAGGTGATGGCGGCGATGACGGAAAGGCCGTGCACACCGCGTGCATGGAAGCTCTTCAGATCAGCCTGGATGCCAGCGCCGCCGCCGGAGTCGGAGCCGGCGATGGTGAGAGCGATGGGGGGCGAGGCGTGGGGCATGACGCGTTCCGTGGGCTCCGGTTCCGGGCATTATCGCAGCTCGAATGTCGACGGGTCCGCGGAAGGAGAGGGCGGCGTTCCGGCATGAATCGCCGTAACGCCGCCACATGGTTACAACGCCTCCGACGCAAAATCCGCCAGTCTTGAACGCTCGCCACGGCGCAGCGTGATATGCGCTGAGTGTTCCCAGTGCTTGAAGCGGTCCACGGCGTAGGTGAGGCCGGAGGTGGTCTCGGTGAGGTACGGCGTGTCGATCTGCTCCACGTTGCCGAGGCAGACGATCTTGGTGCCGGGGCCCGCGCGCGTGATCAGGGTCTTCATCTGCTTGGGCGTGAGGTTCTGCGCCTCGTCGATGATCAGGTAGCGCGACAGGAAGGTGCGTCCGCGCATGAAGTTGAGCGAGCGGATCTTGATGCGCGAGGCGAGCAGGTCGTTGGTGGCCTGGCGTCCCCAGCTGCCGCCTTCTTCCGGGTTGGCGAGCACTTCGAGGTTGTCGGTGAGCGCGCCCATCCACGGCGTCATCTTTTCTTCCTCGGTACCGGGCAGGAAGCCGATGTCCTCACCCACGGACACCGTGGCGCGCGTCATGATGATCTCGCGGTAACGCTGCTGGTCCATCACCTGCGCCAGGCCGGCGGCGAGCGCGAGCAGCGTCTTGCCGGTGCCCGCGGTGCCGAGCAGGGTGACGAAGTCCACGTCCGGATCCATCAGCACGTTGAGCGCGAAGTTCTGCTCGCGGTTGCGCGCGGCAATGCCCCAGACGCTGTGGTTGGCGTGGCTGTGATCGTCAAGCAATACCAGCGTGGCCTTGGCGTCGTCCACGTGCAGCACGCGCAGTTCCACGCTGTTCTCGCCGGGCAGGAACAGGCATTGGTTGGGATACCAGTCCTCGTCGTCGCGGCGGTCGAGTTTGTAGAACGTGCGGCCGCGTTCGTTCCACGACTGCACTTCGGGATGCTTGTCCCAGAAGTCTTCCGGCAACTCGGTGGAGCCGGTGTAGAGCAGGGTGAAGTCGTCGAGCGCGCGGTCGTTCTCGTAGTCTTCGGCGTCGATCCCGTAGATCTTGGCCTTGATGCGCAGGTTGATGTCCTTGGTGACCAGCACCACCGCGCGGTCGGGGTTCTGGTCGCGCAGTTCGATCACTGCGGACAGGATCAGGTTGTCCGCCTTGCCCTGGCCGTTGGTGGTGCGCTGCTGGAAGTACAGCCGGCCCACCGCGCCGCCGCGCTTGATGTTGACGCCTTCCGGATTGGACAGCTCGATGCCATTGCTGATGCCATGGCCATTGCCGCGCACAATCAGTTCGTTGAGGAAGCGGCTGACCTGGCGGCCATTGCGCGAGACTTCGGATGCGCCTTTCTTCTTCTCGTCCAGTTCCTCCAGCACCGTCATCGGGATGAAGACATCGTGCTCTTCGAAGCGGAACAACGACGTCGGATCGTGCAGCAACACATTGGTGTCCAGAGCGTAGATGCGCTTGCTTCCGGTCATACGGAAGAGACCTCTTGGGCGTGCGAGGTGGATGAACCGCGGCATGCGGCATGCCGCGGGAGCCCGGCCAATCCGGCCGGTTTGCCATGCGCCGCGTTGAGCGCCCGTGCCAGGGAGCGGGCGGCGACATGGCGAAAGGAGCGATGCAGGGTCACTTGGCGGGAATGGCGTCGAGCACGGCCTGTGCGTGTCCGGTGACTTTCACGTTGCGCCATTCCTGGGCCAGCCTGCCTTCGGGATCGATCAGGAAGGTACTTCGTACGACACCCATGTGACGTTTTCCATACAGCACCTTCTCGTGGATCACGTCGAAGGCCTTGCACCAGGTTTCCTCGGGGTCGGAAACCAGCGGGAACGGCAGTTCCTGCTTGGTGGCGAAGTTCGCGTGGGACTTCACCGAATCGCGCGAGACGCCGATGATCTGGGCGTGGCGCTTCTGGAACTTGGGGTAGAGGTCGCGGAAGTCCTTGGCCTCGGTGGTGCAACCGGGCGTTGAGTCCTTCGGATAGAAGTACACCACCACCCACTGGCCTTTGAGGCTGTCGAGCTTCAGTTCGCTGCCATCGCCGGTCGGACCTTTGAGCTTGGGGACTTTCTTGCCAACGTCGGGCATGGGTTCTCCTGCGAAGCCGTGGCCGGCTTCGGCTGCGTGTTCTGGATCAAGGGGAACGGGGCAGCGGAGGAGGGCGTAGGGGCGTTCGATGTACGCCCTGCGATCGATGCGACTCGACCCTCCTGCTGCATGCATGCCTCTCCGGTGCTGCCCTCGGGGACAGAGACTAGCGCTTGGCGGGGCGAATGACAGCCCTTGCGGCAGGTGCTCGCGAGGAGCATGCTCAAACACCCGGCCCGCAGGCCGGAAAATCCGGTGATCAGCGCGTGCCCGCGCCGCTCAGAATTTCACCGGATCCATGATGGCATCGAGATTCAGGCCATCGCAGAATTCCAGGAAATCGTCCCGCAGCGCCGCGATGTGCGTCGCGGCGGGAATGCCGATGGTGATCTGCGCCTGGAACATGTCCGCGCCGGTCTGCATGGCCTGGTAGCGCAGCGAGCTGAGCTGCTCGATGACGATGTCGCGGCGGTCGAAGAAATCGATGATCTTGACCAGGATGCCGGGCCGGTCCGCCGAGATCACCTCGATCAGGTACGGCAGCAGGTGGGAGTGATGCTCGCGCGGCCCCGTGCGGTAGAACGACAGCCGCAGGTCCTCGTCGCGCGCCAGCTTGGCCAGGGCGGTTTCGAGCTTGGCCACGGCATCCCACGCGCCGGTGGCGAGCAGGGTCAGCGAGGTGTCCGCCCCGATCGCGGCCACGCGCGCATCGGCCAGGTTGCAGCCGGCCTCGGCGATGCGCTTGGCCAGCGTCAGCAGCGGTGCGCGCGGCGAGGGGGTCAGCGTCTGGATCAGCAGCTGGTTGTCGCTGCCCGTGCGCGCGGAAGAACGGTTCAAGGAGTCCACCTGTGGCGGCCCCGCACGAGGCGGGTCAAAAAACACATCCGTCGAGCTTACTGGCCGGCCAAGGAGCCCCGCAAGTAAGGCGCTGGCCCGGCTCCGAGGACGCACTGGTTGGGAAGGACTTGATGGCCGCCATCGCCGCGACCTGGCTTTCCGCAAGATGAACAGTCGCGCCGGGCGTGAAATCCCCTGTTGCCCGGGCCGGCGGCTGGCGGCGGTCTTGTATTGGCGTAAGAGGCTTTTCCAGTAACATGCGGGGTTTGGTTTTCAGCCGGAGCCGGTCTTGGACATTCGCGGAAGCATCTGCGCGCTGGTGACGCCGTTCTCGGCGGATGGCGGGCTTGATCTCGCGGCTTTCGGAAAGCTGCTGGACTACCAGATCGCTGGCGGCACCGAGGGCGTGGTCGTGGCCGGGTCCACCGGCGAAGCCCACATGCTCGAGCATGAGGAATACGAGCGCCTGCTGTCCTTCGCGGTGGAGCGCGTGGCTGGCCGCATCCCGGTCATCGCCGGCACCGGCGAGGCGGGCACCGCCAAGACGGTGGCGTTGACCCGCCGCGCGAAGGCGCTGGGCGCCGACGCGGCGCTGGTGGTCGCGCCGTATTACGTGCGTCCCACCCAGGAAGGCCTGCGTCGCCATTTCCTTGAGGTGGCCGATCACGGTGGCCTCCCCGTACTGCTTTACAACGTCCCCCCGCGCACCGCCTGCGACCTGCTGCCGGCGACGGTGGCCGCGCTGCGCGACCACCCGGCCATCGTGGGCATCAAAGAAGCCCAGGGTTCGGACGAACGCATTCGCGCCATGGCGGAACTTGCGCGCCCGGATTTCGTCTATCTGTCCGGCGACGACGGCACGGCCTGCAAGGCCATGCTCGCTGGCGGGGCAGGGACGATCTCGGTGGTAGCCAATCTGGTGCCTCGTGCGTTCCGCATGCTGTGCGATGCGGCGACCGCCGGCGACCGTGGCGAAGCCCAGCGCTGCGATGCGGTGCTGGCACCGCTGGTTTCGGCGCTCAACTGCGCGCCGAATCCGATCGCGGTCAAGGCGGGCTTGCCCCCGCTGGGGCTGGGTTTGGCGGCTCCCCGGCTGCCTTTGGTTGAACTGGAGGACGGCCCGGACCGTGCGCGACTTCGCGAAGCGCTGGCGGCTCTGGCATCCTTGGCGAATGCGGCCTGATTTTTCGGGCAACTGACACTTCTACGGAATCTGCTTACATGAAGAAATCCCCGCTTGTCGTGGCCCTGCCGGTACTGGCCCTGTCCGCCTTGCTGCTCTCCGGCTGCGGCATGTTCCGTTCGCAGAAGGCCTGGGAAACCGCCAAACAGGAAACGCCGCTGGAAATTCCGCCGGGCCTGGACACGCCGTCCACCAGTGCCGCCCTGGTCATTCCCGAGACGGGCGCCAACAACCCCACCGCCAATGGCGCCAGGGCACGCGTCGGCCAGGCCGGTGGCCAGATCGCGGACGGCTTCGTGCTGAACGATACCGTTGACAACACCTATCACCGCGTCAGCCGGGCGCTGGAGAACGGCGACATTGGACAGATCGTGGGGCATGACGACGATGCGCACACGCTTCAGTTGAGCGTGGTCGCGACCGATCAACCCGCCGGGAAGAAGGGCTTCTTCAGCAGCATGTTCAACGGCAAGTCCAGGCAGACCGCCGATGCGCCGGGGGCCACGCCGCACCAGGTGCAACTCACCGTCAACACCAGTGGCCAGGCGGCCAGCGAAGTGCGCGCCCAGGGCGATGCCGCGGCGGTGGCCAAGGTCATCGATACCCTCAAGGGGCGTCTGGGCGGCGGTTGATCCGCTGTTCTCACGGCCACGAAAAAGCCGCCCAATGGGCGGCTTTTTTGCGCAAGCGTGGATGTGGAAAAACGCGTGTGAGCCGGGGCCGGCTGTCGCGCTCAGCGCTCGAGCAGGTTCAGCTTGTCGGGCTTGTTTTCCCATTCCTTGGCGTCGGCCAGGGCGTCCTTGCGCTCGGTGATCACCGGCCAGCTCTTGGCCAGCTCGGCATTCAGCGCCACGAACGATTCCTGGCCCGCAGGGACGTCGTCCTCGGGGTAGATCGCATTGATCGGGCACTCCGGCTCGCAGAGGGTGCAGTCGATGCACTCGTCCGGATCGATCACGAGGAAGTTGGGGCCTTCATGAAACGCATCGACGGGACAAACTTCGACGCAGTCGGTGTATTTGCACTTGATGCAGTTGTCGGTAACGACAAAAGTCATGCTGTCGCGCGCCTGTGGGTGGAAGGACGCGGCCTGTGCCAGGCCGGAGGTGGCGCTCCCTACGAGGTTCGAACTCGTGTTCCCGCCTTGAGAGGGCGGTGTCCTAGACCACTAGACGAAGGGAGCGAAATGCACCGGAGCGCGGTAGTATAGCGGAATTGTTTCGCCCGGCAATGCCCCGGAAGGGGCCGGAACCGATCGGACGGAATGACCAGCGGCCTCTTGGGGCCGAATGGCCGACCTGTGGATGCGGCGGAACGATGCCGCGAATGATCGCTTTGAATGGCGCCCAGCGCCGCAAGGATCCAAACCGCTTGAATCACGACGCAAGGACCAACGCCACGCCTGCATTGCGCATCATCCCGCGCGAGCAGCACGTGATTTCGCGCAAGAACATCAGCAAGGCCGCGCTGCGCGTGCTCTACCGCCTCAACGAGGCCGGCTACCAGGCCTATCTGGTGGGAGGCGCCGTGCGCGATCTCCTGCTGGGCGGTCATCCGAAGGACTTCGACGTGGCCACCAATGCCACGCCCGACGAGGTCAAGAAGCTCTTCCGCAATTCGCGCCTGATCGGGCGCCGCTTTCGCCTGGCCCATGTGGTCTATGGGCCGGAAATCATCGAGGTGGCGACGTTCCGCGGCACCGGCGAGGAAGAAGGCGAGGGCGACCGCCACATCGTCGACGGACGCATCGTTCGCGACAACGTGTGGGGCACCATCGAGGAAGATGCACTGCGCCGCGATTTCCGCGTTAACGCGCTCTACTACGACATCAGCGACTTTTCGGTGCGCGACTACGTCGGCGGCATGCAGGACGTGGAGAACCGCGTGCTGCACCTGATCGGCGACCCGGCCACCCGCTATCGCGAAGACCCGGTGCGCATGCTGCGCGCGGTGCGCCTGGCCGCCAAGCTGGATTTCCGCATCGACACGGCCGCCGCCGCGCCATTCGCCGAACTGGGGCCGCTGCTGGCCGATGCCGCGCCGGCGCGCCTGTTCGACGAGTCGCTGAAGCTGTTCCTGGCGGGGCATGGGTTGAAGAGCTTCCGCATGCTCGAGCAGACAGGCCTGCTGAAGTTCATGTTCCCGGCCACGGCGCGCGCGCTCAAGCGCGGCGACGAGGCGCTGCGCGCCTTGATCGAGCAGGGCCTGGCCAACACCGATGCGCGCGTGGCCGAAGGCAAGTCGGTGACGCCGGCCTTCCTGTTCGCGGTGCTGCTGTGGGGCGAAGTGCGCGATCTGGCGCATACCTGGATGACCAAGGACGTGGAACCGGTCACCGCCTGGGAGCGGGCGGCGACGCACGTCATCGCCGAGCAGTGCCAGCGCGTGGCCATCCCGCGCCGCTTCACGCTGACCATGGAAGAGATCTGGGGCCTGCAGCCGCGCTTCGAGCAAGTGCAGCGCAAGCGCGTGTTCCGCCTGATGGCGCATCCGCGTTTCCGTGCCGCATTCGATTTCCTGCTGCTGCGCGCGGCGGAATCGCCGGCCATTCGCCAACTCGGCGAATGGTGGGATCACGCCCAGCAATTGCCGCCTGAAACGCTGGCCGCCGCTCTGGCGGGCAGTGCTTCGGGTGGTGGTGCGAGCGAAGCGAGTGCGATGCCCAAGCCGCGCAAGCGACGCAAGCGCAAGGCGGCGTCGAAGTCGGGCGGGAAATCGGATCAGGCGTGACCGAAGCATTCATCGCCCTGGGCAGCAACCTGGGTGACGCGCGCGGCCAGGTGCTGCGCGCGTTCGATGCGCTGGCCGGCCTTGCGCACACGCGTTTGATCGAGCGCTCCCCGCTTTACCTCACGCCGCCCTGGGGCGTGGTGGACCAGCCCGCCTTCATCAATGCAGTCGCGCATATCGACACCGCGTTGTCGCCGCATGATCTGCTCGACGCCTTGCTCGGCATCGAGCGCGCCGCCGGACGGGTGCGCGATGGCGAGCGCTGGGGGCCGCGCACGCTCGATCTGGACGTGCTGCACCTGGATGGCGTGACGCTGTCCGACGAACGACTGACCCTGCCGCATCCACGCATTGCCGAGCGCGCCTTCGTGCTGCTGCCGCTGCATGACCTGGCGCCGGATCTGGTCTTGCCGGGCCAGGGGCGCGTCGCCGATCTGCTGGCCCGCGTGGACAGCGCCGGTTGCGAGCGCGTGCCTTGAGCACTTCACGCTTCACGCGGGATAATCCGCGCCTGCTTCCGTTCTAGGACATCATCGTGTACGCGCAAAAAGCGAACGCACCCACGCGCAAGCCGGTCACCGTGCCGTCGCTGCGCGCGATGAAGGCGGAAGGCCGTCGCATCGTCATGCTGACCTGCTACGACGCCAGCTTCGCTGCGCAACTGGAAATGGCCGGCGTCGACGTGGCGCTGGTGGGCGATTCGCTGGGCATGGTGATCCAGGGCCACAAGAGCACCTTGCCGGTCACGCTGGATCACATGGTCTATCACACCGGCATCGTGGCGCGCGGGCTCGATGCGACCTTGCTCATCGCGGACCTGCCCTTCATGGCCGACCGCGATGTCGCGCATGCGCTCGAAGCCGCCGCGCAGCTGGTGGGCGAGGGCGGCGCGGCGATGGTGAAGATCGAAGGCGCCGCCCCGCACATTCTCGAAGTGATCACGGCCTTGGTCGAGCGCGCCATTCCCGTGTGCGCGCACCTGGGGCTCACGCCGCAGTCGGTGCACAAGTTCGGCGGGTTCCGCATCCAGGGACGCGCGCAGGACGCCGCCGACCGGCTGGTCGAGGATGCCAAGGCGGTGGAAGCCGCCGGCGCGGACCTGCTGGTGCTGGAAGGCATTCCCACCGCCCTGGGCGAGCGCATCACGAAGGCCGTTTCCATCCCCACCATCGGTATCGGCGCGGGCCCGCACTGCGACGGCCAGGTGCTGGTGCTGCACGACATGCTGGGCGTCACGCCCGGCAAGCGACCGAAATTCAGCAAGGATTTCCTCGCAGGACGCGACTCTGTGGCTGCGGCGATCGCGGCCTATGCCGAGGACGTGCGCAGTGGCGCCTTCCCGGCGCAGGAACATGGCTTCGACTGAAGCCCCAGAGCTAAAGCAGACCGACATGCAAACAGTGCAAGATGCCGCCCAGCTGCGCGCCGTCATCCGCGGCTGGCGCGGCCAGGGCCTTACCGTGGGCTTCGTGCCCACCATGGGCAACCTCCACGCCGGCCATCATTCCCTGGTCAAGCTGGCCCGCGCCCGAGCGGACCGCGTGGTGGCGAGCGTCTTCGTCAACCCGACGCAATTCGGCCCCAACGAGGATTTCGAGCGCTACCCGCGCACTCTGGTGCAGGATCAGGTCGGCCTGGCCGAGCAGGACTGCGACCTGCTGTTCGCGCCGGAAGTCGCCACGCTGTATCCGTTCGGTGCGCAGAACAGCGTAAGCATCCACGTGCCCCAGCTCACCGAAACGCTGGAAGGGGCGCATCGCCCCGGCCATTTCGACGGCGTCGCCACCGTGGTGTGCAAGCTGTTCAACCTGGTCCAGCCGGATCTGGCGGTGTTCGGCCAGAAGGATTTCCAGCAGCTCAAGGTGATCGAGCGCATGGTGCGCGACCTGTCGCTGCCGGTGAAGATCATGGGTGCGCCCACCCTGCGCGCCGACGACGGCCTGGCGCTCAGCTCGCGCAACCAGTACCTCTCGCCCGAGCAGCGCGCGCTGGCGCCCCAGGTCCACGCCACCTTGCAGCAGATGCGCGACCTCATCGCCAAGGGCCATGCCCGGACGGTGGTGGAGCAGGCCGCCGCGTCCAAGCTGGCGCGTGCGGGCTTCGAGCCGGATTACGCCGCCATCCGGCGGGCGGAGGACCTCTCCGAGCCCGCCGATGGCGAAACCGAGGGCCTGGTGGCCCTGATCGCCGCGCGGCTGGGTTCCACCCGCCTGATCGACAACTTGCCTTTCGACTGACCGGCCCCATCTGGCCCTTGCCGGGACTCTTGTTGCGATGCGGCGCGTCCCGGCGGGATAATGGCGAGCTACGCGGGCTGTACCTGCCGGAACTGAAGTCATGAACCTGAACATGCTCAAGTGCAAGATTCACCGTGCCACGGTGACCCATGCCGAGCTCCACTACGAAGGCTCCATCGCCATCGACGGCCTGTTGCTCGATGCCTCCGGCATTCGCGAGTACGAGCAGATCCATGCGTGGAACATCAACAACGGCAAGCGCTTCGTCACCTACGCGCTGCGTGCCGAGGAGGGTTCCGGCATCATCTCGGTGAATGGCAGCGCCGCGCACCGTGCACAGCCGGGCGATCTCATCATCATCGCCGCGTTTGCGCAGATGTCCGAAGCCGAGGCGGAGCAGTTCCAGCCGACCCTGGTGTACGTGGACGCCAACAACGCCATTTCGCATACCAATCGCTCCATTCCCAAGCAGATGGCCGCTGCCTGACAACACCAGCGCCGCCCCTCGGGCGGCGCATGGGTGCGGCGCAACAAATCCGCTGGCGCGCGGCGCGAAAAGCTGCGTAAGATCGGGATCTCTCCACGCCAAGCATGAGATCCCATGTCGCACGAGCGCCGTCCGTCTTTCCTGGCAGAACACGTCGACCGTCTGGCCGGCACGCATCTTCGTGAGCTGTTGAAGGATGCCGCGCGCGGCAAGCGCCTGCGCCATCGCCTTGGCCCGGTCCTGCTGGATCTCAGCCGCCAGAAGCTCGACCTGCCGGCGCTCGACGCCTTGGGCGCACACGTCGAAGCCTCCGGCTGGCAGGCGGCCCGCGACGCCATGTTCGCGGGCGCACCCATCAACACCTCGGAAAACCGCGCGGTGCTGCATACCGCGCTGCGCGCCAGCGGCTCGCAGCTGCCATCGCCCGCGCCGCGCGAGGCGCTCAAGGAAATCGACGAAACGCTGCGGCGCATCGATGCGCTGGTGAAGGCCATGGAACTGGGCGACGCCAGCGCGTTTGGCGTGGCGCCCGGCATCACCGACGTGGTGAACATCGGCATCGGCGGCTCGGACCTCGGCCCCCGTTTGGCCGTGCGCGCGCTCACGCCGTATCACGTGCCCGGCCTGCGCAGCCACTTCCTCACCAATGTGGATGGCCAGTCCGCCTATGAGCTGATGCACCGGCTCGATCCCAAGCGCACGCTGGTCATCGTGGTGTCCAAGACCTTCACCACGCAGGAAACGCTGCTCAACGGCAACGTCATGCGCGAGTGGATCAGCCGCGCCTACAACGGCGAGAAGGCGGCGGTGTCGCGCCATTTCCTCGCGGTCAGCGCCAACGTGGCCGAAGCGGAGAAGTGGGGCGTGCCCGCGGCGCAGGTCTATCCCATGTGGGATTTCGTTGGCGGCCGTTTCTCGCTGTGGTCGGCGGTGGGCCTGTCGCTGGCGATCGCCATCGGCGCGTACAACTTCCACGAATTGCTGCGCGGCGCGGCCCTGGTCGACGATCACTTCCGCACGGCGGCATGGTCGGAAAACCTGCCGGTGCTGCTCAGCCTGGTGGAGTACTGGAACCGCAACGCGCAGGGCCGCGGCAGCCGCGCCGTGGTGCCGTACGCGGATCTGCTCACCGACCTCACCTCCTACCTGCAACAGCTGGAGATGGAAAGCCTGGGCAAGCAGGTCACGCCGCAGGGCCAGCACGTGACCCAGTCCACCTCGGCGGTGGTGTGGGGCAGCGTGGGCACCAATGCGCAGCACGCCTATTTCCAGTCGCTGCATCAGGGCACGGATGTCGTGCCGCTGGAATTCATCGGCGTGGTCAAGCCCGCGCACGATCTGGGCGCCAACCACGACGCGCTGCTGTCGAATCTGCTCGCGCAGGCCGCGGCGCTGGCGCTGGGCAAGACGCTGGATGAAGCACTCGCCGAAGCCAAGTCGGGCACGGAAGAAGAGCGCCGCGTGCTCGCCGCGCAGCGCACCTTCCCGGGCGACCGCCCGAGCACGGTGATGCTGCTGGACGCGCTGACTCCCGAAAGCCTGGGCGCATTGATCGCGCTGTACGAGCACAAGGTGTTCATGCTCGGCCATCTTTGGGGCATCAACGCGTTCGACCAGTGGGGCGTGGAGCTGGGCAAGGCGATTGCGCGACAGATCCTGCCGGCGCTGGAGGAGGGCGGTTCCGCGCGTGCGGATTCCTTCGATTCCGCCACTCGGGCGCTGATCGAAGCCATCCACGAGCGTCGCATCGCGCAATAACGGCTGCTTGCTGCGGGAGCGCATGTGCGCTCCCGTCGTGCTTCACCGACTCAGGCCGACTGCCGTGCCAATGCCCAGGCCACGTGCTCGCGCACGATGGCGGAGGGATGATCGGCGCGCGCGAGCAAGGCCTGCCGCACTTCCTCGCTGCGCGGCGCATTGCCGAGCGCCACGGCGACATTGCGCAGCCAGCCCTCGTAACCCGTGCGGCGGATGGCCATGCCTTCGGTGCGCTGCAGGAACTCCTGTTCGCTCCAGCCGAACAGCTCCACCAGCTTCGCGCCGTCCAGTTGGTGGCGTGGCGCGAAATCCGGTTCCGTCGCGTCCTGCGCAAACTTGTTCCAGGGGCAGATCAATTGGCAGTCGTCGCAGCCGAAGATGCGGTTGCCCATCGGCTCGCGCAGTTCTTCCGGAATGCTTCCGCGCAACTCGATGGTGAGATACGAAATGCAGCGCCGCGCATCGAGCTTGTACGGCGCGACGATGGCCTGCGTGGGGCAGATGTCGATGCAGCGCCGGCAACTGCCGCAATGCGCGCTGGCCGCTGCATCGATGGGCAGGGGCAGGTCGGTGTAGAGCTCGCCGAGGAAAAAATACGAGCCCGCGCTGCGATTGATGAGCACGGTGTGCTTGCCGATCCAGCCCAGCCCGGCGTTGCGTGCCAGCGCTTTTTCCAGCACCGGCGCGGAATCGACGAAGGCGCGATAACCGAAGTCGCCAATGGCGCCGTGGATGCGCTCGGCCAGTTTCTGCAGCCGGTTGCGCATCAGCTTGTGGTAATCGCGGCCCAGCGCGTAGCGCGCGACGTAGCCTGCCTCGGCATCGTGCAGCACGTTCCAGGCATTGCGCGTGCCGGGCGGAATGTAATCCATGCGTACGGAAATCACGCGCAGCGTGCCCGGTTCCAGTTCGGCGGGGCGGCTGCGCTTGTCGCCGTGGCGTGCCATGTACTCCATCTCACCGTGATGGCCGTCGTCGAGCCAGCGCTTGAGGTGCAGTTCGTCTTCGCCCAGGTCGATGCCGGCGATGCCGCAATCGGCGAACCCCAGCTCGCGCGCCCAGCGCTTGATGTCGAGCGCGAGCGCGGCGTAGCCGGCGGATGGCGTGGAAACGGAAGACATGCGCGTATTGTAGGCGGGCTAAGAGCCTGTTCACGATCTCCGCGTGGCCCGCGCCGGGAGCTGTTTGCACGCAGGACAAGGAAGAGCGAGGGCACGCGGGGAGTGGCCATGGATGGCCACGGTTTTGAGGAGCGAGGAGTGTACGTCCGTACACGACCGAATGATGACGCCGGCCTGCGGGCAAACAGACCCGGCCCGGAGGGTTGTTCTTGAGCGGCCACCCAACGGCACCGCGCGGCTTGACCTGCCCACCAGGCAGGCGCTGCGCCACGCAGCGCCGCCGGGCGGCCACTCAAGAACAACGCGGGCTACGCGGAGATCGTGAACAGGCTCTATGCGCCGAACCCTGGGTGCGCATGCCTATAATTCCTCGCATGACCGCCGCCGCCCATCATCACGAGCTCTACACCGTCGAACAGGTGCGGGCGCTCGATCGCCGCGCCATCGAGGTGCTCGGCATTCCCGGTTACGAACTGATGCAACGGGCCGCCGCCGTCGCGCTGGTATGCCTGCGCCAGCACTGGCCGAAGGCGCGGCGCATCGCGGTGTATGGCGGCCCGGGCAACAACGGCGGCGATGGCTTTCTGCTCGCTGCATTGGCGCGTGAGGCCGGCATCCACGCGGAGGTATTCGCATACGGTGAAAGCCGCGGCGAGGATGCCGTTCGCGCGCGTCGCGAATTCGAGCACGGTGGCGGCACGGTGCATGCGTGGCGGCAGGACATCGAACTGCCGCTGGTGGACGTCCATGTGGATGCGCTCTACGGAACCGGCCTCACGCGTGCGTTGGCGGCGGAGGTGGCGGCCTTGGTGGACCGTATCCACGCGACGGGCGCGCCGGTGCTGGCGCTGGACGTGCCCTCCGGCGTCAACGCCGATACGGGCGACGTGCCGGGCGCTGCGGTGCAGGCGAATGTCACCGTGACCTTTATCGCCGCCAAGCGCGGCCTCTTCACCGGACTTGCACCGGGTTACGTGGGGAATGTGCAGTGGGAGCCGCTGGGCCTGCCTGAAACGCTTTGGCAGGACGCGCAGGCGGATGCCGAACTCATGCGGCCCTGGACCCTGCCGTCGCGTCCGCGCCAGGCGCACAAGGGCAACAACGGCCACGTGCTGGCGATCGGCGGGGACCACGGCACGGCGGGTGCGATCCGGCTGTGCGGCGAAGCTGCGTTGCGCGGCGGCGCGGGGCTGGTCAGCGTGGCCACGCGCGCCGAACACCTCACGGCGCTCAACAGCGCCCGTCCCGAACTGATGGTGCACGAGGTGAATGGCCCGCAGGCGCTGGAAGCCCTGCTGCCGCGTGCAACCGTGCTGGCCCTGGGCCCCGGGTTGGGGCAGGGCGCTTGGGGCCATGCCTTGTGGCTGACCGCGATCGAGTCCGGCAAGCCGCTGGTGCTGGATGCCGATGGTCTGAATCTGCTGGCACGTGAGCCGCGCGAACTACCGGCCACCGCCGTGATCACGCCGCATCCCGGGGAAGCCGCGCGCCTGCTCGACTGCGATACCGCCGCCATCGCCAAGGACCGCTTTGCCGCCGCGCGCGAGCTGACCCGCCGCTATCGCGCGGTGGCCGTGCTCAAGGGGGCGGGCAGTCTGGTGGCCGATTCCAATGGTCGCGTGGCGGTATGTCCCTGGGGCAATCCAGGCATGGCGACGGGCGGCATGGGCGACCTGCTCACCGGCATCATCGCCGCGCTGATCGCGCAGGGCTGCGATGCCTGGCAGGCGGCTTGCCTTGGCGTGGCGCTGCACGCGCGTGCGGGCGACCTCGCCGCGCGGCAGGGTGGTGGCGAGCGCGGCCTGCTCGCCACCGACCTGCTGGACCCACTGCGCCGCCTGCTCAACGGACAGGACTCATGACGGATCACCGCTGGAATCTGCCCGACGAGGCCGCCACCGCCGCGCTCGCGACCCGCATGGCGGGCGCGCTGCAGGGTGGGCTGGTGGTTTATCTGCATGGCGACCTGGGCGCCGGCAAGACCAGTTTCGCCCGGGCCCTGCTTGGGGCGCTGGGCGTGGGCGAGCGGATCAAGAGCCCGACCTACAGCCTGGTCGAGTCCTATCGGGCGAACGGGCGCCCCGCCTGGCACCTGGATCTGTACCGCATCGCCGATCCCGGCGAATTGGAATGGCTGGGGCTGGATGCGCTGTCCGATCCGGCCGCACTGGTGCTGGTGGAGTGGCCGGAGCGTGGCGCGGGAGCGCTTCCGGCTCCCGACCTGATCGTGCACCTGGGGTATGCCGGCACCGGGCGCCAGGCCCGGATGGAAGCGCGTACGGAGCGCGGCGCCGCCGTCGCCTCACGCCTGGCCTGAGCGGCCTCCTGGCCTAAGTATCGGTACTTACTGAGATTTTTGTTTCGCGGCTGGCCGACGGCTAAGCCTTCAGTTTGCGTGGCTTGCGGCCGATAGCTGGATGCCGACTGACAAAAGCGCCGCAGGTTATGGATATTCAAGGGAAAACCTCTTGCAATCGCAGGGCGGCTAGGCTTCAATTCCGCTCCATGAAGGGATTAAGGACGCATCCT
This sequence comes from Dyella sp. AtDHG13, assembly GCF_003201105.1. Lineage (GTDB taxonomy): Bacteria > Pseudomonadota > Gammaproteobacteria > Xanthomonadales > Rhodanobacteraceae > Dyella > Dyella jiangningensis_B. The sequence goes on along the minus strand of NZ_QICJ01000005.1, from coordinate 43,647 downwards.
GCTTTGCTCGGCGCCGTGGCCTTGCTGGCCGTGGCGCCTTTTTGCGTGGCTCGCGCGGCCGACGTGAAGTCCGCCCGCGTCTGGGCCGGCCCCGAATACACCCGCGTGGTGCTCGACGTTTCCGGCCCGGTGACCTACAAGCTCAACCAGGACGGTGGCGAGCTGACCGTGGACGTCAACGCCAGCTCCCTCGCCAGCAGTTTCAGCTCGCCTGGCGCGACGGGCCTCTACAAGGGCATCAGCGGGGAGAGGCAGGGCAACAACGTCCGCCTGACCGCCAAGATCGACCCCTCCAGCACCGTGAAGAGCTTCTTGCTCAAGCCGCAGGCCGATTACGGCTACCGGCTGGTGGTGGACCTGTACCCCGGCAACGGCAACGTGGCGACCCGCTCGGCACCGGTGAAGACGTCCGCGCCGCCCCCGGCCCCGTCGGAGGACGACCGTGACAGCGACAACGGCGCGACCGCTGCTGCGGCCGTGACGCCGCCGCCTGCGCCTGTGCAGACACCAGTGCCTGCGCCCGAGCCTGTGCGCAGCACGGGCAAGTCCTCGCTCAAGCCGACCCAGAGCGGCATGGCCTCCACGCGCGCGGCCGCTGCGCTGCTCAACGGCGAGCGCAAGGTGGTCATCGCCATCGATGCCGGCCACGGCGGCGAAGACCCGGGCGCGCACGGCCCTGGCGGTACGCTGGAGAAGAACGTCACCCTGGCGGTGGCGCGCCAGCTGGCCGAGCAGATCAACCAGCAGCCCGGCATGCGCGCCGTGCTGACGCGCAATGCGGACTTCTTCATTCCGCTGGCGCAGCGCTACCAGATCGCCCGCAACAATTCGGCCGACCTGTTCGTGTCGATCCACGCCGACGCCTTCATCAACGGCGATGCCAAGGGTTCCTCGGTGTGGGTGCTGTCGCCGCGCGGCAAGACCAGCATGGCCGCGCGCTGGCTGGCCGACGGCCAGAACCGCGCCGACCTGATCGGCGGCGTCACCCTGGACGACAAGAACGATGGCCTCGCCGCCGTTCTGCTGGACCTGCAGCAGGGCTACTCCATGCAGGCCAGCGAATCGGTCGCCGGCAACGTGCTCAAGGCGCTCGGCAGCCTGGGTCCCACGCATCGCGGCTATGTGGAACGCGCCAACTTCGTGGTGCTGCGTTCGCCGGACGTGCCCTCGATCCTGGTGGAAACCGCCTTCATCAGTAACCCGGACGAAGAGCGCAAGCTGCGCGACCCGTCGCACCAGTCGCGCCTGGCCACCGCGGTGATGGGTGGTATCCGCAGCTATTTCGAATCCACGCCGCCGCCGGGCAGCTGGTTCGCCGCGCAGGCGTCCCGTCGCAACGGCGTGGCGAACGTGGCCTCGTCGCAGGGCGACGACGACACCTCCGCCAAGGCCACCCGAGCCGTGGCGCAGGCCATGGCTTCCTCGTCCAACGCCTCCAGCCGCGCCGACGACGGCGTGCAGGACCTGCACCGCGTCGAGCGCGGCGAGAGCCTGCGCAGCATCGCCAAGCAGTACGGCGTCAGCATCAACGCGCTCAAGACCGCCAACAAGCTGGACAGCGACAGCAGCGTGCGCGTGGGCATGATGCTGGCGATCCCCGCAGGCTGAAGAGCCAGGAGTGAGTGAAGAGAAGTGAGAAGTGAGAAGTGAGAGAAGATCCGCGTAACCGCCTGCTTTCTCTCACTTCTCACTCCTCTTTACTCACTTCTCGCTTTTCCCGTTAAGCTTCCCGGATGCCAGTCATCCGTCCCCTTCCGCCCGAACTCATCAACCAGATCGCCGCTGGCGAAGTGATCGAACGGCCTTCTTCCGTGGTGAAGGAACTGGTCGAGAACAGCCTGGATGCCGGGGCCACGCGCATCGAAGTGGACATCGAGCAGGGCGGCGCCCGTCTGATCCGCGTGCGCGATGACGGTTGCGGCATCGTTCCCGACGAACTGCAGCTGGCGGTGGCCTCGCACGCCACCAGCAAGATCGGCAGCTTCGACGACCTGGAACACGTCGCCAGCATGGGCTTTCGTGGCGAGGCCTTGGCCTCGGTGTCATCGGTGGCGCGCTTTGCGCTGACCTCGCGCGCGCAGGGCATGGACACCGCATTCCGCATCGAGGTGGACGGCGGCAAGGTGCAGGCGGCGCGCCCGGCGCAGCACCCGCAGGGCAGCAGCGTGGAAGTGCGCGACCTGTTCTACAACGTGCCGGCGCGACGCAAGTTTCTCCGTGCGGAGCGCACCGAGTTCGCGCATATCGACGATCTGCTGAAATCGCTGGCGCTGGCGCGCGGTTCGGTGGAATTCCGCCTGAGCCACAACGGCAAGCCGGTGCGCATCCTCAAGGCGGCGCGCGATGAAAGCGCGGCGCTGCTGCGCGTGGCGGAAGTGATGGGCGAGGATTTCCCAGCCCAGAGCCTGCGCATCGATCATGCCGCGGCCGGCCTGCATCTGTCGGGCTGGGTAGGCTTGCCGACCGCGTCGCGTTCGCAGGCGGACTCGCAATATTTCTACGTCAACGGGCGGCTGGTGCGCGATCGCGTCGTTGCGCATGCGGTGCGCCAGGCTTATGCCGACGTGCTGTTCCACGGGCGCCATCCGGCGTTCGTGCTGTACCTGGAACTGGACCCTGCCGGCGTGGATGTGAACGTGCATCCGGCCAAGCATGAGGTCCGTTTCCGCGAGCAGCGGCTGGTGCACGACTTCCTGTTCCGCACGTTGCACGAAGCGCTGGCGCAGACGCGCGCCGGCCATGCGGGCTTGCCCGTGAGCGAGCCGCAGCCCGTCGCCTTGGCGCCTTCGTACAGCATGGCATCGTCCGCGCAGCCCATGTCCGCGCCGGCGTGGCCGAATGCCTTCAGCCAGAGCCGCCTGAGCCTGGGCGTGCGCGACGAACCGCTGGCCGATTATGCGGCGTTGCTGGGCGAGCCGGCGAATGCGCCATCGCCGTTGAGCTTCGCGGCCAACGCGCCCATGCCCGAATCCAGCGAGGAGGAAGCGCCGCCGTTGGGTTTCGCCATCGCCCAGCTCAAGGGCATCTATATCCTCGCGGAAAATGCGCACGGGCTGATCCTGGTGGACATGCACGCGGCGCACGAGCGCATCACCTACGAAAAGCTCAAGACCGGGCGCGCCTGCAGCAACCTGCGTTCGCAGATGCTGCTGGTGCCGTTGAATGTTTCGGTGAGCGCGAAAGAAGCCGCCGCCGCCGAAGAACACGCGGACGCGCTGGCTGAGTGGGGCCTGGAACTGTCGCGCAGCGGCCCGTCCGGCGTGGTGGTGCGGCGGATTCCCGCCTTGCTGGAAGGCGCCGACGTCGCCCAACTGTGCCGCGACGTGCTGGGCGAGTTGGCGCAGCACGGCAGCTCGCGTCGCCTGCAGGAGTTGGAAAACGAACTGCTCGCCACCATGGCATGCCATGGCTCGGTGCGCGCAGGCAGGCGTCTCACCGTTCCTGAAATGAATGCGCTGTTGCGCGAGATGGAGGCGACCGAACGTTCCGGGCAATGCAACCACGGGCGACCGACCTGGACCCAACTGAGCCTGCCGGAACTGGACAAGCTGTTCCTGCGTGGGCGTTGACCGCCGCGCCGGTGCGCGCTTGCCACGTCGCCAAATGGACGGCCATACTCGGAACCTCGTTTCGACGGACCTCATCATGTTGCGTACCGCCGTCCTCGCCTTGGCCTTGATCTTTGGAGTTGCCACCGTGCAAGCCCAGACCAGCGACGCCGCCGCGTCGACCGATTTCTCCCAGCAGAACACCCATTGGCGCGACAAGCGCCTGGCCAACCTCACCGCGCCGAACGGCTGGCTGAGCCTGATCGGCCTGGAATGGCTGAAGGAAGGCGCCAATCGCGTGGGCAGCGCGCCTGACAATGACATCGTGCTCAAGGCCGGTCCCGCGCATCTGGGCGTGGTGACGCTGGCAAAGGACGGCAGCCTGCATATCGTGCTGGACAAGCACAGCGGCGCCACCGTCGATGGTCAGCCCGTCGCCGAAGCGACGCTGGTCGATGACGCCCATGCCGGTGCAGGCAACCCGTCCGTCGTGGCATTCGGCTCGGCGAGCTTCCTTGTCATCGAGCGCGATGGCCGCAAGGCGCTGCGCGTGAAGGACAGCAAGGCCGAAACGCGCATGCACTTCCTGGGGCTGGACTATTACCCCGCCGATCCCTCGTGGCGCATCGTCGCCGACTGGGTGCCGTTCAACCCGCCGCATGAGCTGGAGATCGGTTCGGTGCTGGGCACGATCAACAAGGAAAAGGTGCCGGGCAAGGCGGTGTTCCATCGCGACGGGCACACCTACGAGCTGATGCCCATCCAGGAAGAACCCGATTCGCTGTTCTTCGTGATCGCCGACCGCACTTCGGGCAAGGAAACCTATGGCGCGGCGCGCTTCATGTACGCGGACCTGCCGAAGGACGGCAAGGTCGTGCTGGATTTCAATCGCGCCTACAACCCGCCGTGCGCGTTCACGCCGTATGCCACGTGCCCACTGGCGCCGCCGGAAAACCGCATGGATCTCGCGGTGACGGCCGGCGAGAAAAAATATCGCGGCGGGCATTAAAAGCGAGAAATGAGTGAAGAGGAGTGAGAAGTGAGAGTCGCCACAGTGTCGCTCTCTCACTTCTCGTTCCTCTTCACTCACTCCCGCTCTTTCATCGGCCTTTGAACGCCGCCTTGCGTTTTTCCAGGAACGCCGTGGTGCCTTCGCGCATGTCCTCGGTGGAGAAGGCCAGCGCGAACGCCTGCGTTTCAAACTCCAGGCCCTGGTCGATGGCGGTTTCGCCGCCCTGCAGGATGGCGTCGAGGATGCCGGCGGCAGCCAGCGGCGCGGACGCGGCCAACTGGTCGGCCATGGCGTTCACCGTTTCGTCCAGTGCTTCGGGCGCCACCACGCGGGTGACCACGCCTAGCTCGTAGGCGCGCTGGGCGCTGATCGGCCCGCCGAGCAGGCACAACTCCAACGCTGCGCCGCGACCGGCCAGCCGCAGCAGGCGCTGCGTGCCGCCGAAGCCCGGGATCAGGCCGAGGTTGATTTCGGGCTGACCGAACTTGGCTTTCTCGCTGGCCACGCGCAGATGGCAGCACATCGCCAGTTCCATGCCGCCGCCCAGGGCAAAGCCCTGGATGCGGGCGATCACCGGCTTGCCCAGGCGTTCCACCAGGCTCATCAGGCGCTGGCCGGCACGCGAGAAGCCCTGCGCCTGGACCGGAGTGTAACCGTTCATCTCCGCGATGTCCGCGCCGGCCACGAAGGCTTTCTCGCCGGCGCCGGCAAGCACCACCACGCGCACGTCATCGTCCTGGGCGGCCTGGGTGAACGCCAGCGTCAGCTCGTTGAGCGTCTCGCGGTTGAGCGCGTTGAGCTTGTCCGGGCGATTGACGGTGATGGTGCGCACCGCGCCGCGGTTGGCGATTTCCAGGTTGCGATAGGCCATGATTCCACTCCGGCGGGAAAAGGGCTCATGGTAGCAGCGGGAACCTTTGCCGCTTCGCATGTTCTTAGCAGGGACGCCGGACGGTCCGGTTCCGCTGCATGATTCGCCCGGACGGCTTAGGATGGGCAGGTTGCGGCTGCAATGGAGGAAGGCATGGCACAACTGCGTTGGCTCGCGCTGGGCATCCTGCTCTGGGGTGTCGTGGCGCACGCCCAGGACAGTGGGGCCCCGCAGAACCCGTCCCAGGTCAAGCTCGACAAGAACAAACTGTCCTATGCTATCGGCTACCAGATCGGCAGCCAGTTCGCCAACGGCGATCCGGACGTGGACATTCCCACCCTGTTGCGCGCCATCCAGGACGCTTACGCGAGAAAGCGCCCCAGCGTGCCCATGCGCGACATGCACGACCAGCTGCGCGAGCTCGACGAGCAGATGCACGCCCAGGCGCTGGCGCAGTTCAAGCTGGCGGCGGAGAACAACGCGCGCAAGAGCGCCGACTACATGGAGCGCAACAAGGCGAAGCCGGGCGTCATCCAGCTTCCCTCCGGCATCCAGTACGAGGTGGTCAAGAAGGGCACGGGCACCAAGCCGGTGCCGGAAGGTTCGGTGGTGACCGTGAATTTCCGCGCCATGTTGATCGACGGCACCGAATTCGACAGCTCGTGGGCGCATGGTTCGCCGGTGAGCTTCGTGGTCAACAACAAGGTGATCCCGGGCTGGCAGGAAGTGATCCAGCGCATGCACGTGGGCGACTTGTGGAAAGTCACCGTGCCGCCCAGCCTGGCCTACGGCGTGAAGGGCGACCCGCCGCGCATCGGTCCCAACGAGGCGCTGGTCTTCGAGATCGAGCTGCTCGAAATCAAGCCCTGACGCCCCGCGCTTGCGCGCTTCTGCGCGCAACCGCAGGGCCGCCGCCGCGAGGTCCGTGATAGCATGCCAGGATTCCCTGGCACGCTCCGTGCCGCATTCCATCGGTGTTTCCTCGCGGCATGACGGCGGCTGACAGCTCTCCTGTTTCTTCCAGCAATCCACTCAGTCCCTGCATCGGCATCTGCCGCCTGGACGCACGTGGCTACTGCGAAGGCTGCCTGCGCACCGGCGATGAAATCGCCCGCTGGCGCGGCATGCCCGAGCCGGAACGGCTGCGCTACATGCGCGAGGTGCTTCCCGCGCGAAAGCAGCCGTGATGGGCGAGTGGCTCACCGACCTCAGCCAGGCCGTGCTGCCGTTGTCGGCGCCGCCGAGCGGGCTGGGTTGGAACCACCAGGACATGGTCGAGCTGATCGGCAACAAGCCGCGTCGTCCCGCAGCCGTGCTGGTGGGCGTGCGCGAAGGCGTGCAGCCGCGCCTGGTGCTGACCGTGCGCACCGATCACTTGCAGGATCACGCCGGGCAGGTCGCCTTTCCCGGCGGACGCACCGATCCCGACGACGCCGATGCCATCGCCACCGCGCTGCGCGAAAGCGAGGAAGAGATCGGCCTGGAGCGCCGGCTGGTCACGCCGCTGGGTTTCCTGGACCGCTTCGAAACCGTCAGCGGCTACACCATCACGCCGGTGGTGGCGCGCATCGATCCTGATGCGCGGCTGTATCCCGCGCCGGCGGAAGTGGCGGAAGTGTTCGAGGTGCCGTTGTCGTTCTTCCTCGAACCGAGCAATCTGAAGCGATACACCATGGATTTCCGCGGCCATCGCCGCGACATGGTGGAGTTCGTCCACGGCGGCCATCGCATATGGGGTGCCACGGCCGCCATGGTGTTCAACCTCCTGCAGAGGATGGGACGCACATGACGCTCAAGACCACATTGATCGACGTCGACGAACTGGCCGCGCTCGCGCCGGACGACGTATTGATCGTCGATTGCCGCTACGACCTGATGGCGCCCGGCAGCAGCGCACGCGACGTCGGCAAGGGCGAGCGCGATTACCGCGAAGGGCATATTCCCGGTGCGGTCTATGCCAGTCTCGATACCGACCTTTCCGACCTCTCGCGCAAGGGCGAAGGCTTGGGACGTCACCCGTTGCCGCTGGAAAAAGCCTTCTCCGAGACCCTGTCGCGCTGGGGCTGGCGCGATGGCACGCAGATCGTGTGCTACGACGCCGCCAACGGTTCGCTCGCCGCTGCGCGCCTGTGGTGGCTGCTCAAGCTGGCCAGCATCCGTGACGTGGCCGTGCTCGATGGCGGCTATCCCGCCTGGGTGAGAGCGGGCAAGCCGGTGGAATCGGGCGACGTGCATCGCACGCCGCGACCGGTGTCGCTGCATTTCGATGCGGATCGCTACATCGTGGATCACGCCGCGTTGCGCAGCGATCCGAATCGCCTGCTTGTCGACGCGCGCGCCACGCCGCGTTATCGCGGCGAAGTGGAACCCATCGATCCGGTGGGCGGCCACGTGCCGGGCGCGTTCAGTCGGCCGTTCTCGGAAAACCTTCGCGAGGATGGACGTTTCAAACGTCCCGATGAACTGCGCAAGGAATTCGAAGCCCTGCTGGGCACGCACGCGCCGCAGGACGTGGTGCACATGTGCGGTTCGGGCGTGACTGCCTGCCATAACCTGCTGGCGATGGAGCATGCCGGACTGACGGGCTCGCGGCTGTATGCGCCGTCGTGGAGCGGCTGGGTGAGTGATGCGAGCCGGCCGGTGGCCAAGGGCGCCGAGCCAGGCTGAAAAGCGTCGCCCGTCGGAGCGCAGTGGTGCGCTCCGACGGAGAAGGCATCAGTCTTTCTTCTTCAGGCGCGCGACGAGCTTTTCGAGCACCGCCTGCGTTTCAGGGTGGAAATACGCATCGACGAATTCGTCGATCGGCAACTTTTCCGGATGCGCCCAGACGGCGGTGAGATCCGCGCGCGCAATGCCACGCGTACGCAGCATGGCATTGGAGGGCAGGGCCAGCATGCCCTGCATCCAGGCCACCGCGCGGGTCACCACCTGGTCGACGTTGGTGAGTTCGTCCACCAGGCCGATGGCCAGGGCCTCGGCCGATTCGACCATGGCGCCCGCCACCATCAGGCGTTCGGCGCGATAGCCGCCGACGATGCGGCGCAGCGCCATCTGGATGCTCTCCGGCACCACCAGCCCTACCTGCACTTCGTTGAGGCCGATACGGAACGGGCCTTCCGCCATCACGCGGTAGTCGCAGAACAGCGACAGCACGGCGCCGCCCGCCGGACTGTGCCCGGTGATGGCCGCCACCACGGGCACCGGCGACATGGCGAGCCTGGAGCAGGTCTGGAAAAACTCGCGCCAGAAATCGCGCACGCCATCGTGGTCGCGTCCGAGCAGCGAGGGCACGTCGACGCCGGCCGAGAACATACCGGGCGTGCCCGACAGCACCAGACCGCGTGCACCGCCGGCCACCGCGCTATCGACCGCATCGCGGATCGCACGCAGCAGATCCACATTGAGCGCGTTCACCGGCGGACGCGTCATGTTGATTTCGGTGATAGCGTCGTGCGTGATCAGATTGAGCATGGCGGAAGGCCAGGAGTGAGTTGAGAGGAGTGAGCAACGAGAGTAGCAAAGAGCGTGAAAGGCAAGAAGTGAGGTGAGAGGAGTGAGAAACGAGAGAGGCAAGGCTTCGCTGCCTCGCTCTCTCTCACTTCTCACCACTCTTCACTCACTCCTGCTTTCAACCCTGCGGATTCTCGTCCGCCGTCCACTGATAGCGCACGGCATAGTCGAGCGTCGCCTTGCCGTTGGCGGGCACGGTCACCTTGAACTCCAGCGTGTCGGTGGTCTGCGCGCTCGGCTTGCTGCTGGACGATTCCAGCGTCCACTGGCGCCAGCGCTGGGGATGCTCGCGCACGGTGACGGTGCGCGGGGTGTCGCCGGCGTTGGTCAGCGTGATGCGGAAGGCTTCGTCCATCGTGCGGCCGTTCTTGTCGACGTGGAACGCCGTGCGCTCGCGGTTGCCGCGCAGGTCGAAGGCCTGACCGAGCGTGATGCGCGCATCGCTGCCCTTGGGCGTGTCGTTGATGCGGCCTTCGCCGATGAACTGCGGCGTGCCGTTGCGATCCGCGGTGAGTACGCGCAGATAGCCGGCGGGCAGACTGTCGAAGGCACGGAACTGCAGCGTGCTGACGATGCCAGTGCTGTCGCCGCCGGGCACGAAGTCCTGGGCGATCATCGGCTGCGGCGGTATCCAGCCGCCGCCGTTCTCGTAGAGCGAGGTGCGTTCGCACTCGATGGTGCGCGTGGCGTACAGCGGCACCTGGCTCACGCTGCCGTCGGGCAGGTCGACCGCGCCGGGCAGCGTGTAGCTGCGATAGTCGGCCAGGGTCGACTGCTCGGGCATGGCCCGGTCGGCGGCCACCTGGGCCTTCATGGCGAACGCCATGGGACGCGGACCGCCCGTGGCCTTGGCGATCTGCGGCTCGCCGGCGATCAGGGTCAGGCGCACGTCGCTCCAGTCACGGCCGCTGCGGTTGGCGATGCTGGCGCGGGATTCGAACTGCATCTTGCAGCCGTCGCCCGGCGCGAGCGTGCCCACGTAGGCGGCACGCCAGCCAAGTCCCGCCGTGGTGTAGCTCAGCGTGGCCTGCGCCTTGCCGGCGCGCCTGGCGTCAACGCGCAGTTGCAGGCTGGAACCGGTCTGGAAGCTGCCGCGCGCCGTCACGGATGCATAGTCGCGGATCAGGCTGGTCGAGCCGTTGCCGTCCTGCACCAGCAAGCCGTCGCCCGCGCGGAGCAAGGTGCCGGTGGCAAGCGGTTGCCCACTGGTGGCAAGCACTACCACCTGCTGCCCGATCAGGCTGCCCAGCGCGGCGTCCTGTCCCTGGCTGAGCAGCAGCCGCTGGGAGATCACCTGGGCGGCGTCGCCGTCAAAACCCAGCGCCATGGCTTCCGGGTCGAGGTATTGCGGCAGGCCGCCGAGGCTGATGTCCTGCGTGCCGGCCTTCAGCTCGACCTGCCGCGGCTCGCGCGCCACGGCGTAGCCGGCGTGTACGCTGCCGCTGTCGCCGCCGCTGTAGAGCGCGGCGTCGTCACTGCGGTACAGCGTGAGCGTGGTCGATGAGGGGGCGGCGATGGCGCCTGCGCTGGTGCCGGCGGCCATGGCGAAAGCAAGGGTGCGAAGGGGAAGCGGGATCACGGTCGAACTCCTTTCGGGTGGTCGCCGCTGATAGTACGGATACCGCATGAAGCTGCGGCATCCGTGGTGCCGGTGGGATTAACCCCGAATGCCGGCTGGGTCGTTCAAGCGTCCGCTTCGGCCGCGTCGCGGATCGACTGCGGCAGCGGCACCGGCTTGCCGCTGGCCGGATCCATCCACACCATCACCACCTTGCCGTCGCTGTAGAGCGCGCCGTCGTGCGCATTGACGATGCGATGGGCGATGGTCACCGAGCTGTTGCCCAGCCGCTCGCAGAACAGCTCCACGTTCAACTGCGCGGGCCACTCGATCGGGCGGCGATAGTTCAACTCGCTCGCGGCCAGCACGGGCATCGAGTGCTCGTCGAACCAGCCCGGCACGTGCTGCAGCCACTGCAGACGCGCCTCTTCCAGGTAGGTCAGGTAGTTGGAGTTGTTGACGTGATTGAACGCGTCCAGGTCGCGCCAGCGCACGCCGATGGCGGCGACGAACAGCGGGCCGTTCGCCGTCGCCTCCAGTGCCTGTGCGTCCGTCATGGCGGGGGCAGCTTCCTGCCCCGGGGCCTTGCGGGAGCGTGTGCGCTTCTCCGGCACGCTTTCGGTGGAACTCATGCAGTCTTCTTCCGTAATGCAGGTTTGCTCTTGCCGTTGTTCTCGACCTTGGCCCTGGCCTGCTTGGCGGGCTTCATGTCCAGATGCGGGGCAAGGAAGTGTCCGGTATGCGAACCGGGCGTGGCAGCCACCTGCTCCGGCGTGCCGGTCACCAGGATGCGACCACCGCCGGCGCCGCCTTCCGGGCCGAGATCGACCAGCCAGTCGGCGGTCTTGATCACATCGAGATTATGCTCGATCACCACCACGGTGTTGCCCTGTTCCACCAACTGGTGCAGCACGTCGAGCAACTGCTCGATGTCGTGGAAGTGCAGGCCGGTGGTCGGCTCGTCCAGGATGTACAGCGTGCGGCCGGTGTCGCGCTTGGACAGTTCCTTGGACAGCTTCACGCGCTGCGCTTCGCCACCGGAGAGCGTGGTCGCGCTCTGGCCGAGCTTGATGTAGTCCAGGCCCACGGCGCGCAGCGTTTCGAGCTTGCGCGCGATGGTCGGCACGTTCTCGAACAGCTTCAGCGCGTCTTCCACCGTCATGTCGAGCACGTCGGCAATCGTGTGGCCCTTGTAATGCACTTCCAGCGTTTCGCGGTTGTAGCGCTTGCCGTGGCAGACGTCGCAAGGCACGTACACATCCGGCAGGAAGTGCATTTCCACCTTGATCATGCCGTCGCCTTCGCAGGCTTCGCAGCGACCGCCGCGCACGTTGAAGCTGAAACGTCCCGGCGTGTAGCCGCGGGCGCGCGCTTCCGGCACCTGGGCGAACAGTTCGCGCAACGGCGTGAACAGGCCGGTGTAGGTGGCCGGGTTCGAGCGCGGCGTGCGGCCAATCGGCGACTGGTCGATGTCCACCACCTTGTCGAACAGCTCCAGGCCTTCGACGGACTTGTACGGCGCCGGCTTCTCGCTGGATCCGTTGAGTTCGGCGGCGGCCAGGCGGAACAGCGTGTCGTTGACCAGCGTCGACTTGCCCGAGCCGGACACGCCCGTCACGCAGGTGAACAGGCCGGCGGGAATGGCAAGGTCCACGTTCTTCAGGTTGTTGCCGCTGGCGCCCTTCAGGTGCAGCCAGGAATCGGGATCGAGCTGCTGACGGCGCTCCTCCGGCACCTTGATGCCGCGCTTGCCGGACAGGAACTGGCCGGTGACCGAGCGTGGCGACGACAGGATGTCCTTGAGCGAACCTTCGGCCACCACTTCGCCGCCGTGCACGCCGGCGCCGGGGCCGATGTCGAGCACGTGGTCCGCCATGCGGATGGCGTCCTCGTCGTGCTCGACCACGATCACCGTGTTGCCCAAGTCGCGCAGGCGCGTCAGCGTGCCCAGCAGGCGCTCGTTGTCGCGCTGGTGCAGGCCGATGGAGGGTTCGTCGAGCACGTACATCACGCCCACCAGGCCCGCGCCGATCTGCGAGGCCAGGCGAATGCGCTGCGCCTCGCCGCCGGACAGCGAATCGGCCTGGCGATCCAGCGTGAGGTAATTCAAGCCCACGTCGTTGAGGAAGGTGAGGCGCTCGCGGATTTCCTTGACGATCTTCACCGCGATCTCGCCGCGCCAGCCGGTGAGGGTGAGCTTCTCGAAGAAGGCCAGCGCATCGTCGATGGAGCGCGAGGTGAGCGAGGGCAGGGCGTGGTCGGCCACGAACACGTTGCGCGCCGAGCGGTTCAGGCGCTGGCCTTCGCATTCGCGGCAGGCCTGGTCGCTGATGTACTTGGACAGTTCCTCGCGCACCGCGGGCGATTCGGTTTCCTTGTAGCGGCGCTCCATGTTCGGCAGGATGCCTTCGAACGCATGCTCGCGCGTCACGCGGCCGCCGCGTTCGGTGATGTACTTGAACGCGATGAGTTCCTTGCCGCTGCCATGCAGTACGGCCTTCTGGACGTCCGCCGGCAGCTTGCGCCACGGCGTGTCCACGTCGAACTTGTAGTGCGCGGCGAGCGACAACAGCAGCTGGAAATAGTGCGCGTTGCGGCGATCCCAACCGCGGATGGCACCGCCGGCCAGCGACAACTCCGGATGCGACACCACGCGAGCCGCATCGAACACCTGCGTCACGCCCAGGCCGTCGCAGGTGGGGCAGGCGCCGATGGGCGAGTTGAACGAGAACAGGCGCGGTTCCAGCTCCGGCAGCGAGTAGTCGCAGACCGGGCAGGAGTAGCGCGAGGACAGCAGCTGCTCCGGCGCCTTCGCATCATCCATGTCCACCACGATGGCCAGGCCGTCGCCCAGGCGCAGCGCGGTTTCGAACGACTCGGCCAGACGCTGCTTGATGTCGTCGCGCGGACGGAAGCGGTCGATCACCACTTCGATGGTGTGCTTCTGGCGCAGCGTCAGCGGCGGCACGGCATCCAGGTCGTACACGGTGCCGTCGACGCGCGCACGCACGAAGCCCTGTGCGCGCAGCTGGTCGAACACCTGCACGTGCTCGCCCTTGCGCTCGCGGATCACCGGCGCCAGCAGCATGTAGCGCTTCTCCGCGTCCATCGCCAGCGTGCTGTCCACCATCTGGCTTACCGTCTGCGCTTCCAGCGGAATGCCGTGGTCCGGGCAGCGCGGCGTGCCCACGCGGGCGTACAGCAGGCGCAGGTAGTCGTAGACCTCGGTGATCGTGCCCACGGTCGAGCGCGGGTTGTGCGAGGTCGATTTCTGCTCGATGGAAATGGCCGGCGACAGACCCTCGATGTGGTCGACGTCGGGCTTCTCCATCATCGAGAGGAACTGGCGGGCATATGCCGACAGCGACTCCACGTAGCGGCGCTGGCCCTCGGCATAGATGGTGTCGAACGCCAGCGATGACTTGCCCGAGCCGGACAGGCCGGTAATCACGATCAGCTTGTCGCGGGGCAGGTCGAGGTCGATGTTCTTGAGGTTGTGCGTGCGCGCACCGCGTATGCGGATGGTGTCCATGTCGCCCGGAATGGTCGGAAGGGTGAAGAGGGAAACTGTACTATATCAAACTTGCCAGTACGGTTATTGCCGTCTGGCGCCATCCAACAAACTCTTAAGAGAAGATCCGCCCGAGTATGGCTTAATGGATTCTTTGGCCGGTTTCCGGCCGAGGCCACGGACAGAGAGTGCGGATGGGCAAGTTGACCAGATGGGGTGCCGCCCTTGTGCTTGCAATGGGCACGGGGCAGGCGATGGCGTCATCGGCGCCGGCGACCGAGGATCAGGTTCGCCAGCTGATGGAAGTGGTCGGTCTTGGCAAGATGCTGCTGCAGATGAACACCCAGGCGGTGAACACGCTGCAGCAGTCGATGCCCTGCGTCCCGGCGGACTTCTGGCAGAACTACATGAACGAAAGCCAGACCCAGCTGTACATCGGCCGCCTGGTGCCCGTGTGGCAGCGCCATTTCAGCTCCGACGAGATGAACGGCCTGCTGAAGTTCTACCGCTCCCCGCTGGGCCAGAAGGTCATCAACGAGATGCCCACCACCATGGCGGAGGCGAACGAGGCCGGCCAGCAGTGGAGCCACGAGCGCAGCGACCAGATGATCAACGAGCTCAAGCACATGGGCACCCTGGACAGCTCCGGCCGTTGCCCGGCCAAGGTGGCCGCGTCGCCTGCGCCGGCCGCCGCCGTGGCGGGCGGGGCGGCGGTCGCGGCAGGGGCGGAAGCCGGTTCCGACGAGGAAGAGGCCAAGCCGGTGACGCACTCGACGCATGCCACGTCGCACGCGACTTCGCACACCAAGGCGCCGGCGAAGAAGGCGTCCACTCCCGCCAAGCCCGCAGCGAAGAAGGCCGCGCCGGCCAAGAGTTCGGCCAAGGCGCCGGCCAAGACCAACACCAAGGCGGCGCCCGCCAAGAAGGACACCAAGCCGGCCACAACGACCGGCGGGCAGGGTGGTCAGTAATTGACCAGCGCCCTTCCGGCCCGCTATACTCCCGAGTTCGCCGGTGTCCATTTCGGCCCGGCGAGCCCAAGAGAATAACGACAGAAGGGATATTCCCATGAGTTACGCAGTCATCAAGACCGGCGGCAAGCAGTACCGCGTTCAGCAGGGCGACGTCCTGCGCGTGGAGCTGCTCAACGCCGAAGAAGGCGCCGCCTTCACCTTCGACCAGGTTCTGCTGGTCGGCGCCGGTGAGTCGATCACCGTCGGTGCCCCGACCGTGGCCGGCGCCACCGTCAGCGCCACCGTGCGCAAGCACGGCCGTGCCGACAAGGTCCGCATCATCAAGTTCCGCCGCCGCAAGCACCACAAGAAGCAGCAGGGACATCGTCAGCATTTCACCGAAGTCGAGATCACGGGCATCAACGCCTGATCAGCCGGAGTAGATAGTCATGGCACATAAAAAAGGCGTAGGTTCGTCCCGCAACGGTCGCGACTCGAACCCCAAGTACCTAGGCGTGAAGGTCTACGGTGGCCAGGCCATCGAGGCCGGCAACATCATCGTGCGTCAGCGCGGCACCAAGTTCCATGCCGGCACCGGCGTGGGCGTGGGCCGTGACCACACGCTGTTCGCCCTGGTCGACGGCACCGTCGAGTTCAAGGCGCGCGGCGCCGAAGGCCGCAAGTTCGTCAGCGTCGTCAAGGCCTAAGCCTTTCCGGCGTTGCAGCGAAGGCCCCGCTTCGGCGGGGCTTTTGTTTTTTGAAAGCAGGAATAGGGAATGGGAAACGGGGAGGTCGAGCCAGACCGCCTGCTGTCCTCACGGTCCCCGTATCCCGTTTTTACTATTCTCCATTCCCTATTCTCCATTCCCTAAAAAAAACCATGAAATTCGTCGACGAAGCCATCATCAAGGTCCATGCCGGTGACGGCGGCAACGGATGCATCAGCTTCCGTCGCGAAAAATTCATTCCTTTCGGCGGTCCCGACGGCGGTGACGGCGGCAGCGGCGGGTCGGTGTGGCTGGTGGCCGACGAAGGCCTCAACACGCTGATCGACTTCCGCCACCAGCGCTCGTTCAAGGCCGAGCGCGGCCAGAACGGCATGGGCAGCCAGATGTACGGCAAGGGCGGCGAAGACACCTTCATCCGCGTGCCGGTCGGCACCGTGGTCACCAACGTCGACACCGACGAAATCATCGGCGACCTCACCCAGCACGGCCAGCGCCTGCTGGTGGCGCAGGGCGGCAAGGGTGGCCTGGGCAATATCCACTTCAAGAGCTCGGTGAACCGTGCGCCGCGCAAGTCCACCCCGGGCACGCCGGGCGAGGTGCGTGAGCTGAAGATGGAGCTGAAGCTGCTGGCGGATGTTGGCCTGCTGGGCTTCCCCAACGCAGGCAAGTCGACCTTCATCCGCGCCGTGTCCGCCGCCACCCCGCGTGTCGCCGACTACCCGTTCACCACGCTGCATCCCAACCTGGGCGTGGTCAGCCTTGGCACGGACCAGAGCTTCGTCATCGCCGACATCCCCGGCCTGATCGAGGGCGCGGCCGATGGCGCCGGCCTGGGCATCCAGTTCCTGCGCCACGTGTCGCGCACGCGCCTGCTGCTGCACGTGGTGGACATCGCCCCCATCGACGGTTCGGATCCGGTGGAGCAGGTGCACGCCATCGAGCAGGAGCTGCAGAAGTTCGATCCCGAACTGCTGGAGCGCCCCCGCTGGCTGGTGATGAACAAGGCCGACGTGCTGCCGGAGGACGAGCGCCAGGCAGTGGCCGAGGACATCGTCAAGCGGCTGGAGTGGAAGGGGCCGTGGTTCCTGGTGTCGGCCATCGCCCGCGAGAACACCATGCCGGTGTGCCAGAAGGTGTGGCAGTTCCTGTCGGAGCAGCAGATGGCGCACGAGGAACGGGTGGATATGCTGCCCGGCGACGTGCGATTGAGGGGAGAGGGTCACGCCGAATAAGCGTGGCGCCTTGCTGCCTCGAAACGAAAAAGCGGCCGGATGGCCGCTTTTTCGTTTCTTCCTCTCCCTCGTGGGAAGAGGGTTTCCCAGGGCACAAAAAAGCCGGCTTTCGCCGGCTTTCTCGCCAACCCGAGATTCAGTACGCGGAGCTGGCTTACGCCAGCTCGCGGATCTTCGCGTTGAGGCGGCTCTTGTGGCGAGCAGCCTTGTTCTTGTGGATCAGGCCACGCGAGGCGTAGCGGTCCATGACCGGCTGCGCGGCGGCAAAGGCCTCGACGGCGGCTGCCTTGTCCTTGGCCTCGATGGCCTTGACGACCTTCTTGAGGGCGGTGCGCACCATGGAACGGGCGCTGACGTTGCGCAGGCGGCGCTGCTCGGACTGGCGCGCGCGCTTCTTCGCGGACTTGATGTTGGCCAAGGTAGAACTCCGAAATGAATTGCTGGGTTGGAAAAAGACTGGCAATTATGCGGGCAATGGGCCGCAGCGTCAACAGCTTAGCGTTGTCAAGGTGTCCTGAGGGGCGCCGGGCCGCCCCAGGGGCGGCCAAAGGTGAACCGAAGGGCCTGATTATGCCACGTCCACGCTGTCATCTTGCCATGCCGGGCTGTCACACTACGCGCCTTTCGGCGCCCGGGCAGCGGGGTCTGGCGCGTCTCACCCGACAAAGGCACGACAAGAGGCATGAAGTCTCCCAGCATGTTCCGTGGGCTGCTGTCCTTCAGCAGCATGACCATGATTTCGCGCGTACTCGGTCTGGTCCGGGACATGTCGATCAATGCCACGTTCGGCGCCAACGCGGCCACCGACGCGTTCTGGGTGGCGTTCCGCATCCCCAACTTCATGCGCCGGTTGTTCGCGGAAGGCTCGTTCTCCACGGCCTTCGTGCCGGTCTTCACCGAGGTGAAGGAGAAGCGCCCCCACGAGGACCTCAAGCAGCTGATGTCCCGCGTGTCGGGCACATTGGGCGGCGTGCTGCTGGTCATTACCGCGCTGGGCGTGATCTTCGCGCCGCAGGTGGCGGCGCTGTTCTCGCAGGGCGCGGCGGATACGCCGGAGAAGTTCGCGCTCACCGCACAGCTGTTGCGCCTGACCTTTCCGTTCCTGTTGTTCGTGTCGCTGACCGCGCTGTGCGGTGGCGCGCTCAACAGTTTCCACAAGTTCGCGCTGCCGGCGCTCACACCGGTGATCCTCAACCTGTGCATGATCGGCGGCGCGCTGTGGCTGTCCAGGTTCGTGCATCCGCCGATCATGGCGATGGGCTGGGCGATCCTGCTGGCGGGCCTGCTGCAACTGCTGTTCCAGCTGCCGTCGCTGCGAGGCCTGGACCTGCTCACGCTGCCGCGCTGGGGCTGGAGCCACCCGGACGTGCGGCGCATCCTGACCTTGATGGTGCCGACGCTGTTCGGCTCCTCCATCGCGCAGATCAACCTGCTGCTGGATACGGTGATCGCGGCCTACCTGATGACGGGCTCGCAGAGCTGGCTGTCGCAGGCGGATCGCTTCCTCGAGCTTCCGCTGGGCCTGTTTGGCGTCGCGCTGGGTACGGTGATCCTGCCGTCGCTGTCCCGTCATCACGTGACCACCGACAGGGAAGGTTTCTCCAAGGCGCTGGACTGGGGCCTGCGCACCACGCTGCTGATCGCCGTGCCGGCCATGTTCGCGCTGATGCTGCTCGCGCGGCCGCTGGTGGCCACCTTGTTCCAGCATGGCCAGTTCACCCCGTTCGACACGCACATGGCTACGCTGTCGATCACCGCGCTGAGCTTTGGCCTGCCGGCGTTCGCCCTGGTGAAGGTGGCGCTGCCGGCGTTCTATTCGCGCCAGGACACCCGGACGCCAGTGCGCGCCGGCGTGGCGTCGCTGGTGGCGAACATGGTGATGAACGTGCTCTTCGTGGCCCTGCTTTACGTGCTGTGGGCCACGCCTGAGCAGCGCCAGCTGCCCTGGCTGGACGGCATCGCCGCCGTGCCGGGCCTGCATATGGCGCTGGGCATGGCCAGCGCGATCGCCAGCTACATCAACCTCGGCCTGCTGTGGCACTGGCTGCGCCGTGCCGGCGTGTACCAGCGCCAGCCGGGCTGGGCGCGTCACATGCTGCGCCTGGTGTTGTCGTGCGCGGTGATGGTGGCCGTGCTGCTGGCCGGCATGCACCTGTGGCCGGATTGGACCGATGCGGACAAATGGACGCGCGTGTGGCGCCTGGCCGTGCTGGTGGCGGCGGGTGGTGGCGCCTATGCGGTGACGCTGTTCGCGGCGGGGTTCCGGTTGCGGGAATTGCGGGGCGTTTGAGGTCGAAACTCGCCTTGGGCTTATTGCTCGTCATCCCCGCTTTCGCCGGGATGACGGTGAGGGAACGGGCGGGGCGTGAGTGACCGGAACCGGTGGCCTAAAGGCTATACTCGCCCGATGATGAGACTTTCCAGGGATGTCGCCGGTTCCACTCTGGCGCCCGGCGGCAGCGTGGTGGCCGTCGGCGCGTTCGATGGCCTGCATCGTGGTCACCAGGCCCTGCTTGCGCAGGTGCGCGAGCGCGCCGCCGAGCTTGGCCTCACGCCGATCGTGGTCAGCTTCGAGCCGCTGCCGCGCGCCTTCTTTTCGCCCGAGCCGGTGCCACGGCTTTCCAGCGTCCGCGAGAAGCTGCGCGGGTTCGACGCCGCGGGCATGGAGCAGGTGCTCTTGCTGCGCTTCAATCGCGCCCTTACTTCCATGTCGGCGGACGATTTCGTGCGTCGCGTGCTGGTGGATCGCTTGAGTGCCCACGAGGTCTGGGTCGGCGCGGATTTCCGCTTCGGCCACAAGCGCAGCGGCGACGTGGCGATGCTGGAGCGGGTCGGGCCGGAACTCGGCTTTACTGCCCGCACCATGCCGTCGGTTCTGCTGGACGGCGCGCGCGTCTCGGCCACGCGGGTGCGCATGCTGCTGGCGGCGGGTGAATTCGCGGGGGCGGCGCCCTTGCTGGGCCGGCCGTTCGTGATCGATGGCAAGGTGGAATACGGCAAGCAGTTGGGTCGCCAGCTCGGCTACCCCACGGCCAACATCCACCTGCGCGACCGCACCAGCCCGGTCCACGGCATTTTCGCAGTGCGCGTGGGCCTGGGCGAAAGCGAGTGCAACTGGCCGGGCGTGGCGAGCCTGGGCGTGCGGCCCACGGTGAACGAGGTGCCGGAGCCGCTGCTGGAGGTCCACCTGTTCGATTTCGAGGGCGATCTCTACGGCCAGCGCATGGCGGTGGAGTTCGTGGCCAAGCTCCGCGATGAGCAGAAATTCGACAACCTGGACGCGTTGACCGTCCAGATGGCCAAAGACGCGCGTCAGGCCCGCGAGCTGCTGGGCATGAATCCGCGTCTCAGCGAGGCGTAACCGGCTCAAATCCGGTAACGTTGGCGCTTTCGCCGCGTCATCCCGGTGCAACCCCGGCAAGCAGCTTGCCAGGGCAGGCCAGGGATGGCCTGCTCGTAGAGCAAGCGTGACCCACGCTTGCTCTACGGAGCCCGGTTCGGACAGGCGCCGAACCGGGCGTCCAGAACGTGTGGGAACACGCGTTCTGGACATCCAGTAAACCCTCAGAGCGTCCCCAGGCAATGACCCAGGATTACAAGAACACCATCAACCTGCCGCAGACGGAATTCCCGATGCGTGGCGACCTGCCCAAGCGCGAGCCCAAGTGGCTGGCCGACTGGCAGCAGGTGAACCGCTATGCGCAGATCCAGGAACGCGCGGCCAACCGCGACAAGGTGTTCGTGCTGCACGACGGCCCGCCGTACGCCAACGGTGCGATTCACCTGGGCCATGCGGTGAACAAGGTGCTCAAGGACGTGGTGGTGAAGTCGCGTCTGCTGGCCGGTTTCCGCGCGCCCTACGTGCCGGGCTGGGATTGCCACGGCCTGCCGATCGAAGTGGCGGTGGAAAAGAAGTTCGGCCGCGTGGGCGACAAGCTCGACGCCGCCGCCTTCCGCCAGAAGTGCCGCGAGTACGCGCAGCAGCAGATCGACCTGCAGCGCACGGACTTCAAGCGCCTGGGCGTGCTGGGCGACTGGGAAAACCCGTATCGCACGATGGATTTCAAGTACGAAGCCGACATGGTGCGCGCGCTGGCGAAGATCGTCGGCAACGGCCACGTCGTGCGCGGCGCCAAGCCCGTGTACTGGTGCTTCGACTGCGGCTCCGCGCTGGCCGAAGCCGAGATCGAATACGCCGACAAGGTCTCGCCGGCCGTCGATGTCGCCTATGACGCCGTCGATGCCAA
Organism: Dyella sp. AtDHG13; assembly: GCF_003201105.1. Classification (GTDB taxonomy): domain Bacteria; phylum Pseudomonadota; class Gammaproteobacteria; order Xanthomonadales; family Rhodanobacteraceae; genus Dyella; species Dyella jiangningensis_B. The sequence goes on along the minus strand of NZ_QICJ01000005.1, from coordinate 22,477 downwards.
GGCGCTCGCGCAGAAGTTCGGCGTGGACGCGGGCGATGCCATCGTCGCTATCCCGATCTGGACCACCACGCCGTGGACGCTGCCGGAAAGCCTGGCCGTGTCGCTGGGTGGTGAGCTCGAATACGCGCTGATCGAAGGCCCGGCGCGCGACGGCCATCGCGTGCTGCTGGTGGTCGCCAGTGCGCTCGTGGAGAAGGTGGCGCACCGTTACGGCATCGACGGCGAGCCCACGGTGCTCGGCCACGTGGCCGGCCAGGCGCTGGAAGGCGTGCTGCTCAAGCATCCGTTCTACGCGCGCGAAGTGCCTGTGCTGATCGGCGACCACGTGTCCGCCGAAGACGGCACCGGCGCCGTGCACACTTCGCCCGACCACGGCGTGGAAGACTTCGTCGTCTCGCGCAAGTACGGCATCGAGACCCTCAACTACACCGAGGCGCGCGGCACCTACCGCGCTGATACGCCGGCCGCGCTCGACGGCACCGTCATCGCGGGCAAGCACCTGTGGAAGGCCAACGACGAGATCGTCGAGCTGCTGCGCCGCCGCGGCGTGCTGCTGGCCTTCGCCAAGATCGAACACAGCTATCCGCATTGCTGGCGCCACAAGACGCCGGTGATCTTCCGCACCACGCCGCAGTGGTTCATCTCCATGGAGAAGGAAGGCCTGCGCCAGACCGCGCTCGACGCAATCAAGCAGGTGCGCTGGGTGCCGTCGTGGGGCGAGGAACGCATCGCCGGCATGGTGGGCGATCGTCCCGACTGGTGCATCTCGCGCCAGCGCACCTGGGGCGTGCCGATCGCGCTGTTCATCCACAAGGGCACGCAGGAGCCGCATCCCGATTCCGTCGCGCTGCTGGAGCAGGTGGCCAAGCGCGTGGAGCAGGGTGGCATTGACGCGTGGTACGCGCTCGACGCGGCCGAGTTGCTGGGCGACCAGGCCAAGGACTATGAAAAAGTCCTGGACGTGCTCGACGTGTGGTTCGACTCCGGCGTCAGCCACTTCGCCGTGGTGGGCCAGCGTCCCGAGCTGCAGCAGGGCAAGGCGTCCAGCTACAAGGTGATGTACCTGGAGGGCTCGGACCAGCATCGCGGCTGGTTCCAGTCGTCCCTGCTCACTTCGTCGGCCATGTTCGCCAAGGCGCCGTACAACGACGTGCTCACCCACGGCTTCACCGTGGATGCGCAGGGCCGCAAGATGTCCAAGTCGCTGGGCAACGGCATTGAGCCGCAGGACATCATGAAGAACCTGGGCGCGGACATCCTGCGCCTGTGGATCTGCTCGACCGACTACCGCAACGAGATGTCGCTGTCGGACGAGATCCTCAAGCGCGTGTCGGACACCTACCGCCGCATCCGCAACACCGCGCGCTTCCTGCTCGGCAACCTGGATGGCTTCGACCCCGCCAGGCACCTGGTGCCGGTGGAGGAGAGCCTGCTGCTCGACCAGTGGGCCGTACAGCAGGCCTACGACACGCAGCAGGCGGTGATGGCGGCGTACGATCGCTACGACTTCCCGGAAATCGTGCAGCGCGTGCAGAACTACTGCACCAACGAGCTGGGCGCGCTGTATCTGGACATCACCAAGGACCGCCTCTACACGATGCCGACCGAAAGCCACGGTCGCCGCAGCGCGCAGAGCGCGATGTACCGCATCGCCGAGGCGCTGGTGCGCTGGCTGGCGCCGGTGCTCAGCTTCACCGCGGAAGAAATCTGGCAGCACATGCCGGGCGAGCGCAGCGAAAGCGTGCTGTTCGAAACCTGGTACGACGGCCTGGCCTCCACCCAGGGTTCGCCGGAACAGCGCCGCTACTGGTCCGACCTGCTGGCGATCCGCGACACCGCCTCGCGCGTGCTCGAAGGCATGCGCAAGGGCGAGCAGATCGGCGCGTCGCTGGAGGCGAAGCTGGCGATCCATGCGGACCCGGCCATCGTCGCGCGCTATCAGCCCACGGCATCGGAACTGCGCTTCTTCTTCATCACCTCCGACGTTCGCCTGGATCTGGCCGGCGGCCAGCCGGCGGATGCGGTGCTGACGGAGCTGGAAGGCGCGGACGTGTGGGTCTCGGCCACCGTCAGCGACGCCGCCAAGTGCGTGCGCTGCTGGCACCGCCGCGACGACGTCGGCACGCACGCGAACCATCCGGAGCTGTGCGACCGCTGCATCAGCAATGTGGATGGCCCGGGCGAGGACCGTCGCTGGTTCTGAAGCACCGCACTTCTTCCTCTCCCCTCCGGGGGGAGGACCGAGGTGAGTCCCGAAAAAGGGGAGGGGAAGGGTGGGTGCTAGCGATAGGGCTTCAAAAGAACGCAGTCGCTCTATCCGAAACACTCCGCAAGATTGGCCCCTCACCCCAACCCTCTCCCCGAAGGGGAGAGGGAGTAACGCTCGCAGATTGATGACTCCATGAAACCCAAACCCAACGCCCTCAACTGGCTCCTGCTCTCCGCCGTCGTCATCGTGCTCGACCAGCTGAGCAAGTGGTGGGCGCTCACCGCGCTGGCGCCCGCGGGCACGCCGCATCCGGTGATTCCGGGTTTCCTCAACTGGACGCTGGCCTTCAACACGGGCGCGGCTTTCAGCTTCCTCGCCGGCAGCACGGGCTGGCAGCGTTGGTTCTTCGTGGCGCTGGCGGTGGTGATCAGCGGCGTGCTGGTGTCTTGGCTGTCGCGCACGGCGCGCGGCGACTGGAAAACCGCATTGCCCGTCAGCCTGATCATCGGCGGCGCGCTGGGCAACCTGATCGATCGCCTGCATGCCTCGCAGGTCACTGACTTCATCCACGTCTATTTCCGTGAATGGAACTACCCGGTGTTCAATCTCGCCGACTGTGGGATCACCGTGGGCGCCGTGGCACTGGTGGTTTTCGGCCTGTTTCAGGGCAAATCCAAGGCCTGAACGCGCCATCACGTACGGCTGCACCGGCCGTGCGATAATCCGGACCTGTCAGTCGACCCGATAGATCCGGAGCTTCCGTGGACATTCTGCTCGCCAATCCCCGTGGCTTCTGCGCCGGCGTGGATCGCGCCATCGCCATCGTCGAGCGCGCGCTCGAATCCTATGGCGCGCCCATCTACGTGCGCCACGAAGTGGTGCACAACCGCTACGTGGTCGACAAGCTGCGCAACGACGGCGCGGTGTTCGTGGAAGAACTGCACGAAGTGCCCGACGGCGCCACCGTGATCTTCAGCGCCCACGGCGTCTCCAAGGCCGTGCGCGAGGAAGCCGAGCAGCGTGGCCTCAAGGTGTTCGACGCCACCTGTCCGCTGGTGACCAAGGTGCACATGGAAGTGGCGCGCCTGGGCCGCACCGGCCGCAGCGTGGTGCTGATCGGCCATGCCGGGCATCCGGAAGTGGAAGGCACCATGGGCCAGTGGAACCCCGCCAACAAGGGCGAGATCCTGCTGGTCGAGTCGGTGGAAGACGTGGCCGAGTTGAAGCCGAAGTTTCCGCACGAGCTGTCCTACGTCACGCAGACCACGCTGTCGGTGGACGACACCAAGGCGATCATTGATGCGCTGCGCAGCACCTTCACCGACATCGAAGGCCCGCGCAAGGATGACATCTGCTACGCCACGCAGAACCGCCAGGACGCCGTGCGCCGCCTCGCCAGCGCGGTGGACCTGATGCTGGTGGTCGGCTCGGTCAACAGCTCCAACTCCAATCGCCTGCGCGAGTTGGCGGAGAAGGAAGGCGTGCGTTCCTACCTCATCGACGGCGCCGAGCACATCGAGCGCAGCTGGCTCGACGGCGTGACCCGCATCGGCCTCACCGCCGGCGCCTCCGCGCCGGAGAAACTGGTGCGCGACGTCATCGCGCGCCTGCAGTCGTGGGGCGCCGGCGCGGTGCGCGAGCTCGACGGCGAGCCGGAAACCATCACCTTCGCCCTGCCCAAGGAACTGCGCCTGGCCGGCGGCGTTTCGGCCAGCCTCTGAGCGGCAACGTCTTGCGCGGTTTCGCTCCGCTCCGTAGAATTGGCGGTTCATCGCCGGAATAGCTCAGTTGGTAGAGCGGCGCATTCGTAATGCGTAGGTCGCAGGTTCGACTCCTGTTTCCGGCACCAGAAAAATCAAAGGCTTGCGATGGTTTTTTGCCTCGCAGGCCTTTTTCTTGTCCGGCTTTTTCCAAGGCATTGACGCCGCCGATCAGCACCTGTCCGTGTGCACTTCCGGCAGGCCGTGTTTCGTAAGAAGATACCTAAAGTTTTTTCGACCGCTGCCGAAAAGCCGATGTGGCTTTTCAGCTTTGTCCCATACAGGGGGACTTGCGCGCCATAGTCATTTCGCCGCCACCAGGCCCAAGCATCGGATGGCCGATGCGCCTGCTGGCGCGAAATCACGCGACCCGCCGCACGGGCCGCGTGCATCGGCGTGTGCCTCCTGCATGGTCTGGACGGGTTGCGATGTGCTCGCGTCCCGCCTGTATCTGCAGTGATAAGGAAGGGTCGTGCTTCAAGGACAGAAGAAGGCGCCCGCATGGCGCTCATGGCTGACGCTCGCGGGTCTGTGTCTGCCGATGGCATCCGCCATGGCGCAGGTCGCCGATACCGCGACGCAGGAGATCCTGCGCCAGCAGGAACGCGAGCGCGCGTTGCGCGAACAACAGGCGCGGCGCCCCGACGTGCGCCTGCCTGCGCCCGAAAAGGCCGCCGAGGATCGCCTCCCCGCCGACGAAACGCCGTGCTTCGCCATCCACCAGATTCAGCTGGACGGCGATGACGCGTCGCGGTTCCAGTGGGCGTTGAAGGCGGCGGATGCGCCGCACGATCCCGCCACCGGCCGGTGCTTGGGCACGCAGGGCATCAATGTGGTGATGAAGCGCATCCAGAACGCCATCGTCGCGCGCGGCTATGTCACCACGCGCGTGCTCGCCAAGCCGCAGGATCTGCACAGCGGCGTGCTCACGCTCACCGTGGTGCCGGGCCGCATTCGCGCGATCCGGTTTGCGCCGGGCGTGGATGCGGGCGCCACGTCGTGGCGCGATGCGTTGCCGTCGCGCCCTGGCGATCTGCTCAACCTGCGCGACATCGAGCAGGCGCTGGAAAACTTCAAGCGCGTGCCCACCGCCGATGCGGACATCAAGATCGCGCCCGCCGACGGTGACGCGCAAGCTGGCGAAAGCGATCTAGTGATCGAGTGGAAACAAACCTCGCCGATGCGGCTCGCGCTGTCGCTCGACGACTCGGGAAGCGACGCCACGGGAAAACTGCAGGGGGGCGCCACGCTGTCGCTGGACAATCTGCTGACGTGGAACGACCTGTTCTACGCCAACCTGGGACAGGCCGTGCTGGACGGCGACCGCAAGGGCACGCGCAGCTACACCGTGCACTACGACGTGCCCTATGGCTATTGGCAGCTGGGCGCCACGGCCAGCAGCTACAGCTATCACCAGACGGTTGCCGGCTATCAGCAGAACTACGTCTACAGTGGCACCAGCCACAACGCCGACGTGCGACTCAGCCGTCTGCTCTATCGCAACGCCACGCTCAAATGGGGAGCGTACGTGCGTGCATGGGAGCGCGACTCCAACAACTTCGTCGACGATACCGAGGTGCTGGTGCAGCGTCGTCGGCAGGGCGGGTGGGAAGCTGGCTTCACCTACAAGCAGTTCATCGGCGCGGCCACGCTGGACGCGAATGCCGCGTATCGCCGCGGCACGGGCGCCTTCAACGCGCTGCACGCGCCGGAGGAAGCCTTTGGCGATGGCACTTCGCGCACCCAGCTGATCACTGCGGACGCCACGCTCACCGTGCCGTTCCAGCTTGGCGGACAACGCTTGCGCTACATCGGCAGCTGGCGTGCGCAATGGAGCCAGGCGCCGCTGGTGCCACAGGATCGCTTCGCCATTGGCGGCCGCTACACCGTGCGCGGCTTCGACGGCGAGCTGTCGCTGACCGGCGACCGCGGCTGGCTGCTGCGCAACGACCTGGGTTGGAGCGTCGGCGGCGGCCAGGAGCTCTATCTCGGCGCGGATGTCGGCCACGTCAGCGGCCCGCCCACGCAATGGGAACTGGGCAAGACGCTCGCGGGCGCGGTGCTTGGCCTGCGTGGCGGCTGGCGCGGCTTCGCGTGGGATGCCTTTGTCGGTGCGCCCATCAGCAAGCCGCATGGTTTCCAGACCGACAACCCCACCACCGGTTTCACCCTCAGCTGGTCGTACTAGCCCGGCGCGGACGAGCGCGCCATGTGTCGTTTGCCTGACAGGGAAAGTCCATGAACAAGCATCTGTATCGCATCGTCTTCAACCACGCGCTCGGCCTGTTCCAGGTCGTATCGGAGCTGGTCCGCCGGCCGGGGCGCGGCGTATCGAAGGAGGCCGGCGTCGTGGCGGCCGCGGTGCGCCCGGTCAGCCTGGCGTTGTGGGTCAGCTTCGGTTGGATCGGCCTGGCTTCCGTGGCAAGCGCGCAGATCGCAGGCGACATGCAGGCGCCGGGCAACCAGCGGCCCACCGTGATGGCCGCGCCCAACAACGCGCCATTGATCAATATCCAGACGCCCAGCGCGGCCGGCGTATCGCGCAATACCTACAGCCGCTTCGATGTCGGCAACGAAGGCGCGGTGCTCAACAACTCGCACACCAACACTCAGACGCAGCTGGCGGGCACGGTATCCGGCAATCCGTGGCTCGCCAACGGCACGGCCAAGGTGATCCTCAACGAAGTCACCGGACCCAATCCCAGCCAGTTGAACGGCTACATCGAAGTGGCGGGCGACCGCGCGCAGGTAGTCATTGCCAATCCCTCCGGCATTGCGTGCGACGGCTGCGGTTTCATCAATGCGAACCGCGTGACGTTGACCACCGGCGTGCCGGTGCTCAACGGCGGCGCGCTGGACGGCTATCGCGTCACCGGTGGCACCATTCAGATCAACGGCAAGGGCATGGATGCCAGCCGTGCCGACTACGCCGACATCATCGCGCGCGCCGTGCAGGTCAACGGCGGCATCTGGGCGCCGCAGCTGCAGGTCACCACCGGTGCCAACGACGTGAAGGCGGATCCGTCGCAGGCCAGCGCGATCACCGCTGACGGCAACAAACCCACGTTCGCGCTGGATGTCAGCGCGCTGGGCGGCATGTACGCCAACAAGATCGCCTTGCTCGGCACCGAGCATGGCCTGGGCGTGCGCAACGCTGGCAACATCGGCGCGCAGGCCGGCGAGTTGACCGTCACCGTCGACGGCCGCCTGGAAAACACCGGCAGCCTGCAGTCGCAAACCAACACGCAGATCAACGCCAGTGGCGGCATCGCCAACGCCGGCACGCTCAGCGCCACGCGCGAACTCGACATCGCCACCGCGCAGGACGTCGACAACAGCGGCGGCGCCTTGAACGCGGCACGCATCGCCGTCGATGCGGCGTCGATGCGCAATGCCGGCGGCACCATCACGCAGACCAGCGCGCAGGCCATTGCCATGCAGGTGGGCACCTTGTCCAACCGCAACGGCGGACGCATCGGCATGCCAGAGGTGGACGCGGGCAGTGGATCCTCCGGCACACCCGGTTCATCGACCGGCAACGGCGGTGCGTCGACGGCCGGCAGCAGCGGTAGCGGCAGCAGTGCGGGTAGCAACAGCGGCGGCGCGGGCGTGACGCCTGTGCCGCCGCTGGCTGATGGCGCGCTGCATATCACCGGCCTGCTCGACAACGATGGCGGCCGCATCACGGCGGCCTCCGGCTTCGACCTGGTCACGAGCAATGGCGTGGCCAATGATGGCGGCCAACTGGCCTTGCGCCAGCTCACGCTCACCGGCGGCGATCTGAGCAACCGCAACGGCGTGCTTTCCGTCGACAAGGCATCGACCGTGCATGCCGCGCAGGTCGTCAACGACGGCGGCCAGTTGAACTTCGCCAAGGCACTGGCGTTCGATGCGCAGGCACTCTCCAATCGTGCTGGCAGTTTCCTGCTGGCCGATCCCGCCGCCATGACATTTACGGTCGCCGGTGTGCTGGACAACACCGGCGGCACGCTCGCCAGCAACGCCTCGCAGTTCACGCTGAGCAGCGCCGCCCTCATCAATGAAAAGGGCGCCATCAATCACGCCGGCGCCGATGGCTTCTCGCTTAGCACGGGTAGTTGGCTGGGAGCGGGCGGCACGGTGGCCACCGCGGGCGCGGCGAGCATCAGCGCGGGCACGGTCGATCATCAGGACGCGGTACTTAGCGCGACGCAACTCACCTTCCGCGCCGTCAATCTGGACAACCGTGGCGGCACCATCGCTTCCTCCGGCGACCAGACCAATATGCTCAACGTGGTCGGTGCGCTGGACAATGGCAGCGGTGGCGTCATCCGCAGCAATGGCGATCTTTTCCTCACGGCGGAAACGTTCGGAAACGCGGGCGGCACGGTGCAGCACGCGGGGCAGGGAACGTTGGGCATCTACGCGATCACGCTCAACGGTATCGGCGGGACCATCGCCAGCAACGGCACGTTGTCGCTGACCGGCGACACGATCAACGTGGGCAAGGGAACCACGTACGCGCAGAACGTCATCGTCGATGCCGGTTCGCTGACCACCGCCGGCGGCTCGCTGACCGCGCTGGGCGCAGGTGCGCTGAATGTCCGGACACGCAATGCGTTCGACAACACGGGTGGTACAGTCGCCACCAACGGCGCAATGCAGATCGACGCCGGCTCACTGGACAACACCGGCGGCAAGCTGAGCGCCGCCGGCCATGACGCATCCCGGGTGCAGGTGGCCGATGCGTTCGCCAACAACGCAGGCACCATCGCCACGTCGGGGGCCACAACACTGCATGCCGGCACGCTGGCCAATGTGGGAGGCGTCGTGCAGGTGGCCGGCGGCACGCTCACCGTCACGGCGGATGGCCTGCTCGACAACAGCGTGAAGGGCACGTTGACGTCCGATGGCGATCTGTCCGTCAACGCGACTACGTTCGACAACACACAAGGCACCATCGCACATGCGGGCACGGGCACGCTGACCATTCAGGCGACGACGCTCAATGGGCAGGGCGGCACCATCGCCAGCAACGGCGCACTCTCGCTCACAGGCAGAGCGATCAACCTTGCGAGCGGCACCACGTACGCGCAGTCCATCGTGCTGAATGCGGATTCGCTGAGCACGGCCGGCGGTACTTTCACCGCGCTCGGCGGCACTCCGCTGAACCTCACCGTGCGTGGCCTGTTCGACAATACGCACGGCACGGTGGCGACCAATGGCGCCTTGCAGCTCAAGGCCAGCTCGCTGACCAATGCAGACGGCAGCTTTGCCGCTGCTGGCAAGGACGCGACGAGCATCGCCGTCACGCAGACCTTTGACAATACGCGCGGCACGCTGGCTGCGATGGGTGCCACCACTATCCATGGCGGCACCATCGTCAATCAGGGCGGTGCGATCCAGGCGAGTGGTGGTTCCACGCTTACCGTCACCGCCGATGACCTGCTCGACAACAGCGCCAAGGGTACGCTCACGTCCGATGGTGATCTGTCGGTTACTGCGGCCACGCTCGACAATACCCAAGGCACCATTGCCCACGCAGGCACGGGCGCGCTGACCATCCAGGCGGCGACGCTCAACGGTCAGGGTGGAACTATCGCCGGCAACGGTTCGCTTTCGCTCACGGGTGGCGCGATCAATCTCGCCAACGGCATCACCTACGCACAGTCCATCGCACTGAATGCGGATTCGCTGAGCACGGCCGGCGGCAACTTCACGGCGCTTGGCGGCACGCCGTTGAACCTCACCGTGCGCGGCCTGTTCGACAACACGCGCGGCACCGTGGCGACCAATGGCGCGCTGCAGCTTCAGGCGCAATCGCTGGCCAATACGGACGGCAAGCTGACGGCTGCCGGCGCGGATGCCACGTCCATCGTCGTCACCAACGCGCTGGACAACACCCGAGGCACGCTGGCCGCGATGGGTGCGACTACGGTTCACGGCGGCAGCATCGTCAACCAGGGTGGCACCATCCAGGCTGGCGGCGGTTCCACGCTCACGGTCACGGCCGATGGTCTGCTCGACAACAGCCAGCATGGCGTACTCGCCAGTGACGGCGACCTCTCCGTGACCGCGGCCACGCTCGACAACACGCAGGGCACCATCCAGCATGCGGGGGAGGGCGCCCTGACCATCAATGCGTCCACGCTGCACGGCGCGGGCGGCACCATCGCCAGCAACGGCAGTTTCGCCCTGCATGGCGGCGCGCTCGACCTGAGCGGTGGTACCACCTATGCGAAAGCCATCACGCTGGATGCGGATTCGCTGAGCACGGCCGGCGGCAATCTCACCGCGTTGGGAGGAACTCCACTGACCCTTACGGTGCGCGGCCTGTTCGACAATACGCACGGCACCGTCGCCACCAACGGCGCACTGGAGGTCAGCGCGCAGTCGCTGACCAACACCGACGGCACCTTCAGTGCAGCCGGTACGGATGCCACCCGCTTCGCTGTCGCGCAGACTTTCGACAATACACGCGGCACGCTGGCAGCGATGGGCGCTACTACCGTCCACGGCGGAACCATCATCAACCAGGGCGGCGTGATCCAGGCGGGCGGCGGTTCCACACTGAACGTCACGGCGGACGACCTGCTCGACAACGGTGCCAAGGGCACGCTGACGTCCGATGGCGATCTGTCCGTCAACGCGACTACGCTCGACAACACGCAAGGCACCATTGCGCACGCAGGCACGGGTGCGCTGACCATTCAGGCGAAGACGCTCAATGGCCAGGGCGGTACCATCGCCAGCAACGGCGCACTCTCGCTCACGGGCGGCGCGATCAACCTTGCGAATGGCACCACCTACGCGCAGTCCATCGTGCTGGAAGCGGAATCGCTGAGCACGGCCGGCGGCAACCTCACCGCGCTGGGCGCATCGCCGCTGAACCTCACCGTGCGTGGCCTGTTCGACAACACGCGCGGCACGGTCGCTACCAACGGCGCGCTGCAACTCAACGCCGGCTCGGTGACCAATGCCGACGGCAACCTCACGGCCGCCGGCAAGGACGCGACCAGCATCGCCGTCGCGCAGACCTTTGACAATACGCGCGGCACATTGGCCGCGATGGGTGCCACCACCATCCACGGCGGCAGCATCGTCAACCAGGGCGGCACGATCCAGGCGGGTGGCGGTTCCACGCTCAGCGTCACCGCCGATGACGTGCTCGACAACAGCGCCAAGGGCACGCTCACGTCCGATGGCGATCTGTCGGTTACTGCGGCCACGCTCGACAATACCCAAGGCACCATCGCCCACGCAGGCACGGGCGCGCTGACCATCCAGGCGGCGACGCTCAATGGGCAGGGCGGCACCATCGCAAGCAACGGCGCGCTCTCGCTCACTGGTGGTGCGTTGAATCTTACCAATGGCACGACCTACGCACAGTCCATCGCACTGAATGCGGATTCGCTGAGCACGGCTGGCGGCAACTTCACCGCGCTTGGCGGCACACCGTTGAACCTCACCGTGCGCGGCCTGTTCGACAACACGCGCGGCACGGTGGCGACCAATGGCGCGCTTCAGATCGATGCGAAGTCGCTGACCAACACCGGCGGCACGCTAACCGCTGCCGGCACCAGCGCTACTCGCATCACCGTCGCCCAAGGTTTCGACAACACCGGTGGCACGCTGGCCGCGATGGGTGCGACCACGGTTCACGGCGGCAGCGTCGTCAATCAGGGCGGTACCGTTCAGGCGGGCGGTGGCTCGACGTTGAACGTCACCGCGGATGGCCTGCTCGACAACAGCCAGCATGGCGTGCTCGCCAGCGACGGCGACCTCTCCGTGACCGCGGCCACGCTGGACAACACGCAGGGTGCGATCCAACACGCCGGGCAGGGTGCGTTGACCATCCGTGCGGCCACGCTCAACGGTCAGGGCGGCACGCTCGCCAGCAATGGCGCGCTGACCATCGCGGGCGCCAGCACCAACCTGCGCGGCGGCACCACCACGGCGCAGCAGATCAGCATCGACACGGGCTCGCTGGTCACCGCGGGCGGCAACCTCTCCGCGCTCGGCACCGGCTTGCTGCATCTGGGCGTGAGCGGTGCGATGGACAACAGCGGCGGTCATGTCGCTACCAATGGGGCGTTGCAGCTCAACGCGGGTTCGCTGTCCAACGCCAACGGCTCCATCCTTGCGGCCGGCGCGAATGCCAGCTCGCTGCTCGTCACCAATGCGTTCGACAACACGCGTGGCACGTTGGCCACTACCGGCACCACCACGTTGCATGTGGGCAGCCTCGACAACACCGGCGGCACGGTGCAGTCCGCCAGTACGGGCACGCTGACCGTCACCACGGACGGCCGTCTGGTCAACGATAGCGGCACGCTGGTCAGCAACGGCGCGCTTGCGCTCACCGCCGGCAGCGTGAGCAACCATGCCGGCGCCATCCAGGCGCAGCAGGGCATCACGGCGACGGCGGCGGGCACGCTCGACAACAGCGGCGGCGCCCTGATTGCCGGTGGCGATGTGAATGTGTCGGCGGGTACGCTGCTCAACCGCGACACCATCCAGGGCGGCCCAGCCAATAGCGCGATCGCCACGCAGGGAATCTTCGGCAACCGCGTGCAGGTGCAGGCCGACACCATCGACAACACGCGTGGCCAGATCCACGCCAACGACGCGCTCACTTTGCGCGGCCGCAGCCAGGGCAGCGCGGCGATCACTAATGCCGCCGGTTCGCTGGACGGCACGGGCGCGGTCACCGTCACGGCCTCCACGCTCGACAACACCGGCGGCCAGCTGATCCAACGCGGCGACGCGGGAGCGCTGTCGCTCACCGTGAATGGCGCACTCGGCAACACCGCGCACGGATTGATCGGCGCGGAAGGCGTTGCAAATATCCAGGCCGGTTCCTTCGACAACAGCGGCGGCACGGCGTATGCCCGCCACGATTTCACGCTCACCAGTTACGGCAATCTGTTCAACCGCAGCGGCGGCCAACTGCAGACCAGCGGTGCGTTGGCCCTCACGGCCAACGGAAGCTTCGACAACAGCGGCGGTGCGGTGGATGCCACCGGCGCCGCCACGGTAAGCGCGGCAAGCGTGTCCAATGTTGGCGGCCAGCTGCTCGCGGGCAATGCGGGCAACCCCAATGCGACGCTGCAGGTGACATCGGGCAGTGGCATCGACAATCGCGGCGGCTCCATCGGCAATCGTGGCGGCGACACCAACGTTCACGCATCGAGCATCGACAACAGCAGTGGCGGCAAGCTGGTCGCGCAGCGCAATGTGAATCTGGATAGCGTCGGCGCACTCAACAATATCGGCGGCACGGTCTATGCCACCGGCGATCTCAGCTACCAGAACGGCAACGCCTGGCTCGACAACTCCGGCGGTCAGTTCGGCGCGGGCGGCACGGCGTGGACCACGCTGTCCAGCATCACCAACGCCAATAGCGGCCATATCCAGGCCGGCACGCTCTGGCTCAACACGACTACGTTGAACCTCAACGGCGGCGAGATCGACGCCGGTGCGTTACACGCGCAGGTGTCCGCCATCAATGGCGTCGGCCGCCTCTACGGCTCGCAGCTGCTCGATGCGCATATCAATGGCGACTATACGTATGCCGCCGGCCAGCGATTCGAGAGCGATGGCGTGCTCAGCCTCACCGTGGGTGGCACGCTCACCAATCAGGGCGCCCTGCAGACGCAGGGCGAGCTGGACATCACCGCTGCCAACCTGATCAACCAGGGCAGCATCAACGCCAGTGCGGGCAACGGCGGCGCCAGCGCCAACATCAACACCAGCGGCCTGATCGACAACCAGCGCGGCGGGCGTATCGAGGCCGACACGCTCACCCTCACCGCCAGCGACGTCACCAACACAGGCAACATCGTCGGTGACAACGTGCGTATCAACGCCAACACGCTCACCAATGGCCGCGACCTGGGCACGGCCATGGCCGCCGTGGATTACGGCGAGGGTTTTATCGGTGCGGCCAATGGTATGGATCTGCGCATCGCGCAGCGCCTGGACAATCTGGACGGCGATATCTTCAGTGGCGGCAACCTCAACATCGCCGGTCGCTGGGATGGCACGCGCGTCGCCGCGTTGAACAATGTGTCCGGCCGCATCCAGGGACAGGGCAACGTCTCCATCGATGCGGACCAGCTCGACAACCGCCGCCGCGTCATCAACACCGCCACCTATGTGCTGAGCGCGGACGAGCAGGCCGCCAACAGTGGTAGCGCCACCGTGGCGCAATTCCTATACAGCGACAGCGATCCCAACCACAGGCCGCCGGCCGTCGGCGCGGATCAGGTGGTGGACGCGGCCGGGCAGGCCAAGGCCAAGGCGTATTGCGATAGCCATAACTACTCGTCGCTGCGTTGCATTGGTTATCCGCAGGGTCGTGGGTCGCCGGTGGTGTTCCAGTCGGTGACCACCAGCACGCTCACGCAGGTCACTGTGATCACCAGCGCCAGCGCGGACAGCCGCATCGAGTCCGGCGGCGACATGGTGCTCAACGGCAACATCCGCAACAGCGCGTCCACCATCGCCGCTACGCGCAACCTGACCATCAACGGCAGCGGTGGCGGCGACGGCTGGGCCAGCGTGCAGAACATCGCCTGGATGCCCAGCGGCCAGGTCACCACCACCACCAACTACCAGACGCAGTCGCAGTACCTGATCAACAGCCCGCGCACCTGGCTCGATGGCGACTGGTGGACCTACGACACCTCCAGCGGCAGCCAGTCCGTGCTGCTCGCGCCGGGCAACGTGCCGAGCTGGGTCACCTACGACGTGGGCCAGGGGCTGAGTGCCACCATCACGGCGGGCGGCAATCTTTCCATCGGCGGCAACGTCACCAACACGGTGGTGGGCGCCAAGGGTGGCGGTGGCGCCATCAACGCGGGCGATCTCACCGGCCCCGGTGGCGTGGCGTTACGCAGCGCCAGTTCCGCGCGCGCCGGCAACGCGGGCAGTGTCGACAACGCGCACGGCAGCGCCGTCGCGGGCACGGGGCGCGTCAATGGCACGCAAGGGCAGGCGGTTTCCGGTGCGGGCGGCGTGGACGATGCGCAAGGCCAGGCGGTCGGCGACATCGGCCGCGTCAACGGCGCGCAAGGCCAGCTGATCACGGAGACCAGCCGCGTCAACGCTTCCCAGGGTCAGGGTGTGGGCAATGCCGGCAGCGTGGCACGCGCGGATGGCGGCAAGGTTGGCGATGCCGGCGGCGCCAAGGGCGTCGGTGCGCAATCGGTGGGCTCATCCGAACAGGCCTTGCCCGGTTACGTGCCGCCTTCCAACGCCATGTATGCGCAGAACGGCGACCCCAGCGCACCTTTCCTGGTGAGCACCGCGCCGCGTTTCGCCAAGGGCGCATCCACCAGTTCCGACTATCTGCTGAAAGCACTGGGCGACGACCCCAGCAACACGCAGAAGCGGTTGGGCGATGGCTATTACGAACAGCAACTGGTGCTTGATCAGTTGCTGCAACTCACCGGTCGCCGCACCTTGAACGGCGGCGACCCCATGGCGCAGTACACCGCGCTGATGAACGGCGCCGCCAGCGAAGCCGAACGCCTGGGCCTGAGCCTGGGCGCGCCGCTCACCAGTTCGCAGATCAGCTCGCTGCAGTCGGACATCGTGTGGCTGGTGGATCAGGTGGTGGATGGCCAGCATGTGCT
This sequence comes from Dyella sp. AtDHG13, assembly GCF_003201105.1. Taxonomy (GTDB): domain Bacteria; phylum Pseudomonadota; class Gammaproteobacteria; order Xanthomonadales; family Rhodanobacteraceae; genus Dyella; species Dyella jiangningensis_B. The sequence continues at coordinate 6,890 of NZ_QICJ01000005.1, read as the reverse complement.
GGTGCCGGTGGTGTACCTGTCCAAGGCCACCGCCGAACGCCTGCAGAACGATGGCGCACTGCTCGCTGGCGACACGGTAAACATCCAGTCCGGCGGCACCGTGCGCAACGACGGCACCATCACCGGCACGCAGAGCACTGTGATCAATGCCGACACGCTGATCAACCACGGCACGCTCAATGGCGGCCAGCAACTCGCCATCGCCACGCGCAACGACACCATCAACAGCGGTGCCATCAAGGGTGGCACTGTCAGCGTGCAGGCAGGGCGGGATCTGGTCAGCACCGGCGCCATCACCAGCACCGGCGACATGGCGCTTGCGGCAGGCCGCGACCTCACCGTGGGCAGCGCACCCGTGCAATCGGGCGGCAACCTCGCCATGGTGGCCGGCCACGACCTGACCGCCTCGGCAAGCCACATCTCCGCCGTGGGCAACGCCCAGCTGGTGGCCGGCAACAACCTCAACCTCGATGCCACCGTGCACACCACTCGCACCGGTGGTGCGTCCAACGGCCAGGAAAACACCACGCACGCCGTTACTGATATCACTGCAGGCGGCAACCTTGCCCTGGTCGCCGGCAACGACCTTACCAGCGTGGGCGCGCAGCTGAAGGCAGGCAACCAGCTGGGGCTGAGCGCCGGTCACGACATCACGCTCAACGCCGTGACGGACAGTCAATCCAACTACAGCAAGACCGCGGCAGGCAGCACGGTCAGCGCCACGCGGAGCATCGACGAGACCGTGCGCGGCAGCACGTTGAGCGGTGCCAATGGCGTCAGCATTGTCGCCAAGAACGACCTTACCGCCACCGCCGCCACCATCAGCTCCACCAACGGCGGCATCGGCCTCATGGCGGGCCACGACCTGACGCTGAACACCGCGCAGGAAAACCACAGCACCGTCACCGACACCAAGACCACCGACAGCGGTCTGCTGTCCAGTACCACCAAGCGCACGCACGACAGCGTGAGCGACAGCCTCGCCATGGGCACCACCATCAGCGGCGACAGCGTCTCCATGGCGGCCGGCCACGATTTGACGGCCACCGCCGCGCAGATCGCCGCCGACCACGACATCGTCATGGCCGCGGGCAACAACCTCACGCTCAACACCGCCAACGACGTCCATACCGAAGAACACGGCACCAGCAAGACCAAGTCCGGCCTGATGGGTGCCGGCGTCGGCATCATGCTCGGCGAAGCCAAGCAGAGCCAGGACGCCACGCTCACGCAAACCACGCCCACCGGCACCACTGTGGGCAGCCTCGGCGGTAGCGTCACCATGACCGCCGGCAACACCGTCCACCTCACCGACGCCAACGTGCTCAGCGACACCGGCACCGCCATCGTGGGCAAGAACGTCACGATCGACGCGGCGGTGGGTACGACGGATACGTCGCAGACGTACAAGCAGAGCAGTGCCGGCATCACGCTTGGCCTCACAGGCGGCGCCGTAACCGCGGCGCAAGCCGTCTATCACGCGGCCAAGGGAGCAAGTAAGAGCGACGACTCGCGCCTGAAGGCATTGTACGCAGCCCAGGGTGCCGAGGCGCTCTTCTCTCCGGGTGCGGGCAATATGATGGGCCTGGGCGGGCAGACCGGTGCCGAGGCCATGGGGCAGGCGGCCCAGGGCAATGCCAGCAGTGCTGGTGTCAGCCTGCGCATCGGCATTGGTGCGAGCAGCGCTACGGCGACCTCCAGCACGCATGACGAAACGGCCTACGGAAGCACCATCCGCAGCAACGGCAACGTGGTGATTGCCGCAACCGGCGGCGACCTCAACGTCATTGGCAGCAAGATCAGCGGCGACAACGTGGCACTGACTGCGGCCAACAATCTGAATCTGCTGAGCCAGGCGGAGCAGCATACCGACAAGAGCAGTAACAAGAATGCTGGGGGCGAAGTCGGTTTCAGCGTGGGTGCGACCACCGGCTGGTACGCCAGCGTCAGCGCCGGAAAGGGCGACGGCCACGGCAACGGCACGACCCATGCCACGACCACCATCAATGCCACCCATGGGCTGAGCATTACGAGCGGAGGCGACACCACCATTCAGGGCGCTCAAGCCAAGGGTGAGACCGTGCTCGCCAATATTGGCGGCAACCTCAATATCGCCAGCGAGCAGGACACTGACGACTTCCATAGCAAGCAGCAGCAGATCGGCGTTACGGTGGCTACTGGCAGTGGCATGTCAGGCAGCTACAACCAGAGCAACACCGACAGCCACTACGCCAGCGTCACCACCGTCAGCGGCATCGCGGCAGGCGATGGTGGCTTCAACATCCACGTCAACGGCAACACCGACCTGAAGGGCGGCGTCATCGCGAGTACCGCCGATGCAAGCAGGAACCTGCTGGACACCGGCAGCCTGACTTTCAGCAACATCGAAAATCATGCCGAATACAGCGCCAGCAGTTTCGGCGTTGGCACGGGTGGGCCCATGGGCATGGCCGGTTTGGCTGGCCTTGCGATGCCGCAAACCGGTAGTGCAAGCAGCACCACAAAGGCCGGTATAGCCGATGGCACCATCATCACCCGCAACGGCAACACCGACCTGAGTGGGCTGGACCGCAACCCCGATATCAACGCACAAGGGCTCAAGCAGATCTTCGATCAGAAGAAGATCGCGGAGAACCAACAGATCGCTGCGCTTGCCGGGCAGGTAGGCATGACGGCGGTCGGCGACATTTCCGCCTACATGGCGAACCACGCGACCACGGAACAAGAGCAAAAGTCTTGGCAGGACGGCGGTGCCAACAAGGTGATCCTGCATGGACTCGTGGGTGCAGGTACGGCAGCCCTTAGCGGAGGGAATGTTGCGCAGGCTGCGGCGGGCGCGGCGGCAAGTGAGGCCGCCAGCAAGGCGATGGGCGACTGGTTGTGGGATAACTACAAGATCAGTGCGACATCCGAAGAGGGTAAGAGCTTGCTGGGGCTGGCGAGCGCTGCGATTGGTGGTGTTGTAGGTGGTGGCGCGGGGGCGTCGACGGCGCTGCAGGGCGAGCAGTTCAATCGGCAGTTGCACCCTGATTATGTGCAGCATCTCCAGTCCGAGGCCGAGAAATTTGCTGAGCAACAGTGTGGTTGCAATCTTGGTGCATTGAGTCCGGAGGATCAAAAAGCTGCTACTGACAATGCGATGCAGACATTGCTTCAAACGGCGCAACGAATGCAGGACGACACCTTCGATGCGAAGTTCAATGGCGCCCCGATTGATGCCACCGCCAGGGCGTTCATCCAGAATGACAACTTCGGCGAGTACATCGGCGGCACTTATTACAATCTATCGCAGGCAACGAAAGACGAGCGTGCCAACCCAACGATAAATGCTTATGCGCTCTACATGCGGCTGAATCAGGATAACAATGGCGGAATAGAAGCCATCATGCCAGCAACGGGCTACAGTCTTAGTCAGTATTGGGGGCTTGCTCAAGCCGACTACAACTCCGGGAGACCGCAAGGCCAGAATTTCGATGTTCAGATGGAAAGCTGGATGAGGCAGGACTCGTTGGACTTCCTGAAGTTCAACGGAAAAATTGCCGCTGCAGGCGCTCTTGGTGGATTTGCCTCTCTCTCTCCGGCGCTCAACACCCTTTACATGGGCTACAACACCTATGAAGGTGCAGATCAAGTCCAGCAAGGAAACTACGTCTTGGGCGGACTGCAAGCAGTGGGCGGACTTGTTGGGCTTGGCCAGGCGGCCCGCGAATTGGGCCAGGTATCGAGTCTGAGCGAGGCACTGTGGAGCCCCTTGGGGCGCGCGTCCAAAGCTACCATCGTTGGATCCGGCGAGGGGCAGAGCAACAACGTCGCTGACGAAATAGATGCTCTGCAGCGTATTGGCCAGAATCCGATGGGGCCGCTGCTGGAAGGCAAGGCGCCAGGTAGTGTGCTCAACACACAATATGTCCGGCAACTGGAAGCGGGAACGCTGCCAGGGCTTGGGACGGCAGGGCAGCCTCGCGTCATGCAGGCTAGCTTGGCTCCAAGTGCGACAGCTAATGATTTTGCCGTTCAACTGCTCGGTAGGGAGCCCACGCAAGCAGAGTACCTGGCAGGTTCTACGCGACTAAATAAGGGCAATTGCCAGGGGTGTTGGATGGCAACGCGGGAGGACGGAACAACGATTATTTATAGGCCGGAAGGGATGGCGACACAGACGCTTGGTACAACTGCGACCGTTGAAATCAACAATCCGAGATTCCAATCTGTGAATAATGGTGAAAAGCAGCTCAAACTGAAATTTCCGCAGACTGGTGCTGCCGACGTAGGAGGACGCCCATGAAATTGCCGGAAGACGTAGCGATTTGGCTGCAGGGGCGTATCGCCATGATGTCGACTGACGATATGTCTGCTCTTGCATTTTCATCAGGTCGAATCGAGAGCTGTCCAGATGACACGATTGCGCGATGGCAGCTTGCAGTAGATATGATCCATCGATGCGTGGTTAGTGGTGTTTTGGAGATCAATCCTGCACTCACGGACTTTGTCATGGCCGAAGGTCTTCAGGCGGCCACGCGAGAAATGGCGATGGTGGACCCTTTTAAGTTTCCGGGAGATGCCGGTGCCCAGTTGATATGGCTCGGGTCGTATTTATATTGCACGAGTCATTTTCGATTGCGCGTCGCTCACTATGGGCTGCTCGATGCCGACGAAGCTGATGCCATAGCTCAGAGTTGTTTGTATGTACTTGGGCATCCAAAGGATTACCCGGCTTATGTCGCCAAACAAGCAGAACAGCGTCAAAAGGCTGACCACTATTTTGAATGTGCACGCGTCTCTCGCGACGCGGGTTGGGTTAAGGGTAAAGACATCACTGTATTGAACCCTGACTTTATTGAGGAAATAGAAGGCCTATGCGAGGCACACGGCGTCCCCTGGGCTAGTGCGCCGATAATTCCCGTTGTGCCCGGTCCATAGAACTAAGCTTCAAAGCGAAACGAAAAACAACGGGAATCGACCGGTCGTGCGCATGAGATGGCTCTCGTGAGTGGGCGACCGGTCAATGCGACGAGTGCCGAGAAAGCCATGAAGATGCCATGCCGTGCGGCAGACCACTTGCAATATTGGCTCATCCGCACATCGACAGACGACGAGTTCGGAATTTCGACTGCTCAGAACCTCGCAATCTACCGAGATAGGTTGGGGCGAGCTGACGTCCGACGTCGCTGATTCCTATCCGTTCAACTAGCGCAGATCATATTTGATGAAGTAAAGAGCGTTTTAGTCCCTTGAAGATATTCCGTCGCGGCCGCGGAATTGGCCGGTGAGTGGGGGCAGTTAGACGAGGGTGCTGTCGAGCGAAGTGCGGCCGATATGCTCGGAGAAGGCCGGAAACGGCCATTTGAATGTCACGCAGTAAGGTGAGAGCAATGCGCGCAATGGTTAAGGGTCTGTCTAGCGATGATTTTGATTTGGAAGTTGGCTCCCCGGATGACATGACGTGTTTTGCTTTAAATCTGCGTCTGCGCATAGGACGGGAAGAATCCAAAGGCGCGGATGACTTCTCATTGCTTGTGTGCACGCCCACCTGGCTAGAGCAGTCAGTTGCGGAACCTATGTGGGGTCGTCATCTCTTGATCGTTCCAAAGTACGATCTGACGTCCATTCGAAATAAGGTCGATGATTTTGTCTCGAGTGTCTCTGGAGAAAGTTGGTCTGAGCTGGCGCTAAAACTCTCTAGGGTCTTTGCTTGGGAGTATGAGGACTATCAAGCATAAGAGGGTGATGGGACGCTTTGGTGTTGCGCATCGATGATCGCCGTGAGCTGGGGCTATCACGATGGGAACGTGAGTCCAACATCAGGGATGTGCCCAAGGGTATGCACCTGCTTGCACGGTTTGAGTAGCTGTTGTCAGACTTTCCTCTTCCGTCATCAACTGAAACTTGGATGACCGAAACGAGGCATTCTGTCGAAGCTCAAGTTCCTGCGATGGCCGCCGATACCCATTCATTCATTGCCTCGGACGTCGCAATCAGTCCGGCCATAGCGGCCTGACCCACGTCTCGCGCAAGGAAGCCACTATCAACTCAAGGAGCAAGTTCAATGAAGGCACGTTTTCTTCTGCCGGTACTCGTCGCTGGCCTGGTTGGTTGCGCCACGCAGCCTGTGGGCGTGAGTGGTGATCAGGCCACTGCGTTTCGTGAGCAAGGCGTTGCGGTGGGGCAGGTGTCCGGGGCCGGGGCGGTGCAATTGAAGACCAAGGGGCAGGCGATCGGCGGCATGGTGATCGGTTCCGTGGTCGGGTCGGCGGCGGCGTCCAGTCCGGCGTCGGCGACACCGCAGGGCATGCAGCAGGCGATGGAGTTGGGGAACATGACCAACAGCGTCGTGCAGCAGACCGTTACGGATATCGGCCAGCACATCGAGCAGGCGGATACGCCGGCGCTGGCCATGGCGGCGACCATTGCCAAGGCGCAGGGCGAGCGCACCAGCGCTGCCTACCATGTGGATATCAAGCAGGAACTGTGGCTGCTCGATTACGACAGCATGTTCGGTTCGGACAACTATCGCCTGCACTGGACGGTGACGTCCAAGGTTCGCGACGGGCAGGGCAAAGTCGTCGCCACGTCGCGCTGCCAGGGTGACGGCGAACAGAAGCGCGCGCTTGACGAGTGGAAGGCCGAGGACTATTCCAAGGTCAAGGAAGTGGCTCGCACTGTGGGTGAACGCTGCGCAAAGCAGCTGTGGGGCGATATCGGCCTGCGCGGCTGATGTTGTCTCGTCTGTAAAACGAGCGCCGGCTTGAGGCCGGCGTTCAGACCTCCCAGGAATTTCGCGGACACTGCAGCCTGTGACCTGCCCCCGGGCTTAGGGCCAAAACCTATTTCGTAGAGTCCAAGGTTGCGAGCTTATCGCTCGGTGATGGGTTGGCAAGGGTTCCTTGATC
>NZ_QICJ01000004.1 GCF_003201105.1 Dyella sp. AtDHG13 | reverse complement strand
GCATATGTTTGACATTCAGTCATCCACCGCAAGGCGCCCACACAAGTCACCTGCGCACACTGTCAAAGATCTCAATCACTTGCTGACCGTTTCCGCTTCAGCGTTGGAACATTTCGTTCCGAGTGAGCCGCTCATCTTACATCGTTTTTCCTGTCCGTCAACACCTTCAGCCAAGAATTTTTGCTGCCGGGTTTTCGGTGGAACCCCGCGAGGAAGAGCATCTCGTTCGGGGAGGAGCGGAATAATAGCGTGGCCCTACGGGGTTGGGAAGGGGGGCGAACGAAATTTTTTCACGCCGATGACAATCGCCGCGGGCGTCCATGGCCGGCGAGCCCCGTCAGGCTTGGGATTCAGACCGTTTGCGGCCACCGGGACCGGAGATCGGGCGCCCAAGCGGAGCGTCCGGCCCTCACGTACCTATATAGGTTTTAAGGCCTGCCACCGTTCCAGGCCCATGCTCTACTTTCGAGGACTTGCTGGCGGAAGGCCGTCCGAGGCCACCTTTGCCATGTCGGACTGGCCCGGCGCTCCAGCACAGTGGTCGTTGGCCGCCAGGTCGTGCCGACACGGAACGCCGACGTGGTAGGGAATGAGGGCTTCGGGACTGAGCCTTTCCAGGATGTCCCACTCGTCTTCGAACGGAATGAACTGCTGCATGGTGCTGCTCCTGCCGGGGTTGCCCGCCTGTTTCCGGCGTGCAGGAGGCATATAAGCAAACGGCCCGGTCCGTACGATGACGGAATCGGGCCGTTTCAGGGCAACGCGGGGATCAGGATCAGTCGATTTCGATCATCTCGAAGTCGTCCTTGGTCGCACCGCAGTCCGGGCAGGTCCAGGTGTCGGGGACGTCGACCCAACGGGTGCCGGGTTCGATGCCTTCGTCGGGCAGCCCCAGCGCCTCGTCATAGATGAAGCCGCAGACGACACACATCCATTTGCGCAGGGTGCCGGTTTCGTTGGTGCTCTGATTCATCGTGGACTGCTTGATATGGACAATAAGAGGTTCATTCTCGCAACTCCCCCGCCGATGCGAAAGCGTATGGCGCCGCTTTTCCAGGATCGATAGGCATGCATGCAAAACTCCAGGGCCAAGGCCTTTACGTCATCACCGATGGCCCTCGCCCCAACCTGCTCGAGGCAGTGGCGCAGGCGCTGGCCGGCGGCGCCCGGCTGCTCCAGTACCGGGACAAGACGACCGACCATCCGCGCCGCTTCGACGAGGCCCGGGCCCTGCGCGCGCTGTGCGCGGCCCGCGGCGTGCCGCTGATCGTCAACGACGACGTGGAACTGGCGCGTGCAGCCGGCGCGGCCGGGGTGCATCTGGGGGAGGACGACAGCGACATCGCCGCTGCCCGTGCCGTGCTCGGCCCGGACGCCATCATCGGCGTGTCGTGCTACGACTCGCTGGAGCGTGCCCGCGAACTCGTCGCCGCGGGTGCCGATTACGTGGCTTTTGGCGCGTTCTTTCCATCGCCCACGAAGCCGCATGCACGCCGTGCTTCCTTCGACCTGCTGCGGCAGTCCGCCGCGCTGGGCGTGCCGCGAGTGGCGATTGGCGGCATCACGCCAGACAATGGCGGTTCGCTGATCGATGCCGGCGCCGACTATCTCGCCGTGATCTCGGCCGTGTTCGGCGATCCGGACGTCCGCGGCGCCGCCGAGCGCTTTGCCCAACTCTTCCCTTCGCACTGAGACTTGCCCGATGACCACCAACCACGAACTTTTCCAACGCGCGCAGCAGCTGATGCCCGGCGGCGTGAACTCGCCGGTGCGCGCCTTCAAGTCGGTGGGTGGCGAGCCGTTCTTCACCGCCCGGGCGGATGGCCCGTACCTGTGGGATGTCGAAGGCAAGCGCTATATCGACTATGTCGGCTCGTGGGGTCCGATGATCGTGGGCCACAACCATCCGCACGTGCGCGAGGCGGTGGAGAAGGCGGTGAAGAACGGCCTTTCCTACGGCACGCCCTGCCCCGCCGAAGTCACCATGGCGGAAACCATCACGCGGCTGATTCCGTCCATCGACATGGTGCGCATGGTGAACTCCGGCACCGAAGCGACGATGTCGGCCATCCGCCTGGCGCGCGGCGCGACCGGGCGCAACCTGATCGTGAAGTTCGAAGGCTGCTACCACGGCCATGGCGACAGCTTCCTGGTAAAGGCCGGCTCCGGCGCGCTCACGTTCGGCGTACCGACCTCGCCGGGCGTGCCCAAGGCCAACGCGGACCTGACCCTCACGCTCACCTACAACGACCTCGATGCCGCGGTGCGCCTGTTCGACGAACACGGCCACGACATCGCCGGCCTGATCATCGAACCGGTGGCGGGCAACATGAACTGCATTCCGCCGAGGGATGGCTATCTGCAAGGGCTGCGCGAGCTGTGCACCAAGCACGGCGCGCTGCTGATCTTCGACGAGGTGATGACGGGCTTCCGCGTCGCGCTGGGCGGCGCGCAGGCGTACTACGGGGTCACGCCGGACCTGACCACCTTCGGCAAGATCATCGGCGGCGGCATGCCGGTCGGTGCCTACGGCGGCCGCCGTGACCTGATGCAGCAGGTGGCTCCGGCGGGACCGATCTATCAGGCGGGCACGCTGTCCGGCAATCCGGTGGCGATGGCCGCGGGCCTGGCCATGCTGGAGCTGATCCAGGCGCCCGGCTTCTACGACCAGCTTGCCGCACGCACGCGCCTGCTCACCGATGGTTTGCAGGCCGTAGCGGACGGCGAAGGCGTGGCCTTCAGCACCAACCGCGTGGGCGGCATGTTCGGCCTGTTCTTCACCCGGGAGAAGGTGGACAGCTACGCGCAGGCCACGGCGGCGGACACGGCGATGTTCAACCGCTTCTTCCACGGCATGCTGGAGCGCGGCGTGTATCTCGCGCCGTCCGCTTTCGAGGCGGGCTTTGTGTCCAGCGCCCACAGCGAGCAGGACATCGCCGATACGCTGGAAGCCGCGCGCGGCGCGCTGCGTGCGGCGCAGGGCTAAACGCGAAGATCGATGCGTCCGCGGTGCGCCTTCTTTCGGGAAGGCGCACCGCAAGAACCGACTCAGCCAGCGATAAAACTGCGCAACGAGGCGTCGAGGCGCTGAAGTCCTTCGGCGACGTCTTCATCGCTGATGTTGAGCGCCGGCACGAAGCGCAGCACATCCGGGCCCGCCTGCAGCACCAGCAGGCCGTGGGCCGCCGCGTGGTCGAGAATGGCGCCGGCCTTGCCCTTGTTGGCTTCGTTGAGCACGGCGCCCAGCATCAGGCCGCGACCGCGCACTTCGTCGAACAGATGCAGCGAGGCGTTGATGCGCGCCAGGCCATCACGCAGCGCCTGCGACTGGCGCGCGACGTTGGCCAGCAACTCCGGCGACGACAGCTTGCGCAGCGCCACGCGCGCCACGGCCGCCGCCAGCGGATTGCCGCCGAAGGTGGTGCCGTGCGCGCCGAACTGCATCACCTCCGCCACCTTGGGGCCGGCCAGCATGGCGCCGATGGGGAAGCCGCAGCCCAGCGCCTTGGCCAAGGTGACGATGTCGGGCTTCACACCGTCCTGCACGTGAGCGAACAAGGTGCCCGAACGGCCCATGCCGCACTGGATTTCGTCCAGCACCAGCAGCGCGCCGTACTGGTCGCACAGCTCGCGCACGCGCTGGATGAACCCCGGCGCCGCCGGCAGCACGCCGCCTTCGCCCTGCACCGGCTCGAGCATCACGGCCGCCACGTCGCCATGCGCGAAAGCGGCTTCCAGCGCGGGCACGTCGTTGAAATCGAGGTAGCGGAAGCCGCCAGGCAGCGGCTCGTAGCCTTCCTGATACTTGGGCTGCGCGGTGGCCGTCACCGTGGCCAGCGTGCGTCCATGGAAGGAGCCGCGGAAGGTGACGATGACGCGCTTGTCCGCCTCGCGCCCCTGCGCGGCTCCCCACTTGCGCACCAGCTTGATGGCCGCCTCGTTGGCTTCCGCGCCGGAGTTGCAGAAGAACACGCGCTCGGCAAAGCCGGAGGCCGCCACCAGTTCCTCGGCCAGGCGCAGCGGCGGTTCGCTGTAGAACACGTTGCTGGTGTGCCAGAGCTTGTGCGCCTGCGTGGTCAACGCTTCGAGCAGGTCGGGATCCTGATGGCCCAGCGCATTGACCGCGATGCCCGCGCCGAAGTCCACGTAGTCGCGGCCCTGGGTGTCCCACACGCGCGCGCCCTTGCCGTGGTCCAGCACCACATCGCGCGGTCGATACACCGGCAGCCAGTAGCGCTTGCCGAGATCGATCAGGGACTGGGCGGACGGGTCTTGCGCGTGCATGTCGTACTCCGGGCATCGTCGCGACGGACGACACCATGCGTGGGAAGGAATGGGTGGGGATACGCCGCCTGCGGCGGCGTCCGCGCATCGTAAGCCCTGGGGAGCGGCTTTGCACGGTGACGGCCGCTGTACCCGCGGCGGGCGATGCACGGAAGCCCGCCGGCGGAAGGTGTGACATTTCCCCTGTCCGCTGTAACCCAAGTGATACGACTTCCCGGAAACCGCGCTGTTACAGGTGTCAGGCGCCCTTCCCGGCATCCAGGAAGGGCCTACGTTGTAACGCCATTAGCACGGTTCAAAGCAGGCTCGCGGCCGCCAAAGCCCGGAAACCGCAGGTTTTCGGCCATTGCCCGGTGTTGGCACGGCGATTGCTCGCTTTACACTGTACAGGCGGGAAAGGGGGAAAGGGCCAGCTGCGACAACGCGCCGAACACCGCGATACGGAGTGTCTCGGCGACAGGATGGCAATGCCCTTGGATGGCCCAGGGCTAAGTCGGCACGAACCTCGCAGCTGGCAACCGGATCACTGGCTCCCGCCACTCACCGGTGGGAGGAACGTCGCAAAGCATTCCGCCGCAAGGCGGTCATGAGGGCGGTAACCCGGCAACCCCTGTGGCCGGGGCACCAATGGAAGCCCCCGACCCGACCCCTGCGGGTCGGGGGCCTTCCTTCTTCTTCCCGCACGCAGCATTCCCCACGGTCGGCCAGGCGCCGCCGGGGTGGGCGGCGGGTGCTTGCAGTCGAGGGTGACTGGGCTGGCGCCCAACCAGTCATGTAGAAGCGAGCATCCGCCGCCCGCCCTGGCGGTCGGGCCGGCATGGTTTTCCTCGCGGCATGAGGCGTTCGGTCAGCGCAGCTCGTCCAGCGCGAGCTGATGCTTCTTGCACAGGCGATAGATGGTCACGCGCGACACCTTGAGCCGGCGCGCGCATTCGCTCACGTTGAACCGGCTTTCGCGCAGGCAGGCGATCACCGCATCGCGCTCGGCCGCCACGCGGGTGCTGCCCAGGCTGGAGCGCGCCGCCTGCTTGGTCAGCACCTCGGCAAGATCGAGATCGTTGACGCTGATGAGCGCATCTTCCGCCACCACCGCCGCGCGCTGCACGCGATTGAGCAGCTCGCGCACATTGCCCGGCCAGGTGAAGTCCAGCATGGCGCGGCGCGCGCTGGCACTGAAGGCGCGTGCGCGGCTGGGATGTTGTTCGCGGAAAGCATCGAGGAACTTCTGGGCCAGCAGCACCACGTCGTCCTCGCGCTCGCGCAAAGGCGGCATGCGCAGGCGCAGCACGTTGAGGCGGTAATAAAGATCCTCGCGGAAGCGGCCCTGCTCCACCGCCTTTTCCAGGTCCACATGGGTGGCGGCCAGCACGCGCACGTCCAGCTTGATCAACTGGCTGCTGCCGACGCGCTCCAGCGTGCCTTCCTGCAGGAAACGCAGCAGGCTGGTCTGGGCGTCCAGCGGAAGATCGCCCACTTCATCGAGAAACACGGTGCCACCGGCCGCCGTTTCAAAATGGCCGATGCGCCGCGCATTGGCACCCGTGAACGCGCCACGCTCGTGGCCGAACAATTCGGACTGCACCAGGTTCGGCGGCAACGCGCCGCAGTTGATCGCGGCGAACGGCCGCTCGGCGCGCGCGGAAAGGCTGTGCAGGGCGCGCGCGGCCACTTCCTTGCCGGTGCCGGTTTCGCCGGTGATCAGCACGGGCAGCTCCACCGGTGCGTACTTGCGCACGCTGGCCACCACGGCGCCAATGGCCGCACTGCGGCCGGTCACACCGATATCGCCGGGGTCCGCCGCGCGCGGCTGATCGCCGCCGATGCGTGCCAACGCCTCGACCAGCCGCTCGACGTCGACCGGCGTGGAGAAGTATTCGATGCTCGCTTCCAGAATGCGGTCGATCAGCGGCTCGTGCGTTGGCATGTCGGGCGAGATCAGCGCCACCCACGGCAGCCACGGGTGATCGGCCATGAGCTCGGCCATGGCATGGGCGGAAGCCGGGTCGCCGTGCCGAAGATCGGCCAGCGCCACCACGGTGTCGTTGTTGCGCATGCCCACGCCGCCCTGGGTACCGGCGTCGGCCACGCGGACGATCCAGCCCGCTTCGGTCAGTACCGTCCGCTCCTCAGCGGCAGGCTGCCCAAACCAGACGACGCATCGCCTGGCTTCCTCCCTCAGTACAGCCATGGTCCCTCCCCTAACCCCTCGAAGGGTCACAGGTCTCGGCCGGTCGTTGCCACCTCCTGTGGCCCCCCGGTAACCACGTCCGTCGCGCCAAGCTAGCCCGCGACCGCTACAGAAATGTGATATGGGTCACACAATATACAACTCTGCTGTCCGCGGTCACCCCACAAATGGCGCAGCTCCCGTCGAACGGAAGCCGGAGGCCCGGCGGCGGGCTAGCACCTATGGCCTAGGGAGCGCTCCATCGCCCGGGTCGAGGCCGCCATGGCAAGCCTCGTGACAGCGCCGGCTTACCAGACGCCCGTATTGGGCATCGACGCCCACGGCTCCTGCGGCGGCAGATGGCCGTCCTGCAGCAGTTCCACCGAAATCAGGTCGGGCGAGCGTACAAAAGCCATGTGTCCATCGCGTGGCGGGCGGTTGATGGTGTAGCCCATCGCCTGCAAGTGGGCGCAGGTCTGGTAGATGTCGTCCACGCGGAAGGCGAGGTGGCCGAAGTTGCGGGCACTGCCGTAATCCTCGGTGGAACCCCAGTTGTAGGTCAGCTCGATCTCCGCCTCCGGCGAATCGGCCGCGGCAAGAAACACCAGGGTGAACTTGCCCGCCGCGTTTTCCACGCGGCGCATTTCCTTCAGGCCAAGGCCTTCGCAGTAGAAGCGCAGGCTCTGCTCGATGTCGCGTACGCGGATCATGGTGTGCAGGTATTTCATGCGGACCTCGATGGCACGGCGGAGGAGCCGTCGTCGTGAGTGAAGAACGGGCGAATGCGCTGCGCCATCGCTTCCAGTGCATCGCGCGGCGAGGGCGTGGGCACGCCGCCGGGATAGACGCGGAACAATCCGTCCGCCACGCGTCGCGGCTGCACATGCAGGTGGAAGTGCGGCACTTCCTGGCCACCGGCCTTGCCGTTGGACTGCCACAGGTTGAGCCCCGGCGCATGGAACGCGGCGCGCAAGGCATGCGCCACGCGCACACCCAGCTGCATGACGTCGCCGGCCAGGCCGGCGTCGATGGCGTAGATGTCCTCGACGTGCGCCTTCGGTATCACCAGCACGTGGCCGGGCACCGCCTGGCGCAGATCGAGAAACGCCAGCGCGTGTTCCGTCTGCGCGATCACGTTGGCCTCGAGGCGTCCGGCGACGATCTCGCAGAACGGACAGACCATGGCCCTTATCCCAGGAACAGGTCGGGCAACGGTTCCTGCGACGCATCCATGGCGTACCAGGTGAAGTCCGTCACGCCCGCCTCGTGCAGCACTTCTTCATCGATCAGGAAATGTCCCGCAAAACCCTTGGCCTCGCGCGTGAGCACCGCATGCGCCGCGTCGGCGACGATGGTGGGCTTGCGGCAGCGCTCCAGCGGTACGCCCGGAATCATGTTGAGCGCGTCGGTGGCGATGATGGTGCGCGGCCACAGCGCATTGACCGCGATGCCCTTGCTGCCCAGCTCGCCGGCCAGGCCGAGCGTCACGAAGCTCATGCCCATCTTCGCCAGCGTGTAGCCCGTGTGCGGCGCCCACCATTTCGTGGCGAGCGACGGCGGCGGCGCCAGCGTGAGGATGTGCGGATTGTCGGACTTGAGCAGGTGCGGCAGACAGGCCTGCGCGCAGAGGAAGCTGCCGCGCGCATTGACCTGCTGCATCAGGTCGAAACGCTTCATCGGCGTGTCGGCGAGACCGGCCAGCCAGATCGCGCTGGCGTTGTTCACCAGGATGTCGATGCCGCCGAAGCGCTCCACCGTGGCGGCCACGGCGGCCTTCACCTCGTCCTCTTCGCGGATGTCGCACTTGATCGGCAGCGCCTTGCCGCCGGCGGCTTCCACCTCCTGCGCAGCGCTGAAGATGGTGCCCGGCAGCTTGGGATTGGGCACGCTGCTCTTGGCGACGATCGCCACGTTGGCGCCGTCGCGCGCCGCGCGCTGTGCAATCGCCAGGCCGATGCCGCGCGACGCGCCGGTGATGAAGAGGGTCTTGCCGGCCAGGCTGCTCATGAACGTGTCACCTCGATCGTGGGTGAGCCAGTGTAGAAGTGCGCCATGCGAGCGCAAGGTGCAGAACAGGCCAATCGCCGCCTCGATGGCGGCTCACGCGCGCTGGAAGCGCGGGAGGATGTCGCGCAAGTCGGTCAGCCGCTGTATCGGATCGGTGAGTTCGAGCAGCCGCTGCTGCTCGTCCGTCTGCAGGGGCAGCAGTTCCGCCAGGCGAAAGCCCAGCCAACTGGCATCGTCATAGCGTTCGCGCGGCGCGTTGCGCCAGTGCGGCGCCATGTTCTCGATCAGCCGTTCCAGGATCACCTGCAGCAAGGCCAGTTCTACCGGCACGCTCTGCGCCGGCTCCGCCGGCCACGGCTCCACGTCGCCGCGCACCAGGCCGTCGGAACGCACGCGCGTACGCGCCACGCGAAAGCGCTCGCCGCCCTCGGCAAGAATGCCCAGCAGGCCATCCTCGCGGTTATGGAAATCGACGATGCGGGCGAGCGTGCCGACGGCCGCGGGCAAGGCGGGCGCGCCCGCCTCCTGTCCCTCCAGGATCAGGCAGACGCCGAACGAACTGCCGGTGCGCGCGCATTCGCGGATCATGTCGAGGTAGCGCCGCTCGAAAATGCGCAGCGACAGCTGTCCACCGGGATAAAGCACGGTACCGAGCGGGAACAGCGGCAAGTCGAGAGTGGGTGACTGGGCAGCCATGCGGGAAGTCTAACCGCGCCGTCTTCGCACCTACAGGAATGACCCAGCGATCAGGACTTGATGGCCTCGGCGAAACGGCGCGGCGCGCCTTCGAAACCGCCATTGGACATGAAGACCACGTGATCGCCCGCGCGCACTTCGCTGCGCAAGGCGTCGATCAACGCATCCACTGTCGGCACCGTGCTGCCGCGGCCGTGCAATGCGCCGGTGACGCGCCCCGCATCCCAGGAAAGCTCGGGGCGATGCAGGAACACCACCGCATCCGCATCCGCCAGCGACGGCGCCAGCGCGTCGGCGTGCGCGCCCAAGCGCATGGAATTGGAGCGGGGCTCCAGCGCGACCACGATGCGCGCCTTGCCCACCTTCGCACGCAGGCCTGCGAGCGTGGTGGCGATGGCGGTCGGGTGATGCGCGAAGTCGTCGTACACGCGCACGCCGTTCGCCTCGCCCACCACTTCCATGCGCCGCTTGACGCTCTGGAAGCTCGCGAAGGCCGGCAGCAAGGCGCGAGGATCGGCGCCGGCCGCCGTGGCCGCAGCCAGCGCAGCGAGTGCATTCATCACGCTGTGGTTGCCAAGCAGGGGCCAGTGAATCTCGCCGATCACGTCGCCATGGCGGCGCACGGTGAAAGCGGAACCATCGGCCTCGATCAGTTCGGCCTGCCAGTCGCCCTGCCCGATGCCGAAGGTTTCCACCGGCGTCCAGCAGCCCATGGCCAGCACCTCGGCCAGATGATGGTCGTGCGCGTTGACGATCAGCCGCCCGTTGCCGGGCACCGTGCGCACCAGGTGATGGAACTGGCGCTGGATGGCGGCCACGTCGGGGAAGATGTCCGCGTGGTCGTATTCGAGGTTGTTGAGGATCGCGATGCGCGGGCGGTAGTGCACGAACTTCGAGCGCTTGTCGAAGAAGGCGCTGTCGTACTCGTCCGCCTCGATCACGAACGGCTTGCCGTCGCCCTTGCGCGCGGATACATCGAAATTGCCCGGCACGCCGCCGATCAGGAAACCGGGCGAGAGGCCCGCGCTTTCCAGCAGATGCGCGAGCAGGCTGGTGGTGGTGGTCTTGCCGTGCGTGCCTGCCACGGCCAGCACCTCGCGCCCGGGCAGCAGCGTTTCGCCCAGCCACTGCGGGCCGGAGATGTAGCGCAGCTGCTGGTCGAGCATGTATTCCACGGCGGGGTTGCCACGCGTCATCGCATTGCCCACCACGACCAGATCGGGCGCGGGCTTGAGGTGCTCCGCCGAGTAGCCGTTCATCAGGCCGATACCCAGCGCCTCCAGCTGCGTGCTCATGGGCGGGTAGACGTTGGCGTCGGAACCTTCGACGGTGTGGCCAAGCTCGCGCGCCAGCGCGGCGACGCCGCCCATGAAGGTGCCGCAGATGCCGAGGATGTGCAGACGCATGCAGAAGCCTTTCGGTGGAACCGGGCGAACCTTGCGCCCCAAACGTATCGGGCCGCCTTGCGGCGGCCCGGAGTATCAGCCGTTGGCGGCGGCCGATTCGGCGGCGAGCGCACGCTTGACGCGTGCGGTGACCTCGTCGAGCTCACCCACGCCGTCGACCACCTGCAGCTTGCCGCGACGGGCGAAGAAATCGGCCACCGGCGCGGTCTGCTCGGCATAGACCTTCAGGCGATCGCGCACGACCACCGGATCGTCGTCCTTGCGATGTTCGGCGGCGAAGCGGATCTCGCAGCGGGCGATGATCACTTCGTTGGGCACGTCCAGCTTCACCACGGCGTCCAGCGGCTGGCCGATCTTGGCCAGCAGGTGGTCGAGCGCGTCGGCCTGGGCCAGGTTGCGCGGGTAACCATCGAGGATGAAGCCGCCCTTCACGTCGTCCTGCGAAAGGCGTTCTTCCAGCATGGCCAGCAGGATGTCGTCGGACACCAGCTTGCCCGCATCCATCACCGCCTTCGCCTTCAGGCCCGTCGGCGTGCCGGCGGCCACGGCGGCGCGCAGCATGTCGCCGGTCGAGATGTGCGGTACGCCGAGTTCCACCTTCAGACGCGCAGCCTGGGTGCCTTTGCCCGAACCGGGCGGACCGAGTAGGACGAGTCGCATAGTGCTCCAAGGTATCCACGAACCACGCACGCTGCGAGGCCCGTCGGATGCAAGAAAAGTGGCGTCCAAAGTAGCTTCTGCGGGCCATGGCGTCAAACCGACAAAGCGACCTGGAAACGGCAAGTGTCTGTTGCCAAAAGGGTTAACCGTGACACGCGAATGTCACAGGGACGCGGCCGGCGGGCGGGATTTAAGCTCTACCGGTCCCTTTCGAGGAGAAGACCGTGCCCGCACCGCGAATCCACATCGTCACGCTGGGCGTGAGCGACCTCGCACGTTCACGCCAGTTCTACGAGGCCTGGGGCTGGAAGGCCTCCTCGGCCAGCAACGACAACATCGTGTTCCTCAAGGGCGGCGCGGGCGTGCTCGCGCTGTACGGGCGCGAGGCCCTGGCCGAGGACGCGCTGGCGGAAGACCTGCCCACGGGTTTTTCCGCGGTCACGCTGGCGCGCAACGCCACGTCGAAGGAAGAAGTGGACGCATGGTTCGCCACCGCCCTCGCCGCCGGCGCGCGCGAACTGAAGACGCCGCAGGAGGCCTTCTGGGGCGGCTACTCCGGCTACCTCGCCGACCCTGACGGACATCTGTGGGAATTCGCATTCAATCCGTACTTCGTGTTTGATGAGCACGGCAACCTCGCCCTGCCCGATTGAGAGAACCATGGCCGCCAAGACATCCAAGCCCGAAGGTCGTCTGCTCTATGCCCAGTCCGGCGGCGTCACCGCCGTCATCAACGCCACCGCGGCCGGCGTCATCGACGCGGCGCGTGCCAAGGGCGTGCCGGTCTATGCCGCGCACAACGGCATCCTCGGCGCGCTGCGCGAGGAGTTGATCGATACGGGCAAGGAATCCAAGGCAGCCATCGCCGCGCTGCGCCACACACCGGGCGGCGCATTCGGTTCGTGCCGCTACAAGCTCAAGTCGCTGGAGGCCAACCGCGCCGAGTACGAGCGGCTGATCGAAGTGTTCCGCGCGCACGACATCCGCTGGTTCCTCTACAACGGCGGCAACGACTCGGCCGATACCGCGCTGAAGCTCTCGCAGATCGGCAAGGCGATGCATTACGACATCCGCTGCATCGGCGTGCCCAAGACGGTGGACAACGACCTGGCCGTCACCGACTGCTGCCCCGGGTTCGGCTCCGTCGCGAAATACACGGCCGTCTCCACGCTGGAAGCGAGCCTGGACGTGGCATCCATGGCGGACACCTCGACCAAGGTCTTCATCCTGGAAGTGATGGGCCGCCACGCGGGCTGGATCGCCGCGGCCTCGGGCCTCGCCGGCGAAGGCGCGGACGCGCCGCCGCACATCATCCTGTTCCCCGAGCGCACGTTCGACGAAGCCGCCTTCCTCGCCAAGGTGAAGGCCACGGTGGAACGCGTGGGCTGGTGCACCGTGGTCGCGTCCGAAGGGCTGCTCAACGCGGACGGGCAATTCCTCGCCGAAGCCGGCACGCGCGACGCCTTCGGCCACAGACAGCTTGGCGGCGTGGCCCCGGTGCTCGCGGCCCTGGTGAAGGAAAAGCTCGGCTACAAGTACCACTGGGCCCTGCCCGACTACCTGCAGCGTTCCGCGCGCCACCTGGCGTCGAAGACGGACGCCGACCAGGCCTACGCCGTGGGCAAGGCCGCCGTCGACTACGCGCTGGCCGGCATGAACGCGGTGATGCCGGTGATCGTGCGCACCAGCGACGCGCCGTATCGCTGGAAGATCGAACCCGCCCCGCTGTCGAAGATCGCCAATCGCGAAAAGAAGATGCCGGCGAGCTTTCTCACCCGCGACGGCTTCGGCATCACCGCCGCAGCCCGCCGCTACCTGTCGCCGCTGATCCAGGGCGAAGCGCCGCCGCCGTACGGCAAGAACGGACTGCCGCAGTACGCGACGCTGAAGAACGCCAGGGTGCCGCAGAAGCTGGCGCCGTTCGGCCGATAAGCGTCATCGCAGGAAGCGCTCCAGGCTCACCCGGTAGTCGGCGTGATCCTGGATGTCGTTGTGTCCGGCCTCCGCCACCTGTTGCAACACGAGCGGCTCTTGGCCGCGGGTCACGGTCACGGTCACCAACTGCAGCATCGTCCGCAAGGAATTCAACGCCTCCCGCGATTCCTGTACGCCAATTCAGATGGATAAGCCGAGGCTGAAAGCTTGCACGACGCCTTCGAAAAATCACGCCCGGCGTTCAGGCGCAGATTTTTACGATGCAATTGCCCGATAAATCCTATGTATGGCGACGACGGGCACTCCTAGGAGGATGCGATGAAGACTCTATCCAGCGTGTTCGTAGCCCTGGCCTTGCTGGCCGGCAGCGGCGCGGCGTCGGCCGACCCCTGGCACGACCATGACCGGGGTCGCGGCCATTACGACGACCACGGCCGTGGCCGCGGACACGACCGTGACCGCCACGACCACTGGGAACGCCGCTACTACAGCGACCGCGGCTACTACGGCCGCCCGCATCGCTGGGAACGCGGCTACCGCTATGACGGACCCATGTACATCGTGAACGACTACCGGGGTTATCGCCTCGCGCCCCCGCCCTATGGCTACCGCTGGGTGCGCAACGACAGCAGCTACCTGCTGGTATCGATCGGCGACAACATGATTCTGGACATGGTCGTGCGCTGATACCTCGGCGCAACTTATAAATCACCTGGGCGGTGCCGCAAGGCGCCGCCTTTTTTGTGACCCGGTGCCGCAGCGCGCTGCGTCGCACAACACGACTGTCGTCAGCCTCTGTCTATACTCCGGGGGACCGCCCTTTCTGGGCGGCCGCCGTATCGGGGGTGCCGATGGGTGGCCCCGGTGCATATCGCTACCATTCCCGGGGAGGCTCCGATGCTGCAGCAGTATGGCTTGTGGATCGTGCTGGCTTGTGCGGTCCTGGCGGTTCTCTACGGCGCACTATCCGTGCGCTGGATCTTGGCGAAATCGCCCGGCAACGCACGCATGCAAGAGATCGCTTCCGCGATCCAGGAAGGCGCGAAGGCGTATCTCAACCGCCAGTACACCACCATCGGCGGCGTCGGCGTGGTGTTGTTCCTCATCATTGGTTTCGCCCTGGACTGGGGCACGGCCATCGGTTTCGCGATCGGCGCGGTGCTGTCCGGCGCCACCGGCTACATCGGCATGAACGTTTCCGTGCGCGCCAACGTACGCACCGCGGAAGCCGCGCGCGGCGGCCTGGCCGCGGCGCTGAACGTGGCGTTCCGCGGCGGCGCCATCACCGGCATGCTGGTGGTGGGGCTGGCCCTGCTGGGCGTCACGGCCTATTACGTCGTGCTGGGACACATGGGCTACGAAACCATGCATGCGCTGCATGCGCTGGTGGGGCTGGCCTTCGGTTCGTCGCTGATCTCGATCTTCGCCCGCCTGGGCGGCGGCATCTTCACCAAGGGCGCGGACGTGGGCGCCGACCTGGTGGGCAAGGTGGAAGCCGGCATCCCTGAGGATGATCCGCGCAATCCCGCCGTGATCGCCGACAACGTGGGCGACAATGTGGGCGACTGCGCGGGCATGGCCGCCGACCTGTTCGAAACCTACGCGGTGACGCTGATCGCCACCATGCTGCTCGGCGGCGTGCTGGCCGAGCAGACCGGCAGCAACGGCGTGCTGTATCCGCTGGTGCTGGGCGGCGCGTCCATCGTGGCCTCGGTGATCGGTACCTTCTTCGTGAAGGCGCGCGGCACCAAGATCATGAACGCGCTATATGCGGGCGTGGCCGTGTCGGCGGTGTTGGCGGCGATCGCCTTCTGGCCCATCACCAGCCAGCTGATGGCCGAGTCGGCTTACGGCGTGGGACGCCTGTATGGTTGCGCGCTGATCGGCCTGGTGCTGACGGGTGCGATGGTGGTGATCACCGAGTACTACACCGCCACCGAGTACAAGCCGGTGCAGCACGTGGCGCAGGCATCGACCACCGGCCACGCGACCAACATCATCGCGGGCATCGGCGTGTCGATGAAATCCACCGCGCTGCCGGTGCTGGCGGTGTGCGCGTCCATCTGGGGCGCGTATCAGCTGGGCGAACTGTATGGCATCGCCATCGCCGCCACGGCCATGCTGAGCATGACCGGCATGATCGTGGCGCTCGACGCCTATGGCCCGATCACCGACAACGCCGGCGGCATCGCCGAGATGGCCGAGCTGCCGCCGGAAGTGCGCGCGGTGACCGATCCGCTCGACGCCGTGGGCAACACCACCAAGGCGGTGACCAAGGGCTACGCCATCGGCTCGGCCGGCCTTGCCGCGCTGGTGCTGTTCGCCGACTACACGCACAACCTCAACCAGCACCTCAACCTGACGGATTTCCGCTTCGACCTGTCCAACCCGTACGTGATCATCGGCTTGTTGATCGGCGGCCTGATCCCCTACCTGTTCGGCGCGATGGCCATGGAAGCGGTGGGCCGCTCGGCCGGTGCCGTGGTGGAAGAAGTGCGCCGCCAGTTCCGCGAGATCAAGGGCATCATGGAAGGCACCACCAAGCCCGACTACTCGCGCGCGGTGGACATGCTCACGCGCTCGGCCATCAAGGAAATGCTGGTGCCATCATTGCTGCCGGTGCTGGTGCCCGTGGTGGTGGTGTTCGGCTTCAAGTGGCTGGGCGGCCCCGAGGCCGGCGCGCAGGCGCTGGGCGGCGTGCTGATCGGCACCATCGTCACCGGACTGTTCGTGGCGATCTCCATGACCACCGGCGGCGGCGCGTGGGACAACGCCAAGAAGTACATCGAGGACGATCACTTCGGCGGCAAGGGCTCCGACGCGCACAAGGCCGCCGTCACCGGCGACACCGTGGGCGATCCGTACAAGGACACGGCAGGCCCGGCGGTGAATCCGCTGATCAAGATCATCAATATCGTGGCGCTTTTGTTGATTCCGCTGCTGTAACCGTGCGGTGCAATGCCCGATCACGACGGTGGCGATCGGGCGAACCCGCATGGCGCATTGGCTCCCTCTCCCCAGAGGGGAGAGGGTTGGGGTGAGGGGCCACGCTGGCCTCAGTTCTCTTTGTTCCATCCTCCGCGTAAAAAGCGGGCTCAAAACGACGCCCCCGCAAGCACCCGCCCCTCACCCCGGCCCTCTCCCCAAAGGGGAGAGGGAGAAGTGCGGTGCCCTGACTTTCGCCACGCGCCCCGGGCCTTGCGCGCCAACACACTCGGTTTTCCCGATGCACTCATCCAAGGACACGGCATGACATCCAAGACCACACTCTGGCTGGCACTCGCGCTGGGCATCACACTAGGCGGCATGACGCACGCAGCCGACAACATCAGCCCCTCCGCCAAGGATCCCAATCTCTGGCTGGAAAACATCGACGGCACCAGGCAGCTCGACTGGGTCAAGCAGCAGAACGCCGAGACGGTGAAGAAATACGCCGACAGCGCCGAGTTCAAGCAGCTCGATGCGCGCCTGCTCGAAGTGCTCGATTCCAACGACCGGATTCCCATGGTCAGCAAGATCGGCGATCACTTCTACAACTTCTGGCGCGACAAGGAACATCCCAAGGGCCTGTGGCGCCGCACGACGCTGGACGAGTACCGCAAGGACAAGCCGAACTGGGAAACGGTGATCGATCTCGACGCGCTCTCGGCGGCCGAGAAGGAAAACTGGGTATGGCACGGCGCCGGCTGCCTCAAGCCGGAGTACCGTCGCTGCACCGTGTTCCTTTCGCGCGGCGGCGCGGACGCCAGCGTGATGCGCGAGTTCGACCTCAAGGACAAGCAGTTCGTGAAGGGCGGCTTCGAGCTACCCGAAGCCAAGATGGACGTGAACTGGATGGACGGCGACCATCTCTACGTCGCCACCGATTTCGGACCGGGCTCGATGACCAAGTCGAGCTATCCGCGCATCGTCAAGGAATGGAAGCGCGGCACGCCGCTGTCCAGCGCGACCACCGTGTACGAGGCCAAGGACGATGACATGTCGGTCTCGGCCACGCGCGACCAGACGCCCGGTTTCCAGCGCGACTTCGTGACGCGCCAGATCGCCTTCTACGACAGCGAGACCTTCCTGCGCGGCAAGGACGGCAAGCTCACCCGGATCGACGTGCCCACCGACGCCAGCACCGACGTGCATCGCGAGTGGCTGCTGATCGAGCCGCGCAGCGACTGGACAGTTGGTGGCAAGACCTACAAGTCCGGCTCGCTGCTCGCCGCGAAGTTCGACGATTACATGGCCGGCAAGCGCGACATCACGGTGCTGTTCGAGCCCACGGAGACCACCGCGCTCGACGGGTATTCGTGGACGCGCCACCAGGTGATCCTCAACGTGATGGACAACGTGGTGAACAAGCTGGAAGTGCTCACGCCCGGCGAAGGCGCGTGGAAGCGCGAGCCGCTGGGCGGCGCGCCGGCCTTGTCCACCATCGCCGCGGCCGCGGTGGATGAAGACGACGGCGACGACTACTTCCTCACCGTGTCCGGCTTCCTGCAGCCCACCACGCTCTACTACGGCACGCTGGGCCAGGGCGATGCGCAGGCGATCAAGCACAGCCCGAGCTTCTTCGATGCCTCGAAGTACGCGGTGAGCCAGCACTTCGCCACCTCCAGGGACGGCACGCGCGTGCCCTACTTCGAGATCGCGCCGAAGAACCTCAAGGCCGACGGCAAGAACCCCACCCTGCAATACGGCTACGGTGGCTTCGAGGTTTCGCTGCAGCCCGCCTACAGCGGTGGCGTCGGGCGTGCGTGGCTGGAGAAGGGCGGCGTGTATGTCATCGCCAACATCCGCGGCGGCGGCGAGTACGGCCCGCGCTGGCACAAGGCCGCACTGAAGGCCGACCGCCTGCGCGCCTATGAGGATTTCGCCGCGGTGTCGCAGGATCTGTTCAAGCGCAACATCACCTCGCCGCAGCACCTGGCCGCCATGGGCGGCAGCAACGGCGGCCTGCTGATGGGCAACATGCTCACACTGTATCCGCAGCTCTATGGCGCCATCGTGAGCCAGGTGGCGTTGCTCGACATGCAGCGCTACACCCACCTGTCGGCGGGCGCCTCGTGGATCGCCGAATACGGCGATCCGGACAAACCGGCGGAATGGGCGTGGATCCAGAAATTCTCGCCGTACTTCAACGCCAAGGCCGGCCAGAAGTACCCGCCCGTGCTGTTCACCACCTCCACGCGCGACGACCGCGTGGGCCCGGTGCATGCACGCAAGATGGCCGCGAAGCTGCAGGCGCTGGGCTATGACGCCAGCTTCTACGAGAACATCGAAGGCGGCCACGGCGCGGCGGCGGACAACAAGCAATCCGCCTTCATGAACGCGCTGGGCTATACCTACCTGTGGGATCACGTGAAGTAAGCGGGCTTCCTGCGTACCATGGTGCGCTGGCATAAGCCGGCGCATCTTTTTTGTCCGCATGAGCAACCTCACGATCCGCCCCGAACTGCGTGAATGGATTCTCTCCACCAGCCGCTCCGGCTGCAGCCTCAGCGACCTGCTGAAGATGCTCAAGGACGCCGGCTACGGCGGTGAACAGAGCCGCCAGATCGTCGCCCGCGTATTGAACCTGCCCTTGGCCACGGTCATGGCGGCAGCCAAGAACAAGGTCGTCGGCGTGCGAACCCGCCATCCGCAGGCGCCTGTGCAGATCGTCGGCGATCATCCGGTGAAGATCACCGTGAGTACCGACGCGCCCGTGGTGCGCGTGCTGGAACACCTGCTTACGCCGGAGGAATGCGACGGGCTGATCGCGGAGGCGAAACCCCGCCTGGCCCGCTCGCTGACGGTGGACGTCGATGGCCGCCATCAGACCGACGAACGTCGCACCAGCCAGGGCATGTTCTTCGCCATCGGCGAGTCGCCGCTGGTGCAACGCATCGAGCAGCGCATCGCCGATCTGCTCGCCATTCCCGTCAATCACGGCGAAGGCCTTCAGATCCTGCATTACCAGCCCGGCCAGGAATACGAGCCGCATTTCGACTGGTTCAACCCCGACCAGCCGGGTTTCTCCGCCGTCACCGCGCGTGGCGGGCAGCGCATCGCCAGCGTGGTGATATATCTCAACACGCCCGAGGAAGGCGGCGGCACGGCCTTCCCACGCATCGGCCTCACCGTGACGGCCATGCGCGGTTCAGCCGTCTATTTCGCCTACGACACCGGCGACGAAGCCTCGCTGCACGCCGGGCTGCCTGTGATCAAGGGCGAAAAGTGGATTGCCACCAAGTGGTTACGGGAGCGTCCCTACCAGGCCTGAAGGCCCGCCCCAGGCCGGTCTCAGACTGAACTGCAACCGCCCCGCGAGCGCGCAGGGCTGCTGCGGCGCACCACCTTTTGCCGTAATATTTCCAGTCTTTGCACTCACTTAAGCCTAAGGACACGCACATGGGTCTGCACCTCGTACCCGCCGGCCGCAAGGTTCCGGACGAAATCAACGTCATCATCGAAATCCCCAAGGATGCGGAGCCCGTCAAGTACGAGGTGGAGAAGGAAAGTGGCGCGATCTTCGTCGACCGCATCCTGTCCACGCCCATGCGCTACCCCTGCAACTACGGCTACGTGCCGGGCACGCTGGGCGGCGACGGCGACCCGCTCGACGCGCTGGTGATCCTGCCGCTGCCGCTGGTGCCGGGCGCGGTGATCCGCTGCCATCCGGTGGGCATGCTCAAGATGACCGACGAGGCCGGCAGCGACGAGAAGCTGGTGGTGGTGCCGGTGGAGAAGATCTTCGCCGGCTATGCGCACATCAAGGACATCAAGTCCGTCTCCGGCCACTGGCTGGAGCGCATCGGCCACTTCTTCGAGCACTACAAGGACCTGGAGAAGGGCAAGTGGGTCAAGGTGGAAGGCTGGGTCGGCGCCGACGAAGCCAAGGCCGAGATCGAAGCCGGCATCGCGCGCTACCAGGCTGACAAGAAGGCCTGAGCCAGGAGTTCTGTCCAACATCTCACGCGTGCGCCTCTATACCCTCACGTCATTCCGGCGCAGGCCGGAATGACGTGAGGGAAATGAACTTCACGGAGATGGATGGACAGATTCCAGCTCGCAAGACAAAAGCGCCGCCCTCGGGTGGCGCTTTTTTTGCGCCCCTCGTCAGCTCCGCGAGGCTTCCACGGCGGCCGACGCGGTCTGCCCCGGGAAGGCGCTGCCATCGTCCATGCCGGTCAGCCACCACATCACGACGCTGGCGAACAGCACGGCCAGCGCCACGGTGGCGAGCACGGTACTGAGAACCGCATGTCCCTGGCGGGCGTTGTCCGGTGTCGGCATGACGCGTCTCCTGGTGGCGATGTAGCTATTCCAACGCGCATGCCGGCCTTTCCGATGACCGATACCGGCCAACGAAAAACGGCCGGGCTGAGGCCGGCCGTTCTCGTGTCGCAAGAGTCTTCGGGCGTAACGCCGCGGCGGGTTTCCTCGCCCATCGTTCCAGCGGAATCCTCGCCGCCGGAACGCCATACCGCCATCAAGCCTTGTGGTAGACCTCGGAGCCCTGCTGGCGGAATTCGGCGGCCTTCTCCGCCATGCCCTCTTCCAGCGCGGCCGCTTCGCCCGTGCCATGCTCGGCGGCGTAGTCGCGCACGTCCTGCGTGATCTTCATCGAGCAGAACTTCGGGCCGCACATGGAGCAGAAGTGCGCGCTCTTGTGCGCGTCCTTCGGCATGGTCTCGTCGTGGAACTCGCGGGCCTTTTCGGGATCGAGACCGAGGTTGAACTGATCTTCCCAGCGGAACTCGAAGCGCGCCTTCGACAGCGCGTTGTCGCGCACCTGCGCGCCCGGATGGCCCTTGGCCAGGTCCGCCGCATGGGCGGCGATCTTGTAGGCGATGATGCCGTCGCGCACGTCCTGCTTGTTCGGCAGGCCCAGGTGCTCCTTCGGCGTGACGTAGCAGAGCATGGCGGTGCCGAACCAGCCGATCATCGCCGCGCCGATGGCGCTGGTGATGTGGTCGTAGCCCGGCGCGATGTCGGTGGTCAGCGGCCCCAGCGTGTAGAACGGCGCCTCGTGGCACTTCTCCAGCTGGCGCTCCATGTTCTCCTTGATGAGCTGCATGGGCACGTGGCCGGGGCCTTCGATCATCACCTGCACGTCGTGCTTCCATGCGATCTGGGTGAGTTCGCCCAGCGTGTCCAGCTCGCCGAACTGCGCGGCGTCGTTCGCGTCGGCGATCGAGCCCGGACGCAGGCCGTCGCCGAGGCTGAAGGACACGTCGTACGCCTTCATGATCTCGCAGATGTCTTCGAAGTGCGTGTAGAGGAAGTTTTCCTTGTGATGCGCCAGGCACCACTTGGCCATGATCGAGCCGCCGCGCGACACGATGCCCGTCACGCGCTTGGCGGTCAGCGGCACGAAGCGCAGCAGCACGCCGGCGTGGATGGTGAAGTAGTCCACGCCCTGCTCCGCCTGCTCGATCAGCGTGTCGCGGAATATGTCCCAGGTGAGGTCCTCGGCCACGCCGCCGACCTTCTCCAGCGCCTGGTAGATCGGCACCGTGCCGATCGGCACCGGCGAGTTGCGGATGATCCACTCGCGCGTCTCGTGGATGTGCTTGCCGGTGGAAAGATCCATCACCGTGTCGCCGCCCCAGCGGATCGACCACACCAGCTTCTCCACTTCCTCGGCGATGCCGGAACTCACCGCGCTATTACCGATGTTCGCGTTGATCTTGGTGAGGAAGTTGCGGCCGATGATCATCGGCTCCGCTTCTGGATGGTTGATGTTGGCAGGGATGATGGCGCGGCCGCGGGCCACTTCGTCGCGCACGAATTCCGGCGTGATCAGCCTGGGCAGCGCGGCG
Source organism: Dyella sp. AtDHG13 (assembly GCF_003201105.1). Lineage (GTDB taxonomy): Bacteria > Pseudomonadota > Gammaproteobacteria > Xanthomonadales > Rhodanobacteraceae > Dyella > Dyella jiangningensis_B. The sequence continues at coordinate 303,337 of NZ_QICJ01000004.1, read as the reverse complement.
CCGAACGACTCGCCCGGATGCTGGTTGCGCAGCGCGCTGTCGCGCAACGCTTCGATGCGCTGGTTCTCGCGGATGGCGATGTATTCCATCTCCGGCGTGATTTGCCCCAAACGCGCGTAGTGCATCTGCGTCACGTTGGCGCCCGCCTTGGCGCGGCGCGGCGCGCGCGTGGCGGTGAAGCGGAAGGCATCGAGCTTGGGGTCGGCGGCGCGCTGGCGGCCGAAGGCCGAGCTCAGGCCATCGAGCTGCTCGGTGTCGCCGCGCTCGGCGATCCACGCGGCGCGCAGCGCTGGCAGGCCGGTGACCAGGTCCACCTTGTAGTCGGGATCGGTGTATGGGCCGGAGGTGTCGTACACAGTGACCGGCGGGTTTTCCTCGCCGCCGAACAGGGTCGGCGTCTGCGCCTGGCAGATTTCCCGCAGCGGCACCTTCAGGTCGGGGCGGCTGCCCTGCACGTAGATCTTGCGCGAGCCCGGAATCGGGCGCGTCACGGCTTCGGAGAGTTCCTGCGCGGCGCGCGCAAGGTCATTGGGCAGGGCATTCATCGGCTTTCGTCCGTCGGCTTGAAGCGGTGTCCCGGGAGGGACGTGCTTTTGTTGGGGAATCCACACAAGAGCGTGCGGCGTGTTGCGAAAGGCTTCGCAGACCAGCAACAGAAGCGACGGCGACGGTCGCACGGGTTCGGCCCCGTGCGGCGAAGCTCCCTACAGCGGTACTAGCCGCATCAGGTTCGAAGGGACTCTCTCAGCCGGTTGTTCCGGCACCCCCGCTTCAAGGGCCTATTTGAGCACGAAGCGGAGGAGGCCGCGAGTGCGACGGCCTCGACAACCCTGAATGGGCCGGGCTCAGCGGGGCAGATAGGCCCTCAGGAACATGTCCACGCCGTCACGGGCGGTCTGTTCCAGCTCCGCGGCGTAGGATTGGGCGCACTCTTCGCAGCCGAACATGCGGCGCATGAGCATTTCGCCCTTGATCAGGGAAATGAACTGTCCGGCGGCGCGGTGGACATTGGGGATGTCCAGCTTGCCGTCGTCAACCGCCAGTTGCAGAAGCCGTTTCATGAGCTCCTGGTTGCGGCTGGGGCCTTCTTCCCACAGCAGCTTGCCGTAGCGGGGATTGCCCTGGCGGCAGTCGCTGAGAATGGCGCGGAAGGTGCCCACGTTCTGCACGTCGCAATCCAGCCGCACGTGGTGCAGGGCAATGCGCTCCAACGTCTCGCCGATGTCCTCGTCCGGGACGTACTGGTAGGTGTCCTCCGGCAGGATGTCCTGGATGCGGGAGCGGATGACCTCGCGGAACAGGTTGTCCTTGTCGCCGAAGTGGCTGTAGACGGTGAGCTTGGACACGCCCGCCTCCGCCGCCACGGCGTCCATGCTGGTGCCGGCGAAGGCATTGCGGATGAACAGGGCCTTGGCGGCCTCGAGGATCGCCGCGCGCTTTTCCATGTCCTTGGGACGGCCGGGCCCCTGAGGCTTGGTCTGCGGGATCGTGCTCATGGCTATACCTTCACAAATGGCTTCACAAATGGGTAACGCCCGTTTAGTATACGCGGCGGTTTAGTTATTTTCCACGGCCAAGATACACGGCTTCGTTCATGTCCACCACTATCTCCGAACTTTCTCTTAGCCCGGCCTACCGCCTCGCGCAGCGGGCGCTCGCCCTGTGGCTCGAGCGCGGACGCGGCGGTGCCCGGCAGTCGGGTTTCGCGGCGCGCGTGGCGCTGTCCGGGCTGGACGCCGTCGAGCGTGGCCGGATCGCCCGCTGGCTGGCCTGGCTGGAGGTGGCGGCACAGAGCCGCGGCCTCGCCTCGCCGGCCACCCGCGTGCTGCGCCTTGACGCATCCTTGCATCAGGCCATGCAAGATGCTCTGGCGCGTCTGCCCGGTCAGACGGCTGTCGCACACAAGGGGAACCATAGGCGCAGTGCCTGAAGGCCATGCGAAACGCGAAGTGTCCGCGGACACCGCGCCACGCATGACTTCCGTCAACCGAGCGCGATGACTTCCGGCACTTCGTGCCGTATGGACGAGACTGCAGGCTTTGCACATTGTCGGAAGATGGCTAAGCGCTTATGATTTTTAGCCTTTTTTCCGATCCAATTTGGGACGTAGCAACATGGCGATGAACTTCGAACAGGCGCGAGTGAACATGGTGGAAAACCAGGTGCGCCCCTGGGAGGTGCTGGATGCCCGCGTGCTGGACGTGCTGGGCAGCGTGCGCCGCGAGGATTTCGTTGCCCCGGAGCACCGCAAGCTGGCGTTCGCCGACCTCTGCCTGCCGCTGGGACATGGCGAGGTGATGATGAAGCCGGTGGTCGAGGGCCGCGTGCTGCAGGCGCTGGAACTGACCCCGAACGACCAGGTGCTGGAAATCGGCACGGGCTCGGGCTTCCTTACCGCCTGCATGGCCAAGCTCGCCGGCCACGTCACCAGCCTGGACATCCATGCCGACTTCGTCACCGCCGCCAGCCAGCGCCTGGCGAATGCGGGCATCGCCAATGCGAAGCTCGAAGTGGGCGAAGCGGTGAACGGCTGGCAGCCGACCGGCACGTTCGACGTGCTGGTGGTGACCGGCGCGGTGTACCAGATCCCGCAGCGCTTCCTGGGCTGGCTCAAGCCCGGCGGCCGCCTGCTGGTGGTGCGCGGCGAATCTCCCGTGCAGCACGTGCTGCTGCTGACGCACGAAGGCAACGGCCGCTATCGCGAAGAGTCGCTGTTCGAAACCGACCTGCCGTACCTGAAGCACGCCGAGCCGCCGCGCCGCTTCGTTTTCTGAACCTATTTCCCCATACATGAGGCAACCCATGCGCTTGAAGCTTCTGACCCTTGCCCTGGCCCTGTCGGCGTTCCCGCTGGCCGGCCACAGCGAGGACTTGCTGGATGCATACCGAGAAGCCCGCGCCAATGATCCGGTGCTGTCGCAGGCGGAAGCCACCCGCCTGGCCACCGGTGAAGGCGTCACTCAGGCGCGTGCGTTGATGCTGCCTCAGCTCAACGGCAGCTTCGGCCTGCAGCAGCAGTCCGGCAGCAGCAGCCAGTCGAGCCTGCTCTCGTCCGACGCCGGCCATTCGCGCACGCGCTCGTTGTCCGCCACGCTGACGCAGTCGATTGTCGACCTGAGCCAGTGGGCCAACCTGTCGGCCGCCAAGTCGCAGGCTTCCTCGCAGGACTCCGCGTACGAAGCCTCGCTGCAGAATCTGTACGTGCGCGTCACCACGGCCTATTTCGGCGTGCTGACCAGCCAGGATGCGCTGGTGTTCGCCAAGGCCAACGAAGACGCCTACAAGGAGGCCTATGACCAGGCCGACCAGCGCTTCAAGGTGGGCCTTTCCGCCGTGACGGACGTCTATCAGGCCAAGTCGTACTACGAGCTGGCCAAGGCGCAGACCATCGCCGCGCAGAACACGCTCAACGATGCCAAGGAAGCGCTGACCCAGATCACCGGCAAGCCGGTGGGCGACCTGAAGAAGCTGCGCGAAGATCTTCCGCTGACGCCGCCGAACCCGGCCGATCCGAACGCCTGGGTGCAGGCCGCGCTGCAGTCGAACGCCACGATCCAGTCCAACCAGTACACGGTCCAGGCCGCCGAGCACAGCATCGATGCGGCGCGTGCCGGCCATCTGCCCACCCTCAATGCCAGCGTGACGCGCGGCAAGAGCACCGAATGGCTTGAGAACGGCAGCCGCTCCAGCGGCTACGGCAATGGCCAGTACGGCACGACGATTGGCCTTTCGGTGAACATCCCGATCTTCTCGGGCGGCGCCACGCAATCGCGTGTCCGCCAGTCGATCTACCAGCGCGACGAAGCGCAGGATGCCCTGGAATCCACCCGCCGTCAGGTGGTGCGCGATACGTTGAACTACTACCGTTCCGTACTCGCCGGCATCAGCCAGGTGGAAGCCAACAAGGCGTCGGTCGACTCCGGCCAGAAGGCGCTGGAAGCTACGCGCGCCGGTTTCGACGTGGGCACGCAGACCATGCTGAACGTGCTCAACGCGATTCAGACCCTGACCCAGGCCGAGAGCAGCTACTCGCAGTCCCGCCACCAGCTGGTGCTGGACCAGCTGCAGCTGAAGCAGTCGGCCGGCTCCATCGACGTGAAGGACATGGAACTGGTCAACGCGATGCTGCAGTAAGCGCACATCGAGCGCACCGAAACGACGAGGCCGGGCAAGTCCCGGCCTCTTTGTTTTCAGCTTTCAGCCACGCGGCGGACGCATGGACGTCTATTCCTGCAGCAGTTCGTCGATCATGCCCATCACGCGCTTGACCGCACCGCGCTCGCTGTCGAACACGATGCGCGCGGCCTCGCCCATGCGCTGGCGCTCCGCCGGATCACGCAGCAGCTGCAGCACCGCCGCGCCAAGCTCGTCGGCGGTATTCACCCGCGACGCGCCACCCTCGCGGATCAGGGTGAGCGTGATCTCCTCGAAATTGAAGGTATGCGGCCCCACCAGCACAGGCGTGGACAAGGCGGCCGGTTCCAGCACGTTGTGCCCGCCGATAGGCACCAGGCTGCCGCCGACGAAGGCGAGTTCCGAGGCGGCGTAGAACGGCATCAGCTCGCCCATGGCGTCGATCACGAACACCTGGTGCGCGGCCGAGGGCACGCGGTCGGCGCTGCGCGTACCCACACTGAAGCCCAGGCTGCGGGCCGAGCTTTCCACCAGCTTGAAGCGCTCGGGATGGCGCGGAGCGATCAGCAGCAGCGCATCGGGCCAGCGCGTGAGCACTTCCAGATGGGCTTCCAGCACGGGCAGTTCCTCGCCTTCGTGCGTGCTGCCGGCAATCCACACGGGACGCAGGTGCCCCCACTGCTCACGCAGTTCCTCGCCGTTGCGCTCGGCGTCGTACGGCACCGGCATGTCGAACTTCAGGTTGCCGGTGACCACGATCTTGTCGCTATCGGCGCCCAGCTCGCGGTAGCGCGCCGCGTCGGTGCGCGACTGCGCGGCGATCTGGTGCACGCAGCGGAGCGCCTGCGCCACCAGGCTGCCCATGGGCTTGTAGCCGCGCAGCGAGCGTTCCGACAGCCGCGCATTGACGATCATCAGGGGAATGCCGCGGTTCCTGCAGGCGAAGTACAGGTTCGGCCAGATTTCGGTTTCCACGATGATGGCCAGCCGTGGCCTGACCCGTTTGAAGAAGCGCGACACCGCGAACGGCAGGTCATACGGAAGATAGACGTGGAACACGCTGTCGCCGAACAGCTGCCGCACGCGCTCCGAGCCGGTGGGCGTCACCGTGGTGACCACCAGCGGGGCGTTGGGATAATCCGCCTGCAAGGCCTTGATCAAGGGCTCGGCGGCATTGACCTCGCCCACCGATACCGCGTGCACCCACAGGCTACCGCTCAGCCCGGGCGACTCGAAGAAGCCGAAGCGTTCGCGCCAGCGCTTGTGGTAATCGCGGTAGCGCACGCCACGCGCCAACAGCCGCAGCACGATCAGCGGCGTCACCAGGTACATGGCGAGGGTGTAGAGATAGCGCAACGGCAAGCCCATCGGAGGCGGCGGGCCAGTATATCGGCTCGGGGCCGCGCGCCCCGCCACGACGGCTTCGCAGGCGGCGGCCCGCTTCGCTATCCCCTACAATGCGGGCGATGCCCGGCATGCCCCGTCCCACGTTCACCCGCTCCCTGCTCACTCCAACGCACTGGCCTGCATGGCTGGGAGTGGGCGTGATCTGGCTTATCGCCCACTTGCCACGCCGGTGGCTGATGGCGCTCGGGCGCGGACTGGGCTGGCTCGTGCAGCGCGTGCCCTCCCCGCGCCGCCATATCGCCGAGGTGAACATCGCCCTGTGCTTTCCCGAGCTGTCGGCACGGGAGCAGGCGCGGCTGGTCGACGCCCACCTGCGTGACATCGGCCTGATGATGATGGAGTTCGCGCTGGGCTGGATGGGCAGCGAGCGCGCCATCGCCAACGTGCCGGTGACCATCGAAGGCCTGGAGCATCTGGAAGCGGCGCGCGCGCAGGGCAAGGGCGTGCTGCTGGTCGGCGGGCATTTCTCGCATCTGGAGCTGTGCGCGCGCCTGGTTTCCCAGCGCATCCGCATCTCGGGCATGTACCGCCGGATGGATTCGCCCGTGTTTGAATGGGCCGTGCTGCGCGCGCGCCTCGACTATGCGCAAGCCATGTTCGAGAAGGACGACATCCGCGGCACGGTGAAGCACCTGCGCAGCGGCGGCACGCTCTGGTACGCGCCCGACCAGGACATGCGCAGCAAGGACAATGTGTTCGTGCCGTTCTTCGGCGTGCCGGCGGCCACCATCACCGCTACCCATCACCTGGCCCGTTTGTCCGGCGCGTTGGTGATCCCGTTCCATCATCGCCGCCTGCCCGGCAATGCTGGCTATGCCCTCACATTGGGCGCGCCGCTGGAGCCGTTCCCCACCAACGACACGCTGGAAGACACCGCGCGCGTCAACGCCTGCATCGAAACCATGGTGCGCGCCGCGCCCGAGCAATACCTGTGGGTGCACAAGCGTTTCAAGACGCGTCCCGAAGGCTTGCCCTCGGTGTACTGATGTACGGCTGGGCAACGCGCCCTGCGACAGGTTAATGACAGTCTGTACGTGTAAAAACGTACGAATATTTTTCCCCACGATCCCCCACATGACTCTCCGGCTGTTTCTGCGCTCGCTGCGCCAACGCCGCGATTGGCGTGGCTCGCCTCCCAAGCGCCTCGCCGCCGGCCTGAAGTACATCGCCCGCAGTGCCCGCATGGCGCGTCGCCAGTCCGCGTGGCTGGCCGAGCTGTATGGCTCGCCGCGGCTGACGGCCATCCTTGCGCACGATCCGCGCCTGCACGAGCGTTGGCATCATCACTACATCAATCGCCGCATGGGCCGCGCCGAGCGCATGGCCGTCATCAGCGGGCACTATCGCTACGCGTTCCGGCAGCTGCCGCGGGCGATGGTCGATGCGGTGTACCTGCACGGCCGCCACGCTCTCGGCGCGCTCACGCTGAAGGACGGCAGCGAACTGGTGCTGGAGCTGCGCCGCCCGACCGGCCGGAGCCGCGAAGGCGAGCTCGCGCTATGCCTGGCCAACACGCAGGGCCAGGTGCTCACCTCCGCCATCTTCAGCATTGCCGATGACGGCAAGACCCTGCTGATCGGCTGCCTGCAGGGCGCCGCCGCCGAGCTGGGCCGCGAAGCCGTGCGCGAACTCACCAAGCAGTGCTATGGCCTGCGTCCGAAGAACCTGCTGTTTTCGCTGCTGCTGGCGTTCGGCTCGTTCACCGGCGCCACGCGGATTCTTGGCGTGAGCAACCTCACGCATCCGTTCGCGGGCGAGGCCGACAAGATCAAGGCCGACTACGACAGCTTCTGGGAGGAATGCCAGGGCGTGCTGCAGCCGGATGGCTTCTTCGCCCTGCCCACCGTGGAGCCGGAGCGCGACGAATCGCTGGTGGAAAGCAAGCATCGCTCCGCCTTCCGTCGCCGCGAAATGCTTCGCCGCGAAGCCTGCGCACGCCTGCTGGCGGCGCTGCGCGATCAACCGCTGCCGTTGTCGCAGGCCGCCTGACGCCGCGCGCACGACATCCCCGGCGTCGTTGCCGGGGATGCCGCGATCCTGCTTACTGCACGTTGACGAAGGCCTTCCAGGCCTTCAGCAGATTGTTGGCGTCCACCGAACCCAGGCCGGAAGCGAAACTCCAGCCCGGACGCGCGGCAAACGCTTCCGTGGTCGCGTTGTACTTGCTGGCGCTGGTCGAGGTCAGGCCCACCTGGATCGGCCCCAGGTACGAGTTCGGCAGGTTGCCGTAGTAGTAGCAATCGGGCGTGACCACGTTGGGCAACTGCTGCACACACTGCGTCGCGATGCTGCCGCGCGTGACGTTGTGGAACACGCACTTGCCGGTGCCCTTGGCGCCGTTGTCCGCGTTGCAAGCCGCCAGCGAAGCCGGGGGTGTGCCCTTAGCACCGCCGTACTCGTCCGCCGCCAGCGCGTACAGCGTGGGCGCCGCATTGCCCTGGTTAGGCGACAGGCCCTTCGCCGCCAAGCCCTGGTCGATCAGCGCCTGGATGCCCGCGAACATCGGCGAGGACAGCGAAGTGCCGCCAATCAGCGCGGTATCACCGGTAAAGCCCGGCGTGCACGGGTAGTAATACGAGCACACGATCACCCAGGTCGAACCGCCGTACGAACCGCCGAACAACGCCACGTCCGGCACGTCGCGCGACTGATCCTTCGCCGCGTTGTACACCAGCCGCTGCCACGCCGGCTTCGCGTCCACCGAGGACGGGCCGCCGCTGCCCGATTCCGACGTGATGTAGTAGCCGTACGGATCGAAGTTGAGGTACGCCTTGCAGAACGCCAGCGAGGTCGCATAGCCAAGCGACTTCGCCGCCACTTCATTGCCGCACGACTGGTTCCACGGGATTTCCGGCACGTACGACAGCGCCGAGCCGTAGACCGCGTTGAACGTGGAGCTGAAGTACTTCTTCGTGGTGCCGTCGAGGATGTCGGCCGTGTCGGTACCGCCCACCACCGTGTCGTTCGGCGACGTGCCGAAGGCATTGGCATCGATGCCCACGCCATTGATGAAGAAGCCGTTGAAGCTCGGGTTGGAGCCCGAGTCGCCGCTGGATACGAACACGGAAATGCCTTCCGCGTCCGCTTGCGCCCACATCAGGTCGATGGCCGTCTTGCTGGCCGCGTCGGTGAAGCCTTCGCCATAGCCATAGCTCGCGCTGATGATGTTGGGCCGGTTGGTGCCGTTGATCAGGTTGGTGGCCGCGGTGAACACGCCTCCAAAGAAATTGCTGGAGTTGGAGTCATCGCAGCTGGCCAGCCAGATGTTGGCGCCAGGCGCCATGGCGGTGGACCATTCGGCATCGAGCAAGGCCTCGAAATCGTCCTCGCCCGGGAAGGCGATGGTCGGATCGATGCAATTGGTGAAGCCGGTGGCCTGCGGCTGGAACTGCTTGAACGTGCCGCCGTAACTGGTCAGCCCGAACTGGCTCACGAAGTTGGTCCAGTCGTCCGGCACCATCGAGCTGTCCTCGACCAGTGCGATGGTGATGCCCGTGCCGGTCAGGCCCGCCGCATAGAGCTTGTCGGTGCCGTAGATCTTGGCCATGTCGTATGGCACCAGGCCACGCGCGCCATTGGTGAAGTTCACGGCCTGCGGCGTGACGCCCACGGCGTTCGTCTTCGGCTGCTGCACCTCGAAGCGCTGCGTGCTGGCATTGAACTGGCCGTAGGTCGGCTTGGTGTGCTGTGCCTGCGGATGCACGTCGTTGAGACCCGCCACGCCCGTCACCACGCTGGCCAGGGCCTGCGGAATGCTGATGTCGCCGGCATTGGCCACGTGCGAGGCGTTGTTGATGGTGTAGCGGTTCATCTGCGTGTGGAACGCGCGCTTGACCTGCCCCGCGTTGCCACTGAAGTCGATCTGCATCTTGTTGGCATATACGCCATTGACGGTGAAGCCCTGCGACTTCAGCCAACCGGTGACCGCCGCGATATCCGCATCGGCAACGCCAAAGCTCTGGCCGAACTGTGCGGGCGTGACCCACTGATGGAACTTCGGCGACGACGGATCGTGCTGCGCCGTGATCAATGCGTCCAGCGCCGCCTGGCGCTTGGCGCTGCGTTGCAGGATGAGGTTCATGTGATTCATCGGCGTCGCATCGTCCACCGCCTTGGTGGCGACCGACTTGTCGACGATGCCCAGATGGCTGCGCTGCAGCGTCGACGTCGCGCGGCTATCGATAGTCTGCGTGACCCTGGGCGCTTCGGCCGTATCGAGTCCGGCAGTGGCTGCGTTCTGCGCAGCGCCCGATTGTGCCCATGCCGCAATCGGCATACCCGCGAAAGCCAGGGTCATGGCCCCCAGCAGGTTCAGGTGCTCGTGTTTCATGCAATGTCTCCCAGATGTGATCCATTGAGAACAGGCAAGCTCCCCCTGTAGGTGAAACCAACACTGTTTCCCTCATGACCTCCTTTCCGATTCGCGCCGTACCAGAGACAAACACGCCCGCCGCGCCGCCGTACCGGCGACACGCTTCATTGCGGTAAAAGGGACCACCCTACATGCGGTGCGGAGCCATCTTCTCTGCGGGTCCGCACTACACGCCACTCACTAAGACCTACTGAGCGGCCGGAGTGTAGAACGCATGCTTGCCGCAGTAAGCACGCGCGAGGCAAAAACGTGCGGAACAGCGTGAACGATGCATCGACACCATGATAATCATCGCGTTGCAGCGTACTGCCACGTTGTATCCGCAGCACGCGAAGCATGACCTGCCGTGCGCAATTTCGTTCGTCCAAAAAACGGAATTGACGGCACGCTCACGAGCCGATGGCGTTATCGCTTGCGCGCGCATTCGAGCAAGGAATTTCGCCGGTGCAAGAGCTTTCGTCTCGCCGTACAGCGATTTAAACCGGTACTGAATCGCTCGGCGTAGGAAACGCGCTTACCGTGCCTTGCCGCGCGGCTTCCGCCTGGCCTGTTCGCGCGCCTCGTGCAGCTTCGCGTACTTGAGGAAGGCGTAGAACGCGCCGGTGACGCTCGCGATGAAGCCCGCCCAGCCATTGAGGAAGTAGCGCTTGCCGATGTATTGCCGCAGGAAGAACACCGGCGGATAGAACACCATGCGCAGGCCGGTGAAGCGCTGACGCCTGCGCAGTTTGTACGCCACCATGCCGTTGGTGTAGCGGTTGATCTTCTCCACGCGGGTGGCGATGTCGCCGTCGCCATCGTTGACGAAGTCGGCGCGCCACAGCGTCTTCACGGGGCCGGCGACTTCTACCGCCGCATGCACGTCGACGTCGTTCATGCCGCCGCGGCGGCGATCGAACAGGCGTAGATGGCCGTTGCGCCAGCTCCAGCGATGCTGCACCGTCCAGAACATGCGCTCGCGCCGCGGCAGCCGATAGCCGGCATAGCGCGGGCGCACCAGGGCGCGTTCGATTTCCTCGCGGGTGCCCGGCGAAAGGATTTCGTCCGCATCCAGGTTGAGGATCCACTCGTGGGTGGCCATGTCGTAGGCGCGCTGCTTCTGCGGCCCGTAGTCATCGAAGGGATGCACGGCAACGCGGGCGCCGTGTCGCTGCGCGATGGCGACCGTGTCGTCGGTGGAACCCGAATCGAGCACGAGGATTTCCTCGGCCCAGTCCACCTCGTCGAGGCAGGCGTCGAGCGTGTCCGCATTGTTGTAGGTGATGATCACCACCGACAGCGGTTCGCGCGTCATGCGGCTTCTCCCGACGAAGACGGAAACACATGCAGCGCCGCGCACCACAGGCCCAGCAGCCAGGCGAACAGCAGCCCCCACCAGGCCGAATAGAAGGCCAGATGGGTATTGAGCGGAAACAGCATCACCGCCAACGCCAGCGTGACCGGAAAGGCCCGTCCGCGCGCCGTGGCGCCCGCGCGTCGCCACGCGCGCATCGCCAGGCCGATGGCGGCCAGCCAGGACGCCATGCCGAGCACGCCGGTTTCGGTGAGCACTTCCAGCAGCCATTGATGCGCATGGCACGCGCCTTCGCCCGGCCCGCAGGCTTCCAGCGAGACCACAAAATGATCGTTCGGCGGCGCATAGTGCGGATAGGCGTAGCGATAGGCGCGCACGCCCACGCCGTTCACCGGATGCGCCTCGAACATCGCCACGCTGGTGCGCCAGATGTCCAGCCGTCCGCTCGTGGCCGCATCCAGCGATTGTCCCGAGCCGCCGAGCGCCTGCAGGGTGCGGTCCATGCGCAGCTGGAAGCGCTCAGAGGTTTTCCAGGCGATGCCGCCGGCCAGCAACACCATCGCGACGAGGCCGCCCGCGAACATCAGGAATCGCCACGGCGAGCGCGCCATGTGCCAGGCGAAACCCAGCCCCACCAGCGCGTAGCACAGCCAAGAGGCGCGCGAGCCGGACATCAGCACTGGCCCCAGCAGGAAGACGAAGGCCGCCAGCACGCCTTTCGTGCCCCAGCGGCGCTGCGCCGCCCACAGCACGAACGGCGCGAGCACCGACAGGCTGGGCCCCAGCTTCAGGTTGCCCGCGCCGAAGATGCCCGAGATGCGCTCAGGCTCCGCGTGGCCACCGAGGCTCCAGCCGGTGAGGATCTGCACCCACGCATCCAGCGCCCACAGCGCGAGTACCAACGCCACCGCCAGATAGAGCGCATCGAGCTTGTCCTCGCGGCGGATGGCGAAGCAGGCGTAGAGGCCCAGGGGCACGTAGCGCAGCAAGGCCGCCACCGTGCCCCAGCTCTTGCCTGGGGCCACCGAATCCACGGCGGAGATCAGCGCCGCGCCCACATAGCCGGCCAGCAGCCACAGCAGCAGCCGCGCGCCGGCGTGCTCGCGCAGCGCGGACGGGTGGCGCACGAACAGCAGCACCGCGCCGAGTGTGCACAGGAACGTGCCCAGCTCCGCGCTGCGCCCGAAGGGCAGCAGCGCGATCACCAGCCAGAACGGCAACAAGGGGGAACGCAGCCAGGCCTTCAGGGATGCAGCGATGGGGCTCATGCGTGGGTCAACAAGGGCGACCCGCGCATTGTAGGTGAGCCCGCCGCCCGGGCGTGGCGTCAGGCGACGGTGAGCTCGTCGTACAGGGCCAGCGTGGCCTGCTGCATGTCGCTCAGGCGATAGCTCTGCAGCATGGGAATGGGCGGCGCCACGCGCAGCAGCTCGGCCGCGCGCTCGACCAGTCGCTCGCGATCCGCCGGCGGCACGCGGCCGGCCGGATACAGCTCGGCCAGCAGCTCGCCGACGCCGCCGTGCGCGTAGCCCAGCACCGGGCGGCACAGCGACAGCGCCTCGATCACGGTGCGGCCGAACGATTCGGGCTTGTTCGACAACTGCAGCACCAGCGAGGAAATGGCGTAGATGTCGCGCACGTCGCTGCGCGCCGGCGTCATCACCACCTGGGCGTCCAGGCCGCGGGCACGAATCAGGCCGCGCAGCTCGTCCACATAGGCTTCGCGGCCCGGCTCGACCACGCCCAGCAGCAGCAGGCGCACGTCGATGCCGCGACGCTTGAGTTCGGCCACCAGTTCGATGGCGTCGTGATGGCCCTTCAGGCGCGTGCCGCGCCCCGGCAGCGTCAGCAGGGGCGCGCCGGCCAGCGAGGGAAACTCGGCGAAGAACGCCTTGCGCCAGCCATCGTCGGGTCGATGTCCATACGGAAAGGCGTCCGGATCGATGCCGCGCGGAATCACCCGCACGCGCGCGGGCTCCAGCCACGAGTAGTGGCTGAGCATGTAGTCGCGCAAGGTCTGCGAAACGGCAATGACCCGCTCGCCGCGCAGCAGGATGGCGCTGTAGCGGCCGGGCGAATTGAGCCCGTGCACGGTGGTCACGAAATGCGGCGCCGGCTTCATGCCCTTGATCGCCCACCAGCCCATCCAGGCCGGCAGGCGCGAGCGCGCGTGGACGATGTCCGGTTTGAGCTCGCGCAGCAGCTTGCGCAACTGCCCCACCTTCATGAAGGTGCCGAGCGACTTGCGGCCGATATCCAGGGTGATGTGGCGGCTGCCTTCGGCTTCCAGCTGGGGCACCATCCGGCCACCGGCCGAAATGATGATGGACTGGTGCCCTGCCTGAACCAGCGCACGCGCAATCTCCAGCGCAGACCGTTCCGCCCCGCCCTGGTCGAGGGCCGGGATCAGCTGTACGACGGTCAGTGACCTCGCTGGCGTGGCGATTGCCGACATGGTTTGTTCGAAAGGTGCCTTCATTCCTAGAGGCAAGCAGCAATCGTGCCTAAACCGGCGCGCTAGATTGTTTCAGTTGTAACGAATCGCGTTTGAATCAGTCGCGCAGGACGTAATGTGCGCCGCAATAAGGACATGTGGATTCACCGCCATCCTCGACGATCGGCAAATAGACCTTCGGATGGGAGTTCCACAGCGTCATGCCGGGCATGGGGCAGGACAGCGGGAGGTCCGAGCGCGTCACTTCGTAACGATTTTCGGCATTCGCCGGGATCAACGGGGCAGCCGCAGGGGAACGCGACATGGGGTCAAACTCCATCAGGACACCAGACCGCTCATGTTAGCAGGCCGTGGGCGGAATCAGCCGATGTAAGGCATAGTGCTAGCGACCAATGTCGGGGATGTGCCCGGCGGCCGAGAATGCCCTCGGCCCGAATCAGGAAGGGGGAATCACGGGGCTCGCGATCCGGTGGCGCGTGGATGGCGGGCGCGTGCTCATCCTGTGCAGGAACCGTCATGGATTTCACCAAGATCGTCGAGCGCATCAAGGCCATTCTCGCCTCGCCGCGCACCGAATGGCCCGTCATCGCCGCGGAACCCGCCACCGTCGGCGGCCTTTTCCGCAACTACATCTGCATCGTCGCCGCGCTGCCGGTGATCGCCCACTTCATCCGGGGCAGCCTGATCGGCTACGGCGGCTTCGGCGTGCACGTGCATACGCCGATAGGCATGGGCGTGCTCGGCATGCTCCTGCACTACGCGCTCACCCTGGCGGTGACCTACGTGCTCGCAATCATCGTCGACGCGCTCGCCCCCAGCTTCGGCGGCACCAAGGACTCGGTGCAGGCGTTGAAGACCGTCGCCTACGCGTGGACCGCGGGCTGGGTGGCCGGCATCGCCGTGATCATTCCCTGGCTTGGCTGGCTCGTCGCCATCGCCGGCGCCATCTACGGCATCTACCTGCTCTACCTCGGCCTGCCGCACACCATGCGCTGCCCTGCCGACAGGGCGGGCGGCTACGCCGCGGTCACGGTGATCATCGCCATCGTGATGAGCTGGATCGTCGGGATGATCGTGGGCGGCACCATCGGCACTGCGGTGCTCACCGGCGCCTCCATGACGGGCATGCACGCCGGCGACGGCAGCACGCTCACGGTTGACCCCGACAGCGCGCTCGGCAAGCTTTCCGACATGGGCGCCAACACGGCGCGCGCGGCGAAGGACCTGGAAAACGCGCAGAAAACCGGCGACGTGGCCGCGCAACAGGCCGCCATGGGCAAGCTGATGAGCGGCGACAGCAAGACGGTGGTGACCTCGCTGTCGCCCCGGACCTTGCAGGGTTTTCTGCCCGATGAGCTGGACGGCATGAAGCGCAGCGACTTCAACGCCCAGCGCTCCGGCGCCATGGGCATGCAGATCTCCACCGCGCGCGCCACCTATAGCGACGGCCGCATCCGCACCCTGCAGGTGGAAGTGGCTGATACCGGCAACATGCGCGGCATGATGGCCGTGGCCAGCGCCATGACGCCCGCGGCCGAGGAGCAAACCGACCGCGGCTACGACAAGACCTACACCGACCACGATCGCCTGGTGCACGAGTCATGGAGCACGCAGACCAAGAGCGGCGAGTTCAGCGTGGTGGTGGCCAACCGCTTCACCGTCAAGGCGAGCGGCAATGCCGAGGACATCGACCAGCTCAAGCAGGCCGTGAACGACCTGGACCTGGGCCGGCTCGCCTCGCTGAAGAACGAAGGCGTCAGCGGCCCCTGACCGCGCAACGAAAAAGCCCGCGCCAGGGCGCGGGCTTTTTCGTTCACGGCGGGCGTGCTTACTTGGCCGCGTCGGCCTTCGGCACCGAGGCCTCGGTGGTGATGCGCACCTTGATCTCGTCGCTCACGTTCGGCACGTAGGCGCCCATGCCGAAGTCCGAGCGCTTCAGCGTGGTGGTGGCGTCGAAGCCCACCGTCTGCACCTTCATCATCGGGTGCTCACCGCTCTTGTTGAGCGTGGCGTCCAGCGTCACCGGCTTGGTCACGCCGTGCACGGTGAGATCACCCGTGACCTTGTACTTGTTGCCGCCAGCGGCCTGCACCTTGGTGCTCTTGAAGGTGATGGTCGGGTACTTGTCGGCATCGAAGAAGTCCGGCTTCTTCAGGTGCTCGTCGAGCTTGGCGACGTGCGTGTCCAGGTCGGCCAGCGGCATCGTCACCTCGACCGAGGACTTGGCGGCGTCCTTGTCGTCGAACACGATGGTGCCGTCGCCGATGCCGAGGTTGGCGGTGGGGTTGGAGAAACCGAAGTGGTTCCAGCTGAACAGGACCATGGTGTGGCCCGGATCCATCTTGTAGGTCACCGGGGCGGCCTGGGCGGAAACGGCCACGCTGACAAGGCCGGCAAGAACGAGGTAACGAAGTGCACGCATGGGTTGAATCTCCATTGGGTTGGGGGTTGGCGAACCGATGACGACTGAAGCGTCAGGCGATCCGGCAAGCTTCGTCGAACGACAGGCGCGGGCTGCGCGGGAACAGGTCGCGGCTGGCATCGCCGTAGCCGATATTGACCAGGAAGTTGGATTTGACCGTGGTGCCGGCAAAGAAGGCGCCGTCCACGCCGGCGCTGTCGAAGCCCGACATCGGGCCGCAGTCCAGGCCCACCGCGCGGGCCGCCAGCATCAGGTAGGCGCCCTGCAGCGACGCGTTGCGGAACGCGGTGGTGTCGATCAGCGGCTGGTTGCCCACGAACCAGCTGCGCGCGTCGGCGTGCGGAAACAGCTGCGGCAGCTTTTCATAGAAGGCGTGGTCGGTGCCGACGATGGCGGTGACCGGCGCGGCCATAGTCTTGGCGCGGTTGCCGTCGGACAGGAACGGCGCCAGCTTTTCCTTGGCTTCCTTCGACTTCACGAACACCACGCGCATGGGCGAGGAGTTGGCGCTGGTCGGGCCGAACTTGGCGAGCTCGTAGATCTGGTGCAACTGCTCGTCGGTCACCTCTTTCGGCAGCCAGGCGTTGTACGTGCGGGCCGTGCGGAACAATTGATCGAAGGCGGCCTCGGAAAGCTTCTCGCTCATGGGTATCCTTTGGGCATATGGACGCAGCGCGCCGTGGATCGGCGCAACGGCGTGCAGTGTAAGCGCGGTCGCGGGAAAACAGGACACAGGCCCATGAAACGAACTGTGCCGCCCAGGGAAACAATGCGGTGGACGGGCGCATGCTGAAGCTGCGCGGTGATTGCTGGGTCATCACCGACGGCGCGGCCGGCAACCAGCGCCAGGCCCTGGCGCTGGCCGAGCGGCTGGGCATGCCGGTGCGCCACCTCCAGCTCGAACCCGCACCGCCCTGGTCGTGGCTGGCTCCCCACCTGACCCTGGGTGCGCGCCTTGCCCTCGATGCCACCCAGCGCAAGCAATTCGCCGCACCGTGGCCGGCCGTCGCTATCGGCTGCGGCCGCACCGCCGCGCTCTACACGCGGCTGCTGCGGCCGCTGAGCAAGGGCGCGTGCTACACCGTGCAGATCCTCGACCCGCGGGTGGACCCCAGGCACTGGGACACCGTGATCGCGCCGCAGCACGACCAGCTGACCGGCCGCAACGTCATCCGCCCGCTGGGCTCGCTCAATCCGGTGGATGAGCAATGGCTGCGCGATGGCCGCGACGCGGACCCCGCCTTCGCCACCCTGCCCCGCCCACGCGTCGGCGTGCTGCTCGGCGGCCCGCGCAAGGGCGTCACCTTCAACGAAGCCTATATCGACCAGTTGATCCACGGCCTGCACGCGCGGCGTCGCCTGGAAGGCGGCAGCCTGCTGGTGATGGCCTCGCGGCGAACGCCGCCCGCGCTGGTGGAACGCATGCGGCAAGGCCTGGGCGACGTGCCCGGACTCGTCTGGTCAGGACACGACGACGGCAGCAACCCCTATCCCGGCGTGCTGGGTTGGGCAGACCGCTTGGTCGTCACCCCCGACTCGGTCAACATGCTTTCCGAAGCCTGCGCCGTCGGCTGCCCCGTACACACCTTCGTCATCGGCACGTTGCCCGACAAGCTCGAACGCTTCCACAAATCACTGCGCACCGCCGGACTGCTGTACGCACTCGACGCGACGAACACGCCACCGGTACCGCCCATGCGCGTGACGGAGACCATTGCCGACACGCTGCGCGACCTTATCGCGCTGCGTCAGGGCGAGATCGGCTGAGCCTGCTCAGAACAAAAAGCCCAGCTCCGCCGTCACTTCGCGCACGTTGCCGCTGAGCCGCTCCAGCATTTCGTCGCGCAGCGCAATGCGCGAACGCAGGTCGAGCGTGCAGGCGAGTGCGCGGTGCAGCAGTTCGGCGTGCGCTTCGGCGAACAGGCCGGCCTGGCGGCCGTCGAGCAGGCCGGCGTTGCGGCAGGCTTCGATCAGGCCCGCGTTGGCGGTGATGTTGAGCAAGGCGGGACGTTCCGATGCATGGGCCAGCACCAGGCCTTGCAGCGCGAACTCGATATCCAGCAGGCCGCCGTGCCCTTGCTTGAGGTCGAACCACAGCGCGTCCGATCGATCGCGTTCGGCACGCCAGCGCTGCCGCATGCTGCTCACTTCGTGCAGCACGGCGGAACGTTCGCGCGGCACCGCCAGCACCTCGCGGCGCACCTTGGCCAGGTCGGCATGCAGCGAGGCGTCGCCCGCGATGGGGCGTGCGCGCAGCAGCGCCTGGTGTTCCCATGTCCATGCGCGGCTCTTCTGGTAGGCCTCGAACGCGTCGAGGCTGCTGACCAGCAAGCCCTTGGAACCATCGGGGCGCAGGCGCGTGTCCACCTCGTACAGGCGGCCGCCGCGCGTCATCACGGTGAGCCAGTTCATCACGCGCTGAGCGAGGCGCTGGTACCAGCGCGAACCTTCCAGAGGACGCGCGCCGTCGCTCATCGCGTGCGCGCGCTTGCCATCGTAGACGAACACCAGGTCCAGGTCGGACGCGAAGCCCAGTTCCTCACCGCCCAGGCTGCCGTAGCCCAGCACCGCGAAGCCGGTGCCGTCGCCAGGCAGGCGCCCGTGCTGCGCGGCGAGCTCGCGTTCGGCGAGCGCGGTGACGGCCAGCACGATGGATTCGGCGAGCACCGCCAGCCGGCGCGCCGTGGCCACCGCATCGGCCCTGCCGTCGCTGAAGGCCAGGCCCAGGCGGAAGGCCACGCTGGCCTTGAATTCGTTGAGCCGGTCCAGCTCGGCTTCGGCCTCGCGCTCATCCAGCGTCGCCAGTACGCGGGTGATCTCGGCGCTGATGTCGGCACGCTTGAGCGGCAACTGATCGATGCGCGGATCGAGCACGTCGTCGAGCAGCAGCGGCTGCACGATCACGCGCTCGGCGAGGAAGGCGCTTTCGGCGAACAGTTTCGCCAGCCGCAAGCGCGCCGCCGGTTGTTCTTCCAGCAGGGCAAGGTAGGACGAACGTCGCGCCACCGCCTGCACCAGCCGGCACAGGCGCAGCAGGCACGCCACCGGCGCCCGGCTGTCGCGCGCCACGGCCAGCAGCTGCGGCATCAGCCGATCGAGCTGTTCGCGCGAGCGCTGCGGCATGGCGCGCACGGTGGTGGCCTGCGAGAGTTTCACCAGCGCCTCGGCGACTTCCGCGCCCGGCGAAAAGCCCGAGGATTCCATCACGCCCGCATCGAGTGCTTCGGTGCAGGCGCGCTGCCACAGCGCGACATCGGCTACCGGCGCCGCCGCGGTGCGGCCGCCCTGCGGCATCAGCACTTCGGCGAACTCCTCGCTGACCTTGGCGCGATGCTCGGCGAGCTGTTCTTCCAGTTCCTCCCACGAGGCATGGCCCAGGCCCAGCGCGATGCGCTCGCGGCTGAGCGCGTCTTCGGGAATGTCGTGCGTCTGCGCATCGCGCAGCATCTGCACGCGGTTTTCCACGCGGCGCAGGAACACATAGGCTTCCCGCAGTTCGCGTGCGCGCGCCGCGCCGATGTGTCCGCGCGCCTCGCACGCGGTGAGCGCGGGCAGCAGGCCGCGCACGCGCAGGCTGGGTTCGCGGCCGCCGCGAATCAGCTGCACTAGCTGCACGACGAACTCGATCTCGCGGATGCCGCCGGGCCCGAGCTTGAGGTTGTCGGCCAGATCCTTGCGGGCGACCTCGGCATCGATCAGCGATTTCATCTCGCGCAAGCCCGCGAACGCGGTGTAGTCGAGATATTTGCGATAGACAAAGGGCCGCAGCAGGTCCTGCAGCTGCTTGCCGGCCTGGCGATCGCCGGCCACGGGACGCGCCTTGATCCACGCGTAGCGTTCCCAGTCGCGCCCCTCGCTCTGGTAGTACTGCTCCATCGCCGAGAACGGCAGCGCCAGCCGGCCCGCATTGCCGAACGGCCGCAGGCGCAGATCCACGCGCGCGCAGATGCCGTCCACTGTCGGCTCGTTGAGCAGCCGCACGAGTTGCCGGGCCAGGCGCACGAAGTACTCGCTGTTGTCGAGCGATCGGGCGCCATCGCTCTGGCCGCTGTGCGGGTAGGCGAGCACCAGGTCGATGTCGGACGAAAAATTGAGCTCGCTGCCGCCGAGCTTGCCGAAGCCGACCACCACCATGCGCTGCAGCGCGCCGTCATGGCTGCGGCTATGGCCGTAACGCGCCGCGAGCGCGTGTTCGGACCAGCGCAGCGCCGCTTCCAGCAGCACTTCGTAGAGCACGCTGGTGGCCGAAAGCGTCTCGGGCAACTCATCCAGGCCATTCACGTCGCGGAACACCAGGCGCAGCGCTTCCGCATGGCGGAAGCGCCGCAATTCCGTCAGGCACGTTGTCTCGTCCGTCGAAAGCTTGAGCGAATCGATGCGCGCGCTGGCGTCGCTGCCCGAGCGCAGACGCTCCAAGCCTTGCGGCGCGAGCAGTTGCGGCTGCCTGAACCAGGTATCGAACGCAAAATCGCTGGCCAGCAGCGCGCGCCGGATGCGCTCGGCAACGCCGGCGTCGTCGTGCAAGGGCACGCCCATCTGGCGGCAGCGAGCGATCAGCTCGCTGTAGCGGTCGTCGATCAACGCGCGAAGCGCCGGGGATTCCGTGGGCTTGGTGATGACAGTCATCCGGTCATTCTGCCGCAGTGCCGTGCGCAATGCTGCGCTCGCACACGTTCAGGCCCTGCTGTATGTGACCGGACCATGACTGCCGCCCCGCTGTTGGCGGTGCCGGCGTGCACGGCGGCGCGGCGTGCCGCGTTGGCAGAGATAAGCCGTTAGCCCCGCGCCGTCACGGCGCCCAACAAATGGTTCAGATCCGGATCGTTACAGTTCCGTGTCCGAGCCATGACAGCCATCCGCAGGGTGCCATGACCCCTCCCACGACACGACCCGCGCGCCCAGCGCGCCCCTTGTCGGCCCGCCTAGCCTTGATCCTGGCGCTGGGGGCCCTGTTCACGCTGTTGACCGGTGTGGTCGATGGCGGTGTCGGCGTCAGTCCGGCGCAGGCCCTGAGCCAGCCGATCTACCTGATCGCCAACGCCCTGCCCGGCCTGCTGCTGGCGACGCTGCTGCTGGTGCTGAGCCGGCGCGCACTCCTTTCCTTCAGCCTCGCCTTCCTGCTGCAGACGGTGGTGTACGCCGTCAACGCGCTGAAGGTGAGCCATCTCAATACGCCGCTGATGCCCGCGGATTTCCGCATGCTGGGCCAGTTGCGTCGCGGTGGGCTGAAGCTGCTGGGCAGCTATCTGCCGGCCAGCCCTTGGCCTTACCTTGCGTTGATCGCCGGCATCGCCCTCATCGTGATCGCCTGGCGCATGGAGCCGCCCATGTTCGCGCGTCGCACGCGCGGCAAGCGGCTGGTTTCCGGGCTCGCGCTGCTGGCGCTGATCGGCACGCTGTTCGCCGGCATGCCGGGCTGGATGAAGATCTACGGCGGGCACCACCTGTGGCTGGAACCCTGGTCCGCCACCGCCACGGCCGAGCATTCGGGCCTGGTCAGTTCGCTGATGATGTTCCACCTGCACCAGAACCATGCGCGCAAGAAACCCGATGCCGCGGCGGCACGGCAGTTGATAGCCCGCTCCGACGCGGCGCTGCGCGAACGCCTGCAGGCGCCCGCGCACGCCACCGGCGAAGCACCCGACATCGTGGTGGTGCAGAGCGAGTCGTTCTTCGACCCGTCGATCATGAAGGGTTACGAGCACGCCGACCTCACGCCGAACCTGCACCGCCTGGCCGCCCAGGGCGCCAGCGGTCCGCTGCATGTGCCGACCTATGGCGGCGGCACCATCCGCACCGAGTTCGAAGTGCTCACCGGCCTGTCGCTGCGCTATTTCGACGACCTGCAGTTTCCCTACCTGCAGTTGAACCACAAGGTGGTGCCGAGCATGGTGCGCGTGCTGCGCTCGCACGGCTACGAAACCATTGCGCTGCACGGCAACGATCCCGGCTTCTGGAATCGCACCACGGCCTTCCAGGCGATCGGCTTCGATCGTTTCGTGTCCCGCTCGTCCTTCCCGGCGCATGCGGCCATGGACGGTCAGTACATGGCCGACAGCGCGATGACCGACGAGATCATGGCCCAGCTGAAAAACGCCGGGCCGCCGCAGTTCCTGTTCGCCATCAGCATCGAGGCGCACGGCCCCTACGACGTGCCGCCCGCCAATACCGCCGAGCGCGACGCCATCCCCGTGCCCGAAGGCGTCACCGGCCAGAACAAGCTGGAACTGCAGAACTACCTCTACCACATGCGTCACGCGGACCAGGAACTGGGCCGGCTGGCCGAGCTGCTCGCGCATCGCGAGCGCCCCACCTTGCTGCTGTTCTATGGCGACCACCTGCCGGCGCTGACGGATACCTATCGCACCACCGGCTTCGTCGACGGCAAGGACATGCTCAGCCAGGCAGGCACCTGGCTGCTCGTCGACCCGCGCAACCCGACGCCGGCAAACACCGAATCGCTGGCGTCGTGGATGCTGCCCGGGCGCCTGCTGGAGCAGGCCGGCGTGCATGACGATGCGTACTTCGCGCTGACCCAGGTGATCGCCCCGCAGCTGGCCGCGCTCACCCGCGCGCCCGGCGCGCCGCTGGAAGCCGAGGATCACTCCGAACAGCAGGAAGACGACGACATGGCCAACGTCGCCCTGCTGCGCATGAAGGGCAAGCTGGATCCCATGTTGCCCAGGGCCACGCTGCAGACCGCAGGCGTTGTGGAAGACGCCCCGCTGCTACCTGCGGGCGAGAACGAATCGGCCGGCGCCCGGCAATAACGGCATCCTAACGGCGCTGACCGTATGGACGTCCAAACGAAATGAGCGTGGCGGCCGTTTCGCGAGCTTTTCAAGCGGTATGAAAGCGTTTTCCAACACGGTTCATAACGCGGATTCATCGATCTGTCTGCGCGCTAAAGGGAGCCGGTTCCGTTCAGGTTCGGTAGAGCGATCCGCGTCTAGCTTGGATCCCAGCCACGAAGCAACGCCTTCGCTGGCATTCCCACACTGGAGGTTTACCTCATGCGTAAGACCATGCTTGCCGCTCTCTTCGTCACCGCCGCTTCCGTCCTGACCGTTCCGGCATTCGCGCAGGACGCCGCTCCGGCCGCGAAGACCGAAGCCGCCGCGACCACCGCGGGTGCGGCAGCGAAGGACACGGCCAAGTCCACCACCGACGCCGCCACCACCAAGGCCACGGAAACCGGCCACAAGGCCAAGCACAGCGCCCACAAGGCGAAGTCGGCGGCCACCGACGCGACCAAGACCGAAGCCACCAAGGCCGAGGGCGGCGCACCGGCCACGCCGAAGCAGTAAGTCGTTCCGCACGAGTGAACCGAAAACCCCGGGAGGCGACTCCCGGGGTTTTTTCATGCTGCGAATCAGAAGTCGTAGGCGCCCGAGAGAACCACGCTGCGCCGCGTGCGCAAGGGCACAAAGGTTTCGTTGAAATCCGACGCGTACAGCGTGCGCGCGAACAGGTTCTTCACGCCCAGCGTCATGCGCCAGCGATCGGTGCGGTAGGAGACGTTGGCATCGACCTCGGCCTGCCCTGGCGACGGGAAGTAGGTGGAGTAATCCAGGCTTTGCCCCAGCGAGCGGCTGCGCGCCTGTACGCCGCCAGCGATGCCCCAGCCCTTCAGCGCGCCGCCCTGGAACCAGTAGCTGGCCCACAGATTGAAACGCTGCCGCGGCGCGCCGGTGGGTGCCGTGCCGTCGTGGTTGCTGATCTGGGCATTAGTGTAGCTGCCGGTGATGTCCAGCCCCGGCGCCACTCGTCCGGCGAACTCGATCTCCAGTCCGCGATTGGTCTGCCCCGGCCCGAAACTCGCGACGTTGGGCGTTTCCTCGAGAAACAGATAGCTGTGATCGAGCATGATGCGGTACAGCGACACCGCCAGCCACGCCTGCTCGTGAAAGAGGTTGAGCTTGGCGCCGACTTCCAGCTGGCGCGACAACGCCGGCACCAGCGGCCGGCCGTTTTCCCCGAGATACGACAGCGGCTGGAAACCGTTGCTCGTGCCACCGTAGAAGGCGATGTCCGGGGTGAGCTTGTAGACGATGCCCGCGTTGGGCACCCATTTGGTCCGTCGTGGCGTCCACGGATTGCCTTCCGAATCGGTGGACGACACTTCGTAGTACGAGCGGCGCGCCGCCACCAGCATGTCCCAGTGCTCGCCGAGCGAGAGCTGATCCTGCAGGAACAGGCCGCTGTTCACCGACCACGGCGAGCCGGCGATGGGCACGTTGTCGTCCGGCTGCATCACGGCGGACACGCGCGGCAAGGCGGGGTCGGCGAACAGGTTGTAGACGCCGTCGTACACGTGCACGGCATCGTCGGTGCGGCCCACGCGCGAACGCGAATAATCCATGCCCAGGGTCACCGTGTGCGTCACCGGCCCGGTGCCGAACACGCGGATGAAATCGTTCTGCATGGAGTAATACGCATCGCTGTACCGATAGGCTTCGGCATACGGCGACGTGTCGCCGAACAGCGTGGGGTTGTTCATTGTCCAGCCTTGCGAATCGTTGCGCTGCTGCACGTACTGCCCGCGACTGCGCCAGGTCCAGGCATGGCCCAGCTGCTGGTCAAGCAGGTAGTACAGGCGGTTGGTCTGGTAGTTGGCGTAGTCGTAGGCATTGCCCGTAAGCAGGCCGAACGGCGTCGTGCTGCCCGCCGTGTCGCCCAGCAGCACGGCGTGATCGGGCACCGGCAGGCGATTGAGGATGCGCTGCAAACCCACCACCAGCTGCGTGCTCGAGCTTGTCCAGCCGATGGATGGCGCGAGGTAGCCGCTGCGGCGGTTGCGATAGCCCTGCGGCGAGCGGTCGGCGTAGTCGCCGGAAACCACCAGCCGGTAGGTGAGCCGCGGGTCATGGCCCAGCGGGCCGGTGAGGTCCACCGCCGCCTGCACCTGTCCCCGCTCGCCCAGTGTGTAGCTGATCTCGTGCAGCGGCACGCTTTGCGGTTGCTTGGTGGTGACGTTGATCAGGCCGCCAAAACTGTTGCCATTGGAGTCGCCGAGGATCGACTGCGGCCCCTTGATCACCTCGACGCGATCCAGCGCGACCAGCGGCGGAAAATCACCCGAGCCCGCATTGCTGTTGGGCATGCCGTCGATGAGGCCGTTGCCGGTATAGAAGCCGCGGATCTGGAACAACGGCAGGCCGTCTGCGCCATCGACATAGGCCACGCCCGCCACGTTGCGCACCACGTCTTCCACGGTGACCGCCTGCTGCGAGGTCATCACGTCGCGCGTCACCACGCTGACCGACTGCGGCACGTCGATCAGGTCGGCGTCGTTGCGCGAGCCGATGCTGGTCAGCGACGCCTTGAAGCCGACGTCGCGCCCGATCAGCGCATTGGCTTCGACGGAGGTGAGTTCCCTCACCTCCGGCGGCTTGGCCGATGGCGATGCTTTCTTGCCCGGTGCTTCCGGCGCGGTGATCACCACGGTGCCCTGGCCGGTGAACTCGTAGACCAGGCCGGTGCCTTCCAGCAGCCTGGCGAGCGCCGCCTGCACAGTGAGGTTGCCCGTGGCGCCCAGCGAGCGGAAGCGCGCGACCGTGCAACCCGCCGTCAGCACCTGCACGTTGGCCTGCTTGCCAAAGGCCAGCAGCGCGGTGGCCAACGGTTGCGCAGGAATGGCGAAGTCGAGGCGGGATGCCTGGGACGAGGATTCCGCCGCGACGCGCGGAGCGCCGATGCAGCTGCCGGGCACGGCCAGGCAGACGCACATCGACAGGCTGCCCGACAGCAGCAGCGTCACAGCTTTCCTCATGGCCCCCGCTTCTAGGCAAGCGAAAGCTCCGAGTGTGACACGCGGCGGTCGCGTTGTGTCGTTACGACAAATGCATGAACGCTTTCTTTCGACGGGCTGTCACCCCGAGACGCGATCGTCAGTGCGGCTGCGCCTTGGGATGCGCATCGGAAAGCACGGTCTCGCCGCCGACCGTACCCACCCGCAACGGCAACACCTGCGGCAGGGCCTGCAGCCAATCGTCGATGGCGTCCGCCTTGACGGTGCCGGTGAAGGTCAGCGTGTTCAGGTCGGCATCGGCGATGCGCAATGGTTGTGCGCGATAGCGGTTGATGTTGGCCACCACCACCGACAGCGGCTCGTTGTCGAAGGCCAGGCGCTCGTTACGCCAGGCGGCCGCTTCGGCCGGGTCGCTGGCGGTGACGTTCATGGCGGCGTGCGCGGGGTCGTAGGTCACCGACTGGCCGGCCACGGCCTCCAGGCTGTTGTGCGAACCGCCGGTGGCGTCGGCCACGCGCACGCGGCCTTCGGCCATGGCGACGGTGACGTAGCTGCCCGTGCGGCGCACGTTGAACGCCGTGCCGATGTCCTCGATGGTCACGTCGCCCGCATGCACCACGAAGGGGCGGCGCGCGTTGTGCACGACCTCGAAGTACGCCTCGCCCGCGCTGAGCTCCACCTCGCGCCGTCCGCTGCTGAAGCGCGTGGTCAGTTTCGTGGCGCCGCCCAGCGTGATGCGCGTGCCGTCTTCCAGCGTCACGCTGCGCTGCGTGGCGATGGCGCTGGCGTAGTCCTGCGTGGCGACGCTGCCGGACATGGCCTGCCAGCCCATGACGCTGCCCAGCGCGAGCACCACGGCCGCCGCCGCGGCCGCGGGTATCCAACCGCGGCGCGGCGAAGCCTGCGGCGGGGCGAACTCCGCGATCAGGCGCTCGCGCGATACCTCGCCCAGCGCCTGCAGGCGCGCGGCCAGTTCGGTCACGCGCTCGAACGCGGTGAGGTGCGCGGGGTCTTCGTCGGTCCAGGCCAGCCACTGCTCGGTCGTCCGTTCCGTCGCAGCGGGGTCGCGCAGCCGCATCCACCAGTCGGCGGCGACACGCAGGTTTTGGTCGTGTGAGGTGTTGGCCATCATGGCATCTCCGGTTCGTCTACCCGCGCGCGGCAATGAGCCAGGGCGTTGGCGACGTGATAGCGCACCATGCGCTCGCTGATCTTCATGGCCCGTGCGATGGCGCTGATCTCGCGGCCCTCGATGACGTGCATGACGAAGGCACGTCCCGTCTTGGCCGGCAGTTCGCGCAACGCCTTGTAGAGCTCCTGCAATTGCCCGGTGGCGTGCACATGTCGCTCGGGAATGGGCGCCAGGTGCAGGTCATCGTCCGGCACCTCGATGGGGTTGTCCGCACGCACCTGGCGCGCGCGCAGCCGATCCACCGCCAGGTTCGAAGCCACGCGGAACAGGTAGGCGCGCAGCGAATCGACCTGTTCGGGACGCTCCATCGTCACCAGGCGCACATAGGCTTCCTGCGCCACCTCCTGGGCGTCGGACAGGGAATTCAGGCGGCACTGCAGGAACGCCACGAGCGCGCGGTTGTGCTCGCGGAACAGGTCGGTGATGCGCAGCGCGAACGCCGGATCGAGGTTCACGCCTGGGTGAGCAGGCGTGCTGTCGGGTTTGTCCACTAGGCTGCCCTGGTCACGTCCGGCAGCGGCGGCCACGACGCCATGGCCGCCGACGCCTCCGCCGCATCGCGCCACCATGCCACCGGGCGCAACGCGTCATTCAAGAGTTTCACCGCATCCCAGCGCAGTTCGGCGCGACGCCGGAACAAGGCGCGGCGCTTGCTTTCCAGTTCCGCTTCCGTGCGATGGTGCAAGGTGGGCGGCATCAGGAACCAGCCATCCTCGATGGCCACGCCGCCCTGCTCCAGCCAGTACGCATCGTAATCGGAGAACAGCCGCGTGCGCCCCTGCAGCGGATGCGCCAGATTCCCCACGGCGAGGATACGCCGCAGGCCGCACTGGCCGGCGAAGGCGTAGGCGAGCACCAGCATCAGCTGCTTGGGACGCATGCCATGCATGTTGCGCGTCAGCTCGCGCACCGACTCGCGTCCGTGCAGGCCCGCTGGTCCCTGGATGCAGCCGATGGCCAGCGTGTCGTCGTCGATGAGCGTGAGCACCAGGCGATAGAGCGTGCGGTCGTTGGCGTCGGTGAGCTCGATGACCAGCTCGCCCTCGCAGGCCATGTGCGCGGGAGGACGCAGGTGCAGCCGAGCCTCGCTGCCGTCCTTCAGCGTGAACGCGCCGAGCGTGGCGCGCCCCTGCACGTAGACCGATTCGAACAGCTCCGCCGGCCAGCGCTCGAGCAGTAGCCGGTAATGCGCCTGCAGCGCCTGCACGCGGTCCTCGCGATGCCACTGGCGGTTGACGAAACGATGCTGGTGGCGCTCCTGCAGGCGCGGATCGCAGGCCACGCAGGCGCGCAGCAAGGGGTGCGAGGCGAGGAAGGCCAGGTAACCGTGATGGCGCAGCGGCATGCTCATCGCGCGCACCACGTATTTGGCGGCCATCAGGGCGCGCTGGCCGGCATGCCCTTCCCAGTCGCTGCGCCCGCGCAACGAGCGCCACCAAAGCATGGGACCGGGTTGGCCGTCCGTGGCCTCCTGATCCCTGTGTCCAGTCGCCAGCGGGCTGGTTATCCCCGCCCACCGCAATTCGCGCTCCAGGGAGCGTTGCGCCGCGTAAGCGCAGCCGCTAGCGGCGAACACCAGATCGGCGTCCAGGGGTTCCTCCCCTGGCTGAAGATTCCGTTCGTTCAAGGCTCGCCAACCCGCTGATGACTGTGACAAGGGCTAAGACGTGCAAGCCCGCCGAAATGGAAATGGCCGGCGGAAAGTTTTTCGCCGCTTCGGCGACGCCTTGGGCGAGAAAAAGAAAACCCCGCCATGGCGGGGTTTTCCGGTGTTGCGATGCCTGGAAGGCCTGGACTTAGAAGTCCATGCCGCCCATGCCGCCCATGCCGCCGGCCGGGCCGTGCGAGTGGGCTTCTTCCTTCTTCGGCACTTCGGTCACGGCCGCTTCGGTCGTGATGATCGAGCCGGCCACCGAGGCGGCGAACTGCAGGGCCGAACGGGTCACCTTGGTCGGGTCCAGGATGCCGAAGGCAATCATGTCGCCGAATTCGCTGGTGGCGGCGTTGTAGCCAAAGTTGCCGTTGCCTTCCTTCACCTTGTTCAGGACGACGGACGGCTCGTCGCCGGCGTTGGCGACGATGGCGCGCAGCGGGGCTTCCAGGGCGCGACGGGTGATGGCGATGCCCAGGTCCTGGTCAGCGTTGGCGCCCTTCAGGCCTTCGATGGCCTTGAGCGAACGGATCAGGGCGACGCCGCCGCCCGGGACCACGCCTTCTTCAACGGCCGCACGGGTGGCGTGCAGGGCGTCTTCGACGCGGGCCTTCTTTTCCTTCATTTCCACTTCGGTGGCGGCGCCAACCTTGATGACGGCCACGCCGCCAGCCAGCTTGGCCACGCGCTCCTGCAGCTTCTCGCGGTCGTAGTCCGAAGAGGTCTCTTCGATCTGCGCCTTGATCTGCTTGATGCGCGCCTGGATGCGCTCGGCTTCGCCGGCGCCGTCGATGATGGTGGTGTTTTCCTTGGTGATCACCACGCGCTTGGCGCGGCCGAGATCCGTGATGGTGGCCTTGTCGAGGGCCAGGCCCACTTCTTCGGAGATCACCACGCCATTGGTGAGGATGGCGATGTCTTCCAGGATGGCCTTGCGGCGGTCACCGAAGCCCGGCGCCTTCACGGCGGCGACCTTGACGATGCCGCGGATGGTGTTGACCACCAGGGTGGCCAGCGCTTCGCCTTCCACTTCCTCGGCGACGATCAGCAGCGGCTTGCCCGCCTTGGCGACGGCTTCGAGCACCGGCAGCAGCTCGCGCACGTTGGAGATCTTCTTGTCGTGGATCAGGATGAACGGGTCGTCCAGTTCCACCTGCTGCGACTGCTGGTTGTTGATGAAGTACGGCGACAGATAGCCGCGGTCGAACTGCATGCCCTCGACCACGTCCAGCTCGTTCTCCAGGCCCGAGCCTTCCTCGACCGTGATCACGCCTTCCTTGCCGACTTTCTTCATCGCGGTGGCGATGATTTCGCCGATGGCGGAGTCGGAGTTGGCGGAGATGGTGCCGACCTGGGCAATGGCCTTGTCGTCAGCGGTCGGGTTGGAGAGCTTCTTCAGCTCGGCCACGGCGGCGGTGACGGCGTGGTCGATGCCGCGCTTGAGGTCCATCGGGTTCATGCCGGCGGCCACGGCCTTGAGGCCTTCCTGGATGAACGCCTGGGCCAGCACGGTGGCGGTGGTGGTGCCGTCGCCGGCCACGTCGGAGGTCTTGGAAGCGGCTTCCTTGACGATCTGCGCGCCGATGTTCTCGTACTTGTCGGCCAGTTCGATTTCCTTGGCGACGGAGACGCCGTCCTTGGTGACGGTCGGGGCGCCGAAGCTCTTCTCGAGCACCACGTTGCGGCCCTTCGGACCCAGGGTGACCTTCACCGCGTTCGCCAGGGTGTTCACACCCTTGAGCATGCGGGCGCGGACGTCTTCGCCGAAGCGGACTTCTTTAGCTGCCATAATTTTTTTGCCTCAAAAAAATTGAATTAGGAATGGGAACGCTGGCGACGGGGTGGCTACAAAGCGCGGATCTCGCGCTGGACCCCATCAAGCCAATCAGCCTTCAATCACAGCCACGATGTCGTCTTCCTTCAGGAAGACCAGCTCTTCGCCGTCGATCTTGATTTCCTGGCCGGCGTACTTGCCGAACAGCACGGTGTCGCCTTCCTTCACGGACATCGGGCGGACCTTGCCGTCTTCCAGGATGCGGCCGGTGCCGGCAGCGATGACCTTGCCGCGGGTCGGCTTTTCGGTGGCGCTGTCGGGGATGACGATGCCGCCAGCGGAGACGCGCTCTTCTTCGAGGCGCTTGACGATGACGCGATCGTGCAGCGGACGCAGTTTGCTCATGGTATGGGCTCCAGCTTCGGTTGGTTGAACAGGATTCGGTACCCCGGAGTGGCGCCTGTGCCGGCGCTGTTAGCACTCCCCGGAGGTGAGTGCTAATAATAACGACGCAAAAGCCCCCTGCAAGAGGCGCCCGTCCGATGGCTGGGTTCTCCAATGGGGGAGCCCCGGGGGCCTTTCAAGTCGCTTCGAGGGGAAATCTGCCGGCTTTTTGCTATCGACAGGGCCGGCGGGACCGACGACCATGCCGGCCTGCCCCCGAGAGACCCGCCCGTGAGCGATGAGCCGACGCTACGCCAGGAGCTCGTGACCCAAGGCGCTCGGCTGGCGGCCTCCGGCCTCAGCCAGGGCACCTCCGGCAACCTGAGCGCCCGCTGCGGCGAGGGTTTCCTGATCACGCCCAGCGGCACGCCGTACGAGGAAATCACTCCCGAGGGCATCGTGCTGGTGGACCGCGACGGCCAGTGGCCCGCCGGCCAGCGGCCCTCCAGCGAGTGGCGCTTCCATCGGGACATCTACCTGGCCCGGCCCGACGCCCGGGCGGTGGTCCATGTCCATCCGCCCTACGCCACGGCGCTGGCGATGTGCCGGAAAGCGATTCCCCCGGCCCACTACATGATCGCGGTGGGCGGCGGCGACTCGATCCGCTGCGCCGATTACCACACCTACGGCACCCAGGCGTTGTCCGACGCGGTGCTGGCCGCGCTGGAAGGCCGGCTGGTCTGCCTGATGGCCAACCACGGCATGATCGCGCTGGGCAGCACGCTGGCGCAGGCCATGTGGCGCGCGGTGGAGGTGGAGAACCTGGCGCGCCAGTACGCGCTGTCCCTGCAGGTCGGCACGCCGGTGATGCTTACCGATGAGGAAGTCGCCGACGTGCTCGCCA
Organism: Dyella sp. AtDHG13; assembly: GCF_003201105.1. GTDB lineage: Bacteria > Pseudomonadota > Gammaproteobacteria > Xanthomonadales > Rhodanobacteraceae > Dyella > Dyella jiangningensis_B. Next base: position 271,597 of record NZ_QICJ01000004.1, on the reverse strand, counting down.
AGTTCGCCAACTACGGACTGATGTCGTCGAGGTCGTGATGTCCGATACCGTCCTGCTCTGCTATTGCACCTGCCCCGACGCCGCCAGCGCGCAGAAGCTGGCCGAGGCCCTGGTGGGCGAACAGCTCGCCGCCTGCGTGAACCGCATCCCCGCCGTGGCTTCCACCTATCGCTGGAAAGGCGAGGTAGTGACCGACAGCGAGGAACTGCTGCTGATCAAGACCACGGCTGCGCGCTTTCCCGCATTGAAGGAGCGGTTGGTGGCGTTGCATCCCTATGAGCTGCCGGAACTGATCGCCGTGCCGGTGGCCGAGGGGCATGGCCCTTATCTGGATTGGGTGCGGGATCCGGGGTGAGCGTAGCCGCAGGTACTCGCAGTCTTCGCTCGATTTCGCTGCGGGATATTTCTCTTCTCACCGTCCCTCGCCTCCCTCACCGTCATTTCCCCTCACCGTCATCCCCGCGAAAGCGGGGATCCAGTGTCTTTCAACCCGCCGTGAAATCGAAAGTCGCTGGATCCCCGCTTTCGCGGGGATGACGGTGAGGTAATGACGCAACGTTCTGGAATCATGGAATGGCGCTAGTTCGGCGCCTTTCCCACGAACACCACCAAGAAAGTGACGCGCTCGCTGTCGCTGGCGTTCGCACTTACCAAATGCCGCGCCGCCGCCGGCTCGAACCAGCTCTCGCCCGGTGCATACGTCACGCGCAAGGCTTCGAGCGATTGGCCGGGCGCGCGCGTCAAGGCGGCGGTGAGCAGCGATTCGTCGTGCGTGGCCATCGCCGGCGTCGCCGCGGCGAGCAGCATCCAGGCAATGGCGCGGGCGGCGCGCACGATCAGCGTGCCGTCAGTGCTGTCTGCCGTGCAGGCACCGCCGCGTCGACATCCTCGCTGCGGCGAAGCACCTTGCCCTGCGCATCCAGCACGATCACCGTGGGCACGTGCATCACGCGGAAACGCCGGAACAGCGCGCCCGAATCGTCCAGCGCCAGCGGCATGGCGATGTGGTGCTCGCGCTGGTATTCGGCCAGCTCGTCGTGGCTGGCCCACAGGCCCGAGGCGATGCCCAGCCAGCGTGCCTGGCCGTCGCGCGCCAGCAGCTCGGCGCGCTCGCGCGCCGTGCGGCAACTTGCTGCCAACGCCGGCCGGCTCTTGGCGAGGTAGGACTCGCACCACGGCGAGAGGAACAGCAGCACCGTGGTCTGTCCCGGCCGCACGCCAAAGGCCGGCAACGACTTTCCATCCAATGTGCGCACGTCGAAAGCGGGCACGCGGTCGCCGATGTCGTAGTGCGGTTCGTCCTTCGGCGTGGCGGCCGATGCGGTCTGCGCCGTCGAACTCGTGCGGGCCTGCGCCAGCGCGGCATCCAGCTTGTCGTTCGCCTCGTGCCCCACGTAGAGGATGCGGCCGTCGCGGCCGATCACCACGTGCTGCGGCGTCACGCGCAGATGAAAAGCCTCACCCAGCGAGCCGTCGTCGAACACGATGGGCATGCCGAGCCCCAGCTGCTTCTGCACCTTGCGCACTTCCTCGACGCTGTCGTCGAAGCCCACGTCGATGGCGATCACCGCCATGTCCGGACCGGCCTGCTCGTAGGTACGCTCGAAGTGCGGCATCTGCTCGCGGCACGGCACGCACCAGGTGGCCCAGAATTTCAGGTAGACAGCCTTCTTGCCATAAAGCGTTCCGAGGTCGATGGTCTGACCGTCGATGGTCTTGAGCACCATGCGCGGCGCGGGCTGGCCGACCAGGCTGCGGCCGGCGGTTTCCGCGCGCGACTGGCCGGACTCGGACGCATGCGCCAGCGCGCAGCACAACCACAGGCAAAGCAGGACAAAGGTACGCACGGGAACATCCTTGAAGGAGAGGCCCCGCATGCTGCGCCGACGACCCACGCGCCGACAGGTCCAGTTCGCGCGGAAACGAGGGAACCAGTGTCAGCGCGGGCGATGTGCGTCGAGCACGCGCGCCAGCACGCGCACCGCTTCGTCCATGCGCGTGGCCGGCACGCCGCCGAGGCCGAACAGCAGGCCGTTGGGCTTGTGCCCGCCGATGGCGTAGCCATCCAGCGCCTCGATGCGCAGATCCTGCGCCGCGGCGTGCTCGACGATCTTGCCCGCCGGCACGGGCCAGTGCAGTTCGGTGGTGATATGCAGCCCGGCGTCCGAGGCCAGCGGACGCAAGGCTTCGCCGGCGTGCCGCGACAGGGCTTCGAGCAGGGCATCGCGCCGCTCCGCGTAGATGCGCCGCATCTTGCGCACGTGCCGTGCGAGATGGCCTTCCGCAATGAACAACGCAAGCGTGTCCTGCGCCAGCAGGTCGCTGTGGCGATCCACGAATTGCCGCACGCTGCCCAGCGCGGCCATGGCCCAGGGCGGCGCCACCACGTAGCCCAGGCGCAAAGTCGGAAACAGGCTCTTGGAAAAGGTGCCGACGTAGAACACCGAGCCGTCGCGATCCAGCGTCTGCAGCGCATCGAGCGGACGCCCGCCGTAGCGGAATTCGCCGTCGTAGTCGTCCTCCACGATCACCGCGCCATGCCGCCGCGCAAACTCGAGCAGCGCGACGCGCCGTGCCGGCGACATCGCCATGCCGGTGGGAAACTGGTGCGAAGGGGTGACGTAGATGACGCGCGCCTCGGGTGGAATGCGCTCGACGATCAGGCCTTCCTCGTCTACCGGCACCGGCACCACGCGGGCGCCGGCGGCTTCGAAGGTCACGCGCAGCTGCGGGTAGCCAGGGTCTTCCACCGCCAGCACCGTCCGCCCCGGCGTCACCAGGATGCGCGCCAGCAGGTCGAACGCCTGCTGCGCGCCGCCGGTGACCATGATGTCGGCCGCGCTGCAGCTCACGGCGCGCGCAAATGACACATGCCCCGCGATGGCTTCGCGCAAGGCGGCTCGTCCTTCCACGGCGTCGTAGGCGGACATGGCGTGCGTGAGCGTGCGCAAAGCCCGGGCGGAGAGCTTGCGCCACACCTCGAACGGGAAACGCGAGGCGTCGGGCATGCCCACGCGAAAGTCATAGCGCGACGGTGGCAAGGCATTCATCGGCGCCGGCGTGATCGCATCGCGCCATCGCGGCTGCAGCCGCTCCTCGATCCGCGCCTCCGTGCGCGATGCGCCTGCTGGCGATGCGCTGGCGTGCGCCACCACATAGCCGGCGCCCTGGCGCGCCACCACATAGCCTTCGCTGAGCAGCAGGTCGTAGGCCGCCACCACGGTATTGCGCGACACGCCCAGCGAGCTGGACAGCGCGCGGGTCGAAGGCAGCGCCTGGCCCATGCGCAGCCGCCCGTCCAGAATCGCCGCCCGCAGCTGCCCGTGCAGCGCCTGCAGGCGGCCGCGCACGGGGATATCCAGCGGAAAAGCCAGGGGTTGGTCCATACCGGCGTCCGGGCGGCAACTGGTCCTAAAGAATTCCCGCGATCTGGACCTTTTTCAAGACCAGTGGAACCCGGACACTGCGCCCATCATCCTTTTGGAGCCGTGCCATGATCGAGCTGTACTTCGCCGCCACGCCCAACGGCCTGAAGCTCAAGCTGTTCCTCGAAGAGGCGGGCCTGCCCTACTTCATCACGCCGGTGAGCCTGAGCAAGGGCGAGCAGTTCAAGCCCGAGTTCCTGGCCATTTCGCCGAACAACAAGATTCCCGCCATCGTGGACCACGCGCCGGCCGGCGGCGGCGCGCCGCAGACCGTGTTCGAGTCGGGCGCCATCCTGCTGTATCTGGCCGAGAAGATCGGCCGGTTCATTCCCAAGGACACCGCCGGCCGCGTGGAGGTGCTGGAGTGGCTGTTCTGGCAAGTGTCCGGGCTGGGCCCGATGGCAGGCCAGGCCGGGCACTTCCATGTGTATGCGCCGGAAAAGGTGCCCTACGCCATCGATCGCTACACGCGCGAAGTGGCGCGCCTCTACGGCGTGCTCGATCGCCGGCTGGAGGGACGCGAGTTCATCGCCGGCGAGTTCTCCATCGCCGACATCGCCTGCTATCCGTGGATCGTGCCGCACGAGGCGCATGGCCAGAACCTGGCGGATTTCCCGCACCTGGAACGCTGGTTCATCGCCATGTCGCAACGCCCCGCCACGCTGCGCACCTACGAGGGCGTGGAGAACGCATACCAGCCCAAGCAGCCGCTGTCGGAGGAAGAACGCCGCGTGCTGTTCGGGCAGGGATCGAAGCCGCAGTCCTGATGCAACGGAAGGGTGAAGTCTGCTGACAGGTTCTGACACTATGGGCGGCTAGGCTTCCAAATGGATAGCCGTCTCACACACGTCGTCATTCCGGCGCAGGCCGGAATCCAGCAGCAGGAAGGACAGGCTGTCGCGAAGACCCGTTCCTGAGGCCACTGGATTCCGGCCTGCGCCGGAATGACGAACAAGAGCTACAGAGCAAAGCCATGAAAACCTCCGACATCGCCGCACTGCTGTTGCTGGGAGCCCTCTGGGGCGCCTCGTTCCTGTTCATGCGCATGGGCGCCGACGAGTTCGGCGGCATGGCGCTGGCGGGCATGCGCGCCATCGGCGCGGCGATCTGTTCCATTCCGTTGCTGACGCGCACGCGGCTGGGCGAGATGCGCAGGCATTGGCGCGATATCGCCATCGTGGGCATCGCCAATTCGGCGCTGCCGTTCGTGCTGTTCTCGTTCGCGGCGAAGAGCCTGCCGGCCGGTGTCTCCGCCATTTCCGACGCCATCGCGCCGCTGCTGGTGGCGCTGTCGGGCTGGATGCTGCTGGACGAGAAGCTGAGCGCCACGCAGGCCAGCGGCCTGGTGGTCGGTTTCACCGGCGTGGTGTGGCTGGTGGCCGGCACCGTGGGTTTCAGCGGCAGCGCGCATGCCGCCGGCTGGGCCATGGCCGCCTGCCTGGGCGCCAACGTCTGCTACACCTTCGGCGCCCATTACAGCCATCGCCGCCTGCGCAGCGGCGTCACGCCGCTCAGCGTCGCCACCGGCAGCCAGCTGGCCGCCGCGGTGCTGCTGCTGCCCTTCACGATCTGGATGTGGCCCAGCCATACGCCGGGCTGGATGTCCTGGCTGGCGGTGCTGGGCCTGGCCGCGCTCTGCACCTCGCTGGCTTATGTGCTGTTCTATGGCTTGATGGCCCGCGTCGGCGCGTCGCGCAGCATGGTGGTGATGTTCCTGATCCCGGTGTTCGGCGTGCTGTGGGGCCTGCTGTTCCTGCATGAGCCGGTGACGCTGGCGATGGGCGGCGGCTGCGTGGTGATCCTGCTGGGCGTGGCGCTGACCACCGGGCTGGTACGCCCGCGTAACCGCGGTAGCGTCCTGAACGAAGTAAGCACGGAACACGCCTGATCCCCGGTAGTCTCTTCGCTGCCGGGATTCCCCGGCTGCGCCATAATCCCGATTCGCCCTGCGCCCTGGCGCGGGCCTCTCCCCAGTCGGAGCCGCAATGCGCCTGATCCCTACCGGCCGGTGGGCCGCCCGTTTCCTCACCCTGCTCTGCCTGCTGCTCGGCGCCCTGCCCGCGCTGGCGCAGGACGATCTCGACGGCCTGCTGCCGGTCACCGAGGCCTACAAGCTCAGCGCCGATGCCTCCACGCCCGGCGTGGTGAAGCTGCACTGGACCATCGCGCCCGACTATTACCTCTATCGCGGCCGCATGAAGTTCAAGGCCGCCGACGGCGTGACCCTGGGCGAGGCGCAGCTGCCCGACGGCGAGAAGCATCACGACGAGTACCTGGGCGACGTGGAGACCTATCACCACGGCGTGGACGCGACGGTGCCGTACACGGTCGCCGCTGGCACCACGACGCTGAAGCTCAGCGTGCAGTACCAGGGCTGCCACGAGGTGGCTCCGAAGATCTGCTATCCGCCGCATACCGAGCAGCTGAGCTTGGCGATTCCCGCGGCGGGTGCGGCCTCGGCCGGCACGGGCGATTCGCTGGGCGCGGCGCTGGGCAAGCTGGGTTCCACCCGCGGTGGTGGCGATGGCGCTGCCCTGCCGGCCGAGCAGGCCTTTCATCTGGAAGCGCTCGCCAAGGACCGCCAGCACCTGCTGCTGCGCTGGACCATGCCCAAGGGCTATTACCTGTACCGCGATCAGACCGCGCTGAAGCTCAAGGATGCCGGGCTCTCGCTGGCCAAGCCGGAGTGGCCGGCCGGCGTGGAACACGAGGACGCCCACTTCGGCAAGACCACGGTGTTCTTCGACCAGGTCGAGCTGCCCGTCGCCATTCAGGGCGATACGGGCGGCCTTCGCACGGTGAACCTGGAAGCCAGCTTCCAGGGCTGCCAAGACGGCGGCATCTGCTATCCGCTGATGACCCGCGCACTGGCCATCGACCTGGGTAGCGCCGCGCCGACCAGCGGCACCGCCGCCGAGCCCGCGCCGGAAATGCCGCCCGCGCATGAGGAATCGCTGGGCCTTGCCCTCGCGCTGCTGTTCGCCCTGGCGGGCGGCCTGATTCTCAACTTCATGCCCTGCGTGCTGCCGGTGCTTTCGATCAAGGTCGTCTCCGTGATCGAAAGCGGCGAGAGCCACGCGCGGCGACGCAGCCACGCGCTGGCCTACACGGCCGGCGTGCTGGTCAGCTTCGTGGTGCTGGGCCTGGTGGTGATCGCCGTGGCCAAGGCCTGGGGCGCGCAGCTGCAGTACGCCCCGGTGGTGGCCGCGCTGGCGCTGATCATGCTCACCGCCGGCCTGTGGCTGTCGGGCGTGGTGCAGTTCGGCGGCTCGCTCGGCAACGTCGGCAGCTCGCTGGCCAACCAGCAGGGCTGGCGCGGCGATTTCTTCGTCGGCGTGCTCGCCGTGGTCGTCGCCAGCCCCTGCACCGGGCCGCTCATGGGCCCGGCCCTGGGTTACGCCTTCGCGGCCCCGGCGGCGCAGGCGCTGCTGGTGTTCTTCACGCTGGGCCTGGGACTGGCGCTGCCCTTCCTGGCCATCGGCTTCGTGCCCGCCCTCGCCCGCCTGCTGCCACGGCCGGGCGCCTGGATGGAAACGCTCAAGCAGGTGCTGGCCTTCCCCATGTATCTCTCGGCCGCGTGGCTGGCCTGGGTGCTGGCGAACCAGCGCGGTGCCGACGCGGTGGGCGTGCTGCTGGTGGCCGCGGTGTGGCTGGCGGCGACGCTGTGGTGGTTCGAGAAGAGCCGCTGGAAGAGCACCGCCGTGCGCGCCTGGGTGCTGGTGCCCGCGCTGCTCACGGTGCTCTCGCTCTACACGCTGGCCCGCCTGCCCGTGCCGGCGAGCGGCGACAAGGCGGCGCAGGTCGCGGAGAACACCGTGGCCTTCACCCCAGCCAGGCTCGCCGAGCTGCGCAAGGCGGGCACGCCCGTGTTCGTGGACATGACCGCCGACTGGTGCGTCACCTGCAAGGCCAACGAACACGCCGTGCTGAACACCGATTCCTTCCGCGACCTGCTCAGGAAGACCGGCGCGGTCTACATGAAGGGCGACTGGACCAACGAGGACCCGGCGATCACCGCCTTCCTGCAGGAGTACCACTCGCCGGGCGTGCCGCTCTACGTGGTGTTTCCCAAGGACGGCGGCCACGGCCAGCGCCTGCCGACGGTGCTCACCTCCTCGCTGGTGGAAGACGCCCTGACCAAGGCGGCGGGCACGCCGGTCGCCACCAATCCATGATGAGCCGCAGCAACTGGACCATTCTCGGCGCCGCCGTACTGGCCGCCGTCGCCGGCGGCTGGCTGCAGCACGCCAGCCAGCGCGCCCGCGTGCCGGACGGTGTGCATGTGGCGGTTCCGGGCGAGATCGTCCCCGATCTGGCGCTGGCCGGCCTGGACGGCAAGGAACATCGCCTCTCCGATTACCGTGGCCGCCGCGTGCTGCTCAACTTCTGGGCAAGCTGGTGCGGTCCCTGCCGGGAGGAAATGCCGGCACTGGTAAAGGCCCAGGCGAACGTCGGCGAACAGGCCGGCAAAACCGGGCCGATCATCCTCGGTATCGCGATGGACGACCCGGCGCAGGCGCGCGCCTTCCTGCAGGCCCATCCGGTCAACTACCCCATCCTGCTGGGCAGCCTGGAAAGCCCCAGCACCTCGCTACGCCTGGGGAACGTCGGCGAAGTGCTGCCTTACAGCGTGCTTCTGGACGATAACGGCCGCGTGCTGTTCAGCCGCCGCGGCGTGCTGGACGCCGACGACCTCAAGGCCTGGGCCGCACCAACCGCGCCCTGATGCGGTTTCCGGGGCCATACGTGGCCGCACGGTTTTTCCGTGACTTCTCCGTTAAACATCGCCGAACTGCGCCGAACTGGACAACATCCGCCGGGACGCGCACACTCCGCGCCGGACGCCGGCCCCGCCGGCGCAATCCATGGATAGTGGCGTGGCGAAGATCCTGGTCCTGCACGGGCCCAATCTCAATCTGCTGGGCACCCGCGAGCCGGAGGTTTACGGGCGCGACACGCTGGCCGATATCGACGCCCTGCTGACCCAGCGCGCGCAAGCGGCGGGCCACAGCCTGGACGCGCTGCAGTCGAACGCCGAGCACGTGCTGATCGACCGCATCCACCAGGCGCGCCTGGACGGCACCGCGATCATCCTGATCAACCCGGGCGCCTTCACCCACACCAGCGTCGCCCTGCGCGACGCGCTGGCGGGCGTGGCGATCCCCTTTATCGAACTGCATCTTTCCAACGTGCACGCCCGCGAGGCGTTCCGTCGGCACTCCTATCTCTCGGACATCGCCGTCGGCGTGATCTGCGGCTTCGGCGCGGACAGCTACCAGCTGGCGCTGGACGCCGCGCTGAACCGGCTGGACCGCGCCGGCGCATCCGCCGCCTCCTGAACGACGGGCCGAGTCCCCATACTCCATTCCGGCTGCCTGTGCGGCCCCAACGAAAAGGTTTGAAACATGGACCTGCGCAAGATCAAGAAGCTCATCGACCTGCTCGAGGAATCCAACCTCGCGGAACTTGAGATCAAGGAAGGCGAAGAAGTCGTCCGCCTGTCGCGCGTGCCCAAGGGCGGCGTGACCGTCGCCGCCGCGCCGGTGGTGCAGCCCGCCCCGGTGGCCGCCGCGCCCGTCGCCGCCGCAGCCGCGCCAGCCGAAGCCGCCCCCGCCGATGCTGGCCTGCCGGCCGGCCACGTGGTGAAGGCGCCGATGGTCGGCACCTTCTACGCCTCCGCCAGCCCGGGCGCCCCGGCCTTCGTGAAGGTCGGCCAGCAGGTCAAGGCCGGCGAGACGCTGGGCATCATCGAAGCGATGAAGATGTTCAACCAGATCGAGGCCGACGTGGCCGGCACCGTGAAGGCCATCCTGCTGGAAAACGGCCAGCCGGTGGAATTCGACCAGCCGATGTTCGTGATCGGCTGATAAGCGAGGGAATAGGGAATCGTGAATAGGGAATCGGCCAAGCGACCGCACGAAGACCTCACGGTCTGGCAGCGGGCCATGGTGCTGGTGGAGCAGGTCTATGCCTGTTCTTCGACGTTCCCGGACAGCGAGCGGTTTGGTTTGACCGCACAGATGCGACGCGCGGCGATCAGTGTTCCTTCCAACATCGCCGAAGGTGCCGCCCGTCGCTCGACTCCCGAATACCTGCGCTTTCTTTCGATTGCACGCGGCTCGCTCTCGGAGCTGGACACGCAGCTGCAAATCGCTGCCCGACTTGGCTATGGAAAGGTTTCGTCCGACATCAGGACGTGCATCGACGAGGTTTTCGCGATGCTCACCGGCCTGATGAATGCCCTGCAGACACGCGAGGCGACGCGATGACCCACCGATTCCCTATTCCCGATTCTCTATTCCCATGCCCTTATTAGAAAAAGTCGTCATTGCCAACCGTGGTGAGATCGCGCTGCGCGTGCTGCGCGCCTGCCACAGCCTTGGCATCAAAACCGTGGCGGTGCACTCCACCGCCGACCGCAACCTCAAGCACGTCGGCCTGGCCGACGAGGCCATCTGCATCGGTCCCGCGCCGTCGGCCGACAGCTACCTCAACATCCCGCGCATCATCGCCGCGGCGGAGATCACCGACGCCCAGGCCATCCATCCGGGCTACGGCTTCCTCTCCGAACGCGCCGACTTCGCCGAACAGGTGGAGCAATCGGGCTTCATCTTCATCGGCCCCACCGCGGACGTGATCCGCCTGATGGGCGACAAGGTGGAAGCCATCCGCGCCATGAAGGCCGCCGGCGTGCCGTGCGTGCCCGGCTCGGGCGGCCCGCTCGGCGACAACGTCGACGAGAACATGCGCATCGCGCGCGACATCGGCTACCCGGTGATCATCAAGGCCGCCGGCGGCGGCGGCGGCCGCGGCATGCGCGTGGTGCGCACCGAGGCGCACCTGGGCAACGCCATCACCATGACCAAGCAGGAAGCGAAGGCCGCTTTCGGCAACGATCAGGTGTACATGGAGAAGTTCCTGGAGAATCCGCGCCACGTGGAAATCCAGGTGCTCGCCGACGGCCAGGGCCACGCCATCCACCTAGGCGAACGCGACTGCTCCATGCAGCGCCGCCACCAGAAGGTGGTGGAAGAAGCGCCCGCGCCAGGCATCACGCCGGAACTGCGCGAGCAGATCGGCAAGGTGTGTGTGGAAGCCTGCCTGCGCATCGGCTACCGCGGCGCCGGCACGTTCGAGTTCCTCTACGAGGACGGCCGCTTCTACTTCATCGAGATGAACACGCGCATCCAGGTGGAGCATCCGGTGACGGAACTGATCACCGGCATCGACCTGGTGCGCGAGCAGCTGCTGATCGCCGGCGGCGAGAAGCTCTCGATCCGCCAGGAAGACATCCAGATCCACGGCCACGCGATCGAATGCCGCATCAACGCGGAAGATCCGGACAGCTTCCTGCCCTCGCCGGGCACGGTGAAGCGCTTCGAAGCGCCGGGCGGCCCGGGCGTACGCGTGGACACGCACCTGTACGACGGCTACCGCATTCCGCCGAACTACGATTCGATGATCGGCAAGCTGATCGTGCACGGCCCGGATCGCGAAACCGCCATCGCGCGCATGCGCCTGGCGCTGGCCGAAACGGTCATCGAAGGCGTGAAGTGCAACATCCCGCTGCAGCAGCGCATCATGGCCGACGTCGGCTTCCAGCAGGGTGGACAGAACATCCACTACCTGGAAAAGCGCATGGCCGAGCAGAAGGAAAAGGCCGCCACCGGCGGCTGACGTGCAGCCGGCGAGCCGCGCATGCGGCTCGCCGGTTCGTTCGACGATGTCCGAACTGCTCACACTCCGCGAAGCCATCGACGCCATCACCGAGGCGTTCGACGAAGGCGACGGCTGGGATCGCTACGCGTGGGTGTATATTCGCGGCGCGATCACCGAACCAACCTGCCGCCTGTACCTTTCGCACGTTTCCGACGAAGACGATGCGCTGATCGGCGATCACGGCGAGGCGCTGCCGCCGTTCGCGGCGCAGCATCACCTGCGCCATTTCCTGGAAGCGGCGGATTTCGCCGAAGTGCTGTTCGTGCATCGCCGGCACCATGCTTCGTCTACGCTGGACGATCTGGCGCGTGCGCTGGATTACTACCGCAGGCACGATGGGTTTATGGGTGTGGCGCCGGAGGCGCTCTGAGCATCACAGATGCCTCCACTACTTTTCCTCACCGCCATTCACCCTCACCGTCATTCCCGCGAAAGCGGGAATCCAGTGTCTTTGCTCTTCCATTGCGTGGCAGAAAGGCGAAAGGCGCTGGATTCCCGCTTTCGCGGGAATGACGGTGAGGGATACACGGCTTGAGGAACATACGGAGGTTCGCCCCAAGCCCGCGCCACATCGGCGACAATGCGCCCCTACACCGCAGGAACCACCCATGCCCTGGCTCGAACTTTCCCTCACCATCCGCGCCGAACAGCAGCCTCGCGTCGAAGAAGCGCTGGACGATCTGGGCGCGCTATCCGTGACGCTGCAGGACGCGGATGCGGAAACGCCGGACGAACAGGCCATCTTCGAGCCGGGCGTGGGCGAGCTGCCGCTGTGGCCGACCATCACGCTCCAGGCGATATTCGAGGAGGGCACGGACCGGCGCGGCCTCGGCGAAGCGCTGGGCGACCTGCTGCCCTGGCTGGAGCCCGATCACATCCAGTTCCGCGATGTGGCCGACGAGGACTGGGAACGCGCGTGGATGGATCAGTTCAAGCCGATGCCGTTCGGCCGGCGCCTGTGGATTTATCCATGGAACATCGAGCCGCCGGCCGATGAGGACATCGTGGTGGTGCGGCTGGATCCGGGCCTCGCCTTCGGCAGCGGCACGCATCCCACCACCGCGCTGTGTCTTGCATGGCTGGACAGCCTGGATCTGAAGGGCAAGAGCGTCATCGATTTCGGCTGCGGCTCGGGCATTCTCGCCATCGCCGCGCTCAAGCTCGGCGCCGCCAGCGCCGTGGGCGTGGACAACGATCCGCAGGCGCTCACCGCGTCGGCGGACAACGCCGAGCGCAACGACGTGGCGGACCGTCTTGCGCTGTTCCTTCCGGAAGACCTCGTCGCATCGCCGGCCGACGTCTTCATCGCCAACATCCTGGCCGGCCCGCTCGGCGAACTGGCGCCCACCTTCGCCGCCGCCGCGAAACCCGGCGCGCCGTTTGCCATTTCCGGCATCCTGCAAGGCCAGGAAGACGAGCTGCTGGCGCGCTACGCCGAGTGGTTCGAGGAGTTGCGCGTGGATACCCAGGAGGACTGGGTGCGCATCAGCGGAAAGCGTCGCGGCTGAGCGACCGTTCACGATATCGGCAGGTGCGCGGGTGATTTGTCGTCGCCGGTGCACTAGGCTTGCCGTCGAACCCGATCACTACGGCCCTCATGTACGCCCAGTGCACCGAATGCCTCACCGTGTTCTCGCTGAATGCGGAAACGATTGCACGCGCGTGCGGTATCGTGGCGTGCGGGCATTGCAACGCGACGTTCGATGCACTGTCCAATCTCAGCGACCAGCTGCCGCCGGAGCCCTTCCAGCAGCTGCCCGCGTGGGAAAAAGGCGGCCAGCCACCGCGGCTGGATCTCGCCGTCTATCGGCCAGCGGCTGAGCCACCCGCCATCGCCGAAGCGCCTGTCGTGGTGCCCGCGCCGCGCGACCAGCTCGACGAGTTCGCCGACCTGGTGGTGGCGCCGCGTTTCGCACGGCAGCCTGAAAAGAAGCGTCGCTGGCCGTGGATCACCGCGTGCACCCTGTTGCTGCTCGCCTTGGGCGCGCAGGTGGCCTGGGCCAAGCGCGACGCGCTCATCGCCGACGACACCATCGGCCCGATGCTGCGCAGCGCCTGCTCCACGCTCGGTTGTCAGCTGCCGCTGGTGCAAGACACCACGCGGCTGACCATGGTGGCGCGCGACGTGCAGGCGCACCCTTCCGTGCCCGGCGCCTTGCTGGTCACCGCGAACCTGCGCAACGACGCGCCCTTCGCCCAGCCTTACCCGGTGGTGGCGATCACGCTGTCCGATGCCAATGGCAACAAGCTCGCCATGCGGCGCCTGCGCCCCACCGAATACCTCAGCGACAACGCCGTGCTGCGCAAGGGCATACCGCCCGGCGGCAGCGCCGCGTTGATGCTCGAAGTGGAAGACCCGGGCGGCAAGGCCGTGGCCTTCGAGTTCGGTTTCGAATAGCCATCCATTCGACGGGCAGCACGGGAAAAACCGGTGCCCGGCGCGGCGGTCGCTTTGCCGCTTTCGCAAAGGCACAGGTCGTGCCATCAACGCAAGTGCATGTCCATAGGACATTTTGTAGCTGAAGGTTTGTCTGCCTCCGACGAACCGGGTACTTAAAATTCTCGGCACGCGAGGGTACACTCCGTCCTTCGTCTTATGCTGCACCCGGCGTTCCATGCGAGCCGCCGCCCGCGGTATTGCCATAAACATTGCGGTGGCCTACGTAGCCGCCGTGTCAGAACGTGAGGGGAAATGCCCGTGAACGCCGTAAGACTGCCTGCCAGCGAGTCTCCGAAAGAGACTTCGTCGCAGAGCGCCTTGAGCGAATGCGTCAGCCGTACCGTCCGCCGTTATCTCGCCGACATCGGCGACACGGAGTGTGACGAGGGCCTGCACGCGCTCGTCATTCGCGAAGTCGAAGGCCCCCTCCTGCGCGAAGTGCTGGCCTGGCACGACGGCAACCAGAGCCGCGCCGCCGCGGTGCTCGGCATCAACCGGGCCACGCTGCGCAAGAAGCTGGCCGCGCACGGCCTGCTCTGAGGCGACACCGCTCGCTCGCGTAACGCAACGCGACGGACCGCAACGTGATGTTTCCCGCCTCGATCCGCGCCGCGCTTGCCGCCGACGAACCCCGCATCACCGACGTATGGGAAGCGGCGGTGCGCGCCACGCATGATTTTCTTGCCGAAGACGACATCGTCTTCTTCCGCTCCTTTCTGCCGCAGATCTTTGGACGGCTAAACGTGCGCGTGATCGAATGCGCCGGCCAGGTGGAAGGCTTTATCGCCACCAACGCACACCACGTCGAAGCCTTGTTCGTGAACCCCGCGCTGCACGGCCAGGGCCTGGGCCGGCGCCTGCTCGACGAGGTGATCGCCGAAGCGCCTTCGCGCCCGGCCTGGACCACCGACGTGAACGAGCAGAACCCTCGCGCGCTGCGTTTCTACCGGCGCTACGGCTTCGTGGAGATCGGCCGCTCGGAGCTGGATGGCAGCGGCCGTCCCTTTCCCCTCTTGCATCTGGTGCTCCGGGCCTAAGGACGGCCAAACCGCGCGGGCGGGACGCCTGGGTCTATAATTGAGGTCTTTCCCCCAAGGAACCTGCCTCATGTCCGCCGCGTCCCCGGCACCGATCCGCCGTGCCTTGCTTAGCGTCTCCGACAAACAGGGCCTGCTCGAGCTCGCCCGTCGCCTGTCCGCCAAGGGCGTGGAGCTGCTGTCCACCGGCGGCAGCGCCAAGGCGCTGCGCGACGCGGGCATTCCCGTGAAGGACGTGAGCGAACTCACCGGCTTTCCCGAAATCATGGACGGCCGCGTGAAGACGCTGCATCCGAAGGTGCACGGCGGCCTGCTCGGCCGTCGCGCCATCGACGCCGGTGTGATGACGGAACTGGACATCGCACCGATCGACCTGCTCGTGCTCAACCTCTATCCGTTCGAGCAGACTGTGGCCCGTCCGGACTGCACGCTGGAAGAGGCCATCGAGAACATCGACATCGGCGGCCCCGCCATGCTGCGTTCCGCCGCCAAGAACTGGAACGACGTGGGCGTGCTCACCTCGCCCGACCAGTACGATGAGGCGCTGGCGGAAATCGAGGCGCACGGCGGCCTGTCGCGCGCCACGCGCTTCAAGCTCGCCGTCGCCGCGTTCAATCGCGTGTCCAACTACGACGGCGCGATCAGCGACTATCTTTCCGCGCTCAAGCTCAACGACGAGTACGACGCCATCGCCGGCCACGACGCGTTCCCTGCGCAGGCCAACGGCCGCTTCGTGAAGCTGATGGATCTGCGCTACGGCGAAAACCCGCACCAGCAGGCCGCGTTCTACCGCGACCTGTATCCCGCGCCGGGCACGCTGGCCACGTTCCGCCAGCTGCAGGGCAAGGAACTCTCCTTCAACAACATCGCCGACTCCGACGCCGCGTGGGAATGCGTGCGCAGCTTCACCAAGCCGGCCTGCGTGATCGTCAAGCACGCCAACCCCTGCGGTGTCGCGGTGAGCCTGGACGGCATCGCCCGCGCCTATGACCTCGCCTACCAGACCGACCCCACCTCCGCTTTCGGCGGCATCATCGCGTTCAACCGTGTGGTGGATGCGGCCACGGCGAAATCCATCGTGGATCGGCAGTTCGTCGAAGTAGTGCTGGCGCCGGGCTACGAAGACGAAGCACTCAAGGTCTTCGCCAAGAAAGCCAACGTGCGCGTGCTCGAAATCCCGCCGCCGGCCGACGGCGACCTGGCCAAGGCGCATCCCGGCAACGACAGCCGCCGCGTGGGCTCGGGCCTGTTGATCCAGACCGCCGACCGCGCGATGGTCAAGGCCGAAGACCTGAAGATCGTCACCCAGCGCGCACCCACGCCCGCCGAGATCGACGACCTGATCTTCGCGTGGAAGGTGGCCAAGTACGTCAAGAGCAACGCCATCGTCTACGCGAAGAACCGCCAGACCATCGGCGTCGGCGCAGGCCAGATGAGCCGCGTGTACAGCGCCAAGATCGCCGGCATCAAGGCCGCCGACGAGAAGCTGGAAGTACGCGGCTCGGTGATGGCCTCCGATGCGTTCTTCCCGTTCCGCGACGGCATCGACGCCGCGGCGGCAGCGGGCATCAGCGCGGTGATCCAGCCCGGCGGCTCGATGCGCGACGCGGAGGTGATCGCGGCGGCCGACGAGCACGGCATGGCGATGGTGTTCACGGGCATTCGCCACTTCCGTCATTGATTGCGGTTGTTCCCTCTCTCTCTTTGGGGGAGGGTTGCGATGTTGCCGCTTCATGGCGGCAAACTTTGTTCACGATGAGATTGCCGCCTTTGCGTTGGTGAGGTGGCAATCACGCCTCACCACTTCATTCTTAGCCCGCCATTCCTACGAACCCCGCAAAAAGGGGAGACGCTTTCGCGGGATGACGGTGAGGGAACCGGCGTTGCTCCGGAGATTTTGAATAGGCTCCAGGGCAGGCGCTCCGCGCCTGCCGCGACGCAATGTGCCGCGCAGCGGCACGAGCCGTCGGCTTTGGACTTTGGGCTCTTGATCTTCCGGGTCCCCGTATGAGGCGGCGGGCGGGTGGAGATCAGGCCCCGCAGGGGTGCCTGGCAGGAGCCAGGCACTTTTCGTCGGGGCGGGATGCCCCGTCGAAAAGCCCGGAACCCGTCCGCGAACCTATCGGGCTTCAGCCCGATAGGCGCCTCATCCGGGGGGCCCTTCTCTTTGGTTACTTTCTCTTGGGCAAGCAAGAGAAAGTGACCCGGCCTCCGGCAAGAGGTCGGAACGCCCGCCGCGCAGGCGGCCGGATCGCGAAAGCGCTGGTAAAGAGCCGATTAGCTCTACGCGATAACCGGCCACTACCGAAACTGGATCCCGGCCTGCGCCGGGATGACGGTTCTTTTGAAGTGATGAGGCAAGAGTGGCCCCTCACCCCGACCCTCTCCCCAGAGGGGAGAGGGAGACATACCACGTACCTACAACCGCTCCGCCACGACAAACAAATCCACTTCAGCGCGCCACGCGCGCCTCGTCCCCCACCACATCACACTTCATCTCCACCGGCCGCGCCGCATACTTCCGCGCCAGCACCGCACACGTCATCAACTGGATCTGGTGGAACAGCATGATCGGTAACACGATCGTGCCCAGCGGATGTCCCGCGAACAGCACCTTCGCCATCGGCACGCCGCTGGCAAGGCTTTTCTTCGAGCCGCAGAACACGATGGTGATCTCATCCTCGCGGTTGAAGCCCAGCGCGCGCGAGCCATAGCGCGTCACCAACAACGCAATCGCCAGCAACACCGCATTCACCACCAGCAGGCCACCCAGCACCGGCAGCGGAATCTGCTTCCACAGGCCCTGCAGCACGGCCGCGCTGAAGGCGGTGTAGACCACCAGCAGGATCGAGCCCTGGTCGACGTACGACAGCAGCGCGCGATGGCGTTCCACCCAGCGGCCGATCCAGCGCTGCGCGATCTGCCCGGCAACGAACGGCACCAGCAACTGCAGCACGATGGCGCCGATGGAATCCCAGTTCATGCCGCCCTGCCCGTGCGACTCCAGCATCACGCCCACCAGCAGCGGCGTGATGAAGATGCCCAGCAGGCTAGAAGCGGACGCCGAACAGATCGCGGCGGGAACGTTGCCGCGCGCCATGGAGGTAAAGGCGATGGACGACTGCACCGTCGAAGGCAGCGTGCACAGGAACAACACGCCCAGATACAGCGAAGGCGTCACCAGCGGTTGCAGCAAGGGGCGCAGAGCCCAGCCCAGCAACGGGAACAGCACGAAGGTGCTGGCCAGCACGGTGAGGTGCAGGCGCCAGTGAGTCATGCCGGCGACCACCGCCTCGCGCGAGAGTTTGGCGCCGTGCAGGAAGAACAGCAGCGCGATGGCCAGGTCGGTAAGCACGTTGAACACGCTGGCCGTGGTGCCGCGGCAAGGCAGCAGGCTGGCCAGCAGCACTGTGACGATCAGGGCACAGGTGAAGCGATCGGGCAGGAAGCGACGCAGGAACATGGCCGTCGGAACACGCATCAGGGGAATGCGTCTATTGGACCGCCGGGACATTGATTAATCAAATCGTTTTATCTGATCTATTGATATCCTGTTTGCATGAATATCAGCCTGCGCCAGCTTCGCGCCTTTCTCGCGGTGGCCCGCCAGCAGCACTTTCGGCGGGCGGCGGAGAGCCTGCACCTGAGCCAGCCGGCGGTGAGCCGCTACATCGCCGACCTGGAAGCCGAGCTCGGCATTCGCCTGTTCGACCGCACCACGCGCGAAGTGGTGCCCACCGACGCCGGACGCTACCTGGAGAGCGCCATCGGCCGCGTGCTGGATGAACTGGAAGGCGTGCTGTCGCACGTGCACTCGGAAAGCGAGCGCAAGCGCGGCAAGGTGCACGTCGCCTCGGTGCCTACGCTCTCCGCAGGATTGATGCCCCAGTGCATTGCCGACTGCGCCGCCCGCTACCCCGAACTCACCATCCAGCTGCACGACCAGGCGCAGACGATGGTGCTGGACAGCGTGCGCGGCGGCGAGGTGGATTTTGGCGTGGCCATCGATCCGCCGCTCACCGGCGAGTTCGATATCCAACGATTGCTGCGCGATCCCTTCGTGCTGGTGTGCCGGCCCGATCATCCGCTCGCGAAGCTCGATCGCGTGCCCTGGCGCAAGTTGCAGGGGCAGCCGCTGATCCTGCTCGACTACTCCTCCGGAAGCCGCCGGCTGATCGACCACGCACTGGCGAGCCGCGGCATCGCGGCGAACGTGGTGCAGCAGACCGGACACACGCTCACCACCTTCCGCATGGTGGAAGCCGGCCTGGGCATCAGCGTCAGTCCCGCGCTGGCGCCGCCGCCGGCGACGCTGGTGACGCGTCCGCTCACGCCGCAGGAGAGTCGCGAGGTGGTGCTGATCAAGCGCCGGCAGCGCTCGCTGTCGCCACTGGCGACGCTGGTGTGGGAGCGGCTGCGCGCACTGACCGGTTCCGCGCCGGCGCCATAGGCACGATAGGCACACTCGCCGCTCACGCTTCGTTGAATGCCGCGCGCCTAGCCTTCGGCTTTTCCGTGAAGGTGTTCGTCATGCGCTACGAGCTTTACTACTGGACCGGCATCCAGGGCCGCGGCGAGTTCGTCCGCCTGGCGTTGGAAAACGCCCGCGCAAGCTACACCGACGTCGCCCGCATCGAGGGCGACCAGGCCATCATGCCGTTCCTGCGTGGCGAACATGCCGGCGCGTTGCCGTTCGCGCCGCCCTTCCTGCGCGCGGGCCGTCTGCTTATCGCGCAGACGGCGAACATCCTGGCCTTTCTCGCTCCGCGGCATGGGCTGATACCCGCCTCCAGCGCCAGCCAGATCTATGCGATGCAGCTGCAGCAGACTATCACCGATATCGTGGCCGAAGCGCACGACACGCATCATCCGATCGCGGTCGAGCAGTATTACGAGCAACAGCGCGCGGAAGCACGCAAGCGCTCGGCATCCTTCTGCGCGCAGCGCATACCGAAATACCTGGGTTATTTCGAGCAGGTGCTGGAACGCGGCGATGGACACCATGCCATCGGACGCAGGCATTCGTATGTGGACCTGTCGCTGTTCCAGCTGATGTCCGGGCTGGACTATGCCTTCCCCAACGCCATGAAGGGGCTGAGGCGCCGTACCGCGCGGCTGCGGGCGCTGCGCGATCGCGTGGCGGACCGACCGAACATCGCCGCTTACCTGGCGTCGGAGCGACGCATCCCATTCAACGAGGACGGCATCTTCCGCCACTACCCGGAGCTCGACGAGTCCTGAGTGTCAGAACACCGCGATGATCACGGCGCCGGCCACGATCAGCCCGCCGCCGATGGCCAGCGGCCAGCTGAGCTGCTCGCCCAGCAGCAGCACGCCGAGCACGATGGCGATGGCCACGCTGAGCTTGTCGATGGGCGCGACCTTGCTGACCGGCCCCAGCTGCAGAGCGCGGTAGTAGCACAGCCACGACAGGCCGGTGGCGACGCCCGAGAGCACGAGGAACACCCAGCTGCTCGCGGGCAACCCGGAGGGGCGCGCCCATTCGTTCCGCAGGCTGAGGATGCCGGCGGTCACCAGCAGGATCACGATGGTGCGGATGAAGGTGGCGAGGTTGGAGTTGATCCCCGCCACGCCCAGTTTGCCGAACAGCGCCGTGAGCGCGGCGAAGAACGCCGAGCCCAGCGCGAAGAGCAGCCAGCTCTCGCGCGGGTTCATGCCGGCTCCTTCGGCATCCGCATGGATGGCTTACTGGCCACCGTTGTCCTGGTCATTCGCCGGGCGGCTCTTGCCCCACTCCATGACCTTGTACATGACCGGCTTCACATGCTCGCCGGCCTGGTTCGTCCACGCGCCTTTCTGGTCGACCATGTAGGTCTGCGGAATGCCGCCCTTGGGCGTCACCACCACCATATAGACCTGGCCGCTGCGGCTGTATTCCTGGATGGTCTGGTCGCCCTCGGTGTGCACCTTCACCTGCGGCGGCGTGTTGCCGTTCGCGTCGCGCGGCTGGGCGTCCGAAGTGGCCGGCGTGCTGGTGGCCGGCTGGCTCAAGGGGGCGGCCGTATCGGCGGATACCTTGCCTGTCTTGGACGAGGACGAGGCGGCGGACTTGGCCGGTGCCTTGGGCGCCGGCGGGGGCGGCGTGGCGGTCACGCCGGGATCGTTCATGCCCGGCGGCGGCGGCGCGGGCGGAAACTGGCTGGGGGACGATTGCGCGAGCGCATTCGACGCGACGGCCACACCAAGAACAGCGAGCAGAACAACGGGTTTCATGATGACGGCCTCCTGTGGAAAAAGGAGCATAACAGCGCAGAACCGCATGGCTCGTGAAGCGGCCGTAGGCCCCGCCTGCCGTCATCGAAGGACGATGCGGCCCCCGCCTGAACGGAGAACGCCACATCCGGCACCGTGCGAGAATGCCCCATGGCCAAGCTCATTCTCATCGACGGTTCCTCCTACCTTTACCGCGCCTTCCACGCGCTCCCGCCGCTCACCAATTCGCAGGGCGAACCCACCGGCGCCCTGTTCGGCGTGGTGAACATGCTGCGCGCCACGCTCAAGGCGAAGCCCGACTACGTCGCCTTTGTCAGCGACGCGCCAGGGCCCACCTTCCGCAACCAGCTCTACGACCAGTACAAGGCGCACCGCCCGCCCATGCCGGACGACCTGCGCGCCCAGGTGGACCCCATGCTCGCCATCGTGGGCGCGCTGGGCTTTCCCATCCTGCGCGTGGATGGCGTGGAAGCGGACGACGTGATCGGCACGCTCGCCGAGCAGGCGCATGCGCAGGGCATCGAGGTGGAGATCTCCACCGGCGACAAGGATCTCGCGCAGCTGGTGCACCCGGGCGTGACCCTGGTGAACACCATGACCAACACCACCACCGACAGCGCGGGCGTGGTGGAGAAGTTCGGCGTCGAGCCCTCGCAGATCGTGGATTTTCTCTCGCTCACCGGCGATACCGTCGACAACGTGCCGGGCGTGCCCAAGTGCGGCCCGAAGACCGCGGCCAAGTGGCTGGCCGAGTACGGCTCGCTGGACAACCTGATGGCGAACGCCGACAAGGTTGGCGGCAAGATCGGCGAGAGCCTGCGCGCCGCGCTGCCGCAGCTGCCGCTGTCGCGCGCGCTGGTGACCATCAAGACCGACGTAGCGCTGGATCAGTCCGTCACCGGACTCAAGTTCCGCGAACGCCACGTCGAGCAGTTGCGCGAGCTGTACACGCGCTATGAGTTCAAGGCGGCGCTGAAGGACCTGGATGCCGAAACCAGCGGCACCGCCAACGCACCCGCCGCAGGCGATGCCGGCGCGCCGGCCGCTGCCACCAGCGCCGGCAAGGCGCAGGGCGCACTGCAGCCGCAAGCCCACACGCAAGACCTCTCGATGGCCGGCCAGTATGAACTGGTGACCACGCAGGCGCAGTTCGACGGCTGGCTGGCGAAGATCGCCACGGCGCCGCTGGTGTCCTTCGATACCGAAACCACCTCCATCGACTCGATGCAGGCGGACATCGTCGGCCTGAGCCTGTCGGTGGAACCGGGCCATGCCTGCTACGTGCCGCTGGCGCATGACTATCCGGGCGCGCCGGCGCAATTGCCGCGCGAGCACGTGCTCGCGGCGCTCAAGCCGTTCTTCGAGGACGCCAGCCGTCCCAAGATGGGCCAGCACGCCAAGTACGACATCAACATCCTGTCGAACTACGGCATCCGCCTGCAGGGCCTCAAGTACGACTCCATGCTGGAATCCTACGTGTGGAACGCCACGGCGACGCGGCACGACATGGATTCGCTGGCCAAGAAATACCTGGACGTCGACACCATCAAGTACGAGCAGGTGGCCGGCAAGGGCGCCAAGCAGATTCCGTTCTCGCAGGTGGACCTGGACACCGCCTGCCGCTACGCCGCCGAAGACGCCGACATCACGCTGCGCCTGCATCACGCGCTGTGGCCGAAGCTGGAAGGCGAGCCCACGCTGCGCTCGGTCTACGAGAACATCGAAGTCCCGTTGATTCCCGTGCTGGCCTCGATGGAGCAGCGCGGCGTGCTGATCGACGTCAACGAACTGCGCAAGCAGAGCCAGCAACTCGGCAAGCGCATGCTGGAACTGCAGCAGGAAGCCTGGAAGGGCGCGGGCCACGAGTTCAACCTGGATTCGCCCAAGCAACTGCAGGCGGTGCTGTTCGACGAGCTGGGCCTGCCGGTGAAGGTAAAGACGCCGACCGGACAGCCGTCCACCAACGAGGAAGCGCTGGAAGCCATCGCCGACGACCACGCGCTGCCGCGCCTGATCCTGGACTACCGCGGCCTCGCCAAGCTGCGCTCCACCTACACCGACAAGCTGGCGGAGATGGTCAATCCGCGCACCGGCCGCGTGCACACCAGCTACCACCAGGGCTCGGTGGCCACGGGGCGCGTGTCCTCGTCCGACCCGAACCTGCAGAACATCCCGATCCGCACCGAGGAAGGCCGCCGCATCCGCCAGGCCTTCGTGGCGCCGGAGGGCTGGGTGGTGCTGGCGGCGGACTACTCGCAGATCGAGCTGCGCATCATGGCCCACCTGTCCGGCGACGAAGGCCTGCTCAAGGCCTTCCACGAAGGCGGCGACGTGCACCGCGCCACCGCCGCCGAAGTGTTCGGCCTGCCGCCGGAAGAGGTCACCGCCAACCAGCGCCGCGCCGCCAAGGCGATCAACTTCGGCCTGATGTACGGCATGAGCGCCTTCGGCCTGGCCCGCCAGCTGGGCGTGGACCGCGGCGAAGCCAGCGACTACATGGCGCGCTACTTCGCCCGCTACCCGGGCGTGCACGCCTTCATGGAAGCCACCCGCCAGCAGGCCCACCGCGACGGCTACGTGGAAACGCTGTTCGGCCGCCGCCTGTACCTGGAGAACCTGACCTCCCGCAACCAGGCCCTGCGCGCGGGCGCCGAGCGTGCCGCCGTGAACGCACCCATGCAGGGCACGGCGGCCGACATCATCAAGCGCGCCATGATCGCCGTGCACGGCTGGCTGCAGACGCGCCCCGACGACGCCCACATGCTCATGCAGGTGCACGACGAACTGGTGTTCGAGGTGCGCAAGGACGTGGTGGACGAGGTGCGCGCGGGCGTCATCGAGCGCATGTCCGGCGCGGCGACGCTGTCCGTGCCGCTGCTGGTGGAGGCCGGCGTGGGCAGGAACTGGGACGAGGCGCACTGAGGGCGGGATCAAGGTCTCCTGAGCGGCGGCCGTTCCCCCACCGTCATCCCCGCGAAGGCGGGAGACGCTTTTCAACAGCCGAAGGCTGGTCATCCAGTGTCTTCAGGCCTTTCCGCAGTAAGTAAAGTCGCTGGATCCCCGCCTTCGCGGGGATGACGGTGAGGCAGGATGTTGGGTTTTCGTCAAATGAACGATGCCTGACCAAATTCGGCCTCGCGCGTGCAACTTTCGCCCGCTGGCGCGTTCTTAGTTACCGGATGCACGCAACGGCATCCGCGGGCTCGCCACCTCCCTGGACGAGCCCAAACCGGCCAGCGAACCTCTCCCCTGGGTTTCGCTGCCACCCCGGCCCCGAGGATTCCCCCCTAATCCTCGGGGCTTTTTTATGCCCGCGACGCCGGATGGCGGCATGAAAGGACAGCGAGCACTCAAGCGGCTAGGATTTGCGCCTACCAACCGTCGGATCACAGGGACCGCGGCCGGCACGGACTCAAGGGTCGCTGCGTGCAGATCAAGGGAAAAGTCACTTCATTCGATATCGCCCACCTGGCCGGGGTCTCCCAGTCCACGGTGTCGCGCGCGCTGCGCGGCAGTCCGCTGGTCAACGAGGAGACGCGCCGGCGCATCCAGGCGGCGGTCGATGAGCTGAACTACAAGGTCGACAAGAACGCCTCGGGGCTGCGCGCCAAGCACACCGGCACGTTGGCCCTGCTGCTGTTCGAGGACCCGACCGCCGACGAGTCGCACATCAACCCGTTCTTCCTGTCCATGCTGGGCTCCATCACCCGGGCCAGCGCGCAGCGCGGCTACGACCTGCTGATCTCCTTCCAGCAGTTCTCGCGGGACTGGCACGCCGACTACGCGGACAGCAAGAAGGCCGACGGCATCATCCTGCTCGGCTACGGCGACTACCTCGCCACCCGCGACAAGCTGCAGAAACTGGTGGACCAGGGCACGCGCTGCGTGCGCTGGGGCGCGGTGCTGCCCGACCAGCCCGATGTCTCCGTGGGCTGCGACAACGTCAGCGGCGGCCGCGAGGTCACCGCGCACCTGCTGGCGCAGGGTTGCCAGCGCATCGCCTTCCTGGGCGACGCCTCCAGCCACTATCCCGAGTTCTTCGACCGCTACCGCGGCTATGCCCGCGCGCTGAACGACGCCGGGCTGGATGCCGAACCGCTGCTGCAGGTGAACGCCGAGAGCACCGAGCAATCCGGCCACAACGCTGCCGAAACGCTGATCGCGCGCGGCGTGGCGTTCGACGCCGTGTTCGCCGCCAGCGACCTGATCGCCATCGGCGCCATGCGCGCGCTCGCCGCCCACGGCCTGAACGTGCCCGACGACGTGGCGCTGGCCGGTTTCGACGACATCCCCGCCGCCAGCTTCGTCAACCCGCCGCTGACCACGGTGCTGCAGGACACCCAGCTCGCCGGCGAGATCCTGGTCGACAACCTGCTGGCCCTGATCCGCGGCGAGCCGGCGGAAAGCGCGATGCTGCCGGCCAAGTTGATCGTGCGCAAATCCTCAAGAGCTAGAAACGAGTGAAGAGGAGTGAGAAGTGAGAGAAAGCATGGCGGCGCCGGCTCTTCTCTCACTCCTCTCAACTCACTCCTGGCTCTCCGCCACGCGCAGCGTGCACAGGCCGGCGATCACCAGGCTGGCGCCGCCCATCGCCAGCGCCCAGATAGGCTGGCCGTGGAAGAACAGGCGCAGCAGCAGGCCCAGCACGCTGGCGGCCATCAGCTGCGGAATGACGATGAAGAAATTGAAGATGCCCATATAGACGCCCATCTTCGTCGCCGGAAGGTTGTCCGACAGCAGCGCATACGGCAGCGACAGGATCGACGCCCACGCAAAGCCCACGCCCACCATCGACAGCAGCAGCCAGTGCGGGTCGCGGATCACCAGGAATGACAGCAGGCCCGCACCGCCCAGCCAGCAGTTGGCGAGATGGCTGGTGCGCAAGCCCCAGCGCCGCACCATCCACGGAATCACCGCGGCGGCGACGGCCGCAAAACCGTTGTACGCGCCGAACAGCACACCCACCCAGTTCGCGCCTTCGTTGTAGAGCGCCGAATGCGTGTCGGTGGTGCCGTAGTGCACCGACGTCACTGCGGCCGTGGTGTAGATCCACAGCGCGAACAGCGCGAACCACGAGAAGAACTGCACCACGGCGAGACGGCGCATGGTTTCGGGCATGCCGTAGAGATCGCCCATCACCTGCCGCAACATGCCGCGCGTGCGCGCCACCGACAGCCACGAGAACAGCGCGCCGAACAGCACCAGCCCGCCGCCCAGCAGGTAGAGCTCCTTCTCCAGCGCGTAGTGCCAGATGACCGCCAGCAGGGCGATACCTGCCACGATCAGCGCAACACCGGAGCGCCATGCACCCGAGACGTCCGTCTCGCCGGTATCCGTGGGGCTATCGGTAAAGGCTTCCAGCTCCCCCGGCGGATACTCCCGCGTGGTGAGCACCGTCCACAGCACCGAACCCAGCAGCACCACGCCGCCCAGGTAGAACGCGTACTTCACCGTGTGGGGAATGGCGCCCTCGTCCGCCACGTTGCTCACGCCCAACTTGGCAAGCAGCCAGGGCAGCAGCGAGGCCACCACCGAGCCCAAGCCGATGAAGAAGCTCTGCATGGCGTAGCCCTGCGGACGCTGGCGCGGCGGCAGCTGGTCGCCCACGAAGGCGCGGAACGGTTCCATCGACACGTTGATCGACGCATCCATGATCCACAGCAGGCCCGCCGCCACCCACAGCACGGGCGAGTTGGGCATGCACAGCAGGGCCAGCGTGGTGAGCACGGCGCCGATCAGGAAATACGGCCGCCGCCGGCCCAGGCGCGTCCAGGTGCGATCCGACAGGTAGCCGATCACCGGCTGCACCAGCAGGCCGGAGAACGGCGCAGCGATCCACAGCGCGGGGATGTCGCCGACGTCCGCGCCCAGGGTCTGGAAGATGCGGCTGACGTTCGCGTTCTGCAGCGCAAAGCCGAACTGGATGCCCAGGAAACCGAAGCACATGTTCCAGATCTGCCAGAACGAGAGTTCGGGCTTGCGTGTCATGGCGCGGAAGCACCCTTGGGCGCGGGCGACACGCGCATGGCGTCGACCGCCGCCTCGTTCACCGGGCCGGTGGCACCGCCCTGTTCGCCGGTGTAACGCGCGTTGTGGCGCAGGTCACTCATGTTGAACCCCTGATCCAGACGGAAGCGGCAAAGCGCCCCCGCCTGCGCCGTGAAGGTGGCCGTGGTGGAGCGTTGCATGCCCACACTATGCGGCATCACGACGGCCACGCGCTGTGGCGCTGCACCATCGCACGCGACGTCGAGCAATTTCACCGCGGCCGTCACGCCGGTGTTGATGGGGCCGTGATCATTGGCGTAGTCGAACGAGACGTCATAGCGGCCGCCCTTCGCCGCCTTCCATTCCCACGGTCCCTGCCCCGCGATGCGCGCTTCCTCGCCCTTGCAGGTCGGCAGGCTCGGCAGCGATTCAAGGCCGCCCTCGCCCACGCGCGTGAGCTGGAAGCACTGGCGCGTCGCGCCCTTGGGCACGGTCAGGCTGCCGTCGATGGGGCCAATGCGCTGGCCGTCGAGATACAGCACGCCCTTGCCGGCAAAACTCACCTGCCAGCCCTTGGCCGTGTCCGCCACGGCCGGCGCATCCGGCATGTCGGGACCGAACAATGGCGCGCCGGTGCGCAACGGCTTCGCGCCCGACTGGATGGCCTTCAACTGGACGATGGTTTCGTTGCCCTCGCGGTGCTGCGCCTGCGCCACCAGCAGATCGCCATCGGCCTTCGCCGGCCGCAGCAGCGTGATGCGTCGATCGCCGAGGTCCAGCGTGATCTTGGCCTGATCGCCGAACAGCGGCGCGAGCCACGAGCTGGGCAGTTTCGGATCGATGCTGCCATCGCCACCCAGGCCGAACACGCCGGTGACGACCATGTCGAGATAGCCCGCCACCGACCACAGCTGGCGCGGCGAATTCACCACCGGGCCGCTGAGCTTGCCCTCGTCGACGTGCACCGCCTGCGAGACCAGCTCGTAGTTCTCCATGTTGGAGGCAGCGAGCGCCGCGCCGCGCAGCAGCGAATCCATCTCGAGCGCGATGCGCGGCGCATCGTTCACCGTGCGCGCGGCGCGCAGCGAGTACGCGCTTACGAACGGCCAGATGGCGCGGTTGTGATACACCGGCTGGTCCTTGCGTTCCGGCCAGATCACCGGGCTTCCGGCCGGCCAGGCGGGATAGTTCGCCAGCGTCTGCTTCGCCTTCGCCGCATCGGCCACGCCGCTGGTCACCGCCAGTGCGATGCCGAGCAGGTCATAGCTGTCCACCGGCATCGCGCCCGGCCCGATGTAGCTCATGTACATGCTGCGATCGGCGCGCCAGAAATGCGTGTTGATCGCCTGCTTCAATGCCTGCGCCTGCGCGCGATAGTCCTTCGCTGAAGGATCGTGACGCTGCTCCGCCATCTGCGCGGCGAGCTGCAGCGCCTGGTAGTGCAGCACGTTGGTGGACAGCGCGAAGGATTCGCCGATATAGCGCACGTCCTTCTCGGTCCACGCGGGATAGGTCTGCTCGCGCCAGTCGAGGAACGAGGTCTCGCCGCGATACAGCCCCAGCGCAGGATCGAACACATACAGGCGATCCTGCGCCAGCGTGTCCTTCAGCGCCGTCCAGGTGTCGTCGGCAAAGGCCTTGTCGTCGAGCAGATGACGCGCACCGAGGAACCACACCACGCGATCGGTGCTGATTGGCCAGCTGCCGCCGGAGCCCGTGTCCTGCATCACGTACAGGCCCTGCGGCTGCGACGGCTCGCGCACGTCGGACAGCTTGAAGCGCAGGGACTGGCGCGCACGATCCGGATCCATGCGCCATAGCGCCAAGTCGATGGAGTAGGACAGATCACGCGTCCACACATACGGCCACTTCTCGCCGGTGGCGAAGCAGTGGCACGGGATGTCCTTGCCGTGGTCGTAGGCGCCATCGCGGATGGCGGACACGGCATCGTGCGCCAGGTCATCCTGCGCCATCGCGAACAGGCCGTCGAACAGCGGACTTGCCGTGTGGACGGTGAGCTTCTGCGCGGCGATGGCGCGATCGCCCGCCGGTGCGTGCAGCACGAAGCCGCCATCGGCCTGCGCGCTCATGCTGGCCGAGCGACCGTTCCACTGGATGTCATCGTGCGCGCCGATCACGCTGGCGTGCGCGCCGGAGGCCATCGCCAGTGCGCAGGCGAGCGCAAGCCGCTTGCGCGCGCTCACGGCTGCACCGCCGCGGTGTCGATATGGATGTCCCTGGCCTGTCCCGACAGCAGCTTCACGTACGTCACCTCTCCGAATCGATCATGGCCGCGCGCCCAGCCTTCCGTCGCGGACGCGCGCAGGGCATCGACGGTGCCCAAATCCGGCAACGGCTTGCCATGCGCCGTCACCGCCTTGCCCCGCTCGCCATGGAAAGCCAGCACGTAATCATGCAACGCCGGCTTGTAGCTTCCCACCGCCGCGCCGGCCTTGAAGGCCACGCCACCGGCGTCGCGCTGCACGGAAAGCCTTTGCAGGACATAGGCGCCCTTCTCGTAGCCGTAGGTGTCGCCGTCATCGTCGTACATATCGAACACGGTTTCGGCACGGGAGGAAAACACCTGCACGTCCAGCGACGTCACCGGCTGCTGGCCGACGTAATCCATCACCGGCTGCTGCGGGATGATGGCGCCCTCGCGCACGAACAGCGGGATATCGCTCCAGTTCGTCGCATCGACCGCGAGCGTGATCTCCTGCCCGCCGTCGTACGCCTTGGCATCGAACCAGTTGATCCAGCGGCCCTGCGGCAGGCGCAGGCGCTTGGTGGTCTGCCCCTGTTCCACCACCGGCGACACCAGCAGATAGTCGCCGAACATCCAGGCGTCGATGCGATCCCGCTGCGCCGGATCGTTCGGATAGGCGAACTGCAGCGGACGCACCAGGCCCACGCCATCGGCATGCGCGTGGTACTCGTAGCTGTAGATGTACGGGATCAGCGAGTAGCGCAGGCGGATCGCCTCCGTCGCAGCCTTCTCAGCGACCGGGCCATACACCCAGGGCTGGCGCTTCTGGCCGAAATCGCCATGCACGCGGAACACCGGCGTAAAGGCGCCGAACTGGATCCAGCGCGCGTAGTTCTCGTCGGTGGGACGCGGCGCCTTGAAGCCACCGCCGTCCATGCCCCAATGCATCGCGCCCACGTCGAACGCGGCGAGCATGCGCTGGCGTTGCGCCGCCATGCTGGCGAAGCCGCTCTGGATATCGCCCGACCACACGCCATAGGCGTAGCGCTGCGCACCCAGGTAGTAGTTGCGGTTGATCGACCACACGCGCTGGTCGCTGATGGCGCGCTGGCCATCGTACATCGCGCGTTGCATGTTGAGGAATTGCGTATCGACGCCGCTGTCGTCGGCTTCGTCGTTCCACCAGCCGACAATGCCGGTCTCGAAGGAATGCTTCAGCGCATCGTTGAAGAACCACGCGCGCACTTCCGGCTTGTCGAAGTCCACGTCGCGCACGGGCTTGTGCGAGAAGTAGTCGGGCGCTTCCTTCGACTGCGCCAGCCAGTAGCCGCGCGCGGTGGCCTCGCGACCTTCCACCGTGTTCACGTGCAGGCGCGGCTTCATGATGCCGGTCATGTGCATGCCGCGCGCATCCATCATCTGCTTGAGCTTGCCGTCGGCGCCATCCGGGAACTTGTCGTTGTTCCAGCGGAATTCGCCCATGTCCTCGCCCCACGCCTTCCAGTCGAAGTCGAAGGTGAAGTTATCGATGGGAATATGTTTGGAACGATAGGTGTCGACCAGTTCGAGCGCTTCCTTCTGGTCGATGCCCCACTGGCTGTTGGTGAAACCCATGGCCCACTTGGGGAACATGGGCGCCGCACCGCTGAGCTGGCGCACCTGCGCAAACAACGCGCCGGGTTCGCCGGCCAGCAGATAGATGGTTTGCACCGGCTGTTTAGCCTCGATGCGTATCTCGGTCGGCGAAAGATCGAAGCGCGCCGGCTCCGCATCGGCCAGCACGCCGTAACCCGCCGTGCTCCACACGAACGGCGCGCCAGTGTGGCCTTGCTTGCCGGCCGTGGCGATCTGCCTGCCCTGGCGCAGCAGGTTGCCGGTGGCCGCGTCGAAGGCATTGAGTCCGCCAATGCCGTACTGCGGATCGTCCTTGGCGTGCCGCAGCGTCCAGCGGCCGGCGGCGGCGCGCGAAAGGTCGGCGCTGAGCAACAGATGGCCGCTGGCGTCCTCCACCTTCAGTTCCGCATGACGGGGATTCCAGCGCGCGACCAGCGCGCTCGAGCGCAGAATCTGCTCCTCGCCTTGCGTCTCCCGCTTCACCTCGACCGGATCGAAACTGGCCTGCTCATCGATCACCGGCGTGGCGGGCTCGCGCGTGCCGTCGACCCGCAGCTGGACGATGCCCGGCGCCAGCAGGCGCAGCTCCAGCCTGCCCTTGGGCAGGTTGAGCTCCATGCGGTCGGCGCTGGCGTCGCTGTGCGTCGCCAATGCCGCCGGCGCGGCGGTCAGGGCGGACAGCAAGGCCAGCGCGAGCAGCCTCGCGCGCATCAGTGCAGCACCACGGTGCTGTAGGCGGGAAGGCTGAGGCTGCCGCTATCCAGCGCGGCCTGCGGCTTGGTGGTCATGAGCACGGCGGTGTCCTTGGGCAGGAGATCCGCCTTAGGTTTCCACACCACGGCCTTGCCGGAAAGGTTGTGCACCACCAGCAGCTTCTGCTTGCCATCGTTGCGCCAGTACGCAACCACGCTCGGCTTGCCGGTGGCGAGCACGGTGAGGTCGCCGTCGCGCAGTGCGCTGTTCTGCGCGCGCCAGCCGATCAGGGTGCGATACGTGTTGTACAGCGAGTTCGGATCGTCCTGCTCGGCCTGCACGGACACCGCGCCGCCCTGGTTCACGCTGGACGGTTTCCAGCGCGACTCGCCCGGGCCGGGATCGCGCGTCCAGCGCATCGGCTCGCGCAGGTTCTCGTCCGGTTTCTTGCCTTCCATGCCCAGCTCTTCGCCGTAGTAGATGTACGGCCGGCCCGGCAGCGTCAGCAGCATCGCCGCTGCCATGCGCATGTGGTCGAGGTTGCCGTTGAGGCGGCTCATCACGCGTTCCTGGTCGTGGTTGGACAGGAACGTGGAGTCGATGTGTGGCGTGTCACCCGCCACCTTGTAGTCGTCGTAAGTGTCCTTGAGCAGTTGGGCTAGCTTGCCGGCCTTCTCGCCCTTGGCGCTGACGATCAACTGCTCGGCCAGCGGGAAATCGAAGATCGAACCCAGCGGCTTGAGGTACGGCGCCAGCTCCTTGGGCGAGGTGGCGCTCACCTCGCCGACCAGGGTCACTTTCGGGTTCGTCTTTGCCAGCGCGTCGTGGTACTGGGTCCACCATTCCACGTTCTTGCGCAATGCCTCGGCGCTGTGCACGTCCGACTTGAAGTCGACGTAGATGTGCTTGGCCGCATCCAGGCGGAAACCGTCGACGCCCTTGCCCAGCCAGTACTGGCCGACCTTGATCATCTCGGCGCGCACGGCCGGATTGTCGTAGTTGAGGTCGGGCATGTGGCCGCCGAAGTCGCCGATGTACCAGCCGTCGTCCGCGGCGTGCCAGATCGGCGTGTCGGTGGCGCTGAGCGCCGCGAGGTTCGGCTGCTTGGGCGTCCAGGTGTACCAGTCGCGATGCGCGCCGTTCGCCTTTCGCGCATCGATGAACCACGGATGCTCGTTGCTGGTGTGGTTGATCACCATGTCCATGGTCACCGCGATGCCGCGCTTGTGCGCCTCGGCGACCAGCTTCTCCAGGTCGGCCGTGGTGCCGTACTGCGGGTTGATGCCGTAGTAGTCGGTGATGTCGTAGCCGTGGTAGCTCGGCGAGCTGTTGATCGGCATCAGCCAGATGCCGCTGATGCCCAGCGACTTCAGGTAATCGAGCTTTGCCGTGACGCCGTTGAGGTCGCCGATGCCGTCGCCATTGGTGTCGTACCAGGCGCGCACGAAGATTTCGTAATAGACGCCCGAAGACGCCTGCGTGTTCGCAGCGGGTACCGCAGCGGCTTCGGCGGCGCTTGCGGGTGGCGTGCCCGCGCCAAGTGCGAGGGACAGGGCGAGCGCGAGAGTGCTGAACAGGCGATTCCGGGACATGCTGTGCTCCATTCGAAGGCCGCAGGCCTATCGACGGAACGGTACACCGGAACGCGGATTTCGCATCGGACCGGAAACCGCCACGCCGGGCCTCGCGAGGTGTATGCCATGCCGGAAGGCCCGGCACGGCCGCAAAAGCATCGCGCCGGCCCCTTGCGGAGGCCGGCGCGATCGTGGCTTACAGCTTGAACTCGACGCCGAGGTAGGTGGTGCGTCCGAAGTACTGGATCGTACCGGTCTGCGACGGGTCGGCACCGAAGTAGGTGCGCGTGGGCTGGTTGCTCAGGTTCAGCACCTGCACCACCGCGCGCCACTGCTTGCTGATGTCGTACGAGGCCTGGAAGTCGTACACCGTTTCGGCAGCGAACGTGACCAGCTGGTTGGTCACGGCGATCTGCGTATCGGAGGCGAACTTCGAACGGTAGTTGCCCGACACGCGCGCCGAGAACGGACCGTAGTCGTAGAACACCGCCATGCTGGCCACGCGCTTGGACAGGCCCGGCAGGCTCAGGTTCGATTCCGGGCCGCCCAGGTTGTCCGGGTTGCGCACGTTGCTGGTGGTCAGCGCGAAGTTGGCCTGCACGCCAAGGCCCGCCCAGATGCCCGGGAAGATATGGTTCTTGGCGAACGACATCTCCAGGCCCTT
Organism: Dyella sp. AtDHG13; assembly: GCF_003201105.1. GTDB lineage: Bacteria > Pseudomonadota > Gammaproteobacteria > Xanthomonadales > Rhodanobacteraceae > Dyella > Dyella jiangningensis_B. Next base: position 238,003 of record NZ_QICJ01000004.1, on the reverse strand, counting down.
CACGCTGCCGCCGGTGGCGTTGTACGAGGTCTGGTACACGCCATTGAGGTAGGGCTTGCCGGTGTTCGGATCGGTCGGCACCGGAATGCCGGCCGCGGCGAAGTCGAAGTTGTTGTACTGGATCGACTGGATGAACGAGTCGATGTGCTTGTAGAACACGCCGCCGCTGACCATGCCGGACTGGTCGTCGAAGTAGTGCTCGTAGCCCAGGTCCCACTGGAACGCACGCAGCGGATCAAGCAGCGGGCTGGTGCCGCCCCACACGTTGTACTGGCCGTTGGACACCCACGAGCCGGAACCCGCCAGCATCTTGTTGATCGGCGGACGCGACAGCACCTTGGCGGCGGAGAAGCGCATCTGGTCGTCGTCGGTGAGGTGGTACACCAGGTTCAGCGACGGCAGCCAGTCGGAGTAGGTCTTGCCGACATGCAGCGGCGCGTAGTCGGTGCTGGTGTAGCCATTGCCGTCGGTGATCGGAATGCCCGCACCGTTGCCCACCTGCTGCAGGCCATCGCTGTACTGCTTCTGGTGCGAGTAGCGAATGCCGATGTTGCCGGTCAGCTCGTGGCCGAACACGTTCTGCGAATCGATGTCCGCCTGGAAGTACAGGTCGCGGGTCTGTTCGTCGACCGAGCCGCTCTGGATTTCCGACCAGCTGTTGTTGTTGATGTCCTTCACCGGGTTCGCGGTGATGCCATGCGCGGCGAGGATGGCCGGGCCATTGAGCTGCAGGAAGCACGGCAGGCCGGAGAACTTGCCCTTCCAGCAACGCACGCTGGCGGCGCTGGCGGGAATGCTCAACGCTTCCTGCTGGTAACCGGCCGAGCCCTTGTTGTTGAAGTCCGTGCCCCACTCCGAACCGTAGACGTAGACCTCGCGGTCGGCGTTGTACGTGTGGTTGTTCAAGTACACGCCCGCTTCCAGCGCCGAGAACCACGAGCTGTTGGGCAGGTCGTACTTCACGTCGGTGCGGAACGCCTTCATCTTGTCGTGGTAGATGTAGGGGTACACGCCGTAACGCGACAGGCCCATGTCGCTGAGGTTGGTGTAGGCGTCCGGGTTGCCGAACGACACCGAACCCACGCTGCGGCCGGCCAGCTGGTACGTGGTCGACTGCGCCATCAGCGACTGGTTGGTGGTGCCCAGGTTGTTGTACGGATCAGCCGTGGTGTCGACGTTGATCTCGTTGCTGGTCGCGCGCGACATCGACAGGTCGGTGTTGACGTGCCACGGGCCGTGGTTCCACTTCATGTTGAGGCCGCCGGAGAACACGCTGGTGTTCGTCGTGTAGTTGTCGGCGGTGGTCTCGTTGGAGAAGTTGTTGTTGCCGGGGCTGTTGATGGTGCCGCCGGTCATGGTGCCGTACGGACCAAACACGGCGTTGGAAATCAGGTCCTGGTTGCCGTAGATGTTCTGCGTGCGGAAGCCGTAACCGAACGAGACATCCTTGAACTTCGAGTAGAACGCGTCGGCGCCGAACTGCAGTTCGTCGGTGGCCTTCCACACCACGGTGGCCATCTCGCCGGTGCGGCGCTCGTTGCCGCCGTTCTGCTGCACCTGCAGGCCCTGGGTCAGGTAGCCGTACTGGCCGGTCTGCTTGAGGTTCACGAGGTTGCCGTCCGACGCCTCGCCCACGAACTGCTCGGCCACGTGCGGCTGGTACATCTGCGCCACGCCCAGGCCCACGCCCAGCGTGTCGTTGAGGAACTTGCCCTGCCATGCGGCGCTCAGGCGGTAGCCGGTGGAGTTGGCGCCGGCCACGTCGTTCGCCTGGCTGTTGTAGCTGCCGCGCGCGTCGATGTTGAGGTTCTGTTCCTTCGGCGCGTTGAGCGGGTTGGCCGTCTCCATCGCGATGGTGCCGCCCACGCCGCCGGTGATCAGCGACGCCTGCGAGGACTTGTACACCGTCGCCATGTTGATCAGCTCGGACGGGTACTGGTCGAACTGGATGTAGTTGCTGCCGCTGGTGGACGGCTGCTCGCGACCGTTGAGCGTGGTCTGGATGAAGTTGCCCGAGAGGCCGCGGATGTTGATCTGCGAGGCCTGGCCCGCGATGCGCTCGGCGGAAACGCCCGGCAGGCGCGTCAGCGCGTCGGCGATGGACTGGTCCGGCAGGCCGCCGATGTCGGCCGCGGTGATGACGTTCTGGATGGTGTCGGCGTAACGCTGGTAGTCGATCGACTTCTCCATGCCCTGGTTGTAGCCCGTCACCGTGATGGTGGCGAGGCTCTTGGCCAGCTGCTGGTCCTGCGTTTCCTTGACCTGATCGTCTTTCTTGGCGTTCTGGCCGCCCTGCTGCGCAGGCGTGGCCTGATCGCCCGTTGCGCCGTTCGCAGCGGCCGTGCCGCCTGCGTTCGCGCCCGTATCCGTCGGCATCGCTTGAATACCGGCCGTGAAACACAGGCCGGAAGCCAGCGCCAGGGCCAGCACATTACGTTTCAGTTCCACCGTCTTCCCCTCCCACGGGTATGCACTTCATCTTTGGTTTTGTAGTTGCCATCGCGGTCCCCACAGACCGCGATGGCCTACGCGCCAGCGCAAGCCGAACATCGGAGGGCCCCGTCGCGTGGCGGCCATGGTAGGGCCGTCAAAAAGGGCGAACAGGCCTATGCATACGTATTCATGACCCCGTTTTTTTGTGCACCTTTGACAAAATTCTGATGGCGCTGCGTCGTCCGATGACGTATTCGCCGCGCCTTTCCGAGCAAAGTGGTTTTCTTCGCAAGTACGCCATACCGCGGTTTTTCGCGCCTCCGACAAGACCACTTGCTTCCTGTTGGGTGCATGCGCCCGCACGCCCTGCTGCATCGCAATATCGCGATTTTTTGAATACGTATGCAAACGAAGCGTCCGCTTCGCACTCTGCCTTTAAGCTGCCCCCCGCGCTTTGCTCGGGCCTGTCCTGCACGCAATGCGCGCATTGGGTGGGAACGGGACATGCGAATGAGTCAGGCACCATGGTGGCGCGGAGCCGTCACCTATCAGATCTATCCACGCAGCTTCATGGACACCAACGGCGATGGCGTCGGTGACCTGCCCGGCATCGTCGACAAGCTCGACTACGTCGCGAGCCTGGGCGTGGACGCGATCTGGATCTCGCCCTTTTTCCGCTCGCCGATGGCGGACTTCGGCTACGACATCGCGGACTACCGCGAAGTGGACCCGCTGTTTGGCACCAACGCCGATTTCGACCGCCTGCTGGCCAAGGCGCATGCGCTGGGCCTGAAGGTGATGATCGACCAGGTGCTCAGCCACACCTCGGTGGAACACGCCTGGTTCAAGGAAAGCCGCGAGAGCCGCGACAACCCCAAGGCCGACTGGTACGTGTGGGCCGACGCGAAGGACGACGGCACGCCGCCCAACAACTGGCTGTCGCTGTTCGGCGGTTGCGCCTGGCAATGGGAGCCGCGCCGCGGGCAGTACTACCTGCACAACTTCCTGACCTCGCAGCCCGACCTCAACTACCACAACCCCGACGTGCGCCGCGCGGTGCTCGCCGAGGTGAAGTACTGGCTGGACAAGGGCGTGAACGGCCTGCGCCTGGACGCGATCAACTTCTGCTTCCACGACCGCGAGCTGCGCGACAACCCGCCCAAGCCCGAGGAAAAACGCGTGGGCCGCGGTTTCAGCCCGGACAACCCGTACGCGTTCCAGTACCACTACTACAACAACACGCAGCCGGAGAACCTCGCGTTTCTCGAGGAACTGCGCGCGCTGATGGACCAGTACGAAGACGTCGCCGCCATCGGCGAAATCTCCTCGGAAGACTCCCTCGCCACCACCGCCGAGTACACGCGCAACGGCCGCCTGCACATGGGCTACAGCTTCGAGCTGCTCACCGACGATTTCAGCGCGGCGTACATCCGCGGCACGGTGAGGAACCTGGAGGCGCAGATGCTGGAAGGGTGGCCGTGCTGGGCCATTTCCAACCATGACGTGTCGCGCGTGCTCACCCGCTGGGGCAATGGCGACGCCTCGCCGCAGCTGGCCAACCTGCTCACCGCCATGGTGTGCTCGCTGCGCGGCTCGGTGTGCGTGTACCAGGGCGAGGAACTGGGCCTGACCGAGGCCGAAGTGCCGTTCGAATCGCTGCAGGATCCCTACGGCATCACCTTCTGGCCGACCTTCAAGGGCCGCGACGGCTGCCGCACGCCCATGCCCTGGGACGGCGGCGTCAACGCCGGCTTCAGCATCGGCGAACCCTGGCTGCCGGTGCCGGCCGAGCATCGCGCGCTCGCCGTGACCCTGCAGGACAGCGCGCCGCAGTCGGCCCTGAACGGCTTCCGCCAGTTCATGGCGTGGCGCCGGACGCAGCCGGCGCTGCGCTGGGGCGACATCCAGTTCCTCGACACGCCCGAACCGGTGCTGGCCTTCACCCGCAGGCACGGCGAGGACACGCTGCTGGTCGCGTTCAACCTGTCGAAACAGCCGGTCGAACTGCCGCTCGCGCTGGGCAAACTCAAGGTCGTGAACGGCCACGGGCTCAGCTCGGGCAACGCCACCGACAGCGGCATCCGCCTGCCCGGCCACGGCGCGCTGTTCGCGCGCGTGGACTGAATCAACGCTTACCTCCCTCGACGGCGGACGATCGAACTTCCCTGCCGCCGTCGACTTTTCCCTCTGCCTCGTGCTCCTATGATCGGCGTCCCGATCCATAGGAGCTTTCTATGCGTGCTGTCCTGATCCTTGTTGGTCTCGTCCTTCTGGCCGGTGGCATCTGGGTTTTGGCCGGCCACGGCAGCTACCAGGCCACCGACACGCTCGTGCAGATCGGCTCGGCCAAGGTCACCGCCACCCATGACAAGGCGCTGCCGCAGTGGGTCGGCATCGCCGCCGCCGTGGTGGGTGCGGTGCTGGCGCTGGGTGGGTTCCTCAAGAAGGGGTGATGCCCTTGCTCGTCATTCCGGCGTAGGCCGGAATCCAGTTGCGGTGTGTTGGGTTTTCGCGTCTGCGCACAGGCTCTTGTGCAAACTGGTGCGAAAACTGAGCCGTTCCGCCACTGGATTCCGGCCTGCGCCGGAATGACGAGCGTGTAGGCTTAAGGCGGCCCTTCCGCCCCTTTTCCACGAGACGCCACCATGGAACGACGCCAATTCCTGCGCCAGGCTGGCACCACGCTTGCCGTCGCCTCCACGGCGGGCATCGCCGCCTGCGCGGGACCGCGCGTGGATTCCCGGCCGGCGTCGACGGGGGGCACGTTCTCGCTGCCGCTTATCCGTGCCACCACCGACCGCATCACCGGCGTCTACGTGTGCACGCGGCCGTACCGGGCGGAAGGCCCGCGCATCGAGACGCAGAAGCTCGGCAAGAAAACCGTGGTGCACAACTACGGCCACGGCGGCAGCGGCTGGTCGCTGTCGTGGGGCTCGGGCACGCTGGCCCTGCAGATGGTGCAGGCCACGGGAGCGAAAGAGCTGGGGGTGATCGGCTGCGGCGCCATCGGCCTGACCACGGCGCTTCTGGCGCAGCGCGCGGGGCTGTCGGTGCGCATCTACGCCAAGGCCTTGCCGCCGGATGTGTTCTCCATGCGCGCGTCGGGCCTGTGGACGCCCGACTCGCGCATCTGCGATGCCGCGCATGCGCCGGCGCTGGCCGATCGCTGGGAAATGATGGCGCGCATGTCCTATGCGCGTTACCAGAGCCTGCTCGGCCTGCCGGGCAAGCCCATCGAATGGATCGATGGTTACTCGCTGTCCGACGCGCCCTTCGGCAAGTTCCACGGCGACGTGCCGGACGAACCCCAGTACGGCGAGTTCGAGGACCGCGTGCGCGACCTCACTCCGCGGCCGGTGGAACTGGCGCCGGGCACGCATCCTTTCCCCGAGCCCTATGTGCGCCGCTACACCACGCTGATGTTCAACATCAGCAGCTACGCCGATTACCTGATGAACGAATATCGGGCGGCGGGCGGCAAGATCGAGATCCGCGAGTTCGAGCATCCGGAGCAGTTGCAACAGTTGCCCGAACACACCCTGGTCAACGCCACCGGCTACGGTGCACGCGCCCTGTTCGGCGATACGTCGGTGATCCCCGTGCGTGGCCAGACGGCACGGCTGATTCCCCAGCCCGAAGTCACCTACGGCTTGCGCGCGCAGGACATCAGCGTGGTGCCGCGCAGCGACGGCATCATGGTGCAGGTGATCGGCGACAGCGGCAATTTCAACAACGCGGACATCACGCCGCACCGCGAAGCATCGGAAGCCGCCGTGCGCGAACTGGCCGACATCATGGCGAAGATGAAACGCACCTGATGCCGCACGGCGGCGCCCCGTACGCCTGACTGAAAATGCGCTGACGCACGTTGACGCCATGCAGACGCCGGGCCAGGGTTGGCGCGGCATACTTGCCGCTCGTCCCCGCGCCATGCACCAAGGAGCCGCCCATGTTCGCCAACGCGTCCGCCTTGATGCGCCGGCTTTCGTGGACACGACGCGCGACAGCGTTGGCCGCGCTGCTGATGCCCATGGCGCTGTGGGCACAGGCGCAGATCCAGATCACGCCATTGCCGGAGACCAGGCACGCCGCCGTGACGCAGCTCGGCGCCGCCGAACTCAGCGCGCGCGACGTGCAGCCCTGGCTGGACGGAGAAATGAGCAGCGTCATGCAGAAGGCTGCGGTGACCGGCGCCGTGGTAGTCGTGGTGAAAGACGGCGAGGTGCTCGTCTCCAAGGGCTATGGCTACGCGGACCCGGACGAGAAGAAGGCGGTCGATCCCGCCAGCACGATGTTCCGCGTGGGAGCGATGTCCGGCGTGGTGACGTCGACAGCGGTGATGCAACTGGTCGAACAGCACAAGCTCGAGCTGGATGCAGACGTCAACCGCTATCTGGATTTCACCATTCCGCCGCGCGACGGCAAGCCGGTGACGCTGCGTGATCTGTTGACGTATACGCCGGGTTTCGAGGACGTGACCAAGCGCGTCTACCTCACGGACCCGAAACAGCTGGAACAGAACGAGGACTGGCTCAGGCACGGGGTTCGCGTGCCCGCACGCATCTATCCCGCAGGTGACGTACCGGCGTATTCCACCTATGGCATGGCGCTGGCCGGCCACATCGTGCAACGCGCCTCGGGCCAGCGCTTCGACGAATACATCGAGCGGCACGTGTTCGAGCCGCTGGGCATGCAGCACGCCACGTTCCGGCAGTCGACGCCGCTCTGGGAAAACCTCGCTTCCAACGCGGGGCCTGCAGGCGCACCGACGCGAAAGCTCGTTCTTCCCACGCCTGCCCTCGGCCTTGCGATCAGCGGCGGCGACATGGCCCAGCTCATGATCGCCCAGCTTCAGTACGGCCGCGCCGGCAACGCGCAGCTGCTCGAACAGGCCACTGTCAAGCAGATGCAGGATGAGCAACGCGCCGCGATTCCCGGCCTGCCCGGCATGGCGCTGGGCTTCGCGCACATGGATCGCGACGGTCAGGCCGTGCTTGGCCACGAGGGCGATTTCAATGGCTACCACAGCCTGCTTGCGCTGCTCCCCGAACATCACGCCGGCATCTTCATCGCCACGGCCGGCGGCGATGCGCAGCCTTTGCTGCGGCCACTGGTCGAGCGTTTCTCCGACCGCTATTTCCCGCCGCTGCCGCAACTGAAACCACCGACGCTGGGCACGGACAAGACGCATGCCGCGCAACTGACGGGCCGTTACACCTCCAGCATTACGTCGCAAGGCAACATGCTCGCGCTGCGCGATCTGTTCCGCCAGCAGGCGATCAGCGTGGCCGCCGATGGCTCGTTGATCGCGCCCATGTTCGGCGCGGCGCATTGGCGCGAAGTGAAGCCGTACCTGTGGATCGACGACGCCACGGGCCGACGCCTGGGCGCTGTGGTTCATGACGGCCAGGTGCGCATGGTGTCCACCGATGCGCTGTCTCCGATGGAGGTCTATCTGCCCGCTACCGGCGCCTCGCCGGCCAGCGTCGCGCGTATCGCCGCGCTGCTGGCCACGGTGTTCGCGCTGATCGTGCTGTCATGGCCGCTCGTCGGCTGGCTGGGTCGCCGCCATGCATCGCTGGCGCTGCCCGAGCAGGACGTGCGCGGATATCGCCTGAGCCGCCTCACCGCCCTGCTCTACCTGCTGTTCGCCGGCGGCTGGTATCTCATCCTGCCGCGACTGGGCATGCCGCACCTTGAAACGCGCCTGAGCCTGCTGTTCCTGCTCGGCTGCCTGGCCGTGCTCGGAACGGTGCCAGCAGCATGGGAAACATGGCGCGCATGGCGGAGCGGCGCGTGGTGGCGCAGGATCAGCAGCACGATCCTGCTGCTGGCCTGCCTGGGCGCCATCGCGTTCATCGCCTGCTGGCACCTGCTGAGCTACGACCCCAGCTATTGATGCGGCGCGCGGACGGGCATCCTCCGGGACCGATCCGGCCCCGCCCGCTACAATAGGTAGATGGATGTCTCCCACCTGATCGACAAGCTCAACGACGCGCAGCGCGAAGCCGTCTGCGCGCCGCCTGGCAATTACCTCGTGCTCGCGGGCGCCGGCTCCGGCAAGACGCGCGTGCTCACCCACCGCATCGGCTGGCTTACGCAGGTGGAAGGCATCTCGCCGTGGGCGATTCTCGCCGTCACCTTTACCAACAAGGCCGCGGGTGAAATGCGCGCGCGCCTGGATCAGCTGATTCCGGGCGGCACGCAGGGGCTTACGGTAGGCACCTTCCACGGCATCGCGCATCGCCTGCTGCGCCGCCACTGGCGCGAAGCGGGCCTGCCGGAAGGTTTCCAGATCCTGGACGCGGACGACCAGCAGCGCATCGTCAAACGCGTGATCGCCGGCCTGGGCCTGGACGAGGCACGCTTTCCGCCGCGCCAGGCCACCTGGCAGATCAACCAGTGGAAGGACGAAGGCAAGCGCGCGGACACCATCGAGCATCGCGATCATCCGATGACGCGCACGCTGGTGCAGATCTACCAGGCGTACGAGGAAGCCTGCCGCCGCGCCGGCCTGGTCGATTTCGCCGAACTGCTGCTGCGCGCGCACGAGCTGTGGCTGCACAACCCGGCCATCCTGGAGCACTACCGCGACCGCTGGCGCTATCTGCTGATCGACGAGTTCCAGGACACCAACACGCTGCAGTACGCGTGGATCCGCGTGCTTGCCGGGCAGACGGGCCAGGTGTTTGTCGTGGGCGACGACGACCAGGCCATCTACGGCTGGCGCGGCGCCAAGGTGGAGAACGTGCAGCAGTTCCTGCGCGATTTCCCGGGCGCCAAGACCATCAAGCTGGAACAGAACTACCGTTCCACCTCCACCATCCTCAAGGCCGCCAACAGCGTGATCGCGCGCAACGGCGGCCGCCTCGGCAAGCAGTTGTGGACGGAGGGCGGCGAAGGCGAGCGCATCGCGCTCTATGCGGCCTACAACGAGCAGGACGAGGCGCGCTTCGTGGTGGAACGCATCCGCGAATACGTCGCCGAGCATGGAGAGGCGCGCGACATCGCCATCCTGTACCGCTCCAACGCGCAGTCGCGCAACTTCGAAGAACAGCTGATGCAGCGGGACATCCGCTTCCGCGTGTACGGCGGACAGCGCTTCTTCGACCGCGCGGAAATCAAGGACGCACTGGCCTACCTGCGCCTTTCCTCCAACCGGCAGGACGATGCCGCCTTCGAGCGCGCGGTGAACACGCCGCCGCGCGGCATCGGCGATCGCACGCTGGACGTGCTGCGTCGCCGCGCGCGCGCCGAGGGCAGTTCGATGTGGGAGGCCGCGCTGAGCGAGCTGAGCGGCGGCAAGGAACTGGCCGGTCGCGCGAAGAACGCGGTAAAGGCCTTCCTCACCATGATCGAGGACATGGCGCGCGCGTTTGCCGGCGCAGGCGCCGGCGATGCACTGGCCCTCGCCGAACAGATCGACCACGCCATCACCCACACCGGCCTGCGCGACTTCTACGAGAAGGACAGCCGCGGCAACGCCGAATCGCGCGTGGAAAACCTGGACGAACTGGTCAACGTCGCCAGCCGTTTCGAGCTCACGCCCGACGACGAGGAAGCCGGCCTGAGCGAACTGGCGGCCTTCCTTTCGCACGCCGCTCTGGAAGCGGGCGAAGGCCAGGGCGAAGCCTGGGACGACTGCGTGCAGCTGATGACGCTGCATTCGGCCAAGGGCCTGGAATTTCCCGTCGTGTTCCTGGTCGGCATGGAAGAAGGGCTGTTCCCCAGCCAGCGCTCCGTCGAGGACGAAGGCCGCCTGGAGGAAGAGCGCCGCCTCGCCTATGTCGGCATTACCCGCGCGCGCGAAAGGTTGTTCATCACCTACGCCGAATCGCGCCGCATGCACGGCGTGGAAATGCTTGCGCGGCCCTCGCGCTTCCTCGCGGAGATTCCACCCGAGCTGATCGACGAAGTGCGCCCGCGCGTGCAGGTCAGCCGTCCGCTGTACGGCGCGCGCCCCACCGGCGGTTCCATGTCGCTGGAAGAGAGCATGCCGTTGAAGCTCGGCCAGCGCGTGAGCCATCCGAGCTTCGGCGAGGGCACCGTGGTCAGCGCGGAAGGCAGCGGCGCGCACATGCGCATCCAGGTGAACTTCTCCAGCAGCGGCAGCAAGTGGCTGGTCTACGCCTATGCCAACCTGACGCCGCTGTAGACAGCCACGCAAGCACCAAGGGCCGACGACCATGAGCGACCAGCCTTCCCTGCGCGACAACATCCGGCAGCTGTTCGACGTCCAGCAAGGCCTGGCCTTCGTCTATCGGCACCTGCCCTGGACGCATCGCCTGATGCAGGGCGCATGGTTCGCCCTGCTCGCGCTGCTGGCGGCGAGCGCGTCGTACGGCCTGGGCATGCTGCTGCATACCCAGCAGGCCTTCTGGGCGGCGCTCACCGCCATCGCGGTGACGCAGCAGACCTACCTCGACACGCGCTCGTCCTCGCGCGACCAGATCATCGGCGCCCTGGTGGGCAGCGTGGCCGGCTTCGGCGCCGTCCTGCTGCTGGGCGAGCAATACCTCGCCTACGTGGTCGGCCTGGTGGCCGCCATCGGCGCCTGCTGGCTGTTTGGCGTAGGCAGTGCGGCGCGGTTGAGCGCCAGCACCACCACCATCATCATGCTGGTGCCGCACACCGGCTCGTTCTGGCTGATCGCGCTCACCCGCGTGGGCGAGGTGGCGCTGGGCATCGGCTGCGCGCTCGCGGTGGTGGCCGTGGCCGAGCGCGTGCAGCACTGGTGGATGGGCCCGGGCGACACCAGCGATATGGCATCCGACAGCTAAACGCACGAAGCTTCGAGCGGAACCTGCGCCACGCGGCCAGGCTCCCTGTTTCCAGACTTTCGATACCGGACTCGCCACCATGAACGACCGCTCCGGAGACACCCGCGACACCGCCCGCGCACGCCTGGACCACGACATCTGCGTGCACATCTTCACCGCCTCCGCCGCCATGGTCGGCGTGTGCCTGACGGTGATCGGCATCCTTCGCGTGGTGATTTCGCTGCGCAAGGAAGACCTGCTCGGCGACGACCTGCTGGCCGTCAACGCCATGCTCTACCTGGCCGCCTGCCTGTTGTCGTACTGGGCGCTGCGCACGCGCAGCATGGGCCGCAACCACCGGCTGGAACGCATCGCCGACGCGATCTTCCTGGTCTCGCTGGTGTTCACCGCCATCAACGCGGGCTTCATCACCTGGGCGATCTCGGTCAGCTGACCGGGTGACAGCCGGCGGCGGACACGCGATGATCCCGCCCATCGCCAGGGGGAATGGCGGCCACGCCACCGATGCCACGACGGGCCTTGCGGGCCGGCGCCACGGTGGTCGAGTTTCGACGGAACGCCAGGGCACACATGCAAACACCATGGTTTCTGGATCACCTGGGCCTGGATGCGGAGACGGACCTCGCCGCGGTGAAGCGCGCCTATGCGCAACGCCTGAAGCAGATCGACCAGGCGACCGACATCGACGGCTTCATGCGGCTGCGCGAGGCCTATGCCGCGGCCACGGCGTGGTGCCGACGCACCGCCGACGTTCCTGTCACTGTTGCACCGGAGCAGGCCCGAGCCGCTGAAACGCCGGAAGCGGTACCGGCGACGGAGCACGCACCCGCCATCCCGACGCCGATGGACGCGGCCACCCAGGCGCTGCAGGACCTCGCCCATCGCCTCGGCAATGGCGAGGCGCCCGCGGCCGCGCTGCCGGCTTCGCTACAGCGGCTGTCGGGCGAGCACCTGCACGCCACGGCGATCTCCGAAGCCATGCTGATCGACCAGCTCGCCTCCGCGCACCTGCCGCAGCGGCTGGCGTTGTTCGGTGTCGCGCATGAACGCATGGGCTGGGGCGACATCACTCGCCTTCGGCAGCTGGGTGGGCGCGGCCAATGGATACGCGCGGTGCTGGAGCAGGAGGCGCTATGGAAGCGCACGTCCGAAGCCATGGGCTGCCACGACCTGTTCGACCGCCTGGGCGGCGCGCCCGCGCTGGATCGCACCGACCTGTCGCCGGCGCAGTTCGGCCGCGATGCCGTGCTGCGATGGCCGGACATGCAGGACCTGTTGCGCCGCTATCCGCAGTATCTCGTGCTGCGCGTGGAACGTTCCGCGCTCGACGCCTGGAAGCAGGCATTCGAAGCCCTGCCGCTGCGCGACAAGACGATGGCCGAGTCGTTCTCCAACCTCAACCTGCCCTCGCCCGCCGCCTACCGGCGCGCGGCGCCGCCGCGCCAGCGCGAACATAACGGTGGACGCATCGGCCTCGTGATTGCGGCCGTCGTGGTGTTCAACATGATCAGCCATCTGCTCGGCAGCGGATCCACGCCGACGCCGGCTCCGGTGGTGGCGCCAGCGCCGCTGGTCTCTCGCGTGCCGCTGGTGCTGCCCGAGCACGTGCTGGCCAATCCGGCCAATTGCGGGCGCATCGAGCGCGTCGTGCACGAGGCGGATTGGGCGCCGCCGCTGGACCCGACGCAACTGCACCGCCTGCGCGATGCGGTGTCCTCATGCCTGACGACGCGGCAATGGCCGCATTGGCGCATGGCCGATCCGCAACTCGCGCGGCTGGGCATCCAGACTTGAGAGGCTGTTGAACCTCTCGCTTGAGTGCACATTTTTCCTCGCCGTCATGCCCGCGAAAGCAGGACGAGCGCGTAGCGCGAAGAACGCCTGCAAGGCGACCCCACGAGTGAGCGCAGAGAGCAAAGGCGCTGGATCCCCGCTTTCGCGGGGATGACGGTGAGGGAGTGGGCGCTGCTCAGGCTATTTTGAACAGGCTCTCAGGTTTTATTCCGGCAACCTCGGCACGCCGTGCTCGCTGCGCTCCTCCACCGCGATGGGACGCGTGTCCAGTCGCGTGGAACGCGCGCCCTGCGGCAGCGGTTCGATGGCTTCGCCACGGGCCAGCGCCAGCGCATTGCGATAGCAGCGCTGCGCCAGCGCGGCATCGCCCTGCCCCGCGTGCACGTCGCCCAGCGCTTCCCATGCGCCGCTGCTCGGCGACAGCGCCAGCGAACGCTCCAGGTACTGCGTGGCCTTGCCCCACAGCTGCTGGCGCACGCACATGCGGCCCAGCGTGAGCAGCAGCGCGGCATCGTTGGGATGGGCGTCGAGCCACGACTCGGCGCGGCGCAGGCGCGCTTCGATGTCTTCGCCGCCCAGCGAGCCGTAGGTTTCGATCAGCAGCGGCGACCATTCGCGGCGCAGCGCGGATTCCACCTCGTCCATGGCCGGCAGCATCATGCCGAACGACGCGGCCTTGCGCGCATAGGCGTCGATGGCGGCCGGCACGCGGCGCTGCGCCTTGGGCAGCTGCGACCACAGCGTGTTCAGCGCGGCGGCATCCGGCGCGTTGCGCAGGGAGGCATTGAGCACCTGGGCTTCCAGCGCGGCGAAGGAGCGCGCGCCCAGCGCACCGCTCTTCTGCAAGGGCTCGAGCGCCTGGCGCGCGCGGCGCGTGTCGCCCGCCGCGAGCGATGCCAGCGCCAGTTCGCGCCAGCCGCCCGGCGTCAGGTTGCCGGCATCCGCATCGGCGGCCAGCAGGTTCACCGCTTCCCCGGGTCGGCCTTCGCGGCGCAGCACGCGGGCGCGCAGCACGCGCGCGGCGCGCGGCGCCACCTGTGCGGCCTCGTCCAGCGTGGCGAGCGCGCGGCTGTTCTCGCCGCGACGGGATGCCGCTTCCGCCGCCGCCAGCAAGGCGGGACCGCGCAGCACGTCCAGGCGCGAGGCGCGGTGCAGATCGCGTTCGGCCTCGCCATGCCGGCCTTCCATCAGCGCCAGCAGGCCTTCGCTCATCTTCTTGCGGCTCAGCTTGCGATGGCGGCGCGTGAGCGCGCCGAACGGCCAGCGCACCGCGAACCACACGGCGCTGATAAGCGCCCATGCCAGCAGCAGGATGACCGCGGCGGCGACCACGGTGGTCTCCGCCTGCCAACCGCGCAGCTGCACCAGCACGTAGCCCGGGTCTTCGGCCACCCAATGCCAGCCGAAGGCGGCCAGCGCCGCCGCGATCACCAGCAGCAAGATCCAGCGCCACAACTTCATGGCTTGGCTCCGGTCGAGCTGCTGCTCGCGGGCTTCAGCGCATGCACGGCGCGCAGGTTGCGCAGTTCGTTGAGCGCCGCGCCAAGCTGCACGGGCGCGCCCGGCGGCGTGGCCATCAAGCTCGCCAGCTGCGCGCGCGCCTGCTGCACCGGTGCCGCGTGCGTATCGAACTGCGCGGCGATGCCGGCATCGGCGCGCTTGAGCGCGGCGACGTAGCCGTCGCGATCGGAAGCGAGCAAGGCGGCCTGCGCCTGCGCCAGGTCAATGGCGGCCAGCTCGCGGGCAAAGCGCGCATCCGCCACCGACAGCGGCGCGCCGTTCGTGCGCTGCACCTTCACCACGTTGTTGAGCGCGCCGACGATGCGCGACCAGCCGCCGGGCGCGGTGTCGCCCGATGCGGTGTCCAGCGGCTTCAGCGGCAGCTGCATCATCGATGCGCGCAGATCGCTGAGCGTGATCAGCGACGCATCGATATTGACCGTGCGGCTCTTGCCCAGCGCCTCGCGCTCGGCGCCCATGCTCTGGCGCAAGCCGGAGAAAGCGCCGTCGTTCACGGCGGCCAGCGCCTGGTCCGCCAGCGCGTAGGCGGACAGCGCGCCCTGCGCGTCGTGGAACAGGTCGTAGCGTTCCTTGGCCATGCGCAGCAGCGATTCGGTTTCATCGAGCAGCATGGCGTCATGGCCGGATAGCGTCTTCTCCGACAGCTTGGCCAGGGCGTCTTCCAGGTTGCGCGTGCGCTCGGCCTGGCTGAGCACTTCCTCGCGCAACGAGCGGTTCACCTGGTCGGCATCGCTCAGGCGCTGGCGCAGCAGGTTGCGTTCGCTGTCGCCGGCACTGGCGGCGCCCTGCAGCGCATCGACCTGCTGACGAAGCGCGGCGAGGGTGGCGTTGCCCGCCGCATTGCCCTGTTCCTGCTGCCACTGGCGCCAGCCCACGTAGCCGGCGCCGCCCAGGGCGACCAGCGAGAACAGCAAGGCCACGGCCAGCGTGCCGCTGCCGCGACGCGCGGGCGGCGTGCCTCGGGCACGGGAAGAAGTGTCGGAACGCGCACCCGCAGATGCGCCGCTATCGGGGAGGGAGTCGTCTTGGCTCATGCGAGACATGCTAGCAGCCCGCAGCGGCCGGCTCGCATCAAACGCGCGTGAAAATCGGTGATCGCGCGGGAAAACAAGCCCTAGGGACGCGCCGCCGCAGCCAGCAGGTGTTCGGACAGGGCCGAGTCCGCGATCACGATGCGGGTGAATCCCGCCTCCCGCGCGGCCACGGCGATGCGCTCGCTGCTGGCCACCGCCACGGCACGGCGAAGCTGCGCGAACACGTCGCCGGGCAAGCCCAGCCTCAGGTTCTCCAGCGCCTCCGCGCTGGACAGCAGCACGCGCGACTCGGCCGGCAACGGCCGCACGGCATCCAGCTGGCGGCGTTGCCAGCGCGGCGCGGCGCGGCGGTAGACGTGCACCTCGCGCAGTCGCGCGCCGCGCGCCGCCAGCTCGTCGCGCAGTACGCCACGCCCGCCCGGCGCGCCGATCAGGGCCACGCGACGCCCTTCCAACTTCGCGAGCGCCGGATGCGCGAGCAGGCCTTCGCTGTCCTGGTGGCCGGGCGGAACCAGCGCATGGATGCCAAGACGGGCCAGCGCCCTGGCCGTGCCCTTGCCCACCGCCAGCACCGTGGCCTGGGTCGTGAGCGGTACCAGCCGCGCGGCGAAACGCACGGCCGCGGGGCTGGTGAACACCAGCAAGGCATCGCCCAGCGCGGCACGCACGGCGGCGGCCACCTCCGGCCCATCCACCGCGCGCAGCGAGAGCCCCGGCAGCAACAGGGGCAGGCCGCCCAAGCTCCGCACCTTGCGCGCCATCGGCGAGCCGGTGCCGGCGGGACGCGTGATGACCACCGTGCGTCCGTCCAGCGTGTGCTCGGCAGGTATCGGGGGTCGCGCAGTCATGGTCCGCTCCGGGGAATGCAGGGAGTGTAGCGGCCATGCGCCTGCGGATGGTCGGCCCGGGTGCGTAAACTAGCCGTTCCCTTCCGCTTCCCCACACCGATGAGCACGACCGAACGACACACCCTGGCGCGCAAGCTGGTCACTTTCATGCGCGACGAAATTCCCCTCGCGCAGACCATGGACCTCAACCTGCACGACTGCGACGAAACGCAGCTGACGCTCGCCGCGCCGCTGGGCCCCAACGTCAACGACAAGGGTTGCGCGTTCGGCGGCAGCCTGGTGAGCGTGATGACGCTCAACGGCTGGAGCCTGGTGGAACTGGAACTGCGCATGCGCGGGCTGGAGTGCGACGTGTTCGTGGGCGAATCCACCGTGCGCTACCTGGAACCGGTCTGGGACAACTTCCTCAGCGAGGCGCGGCTGGCCGAGGGCGCGGATTGGGACACCTTCTTCAGCACCCTGGCCGCGCGCGGCCGCGCCCGCATCGACGTGTCGTGCCGCGTGCCGGGCACCGGCGAAAAACCCGCGGCGACGCTGGAAGGCCGCTTCGTCGCCAAGCGGCGATCGCCGGACGCGGTGTGACATAAGCCCGATTCCGCCCGCGGCCGCGCAGATTTTGCGCAGGCACTTGGGCACAATGCGGGCATCGTCCAAGGGGAAGCCTCATGCGTCGCATCCTGATCCCGCTCGTCACGGTGTCCATGCTTGCGCTCGGTGGTTGCGCCACCGACCAGCGCAAGGACGCGCTCACCACCACGCTCAACGCCTATGCCAGCACGGTGCGCTGGGGCGATTTCAACAGCGCGCTGAAGTTCGTCGACCCCAAGATGCTCGAGGCGCATCCGATCTCGCCGCTGGAGATGTCCCGCTACCAGCTCTACAAGGTGAGCGGCTATGACGAGGGCAGCGGCCCCACGCCCAACGGCCAGTTCGAAGTGCGCCAGACGGTGCAGATCAACCTGATCAATGTGAACACCCAGTCCGAGCGCACGGTGACCGACCACCAGGTCTGGCATTACGACCAGGCGAGCAAGCACTGGTATCTGGAAAGCGGGCTGCCGGATATCAGCAGCCAGCCGTAAGCCTCGCTCGACGGAAACCTTTCTATCCGTCATCCCGGCGCAGGCCGGGCTCCAGTGACGGCATGGCATGGTTGTCGCGTGAGGCTGCACCATTTCGCGAAACCCGGCCATTGCGCCACTGGATTCCGGCCTTCGCCGGAATGACGAGCAAAAGCCCCAACACCCTAACGCCGCCACCCGTATAATCGCCCGTTCTGTTCACTCCACGCGGCCGCCGGCCGCGTCCGCGGAAGCCCAACGAATGAGCGATTTCCTGCACAAGCTGCCCCAATTCATCGGCAACAACATGGCGCTTGTCGCGTTGTTCCTGATCCTGCTGCTCGGCCTGATCGTCACCCAGCTGATGGTCATGCTGCGCAAGTACAAGGAACTGACGCCCGCCAGCCTGACCCTGCTGATCAACCGGGAAGGTCCGCTGATGATCGACCTTTCCGCTTACGCGGACTACGAGAAGGCCCATGTGCCGGGCTCGCGCCATGTCGCGCTCAGCCAGTTCGACCCCGAGCACAAGGACATCGCCAAGGCCAAGGACGTGCCGGTGGTGCTGATCGACAAGGACGGCCGCGGCGCCAGCGACAAGGCGGCGCAGCGCCTGGTCAAGGCCGGCTTCACCAAGGTCTACACCCTCGGCGGCGGTGTTTTGAGCTGGCAGCAGGCCCAGCTGCCGGTGGCCAAGGGCAAGAACCCGGGTTGATGGTTGGCCCGGGCGAGGGCGCAAGGTCCTCGCCCGTTGGCCTCACAGGCCGACGATGCCGGCCCGGTTGCCGAGGATCTGCGCCAGCACGTCGGGCGCGTAATCGAACGAATCGTAGTAGAGCCGCTCTTCCGGCAGCCCCGCGTCGATGAAGAGCTTGCGCCCCGCGTCGATCATCGCCGGCGGGCCGCTCATGTAGACGTCGTAGCGGGAAAGCTGCGGATGGTCTTCCAGCACCGCCTCGTGCACCAGCCCCGGCCGGATGCCGCTGGCCAGCGCCTGTTCCGCATCGGAAATCACCGCGTGGAAACGCAGGTCGTGCGCCAGCGCGGTCCAGTGCTCGGCCTGTTCGCGCATGTACAGGTCCGCCGCGTTGCGCGCGCCCCAGTACACGTGCATCGGCCGGCGCGTGCCCAGCGCGATGAAATGCTCCACGATGGCTTTCACCGGCGCGAAACCCGTGCCGCCGGCCATGAAGATCATCGGCCGCTCGGCGTCCTCGCGCGGCACGAAGGTGCCCAGCGGACCCTCGATGCGCAGCACGTCGCCCACTTTCAGCGTGTCGCTCACCCACGAGGTGAAGCCGCCGCCGGCCACGTGCCGCACGTGCAGTTCGATGATGCCTTCGCCTTCGGGGTGGTTGGCGATGGAGAACGGGCGACGTCGCCCGTCGTCCAGCAGCACGTCCAGATACTGGCCCGGCAGCCAGTTGAGCCGCGCATCCGCGGAAGCGGGCTTCAGGTGCAGGCCGATCACGTCCGGCGCCAGCATCCACTTGCGCGCGACCACCACGTCCAGCTGCCGCTTGACGATGTCCTCCACGGAGGTGACCTCGCGCGCCTCGATGGTGAGGTCGCTGCGCGGCACGGCCTGGCAAAGCAGGATGGCGTGCTGCGCCGGCGAGGTGCCGCTCAGCGCCACCGGCGGGTTGCGCGGGTAGTCGCAATGCCCGGCGATCAGCGTGGCCTTGCAGCTGCCGCACACGCCGGCGCGGCACGAATACGGCAGGGCGATGCCGGCCCGCTGGGCGGCCTCCAGCACGGTTTCTCCGGGGCAAACCGGGAAATGCCGGCCAGTGGATTGAATGGTGACGGTAAACACGGGGCGCATTGTCGCGGGCTAGGCGTCCTCCGACAATGAGGGCCTTGAGATATCTTCACAAGCTTTCCCCGGAGAAACCGCCATGCCCATCTGGAAACAGGACACCTCGCTCGAGCGCCTCAACGGCTGGAGCGCCAACACCATGATGGAAACGCTGGGCATCCGCCTCATCGAGGTCGGCGACGACTGGCTGCGCGGCACCATGCCGGTGGACCACCGCACCCACCAGCCCTACGGCCTGCTGCACGGCGGCGCGTCGGTGGTGCTGGCCGAAACGCTGGGCAGCACGGCCGCCATGCTCACGCTGGACCCCGCGCAGGAAGTGGCCGTGGGCCTGGACATCAACGCCAACCACGTGCGCGGCGTGCGCAGCGGCATCGTCATCGGCACCGCGCGCGTGGTGCACATCGGCCGCACCACACAGGTGTGGGAAATCCGCATCGAGACCGAAGGCGGCGAACTGGTGTGCATCTCGCGCATCACCATGGCGGTGATTCCCGCGCGCGTGGTCGCACCGCGTTGAGCATCGACGCGCCTTATGCCTCGCTCGATCCGGATCGCGTCCTCGACGCCGTGACCGCCTGCGGCCTGTGGCCCGACGGCCGGCTGCTTGCACTCAACAGCTACGAGAACCGCGTATGGCAGGTGGGCATCGAGGACGATGCGCCCGTCATCGCCAAGTTCTATCGCCCGCAGCGCTGGAGCGACGCGGCGATCCTGGAGGAACACCGCTTCGCGCAGGAGCTTGCCGACGCGGACATTCCCGTGGTCGCGCCACTGGTGTTCGGCGGACGCACGCTGCTGCACCACGACGGCTTCCGCTATGCGCTCACGCCGCGTCGCGGCGGACGCGCACCGTCGCTGGAGTCGACGGAACAACTGGAATGGCTGGGCCGCCTGATCGCGCGCATCCATAGCGTCGGCGCGCGCGAGCCGTTCGCGCATCGCGGACGCATCGACCGCGCCACGCTGATCGAACAGCCGATGCGCGCCGTGCTGGCGTCATCGCTGCTGCCGCCCTCGTTGCACGCGAACTATCGCGCGGCGGCCGAACGGGTGGACTGCGCGGTGGCCGATCGCTTCGACGCCGTCGGCCCGGTGCGCCAGCTGCGCCTGCACGGCGACTGCCATCCCGGCAACGTGCTGTGGACCGATGGCGGCCCGCATTTCGTCGATCTGGACGATGCGCGCATGGGCCCGGCGGTGCAGGACCTGTGGATGCTCGCCAACGACGACAAGGCCATGACCGCGCTGCTCGATGGCTACCAGCAGATGCGCGATTTCGACTTCGGCGAACTCGCCCTGGTGCCCGCGCTGCGCGCCATGCGGCAGCTGCATTACGCCGGCTGGATCGCCGCACGCTGGCACGATCCGGCGTTTCCGGCCGCGTTTCCGTTTGCCGCGGAGCCGCGCTGGTGGGAGCAGCACATCGCGGATCTGCATGAGTTGGCGGATGAGCTCTAGGAGCCGTTCAAGATCGCGGTGACGTGCATCCTCCTCACGTCATTCCGGCGCAGGCCGGAATCTAGTGGCCCCATAGCGCGGTTTTCGCAGAAGAGCTCAATAGCTCTGTGTCACGCGACAACCGGTCGCTCCCGCTACTGGATTCCGGCCTTCGCCGGAATGACGTGAGGGAGACAAGCGTTCGCACGAGATATCGAACCGGCGCCCACCCTGTACACCACCCAACAAACTGCCAAACCGCCCCGCCACCCTGCGTGCCGCGATCCGCTAAGCTCGCGGCTTTCGACCCGGGGCATCGCACGTGCGCACTTTTCTCTTCCGACTCATCGGCATCCTCGAAGTGGCGGGTGGCTTCTTCGGCATGGTGAACATGCTGCGCCGGCTGCTGCCGTTCGGCACGCACGATTCCATCGTGGCGGTGATCGGGTTCGCGTTCTATGCCTTCGTGATGGTGGCCGGCGCGCTGCTGCTGGAAAACAGCGAGCGCGGCGTGACCTTCTCCAGCTGGGCGCAGCTGATGCAGCTGCCGCTGATCGCCACGCCGGTGCTCAGCTACGGCTTCCACTGCGGCGCCTTCGTGAACATCTACGCCAGCCTGCACCTTCCGGTGCAGCTCGGCCTGGACTGGCACGTGGGCAGCGAGGGTTTCCTGCTCGCCGTGGCGGGGCCGTCGGTGTCGCGCCTGGGCATCAACCTGCTGGCGCTGCTCTCCTGGCTGGCCCTGCGCTTCCGCTGAGCCCAGCCTCCCCGCGCGCCATTCCCGCGAAAAAGCCGGGCGGCGCGGCCCCAGCGGGTATCATGGGCGGATGAACAGCCCCGCTCCCCTCCCCGTCATCCGCCTGAAAACCGACCGCACGCCCGGCCACCCGTGGGTGTGGTCCGCGCAGGTGCACAAGCCTGAAACCCGCGTGCCGCCCGGCAGCGTGGTCGACGTGCAGGACGCCAAGGGCCGCTTCGTCGGCCGCGGTTTCTGGAACGGCCATGCGCGCATCGCGCTGCGCCTGCTCACCAGCGACCCCGCCGAAACCATCGATGCCGAATGGATCGCCGCGCGCATCGACCGCGCCGTGACCCTGCGCAAGAACCTGCTGGAACTCGACCGCGTCAGCGACGCCTGGCGCGTGGTGCACAGCGAAGGCGACGGTCTCTCCGGCCTGGTGGTCGACCGCTACGCCGACATCCTGGTGATCGAATACTTCGCCGCCGGCATGTGGCGCTTCCGCGAGGCCATCCACGCCGCGCTGCTGCGCCACTTTCCGGGCGCGCGCCTGTACTGGTTCGCCGAAAGCCACGTGCAGAAGCAGGAATCCTTCGACTGCCGCTCGCCCGAGGCGCCCGCGCCGGCGGAGGTGCACGAGCACGGCCTGCGTTTCCACGCCGCGCCGGGCTACGGCCACAAGACCGGCTTCTTCGCCGACCAGCGCGAGAACCGCCATCACTTCGCGCGCCTCGCCAGGGGTCGCCGCGTGCTCGACCTGTGCTGCAACGCCGGCGGTTTCGCCGTGCACGCGCTGGCTGCGGGCGCGCAGTCGGCCACCGGCGTGGACATGGACCCGGGCATCCTGGAAATCGCCCGGGCCAACGCCGCCGCCAACGACGTGCCCGCCGTGTTCGAGGCCGCCGACATCTTCGACTGGCTGCGCGGCGCCATCGCGCGCGGCGAGCAGTACGACGCGGTGATCCTGGATCCGGCCAAGCTCACCCGCGATCGCAACAAGGTGGTGGATGCGCTGAAGAAGTATTTCGCCATGAACCGCCTGGCGCTGGACGTGATCCCGCCCGGCGGCCTGCTGCTCACCTGCTCGTGCACGGGCCTGGTGAGCGAGGCGGACTTTTTGGAAATGCTGCGCCGCGTGGCGCTCAACGCGGGGCGCGAGATCCAGGTGCTACACACGGCCGGCGCCGGCGCGGACCATCCGTTCCGCAGCGACGTGCCCGAAGGCCGTTATCTGAAGGCGGTGTTCTGCCGGGTGATGTAACCGCAGGTCTCAAGGGGAGAAGAACGTGCTCGATGTCGTCGACGCCATTCGCGAGTTCAACGCAGGACGCGATCCCGAACGGCTGCAACGCAAGTACACCGCGATGCGGCACGACCCGTTCACCTTCCTGCGCGGCACCGATCACCTGTTCTACGCGCAGCTGCCCGCGGCCAGGGCCTTCGACAAGGCGCCGGCTACCTGGGTGTGCGGCGACCTGCACCTGGAGAACATGGGCAGCTACAAGGGCGACAACCGCCTCGTCTATTTCGACCTCAACGATTTCGACGAAGCCGCGCTCGCGCCGTGCACCTGGGAACTCATCCGCCTGCTCACCAGCGTGCACGTCGCCGCCGCCAGCCTGGAGCTGAGCCGCGACCAGGCCAACCAGCTCTGCCATCGTTTTCTCGACGCATATACCACTGCGTTGTGCGCAGGCAAGGCGCGTTGGATCGAGCGCGACACCGCCACCGGCATGGTCGGCGACCTGCTCGAAGGCCTGCGTGGCCGGCTGCGTCCGCATTTCCTGGACAGCCGCACGGTGCGCAAGGGCAAGCTGCGCAAGCTGCGGCTGGACGGCCGCCGCGCGCTGCCGGTCACGGAGAAGCAGCGCGAGAAGGTCACCGCGCTCATCCAGAAGATCGGCGCGAAGGAAAACGATCCCGGCTTCTACCAGGTGCTCGACGTGGCGCGCCGCATCGCCGGCACGGGCAGCCTGGGCGTGGATCGCTACGCCATCCTCATCGAGGGCAAGGGTTCGCCGGATGGCAACTACCTGCTCGACCTCAAGCAGGCGCTGCCCTCTTCCCTCGCGCCGCATCTGGACATCCCGCAGCCCGCCTGGGAAACCGAGGCCGAGCGCGTGGTCGCGGTGCAACGGCGCATGCAGGCCATTTCGCCGGCGTTCCTGCGCGCGGTGAACATGGGGCGCAAGTCCTACGTGCTGCGCGGGCTGCAACCCACCGAAGACCGCGTCGCGCTCACCGACTGGCACGGCAAGCTGGAGCGCCTGGACGGCGTGCTGGAGGCGATGGGCAAGCTCACCGCCTGGGCGCAACTGCGCAGCAGCGGCCGGCAGGGCTCCGCCATCGCGGACGAGCTGATCGCCTTCGCCGAAAAACGGCGCTGGGCCGTCCAGCTGCACGAACTGGCCCAGGACTGCACGCGCCAGGTACGGCGCGACTGGAAGGCCTATTGCAAGGCCTACGACAAGGGCGCCTTCCCCGCCTGAGGCGCGCCCAGTCCGGGCTTATGAGACGCCAGCGCGTACACTGGCGACCTTGTGTCACCTGGAATCGCCATGTCCGTTACCGAAATCCTCCTGATCGTGCTCGTGGTCGCCGTGCTGGCCGTGGTCGTGCTGCAGGTAATGAGCCTGCTGCGCGGGCGCGAGGACGCCGGCCTCACCGCGCGCCTCGACGCCCTCAAGGACGACAACCGCCACCTGCGCGAAGCGCTGGCGCAGGAGCAGCGCGCCGGTCGCGGCGAAATCACCCAGTCGATCGGCCAGTCGCTGGGCCAGTTCCGCACGCTGGTGCAGGAACAGCTGGGCGGCATGAGCACCCAGCAGCACGAACGCATCGGCCATTTCGGCCAGCGCCTGGACCTGCTCACCGCGCGCACCGACGAAGGCCTGCAGAAGCTGGCCCAGCGACTCACCGAGGATGCGCGCCACAGCCGCGAGGAACTCACCCTTGCGCTCAACCGCTTCGGCGAACAGCAGCAGCAGCGCCTGGCCGCGCTCACCGCCGACAACGAAAAGCGCCTCAACGAAGTGCGCGCCACTCTCGAAACCAAGCTCAAGTCGATCCAGGACGACAACGCCGCCAAGCTGGAACAGATGCGCGCCACCGTGGACGAAAAGCTGCAGACCACGCTGGAAACGCGCCTGGGCCAGTCGTTCGCGCTGGTCTCCGAACGCCTTGAGCAAGTGCAGCGCGGCCTGGGCGAAATGCAGAACCTCGCCACCGGCGTGGGCGACTTGAAGCGCGTGCTCACCAACGTGAAGACGCGCGGCATTCTTGGCGAAGTGCAGCTGGGCGCCTTGCTGGAACAACTGCTCACCAGCGACCAGTACGACGCGAACGTGGCGACCATCCCCGGCAGCAGCGAACGCGTGGAATTCGCCGTGCGCATGCCCGGCGCGGCCGACAACGCGCAGCTCTACCTACCCATCGACGCGAAGTTCCCGGTGGAGGACTACCAGCGCCTGCTCGACGCCCAGGAAGCGGCCGACGCCGAAGCCGCCACGCTCGCCGGCCGCGCGCTGGAACTGCGCGTGCGCGAGGAAGCCAAGCGCATCCGCAGCAAGTATGTCTCGCCGCCGCACACCACCGACTTCGCCGTGCTGTTCCTGCCCACCGAAGGCCTGTACGCCGAAGTGATCCGCCGCCCCGGCCTGTTCGAAGCGCTGCAGCGCGACTTCCACGTCACCGTCGCCGGCCCCACCACGCTCACCGCCCTGCTCAACAGCCTGCAGATGGGCTTCCGCACACTCGCCATCGCCCAGCGCAGCAGCGAGGTATGGACCCTGCTCGGCGCGGTGAAAACCGAATTCGGCAAGTTCGGCACCGTGCTGGAAAAGACCCGCAAGAAACTCAACGAAGCCAGCAACGTCATCGACCAGGCCAGCGTGCGCACCCGCGCCATCGAACGCAAACTGCGCAGCGTGGAAACCCTGCCGGGCGAAGAAGCCCAGCAGTTGCTGGGCGATGCGCCGGCGATTGAAGACAGCGCGGAAGACGATGTGGAGATTTGATCTGCCGGCGCGACCTTCTGCTCGGCCTGAAGACAAGTCCATCTACAGGAATCTCCGTGCACCCTCAACTTTGATCATGAACCAGACGGGTGATTCGTTAGGATGCAAATATCCAAAGGTGGACGCATGAGGCGCACACGGTCAAGCATCAAACGAAAGAGAATCTGGTGGGGTCGAAACGGGTTCACCGCATGCTCCATGGCCGTTGCCATAGTTAGCCTCGCTATGAATTTGTGGACAAGTCACCGCACACGCCAGTCGGAGACTACAGGCGCATCGGTAGTGGCCACGAAGTACGCAGATCGAGTCGCCGAGGTATTCATGACTGCTACCTGGGCGAGATCCCTTGTGGCGGCCGCACGCCTCAAAAGCAATTCGCAGGAACAGCGCCACTTGGCTTTATTGCAATTAAGCGACGCCAAGCCACCGGCACTGAACCCAAGCGAAGAAGAGTTTGAGCTACTGACTCGTGCTGGTGATAACACCGCAAGCCGAGTGTCACTCTGCTTGAACCTGAGGAATCGATTCGAGAGTGACGTCGTGTCTCTCGAAGGAGCGAACCTAGACTCGCTTACCATCTCTCAATGGTTTGCTCTTAATCAGCTGGATCCTGACTCATTGAAGGTCATGTCTTCGTGCAAGAAGGCGGCAGAAGACCTAGCTCGCCTTGCTGAACTGGAACCCTCATTTGATGAGACTCATGAGAAGCCAGTGGTTTTGAAACGAATCCCGCCACCGGAAGATGCCGCCCCCTGAAACGTAGAGGAGATCGATGGGCGAGCGCCTGATATCTGCGATGACATTCACATCTACCGATCCAGCTTCCTACGATCAATTCATCGCGGATCGTTCGACTCTTGAGCCACACCTATTTCGCCATTCAATCTCATCGACATAGACAAATCGACAGGAATTTCAGTCACCTCCTATAGCCAGGCCTCCTTTGAGCCCCAAAACTCAAAGCTCACCATCTGAAAATATTCCAGGGGGAGTTCAAGTGGGCCTTGCCGTTGGTGGCGTTATCGCCAACATCATCGCAACGTTGTTTTTTCTCTCGAACCAAGCATCCGAGGGCGATGATTCCATCGTGGGAATTGCTGCGGTGATTCTCGGTACTCTTATCGCCGTCTCCGTACTTGGCCTGATCATTGCTGGCGCAGGCAAGAAGAAGCTCGGAGGCACCTTGGTCATTATCGGATCCATCGCGTTCGTTCCGCTGGGGCTGATCGGCGTCTTCGGTGGGCGCAAGATCATCCAGTCCAACGCCGGTGCCCATGACCTTGATATGAGGCGGCACATGGCCCCAGCGGCATCAGCCTCGCAAGCAGACTCGTCACGAGGTGGGTGATGGGCACCGGCGCCTCAACTCCAACTTGGAGCACCATCGAGTTCTACGCCGATCGCCGGTCAAATATGATGATCGGAATGGGTTGCGCATTCATCGTGGCTGCGCTTGTTCTTGCCGCCAACTTCGGTGGAGCTGGGATCGGCGGTTTTGTCACCGTATCCATCGCATTCATCGCGATCGGAGCCTTCAGGCGATCAAGCGTTTATCTCAGATTCGCCGCAGATCATTTTGAAACCAAGCTCGCGCTGGCCGCCGGCTGGCACTCGGTTCTTTACAGCGAAGTGACCGGCTGCGAAGTGAGCGACAAGCTCGTTATCGTGTATTACCGAAGGCACGACCAGCACATAGACGCAAAGCCGGAGCGAATTCGCATTCCGTTGGCAGAACTTCGGCGAGACGATCTTCCCCAATGTCTCGATGCGTTTCGCACGCGCTTGCCGCCACCCGCTTCGCCCTGAGCGGCCGCTAGTCACCTTGCATGGCCTCTTCGATAGCACTGAACAAGCGTTACTTGAAGACTTATGTGACTTGCATGAGCCCCTCACCCAAGCGAGCTGAGTGTGCTCAGGCCGACGTGCTCACCAGCGATCCGCCGCTGCTGCCGCCTTCGGCCAGCAAGGCGGTGGACAGTGCGGTGACGGCGGCTTCGAGTTGGCCGGTGGTGGTGGTCACGGCCGATTGCAGGGCGGCGATTTCCGCCATGCTGGCCGGGTCGGTCGCGCCCTTGTTGCGCTGGGTGGCGGCGCGCAATTGCTGCTGTTCCTGCGCGAGCTGCTTCTGCAGTTGCGCGATCTGGCGTTGCAGGGCCTGCACGGTGGGGCTGGCGGAGCTGCTGCTGTCCGAACCGCCGGCCGCACCGGCGGCACCCGCGCCACCGCCCGCGCCGGTGTTCTTGACGACATTCGTCTTGCCCTGCGTCGACGACGCATCGGACGCGGACGAGCCCGCGGCGGAGCCGCCGATGCTCACGGGAATGGTGGAGGTGTCCAGGTGGATGCCGATGCTCATGAGCGGTCCCTTTTCATGGTCATCGTTGGCATCGGCCGCTGCCCAAGGAACTTGAGGCAGCCCGGAACCCCGATGGCTCAACCCCATTCGGGCGGCGGCGACGTTTCATCGTATGCATCGGCCTTCGATGCCTGCCGGAGTCGTCGTCATGCTCACGCTTGGAAAAGCGGTTTTCGGTTTCGCCGCGCTTGCGGCCTGTGCGCAGGCGGGTGCGGTCGGGCGGCTGGTGGATCTGGCCGTGTACGACCGCACCACGCAGCAGGAATTGCCGGTGTATCGCCATGAGGGCCGCTACTACGTGGCGGGGCAACCCGGCCATCGCTACCAGATCCAGTTGCGCAGCCACGAGGATTGCCGCGTGCTCGGCGTGCTGTCGGTCGATGGCGTGAACGTGCTGTCGGGCGACACGGCGGACTGGTCGCAGAGCGGCTATGTGCTCTCGCCGTATGCCGCCACCGATATCGCAGGCTGGCGCAAAAGCCTCACCGAAGTGGCGGATTTCGTGTTTGCCGACGCGGCGCGCAGCTATGCGGCGCGCACCGGCCGGCCCGACAACGTCGGGGTGATCGGCATGGCGGTGTTTCTTCCGCCACGGATGATGCGGCCATTGCCGATGCCGATGCGGCCCGCGCCGATGGCCGCGCCCGAGGCGCCCATCGCCAGCCTGAGCGAACCGGCGCCAGCGCCGCCCGCGCCCGCCACCGAAAGCGCGGCACGCGCGGTGGCCAAGGCAGACGCCGGCGGCCCGCTGGGCACGGGGCACGGCGAGCGCGAAACCTCCGTGGTGACCACTACCGATTTCGAGCGTGCCTCGTCCACGCCCAACGAGGTGATCACGCTGTACTACGACACGCGCGAGCGGCTGATCGCGCAGGGCGTGATCCCGGGCGATGTCCCGCCAGGGCGAAACCGGCCCGACCCGTTCCCCGGACGCTTTGTTCCCGATCCGCGTTGACATCGCAACAACCTGTGTTCAACTGGCGGCCAGCCGAGGCGTGACACCATCCCACGCGTCATTGCGGATATGTCACGCCATGCTGGAAGAGCTGCACATCATCGTCTGCGAAGCCGAACAGGACCGCTCGCTGGAGCGTCCGGAGCAATTGCGCGAGCGCATCCGCGCCATGGATCGGCTGGAAGACGTGATGATGCATGAGCCCCTCGAGCTCACGCGAACGGGCAAGGCGGCCTGGGATGCGCTGCAACGCCGCGCGCAGGCGCGCCACGCGGCGCTTGCCGAGGTGCAGCGGCATCTGTGCGATGCCGTGCGGCATGCCATCGTGCATGGCGCGGGCGTGCATGCGCTGAGCGGCTGGCTGCATCGCGACGACCTGCGCGATCCCTGGGGCTACGACCATCTCGATGCACTGATCGGCGACGTGCTTTCGCTGGACGAACCCACCACGCCCATCGCCTCGCTCGAGCACGAGATGGTGTTCTACCAGCCGACGCCGGTGCGTCATGTGCTCGACCTGATTCATCGCACGCGGCTGTGCGGCGACGACGTGGTGGTCGACCTTGGCTCCGGCATGGGACACGTGCCGCTGCTGGTGTCGATCTGCACCGAGGCGCATGCCTGCGGCATCGAGCGCGAAAGCGCCTATGTGGAAAGCGCACGGCGCGCGGCGCAGGCCTTGCGGGTGGATCGCGCGACGTTCATCGCGCAGGACGCGCGCGAGGCGGACGTGTCGCGCGGCACCGTGTTCTATCTCTATACGCCGTTCACCGGCGGCATGCTGCGCCACATGCTGGACCGGCTGCACGAGGAAGCCCGCCAGCGCAGTTTCCGCATCGCCACGCTGGGCCCGTGCACGCCGGCCGTGGCGGTCGAACCCTGGCTGCGGGCGGCCAGTGAGCCGGACACCGACCGCATCACCGTGTTCCGCTCGGTGGCCTGAGGGGCAGCGCTCAGGCGCCGCCCACCGGCTTGATCAGTTGCAGACGCGGGTCGCCCGAGCCCACGTCGCCATCGGCCATGGCGTCCGGCGACTCGCTGGCCAGTGCCTTGCCGATCCACGTCGGCGTCTGGCGCGGGCCGGGGATATAAGCCTCCCATTGGCCATACGATGGCTTCTGCGGCATTACACCCCCGGGGCGCAGCTCGAAGTTAACCGGCACGCGCACGACCCAATACGGATCGTTCGCCTCCGCGCCCGTGGTCGGAACGTTGAAGGTCCAGTGGCGCGCCGCTTGCAGCGAAGCATCGGCAAGCCATTTGCGGTAGCGCTCCATGGCCGCTTCCCGGTCGTACTGATCGAGGTTCACCTGCTCGGCAATCGCCTCCTGCACCGTGCCGTCGCGCCCGATGCGCAGCACCAGGTACGCCGTGCCGCTGACGCGCGCACTAATGGCCTGCTGCGGATAAATTGGTCGCCCGCGGTCCTTGGACGAGACCTGATTGCTGTGCGCGCCCGGCTCACCAAACGACGAACCCTGCACCGCCACGCTGAACTGGCCGTCGCCCAGTGGCTTGGCCACCACGCGAAGGCTCATCTTCGTTTTCACCACATCCGTGGTGGGCCCGGAAAGCTTGAACTCCCACGCGTGGATGGTCTTGTTGACCACGTCCACCACCACCGGCGGCAACTTCTCCGGCTTGTCCAGGGCGTAGCCGTGGAGCGAGCCATCCGGATTCACCTCGACCGTGCCGGTGACCAGCATGCTGGCCTCGGCCGTCTTGCGGACCTGTTCCGCCGTGGCCGCGGCCGCGGTGCCCACGGCGCTGGCCAGCAGCCAGCCGCACAGCCAGACGATATGCGCGCGTTTCATAAACCCCTCCTTGGCTTGATGTGGGCGCAGTCTAGCCCGGTCCTGGGCGAGGACATAAGTACGCCGCCTGGAGACGGGCCGCCCCTGATCCCATCGCCCCGCGGGGCCAAAGCTTGACGGGGGCGTTACACTGACGCGTCTGCAAGCCGTACCCGAAGGAACCTGCATGAGCGAGCGTCACGAACCGACCGAAGTCACCCGCGAACAGGCCGAGGAGGCCGTGCGCGTCCTGCTGCGCTGGTCGGGCGAAGACCCCAGCCGCGAGGGCCTGCTGGACACCCCCAAGCGCGTGGTGAAGGCCTATAAGGACTGGTTCTCCGGCTACGCCATCGACCCGGGCGAGTACCTGCGCCGCACTTTCGAGGAAGTGGCCGGCTACGACGAGATGGTCGTGCTGCGCGACATCGAGTTCGAAAGCCATTGCGAGCACCACATGGCGCCCATCATCGGCCGCGCCCACGTGGGCTACCTGCCGACCAACCGCGTGGTGGGCATCAGCAAGCTGGCGCGCGTGGTGGACGCCTATGCGCGCCGCTTCCAGGTGCAGGAAAAGCTCACCGCGCAGATCGCCCAGTGCATCCAGGACAACCTGCACCCGGCCGGCGTGGCCGTGGTGGTCGACGCCAGCCACGAGTGCATGACCACGCGCGGCGTACACAAGCGCGGCGTGTCGATGATCACCAGCCAGATGCTGGGCGCGTTCCGCGACGACGCGCGCACGCGCTCGGAATTCCTGCAGTTCATCGGCATCCGCGGCGCGGGCCGTTGATGCAGGGGTTGGAAGGCACCGACGCCGACGAGCGTCTGCAGGACGTACTTCGCGAAGGCATCACCGCCGAGGATCTTCCGGCGGTGTTTCCGCTGCTGCGCGGCCGCTCGCTGCTGCGCGCCTTCAGCGCGCTGTTCCATGGCGGTGAAACCCAGGTGGTGCTGCGCCTGTTGGTGCTGCGCACGCTGGGTGCGCGCGCCCATGCGCCCGAATGGACGCCGGCGGAAATCCGCGAGCAGCTCGCCTTCGTCGAGCCGGTGAAGTTGGAAACCGTGGTGCAGCGCCTGAAAGAGCACGAGCTGCTCAGCTGGGACAACGAAACGTTGCGCTACCGCGTGAGTCCGCTGGGCCGCAAGGCGCTGGCGGCCGTATCCACCCTGCTGGAGTTCGAACGCGACGACGAGGACGGCCTGGGCTATATCACCGCGCAGCTGGCGGCGGGCCAGGCGGTGGGCCGCATTTCCGCCGACGAGCTGGGACACCTGCTGTCGCGCCTGTCCGAGTTGAAGGAAGACTTCGACCGCGCCGTGCTGTCCGGTTCCGAGCACCGCATCCGCCGCGCCGCGCAGCGGCTCGATGCCGTGTGGACGTGGGTGGAAAAAGGCACGGACGTGGTGCGCGCCATCGCCGACAGCGAAGACATCGACCCGGCCACGCATCGCCTGGCCCAGGCCGTGGGCCGCGCGCAGAGCGCGCTGCTGCGCCAGGCCGGGATATTCCAGCGCGAGCTCAACAAGATCGACCAGCATCGCGTGCACCTGGGGCGCACGGGTCTGTCCTCGTCCGACCTGGTGGCGTGGCTGCGTTCGCTCACGCCCGACGCGCTGGCCCAGCACGCCGACGAAGCCGCGCAGCTGCCGGTGCAGCCGCCGTTCCTGCAGGACCAGGTCGCGCTGGACGTGGCCGAGTACGAACTGCTCGAACGCGAACGCGCCGCCGCCGAAAGCACCGAGCTGCCCGGCGCCGAAGCCACGCCGACCACGCACGACCTGCCCATCGACGAGGAAGATCTCTCGCCGCTGCTGGCCTGGCATGGCGAGCTGGCCGCGCTCACCCAGCCCATGGAGCTCAACGATGCGCTGCGCGGCGACGACTACGCGTTGAGCGCGTACCGGCTCTCGCTGCTCGGGCTCGTGGGCGATCCGGAATCCTCGGCGCTGCAAGGCCCCACCGCGGATCTCGCGCGCCTGCCGCTGACACTGGAAATCGAACCGCGCCTGATCGATCCGGGCCTGGCGTCGATCGCGCTGGTCAGCGCGGGACGCCTGCATCCTCGCAAGGACAAGAAACATGCATGACGAAACCGCCGCGCTCGTCGCGCGCCTGCTTTCACAGCGCTGGTTGCCGCGCGACGACGCGCAGGCACGCAAGGCGTTGCTCGACGAAGCCTTCCGCGAAGAGCTTGACCGCCGCCTTGCCGCCGTCGGGCTGGAACTGCGCGAGCATCCCTACTCCGCGTACATCGGCGTGGCCGTGGCGCGCGCCAACGAAAAACACGTGTTCGGCGGCAGCGACAGCTGGATCTCCAACACGCTGCAGCTGGACCGCGACGCGGTCGCGTTGCTGGTGGTGCTGTGGGCGCTGATCGTGCTGCCCAAGCGCCAGCGCCAGCTGGAACGCCAGCAGGCGGAGGCCGATGCCTCGCAGACGCTGATGTTCGCCGAGGCCAAGCCGATTTCGCGCGACGCCTCCCTCTCGCCCATCGTGGCCGAACGCACCCTGCTCGCCGACTTCGGCGAAAAGCTGGGCGGCAAGACGCGCGTGAACTTCAACCTGGGCCTGCTATCGCGCCACGGTTTCATCGTGCGCCGCAAGGGCGAGCTGGCCGAAGGGCCGCTGCTCGACCTGGTGTTCGATTACGAGCGCACCGCGCGGCGCGTGCTGGACGGCGCGCTGAGCGACCTGCTGGCCGGGCTGACGCCGCGCGACGATCTCGGCTCCGATGACGAGCCGCTTTACGACGACGCCGACGGCGACGTGAATGAAACCAGCGAAGACAGCGAAGTGAGCCACGATGTTTGATTTCCGCAGCCTCGAAGTCATCCACTGGGATTACTGGCAGCGATTCAGCCTGCCGCTGGACACCAACATCGTCACCGTGGTCGGCCCCAACGGCTCGGGCAAGACCACCCTGCTCGATGCGCTGCGCACCCTGCTCACCATCGACTGCGCCGGCAACCGCGACTACAAGAGCTACCTGCGCCACAACGGCAAGCCGTTCGCCTGGCTGCGCGCCCGCGTGGGCAACACGCCAGGGCCGCGCGGCGAGCGTCCGTTCTTCCCCATCATGGACAGCGAAGTGACGCTGGCCGTGCGCATCCAGAAGAAAGGCGGCGAATGGCAGCGCCAGTACGCCGTGATGGGCGGCGACGTGAGCGTGGACGAGATCGAGGCGCGCAACGACTTCATGGGCCTGCGCGAGTACCGCGTAAGGCTGGAAGGCGCGGGGCTGTCGCAGGCGATCCGCCGCGTGCTCACCTTGGAACAGGGCGCCACCGACAAGCTGTGCCAGCTGCCGCCCAAGGCGCTGCTGGACCTGGTGTTCGACGTGTTCGGCGACAAGGCCGTGCTGGAGGATTACCAGCGCGCGCGCAACGAGCAGGCCGAGGCCGACCGCGAGCTGCATGGGCTGGAACACCAGCTGTCGCTGATCGGCGTAAGCCTGCAGGAAGCCGAGGGCCGCGTGCGTTCCTGGCAGGAGTGGGATGCGCTGAAGCATGAGCACGCCGACCTGGTGGCCGAAACCTTGCCGCGCACCGAGCTTGCCGAGCTGCACAGCGCCATTCGCGGCGCGCGCCCGCAGCTGCTCGGGCTCAAGCGGAAGTGCCGCGATCTTTCCGCGCGCGATGTCGAACTGCAGCTGGGCCTGCAGGCGCTCGACGCGGCCGAGGAATCGCTGCGCGGCGAACAGCATCTTGCCGACCAGGCACGCCAGCAGGCCAAGCAGCAGCTGGATGAAGCACGCCGCGCCGAAACCGAGAACGCCACCCTGCTCAAGCAGGAGGCGCACCTGCGCAAGCTGGTCGCCGAACAGGACGGCGCCGACCACGAGCAGCAAGGCAAGCAGCTGGTCGAGGCACGCAGCCAGCTCGCCCGCCTGCAGAACGACGAGACACGCCTGCGCGAGCAGCTCTCCACGCTCACCGCGCAGCTCGCCGCATGGCGTCGCGGCCAGCGCTACACGCCGGAGTTCGAGCAGTCGTTCCGCCGCGCGCTGGACGAGGCCAACATCGGCCACAGCATGCTGAGCGAGATCGTGGAGATCACCGAGCCGCGCTGGCAGGCGGCGGTGGAAGCGGTGCTGGCGGGTTATCGCCACGTGGTGCTGCTGGATCATCCGCGCGACCGCGAAGCGGCTTGGCGCCTGGGCGAGCAGCATCGCTACAAGCACTTCGTCGTGGCCGAGCGCGCACCCAGCATGTCGGCCACGCGCGGCTCGCTGCTGGAAGTGGTAGATTTCACCGCGCCCGCGCCGGAATGGCTGCTGCGCCAGCTCGACCGCATCCGCCGCGTGGAAGACGTGGCCGACGGCGCCAAGCTGGGCAAGGAGCAGGACTGGATCACGCCGCAGGGCTATTTCCGCGAACGCCGCGGTGGCCGCCACCTGGGCGTGGACGACGTCTACTTCGGCAGCGCCGCGCGCGAGCGCCAGCTGCGCGAAGGCGAGGAGCGCCTGCAGCAGATCGAGAAGCAGCTGCGCGCCATCGGCGACAAACGCAAGGCGTACCAGGAGCAGGCCAGCGACGCGGAAAGCCTGCTGCGCGGCGCCAACGCCAGCGGCCAGCTGGCCGACCGCGCCGACGAGTTCGCCGCCGCGCACGAAGCACAGGCCGCCCTGCAGGACGACGTGCAACGCTGTGCCGACAGCTACGCCGCCGCCGAGGCGCACTACGAAGCGGTGCGCGAGAAGCGCCAGCAGAACTCGCGCCAGCGCGACAACGAGGCGCGCGAACACCGCCAGGCGCAGCAGCAACTGGCCGACACCGCGCGCCAGTTCGCGCAGGCGCGCAACGAGCAGATCGACCGCCTCAAGGCCTTCCGCCACAAGCGCAGCCATGTGCGGCCGGTACACCGCTCGCGCCGCGCCATGGCGGAGCTGCGCGAACGCTACGAGTCGCCCGCCGCCGTGCGCCGCGAGATCGATCGCATCGAGCGCCGCCTCAACGAAGGACACTGGGAAACCGACGACGCCGTACTGCCGCTGCGCGACAAGTACGCCAACGACCACGAAGGACTGAAGGAAGACCTGCAGCGCCGCCGCGTGCACCTGGAACGTGCGGCCCGCATCACCAGCGAGGCGCGCGCCGCTTATCTCAATGTGCTGCGCAACACGGTGAAGCGCTACGCCCGCAACCTGAAGGTGCTGGCGGATCTGGCCGGCATCGGCGTGGAAACGGAACTGCCGGAACTGTCGAACGAAGACCTCGCGCTGGCGCAGGCCGGCCTCAACGTGCGCTTCGAGTTCGACAAGAAGGGCTGGATCGGCATGGACGACGGCGAGGCCTCCGGCGGCCAGCAGGTGATGAAGTCGCTGCTGTTGCTGGTGGCGCTGATGCGCGACGAGGACCGCCCCGGCGGCTTCGTGTTCATCGACGAGCCTTTCGCGCACCTGGACATCTTCAACATCGACAAGGTGGGCGCCTTCCTCAAGTCCACCCGCGCCCAGTACATCCTGACCACCCCGGCCACGCACAACATCAACGTGTTCCAGCCCAGCGACCTGACCCTGGTCACCAGCAAGCGCCGCCCCGGCGCGACCTGGGCGCAACCGCTGGCGGTGCTGCGCCGCCGGACCGAAGCCGCATGATCGTGCGCCGGCCCATCGCCGCCTCCCTGCGGACAGCCGCGATGCTGGCCGGCCTGCTGCTTGCGCCCCTGCTGGCCCGCGCGCAGTCCACGCCCGCCGAATACCTGCGCCAATTCGATACCGATGGCGATGGCCGGGTGAGCGAGGCGGAGTACGTGGCCCATCTGAGCGAAGGTTTTTACCGTCTCGACCGCAATGGCGACGGCGTGCTGGAAGCCGACGAGCTGCCGGGCGGGCACGGCAAGCCGATCACCCTCAAGCAGTTCCAGGACAACCTGCGCCGGCAGTTCCACAAGCTGGACCGTAACCACGACGGATACCTGGACGCACGCGAGCTGACGCAGCCACCGCACGGGTGAGGTAAGCGGGATGACAGTCAGGCACTCGGCGAAGCGGTAAGACGTACCTCAGACGACTCGATCCATACCGCACTGCACACACAACGTCACGCGCAATCGGCTATCGTGCGCCTCTTGCCGTCGGTCACGTCCATGGATCAGACAACCCATCCTGAGCTTCACCCGCGCCGCCGCGCCGCGCTGGCGTTCATCTTCGTCACCGTGGTGCTGGACATGCTGGCGTTCGGCATCGTCATCCCGGTGCTGCCCCACCTGATCGAGCAACTCGCCGGTGGCGGCATTTCCAACGCGGCCTGGTGGGTGGGCGTGTTCAGCACGGTGTTCGCCATCGTGCAGTTCGCTTTCTCGCCAGTGCAGGGCGCGCTGTCCGACCGCTTCGGGCGCCGGCCGGTGATCCTGATTTCCAACGCCGGCCTGGCCATCGACTTCTTTGTGCTGGCGATGGCGCCCACGCTGTGGCTGCTGTTCGTGGCGCGCGTGGTGCTGGGCATGACGGCGGCCAGTTTCACCACGGCCAACGCCTACATCGCGGACATCACGCCGAAGGAAAAGCGCGCGGCGGCCTACGGCATCCTGGGCAGCGCGTTCGGCCTGGGCTTTATCATCGGGCCGGGCCTGGGCGGCTTCCTCGGCGACATCCACCTGCGCCTGCCGTTCTGGGTGGCCGGCTCGCTGGCGGCCTGCAACTTCCTGTACGGCCTGTTCGTGCTGCCGGAATCCTTGCCGAAGGAACGCCGCACGCCGAAGTTCGAGATCCACAGCGCGCATCCGCTGGGTTCGCTCAAGCTGCTCATGCGCTATCCGCTGGTGCTGCGGCTGGCGGTGGTGATGTTCCTGGTGTTCCTGTCGCACTACGTGCTGCAGACCACTTTTGTGCTGTACGCGGATTACCGCTACCAGTGGGGACCTCGCGCCGTGGGCTATGTGCTGATGCTGGTGGGCGCCTGCGACGGCCTGGTGCAGGCCGTGCTGACGCGCAAGCTCGCGCCCATCTTCGGCGAGCGCCGGCTGATGCTGGGCGGCATGCTGTGCGGCATCGGCTCGTTCCTGGTGATGGGCCTGGCCAATACTGGCGCGGTATTCCTGCTGGGCATCCCGCTGATGGCGCTGTGGGGGCTGTCGCAGCCGCCGATCCAGTCGCTGATGACGCACGAGGTGGACCCGCACGAGCAGGGCCGCCTGCAGGGCGCCATCAGCAGCCTGCAGAGCTTCGCCGGCATCTTCGGCCCGTTCCTGTTCGCGCAGGTGTTCTCGTTCTCGATTTCGCCGGCCTCGCCGTTCCACCTGCCTGGCCTGGCGTTCGTGCTGTCGGCGGTGCTGCTGGCCATTGGCGCGTACATCGCGATGCGCGCGACGCGCCACGTGCATGACCTGGCCAGGGGCGACGAATCGGCGCCAAACACGATACCGGGCGAACCGTCCTCGGTCGTCCCGCTGCAAGCCGCCATTACCCACACCGAACCACCGGAGCAATCCCCATGACTTTGTCGATGTATCAGGCCTCCGTTCCCGTCTTCCTGCGTGCCCTGCACAACCTGCAGCATGTGCTGCGCAAGGGCGAGGCGCATGCGGAGGCGCGCAAGTACGACCCCTCCCTGCTGCTGCAGGCACGCCTGACCGTGGACATGCTGCCGCTGACGCGCCAGGTGCAGATCGCCACCGACATGGCCAAGAACGGCTGCGCGCGCCTGGCCGGCGTGGACCCGCTGAAGTTCGAGGACAACGAGACCAGCTTCGCCGAACTGCACGCGCGCATCGGCCGTGCGGTCGATTACATCAAGAGCTTCAAGGCCGACCAGATCGACGGCAGCGAGACGCGCGCGGTGACCATCAAGACCCGCAACGGCGAGCAGCATTTCGAGGGCGAAGGCTACCTGTTGCACTTCGTCATCCCCAACCTGTTCTTCCACTGCACCACCGCCTACGCGATCCTGCGCGAGGCCGGCGCGGACCTGGGCAAGACCGATTTCATCGGCAAGGCGTAAGAGCGAGGAAATAGTGAAGAGGAGTGAGTGGTGAGAGCGGCGGCATCTGCTCTCTCTCACTTCTCACTACTCTTTACTCACTCCTCGCCTTTACGCCCTTGATTCCGGCCGGTGGCGATCCCACTGAACAGGGGTCGCCACCCTCGAGAACCCAGCCATGTCCGCCCCCGCACCACTCAAGATCGATTTCGTCTCCGACGTGGTGTGCCCGTGGTGCGCCATTGGCCTGAAGTCGCTGGAAAAGGCGCTCGAGAAGCTGGGCGACGAGGTGGCGGTCGAGCTGCATTTTCAGCCGTTCGAACTGAACCCGCAGATGGCGCCCGAGGGCGAGGACATCGGCGAGCACCTGGCGCGCAAGTACGGCAGCACGCCGGAGCAGATGCGCCAGAACCAGGAGGCCATCCGCGAACGCGGCGCGGGCGTTGGCTTCGTCTTCGACATGAACAAGCGCAGCCGCATCGTGAACACCTTCGATGCGCACCGGCTGCTGCACTGGGCCGCCCTCGAGGGCAACCAGGCCGAGCTCAAGCAGGCGTTGCTGGCCGCCTATTTCACGGACGGCCGCGACGTCAGCTCGCGCGACGTGCTGGTGGACGTGGCCGCCTCGGTGGGCCTGGACGCCACGGAGGCGCGCCATGTGCTGGACGAGAACCGCTACGCGCAGGACGTGCGCGCGCAGGAGCAGTTCTACCAGTCGCAGGGCATCCAGGCCGTGCCGTCGGTGATCATCAACGACCGCTACCTGATCCAGGGCGGCCAGCCGGCGGAAGTGTTCGAGCAGACGCTGCGGAAGATTGCGGCCGAAGGCTGAAGAGCCCGCTTGCCGCGCATTCCGTTTCCCCTCACCGTCATTCCCGCGAAAGCGGGAATCCAGCGACTTTATGCCTTGCAATAGTCGCAATAAGAGCCTAAAGGCACTGGATTCCCGCTTTCGCGGGAATGACGGTGAGGAAACTCTGGAGCTAGTAGGGAAGCGGGATGGAAATGGCGCTGAGGGTCGCGTCCCGCGCCAAGTCCCTCCATGCGAAAATAGCCGGCCATCGCCCCTAGCCCGCCTCGCCGCATGATCCGACTGACCGACATCAAGCTCCCGCTGGACCACGCCGAAGGCGCCCTCGAGGCCGCCATCCGCGCGAAGCTGGGGCTGGGCAAGGGCGGCCTGCGTGGCTTCACGGTGTTCCGGCGCGGCTATGACGCCCGCAAGCGCGGCGCGATCCAGCTGATCTACACGCTCGACGTGGACGTGGCCGACGAGGCCGCGGTGCTTAAGCGCCACGCCGACGACCGGCATGTCCAGCCGACGCCGGACACCAGCTATCACTTCGTCGCCCAAGCGCCGCAGGATCTCAAGCAGCGCCCGATCGTGATCGGCTTCGGCCCCTGCGGCCTGTTCGCCGGCCTGCTGCTGGCGCAGATGGGGTATCGGCCCATCATCCTGGACCGCGGCAAGGCCGTGCGCGAACGCACCGTCGACACCTGGGGCTTGTGGCGCAAGCGCAAGCTGGAGCCCGAGTCCAACGTGCAGTTCGGCGAGGGCGGCGCGGGCACGTTTTCCGACGGCAAGCTGCACAGCCAGATTTCCGACCCGCATCATCACGGCCGCAAGGTGCTCACGGAGTTCGTGAAGGCCGGCGCGCCGGAGGAAATCCTCTACGTCAGCAAGCCGCATATCGGCACGTTCCGCCTGGTGTCGATGGTGGAGAACATGCGCGAGACGATCCAGTCGCTGGGCGGCGAGATCCGCTTCAGCGAGCGCGTGGACGACCTGCTGGTGGACACCGCCGCCGATGGCACGCGGCAGCTGCGCGGCGTGGTGCTGTCCAATGGCGAACGGCTGCTGAGCGATCACGTGGTGCTCGCCGTGGGGCATAGCGCGCGCGATACCTTCTTCATGCTGCACGACCGCGGCGTGTACATGGAGGCCAAGCCGTTCTCCATCGGCTTTCGCGTGGAGCATCCGCAGTCGATCATCGACCAGGCGCGCTTCGGCCCGCAGGCCGGCCATCCCATCCTCGGCGCGGCCGACTACAAGCTGGTGCACCACTGCAAGAATGGCCGCTCCGTGTACAGCTTCTGCATGTGCCCGGGCGGCACCGTGGTCGCCGCCGCATCGGAACCGGAGCGCGTCGTCACCAACGGCATGAGCCAGTATTCGCGCAACGAGCGCAATGCGAATGCCGCCATCGTGGTGGGCATCGATCCTAAGGACTACGCCGCGTTCGACGACAGCGGCAGCCCGCTGGCCGGCATCGCCCTGCAGCGCGCGCTGGAATCGCGCGCGTACGAACTCGGCGGCCGCGACTACAGCGCACCGGGACAATTGGTGGGCGACTTCATCAAGGGCAAACCCTCCACCGCCTTCGGCAACGTGCAGCCTTCGTACAAGCCCGGCGTGCACCTGACCGACCTGGCGCCCGCCCTGCCCGACTACGCCATCGAAGCCATCCGCGAAGCGCTGCCCGCGTTCGACCGCCAGATCAAGGGCTTCGCCATGCACGACGCCGTGCTGACCGGCGTGGAAACCCGCACCTCGTCACCGGTGCGCATCCGCCGCGGCGAGGACTACCAGAGCCTCAACACGCGCGGCCTTTATCCGGCGGGCGAAGGCGCGGGCTACGCGGGCGGCATTCTTTCCGCGGCGGTGGATGGCATTCGGGTGGCGGAAGCGGTGGCGCTGGCCATCAACGCCTCGCACTGATACCGCGGCCCGGCCGACTCCGGCCATCAGAAACAGCGATATCCCTTTAATAACGGCAACTTAAGTCAGGCATCTATAGGCCCGCTCGTCGTTGTACGCTGACACCGTGTCAGCGAACTCCCCATGACCTCTGGCCTATTTCCGCAAGAAAATGCTGATTTCGTCAGCATTTTGTAAGTTTCTTGTGATCTTATCGCAACAACTTGCTAACAACCCCGTAGCAAGTTGCAAACCCCACAGCTGATGTCTGTCTGCCCGGCAACGGGCGGCGTTGCGCAGCGTCGGCACCAAATGACCCACACCGTAGGGAGGCGGTCAATGAAAATCACCCTGTCTTACACCCGTAATCTGCTCGCTCTGGCCTGTCTGGCGGCACTCGCCGCGCCGGCTATGGCTGATGACAATGCCGCCGCGGCAGACGCCAAGAAGGCGGCCAATCTCGAGACGGTGACGGTTACCGGCTCGCGCATCTCCAACCCGAACGTGATTTCGCCCACGCCCATCAGCACGTTGACAGCCGCGGACATCAAGGCCACCGGCGCCGTCAATATCGGCGACGTGCTGACCACGCTGCCGCAGCTGGCGACCACATTCACCATGGGCAACTCCAACCGCTTCATCGGCACGGCCGGCGAATCGTTCCAGGATCTGCGCAACCTCGGCACCAGCCGCACGCTGGTGCTGGTGAACGGCCGCCGCTTTGTCGGCGCCAGCGCCGGTGACACGGCAGTGGACGTCAACCTCATTCCGGCGGACTGGGTCGAGCGCGTGGAGATCATCACCGGCGGCGCTTCC
Organism: Dyella sp. AtDHG13; assembly: GCF_003201105.1. Classification (GTDB taxonomy): domain Bacteria; phylum Pseudomonadota; class Gammaproteobacteria; order Xanthomonadales; family Rhodanobacteraceae; genus Dyella; species Dyella jiangningensis_B. Next base: position 195,980 of record NZ_QICJ01000004.1, on the reverse strand, counting down.
GCGGTGTACGGCGCCGACGCTGTGACCGGCGTGGTCAACTTCATCCTGAAGAAGAACTACCAGGGCGCCAACCTGCATGCCCAGCTCGGCACGTCCGAACATGGCAATTTCAATAAAGGTCTGGTGTCGCTGACCGGCGGCATGAACTTCGCCGACAACCGCGGCAACATCGCCGGCTCGGTGGAGCACTCGGAGCAGGACGACCTGATGTTCGGGGATCGCTTCGGCCACAAGGCCTATGCGTCCATCCTGACCCCGAACGGTCCGTACGACGCGACGCTGTACCCCAACGGCGGCGGCTACACCAACTACGCGGGCGGCACCTTCTCCACCGGCAGCTCGACGGACATCAGCAAGCGCTACGTGTTCAATCCTGACGGCTCGGTACGCCACCAGAACTTCTACGGCCCGTACGACAACACCGGCCGTTGCAGTGACTGCGATCGCACGGACGTGAACCAGGTGCTGCAGCTGCAGCCGAAGTACAAGCGCACCACGCTGAGCGGTGTCGCTTCGTTCGACATCACGCCCGAACAGCATCTGTACGCCGAGGGCACCTACAGCCACGTCGACGTGACCAAGTCCGGCCAGCCGGCCTTCGGCAGCGGCAGCAGCGCTTATGTCATCACCCGTGACAACGCCTATATCGACCCGACGCTGGCCGCCGTGATGGACGCGAACAAGCTCAAGTCGATCAAGGTGTCGCGCTTCGACCTCGATGCCGGCCTGCGCGGCGAGGACACCAAGCGCAACACCGCGCGCGGCGTCATCGGCGCCAACGGCGTCATCACCGGCGATTGGGAATACGACGCCTCCCTGGTGTACGGCTGGTCGGATGAAACCCGCCACAACCTCAACAACCGCATCAATGACCGTTTCTACGCGTCGATCGACGCGGTGAAGGATGCCAAGGGCAACATTGTCTGCCGTTCGACCCTGAACCCGAACTCGGTGAACCCCAACGCCCATGGCGTGCTCGACCCGATTGCCCTGGGCGGCGGCTGCGTGCCCACCAGCATCTTCGGCGCGGGCGCGATCAACCCGGCTGCGGCGCAGTGGTTCAACACCACGACCACCACCACCTCGCGCCTCACGCAGTTCGTGGGCGGCGGCACCATCACCAACAACAACCTGTTCCAGATGCCGTTCGAAGCGGGCGCCGCCAGCCTCGTCGGTGGCGTGGAGTTCCGCCGCGAAAGCAGCCGCCAGATCACCGACCCGCTGGACGTGGCCGGCCTGACCTTCCTCAACGCGATTCCGCCGTCCAGCGGCGCATACAACGTCAAGGAAGGCTACATCGAAACGGCCATGCCGCTGCTGTCGAACCGTCCGTTCGCGCAGAACCTGACCTTCGACGCCGCCGCGCGTTTCTCCGACTACAGCACCATCGGTCATACCAAGACTTGGCGCTGGGGCCTGGACTGGGCCATCGACGGTAACGTCCGCCTGCGCGGCACCGTGTCCAGCGCCGTTCGCGCGCCGAACATCGGCGAACTGTTCGGCGGCCAGTCGCAGAACTACTTCACCATCACCGACCCGTGCTCGGCCAAGCAGATCAAGAACGGCCCGGATCCGTCCGTGCGTGCGGCGAACTGCGCGGCGCTGGGTATTCCCGCGGGTTGGACGTCCAGCAACACGGCCACGATCTCCGGCATCTCGGGCAGCAACCCCGACCTGAAGCCGGAACAGGGCCGCACCTGGACCGGTGGTATCGTGCTGACGCCGGAGTTCCTGCCTGGTTTCGGCGTCACCGCCGACTATTGGAACATCAAGCTCACCGACGCCATCAGCGCGCCGAGCGGCACTGACATTGCCAACCACTGCGTTGACTCCACCACGGGCATCAACAATATCTACTGCGCCAACGCGCAGCGTGGACCGGACCACGAGTTGAACTTCATCAACTCGATCAACCAGAACATCTCCTCGCTCAGCACGTCGGGCGTGGATATCGGTGCCTATTACTCGCACGAAGTCGGCCCGGGCAAGCTCGGCCTGAACCTCGACGTGACCAAGGTCATCGCGTACACCGAGCATCCGTTCCAGGACGACCCGAGCAACACCGTGCAGGACAACGGCACGCTGGGCTTTCCGAAGTGGAAGGGTGTGCTGCGCACGACCTACACGATGAACAACTGGCTGTTCAATTGGACCACGCGCTACTTCTCCTCGATGCTGCGCGTGAGCAACGAGAGCTACGAGTCCAACCCGTACCAGATGACGCCGATCAAGGCAGGCGCCGGCTTCTTCAACGACGTGCGCGCAAGCTACACGTTCGGCAAGAGCGGCTGGCAGGCGTATGCGGGCATCACCAACGTGTTCGACCGCGATCCGCCGGTCAACATCTTTGGCAACAGCCTCGGTGGCGGTCTGTACGACACCATCGGCCGCGCCTACTACGCCGGTTTCAACTACAACTTCTAAACCCGGGTGGCAGCCCGGAGACTTGGGGTGAAGGGCTGGCGTTGGCCGGTCCTTCCTTGCAGCTTGCGAAGCCGGCGAAAGCCGGCTTTTTTTCGTGCATCGAACCTCGGTGCCCCTTCACGTTGCGCGTGTTCGATGCGGCCAGGTTCCGCCCCGTTCATCACCATGGTGTAGCCTCGGACACCTTTCGTGGACGTATGTCTTGCCGACATGCGCCCCAGGCACAACCGTGAAGGAGCGTTTCCATGTGGTCCATTCGAGAACCCGTGCTCAAGCCTGTCGCCATCAAGAAACTGCGACCCACGCAGATCACGGTGGGCATGCATGAAGTGAGGGAGAAGCGCGCGCACTGGCGCCGGCTTCCCGACAAGGAAAAGGTCGACTATCTCGGCCACCACATGATTCCGGTCATCCACGGACCCAAGCAGCGCGACTACATCATCGACCATCACCATCTGGCGCGCGCCTTGCTGGAAGAAGGCTGCGAGCACGTGTTCGTGGTCACCGTGTCCGACCTCAGCAGCCTTCACCAGGATGCGTTCTGGACCTTCCTCGATCACCACGCCCGGGTCTATCCCTACGATGCCAAGGGCAAGCGGCGCGGATACGACGAGATACCGCGCTCGGTGTCCGAACTGGTGGACGATCCCTACCGCAGCGCCGCCGGTGAATTGCGGCGCATCGGCGGCTACGCGAAGGACGCCACGCCCTTCAGCGAGTTCCTCTGGGCGGATTTCCTTCGTGGACAGCTGAAGCGGTCGCAGCTGGAGAAGCATTTCAACGCCGCCATGAAAACGGCCTACACGCTGGCACGCAGCCAGCAGGCCAGGTATCTGCCCGGCTGGTGCGGCCCCATCGGCAATTAGACGGCCAAAAGGAAAGACCCCCTTGCGGGGGTCTTTGGGGTTGGGGCCAAGCTAAAGGGAGGGTCCTGGCCCCGGCCTTCACGACAACGGGGGACCGGCGGCTGAAGGCAAGACCAGAATAGCTGCTGTCCAGGCGCGGCACTGTCAGCGTCTTCCGACGGCGTTGTCATGCAATGGCCCGGACAGAAAAAATCCCGCCGTTACGCCCATTCGTCGGCCAATTCAGAGCCATCCGATAGCTGCACTCACGCGCCATCCAGACAATATCGCTCGCCCCACATGCGCAGGGAATGTTGTATGGGCCCGCGGTGACGCGCGCGACGAATCCGGGGATTAGGTGGTTGAGTGCTCAACCGTTTGGATTCGTCGGGGTTATCAGCAAGCTTGGAGTAGGGAACTTCGCGGATGGCCTTGTCATCCGCTTTTTTTCGCCCCGGCTCAGTGACTTGGGCCGCGCCGGCCACGTCGCCCCGGCAGGGATGGGGCAGGCATGCGAGAATGGTCCTCCGACGCGCCCCCTGCGCGCCCTAGCCGCTGCATGCTGACCGATACCACCAAAGACGCGATCCGCGCCGCCTACACGCGCATCAAGGAAGGCCTGCCCGGCTTTCGCGCGCGCGCGTCGCAAGGAAAGATGATCGCCGAAGTGGCCAAGGCGCTGGCGCAGGAAGGCGGCTCGGCGGTGATCGAGGCGCCCACGGGCACCGGCAAATCCATGGCGTATCTCATCGCGGGCGTCGAGGTGGCTCGCGCGCAGAAGAAGAAGCTGTTGATCGCCACCGCCACCGTGGCGCTGCAGGAGCAGCTGGTTCAGCGCGACATCCCTCTCTATCTCAAGCTCAACGGGCGCGAGGCCAAGGTGGCGCTCGCCAAGGGGCGGGGCCGTTACCTGTGCCCGCGCAATCTCGCCATGGCCAGCAACAGCCTCAACGAGAGTTCGCAGATGGGCCTGGGTTTCGACGCCGACCTGGCGCTGTGGACCAAGCCGCCGCAGGAGCGCGACAAGAAGGCGCTCGCCAAGTTGATGGATCTGTTCGACCGGCGCGAATGGGACGGCGATATCGATGCCGCGCCCGAACCCGTCAGCGACGTGCTGCGCCCGATGATCACCACCAGCGCCGGCGGCTGCACCAGCCGCAAGTGCGCGCATTTCATGCAGTGCCCGTTCTTCGCCGCGCGCCGCGCGGTGGGCGACGCGGAGATCATCGTGGCGAACCAGGACCTGGTGCTGGCCGACCTGACCATGCCGCGCGAGGAAGAAGGCTTCGGCGGCGTGATCCTGCCCAAGCCCGACGAGACGCTCTACATCTTCGACGAGGGCCATCACGTGCCGTCGAAGGCGATCGACCGCGGCGCCGCCGAGGTGTACATGAACGCCGCGGTGCGCCAGCTGAGCCGTCTCGGCCGGCAGATCCACGCCGCCTATTCGCTGACCGACAAGGAAGTGATCGGCAAGCTCTCGCTCGATGCGGGCGACGAGAAGCTGCAGGAACTCAGCAACGCGCTCGAGGAACTGGAAAAGGAAATCCGCCTCGGCTGGCTGCCCTCGCCCGACGACCAGGAGCCGATGTACCGCGGCTCGCTGGGCCAGTTGCCGGAAGCCTGGGTGGAACATGCGCGCGCACTCTACGTATTCACCGGCGACGTCGAGCGCTGGGTCGGTGCGGTGCGCCGCGCCGTGCTGGAGATGACGGAAACCGGCCCCACGCACGAAGCGCTTTCGCGCGAGCTGGGCATGGCGCTGGAACGCATCGACCGCCAGGTGCGCACGTGGCGCGCCTGGTCCGCCACCGACGGCGACAACACGCCACCGCTCGCGCGCTGGGTGACGCTGAGCAACGACCAGCAGCTGGTCTGCCATGCCTCGTCGGTATCTGCCGGCGGGCTGCTGCGCAGCGTCCTGTGGGGCAATGCGAGCGCGGTGGTAATGACTTCCGCTACGCTGAGCGCGGGCGGCAATTTCCGCGGTTTCGCCGATGCGGTGGGTCTGCCCGACGATTCGGTGACGCTGAGCCTGCCCTCGCCGTTCGATCTCGCCGCGCAGGCAAGGCTGGAAGTGCCCGCCATGCGCGCCCTGCCGGACGCACGCGAAGAACACGTGCAGGAGATCTGCGACTGGCTGGCCGAGCATCTCGACTGGAACGCCGGCAACCTCGTGCTGTTCACCTCGCGCGCCAAGCTCGACCGCGTGCTGCAGAAGCTGCCCATCGAATACGTGCGCAAGGTGCGCGCGCAGGGTTCGCTGGGCAAGGCGCAACTGGTTGCCGAACATATCGCCGACGTGGAAGCGGGCAAGGGCAGTACGCTGTTCGGCCTGGCCTCGTTCGGTGAGGGCCTGGACCTGCCGGGCAAGCTGTGCGAGACGGTGGTGATCACCCAGCTACCGTTCGCCGTGCCGACGGACCCTGTCGGCGCCACCTATGCGGAGTGGCTGGAATCGCGCGGCCGCAATCCCTTCATCGAAGTCACCGTGCCTGAAGCGACGCGCCTGCTCACGCAGTATTGCGGCCGCCTGATCCGCACCGAGACCGATCGCGGCCGCATCGTGCTGCTGGATCGCCGCGTGGTGCTGAAGCGTTACGGCGAGCGCATGCTGAAATCCCTGCCACCGTTCACCCGCGTCATCGAGAAGGTCGCATGAGCTTCCACATTCTCCGCGCCGCCGACATGCAGCCCCAGCCCTGGAAGAACGGCCTGGGCGTGACGCGCGAAGTGGCGCGTTTTCCGGCCGACGCCGGCGGCGAGGATTTCATCTGGCGCGTGAGCGTGGCCGAGGTGAACAGCGCCGCACCGTTCTCCACCTTTCCCGGCATCGACCGGCAGATCGTGCTGCTCGACGGCGACGGCTTCACCATGACGCTGGACGGCGCGCGACGGCATGCCCTGACCACGCCGCTGGAACCGTTCGCCTTTGCGGGCGAAGCGCAGGTCGACGTGGCGATGGCCGGCGGCGCCACGCGCGACTTCAACCTGATGGTGCGGCGCGCGCAGGCCAGCGGACGGCTCGATGTCGTCGCGGGACCAGGCAGCCAGGTGATGCCGCCCGATGCCGTGCTGGTCTTTCTCGCCCGCGGCACGGCCGACACGCTGGATGGCCCGCTGGCCGCAGGCGACGCGTGGCGGCCGGATACCAGCCCCATCGAGCTGCATGAGGGCGCGGTGGCGCTGGTCGCGCGAGTCACGCTGCACGCCGGGGCGGCGTAACCGGTCGATCCCGACCCGATGTGACGCCCGGCGCATGCGCCCGGCCCACGGCGCGTGCCATGATCGGCGCACCCTGCCCGCCAAGGTGAAGTCATGGCATTGCTCATCGTCGGCCTGGTGTTGTTCCTCGGCATCCATTCCGTTCGCATCGTGGCCGATGGCTGGCGCACGCGGCAGCGCGCGCGACTGGGCGAGAACGGCTGGAAAGGCCTCTATTCACTGATTTCCATCGTCGGCTTCGTGCTGATCGTGTGGGGCTTCGGCCTTGTCCGCCAGCACCCGGTGCTGCTGTATGTGCCGCCGCTTGCGCTGCGCCACCTCAACGCGCTTTTCACGCTGCTGGCTTTCATCCTGGTGGTGGCCGCCTATGTGCCGGCCAATCATTTCAAGGCGAGACTGGGACACCCGATGCTCGCCGGCGTGAAGGTCTGGGCGTTTGGCCATCTGCTCGCCACCGGCATGCTGCACGACGTGGTGCTGTTCGGAGCGTTCCTGCTGTGGGCCATCGTGGATTTCGTCAGCGCCCGCCGTCGCGACCTGGCCGCTGGCGTGGTGTATCCCGCGGGCACGGTCAAGGGCGACGCCATCGCCCTGGTGGCGGGCATCGTGTTGTGGGCGGTGTTCGCGTTCTGGCTGCACGGCTGGCTGATCGGCGTGAACCCGATGGGGTGAAATCAGTCATCTGGGCCGTGCCACGGCGCTGCGCTAGAGTGGCGCCGTTTCCCGCATGAGGATCGGGCCATGGTCGGTTTCCTGCTCTGGGTGTTGCTGCTGGTGGTCTGCTGGCCGCTGGCCCTGCTGGCGTTGGTGCTCTACCCCATCGTGTGGCTGCTGATGCTGCCGTTCCGCCTGGTGGGCATCACGGTGAATGCGGTGTTTTCCTTTCTTGGCGCCCTGCTGATGCTGCCTGCGCGCGTGCTGCGCGGGCGCCCGGTCTGAGTGGACAAGCCCAACGCGCCTTCGTGCGAGCGCAACCGCGAGCCGATTCTCGCGGTGCTGCGCGACCGGTTCGCCGACCGGCGCAAGGTGCTGGAGATCGGCAGCGGCACCGGGCAGCACGCGGTGTATTTCGCGCAGGCCATGCCGCAGTGGTTTTGGCAATGCACCGACCGCGCCGACAACCTGCCCGGCATCCGGCAATGGCTGGATGAGGCCGCCTTGCCCAACACGCCCGCTCCGCTCGCGCTGGACGTGAACGATGCGTGGCCCGCGGGCGACTACGACGCGATGTTCAGCGCCAACACGCTGCACATCATGGGCTGGGACGAGGTGCAATCGCTGTTCCTCCATCTACCCGGCGTGACCACCAAGGATGCGAAGCTGGCCATCTATGGCCCGTTCAACTACGGCGGCCGCTATACCAGCGAGAGCAACGCGTCGTTCGACGAATGGCTGCAGGCGCGCGGCGAGCACATGCGCATCCGCGATGCCGAAGCGGTGGATGCATTGGCCGAGGCCGCCGGCTTCGCGCTGATCGACGACGTCGCCATGCCCGCCAACAACCGCCTGCGGATCTGGCAGCGCACCCGCTGACGGGCCGGATCATTGGCATTTTTCCCCGGTTGGCGTCAGGATGCGTGACGGAGGCGCCCCAAACCGCGCCCACGCCAAATCATGCGACCCTACGTGCAAGCCATCGACACGCTCACGCCCTGCCCCTGCGGCAACAACGAGGGATACGCCCGTTGCTGCGGGCTGCTGCATGAAGGCGCCGTGGCGGCCACCGCCGAGCAGCTGATGCGTTCGCGTTACAGCGCCTACGTGCTCAAGCGCGAGGACTACCTGCTCGACACCTGGCACCACAGCACGCGCCCCGCACACCTCAAGCTGGCAAGCCAGCAACCCGCGCCAAGCTGGCTGGGCCTTACCGTAAAGCGGCACGAGAGCGACGGCGACGCCGCCATCGTCGAGTTCGTTGCGCGCCTGCGCTACGGCGGCGGCAAGGCACAGCGCATGCACGAGATCAGCCGCTTCGTGCGCGAAGACGGACGCTGGTTCTACGTGGACGGGGAGTTTCCGGAGAAGTCCGGAGAGTGAGTTTGCACTTCATGGAGCGGTGCTAAATCTTCAGTCCACCATCCGTCATTCCGGCGCAGGCCGGAATCCAGTGGCCCCATAGTGCGGTTTTCGCCGAAAGCCAAACGCTTTGAAGTCACGCGACAACCGATCGTTCTCGTCACTGGATTCCGGCCTGCGCCGGAATGACGGCGAGGAATGGGTGCTCACGCAAGATTGAGCACGCTATCAGCGCGAGAACGGAATCGCCGTCTCGCCTTCCTCACGGCCGTTAGGCCCAAAGCGCCGCTCCACCACCACGCCACGGCCGTCATGGCCAATGGCCACCACGGTACTTGCACGCGTGCCATAGCGATCGCCGCGAATGAACGCCGACGACAGCCAGCGCTCGCGCTCCAGGCCCACACCGGTATCGGGCAGCTGATCGTCGGGATAGCCCCGGGGATCGGCCAGCGCGTCGAACAGCGGCGCGAACTCGTCGTCGTGTCCCGCGTCGATCCATTCGCGCAGATGCCGCATCAGTGCGCGCGTTTTGGGCCACGGGGCATTGAAGTCCGCGTTGGACAGGCCGTGTACGCCGGGTTCCACCGACTGCGCGCGCGAGTCCGGACGATTGCCGATGTAGAACGCGTGCGTCGCATCGAAGGTGAGCAGGTTGAACGGGCGATAGTCGGCCGCCGTACCCAGCAGCGCCTTGGCATGGCCCACCGCGTCATCCGCGCCCGCGAGATAGTCCAGCGACAGCAGGCCACGCGAACGTCCCAGCTGCGGATCGCGAGGGTCGCGCACATTGGTCACCACGCTGCAGCGGCCGTCGTCGGTCACGCCCAGCCAGGTGCCGCCGGCTTCCAGGTCCTTGCCGGCGATGATCGCCGGCTTGTCCCAGCGCGCCAGCGGCAGGCTGGGCCGCGCGTGGAACTCATCGCGGTTGCCGATCAACAGCAGGCGCCAGCGCGGATGCGCGTGCCAGGCGAAAGCAATCACACACATGGGGACAATCTCCACACGATAACCACGACAGCCGCCATGGCCGACAGACGCTCAGTATGCGCCCGGCGCAACGGATCACCCTATGCCACGCAATGCCACCGCCGCAGCCCAGCGCGCGGCCACCTTGGGCGAGGTCATGCACACGGCATCGTCGGTGCGCGTGGTCACGGCGCGCTCCAGCAGCTGGATGTCGGCCTCGTGCTGGCGCGCCACGTGCGGATCCTCGAAGAAGATCGCGCGCTGGCAGCGGCGTTCGAGCACGAGGTCGGCGATCTGTGCGTCGCCGCCCATCGGGCCGCTCTGGTAGCGCTCCACCCACGCCTTGTCCGTCGGCCAGCCGCGGCTCCATGCCAGCTCGTTGAGGCGCTGGCCGGTGGTGCCGGTGCCCACGCGATGCGCGAAGCGCGACAGCACGTCGAAGTGCTCGGCGGCGAAGGCCAGCATCTGCGGCTTCATGGCGTCATGCGCGATCAGCGCCAGCGTCTGCGCTTCCAGATCGTGGAAGATGTTGGCGCCAGCGTCGGGCGCGAAACCCGCGTGGATGCGTTCCATCTCGATCCAGTCGCGCGCGGTGGCCACGGTGGAAATGAAGGGCTTGCCGTGGATCACGCACTGGCGCTTGAGCGCGATGGCTTCGGGAAAGATCGACGAAGGATCGACCGGATCGATCAGATAGATGGCGCCATCGAGCACGCGCTCGCCGCCCAGCCCCACCACTTCGGCCACCAGCTTCATCAGGCCGCCCTCGCGTCCGTAGGGATAGCGGCGCAGCGGCAGGTAGCGCTCCAGATAGCCCGCGCGATGGATCGCATCGTAGGTGCGCCCCACCGCATGCAGCCCAAGATCCAGTTCGCGGATGCCCACCTCGCATGCGTGCAGCCAGCGGAACAGCGCGGCGTTCGCATGGGCATGGTGAAGCTGGTTGGCGGCAAGGCCGAGACGCATGGGGTGTCACTCCATCAGGGGTTGGGTGTGCTGCCTTCGGGCAGCAGCAGGACCAGTTTGAAATCGGTGTGGCTGGCGGGGACCAGCGTCACCTGCGTGTAGGCGACGTGGCCAAGCCGCGGATGATCGAACGTGCGTCGGCCGCCCTCGCGCGCCTGCACGCCCTGCGCGTTCCAGTAGCGCTCGAAGGCCGCGCTTTCGCGGCGCAATGCGTCGACCAGCGCGAGCAGTGTCGCATCGTCGGGATACAGTGCCGTGTCAGCGCGGAATTCGGCCACCAGGCGTTGCGCGCGGTCGTCCCAATCGGTGATCAGATCGCGCGCGGCCGCATCGAGGAAGACGAAGCGCAGCAGGTTTTCTTCGCCGCTGTCGCGCCACGCGGCGAACAGTTCGGCGGCCGGTTCGTTCCACGCGCGGCGTCGCCAATGCCGGTCCAGCAGATAGGCCGGCACGGGCTGCACGGCCACCGCATGAAGCAGTTCGTTCGGCGTGCCGGCTTCATCCAGCAGGTGCGGTGCGGGATCGCGCCGCCGCGCCAGCTCGAACAGATAGGCGCGCTCGGCCGCAGACAGACTCAGCCCATCGGCCAGGCGCGCCAGCGCATCCGCCGACAGCGCCACGTCGCGCCCCTGCTCCAGCCAGGTGTACCAGGTGGTGCTGATGCCGGCGCGCTGCGCCACTTCCTCGCGACGCAGGCCCGGCGTGCGTCGCCTGCCGCGGCCCTCGCCGAGCGAGGTGTCCGCCGTCGCCGCTTCGCGGCGCGCGCGAAGGAACTGGCCGAGCAAACGGTGCGGGTCGTTGGGCGTGTCCAGGGTGGTACCAGTCATACCGGGATAAGTGCACAACTTACACCGGACGATGGCCGCCCGGACAATGCGCACCGCACATCACCGGAGGAACCCGCATGACCACGCCGCAACAGCGCTTCGTCGCCGACCAGTACGGGCCGCGCGCCCAGGATTACGTGAGCAGCGAAGTGCACCGCCAGGGGCCGGACCTCGACCAGATCGAAGCCGAATTGCACGCCATGGTGCCCGGCCGCGTGCTGGATCTGGGCTGTGGCGGCGGCCACGTCACCTACCGCGCGGCGCCGCTGGCGCGCGAGGTGGTGGCCTGCGACGTGACGCCCGACATGCTCGATGCGGTACGCCGCACCGCCGTCGAACGCGGACTGGACAACGTTGCCGTGCAGGCCGCGCCCGCCGAGCGGCTGCCGTTCGATGACGATGCGTTCGACGTCGTCGTGGCGCGCTACACCACGCATCACTGGCACTCACGTGATGCCGGCTTGCGCGAAGCCCGGCGCGTGCTGAAAGCGGGAGGCCGCGCGATCTTCATCGACGTGATTTCGCCGGAGCACGCGTTGCTCGACAGCTGGCTGCAGACGCTGGAGCTGCTGCGCGACGTCTCGCACGTGCGCAACTATCGGGCAAGCGAATGGATCGCCGCGCTGGCAGCGGCGGGATTCACCGTGGATGGCATCACGCGGCGCCGCCTGCCGTTGCGTTTCCCCGACTGGGTGGCGCGCACCCGCACGCCGGATGCGCAGGTCGCGGCCATTCGTGCCCTGCAGGCCACGGCGCCGGACGAGGTGCGGGAGCATTTCGCCATCGCCGACGATGGCAGCTTCGTGCTGGACACGGCCACTTTCACGGCCCGCTGATGGCGGCTCGCGGGAGCGCATCGCCGCGCTCCCGCATGGGCATGGCTCAGGCGTGCGCCAACAGTTCGGCGTCGACCGTCTGCAGCATGCGCACGATGGAAGCGGCCGCTTCGCGCCCGTCGTACACGGCACGCACGACCAGGTCGGCGCCGCGCACGTTGTCGCCACCGGCGAAGATCTGCGCATGGCTGGTCTGGTGCGGCAACGCTCCATCGGCACCGGTGATGACGCGCCCGGACTTGTCCAACGCCACGCCATGCGAACGCAGCCAATCCGGCGGACTGGGCAGGAAACCGAACGACTGGATCACCACGTCGGCATCGATCACGTATTCGGTGCCGGGTACGTTCTGCGGACGCAGGCGGCCGGTGCCGTCGTCCACCAGCGCCGTCTCCACCACGCGCACGCCGCGCACGTTGCCGCGCGCACCGCCCAGGATTTCCAACGGCTGGCGCTGGAACAGGAAGGTCACGCCCTCCTCGCGGCTGTAGTTCACCTCGCGCGCAGAACCGGGCATGTTGGCCTCGTCGCGGCGATACACGCAGGTGACGCTGGCGGCGCCAAGGCGGATCGCCGTGCGGTTGCAGTCCATGCCGGTATCGCCGCCGCCGAGCACCACCACGTGCTTGCCGCGGAAGTCGAAGGAAGGCGACGGCGATTCGTCGCGCAGCAGGCGCTCGGTATTGGCGATAAGGAAGGGCAGCGCGTCGTGCACGCCGTGCAGTTCGCGGCCCGGCAGCTGCGCATCGACATAGGTGTACGCGCCGGTGCCCACGAACACGGCGTCGTAGTCGTCCAGCAGCTGGCCGAATTCGATGTCGCGCCCCACGTCGCGGTTGAGCAGGAAACGCACGCCCATGCCTTCCAGCAGCTGCCGGCGCGTGCGCACCACGCCCTTGTCGAGCTTGAAGGGCGGAATGCCGAAGGTGAGCAGGCCGCCGATCTCGCTCTGGCGGTCATACACGTCGGCCGCGATGCCCGCGCGGCGCAGGCGATCCGCGCAGGCCAGGCCCGCCGGGCCGGCGCCGATGATGGCGACGCGCTTGCCGGTTTCCTGCACGGCGGAAAGATCGGGCCGCCAGCCCTGCCGCAGCGCCTCGTCCGTCACCCAGCGCTCGATGCTGCCGATGGTCACCGCGCCGAACGCGGTCTGCTCCAGCGTGCAGGCGCCCTCGCACAGGCGATCCTGCGGGCATACGCGGCCGCAGATTTCCGGCAGCGGATTGGTTTCGTGCATCAGCGTGGCCGCTTCCATCAGGCGGCCTTCCTGCACCAGCTTCAGCCAGTTGGGGATGTAGTTGTGCACTGGGCAGGCGTGCTCGCAGTACGGGTTGCCGCAATCGATGCAGCGCTCCGCCTGCGTGCCGGCCTGTTCGGAACCGAAATCGCCGGAGATCTCGCCATAGCCCAGCACGCGGATCGCCACCGGCACCGTGCGCGGCGTCTGTCGCTGGACATTGAGGAATTGGAAGGTCTTGTCGGTCATGGGCGTTGCGCCGGGAATAGGGAATCGGGAATGGGGAATAGGAAGAGCGCCAGCCCGGCAGGTTTTCGCAAGCCCGCAAGGGTTTGCCTATTCCCTATTTCCAATTCCCAATTCCCTGGCAACAGCAGTTGCCCACTCATGCCGCGCTCCTCAGTTCCTCAGCGAGCGCCGCCAGGCTTGCTGCCTTCGGTTTCACCAGCCAGAACTTGTATTGCAGGCCGCGGAAGTCCGCCAGGATGCGGCGGCCCCAGTCGCTGCCCGTCAGCTCTACGTGCCGCGCCACCAGGCCGCGCAGGTGCTGCATGTAGTGCTCCATGCCCTCCGGCGAGATGCGCAGGATGTCGACCAGCTCGTGGTTGTAGCAGTCCACGAAGGTGCGCTCGATATCCAGCACGTAGGCGAAACCGCCGGTCATGCCCGCGCCGAAGTTGAGGCCGACCTTGCCGAGCACGGCGACGACGCCGCCGGTCATGTACTCGCAGCAGTGGTCGCCCGCGCCTTCCACCACGGCGAGCGCGCCGGAATTGCGCACGGCGAAGCGCTCGCCCGCGCGGCCTGCGGCGAACAGCTCGCCGTCGGTGGCGCCGTACAGGCAGGTGTTGCCGATGATGGAGGCGTCCTGCGTGGCGAACGGCGAATCCGCCGGCGGACGCACCACGATGCGGCCGCCCGCCATGCCCTTGCCGACGCCGTCGTTCGCCTCGCCCACCAGGTCGATATGCACGCCGCCCGCATTCCACGCGCCCAGGCTCTGTCCGGCCGCACCGCGCAGCTTGAGCAGCACTGGCTTGAGCTCCATGCCGTGGTCGCCGTAACGGCGTGCCACTTCGCCGGAGAGACGCGCGCCGATGGCGCGATCCGTGTTGACGATGTCGAATTCGAACTCGCCGCCGGTGCGGTTGACGATGGCCTCGCGCGTGGCTTCGTCGATGCGCGTCGCCAGCGCCGCTTCGTCGCGCATCGGGTTGCGCGGCAGCGTGCAGGCGAAGTCCACGTTGGAACCCAACGTGCCGTGGCCGAGCAGCGGCGCCAGGTCCAGCTTGTGCTGCACCGGCGTGGTGCCATCCACCTGCTCCAGCAGGTCGGCGCGGCCGATGATCTCGTCCAGGCTGCGCGCGCCCAGCTTCGCCAGATGCGCGCGCACATCCTCGGCGATGAAGCCGAAGTAGTTCATCACCATCTCGGGCAGGCCGATGAAGTGTTCCTTGCGCAGCACCGCGTGCTGCGTGGCCACGCCCGTGGCGCAGTTGTTGAGATGGCAGATGCGTAGGTACTTGCAGCCCAGCGCGACCATCGGCCCGGTGCCGAAGCCGAAGCTTTCCGCGCCGAGCATCGCCGCCTTGATCACATCGAGGCCGGTCTTGAGGCCGCCATCGGTCTGCAGGCGCACGCGTCCGCGCAGGTCAT
Source organism: Dyella sp. AtDHG13 (assembly GCF_003201105.1). Taxonomy (GTDB): domain Bacteria; phylum Pseudomonadota; class Gammaproteobacteria; order Xanthomonadales; family Rhodanobacteraceae; genus Dyella; species Dyella jiangningensis_B. The sequence goes on along the minus strand of NZ_QICJ01000004.1, from coordinate 180,979 downwards.
TGCGGCGTAGCGTCTGCTGCGTTTCGGCCAGGCCCAGCTCCCACGGCGTGCCGGCGTACTTGATGGAGGTGAGCGGGCTCGCGCCCGTGCCACCGTCGTGGCCACTGACGGTGATCAGGTCCGCGCCGGCCTTCACCACGCCCGCCGCCACCGTGCCCACGCCCGCGTGGCTGACCAGCTTCACCGAGATCAAGGCCTCGGGATTCACTTCCTTGAGGTCGTGGATCAGTTCGGCCAGATCCTCGATGGAATAGATGTCGTGATGCGGCGGCGGCGAGATCAGGCCGATACCGGGCTTGGCGTAGCGCAGGCGCGCGATGGTGCTGTCCACCTTGTGGCCCGGCAGCTGGCCGCCTTCGCCGGGCTTGGCGCCCTGCGCGATCTTGATCTGCAGCACTTCGGCATTGACCAGATATTGCGGCGTGACGCCGAAGCGGCCCGAGGCGACCTGCTTGATCTTGGACATCTTCTCGGTGCCGTAACGCGCTGGATCTTCGCCGCCCTCGCCGGAATTGCTGCGCGCGCCGAGGCGGTTCATCGCGATGGCGAGCGCCTCGTGCGCCTCCGGCGACAGCGCGCCCAGCGACATGCCGGCCGAGTCGAAGCGGCGCAGGATGCTCTGCGCGGATTCCACTTCCTCGATGGGGACGGCCTCACCCAAGGGGCGCGGCGACAACAGATCGCGCAGCGCCGAGGGCGGGCGATGATCGACGAAGTTCGCATAGGCGCGGTAATCGGCCGGGTTGCCCGTGCGCACCGCCTTCTGCAGCGTGCCGATCACGTCCGGGTTGTACATGTGGTACTCGCCGCCGACCACGTACTTGTAGATGCCGCCCGCGCGCAGCGGCGAGGCATCGCTCCACGCTTCGGCGGCGAGCACCTGCTGGTCGTGCTCCAGTTCGGCGAAGCCCGCACCGCCCACGCGCGACGGCGTGCCGGGGAAGCACAGTTCCACCACGTCCGGCGCGAGGCCCACGATCTCGAACAGCTGCGCGCCGCGATAGCCCGCCACGGTGGAGATGCCCATCTTGGACAGGATCTTCATCAGGCCCTTGCGGATGCCACGGCGGTAGCTGCGGCCGATCTCGAAGCGGTCGCTGGCGATATGGCCTTCGCGGCCCAACTCGAACAGGCTCTGATAGGCCAGCCACGGATAGATCGCGGTGGCGCCGAAGCCCAGCAGGCAGGCGAACTGATGCGGGTCGCGCGGCGTGGCGGTTTCCACCAGGATGTTGCACTGACATCGCAGCGCCTGCTCGATGAGGTGCGCGTGCACCGCACCCACCGCCAGCAGCGAATGGATGGGCAGCAGGCCCTTCTGCGGATAGCGGTCGCTGAGGAACACCAGCTGGCAGCCTTCGCGCACGGCCTTTTCCACCTCGCGGCAGAGGCGGCGCAGCGCGGCTTCCAGCCCTTCTTCCGGCGCGTACATCAGGTCGAAGCGCGGCGTGCCCGCGTACTGCGGCAAGGCCAGCAACTGGCGCAGCTTGCGCTGCGAGAGCACCGGGGAGTTGATCAGGATCTGCTTCGCGTTCTCCGGCGTGAGGTCGAACACGTTCGATTCCGGGCCGATCTGCGTCACCAGCGACATCACCAGCTTTTCGCGCAGCGGGTCGATCGGCGGATTGGTGACCTGCGCAAAGCCCTGGCGGAAACGGTCGAACAGCGGCCGCACCTGGCGCGACATGGCGGCGATGGGCGTGTCGTCGCCCATCGAGCCGGTGGCTTCCTGCTCCAGCTCCACCATGGCCTTGAGCACGGTTTCGCGTTCCTCGCGCGAAAGGCCGTACAGCTTCTGGTAGCGGCGCAGTTCCTCCGCCGGCAACGGCTCGGCGGCCAGCGAGGGATCGATCAGATCCGATTCCAGATAGCTCACGCCCGCGCGCAGCCAGTCGCGGAACGGCGCACGCTTGCGGTTGATCTCATCGATGTCGGCGTCGCGCAGCAGGCGATGCTGGCGCAGATCCACCGCGATCATCTCGCCGGGCGCGAGGCGGCCCTTGGCCACCACCTGCGAGGAAGGCACGTCCCACAGGCCCGCCTCGGACGCGACGATGAGATGGTTGTCGGCCGACAGCGCCCAGCGCCCGGGACGCAAGCCGTTGCGGTCCAGCGTGCAGGCGGCGTAGTGGCCGTCGCACATCACCAGGCCCGCCGGGCCGTCCCAGGGTTCGCAATGCAGCGCGTAGTACTCGTAGAACGCGGCGAGGTCCTCATCGATGCCTTCGCGCGCGGCGAAGGCTGGTGGCACCAGCACGCGCATCGCCGTGAGCAGGTCGAGGCCGCCGGCGATCAGCACTTCCAGCGCGTTGTCCAGGCTTTCCGAATCCGAGCCGGTCTGGCGCACCAGCGGGCCGATGTCGGAAAGATCGAGCAGCGGCGAATGCAGGATGGATTCGCGCGACTGCATCCAGCGGCGATTGGCGCGGATGGTGTTGATCTCGCCGTTGTGCGCCAGCAGCCGGAACGGCTGCGCCAGACGCCACTGCGGCGTGGTGTTGGTGGAATAGCGCTGGTGGAACACCACCGCATCGCTGCTCAAGGCCGGATGCGTGAGGTCCGCGAACACGTCGCGCAGGCGGCCGGGCGCGGCCATCGCCTTGTAGCCCACGACCTGCGCGGACAGCGTGACCACGTAGAAATGTTCGTCATCCGACAGCGCGACTTCGGCACGGCGGCGCGCGCGGAACAGGGCGCGCTCGAAGGCGCCATCGTCCATCGATGCCGCCGGCTCCACGAACACCTGGCGAACATGCGGCTTGGCCGCCGCGGCCAGCGAGCCGCAGGCGTCGGCGTTCACGGACACGTCGCGCCAGCCCGCCACGCGCAGGCCTTCCTCGCGCAGATGCTGTTCTAGCACCGGAACGGCGGCATCGTCGCCGTGGGGATCGAGAAATACCACGCCGGCGGCGAAACGCTCGCCCAGCGCGATGCCGGCTTCATCGGCAAGCGCTTTCAGCCAGGCCTGCGGGCGATGGAACAGCACGCCGCAACCGTCGCCGCTCACGCCGTCCGCGTTCACGCCGCCGCGGTGGGAAAGTTTGGCCAGCGCACTGAATGCGGTGTCCACTACCCATGCGCTCGCACGGCCGTCGATCTGCGCCACCAGACCAAAACCGCAGCTGTCGTGCTCGAACGCAACGTCGTAAAGCGTCGGACCTGCTTGCGCCATCTCGCCTCCCCAGGCCGATGGTGGGAGACGCGTCGTCCCAACGGAGCCGAAGGCGCCGCTGTCACGCGTCCATAGTGTGGGTTCGACTAAAACACAGTTTGGTGCGTCGCGTCAAAGACATCTTTACGTCCAAATGAAAGTTTCAATTGGAAGTGTTTTCTTGTCTCGCAGGACAAATCCCGCGACGCGGCACATAAGGCGACGCTCCCATCGAGTGCGCACTTGCGCACCACTCGTCGGCATCGCATCGCGCGTGACGATCGCACGAGGCATACCAGTGATCGCATCGGCGCTGCGATGAAGAGTGCGTGACCGGGATCGACGCACGGCGCTGGCCGGCTCGCGCGCCGTCGCGGCGCTCTGTGATAATCGGGCGATGCCCATACCAGTCCGTCGTGCCCGCCCCCTCGCCTGCGCCGTCACCGGCGTCCTCATCCTTGCCCTGGGCGCCGCTGCCCCGCCGGCCCGCGCCATGCAGGACAGCAAGGCCAAGTCCGAAAAGGCCGAGCAGGCCGAGGCCCAGAAGAAGCTCTCCGACGTGCGCAGCAAGATGGAAGCGCTCGCCAAGGAACAGGCCGAAACCGCCGCCAGGCGCGACAGCGCCACCGCCGAACTGGCCAAGCAGGCCAATGCGGTGGCGGGCGCGGCCAAGGCCGTGCGCGAGACCGACGCCCAGCTGGCCGCCAAGCAGAAGGAGCTGGGCGAGCTGGAGGCCCAGCGCACCGAGTTGCAGAAGAATCTGGAAGGACAGCGCGCCGCCATCGCCGACCTGCTGCGCGCCACCTATGCCCTGGGCCGGGGATCGGACCTGCGCCTGCTGATGGGCGACGACGATGTCGCCCGCATCGCCCAGGCGCTGGCCTATTCCAAGTATTTCCAGGAAGACCGCGTCGCCCGCGTGCAGAAGCTGATGGGCGACCTGGCCCGCCTGCAGGATCTGGAAACCCAGATCACCGCCCAGCAGCAGGCCCTGCAGGCGGCCCGCGCCGAACGCGCCACGCAGGCCAAGGCGCTGGAACAGCAGCGCGCCGCCCAGGCCAAGCTGGTGGCCGACACCGACGCCCAGTACAAGGACCAGGCCAGCAAGCTGGCCGCGCTGAAGCAGAACGAGGCCTCGCTGAACTCGCTGGTGGCCACGCTGCAGAAGGCCATCGACGAAGCCGCCCGCGCGGCCGAGCGCGCGGCCAAGGCCAACGAGGGCAAGGCCGCCCCGCCGGCCGGAAAGGGCCTGGCCAACATCCGCGGCAATCTGCCCTGGCCCGCCTCCGGCGTCGTGAATACTTACGGCAACGGCGTGCTGATCAAGGCGCCGGGCGGCAGCGAGGTGCGCGCCGTGTCGGCGGGGCGGGTGGTCTATGCGGCCTTCCTGCGCGGCTACGGCATGCTGGTCATCGTCAGCCACGGCGGCGGCTGGATGAGCATGTACGGCAACAACGAGACCATCCTGCACGGCGTGGGCGACCAGGTGAGCGCGGGCGAAGCCGTCGGCACGGCCAGCGCGCCCACCGGGGTCAACACCGGCGTCTATTTCGAGCTGCGCCAGAACAACCAGCCTGTGGACCCCCGCACATGGCTGGGAAAAAAGGGCTGATCCGACATTGACGCCGGCTACGCGGCGTCGCAGGCTAATCTTCGTAGCACATTGAATTTCGGTGACATCCGGCGGTCCAACGGCCATTCGGCCCGCCGCCGGCCTCGCCCCCACAAGCTTTACCGGAGTCCCCCATTCATGCGGCTTTCCCCCTTGAGCCTGGCCGTCCTGCTGCTGGCGGCGCCGTTGGCACAGGCGCAGACCGCGCCGGTCATCCACCATGACGCCAAGACGGCCACCGCCGCGCCAGCCTCAGCCTCGTCCGCGCCCGACCAAGTAGACCTCGACGACGTGCGCAACTTCAGCCGCGTCTACGAGATCGTGCGCCAGGCCTATGTGGAGCCGGTGGACAACAAGACCCTGATGAAGGCCGCCATCAGCGGCATGCTCAGCGGCCTGGACCCGCACAGCGAATACCTGGACAAGGACGGCTTGGCCGAACTCAACGAGGACACCACCGGCCAGTACGGCGGCCTGGGCATCGAAGTGCTGCAGGTGGACGGCACGCTGCGCATCATCGCCCCCATCGACGACACGCCCGCCTCGCGCGCCGGCATCAAGCCGGGCGACACCATCGTGAAGATCGACGGCAAGACGGTGGAGCCGGAGAACATCGACGACATGTTCAAGGCGCTGCGCGGCGACCCCGGCAGCAAGGTCACGCTGACCATCCTGCACGAGAAGAGCGACAAGCCCATCGACATGCCGCTGGTGCGCGAGAAGATCTCCGTCACCAGCGTGAAGACGCGCGAACTCGAACCCGGCTATGCGTATATCCGCATCAGCCAGTTCCAGGACGACACCGCGCCCGACCTGGAAAAGAAGCTCGGCGAACTGATCCGCAAGAACGGCCCGCAGAAGGGCGCCATCCTCGACCTGCGCTCCAACCCCGGCGGCCTGCTCACCGCCGCCGTCGGCGTGAGCGACGACTTCCTCAGCAGCGGCACCATCGTCACCACGCGCGGCCGCCTGCAGGATTCCAACCTCAGCTTCGAAGCCCACGCCGGCGACCTGCTCAACGGCGCGCCGATGGTAGTGCTGGTGGACAACGGCACGGCATCGGCGGCGGAAATCGTCTCCGGAGCGCTGAAGGACAACCACCGCGCCCTGATCGTCGGCCGCCGCACCTTCGGCAAGGGCGTGGTGCAGACCGTGCTGCCGCTGGACAACGACCACGCCGTGAAGATCACCACCGCCCGCTACTACACGCCCAACGGCACCTCCATCCAGGCCGAGGGCATCAAGCCCGACATCGCGCTCGCCGACCTCGCGGTGAACAAGGCCGACAGCGCGCCCAGCCTGATCAGCTCCGAAGCCGACCTGCCCAACCACCTCGCCAACGAGGACGGCACCAAGCTCGGCAAGGACATCGACAACGACGGCAGCGCGGAGAACGCCAAACTCGCCACGCAGGATTACGCCTTGTCGCAGGCGTTGAATGTGCTGAAGGGGCTGGCGCTCAATCGCTCGACGTATGGCTCGCCGACGGCGGCGCCGACGAAGCATTGATTTCTGTTGGTGTTGAAGCCAGCGGAGCTGAAGTTGGCTGACGCGGCCCACTGCGGCGTGCCAAGACTTAGCTCCCTCTCCCCTCCGGGGAGAGGGTTGGGGTGAGGGGCAGGTGCTCGTCCCACCGTTTCATCTTCGCCGTGATCCAAACGCAGAGAGGGTGACCGTATCAACCCACATGGTGAGGCTAGATTGGCCCCTCACCCCAGCCCTCTCCCCGGAGGGGAGAGGGAGCTTAAAAGCGGCGCGCGGCCTAACTAGAATCCAATCTCCGGCACCAACCCCGCCAGATGCCCCGCCAGCGGATCATCCGGCTTGAGCAACTCGAACCCGTCGTACTGGAACCCCGGCGCCACCACGCAGGTGGCCAGCGCATAGGCGCCCAGCGGCCGCGCCGCCTGCCATGCGCCGGCGGGCACCACGGCCACTGCCTGCTTGCCATCCCGCAACGGGCCGAGCGTGCAGCGGTCCAGCCATTTGCTCACCGGGTTGTAGATCAGCAGCTCCAGCGGCTCGCCTTCCACGAAGTGCCACACTTCCTCGGCATCCACGCGATGCCAGCTGCTGCATTCATCCGCTTCGAGCAGGTAGTGGATGGCGCTCATCGCGTGGCGCACGCCGTCGCTGTCCGAGCCCTTGGGTGGATGGAAGCGGTGGTAATGCCCGCCTTCGACGTGGGGCTGCAACCGCAGCGAGGTTTTCAGCTCCTCGATGCGGGCGGCCGTGTCGCTCACGCCGTCTTCTCCGTCTTGGCCGGATGCAGCAGCCAGCGCACCGCCAGCAGGCCCAGCTCGTAGAGCAGGCACATGGGAATGGCCAGCATGATCATCGAGGTGATGTCGGGCGGCGTGATGAAGGCGGCGATGGCGAACGCGCCGACGATGGCGTAGCGGCGCGCGTCACGCAGCTGCTGCAGGTTCACGATGCCGACCGCGGCGAGGATCACCACCGCCACCGGCACCTCGAAGCACAGCCCGAAGGCGAAGAACATCAGCACCACGAAATCCAGGTAGTGCGTGATGTCGGTCATCATCTCCACGCCCTCCGGCGTCACCGCCGTGAGGAAGCGGAACGCCGCCGGCAGCACCAGGAAATAGGCGAAGGCGCAGCCCAGGTAGAACAGGAACAGCGCGGCCACCAGCAGCGGGCGGGCGAGGCGCTTCTCGTTGCGGTACAGGCCGGGGCTCACGAAGGCCCACAGCTGGTAGACGATCATCGGCATGCTGATGAACAGCGCCGTGTAGAACGCCAGCTTCAGCGGCGTCACGAACGGGCTGGCCACCTCGGTGGCGATCAGGTGCGCGCCTTGCGGCAGGCGCGACACCAGCGGCGCGGCCAGCTCCGCGTACAGGCGGTTGGCGAAGGGAATCAGCGCGCCAAGCACGATCAGCACGGTAACGATGGCGCGCATCAGGCGCGAGCGCAGCTCGATCAGATGCGAAAACAGGCCCTGCTCGAGGTCGTCCTCGGGGCCGTCGAGTTCAGGCGCCGCCATGCGGGACATCCTTGGTCGGGGTGGCGTCGGTGGCGACAGCGGTTTCCGGCGACGGCTCGGCGGCCGGCGGGGCCGGGCTCGACGGCACGCCGGACGGACGCATCTTGCGCAGGGTTTCGTCCAGGTCGGCCTGCGCGGCCTCGGCTCGCGCGGCGGCCTCCTTGGCCTGGCGGCGGATCTCCTCCACCTGCAGCTCGCGCTCCACCTCCGCGCGCACGCTGTCCCAGCCGGTGCGGATGCGGCGCATGAACACGCCCGCGGTGCGCGCGGCGTGCGGCAGCTTTTCCGGGCCGAGCACGATCAGCGCGATAAGCGCGAGCAATACCAGCTTGCCGAAGCTGATCTCGATCATCGCCAGCCTTCCGGCTTACTTCTGTTCGGTTTCGTGCTGGCTCTGGTTCTGCGTGCTGGCCGGCGGCGGATCGGCGCGCAGGCGCTCGTTGGGGTCGCCGGGCTTGGCGGCTTCGTCGCCGTCCAGGCCCTTCTTGAAGTCGCGCACGGCGCCGCCCAGGTCGGAACCGATGTTGCGCAGCTTCTTGGTGCCGAAGATCAGCACGACCACGACCAGCAGGATGAGTAGATGGGTAATGCTCATGAAAAGGGACCTCAGGAAGGAAAGCGGCGGAACGAAACCGTCACGCTGCCGCGCCGCCGCTCCACATCATCGCTGAGTGTACTCCTCAAGGCGATCCCTGAAATCGACCACCTGTGACGGAACATTGCTCACGCCGCCCTCGAAGATGCGGCGCGGGGTGATGCCCTTGCCGTAGATAGCCTCGTTGGCGTCGTAGTCGATGCGCAGGGCCGAGCCGTCCAGGGCCACGCCGGCGAACAGGCCGCGCGAGCGGGAATAGGAGTAGATCTCGGCCTTGAAGTCGCTGTCGGTGGAGGCCTGGGCGGTGCGGCCCACCGGGCCGGCCGCGGCGGCGGCGTCCGCGCCCAGCGTGAATTTGCCGTTGACGATCTGATCCACGCCGCGGTCGGTGCGGAACACCAGGATCACGTCGGTGGACGAGGCGCCGGCCTGGAAGCCCACGCTGCCGCCGGTCATGGTGATGAAGCTGGGATTGGACCAGGTGCCGTCCGCGCCCTTGACCGAGATCAGGCCCTCGCCGCGGCGGCCGCCGAACACGAAGCCCACCTTGAGCAGGTCAGGGATCACGGCGATGGCCTTGGCCTGCTTGAGCAGGTCGGTCGGGATCGACTTGTCCGGCGCTTCCATGATGTCGTTCAACACGCGCACGGCGTTCTGGGCGCGCACCAGCGGCGGATCCTCCGCGTGAGCGGCCATGGCCGGCATCAGCAGGACCAGGGCGGCGAGCAGCAGGCGATGCAGCGACGTTTTGATCATGACGACTCCTGTGCAGATATTCGGTGCGGCGGCCTGCGGCGATCCTCGCCACGGCGAGGCCGAAGGCTTGTGGCAGACTGCGCAGCGGTTCTCACCGTCAGCGCCACGATGCCACGCAGCCATGACTATACCGGCGTTGCCGGTCCATCCCGTGACCAGCCCGTTCAGGCTGCAGTGCTCTTGGTGAACCTCGGCACACCGGAAGCGCCCACCGCCAGTGCCGTTCGTCCCTATCTCGCCGAGTTCCTGGGCGATCCGCGCGTGATCGATTATCCGCGCTGGCTGTGGTGGCTGATCCTGCACGGCGTCATCCTGCGCGTGCGGCCGGCGCGCTCCGCGCACGCGTACCAGCGCATCTGGACGCCGCAGGGCTCGCCGCTGCGCGTGGGCAGCGAAGCGCTCGCGGCGCGCCTGCAGGAGAAGCTGTCGGAGGCATGCAACGAGCCCGTCCGCGTGGCGCTGGCGATGCGCTATGGGCAGCCCTCCGTACCGTCGCAGATTGAGCGCCTGCAGCGCGAAGGCGTGCGCCGCCTGCTGGTGCTGCCGTTGTATCCACAATACTCCGCCACCTCCACCGGCTCGGTGATCGACGCCGTGGCCGAGGCGATGCGCTCGCTGCGCTGGCCGCCCGAATTGCGCCTGATCAACGATTACCACGACGACCCGGCGCACATCGACGCGCTCGCGCGCAGCATCGAGCAGTGGTGGTCAACGCACGGGCGCGGCGAGAAGCTGCTGCTCTCCTTCCATGGCATTCCGCAGCGCTACGTGCGCGAGGGCGATCCCTATTTCGAGCAATGCCAAGCCACGGCGCGCGCATTGCGCCAACGGCTGCAACTGGACGAGTCGCAGCTGCTGATGAGCTTCCAGTCCCGCGTGGGACGCGAGCAGTGGCTGCAGCCGTATACCGACGCCACGGTGCGCGAGCTGGCGGCCAACGGAGTGAAGACGCTGGACGTGGCCTGCCCCGGCTTTGCCGTGGACTGCCTGGAGACACTGGAAGAAATCGCCATGCAGAACCGCGACTTCTTCCGCGAAGCCGGCGGCGATGAGCTGCGCTACATCCCGGCCTTGAACGACACGCCCGCGCAGGTCGACAGCCTCGCCGCACTGGTGATGCGCCACGCCGGCGGCTGGAAGGAATTCGCGCCGCGCACCGGTGCCAGCCTGTGAGCGCTCCGGTCGAACGCGACGTGCGCCTGCCGCATCTGCGCCTGAGCGCGCAGGTGTGGGGCGACGAGGCCGCGCCGCCGCTGCTGGCCTTGCATGGCTGGCTAGACAACGCGTGGAGTTTCGCGCGGCTCGCGCCGCTGCTGGCTTCGCGCTGGCAGGTGATTGCGCTGGAGCTGCCCGGCCACGGCCATTCCGATCATCTGCCTCCGGGCATGGCCTACCACTTCGTGGACTATGTGCGCGCCGTGCTCGACGCCATCGATGCGCTGGGCTTCGAGCGGCTGCACCTGATGGGCCACTCGCTGGGCGCCGGCATCGCCTCGCTGGTGGCCGCCGCCAAGCCCGATCGCATCGATCGCCTGCTGCTGATCGAAGGCCTGGGCCCGATCGCGGACGACGCCCACCACACACTGCGCCATTTCCGCGACGCCATGGCGAGCACGGCCACCGGGCGCTCGTTGCGCGCGTTCCCCTCCATCGACATGGCCATCAGCGCCCGCACGCTGGCCAGCGGCCTGCCCGCCGAACAGGCGCGCCCCATCGTGGAGCGCGGCCTGCGCAAGACCGACCACGGCTGGCACTGGCGCAGCGATGCGCGGGTCAATCGCCCGTCGGCCGTGCGCCTGGCGGAAGCGCAGGTGCGCGATCTGCTGCGCGGCATCGAGGCGCCCACGGCGCTGCTGCTCGCGCAGCCGGACACGCCCTACCTGCCCGGCATGCGCATGCGCGAGCGCGCCGCCTGCGTCGGCGACATCGCGGTGACGCACTTGGAAGGCGGCCACCATCTGCAACTGGAACACCCCGACGCCGTGGCGGCCTGGGCGAACGCGCACCTGGACGGCCGCGCCGCCTGAGCCGCGCGCGGGATGGCCTGACCGACGGCACATGCCCTGGCGCGCAGGCGGCCTAGACTCATCGCCATGCAGCATCTACAGCGCGCCAACTACGGCCAGCCCGCGCAACTGCGGCAGCTCGCCGGCCTGCAGATTTCCGCAACGCCGTATGCGGGCGGCAGCGCCTTGCCGTGGCACGAGCACGACGAAGCCTACCTGTGCCTGGTCGCCGCCGGCCGCTACACGCAACAGTCGAGCGGCAGCGACGTGGATTGCCAGCCCGGCCTGCTGCTTGCGCATCCGCAAGGCCATCGCCATGCCAATCGCTTTGGCCCATCGGGTGCGCGCTGCATCAGCATCTTTCTCGGCGACGCGTCCAACGATGGCGTGTCGCGTCTGCTAGGCGAACACCGGCAACTGCGACTGCCCGAAGCCGACCGCCTGTTCGCCCGTATCGAACGCGAACTGTGCGCCACGGACGATGCCGCCGCACTCGCACTGCATGCGGCCGTGCTCGAACTGGTGGCGTCGGCGTGCCGCGCCGACGGCGAGCGCCGCCCGGCATGGCTGCAACGCGTGCTCGATCGCCTGCACGACGATCCGCTCGCCACGCCCTCACTGCACGAACTGGCGGCGCTGGCCGGCGTGCATCCCTCCCACCTGGCGCGCAGTTTCCAGCGTGCGCAGGGCACGTCGGTGGGCGAGTACCAGCGCGGGCTACGCATCGCGCTGGCGCGCAAGGCGCTGGCGGAAGAACGCCACTCCATCGCCGACGTCGCCGCCATGGCGGGCTTCCACGACCAGAGCCACTTTGCCCGCGTGTTCCGCCGCATGACCGGCGAGACGCCGCGTGACTACCGGCACAGGCTGCAAAACGCGTCCTGATTCGCAACGCGCGTCCTAGACCGGTTGCGACGGCTGGCGGACCATGACGCCACCCGACCACGGAGTGTCCCCATGCCGAACCGCGCCCGTCCCCTGCTTGGCCTGCTGCTCGTCGGCGCCCTGAGCCCGGCGCTTGCCGCTTCCGGCGACAGCGCCGCCGTGCTGGACAGCCTGCGCCAGGCGGCCGGCGGCGCACGCTGGAACGAAGTGGCCGGCCTGCAGGCCAGCGGCACGGAAGACAGCGACGGGCTCAAGGGCCCCTGGCAATTCGCCGTGGACCTGCACAGTGGCCAGTACCTGTCGCGCACGCGCAATGAGATGTTCGGCTCTGCCCAGGGCATCGACGGCCAAGGCCAGTGGCGCGAGGACATCACCGGCATGGTGCATCCGCTCGATTCGGACGAGGCGCGCACCGTGGCCGCCACGGAGAGCTGGCTGCACCGCTTCGGCTATCTCGACCCGCGGGACCAGGCGCGCTATCGCCGCCTGCCCGACGCGCAGGAGCAGGGCCGCAGCTTCCAGCGCCTGGATGCCACGCCGGTGGGCGGCCGCACCGTCACCTTGTGGATCGATGCATCCACGCATCGCCTGGATCGCGCGGTCTACGCCACCTCGTTCCTTGTCGCCACCGAGCGCTACGGCGACTACCGCAACGTGGACGGGCTGCAGCTGCCCTTCCGCGTCGCCAACTCCCGCGCCAATCTTGCCGGCAACAGCGACGGCGAAGCCGTGGACACCGTCGAGCAGTACCGGCTGTGGTCCAGCGTTCCCGCCGCGGCGTTGCAACGCCCCGACGGCAAGGTGCGTGACGTGACCATGGCGAATGGCGCGCGCGAAGCGACGACGCCCATGCGTGTGGAAGGCGGCATCGTGATGGTCGATGTGAGCATCGACGGGCGACCGCCGATGCCCTTCATCCTGGATACCGGCGGCCACGCCATCCTCACCAGCGACGCCGCCAAGCAGATGGGTTACCGGACGCAGGGCCAGGGCGTGAGCGGCGGCTCGGGCTCCGGCACCATGAGCACGTCATACACGAAGGTGCACGACACCGCGCTGGGCAACGCGCACGTGCGCGACCTCACCTTCACGGTGCTGCCCTATCCCTTCGGTTTCTATGAGCGCGGCAACGACACGCCCATCGCCGGCATTCTCGGCCTGGAGATGTTCGAGCGTTTTGCGATCACCTTCGACTACGACCATCACCGCCTGCGGCTCCAACCCTACGACCAGGGCGAGGCACCGCCCGCCGCGAAGGGTGACGCGATAACGCTACGCTTCACCGACGACATGCCGCTGGCGCAAGCCCAGCAGGACGGCCATACCGGCATGTTCGGCATCGACACCGGCAACGCCGGCTACGTGCTCACCTTTCCGCAGTGGGCCGAACGCAACGGCATCGCCAGGCACTACGAAGCGGGCTTGCCGATTCCCACCGGCGGCGTGGGCGGCCTGTTCACCGCGCACGTTGCGCACGCAAGCAGCTTCACGCTAGGCACGCAGACCATGGACAACGTAGTGGCCATGCTCACTCGCGCCGACGCCGGCGCCACCGGCAACCCGAGCGAAGCGGGCAATATCGGCCAGGACATCCTGTCGCGCTTCAACGTGCACTTTGATTACCGCCGCCAGCAGATGGTGCTGATGCCGCGCGCGAGCACACCCGAATGGAACTACGGCATGGCAGGCTTCCGCGCCGAGAAGAACCAGGATCGCCCCGACCGCTTCAACGTCATCAACGTGATGCCCGACAGCCCCGCGCAGAAGGCAGGCCTCAAGCAGGGCGACGCCATCGTGGCGGCCAATGGCAAGCCGGCCCGCGCGCTGAGCTTTGGCCAGCTGCGCGACCTGAGCAGCCATCTGCCCGAAGGCACGCCGCTGACGCTGACCCTGGCGGACGGGCGCGACATCACCATGACGATGCGCGATGTCGCGCCGCGTTGAAACGGGTTAGCGGGTGCGGCCGCCGTCGGTCATGTCGCGGGTGCGGAACATGGTGGCCCAGCGCAGCGTCACCGGTTCTTCCTGATAAGCCGTGCCCGGCGCATTCTTGGCCTGCTGCTGCACGATGCGCAGGCGGCCGCTGAGGTTGCGCTGGTCCACCGTATGGATGGCGACGGAGCTGCAGTCGTGTGTGGCGCCCGCCTCCACCGAGACGATGCGGTTACCGGAGAGCACCGGCTGCGGACACGCATCGTCGGTGGTGACCAGCCAGATGTCCTTGTGCGAACCGTCCACGGTATACACCGCGATGCGATGATCGCCGAGCGGATCCACGCTGGTGACCGTGGCCGTGTCGGCGATGCCATCCACCGCATGGCCGGCCGACTTGATGTAGGCATCGCGTTCGGCGGCCTGAGCATCCTTCTGCGGACCTGCCACGGCGGCACTGCCTGCGACCAGCCAGGCCACGCAGGCCAGACCCCACACCTTACCCTTGCGTATCTTCATGACGACGCTCCCTGGGACGATGGACAGGTTTTCGTTCTACAAGCCCTGTCGCCCAGGATCAATCGGCGGCGCGTGAAGATTCCTTCATGTGCCGCCGCAAGGATCACGGCTTGGCCAGGCCCAGCGTCTCCAGACCCTGCTCGAAGGTGATGTCCACCGGGATCTTCGCCCGGTCCAGCCGCTTGAGGTCGCCGGCGAGCGTGGCATCGACGTTGCCCATGCTGTCAGTGAGCTGCTTGGCGGCGGCGTAGTCGCCATCGCCCTGGATGGTGAGCAACTTGGCGGAGAGCGCATTCATCGCGGCGGTCATCTTGTCGAAGTCCACGCGATAGCGACCGGTGGCGGCGTCACGCGTGAACGCACCCTGCTGCTGGAAGAAGTTGAAGCGCACCATGTTGGCCGTGGCGTGCGCGTCGCTGGCGCCGAAGCGCACGGAACGCAGGATGCCGGCGAGGAAGGTGACGTAATTGTCCATCAGCTTCGCCTTGTCCAGCTCGCCCCTGCCAGCCAGCTTGGTCACCATGTAGAGCCCCAGGATGTCGGCCTTGCCCTCCTCGAAACTGGACGCCTGGTCCTTCAGCGCCGTGCGCACCATGCCCTTGCCGTCGAGCGTGTTCTTGATGCCCAGGCCATGCGCCACCTCGTGGAACATGGTGTTCTCGAAGAACGCGTCGAAGGTGAGGTGCGACTGCTGGTCGTCCGCGATCAGCTCCTTCGCGATGGGCAGCATGATCTTGTCGAACTTCGCCTGCATCACGTTTTCCAGCTGCAGGCGGCGCGTGCCCTTCTTCAGCTGCACCTCTTCGTCGTTGGGAAGATTGATCGCGATGGTCTTGGCGCCGACGTTGGCATCGCCCGCGTAATACACGGCGAAATAGGCGTTGAGGTCCGCATCCGAACCCGGCTTCTCGGCCTTGTACTTGTCGTCCACCGGCAGCTCGCGCTGCAGTTCCGGCAGGTACTTGGCGAAACGCGCAAGCTTGGTGCTCCACGCCTGATCCTTCACCAGCACGTAGCTCTCGTAGCTGGCCTTGTAGCCGAACAGCTGGTCCTCATAGGTCTCGATGGGACCGATCACGATGTCGACCGGGTTGTTCTTCATCGACATCCAGGCGAAATCGCTGGAGCGGTAATCGTCACTGAGCAAGGCATCGGCGCGCTTCTTCAGGTAGCCGGCGAACTCCTTGTCCGCCGAAAGATCCGCCGCCTGCCGCAGCAGGCCAGCGGCACGCTCCAGATCCGCCTTGTACGCCTCGTGATAAGGCACCGTCACCAGCTTGCCCTGCGCATCGCGACGCAGCAGCGTATAGAGGCCGGTCTTGTCCTTGAGCTCAGCCTTGTCGAACTCGTCCTTGCTCATGTCCGCCGGATAGAACTGCGCACCCGCCGGGCGCGGCCCCACGCCGGCCACGAACGGCTGGTCGTTATCCAGGCGATCCCACGGGCCGTAGTTGATCTCAGCGAAGCGACGCGTCACGTCATCGGGAATCCGCGCCATCAACGCCGCCTTGTCGCCCCACGACTGCTGCCAGTAGATGTCGTTGGTGACATCCGCCGCTTCGATCAGCAACGCGATCATCCGCTTCTGCTGGTCATCGAAACTCGACAGATCCGCCGTGAGCTTGACCGATGCGACATTAGCCATGCGCTGCTCGGCAATCTCCGCATCCGTGGACGGCGGCGCCATCGCGGGCGCAGTGCTGGCCGGCGCAGGTGCTTCGGCCTGCTGAGTGGGCGCGCTGCTGTCGTGAGAACTGCAGCCGGCCAGGATGGCGATAAGGCTCAGGGCGAGGAGATGGCGGCGCATAGGAGTTTCTCGGGATGAAAAACATGATGGTAGCGCGACGAGCAGAGACGTTGGCTTGCAGCCACGGCGCGATGTGCCGCGCAGCGGCACGAGCCGTCGGCTTTTGACTTTGGGCTCTTGATCTTCCGGGTCCCCGTATGAGGCGGCGGGCGGGTGGAGGAACAGCCCGAAGGGTGGCCGGCATGGATGCCGGCCAGTTTGGCGTCAGGGCAGGATGCCCTGTCGACAAACCCCGCAACCCGGCCGCGGACCTATCGGGCTTCAGCCCGATAGGCGCCGATTCCGGGGGGCCCTTCTCTTTGGTTACTTTCTCTTGGGCAAGCAAGAGAAAGTGACCCGGCCTCCGGCAGGAGGTCGGAACGCCCGCCGCGGAGGCGGCCAGGTTGCGGAAACGCCAAAAAAGAGCCGACCAAACTCCACGCGACAACCGAGCAAAAAGTCACTGGATGACTCGCTTCGCTCGCCCCTTCGGGGCCGCCCTACGGGCGTTCTGCGCGCTTCGCGCTTGTCCGGCCTACGCCGGGATGACGGTTCTTTTGAGTCACTGGATCCCTGCCCTTGCAGGGGTGACGGGTTACTTTGAGGTAATGAGGCAAGTGAGGCGGCAAGACACCTCACCCCGAAATCGCCAACCTCTCCGACTGATACAACCGCGCCGTCGCCAACACCCCCACCAACGCCGCCACCAGACTCCCAACCAGACACAACCCCAACTGCTGCGCCGTCACCCCATCCCCACGCAGCAACTGCATGATGCCCAGGTGCTGCCCGAGCAGCGGCACCGCATACATCCAGTCCTGTGCCTTGATGGGCATGGTGGAGAGCAGGATGCTCGGCAGCACCGGCACGAACATCAGCAGCGACAGATAGGTCTGCGCTTCGCGATAGCTCTTGGCGAAGGCCGCCACCATCGACTGCAGCGCGGCCAGCAACGCGATCAGCGGCACCATCAGCAGCAGCACCTGCCCGCCGAAGCGCGGACCGAGATCCAGCTCCATGCCGAGTTTCTCGGTGGGAATGAAACGCCCCACCACGCTGAAAGCCAGCAGGCTGATCAGCAGGCTCGCGGCCGCGAACGTGCAGATGGCCGCCAGCTTGCCGGCGAGGATCTTCCAGCGCGGCACTGGATTGGCGAACAGCGGCTCCAGCGACTGGCGCTCGCGTTCGCCCGCCGTGAGGTCGATGGCCAGATACATGCCGCCCATGAACACGGTGAGCACGAAGAAGTACGGCAGGATCGAGAACACCAGCGCCGCGCGCGCCTGCGCCGTGGCCTGGTCGCGCCGGGCGGCCTGCACCGGCCACGCCGTGCTGGGCGAGAGCCCGCGCGATACCAGCCGCATGGCGCCTTGCTGGCGCGCGTAGGTTTCCACCACCTGCGACACGCGCTCCACCGAGGCGTTGGCGTCGCGCTGCGAGGAGTCGTAGATCAGCTCCACCTGCACGGCTTCGCCCTTGCGCCATGCGGTGGCGTAGTCGGGCGAAATGCGCAGCACGACGTCCGCGTCCTGCTTGCGTACGGCCAGTTCCGGATCGGCGATGGCCGGCCTGGGCACGATGCCTTCGGCTTTCAGCGCGTTGATCAGGTTGGGTGCGTTCTCCGCGCCGATCACCGGCACGGGCAAGGGATTTTCCGCCTTGTCGAACTGCCGGTTGAGCGTGATGTTGAGCATCATCACCAGGATCAGCGGGCCGAGCAGCGGGCCGGTGAGGAAGGCGCTGATGATGGTGCGGCGGTCGCGCAGGTTTTCCTTCACCTCCTTGAGGAAGACGGTGACGAAAGCGTGCGCGCGGGCGATGGGAGCGGCGGTGCGGGCGTTCATGCGGCGAGCCCCTCTTCGCTGCCGATGATCTTGACGAAGGCGTCCTCGAGGTTCGATTCGCCCGTCTGCTCGCGCAGCGCCTGCGGCGACTCATCGGCGACGACGCGGCCGTTGGCGATGACCACGATGCGATCGCACAGCGCGGCCACCTCCTGCATGATGTGGCTGGAGAACAGCACGCAGCGCCCCTCGTGCTTCAGGTGCTGCATGAACTGGCGCAGCGCGCGCGTCGCCATCACGTCGAGGCCGTTGGTGGGCTCGTCGAGGATGACGTTGCGCGGATCGTGGATGAGCGCGCGCGCAATGGCCGTCTTTACGCGCTGGCCCTGCGAGAAGCCCTCGGTGCGGCGATCGCCGATGTCTTCCATCTCCAGTGCCTTCACCAGCGCCTCGCGCCGCTCGGCGATCACATCTTCGGGCAGGCCGTGCAGGCGCGCGAAGTAGTCGATGTTCTCGCGCGCGGTGAGGCGCTTGTACAGGCCGCGCGCATCCGGCAGCACGCCGAGTTGGCGCCGCACGGCGAGCGCGTCCTCCGCGGCGTCGATGCCGTCCACCAGCACCTGCCCGCGGTCGGGTTTCATCAGCGTGTAGAGCATGCGCAGCGTGGTGGTCTTGCCGGCGCCGTTGGGGCCCAGCAGGCCGGTGATCTCCCCGTCGCGCGCGGTGAAGCTGACGCCGTCCACGGCTTTCACGGTGCCGAACGCCTTGTGCAGATCCTTCACCTCGATCATGGCGTGGCTCCGTTGAAATCGATGAACGTGGGCGTGGCCTGCACGCGCTTCAGGCAGGTGGCGTCCAGCGTCTTCGGGGAAAGATCCTCGATGAAGTGCTTGACCACCTGCGGCGCGCAGCCGGTGTTGATCACGTTGTGGCCCTGGCCGGTGAGCACCAGGTGGCGCGCATTGGACAGGTTCTTCGCCACCTCGTCGCCGTAGCGCGGCGGCGTGACGGGATCGAGCTGGCCGGAGAACAGCAGCGTAGGCGTGTCGGTTTTCAGCGGCTGGTGGAAGTCCGCCGGGCGCGTGCCCTTGGGCCACACCGCGCAGGTGTTGCGCAAGGTGTCGACCATGCGCGTGCCCAGGATGGTGTGCACGTCCGCGTCAGCCGGTACCAGCAGGTCCGCGTCCTCGCTGCAGATCACGGACAGCTGCATGCCGCCGTTCATGGTGTCCGAAAGATCGCCCGACAGCAGCTTGGCCTGCCCCAGCAGCGGGCCGACGTCACCGTGCGCCGCCGCATCGATGGACAGCGGCAGCAGCGCGGCCGTCAGCGGCGAGTATGCGAACATGCGCACCACGCTGGCCAGCGAGTATTCGCTCAAGGTGCGCTGCACGCTCTGGTAGGTCTGCGGATCGCGGAAGCTGACCTTGTGCGGGTTGGCGCGCAAGGCGTCGCGCAACTGGTAAAGCGTCTGGTAGGGATCGCCGAAGCGCTTGCGGCACGCCTCGTTCGCGGTGCATTGCGCGAACTGCGCCTTCAGGGCGTCATCGAGGTTGCGCGCAAAGTCCTGGCCCAGCACCAGCTCGTTCGGCACCACGCCGTCCAGCACCAGGCTGCGCACGGCGGCGGGGTAATGCATCGCATACTGCTGCGCCATGCGCGTGCCGTAGGACACGCCGACCAGGTCGAACGTCGGCGAACCCAGCGCCTTGCGCACGTCTTCCAGGTCCTGCGCGGCGATGGTGGTGGTGTAGTAGCGCGGGTCGGCCTTGTCCTGGAGCTGTTTCAGGCAGCGCTCGGTTTCCCGCTTCTGGCGCTCGGGGCTGGCGTCGATGTCTTCGGTGCCGCCTTCGGTGCCTTCGCCTTCGTCCTTGCAGGTGAGCGGGTTGGAACCGCCCGTGCCACGCTGGTCCAGCAACACCACATGGCGATGCGCGGTGAGCGGCTGCAGCGCGGTCGACACGCCGGGCCACGATTCGGTGGCGGCCTGCCCCGGGCCACCGGCCAGCATCACCAGCATGTCCTTGCTGGCGACCTGCGCGCTGCTGCGGATCACGGCCAGCTTGAGGCGGATCTTGCGGCTGTGTGGATCGTCGCGGTTCTCCGGCACCTCGAACGGCGCGCACCACGCCGCGGTGGACAGACCGCTGTTGGGCTGGCCCAGTTCGCACGGCGCCAGCGTCAACGCGCCGAGTTTCCACGTCTGCGGCTGGGCCGGTGCGGCGGGCCTGGCGGTGGATGTGGCCGCGGTGTCGGCGGTGCTGTCGGTGTCGATGGACGGCGGATGGAAATGCTTCCACCCCAGTACCGCCAGTGCGACGACCACCACGCCTATGCGGAAGGCCGTTCGGCCCTTGATTGCCATGAGTGCTCTCCCTCACTCCATTGGGTGTCTCGATACCGAAGGCGCGGTGGGCGGCTCCGGCTCGAAGATCGATTCGATGGACAGACCGAACAGCCGGGCGATCTTGAACGCCAGCGGCAGGCTTGGATCGTACTTGCCCGTCTCGATGGCGTTCACCGTCTGGCGCGATACGTCCAGGCGTTCGGCAAGGTCCGCCTGCGACCAGCCATGATCGCCACGCAGTTCACGGATACGGTTGTTCATTCGCGGCGGGCGCGCCAGACCAGGTAACCGCGCACGGCGCCATAAACCAGGCAGAGGGCCGGGTACACGAAGAGCAGCACGAAGGTGCCGTCCAGCACGAAGATCTTCGCCGCGCCGAGGAACCCCAGCGCCATGCTCACCACGCCGACGACCGATGCGCTGATGGCGATGGCCTCCAGATGCTGGCGGCGCTCCAGCTCGTCACTGGCCAGCACATGGCGAATGCACGCCACGATCACCCAGCCGATCGGCAGCATGGGCGACAACACCAGGGCCGTCTTGAGCGCGCCGGGCGCCATGCCCTTCTGCAGCGGCCACGCGTAGAGCATCACCACCATGTAGACGAGCATGGCCGGCATGAATTCGCGCACGTAGCGGCGATCCGCGGCGCGGCAGCGTTCGCGGCCGACGGCGCGGCCCAGGTAGACCAGGAAGGGAAGCCCCACGGCGAACACCGCCAGCCCCAGCAGCTTCATCAGCTGCCCGTCCCGGATCATCAGCCAGAAGCTGGCCGCCAGCAGGCCATAGGCAACGGTGAGCGCGCCCCAGCGCGCCCAGGCAGGCCACAGCTCCATCTGTGAAAGGCGTGCGCCCAGGTTGGACCCGTTGGCCGCGCTCACGGGGCGCTCCCCATCTTGGCTCCACGTTCCATGCCGCCTCCCCGCCACATGTCAAGTTACCTTGACAGCAAGGCTAATCGCGCCCACAAAAGGTGTCAAGCACCCTTTACACGGGCAAGGGTATCGGCCGGGCTGTCGTGAAACTTGAGAAATCCGAGCGTAGGAACATTCCTAAAATGTGACGCAATTTGCACATTGCCCACCTTCAGGACAGCCGGAAGTGACCCTCTGCGGCTCACCTGCCCATTACTAAATTTTAACGATTACCTCTCATTTCTGAGTCGCATCGCCATTTCGACGGAGCCGCTCGGGTTGGCATGGGGGTTGCTTAGTGCCGGGTAAGCCACCGGCGCCGGCCAGACGAAGCCGACCCGGGAGCCAAAACAGCGCAATCGGGGGGGCGATGTCCCATTTGGTCCGGAAGCGCACAAGTCGTTGGTTTTATCCATTACGTCTGACAAAGGACATCGTATGAACAAGCTGCTTCTCTCTGCCGCGCTGATCGCCGGCGTGGCCGTGGCCGGCACCGCTTCCGCGGTGGACGGCACCATCAACATCACCGGCAACATCAACGCCTCCACCTGCCAGATCAACGGCGGCGCCAGCCCGGCCACGATCAACGTGACCCTGCCGACCGTGTCGACCACCTCGCTGAACGCCGCGGCCGCCGTCGCCGGCCGCACCCCGTTCGCCATCGCCCTGACCGGCTGCGGCTCCCTCACCAAGGCCACCACGTTCTTCGAGCCGGGCCCGACCGTGATGGCCGACGGCAACCTGAAGAACTCCTCCGGCACCGCGACCGGCGTGGAAGTGCAGTTGCTCAACAGCGACTTCTCCACGATCAAGCTCAACGGTGCCAACGGCGCGCAGAACTCGGCCCAGATCTCCCTGGCCAGCGGCGCCGGCACGCTGAACTACTACGCCCAGTACTTCGCCACCGCCGCCGCCGGCGCCGGTACGGTGAGCACCAGCGTCCAGTTCACGATGCTCTACCAGTAAGTCGCGACACGCGCCGGAGCCGCCTGGCTCCGGCGCATTCCCGCTGACGACATCAGCGGCCCTGCTCCCATCGAGGTTGTCCCCATGAGGAAGTTTGTCTGCGCAGTCGGCGCGGGCCTGCTGGCCCTTTGCCTCAGCGCTCCCCAGGCTCAGGCCAACGTGTTGATCGGCGGCACCCGCGTGGTGTTTCCCGCGAAGGACGGCGAAGTCACCGTCCGCCTCACCAACGACAACGACCACCCCGTGCTGGTGGAATCGTGGATCGACCGTGGCGACGTGCATTCCACGCCCGAGTCGGTCGACGTGCCGTTCCTGATCACGCCTCCGCTGTTCCGCATGGAGCCGAAGAAGGAACAGAGCCTGCGCATCGTCTTCACCCACGAGCAGCTTCCGGCCGACCGGGAATCGCTGTTCTGGCTCAACGTGCTCGAAGTGCCGCCCAAGCCCACCGGCCCGCAGGCGGAAGGCCAGAACCTGCTGCAGCTGGCCCTGCGCTCGCGCCTGAAGCTGTTCTACCGTCCCGCCGGCCTGCAGGGCGATCCGCTCAAGGCGCCGGGCTCGCTTACCTGGAAGATCGTGGCCGACGGCCAGGGCTTTGCGCTCCAGGCGCACAACCCGACGCCCTACTACGTGACGATCTCCGAACTGTCCGTCGCCAGCGGCGGCAACAACATCGGCGCCGAGCTCGGCATGGTCGCGCCGCTGTCTGATCTGCGCCTGCCGCTGCATGGCAACCAGAAGCCGGCCGCCGGCAGCCAGGTCTCGTACTCGGCCATCAATGACTACGGCGCTGGCGACAGCTACAAGGGCACGGTGTCGCCGTGACGAACCCGCGCGCCCGCCACCACCAGCACGCGAGCACCCACGGACGTTCCGTGGGCGCCCGCGCCGTGCTGTGCGTGGCCATCGCCGGCGCGCTGTTCGGTGCCTACGCCCCCGCCCATGCCGCGGCGGCCGCCGCCTCCGGGGCCGACGCCTCGGCCGCGGTCGACGCCAACTTCGACCGCAGCCTGCTTTCCGGCGCAGGCAACAACACCGACGATCTTTCGCGCTTCGAGCGCGGCAACGTGGTGATGCCGGGCGTGTACCGCACCGACATCTTCGTCAACAACGCCTGGGTGGGCCGCGGCGACGTGCGCTTCGCCTCGCCTACGCCGAACGCACCGGCCGTGCCCTGCCTGACCAAGGCGATGTACGCGCAGTTCGGCCTGCCACTGCAGAAGCTCAGCGCGGAACAGCAGGCCAGATTGACCAACGACGCCGGCAGCTGCCTGGTCATCGGCGACCTCATTCCCTCCGCCACGATGACCTTCGACCAGCCGAACCTTCGCCTGGACGTGAGCATTCCGCAGGCATGGCTGGGCACGCATGCGCGCGGCTACGTGAGTCCTGAGAACTGGGATCGCGGCGTGAACGCCGCGCTGCTCAACTACAACTTCAACAGCTACCGCAACCACAGCAACGGCGTCACGCAGACCTCCTCATTCCTGGGCTTGAACGCCGGCATCAACCTTGCCGGCTGGCAGCTGCGCAACGATTCCACCGTGGTGATGCAGTCCGGCGCGGCCGGCACGCGCTCGACCACGCACTGGCAGAACATCGACACCTACCTGCGTCGCGACATTCCGTCGCTGCGCTCGCAGCTGACCATCGGCGATTCGTACACCAGCGGCGACCTGTTCGACGCGGTGAGCATCCGCGGCGTGCAACTGGCCACCGATGACCGCATGCTGCCCGACTCGATGCGCGGCTACGCGCCGACGGTGCGCGGCGTGGCCGAAACCAATGCCAAGGTCACGGTTCGCCAGAACGGCGTGGTGCTGTACGAAACCACGGTGGCGCCGGGTCCGTTCACCATCAGCGACCTCTATGCCACCGGTTACGGCGGCGACCTGGCCGTGACCGTCACGGAGGCCGATGGTCGCGTGCGCTCCTTCGCGGTGCCCTATGCATCGGTGCCGCAGCTGCTGCGTCCGGGCGTGATGCGTTTCTCCATCGCCGCCGGCGAACTGCACGACGCCTCGATCCATGCGCATCCAGCGCTGGTCGAAGCCACCCTGCAGCGCGGCCTCACCAACCTGATTACCGGTTATGCCGGCGTGGTGGGCGCGAACGGCTACGCGGCCGTGCAGATCGGCTCGGCGCTCAACACGAAGTACGGTGCGTTTGCCGTCGACCTGACCGACGCGCGCACGCAGATCCCCGGCCAATCAAGCCAGAACGGCCAGAGCGTGCGCCTGAGCTACAGCAAGATCCTGCCGGACACCAACACGTCGCTGACCGTCGCCACCTACCGCTATTCCACCAGCGGCTACCTTGGCCTGCGCGATGCGATGACCCTGCGCGACATCGCCAACGGCTATCGTTACATCGACCCGACCACGCAGACCACGATCGACGGCGTCAACACGACCAACCTGCTGACGCCGGATCAGATCCGCGCGCTGCAGGGCAACCAGGGCAACTTCAGCACCTACACCAGCCAGCTCGACCGCCAGCGCAGCCGTTTCGACATCAGCCTGAACCAGCGCCTGGGCGATCATGGCGGCACGGTATTCGTCACCGGCTCGGCCATCGATTACTGGAACCGCAACGGCACTGACGTGCAGTTCCAGGCCGGCTACAACAATACCTTCCACCGTCTGAGCTACACCATCTCGGCCACGCGCACGCGCGATGCGTTCTCGCGCGCGAGCAACCAGGTGTTCGCCAGCTTCACGCTGCCGCTGGGCAGCGCCATGCACGCGCCGAACTTCGGCGCCAATGTCACGCACGACAGCACCGGCCACACGCTGGACCAGGCCACCATCAACGGTACGCTGGGCGTGGACAACCAGTTCAGCTACGGCGCCACCGCCTCGCACGACAATGGCGCGGGCGATGGCAACAGCGCTGGCAACGCGGGCACGGTCTACGCCGGTTATCGCAGCCCGTTCGCGCAGATCAACGGCAGTGTCGGCGCCGGCAAGGGCTACTCGCAGGCATCGCTGGGCCTGGCCGGCGCAGTGGTGGTGCACCCCGGTGGCGTCACCTTCGGCCTGCCGATGGGCGACACCGTGGCCGTGGTCGAGGCCAAGGATGCTGCTGGCGCACGCGTGCTCAACGCGTCGGGCGTGCGCATCGACCGCTTCGGCTATGCGCTCATCCCGTACATGACGCCGTACGGACTCAACACCGTGCAGATCGACCCGAAGGGCCTGCCGCTGACCGTGCAGCTGGATGCCACCAGCGCCCAGGTCGCGCCGCACGCCGGCTCGGTGGTGATGGTGAAGTTCAAGACGGAATACGGCCGCACGGTGCTGCTGCGCATCCGCCAGTCGGACGGCAAGACCATTCCGTTCGGCGCGGAGATCGTGGACGAGAAGAACCAGTCGGTCGGCCTGGTCGGCCAGGGCGGTCGCGCGCTGGTGCGCGGCGCCAAGGACGAGGGCCGCCTCAACGTGCAGTGGAAGCTCGAGGACAGCTCGGCCATGCGCTGTGGCTTCTCCTACACGCTCAAGCCGGTCGACAAGAAGGACGCGACGACCACCAACCTGCAAACTGTCGATGCCACCTGCACGCCGGTCGCCTCCATCGGAAATGCTCCATGAGCCCTGTCCGCATCACTGCCGTACTTCTGCTGCTGGCGCTGTCCCTGCTGCCGCTCTCCGCGTTCGCTTCGTGTTCGTTGTCGGGCGGCAAGGAGACGGTGAACATGACCTTGCCCGCCACCATCACCATCGATCCGACCTCACCGGTGGGTACGGTGCTCGCCACGTCGTCGCCGGGCAATCCCAGCCCCAATACGTCGCAAGTGACCTGCAACAACACCACCAACGTGGGCGTGATCAATCTGGTGGGTGGCCAGCCGGTCGGTAGCTCGACCATTTTCCCGACCGGCGTGGCCGGCGTGGGTTATCAGATCCTGCATCCGGATACGAACTACATCCTGCCGCCCTGGGGCTACGACAGCATCGGCTCGGGCACGTACACGCTGTCGGTGGGTTCGGCGGTGCAGCTGGTCAAGACGGGCCCGATCACGGCGGGCTCCACGCTGTCTTCGGGCACGCTGGGCTACTGGCAGTACCAGGGCTCCCGCAACACGCTGCGCACCGAAGATTTCGTCCTCAGCAACAACGTGAAGTTCGTGGCGCCCACGTGCACCGTCGCCACGCCGAGCATCGCGGTGACCCTGCCCACCGTGTCGACCCGTTCGCTGACCAGCACCGGCGCCGTGTCGGGCGCCACCGCGTTCACCATCGGCCTGACCTGCAGCGCCGCCGCGTCCGGCCAGACCATGGCCATCGAGATCGACGCCTCCCGCGCCGTGCCGCCGGGTACCACGGGCGTGCTCACTTCCACCGGCTCTGCCGGCAACGTCGGCGTGCAGCTCATCGACAGCTCGTTCAAGGCCGTGTCGCTGGGCACGCCGGTCACCGTGGGTACGACGCCTACGGGTGCGTACAACCTCACCTATTACGCGCAGTATTACGCCCTGGCCAACAGCACCACCGCGGGCACGGTTTCCGCGACGGCCACCTTCACCATCAGCTACCCCTAGCCCCGGCACGCACGCTCGCGCTCAAGTAACGCGAGATGGCGTCGATACATCAATCGTACGCTTGAGTGACCAGGTTCACGTGGGCGTCCTCATGACCCGAGGCCTTCACGTAAGCGGAAAAATAGCTGGCCAGACGATCGGCACTCAGCGCAGATCCATCCAGCGGTTCCACCGTCAACGTGTAGGACGTGGGTGCGGTGCGCGCATTGGCGCCAGACGAACCGGCGCAGTCGAACCGCTGATGCGAGGGTGACGCCGTCATCGCGGCCACGTTGCCGGTGCCGGCGGCGCACGTCGGCGCCACCACCGCTCCGGAGAACGTGATCGTCCCGCCGTCCGCATGCGCCAACGGCGCGCCCAGTGCCAAGGCGGCGGCGATGCATCCCATCCAGGTCCAGCGAATCCAGCCCTTCATAAATGCCCCTTCCCGCACCTCCTTCGGAAAGAGGAGGCACTGACGGGTCTATCGGCGTGGGTTTCCGGGGCTTGATATCGGAATCCCGGGCACACTCTCAGAGCGTGAACCAAATCACACTTTCAGCGCACCCCACGAAGGGCATACGTAGAACTACTTTGGGAAGCGGCGAAGGGCATCGCCTGGGCTGACCCGTTTAGCGGCCGGGCGCCGCCGAACTTGAGGGCCTTGTTGCGCAACCGTTTAGGAAACCCATCCTCGACTCAACGTGAGGACACGTACTTCTCGCGGCGGATGTGCATCACCGGCAGGCCGAAGTCCTTCAGCGCGGTAAAGGCCGCATCGACCATGTTGGGGTTGCCGCACAGGTAGGCGATGTCCCGCTCGGCGCTGGGCGCCAGCTCCGCCAGCACGTTCTGCACGTGGCCCGGGCGGTCGTTGGGCCGGGGCACGCCGCGCTGCTGGCGGCTCAGGCAGCCATAGAAGTGAAAGCCGGGGTTGGCCTGGGCGAAGGCTTCGAACTCGTCGCCGTAGAGCAGCTCGGTTTCGTTGCGCGCGCCGTACAGCAGCACCACTTCGCGGCCCTGCTTCACCAGCTCGGCGATCTGCGGAAGCATGGCGCGGTAGGGCGTGACGCCGGTGCCGGTGGCCAGCAGCAGGTAGCGCGCATTGGTGTCGCCGGTCTGCAGCACGAAGCGGCCATACGGCCCGCTGGCGCTGATTTCGCCGCCGATCGGCAACTCGCCCAGCAGCTTGGTGGCGGCGCCGCCCTCCACGTAGCTCACGGCGATCTCGATGCGCTGCACCGGCGAGGTGCCATCGCCCACGGTGCCCACCGAGTAGCTGCGCTTGGTGGCCGTGCCGTCCTCGTAGTGGAAGTGGATCTGCAGGAACTGCCCCGGCGTGAAGGCCAGCGGCTGCCCGTCGGCGCGCTCGAACGCCATGTGCCGCACGGTGGGCGCCAGCATGGTGGAGTCGACGAGACGGAGCTGGAAATGGTCGGCCATGGGTTTTCCGGGGGGTAACGCAAGGGAAGCCCGTTTGTGAACGGACCGGTATGGGAAGCCACGTATAATAGAAGGCTGGCCCCTTCGGTGCAGCCCATGTCCCCCAGTTCAACTCCCGCGCTGGTCGTCGAAAACCTGCGCAAGACCTACAGCAACGGCGTCGAGGCCCTCAAGGGCATCAGTCTCACGGTCCAGCCCGGCGATTTCTTCGCCCTGCTCGGCCCCAACGGCGCCGGCAAATCCACCCTCATCGGCATCCTGTCCTCCCTGGTGAACGCCACCAGCGGCGACGCGCAGGTCTTCGGCGTGTCGGTCAACAAGCAGCGCGGCAAGGCCATGCAGCTCATTGGCCTGGTGCCGCAGGAGATCAACTTCAACCAGTTCGAGAAGCCGTTCGACATCTGCGTGAACGAGGCCGGCTTCTACGGCATCCCGCGCAAGATCGCCATGGAGCGCGCGGAGAAGTACCTCAAGGAGCTGCGGCTGTGGGACAAGGCCCAGCACCAGGCGCGCATGCTCTCCGGCGGCATGAAGCGCCGCCTGATGATCGCCCGCGCGATGATGAACGAGCCCAAGCTGCTCATCCTGGACGAGCCCACCGCGGGCGTGGACATCGAGATCCGCCGCTCCATGTGGCAGTTCGTCAGCGGCATCAACGCGGCCGGCACCACGGTGATCCTCACCACGCATTACCTGGAGGAAGCCGAGCAGCTGTGTCGCAACATCGCCATCATCGACCACGGCACCATCGTGGAAAACACCTCGATGAAGCGCCTGCTGGCCTCGCTGGACGTGGAAACCTTCGTGCTCGACGTGAACAACCTGCCGGCCGACCTGCCGGCCATTCACGGCATCACGCTGCGCCGCATCGACGACCACACGGTGGAAGCGGAAATGTCCCGCTCGCACGACCTCAACTCGCTGTTCGCGGGCCTGACCGAGCGTGGCGTCACGGTGACGTCGATGCGCAACAAGACCAACCGGCTGGAGGAACTGTTCGTCCGCCTGGTGGAACATGGCCGCCAGGATCAGGGCCGCAAGGACAGCACGGAGAAGGCCGCATGAACGCCGCAGGCAACCTCGTCGCACTCAACACCATCGTCCGCCGCGAGATCGTGCGCATCATGCGCATCTGGACGCAGACGCTGATCCCGCCGGCCATCACGATGACGCTGTACTTCGTGATCTTCGGCAAGCTGATCGGTAGCCGCATCGGCCAGATGCACGGCTTCACCTACATGCAGTACATCGTGCCCGGCCTGGTGATGATGAGCATCATCACCAACAGCTACGGCAACATCTCCAGCTCGTTCTTCGGCGCCAAGTTCAGCCGCGCCGTGGAAGAAATGCTGGTGTCGCCCATGCCCAACTGGGTGATGCTGCTGGGCTACGTGATTGGCGCCGTGGCGCGCGGCCTGGTGGTCGGCGCGCTGGTGCTGCTGATCGCGCTGTTCTTCACCGACCTGCACGTGGCCCACCCGGTCATCACTTTCCTCTCGGTGCTGCTGGGCGCGACGATCTTCTCGCTGGCCGGCTTCGTCAACGCGGTGTTCGCCAAGAAGTTCGACGACATCGCCCTGGTGCCCACCTTCGTGCTCACCCCGCTGACCTACCTGGGCGGCGTGTTCTACTCGGTGGACCTGCTCAGCGAACCGTGGCGCAGCATCTCCCTGGTCAACCCCATCCTGTACATGGTGAACGCGTTCCGCTTCGGCGTGCTCGGCGTGAGCGACGTGCAGATCGGCGTGGCCTTCGCGGTGATGCTGGCATTCGTCATCGGCCTGGCCGCCGTGGCGCTGCACCTGCTCAAGCGCGGCGTGGGCATGCGGTCCTGAGGGCAGAAAATGGTGGGGAGAAGTGAGGAGTGAGAGAAGGCACTCTCGCTCTCTCTCACTTCTCACTTCTCTTTACTCACTCCTGACTCTATGCGCGTCAACAAATACATCAGCGAAGCCGGCATCTGCTCCCGCCGCGAGGCGGACGAGCTGCTGCTGGCCGGCCGCGTCACCATCAACGGCGAGGTCGTGACCACCGGCGCGAAAGCGCTGGAGGGCGACGAGGTGCGCGTGGACGGCGAAGTCGTCAAGGCGCGCGTCCTCGCGGCCACGCCATCGGCCAAGCGAGCGGTCTACATCGCGCTGAACAAGCCGGTGGGCATCACCTGCACCACCGACCAGACGGTGAAGGACAACATCGTCGATTTCGTCGACCACCAGGAACGCATCTTTCCCATCGGCCGCCTGGACAAGGATTCCGAAGGCCTGATCCTGCTCACCAGCAACGGCGACATCGTCAACGAGATCCTGCGTTCGGAGAACAACCACGAGAAGGAATACCTCGTGGCGGTGAACAAGCCGGTCACCGACGAATTCCTGCAGGGCATGGCGCGCGGCGTGCGCATCCACGGCCAGATGACCAAGCCGTGCAAGGTGCGCAAGATCGCCAAGTTCGGCTTCGCCATCATCCTCACGCAGGGCCTGAACCGGCAGATCCGCCTGATGGCGGCGGCGTTCGGCTATCGCGTGACGCAACTGCGGCGCGTGCGCATCATCAATGTGAAGCTGGGGCATCTGAAGCCCGGGCAGTGGCGCAATCTCACCGACGCGGAGCTGAAGGGGCTGCTGCCTCAGCGTACGCAGTGGTAGTAAATGTTTGGGAGAGAGGTTTTCTCTCTTGTAGCCTGTTCAAAATCTCGCGTGAGCACTTGCATCCCTCACCGTCATTCCGGCGAAAGCCGGAATCCAGCGACTTTACATACCGCAGGCAAAAAGCCAAAAGGCACTGGATTCCGGCTTTCGCCGGAATGACGGTGAGGAAATTTGATCCTGCCTGAGATTTTGAACGGGTTCCTGGATCGCCAGGACGGTGCTTACCTGGCGATGAGGCTAGGTTGGCCCCTCACCCCCAACCCTCCCCTCGCTACTCGAAGCCGCAGCCATCCATGGCTGCTCCTTGCGTGCCCCCGGAGGGAGAGGGAGCAGAACGCGCCCTTCGCCAACTCGTCACAATGACGCGCTGCATCGCAACATCCACACGTCCGCCAGGTTGATCCAACCGCGAGGCGGCACCAAGAAGTCTCGTAATGCACCCGCACAAACCGTTACAGGCTCACTCAACGCTCGACATCCCAGCCTCTGTGGTGCATACGTATTCACTTCGATCCACCGGCGGCGCCATCGCAAAATCGCCGGACTCTGAATCGGGGAGAGCCAATGAATTTGAATTCGACACCGGCGCCGAAGAACGCCGTGGATGATCTGGGGCAGCACGCCACTGCGCGCGTGGTGCTGATCGCGGCTGCGGCCGCGTTGGGTGGTTTCCTGTTTGGTTTCGATACCGCCGTGATCAACGGCGCGGTCGATGCCGTGCGCGGCAACTTCGGGCTGGATGCCGCGCACATCGGCTTCGCCGTGTCGTGCGCTCTGCTCGGCTCGGCGGCGGGCGCGTGGTATGCCGGTCCGCTGGCCGATCGCGTGGGCCGCGTGCGCGCCATGCAGGTGGCGGCGTTGTTCCTGGCCTTGAGCGCGCTGGGCTCGGGCCTGGTCACCGGCGTGGGCAGCCTGGTGTTCTGGCGGCTCGTGGGCGGCATCGGCGTGGGCGTGGCCTCGGTGATCGCGCCGACCTATATCGCGGAAATCTCACCCGCCGCCGTGCGCGGCCGGCTGGGTTCGCTGCAGCAACTCGCCATCGTGCTCGGCATCTTCGCCGCCTTGCTCAGCGACGCGTGGCTGGCCGGCACGGCCGGCGGCGCCGCGCAGAAGCTGTGGCTGGGCCTTGCCGCGTGGCGCTGGATGTTCCTGGTCGCCGTGCTGCCGGCGCTGGTCTATGGCTCGCTGGTGCTGGGCGTGCCCGAATCGCCGCGCCACCTGGTCGCCAAGGGCCGTCTCGCCGAGGCGAAGGACGTGCTGCGCCAGGTGCTGGACATGCACAACGATGCGGCGCTGGATGCCAAGGTCAAGGACATCCAGGAAAGCCTGCATTCGGAATACCGCCCCACCCTGAAGGACCTGCGCGGCCCGCGCCTGGGCCTGCTGCCGGTGGTGTGGATCGGCATCCTGCTGTCGGTGTTCCAGCAGTTCGTCGGCATCAACGTCATCTTCTATTACTCGTCCACGCTGTGGCACTCGGTGGGCTTCAGCGAGAGCGATTCGTTCTCCATCACCGTCGCCACGTCGGTCGTGAACGTGCTGGTGACCCTGGTGGCCATCGCATTGGTGGACCGCATCGGCCGCAAGCCGCTGCTGGTGATCGGCTCGGCCGGCATGACCCTCACGCTGGGCGCGATGGCGTGGTGCTTCTCCCAGGCCACCGGCAGCGGCGCCAGCCTCAGCCTGCCGGCGCCCTGGAACATGGTGGCCCTGGTCGCGGCCAACGCCTATGTGGTGTTCTTCGGCCTGAGCTGGGGCCCGATGGTGTGGGTGCTGCTGGGCGAGATGTTCCCCAACCGCATCCGCGCCATCGCACTGGCCGTGGCCGCCGCCGCGCAGTGGCTGGCCAACTTCGCCATCACCAGCACCTTCCCCGCGCTGGCCGAAGTGGGCCTGACCTTCGCCTACGGCCTGTACGCGGCCTTCGCGCTGATCTCCCTCATCTTCGTGGTGAAGGCGGTGCGTGAGACCAAGGGCATGGAACTGGAAGAGATGCAGGGCTGATGCCTCTCCCGTGGTCTGGGCGCCGCCGTGCCCCAGACCACGTCTTCACCCCGCCATGCGATCATGTCGCATGACTGATTTCCGCACGCTCCCGCTCAAGCCCGCGCTGCTCGCCAGCGTGGAAACCCTCGGCTATGCCGAGATGACCCCGGTGCAGGCCCTGAGCCTGCCGCCCATTCTCGAAGGGCGTGACGTGATCGCGCAGGCGCGCACCGGCAGCGGCAAGACGGCCGCGTTCGGGCTGGGCCTGCTGCAGCACATCGACGTGGACACCATCCGCCTGCAGGCGCTGGTGCTGTGCCCCACGCGTGAGCTGGCCGACCAGGTGAGCAAGGCGATCCGCAAGCTGGCGGCCAATATCCCCAACGTAAAGCTGCTGACGCTGTGCGGCGGCATGCCGCTGGGACCGCAGCTGGCCTCGCTCACGCATGATCCGCACATCGTGGTCGGCACGCCCGGCCGCGTGCAGGAACACCTGAAGCGCGGCAGCCTGCATGGCGGCGGCATCAAGGTGCTGGTGCTGGACGAAGCCGACCGCATGCTCGACATGGGTTTCTCCGAGGCCATCGACGACATCGTGGGGCGCATCGCCAAGCATCACCAGACGCTGCTGTTCTCGGCCACCTACGCGGAGGAGATCCGCCAGGTAAGCAAGCGCCTGCAGCGCGAGCCGGTGGAAGTGACGGTGGAAGCGCCGCACGAGGAGTCCACCATCGAGCAGCGCTTCCACGAAGTGGAACCGGCGCAGAAGATGGATGCGCTCGCGCAGCTGCTAGCCAAGGGCACGCTGAGCGCGGAGCAGGCGCAGCACGCGCTGGTGTTCTGCAATATGCGCAAGGACGTGGACGCGGTGGCGCAGGAACTGGACCGACGCGGCTTCTCCGCGCTGGCCCTGCACGGCGACATGGAGCAGCGCGATCGCGACGAAGTGCTGGTGCAGTTCGCCAACCGCAGCTGCTGCATCCTGGTGGCCACCGACGTCGCCGCGCGCGGCCTGGACATCGCCGCGTTGCCGTTGGTGGTGAGCTACGACATCGCGCACGATCCGGACACGCACACGCACCGCGTGGGTCGCACCGGTCGCGCGGGCGAGGATGGCCTGGCCATCACCCTGGTCACGCCGCGCGAACGGCCCAAGGCGCAGAACATCGAGGAACAGCTCGGCCAGCCGTTGCCGTGGCATCCGCTGCGCGTATCACCGCCGCGCGGCAAGCAGCTCAACCTGGCGCCGATGAAGACCCTGGTGATCGACGCCGGCCGCCAGGACAAGCTGCGTCCGGGCGACATCCTCGGCGCGCTCACCGGCGACGCCGGGCTGGACGCCAAGGACATCGGCAAGATCGACGTGTTCGCCACGCGCGCCTATGTCGCCCTGCGGCGGGATCTTGCGAACAAGGCGCTGGAGCGGCTGCGCTCGGGCAAGATCAAGGGACGCAACTTCCGCGTGCGCGCGCTGCACTAAGCTTTCCGTCTTCGACCGGCAAGGAATCCTCCATGACCCGCTGGCGCATTCTCGCCACCGCACTCTGCGCATTCGCCGCCACCGCCGCCGTCCACGCCGCCACGCCGGTCTATGGCTACCGCGTGGTGAAGGTGTATCCGCACGACACCTCGGCCTACACCGAGGGCTTGTTCTACAAGGACGGCTATCTCTACGAGAGCACCGGCGAGGCGGGCGACTCCACCGTGCGCAAGGTGGAGCTGGAAAGCGGCAAGGTGGTGCAGCGGCACGATATGCCGGCGCAGTATTTTGGCGAGGGCATCGTCGACTGGGGTTCGCGGATCATCCAGCTCACGTGGAAGGACCAGCTGGGCTTCGTGTATGACATGGACAGCTTCAAGCCGCAGCGCACGTTTTATTACCGGGGCGAAGGCTGGGCGCTCACGCGTGACGACAAGCGCATCTACATGAGCAATGGCACGTCGCAGCTGCAGGTGCTCGATCCGGACACGCTTGCCGTGACGGACACCATCAACGTCACCGACAACGGCCAGCCCGTGCTCAATCTCAACGAGCTGGAATGGGTGAAGGGCGAGATCTACGCCAACGTGTGGCTCACCAACCGCATCGCCCGCATCGACCCGGCCACCGGCCACGTCACGGGCTGGATCGACCTGGCCGGGCTGTTCGATACGCGCACCCTGCCCGACCCCGGCAACGACGTGCTCAACGGCATCGCCTACGACGCCAAGCGCAACCGCCTGTTCGTCACGGGCAAGCGCTGGCCCAAGCTGTTCGAGATCGCCCTGGTGCAGCCCCCGCAATGAGCAGATGCCCCCTGCCGAATGGCAGGGGTTGAGCCTTGCGGGCGGGGGGTAAAGTGGGGCGTTGCCTTGCCCGGAGCTTTCGATGCGCTACGCCCCCTTGCTGCTGCCACTGGCCCTCAGCCTTGCCGTCTCCACCGCCTTCGCCGACGAAGCGCCGGTACAAGCGCGCGCGCAACCTTCGTTGCTGGCCCTGTCCACCGCGCCCAGCGAGGCGGAACTGCACGCCACCATCGAGAAGCTGGTGAGCTTCGGCACGCGCCATACGTTGTCCGACACCAAGTCGGACAAGCGCGGCATCGGCGCCGCGCGACGCTGGGTGAAGTCGCAGTTTGAGGCCATCTCCAAGGCGTGCGGCGGCTGCATCGAGGTGGTCACGCCTTCGCAGGTGTTCACCGGCAAGCGCATTCCGCAGCCCACGGAAGTGATGGACGTGGTGGCGATCAAGCGCGGCAAGACCGACCCCAAGCGCGTGATCGTGATGACCGGCCACCTCGACTCGCGCGTCACCGACGTGATGAACGCCAAATCCGACGCACCAGGCGCCAACGACGATGCCTCCGGCGTCGCCGCGCTGATGGAAGCGGCGCGCCTGCTGTCCAAGCAGGACAACGACGCCACCCTGGTGTTCGCCGCGCTGTCCGGCGAGGAACAAGGCCTGTACGGCGGCAAGGTGCTGGCCGACTACGCCGTGCAGCAGGGCTGGCAGGTGCAGGCCAACCTCAACAACGACATCGTGGGCAACAGCCACGGCCAGAACGGCGTGCTGGACAACACCACGGTGCGCATCTTCTCCGAAGGCACCAAGAGCAACGAAACGCCGGAGCAGGCCAAGTACCGCGCCTATCACGGCGGCGAGGTGGATTCGCCTTCGCGCAACGTGGCGCGCTACATGGAGCAGATCGCGTCCACGTATCTGCCCGACCTGCGCGTGCACATGGTTTACCGCACCGACCGCTACAGCCGTGGCGGCGACCAGGTGCCGTTCCTCGAAGCGGGCTACCCGGGCGTGCGCGTCACCGAGGGCCACGAGGACTACACCCGCCAGCACCAGGACCTGCGCACGGAGAAGGGAATCAAGTACGGCGACACCATCGACGGCGTCGACTTCCGCTACCTCGCCCGCGTCACCGCGCTCAACACGGTGACCATGGCGGCGATGAGCCGCGCACCCGCGCCGCCGACCGGCGTGAGCATCGAAGGCGCGCTCGCCACCGACACCACCGTGCACTGGAAGAAGGTGCCCGGCGCCGCCGGCTACGTGGTGCACTGGCGCGACACCACCGCGCCGCAGTGGCAGTACAGCCGCTCCGTGGGCGATATGGACCAGGCGGTGATCAAGGACGTGGTGATCGACGACTGGTTCTTCGGCGTCTCGGCAGTTTCGGTCGATGGCTACGAAAGCCCGGTGGTGTTCCCGGGGGATGCGGGGAGTTTTGAGCGTTCGCCTGCATCCGCTTCGGCACCCAAATCGCCCTGAAGCTTCACGCCCCATCACCGTCATCCCCGCCTTCGCGGGGATGACGGTGAGGCAAATCCGGCCAGTTCCATGGCCGTGAACGCACGAAACCCAAAACCCCTCTAAAATCCCCACGCCGCTGCCTCCAAGGAAACAGCAGCCGCCTCCATCAAAAGGCGCATCAACGGACGATACCAAGGGGATTCCCATGTTTCGCAAAACGCTACTGCCGGCGCTGGCCCTGCTTGCCGGCCTTGTCCTTGCCGCACCCGTCGCGGCCATGCCCGATGACAAGGGCGAACACCAGATGACCGCCGAGGAGTTCGTTAGCTCGCTGCATCCGCAGGCGGGCGACGTGGCCATTCCGGAGGCCAAGGCCACGCTCAAGCTCGCCAAGGGCTACAGCTTCCTTTCGGCCAAGGACGCGCAGCGCGTGCTCACCCAGGCCTGGGACAACCCGCCCGACGACAGCGTGCTGGGCATGATCCTGCCCAGCACCGACGCGCATTCCGTGCTCGACGACAGCGCCTGGGCGGTGGTCGTCACCTTTGTCGATGAAGGCTACGTGTCCGACAAGGACGCCGCCAAGATCGACTACGACGACATGCTCAAGGACCTGAAGAAGGCCACGCAGGACGAGAACGCCGATCGCCTCAAGGAAGGCTATCCCGCCATCGAGCTGGTCGGCTGGGCCGAGCCGCCACACTACGATCCCTCCACGCACAAGCTGTACTGGGCGCGCGACCTGAAGTTCAAGAAGGCCGACGGCAGCGACGACGGCCAGACGCTCAACTACGCCATCCGCGTGCTGGGCCGCCGCGGCTACCTCTCGCTCAACGCCATCGCGCCAATCGACCAGCTCGCCAAGGTGCGCGCCGACATGCCGGACGTGGTGGCCATGGCTGAGTTCGACCAGGGCGAGCGCTACGCCGACTACAACGCCGCCACCGACAAGGCCGCCGCCTATGGCATCGCCGCGCTGGTGGCGGGCGGCATCGCGGCCAAGGCCGGCCTGTTCGCCAAGCTCGGCGTGCTGCTGCTGGCGATGAAGAAGTTCATCGTGCTTGGCATCGCCGCCATCGGCGGTTTCTTCGCCAAGCTCTTCAAGCGCAAGAAGGCTTGATATCCGCTGGCCGCGTCGCCCAAGGGCGGCGC
The DNA here is from genome assembly GCF_003201105.1 of Dyella sp. AtDHG13. Classification (GTDB taxonomy): domain Bacteria; phylum Pseudomonadota; class Gammaproteobacteria; order Xanthomonadales; family Rhodanobacteraceae; genus Dyella; species Dyella jiangningensis_B. Next base: position 143,229 of record NZ_QICJ01000004.1, on the reverse strand, counting down.
GGCGTCGCGTTCAATCCCGGCTTTCCCACGGCACGCCCAGCGTGAGCAGGCGACGCAGGCCGTCATCGCTCGGTTGCAACGCACGCGTTCCGGCACGGCGCCTGAGCCAGCCCGCGTCGAGCAGCACATCGGTCAGCGAGACGCCGAGCGGACCGCCCAGATGCAGGCGCCGCTCCGTCCAGTCCAGGCATCCGCGCCCGCGCAAGGGCAGCAACGCCGCCACGCGCGATGCGTCGAGTCCCGCTTCCGTCAGCGCACGCGCACCGTCATCGAGCAGACGCATGCCCTCGCTCGCCGCCTGCAGATAACCGCGTTGCAGCAGCGCATCGCACAGGCCGACGCCCAGACGTCCGGCCAGATGTCGGTAACAGGTGCGCGCCGTGCGCAGCGCGCGATGGCCACCCGCGGGATCGGGCAGCACCGGCCGCGCGCGCGGCAAGGCCAGCGTCTCGATCAAGGCCGCGACATCGTCGTTGGCCAGATGGTAATAACGGTGACGGCCCTGTTCATGCACGGCGAGCAGGCCGCCTTCCAGCAGGCGCTTCAGGTGCGCACTGGCCGTCGCCGCGCCCACGCCCGCCGCGCGCGCCAGCTCGCCCGCGGGGCGCGAGGTGCCGTCGATCAAGGCCAGCAACATGGCGGCACGCGCCGGCTCGGCAAGCAAGGCGCCGATCTCGGCCAACTGGTATCGACTCGGGGACACCGCATCGTTCATGCATGCAGTCTAGCGCTGCCATTCGTGCCGATGCTTCGACGGGCAGCGAAACGTTCACCGTGCACGCCAGCGACACTGCCGGCATGGACATGCATCGCCATCCCGACATGCGGATCATCCGCCCTTCCATCCTCTACTTCGGCACGCCGGTGGTGCTGATCACCACGTGCAACGAGGACGGCTCCATCAACATCACGCCGATGTCGTCCGCCTGGGCGCTCGCCGACCGCATCGTGATCGGTCTGTCCGGCGGCGGCCAGGGCCTGGCCAATCTGCGGCGCGAACGCGAGTGCGTGCTCAACCTCGCCGGTGAGGACATGCACCGCGGCGTGGAACGCATCGCTCCCACCACCGGCCGCCAGCCCGTGCCGCCCTGGAAACAGGCCACCGGCTATCGGCATGAGCCTGACAAGTTCGCCCTGGGCGGCTGGCATGCCGTGCCGTCGCCCGACGTGAAACCGCCGCGCATCATGGAATGCTCCCTGCAACTGGAAGCCCGCGTGCGGCTGGATATCGACCGCCCGCTGGATGCCTGGCGCGATGGCCCCGGCGGCTACGCCATCCTCGAACTGGAAGTGCTGCACGTGCACGCGCACGAGGACGTCACCGTGCCCGGCACGCAGCATGTCGATCCACAACGCTACCGGCCGCTGTTCTATCTGTTTCGCCACTACGTGGGCCCCGGCAAGCCGCTCGGCAAGACGTTTAAAGCGGAAGTTTGAGCGGCGCCGTGATGTTGTTGCATCCAGCCCCGGTGCTAGCATCGAACGCCACACGGTTCGGTACGATTGCGGTTGAACATGCGCATTCTGGTCACGGGCAGTTCGGGTCATCTCGGCGAGGCGCTGGTGCGCACGCTGCTTCAGGCAGGTCACGAGGCCATCGGCCTGGATGTGGTCGAAGGGCCTTGCACGCATCGCGTGGGCTCCATCACCGATCGCGCCTTCGTGCGGCGCTGCATCGCCGGCGCGGTCACGGTGTTCCACCCCGCCACGCTGCACAAGCCGCACGTCGCCACGCACAGCCGGCAGGATTTCCTCGACGTCAACCTCACCGGCACGCTGAACCTGCTGGAGGAAGCCGTCGCCACCGGCGTGGAATCCTTCGTCTACACCAGCACCACCAGCGTGTTCGGCGACGCCTTGACGCCGCACGTGAACGAACCGGCCGCATGGGTCACGGAAGATCTGGCACCGGTGCCCAAGAACATCTACGGCGTCACCAAGGCCGCCGCCGAAGACCTGTGCCAACTGTTCCAGCGCAACCAGGGCCTATCGACCATGGTGCTGCGCACCTCGCGCTTCTTTCCCGAGGAAGACGACGACCGCACGGCTCGCGCGCGCTACACCGACGACAACCTCAAGGCCAACGAATACCTCTATCGCCGCGTGGACATCGAAGACGTGGTGAGCGCCCACCTGCTCGCCGCACGCCGCGCTCCGATGCTCGGCTTCCGCCGCTACATCATCAGCGCCACCACGCCCTTCACGCCGGAAGACCTGAACGACCTGCGCGTACATGCGCCCCTGGTGCTGCGCCGTCGCGTGCCCGAGTACGAAGCGATCTACGCGCAACGCGGATGGAAAATGGCCCAAGGCATCGACCGCGTGTATGTGAACCAGCGTGCGCGCGAGGAGCTGGGCTGGACGCCCCGCCATGACTTCGGCGCCTTGATGGCGCGGTTGCAGGCCGGTGGGGATATCCGCAGCGAGCTGGCGCAGGAGATCGGGTCCAAGGGATATCACGCGGAGGCGTTCAGTGATGGCCCCTGCCCTGTCGAGAGCTGACGTCCCTAGCCGATGACCGCCAGCATGGCCGCCAGCCAGATGGCCGTGGCGCCCATGGCGAACACGCGACGCGCGGCGGGAATGCGCTCACCGCTTTCATCCGCCACCGGCGTCGTGACAATCCACGGCACCGAAGCCAGCAAGGCGAAACCGATAAAGGCCAGCACGATCACCGTCACATCCATGGCCCGCCATGGCGTGGGCTCGTGCACGCCCCAGTAGCCCAGGAACGCCATCCCCATCGCGCACAGGGTGGCCGATGCGGAACACAACCCGACGACTGAACCTGCTGGCGCGCGCATGGCGGCTGACTCCGGCTGGGGATGCGCGAAGCGTACCGCACTCCCCGAACGGGGGTCGCAGCCGGTGAGAAAGGGCCGTGTCGAAATCGCGCCGCCCCGTTCGTCATAGGGAAGAGCGCGCCCAAAGCGGCGCTCCACCTCACTCAAGGAGTTGACGATGTCCCTGTCCCGCCGCATTCCCCATGCCCTCGCCGGCGCCCTGTTGCTCCTGCTCGCCAGCGGTGCGGCGCATGCCGCCGCCGCGACCTATGTCATCGACCCGATGCACACCTATCCCAGCTTCGAGGCCGACCACTTCGGCGGGCTGTCCACGTGGCGCGGCAAGTTCGACCGCACCTCGGGCAAGGTCACGCTGGACAAGGCCGCCGGCACCGGCAGCGTGGACATCACGGTCGACGCCGCCAGCGTGGATTTCGGCCTGGATGCGATGAACGAGAAGGCACGCAGCAACGAATTGTTCGACGTGGCGAGATACCCCACCGCCACCTATCGCGGCACGCTCGCCGGTTTCGTCAACGGCGCGCCGACCAAGGTGAAAGGCTCGCTCACCCTGCACGGCGTGACGCGTCCGCTGGAACTGGCCATCAAGAGCTTCAAGTGCGTGCCGCACCCGCTCTACAAACGCGAGCTGTGCGGCGCCGATGCCTATGCCACGTTCAAGCGCGACGACTTCGGCATCAGTGCCGGCAAGGACTATGGTTTCAACATGGACGTAGTGCTGCGCATCCAGGTGGAAGCCCTGGTCGATGACGGCAGCGCCGGCAAGGTCGCGCTGGCCGCTCCCAACCACTGAGCACGGAACACGACCATGTCACTCAGGCTCTACATGCATCCGCTGGCCGCCTATTGCCACAAGGGGCTGATCGCGCTGTACGAGAACGGCACGCCCTTCCATCCGCACCTGGTGGACCTGGCGGACGACCGGCAGCGCGCCGAGTTCTACGCGCTGTGGCCCATCGGCAAGTTCCCCGTGCTGGACGACCGCTCGCGCGGCTGCCTGGTGCCGGAGTCGAGCATCATCATCGAGTACCTGGCCCGGCACTATCCGGGCCAGGTCGCGCTGGTTCCCGCCGACGAGGACGATGCCAGGGAAGTGCGCTTCCGCGACCGCTTCTTCGACCTGTACGTGATGGATCCCACGCAGAAGGTGATCACCGATCGCCTGCGTCCCCCGGGCGAGCACGACCGCTTCGGCGTGGCGCAGGCGCGCGACAAGCTGCGCGCCGCGCTGGACCTGATCGAGCATGAGTTCGTGCGCGACAACGGCAAGCGCCTGTGGGCGGCCGGCCATCGCTACAGCATGGCCGACTGCGCCGCCTCGCCCGCGCTGTTCTACGCCAACTTCGTGATACCGCTGGAGGACGACCATCCGCAGACCGCGGCGTATCTGCTGCGGCTGATGGAGCGCCCGTCGTTCGCGCGCGTGCTGCGGGAGGCGCAGCCGTACCTGCACATGGTTCCGCGCGAACCGGCCGAAGCCTGACGCACATCGCTACTGCATCGAGGAAAACGACATGCTCATCGCACTCATCGTCATCGTGGTCGTCATCGCCGCCGTGCTGGCCGTGGCCGCCGCGCGCCCGGACCAGTTCCGCATCAAGCGCTCGGCCACCATCCACGCCACGCCCGAACGCATCTTTTCGTACATCAACGATTTTCATCGCTGGCAGGCGTGGTCGCCGTACGAGAAGAAGGACCCCGACATGCAGCGCAGCTACGAAGGCCCGTCGTCCGGCCGCGGCGCCGCCTACGGCTGGAACGGCAACAAGAACATCGGCAGCGGCCGCATGGAGATCAGCGAATCCACGCCCTCCTCGCTCGTGCGCATCCAGCTGGAGTTCTTCACGCCGTTCAAGGCCAGCAACGTGGCCGAGTTCGTGCTCGAACCGCAGGGCGCGGCCACGCGCATCAGCTGGTCCATGCAGGGTCGCTCCAACTACATGAGCAAGCTGATGGGTCTGGTGGTCAACTTCGACCGGATAATCGGCAAGGACTTCGAGGAAGGGTTGCTCAACCTGCGCACGCTGTGCGAGCAAACGGCCTGATGTCCGCCATGCAGCCGCACGCATACGGCGGCGTATTTTCAGATATGCAACAGCAGACTTACGCGAGGCCTAAGCAAGCCCGCTTGCGGCTGAATGGAATCGGCAATGCGCCTGGCGAGCGTCAACCGCGTTGCCCACGCCTCGTTCTCCGGCATGAGTCATCCATCGTGGATGGCCACAGGGGTCACCACACCACCATGCCGTGGGCGCAAGCCCAGGGGTTGTGGCACCTCCACACAACCTGTCGGAACAACGAGGAGCGAAACCCATGAAGCACCTGATGACGTCGCGTTTCAGCCTGATCGCTTTCGGCATGGTTGCCGCGTTCGCCAGCGCCGGAGCCATGGCGCAGGCCGCCAACCCCAATGATATTCCGGGCCATCCCCGCGTCAGCGAAGTGAACCAGCGCCTGGACAACCAGCAGAACCGCATCCAGGCCGGCGTGGCCGACGGCCAGCTCAACGCCAAGCAGGCCGCGCGCGACGAGAAGCAGGACGCGAACATCGCCGCCCGCGAAAGCCGTGACGAAGCCCAGCACGGCGGCCATCTGACCAAACAGGAAGACAAGAACCTCAACAAGTCGCTCAACAAGGACAGCCGGCGCATCCACAAGCAGCGCACGAACTGATCGCCCGCGCGGTCACGTGGCGAACGGCCTGGCCCTGCCGGGCCGTTCGCGTTTGCACGGGTACCCACTTCCAGCACTGTCGCCCCGCCGCCGACCTGCCAGTATCCGCAGACCATCATCCGAACGGGAGAGTCGTATGGTCAGCAGGATTCTGGCGGCAGCATGCGCGTGCGCACTCGCGGTGGGCTCGGCCCACGCGGCCGACACATCGACGGGCAAGCCTCAATACGGCGCCTGGGGCTTCGACCAGGCCGGCGCCGACACGTCGGTCAAACCCGGCAACGACTTCTTCCGCTACGCCAACGGCACGTGGCTGGCCCACACGCCGATCCCCGCCGACAAGCCCGCCGTCAGCCTGCGGCTGGCGATGACCGACCTTACCGAGCAACGGTTGCATGACCTGATGGAAAGCGCCGCCCAGAAGGCCGGCGACGCGAGCCTGCAGGACAAGGTGGGCCTGTTCTATCGCTCCTTCATGGACCAGGCGCATCTCGACGCGCTGGGCGCCAAGCCCATCGCGCCGCAGCTCGATGCCGTGAAACAGGCAGCTACGCGCGACGCGCAGGCCGCGCTGATGGGGCGCACCAACAGCGATTTCGAAGGCTCGCTGTTCAACATCGGCATCGACGTCGATCTCAAGGACATCAATCGCTACGCCGTCTACGTATCGCAGGCCGGACTCGGCATGCCGGACCGCGATTACTACCTGAAGCCCGAGTTTGCGAAACAGAAGGCGGCCTACCAGGCCTATGTCACCCGTCTGCTCACGCTGGTCGGCTGGCCGCAACCCGAAGCGGCGGCAAAGGACGTGCTGGCCTTTGAAACAGCCGTCGCCCAGGCCAGCATCAGCAAGGTCGAACAGCGCGACCCGGTGGCCATGTACAACCCGATGAGCGTCGCCGACCTGCAGAAGCTGGCACCGGGATTCGCCTGGAGCGAGTTCTTCAAGGCCGCGCAGCTCGGGCAGCAGAAGCAGGTAGTGGTGATGGAGAAGACGGCCTTTCCGAAACTCGCCGCGCTGTATGCGAAGACGCCCGTAGCAACCCTCCAGGCATGGCAGGCCGCGCGCATCGCGGACAACGCCGCCTATTATCTGTCCGATCCGTTCGAGCAGGCGTACTTCGAGATGCACGACAAGACCCTCGCCGGCCAGCAGCAGATCGAGGCGCGCTGGAAGCGCGGCGTGCATGCCGTCTCCGGCGGCGACTGCGGTTTCGGCGAACGGTTGGCTTGCTTCGGCAACCTGGGATGGGCCGTGGGCCAGCTTTACACGGAGAAATATTTCCCCGCCTCGTCCAAGCAAAAGATCGAGGCACTCGTCGCCAACCTGAAGGCGGCCTATCGCGTGCGCTTCAAGAAGCTGGACTGGATGGGTCCGGAAACGCGCAGGGAAGCACTGAAGAAGCTCGACACCTACACCATCAAGGTCGGCTACCCCGATCACCCGCGCGACTATGCGAACGTGGTCATCCACGGCGACGACCTCACCGGCAACGTGCTGCGCGCCGCGCAGGCCGACTGGTCGTTCTACGTCAACCGCCTGGACAAGCCGGTGGACCGCAGCGACTGGAGCATGACGCCGCAGACCAACGATGCCTACAACGGCTCGCTGCGCGACATCGTGTTTCCGGCCGCGATCCTGCAGCCGCCGATCTTCGATCCCAACGCCGACCCTGCGATCAACTACGGCGCGATCGGCGGCGTGATCGGTCACGAACTCACCCACGGCTTCGACGACCAGGGCCGCAAGATCGACGCCAGCGGCGCCTTGCGCGACTGGTGGACGCCGGCGGATGCGAAAGCCTTCGAGGAACGCGCCAAGAAACTCGGCGCGCAATACGACGCGTTCGAACCGCTGCCCGGCGTGCACATCAACGGCAACCTGACCATGGGCGAAAACATCGCCGACCTCGGCGGCCTCACGCTCGCGCTCGACGCCTACCACGCCTCGCTGCACGGCCAGCCCGCACCGGTGATCGACGGCCTGACCGGCGACCAGCGCGTGTTCCTTGGCTGGGCCCAGGCCTGGCGCGGCAAGCTCACCGACGACGCCATCCGCCGCCAGGTCACCAGCGACCCGCACTCGCCGCGCGCGTTCCGCGTGAACGGGCCAGTGCGCAATATCGATGCGTGGTATCAGGCCTTCGGCGTGCAGCCGGGCGAAAAGCTGTATCTCGACCCGAAGGATCGCGTGCGGATCTGGTAACGCGTGGGCCAGCGCTCCGCGATGCGGGAAACCCTCTTCGCGGAACGCAACGCCGCTGCTTCAGCGTCGCGACAGCGCTTCTGCGCCCTCATCCGCACGCTTGCGCGTGAACGCCGCCACCATCGGCGACGTCATCATCGTGGTGACAATGGCCATCACCAGCAGGATGGTGAACATGGCGTTGTTGATGACGCCGGCGTCCAGGCCCACCTTGATGACGATCAGCTCCATCATGCCGCGCGCATTCATCAGCGCGCCGATGGTGAAGCTGTCGCGCCAGCCCTGCCCCGCGACGCGTGCGCCGGCCATGCCGCCGAGCAGCTTGCCGAGCACGGCGACCGCAAGCACCAGCAGCAGCGCAGGAACGGCGCCGCCCGCGAGCGCTTGCGCGCTGGTGCTCAGGCCCGCCAGCACGAAGAACACCGGCACCAGCGTCGCCACCGTCACGTGTTCCACGCGCTCGATCAGCTTGTGCAGCAGGCGATCGTCGCGCGGCAGGCACACGCCGAACAGGAACGCGCCGAATACCGCATGCAGGCCGAGCCATTCGGTGACGGCCGCGCAGCCGAACGCGCCGGCCAGCAGGAAGGCCAGCACGGCGCCGCCGGCATTGCCATCAGGCGCGTGGCGCGCCAGCAAGGCCGCGCACAGCGGACGCAGCACGAGCCACGTCAGCGCGAGCAGCACGGCCAGGCCGATCATGGTGCGCCAGAACGGCATCCAGTCGCCGTGCGCACCGATCAGCGCGACGACGAAGGCGAGCATCATCCACGCCAGCACGTCGACCACCGCCGCCGCGGCAATGCCCAGGCGGCCCGGCAGACTATCGGCAAGGCCACGCTCCTTTACGATGCGCGCCATCACCGGCAGGGCCGTGATCGCGCAGGCGGTGGCGAAGAACAGCGTGAAAGCCAGCCGGCTGACGCCCAGCGGCGCATAGTCGGCATAGAGCAGCGGCGCAACGCCCAGGGCAAGCGCGACAGGCAGCAGCACGGACAAGATGCCGATCCACGCGGCGGGACGCAGCAGCCCGCCTTGCGTACCCGCCGGCACGCGCAATTCCGCCCCCACCACCATCATGAACAGCACCAGCCCCAGCGTGCTCAGGCTCTGCAGCTGGCCCAGGCTCTCCACCGGAAACAGCTGTTGCTGCCAGGCGGGCGCGACGGCGCCGAACACGATGGGCCCCAGCGCCAGACCCGCCAGCATCTCGCCCACCACCGGCGGCTGGCCGAAGCGCCGGGCGACGGCGGCCATCAGCCGCGCCGCCACGATGATGACCAGCAGTTGGACGAGCAGCAGCGGATGGCCCATGGGTGGTTTCGGTGTACCGAACGGTTGCGACAAGCGGCGAGAGTGCCCGCTGGAAGGGAGCGTCCGCAATGCTTCTCGCCGGGAACCATTCGGGTCATGGCGGCGCTCCCGCTCGCCGCCGCGCGATGGGTTGCGCGCCGCCGCCACTGCGAAAATTTCCTAGCGTTTCCTAACTCCGCCCCCATCTTGGAGTTTTCCGGGTTATCCACGCCCAATCCACAATCTATTGGGTTGACCGACCCATCCCGGCCCGATATGTTGTGCCCCGTCGGTGCCACTCTCAGACCTACGGTCGGACTGGCTTAAAACGGGAATCCGGTGGAAATCCGGGACTGCCCCGCAGCGGTAAGCAGAAACGAAAGCCAACAACGCACTGGCCCTCAGCGGCTGGGAAGCGGGAGCGAGTAGGCGGGTCGAAAGACCCATGTCCGCGAGTCCGAAGACCTGCCGACAGCCGTGGCGAGCACCACGGTGAAAGGTGACGGCTTCCGCGGGGAGGTGCGTCGATGCGCGGGGCGGCCAGCCCTGCCGCTCGACCGTCCGCGAGACCTCACCTTTCTCTTTTCAGCCCTGCGCGCGGGAGCAGGCGGTTGATGACCAAGCTTGGAGCGAAGTCGCCATGCAACCCATTGATACCACCGGCCGCGAGCGTGAAGACGAGCGCGCCGATACTGCCGTTTTCCCCGCCGACACCGCCGTGGCCGAAGCGCCGCGCACGGATACCCCCTTCGCCCTGACCCCGCCGCACAACCCGGGCCAGATGCGCGTGACCAAGCGCAACGGCCGCCAGGAAGTGGTGGACGTGAACAAGATCGTGCGCGCCGTGACCCGCAGCGCGGAAGGCCTGCACGCGGTCGACCCGATGCGCGTGGCGCTCAAGACCATCGGCGGCCTGTACGACGGCGCCACCACGCAGGAGCTGGACCAGCTCTCCATCCGCACCGCCGCCGCGCTCACCGCCGAGGAGCCCGAATACGGCCAGCTCGCCGCGCGCCTGCTGGGCGCGTTCATCGACAAGGAAGTGAGCGGCCAGGAAATCCAGAGCTTCTCGCAGTCCATCGCGCGCGGCGCGGAACTGGGCATCCTCAACGATCGCCTGCGCGACTTCGTGGCGGCCAACTCGCGCAAGCTCAACGACGCGATCGACCCGCTCGCCACGCGTCGCTTCGAATACTTCGGCCTGCGCACCGTCTATGACCGCTACCTGCTGCGCCATCCGCAGCTGCGCAAGGTGATCGAGACGCCGCAGCACTTCTTCATGCGCATCGCCTGCGCGCTGGGCGGCAACGAGATCGGCGAAACGCTGGAGCTGTACCGCCTGCTGTCCTCGCTGGAATACATCGCCAGTTCGCCGACGCTGTTCAACGCGGGCACCGCGCACGAACAGCTCAGCTCGTGCTTCCTGCTCGACTCGCCGGCCGACTCGCTGGAGTCGATCTACGAGAAGTACGGCGACGTGGCCAAGCTCAGCAAGTTCGCCGGCGGCATCGGCCTGGCCTACTCGCGCGTGCGTTCGCGTGGCTCGCTGATCAAGGGCACCAACGGCCACTCCAACGGCCTGGTGCCGTGGCTGAAGACGCTGGACGCCTCCGTGGCGGCGGTGAACCAGGGCGGCAAGCGCAAGGGCGCGGCCTGCGTGTACCTGGAACCGTGGCACGGCGACATCGAGGAGTTCCTCGAGCTGCGCGACAACACCGGCGACGAAGCGCGCCGCACGCACAACCTCAACCTGGCCAACTGGATCCCCGACGAATTCATGCGCCGCGTGGAAGCGGACGGCGAGTGGTCGCTGTTCGATCCGAAGATCGTGCCGCACTTCGTCGACAGCTGGGGCGAGACCTTCGAGAAGGCCTACCGCGAAGCCGAGGCCGCCGGCCTGGCCACCAAGAAGGTGAAGGCGCGCGAGCTCTACGCCCGCATGCTGCGCACGCTGGCGCAGACCGGCAATGGCTGGATGACCTTCAAGGACCGCAGCAACGCCACCAGCAACCAGACGGCGAAGCCGGAAAACGTCATCCACCTGTCGAACCTGTGCACCGAGATCCTGGAAGTCACCAACGCCGATGAAACGGCGGTATGCAACCTGGGTTCGGTGAACCTGTCGCGCCACGTGGTGGACGGCCAATTCGATTTCGACAAGCTCGCCGCCACCGTGCGCACCGCGGTGCGCCAGCTGGACCGCGTGATCGACCTGAACTTCTACCCGATCGACACCGCCAAGGTCGCCAACAACAAGTGGCGTCCGGTGGGCCTGGGCGTGATGGGCCTGCAGGACGTGTTCTTCAAGCTGCGCCTGCCGTTCGACTCGGCCGAAGCGCTGCTGCTCTCCACGCGCATCGCCGAGGAGATCTACTACAACGCGCTGTGGCAGTCGAACGAACTGGCCGCCGAGCACGGTGCGCATCCGGGCTTTGCGGAAAGCCGCGCGGCCAACGGCGAGCTGCAGTTCGACTACTGGCCGAACGCCACGCCCACCAACAAGGCACGCTGGGACGAACTGCGCGAATCGATCAAGGCCAGGGGCCTGCGCAACTCGCTGCTGATCGCCATCGCCCCGACCGCCACCATCGCCTCCATCGCCGGCTGCTACGAGTGCATCGAGCCGCAGGTGAGCAACCTGTTCAAGCGCGAGACGCTGTCGGGCGACTTCCTGGTGGTCAACCGCTACCTGGTGGAAGAACTGAAGACGCTGGGCCTGTGGACGGCGGAGATCCGCGACGCGATCAAGCTGGCGGAAGGCTCCATCCAGGGCATCAGCGCGATTCCGGAACGCCTGCGCACCATCTACCGCACTGTGTGGGAGCTGCCGCAGAAGGCACTGATCGATCTCGGCGCCGCGCGCGGCGCATACATCGACCAGAGCCAGTCGCTGAACCTGTTCATGGAAAACCCGAACATCGGCCAGCTCAGCTCCATGTACATGTACGCGTGGAAGTCCGGCATCAAGACCACGTATTACCTGCGTTCGCGTCCGGCCACCAAGATCGCCAAGACCACGGTATCGGCGGCACCGGTTGCGAAACCGGCCGCTCCGGTCGTGGATCAGGAACAGGCGAACGCGGCAGTGTTCTGCTCGCTGGAGAATCCGGAGTATTGCGAGGCGTGTCAGTAAGAGCAGGAAAGAGTGGAGAGAAGTGAGTAGTGAGAGAAGGCGACTACGGCGCTCGTTGATTTCTGCGCATAGTTGTCAGTATTCGGCTTACTTCCTCCACTCGTTCCCGCACGTAGGCCGTTCTCTGCGCGCTGAGCCAGCCAATCCTTTCGCACAGCGTCAGTTGGGTTTCAAGTTCCGCCAGAGAGCCATGAGCAATGGAGAGGAACTGGGATTTCTCCTTCTTCGATTCACGCGTCCAGCCTTCGGCGATATTGCTCGGCACTGACACGGCAGAGCGGGTCATCTGACTCCTCAGGCCGTACCTCTCCTCTTCGGGAAGCAGCTTCGCCAAACGATAGATCTCGCAGGCCATCTCCATCGCCTTGCCCCACACCACAGTATTCCGGTAATGCACATGACCTCCTCTGTCAGCAACGAAGTCAACTCTCTCACTTCTCACTCCTCTTCACTCACTCCTCGCATCCTTGATCCCGGCTTCGAACTCACCCTGCGCCCGATGCGCTATCCCGAGTTCTACGAGATGTACCGCAACGCGATCAAGAACACCTGGACGGTGGACGAGGTGGATTTCTCGCTGGACGTCACCGACCTGCGCTCGAAGATGTCCGACGCGGACCGCCACCTGATCCATCGCCTGGTGGCCTTCTTCGCCACCGGCGACACCATCGTGGCGAACAACCTGGTGCTGAACCTTTACCAGCACATCAACGCGCCGGAAGCGCGCATGTACCTGTCGCGCCAGCTCTTTGAGGAAGCGCTGCACGTGCAGTTCTATCTGACGCTGCTGGACACCTACATTCCCGATCCGGCGGAGCGCAACAAGGCGTTCGCGGCGATCCAGAACATCCCGTCGATCCGTCAGAAGGGCGAGTTCTGCTTCAAGTGGATCGACTCCATCCAGAACCTGCACAAGCTGGAGACGCGCGAACAGCGCCGCCAGTTCCTGCTGAACCTGATCTGCTTCGCGGCGTGCATCGAGGGCCTGTTCTTCTTCGCCGCGTTCGCCTACGTGTACTTCCTGCGCTCGCGCGGCCTGCTGCACGGGCTGGCTTCGGGCACCAACTGGGTGTTCCGCGACGAGAGCTGCCACATGGCGTTCGCGTTCGACGTGGTGCGCACCGTGCGCGCGGAAGAACCCGACCTGTTCGACGACGCCATGCGCGCGCAGATCGAGGAGATGCTGGAAGAAGCCATCGCCTGCGAGACGCAGTTCGCCGAGGACGTGCTCTCCGGCGGCGTGGCCGGCCTGTCGGTGAAGGACATGCGCCAGTACCTGGAATACTGCGCGGACCAGCGCCTGACCCAGCTCGACCTGCCGAAGAAGTACGGCTCGAAGAACCCCTTCGACTTCATGGACCTGCAGGACGTGCAGGAAGTGACCAACTTCTTCGAGCGCCGCGTGTCGGCCTACCAGGTGGGCGTGCAGGGCGAAGTCGCGTTCGACATGTCGTTCTGATGGCCTGATGGCCTGAAGGCGCGGCGATCCCTGCAGGCAGGGAGCCGCGCCTCTTCGTTTCCGGATCACGGCCGTCCATGGCCGCATCCGCGGAAAGCGTGTGGGCTCACTTGCCCTGCACGTTCCCCAGGCCCACGAACGGCAACGCGCTGCTGCCGGTGTAGGTGGGCAGATGGCCGTCCCACTTTTCGATGGCCGACATCTGCACCACGTTCGGGTTCTGCCTCAAGGCGTCGCCCTTCAGCGCGATGGCCTTGGCTTCCGCCTCGGCAATGGTGATCTGCGCCTGCGCGCGGCCTTGTGCTTCCGCCTCCACCTTCTCCGCCTCGGCCTTGGCCTGCGCCACTTCGTTCTGGCGCTGCTCGGCCATCTGCGTGGCCTGGATCTTGGCGTTGATCGACTGCACCACGTTGTCCGGCAGGCGCAGCTCACCGATCCAGTAGATCTTTTCCACGTCGATGCCGACGGCGGAGACTTCCTCGCTCACGTCCTTCTGCACCGCCTCGATCAGGTTGGCCTTACCCTTGCCGTAGACCGATTCGATGTCCAGGCTGGAGGCCTCCTTCACCAGCGCGTCGCGGATCATGTTGCGCAAATAGACGTCCGTGATCTCGTCGATGCCCTTGCGGTACTTCTGGAAGATCAGCGTCACCTTCGACGGATCGATGTGGTACGTGATGCCCACGTCCGCATTCACCGTCAGGCCCTGCGCGGTCTGGAAGCTGATGGACTCGTCCGTGGGACGGCCCTCGGACACCGAGCGGGTGAATGTGTAGGTCTGCGTGAAGGTAGGGAACGTATACATCTCGTAGCCCCAGCCCACCCAGTAGCGTCCCGGCGGCAATTCCTGCAGCGAGCCCTTGTCGTCCCCGTACATCTGGAACTTCACACCGACATGGCCCGCCGGCACCTTGGAGCAGGCGGCCAGTATCAGGGCACAAAGCGACAACGACAGCTTCAACATGCGTTTCATGGCGATCATTCCTTGTGAGTGAAACCGCGGCGCAACAGCAGATAGCCCCACGCCAGCAGCAGGATCAGCAACATCAGGCCCACGACCACGGCCAGCGTGCTGGCGGCCGAGATCAGTTCCGGCCCGATGACTCCCACGTACAGCAGCAGGCAGAACACGAACGGCCACAGCCGTCGCGCCAGCCAGTCGACAAGCGTCTTCATGGTTTTCCCCATGGGTGATGAGTGATTTTGTTTGGACGTCCATTCGCAGCCGTGCCGCAACGGCACACGCAGCTGCCGCCGTCGGTCGACGCGCGAAGGAGTAGGAAAGCTGGCTAACCGGTCGCGGGAAGCGTTGGCCCGGCGTGGCGGGAAAGGTCAGCCATCGGTTGCGGGTAGGCCGTCATATAAGCGCACTCCAGGCGCGCCATCGGATGAGGACGGCGCGCACTCTACTCCGATTTTTGTGCGTTGCAACAAGTCAGTGCTGACGCAAATTCATCCCGTCCGGCCTATTGACTACAACTGTAGTCAGGGCGTAGCGTGACTACAGTTGTAGTCACCAGGATCGTGGACATGGGCAAGCCATCCATCGGCGATCAGGAGCTGGCGCTCCTGCAATACCTCGCCGAACACAACAACGCATCGGTGGGCGAAGTCGCCACCGGCTTCGGCGAGCCGCGCGGCCTCGCGCGCTCCACCGTGCTCACCATGATGGAACGCTTGCGCGGCAAGTCGTATCTGCGCCGCAAGCAAGTGCAGGGCGTGTACCGCTACAGCCCCGCGACCGGACCCGGCGAAGTCATGCGCAGCGCCGTGGGCCAGTTCGTGGAGAAGACACTCAGCGGTTCGGTGTCGCCGTTCGTCGCGTGGATGTCCGAACGCGCGGACGTCAGCGACAGCGAACTGGCCGAACTGGAAGCGCTGGTCCACCAGTTGCAGACGCGACGCAAGGAGTCCTGACATGACCGCCTTTCTTCCCATTGCGCAGGAAATCGTCGCGCGCCTCGCGTGGACCTCGCTGCAGGCCGCGCTGCTGGTGGGCGCGGTGTGGCTGATCAATCGCCGGCTGCATCGCCTTTCCGCCGCCACGCGTTCGCTGCTGTGGTGGCTGCTTGGCGTGCAATTGCTGCTCGGCCTGCTGCTGCCGACGCCGGTGGCGCTGCCGCTGCTCTCGCCCACGCCCACCACGGTGACGACGACCACCACCACGACGCGCAGCAGCGATCGCACCACCCTGGTGATGACCACCACGGCGCCGACCGAGCACAATATCGCGAGCGTGGGCCAGGCCGGTGCGCCATCGACGGGCACGCTGGCCACCGCGGCGGAACCGCCGGCGAAATCCACCACGCCGCCCGCGCACTTCACGTGGTCGAACGTGCTACCCGTGCTGTTCGCGCTGTGGCTGGCCGGCGTGATCGTGCAGCTGATCGCCACGCTGCGGCACTGGCGCGAAGCACGCGCCGTGGTGCGCGCTTCGCATACGCTCGAAGACCCTGCGCTGCAGGCTCTTTGTGCTGACCAGGCGCGCGCGATGGGTTTGCGTCGCTGTCCCTCGCTGCGCGTATCCGATGCCATCCGTTCGCCGCAGGTCAGCGGCCTGTGGCGGCCCGTGGTACTGCTGCCTGCGGACCAGAACCTGTCGCCGGACGAATCCGCGCTCGCGCTGGCGCACGAGCTGACGCATCTGCGCCGCGGCGATCTGTGGATGGGCTGGGTGCCCGGCATCGCGCAGCGGCTGTTCTTCTTCCACCCGATGGTGGCGTGGGCCATGCGCGAGTACGCGCTCAACCGCGAAGCCGCGTGCGATGCGCAAGTCGTGCATCAGCACGATGCCGCGCCGCAGGATTACGGCAGGCTGCTGCTGCGCCTTGGCGTGGCGCATCCGCTGCATGCCGGCCTGGCCGGCGCGTCGCCCACCTTCCACAACCTGAAGCGGCGCCTGACCCTGCTGCAGCTGAGCGGCGAAGACACCACCTCGCGCCTGCGCAGCGGCCTCATCATCGCGCTGGTCGCCGCCATCGGCGTGTTGCCTTACCGCGTGACGCAGGCGAAGGCGGATGCACCGGCAACGGCATCGAGCGCCTGGACCGTGCCGCCGACCCCGGCCACGCCTGCGACGCCGCCAACGCCGCCAACGCCGGCCATACCTGCCACGCCTGCCACACCGCCGACGCCCCCGGCACCGCCGACACCGGCGCCGCATGCTTCACGGCACGCCATACCGGCACCGCCACCGCCGCCTGCCGTACCCGCGGTGCCGCCGGCTCCCCACACGCCGCCCGTGCCGGCACCGCCGCCCGCACCACCGGCACCTCCAGCCTCCGGATTCACGGCGCATCACATCGACATCGATACGCGTGACGGCGCTTCCTACGGCTTCGCGCTGCTCGACAAGGACACCGTGATCATCAACGGCAGCGACATCGACCTGTCGACCGCGAAGAACCTGCGCGCCGGCGCCACCACGCCGCTGGTGATGTTCCGTCGCGGCGCGGACACCTATGTCATCCGCGACAACGCTTATGTCGCCCGCGCCGAAGGCGCCTATGCCGCCGTCACCGAGGTATCCCGCGAGCAGGGACGGCTGAGCGGCGAGCAGGGCGAACTCAGCGGCAAGATGGCCGGCATCGGCGCGCGCCAGGCGGCATTCGGCGAGCGCCTGAGCAACATCGCGCAACGCGAGAGCGACATGCTCGTGCGCCAGGCGAGTTATCCCTCCAGCGATCGCGGCGATGCAGAGCGTGCCGCCTTTGCGGCGGAACGCGCCCAGATCGATCGCGAACGCGCCGGGCTGGAGCGCGAGCAGCACCAGCTCGAACAGCAGCAGCAGGCGTTGAGCGAACGGCAGCGCGAACTGAGCCGCCGCCAGCAGGAAGCGTCGGCCAAGGCTGCGCAACAGATGTCCCACGTGCTGGACGACGCGCTAGCCAAGGGCGTCGCCCAACCCGTCAGCAACCGCTGAACCCGCGCGGCGGCGCGTTCCGCCGCCGCGCACGACACGCCAACGCGACGCGAACGTCCCGGCACAGGCCGGGGCGATGGGTGCGGCTTGCCCGCATTCGCTGCCGCGCCACCGCAAAGGACACGACATGCTCGGCTACTACGCAGCCACCGCCATCGGCAGTCTTCGACGCAGCAAGGCGCTGGCCATCCTGATGGTGCTGGTGATCGGTCTCGGCATCGGCGCCAGCATGACCATGATCACCATCTTCCATGTGCTTTCCGGCGACCCGCTGCCAGGGCGCAGCGGCCAGCTCTACGCACCGGTGATCGACCCACGCCCGCTGGCCCGTGATCGCTCGGAGTCGCCGGAGCCCGATGGCAATTTCACCTGGCCCGATGCGATGAACCTGTTGCGGGCGAAGCGCGCGGATCGCCAGGCCGCAATGGCGGGCGGCGCCGTGCCCGTGCGACCCACGCAGCGCGGCGAGCTGCCGTTCTATGAAACCGGCCGATATGTCACCACCGATTTCTTCGCCATGTTCCAGGTGCCTTTCGCGGCGGGCAGCGGCTGGCGCAGCGAGGACGACGAGGCACGCGCGCGCGTGGTGGTGCTCGGCAGCGAACTCAGCCATCGCCTGTTTGGCAACGCCTCCGCCATCGGCCGCAGCGTGCGCCTGAAGAACACCGATTTCCGCGTGATCGGCGTGGTGGATCACTGGAACCCGCAGCCGCAGTTCTATGCGCAGATCAACGGGCGCGTGTTCGGCAAGGCGGACCAGTTCTTCCTGCCGCTGCAGACCGCGCAGGAATTGAATCTCGACTTCAACGGACGCTTTTCCTGCTGGGACAGCGGCGGCGATGCGCGCACCAGCGATCACTGCGTGTGGCTGCAGTTCTGGACGCAACTGGACAGCGCAGCCAAGGCCAGCGCGTACCGCGACTACCTGCGCAGCTACTGGCGCGAGCAGCAGGCTCACGGCCGCATGCCGCGTCCCGCCAACCCGCAGCTCTACGGCCTGATGGACTGGCTGGCGCACGAACACGCCATTCCCGACGACCTGCGCTTGCAGTTGTCGCTGTCGCTGGGTTTCCTGGTGGTGTGCATGCTCAATGTCGTGGGCCTGCTGCTGGCGACCTTCCTCCGCCGCAGCAACGAGATCAGCGTGCGCCGCGCGCTGGGCGCACGGCGCTGGGACATCTTCCTGCAGCTGGGCGTGGAGTCGTGCGTGATCGGGTTTGCCGGCGGCGTGCTGGGCCTGCTCATCGCCTGCCTCGGTTTGTGGAGCGTGCGCCAACGCCCGGATGGCTACGCCCAGCTCGCGCAGATGGACCTGAGCATGCTGTTCGCGACCTTCCTGCTTGCGCTGGTGGCCAGCGTCATCGCCGGCCTGCTGCCCGCATGGCGCGCCTGCCGCATTCCGCCCGCGCTTCAACTGAAAACGCAATGAGGCCTGCCCATGTCGCACTCTCCCCTGATCGCCAGCCTCACGCGCCACAAGCTCACCGTGGGCCTGCTCGTGATGCAGGTGGCGCTGACCTGCGCCATCGTCTGCAACGTCGCCTCCATCATCGGTCACCGTCTTACCCAGATGCGCACACCCAGCGGTGTGGCGGAAAACGAACTGACCCTGATCGAAAGCGTGAGCGTCGATGAATCCGCCAACCCGCTGGCCCGGCACGACGCCGACCTGGCCGCGCTGCGCGGCATCGCCGGCGTGCAGTCCGTCGCTGCTGTGGACTCCCTGCCCTTGAGCGGCCACAACTGGAGCAACGGCATTGCCTTCGAACCGAACGGCCCTTCCATGACCTCGGCCACGGCTTATAGCGGCACGCCGGAAGAACTGCGCACGCTGGGCCTGCACCTGGTCGCCGGCCGCGCGTTTCTTCCCGAGGAATACATCTCCCTCGACGCCGCGCACGACTGGGCCGGCATCAACCACGTGCCCTCCACCATCATCTCGCGCGCGCTCGCCGAGAAACTGTTCCCCGGCAAGGATCCGCTGGGCAAGGTGATCTATCCCGGCGACGGCCCCGTGCGCATCGTGGGCGTGGTGGAGCAGATGCTGCGCCCGACGCTGGATGAGTCGGAGAGCAATGGCTACGTGACGCTATTCTCCATGCTGCCCGACACGGCCAGCATCACCTACGTGATGCGCAGCGCGACGCAGGACCGCGAACGGATACTCCAGCAGGCCAGGCGCGTGCTCACCGCGCTCGACAGCAACCGCGTACTGCGCAACCCGCAAACCTTCACCCACCTGCGCGACGACTACTTCCGCCGCGACCGCACCATGATCTCACTGCTGCTCTGCGCCGCATTCGCGCTGCTGCTGATCACCGCCGCCGGCATCGCCGGGCTGGCCAGCTTCTGGGTACAACAACGCCGCCGCTCCATCGGCATCCGCCGCGCCGTCGGCGCAACGCGACGGGACATCCTGCGCTACTTCCACACCGAGAACTTCGTGATCGTCGGCGCCGGTGTCGTATTCGGTGTAGCGCTGGCCTACGGACTCAACATGCTGCTGATGCAGCGATACGCGCTGGAACGCCTGCCCTGGTTCTACGTGCCGGCTGGCGCGCTGGTGCTGTGCCTGATCGGGCAGGCGGCGGTGCTGGGACCGGCGTTGCGGGCGAGTGGAGTCGCGCCGGTAGTGGCGACAAGGGGCTGACAGATTGCTTTTCAGGCACGGGCGCCCGGGCCCCACCACGACGCGATGTACCGCACAGCGGCACGAGCCGTCGGCTCGACGCTCTTGATCTTCCGGGTCCCCGTATGAGGCGGCGGGCGGGTGGAGATCAGGCCCCGCAGGGGTGCCTGGCAGGACGCCAGGCACTTTTCGTCGGGGCAGGATGCCCCGTCGAAAAGCCCGTAACCCGTCCGCGAACCTATCGGGCTTCAGCCCGATAGGCGCCTCATCCGGGGGCCCTTCTCTTTGGTTACTTTCTCTTGGGCAAGCAAGAGAAAGTGACCCGGCCTCCGGCAGGAGGTCGGAACGCCCGCCGTGTAGGCGGCCCGGTCGCGGCAACGCAAAAAAAGAACCGATCACCCTTTGCGCGACAACCCAGCGCAGAGTCACTGGATCCCGGCCTACGCCGGGATGACGGCTAAAGAATGAAGCGCTGCGGCGAGCACCCACCCCTCACCCCAGCCCTCTCCTCACTCCTCAAAGCCGCAGCCATCCATGGCTGCTCCCCGCGTGCCCCAAAGGGGAGAGGGAGCAAGAGCGGTGAGGCAAGCATGACCGAAGACGCATCTCTACCGATGAAAAGAGAGACAACCCTCATCAATCCTTCGGCGGCTTCATCTCATATTCCCTAGGCGGCACATCCCCCGCCAGATTGCGCACGAAATAATCCCACCGCTTGCGCATCATGTAATTCGCCGCCGCGCCATACGCGTGATGCGCATTGGGAATCAGCAGCAGGTCGAAATCCTTGTTGGCCTTGATCAGCGCATCCACCACCAGCAGCGTCTCGTACGGCGGCACGTTGTCGTCCATGGTGCCGTGGGCCAGCAGCAGATGGCCCTTGAGGCCGGCGACGTGGTTCTGGTTGGCCTGGTCGTCGTAGTTGCTCTTGCCGTCCTTGTCGGTCACCAGCAGGCCCTGCCACTTCTCCGCCCAGTCGTCCTCGTAGTTGCGGTTGTCGTGGTTGCCGCTTTCGGCGATGCCGACCTTGAACAGGTCCGCGTAGCGGAACATGGCCGTCACCGTGGCGTTGCCGCCGCCGGAGTGACCCCACATGCCCACGCGATTCATGTCGATCCACGCATGGCGCTTGCCCAGCTCCTTCAAGCCGGCCACCTGATCGGGGATGGTGTTGTCGCCGATGTTGCCGAAGTAGGCGTCGTGGAAAGCCTTGGAGCGCCAGGGCGTGCCCATGCCGTCGATGGCGACCACGATGAAGCCCAGTTCCGCCAGCGCCTGGTGGTCGACGCGCGCGGGATTGAAGCTGCGCGAGCCCACCGAGCCGGTCTGCGGGCCGGGATACACGTAGTCCACGACAGGGTACTTCTTCGACGGATCGAAATGCGTGGGCTTGAACATCAGGCCGTACAGATCGGTCTTGCCGTCGCGCGCCTTCACGGTGAACGGCTCCGGCGCCTTCCAGCCCGTCGCCAGCAGGCGCGTGATGTCGGCCTTGGCGATGGTGTTCACCACGTGGCCGTCCTGCGCGCTGCGCAGCACGGTGACGGAAGGCGTGGTGGGCGTGGAGTACGCATCCGCGAATAGACGTCCATCCGGCGACAGCGTGATCGTATGGTCGGCCGGCTCCGGTGCGAGCAGCGCCGGCGCACCGCCATCCAGGCTCACCTTGTAGAACTGCTGGTAGTACGGGTCGACGCCCTGCTCGCGCCCCACGCCACGGAACCAGAGCGTGCGCGTCGCCGCGTCCACCTTCAGCACCTCGGTGACGTTGCCTTCGCCGGTGGTGATGGCATGCTTGAGCTTGCCGCTGTCCAGGTCGTACAGGTACAGGTTGCCCCAGTTGTTGCGCTCGCTGAACCACACCACCTCGTGGCTGGCCGGCAGGTACTGCCAGTTGACCTTGCCGTTGCCGCTCTCGTAATAGGTCGGCACGCTTTCGTCGAACACCGTGCGCACCGCGCCGGTGTGGATGTCCGCCACGCGGAACCACGCCTGCTTGTGATCGCGCGAGGACGAAACGAAGGCGAGCGAACTGCCGTCCGGCGCCCACTGCACGTCGTCCCAGCCGCCATCGCGCCCGCAGCTGACGTCGTCGCACAAGGTGGAGCGGTGCTGGTCCGGTTCCATCTTCAGGCGCAGCACCTTGCGCGCATCGACATCGACGATGACGCGCTCGATCATGGTCACGTCCTTGTCGCCCACCAGCGGATACTTCCACTTCTCCACCTTGGGATGGCCGACGTTCGTGCCCACCAGCACCATGTCGCCGGTCTTGCGCTGGTCCTGCTGGAAGGTGGCGATGTGCCTGGAATCGGGCGACCACACCAGGATGGCCTTGCTGGTGTGCTTCCAGCCGGCGTTGTCGGTGGCGTAGCCGTAGTTCTCCACGCCATCGAGAGTGATCTGTGACTCCTTGCCGGTGGCGACGTCGCGCACCCACAGGTTCCAGTCGCGCACGAACGCTTCGGAACGCTTGTCCGGCGACAGCACGCCAGGCTCATGGCCCACGCCGTCGATGCTCTCGTCGCGACCGGCGGTGCAGCTCACTTCGCCCTTCATGTCGCACAGGTAGTGCTTGCCATGCAGGTTCACGTCGAGGCGGCCATCCAGCGTCGGCGCGAACGCGGTGATGCCGAGCTTCGCCGCGTTGACCGGCTTGCCGAGCACCTTGCCCAGCGCCTCAGCGAGCTGCTGATGGTTGAACGCGGGTTCGGCCTTGCCGGTGGCGGCGTCGAACCGCATGAAGCGATCGCCGTTGGCATCGTGGTCGCGATACCAGAAATGCGTGTCGTCCAGCCAGTTCACCGTCTGCACGGCGTGATCCACCAGCGGCGTCACGTTGTAGCCCACGTAGCGCTCGGCATGCGCGTAGTCGTCGTTGGTGAGGGTGCGGCCCTCGGCCATCGCGCCCATGGAAAGCGCACCCAGCGCCAGCGCGCCGGCAAGGCGCGCGCCACGTGTGTTCAATGTCATGCCTACTCCCCAGTCAATCACGGCGTACCGGCGGGTTTGCCTTGGGCCGGACCTTTCATCGTAGTGTCACTGATGGGCGGGGACGTATGCCATTGGTCTGGGGATGGCGGATATCCGGCGTGCCCTCGCTCACGCAAACTTCAACAGGCACACGCCCAGCGTGATCAGGCCCAGCCCCATCCAGCCCGACCGGCGCAGCCGTTCGCCGAACAAGGTCATCCCCAGCACCGTCGTGGCGATCAGCCCCACGCCGCCCCACACGCCATAGGCCACCGACAGCTGGATGCCGGCAATGGCGTAACTCAGCGCCGTGAACGCCGCCAGCGCGCACGCGATGGCCGCTATCGCGGGCCGCCTGTACGCAAACCCGTGCGATTGCTTCATCAGCACGTTGGCGGCGATTTCCAGCACGATGGCGATGGCCAGGTACAGCAGGTGGATGGGCTGGAACTCAGGAAGCATGGCCGGTCTCCCTGGGTGCCTCGTCGGTGCCGCGCTCCAGCAGCACGATGCCTGCGATGATCAGCACGATGGCGATCAGCTTGACGGGCTTGAGGTCTTCCGCGAACAGCCAGGCGCTGCACAGCGTGATAAGCACCAGGCCCAGGCTTTCCCAGGCGCCGTAGGCCACGGCGAGCGGGATGCGTTTCACCGCCATCGCCAGGCTGGTGTAGGAGAGCACCAGCATCACGTACATCACGGCGAGGCCGAGGGTCTGCGAGCCGTGGTGCGCGCCGTATTTCATCGCCAATGTGCCGACGACTTCGGTGACAATGGCGGCTGCCATGAACAACCAGTAGCGCATGTGGATCTCCTTGTCCCCGCTTGCGCCGCCATCCTACCCCTGCGATCCCCGATCCCGCCATGAGCCAAGCCAACACCGCACCCATGCCCGCCGCGCTGCCGGAAGCGCGCATGCTCGAAATGGTTTTTCCCGACCACACCAACCACCTGGGCACGCTGTTCGGTGGGCAGGCGCTGGCCTGGATGGACAAGGCCGCCTTTATCGTCGCTTCGCGCCATGCGCGCCGCACCGTGGTCACCGCGCGCTCGGAAGAGGTGAACTTCCGCGTGCCGGTGCGCAAGGGCCAGCTGGCCGAGCTGGTGGCGCGCATCGTCGGTGTGGGCCACAGCTCGATGACGGTGGAAGTGGAACTGACCGCCGAAGATCCGCTGACCGGCGATCGCCGCGTGTGCACCACGGGCCGCTTCGTGATGGTGGCGCTCGATTCCAACGGCACGCCGGCCACGGTGCCGCCGTTGCCGCATGTGGGCGCCTGAGATCCTCAGCAGCCGACGCGCATCTCCATCATCGGCCAACACATCAAGCTCTATTTGCGTGCATGGAGCTCAAGTGGCTGCCCTTGAGAGGACGGCGTTGCATCCGTCAGTAGCCGAGCAGTGAACGACAGACACGCACGCGCCGCGCTCGGAGCAACGTCAGTCGCCAAAGCGCTCAGCGCAGATGCAGCCAGTGCAGGTGCACGCCATTGGCGCGGTCTTCCGCACGGAAGCCTTCGCGGCCTTCCACCACGATGCCCCAAGTGCTGCGCAGTTTCTCGCCCTGCGGTTCGTCCACGCGCACCTGTTCGCCCACGGGAATGGCGAAGCGGGTTTCCAGCATCATGACCTGATCGCGCTCCCACACCAGGATGGCCGGGCGGCCCGTCGAGGCGCCCCAGCCGAGATGGACCTGCACGTCCTTGGGCGTGTAGGTGCCGCGGTTGTCCAATTTCCAGTTCTCCGATCGGCGCAGCAACGCCTGCAGGCGCGGGTCGCTCCAATCCACGCGATTCCCTTTCACGTGCGGCTTGTGTGCGGTCATGCGAAAACACTTCCCATCGGGCAGTACAACGGCGCCGCGGAGGATCTGACCACGGCGGGAGTACGCCGCCGAGGACGGCGTATGGCACGGTTATCGGCGGCGGTGTTTCCAACTTGAGCCATGTCGGCCGGCCGTTGGCGTGCCGAAAGCTTGCCTAGCCCATTTGGCAGCTGTCCGCGCGCATAGGGCCCGCCATACTGCGCGGCGAACCCATCGGAGGCTTTTCCCATGCGCGCCCCGTTCGTCGTGTTCGCTCTTTTCCTGGCCCTGCCCTGCCTGGCCGACACCCCCGCCGCCACCGAGTCGCTGGCCACGCCGCCAGCCAACGCCCAGCGCTTCAGCATTCTTTCCACCGCCGGCAAGCACGGCACGTCCGCACGCTGGACCACCGCCGACGGCACCCACATGGGTCGCGACAGCCTGTTGCTGCGCGGCATGGCCACGGAAGTGGACAGCGCCGCCAGGCCCGGCAGCGACGGCATGCTCGCGTCGGTGGTGATCCGCGGCCATACGCCCAATGGCGATGCCGGCGAAACCTTCGCGATGAAGGACGGCAAGGCCAGTTGGAAGAGCCCCGTCGACGCCGGCTCCGCGCCCTATGCCGCGCCGGCGGAATACGTGCCGTTCGGCGGCCCGATGGCCGTCACCGCCGACATGTTCGAAAGCCTGCTGGCCGCGCCTGGCCAGACCCTGGCCCTGCTGCCGGGCGGCAAGGCGCATGCGGAGAAACTCGTCACCATCACCGTGGGCGACGGCGCGGCGAAGCAGCAGGTCACCGCGTATGCCGTCAGCGGCCTCAACAACACGCCGGTGCCGGTGTGGGCCGACGCCAATAATCATTTCTTCGGCTTCGTCGATGGGTTGGCGTGGTTGCCGCAAGGCTACGAGTCGTCCCTGCCGGTGCTGGAGAAAGCGCAGGCCGAGGCGCTGGCGGAGCACGCCAAGGCCATCGTGCCGCGGCTGCAGAAAACACCGGCCGGACCGGTGGCCTTCACCCATGTGCGCGCCTTCCTCGACGGTTCCCGCTTCGCGGACGGCCAAACGGTGATCGTGGACAAGGGCGTGATCACGGCGGTGGGCGATGCCGCCACGGTGAAGGTGCCCAACAACGCACAGGTCATCGATGGCACCGGCAAGACGCTCGTGCCCGGCCTGTGGGATTCGCACCAGCACGTGCCCGATGACGCCGCCGGCCCCATGCTGCTCTCGCTGGGCATTACCTCCGTGCGCGATCCGGGCAACAACAACGCGATGACGCTGTCGCGCGCGCAACGTCGCGCCAGGGGCGAGCTGCTGGCGCCGCACGTGTATCCGTCGGTGCTGATCGACGGCAAGGGTCCCAACACCGCGCAGGTCGCCACCGTGGCCACCTCGCAGGCGGAAGCGGTCAAGCTGGTCGACAAGGCGAAGGCCGATGGCTTCGGCGCCATCAAGATCTACGGCACGTTCAACCCCGACTGGGTCAAGGCCACCGCCGCCGAGGCGCACAAGGACGGCCTGCACGTGCACGGCCACCTGCCTGCCGGCATGCGTCCGCAGGAAGCCATCGACGATGGCTACGACGAGATCACGCACATCTACTTCGTGATGATGCAGGCCATGCCCGACGACGTGGTGAAGGCGTCCAACGGCATGGGCCGCTTCGAAGGCCCGGGCCGCTACGCGCGCAACGTGGATCTGGACAAGGAGCCGATGAAATCGCTGATCGCCACCATGGCGCAGCGGCACATCACCTCCGACCCCACACTGGTCATCGCGGAAAGCCTGTACGTGCCGGAGAACGGCGACCTGTCGCCAGCCTATGCGCCCTTTGTCGGCACCTTGCCGCCCGCCGTGGAACGCGGCTTTCGCCAGGGCGGCTTCACCGTGCCCAAGGACCTGACGCGCGCCGACTATCGCGCCAGCTTCGCCAAGCTGCAGGCGCTGGTGGCGGCCATGCACAAGGCCGGCGTACCCATCGTGGCCGGCACCGACGGCACCGGCATGGAGCTGGTGCGCGAACTGGAGCTCTACGTGCAGGCCGGCTTCACCAACGAAGAAGCGCTCGCCAGCGCCACCATCGCCACCGCGCACCTGGTCGGCGCCGATCAGCGCACCGGCAGCATCAAGGTGGGCAAGGCGGCGGACCTGGTGCTGGTCGACGGCAACCCGGCGGCCAACATCGGCGACCTGCGCCATACCGACGTGGTGATGATGGACGGCAAGCTGATGGACGCCAACGCGCTGCGCACCGAAGGCGGCATCAGCAAGCGGCCCGCGTGGGAAGAATGAACTGACGCTCAGCGCAGCGTGCCCATCACCTCGGCGACCCAGTCGATGAACACGCGCAGTCGCAGCGGCAACGGCCGCTGCGACGGGTACACCACGCTCACCGGGAACGCCGGCGGCGGCATCGCCGGCAGGATTTCCACCAGCTTGCCGCGCTTGAGTTCATCCTCCACGCGGTAGCGCGGAAACTGCGCCATGCCCAGCCCCGCCTGGCAACAGGCCAGATAGGCATCGGTGCCGCTCACCGTGATCGCCGAGGGCAGGCTCACCTCGCGCATGCGCTTGCCCACCATGAATTCCAGCGGCGAGGTGCGGCGCGTCGTGGGCGAAGACCAGTTCACCGCGACGTGTCCGTTCTGCAAATCGGCCAGCGTCTGCGGCAGCCCACGGCGTTTCACGTAGGCGGCACTGGCCACCGTGGCCTGCGACAGGTTCGCCACGCGCCGCCCCACCATGGTGGAGTCGGGCAGATCGCCGGCACGCAGCACACAGTCCACGCCTTCCTGCACCAGGTCGATGAAGCGGTCGCTGGTGCCAAGGTCCAGCTCGATCTGCGGATAGCGTTGCAGAAAGGCCGGCAGCGCCGGAATCAACACCATGCGCGCCAGCGACGAGGCCAGGTCCACGCGCAGACGTCCCTTGGGCACCACGGCCGCCTCGCGGAAATCCGCTTCCACCGCGTCCAGGTCCGCCAGCAGGCGCACGCAATGGTTGTAATAGACCTCGCCGTCGCGCGTCGGGCGCACGCGGCGCGTGGTGCGCTGGAGCAGGTGCGCGCCCACGCGCTCTTCCAGCCGCTTGATGGTGTGGGTGAGCGTGGCGCGCGGCAGGCTCAGGTCGTCCGCGGCACGCGTGAAGCTGCCGAGCTCGACGATGCGCGTGAACACCCGCATGGCTTGCAGACGATCCATGGACGGCCCCGGCGATTGTTGGCGATTTCCACAACAGATATGGCGATTATTGAGCATTTATCGGCTGGCCGTCATGGCCAAGAATGCACCACCGCTTCCCTCCCCTCCTGCACAAGGACATCCCCATGCATATGCGACAGCTCGGCAAGAATGGTCCCTCCGTCTCCGTCCTCGGCCTGGGTTGCATGGGCATGAGCGAGTTCTACGGCAGCGACCGCGACGACGCCGAATCCATCGCCACCATCCACCACGCGCTGGAGCGCGGCTTCAACTTTCTCGACACCGCCGACGTGTATGGCCCGCATACGAATGAAGTGCTGGTGGGCAAGGCCATCCGCGACCGTCGCGACCAGGCCTTCCTCGCCACCAAGTTCGGCATCGTGCGCGACCCCAATGACCCGTCCGTGCGCGGCGTGAACGGCCGCCCCGAGTACCTGCGCGCGGCCTGCGACGCCAGCCTCAAGCGGCTGGGCGTGGATCACATCGACCTGTACTACCAGCACCGCGTGGACACCAACGTGCCCATCGAGGAAACCGTGGGCGCGATGGCCGAGCTGGTGAAGGCCGGCAAGGTGCGCTACCTCGGGCTTTCCGAAGCGGCGGGCGCCACGCTGGAACGCGCGGCCAAGGTGCATCCCATCGCGGCGCTGCAGGTGGAGTTCTCGCTGTGGACGCGCGACCCGCAGGAAAACGGCATGGTGGAGGCCTGCGCCAAGACCGGCACCAGCATCGTCGCCTACTCGCCGCTGGGGCGCGGCTTCCTCACCGGCGCGTTCAGCAGCCCGGACGATTTCGACGCGGACGACTACCGCCGCCAGAGCCCGCGCTTCCAGGGCGACAACTTCTACCGCAACCTGGAACTGGTGGAAAAGGTGAAAGGCATCGCCGCCGACAGGGGCTGCACGCCGGCACAGCTGGCGCTGGCCTGGGTACTCGCGCAGGGCGACAACATGTTCGCCATCCCCGGCACCCGCCGCATCCCGCGACTGGACGAAAACCTCGCCGCGCTGGACATCACCCTGAGCGCGGACGAGCTCAAGGCCATCGACGCGGTATTCCCCCCGGATGTCGCCGCGGGCGCCCGCTACGCCGGCCCGATGATGCAGGCCGTGAACCGATAACACGGGCACCACGGGCCACCTGACACGCGATCATCTACGCGCCTACTTGGCTTGTAGTATTTCGCTTACATTCAAGGCCTTGCCCCTGAGGCATTCTATGCACGTCGGTCGTTCCCACGAGCACCGACACCCCGGATCGGTCGCCCCCCTAGAGCCGATCCATGAGGCCCCCGAAAGGGGGCCTTTTTTTGTGGCCGCATTTCTCAAGCTGGCAACAGCCTCCGAGTCATCCGCTCAGGCTCTCGACGCAACAGATCAACTTGGCGTGAAAGTGCCTTCATCCGCTGGCTCGACACGCGTGCCGTGCGCTGTGTGACGCACAAACCATTTCAAGCGGCGATTTCCCACAAGACGTCGCGCCAAATGTCGCCCCATTTCGTCGGACGCCGTGCATCCACCGTGATAGCGTCCAGCTCAACGTTCCAACGAGCGCGATGGCCCTGAGCAGAGGCGTGATCTTTAGGAAGCGCAACAACGGGAGCAAGGGCTCTCCATGCGCTTGTGTTGGTCAGAAAAGGAAGGATGGCGATGGATACTCAGGAGATGGCGCGCACGCAGGCCTTGTTGATGGAAACCACGCAGATGCAGCGGCGACTGCTGGAGCAGTCGACCCTGTTGATCGAATCGCAGAAGCAGGAGAACGCGCAGCTGCGCGGTCAATTGGCGCAAGCCACCGCCGCGCTGCGGCAAGCGAGCGGGCAGTTGGAAGCCGGCGGACAGCGCCTGGGCCACGAAGCCCTGCAGGTCATCAGCGACAGCGCGAGGCGCGTGCTTGCGGACAACGCCGCGCGGGCCATGGGCCAGATCCATCAGCAGGCCGAAACCACGGCGAAGCAGTTGGCGTCGGCGGCGGACGCGGCCCGCGAGCAAAGCCGGCAGTTGAATCGGGCGCAGACGACGATGGTGTGGAAGTCGCTGGCCCTCATGGCGGTGGGCGCGGTGCTGCTTGCCGGTGGCGCCGGCTTATGGGCCTGGACCAGCGGGAAGGAAGCGCAACGCTATCGCGTCGAGGCGGAACTTGGCCGCCGGATCAGCCAGTCCGATCTGATCCAATGCGGCGATGGGCTATGCGCCAACGTGGATGCCGAGGGCGAGCGCGTAGGCGATCAGAAGCAATACGTTCCTGTCAAATCGCGCTGAACCGTCCTCGCGCTACGCATGCCGATTCGCGCGGACTTCGCGACTTGTCCGGCTCAGGCTGCCGCCCACGCGGCGCGTTCTTCCTCGCTCAAAGCCAACTCGACAGCTTGCCCATTCGCTGCTGATGCCATGGCTGCTTCGATCACGGCCATGACGGTAATGGCCTGCTTCGGCGTCACCGGGTTGGCGCCCTGCCCGCGCACGGCATCGCGGAACGCGGCGTAGTAGCGGCTCTGGTCTCCCCGGGGCGCAGCCACCTGTTCGACATTGCCGTTGCCGTCATAGAGCAGGAGCGCATCGGAGTCCTCGCCCCAGCCTGCATCGCCCGGCCGCAGGCCGGCGAGCAATTGCGCTTCCTGCGGATCGATCTTCATCTTCACCGCGCTGCCCCGCGTGCCATGCACGATGAAGCGCGGACTGCCGCCTGCCACCAGCATACTCGCATGCAACAGCACCCGACGCTGGCCGTACTCCAGCACCACATGCGCCCAGTCGGTGACCGAGCCGCCGTCGCGCTGCACGGCCAGGCTGGCCCATACGCGATCGGGCAGGCCGAACAAACACAGCGCCTGATCCACGAGGTGCGGACCCAGGTCGTACCACAGGCCGCTGCCGGCGCCGGGCTGCTCGCGCCAGCGTTCGCGCACCTGCGGGCGAAAGCGGTCGATATGCGATTCGAAATGCGTGACGTCGCCCAGGCGGCCGTCCGCGATCAACTGCCGGACGCCTAGAAAATCGGTATCCCAGCGGCGGTTCTGGAATACCGAAAGCACCCGTCCTTCCCGTTCCGCCACGGCGGCCAGCTCGCGCGCCTGCGTCACGTCGAGCGCGAACGGCTTGTCGACCACCACATGCTTGCCCGCCTGCAGCGCGGCGCGCGCCAACGGGGCATGCGTGTCGTTGGGCGAGGCGATCACCACCATGTCCAGCGTCGGATCGGCCAGTGCGACCTCGGGCGTGGCCACCACCTCCACGTCGGGAAGGTCCGCGTACACCTTGCCGGCATCACGGGAAACGACTGTGCTCAACGCCAGACCGGGCACGCCTCGGATCAACGGCGCATGGAAGGTCTTGCCGGCGAAACCGTAACCGATCAGTGCGACGCGCAACGGAGTGGTGGAAGTGCTCATGGAGTCAGCTGGAAAAGAGGGGAACGCCGCATGATAGGCCAAGCGCGCCGTGGACTCGCCCCATCGCGGTTTCGCGCGGCCGTAACGCCGGCACGCGCAGCATGCGGCTCCTCTCCGCACGCACCGAGGAAGCCGCCATGTCGATCCGCATACTGGTGATCACCGCCCTGCTGGCCGCCACGTGCATCAGCGGCGCCCTCTGCGCGCAGGATGCGCCCGCCAGCGCCACGCCCCAGCCCAAGCGCACCATCCTGGATCAGCACGAACAAAGCGGCGTGCCGGGCACGGAGATCATCCTCGGCACGGCCGACATTCCCGCGGGCGGCGTGGTGGGTTGGCATTTTCACGATGGCGATGAATCCGGCTACGTGCTCAAGGGCAACCTGGTGCTCAAGACGCGCGGCAAGCCGGACCAGGTGCTGAAGGCCGGCGATCACTTCTTCAACCCGCGCGGCGCGGTGCACAGCCTGGCCGCGGCGCCCGGCAGCGATGGCGGCGTGGCGCTGTCCACCTGGATCATCGACAAGGGCAAGCCGCTCGCCGAGCCGGTGAAGTAGCGGGCCGACGCGGCTTCGAGGCAGCGGCCCCGCGCAATGCACCACGCGCCGCCGGCCCCTAAGACGCCGCTAAGTCATTCGCCGCCGCGCATCACCCGGCTGCAACAGAACTGTCAAATGGCAAATTCAGGCTAGTGCGCTGAATCCAGCCACTGCCCATACCGCCATGTCCAACGATTCCAGCCGGCGCCTGCAGGCGTCGCATCCTCTTCTGCGCCCGATTTCCAGCGCGATCGCCGTTGCCTTGATCGCCAGCCTGTCGCTGGCCGTGCCTGCGCATGCCGCCGACGTCGACGCGGCCACCGCCAATGCCACCGCGGACGCATCGACGTCCAAAGCCAACGCGCTGAAGGCGCCGAAAGAGCTGGAAGAAGTCGAGGTGCAGGGCACCGTCGCGCAGTCCGCCATCACGCAGGCGCCGACGCAGGCCGACCTCAACATCACCCAGCCGCAGTCGGTGATCGGGCTGGACTGGATCAGCAACCACGTGGCGCCCACGGCCGACTACGCCACCATCGCGGCGATCTCGCCGGGCGTGACCAATGTGAGCCCGGCCGGCCCAGGCCTGGGCGAGTCCAAGCAGATGACGCTGCGCGGCTTCAACGACAACCAGTACAACGTCACCTACGACGGCATTCCGTTCGGCGACACCAACGACTTCAGCCACCACACCAGCAGCTATTTCCCGGCCAAGATGCTCGGCCAGATCGTGGTGGACCGCGGCCCCGGCAACGCCAGCACCATCGGCGAGGCGACCTTCGGCGGCACCGTGGCGCTGAGCTCGAAGGATCCGACCGACTCGTTCTCGTTCATTCCCACGCAGAGCTTCGGCAGCTACGACACCTCGCTCACGCACCTGGAAGTGAACTCCGGCAAGCTGGATGACCTCGGCGGCGGCAAGTTCATCGCCAGCGCGCAGTACATCAGCACCGACACCGCCAAGACGGACGGCGACATGTCGCGCAAGACCGGCTACATCAAGTACGTGCAGCCGATCGGCGAGAACACCGAGATCACCTTCCTCAGCAACTACAACTACATCCGCTTCAACAACCCCAACCTGAGTTCGCTGACGCTGCAGCAGATCGCGCAGCTGGGCCGCAACTTCGGCCTCAACGACGACCGCACCAGCACCAACTGCGCCTGCTACAACTACCAGACCAAGCAGACCGACCTCGAATACCTGGGCGTGCACAGCCTGCTGTCGCCGACCTGGTCGCTGGACAACAAGGTCTATACCTACGCCTACGACAACACCAGCCACGAAAGCCCGTACGTGGGCACGAAGGCATCGCCCACCAACATGGGCGGCTACGTCAAGATCAACAACTACCGCGCCTGGGGCGACGTACTGCAGCTGGTGCACGCGGACGACCACGGCCAGTTCCGCACCGGCGGCTGGTACGAGTACACCAACAACAGCCGCAGCAGCATCGCCATCGACTACGGCCGCGGCGGCGCGGTGGACGTTAAGCCGGGCGCCTCGACCTTCGGCACGTTCAACAGCAAGGGCGTGTACAGCGGCCCGTACAAGTACATCATGACCGACCAGCTGCACACCGGTCAGCTCTATGCGGAATACGAGTGGTACGCGTATGACGGCCTGAGCATCACCCCCGGCGTGAAGTACTTCAACGTGAGCCGCGACATCGAGGCGCCGATCAACCAGACCACCAAGACCCCGCTCTACTACAAGCAGAGCTGGGACAAGACGCTGGGCTACCTCACCGCGAACTACACGTTCAACCAGGAGTGGAGCGTCTACGCGCAGGCGGCGCAGGGCTTCCTCACGCCCAACCTCAACCAGTTCTACGTGCCCGACCCCACCGCCAACAACACGCATCCCACGCAGACGATGAACTACCAGTTCGGCACGGTCTACAAGACCGATCGCTTCAACGCCGACGCCGACGTGTATTTCATCAACTACAAGAACTACCAGTTCTCCACCACGGTGCCGGGCACCACCGAACCGGTCTACTACCTGGCGAAGGGCGCCTACATCAAGGGCATCGAAGGCGAGGCCACCTACTACGTGGGCGCCGGCGCCAGCGTGTTCGCCAACGGCTCGCTGCAGGATGCGTACTTCAAGGGCTCCAGCCTCGACATGCCCAACGTGCCCAACCGCACCGCGGCGCTGGGCGTGATGTACGAACACGAAGGCTTCTTCGCCTCGCTGTACGACAAGTACACGGGCAGCCAGAAGGCGTACAACTCCAGCTTCAATCCGGACGTCGCCTCTTCCGTGACCTCGACCATCGGCACCGGCGGCTACTGGCAGGCGGCAATGAGCCTGGGCTACGGCCAGAACCTCAGCGGCTCGGTGATCAAGAGCTACAAGGTGCGCCTGCAGGTGGACAACCTGTTCGACGCACACAACCTGGTGATCAACTCGGTGAGCGGCAACGTGGGTTCGTACTACGTGCTGCCGGGCCGCAGCTGGTTCGCCTCGCTGTCGCTCGCACTGTAAGGAACGAGGCAGTCGCATGATGTTCAAGCCAACGTTCCTCGCCCTGCTCCTGCTCGCACCGCCGCTGGCCGCCGCCCGCGACGGCCACGCCAACGCCTACCTCAGCGACACGCAGGTCAGCGTCGCGATGGCCGTGCTGCCCGCGCCAAGCACGCCGGGCAGCGCGGAAGACAAGGCCGACTACGCCGCCACCGACCGCGCCTTTGCAGACCGTTCGGCGGCCGACTTCGAGCAGGCCAAAAAGGAAGAGAAGTTCAACGCCTTCGACTTTGCCCCGGTGATCGGTGACGGTTTCCGCGCGGACAAGCTTCCGCACGTGGCCGCGCTGTTCAAGGAGGCCGAGGAAGAAACCAAGCAGGCGGTCGACCTTTCCAAGAATCACTGGAAACGCCCGCGCCCCTGCCCGCCCGCTTCCGAATGCGCCGATCATCCGGAGAAGGCCGCGAAGAAGAGCTTCGGCTATCCCAGCGGCCATTCCAGCCGCGCCACGGTGGACGCGATCCTGCTGGCGCAGCTGTTTCCGCAGGATGCCGACGCCTTGATGCAGCATGCTCGCGACATCGGCTGGCGCCGCGTGGTGAAGGGCGTGCACACCTTGCAGGACATCTACGCAGGACGCGAATTCGGCACGGCGCTCGCCACCGACATGCTCGCCTCGCCGGCCCTGCAACACGATCTGGCGGCAGCCCGCGAGGAATTGCGGGCCGCCGGTTTGGCTCCGAAGACGCCGTGATCCTCCCCTTCCAGTCTCGATGGAGCACGCCCACGGATGGGCACTTTTTTCCCCGGACCGTAACAAAACCGCAAGACAATCGACGGCAGGCCCGGGAATCCCCAGGCCTGCCGTTCTGGTACGAAGGGGCGCACGGTGCACATCATCCTCGTGGAAGACGATCTGGAGCTGGGCGCGGCCATCCAGCGCGCGCTGGAGCGCCTGTCCTACACCGTCACCTGGCTGACCGACGGCACCGGCGCCATCGCCACCATGCAGGCCAGCAGCGCCGACCTGGTGCTGCTCGACCTTGGCCTGCCCGGCCAGGACGGCCTGGACATTCTTACCGAAGCGCGCAACAGCGGCCTCGCCACGCCCGTGCTGATCCTCACCGCGCGCGATGCCGTGCAGGCACGCATCCACGGCCTGGATGCCGGCGCCGACGATTACCTCACCAAGCCGTTCCACCTGGATGAACTGGCCGCGCGCATCCGCTCGCTCACGCGCCGCATGCAGGGGCTGGCCGCCAACCGCATCGAGGTCGGCGCGCTGTGCCTGGACCTGGGCACGCTGGAAGTCAGCTTCCGTGGCAACAAGGTGGACCTGACCCGCCGCGAGCTGTCGCTGCTGCAGGCGCTGATGGAACGCTCGGGGCGCGTCGTGCGCCGCGACACGCTGGAAAGCTCGCTGTACGGCGGCGAGAAAGTGGTGACCGACGGCGCCCTCGACGTGCTGGTGCATTCGCTGCGCCGCAAGCTCAGCTTCGACACCATCCAGAACGTGCGCGCGTTCGGCTACATGATTCCACGGGACGCGCGGTGAAACCCACCAGCCTGCGCGGGCGCCTGCGCTGGATGATCATCGCGCTGCTGGTGCTGTTCCTGCTGCCGCTGGCTTTCTACAGCTTCTACCGCACCAGCGACGAAATGGCCGTGTTGTCCGACGCGCGCCTGGCCGAGGCGGCGCACACCGTGGCCGCGTTGATCCGCCAGTCCGGCCTGCAGACCTTCGCCAACCACGACGGCATCATCGTGCCCGTGCAGAAGAAGAGCGTGCTTGCCGCGCAGGGCGAAGTCGCCACGCACGAATCGGAAGTGGGCTTCCAGGTGTTCGACCGACAGGGCAGGCTGCTGCTCGGCACGGTCAACCTGATGACCCTGCCCGCCACGCCCGACGACCGCTCCGCGTATCACGACCTGAAGAAGCAGCACCACGTGTGGCGCGTGTTCAACTACGTCGATCCGGCCAGCCAGTACGTCATCCGCACCGCCGACCGCTACGACAGCCGCGAGAACATCGTCTACACGCTGTGGATCGATCACGGCGTGCCCTTCCTGCTCGGCCTGCCCGTGCTCGCCCTGCTGGTGGGCTGGGCGGTAGGCCGCGGATTGCGTCCGCTCGCCAGCCTCACCACCGCCCTGTCCGAACGCGAACCTGGCAGCCGCGAGCGCATCGTGCTGCCCGACGCGCCGCGCGAACTGCGTCCCGTGCTCGCGGCGCTCAACGAACAGCTGGCGCGGCAGGAAGATGCGCTGGAACGCGAGCGCCGCTTCAGCGCCGACGTGGCGCACGAACTGCGCACGCCGCTGGCATCCATCCAGCTCAACCTGGAAAGCGCGATGGAAACCGTCGACCCCGACGAGATCCACGACAGCGTGGCCGGCGCGCACGGCAGCGTCGCCACGCTGAGCCGGCGCGTGGAACAGCTGCTGGCGCTGGCCAAGCTCGAAGCGGGTGCAGCATCCACGCAGTTCGAACCGGTCGACCTGGCCGAGGTCGCCGACGACGTGGTGAAGGAGCTCGCGCCCGTCATCCAGCGGCGCGGCGTGGAACTCGGCTTCACGCAACAGCATGGCCGCGTGCTGGTGCAAGGCTACGCGCCTGCCCTCGTCGCGCTGCTGCGCAACCTGCTGGAGAACTCGCTGCGCTACGTGCCCGCCGGCGGCCATATCCAGCTCGCCGTGACGCAAAGCCGG
Source organism: Dyella sp. AtDHG13 (assembly GCF_003201105.1). Lineage (GTDB taxonomy): Bacteria > Pseudomonadota > Gammaproteobacteria > Xanthomonadales > Rhodanobacteraceae > Dyella > Dyella jiangningensis_B. The sequence continues at coordinate 106,027 of NZ_QICJ01000004.1, read as the reverse complement.
CAGGAAGCCACGCTGGAAGTGATCGACAACGGCCCCGGCATTCCCATCGATCGCCGCCGCGACGTGTTCGCCCGCTTCCACCGCGAACACGGCAGCCGCGGCGAAGGCTACGGCCTGGGCCTTTCCATCGTCGCCCGCGCCGCCAGCCTGCACCGTGCCTCCATCGAACTGCTCGATGCGCCGATGGGGCGGGGATTGCGCGTGCGCGTGTCGATTCCGCTGCTGTGTCCCTGAGGGCCGGTTTCAGGACAACGTCACTATCGCCTGCAGCCCGCCGCCTTCGCGATTGGACAACTGCAGATGGCCGCCGATGGAGGCGATCAGCTGCGCGCCGATCGCCAGGCCCAGGCCGGAGCCGCCGGTATCGCGGTTGCGTGAGGATTCCAGCCGATAGAACGGCTCCAGCACCTGTTCGAGTTGGTCCTCGGGAATACCAGGGCCGCGGTCGGAGACGGTGATGGTGAACGCACCGGAGTCGGCGCGGCGCAGGGCCACTTCCGCCGAGCCGCCGTACTTGATGGCGTTGTCGATCAGGTTGACCAGCACGCGGCGCAGCGCTTGCGGGCGAACCGTCGCGGTGATCGCCGGCGCATCGGCCATGCTGACCGGCTGTCCGACATCCTGATAGTCGAACACCAGGCTTTCCAGGAAGGCGCCCACGTCCAGCTTCACCGGTGTTTCCGAACCGCCGTGCGCGCTGCGCGCGTAGGCCACGCCTTCGCGCACCAGGTGTTCCAGCTCGCGCAGGTCGTCGAGGATGCGCTGCTGTTCGGGCGATTCGTCAAGCGCCTCGACGCGCAGGCGCATGCGGGTGATCGGCGTCTGCAGGTCATGCGAGATCGACGCGAGGATGTGCAGCCGCTCCTTGAGATGGCGCGCGATGCGATCCTGCATGGTGTTGAAGGCTTTCGCGGCGCGCGCGACTTCGGTCGGGCCGTCCTGCGGCACGCGCGGGCCGTTGGCGGCCGGCGTCATCGCATCCGCCGCTTCCGCCAGCGTGGCGAGTGGCCGCGTAGCGAGCCGCACGGCCAGCCAGGTGCATATCAGCAGCAGGATCACCTGCAGCACGAACACGAACGGCAGCCACGACGCCACCGGCTTCATGCGCGGCGTGATCTGCAAGGTCAGCGGCGTGCCGTCGTGCAGGGTGAAATGCACCTGGTAGCGCTCCGGCGACATCGAGATGGTGTTGCCGTACACGCGATAGTCCGGGCCCACTTCCTTGGCGATCAGGTCGGTGGTGTAGCGGGAACGCGCCGTGGTCAGCTCGCGGCCCGGTTCGCCCGGGCCGAGCAGGTAGAAGTAGTTGTCGCGTTCCAGCCGCGTGAGCCAGCGCGGACGTTCGGCGGCGGGCAGGCGGTCGAGTACGGCGACGGAGGTGCCCACGTCGTGCTCCAGCGTGTTGAACATCGCCGCCGTCGCGCTCTGCATGCGCTCGGTATAGAGCACCGCGAACGACAAACCCTGCGCCAGCATCAGGCCGACGAAGATGATCAGGTAGAGCCGCGAGGCCATGCTGCGCGGCCACCAGCGCCGCAGGGCATTGGTCGCCTCGGCATTCATGGCTGGTCGCCGTTGAGGATCACCGGCATGGAGAACACGTAGCCCTCGCTGCGCACGGTCTTGATGTAGGTCTGCTCACGTGCGCCGTCCTGCAGGCGCTGGCGCAGGCGGCTCACCAGCAGGTCGATGGAGCGGTCGAACAGTTCCGCGTCCCGGCCCTGCGTGAGGTTGAGCAGCTGGTCGCGCGACAGCACGCGCTGCGGATGATCGAGGAACACGCGCAGCAGGCGGAACTCCGCGCCGCTCAGCGACACCACGGTGCCGTCCTCGTCGAGCAGGTGGCGTGCGGTGGTGTCCAGCCGCCAGCGGCCGAAGGCGATGACGTCGCTGCTCTCGGTCACGCGCAGGTTGGGCGGCAGCATGCGTGTGCGGCGGATCACCGCCTTGATGCGCGCCAAGAGTTCGCGCGGGGAGAACGGCTTGGTGACGTAATCGTCCGCGCCCATTTCCAGGCCGATGATGCGGTCGGTTTCGTCGTCGCGCGCGGTGAGCAGCACCACCGGCACGTGCTTGTGCTTGCCGCCGCGCAGCGTGCGGCACAGCACCAGGCCGTCGTCGCCCGGCATCATGATGTCGAGCACCACCAGGTCGAAGGCGGAGGAGTCCAGCTGCGCGAACATCTCGCGGCCGTCGGCGGCGGCGCTGGCGCGCAGGCCGTTCTTGCGCAGGTAATCCACGATGCCCGTGCGGATGCCGTGGTCGTCATCGACGACGAGGATATGGTCGATGTGTTCCATGCCTACTCCAATAGTGGGACGCAACCGCGCGCGCCGGTGTCACGCCTTGCCGAGCAGCCGGCGCACCTGCGCCTCGGTCTGATCGTAGTCTCCCTCGCCGACGTGGCGGTAGACCACGTGGCCTTCGCGGTCGATCAGGTAGATGGCCGGCCAGTACTGGTTGCCGTAAGCGTTCCAGATCCGGTGGTCGTTATCCATCGCCACGGGATAGCGGATGCCCAGCGTGCGGATCGCCTGCTGCAGGGCGGTGACGTCCTGCTCCTCGTCGTATTCGGGCGTGTGCACGCCCACCACCACCAGGCCATCGCCCGCGTAGCGGTCGTAGAGCGCCTTGGTGTGCGGCAGCACGTGCAGGCAGTTGATGCATTCGCGCGTCCAGAACTCCACCAGCACCACCTTGCCGCGCAATGCGGGCAAGGAGAGCGGCGGCGAGTTGAGCCAGCGGGTGGCGCCGTCGAAGCCGGCGGCGGGCGCATCGGCCACGGGTGTCTGCGCGCTGGCGCTGTTCCATGTGCCGGGCAGCGCGATGAACAGGGCTGCACTGAAAGCCGCGGCAGCAACGGCGTAGCGAAGGAAGGACATGAGCGGTTCTCCGGAAGTGATCGCGGCACGGCGCCGCCGACCTGCCTATGGAAACAGGCCCGCTTGTACCGGGCGTGTCCCGCCACCGGGCTTTTTGTATCGCTTTGTATCCGCCGCCGCGGCCCGCCACCGGCCCGGTTTGTATCCGAACGTATCCGCCTGCGGCGGCGATACATGGCGATGCCAAGAGCCACCGCGCCGGACACATCGGCGATACGCGCCGGGCGTCTCCTATCCCCACCGGCTGATGCACAGCCCTGACCACACCACCCCAAGGAGACTTCCCCATGTCCGACCGCACCATTCTCTATACCGGCAAGACCACCACCACCGGCGGCCGCGAGGGCCGTTCCATCAGCGACGACGGCCAGCTCGACCTCAAGCTCTCCGTGCCCGGCTCCCACCTGCCCGGCACGAATCCGGAGCAGCTGTTCGGCGCCGGCTGGTCCGCCTGCTTCACCGGCGCGATGCGCCATGCCGCCCGCGCGCAGAAGATCAACCTGCCCGCCGAGACCTCCGTGAGCGCGGAGATCGACCTGGGCCAGGGTTCCGAAGGCTTTTTCCTGCAGGCGCGCCTCACGGTCTCGCTGCCGGGCCTGGATCGCGACACCGCCCGCGCGCTGATCGACGCCGCCCATCAGACCTGCCCCTACTCCAAGGCGACGCGCGGAAACATCGACGTCGTGATCACGCTCGCCTGAGCGCCACCCACTCGGAGAAACCACCATGACCCGCTTCCGCGCCCTGCTTGCCGCCACCGTGTGGCTGACGCTCGCCTTCAGCCCGTTCGCCTTCGCCGCCAACCCCATGCCGCCTGGCGCGTCGGCCAGCCCGATGCCATCCGCCGGCGACGGCCAGCCATCGGCCAGTGAAATCAACAGCCGGGCGGACTGGAATGTCGACTATCCCTCCCAGCTCGCCCCGCAGGCGGCCACGCCGAAACTGCCCTACCGCACCTTGCCGACGGTGGTCGTGACACCGACGGGCGCGCCGGAACATCCGCAACCCTGAGCCGCCCGCGCATGGAGACGTGCCGGCTCGAACCGGCACGGCGTTACGTACAAATACGGTAGCCAGCGCCAGCGCGCAGGCGCACGCTGGCGGTTACCGAACGACGAATGATCGACTACGGCAAGGCGGGCCTCGGCATCATCGCGCCCGCATGACACATGCTTGAGGGCACGCCGAGGACATTCATGGAATGCCATCGACGCTACAGCGCAGGGATAGCGGCCATCCTTCTGATGCTGGCCGGGATGAGTCCAGCGATACACGCCACGGAAGGCGGCGGCGGACTCTACCTGCTGGGCAGCCAGTCGCTGGATGCCGGCCTCACGCCCGCACCGGGCTGGTACGTCACGCTGGTCATGCTGCACTACGCCGGCGACGCGGGCGGCGCCTCGCTCGGCGGCGTCAAGCTGATGTCGTTGAACAAGCGCACGGACAGCGCCGGCATCAACCTGCTGTATGCACCGCGACAGCGCGTGCTGGGCGGCCAGTTGGCCGTCTCGATCACCGCGCCTTATGCGCACCTGAAACTCAGTGGCGAGATCAGCGCACCGCGCGGCGTTATCTCGCGCTCGGTCAGCGGATCGGGCAGCGCCGATACGGCGATGAGCGCGCGCCTGGGCTGGGCCGTGGGGCCCTCGTTCACGCATGCGGTGGCCATCACCGTGTGGGCGCCGACCGGCACGTACAACAAGGGCTTCACGCCTTCGCTCGGGCACAACCGCTGGGCGGGCGACGCGCTATGGGCCTTCACCTATGCGCCGTTCGGCCATCACACCGAGTTCTCCGCCGCGATCGGCTACGGCGTCAACGCACCCAACGACGTCACGCATTACCGCAGCGGCAACGAGGCGCATCTGGAATTGGCCATCGGCCAGCATCTATCGCCGCATTGGGAAGTGGGCCTGGCCGGTTATGCCTATCGCCAGGTCAGCGGCGACAACGGCCCGGGCGCCCTGCTCGGCACGCTCAAGGGCCGCGTGTACGGCGCAGGCCCCGCCGTGAACTACGGCACACGACTGGGCACACACGTGGTGGCGTTCACTGCGCGCTACTACAGGGAGTTCGGAGCGGAGCATCATTTCGAGGGCGATCTGGTGCTGGCTTCGGCGACGATCCGGTTCTGACGCGCCAGGGTTCGATCCGCGCATCATTCAAGCTCTTGCGAAACCTGCCGATGAAGTGGCAGGAACAGCACGCAAAGGACTTGCCATGCCTCTCGCCATCGCCTCACCGGGAGCGATACCGCTCACGGCATCGACCCCATCCCTCAGCGCCGCTGCGTTGAACCAGGCGCCCGCCGCGTCGAGTTCGACGGTCACATCGGTGGAAGCCGCTCCCGCACCCGCGGACAGCCCGAAGCTGGCGGAAGCGTTGAAAGCGCTGGGCAAATCCGCGCATCTGCAGAGCGACCTTCAGGATGTCGCCAGTGCGCTGGTGCAGAGCATGCAGCAGGTGATCCAGGACAGGCCCGACCTTGCCATGGCGTCGTTCGATTTCCAGTCCGACGACGGCGCCATCAAGGTGGTGTCCAGCGCGCTCAACGCCAACGACAAGGCGTGGCTGGAACAGACGCTCAACGCCAACCAGTCGCTGGTCAAGGCCGTGCAGTCGTTCCATGACGATGCAACGGACAGCTACGCGCTGTGGTCGGACGCGGGCGGCCAGCCCTTGTCGGCATCCGACGCGGACCAGGCCTCCCGCCTTGCGGATACCAGCTACAACTTCATGAGCATGTTCCGCAAGGCCAGCCAGGCGATGGCGAAGACCATGGACCCCAACGCCAGCTACACCACGTCCAACGGCGCGCCGATCGATTTTCACCACACCGTGAACTCGCCGCTCAGCTTCCTGGTGTTCCAGAAGAGCAACCAGGCGATCACGGATGGTACCAACATCTACACGTCGAGCACCGGCCGCACGTACTACGGCATGATCAAGGGCAACCTGTTTTCCATGGGAGACGCGGCACCCGGCATGCTGCCGAATCTGCCGTCCGGATCGATCGGGTTGAAAGCCACGGCGTGAAGGCTCGCGTGGCTCATCCAGCGCTGTCGCGTTCCTGCATGTTGCGCTTGTAGGCGTTGGCGCGCTCCAGGAATGCGATGGTCTCGTCGAAGATCATCGACACCGGCGGGGGCAGGTCCTTGTTCGCCTTCGATGCCTCGAAGTCGCCCTTGGCGCCGTCGAGCAGCGCATCGATAAGGCCGGGCTCCTGCTGGTCCATCCGCTGCAGCAGGCTCAGCAGGATGTACGAGCAGGCATAGGCCTTGGCATCGGCCTTGGTGAAACCCTGCGGCGTGGCTTCCTCTTCCATCGCGCGCTCCCTTCAATCGTGACGATGCGCCAAGGCGTAGTCGATAGCCGCACGCACCGCGGCCACCTGCGCGTCGTTGCACTGCTGCGGCGTGGCGCGCGGGCTGTCGGGATACACCTCGGTGGTGGTGGCGTAGCGCGCGTGGGTGATGCCGGCGCACAGGCCCCACTGCTTCACCGGAAACTTGATCACGCCCGGCATCAGCAGCGGCGCGCCGATGATCTCGCCGCGCGCGTCAGCATCGGCGATATGCGTCACCTTCGCCACCGCCTCGATCACCGCCTGCTGGAACGCCGGCTGCGGGTTGTCGATGTCGTCGACCAGGTAGAAACCGTCGGGAACCTCGCCCGGCTCGAACGGCTTGCCATCGCGCGCGGCCAGTGCCGGACGGAACTCCGACTCGTCCGAATCGGTGGTCTCGTGCAGGTCGATATGCATCAGCACGTGATCGCTCAGCGGCTCCAGCAGGTCGACCAGCGCCGCCGACTCGCCGGCCGGGCTGCTCTTGCGGAAATTGCGGTTGGGGTCGAGCGCATCCGGATTCCAGCGATGGATGCGCTCGTACGCCCACGGGCTGACACAGGGCACTACCAGCAGGTTGGCGCGGCCGTCATAGTCGCGGCCATGCCGCTGCAAAAACTGCAGCGCGCCATGCACGCCGCTGGTTTCATAACCGTGTACGCCGCCCGTCACCACCAGCACCGGCAGATCGTCGCGCCAGTCGCGGCTGCGCACCACGATCAACGGGTAATGCTCATCGCCATAATGCAAGGCGCCGTACTCGCTGACGTGAAACGCATCGCGCAGCGTCCCCAGGACGCTCAGCACGTCATCGGCATAACTGCGGTGGCGCGTCTGCCTGGCAAGCCACGCCGCACGTTCCGCCGCGCCCCACGGCTGTCCGGGAGTGCCAATGGGATAGAAAGCCTGGTTGCTCATGGTGATGGCGTCGTGGTGGAGAGAGGGCCGTACTTTATCAAACGCCCCAGGCGTGACGGTCATTTTCCGCCTGCGCTTCTGGCCAAGCACCTGGCAGCGAACCTTCGAGACGCGACGTACTCAACCCGCGCCATCCAGCGGCACCTGCATGCCACGCTTGAGCGTGCTCAAGGCCACGCGGGTCTGGAATCGGCGGACGTTGGCGTTGTCGGCCACCAGCCGTTGCATGAGTGCCTCGAAGTCATCGACGTCGCGCGCCACCACGATCAGCACATAGTCGCCGGCGCCGGTGACGTACCACGCCTCCTGGACGCACGGCTCGGCGCCGATCCATTGCTTCAGGCTCGCCAGCAGCTCCGGCCGCTCGCGCTCCACTTCCACGTCGACGATCATCGTCAGTGGACGTCCAGCCCGCTTGGGATCGACTACCGCTACTTCCGCGAGGATGACGCCGTCCTCGCGCATGCGCACGATGCGCCGCTGCACCGCCGAGGCGGACAGGCCGACCTCCGCGCCGATCAGCTCCGCAGGGCGGCGCGCGTCCTTCTGCAGGATGCCCAGGATGCGTCGGTCAACCTTGTCCAGTTCACTGGCCATGAGCGCGAAACCCACACGAGACGGGAAAAAGATGCGCCGAGGCTCCCCAGGTTGCGGGCTGGCCGCGCCGCCGGACTCTAGCATAGCCCGCACTTCCACCACCCAGGCATTCGCCGCATGAAACTGCATTACCAGTCACACTCGCCTTATGCACGCAAGGTGCTCGTGTTCGCCCACGAAGCCGGGCTGGCCGATCGCCTCGAGGTGATCCAGCAGGAAACCAGCCCGGTGCAACGCAACGACGACGTGTTCGCGCTCAACCCGCTCGGCAAGGTGCCCGTGCTGGTCTGCGACGACGGCACGGTGCTGTTCGATTCCAGCGTCATCTGCGACTACCTGGATGGCCTGCACCACGGCGACAAACTCATTCCGTACGCCGCGCCGCGGCGCTTGCAGGCCTTGCTCAAGCAGGCGCTCGCCATGGGCCTGGCCGATGCGGGCATTGCCGCGCGCTGGGAATCGCAGCGCCGGCCCGAGGCGTTGCGCTGGCCGCCCTTGCTGGAAGGCCATCTGCAGAAAGTCATCGCCGCCTGCGATTACCTGGAAGCGAACGTGCCCGACGGCGAGCGCGTGGACATCGGCGACATCGCGCTCGCCACGGCCCTCAGCTGGATCGAGTTCCGCCAGGTCCACGATTTTCAGCCAGGACGTCCCCGACTGTCCGCCTGGTATCGACGCTTCTGCGCACGCCCGTCGATGATGGCCACGCCGCTGTCCGGCGAGACCGTCGACCGTCCCGCATCCTTCCCGCCGGGAGCCGCGGATGCCGTCGCTTTGGCTTGACCTGCTGTGCCTGCACGGACATATCGCCGATCCGCGGTTGCTGCGCAGGTTGGCGACACACCCACCGGCACCGCGACCCACGCGTGAGAAGCGCGATGCGCGCCTCTCGCTCGCCAAACGCGCCGTGACCTCACTGCGTATATGCCTGGGCATCGGCGATGGCGTGCTGCGTTCGCAGTGAATCGCAAGGCTGGGCCGCCTGTCGGCATCATGGTCGCAGGCCGTTATGATCGCGCTGCGCCATCACAACGGAATCCGCAGCATGACCCGACTGGAACAAGCCCGCACCGAAATCGTTCTACTGCACGAACAGATCGAAGCGTGGTTTCGCGGCGAAGCGGCACCTGAGGCACTGGATGCGCTGATCGCCTGTTTTGACGATGACTTCGCGATGGTGACGGTGCGTGGCGAACGTCTGGACCGCGACAGCACCCGCCACCTGTTCGCGCGACTCGGCGGCGCGCGGCCGGGCATCGCCATCACCATCGACGATGTCGCCGTGACCGTCGATAGTCCCGAGGGGTGCATGGTGAGCTACCGCGAAATACAGGTCCTGCCCGATGGCTCGTCCAACCAGCGGCATTCGGTGGCCTGGCTGAGCACCGCGGAACTGGGGCGACCCCGGTGGCGGTTTCTGCAGGAGACGTCCATTCCGCAGGCCGCATGACTTCAGGAACGTCCCACTAGCATTCGTCGTTCCATGGCGGCGCTGCAAGACGCGACAAGCGTTCAGTCCTGCGACGAAGCCGCACCCTGACCCGGCCCCTTCGTGCCGGGTGCGACGCGGTTCAACCATTCGAAGGCGCGTCGCATCCAGTTGCCCACCTGGGCCGTGTTCCACACGAAGGTGGCCACGCTGCGGGGCGGCATGGTGTATTCGAACTGGATGGTGCCTTCGGCCACGGACAGGTGTCGCTCCTGCGGGTTGGTGTTGACCATTACCAGCACGATCGACCCGTCGGTGGTGTTCTGGAACGCGACGTTGGCCACGCCCTTGTCGGCGTCGGTGTCCGTGGATGCCACGCGCAGGGCGTCGCGCATGACGAACTTGCTGAAGTGCGCCAGCGCGTAGTACTCGTCGTTGCGGCTCACCGCGCCGGTCTTGGAGTCGATCATGATCACGCCCTTGCAGGCGGCGCAGCCGCCGAAGTGCGGGCCGTGGTTTTCGTCCAGCGCCAGGTTCCAGTAAATCACGCCGCGCGCCCATTGCCGGATGCCGGTGACCAGCAGATTGCGCGCGAACCAGATCAGCTCGCCGTTGATGCTCGAGGCCCAGTCACCGCCGGAGCATTCGGTGAGATAGACGTCCTTCTGCGGATACGCGCGATGCACGCGCCCCTGCGCCGCCTGGCTGCCTTCGTAGCAATGCCAGGCCACGCCGTCGATGTAGCGCGAGGCATCGGGATCGCCCAGCACGGCCAGCGGCTGCTCGGGGTGGCTCCAGTTGTGGTCCCATTCGAGGATGGCCGTCGCCGGGTTGCGTCCCGCCAGCCGGGGCCCCAGGTATTGCGCGACGATGCGCGCGCGCGTCTCCGCGCTCATGGCCATGCCCGGATAGGTGATCGGCACGAAGTTGGGTTCGTTCTGCAGGGTCAGCGCGAAGATGGGGATGCCATAGCCGCGGTACGTGTCGACGTACTTCACGAGGTAATCCGCGTAGTCGCTTTCGTACTGCTCCAGCAACTCGCCGCCGATCAGGTTCTCGCTGCTCTTCATCCACGCCGGCGCGCTCCAGGGCGAGGCGATGATGCGCAGGTCGGGATTGACCGCAAGCACTTCGCGCACGGTCGGTATCACGTCCTGCAGGTTGGCGGTGACGTTGAAATGCGTCAGGTCGGGATCGGTCTGGCCGGTGGGTACGTCGTCCAGCGTGTACGGCTTCAACGAGAAGTCCGACGCGCCGATGGTCAGGCGCATCATGCTCAGGTTGAGGTTGGGCGGCGGCCCGTACAGCTCGCGCAGCAGCTCGCCGCGCTGCGCGTCGCTGAGCTTGTTCTGCAGCAGCCATGCGGACGAATCCGTCATCGCCGCGCCGAAGCCCACCATGGTCTGGTACTTCTTGCCCACGTCGATCACCACGTCGGCGGGCGAACCGCCGCGCGCACCCAGCGCGATGTCGGGCTGTCGCATCAGCTTGAGGCGACGGTCGGCCGTGCTCAGCCAGATCTCCACCGCCGGTCCGGTGATCGGCGCCGGGATGGCCACGCGGGCCACGGCCTTGGGATGTTCGAAGCGCGGCGCATAGACGGCCGCGAAGGTCAGCAGCGCGAGTACGACGATGAAGGCGACAGCAGCCCAGGGGGCATTCGACTCGCGCTCATCCATGGTGCGCGCAATACCCGTCGATCATGGTGCGGTTCACTTGAATCACGAAGCTCCCGGGCTTTCGCAGAAGCATACTGGACTTGCCGGCATGGATGAGTTTGGCGGCGGACACGCGCCCTGCACTCGCGCTCATTCCCGCTCGCGCAGGAACGCGCCGATGCGGCGACGCAGCTGGCGGTCGTCGATCTGCCTGGCGTCGTCGTCCGCCGCGATGGCGTACTCGCGCGCCCGCTCGGGTTCGCCGGTGCGGCGGTAGCGCTCGGCCAGCGCAAAGCGGATCGACGCACGATACGCGTGCGCATCCGGCCATGACGCCTTGTCCAGGGCCTTCAGGTACAGGGGAATGGCGGCGCGGTCATCCTCGGTGAAATCCGCGAGGGTTTCCCACAGGAACGGATGCTCGTATCCGGCAGCGCCTTGTGATTCGCAATAGTCTTTCAGCGCCTCGTAGCTCTCCCGGTACTTTTCGGGTTGCGCTTCGTTCGCCAGTTGGGTCGCGAACGCCATGACGCGATCCCAAACCTCTGCCTTGAGCTCCATCGGCTCCGCTCCTCGACCCGGCCGCATAACCTTGCGCCCACGTCCGCCAGGGGTCGAAAGCGGATGCGGGCGCCCGTTCCCTGTGCTGGAACGGGCATGCGCAGAGTAGCGCATAGCTCCTGCGACAGTGCGCGCCCGCCGGCCCTGGCCGGCACGTCCATGGCACCGCATCGACCCCATCTACACCGCAGGCGGGCTATAGTCTCCGACTGACCCGCAAGGTTGGCCGCCCGCCACTGGTCTAGAGCGCGACGCATGCTCAAGCGATATCGATGGTCCATGCTCAACGTATTGATTGCGACGATGACGCTGATCGTGATCGTCCTGGTGATGGTGCCGATCTGGCGCGGCTTCGGCCCGAGCCGGCACATCGCCGAGGCGCTGAAGGACGCGAACGCGTTGAAGGACGTCGTGCTGGAGGCGGCCACCGTGCGCGGCGGGCTGGCCGAGGTCCATGCCACGGATCTGCACTACAACCGCTCAGCGGCGGTGGGCACCTATATCGCCTCCGCGGAGATCGCCGACGGCGGCCTGATCACCTTGCACACACGCAATACCGGGGCAAACCCCGACCCCGTGCTGATGCTGATTCCCAGGGAGCGCAACGGCAAGGAAGGCGCGGAGATCACCTGGAGCTGCAAGCTCGTGCTCACCGGCTATTCGCTGTCGCCGCCCGATTGCCTCAACCAGAACGCGACGATGGTGCAGGCGGGCAACGGGCTGGAATCCCAGACGGCGAGAGTGGGCGCCGCGGCGACGCCGCCGGCGGCCGGAGCCCCGCAGCCCTGACCACGTCCGTCGGGTTCACGCGGAAGCGCCCTTCCCGTTCGGCTCGCCGTACCAGCGCTTCGAGCGGTTGACGATGCGCACCACCGACAGCATCACCGGCACCTCGACCAACACGCCCACCACCGTGGCCAGGGCCGCGCCCGAATCCAGGCCGAACAGGCTCACCGCGGCGGCGACGGCCAGCTCGAAGAAGTTGCTTGCGCCGATCAGGGCGGACGGCCCCGCCACGCAGTGTTCGACGCCCAAGCGGCGGTTCAGCAGATAGGCCAGACCCGAAGTGAAGTACACCTGCACCAGGATCGGCACCGCGAGCATCGCGATGATCAGGGGTTGCGCCAGCATCTGCTTTCCCTGAAAGCCGAACAGCAGCGTCAGGGTGATCAGCAAGGCGCCCAGCGACACCGGCGCCAGGCGACGCAGGCATGCGGCCAGGGCCGCTTCGCCGCCGCGCGCCAACAGCATGCGCCGCAGCAGGCTTGCACCGATCACCGGCAACACGATGTACAGCCCCACGGACAACGCCAGCGTGGCCCAGGGCACCGTGATCGCCGACACGCCCAGCAGCAGCGCCACCAGCGGCGCGAACGCCACCACCATGATCGCGTCGTTGATGGCGACCTGGCTGAGCGTGAACGTCGGCTCGCCCTGGCACAGGTGGCTCCACACGAACACCATGGCCGTGCACGGCGCCGCCGCCAGCAGGATCAGGCCGGCCACGTAACTGTCCACTTCGCCCGGCGGCAGATGGCCGGCAAAGACATGCCGCAGGAACAGCCAGGCGAGCACGGCCATGGAGAACGGTTTCACCGCCCAGTTGACGAACAGCGTGACGCCCATGCCCTTCCAGTGGCGCCCGACCTGGCGCATGGCGCCAAGGTCGACCTTCAGCAACATGGGCACGATCATCAGCCAGATGAGCAGCGCCATCGGCAGGTTGACCCTGGCAAGCTGCATCGCTCCGAGAGTGGCGAACGGCCCCGGCAACCAATGGCCCACCGCCGTGCCCAGCACGATGCACGCAGCGACCCAGAGCGTCAGATAGCGCTCGAACAAGCCGATGGCAGGCTGTGTGTCGACGGCTTCACTCATGCGCATCGTCCCCGGACTGGAACAGGCCGATCCGGTCCAGCGCGGTTTTCAACGCAGTGCGGTCGGCCCAGGTGTCGGACGGCAGATCGAGCAACGCCCTTACGCGCGCCTTGATCGTGGCATGCGCACGCGCAAATGCGGCGTGCTTGTCGGCATCGCTACCCTGCACGCTCGCCGGATCGGGCAAACCCCAGTGCGTGCGCACGAAGTCGCCAAGAAACACGGGGCAGGTTTCGTCATTCGCGCTATCGCATACCGTGATCACGATATCGAGCGCCGGCGCGCCGGCGCCGGAGAACTCGTCCCAGGATTTGCTGCGCAGGCCGTGAGTGGGCATGCCTGCGGCGTCGAGCGTGTCGAGCGCAAACGGGTTGATCTTGCCGGTGGGCCGGCTGCCCGCACTGAACGCCTCGAACCGTGGGCTGCCCCAGGCGCGCAGCGTGGCTTCGGCCAACACGCTGCGGGCGGAGTTGCCCGTGCACACGAACAGGACGCGATGAGTCACGACGATTCCCCGGAATAAAGATCAGCAGCTGTCGCCGGGCCGGCAAGCGCCGGACACCGGAGCACAGCCGGCGTCCGCGCTCCCCGCGCAGCAGTTGTGGGTGAGGTAGGCAATGAGCCCATTCATGGCGTCGAAGGCCGCCCGGTAGCAGACGAAACGGCCCTGCGGCTCGGCCGTCACCAGCCCCGCGTTGGCCAGCTCCTTCAGATGAAAGGACAGCGTGGCGCCGGGCATGCCCAGCTCGTCCCCGATATCCCCCGCCATGCGACCCGCCGGGCCCGCCACCACCAGCAGACGAAAGATGGCCAGGCGCTTGGCGTGGCCGAGGGCGGTGAGCGCGGCGATGGCGTCTGTCGTTTCCATAAAACTAGAATAGTCGAAATGTTTGCGGGGCGGCAAGCCGAGCCGCGAAGCCATGACTTCGCGAACCGCCACCGCGAGCGCGTGGGCAACACCTGCGCTCGTGCACGCCGCAGGCGTCGAGAAAGCATGAAGAGCGCGGGCACCATTTCGGCGGGAGCCAGCTTGGCGTGGCTATGCTCGACCGCCTCGGATGAGACCTGAGGTGCCGCCATGTCCGCGGATACGAAGACTCCGTTCGAACACGTCAACGATGTAGTCGCGCAGCTGAAGGAAATGCGCCACTACGCGAAGAACAATGTCGAAACCCTCACGGCGCAGTGGCTGCTGTTCGACGGCGAACTGAAAAAGCTCAAGCAGGCGGCGTCCACCGAAACGCTGATGACGCGCCAGAGCGAACTGCATGACGCACTGAACGAGCAGATCGCCATCCTCGAAGAACTCGCCACGACGCTGCAACCGCCGCCCGAGCAGCCGTAACTTCTACGGAGCCGCATCGGTCCTGATCTCAGGCGATGGATGCGTCGACGACCACCTGGTCGCGGCCGTTCTTCTTGGCCAGGCGCATGGCCTGGTCGGCGCGCGAGATCAGGCTTTCGATGTTTTCGCCGGGCCGATCGCAGCACACGATGCCGACGCTGACCGTCAGCAGGCGATCCGGGCGATGCACGACACGCACTGCCTCGCGCAAGCGCTCCGCGCGCGAACGCGCGTGCTGCATGTTCACGCCGCACAGCAGCACCACGAATTCCTCGCCACCCACGCGGCCAATCAGGTCCGAATCGCGCATCTGCGCACGCAGGCCGCTCGCCAGCTGGATCAGCACCTGATCGCCGGCCTCGTGGCCGAACGCATCGTTGAGCTGCTTGAAGTGATCCGCATCCAGGTAAAGCAGCGCCGCCGGCATGCGACGCAGGTAGATATCGCTCAAGGCGTAGCGCGCCAGTTCGAGAAACCGGTTGCGCTGGAGCAGGCCGGTGAGGCCGTCGGTGTGCGCCTGCTCCCTCAGTTTCTTTTCCAGGCGGAACTGCTCGAACAGCGTGCGCGTGATGAACGCGCGCAGCACGGCGGCCACGGAAATCGCGATGGTCATGTACACGGCGTACTGGAACACGGGCACGCCGCTGACCGAGCCCAGCATCAGCATCGGCAACGGACCGAGCGCGCACAGCAGCATCGCGACGATGAAATCCCAGCGGCCGATCCAGATCACCGACGACGCCACCGGCAGCAACAGCCCGGGCAGCACCAGCCGCTGGCCCGGCACTTGGCCGATGCCGTTCAAGTTGACGCCCACTTCCAGCAGCAGCACGCAGGCGAGCGCCAGCAGGCTCAACGCCAGCGGCCGCCGTTCGCGCCGGGCCGCCACAGCCAGCACCGCAAGCGGCACGACAGGCGCCAGCCGCAGCGGCAAAGGTACCGGCGACGAACTGAGCAGCGCGCGCCCGCCGGCCGCCAGCAGATAGGCGGCCACCGCCAGCGCCGTCAGCGCGCGGATTGCCGGCGCCATGCGTTGCGCAAGGTAGTGCGTGTACTCCCGTCGATGTTCCGTATCGTCGGCGCGCCGCTGCTTGGCGAACGGGTGGGGCATGCGGTGCGGGCCTCAGGCGCGTGGATGGGAACGGATACCACCCGATGCGCAGCAAGATGGATGCCACGCGCCCGAAGCAAGCGCTGTCGCGGTTTCGGCGCGACGCTCGCTGGCACGGCAGGGCCAAGCCTTACCTGGAAGGGCAGGCAGCGACGCCACACGGCAGTCCGCCGGCCCGCGGCGGCGCCTGGCTAGGCGGGTCCGAGGAAGGAGGCCAGGTCGCCCTTGATCATGCTTTGCGCTTCCTCGACCGTGAGGTTGTTGCCCACCACGGTGTCCAGATGCTCCGTGGCTTCCAGCAACAGGGAGCGCACGTCGCCGGACGACAGCACGCCCTTCTCCACCAGCTTCCGTACCAGCGCCCTGAGGATCTGGGCCTCAAGCGTGGTGTTTCCCAGGCCCGGTGTGGCATCCAGAGACATGATGATTTCCTCCGTCAGTAGCGCACGGCGCAGCCGTGGATCGCATCACCGCACGCCCGCCTCGAAAAACGCGTACCCCTGGTCCGCCACCTGCTTCAACACCGCCGCCGCGTCCAGGCCAACAAAGTAGTTGCCCGAGACCAGATCCGTGCCCTGCAGAAACAACTGAGGTTCCACCAGCTCCGGCTTGGGCGGAACACGCGCAAAGGCGAGCTGGTTCCCGGTGGGAACCGCGACGAACCAACCGTTGCTGATACTGCTTTGGTAGATGTCGACGAGCATGCTCCACTCCGGTCGGTGATGGACCCGCAAAGCGTGAAAGAGCCGTGCGGAAGGAACATAACCGACACGCCGTAGTTGGCGGCGTGACGACGCACGGCAGCGAGTAGCCCGGATGAAGCACCGCGAAATCCGGGGCAACGGAGCGACAGCACAGCAAACCCGTCGCATGCCGCGCGATCGCGGACGTCGTTCTTGGCCTGTATACCGACGACGCTATCGCTCGAAGAGCCTCCAATGCCCTTCGGAGATAATCTCGACGACACCATTCACCACCTTGATGGCGGTGTCGTCATCGATGGCATACCCCGGCACCGGCACGCGCGCGGCCCATTGCTCGGCATCGGCCATGCTGTTCTCCGGGCACATGGCGTTGTCCAGGTGCGGGAAGATCGAAAAGCCGACCATACCCAGCGCACGGTCGCCGCCCTCGGCCGGCTTCCAGCCCACGAAGGCCTCGCCGACGTGCGGCGCCATCACCATGCTGCCGGCGCTCAGCCCGACATAGACGGTATCGGCGAGCGATGGAAACTGGTCCGCCAGACCGGACTCGCGCATCCAGTGACGCAGATACAGTACGTCGCCACCGCACACCAGCAGCGCGTCGGTTTCGCGTACCAAGGGAACCCAGTTCTGCCTGTCGATGCTGGGCAGCGCGGTCAGTTCGAGCATGCCCACGGACTTCCATCCCAGCTCGACCATGGGCGTGGGCGTCAGCCCTGCAATCTGCCGCCACGTCATCACTGCGGTCTTCGGGAACATGCCGTACATCGCCGTGGGGACGCACAGCGCGGTGGACTCTTCGATGGGCTTGCCCAGCAGGTCGACTAGGGCCTGGCGGATGCTCCGGTTACTGACGCCACCGGACGTGAGCAGTAGCTTCATCGCGCGCTCCTTGTCCATCGAGAGGCGGGAACAGTGGCGCCGAGGCGCACAAGCCCCCGCATGTCGCCGGGTTCGTTGGCGGCCGAGTCAAGCATGGCGCATCGACCCGCACAAGTGCACGAGTCCGCCGACAAACCCGCGCCGCGCAGCCATGGGGGCGCAAACTTCAGATGCCGGCATACCACTCGTAGCCCTGATCTTCCCAGTAGCCGCCGTTGCCGTCGCCGATATCCTCGAGCGAACTGACCAGTTCGATGCGGGCCAGATACTTGGCCTGCTTGTAGCCGAGCTGGCGACCGATGCGCAGTCGCAGAGGCGCGCCGTTCGGCACCGGCAGCGGCTTGTCGTTCAAGGCGAAGGCCAGCAGCGTCTGCGGATGCCTGGCTTCCGTGAGGTCGATGCTCTCGTAATACGGCGTGTCTTCCTCCATCTCGTCGAAACAGTGGAACACCACGAAACGCGCGCGCGGATCGACGCCAACGTGATCGAGCACGGCGGACAGCGCCGTTCCCTGCCATTTGCCGATGGCGCTCCAGCCTTCCACGCAATCGTGGCGCGTGATCTGCGTGCGTGTATCCAGCCGCTTCAGCTGATCGATGGAGAGGCTGGCCGGCCGGCGCACCAGGCCATCCACCTGCAGTTTGTAATCGCGGAAGTTGTCGGCGAGCAGGGCCTGATAGGCCGGCGTGGCGGGCATGGTGGTGCCGTTGGGGTGGAACACCGGCGATATGTCGGCTTCGGTGTATTCCTTCGCCATGCTGCCGGAGGGAGACAACAGTGCCTGCACGCGGCGGTTCAAACCTTCCGCCTGGCCCAGCACATCGGGGCCCCACAACGTGCGCGAGATGCGGTCGCAGCCGACGACGAGCACGCCCGCCGCACCCACCATGGTCATGCGCAGAAACGAGCGGCGATCAGTCATGCGGGCGATCCTCCGAGGAAACGACTTCCGCGGCTGGCGGCTGCGTGTCGCGCGGCGAGGCATCGATCGCGTAGTAGCCGGTGATCATCCCCCGCAACTGGTTGAACACGCCGGTGATCAACACTTCGAACACATGGATCAGCACAAAGGCCACGAAGCCCCAGGCGATGATGAAATGGATCGTCCGCGCCGATTGCCGTCCGCCGACGGCTTCCACCAGCGGTGAAAGCACCGCATCCATGCGCGGCGACATGGCCAGCCCCATCAGCACGATGCCCACGCCGAACACGAAGATCACCGTCAGGTAGGCAAGCCGCTGCAGGATGTTGTAGCGCAGCGCCTCGTCGCCGTGAGGATGCTTGAAGCGCAGATGGTCGACGATGGATCGCCCGATGCCGCGCCAGTCCGCGCCCGTGGGCCACAGATCGCGCTGCAGGTGTCGCGTGGCGATGGCGTAGCCGACGTAGCACAGGCCGTTCAGCACGAACACCCACGCAAAGAAGAAATGCCAGCGCCGCCCCATCGCCAGCCACTGCGGGCCGGGCACGGTAAGCCATGACGGGAAGCCGCGGACCTGCGGACTGCCGTCGCTCCCGTTCGATACGCCAAGCACGCCGGTGGTGGTGAACTCGTGCTTGCCGATGCGCGTGGCGCCTTGCAGCTTGCCCGCCGCATCCTCGCGTGCGCCCAGCGCGAAGATCGCCGTCCCTTCGTCGGATCGATTGCCCCAGTACAAACTCGGATGCGCGTTGAATATCTGCAGCCCGCTCAGGAACATCAGCGTCAACGCGACCACGTTGATCCAGTGCATGATGCGGATCGGCAGCGGATGCCGGTAAACGGTTCTGCGCGACTCCCGATTCGCGATGGGAATCGGTGCGGATGCGCCAGCATCGAGGCTTTCCGTACTCATGGCCATACTCCGGGGAAGCAGGGCGAACCGAACGGCTTGCCACCTAGTCTACTCGCGCACCGGACAGACGCGCCTGCCACCAGACTCAGGTTTCACGCGAACCAGCCCGAGGCAGGCACGAAGCTTTGCCCTGTCACTTGTTCATTCGCGGCTGCGCGTTCACCGGTTACTCGCCGCATTGAAGCCAACGAAGTAACCCTGCGGGCCCGAGCGCCGAATACCAGAAGACCGATGCGCACGGTCGCTACAGGGGACTCGCCGCGGCGACACGTGTTGCCGCAATTACCTGCGATCACATCGAGGACTGGTCATGAAACGAACCATCTGCGGGACGGCATTGCTGGGGTTGATGGTGGCCGGCGCGGCTTACGCCCAAGCCGGCCTGGACTGGAACGACGGCGACCTTGTGGTCACGTCGTCGAACACAACCAACAACGAGCTGCTGGTCTATAACACGCGCGGCGTGCTGGTGGAGCAGTCCAAGACCGGAGGAACCGGCGGCGTGACCGGCAACGCCGGCGGCATCGCGCAGAACCATCGCCTGCTTGCCGTGGTGAATTTCGGTTCCGGCAACGTATCGATCTTTCGAAAACAAGAGGGCGGCGTTCCCCTGCAGCTGATGAAGCTGGTGCCCGCCATCACCAACCCGGTGAGCGTCGCCTTCGGCCGCGATCATCTCTATATCCTCACCGCCACTCGTATCGAGTCGCACCCGATCGACCGCTATGGCGTGGCATCGAGCGCGGACGGCGCGGCGCCACTGGTGCGCGCCGACGGCTCCGCCGCCCAGGTGGGCGTGCTCGACGGCGAGTTGGTCATCTCCGAAAAGAGTAATGCGATTGAAACCGTGCGCCTGACCGATCAGGGCGCCATCAGCGGCCAGACCCGACTGGTGGCCAATATTCCCGCCAACGTCAACGCGCCCTTCGGGCTCGCCACGCGCGGCCGCGACGCCTACGTCACCATTGCCCACGCCAACGAAATCAGCCTCGTGCGTGACGATGCGGTGCTCACGGTTACCGGCTCCGGCACCCAGATGGCACCGTGCTGGGTTGCGCTGGATGGCTCGTTCCTGTTCTCGGCCAATTCGCCCAGCCACTCCGTATCGCGCTACTCCGTCTACAACCGCAAGATCGTCCAGGACGCGGCCGTGGTTGCCACGTTCAACGGCAACCCCACCGACATCGCCTACCGCGACCGACTCGCCGCCGTGGTGGACGGCAACGGATCGGCATCGCATGTTTCCATCTTCAACGTCGATGGCGACGGCAACTTCGCGCTGAAAAGCAGCGTCACGCTCAACAGCGGTGCCACCAACGGCATAGCGATCGTGCATGCCGGGGACGATATCGACGACTGATCGACAACCCCGCGCCGGCAGGGCATCGCCTCTCCGGCGCGGGATCCCTTGCGGTGATTCCCTCTACCGATGCGTGCCCCCTAGCCGAGCTGCTCGGCAAGCCCGACAAGGATGCCTTCCGGCCCGCGGATATAGGCGAGGCGATACGTGTCCCCGTATTGCATCTGGCCGACAAGTTCGGCGCCATGGGCCTGCATGTGCGCGATGACCGTGTCGATGTCGTCGACGGCGAACATGATGCGGCGCAAGCCCAAGGTGTTCACCGGCGGCGCCACCGGCCCGAAGCGGATGGCGTCGGGCGTGTGGAACTTGTCCAGCTCGATGCCCTGGCCGTCGGGCGTGCGCATCATCGCCACCGTGGCCCGGACATCCGCGAGCCCGATCAGGCGCCCGACCTCGGGACCTTCGACCGTCGCCTGGCCTTCGAACACCAGGCCAAGCTCGATGAAGAACGACTTCATGCCTTCCAGATCGTCGACGACCAGAAGAATGTTGTCCATGCGCTTGAGCGCCATCTTTCACTCCCTTGTTCTGCGATACCGGCGGCACGCCTCACGCGAAGTAAACCAGACCCTACCCCACCGAACCCACTCATGGGGCGATATTGGCCTGCGTGAAGATCACCTGCCAGCGGCCATTGCGCTTCGCCCAGACGTCCGCGAAGCGTATCCGCGCGGAAAACGGCTTGCCGCGATCCAGCCCCTTGGCGTCAGCCAGTCCACCGAGCACCGCGCCATCCGTCCACACCTTGCGCACCTGCACGGACAGCGCGAGGTAGGTGGTCTTGCTGCCCGGCGCCACCATATCGGCGATGAACTCCGCCTTGGTCTGGCTTTTTCCGCTCGAATTCGCCAGCGTGTAATCGTCGGCCAGCAGCCTTTCCAGTTCGGCGCGATCGGCCTTGTACTGCGCCAGATCGTAGGCCGTCGCCGCGGCGGCAAGGTCCTCGGGCAAGCCCGAGTAATCACCAACCTCCTGCCCTGCCCGGGCCTGCGACGCGATCAGGGCCACACAGAACATCACCCAACGCCAGTGCGATAGCCGCATGAATCTCCCTCCCATGCCGATGACTTCGCACCAAGGTAGCCGGGAACCCCGGCCGCGCAATGACCAGCAAGGTCATATTCGGCCATGCCCCGCAGGCCAATACGAGCGATAGGCAGGTCGAATGGACGACTATCGTGGAGATCGCCGCGAAGCCGTTTGAACCCTGTATATCCAGCTCTCACAGATGTCGCTCAGCTTGACCGATGTCTCGCCAAGCCGAACTGCCTGGCGAAACATATCGGCCAGCGCATCCTGGTTGCGTGCGAAGTCAGGGTCCCCGCGCTCTAGAGCGAGATACAGGCAAGCGGATGCGCCCACCGCGCCCCGCTCCCTTTCCTCCTCGATCTTCGATTCCGCGTCCAGCATGTCCAGGGATGCATGGGTCGCTTCATGAAGCGCGATCATCGCGCCATAGAACAGTGCCGTATCGCCGTTGCCGTTCACGCATGGGGTCCAGTACCTCAGCTCGTAGGAACGGCCTGCATGCAGCGAGAAGCTATAGCGCGCGACATAGGCGTTGTCATCGACGATGGACACCCTGGCCTTTCCGACCGATGGAAGTCCGCCGGCCTTGTCCCAAAGCCTGGTGAGCGCTGCCGTCAGTTGCTGTTTGGCTACATCGGAGGATCGGCAGCTTTCCGGTGCCGCGACCTCAAGACCGAACCGGCTGTTTCCTGCGTGCTCGAAGGAAAACTCCGGAGCAACCACGGGCATCGCGCGCCTGGATCCGGGCAAGTACGTCCCGGAAATGGACCAGGTCAGGCCAGGCCATCGATAGACCGAGCTGTTATAGGCAGAGGTAACTTCATAGCCGCTTGCCTGAAGTTTCCCGACCTCGGAGAAGGCCGCCTTGGGCGCCTTGAAGGAAGCAGTGCACGCCGTCAGGAACAACGCGGAGACCGCGAGTGCCAGCACTCGGCGCATCATGCAACGCTCCCTGGGAATGATGACGTTGGATGGCGAACGAAGCGAGCGAGGTGCCGGCAAGATGCTTTCCTCACGCCAGCTGCCGCACGAACCGTTCCAGCCAGAGAAAGGCGATCAGCGGAGCCGCCGATGCATCTCCTCGCGTGGCCGCCACCTCTTTCAGCAAGGCCAGCGCGGCGCCGTGATCCACCAGGCCGTGATCCGCCAGTGCGCACTCACGCAACTGCGCGGCGAGCTGCTTCTCGTGCCGCGAGATCAAATCGGGAAGCACGCGTGCAAAGGTTTCCTTGGCGTAGTCCGGAGGAAAGACATCCGCACCCAGATGCCGGCCCAGATACCGCCGCATCGCGCCGCGACGATGGCGGCCCGCATGCGGAAGCCGGTGGCAGAACGCCACCAGCCGGGGATCGCTCAAGGGATTGACGGGCCATAGGCCGTGACGCAGCAGATGCGGTGCCTGGCACGTGCTGGCGAGCAGCGAAGAGACGGGAATGGGGCTCGCGGGTGCATCGAACATGCGCGAAGCGCGCACCGCCGCCTGGGCGCGCGGCGTAAGCAGCCTGGTCGCGTGATGCCTGGCTTGCTCGACCAACTCGCTGCCGGTGCTGGCCGCTTCTGCTTCGTCCTGATAGGTGGGAAAGAGCTCGTCGCCGCCCACGCCGGTGAAGAGCAACTCGCGTCCTTCGCTTCTTGCCGCTCCCCACAGGCGATCGAAGGCCTCCAGGTAAAGTTCCGCGTGTGGGTACACCTTGCGCTCGCCGGGCTGCAAGTCCAGCGTGGGCAGGTACGCGTCGATATCCACGGTGTCGTCGAGCAGGCCCAATCGCTGGCCGATCTTCTCGCGGCGCGCGACCTGGGGTTGCCGCTCCTCGCCACTGAGCAGGATGCCCTTGCTGGCAACCTTGCCGAAGGCGCTGGTCAATGCGCAGGCGACGGTGGCCGAATCCATGCCGCCGCTGAGCTCGACCGCGATGCGTTCGCCTTCCGCGGGACGTGCCGACACGACGCCATGCAGCAGCTTTTCGAATGCGTCGTCGGCGTCGCCGTCGAACGTCGATGCAGTGGAGCGCGCGCCCGTTTCGACCGCCGCCGGATAGTGATAGCGCGCCTTGCCGGGCTCCGCGAAGATCACTGCCCGCTCGGTGAGCAGGGTGACGCCCGACAGGATGGTTTGCGCCGAGTAAGGCGAGCCCTGCGCGAGAAACACGCTGGCGATATCGAAGTCGATGGAAGCGGGGGCCGCGAGGAAATCCGCGAGATCCCATGAAACGCTGAGCGCATCGGTAGTGGAGCGGCAATAGACGGGTGCCGCGCCATACATGCCGGATCGTAGCTTTATGCGGTGCCCGGCCTGGGCCACCTCGATCATCACGTAATCGAGCGGCCACAAGAGGCATGCGCGATGCAGCTCGTCGAACGCCTTGGCATCGAGCGTTGTGTGGGCATCGTCCTCACGTGACGGCATGCCTGCGTGGCGTTCGCGAACCACGAATATCCACTGCCCCTGCGTGTGCGCGAACAGTGTTTCCAGTGCGGCGTGCGCGTGGGGTCTTATCCAGCTGGCCCCGAGGGAAAGCACACCATCGCGCCATTCGGGCGCACACGACAAGTCACGAAGCGCGATCTCGGCCTTGAGCATGGCATCTTCCTTGAGTGCAAAACGCCGCCCCTCTGAAGGGACGGCGCTGTGTCGCTAGAACAGAAACTCAGAGCAAGGTTCCGCTCAGCCGCCGCTGTAGTACCAGCGGGCGTCCTGCGGGAATCCCATCGGCTTCATTTCCAGTGCGCCGGTCACCGCATCCTTCTGCATCGGACCGTCCATCTGGATCGCGAAGGGATTGCTCTCCTCAACCGCGCCTTCGATCTTGGCTTCTAGCGTATTCATAACGTCACTCCATTGAGTTGGTCAGCCGCCACCTGGCGGCATCGGCGAACCTAGCACGATGCGCGGAACGCGCACCAATGCCTTGCGCGTGAAAACATCTTGCCGCGCAGCAGCATGGCTCGCTTCTTCGCGCCACGTTCACGCATGTGAAGAAGAAAGGCTCGGCCTAGAGATCCGCGCCGCTGAAGGCGAACCAGCGGCCATCGTGAAACGTGTAGCCATCGACGAAGTGAACCTCCTTCGGGTTGCCCGCCTTGTCGGTGGTCCTGAGGATGGAATGGGCCGTCGCGGCATCGCCGTGGATCACCACGATGGTGTCGAGCTTGGGAACCTCCTTCGCGTCGTTGCTGACCTGCGGCACGCGATCGATCACGTCCTGCCGTGAACGCACCAGCCCGGATCGGCTGGAGGTGTGGTAATCCGGCTCCAGCAGGCACGCAAGATATTCCGGGTGGCCGCGGTATTCCGCGGTCAGCCAGGCCTGCTCGATGCGCTGGATCGTCGCCGCGTCGCGCTGCTGGCTGGGCGTGGCAATCTTGGCGCACTCCGCCGGGGTCGGGTCGGCAGCGTGGGCGTGGAAGGCAATGGCGCAGAGCGTCATGGCGCCGATGAGCGCGTTGAGATTCGAGCGGCGAAACAGGGGTGAGCGAAGCATCGTCGTCTCCTGGGTTGATGACGGCGCCAGCATTGGGCGGGCCCGCCCATTCGATAAGTGAGCGCCGTCATGCCCATCGCCCATGACAGCCGTCATGGGACAGCAGCGTGCGCCGGAGTTAAGGTGCGGCCCATGCCCTCGCCGCGCACACCTCTGCTTCGCATCCGCCTGCTCGTGCAAGCGGCGTGCGTGCTGATGCTGGCGGCGGCCGGCGGGCTGGCTCTCGTCACGCGGCTGCTGAAGCCGGAAACCTTTGCCGCCCACGCTCACTGGGACCTGCAGTGGACGCTCGCCTACGGCGCGCTGATCGCGGCCTATATCGCGGTCGAGCTGGACAGCAGCCCCGGCCTGACGCGCCGCAAGGCCGCGCTGCTCATCCTCGAGGGTTTCGCGGCGCAATACCTGGTGTGGCTCTATCCGAGCTTCCTGGTGACGAGCATGATCGTGGTGGTCGCCTGGCAGGTGGCGTGGATCGCCTCGCTGCGCACGGCGCTACTGGCCGCGGCAGCGCTGGCCGCGGCCCTGGTCGCGCAGAAGTGCGCGGTCGGCGGCGAAGGCATGTCGGCGGTGATCCTGATTTCGAGTTGCGGCTTCCAGCTTTTCGCCATCAGCGCCGCGCACCTCGCGCGCAGCGAAGCGGCCGCGCACGAGCGCCTGGCGCAGGCACACGCGGAACTGAATGCCACGCAGGCGCTGCTAACCGAAAGCGCGCGCATGGGCGAGCGGCTGCGCATTTCGCGCGACCTGCACGACGTTCTTGGCCACCACCTCACCAGCTTGCACGTGCACCTGGACGTGGCCGCACGCACGGCGGAAGGCCAGTCGGCGCTGCATCTCGGCCACGCACGCGACATCGCCGGCGAACTGCTGGACGAAGTGCGCGAGGTGGTGAGGCAGGTGCGCGTGCTGCCCGTGGACTTGCACACCACGCTGCGCGCCTTGGCCGAAGGCGCGGCGGACCTGGATGTCCGACTCGTACTGCCGGAGACGCTGGGCGCGCTGGATGCGCCGCGCGCGGACGCCCTGCTGCGCTGCGTGCAGGAACTGATCACCAACACCCGGCGACACGCCGGCGCGCGGCAGCTCCGCATAGAACTCGTGCAGGCGCCAAACGGCGAGATACAGCTGACTGCCAAGGACGACGGCGTCGGCACGGACACGGACATCGCCGAAGGCCAGGGCTTGGCCGGCATGCGCGAGCGCTTCGAGGCGCTGGGCGGCTGGCTGTCGGTGCTCAGCCGTCGCGGCGAAGGCTTCCAGGTGAGCGGCGCGATTCCGCCCGTGGGCGCGCGGCCATGATCCGCGTGTGCATCGCCGACGATCAGGCCCTGATACGCAGCGGTCTCAAGGCCCTGCTCAGTCTGTTCGAGGGCATCGTCGTCAGCGCAGAAGCGGCCGATGGCGAAGCCGCAATCAACGCCGTCATTGCCGACCGTCCGGACGTTCTGCTGCTGGACGTGCGCATGCCGAGGTTGAGCGGCGTCGAGGTTGTCGAGGCGCTCGCCGCGCGCGGCGAGCTTCCACCCACGCTATTGCTCACAACCTTCGAGGACGATGCCGCCCTGGTGGCCGGTGTGCGTGCCGGCGCGCGCGGTTTCCTGCTCAAGGCCGTCACCGCCGAAACGCTGGTGGAGGCGATCCGCACCGTTGCCCGTGGCGACGCCTACCTGTTCGCGCCGCTTGCCGAGAGTCTGGATGCTGCCCGCACCGGTGCCTGGCGCGATGACGCGTTCGACACGCCCGACGCGCTCACGCCCCGCGAACGCGAGGTGCTCAAGCTGATGACCAGCGGCATCTCCAACGGCGAGATCGCCAAGGCGCTGCGCCTGAGCGAAGGCACGGTACGCAACCACGTCTCCAATATTCTCTCCAAGCTCGGCGTAAGCGACCGCACGCGCGCGGTGCTCCGCGCGCTGGAACGGCGGCTGGTCTGATCGAACAACGGTCGGAGCAACGCTATCGGTGTGTAACGTCGCCTTGAAGCGCGCCGTTCAAGGCGTGATCTTGCCGCTCTTGGCGTCGACCCTGTAGTTTCCGCCCACGCAGCTGATGTCGAGCATATTGCCCGAATCGTCCGCGTAGTCGACCTTGACCACCGACGTGCAGGCGCGCTGGCGCACACGCAATGCGCTGGCCACCGCCTCGAGAACCTCGGGCTGGCTGGCTGCGCGATCCGTCGGAAACTGCGGCATGTCGGCGATGCGGTTGGCGTTGAAGTACGCGTTCTGCACAAAGCCCATCAGCTCGCCGAGCAGGGCGGGCGAGAGTTCTTCGGTGGCCTGGGCGCGTGCGCCCATCGGCATCATCGCCAACGTCAGGATCACCGCAGCCCATCGCTGGGCCGGCTTGGTACAGGTTGTCATTTGGCCTGCACCTCGCCGCTCAGCGGCTGCACGACGTAATGGCCGCCGTCGGCACAGGTCACTTCGATCCTTTCCCCGTTGGCGTCTATCGCATGGGCTTCCGTCACGTCCGTGCAGGCTTTGCCGCGCACGCGGATACCCGCGGCCACGCCGCTATACAGTTCAGCCGTGGTCAGGATTCCCTTGGGATACCTGGGCGCCTCGTCCGCCTTCTGCACGCCACTGAAGGCGTTGGGAACGAAAACACGCAAACCGAGGTGAGTGGCATCCATCGGCGCTTCTTGCGCCGGAAGCGAAGGTGCAACGCCGAGGAAGGCAAGCAGGATGACGAGCGAACGTTTCATGTGGAAATCCCTGTCCAGTCGATAAGGATGAAGCCGGCGAAGCTTATACCAGGGCAGGCAAGGCAGGTTCGAATCAAGCGCCTCCGCGCCTGGTGCGCCTGCGCCCCATCACGACATGCAGCGCCAGCAGCGCAGGCAAGGCCAGGCCAATCGTCCAATGAGCGAGCACGCTGGCGCTGCGCCAGCTGTCGTCCGTGAGGTAGTAGAGCAGGTAACCCGTGATGACCAGCCAGGCCAGAACGCCCACGGCCACGCCTCCGGTCACGCGCTGCCGGCCTGTCTTCCACCCGGCCACGATATGGACGCCCCAGGTGAGCCCGAATGACCACAGCGCGCCGAACGCCATGGCGCCATGCAAGCGCAGCCACCAGGGTTCCAGCGGATTCGGGGTGTCGCCAAACGGCCCCTTGCTCATCAGGAAGTAGTGGCACACCAGCCATGCGGCTCCGCTCAGCCAGAGCGTCCAGCCGATGGCGTATACCAGGTAGCGTCTCCTGCGTGACAACCGCAGCGGTGCGCGGTGATGGCCGATGACATTGTGATGGGTAGGATTCTTCATGCGATCGCCTGGCCCACGCAGGTCCACTCGCCGCTGGGGCAGTGCAGATAGGCTTCGGCATCGTAATGCCGGAGAACGGCATCGCTCTGCGTGCCAAGGGCAAGCACGACCTTGGTGAGCGCATCGGCATGCATGCATTGGCTGGCAACGACCGTCGCCAGCAGATCGCCAACGACCGGCGAACGTCGCCGTGCGTCGTGATGTGAAATGGCCGCACCCTGCGCGCGTGCCCTGGGGGTGCTCGTCGCGATCGCGACTTCACCCACTTCCAGCGCGGGAACATTCGCGCCTTCCTCATGCGTGGTATCGATGGCGACCCGATGCGGACCCTCCCCGATAAAGCGCAGATCGCCACCCGCGTTGACCACGCCATGGGCCACGCCGTGTTGCTTGAGCGCGAGCACGGCGCGATCCACCGCATAGCCCTTGGCGATGCCGCCCAGATCGATCCGGAGATGACGATGCAGGCAGGCATGCGTCGCCGACACCTCGATATCCTTCCAGCTCGCCAGGGGATCGGGCGGACACGGCGCACACGGCGACGGCAGCACGCCATCGCGGACGAGCTGGCCACCGATGGTGACGTCGAACACGCCGTCGGATTGCCTTGCCAGGCGCAGCGCCTCCTGGAGGACTTCCGCGGTCATGCGGTCGATGGAAATACGCTCGCCCAGCGGCGCGCGATGCAGCCGCGACAGGTCGCTCGCTGGTTCGTGAAAGCTCATCAAGGCGTGGACGCGCTCCACCTGCGCAAATGCCGCGTCGATGGCGGCATGCGCCTGCGCTGCGTCCAGCCCGTGCACGCGGATGCTTACCGTCGTGCCGAGCAGCGGACGCGCCCGTTCAACCTTGCTGCTTGGAAAGGACGAGGTCATAGGTGGTCAGCAGTCGCTTCACGCCGTCCGTGATGTGCCGGCTCGATAGCGTTGCACCCGAAATGTTCTGGATGTCCGTGCCCAGCTTGAGGGGTGCCGCATGTGTCTTGCCGGTGAACTGGGCGCGCCATGCTTCGTTGCGCACCTGGTCGCCG
Organism: Dyella sp. AtDHG13; assembly: GCF_003201105.1. Lineage (GTDB taxonomy): Bacteria > Pseudomonadota > Gammaproteobacteria > Xanthomonadales > Rhodanobacteraceae > Dyella > Dyella jiangningensis_B. The sequence continues at coordinate 76,711 of NZ_QICJ01000004.1, read as the reverse complement.
TAGGTTTCCCGATACTCGAGGATCTCCACCGACTTCACGGCGCCCTTGTCGTCCAGCGCCAGCGCGAACGGAATGAACTCGTGCTTGCCCACCACCTGGTCGGCAATGAACCAGCCGCCGGTGGATGCGCGCCAGGCCTTCACGTTGGGGCTGAGCACGTTGACGTCGCACGCCTTCTCGATGGCCTTGACCTGTTCGGGCGTCAGCGTCACGAAGTCGGGCGTCAAGGTGGCGCCAGGGAACATCTGCGCCTGGGCCTGTTCGACGCTCATGTACACCGTGGCCTGCACCGGGGCCGCGACCACCAGGGCATAGGCGGGAATCAGCAGGAAACGTGATTTCATGACGAGGCCTCAGAAGTACCAGCCGGCTTTGATGCGGACGCGATACTTTTCAAAATCGTTGTCGTAGATGCGGCGGCCGACGATGGCGCCGGGCACCGTGTCCGAGTGCGACGACGCCCAGGGCAGCTGCTCCAGGAACGTGGCCGTGACGAAGAACTTCTTGCCGCCGTAGTGGATCACCGGGCCAACGTAGTAACCGTCGTTCGCCTCGTTGCTGAAGTTGTAGCTGGCGTATTCGCGCTCGTTGAGAAGCTCGACACCGGCGGACCAGTTGGGCGCGAAGCGGTAGGAAGCGGCCACGTTGAGGTTGACGTCGGTTTCTTCCTGCCAGCGCTTGTGCGTCATGGCGTCGTCCGACCAGTCGTAGCGAAGCTCGGGCGCATAGGTGAAGTTGAAGGCCGTGACCAGGCGATCGTCGAAAAAGTTTTTCTGCAGGATCAGCTTGGTTTCCAGCTCGCGGAACTGCGGGCCGACCGTGGGCTCCACGTAGACGGCCACGCCCAGCGGATCCGTATACGGGCTCCAGATGCGATAGATCGCCTCGCCGGAGAAGCCGACGAAACGCTTGGCGCTGTAGTGGTCATCCGGACCCGGGCGGTCATACGAGAGCGGTTCCGGCGGCGTGGTCTCCTCGAACGGCCCGTTGTGATAGGCGCGCGACCACACGTAGTTCGCGTAGAACGCAAGCTGCAGCTTGTCGGTCATGCCGTACTCGAACTCGGTGCGGCCATCGACCTGATCGAAATAGCCGGCGACCTTCTGATGACGCCAGGTGGCCCACTGCTCCACTTCCTTGGCGCCCTGCGGCAGCAGGTCGGTGGTGTAGACATAGCCGAACTGGCTTTCCTCGGCGTGCACTCGAGAAACGGCGGAGCCCGCCAACGTAACGATGGCGGCGAGCGCGGACAGACAGATACCCGCGCAACGGCGAACGGCGTGCTTCATGCGAACAGCTTCCCCAAAGACGAGGACGCAATAGTAAATGATAGTAATTCGTAATTGTGTTTTCAGGCTGATATCGCAATAACTTGCGATGCACGGTAGTTCGTAGCCCGGATGAAGCCGCAGGCGGAATCCGGGAGACACGCCACTCTGCACGGCGAATCCCGGATTCCGCCTGCGGCTCCATCCGGGCTACGGGTCTACGTTCGCAGGATGGGTTGGCCGCTGCGTGGGTCGGTCAGGGTCACGTTTTCCAGCGCACGGATGCGCCACGTATCGCCCTGCGCCACCAGTACGGCGAGGATCAGCGTATCCACCTCGTGCGGCCCGGCGGGATGGGCGTTGCCGGTGGTCAGCCGGCTCCAGAAATGGATCACCACGGCGTTGTCCGCAAGGTGTACGACGTCGATGAGTTCATTGCGCAGCGTGGAATCGCGATAGATGGTTTCGTGGATGGGCGCGTGCAGCGCGATGATGGCATCGACGCCACGCACGTAATGCCCGAAGCGATTGACGAAGGTCGCGTCCTTGTCGAACAGCGCGCCGAACGCCGCCATGTCATGCGCATTCCAGACGGCCTGGAATGCGGCGGGCACGTCTTCGGGTCGGGTGATCGGGGTCATGGGTGCGCTCATACGTATTGATGTTCCGCGATGCCGCTCGAATCGAACCGGCGTCAATGCACCCGGCCAAACCTGATGAACTGCCGGAATGCCGCGCGAAAATAGCTGGCGTCGCCATTGTCTTCGGCGTCCGCGTGGGCCAGCGCCGGCAAGGCCGTCCAAGGCAACGTGGGATGCTGATGATGCAGGCGATGAAGGTGATGGTTCATCACCACGGGACGCCAGATGGCGGCCAGGCGAAAGTTTCTCGCGCGCTGCGGCTCGTGCAGCTTCACGTCGTAGTGCGGCAGGTTGTCCGCGATGGACAGCCACACGCCACGCAGGAACATCGCCGCGGCCAGCGCAGGCCACCACGGGCCGTAGAGATAGAAGGCGCACACATAGAGCGTCACCGACATGATCCAGTCGCGCCGCATGCGGCTGCGCCGGTCCTGGTTGGCGGCAAAGCCGACGAACAGGCGCTGGATGTCCTGCCCTACCCGCTCGTCGCTGCGTAGCCGGTTCGCCACCAGCCGGCTCACCCACGCGGCAGGAAGAAAGGCCAGCAGCGGCAGCGCGAGTTCCGCCAGGTAGAGACCGCCGAGCAGATGCGCGTAATAGCCGATGCGGGCGAGCAGCGGATGCGTGGTGCCGTCATGCACGTCCGGCCGGTCGTAGGCTTCGCGCGTGTAGCGGTGATGCATCAGGTGGCCGAAGCGCACGGCGTCGTAGGGCAGGCCAAAGGCGATTGCCAGAGTTCGCCCCAGCCCTTCGTTGAGGCGCCGCTGCGGCAAGAGCTGCCCGTGGATGGATTCGTGGATCAGGCCCCAATGCGTCGGGGTCAGCATCACAAGCGGCAGCATGAGCCACAGCGCCGGCGCGCCCCACTGCCGCAGCAGCCATGGCCACGCGAGCAGCTGCAGCAGCACGGCTGACGTGACGAGCCCAAGCAAGGCCAGGTTGGCGCGATGGTCGATGGGCACGCGACGGGGCGCGCGACGCTCTATCGCCGCTTGCGCGCCATCCATCGCTGCCGTTGCCTCCATGTCCATCTCTTCCCCTTGACTGCGGAATGGTCGCCGCCAAGTTAGCGGCGGCTTTTTACAATCCAGCGAGCCTGTCGACACTCAACGTCGCAGCCGCATCCACGTTGCCGCTAAGGTCCGGCCGCCGACAAGCCGAATTTAGCCGCCCGCTCGTCGATCTGTGGATCGAGCGCATGCGCAGCGGCCAGGTCGGCATGTCCCGCATCGGCCTGGCCGCTGCGCAGTTCGGCCAGGCCCAGGCCGTAGCGTGACCATGCGCCAGCAGCGTGCTGCGCCAGGGCGGCCTGGTAGTCCTTGATCGCGTCGGGATAATGCCCCAGCCGCAACTCGACCATGCCAAGGCTGTCCAGGTAAGCCGCATTCCCACCGTCGCGCTTGATCGCCTTGAGGCAATCCTTGCGGGCATCGTCCAGCATCTGGTTGCTCAGGCCGCGTGCCCAGCAGCGCTCGTTGAGCGCGGAGCCGAGCATGGCGTCGTCCCGGTGCAGGCGGATCCAGTCGTCCAGCAAGGGCAGCGCAGCGGCCGGTTGATCCAGCTGGACATACAGCCCCGCCACGGCGCGCGCCAACGTGGAGCCGGCGGGCACGACGTCTTTCGCCGCCGCGGCATCCACGGCAGCGCCCGTGCGGTCCTTGCGCGTGAAGCGCAGCCCGGCGCGCATCACCAGCGCTTCGCCGTTGTTCGGATCCAGCGACAAGGCTTTGTCCAGATCGGCCAGCGCGGCATCGGGCTGCTTGTTGGCCTCGTGCGCCCGCGCTCGCGCGATGTAGTAGGCGGATTGATCAGGCGCCAGCCGGATGGCTTCATCCAGTTCGCCAATGGCGGCACCCGCTTCGCCGCGCGACAGATGCGCCTGGCCGGACAGCGCATAATCGCTCGCGGTCTTCTTGTCGGCACCGTCGGTGTTCGCGGAATTGCCGGTGTCGGCTTTGCCGTCGCCCTGCGGCGCATCGGCAAAGGTGAACACGCGTCCGCCGTTGTAGGTGAAGTAGAGCTTCTTCTTGCTGTTGGCGACGAACATGTGATGGGCGAGAAGAAAATCCACGCCGAGCAGCATGTCGGTGTCGTCGCCGAAGCGTCCGTCGAGCACCTGCATCTGACTGTGCTGGATGGTTTCCGTGCCCACCGAGAACGTATCCACGTGCACGGTCCACGCCTTGAGCGTCTTGGCGCCCACACCCATGCCGCGGCCGACCCTGGTGCCGGCCGCGTTCAGATCGAGCCCGACGCGCTCGGCGGCGTTGCGCGTCAGCACGGTGGCCATGGCGCCCGAATCGAGCACGGCCCGCACCTTCTTGCCGTTGATCGTCACGTTGACGAAGCTGCGCCGGTCGTAAGGGTTGATGGAAGGTTCGAGGTCGGCCACGTTGTAGCTGCCGTCCTTCACCCAATACGCCAGCGAAACCTTGTCGCAGCCTTCGACCTTGAACAGCGTCATCTTGCCGTGCGCAAGGTCGATCTCCAGGTCGGCGAAGTCGAGCAGGTTGGCGCCGAGCAAACCCTCGCCCGCGTCCGTGCCGCCGACCATGAAGTCGACGTTCTTGAGCGTGGTGTCGAGTATGCCGAACTGCTTGACGTGCGCCTGCTGGATGTTCGCCGAACCGCCGATGCCGCTGACGCGATAGCCGAACGGCGCGGGCTGCAGGGTGAGGCCGAGCGACGATGCGTTCGCGCTCGACATGATGTTGAAGAAGGCGCCGGTGTCGAGGATGAAGCGCGCGTCCTTTCCGTTGATCTTCACCGTGGTGGTGGCGCGGTCTCCTACCATCTCCACCGGCAGCGTGCCGTATTGCTTCACGTGGCAGCTGTCGGCCCACGCCTGGCCCGCCAGCAGAAGTAGCACGGCTCCCGCACAGCACCAACGCAGCATGTCCGCCCCCTGTTTGTCCCGGCGGCAGAATATCGTTGGGGCTGGAACCGGTGCAACGCGTTCGCTAAGGCGAGCTGGCAGGCAGCATGCCGATGTTGCGCATCCACGCCTCGGCCAGCGAGGTCCACTGCGTGATCGGGTTGGGCGTGGAACGAACGCCGAGGGCATGGCCGCCGTGCGCGTAAAGGTGCATTTCCACCGGCACGCCCGCCTGCTGTAGCGCGACGTAGTAAGTCACCGACTCGCGCACGTCATCCACCGGATCGTCGCCCGCCTGCACGATAAGCGTCGGCGGTGCGTGCGGATCGATCTTCACGTCCGGCCGCAGCGTGATGCCGGGGCCTTTCCACAGGTGGCCGGGATAGAGCGCCATGGCGAAGTCCGGCCGCACGCTTTGCCTGTCCGCCTCATCCACCGCCTTGTAGCTGCGCTCGGCGTGGTTGCTGACGTCGGCCACCATGCGCCCGCCAGCGGAGAAGCCGACCACGCCGATCTTGTGCGGGTCGACGCCGAGGCTCGCCGCGCGTTCGCGCAACAAGGCGATGGCGCGTTGCGCATCCTGCAAGGCCATGGGCACGACGGGGCGTTTCTCGCAATTGCATTCTTCGTTGTAGTACGGGCCCGAACCGGGCACGCGGTATTTCAGCAGCACGCAGGTGATGCCGCGCGAGGTGAGCCAGTCGCAGATCTCGGTGCCTTCCAGGTCGATGGCGAGCACGCGATAGCCGCCGCCGGGAAATATCACCACGGCCGCGCCGGTGTTCTTCCCTTTGGCCGGATAGAGGGTCATGGTCGGGCGCGATACGTGTTCGACCACGGTCACCGGCAGGCCGGCAAGCGGTTGCGTGCTGGTGCCGAAGCTTTCTTCGCCGGGCATGGATGGCGGCGCGATCTTCACGCCGTCCGGCCAGAGGGGCGTCTGCACGGCGGGCGGCGCCGGTTGCCAGGGCCGCGCCTGGCGGTTCAGCAGGTTCGCCGTGCCGGTGGTCGCCCACGCCGTGGCGACGCAGAGCCACCACGCGACCATCAAGCCCATGCATGCGTGCTTGCGCATATCGCCTCCACCTTTCTGTCCCTGGATCGTGGATGAGGCGGGCGGCGCGCGGCGCCACCCGGAAGAGGCAGCCTGCACGCACGCGAGGGCGTGGCGCTTGCAACGTTCTGGCGATTCGCTGATCGGAAGGCGACGGACGCGCGACTGGCCTCGCGGCCCTGCAGGCGCTATCCTACTCATGCTGCACCGCACCAACGCGCCTCTCCCCAAGGCCTGAGCACTCCCATGTCCGCTTCCGCACCCGCTCTCGATCCGGGCACGCCGCCCGTCCGCGCTCCCCACGTCGGGCTTGTGATCCTCGCCCTTGCCGTGGGCGGCTTCGCCATCGGCACCACCGAGTTCGCCACCATGAGCATGCTGCCGCTGTTCGCGCAGGGGCTGGGCATCGACGCGCCGACGGCGGGCCACGCCATCAGCGCGTACGCCTTGGGCGTGGTGGTGGGCGCGCCGGTGATCACCGTGCTCGGCGCGCGCCTGCCGCGCCGCGCCCTGCTGCTGATGCTGATGGCGATGTTCACGGTGTTCAACGGGCTCACCGGCCTGTCGCCCAGTTACCACTGGATGCTGGTGTTCCGTTTTCTCAGCGGCCTGCCGCACGGCGCGTACTTCGGCGTCGCCGCGCTGGTGGCCAGTTCGATGGTGCCCCCCAACCGCCGCACGCGCGCGGTGGGCCAGATGTTCCTTGGCCTGACCTGCGCCACCGTGGTGGGCGTGCCGCTGGCGAGCTGGCTGGGGCAGATGGTGGGCTGGCGCTGGAGCTTCGCGCTGGTGGCGCTGCTCGGCGTGGCCACGATGAGCGCGGTGTACGCCTTCGCGCCGAATACGCCCGCCGACGCCAAGGCGAGCCCGCTGCGCGAACTCGGTGCGCTCAAGCGTCCGCAGGTATGGATGACGCTGGGTATCGGCGCCATCGGTTTCGGCGGCCTGTTCGCGGTGTACACCTATCTCGCCGACATCCTGCTCAAGGTGACGCACATGCCGCTGGACGCGGTGCCGTGGGTGATGGGCGTGTTCGGCATCGGCATGACGCTGGGCAACGTGGTGGTGCCGGTGCTCGCCGATCGCGCGCTGATGCGCACGGCGGGCGGCCTGCTGGTGTGGAGCATGGTGATGCTCGCGGTGTTTCCGTTCACCGCCGGCAACGTGTGGACGCTGGGCGCCACCGTGTTCCTGATCGGCATGGGCGGCGCATTGGGCACGGTGCTGCAGACACGATTGATGGACGTGGCGGGCGATGCGCAAGGCCTCGCCGCCTCGCTCAATCATTCCGCGTTCAATGCGGCGAATGCGCTCGGCCCCTTCCTCGGCGGCCTGGCCATTGCGCATGGCTACGGCTGGACCTCGCCCGGCTGGGTAGGCAGCGGCCTCGCGCTGGGCGGCCTGCTGCTGTGGTTCGTGTCGATGGCGATGGATCGCCGCGACGATGCCGTGACGGCGTGCGAATCCTGCTGATGTCGCCGCCCCGCTGACGGCACGGAGTGGACGACATCAATGCAGCAGGTCTTCCCAATTCTTCGGCACCTTGCCCTTCGGCCCGGGCGTGGGTTGATCCAGCGGATGGAACAGTGGCGGGCGCAGTTCGGGGCCGTAAAAGGCCTCGCCCGTGCGGTAGTCGAAGAACCAGCGCTCGTCCGGTTCGAAGTTCGCGATCACCGGGTGGCCAGTGGCGTGGAAATGCTTGCTGGCGTGCTGGTTGGGCGAGCTGTCGCAGCAGCCGATGTGGCCGCACTCGGCGCAGCGGCGCAGGTGGAACCACCAGCCGTCGTTCTTCAGGCATTCCACGCAGCCGTCGCCGCTGGGTTCCGCATCCAGGTTGATGCCTGAGTCCGGCTTGCTCATGTTGCGTTCCCCGTATCCATGATCGATGCATCGTGGCGTTGGCCGCGTGCAGGTTTCGTCAGCGCCGGTGCGATCAGAAGCCCAGTTCGCTCAGGCCCGGATGATCGTCCGGCCGGCGCCCCAGCGGCCAGTGGTACTTGCGCTCGGATTCGCCGATGCGCAGGTCGTTGATCGATGCATGGCGATGCGTCATCAGCCCGTGCTCGTCGAACTGCCAGTTCTCGTTGCCATAGCTGCGATACCACTGGCCAGAGTCGTCGTGCCATTCGTAGGCGAAGCGCACGGCGATGCGGTTGCCGGCGAAGGTCCATAGCTCCTTGATAAGGCGATAGTCCAGCTCGCGATGCCACTTGCGCGTGAGGAAGGCCTGCGCCTCCTCGCGCCCGTGGATGAACTCGGCGCGGTTGCGCCAGTAGGTGTCCGGCGAATACGCCAGCACCACGCGGGCGGGATCGCGGCTGTTCCAGCCATCCTCGGCCAGGCGTACTTTCTGCGCCGCTGTTTCGGCGGTAAACGGTGGAACCGGCGGACGTGCTTCCATGGGACACCTCGACAGGAAACCGATAGAGCGGGCAGCGTAGCGCGGAGATCATCCACGCATCGAGAAGACGAAAGCGTTACAGCGGCAAGGCGTAGGTGCGCTTGACCACCTGGCTGGGCATGTCCGTCTTGACGTTCTGGATGCCGTTGGCGCGCGTGAGGTGCGTGGACTGGAAATGGCGGTAGTCGTCCAGATCCGCCACCGCCACGCGCAACAGCGCATCGCTTTCGCCCAGCATGATGTAGCACTCCATCACCTGCGGCAGCCGCCGCATGGCGCGGATGAACTGGTCGATGGTGTCGGCGTCCTGCGCGATCAGCCACACGCGGGTGAACAGCGTGAGGCCCGCGCCGACCTTGGACGGATCGAGCACGGTGACGTAGCGCTCGATCACGCCGGCCTCTTCCAGTTGCTTCACCCGCCGCAGGCAGGGCGATGGCGACAGGCCCACTTCGTTCGCCAGATCGGTGTTCGGCAGCCGCGCGTTCTCCTGCAGGGCGCGCAGGATGCGCTTGTCGGTCTCGTCCAGACGGAGGGGCATGATGCGTCAGCCTTGGCGAAGAGATTGGCATGATATGCCAAAAATCGCAGACATCGCGCGATATTTGGCACCCTATGCCCGGCCTGTCCACGTAGCCTGTGGACATGGACATGCACACCTTGCTGCTCTTCGTCGCCACGGTGCTCCCGCTGATCGGCGTGCCGGGGCCGGACATGCTCTACATCGCATCGCAAGCCATCTCAGGCGATGCGCGCGCCGGCCTGCGTGCGACGGCGGGCGTGTGCGCCGGTTACGTGTTGCATTCGCTGCTGGTGGCGTTGGGGTTGGCCGCGGTGATCGCCGCGTCGCCCGTGTTGTTCCATGCGCTGCGTTGGGCAGGCGTGGCGTATCTGATCTACCTGGCCGCGCGGCTGCTGCGTTCGGCGATGCGGCCGGGACGTTTGGCGCTGTCCCATGCGCGGACAACGTCGCAGCTGCGCCGTGGCTTTCTTACCGCCGCGTTGAATCCCAAGGGCATGATGATCTATTTCGCGCTGCTGCCGCAGTTCGTGCAACCGGGCCACGCCGTGGCGCTGCAGGCGATGCTGTTGTCGGCTGTCTTCATCGTGCTGTGCGCGCTGGTGTACAGCGCGCTGAGCGTGGCGCTGGCACGCACCGGCAAGGCGGGCGGCCTGAGCGATCGGCGGCGGCGCTGCGTGGAAGGCGTGTCCGGTGGCCTGTTGCTCGCCGCGGCCGCCAGACTGGCCAGCACGTAGCCCGGATGGAATCCGGGATCACGCTACCGATGCATGGATATATGCCACGTCGGCACGCCATCCCGGATTGCGCTGCGCTCCATCCGGGCTACGAGTGCTACGGGTGCGGCTGCGGTTAGCGCTTGAGGTCGTTCCTGTCGACGTCGCCGCCCTTCATCACGAAGCCGACGTGTTCGAGCACGGAGACGTCTTTCAACGGGTCGCCATTCACCGCCACGAGGTCGGCGTAGTAGCCCGGCGCCACCGCGCCCACCTTGCCGGTCATGCCGAGCAGGTCGGCCGCGTTCACGGTGGCGGCCTGGATGGCCTGCATCGGCGTCATGCCCCACTTGGTCATGATGGCGAACTGCTTGGCGTTCCAGCCATGCGGGTAGACGCCGGCATCGGTGCCGAAGGTCATCTTCTCGCCAGCCTTCACCGCGCGCTGGAAGTTCTCGCGCTGCAGGCGGCCCACCATCTTCTCCTTTTCGATGGTGCTGGCCGGGAAGCCTTTCTTGGCGTATTCGGCCAGGATGTAGTCGTCGTTGTAGACGTCGAAATCCAGATACGTGCCGTGCTGCTTGGCGAGCTTCAGACCTTCGTCGTCGATCAGGCTGCTGTGCTCGACCGAATCCACGCCGGCGCGTATGGCCATCTTGATGGCCTCGGCGCCGTGCGCGTGCGCGGCGACCTTCTTGCCCCAGCGATGCGCCTCGTCCACCACCGCATTCATTTCTTCCTGCGAATACTGCGGCGCGCCCACCGAGGTCTCCGCGCTCAGCACGCCCGCGCTCGCCATGAACTTGATCACGTCGGCGCCGTGCTTCACGTTCTCGCGCACGCGATGGCGGATGGCGTCCACGCCGTCGGCCACGCCGTTGACGTCGTGGAACTCGATCCACGGCGAGAAGCCAGTGGTGCCGTCGGCATGGCCACCGGTCGCGCCCAACGGCGGGCCGGACACCAGCATGCGCGGGCCCGGAATGTCGCCGCGGTTGATCGCGTCGCGCAGCGAGATATCCACATAGTCGTCGGCGCCGACATTGCGCACGGTGGTGAAGCCGGCGTCCAGCGTGCGCTTGGCATAGGTGGGCGAAAGGATGGCCGCATCGATCGAGGTGCGCTTGAGCACGGCCTCGTAGTAGTCGCCCTTGATCTCAGTGGGATCGCCGGTGAGATGCACGTGGCAGTCGATCAGGCCGGGCAGCAGGGTCGCGTCGCCCAGGTCGATCAGCCTGGCGCCGGCAGGCACCTGCCCGTCGTAGCGCACCTCGGTGATGCGGTCGCCTTCGATGATCACCAGCGGGTTGTCGCGCTGCGTGCCGGCCTTCACGTCGACCAAGTGGGCCGCGCGCACGGCCACGCGCGTCGGCGCGGGTGCGGGTGCGTCATCGGCCACGACGGCGGCGGAGGCGCCAAGGCCCAGGGCGATGGCGGTAACGATAGGCAGCAGACGCATGGAATCACTCCGTGGGCATGGGCAAAAGGCAGCGGGCGGACAGCCAGACACTGCGCGCGTTGCGCCACGGTCGTATCAGTTCCTCCCCACGGCACCTTACCGCAGGGAGCGGCGAGGCTTCACCCATGACGGGTGGCCTATGCGGGGTTTCTTCATGGCGAGGCAAACGGAGCCGGCGCGCAGACGCCGGCTCCGCCAACCATTACGGCTGGTTGCCCGCCGCCTGCACGGCGGCATACGCATTGACGATGCCGGCGCCGATCGGCTTGCTGCCGCTGGGCGTGACATGCGGCACGGTGGCCGAGGACTTCAGCAGCGAGGTCACCTGTGACGGCGTGAGCAGGGCCTTGCCGAGCGCGAGGCGGTAGCTCTGCATCAGCGCGACGATGCCCGCCACGTGCGGCGTGGCCTGCGAGGTGCCGGCCATGCCGCCGTAGGTCGCGGTGGTCGGCGTGGTGGTGCCGGCATTGATGGTGGACCAGATGAAGCCCGTGGTGGTCTGCGTGCCGCTGGAGGCATCGCCCTTGTACACGCCGCCGCCCGGCGCCGCGACGGTGACGATGGAGCCGTAGTTGGAGTAGTAGGCGCGCGCGCTGGTGATGCCGGTGGCCGCCACCACCACGGCGCCGGCGCAACTGGCCGGCGAATAGTTGGCCGCGTTCGCGTTGCTGTTGCCTGCGGCCACCACCACGGTGGCGCCACGGCCGATGGCCCCGGTGATCGCCTGCCCCAGCACGCTGCTCGACGGGCACGTGCCCGAACCGCCCAGGCTCAGGCTGAGCACCTTCGCCGGATGCGTATTGGCGGGCACGCCCGACACGCTGCCGCCCGATGCCCAGGTGATGGCATCGGCGATGTCCGCATTGGAGCCGCCGCAATGGCCGAGCACGCGCACCGGCAACACCTGCGCGTTGTATGCCGTGCCTGCCATGCCGGTGCTGTTGTTGGTCAGTTCGCCGCCCGCGGTGCCGAACACGTGCGTGCCGTGCCAGCTGCTGTTCTCGGCCGGTTGGCCCGTGCCGCACTGGCCGGCCGTGACCCAATCGCCGGTATCCCAGCCGCCGGCCACGCGGCCGTTGGTGGAGCGCCCCGACACGGATGCGCTGGTGATGAAGTCGTAGCCGGCATTGGCGAGCGAGAGATCCAGGTCCGGGTGATTGGTCACGCCGGTATCCAGGCTGGCGATGGTGACGCCGGTGCCATCGGCAAGCGTCCACGCCTGCTGGATGTTCGCCGCGCCCCAGTTAGCCACGTTCGCGTTGAGCGTGTTGTCCAGGAAGTTCGCGCCGGTGGGCGCGAGGTAATCCCACTGGTAGCCGCCGTAGTAGGTGTCGTTGGGCGTGGTGAAGGTGGCCGCAGCGGCGGGACGGATATCGTCCACGCGCTTGAGCATGTATTCGGGCTCCACATAGGCCACGGAGGGGTCGGCCGCGATCTGCTTGATCAGGGTCGCCGCCTCATTGGAGGAGAGCGCGCGGTCGGTGTGCACCAGGTCCGAGCCGTTGGCCAGCTTGCGCGCATAACGCACGTTGAGCGCGCGCGGCGCGGCGGCGGTGCCGGCGGTCAGCCTGGCGCGCGAGGCGGCCACGCCGATGTTCTGCACGGCGGCCGAGGCATTGCTGCGCTCGGCGCTGCCGTTCTTGTACGTGATGATGAAGCCGCTGTAGGTCTGGTCGTTCTGCAGCGGGCTCACGTCGAAGTTCGCCGATGGCGGCGGCGACGTGCCGAACTCCGCGGCGGATGCCGACGCGGACAGGGCCAACATCATCGAAACGGCCAGCAGACGCTTGTACGTATGACGTTCCATTCGAGCTCCCCATAACCAAGTTGGGTCGAGCGATCCTCCGGCATCCCGCCAGGACCGGGCCGCGGCAATGTGCCGGCTGCCCGATGGCATCGGGCCTTCGACGTGGATGTTTCCTGGATCGCGGGAGTCGTCCCTGACCCTCCGCGAGCACGCACCGGCCCACGCCGCGCGAGACGCAGCGACCCGAATCGACGTAGCCGGACAAACCCGAACCGACGCGTACACCCCTCCGCCCGCCAGACCCGAAGGCTGGCGGTGGGCAGGTCATTCATGGGGCGCCGCGCGAATCCTCACCCCTGGCGCGGCACGTCGCATGAATTCGCGACGAGGGCCATTGATTCACGGCAGAAGTGAAGGAACCGCAAAAATTTGCCGATGCCATGACAGGCATGCGCCACTTATGTGCGTCAGTTCACACAAGTGGCGCGTGCGCGATTGGGCGGCTCGAACGTTGCTACGTTCCCGGGTGGTAAGTGCGCTCGATGTGGCCTTGCAGATCCTCCGGCCAGAAGTACACGGCACGCAGGTTGCCGGTGGTGTAGCGCTCGGCCTCGTCGTTGAAGTGCGGCGACTCCGAGTGGCCGCTTTCGCCACCGGCCGTGATGGCGCGTGCGCGCACCTTGTCGCCGAACTCCACTACCGCCACGAAGCTGTTGCCGCTGGTGCCGTAGTAGCGCCGCGTGCTGGGCCAGCGGTGGGCGCCGAACGAGGCGAGCGAACCCCAGCGCGACGAAGTGAACGGCACCGGGATGCTGGGCTTGCCGTCATCGAACGGCTGCTGGATGTCGCCGTTGATGCGCTGGTAGCGGTTCACCTCGCCCCACGGCACGCCCCAGCTGCCGAAATCCTTCTGCAGCCGATCGGATGCTTCCACCAGCGCGTCGAGCCGCGCCTTGGGGCCGGCGCGCTCGGCCATGATGTCGTAGACCGACAGCCCTTCGGACACGTCGGACTTGTCGACCTTGTCCCACAAGGTGTCGCCCCAGAACACCGCCAGCGAGGTGGGCATGGAGGCGATGCCCCAGCGGTAATCCCAGCCCCGCAGCAGGGCGATGGGGCCGGCGAGTTTGGGCTTCAGCGGATCATTGGCCGGCAGCGCGTCGTAGTCCTTCAACAGGATCGGAATCTGCCGCGCGAACGCCGGCAGATACGAATCGAACGCGGCGGTGATCAACGACGCCAGCGTGAAGTCGCGCTTGCCGCTGAGCACCTGGGTGGCGTGGATGCCGCGCGGGTTCTCGCCCACGCTGTCCATGTAGCGCGGGTAATCCTCGCGCTTCGGACTGTCCGGGCCGGCGGCCGAATACGGCCAGTTGTTGGTGTTCATGATCCAGCCGTTGCCGGGATTGAGCAGATGCGGCGCGGCATCCAGCGGCAGCAAGCCCTGCCAGTCGGTGGCCGGGTCGCTGCCATCCACCGGCTTGGTGTAATCGAAGCGGTTGTCGCGTTTGGGGATGAACTGCGGATGCAGGTACGCGATGTCGCCCTTGTCGTCCGCGTAGATGGTGTTGTTGGACGAGTTGGCCTTGAACTCGGCGATCTTCATGAAGCTCTTGAAATCGGTGGCCTTGGTGCGCAGCCAGCTCTGTTCCAGTGCTTCCATCGGCTTGTTCATCAGCGCGGTGGCGATCCACTTGCCATCTTGCTCGCGCACGATGGGACCGTGGTGCGTGGCATAGGTGGTGAAGCTGCGCTGCCCCATCGAGCCATCCGGCTTGCGGTAGTCGATGGTGATGGGCCGCGTGGTGACGCTCCGGGTTTCCTTGCCGTAGCGATAGCCGAGCTTGCCGCCATCGCGCACGATGGTCTCGGCAAACTCGTCCACCACGTCGGCGGTGGTCGAGGTGTGCATGAAGCCGATGTGCCTGTTGAAGCCCTGATAAATGAAGAACTGCCCCCAGGTCACCGCACCATAGACGTCCAATCCCGCATCGCTGGACATCTGCAGCTCGGAACGGAAGAAGAACGAGGTGTGCGGATTGATCAACAGCAGCGCGTGGCCGTCCGCCGTCAGTTTCGGCGCGATGGCGATGCCGTTGGAACCGGTGGGTTCCACCCAGCTGGACGGCGTATCGGCAAAGGCCACGCTCTCCGTAGGCTTGCCGTAGAACGCCTGCAGCTCCTTCAGGGACACGCGCTCGATATCGCCGCCGATGCTGCCTTCGCTGAAGCTCAGGGCCATCCACGGCTCGAAGTGCGTGATCACGCGCGGATGCACATCGGGATGCGCGGCGAGGTAGGCGTTGAGGCCGTCCGCCCAGGCATCCATCAACTCGCGCAGCCACGACGGACTCTTGGCGTAGAGCCGCTTCAGCTCGACCGGATCGATCCACAGCTGCTGGCGCAGGTCGGACCAGATCGCCTTCTCGCCCTCGGCCTTCGCCAGCCAGCCGAGCGAGTTGAGGTAATTGGTCTCGATGCGGTTGAAGTCGTCTTCCGCCTGCGCGTAGGCCATGCCGAACACCGCGTCCGCATCGGTCTTGCCGTGCACATGGGCGATGCCCCAGTCGTCGCGGGTGATGGTGACGGCGGCGGCTTCGGACTTCCAGCGGGCTTCGTCGTTGGAGGCCGCATGGGCAAGCGATGCACCAGATAGCGCAAGCAGCAGGGACAGGGAAAGCAGGCGCTTCGATGTCTGGATCGTCACGGTTGTTTGTCTCTCATTGAAGATACGCAGCGCTCACGCTAGCGCCGAATTTCCTAAAGCGTCATTCCGGCGCAGGCCGGGATCCAGTGGCCGAGAAGTTCGGTTTTCGCGCTGAGCATCCGGGTGATCAGAGGCGAAAACCGAGCACTGACGACACTGGATTCCGGCCTTCGCCGGAATGACGTTCTAGGTAAGGTAGAGGCGTAGATCAAGGCATCGTATAGCTGTTATTCGCCCGATCCGCATCCGGCAACTTGTGCTCCGGATCCAGCGTCACCGCCTTGATGCGCTTGCCCGTATGCAAGGCCAGCTTCGGCGTCGCACTCTGCCGCCACGCCTCCACCGGCACGCGCACGTCCTCGTGGCTGCCGTCGGCGTAGTCGACGCGCAGCGTGGCCGGCATCACCAGCTTTTGCTTGCTCACGAGCGACACCTGCACGCCCTTGGCCGGATCGTTGTCCACGTAGCTCGCGCCGCTTACGCCCATGTCGAGCTGCCAGTTGTTGAGGTACCAGCCGCGCCACCACCACGACAGATCCTCGCCCGCCTCGCTGCTCATGAAGCGGAAGAAATCCGACGGCGTGGGGTGGTGATACGCCCAGGTGGCGATGTATTTGCGGAAGGCCGGATCGAAGCGCTCGGGCCCGAGGATCTGCTCGCGCAGCAGCACCAGGCCCAGCGCGCCCTTGAAGTAGCTCACTGAGTGCCGGTATTTCTCCGACACCGAATCGGCGTGCGCCATCAGCGTGGGCGCATTGGCATCGGCGAGCACGGGCAGGATTTCGTCCACCGGATTGCCGCCCTTGGGCGCGTATTCGCTGTCGCGCTTGGGCGCGAACTCGCCCTTGTTGAAGGCGTCGGAGGCATAGACGTCGATGAAGGTGTTGAAGCCTTCGTCCATGAAGGCGTGGCGGCGCTCGTTGGAGCCCACGATCATCGGGAACCAGCCGTGGCCGAGTTCGTGCGCGGTGATCCAGAACAGCATCGGGCCCTTGTCGTCGTAGCCGTCGAACACGATGCCGGGGTATTCCATGCCCGCGCCGTGCCCGCCCAGGTTCACCGCGACCGGCCACGGGTACGCGTACCACTTGGCGGAAAAGTGCTCGATCGCGCCCTTCACGTATTCGGTGGAACGATTCCACGCATCCTTGCCCACGCCTTCCACCGGATACACCGACATGGCGAGCGCGTGCTTGCCCTCGGGCAGGTTGATGCGCGCGGCGTCCCACACGAAGGCGGGTGAGGCGGCGAAGGCCACGTCGCGCGTGTGCTCCATGTGGAAGCGCCAGGTCTGCGTGCCAGCCTGCTTCGGATGGCTGGCCGGGTCGTTCACTTCCTGCGGCGAGCGGATCATCACCGTGCTGTCGCTCTGCGCGGCCTGCGCAAGGCGCTTCTGCTGCGTGGCGGTGAGCACCTCGCTGCCGTTGGTGAGCGCGCCGGAGCCGGCGACGATGTAATTCCACGGCACGGTCACGGCATAGTCGATGTTGCCGTATTCCAGGTAGAACTCCGAGCCGAGATAAGGCTGCGTGTCCCAGCCGCGCAGGTCGTCGTACACGGCCATGCGCGGGAACCACTGGGCGATCTCGTAGATGTCGCCGTTCTTGGTCGGCGTCACGGCGGTGCGCCCGCCCCAGGTGCCCGGCACCGTGTAGTGATAGCGGATGCGCAGCTTCGCCTGCTTGCCGCCGGCCGCCAGCGCCTGCGGCAGGTCCACGCGCATGCGCGTGTCGTCGACGAGGAAATGCACGGGCGTGCCGTCCACTTCCACCGCGTCGATCTGGTAGCCGTCGGTGAAGTCGTTGCGCGGGCGCGGCGAGCCGAGCGAGGCGCGCGAATCGCGGCGGTAGATGTTCTGGTCCAACTGCACCCACAGCACGTCCAGCGCGTCGGGGCTGTGGTTGGTGTAGGTGATGGTTTCGTCGCCGCGCAGCGTATGCGTGGCGGGCTCGATGGCCGCCTGGATGGCGTAGTCCACGCGGTTCTGCCAGAACTGCGGGCCGGGCTTGCCGGCGCCGTCGCGGAAGGCGTTGGGCGCATCGGGCAGCGAGAGCGGCGCGAACAGCGCCTGGGGATCGAAAGCGGCGTCCGTGCCATCGGCGAAGGCCGGTGCGCTCGCTGCGCCAGCCGCAAGCAGGCCCGCCGCAACGGCGCAGGCCAGGACGAGTTTCTTCATCAGGCGTATTCCTCAAGGCTCCCCAGGTTTCACCGGACACTATAGGCGGCGGGTCCGGGCATGAACCGGGCCAGTGGTCATGGGCGGCCCCGCAGCTTCATGCGAAGAGCCCCGGCGGGCCGATGCCGCCGAGACGGTACAATGGGCGCATGAGCACTCCCGAACACTCCCCGCTCGGCAAGACCACGGTCTACGCCGACCGCTACGACCCTTCCCTGCTGTTTCCCATCCCGCGCCAGGCCAAGCGCGACGAGATCGGCGTGTCCGCGCCGCTGCCGTTCCACGGCGAGGACATCTGGAACGCCTATGAGCTGTCCTGGCTCGACGCGCGCGGCAAGCCGGTGGTGGCGCTGGCCGAGTTCCGCGTGCCGGCCAGCTCGCCGAACATCATCGAGTCCAAATCGTTCAAGCTCTATCTCAACGGTTTTTCGCAGGAGCGCGTCGACAGCCGCGAGCAGTTGAGCGCGACGCTGGCGAAGGATCTTTCCGCCGCGGCGGGCGCCACCGTGGATGTGGCGCTGACCGATGCGCGCGCACGCGGCCACGCGGTGATCGACCTCATGGGCACGCTGATCGACGATCTCCCCATCGACATCGACGACTACGGCCCGCCGCGCGCCGACTACCTCACGGCGGACAGCACCAAGCCGGTGATGGAAGAGGCTCTGGTGTCCAACCTGCTGCGCTCCAACTGTCCCGTCACCGGACAACCGGATTGGGGCAGCGTGCAGATCCATTACCGCGGCGCGCGCATCGACCGCGCCGGACTGCTGCGCTACCTGGTGTCGTTCCGCAATCACAACGAGTTCCACGAGCAGTGCGTGGAGCGCATTTTCGTGGACGTGATGCAGCGCTGCCGGCCGGAGCAACTCAACGTGTACGCGCGCTACACGCGGCGCGGCGGGCTGGACATCAACCCCTATCGCAGCACGGGCACCGAGCGCCCCGGCAATCCGCGCGGCGCGCGCCAGTAGCGTGAACTGGCGCGTTAAGTGCGCGTCCACGGCATGGCGCAGTAATCGCAGCTTCATATCGCCGGGGCTAGCCTGCACGGGATCGCCGCCCGGCACCGACCCAACAGCCGGCCGGGTGTGAGTCGCCACCAGCCACGGGGTCAGTCATGAATATCCAGCCACGCAAAACGGCTTTGTACTGCGCGACCCTTGCCGGCCTGCTTGTGCTCAGCGCGTGCGGCAAGAACCAGGAAGCGTCCAACACCACACCTACCGCGCCCACGTCCAGCGCGCCCGCGCCGGCGGTGCCGGCACCCGTGCCGCCCGCCACGGCACCGGCGCCCGAACGCAGCGCACCCTCGCCCACCAGCACTGCGCCGGCGCCCGCCCAGACCACCGGAAAATCCGCCAGCGTGAACGGCGGCGCCATCCGTGTGGCCGCCGTGACCATCGGCAGCCAGGTCGATGCGGGGTTGGCGATCAGCAAGGAGCAGCGGCAGTTCGCGCCGGAAGACAAGGCCATCTACGCCAGCGTCGCCACCATCGGCACCTCCGACAACGCCACGCTGAATGCGCAGTGGAGCTATCTCGAAGGCAAGGACGAAACCTTCAGCACCACCACCGAATCCATCGCCACCGATGGCCCGGCCGTGACCACGTTCAAGGTGCAGAACCCGAACGCATGGCCCAAGGGCAAGTACAAGGTGGTCATTTCGCTCAACGGCAAACCGGTGGCGTCGGAAGGCTTCGAAGTGCGCGGATGATCTTCTCTACGTTCCACACGAAAAAGGCGCCCGCTGGGCGCCTTTTTCGTCGCGTTGCATGCCTGGATCAGAGCACGCGCTTCCAGCGATGCATGCGCACGCCGGCCGCCACCTGCAGGATGCCGTACACCAGCGCCGCCGCCCCGATCCAGATGGCCAGGGTCAGCACGCCGGCCACCGGATACGCCAGCAGCAGGCCACCGAGCACGATGGCCAGCACGCCGCTCAGCGCGATCAGCCATTCGCCCTGGATCTCCTTGCGCACGCGGATGGCGAACACGATGCGGTACACGCCCGCCACGATCAGCCACGCCGCCAGGAAGATCAGCAGCACGTTGACCACCGCCAGCGGGTGCATGATGGCCAGCAGGCCGAACACGATCGACGCCAGCGCGTAGAGCACCAGCCAGCCGCGCGACACGGCGACGTGGCGGTTGAACAGAGCGAACACGCTGATGATGCCCTCGGCCAGCGCCATGACGCCGAACGCCCAGGCCAGTGCGACCACCGTGCTGCCGGGCCACAGCATGGCGCTGAGGCCGAACAGGATGGAGATGACGCCATAGATCACCAGCAGCCAGCCGGTGCGGCTGACGCCACGCTGCAGTATGGAACTCATGACATGACTCTCCTTTGAGTTGACGGTCGGGCCGCAAGTGGCTCGCGCGCACCGCGAGTAGACACCATGGCTCCGGGGCCGGCCATAAGGGACTCTCTCGTTTTCGTCGCACAAACAGGCGAGACACCATCGACGCATCTTGCATGTGGAGGACACGCGAAGGCCGCCGCGTCAGGTGTGCGTGAACGATACGCACATCCACGACACGATGCGTACGCGCGCTTAACCTGCGCGCTGCTCGAATCGATCCTCGCAATGCGCATTGCGTCTCTCCGACACCCAATGAGGATCAGTCATGAATCAAGACACCATCCAGGGGCATTGGAAACAGCTCAGCGGCCAGATCAAGCAGCACTGGGGAAAGCTCACCGATGACGACCTCAAGGTCGCCGAAGGCAATGCCGAGTACCTGTCAGGCAAGCTGCAGGAGCGCTACGGCATCGCACGCGACGAGGCCATGAAACAGGTCAAGGCCTTCGAGAAAGAGATCAAGCATCACTGACGGAGTACCTCCGACGCATCGGGAAAGGCGCGCCCGCTTCGACAGAGGCGGGCGCGCCGCCGATGGCGTCAGCGCTTGAGCCCGGCTGTCACAGCGCGTCGAGTGGTATCTTGAGGTAGGCCACGCCGTTGTCTTCCGCGGGCGGAAATTTTCCGCCGCGCATATTCACCTGCACCGAGGGCAGCAGCAGGCGCGGCATGGCGAGCGTCGCATCACGCGCGCTGCGCATCCGCACGAATTCTTCCTCCGCCGTGCCTTCGCGCACATGGATATTCTCGCGCCGTTCCGCGCCCACGCTGGTTTCGTGCACGAAGCCGTCGCGGCCCGGCGTCTTGTAGTCGTGGCAGAGGAACACGCGGGTGTCGTCCGGCAGGGCGAAGATGCGCTGGATGGAGCGGTACAGCGTGCGCGCATCGCCGCCCGGGAAGTCGCAGCGCGCCGTGCCGAAGTCGGGCATGAACAAGGTGTCGCCCACGAAGGCGGCATCACCGATCACGTGCGTCATGCAGGCCGGCGTGTGTCCCGGCGTGTGCAGGGCCACCGCCTCGATGCTGCCCAGCCGGTAATGCTCGCCGTCCTTGAACAGGTGGTCGAACTGGCTGCCGTCGCGCTGGAACTCGCTGCCCACGTTGAAGATGCGGCCGAAGGTTTCCTGCACGTCGCGGATGTGCTCGCCGATGGCGAGCGCGCCGCCCAGCCGGGACTGCACGTAGGGCGCGGCGGAAAGATGATCTGCGTGCACGTGCGTGTCGATGATCCACTGTACCGTCAGCCCCTGCGCCTGCACGAAGTCGATCAAGGCGTCGGCCGAATCGCGGCGTGTGCGGCCCGAGACAGGGTCGTAGTCCAGCACGCTGTCGATCACGGCGGCCTTCTGCGTCGCGGGATCCCACACGGCATAGCTGAAAGTGTTGGTCGCCTCGTCGAAGAAGGCCTTGACGTCAGGTCGCTGCATCGCGAGTGCCCCAGGTGAAGAGGCCCGATTGAAGCGCATCGGCCGCGACGACGCCAGCCGCCCGGGCCTGGTTTCAGGCATCGGCGTGATCGGCGCATGGCATGGGGGAAACGTCTCGCCCATCGCGCAAACAAAAAACCCTCCCCGGCGATGGGAAGGGTTTGATGCATGACATGGCGCGCCCGGAGGGATTCGAACCCCCGACCAATGGCTTCGGAAGCCACTACTCTATCCGGCTGAGCTACGGGCGCTTGAGCGTTGGCGCGTGGGCTGGACCGGTAGGTCCGGCGCACGGCGGACGCGCAGTATAGCGGAGTTGGGGGCCGGCGCCCATGTCGTGGGTCGGCTGGGCAAAGAGGCGGCCTGGGGCGAAATTGGCCCCTCGCCCCAGCCCTCTCCGCGCTCCTCAAAGCTGCAGCCATCCTTGGCTGCTCCCCGCGCGCCCCGAAGGGGAGAGGGAGAAGGGGCGCGCCGATCAGCGCGCCTTGAGCAGCTCCGAGAGGCGGTCCGGCTTGCCGCTGATGCGCTCCAGGTGCGGATACTTCAGGCCATCGTGGTAGTCGATGCGCAGCGTTTTGTACTCGTCGAAGTTCTTCACCAGCAGTTCCACCGGCTGGTTCTTGTCCTTCGCGGCGGCGGTCACGGCGTCCTTGATGGCGTCGCCGGAATACTCCTTGCCGTTGACGGCGACGATCTTCATGCCGGGCGACAGGCCGGCCTTGAAGGCGGGGCCATCCCATAGCACGTCGACGATGTCGCCGCTCTTGCCCATCGACAGGCCCAGCGAATAAGTGAGGTTGGGACCGCCGTAGCGGGTCTCCACCGCCTTGGCGACATCGGAGGCCTTGTCGTTGTAGACCAGCTTCCAGCCATTCGCCTCGAAGCCGCCGATCAGCGGACCGTGGCCGTCCAGGCGTTCGCGCAGGTAGGTGGCCCAGTCGTACGGCGTGATGCCGTTGAGCGTCTTCACCACGTCCTCGAAGGTGTAGGTGTTGACGTCCCACTCGCCGTTCTTCATGCCGAAGAAGGCCTTGGCGAAATCGTCGATGGAGCGCTTGTCGCCGGTGAGGTCGCGCAGCTTGCCGTCCACATCCAGCCAGATCATCTGGCCGCCGGAGTAGTAGTCCTCGCTCATCTGGTAATTGCGGTACGGCAGCGGCCGGCGCATGGCGATGATCGGGTCGTTGGTGGTGTCCTGGATGTTGCGCCACTGCTGCAGGCCCGGGCGGCCGCGATCGTAGGTGGCGGCCACGTTGGCCAGCATGTCCAGCGCCTGGTCCTGCTTCCACAGGCCCGAGCGCGCGGCCATCACGTAGCCCCAGAACTGTGTCTGGCCTTCGTACACCCACAGCAGGCTGTCCTGCATGGGCACGTTGAAGTTCGGTGTGGACAGATCCGCGCCGCGACGGTACTTGCCGTCCCAGGAATGGTTGAACTCATGCGGGAGCAGGTCACGCATGATCGTGCTCTTGTCCCATTCGGTGAAATAGCCGGGACCCACGCCGTTCTCGCTGGAGCGGTGATGCTCCAGGCCATTGCCCGACATCTTGTCGCTCAGCGAGAACAGGAAGTCGTAATGGTCGTAATGGTGTGCGCCATACAGCTTGTACATCTGCTGCACCAGGTTCTGGTGCAGCTTCAGCTGCTCGGGCTTGATCTCCAGGTATTTCGGATCGTCCGCCACGATGTTGAGGAACACCGGCGTCTTCGCGCCCGGGTCCAGGTCCACGCGCTTGAAGTACTTGCCGGCGTAGATCGGCGAGTCGACCAGGTTTTCGTAATCGATAGGCTTGAAGCTCACCGTGTCGCCATCGCGTGAGGCCATTTCCAGCGCGCTGCCGTACTGCCAGCCAGCCGGGAAGGTCACGCGGGTTTCCGCCTTGATCTGGCGCGCGAAATAACCGGCCGGATACACCGACACGGAATTCCACTGCAGGTTGAGCATTTCCGGCGTCATCACCACGCGGCCCTGGCGGGTGTCCTGCGCGGAAAGGAACTGAAACTCCACCTCCACTTCGCTCGCGCCCTGCGGCACGTCGACGTGGAAGGCGAACACGTTGAGCGGATCGCGCTTCCACGGAATGACCTTGCCGTTCGCCTTCACCACCAGGCCGGCGAGCTTGTCGATCGAACCCGTCGGCGAATGGTTGCCCGGCAACCACTGCGGATACAGCAGGGTCAGTGGGCCCGCCTGCGCCGGCACCGTTTCATGCACGCGGAACACGCGGTGCGCGATGTCGGTCGCGTCGACGTTGATCTTCAGCGTGCCGTTGAACGGAACATCCTGCGGCGCAGGAACGTCGGCGAGTGCCGCAAAACTGCCCAGGCCAAGGACCGTGGCGAGCGTGGCGGAGGCGAGGCGCGAAACTTTCAAGAGGTTCTCCTGTGGACTTCGATTCGTGCAAGGCGCGTAGCTGCACGAAACATGAACCTCCGATGCTAGTGTGCGTTGACATGCCGCACCCCCTGCCATTGGTCATGGAAGTGCCTGAACTTCGCCTATCCGCAAAACATGTCAAGGGTTTTACAAGAGTTAAAAACCCGTATCCTTTTCTTACCGCGATCCCCGCGCGGACCCCAGCGACATTCCCCCTTGTTGTCGCTGCGGATCACAAAAAGAGATGGAGCACTCCATGAACAAGACTCTTATTGCGGCCGCCTTGGCCGTCGTCGCTGTTGCGCCTTTCGCTGCCAAGGCTGACGAAAACACCAACCAGCTCGACAACTTCTTCGTGGCCGGCAACCTGGGCCAGAGCAACTACCGCATCGGCGGCGTGTCCGACAAGACCGACGTGTTCCAGAACGTGCGCTTCGGCTGGCGCTGGAACAACATCGTGGGCGCCGAAATCGGCTACGCCTACCTCGGCAAGGTGAAGAACGACTTCGACTTCGCCAGCGTCTCGGCCAAGCCGCGCGTGGCCCAGCTCGGTGTGAACGCCAAGTACAACTTCTACAACAACTGGTTCGTCACCGGCCACGGCGGCTACCTGCGCTCGCGCACCACCGGCGGCGTGACCGTCGGCAACGTCACCGCCTCCGAGCGCAGCTGGAACAACGGCTGGTACGCCGGTGCCGGCGTGGGCTACGACCTGACCAAGAACGTCGCCCTGGGCATCAACTACGACAACTACCACATCAAGTACGGCCGCGGCGGTTCCGACCAGCCGCAGACCAACGCCAATGTGGCGACCTACTCCGCTTCGGTGGAAGTGCGCTTCTAAGCGTCGCTTTTCCAGAGTGGAAACGGAAAACGGCCGCGCAAGCGGCCGTTTTCTTTAATGTCACCGGCATCCTTGGATGCCTGTTCAAGATCCTCGGTCCCGCTCGTCATTCCGGCGCAGGCCGGAATGACGATGAGGACATTGGGCACTCGCGCGAGATTTGAATTGCCTCTTGCAACAGCGGCTGCCCTTTTACGCCTGCTTCTCCAGCTTGCTGTGATGCATGCCATAGAGCAGGTAGATCACGAGGCCAATGCTCACCCAGATCAGGAACACCTTCCATGTGATCAGCGGCAGCTCCGCCAGCAGCCAGATGGAGAACGCGATACCGATCAGTGGCACCAGCGGCACCAGCGGCGTGCGGAACGAACGATGCAGGTCGGGCTTGCGCTTGCGCAGGATCATCACCGACGTGCAGATCACGATGAAGGCGGACAGCACGCCGATGTTCACCAGCTTCGCCACTTCCTCGATCGGCAGCAGGCCGGCGACGAGTGCGGTGAACACGCCCAGTACGATGGTGGGGCGATGCGGCGTGCCGTAGCGCGGATGCACATGGGCGAACCAGCCCGGCAGCAAGCCGTCGCGCGACAGCGCATACCAGATGCGCGTGGCGCCCAGCATGAAGGCGAACAGCACGCTGATCAGGCCGAACACGGCCGACACCGACACGGTGAGCGCCACCCATTGCAGGCCCAGGCCCTTGAAGGCGTCGGCCACGGGTGCGTCGGTGTTGAGCGTGGAATAGTGCGCGATGCCGGTGAGCACCATCGACACGGCCAGATACATCGTCATCGAGATGCCCAGCGACAGCAGCACCGCGCGCGGCAGGTCGCGCTGCGGGTTCTTCGATTCTTCCGCCGCCGTGGTCAGCGTGTCGTAGCCGAACACCGCGAAGAACACCACGGCCGCCGCCGCCGCGACGCCCTGGAAACCGAAGTGGCCGACGCCATCGGGGCCGATCACATGCTCGGGAATGAAGGGCACCCAGTTGGATGGCTTGACGTAGAACGCGCCGATGCCGATCACCAGCGCCACCGCGGCCACCTTGATCGCCACCACCAGCGTGTTGAAGCGCGCGCCCCACTCGGTGCGGAAGATCAGCAGCGCCGACACGCCCAGCGTCACCAGCGCGGCGATGACGTTGAACACGTGGCCTTCGCCGGTTCCTATCGCGCCCTGCGCCCATACGGGTATGTGGATGCCCATGCTGGTCAGCGCCGATTGCACGTAGCCGGACCAGCCGATGGCCACCACGGCGACGATCAGCGCGTATTCCAGCAGCAGGTCCCAGCCGATCAGCCACGCGGCCAGTTCGCCGAGCACGGCGTAACCGTAGGTATAGGCGCTGCCGGTGACGGGAATCATGCCGGCGAATTCGGCGTAGCACAGCGCCGCCGCCGCGCTGGCGATGCCGGCGATCAGGAAGGAAATGGCCACGGCGGGGCCGGCATTGATGGCGGCCTGCTTGCCCGCCAGCACGAACACGCCCACACCGATGATGCCGCCGATACCGATGGCGGTGAGCTGCCACAGACCCAGCACGCGACGGAAATCGCCACGCTTGCCGGCCTCGGCCTGTAGCACCTCCACTGGCTTGTGGCGCAACAACTTATCGAAGAAACCCATCAGCTCATCCCCAGACGTGAGCCGCGATCATAACGAATGCCCCCGCCCCTGCCATGCTGCAGCTGCGCGGTAGTGCCATTCGTCCTAGCCTGGGATGGCTTTTTCGGAGCCTTCGCGAGTGGCCGTGGAGATGGCCAGCCAGCCCAGCACCAGGGCGCTGAGCAAGGGAACGGCCACCAGCGCCGCCACCACATGACCATCCAGCCTAGGCACGCCAAACCACCCGCCGGTAAGCAACGGAATGGCCGCCGTAACGAGCAAGCGCACCAGCTCCAAGGCAACGCCGACGCGCCGCCCTTCCGTAAGCGCGCCCAGCGCCGAAAGGCTCAGTACCAGGAACACCGCGTAGCCCACCAGCTCAACCGCCGCCAGGTGCTTGGCGAGATCGAGGAACTGCACCGCCATGCCCAGCAGCAGCGCGAACTGCAGCAGGCTGTAGACGGTCAGGCCGCGCGACAGCACCGGCAGGTAACGCTCGCGCCCGATGTCGAACGCCGGCTTCGGAAAGCGCTGCGCCACATCCGCCGGCCGCCAGCCCGGTGGCTTGATCCACACCAGGAGCTTGTCGCGCCAACGGCGCGCGTGCCATGCGTCCTTGGCTGTCGCCCAGTACACCTCGGCATTGGCCCATAGTGGATTCCAACTGCGCAGCGGCGAGCGCGTGCCGTACACCGGCGGGTCGCTGTCGTCTTCCTCGATGAAGGTGCCGAACAGACGGTCCCACAGGATCAGGATGCCGCCGTAATTGCGATCCAGGTATCGGTCGTTCACCGCGTGGTGCGCGCGATGGTTGGACGGCGAGCAGAACACGCGGTCGAACCAGCCCAGCCGGCCGACCAGTTCCGTGTGCACCCAGAACTGGTACAGCAGGTCGATCAGCGCCACCACCACGAACACTTCCAGCGGATAGCCGACCACGGCCATCGGCAGGTAGAACAACCAGCCCAGCAGCACGCCGCTGCCGGTCTGGCGCAGCGCGGTGGAGAGGTTGTAGTCCTCGCTCTGGTGATGCACCACGTGCGCGGCCCAGAGGATGTTCACCTCGTGGCCCGCGCGATGCAGCCAGTAGTAACAGAAGTCGTAGAACACCAGCGCCGTGACCCATACCCACACGCTGTTCGCCGGCAACGCGAAAAGGGCAAGATGCTGCACGCACCATGCATAGATGCCCAGCGTGAGCAGCTTGCTGAAGACCGCGACGATCTGCGAGATCACGCCCAGGCCGAGGCTGTTGATCGCATCGCTGCTGTGGTACACGCAGCGGCCGCGCAGCTTCGCCACCAGCAGTTCCAGCGCGATCAGCGCGAAGAACACCGGCGTGGCCCAGGTGATGATGATTTCCTGCGTATTCATCGCGCTTCAACGACTCCCGCGGACCGAACGCGCCAGGCACCACAACGCCGCGTAGTACGTCGCCAGCACCCACAGCCCCGACAACGGAATGACGAAGCGGAAGCGGTCCCAGGCCAGCAGTGTATCGCTGAGCATGAAGAGCAGCGCGCCGGCCATCGACCATTGCGCCGAGCCGGCCAGCGCATCCCGCGCATGCCGGTTCGCCCGCACCACGGCCTGCCCGCCCATGCCGGACAGCACCAGCACGTAGACCACCACCGGCGCATGCAGCGCGTCCGGCAGCGAGGGCCACAGCGCCCACAGGTTGAACGCGCCATAGGCCACGCAGGCCAGCATGCCCCAGGGCCGTTCGGCGAAGCGGCTGTCGCCCAGCAGGGCCACGATGAAACACAGATGCGCCAGCAGGAACGACACCAGCCCCGCCACGAAGGCGTCCTGCGGCAGCATCAGGAACACGTCGCCCGCCAGCGAGCACACCATGCCGGCCGCCATCCAGCGCCGGTAGCGCGGCGATACCGCCGGCTGCGTGCGCAGCACCATGCCGAGGATAAGCGCCGTGGTCAGCGGCTTGCAGACCCAGTGCAGCCAGCGCCAGCCATCGATCTCACCCGGCGCTGCGAACGTGATGCCCGCGATGGCGCCAACCGCCAGCAGCGCGATGACGCCCTCGATACCGCGCGACGGACCCAGGCCCGCCGTTGCGTTTGAAACAACCATGCATGGATTCCCCGATCCATCAAGCTTCGCCGATGGTAGAGCCAACGGCTTCCGCGGCCCTGTCGCAGCGCAAAAAAATGCCCTCCCCCGGATCACCGGGAGAGGGCTTGCAAGAAGCGGGTACGCCGGCGGGACGGCGTTGCCCTCTCCCACCTTCCCCAAGCGGGGGAAGGCCCTCCACATGCGTTGGACGCTTAGAACTTCGCGTTGATGTTGAAGAACACCTGGCGCGGGGCGCCGGCCATCAGCGTCTGGTTCCAGCCCTGCGGGTCCGAGGCCACGTAACCGTTCGTGCCCGTGGTCGCGTAGTAGCGCTTGTTGAGCAGGTTGGTCACGTTGAGCCCCAGGCTCAGGTCCTTCACGAAGGACAGCGCGCCCACGTCATAGTTCACGCCGGCGTTGAACAGCCAGTACGAGGGCACCTGGGAATCGTTGATGTAGGTAATGTAGCGGCGGCCGGTGTACTTGCCGTCCAGCGTCGCGGTGAAGCCGCCGAAGCTGTAGCTGACGTTGCTGGTGAACATCCAGGTGGGAATGCCCACCACGTACTTGCCATCGGTGGCCACCACGCCGTTGTTGAGGTAGTCGTCCTGGTACTTGGAGTTGTCGTACGACACCGAGTTGAGCCAGCGCAGGTGCTCCACCGGACGCCAGATCACCGCCAGATCCACGCCGGTGCTCTTCACCGAACCCACGTTGTTGAGGATGGCCGAGCAGGTCTGCACCGCGCTGCACGGCGACACGGCCAGCAGGCGGTTGGTGAAGCGCGTGTAGTACGCATCGGCCGAGGCTTCGATGGTGTCGCCATGCACGCGATAGCCCAGCTCGAAGGTCTGCGACTGCTCTGGATTGAGCGAACTCTTGCTGGCGTTGAACGCCGCCTGCGACTGGCTGAAGGGCAGGAAGCCGTACGCCGAGAGGTTCTTGCTGTAGGAGGCGTACACCTCCTGGTTGGCGTCGATCTTGTAGTTCACGCCGGCCTGCGGCAGGAAGCCATCGCTGGCGCGGATGCGGCCCGCCGCCAGCGCGCTGCTCGCCACCAAGGAATCGGCCGCGTTGGTCACGCCCAGCGCCTTGGCGCCGAAGTTCAGGGTGAGGCGGTCGTCCATCAGGTGGATGGTGTCCGACGCATAGGCCATGCGCGTCTGCGTGACGTAGTGCTGGAAGAAGCCGCGCAGGAACGGTTCCTCGTTCTCGTAGAAGTTGCTGAGGTAGTTGTACGCGCCGGTGAGGTAGAAGTAGTTGCGCTCCTGGTTGGTCTTGGCGTTCTCCGCCCAGAAGCCCACTTCGATGTCGTTGTTGCCGATGGTGTAATTCAACGAACCGGTGCCGCCGTAGCGGTCCAGGCCGTAGTCGGTGGTGCGCATGGCCAGCGGCACGGTGGGCGAGGACGCCACGTACGGCGTGGCCCACTGGCCCTCGCCGCGATTGTCGTGGTAGTACGTGCCGATGTTCAGCGTGGCGTGGTCGTTGAGGTTGAAGGTGCCGCTCAGGCCCGCGAGGTTGTCGCGGCGGATGCCGCCGCCCGCGTAATAGGTGGAGTCCACCAGGTCATAGCCGGCTGGCAGCGGCGACAGCACCGACGGGTACGCACCCTTGCCGTTGTACGCATTGGCGATCTGCACCGCCGTGCCCCAATCGGGCTGCAGGTAGTCCCAGTTCCAGCCCAGCGCCTTCTGGCTGGCCAGGGACAGGTCCATGTAGTCGTATTCCTTGCGGCGCGAGTTGTCGAAGAACAGGCTCACGCTGCCGCCATCCCACTGGTACACCGACTTCAGGTTCACCTGGTCGGAGCGCTGGTCGCCGTAGCCCTTCCACTTGTCCGTCGATGCATGGTCATACGACACGTACATCGAGAAGCCGTGGTAGTCGCCCGTGTCCAGGCGCACGAAGGTGCGCGTGGTGGAATCCGAACCGATCACCTGGTTGATGCGCGCGCCGGCCACCGTATCCGGATCGGCCGAGTAGAACTGGATGGTGCCGCCGAGGTTGGTGTTCGACGCCGTGCCCAGCGCGCCCGCGCCCTGCGCGAGTTCCACCGTGCTCAGGTTGTCGCTGCTGATCGCGCGCGTCACCTGCAGGCCGGTGGTGGTGCCGTAGCTCATGTTGCCCAGCGGAATGCCGTCCAGCGTGAAACCCAGGCGGCTCTGGTCGAAACCGTGCAGCGTGATCTGCGTGGACCACTCGTAATCGCCCCACGGGTCGGCCGCCTGGAAATTCACGCCCGGCAGCTTGTCGATGGCCTTCAGCGGGCTGGTGCCTGGCGCGAGCTGCTGCAGGTCCTCGCTGGTGACCTTCTGCACCTGGCGCGTTTCGCCGGAAGCCACCACCGACACGGCCTCCATGGTCTTGGCCTTGTCGCGGCTGCCGTTGGCCGAGGCATCGGCGGCGGGTGCCGCGGCAACGGCCGGATTCAGGTCGTCGGCGAGCACGATGCCGCCGTGTACCGATGCCAGTGTTGCCAGCGCGATCGCGGTCCTGCGAAGGGTAAGCTTGGGCATGACGAATCCTTGCGCGCGGATTCGCCGTGAATCCGCACGTTCTCTAGTGGAAAGTTCAAAAGGGAAATAGCCGTCCGAACCTTTCGTACGGCATTAGGAAATCGTGAAGGCTTCGTGTGTAACAGCGGTTACACCGATATTTAAAACACGCGCGAAGATGCGGCGAAATGCGACAACGCGTGTGCACACGCGTTGTCGCCAGCGCTCAGGGCAGCAGCGACTTGCCTTGCGCTTGCGGCAGACTGACACCAAGCAGGCGCGCAACCGTCGGCGCGATGTCGCGCATGTCGATGTCGCCCAGGTTCTTGTTCGACGGCACGCCCTTGCCCCGCATCAGGAGCGTCGAACGCATCTGCGCGAGCGAGGGATCGTAGCCGTGCATGCCCAGGTAATGGCCGGGCGATGGCATCGGCGCATCGGGCTTGATGCCCATTTCGAAGCCGGGCTTGAACATCACGAACCACTGGGCCAGCGGCGTACCGCCATCCTCGTCCACGCGTGTCTTGTCCAGCACGCTGGCGATGCCGTAGGCCGGGTCGTTCTGCAATCGCGCCAGCAAGGCCTGGACCCTGTCGCGCACGGCGGCATCCTTCGGATCGCGCAGCACGATGGCGCCGCTGCCGCCGTCGTTCCACGGCATGGCCTTCCAGTCGGTCACGGCACCGTCCTTGAGGGTAACCAGTCCATCCGCGATGAACGGTGCGTAGAGGTTCACGTCGTGCTGCACCGGCAGGAAGCCGTGGTCCGACACCACCACCACGACGCCGTCGGGATGCACGCGACGGGCAGCGTCCACCAGCTCGCCGACCAGTTCGTCGATCTGGCCCAGCACCGCCCTGGCCTGCGGTGTATCCGGACCGCTGACGTGCTGTTCGTGATCCAGCGCGGTGAGGTAAGCCGTCATGAAATCCGGCTTGCGTGTTTCCAGCAGCTTCACCGCGAAGTGCGCGCGCGTGCGGTCGCCGGCCATGCTTTCGTCGATGCCGTCCGCATACGGGCCCAGATCGTGCTCCAGCGAAGGCAGCAGGCCCGGCGTGGCGAGCGCCGCGAGCAGCTTGCGATCGTCCGCCGTGCCGGTGCGCCAGATCTGCGGCAGGTTCCAGTCCACCTGCGCGCCCACGCTCACCGGCCAGTGCACGTTCGCGGTGTGCAGGCCCGCGGCATGTGCGGCGTCCCACAGCGTGGGCACTTTGATGTCGCTGGCGTACCAGTCCCAACCTTGCTGGTTCTTGTTGTACGGATCGAACGTGAGGTTGCCGCCGATGCCGTGCAGCGCTGGCGACACGCCGGTGATCAACGTGGTGTGGCTGGGATAGGTCAGCGTGGGCAACACGCCGCGCACGGATTGCGCATAGCTGCCCTGGTGCAGGAAGGCCTGCAGGTTGGGCAGGTGCAGGCCGCGCTGCTCGGCCTGCAGCACATCGGCGGGCCGCAGGCCGTCGATGGAGATCATCAGTACCGGCGCCGCGGCAGCGGGCAGGCTGGCGGCCATGGACAGCAAACCGGTGGCGCAAAGAAGAGTGGACAGGCGCATTGTCAGGTCGTCGCAGGTGTGAATGCATGGATACGTGGACAGCGCTCTCCGTCACCCGGCCCGATGCGGGATGACGGACGAACACGGCGGGGTCGGCGGGCTCAGCGGCCGTCGACGGCCTTGCGACCGATGGCGGGGTCGTCGGTGAAGAACGCATCCACGCCGGCATCGAGATACGCACGAATCTCCGCGATGGAGCCCGCTTCGTTGAACGTCTTCGGGTCGCTGCCCTGCCAGAAGTTCTTGGCCTGGAAGAAGTTTTCCGGGCGGAACGTGTACGGATGCAGTTCCAGCTTCACCGCGTGCGCGTCGTGCGCCAGCGAGGTCGGCTTGCCCAGCGTGCCGTCGGCGGCCAGCGGGATGATCGAGCGGATGCTCGGGCCGATGGCGTCGGCGTAGCCGGCGATGTCGCGCAGGCCGGCCGGCGTCATCATCTGCGCGAAGCTCAGATGCTTGCCTGCCGCCACCACGTCGTACGGCTCTTCCTTGGCATCACCCAGCAGCTGCAGCAGGCGGATGTTCGGGTGATCCTTGCCGAGCTTGCCGCGCAGGTAGCGCAGGTTGGCGATCTCGAACGACTGGATCTCCACCGGCGCGGTGCGCGTATAGGCATGATCGGCGAGGATGGCGAGCACGCGGTCTTCCATCGGCAGGCCCGCCTGCTTGAAGTAGGTGCCGTGCTTGATCTCGGGAATGATGCCGATCACGCGGCCCTGCGTGGCCGCCTCGGTGGCGACGAAGTCGATGATCTCGTCCAGCGTGGGGATCTGGAACTGGCCGTCGTACGCCGTGCTGCGGAACTGCGGCAGGCGCTCGCGGGCGCGCAGCGTCTTCAGTTCGACGAGCGTGAAATCCTCGGTGAACCAGCCGGTGACTTTTTCGCCGTCGATGGTCTTGGTGGTCTTGCGCGCCGCGAATTCCGGATGCTGCGCCACATCGGTGGTGCCGCTGATCTCGTTCTCGTGGCGCGCCACCGGCACGCCATCCTTGGTCATCACCAGGTCCGGCTCGATGAAATCCGCGCCATCGGCGATGGCCTTGCCGTAGGACGCCAGCGTGTGCTCCGGCCGCAGCGCACTCGCGCCGCGGTGGCCGATCACCAGCACCTTCTTCGCCAGCGGCGCTTCGTTCGCCTGACTATTGGCAGCCATCACCAGTGCACCCGCCATCATGATGGCCCAGCATAAACGACCCACGGCGACTCCTCTGCATATCGGGACACGCCTACTCGGCGCGGTGACCGCACATCGTGACGGCCGCGCATGTCGATTCATTGACAGGATGGCGCCACGGCGTTTGAACGCAAGCCGCGCGACAGCCATGACTGGTGGCACCCGCGTGACTTGCGGCCAGTGGCGGCCCGGCCGCGGCCTGTTAGCGTGTGGACCATCATCATCCGGATGCGGAACGCCCATGCTCGCCACCTTGCTTACCGCCCTGCTGGCCACGGCCGCGCCCGCCACGGACTGCCACGTCGGCGCGTATCGACTCAGCGACGGCAGCACGCTGGACATCGCCCCCACCGACAGCGACGCGCTGCGCTGGCGGCGCATCGACGGCAGCACCGGCAAGCTGACGCGCGGCGCCAACGACGTGTGGACCAGCACGTTCGGCTGGACCGACCGCCCCGACGGCAAGGACGTGCGCTTCGGCGACTGCGCCAGCGGAAAGCTCAGCTTCGACGGCATGGCCGCGCAGCGCATTCCGCTGCAGGTGCAGGAGACCACCTTCACCGGCGACGGCGGCACGAAGCTGGTGGGCCGGCTCCTCCTTCCACCCGGCCATGCGAAAGTGCCGGTGGTCGTGCTGATCCACGGCGCGGAACACGACTCCGCCCGGCAGTTCGACTTCATGCAGCGCGAGCTGCCGGCCGAAGGCGTCGGCGCGTTCGTCTACGACAAGCGTGGCACCGGCGCATCCGAGGGCACCTATACGCAAGACTACAACGTGCTGGCGAACGACGCGGTGGCCGCCGTGGCCGAAGCGCGGCGGCTGGCGGGAGCACGGGCCGGGCGCGTGGGTTATCGCGGTGGCAGCCAGGGCGGCTGGGTGGCGCCGCTCGCCGCCACGCGCACGAAGGTGGACTTCGTCATCGTCGGCTACGGGCTGGCCATCTCGCCGTTGGAGGAGGATCGCGAGGCGGTCGCGTTCTATCTCAAGCAGAAAGGCTACGACCAGTCGGTGATCGACAAGGCCTGGGAGCTCTCCGACGCGATCGGCCTGATCCTGTCCAGCCACTTCGCCAAGGGCTTCGACCAGCTCGATGCGGCGAAGGCGAAGTACGCCAAGGAGCCCTGGTACAAGGACGTGCGCGGCGACTTCAGCTACATGGTGCTGCCGATGAGCGACGAGGAGATCCGCGAGAAGGGCAAGGCGTTCGCCTCATGGAACACGCCCTGGCATTACGACTCCATGGCGGTGCTGGAGAAGCTGCACACGCCGCAGCTGTGGGAGCTGGGCGAGGACGACATCGACGCGCCGAGCGGCGAAACGCTGCGGCGGCTTGCGTCGCTGCAGGCGAAGGGTTTGCCGATCACCACCGCGCTGTTTCCGCACGCGGAGCACGGCATGACGGAGTATGAGTTGAAGCCGGATGGCGAGCGCGTCAGCACACGTTATTCGGCGGGCTACATGCCGATGACCATCGACTACGCGAAGGGCGCCTTCCACCCGCCCTACGGCGCGAGCAAGGTGGTCGGCCCGGAGGAGATCACGCCGTAACGGCGCCGCGGCCGAAACCGCGACGCCGTTATGTATCGTCAGAACTTCACGTCCAGCGTGAGGAAGCTCTGGCGCGGCGCGCTTGCATGGAACGCCAGCGCACGGCCCGCCGGGTCGGCGTTGGTGAAGGCCGTGAGGTTGGAGGCGTAGCGCTTGTCGGTGAGGTTGGTCACATTGAGCGACAGCTTCACATCGGTCAGGCCATACAACGCGCCGAAGTCGTAGCCCGCGCCGAAGTCGAACGAGGTGTAGCCGCCGAAGCCCTGGTCGTTGGTGTAGGTGTAGTAGCGCGTGCCGGTGTACTTGCCGCGCAAGCCGACGTTCCACGGGCCATACACCCAGCTGATTTCGCTGGCGAACAGCTTGTTGGGCGTATCCACCGTGATCTTGCCGCGGGTGGGAACGGTCACGCCGTTCTGCTGGTAGTTGTTGTCGTAGGTGGAACGGTTGAACGAGGCGGAGTTGTACCACTCGAAGTGTTCGAACGGCTTCCAGATGAAGGTGAGTTCCGTGCCGTGGCTGCTCACCGAGCCCACGTTGTAGAAGCGCGTGGTGCAGGCCGGCGTGGTGCCCTGCTGGATGCTCGGGCACGGGTTGAGCGAGAGCAGGCGGTTGTTGAAGTTCACGTCGTAGACGGCGACGGAAGCCTCGAACTCTTTCTGCACCACGCGGTAGCCGCCTTCGATGGTGCGCGACTGCTCGGGCTTCAGGTTGCCGCGCGTGGCGTCGAACGCGGCCTGCGTCACCAGCAGCGGACCGCTGGCGCCGCCGCCCTGGAACGCGGCGATGTTCTTGGCGTACGACAGGAACACTTCCTGCCCCGCGCCGAGCTGATAGCCAATGCCCGCTTCCGGCAGCAGCGCCTTGCTGGCGTTGAGGCGGCCGTTGGCCACCGGCGACTCCACCTTCACGCCCGGCACTTCCTGCGCGCCCATGCTCACGTGCGGACTCTTCACGCCCACGTCGATGCTGAGGCGATCGTCCAGCAGCTTGAAGCTGTCCTGCAGATAGGCCTGGCGCGTGATGATGGTGTATTTCTGGTAGAACAGGCGGCGGTTCGGATCGCTGAGGTAGTTGTCGTCATTGACCGGGCCGGTGATCCAGTAGAAGTTGCGCTGCACCGAGTGATGGTTGTTCTCGTACCATACGCCGCCTTCCACATGGTGGCCGCCCACGTCCCACGTGGCCGACGCGATCGCGCCATTGCGGTTGATGGTGTAGTTGGTGCTGCGGATGGAGATCGGCAGCTCCTGCGCGGTGCCCGGATACGACGGCTGGCCCGGCGCCCACCAGTGGCCCTGACCGCCGTTTTCATGGTGATAGACCTGCGCGTGCAGGGTCACCGTGTCGCTGGGGAAGAAGTCGCCCGCGAGGTAGTACAGGTCGTCGCGGCGCAACGCGCGGCTCTGGTAGTAGGCATCGTCGATGTTGTCCACGCCGCCGGAGAAACCGCAGCGCGCATCGCGCTTGCCGCCCTTGGTGTAGATCGGCGCGCAATAGGCGGCGGCCACGGCGCGGTTCCAGTCCGGCGCGTACAGGTTCCAGTCCCAGCCCAGGCCGCGCGCCATGCCGCTCTTGGACAGGTACGCATAGTCCGCCTGCGAGGTGCGCGAGTTGTCGGCGTAGGCGGTGATCTTGCCGCCATCGAACTGGTACACGGCCTTGGTGTTGTACTGCTTGGTGGTGGTCGGCGAACCCGGCGGCGCCCACATGTCGGCGGTGGCGCGCACGCCGGATACGTACATGGAAAAGCCGTGGTAATCGCCGCTATCCAGGCGCAGGTAGGTGCGGCGGTTCTGGTCGCTGCCGAAGGTCTGGCTGATGCGGCCGCCGAACGTGGTGGACGGATCGTCCGTGTAGTACTGGATGGTGCCGCCGAGGTTGCTGGTCGAGGCCGTACCCAGGCTGCCGATGCCCGAGGCCAGTTCCACGCCGCCGAAGTTCTCCGCCAGCATGGCGCGGCTGATGTTCAGACCGTTGTAGTTGCCGTAGGCGTTGTCGCCCAACGGCAGGCCATCGAGCGTGTAGCCCAGGCGCACGGTGTTGAAGCCGCGCAGGCTGATGGTCTGCGATTCCTCGTTGGCGCCGAACGCATCGTTGGACTGCACGTTCACGCCGGGAATGCGGTTGAGCACCTTCTGGATGCTGGTGCCGGCCGGCAGCACCTTGGTGTCCTGCACGGTGACGCGCTGCACCTGGCGGGTTTCGCCCTGGCCGATCACCGAAATGCTTTCGAGGTTCTTGGCACCATCGGCATTGGCGGGCGCTGCGGCTGCGGCGTCGGCAGGCTGCGGATTCTCGGCGGCGAAAGCGCTGGGCAACAGAACGACCAAGGCCGCCGCGACAGCGGCAGCAAGCACGTGCTTCTTCATGAGCGTGAACTCCAGGGGATGGGGAATCCGCGTGAGGCGGATATCCCGATCCTGCGGCCGTCGTGTGAAATTACGTTTACATGGGAATTTCACGCGTCAGGTTTGTGAGGTGTTGTGCAGGGATGACTATGCAGTTTCCCACTCAGCAGTTCCGAGTTTTGCCATTCGGCCCCTCTGCGTCCGTCGCCCCTCACCGTCATCCCCGCGAAAGCGGGACAAGCGCGAAGCGCGCAGAACGCCCGAAGGACGGCCCCGAAGGGGCGAGCGAAGCGAGTCATCCAGTGTCTTTTGGGCACGTGGCAAAGCGAAAGTCGCTGGATCCCCGCTTTCGCGGGGATGACGGTGAGGGAGAAGCGGCGCTACGCGGAAATATGCAGGTCCGTAGACCACAAGCTCCTCAACGAGCTATCTTTCAATATCACCGCGCCGCCTGCCCCTCCACCTCCCGCAACCACGCCCGATACGTCGGCCTGTCCAACGGCACGCCTTCGCTGTTGCAACTGCCAAGCCTGCACAGCTCCTCGCGAATGCGCGGCGTGTGCTGCACGATCACGTGGAAGATGGCGTTCTGTTCCAGTTCGCCGTGGAAGGCCGCCGCGCCCGGCCCGCTGGCGAAGATCGCCACGTCTTCGCCGCCGTGCGTTTCCGCCTTCATCGGCAGGATGGCTTCCTGCAGGTAATCGGGGTCGCTGGTCTTCGTCTTGGCGAGGTCCGGGCGGCCCTTGGTGGCGTACGAGTAATCATGCGCGGCGTGCGGGAAGGTCTTGCTGCCTTCCGGCTGCGTGTCGCTGGCGCCGGTGTAGCCGGGGCCGTTGGCGAAACCCAGCGTGGTGTACGGCTTGCCGGCGGCGTCGCGGGCGAGGCCGGCGCCACCTTCCTCGTCGTAGCTGTCGTTATGGCCCTGCACCAGGCCGAGGATGTCGTTGCCGCGCTTCGGGTAGCCCGCGAACGTCATGGTGTGGCTGTGGTCGGCGGTGACCACGATCAGCGTGTCGCGCGGGTCGGTACGCTGCAGTGCGGCCTCCACCGCGGCGGCCATGGCGATGGTTTCGTCCAGCGCGCGGTAGGCATTGCCGGCATGCAGCGCATGATCGATGCGCCCGCCCTCCACCATCAGAAAGAAGCCGTTCGGGTTCTGCTTGAGCACGTCGATGGCGCGGCTGGTCATCTCGGCCAGGCTGGGCTCATCAAGCTTGTCGTGCACGCGCTCGTGTTCGTAGTTCAGATGCGAGCTGTTGAACAGGCCGAGTAGCTGTTTTGTGCTCGCCATGTCCAGCGACTTGAGCTGCTGCGCATTCCACACATACGCGCCATCGGGATGTTTGCGCTTCCATTCGGCGATCAGGTCGCGCCCATCCAGGCGCTGGCCCACCTTGCCCTGCTCCACGGGGTCGTCCTCGCCGGCCACCATGAATTCGGTGCGTCCGCCGCCCATCGCCACGGTGAGGCCGTTGCCAGGAAAATCGATCAGCTGAGCGGCGAAATCCTTGCAGCCCTGCGCCTTGGCCTCCGCAGTGAGGTCCGCATCCACTTCCCAGTTGCGTTCGGGCAGATGGCCATAGGTTGCCGCGGGTGTGGCGTGCGTGATGCGCGTGGTGGTGATGGCGCCCGTGCTCATGCCGGCCGCCGCGGCGAGTTCCAGCGTGCTCACCAGTTCCTGCCCGTGCGAGGCGGCGCAATCCTGCCGGCGCGGCACCTGCGATACGCCGATAAAGCCGCCGCGTGTCTTCACACCGCTCATGATGGCCGTCATGGTGCCGGCGGAATCCGGCGTCTGCTGATCGGTTTCGTAGGTGCGGCTCAAGGCGCTGAACGGAAAGCGCTCGAAGCTCAGGCGATAGCTTTCGCCGTCCACGCTCTTCAGCTGTCCCGCGCGCACGTGCGCGGCCGCGATGGTCGGCAGGCTCATGCCGTCGCCGAGAAACACGATGACGTTCTTCGCGCGCTGCCCGCCGCTGTTCGACTGCGCCGACAGCTGCGCCGCCAACGCTGCGCCCTGGCGAAACCACCACTGCGGCGTCTCGCCATCCGGCCGCTGGATGGCCGGCACCTCGATGGACGCCGTGGCGGCGGGCGGCGTAACGGCCTCGCTGGCGCAGGCCGTCAGCAGGGAAAACGAAGCAAGCAACGCGGCACGGCGCGCCCGCGGCGACGGATGGAACATCGGCAACCCCTTCAGTGGTTTCGCACAGTAAGCCGGCGATCCTAGCCACTCCGCAAGAACTTGCTGTGACAATGCCGGCGAATGACGGGTGTTAGCCTGCCGCCATGAACGCTCGTGCCCTTCTGTTGGCGTGCCTCGCGTGGCTGGGTGCCAGCGCATCCGCGGATGAAGCGCCCACGGGTGTGCGCAATGACGTCACTTTCTCCCACTACAGCAAGGACTCGGGCAGCGCGGAGCTGGTGCGGCGACTGGTCACGCCACTCAATGCGTGGCGGCTGCAGCAGCACGCGTCGGCCAGCGGCATCGCCATCCAGGACCAGCCCGTGGACCTCACGCAGGAGCGCTTCGCCCTGTACGTGCCCGCGCAGATGCCGCCGGACGGCTACGCGCTGCTGGTGTTCGTGCCGCCCTGGGATGACGCGAAGGTGCCCGCCGACTGGACGCCCGTGCTGGATCGGCACGGCATGATCTTCGTCACCGCCGCGCGCATCGGCAACGACACCAGCCTGCTCGACCGGCGCGATCCGGTATCGCTGCTCGCGGCCATCAACGTCATGGCGACTTACCACGTGAATCCGCAGCGGGTGTACGTCGCGGGCCTTTCCGGTGGTTCGCGCGTCGCGCAGCGGCTCGCGCTGGGTTATACGGATCTGTTTCACGGCGTGCTGCTGGAGGCCGGCAGCGATCCCCTCGGCAAGACCGTGCCGCTGCCACCGGCGAGTTTGCTCGCGCAGTTCCAGACAGGCACGCGCGTCGTCTACCTCACCGGGCAGAGGGATACGGCGAACCTGGAGTCGGATCGCGTCAGCCGGCAGTCGCTGCGCGAGTGGTGCATCGAGGATATCGACACGCGCGAGATGCCGTGGACAGGCCACGTGCTGGCGGGGCCCACCGCACTGGATCGCGCGCTGACTTCGCTGGAAACGCATCACCCGCCGGACGCGTCGAAACTCGACGCCTGTCGCTCGCGCATCGCCAAGGCGCTTGACGGCGAACTCGACAAGGTTCGCGCATCGATGGAGGGCGGACGCAGCGACGATGCAAAGCAGCAGCTGGATGCAATCGACCAGCGCTACGGCGGACTGGCCGCGCCGCGCAGCGTGGAGCTGGCGGCGCGGCTGCAGCAGGCCACGCCTTAGTCCAGCGACACCGCCTCCACCTTGCCCGAGCGCACCGCTTTCACCAGCGCGGCGTGGTCGCGCTCGTTCTGGTCGGCGTAGCCCACCGAGAACGACGCGATGGCATCGGCAAACGCATCGCTCTTGCCCAGGTACGCGGACAACAACACCGCGTCGCCCGAACGCGCATGCGCACGCGCCAGGGTATGCGCGCACAGGCGGCCATAACGTCGAAGGTTGGGCACGCGCATCACCTCCACCTGCGGCGACACCTTGGCGTCGCGCAGCTGGCGCACGTAGAACTGGCGTGTCGGCCCCTGCGTCCAGCCCAGAAACATGTCGCTGGCGGCCTGCATCAGGCGCTGGCCCGCCACCACGCGCTGGCCGGAATGCTTGTACGGCACGATGCCGATGTACGGCTCGATCACCGACGGTCGCGCTTCCTTGAACTGCAGGAACAGCGGATCGCCGCTGCCCGACACCAGCAGGATGATGCCGCAGTAGGTACCGACGCTGCCCACGCCCACCACCTTCACCGCCGAATCCACGGTTTCGAAGCGGTCCAGCAACACGCGCCGCTCCGGAGACAGCGAATCGCGGTAATCGTCATACGCACGCTGGCGTTCTTCCAGCGTGATGTGATTGGCCAGTTCCTCGTCGTGGTAGATCAACGGCGGCTCGTCCTGGATGCGCGGCGGCGAGCCGCCGGCCACGGTGAGCTTGATGAATTCCTTGGTATGCGCCGTGAACTCCACCGCCTTGCGCACGCTCTTGGTGGCGAGCTTCTTCATCTCCGCGTCCTGCATGAGGTCGATCACGTCCTGCAGGTCGATGTGGTCGTACCAGGCGTCCAGCAGCGGCATCTCGGCGTATTCGGCGAGATGCGCCTTGTACGCCGCCGCGGCTTCCCAGGCGATGTCCTTGGCGTCGCTTTCGCTGAAGCCGTTGGCGCGCGAGGCCACCAGCAGGCTCGCGCACAGGCGCTTGATGTCCCATTCCCACGGGCCGATGGCGGTTTCGTCGAAGTCGTTGATGTCGAACACCAGCTTGCGCTCCGGCGTGGCGAAGCCGCCGAAGTTCACCAGATGGCAGTCGCCGCAGATCTGCAGGTTGACGCCGGTGCGCGCGGTCGTGGCGAGGTCGCCCGCCATGATCGCCGCCGCGCCACGGTAGAAAGCGAACGGCGAAGCCATCATGCGGCCGTAGCGGATGGGCACCAGCGACGGCACGCGGCCCCTGGAGGTCTCGACCAGCAGATCGACGGGATCGAATCGGTCCTTGGGTGCCTTCCAGCCGCCCAGCGATTTGCGCGGCACCTTCTCGCGAATCGCGCGCGCCATCGCCTGCCGTTCGGCCGCGCGCTCGAGCAAGGTGACCTGCGAGAGCGGCGCGCCCTCGCGGTGCGCTCGCCGGGCCGCGGAGGCCTTCTCCTCCGCCGTCGGCTTGACCGACCTGCGGACCACCTTGGGAGCGCGTTCGTCCGACGTTCTCGACATGGTTGCACCTCGTGACGGGGCACCGGGATGCCCACGGAAGTCGCATCAGGGGTGCATTTGACGCCCGCGCTCCGCAAAGGGGAATCGTAAAACTACGTACGTCCGCAAGCGGCTCACGCCGCGAAAAGGGCTAGTCGTCGAGCGCCTCGTGGGAGGCGATTTCGCCCTGCTTCCAGTAGCTGGATGCCCGGATGCGCTGTCGGTCCAGGCCGTGAACCTCGATCAGCCGCTGCCGCACCTGGCGGATGCTGGCGTACTCGCCGGCGGCCCAGGCAAAGCCGTCGCCTTCCGGCAGGATCAGTTCACCCACGGCATCGGGTAGGCCGCCCTGGCCCGCTTCGCGACGCAGCCAGGTCACGCTGGCCTGCGCGGCAGTGGGCAGGTCCAGCACGGCATCGCCGTCCTCGACCTCGACGAGGGCGAGGATGCATTCCTCTGGCGTGGCTTCTTCCAGGCGGCGCGCGATGGCCGGCAGCGCGGTCTCATCACCCACCAGCAGATACCAGTCCAACCCGGAAGGAAGGATGGAGGAGCCACGCGGCCCGCCCAGCGCCAGCACGTCGCCCACCCGCGCGCGGCGGGCCCACGATACGGCCGGGCCTTCGCCATGCAGCACGAACTCGATGTCCAGCTCGTTGGCGGCCGGATCGAACCGGCGCGGCGTGTAGTCGCGGGCGGCGGGGCGCGGGCGGGTGGGATCGAACGCGATGCCCTGCTCGGTCACCGTGGGCAGCGACGGCCGCGATTCGCCTTCGGCGGGCAGGAATAGCTTTACGTGGTCGTCGAATGAGGCCGAGACGAAGTCGGCCAGGTCGCCGGTGAGCGTTACGCGCAACAGGCGGGGCGATACCGGCGTGAGGCGCTTGACCGTCAGCTCGCGGATTTTCAATGGATGCCGGACGCGCCGGATCGCGGGGGAAACAGGGGACATGGGGAACCTCGCTGGCGACGGCCGGGTCGCGCCGCTATAATGGATGAAACTCATAGTGAGCTTGCTCAATACTTTTCCATGACCGCGCCCCGCAAGTCAACCACCGTCGAACTGGCCGACGCTTTCCTGGCCCTGCATCACCTGGTGCGCAAGCGCGTCGACGCCGCCATGACGGCCGCCGGCCTGTCGCTTTCGCAGTCCAAGCTGCTGGCGCTGGTCGCCCGGCTGGCCCCCTGCCGCCCCAGCGACATCGCCACGCAGATGGGCTACGCGCCGCGCACGGTCACCACCGCGCTGGACGCGCTGGAAGAAAACGGCTGGATCGAGCGCACGCCGCATCCCACCGACCGTCGCGCGCAGCTGGTGGACATCACCGCCGCGGGCCAGGCCAAGCTGGACGAGGTGCAAGGCCCCAAGCGCCAGGCGGTGGAGCAATTGTTTGGCGTGCTGAGTACGGGTGAGCAGAAGCAGCTGCGGGAGCTGATGGATCGCGTGCGGGAGCGGGCGGACGATTGAGAAGTTCACGGCTCTGCTGGAACACGCATGCTCCCTCACCGTCATTCCCGCGAAGGCGGGAGGCGCTTCATCAACAGCCGAAGGCTGGTCATCCAGTGCCTTTCTCCCGTTGAAGGTCAAAGTCGCTGGGTTCCCGCCTTCGCGGGAATGACGAATATGTAGTGCTGCGAGACTTCTTCAGGAACACGCAATTCCGCTTACAACGAAAGAGGGCGGCGAAATTCGCCGCCCTCCCGAAGCATCACTCGCGACGAATCGCGGAACAGGCATTACGCCGCCTGGCTCTGGATCGACTCCGCAGCCGGCGTCGCAGTCGTCGCCACAGCCTCGCCGATCTCCACGCGACGCAGCTTGTACGCCTCGGGGATCTCGCGCTTGAGGTCGATCACCAGCAGGCCGTTCTCCATGTGCGCGCCGGTCACCTGCATGTGGTCGGCCAGCTCGAAGCGGCGGTTGAACGGACGGTTGGCAATGCCACGGTGCAGCACTTCGCCTTCCTGCTCGCCCTTGCGCTCGCCGGTGACGGTGAGCATGTTGCCCTGCACGGTGATGTTGATGTCCCCGCGGCTGAAGCCGGCCACCGCCATGGTGATCCGGTACTTGTCCTCGCTCAGCTTCACGGAATCGAACGGGGGCCAGTTGTCGTTCGTCTGCGTGCGGGCGGCCGCCTCCAGCAGATCGAACACACGATCATAGCCGATGCTGGAACGGTGCAGCGGCGAGAAATCCAGAACAGTACGCATAACCATATTCTCCTATGAGCAACAGGTAGACGCCGCGCGACATGCAGCGGCGCACCGGCCCCGAAGCGACCGGTGACGGGGAAATGTGGCTGTCTTTTTTGGGATTCAAGCCGATCTTTTCAGCTGGCGTTTAGCCATCCAAAACCGTGTCGCATACCTCTTGAAACACGCATGCCCGGCTCCCATGGGGCGTGGCGGGCGCCAACTCAAGGCCGCCGCGCGCTACGACGGATCCGTGCCGTAGCGCGTGACGTTTTCCGGCAGC
This sequence comes from Dyella sp. AtDHG13, assembly GCF_003201105.1. Lineage (GTDB taxonomy): Bacteria > Pseudomonadota > Gammaproteobacteria > Xanthomonadales > Rhodanobacteraceae > Dyella > Dyella jiangningensis_B. Next base: position 32,073 of record NZ_QICJ01000004.1, on the reverse strand, counting down.
CTCACCCAGGCATGCCGGCGATGCTCGTAGACCGAGTCCTCCGGCGGCGGAAACGTGGGATCGGCGAACGCGCCCACCGCGACGGAGACGCGTCCTTCCACGCCTTCTTCGGTGTGGAATACGGTGCTGCCGCAGATGGGGCAGAAGCGGAAGCGGAATTGCGCGCCATGATCGCCCGTGCGCACGAATTCCGTGGCCTTGCCGGTGACCGTATACGGCGCAGCATAGCTGGCCAGTGCGGCGAACACGCTGCCGGTGCGTTGCTGGCAGGCCAGGCAATGGCAGACGCCAACGCCCAGGGGTTCGCCTTGCACTTCGATCCGCAACTGGCCGCAAAAGCAGGATGCCGTTCTGCTGGACATGCCAACCTCCGTGGAGATGTCGTTCGTCAGGTCACGCCGGAGCCCGCAGGGCCATCCACCAGCCGGCGCACGCGCGTGGCGTCTTCCGGCGTCGCCGGGCTGTAGACCACCATGCTCAGCCCGGGCTGTTCGTTCACCGCGAACACCGAATAATCCAGCGCGATGTGGCCCACCACGGGATGGCGCATGTGCTTGGTGCCTTCGCCGTAGCGCCGCACGTCGTGGTCGCGCCACATGGCCGCGAATTCCGGGCTTTGTTCGCACAGCTCCGCCACGAAGGTTTCCACTTCGCGCGATGCGCCCAGGCGCGCGATCTCCGCGCGGAAGGTCGCCACGATGCCGCGGGCATCGCTTTCCCACTCGGTCATGCGTTCGCGCACCCGGCGGTTGCCGAAGATCAGCCGCAGCGAATTGCGCTGATCCGGCGGCAGCTCGGCGTAATCGCCCAGCACCTTGGTGGCGGCGTGATTCCACGCCACGATGTCCCAGCGCACGGTGCGCACGAAGGCCGGGCTGTAGGTCATGGCATCGAGCACGCATTGCAGGCGCCGCGTGACACCCTGCGGAGCTTCGTACTGCACCTGCGGTGGACGATGCTGCGCCAGCAGGAAGAGGTGCTCGCGCTCGACCGGGTTGAGTTCCAATGCGCGCGCCAGGCGATCGAGTACCTCGGCCGACGGCGAGCCGCCGCGCCCCTGTTCGAGCCAGGTGTACCAGGTGGCGCTGACGTTGGCGCGCTGCGCCACTTCCTCGCGTCGCAGGCCGGGCGTGCGACGGCGCGATGGCGAGAATCCGTACGCGGCCGGATCAAGCCGCGCGCGCCGATCCCTGAGGAACAGCGCCAGCGGATTCTCCTCGTTGCCCACCATGCTCAGCCTGTCAGTCGCCATACCGGTATAACGTCACGGCTTCATCGCCGATGCGCCCTGCGCCGATCATCGAAGTCGGTTGAATCACTCAGGGACTTTATCATGCGTGTGTTTGTCACCGGCGCCACGGGTTTCGTGGGTTCTGCCGTGGTTCATGAATTGCTGGATGCAGGTCACCAGGTGTTGGGCATGGCGCGCTCCGATGCCTCCGCCGAAGCGCTCGCCGCCACCGGCGCCCAGGTACATCGCGGTTCGCTGGAGGATCTGGACAGCCTGCGCCGCGGCGTTGACGAGGCGGACGGCGTGATCCATACGGCGTTTATCCACGATTTTACACAGTTCGAGAAAAGCTGCGAAGTGGAGCGCGTGGCGCTCGGCGCCATCGGCGATGCCCTGGCCGGCTCGAACCGTCCGCTGCTGGTCACCTCGGGCACGGGCCTGCTCGCACCCGGGCGCCTGGCCACGGAAGACGATGCCAACGAATCCTCCTTCCCGCGCGTGGTCTCGGAAAAGACCACCGAAGCGCTGGCCGCGCGCGGCATCAATGCCTCCGTGCTGCGCCTGCCGCCCACGGTGCACGGCAAGGGCGACCACGGTTTCGTGCCTATCCTCATCAAGCTGGCGCGCGAGAAGGGCGTGTCGGCGTATGTGGGCAACGGGGACAACCGCTGGCCGGCCGTGCATCGCCTCGACGCGGCGCGCCTGTATCGCCTTGCGCTGGAAAAGGCGGCCGGCGGCGTGCGCTATCACGCCGTGGCCGAGCAAGGCGTGTCGTTCCGCGCCATCGCGACCGTTATCGGCAAGCATCTCGACGTGCCGGTGGTGAGCCAGTCACCCGAGGAAGCGGCGGAACATTTCGGCTGGTTCGCTCATTTCACCCAGATCGACAACCACACATCGAGCGCGAAGACGCGCGCGCAACTGGGCTGGGAGCCGCAACAGGTGACGCTGCTCGACGACCTCGAGCAGGGCCATTACTTCACGGCTTGAGTCACCCCGTAGCCCGGATGAAATCCGGGTTACGCGACGACTTGCGCGGTGCTCACCGCTTCATCGCCAGCACGCCATCCAGCGCTAGCTGCGCGTTGAAGCCCGCCTTCTCCAGGCGCTTCGCCACCTCGCGTGGCACGTCGCGGTCGCTGGTGAGCTTATTGGGGCTGCCGGTGTAATGGAACATCCGGCCGCCCCGCCGCAGCACGCGTGCGAGCTGGTCGTAGAACGTCTGCGCATACAGCTCGCCGGCAATGCCGAAGCGCGGCGGATCGTGCAGCACGGCATCCACCGATGCGTCCGGCATCTGCGCGATCGCCTGCGACACGTCCGCGTGCGCGAGTTGCAGGCGGCCGCCGCTGGCTTCCGGATCAGGCGACCACGGGTTGAGCGTGCGCAGCCACAACACGTCAGCGTTCTTTTCGAACGACTGGATGCGCGCCACGCCGGCCTCCAGGCAGCACGCGGCGAAATAGCCCAGGCCGCCGCAGGTATCGAGCACGACCTTGCCGCGCGGCTCCACCAGGGCCACCTTGCGGCGCGCGTCGTCCACAGGCGATTCCCTGGACGTGGGCAGCATCTTGATGCCGTCGATCTCGAACGTGGGCGCGCCCCACTCGGTGGGCACCAGCTTGATCAGCGACGTCGAGAAGCACGACACCGAGGAGAAATCCTCCCCATCCCAGTAGTAGATGGTGCGGTCCTTCAACTTGCCGGGATAGGGATAGCGCTGTCCGTTCCACAGCCAGCCGTCCGCCTGCAACTGCGCTCGGCCGCCGGAACGGTCCAGATCCATCGAGCCGGACCATTCGGTCTTGCCCGCGTCGCGCGCGGCAAGTAGGGACTCGCCGGCGGAGCGGACAAGCAGGGGGCCGGAATAATGCGCCACGCGGTGAAATCCTTGAGGGTAAACCCCGGCATTTTATTGGCGATGGCACGCGGCGGCCGATCGGCCGCCCTTGCGGCTTCAAGGTATCCGTCCACCAAGCGGCGTCGCCCTGGTTCCATCAACGCCAAATCGCAAAATCTTTCGCCAAGCTGACACCAGATTCACCACAGCTTCGCGCAAGGATTGAGCCCGGGTTCTCAGTAACGGCTATCAAAAACGGCTGTGCCGAACACGTAAGCCACGGATTTTACTGAAGCTTGCTGGAAACTTACAAAATTCGTTGACTTTTCGTGATTGCGCCGTCTAAGTTCGGTGACAGGTCGCAGGGGGGAATCGTAAATTCCTGCTGACTCATAGAGTTACGGCGCCATCTCTGCCGATGGCGTTGCGGGTACCTGCGTGCCTGAAAAGAAGCCGGGACGACGCCCGGCCCCTCACTTTCTAGTCGATCACGTCGTTAGGGGAGCTAAAACGTGAAGCATTATCGAAACAGCAAGCTGTCTGCGGCCATTCGCCTTGGCCTTGTCGTCGGCGCATTCGCCGCCTCCGGTTCCGTGCTGGCGCAGGACGCCGGCACCAGCACCACGCCCACGCCCGAGTCGGCCAAGAAGCTCGAAACCATCACCGTGACCGGTTCGCGCATCCGCAGCGTGGACGTGGAAACGGCGCAGCCCGTCATCACGCTGTCGCAGGCCGACATCCAGAAAACCGGCCTGACCAATGTGGGCGACATCCTGCAGAACCTGACCATCACCGGCCAGCCAACCTTCTCCAAGGCGGCTGTGCTGACCAGCAACACCGAGGAAGGCGGCCAGTACGTCAACCTGTACAGCCTGGGCGAGAACCGCACGCTGGTGCTGGTGAACGGCAAGCGCTGGATGACCAGCCTCAACGGCTACACCGACGTTTCCACCATCCCGGTGGCGCTGATCGACCGCATCGAAATCCTCAAGGACGGTGCTTCCTCCATCTACGGTTCCGACGCCGTGGCCGGCGTGGTCAACATCATCCTCAAGGACCGCTTCAACGGCGCGGCCGTGAGCGGCTATGTCGGCCAGAACGAAAGCGGCAACGACGGCACGCAGCAGGCTTACTCGTTCACCGTGGGAACCACCACGGACAAGTCCTCCATCGTGTTCGCCGCGACGTACAACAAGACCGGCACCGTGTGGGCGAAGGATCGTGACTTCACCAAGTACACCTTCGGCGATTTCGATCGCTCCGCCGGTTACAGCGGCACCGGCCCGTGGGGCCGCTTCTCGTACGACGGCAAGACCTATGTGCTCAACCACACCGGCGATCCGAACAACATCGGCGTGGGCGCGGATGCGACGCAGCTGAGCAACTACCACGTCGGCGTGCAGGACAACGATTACTTCAACGCCACCAACCAGATGATGGAGCAGCTGCCGAGCGAGCTGAAGTCCATCTTCACCGAAGGCACCTACAACTTCAGCGACAACGTGACGTTCAAGGCGACCGGCATGTACGCCGAGCGCAACTCGTCGACGCAGGTGGCCGGCTATCCGCTGACCAGCACCAGCCAGCCGAACTTCCCGGTCTACCTCAGCGGCGAGAGCTACTACAACCCGGTGCCGGGCACCGACCTGTCGTTCGCCCGCCGCATCGTGGAGCTGCCGCGCGTGAGCAGCGAAAGCGCCAAGTCGCTGCATTTCGATGCGGGCTTCGAAGGCAACTTCGAGTTCCTCGACCATGCGTGGAACTGGGATGCGGGCTTTGGCTACAACAAGTACGACGTGGACACCACCAACACCGGCAACATCAACCTGCTGAACCTGCAGCAGGCGCTGGGCCCGTCGTTCCTCAACAGCCAGGGCGTCGTGCAGTGCGGCACCGCCGCCAACCCGATCGCGCTCAGCCAGTGCGTGCCGTTCAACATCCTGGGTGGCCCGAGCGCGTCGACCAAGGAAGCGCTGAACTACATCATGGCGCGCGAGCACGCCACCGATCAGAGCGTACAGAAGGACTTCACGGCCAACATTACGGGCGGCCTGTTCGAGCTGCCGGCCGGCACCTTCAGCTTCGCGGCCGGTGTCGAACACCGCAACGTAAGCGGCTATGACCAGCCGGACGAAATGGCCAGCGCCGGCTACACCACCGACCTCGCCGCCGGCCCGACCTCGGGCTCCTACACCACCAACGAAGCGTACCTCGAACTCAACGCGCCGCTGTTGAAGGACCTGCCGGGCGCCAAGTCGCTGGCCGTGGACGTCGCCAGCCGCTACTCGCATTACAGCAATTTCGGCAGCACCACCAACAACAAGTACAGCTTCACCTGGTCGCCGTTCGACGACTTGATGGTGCGCGGCACCTTCGCCAAGGGCTTCCGCGCGCCGACGCTGGGCGACCTGTTCGGCGGCGGTTCGCAGACCTTCGACGGTTACACCGACCCCTGCGATGCCAAGTACGGCAGCACCAGCAACCCGACGGTGGCCGCCAACTGCAAGGCCGCTGGCCTGGCGTCGACGTTCCGTCAGACGGATACCGCCGGCAACCCGGTCGCGGGCCCGAACCAGCAGAGCACCACACCGTTCGTGGCCGGCGCCGGCAACGCGTACCTGCAGCCGGAGCACAGCACCACCCGCACGCTCGGCCTCGTGTACAGCCCGCACTATGTCGACGGCCTGGACATGACGCTGGACTACTACGACATCAAGATCACCAACGTCATCACGGCGATCGATGCCAACTACGTGCTGGACCAGTGCTACCAGTACTCGGTGCAGGAATTCTGCTCGGCGTTCCAGCGCGATGCCAACGGCCAGGTGGTGAACCTGCACCGCGGCAACGCCAACCTGGGCTGGCTGGAGACCACCGGCTACAACCTGGGCGTGAACTATCGCCTGCCGGCGTTCTCGTTCGGCAAGTTCGTGTTCAACGCGAACGTGAACTACCTGGACGACTGGAACCAGGCTTCGACCAACGACGCCCCGGCGATCAACTACGCCGGCCAGTACGGCTACAACCACTGGCGCGCCAACCTGGGCCTGGACTGGACGCTGGGCAACTGGGGCGCCACCTGGGGCATCCGCTACTACGGCGCGTTCCTCGACCAGTGCTGGGACGCCACCGCCGGCATCCACTGCAACAAGCCCAACTACACCAGCGTGAACTGGGGCTACGGCACCGGTGCGGACCGCATGGGCGCCGCCGTGTTCAACGACGCGCAGGTGCGCTACCAGCTGCCGTGGAAGGGCCAGATCGCCTTCGGCATGCGTGACATCTTCGACAAGCATGCGCCGAACACGGTCAACGCCTATGCGCTGGGCTACAACTCCTCGGGCTCGGTCGATCCGACGCTGGACCTGGGTCGCTACATCTACCTGCAGTACAACCAGCAGTTCTAAGCAGGGCACTCACCCTCCCCGCTAGAAATTGCCGGGACCTCGCAAGGGGTCCCGGCCTTTTTATGTACGGACTTCAGGCGGTGGAAGCGAGTGGTGGCACAGCAACCCGCCATCAACTCTCCGGCCGGGTCTCGGGCATGGTCAGCAACACCGGCAGCACCGCGAGCGCGATCACCGCGATCATCGCGCCCGGCACAGCCGCCCAGCCGGTCAGGCCGATCAACAGTTCGGCAAGAAACGGAGTAAGCCCGCCGAAGATCGCCGTGGCCACGGTGACGCCGAGCGCCAGCCCGCTCAGGCGGCCTTCGCCCGGAAACTGCTCCGCCGTGGCGGGTGCGCCCACCGCGCTGACGCCGCCGGCCACGCAGGCCAGCACCACCGCCGCGATCACGATTTGCACCGATGAGCCATGCGCCATCAGGGCGAACATCGCCGACGGCAGCGCGGCGCTCAGCAAGGCCAGCCATGCCAGCACCGGCTTGCGCCCCACGCGATCGGAAAGCGAGCCCACCCACGGCGTGACCAAGATCACCGCCACCGCCGCCAGCGTGGACAGCCCCAGCGATTCGCCTTCGCCCATCGTGCCGGTGGTGCTCAGGAAGGCGGGCACATAGGTGATGCCCACGTAGTAGGTGATCGACCCCAGCGCGGAGATGGCAAAGGTGCGCCAGATCGCCAGGCGATGATGGGCCAGCGTGTCGCGCACCGGCGTCTCGGGCACGCTGCCGCGCGCCTGCTGCCGCCGGAAGTCCGGGGACTCCTGCATGGCCGAACGCGCGATCCAGATGCTGCCGGCCAGGGCCGCGCCAACGAAGAACGGTATGCGCCAGGCCCACGCATCCAGCTGCGCGCGGCTGGCCAGCGCCACTGTGAGCGCCGACACGCCCACCGCCAGCAGCGCGCCGATCTCGCTGGCCGCCGACGCCAGCGACGTCACCAGGCCGCGATGGCGCTTTTGCGCGCCTTCGAGCAGATAGGCCACCACGCCGGTGTATTCGCCGCCCACGGAGAACGCCATCAGGCAGCGCAACAGCAGCAACAGGTAACCGGCGGTCATGCCCATATGGCGATAGTCCGGCAGCAGCGCCGTCACCAGCATCGCCACCGTCATCAGCGCCATCGACAACAGCAGCGTGTGCCGTCGGCCGAGGCGGTCGCCGATCACGCCGAACACCAGCGCGCCCAGCGGACGCATCGCATAGGAAATGGCGAAACCCGCCAGCGTGGCCAGCAGCGAATGCTCGCCGCCGCCGAAGAACACGCGCGACAGCACCGTGGCGAAATACAGGTAGAGCGTGAAGTCGTACCACTCGACCACGGTGGAAAGCGCGGCGATCACCATCGACGCACGCGTGATGGGTGCATGGCCCTGCACAGCGCTCGTCATCGGCATCCTCCGTCGGGTTGCGCACGCCCCTGCGGCGCTGGCGCGAGCCGCAACACGTGCTGTCGATCGGCCGCGCGCTACTCGCCGCGCGCCCTTGCCCGTGAACCATAACAGCAAGCGGGCGTGATCCCGCAACGAACGCCGGCGCGGAACGATGGACGCCGCCTCGATCCAGCGATGCCTAGGCGTCGACGCTCCGCTGTCCGCCGCGCGCCACGCGATCCAGCCACTGTGTATAGGCTTCGTCGTCGGCAGCGTGCCGGCGCACATCGTCCAGCGCATCGTTCATGCCGAAGCAATGCCAGGCGAGAGGCGCCAGTCGCGCCAGCATCGGCTGCTCGTCCTTGATGCTCTTGAGCAGAGCCAACGTGCGTTCGCGGAATTCTTCCAGCACCGGCGATGCGTAACGCGCCGCATTCGACAACGCCGCCAGGTAGGCCATGCGGGGCACCGCCCACGATGGCCACTGCAGGGCCATGCGCAACCACCACTCGAGCATGTTGCGTTCGCCCCACAGGTTTTCCTTGGGCACCAGCCCATGGGACACCAGCGACAGCATCAGGCTCTGGGACAGGCCGGTGAGATAGACGTCCATCGCCTCCGGCGTGGGGCGCGTGTATCCGTCGTCCCAAGGCGTGTCGCGCGTGCCGCCGATCGCGGCCAGCAGGCGTTGCTCCAGCGCGAGCACGCCCTGCGCCAGTTCGGCGACGGGCACGTCGACCCGCTCGCGGGCGATCCAGTCGTTCTTCTCCGCGGACCACGCGCTGCAAGCGATGCGCCAGCGGCCGTCGCTGTCGTCGATGGTGCCGCACACCACGATATCGCCATGCGACTTGAACGCGGCGATGGTTTCGTCCTCATCCTCCGATGCGCCGAACAACACCGGCCCGCCGCCGCGCACCACTGGGATCACCGCCTGGCCTTCGGCATCGGTCCAGCCATGCACGGATTCGGCGAAGTACAGCGGCAAGGCGCGGCTCAGGCGACCGATGGCGTTCTCGCGCTCCTGCTGCGCGACTTCGCCACCGGTCAGCTTCTTGGCGAGGCACAGGAACAGCACCTTCTTCGCATCCTGGGGCTTGGGCCTGAACAACCATTGCGGATCGCGCAGGCCGTAAGTCCAGATCGGCCCGCTGTAGGGCACGCCGGCGACGTCCATGGCCTGCTCGACGATGGGCGTGGGCTTCGCCTCCTGCGTGCGCAGCTGCTGGAACTGCGCCGCATAGCGATCCAGGTGCTGCTTGAACGGAGGCAGGTTCAGCGCGTAGAGCCGGGACAGCAGGGCCTCGCCCTCTTCCACCCTGCCCAGCTGCAGATAGGCCTGCACCACATTCATGGCGGCGCGCGGATCGTGCCGCTGCAGATCCAGCGCGGGCGCGATCAGTTCGATCATCAGCGGCACCTGGCCGTGGTTGCCAAGGTCGCCCGACACCATCATCAAGGCATCGCCATCGAGTGTTTCGCTCGCCAGCCACTGTTCGTACAACGCGCGCGCGTCGTCCACTTCGCCGCGTTCGAGATGCCGCCGCGCCAGCCACAGCTGCGCGCGCCAGCTGCCGAGCAGTGCCGCCACGCGTTGCAATGCGGCCGCATAGGCTTCGTCGCCACCGCGCTCCTTGTGCATGGCGGCCCACCACATCAGGCCGTTGTCGAGGTTGGGCTCGCGCTCGATCGCCGTCCACAGGGTGGCTTCGGCCCTCTCGTGTTCGCCGCGTGCGGCATGCACTTTCGCGAGGTTGGTGAGCAAGGTGCCGGTGTCGCCGACCTTCTGCATGGTCTCGCGCAACACGGCTTCCGCATCGTCGAGATGGCCGAGCTTGAGCAGCACGATGGCGCGCACGGTGCCGCTGCGTTCGGGGATGGGATCGATCGTCAGCAGGCGCGCGGATGCCGGCTTGACCTCTTCCACCATGCCGTCGTTGATGCCATTGACGATCAACGAGTACAGCGCATCCGGCTGGTCCCAGCTGGACTGGAGCTGGGGCAGGAACAACCGGTCGCGCCAGTCCGCCCGCGTGATGCGCATCTCGCGGCCGTAGGCGTCGTAGACGGTGATGAGTTCCTGCTCGTCCGGCGCGGACGCGGTTGCCGTGGCCTGGTCGGCATTCTTGCCCGACAGGCGGTCCATGATGCGCTTGAACATCCGTGTTTCCTTGCGTGGATTCAGGCGCGCAGTATGCCGGCCCGCCCCGGAACCGTGCATGACATGCGCGGCGGCGCACCCGCCGATCCGTGGCGGGCGCGCCGTTCCCTTCAGGCCACGGAAGCTGCTGGCGAGGCCAGGCCATCCAGCGCAGCCAGCACGTCGTCGGACAGCGCAAGCGTCGCGGCCTGCAGGTTCTCGCGCAGGTGCGCGAGCGAGGACGTACCGGGAATCAACAGGATGTTCGGCGCGCGATGCAGCAGCCACGCCAGCGCGACCTGCATCGGCGTCGCCCCCAGCGAAGTGGCGATGTCCGACAGCGCCGACGACTGGATCGGCGTGAAGCCACCCAGCGGAAAGAACGGCACATAGGCGATGCCCTGCGAGGCCAGCGCATCGACGAGGGCGTCGTCCGCGCGATGCACCAGGTTGTAGTGGTTCTGCACGCAGACGATCTCGGTGATGCGCTGCGCCTCGGCCACCTGCGCCGTCGTGACGTTGCTCAGGCCCACGTGGCGCACGAGCCCACGGCGCTTAAGCTCCGCCAGCGCTTCCACCTGGCGGGCGATGGAGCCCTCCTTCGGCGCGTGCACGTCGCCCATGATGCGGATATTCACCACGTCCAGCACGTCCAGGCCGAGGTTCCTCAGGTTGTCGTGCACGCCGCGTTCCAGCTCCGCCGGCTCCTGCGCCGGCAGCCAGGAGGCGTCGTCGCCACGGATGGCGCCCACCTTGGTGACGATGACCAGACCATCGCGATACGGATGCAGCGCTTCGCGGATCAGCCGGTTGGTGACGTGCGGGCCGTAGAAATCGCTGGTGTCGATGTGGTTGACGCCGGCATCGACCGCCTCGCGCAGCACGGCGAGCGCGGCCTGATGATCCTTCGGCGGGCCGAACACGCCCGGTCCGGCCAGCTGCATGGCGCCGTAGCCCATGCGGTTCACGGCGTGGCCGGCGAAGGGGGAGGTCTGGTGGGAATGCGTCATGGCGAAGGTCCTCGATGGGGTGGCATCACTATGCGCGCGGTCCGCCTGTTGGAGAATCCATGCCAATGCGCACAGGCTGTGCAAAACTTTGCACAATGGCCATGGAATTCAACGATCTTGCCGCCTTCCTCGCCGTCGCCCGGGCCGGCGGCTTCCGCGATGCCGCGCGCGCCAGCGGCGTGTCCGCCTCCGGACTCAGTGTGGCGGTGCGCAGGCTGGAAGCCGCACTCGGCGTTCGCCTGCTCAACCGCACCACCCGCAGCGTGGCGCCCACCGAGGCCGGCCAACGCCTGATCGAGCGCCTGACGCCGGTGCTGTCGGAAATGGAAGCGGCGCTGGACGTGCTCAACGTGTTCCGCGACAAGCCCACGGGCACGCTGAAGCTCAACGTGCCGGCCGGCGTGGCGCGCGTGGTGCTGCCGGCCATCCTCGCCGACTTCCTCGCGTTGTATCCGGACATCGTGGTCGACGTGATGGTTGAGGACAGCTTTGTCGACGTGCTCTCCGCCGGCTGCGATGCCGGCATCCGCTACGACGAGCGGCTGGAGCAGGACATGGTGGCCATTCCCATCGGTCCGCGCGTGCAGCGCTTCGCCACCGCCGCCACGCCTGCGTACCTCGATGCGCACGGCCGGCCGGCACATCCACGCGACCTGCTGCAACACGCCTGCCTGCGCGGCCAGTTCGCCAGCGGCGCCATGCCGGTGTGGGAATTCGAACGCGATGGCGAGATCGTGCGCATCGAACCGTCCGGCCCGCTGCGCACCCGTCCCGGCGCAGCGCTCGATCTGCTCATCCACGGCGCACTCGCGGGCCTCGGTGTAGCGCACATGTACGAAGACCTGCTGCGCGCCCACATCGACGGCGGCGCGCTCGAAGCCATCCTGGAACCGTGGTGGCAAAACTTCAGCGGCCCTTTCCTCTACTACCCCGGCCGACAGAACCTGCCGACGCCACTGCGCGCCTTCGTGGATTTCATCAAGGCACGCAATGCATCAGGCAAGCCTTGAATTCATGCGGTGCGGCGCGTCTCGGGCAACATGCGCGGCGAGGACGACGTGAACAGGCCGTTCGCTTCCGCCACGGTGAGCATGTGCTCGCCCATCAGCTCGAAGCGTCCCTGCGCGAGTGCTTCTTCCGCGATGCGCGCCAGATGCGCAAGCACGGCCTGCATGGTGCCGCAGCCGAGGCTGATGCGGCGTACGCCCAATTCGCGCAGCGTGTTCGCATCCGGCGCGCCTGGATAACCCACATATACGTTGAGCGGCACCGGCAGCGCCGTGGCGAAGCGGGCGATTTCGGTGGAGTCGGCCAATCCGGGAACGAAGATGCCATCCGCGCCCGCTTCAACGAAGGACCTCGCGCGATCCAGTGCCTCCTTGAAACGCGCCTCGCCGGAAAGGCCGGGCGTGATGTACGCGTCGGTGCGCGCGTTGATGAACAAGGGCACGCCGTGGTGCTCCGCCACCGCGCGAATGCTGGCGATGCGGTCGCGCAGAATGCGCGCGTCGGCCAGACGGCCGGTAGCGGGATCCTTGCCATCCTCGATGTTGATGCCCACGGCGCCGAGCTGGATCAGCGCACCGACCAGCTCGCCGGTCTCGTCGGCGTCACGGCCGTAGCCGCGTTCCACGTCGACGCTCACTGGGACCGAGACCGCATCGATGATGCGGCGGCTGGCGGTGAGCAGGTCGTCCAGTCCCAGTTGCTCGCCATCCGGGTAGCCCAGCGCCCAGGCCATGGCGGCGCTGCTGGTGGCGATAGCGGGCGCGCCGGCCTTTTCGATGACCCGGGCGCTGGCCGCGTCCCAGGCATTGGGCAAAATCAGCGGCGCGCTGCCGGCATGCAGCCGATGGAACGCCTGCGCGCGGGCCGTGTGCTGTTCGTTGCTCATGACGGTGATCCGTGAAGGCGCCCGCACTCCGGGCAGCGTCATGGGACCATCCGCGCCTCTTTGGCGCTGTCAGAATCTTTAGCTATCCCTTCCTCGGCACAGGTTCCGGGCCAGGCGCCTTGTTATGCTCGGCCCATATCCCGCCCGAGCCTTGCCGGCCACGCGTCCATGTCGACCATCACCAGCCACGTCCTGCTGTCGACGGAAACCCTCACGCTGCGCGACGTGCATTGCAGTGGCACCTGCCGTCACCGCAGCGCGGAGGAATGCGCCCGCTCCACGCAGCTGGTGTTTCCCTATCGCGGGCTCTATCTGCGTCACGTGGCGTCTGACCAGTCGGTGGCCGACGCCAACCACGTGCTGTTCTTCAACCGCGAGCAGGGTTATCAGGTGAGCCATCCGCTCGACGGCGGCGACGCCTGCCTGTCGATGAACCTGGCCGAACCCTTGCTGGCCGAACTCGCGCCGAAGGCGCTCGTCCACGCCGAAGACGGCCTGACCTTCCGCGCGCAATCGCAGCGCATCGATGCCCGCGCGCAGGCGCTGGTCGCGCTGCTGCGGCACAGCCTGCACAACGGCAGCATCGAAGCGCTGGAAGCCGAGGCGCTGGCGCTCACCCTGGTGTGCCGCAGCCTGGGGCCGCGCACTTCGCGCACGCCCAGTTCCACCCACGCGCGGCGACGCCTGGCCGACCGGGTGAAGATGCTGCTCGCCAGCGACCTTTCACGCCGCTGGACACTCGCCGACATCGGCGAGGAAGTCGGCAGTTCGCCGGTCTATCTCACCCAGGTGTTCAAGCAGGTGGAAGGCGTGCCGCTTTATCGCTACCAATTGCAGTTGCGGCTGGCGCGCGCGCTCGACCTGCTGGGCCGGATGGATGATCTTTCCGCGCTGGCCGCCGAGCTGGGCTTCTCCAGCCACAGCCATTTCACTCACGCGTTCCGGCAGGCGTATGGCCGCTCGCCCGCCGAATTCCGGCGCTCGTCGCGCGGCGAAGCGCCGGCTACCTGATCCGCCCGCCCGCGCGCTCCACCCGCCGCACGCCCACGGCGCAGCCACACACCGAGCCGGCCGCCAATGCCACCAGCAACATCATCCACACCAGGGGATCGAGCAGCATCAGGCCCAGTTTCCATTCGGCGGAATACGCCATGGACAGCGCCGTCGCCAGCGCAAAGAGCACACCGCCGCCGCGCGCCCAGGCCTTGAGTGCGCGCACGTCACCGGCGTGATGCCTGGAGCCGCTGATGGGGCGGGAATCGATATTGAACACGGGAGTCTGCACAAGCCGGAAAACGAGGTGCACAGCTTAAAAAGCCGCTCCCGGCCATCAACATAAGACGACTCCGAGTTTGCGCGGCGATCCGTCCCGGCTTGCGATGCCGCGCGCCGGCGAAACGACTAAAGAATTCGACAGCGCCTTCCCGCACACCCGTGGTCTTCTGAATGCACCCACGATCGGGTGACCACTGGAGAAAACCATGAGCGAGAAAACCTGCGCCGCCTGCGATTACCCGCTGGACGGAAACGCCATCAAAGTCACCATCGGCCAGCGCGTGGTGGAGGTGTGCTGCGAGGAGTGCGCGCAGCAGCTGCGCGAAGCGCAGTCCAAGGCAGCCGGCTGAAACCAGGGCGCGCCCGCGTGACGGGCGCGCCTTTTCCCCTGAGCGACGCCACTGTCATACTCGCCCGGTGCCGGGCCGGCACGCGCGGAGCACCGATACGTGGACGAGACCGCGAAACGCCATCGAACCATTCTGGCGGCACTGCTCGCCGGCGTCGGCCTTGTTTCATCCATGGCTGTGCTCGCCGCCCCCGACGACACCAGCCAACGCGAGATCGCCGCGCTGCTTTCCTTCATTGCCCATAGCCCCTGCACCTTCGTGCGCAACGGCACCGACTACGGCGGCGCGCAGGCCGAAAGTCATCTCGAAGACAAGCTGCACTACCTGCAGCAGCACGGCAAGATACATTCAGCGGAGGACTTCATCCGCCTCGCCGCCACCGAAAGCAGCCTCAGCGGCAAGCCGTATCTCGTGCGCTGCCAGGGCAAGGAACAACCGTCCGCCAGCTGGCTCACCGACGAACTGCAGCGCCTGCGAAAAGCCGGCCCCTAGACGACGACGCCTTCCGCCTCCACTTCTCAACCCGCAGGAAGAACCACGATGACCCGTTGGATCACCGCCGTGCTTGCTCCTCTGCTGTGCCTCGCCGTGTTGCCTGCCCATGCGCAGGACGACGCCACCGGCGTCGTGGCCGATCCCTGCGCCACGGAGAAAACGCCGGATCAGGTGCCGGAGGGCCAATGGACCTCGTACATACTCGCGCGTGATTTCGGCAAGCTGTGCCAGTACCGCGCGCAGAACGCCGCGCTGGCCAAGTCGGGCCAGGCGCCGCGCGTCGTCTTCATGGGCGACTCCATCACGGAATTCTGGGGCAAGCAGGATCCGAACTTCTTCACCCACGGCTATGTCGACCGCGGCATCAGCGGGCAGACCACCTCGCAGATGCTGCTGCGCTTTCGCCAGGACGTGATCGACCTGCATCCGCAGGCCGTGCATATCCTCGCCGGCACCAACGACGTCGCCGGCAACACCGGCCCGGTCACGCTGGAACAGGTCGAGGGCAATATCGCATCGATGGCGGAGCTCGCCCATGCGCAGGGCATTCGCATCATCCTCGGCTCGATTCCGCCGGCCGCGCGCTTTCCCTGGCGGCCCGGCGTGCAGCCGGTCGACACGATCCGCACCCTCAATGCATGGATCAAGGCGTATGCCGCGCGCCACGGCCACACCTACGTGGACTACTACGGCGCACTGGCCGACGCGCAGGGCGGCATGAAACCCGGCCTGGCGGATGACGGCGTGCATCCGACCAAGCGCGGCTATGCCGTGATGGAGCCACTGACCCGCGCGGCCGTGCAGGCCATCGCGCCATCGAAGTAAACCCGCGCGCGCCCGCTACGGCAGGCGCAGGCGATCCTGGCCCAGGCGATGCCGGAAACGGCGGCTGACGCGCAGCGCGGTGCCGTCCCGCAGCGTGACCAGCGCGTCGCGCGTGGGCAGCAGGCGAAGGCAGTGCACGCGATCGAGCGCAACGATGGTGGAGCGGTGAATCCGTGCGAAGCACAGTGGGTCGAGCCGCCGCTCGATGCCATCCATGCTCTCGTGGATCATGTGGCTGCGTGTTCCCACATGCAGCGTCACGTAATCGCCGCTGGCCTGTATCCAGTCGATCTCGTTCACGCTGACCCAAAGGGTTCGCCCGCCTTGCTTCACCGACACACGCGTTTCCCACGAAGCGCGAGGCGGCGCCACGACGTTGCCTGAGGCACGGAGCACCTGATGCGCGCGGCGCTCCTCCACGCGCTGGCGTACCGCGTGCACGGCATGGTCGAAACGGGTGTCGTCGATGGGCTTCATCACATAATCCACCGCATGCACGCCGAAGGCGCGCAGCGCATAGCCACCGTGCGGGGCAAGGCAAATGACCAGCGGCGGCTCGGCGCCATCGAAGCCGGTCAGCAGGCCGAAACTGTCCATACCCGGCATCTGGATATCGAGAAAGACCACATCGGGACGCAGCGCCTCGATCATTCGCCGTCCCGCCTCGCCCGAGGCTGCCTCGCCCACCACGCGCATATCCGGGGCGCGATGCAGGCGCGTGCGCACGCCGTGGCGCGCCTGCGGCTCATTGTCGACGATCAAGGCGCGGATCATGCAGGTGCTCCATGACGAACGGATTTGGAATCTCGATCAAGGCCAACCTTTTCCCGTGGCGATTTGGCCGTCCATACGATGCTGGCGTCACGGCCTATCGCTCCACGTCTTCCGTGCCGCACGACGGGCAAGAACGGTCCGCTTGTCGAAAACCGCTTTTCCATCGCGCCATCGCCTTCTAGTGTCTGGCCGCATCGATCCGTTCGACGGCCACCAAGAGATGCCATGAACAGCCTTCCCGCCACACCCAAGAGCCCACTCGTTCGCGCCACCCTGGTGGCCGGCACACTCGACCTGATCTCGGCCCTGAGCTACGCGGCGCTGGCAAGCAAGAACCCGCTCGCGATACCCGTGGGCATCGCTTCGGGCATCTGGCCGGGCGCGGTGAAAGCCGGTGCGCCCGCGCTCGTGGTCGGCGTGCTGCTGCATTTCCTGATCATGCTGGCGATGGTTGCCGCGTTTCTCGCCGTGGCGCGCCGGGTTCCGTGGCTTACCGCCAGGCCCATAGCCTCCGGCCTGCTCTATGGCCTGTTGCTGTGGGCAGTGATGAACCTGATCGTGCTGCCGCTGCGCTGGCCGGCGCTGTTTCCGCATTTCACCGCGCTGTCGTTCGGCGAGCAGATCTTCAGCCACACCGTGCTGGTCGGCCTGCCGATCGCATGGATGGCGAGCCGCGCCATGCGCCAGCCCGCGAGCTAGCGCTGGCTGGTCAGCAGGCGCACACCGAGCAAGGCAAAGCCCGCCGCAAAACCGCGCCGCATCCAGGCCAGCACGGCGGGCCGCGACAGCACATGCACACGCATGCGCGCCGCGAAGCAACCGTAGAGCACGAACACCACCCAGGTCATCGCCATGAACACCGCGCTGAGCCCGAACATGTGCGCGATGGGCGACGGATCATCGGCCGGCACGAACTGCGGAAGAAACGCCAGGAAGAACACCGGCAACTTGGGATTGAGCAGGTTGACCAGCACGGCGGAGGCGATGATCTTCGCCGCGCTCCGCTCCTTGTCCGCGCCGTTCGCCTGCAGCATGCGCGTGTCCCTCAGCGCCTGCCACGCCATGTACAGCAGGTAGGCGCCGCCAGCGATCTTGAGCACTTCGAAGGCCAGCGCGCTGGCGCGGAACACCGTCGCCAGCCCGAGCACGGCGGCAAGCATGTGCGGCACGATGCCGACCGTGCAGCCCAGCGCGGCGACCAGCCCGCCGCGCACGCCGTGCGTGAGGCCGCTTGAAATGGTGTAGATCGCGCCCGTGCCGGGCGAGGCCACCACCAGCAGCGCGGTGATCAGAAAGGCAAGGCTCATGGGGTTGACGCCTCCGTCGACGTATCGGCCGCCGCGGGCGCAACGCCCTGCGGCTGCAGCTGCGCGGGATCATAGTAGAAACGTTCGTGGAGGATCTTGCCGTCGTTCCATTGCTGCACGGCCATTTCGTCCAGCGACACGTGGGCGGCATCGTTCGAAAACTCGAAGCGCCACTGGATGGCGACGCGATCGCCATCGACCATCACCTGCAACGCGCGTCCATCCACCGCAGTGAAGGCATTGAGCACCCGCTGCTCGTTCTCGATCAGCACATCGAGCCCGTTGCGCGACGTCTGCCGGTTTTCCCAGACCACGGCGGCCGGGTGGTAGTAGCGCTGCAGCGCTTCGATAAAGCGCCCGTTCTCCACCAGGGAAACAAAGGTATCGACCACATGACGCTCAGGCATGCGTGGCTCCGGCAGGAAAGCACGGGGATGGGGAAGATGAGCGCAGCCTAGGTTGGCGCCAGGGCCCGGTCACTGGGCGGCGGCGACAGATCGATGGGCAATGCCGCCGCCCATTCGCGGATACCGTGTGCGATCCCGCCAATCTTGACGCCTCGCCCGCCACCCGCGCCGCCGGAAAATCGTGGCGATGATCGCGCATGACCTTGATAACGCTAGCGAATGCGCGCCACCACTGGCTGCATAAAGCCAACTCCGCCAGGCCAAGTGGCGCTTGACGCACAGGGCAAAATCGCCACGCTTGGCGTATCGCCGTGATCGAAGGGAACGAACGTGCGCGTCGCCATACTCGCCTACGACGGATGCATGGGCGCCGAAGTCCTTGGGCTGTCGGACGTGCTGCTGGTCGCCAACCGCATCAGCCTGCTGCGCGCACCGGAGGCGCCGGTGCCGTTCGCGGTGTCGATCATCGGCACGCGGGCCGGGCAGGTGCGGCTGGCCGGCGGCGCGCAACTGAGCGTGGCGGCGCCGGTGCCGTTCGACTTGCTGGTGGTGCCCGCGTTCGACTTCAACAGCGCCGAGGACATCGGCACCGCGCTCGCCGGCCTGGATGAGGAAAAGCGGCTGATCCGCCACGCGGCCGAACAGCGCAAGATCGCCTCCATCTGCGGCGGCAGCCTGCTGCTCGCCGAGGCCGGCGTGCTGGATGGACGCCAGGCGACGACCGCGTGGGCGCTGGCCGGGGAAATGGCGCGGCGCTATCCGCGCGTGGAGGTGATCCCCGATGCGCTGCTGATCCGCGATGGGGAAATCGTCACCTGCGGCGCATTCACCGCCTATGGCGATCTCGCGCTGCAGCTGATCCGCGATTGTGCCGGCACCAGCCTGGCGCGCGCCGTGGGGCGCTTCAGCCTGATCGATCACAGCCGGCGCAGCCAGGCTGCATACCTTGACCATCGCTTCAGCCACAAGCGCAAGGAATCGTTCGCGCGCGCGGTAAGCGCGTGGTTCGAGCAACGCCTGGCGCAGCGTTACCGGCTGGACGCGCTGGCTGATGCGTTCAACCTTTCCAGCCGCACGCTGCTCAGGAAATTCCACGCCGAAACCGGTCGCTCGCCGCTCGACCTGCTGCACGACCTGCGCGTGGAGAAGGCCAAGCTGCTGCTGGAAAACACCACGCTGAGCGTGGCGCAGATCGCCGGTGAAGTGGGCTATCTCGACGTGGCGACGTTCTCGCGGTTGTTCACGCGGCGCACGCAGCTCACGCCCGCCGCCTTTCGCAAACGCTTCCACAGCGCCGACATCACGGTGTTCTGACAACACGCCGAAGGTTGGCGAATGCGCCCATCATTCTGGCCGTGGCGCCCGCTGCCGTGGATGAAAGCGATTGCTAACGTCCCCCCTGACTTGGACACCACGAGCAGGACCCATGGACAGCATGAGCTTGCATGCGTCATCGAACGCATCGACGCCACGCGCGGATAAACCTGTCCGCATATCCACCAGCCAACGCCTGCTGCGCTCAGGCATGCGCGTGCTGGGAGCGATTCACCCGCCATCCGCCGCCGCCGTGATGAAACGGCTGTGGTTTTCCGCGCCGCGCCTGCGGCCCCGTGCGTCGGAACAAGCGGTGCTGGAGAGCGCCACGCGGCTGTCGTTCGACGTGCACGGGCGCCGCGTGGCCGCGTGGGCCTGGGATAACCAAGGCCCGGCCATCCTGCTGCTGCATGGCTGGGGCGGTTACGCGGGCCATTGGCAGGCGTTCGTGGAGCCGCTGCACGCGGCCGGTTTCCGCGTGGTGGCATTCGACGCGCCGGCGCATGGCGCATCCGACGCCAGCCGGCACGGCGGCCGACAGGTGACCTTCTTCGAGTTTGCCGATGCGCTGGCCACGGTGGCGGCGGCCGAAACGTCGGTGGCCGGCATCGTCGCGCACTCCGGTGGCTGCACCGCGCTGTCGCTGGCCTTGCGCGCGGGATGGCAGGCGCCGGCGAATATCGTCTTCATCGCGCCGTTCGCCCAGCCCTTCGCCGCCGTGGACGGCTTCGCCCGCGCCATCGGCGCGAACGAGCGCGTCGTTGCGGCCTTCAGTACCGACGTGCAGCGCTGGCTCGGGCATCCCTGGTCGTATCTGGACATCGCCACGCTGGAAGACACGCACAAGTGGCGGCGCCTGCTGGTGATCCATGACGAGGACGACCGCGACGTGCCGCTGTCGCAGGCGCGTGCGGTGGCCGCATCGTGGCCGGCGTCTCAGCTAATGGTGACGCGCGGACTGGGCCACCGGCGCCTGCTGCGCGAGCCGTTGGTGATCGGGAAGACGCTGGAGTTTCTAGGCGCAGCCGCGAGCGATGCACCTCATGGCGGTAACGCCTATCTTCCCCGCGATTCACGCGCCGCGCTGGATGCGGCGTACGAGGGCTATCTCACCTGCGCATCGGGCGGCAGGCATCGCTAGACGATGCCGCCATCCAGGCTCAACGCGACAGCAAGCGAAGCGCCGCGCCCTTGTGCGCGGCGACGTGATCGGTCTTGTCGCTCTTGATCTCGTACTGCGGATCGTCGTCCGTCGCGTGGTGGGTGTGGCCCTTGTAGTCGAAGTCATGGGTGTGTACCGCGGTGATCGTGCCGCTCACCCGGCCCGCCTCGGAATTCCAGCTGACGTGGTCGCCTACCTTGAACGCTCTGGCCATCGCATGACTCCTGCAGCCGTTTATGTCGCCCGCGTTACCCGCACCGGCACCGACTTGTAGGACGGCGTGCCGCTGACCTTGTCGTGGTAGTCCAGCGGCACCAGGCAGTTGCCCTCGGGGTAGTAGGTCGCCACAGCGCCACGGGCGATCTCGTAGGCCACCGCGATGACCTTGTCGAGGCGACGTTCCCTGCCCTGTCCGAACGCCGTTTCCACGCGCACCGCATCGCCTTCGCGGATGCCCAGCTCGGCAAGGTCGTCCTTGTTCATGAATACCACGTCGCGGCGGCCGAACACGCCGCGATAGCGGTCGTCGTAACCGTAGATGGTGGTGTTGTACTGGTCGTGGCTGCGGATGGTGGTGAGCTTGAGCACGCCTTCGCCGGCAACGACGGGATCTTCCTCCACGCCACGGAACAGCAGGAACTGCGCCTTGCCGGAAGGCGTCTTCCACACGCGCTCGGTCGGCGGCAGCGGCAGGCGGAAACCGCCGGGCACGCGGATGCGTTCGTTGTAGTTGCCGAAATCCGGAAAGACGGCGGCGATGGCATCGCGGATGCGGTCGTAATCGGCGATCAGTTCCATCCACGGCACGCGCGTATGCGGCAAGGTCGCCTTGGCGAGGCCGGCGACAATCGCCGGCTCCGAACGCAGCGCTTCGGACGCGGGCGTGAGCTTGCCGCGCGAGGCATGCACCATGGACATCGAATCTTCCACCGTCACCGATTGCGGGCCGCTGGCCTGCATGTCGCGCTCGGTGCGCCCCAGGC
Organism: Dyella sp. AtDHG13; assembly: GCF_003201105.1. GTDB lineage: Bacteria > Pseudomonadota > Gammaproteobacteria > Xanthomonadales > Rhodanobacteraceae > Dyella > Dyella jiangningensis_B. The sequence continues at coordinate 10,290 of NZ_QICJ01000004.1, read as the reverse complement.
AGGGCAGCAGGAAGGTGTGCTTGCCGGTCAGCAGGTGCGAGCGGTTGAGCTTGGTCGCCACGTGCACCTGCAATTCCAGGCGACGCATGGCGGGCAGGCAGGCCTCCGGATCGGGCAGGGCCACGGCGAGATTGCCGCCCAGGCAGAGCAACGCTTTCGAACGGCCATCGATGATCGCCTGCATCGCCGCCACGGCATCATGGCCGTGCTTCGCCGGCGGGCGGAAGCCGAATGCCTGCTCGATGCGGTCCAGCTGCGCGGCGGCCGGCTTCTCGGTGATGCCGACGGTGCGGTCGCCCTGCACGTTCGAATGCCCGCGCAACGGACAGATGCCCGCGCCCGGCTTGCCGAAATTGCCGCGCAGCAGCAGCAGGTTGGCCACCTGCTGCACGTTCTGCGTGCCGGTGCGGTGCTGGGTCATGCCCATGCCGTAGGTGATGATGGTGGCGTTGGATTGCGCATAGGCTGCCGCCACGTCGCGCAGATCGCTTTCGGCAAGGCCCGACGCCGCCTCGATATCCGCCCATGCGGTGGCGCGCAGGTCGCCGGCCAGCGCGTCGAAACCCTGGGTGTGTTCGCGGATGAAGGCGTGATCGAGCACGGTGGAATCCGGCCCGGCCGCGGCGTCCATCTCCAGCAACGCCTTCATGATGCCCTTGAGCGCCGCCGCGTCGCCGCCGATCTTCACCTGCAGGTAGGTCGAGGCGATCGGCGTGGAGCCTAACGTGGCCATCTCCAGCGCATCCTGCGGATCGGCGAAGCGTTCCAGCGCGCGTTCCTTCAGCGGATTGAACACGATGATGGGTGCACCGCGCCGGGCTACCTCATGCAGCGTGCCCATCATGCGCGGGTGGTTGGTGCCGGGGTTGTGGCCCATCGCGATGATGAGTTCGCAGTGGTCGAAATCGTCCAGCGACACCGTGCCCTTGCCGATGCCGATGGCCGGCGGCAGGCCCACGCTGGTGGCTTCGTGGCACATGTTGGAGCAGTCGGGGAAGTTGTTGGTGCCGAACTCGCGCGCGAACAGCTGATAGAGGAACGCCGCCTCGTTGGACGCGCGGCCCGAGGTGTAGAACTCCACTGTGTCAGGGTCATCCATGCCGCGCAGGATCTCGCCGATGCGCGCAAAGGCCTCGTCCCAGCCGATGGCTTCGTAGATGTCCTTGTCAGCGTTGTAGACCATGGGGTGCGTCAGGCGCCCTTCGTCCTCCAGCTCGTAGTCGCTCCAGCGCCACAGCGAACTCACCGTGTTCGCGCTGAAGAAGGTCGGCGGCACGCGCTTGTGCGTGGCTTCCCAGGTGACGGCTTTCGCGCCGTTCTCGCAGAACTGGAAGGTGGACGTGTGCTTCTTGTCCGGCCACGCGCAACCCGGGCAATCGAAGCCATCGGGCTTGTTGGTGCGCAGCAGCGTGACGGTCGCCTCGGCGGCATCCATCTGCTCACGCACCGCACGCGCCGTGGCGCGCAGCGCGCCCCATCCGCCCGCGGGCTTGTCGTAGGTGCGGATGCCGGGAATGTCTTGGTCAGCCATGAAGCGAAGTCCTGCAGCCTGATCTGGGTCACGTAGGCGGTCTTTATACACAAACCGGGTGGCCGCATGGCTGGGGTGAGGGAGCTTATGATGTCGGGACGGATATGATTCAGCGAACTCGCGCATCGCCAGCGTGCCACATGCCCACCTAGCCCCTCACCGTCATCCCGGCGCAGGCCGGGATCCAGTAGCGATGACGGTAGGTTGTCGCGATAGGCACCATCTTTTGTGAGGCGTTCCGCGAAAACCCAACACTAAAGTCACTGGATTCCGGCCTGCGCCGGAATGACGGTGAGGGGAATGTTCCTCACAGCAACCGTGAAGAACCGCTACACGCTCAAATCATTCTCCACATCATCCACATAACGCGAAAACGCCAGCGCGACGCTGCCGCCGCTCGACACCGTCGCCGTCACGGTCAGCTTGAACTCCGCCGGCGCCGATGCGCGGAAAACACCCGCCTGCCCCGGCACCGGACTGAAATCGGCGCCATCGATCTCCACCCCACACGGCGTGGAGTCGATCACATCCCATGCGGCCAGATCGTCGTCTCCCGGCGGTGGTGGCATGGGTACCGCGACTTTCAGCTTGCCCTTGAGCATGGCCTTGTCCTCGCGACGCGATCAGCTGCCCAGTTCCTGGAAGGCGTGCCCGTTGGCCTCCAGCCCCTGCAGGATGGCCGGCGGCAGCTCGTTGGCCCACACGTGGCCTTCGAGCTGCCATTGGCTGGCGTCGGCCAGGTCGGGCAGGCCGGCGCCCTTTCTCACGTAGAGACCGAGCGTCGGCTTCTTGGGGTTGATGTAGAGATCGAACTCGTCCACGCGGAGCCCTCCTCTTCGACAGGCAAGGTTCTACTTGCTGGGCGACAGCATCACCGCGGCTTCGGCCGTCAGCTGCAGGAAGGTGAAGGACACCTGCAGGTACAGCTGCACCGTGCTTTCGTTGTGGCTGAGGTAACCGATGGAGATGTCCTGCCCCAGATGCAGCTCGAAATCCCCGCCGCGCGTGCTCAGTACCACGCCGCCGCTGATGGCTGGCGCCCAGATGATGTCGCCGTCCACCAGGTTGCGCATGTCGCGCGCCACCGGATAGCCGTGCTGGGTCGCCGCGCTCACCGCCGTGTACGACTGCTCGCCCAGCAGCAGCGTGTACGGCCCGTTGACGCCCATCTCGCGCAGCTGGCTCACCGCCTGCGCCACCACGGCGGGATAGCCGGTGGCTTCCTTCGGCAAGGCGATGGCCGGGTTGCTGCTGCCCTTGCGGATGCCTTCGATATGCGCCTGCTCGTAGCCTTCGAGCACCGCGCGATCCTCGGCGAAGGCGATCTTGCGCGCGGCGTCCTTGAGCGGCTGCAGGTCGGGATCGTTTGCGCCGCGCTCCACCGAATCCAGCGACTTGCGCGAGAGCTCAAACGGCACGCGCAACTCCACCACCGGCTTCACCTCGCGCAGATGCGCTTCGATGCCGTTGTCCGGCGACTTGATCTTTTCCTGATGGCCCGTGCCCACGCAGGAGAACTCCGTGCCCTTGGGCCCGATCACGTCCACCACGCGGCGCGCGGCCAGATGGCGCTTCAAGGTGCGTGCCGCTTCCTGCTCGATCTGCTCCCACGCCCCGGTGGAAATGGGCGCAAGCTTCCGGTGAAGATTATTCATGTGCGGGTTCTCCTTTGAGCGAACCGATACCGAGCGAACCGTCCGGCGAAGGCGCGGGCGCGCTCGCATGGGATGCGTCCTCGATCGCCGCGACCGGCGCGGGCGCGCCTTGCGGATCCACGTCGTCGAGGAAGCTGGCGGTAGGTACGAAGAACAGCGACCCCGTCACCGCCTTGCTGAAATCCAGCAGTCGGTCGTAATTGCCGGGCGGGTTGCCGACGAACATGTTGTTGAGCATCTTTTCGGTGCGCGCCGGCGAGCGCGCATAGCCGATGAAGTAGGTGCCGAACTCGCCCTTGGACACGTCACCGAACGGCATGTTGTCGCGGACGATCTGCAACTGCTCGCCGTTCTCCTCGATATTGGTGAGCACGTTGTGCGCGTAGCTCGCCTTGGCGTCCTCGGCCTGCTCGATGTCCGACAGCTTGTGCCGCCCGATGATGCGCTCCTGCTGCTCCACCGGCAGCTTGTTCCACGCCGCCAGGTCGTGCAGGTATTTCTGCACGATCACGTAGCTGCCGCCGATGAAATCGGGGTCCTCCTCACCGATGAGCACGGCATCCAGCGCGGCCTGGCCGGAGGGGTTTTCGGTGCCGTCGACGAAGCCCAGCAAGTCGCGTTCATCGAAGTACTTGAAGCCATGCACTTCGTCGGCGGAGGTCACGCCATCGCCAAGGCGCGACATGATCTGCGACGCCAGCTCGAAGCACAGGTCCATATGCGTGGCACGGATATGGAACAGCAGGTCGCCCGGCGTCGACGGCGCGTGGTGTTCGCCCTTGATCTCGATGAAGGGATGCAGATCGGCGGGGCGCGGCTGCCCGAACAGGCGATCCCACGCCTCCGAGCCGAAACCCATGGTGCACGACAGGCGCCGCGTGGGGTGACGGAAGCCGATGCCGCGCAGCAGCGAGGACATGTCCGCGCAGAGCTGGCGCACCGCCACGTCGGTCTGCGGCTGCGGCGACAGCGTCACCACGAGAAAGATGGCCGATTGCGTGAGTTTCTCCGCAACCGGCTGCGAAACGATGGAAGGCACAATCCACTCCTTTAGGCCCTGGCCCGCTGATGCGCGGCCGTCCTGCCATGAAGCACCCAAGCGCGCCGACAATCAACCCCCGGCGGCGCCGTGCCGCGAGATGGAACCGTCACCGGCGAGCGGAGGATTGTCGCGGCGCGCTCGTCAACAAGCTGTCACACTAAGCGGCCGCGGCCGGCCTTTGGGCGAATGACATCCGCGCGCCGTCAGGCACGCATGCTCAACCCCACGCGTCGATACCCAGCAGCAACTTCTTCGCCAGGCGCGGCTGGCGCAGTTGCTCCAGCCACCAGTCCAGCGCGCGGCCGTGATGATCGCCGCGCCAGCCCACGAACAGCCGGTTCGGGTCGCGCGGCGCCGCCATGCGTTTCTCCACCAGTTCGCCGCGCTTGAGCAGCGACTGCACGCGCTGGCGGGGCAGCCAGCCCACGCCCAGGCCTTCGCGCTGGGCCAGGATCTTGGCGCGCATGCTGGGTACGGCCAGCGTGGTCTGGCCGCCAAGGATGCCGAAGCTACGGCTGTCCAGGCTGCGCGCGGTGTCGGCCACCACCACCGTGCGATACGGCAGCAGTTGCTCCTGCTCCAGCGGTTCGGCCGCCTTGGCCAGCGGGTGGCGCGGCGACACCGCGAACACCCACTCCATCACGCCCAGCTCTTCCCAGCGCAGGTTGGGGATCACCGGCGGCGCATTGGTGGCGCCGACCACCAGGTCCGCGCGGCCGTCGCGCAGCGCTTCCCAGGTGCCGTTGAGCACCTCGTGAGTGATCCGCAGCAGCACGCCGGATTTCAGCGTGTCGAAGGCACGGATCACCGGCACCAGCGTGTCGAACTCCAGCAGTTCGTCGGTGACGATCCACAGCCGGTCCTCCCAGCCGCCGGCCACCTGCTTGACGCGACGGGTGAGCCGCGACACGTCCTGCGCCAGGCGCGCGGATTCCTGCGCCAGCAAACGCCCTGCCGGGGTGAGCTGCAGGCGATAGCGGCGCCGGTCGAACAGCAGGGCGTCGAAGCGCGCCTCCAGCTGCCGCGCTGCGTGCGAAACGGTAGAGGGCGCCTTGCCCAGCAGGGCGGCCGCGCGGGTCAGGCTGCCGCTGCTGTGGATGGCCTGCAGCAAGGCCAGTTCGTCGTCCGATAACATGTTCGATACCTTCGAACGTCTGGGCCAAACGCATCGTACGGCAAAGCCCGGGATGGCGCGCAGCATGGCAACCGTTCCCACCAACTCGGAGTCACCACCATGAAACGTTTCGCAGACAAGACCGTACTCGTCACCGGCGGCAGCAGCGGCATTGGCCTGGCCGCCGCCAGGGCCTACGCCGCCGAAGGCGCCCGCGTGGTCATCACCGGCCGCGACGGGGCGGCACTGGCCCAAGCGGCCGAGAGCATCGGCCCGCAGGCCGTGGCGCTGACCAACGACGCCGGCTCGCTGCCGGCCGCCAAGGCGCTGGCCGATGAACTCGCCCATCGCGGCCTGCGCCTGGACGCCGTGTTCATCAACGCCGGCGTCGCCAAATTCGCTTCGCTGGAAAACGCGGACGTCGCGCTGTGGGACCAGATTTTCGACACCAACGTGAAGGGCCCGTACTTCCAGCTGCAGGCCCTGCTGCCCTTGCTCAACCCGGGCGCGGCCATCGTCATTAACGGCTCGATCAACGCGCACATCGGCATGCCGGATACCTCGATCTACGCCGCCAGCAAGGCCGCCCTGGTGAGCCTGGCGCGCACGCTGTCCGCCGAACTGCTGCCGCGCGGCGTGCGCGTTAACGTGGTGAGCCCCGGCCCCGTGAGCACGCCGCTCTACAACAAGCTTGGCGTGGATGCCGCGGCGCTGGATGCGGTGGCCGCGCAGATCCAGGCACAGGTGCCGCTGGGCCGCTTCGGCACGCCGGAAGAAATCGCCGCCACGGTATTGCACCTCACCGCGCGCGAGTCCGCCTTTATCGTCGGCACCGAAGTGATCGCCGACGGCGGCATGAGCCAGCTGTAAGCCTTGCCGGCGCGTGGCGTGCTTCGTGGCCCGCCACGCGCCACGTGAACCCAAGGATCAACCTGCCCCCACCATCACGCCACACGTAGCCCGGATGCAGCGCAGCGAAATCCGGGATCCCTCAACATCATCGGCTCAACTCGCAAATCCAGTTCACTTCCCAATGCTGCCCGCCATCGGGCGAGAACGACTGCTCCATCCGCGCCGCATGGGGTGAGATGTTCAGCCACATCCAGCGCACCAGCACCGAGCGCCCCTTCCAGGTCTGGTGGTTGTAGAACTCGCCGCGGTTGCCGTGAAACTCGCCGATGACGGGCGCATCGAGCTCGCCCTTGTCCAGGTCCAACCCATAGATGCTCCATTGATGCGTGTCCGGGTTGTACATGCGCAGCGTCTGCGCGCGCATGTGCAGCTTCCCGTCCGTGCTGGTCACGTCGAACTGCTCGAAATTGGCGTTGGTGTCGATCAGCTTGTGATGATTGGAAATGCCGTCGTACACGACCCAATCGTGGGAGTTGTTCAGCCGATCCGGCAGACGGCGGACGTGCGCCTTCCAGTTGCCGATAAGGAAATCGAAGTCGTGGGAGCCATCGCGCGGCGGTGTAGCGAAGACGGCGGTCGGGTTTGCCGGGGAATCATCCGCCGCCATCGCGGATAGCGAAACCGCACTCACGACCACGACAAACGCGACCTTCAAGGCTTGCCATGTCATGCGATACATGCTGACCTCCCAGGAGTTCGTAGCCCGGATGAAGCCAACGGCGGAATCCGGGATGGCCGTGCGAAAGCGCTGCCGGTTCAGATATGGGAACATGTGGCACGGAGTGAACCCGGATTCCGCCGATGGCTTCATCCGGGCTACGTGTCGCGCATGGTTTGCGTGGGGTGTGCGCTTCGCAATGGCCGCTTTGCCGCGAAAGTCGCCTTCCGCCCCGACCACCGACATGCTCAGGCGGCGTGCAGCTCGCTCGGCGCGACGCCGAAGTAGGCGTCGGTAACGGTGCGCACGTCGCCCATCATGCGGATCTTGCCGTGCTCCAGCCAGATCACGCGGTTGCACGTGTTGAGGATGAGCTCGCGGGAATGCGAAGCCAGCACCAGGATGTGCGTGGCCTCCACCATGCTGGACAGGCGAGCTTCCGCGCGATGCCGGAACCCTTCGTCGCCCACCGAGAGCCACTCGTCCATCAGCAGGATTTCCGGCCGAAGGATGGTGGACACGGCAAAGACCAGGCGCATGTGCATGCCGGTGGAATACGTGCGCACCGGCATGTCGATGAAGTCGCCAAGCTCGGAGAACTCGATGATCTCGTCGATGTGTCCCTTCATCTTCGCCCGCGTCATGCCAAGCAGCGCGCCGCGCGTATAGATGTTCTCGCGGCCGGTGGCCTCGTGATCGATGCCCAGCGAGATATCGATGAGCGAACCGACCTTGCCCTCGATGCGGGCGCGTCCGGCCGAAGGCTCGTACACGCCGCTGAGCACGCGCAGCAGGGTGCTCTTGCCCGCGCCGTTGTGGCCGAGCAAACCCACGCGATCGCCCTTGCGCAGGGTGAAGGTCAGGTTTTCCAGTGCGCGCACCACCACGCGGCCGCGCTCGTCGGCGCCGATCTGCCCACCCGTCGCCACGCGCAGCAGGTTTTTCTTCAGCGAACGGCCGGTCGCGTTGTAGATCGCGAAATCGACGGTCGCGTTTTCAAATTCGATGATCGCCATGTCAGTTCAACCCCTGCAGGAAGGCGAGAGACGGTCCACGTCTCTTCCCGTTACAACCAGTAAGCGATGCGCCGCTTGTAGCGGCCGTAGATAAACAGCGCCAGCGCCCAGCCGACCACCGCCAGCGCCGCGGAAACGCCCCAGTTCATGGCGCTGGGCCATTGGCCGAGCAGCGGCGCGCGCACGATTTCAAGCAGGTGATAGGCCGGGTTGAAATCCAGCAGATACACCGACACGTTGGCCGGCAAGCTACGCGGCAGCCACATGATGGGCGTGAGGTAGAAGGCCACCTGCAGCACGCTGCCGACGATCTGCGACAGGTCGCGAAAGCGCGCGCACGCCGGGGTCTGCGTACCCGGCCAGTCGGAGAACGCATCCCAATGGTTCTCGGACGGGTTGTAGATGAGCACGGGAGGCAACGGATGCGCAGTCGGTTTGTCTTTGAGATAGACATTGAAGAACGGGATCATCACATCACGACGGAACGTGGTGGCTGTATCGCCGTTCCATTCGAGGGGCCCTAAATTCCGCGCAACGCCGTTGATTTGACTGTGGTACCACGGGCCCATAACGAGGTGGTTGTTGTCAGCGTGACCCGCTGCCTTGAGGGCTGCCCAGCTATGCACAGCGCCGTACATGTCTTCTTGATCCCAAAGCCCCTGGAGCCACATCGTGGGAACGTTGGACGGTTGCTGAGCAACTTTCTTGTCCAGGGCCTGAAGCTGCCAAAAGGCGTCATAGGCGGGATGTGCCGACATGCGATTCCACCAGGCCAGCTGCTTAAGACCATGCGCTTCTGCATAAGCACCCGCGGAGCCAGCATCGAGGAAGATCTGATAGTCGTCAACGCCATCGCGAGGAACGTCGTCACCTTCTCCCTTTACGCTGGTCTGCTTGGTGATGTAGTCGAGTTGGAACTGGCGAAATGCGCCGTAGTGGAACCAATCATCGCCCAGCCACCCATCGATCATGGGACTTTCAGGTGCTGCGACCTTAAGCGCTGGATGCGGTCCGAGCAGGGCCATCGTGACGGTCCAACCGTCATAGGAGGAGCCAATCATGCCAACCTTGTGGTTGCTCTCCGCGACGTTCTTGACGAGCCAATCGACGGTGTCATAGGCGTCGGTTGTATCGTCTGTTTTCGTTGGATTGAGTGGGCCGATGGACGGCCGCGACATGACATAGTCGCCCTCCGAACCATACTTACCGCGAATATCCTGCATGACGATGATGTAACCATCGTCGACCCACTCACGATCTGCTTCGAACACAGCATCCCGCATGTGCGGCTTGTCTGCCACCAGGCCGGATGCGTTGTACGGAGTACGCTCAAGCAAGATGGGCTGATCATGGGCCCCGTGATGAATCAGAATGACCGTATGGAGCTTTATCCCATCCCGCATCGGGATCATGACTTCGCGCTTGTCGTAGTCTTTCGGGCTTGCCGGCGCATTCCACTTGATGGGTATGTCGCTGCCATGTTGGACCATGTCGGGTGAAACCTTCCCTTCCTGCGCGCCAGCACTGAACGTTGCTGAAGTGGCAAGTAGCGCTGCCATTATTTTTGTTCTCATGTAGTTCCCCTTGAAGCAGCACCTAGAAAACACATTTGTCGCGCACAGAGAGGTCACTAATTTGAAGAAGAAAAAGCTCTTCGAAGTGAAGTTACAAAGAACGTGCTTGCATACCTTTCTCTAGTTTCTCTAACTAGGCATCGCTTTCATCCGGAAAGCCTTTAGCGGCAAGGAGAACTTCTGCCCTGAATCCACGTTCATCCAAGCCAGGTACGACGGTGATCGTGGCGCCATGGGCTCTGGCAATCCGCCTCGTCAATGAAAGACCTATACCGCTCCCGCACTCGCTTATTCACGTCCTGCGGAAGAACCGCTCAAATAACTTGTTGACTTCGGAAGCTGCAACGCCCTGGCCATCGTCCCGCACTGATAAAACGACTTCATGGCTGATCTGAGTGCAGCTGATGTAGATATTGCTGGCCCAACCGCTGTATCTGACAGCGCTATCGATGCGGTTGGATGCGAGCATGAGTGTGCGCCTTCGTGTTTCGGTTCCATTGGGGTCAAACACCGCCAATTGGGTCGCTACAGAAATTAATGGCCCGGGGTCCCTTTGACCTGCCCCCGGGCTTAGGGCCAAAACCTATTTCGTAGAGTCCAAGGTTGCGAGCTTATCGCTCGGTGATGGGTTGGCAAGGGTTCCTTGATCGCGAAGTGTGGCCGCAAACGCGGAAGGCGTGCGATTGCCGAGCGAGCTGTGCGGACGCACTTCGTTGTAGTCGCGTCGCCACGCCGTAATCGTTGCCTTGGCGTGTTCGAGCGAGACGAACCAGTTTTCGTTGAGGCAC
>NZ_QICJ01000003.1 GCF_003201105.1 Dyella sp. AtDHG13 | reverse complement strand
CAGCTCTTAGAGCATGTTCAAAATCTAGCGTGAGCGCGCAGTTCTCCTCACCGTCATCCCCGCGAAAGCGGGAGGCGCTTCATCAACAGCCGAATAGCTGGTCATCCAGTGTCTTTAGGCCTTCTCGCAGCACGTAAAGTCGCTGGATCCTCGCTTTCGCGGGGATGACGGTGAGGGAATGGAGCTGCTTCGGAGATTTTGAACAGCCGCCAAGGCAGGCGCTCCGCGCCAACCAAGACGCGATGTGCCGCGCAGCGGCACGAGCCGTCGGCTCTCGCTCTTGATCTTCCAGGGCCCCGTATGAGGCGGCGGGCGGGTGGAGATCAGGCCCCGCAGGGGTGCCTGGCAGGACGCCAGGCACTTTTCGTCGGGGCAGGATGCCCCGTCGAAAAGCCCGTAACCCGACCGCGGACCTATCGGGCTTTGCCCGATAGGCGCCGATTCCGGGGGGCCCTTCTCTTTGGTTACTTTCTCTTGGGCAAGCAAGAGAAAGTGACCCGGACTGCGGCAGCAGTTCGGAACGCCCGCCGCGTAGGCGGCACGGTCGAGGGAACGCTGGTAAAGAGCCAATCACTCTCTACGCGAAAACCCAGCGCAAAGTCACTGGATGACTCGCTTCGCTCGCCCCTTCGGGGCCGCCCTACGGGCGTTCTGCGCGCTTCGCGCTTGTCCGGCCTGCGCCGGGATGACGGCCAAAGCGGATCACGGCTAAAGAATGAAACCGTGAGGCGAGCACCCGCCCCTCACCCCAGCCCTCTCCCCACAGGGGAGAGGGAGTCACAGCTCGCAACTCACCTGGAAACAAAAGCGCCCGCCCTGCTTCCACAGGACGGGCGCCACACATCACCCCACCGACGTCACTGCTTGTGGAACGTCAAATGCCCATCCTTCGCGTCCACCACGATGGTCGCGCCACCCGGGAATTTCCCTTCCAGAATCTCCTTCGCCAGCGGATTCTCCAGTTGCTGCTGGATCGCCCGCTTCAGCGGCCGCGCGCCATACACCGGGTCGAAGCCCACGTTGCCCAGCAGGTCCAGCGCCTTGTCGCTGATCTCCATGCGAAGATCACGTTCGGCCAAGCGCTTCTCCAGGTAGGTCAACTGGATCAGGGCGATCTTGCGGATCTGCTTCTTTTCCAGCGGACGGAACACCACCAGCTCGTCGAGGCGGTTGATGAATTCCGGCCGGAAGTGGGCCTGCACCACGCCCAGCACCGCGGCCTTCATCTGCACGTAATCGGCCTCGGAATCGCCGGCGTGCTCCTGGATCATCTGCGAGCCGAGGTTGGAGGTCATCACGATGACGGTGTTGCGGAAGTCCACCGTGCGGCCCTGGCCATCGGTCAGGCGACCGTCGTCGAGCACCTGCAGCAGGATGTTGAACACGTCCGGGTGTGCCTTCTCCACTTCGTCCAGCAGGATCACGCTGTACGGGCGGCGACGCACGGCTTCGGTGAGATAACCACCCTCTTCGTAGCCCACGTAACCCGGAGGCGCGCCGATCAGGCGACTCACGGAGTGCTTCTCCATGAACTCGCTCATGTCGATGCGCACCATCGCGTCCTGCGTGTCGAACATGAATTCGGCAAGCGCCTTGCACAGTTCCGTCTTGCCCACGCCGGTGGGGCCGAGGAACAGGAAGGAGCCGTACGGGCGATTGGGATCGGACAGGCCCGCGCGGGCGCGAAGGATCGCATCGGACACGGCGCGTACCGCTTCATCCTGGCCGACCACGCGCTTGTGCAGCGCTTCTTCCATGTGCAGCAGCTTGTCGCGCTCGCCTTCCAGCATCTTGTTGACGGGGATGCCCGTCCAGCGCGACACGACCTCGGCGATTTCCTCCTCGGTGACGCGATCCTGCACCAGCTTGAAATCCTGCTTCTCGGCGGCCTGCGCGGCAGCGAGCTGCTTTTCCAGTTCGGGCAGCTTGCCGTACTGGATCTCGCTCATCTTGGCGTAGTCCTGGTGGCGCTGCGCGGTTTCCAGTTCGACGCGCGCGGCTTCGATCTGCTCCTTCACCTTGGTCGCGCCCTGCAGCGCGGCCTTTTCGGACTTCCAGATTTCGTTGAGATCGGAGAACTCGCGCTCCAGCTTCTCGATATCCGCATCGAGATCGGCGAGGCGCTTCTTGGACGCTTCGTCGGTTTCCTTCTTCAGCATCTCGCGCTGGATCTTCAGCTGGATCAGCCGGCGTTCCAGGCGATCGAGCTCTTCCGGCTTGGAATCGATTTCCATGCGGATGCGCGAGGCCGCCTCGTCCATCAGGTCGATGGCCTTGTCCGGTAGCTGGCGATCCGGGATGTAGCGATTGGACAGCGTGGCCGCGGCGACGATGGCGGGGTCGGTGATCTCCACGCCGTGGTGCACGGCGTAGCGTTCCTTCAGGCCGCGCAGGATGGCGATGGTGTCTTCCACGCTGGGCTCGCCCACGTAGACCTTCTGGAAGCGGCGCTCCAGCGCGGCGTCCTTCTCGATGTACTTGCGGTATTCGTCCAGCGTGGTGGCGCCGATGCAGTGCAGCTCGCCGCGCGCCAGCGCGGGCTTGAGCATGTTGCCGGCATCCATGGCGCCGTCGGCCTTGCCGGCGCCGACCATGGTGTGCAGCTCGTCGATGAACAGGATGATCTGGCCTTCGTTCTTGGCGAGATCGTTGAGCACGGCCTTGAGGCGTTCCTCGAATTCGCCGCGGAACTTGGCGCCGGCGATCAGCGCGCCCATGTCCAGCGCGAGCACGCGGCGGTCGCGCAGGCCTTCGGGCACTTCGCCCTTGACGATGCGCTGCGCCAGGCCTTCGACGATGGCCGTCTTGCCCACGCCGGGCTCGCCGATCAGCACCGGGTTGTTCTTGGTGCGACGCTGCAACACTTGAATGGTGCGGCGGATTTCCTCGTCGCGGCCGATCACCGGATCGAGCTTGCCGCTCTCCGCGCGCGCGGTCAGATCGATGCAGTATTTCTCCAGCGCCTGGCGCTGGTCTTCGGCGTTTTCGCTCTGCACTTTTTCACCGCCGCGCATCTTGTCGATGGCGGCCTCGACGTTCGCCTTGGTCGCGCCGGCGGCCTTGAGCGCGGCGCCCAGCTCGCCCTTGTCTTCCACCGCCGCGAGCACGAACAGTTCGCTGGCGATGAACTGGTCGCCGCGCTGCTGCGCCAGCTTGTCGGTGAGGTTGAGCAGGCGCGTCAGTTCGTTGCCGACGTGCACGTTGCCTTCCTGTCCGCTGACGCGCGGCAGGCGTTCCACCATTTCATTCACGCGCTGGCGCAGCGCGGGCACGTTGACGTGCGCCTGCGTCAGCAGCGGTGCCGTGGAGCCGCCCTGCTGGTCGAGCAGCGCGGCCATGACGTGCACCGGTTCAAGCATGTTGTTGTCGCGCCCAACGGCGAGCGACTGAGCATCCGCCAGCGCCTGCTGAAAGCGCGACGTGAGTTTGTCCATCCTCATGGGTGTCCCCTCGATCAATAGAGTCTGGCGGCCCCGCCGCCACTGCGCGGAGAGATGCGGCTCGTCCACGCGTGATTCAAGCCGCGTCAACGTCAGGTGTACGTCGCTTCTTCAGTCGTCGTTCGGGCATCCATAGCTTGCCTTCACATTCGCCTTGCTAGTCTGCGGCACGTGCAATCCCCTGTGCCCCAAGCTGCCATGCCCGCCCCATTGCCCCTCCCGGCCCCGCCTCTGCCAGGCGTGGATGATCGCTGGGCGCTGTTTCTCGACGTCGACGGCACGCTGCTCGACTTCGTCGACCAGCCCGATCAGGTCTGCGTGCATTCGCGCCTGCGCGAACTCATCGAGGACCTGTACGGCGCGCTCGACGGCGCGCTGGCCCTGGTGAGCGGCCGCGGCCTGGACGACCTGGACGATCTGTTCGGCCACCCGCCCTGGGCGATGGCCGGCCTGCATGGCCTGGAACTGCGCGGCGCCGACGGCCGCTATCGCGGCGTGCACATCGGCGCCAGCCGGCGGTCGCTGGTGCGCGACATCGCCAGCACGGTGGCGGCCGCGCTGCCGGGCGTGCTGATGGAGGACAAGGGCATGGCGGTCGCCCTGCATTGCCGCACTTCGCCGCAGCTGTTCGAACGTCTGCGCGAGCAGGTGCAGGGCGTGCTGCCCTCGCTGGCCGGCTACGAAATGCAGCCGGGCAACATGGTGATCGAGCTGAAGCCCGAAGGCATGGACAAGGGTTCGGCGGTGGCCAGCCTGATGTCCGCCTGGCCGTTCCAGGGACGCCAGCCCGTCTACGTCGGCGACGACCTGACCGACGAGCATGGCTTTGCCATGGCCAACCTCGAGAGCGGATTGAGCATACGCGTGGGTTCGCGCGAACCGAGCCTCGCCCGCTATTCCCTGCCGGATCCCGCCGCGGCGCGGGCCTGGCTGTTCCGCGTGCTGCACGCGCTCAAGCATGGAGCCCTCTCGCATGCCCATTCCTCAGGAGGAAACCACTGACGCCCAGTCCAGCCTGGAGCTGGGCGTCATCGGCAACGGCAGTGTTGCCGCACTGATCGACGGGCGTGGGCGCATCGTATGGTGCTGCCTGCCCCGCTTCGACGGCGACGCGAGCTTCTGCGCGCTGCTGTCGCCACAGCGTGAAGGTGGCGACTGGACGATCGAACTGGAAGGCCTCGATCGCACCGAACAGCACTACATGCCGAACACGGCGGTGCTGGTGACGCGCCTCTACGACCGCCAGGGCGCGGGCGTGGAAATCGTGGACTACATGCCCCGCTTCCGATCGCGCGGGCGCTTCTACCATCCCGTGCTCATGGCCCGCCGCGTGCGGCCCATAGGCGGCGCCCCGCGCATCCGCGTGCTGCTGCGGCCGCTCTGCAAGTACGGCAGCGAAGCGCCACAGACCACCTCCGGCAGCAACCACATCCGCTTCCTGCTCGATGGCGTGGTGCAACGCCTGACCAGCGACGTGGCCTCCACCATGATCGAGCGCGGCCTGCCGTTTTTCCTGGAGAAACCCGCGCATTTCGTGTTCGGCCCCGACGAAACCCTGACGCACAGTCCGGCGGATTTCATTCACCACACGCTGGAACGCACGCTGGCCTACTGGCGCGAATGGGTGCGCAACCTGTCGGTGCCGTACGAGTGGCAGGAACCCATCATCCGCGCCGCCATCACGCTGAAGCTGTGCCAGTACGAAGCCACCGGCGCCATCATCGCCGCGCTCACCACGTCCATCCCCGAGTCGGCCGGCTCCGGGCGCAACTGGGATTACCGCTACTGCTGGCTGCGCGACGCCGCCTTCACCGTGCGCGCGCTCAACCGGCTGGGCGCGACGCGCAGCATGGAGGAGTACATCCGCTACGTCTTCAACCTGGTCGCCTCCGACGGCGACAGCGAGATCGGCCCGGTGTTCGGCATCACCTTCGAGCACGAGCTGCCGGAGATCCAGGTCGAAAGCCTGGCCGGCTACCGCGGCATGGGCCCGGTGCGCGTGGGCAACGATGCGTGGCGGCAGCGGCAGAACGACGTCTACGGCTCGGTGGTGCTGGCTTCCGCCCAGGTGTTCTTCGATCGCCGCCTGGAACGCCCGGGCGACGAGCTGACCTTCCGCCGGCTGGAGCGCATGGGCGAGCTGGCGCTGCGGGTGGCCGAGACGCCCGACGCAGGCCTGTGGGAATACCGCGGCCGTTCCGCCGTGCACACCTATTCCGCCGCCATGTGCTGGGCCGCCTGCGACCGGCTGGCGCACATCGCCACCGAACTGGGCCTGGACGAGCGCGCCCGCTACTGGCACGACGAGGCCGTGGCCTTGCACGAGCGCATCGAGGCGCGCGCCTGGAACGCGAAACTCGGCTATTTCGTCGACGCCTACGACGGCGAGCACCTGGACGCCAGCCTGCTGCTGCTCGCCGACATCGGCTTCGTCGACGCCATGGACCCGCGCTTCATCGCCACCGTGGACGCCATCGGCGTTGCGCTGGGGCGCGGCGACTACCTGTTCCGCTACATCGCGCCGGACGATTTCGGCGCGCCGGAAACCAGCTTCAACATCTGCACGTTCTGGTACATCGAGGCGCTGGCCGCCACCGGCCGCAAGGAGCGCGCCCGCGCCATGTTCGAGCACATGCTCTCGCAACGGAACCCGCTGGGCCTGCTGTCGGAAGACATCGCGCCGGCCAATGGCGAGCACTGGGGCAATTTTCCGCAAACCTATTCGATGGTGGGCCTGATCCAGGCCGCCATGCGCCTGTCGCGGCGCTGGGAGGACGCACTGTGATGATGGTGGGAAGAAGCAACAGCGGCCAGGGACGGCTGATCGTGGTTTCCAACCGGGTAGCCCTGCCTGACCAGACCGCCACCGGCGGGCTCGCCTCGGCCATGCGGGCGGCACTGCAGGAACGCGGCGGCCTGTGGTTCGGCTGGAGCGGCAAGATCGCCCGGCAGACCGCCGAACAGGTGCACAAGCAAAGCGACGGACCGGTGGAATACGCGACCATCGACCTGTCGCGCGCCGACCACGACGACTTCTACGACGGCTTCGCCAACCGCACGCTGTGGCCGCTGCTGCACTACCGGCCCGACCTGGTCGACTACGACCGCAAGCATCTCGCCGGCTACCTGCGCGTCAACAACGTCTTCGCCGACCAGCTGATGTCGCTGATCCGCCCGAACGACCTGGTCTGGGTCAACGACTATCACCTGATCCCGCTCGCCGCCATGCTGCGCGAACGCGGCGTGCGCAACCGCATCGGCTTCTTTCTGCACACGCCGCTGCCGGCCGCCGGCCTGCTGATCACCCTGCCGCGCCACATGGAACTCATTGAAACCCTGGCGAGCTATGACCTGGTCGGCCTGCACACGCCGCGCGACCGGCGCGCGCTGGAGGAATATTTCCTGCACGAGGTGGGCGCCACCATGCGCCGCGACGGGCGCATCCGCACGCCGGAAGGCCGCGTGTTCCGCGCCGAGGTGTTCGCCATCGGCATCGACACCGCCGAAGTGGCCGAGGCGGCCAGCCACGCCAACGAGCACAAGGAAATCCTGGACCTGAAGCAGAGCCTGGAAGGCCGCGCGCTGATCATCGGCGTGGATCGCCTGGACTACTCCAAGGGCCTGCCCGAGCGCTTCCAGGCGTATGCGCGCCTGCTGGAGCGCTCGCCGCAGCTGCACCGCAAGGTGAGCTTCCTGCAGATCGCGCCGCCCTCGCGCGGCGGCGTGCCCGAGTACCGGCAGATCCGCCGCGAGCTGGAGCGCATGGCCGGCCACATCAACGGCATGTATGCCGCACCGGACTGGGTGCCGATCCGCTACGTCAACAACTCCTTCCCGCACAGCCTGCTCAGCGGCTACTACCGCAGCGCCCGCGTGGGCCTGGTGACGCCGCTGCGCGACGGCATGAACCTGGTGGCCAAGGAATACGTGGCCAGCCAGGACCCCAACGACCCCGGCGTGCTGGTGCTCTCGCGCTTCGCCGGCGCCGCGCAGGAATTGCGCGACGCGCTGCTGGTCAACCCGCGCGACACGGAGGAAGTCGCCGAGGCCCTCGGCGTCGCGCTGGAAATGCCGCTGCAGGAACGGCGCGCGCGCTGGCGCCGCATGATGGACGTGCTGGAGAAGCAGGACGTCACGGCGTGGCGCAATGCGTTCCTGCGGCAGCTGGCGCAATAGCCCTTGCACCAGCGAACAGCCCGCCGCGAAGGCGTGCTGTTCGGCGTGCGAGGTCGACTCGTCAGGGGTGATGCGCCGCAGGCGACGCGGCCGCCCTGGGCGATGCGGGAGCCGTGTTGCCGGCAGGGCTGTAGAGCGTGCCAGCGTTCCGCGGTATCGGTTCCATCGTCCTGATGCGCTGGAACGGCGCGTGGCCGTCCGGCCCGGCCAGTGCCCACATGCGTCCGTCGATGTTCACCCAATGCCAGTTGCCCGCCGGCACGGGCTGGGTCGAGACCGAAACGAAGCGGGCGTCGTAGTCGCCATCGGGCCGCTTCGTCGCATCTAGCTGCAGGTTGAGAATGAATTGGCTGGCGATCGGACGGCCGCGGTATTCGGCCGGCGCGGTGATCATGTCGTCCAGACTCCGCGACAGCAGGCGGCTCATTCGCGGTTCCAGCGCAATGGCCGGCGAGGCCGAGGTGACCTTGCCTTCGGCGTTCACCTGCACGAGCACCGGCAGTACGCGCTGGGGAAACGGGTTCAACGAACCGGGGGATATGGATGCCACGGCGGCGCCACACATGACCGACAACGCACCGGCGAGCATGAGGCTATGACTGCGTTTCATGCGACCTCCCTGGAATGCGGCTGACTTCGGGATCCGGACATCGCCTTGGGTCCTGTCCTTGCGATGCCCCCTGGCAATCTGCGCCTTTCGTCAGCTTCGCGTCAACTTTGTCGCGGGAGGCCGCATTCCACCGTCTAGGCTTCGCGCCAGATCAGGCTCGCAAAGCGGCCGCTCTGGGCCCCATCGCGGCGGTAGGAATAGAAGCGGTCATCGGTGCGGGTATCGAACCCGCCGCCATGCACCTGGGCGACGCCGGCGGCCTGCAGCCGGCGGCGGGCCAGCCAGGCGAGATCGCACAGCCAGTGGCCAGGGCGCGTGGGCTCGAAGCCTGCGTTAGCGCCGGCATCGACGGCCAGAAAGGCATCGCGCACTTCCTCGCCCACTTCGTAGCTCGCCTTGCCGATGCACGGCCCCAACCACGCCATGACCTGGGCGGGCGGCGCCTGCAAGGCGTTCAATGCCGCCTCCAGCACGCCGGCCTGCAGGCCCCGCCAGCCGGCGTGGGCGGCGGCCACGCCGCGGCCATCGGTGGTGCAGAACAGCACCGGCAGGCAGTCGGCGGTGAGGATGGCCAGCGGCTGCCTCACGCGATGCGTGACGGCGGCGTCCGCGCGCGGCTCCTGCGCATCGTCCAGGCGATCCACATCCACAACGTCGACGCCATGGACCTGCTGCAGCCAGCGGGGATCGCCCGCCAGCCCCAGGGCGGGCCGCACCGCCGCGCGGTTTGCCGCGACGGCCTCGGCAAGGTCGCCGCAACGCGCCCCGAGGTTGAAACGACCCCAGGCGCCCGTGGAAACGCCCGGCCCCAGCCGGGTACTGACCGCCGCCCGCACGCCGGCGGGGGCCGGCCAGTCCGGCAGGATCCAGGCCTCGGGGCTGCTCACGACCAGTCGTCCGGATCGGCCTGGGCGGCGTCGGCGCGCAGGGCGTCGATCAGAGCCTGCTGGTCGGCCGGACGCTCCGCGCTGAAGGACAGCGGCTCGTGGGTCACCGGGTGCTCGAACGCCAGCCGCTCGGCGTGCAGCGCCTGTCGGCGGAAGCCGCGCAGGGCCGCCACCAGCTCGGGCGTGGCCCCCTTGGGCAGCTTCAGGCCGCCGCCGTACAGCGGATCACCGACCAGCGGATGGTTGATATGCGCCATGTGCACGCGAATCTGGTGGGTGCGGCCGGTTTCCAGGCTGCACTGGATCAGGCTGTGCGCCCGGAAACGCTCGCGCAGGCGGTAATGGGTGACGGCGCGCTTGCCGTCCTCCTCGTCGCGCACGGCCTGGCGCAGGCGGTCGCCCATGTGGCGGCCGATCGGGGCATCTACCGTGCCGCCGGCCACCAGGGTGCCCAGCACCACCGCCTCGTACTGCCGCTCCACGTCGTGGCGGGACAGCATCTCCACCAGCGCGGTATGGGCCGGCAGGCTCTTGGCCACCACCATCAGGCCCGAGGTGTCCTTGTCCAGGCGGTGCACGATGCCGCCACGCGGCAGCTGGGCCAGGGCCGGATCGTGATGCAGCAAGGCGTTCAGCACGGTGCCGGCGCTATTTCCTGCGCCCGGATGCACCACCAGCCCGGCCGGCTTGTTCAGCACCAGCAGGTGTTCGTCCTCGTGGACGATGTCCAGGGCGATGGCCTCCGGCTCCAGCTCCACTTCGGTCTCAAGTTCAGCTTGCAGCAGGACTTTTTCCCCGCCACGGAGCAGCTGGCGGGGCGGCGCCACGGCGCCGTCCAGGGTCACCGCGCCGGCCTTGATCCATGCCGTGAGGCGCGAACGGGAATAATCGGGGAACATCTCGGCCAGCGCTTGGTCGAACCTGCGACCTGCGGCGGACAGGGGGACCGCGGCTTCGTGACGGATCGTCGTCATGACCGTACCCCCGGGCACCCGGCGGTTTCGGCTATCATCCCTTTTCGCTCAAACATCTGAACCCTTCTCATGCGCGTAACCAAGCTGCCGGCTTTCAAAGTTTTTGTCGTGCTCGCCATCGCTCTTTCGATGAGCGCATGCTCGATGTTCCACCACAAGCGGGACACCAACGATACGCTGCCGGTAGACAAGCTGTATGCCAAGGCCCACGACTCGATGGAGCACGCCGACTACTCGGCAGCCACGAAAGCGTACCAGCGACTGATCGCGCGCTTCCCGTCCGGCGACTACAACGAACAGGCCCAGCTCGACCTGGCCTATTCGCAGTACAAGGACAACCAGCCGGATGACGCGTATTCCACGGTCAACCGGTTCATCAAGACGTATCCGACCCACAAGCATGTGGATTATGCCTATTACCTGCGCGGCCTGATCAATTTCGACCGCACGGGCGGCGCCATGGAGCGCCTGCTGCAGCGTAGCAACCAGGCCCAGTCGCGTCGCGACCAGGGCTACAACCTCAAGTCGTTCGACGACTTCTCGGAGCTGTCGCGCCGCTTCCCGGACAGCGCCTATACCGCCGATGCGCGCCAGCGCATGATCTACCTGCGCAACGTGCTGGCGCAGTTCGAGATCAACGTGGCCGAGTTCTACCTGCGCAACAACGCCTACGTGGCCGCCGCCGACCGCTCGCAGTACGTGATCGAGCACTACCAGCAGGCCCCGCAGACCGGCGACGCACTGGCCATCCTCACCCGCAGCTATCTGGGCATGGACCAGAAGAACCTCGCCGACCAGACGCGCCAGGTGCTGGCCCTGAACTACCCGGACCACCCGTACCTGAAGGATCCGAAGTGGCCGCACGCGCCCTCGATCCTGCGCAAGGCGATCCCGTTCTCCGGACATCATTGAGCGAAAAAGGCGGGCGAAAAAAAAGCGGGCACTGCCCGCTTTTTTTATGGAGTGAGAAACGAGAAGCGAGCAGTGAGAGAAGAGCACTGGGCTAACCAGCCCTCTCTCACTTCTCACTCCTCTTCACTCACTTCTCGCTCTACTCATTTCCACCCCGACGTGATCGGATACCGCCGCTCGCGCCCGAATGCCCGCGTGGTCACGCGCGGGCCCGGTGCGGCCTGGCGACGCTTGAATTCGTTGAGCAGCACCAGCCGCACCACGCGGCGCACGGTGTCGGCGTGGAAGCCCTGCTCGGCGATTTCCGCCTGCGACTGCTCGCCTTCGATGAAGCGCGCGAGGATGGCGTCCAGTTCGTCGTAGGGCGGCAGCGAATCCTGGTCGGTCTGGTTGTCGCGCAGTTCCGCCGAGGGCGGGCGGTCGATCACCGCGGTGGG
Source organism: Dyella sp. AtDHG13 (assembly GCF_003201105.1). GTDB lineage: Bacteria > Pseudomonadota > Gammaproteobacteria > Xanthomonadales > Rhodanobacteraceae > Dyella > Dyella jiangningensis_B. Next base: position 530,228 of record NZ_QICJ01000003.1, on the reverse strand, counting down.
AATCGCCTCGGGTTCACCCAGGCGCGCGGCGTGCTCGTTGCGCCAGCGCGACAGCCGATAGACCACGGTCTTGTAGACGTCCTTCAGCGGTGCATAGGCGCCGCACATGTCGCCGTAGAGCGTGGCGTAGCCTACCGCCATCTCGCTCTTGTTGCCCGTGGACAGCAGCAGGCGGCCATGCTTGTTGGACAGCGCCATCAGCGTCACGCCGCGGGTGCGCGACTGCAGGTTTTCCTCGGTGGTGTCCGCAGCCTTGCCGGCGAAGGCTGGCGTGAGCGCGCCGAGGAAAGCGTCGACCATCGGCTCGATGCCGATGATGTGGTAGTCCACGCCCAGCTGTTCGGCCTGCGCGCGCGCGCCGTCCAAGGACAACTGCGAGGTGTAGCGCGTGGGCATCATCACGGCGGTGACGCGGTCGGCGCCCAGGGCATCCACGGCCAGCGCCAGCGTCAGCGCGGAATCGATGCCGCCGGAAAGCCCGAGCAGCACACCCGGGAAGCCGTTCTTCTCGATGTAGTCGCGAATGCCGCGCACCAGCGCCGCGTACAAGGTCGCCTCGTGGGAGGCATCCGCCGCGACCGGCCAGTTGTCCGAGCGCAGCGTGCGGGTCTCGCTGTCGAATTCCGCCCAGAGCATGGCGTCGACGAAGCTCGGCGCGCGCGCGGCGATGCTGCCGTCGGCATTCACCAGCAGGGAGCCGCCGTCGTACACCACCTCGTCCTGTCCGCCGACCATGTTCACGTAGGCGATGGCGCAGCCGGTTTCCAGCGCACGCGCGGTCAGCACCACCTCGCGGCCGGCCTGCTTGGCGTCGTCCCACGGCGAGGCATTGATCACCACGATCAGCTCGGCGCCGGCAGCCGCCGCCTTGGCCGCGGGTTCGGGCTCCCAGATGTCTTCGCAGATGATCATGCCCACGCGAACGCCATCGATCATAGCCACGGCGCTGTCGCTGCCGGGGCGGAAATAGCGCTTGTCGTCGAACACGCCGTAGTTGGGCAGGGCCTGCTTGTGCGTGGTCAGCTCGATGGCGCCGCCGCGCAGCAGGCTGGCGGCGTTGTAGACCTCGCCCTGGCTGTGCGGATGACCGACCAGCGCGGCCACGCCGTTGGTGGCGCCCGCGAGCGCGTTGAGTTCGCACTGGCACGCGGCGAGAAAGCTCGGGCGCAGCAACAGGTCTTCCGGCGGATAGCCGCTCAGGGTGAGCTCGGGAAACGCCACCAGCGCCGCGCCGCCATCGCGCGCCTGCGCCAGCAGATCCCCCACCTTGGCCGCATTGGCCGCAACCGCGCCTACCGGGAAATCGAACTGCGCAAGCGCGAAGCGTAGTGAAGACATGCCATCGGAATCCGTTGCCTGGGGCCTGAAATTGTACCCGAGCAACCTTCGTCAGGCGGCGGGCGCCTGTTCCCGTCACGTCCTGTCGTGCAGCATCCGGTGGCCGGCACGCTCCCCGCCGCGCGCGCCTGCTGTCCTTACTGTCCCTCAGTGCGACTTACCCCACCGGCTGGCGCAGCAACATCACCGCCAGCGTCAGCATGAACAACGCGATGGCCACATCGAACAGCCGCCACGCCCTGGGGCTGCGAAACACCGGCAACAGCAGGCGGGCGCCGTAGCCCAGCGAGAGGAACCACGCCACGCTCGCCGTGCACGCACCGGCCGCGAACACCCAGCGCGCGTCGCCTTCGTAATGGGTGGACAGGCTGCCGAGCAGCACCACCGTGTCCAGGTACACATGCGGGTTGAGCAGGGTGAACGCGAGACACGCCGCCACCACGCGGCCACGGCTCAATGTGCCATCGCCCGCCGGCTGCAACCCGCTTTCGCCCTGCCATGCCCGCTTCAGGGCCATGGCGCCATAGGCCGCGAGAAAAGCGGCACCCGCATAGCGCAGCCATTGCAACAGCCCCGGATGCTCCTTGACCGCCAGCCCCATGCCGCCCACGCCCAGCAGGATCAGGCTCACGTCCGCCAGGATGCACACCAGCACCACGGAACCTACGTAGTGCCGCTGCAAACCCTGGCGCAGCACGAACGCGTTCTGCGCGCCGATCGCGATGATCAGCCCCGCGCCAGCGGCAAGACCCGCAAGATAAGGCGTGAAGTCCATGGAATGCCCCCCAGGAAAAAGACGGCCACTCTGACCTGGACGTCCTAGTTAGTAAAACTAAATATCCTTAGCGTGGATTAGTTGTTCTAATGTCGCGCCCCGATCCGGGCTGGAGAAACCGCATATGAGCCTGCTCAATCCCCAGCTGGCTGCCTTTGCCGCCGTGCTCGACGAGGGCAGTTTCGACGGCGCGGCCCAGCGCCTGTCGCTGACGCCATCGGCCATCTCCCAGCGCATCAAGGCGCTGGAGGACCGGCTCGGCCAGATCCTGATCCTGCGGCGCACGCCCTGCGAAGCCACCGAGGCCGGCCGCCGCCTGCTGCGCAGCGTGCAGCAGATGCGCCTGCTGGAAGCGGAAACCTTGAACGACTTCCACATCGGCCCGGACGACAGCGGCCCCACCACCGTCGCCATCGGCGTCAACGCCGACTCGCTGGCGACCTGGTTCCTCGCCGCGCTGGCCCAACTGCACGATGCGCATCAATTGCTGTTCGACATCCGCGTGGAAGACCAGGACCATTCCACCAACCTGCTGCGCGACGGCTCCGTGCTCGGCGCCATCACGGCGGAATCCCAGCCCGTGCAAGGCTGCAGCGTGAAGAAGCTCGGCGTGATGCGCTACCTGCCCGTCGCCTCGCCCGCCTTCGTGAAGCGCCACTTTTCGGCGGGCCTCAGCGCCGCCTCACTCGGCAACGCCCCCATGCTGGTGTTCAACCGCAAGGACGCGCTGCAATGGCGCTTCATGCACAGCGTCACGCGCGCGAAGCTCATGCCACCCATGCACTACGTGCCCTCCTCCACCGCCTTCATGGAAGGCGCCGAACTCAGCCTGGGCTGGGCCATGGCGCCCGAATCGATGCTGGAGAAGGCCATCGCTGAAGGCCGCGTCAAGCCCATCGCCCCCAACCGCTGGCTCGACGTGCCGCTGTACTGGCAGAGCTGGGCGATTCGTTCGAGCACGTTGACGACGGTGACGGAGGCATTGCTGCAGGCGGCCAGAAAAGGGCTGCGCCAGGTGCGTTGAGGCAGTCGATCTGCCGCGCACAAAAAAGGGCCGCATCGCTGCGGCCCTTTTTCTATCGGTGGTAAAACCCGACGGCTTACTTCATCAGACCCGCGAGGGTCTTGCCGAGGTCGGCCGGAGACTTCACCGTGGTGACGCCTGCCTTCTCCAGCGCGGCGAACTTGGCTGCCGCCGTGCCCTTGCCGCCGGAGATGATGGCGCCGGCGTGGCCCATGCGCTTGCCGGCCGGGGCCGAGGCGCCGGCGATGAAGGACACCACCGGCTTCTTGACGTATTCGCCGATGAACTCGGCGGCGTCTTCTTCAGCGCTGCCGCCGATTTCGCCGACCATGATGATGCCTTCGGTCTGCGGATCGTCCTGGAACATCTTCAGGCAGTCGATGAAGTTCAGGCCGTTGATCGGGTCGCCGCCGATGCCGATGCAGGTGGACTGGCCCAGGCCTTCGTTGGTGGTCTGGAACACCGCTTCGTACGTCAGCGTGCCCGAGCGGGACACGATGCCGACCTTGCCCGGCTTGTGGATGTGGCCCGGCATGATGCCGATCTTGCATTCGCCCGGGGTGATGATGCCGGGGCAGTTCGGCCCGATCAGCACGGTTTCCGGATGCTGTGCCAGCACGTTCTTCACGCGCAGCATGTCGAGCACCGGGATGCCTTCGGTGATGGCCACGATGACCTTGATGCCGGCGTCGATGGCTTCGAGGATCGAGTCGGCCGCGAACGGCGGCGGCACGAAGATCACGGACGCATCGGCGCCGGTTTCATCCACCGCCTCGGAAACCGAGTTGAAGACCGGCAGGCCGATGTGCTCGGTGCCGCCCTTGCCCGGGGTCACGCCGCCGACGACCTTGGTGCCGTAGTCCAGCGCCTGCTGCGCGTGGAAGGTGCCCTGCTGGCCGGTGAAGCCCTGCACGAGGACCTTGGTGTTCTTGTTGACGAGAACGCTCATGGTTCTTTTGCTCCTCAGGCCTTGGCCGCAGCCACGGCTTTCTGCGCCGCATCGTTGAGATCGTCGGCCGGCGTGATCGCCAGGCCGGAGTTGGCCAGCAGTTCGCGGCCCAGCTCCACATTGGTGCCCTGCAGGCGCACCACGACGGGGATCTTCAGACCCACTTCCTTCACGGCCGCGATGATGCCTTCGGCGATCAGGTCGCAACGCACGATGCCGCCGAAGATGTTGACCAGGATGGCCTTCACCTTGTCGGAGGAGAGGATGAGCTTGAACGCCTCGGTGACGCGCTCCTTGGTGGCGCCGCCGCCGACGTCGAGGAAGTTTGCCGGCTCGCCGCCCGCCAGCTTGATCACGTCCATGGTGGCCATGGCCAGGCCCGCGCCGTTGACCATGCAGCCGATGGTGCCGTCCATGGTCACGTAGTTGAGGTTGTGCTGCACGGCAGCGGCCTCGGCGGCGTCTTCCTGGGTCAGGTCGCGCATGGCGGCCAGGTCCGGGTGGCGGAATTCGGCGTTGTCGTCGGAGTTGACCTTGCCGTCGAGGGCGGCGAGGTTGCCGTCTTCGAGGATGGCGAGCGGGTTGAGCTCGACCAGCGACAGGTCCTTCTCGTTGAACAGCTTGTACAGGCCCAGCATGATCTTGGTCAGCTGGCCGACCTGCTTCGCGTTGAGGTCCATGGCGAAGCCGAGCTGGCGGCACTGGTAGGGCTGCAGGCCTTCCACGAAATCCACCACGATGGTGTGGATGTCTTCCGGGGTGTCCTTGGCGACCTGCTCGATGTCCACGCCGCCGTGCTTGGAGGCGATGAACGAGATGGACTTGGTGTCACGGTCCACCAGGATCGACAGGTAGAGTTCCTTGGCGATGTTGGTGGCGTCGGTGACCAGCACCAGGTTCACCGGCAGCGCGCGGCCGGCGGACTGGTAGGTTTCCATGTTGGTGCCCAGCATGCCCTTGGCAGCTGCGCGCACGTCGTCGAGGCTCTTGCAGAACTTGACGCCGCCGGCCTTGCCGCGGCCGCCTGCGTGGATCTGTGCCTTGACCATCCACTGCGTGCCACCAAGGTGCTTGGCGGCGTCGACAGCGGCATCGGGAGAGTTGGCGACCTTGCCCGGCGGCACGGCGATGCCGTACTTCGCGAACAATTCTTTGGCCTGGTACTCGTGGAAATTCATGGATACCTCGAGAGTACGGGGAAACATGGCGGCCGTGACGGACTGTGGGTGATCCGTACGGTCAGGGGAACGACGGCGGAGTAAAGCCTGCGCTGCCGGATGCAGTGCGCCGCCGTCAGGCCTGTCGACATGACGAAAACCGCGCAATACGGCCCGGTATTTTCGCAGCAGCGGCCCCGGTTGGAAAGGGGCGGGGTGACCGAGGGGCATTTCGGCAAGGGGCGACGGGCGCCCGCCACGCGCCGGTAAAGCCCCGTCTATACTGGATGAAACCGCCCTCCGACCGACGAGAGCCCGCCAGGTGTCCAGCACCGTGCAGTCCGCCTACCCCACCGCACGCCCGGCTCCCGAAGCGGCGCGGCACGAGCTTCTGTTCCTCAACTGCTTCCGGCTCGCCCAGGCGCTGGTCTATACCGGCCTGGCGCTGAGCCCGAACACCCTGGGCTGGCCCAAGCTGCCGGACGTCGGGCTGGCACGCGGCGTGGCGGTGCTGTTCCTGCTGTTCGCGCTGGGCACGCTCTCGCTGACCCGGCGCTCCACGCCGTGGATCCGCTGGGCGGTGTCGGGTGCGCTGGTGGTGGACATCATCGCGGCGGTGCTGGCCATCATCACCATGCACGATGCACGCATCGGCATCGCCATGATGCTGGCGGTGAACCTGGCCGCGGGCGCGCTGATCCTGCCGCTGCGCCTGTCGTGCTTTTTCGCGGCGCTGGCCACGCTGGGCGTCATCGGCCACTCGGTCATCGAGGTGCAGCACGGGCAGGCCGGCATGGACCGGGAGCTGCTCGAATCGAGCCTGTTCGGCCTCGCCTACTTCGCCATCACCGTGCTGTGCTACGTGCTGAGCCGGCAGATCCGCGCCACCGAGGCGCTGGCCGAGCAGCGCGGCGTCGACCTGGCCAACCTGGCGCAGGTCAACGAGCTGATCATCCGCCGCATGAAGACCGGCGTGATGCTGGTGGACGACGCCAACCGCATCCACCAGATGAACGAATCGGCCTGGATGCTGCTGGGCAACCCCGCCGCCGATCAGCGCGACCTGGGCCGCGTGGCGCCGGAACTGTCCCGCCGCCTCTATCACTGGATGACCTCGGGCAAGCTGGACGAGTCGGCCACCCAGCTGGCCGACGGCGTGCCCGAAGTGGTGCCGCGTTTCAGCCGACTGGCGCCGAACGACGACTCGCACGTACTGATCTTCCTCGACGACACCTCGCTGGTGTCGCGCCGCGCGGAGGAGCTCACGCTCAGCTCGCTGGGCCGGCTGTCCGCATCCATTGCCCACGAGATCCGCAACCCGCTGGCGGCGATCCGCTATTCCGCGCAGTTGCTGGCCGAGTCGGACGACCTGCCGCCCACCGACCAGCGCATGGTGGAGATCATCAACAACCACTGCGTGCGCTTGAACGAGATCATCGAGAACATCCTGCAACTGTCGCGGCGCGAACGCTCGCGCCCGGAAACGCTGGACCTGGGCACCTGGGCCAACCAGTTCGTGGACGAGTACCGCCAGGGCAACGACCTGGGCGAGGGCTCCCTGCGCGTCATCCAGGCCAGCACGCCGGTGGCCGCGGTGGCCGACCCGCAGCAGCTGCAGCAGGTGGTGTGGAACCTCGTGCAGAACGCGCTGCGCTATGGCCGCCTGCCCGGCGAGCCCGCCCGCGTGATGGTGGTGGCGCGCCACGGCGAGCACGGCGTGCCGATTCTGGAAGTGATCGATCGCGGCCCCGGCATCGCGCCCAAGGTCGCCGCGCAGATCTTCGAGCCGTTCTACACCACGCACGAATACGGCACGGGCCTGGGCCTCTATCTCGCCCGCCAGATGAGCGAAGCCAACCAGGCCTCGCTGGAATACGTGCGCGTGGCCGGCGGCGGCAGCTGCTTCCGCCTGGTGCTGACGCCCGCACGGATCGGCAAGGCCACCGGCGACGCCGCCGCTGCAGGCTAAGAGCCAGGAGTGAGTGAAGAGGAGTGAGTAGTGAGAGAGAGCTAGCGAGCGCGCGCTTTTCTCTCACTGCTCACTCCTCTTCACTCACTTCTCGCTCCTCACACTTCTCGCTCCTCAGGTTTCGCGAACGATCAGCTCCACCGGCAGGGTTTCCGACTGCTCGGGCTCGTCGTTGATCATCGCCAGCACCTTGCGCGCCAGCAGCGTGCCGCCTTCCTGCCAGTCCTGGCGCACCGAGCTCAGCGGCGGGAGGAAGCTCGCCGCGAGCGGCATGTCGTCGTAGCCCACCACCGAGACGTCGCCGGGCACGCTGCGCCCCAGCTGATTGAGCGCGCGGATGGCGCCCATGGCCAGCAGGTCGCTGCACGCGAACACGGCGTCGAACGGCACGCCGCGATCCATCAGCGAATGCATGGCGTCCGTGCCGGAGGCCAGGGTGAATTCGTCGCGGCGGATCAGTAGCGGCTTGATGCCGTGGGCGGTCAGCGCATCCACGAAGCCGGTGAGGCGCTCGAAGATCTCCGGATGGTTGGGGTTGCCCACGAACACGGGATTGCGGCGCCCGAGGCGGATGAAATGCTCCGCCACCGCATGGCCGCCCTGGCGGTTGTCGCTGCCCACCACCACGTGCTCGTCGCCCGGCGCGCCCCACACCACCATCGGAAGGCCGAGCTTGTCGAAGCGGCGCACCGCGTCCTGGCGCGAACCCTGGCCCAGCAGGATCAAACCGTCGGCCGCCTGCACCGCCGCGGCGGTCGCGCCCTGCCTCGTGGTGAGCAGCACGCTGTAGCCGTGCGCCGTCAGCTCCTGGGAAATGCCGCCCAGCAGCACCAGCGGATAAGGATCGAACATGGTGCGGTCGTGCGAGGGTTTCATCTCCACGATCACCGCCACGGTATGGCTGCGGCGCAGGCGCAGGTTGCGCGCGCTGACGTTGAGCTTGTAGCCCAGCTCGTGGGCGAGCTGCTGCAGGCGCTCGCGGGTTTCGCGATTCACCAGCGGGCTGTCGCTCAAGGCCCGCGAAACGGTGATCTTCGATACGCCGGCCACCTTGGCCAGATCCGCCATGGTGAGGCTGGCGGCAGGCGTGGCGCCCTGGCGGTTCTTTGGGAGACGACTCAAGACCTGGCCCCGATGTCTTGTGAACGGTCGCGCGGACCTCGCACGCCGGCCAATCCTGGCAAACCGGGACAGTGTCGCGATTTGCGCCCCAAACGTCCAACCCGGCCCGGCGTGGGCGGATTCGCAGGGAAGGCACCCGCACAACGTCCGTGCATGATATCGATATCATACGCAACCATGTTGTGCCGCAGCAATTGATATCGATGTCTTGATATCGATATCAATTGCTGCGAAGCTCCGCCCGCATCTAAAAACTCCGGCTTGTCCTACGCGGACGACAGGTCGAACAGAAACCATCCGGGAGCGGGGAGAGGACGTTGGATCACCGAGAAACGGCGCAGGTCTTGCCGCCCCACGATCGTGCCCCGCACGACGCCTGGGTCGTCACCCGCCACACCACCGACCCCGCGGGTTTCGCCCAGGACGAGAGCCTGTTCGCGCTGTCCAATGGCGCGCTCGGCGTGCGCGGCGGGCTGGAGGAAGGTGACAGCCCCAGCCAGGGCTGTTTCCTTGCCGGCGCGTGGGAGCGCACGCCAATCGAGTACCACGAGCGCTTTCCCGGTTTCGCCGCCCATACCGATACGCGCATCCCCGTCGCGGACGGCACCCGCATCCACCTGCGCCTGGGCGACACGCCGGTTCGCCTGGGCGAGGGCGAGTGGCTGCATTTCGAGCGCGCGCTGGACCTGCGCAACGGCTGCTACCGCCGCCAGCTGCGCTGGCGCTCGCCGGAAGGCGCCACCTTGCTGATCGAGGCCGAGCGCATCGTCAGCCTGGATCGACCCGCCCTGCTGGCCATCCGCTATCGCGTGCATTCGGTCGACTACGCCGGGCCGGTGACGCTGGAGTCGTCCATCAGCACCGCGCGCAACGCCACCGAGCAGGGCGATGACCCGCGTATCGGCACGCGCATCGACGGCGGCCTGTCCACCATCGATGCGATGGCGTGCGAACTGCAGGCCCACGTGCTCCAGCGCACCGCGCACAGCGACATCCGCGTGGCCTGCATGCAGCAGCACGCGGTGGTCGACGACAGCCTGCGCTTTCGCCTGGCCAACCTCGCGCCGCATGGCGTGATGCAGGTGTTCGAGGGCGAACTGTCGCCGGGGCAGTCCGTCTGCCTGGACAAATACGTCGCCTACGCCTGGAGCCAGCCCGGCGGCCACGACACCGATGCCGAACTGATCGCCCACGCCGCCCATGAACTGGCGCAGGCGGATCGAATCGGCCACGGCGAACTGCTTGCCCACCAAGCCTGCGTGCTGGCTCAGCTGTGGCAGAACGCCGACCTGTCCATCGAAGGCGACGACGCCACCGAGCAGGCGCTGCGCTTCAACCTCTTCCATGTGTTCCAGTCCAGCAGCCGCGACGGCCAGGGCAGCACCGCGGCCAAGGGCCTGACTGGCGAAGGCTACGAAGGGCACTACTTCTGGGACGCCGAAGTGTTCATGCTGCCGGCGATGGTCACGCTGGCGCCGCACGTGGCGCGCAGCATGCTCATGTATCGCCACGGCACGCTGGAACGCGCACGCGCCCACGCGCGGGAACTCAACCACGCACGCGGCGCGCTGTACGCATGGCGCACCATCAGCGGCGACGAATGCTCCGCATATTTCCCCAGCGGTTCGGCGCAGTACCACATCAATGCCGCCGTCGCGTGGGCGATCCGCCACTACGTGGACGCCACGGGCGACGAAGCCTTCCTGCGCGACGCCGGCGCCGAGATGCTGTTCGAGACGGCGCGCATCTGGCTGGACATCGGCCACTTCAATCCGCGCCGCGCCGGGGCCTTCTGCATCCACGGCGTCACCGGCCCGGACGAATACACCGCCCTGGTCGACAACAACCACTACACCAACCGCATGGCGCAGCGTCACCTGCGCGACGCCGCCGCGGTGGCGCATTGGCTGGCCGACGACGCTCCGGACGCCTATGCGGAACTCTCGCGCCGCATCGGCCTGGAGCCGTTCGAGATCATGCAGTGGCAGCGCGCCGCCGAGCTGATGTATCTCGCCGAAGATGCGGAGCTCGGCATCTTCCCGCAGGACGACACCTTCCTCGACAAGCCGCGCATGCCCGCGCGCAACAGTGGCGAAGGCAAGCGCCCGCTGCTACTGGAACTGCATCCGCTCACCATCTATCGCCACCAGGTGTGCAAGCAGGCCGACACGGTGCTGGCGCTGATGCTGGCGGGCGACGACGTTCCGCTCGCCGCCAAGCGCCGCAACTTCGACTACTACGAAGGCGTGACCGTCCACGACTCCACGCTGTCGGCTTCCACCTTTGGCGTGATCGCGGCGGAAGTGGGCGAAACCGCAAAGGCCTGGCGCTATTTTCAGGACAGCCTGCGCGTGGATCTCGACGACCTGCACGGCAACGCGGCGCACGGCCTGCACATGGCCGCCATGGCGGGCAGCTGGTTGTCGCTCGCCTGGGGCTACGGCGGCATGCGCGTCGTCGACGGCGAACTGCACCTGCATCCGCAGCTGCCGCATGCATGGCGCAGCTACCGCTTCGGCATCGCCTGGCGCGGCGCGCACCTGCGCGTGGACGTCGACACGAACGGCGTGCGCTACACCGTCGCCCGCGGCGACGCCGTCGCGTTCCGCCACGCCGGCGAATCCATCGTGCTACGCCATGGCGAATCGCGCGTACTTGCGCATGGCGAGCGTTCGCGAAATGCGACCTTGCAGGCGGTGATCTTCGATCTCGACGGCGTCATCGCGGACACGGCCGTGGTGCATCGTGCGGCGTGGGAACGGCTCGCCAACGAGATCGGCGCACCGTTCGACGAACACATTGCTGAACGCATGAAAGGCGTGGATCGTCGCGGCTCGCTTGAGATCCTGCTCGAGCAGTCAACGCACGCGTATTCGGAACACGAAAAGCGCGCGCTGGAAGATCGCAAGAACGCCTATTACATCGAGCAGATCGAACGCTTCGGACCGGAGCAACTGCTTCCTGGTGCGCGTAAGGCCGTGGAGAGCGTTCGCGCCGCGGGCCTGTGGGTGGGACTGGCCTCGGCCAGCCGCAACGCACCGCTGCTCTTGGAGCGCCTGGGCATCCACGCGCTGTTCGATCACGTGGTGGATGCATCGCGCATCACGCACTCCAAGCCGCATCCGGAAATCTTTCTTTCGGCGGCGACGGGACTGGGCGTTGCGCCCGAACACTGCCTTGGCGTGGAGGATGCAGCGGCCGGCGTCGACAGCATTCTCGCGGCCGGCATGCGCGCCGTGGGCGTGGGCGACACCACGTTTCTTTCGCGCGCCGAGGACATTTTGCCGGGTATCGATGCCTTCGATATCCGTCGCTACCTGAACACGCGACCGGCCGATGAGGAGAGATCGGCCGCAGACGTGCCGAACCACTGCTCAGGGCCCATCTGACAGCGGGCAGTACCGATCCCAAGAAATACACAACAACGGTTTTTCATTTTGATGGGGAGGAACATCATGATCACGCAACGCATGACCCGCAGACTGCTCGTCACCAGCATTGCCGCACTGCTCGCCACCGGCGCGCTCCACGCACAGGACGCCACGCCCGCGCCGGCCGCGCCACCCGCCCAGGCACAGGGCGCCACGCCGCCTCCTCCGCCGCCCCCGCCCAACCAGAAGAACGCCACCAATCTCGACCAGGTGGTGGTGACCGGCACGGCGGCCACCGGCGGCCTGAAGAAGATCGATACCTCGTACTCGGTGACCGCCGCCACGCTGGACCAGATCCGCGAGTTCAATCCCAAGAGCACGGCGGACCTGCTGAAGATGGCGCCGGGCGTGTTTCCCGAATCCTCAGGCGGCCAGACCGGCGCGAACATCGAAGTAGCCGGCTTCCCGGGCGGCGGCGATGCGCCGTTCGCCACGCTGCAGCTCAACGGTTCGCCGATCTACCCGATGCCGACGCTGTCGTTCCTCGAAAACTCCTCGATGTTCCGTCTCGACGACACCATCGATCACGCCGAATTCGTGCTGGGCGGCCCGGCCGTGCTGTACGGCAACGGCCAGCCCGGCCTGACGGCGAACTTCATCCTGCGCGAAGGCACCGACAAGCCCAGCGGCGACGTCGGCGTCACCTACGGTTCCGAAGGCCTGGTGCGCCTCGATGGCTTCTACGGCTTCAAGTTCGCCGATGGCTGGTACGGCAGCATCGGCGGCTTCTGGCGCAAGTCCGACGGCGTGCGCGATCCGCAGTTCGCCGCGGACAAGGGCGGCTCGCTCACCGCCACGCTGACGCACAACTTCGGCGACAGCGGCTCCATCATGTTCTACGCGCGCGACCTGAAGGACCACAACCAGTTCGTCACCGACACGCCCATCCTCAACCCGGGCCGCGGCCAGTTCGAGAACTACCCGGGCTTCGACGCGCTCACCGGCACCTTCGGCAGCAATGCCGTGCGGCATGCCTTCCTCGAGACCACGCCCTGCTACACGGCCGGCTGCACGCCCGGCGGGCAGAACGTGGACCTCTCCAAGGGCCGCGGCGCGGACATCATCTCGCTGGGCGGCAACCTCGACCTGACCTTCGGCGACAACTGGAACATTTCCGACAAGTTCAACTTCACCGGCGGCCAGATGAACACGGTCGCCTTCTTCAGCACCGGCGCCAATCCGCAGTCGCTCAGCAGCTACATCGACGACCAGATCGCCGCCAACAACCTGCCCGCCGGCACCACCGCCACTGCGGTGTACGCCAACAACGGCCAGGCGGCGGACATGAACCAGAACGTCACCACGCAGGGCTACTGGTACGTGCACAAGCGCATCCAGGGCGCCTCGAACGAGTTCCACATCAGCAAGGAAGTGTTCGACGGCAACACGCTGACCCTCGGCAACTACACCGCGGTGTACAACGACCACGACACCTGGTTCCTCGGCAACAACATGCTGCTGCAGGCCAAGAACAACCCGAACCCCATCGCGGTCACGCTGAGCAACGGCGACGTGCTGGCCAGTTCGCAGGGCTTCGTGAGCGGCCCGTCCACGGCCATCCGCGAGGCATGGAACGGCTTCAACACGGCGTTCTTCCTCACCGATTCGTGGAAGCTCGACAAGTGGCTGTTCGATGCCGGCGTGCGCGTGGAACGCCAGGAAGCCAACGGCCGCATCCAGAACACCGCCACCGGCGACCTGGACAACAACCCCGCCACGCTCTACAACAACAACGCGCAGTATCTGGTGGGCGGCAACACGTACATCAACTACGCCAAGACCGCCCCCTCGTGGACCATCGGCGCCAACTACGAGATCCAGAGCAACATGAGCGTGTACGCCCGCGTCAACGACGGCGTGCACTTCCCCGGCTTCGATGACCTGCGCGGCCTGCCCACCCAGCCGGTCAACAAGATCCACAACATGGAAGTGGGCTTCAAGTACCAGGCCGACTGGCTGTACCTGGACGTCAACGCGTACCGCAAGCTGTTCTACAACGTGCCGTACACCATCACGCAGGGCAACGGCCAGCAGTTCTCGTTCGACTACGGCTCGGCCACCAAGGGCATCAACTTCACCACGGTGGTGAAGCCGATTCCGGGCACGCCGGGCTTCCAGGTCGCGCTGAGCGGCAACTACATGGACGGCCACTACACGCACAGCGCCGCGTGCACGCCGTACATGGCCCAGGATGGCAGCGAGCAGTGCGCCAGCCTCGACGGCATGCAGCTGCAGCGCCAGCCGAAGTTCCACGCCATCCTGACGCCTTCGTACGATTTCCCGACCTCCTTCGGCAGCATGAAGTTCTGGCTGACCTGGGAATACGTGGGCAACCGCTACGGCGACCTGATCGAGCAGCAGCCGCTGGGCCAGTACCACACGCTGGCGTTCGGCGCGACGGCGAACATCGGCCAGAACTGGCAGGTGAACCTGCAAGGTACCAATATGACCAACGAGATCGGCATCACGGAGGGCAACTCGCGCCTGTTCGGCTTCGCCAGCGAAGGCGGCGTGATCCTTGCGCGCTCCATCGAAGGCCGCGAGGTCAACCTGCAGGTGAAGTACAACTTCTGACGAGCCGGCACGCTTCCGGCGCGGCCTGTGGGGGCCGCGCCGGAACGCACCTGGCGCAGGGACCTCTCCCTCGACTGTCCCGGGCCTCCGCCCTCGTGGTGGCCCGGGACCTTTTTCAACACATCGCGAGGTGTGCATGAACCGGTTTCGCATGATCGTCGCGCTGGCGACCATCTACATGGTGTTCGCGATACTGCTCAACAGCGTCGGCACGGTCATCCTGCAGTCCATCCACACCTTCGGCATCGACAAGCCGCAGGCCAGCCTGCTCGAGTTCTTCAAGGATCTGCCGATCGCCATCACCTCGTTCCTGGTGGCGTCCTTCCTGCCCAAGCTGGGCTATCGCCGCGCGATGATGCTGGCGCTCGGCATCGTGGGAAGCGCATGCATGGCCATGCCGCTGTTCCCCGGCTTCCACACCACCGAATTCCTGTTCACCTGCATCGGCGTGTCGTTCGCGCTGACCAAGGTGGCCGTGTACTCGTCCATCGGCCTGCTCACCGGCAGCAAGGCCGAACATGGTCGGCTCACCAACACCATCGAAGGGCTGTTCATGCTCGGCGTGCTGGCCAGCGGCTGGCTGTTCAGCGCCTTCATCGATCACGCGAACCCGGCCAACCCGTCGTGGTTCAACGTCTATTGGGTGCTGGCCGCGCTGTGCTTCGGCACCATCGCGCTGCTGTGGGGCGCGCGAATGGACGAGTCGGCCGCACACGGCGAGGCGCGCCTGTCGATGGGCCAGGCCATGCGCGACATGTACCGCCTGCTGATGCGCACCCTGGTCTACGTGTTCCTGCTCTCGGCCTTCCTGTACGTGCTGATCGAGCAGAGCTTCAGCACGTGGCTGCCGACCTTCAACAACGAGATCCTCAAGCTGCCCAACGCCATGAGCATCCAGATGGCGAGCATCCTGGCCGGCGCCACCGCGCTGGGCCGCATCATCGCGGGGCAGTTGTTGCGGCGCATGTCCTGGCACTTGCTTCTGAACCTGTGCGTGGTGGGCATGGGCGCGCTGATCCTGCTGGTGCTGCCGCTGGCGCGCGAGGTGCACGTGGGCGCGAACGTGAACTGGCTGAGCGCGCCCATCGCAGCCTACCTGATTCCGCTGATCGGCCTGCTGATGGCGCCGATCTATCCGGTGATCAACTCGGTGGCGCTCAGCTCGCTGCCCAAGCCCTCGCATGCGGCGATGACCGGGCTGATCGTGATCTTCTCCGCGCTGGGCGGCACGCTGGGTTCGCGCATCACCGCCATCGTGTTCTCCAACCTCGGCGGCATCCATGCGTTCTATTTCTCGCTGGTGCCGATGATGCTGATCCTGGTGACGCTGTTCTTCTTCAAGCGTGAAACCGACCGCGCCGCGCTGCCGGCGATGATCGCCCCCGAGGGGGCCGCGTGAATCTCACGCGGCGCCGGTTCCTGGCGTCGGGCGTGGCCGCGGGGGCCATGCTCGCGACCGGGCAGCTGGCGCGCGCGGCCACGTCGCACACCCCGCGAAGCAGCGGTCCACGCAATGTATTGCTGATCGTCGCGGACGATCACGGCTACGACCTGTCGTGCGAAGGCAGCTCGGTGCACACGCCCGCACTGGATAGTCTGGCCGGCGAAGGCACGCTGTTCACCGACGCCTATGCGTCCGTGTCCTCGTGCAGCTCGAGTCGCGCGACCCTGTATACGGGCCTGTATTCCCACACCAACGGCATGTACGGCCTGGCGCACGACGTGCACAACTTCTCCCTGCTGGAGGACGTGAAGACGCTGCCGTGGATGCTCAAGCAGCACGGCTACGCCACGGCGCTGGTCGGCAAGCTGCACGTGAAGCCGGAAGCGGCGCTGGCCTATGACGCCTGGCTGCTGCCCGAACAGGCCGGCAACCGCGACGTGGCCGCCATGGGCCATGCCGCCGGGCAGTGGATACGTGCGCAGGGCAGCAAGCCGTTCTTTCTCACCATGGGCTACAGCGATCCGCACCGCGCGGGCGATGCGTCCCAGTTCGGCAATACGCGCGACTGGCCCGAGGTGCCGCGCATGCGCTACCGTCCCGATGAGGTCGCCATTCCCTCGCACCTGCCCGACCTGCCGGGCGTACGCGAGGATCTCGCCCAGTACTACGAAGCGGTGAGCCGCATGGACAGCGGCGTAGCCATCCTGCTGCGCGAACTGGCGGCATCCGGCCACGCGGACGACACGCTGGTGATCTATCTCTCGGACAACGGGCGGCCGTTTCCCGGCGCGAAGGATAATCTGTACTACGAAGGCATCCGGCTGCCGTTGATCGTGCGTTCTCCCGACGCGAAAAAGCGCGGGCTGCGCAGCCGCGCCATGGTGAGCTGGATCGACATCACGCCCACCATCCTCGACTGGGCGAACGTGTCGCCGCCAGCGGGCTATCGCTATCTGCCGCTGCCGGGGCGCTCGGTGCTGCCGATACTCGAACAGGCGAATCCCGACGGCTGGGGCGAAGTGTTCGCCACGCATTCGTTCCACGAGATCGACCAGTACTATCCCACCCGCTCGCTGCGCACGCGCCGCTACAGCTATTTCCTCAACCTGCAGCCCAGCCTGCGCGTACCCATCGCCAGCGACGTGGCGCTGTCGCCCTCGTGGAAGGCCATCACCTCCACGCCCGGCGCCAGACTCGGCAAGCGAACGCTGGAAGCCTTCGAGCATCGTCCGTCCGAAGAGCTGTACGACCTGCACGCCGACCCGGACGAAGTGGTGAACCTCGCCGGCGATGCGGCACACGCCACCGTGCTGGCCGAACTGCGCACGCAGCTGGCGCATTGGCGCACGGCCACGCACGATCCGTGGATGCCCGGCATCACCAACCCTTTCGGACCCGCGCGCTAGAACGGAGACCGCTGATGCACGGATCCCGCCGCGCTTGCGCCTTCGCCATGACAGCCCTGCTCGGGCTGTGCATCTCAAGTGCGGCAACGGCGTCCGATGCGAGCTTCACGCTGACGGCCACGGCCAAGGATCTGGATGCCTATTTCCCTGGCCAACTGGGCAACGGCTTCTTTTCCACGCTTACCGGACCGCGCGGCACCGAGGGCAATCTTGCCTACATGATCGGGCTGATGGACGAAACGCCTGGCGACGTCGCGCGTCCCGCCGCGATACCCGGCTGGACGGGCATCGACTACAGCACGGGCTTGTCGCACGCGGGGCAGTTCTGGCTCAACCAGGTGGACATGACGCCTGCGCGCTTCCAGGACTACCGCCAGACGCTGGACATGTACGACGGCACGCTGACTACGCACTACCGTTACATCGATGGACGCAAGCGCACCGACATCGACGTGGCCACCCTGGTCAGCCAGGCGTCGCCACATCTTGCCGCCACGCAGATCACGCTCACGCCGGATTTCGACGGCGACGTGCAGTTCTCCTTTCCATTGGACCTGTGGGCGCCGCATCAGCCCCGCTTTCCGCTGGCGACGCTCGACGGCCCGCAGATGCAGGAGGCCGTGGCGGCGCATAACCTACAGTTGCGTCCCATGCCTCCTGATGTGCCCGACCGCGCGCCACTCTGGTATCACGGCGATACCCAGCTTGTGGCCGGCGATGGCGACACGCAGCAGCTCACCCTATGGCTGGACGGTCGCGCCGCCCACGGCGCGCGCATGGCCGAAGCCGTCGCGGTGCTGCTGCCCCGCGGCCTGCACGTGCGCGACGTGCGGCTGTATCGCAGCGATTACAAGCTGTCGCTGGAGGTGCATGCCGACGTGCGCAAGGGGCAGTCCTACCGCTTCACCAAGTTCGTAGCAGCCTCGCGCGAGCGCTGGGGCGGTGATGCCAAGGAAGACCTTGCACTGGCCACCGAGGCGCGCGACCAGGGCTTCGAGAAGCTGCTGTCGGCGCACCGCGATGCGTGGCATCGCCTGTGGCAGTCGGACATCGTGATCGACGGCGATACGAAGGCGCAGCAGATCGTGCATTCGGATCTCTACTACCTGTTGAGCAACGCCGCGCCGGACACCAACTGGCCCATCGGCGCCTGCGGCATGACGCCGGGCTATACCGGACACGTGTTCTGGGATAGCGATTCCTGGGTGTTTCCCGCCCTGCTCCTGCTGCACCCGGAGCGGGCGAAATCGCTGGTGATGTTCCGCAGCCGCTCGTTGCCGCAGGCCGAACAGCGCGCGAAGGCGCGCGGCCTGCGCGGCGCCATGTATCCGTGGGAAGCGGACGCGGACAACGGCAGCTCGCAGACGCCGCATTCGGCGCAGATACTCGACGAGCGCGAGATCCATGTGAACGCCGACGTCGCCATCGCCCAATGGCAGTACTACCTGGCCACGCACGATCTCGACTGGCTCAAGCGCGACGGCTGGCCGGTGATCCGCGCCGTGGCGGATTTCTGGGCCAGCCGCGCGACGCGCGTGCCGGGCACCTCGCATTACGCGATCGAACATGTCACCTCGGTGGACGAGGACTATAACGACGTACCGAACGACACCTTCACCAATGCGTCGGCGCGCAAGGCGCTGCGCATCGCCTTTGATGCGGCCACGCTCGTCGGCGACGCGGCCGACCCGCGCTGGGCCGCCGTGGCCGACGGCCTGGTGCTTCCGTTCGACGCGAAGGAAGGCCACTACCTGGATTTCGATGCGTCCGTGCCGCACGACATCGACTCCTGGGGCGGCAGCTTGCTGCCGATGCTCAGCTATCCATCGCTCGACCTGCCGATGGACGCGGCGACACGCCGGCGCGATTACGACTACGCCATTGCGCCCATCACGCGGTCGCATCATGACCCCAACAGCATGGGCTTCACGCCGCTGTCCATCGCGGCGTCCACCGCGGGCGATACGACGGCGGCGAGCGAATGGTTCCAGCACAATCTCACCGCCCATGTGCTGAAGCCGCCTTACAACGTGCGCACGGAAACGGCAAACAACAACACCGGCTATTTCATGACCGCCAGCGGCGGCCTGCTGCAGAACATGCTGTACGGCTTCACCGGCTTGCGCATCGAGCGCGACGGCCTGGTGCAGGCCTATGCGCCGATGCTGCCAGCGCAGTGGCGCGCCATGACGGTAAAGCACGTGCGCTTCCGCGGCGACACGTTCGACATCACCGTCGACCGCGACGCGGCAGGCAAGGTACGCCTTGAACGCCACCCCGCCGCCACCGCGAACCCCACCGATCACGCCAACCACCGGGAGCAGACATGACCCCACACGCCAACCCGACCGTTCGCCGCCGCCTTGTGGCCATGGCACTGTCCTGCGCCGTCGCGGGCTCCGCCTTCGCGGCCGACACGCCCGACCCCGCCAAGACGCGCGCCTACATCGACAAGGCCTGGACCACGCTCACGCGCTCGCAGGAAGACTGCGCCGCGCTCGTCGACACCAAGGTGGTGGGCCGTCCCGTGCTCTACGTCCCCGCCGGGCAGCCCGTGCCTGCGAGCGTGGCGGCCATCGGCAAGCGCTGCAAGGTGGATGTGCGGGCGCTGCCGCGCAAGGTCGAGCAACTGGGCGACATCGACGCCACCAAGCTGCCGCAGCAAGGCCTGCTGTACCTACCGCATCCCTACGTGGTGCCCGGCGGCTTCTTCAACGAGATGTACGGCTGGGACAGCTATTTCATCCTGCTGGGGCTGGTTGCCGACCACAAGCTGGAGCTGGCGAAGGACATGGTCGACAACGCGCTGTACGAGGTGGAGAACTACGGCGGCGTGCTCAACGCCAACCGCACGTATTACCTCAGCCGCTCGCAGCCGCCCTTCCTCACCGCAATGATGACGGCGGTGCTGGACGAGCCCACCAGCTTCAAGGATGCGGATGCGCGGCGCGAATGGCTCGCCAGGGCCTATCCGCTCGCGGTGCGCAACTACGAGATCTGGACGCGCCCGGAACACCGCGCGGGCGACACCGGCCTTGCGCGCTACTACGACTTCGGCAGCGGCCCGGTGCTGGAGGCCAAGGACAGCGAGTTCTACAAGGGCGTGATGCGCTGGCTGATCGCGCATCCGCAGGAAGATCCCGGTTACCTGATCAAGGCGCCGGAGCATCCCAACGCTGCGGAAGCGGCGCAGCTGAAAGAGACCAGTTGCGACGTGCGTGCCTCCAAGGTGTGCGCGGGTGCGTGGGTGGACGGCTATCGACTCACCGCGGATTACTTCCACGGCGACCGCGCCATGCGCGAATCGGGCTTTGACACCAACTCGCATTTCGGCCCGTTCGGCGGCTCCACCCATCACTACGCCGATGCCAGCCTCAACAGCCTGCTCTATCGCTATGAGCGCGACCTGCACGATTTCGCCCTGCAGCTGGGCAAGGCAGGCGAGGCCGAGCGCTGGGCCAAGGCCGCGGACGCTCGCAAGGCGGCCATGGACAAGTACCTGTGGAGCGAGCAGGACGGCATGTACCGCGACTACGACTTCGTCGCCGGCAAGCCTTCGCCCTACCCCTACGTCACCACCTACTACCCGCTGTGGGCCGGCATGGCCTCGCCGCAGCAGGCCGCCGCGGTGCGCGGCAAGCTCAACGTGTTCGAGCGCAAGGGCGGCCTGAGCATGGACAACCGGCCGATGGCCGTGCAGTGGGGCGATCCGTTTGGCTGGGCGCCGACCAACTGGCTCGCGGTGAAGGGCCTGGACGACTACGGCTTCCACGACGACGCGCGCCGCCTCGCCGGCAAGTTCGCCGCCACCGTGGACCAGGGCCTGGCCGACGACGGCACCATCCGCGAGAAATACAACATGGCGCTGGGCAACGCGGACGTGAAGGTAAGCGCGGGCTACAGCGAGAACGTGGTGGGCTTCGGCTGGACCAACGGCGTGTACCTGAAGCTGCACGAGATCCTGGAAGGCACCGCGCAGCATCCGGCCACGCCCGCCAAGACGGAGAAGACGCCGTGATGCGCCGTCCACTGATGGGCCTGGCCCTGGCTGCCGCCGTGGTGTGCAGCCCGTTGCGCGCGCAGGAAGCCGCGCCGACGGTCAACGCCGACGGCGGCATCCACGCGGCCAACGTCACCCTGCCCTATTCCCCGGCGGCCTCGCCGGAGGCGCGCGCCTTCTTCCCGAAGATGCTCGCCGCCGGCAGCAAGGCGCCGCCGATCACCGCGCCCATCGAGCAAAGCCGCGCGTTCTACGACCGCATGAACAGCGACCGCGCGCACCGCATGATGGCGATCTATCCGGTGAAGACGCATCGGGAAACCATCGCGGGCGTGGCGACCGACGTGGTGGAACCGGCGCAGGGCATCGCGCCGGAGAACAAGGACCGCGTGCTGATCAACCTGCATGGCGGCGCGTTCCTGTGGGGCGCGCACAGTGGCGGGCTGGTGGAATCCATTCCCATCGCCAGCCTGGGCCGCATCAAGGTAATCAGCGTCGATTACCGGCAAGGCCCCGAGCACGTCTTCCCCGCCGCCAGCGAAGACGTGGAGGCGGTATACCGGGCGTTGCTCAAGCAGTACCCGCCCGCCGCCATCGGCATCTATGGCTGTTCCGCCGGCGGCGTGCTCACCGGCGAGGCGGTGGCGCGGCTGATCGACCGCAAGCTGCCCGTGCCGGGCGCCATCGGCACCTTCTGCGGATCGCTCGTGGACATGGACGGCGACTCGGCCTACGTCGCGCCGCTGCTCAACGGCGGCCCGGTGCCGGCCCATCCGCTGACGCTGGGCGACCTGCCCTATTTCAAGGGCGCCAGCGCGACCGACCCGCTCGTGTTTCCGGGGCTTTCCCCGGCCTTGCTGGCCCAGTTCCCGCCCACCCTGCTGATCACGGGCACCCGCGACATGGCCATGAGCTCGGTCATCCGCAGCCAGACCTTGCTCAGCCAGGCCGGCGTGGCGACCGAGCTGCATGTCTGGGAAGGGATGTGGCACTCGTTTTTCTCCGACCCGGAGATGCCAGAATCGAAGGCCGCCTACGCGACGATCGTGAGATTCTTCGACCAGCACCTGGCCCGCAAGTAGCCGCCGCGCCGTCGTCAGACTTTGCCCACTGGCGGGGTGGCGGTTATCCTAGCCCCGTCCACAGCGCAATACTGACGACATGAGCCAACAGACCGTTCTGGTCATCGACGACGAACGCGACATCCGCGAACTCCTCACCATCACCCTCGGCCGCATGGATTTGCTGGTCGACGCCGTGGGCACCGTGACGGAAGCACGCCGCGCCCTCGCCGAGCGCCACTACGACCTGTGCTTCACCGACATGCGCCTGCCCGACGGCACCGGCCATGAGGTGGTCGAACTGATCTCCGCCGAACATCCGGATACGCCGGTGGCGATGATCACCGCCTACGGCAACGTGGACGCGGCGGTGAGCGCGCTGAAGGCCGGCGCCTTCGACTTCGTGTCCAAGCCGGTCGACATCCAGATGCTGCGCCGCCTGGTACGCACCGCGTTGCGCCTGGCCGAGGAAAAGCGCAGCGGCCACGCCGCCGCCAAGCCCGACGGCAACGAGCGCCTGATCGGCGAGTCGCCCGCCATGCAGCAGGTGCGCGGCACCATCGGCAAGCTCGCGCGCAACCAGGCGCCGGTGTACATCGCCGGCGAATCCGGCGTGGGCAAGGAACTGGTCGCACGCCTTATCCACGAGCAGGGCCCGCGTGCCAGCGGCCCGTTCGTGCCGGTGAACTGCGGCGCCATTCCGTCCGAGCTGATGGAGAGCGAATTCTTCGGCCACCGCAAGGGCAGCTTCACCGGCGCGGTAGGCGACAAGGAAGGCCTGTTCCAGGCCGCGCATGGCGGCACGCTGTTCCTCGACGAAGTGGCCGAGCTGCCGCTGCACATGCAGGTGAAGCTGCTGCGCGCGATCCAGGAAAAGGCCGTGCGCCCGATCGGCGCGCGCGAGGAAGTGCCGGTGGACGTGCGCATCCTCTCCGCCACTCACAAGAATCTCGCGGCGTTGGTCGAACAAGGCCAGTTCCGCCAGGACCTGTTCTACCGCATCAACGTCATCGAACTGCGCGTGCCGCCCCTGCGCGAACGCCGCGGCGACGTGCCCCTGCTGGCCAACTTCGTACTGCGCCAGCTCGCCGCCAAGAGCGGCGGCACGCCGGGCCATTTGCTGCCCGCCGCGCAACAGGCGCTGGAGAGCTACGACTTTCCCGGCAACGTGCGCGAACTGGAGAACATCCTCGAACGCGCGATGGCGATGTGCGACGGCGACCAGATCGACGTCAGCGACCTGATGCTGCCGCAACGCACGCCGCGTGCCCATGCCGAACCGGTTCCCGCTGCGATGCCTGCCAGTCTGCACGCTGCAGCGGCGGAGCCCGCACCCGCCGCCTCGCCCACCGCCAGCGGCGGCCTGGACGACTACATCAGCAACCTGGAGCGCACGGCGATCATCAAGGCGCTGGAAGAGTCGCGCTACAACAAAACGGCGGCGGCGAAGAAACTGGGCATTACGTTCCGCGCGCTGCGGTACAAGTTGAAGAAGTTGGGCATCGACTGAGGTTGATCGGTGCGACGCAAAAAGCCGGACGTTGTCCGGCTTTTTTGTTTGTGGGTGACGTGATCGATGCGCCCCCAGTTCCCTCAGTTTGACTCCCTCTCCCCGGAGGGGCGCGCGGGGAGCAGCCATGGATGGCTGCGGCTTTGAGGAGCGAGGAGAGGGTTGGGGGTGAGCCCCGAAAAGGGGATAAAGGTCGTGGGCTTGCCTCAGCGCCTGATTCTTTAGCCGTCATCCCTGCGAAGGCAGGGATCCAGCGACTTTGCGCGGGGTTGATCGGCTCTTCATCAGCGCGTTCGCGACAACCGAACACAAAGTCACTGGATTCCTGCCTTCGCAGGAATGACGGTTCTTATGACGCCGCGAGGCAAGAATGGCCCTCACCCCAGCCCTCTCCTTGCTCCCCAGAGCCGCAGCCATCTATGGCTGCTCCCCGCGTACCCCGGAGGAGAGAGGAAGAAAACCTGCCGAGACCTCGACGCCTCGGCACAAACCATCACCGAACAGCCGCAACCTCACACCGGCCCCTGCGGCCCCGCCCCGGAAGCACTCTCCTCCAGCGCCTCCCTCACCGTCTTCAACAGCTTCGTCGTCGAGACTGGCTTGTCGACCAGGTACAGGTGCTCCATCACCGGCAGCTCGTCCATGTCCGGCGGCGCATCCGGGCGTGCCAGCAAAATCACCGCGCCGCGGTAGCCATGGTCGAACAGCGCCGCCAGCGTGCGCACGCCGGTGAACAGGTTCATGTCCGAATCGAGCACCACCAGGTCAGGCACGCCCTGGGCTTCCAGCCATTGCAGCGCGGCCGTGCCGCTCTGGCTGCCATGGGCCTGGTAGCCCCAGGAGTCGAGGGTGTCGACCAGCAGCGACAGCTGGCCGGCTTCTTCCACCACCACCAGCACGCGCTCGGCTTCGCCCTGCAGGTTGATGGTTTCCTGTTCCTCGGCGATCTCGGCGGCCTGGCGCGTCAGCGGAATATGCATGTGGAAGCGCGTGCCCACGCCGGGCTGGCTGTCCACCCGCATCACGCCGCCATGGGCGGTGATGATGCGCTTGCACGACACCAGGCCCAGGCCGGTGCCGCTTTCCTTGGTGGTGTAGAACGGCTCGAACAGGTGCTGCAGCGCCGCCTCGTCCATGCCCGTGCCGGTGTCGCTCACGGTGAGGCAGACGTAGTTGCCTTCGCGCGCTTCCTCATCGGGCAAAAAGAAGCTTTCCGGCAACGACGCCAGCGACGCCGAGATCTGCAGCTTGCCGCCGTCGGGCATGGCCTGGATGGCGTTGAGGCTGAGGTTGAGCAGGCACTGCTGCAGCTCGGTGTGGTTGCCGTCGAAGCTGAGGTCCGGG
Source organism: Dyella sp. AtDHG13 (assembly GCF_003201105.1). Taxonomy (GTDB): domain Bacteria; phylum Pseudomonadota; class Gammaproteobacteria; order Xanthomonadales; family Rhodanobacteraceae; genus Dyella; species Dyella jiangningensis_B. The sequence continues at coordinate 505,124 of NZ_QICJ01000003.1, read as the reverse complement.
TCGTACGCCTCCAGCTCCAATGTCACGTTGCGCGGCACGCTGCCTTGCAGCAGCAGGCCAAGCGCATCGAGCAGCGCGCCCACGCGTACCTGCTCGGCGCGGCGCGCTCCACGCGCAAACGAAAGCATGGACTGCACCATGTCCAGGCCGCGCTTGCCGCAATCGCGCACCAGTCGTCCCAGGCGCGCGAGGCGTGGGTCGTCCTGGTAATCCTGCAGGCTGTCGCCCGCCAGCAGCAGCGGCTGCAGCAGGTTGCGCAAGTCGTGGCTGAGGCCGCCGGCGAGCATGGCGAGGCTTTCAAAACGCTGCGCGCGGATCAGCTCGGTTTCCGCGCGCCGGCGTGCGCGTTGCGCCTCGGCCTCGCGCATGGCGCGACGCACGGCGGAGGCCAGGCGCGCGGGATTCTGCTTGAGGATGTAATCGGTGGCGCCGTTGCGCAGCGCTTCGATGGCGGCCTCTTCACCGAGCGTCGCGGAGACGAAGATGAAGGGCAGGTCCTGGTCGCGTTCGCGCAGGATGTCCAGCGCGCGCTGGCCGGAGAAGCCCGGCATGCTCAGGTCCGACAGCACGATGTCCGGCTGGAACTGCTCCAGTGCGGAAAGATAATCGCGCTCGGCATCCACCAGCCGCACGTCGTATTCGATGTGATCGGCGTCCAGTTCGGACAACACCAGCTCGGCATCGAGCTGGCTGTCCTCGATCTGAAGTACACGGATTCGGGGCAACGCCCACTGCTGCCTTTCCACTTTCAGCCACCCCGTTGTGGTGCTCACCGCCCCCGCTCTTTAGTTCTCAGCCGTGGTCCGGCGCCTGGTTGAGCACGGCCCAGAACTGCCCCACGGTTCGCACCGCTTCAAAAAACTGATCCACATCTACCGGCTTGATCACGTACGCATTGGCGCCGATGTCCCAACTGCGCGCGAGATCGCTTTCTTCCCGCGACGAGGAGAGGATCACCACCGGCACCCGCCGGAAACGCTCGTCCGCGCGCAGCTGCGTCAGCACTTCCAGGCCGCTCATGCGCGGCATCTTGATGTCCAGCAGCACCACCGCGGGATCGACCGGTTCGCGCCCCGCCCAGTCGCCACGGCAGTAAAGGTAATCCAGGCAATCGACGCCGTCTTCCACGTGCACCACGGGATTGGCCAGGTGCGCGCCGGCCAGCGCGTCCAAGGCCATTTCGGCGTCGGCGAGGCTGTCCTCGACGAGCAGGATGGTACGGAGGTCTCGATGTTTCATGGGCGCCTCTGCGAAAAGCTCTCTGCGAGGTCCGAAGACGGCAGGCTGAAATGGAAGCGCGCTCCCTGCCCCGGCTGGGCATCGGCCCAGACGCGCCCGCCGTGTCGGGTCACGATGCGACGCACGTTGGCCAGGCCGATGCCGTTGCCGGGAAATTCGGAGGCACGGTGCAGCCGCTGGAACACGCCGAACAGTTTACCCGCATACTGCATGTCGAAACCGGCGCCGTTGTCGCTCACCACGAATTCGTAGCTGCCGTCGCGATGGCGCTGCACGTCCACGTCGATGCGCGCCACCTCGCACTTGCCGGTGTATTTCACCGCGTTGCCGAGCAGGTTCTGCCACACCGTGCGCAGCATGTTCTCGTCGCCGATGACGATGGGCAGCGGCGCGATGGACCACACGATGTGCCGCCCGTGCGCATCCGTCTCGGCCAGCGCGCGCGCCTCGTCGGCCAGCGACTGCATGTCCACCGGCTGCAGGCGCAAGGCGCCGCGGCCCAGGCGCGAGAACACCAGCAGGTCCTCGATGAGCAAGGCCATGCGCTTGGCGGCGTCGTTGATCACCTCGATGTAGTGGCGCGAGCGTTCGTCCGCGGTGTCGCCCAGGTGCTGCTGCAACTTGCCGGCGAAACCGCTGATATGGCGCAGCGGCGCGCGCAGGTCGTGCGACACCGAGTAGCTGAAGGCTTCGAGCTCGCGGTTCACGTCCGACACCTGCTCGATCTTGCCTTCGAGCTGGCGGTTGAGTTCCTTCACTTGCTGTTCCACAAGCGCGCGCGCCGTCACGTCGCTCAGGGTGAGCAGCAGCACGGGATCGCCGCCGCTGTCCTGCTCCAGGCGGCGGGCGTTGATCACCACGTGGCGGTCCACGCCATCCACGGTGCGCTGGATCAGTTCGTAGTCCCACAGTTCGCGGTCCAGCAGCAACACGTCGTTCAGTCGCTGCAGCAGCGCGCTGTCCTTCCATGCGCCATCGCCGATCTCGGTGAGCGGCAGCGACTGGCGGAAATCGGGCGGCAGGCCGTAGAGCTCGCCGAAGGCAGCGTTCACCAGCAGCGTGCCGAGGCTGGCGTCGAGCAGCGCGATCGGTTCGCGCACCGCCTGCACGATCAGTTGCGAGCGCTGCACCGCCTGCCCTTCGCGCACTTCGGCGCGCAGGCGGCGGCTGATCTGCCGCTCGGACACGATCACCACGATCGCCAGCAACAGCACCTGGGCGATGGCGGTGATGGTGAGCGCCAGTTCGCTGTTGAACGATTCGCGGCTGGCCGCGTCGCGGCGAGTGACCAGGTTGCCGTCCTCGTTGTGCACGATCTCGTCGATCAGATCGTCCATCTTGAACAGCGTGCCGGAGTCGCGCATGGCGTCGGCCGCGCCGGTGTCGTCGCCATGGTCATGCCGCAAGATGGCCTGCCCGCTCAGCGCCAGGCGACCGCTCACGGTGGAACTGAGCGAGCCGATCAGGGACTGCTGGTCCGGGCTGTCGCGGGTCATCTCGCGCAGCTGCTGCAGGAGTCCGGGCGCTTCATGCGCAGCGCGTTCCGCACGCAGGCGCACCTGCGCGTCCCGATCGCCGTGGATGAGGCGGTAGATCGCCGCCTCGCTGTCGCGCGTGACGTAGGCGATCCGGTAGGTGAGCGACTTCACCTCGCTGGAATGCGTCACGCGCTCGCTGGCCTGGATCGCTTCGCTGGAGCCGGAGCGCGTGACCACGTAGGGCAGCGCCACGATCACCAGCACGGCGGCGAGGAGGCCCCCCAACCGCCAGCGCAGGGCCAGGCGGTCCTTCACGGAGGGCCGTTGTGTCGACGCCAGTTTCCAGGATGAGCGCAACATGTCGGGCATGTTTGCAGAATCACCCCGGCAAACGCCACCGTCTATCGATGGGTCTTGCCATCGCTTTCGCCGGAAGCGCCCGCGACCTTGGTCGTAGAGACGCTCATCGACGAAGGCCGGTCACCCGCGCCCTGCCCCCACGACCGGTTCGGCTCGGCCTGCATGGCGAAGTGCAGCTCGCCGCCGGCCACGATCTCGCCGTGGCGGAGGAAGACGCGGTCCAGCGGCTTGCCGTTGAGGGTCACCGCGCCGACATAGGGGTGCGCGTCATCCAGCGGATCGGCCGTGACGGTGAAGGTCTTGCCGTTGGGCAGATGCAAGGTAGCGCGCGACACGAACGGCCGCCCGATGGCGTACTCGTCGCTGGCCGGCGTCACCGGGTAGAAGCCCAGCGCGGTGAAGATGTACCAGGCGGACATCTGGCCCAGGTCGTCGTTGCCGGCCAAGCCGTCGGGACGCGTGGCGTACTGGCTGTCCATGATCTGCTTCAAGCGCTTCTGCGTCTGCCACGGCACGCCCGCATAGTCGTAGAGGTAGGCCAGGTGATGGCTGGGCTCGTTGCCGTGCGCGTACCAGCCGATCAGGCCGGTGATGTCCTCGACGTTGGCGAAGTGCGACTTGTCGACCTTGGCCTCGAACACGCTGTCCAGCTTGGTGACGAAGGCCTGGTCGCCGCCCATGGCCTTGATCAGCGCGGCGACGTCCTGCGGCACGTACCAGGAGTACTGCCACGCGTTGCCTTCGGTGTAGTCGCTGCCATAGCCGGCCGCATCCGGATCGAACGGCTCGCGGAAGCTGCCGTCGCTCTTGCGCGCGCGCATGAAGCCGGTCTTGGGGTCGTACGCGTTGCGCCAGTTGCCGGCGCGCTTGTCGAAGGTGGCGGCGATGTCCTTGCGGCCCATGGCCTTGGCCATCTGCGCCAGCGACCAGTCGTCGTAGGCGTATTCGAGCGTCTTGGAGGCGGCTTCGGGCTCCTTGTCGATGGGCACGTAGCCGAGCTTCATGTAATCGCCCAGATCGCCGTACGGCGCATAGGTGGCGCTGGCGACCATCGCCTTCAGCGCCGCGTCCGCATCGAAGCCGCGCACGCCCTTGACGTAGGCATCGGCGATCACCGGCACGGCGTGGTAGCCGATCATGCACCACGTCTCCAGGCCCTGGTACGCCCACACCGGCAGGATGCCGAACGGGCTGGTTTCGCGCGAGGCGATCAGCGAGCGGATGAAATCGGTGCTGCGCCCGGGCATCAGCAGCGCCACCAACGGCTGCTGCGCGCGATAGACGTCCCACAGCGACCAGGTGGAGTGGAATTCGAACTTGCCGTTCTTGTCGACCGCTTCGTGCACGGCGCCGTCAGGGCCGCGGAACTGGCCGTTGACGTCCATGCTCAGCGTCGGCGACAGCAGCGCGTGATAGAGCGAGGTGTAGAAGCCCACGCGCTGGTCCTTGCTGCCTTCCACGTCGATGGACGCCAGCGCCTTGTCCCACGCCGCGCGCGCTTCAGCGCGGCGTGCATCGAAATCCCAGCCCTTGCCTTCGGCATCGAGGTTGGCCACGGCGTTGGCTTCGCTCACCGTGGAGATGGCCACCTTCACGCCCAGCGGCTGCTTGAGCGTGCCGAAGTCGAACACGCCTTCCAGCGCGCGGCCGCTCTGGCCGTCATGGTCTTCCGCCTCGTGGCCCGGGCCCTTGAAGCCCTTGTAGACCACGTCGGTTTCGCGGTTGTAGAGCGTGCGCGACTGCAGGGGCTGCGAGAAGCGCATGGCAAAGCACAGCTCGCGTCCCGGCGCCCAGCCGCGCGTGGTGCGGCAACCGGTGACGGTGCCGTCCTCATGCACGCGCAGGCTGGACCACAGCACCTTGCCGGGGTAGTCGTAGATGCTCGGACGCAGATCCAGCAGCAGATGCGTCGGCTTGTTCGCGGGGAAGGTGTAGCGATGCCAGCCGATGCGGCGGCCGGCGGTGAGTTCGGCGCGCACGCCGTAGTCGCTCAGCGTCACGGCGTAATAGCCGGCCTGCTCCACTTCGGTGTCGTGGCTGAAGCGCGAGCGGTAGCCGCTGCCGGGCTTTGCCGCGTCGCCGGGTTCCAGGCGGACGTCGCCGGCAATCGGCATCACCAGCACGTCGCCCATGTCCGAATGGCCGGAGCCGGAGAAATGCGTGTGCGAGAAACCCAGCAGGCTGCTGTCGCCGTACTGGTAGCCGGCGGCGTACTTGTAGGCATGCTTGAAGTCCGGCATGGCCGTGTCGGGCGACAGCTGGATCATGCCGAAAGGCACCGTGGCGCCCGGGAAGGTGTGGCCATCGCCGCCCGTGCCGATACGGGGGTCGACATCGGCGGCATGGCCCTCGGCAGCCCTTGCGCCAACCGGTGTCGCAAGGCCCAGGGAGACCGCGGCGGCCAGCAGACCGGGCAGCCAGGCACGGAACGGCGAATCAAACATAGACTTTCCCCAAAGTAATAGATTTGAATCGTTCTAATTTCGCCTCACGCTAACATTCATGCAGGCATCGTTGCATGCTGCGTCGCGCCATCGAAATCGGTTCCGTTCGACCGCGCGGCCGGTTACCTTTGGATCGTTCCAATCAACCCAGGCCTGCGATGGAAAGCCAGACCCCGGTCGGTAGAAAGATCACACTCAACGACATCGCGGCGGGCTGCGGTGTGTCCCGCGCCACGGTTTCGCTGGTGTTGCGCGGCAGCCCCCTCGTCAACAAGGTCACCCGCGCCAGGGTAGAGGAAGAACTGCGCAAGCAGGGCTACGTCTACAACCGCGCCGCGGCCAACCTGCGCCGGCGTACGTCGTCCAGCGTGGCCCTGGTGATCAACGAGCTGGCCAACCCGTTCTTCGCGGAATTCGCCGCCGGCGTCGACGAGACGCTGGGCACGGCCGGTTTCGTCACCCTGCTCGGCAGTACTGGCGACTCCGCCGAGCGCGAGCACGCGGTGCTGGGCTCGCTGATCGAGCACGGTCCCGGCGGCATCATCCTGTCGCCCGCCGAAGACAGCGAGGCGCGCAAGGTGCTCGCCGCCGTGGGCACGCATACGCCGGTGGTGCTGTTCAACCGCGAACTGGGCGGCGAGCTGCCGGAATACGCGCACTGGGATCGCCTGATGCTCGACAACGAGCGCGGCGCGCGCCAGGCCACCGAGCACCTGATTGCGCAGGGACACCGGCGCATCGCCTTCTTCGGCGGGCACGACCACGCCAGTTCCACGCGCCAGCGCCATGCGGGTTATCTACAGGCGATGCAGGCCGCCGGGCTCACCGTCGAACCGCAGTGGCGCGTGCAGAGCACGCCCACGCGCACCGACGCCGCACGCTCCGCGGGCGCGCTGTTCGAAGGAAGCGGAACCGCGCCCACGGCCGCCGTCTGCTACAACGACGCGGTGGCGCTGGGCCTCATGCTCGGCCTGCACCAGCACGGACGACAGGCCGGGCGCGACTTCGCCGTCACCGGCTTCGACGACATCGCCGAAGCCTCCATGAGCATGCCCTCGCTGACCACGCTGTCCACCGCGCCCCGCGCGCGTGGACGGCAGGCGGCGGAAATGCTCCTCGCCCGTCTGCGGGATCCGCAGGCGCCCTCCGGCACCATCATCGCGCCCGTGGAACTGGTCGTGCGCGAAAGCAGCTGCCCTCTTTCCTGACCCTCGGAAACACGCATGGCCTTCGCAGCTCCACCTGTCCAGTCGGCGACCGCGTCGCCGGCCACCGGCAAGACGCGCTACACCGACTATCCGATGGCGATGGCGGTGACCACCACGATCTTCTTCATGTGGGGGTTCCTGACCGTCCTCAACGACATCCTGATCCCGCACCTGAAGACGGTGTTCGAACTCAATTACGCGCAGGCCATGCTTGTGCAGTTCACCTTCTTCGGCGCGTACTTCCTGATGTCGCTGCCGGCGGGCCGCCTCGTCGCCCTGCTGGGTTACAAGAAGGGCATCGTGGCCGGGCTGGCGATCGCCGCGGTCGGCGCCTTCGGTTTCTGGCCGGCGGCGCAGCTGCATTCCTACGGCGCGTTTCTCGCGGCGCTGTTCGTGCTCGCCACCGGCATCACGGTGCTGCAGGTGGCGGCCAACGCGTATGTCGCGCTGCTGGGCCCGGAGCGCACCAGCTCCAGCCGGCTCACGCTGGCGCAGGCGATGAATTCGCTGGGCACCACCATCGGGCCGAAGTTCGGCGGCCTGCTGATCCTCTCGGCCGCGGCGGTGGTGATCCCGCCGGCGGTGCGCAATGCGCCGGAAACCGTGCAGTTGGTGCAGACCCTCAACAACGCGCCGGCGGTGCAGACCATCGACGCGATCAGGCAGGCGCCGCCCGAGCGCCTGGTGGCCGCGCTGAACGATGCCTCCGCCACGGCGCTGGATCGCCTGCCGGTGCAGGACGTGGCCGCAAGCTTCGTGCAGCTGCCTGCCGGCCCGATGGCGCAGGTGTTGGACAGTCTCTCCGGCGCGCCCCTGCTCGCCACGCTGTCGACGCTCTCGCCGCAGCAGCTTGCCGCCCTGCCGCCCGCCACGCTCGCCACGGCGCTGGACAAGCTCGCTTCCTCGCGGCTGGACGAACATGACGCCGCGCAACTGGCCAACGTGCGCGCGAGCCTGGCGCCGGAAACGCGCCAGCAGCTCACCGACTACCGTCAGAAGCAGGCCCAGCTGGTGCAGGTGCCCTACCTGGGCCTGGGCGTCGCGCTGCTCGTGCTCGCCGTCGGCGTGTGGCTGTTCCGCCTGCCGCCGTTGACCGAATCCACCGAGCAGGCCGACACCTCGCATCACACGCTGATGGACGCGCTGCGCCACAGCCACGTGCTGTTCGGCGTGCTGGCGATCTTCTTCTACGTGGGCGCGGAGGTTTCCATCGGCAGCTTCCTGGTGAACTACCTGTCGCTGCCGGAGATCGGCCACATGAGCGAGCAGGCCGCCGCGGACCACGTGGTGTACTACTGGGGCGGCGCGATGGTGGGACGCCTGGCCGGTTCGGCGCTGCTGGTCTACATCAACCCGCGCAAGCTGCTGGCCGCCTTCGCCGCCGTCGCCGGCCTGCTGGTGCTGACCACCATGCTCACGCAAGGCCAGGTGGCCCTGGTCAGCGTGATCGCCATCGGCCTGTTCAACTCCATCATGTTCCCGACCATCTTCGCGCTGGGCATCGAGCGCATGGGCCCGCTGACCGGCAAGGCATCGAGCCTGCTGATCATGGCCATCGTCGGCGGCGCGCTGCTGCCGCTGGCGCAGGGCGTGCTGGCCGACCATATGGGCATCCAGCACGCCTTTATCCTGCCGCTGCTCTGCTACGGCTACATCGTCTTCTACGGCCTGCGCGGCTCGCTCGTTCGCGAGCCGGCCACGCCCGCCATCCACCATTGAGTCGAGCCTCGAACGCTGATGTCACGCACCATTCTCTGCTTCGGTGAAGCACTGATCGATTTCCATAGCGAAGGCGGCGACGAAGCCGGGTTTCCGCGCAGCTTCGTTCCCTATGCCGGCGGCGCGCCGGCCAACGTGGCCGTGGCGGTGGCGCGCCTGGGTGGCGAGGCCGCCTTTGCCGGCATGCTCGGCAAGGACATGTTCGGCGATTTCCTGCTGGACAGCCTGCGCCGCGCGGGCGTGAACACCAACGGCGTTGCCCGCACCGACGAGGCGAACACCGCGCTGGCCTTCGTGTCGCTGGACGGCAACGGCGAGCGCAGCTTCAGCTTCTATCGCCCGCCTTCGGCCGACCTGCTGTTCCGCCCGATGCACTTCCACGCGGAGAGCTTCGACGGAACCGCCGTGTTCCACGTCTGCTCCAACAGCATGACCGACCCCGCGCTGGCCGAAACCACGCGCGAAGGCATGCGCCGCGCGCACGCGGCGGGCGCGCTGGTCAGCTTCGACCTGAACCTGCGTCCCGCGCTGTGGCCGCGCGACGTGGAGCCGCGTCCGCTGATCTGGCCGGCGCTGCACCTGGCCGACGTAGTGAAGCTGAGCGCCGAGGAATTCGCCTGGCTCGCCGTCGACGGCGAGGAAGCCACGCTGCAGAAACTGTGGGAAGGCCGCACGCGCCTGGTCATCATCACCGACGGCGCCAACGCGCTGCGCTGGTTCCATCCGGACGTGGAAGGGGAGCTGCCGGTGTACGCCGTGCCCGCCGTGGACACCACGGCCGCGGGCGACGCCTTCGTCGGCGGCCTGCTGTACCAGCTGGCCAGGCTCGACCACACCGACGACCGCATCGATCACCTCATCACCGAACTGCCCCGCCTGCATGCGGCCCTGCGCTTCGCCGCGGCCTGTGGCGCGCTCACCGTGACGCGCCAGGGTTCGTTCTCGGCCATTCCCGACGAGGCCGAGGTGCTGAGCTTCATGGAGACCTACGCATGACCACCACGCCCGACTTCCGCAGCGAGGCCTTCCTGCGCGAGCACATCGCCACGACGATGGCCTTCTACCATCCACACTGCATCGACCCGGCCGGCGGCTTCTTCCACTACTACAAGGACGACGGCACGATCTACGACCGCAGCCATCGCCACCTGGTGAGCAGCACGCGCTTCGTCTTCAACTACGCGATGGCGCACATGGAATTCGGCAAGCCCGAATACCTCGACGCCGTGCACCACGGCCTGCGCTACCTGCGCGACGTGCACCGCAACCCCGCCACGGGTGGCTACGCGTGGACCATCCGCGACGGCAAGCCCGAGGACACCATGTACCACGCCTACGGCGTGGCCTTCGTGCTGCTCGCCTACTCCACCGCCCTCAAGGCCGGCGTGCGCGAAGCCAGCGCGTGGATGGACGAAACCTGGAACCTGCTGGAGCAGCGTTACTGGGATGCCGAGGCCGGCCTGTACCGCGACGAGGCGAACGACCAGTGGCAGTTCACCGACTACCGCGGCCAGAACGCCAACATGCACATGTGCGAGGCGATGCTCGCCGCCTACCAGGCCAGCGACGAGCCGCGCTACCTCGAACGCGCGCTGCAGCTGGCGGACAACATGACGCGCCGCCAGGCGGCCAAGGCCGATGGCCTGGTGTGGGAACACTACGATGTGAACTGGAACGTCGACTGGAAATACAACCTCGACAATCCCAAGCACCTGTTCCGTCCGTGGGGCTTCCAGCCCGGCCATCAGACCGAATGGGCCAAGCTGCTGCTGATCATGGAACCGCTGCTGCTGGAGCGCGGCCGCGAGGAAGACTGGCTGGTGACCGCCAAGCACCTGTTCGACACCGCGCTCGCCCGTTCGTGGGACAAGGAATTCGGCGGCATGGCCTATGGCTTCGCGCCGGACGGCACCGTGTGCGACGACGACAAGTATTTCTGGGTGCAGGCCGAATCACTGGCTGCGGCAGCCCTGCTGCATGCGCGCACTGGCTTGCCCGAATACGACGCGTGGTACCAGAAGCTATGGGCGTACTCGTGGGAACATCTGGTCGATCACAAGTACGGCGCGTGGTTCCGCATCCTCACGCGGGACAACCGCAAGTACGACGACGAGAAGAGCCCGGCGGGCAAGACCGACTACCACACCATGGGTGCGTGCTACGAAGTCCTGGCCCTGATCCGCGACGGTGGCGTGCCGTAAGCGTCGCTGGATTCACCTCGACGCAAAAAAAGGGACCGCGGTGCGGCCCCTTTTCGTTGCTTACTTCGACGCCTTCGCCTTCGGCGTCACGGTGATCGCCAGAGCCTCGACATAGGTGGCGACCACCATGTCGCCCACCTTGAGCTTGCTCATCTCGGCCTGGCGCGCAGGATCCTTCACTTCGATCATGCGCTCGTGGCCGTCCGGGCCCTTCAGCGTCACGGTGTGGTTCTTCAGATCCACCGCGGTGAGCTTGCTGGTCACCGTGACGGACTGGCCTTCCTTCACGCCCGGCTTGCTGCCCGGCGCGGCGGTCGCCTCACCCGCCTGATATTCCACGTCGCGCTTGGCGCTGCCGGCCGGCATGATCTGCACGGCCACGGCGGACTGGTAATGCGCCGTCACCTGGTCGCCCGCCTTCAGCTGGTCGAAGTTCTGCACTTCGGGGCCGGCCTGGATGGTGACTTCCTTGCCCTTGGGGCCCTTCAGCGTGACGAAGCGCTCCTGCTTGTCCACCGACACCACGGTCGCCGTGATCGACCGGTCCTCGCGACCCAGCTCATGCACGGTCGAGTTGACGGGGGCTTCCTCCGTGGCCTGCTGCGCCCACGCGAACATCGGCGCGGAAAGGGCCATCGCGGCGGCGAGCAGGTAGCGGGTGGAAGGTTGGAACGTCTTCATGATGATGTCTCCTTGGGGTATCGATCGCCCGGGGCCGGGTTCGGTGCGGGAGGGTGGACACGTATCGGCGTAGCCATGCTTGAGCTCCCTTCACCCGGCCATGTTCGACCAGTACGCCCGGGGCCACGAGCGAAAAATCACCCAAAGATGATGCGTAGTTCTACTGAGGAAAACGCCCATCCGGGGCGTGACACGATACCGGCGCGGGTGCAAGCTTGACCGGTCATCGCGAAGCCCTGGCGCCATCCAAACCCTCGTCCCCGGAGATACCCGCATGGCCGTCGTCGAACAGCCCGATACCGTCCTGATCACCGGCGCTTCCGCAGGCATCGGCGCCGCTTACGCCGATCGCTTCGCGCAACGCGGCCATCCAGTCGTGCTGGTGGCGCGCAACCCGGAGCCGCTGGAAGCCCTGGCGCGGCGGCTTGCCCGTGAATATCAGGTGAAAGCGGAAGTCCTGCCAGCGGACCTGACCTTGCCCGGCGAACGCGAGCGCGTGGAAGAACGGCTGCGCACCGACGCCGCCATCGGCATGCTGGTGAACAACGCGGGCGTGGAGGCCGGGCCTGCTCTCGCGGAAGCATCGCCCGACGACGTGGACGCGATGATCGAACTCAACGTCACCACGCCGTCGCGACTGATCGCGGCCATGCTGCCTCGGCTGGTGGCGCGCGGCCAGGGCAGCATCATCAACATCGGCTCGATACTGGCGCTGGCGCCGGAGCTTTTCCCTGGCGCCTATGCGGCCAGCAAGAGCTATGTGCTCACCTACAGCCTCTCGCTGCACGAGGAAGTCGCGCGGCACGGCATTCGCGTGCAATGCGTGCTGCCGGGCGTGACGCGCACGGGCATCTGGAATGCCGCGGGCGGCATCGAAGCCTTCCCGCCGCGCATGATCATGGAAGTGGATGAACTGGTGGACGCGGCGCTCGCGGGCTACGACCAGGGCGAACTGGTCACCATTCCCTCGCTGGTGGACAGCGTGGAATGGCGACACTTTCAGGAAGCGCGCCGGCGCATGCTGCCCGAGCTGTCGCGCAGCGTGGCCGCCGACCGCTACAAGAGCGACATCTCCGAGGACGCCTGAACGGCCAGGCCAGGCTGCACCATCAGCCTCGCACAGGCATATAGTGTTCACGACCGCGCTGCACGGGTGGCGCGGTGCACGCGGGCCGCGACCCGCACGCCTTGCGTAGAGTCATGGGAGAAAAGCCATGCGATATACGTTACTGGCAGGCAGCAAGGATGGTTTGCTGCTCCTCGCACGCCTTCTGCTGATGGTTCTGTTCGTCATCTTCGGCTGGAGCAAGCTCACCGCGTTCTCGGATACGGCCACCTACATGGGTTCCGTCGGCGTGCCGATGCCGACGGTCACGGCCGCCATCGCGGTGATCATGGAGTTCTTCGTCGGCATCGCCATCGCGGTCGGGTTCTACACGCGCCCGCTGGCGATCGTGCTGGCGCTGTATACGGTGGCCGCTGCGGTGATCGGCCATCAGTTCTGGAACCTGGTCGATCCCGAACGCATCGGCGCGATGATCAACTTCTACAAGAACGTGAGCATCGCCGGCGGCCTGGTGTTGCTGTGCGTGGCCGGCCCAGGCAAGTACTCGCTCGACCGGCGTTGAACCTGCGGCCCTGGCGCGACGAGGCTTCGCGTCAGGGCAGGCCAAGGCCGCGCAGAAAGGCATCCACGGCGTCGGTGTAGCCGCCGCCTTCCCCGAGCGTCGCGTTGATGTCGGCGTGGCTCAGCGGCTCCGGCAACACGCTGGCATCCACGCCCAGGCCCTGCGCCTTGGTCGCATAGGCGCGATTGTGCGGGCAGGACTCCGCCCTGCGGCTTGAGCACACGAGCAGGACCGGCAAGGCGTCGCGGCCGAGCTGATCGATGGGCGAGGCCTTGCGCCATTGCGCGGGATCGCTGCCGAACACCCTGTCGTAGAACCCCGCGTGCGGCGACGACATGATGCCCGGCACATCGATGGCGCCGGCATCCAGCGACACCGTGCCCAGCCAGCGCTTCGCGCCGCGCCCCGTCGCCATGGCGGGCGACGACGACAGCAGGGCGACCAGGTGCGCGCCGGCGGAATGTCCCATCAGTACGATCTTCGTTCCGTCCGCGCCCCACGCCTGCGCGTGCTGCTGCACGTAGGCAAGCGCGTCGGCGACATCCTGGGCCTGTTCGAGCGGACCGGCCTTGGGCCATAGCCGATAGTCGACCGAAACGAACACGTAGCCCGCCTGGTTCCAGTGCGCGGCCTTGGGCTCGACCACGCCACGGCTCGCCTTGTCGCCGATCATCCAGGCGCCACCGTGCACCATGACGATGATGGGTGCGTCCTTCGGCACGCTCGGCAGATAGACGTCCAAACGTTGTTTCGCGTCGGCACCGTAAGCCAGATCGCGCCGCACGTCCGCCGCCCTGGCGACGGTGACGCATGCCAGCAACAGAAACAGGCCAGACCACCAGCGACGGACGATCATGCTCGCCTCCCCGTTCCCGGTTGAGCGGGGCCGGCGGCCCCGCACGCGCGATGATCGCATGCGCCGGGCCGCCGCGTGGCAGCGACCGACTGGCGTCAGTGGAAGGCAGGCAGGCTGTCGCCGCCCAGGCTTTGCAGCAGTTCGTGGGCCTCGCGGGAGCGCGGCGCCACCGCCACCAGGCGCTGGGCGTAATCGCGCGCCTGTTCCTTGTTGCCGGCGTCCCGCTCCGCCTCGGCCAGGGCGAACAGCAACGAAGGATCATACGGTGCGGCCCGCAGGCCTTCTTCCCATAGCTTGCGCGCCTGCTCGTGCTCTCCGGCGGAATCGAGCGCCACCCCATAGACATAGGCAAAGCGTGCATTGGAGGGCTCGGCGCGGTGCGCACGCTCCAGCCAGGACAAGGCTTCCTTGGGCTGCTGCTGCCGGATCAGCGCCAGGCCCTTGGTATGCAGCAGGCTGGCGTTGCCCGGCACGCCCTTCAGCCCTTCATCGAGGATCTTGCCGGCGTCTTCCTCGCGCCCCATGGCGCGGTACATGTCCGACAGGTTCACATAGGCCGGTACGAAATCCGGCTGCAGCTTCAACGCCTGGCGGAAGGCCTGCTCCGCCGCCGCGGTGTCGCCGCGTTCGACATAGACCAGACCCAGATCGAAGTGCGATTCGGGGCGATCCGCGATGGCGTCCTGCGCCTGCTTGTAGGTGACGAAGGCCCGATCGCGCGCCGCACGCTGGCTGGCATCCAACTGCGCATCGGGCACGCCGGCGAGCACGCGGCCCGCCTTTACCCGCACCGCGAGCACCTGGTCATCGGCCAACGGCGCCGCCAGCGGGCCGCGCACCTCGGTGGGAAAGGCAAGCAATGCATCGAGCGCGGCTTCGCGCATGAGCGGATCGCCATCGCCCAGCGCGGACTGGATCGCCGGCAGCGCATCGGGGCTGGCGTAGTGGCGCAGTTCGCCGACGGCCGTGGCGCGGGCAATCGTGGGCGACGACGCATCGCCCGCCAGCGTCGTCAGCAGCGACGCGGCGCCGGGTTTGCCGCGGCGCGCCGCATCCAGTGCCTCGACGAAATGCTGGTAGCCCTCGCGCTCGGGGCCGTGCGCTTTCGCAACTGCATCGGCGGCCCATTGCGCGCCCTTGTCGGCGTGGCAGTTAGCGCAGGCGTTGGGCACGCCGTATTGCACGGTCAGGTCGGGACGCGGCACACGGATGGAATGATCGGGGCGCGCATTGATCACCATGTAGTTCTTCGAGGGCATGTGGCAGGCCACGCATTGCGATCCCGCGCTGCCTTCCTTGTGCATGGTGTGCTTCGCCGTGTCGTAGACGGCCGGCGTATGGCAGCTTTCGCACAGCGCGTTGCCCTGCGCGCGCGTCTTGCCCGTATGCGGATCGTGGCAGTCGCTGCAGGTCACGCCCTTCGCATACATGCGGCTCTGCAGGAAGGACGCGTACACATAGACCTCGTCCAGCTGCTGGCCGTCCGCGTAGTAGCGGCCTTCGGTGAGCAACACCGGATCGTGCGTGTCCATGAGGCGGCCGGTGGGCGCCGAGTCCTTGGCGATGATGCCGCGACGCGAATGGCACACCGCGCAGGTTTCCACTTCGCGATGCGAGGCCAGCGGCGTGCTGCGCACCGGGTTGCCGGAGGCAGGATTGGGAATCCAGTGCATGCCCTTGCGCTCGTCCAGGGCAATGCTCAGGCCCATCGACGGATCGGCGCGCTTCCTGTCGTCGCTGGCGTTGGACCATTCGACATGACGCGAGCCCGGCCCGTGGCAGGCTTCGCAGGCGACGTTGATCTCGCTCCATGTGGTCTTGAAGGTGTTGCTGGCCAAGTCGTAGTTGCGCTGCACGTTGGTGGAGTGGCAATCCGCGCACATGAAGTTCCAGTTCTGGTTCAGTCGCGTCCAATGCAGCGTGTCGTGCGCGTCGATGTGCTCGCCGGGATACAGGTTGAACCAGCGCTGGCCGCCCTCGGCCGCGGGGCGCGCATCCCATGAGGCGCGCAACGCCTGAAGGCGCCCATCGGGAAACGCGACGAGATACTGCTGCAACGGATAGACGCCGAAGGCGTACTTCACCTCGAACTCGCCGGGCTTGCCGTCCGGCCCGTCGGTTTTCACGAAAAAGGCGTGATCGCGTTTGAAGAAACTGGCGGTGGAGCCGTCCTGTTTCAGCGCGCCTTCGAAGCGGCCTTCGATGGTCTTGTCGTCGGCCACCTGCATGGCCAGCGCATGATGCGACTGCTGCCACGCCTGCGCCTCCTTCGCGTGGCAGGACGTGCAAGCCTGCGCTCCGACGTAATGCGCCGGAGGCAACGCGGGCGATGCGGGCGTGGGAGCCGAGGCGGCCGTGGCCACCGGCGTGGTCGCGCCGCCGGGCGCAGGCACGCGCAGCCACCAGATGCCCAGCAGGACCAGCACCAGCACAGCCAGGCCCAACGGCAACCACCACACATGGCGATGGCGGGCCTCGGGCGCAGGCGTCATCGCCGGTGCCGATGGCGCAGCCGCCGCCTTGCCAGAGCGCTTGCCGTGGCTCTTCCTGGAACGACCCATCCTGCTCTCCCCCGATACCTACGGTATGAATGTCGTGCATCCCTTCCTGGGATGCTGTTTTTCACCGTCGCGCGTGGGCATGGTAGCCAGCGCTCGCGATGAGCCTGTGAATACGTGACCGATCATGACGCCGGATTCAATGGCGGCAGCTCGGGACGGCGCCGCCAACGTGACCGGCTGTGCTTCCACTGGTGCCGTGCGGAGCCGAGTGCGTCGGTCAAGGCGGAAGCGGACCACGCCGACGTGCCTTTTCCGTACAGCGCATCCTGCAAGGCGTTCCATTGCGCCAGCAGGGACGCTTCGCCGTAGCGCGTGGCCCAGCCTGCCACGCTGGTTGGCGCGCCATCGTCCGCCGCGCGCCGCACCCACGCATCGACCACTTCGGCCAGCACCTTGGCCGAGGCGGCATGGCGCTGGCGGGTGATGGCGCGGAAGGCGGCCGCCTCCGCATGACGGCGCCGATGCCGCCATGCCTTCCATCGCTGCCACAGCTGCTGGCACGTATCGCGGAACCGCCATGCGAGCCACGCCAGCACGGCGAGCAGGAGCACGCCAATCCCGGCGTCGCTCGACAGCCACTCGATCAGCCTGGGCATGAAGCCGCGTTGCGGCAGCGCGAAGCGCGGCTTGTTCGTGCTGCCCCACCACGCGTGGAAATGGACAGCGGGCACGGTGCTTTCGCGCCATTCGCGCGTACGGCTGTCCATCCAACGCACCGTCACCGGCGGCAAGCTATAGCGCCCGCGATGGTCGATGACGTAGCTGGCCGTATCCACGCGGCTGCCGCCGACGAAACCGCCGTGATTGTCGACCGCATCGCGCGTGACCGGCGATGCCGCATACAGCGTGAGCCCGCTCACCGGTGCGAAAACGGTAGGCGGCAGCATCATCGCGGGCGCGCCTTCGGCGGATATCTCGATGCGGCGCGTCACGGTATCGCCCACGTGCAGGCCGCCGTCCTGCGGCGTCACTGTCTGCGTGATCTTTACCGAACTGGCGATCAGCGCTTCCGTCACCCCGGCCGGCAAGCTCAATGCCTGTACCTGCAGCGCGAGCGGCGGCGTCTGCACGGCGACCGGGGTGCGCGCGGCGCCGATATGCGCGGTGATCTCGAACGAGGGAATTTCCATCGGCCCGGACATCAACGGCGTGATGAGATAGGTGCGCGACACGCCCGACCAGCTCTGCCCATCGACCGTTTCCACCAGATGGCCCGGGGTTTCATCGGACAGCGAAAGATAGGCGCCGTCCACGTGCAGTTCGGGCAGCACCGGCGCGTCGGTGAAGAAGTCTGGCGTGAGCATGTCCACCACGATGCGCGTGGTTTCGCCCTGCATCAGCGTACCGGCCGGCTCCTGATGCACACGCACCTGGATGGGCGGGGCCGGGGGCGGCTCGTCGGCATGCACTGCCGCCACGCATAGCCACAGCAGAAAGCAGCACCACGCCCTCATGGCGGCGACTCCGGCGCGCTGCTCGCGGGTGCCGGCGCGGTCGGCGTCGACTGGCCGTTCTCGATGCTGAACTTGGTGCGCAGGAATTCCGCGGGCGACACGCTGAGGTTGCGCATCCACACGTCCGCCGGCAGCGCGATGGGGCGCTTGCCCATCACCATCTCCTTCTCGTTGCCCTTCTTAGCATCCTTGTCTTGCTTGACCTGGTCGGGCGTGGTGTCTTCGTCCTTGGTTTCCGGTGGCACGTCCGCGCGCTGCTTCATCAGCGTATCCATGAGCCGCAGGTTCGCCTCGGCCTCAGGGAACGGATGGCGCATGCGCAACGCTTCGTTGTAGGCGTCCTTGGCTTCCTGGTATTCGAACTGGTGCGCATAGCTGTTGCCGGACATGAACTTCGCATCCGGCCCCGGCAAGGTGTCGAAGACCTTCTGCGCTTCGTCCCAGCGGCCGTGCTGGTACAGCGCCCAGGCTTTCCAGTAGGGGTTCTGGAAATGCTCGGCCGCCTTGCCGAAATCGCGGTGCTCGTAGTACCAGCGGCCCTGCTGGTCGGGCGTGAAGAACCAGTCGGCTACATGCCAGTCGGTGGCGAGCGCGGGCGACGGCAGCGCTCCCAGCCCCACGAAGCCGAGCACGAACAGCCAGCGCACCATCCAGCCACGCCGGAACCAGAGCAAGGCAACCAGCACCAGCGGGTAGCACAGGTAGTAGCCGCATTCCTTCCAGTGCACCGACGATGCGTGGGTCACGACCTGCAGGTGGTGCACGGCCTCGCGCTGCACCCACTGCATGTCGTCGTTGTTCGAGGTGATGCTTGCCAAGGGGATATGCGCCTGCGACGCGAGCTGCTGCAGCGCCTTGTCGTCCAGCTTCGCGACCACGGGCGAGCCGTCCTCGCCGGTCTGCTCGCCGCCGTTGGCCGTGCGCAAGGGACCGCCCTGGGTCGTGCCCACCGCGAGCATCAGCACCTGCTGCCGCGAGTGCTGGCGGTGCGCGACGAAGGCGGGAATCTGCGCGTCATCGAACCCGCTGGTGAAGAACACGATGGTGCCGGGATCGTGCTCGGCATCCAGCAGCCGATCGGCCAGCGCCAGCGCGGCGCCGGCGTTGCGACCCTTCGCCGGCAACAGGTCGGTGCTCAGCGCGGAGAGGAACATTTCCATCAGCGCCGCATCGTCCGTGGGCGGCAGCACCATGTGTGCCGTGTTCGTATACACGATCAGGCCCGTGCGGCCGCCCACGCGCAAGGCCATCAGGTCGCGCACCTTCTGCTTGGCGCGCTCCAGCCGCGTGGGGGAGACGTCCATGGCGTTCATGGCCGGCGACAGGTCCATCGCCACCATCATCGGCGCGCGGTCTTCCGCGAACGGCGGGGATTCCAGCTCCCACGTCGGCCCCGCGCAGGCGATGCTGCCGATGACGATGACGGCGCATACGAGGTGGATGGGCCGCGGCCGCCAGTGCTCGCTGTCGCCCACCACCAGATGCGCCAGCAGGTGCGGCGCAATCATGCCTTTCCACCGCTGCAGCGGATCGTTGCGGCGCTGCCACCACCACAGCAGCAGCGGCCCCAGCGGCAACAGCAGCAGCCATAGCGGTCGGATGAAATGGAAGCCCTGATCCATCGCTCAGCTCTCCGACGGCTCAGGCGCGAGCGACGCCCGCCGGTGCGCAAACGGCGCAAAGACGCCGAGCATCAGCAGGTGGTAGATGATCATCAGCAGCAAGGCTGCGCCCAGCGGCACGTAGTAGAGCTTGACCTTGGGCCGGTACACCGAGTGCTTCACCTTGCTGGGCGTCATGCGATCCAGCAAGGCATAGATGTCGGCCAGCTGCTCGCGGTTTTCGCCGCGGAAGCTGCGCCCGCCGGTGGCGGCGGCAATGCGCTTGAGCGCATCCAGGTCCACCCGGTTCTCGCCCTTGGCGTTCGGGTCGCCGATGCCGATGGTGTGGATGACGATGTGGTTGGCCTTGCCGATCTCGGCCGCCTTCTCCGCCGGAATGCGCCCGGCGGTGTCGTTGCCGTCGGTAAGCAGGATCAGCACGCGCTCGCGCTGGCTGGAGTGCTCGGTCATCTTCACCGCCACGCCGATGGCGTCGCCGATGGCGGTCTGCTCGCCGGCCATGCCGACGCGCAGTTCCTCCAGCAGCTCGCGCACGGCGGTGTGGTCCAGCGTCAGCGGCGCCTGCGGAAAGGCATTGGTGCCGAAGACGATGAGACCGATGCGATCGGTGGTGCGGCGCCTCACGAATTCGTCCACCACGCCCTTGACCGCATCCAGGCGGGAAATGCGCTGCCCTTGCGGATCGAGGAAATCCGGCATGGCCATGGATCCGGACAGGTCGATTGCGAGCAGCAGATCGCGCGCGGCCTCGGTGCGCTCCACCGGCGGCTCCAACCGCTGCGGGCCGGCCAGGGCCAGCACGAGCAACGCCCAGCACAGCGGCGCCAGGATGCGGCGTAGCCAGTTGCCGCGCAACACGACGGCGCCGCGCGCAGGCTTCTGCCCCGTCGCCTCGGCCAGTTCATCGAAGAACGGCACACGCACGGCACGCGTGCGTTCCCCATAGGGCGGCAGCAGCCACCACGCCAGCAGGGGCAGCGGCAGCAAGGTCAGCAGCCAGGGATACTCAAGCTGCAACATGGCCGTCGATCCATTGATGCAACAAGGCCATGAGCGACGACAGTTCGTCATCGCCGATGCTTTTCGCGCCATAGGCCAGCGCGTCGAGCTGCCGTCCCGGCCCCTGCACGAAGCCGCCGGCGGCATAGGTGCCATCGAGGTAGCGCAGCCACGCTTCGCCACTCATCGGCCCCACTTCCGGACGCGGCGCCCAGGCGAGCACGGTGCGCTTGACCAGCGCCGGGATGGCCGCCAGCGCTTCGCTCCGCATGGCCGGATCACTCACGGCACGCTCGATGGCGGCAAGTTCGGCCTGCGCTTCGCGACGGTAACGATTGCGACGCCATCTGAGCCATCGCCACAGCGCGTAGGCCAGCACCGCCGCCAGGATGATGCATCCGACGATCCACCAGCCCGCGGTCTGCGGCATCCAGGAAACCGGCGGCGGCGCGGGGATGTCCTTGAGATCCGCAATCGACGCCATTTTCTGGGGATCGGCAAGCCAGTACATGCGTAGGGATGCTCTGATCTATTCAACGTGGGTGTCACCGGTTCTGTTTGTCCGTTGCTGCGTGTTGCGCTGGCGAAGGCAGGCTGGTGGCCTGTCGAGACAGCGCGGCGCGCAGCGGCGGACAAACAGAGCCGGCCCTGCGGGTGATGTCCCCAACGCCCGCAGGCCGCGGTGCGCGACTTGCCCAGGCAACCAGCCTGGGCTGCGTCCCGCCCCACACCCTGCGGGCGTCGGGGACATCATGCCACCCGCGCTGGATAGAACAGAGCATCCCTAACCCCGCATCTGCGCAAAGTGGCCGAGCATGCGCGCCATCTGCAGCAGCGTAGGCTGCTCGGTGTCGATCGCCAGCACAGGCACGCCGCAGCGCTGCACGAGATCCACGGTCTGCTGCAATCGCTGGTCGAACATCGCGCTGAGCGGCTCGCGAATGGTCTTGCGGCCGAAATCGAGCTCCACCTGCAATTCGCCCTCAGTCACGACGAGCTTGCCGCTGTCGGGCACGGCGCGCGCGGAGGGATCGAATACCAGGGCGGCGACCACATCGTTGTGTGCCGCCAGCTCGCGGATCAGTTGCAGGGTCTCCTCGTCCGCACCGAGGAAATCGCTCACGATGCAGACCAGGTAATCGTGAGTGGCCAGATGCAGCGCCGCGCGGAGCGCCGCATCCAGCTGCGCGGGGTTGATGCGCGCGGGGCTGTCGGCACGCAGCGCCTGGTTGCTGCGCGCCAGCGCTCCCAGCACGGCCTGCACGCTGGAGCGGCTGCGCCGTGCGCGCAGGCTGTGGATCTGGCTGTCGTCGAACACCACGGCGCCGGCGCGATCGCCCGCCTGGAACGTCATCCACGCTCCCAGCGCGGCCACTTCCGCCGCGACCACGGATTTCATCGCGCGCCGGGTGCCGTAGAACATCGATATGCGCTGGTCCACCACGAACAGCGCGGGTCGGTCGCGCTCTTCGGTGTACGAGCGCACCATGGCATGCCCCACGCGCAGCGACACCTTCCAGTCGAGGTGGCGGATGTCGTCGCCGGGCACGTAGGCGCGGATTTCCTCGAAATTGAGCCCGCGTCCGCGCAGGCGCGAGGCATGCCGGCCGGCGAGCACGCTGTGATGCGGGCGATGCGGCGTGGTGCGCAGGCGGCGCGCGTCGTACTCCATGCGCGCCAGGTGCGCGGGAGTCACGTAGACCGTACCGATGTCGCTGGCCTGTACTGTCGTCATCCCGTACCTCAAGCTGGCACGGCCACCAGTTCCAGAATCCTGTCGATCACCTGATCGGCGCGAATGCCTTCGGCGCTGGCGTCATAGGAAAGCATGATGCGGTGACGCAGCACGGGATGAACCATGGCGCGCACGTCGTCCGGCGTGACGTGGTCGCGCCCTTCCAGCCATGCATGGACGCGCGAGGTGCGTTCCAGGGCGATGCCGCCGCGCGGGCTGGAACCGATCTGGATCCACGTCGCCAGCGTCTTGTCGTACGAAGCGGGATGCCGCGTGGCATCCACCAGCGCCATGATGTATTGCTCGATGGCCGGCGCCACATGCACGCCATGGATTTCGCCACGCGCCGCGAAGATGCTGGCCGGCTCGATGCGCTGCGTGGACGCGCCGCCGGCGCTGGACGAGCCTCCCACTTCTTCGTTGCGCACCAGCTCCAGCACGCCGATCTCGCTGTCCCGATCCGGATAGTCCACCAGCACCTTCAGCAGGAAGCGGTCCAGCTGCGCCTCCGGCAAGGGGTAGGTGCCTTCCTGTTCGATGGGGTTCTGCGTGGCCATCACGATGAACAGGTTGGACATCTTGTGCGTGGTGCCTGCCACGGTGATTTGCCGCTCCTCCATGGCCTCCAGCAGGGCTGCCTGCACCTTGGCCGGCGCGCGGTTGATCTCGTCGGCCAGGATGACGTTGCCGAAGATGGGGCCGGGCTGGAACTGGAAGATGTTCTGGCCGTCCTGCTGATGCAGCACTTCCGTGCCGGTGATGTCCGAAGGCAGCAAGTCGGGCGTGAACTGGATGCGCCGCATCTCGGTGTCGAGATTCCTGGCCATGCTCTTGACCGCGCGCGTCTTGGCGAGGCCGGGCAGGCTTTCCAGCAACAGGTGTCCATTCGCCAGCAAGCCGACGATCATCTGCCGGATCAGGTCGCGCTGGCCGATGATGGACGCTTCCATCTGTGTTTGCAGGGTGGCAACAGCCTCTCTGGGGTTCATGTGTTCTCTCGGCTCCCTTGCCCGGCGGCCATCACTGATCGCCACCGGCAATCCATCGGTAATACGGGTTCTGGCCATCGGCCTGCATGACGGCGCCCATCGCCTGGGCCCATTGGTCGCGATCGCCTTGGTAGGCGGCCAGCCCCGAGGCGTAAAAGGCGAGCAGGACATCGCGCTGGCGATGCATGGCGTCGAGCAGCTCCGCATCCGCGCCACGCAGGGGCGGCTCGGTGCGCAACGCCACCAGCTCGGGCAGCACGCGCACCAATTCGTTGCGGCGCACCCAGGTGGCGTACTCGATGCTCGGGTGGTCGTCGTTGACGGCCGGCGTGTTGCCTGCGTAGCGTTCCAGCCCGGCGCGATCGGTCACCCAGGTGGCGAGCAAGGCCGCCGGCGAACCGACACCGACCTCGCCGAGCGCACCGGCGACGGACGGCTGGTTGAAGCGTTGCGCGATCTGCGCGGCGTCCAGTTCGATGGGATCGCGCGAACCGATCAGCAGCATTTCGTGCAGTTCGGTCGTCCACAGCGTGGCGTGGGGAAACGCGTCGAGGAAGGCGCGCACCATGGCGCGGGAGTCCTCGTCGTTCTGCGTGGGCAGGGGCAGCCATTGCGCCAGCAAGCCACCCGGCGCGAGACGCGTCGCAGCCAGCTGGTAGAAATCGCGCGAATAGAGATTGACCACGCCGGATGCCGACGGCGGCGGTGGCTCCAGGGTGATCATGTCGTAGGTCTGCTCGCTGGCCAGCAGTTCGCGGCGACCGTCGCGCAGGCGTATGTCCAGTCCCGGATCGTTGCCGGCGCCGTAATTGCCCTGAAACTGCGCATGCGCACGCACCACGGCGGGAAGCAGCTCCGCGCACACGCGCGTGGTGAGCCCCGGATACCGCGACAGCGCACCCGCGGTAATGCCGGTGCCAAAACCGATCACCAGCGCCGAATGCGGCTCGCCACGATGGATGATGAGCGGCAACAGCGCCTGCAGGCGCATGTAGCGCTGCGATGGCAAGGTATCGCCCGAATTGGACACGCCCTGGATATACAGGCGATGAAAGCGGTTGTCGCCCTGCCCCTGCTCCAGCACGGCCACGGTGCCGCCGCGGCTTTCCTCGTAGAACGTGACCTCGCCGCCGCGCGCCTGGGCGAGCAGCTGCGCCATCTTCTGCGGCGGCACGAGAAGCGCGACCGCCAGCGTGCACAGGCCGGTCGCCACCACAATCCAGCGCGAGCGACCGCCCGGTGCCGTGCCCGCGAACGCGGCCACCATGCCCACCAGGCCGGCGGCGAGGGCCAACAGCGCCAGTGAACGCACCAGCCCGAAGGTCGGCACCAGCACAAAGCCGGTCAATGCCGTGCCCGCGATGCCGCCCAAGGTATTGAGCGCCACCGCGAAGCCGATGCCACGGCCGCTGCGCTCCGACTGTGCCGACAGGCGGAGCACGGCGGGAAACGCCGCGCCGAGCAGCAGCGTGGGGAGCAGCACCAAGGCAGCCGCCGCCACCGCGAAGCGCGCGCACATGGCGACCAGGCGGCTGCCGGTGAGCGTGCTGGCGGCCTGGGCCATCGCAGCCTGCAGCGCCGGCAGCCACGCGCCGAGCAGACCCACCTGCAACACGGCCACCAGGCCGGCCAGCGCGATCAGGATGCCGAAGGCCGTCCACGCATTGCGTACGCGGTCGGCGTAGCGCGCATAGATCGCGCTGCCCATCATCAGGCCCAGCAGATAGACGGCCAGCATCATGGCGAACGCGAACGCGCGCGTGCTCATGAACTGCACCACGGTCTGCGACCAGATCACCTCGTAGCCGAGTGCGATGCCTCCCGCGATGGCATAGAGCGCCAAGGCCAGTCGGGCCGAGCGCGGCGGTGGCGCGACTTCCGCCGTAGCGGAGGGATGGACGGGCGAAAGGCGTCGATCCAGCAACAGCGCGACAGCGGCCACCAGCAGGTTGATAGCCCCGGCGGCCAGCGCCGAGCCCTGCACACCAAGCGCAGGCAGCAACACGAAAGGCGCGAGCAGCACGCCCGCAATCGCTCCTGCCGTGTTGGCCGCGTAGAGGCGCCCGCCCGTACCCGCCACGCTGTGATGCGTGCTGGCGCGAACGAGCACGGGCAGCGTGCCGCCCATGGCGACCGCCGGCACGCCCACCAAGGAAAAGGGCAGCAGCCACGCCAGCCAGCCGACGTGCTGTTCAAGGTAGGCGAACGGTGCGGCGCTGTGCGCCAGCAAGACCGTCGACGCTACCGCCAGCAAGGCGATGCCGCCTTCCAGCCAGGCATAGAGCCGCAGGGGGCGCGTCACCTGGTCGGCCACGCGGCCCAGCCATGCGCCGCCGACGGCGAGCCCGCCAAAGAATGCGCTTACCGCGATGGTGACGGCGTACACCTCCACGCCGACCACCAAAGAAAGCTGCTTGATCCAGAGCAATTGGTACACCAGCGACGCAGCGCCGGAACCGAAGAGCAGCCCTGCCGCCCAAGCCCTCGCCGAAGAAACGGTGGACGCGGCGACGAAGGCATGTTGTCCAACACGTGGAGGCTTCATGGCGTGCATGTGTCTCGCGCAAAGCTGGATGCTCCCGAGTATAGGGAGGAATCACGGAGCCACACGCTACTTAGGTAAAAATGAACAACGCTCGGAAAAACGAAAGCGGATGGCCATGACGCCATCCGCTTCCGGGCGAGCGGATTACTTGCTTGCCTGCTTTTCCTGCAACTGCCGCTTCAGTGCTTCCGTCGCCTGGTCGATGGTGAACGAGGCGGGGATCTGGCTGGGCGGATATTCCTTGAACGTCTGGAGGAACTTGACCGTGTGCATGACGCCTTCGGCCATCAGGTAGTCGTTGTTGACCAGCCAGGCGTAGTAGTTGTTGGTCGGACCCACGTCGGCGCGCTCATACGGGTCCATGCGCAGGTTGAACAGCTTCGGCGTACGCAGGCAGGTGAAGGGTTCCATCCAGATCTGCACGCCGCCCGGCGCACGCTGTTCGCAGAACTGCACCTTCCACGCGGTGGAGCGCGTCGCGCCCGGCGTCTTCGTGTCGAAACGCACGGCCATCAGCTGCGCGTCGTCATCGAAGTAGAAGAACTCCTTGCGTGGGCCTTCGTTGGCCTGGCCGGTCAGGTAGGGCAGGAAGTTGTACCCGTCCAGATGCACCTTGAAGTTCTTGCCGCTAATGCTGGTGCCCTTGAGCAGCTTGTCGGTGATGTTCGGGTCACCCGCGGCCGCGACCAGGGTGGGGAACCAGTCCAGGCCCGAGATCATCTCGTTGCTCACGGTATTGGGGCGGATATGACCCGGCCAGCGGACCATGCCCGGCACGCGGAAGGCGCCTTCCCAGGTGGAGTCCTTTTCGCTGCGGAACGGCGAATTGGCGGCATCCGGCCAGGTGAAGAAGTTCGGGCCGTTGTCGGTGGTGAAGATGACGATGGTGTCCTTGGTGACGCCCGCCTCATCCAGCGTCTTCAGCAGCTTGCCGACGTTCTGGTCCATTTCCCACATGCCGTCGGCGTAGTCCTGGCCGGCGCCCAGGCCCGCCTTGCCGTGATACTCGGGACGGATGTGCGTGAACATGTGCATGCGCGTGAAGTTCATCCACACAAAGAACGGCTGCTTCGCGTCCGCCTGCTTCTTGATGTAGGAGATCGCCGCACCGGTAGTTTCGTCGTCGATGGTCTCCATGCGCTTGGTCGTGAGCGGGCCGGTGTCCTCGATCTTGCCGTCCGCGTACGAGTGGATCACGCCGCGCGGATTGTAGGCCTTGATGAATGCCGGGTTGTTGGAGGGCCAGTAGGGCTGCTCCGGCTCCTGCTCGGCGTTGAGGTGATAGAGGTTGCCGAAGAACTCGTCGAAGCCGTGCTTGGTCGGCAGGAAGCGATCCTGGTCGCCTAGGTGGTTCTTGCCGAACTGCGCCGTGCCGTAGCCCATGGACTTGAGCACCTGCGCGATGGTGACATCACGATCCTGCAGGCCGACAGGCGAACCCGGCACGCCGACCTTCGAGAGGCCCGTGCGCAGCGTTGCCTGGCCGGTGATGAAGGTGGATCGGCCCGCGGTGCAGCTGTTTTCACCGTAGTAGTCGGTGAAGATCATGCCTTCGCGCGCGATGCGATCGATGTTGGGCGTGCGGTAGCCCACCATGCCCATGGTGTAGGCGCTGATGTTGGCGATGCCGACGTCATCGCCAAAGATGACGAGCACGTTCGGCTTCTTGCCGCTTGCCGACGCATCCGACGATCCGGCGGACGACTGCGCGTGCACCGCGGGTGGCTGCATGGTGAATGCTGCCGCGGCGAGGACCGCCGTGGCCACGATCGTGCCCAGCGACTTCATCAAAGTTCGATGCTTCCCCAGTGGGAACATGGTGATACTCCTTGTTTGGCTTGACTGCGCCATGCAGCCAACGTCGGTGCGCCCCTCCCCCGTCGTGCCCGACATGCTGGACAGATTCCGATGACATCGCCGCCACGATCGATAGGTCGCCGTGCCCGCACGGCGCCCGCCGATCGCCGAAGGAAAGAGGGGTGGTCAGACTGCCCAAGCCGCGCCTTTCGTAACAGCGCCTGAACTCTCAAAGTCGTGTAAGCGTTTTGCGCGGGGCTTGAAGATCACCGCATCGGACACGCAGGGTGCGTGCCGCTATCGGACATATCGCCGATATATCCGGAAAGCTTCCACGCAATGGAATCGACCATGGACGTGGTTCATTTCGTCCCTGCCTGCGCATGCAGAAGCTTCCGCTGACGAAAGCTCACCAGGGCAACCAACGTCACACGACAACGCTAGGCGTCGTTTTCCGGTGGAAAAGGAAGGAAGGCCGCGTCGATGGCCTTGCGGCGCGCGGCACCGTAGCGCCTCGCCCGGGCACGCATGGTGGGGATCAGCGCCTCGCGCACCAGCCGGCGCAGGGCGGTATCGGAAATATGCAGGGCGGTGGTAATGACGGCCTGTATCAGCTGCCGCTCGTTGGGCTGCAGCTGCAGGCCGCGATCGGCCAGGGTCTTGCCGATGATGGCGAATTCCAGGGAGAGCGGCGGCTCGTCGTCCCAGGCGTCGGCCAGTTCATTCAGCGCGCGATTGATCAGAGGCAGCCGGGATAGCACGTTGAGAAATCGTTCGACCGGCGTCATGCCCGTTTCTACCCGCACAGTGGAGTCTCAGGTGGCATCTCGCTCCGACCGCAGGGCCCGCCATGCAAGCGGCCTGACAGCGAGTAGTGACACCCCAAGAGGTGCCCACCCAGGGTTACGCTAGAACGCCATGGATGGCTGTGACGAAAGTAGCAGGCGACGGTGAGTGCACTTATAGGATTTACCTGAAATATTAGGCTTAGGTCCCGAGCATGCCGGGCCCGAGGCTCCATCGCGATTCGTGGAAAAACAAACGCCAGCCGTATCCACGGCTGGCGTTTGTCTTGCGCAGATACGGCAGCCTACGCATGCCGCACGGATGCCCTCGCTTACTTGCCTTCCTTCTGCAATTGCATCTTCATCTTCTGCACCGCCTGGTCGATGGTGAACGTCGCCGGCGTCTGGCTGGGCGGGTAGTCCTTGAACGTCTGCAGGAATTGCTGCGCGCGCATGGTGGCTTCGACGGTGACGTACGCGTTCTCGGTCTCCCAGCGGTAGTAGCCGGTGGTGGGACCAATGTCCGCGCGCTCGTACGGATCCATGCGCAGGTTGTAGAGCTTGGGCAGGCGCAGGCAGGTGAAGGGTTCCATCCAGATCTGCAGGCCACCGGCCGCGCGCTGTTCGCAGAACACGGCCTTCCAGGCATCCGGCCGCACGCCACCCGGCTCGATGGGATCCCAGCGCACCGCCACCAGCTCGGCGTCATCGTTGAAGTAGAAGAATTCCGTGCGTGGGCTGACGTTGGTCTTGCCGGTCAGATACGGCAGGAAGTTGTAGCCGTCCAGATGCACCTTGAAGCTCTTGCCCGCCAGGCTGGTGCCCTTGAGCAGCTTGTTGGTGATGTCCGGATCGCCGGCCGCCGCGACCAGGGTCGGGAACCAGTCAAGTCCGGACATCAGCGCGTTGCTCACCGTGTTCGGGCGGATGTGCCCCGGCCAACGGATCATCGCCGGCACGCGGAAGGCGCCTTCCCAGTTGGAATCCTTCTCGCTGCGGAACGGCGAGTTCGCCGCATCCGGCCAGGTGAAGAAGTTGGGGCCGTTGTCCGTGGTGAAGACCACGATGGTGTTCTTGGTGATGCCGGCATCGTCCAGCGTCTTCAGCAGCTTGCCGACGTTCTGGTCCATCTCCCACATGCCATCGGCGTAGTCGTGGCCCTTGCCCAGGCCGCCCTTGCCTTGGTACTCCGGCCGCACGTGCGTGAAGATGTGCATGCGCGTGAAGTTCATCCATACGAAGAACGGCTGCTTCGCATCGGCCTGCTTCTTGATGTAGGAGATGGCCGCACCCGTCGTCTCGTCGTCGATCGTCTCCATGCGCTTGACGTTGAGCGGGCCGGTGTCCTCGATCTTGCCGTCCGAGAAGCTGTGGATCACGCCGCGCGGGTTGTAGACCTTGAGGAAGTTGGGATCGTTCGACGGCCAGTACGGACGCTCCGGTTCCTCTTCGGCATTGAGGTGGTAGAGGTTGCCGAAGTATTCGTCAAAGCCGTGCTTGGTCGGCAGGAAGCGGTCCTGGTCGCCCAGGTGGTTCTTGCCGAACTGGGCCGTGGCGTAGTTCAGGCCCTTCAGCGCCTGCGCGATGGTGACGTCGCGGTCCTGCAGGCCCACCGGCGCGCCCGGCATGCCCACCTTGGACAAACCGGTGCGCAGCACCGTCTGCCCCGTGAGGAAGGTGGAACGGCCCGCCGTGCAGCTGTTTTCACCGTAGTAGTCGGTGAAGATCATGCCCTCCCGCGCGATGCGGTCGATGTTGGGCGTGCGGTAGCCGACCAGCCCCATCGAATAGGCACTCAGGTTCGAGATGCCCACGTCGTCGCCAAAGATGACGAGGATGTTCGGCTTGCCGTTGTCGGACGAGGATTCCTGCTGGTCCTGGGCCGGCGGCTGTGCCTTGGCCACGGGGGGTTGAAGGGTGACGGCCGCCACGACGAGCAAGGCCGTCGTGACCACCGTCGTCAGTGATTTCAGCAAGGTACTGCGCTGCCACGGGCGAAACATGGGAACCTCCTGTATGCAATGGCTGCACGGAGCAGCCAACGGGGATCACAACGTTCATTCCGCGACGGCGCCAAAAGCGTAGCGCCGTCCTGTTGCGCTACGGTTTTTCAGGGGGATAGATCACCTTCCAATCCTGCTTCATGTCCACCACGGTCCAGTCCTTGGCCGCGGCTTCGTCCAGCGCCTTGTCGAGCCTGCCGACCGACGACTGGCGGTCGTACGCGAACTCGCGCGCGGCATCGGTGTGATGCACCAGGCCGGCGAAGCGTGCACCGTCGCCGGAGGTCGTCCACTCCAGCATCTGCTGGTCGCCATCGGAATTGCCGAAGGCGAAGATGGGCTTGCGGCCGATGAAGCGCTCGATGCCTACCGGCTTGCCGGCGTGGTCATCGACCAGGGCGACCTTGGGCAGCTTGACCAGCACCGGCTTGCCATCGCGAAGCTCGTACTTGAGCTCGCCCTCGCTGCCGATCACCTGGTCCGGCGGAATGCCGTACACGGCCTCGGCCCAGGCGCGCATGAAATCCTGGCCGCCGCCGGAGACGATATAAGTCTTGAAGCCGTTGTCGCGCAGGTAGTGCAGCAACTCCAGCATGGGCTGGTACACCATTTCTGTGTACACGCGATGCGTCTTCGGATGCCGCGCGGTGGACACCCATTGATTGACGCGCCGCGCGAACTCGTTGGTGGTCATGCCGGAATGAGTGGCGGTGATCAGTTCAACGGCGCCCTTTTCACCCGTGGCGGCCATGCCCTTCATGTCGCCGGCCAGGGCGGACTTGAAGGGTTCGGTGGTTTTCCACTCGGGGTGCTGCGGTGCCTGCGCCTTCACCTGGTCGAGCGCGAAGAAGAACTCGAAGTAGACGGGCTGCTCGGCCCACAGGGTGCCGTCGTTGTCGAACACGGCAATGCGCCTGGCGGGCTCCACGAAATCGGGCGAGCCCTGCTTGGTCACCTTTTCGACGAAGCTTTCGATCTTCTGCTTGGTGGCGCCGTCGTTCCACGAGGGCAGCGGATCCTGCGCCGCCATGCACACGCCAGCCCAGGCAAACCCGATCAGCAGGCATAGCGATGCCCAACGGGATTTGCGCGCTTTTTGCTCCCCAGTCCTGCTTGTGCCAATCCGATACGCTGCGTACATCCACATCACTCCGAAGTTTTCGAATGCGCCGCGACCGTCCGCCCGCCACGTTCTGGCAGCCGCCGCGACACATGAAGGACCCCGCGCACGACCCTGTGCCCGATGTAGGCGCGCACCGACAATGCGCGACAATTCTCACGGTCGCGGATTTGTCCGACGCTGACAATTCGAGAGACTACGTAACTGCGCTAAGCAAAATTACGTGGTTTGAACCTGGCGTAGGACGCAAAGCCCATCTCACAGGCGGGTGTTCGTGATAATCCGGTGAAGGGAGCGACCTGTTGCAGCGGGGCTGTACAAGCGCAACGCCGCACGCTCCTACGAAACGCAGCGTGCCAGCCACCCACGTTGCCGCGCTAGATCCCGCGAATGGCGGCAGTGAAG
Organism: Dyella sp. AtDHG13; assembly: GCF_003201105.1. GTDB lineage: Bacteria > Pseudomonadota > Gammaproteobacteria > Xanthomonadales > Rhodanobacteraceae > Dyella > Dyella jiangningensis_B. Next base: position 473,295 of record NZ_QICJ01000003.1, on the reverse strand, counting down.
CGAGAGAGAAACTCCACCACCTGCGACGCAGGCTCGGGCTCGCGCATCAGCGCTTCGATATCGCCCACGGACTTGCCCACCAGCGGCACCCTGAGAAATACGTCAGGAAGGAAACCATCGCTCACGGTGGACAGCACGACCCGCAGCGACGCCAGCATTTCATCGCCGCGATGCGAGGCGTGGGCGAGTGCGATGGGTTTGCCGATGATCTCGAAGCGGGACACCATCCAGTCGATGGCGTTCTTCATGCCGCCGGGTATCGCGCGGACGTACTCGGGACTGGCGATGACGATGCCGTCGGCTTCGGCAATGCGCGCAAGGAAATCCAACACCACGGCCGGCGTCCGCTCGCCCTCGAGGTCAGGCGAGAACACGGGCAAGGTATCGAGGCGATGGAACACCGACACGTCCACGCCCGCGAGCGCGAGACTTTTCACCGCCATCAGCAGCGCGGTGTTGGTGGAATCCCGACGTGCGCTGCCCGAAATGGCCAAGAGCTTCATGGCAAGAGTGTCCTGGACGGATAAGCAGCGGAGCCGGCCCTATCCCAAAGCCGCCGCGTGGCGGAGCGGCTTCGCATTATAGAGAGGACACGGCGACGCTGTCGGCCACGGCCGCTTGCGCGCCTCATTCGTTGAGATAGACCGGATTGCCCACAATCAGCAGCGCGCCATCCGCCGCGCGCACGTTGGCACGCATCCAGTGCCGGCCGCCATCGCTGGGCCACTCGAAGGAGAGCGCCTGCTCCGCGCTGTGGATCGACAGGTCGCCCGTCGGCACGTATTCCTTGCCGTCGACAATGATCTGCGCATGTGCACCATCCAGCCCCTTGGCGTGCATGGTCACCTGCACCGCGGCGCCACGCGGCGCGGCCAGCGTGTCGCCCATCTCCGCTTCGCGGCCGCCCTGGCTGGCCACGAAATCGAACGCGCGGCCCGGCCGACCCTGCACGTCAATGAACACATGCCCCGCGCGAATCGCCTCCAGTATCGCGCGCATCGACAACTCCTCGGCATGCACCACCGTGGTCGGCAAGCCGATGGGCGTGCTTCCGCCCGGCGCGGGCAAGGCCAGCTTCGCATCGTGATTGTCGCTGCCGCCGATGCCGGTCAGGTGCAGCCCCTTGTTCAACTGCGCCTCCCAGAACGGAATGCCGCTATAGATGGGGCTGAGCGCATCCATGCCGTTCACCGCTTCGATGGCCTGTACAAGATGCATGTCCACCGGCTGCGCAGGCGTCCATCCGCATCCCATGCAGGTTTCGTCGTTGGGGCGTATCGGGTGATTGATCGAGAACAGCGCGTGCAGGTCCGCCGCCTGCTTCAGCACCGCATTCCAGTCCGGCACGGCCTTGCTGCCGATGCGGAAATCGAGCGGCTCGATGGTGCCGAACAGATTGGCGTGCCCCTGGAAGGTGGTGATCTCACGCGCGGGGATCAGCAGAAGGTGGTCGTAGTACGGCTGCAGCTCGCGGATGTCGTTGGCCTGCGACACGGTGTTGTGATCGCTCAGCGCAATGAAGTCCAGTCCACGTCGGGATGCGTCCTCCACGGTGAACACCAGCGGGCACGGCGCCTTCCCTTCCCCGCTCTGGGTCGGACAGCTGCCATCGCTGTGCGCGCCATGCATGTGCAGGTCGCCGCGATACCAGCCCGGCTCCTTGCGCTGCGGAGGATTGAGCACGGCCGGCAACCACGCTGGATCGCCGGGATGCCCGAACCAGATCTTCGCGGTGAATGCGGAGTTGGATGATGCGCGGATATTCGGAACGCCTAGCAGCAGGTTCCAGCGACCCGGCTGGATGGGTCCGGGAGCGAACGAAGGCGTGGCATCGATCGCTCCCACAGTGAACAGCTGCTTGCTGCCGCCCGTCCAGCCACGCAGCCCCTGCTGGCCGTGGAAACCGCTGGGGTCTTCCAGCCCCAGGTCGATAGTGGTGCGCTCCTCGCGCCCGCTGTATTCGAACTGCACCGTAATGCGGTTGACGCCCGCCGGCACGTCGAACGGCACCTCGCGATAGCTGTGGTTGTCGCTGCCCTGCAGCGAGCCATGCAGGACGACATCCGGCGCGCCGTCGGTGGCGCAGGCAACACTCAGTACCGCCAGCCACATCGCGACCAGTCCAAGGAAGCGGTACGGGCAACGTGCATGTTCAATCATGGTTGTCTTCCATCCGGTCACGGAAACCGCCCCGCACGCCGCCATGCGGAGCGGCGCGCGGGACGTCGAACGCCGTCAGAAACGGTACATCACCGAGGCACGGAACGAGCGGCCCAGCAACGGACGCGCAATGAACACGCCCTTGCCGGCATCGGAGCTGTCCAGCTCGCCGGCGCGCGGATTGCCTTCGGTGAGGCCCAGCGAGTTGTTGAGGTTGTCCGCATAGAGGAAGAACGACAGCTCTGGCGTCATCTGGTAACGGGCGCTGAAACCAATGGTGTGGTACTGCGGCAGCACCACGGAGTTGGCCGTATCCACGTAGCGGCGTCCCTCGTACTCGTAGGACATCTGCAGGCGCAGCTTGTCGTCCAGCAGGTTCACGCCGGGCACGATGCGGAAGCTGTTCTTCGGCACGCGGATCAACTGGTTGTCGTCGTAGTTGAGCAGCACGGGCTGGCCCGCCGTGATGGTGGTGTAGGACAGGCCCTTGTACTTTGGATCCTGCACCGTCGCGGTGTACTGCACGTCGAAGTATTTGGAGGGGTAGAACGTGCCCTCCAGTTCCAGGCCGTAGGTCTCGGTATCCGCGTAGCCGGTCTGCGGCGTGGACACGCCGGTGTTCGGATCGAACACGTAGTTGCTGAAGCTCACGTTGTTGTACTTGGTGTAGAACAGCGTGGCGTACGCATCCATGTAGCGGTTGCTGAACTTGTAGCCCATCTCCGGCAGGATCATCGTCTGCGTGATCGGCGTTGCCGTCGGCGAGGTGATGTACGAGCTCAGGTTGGGCAGGCGGAACGTGGAGGTGTAGCGCGCGAATACGCCCTGGTGGTCGCTGAACTGGTAGTTCGCGCCCAACGTCCAGCCGAGCTTGTCGAAGCTGTGGTCGTAGCTCACGTACTTGCCGTTGCCCGTGAGGATGTTGGACGTGGCCGGCGTGCCCAGGTTCACCGTCTGCGAGGACTCCGTCCAGCCCTTGGTATTCACGCGCTCCCAGCGCACGCCGCCGTCGATGCGCAGCTGGTCGTTGACCTGCCACTCGTCCGACAGGTAGAACGCGTTGGTATTGGACGTGCCGTGGGCATGCGCCCACTCGTAGCCGTAGCCGTAGATGCCGCCGTTGGTGAGCTTGCCGAGCGGGTTGCCCGCCGCATCCACCGCCACCACGTCCAGCAGTCGCGCATTGTCGGTGGCGGTAAGCAGCGCCGTGGACGAATAGCGGTCGAAGCTCTGGTTGAAGTGCGCGTAGTAGTAGCCAAGCGTCACGTCATGCGTCTGGCCGCCGATATCGAACTTGCGCAGCAGGCGCGTGTTGCTGGTGAGTTCGTCCACGGGCATGGTGATGCCGCGCAGGCCGCCCAGCACGACCATGCCGTTGTTGGGGCTGCCGTTGAACGCCTGGCCGTTGTCCACGTACTGCAGCTGCATGCCGGCTGCCGTCGGGTAGTACTGCGCAAGGCGCTTCTGCGCCGAGGCGAAGAAGTCGCCGGTGGTTTCCACCGCGTTCGGGTACACGCCGTTGCGCTGCGTGTCGGTGTCGCTGTAGCGCAGGTCCTCTGCGATCTTCCAGCCGTCGCCCAGGTTGTAGTCGAACTTGGTGGTGAACTGCGTGCGCTTGACCTGCGTGCCCAGGCTGTTGTCGAAGTTGTACAGGCTGCCATTGCCCTGGATCATCTGGATATGCTCAGTCTCCGGCCCGGCCAGCGTGCCGTAGTTGCCGTTGAAGCCGGGCACCGCGACCAGGTCGCCGCTGGCATTGCGGTACATGGGAATGCCCAGGTCCAGCGCGACCTTGTCGTCCATGCGCTTGATGTCGAAGCTCAGGCTGCCGTTCTCGAACTGCTTGGACAGCGTGGCGCGCAGCTGGCCGCCCTGGTCGTTGGTGTAGCCCGGCGGGCGGATGCCGTTGTCCTGGCGGTAGAAGCCGCCGGCGCTGAGTTTCCAGCCATCGCCGATGGGCGTGCCGTACCAGAAATCCAGCCGGTCGAGGCCGTAGTTGCCCACGGTGTACTTCACCAGGCCCTCGGCCATGTCGCCGACCTGGCGCGGAATGAAGTTGATCGCGCCCGCCGGTGCGTTGGAATAGAAGATGGACGACGGGCCGCCGCGCACCACTTCGATGTGGTCGATGGTTTCGTCGAGGCGGAACGCCTGGTCGGCGTTGAGATAACCCAGCGCGGGATCGTGCTGCACCGGAATGCCGTCTTCCAGCAGGTTCACCGAACCGAAGCCGTCCACCGGAATGCCGCGCGCGCGGATGTTGCCGCTGGCCTCGCCGCCGGATGCTTCCACCCAGAAACCCGGCACCGACTTCATCGCCTCGGTGACGCTGGTGGGGTTCTGCATGCGCAGGCGGTCTTCGTCGATGGTGGTGATCGAGTAGCTGGTCTGCGCCTTGGTGCGCTCGTCCACGCCCGAGCGCGCCGTCACCACCACCTGGTCGAGATCCTTCGCGCTCTTGTTGCCGCTGGAGGCGTTCGCGGTGTCTGCGGCCGCGTTGGAGCCTGCACTACCGGCCGTCGTCACCGCAGCGGAGGCCGGGTTGCCCGCATTGGCTGCCACGTTTCCCGGGATGATCGACACCGTGTTCGCCGTGACGAAGCGATAGGTCAGGCCCGTGCCCGCCAGCAGCTGGCGCAACTGCTGCTCCGGCGCGAGGCCGGCGTCGGCGCCGGGGCTGCGCACGGTATCGGCGATATCCGAGCCATACACGATCTGCATGCCCGCTTCGTGCGAGAAATTTTCCAGCGCCTTGGCCAGCGGCATCGGTGCGATGGCCGTGGTCTGCGGTGCGGCGGCGGATTGCGCAAGCACGGCGGCGGGAAGGCTGGCGCCAAGCGCCAGGGCGATATGGAAGGCCAAACGATGTCGCATCTTGAAGGAGCCTTGAAGGGGTTGATCGATGGCCGGCGCGTTGGATGTCGCCAGCCCATACCCATCAAGAGCCGCCCCGCGCGACATCGGGTACCTCCGATTGCATGAATTTTTTCTTACAGGTGCGCCACGCTCGTTTCCGCCTGGCTCGCCGCCACGATGCGCACGCGGTCGTGTTCATCGATCACGCGCACGTCGGGCAGGGTCGCAAGATAGGCCGCGAACGCCTGCGGATTGTCCGCATGGAAGATGCCGCTGATGCGCTCGCCGGCGATGCGTGCGTTCTCGATCACCAGTGGCTTGCTGCTGTACGCGTTGAAGCGGCGCGCCACGTTGCCGATGGTTTCGTGCTGAAAGCGGATTTCCGCCGGCAGCCATGCGGTGACCTGGGCGAGCTGCGCCGCCTGCTTCGCGCCCACGCCCGCCGTGCCCAGCGAAATCTGCTGGCCCGCCGTGAGATCCGCCACCGCATCGCCGCCAAGCAGGGCGATGTCGAAACCCTTGAGCGAGGCATCGGGCGCGTTGAGCACGCGCACGCGGCCGCTGATGACGGTCAAGGTGTCGCCGCCGGCATCGCGCCGCACGTCGAACACCGTGCCGATGTCCTGCAGCACGTGGCCGCCCACGTTGACCAGCAAGGGACGCGCGGGATCCTTGCCCACGTCGAACAGCGCGTTGCCGCGCACCACTTCGATGCGGCGAAGTCGCCCATCGAAATGCACGTCGATGGCGCTGCCGCGATCGAGCTGCACCAGCGTGCCGTCCGGCAGGTCGATGGTACGCACCGTCGCCGCGTCGCCGACGTAGCTCTGCTCGATGCGGCCGCTGGCCGCGCGCCAGTGGCCGACGCCCAGCCATGCCATGGCCACCGTGGCGGCAACGCCCGCGAAGGCGATGGCCACGCGGCGCGCGCGCCCCTTGCGCGGCACGCGCGGCTCCCGCATGACGTTCTCCATACCGGGAAACATCACCACCGGATTGCTGCGCGCCGCCTGCTCCGCCAGCACGTCGGGCGCCAGCGTGTGCAGCGATGCGGCCGCCTTCAGGTCGCCGTGCATCTGCGCCACGGCGAAGTACTCCGCCACATGGCGCGGCGAGGCACGCAGCCAGTTGAGGAAGGCGACACGCTGCCGCTCCGTCAGCGGCTCCTGCTGCTCGATGTACCAGGACACGGCCTGCTCGGTGATGCGGCGCGCCTGCCGCGCGGCGTCGAACTGCGTGGAATCATTCATAGTCGGCCATCCTTTGCCGGCACGCCGCCAAGCCTTTCACGATGTACTTCTTCACCATGTGGGTCGAGATGGACATGCGCTCGGCGATCTCGCGATACGACATCTCGTCGCGGTAATGCATGATCAGCACGGCCTTGCACTTGGGCGAGAGACGGTCGATCAACGCGCCAAGACGCTCCTGGCGCAGCCGGCTGTCCATGTCCGCCTCGGGATTGGCGGGCGCCGCGAGTTGTTCCACCACCTGCTCCAGCTCATCGCTGCCCAGGGGCTGCTGCTGGCGCAGCACGGCATGCTCCTTCACCAGGTTCGCCGCCACCGTGAACAGGTAGGCTTCCGGGCTGCGGATGTTGGCCGCATCGTCGGGCTCGATGCGCAACAGGCGCAGGTAGACCTCCTGCACCAGATCCTGCGCATCCCAGCGATGCGCGACGCGCCGCAGGAAATATTTGCTCAGCGTCGCGCCCTTTTCCGCGAACAGCGCGGACCAGGCCCCATGTTTTTCGCGCACTTCGCCTCCTTCGACCGTGTCTGCCGAGGAAGGCTACGGCTCTGCGTGAGCCCGGGAGCCTAGGCGCGGGTTGTGACGGTTCGATGAAATGCGGGCCTGCTGGTCGCGCTTCTGACGGCTGAGGAAACACGCCGAGCCGTCGACGCGGCCGTGCATCGCGCCGCCCGCATCAGCCAACCGGCCATGGCACACACATCGGCCTCCGCCCCATCGCAGCGATTTGCGATGCATTGCAACAAACGACCAGCGGCACCGTTTCCCGGCCTGCCGGAAGGTCCGCCACACCCGGGAAATGAAGCTGCGCCTAGCCTGCGGAGCACACATTCAGCCCGCGCCGTTAGTCAAGCGGCTTAGATCGATTCAAGCGACACCTCCACTCTATTGCAGCGCAATATTCGCCCTCGCAAAATCACCCAACAAAATCAATGTCTTGGACAGGCGCTTTTCATTTAGATCGAGTGAAATTTTTTGTTGACAAGGCGAATGGCGGACTCCAAGAATGATCCTGTCGCCGGCGACCTCCACACGTAGCCGGCGGTGCGGCGAGGGGTTCTGAGTCGTTTGACGCCGGCAGGGCGGGCGCGCCGATCTTGGCCGCCAACGACCTCGCCGCACCGGCATGCGATGGCGGCAACGACCAGCTCCCCTCGCCGGCCCCATCACCAACTCACACGAACCGCCACGACCACGGCCGCAAGGCCGTGCGAGCCGGTTCGTCCCGAAAACCTGGAAGGCACGAACCCCCGCGTCTTCCAGCCCACACAACGCCCTGGCGTTGCATGGAGAAAGGCGTGACGTATCGCAAGACCGCACTTTGGATCGGCATGGCCAGCGCGCTGTTCGCCAGCGCAACGGCGATGGCGCAGACCGCCCCCACGCAGGGCACCGCACAGAACGGCACCCCGCAGCCCGCGGCCAACGGCCAGTCGAACAACGGCCAGTCGAACCCCGGCGACCCGGCCCAGGCCAAGCAGCTCGAAGGCGTCACCGTCACCGGCATCCGCGCCAGCCTGCAGAAGTCGCTGGACCTCAAGCGCAACTCCGACTCCATCGTCGACGCCATCTCGGCCGAGGACGTGGGCAAGTTCCCCGACACCAACGTGGCCGAGTCGCTCTCGCACCTGCCCGGCATCAGCGTGGACCGCAACTTCGGCGAAGGCGACAAGGTCAGCATCCTGGGCACCGACCCGGCGCTGAACCGCCTGCTGCTCAACGGCCAGACACTGGCGTCCACCAATTGGACGTCCGATCCGAACAACCCGGACAGCCGCTCGTTCGACTACAGCCTGCTCACCTCCGAGATCATCGGCACGGCCGAGGTCTACAAGACGCCGCAGGCGCGCATTGACGAAGGCTCCATCGGCGGCACGGTGATCATCAACACGCGCCGCCCGCTGGACCTCAAGGCCAACACGCTTACCGGCACGCTGGGCTACCAGTACAACGACCGCGCCGACAAGGGCGAGCCGCAGGGCTCGCTGCTGTACAGCTGGAAGAACAACGACAGCACTTTCGGCATCCTGGGTTCGGTGATGCATTCGGACCGCATCATCCAGCGCGAAGGCACCGAGATCTTCGGCTACCAGCGCGCCAACGACCCGACCGACACCGACCCGAACCACCAGTTCGCGCCGGGCGTGGTGCCGCCGGGCCAGACGGGCGTGTATCCCACCGCCATCAACACCGCGCTGTTCAAGCAGGAGCGCAAGCGTGACGGCGTGTCCACCGACATCCAGTGGAAGCCCAGCCAGGCCTTCGAGCTGAACTTCACCGGCCTGTACGTCACCGAGAAGTTCAACAACTTCAACCAGAGCCGCTACGGCGACTGGTCGGGCAGCGCACCGGACGCCACCGCGCTCAACTTCAGCAACGGTGTGGCGACCAGCGGCACCTACGGCGCCGGCGCACCGACCTACCTGGACGGCTACGAGCGCTTCTCCAAGGTGAACACCGGCACGGCGCAGCTGCGCGCCGACTGGCACGGCGACGGCTGGAATGCGTCCAGCCAGATCGGCTACACCAGCTCCACTGGCGGATCGCAGGGCATCTACAACGTGCAGTTCCGCGGCTACGGCGGCTACAACTGGAACCTCAACGGCCAGAACCCGCAGATCAACTACAACGCCGCCAACGACCCGAGCGAGATGCTGGCCCACGGCGCCGGCTTCAGCTACGCGCCCAGCTACGACAAGGAGCGCTACTTCCAGGCCGACTTCAACCATGACCTCAGCTGGGGTCCGTTGAACGAGATCGAAGTGGGCATCAAGGCGAGCAACCACTACAACGGCCAGACCGGCTACCAGGCCAGCATCCCCACGCAGGACGGCTCCGGCGTGTCGCTGGCCGACTTGAGCGGCGGCGGCACGCCCAGCGGCTACCTCGACGGCCTCGACCCCACCGCGAGCATGGCCAACTGGACGCAGATCAGCCGCGGCGGCCTGAAGAGCTACGTGCAGTCGCTGTACACCAACGCCCCGATGGATCCGAAAGCCACCTACGGCATCCAGGAGCAGAACCGTGCGTTCTACTGGCAGGCCGATTTCGCCGGCAGCAACTACCGCGGCAACTTCGGCATGCGCTATTTCCACACGCGCGACACCGTCACCGGCTACAACTTCATCGGCAACAACCAGTACGCGCCGGTGGACAAGCGCAGCAGCTACGGCGAATGGCTGCCCTCGTTCAACATCGCCTACGACCCCATCGAGGACGTGACGCTGCGCTTCGCCGCCGCCAAGACCATCGCACGCCCGCGCTTCCAGGAAATGACGCCGTACGTGGCGCTGGATGACCGCACCCTCACCGGCTCGGGCGGCAACACGGATCTCAAGCCGTACAAGTCCACCAACTACGACGCCACGGCCGAGTGGTACTTCGCCGAGAACAGCCTGCTGTCGGCGGAACTGTTCTTCCGCCGCATCTCCGGCTACATCCTCAACACCAACGTGCCGCAGACGCACTACAACGTCACCGAACAGAAGGACGACGTGTACCAGATGGAGATCCCGGTGAACGCCGGCGTCGCCAAGGTGAAGGGCCTGTCGCTGACCTACCAGGGCAACTTCGCCTATGGCTTCGGCCTGCTGGCGAACTACACCCTGTCGGATGCGGACACCAGCAACGGCTTCCCGCTGCCGTACAACTCCAAGAACGCGTTCAACCTCACGCCCTACTTCGAGAACGGCCCGTGGAGCGCGCGCGTGACCTACAGCTGGCGCTCGCACTACTTCACGCAGATCGCCCAGCTGCAATCCTCGCAGATCACCGGCATCTTCCGCGAGCTGGATGCCTCCATCGGCTACCAGATCAACGACCACATGCGCGTCTCGCTGGACGGCACCAACCTGCTGGACTCGACCTACTACGTCTACAACAACACGCCGGCCGAACCGCTCAACGCCTACAAGAACGGCCGCACGTACACGCTCAACCTCGGATTCAAGTTGTAAGACCCCCCACTTCCGGGCGCTCTCGTGGCGCCCGATTTTTTTTGGGGCCCTGTCCACCCTCTTTCGCTCTGTGCGATAAGAGGCCTTTCAGCAAGATGTGGAGCGCCTTGCCGTGCCATCCCTGACCCGCCTGTCCCTCGGCCTACTGTCCGCCCTCACGTTCGCCTATGCGTCCGCGCTGGGAGCCACCACGGTGACGCCGCTGGACAGCGGCTGGCAGTTCCGCCTGGCGCCCGACGCCACGCAGGCGGCGCAGCATCCCGATCAGACCAGCTGGACGCCGGCCCACGTGCCCGGCAGCGTGCAGACCGACCTGCTGACCACCGGCAACATCGGCGACCCGTTCTTCCGCGACAACGAAGCGCAACTGCAATGGATCGGCCTGGCCGAGTGGGACTACCAGCTCAGCTTCAACGTCGACGCGGCCACGCTCAAGCAGGATCACGTCGACCTGGTGTTCGACGGCGTGGATACCTTCGCCGACATCGTCGTCAACGACACGCCGCTGCTCAAGACCGGCAACATGTTCCGCCAATGGCGCATCCCGGTGAAGAAGGTGCTGCACGCCGGCAGCAATACGCTCACCGTGCACCTGCACTCGCCCATCGCCAAGCTGCAGCCGTGGCTGCTGATGGCGCCCTATGCCCTGCCCGGCGAGTTCGATTCGGCCTTTGGCGACGAACCCAAGGGCAAGCAGACCTCCAACTACGTGCGCAAGGCCAACTACCAGTACGGCTGGGACTGGGGCCCGCGCTTCGTCACCATGGGCATCTGGCAGCCGGTGCGGCTGGAAAGCTGGACCGACGCGCGGCTGGAGGATTTCCACATCGCGCAGCCGCACGTCGATGCCGACAACGCGCAGCTCGCCGCGGAAGTCTCGCTGCAGGCCGGCAAGGCCGGGCGCGCGCACGTGGTGGTGAGCTGGACGGCACCGGACGGCGGCCAGGGACAGACGGCGCAGGACGTCACGCTCAAGGCCGGCGACAACACGCTGAGCCTGCCCTTCGCCATCGCCCGGCCGGCGCGCTGGTGGCCCGCCGGCTATGGCCAGCAGAACCTCTACCGCTTCCACATGGAAGTGACGCGCGGCAGCGACACGCTCGCCAGCGCCGACCGCAGCACCGGCCTGCGCAGCGTCGAACTGCGCCGCGATCGCGACCAGTGGGGACGCGGCTTCGCCTTCGTGGTGAACGGCGTGCCGATCTTCGCCAAGGGCGCGGACCTGATCCCCACCGACAGCTTCCCGGAACGCACCACGCCCGAACAGCTCAAACAGCTGCTCACCTCCACCCGCGACGCCAACATGAACATGCTGCGCATGTGGGGCGGCGGCTATTACCAGAGCGACGCGTTCTACGACCTGGCTGACCAGCTGGGCATCATGATCTGGCAGGACTTCATGTTCGGCGGCGCGATCACGCCGTACGACCACGAATTCCTCGGCAATTCGCGCGTGGAAGCGGAGGAACAGGTGCGCCGCCTGCGCAACCATCCCAGCATCGTGCTGTGGTGCGGCAACAACGAAGTGCAGACCGGCTGGGAATCCTGGCCGGATCGCATCGACTTCAAGAAGTCGATCAGCGCCGACGAACGCCAGCGCATCGAGAACGGCATGCGCGAACTGTTCGACCACACCCTGCGCGAAGTGGTGAAGGCCAACGACCCCGACGTGCCGTACTGGGCCAGCTCGCCCAGCACCGACTTCGACGGCGAGGCCAACGTGCTCAACGACGGCGACTATCACTACTGGAAGGTGTGGTCCGGCTCTGAGCCCATCGAGCACTACCTGGACATCACGCCGCGTTTCCAGTCCGAGTACGGCCTGCAGTCCTTCCCGGTGATGGCGACCATCGAACGTTTCGCCACGCCCGCCGACATGGCGCCGAACTCGCCGGTGATGCGCGCCCACCAGAAATTCGCCAACGGCAACGGCAACGACCGCCTGCTGCTCTATATCCGCGCGAACTACGGGGAGCCCAAGGACTTCGCCTCGTTCGTCTACCTTAGCCAGCTGATGCAGGCCGAGGGCATCGAACTGGCCGCGGAACACCTGCGCAGCGCGCGACCGCAGAGCATGGGCTCGCTGTACTGGCAGCTCAACGACGTGTGGCCGGGCCCGTCGTGGTCGAGCATCGACTACTACGGCCGCTGGAAGGCGCTGCAGTTCCACGCCAAGCGCTTCTACGCGCCGGTGGACGTGGTGCCCATCCGCCGCGACGGCCACACCACGCTGCACCTGGTTTCCGACCGCACTGACGCATTCAAGGCCACGCTGCGCACGCGCGTCTACGATATGGCGGGCAAGCTGCTCAGCGAGAAGAGCACGCCGGTGGGTGCCGCCGCGCTCAGCAGCACGCCCGTGGGCGAGTTCAGCGATGCGGAGCTGCTGCACGGCGCAAAACCCACGCGCAGCGTCGCCTCGTTCGACGTGATCGAGAACGGCGAAGTCACCGCACATCACCTGCTCTACTTCGGCGTGGCCAAGACGCTGGACCTGCCGAAACAGCCAGGACTCCACGCCGAGTGGCGCAAGGACGAGGACAAGACCGTGCTTCGCATTAGCGCGAAGCAGCTGGCGCGCGGGGTGTGGATCGATTTGGGCAAGCTCGACGCCACGCTGTCCAACAACGCCTTCGATCTTCTGCCGGGCGAGCATGTGGATATCGCCGTCGAAAGCACGTCCGACCTGGCCGCACTGAAGGCCGCACTCAAGCTGACCTCGCTGGTCGATGCCGTGAAACCGGGAGCCACGCCATGAATACCTCGCGCCGCAACCTGCTCAAGTGGATGGCGATGGCGCCCGCCGCCACGCTGCTCTCCGATGGCCTGCTCGCCGGCACCGCGTTCGGCGCGCCGGGCAAGGCCGGCCTGGTCAGCCAACGCCCGCCGCTCGGCAAGCGCAAGTTCACCAGCGCGGCGGTGGAAAAGCTGATTGCGCAGACCAAGGCCAAGATCGGCGATACCGAACTCGCCTGGATGTTCGAGAACTGCTTCCCCAACACGCTGGATACCACGGTCGAAGTGGGCACGCTGCGTGGCAAGCCCGACACCTTCATCGTCACCGGCGACATCGACGCCATGTGGATGCGCGATTCGTCCGCGCAGGTGTGGCCGTACGTGCAGCTGGCCAAGCAGGACAAGGCGCTGCAGCAGCTGTTCCGTGGACTGATCCATCGCCACGCGCTGTGCATCGGCATCGACCCTTATGCCAACGCCTTCATGCCCGATCCGTCGGCCAAGTCCAATCTGGACTGGGCGCAGCATGACGTCACCGACATGAAACCCGGCGTGGCCGAACGCAAGTGGGAAATCGATTCGCTGTGCTACCCCATCCGTCTCGCGCACGGCTACTGGAAGGCCACGGGCGACACCACCGCGTTCGACGACGACTGGCACGCCGCCATGCGCACGGTGCTCAAGACCTTCCGCGAACAGCAGCGCAAGGATGGTCCGGGCCCGTATCACTTCCAGCGCATGTCGTTGATTCCCACCGAGTCGCAGATCCTGCAGGGCTACGGCAATCCCACCCGTCCGGTGGGCATGATTAATGCGATGTTCCGGCCCTCGGACGACGCCACGATCTATGCGTTCAATATTCCCGGCAACCTGTTCGCCGTCACCAGCCTGCGCCAGCTCGCGGAGATGCTGCGAGCCATTCGCCACGACGACGCCACCGCCGCCGACTGCGTGGCGCTGGCCGACGAGATCCAGCGCGCGGTGGAAGCGCACGGCGTGATCCACGGCGATCAGGGCGATTACTGGGCGTATGAGGTGGACGGCTACGGCAACCAGCTGTTCATGGACGATGCCAACGTACCCAGCCTGCTCGCCCTGCCCTATCTGCACGCCTGCGAACCGAATGATGCGCGCTACCAGCGCACGCGCGCGCAGGTGTGGAGCGCGCACAACCCGTACTTCTTCAAGGGCAGCGCCGCCGAGGGCGTGGGCGGCCCGCACGAAGGGCTGCGCATGATCTGGCCGATGTCGATCATGATGCGCGCCTTCACCAGCAGCGACACGCGCGAAATCAGCCAATGCCTGACGTGGCTCAAGACCACACACGCGGGTACGGGCTTCATGCACGAATCGTTCGACCAGGACGATCCGGCCAAATTCACGCGCAGCTGGTTCGCCTGGGCCAATACCTTGTTCGGCGAGCTGATCGTGCACCTGGCCGATCGTCATCCGGAGGTGCTGCGCAAGGCGTAGCACCGTTTCCCTCTTCCGTCGGCCGTGGTGAGCGGCCATCGTTCCGCTTCAAAGGAGTCAGACCATGGTTACGCGCCGCCGCTTCCTGCAAGGCATGGCCGCACTTTCCGTCCTGGGCAGCAGCGTCAGCGCCCTGCCCTCCTTTGCCGCCGCCGGCAAGAAGACCGCGCTGGCCGATGGCGTGTCGCGCCACGTCGACGTGTTCGTCGGCACCGGCGGCCATGGCCACACCTTCCCTGGCCCCACGATGCCCTTCGGCATGGTGCAGCTGGGCCCCGACACCAACAACTGGCAGTGGGACAGCAGCTCGGGCTACCACCAGGGCGACGGTTCCATCATGGGCTTCTCGCACACGCATCTTTCAGGCACCGGTGCGAGCGACATGCTCGACGTGCTGGTGGTGCCCGCGATGGGCCCCGTGCTGCTGCAGCCTGGCGACCGCGACTACGACGGCGTGAACTACACCTCGCGCTATGACGGCGTGCACGCGGGCAGCGGGCCGAAGCCCAAGGGCTACCGCACCGGCATCAAGGGCTATCGCTCGCACTACACCGGCGAGCAGGCGCGCCCCGGCTACTACCGCGTGCAGCTCACCAACAGCCACGTGCTGGCGGAGCTCACCACCACCGAGCGCGCGGGCATCCACCGCTACACCTTCCAGCAGCCGGGCGAGGCCCATCTGCTGGTCGATTTCGCGCACGGCTTCCACGACGACCCGAAGACGCCCGCCAAGGTCACCGACGCCGAGCTGAAACTGGTCGGCAACGACACCCTGGTCGGCAGCCGCGTGGTGCACCAGTGGGCCAACGGCCGCCACATCTATTTCGCCATGAAGGTGTCGCGCCCGTTCAAGCGCGGCACGCTCTACAGCAACGACACCGCGCTCGCCGCCGGCAGCACGCAGGCCAGCGGCACCAACCTCAAGGCCACGCTGCACTACGACACGCTCAACGACGCGCCGCTGCTGGTGAAGGTGGGCATTTCCGGCGTGGATGTCGAAGGCGCGCTGCGCAACCTCAGCACCGAGATTCCCGCCTGGGATTTCGACGGCGTGCAGGCCGCCGCCGAAGCGGCATGGGAGCGCGAGCTCAGCCGCATCCGCATCGAGTCCTCGTCCGACGAGATCACGCGCACCTTCTACAGCTCGCTGTACCACACCATGCTCGCGCCCACGCTGTTCAGCGACGTGGACGGCCGCTACCGCGGCATGGACATGAAGGTGCACCAGCTGCCGAAGGGCCAGCACAACTACAGCACCTACTCGCTGTGGGACACCTACCGCGCCGAGCATCCGCTGTTCACGCTGTACCAGGCCGACCGCGTGCCCGACCTGGTCAACGGCCTGGTGCGCATGGCGCAGGAAAGCCCGGCCGGCCCGCCGGTGTGGCCGCTGCAAGGCATCGAGACGGTGTGCATGATCGGCTACCATTCCGCCGTGGTCGTCGCCGAGGCGCAGGCCAAGGGCTTCACCGGCATCGACTACGCCGCCGCGTGGCCGGTGTTCCGCAAGCGCGCCATGGAGGACGATTACTTCGGCCTGCCCGAATACCGCAAGCGCGGCTACATCCCCAGCGACGTGGAAGGCGAAGCGGTCAGCAAGACGCTGGAATACGCCTACGATGACTGGGTGATGTCGCACTATGCCGAAAAGCTCGGCCATCACGAGGATGCCGCCGCGCTCAAGGCGCGCTCGCAGAACTACCGCAACGTGTTCGACAAGGCGACCACCTTCACGCGCCCGCGCGCCAGCGACGGCAAGTGGCTGGAACCGTTCGACCCGCGCGCCATCGGCCATTCCAAGAAGTGGCGCGACTTCACCGAGTCGAACGCATGGCAGGCCACCTTCCTCAACCAGCATGACCTTTACGCGTACATGAAGCTGTTCGGCAGCACGGAGGCCTTCGAGAAGAAGCTGGACGAGCTGTTCAACATGGACAGCGAACTACCGGCCGATGCGCCGCCGGACATCGCCGGCATGGTCGGCCAGTTCGCCTTCGGCAACGAGCCGGCCCATCACGTGCCCTATCTCTACGCGTACACCGGCGCGCACCACAAGACCCAGGCACGCGTGCGCATGCTGCTGGAAACCATGTACCGCCCCGACCCCGACGGCCTTCCCGGCAACGAGGACTGCGGCCAGATGAGCGCGTGGTACGTGATGAGCGCGCTGGGCCTGTACGCGGTGGACCCGGTGAGCACGCACTACGTATTCGGCAGCCCGCTGCTGGATCGCGCCGAGGTGCAGCTGGCCGGCGGCAAGAAGCTGGTGGTGACGACGCAGGGCAACGGCAAGGGCCGTCCCTACATCCAGTCGGTGACCTGGAACGGCAAGCCGTGGACCCGGAGCTGGATCAGCCACGCCGAACTCACCGCCGGCGGCACGCTGGCCTTCGTAATGGGCGACAAGCCGAATACGTCCTTCGGTGCGGCGCCGGCGGACCGGCCGCCCAGTTACGGCAAGCCGGCCACCGAGCAGGTTTGACCGTGCGCGCCGTGGTAGTGATGGGTGTTTCCGGCTGTGGAAAGACCAGCATCGCCACGGCGCTGTGCGGGCGCATCCATGCACGCATGATCGAAGGCGACGCGTTCCACCCCGCGCAGAACATCCGCAAGATGGAGGCCGGCATTCCGCTCACGGATGCCGACCGCCAGGGCTGGCTGGAAACACTGGGACATGAACTCCAGCACGCGACGCACGACGGCGAGAACGTCGTGCTGACCTGCTCCGCGTTGAAGCGCCGCTATCGCGAGGTGCTGCGCGCCGCACTTCCCGGCCTGGGCTTCGTCTTTCTGCAGCTCTCGCCCGAGCAGGCGCGCGAGCGCGTCGCGCATCGCACCGGCCACTTCATGCCCGCCTCGCTGATCGACAGCCAGTTCCGCGACCTGGAACCGCCGACGGACGAACCGCGCGTACTGACCGTCGACGCCACCGAACCGACCGGGATGACCGTGGAACGCATCGTGCACTGGTGGCCTTCCGCTGCACGCAAGCCCTAGGCTTTCCGCCCGCGACTTTCACGCACGGCAGCCACAGGCCCCGACACGTAACGGCTGTCCGGCACGCTCCATCGCCACGGGAAATCCACTCCCACGCGTATGCCAATGCGCGGCCCGCCCACCAGCGTTTCGGGCGGCGGCGTGCCGTCATCGACGATGGCGAAACCATCGCGCGCGCGAACCAGGTCGATGCCGTTCTGCGCACCGGTGATGCCCATGGCCTGCGTCAGCCGCGCCGGCCCGCGGCAAAGATCGCGCTCCTTGATTCCCCATCCGCGCGCGTCCTGCATCAGGTCCACGCCGTGCAAGGGTTCCAGCGCACGTATCAGCACACCCTCGCCCACCTGGCACACGCAATTGGCGCACCAGTGCATGCCATAGGTGAAGTACACATACATATGGCCTGCAGGGCCGAACATCACCGCGTTTCTCGGCGTCTGGCCGCGATACGAATGCGCGGCAGGATCGACCGAGCCGACATAGGCTTCCACTTCCACAATGCGCCCGGCACGACCATCCGCGCTGGCGAGAATCTTATTGAGCAGTTGCGGCGCCACCGCGATGGATGTCCGCTCGAAGAACGGCCGCGTCATGACAGCGCCAGGCCAGGCAATGGAACGACGCGCTCCCTTGGACATGCAAGGCTCCTCTTCAGGCTGCGCAAGCCCGCTCGCGCGCCGATGGACAGGGTTCGCTGCCGGCGACCGCACATGCCGCCGCAACGAGTAAACGGATCGCCAGCTTACTGCCTACATGGCCACAAGATGCGGCATCGACCCGAAGCAACTATGCTGAACGCTCTGACGTGGAGGTTTCCATGGCAAAGCTCGTCTTCGGCATGAACGTGTCTCTGGATGGCTACGTCGACCACGACGCATTCGCCCCCGGCCCCGCACTCTTTCGTCACTTCGTGGAACAAGTGCGCGACCTGACCGGCAGCCTATACGGCAGCCGCATGTACGACATCATGCGCTATTGGGACGACGACTCGCCCGCTTGGAGCAGCGAGGAACGAGACTTCGCCATGGCATGGCGAGCCCAGCCCAAATGGGTCGTATCGCGCACGCTGACCTCCTTCGGCCCCAACGCCAGCCTTGTCACCGGTGATCTCGAAACGGCGGTGCGCAAGCTCAAAACCGAACTCGACGGCGAGATCGAAGTCGCCGGCACCGTGCTGGCCCACAGCCTCACCGCACTCGGCCTGATCGACGAATACCGCCTCTACCTCCACCCCGTGGTGCTGGGCCACGGCAAACCCTACTTCGCCGGCCCGCAACCACGCCTGCGCCTCACAGCCCACGAACCGATGGGCGAGGACGTGATCCGTTTGACCTACGTTCCCGCGTGATGGCGCAACGCGCTGGATAGGCGGAACTGCGTCCCACCGTGCCGGCCGGGACGCGCTTCATGACAACGGCCCGCATCGATCGCGAAGCCGGCGGCCGTCGGTCGCACGGAGCGACGACCGAACTCACGCATCAAGGCTCGAACTTCTTCTCCACGCCCAGCAGGATCGACTGATTGTCGCTGCTCGTGTTGTCCATGTAGTTCTGGTACTCCATGCGCAGCAGCCAGCCATTGAGGGTCTGCAGGGCGACACCAGCACCAAGCATGGTGTGGTTGCGCGACTGGTTGGTCAGCGTGGCCTGGTACAGCGGACCACTGAGCACGTCCGCGTAGCGCATGGATGCCTGGTTCGAGCCCTGCATGTCGTGGCCATACTCCACACGCAGCTGCGGCGACCACGTGCCGTAATCGCGCTTGAGCACCCATTGCGCGAGGAAACCCAGGGTGCCGGTGCTGGTTTTCACCGTCTGGCGCTGGTAGGCCAGCGCATAGGTGGCGTCGCCGCTCTCCGTATAGCCGTCCAAATGACCATGCGCGATGTCAAGGCGGCCATAGGGGGTCAACAGCACGTTGTCGGTCTGGTGCTCGTAACCCACCGAGATCGAACCGAAGAACTGCGTGCCGCCGCGGCTGCCATGCACGGTGTTGCCGTCGTCCGTGACGTAGCGGCGCGCATCGAACTGCAGCCACTGATAGCCAAGCAGGCCATCGACGTAGACCGAGTTGGCCGGATGGAAACTGGCGTACATCGCCACGTTGTAGCTGTCGAGCATGCTGCGGCTGTTGTGCTGGCCCACGTCCGATGCATCGTGGCCGTAGCCCACGCCAAGGCCCGCTGCAAAGCTGCTGCTGAAGGCCTTGTCCACGCCCATGCTCAGGCCGGATGTGGTGAAGTCGATGCCATTGTCGCTGCTGCCGGGCTGCATCTTGCCGAAGTTGATGGCGCCGCCCGTCCATACCGCCACGTCGCCGGGCAGGCTGCCACCCTGCAGCGTGGTCTTGGGTGGCGCCGCCGCCGTGTCGTCGGCATCCGGTTGCACGCGATAGCGATTCATCATGCCCGCCGGTCCGCCCAGTTCGGCCAGCGAATCAGGGCGGCGCATGCTGCTCGCCGAGGTCATGGTGATGCCGTTGGAGAAGCCGCTGGCAGCGGCGCCGCCGTGCAGCGATTCCAGGCGGCGCTGGAAGTTGCCGATCTGCCCGATGGCCACGCGGCGTGCCGCATCGGCCTGCGCGTCGAGCACACCCAGAACCTCCGCATCCTTCGACGGATCGCTGCGCGGCGTGACGCTGACGTTGATGGTGCCCGGCTCCGACTCGGCGTAGGCATTGCTGAGCGTATAGCTCAGCTGCGCAGCACCGCTGAACGCTGGCGCTGCGGTAAACGACAACTGGTAGCCGCCCGCGCTGGCCTGGATGCTTGCCGAGCCGGCATTGGCCGGCGATACCGATACCAGCCTGGCGCCCGTGAACGGGCCGCCATGCGCCGTGGCCGTCAGATCCACCTGGATCGACTTGCCAGCCACCACGGTCGCGCTGAGCGTAGGCGCCACCGGCATCGGGTTGACCGTCACGGTGACATGCGCGGGCCGGGAGGCGCCGAACACGTTGCTTATCGTGAAGTCGAAACCATACGTGCCCGAGGCATCGGCCGCGGCGGTGTACACAAAGGTGTACCCCTGCGCCACGACCGTGCCCGACGTCGGCGGGGTCACTACGACCGGGTTGAAGAACGGCCCGACGGGTGCGCTTGCGACGATATTGATCGTCACCGACTTGCCGGACAGTACCGTGACGGCCTGCGGCGCCACGGCAGGCACCGCTCCGGCGGCAACCGTGATGGACACGGTCGCCGCAGTGGATGTACCGCCCGGGCCGGTGGCCGTGTAGTTGAGCGAGTCGGTGCCGAAGTAGTTGTCTGCCGGCGTGTAGACCACGTTCAGGCCATTCACCGTCGCCGTGCCATGCGTTGGCTGCCTGGTGACCGCGATGCTGGTGATCGGGCCGGTGTCGTTGGCCGTCACCGGAATGGTTGCCGCCGTATTTGCGTTGGTGCTGGCGGTGTCGTTCACCACCACGGGCGCCGGCTGCGCCACGCTGACCGTGAAGCTCTGCGTACCACTGAAACCCAGGCTGTCCTTCGCGGAGATGCTGAAGGCATAGCTGCCCGCCGCGGTCGGCGTGCCCGTCAGCGCGCCGCTGCTGGAAAGACTGAGCCCGGTCGGCAAGCTGCCGGCACTCACGGTGAACGTGTAGCTGCCATTGCCGCCACTGGCGCTGAGCTGCTGGTGGAAGGCAACACCGGTCTGCACCGCACTCAAGGCGCCTGGGCTCACCGTGATGCCCGGTGCATTAACGATGAGCGCATAACTGCGTGTGGCGCTGAAAGGCGCGCCTGTGCCGGTGCTGCTATCGGTGGCGAGCACGGTGACATTGAACGTGCCCGACACCGTGGGCGTGCCCGACAACACGCCGGCCGGGCTCAGCGACAAGCCGGCCGGCAACGCGCCTGCGCTGATCACGAAGGTGTACGGCGCGGTGCCCCCCGTCGCGGACAGGGTTTGCGCATAGCTGCTTTCCGCCGTCATCGCGGGCAGGTTCGCCGGACTCACCGCCATGCTGGGCGCACCGATGGTTGTGCTGTACGCCTGCGAGCCGCCGAAACCGGCGCTATCCCTCGCGGTAACGGTGAAGCTGAAACTGCCGCCCGCCGTCGGCGTGCCTGCCAGCAAGCCCGTGCTGCTCATCGTCACGCCCGTGGGCAGGACGCCGGCGCTTACGGCATAGGTGTAACTGCCGTTGCCGCCGCTGGCGCTCAGCTGCTGGCTGAAGGCCGTACCCAACTGCATCGGGTTCAACGCCGCCGGAGAGAGGGTGATCACCGGTGCATTGACGGTCAACGAATAGTTCTGCGTCACGACAAAAGGTGCGCCGGTGCCCGTGCTGCTATCCAGGGCGCGAACGCTGAAGTTGTAGCTCCCCGCTGCGGTGGGCGTGCCCGACAACACGCCAGCGCTGCTCAACGACAAGCCCGGAGGCAAGGCGCCGGAACTGATCGTGTACGTGTAAGGCGACGTGCCGCCGCTCGCCGTGAGAGTCTGGCTGTACGCCGTTTCCGCGGTCGCAGCCGGCACGCTGGAGGGAGCCAGCGTCACCGTTGGCGCATTGATGACAAGAGAGTATGCCTGCATGCCGAACACGCCATGCGCATCGGTGGCCTTTACCGTAATGGCGAACGTGCCGGCCGACGTGGGCGTGCCCGCGAGGTTGCCTGCGCTGCTGAGGCTCATCCCTGCCGGCAACGCGCCCGAGCTGATCGCAAAGGTGTACGGCGCGATGCCGCCATTGGCGGTCAGGGCAAGGTTGTAGCTGGCGCCCGTGGCTCCCGCCGGCGCGCTGGTGGGCGTCAGGTTGATGGTCGCTGCGGCAATGGTCAGTGTGTAGAAGGTGGACACGTTGAAGGGCGCGCCCGCTCCCGTACTGCTATCGGTCGCCGTCACCGTGATCGGGAAGCTGCCCGACTGCGTGGGCGTACCGGAAAGCGTGCCTGTAGCGGCGTTCCACGCCATGCCAGCCGGCAGGGTTCCGGTCTCGGCATAGGTATACGGGCCCGTGCCGTTCGTGGCCGTGAAGGTCTGTGAGTAGGGCTGTCCATACGTACCGCTGAGCGCAGTACCCGCTGGCGCAAGCCCCAGCGTGGGCGCTGCCACGGTGATGCTGTAGGGCCGCGCGCCGGAATACGGCCCCGTACCCGTGCTGCTGTCCATGGCCTGCACGATGAAGCTGTAAGTGCCGGTGCCGGTGGGCGCACCCGACAACGTGCCGTTGCTCGCGAGCGTCATGCCGGGCGGCAGTGAACCGGTAACGCTGAACGTATAAGGCGGCGTGCCTCCGGTGCTGCTGAGGATTTGCGAGTACGGCACGCCATCGGTGGCCGAAGGCAGGGACCCGGGATTGACGGTGACGGTCGCCGCATTGACCGTCAGCGAATAACTCTGGCTGCCGGCATTGGTGTTCGCGTCCGTGGCCGTCACGGTGAACGAGAAACTGCCACCCGCCGTCGGTGTACCGGACAACATGCCCGCGCCGCTCAATGTGAGACCGGCAGGCAAGCTGCCCGATGTCACCGCGAACGTATACGGGGCCGTGCCGCCGCTGGCCGTGATGGCCTGACTGTAGGCGGTTGCCACTGTCGAGACGGGCAGGCTGGCAGGACTCAGCACGATGGTCGGCGAACTCACCGTCATCGAGTAGGCCTGCGTGGCGGCAAAGGGAGCACCCGCACCGGTGGTGGCGTCGGTCGCCGCAATGCTGAAGTTGTACGAGCCGTTGGTGGTCGGCGTACCGCTCAAGACGCCGCTGCTGCTCAGCGACAGGCCAGGCGGCAAGGCGCCGGCGCTCACGCTGTAGGCGTAAGGTGCCGTGCCGCCCGAACCGGTCACGGTCTGGGCATAAGCGGTATGCAAGGTGGCGTCAGGCAGCGTGCCCGGCGACAGCGCGAGGGAGGGCGCATCGACGACCAGCGTGACGCTGGCCGGCGAGGCCGAGAACGGCCCGGTGCCCGTGGAACTGTCCGTGGCGGTCACCGTGAAGGCAAACGTACCCACCGCCGTGGGCGTACCGCTCAGCGTGCCGTTGCTGCCCAGTGTGATGCCCGCCGGCAGGCTGCCCGTCGTCAACGCATAGGTGTAGGGCGCCTTGCCGCCACTCGCGCTGGCGATGGATTGGCTGTACGCAACGCCCGCCCTGGCATGCGTCGGTGCGGCGGGTGCATACGTGATGGTCGGCGGCGACACCGTCACCGTCACCGTGGCCGGCGATGACGTCCCGCCCGTATTGGACGCGGTATAGGTGAAGCTGTCCGGGCCCGCATAGCCCACCACCGGCGTGTAGGTGATCGAGGTGCCGCTGGCCGTCGCCGTGCCGTGGGTGGCGTTGGTGCCGACGGCCACCGAGGTCGCCGTGCCTCCCGTGATGTTCAGCGCGATCGGATTGCTGGTGCTGCCGTACGCCACGGTGGCGTTGACGGCGTTGGCCACCGGCGGCGGATTCTGCACATTGATCGTCAGCGACGTGACGGTGAAGTAAGGACCCCCCGGACCGGGACTGCTGTCCGTCGCGCGTATGCCGAATGTCGCCGAACCAACGGTGGTCGGCGTACCGCTGATGACACCCGTGCTGGTGTTCAACGACAGGCCCGCAGGCAGCGAGCCGGATTCCAACGAGAACGTATAGGGCGCCGTGCCGCCGCTGGCGGTCAAGGTCTGAGAGTACGCCACATTCACGACGGCGTTGGGCACCGGGTTGGTGACGATCTGCGGCGCCGCCACCGTCATCGCATAGCTCTGCACGCCCGTGCCACCGGCGCTGTCTGTCACATTGATGGTGATGTTGGACGTACCCGACGTCGTCGCCGTGCCGCTGATGGTGGCGTTGACGGCATTGCTGGCAAAGGTCAAACCCGGCGGCAAGCTGCCGGTGAGCGAATACGTGTAGGGGCCGGTTCCATTGGTCGTGCTGATGGTGGCGCTGTAGGGCACGCCCACCTGCGGGTTCGCCAAGGAGGAAGGCGACACCGGGAGCGTCGTGGCGCGCGCGGCAATCAGCACCGTCACGGTAACGGTGCGGCCGAAATCGTCCTTGAAGGTGAACGTATCGGTGGTGGCACCATCGTTGTTGTTGAGGTAGGTGATCTGGTCCGACAGAGGATCGACCGACACATGACCATGCGCCGTGGCGACGCTTTCCGAGGTCAGGCCGCCACCGCTGTCGCAACCTGTGGCATCGATGACGATCTGCGTGCCTGCCGCCATGGGGCTGGTCGACGGCGTCGTGTTCGCATTGGGCACGGTGAAACTCGTGCAGGGCGCCGTTTGCGCGTGCGATGCGCCAGGAACCAGCAACACGAGCAGAAGCGTGAGCGCCCACGCATGGGGCGAACGCAGCAACGACATGAGGCGCACGGCGGCGCGCATCCACGGGCGGTGATGCATGGTCCTTCAATCCCCTGTTTTGCGCCCGGCGAGCGGCAACGACACGTACGCAAAGCACGCGTCACAACCACCCCGACCGGACTGCCACGGCCGTGCTACGGCCGTCCCCTTTTACTGCATGCCGCATGTCGCCGATATGCAAATCCGGCAGCACTGCGTAGCCCGCATCGTCAATGATCGCGGCAGCACATCCACACATTGTGATGTAACACACGGTTCACTTGTCAATCTGACCTTTGCTGCGCCAGAGTAAACGAGCACGACGGCCAGGACCGGTCGATCGTCTACACAGGGGGAAAACATGTCAGAACCGTATCTCGGGCAAATCACGCCCACAGCGCTCAACTTCGCGCCCAGGGGCTACGCCATGTGCAACGGACAGCTGTTGCCGATTGCGCAGAACCAGGCCTTGTTCGCACTGATCGGCGTGACCTACGGCGGCAACGGCGTAAGCACCTTTCAGCTGCCGGACCTGCGTGGCCGTACACCGATTGGCATAGGCCAATCGACCAGTGGAAGCAACTACACGCTGGGCCAGTCTGGCGGCACCGAGGGCGTCACGCTGCAAGCCGGGCAGATTCCGGCGCACACGCATGCCACCAATTACAGCTCAGCGAACGCCGTTGCGCGCAATCCCACGCAAGGACTGTTCGGCACCACCAGCGGCAACCTCTACGCACCCTCGAACGGCACGCAGGTACCGCTCAATGCAAGGACGGTCACCACGCCGAACGCCGATCAACCTCATCCGAATCTGCAGCCGTACCTGGTGCTGAACTTCTGCATCGCGCTGTCCGGCATCTTTCCCTCACGTAGCTGACGCGGAGACCGCTCTATGGAACCCTTCCTTGGCGAAATCCGCCTGTTTCCCTATACCTTCGCGCCGCAGAACTGGTTCGACTGCGACGGCAGCCTGCTGCCCATCAGCGAGTACGACGCGCTGTACGCGCTGCTTGGCACCACCTATGGCGGCGATGGCCAGACGACGTTCGCACTCCCAGACATGCGCAGCCGCGTGCCCGTGCACGTGGGGCAGGGCCTTGGCCTGCAAAACTACACACTGGGTTTGAAGGACGGCAGCGAGCAGGTCACGCTTACCGCGCCCCAGTTGCCCTCGCACACGCACACCATGGCGGCGACCACCCTGGCGGCCAACACAAGCACGCCAGGCAATACCGTGGAGCTCGGCTCGCTGAGCGGCGACACGCTCTACACCAGCGACCTGACCGGACTCAGCTCGCTACAGGTGGCCAATACGATGGTGAGCGCCAACACGGGCGGCAACCAGCCGCATGAGAACTGCATGCCAAGCCTGACGGTGCGCTACTGCATCTGTTGGAACGGCGTCTATCCCTCGCAGTCGTAAGCCGCCACGGCACTGCAACCAATTCAGGGAATGCACCATGAGTGATCAATTTCTCGGCCAGATCCAGCTGTTCTCGTTCAACTTCGCACCATCCCAATGGGCACAGTGCGCCGGCCAAATCATGCCCATCCAGCAGAACACCGCCTTGTTCTCGCTACTTGGCATCAATTTCGGCGGCAACGGCACCACCACGTTCGGGCTGCCCAACTTCCAGGGCCAGGCAGCCTGCGGCGTGGGCCAGGGACCGGGGTTGTCGCAACGCGATATCGGTGAAGTCTTCGGTGCGGAGAGCGTCCAGCTCGTGCCCAGCGAGCTGGCATCGCACATCCACACCGTCAACGTGTTCACACAACACGATGCCACCAAGCGCCACGGCACACCGCTGGCGCAGGATGCCATCACTGCACCGGTCAACATCTCGCCCTTCACGACCGATGCCACGACCAACGGCAGCTTTCCGGCGAGCATGCTTGGCGCCAACACTACCCAGAACCTGGCACACCCCAATCAGCAACCGTATCTCGCGATGAATTTCTGCATTGCACTGGCGGGCAAGTTTCCATCGCGCCCATGATCCACGCAGAACCGCTGGCGTTTCCGTCACCGACGAAAACGCCAGGCTACCTGCTCGATGCGCATCCGGGGCATGGCCTCGCGTTGCGCATCGCGCGTGACACCGACCTGCCCTACTTTCGCGCGCTCTACGCGGCATCGCGCGCGCCTGAGCTCGCCGGCATGCCCTGGCCCGATGCGGCCAAGCAGGCCTTCTGCGACAGCCAATTTGAACTGCAGCATCGCCACTACCTCGCGCACCCCGCGCCGGCCGGCTATTTCGTGGTCATGCGCGATGGCCAACCGGCGGGGCGCCTCTATCTTCGGCACGAGGTCAATGAGCTGCGCATCGTCGATATCCTCATCGATGACGCGCTGCGCGGCCGGGGTGTGGGCACGGCATTGCTGCGCTGGTTGCAGTCACGGGTGCGCGAGCAAGGCCTGGCGCGGCTCACGCTCTCCGTTGCCGTATACAACCCGGATGCGCGCCGGCTCTACGAACGAGTGGGCTTTGTCACCGGCGAGCGCACGGACATGCACCTGGGCATGTCCTGGCCGCACTGAAGCACCCGTCAGTTGAACAACGCCTGGTAGATGAAGCCGTCGCGGTCGCGCGCAATCGGGACCAGGAAAATGCCGAATTCACCCAAACCCTGGTGCTTCATGCTGTAGGTGCGCTGTGGGAAGACCACTGCCGCTTCGTGGCGAAACAGCAGCGAAAATGGTTCACGCACCATGCCGGCGATGGGTCGATAAGGCAGCGGCCGCGCTTCCACCAGCACGAAAGGTGTGTCCACCTGATCGATCTCGACGCTGAAGGTCTCGTTGAGATGCGGCGCGAAGTGATTCAACTGAAAGAATGACATGACGTTCCCCCTGTCCGGCGAGCATGCCGCAGGGCCCCATGGCTTTCAATACATGCGCATGGCGCAACACGGGACAGGCTGCGTCCGGCACACCGATGTTGCCGGCATTACGCCTTCCATGTTTCGGTGTAGTGGAAACGGGTGGGCCGCAGCGACATGTACTGCACGACGCGCGGCCGTTGCGCGCGATTAGGGCTGCTTCCGTGTGGCAACAGGTGGTGCCAGATAATCATGTCGCCGCGCTTCGCCGCGATGGGCGTCATCGTCAAGGTGCGCTGCGCATGGACATTGGCAGCCACACCGGCGGGGACGCTCTTCAGCCACGTTTTCAGCGTGCGATGAAAGCCCGGTACGCAGCTGAATGCGCCCTGGTTCTCGGCGACGTCCGCCAGATACAGGATGCCCTGCAGGTCGAAACAATGCGGCTCGGCGAGCGTGGCGTCCCAGTGCAAATGCGGGCCGGGGAATCGCCAGCGCTCGTGCTCGGGCGGATTGAATCCGCCCTGGTCGATGGTGACCCAGAGATCCTCGCGGCCCCACAGCTGTGCGTGGGCCTTATGGATTCTTGCCGCGCGCCGATTGGCTACCAGTGCCGGATGCCGCAGCAGCGGTACCCAGATGGAATGACCAAGCGTTTCGCCATACCAGGACGCTGGATCGTCCCGGCGCATCCCCAGGGATTCGTAAATCGCCAGCTCCGCCGCTTCCGCCGCTTGCGGGGTGATCGCGTTGCGCAGGATGACGTAGCCATGCTCGTCCCAATGCGCCAGATCATCCGCGCTCAAGCCTTCGACGCCATCGAGATCGCCGACTTCGGCGCCTACACGCTGCCCAGCCAGCGCGCGCCGTAGGCGATCCAACGCGGCGCCTTCCAGCTCGCCGCCGTTGCGCTCCAGCACCCACGCTTCAAATTGCGCGTAATCCGGCTTGTGTTGATGCAGGTAACGCAGGGTTGGCCGCGCCGGCGGGCGCGCTTACCTGTCCGCATTCAATCGAGCCAGCCGGCAACTCGGGCCGTGGCAAGCAAGAGCTGGATCTACTGCACCGGGTCGATAAAGCCGCGGCCGATAGCGATCATCACGGCATGCGTACGGTCGTCGGCGTTGAGCTTACGCATAATGCTTTTCAGGCGCGCCTTGACCGTATCTTCAGAGATGAACAGCGCGTCGGCGATGTTGCGATTGCTGCGGCCCTGGGCGACCAGCTTAAGGATGCTCGTCTCCCGATCGGTCAGCTGCTCCTCCCCCATGTGCTGGGCAACCTGCTGTG
Organism: Dyella sp. AtDHG13; assembly: GCF_003201105.1. Lineage (GTDB taxonomy): Bacteria > Pseudomonadota > Gammaproteobacteria > Xanthomonadales > Rhodanobacteraceae > Dyella > Dyella jiangningensis_B. Next base: position 444,473 of record NZ_QICJ01000003.1, on the reverse strand, counting down.
CGACGTCCGAGGCGATGGTTCGCCGGCCGACGAGCGCACCGCGGATGGCGCGGACGATCTCCTGGGCACGCGCCGTCTTCAGGAGATACGACCTTGCGCCAAGCGCAAATGCGCGTGCGACGCGGGCATCTCCGAGGAAGCTCGTCAGAACAATGATGGCGGCGTCGGCAAACTCTTCACGGATGATAGAGATGGCCTGCAAGCCGTCTATTTCAGGCATCTGCAGATCGATGAGCAACAGATCCGGCCGCAGATCGCGATAGCCCTCAATGGCTTCTTTGCCGTCGCCGGCTTCACCGACGACGACCATGTCATGTTCGGCAGAGAGCATGGCCCGCAGGCCATCCCTGATCATGGGATGGTCATCGGCAATGAGAATGCGGAACCGCTCTGGCGCTTCGTTCAAGGTCTCGTCCAAACACGTGATAAATGCCAATGATTAGAGGAGATGGCGCGATTGATGTGACACTCGTGATCGTTCGACTATGCACAACTGGGCGCAATATATCAACGCTCGAAAGGGTATTTAGCATGCTTCACGCGCTGGCTTTATCGGTTTTATGCCTGCGTGGCGTCTGCTGCCTCCACCATGGGAGTCGGCTCCAATTTGCCCCGGAATGAGAGAGATAGGCTTCGCGCTTGGGGATGGTCAAACGGATGGTAGTGCCTTGCGAAGAAGCGTCTATTTGCAGGTGCGCGTTGATCTTCTCGGCGCGCTCGTGCATACCTGAGATGCCCCAGTGGCCTGCACGTTGCCGCGCTTCCATAAGCTCTTTATCGATACCCACGCCATCGTCACTAACGGCAACTTTGAGTGCGCTCGCCTCGTAGGTGATGGTCACGACGACGTGGCCTGCATCGGCGTGGCGGTAGGCATTAAGGATGGCCTCACGAGCGATCGCGAAAATCTCAATTCTGGCCTCCTGGCAAACAGGCAAAGGCTCGCCTTCCACGCGCAAGGAAAAGAGGCTTGGGGAGATTGCGGATGCGCCCTGGCCGACGGTGAGCAATTCCGAAACAAGGTCCAAATCGCGCTTATCGTCCTGCCGCAGGAGACGAATTTTGTCGCGACCGTCGATCAGAACGTCGCGCATTTTTTCTTCGATCGCCGTGGCCGCATCGCGCTGTTGCGGGGCAAGGTCGGTTCTTTGGGCCCAGAACTCCATTTGCATCAGCAAACCCTGCATGCCTTGCAGCAGTGTGTCGTGGAGCTCGCGGGCGATGCTTTCGCGCTCTTTGTGTTTGGCCTCGAGGCTAATGCGCAATCGCCGAGATGCCTGGCGCAGTCGCAACGCGACCGCTAGCCATAGGGCGGCCAAAATGGTCAGCAAGCAAAGAGCTTTGAACCAAAGAGTCTGGTAGTAGGCTGGCTTGATGTAGAAGACGAGTCGCGTATCTTCCTGGCTTCTGACTCCATCGCTGTTGAGAGCTTCGATATCGATCTGATGCTTTCCTGGCGCTAGATTGGAATAGCTTATTTCCCGGCGTGAGCCGATACTTTGCCAGTCAGCATCGACTCCAAGCAGGCGCACCTTCGCATCGACGCGTTCTGGTGTCGAAAAGCTGAGTACTGAGAACTCTATGTCGATGTTATGAGTCAGCGCGGGAAAGGTCAGACTGTCATGTGGACCGTAAGCGACGTCGTCGGCGAGCACTTTCGTGATCGAGATCGATGGCGGAACAGGATTGCTTATAAGCTGAGTGGGATCCAGCCAAACCACGCCATTGATGGTGGCGAACCACAACCGTCCATCTGTGCTCTTAACCACCGTTGGATGCGCCCAGTGAATATCCGGAGGGCCGGGCAAGCCATCCAAACCATCGAACTTCGTCAGAGGCAAGACATGTGAGGGATCGTTCTCGGACCGGATGACATCCTTAGCGGGCACACGGTAAACACCGGACATTGCGTGTATCCACATATCGTCGTTCGACGCGAAGACGATGCCCGTGATTTGTCCTAACGATTCTTGAGACAGTCGAGCGGCGTGCATGCGCATGCCGTCCATAAAGCCAAGACCTTCGCTACCGCCAACCCAAAGGCGCCGGCCATCACTCATAAAGGCACCGATGCTGCCAATAGTCACTCCTTGCTCCGCACCGAGCAGGGAGGCCTTGCCGCCATCGATGACTCCTACGAGATCATCGTTGTTGCGGCCTCGCAAGTACCCGTACCACACGCGCCCACTGTCGTCTGCATACAGCGAGGACGGGGGACGCTTCACTTTCGGCACTTCAAGCATCGCCCATTGATCGCCATGAAGTGAGAACAAATTTCCGCGGCCATTGTTTGAAAGTTCCGACAATCCCCAGATAACACCATGGCTATCTTTGACAATAGCGCTCATGGCGTTCCAAGGCGTCTTTGAATGGACAAGCAACTTGGTGTTCGCGTCGTTGATTGCCCACAAATCAAACGAATCGTCTGGATTAATTCGCGATAGATAGGTGTTGCCGTCTCGGTCGACGAAGATTGCCGGCACTGTGCCAGGGATCGATGTACTGAGATGCCCGTCCTTCAGCTTCACGGTGGCTTGCAGCTGCATTCCAGCCCAAACCGAACCGTCTTTGCCAGCGGCGAGCGCGTACGTGCCTCCGTTTTCAGGAAACGGGGACCGGGCAAAGTTGCTCCGACTGAAGCGATCGATTCCGTGGCTTGTTCCCACCCATAGATTGTCTTCTCGATCAACCAAGAGCGTCCCCGCGGCGTCCGCGCTCAGGCCGTTGGAACTATCGAACTTTCCTACCGCCAATGTGCCTGAAGCGACTCCATTCCCGTCGTTAAGATACGCTTCCGGCACCTGCGCAATGCCGTTTTTCTGGGTGCTTACCCAAGCGTTTCCTTGCCTATCGAACGCCAAAAATCGTGCCCGCAATTGAGACAACGCACCCGCGTCGGATCTGATCGGTGTCTGTGTACGGGTGTCCCATCGTTCGATGCCGCTTTCGGTGTAGCAAATCCAGACGCTTCCGTCCCTACTTTGCACAATGTCTGAGATCTGACCCTTCTGCTCCGACGGTGCCAATGTCATGAACTGCGTCGAATGCGCTGGCCGATAGAGAAGCTTCTCTCCCGTGCCTGTCCACACGTTTCCGTTGCGATCGACGAGTACGCGGGTCACGTTCTCCGTCTTCTGATTCAAGAGATCTTGAAAGCCGGCGTCTGGAATAATCCATTCCTTTCCATCAAAGGTCATGACACCCGGTGACACCGCAGCCCAGATGCCACCCTGTGGGCTATCGACGAACTGACTATTGATGGTGCTGACCGGCCCGTGTTCTTCGGAACTCACATGCGCGACGGTGTCGCCTTTGATTTCGAAGATGGGGCCGTGCGAGTAGCCCAGCCATAGTCCCCCGTCCGCGCCGGCGAACACGGTCATGAGCGGCAGTTTGGGCAACGCCACGGAGCCGATATTCTCGATATGTTGAAAGCGAAGGCCATCGAAGCGGAACAGGCCTTCCGATGACCCGATCCAGATAAAACCGTCGTTCGTCTGAGTCAGGCTAGTTACGCCGACGGGAGCACCATCGCGTGTCGTCCATGTCGAATGCTGGTAGCGATCCAGTGTCCACGGACGGGCATCCGCCCGCGCCGGGCTAGCCGCCACCAACGCCAGCCATAACACCAGTATCAGAAAGTTGATCCTGTTGGACCCGATAGCCACCGCGATACGCCCTATGCCGGTACGCAAATTGTTGCGCCAGGCGCGCATTGAGCCCAGGCGAGTTAAAGATAACCTATGCCCCTCGTGGTACTGCGTACGTTTACTGGCCATAGGCGATGGAAGCAGGCAGTCCTGGAACGGCTCCGCGCTGTTGCCGCCGCTGACGACAGCTTGGCTATAGCCAGACACCTGTACTCGAAGGACGCTATATCGTTGACCCAAACTGATCCGAGAAAATGCCCCCATTCGGGGGGGCGCCTAGCGGCCGCGTATCGGGGATCTTTGCTTCAGTGTCGGCGCCAACGAACAGGCTGGCGCCGACGGCAAGTGCATCCATCGCGGCGACGAACACCACTGGCTGGCGCAACGTCACCGCAGGCCTCACGCACCGTCTTCCCAAATGCACGATACCCACGTTGTGATGGCGAGCCGATCGACCTGAGCGCTATTCCCGTTAACCCTAATTACCTCGCGACATTTGCGAAGGTCAATGCGGCCACCGTCATCCTTCTGAGCCGCCTATAGCCAGGTCAGACCCCTGTTTGATCATGAGCCCGCCATGCGCCCCGAGGATCCCATATGTTCGGCTTGACGTCGCTCGAATTGTCGAGAATGCAGTTTGCCTTCACGGTGTCGGTCCACATCATCTTCCCTGCCATCACCATCGGCCTGGCCAGCTTTCTGGTGGTGCTAGAGGCCTTATGGCTTTGGAAGAAAGAGCGCGTTTACCAAGACCTCTATCAGTTCTGGATGCACGTCTTTGCCGTCAATTTCGGCATGGGGGTCGTTTCCGGCCTAGTGATGGCCTACGAGTTCGGTACCAACTGGAGCCAGTTCTCTTCGGTGGCCGGCGGCATTACAGGGCCGCTGCTTGCTTACGAAGTATTGACCGCATTCTTTCTTGAAGCCGGCTTTCTCGGCGTCATGCTGTTCGGTCGCGACAAGGTGGGTCCTGGCCTGCACTTCTTCGCCACGGTCATGGTGGCCGTTGGCACCTTGATATCCACCACCTGGATCCTGGCGTCCAATAGCTGGATGCAGACACCGCAAGGCTTTGTCATCGTCAATGGCCGCGCGATCCCTGTCGACTGGCTGAAAGTGATTTTCAACCCTTCCTTCCCGTTCCGCCTGGCTCATATGACGGTGGCGGCATATCTATCGACCGCGCTATTCGTCGGCGCCTCAGGCGCGTGGCATCTCCTGAAGGGACACAGTAGCGAGGCGGTGCGCACGATGCTGTCGATGGCGATGTGGATGATCGTCATCGTTGCGCCCATTCAAATTTTTCTGGGTGACGCGCATGGCCTGAACACACTCAAATACCAGCCCGCAAAAATTGCTGCCATTGAAGGGCACTGGGAAAGCACGGGAGATAGCAGCCCGCTGGTCCTGGTTGGGTTCCCCGACATGGAAGCCGAAGTAACCCATGCTGCTGTGGAAGTGCCGCGCCTGGGCAGCATCTTGCTTACGCATAGTCTTCATGGGCAAATCCCGCCATTGAAGTCCTTTCCCAAGGCCGATCGACCCAATTCGAGCATCGTGTTCTGGACCTTCCGCCTGATGGCAGGGCTCGGTTTCTTGATGCTGCTGCTCGGTCTGTGGGGTGCCGTGCTGCGCGTACGCAAACGCCTCTATAGCTCGCACCTCTTCCTACGATTTGCAACGCTCATGGGCCCCAGCGGCTTGATCGCCCTTTTGGCCGGTTGGATGACCACTGAAATTGGTCGCCAGCCGTGGTTGGTTTATGGGCTGCTCCGAACGGAAAACGCGGTTTCGAACCATTCGGCCGCAGCCGTATCCACCACGCTGGCGATCTTCGTGGTCGTGTACGTCTTCGTGTTCGGCACCGGCGTGAGCTACATGTTGAAGCTTGTAGCCAAGGGGCCGCACGGCGTCCGCGGCGCGCACCGACTGGAGCAAAACCAGGTCAGGCGTCCGGCGCGACCGCTCTCCGCAGCGCCGGACAACATCGATCCTGCGATCACCAAATGAACTGGCTAGGGGGAACTGATGGGCATTGATCTGCCACTTATCTGGACGGTCATCATCGGCTTCGGGTTGATGATGTACGTCATCATGGACGGCTTCGATCTGGGTATCGGCATGCTTCTGCCGCTGATACGCCATCGGGAGGACCGCGACCGGATGGTTAACACGGTGGCGCCCGTGTGGGACGGCAATGAAACGTGGCTTGTCCTGGGGGGAGCGGGACTGCTCGCAGCGTTTCCTACGGCCTACTCCATTTTGCTTAGCGCGCTGTATTTTCCGCTCATCTTCATGTTGATCGGGCTGATCTTGCGCGGCGTCGCTTTCGAATTTCGTTTCAAGGCAGACGAAGCGCACAAGCCATTCTGGGATAAAGCCTTCACGTGGGGATCATTCATCGCCACCCTCTCGCAGGGTGTCGCTTTGGGTGCCATCATCAACGGCTTTAGCGTGGACAACCTGGTCTTCACCGGAGGCGCGCTCGATTTTCTGTCGCCCTTCAGTGTATTCACTGGCCTCTGTCTCGTTGTCGCTTATGGCCTCCTGGGCGCGACGTGGCTAGTCATGAAGACAGATGGCCTCATCCAAGGTCTCATGCGCAGGGCGGCACAGCTGTTGCTCATGATCTTGTTGGTTGCCATAGCGATAGTGAGCGTGTGGACGCCGCTGGCTCACCCAGGTATTGCACAGCGATGGTTCGTGTTGCCGAATATCGCGTTCTTCTGTCCCGTGCCGATCTTGGTTCTCTTTACATCATGGGCCGTCGTGAGGTCGTTGCGACGCGACGGTCAGGCAAAGCCGTTTGTCTTGACGCTGTTTCTTCTGTTCCTGGGCTATACGGGGCTGATCATCAGCATATGGCCCCATATCGTCCCGCCATCCATCTCGTTTCGCGATGCAGCGGGGCCGGAGCAGAGCATGGGCTTCGCCCTTGTAGGCGCCCTGCTGATCATTCCGTTTATCCTTGCCTACAGCGCCTGGTCCTACTTTGTGTTTCGCGGCAAGATCGGAACGACCGAGGGCTACCACTGATGATCGGCGCAGCAAAGCCGGTCAGCCTATGGACTCGGCGTTTCGGATGGTTTATCGCCATATGGCTAGCAAGCGCCTGCTCCTTGGCCGTCGCGGCGTCACTGCTGCGCCTGATCATGAAGCTATGTGGCATGCAAGGCTAACCCGTTGTAGACGCCTACGCTGGTTCGAGGCCCCCCCGTTGGAGCAGCGCAGCATCTTGAAGTCCCATTCCTCGAGGCATCAAAACGCCCGCCAAGGCGTCTTCGCCATTCGACTTCTGCAGACGGCCCCGTAAGTTCCGCACGACGGTGGGATCAAGCCATAAAGCTCGCGAGTGGGCGCGAGGGGCGACGAGGCTAAGGCCCCGCGGTACGCTGACCGGTTGCCAGCGCTAACGCGGCTTGCGCGATCATGACATCTGCATTGGCATCTTCCTGGCTGGCTTCGGCCTGAGCGAACGCAGCCTCGTCATTGGTTAGATCGGTGACGCTGGCCATGCCGTGCCTGTACGAGTCAAGAGAAGCTTGATACGCGATCTCGGTCGCCTGGGTGTAATCGACTGCCTGCCTGCGGTTGTCCACACTGGTCTTCAGGTCGTTGTAGCTTTGCACGACTTGCTGGACGGCGAGATTTTTGGTCTCGGCCAATGCGTCTTCCGCTTGTGCTCTCTCCGAACTGGCTAGAGATACCTTGGTTGCGCGCGCTCCACCGTCAAATAGCGGGAGCTCGAACGCTACGAAGATACTGTTGCCGGTGAGATTGATACTGGAGAACGGGCTGTTGTCGCTGCTGGTTTTGCCGATATTCTGGTAGACCTGGGCTTCGATGCTGATGGTAGGGTGGTAGTCGGCCTTGGTGGCCGCAACCTTTGCGGCTGCAGCTGCCACCTTGCTTTGCGCGGCGAGAATGTCCGGTCGATTGCCCATGGCGGTATCGATCAGCGCCGCAAGAGTGGGTTTCTGGACAGCGTCCAGGCCTACGCCTGAAGGTGACGACAGTTGAAACTGCGATTCCGCAGGCAGCCCCACCGTGGCCACTAGCATCGCAAATGCTGTCTGCGCAGCGCCTGAGGCTCTCGTGAGGGTAACTTGCGCAGCCGCCGTCTGCCTATGGGCTTCCGCCACCTGAACTACCGTGGCGCGTCCATGCTGCTTCTGATCGTTGACGGCTTCTTCCATGAGCTGTGCCGCATGCAAGCCCTTCTCTGCCGCACGCACCTTTCCCTGTGCAGACATCACGTCGAAGTAGGCGCGTGAAACCTCAAACACGAGCTTCTCTTGCGCTCCCAATAGGCCAGACTCAGCGGCCAGAGCCAGCTGCGTGGCTTCCTCCACCTGGCCCTTCTTGCGTCCAAAATCAAATAGCAGCCACTTCAATTGAAGAGAAGGAATAATCTCGCGAGAAGTCGATACGATGTAGCCACGAGGCGAGACGTTGCGCGTAATCGGTAGAGGCGTGTGCTCGTTGCCAGCCAGGGCTTTGATGTTGACTTGCGGGGCGTACTGAGCCCTCACCAGAGATGTTTCGAGATGAGCGTGAAGTGCCTGCTGCTCCGCCTCCAGATACGATGGATTGCTCTCCAGCGCCACGCCAATCAGATCTTGCAGTGAGTAAACCTTGTGCTCCCCGATGAGCTTCGTCGTGGATACGGCTGAACGCGCGTCGCCAAGTTGTGCATAGACCTGCCCCGCTCCACCATAGAGCACCAGAGCAACAGCCAGCATCCGGCACCGAAGCGTCCGGTGCTCAGCGGAAACGCGTGACATGGCCAAGATCCTCTTCAAGTTGAGCGCGGGCTTGATGTAGCAATGAAGATGTCGTTTCTGGCAGGTCTGACATTCTTGGCGGGGCTTGGCCGGCATCGAGCAGCGCATCGATCTGTAAAGCGAGCTGAGCATTCGCCTCTGTCATCGCAGTGCCATGCGATTCTGCGTCACGCACACGCAGAAGGATGAGCGCATGCGTCGCGATGCGCTCGGCGGCGTCGAGTGACGGTTCTTGCTTGTTTTTGCTGATGTTTCGCCATTCGAAGGCGGCGCGTGCCTGCATCGTGTCGGCGCGCGACAAGTCCTGCTGGATCAGAAAAAAGTCTTGGTACGATCTTCCATGCGAACTCCGCAGCATGGCACTGATCTTTTTCAAGGCAGCTGCACGCAAGGCACGCGCCTGTTGGGCAGCACTTACCGGCCATAGGGATGCGAAGACCAGCGTCACCCATAGGTTGCCTATCAGGATGCCGACGATGCGATCGCGCAAAACCGTGAGATCCGTGTTCGGTCCGTAGTCTTGCAGTACGCCCAAGAAGAAGGCGAAGGCCAGTTGCATGCCGGCATAGCTGATCGCTTGACTCCCCGTGGATATCCAGGCGGCGAAAGCCGATACCGCAGCGATCAACAGGCAAAGTTGCCCGATATCCGTTAGCAGCGGCATGACGAAGACGATGCACAGACCGGCCATCAGACCACCGATGAGGGCGCCGGAGGCACGTAGCGTGAACTTGTGCATGCTCTCGCCGAACGTCGACAGCGACACGAAGAAGCACGTGGTGACGGCCGTGCGGATGCCTGGCCAGTCAAGCAGCGTATAAGTTGCATACGAGCCGAGCACCGCCAGCATGACCTTGATGGCGAAGCGCGCGTGTCCACGGTTCAGAAGAGCGTCGGGCACCAGGAAGCGATGCGTGCCTGGCGAAGCCGGCTCGACTCGGGCAACGACAGCAGCCACACCCCGGGCGCAGTCAAGAAGCTCACGAACGGCACATTGCAGTGAGCGCCCAGTCGCCTGCGTCGAAGGCTTCACGGGATCAAGCGAGGAAGGACGCTCGGGTTCGGCATGCGAATGGCGTCTCCGGACGAATGCTCTTCCGGCGGCACGTATGGCCGCGGATGCGTTGCGCCGGGTGTCCGGGTCCTCGTCTGATAGATGCGAGGAAATCGCCAGGGTCTCAAGCAGCAAGGCAATCAGGGTGTCGTCCTCCTGGGCAAACACCTTTAGCTGCTTGTCCCACTGAAGCGCCTTGTTCTTGAGTTGGCTCAGCGCGATCAGTTCATCGCGCAGCCTGTTCGCCGGCTCGGAGCAAGGATCTTCGACATGGCGAGCCAGGCGTTCGAACAGATTGGCGGCGCGTTGCTGTGACAAGGCCACGGGGCTTTCGCCAAACAACAGATGCATGGTGGCCGTGACCGCGATCGGTGCCGCCACCACGACCCACAGCCAAAGTAGTTGATGAGTCAGCGGATCGGTGAAGGGGATTTCGTCCGCCAGCGTTTGCGTCAGCACCAGTATGTAGCCGGACAAAAACGCAATCGGCCCCAACGAGCTGGTGCGGGTAAAGAAAGCACCGGCGAAGGTGCTGAGTGCGAGCAGCGGGATGCGCAGTGCTGGCTCCCCGGCATCGAAGATGTAGAACAGCAGCGAAATCGCTACCGCGATGGTGGCCGCGACGACGCCGCCCAGTGAGGTCTTCAGGGTGGACGCCGCGTCTTCCTGGCTAGCGATAAAGACAAGATAGGCGGCGTACGCAGGTAGCGGAACTTTGAATGTCATGGTGACGGCAACCATGACCGCACAACCAAGCGAGATGCGTGCGATCGAACGTCGGCGCTCGGGCGTGAGCGCCAGCTCCCGGCCTACGAATGACGAGATTTGATCTGTCGCGGTTTCAGCCTGCGTGATCATGTGTCACCCGCACCGAAGCCGTTGCGCCAATGCGCAGGAAAGACGCGTCGCTGCGTCGCAAATGGATCCAGACGGGAAAACGCTGCGCCACCACCACCCAGTTGAGATTACGGTCTACTTGCGGCAAACCCGGTCCCACGGAACCGGTGGGTTGCACGCCAGGGCCCAGGCTTTCGACCGAGCCGGCAAGCGGTTGGTCGTCATGGCCCATAACCCATACCGTGGCCACGTCCCCCGCGTGTAGATGCGCAAGGTCTGTTTCGCGGAAGTTGGCGATGGCGTACCAATTGTCGTCATCGATCACGGTCAGCAGCGGGTGCCCCGCCGTGGCGAAGGATCCCTGCGCCAGGTTGAAACCAACGACGCGCCCATTGAAGGGGGCGTTGATCGTCGTTTCTCTCAGGTCACGCTCGGCCAGCTGCTGTGCCGCCATGGCTCCCAGCAACTGCGCTTTCAGGCTTTCCACATCGCCGATGGCTTCCTTGGCTTGCGATGCTTGTTGGATGGAAGAGGCCAGTTGTGCTTCCGCGCTGCGCTCATCGGTCTGCGCCTGATCGAGCTGCTGTGCGGTGGCGAAGCCCCGGGCCGCCAATGGCTCCAGGCGCTTTCGCGTGTCCTGCGCAAGAGAGACTTGCTGGCGTGCACGATCCACCTGCCGCGCGGCAGCCTCGGCGCCGGAGCCTTGGGAAGTCACTTGTCGGCCGGTAAGGTCGATCTGCGCCTTCAGTGCGGCCACTTGTGCTTTTGCCTGTTCCAACTTGTATTGAAAGGGCTCGGGATCGATGCGCAAAAGCACATCGCCCTTATGAACCACTTGATCATTGCGGATTTGGATCGCCACGATGCGACCGCTTACCTCCGGCGTGAGCAAGGCGCTATAGGCGTAGACATAGCCGTCGTGCGTGCGTGGCCGCCGGTCCACGACAATCACACATACAACGATGAGTACCAGCGCAAGAGCGAAGGAAAGGAAGGCGATCACGCGTGCGGCAAGACGCTTTGTAGACATGTGCGTCTCTCCTTAGCCCAACCAGAACAGCCAGACCGCCAGGGTGATGGCGATCCAGACACTTAGATAAACGAGCACGGGAACAGGAAGATCTTTGTCGATATCGGCCTTGGCCAACACAGCGCGCAAGACAAAGGTGCCAACGATGCCGACCAAAGCGCAAAGCATCCATGTCGGAAAGTAAGACCCCAAGATGTTTCGCGAAGGCGATTGGCTGCATGCGCAGAGCAACGCACCGGCGACTACCAGCGTCGCCGTGCGTGTTGCCAAATGGAATGGTTGCCTATGAAAGATGTGCATCCGACAAACCTCTGTGCGAGTCGGGCTGGCCAAGGTCGTTTGTCGACCACGGTGATGAGGCAACTGGGCGTCTCCGACGGCAACCTGTCGATGGCCCAGTACTGCCCGCTTCACAACGGTTTGCGCAGGTGGCTGCCTAAATCGCTGGAACACCGCGAGTAAAGGCCACCCCGAAGGGTGGTCCCGGAAGGGCCTGCGAACGAGGCTGCGTGCGGCCCAGAAAACTCAGATATTTTCGCGGATCATTTCCAGCACATCTGCGCCACGTCCGTGCAGAATGGCGCGCGCGGAATACAAAGCCATGCCTACCACCGGCTTCAACTCAATCATGGGTGGCTTCACCAGTTCCAACTGATTGACGATGACGTTGAGCAGACCAGGACCCGGCTGGGCCAGCAACTCTTGGATCGCGCCATCGAGATCGGCAGCTTTATTGACCGTTTTGCCCCACAGCCCAATGGCCTCAGCCACCTTGCCGAAGTCCGGGTTCTTGAGCTTGGTGAAGGTGTCCAGGATACCTTCGGCCTTCTGTTCGATTTCCACAAAACCCAGCTTGCCGTTGTCAAACACGATGATCTTGACCGGTATGTTCTCTTGAATGGTCGTGATCAGTTCACCAAAGAGCATAGTGAGCCCGCCATCGCCGCAACAGGCGATGACCTGGCGGTCAGGTGCGGCTTTTTGCAAGCCAAATGAGCTGGACAGTGCGGAAGCCATGGTTCCATGGAGAAGACTGCCAAAAATGCGCCGCTTACCGTTGGCGTCGAAATGGCGAGTGGCCCAGACAATGGGTGATCCGTCGTCGGCAACCAGCAAAGAGTCATCGGCCGCATACTTATTTATACGCGACATCAAGTATGAGGCAGGGATGGTGTCGTCATGACCGGGCTTGAGGTGCTTCTGTGTTTCCTCGATAACCTTCTTGTAGCGATCGACAAATTCCCCAAGGAACGACTCGTCCGGATTTTCTTCCAGATGCGGAAGAAGCGCCTGCAGTGTTGCCTTGACGTCGCCCACCGCCCCGAGCGACACGTGATGGCGTCGGCCCAGGTGCGTCGGCTTGATGTCGATCTGCACAATCTGGGCGTGGTCTGGGTAGAACTGGCGCCAGGCAAAGTCGGCGCCCAGCATGAGTAGCGTGTCGCACTCCAGGATGGCGTTGTATCCGGCTTCGTTACCTAAGATGCCGGTCATGCCGACGTTGTACGGGTTATCGTAGGCCAGTGCATCTTTGGCACGAGACGTATGGGCGACTGGCGCCTTGAGCCTGTCAGCCACCGCCTTGATCTCGTCGAGCGCACCTTCGCAACCGGACCCCGCATAGATAGCGATCTTCTGACCCTCGTTGAGGATCTTCGCGATGTCGCTGATTTCCTGGTCGTTCGGTCGAATAAGCGGCTGCGCGTTATGCACGCGATATGGGAAGTCCTCTTTCACCTCGCCATGCGACATATCGACTGGCACGATGAGAACCGCGACACCCTTCAAGGCGATCGCCGCTTGACACGCCGCCACCACTTTTCGACGTGCTTGTTCAGGCGTATAGATCTGTTCGCAGTAGACCGAGCACTCTTTGAATAGCGACTTGAAATCCACTTCCTGGATAAATTCAAAGCCCAGCTCGCTACTCATGATCTGGCTCGCGATCAGGACCACCGGCGAACGATTGCGATTGGCTTCGTACAGGCCGTTGATGAAGTGCAGGCTACCGGGACCACACGAGCCGGCGCATGCGGTCAGTCCGCCAGTGAGCTGAGCTTCGGCCCCAGCTGCGAATGCACCGGCTTCCTCGTGGCGCACATGGACCCACTCGATGGAACTCTTGTCCAAACTTTCCGCAAACAGATTGAGGGTGTCGCCAACGATGCCGTAGCAGCGTTCAACACCCGCCTGTTCCAGGACCTCAACGAGAATTTCAGCGACTTTCTTGCCCATGGACGTACTCCGGGAAACAGATAAAAGCAGGGTCACTACCCGGCACACGACAGGGCAGCTCACGGATGTCAACCTGTCACGCTTGCTCGTTCATCAACGTGTGACGGCGCGCTGTGATGAGCGGAGTGTGCCCCTGGGATAAGCAGTGCCCTATCCCCCTGATGGGGGTTTTGCATCATCGACACGTTGTCTGTTGAGCCATGCCCGGCTGGGGCGGTGACCCCGTTGCGTTCGCGGGGCCGCGCGGCAACCCCTTGGCGGCCATCCAAGGGTTTCTCAACCCAAGCAAGCGGCGCGGTGCTCGCTGCATGTCCTGCTGTGGGGTCAACAACTTCTTGAAGTGTGACCACCTGTTCGGGAGTCGGGCCACACTTGACGGCAGCCGACCGTTTTCCAACCGGTCGCCGACCGATCAACCCACGATGAACCAGATCAATCTGACGTGCAGTCGACTCATCGACCGTGAATCCAAGCAGGGTATGGGAGAGCCAGCGAAGGTAGTTCGCAATATGTGTCAAGCGGGCGTATTCGCTTCCAGCCCCTATCCTCTGCCTTGCTTTGCGCCTCCGAAACGGCACGACCGCAGGGCCACCATGCTTGCTCCAGCGCCTCTGGCACTCATCCCGGATTGCGTCCAACTCCGCGGGATTGAAAAAGCGCCGTGCCCTGATTCGACTCTCCAGATCGATCCCACGCTCGGTGCAATAGGTAAGCAGTACGTTGATCGCCGCAGAAGCAGCATCCATGCTGGCTACCGATAGCGATCGATTTCGAACTTGCGTTGTCACAAACAGGTTCGGGTAGAAAAGAGGCATGCCAGAGTCGGGATCGACGAGCAGGCAATACCTCTCGCCGCTTCCCAGGACGAAGCCTTGCGTTCTATATCCAAGTCGCATCTCCGCGCTCCGACTGAGGGTTCACAACAGTTCCCAAGGTGCAGCTTAGGCGATGATCCAGGATGGAATTCGACTCGAAAACATCCATTTAGAAAAAAGAAAACCCCCGACGAATCGGGGGTTTAGGATTAAAAACCTTACAACAATGGTCTAAGGTACGTTTTAGAACGGAATATCGTCGTCGCCGAAGCTGTTGTTCTGCACCGGCGGGGCGGACTGGCGCTGCTGGTTGCCGTAGTTGTCGCCACCGCGGGACTGCTGGCCGCCACCGCCGTAGCCGCCCTGGCGCTGGCCGCCACCGCCGCCGCCCTGCGAGCGCTGGAAGTTGCCGCCGCCACCGCCGCCCATGCCGCCTTCGGCGTTGCCACCGAGCATCTGCATTTCAGCGGCGATGATGTCGGTGCTGAAGCGTTCGATGCCGTCCTTGTCGGTGTACTTGTCGGTGCGCAGCGAGCCTTCGATGTAGACCTGGCGGCCCTTCTTCAGGTATTCGCCGGCGATTTCGGCGAGGCGGCCGAACAGCTTCACGCGGTGCCACTCGGTGCGTTCCTGCTTTTCGCCGCTCTGCTTGTCGGTCCAGTTTTCGGAGGTCGCGATGCGGATGCTGGTGATCGCGGTGCCGTTGCCGGTGTAGCGGGTTTCCGGGTCGGCGCCGAGGTTGCCGACGATGATGACCTTGTTGATGCCACGTGCCATGGATGTTGTTTCCTCTGTGAGCCGGCGCTGCGTTCTGGGGCGGTCAGCGCCGGGATGTTGAACAGGCAGCCATCATAACCGTGCCCTGGCCGCGGAGACAGGCGTTGACCGGCGGCGGGTAACTGTGAATTCGGCCAGCCTTCGCCCTGCCCCGCTGTCCGGGTTGGGCGAAAAAGTATCAGGGAATCAGACCACTAAGGGCTCTCAGGGCTTGCGACGCCGGGCCCGGCTCAGGCGCCGCTGATGAAGCGGTAGCCGACCCCGGGCTCGGTCTTGAGCCAGCGGGGGGCGGCCGGGTCGTCACCCAGCTTCTGGCGCAGCTTGCCGACCACGATGCGCAGGTAGTGGCTGTCGTGGGTGTGGGTGGCGCCCCAGATGTCGCGCAGCAGCTGTTGCTGGGTCACCACGCGGCCGGCGTGGCGCAACAGCAGGGCCAGCACGGCGTATTCCTTGCGGGTGAGCGAGAGCGGCGCGCCATCGAGGAAGACCTCCCGCCGGGACAGGTCGATGGCGAGGCGTCCATCATCGTAGCGCTGGGTGGCCTCGGGCTCGCCCTGGCGGTTGCGCATGAGGGCGCGCAGGCGGGCCATCAGCTCCTGGATGCCGAAGGGCTTGGTGACGTAGTCGTTGGCGCCGGCGTCCAGCGCCTTCACCTTTTCGCTTTCCGCATCGCGCACGGACAGCATCACCACGGGCACGTGGCTCCACTGGCGCAGCTCGGCAAGAACTTCATGCCCTTCCTTGTCGGGCAGGCCGATGTCGAGGATGACCAGGTCGGGCGAGCGCGTGGCCGCCAGCGCCAGCCCTTCGGCCGCGTTGGCCGCGAGCAGCACCTCGTAGCCTTCGGCGCGCAGGCCGATGTCGAGGAATTTGCGGATCTGCGCCTCGTCGTCGACGACCAGGACACGCGCAGCGGACGTCATGTGTGGTTCGCGGGTGGCGCCGGCAAGGGCAAGGTGATGCGAATGGTGGTGCCAACGCCGTCGCCCGGCAAGGCCTCCACGCTGCCGCCGTGTGCGCCGATCATGCCGCGGCAGATGGC
The DNA here is from genome assembly GCF_003201105.1 of Dyella sp. AtDHG13. Classification (GTDB taxonomy): domain Bacteria; phylum Pseudomonadota; class Gammaproteobacteria; order Xanthomonadales; family Rhodanobacteraceae; genus Dyella; species Dyella jiangningensis_B. The sequence continues at coordinate 428,249 of NZ_QICJ01000003.1, read as the reverse complement.
AAGGCCAAGACCCGTGCCCTGCGGCGCGCGGTCGCCGCGCGACACCGAATAGAACATGTCGAAGATCCGCGCGCGCTCGTCTTCGGGTATGCCGGGGCCGCGGTCGATCACGTCGATCTGCACCTGCTCGCCCTTGGTGCGCACGACGACGCGCACGGCTTCGCCGGGCGGCGAGAAGCGCGCGGCGTTCTCCAGGATATTGAACAGCGCCTGCTCGATCAGTGCGGGATGCACATACAGCAGCACGGTCTGCGGCGGCAGCGCGGTATCCACGCGCAAATCGGGGAACAGCTTGCGCAAGCGCAGGGTGGATGCCGCGACGATTTCGGCCACGTCGGTCCAGTCGCGATTGAGCTTGAGCGTGCCGTGGCCCAGGCGTGTCATGTCGAGCAGGTTCTGGATGTAGCGGTCCAGGCGCTGGCCTTCGCCGAGAATGGCTTCGAGCAGTTCGAGGCGTTCTTCCGGCGGCAGCTGGTCGCCGTAGCTGGACAGCGTGCCGGCGGAGCCGATCATCGAGGCCAGCGGCGAGCGCAGGTCGTGCGATACCGAAGAGAGCAACGCGTTGCGCAAACGCTCGGTTTCGCCCTGCACGCGTGCGCCTTCCAGCTCCTCCGCGAGCCGTGCGCGCTGCAGCGCCTGGCCGATGTCCTGCACCATGGTCAGCGCCAGGCTGCGCTCGTCGGTGGACGGCTCGCCCTGCCCCGGCGGAAAACGCAGCGCTGCGACGCCGAGATGATTGTCGTCGCTGCCCAGCGGCAACACCCAGCACGGCGCGGCATTGAGCGTGTCGGTGTAGCGGCCGGCCTGCTCCGCATGCTGCTCGCACCACGCGGCGGCGCCCATGTCCTGCGCGGTCAGGTCGAACTCGCGCGGGGCGGCGGCCACCACGCGCAGCACCTGGCTGGCATCGCGTGCGAGCACGGCCACGTCACAGCGCAGCACATCCGCCAGTGCCCTGGCGCCCACCCGGCGGATGCCTTCGGCATCGGTGCTGGTGGACAGGCGTTGTCCCAGCGCCAGCAGGGCGCGCGCCTGCGCATGCGCCATGCGCAGCGATTCCACCTGGCTGGCGAGCTTGGTGGCCAGCCGGCTCGCCACCAGCGCCGCGACGAGGAAGAGGCACACGGCCAGCACGTCGTCGAAGTTGGCGATCATCAAGGTGTAGCGCGGCGGCGCGAAGAAGAAGTTGTAGCCGAGGAAGCACAGCACCGCCGTGTACACCGCCACCGCCATGCGCGTGCGCACCGCCACCACCAGCACGGCGGTGAGGAAGATCAGCGAGAGGTTGGCGACCGACAGATAACGGTCGGCGATGAAGGACAGCCCGAATGCCACAAGTGTTGCCAGCGTGGCGTAGATGTATTCGCCGCGACGCCCACGGCCGCCTGGCATGCGCAGGCGCAGACGCGACTTGGCCCGCTCGGCGGGCGTGGCGATGATGGTGAGTTCCAGGTGCGCACCACGGCGCAGCAGCAGTTGCGTCAACGAGCGACCGAGCATGCGCGCCAACGGCCGCTCGCGCGTGCGGCCAAGGATGATCTGGCCGATGCCTTCACGATCCGCATGCGCGATCAGCTCGTCGGCGATGGCATGGCCGCGCAGCACCACGGTGTCGCCGCCCAGGCGGCGCGCAAGGCGCATGGCGGCATCCAGTCGGTCGCGGCGCGACTTGTCGAGCGTCACGCCGGTGTCGACGAAGGCCACGCTCCACGGCGCGCCTCGCCGTTCGGCGATGCGCCGCGCGATGCGCACCAGGTATTCGCTCTGCGAATGTCCGTCGATGGCGGCCAGCACGCGCCGGCGCACCGGCATGGCGCCGCCGCGCGCCAGCATGTGCTCGCGCAGGTCGCTGTCCACGTGGCCGGCCACGGTATCCACGGCCAGTTCGCGCAAGGCGACGAGGTTGGTGGGCGAGAAGAACGCATCGAGCGCGGCGGCCGCCGTCTCCGGCACGTAGACCTTGCCCTGCTTCAGGCGCTGGATCAGCTCGCGCGGCGGCAGGTCGACCAGCACGATGTCGCGCGCGCGATCCAGGAAGGCATCCGGCACGGTTTCGCGCACGGTGACATTGGTGATGCGCCGCACCTGGTCGTTGAGGCTTTCCAGGTGCTGCACGTTGAGCGCGGTGTAGACCTCGATGCCGGCTTCGAGCAGCTCGGCGATGTCCTGCCAGCGCCGCTCGTGGCGGCCGCCCGGCAGGTTGGTGTGCGCCAGCTCGTCGACCAGGATGATGTCGGGGCGGCGCGCCAGCGCGGCATCCAGATCGAACTCGGTGAAGTCGCGCCCCTTGTAGTTGACCTTGCGGCGCGGCAGCTGTTCCAGGCCTTCCAGCAGCGCCGCGGTTTCCTGCCGGCCATGCGTTTCCACCAGGCCGACCACCACGTCCACGCCCTGCCGCTTGAGCTCGCGCGCGGCGGAGAGCATGGCGTAGGTCTTGCCCACGCCCGGCGCGGCGCCGAGGAAGATCTTCAGGCGCCGCGTGCGTTCCTCCTCCACGGAGTCGAGCAAGGCATCGGCGCGTGCTTCGCGGGAGGGTTCGGTCATGGGAGCGCCGGTGACGTGAGTGAAGTTAGGTTAGGGCTTGGCAGGTGCTATCGGAAGTGAAACGTCGCAGACAGTGACGGTGTGGCGAGCACCCGACCTTTACCCCCTTTTCGGGGCTCACCCCAGCCCTCCTCCCCTAACGGGGAGAGGGAGTAAAGGCTCGTCTTATCGGCCATCCAGCGCCAGATTGAGCTTGAGCACATTCACGCGCGGCTCGCCCAGCAGGCCGAACTGGCGACCGGTGGTCGCCATCGCCACCATGGCCTGCACCTGCGACACGCTCAGGCCACGCGCCTTCGCCACGCGGTCTACCTGATAGGCGGCGGCGGCCGGCGAGATCTCCGGGTCGAGACCGCTGCCCGACGCCGTGACCAGGTCCACCGGCACCGGCTGGGTATTGCCGGGGTCGGCGGCGCGCAACGCATCGATGCGCTGCTTCACCGCATCGGTGAGCGTGGGATTGGTTGGCCCCAGGTTGGACGCGTTGGACGAGGCCGCATTGTTCGGCTGCGGCGAGGTGGCTGACGGACGGCCCCAGAAATACTTGGGGTCGTCGAAGGACTGGCCGATCAGCGTGGAGCCGATCGGCTTGCCGTCCTTCACGATCAGGCTGCCGTTCGCCTGCGACGGGAACAGCACCTGGGCCAGGCCGGTGACGGCCAGCGGGTAGAGGATGCCGGTGATCGCCGTCATCAGCACCAGCATGGTCAAGGCATTGCGTAGCAGCTTGCTCATGGTCTTTACCTCAGTAATGCAGGATGGCGTCCACCAGTGCCGTCGTCTGGTGATTCTTCAGGCCGCCGTTGTAGGCGGGGAAGTCGTAGGCGTGCTCGTAACGCAGCTCCGGGCGAATCTCCAGATCCGGCGTGGCCCAGTACGTCATGCCGACGGTGTGGCTGGAATAGCGCGTGGCAAAGCCGGTGCGCTGGCCGTCCTTGTCGTCGTAGAACTCGTTGCGCACGGATACGTAAGCCTTCGGGCTCACCTCCACGTTGACGTAGTTCACGATGCCGTAGGCGGGGTTCTTGCCCAGCGGGAAGCTCGGCGCCTCGCCCAGCGGATAGCCCGGCACGCCCGTCGGCGCCTGCGATTGGCCCGGCCCTGTCGCCAGCGCCTGGTCCTTCACGTAGATGTAGTAGGCCTCCGTGAGCATGTGCACCTGCGGCGAGAAGCGGCGCCCCCAGGTCATCACGAATTCCTGCAGGTTGTTGTACGTCTGGCGCGCGCCGTTGAACGACTCCACGCAGGGATAGAGCATGTCGTCGTTGGACTTGGACACCCAGCGCACGCAGGCCTGGCCGGTGAGGCGGCTGGTGCTGTCCCAGATGGCCGAATCGTCACCGCCATGGATGCCCAACTGCAGCGTCCACTGGTCGCTGAGCTTGGTGGTGGTGATGATGCCCATGTTGGTGTACGCATCCACCGTGTAGAGGATGGAGTGCGTCAGCAGGTAGTTGTTCGGCGAGAACTGCGCCTCGATGTCCGGCAGCGAGAGATAACGGCCTGCCGTGATGACCATGCCCTGCGCGACCCACGGAATGTACAGGTCCACGTACGCGATCATCGGATCGTTGCCGTACAGCTTGCCGTTGAGCGCGCTGTTGGGCTTGGGGTTGTTGAGCAGCTGGTTGCTGGTGACGCCCTTCATCGTCGTGTAGTGGTAGTCGTAGCCATACAGATCGTCGAAGTGGAAACCCCAGTCGATGTGATCGGTCTGCACCGTGTCGGGAATGCGCTCGATACGGAACAGGAACTGGTCGAATTCCACGCGATTGGGGCGCGTGGCGTAGGACAGCGGATAGTTGCTATGGCTGGACGTGCTGAGGTTGGCCGACGGGTTGATCCAGCCGTACACCTCGATGCGGTTGTCCTGCATCCAGTGGCCGAGGCTCGTGCAGGACAAGGCTTTTTCCAGCGGATATTGGGAATTCTCGTTGGGCACGCCGATGGGATAGTCCACGCCGCCCAGCTGCCATTCCGACGAAGGAAACGGCGGCGACGGAAACGGCGAATCCAGGCCACGGCGCGCCGGCGTCGAGGCCGGCGCATTGGGGTCGGCCGGCTGTGCGTCCTCGCGATAGGCAGCGGCAAGACGCGAGAAGAAACCGCGCGAACAATCGCCGCTGGCGGCCACGGGCGCGGCCTGGCTGTCGCCGAGCGCCGCGGCGGGCGCCACGTCGGTGCTGCCGGCCGGCATGTCCGCCGGCGACGCCCACGCCTCGCCGGCGGGAGCCAGCGCCAACATCAACGCAAACGAAAGTACCTTCTTGGACATCATGGGTGTTCCTGAAATCGGCTCGGGGCGAGCCGTCCTTTTCTTGTGGGTAGGGGAAGTGTGATGGGCCACTTTCGTGCGGCCTCGTATCAGATGCCGGCGTAGCCGCCGAGCACGTAGTCGTCCTGTTCGCTGCGCGGCGCCTCGGTGTCGCGCGGCGCGATGCGCGCGCGTGCTTGCGTCGGCAAGGCGATCACCACGTCGCAGGCGGAATCGTTGGAGGAGAGACGAAGCTCCATGTCCGGGTGGGTGTCGTCTGGCAGCGAAACGGAAAGCTTGAGTACTTGCATGGCAAAGACTCCGGGGATGAATGACAACGCGATGCCTTTCCTATCCCGTCATTCCGGCGTACCCCACAAAAGGGGGCGAGGGCCGGAATCCAGTAACGAACGCGCCTGGTGTTCGCGAAAACCGATCACAGCGGCTTCTGGATTCCGGCCTGCGCCGGAATGACGAGCGAGAGCATCACGCCAAACCGCAAACCACCAGCAACATATCGATCACCTTGATACCCAGGAACGGCACCGCGATGCCGCCCAGGCCGTAGACGAGCAGGTTGCGGCGCAGCAGTGCGCCGGCGCCCAGCGCGCGGTACTTCACGCCCTTCAGCGCCAGGGGAATCAGGAAGATGATGATCAGCGCGTTGAAGATCACCGCCGACAGGATGGCGCTCTGCGGCGTGGCGAGCTTCATCACGTTGAGCGTGTTCAACGCCGGGTAGGTGGTGGCGAAGGCCGCCGGGATGATGGCGAAGTACTTGGCCACATCGTTGGCGATGGAGAAGGTGGTCAGCGAGCCGCGCGTGATCAGCATCTGCTTGCCGATCTCCACCACTTCGATGAGCTTGGTCGGGTTGGAATCCAGGTCCACCATGTTGCCGGCTTCCTTGGCCGCCTGGGTGCCGGTGTTCATCGCCACCGCCACGTCGGCCTGGGCCAGCGCGGGCGCATCGTTGGTGCCGTCGCCGCACATCGCCACCAGGCGGTTCTCGGCCTGGATCTTGCGGATCAGCTTGAGCTTGGCTTCGGGCGTGGCTTCGGCGAGGAAGTCGTCCACGCCGGCTTCCGCCGCGATGGCGGCCGCCGTGAGCGGGTTGTCGCCGGTGATCATGATGGTCTTGATGCCCATGCGGCGCATTTCGGCGAAGCGCTCGCGGATGCCGCCCTTCACGATGTCCTTCAGCTCGATCACGCCCAGCGCGCTGGCGCCTTCGGTGACGATAAGCGGCGTGGCGCCTCGGCGCGCGATGTCTTCGGCCATGCGCTTGACCAGCGGCGGCAGGTGGCTACCCAGGGAATCCAGGTAGCGCTCCACCGCATCCAGCGCGCCCTTGCGGATCTGGCGCTCGCCGATGTTGACGCCACTCATGCGGGTCTGCGCGGTGAACGGCACGAACTCCGCGTGGCCTTCCTCGAGCTGGCGTTCGCGGATGCCGAAGCGCTCCTTGGCGAGCACCACGATGCTGCGGCCCTCGGGCGTTTCGTCGGCCAGCGATGCGAGCTGCGCGGCGTCGGCCAGGCGGTTTTCCTCCACGCCGGGCGCCGGCACGAAGGCCACGGCCTGGCGGTTGCCCAGCGTGATGGTGCCGGTCTTGTCGAGCAGCAGCACGTCTACGTCGCCCGCCGCTTCCACCGCGCGGCCGGAGGTGGCGATCACGTTGGCGCGGATCATGCGGTCCATGCCGGCGATGCCGATGGCCGACAGCAGCGCGCCGATGGTGGTGGGAATCAGGCACACCAGCAGCGCCACCAGCACGGTGAGCGTGATGGGATTGCCCGAGCCGGCCACCTGCACGCTGTAGATGGAATACGGCAGCAGCGTGGCGCAGGCGAGCAAAAAGATCAGGGTGAACTTCGCCAGCAGGATGGTCAGCGCGATCTCGTTCGGCGTCTTGCGGCGCGCCGCGCCTTCCACCATCGCGATCATGCGGTCCAGAAAGCTTTCGCCCGGATTGGCGGTGATGCGCACCACCAGCCAGTCCGACAGCACGCGCGTGCCGCCGGTGACGGCGCTGCGGTCGCCGCCCGATTCGCGGATCACCGGCGCGGATTCGCCGGTGATGGCGCTCTCGTCCACGCTGGCGGCGCCCATCACCACTTCGCCGTCGCCGGGCAATTGATCGCCCGCTTCCACCAGCACGTGATGGCCCACGCGCAGGTCGGACGACGGCATGAAGGTGATCGCCGCATCCTTGGTCGGCGCGGCGAGGCGCTTGGCCACCACGTCCTTGCGCGAGCTGCGCAGCGCGGCGGCCTGGGCCTTGCCGCGGCCTTCGGCCAGCGCTTCGGCGAAGTTGGCGAACAACAGCGTGAACCACAGCCAGATCGTCACCCAGAAGATGAAGGCGGTGGGCGCTTCGCCGTGGCCGGCTAGCGCCTGCACCCACAGCAAGGTGGTCAGCACGCTGCACACGAACACCACGAACATCACCGGGTTGCGGAACTGCTGTTTCGGCGACAGTTTGCGGAACGAATCCGCGATGGCTTTCACGATCAGGTCGCGGTCGAAACTGCGCACGCCGTGAACGGGGGTATGGGTCGTTGTCATGGATCGGTGTTCCTTCGTGCGCCGGTCAGCGCACCGACATCAGGAATTCGGCGATGGGGCCGAGCGCCAGCGCGGGGAGGAAGGTGAGCGCGCCCACCACGATCACCACGCAGGCAAGCAGGGTCACGAACAGCGGCGTATGCGTGGGCAGCGTGCCGGCCGAGGGCGGCACGTGGCGCTTGGCGGCCAGCGAGCCGGCCATCGCCAGCATCGCGATGGCGAGCAGGAAGCGCGACAGGTACATGCACACGCCGAGCAGCACGTTCCAGAACGGGGTGTTGGCGGAAAGGCCACCGAACGCGCTGCCGTTGTTGTTCGACGCCGACGACACCGCGTAGAGGATCTCGCTGAAGCTGTGCGCACCCGGGTTGCCCACGCCTGCCACGCCGGCCGGCGTCATCACGGCGATGGCCGTGCAGATCACTACCAGGGCGCAGGGCACCAGCACGGCCAGGCTCGCCATCTTCATTTCGTGCGCCTCGATCTTCTTGCCGAGGTATTCGGGCGTGCGCCCCACCATCAACCCAGCGATGAACACCGCGACCACGGCGAACGCGAGCATGCCGTACAGGCCCGAGCCCACGCCGCCGAAGATCACCTCGCCCAGCTGGATCAGCCACATCGGCACCAGTCCGCCGAGCGGCGTCATGGAGTCGTGCATGCTGTTCACCGCACCGCACGAGGCGGCCGTGGTGATGGTGGCGAACAGGCCGCTGGCGGCAATGCCGAAGCGTGTTTCCTTGCCTTCCATGTTGCCGCCCGGCTGCAGCGCGGAAGCTTGCTGGTCCACCGCAAGTCCGTGCAGCGCCGGGTTGCCGGCCTGCTCGGCGGCAATGGCGCCATAGGCGAGCGGCACAAAGATCAGCAGCATGGTGGCGAGGACCGCCCAGCCCTGCCGACGGTCGCCGACCATGCTGCCAAACGTGTAGCAAAGACCGCCCGGAATCAAAAAGATCGCCAGCATCTCGATGAAATTGCTGAAGGGTGTGGGGTTCTCGTACGGGTGCGCGGAGTTCGCATTGAAGAAGCCGCCGCCATTGGTGCCCAGCTGCTTGATCGCGATCTGCGAGGCCGCCGGGCCCATCGGCAAGGTCTGCGTGGTGACCACGCTCGACTGGGTGACGTCCTTGCCCTGCGCATCCTTCACTGGATTGCCAGCCGCGTCCTTCACCGTTTCCACGGCGGTGGTGTGCTGCACCAGCGGAACGTCCACGTACGACTTGAAGTTCTGCACCACGCCCTGCGAGGAAAGCAGCAGCGCGATCACCAGCGAGAACGGCACGAGCACGTAGAGCGTGCTGCGCGTCATGTCCACCCAGAAGTTGCCCACGCTGTCCGCGCTGCGACGGGTGAAGCCGCGAATCACCGCCAGCAGCACGGCCATGCCGGTGGCCGCCGACAGGAAGTTCTGCACGGCCAGGCCCAGCATCTGGGTCAGGTAGCTCATGGTGCTTTCGCCGCCATAGGCCTGCCAGTTGGTGTTGGTGATGAAGCTGATCGCCGTGTTCATCGCCAGGTCCGGCGACAGCGCGTCGAAGTGCTGCGGGTTGGCGGGCAACCACGGCTGCAGTCGCTGCAAGGCATACACCGCCAATGCGCCAAGCAGGTTGAACACCAGCATGGCGATGGCGTAGCGCTTCCAGCCCATCTGGTCGTCGGCGCGCACGCCGGCAAGGCGATAGAGCATATGCTCGAGCTTGCCGCCAATGCGGTTGACGCCGTTGGGCGTGTCGGCGAACGCGAGCGCCATGTAGCTGCCCACGGGCTTGATCAGCACGAGCAGCACGGCGAGGTAGATCACGACCTGGAAAAAGTCGAAGCTGGTCATTCGAACCACTCCGGCTTCAGCAGGGCCACGCACAGATAGCCCGTCAAGGCCACCGCGATCACGGCAGCCACGAAATACAACGCGTTCATGGGTGGAATCTCCCGAAGGAAAGGCGCAGGTCCGGCCGCCGGCCGGGGCGACAGGCAAACGTCAGGGGCGGCGGCCCAGGCGGTCGCAGATCAGCAGGAAGCCGAGCGCCGCAGCGAACAGCACGATCAGGAAAAGCAGGTAGATGGCGTCCATGGATGCCCGACTCACCGTGTCAGTTAACGGAGAAAATTGTCGGCAGCGGCGCATAAGAAAGGGGTAGCGATTTCCGCTACCCGCGTATAGAAGCCGTAAAAATTTGCCCCGCGCACCGGCGACGGGGCGTGCGGCTCACACCGCGTGGGACACCACGACCTCGTCGGCCACGGGCACGCGATCCACCGGGTAGCCGGCCGCGTCCCAGGCATCCAGCCCGCCCAGCAGCGGGCGCACGCGCTTGTAGCCGCGCAGCATCAGCGCCTTGGCCACCAGCGCCGCGGAGTACTCGTTGGGGCAGGTGCAGTAGAGCACCAGCTCGGTGTCGGGCGGCACGGCCTCGGCGATGCGCTCGATGCTGTTGACGTCCGCCAGCAGGGCGCCGGGAATCACGCGGGAATCGACCAGCCGCGCGCCGTCCGAACGCACGTCGACCACGACCGGCTTGCGGCCCTGCATCACGGCGTCGTTGAGTTCCTCTACCGTGATGCGGGCCATGCGCAGGGTGCGCATCAGGTGATGCCGCTGCCACCACTTCACGATGACATAGAGCGCGAGCAGGCTGCCGATGAACATCAGCGCCACGCTGCCCGCATTGGCCAGCGCCATCAGCACGGCGTCGATCTGGTTGGCGAACACGTAGCCCAGGCTGACCGCCATGCCCACCCACATCAGCGAGCCCAGGCCGTCGAACAGGATGAAGGACGCCGTGCGCAGCCCCATCGCACCCACCAGCGGCGGCGCCACGGTGGACAGACCCGGCACGAACTTGGCGAGCAGCAGGATGCTGCCGCGCCAGCGCTGGAAACGCAGCTCCGACTGCCGCACGCAGGAGTCGGGGGAAAGCGAAATGCGGCACAAGGTGCGCATGACGCTGCCGCCGAAATGGCGGCCCGCCACGTACCACGCGTAGTCCGCCAGCAGGCAGGCCACCAGAGCCACCGCGACGACGCCGGCCAAGGGGAGCCGCTCCATCGACGCCAATGCGCCGGCCACGATCATGGTGGGCACGGCCGGCACGGGAACACCCGCCTGCTCGACCAGCACATTGACGAAAACCAGCAGCAAGCCGTACTGCGCGATGAGTTCGATGATGTGGTGAGACATGGCCGCCAACCTCGCCGCCGATCCGGCGGCAACAGGCCGCCCAGCGCCACGATCATTGGGGCTGCGGGGCACAAACGCAATGCGTTTTCGGGCCCTCTTTGCGCGGATCAGGCGCCGCTCGACGCCTCGGCGGGCGTACCCGGCAGCGGCGTGGCGCCGGCGATCCAGCGCGCGCCCGCCAGCACCAGCGGCAGCCACAGCAAGGTCAGGGCCGCGGCGCAGAAGAACACGCCCTCCGGCCCCATGCGCCCCAGCGCCACGCCACCGATGGCGCCGCCCACGAAGGCGCCCAGGAACTGGCTGGTGGAATAGGCCCCCATCGCCGCGCCGCGCAATGGACCCGGCGCCAGCTGCGACACCAGGCCGGGCAAGGCCGCCTCCAGCAGGTTGAAGGCCGAGAAGAACACTGCGGCCGCCAGCCCCAGCACAGCCACATGCGTGCCGGATAGCGCAAACCCGAGCAGGCCCAGCCCCGTCGCCACCACGCATACGGCCACCAGCCGCAGGCTTTGCGCCAGCTCGCGCATGCGATGCAGGCAGGCGCCCATGACGAAGGCGGCGATCACCATCACCGGGAGATAAAGCTCCCAATGGCGATTGACCGGCAGTTGAAGGCGATCGGCCAGCAGCAGCGGCAGGCCCACGAAGCTGGCCGTGAGCAGCAGGTGCAGGAAGAACACCGAGCCGTTGAGCACCAGCAGGCGCGCGTCACGCAGCATCGACAGCACGCCGCCGAACGAGGCGGAAGCCGGCGCGGAAGGCCGCTCCGGCGTGGGCACGATCAGCCACAGCAGCACCAGCGCGCCCAGCGCAAGCACGGACGTGGCGGCAAACAGGCCCGGCAGGCCGTTCAGGGCTTCCAGCGGCGGCCCGAGGATCAGCGCCAGCAGGAACGCCACGCCGATGGAGACGCCAATGATGCCCATGACCTTGCTGCGGTTCTCCGGCCGGGTCAGGTCCGCGGCCAGCGCCGTGCCAGCCCCGGCCACGGCTCCCATGCCCTGCAGGGCGCGGCCGATCACGATGCCCAGCAGCGTGTGCGACATCGCCGCCACCAGCCCGCCCGCCGCGAACACCAGCAACCCCAGGGTAATCGCCGGCTTGCGGCCGATGCGGTCGGACAAGAGCCCCAGCGGAATCTGCAGCAGTACCTGGCCCAGTCCATAGACGCCCAGCGCGAGGCCGATCAGCCAGGGCGTCGCGTCCGGCAGGCGCTGCGCGTACAGCGAAAACACCGGCATGATCAGGAACAGGCCGAACAGGCGCAGGCTGATTACGCAGGCCAGGGTCAACGCACTGCGCCGCTCGAGTGGGGAGAGTTGGCTCACCGGGGGCTTCTTAAAAGGGTCGCACCAGCCCGCGATTATACGTTTCGGTCCAAAAAACCAACCGTGGTGCCGTGTCGCGGCGGTTTCTGCCACCCAACTCTCTCTATAATCCCCCGATACGACGCTACGACCGCCTCATGACCACGACCCAAGCCGACACCCGCCGCTCTGCCGACTTTGCCGCCGTCCGAGGGCTCGCCGCCGCAGACATGCACCGGGTCGACTCCCTGATCCGCCAACGCCTGTCGTCCGACGTGGTGCTGATCAACCAGATCGCCGACCACATCATCGCCGGTGGCGGCAAGCGGCTGCGTCCGATGCTGCACGTGCTGGCCGCCAACGCGGCGGGTTACCGCGGCGAGCATCACATCAAGCTGGCGGCCGTGATCGAGTTCATCCACACCTCCACCCTGCTGCACGACGACGTGGTGGACGAGTCGGACCTGCGCCGCGGCCGCAAGACCGCCAACGCCCTGTGGGGCAACGCAGCCAGCGTGCTGGTGGGCGACTTTCTCTACTCGCGTTCGTTCCAGATGATGGTCGAGCTGGATGACATGCGCATCATGCGCATCCTGGCCGACACCACCAACACCATCGCCGAGGGCGAGGTGCTGCAGCTGCTCAACATCGGCAACGCCGACGTCGACGAGGCCGCCTACCTCAACGTGATCGAGCGCAAGACCGCCGTGCTGTTCGCCGCCGCCACGCAACTGGGCGGCCTGCTGGGCGGCCTGCCGGCGGAACAGTGCGCGGCCCTGCGCCACTACGGCATGCAGCTGGGCTACGCGTTCCAGATCGCCGACGACCTGCTCGATTACACCTCGGACGCGGGCACGCTGGGCAAGAACATCGGCGACGACCTCGCCGAAGGCAAGCCCACCTTGCCGCTGATCTACGCGCTGCAGCGCGCCGATGCCGAGCAGAAGCAATCGCTGCGCCACGCCATCGAGCACGGCGGCCTGGATTCGCTGGACCGCATCATCGCCGCCATCCGCGATTCCGGCGCCCTGGAGCGCACCCACGAACGCGCCGTGATGCACGCCGACGCCGCGCGCGATGCGCTGCGCGTACTGCCCAGTTCGCCCTGGCGCGATGCCATGGCGACGCTGGCGGATTATTCGGTGCAGCGGAGTTTTTGAGCGCCGGTACGGGGTTTCGCGAAAATCCACAATCTCCTCACGGTCATCCCCGCGAAAGCGGGGATCCAGCGACTTTGGGCCTTTTTACGCGATGCTTAAAGGCACTGGATCCCCGCTTTCGCGGGGATGACGGTGAGGGAGCAGTGGGTGATTTGCGCGACTTGAAAACGCTCCAAGTCCGTTAGCGTGACGGGGCCGCGCAAAGTACGCGCCCCGCCTCATACCGAACTACGGCGTACCGCTAAACGCCCTATGCAGCCAATCCTGCATCATCCGATAGCTGCGCTTGGCCGCACGCTCGTCGTAGGCACAACCGGCGCTGTGCTGGTCCGTCTCAGTGAAGCAATGCACGGCGTTGCCCAGCACCACGAACTGCCAGTCGGCCTTGGTGGCGCGCATTTCGTCCATGAACTTGTCGGCGTCGGGCATGGTGCCCTTGTCGTCGGCGCCGTTCATCACCAGCACGCGCGCCTTGATGTTCTTGGCCAGCGCCGGGTCGTCGGTCTGCAGCCCGCCGTGGAATGACACCACGGCCGCCACGTCGGCGCCGCTGCGCGCCAGGTCCAGCACGGCCGTGCCGCCGAAGCAGAAGCCGATGGCCGCCAGCTTGCCAAGATCGATCGGCGCCGTCTTGGCCTGCGCCTTCAGCTGGTCCAGCGCCATGTTGGCGCGCTTGCGCATCAGCACGCGATCGCCATAGAGCGGCTTGATCGCGGCCTTCGCCTCGTCATCGTTGGTCGGTCGGATCTTGGCGCCATACATGTCGGTGAGCAGGATCACGTAGTCCTTGCCCGCGATCATCTCCGCCTTCTTGATCGCGAGCTCGTTCACGCCGTACCAGTTGGGCACCATCACCAGGCCAGGTCGCTTGGTGGCCACGGCATCGTCGTAGATCAGCACGCTGTGGAAGGTGGTGCCGTTCTGCGTCCATTCGATGGGCTTTTCCACCATCTTCGCCTGCGCGGTGACGGCGAATCCTGCGAACAACAGAAAACTGCAAAGGCGGGCGATGCGCATGACGTGCTCTCCTCGTTGCGGTGCGTAAAACCGGTTACAGGCCGGCGGCGTGTTCCGCGAGTCTGCGTTTGATGGGTGACAGCTTGTCGATCAGGCGCACGCCCAGCCCGCGCGCCGCCACCAGCGGCGGCGCCTGCCAGCCGTAGATGCGCGCCAGCGCGTCGAAGCCCAGCGCATCGAGCGTGTCGGCACTGCGGCGTCGGCGCGTGTAGCGGCGGAGCACATGGGGCGCCGCGATATCGCTGCCCGCGTCGCGCGCGGCCACCAGCGTGGCGCGCAGTTCGGCCACGTCGCGCAAGCCCAGGTTCACGCCCTGCCCGGCCAGCGGATGCACGGCGTGCGCGGCGTCACCGAGCAGCACGAAGCGCTCGGCCTGGTAGGTTTCGGCCAACTGCAGGCGTAGCGGGAAAGCCGCTCGCGCGGTGGCGCCGACGATGCGTCCCAGGCGGAAATCGCTGGCGACGCCCAACGCCTGGAAAAACGCCTCATCATCCAGCGCGAGTACGCGCTGCGCCTCGTCTTCCGGCAGCGACCACACGATGGAACTGCGGCCATCGGCGAGCGGGAGCAAGGCGAGCGGACCGGTGTCGATAAAACGCTGCCATGCGGTGCCGTCATGCGGACGCTCGGTGCGCACGTGCGCCACCACGCCGCGCTGCGCGTAATCACGCCCCTCGGTGGCGATGCCGGCCATCGCGCGCAGGGGCGAAGCTGCGCCGTCGGCCGCGACCAGCAGACGCGCGGACACCGCTTCGGCGTCACCGCTCAAGGACAGCTGCACCCGGTCCTCAAGCACTTCGTAGGCACTGACCTGTGCGGGGCATAAGCGGCGCACGCCGGCGGCATCGAGCGCCTGCCACAGCTGCCACTGCACGAGGTTGTTCTCGACGATGTAGCCCAGCAGGTCGCGGCCTTCGTCGGCGGCATCGAAATGGATGGACGCGCCACTGGCAGCATCCCATACATGCATGTGCGCGTAAGGGCTGGCACGCGACGTGCGGATGGACGTCCAGACGCCCAGCTCGTCCAGCAGGGCCACGGAGGAAGGCGCCAGGCCGACGACGCGAAGGTCCACGTCGTCATGCACGGACCACGGCGCCGGCGCACGCGCCTCGACCAGCGCGGTGCTGATGCCCGCGCGTGCCAACGCCAGCGCGGCCGCCGCACCCACCATGCCGCCACCGACCACCGCGACATCGAGCGCGGGACCGCGGCGACGGGACGATTCAAGACGGGAATTCACCACCGTATTCATGGCAGGCGCTCCAGCACGGCCCGAGGCGGCTCGCCGCGGAAACCCATGCCTCGACGCGCCATCAGGCGCTGCAGCGGCGGCACCCGATCGAACGCCAGCATGGCCACCGAACGCAGCGGCCCCAGCATCGGCTGCGGCAGGCAGGCGAGCTGAACCAGTCCGTGGCTCATCGCCATGGTGCCTTCGCGATCGGGCGCGCGACGCGCGGCGTAGTGCGCCAGCAGCTCATCCGCACCGGGATCGGTTGCGCCGGCGAGCAATTCGGCCAGCGTCAGCGCATCGCGCAGACCGAGGTTGAAACCCTGCGCGCCGATGGGATGCACCGTCTGCGCCGCATTGCCCACCAGCACGGCGCGACGCGAGACCAGCGCGCGTGCGGCCACGCGCTGGATCGCATACGGATGCCGCTTGCCCGGTCGGCTCAAGCGCCCCAGGCGCCAGCCGAAGCGCTCCTGCGCCAGCGCGATGAAAGCCTCGTCGTCCATCGCCTCCACCGCGCGGGCCTCGTGCTGCGGCACGGTGAGCACCAGTCCGCAACGGCGATTGGCGAGCGGAAGCAAGGCGATGGGGCCGTTGTCCGCGAAACGCTCGTACGCGCGCTGCGCGTGGTCGCGCTCCGGCGTGACCGTGCAGACGAACAGGGTCTGGCGATAGTCGTGCCGCTCGGCCTCGATGCCCAGGCGGTCGCGCACGAAGGACGCCGTGCCGTCGGCGCCGACCAGCAAGGGCGTGTCGATATCCACCGGGCCTTCGCTGGTGTGGATGCGCGCGCGCCAGCCGTCGGCCAGCGGCTCCAGCGACTCCACGCGCGCGGGCGCCAGGCGGCGCAGGCGCGTGCATTCGTCGAGCTGGCGCAGCAGGGCCGCGCCCAGTTCGCGCGCCGGCAGCGTCCAGCCCATCGCGTCGACGCCGTGACGCGCGGCATCCATCCGCACGCTGCCGAACTCGCCGGCCCGCGTGACGTGGATGTGGCGAATCGGCGTGGCCTGCGCCTGCGCGTGTTTCCACACGCCAATGGCGGTCAGGCCGTTCACGGTGGCACGGGCCAGCGCCAGGTTGCGCTCGTCGTAGCTGGGCTGTTCGCCCACCCGCGGCGCGGCGGCCTCGACCATCACGGCATCGATGCCTGCGGCGTCCAGGGCAATGGCCAGACTGGCGCCGACCAGCCCGCCGCCAACGATGAGCACCGGCTGCCGGCCGCCGGCCTGAGAGGATGAGTTCGTCATGGCGTCGAATGATACGCGCTAAGCGTCTGTCCACGGTCTCCGCTTGGCCGCCACTCAGGCGCAGGCCCAGTTGCGCTAGACTCAGGCATTGATTTCGACGCGACCTTTCTTTGGAGCAGCTCATGGCTAAGACGCAGACCCAGCGCCTCGGCATTTTTCTGGCCCTGGCCGCGGTGATGGCCGCCACCCGCATTCATCTTTCGCTGTTCCATCACGACATCTGGGATGCGTCGTGGGGCATCTTCTTCCTGGCGGGCTTCTGGCTGCGCGGCTCGGTGCGCTGGGCGTTCCCGCTGCTGATGGCCGAGGCCGTGCTGCTCGACTACCTGGTCATCAGCAACCAGGGCATCAATTTCTGGGATCACTACTGCGTCTCGGTGGGCTATTGGTTCCTGGTCCCGTCGTACTTCAGCCTGTGGCTGGGCGGCAGCTGGTTGGCTGCCCGCAAGCCCGGCTTCAATGCCCGCAGCCTCGCCCTGGCCGTGAGCGCCGTGCTGGTGAGCTGGCTGGCCTGCTATGTGATTTCCAACGGCAGCTACTACTGGCTGAGCAGCACGGTGCCGCAGCCGCGCAGCTTCGCCGCATGGTTCTCCAACATGGCCGACTGGTATGGCTTCTTCCTGGAGACCACGGCGCTCTACGTGGCGCTGGGCCTGGTGATGCACGGTCTGGTGGTGCAGCTGTCGCACCTGCTCGGCCACGCCGGCACGTCCAAGCTGTCGCACTGACCACGATGGGTAACCGGCTCTCGAAGATCTACACCCGCACGGGCGACGACGGCAGTACGGGGCTGGGCGATGGCTCGCGCGTCGCCAAGGATTCGCCGCGCGTCGGCGCGTACGGCACCGTGGACGAACTCAACAGCACCATCGGCATGGTGCTCGCCTCCGATGGCGTCGGCGACGACGTGCGCGAGGCGCTGACCCAAGTGCAGCACGACCTGTTCGACCTGGGCGGCGAGCTGTGCATTCCCGGCATGGCGATGGTCCATGACGAGGACATCGAACGCCTGGAACAGGTGCTCGACGCATTCAACGATCCGCTGCCGCCGCTGAAGGATTTCATCCTGCCCGGTGGCGGCATGGCCGCGTCCTGTTGCCATCTGGCGCGCACCGTATGCCGCCGCGCCGAGCGCGAGGTGATCGCGCTGGGTCGCGTGGAGGAGGTGCGCCCGCAGGCACAGCGTTACCTCAATCGCCTGTCGGATCTGCTGTTCGTCGTTTCCCGCGTCCTGGCCCGCGCCAGCGGCCATGGCGAAGTGCTCTGGAATCACGAGCGCCGCCGAAAGCCGCAGGCGTAAGCATCCATGCTGCGGCTCTACACCCACGCCAGCTGCCTGCAGCATGATCCCGGCCCGGCCCAGCCCGAGTCTCCCGCGCGTCTTCGCGCCGTGCTGCAAGCGCTGGACAGCGACCGCTTCGCCGCACTCGACCGCGTGGAAGCGCCGCGCGTCACGCGCGAGCAGCTGTTGCGCGTGCACAGCGCGGAGCACGTGGACCGCATCCTCGCCATCGCGCCCGACGAGGGCACCGTCCGCCTCGACGAAGACACGCTGATGTCGCGGGGCTCGGCGGAGGCGGCGCTGTATGCCGCCGGCGCGGTGGTCGCCGCCGTGGACGCCGTGCTGGGCGCGCAAGGCGGCAAGGCGTTCTGCGCGGTGCGCCCGCCGGGACACCACGCCACGCCCGACCGCGCCATGGGCTTCTGCCTGTTCAACAACGTGGCCGTGGGCGCGGCGCATGCGCTGGCCGAACATGGACTCAAGCGCGTGGCCATCGCCGATTTCGACGTCCATCACGGCAACGGCACGCAGGACATCTTCGCGCGCGAACCGCGCGTGCTGTTCATCTCGAGCCACCAGATGCCGCTGTACCCGGAAACCGGCAGCGCGGACGAACACGGCGTGGGCAATATCGTCAACGCGCCGCTGTCACCGGGCGACGGTTCCTACGAGTTTCGCGAACTGTGGGAAGGCGTACTGATTCCGAAGCTGCACGCGTTCAAGCCACAGCTGCTGCTGGTTTCGGCGGGTTTCGACGCGCATCGCAACGACCCGCTGGCCGACCTGCGCCTGGGCAGCGAGGACTACGCCTGGATCACCCAGCGGCTGGTCGACGTGGCCCGCGCGCATGCGCAGGGCCGCATGGTGTCCACGCTGGAAGGCGGCTACAACCTGCTCGCCCTGTCCACCAGCGTGGCCGCGCACGTGGGCGAGCTGCTCGAAGCCTGATTCAGGCGCCCGCCGGCACGAAATCCAGCGCGACCGAATTGATGCAGTAGCGCAGGCCGGTCGGCTTGGGCCCATCCGGAAAGACATGACCCAAATGTGACTCGCAGGCCGCGCAACGCACTTCGGTGCGGCGCATGCCGTGGGTGTCGTCCTGCCGCAGGGCAATGGCCTGACGACTCAACGGCTGGAAGAAGCTTGGCCAGCCGGAGCCCGAGTCGTACTTCGCCTCGGAGGCGAACAAGCGCGCCCCGCAGGCCACGCAGACATAGGTCCCCGCGGCCTTGTGGCGATACCACTTGCCACTGAACGGCGGCTCCGTAGCCGAGCAGCGGCACACGGCATATTGCTGCGGCGTCAGCTCCTGCTGCCACTGGTCGTCGCTTTTGGCGATTTTCTGATCAGCCATGCTGAATCCTGCTCCCGGAAAGGTGTGCACCAACTGCCGTCCATGGGGCCTTTCTGCTAGTTTTACGAGCCTCCCAGCCGACAGACTGCCATCGTGACGCCCAAGCTCCCTCCGCGCCACCTGCCCCCTCGCCGCCTGTTGGCGGTTGCCGCCGCCCTTGCCCTGTTCGGTGGCCCGGTCGAGGCACAGTCTGTCCTGGAACAGCCCGGCCCGACGGCTCCGTCCAACCCCGACCAGGTGATGCCGCCCACGACGCCGCCGCCGAGCAACGCGCGGCCGTCGGACGTCCCCACCTGTCCGCTGGGTTCGTACCGCTGCCCGCCGCGGCCGCTGAACTACAGCATGTGCCGCCCGAACGCGATGCTGTCGTTCTACGACCCGACGATGAGCAAGGACAGCTCGGTCCGCGACACGTCGAACACCTATGTCACGGCGCAGCGCGTGGACGGCTCCAACCAGACCGTCTATCACCTGGAGGGCGACGTGAAGCTCGATCGCGCCGACCAGCGCATCCAGGCGGACGTGGCCGACTACAACGAAGACAGCACCGACTTCGACGCGCGCGGCAACGTGCGCTACCAGGAGGCCGGGCAGTTGATGTCGACGGACCACATGCGCGGCAACCAGGACGCCAGCACGGCCATTGCCGACAACGTCGCCTACCAGATGCTGGCCAGTCGCGGCAACGGCGTGGCGGTGCAGGGCCAGAAGCTGGACGAGCAGCGCAGCCGTTACCTCAACGCCACCTACTCCACCTGCGACGTGGGCAATCACGTGTGGGAACTTCGCGGAAAGGACATCCGCATGGACAAGGAGACCGGCGAGGGCGTGGCGCATGACGCCACCATGTACCTGTACAACGTGCCGTTCTTCTGGCTGCCGAGCTTCACCTTCCCCATCGACGACCGGCGCAAGACGGGCTTCCTGACACCCACCATCGGCAGCTCTAGCCGCTCGGGCTTCACGGTCAGCGCGCCGTACTACCTCAACCTGGCGCCCAACTACGACGCCACGCTCGACCCACGCATCTATGCCGACCGCGGCGTGATGCTCGCCACCGAGTTCCGCTACCTGGTGCCCGGCAGCCTGGGCCAGTTGAACTTCGAGTTCCTGCCGCACGACAACGGCGACAGCGACCCGGATGGCACGGCCAACACCGAAGGAAAGGACCGCTGGCTGCTCAAGTACAACGACCACACGCAGATCTACGGGCCGTGGTCGCTCAACGTCGGCATCAACCGCGCGTCGGACCGCAACTACCTGCGCGACTTCGGCAATGACCTCTACACCGCTTCCATCGGCCAGCTGACTTCGTCCACCTACATCAATGGTGGCGGCAAGTGGTGGAACCAGGTGTACTGGAACGCCAGCATCGGCGCGGACTACTACCAGAACGTCGACTACTCGCTGCCCGACTCGAGCGTGCAGTACAAGCGCTGGCCCCGCGCCACCTTCAACGTGGACTACCCGATCAACCGCTGGCTGGACGTGGGCGCCAACACCGAGGCGGTCGCGTTCCGCAAGAACGAGTCGGTCGAAGGCAACCGCCTGGACCTGTACCCGTATGTGCAGGCCAATTTCCAGGGCGCCGCGTGGTTCGTGAAGCCCAAGGTGGCCTATCGCTACACGGGCTATGACCTTACCGGCAATTACCAGCAGTACGGTTACTACGGCTTGCTCGCGCCGGGCCAGGCCTCGCCGTTCACCAACGGCTCGCCCAGCCGCTCGCTGCCCATCGTCAGCGTGGACAGCGGCCTGATCTTCGACCGCAGCATGTCGCTGTTCGGCACCAGCTACACGCAGACGCTCGAACCGCGCCTGTACTACCTGTACGTGCCGTACCGCAACCAGAACAACATCCCGCTGTTCGACACCAACCTGATGTCGTTCGACACCTGGCAGCTGTTCACGCCCAACACCTATTCGGGCGCGGATCGCCAGATCAACGCGAACAACCTCAGCGCCATGCTGACCTCGCGCCTGCTCGACGACAACGGCGTGGAGCGGCTGTCGGTGGACTTCGGCCAGATCCGCTATTTCACGCAGCAGCGCGTGCAGCTGCCCAATGGCGCCAACACGGTCACGCCGCCGACCAACTGGTCCGGCTCGGACTATGTGATCGACCTCACCACCCAGCTCAACGACTCCTGGAAGCTGACGTCCCAGTACCAGTGGAACCCCAACACCAGTCTCACGGACCTGGGCGCCATCGGCGTGCAGTACCGCCTGAAGACGGACGGCGTGCTCAACTTCTCCTACCGCTACCGCCGCCAGCCCGGCACGGAGCTTCCCTGGCTGGAACAATACGACGCCTCCGTGGTCTATCCGCTCTCTGACCGCTGGCGCCTGATCGGCCACTGGGCCTATTCGGTGCTGGACAAGAAGACCGTGGAAGCCCTGGCCGGCGTGGAGTACGACAGCTGTTGCGTCGCGCTGCGCCTGGTGGGACGCCACTACGTGAATACCTACGATTACTCGACCCAGCTTGGCTCGGCGAACACCGCGGTCATGTTCGAGATCGAGTTCAAGGGCATGGGCAACTTCACCGGTCAGTCGGAAAACATCCTTCGCAATGGTATTCTTGGTTATCAATAACTTCCCTGTCGCCCACGGCGATTGAAGGCCCCGGACTGATGAAGCAGCCTCTCGCGTTGTTCCTGCTCGCGATCGCCACCGCGACCGCCCTGCCCGCCCATGCCCAGCTGTTGCCGCAGGCGGCCCAGGGCAAGCAGCCCCTCGACCGTATCGTGGCGGTGGTGGACGAAGGGGTGATCCTGCAGAGCGAGCTGAACGAGGCCGTGCGCTCGGTGCAGCAGCAGTACGCCAGCAACCCCGGCCAGCTGCCCCCGATGGACGTGCTGCAGCGCCAGGTGCTGGACCGTCTCATCCTGATGAAGCTGCAGGTGCAGCGTGCCGACGACCAGGGCATCCGCGTGTCCGACGCCGACGTCGACCAGGCCGTCAACGCCGTGGCCCAGCAGAACCACATGACGCCGGAACAGCTGCGCGCGGCCGTGGAGGCCGACGGCAACAGCTTCGCCGCGTTCCGCCGCCAGCTGGGCGACCAGCTGATCGCCCAGCGCCTGCACGACAGCGTGGTTCGCGACCAGGTGACCATTACCGACAGCGAAATCAACAACATGCTGGCCAGCCCCTCCTACAAGGCGGGCGAGGTCCACTTGGCGCACATCCAGATCAGCCTGCCGGCCGGCGCCAGCGCCGCCGACATCAAGGCCGCCCAGGAGAAGGCCACCCAGGCCATGGACGCCATCAAGGGCGGCATGGATTTCCACGCCGCCGCCATCCGCTATTCCGATGCCCAGGACGCCCTCGAGGGCGGCGACCTCGGCTGGCGCCGCATGGACGAGATTCCGCCGGCGTTCGCCGATGCCGTGGGCAGCATGAAGGCCGGCGACGTGTCGCCCGCCATGCGCGGCCCGACCGGCTTCCACATCCTCAAGCTCATTGAGCAGCGCCAGCCCAGCCGCCAGGTGGTGCAGGAGTTCCACGCCCGCCAGATCCTGATCCGCCCGAGCGAGCTGATGACCCCGGAGCAGGCCCATCAGAAGGCCGAGGACCTGTACAACCGCATCGTCAACAAGCACGAGGACTTCGCCAAGCTGGCGAAGGAAAACTCCAAGGACGACACCACCGCCAACAACGGCGGCGACATGGGCTGGTTCATGCAGAACGACTGGGGCAGCACCATTGCCCAGCACCTGGCCGAGCTGAAGGACGACCAGATCTCGCAGCCGTTCCAGAGCGAAGCCGGCTGGCACATCCTGGAGCGCCTGGGCACCCGCCAGAGCGACCGCACGGACGAGCTGGAACGCAACCAGGCCCGCCAAGCCATCGGCAACCGCAAGGCCGAGCAGGCCTACGACGACTACCTGCGCGAGATGCGTTCCAGCGCCTACGTGAACATCCTCGTTCCCGAGCTGCGCGACCCGAACGCCCAGCAGCAGGGCCAGAAGTCCTCCTGAGGTCCGTTTGAATACCCAGACCCTCCCCCGGCTGGCCGTCACCGCAGGTGAGCCAGCGGGGATCGGTCCCGAACTGCTCGTTCGATTGGCCGCCACTCCGCTGGCGGCCAATTTCGTTGCGATCACGGATCGACACCTGCTGGAGCGCGCCGCCCGCCGCTGCGGCCTGCCCGTGGAATTGATCGACGACGACGGCGACATCGCGGCGCGCCGACCCGGGCAGCTACGCGTGCGGCATGTGCCGCTGGGCGCCCCCGAGGTGCCCGGCAGCCCGGACCCGGCCAACGCCCGCCACGTGCTCGCCACGCTGGCCGAGGCCGCCGACGGGTGCATGGCGGGCCGCTACGCGGCCGTCGTCACCGCGCCGCTGCAGAAGTCCTCCATCAACGAGGCCGGCATCCCCTTCAGCGGACACACCGAATTCTTCGCCAACCGCGCCCGCGCCGACGTGGTGATGATGCTGGCGAGCCCCGAGCTGCGCGTGACGCTGGCCACCACCCACCTTCCGTTGTCGGCCGTGCCGGCGGCCATCACGCGCGACACCATCATGCGCGTGCTGCGCATCGTGCACGGCGAACTTCGCGAGAAGTTCGGCCTATCCCAGCCACGCATCGCCGTGCTGGGCCTCAACCCGCACGCGGGCGAAGGCGGCCACCTCGGGCGCGAGGAGCTGGACACCATCATTCCGGCGCTCGACGCACTGCGCGGCCAGGGCATGCACCTGCTCGGGCCCCTGCCCGCCGACACGGCATTCGTGCCCGCCATGCGCGAGCGCTACGACGCCGTGCTGGCGATGTACCACGACCAGGCGCTGCCGGTGCTCAAGAGCGAAGCGTTCGACCGCACGGTGAACCTAACGCTGGGCCTGCCCTTTATCCGCACGTCGGTCGACCACGGCACGGCGCTCGATCTTGCCGGTACCGGTCGCGGCGATCCGTCCAGCCTGATCGCGGCCGCGAAGATGGCGCTCGATCTGGTGGCACGCCGCCGCGCCGCTTCGCAAGGAATCCCATGAACGCCCGCCCCAAGAAGAGTTTCGGCCAGCACTTCCTGCACGAGAAGCGCTACATCGAGCGCATCGTCAGCGCGATTTCGCCGCGCCCGGACGACGTCGTCGTGGAGATCGGCCCGGGCGAAGGCGCGCTGACCCTGCCCCTGCTCGCGGCGGCGGGCAAGCTGACGGCGATCGAGCTGGATACGGATCTGATCCCCGACCTGCAGGCGCGCGCCGCCAGCGTCGGCGAACTCAGCATCATCCATTCGGACGTGCTGAAGGTGGACTTCACCGCGCTCGCGCACCGCCACGGCGTGGAGCGGCTGCGCGTGGCAGGCAACCTGCCGTACTACATCTCCAGCCCCATCCTGTTCCATTGCGTGGAGCACGCCCGCGCCATCCAGGACATGCACTTCATGCTGCAGAAGGAAGTGGTGGACCGCATGGCCGCCGAACCCGGCAGCAAGGTCTACGGACGCCTCTCGGTCATGTTGCAGCTGGCCTGCCGCGTCGAGCCCCTGTTCGTCGTGCCGCCCGGCGCGTTCCGGCCGCCGCCGAAGGTGGACTCGGCGGTCGTGCGACTGGTTCCGCTGACGCCCGACCAACTGCCCGACGCCGACCCGGAACGCGTTCACGCCATCGTGAAGGCCGCCTTCGCGCAGCGCCGCAAGACGCTGGGCAATGCCCTGAAAAACCTCATGGACAGCAGCGCGATCATGAGCGCCGACGTGGACCCCAAGGCCCGCGCCGAGACGCTGTCCCCGCACGATTACGTCCGCCTCGCGCGCGTGCCCGCCGGCTGATCGACCATCGGCCATTCGGCGGGCTTCTCCGGTTCAGCGAGTCGCCTGCAAGCTTCACCCATGTGGCGCGACAACCCTTACAATCGGGGCATGAATGAACGATCTTCCTACACGATCGACGTGCAGGTCGAACCCCGCTTTGTCCCCGACCAATCCCGTCCCGGCGACAACCGCTACGTTTTCGCCTACACGATCACGCTGCACAACGCGGGCGACGTCGCCGCGCGCCTGCTGACCCGTCACTGGATCATCACCGACTCCAACGGCAAGGTCGAAGAAGTCACCGGCGAAGGCGTGGTCGGCGAACAACCGTGGATCCGCCCGGGCGACGAGTACGAGTACACCTCCGGCGCCGTGCTGGAAACTTCCGTGGGCGTCATGCAGGGCAGCTACCAGATGGTGGCCGACGACGGCACCCGTTTCGAGGCGCCGATTCCGCCGTTCACGCTCTCGATTCCGCGCACCCTGCACTGATGGCTA
This sequence comes from Dyella sp. AtDHG13, assembly GCF_003201105.1. GTDB lineage: Bacteria > Pseudomonadota > Gammaproteobacteria > Xanthomonadales > Rhodanobacteraceae > Dyella > Dyella jiangningensis_B. Next base: position 402,844 of record NZ_QICJ01000003.1, on the reverse strand, counting down.
CGTACGCAATCGGCGATGTGCAGGGCTGCCATCCCGAACTCCAACGCCTACTCGACAAGATCCGCTTCGACCCCTCCAGCGACCGCCTGTGGTTCTGCGGCGACCTGGTCAATCGCGGCGGACAATCCCTGCAGACGCTGCGGCTGATCCACAGCCTGCGCGAACAGTCCATCGTCACGCTCGGCAACCACGACTTGAGCCTGCTGGCCATCGCGCAGCGCCGTCCCGAGGCCCAGTCCAAGGTCAATCCGGAACTGCGCGAAGTGCTGTTCGCGGACGATGCGCCCATGCTGCTGGAGTGGCTGCGCTCGCAGAAACTGCTGCACCACGACGAGCAGCTCAATTGGACGATGGTCCACGCTGGCCTGGCCCCGATGTGGACCCTGCGCCAGGCGCAGCGATCCGCCCAGGAAGTCGAGCGCGAACTCAGCGGTCCACGCCACCCGCGCCTGCTCAAGAACCTGTTCGGCAACCGACCGGCCGCATGGAGCAGCCGCCTGCAAGGCGTCGAACGCATGCGCGCCTCGATCAACACCCTCACGCGGATGCGCTACTGCGACGTGCAGGGGCGCATCGATTTCGAGAGCAAGGGCATTCCAGGCACGCAGAAGCCCGGCATGTATCCCTGGTTCGAGGTGCCGGGCATGCGCCGTCGCGAGACACGCATCGTATGCGGCCACTGGTCCGCTCTCGGTCGCTTCGCCGGCCTGGGTATCCATGCCATCGACACGGGTTGCGTATGGGGCGGACAGCTGACCGCGCTGCGGCTGGATTCGGAAGAGCCACAGTATGTAACGGTGAATGCGGAGCCGTACCGGAAGAAGGTGCCGGGCGGGGATTGAGTCCGCGGAACAATCTAGCTACGTGCTTTCATAAGAACCGTCATTCCTGCGAAGGCAGGAATCCAGTGACTTTGTGTTCGGTTGTCGCGTGGTGGTGATGGACTCCTTCGTGCGCTTCCACGTAGGCGGCCAGGTCGCGGGAACGCTAAAAAGAACCGACCACACTCCACGCGTAAACCCAGCGAAAAGTCACTGGATTCTTGCCTTCGCAGGAATGACGGGCTAAAGAATGAAGCGGTGAGGCAAGAGCCGCCCCTCACCCCAACCCTCTCCTCGCTCCTCAAAGCTGCAGCCATCCATGGCTGCTCCCCGCGTACCCCGCTGGGGAGAGGGAGCCAAGGCCCGACGATCCGGACTACGCCGCAACAAACAAAACCTCACCACACGCCACACACTCAAAAAGAAACCCCGCCGAAGCGGGGTTTCTCGTATCAGCTCAGCTGGCCGTGGCAATGCTTGTACTTCTTGCCCGACCCGCAAGGACACGGATCATTGCGTCCCACGCGCGGACCATCGTGCTCGGGCGCACCCACCGGTGCTGCCATGCTGCCGGCGGCCACCGCCTCGGCGTCGGTGCCCAGCGCGGCCAACGGCGCGCCACCGCCGCTGGCCAGCATCTGGCGCTGCAGGCGATCGGCGAGGCGCTGCTGCTCGGCTTCCATCGCGGCGACTTCTTCCTCGCTGCGAACGCGGACGCGGGCCAGCATCTGCACCACTTCGGTCTTGATGCGATCGAGCATGCTGGAGAACAGCTCGAACGATTCGCGCTTGAACTCCTGCTTCGGCTGCTTCTGTGCATAACCGCGCAGATAGATGCCCTGGCGCAGGTAATCCATGCTCGCGAGGTGTTCCTTCCACGCGTTGTCCACCACGCTCAGCATGATGTGCTTCTCGAGCTGGCGCATGGTGTCGGCGCCGATCTGCTGTTCCTTGGCCTTGAACAGCTGTTCCACCGCCTCGCGCACGTGTTCGAGGATCATCTTGTCGTCGATCTCGTGCTGCTGGTCGACCCACGCCTTCAGATTGAGCGACAGGCCGAACTCGCTTTCCAGTTCGCGGTCGAGGCCGGCGAGATCCCACTGCTCGTCGATGCTGTCGGCGGGCACATGGCGGCGCACGAGTTCCGTGACCACGTCGTCGCGGATGTCGGCAATGGTGTCCGATACGTCGTCCACCACCAGCAGCTCGTCGCGCTGGGCGTAGATCACCTTGCGCTGGTCGTTGGCGACGTCGTCGAATTCGAGCAGGTGCTTGCGGATGTCGAAGTTGTGCTGTTCGACCTTGCGCTGCGCCTTTTCGATCTGGCGGCTGACCATGCGGTCTTCCAGCGCGTCCTCTTCCTTCATGCCGAACATGCGCATCCAGCGGCCGACCCAATCGCCGGCGAAGATGCGCAGCAGGTTGTCTTCCAGCGACAGGTAGAAGCGCGAGGAACCCGGGTCGCCCTGGCGGCCCGAACGGCCACGCAGCTGGTTGTCGATACGGCGCGACTCATGGCGCTCGGTGCCGACGATGTGCAGGCCGCCGGATTCCAGCACCTTCTCGTGCAGCTTCTTCCACTCTGCCTTGACCTTGGCGCGATCGGCGTCGGTCGCGCCTTCCGGCAGGGCGGCCAGCGCCGCTTCCAGGCTGCCGCCGAGCACGATGTCGGTGCCGCGGCCGGCCATGTTGGTGGCGATGGTCACGGAGCCCGGCGCGCCGGCCTGGGCCACGATGTGCGCCTCGCGCTCATGCTGCTTGGCGTTGAGCACTTCGTGCGGAATCTTTTCCTTGCGCAGCAGGTTGGACAGCAGCTCGGACACCTCGATGGAGGTGGTGCCCACCAGCACCGGCTGGCCGCGCTTGTGGCAATCCTTGATGTCCTCGATCACGGCGCGGTACTTGGCCTGCTGGCCAAGGAAGACCATGTCCGGGTTGTCCTTGCGGATCATCGGCTTGTGGGTGGGGATCACCACCACTTCCAGGCCGTAGATCTGCTGGAATTCGTACGCTTCCGTGTCGGCCGTGCCGGTCATGCCGGCCAGCTTCTTGTACATGCGGAAGAGGTTCTGGAAGGTGATCGTGGCGAGCGTCTGGTTCTCGCGCTGGATCGGCACGCCTTCCTTCGCTTCCACCGCCTGGTGCAGGCCGTCGGACCAGCGGCGGCCCGGCAGGGTGCGGCCGGTGAATTCGTCCACGATGACCACTTCGCCATCGCGCACGATGTAGTCGACATCGCGATGGTAGATGGCGTTGGCGCGCAGCGCGGCATTGAGGTGATGCACCACGGCCAGGTTCTTGGAGTCGTACAGGCCGCTTTCCGGATCGATCACGCCGGCCTGGCGCAGCAGCTCGTCGGCGTGCGACATGCCCTCTTCGGACAGGTGTACCTGCTTCTGCTTCTCGTCGACCCAGTAATCGCCGGTGCCGTCTTCCTTCTCCTGGCGGATCATCTTCGGGACGATCTTGTTCACCGCGATGTAGAGCTGCGGGGAATCTTCGGCCGGGCCGGAAATGATCAGCGGCGTGCGCGCTTCGTCGATCAGGATGGAGTCGACCTCGTCGACGATGGCGTAGTGCAGGCCGCGCTGGTAGCGCTGGTCCTTGCTGAGCGCCATGTTGTCGCGCAGGTAGTCGAAACCGAATTCGTTATTGGTGCCGTAGGTGATGTCGGCCGCGTAGGCCGCATGCTTGTCCGAATGATCCATGCCCGGCCACACCACGCCGGTGCTCAGGCCGAGGAAACCGTACAGCTTGCCCATCTGGGCCGAGTCGCGGCGGGCCAGGTAGTCGTTCACGGTGACCACGTGCACGCCCTTGCCTTCCAGGGCGTTGAGGTACACCGGCAGGGTACCCACCAGGGTCTTGCCCTCGCCCGTGCGCATTTCGGCGATGCGGCCCGAATGCAGCACCATGCCGCCGATCAGCTGCACGTCGTAGTGGCGCATGCCGAGCACGCGCTTGGCGCCCTCGCGCACCACGGCAAAGGCTTCCGGGAGAAGCTTGTCCAGCGACTCGCCCGCGGCGACGCGCTGCTTGAACTCGTCGGTCTTGGCGCGCAGCGCCTCGTCGCTCAGCTTCTCGAACTCGGGTTCCAGCGCATTGATGCGCGCGACATTCTTGGAGAGCTGGCGCAGCACGCGTTCGTTGCGGCTACCGAAAAGGCTCGTCAGGGCACGGTTGAGCATCGATCTTCCGGATCAGGATTCATGAGCCGCCCGCCCGGCAAACCCGGGCAGGACGAAAGGATTGATGATACTAGGGTCAGCGGGGTATCCCAAACGCCGCGCCGCCGCAGGTTCCTGCCGGCCTCGGCATGCGGTTCTCCCGGATGGGCGAACGCCGCGAACTCCCCCAACATCATCGTCCCGACCAAGGAGTGGCGGCGGGTTCCGGGGCTTTCAAGGGCGCCGCGGGCGCCCTAAGAATCCACTCAGCGATGGTTCTTCACAAAGGCCAGCGGATTGACCACGCGGCCCTTGTACCAGACCTCGAAATGCACGTGCGAACCGGTCGAGCGGCCGGTGGAACCCGCCTCGGAGATCACGTCGCCCACATGGACGCGCTGGCCGGGATGGACTTCCAGCCTGCTGTTGTGGGCATAGCGGGTCATGTAGCCGTTGCCGTGGTCGATCTCGATGACCTCGCCGTAGCCGGTGCGGTCGCCCGCATAGGTGACCATGCCTTCGGCCACGGCGTGGACCGGCGTGCCCTTGGGCGCGGAGATGTCGAGGCCGGTGTGGTAGGCGCTATGACCGCTGAACGGGTCCGGGCGACCGCCGAAATAGGAGGAAATGTAGCCTTCGACCGGCATCCCGGTGGGCTTGAGATTGGATTCGATCTTGGCATCCAGCAACAGGCTCTGCAGCGCCGAAAGCTGCGCCTGCTGGCTGTCGAACTGGTTTGCGAGCTGGTTGATACTGGTATCGAGGTTCTGCGGCAGCGCGTAGCCGTTGTCCGAGGCATCCTCCACACCACCGACCGCGGGCTGCTCATCGAAATTGAACTCGCCGTCGTCGAGCTTGCCGACCTGGGTCAGGCGCTCGCCAAGGGCGTTGAGGCGAGTGGACTGCGCCTGCAACTGGCCGAGCTTCACGGCCAGGGCGTCGATGTCGCGCTGGGAATCCTTGCGGATGCCGGCCAGTTGCTCGTTCTGCTGCTGCACCTGCTGGCGCAGGCGGCGGATTTCCGACAATGCCCTGTCGTGCGGACTGGCCACCACCATGGCGACCGCGCCGCCGAGTCCCGCACATCCCAGGATCGCCACGGCGGCCAGCCCCATCAGGCGATAGCGCAGGCGCCGGTCGGCGAGATTGAAGGTTTTGGGCACCTTTTGGGTGCGGGACACAAGTATGATTTGCATGTTGTTCTACGTCAGAAGATGTCGGCATCCATGCAGCGCGACGACTCCAAACCCTCTCGCCGCACCGGTTCCGGACTCAAGGCCATCACCGAGTTCGGCCCCATTGCCTCACTGGCCCGCAAAGCCCGTGAGCTGGATGCGTTGGATCGCGCACTGCGCCAGACGTTACCGTCACCACTCCGCGAGCAGGTTCGTTTCGCCAACCTGCAAGACGGCCGCCTCGTTTTCCTGGCTCCCTCATCGGCTCTGGCCGCTAGGCTGCGCCTACTCCAGGCGCAAATCCTCTCGACCGCACGCGCCGTAGGCACGTACGCCTATTCAGTCACCGTGAAAGTGGCCCCCCCTCCACCGACAGAAATCGTGCCGGATCGGTCAAAACCGCTTTCGCCAGCCGCCGCCTCTCACCTGAGAGTCGCCGCGGCCTCAACCACAGACCCCGAATTGCGGGAACTGTTCCTCGAGTTGGCGTCCATCGCCGAAGTTTCTGATTCCCAATCCGGCGAAACCCGCTGAAGCTGGGTTCCGTCGCACTCAACAGCGGCACATCCCTGACACCGACCCTACGATCGGTGCGCATGGGTTTATACCACGCCCCCACGGACCTGACAGACCCCGATGTCATCAGTACGTGAACAGCTGCCGAGAGAAGGCGGGAGATATATCACAAAACAAACGGCCGCGTCTTTGAGACGCGGCCGTTCGATTTGTTCAGGTTTGTCGAGGACTTGGCCGAGCCGTGAGGCTCAGATCGCCTGCGCCGGGTGGGCGTAGGAGATCGGCGAGGTCGCCGGATCGTCCGCGAAGCTGACCTCTTCCCAGGCCGAGGCATCGGCCATCAGGGTGCGCAGGAGCTTGTTGTTGAGCTCATGGCCCGACTTGTGGGCGTAGTACGCACCGACCAGGCTGTGGCCCAGCAGGTAGAGGTCGCCGATCGCGTCCAGGATCTTGTGCTTCACGAACTCGTCTTCATAGCGAAGGCCGTCTTCGTTGAGCACGCGGTAGTCGTCGAGCACTACGGCGTTGTCCATCGAGCCGCCGAGCGCGAGGTTGTGTTCGCGCAGCATTTCGATGTCGCGCATGAAACCGAAGGTGCGGGCGCGGCTCACTTCCTTCACGAAGGACGTGGTGGAGAAGTCGATCTCCGCCTTGGAGGTGCGCTTGCTGATGATCGGGTGGTTGAACTCGATCGAGAAGCCGACCTTGAAGCCTTCGAACGGCTCGAAGCTGGCCCACTTGTCGCCTTCCTGCACCTTGATCGGCTTCTTGATGCGGATAAAGCGCTTGGGAGCGTTCTGCTCTTCGATGCCCGCGGACTGCAGCAGGAACACGAAGGGACCGGCGCTGCCGTCCATGATCGGCACTTCCGGCGCGGAAAGGTCGACATAGGCATTGTCGATGCCGAGGCCGGCCATCGCGGAGAGCAGATGCTCCACCGTCGAGACGCGCACGTCGCCATTGACGAGCGTGGTCGACAGGCGCGTGTCGCCGACGTTGTCGGGGCGCGCATGGATTTCGACCGGCGGATTCAGATCGGTACGGCGGAACACGATGCCCGTATTCGGGGCAGCGGGACGAAGCGTCATGTACACCTTGTCGCCGGTATGCAGACCGACGCCTGTGGCGCGAATGATGTTCTTGAGCGTACGCTGCTTGATCATTTTTTTGGTACCTGTAAGGGGCAGCAGCCAAATTAGGGAACGGATGCTAACACAGTCTTAACCTGTGAAAAGGCGATCCGCGCCACACACACTGTTCACCCTTTCATGCTCCTTTCATTCATGAATGAGATTCATTCATGGGGTGCGCAGCATTTTCCAAGAACTTTCAATGACTTGACTGACGCACGACGCCCCGGACCGGGACGGGATCCGGTCTCGGGGCGTCGGACCAGCCTGGATTCACTTCCTGGCCGGTCATGCTCATCCGTGAAGCATGGCCCTACATCGCGAGAACAAGCGCCGGAACAGCGTCAGTCAAGCCGCCCACTGCCTACAAAGGCAGGGAAAGCGGGCTCGGGCAAGGGTTCCGCCGGGGCGGATCCCATGCGCGATTCGTTACTGACAAGTGAAACCGGCCGTTTGTTCAATTTTTCTTCAAATTATTTGCCCTGTCAGCTTGTTCAGTCCGCCTGGCGACGCAGGAAGGCCGGGATGTCCAGGTAGTCGAAGCTCGGATCGGCGCTCTTGGCCTGGCTGCTGGCCTCGACGCGGCTGGTCGTGGTGGCTTCGGGCTGGGCGTAGTCGACCACTTCGTTGCCGGTGCCGGTGCGCAGCACGACCGGACGCGGACGCTGGCGCATTTCCACCTGCTGGGTGACCACCGGGCGCTGCGGCTGGCGGGCGGCGGCGCGGTTGAGGCCGGTGGCCACCACCGTGACGCGCACGTCGTCCTGCATTTCCGGGTCGAGCGAGGTACCCATCACCACGGTGGCGTCTTCGCTGGCGAAGTCGTGGATGACGCGGCCGATCTCGTCGAACTCGCGCATGGTCAGGTTCGGGCCGGCGGTGACGTTCACCAGGATGCCGCAGGCGCCGTTGAGGTTGATGTCATCCAGCAGCGGGTTGTTGATGGCGGCTTCGGCGGCGGCCTGGGCGCGATCGTCGCCGCGCGCGGTGCCCGAACCCATCATGGCCATGCCCATTTCGGACATCACGGTGCGCACGTCGGCGAAGTCGACGTTGATCAGGCCCGGAGCGGTGATCAGGTCGGCAATGCCCTGCACGGCGCCGAGCAGCACGTCGTTGGCGGCCTTGAACGCATTAAGAAGCGTCACTTCGCGACCCAGCACCGAAAGCAGCTTCTCGTTCGGCACGGTGATCAGCGAGTCGACGTGCTGCGACAGGTCCTCGATGCCCTTGGCGGCGACCTGCATGCGGCGGCGGCCTTCGAAGGGGAACGGCTTGGTGACCACGGCCACGGTGAGGATGCCCTTCTCCTTGGCGAGCTGGGCCACCACCGGCGCCGCGCCGGTGCCGGTGCCACCGCCCATGCCAGCGGTGATGAACACCATGTCGGCGCCTTCGAGCATCTCCTCGATGCGCTCGCGGTCTTCCAGCGCGGCCTGGCGACCCACTTCCGGGTTGGCGCCGGCGCCCAGGCCCTTGGTCACATTGGCACCCAGCTGCAGGTGCGTACGAGAACTGCAGGTCTTCATGGCCTGCGAGTCGGTGTTGGCGACGACGAATTCGACGCCTTCGATGTTTGCATTGAGCATGTGGGCCACGGCATTACCGCCGCCGCCGCCTACGCCGATGACCTTGATGACTGCATTCGGTGCGAGTTTTTCGATCAGTTCAAACATTTCCCGTCCTCCGTAGAGCTTCGTTGTCGTTGTAACCGCAGGTGTCGACATTCCAGTCGCCCCTTGGTGGTGGACGAACATCCATTCGTCCTGGGCGGAGCCTCCTGCCCCGCCCGCAAATCAGAAATTCTTGGTGATCCAGCCGCGCAGCTTGTCGACCAGGCCGCCGACGCTGCCGCCGCTCGGCCCGCTCACGCGCATGCCGCCGGAGCGCGCGCCATGCAGCAGCAGGCCCACGCCGGTGGAATGCAGCGGATTGGAAACGACCTCGCCCAGGCCCGAGACGTGCTGCGGCACGCCCACGCGCACCATCTTGTGGAAGATCTCCTCGGCCAGTTCCAGCGCACCTTCCATGCGCGAGGCACCGCCGGTGAGCACCACGCCCGCCGCCACCAGGCTTTCGTAACCGGAGCGGCGCAGCTCGTCCTGCACCATCTCGAAGATTTCCTCGTAGCGCGCCTGCACCGACTGCGCCAGCGACTGGCGCGCCAGGCGGCGCGGCGGACGATCGCCCACGCTGGGCACCTGGATGGTTTCCTCGGCGTGCGCCAGTTGCGCCAGCGCGCAGGCGTACTTGATCTTGATCTCCTCCGCGTGCGCGGTCGGCGTGTGCACGCCGTAGGCGATGTCGTTGGTGACCTGGTCGCCGCCCACCGGCAGCGACTTGGTGTAGCGGATCGCGCCCTGCGTGTAGATGGAGATGTCCGTGGTGCCCGCGCCGATGTCGACCAGGCACACGCCCAGCTCGCGCTCGTCGTCGGTCAGCACTGACTTGGCGCTGGCCACGGCCGAGGGCACCAGCTCGTCCACGGTCAGGCCGCAGCGCTGGATGCACTTGCTGATGTTCTGCACCGCCGCAGCGGCGCCGGTGACCAGGTGCACGCTCGCCTCCAGGCGCACACCGCTCATGCCCACCGGCGAGCGGATGCCGTCCTGGCCGTCGATGCGGTACTCCTGCGACTCCTTATAAAGAACCTTGCGGTCGGCCGGGATGGCCACCGCGCTGGCCGCCTCCAGCACCTGCTCCAGGTCGCCCGGCGTCACTTCGCGATCGCGGATCGCGGCGGTACCGTGGGAGTTCTTGGTTTCCAGATGGCTGCCCGAGATCGACGCGTAGACCGAGCGGATGTCGCAGCCCGCCATCAGCTCCGCCTCTTCCACGGCGCGCTGGATGGAGTGCACGGTCGACTCGATGTCGACCACCGAGCCGCGCTTCATGCCGCGCGATACGTGCGTGCCGATGCCGATCACTTCGATCGGTTCGCCCGGCTCGTACTCGCCGACGATCGCCACCACTTTCGAGGTGCCGATGTCGAGGCCGACCACCAGTTGCTTGTCGTTCTTGGTCTTCATGTGCGGGGTGAGCCTCCAGCGTTCACGGTGCTCGCCTGGGGCGGCCATCGAACGGCAAATCCATTGGTATAACGAAGATCGGCATAGGCGAAGCCATCGGAATGACCCGCCATGAGCTGTGGGTAGACGTCGAGGAAACGGCGCAGGCGGCGACCGGCCTGGTCGCGGTCGCCGATGATGATCTGCGCACCGCTGCTCGTGGTGAGGCTCCAGCTGCCGCGCTCGGTGAGCGAGACGCCGGTGATTTTCAGTTTGGTGTTGGCGAAGGCCTTCTGCGTTTCCGCGTAGAAGCTCACCACCTCGGCCAGGCGCGCATCGGGGCCGCGCAGGTCGGGCAGGTCCGTGTTGGCGGACACGTCAGGCACGTCGAACACCAGGCCCTGGCGGCTGATCAGTTGCTTCTCGTTCCAGCGCGCGAACGGCTGGCGTTCGTAGATGCGCAGGATCAGCGTGTCGGGCCAGCGCTTGCGCGCTTCCACCGATTCCACCCAGGGCAAGGCGGCCACGGCCTTCTGCACGCCATCGATGTCGAGCGCGAAGAACCCCTTGCCGAGGCGCGGCATGACGACCGAACGGAGCTCGTCCTCGGTCACATGCTTGAACTCGGCTTGCACCATCAACTGGGTCACCGGCCAACGATTGGCCGCAAACCATCCGCGCAGCACGCCGACAATCGGCAGCGCCACGAGCGCGATGGCCAGAACCCAGGCGACGAGGCGGACGGTTCCCCTCACACGCCCTCCCGGAAGCTCGTCTCGAGAATGCGCCAGCACAGCGTCTGGTAATCGATGCCCGCCACCGCCGCCGCCTTGGGCACCAGCGAGTGCGAGGTCATGCCCGGCGCGGTGTTCACTTCCAGCAGCCAGTTGCGGCCCTGCTTGTCGCGCATGATGTCCACGCGGCCCCAGCCCCAGCAGGCCAGCGCATCGAACGCGCGCAGCGCCAGTTCCTGCATCTCGCGTTCGGCGTCGCCATGCAGGCCCGGGCAGATGTACTGGGTGTCTTCGGCGATGTACTTGGCGTTGTAGTCGTAGTACTCGCCCTTGGGCACGATGTTGATCGAGGACAGCACCTGCCGATGCAGGATGCCGACCGTGTATTCGCCGCCCTCGATCAGCGTTTCCATCAGCATGTCGCCGGGATAGCGCTGCGCCAGCGCCACGGCGGCATCGAGGTCTTCTTCCTTGAACACGCGGGTGACGCCCACGCTAGAGCCTTCCCACGCCGGCTTCACGATCAGCGGAAAGCCGATCTCGCGCGCGGCGGCGTGCACGTCCGCGCCGCGCGGCAGCGCCTTGAACTTCGGCGTGGGCAGGCCGAGGGCCTGCCACACCAGCTTGGCGCGGATCTTGTCGAGCGACAGCGCCGAACCCAGCACGCCCGAGCCGGTGAACGGAATGCGCAACGACTGCAGCGCACCCTGCAGCTCGCCGTTCTCGCCGCCACCGCCGTGCAGGATGTTGAACACGCGCGCGAAGTGGCCCGCGCGCACCGCATCCAGCAGCGCGGGAATGCCGTCGATGGCATGCGCATCGACGCCGCGTGCCTGCAACGCGGCCAGCACGTTGCGGCCGGAATCCAGCGAGACTTCGCGCTCGGCCGAGCTGCCGCCCATGACAACGGCGACGCGGCCAAACTGTGCGGGATCGGTCATCGTCTTGCTCATGCTTTGCTCGTCTTGAGTTGGCCGGCCTGCGCCAGTTCCACCGCCGCCGCGCCGATATCGCCGGCGCCCAGCAGCAGCAACAGGTCGCCGTCGCGCAGCAGCGCAGGCAGCGTGTCCTTCAGTTCACGGGGGTGGTCCACCAGCACCGGATCGACCTTGCCGCGCGCACGCACGGCACGCGCCAGCGCGCGGCCGTCGGCACCCGCGATCGGTGCCTCGCCGGCCGGATAGACGTCCGTCAGCACCAGCACGTCGGCTTCCGCCAGTACGTTGGCGAAGTCGTCCAGCAGATCGCGCGTGCGGCTGTAGCGGTGCGGCTGGAAGCCGACCACCAGGCGCCGATCCGGCCAGCCGCCACGCGCGGCGGCGAACACCGCGGCCAGCTCGCGCGGATGGTGGCCGTAGTCGTCCACCAGCAGGGCCGTGCCCTGGTCCAGCGCGATTTCACCGCGACGGTGGAAGCGGCGTCCCACGCCCTGGAAGCTCTGCAGCGCATGCGCGATCGCCTCGGCTTCCACGCCCAGCTGCCAGCCGATGGTGGCGGCGGCGAGCGCGTTGAGCACGTTGTGGCGGCCCGGCAGGTTGAGCTTCACGTGCAGCGGCTCGTTGCGGCCCGGCAGCCACAGTTCGAAGTGCATCTCGAAACCGTGCTGCGAGAGATTGCTCGCGCGCACGTCCGCATCTTTCGTTTCGATGCCGTAGGTCATCACGCGGCGCGTGGTGGACTTGGCGAGCTCCGCCACTTCCGGATCGTCCACGCACAGCACGGCCAGGCCATAGAACGGCAGGCGGTGCAGGAAGTCGCTGAAGGCCTTCTTCACCAGCGCGAAATCGCCCTGGTAGTTCTCCAGGTGATCGGCGTCGATGTTGGTGACGGCCGCGATCACCGGCGAGAGCATCAGGAAGGAACCGTCCGACTCGTCCGCTTCGGCCACGATGTACTGGCCGGTGCCCAGTCGCGCATTGGCGCCCGCGGCATTGAGCTGGCCGCCAATGACGAAGGTGGGGTCGTAGTTGGCTTCCGCCAGCACGCTGGCGACCAGGCTCGTCGTCGTGGTCTTGCCGTGCGTGCCCGCGATGGCCACGCCACGGCGGAAGCGCATCAGCTCACCCAGCATCTCCGCGCGCGGCACCACCGGGATGCGCGCCGCGCGGGCCGCCTGCAGCTCCGGGTTGTCCGCATTGATGGCGCTGGAGGTCACCACCACGTCGGCATCACCGATATGTTCGGCGGCATGGCCCACGTGCACCACGATGCCCAGGCTGGCGAGGCGCTGCGCGGTGGGCGAGTTGGAACGGTCGGAGCCGGAGACCGCATAGCCGAGGTTGTGCAGCACTTCGGCAATGCCGCTCATGCCCACGCCGCCGATGCCGATGAAGTGCACGCGGCGGAAAGTGGTCATCAAGTCCTCATGCGCGAGCAGGCGACGCGGCGTCATGCGGCCACCTCCACGCAGGCGCGTGCGATCACATCCGCGGCATCGGGCTTGGCCAGCGTGCGCGCGGCCTCGCCCATCGCGATCATGCGTTCGCGATCATCCAGCAACGCTTCCAGGCGCTGCGCCAACTGCTGTACGTCCAGATCCTTCTCCTGAATCAATTCGGCCGCATGCGCGGCGACCAGCGCCTCCGCATTGCGGGTCTGGTGGTCATCCACCGCATAAGGGAACGGCACGAGCACGGCGCCGAGCCCGGCCGCCGTGAGCTCGGCCAGCGTCAGCGCGCCGGCACGGCAGACGGCGAGGTCTGCCCATGCGTAGGTGCCGGCCATGTCTTCGATAAATGGCACGATCTGCGCTTCGACGCCCACCTTGGCGTATGCGGCGCGAGCTTCGTCGATGCCGCGGTTGCCGCACTGGTGCAGCACTTCGGGCCGCTGCGCCGGCGACATCAGGGCAAGCGCCTGCGGCAAGGCGATATTGAGTGCGCGCGCGCCGAGGCTGCCGCCAAGCACCAGCAGGCGCGGACGGCCGGTGCGGCCGGCCATGCGCTCGCGCGGGGCCGGCAATGCGGCGATGGCGCCGCGCACCGGGTTGCCCACCCATTCGGCGTTCGGCAGCGTGTCGTTGAAGCCTTCGAGCACGCGCTGCGCGTAACCGGCGAGCTTGCGGTTGGTGAAGCCAGCGACGCGATTCTGTTCGTGCACCAGCAAGGGGCAGCGCGTCATGCGTGCCGCCACGCCGCCGGGACCAGCCACATAGCCGCCCATCGACAACACGCTGCGCGGGTTGATCCGGCGCAACGCGGACAGCGAGGAGAACAGCGCACGCGCCAGCATCAGCGGCGCCATCAGGCGCGTCTTCAAGCCCTTGCCGCGCAGGCCGCCGACCGGCACGGTCACCAGTTCGATGCCGTGCGCCGGCACCACCTTGGTTTCCATACCACCTTCGGCGCCAAGCCACACCACCGGCACGCCTTGCGCGCGCAGCGCTTCGGCCACGGCCAGGCCGGGAAAGATATGACCGCCGGTGCCACCGGCCATGATCAGCACGGGCTGCTGCGCATTCATGCGGTCACCGCCTCGCGCACAGGCGCGACAGCTGCGTTGGCGTCCGGCACGGCGTTGGCCGGCATGCGCGCGGCCATCTGGCGCGCATCGATGGCGCGGTTGATTTCGTACGTGGTACGCAGCAGCACGCCCGCCATCGCGCAGGTCAGCACGATGGACGAGCCGCCGTAGCTGATCAGCGGCAAGGTCAGGCCCTTGGTCGGCAACGCACCGAGATTCACGCCGATGGACACCATCGCCTGCAGGCCGATCATCAGCGAGATGCCGCAGGCCACGTAGCCGGCGAAGCGCTGGCCGAGTTCCATGCCCTTGACGCCCAGGTACAGGCCCCGGCCCACGGCGAGGCCGAACAGGCTCATCACGACCAGGATGCCGACCAGGCCGAACTCCTCGGAGATCACGGCAAAGATGAAGTCGGTATGCGCTTCGGGCAGGTACGACAGCTTCAGCACACTCGAGCCCAGACCCACGCCCGTCCACTCGCCACGGCCGATCGCCATCAGCGACTGCGTGAGCTGGAAACCGTCGTTGAAGGGATCGGCCCAGGGATCGACGAACGAGGTCAGGCGACGCATGCGGTACGGCTCGAACTTCGCCACAAACCACAGCAGCGCCACCACCGGCAGGCCCATGCCACCCAGGTACACCGGCTTGGCGCCGCCCAGCCAGATCATGCCGATGGTCACCGCGATCATCAGCGTGGCCGAACCGAAGTCCGGCTGCGCGAGCAGCAGCACCACGAACATGCCCGCCACCATGATCGGCTTGAACAGGCCCCAGAAACTGGTTTCCACGCTCTCGCGATGGCGCACGAGATAGCTGGCCGTGTAGATGACCAGGATCAGCTTCACCGCTTCCACCGGCTGGAAGCTGGTGATGCGGAAGTTGAGCCAGCGATGCGCGCCATTGAGCCGCATGCCGATGCCCGGCACGAACACCAGCAACAGCAGCACGACGGCGCCGGCGAACAGCAGATAGGCGTGCTTCTCCAGCAGCTTCAGTTCCGTGCGCATCGCAAAGCTCGCGAGCACCACGCCAAGGGTAAGGAACAGCAGATGGCGCTTGAGGAAGTAGAACGCACCGATGTGCTGGCTCTCGGCCACGGCGATCGAACTGGAGGCCACCATCACGACGCCCACGCAGGCCAGACCGACGAGCGCGATCACCAGCAGCATGTCGAAGCTGCCGCGGGGACCCTGTCGCCGTTTTGCCTGAGTGGTGTCGAAGAGCATGTCAGCGCACCTTCAACGTAGCGAGGCCAATGAGCACCAGCACGACGCTGATGATCCAGAAGCGCACGATCACGCGCGGTTCCGGCCAGCCCTTGAGTTCGAAATGATGGTGAATGGGCGCCATGCGGAACACGCGCTTGCCCGTCAGCTTGAAGCTGGCGACCTGGATCATCACCGAGGCGGTTTCCATCACGAACACGCCGCCCATCACCAGCAGTACGATCTCCTGGCGCACGATCACCGCGATGGCGGCCAGCGCTGCGCCGATGGCGAGCGCGCCGACGTCACCCATGAACACCTGCGCGGGATAGGTGTTGAACCACAGGAAGCCCAGGCCCGCGCCGGATAGCGCGCCACAGAAGATGGCCAGCTCGCCCGCGCCGGGAATGGAGGGAATGCCCAGGTATTCGGAGAACACGCGGTTGCCGGCGAGATAGGCGAACACACCCAGCGCGCCGGAGACGAGCACGGTTGGCATGATGGCGAGGCCATCCAGGCCGTCGGTGAGGTTCACCGCGTTGGAGAAGCCCACGATCATGAAGTAGGCCACCACCACGAACAGGATGCCGAGCGGAATCGCCACCTGCTTGAACAGCGGCACATATAGCGCGGTTTCCGCCACCGGCACCGTGCCCGTCGCCTGCGGCGCGGTGTAGTAGAGGAACAGCGCGGCGGCCAGGCCGAACACCGACTGCCAGAAATACTTCCAGCGCGAGGCAAGGCCGCGGCTGTCCTTGAGCACCAGCTTCTTGTAATCGTCGTAGAAACCGATCACGCCGAAGCTCAGCAGCACGGCCAGCACCAGCCATACATAGCGGTTATGCAGGTCGGTCCACAGGATGGTGGACACGGTGACGGCGAGCAGGATCATCACGCCGCCCATGGTCGGCGTGCCGGCCTTGGACAGATGCGTCTGCGGGCCGTCCTTGCGCACCACCTGGCCAGCCTTGAGATCCGCCAGCTTCTGGATCAGCGCCGGACCGAACAGCAGCGACATCGCCAGCGCGGTGAGCGCGGCCATGATCGTGCGGAACGTGATGTACTGGAACAGATGCAGGGCGGTGAAGTGCCGTGCCATCCAGTCTGCGAGTTCAAGCAGCATCGGATGCGCCCTCCCCTTTTCCCTTGTTGTCGCGAAGTGCGGCAACGACCTGATCCATGCCGGCGGAACGCGAGCCCTTGATCAGGCACGTGACGCCGCCGTGCAGTTGTTGCCTGAGCGCCGCGACCAGCGCGGCCTTGTCGGCGAAATGCTCGCCGCGATCGCCAAACGCCTTCACCGCCGACGCGCTGAGCGGGCCGACGGCGAAGATGCGGTCGATGCCGTGCTTGCGGGCGCGCTCGCCGATGCCCGCGTGCAGCGCGGCGGCGTTGTCGCCCAACTCCGCCATGTCGCCCAGCACCAGCCAGCGCTCGCCCTGGGCGAGAGCCAGGGTGTCGATGGCGGCGCCGACGGAACCCGGATTGGCGTTGTAGCTGTCGTCGATCAGCGTCCAGCCGCCTGTCATGCTTTCGAGCTGCAACCGCCCGGCCACGCCCGGCACCTGCTCCAGCCCTTCCACGATGGTGTCGAGCGGCACGTCCAGCGCCAACGCAATGGATGCGGCGGCCATCGCATTGGCGATGTTGTGGCGGCCAGCCAGCGGCAGATGCACGTCGGCGTCGCCCACCGGCGTGCTCAGCACGAAGTGCGAGCCGTCCACGCGCTGGTCGATGATTTCGGCGCCGACGTCCGCCTTGTGATTGAGCGCAAAGCGCAGCTGGCGACGCGAACCGGCCAACCCCGTGAAGAAGCTGGCGAACGCATCGTCCGCATTGATGATCGCCACACCGTCCACCGGCAGCGCCTGGTACAGCGCGCCCTTGGTCTCGGCCACGCCTTCCACGCTGCCCATGCGCTCAAGATGCGCCGGCGCGATGGTGTTCACGAGGCCGATATCAGGCCGCGCGATGGCGGCGAGATAAGCGATGTCGCCCGGCTTGCCCGCGCCCATTTCCAGCACCGCGTACTCGGTGTCCTGCGGCATCGCCAGCAGGGTCAGCGGCAGGCCCAGCTCGTTGTTGTAGTTGCCGGCATTCACGTGCGTGCGGCCGTGGCGCGACAGGATCGACGCCGTCAGCGTCTTCACCGTGGTCTTGCCGTTGGAGCCGGTGATGCCGATCACGCGCACGTTGCTCTGCGCGCGCACGGCGCTCGCCAGGTCGCCCAACGCCAGCGCCGTGTCGTCTACTACCACCTGCGGCAGCGGCGAGTCGATCTTGCGTGTGACCAGCGCCGCCACGGCGCCACGCGCCTGCGCGTCGGCCAGGAAATCATGGCCGTCGACGCGTTCGCCCTTGATGGCGACGAACAGATCGCCCAGCCGCACCTTGCGGGTATCGATAGCCACGCCGGTCACATCCGCGTCGCCACCCACGAGATGGCCGCGGGTCCACAGCGCGATGGCGCTCAAGCGCATCATGCGCGTACCTCCAGCGCCTGGCGTGCGACCGCCAGGTCATCGAACGGGCGCTTGCCGTGCGCGCCTTCCTGATAGGTCTCGTGACCCTTGCCGGCGATCAGCACCACGTCACCCGGCTGTGCCGAGGACAGCGCGAATGCGATGGCCTTGGCGCGATCACGCTCCACCATGGCCAGGTCCGGCTGGCGAAGTCCGGCCACGATCTGCGCCACGATGACGTCACCGTCTTCGCCACGCGGATTGTCGTCGGTGACGACGATGCGATCCGCCAGCCGCTCAGCGATGGCGCCCATCTGCGGACGCTTGCCCGCATCACGCTCGCCGCCGCAGCCGAACACGCAGATCAACCGGCCTTCGCAGTGCGCGCGCAACGCGGTGAGCGCCTGTTCCAGCGCGTCCGGCGTATGGGCGTAATCCACCACCACCAGCGGCAAGCCGGAAACGCCACCGAGGCGGTTCATGCGGCCGTTGATGGGTTCCAGTGCCTCGACCGCCGCCACGATGCGCTCGAACGGTGCGCCCAGCGCGCCCAGGCAGGCGATCACGGCGAGCAGGTTGGCCACGTTGAAGCGGCCCAGCAGGCGGCTGCGGATGGCATGGCTGCCCCACGGCGTCTGCAGGTCGAAGGCAAGGCCTTCCGCCGAGGTGACCACGCGAACGGCGCGAACGTCGGCATCCGGGTTGCCCTCGGCGCTCAGGCGCAGCGCGCGCACGCCCTGCGGCAGCCGGTGCGCCAGCGTGCGGCCGAAGGCATCATCGATATTGATGGCGGCCGCGTCCAGCGTGGACCACGCGAACAGCTTGGCCTTGGCTTCGCCGTAGGCTTCCATGCTGCCGTGGTAATCGAGGTGATCGCGCGTCAGGTTGGTGAACGCGGCGACGTCGAACGCGACCGCCGCCACGCGCCCCTGCTCCAGCGCATGCGAGGAGACTTCCATCGCCACGTGCGTCGCGCCCTCGTCGCGGAACGAGGCGAGCAGGCCCTGCACGTTGATCGCATCCGGCGTGGTGCGCTCGCCTTCCTGCAGCTTCCCGTGCAGACCCGCGCCCAGCGTGCCGATGGTGGCGGCGCGGTGGCCCAGATGTTCCAGCGCCTGCGCCAGCAGTTGCACCGTCGAGGTCTTGCCGTTGGTGCCCGTCACGCCGATCACGCGCAGCGACTCGGACGGACGTCCAAAGAAGCGCGAGGCGATTTCGCTCACCTTGCCGTGCAGGCCATCCACCCACAGCACAGGCACGTCGATGCCGTCGACATGGGCTGCCGGCGCCTCGGCCAGCACCACGCGCGCGCCGCGCTCGACGGCGCCGCGCGCAAACGCGATGCCGTGCTCGCGCGTGCCGCGCAAGGCGAAGAACGCATCGCCCGGGCGCACCTGGCGCGAATCGAGCGTGAGCCCTGAAACGACGATATCGCCGACACCTGGGGTCTCGGCGATGCCATGGAGCAGCTGATCGAGGCGCGCGGTCATGGTGTCGCCCCCTCGATCGGCGCGTCATCCACTTGTTCCACCGTGGGCTGCTTGCTGCTGGTCAAACCATTCTGTCCTTGCAAAGGCCCGCCGACATACCAGCGGCCGATGTTGTCTGGAGGCACGTCCATCAATCGCAGCGCGCCATCCATGACCTTGGAGAAGACCGGACCGGACACCAGCGCGCCGTAATAGCTGCCTTTCTTCGGGTTATCGATCACCACCACCGCCGCCATGCGCGGATTGGTCGCCGGCACGATGCCGGCGAAGGCGGCGCTGTAGTTGTTCTTGGCGTAGCCGCCGGCGGTCGCCTTGTGCGCGGTGCCGGTCTTGCCGGCCACGGCGTAATTGGCGATCCACGCCCACGGCGCAGCCGTACCACCCGGCTGCGTCACCGACTCGAGCATCTGCACCAGCTGGTTGGCGATCTTGGGATCGATGATCTGCTTGGCTTCGTTGTCCGAGCCCTTCACGAAGGTGGGCAGGTGCATCACGCCGTTGTCGGCGATGGTGGCGTAGCCGTTCGCCAGCTGCAGCGGCGTGACGTTGAGGCCATAGCCGTAGGCCAGAATGGCCTTCTCCAGCATGCCCCAGCTCTTGCCGGGCTTCAGGTAACCGGAAGCTTCGCCCGGAAAGCCGCTGTTGGTGCTGGAACCGAAGCCGAACGCGCGATAGGTGTCGTACATCAGGCCGGTATCCAGCGTCATCGCGACCTTGGCGGCGCCGATGTTGCTGGACTTGGCGAGGATGCCGGTGGGCGAGAGCATGCCGTAGGCGTGCGTGTCGCGGATGTCGTGCGAGATGTAATAGAAGTGGCCGTTGCCGGTATCGATCAGCGGACTGGTCGGCGTGTACTTGCCGCTGGAAAGCGCGGCCGCCATCACGAACGGCTTGATGGTGGAGCCCGGCTCCACCACGTCGGTCATCGCGCGATTGCGGCGGCTGGACGGATTGCTGCCGCGCAAGGCGTTCGGGTTGTAGGTCGGCCAGTTGACCATGGCCAGCACTTCGCCCGTATGCACGTCGATGATCACCATGGAGCCGGAGTCGGCATCCGACTGCTCGATGGTGTTCTTCAACTCGTTATAGGCGAGGAACTGGATGCGGCGATCGATGCTGAGCGTGATGTCGCGGCCCGGCTGCGGCGCGCGCACCAGGTCGAGGTCTTCCACCACATGGCCCTGGCGATCGCGGATCACGCGCTTGCGGCCTTCCTTGCCGGCCAGCCAGTCATCGAACGCCAGCTCCAGGCCTTCCTGGCCGTGATCGTCGATATTGGTGAAGCCCAGGACGTGCGCCGTCACCGGACCGGACGGATAGAAGCGGCGGAATTCGCGCTGCCCGTTGACGCCCGGCACGCCGAGATCGAGCACCACCTGGGCCGCGTCAGGCGACATCTGGCGCTTGAGGTAGACGAACTCGCGCTCCGAACGCTGCGCCAGGTACTGCTTGAGCGCATCCGCATCCATGCCGATGGCCTTGGCCAGCGCCGGCAGCCTGTCTTCGTTGTCCAGCACTTCGGCCGGATTGGCCCAGATCGACACCACCGGCGTGGACACCGCGAGCGGCTCGCCGTTGCGGTCGAAGATGGTGCCGCGCGACACCGCGATGGGCACTTCGCGCAGGATGCGGGCGTCGGCCTGGTTCTGGTAGAAATCCTTGCGCACCACCTGCATGTCGAAGGCGCGCGCCACCAGGCCCAGCGAGGCGGCGGCAAGCACGCAGCCCACCACCAGCATGCGGCGACGGGCGCTCGGGGCCGCGGCGTGGCGGCGGGAGCTGGAGGAAGTGCGCGGGCGCGGCTTCATCGACGCACCAGCTGGATGTCTTGCGGCTTGGGATTGACCATGCCGAGCACCTGGCGCGCCTCGTCGTCCACGCGACGCGGTTCGGCCCAGGTGGCCTGTTCCAGTTCCAGCTTGCCGTACTCGATGTTGAGGTCGTCGCGCTGGTTCTGCAGGCGGGTCAGCTCGACGAACAGCACGCGGCTCTCATGGCGCGTCCACACCACGGCAATGGCGCTGGAAAGCACCGCCGCGATCAGGATGAACATGAAGAGGCCGCCGAGTACCTTCATGCGAGCTTCTCCGCCACGCGCAGCACCGCCGAGCGGGCGCGCGGATTGACGGCCAGCTCTTCTTCCGACGGAAACTGCGCCTTGCCCACCGCAGCAAGGCGGGCAGGCGCGACCGCCACCGGCGGACCGCGGCGACTGCCCTGCACGCGACCGGAATGGTCGCGGATGAACAGCTTCACGGCGCGGTCTTCCAGCGAGTGGAAGCTGATGATGGACAGGCGGCCGCCGACCTTTAGCAGGTCCAGCGCCGCGTTGAGGCCCTTGTCGAGCGCATCCAGCTCACCGTTTACGCGGATGCGCAAGGCCTGAAAGCTGCGGGTGGCCGGATGCTTGCCGGGCTCGCGGCGGCCGATCAGGCGCTCGATCAGCGCGGCCAGCTGGCCGGTGCGCGTGATGGGGTTTTCCACACGGTCTTCGACGATGGCGCGCGCGATCTTGCGACTGAAGCGCTCTTCGCCGTAGATCCACAGCACGTCGGCGATCTCTTTCTCCGACGCGTGGGCGAGGAAATCCGCCGCGCTTTCGCCCTGCGTGGTGTCCATGCGCATGTCCAGCGGCGCATCGGCCATAAAGCTGAAGCCTCGGGCGGCTTCATCGAGCTGGGGCGAGGACACGCCCAGGTCGAGCAGGATGCCGTCCAGGCCGCCGGCGGTTTCGTCCCACTCGGCCATGCTGGAGAAGTTGGCGTGGCGGATGGACACACGCGGGTCGCTGGCGAACTCGGCCTGCGCCGTGGCGATGGCGGTGGGATCGCGATCCATCAACAGCAGGCGGCCGTCGGGGCCCAGGCGCGACAGCACGGCGCGGGCGTGACCGCCGCGTCCGAAGGTGCCATCGAGATAACGCCCGCCAGCCTGCACGGCGAGACCCTCCACTGCTTCACCCAGCATCACCGGGATGTGCACTAAACGCTCGGCCATGCCGCTCGCACTCCCGCTCCCGTCCCGTTCACTCCGCCGCGCCGCCACCGTTGCCGGTTACAGCTGCAGCTCCGCCATGTCGTCGGTGATCTCGTCTTCGCCGATGGTCTGGCGGATCTTGGCCAGGTGGGCCTGTTCGCTCCAAAGCTCGAACTTGTTGCCCATGCCCAGCAGAACCGCCTTCTTCTCGATGCCCGTGGTCGCGCGCTGGCTCGCCGGCAGCAGGATGCGCACGGCGGAATCAGGCTCGACCACGGCCGCGGCGCCCACCAGCTTCATCTGCATGTCGCGGTGGGCCGCCTTGACCTTGGAAAGCGCGTTGACCTGGTCGCGCACCTTTTCCCACTCGGCGTACGGGAACAGCCACAGGCAGCCCGACTCGAAGGGGTTGTAGGTGATCACCAGACGATTGGCGCAGGCGTCGGCCACCAACTCGCGATACGCGGTCGGTATGGCCAGCCGGCCCTTGTCGTCAACGGTGATGGCGGTTTCGCCCTGGAACACGACCGTATGGCTCCACGAATTCCCACGATTTCACACAGGAACCCACGATAGTCTCGCCCCCTGAGACTGTCAAGGAAATTTTTCTTGTGAATCAATGAGAAAGGCGGTGATGTGGCAGTAATTCCAGCCCTTTCTGAGGAAACACCCCAAGGTATTTGAATGGCTGGGATTTTTTGTCTTGCGACCGTGCCATCCGTCACGGTTCCGGGCGCCCGGAAAGCACCTGGAGATGAATCGCCATTCATGGCTTTGCCGCGGGCGATCGTCATCGCCGCGCCGCGGGGGCGAGGCGATGACGATCGGTCGTGAAGGAGGCGGAGTCAGCCTGTAAGCCGGGTTCTGTACGCCTTGCGGCGCGACAGTCATTCCTCTCGGCCTGGCGTCACCGCCAGGCTCCAGCAACCTACCCGGGAACAACGCGGGCCGCGTTATCGTTCCCCTATTCGGTCTTGCTCCAGGTGGGGTTTACCGTGCCATGCGGCGTTAGCCCCGCACGCGGTGCGCTCTTACCGCACCCTTTCACCCTTACCACGCGCGCCCGAAGGCGCCGTTCGGCGGTCTGCTCTCTGTTGCACTGGCCGTCAGCTCGCGCTGCCCAGGCGTTACCTGGCACCTTGCCCTATGGAGCCCGGACTTTCCTCGACGCGCTTGCGCGCGACGCGACTGTCCGGCCGACTCCGCCACGCATTCTAATGGAAGAAGGCGCTCAAAACCGCAGAGAATCGGGCTTTTCAGGGGCAATCAGCCCTCGTAGAGCAGCTTGCGCGGCGCGCCCGTGATGGCTGCGGCCAGCTTGGCCGCCTTTGCCGGCGCCAGTTCTTCGCGCAGGATGGCGAACACGCGGCGGCCTTCCGCTTCGCGCGCATCCGCCTCTTCGCCACGTCCGGCCACCAGGATCACGCATTCGCCACGCTGCTGGTCGGGATCGTTCGCCACGCGCGCCGCCAGTTCGCCCAGCGGCTCGCCGAGCACGGTTTCGAACAACTTGGTCAATTCGCGCGCCAGCACGCCTTCGCGGGCTTCGCCGAACACGTCGCGCATGTCGGCCAGGCTTTCGGCCACGCGATGAGAGGACTCATAAAAGATAAGCGTGCGCGCATCGCCCGCAAGTTCCTGCAGGCGCGTGCGCCGCGCCGCCGCCTTGGGCGGCAGAAAGCCCTCGAACACGAAGCGATCGCTGGGCAAGCCCGCCACGGAAAGCGCGGCAATCGCCGCGCAGGCGCCCGGTACCGGCGCGCAGCGGATGCCTGCGGCGCGAGCGGCACGCACCAGGCGAAAACCCGGATCACTGATCAGCGGTGTGCCAGCGTCCGAAATCAGCGCCACGGATTCACCGCCCAGCAAACGCCTGACGATGGCATCCACTACGTCGCGCTCGTTGTGCTCATGCAGGGCCACGAGCGGCGTGCCGATGTTGTAATGCATCAGCAGCGGGCGGCTGTGGCGTGTGTCTTCCGCGGCGATCACCGATACCGCGCGCAGGGTCTCGATGGCACGCGCGGAAAAGTCGTCCCGATGGCCGATGGGCGTCGCGACCACCCATAGCAGACCCGGCTGAATCTGTGACATCTTGCTGTTTCCTGGACCATGGCGTGGCTAGCCAATGGGCTATCATCGCCCATCCGCCCTACCACGTCGTCAAAAAAGCTCGAAGGGATTTGGCCATGCGCTTGTATCGCGCCGCAGGCGTTGCCCTGCTGATTTCTCTGGCACTCGCTGGCTGCGTACCGCCGGCAGCGCAAAAGTCGCCCGCCGAAGTGGCAGCGAGCCAGCAGGCCGATGCCCTGGCCCAGCAGGGCAAGTTCGACGATGCGGCGCAGGCGTACCTCGCGCTGGCACAGACCGGCAGCAACCGCGATCACTACCAGCTGCTCGCCGCCGAAGCCTATCGCCAGGAAGGCCAGCTCGACCGCGCGGCACCGCTGCTCGATGGCATCAAGCGCCAGCGCCTTACCGGCGACGAGCCCTCGCGACTGGATCTGCTGCAGGCGGAGTGGGCGCTGAGGCAGCACAACGCACCGCGCGCGCTGCAGCTCACCACTCAACCCAACATCAGTGTGCCGCCGGCCCTTCAGCTCCGCCTGCTGGAACTGCGCTCGCAGGCCATGCAGCAGACGGGCGACCTGTGGGGCGCCGCGCGCTCGCGCGTGGAGATGGACGCCCAGCTGAGCGGCCTGGACCAGGCGCAGAACCGCAAGGAGATCGTCTCGCTGCTGAGCAAGCTCGGCGTGGATCCGCTCAAGCAGCGCGCCGCCGCCATGCAGGCGAGCGACCGCATGCTGCCGTGGGTGAATGAAGCGCTGACGCAGCTCGGCGTGGCGGTGGCGCATCCCGCGCCCGCGCTCGAGCAGGAAGTGGGCACGATGATTCCGGGCGAAGGCGCCAACGTGCGCGAGGGCTTCAAGATGCCCGCGCACGTTGCCCTGGTGCTGCCGACCAGCGGCAATCTGGCGTCTGCGGGCACCGCGATCCGCGAAGGCTTCTTCGCGGCCTACGCCGATTCCGCACGCAATCACACGCCGCGCCCTCCGGTGCGCGTGTACGACAGCGGCGGCAGCACGACCGGTGCGGTCAAGGCTTACCAGCAGGCCGTGGCCGATGGCGCGCAACTGGTAATCGGCCCGCTGACGCGTGGCGAAGTCTCCGCGCTGTTCGGCCTGCCCCAGCTCCCCGTGCCGCTGCTCGCGCTCAATCACCCGGACGACAAGAGCCTGCCCGCCAACGGCGTGAGCGAGTTCGGCCTGCTGCCCGAAACCGAAGGCGCCCAGGCCGCCGACCACATGTCGGAGAACGGCATCAATCAGGCCTTTGTCATCGCGAGCAGCGACGATTTCGCGCAGCGTGCCGCCCGCTCCTTCAAGGCGGAGTTTGAAGCGCGCGGCGGCAAGGTGGCCGGCACCGGCAACCTCGCCGGCAGCGGCGTCAACTACGGTTCGACCATCTCCGGCCTGGGCATGCCCACCGACAACGGCGATGCGGGCGCCAGCAGCAACACCGGCCTGTTCATCAGCATGCGCCCCCAGCAGGCACGCCTGCTGCTGCCGCAGATCAAGCTCGCGCGTGTGAATCTGCGAGTGTTCGGCACCTCGCATATCTATGCGGGCACCGATGACGCCGCCGCCAACCGTGACCTCGAGGGCGTGGAATTTTGCGACGCCCCCTGGTTGTTCGACGCACAACCGGGCCTGCCCAACCACGCCGACATCGCCTCGCAGCTGCCCGCTGCGCGCGGCACCTCCGCACGGCTGTTCGCCTTTGGCATGGACGCGTGGAATCTTGCGCCCTACCTTGATTGGCTGCGCGCACACGCCGGCAGCTACCTCCCGGGTGCCAGCGGACAGCTGACGTCAGATCAATTCGGCCGCATCCGTCGCGTGCTGGTGTGGGCGAAGTTCCAGGACGGCCTGGCCCACCCCATCAACGGCAGCCTGCAGATGGATACCGCGCCGGCACTGGCGCCACCCACCGACGCCACGGGCTCGCCGCAACAACCCGCCGAACAGCCCACCACGCATTGATGCGCGCGGCGGGCGCCGTCTTCGAACAACGCGCCTGCGCGGAACTTCAACGCGCGGGCTTCGTCCTGCTGAACCGCAACTACACCACGCGCCACGGTGAACTCGACCTGGTGATGCTCGAGGGCGGAACCGTCGTGTTCGTGGAAGTGCGCCATCGGCTTCATGCCAGCCACGGCGGCGCGGCCCTTTCCGTCACCGCGAGCAAACAGGCCCGCCTGATCGCCGCCGCCGAACTCTGGCTCGCCGCCCACCCCAAGCGTGCGCACCAACCCTGCCGTTTTGACGTGGTCAGCTATGACGGCCCCAGCGCCGATGCGCGCATGAACCATTGGCGCAACGCCTTCGAAACCTGCTGAGCCCGTCGCGCTTCAGCGGCGTCGCTGCATGGGCGAATGTGAACGCACGACGTCGCCACATTCAGGTTCGCGAAGAATCCGACACGATGGACTACGAAATCTGTCACGACGTGTAGTCAAAACCCTACACGCCAGCTGTTTCGCTGCTGACACACTTTGAGAGATTTCTCAGGACAATAGGCAGCAACGGGGGACGCGGTAGTTTTTCTTACATGTGAAACCGTCATTCCCGGGCACTGATTTACTGAATCGGCCAATTCCGCGAGACGGCCAAGTGCCCCTAAAATTGAAAAGCGCTTTGTTTCCGCATCTATGCATGGGCGCCGGCCGTTCCGAACGTTTGTATGTGAAGGCCTGCGGCCGCAATGGAGCGTCATGCCATTGCACAGATTCGGCAACACAAGCGACATACGGGGAAAAGTAAGCAGACTCCGTCACATTTTTCGGTGTCTGCGGTAGTCATGGGCAGAATCTGTGCGATCTACTAAACAAGGTGCCTACCGCCGCAAGGCTGCGATTTCGCAGGCATCGACCGGGATTCCAGAGCGCCCATGGCGTCTCTGGAAGAGGAACAGGGAGTTCGGAATGGAATCGACGTTCATTACCTTGCGGACACGCTTGCTGTCCGCTGCTGCGCCACATCCCATGCGTTCGCCAGCCAAGGCCAATCGCGCAGCTGCCCTTGCGGCAGTTGCGGTGCCGCTGGCGATACCTCGCTGAACCCATCGCTGACCCACGCCACCTCTTGAGGTTGGCGCGTATTGATGTGCGTGGCTGAAGGCATCCGGCCACGGAAATGCTCCAACGCAACCATCCCCTTTTCGTTCAGTCTGCGAGTACGTCGTGAAAAAGGAACTCTCCAAACGTGCCCTTTCGTGCTGTGTGCTGCTCGCCGCGGCGAGCCTCGCCGCCTGCGGCACGCCGCCAGCCAAGGACTTCGGCGGCCGATGGAAACCGGTGAATCACTTCCAGGACGCTCCGTCGGAAATCCCGCTTAATCAGGCCTACACGTATTACGCGGCGCCCATGGACGAGACGCTTCGCACCATGCTGAGGCGCTGGACCAAGGACGCAGGCCTGCAGTTCTCCTACCAGCTGCAGTCGGACTACACCCTTTACAAAGCGGTGACGCAGATCCACACCACGGACGTCTACTCGGCGACCTCCGAACTCTCGTCCATCTATGCAGCCCAGGGCGTATCGGTCACGACGGACGGCCACGAGATACGCGTCAGCGCCGCACGCATGTCGAGCAGCACTGGCACCACCGAAACACCTGCCAGCGGAACGCCGCAAAGCGCTTCCGCGCCGCAGAACACCCCGCCTGCTCAGGCCAAATGACGTCGACCAGGGAACCGTTGAGATGACCGCGCAGGGCTTGTACTGAT
Source organism: Dyella sp. AtDHG13 (assembly GCF_003201105.1). Taxonomy (GTDB): domain Bacteria; phylum Pseudomonadota; class Gammaproteobacteria; order Xanthomonadales; family Rhodanobacteraceae; genus Dyella; species Dyella jiangningensis_B. Next base: position 374,905 of record NZ_QICJ01000003.1, on the reverse strand, counting down.
GTTAAAGAAAAAGACTTCTTCAAAGATCGACGAGGCTGTAGCCAAGTCGGTCAATTACGAACTGACGGTCGCCGACATTGCACGGCGCAGTGAGCGTCGTGCCTGGTGGGTGGCGTTCTCTGCGATCGGCATGTCGCTCATCCTCGCCGGCGGCTATTTCTATATGCTGCCGTTGAAGGAAAAGATTCCCTACGTGGTGATGGCCGACGCCTATACGGGTACCAGCACCGTCGCGCGCCTCAACGAGGATTTCCTCAACCAGCGCATCAGCACCAGCGAAGCCATCAACCGCAGTAACGTCGCGCATTTCGTGCTCGCACGCGAATCCTACGACGTCGCGATGATCAATCTCCGCGACTGGGCGACCGTGCTGACTATGTCGGCGCCCAGCGTCGCCGCTGGCTACACCAGCCTGCATGCGTCGACCAATCCGAACAGCCCCTACAAGCTTTACGGACGGGACAAGGCGATACGCGTAAAGATCCTGAGCATCGTGCTGATCAATGGTGCCAACGGCGCTCCCAAGGGCGCGACAGTGCGCTTTCAGCGGAGCCTGTTCGACAAGCAGACCGGCGCCAGCCGCCCCCTCGACAGCAAGATCGCCACCTTGGAGTTCACTTACAAGCCGAACCTCAAGATGGACGAGCAGTACCGCATTGAGAACCCACTCGGGTTCCAGGTCACGAACTACCGCGTCGACAGTGACTACGCCACGGCACCGCCCGAAGAGGTCCAGAGCCCGCAGACCGACACCGCCGACAGCGCCGCACCGGCGTCGAGCACATCGAGCGGCGAGGTACTGCAATCGACGCTCAGTCCACAGCCGCCCATGTCCGAAACAGGCGTGATGCAGGCCCCGCCGGCGGCCGCACCGGCGGCAGCGGCCAACAATTCGCAGGGAGCGCGCCACTGATGATCAGGACAAGGAAGTTGCTCCCCATCCTCGCCCTTGGCCTCGCCACAGCCATGGTCACTGGCCGCGCCACCGCGCAGGCCATTGAGAAATATGACTACCAACCCGATCACGTCTATCAGGTGCGTACAGGCCTGGGCATCACCACGCAGATCGAGCTGAGCCCAAACGAAAAGATCCTGGACTACAGCACCGGCTTCAGCAGCGGATGGGATCTGACACGCCGCGACAACGTGTTCTACATCAAGCCGAAAAACGTGGATGTCGATACGAATCTGATGATTCGAACTGCCACCCACTCCTACATCTTCGAGCTGAAGGTGGTGGCCACCGACTGGCGCACGCTTGAGCAGGCCCGCACCAAAGGCGTGCAATACAAAATCACATTTAGCTATCCAGGCGATGTCGCGTTCTCGTACGAAGCGAACAAGGCAGCTCAGGTACCCGAGCTCAACACGTCGCTGGTGAAGGGCCGCAACTACAACTTCAACTACGACTACGCCGCGAGCCGCAGGACGGCGGTTTGGCTGGTGCCGGTGAACGTATATGACGACGGCCAGTTCACCTACATCAAGATGAGCGACATGAAGCAGTTCCCTACCGGGAACTTCCCGACCGTGTACATGCGCGAGCTCGAACATGGCGACGACTCCGTGGTGAATACGACCGTCGAAGGCAACACCATCATCGTCCACGGCACCTATAAGTACCTGGTCATTCGTCACGGCGACAACGTTGTGGGCATTCGAAGGAACACCGCCAAATGAACCAGAACAACTCGAATCACCCCGGCGACAACTCCGAGCAGGAATACTCCGCCGCCCACGATGCCCAGGCCGCGGCGTCTGGCAACCCGTATGCCGCGCGCCACCAAGCCACCACCACGCCCGATCTTGATGCAGCGGCTCCGCAACTGCGCTCGAGTGACTTGCGCCGAATGAATTTGCGCGCGCTGGGCTTCCTGGGTGCCATCGTCGCCTTGCTCGTCGTCGTAGCCATCTGGATGTTCAATAGCGCGACGAACCGCAACAACACTCCGCAGAAACCCAAGGAAGAAACGGTGACGGTACCTGAGGCCCCGAAGCCACAGGCGTTGCCGCCACCACCGGTACCGCGCCTGCCGCAGCCGATTCCCGTTGCCCCGACCTTGCCCGCACCGCAGCCTGAACGCCTCGCCAGCCAGCAGCCCCGTGGTCCGAGCCTAGTTGAGCGCCGCATGATGGCGGCCGACGCAGCCGTCGCCGCTGGGACGGGTAGTGGCGGCTATACAAACGGAGGCGGTTACGCCGCCGGCCAGCAAATGCAGCCGGGCATGCCCGGCTATGGCGGCGTGGGCCAGATGATGGGCGGCCTGCCCGGCATGCCTGGCACGGGCGTGCCGATCAACACTGCGTACTCCGCCAAGCCACTACCCGAAGTGTCGAACGCACAGCCTCTGGTTGACCCCGATACCTTGATGCTGCGCGGCACCTTCATCCGTTGCGTGCTGGAGACGCGCATCATCACCGACATCCCCGGCTTCACTTCCTGCGTGGTGACCGAGCCGGTGTATTCCTTCAACGGCAAGCATCTGTTGTTGCCGAAAGGATCCAAGGTGCTCGGCAAATACGAAATGGAGCCCAATGGCCCGCGCGTGGCCGTGATCTGGGACCGCATCGTCACGCCCACCGGCATCGATGTGAACATGGCCAGTCCCGGTGTCGACAACCTGGGTGGCGCGGGTCATCCGGGCTACTACAACGCACATTGGCCCAGCCGTATCGGCGCGGCGCTGCTGATCAGCATGCTCAGCGACGCCTTCAAGTACGAAGCCGCGGAACACGGCCCCAAGACCACAACGGTCAGCAACGGTGTCGTGACGCAATCGCCGTATGAAAGCAACACCGCTCAGACCATGCAGATGCTTGCCAATCAGGCTGTACAGCGTGCCGCGAACCGGCCAGCCACCGTCACGATCAATCAGGGTACGGTGTTGACCATCTACGTCGCCAAGGACGTGGATTTCAGCGGCGTCGTAGCGCGCTTCTGACAATGACTTGCCGATAACACCATGAGCGACGCAACCGTAGCCGCCGTCTCGAACGAATTCCTAGATTACCAGTACGAGGTGCTGGGAATCCGGGAATTCATGGCCTCACCGGAGGTCACCGAGATCTGTATCAACCGGCCCGGCGAGTTGTACCTGGAGAGCCGGGGTGCCTGGCGCCGGGTCGATGTACCGTCCCTCACATTCGACCGTGCCCGCCAGTTCTGCACTGCCGTGGTCAATGAGAGCAACACCGGCCAGCGCATCACCGACGTGGATCCCGTGGTTTCGCTGACCTTCCCCACCGGTCAGCGCGCGCAATTTGTCATACCGCCGGCGGTGGAGGCAGGCAGCATTTCCATCACCATTCGCCTGCCCTCCAAGCAGACCAAGACGCTGGCGCAGTACCAGGACGATGGCTTTTTCAACGAGATCCTGGAAGACGTGCACGGAATCAGCGAGCTGGATCGCCAGTTGCTGCAGCTCCGCGCCGAGCGCCGCTATGCGGATTTCTTCCGCCAGGCAGTGCTCGGCAAGAAGAACATCGTCGTATCCGGTGCCACCGGCAGCGGCAAGACGACCTTCATGAAATCGTTGGTGCACCATATTCCGTCCAACGAGCGACTCGTCACCATCGAGGACGCGCGTGAACTGTTCATCGACCAGCCCAACGTGGTGCACCTGCTTTATTCCAAAGGCGGACAAAGCGCGAGCAACGTCACGGCCAAAAGTTGCATGGAAGCCTGCCTTCGCATGAAGCCCGACCGCATCATCCTGGCCGAGCTCCGAGGCGACGAGTCGTTCTATTTCATCCGCAACTGCGCGTCCGGCCATCCCGGCTCCATCACCAGCTGCCACGCCGGTAGCACCGAGCAGACCTGGGATCAGCTGGCGCTCATGGTGAAGGCATCCAACGAAGGTGCTGGGCTGGAGTTCGCCACGATCAAGCGGTTGCTCAAGATGACCATCGACATCGTCGTGCATATCAAAGCGCACGCGGGTCGTCGGTACATCACTGGCATCGATTTCAACCCGGTCGGCTCGCTGCCGACCGACACACCGTGATTCCGCGGTCGCTGACACAGGAGGACACGAGGTGCTACCCGGTATCGAAATGATGACCTGCCCAAATCTATCCGCGCCCGCGGAGGTCATGCAGCACATTGTGGAAGTGGAGTCCGGGCGCAATCCCTTCGCCATCGGTGTGGTAGGCGCCCGGCTAGAGCGCCAGCCCCAGGATCTGGCAGAGGCCATCGCTACCGCCCAGATGCTCGAAAGCCAGGGCTACAACTTCTCACTTGGCCTCGCGCAAGTGAATAAGGCAAACCTGACGAAATACGGCCTGGATTCCTACGAAAAAGCCTTCCAAACCTGCGCGAATCTTGCCGCCGGCTCACGTATCCTCGCGGAATGCTTCACCAGTTCCCATGGCGACTGGGGCAAGGCATTCAGCTGCTACTACTCCGGCAATTTCACCACCGGCTACCAGGACGGTTACGTGCAGAAGGTGTATGACGCGATCAACCGCGCTGCGAATTCCAGCGTGAGCGGCACACCCATTCCGCTGGTCGCCGATGCAACACTTTCGCGCCGTACGCCGATCGGCCCGGTGGCAGTGGTTGGCGACGAGTCGGCCCAGCGCATTGCCATGCGCCGCGTCATCGATACCGCAGTCAACGCCGCCCTCACGCCCGTCGTAGCAAGCCGCATCGACAACGCACCGACGCCTTCGCCATTGCCGGAAATGCCGGGATCGCGATTGCCGCAAGCGGCCACGCCACAAGAGGGCGTAGCAGCCAATGTACAGGAGGGTGTTGCAAAGGTGGCTGGAGAAACCGCGCCCCCTGCCGCCATACCCCGGGACAACTCGGCGAACCAGGTGTTTGTGCCCGTCGTTCACGGCCCCAACGACCCGCCCGGCGCCCAACCGACGAGCACTTCCATGCAGCAGACCGCGATGGCACCCGCCATGCCTGGCGTGGATCACGCGGACTTGCGGCAACCGGCCACCGATTCGGCCTTTGTATTTTGAGTCATCGGCCATCGTGTCCCTGGAATCCAGCGGCGCGACGGCCATAGCGGATCAGGCATCCACTGCTTGTCCGGTAGCAGGAAGTTTGAGTCATTCCCGGGCAACCGGGCTGCTGCAGTAAACCCGGCGTCGTTCATCGTCGCCGCCCTGAAGAACGGCGAAAGCCGTGTTTGTTCCGAACCACCAAATCAAGGAAATCCGAGATGGCACCGTACTCACACACCAATCCCATGTTCCCCACCAAGAACATGCTCACGTTCATGGCCATGGCTCTCTTCGTGGTTGTTGCCGTGGCGATGCCTGACTTGGTGTTCGCGCAGGATCTCGCGGGAACCGACACGAAAGTTTGCGGCTTCTTCGGCAATATCAACAAGCTACTCAACTATGCCTCGATCATCGTGGTGACCATCGCCATCATCTTCTCCGGCTACCAGATTGCGTTCGCTCACAAGCGCATCGGCGACGTGGCCCCGGTCCTGATCGGCGGTCTGTTGATCGGCGCTGCCGCGCAGATTGCCAAGATGATGGTCGGCGGCACGGACCAATGCGGCGCCACTAGCGGATCGACGGTTACCGGCATCGTGGTTCATCTTCTGAACGTCTATGCATAAGAACGCCCTGTTCCGCGGCTGCACGCGCCCGCCCATGTTCATGGGCGTTCCTTATGTGCCCTTCTTCATGGGCGCGGGCACGGGCTTGCTGATGGCGATGTACTTCAACTTGCTCTTCCTGTTTCTGATTCCCGTGATCATCTTTGTCATGCGCCAGATGGCGCGACGCGACGAGATGATCTTTCGCCTGCTCGGGCTGCGCCTGCAGTTCCGCACACGCGTAAGGAACCTTCAGCAACACGATGGCATGTGGGCGTTCACCCCCAACAGCTACCGCGAACAGAGAAAGGCAAGCAAGTAACGCCGAATGATGCCCTGGTACGAACTACCAGGGCTCCCCTTGGCATCAACGATCGGTAACCAGGTCATGCTCACGCCCGACGCATCCATCAGCGAGTTCATTCCGCTCTCCACCCATGTTTCGCCCACTGTTCTTAAGACGACGGGCGGAGACTTTCTGCTGGTATGGCGCCTGGGCGGTCTTCCCTTCGTTGGCCGGGAAGAGTGGGACCTGGAGCATCGCCACAACACCTTCAACCGCATGCTGCAGACGCTGCGTGCCCCGGACTTTGTCAACGTGGCGTTCTGGGTGCATGACGTCCGCCGCCGGCGCACCCTGAAGGACAACAGCCGCTTCGAGCAGGCATTCAACCAGTCCCTGTCGGACGCGTATTACGGCGCGCTGTCCGCCCAGAAGCTCATGCAGAATGAGCTGTACCTGACGATGATCTATCGCCCGGTGGTATCGGGCAAGCGGTTCGCCGAGAAGTCCTCCGATATCGAGAAGCTCAAGTCCGAGCAGATCCAGGCCATTGCCACTGTGCAGGAGCTGGCCGGTAACGTCGAAGCCGTGCTCAAGGACTATGCGCCCTATCGCCTCGGCATGTACGAGGCCAAGAACGGCATCATTTTTTCCGAGGCGTTGGAATTTTTCGGCTACCTGCTCAACCGCATCGACGAACCAGTGCCGGTGCTTCAGGCACCGGTGTACTCATACCTGCCGGTTAGTCGTCAGCGCTTCTCCAGCAAAACGGGCGATTTCGCCATCACCACGCCGACGGGCACCAACCACTTCGGTGCCATCCTCAACATCAAGGAGTACACCGAGGGTACCTATCCGGGCATCCTCAACGGCCTGAAGTATCTGGATTTCGAATACGTCATCACGCACTCGTTCAGCCCCATGGGGCGCCAGGACGCCCTCAAGGCACTGGAGCGCACCAAGGGCATGATGATCTCCTCGGGCGACAAGGCCGTCAGTCAGATCATCGAACTGGACCACGCCATGGACCAGCTCGCCTCCGGCAACTTCGTACTGGGCGAATACCACTTCAGCATGGCAATCTACGCGGCGACGCAGGAATTGCTTTCCCAGCAGATCGCAGCCACGCGCGCCGAGCTGTCCAACGCCGGTTTCGTATCCGTCAAGGAAGACCTTGCCGTCACCGCGTCGTTCTATGCGCAGTTCCCCGCCAACTGGAAGTACCGCACCCGGCTCGCCAACGTCAGCTCGTTGAACTTCCTCGGCCTGTCGCCGCTGCACAACTTCGCCACGGGAAAGAAGGAAAACAACCCGTGGGGCGACTGCGTGACCACTCTTCAGACGACCAACGGGCAGCCCTATTACTTCAACTTCCACGCTACCCACCCGGCGGAGAACTCCGTGGGCGAAAAGGCCATCGCCAACACCATGGTGATCGGCAAGTCTGGTACCGGTAAAACCGCCTTGATCAACTTCCTGTTGAGCCAGGTGCAGAAGCTCAAGCCTTCGCCGACCATCTTCTTCTTCGACAAGGACCGTGGCGCGGAAATCTTCGTGCGCGCCTGCGGTGGCAACTACCTGGCACTGGAAAACGGCCAGCCCACCGGCTTCAACCCGTTCCACTGCGAGCGCAATGAAGCTAACGCGCAGTTCCTTGCTGATCTGATCAAGGTGCTGGCAGGCAAGAGCGTCTATAGCTCCCGCGAGGAAGAGGACATCTTCCGCGCTGTGGAGAACATGCTCGACACGCCCATGCATTTGCGCAACATGACCAACTTCCAGAAGAGCCTGCCCAATATGGGCGACGACGGCCTCTTCATCCGCATGCGCAAATGGACGGCGGGCAACTCACTGGGCTGGGTGTTCGACAATCCCACCGACACCGTCGACCTTTCCAAGGCCAACATCATTGGCTTCGACTACACGGACATCATCGACAACCCCGAGGTCCGCGTCCCCGTCATCAACTACTTGCTCCATCGCCTGGAAGCGCTGATCGACGGTCGTCCGCTTATCTACGTGATGGACGAGTTCTGGAAGATCCTCGACGGCAAGGGCGGCCTTAAGGAATTCGCCAAGAACAAACAGAAGACCATCCGAAAGCAGAACGGTCTCGGCATCTTCGCTACGCAAAGCCCGGAAGACGCGCTGGCCAGCGATATCGCGTCGGCGCTCATCGAGCAGACCGCCACCATGATCCTGCTGCCAAACCCCAATGCCAGCCGCGAGGACTATATAGAAGGCCTCAAGCTCACCGAAGCCGAATACCAGGTCGTAGTCAGCCTGGACGAGCGCTCGCGCTGCTTCCTGGTAAAGCAGGGCCGTGCTTCGTCCGTATGCCAGCTCAACCTGCGCGGTATGGATGACGCCCTGGCCGTGATCTCCGCGTCCACCGACAACATCGAGATCATGCACGCCGTGCTGGCTGAGCGGTCCGCAGCCGAAGGTATCCCCGTCGATGCGCTCCGCCCCGAACAGTGGCTCACCAGCTTCTATGAGAACCGCAAGGGCAGCGGCAAGAACCGTCCCTCGCCTTCCAACCTGTCGCCGCGCCCATCGCGCTCGGCGGCCGTCTGACCTGACACATGGAGAATCCCATGGCTATCTCTTCCCATGCCACGACGATGTCACCGGTGCGCCCGCGCCGATGGATCCATGCGATAGCCGCCCTGCTGTTTATCGCTTTCGCCACACCTGCAGCCCATGCGCAGTGGCAGGTGCAAGACAAGGATGCGGAAGGCACCTTGAACAACATCAAGAGCGACACCGGCGACATCAAAACCGGTGTTGATAACGTCAACAAGGTGCTCGGCACCACCAGCGATGCCAACGGCACCCCGATCAATGGCACGCTGAACAGCATCAACAACAAGTTCGTGATCGGTGCCTACGACTCGGACGTCCCTGGCACGCGCACGGCCGACCCGGTACAGGCGCTGCCTGCCGACTCGACCGTCCTCGATGATGGTTCCCATTGCAACGATGTCACACCGGCTCAGCAGGGGAACTGCCAGAAGATCGTGGCGCTGGAGAACGCCCAATACCGCTACATGCTGACCATGTACGCCACCAGCAAGGCCCGCGACGACACGCTTCGCAAGCTGCTCAACGAGCGACAGCAGATCAATACGAGCGACGCCAATCAGTACGGCAAGCTGGAAGACAACACCAACAAGCTGACGGCCCTGTACAACCTGATCGCCATCGATCAGCAACAGATGCAGTCGGTCAATTACGCCTACGAGGCCAACCTGCGCTATCTGCGCGCTCAGCAGACCCAGATGGCGAACGCCGCTGCGTCGGGCAAGTCTGCCTCGTCGGGCCCGAGCATCAGCCTTCCGGGCCTGGGTACGGACATCAACGTGGGTTCCGTGGTCGGCGCGCTCACCACCGGCGTGGCGCTGAAAGCGGCACTCAACGGCATCGCCAGCACGCCGCCGTCAGGTATGCAGACGCTGAGCATCGAAAAGACCAACGGATGGTAATGCCAGTCGGCATCGCGATGAGTACGGCCGCGCCGCACGCGGCCCATGAACGCATGGCACGTTACACAAGGGAAGTGCAGTGATGATCAACATGATTGGCAACTGGTTCGGTACAGGTGCCTTGGCGGACATCGGGGACGCGCTCAACAACGCGACCCAGTTCGTGTTCTTCAAGACGATCAACGATTTCCTGAGGAACGAAATCGACATCCTGCAGTGGAACCTGCTGTCGCGCTCCGCTTCCATCATCGGCTTCGTGGCCATCGTGCTGTTGACCATCTGGATCATGTTCCAGGGTTACCGCATCGTCACCGGTCAGTCGCGCCAACCCATGATGGCCCTGGTCGGCGACTCGCTGCGTGCCGTGCTGGTCATCTTTCTCGCCACCAGCGTGGCCTATTCGTCCTCGCCGCTCTACTGGACGCTCACGGATGGCTTGTCCAGCACCATTGCCACTTACGTCACCGGCTCGTCCACTAGCCCCTTCCAGAGCATCGACAACAACCTGGCCGGCATGGAAGGTGCCCTGTCCATCATCGACGCCATCGACACCGGCGGCAATTCCGCCGCGGACGCCGCCAAGGACCGCGACCGCTGGTTCACCGGCGTTGGCATTGCCGGCCCCAGCGTCATTGCCGGCGCGCTGCTGCTGCTGAACAAGATCGCCCTTGCCCTCTTCATCGGTTTCGGCCCCATCTTCATCATGTGCCTGCTGTTCGATCAGACCAAAGGCTTGTTCAGCAAATGGTTGTTCTACGGCATAGGAACCATGTTTTCCTTGGCGCTACTGAGCGTGATGGTGACGATTGCGATGAACATGATGTCAGCCGTCACCGCAGCGTTCGCCGCGAAATACCTCGCATCCATGGCCTCTGGCACCACCACCGACGGCATCAGCAGCATGGCCTTGCAGCAAGGCGGCCTCGGCCTGATCCTGTCCACCCTGATCGTAATGGCACCGCCCATGGCGGCCGCCTTCTTCCAGGGTACGCTGGGCCAGTTCGCTTCGTACTCTTCGTTCGGCACTATCGGCGCGAGAGGGCCAATGGCGCATCAGCAGCAGGCGTTGGCGCAAGGTAGAACGCCCACAGCCTATGCGCCAACGCCGATTGACCATTCGCGCGAAAGCGGAAGATCTCAGCTGACTGATGGTAGACCAAGCCTTCCTATGCAAGCCGCTACACTAGCTCAGAAAGACGAAATTCGTTCTGGGTCTGATCGCCCTTCGTAATAAGGAATTCACATGAAGTTGCTGACGCTCATTGCACTCCTTGGCTGTCTCTCGACATCTATGGCTTGGGCACAATGCGCTCCCGGCATTCCTTCGGCCGGAAATCCTGGCTGCATACCCCCAGACCAACCAAACTCACCTTACTACCAAGGCACCGACACCCAAACGCACGCGTCTCAGCCTAGTGCGGTATGGAGCGATCGCTGGGCAGCCATTGCATTCGGTCACACCAGCATCCTCGGCACGTCCAAAAATCAACCTGACCAACGTGCCGCTGAAAATAGTGCATTAGAGGACTGCCGCAAACAGGGGGGGCAAGAGTGTGTGATTAGCATTAGCTATCACAACCAATGTGGCGCCGTAGCTTGGGGAACCAGTGCAAGTACTACCGCACGCGCGCCCACCGCTGAGGAGGCTGCTAGCGACGCAATGAAAACATGTAGAAGCAAAACATCGGATTGTCAGATTTATTACCAGAACTGCACATATCCGGTGCGCGTGCAGTGATTACCTAGCACTCGCTCTATATCGACTCCGCGAAGCTATTCAGAAATGCAGTAGGCCGACGCAAGGCTGCAAAGTGGCATATGGCGACTGTAGCGATGCCATCAAGATGCAATAAACGAGATAGAGGCGCATGACGGGGGACAACATTATGAGGAAAAGTATCCGCAGCCGTTCATGCACGACAGGAGTCGCGCTTAGCGTATTGATGGCGCCTCTGGCATGGTCTCAATGCGCTCCTGGTATTCCTTCGGCCGGAAACCCGGGATGCATTCCACCTAACCAACCGAACTCCCCTTACTATCAAGGAGACGATGCCGAAACACAGGCGCAGACACAGCCTGCCGCAGTATGGGCCGACCGCTGGGATGCTATTGCCATCGACAGCGACGTAGGTCAGGCAGGGGTGATCGCCAACATTCCAAGCAAGAATGAAGCAATGGATATTGCCGTCAAAACTTGCAAAAAAATAGCGACTTAGATTGCAAGGTGGAGCTCACATATCACAACCAATGCGCAGCGATTGCCTGGGGCACACATAGTCACAGCGTCGCTTGAGCAGCTTATGTTGATACCGCGAGATCAAACGCCATGAACATGTGTAGTCAACGCGCGCAAGACTGCAAGATCGTCTACAGCGAATGTAGTTACGCCGCACGCGTGCAGTAGGAACTTTTGACAGGGGCTGGAGAGGGACTCGTGAAAAGGATGCCAGACAGATATCAGAGGGCGATGGGCATCGTGCTTTGCTATCTGGTATTCGCCGTGCAGGGGCAGCTGGGCATCCACGGGCTGGATCAGCGATGGGCCAGCGTGGACACCATGACGGCGATCAGGACACCGCTGGAGCAAAGCGGCACGCAGTGGTCACAAGCCGCGGAACAGGCGGGAAGCTACACGCACAGCAGCAACAAGCGCAGGGACAGGCACCCTACAGAGCCAGACATAGGCATGGCGCGTTAACCGTGCCCATGCATGCACACCTGCGTTTCACCACGCTTTTCAAGCCACTGACATCTTCACAGATCAATCAAGCTGAGCGCCCTGCATTGAACTTCAGAAACTTGACAACCTGCCTTCTCCTAATCGCGCTTACAGCCTGCGCAGATCACTCACCGGCAAGTTCGACAGGGGAACCATCACGCTCAGCATCGGCGTCATTCGCTTACGCATCCAGTCAGAATGCGCCAACCTGTCCATCGCAGGACTTCACAACGTTCCTCACGGCATTTACTGGCGACATGGCGATCCAGAAGTCATTCACGCGTGACCCATTAGAGAGCGAAACCGTCGATGCAAATGCCGAACCCGAACCGAAGCCCGTAACGAAGATGCTGCATGCAGCGGAGCTGAAGTTTCCCCTGATGCCCAACGCCGAACAGCAGGCCCGTGACGAACTCAAGCGCACTATCACAGCCATCGGGCCCGAAGAAATGCAACTCAAGCTCGCCAAAGAAGACACGGATTACCAGATGACTTTCGTCTTCAAGAAGGAAGGCTGCTGGATGCTCTATCGCAAGCAAGATGATTCGCTCTGACAAGCGCAAGGATGTCCTGCCATGTCATACCAAGACACCATGAACGTCATACTCCCCAGCCGAGACCGCCAATCACCGCACATCACTGGGCATTTTGGCGAAACCCGTGCAAACGGGCCTCACGGTGGCTCGGACTTCAACTATGAAGGTGGTCAGACCGGCGTCAATGTGACGCATCCTGCGGTCCATTCGCCCGTCGCCGGTACCGTGACGTTTGTCGGTGGTCAGTATGGCACGATCAAGATACGTGACGCCGCAGGCAACAGCCATGAGATTCTACATACCGATTCACAATCGGTGACGGTAGGCCAGAACATCGCCGCAGGCGACGAAATCGGCACTATGGGCGGGCGCGGACCTCATGGAGCAACGCAATATGCTCAGCACGTCCACTATCAGATGAAGGACAGTCAGGGTCGCCCCATCAATCCGGAGGTGTATTGGAATGAACGCACTCCGCAGGCTGCCTCTCATACCAGTACTGACTCCCCCTTGCGCCGAGACGCAATGCCCATCGGTGAGTTACGACAGGGCTCCCATGGTAGCGCCGTGCGAGACATGCAACGCCAGCTGAAAGAACTTGGTTATGTCGACATGCAAGGAAAGCCCATACAGATCGATGGCAATTTTGGCCCGAACACTCGACATGCACTAGAGCTGTTCCAGCGCGGTCATGGCTTGGCTGTGGACGGCATCGCTGGCCCAGAGACGCAGAACGAACTCCGGGACGCTTTTGTTCAACGTCAAATATCAACCGACCCAAAGGCGTCGCTCCGGATGGACGATCCAAACCATGGCGCATACCCGATGTTCCAGCAAAGCCTGTCTTGCATCGATCGGCTGAACGCCGATCGTGGTATCGCATCATCCCCTCGCGACAGCAACATCGCCGGTGCACTGACCATGGAGGCAACCGCCAAAGGCCTCACCCGCATCGATCACGTGGTACTCAACGACGACGCTAGCCGGGTATTCGCCGTGCAAGGGCGGCTGGGCGGCATCCAGGGACTGGAGCAACGATGGGCCAGCGTGGACACCATGACAGCCATCAGAACACCGCTGGAGCAAAGCAGCACGCAGTGGGCCCAAGGCGCGGAGCAGGCGGAAAAGCTGCAGGCACAGCAGCAACAAGTGCAGGCCAGGCAGCATACGGAGCCCAGCATAGGCATGGTGCGTTAATCATGCCCCTCCGCATATGCTCCCAAGAGCTTTTACGACGCGTAACGAAGGACGCTGGATGCTCTACCGCGGGCAAGTTGGTTCCCTCAGACAAACGCAAATAGCGCAGGGAAATAGCTTAGGAAACACCGACCACCAAGACACTTATGGCTAACCAACATCACGTTAAGGGATATGACGATGAAGAAATCATGGATTGCACTAGCTGCCCTAGGCTTTTCCGTCCCGGCGCTTGCACAGGTAGCACAATCCGTCGCGCCATTCAGGGATGACGACCCGTTTATCTTCTGCTCCCAGGGCTACGAAACAACGGTCGCCGCTGAGTGCTGGGTTCCCGTGACGCCCTACACCACCCGCGTCTATGCGTACACGGGGTTTTGCGACCCGCCGAACGAGGATGGTCGCCCTTGGACAGATCGCGACTACCAGGCACTGTCTCTCTACATGACTGTTTGCCCGCAAGCTCTCAAATCGGGCAGCTGGGCAGGCCCCGGCACGGGCGCGGAGTCGCCTTATGCGCACTGAGCCGTAATCGGAAGGGAAGAGGCAGCTCTCGCATCCGCAGCGTCTCGAGCGAACCGTATCGGACACGACAACAGGACCACGATCGTCATGAATACAGTCACTACGCTGAGCATGTTACCGCTGATGCTCATGCTAGCCGCCTGCAGCAGCCCGGAATCCAGTTCGCCGCTATCGGGAGTACCTGCGCATGCCTCCACCACTACCGCTGCATCTGCCCAAAGAACCGCCATGGATGACTTGAACGCTTTCGCTACCGACGGGTATCGCCTGATGGACTCGCTTACCAGCGACCTCAACGACGACGGCCGGCCTGATGCGCTGCTGGTGCTGGACCCGCCTGCCGATGGCGACAAGAAACTCGGCCAGGGCACGCCACGCCGGGTGTTGATTGTCGTCCGCGGCGAAAGCGGTCAACTCCATGAGGCGGCGCGAAACGACAAGATCGTGCCATGCAGCGCCTGCGGTGGTTTGGCAGGCGACCCTTACGCCTTTACCCGCGTGGAACGCGGCCAGTTCACCATCAGCAATGGCGGAGGGAGCCGCGAACGCTGGAGCGACGACTACACCTTCACCTACTCCACCGAGCGCAAGGATTGGTTGTTGAGCAAGGTAACACGCAGTGTGAGCGACGAAGAAACAAACGCCCACAAAGCCATTGAACTGACGCCAAAGGATTTTGGAGACATCACCTTCAAGGACTTCGACCCAGGCAAATTGCCAAAGGTCGAACTGCCCTGAACCATGCGTCCCGGGAAGTGACGCATGTCCAGAAACGGCAAGGAATGCCGTTGACTCTGAACAAGCCAGACAGGAGCTTTATTCATGGCTATGGATCGTGAAACACAAGTGCTCAACGCTGCCGTGGCAGCCGGTATCACTTCGCCACGCGAGCTGGCGAACTTCATGGCGCAGACAACGCATGAGTCCCTTGGGCTGAATCGCCTGGAAGAAGGCTTTCGGTACACCAAGGGGATTGAACAGATTCCCGTCAGGGCAGCCTGGCGTCACGGAGCAGTCGAACTGGAACAAGCCCGCAAGGAAGCCTTGCAAGGCAAGCCAGAGCATCTGGCCGAGCTGATGTACGGCGGACGGAACGGCAATGATCATCCCGGCGATGGCTATGCCTATCACGGGCGTGGATACATCCAACTGACCGGCAAGGAGAACTATCGAGCCGCCGGTGAGGCCCTGCAACTGGATCTGGTGAAGCACCCCGAACTGGCATCCCAGCCCGAGAACGCCGCAAAGATCGCCGTGTGGTATTGGCAAAATCGCGTGCCGGAGTCTGCCCGCGACAACGTGCATGACGCCACGCTTGCTGTCAACGGCAAACTCAACGGCCTGAAGGATCGCGAAGCGCGCTTTCAGCAGTGGGAGCACAAGCTGACGCCCGAAGTCATGGAGCGCCTGACCACCGGGCAGGCGGGCCAGCCGCACCCATCTCGCGATGTTACGCACGCACGTGCCGCACCGCACGGTGAACAGACGCCGCAGCCCGAGCAACATCAGGATGTCCGGCGCCTGCAACGGCTGCTCAACGAACACGGCTACCGCGATGAGAACGGCCAACCCCTGAAAGTCGACGGCCACGTGGGCATGCGTACGCACCATGCCATCGAGGTGTTCCAGCGCGAGCAGCACCTGAAGGTCGATGGCGTCGCTGGACCGCTGACGCTGCAGCGACTGGAAGCTGTCGTGCAACAGTCGAAGCACGAAGCACCGCAGCTGAATCAGCCAGGCCACCCCGGCCATGCCATGTATGGCCAGGCCATCGACGCGGTGACCGCCCTGGACAAGCAGTACCAGCGCGCGCCGGACGAGCGCAGCGCCAACCTTGCGGCGGCCCTGACGACCGCGGCACGACAACAGGGCTTGTCCCGCATCGATCATGTGGTGCTGAGCGAAGACGGACAGCGAGCTTACGCCGTGCAGGGCGATCTGAATTCGCCGTTCAAGCGCATGGCCGAGGTATCCACACAGGAAGCAACCGCCACGCCCATCGCACGCAGCAGCGATGCATGGAACCTGGCCGCGCCTCCGTCCGTAGCAGTACCGGCGGAACCATCCCGGGATCAGGCCACGCGGCAGGCACTCTGATCAGGTCCACGCGCGGCGCGCTCGTGAATGGGAGCGCCGCGAAGGAGATTTCGAATATGACGACAACGACACGACGACGAAGCGACTTCGGAAGTCCCCTCTTCAGCAAAGCATTTCCGTTGTTCCTGGCCCTGACCTCTTCCGCCTGCGGTAGCCCCATGAAAACTCCCGACGTCAAGCAGAACCCGAATCCCAAGCAGCGCTACGAGATCACGCTGAAGATTCACGATGCGCCAGGTCCGTTCGATTCCGTCACGGCCAAGGTCGGATACCAGGTCGTTAATGGCGAGTGTGTCCCGCTTACGCCGGGCAGCGGCGCGACCATCGTCCCGCGTGAATACCTTCCGCTGGCACTCACTCGGGTGAGTGAAGACAGCTATAAGGCCACGCTGTATCTCGATCGCTTCCAGGATGAGGACTATTACGGCCTTGGCGTGTGCCACTGGGAGCTGATGTCGGCTGGTTTTGAATTGAAAGTCGGAGGAATGACCTTCCACCCGGCCATCATGCTCAAGGAGATCAAAGCTGGCGTTTCGCCGGTCCGATATTTCTCCAAACACACTTATGCCGATGCTTCGGATCCCGCTATCACTCCTTTCAGTGATAGCGGCAACGCCACGCGTGAGGAATTCAAGGATCCGGCCAACACGTTCTCTACGCAGGTGACTGCCGAGGAGAAGACGCCATGACAATCAGCACCGATGATTACGCACTTCTTGCGCAGGATTCATATAACAAGCCGGACCTGGACGTCCCATTCGACCTTGGTGGCGTAACATACAAACCGTTCTACTACGCCGACGCACCTTCTGGATTCCAGGCTACCGCCTATGAACGCGTGGACACCCACGAAATTGTCATCGCATTCCGCGGAACGGAGTTCGGACGCGAACCATTGAAGGACGGCGGAACCGATGCCGCCATGGTTCTCGCGGGTGTAAACGCCCAGACACCTGACGCGATTGCGTTCACCAAGCATGTGCTGGAAGAAGCGCAGAGCCGGCAAAGGGTGTCAGGCACGCCGGTTTCGATCACCGTAACCGGTCACTCCCTGGGAGGCACGTTGGCGGAGATCACGGCGTCGAAGTACGGCCTGAAGGGTGAGACCTTCAATGCCTACGGCGCGGCCGGGCTGCTTCAGGGTGTGCCTGAAGGCGGCCATCAGGTGATCGATCACGTGCGCGCCACGGACCTGGTCAGCGCGGCCAGCCCGCATTTTGGCGAAGTGCGCGTTTACGCCGCCCAGCAGGACATCGACACGCTCACCAAGGCGGGCTACCGCGACGACAGCACCTTGCTGAGCCCGCGCAATCCGTTCAAGGCCATCGACTTCGATGCGCATGCGATCGACAACTTTGTGCCCTCAAGCAAGCTGCTCGGCCAGTCGATTATCAACCCCGGCGCAGAGGCACTGTATCGCGAGCACCAGCAAATGATCGACCGGTATCGCCATGACGTGCTCGACCTGCGCACGGGCCTGTCGGCGAGCTGGGAGATTCCCAAAGCCATCGCCGACACTGGCGAAGCTGCAGGCAAGGCCATCGCCGACAAGGCCATCGAAGGATGGCATGCCGCCGAGCGCACCACGGCCCATGTCGCGCACGAAGCATCGGAAGCCCTCCAGAACGCCGGTCGTGCCGTGAAGCATGAAGTCATTCGCGACGTGGATGCTGTTGAACGGGCTGCGACCACGGCGGCGCATGCCGCCGAACGGGCTTATGAAAAGGCCAGCACGGCTGTGAAACATGAAGTGGTTCAAGGCGTGCATGCGGTTGAACATGCCGCCAAGGCAGCGATGACAGGCGCGGAGCATGCGCTGGACAACGCCAGAAAGGAAGTCACCCACGGCGTCGAAACTGCCGGCAAGGCGCTGCACGCCGCGGAACAGGCGGTGGGTGAGAAGGCCTCGAAGGTGTTCGACACCCTAAGCCACCCTGGCTCGTGGTTCGACAGCAAGCCCGCAGCGGAGAAGCCCAAGCTCAACGATGCCGCGCATCCGGATCACGCGCTGTTCCAGCAGGCGCGCGGGGCCGTACAGCAGCTCGATGCCTCGCACCAGCGTGCATCCGACCAGCGCAGCGACAACCTTGCGGCGGCACTGACCGTGGCGGCGCGGCAGAATGGCTTGAACCAGGTGCATCACGTGGTGCTCAGTGACGATGCCTCGCGCGCGTATGCGGTGGAGGGCGATCTCAAGTCGCCGTTCAAGCGCATCGCGCAGGTGGATACGGCGCAGGCCATGGGCACGTCGATCGAGACCAGCAGCGCGACGTGGGAGCAGCAGGCGCGGGACGGGCAATCGCTGGCGCAGAACGCTCACGCCCAGCAGTGGCAGCAGAGCCAGCAGTTGTCGGGACCGCAACAGGCCTGACACAGCCACGGTCAACGATGGACTCACCGGAACCCGGCGCGGAAGCGCCGGGACACGCTTCAGGAAGATGGCATGAGCAAGACCAAAGTGTATGTGGTTGTGGGACTGGCGCTGCTGGCGGTGATCGCCGGCGTGTACCTGTCCGGATTCCTCGCCCTTAAGTTTCTCGGCCTCGGCTCCGAGCCGGTGGCCTGGAACACCTACCTCAACTACGTGCGCGCGTTCGACCTGCCGCAGGTACAGCCTTACATCGGTCGCCTGCGCTGGGCGGGCTATCTCGGCTTTGGCGTGCCGGTGCTGTTGTGGCTGGTGTCGCTGTATCCGCTGTCGCGGCGCAAGAAGCCGTCGATGCACGGCGACGCCCGCTTCGCCCATGGTGGCGACCTGCGCAAGAAGGACATGCTCAAGGCCAGCGACAACGGCATCCTGGTGGGCAAGTACAAGGGCGATCTGGTGCGCCTGAGCGGTCAGCAGTTCGTGATACTCGCGGCGCCCACGCGCTCGGGCAAGGGCGTGGGCGTGGTGATTCCCAACCTGCTGGAGTATCGCGAGTCGGCGGTGGTGCTGGACATCAAGCAGGAGAACTTCGAGCTGACCAGCGGCTGGCGCGCCAGCCAGGGCCACGAGATCTACCTGTTCAATCCGTTCGCGGAGGATCGCCGCACGCACCGATGGAATCCGCTGAGCTACGTATCGAAGGATCCGGCCTTCCGCGTGTCGGACCTGATGAGCATCGCGGCCATGCTGTATCCGGACGGCTCCGATGACCAGAAGTTCTGGGTGAGCCAGGCGCGCAACGCGTTCATGGCCTTCACCCTGTACCTGTTCGAGAAGTGGGATGTCGATGAGCGCGAAGGCCTGCCGCAGTCGCTGCGCGTGAAGCCCACGCTGGGCAATGTGTACAGGCTCTCCTCCGGCGACGGCACGGACTTGCGCCAGCTGTATGGCAGCCTGGCGGCGCAGCCGTTCCTCAGCGGCAACGCGCAGTCGGCGTTCGCCAACCTGCTCTCGCAGGCCAACGAGACCTTCGCCTCGATCCTGGGCACCTTCAAGGAGCCGCTGAACGCGTGGATCAACCCGGTGCTGGACGAAGCCACCAGCGCGGACGACTTCCTGCTCACCGACGTGCGCAAGAAGAAGATGACGATCTACATCGGCATCCAGCCGAACAAGCTGGCCGAGAGCCGGTTGATCGTGAACCTGTTCTTCAGCCAGCTGATCAACCTCAATACCAAGGAACTGCCGCAGAACAACCCCGAGCTGAAGCATCAGTGCCTGCTGCTGATGGATGAGTTCACCTCCATCGGCAAGGTAGAGATCATCGCCACCGCCGTGGCGTATATGGCCGGCTACAACATCCGCCTGCTGCCCATCATCCAGAGCATGGCCCAGCTCGATGCGGCCTACGGCAAGGATATATCGCGCTCGCTCATCACCAACCATGCGCTGCAGATTGTCTACGCGCCACGCGAGCAGCAGGACGCCAACGACTACTCCGAGATGCTCGGCTACACCACCGTGCGCAAGGAGAACGTGACCAAGGGGCGCAACGACAAGTCGCGCAGCCAGACCGAGGAGCGCCGCGCCCTGATGCTGCCGCAGGAGCTCAAGGCCATGGGGCCGGACAAGGAAGTGTTCTTCTACGAAGGCATTCCCCACCCGGTGCTGTGCGACAAGATCCGCTACTACAACGACAAGTACTTCACCTCGCGCCTGCTGCCCAAGGTGGACATTCCCAAGCTGGCGATCTGATCCGCCCGCCTCCCGTTCGAGCCATCGAACGGGAGGCGACACGGAACGCGGAGTTTTCTCTACGGTTTCCCCATGCCTTTTGAGGCAGACTGCTGCGAACAGCCGCCACCGGCGGCATCGTTCGCGGGGACGCCATGGTTCGGGTGCTGATCAAGCTGGGCAAATGGACGGCCATCGTCGTCCTGGTCTTCCTCGTTTCTCTGTTGGGCATCCGTGCCTGGGATTCGCAGCAGGGCGATCCGCTGGCGCCGTGGCAGACCTTTGTCCCCGATGAACTGACACCCGCGCAGCTGGACGCCACCGACTGGCCCGGCTATCTGGCCGCCGAGCAGCGCGCGTTCGACGAGGTGAAGACGCAGATCACCGACAAGCTCGCGCCAGCCCAGCGGGTCAGCTCCAACCGGTATTTCGAAGGCGCGCCGATGTATCCCGGCCACTTCGCCCACGACTGGAACCGCTCGTATGTGCTGGAACCGGCGGGGAAGCCGGTGGGCGCGGTGGTGCTTATCCACGGCCTGACCGATTCGCCGTACAGCCTGCGCGATATCGCGGAGCTCTATCGCGCCCACGGCTTCGTCGCCATCGGCCTGCGCGTGCCCGGCCACGGCACCGTGCCGGCCGCGCTAACCAAGGTGGATTGGCCCGACTGGCTGGCCGCCACGCGGTTAGCCATGCGCGAAGCGCGCCGGCGCGTGGGGCCGGATGCGCCGATCCATATGGTGGGCTATTCGAACGGCGGCGCATTGGCCGTGAAGTACACGCTGGATGCCTGCGAGCATAACGAGCTGACCATGCCGACACGCCTGGTGCTGCTCTCGCCGATGATCGGCGTCACCCGCTTCGCGCGCTTTGCCGGTCTCGCCGGCCTGCCCGCCATGCTGCCGCGCTTCGCCAAGGCGGCGTGGCTGGACCTTCTGCCGGAGTACAACCCGTACAAGTACAACTCGTTCCCGGTGAACGCGGCGCGCCAGTCGTATCTGCTGACCGATGCGATCCGCAGCCAGATGCTGCGCATGGCGCACGACAAGCAGCTTTCGCGCCTGCCGCCGATCCTGGCCTTCCAGTCCGTGGTGGACGATACGGTGAGCGCCTCTGCGGTGATGCGCACGCTGTACGCCCACGTGCCGGCCAATGGCAGTGAGGTGGTGCTGTTCGACGTGAATCGCGATCACCGCTTCGATACCCTGCTCAAGGCAAGCTCGCTCACTGCGCTCGGCCGCATGTTGCCGGCGGGACCGCAGGCGTATCGCACCACCGTCATCACCAACGCCGCCGAGAACGACGACCACACCGTGGCGCGCACCACCGAGGCCGGCCAGACCACGGTGACCAGCACGCCGCTGCCCATGCTGTATCCGGACGACATCTTCTCGCTGTCGCACATCGCTCTGCCGTTTCCTTCGAACGATCCGCTGTACGGCACCGAACCCGACATGTCGGAGAACTTCGGCATCCGCCTGGGCACGGCAGCGCCGCGCGGCGAGCGTGGCGCGCTCATCCTCAATCTGAACGACATCCTGCGTGTCAGCTCCAACCCGTTCTATCCGTATATCCGCCAGCGCGTCGATGCCCTGCTGCCGGCTGAGGTCACGCCGCCGCCCGTGAAGATGGCGGCGCCGCAGGCCAACTGACGGGCGGCGATCGGCGCGGGAGAGTGGGATACTGGCGCCATGAATCTCCCCGACGCCCTGCTCAGCGCGCTGAGTGAACACTTTCCCGGCGACGCGATGGCCACCGGCATGGCCGAACGCCTCGCCTATGCCTACGACAACTCACGCCGCAACGCCCTGCCCGATGCCGTGGTGTTTCCCACCACGCATGAGCAGACGGAAGCGTTGGTGCGGGCCTGCCGCGAACACCGCGTGCCCTTGATCGGACGCGGGCGTGGCACCAACACCACCGGCGCCACGGTACCGGTGGAAGGTGGCGTGGTGGCGAGTTTCGAGCGGATGAACCGCATCCTGCGCATCGATCCGGACAACCGGCTCGCCGTGGTGGAACCCGGCGTACTCAACGGCGACCTGCAGCAGGCCTTGAAGCCGCATGGTTTCTTCTGGCCGCCGGATCCGTCGTCATCGCCCTGGTGCAGCATCGGCGGCAATCTGGCCTGCAACTCGGCGGGGCCGCGCACAGTGAAGTACGGCAGCCCCCGCGAGAACACGCTGGGCCTGCGCGCGGTGGCCGGCACGGGCGAAGGTTTCCGCTGCGGCACGTACACCAGCAAGGGCGCCACGGGCTATGACCTCACACGTCTGTTGATCGGCTCGGAAGGCACGCTGGCCTTGATCACCGAGGCCACGCTCAAGCTCACGCCCAAGCCCTCCGCGCTGCGCACGCTTCGCGCCACCTACCGCGACGTATCGGCCGCCGCGCGCGCCGTCGCGCGCATCATGGCGCAGCCGGTGACGCCGTGCGCGCTGGAATTCATCGATGATGTCGCGCTGAAACTTGCGCGCAACTACGGTGGCGAGGGCGTGCCGCTGGCGGGCGCGATGCTGATGATCGAAGTGGACGGCGAACCGGAAACGCTGCCCAGCGCTGTGGACGCCGTGTCGCGCGCCGCGCGCGGCGACGGGCTGGAAGACCTGCGCGTCGCGGAAACCGCCGAGGAAACGCAGGCCCTGTGGTCCGCACGCAAGGCGCTCTCGCCTGCGCAGCGCACCATCTCACCGAACAAGATCAACGAGGACGTGGTGGTTCCCGTCAGTCATCTGCCGGAGCTGGTCGATGGCATCAAGGCGCTCGCGAAGAAGCACGATGTGCTGATCGTCAGCTTCGGCCATGCCGGCAACGGCAACCTGCACGTGAACCTGCTGCCGCGCGACGACGCAGAGCGCGAGCGCTCGCACGCCTGTCTCGCGGAGATCTTCGCGCTGGTGATTTCGCTCGAAGGCACGCTGTCCGGCGAACACGGCATCGGGCTGGTCAAGAAGGAGTTCATGCCTCTCGCGCTGCAGCCATCCACGCTGCATCTGATGCGCGGCGTGAAGGCGGCGTTCGATCCGCAGGGCATTCTCAATCCGGGCAAGTTGCTGCCCTGATGCGCGCCGTATCAGCATCGTAGAGCGTAGGGCCGCCCACGCGGCCCACGCCTGTTTCCACTCAGCGATGCGGCCCCTCGACCGCGGGCTGCAACACATTCATCGCCGGCTGCTGCGCCTCGGGCGTTGGCTTGGCAGCCTGCGCAACGGCTTCCGAACTCTGCGCCACCGGCGTATGGACGGCCTGGGCCACGTCCACGGGCGCCATCTGCTTGAACGGCGAATTCAGGCTGCCCTGCACGCCCCAGGCCTGACGCCCGTCGTCGCTCATCACGACGTGATCGATTTTCGACAAACCCTTGCCGTGCGCAGCGGCAGCCAGTGCGGCGGCCAGGTTCTCGCTGTGCTGGTCGGACGGTCTTCCCTGCTGCTGGTCGATCTTGCGAACGCCCGACATGGCCTGCTGGAACAAGGCGTGCTGCGCGTGGGCAGGATCGTTCAATGGCGTTGCCTTCGCCGGCGTGTCCTGCGCATGCAGGCGGACCTGATTGTCGAGCTGGCGCCGGGTCAGCGGGCCGGCGATGCCATCGGGCGTCAGATGATGATCGCGCTGGAAGGCCTCCACCGCGCCTCGCGTGACCGGCCCGTAATGGCCGTCCGAACGCAGGCTGCCCTTGGGCTCGCCGGTATAACCGAGCTTGCCCAGTTGTTCCTGCAACGCGCGTACGTCGCTGCCATGCGCGCCCTCCTTCAGCACATCTGATGCGTGCGGTGCGTGCGAAGGCGCAACGCGCGCATGTTCCGGAACATGCGTTGGCGATGGCTGCGACAGGGAAGCGGCGGGCGTCTGTCCCGGCGCGACATGGCGGATGTCTTCCGCATAACGCTCGTAGCGGCTCATCTGCTGCCCCATCCGCTGATAGGCGGCCTCGACGGTACCGCTGCCGTCGCCATAAAGCCCCGGGTTGCGCTTGATGACGTTGGCCGAGAGCACCGCGTCCACACGCTCGTTGGGATGCTCGCGCACGGCCTTCAGGAACGCCGCGCCTCCCGCGCCGCCCAGGTTGTGCAAGGCGTACACGTTCGCGTCCGCATCCTGCCCGCCCAGCCAAGCGCCCTTGACGACGTTCTCGCGGGTGAACTCCGCCAGCATGCCTGCCTGCAGCGCCGTGTCGTTGCGCAAGGCGGGTGCATTGGCCTGCGCTACGGTGAGGTGGCGGGCGTCGGCCACGCCGTACTTTTCGCCGTACTGGCGCACCATGCCGGCCCAGGTGTCGTTGGTGAACTGGCCGTAGCCATACGCCGAGGACATCGCCTTGACGCCGTCGAACTGCGTCACCGAATTCAATTCCGCATGCTTGTGCCCTGCGATGGGACGCGCATGCGGGTTGTACTGCGATTCGAAGCCGGCGATCTTGGCCAGCACGCCGGGATCGACACCCGCCCGGGCGGCGGCGTTGGCCAGATCCTGCCTGGCGGTTTCCCAACGTTCGTCGGTGGTGTTTGACATGTCTTCGTCCTTGAATAGTCAATGATGTGCGAGGCTTTCGCGCTCAGTCGCCGGCAGGCAACACGTAGGCGAATGCCTTGGGATCGAACTTCACCTGGAATGACTTGACCGTCGCGCCACCCTTGGACTTGGTCACATTAAGAGGAAACATCCCCGCGCCGGCGGAAGCCACCTTGACGTCGTACTGGACGTCCTGCGCGGCTTCCCTGACCTGCGGGATCTTGCTGACGTCAACGAAGCCGCCCTTGTGCGCCATCACGATGTTGTAGTCGGCCACGACCGTCCCCTGGAATACGCCACCGCTGGTGAACAGCCAGCCGTAGTCGCTCTGCTGGCTCAGTTGCACGAACTCGGCCTTGTTGCAGCCGCAATAGCCGTTGGAGCCGAACTCCAGGGCGTTGTCGAGCGACTGGTAGGTCCACTGCCCCTTCGCATCGATCTTGATCGCGAAGGCGCCCATCAGGCCCGGGTCGACATGCCCGTAGCTGTAGCGATCGTCGTCGTGGATGTCGTAGCGGTTGGCCGCATAGACGTAGAGCAGCTTGCCCTTGGCGGTATCCACCACCTGCGGCTTGCCCGCGCTCATGCAGTAGGTCAGCGCATTGCCCTGCTCGGAGGTGTGCGCGAAGGTCCAGCAGGCGTGCTTGCTGTCGTATTGGTTGCCGTATTGATCGTCCATCACCGCCTTGACGATGGCGTTCACGTCGGGGGACGGGGCGTCGGCACGGGCAACGGCAACGTGGCCGGCCAACAGTAGCGACAAGGCGAGCACGCCTGCGATCGCTGTTTTCTCCATGAGCATCTCCATGCTTGATGCGGCCACGCCCCCTGCACGGTCCGGTGCGGCGACACCGCACCGGCCGAGTGTACATGGCCTTTCCGCACCAAAATCGCGACGCAGGTCGAACCCGGCGCCCTCGTTCATGGGCAATCCATGCTTCTCCAGGCCAACGCTCAGACGGCGCGCCGGGCGAAGATCAGGTGCAGGCCGAAGGCCACGAACACGGCTCCGGCGAAGCCGTCGATCCAGCGCGAGAGCTTCAAATAGCCCCGGCGCATGGCCGGCAAGGCGAACACGCCGGCCACCAGGGTGAACCACAACAGGGTTTCCACGATCACCAGCGTCCACAGCCCCCAACGGGTGGCGGCATCCACGCGGTCCCCCAGGAAGGCGGAAAACACGCTGCCGAAATAGATCACCACCTTGGGATTGGACAGGTTGGTGAGCAGGCCGGCACGCAAGGTGGCCCAGTCGCTCTGCTGCAGGGCCTGCGCGGGCTCGCCCGTCGTGGCGGGCGCCTTGAGCGCGCCACGCAGCATCTTCACGCCCATCCACACCAGGTAGAGCCCGCCGGCGACGGCGATCAGCCGCTCCAGCCAGGCCAGCCGCTGCAGCACCAGCTGCAGGCCCGCCAGCGCCAGCGCCGACCACACCACCACGCCCAGCGTGATGCCGACGACGCCGAACATGGCCTGCCGCCGCGAACGGCTCACCGCCGTCTGCGACACGAAGAAGAAATCCGGCCCCGGGCTGGACAGGGCTACCAGATGCACCAGGGCGATGGTCAGGAACAGGCTCACGAGGGTCTCCCGGGAAAGTCGAACCGCCCCATTCGCGGCGACGCAGCTTGTCGCCACCGCGGCGGTCCTCTAGTCTGCCGCTATTTTGGCACGGTACTGGGCTGTTCCAGGCCGTTTGCAGGGGATCTTCGGCTCGCCCCGCCAGGCCCGGCCCATACCCGGCCTGTGGCAGCAGCGCGCCTCCCCTTCGTCCACCACCGCTTGAAGCACACGAATACGCTGATGAACCTGCGACTGCGCCTGACCGCCATGAACTTCCTGCAATTCTATGTATGGGGGTCGTGGCTCATCACCATCGGTGCGTACTGGTTCCAGACCAAGCACTGGTCGGGCGCGCAGTTCGGCGCGATCTTCTCGACCATGGGCATCGCCTCGCTGTTCATGCCGTCCATCGCGGGCGTGATCGCGGACAAGTACATCAACGCGGAGAAGCTCTACGGCATCTTCCACATCTGCGGCGCGGCGGTGCTGTGCGCGGTGCCGATGATCCAGTCGCCCGGCCTGATGTTCTGGGTGATGCTGCTCAACATGATGTTCTACATGCCGACCATCTCGCTCTCCATCGCGGTGGCATACAACGCGCTCAAGAGCGATGGCAAGGACGTGGTGCGCGACTATCCGCCGATCCGCGTGTGGGGCACCGTGGGCTTCATCGCCGCGCTGTGGACGGTGAGCCTGCTGCGCCTGGAAACCTCCTCGGGCCAGTTCTACGTGGCCGCCGGCGCCGCGCTGGCGCTGGGCCTGTACGCGTTCACGCTGCCGCCCTGCCCGCCGCGCTTCCAGCGCAGGGACAACCACTCGTGGCTGGATACCTTCGGCCTGACCTCGTTCAAGCTGTTCCGCGATGCGCGCATGGCGGTGTTCTTCCTGTTCGCCATGCTGCTGGGCGCGTCGCTGCAGCTCACCAATGCCTACGGCGATACCTTCCTGCACGACTTCGCGCAGATGGATGCCTACAAGGACCTGATGGCGGTGAAGTACCCGGCAATCATCATGTCCATCTCGCAGATTTCCGAAACGCTGTTCATCCTGGCCATTCCGTTCTTCCTGCGCCGCTTCGGCATCAAGACGGTGATGCTGATCAGCATGCTGGCGTGGACGCTGCGCTTTGGCCTGTTCGCCTATGGCAACCCGGGCCCGGGGCTGTGGATGATCGTGCTGTCGTGCATCGTGTACGGCATGGCGTTCGACTTCTTCAACATCTCCGGCTCGCTGTTCGTGGAAGGCCAGAGCGATCCGTCGATCCGCGCCAGCGCGCAGGGCCTGTTCATGCTGATGACCAACGGCATCGGCGCGGTGCTGGGCAGCTCGATCAGCGGCCTGGTGATCGAGGCGTTCTTCACCCACCCGGACCAGAGCAAGGACTGGCACGGCATCTGGATGACCTTCGCGAGCTATTCGCTGATCGTGGCCGTGCTGTTCATGGTGCTGTTCAAGCACAAGCACGACCCGCAGGCCGCGCGTGCGCTGGCCGCCAAGGCCGCGCACTAGGCCTTTCCACGGGCGTTCCGCCGCCCGGGTACAATAGGCGGATGCAGATCGGCCCCTACCGCATCGACCCGCCCGTGGTGCTCGCGCCCATGGCCGGCGTCACCGACAAGCCTTTTCGCCTGCTGTGCAAACGGCTGGGCGCGGGTTTGGCCGTCTCGGAGATGACCAACGCCGATCCGCGCCTGTGGCAGACGCGCAAGTCCCGCCAGCGCATGGATCACGATGGCGAGCCCGAGCCGGTGAGCGTGCAGATCGCCGGCTACGACCCCGGCATGCTGGCCGAGGCCGCGCGCTACAACGCGGACAACGGCGCGCAGATCATCGACATCAACATGGGCTGCCCGGCCAAGAAGGTCTGCAACGTGTGGTCCGGCTCGGCACTATTGCAGGACGAGCCGCTGGTCGCGCGCATCGTGAAGGCCGTGGTCGATGCCGTGGACGTGCCCGTGACGCTGAAGATCCGCACCGGCTGGGATCGCCAGAACAGGAACGCGCTGACCATCGCGAAGATCGCCGAGGACGCCGGCATCGCCGCGCTCGCCGTGCACGGCCGCACGCGCGCGGACAAGTACGAGGGCGAAGCGGAATACGACACCATCGCCGCGGTGAAGGCCAGCGTGCGCATTCCGATTCTCGCCAACGGCGACGTGGTCTCGCCGCAGCAGGCGAAGCACGTGCTCGACGTCACCGGCGCCGACGCCGTGATGGTCGGCCGCGGCGCACAAGGCCGGCCGTGGATCTTCCGCGAGATCAGCCATTACCTCGCCACCGGCGAAACCTTGCCGGAACCCACGCCCGCCGAAGTGGGCGAGATCCTCGTGCATCACCTGGAACATCTCTACGCGTTCTACGGCGAGCTGCAAGGCGTGCGCATCGCGCGCAAGCACCTGGGCTGGTACGCGAAGGATCGTGCGGAAAACGCCGCGTTCCGCGACGTAGTGAACCGCGCCGAGAACGCCCAGGACCAGCTGCGCCTGACGCGCGAATATTTCGACCGCCTGCAGCAAGGCGTGCGCCTCGCGGCCTGAGGGGCAACCCCGAGCCGCCCGATGGCGACCCGGGGAACAACGATTACCTGGACAACTGCAGCAAGGTGGAATTGATCCAACCCTTGTTGCCCAACTCGTCTTCCACTTCCCACATGGCGCCCTGCTTGTTGCCTGTCGGATACAGCACCATGCCAACGGTGACATTACGCACAGCGGACCCGCCACCAGGACTGTTCAGCAGCTTGCCGGGCGTCGTCACAGTCACCGCCTGGCGGGCGTTGGATTGCGACGCATTTCCGGACAGGCCACCCAACTGCGACACCATCTTGGTATAGGCGTCCAGATAGGCCAGGGTGATCACCTGACCGATCTCCGTATTGGCATAACCGCCCACGCCTGCGGCACCCAAGGCGCTGCCACCGAACAGCGCGCCGCCGGCGCCGAAGCCCAAGTCGGTTTTCTTGGCATTGCCTTCCACCATCGCGACCTGCTCGGAAGAACGCACGTCCGTCAGCGTCAGGACCACATCGGCTGTCTTGGAGTTAAGCGTGATCTTGCTCGCCACCGCCCCTGCGGTGCCTCCGATAAGGCCACCAAAGAGGCCGCCGATGGCGCTTCCACTGGCATTCCGGTTGCTGGAAATCAGATCAGGTACCAGCACGTAGTCGGCGGCCTTCACCTGCCCCTTGCCGAGGTTGGAACCACCCCTCAACTCGCCGCCGGCGGCCAACTCGCGTTCACGCATGGCCGCATCCATGCCGGCACCGCGATCGACGAGGGTGAAACAACCAGACTTGCTTACGAACACCTTGATCAACCGGGTGGGCGCGGGCAACTGCTGCCCCGTCTACCAGTTCGTCGCTGCCTCGGGCTCCTGCACGGCGATTGAGCCCAGCTTGTGCGTGCACACGGGAATCTGTGCTTCCTTCTGGACCCGCTGGTCCTGGGCGCTTGTGCGCGAGTCTTTGATATCCGCAGCGGTTGTAGCGCAGCCTCCAACCGCGATAACCGTACCGCAGAGAGCCACGGCACCGATGTGGCGCTTCCAGCGACTGTTCATTCAAACTCCCCTTCGTATCTGGTCGAGCCCCTTTCAACAAACCCGACCACCGGCCGGTGGCGGGATCACCCGCATATGGGCAACGTGGCCGCGGTGTCGAGGTCTCGTGTAACACTGGCCACATCCCGACAAGGTTGCAGGAGGGACAGCAGCCCTGGATACATCTGTAGGATGTTATTTACGTCAGCGAAATCCGCTCAATTTGCTGACTCGTTCGAACCGACTCGAACACGGAAGTTATGGCGCGCGATGCGGACAGATCAGATTGCCAATCGCTCATGGCATTTGCACCCAATAACTGCTAAGGGGCATACGAAGCCCCTCGCAGCCAGCACACTGAAGCCGGTTGCAGGGTCGAGAGCCGCGTAGCGCGCCATGCATGTGTTGCGATCAGCGCCAGTTACCGCGCAGATGAACGCCGGCTCGTGCCCATCACATAGACTCGTGACCAACGCATGCCGCATACATTGCGCAACGCTTCGGGGCATTATGTCGCAACTGCCGCCACGTCGATTCCCATGCGCTTGTCGCTCTCGCACCGGCTAAAGCCATCAAGGAGATGGAGCTGCTCCCTTCTGCTTGTCGCGTCGCTATTGGGCGGCTGCGAAGCCACGCTGTTCGCCGGGCTCAACGCCACCGACCAACATCGCGCCATCGCCACCCGGCAAGACATCGTGTTCGACGCGGAGCACCGACTCGCGCTTGACGTCTACGCACCGGAGCACGCGGCGCACGCGCCCGTGGTGGTGTTCTTCTACGGCGGCACCTGGGTGCGTGGCGAACGCGCGTGGTATCGCTTCGTGGGCACAGCTCTCGCCGCGCGCGGCGTGGTGACGGTGGTGCCGGATTACCGCAAATATCCCGGCGTTACGCTGGACGGCTTCATGCAGGACGCCGCCCGTGCCGTGGCCTGGACGCACGCGCACGCCACCGAACTGGGCGGCGCACCGGATGATATCTTCGTCATGGGCCACTCGGCCGGTGGGCAGATCGCCGCCCTGCTCGCCACCGATCCGGAATGGCTGGGCGCGCAGGGGCTTGCGCCTGCGCAGTTGGCCGGCCTGATCGGCCTCGCGGGCTGTTACGACTTCGTGCCGGTGCCGCAGGACGATCCCATCATGCTCGGCGTGTTCGGCGCGACGCCCGCGCAGCAACGGCGCGGCCAGCCGGTGTCCTACGTGCGCGGCGCCGAGCCGCCCATGCTGTTGCTGCAGGGCACGGACGACGGCGAGGTCGAGCCTTCCAACGCGATCTCGCTCTATCGGGCCACGCAGGCGCTGCATGAGGACAGCACGCTGCGCACCTATCCCGGCCTGGGGCACGAAGCGCTGCTGTTCGCCCTGTCGCGCCCGATGCACGACGCCGCGCCAACCTTGCATGACGTGCTGTCCTTCATCCAGTCGCACCCGCATGCCCTGAGCCAGGCGCCGACCTTCCCTAGACGGTGACCGGCGTAACGTGGCAGCCAGCACTCGCCAACCTAAGGGCTGCCGCCGTGAACAGCATCGTCACGGGTGAATTCCCCTATATCCACGGCTTCTCGTCCGAAGAGCAGTCGCGGCTGATGCGCCAGGCGCGCATGTTCGAGTCCATCCTGTTCAGCCGCATCGACTACAGCGAAGCCACGCGCCTGCTCGAGGTGGGCTCTGGCGTCGGCGCGCAGACGGAGATCCTGCTGCGCCGCTTTCCCAACCTGCACGTGACCGGCGTGGACCGCTCCCCCGCGCAGCTGGCTGCGGCGGAGCAGAATCTCGCCTCCACCGCCTGGTGCACGGCGCGCTATGACCTGCAACTGGCCGACGCCACCGACCTGCCCTTTGCCGACCGCAGCTTCGACGCGGCCTACCTGTGCTGGGTGCTGGAACACATGCCGAGCCCGGCGCGGGTGCTGAGCGAGTTGCGGCGCGTGCTGAGTCCCGGCGCGGTGATCTACGTCACCGAGGTGCTCAATGCCTCGTTCTTTCTCGATCCGTATTCACCCAACCTGCTGCGCTACTGGATGGCCTTCAACGATCATCAGTACGACAGCGGCGGCGATCCGTTCATCGGCGCCAAGCTGGGCAACCTTCTGCTGGCCGGCGGCTACAGCGACGTGCAGACCGAGGTGAAGAACTTCCACCTGGACAACCGCCAGCCGGGCAAGCGCAAGCAAATGATCGAGTTCTGGGAAGAACTGCTGCTGTCGGCGGCCGACCAACTGGTGGCCGCCGGCCAGGTGGACACCGCCACCGTCGAAGGCATGCGACGCGAACTGCAGGCCGTGCGCAATGACCCCAACGCGGTGTTCTTCTTCGCCTTCGTGCAGGCGCGGGCGCTGGTTTACTGAGCGGGCCGGGTGACGAAGCCGTAATCCGCCAGCACCGGCTTGAGCGCGGCGATCCACAGCGCATAGCCGGCCGGCAGCATGTGCAGGCCGTCGGGGCGGAACAGCTCCGCACGCGGCTTGCCCTGGGCGTTAAGCATCACGGGCGCGATGTCGACGAAGCGCACGCCCTGCTGCGTGGCGGCCCAGTCGCGGATCTTGTCGTTGGCCGCCTTCATGCTCGGCCACAGGTTGAAGCGGGCGATGCTCGGCTTGATGGAGACGTAGACGATGGGCACGCCGGGCACGCCTTCGCGGGCGCGGGCCACGAACTTCTGGAACGAGGCCAGCACCTGCTCCGCCGTGGCGCCATCGTTGATGTCGTTGTCGCCGGCATACATCACGATCAGTTTTGGCTGGTACGGCCAGACGATGCGGTCGGCGTAATAGGTGGAATCGGGCAGCGCCGAGCCGCCGAAACCGCGGTTGATCACCGGGATGCCGGGAAAGTCCTGCGCGAGCGACTTCCAGAACTGGATGGACGAGCTGCCGATGAACAGCACGCCATGCTTGGCCGGAGGATGGATGCGGTCGCTGGCCTCGAAGGCGGCGATGTCCGGCTGCCAGTGCGAGGGCGGCGCGCTGTCCGCGTGGGTGATGGCTGAAACCACCAGGGAGATCAGCAGGAAGGCCAGCCCGGTCAGTCGCTTCATCCGCTCGCTCCAGTAGAGATGGGGAGCTTTCGATTATGGCTGTCTTGGCAGGTATGTCCAACGCCGACCCCGCCAGCCCTCCGTTCGTCCCCCAACGGGTGCCGTTCATCACCTTGCGCTTGTTCCGGCGCCGGCTCCGTCCAGAGTGACGTCATCACGTCCAGCCCAGGAATCCGCCATGCATCGCCGCGATCTGCTCAAGGCCGCCCTTACGCTTCCGCTGCTGCCGTGGGCGCTGTCGCCCACCGTGGCCCGCGCGCTGGACGCCGGCCCGGCGGCCGCCGGGCTTCGTTCACGGGTGCGGCCGGGCGATCCCGGCTGGCCGACGTCGGCGCAATGGGAGCAGCTCAAGAACGCGGTGGGCGGCCGGCTGCAGGCGCTGCACTCGCCGTTCCAGGCCTGCAGCGCGCAGAACGCCGAATGCCAGGAGGCGCTCGCGCAGATCAAGAACCCGTTCTATATCGGCGACCAGCCGGCGCTCACCCAGACCAGCGGCTGGGTCGATGCGTGGACATCGCATCCCAGCGCCTACGCGGTGGCCGTGGAGAACACCCAGGATGTCGTCGCCGCCGTGAACTTCGCCCGCAAGCACCATCTGCGGCTGGTGGTCAAAGGCGGCGGCCACAGCTACCAGGGCACGTCGGCCGCGCCGGACTCGCTGCTGGTCTGGACGCGCCACATGAATGCGGTGGACCCGCACGACGCCTTCGTCCCGCAAGGCGGCGAAGGCCGGCAGGCGCCGGTGCCCGCCGTCTCGGTGCAAGCCGGCGCGATGTGGATCGACGCCTACAACGCCGTCACCACGCAGGGCGGGCGCTATGTGCAGGGCGGCGGCTGCACCACCGTGGGCGTGGCTGGGCTGGTGCAAAGCGGCGGTTTCGGCAGCTTCTCCAAGAACTTCGGCAGCGCGTCGAGCAACCTGCTGGAAGCGGAAATCGTGACGGCGGATGGCAAGGTGCGCGTGGTCAATCCGCACCGGGATCCGGAGTTGTTCTGGGGCATCAAGGGCGGTGGCGGCGGCAGCCTGGGCGTGGTGACACGACTGACGCTGCGCACGCACGAGCTGCCGGAGACCTTCGGCGCGGTGTTCGGCGCGATCAAGGCCGACACCGACGAGGCCTATCGCGCGCTGATCGCCTTCACCATGCGCTTCTATCGCGACGCCCTGTTCAATCCGCACTGGGGCGAGCAGATCACGTTCCGCGGCGGCAACCTGGTGAAGCTGTCGCTGGTGTTCCAGGGCCTCAGCCAGCAGGAGGCGGAGAAAGTCTGGGCGCCCTATCTCGCCGCCGTGCGCGCCCGCTCCGACTGGCACATCCACGATGACGTGCAGGTATTCGCCATGCCTGCCCGCCACTTCTGGGATGCGGACTTTTTCCGCGCCCACGCGCCTGATCTCATCCGGGCCGACCGCCGCCCCGGCGCGCCGCGCGACCATGTGTTCTGGGCCGGCGACGAGGGACAGGTCGGGCAGTTTATCCATGGCTACCGTTCCGCGTGGCTGCCGCAGTCCCTGCTGGACGAGCGGCAGCTCGACCGGCTGGCCGATGCGCTGTTCGCCGCCGTGCGCCAGTGGGATTTCTCGCTGCACTTCAACAAGGGGCTGGCCGGCGCGCCGGCCGAGGCCATCGCGCGATCGCGCGACACGGCGATGAACCCCGGCGCGATGGGCGCCTTCGCGCTGATGATCACCGGCGGCGAGAGCGACCCGGCCTTTCCCGGCATGCCCGGCGACGGGCCGGACCTGGACCGCGCGCGCCACGATAAGGCCGGCATCGACCGCTGCGCGGATGCCTTGCTGAAGGTGGCGCCGGGCGCCGGCTCCTACGTCTCCGAAAGCGACTACTTCGAGCGCGACTGGCAGGCCTCGTTCTGGGGTGCCAACTATCCGCGGCTGGCCGCCGCCAAGCGCCGCTACGACCCGGAAGGCCTGTTCTTCGTCCGCCACGGCGTGGGCAGCGAGGGCTGGAGCGACGATGGTTTCACCCGCCTGCGGCAAAACGCCTGACGCCCGGCTCGCCCGGCCCATCCACCGCCCCCGCGACACCCTTGGGGTATCCTGACCGCTCGCGCCGCCGCCCACCGGGCGGCTTTGGCGTATCCGGGCTGACCCCGGGAAAGGGCCGCAAAGCCGTCCAAATGGCTGAATCGGCATGAAATCGTCATATGCGGCCCCCATGCTGAGGCTGCAAACCGGGGGTAGGCCGTGTATGATGCGCCACCCTCTTTTATCTCTTTATCCGTAAGGAAGGATATAACCCGCGATGAGCAACTTCCTCTTCACCTCCGAGTCGGTCTCCGAAGGCCATCCGGACAAAGTCGCCGACCAGATCTCCGATGCCGTCCTCGATGCGATCATCGCGCAGGATCCGCGTGCGCGCGTGGCCTGCGAAACGATGGTGAAGACGGGCGTGGCCATCGTGGCCGGCGAAATCACCACCAGCGCCTGGGTCGACCTGGAAGCGCTGACCCGCAAGGTCATCACCGACATCGGTTATGACTCATCCGACGTCGGCTTCGACGGCGAGACCTGCGGCGTGCTGAACCTGATCGGCAAGCAATCCCCGGACATCAACCAGGGCGTGGACCGCAAGAAGCCCGAAGAACAGGGCGCCGGCGACCAGGGCCTGATGTTCGGCTACGCCACCAACGAAACCAAGGACTACATGCCGGCGGCGATCTACTACTCGCATCGCCTTGTCGAGCAGCAGGCCAAGATCCGCAAGAAGAAGAACTCGCCGCTGTCGTGGCTGCGCCCGGACGCCAAGAGCCAGGTCACCCTGCGCTATGAGGACGGCGTGGCCACCGCCATCGACGCCGTGGTGCTCTCCACCCAGCACGATCCGGACATCAAGCAGAAGGACCTCATCGAGGCCGTGCGCGAGCACATCCTCAAGCCCGTGCTGCCGGCCAAGCTGCTGCACAAGGGCACCAAGTTCCACATCAACCCGACCGGCAAGTTCGTGATCGGCGGCCCGGTGGGCGACTGCGGCCTGACCGGCCGCAAGATCATCGTCGACACCTACGGCGGCTGGGCCCGTCACGGCGGTGGCGCGTTCTCCGGCAAGGATCCGTCGAAGGTGGACCGTTCGGCCGCCTACGCCGCCCGCTACGTGGCCAAGAACATCGTGGCCGCCGGCATCGCCGACCGCTGCGAAGTGCAGGTGAGCTATGCCATCGGCGTGGCCGAGCCGACCTCCATCTCGGTCACCACCTTCGGCACCGGCAAGATCGCCGACGAGAAGATCGAGAAGCTGATCCGCAAGCACTTCGACCTGCGCCCGTACGGCATCATCAAGATGCTCGACCTGATCCACCCGATGTACCAGCAGACCGCGAGCTACGGCCACTTCGGCCGCACCCCGCAGGAAGTGAAGGGCCCGGATGGCAAGGTCTACTCCACGTTCTCGTGGGAGAAGACGGACAAGGCCGAGGCGCTGCGCGCCGATGCCAAGCTGAAGTAAGCGAGGCTTGCTTTGGTGTGAAAAAAACGGGCCGCGAAAGCGGCCCGTTTTTTTGCTTCGTGCCCTCTACGCGCGGTAGAGAGTTGTTTTTTGATTTGCTCCCTCTCCCCTCCGGGGCACGCGGGGAGCGGCCAGGGATGGCCGCGGTTTTGAGGAGCGAGGAGAGAGTTGGTGTGAGGGGGCAATCCTGCCTCAACGATGGCTCCCCCTCACCGTCATTCCTGCGAAAGCAGGAATCCAGCGACTTTCAACCTCTCCTCAGTCCACGGAAAGGCACTGGATTCCTGCTTTCGCAGGAATGACGGCTCTTAGGGCAGACTATCGCGAGCACCCTCCCCGAAGGGGAGAGGGAGCAAAGCAAAAAGGCCGCTTGCGCGGCCTTTTTTGCTGATCCGGTGAAATCCCACACTCACTTATCCGGCGAAGCCCCCGCCGAAGCGACCTTCTGCCCCGCCACCTTGTTGCGCGCGGTCGTTGCCGGGCACGTGGCGCCCTTCTTTTTCTTCGAGCACGTCGCCGCGCTGGCGACGGCTTCCGTCTTCGATCCGCGGCGGTGGTGACGGCGGGAAGTCGAAGCATCCGCCACGGCAGTAGCCTTGGCCGCGGCGACGCCGCCCTTGGTGCGGCGGGCCTTGGACGAGGCCACGGCAGCCGGCGCTTCGCCAGCCTGGGCGACCAGGGACGCCGGCGTTTCCTGGTTCTCGAAGCCGTCGTCGAGCAGGCGGGCCATCAGCCGGTCACGCGAGGCCGCGGTACGGCCGCCCATCACCACGGAGAACAGGCGACGGCCGTCCTTCACGGCGGTGGAGGCCAGGTTGTAGCCCGCGGCGTTGGTGAAGCCGGTCTTCAGGCCGTCCATGCCGGGGTACTTGTCCATCAGGTTGTTGTGGCCGCGCACCAGACGGCCGCGGAACATGAAGTCCTTGGTCGAGAAGTAGTGCGAGTACTGCGGGAAATCGTGGTACAGCGCCATGGCCAGCTTGCTCATGTCGCGGGCCGTGGTGGTGTCTTCCGGGTCGGGCAGGCCCGAGGCGTTGGCGAAGCGGGTGTTGCTCATGCCCAGCAGCTGGGCCTGGGCGTTCATCATCTCGACGAAGTGGCTCTCGTTGCCGCCGAGGCCTTCGGCCACCACGGTGGCGGCATCGTTGGCCGACTTGGTGATCATGCCGAGCACGCAATCCTCGACCGTGATGGTCTGGCCGCTGCGCAGGTCGAGCTTGGTCGGCGCCTTGGAAGCGGCCCACGAGGACACGGGCAGTTCCTGGTCCATCTTGAGCGTGCCGTTCTGCACGGCCTGGAAGGCAAGGTACAGCGTCATCATCTTGGCCAGCGACGCCGGATGGTTCGGCTCGTCCGCGTTGACCGCAGTAATGACCTGGCCGTCGGCCTCGTTGATGACGATGGCGGCGTCGCCCGCGTGGGCCATGCTCGCAAAGCCGCCCGCGACGCTCACGAGCAGTGCGAACAGACCTTGACGCCAGGTACCCCCCCTGGCCGGCGTGTTGGACTTGATAGCCACCCCGATTCCTCGCTTCCGCTGCCGCTTCAACCGGCGTTACAAACCCTGAACTGCAACGCCACCGCCACAGGCCCAGACAATACTTGAATTACATCACATAAGTCCATGTTTCCATGGACGATAAAATGATAACGGCGCCCCGGGCGCCGTCGTAACGTAAATTTCACTGTGAAAGCTTTGTCTACGTGTCAAGTGAGTGTGCCCTCAAAAGGTGTAAGGGAAAAGTCCTTTTTTCTGAAAGTCGCCACTTTTTCGCTAGAAAAAGCAACGACCTTGCCAGGGCTTTCCCTATTCCGTCGACGGCGCCACACGACGATCACTGAGCCTATCGGCCGCGCGCCCGCGGTATTGAGCGCGCCTCTGCCTGATGGGTTGCAGCGGCACATCGCCTAAAATGGCGGGATGTCTCTTATCCAACTCCAGCGCGTCGACTTCAGCATCGGCGGCCCTCTCCTGCTCGAACACGTCGACCTCTCCATCGAGGCGAACGAGCGCGTGTGCATCGTCGGTCGCAACGGCGAAGGCAAATCCACCCTGATGAAGCTCATCGCGGGCGACCTGAAGCCCGACGATGGCGAGATCCGCGTGCAGAACGGCGTGGTCGTCGCGCGCATGGCGCAGGAGGTGCCACAGGACACCGCGGGCAGCGTGTTCGACGTCGTCGCGCAGGGCCTGGGCGATCTCGGCCAGTTGCTCGCGCGCTACCATCACCTGCTTGCCGAAGGCGACATGGACGCACTCGGCGACGTGCAGTCGCAGATCGAAGCACAGCACGGCTGGGATCTCGACCGCCGCGTCACCGACGTGCTCGCGCGACTGGAACTGCCCGGTGACACCGACTTCGCGGCGCTCTCCGGCGGCATGAAGCGCCGCGTGCTGCTCGCGCAGGCGCTGGTGCGCAAGCCCGACGTGCTGCTGCTCGACGAGCCCACAAACCATCTCGACATCGAAGCCATTGGCTGGCTGGAAAACTTCCTGCGCCAGTTCGAAGGCAGCATCATCTTCGTCACCCACGACCGTTCCTTCCTGCGCGCGCTCGCCACGCGCATCGTCGAGATCGATCGCGGCCAGCTCACCGACTGGCCGGGCGACTACGACAACTACCTTCGCCGCCGCGAGGAACGCCTGCACGCCGAAGCACAGGCGAACGCGCATTTCGACAAGAAGCTCGCGCAGGAAGAAGTGTGGATCCGCCAGGGCATCAAGGCGCGACGCACGCGCAACGAAGGACGCGTACGCGCGCTGAAGGCCTTGCGAGTGGAGCGCGCGCAGCGCCGCGAGCTTTCCGGCAACGTGAAGATGACGCTGGCCAACGCGCAGGCGTCGGGCAAGAAGGTGATCGACCTGGAACACGTGCACCAGAGCTACGGCGGCCGCGTGCTGATCGAGAACCTGAGCACCACCATCATGCGCGGCGACCGCGTCGGCATCATCGGCCCCAACGGCGCCGGCAAGAGCACGCTGCTGAAGATCATGCTGGGCGAGCTCAAGCCCGAACGCGGCCACGCCACGCTCGGCACCGGCATCCAGATCGCCTACTTCGACCAGCACCGCGTGCAGCTCAACGACCAGCTCAACGCGCTGGACAACGTGGCCGAAGGACGCGAGTACATCGAGCTCAACGGCACGCGCAAGCACATCATCGGCTACCTGCAGGACTTCCTGTTCTCGCCGGAACGCGCACGCGCGCCGATCACGCGCCTGTCCGGCGGCGAGCGCAACCGCCTGCTGCTGGCCAAGCTGTTCGCGCAGCCGTCCAACCTGCTGGTGATGGACGAACCCACCAACGACCTGGACGTGGAAACGCTGGAACTGCTGGAAGAGCTGCTCACCGAATACCAGGGCACCCTGCTGCTGGTGTCCCATGACCGCGCGTTTCTCGACAACGTGGTTTCCAGCACCCTGGTGCTCGAGGGCGAAGGCAGGATCGGCGAATACGTCGGCGGCTACAGCGACTGGCTGCGCCAGCGCCCTGCTCCTGCCGCGTCCGTGTCCAAGCCCGCGGAGACCCGGGCCGCCGCTCCCGCGCAGGGCCCCGCGCCCGCCGCTGAGGCCAAGCGCAAGCTCAGCTACAAGGACGCCCGCGAACTCGAACAACTGCCCGGCCGCATCGAGGCGCTCGAAGCGGACATCGCCGCACGCACCGAGGCCATGAACGACCCGGACTTCTACAAGCAGGACAACGCCGCGGTAATGAAGGCGAACGAGGCGCTGGCCAAGCTGCAGTCTGAGCTCGATACCGCCTATGCGCGGTGGGCGGAATTGGACGGCTGAGCGGTATCACCGCCTCTCAAACTGGATCACGAGCCTCGCGAGAAACGCAGCGGCATTGCACAGTCGCGAGGGTCATGGGTGCGTCATATGCGGCGACGGCGCGTACGCCATCCTGCGGACACCACTGAACCAACGCAGCTTCACATAGCTTGGCAGGGCACCGAACAGACTGAATGAGTTGACGGGGTGCTGATCATTGACAGCCTCCGTCAACGCCTCGTCCAAGGCAGTCGCCGGCGCAAACCGTTCGCGACTCATCCAGCCCACTCCTGCCCGCATGGTCCCGCAATGTCGACGTTGCGCCTCGATCAAGGTTTCATACAAGAGCGCGGGTTCGCGACCGTACTCGCGGAACAATCTGGACTGCCACGCGAACAGACTTTGCAGACCGGGGTGGTGACTGAAGTAGGGCACTATACGCAACGGGCGAAGTAGCGTTGCCAAGGTAATATCCGCCGCGCTCAGCCGTGCACCGACAATGAAAGCTTGGCGCTTCAGCCGGTCGGCCAACGAGAGCAGAAGCGCTTCCAATTGCTCATAGACACGATCATGACGGTTGCGATCGAAACGGAAGCGCTTTATCAGAAGCATTCCCAGGACTGGCGCAGCCAGCGAACGCCAACCGCGGCGGGTGAAAAGCCCACCACACACATCGGGAAGGAAAAGTCGAGGCAGCACCTGCGGACATTCCATGATCAATTGGGTGTAGCCGAGGCGCCGCGCATAGAGTCCCAGCGACGAGTCCAGCCGCAACATCCACTGCCAGGCTTCGGCGCGTTCAGTGGGCTGATGGGGAAGAAGGGGCCTGTCAGGATAGGTCTCATCCAGGTAGCGAATGATCGGGGACGAATCACTGATGGCAACGCCGGTAGATGCGTCATGGATAAGTGGAACCGTTTGCGCACAGGAAAAGCGCCGCATCTCCTCCTTTTTGTAGGCCACGACATCCACGGCCTGCCATGCCAGACCTTTGATATCCAACGCCCAACGAACTTTCTCTACGTAGTGCGACCATCGCAACTGATACAACGTGATCATTGGCTATTCCTTGATGGAGTCGGTAAGTCATGGCGGCCTCTTGTCGATTTCTCAAGCAAAATGCGATGGAAACCGCTAGCACTTACAGCGCATGAAGCGCTTAGCCCACACTCGCTCCATGTCGGAAGTCGCTTTGCTCAACCCGTATTCTGCAAACCCTGCGATACGCCATTCACGCAAGCCACCAGCGCGGCGAGTAGCGCATCGTCGCTCTCGCCGCCTTCACGCCAGCGCTTGAGCAGGTCCACCTGCAGCAGGCTCATCGGGTCCACGTAGGGGTTGCGCAGGTCGATCGATGTGGCAAGCCGTGGCGCGTTCTGCAGCAGCGCGTCGTTGTTCTTCAGGCGCATCAGCCAGTGGCGCGTGCGCTCGAACTCGTCGCGGATCAGGCCGAAGAACGGCTCGTGCAACGACCCGGCCAATCTCGAGAACGCCTCGGCGATGCCCAGGTCGCACTTCGCCAGCACCATCGACACGTCGTCGAGCATGTTGGCGAAGAACGGCCAGTCGTGGGCCATCTCGGACATGGCTGCTTCGCCATATTCCTTGACACCGAATTCCAGCGCCGAACCCAGCCCGTACCAGCCGGGCAGGATCGAGCGGCACTGCGTCCACGCGAACACCCATGGGATGGCGCGCAGGTCCTGCACGCCGCGCATGCTGCGCCGGCGCGACGGACGCGAACCAAGCGTCATGCGTTCGATCACGTCGATGGGCGTGGCGGAGCGGAAATAGTCGACGAAACCCTCGCGGTCGACGAACGCGCGATAGTGCTCGCGGCTGCGTGCCGCCAGGCGGCTCATGCGCTCGCGCCACAGGTCTTCGCGCGGTTCCTGCGTGCGCGGGCGCAACGAGGCGCGAAGCACGGCGCCGACGGTTTGCTCCAGGTTGCGCAGGGCCAATGCGCGGATGCCATACTTGCGGTGAATCACTTCGCCCTGCTCCGTCACGCGCAGCACGCCGGCCACCGAGCCGCGCGGCGATGACATCAACGCGGGCATGATGCGTGCGCCGCCGCGACTGGCGGAGCCGCCTCGGCCGTGGAAGAAGGAAAGCCGGATGCCCGCCTCCGCCGCCACCTCCAGCAGCTCCACCTGCGCGCGCTGCAAGCCCCAGCGCGACGCCAGCGTGCCGCCGTCCTTGCCGCTATCCGAGTAGCCCAGCATCACCCACTGGCGGTTTCCGCGTGAGGCGAGGTGGTCGCGGTAGACGGGATCGTCCAGCAAGGCACGCAACGTGGCGGGTGCATTGGCCAGGTCGTCCACGGTTTCGAACAGCGGCGCCACGTCCAGCGGCACGCGCCCTTCATGGGTAAGGCCGCCGTAGCGCGCGAGCGCCAGCACGGCAAGCACGTCCGCCGCCGAGCGCGCCATGCTGATGATATACAGGCCCAAGGAAGCGACACCGTAGCGGCCGCGTGCCTCGCGCAGCGTGGCGAACACCTCATGCAGTGCGACGGCGTTGGCGTCGTCGCTGTTGGGCAGCGATTCCTCGCCGCCGGCGTAGCGGCGCAAGCGCTCGGCGCG
This sequence comes from Dyella sp. AtDHG13, assembly GCF_003201105.1. Taxonomy (GTDB): domain Bacteria; phylum Pseudomonadota; class Gammaproteobacteria; order Xanthomonadales; family Rhodanobacteraceae; genus Dyella; species Dyella jiangningensis_B. The sequence continues at coordinate 331,931 of NZ_QICJ01000003.1, read as the reverse complement.
TTCGCCCGCGTCGCGCGAGGTCCATTCCTCATCCCGCAGCAACTGGGACAGCGCATCGTCGTGCACGCGCGAATCCTGACGCACGTCCAGTCGCGCAAGGTGGAAGCCGAACGTGCGCACGCGCCAGATCAGGCGGCGCACGGCATACGCGCCGGCATGCAGGCCGCGATGGTCGATCAGGCTGGTCGCGATCAGGTGCAGGTCGTCCAGCAGTTCGTCGACCGAGGTGTAGCCCTCGGGATGGCCGTCGTCGAGCGTGGCTTCCAGGCGCGCGCCGATGATGGTGAGCAGGCTGCGGTACGGCATGTCCGCGTGGCGCGGACGCACCTTGGCGGCCGCGACAGGGAAGCGCACGCGATAGTCGAACAGGCGACTGGCCAGCTCGCTGCCGACGGGCACGCGATCTTCCGTCTGGCTCAGCAGGCGCGCCAGGCCGGCGATGTCCTCGATGTAGTGCTCCAGCACATGGGCGCGCTGCGTGGACAGGCTGTTGGCGATCGTGGCGGCGCCCACGTTGGGATTGCCATCCATGTCGCCACCCACCCAGGTGGCGAAGCTCAACAGGCGCGGGATCGGCACGGCCACGCCATAGACGGACTGCAGCGCATCGGCCAGCGACTCGTACAGCGCCGGCACGATGCGATAGATGGGGTTGGCGAGATAGAAGCCGACGTGATGGTGCTCGTCCTGCACGGTGGGGCTGACAGCGGACGCTTCGGCCGTCTGCCAGCCGGCGCTGAGCGCCATGAAGATGCGGTCGTCGTCCTCCTTGCGCTCCTGCGGCGTGCGCGTGGGATCGAAGTTGTCGACCAGGGCGCGCACGATGGCCTGCTCTTTCTCCAGCAGCGAGCGGCGCACGGCTTCGGTGGGGTGCGCCGTGAAAACCGGTTCCACTTGCAACCGTTCCAGCCATTCGATCAGCTCGCCCGCCTCCACGCCCTGCGCCTTCAGGCGCGTGAGCACGTCGAGCAGGGATTCAGGCTGCGGCGCGCCGCCCTCGCGCTGGTAGTCGCGGCGACGGCGGATGCGATGGATGCGTTCGGCGATGTTCACCGCCTGGAAATACGTGGCGAAGGCGCGCGCCAGCGATTCCGCCTTGTCCGTGTCCAGGCCGGTGAGCAGGCCGCCGAGCTCGTCGAGCGGCCCGTTTTCCACGCGGCGCGCGATGGCGGCAGTGCGGATGCGCTCCACTTCGTCAAGGAAGGCCGGGGAAATCTGCTCGGCCAGCATATGGCCGACCAGGGTGCCGAGGCGGCGGACGTCTTCGCGCAGGGGCGCGTCGTGCGGGGCGAACTCAGGACTGCGGTGCTGGTTCATCGATGCCACGTTGCGGATGTCTGGACGTCCAAGACTACCCCAAGCGGGAGGGATTTGTGCATCGCGGCAAAAGAAACAAACCAACCGTCACCGCGTGTTCCCCCAAGCCCGTCATTCCCGCGAAGGCGGGAATCCAGTGCCTTTAGCTCGGCAGGGTGTGGTGCTGCCAAAGACGCTGGATTCCCGCCTTCGCGGGAATGACGAGCAAAGAGAAGGGCGCCCCTGACACCCAGGGCGCCCAAAGTCACTTAATGTCGCGGAGAGCCAGCGTCAGCTTTCGCCGCATCCTTCTCCGGCTTCGCCTGCTTCACATACATCTCCAGCCAGCTGTTCATCTCCGCCAGCATCTGCATGATCGATTCGCGCGCGCGGTACGCATGCGCTTCGTTCGGCAGCAGCACCAGCCGCGCGGTGCCGCCCAGGCCCTTGATGGCGGCGTACATGCGCTCGCTCTGGATGGGGAACGTGCCGGAGTTGTTGTCCTGCTCGCCGTGGATCATGAGCAGCGCGTCCTTGATGTGGTCCGCGTAGTTGAACGGCGACATGGTGTTGTACACGTCCGGCGCCTGCCAGTAGTTGCGTTCCTCCGACTGGAAGCCGAATGGCGTCAGCGTGCGATTGTAGGCGCCGCTGCGCGCGATGCCCGCCTTGAACAGCCGCGTGTGCGCGAGCAGGTTGGCGGTCATGAAGGCGCCGTAGGAGTGGCCGCCCACCGCGATGCGGTTGCGGTCGGCGACGCCCCGGCGCACCACTTCGTCCACCGCCGCTTCTGCGCTGGCGACCAGCTGCGGGACATAGGTGTCATTGGGTTCCTTGTTGCCCTCGCCCACGATAGGCACGGAGAAGTTGTCCAGCACCGTGTAGCCCATGGTGAGGAAGGCCTGCGGTCCCCAGTAGCTGATGCGGTTGAACTTGTACGGCGAATCCTTGACCTGGCTTGCGGCATCCGCCGATTTGAACTCGGTGGGATACGCCCACATCAGCATCGGGCGCGGGCCGTCCTTCTTCGGGTCGTAGTTGGGCGGCAGGTACAGGGTGGCGGTGAGTTCCACGCCATCCTTTCGCTTGTAACGGATCTGCTCCTTCTTCACGCCCTTGAGCTGCGGCAGCGGGTTGGGAAAGTGGGTGAGCTCGCGCAGCTTGCCGTTGGCGCCCAGTTCGCGCACGTAGAAGTTGGTGGGCTCGGTGGGCGATTCGCGGGAGATCAGCGCGCGCGTGCCTTCCGCATCCAGCAGCATCTGCGGATCTTCGTAGTACGGTGCCTGCGACTGGAACAGGCGCGTGCTCTGGCCGGACTGCAGGTTCACGCGATCGATGAACGGACGGTCGCCCTGCGGGGACGCACCCTCGCCGAGGCGGTAGATGCTTTGGCCGTCGGCGGTGACGATGAGCCGCGGTTCGCCGTGCTCGTCGAGCATGGTCGCGGGCGTGCCGGGGTCGCGGTAACGGTCTTCCGACGAGCCCTCGCGCACCAGCACGGGCGACTGCGCCGGCTGATCCGGCGACACGCGCCATTCCTTGACCTGGCGCGTCTTCCACCAGAACTCCTCCACCAGCGCGAGGCTGCCGTTGGCCCAATGCGCACCCGCGTAGCGGCTGCCCAGCTTCGCCAGCGTGGTCGGCGCCTGATCGAACGGCGCCGCCTGCATCTGCACGATGTCGCGGATGTCCGCCTTGCGCGCGGGGTCGCCGCCATCCTGCGCCTCGGCCCACACCAGGGTGGCCGAAGCATCGGCGCGCCAGCTGATGTCGCGCACGCCGGTAGGCACGGCGTCGTTGCCGGTGGGCAGGCCTTCCATCAGCGGCAGATGGGCGATTTCCTTGACCAGCTTGCCGTCGCGATCCAGCACCTCGATGCGGCGCGGGAAGCTGTCCACCGGCACGAGGTAGGAGAACGGGCGCTCCACGCGTTCGCGCAGCAGGTAGCGTCCATCCGGCGACGGCGCGATGGAAAGGGTCAGCGCCGGCTCGCCCAGCGCAGTGACCTTGCCGTCCAGGTCCACCAGCGCGGACTGCGAGCGCAGGTAGTACTCGAACAGCTGGGCATCGTCCTCGTTGCGCAGCATGTCCTGATAGGTGCGGATGGCCTTTACGCCGCCACCGGCTTGCGTCTGCTGCGTGTCGGGCCCGGTCGGGATGATGCCGGCAACCGGCGCCGCGCCCTGCCCCTGCGGCCGCAGCTGCACGAGCAGTTGCCTGCTGTCCGGCATCCAGCGATAGCCGCGACCCGCGACGGTATTCAGCGGCAAGGCGATCAGCCGATGCGCCGAGCGCGCCGCCACGTCCACCACCCACAGCTCGTTGGTGCCCTCGCGTGCGTTCACCTGGTTGAAGGCGAGATAGCGCTGGTCCGGCGACCACGACGAAGTGGCGATGGAGAGCGGCTGCGGCAGCCCTTGCAGGCGGATCTCCTTGCCGGTGGCGACATCCATCAGCCACAGGTCCGTGCCGAACACGAAACGGCTCTGCGCATACGTGCGCGGGTTGATGCGCAGTCCCGCGAGCTTGAGTTCGGGCTGGGCCACCACGTCAATGCCCGGCAGCGGCGGCGTCTGGGTCAGCGCCAGCAGGTCACGGTGCGGGCTGATCGAGAGCTGCGGCGGCCGCGGCGCATCCACCAGCGCCTGCAGCGGCGCGGGCGGGGTGAGATAGCCCGAGGCCGGCGCAACGGCCGGCGCCATGGGCGCCTGGTCCGCCGGAACCTGTGGAGAAACAGCCAGCAGCAGGCCGACCAGCGCGAGGCGTCGGAGCGACATATCCATGTGAGGGGTCCCCTGTGTCGTAAACCCTTGCGACATTAGCGCGACTGGGCGCGGGCCAACCCGGCCATCAGTCATGGTCCGGACTGAACCGGCGCAAGCCCGTGGGCACGAAACCATCATCCGGGGACGCTATACTCCGTTGTCCCGTCGAGGGGCGCTGCGACCGTGGCTACGCAACTTGCGAACCCGGCCAGGCTCGACGGATTTCTCCTGTAACGGCGCCCGGCCAACGATGCGACCTCTCGGGTCGCAACAACCGGAGCTAAGCCACATGAACGCAGTCACCAAGGATTCCGCCCCCCAGGATTTCAAGGTTCGTGACATCTCCCTGGCCGACCTCGGCCGCCGCCGCATCCGCATGGCGGAAGAGGAAATGCCGGGCCTGATGCAGATCCGCGCCCGCTACGCCAAGGAAAAGCCGCTGAAGGGCGTGCGCCTGTCCGGCTCCCTGCATTGCACCAAGGAAACGGCCGTGCTGGCCGAAACCCTGCGCGAGCTGGGCGCGTCCGTGCGCTGGGCCTCGTGCAACATCTTCTCCACCCAGGACGACGTTGCGGCCGCGCTGGCCGCCGGCGGCCTGCCGGTGTTCGCCTGGAAGGGCGAGACGCTGGAGGAGTACTGGCAGTGCACGCTGGACATGCTCACCCACCCGGGTGAGCTCGGCCCGCAGCTGATCGTGGACGACGGCGGCGACGCCACCTTGTTCATCCACAAGGGCGTGGAGCTGGAAGAAGGCAGCGACTGGGTCAACACGCCCAGCGGCAACCATGAAGAACAGGTCATCAAGGACCTGGTCAAGCGCACCGAAGCGGAGCGTCCGGGCTGGTTCAAGAAGATCGCCGCCGAATGGAAGGGCGTGTCCGAGGAAACCACCACGGGCGTGCATCGCCTTTACCAGCTCGCCGAAGCCGGCAAGCTGCTGGTGCCAGCCATCAACGTCAACGACTCGGTGACCAAGAGCAAGTTCGACAACCTGTACGGCTGCCGCGAATCGCTGGCCGACGGCATCAAGCGCGCGACCGACCTGATGGTCGCCGGCAAGGTGGCCGTGGTGTGCGGCTACGGCGACGTGGGCAAGGGTTGCGCGCACTCGCTGAAGGGCTTCGGCGCGCGCGTCATCGTGACCGAGATCGACCCGATCAACGCCCTGCAGGCCGCGATGGAAGGCTTCCAGGTCACCACCATCGAAGAGACGCTGGGCATCGGCGACATCTACGTCACCACCACCGGCAACAAGGACATCATCACGCTGGAGCACATGGCGGCGATGAAGAACAACGCCCTGGTGTGCAACATCGGCCACTTCGACAACGAGATCCAGATGGATCGCCTGAACTCCGCCAAGGGCGTGTCGCGCGAGAACATCAAGCCGCAGGTGGATCGCTACACGTTCGAGAAGACCGGCCACAGCATCTACATGCTGGCCGAAGGCCGCCTGGTGAACCTGGGCTGCGCCCACGGCCACCCGAGCTTCGTGATGTCCAACAGCTTCTCCAATCAGACGCTGGCCCAGCTAGACCTGTGGGCGAACAAGGACACCTACGAGAACAAGGTGTACCGCCTGCCCAAGAAGCTGGACGAGGAAGTCGCTCGCCTGCACCTGGAGCAGATCGGCGTGAAGCTGACCCGCCTCACCCAGGAACAGGCCGACTACATCGGCGTGCCGGTGGATGGCCCGTACAAGCCGGATCACTACCGCTACTGATCGCGCCTTCGGGTGCATCGAAAAGGCCGCCGGAAGGCGGCCTTTTTTTTGCGCGACGTAAGCGGCGTCATCGCATGGCCGGCCCGCAGCCCAGCCACGCCATGACGCCGTGCAGCGACGGCACCTGCATCAGCCAGGGTGCGGCCATGGTCAGCATGCCGGCCGCCAGCACGAATGCGGCCGCGCCACGCCGCGCACCGGATCGCTGCAACCACCGCCCCACGCGCGCGCCCGACCAGGTGAGCGGCACCATCACCAGCCAGGTGCCGATACCGAACGCGGCCATGGTGCCCGCCCCTTTCATGGCGCTCGTCTGCAACCAGGCGGCAGCCAGCATGGTTGCGCTGAGGCCGCAAGGCATCCAACCCCAGAGCATCCCGGCCAGGAGACGACGCCACGCGGTATCGGCAGGCAACAGGCGCCGCTGCAGCGGCTGCAGCCAACGCCACAGATGAACCCCGGGGCGTCCGAGAAAGCGCAGGCGGCCACGCTGATCCAACAACCGCAACGCCACGACGATCAATACCAACCCCGTCGCCACGCGCGCCGCGATGGCGAAAGCGCGCCACTCGAACACACGCAGCAAGCCATCGCCCAGGCCACCGACCAGTGCACCCGCGAGCGCGTAGCCCAGCACGCGGCCGGCATTCAACTGCAGCGATGCCATGAGTCCGTGCCGCGGCGACCACACCGAGAAACCCGTGGCAATGCCGCCGCACATCGCCGCGCAGTGCACGCCGCCAAGCAACCCACTCAGCAGCGCCGCCGACAAGGCGAGCGGATCAATCGGCACGCGCACCGCCTTCGCCGTTGACCGCCTCGGCCTTGGCGACAACGGCGCGATCGCCAGGCTCGTCCTCGCTGAGGATATCGAGCGCCGGCGTATCCATGTCGTCGAACTGCCCCTTGCGCACCGCCCACACAAAGGCGCCGATGGCGAACGCCAGCAGCATCAGGCTCAGCGGAATAAGCATCAGCAGGATGATCACGACGCGGCCTGCTTGCCCGAGGCACGCATCAGCCGCAACGCATTGGCCGTCACCGTCAGGGACGACAACGCCATGCCGAGCGCCGCGAACGCGGGCGTCACATGGCCGGTCATCGCCAGGGGAAGCGCCAGCAGGTTGTAGCCCACGGCCCAGCCGAAGTTCTGCCGCACCACGCGCTGCGTGCGTCGCGCGAGCTGCACCGCCGCGGGAATACGCAGCAGCGACGGCGCGGTCAGCACCATGTCCGCCGCACGCTGCGCCAGCGCGGCACCCTCGCCCATCGCAATCGATACATCGGCGCCGGCGAGCACGGGCGCATCGTTGAGGCCATCGCCCACCATCGCCACCACGCAGCCTTGCGCCTGCAATGCGCGCACGAGCGCCAGCTTGTCTTCCGATGACTGGCGCGCACGCACTTCACCCAGCGATAACTGCTTCGCCAGCCGCTGCACCGCACTGGTGGAATCGCCGCTCGCGAGATGAATGCGCAGACCCATCGCCTGCATCGCGGCGATGGATTCGGCCGCGTGCGGGCGCAGCGTTTCCTGCAGGCAGAACCTGGCCACGGCGTTGCGGCCGTTGCCGAGCCAGAGCTGGCCATCGTCTTCACGCCCCGCGGCGAACGAAGCGCGCCCCAGGCGCCACACGTTTCCATGGATACGGCCGGTAACGCCCTGCCCGCTGAGCTCGCGCATGTCCTGCACGAGTATCGATGTGGACACCTCGGCGAATGCCTGGGCGACGGGGTGGCGGCTGTCCCGCTCCAGCGCGGCGGCTATGTCCCTAGCCTGCACTGGATCGAAGCCGTCGAACGTGTGCACATCGCCCACCGTCAGCTGCACGCTGGTCAGGGTGCCGGTCTTGTCGAACACCACGTCGGTGGCACGTGCGAGATTCTCCAGGCTGCCCGAACGGATCGACAGCACGCCCATGCGCGCCAATGCGCCATGGCTTGCCGCCAGCGCCGCGGGCACCGCGAGCGAAAGTGCGCACGGGCAGCTCACCACCAGCAGCGACAGCGTGACTTCGAACGCGCGTGCCGGATCATGCATGCGCCAGAACACATAGACAGCGATCGCCAGCACGATCAGCACGGAGACGAATATCCGGCCGATGCGGTCCGCCACGCGCGCCAGCGCTGGCCGCTGCGACTGCGCCTGATCGACCAGCCTGGCGAGCTGCGACAATCGCGTCGCGCTGCCAACCTGCGTGGCCACGATGCGCGCCGGCGTCTCCCGGCAGGTGGTGCCCGCGTAGATCGTCGCGCCACGCGTGCGGCTTACCGCACGGGATTCGCCGGTCAGCAGGGCTTCCTCGAACGAGGCATGGGCATCGAGCAGACTGCCATCGACGGGCACCACCTCACCCACGGCCACGCACGCCACGTCGCCCACCGCCAGCGAAGTCACGGGCACGGTGATGCGGCTTCCGTCCGCGAGCTCCTTCACCGCCAGCATGGGACGCGCGCGCGCCAGCGCATCCACCTGCGCGCTGGCAATGCGCCGGGCACGCTGCTCCAGCAGTCGCGCGGCGAGCAGCAGGAACACGAACATGGTCGCGGCGTCGAACCACACCTGCGCGCCGCCACGCATGGTCTCCACCATGCTGGCGAGGTAGGCCAGCAGCGTGGACGCCGCGATCAAGGTGTCCATGCCCGCATGACGCTGCCGAAGCTCGCGCCAGCAGCCTTGCAGGAATGGCCAGCCGGCGTAGAACACCACGGGCGTGGCGACCAGCAAGGCCACCCAGCGGAAGAAGTCGCGCGTGGCTCCCGCCATGTGGTGGCCGAAATCCAGATACAAGGCTTCGGAAAACATCATCGTCTGCATGGCGCCGAGGCCGGCGACACCCAGGCGCATCAGCCATCGGCGCTGCTCGGAAACACGCTCGCGCTCGCGCGCTGCACCGGTCGCGAGATATGGCCGGTACCCCAGCATCGCCAGTCGGGCCAGCAGCTGCGACAAGCGCGTGCGCGTCGGATCCCAGGCGATGCGGATGCGGCCCGTGACGGCATTCGCACCGGCATCGAGCACACCCGCTTCGCCCTGCAGGGCGCGATCGATCAGCCACGCGCAGGCGGCGCAGCGCATGCCGTCGGTCAGCAGGGTAATTTCCAGGCCACCCGCGACAGGCACCGCGTGTTCGCCGAGCAGATCATCGCGATCCCAGCTGGACAGGTCGGGCACGTCCTCCACGCGAGTGCCGGCCGTGCTGCGCAGGCGATAGTAGTCGCCCAGTGCGGATTGGCGTATCCATTCGGCGGCGGCGGCGCAACCGTGGCAACAGAAACCCTGGGTTTCGCCGTTGATATCAAGCCGCACCGGCAACGGCGGCAAGGTCTCGCCGCAGTGATAGCAGGCCGTCGCGCGGCCCGCCTTGCCGATGTCGACCATCGCGTCCACGATCAGGGCGTAAGGCGGATGAATCGCGCCTGTGCCGTCCACTCTCCCCGCAGCGACCAGGTGGCATTGTCGGGCCGCAGCTCGACGAGCCAGTCGTGGCCACCGTCCATGGAACCCACGCCGCGCCATCCCAGCTCGCTCGGCGACAGCTGGATGACACGCCCCTGCACGGCGGGATCACTGGAGGAAAGCGTCAGGCGAAGTTTGCCGCCACGGGGGAAATCGCCATCCATCGGTACGGCTTCGATCATGTCGCCCTTCAGGCGCAGGATCAGGCCGCGGGTGTCCACCTCCGACGGCGGCTCGCGGTCCTGCGCGGCGACCAGCAACTTGCCCACCCGGGTGACCTTGCCCACGGTCTCCATGTCTTCCCGGCCCGGGTGGACGGCGGCGAACAGCAGGGCAAAACCGATCACCACCGACGCCAGCGGCAATCCCACCAGCATCCACACCATGGGCTCGCGCCAGGTACTGCGTGTCTTGGTCATGGCATAGGTCCAAAGAAACTGCTCTTGACGGTGACCGACGCGCCCGCGTCAAGGTCACGCACGTGGAACGTCACCTCATGGCGACCAGTCACCTCGGAAGTGCTCTCCACCGTGACCGGCACCGACAGCACCTCGCCGCTTTGCGCGCTCACGTTCTTCGCGCCACCGTTGAGGCCAATGCCGGGCACATCCGCCGAGGTGACGTCGATCAGGAAACGATGTGGCTGCTCAGCCTTGTTCACCAGCTTGAGGGTGTAGGCGTTCTGAATGTTGCCTTCGGGAGTTTCGCTGTACATGGCGTTGCGGTCGCGCAGCACCTCCGCCATCAGCGGGCTGCGGTGGGTCACGCCGTACAGCCAACCGCCCATGAGGGCGAGCAAGAGCGCGCCGTAGACGAACACGCGCGGCCGCAGCACCTTGCCGGGCTTGCCGTCGATCTGGTTCTGCGTGGAATAACGGATCAGGCCCTGCGGATAGCCGACCTTGCCCATCACCTCGTTGCAGGCGTCGATGCAGGCGCCGCAGGCAATGCACTCGTATTGCAGGCCGTTGCGGATATCGATGCCGGTGGGGCAGACCTGGACGCAGATCGTGCAATCGATGCAATCGCCCAGCTGTTCCGGCGTGAACTTCGGCAACGGCTCGGCGGCCTCCCCCGTGCCCGCCAACGCGATGGTGCCACCCGCCTGGGCGCGGTGGTCCGCTGCGGACGGATGCTGGCTGGCGCGGAACACGTAGTCGTAGGCGGTGACCTTGTCCAGCAGGCCGCGCGCGCGCTCCAGCACGCTTTGCAGGCCGCGCTTGCGGGAACCGCGCGGCTCGCCGCGCATCGGATCGTAGGCGATGATCAGCGTATTGCGGTCGAACATGGCGCTCTGGAAGCGCGCGTAGGGACACATGTACTTGCACACCTGCTGGCGCAGGAAGCCCGCATTGCCCCAGGTGGCGAACGCATAGAACAGGATCCAGAACGTTTCCCAGCCACCCCAGCCGAACGGCATGCGTCGCGCGAGATCGCCAATGGGGCTGAAATAACCCACGAAGGTGAAGCCCGTCCACAGCGAGAACACCGCCCATGTAGCGTGGCGCGCGCTCTTGCGCACGATCTTCTCGCGCGTCCACGGGCCTGCGTCGAGCTTCATGCGCTTGTTGCGGTCGCCCTCGAAGCAGCGCTCGATCCATAGCGACACTTCGGTCCAAACCGTCTGCGGGCAGGCATAGCCACAGAACAGACGTCCCGCCAGCGCGGTAAAGAAGAACAGCGCCATCGCCGCGATGATCAGCAGCACCGACAGGAACAGGAAATCCTGCGGCAGGAACAGCCAGCCGAACACGTGGAATTTTCGCGCCGGAAGATCCAGCAGCACGGCCTGCCGCCCCTGCCAAGTCAGCCAGGGGAAGCCGTAGAACATGCCAAGCAGCCAGATGACGGCGGCGACGCGCAAACGATTGAAACGGCCGGACACGTCACGCGGATAGACCTTGCGTTCGCTGACGTAGTACGAGTCGCTCTCGTCATCGACGACGTGCAGGGGAATGCGGCGACTCATGGTGCTTTACCGGAACGCGCGGACGACTTCACCTGGCGGCTGGGACGAAGAAGTATCCAGGTGAACAGGCTCGACGACGCGGTCGCCAGCCAGATCAGGAAGAAGCCCAGCGTATAGCCCAGTTCCCGGCCGAGCTTCAGCGATGGAAAGGTGATGTCACGCAAGGCGATGGGATCGATAAAGGCGAAGAACACCACCGTGACCACGCCCGCGACGAAGAAGCTCGGCCACAGCAGTGCGCCCAGGCACTGCGGAGTCGGCAAGGATTCGTCACGAGGGGCCACGGTCGTGTTCCGGTGGATCATTCCGCCACCACAGCTCCGGCAGGCGGCGGATCCTTGTGTGGCGACAATGTCCACACATAGGCACCGACCAGGCGTGTGCGCGTGTCGCCAAGAATGGGCTTCCATGCCGGCATGACACCCTGGCGTCCGTCGTTCAACGTCTTGCGCAGCGATGCCTTGCTGCTGCCGTAGAGCCAGTAGCTGTCGGTGAGGTCCGGCGCGCCGACCACCTGGTTGCCCTTGCCCTGGGGGCCGTGGCAGGCCACGCAGATGGTGCCGAACAGTTTTTCGCCGCGTTCGGCGGCTTCATCCTTCGGTTGCGCCGGCTTGGACAGCGACAGCACGTACGCGATGGTGTCATCGACGGCCGTGGGTCCACCCTGCGCGGTGAGCGTCGTGGCCCACGCAGGCATGACGGCCTGCCGTCCTTCCTGGATGGTTTCCAGGATGCGATGCGGCGTGCCGCCCCAATGCCAGATATCGTCCGTGAGATCAGGGAAGCCGGTGGCGCCATGGCCCGTGGAGCCGTGGCAGGCCGCGCAGCGATTGAGGAAGATGGTGCGACCAAGCGCAACCGCCTGCGGGTTCTTGGCGAGCTCGTCGATGGGCTTGCCGGCGTAGAGCTTCAAGGTGTCGTCGAGGCGCGCGTCCTCGGCGGCCTCGTCCAGCGCCAGCTCCTTCTGGGAACTCCAGTTGCCGAAGCCGTGAAAGGTCCCCACGCCGTACCACAGCAGGTAACCCACCGCGAACACGATGGTGATGTAGAACAGGTTGATCCACCAGCGCGGCAGCGGCTTGTTGTATTCGGTGATGTCGCCGTCCCATACATGCCCGGTTTCGTCGGGCTTGGGGTCGGTCGGGCTGCGTCGTGTATTGCCGCGCAGCAGCCAGACGCAACCGATCAGGTTGATCACCACGATGGCGATGACATACCAGCTCCATGCGGAAGTCATGCGATCTCCTCCTTGTCATCGTCCAGCGGCATCTGGGCCGCAGCATCCATCTCCGGTTTCACGGAGGGTCGCCAGAGATAGAGGGTGCCGCCCACGAACAGCACGAGCAGCGCGGCTGTAATCAGTCCTGGCACCATGTCACTCCGCTCCCTCGCCGGCCTGCAGGTCGGTCTGCGATACGTGGGTGCCGAGGCCCTGCAGATAGGCGATCACGGCGTCCAGCTCCGTCTTGCCTTCGACGGCCTTGGCGGCGCCCGCGATGTCCGCTTCGCTGTAGGGATCACCGATGCGCTTGAGGGCGCGCATGTGCTGCGCGACCTCCGCGCCGTCCAGCTTGTTGTCGGCCAGCCACGGGTAAGCCGGCATGTTGGATTCCGGCACCACGTCGCGCGGGTTGTGCAGGTGCGCGCGATGCCAGTCGTCGGAGTAGCCACGCAGGCCGACGCGGGCAAGATCCGGGCCGGTGCGCTTGCTGCCCCACTGGAACGGATGGTCGTAGACCGATTCGCCCGCCAGCGAGTAGTGTCCGTAGCGCTCCGTTTCGAAGCGGAGCGTGCGCACCATCTGCGAATGGCAGTTGTAGCAGCCCTCGCGAATGTAGACGTCGCGGCCGGCGAGCTCCAGCGCGGGATAGGGCTTGATGCCCGGCAGCGGCTTGATGGTTTCCGCCTGGAACATCAGCGGCACGATTTCGGCGAGGCCGCCGAAGGAAACCGCCACGGCCACCAGGATGGCCATCAGGCCGATGTTCTTTTCGAGTTTCGCGTGTGTCTGGCTCATGTCTGTTCCCTCAGGCACGGGCGTCGGCGGCATCGGGGGCGAGCAGCGGCTGCGGCTCGGTGTTCGCGGCGGTCAGGCGGAAGGTCTTGAAGACGTTCCAGGCCATGACCAGCATGCCGGACAGCACGATCAGGCCACCGCCGAGGCGGAACACGTAGTAGGGCTTGGTGGCGTTCAGCGCTTCGACGAAGGAATAGACCAGCGTGCCGGTATCCGGATCGGTGGCGCGCCACATCAGGCCCTGCGTGACGCCGGCGATCCACATGGCGGCGATGTAGACGACCACGCCGATGGTGTGCAGCCAGAAGTGCACGTCGATCAGCTTGACCGAGTACATCTTCGGCAGGCGCAGCAGCCGCGGCAGCATGGCGTAGATGGAGCCGATGGAGATCATGGCCACCCAGCCCAGCGCGCCGGCGTGCACGTGGCCGATGGTCCAATCGGTGTAGTGGCTGAGCGAGTTGACCGTCTTGATCGACATCATCGGTCCCTCGAACGTGCTCATCATGTAGAACGAGAGCGAGACGATGAGGAACTTCAGGATCGGATCGGTGCGCAGCTTGTACCAGACGCCCGACAGCGTGAGGATGCCGTTGATCGCACCGCCCCACGACGGCGCCAGCAGCACCAGCGAGAACACCATGCCGAGCGACTGCGCCCAGTCGGGCAGCGCCGTGTATTGCAGGTGGTGCGGACCGGCCCACATGTAGATGGCGATCAGCGCCCAGAAGTGCACGATGGACAGCCGGTACGAATAGATCGGGCGGCCGGCCTGCTTGGGCACGAAGTAGTACATCATGCCGAGGAAGGCGGTGGTCAGGAAAAAGCCCACGGCGTTATGGCCGTACCACCACTGCACCATGGCATCGACGGCGCCGGAGTAGACCGAGTACGACTTCATCCAGCCGGCGGGAATGGCCAGGTTGTTGACCACGTGCAGCAGGGCGATGGTGATGATGTACGCGCCGTAGAACCAGTTGGCGACGTAGATGTGCTTCACCTTGCGCTTGGCGATGGTGCCGAAGAACAGCACGGCATACGCCACCCACACGATGGTGATCAGCACGTCGATCGGCCACTCGAGCTCGGCGTATTCCTTGCCCTGCGTGTAGCCCAGCGGCAGCGAGACGGCCGCGGCCACGATCACCAGTTGCCAGCCCCAGAACACGAAGGAGGCGAGCTTGTCGGAGATCAGCCGCACGTGGCAGGTGCGTTGCACCGTGTAGAGGCTGGTGGCGAACAGCGCGCAGCCGCCGAAGGCGAAGATCACCGCATTGGTGTGCAGCGGACGCAGGCGGCCGTAGCTGAGCCACGGCACGTCGAAATTGAGGGTCGGCCAATACAGCTGCGCGGCGATGAATACGCCCACCAGCATGCCGACCACGCCCCAGACCACGGTCATCACGGAAAACTGCCGTATGACCTTGTCGTTGTAACTCCCCTCGACGCCCACCATGAGGCCCACTCCTAGGCATAACTGAACGGCGGGAAGTCTGGGGGGCACCCCTGGATGGCCAATTGATCTGGATCAAGGGCGCAAGGGAAGTCCGCTGTCGCGGTTTGTCGCAGGGAGGTCGCCGCCACGGGCTCCGGCCTGGCGGGAACAAACAGATATCTCTATATCGCGAAAAAGAGATATATACTCGGACCATCACCTCGCCAGGGACCGTACCGATGTCGTCCATCAGCTTTGAGTTCTTCCCGCCCAAGACCGATGAACAACGGGATCAGCTCGACCAAGCCGCCAGGCTGCTCAAATCGCATGCGCCCGAATACGTCTCGGTGACCTTCGGTGCGGGCGGCTCCACGCTCAGCTACACGGGCGAAACGGTGCACCGCCTGCATACCGCCCACGGCTTGAACGTGGCGCCGCATCTTTCCTGCGTGGGCGGCACGCGGGCCGAGCTGAAGGCCTTGCTCGACGACTACCGCGCGGCCGGCTACCGCCGCATCGTGGCGCTGCGCGGCGACCTGCCCTCCGGCATGGCCACCCCGGGCGATTTCCGCTATGCCTCGGAACTGGTGCGCTTCATCCGCGAACACTCGGGCGATCACTTCCACATCGAAGTGGCGGCCTACCCCGAAACGCACCCGCAGGCCGACGACGCGCTGGCCGACCTTCGCCACTTCAAGGCCAAGGTGGACGCCGGCGCCGATGGCGCCATCACGCAGTACTTCTACAACGCGGACGCCTACTTCCGTTTCGTGGACGACGTGCAGCGGCTGGGCGTGAAGGTGCCCATCGTACCGGGCATCATGCCGATCTCGAATTTCTCGCAGCTCAAGCGTTTTTCCGATGCCTGCGGTGCGGAAATCCCCCGCTGGATCGCCAAGCGCATGCAGGCGCACGGCGATGATGCGGCATCCATCCGCGAGCTCGCCGCCGACGTGGTGGCGCAGCTGTGTCGCCGCCTGCTGGAAGGCGGCGCGCCGGGCCTGCACTTCTATACCTTGAACCGCGCCCGCGCCACGCGCGCGATTCTGGACCGGTTGCACGGATAACCGACGAGGCGAAGCGTAAGCTCGCCCGATGATCCGAGCCGCCCTGACGCTTCTGCTTTTTCTGCTGCCGCTCTGCGCCATGGCGCAGGACGGCATTCACCGCTGCATCGGGCCCGACGGCAATCCGCTGTTCACCGACCAGCCCTGTGCCGCGCTGCAGGCGACGCCGGTGAACGCACCGCCGCCGACGGCGAAGCCCGCGACAGCGCAAGGACCAGCGGACATCCTCACCGCCGCGCCGCCGGCGACGACCTGCGCGACATCTCTCGGGGAACTGCGCCAAAGCATGGTGGATGCATTCGCCACGCGCGACCCGAACCGCCTGGCCGGTCTGATGATCTGGAATGGCTACGGCCGCAATGCCGTTGTGGCAGACATCCGCTCGCTGGGCGCGCTGATGCGGCGGCCCTTGCTGGATATCCGCACCTCGGACGACGACGATCCCGCGCCAGCGGACAGCACCAGCACCTTGAGCGACCGGGAAGCGCAGCGGCAGAGCGCCGCCGCGAGCGATCAGCTGATCGTGCATACCGCCTCCAACGATGGCAGCGGCGCGCCGCGTGAAAGTCGCTTCGGCATCGTGCGACGTTCCGGCTGCCTCTGGCTGCGCGCATCGGGCTAGAACCTGTTCAAAATCTCTCGTCGGCGCATATTTCTCCTCACCCTCATCCCGCGAAAGCGGGAGGCGCCTTTCAACAGCCGCGGGGCTGGTCATCCCGTGTCTTTAAGCCTTATCGCAGCGAGTAAAGTCGCTGGATCCCCGCTTTCGCGGGGATGACGGTGGGGGAGCGGGCGTGACTGAGGAGATGTTGGACATGCTCTAACGCCCGCGGCTTTGGTGCTGCGCAAGATCGCCCTCCGGACAGGCGCGGTATCATGGCGCGATTTTTCCCCGGAGATCCCCCATGGCGCAGCAGTACCCCGATTGGATCTGGCAGAACGGTGCCATCAAACCCTGGCAGGAAGCCACCGTCCACGTGATGGCGCACGCCCTGCACTACGGTTCGTCGGTTTTCGAAGGCATCCGCAGCTACGCAACGCCCGATGGCGCGGCGATTTTCCGCCTCACCGACCACCTCAAGCGCCTGTACCAGTCGGCCAAGATCTACGACATGGTGCTGCCCTACTCGCAGGACGAGCTCGCGACCGCCTGCCGCGAAGTAGTGCGCAAGAACGGCCTGGCCGCCGCCTACCTGCGCCCGGTGGCCTACCGCGGCCTGGGCGGCTTCGGCCTGTCGGCGGAAACGCCGATCGACGTGGCCGTCGCCGCGTGGGCGATGGGTCCGTACCTGGGTCCCGAGGCATTGGAAACCGGCATCGAAGCCTGCGTTTCCAGCTGGCAGCGCTTTGCTCCCAATACCATCCCGGCCGGCGCCAAGGCGGGCGGCAACTATCTTTCCGGCCAGCTGATCGCGCGTGAAGCGCGTCGCCTGGGCTTTGGCGAGGGCATCGCCATGGCCTCCACCGGCCTGCTCAGCGAAGGCGCGGGCGAGAACCTGTTCCTGGTGTTCGACGGCGTGCTGCACACCACGCCCGCCAGCGCCTCCATCCTCACCGGCATCACGCGCGACACGCTGAAGACGCTGGCCCGCGAAGACGGCATCGAAGTGGTCGAGCGCGATATCCCGCGTGAATATCTCTACCTGTGCGACGAACTGCTGATGTGCGGCACGGCAGCGGAGATCACGCCCATCCGTTCGGTGGACGGCAAGCAGATCGGCAACGGCAAGGCCGGCCGCGTCACGCGCCGCCTGCAGGAACTGTTCTTCGGCCTGTTCAATGGCAAGACCAACGACCAGTGGGGCTGGCTGGAGCCGCTCTGAGCGGCGGGGAAATCAGGTTTTTTGCCGGTCGTTTCCGCGAAAGCGGGAACGACCGGCAGGCGCCGGTTTACTTGAACACGATGCTGGCGATGGCGCCGTTGACGCCGGTGCGCGGGCGCATCGAAACATCCCAGCCGTAGAGGTCGCACAAGCGGCGCACGATCGCCAGGCCCAGGCCCGCGCCGCTGCCGCCCGCACCTTCGCCGCGCACGCCGCGCTGAAACAGCCGCTCGGCATCCTCGGCCTTGATACCCGGACCGGTATCGATCACTTCGATGCGGTCGCCACTCACTTCCACGGTGACACGCCCTTCCAGGGTGTACTTGATCGCGTTGCCGATCAGGTTGGTCAGCGCGACGGAGAGCACCGACGCCGGCGCATTCACGCTCACCGGCTGCTTGACGATCAGCTCCACTTCCAGCGGCTTGTCGCGCATCTGCGGACGCTGGCTTTCGATGACGTCCGCGGCGACCTTCGCCACTTCGGTGGTTTCGCCACGCGTCGGGCCGCGGCGTTCGGCGCGCGACAACAGCAGCAGCGCCTCGACCAGCTCGGTGGCCTGGCGGGATGCGCGCTCGATGCGCTTGAGGCGCTCGCGCAGTTTGTCGGTCAGGTCGGGGGAACCCTGCAGCAGCTCGGTGGTGCTGGAGATCACGGCCAGCGGCGTGCGCAGCTCGTGGCTCACGTCGGAGTTGAACTCGCGGTCGCGCTCCACCATCGCGGTAAGCCGCTGCGAGTACTCGTCGAGCGCGAAGGCCAGTTCGCCCACTTCGTCGTCGGCGAAATGCGGCGCCAGCAACTCGGCCTTGCCGTTCTTGCGAAAATCGCGCAGGCGGCGCGCCAGCTCGCTCACCGGCTTGAGCACCTTGCGCGAGAGCCAGAAGCCCAGCACGAGCGAAAGCAGGCCGAACAGGAATACCGCACCGATCACACTGAACAGCAATTGCTGCTTGCCAAGCTCCTCGCGCGACACGTCGTAGCGCAGGAAGCTGATGATGCCGTTCTCCCGGAAGACGGCCAGCTTGTAGTGATGCCGCTGCCCGTCCTGGTCGCCCTCGTAGATATCGTGAACGCCGTTGCCGAGGTTCTGCCACGACAAAGGCGCACGATAAATAGTGCGGTCGCTGTACATGCTGCCGGTCAACAGGCGGGAGCCGGCGGGCGTCCCCGGATGCTGCTGCGCCTGCTGGTTCGCCCAGCGGGCATCGTCCATCAGGCTGGAGTTGACCAGTTGGTCTTCCACTCTGCTGCGGATGTTGAGCGCCGCAAATGCAAACAACGCGCTGAGGCCGAAGCCGAACAGCGCGAAGGAAACGACCAGGCGAAACCTGAGCTTACGCCTGGACTGCATCCGGTTCGACCATCCGGTATCCAATGCCGTGCCGCGTGTGGATCAGCGGCTTGTCGAAGGGCTTGTCGATGGCTGCGCGCAGGCCATGGATGTGCACGCGCAGCGAATCGCTGTCGGGCAGCTCCTCGCCCCACACGCGCTGTTCCAGGTCCTGGCGGGTCACCACCGACGGGCTGGCTTCCATCAGGGCCTGCAGCAATTTCAGGCCAATCGGGTTGAGCTGGATCGACTTGCCTTCGCGGGTCACCGTGAGCGTGTCGAGGTTGTAGGTGAGGTCGCCGACCTTGAGCACGCGGCTCTGCGGGCCCTTGCCGCGGCGAGCCAGCACCTCCAGGCGCGCGGCCAGCTCCTGCAGGGCGAATGGCTTGGTCATGTAATCGTCGGCGCCCGACTCGAAGCCGGTGAGCTTCTGTTCCAGCGCATCGCGCGCGGTGAGCATGAGGATGGGCGTCTGCTTGTGCGCCTCATGGCGCAGCTTGCGGGCCACGTCGAGGCCATCCATGCCCGGCAGGGTCAGGTCAAGCACGATCACATCGAAATCGTGCACCACGGCCAGATGCAGGCCCGTGACGCCGTCCCCCGCGAAATCGACCACATGGCCGCGGTCTTCCAGATAATCGCCGATGTTGGTGGCGATATCGCTGTTGTCTTCGATCACCAGTACGCGCATGCGTCCTCCATACGCAGCCGGCAACAGGGCCGGCCGAGGCCACAAGCTTAACAAGCTTGCGTCGCCGAAAGGGGGCCCGGGCAGGCAGGAACCTGAACAGGTCTGGGGGCCAGGCAAGAAAAAAGCCCAGGCTGGTCGACTCGTGGTCGCTCGCCTGGGCCCAAGCTACTGCCCCGATACCGAAATCTGCTGTCACCATACCTTGCGGAAGTGCCAGACAAATTGCAGTGCGGACTTTATAGGTCTGGTCCGGTTACATGACAGTTAACCGGTACTCACGCCGGCGTTAACTGTGCTCACTTGCCTACGGGCTGCTGCCGGCCGACATTCATTATGTCCTGCTTCAGCTGCTGCGACTGGCTGTTCTCTTCGTTGATCTGCCGCTGGGTCTTGCACACCGTCTTGGGGATGTTCGACCCCATCGGCTTAATCTGCTCACACACTTCACGATCCGCGTCGTTGTGCGTGAGGATCGCATTGACCTCGGACTGGTTGTTGTAGAGCTGCACCTTGGACGCCTGATCCATCGCGTCGACCGTGCCGAACTTGTCGTAAAGCGACTGCATGGAGCCCAGGTCGCGGTTGACCGTCTCCTGGTCGCCCTTCTTCACGGATTCGAACCGCCCGCCGGGAGCCATCTGCTGACGGACGCGATCGGCTACCGCGGCGAATTCGTCCTTGGTATTGGCCTTGACGTCAGGCTTGGTTTCCTTTGCGTGAACCGACGCCACCTGCAACACGAGCATCATCGCCACCGAGACCGGCAGCCAGTACTTGCGCTTCATTGAGTTCCTCCACCCTGCGGCATCCCCCCTCGGGACGCGCCCTGCAGGAACTTCCGATGGTAGAGCCCGCCGGAAGCGGCGGTCAAAGTGCCAAAGGGCCTAAGCGCGCTGGGAGCGGCGCCGTGTCGGCACCTGCACGGACGTGCCCGCTTCCGCCTCAAGAAACTGAATGATCGCCCCGGCCACGTCCACGCCGGTGGACGCCTCGATGCCTTCCAGCCCGGGCGATGCGTTGACCTCGAGGATGAGCGGCCCGCGCTTGGAGCGCAGCATGTCCACGCCGGCCACGCCCAGGCCCAGCGCCGCCGCTGCCTGCACGGCGATGCGGCGTTCCTCGGCACTGAGCGTCGCCGCCTGGGCCGTGGCGCCGCGATGGATGTTGGCGCGGAATTCGCCCGGCACGGCTTCGCGCTGCATGGCCGCGACCACTTTCTTGCCGACCACGAAGCAACGCAGGTCGGTGCCCTTGGCCTCCGCGATGAACTCCTGCACGAGGAAGTTGGCGTAAAGCCCGCGGAAGGCCTCGATGACGCTCTGCGAGGCGCTGCGTTTTTCCGCCAGCACCACGCCCGTGCCCTGGCTGCCCTCGTTGAGCTTGATGACGTGCGGCGGCTCTCCCAGCATCGCCAGCACGTCGGCGGTGTCGTCCGGATTGTCGCCGAACACCGTCGCCGGCATGTCCAGCCCCTTGGCCGCCAGGATCTGCAGCGAACGCAGCTTGTCGCGCGCGCTGAGCACGGCATCGGAGGAATTGGGCGTGTACACCCCCATCATTTCCAGCTGCCGCAGCACCGCCGTGCCGTAGAAGGTGCTGGTGACGCCGATGCGCGGGATCACCGCGTCGATGCCCTTGACCGCCTTGCCCTTGTAACGGATGGACATGTTGCCCGGCGCGATGCGCACGTAGCAGCGCAGCGGGTCGAGCACGCGCACCACGTGACCGCGCTCGCGGGCCACGTCGACCAGTCGCTGGGTCGAATACAGCCGGGTGTTGCGCGAAAGAATGGCGATCTTCATGAAACACCCGTTGTGCCCGCCCTGACGAGCCGGGGCTGTGTATAGGAAAGCGCGGGATCCACCACGAACCGCCCGTGCAATGCGCTGCGTCCGAGCAGCATGGGAAACAGCATATGCCGCCTGTCGGTCAGATTGATGTCGACCGCGAAACGCTCGCCGGCGAGCACCACGTCGGTGCGGATGAACCAGCGCACCGTGCGCCGCCCGCCCGTGTCGGTGACGGCGCGACGATCGAGTGCCAGGGTTTCGCAGGTGACCGCCACGCGATGGCGGCCGCCGACGGTGACGGAAAAACGCAGCCAGGTATCGCCCGCGCGCTCGAAACTTTCCAGCGTGTCCACGTGCAGCGAACTGCTGCGCGCGCCGGTATCGAGCTTGGCCTTGAGCAGGGGAACGCCGAGCATCGGCAATGACAGCCGCTCCCGCCAGCCGAGGGTAGTCACATCCGCCATGATCAGCGCACGCCGCAGGGATTCGTCTAGGAGCTCGGGTGGGGTCGGGAGCAAATTGGAGCGGGTGAAGGGAACAGAATCCGCCCTCTAACTCGTTGATTTACAACGAATTTGTCAGGTTTCGTCCACGTGCGTGGACTACTTTGTGGACTAATTTTCGCACACTTGCCGTCGAAAGGCACGTGGCACGTCCACCGAGGGCCAGGATGATCTACTGAAAGCTACCACGCGCGGGCGGTGTCGCCAAGGCGTGGCAGGCCGTGGCCAAGAGCACGCAGCCCACCGTGCGCGCACTGCGCAGCGGGGCTGTTCTGTTGCGGATGAGCTGTCGCGCGCTCGAAGCCCAGATGTTTTTTTCATCTGACAGCAGACGCCGAAGGTCTGAAGGCGACTCTATGCGCCCTACCGCCCTCGCGAAACCGCCCACGCAACCCCCGAACCCTGCGGTGATTCAGCTCAGACGCGAACGGTCAGAGCGGCTCTCGTTGCGGCCAGCGGAACAGGCAGATCAAATTCGTCTTTCGCAATTCTTGTCCCTGCCTAAAAACTGCTCTCCATCAGTTTTCTCGCTGGCCAGGCACTCTGTGTTCCCAGCATAAGCAAATGCTGCCCGGATTGGGAGAGGGGCAACGACGGATCGGTTGCGCATTCGCGACCACCGAATGTCGATTTGCGTGAGCAGGTCGCCCCCTCTGTTACAGCCTATCGGTCGGCCTAAGTCTGCGTCGCTTCCAGCGCCGCGCGTTCTTCCTTTGAGGAAAAGAAATGTCCTGAGTTGGCGTCGGTTGGGGAGGAGGTTTTTGCACATGGACAAGGCACGCGCTTCGGGCTCCCGCACCAAGGTCGCATATCACCCCATTGAGGCAGCCATACATTGGTCCGGCCTGTCTCGATTCGAGCGACGCATCCTCGATCTGACGAGCGGCGGAGCGCTGCCCGATCGCGCGGAGATTCCAAATTGGTCGCTGCTGCGCTTAAACGCCGATCGGATACAAGACGCGTTGGTCAACGGCGATCTCCGCTATGGCCGGCGCGGTATCACATGCGATGACCCGTCCGTGCTTCATGACCCGGATCTCACGGTACGCCACGTCGACCTGAAGGCCTGGATGATTCGTTTCTATCCAGACCAGCGCCCCGGCTTTCTGTTCGATGCCTTCGAGCGGCACCTTCATCCCGCGATCAGCATCGATGCCGTACAAGCGCTACTCGCCGACCGAGAAGCGTTGAAGGTGCAACTGGCAGATCGTCTCAAGGCGTGGGATGCACTTCAAGCAGAGTTCCATGCGCTCAGTACCGCATACGAAGCGCGCATGACCGAAGACAAGCAAACATTGAATCTCGGCGCCAGAAGCGAAGGCACCTATCTGAATATCGTGGGAGGTCTGCTGACGCTTCTTCTGGGAAAGTCGCCGAGCGGAATTCCATATTCCTCGTTTGAGACGCTGGAGGCGGTTATCAGCGCACTCACTGCGCATTTCGGCGGCCGATCCGGAATGAGCGAGCGAACGCTGTGGTCCAAATTTGCGGCCGCCAAGCGCCATCTATCGTCTTAGAACTCCGGACTGCAGATGCAGGCTGCCCCTCTGCAATTGCAGTGCAATCCCGAATCGGACGCTATTGAATACGTGGAACTTCCATTGCAACCGCTGCTAAGCGCCAAGGAGTGTCCACCATGTCTTCGCAGACAACCGTCCCTACGGCACAGCCTGAGCATCGCATCTTGCGACGTGCCGAAGTAGAGGCGAAAACCGGCTTCAAGCGGGCCCACATCTACAGCTTGATGAAAGAAGGCCGGTTCCCGAAGGCATTGCGCCTGGGCGTGCGCGCCGTGGGCTGGGATTCGGTGGAAATCGAACAGTGGATCGCTGAGCGCCTTAAAGAGCGCGCCTGAGCCTCTTCTCGTCCATGTCAACCAACGAGGAGAGCGCCATGAAGGTGGTGAGCATCATTTCGACCAAGGGCGGCGTGGGCAAGACCACGACCGCGGCCAACCTGGGCGGCTTCGCGGCCGACGCAGGGCTGCGCGTGCTGCTGCTGGACCTGGACGTGCAGCCCACGCTGTCGAGCTACTTCACGCTGGCGCTGCGCGCGCCGGCCGGCATCTACGAGATGCTGGCGTTCGCGGAGCGGCGCATCGAGCAACTGGTGTCGCGCACGGCCGTCGCCGGCCTGGACCTGGTGCTGTCGAACGACGACCGCGGCGAGCTGAACACGTTGCTGCTGCATGCGCCGGACGGGCGCCTCCGGCTGCGCCACCTGCTGCCGGCGCTGGCGCCGCTGTACGACCTGGTGCTGATCGACACGCAGGGCGCGCGCTCCGTCATGTTGGAGATGGCGGTGCTGGCCTCGGACCTGGCGCTGTCGCCAGTGACGCCGGAGATCCTGGCGGCGCGGGAGCTGCGGCGCGGCACCTTGCAGTTGATCGAGGACATCGCACCGTACCGGCATCTCGGCATCGAGCCGCCGCCGCTGTACCTGCTCATCAACCGGCTGCCCCCGGTGTCGTCGAACGCCCGGCTGATCCAGCAGACGCTGCGGCAGGTGTTCCAGGACCATGCCGGCGTGCGCGTGCTCGATACCGACGTGCCGGCGATCGAGGCCTACCCGCGTGCGGCGACGAGAGGCTTGCCGGTGCATCGCGTGGAGTTCCGCCAGCCGGCGGGCCGCGTCGCGCCGACCGCGTTGCAGACCATGCGCACGCTGGCCAGCGAGCTGTTCCCGCAGTGGCAGGAACGCTTCGCACTCGTGACCGGCCGGCCCGATGCGCAAGCCACAGCAGGGAGCGCAAGCCATGGCGAGCGCCCATGACCTCGCCCGCGGGCACAAGCGGCTGCGCGCGCTCATCGAGTTTGCGCTGGGTGAAGGCTGGCACGTCAAGCGCACGCCGGGCGGCCACCTCAAGTTCACCAAGACAGGCTGCGCGGCGATCTACACCAGCTCCACGACAAGCGATCACCGCGCCGGGCTCAACGCCCGCGCACAGCTTCGGCGCGCCGGCCGAGAAGCGCAGGCCGCCGCGTCCGCATCCACACCGGAGGACGGCCATGGCTGACCTCACGCCGCAGGACATGGCCGCCAAGCTGCTGGCCTCGGGCTTCGAGCGCAGCGGGCCAACGGCTGCCGCGCTGACCGACCCGATCGCCGACACGCCGATGGTCGTCACGCTGGATCAACTGCGCCCCTACGACCACGACCCGCGCGTGACGCGCAACCCGGTCTATGAAGACATCAAGGCCTCCATTCGCGAACGCGGCTTGGACGCGCCGCCCGCGATCACACGGCGGCCGGGCGAGCCGCACTACATCATCCGCAACGGCGGCAACACGCGGCTGGCGATATTGCGAGAGCTGTGGGCCGAGACCAAGGAAGAACGCTTCTTCCGCATCGCTTGCCTGTTCCGCCCGTGGCCCGAGCGTGGCGAGCTGGTCCTGCTCACCGGCCACCTGGCCGAGAACGAACTGCGCGGCGGCCTGACCTTCATCGAACGCGCCCTGGGCGTCGAGAAGGCACGCGAGTTCTACGAGCAGGAGACCGGGCAGGCGCTGTCGCAGTCGGAACTCGCGCGGCGCCTGGCGGCCGATGGCTTCCCGGTGCAGCAGTCGCACATCAGCAGGATGGGTGATGCCGTGCGCTACCTGCTGCCGGCGATCCCCACGCTGCTCTATGGCGGCCTGGGCCGGCACCAGGTGGAGCGGCTGGCCGTGCTGCGCAAGGCCTGCGAGCGCACCTGGGAGCGGCGGGGCTCGTCGCGCGACGTGTCGATGGACTTCGCTTCGCTGTTCCAGGACGTGCTGTCGCAGTTCGACGCCCAGCCGGACGACTTCGCGCCGCAGCGCGTGCAGGACGAACTGGTGGGCCAGATGGCCGAGCTGCTGGCGGTGGACTACGACACGCTGTCCTTGGAGATCGACGACAGCGAGAGCCGGCAGCGGGCATTGACCAGCGAGCCGGCGCCGGTGAGCCCGCCTGCATTAGCGATGTCGGCGCCGCCCGCTGTGACTGCTGCACCGAGACCGCAGATGCCAGCGTCGCCGGCCAGCATTGCGGTCACGCCCGCTGCCACGCCGTCTCTGCCCCAAGCTACGGCGCCGCGCGAAGAGAAGGATGACGAACGCCTGCAGGCGCACATCGTGTCGCCCGCGCCGACGACCGACCGGCTGCAATCCATCCAGCGCATGGTCGCCGACCAGATGGGCGACAAGCTGCCCGACTTCGCGGCCAACGTCCTTCAAGCGGTGCCGGTGCAGGCGGGCGGGCTGTACCCGATTTCGGATGTGTGGTTCATCGAGCCCGGCCTGGACGCGCCGGATCGCCTGCGCGTGCACATCGCGCAGTTCGCCCGCGAAATCGCCGACGAGGCTGCGGTGGCCGATCAGGTCGAGCCGCGCGACAGCGGCATCGGCTTCGTCTGCGTGGTTGGCAGCGAGGGGCGCAGCCTGCCGGCGTTCGCGCAGGCCGTGCTGACCCTGCTGCATGCGCTGAGCGCAGCGTCTTTGCCGGCCACCGGGCTGGATCGCACACGGCTGGCCGACGACCTGGGGCCACTGCTGCACGGCCACGGCAGCACGTCCGCGCGCCTAAGCGATGCGGGGCTGGTCAAGTTGTTCCGGTTGCTGCGCCTCGCGCGCCGGCTGCTGGATCTGGAAACCGATGCGCCGGCCGGCGCATCGGATCACGGCGCCTGAGCGGAGCAGCCCACCATGTCGGCACCGCACCCGCTCAACCAGGCCGTGATCGCGCAGGCGCTGCACGACCTGCGCAACGGGCAATTGCGACGCTGCAAGCTCATGGGGTTCGGCGAGGAAGAACTGGACGCGCTGAAGCATCCGGCCCTCGTCTCCGTCCTGGTCAATGCCACTGTGTCGTGGTGCTCGGTGTCGGTGAACCGCGAAGTGCTCAAGCGGCTGCTGAGTCAGGTGCACGACGTCGAGCAGGAGATCGCCACGGTGGACCGCATGCTGCGTCTGGGCGCGAGCACGGAGATGGTCAGCAAGTTCTTCGGCCTGACGCACCAGGAGGTGGCGCTGCGCCGGGACATCCTGGGCCTGCCCAAACGCAAGGGCCGCCACCCCGTGCTGGACGAAGCGCAGGACGTGGCCTTATGGGAGCACTGGAAGGCCGCCGTCGCGCAGCGCGACATCGCGCTGCACGACGAGGTGGCGATGCTCACGTTGAGCATGGACCTGGCCGAGACCATGAGCCTGCCCATGTCGGTCATCTGGGCGGCGATACGGAACTGGATCGACCAGGGGCTGGTGTAAGGCCATGACGACGGACAGCGCACCACGGCGCGAGGGTCCGGTGGCGCTGTCGGCCCTGTTCGACGATGCGCTCCAGAAACTGGCCCCGGCCCCTGGACCGGCGGCACCGGCCAGAGGCGCTGCTCCACAGGCTGACGCCTTTCTCTACAGCGGCAACCGGCATGAGAGCGTGCCGCGCCGGCTGTTCCTGGACCGGCGCCTGACGCCGCTGGAGCGCAACGCCTGGCAGGTGTTCCGCCTGCAGCTCAACGACGATGGCGTGACGGCCTTCCCGACCTACGACCAGCTCCGGCCGTACTTGGCGTCGATGCCCTGCGCCGCGCAGGCCTCGCACGAGACCGTGGCGCGGGCACTGACGCTGCTGCGACTTACGCGCTGGCTATCGCTGGTGCGGCGGCGCCGCGACCCCAAGACCGGCCGCATTCTCGGCAACCTCTACGTGCTGCACGACGAGCCGCTCACGCCGTTTGAAGCGATGCAGCTCGACCCCGACTACTTGGGCCTCGTCAACCAGGCGCTCACGCACGCGGCGAAGGCGGTGCAGATCGTCGGCGTGCAGACGCTCAAGGAAATCGCCGAAGACCCGATGCTCAGCGGCCGCACGCTGCCGACGCGCTTGCAGGTGCTGGCACAGCGCATGGCGACGGGCGAGTGCGCGGCGGGGAGTTATCCACAAGAGGCTGTGGATCACGAATCCGAAGAAGGCTCGCCGGCCCTTCTTCGGAATGCCGATGCGCCGTCTTCGGATTCCGAAGCAGGGCTGAAACCCGCGCCAGACGGCTCTCTTCGGAATCCGAAGCAGGACCGTACAGTACGTATTCAAAGTCATAGTGAAGTACGTACAGTACCGCGCGCACGAGGCTTGGAAGACAGCTTGCGCCTGCCCCAGCGCTTCCTGGCCTTGAAGGACGAGCAGCAGAGCGGCGCGTTGGTCGCCTTGCAGCAGGTGGACGAGTCGCAGCGGCAGGCAGTGCTGGGCGAATGGGACGCGCGCTGCCGCAACAGCGCGGTCCGCAACCCGGCCGGCTACCTGTTCGGCATCATCCAGAAGGCGATCCGCGGCGAGTTCAAGGCGTGGGCCGGCGAAAGAGGCGCGGCGCAGGCCGCGACACCGCCGCCATCACCAGCGCCATCACCAGCCGAATCGCGGCCGGCCGATCCCGCAGTGGCGCGCGCCTACCTGGACAAGATTCGGTCGAGCCTGCGGCGGCCGTGAGCGAGCTATCCCCTGGGGATAGCCGGCACAGACAGCCTTCCAGCATTGCAAACCGGGCGCAACGTGGATGCGGTTTGTTGACTGACGCCCTTCCAGCCAATGCGAATGCTGACGGCTCGTTCCCTTACCGCGAGTCGTCACCCATGGCCACCGAACGCTCTGAACCGCTGCAACTCAATCTCGGGTCGCTGCGCAGCACGATGTCGCTGACGCTGCACACCCACCACGCTTCCCGCATCTGGCATGGCCGCGCGCCGGCCGAAGGACGCCCCGGCATCATCGGCTTGAACGCCTACATCAGCGTCATGAACAAGATGAAACGGGGCTCCGAGCAGGACGACCCGTACAGCGACTGGTGGATGATGCGCATCGAGGACAAGCTGGAGCAGACGAAGGCCGCGTTGAAGGGACTGCGCGAGCAGGTGGACCAGGCCCTCGCGGACGTGCCCGCGGCGCTGTCGCTGGGCGAGAACATGAACGTGCAGCCGGTGAAGCTGCCGCTGTTCGTGAACGCCCAGCTCGGGTTCATGGCGGTCTACCTGCTGGCCGACTACGACGACTTGGCGCGGCGGCTGATCCTGGCCCACCACACGGCGCTGATCGACCGCAGCACACTGGAGCGCTGGCTCAACGATGGCGCGCATGCGCTGCGCTCCCTTTTCTCGCTGGCACAGCAGTACCGCTATTCCGGTGCGACGCGCGACGACTTTGCTTCCAAAAACGCGGTAGCGCGCACGGCGTTGGAGAAGTTCGGCGAGCTGCCGCAGGACGTGCTCGAAGGCACGCGCCGCTCGCGCTTTGCGCCACCGATCGCGCGGCGGGGCAACCGCGCCGGCACGCCGGCCGCTCACACCAACGCCGACGCCGACACCAGCACCGACACGGCATCGAAGGATGGCGCAGCCGATAGTGCTCGCGGCGAGGACGCCACTGAATGACCGCATCCACGTCATCGCTGCGCTTCGCGCCTTTGGAACAGGCAGACTTCCAGCGGCTGGAACACGCGGCCTACCTAAAAGGCCTTTTGAAGCCCTTTAAAGGTAAGGGGAGTCTGGAGACCTGGGCCAGCCAATGCACCGCGCTACGCGACGACGTGATCGCGCTGGCGCAGCAGCGCATCCTCCCGCAGGCGCGCGCCTTTCCCTTCAGCCGGCTGGACGTGCAACTGGCCCAGCAGGCCACTGGCGCAGGCACGACCTTTCTGCGCTGGCGCAACCTCGACCGTTCCAGCATGGGTGTGGCGCTGTGGGAATCGCTGCTTGCGCGCCCGACGACGCCGGCCTCGCTGATCGACGACCTGTACGCGATCGAGCTGCAGCGCATCGTGCTGAACATGCAGATCAGCCTCGCCCACACCCTTGCCCGCCAAGCCGTGGACTGCGCCAACAAGATGGCCGCAGCCGAGGCGGTCTACCTGCGGCGGGTCCAGGGACGTGCCGCGTCCACCACCACTTCACCCACCACCAAGGAGTCACCATGAGCACGCACTTCGTCGGCGAGGGCAACATCGGTTCTGCGCCGGACTACCGCGAGTTTCCGAACGGCAACGACGAGCCGCGCCGGTTGCTGCGGCTGAACGTCTACTTCGACAACCCCATTCCCACCAAGGATGGCTTCGAGGATCGCGGCGGCTTCTGGGCGCCGGTCGAACTGTGGCACCGCGAGGCCGACCACTGGAAGACGCTGTACCAGAAGGGCATGCGCGTGCTGGTCGAGGGCCGGACGATCAAGGACGAGTGGGAGGACGCCGACGACAACGAGCGCACGACCTTCAAGATCGAAGCACGGCGCGTCGGTATCCTGCCGTACCGCATCCAGGCCGTGACCCTCAGCGCGCGGACGCTGGACTCCGAGGCGACCGTACCGCCGCCCAAGGAGGCCAAGGGGACAAAGCCGCCGAAGGAAACCAAGGCCAAGGCCTGATTCCCGCAAGGGGGCGGCTGTAGCAACCCTCAGACGCCCGCCATGCACCAGCGAGCTATCCCCAGGGGATAGCGCCAAGGTCGTCCACCGAGTTCCAGTCGCTCTCCCGATACGAGCCTCCCGCTGCGCCAGCCGCCGACGACTTGTGGACAAAGCGGGGGCTGCGCCAATCGGCTTTCTTGCTGCCGGCATCTGCCGGCCCCGCCAAGCTGGGGCCATTCGATGAACCGCACATTCCAGAGGAGGCTTCATGCGCGTGTTCCTGTGCGAGAAGCCGTCCCAAGGCAAGGACATCGCCCGCGTGCTGGGCGCCAGCCAACGAGGCAATGGCTGCTACAGCGGCTCCGGCACCGTCGTGACCTGGTGCATCGGACACCTGATCGAAGCAGCGCCGCCAGAAGCCTACGGCGAGCAGTTCAAGCGCTGGTCCATCGACCAGCTTCCCATTCTTCCCGAGCGCTGGCGCGTCGAGGTCAAGCCCAAGACCGCTGCGCAGTTCAAGACCGTGCAGCAGCTGCTCGCCAAGGCGAGCGAACTGGTGATCGCCACCGACGCCGACCGCGAAGGCGAGATGAT
Organism: Dyella sp. AtDHG13; assembly: GCF_003201105.1. GTDB lineage: Bacteria > Pseudomonadota > Gammaproteobacteria > Xanthomonadales > Rhodanobacteraceae > Dyella > Dyella jiangningensis_B. Next base: position 301,122 of record NZ_QICJ01000003.1, on the reverse strand, counting down.
CGCCCGCGAGATCGTGGAGCTGTGCGGCTACCGCGGGCCGATCCAGCGGCTGTGGCTGTCGGCGCTCAATGACGCGAGCATTCGCAAGGCGCTGGGCGCGCTGAAGCCTTCTGGCGAGACGCTGCCGCTGTACTACTCGGCCCTGGCGCGCAGCCGGGCTGACTGGCTGATCGGCATGAACTTGAGCCGGCTGTTCACCGTGCTCGGGCGGCAAGCCGGCTACCGCGGCGTGCTGTCTGTCGGGCGCGTGCAGACGCCGACGCTGCGCCTGGTAGTCGAGCGCGACCGCGAGATCGCGCGCTTCGTGTCCGTGCCGTTCTGGGCCGTCGAGGTGGTCCTGTCGCATGCGGGCCAGCGCTTCATGGCGAGCTGGACGCCGCCGCCTGGATGCACGGACGACGCCGGCCGCTGCTTGCAGCAGCCGGTGGCGCAGCAGGCCGCCGAGCGCATCCGCAGTGCCGGCCAGGCGCAGGTGCTGTCGGTGGAGACAGAGCGCATGCGCGAAGGCCCGCCGCTGCCGTTCGACCTGGGCACGCTGCAAGAAGTCTGTTCCAAGCAGTTGGGACTGGATGTGCAGGAATCCCTGGACATCGCCCAGGCCCTGTACGAGACCCACAAGGCCACGACCTATCCTCGCTCCGACTCGGGCTACCTGCCGGAGAGCATGCTGGCCGAGGTGCCGGCCGTGCTCAATGCGGTGCTCGCCACCGATCCCAGCCTGCGCCCGCTCATCGACCGCCTGGACCGCAGCCAGCGCTCGCGCGCCTGGAACGACGGCAAGGTGACGGCGCACCACGGCATCATCCCGACGCTGGAGCCCGCCAACCTCTCCGCGATGAACGAGAAAGAGCTGGACGTCTACCGCCTGATCCGCGCGCATTACCTGGCGCAGTTCCTCCCGCATCACGAGTTCGACCGGACGGTGGCGCAGCTCGCATGCGGCGGGCAATCGCTGGCGGCCGTTGGCAAGCAGATCGTCGCTGCCGGCTGGCGCCAGGTGCTGGCAGAGCCGGAACCCGATGGTGACGGCGAGGACGCACAGCGCAGCCAGGTGCTGCCCGCATTGCAGGCCGGCCTGGCCTGCCAAGTCGGCGCGGTGGACCTGAAGGCGTTGAAGACGCTGCCGCCCAAGCCCTACACGCAGGGCGAACTGGTCAAGGCCATGAAGGGCGTCGCCAAGCTGGTCACCGACCCGCGCCTGAAGCAGAAGCTCAAGGACACGACGGGCATCGGCACCGAGGCCACGCGCGCCAACGTCATCGGCGGGCTCCTGGCCCGCGGCTACCTGGTCAAGAAGGGGCGTGCCATCCGCGCTTCCGACGCGGCTTTCACGCTGATCGACACCGTGCCGCCGGCCATTGCCGATCCGGGCACGACGGCGGTGTGGGAGCAGGCGCTGGACATGATCGAAGCCGGCACGCTGACGCTGGACACGTTCATCGAGAAGCAATCCTCCTGGGTCACGCAGCTCGTGCAGCAGTACCGTGGTGCGACGCTCGCCATGAAGCTGCCGCCGTCGCCGGCCTGCCCGCAATGCGCGGCGCCGATGCGCCAGCGCAGCGGCAAGAGCGGTGCGTTCTGGTCCTGTTCCAAGTACCCGGACTGCAAGGGCACGCTGCCGGTCGAGTCTTCGCCGGGCAAGCGTGGTGCGCCGCGCAAGCGGTCCACCGCCAAGACGCCCTGACGCCTGCGATTCCCTCTGCCGCGCCGGCCGCTTCACTGGCGGCGAGGCAAACGTCCCGCGCCCACGGGACACACCCCAGCGCGCATTCCCTTCTGCAACGGTGCGCACATCCCCTCCGGCCGATGCCGGGCAGCGGGATGGAAGGTCTTTGCTCTGCGGGTCGCGCTCCACGCGCCCGCCATGGTCGATGTGCTTGCGTCGATCGCGAGCGGTCCCCTGACGTCTTGCTTGTGCTTGGGCCCCGAGCCTGAGCATGGCGCGAGCCGTCAGGAGACCGCTCCGGTCCACGGTATTCGGTGCCGGTGCCCGCCGGCGGAACAACGGGCTCCCTTTGTGCGCGGATGTGTGCCAGAGGTTTCCGGCCCCAGCCACGAAACGGGCCGGGTGCGAATGCTGACGCAGCGAATGGCTTTGACGACGGCCTGGCCTGCAGCAGCCCACAGGTGGTTTTCTTACTCTTCCGCCGATGGCCTTCGGGTCATCGGCGCCTTGGTCGTGCCCGTCTCCAAAGCGGACGTCGGGCGGTTCCATTTCCCGGGCGACGGCGCGATGCCGCGAGTCCATCCTCGTGCCCTGCGCTGCTGACGGTCGTCAGCACCATGCCCTGGCAGCTTCGGTCTTCAAGGCTGCAGCGCGGCTCGCCGCGCTGACCAAACCCGTCCGCCTCGCACCGACCACCGCGGACGCTCGTCGTTTTCGGCGACGGTGCATTTTCTCAACCACCCGAGGGGAAGCCGATCCCCTGGGGATGCGCGCTCCTCGATCCTTCAAGGAGCACGTCATGTCTGAACCTTCCGCCGCATCTTCCGCCGCATCTTCCGCGGCATCGGTGCGCAGCGGCGCACTGGCGCTGGCCTACACGGGCAAGCGCCTGCCGCTGCAAGTCCTGCGCAGCGCGGCCGGCCACTACATCGGCACGCACGACGACGAAGGCCCGGTTTCACGGGAGTCCGTCGAGTATTTCCCGAGCCCCGAAGCCGCGCAGCGCGCCCTGGCCACTGACGCCTGGACGCAGCGCAGCCACCCCTGATTTCCCTTCCCCCAGGAGCTTACTCATGAACCTGCCATTGCGTCAGGAGCTGTACGACCAGCTCGCGCGTGAAGACGCGCATTTCAGCCGTGCGCCCCAAGCTTTCTTCGAGGCCTGGAAGCGCGGTGCGGAGATCGCCGGTGCCGAATGGTTCGGCGACGGCACCCGCGAAGGCTTGCAGCGCGCCAAGTCCAAGTGGGATCTGCGGCCCAACCTGCTGCTGCTCAACGACGCCCTCGGCGTGCTGAGCAGCGGCCAGCGGATGTTCCTGTCCGCGATGGTGAGCTTCTACAACTCCCGCGAGGGAGGCGCGATGCTCAAGCGTTGCGGCTTCGAGGGCCTGTCCGACCTGGGCGGCCTCGATCTGGAACGGCGCCAGGTCATCGCGGATCTGACGCTGAACTACAACGGCTGGTGAGCCGACCCCGGCCTGCCACCGAACTGCTTTTCCACCCCGTGAGGGACATGCGCGCTGCAAGGCGCCATGTCCCTCGTTTTCTTTCAGACCTGTCCTTCCTGGGCGCCAGCCGCCTGGCTCCCATTTCATCCACTCGCTGGGGTTCAATTCCCGGCAGGGGATTGCCTCGGCCATCCTCTGCCGGAGAAATCCCATGTCCCACTCCAACAATCCTTTCGTCCGTGGCTATGACGGCCTGTCGGTCGAGCGGCTGATCGCCATCTCTTATGACGACGACTGCCCACTGACCTACCAGCCGCTGCACGCCTCGCAGTCGCATTTGCCGGACAGCCAGGTCGTGCGCTATCCGTGCATCTTCTGCGACGACTTCGCCCTCATCACCGAGGGCCAGGACGTGCCGCCGGAGCTGGACGCGCAATGCCGAAGCCACGGCATCGCACGCACCGTGGTCTACGCCGTCATGGCCGAAGAAAACAGCAAGCCGCTGCACGTGGCCGATACCTATTCGGACGAGGCTGCGCGCGAAGTGGTTCGGCGTCTGCGCTTCGACACCGGGCACTACAGCCGGTGCTGGGAGATCAGCAGCGGCCACATCACCGAAGCCGCCTGGCATTTCCTCGCCGAGCTGGCGGACATCGCGACGCCGACGACGTTCATGTTCATCGCCTTCCGCATTCCATACAGCCAGGCGATCGGCGTGAAGCTGATCGCCACGCCCTGGACGGATGCGAACCTGCGAAAGGTCGAAGGCACGACCGCCAAGCGGCTGGATCGGGAACACCGCCGCAAGGGCATGCCCGATTGCCTGGTCGAGGTGCTGCGCCTGGCGGCGCTCGCCGACGTGCGCATGCTGGTGTTCGACGCCGATGCGCCGGTGCTCGACGGACTGCCCGTGTTCGATGAATGACCCTTCCTGAGCCCCGTTCGGGGGGCTCTTTCATTTGGTGAATCGCAGTCGCCGCGCGCTGCCGAAGCAGCGGTGGGAGAACCGGAACCGCCTGCACGGCCGCAAGCACAACAGACGCCCCGCCAATGCGGGAAGGCGCCGATGCCCATTGCCGCTCGCGCTCGCGCGATGCCGACGCCACGCTTACCCCATGTTCCGCTGACACCCGTCAGCAGCATGCCCAGCTAGCCTCGATCTTCAAGGCTAGGGCGCGGTTTTCGACCGCGTTGATCGACCAGTTCGCACCGGCATCCTTGCGCGAACGTCCATCGGTTCCGACCGATGGTGATGCCACCAAGCTGTTCCTTCAACCCACGCGGGGGTTCCACACCTTCCCCGCCTGGGTCGGGTGTGTCTCCGCTTCTTTTCTCAGGAGATTCACCATGACCAGTTCCACCGACAAGTCCTACTTCGACCTGCACATCACGGGCCTCGGGTATCTCAATCGCATCCGCGAAGTGAAGCCCAAGAAAGGCGACGCCTTCCTGGCCTGCGACATCGCGGCGCTCAACGGTCCCAGCGACGACGTGTCCTACGTCCGTTTCGACACGCGCGTCTCGGGCTCCGAAGCGCAGCACCTGGTGCGCCGTTGCATCGAGGCCGTCGATGCCGAGAAGAAGGTGATGATCGGCTTTCGCCTCGGCGACCTGTGGGCCGACACCTTCACCTATTCCAAGGGCAAGCGTGCCGGCGAACAGGGGGTGAGCTTCAAGGCCCGCCTGCTGTTCATCAGCTGGATCAAGGTCGATGGCAAGCTCGTCTACAAGGCCGAGCCCAAGACGACCGAAACCGACGATCGCCAGGATGGTGAAGCGCGCACCCCGGATCTCCCCGCGACGACCGAAGCGCCCGCTGCTCGCCAAGCCGCTGCACCGCAGGCCACCCAGCCCGCTGCCGAAGCTGCCGACGAAGCCGCTGCCGATGCCCCCGCATTGGCCGTTGCCGAGTCGTTCTGATCCGCAAGGCCCCACCCCACGGGGCCTTGTCTCTTTCGTCAGCGGGAGACCTTCATGATCACCATCCCCGGCCAATTGGCCATCAAGACCATCCACGGCAGGAACGGCGACTTCAATGTCGGCCGCCTGGCGACCTCGATCGGCGAGTTCGTCGTGAAGAACGCCGAGCTGGACCAGTACACCGAAGGCAAGTACGAGGGCGATTTCATCATCGCGGAAATCCGTCCGTCCACGTACAACGCCAACGGTCGCATGGTCATCGAAATCCGCGCCCACCTGGGCGGGATGACGCTGTCCAACATCGACGCCCTGAGCCGCGACGACGCCCGCCGGCTGAGTCCGCAGGAAGTCGATCCGCTCGATGAGGAAACGCCGGCCCCTGCGCCCGCCGCGCCGAAGGCACCCGCCCGAGGCAAGGCCCGCAAGTCGCGCGATCCCCTCGTCGATACCACGCCGTTCGGCAGCGAACCGGCCGCCACGTCACCCGCGGCATCTGCCGATGCGGACGACGCAGCGCTGTTCGGCACGCTCTGGCCGCTGGGCGAGACCGTCAAGCTCGATGCCACCGTGGATCGCCGCGTCCTGCGTCAGCAGCGCGACCGCCTCGGCGAGCTGGGCTACGAGTTCGCTCCGCTGTCCCAGGACTGGCACCTCGCTACCGCCTGACCAGTCGCCTGATCCACCGCCGCGCAAGCGGCATTCCACCACCCGCCGGGGTTCTTCCCCCGGCGGGGCGGAACTCCGGCCCTTGTCACAGGAGAAATCCCATGGGCTGGACCTATGTCCGCACCTCGCGCGATCAACTGATCCGCGAGCTGACCGCAACCGAGGACACCGATCACGGGCGCCGCGAAGTCATCGACCACGCGCTGATCGACGACGTGCTGTGGAGCGTGGTGCGCATCACCGCCAAGCAGCCAGGCTTGAGAGGCCTCGCGGCCGGCGAGTCGGTCTGCATCATCTACTGCGACCTGCTGGAGGCCTCGGGCAACGAGTGGGGCTACAAGTCCCTCGTCGAAGCCGAGCATCCCTACTACTACTCGTGCCCGCTGCGCTTTCTCGCGACGGCGCCGGAGCAATGCGCCACCTGGCGCGCAAGGGTGCACAGCTACCACGCAGGGCTCGGTGCAATGGGTGGCGCCGAGAAACCGACGGCAGGGTGAGGTTCATATGGACACCATCCTGTCATCGCTCTCGGTCTCTCTGCTTGCCTTCGTCGAAGACCAGTTGTCGAACAACGACGTGTCCTCCGACGACGAGCTGCTGGAGCACTTCGTCGCCAGCGGCCTCACGGAGGTGCAGGCGCGGCAGGCACTGACCTATCGCGACCTGTACCTGGGCCGCATCTACCTGGAAGGCTTCACGCCGGTCCGCACGGGTGCGCAGGCGCTGCGCTTCAACCCACACAGCCGGCAGTTCGAGCCGGACTGAACCACAGGCCTACCCAGGCCTGCATTCCTCTTCGTTAGCCGCCCGTCCGGCCCTGTATCCCAGGGCCATTTTTTTCGTCCCCGCAATTGTGCGCATCGGCGGCCCGCCCGTCGATGCCCATTGCTCTTTCCTCCAAGGAGATCGTCATGCAACTCGCATCCCGCTTCACCCCTCGTTCGCCGGTGCTGCGTTCCAATCATCCGCTGTCGGATGACCAGATTCGCACCGTCGCCCCGTCCATCTTCGCGGAGAACCCGCACGAAAGCCGCTCCCAGCGCTACAGCTACATACCGACCGCCGCGGTGCTCACCGAGCTTCGCAAGGAAGGGTTCCAACCGTTCATGGTGTGCCAGACCCGAGTGCGCCATGAAGACCGGCGTGAGTTCACCAAGCACATGCTGCGCCTTCGGCATGCCAGCCAGATCAATGGCGCGGAGGCCAACGAGATCATCCTGCTCAACTCGCACGACGGCAGCAGTTCGTACCAGATGCTTGCGGGGATGTTCAGATTCGTCTGCCAGAACGGCTTGGTCTGTGGCGACACGGTGGCCGACGTGCGCGTGCCGCACAAGGGCAACGTGACCGATCACGTCATCGAAGGCGCCTTCGAGGTGCTGCACGGCTTCGGCCAAGTGCAGGATTCTCGCGACAGCATGCGCGCCATCACGCTCGATGAAGGCGAGGCTGAAATCTTCGCCCGCTCGGCGCTGACGCTCAAGTACGACGACTCGGGCAAAGCGCTGCCGATCACGGAGAACCAGATCCTGCGGCCGCGTCGCTTCGACGACAACCGACCGGATTTGTGGTCGGTCTTCAATCGGGTTCAGGAGAACCTGGTCAAGGGTGGCCTGAGCGGCCGTGCCGCGAACGGGCGCCAGCAAAGCACGCGGCCCGTCCAAGGCATCGACCAGAACGTGCGGCTCAACCGGGCGCTTTGGCTGCTGGCTGACGGCCTGCGGCAACTGAAGGCTTGAACGGCCTGAACTCCAGCGGACCTGCTCGCAAGAGCATGGTCCGCTTTTTCTTGGGCGCCGAATGCCACCGGCGCGCGGGACTGTCAGTAGTGGCTTCCCTAGCGCGGCAAGCAACGGGGTCCCGGACAATCTCACTCTGGCTGCACCAACCTGGCTTTTTCCTCCCTGAAGCCAAGCAGTCCATTTCGCCGCCTCGGTTCGCTCCGGGGCGGCTTTTCTATTTCAGGACGCGGGTTGCCTGCGAATAGGGAGACGGCGCACTGCCGTTTTGCGCTCGCTGCGTGGTCGCCCATCAATCAGGCTGCGCCCATGTCCGTCGGCGATGCCGACAACATGCCCAGGTAGCCCAGACCTTCAAGGCTACGGTGCGTCGTGACGCACTGGTTGTTCTTCTCGCCGAGACGTTCACCACGTTCCTTTCCACCCCATGGGGCAATCACTGCCCATGCAGGCGGTGCTGCCTCCTTCTTCATCGAGGACATCACCATGCCCGTACCCAATGTTCCCAAACCGCTGTACCGCATCGACGAATGCCCCGACCTCATGGCCGACGGCTGCGTCGGTGACGAGAACGGCAATCTCGTCTTCCTCTCCATCTGGGCGCGCGACACCGCCGTCCAGCAGTTCCTGGCGCGCCTGACCCTCGGGCGCGACGAACAGGGGCTGGACCAGTTCCACATCGTCAACGCGCAGGGCGGCGTCATCCCGGTCTTCGTCGGCAACGTCGAGAACCTGGAGAAGCGCAGCACCCGCGCCTACCGGCGCACCTTGTTCGGATCGCTGACCAACCTGTGGCTGTTCGACCGACGCTGCGTCAGGCCCGACAAGGCCAACGCGAGCGCGCTGGCCTTGCTGCCACGCGATGCCGCTCACCGGCTCGATCGGCTGTGGACGCTGGTGCAGGACACCTGCCCGCTGCCGCTGCTCGATCACTGGCGCGACCTCGTGCTGGAGCTGCTGCACAGCCGCTCGATGCTGAGCCGCCTTCCGTTCGCCCTCGGGCCGCTGGAAGGTCACCGACTCGCCATCGACGTGCCGGCGCTGACCCAGGCGCTGGGCGGCTTGATCCGCCAGGACGTGCTCACCACCGGCGAGGCCGCGAACCGGACCCACCGCCCGCACCTGCTCGAAGCGGTGGCCTGAAGTCGTCACACCGGACATGCACGCGCGCATGTCCATCTTCCTTCATTCCCAACCAGGAGAAATCCATGGCACTCATGTTCCCGCGGCTTGCCCGCAACTTCGTCAAGAACGGGTACTTCCCGACCGACGAGCCCACGCTCGAAAGAGCACTCGCCGCACTGGCGGCCGCTGACAACGGGCCGATGTGCATCCTCGACCCCTGCGCCGGCGAAGGCGTGGCGATCGCCGAAGCTGCGCATGCCCTCGGGCGTGAGCAGGTCAAGGCGTTCGCCGTGGAGTTCGACGCGGAGCGGGCACGCCATGCCCGTGGCCTGGTCGATCACTGCCTGCACGCGGACCTGATGGACACGCTCATCACGCGCCAGTCCTTCGGCCTGCTGTGGCTCAACCCGCCGTATGGCGATCTCGCCAAGAACGCCGATGGCAACATCGGCTACCAGGGCCAGGGCCGCGCCAGGCTGGAAAAGCTGTTCTACCAACGGACGCTGCCGCTGCTGCAATACGGCGGCGTGCTGGTGTTCATCCTGCCGAGCTACGTGCTCGATGCGGAGCTGGTCGGATGGCTCACGCGGCACTTCGCCGAACTGCGCATCTACCAGGCGGTGGACAAGCAGTTTCGGCAGGTCGTGATCTTCGGCCGCCGGGTTCGCCAGCGCGACCAGGCATCGGAGTCGGTCAAAGCCGTGCGCGGTCTGCTGCTGCAGGTCGGGCAAGGCGACGCCGAAGCCGAGGAACTGCCAACCGAATGGCCGTTCCTGCCGTACACCGTGCCTTCAGGCCCGGCCGAGCCCGAGCACTTCTATCGCGTGACGATGGAGCCCGAGCAGTTCGCCGATGAAGTCGGCCGGCTGCAAGGGCTCTGGCCGATGGTCGATGCGCACCTGGGCGCCGCACAGCAGTTGCTGCGGCCACCGGCGCGTGCCTTGTCGCACTGGCATCTCGCCCTGGCCTTGGCCGCGGGCGCGATCTCGGGTGTGGTGAAGTCGAAGACCGGGCGCCTGCTCGTCGTCAAGGGCGACACCCACAAGGAGAAGACGTTGCAGACGGAGTTCACCGAACGCGACGACGGCTCCGTGGCCGAGACCCGCATCCTGACCGACAAGTTCGTGCCGGTGATCCGCGCCTGGGACATGACACCGGGCTCCGCGACACGAGGCGAGGTGTTGACCATCCGCTGATCGTTGTTCCCTGACGGCTTGCCGTCGCTTTCATTCACCCACCGGGGCCATGTCACCCCGCTGGGGTGCCGTGGCCTCTTTCATTTCTCGAAGGAGCACACCATGGCACTCGCTGTTCTTACCCCTGTCTCGCAGACGCGCTTTGCCCCCGGGCAGGTCGTCATGACCATCGGCGTCGATGCGCTGGCGCGACAAGGCCGGCTCAACCCGGTCCCCTACCTGCGCCGCCACCTCGGGGGCGATTGGGGCGATCTCGACGAGAGCGACCGGCGTCAGAACGACGCTGCGTTGCGCTCTGGCGAGGATCGGTTGTTCTCGTCCTACCAGGTCGCGCCTGACCTGAAGCTGTGGATCATCACCGAATGGGATCGCAGCGTGACCACGCTGCTGTTGCCCAGCGAATACTGATCTTCATTCACGCGGCCTCGCGCCGTTCTTCCCACCCGGGGCATGTCATCGCCCCGCAGGGGGAGGTGCATGCCCCATTTCTTTGGAGCATTACCATGTCCCTCGATACTGTCCCCACCACCGACGCCGCAGGCAGCGAACCCGTCCAGGGCGACCTGCTGGAAGCGGCGGATTCTTCTCTCACGCTCAGCCTTCAGGACTTCGTGTCCGAGTTCGGCGACGAACTGCTCGACTCCCTCAACCGCGCGAACCCGCCGGTCTACACCGGCCAGGCCCGACCGCACCGCCAGGTCGTACTGGCGAGCCTCAAGCGCAAGCTGTTCCAGGCGCAGGCCGAAGTCGTCCACGCTGTGACCGAGTTGCTGGCCGACCGCGGCGAGCGCGCCGCGATCGTCAACGGCGAAATGGGCTGCGGCAAGACGACGGTCGGCATTGCCACCGCCGCCGTGCTGCACGCCGAAGGCTACCGCCGCACCCTGGTGCTGTCGCCTCCCCACCTGGTCTACAAGTGGCGGCGGGAGATCCAGGAGACGGTGGCTGGCGCCAAGGTCTGGGTGCTCAATGGCCCGGACACGCTGGTCAAGTTGATCAAGCTGCGCGAGCAGTTGGGTGTTCCCTCTCCGAGCCAGGAGTTCTTCGTCCTCGGGCGCGTGCGCATGCGCATGGGCTTTCACTGGATGCCGGTGTTTAATCAGCGGCGCACGCTGCACGGCGACGTGGCGGCGTGCCCGGACTGCGGCCAGGTCATCACCGACCTCGACGGCGAGCCGATCAACCCGGTCGAGCTCCAAGCCGAGGAGTTCCGCCGCAAGTGCAGCCATTGCGCCGCGCCGCTGTGGACGTTGATCCGACCGCGAGGCCTGTCCGCCAGTGACCAGTCCTCGGCCGTACTCAAGGCCCTGAAGCGCATCCCCACCATCGGCGAGGTCACCGCGCAGAAGCTGATGAAGCGTTTCGGTGATGGCTTCCTGGCCTCGATGCTCGGGGACAACGTGCATGAGTTCATCAACCTCATGGACGGCAACGGCGAGCTGGTCTTTTCCGACCGCCAGGCGACCCGGATGGAGCGGGCGATGGCGAATATGGAGTTCGGTTTCGGCGAGGGCGGATACCAGCCGTCCGAGTTCATCAAACGCTACCTGCCGCAAGGCACGTTCGACCTGCTTATCGCCGACGAGGCGCATGAATATAAGAACGGCGGTAGCGCGCAAGGACAGGCCATGGGCGTGCTCGCAGCGAAGTCGCGCAAGACCTTGCTGCTCACGGGCACCCTCATGGGTGGTTACGGCGACGACCTGTTCCACCTGCTGTTCCGAGCCCTGCCTGGGCGGATGATCGAAGACGGCTATCGACCCACCAAGAGCGGCAGCATGACCTCGGCGGCCATGGCGTTCATGCGCGACCACGGGGTGCTCAAGGACATCTATTCCGAGAGCACCGGCACGGCGCACAAGACGGCCAAGGGCACCAAGGTCTCGGTGCGCACGGTCAAGGCGCCGGGCTTCGGCCCGAAGGGCGTGCTGCGTTGCGTCCTGCCGTTCACGGTCTTCCTCAAGCTCAAGGACATCGGCGGCAACGTGCTGCCGGCGTATGACGAGGAGTTCCGCGAGGTGGCGATGGACACGGCGCAAGCCGCGGCCTACCGCGACTTGTCGGGACGGCTGACCTCGGAGCTGAAGCAGGCGCTCGCCAAGCGCGACACGACGCTGCTCGGTGTGGTCCTTAACGTGCTGCTGGCCTGGCCGGACTGCTGCTTCCGGTCGGAGACGGTGACGCATCCCCGCACGCGTGCCATCTTGACGTTCGTTCCCGCTCAGTGCAACGAGCTGGAGGTGATGCCCAAGGAGCGCGAGCTGATCGAGATCTGCCGGCAGGAGAAGGCAGCGGGTCGCAAGACCCTGGTCTATTCGGTCTACACCGGCACGCGCGACACCACGTCGCGTTTGAAAGTGCTGCTGGAGCAGGAAGGCTTCAAGGTGGCGGTGCTGCGCGCAAGCGTGGATGCCTCCCGCCGTGAGGACTGGATCGCCGAGCAGCTGGATCGCGGCATCGACGTGCTGGTCACCAACCCGGAACTGGTCAAGACGGGGCTCGACCTGTTGGAGTTCCCGACCATCGTGTTTCTCCAGTCGGGCTACAACGTGTATTCCCTGCAGCAGGCCGCGCGACGCTCGTGGCGCATCGGGCAGAAGCAGCCGGTTCGCGTGATCTATCTGGGCTACGCCAACTCCTCGCAGATGACCTGCCTGGGACTGATGGCCAGGAAGATCATGGTGTCGCAAAGCACCTCGGGCGACGTACCGGAATCGGGGCTCGACGTCCTGAATCAGGATGGAGACTCCGTGGAAATCGCCTTGGCCCGTCAGCTGGTGCATTGAGCGCAGAACTCAGCGGCCCTTCGGGGCCGTTTTTTTCGCGTCAGCACTGGATCGGGTGGCCTATTGGCCATGCCGTTTCCAGAGTGCCATCCTGCGGAACGCGGTGACGATCAGTCCAACCCAAATGAGAAGCGACACGACGCCAGCTGCTATGAGCTGCAGGCTAAATCCAGGAGATGAAACTGACTCGGCCTTCTGCTGCGCGTAGTCCTGCGCCAGTAGCCACCAAAGGAGCAATTGCCCCACATTGGCAATCGTCAGGTAGAAGATGCTCCGATTGAGAGCGCGCCGTTCGATGCTCGGTGCGTCGCCCTTGGGCGCGGTCGGTTCTCGCATTACCAGTCCTCTTCAAAGAGGCTGGTCGGGCGAGCGCCTACGTCCCCAGCCTTGGGGTTGCGTAGGCATCATCAGCTTCCGGGAGGAAGCGGTTTGAGGAGGAATGCCATCTCCTTGCCTGAACTCTAGCATGACTGGCCCAATCCCCGGCCGGGCTGCACATGGGTGGCACCGGGGCGCAATCCGGTAGCGCTCAATTCCCTTTGTTTGCTGCTGGCCGCGACCGCAGCGGCGAAGGTGATGGCTCCATCTCTCGGGGAGCCGACCCAATGCGACTGTCCGCCATTCCATTCCGCCACCTGGCCGCGCCCGCTGTGCTGATCAGCGCTGCGTTGATCGCCGGCTGCGCAGCCACGGTGCAGTCGCGCGATGCGGCCCAACCGCCAGCAGCCGCTCCCGGCGCTACGGTTTCCGTCGCGGAACCCGCCACTCGTCCTGCCGCGCTTGCGGAGCAGATTCCAACGGTTCGCTACGGTCGGTACACGCTGATCGAGTTGGTACCGGAGCCCGCCCAGCGCGACCTGCTGCGGCAGGTCGTAGAGGTGGTGATTCCCCCGGGCCTCGATGCCACCGTGGGCGACGCAATGGGTCATGTGCTGCGGCGCTCGGGATATCGACTGTGCGACACCGAGGATGCCGCGGCCTTGTACGCGCTACCGCTTCCCGCGGCACATCTGCGGTTGGGGCCGCTGATGCTGCGTGACGCTCTGCTGACGCTTGCTGGGCCTGCATGGGACCTGTCGGTCGATGACGGCGCACGCCGAGTGTGTTTTACGCGCGATGCGGCGACCGATACCAACACCCCCGACGCAGCACGGCGTGCAGCGAGTATCCCGGCTGACTCAGGCCACACCGGCCAAGCCACCACCGAGGAGGGACAGCCATGAGCCTGCCGCAGCATTCACCAGCCGATGGTGCTCCACGGCCGCCCTGGCTGAAGATCGCAGTGGCCGTCTGGCTGGCGTTCGTCAGCGTCATCGCTGTCGTCAACAGTGTGGGCTTGTCGCGCCTCACCGAACAAAGCCAGGCGCACGAGCACGACGCGCAGGCGCAAGCGCTCGCAGCCCGTGTTGGCGATCTTGAACGACAAGCCCAGGCGTCCAGTCGCCAGCCCAAGCCTATGACCCAGGCGGACTTCGAGGCTTCCCGCCACACGCTTGAGGAGCGGTTGGCTCATCTGGAACAAGCGCAGGAAAGCGACTCCCACCGCGAAGACGTACAAGCACTACAGGCGCGCGTTGACAGCCTCGAAGCGAGGCTGAAGAAGACTCCCCCGATCGCGGCGGCAGTGCGCAAGCCGGTCGAACCCGTCAAGGCCAAGGTGCTCGAACCGCCGTTCAGCGTGATCGGCCTGGAACTGCGCGGCGGCGAGCGCTTCGTGTCGATCGCATTGCCCGGCATGCCGGCATTGGCCGATCTACGGCTGTTGCGGGAAGGCGAGTCGCTGGGTGCCTGGCAGTTGCAGACGATCGAGGGTCGAACTGCCGTCTTCCGGGTCGACGGCCAAATTGCGCGAATCGCGCTGCCGTAGGGGCCTTCCATGAACCGAGGTCTTGCGCAGGCGATTGGCATTGCTGTGGCCTTCATCGTCGCGGCTGGGGACGGATTCGCGCAGTCCGTACCCGTGGCGACACCGCGCATGACGCCGAGCCAGATGCAGAACGCTACCGACGCAGGGCTCGACGAGCGCCTGGCGCGCGATTGGGGTTTGCGGCCGGAGGAATGGACTCGCTATCGGCAGGTGATGCAGGGACCGCTTGGCATCTACTCCCCGAGCCTTGATCCATTGACCGCGCTCGGCATCGAGGCCCGCAGCGACGAGGAACGCAACCGCTATGCCGAACTGCAGGTGCAGGCCGAGTCGCGGCGCGTGAGCAAGGAGCTGGCCTACCAACGCGCATACGACGCGGCGTGGCAACGCCTATTTCCCGGTCAGCAGCGTGTGAATCTGCCTGGCGCCCAGGCACCCAGCGCGGGGAACAAGGGTTCTGGACGGTTGGCCGTATTCGTCAAGGCCGACTGCCCGACCTGCGATCAGCGCGTGCGCCAGCTGCAGGCCGCAGGCACCTCCTTCGATCTCTACATGGTCGGCAGCCGTCAGGATGACACGCGCATCCGTCAATGGGCGACGCAGGCCGGCGTCGATCCGGCTCGCGTGCGCGCACGCACCATCACGATCAACCACGATGCCGGGCGATGGCTGTCGTTGGGCGTGCCCGGCGAGCTACCGGCCGTTGTGCGCGAAGTGAATGGCCAATGGCAACGCCAGTAAACGCAATGAGCCCTGCGGCACGGCTGGCGAACGCCGCGTGCGTCGCCGCGTCCCTTTGCTTCTTCCTCGTCTCGAATGCCACGGCGCAGGAAATTCCTCCCCCAGCCTACCAACTGGCTGCTGCGCAGGCGGGTATCCCGCCGCCGGTGCTGTACGCCGTGGCGCTGCAGGAAAGTGGCGCACGCCTGCATGGACGCCTGATTCCCTGGCCGTGGACGCTCAACGTCGCCGGCCAGGCCCAACGCTACGCGACGAAGGCCGAGGCCTGCGCGGGCATTCGCAGGGCCTTGGCACGCACGTCCGCCAGCCGCATCGACGCCGGCCTCGGGCAAGTGAACCTCGGCTTTCATGCGCAGCGCTACGCGCAGCCCTGCGACCTGCTCGACCCGTATCGCAACCTCGCCGTCGCCGCCGACATCCTGCGCGAGCAGCACGAAGCGGGCGAGGACTGGATGGTTGCCATCGGCCGCTACCACCGACCAGCGGGTGGCGAGCCTGCCGCCCGCTATCGCCACAGCGTCCGCCAGCACCTCACCCGCGTGCTGGGGCCGCGCACGGCATTGGGCACGGCGCTGAACACCTCGCGTATCTCGTCCCGGAGCAAGCCATGAAGCGCACCCTGTTCGCCTTCCCTCTGTTCGCCACCACCCTGGCGCTGTTGCCCGCGACCGCCGCGCTGGCCCAGACCAACGCCCCAACGTCCGCGCCGCTGATCGTCGTAGAAGACCGCGGCGGCGTCTCGGCCCTGCCGTACTACCAGGCCCTCAACCCACAGGACGCGGGACCGACGCCACCGGCTGCAGGCGTGCCGGCGCCCCGCGTGAACGACCCTACCGACACCGAAGCGGCCATGCTACCGGTGCGTTCGGCGCGGCTGACGCCGGGTGACGAGCGGCGCCGCGTCATCCGCGCACCGGGCCTGAAGCCGCTGTTCCTGGTTGGCGACGACGACCGTTCGCGGGCCTGGCTGCGCCAACGTCAGGCCGTGCTGACGGACCTGCACGCCGTAGGAATGGTGGTCAACGTCTCAACCCCTGAAGCGCTGGCAGCGTTACGCCGGCTCGCGCCCGGCCTGATGCTCTCGCCGGTGTCGGGCGATGACCTGGCGCAGCGCCTGGGTCTGCAGCACTACCCGGTACTGATCACCGCCACCGGCATCGAGCCGTGACGGGTCGTCCGGTGCAGCGTCCGCCATGGCCCAGCCCCATTCGGTCGAGGTCTTGCTGCGGCCCGCGGTGGAGCTATACACCGTGGCGGTCTGCGCCGGCGCCGCGCTTTTGTGCCTGGTGGCCCCGTGGTCGATCGCGCTGAGTCCGCTGCTCGGCTCGGGTAGCGCGCTCGCGTTCCTCGCCTTCGGCGCCATCCGATGGTGGGATGCCTGGGTGATCCTGCGCTACCGACGCAACATCCGGCGCTTGCCGCGCTACGTGATGACCAGCCGCGACGTGCCGGTCAGCCAGCAGCGGCTGTTCGTCGGGCGGGGCTTCCGCTGGGACCAACGCCACACACATCGGCTGATGCAAACCTACCGGCCCGAGTTCCGCCGCTACGTCGAGCCGACGTTGAGCTACCGGACAGCACGGCGCTTGGAGGAGCGGCTGGAGTTCGCGCCGTACCCGCTGTCGCGGATGGCAAAGGCGCTCGCCTGGGACAGCCCGCTCAACCCGGTGCGGCCGCTGCCGCCGCTCGGTGGCCTGCCGCGGCTGCACGGTATCGAACCAAACGAGGTGGACGTCACCTTGCCCCTGGGCGAGCGGGTCGGCCACTCTCTCGTGCTGGGCACCACGCGCGTGGGCAAGACGCGGCTGGCCGAGTTGTTGATCACGCAGGACATCCGCCGCAAGGTGGGCGGCCAGCACGAGGTGGTCATCGTCTTCGACCCGAAGGGCGACGCCGACCTCTTGAAGCGCATGTACGTGGAGGCCAAGCGCGCCGGGCGCGAAGGCGAGTTCTACGTCTTCCACCTGGGCTGGCCGGACATCTCGGCCCGTTACAACGCCGTGGGTCGCTTCGGCCGCATCAGCGAAGTCGCCACCCGCATCGCCGGCCAGCTCTCCGGCGAAGGCAACAGCGCCGCGTTCCGCGAATTCGCCTGGCGCTTCGTGAACATCATAGCCCGCGCGCTGGTGGAGCTGGGACAGCGCCCCGACTACCTGCTGATCCAGCGCCACGTCATCAACATCGACGCGCTGTTCATCGAGTATGCGCAGCACTTCTTCGCCAAGAACGATCCCAAGGCCTGGGACGTGATCGTGCAACTCGAGGCCAAGCTGAACGACAAGAACACACCGCGCAACATGATCGGGCGCGAGAAGCGCGTGGTGGCGCTGGAGCAGTACCTCTCCCAGGTGCGCGTCTACGACCCGGTGCTCGATGGCCTGCGCAGCGCCGTGCGCTACGACCGCACCTACTTCGACAAGATCGTTGCGTCGCTGCTGCCGCTGCTGGAAAAGCTCACGACGGGCAAGATCGCGCAGCTGCTCGCCCCGGACTATGCGGACCTGAACGATCCACGCCCGATCTTCGACTGGATGCAGATCATCCGCAAACGCGCGGTGGTCTACGTTGGCCTCGATGCGCTGTCGGATGCAGAAGTCGCCGCCGCGGTCGGCAACTCGATGTTCAGCGATCTCGTCTCGGTCGCGGGGCACATCTACAAGTTCGGCATTGACGACGGCCTGCCGGGCGCGGCGGCAGGCACCAAGGTGCCGATCAATGTCCACGCGGACGAATTCAACGAGCTCATGGGCGACGAGTTCATCCCCATGATCAACAAGGGCGGGGGTGCGGGTGTCCAGGTCACGGCCTATACGCAGACGCTCTCCGACATCGAGGCGCGCATCGGCAATCGCGCGAAGGCGGGTCAAGTCATCGGGAACTTCAACAACCTGTTCATGCTGCGCGTGCGCGAGACCGCCACCGCCGAACTGCTCACGCGGCAACTGCCCAAGGTCGAGGTCTACGCCACCTCGCTGATGAGCGGTGCCACTGACAGTTCCGACCCGACCGGCCCCACGGCGTTCACGTCGAACACGCAGGACCGCATTACGTCGACCAGCGTGCCGCTGATCGAGCCGGCCCACGTCGTCGCGCTGCCGAAGGGCCAGTGCTTTGCGCTTCTCGAAGGCGGCACCCTCTGGAAGGTGCGCATGCCGTTGCCGGCGGCCGATCCCGACGAGGTCATGCCCAAGGATCTGCAGGAGTTGGCCGGCTACATGCGTCAGCACTACGTCGAGGCCGGCGACTGGTGGGAGAACCAGGGCCTGCCCGGGCTGCAGGACAGCGCGCTGCCGGCCGACCTGGTGGATGACTTCAAGCGCATGGCCGCCGAGACTGCGGAGGCCGAGGCATGAACGACCCCGCCGTTGCCGCGCAGCGCCAGCAGGTTCGCCAGCAGGGGCTGATCGCCGGTCTGGTCACGCTGCCGTTCCGCTTCTTCGGCGTGCTGTGCGGCTCGCTGCTGCTGTGCATCGTCATCGAGTGCATCGGCATGCACTTCTTCTGGCCCGAGCAGGGCTGGCATCACGCGCAGGCCATGCTCCACGACGAGCTCGCCCACGTGTCGGAGCACTTCGCGCGCAGCGCGCTCGTGCAGGAGCCGGGGCGCAGCGCACGCTGGCTCATCGAGCACGCCTACGACTGGATGTTCGTCAAGAGCGGCCTGCTCGACTGGATACGCGACGCGGCCGCGCAGTCGCGCGCGGGCGCCGGCAACACGGCCCACGACTTTCGCTACTACCTCGGCCAGGTCTACGTCCACGTCGAGAGCTACCTGATCGCGTCCGCCTACACGGTGCTCGTGTTCCTCGTGCGGCTGCTGGTGCTGACCTTGACGCTGCCGCTGTTCCTGATGACCGCCTTTGTTGGCTTCGTCGATGGCCTGGTGCGCCGCGACGTGCGCCGCTTCGGCGCCGGGCGCGAATCCGGGTTCCTCTACCACCGCGCGCGGGCCACGCTGATGCCGCTGGCCGTGCTGCCCTGGGTCACGTACCTGGCGCTGCCGGTCAGCGTGCATCCGCTGCTGATCCTGCTGCCCAGCGCCGCGCTGCTCGGTGTTGCGGTGGACGTCGCGTCGGCCACGTTCAAGAAGTACCTCTAGCGCGCTGTTGCCGAATTGGCGCCCAGCGCCGTAAAGCGGTCGCCGCCCGATGCCGATTGATTGCGGCGCTGGAAGGGCCGCGATCCGAGCATGAAGCCATCCGCATCCCCGGAGAACGGCTTCATGAACACTTCCCGCAGTCTCATGCGCATCCTGCGTCCCGGCGCCGTGCTGCTGTGCGTCTGCCTCGGGACGGTGCAAGCCTTTGCGGCGGACGCACCCACGACTGCGAACACGGCCGTCGTGTCGAGCGCGGCGATCACACCGAGCACGGGAGATGGCAGCACCGAGCGCGAGGCACTTGCCGGGCTGGCTCGACAACTTGATCTGCTCGATCGCCTCGCCGCGCACGCCGCCGCAACGGCGCCGCAAGAGCGCACCCGCTACCACTTCGACTACGCCCGCCTGCGCGAGGACGTGCAGCGCGTGCGTGCCGGCGTGCAGGACTACCTCGTGCCGCAACGCGCCCAGCCCCGCGACCCTGTGCCGCTGGCCAGCGACTACACGCGCAGCCGCGACACGGACGGCAAGGAGGCGCCATGACGCCATCCGCCGATCAGGTCGCGGCCTTCCAGGCTAACGGCGGCTTCACGCCTTCGACCGTCTCCACCGTCGCCCTGGGCTTCGTCTTCGCCGTCCTCCTGCTGTGGGGCGTGTGGGCGATGCGTACCGCCTACGTCGGCTGGGCCGATCGGCGTCTTTCCCAACGCCAGTTTCTCGGCGTCATCGTGCGCTTCGTCGCGATGTACCTGGTGCTGGGCTTCTTCCTCCTGTCCTGACCACCACGAAAGGTATTCCGCCATGAACACGTCTTCTTCCGTTGCACCCGGCACCTCCGCTGTGACATCCGATGTCGCGGCCGCTTCCGCGCCGGCATCGTCGTTGCTCTCGCGCCGCGCTGCTGCTCTCGCGCCGCTGGCCGCGCTCGCCGCACTCGCCGCGCCGCGGCCGTCTCGTGCCGCGGGCCTTCCCACGATGGAAGACCCGTCGCGCGGCACGGGCAGCGGCATCATGCAGACGCTCCAAAACTATGGCTATGACATTGTCGTCCTGGTGTCGCTCTTGGTCGTGGCCTCGATGTTCATCGGGGTCTGCTACCACGCCTACACGCGGTACTCGGAGATCCATACCGGCCGCGCGACTTGGGGGCAGTTCGGCCTGACGGTCGCCGTCGGCGCCATCCTGCTCGTGGTCGGCATCTGGCTGCTGACCAAGGCCACCGGCGTCCTGTAAGCGCACCGCGATGGCCGGCCATGCCGAAAGCCTGCAGGACGCTGCCCACGGCGGCCCGCGCGATGGGCTCGTGAGCTTCCTGCCGCATCGCCTCAACCGCGATCCGGTGGTCGTGCGCGGGCTCACCGCCGACGAGCTGTGGGTCTGCGCCGGCCTGTCGGCGGCAGCCGGCTTCATGGCCGGCCTGCCGCTGGCCTGGCTCACGCGCAGCATCGCCATGGTGCCCACGTTGATCGTCCTGGGCATCGGCGTCGGCGTCTTCGTGGGAGGCGGCCTGCTGCGCCGCTACAAGCGCGGGCGCCCCGACACTTGGCTGTACCGGCAACTGCAATGGCGGCTCGCGCTGCGCTACCCGGCGCTGGCCGCGCATGTGGGCGGCGGCCAGCTCATCACCCGCTCGGGCTGGTGGAGCACGCGGCGCCTACTGACCAACCGGCGATCTCCTGCGTTTCGACTGATCCAGCGTTCTTCGCGGGGTGCCGCATGAGTCGTTTCAAGAACGAGGTGGTGCACCTGCAGGCCCACGTCCGCACCTTGCGCCAGGGCGCCGTCGCGCTGCTGGTCATCGCGCTGCTCCTGGGCATGGGCTGGTGGAACGCACCCAAGCGCCTGACCATCCACGTGCCCCCGGACCTGCGCTCAGGCAGCACGCGCCCGTGGTGGGAGGTGCCGCCCGAAAGCGTCTATGCCTTCTCGTTCTACATCTGGCAGCAGGTGCAGCGCTGGCCGACCAATGGCGAGGAGGATTACCCGCGCAATTTGCGCTCCTTGTCGCCCTACCTCACGCCGAGCTGCCGGGCTTTCCTGCAGCAGGACTACGAGTACCGGCGCGGCAATGGCGAGCTGAGGCAGCGGGTTCGCGGCATCTATGAGATTCCGGGGCGCGGCTATGGCGACGACCCGACCACGCGTGTGCAGGTGCTGTCAACGCGCGACTGGATCGTCACGCTGGACGTGAGCGCTGACGAATACCTCGGCTCGGAACAGGTCAAGCGCGCGCTGGTGCGCTACGCGCTCAAGGTCGTGCGCATGGACATCGACCCGGAGCACAACCCGTTCGGCTTGGCCCTGGACTGCTACGCGAACGCGCCGCAGCGCATCGAGGCGCCGACGACGGCACCGGCCGCTTCGCCGGCCAATCCATCGACCGCGCTGCCGATGGTGCCGGCCAAGTCTGGCGGTGCCGCCAATCCGGCCAACTTCGCCACCCCCACCAATCCCGGCAATCCCGCATCCGCCTCGCAGGGAGACACCCCATGAAGCGCACCGTGCTGCCGGCCCTGGCCGGCATCCTCTTGTTTCTTGCGTTCGCGCCCGCGCGCGCCGTCGAAATCCTGCGCTGGGAGCGCTTGCCGCTCGCGGTGCCGCTGGTGGTGAACCAGGAACGCGTGGTCTTCATCGACCGCAACGTGCGCGTCGGCGTGCCGCCTTCGGTAGGCGAGAGCCTGCGCGTGCAGAGCGCGGGCGGTGCGATCTACCTGCGCGCGACCCAGCCGATCCCGCCCACGCGGCTGCAACTGCAGGACGTGGATTCTGGCGCGCTGATCCTGCTCGACATCGCCGCAGAGCCGGCCAAGGCGGGCCAGGCTGCGCTGGAGCCGGTGCGCATCGTCGACGGCGAGACAGCGGCCGTGCGCTACGGCGAGCAAGCCGCCTCGGTCGCCAAGACCGATGACGAGGAGTCACCCGACAACGCTGCGTCCCGCGCCCGCCGGCGCGAGACGCCGGTGGCCGTCGTGCTCACGCGCTACGCCGCGCAGAACCTGTACGCGCCGCTGCGCACCGTTGAGCCTGTCGCCGGCATCGCTCGCGTGAACCTGCGCCGCGAGCTCGCGCTGGACACGCTGCTGCCGACGCTGCCGGTGCGCGCCCGCGCGCTGGCCGCCTGGCGGCTCGAAGACCAGTGGGTGACGGCGGTGGGCCTCGTCAACACCACGGCCCGCGCGCTGGAACTCGACCCGCGTGCCCTGCAGGGCGACTTCGTGGCGGCCACCTTCCAGCATGCGAGCCTGGGACCGGCCGGGCAATCGACCGACACGACGGTCGTCTACCTCGTCACTCGCGGGCACGGCCTGGCCGATTCGCTGTTGCCCAAGATCAGCCGCATCGACGCTACCGTGAACCTGCCCGCCGCCGGTGCGGCAGGTGCCGCCGGTGCACCCCGCGCAGCGCAAGGAGCCGGCGATGAAAAGTAATCCGCTCCTGAAGTGGCTGCTGATCCCGATGGCGCTGCTCCTGCTGTTCGCCGGCATCAAGCTGTTCTCGGGTGATCGCAGTGGCAAGCCCGCGCCGGCCGGTGCCGCCACCCAGCTCACGCCCGAGGAGATGAAGGCACTCGGCATCGAGGGCGATACGCCCCGCGATACCGTCGCCACTCTGGTCGCTCAGGTCAAGCAACTGCGCAACGAGCTGCAGACCGCGCTCACCGACAACAAGAACCAGAAGACCGAGAACGAGCGCATGCGCGCCCGCGAGAGCGCGATCGATCAGCGCATCCAGACCGCGCTGGACGGCGAGCGCGGTCGCATCCAGCAAGACCGCGACCAGGTGGCCAACGACCGCCAGCAGACCCAGGGCCTGCTGCAAGATCTGCAAAAGCGCCTCGACGGACTCTCCAGCAAGAGCAGTCAGGCCGATCTGCCCGTGGGTCTCGGTCTGGAAGACGGCGACGGCAAGAACTTCGGTAGTGGCCAGGGCGCGGGCAATCGCGGCAGCACCAGTGGCACGGCAGGCACACGCTGGGTGGAACCGGATGACGCGAAGCCGCAGGCCAAGAACGGCAGCGCGGCCAGCAGCCCGAGCTTTCCCACCAGCTTCGGCCCGGCGCAGAAAACCCTGTCGAATGCCGCCGACACCGTGGCGGATGCCGGTACGCAGGCGGCAGGCGCGGTGCGCAGCTCGACCCGGCCGGTCTACACGGTACCCACGAATGCGACCCTCATGGGCTCGATCGCCATGACCGCGCTGATCGGCCGCGTGCCGGTCGACGGCACGGTGCACGACGCCTTTCCGTTCAAGGTGCTGATCGGCCCCGACAACCTCACGGCCAACGGCATCGACATTCCCGACGTGGCCGGCGCCGTGGTCAGCGGCACGGCCTCGGGTGACTGGACGCTCTCGTGCGTGCGCGGAAACATCCGCTCCGTCACGTTCGTCTTCAACGATGGCACCGTCCGCACCATGCCCGACGACAGCAAGCTCGGGCAGGACGGCAGTCAAACCGGTGGCGGCACGAACAGCGGCAGCAACGGCGGTGGCAGCACCGGCTCCACGCAAGGCGGCCTGGGCTGGATCAGCGATCCCTATGGCATCCCCTGCGTCAGCGGCGAGCGGCGCAGCAATGCGCAGCAATACCTGGGCAGCCAGGCACTGATCACCGCTGCGGGGGCCGGCGCGGCGTCGCTCATCAAGTCCGACAACGGCAGCGTGGCCGTAGTCGCCAACAGCAACGGTTCGCTCGGCACCGTCGGCATCAGCGGCAACGAGGCCATGGGCCGCATCCTGGCGGGTGGCGTGCAGGAGATGTCGCAGTGGGTCAACAAGCTCTACGGCCAGGCCTTCGCCGCGGTGTATGTGCAGCCCGGCGCCAAGGTCGCCGTGCACCTGGAGCGTCCGCTTCTCATCGACTACGACGCCAAGGGGCGCCGGGTCAATCACACCCTCGGAGGCACCCATGCGTCGGATCTGGATTGAAGCTGTGGCGACCGTGCTCACCATCGCAGTGCTGGGTGGCTGCGCGACGAGCAAGGAAAAACTGCTGCCCCATGGCGACAGCACGATGTTTGACATCTGGCAGCAGGAGACGGGCGGCGGCAGTAGCGCAGGCGGCGCGGTCGGCGGGCAGGCCGCACGCCAGCTGCTCGATGCGCGCCAAAGCCTGCGGCGCCCGCTGACCGACGCCGACACCCGTGCGACGCCCGCGGGCAACGCCGCGTACACGCGCACGGCGAGCAACGAGATTTACCGCCAGTTCCGGCGTCTGCCCAATCCCGATCTCGTCATGTACGTGTTCCCGCACCTGGCCGGCACCGATCCCGTGCCGGTTCCAGGCTACAGCACCGTTTTCCCGCTGTACCAGCGCGTGCAGTACGCAATGCCGGGCGAGCGGCTGGAGGACTACTGATGGCCTGGTTGCCATGGCCGCGCAAGGCGGTGTCGCCTGATTTCGTCTCGACCCTGCCGGTGGAAGCCCCCGACGAGGATCGCGACGACTGCGACGCCTGGGAGCGACACGTAGAGAGGCTGGCCGACGCCGGCATTCCCGAGCCGGGTCGCGCGCGGCCGCACGGCACAGCGACCGAGGCCGACCACCAGCGGCTCTACGACGTCGCGCCCGCGTTCGCAGACCTGCTGCCCTGGGTCGAATACCTGCCCGGCTCCAAGAGCATGCTGCTCGAAGACGGTCAGTCCGTGGCGGCTTTTTTCGAGCTGGCGCCGGTAGGCACCGAAGGCCGCGAGATGGCCTGGCTGTGGCGGGCACGCGATGCACTGGAGAACGCGCTGCAGGATTCGTTCGACGAGCTGGATGACCACCCCTGGATTGTGCAGCTCTACGCCCAGGACGAATCGACCTGGGACCACTACCTGCGCACCCTGGGGGACTACGTGCGCCCGCGCGCGCAGGGGAGTGCCTTCACCGAGTTCTATCTGAAGTTTTTCGCGCACCACCTGCGCGCCATCGCCAAGCCCGGAGGCCTGTTCGAGGACACGACGGTCACGCGTCTGCCGTGGCGCGGCCAAGTGCGGCGTGTACGCATGGTGGTCTACCGGCGCTCGCCCAACGCTGCAACAGCCCGCCGCGGCCAGTCCCCGGAGCAGGCCCTCGCCACGATCTGCGACCGGCTCGCCGGCGGCCTGGCGAACGCGGGCGTGAAGGCCAGGCGCCTGGCCGCAGCCGACGTCCACGACTGGCTACTGCGCTGGTTCAACCCGCATCCGACGCTGCTCGGACCCGGCGCCGAGGACCGCGAGCGCTTCTATGCGCTCACGCGCTATCCCGATGAAGCGGAAGCAGGCGGGAGCGACGCTGAGGTAGAACTGGCGGGCGGCGACTTCGCGCAGCGCCTGTTCTTCGGCCGGCCGCGCTCCGACGTGGACAGTGGCACCTGGTCCTTCGACGGCATGCCGCACCGGGTCGTCGTGATGGATCGGCTGCGCATGCCGCCAGCGACCGGCCACCTCACCGGCGAGACGCGCAAGGGTGGCGATGCGGTCAATGCCCTGTTCGACCAGATGCCCGAGGACACCATCCTCTGCCTCACGGTCGTCGCCACGCCGCAGGACGTGCTCGAAGCGCACCTGAACCACCTGGCCCGGAAGTCGGTCGGCGAGACGCTGGCTTCGGAGCAGACTCGCCAAGACGTGCAGCAGGCGCGCGGCCTGATCGGCTCGGCGCACAAGCTCTATCGCGGCGCGCTGGCGTTCTACCTGCGCGGCCGCGACCTCGACGAGCTCGATGCACGCGGCCTGCAACTGGTCAACGTCATGCTCAACGCCGGCCTGCAGCCGGTGCGCGAGGAAGACGAGGTGGCGCCGCTCAACAGCTACCTGCGCTGGCTGCCCTGCGTGTTCGACCCCGCACTCGACAAACGGCAGTGGTACACGCAACTGATGTTCGCGCAGCATGCCGCGAACCTCGCGCCTGTGTGGGGCCGCAGCCAGGGCACGGGCCATCCGGGCATCACGTTCTTCAACCGCGGCGGGGGGCCGATCACCTTCGATCCGCTGAACCGCCTCGACCGGCAGATGAACGCACACCTGTTCCTGTTCGGCCCCACCGGCTCGGGCAAGTCGGCCACGCTGAACAACATCCTGAACCAGGTCACGGCGATCTACCGGCCGCGCATGTTCATCGTGGAAGCCGGCAACAGCTTCGGCCTGTTCGGCGACTTCGCCGCACGCCTGGGCCTGAAGGTGCATCGTGTCAAGCTCGCGCCCGGCGCGGGCGTAAGCCTCGCGCCGTTCGCCGATGCGCATCGCCTCGTCGAGACACCGAGCCAGGTGCAGACACTCGACGCCGACGACCTGGACGAGGACCGCGACGAGAAGGCTCAGGCTGCGGACGCGGACGAGCAGCGCGACGTGCTGGGTGAACTGGAAATCACCGCGCGCCTGATGATCACCGGCGGCGAAGACAAGGAAGAAGCGCGCATGACGCGTGCCGACCGCAGTCTGATCCGCCAGTGCATCCTCGACGCAGCCCAGCGCTGCGTCAGCGAGAAGCGCACCGTGCTCACGCGCGACGTGCGCGATGCGCTGCGCGAGCGCGCCCGCGACGCCACGCTGCCGGAAGCGCGTCGCGCGCGACTGCTGGAAATGGCCGATGCCATGGATATGTTCTGCCAGGGCGTGGACGGCCAGATGTTCGATCGGCCCGGCACGCCCTGGCCCGAGGCCGACATCACCATCGTCGACCTGGCGACCTTCGCGCGCGAGGGCTACAACGCGCAGTTGTCGATCGCGTACATCAGCCTCATCAACACGGTCAACAACATCGCCGAGCGCGACCAGTTCCTGGGCCGGCCGATCATCAACGTCACGGACGAAGGCCACATCATCACCAAGAACCCGCTGCTTGCGCCCTACGTCGTCAAGATCACCAAGATGTGGCGCAAGCTCGGCGCGTGGTACTGGCTGGCGACGCAGAACATCGACGACCTGCCCAAGGCGGCCGAGCCGATGCTGAACATGATCGAGTGGTGGATTTGCCTGTCCATGCCGCCCGATGAGGTCGAGAAGATCGCGCGCTTCCGCGAGCTGAACCCGGCGCAGAAGGCCTTGATGCTCTCGGCGCGCAAGCAGGCCGGCAGTTTCAGCGAGGGCGTGATCCTTTCCAAAAGCATGGAAGTGCTGTTCCGCGCGGTGCCACCCAGCCTGTACCTTGCGCTCGCGCAAACCGAGCCGGAGGAGAAGGCCGAGCGCTTCCAGTTGATGCGCCAGCACGGCATCGGCGAACTGGATGCGGCCTTCAAGGTGGCCGAGAAGATCGACCGCGCCCGCGGCATCGAGCCTTTGGCGCTCGATGCGCTGACCTGAAGGAGATCGACATGCGCTGGCCTCGTCTCGATCGTTCCCGCGTCGTCCTGGCCGGGCTCGCGGCATTGGCGCTGCTCATCGTCGTCGTGGTCTGGGCGATGCTGCGTCCGGATACTTCGCCCAGCGCCGACCCCGCTGCGACGACGCTGCCCGTCGGGATGCTCGGCGGGGTCAAGCCCGATACGCTGCTCAACGCGCGGCCAGCCGCGCCGATGCCGGCCGGCCCGCCCTGGCGCTACGGCCGCTCGGATGCGCGTTTCACGGTCATCGAATACGCCGACCTTGAATGCCCGTTCTGCCGCGCGTACTTCACGGTGCTCAAGCGCTGGATCGACGCGCATCCCGACGTGGCTTGGCAGTGGCACCACCTGCCGCTGGCGATGCACGAACCAGCGGCGTCCACCGAGGCCCGCCTGGTCGAATGCGTCGGCCTGCACGGCGGCCAGGCGGCGTTCTGGCAGGCCGTCGAATGGGTCTACGCCCACACCCGCGGCGACGGCCAGGGCCTCCCCGAAGGCTTGCGTTATCCCGGCCTCACGCCAGCCGCGCAGCAGTGCGTGGACGGCGCGGCGGCCGACGCGGCGATCCGCGCGCAGGCCGCCGAAGCCGCCCAGCAGCAGATTGCCGCCACACCCACGTTGCGCCTGCAAGACCGCCAGTCCGATAAGACGCTGCTCTTGCGCGGACCTGTCGAAGGTGACGCCTTGCTGTCGGCCATCGACCTAGTAGCCGCGGGGGGCGCCGACGCCGCCCCATCGAAGGAAATGCCTGCCGAGTCCCCCGGCGACATGCCCAGGTAGCCGACGATCTTCAAGGCTACGCCGCGGATGCGTCCGCGCTGATCGCCCCGTTCGCTTTGCATCCCTGGCTGCGAACAACCACCGCGCCCGCGGTGGTGGATGCCGCTTGTTCTCGCTCGTGCTTCTTCATCTCGTCCCGGAGGGTCCACCCCCCGGGGCCGGGACCTCCCAACTTCACCCCTTGGAGGTTCGCTATGTCCTGCATCGTCGCCGACTCCCGCGCGGAGTCACTGTCCCTCATCGCCGCCCAGCACGAAGACTGGATCGTCCGGCAAGCCATCACCTTGCTGGAGCAGCGTCTCTTCAAGGCCGGTCCCTGCCTGTCGGGTCCCGCCGCCGTGCGCGACTACCTGCACCTGAAGCTCGTCGGAGAGCCCAACGAGATGTTCGCCGTCATCTTCATGGATGGCGGCCACCGTGTCCTGTCCTTCGAGCCGCTGTTCAGAGGCACGATCGACACGGCCTCGATCTATCCGCGGGTGGTGGTCCAGCGCGCGCTGGCGCTGAACGCCGCGGCACTGGTCTTTGCCCACCAGCATCCCAGCGGGGTGACCCAGCCCTCGCGCGCCGACGAGGCGATCACGCAAACGCTCAAGACTGCACTCGCGCTAGTCGACGTGCGCGTGCTGGATCACTTCATCGTGGGCGAGGGGCCGCCGTACTCCTTCGCCGATCACGGCCTGCTGTAGCCGCGGGCCTCGATCCGTTCCCGACTCTCTCCCTTCTTCAACCCGCGCGGGTAGTCCAGGCCCGTGCGGACCTGTGGCGCCTGCGCATTTCTTCCCAGGAGCTTTGCCATGCAACCCAAGATCCATGTTGTCGAAGGCGTGTCGTTCGTCGCCACGCCCTACCGCGCCGGCACCTTCATCCGTGAAGACGTGTTCTGGCGCCAGTTCACCATCACCTGCTGCGGAGAGGTCGAGTACCCGGAAGACGATCCGGTCTACGGCACCTGGTGGGCGCCTTGCAAGCTCGCGCTCGGCCAGCGCGGCCTCATCGAAGATGCGATGGCGATGGCCGCCGCGTGCGTGGCCAACGACGAGTTCGAGCTGAACTTTGACTCCGACGCGCTGGGCTTCCGGCCGGAGCTGGTCCTCGTGCATGACGAACTCGGCCGTCTGGTGCTCGCCGGCCAGGTCTGGGCTACGGCCATCCGTTGGTGCGAGCCCGTCCTCTCCGACGACGACATCGCCGCCGTTGCCAAGCAGGTCGAATACCTCCGCGTCGAGGCGGCCTTCGAGGCGGGCTGGGACAACCATTGCACGGCCGCCGGGCTCCGCCTGCAGGCGCGCGTCCTGGCCGGCCGGGTCGTCGATCCGTTCTGGCGCAAGCACGCGCTGCGCGCCGTGCAGGCTGCGGCCGCGATCCACTGATCCCCGCGGGAGCTTCGGCTCCCGCTTTTCTTTGGTCGTTGGCCGAGGCAAAGCGGGGCATCGCTCGTGCGCTTTGTTTGTCGCGGCCGGGCTCGTGTTGGCGTTCGATGGAGCCTTCGATCGACTCCGAGGACGCCTGGCATGACGGCTCCCTTCTTCATCGCTTCGCGGTTGGGGCGAACCCTTCGCACGAGCATGGCGCTGCTCGCGGCCCTCACCGCGCTGACGACGTTCAGCGCCGTGGCAATGGCCGCAGACGTGCTCGTCGTGACCGACCGCAGCCATCCGGTGCAGTCCGTGGCCGGAGCACGCCTCGTCGAGCTGGACCTGCCGGCGCGCATCGAGGCTGAACTGGCGGCCGACCTGCCCGCCGATCCAGCGCGCGCCGCCGCCATCGTGCAGCAGCGTCTGCGCGACGGCGGCCCCGAGCTGCAGCGACGCATCGCTCGCGCCTACCAGGACGTGACCGATGCCTGGGGCCTGGGCATCGCCGCGCTGCCGGCCGTGGTGGTCGATCGCCGCTACGTGGTCTACGGAGACGCGGATGTGGCCCGCGCCGTGGCACGCATCGACACGTTCCGGAGGTCCACACCATGAGCCGCCTGTCGTTGCGGTTGCCGCAGGCCTGCTCGCGCCGTGCGCGCCTGGGCCTTGCCTCGGTGCTGCTGGCCGGTGCCGCATCGTCGTTCGCGCTGGACACCGCCACGATCGTGGCCTCGACCGTCTCGCCTGACTGCCTGGCCTACCGCGTCGTCGGCATCTGCTACTGGCTGTTCTGCACGCCCTTCGGCTGCTCGGTGCGCACGTCCACCAAGGTGCGGCACTACGTGCCCGATGCCGTGGTATCGAGCTACTCGAACACGGGTGCGAACCCGTGGGTCGAGGTGCGCGCGATGAGCATGCCCAACTCCACGGCGAAGGCAGGCGGCGACGGCACGACGAACCACGACAACGAGAACAACCTCGCCAAGTTCAAGAACGCGGACGTGATCGGCCACCCTGGTGGCTACGCCTTCAGCCAGTTCGCCAGCGCGTCGGGCTACACCTGCCAGGGGGCGGGTACGGCCTTCATGCCGTACCTGCTCAGCACGCTGGACACGCTGGCCTGGCGCTACAACATCCCGGAGCTGGTCTACCCGGAAGCCCTCGTTCCCGGCATGCGCGAGATCGGCGCGCGCACGACGCTGAACCTGTGGGGCAACGTCTACGCACGTGGCGGCTTCCTTCACCAGACCGATGACTACAAGAGCGGGGCGGTGGTCGCGCAGCGCGCGGGCGACGTGGTGACCCGCCGCATGCAGCCCCACGTGTACCAGCCCTTGCTCGCCACCGCCAGCGACGGCTACTGGCCCGCCGGTGCGCTGATGGAGAGCGATGCCTCGACCGGCAAGTGGCAAGAGCTGACCCCAACGCTCTCGACCACGTGCGCGGTCTTTCCGAACAGCAACGTGCACGTGCAGGCCCAGCAGGGCGACTACGCCTTCGCGCTGTGGCGGCCCTACGCCTGCTGCCAGCGCCGCGGCCAGGTGTTCCTCGGTAGCGTCGATTTCCAGTGAGGTGATCCGATGAAAGCAGCTCTTTTCCGTTTCCTTCGACGCGCCAGGCCGCACGCACTGTCGATCACGCTCGGCTGCGCCGTCACAGCAGCCGTGGGCGTGGCCTGGGCGCAAACCCGCATCGACCCGAACAGCGTGAGCGTCAGCGGCAGCGTGATCGGCGACGACGTGCTCTACAGCGTGGGCGGTGGCCGCGCCGTCTCCATGAGCGGCGCCGGAAACATGCAGAGCATCGGCGTCGGGATCGGGTGGAACAGCAACCTGATCTGCGGAAACATGAGCATCACGACGACGCTCCAGAATCAACTCAATGGCCTGACCAATGGCTTCCAGGCCATCATGTCGTCGGTCATTCAGAACGCCACGGCCGCGGTGGCGTCGCTGCCGGCGCTGATCATCCAGCGCGCCGATCCGGGTCTCTACAACCTGCTGACCAACGGTGTGCTGCAGGCACGGCTGGATTTCGATCGCTCGAAGATGACCTGCCGCGCCATCGCCAACCGTATGGCAGACATGGCCGGCGGTCAAACCAGTTGGGACCAGCTGTCCGAAGGCATTGCGATGCGCGATGCGGTCAGCGCGAACGGCGACGGCGTGGCTTCCGTCGAGCAGGCCGAGTCCAACAAGGGCAACAACGGTGTGCCCTGGGTCGGGGGCGCCAGCGCGGGTGGTGCGAGCCAGAGCTCGATCAAGGTGGTGGGCGACGTCACCCGCGCCGGCTACAACCTGCTGAACAGCCGCAGCGTCAGCGATACCTCGTCGATCCCGCGCGCCAGCTGCGGCAATCGCCTGACCTGCCAGACCTGGAGCTCTCCCGACGATGCCGCCGCCTTTGCGACGCGCGTGCTCGGCGAACGCGAGCAGCGCACCTGCGAGTCCTGCACCAAGACGCAGACCACGCCGGGCGTGGGCCTGACGCCGGTCATCCAGGAGGAGTACGAGACCAAGCTGCAGGCGCTGCAAGACCTGGTGACGGGCGCGAAGCCCACGACGGTGGCGAACCTGGAAGCGGCCGGCAGCAACTCGCTGCCGATCACGCGCGGCGTCATCGAGGCGCTGCGCGACGAGCCCGACCAGGACCTGCTCGGCAAGCGCCTGGCTTCGGAGGCGGCGCTGTCGTCCGTGCTGGAGAAGGCCCTGCTGTTGCAGCGCACGCTGCTGACCGGCAAGAAGGAACCCAACGTCGCGGCCAACGACCTCGCCGTGAAGGCGGTCGATCAGGAGAACGGCGCGCTGGAGCAGGAGATCAACAACCTCAAGACCGAGCTCGAACTGCGGCGCGCACTCGCGGGCAACTCCGCGATGGCGATCGTCCAGCGCCACAACACGCGGGCCGGCGGCTCGCGGGGCATCTTCGAGGGCGACACCACGCGCGACCGGCTCAAGGAAGTGCAGAAGCCGCGGAGCCACTGATGGCCGGCATCGGATGGCGCTGGCTGCGGCCAGCCTGGTTGTTCAACCGCCGCGTCGGCCTCGGGCTGCTGTGGGCGCTGCTGGTCGCAGGCATTGCGGTGGCGATCAACGTCATCGGCATCGGCGTCGTCGGCAGCGTCGCGGGCTGGGAGCGCTGGCTGAGCGCGCACTCGCTGCACTTCCTGGTCTGGCGGCTGCTGCTGTACGCCGCCACGGCGGTTGGGTGGCGGTGGATGCGTGCTCGCCTGCATGAGCGCGAGCCAGAGCCCGAGGCCGGCCAGCGCCTGCGACGCGCGGAGGTGGCCGCCGTCGTCGCGGTCGTGCTGCTCGAAGCCAGCCAACTGCTGCGCGCGAATTGAAGAACGGGGAGAACGTCATGACGCTCTACACCACGGACTATCTCGAGTATTACCTCACCCTCGTGGGCTGGGTGGTCAACAACGGCATCTGGAACATCCTCGTGGCCTCGGGGGTATTCGCGTTGCCCTTCGGCGCCATCGTGATCCACGAGTGGCTGCGCGCACGCGCCGAGGGCGCGGACGAGGGCAACAAGGGTGTGCTGTCGTCCATGCGCATCGAGAACCGCGTGTGGGTGGCGATCTTCGTCATCATGTTCGCCGGCATCCCCTTCATCCCCGTCGACCTAAGCACGATCAAGTTCGACACCACGCGCTCGGCGCAATGCCAGGTCAACGTGCCTCAGCCCGCCGACACAGGCTGGGCGAACGTCTACACGACTTTGAACAATCAGAGCGCGCTGCTGCCGGTGTGGTGGTTCTTCATGCACGCCATCTCCAAGGCCGTGACCGGCG
Organism: Dyella sp. AtDHG13; assembly: GCF_003201105.1. GTDB lineage: Bacteria > Pseudomonadota > Gammaproteobacteria > Xanthomonadales > Rhodanobacteraceae > Dyella > Dyella jiangningensis_B. Next base: position 267,647 of record NZ_QICJ01000003.1, on the reverse strand, counting down.
CCGCGGTGGCGGCCATTCCCTGCGGGACAGACCTACGGCAGATCCGCATGGACGTGGACGCCACGCGCATCAACGACCCGGTGCTCGCGCAGGAGGTCGGCGACTTCGTGCATGACTGCTATGGCCCGTCGCGCGCCAAACTGTTCATGAACCGGCCCACGCTGTCGGATGACCAGATGAACGACGTCACCTGGATCGGGTCGAGCTACTTCCAGAGCAATGCAGGCTTCTACGACACCTACCATTCGAGCACGCCGCGCACGGCCTGGCCTTATGACGCGACGCGCGATGCGGGCCTCGCCCAGGTGGACAGCGGAGGGGGCTACCCGACGTGTCGGCAGTGGTGGTCGGACGGCAGCAGCGGGCTGCGCGCGCGCCTGCTGGCTCAGGTCGATCCCGATCTGTTGACGCGCCTGGGGCGCTGGGCGGGCTTCCTGTCGCAGAACGAGGTCAACGACTCGGTGGTCCGCGCGGTGGTTTCGCCGAAGCAGCAGAAGATGAACCAGGGTTCCGTCTACACGGATTACGGCGGCCAGATTGAGAAATCCCTGCCCAACGTCGTAACGCGCGGCGCGGGGGACCTCGGGCTGGCCGTCGGGTCGATCGGGTTCTTCCCGGCGATGGACGTGGTTCGCCAGGCGCTGCCGATGGTGCTGTCGCTGCTGAAGATGGCGCTGGTGATCTGCATCCCGCTGGTGCTGCTGTTCGGCACCTACGAGCTCAAAGCCGTCATCACCGTGAGCTGCGTCGAGTTCGCGTTGTTCTTCGTGGACTTCTGGTTCCAGCTCGGGCGCTGGTTGGACAGCACGATCTTGGATGCGCTCTACGGCTGGGGCTTCGGAGCGAACCGGCCCCACACCAACTTCGACCCGCTGATCGGGCTGAACAACGCCTTCGGAGACATGCTGCTCAACTTCGTGCTGGCGGCGATGTTCATCGTTCTGCCGACCTTCTGGGTGACCGCGCTCGGATGGGTGGGGGTGCGCGCCGGCAACGCCATTCAAGGCTTGGCCTCCGGCACACGCGATGCTCAAGCAGCGGGAGGCAAAGGCGCAGGGGTTGCGCTCAAGGCCGCGAAATAGTTGCTTCTACGGCTGTTCGTCTTCAGGGTCGTGTGGGTCGATGCGGTGCTCGTCTGACGTGTAGAGGCCGTAGCCCGCCGACCCGTAGCGCCATTCCGTTGGGTTGGACGCCTCGTCCTCGTCGTCCTGATTTCTTGCGATCAGGACGACCAGCACCACGGCGACCAACAGAGTCACCCAGAAAGCTGCGTAGAGCAGCATGGCGAGGACTGCGAGTTGTCCCACCCACAAGATGACGCGCGTGAAGGCGGCAGGTATTCCACGAGCACTGAGGGCGGCTGCGGTACGTGTTTCTTGGCGTCGGTAGCCGCGCCAGGCGCGGCCAGCCGCCCGGCCCAGCCGGCCGCTCCAATGTGCGTTGTGCGAGTTGGTACTCATGTTGCACCTCCGTTCGACAGGGATACCCCACCCGAGCTGTGGTTTAGCTCGCCCCCCGCCGCGAGTTCGTCGCAGACGGGCTGCGTGGGTAGCCTGGCGTCATGTTGATTAGATTTTGCTTCAAAAGTAAAGCCATATGCTATTTTTACGACTCCACCTACAGGGTGGCAACATGCTTGATTGGATTTTGTGCTATTTTTATAGCATGGATGGAAAATCTCGTCACCAAGTAATCAAGAAGCTGCAGGCGGAGCTACCGCGCGGGGCGCCGTTCGATCTGGCCACCCTCGGCCGGTTTCAGGTATCGCCCCAGCTCGCGGCCCACTATGCCGACGGGGGCTGGCTCGTGCGCTTGGCGCAGGGCGTCTACGCTTTCCCCAATGACGAGTTTGGCGTCTACGGGGCACTCAAGTTCCTGCAGCGGCGGGTGCCCGGATTGCATGTCGGCGGCAAGAGTGCCCTGGCGCTGCAGGGCGTCAGGCACAACCTGGGCAGCCGGGACACCCTCGTTCTGTGGGGCGACAGCCGCTACGCGCTACCGGCCTGGTTCACCTCCCGCTTTCCAGCCCGCTACGTCCACGCCCACCTGTTCGAGTGGCCAGACACGTCACTGGCCAGCAAGACCTTGATGACACCTCCGGGCAGTCCCGAGGAGCTAAAGGTGGCGGTTTCGGAGCGGGCCGTTCTGGAGCTGCTTTACGAAGCCGGCACGAAACAAAGTCTGGAAGAGGCGCGCAATCTCTTCGACGGCTTGCGCAGCCCTCGCAAGGACATGCTCGGACAGCTGCTGTCCTGTTGCACCAGCGTGAAGGCAGTGCGCTTGTTCCTCACTTGGGCGCGCGAGACCAACTTCGTGGACGTGGATGCGCTGCTGGCGCACCACTCGGTCCGCAGCGGTAGTTCAACACGTTGGATGAGCCGAATGGACGACGGAACCTTGTTGAGCCTGAAACCTCATGGATAAAGCCTACGCCGACACGGTTCGTCTGCTGCTGTCCGTCGCGCCAGACGTGTTCGCAAGCGACGTCTTCGCCATGAAGGGTGGCACGGCTATCAACCTATTCGTGCAGGACATGCCGCGGCTGTCGGTGGATATCGATGTCGTGTACCTGCCTTGGCAGACCCCACGGGACGAAGCGCTGCAGGCGATCAATCAGGAGCTGGCGGCCATCGCCACCCGTGTCGCACCGCTGGGTGTGCAGACTCGCCTGGTTCGCTCCAAGGACTTGGGAGACACCAAGCTGATCGTCGAGAACGACTCCAGCCAGGTCAAGGTGGAGGTCAACGTCGTGTTTCGCGGTAGCGTCCTCCCGACCGAGCGACGGCCGCTAAGCAGTCGAAGCAGCGACCTGTTCGGCGTTGAATTCGAGTTGCCGATGCTGGCAAGAGACGAGTTGTACGCCAGCAAATTGGTCGCCGCGCTGGACCGGCAGCATCCGCGCGACCTGTTCGACGTATGGCAACTCTACGAATCGGGAGGCATCAGCGATGGCATGGTCGAGTGCTTCGTGGTGTACCTCGCAGGACACAACAGGCCGCCCCATGAAGTGCTATTTGGCAACGACAAGGACGTCGCGGCCGAGTATGAGCGGGCCTTTGTCGGCATGACTGAGGTGGACAGCTCGCTGGACACGCTCCTGCAAGCACGCAGGCAGTTGCGAAGCGAATTGCCGCAGCGACTGACGGCTGCGCAGCGGCAATTCCTGACCGGCCTGGTGCGAGCGGAACCCGACTGGTCCTTGCTGCACTGTCAGCATGCGGCGCAACTACCCGCTCTGCGCTGGAAGCTCAGCAACCTAGAAACCTTCCGGCAGCGCCGACCAGAAGACTTCACGAAACAGGCGGAGATCCTCGAAGGGCTCTTGGGCAAGACTTGACACGCCCCGAAGTTGCCGCTCCGAGGGGTATTCGCTAGAATGGATCACAGGAGATGGCATACCTCCTCTAACCGCCCTCCGAAGGGCTGATGATGCCTACCAAGCTCAACGTGAGCGCGGTAGGCATTTTTCTTTCCGGTTCGACCAATGCCCACCCGCTCCATGTTCTGAAGGAGCCGGAAGTGAACGAATCGTCACGCTTTCCAGGGCTCGCGATTGCGACCGCGAGCGATGAGCCCCCTCCAGGCTCGAGGAGTGCGCTCGCATTCCTGGGCTGCCCGGAGCTGCGGCCATGAATGGCTGCTTCCTGCGCTTCTACGTCCACGAGGATCAGCGCATCCATCGCACGCTGCTGTGGGAGTGGCTCCTGCAACAGGCGAACAAGCTGGGCATCCGAGGCGGGTCCGCCTTCCGGGCAATGGCCGGCTTCGGCAGCCACCACGTCCTTCATGAAGATCACTTCTTCGAGCTGGCCGGCACCTTGACCGTGGAGGTCGAGTTCATCGTCACCGACGACGAGGTGGACCAGCTGCTCGCGCTGCTGCGGAAGGAAAACGTGCGCGTGTTCTACGCACGCATTCCCGCGGTTTTCGGCGTCATCAACCCAAAACAAGGCGACCCCACGAACGGCGGTGTGTTGCCCAAGGAAGGCTCACCATGACCGAAATCTGGGCTCAGGCCGCGCTCTGGCTAGGACTGGCATTGATCGCCACACTGTTGTCGATCTGGCTGAAGGTAGCCACAGCGCTCTCGGAAATCGTCGTCGGCACGATTGCGCAGTTGATCATCGGCGCGCTGCTCGGAAGCACGATCCTGGCAGGCGATGCCTCCTGGCTCAAGTTCCTCGCCGGGGCCGGTGCCATCGTGCTGACCTTTCTGGCCGGCGCGGAATTGGACCCGGTGGTCTTCAAGCGGCAGTGGAAGGAGGCCTGCGCTGTCGGCTTCATCAGCTTCCTGGTGCCATTTCTCGGCTGTGCCGCCATTGCCCGGTTCGCGCTCGGTTGGTCGGGTCAGGCAAGCTGGCTCGCAGGCATCGCGATGTCCACTACCTCCGTCGCCGTTGTGTACGCGGTCATGCTGGAGTTCGGACTCAATCAGACGAACTACGGCAAGACGGTCCTGGCCGCCTGCTTCGTGACGGACCTGGCTACCGTCGTCGCCCTCGGCCTGCTGTTCGCGCCATTCAGCATGCGCACCCTGATCTTCCTAGGGGCCGGCGTGGTCGTCTTCATTGTTTTGCCCATCATTACGCCGTGGTTCTTCCGCCGTTTCGGTGGTCGGCCGTCAGAGCTGGAAGCAAAGTTTTTGATGTTGTGCCTATTCGGCATGGGCGCACTCGCCACCTGGGCAGAAAGCGAAGCCGTGCTGCCTGCTTACCTGATCGGCATGGTGCTGGCGGGCACCGTCGGCAAGGACCATGTGCTGGTCCGGCGCCTGCGCACGCTGACCTTTGGTTTGCTGACCCCGTTCTATTTCATTCGTGCCGGTTCGCTGGTGTCCATCCCCGCACTCGTGGCAGCGCCTGCGGCGATGCTGGTGCTGCTCGTCGCCAAGATGGTCACAAAGATCGTCGGTGTCTATCCGGTCACACGCGCCTACAAGGCGCCGCGCGGCGAGGCCGCCTATACGACCATGCTCATGTCCACAGGATTGACCTTCGGCACGATCGCGGCGCTGTTCGGCCTATCGCACAACGTCATCACCCAGGCACAGTATTCGGCCCTGGTGGCGACGGTCATCCTGAGCGCCGTAGTGCCGACGCTCGTCGCCAACGCCTTCTTCCTGCCGCGCCACTTGATCGACAAGGTTCCGGCGCAGCCCGATGAAGCCGCCGCCATCGGTGAAGGGAGCGGCGCTCCTGTGAGGAGAGCATCATGATCCACAAGATCCTACTTGGGCATGACGGGTCGGCATCCGCCGACCAGGCATACGGCTTCGCCGTCGACCTGGCAAAGCGCTACGGCGCCGAACTACACGTGCTGGTCGTGGCACGCCCCCCGGAGTTCGGTGACGAAGTGGAGGCGGAAGCTGCCATCGAGGATGCGCAGCGCCGCTACCACCACGTCCTCTCGGCGCTGAGAGTGCGCCTAGCCAACGATGGCCTGAGCGCACAAGCCCAGCTCGTCGTCGGCCATCCCGCAGAGCAACTGGTGCGTTATGCGGAGCAGCACCGCATCGACCACATCGTCGTTGGCCACCGCGGACACACGCTGTTCGAGCGCTGGCTGATCGGCTCGATTGCGCGTCAGGTCGTGGCCTACGCGCCCTGCGCGGTCACCATCGTGCGGCAGAGCAGTCCATCGCCTGCATGAGGCCTTCCAGTGCTCCTCGGCCGCATGTCACGTGCCGCCGAGAGCGTTTCCACCGCTGTAGCGCGGGCGTGCCTCCGACGCCGTAACCCGGTACCATACAAACTTTGTGTAACGGTCGCTACATGGTGAATGATGCAAACGACGACGTCCGCTTGGCTCCTTCTGACCTACAAGGTTCCGAGTGAACCGTCAAAGGTGCGCGTGGCCATCTGGCGGCGTATCCGCAGCCTGGGGGCGGTCTATATCCAGAACAGCATCTGCGTGCTGCCGGCAACCACCGAGCACCAGCGTCAATTACGCATGGTCCAAAGCGAGATCGAGCGTGGTGGCGGAGACGCCGTCATCTTCGAGACGCTGGCGCTTGACCCCAAGCAGGAGGAGCGTGTCGTCGCCTACTTCAAGAAGGACCGGGAACAGGACTATGAGGAATTCCTGGACAAGTGCGCCGACTACAAGAAGGAGGTCGCGAAGGAAGTCGATGCGGACCACTACACCTTTGCGGAACTCAAGGAAAACGACGAAGACCTCAAGAAGCTGAAGAACTGGCTGGAGCGCATCAAGACCCTGGATTTCTACGGTGCGCCGGCGCGTGAAACCGCCGAAAAGCAGCTGGCGGAGTGCGAATCGTTGCTCGATGCCTATGCGGCCGAGGTCTTTGAACGCGAGCAGAACTCGAAGGCGCCGTTGAAGGGCAATCCGCGCATCGGTGTCAATGCGCCGCCCGCGGCCAAGAAGGCCCCTCGCAAAACGACTCGGAAGAAGACGTGATCTTCCGCCGCGCTTTCCTCACAAAAGCGGTAGGTCAGCCTGGTACCGCCGCCGTGCCGAACACCTGCGCATAGAGATCCTGACCAAAGCTGGTCGATAGCGCCTCACCTACGACCAACTTGAAGGAGCGGGACCCGTCCTCTCGTCGTTCGGCACGCAGGAACAACGTATCTGCCCGGTGCTCGGCCGCGAGCCGGTGCGCAAAGTCGAACAGGTGCGTGACGGCGACGACCATGATGCGCCGCTCGCGCAGCGCGCTCACCGTTTGGCGTGCGATCTCCGACCCCTCGCGCTCGTTGGTTGAGGCGAAGGATTCGTTGGACAGGAACAGGCCGCCTGGCCGGATGGCATCGGCAATATCGTTCAGCCGCGCCAGCTCCTCGTCCAGCTTGCCGCTCTTGAGCGAAGCGTCCTCTTCTCGCTTGTAGTGCGTGAAGAGGCCGGTGCAGCGCTCACCGACATATGCCTCGGCGCAGACGAACATCCCGGCCTGCATCATCAACTGCGCGACACCGTAGGCCCGCAGAAAGCTGGACTTGCCCCCTTGGTTCGCACCCGTCACGACGATGAGGCCGCGACCCTCGGCTTCAACGGCATTGCCAACGACGGCTGCGCCCATCTTGAGAACCAAGCAGGCGTCGCGAAGGTCCTTGCAAGCAAACTGCAACGCGCCCGGCTCGGCCATGCCGGGCAAGCACCACGGGGCCTGGGCGGCGGCCAGCTTCTCGTGCAGGTTGAGGCAGGCCACGTAGAACGCCAACTCGGTGCGCAGCATCTGGAAGAAGCTCAGGACGTGATCGCAAGACTGCGCGAGCGCGTTGGACACCAGGTTGACGCCGCGATCCTGAAGTTCGCTGAGGAAGCGAGCACCGGCCTCGTCCCGCTCGTGCAGGTGGAACCCGAATTCCGGCGGCCCTCTGCGGAGCCACCGTTGCCAGAACGGACGCTTCTCGGGCGGCAGGCGCAGCACGTGGTGGATGCCTTCGTTACCGCGTCCGAGCGATGCGCTGATAAGCACTCCACCGTCGAACTTCAACGTCTTCAGGTGACGCTGCACAGTAGCAAGGTAGTCGTCGGCGAATTCGGCCCGCAGCATGGCAAAGAGCGCGCTGAATCCCGGCGACCCGAACGTCGCGCCCTCGCGCTCCGCGAAGGTCCGCAGCTTTCGCAGCATGCCGACCAAGAACTGCATCAGGTCGACCGAACTGTGGAGAACACCGCTCGGGTAGTTCATGAAACTGCCGAACCAGTGCTTCTTGCGGCCTTCGATCGTCTCGACTGCCAGGGCGTAGAGCGCGCGCAGTTCGGTCGGATGAGCAAGCGCGTCCATGAGCGCCTGTTGGCGATGCCGCACAGTTGCCGCGTCAGTATCCAGCGCCAGCAAGGTCGCCTTGCGCGCGATGTCGAGCAGAAAATCGTCGTCACCCGCCATGGCCGTCCACAAGGTGGACAGTTCGAGGTCCTGCGAGAGCGTAGCGGCATTCACCGGGACCGGTCGGTCGCCGTCGAAGTCGCGATCCGGGTGCATCAACAAGGCTTTCATGGCGGTATCCGTTTCTTCAGCCAGTCGCCGGTGACGTGGTATTTCTCGGCGATGGCCAGGGCATGCGCCAGGCCGTCAGCCGGCCGCCGTTCGAGCCTAAAGCTGCGCGCCGTCGGGTCTACCGGATCGATCGCGGCAACCATGCTCACCACCGAAGGCGAGAAGCTGGCAAGCTCGTCGAGGAAGGTCACGCAGACCGTGATGGCGTCGAGCAGGGCGAGCCGCTTGAGCACTTCGTCCCCAAGGTACAAGGCGTCTTCCAGCGTGGTCGACGAAAAAATCTCGTTGATCACCACGATCGAGCGCGGCGTCGTCTGGGCCAGGATGTGGTGCATGCGCACCAGATCGTCATGCAGCTTGCCGCGCAGATTGCGAATGTCTTCTTCGCGCTCGAAGTGAGAGAACATTCGATCGAAGAGAAACAGCTGGGCCTGCGCGGCCGGCACCGAGCAGCCGATACAGGCGAGCCAGTGAAGCTGGCCGAACATGCGCGCGAAGGTCGTCTTGCCACCTTGGTTCGGGCCGGTGATGACGATCATCCTTTCCTCGCCATGAAGATTGAAGTCATTGCAGACGATGGACTGCTGTTCCCCAAGCAGGCGGCGGCCCAGGGCCAGATCGAAGCCCGAGTGCACCTCGATGTCCTTCGTTGCGTTCGACACGTCGGGATAGTCGAACGCCAGGCCCGCACGTTTAAATGGGGCGATGAAGTCGAGCCAGCCTATGTAGAAGTGGATCTCACGGTCGAAGCGCTCCACCTGCGGATCAACGAAGACCTGGTGCTCTTGGCGGAATATCGACAGTGCGCCGAACACCTCTGGGTTCAGCCGGGCGACGCAATCCAGTACCTGGGCCTCGATGTGGTTGAGCCCCACAGTGACGGGCAGCTTGGCTAGGTAGTCCTTCACCGCGCCTCGCCGGAATTTCGCGAATGTCTGCTCGATCTCGGCGGTGTAGTCCGGCTCGTCGGCATAACGACGGACCGAGACGTCGGCGCCTTCGATCGTGACGGTATAGGTGATGGCTGCCAGATCGCGCTCCAACCATGCCGCCTGTTCCATCAACCGCGTGAAGGACGAGGACTGTGAGTAGCGCTCGATGTACTCGCGCCAGCGTCGCAGCCCGCGCGAACGCAGAAGCAGCGAGGTCAACTCCTGCCTCAACGTCGTGATGGCCTCGCCATAGCGTTGGACCGCACCAAGATGCCAGCGGTTGCGCTCGTGTTCGTTATAGCTTTTGGTCGCCAGGGGCAGTTGTTGGCGCATGCCCACGAGGCGATCGGTAAAGCCGCGCAAGGCGGCCATGATGTCCGGCTGTTCGAGGTCACGCATCACCTCCTGCCGGTACACGATGGCGTCCTCAGAGGAGAGACTGGCGTGAAAGAACCCTCCGAGGTCGTAGTCCTTCCAAGGCGAGACGACGGCCTCTACGATCTGGTCCAAGCCGAGGTCGTGAAAGCAGTCTGGCTGCTCCGCCGTGTGCACGCTGGCGCCTTCGCCCAGGATGCTCTCAAACGGGATTGCCTTGTCCAGGCCGCGATCGACCTCACGGGCGCGTGGAAGAGTTGAGCTAGCGGTGGCGTCCATGATTGTTCTATGCACCGATGAACCGCGCACGGGCTCCGAGTTCCCGCTCGATTGTCAGCAGCCGGTTGTACTTGGAGACCCGCTCGCCGCGGCATATCGAGCCGGCTTTGATGCGGCTGCTGCCCATCGCGACAGCGAAGTCTGCGAGGAAGTTGTCGCACGTCTCCCCTGAACGGTGTGAGACCACGGCCTCCCACCCCGCGTGCCGGCACAGTTCGATCGCTTTCACGGCCTCCGTCAACGTGCCGATCTGATTGAGCCTGATCAGCGCCGCGTTGCACACCTTTTCCTCGATACCGCGCTCGATGAAGCGGGTGTTGGTCACAAGGAGGTCGTCGCCGACGATCTGGATACTCTCACCCAGCTCCGCCGTCAGGGCTTGAAAGCCGTACCAGTCGCTTTCGGCCAGCGGGTCCTCAATTGAGACGATCGGGTACTTCGCAACCCAGGCCCGGTACATTGCGGTCAGCTCGCTGCTCGTCTTGGTGCGATAGTCCGTGCGCCACAGCTTGTAGCGGCCGTCCTGATGAAAAGAACTCGCCGCCACGTCGAGTGCAAGGGCGATGTCTTTCCCGGGCCTGTAGCCGGCGCGCTCGATGGCCTCAATGACCAAATCGAACGCCTCCTCATTGCTGCGCACTAGAGGCGCGAAGCCTCCTTCGTCGCCGACCGCCACCGTGAGGCCACGGCTGCTCAGCAGCCGTTGCAGGGCGTAGAACGTCTCGGCCACGTATCGCAAGGACTCCGCAAAATTCGGGGCGCCGAGCGGGACGATCATGACCTCCTGCACATCGAGACCACTGTCGGCATGCTTTCCGCCATTCACGACGTTGGCCATCGGCACTGGCAGGCGTGTGGCCTGTCCGCCGCTCAAATAGGCGTAGAGGGGCAACTGTTGACTGCGAGCAGCGGCGCGAGCACATGCCTGCGAAACCGCAAGCATGGCGTTTGCGCCCAGACGCCCCTTGTCTGCAGTTCCATCCAATTCGATCAGGCGCTCGTCCAGGCGTTCCTGATCTGTTGGGTCCATTCCGCACAAGGCGGGTGCAATGAGATCGCGGATGTTCGACACCGCTTGCTGCACGCCTCTACCTGCATATCGGAGCGGGTCGCGATCGCGCAGCTCCACGGCTTCATGAGCACCGATGGATGTGCCGGAAGGTACCGATGACGTGGATCGCATACCGTTGGACAACGCGACGCTGGCCTCCACCGTGGGATAGCCGCGGGAGTCGAGGATCTCCATTGCATCGATGGCAGTGATGTGCAGGCTTTGCATAAGTGTTTGGCGTCTCAATTCATCGGTTTACGCCCATGCCAAATTGACGAGGCGTTTGGCGCTGTGGAGATAGGATTCCGATTGCATCTCCTCAATTCTTGAGACGGTCCGAGCAAATTCCTCAGCCAACGGACCTTGCTCATACAGCTGGCTGGGTGGAACAGCCGCCGACATAATCAATTTGATGTTGTGGTCGTAAAGGACGTCGATGAGCCAGACGAATCGGCGAGCGGCAGCGCCAGCTTGAGGCGTCAACTGAGGCACTTCGGACAGGATGATGGCTTTGAAGCGACTGGCAAGTTGTAGATAGTCGTTCTGCGAATAAAAGCCTTCACACAGGCTTTGAAACGAAAACCATCCAATGTCGTTGGCGCGCCTATGGGCCTTTATTTCCCGGCCATCGACCTTCAATGCCGAGGTGTCGTCGGGGGCCTCCGCAAGCGCTTCAAAAATGCGCTCCAGCTCTGCGTTTGTGCTGTCTCCGATCGGCGAGAAGTAGGTTTTCAACCGAGTCATCATGTGCTCGCGATAGTCAATCCCGCCATCGACGTTGATGACCTGCAGCCGCTCCTTCAATAGCGAAATGGCAGGAAGAAAGCGGTCTCGATTCAAACCATCGCGGTAGAGGTCGTCCGGCGGGTAGTTCGAGGTCGTGATGATCTGGACGTGATGCTCAAATAGCTTGAGCAGAAGGCGGTAAAGAATCATGGCGTCGGCAATGTCCGACACATGAAATTCGTCCAGGCAAATGAGGTGATATCGCGATGCGAGGAGCTGTGCCAACGCATCCAACGGCTCGGCCTCTCCCTGCAGGTCTACGAGCGAGCCGTGTACGTCGTGCATGAACTCGTGAAAATGAATCCGAGTCTTCTTTTTCACGGGAGCAACTTCGTAGAAGCAGTCCATCAAAAGCGTCTTGCCTCGCCCGACGCCGCCCCACATGTAGATTCCCTGCGGGGTGGCCGGGTGAATGACAAAGCGCTTCAATGGATTCGCGATGATCGCTTCGTAGGCTTCCCAATCCTCGTAACTTTGCTGCAGGCGTCCGACCGCCGCAATTTGCGCGGCGTCCGGCGAGAGGCCACGCGCCTTGCAAACCCACTGGAAGTGCTCGGCGACATTCATACGTCCGCCTCGCTGCGCTCCGGAGCCGTCTCCCTGGCCGGGTTCCGATGGAGGACAGGGGACGGCGAGGGCAGCATGTGCTCGCGGCTCCATCGCTGGGCCGACAGCCCTTTCACCGCACGCTTGGCGGCCAGGAGCTGATGCACGGAGATCCAACCGCGCTCGAATGCCTGCGCACTGCCGGCCATGTAGACGCGCCAGACGCGGTAGGTCTGGTCCCCCACGAGGTCGATGGCATCGTTGCGGTTCGCATCCAGCCTCTCTACCCAGTGCGAGAGGGTGCGCGCATAGTGAGGGCGCAGCCCCTCCACGTCGAACACTTCGAGCTGCTGGGACTCCATCGCCGCGGCCGCTTGCGCCATCGTTGGCAGTTCGCCGTCCGGGAACACATAGCGGTCGATGAACTCGCCGGCACCGTCGCGCACGGCTTCGTCTCCGGCTCGGTTCGTGATTCCGTGGTTCAGCACCAGGCCATCGTCGGTCAGCAGCCGATTGATGGTGCCGAAGTAAACCGGCAGATTGCGGATGCCAACATGCTCGAACATGCCCACCGACGCGATCTTGTCGAACACACCCTGACCCCGGATGTGGCGGTAATCTTGCAGGCGCACATCGATGGAGTCCTGAAGCCCCAGCTCTCGGACGCGCTCGCGCACGTGCTGATACTGCCGCTCGCTGAGGGTCACGCCGGTCGCCTTCACGCCGTAGTGCCGGTGAGCCCATAGCAGCAAGGCGCCCCAGCCACATCCGATGTCGAGAAAGCGGTCGCCTGGCTTGAGCTGCAGCTTGCGGCAGATCAGATCGAGCTTGGCTTCCTGTGCCTGCTCCAAGGTTTCCGAGCCGCTCGGAAAGTAGGCGCAGGAATAGACCATCTGCCGATCGAGCCACAGCCGATAGAACTCGTTGGAAACGTCGTAGTGGTGGGCAATGGCCCGCTTGTCGCTGGCCGGGCTATGACGCCAGGGTCTCCAGCCAACGAATCGGCTGAGCAGGCGTCGATGTGCGCCCCCGGCACTCGCCAGCTCGATCGCCAGCCGAACGATGTCCGGGGCCGTCCCTTCGACGTCGATGTCACCGTGGATGTAGGCCCGTGCCAGCACACCGAGATCGGGCGGCATGAGCTTGAGCGCTGCGCTCGGATGAGGCATGCGCAAGGTGACTGCGGCCGGACCGCTGCCGAGCGTTTCGACGCGACCGTCCCAAAATTGCAGCCCCAGCGCAAGCCCGCTGTCCGCGACAAGCGGGCGCAGCGCTTCCACGATGGATGACGAAGGGATTGATGAACTCATGCATGCCTCCTGGAATCTGACCGACGTGTCGGTACGTTGGAAGATCCAGGTAGCAGTGCAACCGCTCAGAGTAGCCTGCAAATGCGCCGGTCAACATTTCCGGGGAGAAATCCTCGGAGGTGTTTATGGCGATGCAACAGCTCAGCACTTTTCTCATGACGGCACTACACACCCGGAATCGGGTCTGTAGGCATCATCAGCCGGCTGGCGGTTTCCTTCGACTAGCATCGAAGGTGGAGGAATGCCATCTCCTAGCCGTCACTATACCCTGATCGGATTCGATCCGTCCAGGCAGGACTTTAGGCCGCCTGGCTACTCAACAGCCGAGGGCATTGACCACCCTTTGAATCGCCGAACAGCCTCAAGCCACACGGTTTCACCACCGGGGCTCAACAAGGCCTTCTGCAAGGTTTCCAGGTGGGCCGCATGCAAACGACCAAGAAATGGACGCACGATGTCCGGCGGCGCCACTGGCAGGATGTGGGCCAGATGTTGCAGACACAGGCCATGGCCTCGCGCGAGGAGCTCGCGATAACGCGCGTGACGCATGAGGTCGAGAAATGTGCCCGATGCGCGTTCCAAGGCAATGGCCTCCGCTTCGCAGCCTCTGCAACGCAGGATGAACCTTTTGCCCGGCTGTATCCCCGCAGCGGAGGCTTCCCGCCGACGCCGGCGCGGACGGTACCAGACCGGCTTTGGCTGCTCGGCAAGTGCCAGCTCGCGCACGATGCCGGCCACTTGCTGCCTTGCCTGTTCGGCCAGTCCGGAAAGCGCGAAAGACGCAACGCGCGCGACCAGGTCCGGGCGCCCTAGCCGGGCCGCCTCGCATACATGGCGCTTGCAGCACGGCGCGAACAGCCACAGGCACCCTGCGGCCACGTCGTCCGCAGCCCAGCGAAGTCCCTCCAGCCAATGCGAGCTGGCATCGCCGATGGCCACGCACACCGGACAGGCATAGGGATCGCCAAGGAACCCGTTCATGGGCTTGGGAGCAGTGCCTGCGTTGGCCTGCAAGAACTTTTCCGAGACTGAGGAAGAATGGCCTAGAAGCGCCAGCGCCTGGGACAGTGCACCCCTCGGCGAGCGCTCCAGACTTCGGCCAGCTGCGAGCAGAACATCCAGGTGTTGCTGTAGAGCTTGGCCGCGGGGCTCGATAGCCAATCGCCCAACGAACGTCTCGAAGTGAGACCAGCACAGTGCATCCACGTCTTCGGCAGGCCCCATGGTCTCCAGCCATCGCTTGCGAATCAGTGACAGAGCTTTGGCGGCCGCTGCGTCCTCGGCCGAACAAGCCGGGCAACGGTGCCCTGCCGAGAAGAATAGGTGCTGGCATCGTTCGTCGATCACCGACTGCTGAAGCAACGGGCGGATCTTCGCGATGGCGCCCGAATAGGCGCGGGCGACCTGCTTCGCATACACCCCGTCATTGATGAGCGTTTGCCCATGCCGGCTGCAGAAGCCAAGGCCATCCGCGATCAGTTCGCTGATCGCGGCGACAGAGGCTCCCGCGCCAAAAGTCTTGCTGAAGTAGGCATCGGAACTCGACTTGGCCGCTTCGCAAGCGGGACAGCACCGGCGGGAAGCATGCGCACGCACTTCAAGCTGTTGAGGGCTCGAATCGGATACGGCCTGGCCCCGCAGTTCGTTGAACATGCTCGATCTAACCCTCCGCCATATGCAGGTGGCCCAGCCCACGCTCGATCAGTTCGCGACCATCACCGGACAATGCGCCCGATCGATGACGCGCTTCGCGACCGACGTCTCCGCGAGTCGCTGCATCAGTCCCCGCCGACGATGGCCAATCACGAGCAGATCGGCGTCAAGCCGCTTCGCCACGCGAACGATTTGCTCGTGAGGATTGCCCTCAGCGACTTCAGTTCTCAGATCAAGGTCCATGTTGCTCTCGCGAGATCGGAGCTGCTCCAGGAGAGCCTTGAACTCCTTGACCTGCATGTCCATGGCCACGCGTGTTTCGACTTCCGGCGTCCATGCCACAGCAACGACGTGCAGTGCCTGTCGTTCGGCCCTCGCCAGGCGAGCCGCCTGTTCAAACGCCGATTCGGCCGATGGCGTTCCGTCGTAGGCCACCAGGATCTTGTTGAACATGACCAAACTCCTTACTTCGCCTCTTGGGGTGCTCCTGGCTCATCAGGCGAACCCACTTCGCCGATCTCAATCGGAGCCTTGATGTAGAACAGGGTCAGCTTCTCGGTGGACAGCTGATCCAGCAAGCGCTGCGCGTCGGCTTCGGTCAAAGCAAAGCCAACTTCGACCGGCAGGTCGCCTGCCAGTTCAAAGAAGTGGTCCTCGTGCAGCTGACCATGGCGACCGTATCCGGCAATGGCTCGAAAGGCAGTCCCACCGTGGATGCCGATCGCCTTCGCCTGCTCCAGCAACCACTCGTAGGTGAGGATTCCGTGGTGCTTGTTGCTCTCTTGCACGAAAAACTTGAGGTAAACGCCTTGCATGTATGACTCCCTTTGTCAGTACGTTTGCTTGTCGGGAATGACGCCGCGCACACCACCGCGTGGGTTCGGCGTGTCGCCGAGGTACCGCGGTATCAGGTGCACGTGGACGTGCGGAATGGTCTGACCAGAGGCAAGACCGATGTTGACGCCCACGTTGAAACCATCGGGCGCATACTCGCGCGCCAGCCACGCCTTGGCCTCTAGCAGCAACGCCATGAGGCTTGCGCGCTCCGTGGCAGTCGCCTCAAAGAAGTCCGCGACGTGGCGGCGAGTGATGATCAGAAGGTGACCGGACGCTACCGGATTGATGTCACGGCGGACCATCGCATGCTCGTTAGCGAGCAAGTCATCGCCGCGAGCACAAAAGGGGCACGGTCCAGCCGCGATGGGGTCGGTCAATGTCGAGCGAATAGCGCGTTGACGATGAGGATGCCCAGGGCGGTCATGAGCAGCGATCCGAACAAATGAAGACTCGCTGCTCCAATTCCCCACCAATACTCTTTGCGTCCGATGAGGGTGACGATCTCTAGGGAAAAGGTCGAGAACGTGGTCAATCCTCCGATGAAGCCCGTGATGACCAGCAAGCGATACTCCGGTGGAAGGCTGGCACTGTGGGTGAAGAATGCACTGGCCAAACCGATCAGCATTCCTCCGACCAGGTTCACCGCGACCGTCCCCATGGGGACGGTCGGGAAGAGCGGGTTCAGCAAGACGCCGAGCCACCAGCGGAGCAAGCACCCGACTCCGCCGCCTCCGAACACCGCAATGACAGATAAAAGACGAGTCATGTTGCTCCTTCTTTGCCGATGGGACACTGGTCAGGAGGCATGGTTTTGAGAGCGAGGCTTGCTCCCTGGAAACACGTGCCTTGGGACCACGATGCCGGCGTACCGTGACGGTCAGGCGCATCGCACCTCCACGCACAGCATGGTTCGGCCTCGGCGCTGGACGCGCAATGGCCGAGGCGGGTGCTTGGCATCGATTCGTCGGGAGAGCTTCTAAACGCATCAGCGCGACCTTGATGTGGAATACACCAGATCGGCGAGCGAGGCAAACAAGCACCTACAGCGCCCCGATCGGGACCTGTAGGCATCATTAGCCCCAAGGGGCGGTTTCCCTGGGCGTTGCACCTAGGGCGGAGGCATGCCATCTCCCTGCTCCAAGTATAGCAGTCTTACCCCCTCAAATGGGAGCTGGCCCAAGCCGCATTGATCGAAGCGCAGCCGCCACTGGCGCGGTATATCCGATCGGGGCCAAAGGGCTGTGAAGGGCCAAGGGAATGGACCCAAGGGGAAAGGCCCTACCCGAAAAGGCCAAAAGGCTCGACCGCTTCCGATTCCTCTGGGCATCTCATGTTTCCGTTCTTCCAAAGAAAAAGGTCATCCCCGGCGATGGCGGCCTCCACACCGTCTCAGTCCCCTGGAACGGGGCTGATCTCTCCTGAGCGGGCATCGGTGCTGTTGGCCACGCCGCGGCGGCAACGGCTGCTCGACCACATCTGGCAGCGCACCTCCCTGTCCCGCAAACAGTTCGCGACCCTCTACCTCTCGCCGCTGGAGCGCTACGCCGAGCTGGTCCAGCAGTTTCCCGCTTCGGAAAGTCACCATCACGCCTATCCGGGCGGCATGCTGGACCATGGCCTGGAGATCGTGGCCTATGCGCTCAAGCTACGGCAGTCCCACCTGATGCCGGTAGGCGCTGCGCCGGAGACTCAGGCGGCCCAAGCCGAGGCGTGGACCGCCGCCACGGCCTACGCCGCACTGCTGCACGACATCGGAAAGATCGCGGTCGATCTGCAGGTCGA
This sequence comes from Dyella sp. AtDHG13, assembly GCF_003201105.1. Lineage (GTDB taxonomy): Bacteria > Pseudomonadota > Gammaproteobacteria > Xanthomonadales > Rhodanobacteraceae > Dyella > Dyella jiangningensis_B. The sequence goes on along the minus strand of NZ_QICJ01000003.1, from coordinate 250,136 downwards.
GTATGCCGATGGCTCGACCTGGCACCCATGGCACGGCCCGCTGCGGCATGCGTATCGCTTCCGCTACAGGCAGGACCGGGAATACCGGCTCCATGGTGCGGCCACCGGCCTGCTGTACGCCCGCCTGCTCGATGCAGCCATTTTCGACTGGCTCAGCGGCTATTCCGATCTGTGGTCCGCGTTGCTGTACGTGCTGGCTGGGCAGTACGAACATGCCGGCATCCTTGGCGAACTGGTGACCCGGGCCGACCAGGCATCAGTTGCGCAAGAACTCGGCGGCGATCCCGCGAAAGCCATGGCCGCTCCGAAACATGCCCTACAGCGCAAACTGCTCGACGGGCTGCGTTTCCTGCTCCGCGAAGAGTTCAAGTTGAACCAGCCACAAGCCTCGGACGGCTGGCTGACCCAGGATGCCCTCTGGCTGGTAAGCAAGACCGTCTCGGACAAACTACGTGCCCATCTGCTGTCTCAGGGCATCGATGGCATTCCTAGCAGCAACACGGCTGTGTTCAACGTGCTGCAGGACCACGGCATCGTCTTGCCCACGCCCGACGGCAAGGCGATCTGGAAGGCGACGGTGACGAGCGAAGTCGGCTGGACGCACAGCTTCACCTTTTTGAAACTCCCGCCAGCAATGATTTGGGAATTGGCCGATCGGCCGGTGCCGTTCGCAGGGCGTGTCCAAGTCGATGCAGATCAAGAACAGGCACCGCAGCCGTCGATGCCCAACACCCCCGAGATGCAGCGTGCCCAGGCTCAAGAGATCGATACGCCGGGCATGACGCCACCGGCTGAAACGAACATCGCGGCTGGCGTCGACGCGTTGCTTGACCTGTTGGACTTGGAGCCTTCATCCACTGCAACTGGCCCGGCATCGACGCCGAATCACGAGCCCGAGCCGAGGCCGGCAGAAGGAGGGGCGCCGTCAACGGCTTCGCCCGCCAAAGCACCCTCAAGCGTTCACGGTGCCCCTTCAGGCGAGCATTTCGTGACTTGGCTGCGCGAGGGTATCCAGGTTCGCAAACTGATCATCAATGACGCGAAGGCGCTGGTGCATACCGTGGCCGATACCGCCTACCTGGTCAGTCCTGGCGTCTTCCAGCGGTATGCCCAGGAGCACCCGCAGGTGGCGGCAATGGCCAAGCAGGATGACGTAGAGGGCTGGCAGTGGGTTCAAAAGCGCTTCGAGAAGCTGGCATTGCACCGCAAGCACGCCAGTGGTCTGAACATTTGGACCTGCGAGGTCACAGGTCCGCGCAAATCACGTCGGCTGCATGGCTACCTTTTGCAGACTCCGAACTGCCTCTTCGCGGAGCCTCCGCCCAACAATCCGTTTCTTCGCGTCGATGAGAAGTCGCCTTGAATTTCATCGCGCATGCAAGTGAGGGCCGGAGGGGACGCTATGGGGTCGTCCTTCCGAAGAACATCATCTTGCATTCGTCGAGAAGGAAGATCGCGCCGACGACAAGCAGAAACAGGATGGACAAGGCGGTTCCAGATATCGGCTCCGCCAACAGTCCGAAGTACGCCATCAGTGACGCGATGACTGCGTTGCCAATCGTTGCCGCGGCAACCCAGGCGCTTGGCATGGAAGACCAGAACCGCCCCCGGACACGTGTCAGATAGATCGTCGCCTGCGCTGAGTAAATGAGGTAGACGAAGATCAACGTCTGGGTCTGTGGGATCGACATGGCCCATCGGTCCCGCGCAGCCCAAACGACGGCGAAGCCAAGGAGCAGCCATCCCGCAGCGAGAATACCTGCGATCTTGCTAATGGCCCCGATGCTCCACTGCTCCGGTGCCTGCGAGATCCCGGCGCGGTCCGTGGCGAGCGTAATGGTGACCACATCGTTCAGCACCACGAGCACGGCAATCAACGCCAGCGACGTTACGAAGAAGCCTGTGGCCATATAGCCGAAGGTCAGCAGAACAGCCAGTTCGATCGTCCGCGCGATCTTGGTGATCGTCCAGGTCAACATCCTTCGGTAGACTCGCCGGCCGCTGTTGATGACGGCGATCATGTCCTCCAAGCCCGGCCGCGTGAGCACCACCTGGGCGGAGCCCTTGGCGACGTCGGTCGCGCTGCTGACGGCGATGCCGACTTCGGCTTGTTTGAGCGCCGAGGCGTCATTCACGCCGTCGCCTGTCATGCCGACGACGTGACCGGCTCGTTGGAGCTTCTGCACCAGCTGGAACTTCTCTTGCGGATAGCAGCGGGCGAAGCCGTCGAAGCAGAGAGGGTCCTCCGCTTGTGCCACACCGTCGCCGAAGTGGTCTCCAAGGCCCACTTGTCTTGCGACCGCCCGAGCGGTGGCTACGGTATCCCCACTGATCATCAGCACCTTCACGCCGAGATTGCGCACCGCCTGGATGAGCGCCGGTGCATCTTCCCGCAGCGTGTCGCCGAAGGCCAGCAGCCCTCGGACGATGAGGCCGTCTTCCGGCCCGGCCGCGACGGCCAGGACACGGGCTCCAGTCGCTGCAAGCTCCTCCACGCGCTGGCCCATTCCGTCGATCGACTCGGCGATCTGCGCTACTGTCGGCGGTGACCCGAGTACGACCCGAACGGTCTGGTCGCCACGGCGCACGTAGGCCTCCGACCGCTTCAGCGCTGGATCGAACGGGACGAGTCGGAGCCGATCCAGAGGTCGCAGCCCGCGTTGGGCCAGCGCCGACAGGATGCTCAATTCCAGTTGGCTTTGCGACGCCTCGTTGCAGGCCGCTGCAGCCCATACCAGCAGTTCGGCTTCGGTATCGTCTGCAGCGAGAGGAACCAGCGCGGAGATGACCTGCCGGTTTTGGGTCAATGTGCCGGTCTTGTCAACACACAGCACATCCATGGTCGCCGCTTCCTGGACGGCGGACAGGCCGGTCACGAGGACGCCCTCCCGTGCGAGCGCGCGGGCCTCAACCGCGTTGGCGACGGTGAATGCCGCGGGCATCGTCACCGGGACCGTTGCGATCACGAGCACGAGCAGGAACGGGATCAGCGCGACCAGATCAGCGCCGCTCCATAGGGCGAACACCACCAGCAACGCCGCCAGCACGGCGTCGATGGCGACCAACCGGCGAACGACGGCAAAGAGAAGCTGGTCGAGGTGGCCAGCGGACCGCGCGGAACGTACCAGCTCGGCAGTTCGACCGAAATAGCTCTTGGCGCCAGTCACGGCAACGATGGCCGTCACTTGGCCGCTGCGTACAGTGGATGCGGAGTAGATGATTTCGCCCACGCTGCGGGCGACGAGTGCGGATTCGCCTGTCAGTGCAGATTGATCCACTTCGGCCGTCCCCTCGGCAACGGTGCAATCGGCTGGAACCAGGTCGCCTGGACCGAGATGGATTTCATCGCCGGGAACAAGCTCGCGCGCGGGAATGACCCGCCAAGTGCCATCGCGGCGAGCACTGGCGGTTACTTTCAGCTTGCTTCGCAGAAGGTCCAAGACCCCTTGGGCTCGCCGCTCCTGGACGCCGCCCACACCAGCGCTGAAAAGCAGCCAAAGACCGATCAGAAGCGGTTCGTTCACCTTGCCCAGCAGCACTTCGAGGATGAGTGCGATTTCCAGCATCCAGGGAATGGGTCCCCAGAGCCGTTTGAGGATGCCCCTTGCCAGGCTGCCCTGCGCTTCTGGAATCTCGTTGAAGCCGTACTGGTGCAGTCGCGATTTCGCTTCTGTTTCGGAGAGGCCGGACCGGTCATGCGCTTCGAGCGCTGCCGTTTCCGATGCGGTTGTTGTCATGGTTTTGGCTCTCCTGCGTTCTCGTCGTCAAAGAATCTCAGAAGGCGTCCGCGATCCCGCGTCGAGCACTGTCTTCGACCGAGGTTTCAAGCTGTCATTGAGTTCATAAACGACCGGCGTTCCGTTGGCGATTTCCAGCTTCGCGACCCGATCGTCGTCCAGGTCTTCGACGATCGCGGTAAGTGCTCGCAGGGCATTGCCATGTCCAACCATCAGAACACGGCGGCCCTGGTGAAGCGAGGGGGCCACCGACTCCATCCACGCTTCGCGCACGCGGTCCATGGTCTGCAGCAGCGACTCGCCCTGCAAGGCACGGTGCGCCGCCGGCTCTGGGTAGCGTGCGTCGATCGCGATCAGGCTCGACGCTCGCTCATCTACGGGGGGCGGCGTGGCATTTGGCGAGCGGCGCCAGTGTCGTACCTTCGCCTCGCCGAAGGCGCGTAGCGCATCTTCACGGAGCAGGCCCGTGAGTCCGCCGTAGTTGCGCTCGTTCAGGCGCCAGTCCAACTGCTGTGGAATCCAGAATCGCTGCATTTCGTCGAGAGCTATCCATAGCGAATGCACACAACGCCGCAACACCGAGGCAAAAGCGAGGTCGACCTCGATGCCAGCATCGCGCAGTGCGCGGCCCGCTTCGCGCATCTGTGTTTGCCCCAGGGCGGTCAGTTCGACATCTGCCCATCCCGTGAAGCGTTGATCGCGATTCCACTCGGATTCGCCATGGCGCAGGAGAACAAGACGGCCCGACATGGCGAGCCGTCAGCGGGTTGCTCGCCTGCCGGCGCTGATGCCGAGGAGCGCGGCGAGCCCGATGCTCAAGATGGCGACCTTTTCCGCCGACGGCAACGCAACCGCCGGCCCGAAGAACCAGATGGCCGCGACCCATACGACGATGCCCGCGGCGAGCCAGCCGTCGTCGATGAAGAGGGAAATGGCTTCGCTTGCGATCAGGCGCAGGGTGCTCTCTTTGGGAACCTTCGTTGGAGCGAGCTTCGGAGCGGCGATGGCCGCAAGGCGCGCAGCGGCTGTCCGGCCAAGCCGACGGCACAGCGCCACGAGTCCCAGCGACACGACGAGAAACAACGCGATCAGCGCCAAAACGGCCCAATCCTCGCCCGGCCACTCCAGGCTCAGACCTTCACCGACCCAGAACGTACCAAAGGCCGCCAGCAGGACACCAACGCCGAACTTGAGCGTGTTCTCCGGGACGCTGGCGAGCGGGCGGTGCAGGAACAAACCCAGCACGACGACGGTCAGCAGCGCCAAGCCTGCACCGACGATGGCTGGAACCAGTGCACCACCTGCGCCTATGGCGATAACGATGAAAACCACCTCGATGCCTTCGAGCATGACGATCTTGAAAGAGGTCGTGAAGGCCAACGTGTCGATAGACGGGCCAACGGAGCACGCCTGCCTCCGCAGCGCGGCCGTCTCTTCCTCGAAGGCCTTGGCTTCGTCATGAAGCGCCAGCACACCCGCAGCGCGCAATACTGCCTTTCTCAGCCAGCGCAACCCGAAGAGCAGCAGAAGCGTTCCCACGACGAGCTGAACGGTTTGCAGCGGAATGCGCATCAGCGCGGGCCCGAGGGCCGCGACCAGGGCCAGCAAGACGGCCAGCGCTGCGGAGGTGCCAAGCAATGCGGAACGCCAGCCGCGCACGACGCCAACCGCCAGTACGATGGTCAACGCCTCGACGAATTCGACCATCGACGCCATGAAGGCGGCGAGGACAATCGGCGCGATAGAAGTCCAGTTCATGAGATTTCCTTTTGCAGCTACCTGCGGTCCGACCAGATGAGCGCCCATGTGCCTGCAGCCATCAGCACCGCCGCCAGTGCAAACCCGACGACCGGCGATAGTGCGGTCCACACCACGCCGACCGTTGCGCTGGAAACGAACTTGGCGACGCCATTCACCGACCCCAAAGCGCCGTAGCTGAGCGCCAGCTTGTCTGCGTCCACCATCTCCGCGGTGACGGTGGATTCAAGTGCCTCCTGGACCGCCACGTACAACCCGGCGATGAAGAAGATGCCCGCGAGCTGCGGCACGCTGTCAACCTGCAGCCAGAACGCCAGCGCAGTCAGAACCGCCGTCAGGGCACCGAGCACATAGCCGGCGACCAGCACGCGGACATGGCCGGCTCGGTCGGCGAGATAGCCAATCGGATACGACACGACCACCTGGACGACGTTGCGCCACACATAAAGCAGACCTGCGACCTGCGCCGCCTTCACGACACCGAACCTCGGAGTGAGCAGCGTGGTCGCGGCCAGGATCAGCAGGCTGTGAGAAAAGTCGCCTACGCCGAAGATGCCGACTGCGGCGAGATAGCGCTTGAAGCGTGCCGGCAGCCCGCGTACCGTGCTGAAGAACTTCAACGCGGGGTTGGCCGAGTGTTCTGGGTCGCGGACCAGCGTGAGGAAGGCCAGCACTGCCAGCGCGCCCGGGACTACGGACAGCCAGAGCACGAGACGGAACGGACCCGCCGGACTGTCCCATTGCAGCGCCTGTGACCACCCAAGCAGCGCGACACCGAGCAGCGGTCCCGCAACGGCACCAACGGTATCGGCCGCCCGGTGAAAGCCGAACGCGCGGCCGCGTGTCTCGGGCGACACCGCCTGGATGACGATGGCGTCGCGCAGCGGGCCGCGCAGTCCCTTGCCGAACCAAGACACGATGCGCCCCAGCAGGAGCAGGGGCCAGCCGGCGGCCAGCGCAATGAGCGCCTGGCCCACCGGCGTGAGGCCGTAGCCCACCAGTACGAGCAATTTGCGATGCCCGAGCTTGTCGGCGATGTAGCCCGAGACCATCTTGGTGAACGCCGCCACCGCATCGGCGATGCCTTCGATGATGCCCAGGACGGCTGCCGGAATGCCGAGCACGGCGAGGAAGCCCGGCAGGATGACCGTCGTGGTCTCGTAGCAGAAGTCACCCAATGCGCTCGTGATGCCCGCGCCAGCGACGGTTCGATTGAGCCAGCCCTTGGCAGTGCGCACAGGCGCAGCCAAGGCGGCTTCCTTGGATTCACTCATTTCTCGATTCCTTCCTGGTGGTGGACGCATGTGGGTACGCTCGGCCAATGTGGGCAGGTACATGGCGGCACCTTGGTCTCACGGCAGCTCGAATATGGCGAGCACGGGGTAGTGGTCCGAAGCCGCGTCGGTGATCGCGTTTCTAATGACCTGGTAGCTGCGTGCCTTGGCCGCTAGCGCCTGGGACGCCAGCAGATAGTCGCAGCGCATCGTGGCGAACTCGACGTCGCGGTAGCCCGCAGTGGGTACGGTCGGCGTCGCCGCTGCGTCGAACCGGTGTCCCAGATCGACCCACCCAGCCGCTTCGAGGTGCGCCAGCACGCTGCGGTCCAACCCTCGCAGATCGTCGGCGACGTAGCGGGCGCGGTGATGCGGCGCAAGTGCTGTCCAGTCTTCCGGCTCAGGGTCGTGTGGCGAGGCGGAGTTGAAGTCGCCGGTGATCAGGGTCAGCCGGTCCGGAGCAGCCTGCACGCCGAGGTACGCCGCTTCCCTACGGCGTACTTCGGGGCCGTTGGGGCACAGGTGCGCGCTGATGAATGTGACGGGCAATTCGCTGCCGGGCACGGCCACTTTGAGCGTGGCGAGCGTGTGATGGAAGTTCGCGCCGTCGGCCTCGAAGCTCAGCGCCCGCAACGGCGTGCGGATGAAGATGGCGACGTTCTGGCCCGTCCGCGGCGCGATGGCCAGGAAGCCGCGCATGTCGATACGCTGCTCCAACGCATAGAGCCAAGCACCGCCGTTGGCGTCGAACCCCTTGGCTTCCTGCATCAGGAAGACATCGGGACGCAGCTCGTTGACGAGCTCGACTTGGGCTCTGGCGCGCGTGTCGTCTGAGCCGTCAAGGCCCGCGAAGAGGGTGTTGTAGGTGAGGACAGTCAAAGTCACGGGGAACTCCTTTTGATCAACGGTTTTCGTCGTGGGCCTCGAAGACGTGCTGTGCGTAAGCATCCAGCAGCGCCTCGCACTGATCGAGGCGCCGTTTGGCCTCGACGCCGCGTGCGGCGCCGTAGAAGTCGAGCTTGCGGATCTTCTCGAGCCAGGTCTGGAGTTTCTTGAGGTCCGCGTCGTTCTCTTCGAGTTCGGCGTAGGTGAAGTGGCGGGCCCGCGTCTCCTTGGCGACCTCGGCGTCGAAGTCATCGCACTTGTCGATGAACTCGGCGTACTCCTCATCGCGATCCACCTTGAAGCGCCCAACCACCTTATCTTCCTGGCCCTTGTCCAGGGCGACCGTCTCCAGCAGCACGGACTCACCGGCCATCTCGTGAATTTCGTTCTCGATGATCTTCAGCCGGCGCGTGTGATCGTCGTTCTTGGGCAGCAGGCAGACGCCGTTCTGCAGGTAGACGGCGCCCATGCCCTTGAGCTTTCGCCACAGGCCGATCCGCTTCTTGGCGGGTTCGGCCGGCACCTTGTACGTGAGCATGAGCCAGTTTTGCGCTTTCATGAGTTCAATGATAATGAAACGGTCGTTACATCGCAAGAGTGCCGTATGATCATCCTGAATGTGCATCTACAGAATCCGAACTGAAACGAACTCGACGACCATTCGGAATTTGTGTATAGTGGTTGCAAGGAGATGGCGTTCCTCCCCTGACAAAACCGCAGCCGTCCTAGCGCTGCTGATGACGCCTACAGAACCTGACCTTCGTCGGGGCTGTAGGCGCTCGCGTTCACATCCCTCCCGTTGGTCAGCCCGATTGATTTCGAGCCTTGACCAATGCGCAGATTTCTCCGCCACCACAGACACATTGAGCCGCTGCCGAAGCCAGGCAGCTTGCTTCTTATCGCCCACGCCTTTTCGGCCTTGGCTCGCAAGAGGTGGGCGCTGTTCTGCGGCGGCGATCGCAACCATGCAGGCGCGCCGCCCCGCCCGGGGCCGCTCGTGCCGGGCTCAGAGGTGGCCGTTCATTTGGCCGAACTTCGGCCTGGCCGGGCGCCCAAATGAGCGCTGCGCAAACCTATCCACGTGCCCGTGCCGACTCGCCAGTCGGATTGGCTAGTCGTGGCAGTTCGTCTCTGGCGCTAGGCCTTGTCGACCAGCTCGACGCGGCCGATTCGAGACACGGCATGAGCCCGGCCAGTGCGGGAGAAAGTCCTTTCGATCGTCGCGTTTGCTCTGCTGCGGGCGTGTCGGACGTGAATCAGGCGCACGCCACTGCAATATGCGGGCAACCACTAGTCAACCCGATGGATTCGAGCAAATAACCCATGCGTAGATACCTCCGCCGCCCCGAACAAGTCGAACTACTACCGCACCTCGGTAAATGGCTTGTCATCGCTACCGTCATCGCTGCCCTGGCCGGCAGTGCTTCCGCCTTCTTCCTGCTGTCCCTGGACCGCGCGACGGAGTGGCGCGAGGCCCACCGATGGATCATCTGGTTGCTCCCCTTGGCAGGCATGGGCGTCGGACTGGTCTACCACTTCCTGGGCAAGCAGGTGGACGGCGGCAACAACCTCATCATCGACGAGATTCACGATCCCAAGAAGGTGGTGCCGCTGCGCATGGCGCCGCTGGTGCTCGGCGGGACGGTGGTGTCGCATCTGTTCGGCGCGTCGGTCGGCCGTGAAGGTACGGCGGTGCAAATGAGCGGCGCTCTCGCCGACCAGTTGACCCACGTTTTCCGTCTGGAACACGAGGACCGGCGCATCGTTCTGATGACGGGCGTCAGCGCCGGCTTTGCGGCCGTCTTCGGCACGCCGCTGGCGGGCGCCGTGTTCGGTCTCGAAGTGCTGGCCATCGGCCGGATGCGATACGACGCGCTGTTCCCGTGCGTGGTCGCCGCCATCGTGGCGGACCAGGTGTGCCTGGCCTTTGGCGTGCACCATACGCACTACATCGTTCCCGAAGTCGTGCCGATCGGTGCGTGGAGCGTGTTGGCCGTCGTGATTGCCGGCATCATCTTCGGGCTTGTGGGGGCGGTCTTCGCTACCGCAGCGCACAAGCTCGGCGCGACAGTCAAACGGCATATTGCTTACGCACCGTTGCGTCCCTTCGTAGGTGGCGTGGTAGTCGCTGTGGCCGTCTGGGCGCTCGATGCGTACAACTACATCGGGTTGGGCATCCCAGACATCGTGCGCTCGTTCCACGAGCCGATGAAGCCCTGGGACTTCCTGGGCAAGCTGGTGTTCACCGTCGTTTCCTTGGGCACGGGCTTCAAGGGCGGCGAGGTGACGCCGCTGTTCTACATCGGTGCCACCCTGGGCAACGCGCTCGCGCCGCTGTTGCACCTGCCGTTCCCGATGCTCGCCGGCATCGGCTTCGTCGCCGTCTTTGCCGGCGCGGCCAATACGCCGATCGCCACGACGCTCATGGCGATGGAGCTGTTCGGCTCCGAGATCGGGCCGCTGGCTGCCGTGGGCTGCATCACGGCCTACTTGTTCTCCGGCCATACCGGCATCTATCACGCGCAGCGAGTCGGCCACAGCAAACACAGCAAGCATCGCCGCACGGTGCCGGAAGAACTGCGCATCGCCGACTTGGCGCACTTCCGCAAGCAGAAGCACGCCGAACACGCGAAGGAGAAACCAAGCACGTCATCGGCGCCGAGCGAGTCGTCGAGCAACAAAGGCGAACTAAAGAACTCGATTGAGACACCTGCCACATCAAAGGAAAAGCATCAATGACCTCGAAAGCCAGTCAGCAGCACTTGGCCGCATTGCGGCTGTATTTCCCGACTGCAACGAAGGCGAAGGCCACGCGCTTCTGGCATCACTTGAGCGCGCCAGCACTTGCGCAGCATCTGCTCAAGGTTGCACGAGACGCGAAGATCGTCCAGGCCATATTGCACCAGGTGGGCTCCGGCTATCTGCCCGGTGAGCGGATGTCGCATCACCATCCAGAGCTAACCGACATGCGCCATCCGCAGTGCCTCGAATTGCTCGATACCGAACACCGGTTGCGCGACTTCATTCACGAGCACGCAGAGGAGTTGCGCAAGGTGCATGCAGTGCTGTTCCTCTGCGAACTGCCGCTCGGTCATGCCAAGGGGATACCTGTCCATCGTGCGGCCAGAAACAAGGATGCCGGCGATCACCACGAGGAACACGAAGGCCAGACCCAGACACCTCACGCCAACGGCTTTCAACTGACGTTTTTTACTGAGCAGGACCGTCGGCATGGCCACAAGCCCATGGGCGAATGGCTGTTGACGTTCGCAAAGGAGCATGGCGCTGTCGGCGGAACGCTGGTGGGCGGAGGCGAAGGGTTCGACCACACGGGACGATTCCACTCCAGCCACTTCTTTGAGCTGGCAGACCAGCCTCTCGCGATCACTGTTTCGGTCGATGCGGTGTCTTGCAAACGCCTGCTGGATGCGCTGGCCGAAGAGGACATCAACCTCGCCTACGTGAAGGTGCCCGTCGAGTACGGGCGCGTAGGAAAGGCGTCCAAGTAGTTCATCGAGATTTCACCCCAACCAAGAAGGAGACTGACCATGCTGACCGTTCGCAATCTTCGTCCTGAGCCAACCGTTCGCGATTGGCTACAAGAGAACAACCGCTTGTTTGCCGGCTTGCTGCTTTGGTCCGCGGCATTGCTGTGGCTGGCCGGTAGCGGACCTCGCATCGTTGAATCTGCCTGGTATCGCGTCAGTTTTGTGGAGGGTGCCATGCTGTACGACCGCATGCTAGACGAGGCCTCGTGCAAGGCCCTTTCCCTCGATGGCGTTGTGAGCTGTCTGTCTGGGGCTGAACTCGGAGCAACCGAGAAATAGGTTCTCGTGCGTTAGTGCGGCCGCTCATGCATTGCATGTCGGCGGCCGCGTTTGGCAGTTTTTCTTTTCATGCATCGGGTCCGTACATGGCAACTACCATTCAAACAATACACGCGCGCGAAATCCTGGACTCGCGCGGCAATCCAACCATCGAGGTTGACGTCAAGCTGAAAGGTGGCTTTACGGGAAGGGCCGCCGTCCCGTCTGGCGCCTCGACTGGCATCCATGAAGCCGAAGAGATTCGAGACGGCGACGCCCACCGCTATGGTGGCAAGGGCGTGCGCAAAGCCGTCTCGCATGTCAACAAGGCGATCGCGGCAGTGTTGCATGGCCTGGATGCCTGCGACCAAGCGGGCATCGACCGAGTGTTGATCGAATTCGACGGCACGCCAAACAAGTCGCGCCTCGGGGCCAACGCGATCCTCGGCGTCTCTCTGGCCATAGCACGCGCAGCGGCGCATGCGACCGATCAACCGCTGTTCCGGCACCTTGCCGGCGCTCATACGCTCCGCATGCCGGTGCCGATGTTCAACATCCTCAACGGCGGTGTTCATGCGAACTGGCAAGGACCGGATTTTCAGGAATTCATGATCGCCCCTGTAGGCGCCGAGAGCTTCTCCGAAGCGGTTCGCTATGGGGCAGAGATTTACCACCGTCTTCGCACGATCCTCAAGGACCGTGGGTACTCGACCGCAGTGGGCGACGAGGGCGGCTTTGCTCCCACATTGAAGCGCAACAGCGAAGCGGTCGAACTCATCCTGACCGCGATCGAGGGCGCGGGCTATCGCCCGGGCGACGACGTGGTGATCGCGCTCGACCCAGCGTCGAGTGGCTTCTTCAAGGACGGCCTCTACCACCTCCATAGCGAGAGCCGTCAGGTCACTGCCGCGGAACTGGTTGACCTGTACGAGGAGTGGACTACTCGCTACCCGATCGCGGTGCTGGAGGACGGCTTGGCGGAGGACGACTGGACCGGGTGGCGGCTCCTGAATCAGCGGCTCGGCCAGCGTATCGAGTTGGTCGGGGACGATCTGTTCGTGACCAATGTCGAGCGCATCGAGCGCGGCATTCGGGAGGACGTCGCCAATGCCGTGCTGATCAAGCCCAACCAGGTCGGCACGCTCACTGAAACCCGCGCTGCGGTAGATGTGGCTTACACGGCTGGCTGGGGTGCGATGGTTTCCCACCGTAGCGGCGAAACGATCGACAGCTTCATCGCCGATCTGACCGTTGCTCTCGGCACCGGTCACCTCAAGACCGGGGCGCCGTGCCGTGGTGAGCGAGTCGAAAAGTACAACCAACTCATGCGCATCGAGGAAGCGCTGGGAAGCGATGCTCTCTATGCGGGGCGCGCGGCCTTTGTTCGATAAGACGATTAGGGAGCATCACACATGACCAGAATCATTCTCGCCCGCCACGGGCATGTCGATTGGATCGCGCCAGAACGCTTTCGCGGGCGAGCGGAACTGCCCTTGTCGAAGCTGGGCGAATTGCAAGCAGAAGCCCTGGCCGGCCGGATAGCACAGAGCTGGAAGCCGACAGCCATCTACACCAGCCCGCTGTCGCGTTGCATCCGCACCGGCGAAGCAATAGCCCGGACGACCGGCGCTCCCTCCCAGGTACTGGAGGATCTGGCCGACACCCACTATGGGCAGTGGCAAGGCCTAACCCACGAGGAAGTCCGCTCGCGCTGGCCCGCTGAGTCGCGGACTTGGTTCGCGGCGCCGCACCTGGCCGTGATTCCAGATGGGGAGACCCTGGCGGACGTTCTCGTCCGAGCGCTGAAGGCTTTGCAGGTGGTTCTTCATCGTCACAGCGGTCAGACCGTGGTCCTCGTCGGGCACGACAGCATCAATCGGGTTCTTCTGTTGCAGTGCCTCGGACTTTCCCTGACGCGCTATTGGCGGATCAAGCAGGAGCCCTGCTGTGTGAACGAGATCGCGATCGACGGCGATGACTTCACCATTCATCGAATCAACGAGACACATCACACCCTGGGACTGAGCGTCTAGGTCTGTGCCGCACGCGCGAGCAAGGGAGAAAGCGGTTGGACCTTCGACATCTCAGATGCTTCCTCGCTCTGGCGGAGGAACTCCACTTCGGCCGAGCTGCGGACAGATTGCACATGGAGCAATCGCCGCTGTCGCGCACCATCAAGGAGCTTGAAGATCGACTTGGCGTGCGCTTGTTCAACAGAGATCGCCGAGGGACGCACCTGACCCGTGCGGGCGAGGTTTTCTTGCAAGACGTGCGGCGGGTCTTCACTGCGCTGGAGCAGGCCAAAGAAGGAGCCAGGGCAGCGGCTGCAGGTCACTGCGGTTTGCTGCGCGTCGCGCTGTCCGACGGTGCTACCCAGCCTCGGCTAGCAGCGTTGCTGGCCCTCTGCAGAGAGGAAGAGCCTTCCGTCGAAATCCGCCTGTCCGAGGTTCCGTTGATCGAACAGTTGCGCGGGTTGAGAGACGGAACATTCGATGCGGGTTTCGCCCGCTCCGACGAGGTTGGGGACGGGATCGACGCTTATCCGCTGTGGCGCGAGCCGCTTGTTGTCGCGGTCCCTTCACGGCACCCCCTACTTGCGCATCGGCTAATTCCCCTGGAAGAGTTGCTTCGGTACCCACTCGTCATGTGCCATCCAGAGGTTTGCGAAGGATATTGCCGGCAAGTCGACCGTGTTTTGCGCGCTGTCGAGGTTGAACCCAATATCGCCGAACGAGCTACCTCGCTGGAAATGATGCTGACCTTGGTCGCGGCCGGCTATGGAGTGGGCTTCGCAGCTGCCGAAAGGATTGCCGTATGTCGTCATCCTGAAGTTGTCGTGCGACCACTTGCGCACGACGATGCTGAGTTAACGACCTACCTCCTCACAAAGACGGATGCAGAAGGTTCCGAGCGCCTCGACGCATTCGTTGGGCGCGCTATGCGAGAAGCACAAATATCCAATCCTGAAAACTAGGCTGGAGGTTTTTTATTCTTCTTGATCTCACTTAGATTTATTTCGGTATCGGCCATCAGGTTGGTGGCTGTGCAGCCTAGCGCTTCGGCGATTCGGAGAAAGATCGCAAGCGTCGGCATATGCTCCCCGCGTTCAATCTTTCCCATGTGGGAGCGCTCGATGCCGGCCCGATGAGCTAGCGTTTCCTGTGCGGTTCCTTGCTCTGTCCGCTTCATGCGGACGGCCGTTCCGAAAGCGAACGCCGAGTCGGGCTCGTATGTTTTTGTACCGGAGGGACGCCCTCGTTGGATCGAACGCTTCTGCATTGCAGCAGCGTCAGGCATCACTACAAGTTAAACCACGTTAAACTTAACTCAAGAAACAGACCGTTGGGTTGGTGGCGTGAATTCTGCTTAGGAGCACTCGTGACATGACTGCTCGTACCCACCATGTGCCGTTGAGGATCGCTGTGTCGTCCGGGGCTCTATCGCCTCAGGTTGCAGCGTTGCTGTCCAGACAGCGAGCCGAGGAGCCTCAGACCCCTGTAGTCCTCGAAGAGGTTTCGGTTTGCGAACAGGTCTGCGGCCTGGAGGATGGCCGATACGACCTCGGCCTCGCTTTGACCACCGCTCCCGGCCACTCCTTGAATGCGCAGCCGCTTTGGCATGACGAGCTGGCACTTGCAGTGCCGATCAGGTCGCCGCTTCTGAACTTCACGGCCGTGCCGCTGGAGGAGTTCGCACACTATCCCCTGATTCGCTGGCGCAGCGACGAATACGATCCGGTGGATCAGCTCATGGAAAGGCTGCAGCAACAGGCGTGCACTCCACCGGAGATCTTCTGTGTGCGCACGTTCGAGCTGATGGCGATACTCGTGGCTGCCGGCTATGGGATAGGGTTGGGCGCAAAGTCTCGAATCGCGGCCGCGCGCGAGCTTGACATCATCATGCGTCCCCTTGCCGGTGATCGCCAGGAACTGACCACCTACATTCTGCGTCCGCCATGCGAGTTGCCCCCGTCGGTCGATCGTCTGGCCGAGCGAGCGCAGGCAATCTCTGGATAGCTGTGAATGCGGCGGCTTGCTCGCCGGGTCGCTCAATGATCCCCATGGTCCAGATCGTGTGGCTGTGGGGGACTTTGCTCCGCTCGCTGGCGTTGCAGACGTTCAGCGCGGTGCTTGCGCGACTCCGCGACCGCGGGACGCAGGTCGGCCACAGCTTCGGGCTCATCAGTTATTTCCATACCAAGGATGGCCTCAAGCATGTCTTCTAGCGTTGCCAATCCGACGGCGTCTCCGTACTTGTTTGTTACCAAGCCAATGGCTTCATGCTGGGCCAGAATTTTCTCGAAAGCCTTGGCCACGGGCTCGCTCTCGGGGAATGTGGGGATGGGGTGAAGGAAAGACACGAGTGGCGAGGCTCCCTCGCATCCTTTCGCGTAGGCCTTCAGCACTTCTCTATGCGAAACGTAGCCTCTGACGTGTCTTCTGTCGCCTGCAAACAGCGGAATTCGGCTGAATGCATCTGCGCCGGCTGCCTCAATGAGGTCTGACACAGTACACCCCTCATCCAGCATGAACACGACGGCGTGTGGCGTCATCACGTCCTCCAGCAGGATTTCCTGGCTGTAGATCAGATTGCCGATCAACTTAGCCTCAGCGCGCGAGATTGCGCCGTCTTGAGGTGCGGCCCCGACCAGGAATGAAAATTCCTTGCGGGTAAAGCGCTCGCGTTGACGCCGTGCCAACAAGCGTACCAAAGCTCGTGTAATGACCAATAGCGGTGTCATGACTCGCATGAGATGCGACAGCGTGTACCCGGTGAAGGCCGAAAACTGGCCGGCATGCCGCGCTGCAATGGTCTTGGGGATGATTTCGGCCAGAACAAGGAGCAGTACAGTGAGCAC
Organism: Dyella sp. AtDHG13; assembly: GCF_003201105.1. GTDB lineage: Bacteria > Pseudomonadota > Gammaproteobacteria > Xanthomonadales > Rhodanobacteraceae > Dyella > Dyella jiangningensis_B. Next base: position 233,818 of record NZ_QICJ01000003.1, on the reverse strand, counting down.
GGCGGAAAACAGCCCGACCCAAGCCTCGCCGAACAACTCCGTGGCGTATGCACCTCCAAGCGTCGCGCCCACCGTTATTGACACGGTATTCAGAATGAGAATCGTGCTAATGGCGTCGTCAACCCGAGTCTGCTTGATCTCAAGAAGCCGCGCGGCCCCGAGGCTGCCCGCCGCCCGCCGCTCCAACAATGCGGACGTGCGGACAGAAAATAAGGTCACCTCAAGCAGCGAGCAGAGATGTGACATGACGACCGTCACCACCACCCAGAATGTCAGCATTCCCATGTAATCCTCCGTGATCCATGCCATGGAGCCAAACCAGGTTTCGACCTCGATAGCTTGGGCGTAGCCCTCGGTTCGACTCGAATGAAGCTCGTGAAGTTGCAGGTGGCAAACTCAGGCGGCATATGGGTACCGGTCGAGTGAACCATAAAACCTGGCTTTGTCGATAGCTTCGATAACGAGCGCATGACCCGACCGCCAGGCTCCATTCATCTATGCCTTTCTAGGCGAATTCAGGAACGGACCATTCTTGTTGCTTCACGGTCGCGGTTACTGCGAGCACCGTTTTGTCGAGATTGCCTGCGGTCACACCATCAATGGCTGACTTGCCCCGAAGCATTGGACGGGGTTCGAGCAACGCCTCATAGATGCGCCAGGGGTCCGCACCTCTGGTCAACTTCAGAACCGCCTGAATCAACGCATGCTTGAGCGGATCGAGGTGCCAGTCTGGAACTCGCTGGCCACGATTCCCGACATTCAGCGCCAGCAAGTTGCCGGCCTTGATTTCATAGCTGATCCATCGACGGGACTTGCCAGCCATTTTGGCGTAGTCGGCGACGAGTAAGTTATGTGGCGCCTCGAACACGTCGACCAGTTCCATGCGCTGACGCTGAATATCCGAAAGAGGCTCGTCCATCGCCGACCGAGGCAATGGCACGGCAGGAAGCCGCTGCGATGCCGCGGACACAAGGGGCATCCCGTCGCCGGGTTTCGTAACGATGAGAATCTGCGGAGGCTGCGCTTCAGACTTGGGCCGAGTGCGGTCCGCCTCTACCTCTTCTTCGGACAGGACCGGAACCCCTTCAAGGTGAATTGCAAGTGGCGTGCTTGCGGCCTCGACCATGTTTTGCTCGAACAGGTCGAGGCGGTCGGCCCAATCCTGCATCATGCGTCGGCGCTGCTCAACGTACTCTGCATGGTTGTAGCTGGCGCTGACCTTGTTGGGATCGACGTGCGAGAGTTGTGCATCTACCCACGCCTTCGGATACCCGATTTCGTTCAGCGCGGTGGACATGGTGGCCCGCAGCCCGTGTCCTGTCAGAAGATCCCTGTAACCCATGCGCTTGAGTGCTCCGTTGAGGGTGTTCTCGCTGATGCGTTGCATCGGTTTGCTGTCGTGGCGGAGCAGGAAGTGTTGAGCTGGTTTGAACTGTTCCATCAGGTGTCGAACGATCTCCATAGCTTGCTCTGACAAGGGCACGATGTATGGTGGAACATCCTTGGGCAACTGCCGCTTCTTTCGCATGTCCATTTGCAGTTGCTTCACAACATCCGGCGGGATGATCCAGAGGCCGCGATCGAGATCGAACTGGTCGGGCGTCGCCATACGCAGCTCGCCGGTACGGACTCCGGTCAGCATCAAAAGTCGAAGGCCCAACTGAGTTTGCAGCCGGCCACGGTACCTGCGTAAGCGTTGCAGCAGCTTGGGCAGGTCCGCCATGCGCAGAAACGGATTGTGGTTGACGGGAGGTAGCGGCAAGGCCACGACGTCGAGATCGGATGCAGGGTTCTGTTCAAGGCCAGGCACGATCACCAGCGCATACCGGAACAACTGGTTGAACCAGGTTCTTACCTTCTCTGCAACGGACAACGCCTTGCGCTTTTCGATCTTGGCGATCACCTCTAAGAGGTCGGTGCGCTTGACGTCGTAGACAGAGCGCTTGCCGAGCGTTGGCAGTACGTCCTTGTCGAACACGCGAGGGATCTGCGACAGGGTGGTTTGCCGACCTTGTTTGAGGGCGAGCCCGCGATGCTTGAGCCACTTTCGATACACGGCGTCGAAAGTGTTCTGGTCCGCCAAGCGGACTGCCGCGCGCTTTTGCTTGCGATGAACGTGTGGATTGGTGCCCTTCGAGACCAGCCCGCGGGCCTCGTCTCGGAGAGTTCTCGCCTCGCGTAAGGTCACCTCTGGATACGTGCCGAGCGACATCCGCTTTTGTTTGCCGGCCCATTGGTAGCGGAAGTGCCAGGACTTGTTGCCATTGTCGGCAACCGCCAGGGCAAGCCCGTCTGAGTCTGAAAGGGTGTAGGCCTTGCCGGTCGGTTTGGCTTGCCGGACTGCCGTGTCTGAAAGTGCCATGCTCTTGCTCCTGTTGGGAGTCAGGAGCAGATGCTGGTCTCGTCTACCACGCCCCTCCAGCAACAAACCGGAAGCCGCCACGTCCTCAAAGATGGACTAAATAGTGGACTAAAAAGTCCTGGCTGTAGGCAGCTTCCAGCGGAACACGCTGGATGATGTCAGTGAATAAAATCCAATGGCATCAACGACTTGCAGAACTCCATGGAACTCAGCAGATCGTGAAGTGGAGCGGGTGAAGGGAATCGAACCCTCGTCAGTAGCTTGGGAAGCTACAGCTCTACCATTGAGCTACACCCGCAACGTCCGGCGATGGTAACCCGCCTCCGCGGGACTTGGGAACAACCCCTTTCAGCACGCGCCAGCGCGCCAGGCGAAATACGGCGTGAACCGGACATGGCGGGCGGCTGAACCGCATGGGTCGGCAGCGCCATCGGTCCTTGCGATGGACGGAGCTCCCGTCCGCATAATGTGTCCGCAGGCATCCGCTTTCCCTGCGTGTTTTTGCGGATGCCAGGCAAGACACCCCGCGATGATCTTCGCGTCCAGCTCCGGAGAACCCGATGCGTGTGCTTCCTGCTTTCCTGACATCGCAGCGCGGCTGGCGATGGATGGCGGTGGCCTTGCTGTCCTGCGCCAGCGGTCTTGCGCTGGCGCAAACGCAGGCGCCGCCCGACGACGGCAATCCGGGCGGCGACCCGCCCTCGCGCATCGCGCGGCTTTCCTACCGTCAAGGCGATGTGAGCCTGCTGCCTTCCGGTGATCAGAACTGGGGCGACGCCAGCCTGAACCGGCCGCTGACCACGGGCGACCGCCTGGCCACCGGCGACAGCGGCCGCGCCGAACTGCAGCTGGACAGCGGCACGCTGCGCATCGCGGACGACTCCAACTTCGGTTTCCTGACGCTCAACGACCAGCTCACCCAGGTCGAACTCACCCAGGGCACGGTGAACCTGACCGTGCGCAACATGGAGGACGGCCAAGGCTACGAGATCGACACGCCGACCGTGGCGCTGGTGGTCAACCAGCCCGGCACCTACCGCGTGGACATCAGCGAGGACGGCAAGTCCACCCGCGTGACCGACTTCGACGGCCGCGCCACCGTCTATGGTGAAGGCGGAGCGCAGCGCATGGTGGCCGCGGGCCGCGCCTACGAGTTCGCCGATTCGTCCCTCAATGACGTGACGGTCAACGACATCGAGGGCGGCGACGACTTCGACGCCTGGTGCAACAGCCGCAACCAGCGCTACGCCGCCGCGCCGTCGCAACAATATGTGTCGCCGGACGTGGTCGGTGCGCAGGATCTGGACCAGTACGGCACCTGGCAATCCGACCCGGACTACGGCCAGGTCTGGTATCCCTCGAACGTGGCCGCCGACTGGTCGCCCTACAGCAATGGCTACTGGTCTTACGTCGGCCCGTGGGGCTGGACCTGGGTAGACGCAGCGCCCTGGGGCTTCGCGCCTTACCACTATGGACGCTGGGCCCATGTCCGCGAACGCTGGTGCTGGGTGCCGGGCCCGATCGGCGTCCGCCCGGTCTACGCGCCGGCCCTGGTCGCGTTCGTCGGCGGCGCGGGCTTCAGCGTGTCCCTGAGTTCGGGCCGGCCAGTGGGCTGGTTCCCGCTGGGGCCGGGCGAGGTCTACAACCCGTGGTACCGCGCCAGCCGCGGCTACTACACCAATGTCAACGTCACCAACATCTACGTGCGCAACAACCGCACCGTGGTGATCAACAACATCAACAACAACTACAACTATTTCCGCAGCGGCCGCGACATGCCCCACGAGCGGTACATGAACCGCGACGTGCCGCATGCGTTCAGGGCCATGTCCGCACAGGACTTCGTCGCTGCCCGCAATGCCCGGCAGCACATGGCCTCAGTGGATCCTCGCCAGTTCGCCAATGCGCCGGTGATGTCCCGTGGCGTCAGCGGCCTTGCCCCCGTGCATACCAGCTTTGCGCCACCCCGCCCGTCCACGGCGCGCCAGTTGCCGACCGGCGGCTTCCAGCGCGAGGTGGTGGCGCGCACACCGCCCGCCGCTGGCTTCGCCGGCCGCCCCGCCAACGTGGCCGGCGCACCGCGCATGGCCGCCGCCGCCGCGGCACCGACCAACGTGCGGCTGCTGAACAGCGCGCCGGGCCCGGGCATGCGCACAGCCGCCCCCAACCGTCAGCAGCCATTCGCCGCGCAACCGAACGAACCGGTGCGCGGCAACCAGCCCGCGCAGGCGCAGGGCCCCGCGAACCGTCCCGCTCCGCGTTTTGACAACGAACCCGCCGCCATGCGGCCCGGCGAACTGCCTTCGGCGCGCTTTGCCCGCCCGAACGGGCCACAGCCGCCGACTCAGCGCGGCGAGAACAATCAGGCCCGGCCCGGCGTGAGCTATATCCCCAACGCCGCCGAAGACCGCCAGCGCGTCCAGCTCCAGGGCACGCTGCCCAATGTTCCCCGCATCGAACAGACTCAACCGCCACAGGCCCCGCGCCAGCCGATGAACCAGGACAATGCGGAGCGGATGCAGCGGCAGGACATGCAGCAACGCCAAGCCGTGCAGCAACAACAGGAGATGCAACAGCGCCAGGCGATGCAGCAGCAGGACATGCAGCAGCGCCGGGCCGTGCAACAACAGCAGGAAATGCAGCAGCGCCAAGCCATGCAGCAACAGCAGGAAATGCAGCAGCGCCAGGCCATGCAACGACAGCAGGAGATGCAACAGCGCCAGGCCATGCAGCAACGGCAGGAGATGCAGCAACGCCAGGCCATGCAGCGCCAGGAGACGCAGCAGCGCGGGTACGAGCCCCCGCGCGGCGGCTACCAGCCGCCCCAGCCCCAGCAGCAACGTCAGCCCCCGCAGGGCCACGAGGAACACCGCGCGCCTCCGCCGCCCCGCAAGGACGAACAGCACAACTGAGGCCCCGCAAGGCCTCCCGCCCGAAAAGGCCCGGCCATGCCGGGCCTTTTTCTGCCCCCGGCGCTTACAGCGGCTACAATGGCCCGATGCACATCACGCTCAATGGCAGTCCGCGCGACTGCGCACCCGCCACGACCGTCGCCCAATTGCTCGAAGAGGCCGGTTACGGCCAACGCCGCGTCGCCGTGGAGGTCAACCACGAAATCGTTCCTCGCAGCCTGCACGCCAGCCACGCGCTGGCCGAGGGCGACCGCGTGGAAATCGTCCATGCCATCGGCGGCGGCTGATCGCCCCGGCATCCGTGTTCACGCGACGCTCGCGCGCCGCCGCAGACTGAAGACCCCACGATGAACATCAAGACGCTCGATTCCTCCGATCCGCTGATCATCGCCGGCAAGAGCTACGGCTCCCGCCTGCTCACCGGCACGGGCAAGTACAAGGACTTCGACGAAACCCGCCGCGCCAGCCAGGCGGCCGGCGCCGAGATCGTCACCGTCGCCATCCGCCGCGTGAACATCGGCCAGGACGCCGGCCAGCCCAACCTGCTCGACGCGCTGCCGCCGGAAGAATTCACCCTGCTGCCGAACACCGCCGGCTGCTACAACGCGGTGGATGCCGTGCGCACCTGCAAGCTCGCCCGCGAACTGCTCGACGGCCACAAGCTGGTGAAGCTGGAAGTGCTCGGCGACCAGCGCACGCTTTTCCCCGACGTGGTGGAAACGCTCAAGGCCGCCGAAACGCTGGTGGCGGACGGTTTCGACGTGATGGTCTACACCAGCGACGACCCGATCCTGGCCAAGCGCCTGGAAGAGATCGGCTGCGTGGCCGTGATGCCGCTGGCGGCACCGATCGGCTCGGGTCTGGGCATCCAGAACCGCTACAACCTGCTGGAGATCATCGAGAACGCCAAGGTGCCGATCATCGTCGATGCCGGCGTGGGCACCGCATCCGATGCCGCCATTGCAATGGAGCTGGGCTGCGACGGCGTGCTGATGAACACCGCCATCGCCGGCGCCAAGGATCCTGTGCTGATGGCGCATGCGATGAAGCTCGCCATCCAGGCCGGCCGCGCCGCCTTCAAGGCCGGCCGCATTCCGCGCAAGCGCTTCGCCTCGGCATCCAGCCCGATCGACGGCACCATCGGTTGATCCATGACTGACCCGATCCACCACGACGGCGAACACGACGACGCCGAACACCCGCACTTCATGCGCCGCATCCGCAGCTTCGTGCTGCGCGAGGGCCGCATGACGCCGGCCCAGCAGCGCGCCTTCGACGAACACTGGGCACGCTTCGGCATCGACTACACCGCCGCGCCGCAGGACTATGCCGCCCGCTTCCACCGCGCCGCGCCGGTGGTGCTGGAGATCGGCTTCGGCAATGGCGAGGCGCTGGCGTGGGCCAGCGAGCATGACCTCGCACGCGATTTCATCGGCGTCGAAGTCCATGGCCCCGGCGTGGGCCGCCTGATGAACGCGCTGGCCGCACGCGATGCCACCAACGTGCGCCTGTACAAGCACGACGCCGTGGAAGTGCTGGAGAACGAAATCCCGCCCGGCACGCTGGCCGAGGCGCGCATCTGGTTTCCCGACCCCTGGCACAAGAAGCGCCACAACAAGCGCCGCATCGTCCAGCCGGCGTTCGTCGCCCTGCTCGCCTCCCGCATGGCCCCGAACGGCCTGCTGCACCTGGCCACCGACTGGCAGCCCTACGCCGAGCACATGCTCGAGGTGATGGAGGCCGCGCCGGACTGGCGCAACGACATCGGACCCGGCCAGTACGCCGAGAAACCGGCATGGCGCATCGAGACCCATTTCGAGCGCCGCGGGCTGAAGCTGGGGCACGGGGTGTGGGATCTGCTCTACCGCAAGGTGTGACCTCGCAGCCTTGCCGCCGTCACCCCTGTGACGCACAGGCAGGCAAGAAGACGATCACGTCCCACGTTGCAGGCTAGGTTCACCAGACCGCCGCACCACGCGCTTATACTCACGTCTCAAACAGGGACGAGTCGTCGCAGCGTGAAGTTCCCACTGCCCACATCCAGCCGTCGCCAAGACGCCCAGCCAAGGGGCGCTCGCTAGTGGGACTCGCCCTCACCCCTGAAATGATCCTGGTGCTGGGGCTCGTGGGCTTCACCATGCTGATGCTGGTGCTGGAGTGGATCCGCGCCGACATGGTGGCCCTGCTGGTGGTGGTCGTGATCGGCCTCACCGGGCTCATTCCCTCCGACCGCGTGTTCAACGGCTTCGCCGGTAACGCGGTCATCGCCATCATCGCCATCATGATCATGGGCGCGGGACTGGACCGCGCCGGCGTGCTCACCCTGACCGCCAGCTTCGTGATGCGCATGGCGCGCGGCGTGGAGTCCCGCCTGGGTGTGGTGATCAACCTCGTCACCAGCCTGTTCAGTGCGGTGATCCCCAGCCAGGCGCTGGCCGCGCTGATGATCCCGGTGACCAGCCGCCTCGCCGCCCGCACCGGCGTGCCGATCTCCCGGCTGCTGCTGCCGATGGCGTTCTGCATACTTACCGCCACCAACACCACGCTGATCGCCAATTCCCCGCTGATCGTGCTGAACGACCTGGTGGCCAGCTCGAACGCCAACCTGCCGGCGGGCGCGCACACGATTCCGAAGTTCGGCCTGTTCAGCGTCACGCCGGTCGGCCTCGTGCTCGCCTTCGCGGGCGTCGGCTTCTTCTACTTCTTCGGCAAGAAGCTGCTGCCCGAGCGCGAGGACGAACGCCTCAAGGTGACGCCAGGCCGCACAGAAAGCTACTTCGCCGACACCTATGGCATCGTCGGCGAAACCGCCGAACTCACCGTGACGGCGGAAAGCCCGCTGGTGGGCATGAGCATCGGCGAAGTGGAACAGCTCTATGGCGCGCCGCTGATCCTCGCGATCAAGAGCGGCAACGACGCGCGCATGGCGCCGCCAGCCGACCATGTGATCTGGGTGGGTTCCGTGCTCGGCGTGCTGGGCCCGCGCGACCAGCTCAACCAGTTCGCCAACAACCAGCTATGCAAGCTCTCCTCGCGCATGCGTCAGCTGGGCGAACTGTTCAACCCGTCCCGCGCCGGCATTTCCGAAGCCGTGATCCCGCCGAGTTCCCGCTTCCTCAAGCAGACCGTCGGCGACTTGCGCCTGCGCAAGCGTTACGGCATCTCCGTGCTGGCCGTGAACCGTGGCGACCAGGTGTATCGCGACGACGTGCGCTCGGTGAGCCTGCGCGCGGGCGACACACTGGTGCTGCACTCGAGCTGGCGCGACCTGGTGCTCGCCACCGAAGATCGCGACCTCGTCGTGGTTACCGACATCCCGAAGGAAGAGCAGCGCCCCGGCAAGATCTGGCAAGCCGTGGGTTTCTTCCTGCTCGCCAAGTGCCTTGCCCTGTTCACCCACCTCGACCTGTCCGTGGCCATGATGACCGGCGCCATCGGCATGCTGCTCACCGGCGTGCTGAACATGGACGAGGCGTACAAGGCCATCAACTGGAAAACCATCTTCGTCACCGCCTGCCTGATTCCGCTAGGCTGGTCGATGGACGCCACCGGCGCCGCCGCGTGGCTCGCCCAAGTCGTGCTGCAGCACCTGGGTCACACCAATCATTGGATCCTGCAACTCGCGCTGGCCATCCTGACGCTGCTGTTCTCGCAGGTGATGTCCAACGTCGGCGCCACCGTGATGATGGTGCCCATCGCCATCAGCGTCGCCATCGCCACCGGCAACAACCCCTCCGCCTACGCCCTGATCGTCGCCGTCTCCTCCTCCAACACCTTCCTCCTCAGCTCCGGCCATCCCGCCCTGATGATGGTCGCCGGCCCCGGCGGCTACCGCGGAAAGGATTTCCTGCGCGTGGGCTTGCCGCTGACGGGCATCGTGCTGGTATTGACGTTGGTGACGATCAATCTGATGTATCGGTGAGCGCCCTCATCGCGCGCTCGGCGTACTCACCTGAGCGGCGGTTTTGCGCAATGGGACGCAGTAACGCTGGCTGTTGCGTTCGTTCTTGATGAAGTCGAGCGGCCTAGACCGGTCAAGAAATACTTGAACGCATCCCTCAAATGGATACGTAAGGTGCGCTTGCGGAAAACGTCTAGCAATCCGCCGTGACTGGAGCGGACCCCATCCGCTCGAATCTCCAGATTAGGGAAAAACCACGACTGCAGGTTTTTCTCCCGACACCGCCAACCAAAATCGGTGTCGGCCATGAAAACGAAGTAACGCTCAGACAGGCCGTTGCATGTCTGCCACGAATCCCTTGGAATCAAAAGAAAGGAAGACTGCAGCCAATCCACGGAAAACGGCGCGCCGTTCACGTCTAATCTATTGGGATAGGCATTCAGGTAGGTATCCACATCGCGCTTGAAAAGCCTTCGGCCAAGCAGCGGAATACGCCTGCCAAGAATGGCGCGAATGGAAGGAAAGCGCCGCGCAACCAGCTCATATGAGCCGTCTGGATTACGCTGCGCAACGCCCGCACAACCAAAACTCGGAACAGTGCCACACTGTGAAATGAGGTCAGCGAAGAAATCGACAGACTCAATCTCGATATCCGGATTCACCAGTACCACCCACTCCCAGTCGCCGCCCTTAGCTCCCAAGTTGCACGCCCCCCTTTCGGTGCACTGCCACTCATAATATTTCCCCGTCCCGCGGCGACACTGGCGGGCCATGCTTCCTCGCCACTTCCGCGTATACGGTTGCATACTTGCTCGCCCAGCCTTCCGGGTCCATATATGGGATTGCAGATGTCAGCGCTCTTGCCCCCATGCGGGCCCGCATTCCGGCGTCATTGACCAGCCGGCGCATTGCACCGATAAGCTCGACAGGGCTCTCAGGATCGAACAGGAATCCGCTTTCACCATCAACGATCATCTCGCTGATACCACCTCGACGCGCTCCAATGACGGGTTTACCGAAAGCCATTCCTTCCGCGACCACCATGCCCAGGGGCTCCTCCCAGAGGGAGGGCACCACCGTGATATCCACGTTGGGATAAAAATCGCGTGGCGCTGTCCTTCCAAGGAAACGAATTCGCTCAGATGCCCATCGGCTGCGCAGCGAACTTTCATAACCGGATTGTCCGCTGCCCGCTATCCATAGCTCAACGTCCCCCAGCGCCGCCTCATCAAATGCGTGAAGCAACATATCAATACCCTTGCTCGGATCGATCCTCCCGATATAGCCGATACGAAGAGGCTTGGTCTGCAGCCGCGGTGCTAGCGCTCCGTTGACTCCCAGCTTCCATGGATCGCGAGCATTGTGAATGACTCTCTGGATAGCAACGCCACGGAAATACCCGCTATCCAAGTGGCGCTCCAGCGTGAATCGACTTACGCCGACGACCGCATCGGCACACCTACTCAGGCGCGGGTGAGGAAGCCGAAAAATTCGGCACGACAGGCACTGAGACACACAGTTCGATCCACGACTAAACATGGTGGATTTAACGCAGATGTACTCATAGCCGTGCAAAACCTGGACGATCGGAATACTCGCTCTGCTTAGAGTCCGCATGGCCAAGGCAGACCAACCATTAAGGCAATGGACAGACGCCACGTCTGGTTTTTCGGCCTCAACGACGCGCTTCAGCGCCCCCTGCATGAAGGGATTGAACGAGTCAATTGCATGCCATAGAAGCTTCTTCGATACCGGCTGGCGCTTATTATGCTTCGGAAGATAGAGATTCTTGAGCTTCGCCGTATAGACCGTAATACCATCGCGAACCTCCCTGTGCAGGCCCTCTTGCTCCGACGCAGCAACCAGTACGCAGTCGTGTCCGAGTTCCCTCATCGACCGCATCAATGTCCACACAGTAACCTCGGCGCCGCCGCCCGCTTCAGGATCGGCAAGTGCATGCAAAAACAGGATTTTCATATTCTTTTGGAACCTTTAAAACCGAACCCTTTCCCCTCCACGCGCAAGACCATGAGCAACCTGATGAGTTGGCCCACACACATCTCATCACCAGGGATCTCTGAACGAAAACCGCTCCAAGCCAACGCTTGAGAACAAGCTGGCCGGATAGACAAGGCCTTCTTCATGAGAGCGTGAACTTGGAATCGACACCTAGTGTCGACGCACGGCCGCAGGAGATGGCACGTCTCAATAAGCGCAAACGGGGTGCACGCCCAACCCTTAGAGAAATGAGGCACAACAAACCGATATAGATAGCCTGATTGAGTCGATACTCAAATCTGGATGTCAACCACACATTCTGATCAAACCACACCTGATTTCGCGCACCATAAAAGGCGCGAAGATCAGATCCGCCCATTAACCATCCCAGGAAGGAATTTCGATAGCGACTCTTAAGGTTCCACGATCCCTCCAGATCATCAAGCTCGGCAGGGCATATCAATTCGACTGCGCCGCCACTGGCAGTAATCCGGTACGTATACTCGGTGTCATCCGCGTAAAGTACGAACTCGCGCTTGGGCAAACCGATGTTCTCAAAGAGCTGGCGTGCAGCAAGTAGACCGCCGTAGGGTCCATAAGGGAGCGCCACGCGCTCCGGAAGTCCCTTTGTTGCATAGGGCCAAAGGCAAATCCGACGCCAAACTTTGAACGGTATTTGTCGATAATGAAAGCCCAAAAAACTTGATCTTGGCGGAATGGCCATCGCCATGGGTACGCCTGCAGCGATATCCGCCTGATGATCCCTTCGGAACCCGAGCACTGCGGCATGAGAAGCACCTAATTTCGCCGAATTCCTTTCCAATTGTTCGTGAAGCACCGCGAGCGCCCCTTGCTTGGGCGCGTTGTCGTCATCCATCAGCCACAGGTAATGGGCGCCGCCATCCAGAGCGGCCTGGATGCCTACCGCATAGCCATTGGCCGAACCCGTATTCTCGGTTAGCCGGATAATCTGAACGCGGCTTCCCCATTTCTCTTCGAGCAAGGCGAGATTTGAACGCGACGCGTTACTGACGATGACGGCACGTTCCATGCCTTCCTGATCGAAAGCGCGCCGCAGCAACTCGCCGAGGAAGTGAATGCGATCGGCATAGGTTACGGTTACCAAGGTGGTGGCCGCAGCAAGGCGGCGAAGCGCGTCGGTGTCAGTCATGGCGTCGAATACGGTTCAAGGCGCGCAGGACGTAGCCAAGGCTGACCAATGAGAGCGCAATACATGCGGTCACCTTGAGAGGAAGTGGACTCAGTTCGGATACGCCCAGCATCACGGCAGCACCCGCGCCGACACGCGCAACTAGCGCCGCTGACTTCCCAGCCAGCGCAGGAATGGCCGCGTTGGTACAGAACACAAGCAGCAAAAGGTCCAGGATCATGCGCCCCGTCCAAGCTATGGCCGCGCCGAGCACACCGAAGTTGGACAACAGCAGCCAAAGGCCGAACGCATAAATCGGGAGTTCGGATAGGTGAAGCTTCGCGGTCGTTGCGGGTCGCCCCATGGCCTGAAGAAGCGCGTGGGGAATCCGTGCAAGGCCGTTGACGAGCAAGCCGATAGCAAGCCAGCGAAGCAGTGGTGCCGCCTGCGTTGAGAAATCATGCCCCATCCAGAGAGACAGACCCTCTGGCGCGAAGACATACAAACACAAGGCTGCGGGGAACAGGGCCGCACACATGGCATCACCAGCGTCGGCGTACATGTGTGGCAAGAGGTCACGTCTACCGGACGCCCAAGTCGCGGTAAAGGCGGGAAAGAACACACCAACCATCGCGACCGGGGCGAAACTGAAGCGGTTCACCAGGTCCGAAGGAACAGAATAGAACGGCAAAAGCGACAGAGAGACCATGGCGCCCACGACGAGCTTGTCGAGCTGCGCCATCAGTGGGCTGATCAGGTTGCTCAGTGTGATCCAGCCGCCGAATCCGAGCAACTCGCGCAGATGGCCTCGCTGGAAGCTTCCAGGGGAAACGCGGATCGAATTCAAGCCTCTGACGATAGCGAAGTAGAGACCCGTGGTGATGACACGCGAGATGGCAAGCGACACCGTTGCAGGAACAAGACGGTGGGACCAATGCAGCACCACTAGAGGCGCTGCAAAATTGAGCAGCCCCATGATCAGGCGTACGGTATTGATCGACTGAAATCTTCCATGCGCTTCAAGAACACCAATGAAGCCTGCCGACAGGATGACGAAGGGCAGACTGATGGCGAGAATGCGCAGGCTAACCACCGCCTCGCCAACCATCGTCTCGTCGATCTTAAGCAGCCCGACGATCCATGGCGCGGAAAGCTCGATCAGCAACGCTGCCAGGACGCCCAGCACCAGCATCACCCTCAGTGCGGTAGTCGCGATGTCACCAATATCCGCCGTGTTTCCTGCGCCGATGCGGTCCGAAACGAGCTTCGTCAGCGCTCGACCCATGCCGAAGTCAAAAATGCTGAAGTAGCCGATCAGCGACCATACGATAGTAAGGAAACCAAAGCGCGCACTGCCGTAGCCCGACAGCAAAGTCGGGATGGCGAAGAACGCGAATGCCAGCGGTAGACCCGCACCGGCAAGATTCCAGGCGATGCCGTGCGCAAATGAGCGCTGCTTAGGATCGGACATGGACGGCGCGCTCAAATCACGGCGAAAGGACCGGGCACGCAGATCATCTTCGCCGCCCCGTACCTGCCACGAACAATAGGTGCAGCGATGGCACCGGACCGCGCCATGCGCTCAGAGACGGAGCGCACATGCGCGCCAGCAAGGCGAACAGCCTGATCAATAGGCATTGCTTCGCCTCAGTAAAACGTATGGCGTGTACAGGATGATCTTGATGTCCAGCCAGATGGACCAATGCTTGATGTACGAGATGTCGTACTCGACACGCCGCGCCATCTTCTCAAGCGTATCGGTTTCGCCGCGAAAACCTTTGATCTGGGCCAACCCCGTCATGCCTGGCTTGACTCCATGACGTTGCATGTAGCCGCGGAGCTTCTCGCTGAATTGATGATTGTGCTCAACCGCGTGGGGGCGCGGACCGACGATGGACATGTCGCCACGCAGCACATTGATGAGCTGCGGCAGCTCATCGAGACTGCTTGCCCGAAGGAATTTGCCAAAGCGCGTCACGCGGCTATCGTTGCGCGTGGCCTGAGTAACTTTCCCCGACGCTTCGGAATGCATACGCATCGATCGGAACTTGAGCATCTCAAATTCCCTTCCACCCAGTCCGTGGCGTTTCTGCCGGAAGAAGACCGGGCCGGATGAACTCAGTTTCACACCGATCGCGATCAGCCCCAGGATCGGTGCCAACGGCAGAAGCAGGATGGCCGCGATAAGCCGGTCTTCGATAGCCTTGGCGATACCCGCATGGCCCTCGACGCGGCTTGACCTTAAGGTGATGATCGGCACGCCCGCGACCGCAACCGCATGATGATTGATGAGCTCGTAGCCGAAGAAATCGGGCACAAGCCGAATCGTGACGGGCGTATCGATCGTCATCCGCAGGATTTTCTGGATGACTTCCTCTGCGCGCATGGGCAGCGCGATCCATATTTGATCCGGGCCATGCGTCGAAATGACTTCGGCAAGACCGAACAGATCACCCAGCGCAGCCACCCCCTGAATTTCTACCTGATCGTAAGGCGTGCTGATGCAGCCAAGCACATCCAGGCCCATCCAGGCCTTGCCACGCGCAGCAGCCACGATGCGTTGACCCGCCTGGGTGCAACCAATCAGGAGAACGCGTCTTGAGTCCAGCCCTTGAGCGCGTATGCGTCCCAGCACCCAGCGCAGCACGAGGCGATCGATGGTCAACAGAACGCCGGCCGTCACAAACCACGCGCCGGCCACCACGCGCGAATAGTGATCGGTCGTCTTCAGCGCCCAGGCGATCAGGAGCAAAAGCACCATGACGCAGGTCCATGCCATCCAGAGCCGGGCGGATTCCAACAGGCGGCGTTCGCCACGCCAGCTGCGGTAGACACCTGCCGCGGGAAAGACCACAAGCGTCAGCAATACCGTGCCTATGAGCCCGGACGTGTAGGCCGTACTCAGGTTGGCCGTGCCGAATTCAAGACGGCAGATCGCAAGCGCGGACAGCGCTATGACCACCACGTCGCCAATGCGAAGCATGACGTCTAGTAACGCGGCATGCTTCGAAAAAAGCAGGGGCTCCCCCCCTTTCAGCGTCACCCCGCCAGGAATCGATAACATCATCGCCTCCCGGCAAGCCGTGCGGTGCCGCCAACCGGGCGAGTGACCACACGCGATCGGCCGCGCCGCGACATCTTCAGGCGAGCGCTGTTCAGGCCGAACATCAGTGACCGCCCTCAACGGGATCACTGCCGTATTCGTGATAGGCGTAGGACGAGTAGCCGGTACTTCTGCGCTCGACGGCGTTGAACACGACGCCCTTGATCTTCACATCGTTCTGATCGAAGCGCTGCTTGGCGAGTGCAACCTCGCGCACCTGGTTGAGCCCGAAACGGACGACAAGAAAGTTCATGCCAGCATGGCGACCCAAGACGGCCGCATCGGTAACCGCCAGGATGGGCGGCGTGTCGATGATCAGCAGATCGTACTGCGGGCGGAGGATTTCCAGCAGTTCGTCCAGGCGACGATGCATGAGCAACTCGGACGGATTCGGCGGCACGGTTCCCCGCGCGATGAAGTGCAAGCCATCGACGTTCTGCACCGGCCGAACCACGTCTTCCAGTGAGAGCTGACCAGAGATGACCTCCGACAGGCCCCGTTCGGGAGAGCCACCGATGACGGTGTGCAATGCACCCTTGCGCATGTCGCCATCAATCAGCAGCACACGTTGATCTCCCTTGGCGATCACGGCGGCAAGATTCGACGCAATAAAGGTCTTTCCGGCGCCCGGGCTGACACCCGTGATCATAAGCACGTTGTTCTTCGCTTCGATCCGGGCAAAATGCAAGCTGGTGCGGAGACTGCGCAGTGCCTCGATGGCCAGGTCCACCGGCGCCTCGTTGGCGAGCAGCATAGGCTTTTCGGGCAGGCGCGTGCGCCGACCATGACGGAAGTTCTTCTTTTCCGCGGCGCTGCTTGGGATGGAAGCGTAAACAGACAGTCCGAGCTCTTCGATCACGGACGGATCTTCCACGCCGCGGTGGAGCATCTGGCGCACCAGCACAAAGGCCACCGCCAGGAATCCACCGAAGAAGGTCGAACCAAGGACGGCAAGCACCTTCTTCGGCTTGGCGGGCTTTGAGATATCCACGGCTGCCTTGTCGATGACGCGCACGTTACCCACCGTACCGGCGCGGGCAATGTCGAGCTGCTGCGCCTGGTTGAGCAGGCTGGTATAGGTCGCGTTGGTCACCTCGACATCGCGAGTGAGGCGCAGGAGTTCCTGCTGCGTGTCGGGAAGATCGCCAACCTGCTTGTCGATGTCGCCCTTTTGCGCCTGGAGTTGCCCGATCTGGGACAATAAGGCCTTGTACGCAGGGTGCTCGCCCGTGAAGCGGCGCTACATGTCGGCTTGTTGCAGCCGAAGCTGCTGGATACTGCTCTCGATGGCGACCGCCTGATCAAGCAAGCCCTTGGTCTGCAGGCTTATGTCGACGGATCGCGCCTTCGTCTGGAACAGATTGAGTGCGCTCTGCGCGTTGTCCAGATCCTTGCGGACTCGGGGAAGCTGGTCACGCACGAACTGGAGGCTAGTGGCGGCTTCAGCCGAGTTTCGCTCGACGTTTTGCTTGATGTAGGCATTGCTGACCCGATCAAGAAACAAGGCCGCCAGGTTGGGATCCTTGTTGTCGTAGGCCAGCTGGATGATGCCCGAGTCTTTCCCTTGCTCCGTCGCCTTGAGTTCATCCTGCAACTGATTGATGACGGCGAGCGCAGAGTGATGCTTCACGGCAAAGCGCGCACCCGGGTTCGCGCGAAGCTCGCGAACTTGCATCGTGATGCCCCGGCCGCTGGCGACTTCGCCAACACGACCATGCAACATGACGTCGCCACTATAAAGAAGCGTGTAGCTGCCGCCGCTGCCTGCGACAAGCACCATTTTTTGCTCTTCCAGCGCGAAGGGCACGGACATCTGGAAAATGTCGAGCTTCGACCCACCCCAGTCGTAGCGACTCAGGCCAAGCAGCGGTGATGCCAGCGCACCTTCTGTCTCGGGAACAAAGTTCCGCGCAATCCATCCGCCAAAGATCGGCAATCGATATGGCGCGACCTCGATCTGCAGATGAAGTTCGTCGACGGCCTTGCCGATCACCGAGCGCGATGTGATCAATGCGATCTCGGTGGTAGCCTCGGAGCTAGAGGCGCCCAGCGTCTGGCTGATCGCGCTCAGGCCTGGCAAATCCGGCACTTTCTGCTCTACCTGTATCAGCGCATCGGCTTCATAGATCGGCGTGCCGAGAATTGCATAGCCGACACCCAGCGCTAAGAAGATAGCCGTGACTATGCCGAGCAGCCACTTGTTGTCGATAAGCGTGCCCAGGAGCTCACGCAGGTCGATCTCGTCGTCCTGCGGCGTATACGTTGGTATGGATGACATGATCGATCCCGGCGCTGCCTTACTGAAATGGGTTCACCAGGAATGGGCGGCGCTGGCGCCCATCTGCGGGCGCGTCGCCGCCGTGGCGACAACGTTCCGAACAGGCTGCATGTAAGTCATCCATTTGCGCATGCCCTGCTCGATCATGCCGAATACATGCTCGAACGCCTCACGACTCTGCCGATAGGGATCGGGAATATCGGCGGCGGATACCCACCGATCGAGCAGCATCGTCTTTCCGCTCGCCTCGGGAGCGATGCCCGTCAATGTCTTGAGGTGCTCGCGCTCCATCGTCAAGACAAGATCAGCCTCGCGGAGCATGGAT
This sequence comes from Dyella sp. AtDHG13, assembly GCF_003201105.1. GTDB lineage: Bacteria > Pseudomonadota > Gammaproteobacteria > Xanthomonadales > Rhodanobacteraceae > Dyella > Dyella jiangningensis_B. The sequence continues at coordinate 215,789 of NZ_QICJ01000003.1, read as the reverse complement.
ACCGAAAGCTGGCGCGCACGATGGTCCGCGCCATCAATGCCATGCTCCGCCAGCAGCTTGAGCGCCATCTCATCCATGGGCTTGCCCACGAGCGCACCGATGCCTGCGCTCGTGAAGCGAGCGCCCGTGTGCGACATGTGATGACGGAACAGATGCTCGGCCATGGGGCTTCGGCAGATGTTTCCGACGCATACAACAAGGATTTTCTTGAGCACAGGAATGATGAACCCACGCAAATACATGCCGTCGAGGCGGAGATGTGCGCCCGTGAGGCAACGCCTATCCGCCACGCATAATTTTGTTTATCGACGAGATAGGGCTGCGTAAGCACCGGCGAGCGCATGGCTTGCCAGAGAGCTGTTCAATCCTTGAAAGCGGCGTCATCTCGTGAACGAAATTTCTTTCTCGCGCGGTGAATACATGCACGTAATCACTGCGTAAGCGAGACCAGAAAAAGCGTAACGCAACGTCCAATGCGTCATGGACTGGACGAATCTGAAAACGTGGACGAGACATGTCTCCATCTAACGCGCTGTGGTTAGATGTGCAGCACATGGACGTCCGAATAGATCGCTGAGGCACGCGTTTACCTGCGATCTGATCACGATCATCCGAACGGATGACGATGCATCGAAACTCAATACATCACTTCGTTGTTGCTACTGATGCGCCATGTCGCGCACGCATGCATCGAGCGCCACCGCCCGATAAACACGTCAATCACCTGCAAGATCCACCTGACGCAGCAGTCATGAAACTTCGCACCATCGCGGCACTGATCGCCGCCGCTTCACTGATGACCGGGTGTGCACCCGGCCAGCACATGTCCACGCGGCCGGGAACGGCAACGAACGAGAACAGCCTCGTCGACATCGTTCCCATTACGCCATCGCAGCTGGCTGCGGAGAAAGCGAACGCGGCGGCCATGGCCATCGCACCGGCGCTGCTGGCTTACAAGCCGGAGCCCTACCGCATTGGCGCGGGCGACACGCTGTACATCACGGTGTGGGATCACCCCGAACTGACATCGCCCGCCGGGTCGCAGCAGCAGACGCTGGCCAACGGCCGCCTGGTCCGCTCCGATGGCACCTTGTTCTATCCCTATGTCGGCGAAATGAAGGTCGCCGGCATGACCATCGAAGATCTGCGCAAGGCAATCAGCAACAAGCTGTCCAAGTATGTTGAGCAGCCGCAGGTCGACGTGAACGTCATCGGCTACGGCAGCCAGCGCATCACGGTGCAGGGCGCGTTCGTCAAGTCCGATCCGCAGCCTGTCACGGCGATTCCCACCACGCTTGCGCAGGCGCTGGGCGTTGCTTCCATCAATACCGAGCAGGCCGACCTTTCGGGTCTGGTGCTATCGCGCGATGGCCGCGACTACCACGTCGACCTGGATGCGCTGAACACCGGTCGTTCGATGATGCCGGACGTCTACCTCAAGGCGGGCGATCGCCTGTTCCTGCCTTACAACGATCGCCACGAGGTGTATGTGATCGGCGAGGTGAATCGCCCGATGGCGATCACCTTCAAGACCACGGATCTCTCGCTTTCCCAGGCGCTCGGCCGCGCCGGCGGCCTCAATCCGTCGACGTCGAAGGGCAAGGCGGTCTACGTCATCCGTGGCGTCGAGGATCTGGAGAAGGCCAAGGGCAAGGTGTATCAGCTGGATGCGCAGTCGCCGAGCGCGTTTGTGCTGGCCGGCCAGTTCAAGGTGAAGGCCGGCGATGTGATCTTTGTCGGGCCGGCGAGCGTGACGCGTTGGAATCGCTTCCTTTCCCAGCTGCTGCCGTTGACCGGCATGCTCAGCAACGCCGCCAGCGCAGCCTATAACCTCGACCACTGAGACACGTCCGTTGCAAGCGCCGTGTCATGGCGCTTGCTGCATGAGCCAAGCCGACGGCATGAAGGGTGCGCCACCGCCCTTCATGCCGTCGGCTGTTCGGCGATGCACATCTTCGCCCGTTGCACCATGCCCCAAGCCCGTGGGGCCGCTTGAGCAGCCGGAGCGCAGAGCAGCGATCCGCCTGCGCACCCGACATAGCCGGCGCGCTCACTCGTCCAGCCAGACTTCCCCATCCGTCACACGCACGCCCACCCGGCGCAGATGTTCGCCGCGGCAGGGGCCGCCAACGCACAGTCCGTCAGCGTCCTGGAACGAAGCCCCGTGGGCGGCGCAGATCAGCAGGCTGTCCTTCACCAGGAACTTGCCTGGCGCCCAATCCAGTCGCCGGCCCGCGTGAGGGCAGATATTGAGGTAGGCGTGCACCGCGTCATCGCGGCGCAGCACGATGACGCTTTCCTCGCCGTCGCGCAGCATGGCGTCGACGGCAATCGCGCCGTGGTCGGGGATATCGTCCAGCCGGCAAAGCGCCTGGTCGGGAGTTGCTGTGTCCATAGGCACTTGCCTCTTTGGCCGTAAGGCCCCATCGTTACGCATGTAAGTCGTTGATTTTATCACACGGATTTTTAACACATGCGCTTTTCACTGCCCATGCCGCGTCGTTCCCGCCACCCGCTGGTCCGCGCCCTGTCCCTGCTGATCGGGCTGGCCGTGGTCGGCGTGCTGATGGTGTTTGGCCTGGTGGTGGCCGGCGTCTTGCTGGTGGGCGGCGCCCTGGTGTTCGCCCTGCGCCAATGGTCGCGCAAGCGTGGCGTTGTGTCGCCTGCGGGCGCCCACAGCCACAAGCCCGAGGTGATCGAGGGCGAATTCGTGGTTCTGCGCCAGACGCGCCACGCCGCCCATTGAGCCTGGCGGTTCGGGGGCTACTGAGACCCCTGCTCGGCTGAGAATTATCGGCGCAAGATCCGGATGGCTGCGCTAGGACAGCGGCACTAGGCTGGACGCATCAGTTCACCGGATGTCGATCATGAACGCCCGTGCCAACGAAACCACGCTAGAACACGTTCGCCAGCTGCTGGAACGCGCGGACGAAGCCCCGACCCTGCAAGCACTGGCCGAGGCCGCCAGCCTCAGCCCCAGCCACCTGCAGCGCGCCTTTCGCCGCCGCTATGGCATGAGCCCGGCCGAGTATCACCGCGCCCGCCGTTTCGGCCAGCTGAAGAACGCCCTGCGCAAGGGCGCCGCGGTGACGGATGCGGTGTACGACGCCGGCTTCGGCTCCGGCAGCCGCGTCTACGAGCACAGCGACCGCCTGCTCGGCATGACGCCCGCCAGTTATCGGGCCGGCGGTGCCGGCGCGGATATCCGCTACACCACCACCGCCACCCCGCTGGGCCGCCTGCTGGTGGCCACGACATCGCGCGGCATCTGCTCGGTGACGCTGGGCGATACGGATGCGGAGCTTACAGAGCGGCTGGCGAACGAATTTCCCAAGGCCTCGCTGGAACGCGTGGACGCCGGCCGCGAGGAATGGCTGGATGCGGTGATTGCCCGCATCGCCAGCGAACTGGGCTGGAGCCACGCCGCCGCGCCGGAGCTGCCACCGCTCGATGTCGCCGCCACCGCCTTCCAGTGGCGCGTATGGAACGCGTTGACGCGCATCCCCGCCGGCACCACCAAGAGCTACGGCGAACTGGCCGCGGAATTGGGCATGCCCAGAGCGGCGCGGGCCATTGGCAACGCCTGCGGCAACAATCGGCTGGCCCTCATCGTGCCGTGCCATCGCATCGTGCGCGAAGACGGCTCGCTGGGCGGTTGGCGCTGGGGCGTGGAGCGCAAGCGCGAACTGCTGGCCAGCGAGCAGCACCGCGACGAACCGCAGCGAAAGCGCTCGGCCGCCTGACTTGAGCGGTATTCAAGACTACCTTGCGGAAGCCTCGCTTCTGCCATGGCTTCGCCCGGATTAGTGTTGCTGTGCCTGTAAACTCTAGGCGGCATCCGCCCCGCGATGCTCCCCGCGCACCCTGCCATGACCGACACGACGACCGCCAACGCCGCGCCCGCGGCGACTTCGCCCTTTGCCGACGCCCGCGTGCTGGTGCCGTTGGGCCTGTTTGCGCTGTACATCATCTGGGGCTCGACCTATCTGGGCATCCGCTACGCGCTGGAAAGCTACCCGCCGTTCCTGCTCGCCGGCCTGCGTTTTCTTGGCGCGGGCGTGGCGTTGTTCGGCTTCCTGCGGCTGCGCGGTGTGGCCATGCCGACGGCGCGCCAATGGCGCAATGCGGCCGTCACCGGCATCCTGCTGCTGGGCTTCGGCAACGGCTTGGTGTGTTTTGCCGAGGAACGCGTGAGCTCGGGCATCGCGGCGGTCGCCGTCGCCAGCATGCCGCTGTTCGCCGCGCTGTTCTCCGGCCTTTACGGTGAATGGCCGTCGCGGCGCGAAACCGTGGGCCTGGTGATTGGTTTCGTCGGCGTGATCGTGCTGAACCTGGGCAGCGGCCTTTCCGGCTCGCGCATCGGGGCCATCGCACTGCTGGTGGCCGCCATGAGCTGGGCCTTCGGCGCGACCTGGAGCCGCCGGCAGGACATGCCTGCCGGACCGATGAACACGGCCGCGCAAATGCTCTGCGCCAGTGTCGCCATGCTGGGCGTGGGCTTCGCCAGCGGCGAGCGATTGCCGGAACACCCCACCGTGCGCGCCACCGTTGCATTGGTGTATCTGGCGGTGTTCGGCTCCATCATCGCGTTCAGCGCCTTCCTATACGTGCTCAAGCACGCGCGCCCGGCGCTGGCGACCAGCTACGCCTACGTGAACCCGCCGGTGGCCGTGCTGTTCGGCGTGCTGCTCGCCGGCGAGAGCGTGGGGCCGTATGACCTGATCGGCATGGCCATCATCCTGTTGGGCGTGGGCGCCATCACGCTGGCGCGCCAGCGCCGCTGACGCGTTTCGACCTTGGTGGGCTTGCCTCGCACGCGGCGGGGCGACCACCATGCCCCGATCCGCATGGGGACACGCCGATGAATGCGACGAACGAAGGTCTGATGGCCCGCGCCGCGCTGCGCAGTGCAGCTTGGTCGGAGAAATGGTTTCCCGACGCCTGGGTGTTCGCCGCGCTGGGCGTGATCGTCGTCGCCATCGCCGCGATGGCCTTCGGCGCCTCGCCCAGCGTTACCGTGAACGCGTTCGGCGACGGTTTCTGGAGCCTGATCCCCTTCACCATGCAGATGGCCTTCGTGGTGATCGGCGGCTACGTGGTCGCCACCGCGCCGGTGGTCGCACGCTTCATCGAGTGGCTGGCACGCGCGCCGAAAACGGGTCGCGGCGCGATCTGCTATGTGGGCTTGATCAGCATGCTGGCGTCGCTGTTGTCGTGGGGCTTCTCGCTGGTGTTCGGCGGGCTGCTCGTGCGTGCATTGGCGCGTCGCGACGATCTGCGCATGGACTACCGCGCTGCAGGCGCCGCCGCCTACCTGGGCCTGGGTGCGGTATGGGCGATGGGGTTGTCGTCTTCCGCGGCGCAGTTGCAGGCCAACCCCAAGAGCATGCCGCCGGGGTTGATCAACATCACCGGCGTGCTGCCTTTCAGCGAGACGATTTTCCTGTGGCAGTCGCTGGTGTTGACCGCCGTGCTTATCGCGGTGTCGCTGTTGGTGTGCTGGCTCACTGCGCCGTCGGATCGCAGCGCGCGCACGGCGGATGATTTCGGCGTCGTCGATACCTCGACGCCTGCCCTGCCCCCGCGGCAACGTCCCGGCGAATGGCTGGAATACAGCCCGCTGCTCTCGGTGCTGATCGGCCTGCTCGGGCTCGGCTGGTTGGGCTACGAGTTCGCCAACAAGCCGGTGGTCACGGCCATCGCCAACCTCAATACCTACAACTTCCTGTTTCTCACCGCGGGTCTGCTGCTGCACTGGCGGCCACGCAGTTTCCTCAACGCCGTGGCGCGGGCCGTGCCCAGCACGGCGGGCGTGCTGATCCAGTTTCCGTTGTATGGCGGCATTGCCGCCTTGCTCACGCATGCGCCCGGCGTGGGCGATGTGACGCTGTCGCATCGCCTGTCGGGCTTGTTCGTGCACATCGCCACCACGGATACATTCCCGCTGGTGATGGGCGTCTATTCGTCCGTGCTCGGCTTCTTCGTGCCTTCGGGTGGTGGCAAGTGGCTGGTGGAAGCGCCTTATGTGATGCAGGCGGCGAACGACCTGCATGTGCACCTGGGCTGGGCGGTGCAGGTGTACAACGCCGCGGAAGCCCTGCCCAACCTGGTCAATCCGTTCTGGATGCTGCCACTGCTCGGCGTGCTGGGACTGAAGGCGCGCGACGTGGTGGGCTTCACCTTCATGCAGCTGGTGGTGCACGTGCCGCTGGTGCTGGGCTTGCTGTGGGTGCTGGGCCTGACGCTGACGTACGTGCCGCCCGTCATGCCGTAGCCAATGAAAAGGGCGCAGCCTTCGCTGCGCCCTCTTGTTTGCCTCACGCGACGATCAAAGCTCGCGCAATGCCGTCGTCACCGGCAGGCGTGCCGCACGCACGGCCGGGTAGAGGCCGCCGATAAAGCCGATGGCCAACGCCCACTTCAGGCCCGTCCACAGCAGTTCCGGCGACACGCGCAGCTCGAAGCTCAGCTTGCCTACCGTGCCAGCCGCCAGTGTCGAGGCGCTGTAGCCGTTGAAGATCAGCCACGCGAGCAGGCCGCCGAGCACGCCGCCGATCAGTGCGAGCAGCATGGTTTCCAGCATCACCGCCACGACCACGGGGAACCCGCGGAAGCCAATGGCACGCAGCGTGGCGATCTCCCGCGCACGCGAGGCGACGGCGGCGAACATGGTGTTGAGCGCGCCGAACATCGCGCCGATCGCCATGATCAGGCCCACCGAAATGCCCATCACGCGGATGACCTTGGTCATGCCTTCCGATTGCTTGCTGAAGTAGTCCAGCGTGGTGCTGACATCGACCTTGAGCTGCGGGTTGTCTTCCAGCTCCTTCTTGAAGGCGTCGTACGCCTTGGGATCGGTGAGCCGCACCATGACCGACGCGCGGCTGCTGCCACGCCGATAGGTATCGGCCACCACGCTGGCGTCGCCCCACACTTCGGAGTCCATCGCATCGCCCGAGGCGAATACGCCGACCACCGTCCACTGCTGGTTGCCCAGCTTGATCGTGCGGCCGGGCGCGAGCCCGTCGAACTGCTTGGCCGCGCCCTTGCCCACGATCAGCTCGCGCATGCCGGGCTGGAAGTTGCGGCCCTCGATGATCTTCACGTTGGGACGCACGGCCCAGGCCTGCTCGCCGACACCACGCAACTGCACGCTGCCTTCGTCGTCCGCCGTGCCACCCTTGAGCGGAAGATTGGCCGCCACGACGATTTCGGGCGAGGCGATGGGCTGGCCCTTGGCATCCTTGGCGATGCCGGTGGCCTGCGGAATCAGCGTGACGCTGTCGTGGTCGAGCACGGACATCACTTCGGCGGCAGACGAGCCGCGCATCACGATGGCGGTGTCGGCGCTGCCGGTCTTGCGCAGCGTTTCGCCGTAACCCTCGCCCATGGCCAGCAGCGCCACCAGCACGCCCACCACGCCGGCGATGCCGATCACGATGACGGCCGACGAACCCACGCGCTGGCCCAGCGTGCTGATGCCGACGCTCGCCACCGACGCGGCGCGCCGACCAGAGCGCGTGAACGCCATCCACAGCGCGAACAGCAGGACCAGCACGATGGCGCCCTGCCATGGCAAGGCAATCCAGAAGGCAATCGCCGCGACCACAAGAACGAGCAGACCGAGATTGATCAGGAAATTATTCATGTCGCTCTCCTCAGCGGCCCGCGAGCGCGTCGACGATGTTCAAGCGCATCGCCCGTATGGCCGGCAACGCGCCCACCAGCAGGCCGATGGCTATCATCAGCACCACGCCAAGGATCCAGCTGCTGGCGCCGACCACCGGCAGGTTGAGCATGCCGCCGCTGCCGGCGCTGATCGCCGGAATGATCAGCGATGCAATCGCCAGGCCGATCACGCCGCCGAGCAAGAGCAACAGCACGGATTCCGCCAACACGATGCCGAGCACCGCGTGGTTGGAGAAGCCGATCGTCTTGAGCACCGCCAGCTCGCTGGTGCGCTCGCGCACCGCCTGCATCATGGTGTTGCCCGAGAGCAGCAGCAGGGTGAAGAACACGGCGCCCATGATCGAGCCCACGATCAGGCCGATATCCGCCAGCTGCTTCATCCAGTTCGCGGTGGCGGCCTGTTCGGTCTGCGTGCGCGTTTCGTGGTCTGAGTTCGCGGAAATCGCATCGATGGCCTTGGCCACGCGGTCAGCCTGGTTCACGTCGCTCACGCGCGTGACGTACCAACCCACCTGCCCGCGATTGAACGGCGTGGTTTCGTCGAAGTACTTCCAGTGCAGCAGCAGCATCTGGTCGTAGAAGCCGCCGGACTTCTTGTCCTTGGAATGCAGGATGCCCACGATGTCGAACGTCCAGTTCTTGCTGCCCTGGCGATTCGGGAAGATGGTGGACTGCAGCGGAATCTTGTCGCCCACCTTCCAGTTGAACCGCTTCGCCAGCGCCTCGCCGACGAGCACGCCGGTGCGCGTGTCGTCAAATGCCTTGCGCTCGGCCGGGTTCACCTCGATCTCGGGATACAGGTCGATGTAGTTGGGTTCCACCGCGAAGCTGAAGACCTGGTTGTGCGGATCCTGGTAGGCGCCGCCGAACCAGTTGGCGTAGGTCACCATCTTCACGCCCGGCACCTGCGCAATCTGCTGTTCCAGCGATTGCGGCAAGGTCTGGATGAATGACAGCTTGGAGCCCGTCTGCAGGCGCTGCGCGCCATTGGCGCTCTGGCCTGCCTGGTTGAACGAGGTACGCACCGCATCGAGCATGCCGAACAGCAGGAACGCGGCAATGATCGATACCAGCGTGAGTATCGTGCGGGTCTTGCGCCGGAACAGCGCCGCCCAGATGAGATGGAGATATTTCATCGTCGCATCCTCACGCCACGGCCTGTTCGACCAGCGTGCCCTTGTCCAGATGAAGCGTGTGGTTGGCGTACTCGGCGGCCTTGGGATCGTGCGTGACCATCACGATGGTCTTGCCGTGTTCGCGGTTGAGCACGCGCAGCAGGCCGAGCACTTCCTCGGCGGACTGGCGATCCAGGTCGCCGGTGGGTTCGTCGCACACCAGCAAGGTCGGGTCGGACACGATGGCGCGCGCGATCGCCACGCGCTGCTGCTGGCCGCCGGAGAGTTCGCTGGGCTTGTGCGAGGCGCGCTCGCCCAGGCCCACCAGTTGCAGCGCGATGGATGCGTTCTTGCGACGCTGCGCGGCGGACAGCTTGGTGAGCAGCAGCGGCAGTTCCACGTTGCGCTGCGCGGAGAGCATCGGCATCAGGTTGTAGAACTGGAACACGAAGCCCACGTGCGCGGCGCGCCACTTGGCGAGCTGCCCGCCGCTGAGCTGATCCAGGCGCTGGCCGGCGACGGTGATGCTGCCGCCGGTCGGCGTATCGAGGCCACCGATGAGATTGAGCAAGGTGGTCTTGCCCGAACCGGACGGACCCATCAGCGCGAGGAAGTCGCCTTCGGCGATGTCCAGGTTGATGTGGTGCAGCACTTCCACTTTCTGCTTGCCGCGTTCGTACACCTTGGAAAGGTCGCGGGTTTCGATCAACGTGCCCATGGCTGTAGCTCCCGATGCGAATTGCCAGGCATCGCCGGTGGCGATGCTCCCGATCACGCGCTGCTACCGATCACTGCGCAGGTTTGGCTGCGCTCTTGATGCGGTCGCCGTCCTTCAGTTCCGCCGGTGGCGACACCACCACGGTGTCGCCCACGTCCACGCCTGTCGGCAGCAGGCTCTGGTCGCCGATTTTCGATGCCGTGCCTGGCACGCCGCGCTGCTGCACGGTGTCGCCGCGGACGATGAACACCACGCCGTGGCCGTCGCGCTGGGCGATGGCCGCCGTCGGCACCAGCGCGCCTTGCGGCGCCTGCGCCTGGGGCTCGTCCTGCTTCTGTTCCAGGAACGACACGCGCACGCCCATGTCGGGCACGATGCGCGCATCCTTCTTCTCCATCGCCACGCGTACCTTCACGGTCGCCTTGCCGCGGTCGGCGGCAGGCACAATGGCGATGACGTGGGCGGGAATCTTCCAGTCGGGATAGGCGTCCAGCACCGCCTCGGCGGGCATGCTCGGGTTGACGCGGCCGATGTAGGCCTCGTTGACGTCCACGTCCACTTCCAGCGAATCCATGTCGACCACGGTGCCGATGCCGGTGCGGGTGAAACCGCCGCCCGCGGAGAACGGCGAAACGATTTCGCCGACCTGGGCGTCCTTGGTGGTGATCACGCCGTCGAATGGCGCGCGGATTACGCAGTAATCGAAATTGACCTTGGCCTCGACCACCTGGGAGTCCGCCGACGCTGCGTTGCGTTGCTGCGAGATCAGCTGGGCGCGCGTGCTATCGACCAATGTGCGCGATTGTTCGGCGATCTGCTTGGCGACCAGGCCGCGCGTGGCGAGCTGCTCGTTGCGCGCCGCGTCGCGCTCGTTCTGCGCAAGCTGGGCCTGGAACTGTGCCACCAGCGCGTGCGCCGCCGCCGCCGCCGTGCGCGCGGCTTCCAGCGCCGCCTTGTACTGCGAGTCGTCGAGCCGCGCCACCACCTGGCCCTGCTTCACGTGATCGCCTTCCTCGATCAGCACCTCGGTGAGCGTGCCGGTGATCTGCGCGGATACCGTGGCCTGCCGCCGCGCGGTGACATAGCCCGTGGCCTGCAGCACAGCGCCGGCCGCGGCATTGGCCACCGGCGATTGCGCCTGCGCGGTCTGCACCTCGATGGCGCGATGGCCCATCACCAGCCAGGCCACCAGCCCGGCGACCGCCAGCACGAGCACCACGCCGCCGAGGATCCACGGCCAGCGCCCCGGGCTCTGGCCATGCTCTTCGCGCAAATGTTTCTCGATGCGCAGTTCCTTCAACAGATCCGCATTCGCCACACGCTCTCCCTGCCGGTCCCCGCCGGTTCCTCATCTATGTGCACACGATGCTGGAGCGGCCGCGCCGCCTCCAGAGGCCCTCATCAGTCAAACGCGGTGACAGATGTCACGCCACCGATGCCGCGGGCCGAAAGCCGGGCCGGTTGTACTCGCAAGCCGTCCCCGAAAAAAGCTGACATGACAACAGACTGGCGCGTACGGCACGGGATGGTACCCTTCCGCCCCATGTCATACGCCATCACGCCCCCCGCGATTCCGAGCCTGCCCATCATCGGCAGCGAACAGCGCTTTCCCGTGCGCCGCATCTTCTGCATCGGCCGCAACTACGCCGAGCACGCCCGCGAAATGGGCGCCACGGTGGACAAGGATACCCCGCTGTTCTTCACCAAGCCCGCCGATGCGGTGGTCACCGACGGCGCCGACGTCATCTACCCGCAAGCCACGCAGGACCTGCACCACGAGGTGGAGATGGTGGTGGCGCTGGGCGGCGGCGGGCACGACCTGTCCGCCGAGGAAGCTGCCAAGCGCATCTGGGGCTACGGCGTGGGCCTGGACCTGACCCGCCGCGACCTGCAGGCCATCGCCAAGGCCAAGAGCCACCCGTGGGACGTGGCCAAGGGCTTCGACCACTCGGCGCCGGTGTCCGCCCTGCGGCCGGCCGGCGAGGTGACGCTGGGCGCGGACACCGCGCTGACGCTGGAAATCAACGGCCAGCAACGCCAGCACGGCCGGCTCGGCGACATGGTGCATGGCGTGAACGAGATCATCGCCATCCTGTCCACTCTGTTTGAGCTGAAGGCTGGCGACCTGATCTTTACCGGCACGCCGGCGGGGGTATCGGCCCTGCAGCGCGGCGACCGTTTCCGCGCCGAGCTGGCCGGCGTCGCCGTGCTCGAAGGCAAGGTTGCCTGAACCTGTGGACGCGAATGCCTGTCGCGTCCATGGTCTGCTGCGTTAGAGTTCCAGCGCCATCCGGGCCCAGGGAGAGAAAAGCATGAGCATGCTCAAAGAGTTCAAAGAATTCGCCATGCGCGGCAACGTGATCGACCTCGCGGTCGGCGTGGTCATTGGCGGCGCCTTCGGCAAGATCGTCACGTCGCTGGTCGACCAGATCATCATGCCGCCCATCGGCATGCTCACCGGCGGCATCGACTTCTCGCAGATGAAGTGGGTGCTCAAGCCGGCCGACAATACCGATCCGGCGCACAAAATCGCGGAAGTGGCTATTGGCTATGGCACCTTCATCAATACCCTGATCCAGTTCCTCATCATTGCCTTCGCGATCTTCCTGGTGGTCAAGGCGATCAACAAGCTCAGCCGCAAGGAGGAGGCCGCACCGGCCCCTCCGCCGGCGGACGTGGTGTTGCTCACCGAGATCCGCGACCTGCTGAAGTCACAGAACCCGAAGTAAGCGACGGGGAACCTTGCGCGAAAGGCGCCTGCGGGCGCCTTTTTCGTTTTAGCCGCATGTGCGTTCCCCGCACCATGACTTCTGGCCTAAGCGGCCACATGGGCGCGGGCCATAATCGACGTTTCCGCCCAAGGATTGTCCCAATGCGCCGACTGCCGCTTACCCTGCTCTCCGCCAGCCTGATGCTCGCCATCGGCACGGCGAACGCAGCCACCCAGACCACCATCCCCGCCGCAGCCGTAAAGACGGCCAAACAGCTGCGTGACAAGGCGATGAACGACAACACGGCGTACGACGTCGTCACCTCGCTCACCACCGAAGTGGGCCCGCGCCTGGCGGGCAGCCCGGCCGACGCACGCGGCCGCGAATGGGCCATCGCCAAGTTCAAGGCGCTGGGCTTCGACAAGGTCTATACCGAGCAGGTGACCTATCCGCTGTGGGAGCGCCGCAGCGAGCACGCGGAAATCGTGGGCCCCTTTCCGCAGCCGCTGGACCTGATCGCGCTGGGCTATTCCGCCGGCACGCCCAAGGGCGGCCTCACCGCTGAAGTCGTGCGCTTCGACAGCCTCGACGCGCTGAAGAAGGCCGATCCGGCGAGCGTGAAGGGCAAGATCGTCTACGTGGACGCGCGCATGCAGCGCCACAAGGACGGCCATGACTACGCCATCGGTTCAGGCGTACGCGTCGGCGGCCCGGTGATCGCCGCCAAGATGGGCGCCGCCGGCTTCCTGCTGCGCTCCGCCGGCACCGATGCCAACAGCCGCACGCCGCACACCGGCGTCACCGGCTTCAAGGATCCCAAGGAAGCCATTCCCGCCGCCGCGCTTTCCAACCCCGATGCCGACCAGCTCGATCGCGTGCTGGGCTACGGCAAGCCGGTCACCGTCAAGCTCGACCTCGACTGCGGCTTCAACGGCACCTACACCGGCGCCAATGTGATCGGCGAAGTCACCGGCAGGAAGCACCCGGAACAGGTCGTCGCCATCGGCGGCCATCTGGATTCGTGGGATCCGGGCACGGGCGCCATCGACGACGGCGCCGGCGTGGCCATCGCCATGGCGGCGGGCAAGCTGATCCACGACATGCCGCAGCGCCCGGACCGCACCATCCGCGTCATCGCCTTCGCCAACGAGGAGATGGGCCTGTGGGGCGGCCGCGCCTACGCCGACAAGCACGCGTCGGAGGTGTCGAAGTTCCAGCTGGGCACCGAGTCCGATTTCGGCGCACGCAAGATCTGGCTGATGACCGCCAGCGTGAAGCCCGAAGCGCGCGGCGCCATGGATCAGATCGCCAAGGTGCTCGCCCCCATCGGCGTGGACTACGACGCCAAGAAGCCCGGCGGCGGCGGCTCCGACCTGTCGCAGATGCACGGCAAGGGCATGGCCGCGCTCACCCTGGTGCAGGACGGTACCGACTACTTCGACTACCACCACACCGCCAACGACACGCTCGACAAGATCGACCCGAAGGAACTGGCGCAGAACGTGGCGGTGTATGCGGCGTTCTCGTACATGGCCGCGCAGGCGGACGGCGACTTCGGCTCCAAGCCGGGTGCGTTCAAGGACGATGGCGCGGAGGAGTGATCCTTCCGCTTCGCCACAAAAAAGGGCGGCCATGGGCCGCCCTTTTTTGTGTAGCACCGCAGTGCCGTCGCAAGCCCATCAATGGGCCGCTTGCGCCTCGGCCACCTGGCGCTTGCGCGAGAAACGCGCATGCAGCCTATCCAGGTACAGATAGATCACCGGCGTCAGGTACAGCGTGAGCACCTGCGACACCAGCAGGCCACCGACCACGGCGAGGCCGAGCGGACGGCGCGTCTCCGCGCCCGCGCCCAGCCCCAGCGCAATCGGCAAGGTGCCGGCGAAGGCGGCCATGGTGGTCATCATGATCGGGCGGAAACGCACATGGCAGGCCTCGACAATGGCCAGCGCGGGGTCTGTGCCTTCGTTGCGCTGCTTCTCCAATGCGAAGTCGATCATCATGATCGCGTTCTTCTTCACGATGCCGATCAGCATCACGATGCCGACGAAGGAGAACAGGTCCAGCGGCGCGCGGAAGATCATCAGCGTGAGCAGCGCGCCCACGCCGGCCGATGGCAGGCCCGAGAGAATCGTCAGCGGGTGGATGAAGCTCTCGTACAGAATGCCCAGCACCAGGTAGATCACGAACACCGCCAGCACCAGCAGCAGGCCCATGCCCTGCATGGAATCCTGGAAGGCCTGCGCCGTGCCCTGCACGCTGCCGGTGATCGACGGCGGCAGGTTCATCTGCTTCATCGCGCCCTCGATGCTCGCCACCGCTTCGCTGAGGCTCACGCCCGGCGCGAGATTGAACGACACCGTGACCGCCGGGATCTGTCCCTGGTGATTCACCGTCAGCGCCTGCGGCTTGCGCTCGAAGCTCGCCACCGCGTTGAGCGGCACCAGCGTGCCGTTGCTCGAGGTGACGTAGAGCTGCGACAGCACCTCCGGATCGTTCTGCAGGGCGTAATAGACCTGCAGGATCACCCAGTACTGCGATGCCGAGCCGTAGATGGTGGAGATCTGGCTGGCGCCGAAGGCCGAGCCCAGCGCCGTCTGCACCTGGTCCATGGTGAGGCCCAGCGTGCCGAGCTTGTCGCGGTCCACGTTGACGACGATGGACGGCCCATTGAGATCCAGGTCGCTGGTGACGTCCTGGAAGCCGGGCAGCTTGGCGAACGCGGCGATGACCTTGCCCGACCAGTCGTACAGCGCGGCCGTATCGATCGACTGCAGCGTGTACTGGTACTGCGCCTTCGACTGCCGTCCGCCCACCTGGATCGACGGCGGGTTCTGTATGTAGGCACGGACGCCCGGCACCGCGGCGAACTTCGCGCGCAGCTCCTGGATGATGCCGTTGACGTCGAGTGGCCGCTGGTCCGCAGGCTTCAGGGTGAGCGACAACGAGCCGTTGTTGGTGGTGGTGCGCGCGCCGCCGCTGCCCACCGACGACATGTAGCTGGCGATGTTCGGGTCGTCGGCCACGATCTTCGCCAGTTGCTGCTGGCGCTGCATCATGCCGGTGACCGAGGTGTCGTCCGGGCCTTCGACGTTGACGTTGAGCTGGCCCGAATCGCCGGCCGGGATGAAGTCCTTGTCGACCACCACGAACAGCAGCGCCGTCGCCAGCAGGCTGGCCGCGAACAGCCCGAGAATGCTGCGGGGGTGATGCACAGCCCAGGTCAGCGTGTTGACGTAACCGCGCCGCACGCGCTCGAAGCCGGCGTCGAACCACCGCACGATGCGCGCCTTCTTCTCGTGCTCCGCATGCTTGAGGAAGCGGCTGCACAGCATCGGCGTCAGCGTGATCGAGACGAAGCCCGAGATCAGGATCGCCACGCTCAGCGTCACCGCGAACTCGTGGAACAGGCGCCCCACGATGCCGCCCATGAACATCACCGGCAGGAACACCGCCACCAGCGACAGCGTCATGGAGAAGATGGTGAAGCCGATCTCGCTGGCGCCCTTCATCGATGCCTCGTACGGATCCATGCCGTCCTCGACATGGCGCACGATGTTCTCGAGCATCACGATGGCGTCGTCCACCACGAAGCCGACCACCAGGGTCAGGGCCAGCAGCGAAAGATTATCCAGGCTGTAGCCCAGCGCGAACATCGCGCCGAACGTGCCCACGATGGATACCGGCAAGGCCAGCGCCGGGATCAGCGTGGCGGATGCGTTGCCGAGGAACAGGTAGATCACCAGCACCACCAGCACGCCCGCGAGCATCAGGGTGAACTGCACGTCGTTCACCGATTCGCGGATGGATACGGAGCGGTCGTACAGCACGGCCAGCTTGATCGACGGCGGCAAGGTAGCCTCGAACGTGGGGAGCACGGCGCGGATGCGGTCGATGGTGGCGACGGTGTTGGAACCGGGCTGGCGCTGGATGGCCAGCACGATGGCGCGCTCGCCGTTGTACCAGCTCGCCACCTGGTCGTTCTGCACGCTGTCCTCGGCCTTGCCGAGATCGGACAGGCGCACCGGCGCGCCGTTGCGATAGGCGACGATGATGTTGTTGTACAGGTTCGCGCGCTGCAACTGGCCGTCCGAACGGATCTGCAGCAGTTGGCGATGGCCGTTGAGCGAGCCGGTGGCAAGGTTGACGTTGGCGGCCGACACGGCGCTTTGCACGGTATCGATGCCGATGCCGCTGGCGGCCAGCTTCTGCGGATCCACGCTGATGCGCACGGCGTATTTCTGCGAGCCGTACACGTTCACCTGGGCCACGCCGTCGATCATCGACAGGCGCTGCGCCAGCTGCGTTTCCGCATAGTCGTCCACCACCGACAGCGGCTGCGTGCGCGAACGCAAGGTGAGGTAGAGGATGGCCGCATCCGCCGGATTCACCTTGCGGAAGGTCGGCGGCGTGGGCATGTTGGTGGGCAGCTGGCGCTGCGCCGAGGAAATGGCGGCCTGCACGTCCTGCGCGGCGCCATCGATGTTGCGATCGAGCTCGAACGTCAGCGTGATCGAGGTGGAACCCAGCGCGCTGGTCGACGTCATCGACTGGATGCCGGCGATGGTGGAGAGCTGGTTCTCCAGCGGCGTAGCCACGGCGGTCGCCATGGTTTCCGGTGCGGCGCCGGGCAGGCTCGCGTTCACCGTGATGGTGGGGAAATCGACGTTGGGCAGCTCGTTGACCGGCAGCTTCGGATAGGCGGCGATGCCGAACACCAGCAACGCCACCATCAGCAGCGTGGTCATCACCGGGCGTTGGATGCAGAGGGCGGGCAGATTCATGGAGGGACGCGGCTCAGCCGTTGCCGGTCACGACGTGCACGCGCGCGCCATCCACGAGCAGCAGTTGGCCGTCCGTCACCACGGTCTCGTTGCCCGAGAGCCCTTTCTCGATGACGATCTGCGAACCCGTGGTGGGCCCCGCGGTCACCATGCGCTGTTCCACCGTGTCGTCCGCGTTGGCGACGAAAACGAAGCTGCCCAGCGGCGAATTCTGCAGGGCCACCACCGGGATCGTCACCACGTTGGTCAGGCGCGTGGTCGGCAAGGACACTTCCACGAACTGGCCCGGCGTGAGCCGCACGTCGTCGTTGGCGTAGCGCGCCTTCAACTGGATGGTGCTGGTGGTGGCGTCCACGGCGTTGTTGATGAAGTCGAGTTCGGCCTGCATCGCGGGGCCCTTGGAGCCCGGAATGTTCACCGTCACCGGCACCGTGCCGCGCGCCATGGTCGCCTTGATGCCGTCCAGCCCCGTCTCGGGAATGGCGAAGGTGACGTGGATCGGGCGGATCTGGTTCAACACCACGATGGAGGTGTCGTTCGCGCTGACCTGCGCGCCGGGATACACGAGCGGCGCACCGGCGATGCCGTCGAACGGCGCCTGGATCTGCGTGTAGCCGAGCTGCGTGCGCGCCAGTTCCACCGCGGCCTGGTCCGCCTTCACCGAAGCGGTGTAGATGCCCTGGTTGGCCTTGTAGGTGTCGTAGTCCATCTGCGACACGTAGCCCTTGCCGAGCAGCGGCTGGTAGCGCTTGATGACGGTGTTGGCGTTGTCCAGCTGCGCCTGGTCCTTGGCCAGGTTGCCCAGCGCCTGGTCCAGCTGTGCCTGCAGCAGGCTCGGATCGATGCGCACGATGGTGTCGCCCTGCTTCACCTGCCCGCCGGGCGTGAAATGCAGCGACTGCAGCTGGCCGCTCACCCGCGCCTGCACGTTCACCGTCGAGAACGCTTCGGCGCGGCCGATGACCTTGAGGGTGAGATCGAGATCGCCGCGATGCGCCGCCGCCACCTTCACCGGCACGGACACCGGCGCGACCGGCGTCTTTGCGCGTGCGCGCTCGCCGCCGCGATACATCTGCGCGGCGACGATGGCCGCGATGATGACCACGGCCAGCGCTACCCCTTTCCTGCGTGACTTGCCCAGCATGATGTCTCCAACCACCCATCGTCACCCGCGCGTGCTGCGCAGGCGTGCCTTTGTCGGCCGCGTCGCCGGTCCATGAAGAGGTTTACGCATGCACGGGCGCACGACGCGGGCGGGGCAATGCCCACCCCGCGTCCCAGGACCGCATGATCGACCGTCAGCAACCGGCTGACGCCTGCCGTCAGGCAGACGTAATATTGCTGGCAAAGTAGTGTGGCGCGCGCATGACGCGCACCTGCCAAAAGGCCTGGACGGCGTGGTTTTTTGGGGACGAAGCCTGGAAACCCGTTTAGCGGGTCACGCTTCGCCCTCCTCCTCGCCCGCGCCGGCATCGAGCGCCTGCAGGTTTTCCTTCATGCGGTTGAGCACGCCAAGCGCCTGCTCCAGCTCGGCCACCGGAATGCCCTTGGCGGCATCCTTGCGCACGCCGCGCGCGATGAGTTCCATGTCGGCGATGACGCCACGCGCCTGATCGGTGACGTACAGGCGCCAGGCGCGACGGTCCTTGGGGTCGGGGCGGCGCTCCACGAAGCCGGCGGCCTGCAGGCGGTCGATCACGCGGCCCACGGCGATGGGTTCCATTTCCAGCGATTCGGCCAGCTCGGTCTGCCGCATGCCTTCGCGGTGGTAGAGCATCTTGGTGGCCCGCCATTGCGCGCGGGTCAACCCGAATTTCACGGCGCGTCTGTCGAAGTGCTTGCGGATAAGCAAGGTGACGTCGTTGAGCAGATAGCCGAAGGAAATGTCTTCTGCCTTAGTCATGGCGATGGATCAGTCCCAGCGGGCCGGAGGGAAGGTCAAGCATACGTCGCAACATTTTACGAAGCCAATGCCGATGGACATACAGATCATCACAGGTGACATCACCAGCCTCGACGTGGATGCCATCGTCAACGCCGCCAACCGCACCCTGCTGGGCGGCGGGGGTGTAGACGGCGCCATCCACCGTGCCGCAGGCCCGCGCCTGCTGCAAGCCTGCCGGGCCATACCGGAGGTCAGCCCCGGCGTGCGCTGCCCCACCGGCGAGGCGCGCATCACGCCGGGTTTTGCACTGACAGCGCGATACGTCATTCATACCGTGGGCCCCGTCTGGCAGGGCGGCGACAACGGCGAACCCGAGCTGCTGGCGAGCTGCCACGCGCAAAGCCTGTCGCTGGCCACCGAATACGACCTCGACGCCATCGCATTTCCCGCGATCAGCTGCGGCATCTACGGCTATCCGCCCGAGCTGGCCTCGCGCGTCGCGTTGCGCAGCCTGCGCGATGCGTCCGAAGGCGGTCCGCGGCGCGTGCTGGTCTGCTGCTTCAGCGACGCCATGGCCGACATCTGGCGCGATGCGCTCAACGAAGCTTGAACGGATACAGCGGCGGCAAGGGCGATGCATCGGTCGCCTCCGGAGGGGACTGCCAGACGAAGCCGTCCTTGAACGCGGCGGCGAGCCGGTCGCCAAGGCCGGGTTCGTCCGCGCCGGCGTAACGCTTGCGCTGCAGCGCCTCGATCGCTTCGCGCTGCTGCGTGGCCGACAGCGCCGCGGCCAGCTCACCCAGGTTCTGCAGCGAGGGCCGCTCCGCGCGCGCCCAGTCCAGCAATGCGCGAGCTTGCGCGGCGGCATCGCTGCCGCGTGCCTGGGCCAGGAACGCGGCGCGTAGACGTGCCGCCGAGCCTTTCGCATCGTTCGTGGAAGGAACAACCGATGCCGGCTTGGCGCGGCGACGCCACAGGAACCACGCCAGCAGACTCAGCAGCCACAGCCCGAAGCTGATCAAGGCGAGCGTGCGCCACCACCCGCCCTCGACCACGCTGGCGGACGGTTGCACCGCCGCCGCGGCATCGGGCGCGGCATTCGCTTGCGGCACCGATGGCGCCGATGAAGCGGGCGCGCCGGCGCCGGGCAGCACGGTATAGGTGTGGGCGGGAATGCGCGCGGTTTCGGCGTGGTTCTCCGCGACGTTCCACCAGGTGAGCGTAGTTTCCGGAATGGTGAGCGTGCCGGCGCGGTTGGGCACCACGGCAAAGCTCTGCTGCCGCTGGCCCACCAGCCATTGGCCGTCCACCTTCGTGCCGTTCACCGGCTTGTCCGGATACACCGTGGCGCCCTGCAGCGCGGGCAGGCTGAGCGCGGGCAAGGCCTCGTACGGCAGGCCCGTCGCCTGCAGGTTCATCACCAGGTTCAGCGGTTCACCGACGTGCAGGTCGCCGTGCGCGGGGCCGCCATCCAACGTCAGGGTGAGCGCACGCGCCGGCAGCCACGCGCCCTTCGCTGCCTGGGCCGGCGCGGGGCTCACGTCGATGTCCACCGCGGGCGAAGCCGCGGAAACCGGCGTGCCGTTGCCGAAGAAGGCATCGGGGTTGGCCATGTTGACCGACTCGCCCTGGAAGGCCACCGAAGGAATCTGCACGCGCCCCTCGCGCTGCGGCGTAGCGGCATAGCGCCGCTCGATGACGTTGTAGCGGCGTCCGCCACGCTCCGCCTGATAGTTGATTTCGCCGCCGAGGCGACGGAAGTCGACGCCCGTCACCTGCGGGTCTTCCAGCGAGCCGCTGGTCAGGTCAGTCGCGAAAAACAGCCGCACGGTGTAGACCAGTTGCTGGCCCACATAAGCCTTCGCCGGATCGACGGTGGCTTCGAGGAAGACATCCTTCTGCCCGGCCGCCGCGGCGCCGTTATCGGCCTGCGTGACATCCAGGTCGAGCGGCGCGGTGGTTCCGCCAGCGAAGGACAGCGCGGGTATGCGCAGCGTGCCGGTGTGCAGCGGCCGCAACGCCACGCCCACGGTCACCTGCGCAGAGCGCTGTCCGTTGATGATGCTGACGCTGGTGTTGCTCGACGAACCGAGCACGGCGAAGTCATGCGACAAGGCGCTCAGGTCCGGCGCCGCCGCCATGCCGCTACCGTTGGCGCGCAGATTCAGCGTGACGGTTTCGCCCAGCTCCACGCGGTTGCGATCGAGCGTGGCCTGCACGTCGGCAGCCAGCGATGCCAGCGGCCACAAACATGCGAGGCCGCACCACAGGAAGATCAAGGCACGCAACTTCACGGCGAATCACCCTCGCTCGGCGCCGCGCCGCCATGGCGCTGCCGGTATTCAAGCTCGAACTTGCGCCGCAGCAGCGCGCCCGGATCGTCAGGCACGCGTTGCAGCGCCTGCCGCACGTCGGCCGGCAAACGCGCCTGGGCATCGTCCTTGTCGATGACGCCCAGTTCGTGCGGGCCGTGCTGACCCTTGTCCCCGCCCTGCTGCTTGCCCAGCGCCGCATCCATCTGTTTCTGCAAGGCCTGCTGGGCCTGCTCCTGCCGTGCGCGTTCCTGCGCCTGCTGTTCGGGCGTTTGTGTCTGGTTGGCGGAACCCTGCTCGGGCGACCGATCCATGGGCTGCTGGCCGGACTGCGTGTTCTGCTGGCTGCTGTTGCCCTGTGCATCGCCATGCGCGTCCTGGGACGGTTTGCCCTGGCCCTGATCCTGATTCTGCTTGTCCTGGTCGCGCTGCTGGCCGGACTGGCCCTGCGCGTTGTCAGGCGGCGTGGTGGACGGGCCGGATCCCGCCTTGCCCTTGTTGTCCTTCGCGCCGTTGTCGTTCTGCGGTGAATGGGGCTGGCGATGCATCCAGTCTTCCACCGCCTTGCGGTTGGCCTGCGCATCGCTGTTGTTGGGGTTGGCCTTGAGCGCGCGGTCATAGGCATCGAGCGCGCCCTGGTAGTCGCCCTGTTTCGCCAGCGCATTGCCCAGGTTGTATTGCGCATCGCTGCCGGAAAGCGGACGCAGGTCCTTGCTCGCCGTGGCGTAATCGCCGGCGCGATACGCCGCCGCGCCGCGCCACGCGGGATCGCGCGCCACCTGCTGCGCCTGCCTGGCGTCGCCACGCTGAAGGGCCGCGGCCGCCTGCTGGTCCGGGCGACGCCACAGGTCGCTCCATGCGCTGGCGCGCGCGGTGCCCGGCAACGCGGGCAGCAAGGCCAGCGCCGCGATCATCAACCAGCCCCGGCGGAACGATGCGGCGGCCAGCGGCAGCAGCAGCAATAGCAGCCAGGGGCCGCGATCCTGCCATTCGTCGCCGTGCATGTCGCTGGCAAGCACCGCCGGGCTACGCGTGCTCAGTTCCGCGGCGAGCGCGCGGACGTCGCGATCGTCGTCCGTCATGGGCACGTAGGCGCCGCCGCCGGTGGTCGCCAGCGTGCGCAATGCCTCGTCGTTGCGCCTGGCCATCAGCACACCGCCCTGAGCGTCGTGCTGGAAGCCGTTGTCGGCCAGCGGTACCGGCCCTCCTTGCGGCGTACCGATGCCGAGCACCGACACGCGCACGCCATCCGTCGTCGCCTTGCGCGCTGCCGCGAGGGCGGGGTCGTCGACGTCGTCCGTCACCAGCACCAGCGAACCGCCGCCCACTTTCGCGTCGCGGATCAACGCGGCACCACGTTCGATGGCCTGTGCGGCGTTGTCGCCGTCGACCGGCATGGTGTCGGGTGCGAGCGCATCCAGCAGGTCGTTGAGCGCCGAAGCATCGGAAGTCAGCGGAGCCACCACGAAGGCCTCGCCCGCATAGGCGACCAGTGCATTGAGCCCGTCGTGATTGACCGCGAGCAGGTCACGCACCTTGTAACGCACGCGGTCCAGCCGGCTGGGCGACACATCGCGCGCCAACATGCGCTGCGACATCGACACGGCCACGACCTGCGCGGCGCGCTTGGCGTAGAGCGGCTGGGCGACGCGGCTCCAGGTGGGGCCCGCCATCGCCAGCGTGGCGAGCAGCCAGCCCGCCGCGAGCAGCCAGGGCGAAGCACGCCGCTGGGTAACGTTTCCCTTCAGCAGGAACGGCAGTAATTCGGGATCGACCAGGCGGGACAGCTGCTCGCGAACGCCATGGCGACGCGCGGCGAAGGCCACGAGTAACGGCAGGGCGAACAGCGCCAGCAGCCACCAGGGACGCAGGAAATGAAACTGCTGCAAGGCCTCGCTCATGCGAACGCCTCCCGCCGGCGCGGCCGCGGAACGAAGGCCAGCAGCCACGCCGCGACCGCCACTGCGAGCGGCCAGCGGAACAGCTCGTGGCGCGGACGCAAGGAAGGCCCCTGTTGCGGCATGGGCTCCAAGGCATCGATGGCGCGGTAGGCGTCCGCCAGCTGGTTCGAATCGGTGGCGCGGAAATAGCGGCCGCCGGTTTGCGTGGCGATGGAACGCAACATGCCTTCGTCCAGATCGGCTGACGGATTCACCGTATGCGTGCCGAACAGGTCGGGCACGTTCATCTCGGTGGCGCCGATGCCGATGGTGTAGATGCGCACGCCGGCCGCTTGCGCGGCATGCGCCGCATCGAGCGGGGCGATGTTGCCCGCATTGTTCACGCCATCGGTGAGCAGCACGACCACGCGCGCCTGTTCCGGCTGGCCGGCAAGACGTTTCACGGCCACGCCGATGGCATCGCCGATCGCCGTCTCGGTGCCCGCCAGGCCAACGGCGGCGCCCTGCAGCTGCGCCTGCACGGCATGAAGATCGTAGGTGAGCGGCGTCACCAGGAAGGCGCGGCTGCCGAACAGGATCAAACCCATCTCATCGCCGCTGCGGCGCGCAATGAAATCGCCGGCAATCGCCTCGACGGCGCCGAAGCGGCTCACCGGCTGCCCGCTGAGCTGCATGTCGTCGGTGCGCATGCTGCCGGAAAGATCGACCGCGAGCATCAACGCACGCCCGCTGCGCTGCTGCGCCTGCGGCGGCCCGACCCATTGGGGCCTGGCCGCAGCGACCAGCAACGCCAGCCACGCAAGCACGAGCAGCCACGTGCGCCAGCCGGCGGCGCCCTGGCGTTCCGGCGCATCCAGATGCAGACCGGGGTGAGGAAGATGCAGCGCCTGCTGCGGCGCCGCGGGCCGCAGCCACCAGCGCAACAGCCACGGCAAAGGCGCCAGCACCAGCACCCATGGCCACGCGAATTCGGTCATGGCCGAACCTCGGTTGCTTCCGGCACGCCTCGCACGTGACTCGCACGCGCCGACGTTCCTTGTCGCCAGGCCTGTTGCAGCCATCGACGCGTCGCGCCGGCAGCCTGCTCGGCATCGAGCGTGGCCGATGGCTGGTACATCGCGGCGTCGAGCGTGTTGAGCTGTTCGAGCGTCGATGCATCGACGCGCACGCGCGCCAGCGTCTGCCGCCACGCATCGCCGCGCTGCTGCGTGGCGAGCGGATCGATGCGCAAGGCGCCGCGCCGCAGCAGCTGATGCAGTGCCGATGCCAGCGCCTGCGGCTGTTCACGCCACAGGGCGAGCACGCGATCCACTTCCGCCAGCACCTGCGCTTCCGCGGCACGACGGCGGCGCTGACGGCGCCACCACCAGAGGCCGACGAGGGCCACCGCCAAGATCATTGCGGCCAGTGCCCACCATCCCGGCGCCGGCGGCCACCACGATGGCTGCGGCGGCAGGTGGATGTCGCGCAGCAAGGGGCCGTTCCGTGGCGCGGACGCGATCATCGACGCACCCCGGGAGCAAGCAGCGACAGCACGGCATCCAGCGGGTCGGCGGCGGTATCCACCGTCGCGCGGGGAAGCCCGAGCGACTGCGCCATGCCATTGAGCCGCGCCTGCCCCGCGCCAAGCGCCTGCTGGAACTCGCGGCGCTGCCGCTCGCCAAACAAGGCCACGTCGCGTCGCACGCCTTCGTGCTCCATGGGATATCGGCCGGCCGGCGGCATGCCCAACTCCAGCGCGTCAGCCACCACCAGAACACGTATGCCTGCCTTGTGCGAGAGATCCAGCAGACGGCCACGCGCCGCCTCGTCACAGCTCAAGCCATCGCTGATCAGCAGCACGCGATTGGCACCATGCATCAAGCGTCCCGCGCGCAACAGCGCGTCCGACAGTGGCTCGCCTGGCACCGGCGCGTCGTTCGCATCCCAGTCGGCCAGCGCGCCGCACACTGCCAGCGCACCGCGCGTACCTCCTTGCGGGCGCAATAGATGGTGTCCGTTGCCAAACGACATCACGCCCACGCGTTCGCCGGCGCGCACCGCATACCAGGCCGCCAACGCGGCAGCACGCGCCGCCTGCACGGATTTCAGGCGCACGCGCGTACCGAAGCGCATGCTTTCATGCGCATCCAGCAGGATCAGCAGGCGACCTTCGCGTTCCTCCTGGAACAACTTCGTATGCAGGCGGCCGCTGCGCGCTGTCAAACGCCAGTCGAGCCGGCGCACGTCGTCGCCCGGCTGATAGACGCGCGACTCCGCGTAATCCATGCCACGCCCGTAGAGTCGGCCGGACTGCTGGCCCGCGCGCATGGCGTGGCTCTCCAGCCGCGGCAGCGCCGCCTTGGCGACACGTGCGCGCAACGCCACCAGTTCGCCCAGATGCACGCGCGTGCGGCCGTCCGCGCCTGTGCTCATGTTCACCACGGCGTTCACGGCAATGGCACGAGATCCAGCACGCGACGAATCACCTGGTCGCTGCGCACGCCTTCGGCTTCCGCCTCGTAGCTCAGCAATACGCGATGGCGCAGCACTTCGTGGACGATCGCATGCACGTCCTCAGGCAAGGCGTAGTCGCGGCCGGCCAGCCACGCGTGCGCACGCGCACAGCGATCCAGTGCGATCGTGCCGCGCGGGCTGGCGCCCCAGGCAATCCAGCGTTTCAGCTCCGGCCCGTAGGCGCCCGGATCGCGCGTGGCCAGCACCAGCTGCGTGATGTATTCCTCCAGCGCCGGCGCCATGTGCACGTCGAGCACCGCGTCGCGCGCGCTGAATACGTCCGTCTGGCTCAGCGAGGGCCGCGCGACGGGCGCCGGGTGCAGGCTGGTGCGCGCCTGTTCGCGCGCGAGCTGCAGTATCGCCAGTTCCGCGGCGGCATCCGGATAGCCGATGGTCACGTGCATGACGAAACGGTCGAGCTGGGCCTCGGGCAACGCGAAGGTGCCTTCCTGCTCGATCGGGTTCTGCGTCGCCATGACCATAAAGAGTTCCGGCAGGCGCCAGGTGCTTCGGCCCACCGTGATCTGGCGCTCCGCCATCGCCTCGAGCAGGGCGGATTGCACCTTGGCCGGCGCGCGGTTGATCTCGTCCGCCAGCACGATGTTGTGGAACAGCGGCCCCTTCTCGAACTCGAAACTGCCCGATTGCGGGCGAAACACATCGGTGCCGGTGAGATCGGCCGGCAGCAGGTCGGGGGTGAACTGCACGCGATGGAAATCCGCCTCGATGCGCCCCGCCAGGGCCTTCACCACGGTGGTCTTGGCTAGGCCGGGCGCGCCTTCCACCAGCAGGTGGCCGTCCGCCAGCAAGGCCACGAGCAGGCAATCGATCAAGTGCGGCTGGCCGATGACGCTGCGGCGCAGCTCATCTCGGACGTGCAGGAACGCCTGCTGCAGGCGGGTTGAGGGGGAGGCCTCGGGCATATCCATCGGGGATTCCATCGGGGTGAACGTACGACAGACCTTGGCGAACTCCGGAAGTTTAATACCCATGACTTCCGGCCCCCATGCGAGTGGGCAACTGCCTGAAAACAAAAGGGGCGGCCAAGGCCGCCCCTTCTTTCAACCGGATGCCCTGCGGTTACTGCAGGCTCTCGCTCAGGATGCGCGGCGTCACGAAGATCAGCAGCTCCGCCTTGTCGCTTTCGCGCGAGGTGTTGCGGAACAGCGCGCCGATGCCCGGAATGTCGCCCAGGCCCGGCACCTTGGTGGCCGAATTCTGCTTGGTGATTTCGTAGATGCCGCCCAGCACCACCGTCTGGCCGTTGTCCACCAGCACCGAGGTGTTGATCTCACGCGTGTCGATGGTCGGCACCTGGCCGCTGCCCGGCACGGTGACGTAACCGGCCAGCGCATCCTTCTTCACGTTGATCATCAGGTACACGCGGCCGTCGGAGGTGATGGTCGGCGTCACCTTCAGTTCCAGCACGGCGTCCTTGAACTGCACCGTGGCGGTGCCGCTGCCGGCGGCACCCGTGGCGCTGTTCTGGTAGGTCACGTAGCCGATTTCCTGACCCTGGCGGATCACCGCTTCCTGCTGGTTGGCGGTGATGACGCGCGGGCTGGAGATCACCTCGCTGCGGCCCTCGGTCTGCGCGGCCGAGAGTTCCAGGTCGAGCGCGTAGTTCTTGCCCAGCACGCCCAGCGCAAAACTACCGGCCGAAGTCGTCGTCGGGAGGTTCACATTGATGCCGCTCGCCGTGCCGTTCCCAAGATCTGTGCCGCCGGTCGAAATGGTCTGACCGCTCGGGTTGGTGCGCTTGCCCTGCACGCCGAACTTGGCGCCCAGCTCACGGGTGAAGTTGTCGGTGGCGATCACGATGCGCGACTCGATCAGCACCTGCTGCACCGGCTTGTCGAGCACGGAGATCAGCGCGCGCAGCTCACGGATCTTCTGTGGGTTGTCGTTGATCAGCAGGGTATTGGTGCGCTCGTCGAACGAGACGCTGCCACGCGACGACAGGAACCCGTGCGATGCATTGTTCGCACCCGCGCCACCACCCGTGCTCTGCATGCTGCCCTGGGTCAGCAGCTTGGCGATGTCCTTCGCCTTGCCATAGCTGATCGGCACGTAGTCGGTCACCAGCTCGGCATTGTCCTCGGCCTTGATGCGGGCATCGGCGATGCTCTGCTCGTACTTGGCCAGTTCCTCCTGCGGCGCGATCCAGATCACGTTGCCGTTGCGGCGCTTGTCCAGGCTCTTGGCGCGCAGCACCACGTCAAGCGCCTGATCCCATGGCACGTTGACCAGTCGCAGCGTCACGCTGCCGCCCACCGTGTCCGAGGCCACCAGGTTGAGGCCCGAGATATCGGCCAGCAGCTGCAGGGCCGAGCGCACCGGGATGTCCTGGAAGTTGAAGGTCACGCGGTTGCCCGTGTAGACCGGATCCTGGCCCTTGGCGAGCGCGGCGTCGGCCTTGGCGTCCTTCTTCTTCGGAGCCACCTCGACCACGTACTGGTTGCCGCTCTGGTAGGCCGACGTGTCGACGCTACCCTTGGTGCTGATTTCCATGTGCGCGCCGCCGCGCGGGCCTGCCTTGGTGACGATCTGCTGCACCGGCGTGGCGAAATCGAGCACGTCCAGGCGCTGGGCCAGGTTCGGCGGCAGGTTGGCGTGATCGATGTCGACGATCACCTTGTCGCCCTGGTGCTTCATGTCGGCATTGGCGCCCGCGCCGCTGAAATCGATCAGGATGCGGCCCTCGCCGTTCGGGCCGCGACGGAAGTCGATGTTGGACACGGCCGGGCCGTTGGCCAGCGACGGCAGCGCCTTGGACGGGTCGATGCTCGCGGCCGTCGTGGTGGTCTGTGCCTCGGTGCCGTTGTTGACGGTCAGCACCAGGCTGTTGCCTTCCACCCGCGAACGGTAGGTCGAGTCGCGGACCAGCTCGACCACCACGCGGGTACGGCCGCCGGCGGATACCGCCGACACGCCCGTGGTCGCGCCCTTGCCGATATCAAGATGCCTCGCGGCGGCGTTGTCGGTATCGGGCAGGTCCACGGCGATGCGCGGCGGGTTGCCGGTGGTGAAGATCTTCGGCTCCGGCACCGGGCCCTGGGCGAAATTCAGATGCAGCTCGACGCGGCCGCCGGGCAGCGTGTCGTAGCTGATGTCCTTCAGGGTGCTGGTGGCTGCCGCCGCCGCGTTCGACCAGGCAGCGCCCAGCGCCAGCAGGCTCACCACCACATAACGGCTAGCCTGGCGCATCACGCGGCCCCGAACAGTTTTGGATTGGTTGCTCATTGCATCAGCCCCTGTTTCTTATTTCTCGCTGAGCGCGATGCTGGCGGAACGTTCCATCCAGCCACCGTTGCCGTTGGAAACCAGTTCCACCAGGTCGATATGGTCATCGCCGATCGCGGTGACCCGACCATAGTTCTGGCCCATGTATTCGTTGCGATGGACGCGATGGATCACGCCCCCCGGATCCTTCACCAGCACTTCCATGCCGGCACCGGCCCCCACGGTGCCCACCATCTTCAGGCTGTCCAGCGCAAACATTTCCAGCGGTTCCTTGGCGCGGTTCTCGTCCGGCCGGGGCCCCGTGTTGCTGGTGTTCTGAAGCTCGGCCGTGCTCGGACTGAACGGATCGCGCTTGTCCTGGTCGGCGTACTGGAAGGTTTCGAAGGTCTTGATCACGGGCAGCGGAGGAATCGGCGCGCCCTTCTTCTGCTTTTCCTGCGCAACCCACTGGTGCAGGTCGTCCTGCCCGCTGCAACCAGCGAGCATCAGGCCGACGCACAACACCAGCGACGCTTTCGCCAGGAAGGCAGGCGCAGCGGCAGTCAACTTGCTCATTTCTGCCCCCCTGTCTTCGCGGCCGGCTTGCCGTGCGGCGACTTGGCGTTGGCCGCCTTGGCCGACGCGCTTTCGTCTTCGTCCAGATAGCGATAGGTCTTGACCGTGCCCTGCAGCACCAGCAGGCCGCTCTTGTCCTTCGGCGTCAATGACACGTCATGCATGGTCAGGATCACTACGCGGGGCAGAGACGCCACGCCGCTGATGAAGGTGCCGAACTGGTGGTACGTGCCCACCATGCGCAGCTGGATCGGCTTCTCGGCGTAGAAGTCCTTGGGCGTTTCCGGGCCCGGCTGGAACAGCTCGGTCTCCAGTCCCGCCGACAACGCCGTCTGGGAAACGTCCACCAGCAGCTCGGGCATTTCGGTCTTGCTCGGCAGCTGGCGCAGCAACTGACGCAGCATGTCCTGCATTTCATCCAGCTGCTGCTGGAGCGCTTCGAGATTGACCGACTTGGCCTGCTTCTCGGAGAACTCCTTCTTCAGCTGGTCTTCCTTGGCGACGGCGGCCTGCAGCTGGTCCTGCTGGTCGCTGATGAACAGGTACCAGCCCAGGAAGACGATGACGGCGAGCACCAGTCCGGTGAAGAACGTCTTTACCGAGGTCGGCCAGCCGCCGATGTTGTTGCGATCGAGGCTCTGCAACTCCTGGAGGAATTTCATGCCTTGGCTCCTCCGTTGGTTGCGGGCGCGGCCGGCTTGGGCGCCGCCACCGGGGCCGGAGCCGCGGTGCTCGCCTTGGCAGGCTGCGCGTGGGGCGCCGTGGCGGCGTGGGCCGGCGCAGCTGCCGGGCCCGTCGAGGCCGGCGCATGACCATCATCCGCGCCTTCGCCGTTCTCGTCGGTCTTGGGACGATTCAGCGCGACGTCCAGCCCGAAGGCGTAAGGCAGGCGCGTGTCGCCGCCCTTCGTGCCTTCGGAGCGCTCGGTCTTGCGCAGGTCGGCATGGCCCATCCAGGGCGAGGACTCGATGTTGCGCATGTACTCGGCCACGCTGGCGTTCGATTGCGCCACGCCATCCAGCGTCATCGAATCGCCCGACTGCTTGAGGCCATTGAGGCGCGCGCTGGCAGGAATGGTCTTCACCAGTTCGTCGAACAGGTGGACCATCTGCGAACGGTTGGCCTGCAGCTGCTCGATGATCTGCTTGCGCGCCAGCAGGCTCTCGCGAACCTTTTCCAGGTCCTTGATCTTGGTGATGCGCTCGTCGAGCTGCTTGATCTCGTTCTGCAGGTAGGCGTTGCGGTCATTCTGGGTGCCGATGCGCGCATCCATCCAGAACGACCACAGCAGCACGACCAGGATCGCCGCGACGAACGCGGCGCCCAGCTGCATGAAAAACTCGCGCTCGCGCTGCTTGCGGCGCTCGGCGCGCCACGGAAGTAGGTTGATGTGTGCCATCAGTCAAAGCTCCTCAGCGCGAGGCCGACCGCGATCATCAAGGCGGGAGCATCCTGTGCGAGGGACTGGGCCTGCACGCGAGGCGACAACGACATGCGCGCCAGCGGGTTGGCCACCACGCAGGGCACGCCGAGCTGCTGTTCCAGCATGGGGCCGATGCCTTCGATGGAGGCGCAACCGCCGGCCAGCACGACCTGGTCGACCTTGCTGTATTCGCTGCCTGCGAAGAAGAACTGGAGCAGGCGGCTGATCTGCTGCACCAGCGATTCCTTGAACGGCTCCAGCGCCTCGCTCTCGTAGGAATCGGGCAGGCCGCCCTTGCGCTTGGCGCGGCCGGCTTCCTCGTAGGAGAGGCCGTAGCGGCGCATGATTTCATCGGTGAGCTGCTTGCCGCCGAACACCTGCTCGCGCGAATAGATGGTGCGCTGGTTGCGCAGCACCGACAGCGTGGTCATGGTGGCGCCGATGTCGACCACGGCCACCAGCGCGTCGCGACCGACGTTCAACTGGTCGGCCACCATGGCGAAGGCGTTTTCCATCGCGAAGGCTTCGACGTCGACCACCTTGGCGGACAGGCCGCCCAGGTCGAGCGCGGCCACGCGCATGTCCACGTTCTCGGTGCGCGAGGCCGCGAGCAGGATGTTGTTCATTTCCGGGTTGTCGCGCACCGGACCGAGCACTTCGTAGTCCAGGCTGACTTCTTCGATCGGATACGGGATGTACTGGTTGGCCTCGACCTGGATCTGTCCTTCGAGGTCATCCTCGGACAGCTCGCTCGGCATCGGGATCACGCGCGTGATCACCGCCGAACCGGCGACCGCCGCCGCCGCATGCTTGAGCTTGGAACCCGAACGCGCGAGGGCGCGCCGGATGGCTTCGCCCACGGCCTCGACTTCGACGATGTTCTTCTCGACCACAGCATTGGGGGGCAGTGGCTCGACCGCGTAGTGTTCCACGCGATAGCGACCGCCGGCCTGGCTGAGTTGCAGCAGCTTGACGGCTGTCGAACTGATGTCGACACCAACAAGCGGCGGCTTCTTGGGTGTAAAAAGCCCCACGATTTTCCCCCTTGCCCCTGGGCGCCCGGACCAGTGACTGGCACAGTGCGCGTCGGCATTTAATCCAAAAATTAACGTATTGGCAACGGCCTACGAGCGTTTTCTCGACTCATTCGCGTGACGGCATGCACAGGTTTAACGAATGGGCCGGTGGCCTGTTTTTTGCTGTGACAACCACGGTTCATGCCGTGGATACTGCTACATCTATACTCTGTCTTGTTTTGACTCACGTCTCGCAAACACCCAATCATGCAAATTCTTAAGCGGTTGCTGCGCTGGATCCTGGCCCTGGCCTTCACGGGTTTGCTGCTGGGCGTTGCAGCCGTCGGCGTGGCCTACTGGCTTATTTCCCCTCGCTTGCCCTCGGTGGCCGTCCTCAAGGACTACCACATGCAGGTGCCGCTTAGAGTGCTCTCCGCGGATGGCAAGCTGATTGCGAGCTTCGGCGAGACCCGACGCATCCCCGTGGCCATCGGCGACGTCCCCGAGCGACTCAAGCACGCCGTGCTGGCCGCCGAGGATGCCAGCTTCTACCAGCACCCCGGCGTGGACTGGCATGGCATTGCTCGCGCCGGCTGGCACGTGGTGACGTCCGGCGGCGACAAGGGGCCGGGCGGTTCCACCATCACCCAGCAGGTGGCCCGCAATTTCTTCCTGAGCCCGGAAAAGCTCTATTCGCGCAAGCTGACGGAGATCTTCATCGCCCTGCGCATGGAGAGCGAGCTGACCAAGGACCAGATCCTGGAGCTCTACCTCAACAAGATGTTCCTGGGCCACCGCTCCTACGGCGTGGCCGCCGCGGCCTCCTACTACTACGGGAAGACGCTGGACCAGCTCTCCGTGGCCGAATGCGCCACCATCGCCTCCACCTTCCAGCTGCCCTCGCTGGTGAACCCGCTCAACAGCCCCAAGCGCATGATCGCGCGCCGCAACTGGGTGCTGGGGCAGATGCTGGAGAACCGCTACATCTCCAAGGCCGAGTACGACCAGGCCGTCGCCGAGCCGAACAATGCCTCGCCGCATGAGCCGCCGATCGAGGTCGACGCGCCGTACCTGGCGGAAATGGTGCGCCTGCAGGTGCTCGACCGCCTCGGCAACGACGCCCTCACCGAGGGCTACGTGGTCAAGACCACGGTGGACAGCAAGCGCCAGCAGGCGGCGGTGGACGCCGTGCGCTCGGGCCTGATCGACTACGACCACCGCCACGGCTGGCGCGGCCCGGAGGCCCACCAGGAGCTGGCGGCCGACGCCGATACGGACGAGCTGGAACGCGCCCTGGCCGGCTATACCGACATCTCCGGCATGGCTCCGGGCATCGTCACCCAGGTCTCGCCCACCGAGGCCAGCGTCTACCTGGCCAGCCGCGAGCAGATCAAGCTCAACCTGGAAGCCATGAGCTGGGCGCGCCCGCGCATCGACGACACCCGCGTCGGCGCCACGCCCAAGAGCGTGTCCACCGTGCTCAAGCGCGGCGACGTCATCCGCGTCTCCCGCGACGACAAGGGCCAGTGGCAGCTCACCCAGATCCCGGCCGCGCAGGCGGCGATGGTGTCGCTCAACCCGGAAGACGGCGCCCTGCAGTCGCTGGTGGGCGGCTTCAACTTCCTGCGCAGCAAGTTCAACCGCGCCGTGATGGCGGCCCGCCAGCCGGGTTCCAGCTTCAAGCCGTTCATTTACTCGGCGGCCTTCGAGCGCGGCTTCACCCCGGCCTCCATCGTCAACGACGCCCCGCTGGCCCTGCCCGACCCCTCGCGGCCGGGCGGCCTGTGGACGCCCTCCAACGACGACGACAAGTTCGACGGGCCGATCCCCCTGCGCGAAGCCCTGGTGCAGTCGAAGAACCTGGTCTCGGTGCGCCTGCTGGACGCCATTGGCGTGCGCTACGCCCGCGAATACGTCACCCGCTTCGGCTTCAGCCTGGATTCCCTGCCGAGCAACCTGTCGATGGCACTCGGCACGGCCTCGGTCTCGCCGATGAGCATGGCGCGCGGCTACGCCGTGTTCGCCAACGGCGGCTACCTGGTCACGCCCTACTTCATCGCCGAGATCGACGATCGCGACGGCAAGCCGGTCTACCAGGCCAACCCCGCCCGCGCCTGCCGCACCTGCGCCGAGCGCCTGCTGGACACCCGCACGCCGGGGCCGCCGCCGGCCAACGCCAGCGCCGCGCCGGGCAACGCCGTGGCTACCGCAGGCAGCGCCGGCGGCACGCCGGCGACCTCCGGCAGCGTGGCCGGGGTGGGCGATGCCGTGCTCCCGGCCGACGCCCATGGCGAGGGCGCGCACCCGCCGGTGCTGGCGCCGCCGGTGATCGACGTGCGCAACGACTACCTGATCACCTCGCTGATGCAGGACGTGATCAAGCGCGGCACCGGTTCCGCCGCGATGGCCCTGGGCCGCACCGACCTGGCCGGCAAGACTGGCTCCACCAACGATCACCGCGACGCCTGGTTCGCCGGCTTCAACGGCGACGTGGTGGCGGCCGTGTGGGTGGGCTATGACGACTTCAGCTCGCTCGGCAAGGGCGAGTTCGGCGCCAAGGCGGCGCTGCCGATCTGGATGTCCTACATGGGCGCCGCCCTGAAGGACCTGCCGCCCTCCACCCTGCCCATGCCGCCGGGTATTTCGACCGTGCAGATCAACGGCAAGTCGGAAATAATGAAGGTCGAAGACGTGGACCGCATGAAGCAGCAAGCCAACCAGGAACAGGAGGACCAGGATCAGCAGCACGCCTACGACATCTTCTAATCGTCGGCAGCGCCGGTTCTTCCCCAGCCGACTGCCGCCCGCGCTTGCATCCGCAAGCGCCAGATTGCCGGAGGAATGAGGCATGGCACGAGGTCAGCACCATCGCATCCACGCGCAGGATCGCCTTCAGCGCAACCGTCTGCGCGTCGCCCAGGAGGCGGCGCGACTGATGAGCGAGCACGGCATCCGCGATTTCCACCACGCCAAGATCAAGGCCGCCGAGCGGCTGGGCATCCTCGATGCGCAGGCACTGCCGCGCAACAACGAGATCGAGGAAGCGCTGCGCGAACACCAGCGCATCTTCCACGCCGAATCCCAACCCCAACTGCTGCAGGAACGCCGCGAGGCCGCCGTGGAGGCCATGCGCTTCCTCGAGCGTTTCGATCCACGCCTGGTCGGCGCGGTACTGGAAGGCACCGCCGATACGCATTCGGCCGTCTGCCTGCACGTGTTCAGCGATACCCCGGAAAGCGTCGTGCTGTTCCTGCAGGAACGCGGCGTCCCCCTCACCCAGCAGACGCGGCGCCTGCGCGTCACGCGTGACGATCAGAAGGAATACCCCGTGCTGCTGTTCGCGGCGGACGGCCTGCCCTTCGATATCACCGTGCTGCCGCGCGACGCGCTGAAACAGGCGCCGCTGGATCGCATCGATGAAAAGCCCATGCGTCGCGCATCGCTCGCTGCGGTCGAGGAACTGCTCGCCACGGCGGACAACGATGACGAGTTCGAGCGCATGTTGTCCTCGGCGTTGAGATGAGCGGGAGCGAGTGATGAGAAGTGAGAAGTGAGAAGTGAGAGCGTAGCTGCCACCGCTCGCCGTTCGCCTGTCTTCCTTTACTCCCTGCCCATCGCAGTCCCATAAAAAAAGCCCCGGTAAAACCGGGGCTTTTTCTTGCGCGGCAGACGGAGCGATCAGCGCTTGTCGGCGGCCACGTAATCGCGCACGTTGGCGCCAGTGTAGATCTGGCGCGGACGGCCGATGCGCGAGCCTGGGGTTTCGTGCTGTTCGATCCAGTGCGAGATCCAGCCGGCGGTGCGGGCGATGGCGAACATCACGGTGAACATCTCGGTCGGGATGCCCAGCGCCTTGTAGATGATGCCGGAGTAGAAGTCGACGTTCGGGTACAGCTTGCGCTCGACGAAGTAGTCGTCCTTCAGCGCTGCCTCTTCCAGCTTCATCGCCACTTCGAGCAGCGGATCGTTGATGCCCAGCTCGCCGAGCACCTTGTGGGTCATCTCGCGGATGATCTTGGCGCGCGGGTCGAAGTTCTTGTACACCCGGTGGCCGAAGCCCATCAGGCGGAAGTTGTCGTTCTTGTCCTTCGCGCGCTTGACGGCGGTCTCGACCTTGTCGGCCGTACCGATCTCCTCGAGCATCTTCAGCACGGCCTCGTTCGCGCCGCCGTGCGCCGGGCCCCACAGCGCGGTGATGCCGGCGGCGATGGAAGCGTACGGATTGGCGCCGGTCGAACCCACCAGGCGAACGGTCGAGGTCGAGGCGTTCTGCTCGTGGTCGGCGTGCAGGATGAACAGGAGGTCCAGCGCCTTGGCGGCCACCGGGCTCATCTGCAGCGGCTCGCTCGGCACTTCGAACATCATGTGCAGGAAGCGGTCGACGTACTCGAGGTTGTTGCGCGGATAGCGGAACGGCCAGCCGATCGAGTAGCGGTAGCAGGCGGCGGCGATGGTCGGCATCTTGGCGATCAGGCGGATCGCGGCCAGCTTGCGGTCGTCGGCGTTATCGACGTCGATATCGTCGTGATAGAAGGCCGACAGCGAAGCCACCGAGGCGGCCAGCATGGCCATCGGGTGCGCGTCGTGGTGGAAGCCCTTGAAGAAGTCCTTCAGGGACTCGTGCATCATCGTGTGATGCGTGATGTCGTGCTCGAACTTGGCGAACTGGTCCTTGGTCGGCAGCTCGCCGTTGAGCAGCAGGTAGGAGGTTTCGAGGAAGCTGGACTTCTCCGCCAGCTGCTCGATCGGGTAACCACGGTACAGCAGCACGCCCTCGTCGCCGTCGATGTAGGTGATGGCGCTCTTGGTGCTGGCGGTGCTGCCGTAACCCGGGTCATAGGTGAAATGGCCCGTGTCCTTGTACAGCGTTCCGATGTCGATGCATGCGGGACCGAGCGTACCGCTCAGCAGGGGCAGTTCACTGCTGCGGTTGGTCGACTCATCCACCAACTTGACGATCTTGGAATCGGACACGGAAAACCTCCTTCACGAAATGTCATCGTCGACGTATCGCGATCAGCGATGGCCGGCGAGGTAGGGTTGATGCCGCAATGGGGAAGGCTGCGACACCTCGCCGCCCATTATCGCATATCGACTCGCCAACATGCCCTAGCGGATGGTCGGATGGCGAACGCAAAAAAGCACGGGGCGAGCTGATGCTCGCCCCGTGCGATCAAGCATGCTTACGCCACGTGGCCGCGGCGTGACAGCAGATGCGTTCGCGCGATTACTTCTGCGCGTAGCGCTTGCGGAACTTGTCGACGCGACCGCCGGTGTCCAGCGTCTTCTGCTTGCCGGTGTAGAACGGATGGGAGTGGCTCGAGATATCCACCTTGGTCAGCGGGTACTCGTTACCGTCTTCCCACTTGACGGTTTCCTTGGTGGCGATCGTGGAACGCGTCAGGAACGCGAAGTCCGACGACAGGTCCTGGAACACCACCGGGCGATAATTCGGATGGATATCGGGCTTCATGACTGGCTCAAAGCGGTGGGTGAAAAGAGCGGCATTTTAACCACAGCCCCTCCCCATTGGCAAGCCCGTCAGTCACTTGGACTCGAAAACCCGCCCTGAAAGGCCCTTTCAGGCGCCCAGCGCCCGCCGCACCATGGCCCCGAAACGGGCCTGGTCCACCTCCATCACGATGCGGGCATTGGCCGGCCTGCCCAGGCGGGCCGTCCAGTCCACCACCGTGGCGCCACGGGTCAGGCGGCCGTCCATCTCCACCGCCACATGGCGCTCCTCGGCCCGCGTCACCATGCCCGGGTCGATGGCCACCGCCATCGCCAGCGCATCGGCGGCGATCACGCCGCGGCGGCCGCGCTGCGCGTTGAACGCGCGCGCGGTGCCAAAGACCTGCTCGAAGAACGTCGCGCGCTTATCGCCCGCGGCGATCCAGCGGTTGAATTCCTCGTCATCGAAGGCATGGCGCAGCACCACTTCCCAGTCGACCAGGTCGAACATCGGGAAGGCTTCGAACACCACATGCGCAGCCTCGGGATCGAAGCCGATATTGAACTCGGCGGGGATCTTGCCGGTATTGCCGAGCCCCGTGACCGCACCACCCATGATCACCAGGCGCTTCACGCGCTGCGGCAGGGTGGGGTCCAGGCGCACGGCCAGCGCGAGGTTGGTCAGCGGCCCCAGCGCCACCAGGGTGAGATCCGGGTGCTCGTGCGTGAGGCGGATCAGCGCGTGCACCGCGTGCTCGCCGGCGGCACGGCAGGAAGGCTCGGGAAAGCCGACGTCGCCCAGGCCATCGGAACCATGCACGTGCACGGCGTCCTCCTCCGGCATGCGCACCAGCGGCGTGGGGCAACCCGGAAACACCGGCGTCGGCGTGCCCACCAGGTCCACCAGCGTGCGCGCATTGCGCACGGTATGCGCCAGACCGACATTACCCGCCGCGATCGTCAGGCCGAGCACCTCGGCATGCGCATGCGCCATCAGGATGGCGAGCGCGTCGTCCACGCCCGGGTCGGTGTCGATCAACAGTTGCAGCTGGCTCATGGCGATCTTTCGGAAGAGGGATTGGTTAGCTTAGGGCCTTGCCGCCCGTGCGCAAAGCCTGTGGGCTACGCCACGGCAGGATGCAGCGGCATCGTGAAACCCCGTTTACGCGTGCGCGTAACGGGCCGCGGCGCCGATCCAGCGCGTGATGAGCAACTCCGCCTGTCGCGGATGATGCGCCAGCAACTGCGCCCCCACCTCCTGCACGGCCGGCAGCAGATGCGCGTCCCGCGCCAGGTCAGCGATGCGGAAACTCAACTGGCCCGTCTGTCGCGTGCCCAGCACTTCGCCAGGGCCGCGCAGCTCGAGGTCTTTCTCGGCGATGCGGAATCCGTCATTGGTTTCGCGCATGACCTGCAGGCGCTCGCGCGCCAACTGGCCGAGCGGCGGCTGATACAGCAGTACGCAGTTGGACGCGATGGCGCCGCGCCCCACCCGTCCGCGCAGCTGATGCAACTGCGCCAGCCCGAGGCGCTCGCTGTTCTCGATCACCATCAGGCTGGCATTGGGCACATCCACGCCCACTTCGATCACCGTGGTCGCCACCAGCACCGACAGCTCGCCGGCCTTGAAGGCGTCCATCACCGCCTGCTTTTCCTTGGGTTTCATACGCCCATGGATAAGGCCGATACGGCAGTCGGATAGCGCCGCCGACAGTTCCGCATGGGCCACTTCGGCAGCCTGTGCGCGCAGCTGTTCGGATTCCTCGATCAGCGTGCACACCCAGTAGGCCTGCCGCCCTTCCAGGCATGCGGCATGGATGCGCTCGATCACGTCGAAGCGGCGCGCATTGGAAATGGCGATGGTCTGCACGGGCGTGCGGCCCGGTGGCAACTCGTCGATGGCGGATACATCGAGATCGGCATACGCGCTCATCGCCAGCGTGCGCGGTATGGGCGTAGCCGTGAGCACCAGCTGGTGCGGCACGAGGCCGGACGCGTGATCCGCACCCTTGTCGCGCAACGACAAGCGCTGCTGCACGCCGAAACGATGCTGCTCGTCGACGATCACCAAGCCGAGCTGCGCGAACTGCACGCCCTCCTGCATCAAGGCGTGCGTGCCGATCACCACGTGCGCGCCCGACGCCACGCGCTGCAAGGCCTGCTGGCGCGCCTTGCCCGCCACCTTGCCGGCCAGCCACGCCACCTCGATGCCGAGCGGGGTCAACCAGTGGCGAAAATGATTCAGATGCTGCTCGGCGAGCAACTCGGTGGGCGCCATCAAAGCGACCTGCTGGCCCGACTCGACCGCGGCAAGCGCGGCCAGCGCCGCCACGATGGTCTTGCCGCTGCCGACATCGCCCTGCACCAGCCGCAGCATGGGGTGCGCCCCGGCAATGTCTTTCGCGATCTCGCCCGAAACGCGCTGCTGCGCCCCGGTAAGGCCGAACGGCAGGCTCGCCAGCAGGCGCTTGCGCAATTCGCCCGTGCCCTTCAGGCGCGGCGAGTGTCGCCGACGCACGGCTGCGCGCATGCGCTTGAGGCTCAGGTGCTGGGTCAACAATTCCTCGAACGCCAAGCGCTGCTGCGCCGGATGGCGCCCGGTCGTGAGTTGGCCCAGATGGGCATCCGGCGGCGGCCGATGCACATAAAGCAGGGCTTCGCGCAGCGAGGTCAGGCCGTGTTGGACGCACAGTTCGGCGGGAATCAGCTCGAGCTGCGCGTCCGGCGGCAACAGCGCCAGCGCCTTGGCGATCACGCCGGCCAGGCGCTTCTGGCCCAGGCCTTCGGTGGTGGGATAAACCGGCGTCAGCAGATCGTCGACCGCCGCGGGGGCGTCGCCGCTCAGGCGCTGGTACTGGGGATGCACCATCTCCAGGCCCTGGGCCGCCTGCCGCACTTCGCCGTAGCAGAGCAGGCGCGCGCCAGGTTTCAGCTGCTCCGCCTGGTTGCGGTTGAAATGGAAAAAACGCAGCACCAGGGTTTCGTGCGAGCCGTCGGTGATGGCGACCTTCAATTGCGGCCGGTAGCGAAACCCGCGCTCGACGGCTTCGATGGTGCCCTCGACCTGCGCGCGCTCACCGGGACGCAGGTCGGCAATGGGCGTGACGCGCGTGCGGTCTTCGTAGCGCAGCGGCAGGTGGAACCACAGGTCCTGCACGCGCTCCAGCCCCAACCGCGACAGCGCTTCCGCCAGCGCGGGCCCCACGCCGGGCAGCGACGACACCGGCGTGGCGCCGGGGTCGGACAGTATCGTGGCGGCGTTGGCGCGAGAGGGCGGCATCGACAAAGCCTAACCGGGCGAGCCGTCCAGCCACAGCCGGGCACGATGACCCGGCTGTCGGCCTGGAACCTGCGGATCGGTCAGTCGAGCACCATCACGGCGTCGACCTCGATGGCGGCCAGCTTGGGCAGCGCCGAGACCTCGATGGTCGAGCGTGCCGGGTACGGCGCCTTGAAGTACTCGGACATGATTTCGTTGACGGTGGCGAAGTGGCCGAGATTGGTCACATAGATGCCGATGCGCACGATCTTCTCCAGCGAACCGCCGGCGGCCTCGGCAACCGCCTTGAGATTGACGAACACCTGGCGGGCCTGGAGCGCGATGTCGCCTTCGACCATAGCGCCGGTGGCGGGATCGAGCGGAATCTGGCCCGAGAAATACACGGTATTGCCCGTGCGCACGGCCTGCGAATAAGGGCCAATGGCCGCCGGCGCCTTGTCGGTGGTGATGATGCTGCGGGACATGGAAAAGCCTCGTGGTTGCTCAGACCGACAGTCTAAAACCAGGAGTGAGTGAAGAGGAGCGAGAAGTGAGAGAAAGCCCTCTCGTTTCTCACTCCTCTTGACTCGCTCCTCGCTCAAAGCGGGTAGCGGTAGGCGCCGCTCACGACGCCGGTACGGCGCACGCGGCGGATCACTTCGGCGAGGTGCTTGCGGTTCTTCACTTCCAGCGCGAACAGCAGCGTGGCCGCCGCCGCATCGCGCTCGACGTATTCCACGTTCTCGATGTTCGAGTTCGCGGCGGCGATGGCGGCCGCCACGGTTGCGAGCACGCCCGGACGGTTGATGACCTCGATGCGCAGCTCGGCCCGGTAATCGCCCTGCACGTCGCGATCCCATTCGATCGCCACGCAGCGCTCCGGCGACTTGCGCAGCTCGACCACGTTCGGGCATTCCACGCGGTGCACCACGATGCCCTTGCCCGAGGAGAGGTAACCGATGATCTCGTCACCCGGCAACGGATGACAGCAATTGCTGAAGCTGAGCACACCGCGCTCGGCGCCGGTAATGCGGATCTTCTCCATCGCATGCGGCGACTGCTGCACGTCGGTGGTCTTCTTGCCCCGCGCGGCCACCAGCTGGTTGGCGACGAGATGCGGAACGCGATTGCCCAGTGCGATATCGGAGAGCAGTTCTTCCAGCCGCTTGAGCTTGGAGGTTTCCAGGAAACGATCCAGCACGGCGGGCGGAATGGCGTCGAGGCTGGTGCCCAGCGCGTCGAGCGCGCGGTCCAGCATGCGATGGCCGAAGTCCACGGCGTCCTCGTGCTGCAGGTGCTTGAGGTACTGGCGGATCGCCGTGCGCGCCTTGCCGGTGACCACCGACTCCAGCCACGCCGGGTTCGGCAGCGCCGACGGCGCGGTGATGATTTCCACCAGTTGGCCCGACTCCAGGCGCGTGCGCAGCGGCACCAGCTTCTTGTCCACGCGCGCGGCCACGGCGTGGTCGCCCACGTCGGTGTGCACGGCATAGGCGAAGTCGAGCGCGGTGGCGTTGCGCGGCAGCGCGAGAATGTCGCCGCGCGGCGTGAACAGATAGACCTCGTCCGGGAACAGGTCGATCTTCACGTTCTCGATGAACTCGGACGACGACACCGTGTTCGCCTGGCTGTCCGCCAGCGAAGAGAGCCATTCGCGCGCACGCGCCTGCGCGCTGTTGGCCGGGCCGGAATCGGTCTTGTAGGCCCAGTGCGCGGCCACGCCGCGCTCCGCCACCGAATCCATCTCCGCCGTGCGAATCTGCACCTCGATGGGCGCGCCGAACGGCCCCAGCAGCACGGTGTGCAGCGACTGGTAGCCATTGGCCTTGGGAATGGCGATGAAATCCTTGAAGCGGCGATCCACCGGCTTGTACAGCCCGTGCACCGCGCCCAG
This sequence comes from Dyella sp. AtDHG13, assembly GCF_003201105.1. Lineage (GTDB taxonomy): Bacteria > Pseudomonadota > Gammaproteobacteria > Xanthomonadales > Rhodanobacteraceae > Dyella > Dyella jiangningensis_B. The sequence continues at coordinate 173,340 of NZ_QICJ01000003.1, read as the reverse complement.
CGCCATGTAGCAGCTCATGGCCGAATCGACCACGACGCGGAAGCCGTACACGTCCATCAGCTGCGCGAAGCTCTTGTGCTCGTTGCGCATCTTGGAATAGATGCTCCACGGCGACTTGATGCGCCCCACCACCTTGGCGCCGATGTGATCGGCGGTCAGGCGCGTGGACAGCGCACCCTCGATCTTGCCCATGGCCTCGCGGCGGTTGCCCAGCGCGGCGCGGATGCGCTCGCTGATCACGCGGTAGCGATCGGGATAGAGCGCGCGGAAGCCCAGGTCCTGCAGCTCCGCCTTGAACTTGTTCATGCCCAGGCGCTGGGCGATGGGCGCGTAGATTTCCAGCGTCTCGCGCGCAATGCGGCGGCGGGACGGGGCGTCCTTCGCGCCCAGGGTACGCATGTTGTGCAGGCGGTCGGCCAGCTTGATCAGGATCACGCGCAGGTCGCGCGCCATGGCCAGCAGCATCTTGCGGAAGCTTTCCGCATCCGCTTCCTGGCGGCTGGAGAAGCGCATCTTGTCCAGCTTGGTGACGCCATCGACCAGCTCGGCCACGGTGTCGCCGAACTCGCCGGCGAGCTCGGTGCGGCTTAGCGTGGTGTCTTCCAGGGTGTCGTGCAGGATCGCCGCGATGATGGTCTCGGCGTCCATGCCCAGCTCGGCCAGGATGCCGGCCACGGCCACGGGATGCGTGATGTAGGGCTCACCGCTCTTGCGGGCCTGCCCCTCGTGGGCCACGGCGCCCACTTCGTAGGCGCGGATCACGCGGGCGACCTGCGCTTCGGGCAGGTAGGCGACGCGCTCTTTCAGCGCCAGCACATACGGTGGCAGCGTCGACGTATCCAGAGGGGTGGAGTCCGTGACGGCCGGCATGGATGTTCGGTCCCCGCTCAGGCGACCGCCTCGCTGCGTTTGCGTGGCGCGAGGATGGCGGCGCAAGGCCCGCAGCGCAAAGCGCCGGACAAGCCGGCGCCGGGGCGTTGCTGGCTACAGCCGCCGCCTTCCATCAGTCGTCCCCGCCCTTGGAGAGGTCGTCGTCCACCTCGGCGGCGGCCCACTCCAGCGCCTCGCGCTCGGCGCGCTCGCGCTCGGCCTTGTCGATCTCGTCGATGGTGGCCTGGTCGATGCGGCGATCGGCGATCTCGCGCAGGGCGAGCACCGTCGGCTTGTCATGATCGGGACTGACTGCCGGCTCGGCACCCTTGGCGAGCTGGCGGGCGCGCTTGGTCGCCATCAGCACCAGTTCGAAGCGGTTGTCGACCACCTGCAGGCAGTCTTCCACAGTAATGCGGGCCATCTGAAATCCTTAGAGAATAAAGCGACTTATCACCCGTCAGTGTAGCCAGCGCGGGCTTTGCTGGCAATGCAGCAAATGCTTATGATGCGCGGTTCACGCGACCTGCAGCCTTACCCCATAGACTTATGGGGCCTGTACACAATAAAAAACCAGACAGTACAATATTGTACCCCCCCTACCCTTCGGGACAGTCGCCTCCATGCCGTCCGCCCTCCGCTCACTCGTCATGCGAAGCCTGCCCCTGGTGGCTATCGCGCTGCTCGCCGGCTGCACGATCGCCAAACCGCGTACGGACGACCCGTACGAAAAGATGAACCGCAAGGTCTACGCGTTCAACGACTCGCTGGACAAGGCCGTCATCCGCCCGGTGGCGGTGGGTTACCGCAAGGTGACCAATCCGACCATCCGCCGCTGCGTGAGCGACTTCTTCACCAACATCCACATGCCGATCTCGGTGGCGAACGACCTGCTGCAGGCGCGCCCGAAGGAGGCGCTGCAGGGCAGCGGCCGCTTCATCGTCAACCTGACCCTGGGCATCGGCGGCTTCTTCGACCCGGCGAGCCAGCTCGGCATCCCGCTGAAGGAAACCGATTTCGGCATCACCCTCGCGCGCTGGGGCGTGCCGGATGGCCCGTACCTGGTGGTTCCGTTCTTCGGGCCGACCACGGGACGCGATTTCTGGCGCGTGCCGGTGGATGGCTACTTCTTCGACCCGATCAGCTACTTCGAGCGCAACAACCACTACGAGTACGGCCAGCAGTACCTGCCTGAGCTGATGTACCTGGTGACCATCCGTTCCAGCGCCATCGACGCGGAAAGCTTCCTCAATTCGGCCTACGACCCCTACGCCTTCATCCGCGACGCGTACCGCCAGCAGCGCATCTACCAGATCTACGACGGCAACCCGCCGGAAGACGTGATCGAGCAGATGCAGGGCCTGAAGGACAAGAGCTTCGATCCCGACCAGCTGCTGGAAGAACAGCAGAAATGGGAGAACGGGAAAAAGCCGCAGGCGAGCGACAACCAGCCCGCGCCGGCCGAGCCGAAGAAAGACTGAGCCGCCCGTTCCGGGCAACGAAAAAGGGGCCGAAAGGCCCCTTTTTCATGTCACGCAACCGTGCGGGCGATCAGGCCATCAGCCCCTCGACCTCGCACACGCTGGCGAGCAGGTGCATGCCCTCGGGCATGTTCTGCACGCGCAGCCGGTGGCCGCGTTCCGCCGACTGCGCGAGCACCGCCAGCACGCAGGCGAGGCCGGCGCTGTCGCTGCGGGTGACGCCCGCAAGATCGAGCACCGAGCGCCCGTCGCGCGCCGCCGCCGCGCCGATGACCGCCAGCGCCGCCGCGGCATTGCCGAAGGTCAGCTCGCCGGACACACGCACGCTGCCCGGTGTGGCCTCGTCGACGCGCACGGCGGCCACCGTTGCACTCACGGCTTGGAACCCGGCTGGCCCTTGGTGTCCTGCTCCATTTCCTTCAGCGCCTTGTCGCCCTGGGTCTCCAGGTTGCTGATCAGCTTCTCGATGCCGACCTTGCGGATCTCGGCATCCACCTGGTTGCGGTAGTTGGTGATGTAGGAAATGCCTTCGATGATCACGTCATAGGCCTTCCAGGTGCCGCTCTTGTCCTTACGGAAGGCGTAGTCGACGGCCACGGTCTTGCCGTCGTCCATCACCACCTGGCTGCGCACGATGGTGCGCTTGTCGTTGAGGTCGCCGCTGAACGGCAGCACCTTCACGCGGCCCTTGGTGTAGTCGAGCAGGCCCTCGGCATAGCGGTGGGTGATGGAGTTGTAGAACGCCTTGGCGAAGCGCGAGCGCTGGTCGGGCGTGGCCTCGCGGGCGTGCTGGCCCAGCACCAGGATGGACGCGTAGTCGATGTCGAAGTGCGGCAGGAAGGCGTTGTCGATGACGCCGATCAGCTTCTCGCGGTTGTTCTTCAGTTCCTGCTGGTGGCCTTCGATCGCCTTGGCGAGATCGTCGGATACCGCCTGCACCACCTGCACCGGCGTCTGCTGCGCACCCGCACTCTGTGCGGCGTCCTGCGCGAACACGGGGGCGGCGATCACGCTGCCGAAGGCGATGGCGGTGGCAATGGCCAGACTGCGCAACATGGGGAAACTCCTGGGGAATGGGTCGTTGGTATATCGGTACGCGAGACGCCGGTTCAATGCTTGTCGCCGCCCGGCTTGGCGCCGTCGGCCGGCTTTCCGGCGGACGAGCCGCTCACCAGGAACTTGCCGATCAGATCCTCGATCTGCATGGCCGACTGGGTCAGCACCAGCTCATCGCCGTTCTTGAGCATGTCCGGCGAACCGCCGGGCTGGATGGCAACGTACTGGGTACCGATCAAACCACTGGTGAACACCGCGGCGGCCGAATCGTCGGGAATCTGGTCGTAGCGCTTGTCGATGGCCAGGGTGACCTCGGCATCGAGCTTCACCGGGTCGGCGGTGATCGACTGCACGGTGCCGATAGCCACGCCGGCCATCTTCACCGGGGCGCCCACCGAGAGCGCGCCCACGTTGGTGAAGCGGCCCTTGACCACATAGCTGCCGCCCAGGTTGTCGGCCACGCCGCCGGCACCGAAGAACTTGCCGAGCATTTCCTCCAGCTGCTGGGCCGGGCGGGTGAGCGCCAGGGTGCCGCCGTCGGCAAGGTTCTTCTTGGAGTTGCCGTACTGCAGGCCGACGTATTGGTCGCCCAGCAGGCCGCTGGTGAAGATGGTCGCCACCGAGTTGTCGGGAATCTGGTCGTAGCGCTTGTCGATGGACAGCTTCACGTCGGCCGTCTCCTTGCCCGGATCGAGCACGATCGACTGCACCTGGCCGATGCGCACGCCCGCCACTTTCACCGGCGCGCGCTCCTTGAGCTGGCCGATGTTGGCGAAGTGCGCTTCGACGGTGTAGCTGGGCCCGCGGCTGGTGTTGGCCACCGACGTGGTTTGCGTGGCGAGATAGCCCAGCGCGGCAAAGCCGAGCACGATGAACAGGCCGGTGCCGACGGCATAGGATTGTCTCTGGCTCACGGCACGATCCTCATGGAAAGGTGATTGGATAGGGTCACGGCGGCGCTCCTCGGATCACTCACATCAGGAACGCGGTGAGCACGAAGTCGAGCGCCAGGATGGCGATGGACGAAGCGACCACGGTACGCGTGGTGGCATAGGCCACGCCCTCGCTGGTCGGCGGCGTGGTGTAGCCCTGGAAGACGGCAATCAGCGACACCACCGTGCCGAACACGATGCTCTTCCACAGCACGCCGTTGATCACGTCCTTGACCAGTTCGACGGTGGCGGTCATGTTCGACCAGAAGGTGCCGTTGTCGATGCCCAGCCAGGTCACGCCCACCAGGTGCCCGCCGAAGATGCCCAGCGCGCAGAACACGCAGGTCAGCAGCGGCATGGCGATCACGCCGGCCAGGAAGCGCGGCACGGCGACGTAGGCGATGGGATCCACCGCCATCATCTCCATCGCGGCGATCTGATCGGTGGCGCGCATCAGGCCGATCTCGGCGGTGATGGACGTGCCCGCGCGGCCAGCGAATAGCAGCGCGGTGACCACCGGCCCCAGCTCGCGGTAAATGGCGATGGCCACCACCGTGCCGGTGGCCGAGGTGCCGCCGAAGATCGACAGCACGTCATACAGCTGCAGGCCCAATACCATGCCCACGAACAGGCCGCAGACCATGATGATGATCAGGCTCATCGCGCCGACGAACCACAGCTGGCGCACCGTCTCGCGGTAATGGCGCAGGCTGCGCGGCACCGCCGACAGCATGCGCAGCAGGAACAGGCCGCACTCGCCGATCTGCGACAGCGAACGCGTCACGATGTTTTCAGAACGCACCGCGTTCATGCGCCACTCCCTGGAAAGCCAAGCGCCTTGCCCAGATCGCCCGCCGGATACTGGAACGGCACCGGGCCGTCGGCCTCGCCACCGAAGAACTGGCGCGTCCAAGGCGAGCCGTCGTCGGCGATGGTCTTCGGGTCGCCCTGCGCCACCACCTTGCCGTTGGCGATGAGATAGATGTGGTCGGCCACCTGCTTGATCGCCTCCAGCTCGTGCGCCACCAGCACGCTGGTGATGCCCAGCGTCTGGTTGAGCGTGCGGATCAGCTTGAGCACCTGGTTGAGCGCGATGGGATCGAGGCCGACGAAGGGTTCGTCGTACAGGATCAGCATCGGATCGAACACGATGGCGCGCGCCAGTGCCACGCGGCGCGCCATGCCGCCCGAGAGCTCCGAGGGCATCAGCGCCGCCGCGCCGCGCAGGCCGACGGCCTGCAGCTTGGTCAGCACGATGTTGCGGATCAGCACTTCCGGCAGGTCGGTGTGCTGGCGCAGCGGAAAGGCCACGTTCTCGAACACGTCGAAGTCGGTGAGCAGCGCGGAGTTCTGAAACAGGTAGCCGATGCGCTCGCGCAGCTCGAACAATTTGTCGCGCGGCAGCGTCGGCACATTCTGCCCGTCCACCCAGACCTCGCCCGCATCGCCGCGCATCTGCCCGGTGATGTGCTTGAGCAGGGTCGTCTTGCCGGTGCCGCTGGGGCCCATGATGGCCGTTATCTTGCCGCGCGGGATATCCATGTCCAGCGCGTCGAAGACTTTCTTGCCATTGAGCACCGTGGTCAGGCCACGGACGCGCACCAGGGCGCTGTCGTCGGGCTTGGCGCTAACGGAGTCGGTCATGGGCGGCACAAGGGCTGGGGAAAGTGGGCAAGTTAGCCGAACAGGGGCGTGAAGGCCATGCGCCCATGGTCAGGGGACTCAGGAATGGCCAACAAAACAAGACCTTGCCGATGGTCAACGGTTCCCTGGCGCGCAGGCCCATGGGATCGATCCCGCCTTCCGTGCCCGCGAGCGAACGCTTACGGCAAAAGGCCGGGAATCAGGCCAGCAGCTCCTGGATCAGCGCCTCATGACGCTTCCATTGCAGCGCCGAGCGCTGGCGAACGGCGCGCACGATGGATTGCAGGTCCTGCAGCGCGGTCTCGAACTGGTCGTTGACGATGATGAAGTCGAACTCGTGCGCGTGGGCGATTTCCTCGCGCGAGTTGTGCAGCCGGCGCGCGATCACGTCCGCGCTGTCCGAACCGCGGCCACGCAGGCGGCGCTCCAGCTCCACGCGCGAGGGCGGCAGGATGAACACGCTCACGCAGTCGGGCTTGCTCTTGCGGATCTGGCGCGCGCCCTGCCAGTCGATTTCCAGCAGCACGTCGCGCCCCTCGGCCAGGAGCGTATCAACCGTGGTGCGCGAGGTGCCGTAGAGGTTGCCGTGCACTTCGGCATGCTCGAGGAAGATGCCTTCGGCGATCTCCTGCTCGAACGCCTCGCGCTCCACGAAGAAATAGTGGCGGCCGTACTGCTCGCCAGGACGCGGCGGCCGGGTGGTGTGCGAGATCGACAGCGAGATGGACGGCTCACGCTCCAGCAGCGCGTTGACCAGCGTCGATTTGCCCGCGCCCGACGGCGCGGCCACCACGAACAGGGTACAGGCGGCGCTTTCCGCGGCTGGCGTGGTCGTATTCATTCGATGTTTGCACCCAAACCCAAGGCAACCCCGGAAACAGCGCCTTCCTGCGCCATCTTGACGCCCTGCACCTTCCTCCAGGCACGGCCCGGGCTACGACGGGAAGGGGCGCTGGGCATGGGCAGCGAAAGCTCACGGGAAAGTCCCCAGTATAGCCAGATACCGCCCGGCACCCGACCATCTTCCCCGTCGGGCCAGCGCCTTTCCTTCTGCGTCGCTTCCTAGCGAGCGGGGGCCGCCGCCGCGCTCCCCAGCCACGCGACGTGGGGCAGTACCGGGATATCGAGGCTTTCGCGCAGGTGCGCCAACGCGCGCTCGTGACGCGCGGGGGACGCTGCCGCGGTGGCGTCCTCCAGCACGCGGACGTCCAGGCCGCGCATATGCGCATCCAGCGCCGAGCACATCACGCAGGCGTCGGTCGCGGCGCCGGCGACGGCCAGTTCGCGGGTCTTGAGGTCTTCCAGCAGGGCGGGAAGCTGGGTCTGGTAGAAGGCCGAGTGGCGGGATTTCAGCAGGACGATATCGCTGGGCTGCGGCCGCAGATGCGCGAGGAGCTCCGCCGAGACCTCCTTCCCCTCCCGGGCGGTGAACTCCAGCACGGCCTCCCACGGATCGTGCCATCGCCCGAAGTTGTCGTTGCAATACACCACCGGGATGCGCTGCCGGCGACAGCCCGCCGCAGCCGCTGCAATGCCGGGAGCGGCATCCTTCAAGGCGCGGGCGAGCGCTTCACCGTCTTCGAACTGGAAGTCGCCGAAGAGGTCGACAAGCAGCAGCGCACGATGGTCGGAGCGGTTCATCGGCAGATCATGGCCGGCCGCGCGGCATGCGAGATGTTCGCTCGGCCTTTCACAGCGTGCTGATACAAATTGCGCGGATGGGTCGCGTGCACTGGGATTACCTTAAACCGAAGTCACGGCGTGAGCGTGCGAAAGCACTCGTGAGGCCGCCGCCAGCGAGACGAGAAAGCGGTGTCAACGCCGGGAGCGCTGTGGGCCTGGCTGATACCACGGAGCCATCTGCACGGGAATTCGACCATGGCCATGCTGTGTATCGGAATTTCCGGCTGGCATTACGACACGTGGCGAGGCGTGTTCTATCCGGAGGATCTCCCCGTCGATGGCGAGCTTGGCTACGCCGCGCGCCAGTTCCGCTCCATCGAACTCAATGCGTCCTTCTATCGCTTGCAGCGCCCGGAGGATTACCGCGCCTGGTACCGGAGCACGCCCGCCGGCTTCGTTTTCGCCGTGAAGGCGCCGCGCTTTCTTACCCACGTGAAGCGCCTGAAGGATCTCGCCCAGCCGTTCTCGGTGTTTCTTTGCTCGGGCCCGCTGGAGCTGCGGGAAAAACTGGGGCCGTTCCTGTGGCAGTTGCCGCCGAACTTCCACTTCGAACGCGATCGCATCGAAACCTTCTTCGCCGGCCTGCCGCGCCGGGGCGAGGACGCCTGCGCGCTGGCCCGCCAGCACGCGCGCACGCCCTGCCCAAAAAATTTCGCACGCAAGCGCCTTCGCCATGCGCTCGAAGTTCGCCACCCGAGTTTCCTGGACGAGGACTTTATTCGCCTGGCGCGTGTCTACGGTGTCGCGGTCGTGGTGTCGGATGGCGCGGGGCGTTGGCCGATGCTGCAGGACGTCACCGCGGGTTTCATGTACGTGCGGTTGCATGGCGAGCAGTCCCTCTACAGCAGTCGATACGATGACGCCTCGCTGGCACGCTGGGCGCGCCGCATTCGATCCTGGCTACGGGGCGGCACGTCGGCAAAGCGCGATCTTGTCGTTCGGGACGGTATGCCCGTGCGCCGCTCGCGGGATGTCTATGTGTATTTCGACAACGACGCGCACGTGGACGCGCCTTTCGACGCCCTGCGCCTTGCCGACCGCCTGCGGCGGTCTCTTCCAAGCTAAACCGCTCAACCCTGCTGCGGCTTCAGGACGATCTTGGTCCATCCCTTGTCGCGGGCATCGAAGTGCTTGTACGCATCCGGCGCGTCCTTCAGCGGAAGCTCGTGCGACACGATGAAGGAAGGGTTCGCCCTGCCAGCCTCGATGAGTTTGCACAGTCGGCGGTTGTACGCCTTCACATTGGCCTGGCCGGTGCCCATGCGCTGTCCCTTGCTGAAGAACTGGCCCATATCGAAGGCGATCTTGCCTTCCTTGGCCAGCGCGTCGGAGCCGCCGGGATCCTTGGGCATGAACACGCCGACCACGCCGATGACGCCCGTTGGCCTCACCGCCTTCACCAGGTTGTTCATCGTCAGGTTGGGCACCTCGTGCCCTTTGCAGTTGAAGCACTGGTAGCCCACGCATTCGCAGCCGCGATCCGCGCCGCCGCCCGTCCATTCCACGACCTGGTCCGCGCCCTCGCCTTCGGTATCGTCGATGGCGATGGCGCCGATCTTCTCGGCCAGCGCCAGGCGTTCCTTGATGGAATCGACCACGAAGACCTTGGCCGCGCCCCTGATCATGGCGGAGTACGCAGCCATCAGGCCGACCGGGCCTGAGCCATAGATCACCACCGACTCGCCCGGAAGCACGCCGGCCAGTTCGGTGGCGTGGTAGCCCGTGGGGAAAATATCCGCCAGCATCACGTAATCGCTTTGCTGCTCGCGCGCAGCCTCTGGCAGCACAAGGCAATTGAAATCGGCATAGGGCACGCGCAGCAGTTCCGCCTGGCCGCCACGGTACGGGCCCATTTCCGCGTAGCCATAGGCGCCGCCCGCCTTGCCCGGATTCACGGTAAGGCAGAAGCCGGTCAGGCCTCGCTCGCAGTTCTCGCAGAATCCGCAGGCGACATTGAATGGCAGGCAGACCAGGTCGCCGACCTTCACGTGATCCACGGCGTCGCCCACTTCGATCACCTCGCCCAGCGTTTCGTGCCCGAGCACCTGGCCGGACTCGACGCTGGTGCGGCCGTCGTACATGTGCAGATCAGAGCCGCAGATATTGGTGGTGCTGACGCGCACCAGCGCGTCCGTGGGCTTTTCGATGCGCGCGTCCGGCACGTTCTCGACCTGCACGTCGCGCGGCCCTTTGTAGACCAGAGCTCTCATGTCGCTGTCTCCTGGATGTCTGCGCCCGCTGGGCGCGTGGAAGAGGATCTCGAGACATCACAGGCACGAAAGGTGTCATGCGTCCCGCCATGCATCGCAAACAGCAAAGGGGCGGCCCGGAAGGACCGCCCCCGCCGGTCAGTCGTTCTTGTGGCTCTGCTGACCTGCCTTCACATGCTGCTCGTGGCTGCCGCCGCGCTGGCCGCTCGAGCCACTGCCCGAACTGGCCTGCTTGCCTTCCTGATTCTTGTGGCTCTGCTGGCCAGCCTTGACGTGTTGCTCGTGGGATGCATGGTCTCCGCCACGATTGCCCTGATTGGTATTCGCCATGTCGTCACCTCAAGCGCACCCGATAAGGAAGTTGCAACCGCTGTGCGCGTCGCGATCACGGGCTTAGCTTGACCAATGGCGTGAAGACCTGGCGTCAGGCACTCATGAAACATGTTTGCATGTTTGTGAAAGCGAACGCCGCTTGCCGTTAGCGCGGCATGGTCGAGTTCGCATGAGTGGATGCGTGCTGTCGCCGTTCGGTCATGGCACGGGCGTGATGGAAACCACCGGCGGCGTGGTCGCGGCCGCGATGCGCTTCTTTCGCTTCACCGGCGCACGCGACGCGGGCAGCGCGTAAGCCACCACGTAGTCACCTGATCGCGTGCGCAAGCCGCCATGGCCGCCTGCGGAGATCACGATGTATTGCCGCCCGTCCGCGCCTTCGTAGCTCATGGGCGTGGCCTGACCGCCGGCCGGCAGCCTGGCGCGCCACAGTTCCTTGCCCGTGCTTACGTCGAAGGCACGCAGGTAGTCGTCCGCCGTGGCGCCCATGAACACCAGTCCGCCCGCCGTGATGATGTTGCCGCCGATATTGAAGATGCCGGTGGGCAGCGGCAGGTTGACGTGCAGGCCGAACGGCCCGGTGTCGCGCGTGGTACCGACGTCGTGCTGCCACACGATGCGCCGGGATGTCAGATCCACCGCCGCCATCTGGCCCCACGGCGGCGCCTTGCACGGCACGCCCAGCGGATTGAGCCAGGGTTCCACCTTGGTGGCGTAAGGCGTGCCGTATTGCGGGTTCCACTCGAAATCCTTGGCGTGCGGCGGCGTGCCCTGACCGTTCCACGTGGGGATGTCGCCGCTCTGCTCGGGTTTCTTGCGAGGAAACGACTGCGCGACGAACGGTATGAAGCTGGTGTTGACCACCAGCCAATGGCGCACCGGATCGATCGACCCGCCCTGCCAGTCGACGATGCCGTCGAAGGCGGGATAGACCAGCGTCTTGCGGGTGGTGATGGGCGTGTAGGCGCCTTCGTAATGCATGCTGCGGAACTGGATGCGGCACACCAGCTGATCCAGCAGGGTCGCGCCCCAGGCATCGCGCTCGCGGATGCGTGGCGGCGCGAACGATGGCATGCCTACCGAATACGGTTGCGTCGGCGCCACGTGATCGCCCGGAAGCCCGTCCTGCGGCGCCGGCTTTTCCGTCACCTCGGCAAGCGGATGGCCATCGCGCCGATCCAGCAGGAAGAGTTCGCCTCGCTTGGTGGTCTGCACCAGCGCGGGCACGACATGCCCCGCGCCGTCGGGCAGATCGACCAGGGACGGGCCGATGGGTACGTCCATGTCCCACAGATCGTGATGCAGCGTCTGGAAGTGCCAGCGTGGCGCGCCGCTTTCGATGTCCAGCGCAACGACGCTGCTGGAATATTTTTCGTCGAACGGCCGCCGGTTCGCCCCGTAGTAGTCGGGTACCGCGTTCCCGGTGGGCAGGTAGACTAGCCCGAGCGCTTCGTCCGCCGTGTACACGCCCCACGCGTTCGGCGTACCGCGCGTCAGCACATCGCCTGCGTCCGGATGCGCGACCTCTCCCGGCTTTCCCACGTCCCATGCCCACACCAGCGCCCCAGTGATGGGATCGAACGCGCGCACCGCACCGGAGGGTTCGTTTTCCGCCTGCCCGTCATAAATCCATCCGCCCAGGATCACGCGGTCCTTGATCACCAGCGGCGGCGAACTGACGAAATGAAACCCCTTGCCCATCGGCGCGAGGTACCGCGTCAACGAGACGAAACCATGCTCGCCGAATCCCTCGCAGGGCTTGCCGGTGCGGGCATCCAGCGCAACGAGGCGCGCATCCGCAATCGGGGCGATGATGCGCTCGGGACAGTCGGTGCCTGCCGGCGCGCGGTAGTACGAAACGCCCCGGCAATTGACGTACGCGTTCTCGCTGGTGTCGGCGTGCGGGTCGAAGGTCCAGCGCGCCTTGCCGGTCACCGGGTCCAGCGCAATCACATGGCTATGCGGCGTGCACAGGTAAAGGCTGTCGCCAATCTTGATCGGCGTCGCCTCGAAATTGAATTCGTGATGGTTCTTCTTGTCGGTCGGATACGGCAGGTCGCCCGTTCGATACGTCCACGCCGGTTCGAGTTCGGACACGTTGGCCGTGGTGATCTGATCGAGCGGCGTGAACCGGTCGCCGCGTGGCGTGCGGCCGTAAAAAGGCCAGTCCGCGTCGGGCACATCGCTGTCGGCACCGTTGCGTACCTCGTCGCCGTCGCTCTGCGGCGCATGGACTGCTCCAACGCTCGCGGCCAATCCGCCAAGGAGCACGCAGAACGCAACGCATACGATGGCCGTGGCGGCCTGGCGTGATGCATGCGGCGCGGCGCCGACCAGCTTGCGCTGCACCGGCGGCAACCATAGCCAGATCAACAGCAGCGTCGGCACGAGCAGCCGGGGTTCCAGGTACCAGAAGTTGAGCCCGCTCTCGAACAGCGACCAGACCACCGTACCCAACCAGACGACGCCATAGAGCCATGCGCCCGCCCGCCGCCGCGCCCACAGCAGCCAAGTGCTCAGCACCGTGACGGCTCCAGACACCGCGTAATAGGGTGATCCCCCGAGGACAAGCAGCCAGATGCCGCCGACCAGCAGCCAGGCGCCGATCACGGCGAACACGAGCGCGGTGATCCAAGGTCGCGCAGACGGCGGGGAAGCCGATGTAGCCATGGCGTAAGCTCCCGTGCTGATGTGCGAAGGGAACGCTAACGCTTGCCCATGTCGCGATCCGCATCACGCGCGGTGCGCTCTTCGCCTTCGTTGATTTTCCTGTCGCGCTCCCGCTGCTGTTCGGCATCCTTGTCGGCGACCTCGTTCTGGTTGCGGTCGCCGGACTCGTGTTTGGCTGGTCGGTGTTGCTCGTTCATGGTTGCTCCCGCGGGTCTTCGCGTCAAAGGCGCGTTGGAGTCTTGTCCATCCCTGTACGTGTCGTCGTGAGGCAGGCATGAAGAGCGGCGCCACATTCGTCATGGCCGCGCAAGAAATTCGGAAAGCGGCGAGAAAGAGGCCGTGGCTTCGAGCCATGTTCGCGCACCGTCACGGAGAAGCGCTGCAGCAACGCGAGCAGAACATCACGGCCTGCACGCCAAGCAAACACTTCGCAGTCCGTGAACTCACTGCGACGCAACCAAGCTTTCCACGGGAATCCAACCCTCTTCCGGAGAACCCCATGGCATCCATCAAGACGATTGAAGAACTGTTCGTGCACGAGCTGTCGGACATCTACAGCGCCGAAAAGCAGCTGACACGCGCGCTGCCCCGCCTGTCGCGCGCCGCATCGGCGGAGGAGCTATCCGGCGCATTCCAGAGCCACGCCGAAGAAACGCAAGGCCAGGTGGAGCGCATCGATCAGGTGGTCGAGGCGCTGCAGATCCGACTCAAGCGCATGAAATGCGCGGCGATGGAGGGTCTGGTCGAGGAAGGCCGCGACGTCATCGACAGCATCGCCGAAGGTCCGCTGCGCGATGCCGCCCTCATCGCCGGCGCGCAGAAAGTGGAGCACTACGAGATCGCGGCCTATGGCACCTTGCTGGCCCTGGCCAAGCAGCTGGGCTACGACGACGCCATCCCGCTGCTCAAGGAAACGCTGGAGGAAGAAAAGGCCACCGACAAGAAGCTCACGCAACTCGCCCTGCAAGGCGGCAAGAATGAGGAAGCCGCCCAAGCGACGGCAAAGGCCTGAGGAAACCCCGCGCGGTTCCCGCGCCTCGGCTACTCAGGCCGGAGCGCGGACATCCTCGGGCGTCATTCGATGTTCTGCACCTGCTCGCGCATCTGTTCGATCAGCACCTTCAGCTCGACGGCGGCATTGGTGCTGCGCACGTCCACGGCCTTGGAACCGAGCGTGTTCGCTTCGCGGTTGAATTCCTGCATGAGGAAATCCAGGCGGCGGCCGACCGGCTCCTTCGTGCCCAGCACGCGGCGCGTTTCGGCAATGTGCGTGGTCAGGCGATCCAGTTCCTCGTCGACATCGCTGCGGGTGATCTGCAGCACCAGTTCCTGCTCCAGCCGGCCCGGGTCGGCGGGCTGCTTGAGGTCGGCCAGGCGCGATTCCAGGCGGGCGCGCAGGCCCTCGCGGATCTGCGGCATGAAGCTGCGCACGTCGGCCACGATGCGCTCGATGGCGTCGAGCCGCTCCTTGAGCAGGGCCGCCAGCTTGGCGCCTTCGCGTTCGCGGGTGGCGGTGAGCGCGTCGAGCGCGCGGTCGAGCACGTCGAGCAAGGCGGCCTGCAGCACGTCGGGATCCACGTCCGACTGCTGCAGCACGCCCGGGAAGCGCAGCAGCTCGGTGAACTCGATGTTCATGCGGGGGAAGCGCGCTTCCAGGTCCAGCGCCAGCTCGGAAAGCCGCGCCAGCGCCGTGGCGTTGACCTGCAGCGACTCGGCGCGGGCTTCGCCGCGCAGGCGCACGGTGACGTCCACCTTGCCGCGCGACAGCCTGGCCGCGATGCGCTCGCGCAGGGCAGGCTCGAACACGCGCAGTTCGTCGGGCAGGCGCGGGCTCAGTTCCAGGTAGCGGTGATTGACCGTGCGCAGCTCGCAGCTGAGCGTGCCGGCGGGGCCAGTCGTCTCGGCGGAGGCATAAGCCGTCATGCTGCGGGTCATCGGGAGCCTGCGGGTGTCGGAAAGGGCGCAATGGTAAACTTTCCCGCCCTGCCTTGCCCAATGGCCGCATTCCATGAGTTCTCCCAGCCGCCCCAGTGGCCGCGCCAGCGACCAGCTGCGCACCGTCACCATCGAACGCCACTACACCCGCCACGCGGAAGGCTCGGTGCTCGTCAGTTTTGGCGACACCCGCGTGCTGTGCACCGCCAGCATCGAGGACCGCGTGCCGCCGTGGCTGCGCGGCAAGGGTGAGGGCTGGGTCACGGCCGAGTACGGCATGCTGCCCCGCGCCACCAGCACCCGCACGCAGCGCGAAGCCGCGCGCGGCGGCCAGGGCGGCCGCACCATGGAAATCCAGCGCCTGATCGGCCGCAGCCTGCGCGCCTGCGTGGATCGCCAGGCCCTGGGCGAGCGCGTGATCACGCTGGACTGCGACGTCATCCAGGCCGACGGCGGCACGCGCACCGCCGCCATCACGGGCGCCTACGTGGCCCTGGTGGATGCCGTGAGCACCCTGATGAAGCGCGAGAACCTGCGTCGCAACCCGATCATGGGCGCCGTCGCGGCGGTGTCGGTGGGCATCTACCAGGGCGTGCCGGTGCTGGACCTGGACTACGCGGAAGACGCCAACTGCGACACTGACATGAACGTCGTGATGAACGACGGCGGCGGCTTCATCGAGGTACAGGGCACCGCCGAAGGGCACGCCTTCCGCCGCGACGAGATGGATGCCCTGCTGGGCCTGGCCGAGAAAGGCATCGCCGAACTGGTCGCCGCGCAGCGCGTGGCGCTGGAACTCTCCTGATCCCACGGAAACACGCATGTCGCGCATCGTCCTCGCCAGCAGCAACCCCGGCAAGCTGAAGGAGTTCAACGCCCTGCTGGCCGACAGCGGGCTGCACGTCGAGCCCCAGTCCGCCTTCAACGTGCCGGACGCCGACGAAACCGGCCTCACCTTCGTGGAAAACGCCCTGCTCAAGGCCCGCCACGCGTCGCGCCTCAGCGGGCTGCCCGCGCTGGCCGACGACTCGGGCCTGTGCGTGGAACACCTGCGCGACGCGCCGGGTCTGTATTCGGCGCGCTACAGCGGCCACCACGGCGACAACGCCGCGAACAACGCCAAGCTGCTGCGCGAACTCGACGGCGTGCCGACGGAGCAGCGCGGCGCGTTCTTCATCTGCGTGCTGGTGTTGCTGCAGCACGCAGACGATCCGGCGCCGCTGATCGCCGAAGGACGCTGGCACGGCCGCGTATTGCCCGAGCAACGCGGCGAACACGGCTTCGGCTACGACCCGCTGTTCCTGCCCGATGGCGAAACGGTGAGCGCGGCCGAACTCCCTCCGGGCCTCAAGAACCGCATCAGCCATCGCGGCCGTGCGCTGGCCCTGCTGCGCAGCCAGCTCGCCGAACAGCACCGCTAAGCCATGCCGCTGATCGCACCACCGCTGTCGCTGTACGTCCACATGCCGTGGTGCGTGAAGAAATGCCCGTATTGCGATTTCAATTCGCACGGGCTGCGCGGCGAACCGCCGCCGTACGATGGCTACATCGACGCGTTGTTCGCCGACCTCGATGCCGACCTGCACGACTTCGGCGACGCCGTGCACGGCCGCACCGTGCACAGCATCTTCTTCGGCGGCGGCACGCCCAGCCTGTTCGCGCCGGCGCTGATCGATCGCTTCCTCGACGGCGTGCGCCGTCGCCTGCCGCTGGCGCAGGATGCGGAGATCACGCTGGAGACCAATCCCGGCACGGTGGAACATGGCCGTTTCGATGGCTATCTGGCGGCGGGCGTGAACCGTCTTTCGTTCGGTATCCAGAGTTTCGACGACGCCAAGCTGAGCCGGCTGGGTCGCATCCATTCCGCCAGCGAGGCCGAGACGGCGGTGAAATCCGCGCAGGATGCGGGCTACCGCAACATCAACCTCGACCTGATGTACGCCCTGCCCGAGCAAACGCAGGAGGGCGCGCTGGCCGACGTGGCGCGCGCCGTGGCGCTGCAGCCCACGCACATCTCGCACTACCAGCTCACCCTGGAACCCAACACGGCCTTCGCCGCCAACCCGCCGCCCCTGCCGGACGACGACCACGCCTGGGCCATGCAGGAGGCCTGCGAACAACAGCTGGGGGCCGCCGGCTATAGGCAATACGAGGTATCCGCCTACGCCCGCCCCGACCGCCGCTGCGTGCACAACCTCAATTACTGGCGCTTCGGCGACTACCTGGGCATTGGCGCCGGCGCCCACGGCAAGATCACCGACGCCGCCCGCGGCGAAGTCATCCGCCGCTGGAAAACCCGGCATCCCAAGGCCTACCTGTCCGCGCCGGGCAGCAAGGAGCGCATCGGCGGCAGCGGCGCGGTGGCGGGCGACGAGCTGCCTTTCGAGTACATGCTCAACGCCCTGCGCCTGATCGACGGCGTCCCCATGGCCGACTTCGCCGAGCGCACCGGCCTGCCCGTCGAGCGCATTGCGGATGCCATGGCTCAGGCGCGGCGGAAGGGCTGGCTGACCGATAGCCCCGACCGCCTGCAGACGACCGCGCTCGGCCAACGCTTTCTCAACGACGTCATTTCCGGATTTCTTGACTGAATCCACCGTCCGGCCGATAGCGGACGTCCCACGCCAGCCTTAGACTCTTGGCCATCCGGGGGGAATGAATCTAGGGTCTGTATGGAAGTCGAACAGCAGGGTCGACGGCCGTCGCTTGCACCCGATCGGGATCTGCGTCCCGATCATGCCAGCTGGGCGCCGCGTGCCCGTCGACTGATCGAAGAAACCCATGCGCTGTGCGTCAGCTGGCTGGAAACACCGCTGCGCCAGTGCCTGGTGGAGGCGGAGCAGCGCCTCTATGCCCAGGCGGAGCGCTCGCGCAATCCCGTCGAACAGCAGCAATGCCTGTATGGCCGCCAGATGCTGCAGCAGCAGCGTCCGGCCGTGGAGCGGCGTTTCGTCGAAGGCATCCGCCAGCATTTCAATGGCGTGGGCGCCCAGCCCGAACCGGAGACGCCTGCCGACGCGCTGCGTCGCCCCCTGGAACTGCTCGACGCCACCGAACACGAGCAGATGGCCGCGCTGGAAAAGCTGGTCGCGCGCGGCGAGGCCCGGCACGGCGCATCGCTGTTCGAACTGGGCTACCGCCTGGCCGTACTGGTGGGCCAGCCACCGCTGGAAGGCGAGTGCCTGCCGCTAGGCCCGCACGCGTTGGCCACCTCGTTCCGCCAGGCCATCAACTCGCTGGAACTGTCCCTCGAACACAGCCTGCTTTTGCTGCAGAGTTTCGACAACGTCATGGTGCACGGCCTGTCGACGCTGTACGACACAGTGAACGAACACCTGCGCGCCGACGGCATCCTGCCGCAGCTGCGTGCCTTCCCCACCCCGCCGCGCGCCATGCAGGAAAGGCAGCCGCGCCACGCCGGCGGCGACAATGCGCCCGCCCCGTTCCAGCGGCAGCAGCCCACGACCACCGCGCCCGCGCCCGCCACCGCCCCGCGCAGCGACAGCATCGCCGTGCTCGACAGCCTGCGCGAGATGCTCGCGCAACATCGCGCGAACCAGGGCGCGCTGGATTACCACAGCGGTCGCGCGGCCACGCCGGAAGAACTGCAGCTGGCGCTGGACGCCCTGCAATTGCACGTCAGCGACGTCGCCGACAACGCACGACGCGAACTGCTGAGCGCGCAGGCGCTGCGCGACGAGCTGATGACCCAGCTCAACGCGGGCCGCCCGCAAGGTTCGGCGCAGATGCACCTGACCGCCGAGCAGGGCGACACCGTGGAACTCGTCGCGATGCTGTTCGAGCAGATGGACCGCCAGCTGCATCACCAAGGCAACGCGCATTCACTGTTGGGCGACCTGCAACTGCCGCTGCTGCGCATGGCCGTGGCGGACCAGGATTTCTTCAACCAGCGCGAACATCCCGCGCGCAAGCTGCTGGGCCTCGTCACCGAAGCGGCGAACGACTGGCTGGACGCGCCCGACGGCGACATCGACCGCTCGCTCGAAGCCAAGCTCACCCAGCTGGTCGACCGCGCACGCCGCGAGCCGCCCAGCACCGGCCTCTACACCAGCCTGCTCGCCGACATCGAACATCACCTTGGCCTGCTCAACCGCAAGGCGCAGATCGCCGAGCGCCGCCAGGTGGAAGCCATGCAGGGCCGCGAGCGCCTGGAACAGGCACGCCACCACGCCAATGCGCTGATGACGGAGCGCTTCGAGAAGTGCAACCCGCGCGGCTTGCTGCGCACCCTGCTCGAACGCGCATGGTCCGACGTGCTTGCGCTGACGTTGCTGCGCCACGGCGAAGACAGCGAAGCCTTCGTCTCGCGCCTGCGCATCACCGACCAACTGCTCGGCCAATTGCCCGTGACCGATCGCCACCTGTTGCAGGCGGAGGTGGAATCCGGCCTGCAGCAGATCGGCATGCACGCCGAGGAAGCCGTGCAGGTGGCGCAGCGACTGCTGGGCGTCCCCGCGCAGGGCGCGCCCAGCCAGGACACCGCGACCACCACCGAACTGGCCCTCAAGCTCAAGCAGCGCCAGCGCCTGGGCGAACACCTTGCCCCGGAAACTCCCGCGCCTGCGGCACCCGCGCCAGCCCCGCCGCCCGAGTCGCCGGAAACACGCATCCGCCAGCGGCTGCGCCAGTTGCCCTTCGGCAGCTGGTTCGAGTTCATCGACCCCGCCAACGGCCGCGTCACGCCACGCAAGCTGGCCTGGTACTCGCCGGTCTCGGGCAACAGCCTGTTCGTGACCCGGCGCGGCCTGCGCAGCCAGGAAATGACGCTGGAACAGCTGGCGCATGAAATGGTCTGCGGCCGCGTGCGCGAAATACCGCCGATGAAGGAAAGCCTGCTCGACCGCGCCTGGCACGCCCTGACCAGCCACCTGCGCCAGATCACCAGCGGCCACGGCACGTCCCCGCGCTCAGGAGCATCCACGTGAGCGAAAACGTCGCCTCCATCGACCAGCGCCGCGCCCTGCGCAAACGCGCCAACTTCACCGCCGTCGTCACCGACGTCATCACCGGCCAACCCATCGGCCACCTGGGCAATCTTTCCGCCAATGGCATGCTGTTGATCAGCACGCGCCCACCGCGCAGCGAAGCGATCTATCAGGTGAGCCTGTCCCTGCCGGGCCTGGGCAGCGCGCCGCAGAGCATCGAGGTGGGCATACAGGAACAGTGGCACGAGGCCGCGGCCAGCCCTGGGCAGGTGTGGGCGGGGTATCGCATCGTGGCGATCGACGATGCGGATGCGGCGTTGCTGGATGCGTGGCTGGAACAGCCGGATCGGGAATAGGTTTGGGTTGGGGCTGGTGCGATCTTTATGTGCGGCGTTGCATGAGCGCTCTCGCTCGGCCCCGACAGTGCGAAGCGCACGAGGGTCTTATATCGGGCCTCAAGGGCGTATAGGCCTCATTCTTTAGCCGTCATTCCTGCGAAGGCAGGACAAGCGCGAAGCGCGCAGAACGCCCGTAGGGCGGCCCCGAAGGGGCGAGCGAAGCGAGTCATCCAGTGACTTTGCTTTTGGCTGTCGCGTTGCGGCGATTGGCGCCTTCGTGCGTTCCCGCGACCGGGCCGCCTACGCGGCGGGCGTTTCGACCTTCTGCCGAAGGCCGAGTCACTTTTCTTTTGCTGGCCCAAAAGAAAAGTAACCCAAAGAAAATGGCCTTCAGAGCCAACGCCCGCAGCATTCCGTAGGGATAAGCCCGAACGCTTGAGGTGCGTTGTGGCTTGGCAACCTTCGCCGCTACACAGCGGGTACTTCGGAGCGCTTCGCAACGCGCCGTGACGGTGAGGGCTTAAAGCAGCGTGCGCTACGCTTCCCGATCGCTGAGGTTGGGTAAAGCGGACGCTACGCTTCCCGACCGTTTTGGAGAGCTCGCCACCTTGTGGCAAGCCATTCCTGTAGCGCGGCATTCCATTTCCGGAACACGACACTCCGACATAACGCCTCGCTCCTGCTCTTAGCAGCCTGTTCAAATCTCGCGTGAGTCCACATTTCGCCTCACCGTCATCCCCGCGAAGGCGGGGGGCGCTTCATCAACAGCCGAATGGCTGGTCATCCAGCGACTTTACGCGCTGCGAGAAGGATTAAAGACACTGGATCCCCGCCTTCGCGGGGATGACGGTGAGGGGACAGTTGTTGCTCCGGAGATTTTGAACAGGCTCCAAGGCAGGCGCTGCGCGCCTGCCACGACGCGATGTGCCGCACAGCGGCACGAGCCGTCGGCTCGACGCTCTTGATCTTCCGGGTCCCCGTATGAGGCGGCGGGCGGGTGGAGGAATAGCCCGCAGGGTGGCTCGCAAGGATGCGAGCCAGTTTGTCGTCAGGGCAGGATGCCCTGTCGACAAACCCCGCAACCCGTCCGCGTACCTATCGGGCTTCAGCCCGATAGGCGCCTCATCCGGGGGCCCTTCTCTTTGGTTACTTTCTCTTGGGCAAGCAAGAGAAAGTGACCCGGCCTCCGGCAGGAGGGCGGAACGCCCGCCGCGTAGGCGGCCCGGTCGCGGGAACGCTAAAAAGTGCCGACCGAACTCCACGCGAAAACCCAGCGCAAAGTCACTGGATCCCGGCCTTCGCCGGGATGACGGCTAAAGAATGAAACGGCGAGGCATAGGTAGCCATGCCACTCTCCTCAAGCGGATGCCCAAACAAATCCACCGCCCACTCAACCCAGCCCCCCCCAAAACTGGCGATCCCATCCCCACCGCGCCATCATGTCCCTCTCTCCCCGCCTCCCAACCCCCAGACACCAAGGCACACTCCCGGAGTCACCATGCAAGACCGCCTCGCCCCCCTTTATCCCCAGCACCTCGCCACGCTGCGCGAGCGCGCCGACAAGGCGCTTGCCCTGGGCGGCTTCGATCATCTGGTGATCGCCGCGGGGACGCCGTTGCGCAAGTTCCTCGACGACCAGGACTACCCCTTTGTCGCCAACCCGCATTTCCGCCACTGGCTGCCGCTGACCGACACCCCGGGAAGCTGGATCGTCCACACGCCGGGCCGAAAGCCCAAGCTGATCTATCTGCAGCCCAAGGACTACTGGCATGTCGTGCCGGCCGCGCCCACGGGTTACTGGGTGGAGCATTTCGACATCGAGATTGTGCGCAGCGCGACGGACGCCGTGGCCCTGCTGCCGGGCGAGAGCACGCGTCGGGCCATCATCGGGCCCGAGTGCCCTGCGGTGCCTGGCGCGGAAGCGAACAACCCGCAGGCGGTGATGGATTACCTGCACTGGCATCGCTCGATCAAGACGCCGTACGAGCTGGAGCTGATGCGTGAGGCGAGCCGCATCGGCGCCCGCGCTCACCGCGCGGCCGAGCAGGCGTTTCGCGCCGGCGAGAGCGAATTCGGCATTCACATGGCCTACCTCGCCGCAGCGCGCCAGGTCGACGCCGAGCTGCCCTACGCCAGCATCGTGGCCCTCAACGAACACGGCGCCGTGCTGCACTACACGCACTTCGACCGCAAGGCGCCCTCGGAAAGCCGCTCGTTCCTGATCGATGCGGGCGCCAGCGCCGCCGGCTACGCAAGCGACATCACGCGCACCTACGCCGCCAGGGGCCACGAGGAATTCCAGGCGCTGATCGACAGCGTGGATGTCGCCCAGCGCGGTTTCGCGGCCAAGGTGCGCGTCGGCCAGAGCTATCCCGAGCTGCACATCCATGCGCATCACGTGCTGGCCGAGGTCTTGCGCGAACACGGCATCGTGCGCATGAGCGCCGAGAGCGCCGTGGCATCCGGTGTCACGTCGGCCTTCTTCCCGCACGGCCTGGGCCATCCCATCGGGCTGCAGGTGCACGACGTCGCCGGGTTCCAGGCCTCCGAAACGGGCGGCACCATCGCCCGCCCCCCGGGCCACCCCTACCTGCGCATGACGCGCGTACTCGAGCCGGGCATGGTCGTCACCATCGAACCGGGCCTGTACTTCATCGACATGTTGCTCGACGAACTGCGCGACAAGCCGGTAGCCGCGGATATCGACTGGACCCGGGTGGAGCGCTTGCGCCCCTACGGCGGCATCCGCATCGAGGACGACGTGGTGTGCACCACCGACGCGCCGGAGAACCTCACGCGCGACGCCTTCGCGTCGCTCTGAAAACCTTCCACCAAGGGAATGGATGCTCATGATGTCCAAGGACACCGTGTCGGTCGCACGTGACCGACACACGTTTTTCATCTCGCTGACGCTTCTACTGCTGCTGGTCCTGTTCCCGATCCTTCGTGCGGATCGGTATTACAGCGACGACGTGACCCGTGCGATCACCGGTTTTTATGGCTGGGATGCGAATGGCCGGCACCTGGCCATGCTGGTCATGCGCCTGCTCCAGTTCAATCTTCGCCATCTTGTCGATATCTCGCCGCTGCCGCAGATAGGCGCCATTGCGGTACTCGCGGCCACCAGCGTGCTGATGGCGCGACGCTATCGCATCGAGTCGCCGTGGCTGGCCGCCCTCATCGCCTTCCCCCTCGGTGCACAGCCGTTTTTCCTGGAGAACCTGTCGTACCGCTTCGACGCCTTGGGCATGTCGCTGGCCTTGTTCACCGCATGGCTCCCCTTCATGGCCGCTGGCGCTGCTCGCAAGGGCTGGATACTCGGCGCGATCGCTCTGTTCGCCAGCCTCTGCTTCTATCAGCCCGCGTTGACGGCCTTTCTGATCTTTACGTTGATGGAGCTGGTGGTCGGCCAGGCAGAACAACGCCCGCCACGCGAATTGATACGGACACTGGCCGGGCGGGTGGCCCAATGCATCGTGGCCATGGCTGCTTACCAGCTGCTGATCGCTCCCACCATCGAGGACTGGCTGAAGGAGCACAGCGCCACGATCCGGGGCGTGGGCGAGCTGTGGGTGCTGAAGAGAAACGCCCTGGATTTCTATGGCTATATGGCGGGCGCCTTCAATACGCATTGGCTGCGATGGGCGGGCCCGCTGCTGCTGGTGATGGCCGCGATGCCTGCGCTGCTTGCGTTTCGCTATGCCCGCCAACAACGGTCGCGTTGGGGCATGGTTCTTTGGCCAGCCTTTGGATTGCTCATCCCTTTCCTGGCGACGCTGTCGATCACGCTGCCCATGCTTCCCCTGCGTAACCCGGTGATACTGCCGCGCGTGTTCATGGGCGTCGGTGCGCTTCTCTGTGCGGGCTTGATCTGCATCTGCTGCGCTATTCGCGCCTGGGGGCGGTCCCATCGCTGGGTGATGGCCTGCGCAAGCCTCTGGGCGCTGGGCATGGCAAGCTTTGCCGCCGTCTATGGCAATTCACTGGGTGCCCAGAAGGCGCTTGAGGAACGGGTGGCGTCGACCCTGTCGAACGACGTGGCGGCACTGGCCGCAGAGCATCCGGTCCACTACATCCTGATCGATGGATCGGTCGGACTCGCTCCCGTGACGGAGCGCGCCGCGCAGGAGTTTCCGCTCATCAGGACGCTGATCTTCCCGTACCTGCGCGAGGCGGATTTCCACACGTCGTATTACCTGCGCTACTACTTGAGCGACACCCCTGAGCTGGCCCGCGAGCCGGGCTCGCAGGCTCGCGTTGCCGCCATCCTGGCGCAGGCGTGCAGCGCGCCGGTGCTCATGACACGCGGCAACTACGCCGTGCGCCTGGTCGATGACACGGTCGTGGCCACCTTTCCTGCGGGAACCCCAAAGGGCTGCTCGTAAAGCCATACCCGGCACGGGTACGGCTTGCCATCGCGGGGATGGGAAGGAGCACCCATCCCGGGGCAGCCAGCATGACCGGCAACGACGCTAGGTAAAAACACCTACACCCAAAAGCGCCTTTTTCGTAGCGACATTTCAGCCCACGCGGCTATCCACCGCTGCGTCAACCTCCCGCACGACAACTTCACATACCTTCCGTATGCTCGCCCCTAGATGAAGCTTTGGGGGCTTTGAAGCATGTCCATGCCGTCCGCCGAGCCGGCCAGTCCGGGCCGCGCTGCCGCCGATCCGCCAAGGCCGCCGCTGCGTCGACTGGGGCGCGAGCTGATCCTGCTCGTCATCGCCAAGATCGCGTTCCTGTCTGCGATCTGGTGGGTGGTCGCAGCGCATTACGAACGACCTGACACCCGACCCGCCGCCATCGAGCATCTGCTCGCGCCGGCATCCTCTTCTTCCTCAACGCAAGCAGGCAGCCCATGATCATCGACTCCGATGTCGTCACGCTCTCACGCCTGCAGTTCGCGCTGACTGCGCTCTATCACTTCCTGTTCGTGCCGCTCACCCTGGGCATCGTGTGGATCCTCGCCATCATGGAGAGCGTCTATGTGATGACAGGGCGCGAAGTCTGGAAGCGCATGGTGCAGTTCTGGGGCGTGCTGTTCGGCATCAACTTCGCCATGGGCGTCGCCACCGGCGTCACCATGGAGTTCCAGTTCGGCATGAACTGGGCCTATTACGCGCATTACGTGGGCGACGTGTTCGGCACGCCGCTGGCCATCGAGGGCCTGATGGCGTTCTTCCTCGAGGCGACGCTGGTGGGTCTGTTCTTCATGGGCTGGAACCGCATGTCGCGGGTGTCGCACCTGCTCACCACGTGGTTCCTCGCGCTGGGCACCAACCTTTCCGCGCTGTGGATCCTCATCGCCAACGGCTGGATGCAGAACCCGGTGGGCTCGGCCTTCAATGCGCAGACCATGCGCATGGAGGTCACGTCCTTCACCGAGGTGATGTTCAACCCCGTCGCGCAGGCGAAGTTCGTGCACACGGTGAGCGCCGGCTACGTGGTGGGTTCGATGTTCGTGCTGTCGATCAGCGCGTGGTATCTGCTGAAGGGGCGCAACACCGATTTCGCCAAGCGCTCGATGACGGTGGCCGCCAGTTTCGGCCTCGCCGCGGCGCTGTCGGTCGTGGTGCTGGGCGATGAATCGGGCTACGCGGTGTCCGAGAACCAGAAGATGAAGATGGCCGCCATCGAGGCCATGTGGGAAACGGAACCCGCGCCGGCGTCGTTCACCCTGGTCGGCGTGCCCGACGTGGAGAACCACACCACGCATTACGCGCTGCGCATTCCGTGGGTGATGGGCCTGATCGGCACGCGCTCCATCGACAAGCCGATTCCGGGCATCGCCAACCTGGTGGAGGACACCAAGGGGCGCATCAACAACGGCATCCTCGCCTATGACGCGATGCTGGTGCTGCGCGAGGACAAGAACAACGCGCAGGCCAAGGCGATACTCGCCGCGCATGACAAGGACATGGGCTACGCCCTGCTGCTGAAGCGCTTCATGGACGACCCGCGCAAGGCCACGCCGGCGGATATCCAGAAGGCGGCCGACAGCACCATTCCGAACGTGCCGGTGCTGTTCTGGTCGTTCCGCCTGATGGTGGCCTGCGGCTTCTACTTCATCGCGCTGTTCGCCTTCATGTTCTGGCAGGCGAGCAAGCGCCAGCTCGACAAGCGGCGCTGGCTGCTCAAGCTCGCACTGTGGAGCCTGCCGCTGCCGTGGCTTGCCGCGGAGCTGGGTTGGATCGTGGCCGAATACGGGCGCCAGCCCTGGGCCATCGAAGGCATCCTGCCGACCGCGCTGGGCGTATCCAGCGTGACGGCCGGACAGGTATGGACCTCCCTGGGCGGTTTCGTGCTGTTCTATAGCGTGCTGGCCATCATCGACGCCACGCTGATGGTGAAGTACGCAAAGAAGGGGCCGGACGGCCTCGGGCTGTGGCCGCCCGCCGAGCCCGTGCCGCCGGTGACCCACCTTGCCACGCGCGTCGGCGCCTGAGGAGAACGCCATGTTCGACTATGAAACGCTACGCGTGATCTGGTGGGCCCTGCTCGGCGTGCTGCTGATCGGCTTCGCCATCATGGACGGCTTCGATTTCGGCATCGCGGCGCTGCTGCGCGTGCTGGGCAAGACCGAGGACGAACGGCTGGTGATGCTGGAAACCATCGAGCCCACCTGGGAGGGCAACCAGGTGTGGTTCGTACTGGGCGGCGGCGCGGCGTTCGCGGCGTGGCCGCAGCTGTATGCCGTGTCGTTCTCCGGCATGTACCTGGCGATCTTCCTGGTACTGGTCGCGTTGATCCTGCGTCCAGTGGGCTTCAACTTCCGCGGCAAGGTGCACGACGAACGCTGGCGCAACGTGTGGGACTACGTGCTGATCGCCTCGGGCATCGTGGTGATGCTGATTTCGGGCGTGGCGTTCGGCAACCTGTTCCTCGGCGCGCCGTTCCAGTTCGACAACGACTTGCGCATGACCTGGCACGGGAGCTTCTTCGAACTGCTGCATCCCTTCGCGCTGGTGGCGGGCCTGGTGTCACTGACCATGCTGCTCGCCCACGGCGCCTGCTGGGCGGCCTACAAGGCCGACCACGTGGTGGCCGACCGCGCGGTGCGCGTCGCGCGCTTCACCACGCTGGCCTATGTGGTGCTCTACGTGCTCGCCGGCATCTGGCTGGCCTATGGCGTGGCGGGCTACGCTATCGTCGGCCCGGTGGTGACCGATGGCGTGTCCAATCCGCTGTTCAAGCAGGTGGCGCACGGCAGCAGCTGGTTCGCCAGTTATATGGAGCATCCTTATTTCTGGCTGGCGCCGGTGCTGGGTTTTGCCGGCGCCATCGGCGTGCAGCTCACGGTGGGCAAGAAGGGCCTCGGCGGCTTCGTCAGCAGCAGCCTGATGGTGGCGGGCACCATTCTTTCCGCCGGCTTCGCGCTGTTTCCCTTCCTGCTGCCCTCGCGCCTCGATCCGCGCTCCAGCCTCACGGTGTGGGACGCATCATCCAGCCAGGGCACGCTGGGGCTGATGCTGGCGATGACGGTGATCTTCATGCCCATCGTCATCATCTACACCAGCTGGGTGTACCGCGTGGTGCGCGGTCGCGTCACGCTGGAGCACGTGCGCCATTCCGGCCACGGTTACTGAGAGAGGAACGACGCCATGTGGTATTTCTCCTGGATTCTCGGCCTTGGCCTCGCCACCGCGTTCGGCATCCTCAATGCGATGTGGTACGAGGTGCACGCCACGGACGAGGCGCATCAACGCAAGGAGCCGCGTCCGCCCTTGGGTTGACGCTTGAGGTGATTCGCGGGGCGCATCGAGTGCGCCCCGCGGGCATCGATCAGCGCGAGGCCAGCAGCGCCTCGATCTCGTCCGCATCCTTGGGTACGCCGTCGGTCAGCACGTCGTTGCCTTCCTTGGTCACCGCCACGTCGTCCTCGATGCGGATGCCGATGCCGCGCCAGCGCTCGGCGACGGTGAAATCGCCGGGCGGCACGTAGATGCCCGGCTCCACCGTCACCACCATGCCGGGTTCGAGCACGCGCGGCTCGCCGTCCACGCGGTAGTCGCCCACGTCGTGCACGTCCAGGCCCAGCCAGTGACCGGTCTTGGCGGGGAAGAAGCGCTTGTAGCTGCCTTCCGCGATGGCGTCGTCGGCACTGCCCTTGATCAGGCCGAGCGCGCACAGCCCTTCGGTGATCACCCGCACGGCCGCTTCGTGCGCCGCGTTGAACGCGCGCCCGGGCAGCACTTCGTCGATGGCCGCCAGCTGCGCGGCCAGCACCACTTCGTACAGTGCCCGCTGCTCGCGGCTGTAGCGGCCGTTCACGGGAAAAGTGCGCGTGATGTCAGAGGCGTAGCAGTCCACTTCCGCGCCGGCGTCCACCAGCAACAGGTCGCCGTCGCGCAACATGGCGCGATTGGCCGTGTAGTGCATCACGCAGGCATGCGCGCCGCCGGCCACGATGGGCGGAAACGCGGGAACGGCGCCGCGGCTGCGCATCACACGCAGGATTTCGGCTTCCACCTCGTATTCATGGCGGCCGGCGATGGCCGACTGCATGGCCGCACGATGCGCTTCGGCGGCAATCGATGCCGAGGCGCGCATCAGTTTCAGCTCGGCACGCGACTTGTACAGGCGCAGGTCGTGCAGCAAGTGGCCCAGGGCCACGAACTCCTTCGGCACCACGCCGCCGCCGCGCAGCTGGCGCAGGCGGCGCATCCAGCCCAGCAGGCGCGCATCGAACTCGGGTTCGCGGCCGAAATGGCAGTAGACGCGGGCCCTTCCCTCGATCATGCCGGGCAGGATGTCGTCGATGTCGTCGATGGGGAACGCATCGTCCATGCCGTGCTCGCTCACGGCGCGGTCCGTGCCGATGGACTCGCCGTGCCAGCGCTCGTGCTCCGCGTCGCGCTCGCGGCAGAACAGCACCGTCTCGCCATGCTTGCGGCCCGGCAGCAGGGCCAGCACCGCGTCAGGCTCGGGGAAACCCGAGAGATAGTGCAGGTCCGAATCCTGCCGGTACGGCCAGTTGGCGTCCGCGTTGCGCACGCGCTCGGGCGCGGCGGCGATCAGCAGCACCGCGTCCTCGCCCGCCATGCGCATCAGCTGGCGGCGGCGGCGGGCGTATTCTTCGGGCGAGATATTCAATGCACGGTGTCGTTGCTGGGGCCGTGGGGGTTCGAGCATTCGGCGAACAGCAGCATCGCGCCCATGCGCACGAATTCGTGCACTTCGATCAGCGAATCCTCGTCCTCGGCCTCGTCGCCGAACTCGAAGGAAGAGGCCGCGATGGTGCCCAGATCCTTCAGGATCTCCTGCGCCTCCTCCGACAGCTTGGCGTGCGTCTCGGCGCCGCCCAGACCGAAGCCGCCCAGGAAACCCCGGCACCAGTCGACCAGGGCGTCGGCGCGCTCGCTCACCGGCCGGTCGTCGGCGGGCAGCAGGGGTTCGAAGCCCAGCTCCGGATCGGCCAGCTCCGTTTCCGTCTGCTTCACCAGGCGCTCCAGCAGCGCCTGGTCGCCGGGAGACGGCGTGGCGGCCTCGGCGTCCATGTGCAACGCCTCCACCAGCGACTGCTTGCCGATGCGCCCACCGCCAGCCAGGAAGCCGCACAGCGAGCCATGAAGGCCGCTGGCATCCTCGGCCAGTTGAAGACGGGCCGCCGCGGCGTCCAGTTCGTCGTAGCCGATCAGCTCGTGCGCTGTCATGGCTGGGCTCCTTTGAAGACAATGGCCGAGTTTAATGCACTGGTTCCCGAAACGCCCCGAGCGCCTGCTGCTTTGACCGATGTGCCTGCTATAGTTCCGGCCCATGAGCGCGTCCGATTCCGTCAAGCCAGACCCCGTCAAGCAAGAGCTTGCAGCCCTGGGCGAGCAGGTCGACCGGTTGCTTGATGCCGTGCGCCGCCTCACCGAGGAAAACCGCAGCCTGCGCCACAGCCAGGAACAGCTGGCCAGCGAGCGGGCCGGTCTCATGGCGCGCAACGAACAGGCGCGCAGCCGTGTCGAGGCAATGATCCAGCGACTGAAGGCGCTCGAGAACAATGGCTGAGAGCAGCGTGGGTACCACCGCCAACGAACCGGTCGCGTTGCGGCTGGTGGATCGCGAATTCCTGATCGCCTGCGCGCCGGAAGAGCGCGAGGGCCTGCTGGAATCGGCCGCCTACCTCGACCGCAAGATGCGCGAATTGCGTGCCAACGCCAAGGCGCCGGGCTTCGACCGCCTGGCCGTGCTGGCCGCCATCAGCGTCACGCACGAGTTCCTGGCGCTGCGCAAGCAGCACACCGGCTCTGATCAGAGCGTGACCGACGGCATCACCGCGTTGCGTCGCAAGCTTGAAGCCGCACTGGACGCCCACATAAAATAGTCCACGGCGTTTTCTGCGGTGTGCGCCAGCACACTCTTACATTTGCCTTGTTCCTAAATACGGCCCCGGGTCGGCTTTTCATCGGCTGTTGTGCATGTCCGCCACGTGCGGAAAGCCTTGAGGCCATGTCGCCCTCCCACCTGATCCATCGTGGATCAAGGTCGTTTGGTGGGCAGCGGCATCGCGGTTAACGCCACCTCATTCCCTTCGTGCGGCGCCGACAGGCGCCGCACGTG
This sequence comes from Dyella sp. AtDHG13, assembly GCF_003201105.1. GTDB lineage: Bacteria > Pseudomonadota > Gammaproteobacteria > Xanthomonadales > Rhodanobacteraceae > Dyella > Dyella jiangningensis_B. The sequence continues at coordinate 142,691 of NZ_QICJ01000003.1, read as the reverse complement.
CAAAGGGCTCGCGAACGCCCCGCGGCGGCGCCAGCCCAGGGCCGCTCGCTTTGCAGGAGACGCGAACGTGGACGCCAATGCCCAGCGACGCGAACTACGCCGGCAACTGGCCGAACAACGCCGCGCCCTGACGCCCCCGCAGCGCATCGCTGCCGCGCAGGGGCTGCGCCGCAGCCTGGAACAGCTTCCCGAATACCTTACCGACGCGCGCGTGGCCGGCTACTGGGCCTGCGACGGCGAGCTGCCGCTGAACCTGGTGATCCCGCCGCTGGCGACGCGCGGGCAGCAATTCCTGCTGCCGGTGATCGGGCCGAACCGTCAGCTGCGCTTTGCCCCCTGGCAGTCCGGCGAGGACGTCCAGCCCAATCGCCATGGCATTCCCGAACCGGCCGCGCCGAGCGAACTGCTGGAGCCCTTCCAGCTCGACCTGGTGCTGGTGCCGCTGATGGCCTTCGACCGCCGTGGCAACCGCCTGGGCACGGGCGGTGGCTATTACGACCGCGCGTTCGCCTTCCTCAACGAACAGGTTCGCCCCACCGAGCCGCTGCTGGTCGGCATCGCCTACGCTTTCCAGGAGCTGCCGGAGATCGCGGAAGAGCCTTGGGACGTGCCGCTCGATTTCATCGCCACCGATCGGGAACTGATCGACTGCCACGCCAACGGCGAGGATGGAGAAGCTCACGCATGAGCAAAAATACCCAGTACTGGTTGATGAAATCCGAGCCGGACGCCTTCTCCATCGACGACCTGAAGAAGAAGGGTCAGGAGCACTGGGACGGCGTGCGCAACTACCAGGCGCGCAACTTCATGCGCGACGGCATGCGCATCGGCGACAAGATCTTCTTCTACCACTCCAACTGCGCAGAACCCGGCATCGTCGGCATTGCCGAAGTGGCCACCGACGCGTATCCCGACCCCAGCCAGTTCGACCCCAAGAGCAAGTACTTCGATGCCGCCAGCTCGCGCGACAACCCGCGCTGGATGCTGGTGGACGTGAAGTTCGTGAAGAAGCTCAAGCGCACCATCACGCTCAAGGAACTGCAGGCCGAGCCGGCGCTCGCCGAGATGGCGCTGGTGCGCAAGGGCAACCGCCTCTCCGTGATGCCGGTGGGCGCCGAGGAATGGCGCCACATCCTGGCGATGGAATAACTTTTCTCCTTACCGGAAACCCAAGCGCATGAGCGCCAACGAAAAACGCCAGGCGGGCGAAGCCGCCATCCGCTACGTCGAGGCCGGCGCCATCGTCGGCGTTGGCACCGGCTCCACCGTCGCCTTCTTCATCGATGCACTGGCCGACCTGAAGGACCGCATCCACGGCGCGGTGTCCAGCTCGGAACAGTCCACCGCGCACTTGAAGCGCGTGGGTATTCCCGTGCTCGATCTCAACGCCACCGGCCGGCTCACGCTCTATGTGGACGGCGCGGACGAGTGCGATCCGCACAAGCGTCTCATCAAGGGCGGCGGCGCGGCGCTGACGCGCGAAAAGATCATCGCCGAGGCCAGCGACAAGTTCGTCTGCATCATCGACTCGAGCAAGCAGGTGCCGGTGCTGGGCAAGTTCCCGCTGCCCATCGAAGTGATCCCGATGGCGCGCAGCCTGATCGGCCGCGAAATCGTCAAGCGCGGCGGCAACCCGGTGTGGCGCGACGGCGTGGTCACCGACAACGGCAACTGGGTGATCGACGTGCACGGCTGGCAGATCACCGACCCGGTGGGGCTGGAGAGCGATCTCAACCAGATCCCTGGCATCGTGACCGTGGGCCTGTTCGCGCGCCGCCCGGCCAATGTGGTGCTGGTGGGTGACAAGGTGATGGGCTGACGGCCGGCCATATTGGCGTAGAAGCGTGAAGAACGCCTCCCGGGAAACCTGGAGGCGTTTTGCTTTCAGTCCGTCATCGTTGGTGTGTCATTGCCCAGGGGGCCCGGCTGCCACGCGAGGAGCGCATCCCAGCTATCCCACCAGCTTGTTCCGCCGCCCGCGCACCGCTAGGCTCGTTCCCGGGGACCAGGAGCGGTAGATGGAATTTATCGCTTGTCCGTCAGCGCCCGGCGTCACCGGAAGCCGACGGTATCGTTATCGCAACCGCACCGACGCATGCGCCGCAACCGCGCAGGAACGGTCGTGTCCGCGTGTCCCCGCACGCGCCTGCGCCTTGCAGGCATCCGCAGCCAGCAATGCCAGAGAGGAAGGGGACTCCACATGCCGAACGGCGAAAAGATATGGATAGCGCAGAACGAGCAAAAGAGCGGCCCCTTTCCCGAAGAAGATGTGCGCCAATGGATAGCTGAGAAGCGCTACGGCCCGGACACGCTGGCCTGGCACAAGGGTCTGCCCGCATGGGTACCGCTGTTCTCGCTGTTTCCGCAAAGCGACGCCGCGCCACCGCTCCCGCCGCCACCGGTGACGGGCCCGCCGGCCGTGTTCACGGCGGAGGATCGTCCGGGCTCAACCTACCACTACGACGAGCAGGCACGCGCACCCGCGCCTGCCGCTGCCGACGACGCACCGCACGACAGCTATGCTTCGTCCGGCCCAAGCCGGCGCGACCTGCCTGCGCCGCCGTCCCTGCACTGGGGCCTGGTGTTCCTTTTCAGCATTCTCACCCTGGGCATCTTCACCATCGTCTGGCCCTTCATCCAGGCGAACTGGGTGAAGAAGATCGACGGCGACAGCAAGGCCACCACCATGCTCGCGGTCGGCCTGGTCTGCATCCTGGCGGGCCAGGTGGTGTCGGCCGGCAACAAGGCGTCCGTTCTCGGCGGCCTGCTCGTGCTGGCCTACTACGTGCTCTGGTACGTCGCCTACTTTTCCATGGCCGGCTCCATCAAGCGCAGTCTCGCCGACTATCACCTTCCCGTCGAGATCGGCGGCGTCACCCTGTTCTTCTTCACCACGTTCTACCTGCAAGGCCAGCTGAGCTGGATCGCGCGCTGGAAGGACACAGGGTCAAGCAACCCGAAGCCGCCCAAGGGTGCGTTTTATTTCCTTCTGCTGGTTCCGGTGTTCGTGATTGCGATGTTGGCGGCAATCGCGATACCGGCGTATCAGAGTTATGTGCAGCGGGTGCATGCGATTCAGGCGCAGCGCGGGGAGTAAGTTCGCGCGTTGAAATGTTGTTGGTTGCTGGGCCGTCTTTGTGGCGGGCTTTTTTTGTGAGTTGTTTGAAGTTAGAGCTAGGAGACGTTTTGTTGCCTCTGATGGATTTGTCCAGTAAGGGTCGTTTCATACCCCCAAATCAAAAACAAAAGCCCGCCGTGAAGGCGGGCTTTTTTGCTCGGTGGACGTATGCGTGCAGGCCTCGGATTGTTCGCCCCATCCATGGGGCTCACCCCTTCGCGCTGCGCGCTGCGGGGCCAGCGCGTTGCGCTGTCCAAATTCGTTCCGGACGAATTTGTCGAACGGGTCCGATTCCCCGACCCTCCCAGCCAAAAACAAAAAGCCCGCCGTGAAGGCGGGCTTTTTGTTTTTGGCTGGGAGACTAGGATTCGAACCTAGATAAACGGAGTCAGAGTCCGTTGTCCTACCGTTAGACGATCTCCCAAAACCCTGCTGGGCGGTGCGCTCTGACTTGATGCACCGGCCAGTCGAAGCGGGATTAGCGCTTCGAGAACTGGGTAGCGCGGCGGGCCTTGTGGAGACCGACCTTCTTGCGCTCGACCTCGCGGGCATCGCGGGTCACGAAGCCTGCCTTGCGGAGCTGGGACTTCAGGGATTCATCGTACTCGATCAGGGCGCGGGCGATGCCGAGACGGATCGCGCCGGCCTGGCCGGTGATGCCGCCGCCAGCGACGGTGACGTTCACGTCGAACTTGTCGGTCGCTTCGATCAGCTCGAGCGGCTGACGAACGATCATGCGCGACGTCTCACGACCGAAGAACTGGTCGAGGGTCTTGCCGTTGACGGTGATCGCGCCGGTGCCCTTGCGCAGGAACACGCGAGCGGCGGAGGTCTTGCGGCGGCCGGTGCCGTAGTTCTGCTGGATCGCCATGATGATTCCTTAGATTTCCAGCGCCTGCGGCTGCTGAGCGGTATGCGGATGTTCGGCGCCGCCGTACACCTTGAGCTTGCGGTACATCGCGCGGCCGAGCGGGTTCTTCGGCAGCATGCCCTTGACGGCGATTTCGATGACGCGCTCCGGGTGCGTGGCCAGCATGTCCTTGAGACTGGTGGTCTTCAGGTTGCCGACGTAGCCGGTGAAGCGGTGGTACATCTTGTCGTCCAGCTTGGCACCGGTGACGGCCACCTTCTCGGCGTTGACCACGACGATGTAATCGCCGGTGTCGACGTGCGGGGTGAATTCCGGCTTGTGCTTGCCGCGCAGACGGCGAGCGATCTCGGTCGAGAGACGACCGAGCGTCTTGTCCGTGGCGTCGATCACGAACCAATCGCGCTTGACGCTTTCCGGCTTGGCGCTGAACGTTTTCATTTCAGAATACCTGGGCTGCCGCCCCAAGGGCGGTACACATAATCGGTGGAACAAAGGCGCGAGATGATAACGGAGTTTTCATCAATCGCGCAAGCCCACCGACCGGTGGGATGCGAGCTGGCAATGATAGCATGACCACCATGGCGCTTGAAAAGCCCCCCCATACTAGAAAACAGAAGATCGCCGCCCTCGCCGACCAGTGCGTGCAGTGCGGCCTGTGCCTGCCGACCTGCCCCACCTATGGGCTGGACGGCAATGAGGCGGAGTCGCCGCGGGGCCGCATCGCCATTGCCGCGGCGCTGGCCCGCGGGGAGGCGGAGCCCACCGCCGCCCTGCGCATTCACCTGGACCATTGCCTGGGCTGCCTCAACTGCCAGCGCGTGTGCCCCGCCAACGTCAAATACGACGAGCTGCTGGTGGAAACCCGCGCGTTGATCGGCCCCGCACCGGAGCGTCCGCGGCAGCTGCTGGCGATGCTGAAGCAGCCGACCTTGCTGCGTCTCGCCGCGCGGGTCGCCGGCGCCACCGGTCTGGCGCATTGGAAGAAGCGCCTTGCCGATCGCCTGCCGGCGAATTCGGCGTGGCGCGCCGCGCTGGCGACGTGGTCCGACGCCGAAACCACACTGCCTGTCTCATCCGCACCGGTTACGGAAACCGACCAGACCGTGGTGGCGATTTTCCCCGGTTGCGTCGCCAGCGTCGAAGACGAAGCGGCGGAGCGTGCCGCCGTGACGCTGTTGCAGACGGCGGGCTACCGGGTCCATCGCTTGCCGGCTTTCTGCTGCGGCGCGATGGATCTGCATGGCGGCGATATGGATGCCGCCGACCGCCTTGCCGAGCGCGTGCGCGAGAGCTGGACACAGGCCGGCGCGACGCGGCTCGTCACGGTGACGCCCGGCTGCCTGGGCACGCTGCGGCGCGCCCTGCCCGACGTCAGCGTGACCGATCCGGCGACCCTGCTCGCGGAACGTATGGATCGCCTGAGCTTTCGCCCGCTCGAGCGCCGCATCGCCCTGCACCTTCCCTGCACGCAGATCAATGTCGCGCGCAGTGAATCCGCCCTGCAGAAACTGCTGGGCAAGGTGCCCTCGCTCGATGTCGCCGTGGTGCCGCGCCCGCCGCACTGCTGCGGCGCGGCGGGCGCGCACATGCTGGAATTCCCCGAGCGCGCGGCGCGCCTGCGCGACGGCGTACTGGGGCAGATCGCCACCTTGGCGCCGCAGCAGCTGTTGTCGTCCAATATCGGATGCCGCCTGCACCTGGCCGCAGGCATGGATGCACACGGCACGCACTGGCCGCACATGCATCCGCTCACGCTGCTCGCGCAGCAACTGGAGAACCCGCCATGAATGCACGCACGCTTTCCCCGCTCGACCGCTTGCTGGCGGGCATCGAACGCGCGCTGGAAACCGTGTCCGGCGCGCCGGAAGCGGCCCGCCCCTCGCCGGCCGACGCCTTCGACGAGGCGGACATGGATGACGCCGAGCGCCGCCACGCCGCCGGCCTCATGCGCATCAACCACACGGGCGAAGTCTGCGCGCAGGCGCTTTACGACGGACAAGCCGCGCTGGCGCGCAACGAAGACACCCGCGAGCACCTGCTGCACGCTGCCGCCGAGGAAACCGACCACCTGGCCTGGTGCGCCGAGCGGCTGAAGGAACTGGACAGCCGCCCCAGCCTGTTCAATCCCCTGTGGTACGCCGGCAGTTATGCCATCGGCGCCTTGGCCGCGCTCGCCGGCGACCCGGTGAGCCTGGGTTTCGTGGTGGAAACGGAGCGCCAGGTGGAGGCGCATCTGGAAGAACACCTCGACAAGCTGCCGCCGCAGGACGAGCGCTCGCGCGCCGTGCTGTCGCAGATGCAGGCGGACGAGATCCGGCATGCGCACAACGCGCGCGAACGTGGCGGCATTGACTTGCCGTTTCCGATTCCCGGCGTGATGCATCTGACGTCGATGGTGATGAAGGCGGTGGCGTATCGGGTTTGAGGCCCAGAACACTGCCCGGTACTTCAGCGTCATTCCCGCAAAAGCGGGAGGTGTCCACAACAGCCGGAGGCAGCCAGCGCCGCGGGGTGTGATGAAAGACACTGGATTCCCGCTTTCGCGGGAATGACGGTGAGGGAAATATGCGGCGTCGCAAGTGCGAGCTCACCCCCTGCGCTTTCTGGGACAAAGAGACGACAGGGTAAAGAAAAACCCGCCTTTCGGCGGGTTTTTCGTTACATCAGGTTGCGGCCGTGGAAGAGCTCTTCGATCTCGCGGCGCAGCAGCGACTCGATGCGCTGGCGCTCCTTGAAGGAGAGATCGTCGGCGTGGGCCTCGAACAGATAGGTGTCCAGGTCGAAGTCCTTGATGTGCATCTTCGTGTGGAACATGTTTTCCTGATACACGTTCACGTCGAACATCTCGTACTTCTGGCGGATGTGCTTGGCCAGGTAGTCCTGCACGGAATTGATCTTGTGGTCGATGAAGTGCTTCTTGCCCTTCACGTCGCGCGTGAAGCCGCGCACGCGGTAGTCGGCGATGACGATGTCCGACTCGAAGCTGTCGATCAGGTAGTTCAGGGCCTTCAGCGGCGAGATCACGCCGCAGGTGGCCACGTCGATGTCCGCGCGGAAGGTCGCGATGCCGTTGTGCGGATGCGTTTCCGGGTAGGTATGGACGGTGATGTGGCTCTTGTCCAGGTGGGCCACCACGGCATCGGAGATGGTGTCGCGGCCCAGCTTCTCCACCACCGGCTCCTCGGAAATGAGGATCGTGACCGAGGCGCCTTGCGGATCGTAGTCCTGGCGTGCAATGTTCAGGATGTTGGCGCCGATGATTTCGGCCACATCCGTCAGGATCTGGGTGAGACGATCGGCGTCGTACTGTTCGTCGATGTATTCGATGTAACGCTGGCGCTGCTCTTCGGACACCGCATAGCAGATGTCATAGATGTTGAAGCTCAGTGCCTTGGTCAAATTGTTGAAGCCCTGCAGACGCAGGCGCGGAAGCGGTTTCACCACAGCGACTCTCCAGGCCGGGAAGGGGCCATTAGCAGAGGGCGGGTTAGCTACAAGGGTCCCCGCTGGATAATTGAACGTGAAAGCAGGAAGCTTCCACGACCCTTGTGACCGGAGCGCGACAAAGGGATCGCGTCCGAAAGACCGTGAAGTATGCGGCAAAAAAAAGGAAAACTGAACCTTCGGCAGGTCAGGCTAGTTTGCCATAATGCCCGGAGGGGGGATGGATTGGACCGTCGGGGGGCGCGAGCGGCCCCCGTTTGAATCTATGGGATCTAACGTGGCGCAACTCAAATACCAGCTTCAGCAAGCCTTTGAACGTTCCCAGGCGCCAGCCAGTTTCGCACCGGATCCGGCCTCGATGGAGCGCTTTCTGGCGCTTTGCCACCGCCGGCGTTACCCGGGCAAGACGGCGATCATCCGGCCGGGCGATCCCGCCAATACGCTCTATTACATCGTGGACGGCTCGCTGGCCGTCTGCACGGAAGACGAGCAGGGCCGCGAGCTGATCCTCGCCTACCTGAGCCGCGGGCAGTTCATCGGCGAGATGGGCCTGTTCGTGGAGCAGGCGCAGCGCGAATCCATGGTGCGCACCCGCACCGCCTGCGAGATGGCCGAGATCAGCTACGAGCGCCTGTTCCAGCTGATGGAAGGGCCGCTGCGCGAGGAGTGCCCGAAGATCCTGTTCGCCATCGGCTCCCAGCTGACCCACCGCCTGCTGCGCACCTCGCGCCAGGTCAGCCGCATGGCCTTCATGGACGTGACCAACCGCATCTCCAAGACCCTGCTGGACCTGTGCCAGGAGCCGGATGCGATGACTCACCCGGACGGCACCCAGATCCGCATTTCCCGCCAGGAAGTGAGCCGCATCGTGGGCTGCTCGCGCGAAATGGTCGGCCGCGTGCTCAAGCAGCTCGAGGAGCAGGGCATGATCGACGTGGCGGGCAAGACCATCGTGGTCCGCGGGACGCGCTGAGTCAGGCCAGTTTCCGAAAAAAACCCGGCTTCGGCCGGGTTCTTTTTTGCCTGAACAATTGTTCAGAGTCTTCAATCTCGCCCGCCGTCATTCCGGCGCAGGCCGGAATGACGGCGGGACAAGGTGCGCTCACGCGACCATCTGGACAGCTTTTCAAGCCAGCCCCTTATGCACTGGCGCTGCGCTTCCGCTCGGGCTGGTAGACCATATAGACGTCCGCCCGCTCGTAATGCGAGCCCGGACGCACCGAGGGTTGCAGCACGAAGCCGGCCTGCTCGTACATGCGCAACGCGGTCTTCAGGCGGCTGTTGGATTCCAGGAACAGTCGCTTGCCGCCGCGCCGCTCGAACTCGGCGATGGCCGCCGCCAGCAGGCAGCGGCCGGCGCCCATGCCCCGGAAGGTCTCGTCCACGCCCATCTTGGACAGCTCATAGACGCCGGGCGACTCCTGCAGCAGGGCGCAGGTGCCGATGACCTCGCCCGCCAGGCGCGCAAAGAAGATCGCGCCGCCCGGCGCCAGCACGTAGCGCTCCGGGTCGCCCAGCATGTCGCGGTCGATGTCCTCGATGCGGAAATGGCGTTCGAGCCATTGCGCGTTGAGCCGGTAAAAATGCTCCCTCAGGGCGGGCTCGTAGGGCACGACCTCCAGCGCCGCCGAGGTCAGCGTGGCGTGCTCGGCCAGCATGGCCTCGACCACCGGACGTTCGTTCAGTGCATTCTCGGTGGCGGCCAGCGCGCTGAGCAGCGCCTCCAGTCCCTCCTCCCCAAGGGATTTCACGATGCCGCGGCGCACCGCCACCCAGATCGGGCCCAGCGAGGAGAGGTCGGCGCGCCCCTTGTCGGTGAGCGCGAGCAGGCTGCGGCGGCCGTCCTGGGCGTCCTTCTTGCGGCAGACCAGCCCCGCGTCCACCAGCTTGTCGGCCAGCTGGCTGACCGCCGAATGGGTCTGGCCGATCGCCTGCGCCACGTCGCTCACCGTGGTTTCGCCGTTTTCCCAAAGGAAACTCAGCACCGGGAACCAGCGCGACTCCACGCCGGCCCCGCAGGTGCGATAGACCTCGTCCACGGCCGCGTAGAAGTGGTCGCTGAGCGACTTGAGCCGGCTGCCGAGTGCCAGCTGGGCAAGCGAAGGGAGGTACATCCGACGACCCTCTAACTTATTATGTAAGCACTAACGTAATTCGATCCCCGACCCGGGACAAGACCGGATACGGCCAAACGCCATGTCCCTGGCGTCCGCTGTCGCAGGACGAATACCCCCGCCCCGCGCGCGTGCACAGGGTGCACCCGGACGGGGTAAAAGCCGGTTAGAACCAGTCGACGCGCGTGATGGTGCGACCCAGCGCCTTTTCCAGCTTCTTGCAGAGCTTGGGCGTGCCGTTGACCAGCACCGCCTCTGCCGCAGGCTTGAGCATGGGGGCATCGGCCAGCGAGTCGCTATAGGCCACATGCCACTCGCGAACGCCGAAAGCCGCCAGCTGCGCGGGTTTGCGGCGCCCCACGTTGTGCAGCTTCACGCGCATGCCCAAGGGGCCCGGATACAGCTGGGACGCCAGCACCTCGATGCCGCCCAGCCCCAGCTGGGCCAGGATGTGGCTGACCAGCACCTGTTCGCAGCCAGTGACCACGATGACCCGGTCGCCCGCCGCCTGATGGCGGCGCAGCGCGTTCAGCCCATCGCGGCAGAACTGCCTGGGACGCCGCACCAGGCTCGCGCCGAAGGCTTCCGCCGTGCTCCGGTAACGGTGCTCGTTGAGGCCGATCAGGCCCACGTGTACCAGCGCCCGCTCGGCCAGCCGGCGCGAGAACGGCGACACCACCAGCATCCACGGCAGCGCACAGAGCGCGCCCAGCTTGCGCAGCCACGAGCGGCGATAGCGCTCGCGCATGAACAGGTAGAAGGCGTCGCCGTGGATCAGCACGCCATCGAAATCGAACAACACCGTGCGCGGCACGGCCACGGCCGTCTCCGCCGCTGCCGGCTCCAGACTGGTTTCCCCTGTGGTCATACGTCTACTTCGGGTGGGCGCTCAGGTCGAGGCGAACAGGCGCTGCAATTCCGCGCCCGGATCGTCGGCGCGCATGAAGGCCTCGCCGACCAGGAAAGCATGGATGCCGGCATCGCGCAGCGTGGCCACGTCGTCGGGCGTGTGGATGCCCGACTCGCTGACCAGGATGCGGTCATATTCCATCAGCTGCTGCAGCTCCAGCGAGGTTTCCAGCGAGGTGTGGAAGGTGCGCAGGTTGCGGTTGTTCACGCCGATCAGCGGCACCGGCAGGGCGAGCGCGCGCTCCAGTTCCTCGGCGTCATGCACTTCGCACAGCACGTCCAGGTCGAGGTCGGCGGCAAGCAGGGAAAGCTCCAGCAGTGCCGCATCGCTCAGCGCGGCGACGATCAGCAGGATGCAGTCGGCGCCGATCGCGCGGGCCTCGTACACCTGGTACGGGTCGATCACGAAATCCTTGCGCAACACCGGCAGCGAGCACGCCGCGCGCGCCTGCTGCAGGAAATCCTCGCTGCCGTGGAAGAAGTCCTTGTCGGTCAGCACGGACAGACAGGCCGCGCCGCCCTTTTCGTAGCTCCGTGCGATGGCGGCCGGGTCGAAGTCGGGACGGATCACGCCCTTGCTCGGGCTGGCGCGCTTCACCTCGGCGATCACCGCGGGCAGGCCGGCGTCGATCTTGGCCTCGATGGCGGCCGCGAAACCACGGGTTTCCGGCAGGTCCGCCACGCGCGCGCAGAGCTCGGCCAGCGGCAGCCTGGCGCTGCGCTCGGCCACTTCCTCGGTCTTGCGGGTCAGGATGCGCTGAAGAATGTCGGTCATGGCAAAAGCTTGATAGGTCAGTGCATGAAGAGAGCGTGAGCGTCAGCCCGCCCCGGCCAGCCGCCGTGTCGCGGCGACTAAGGCGTCCATTTTTGCACGCGCCGCACCGCTGGCAATGGTGGAACGCGCCAGCTCGATGCCCGCGCCGATGGAATCCACCACGTTGGCTGCGTACAGCGCGGCGCCCGCATTGAGGCACACGATGTCGTGCGGCACGCCGCGCCGCCCTTCCAGGGCTTCCAGCAACATGGCGCGCGATTCCTCGGCATTCTCCACGCGCAGGTTGCGGCTGGAGGCCATGGCCAGGCCGAAATCCTCCGGCTCCACTTCGTACTCGCGCACTTCGCCGTCGCGCAGCTCGCCCACCAGGGTGGCCGCGCCCAGCGAGATCTCGTCCATGCCGTCGCGGCCCCACACCACGAGAGCGTGCTTGGCGCCAAGCTGCTGCAATACGCGCACCTGAATGCCGACCAGATCGGGATGGAACACCCCCATCAGGATGTTGGGCGCGCCCGCGGGGTTGGTCAGCGGCCCGAGGATGTTGAACAGCGTGCGCACGCCCATTTCCTTGCGCACCGGCGCCACCACCTTCATGGCCGGATGATGGTTGGGCGCGAACATGAAGCCGATGCCGACCTCTTCCATGCACTGCGCCACCTGGGCCGGCGGCAGGTCGATCACCGCGCCCAGCGCCTCGAGCACGTCGGCGCTGCCGGACTTGGACGACACGCTGCGACCGCCATGCTTGGCGATGCGCGCGCCCGCCGCCGCGGCGACGAACATGGACGCGGTGGAGATGTTGAAGCTGGAGGCGCCATCGCCGCCGGTGCCCACGATGTCCACGAAATGCGCGTGCGGCGGCAGCTCCACCTTGGCGGACAGCTCGCGCATCACGCGCGCCGCGCCGGTGATCTCGCCCACGGTTTCCTTCTTCACGCGCAGGCCGGTGATGATCGCCGCGGTCATCAGCGGGCTCACCTCGCCGCGCATGATCTGCCGCATCAGCTCGATCATCTCGTCATGGAAGATCTCGCGATGCTCGATGGTGCGCTGTAGCGCCTCCTGCGGCGTGATGGTGACGCGGCGCCCCACGGTCCCGGCGCTGTTCATGCCGCAAGCTTCAACGGCAGGCCCAGGAAGTTGCGCAGCAGGTCATGGCCGTACTGCGTAAGGATGGATTCGGGATGGAACTGCACGCCCTCGACCGGCAGCGTCTTGTGGCGCAGGCCCATGATCTCGTCGATGCTGCCGTCCGGGTGCTCCGTCCAGGCGGTGACTTCCAGGCAATCGGGCAGCGAAGACTGCTCCACCACCAGCGAGTGGTAGCGCGTGGCCTCGAACGGATCGGGCAGCCCGGCGAACACGCCCTGCCCGCGATGGCGCACCGGCGAGGTCTTGCCGTGCATGATCTGCTTGGCGCGGATCACCTTGCCGCCGAACACCTGCCCGATGGCCTGATGGCCCAGGCACACGCCGAACACCGGAATCTCGCCCGCCAGCTCTCGCAGCACGTCCAGCGACACGCCCGCATCGTCCGGCGTACCGGGGCCCGGCGAAATCATGATGTGCGAAGGCCTCAGGGCCCGGATGCCCGCCACGTCCAGCGCATCGTTCCGCACCACCTTCACCGCCTGCCCCAACTCGCCCAGGTACTGCACGAGGTTGAAGGTGAAGCTGTCGTAGTTGTCGATCATCAGCAGCATGGGCTACCTAAGTATTTGATATTTCGTATCTTTCAGCAAGACCGAGAAACCTCGCATCCAGGTCGCCCAGACGTCCGAGCTCGTATCCGCGCGAACAAATCGGGGTAACCGCCGCGGATCTCGGCGGCAACGGAGCCGACGAACGGCGGTCAATTCTAACGGGCTACCTTGCCGCGCCGCAGCACATGCGTGCGATCGACCTTCCATCAGCGTTTGCCGAGGTGGCGTCCGGTCACGCGGCGTGCCGCACCCGGATGGGCTCCACCGATACGTTGACCCGATAACCAAGCTGCAAGAGCGCGCTCTCCACCTGCTCAAGCTTCGACTTGTGCGTCAGATCCAGCAGGCGATCTACCTGGGGCGCGTGCATGCCAAGCATGCGGCCGAGGTCCGCCTTGCGCACACCCTTGGCCTGCATGGCCTGGTAGAGCCCCACCTTGGCGACGTCGAGCGCCGGCAAGGCCACCCAATGTTCGCCACGCTTCTTGTCCGTGGCCACAGGAATCGGCTGGCGATCGTCCATGTAGGACTGCAACACCAGCGCGATGGCGTCGACGGACTCGCGCAACGCGTCTTCCACCGAATCGCCGACGCTATTGAACGCCGGCAGGTCGCGGCACGTCGCCACGAATGTGCCGCCCGCCTCGACCAGCTTGATCGCATATTGCATGTCATCGCTCCGCTGGATGCCTCGGCTCTTACAGCCCAAGGTCTTTGAGAATCTTCTTTCTCAGGGGCTCCGGGATTTCCTTGGAGCCGTGATGGGGAACCACGGAGGAGTTTCCGTTGAACGTCACGAACTGGTGACTTCCACGCTGACGCTTAAACACCACGCCTTGCGCCCTGAGCCACCGGATGAACTCGCTGTACTTCATCGCCTCCGGACACCTCGCCACCATAGCACTAACAGCTATGTTAGTCACAACATTTTTGTTAGCCATCGGACAGAGACCCACCGAGTGAGGCACCGTCATCACCAAACACGTGAACGCGGAAGTCATTCGCCCCCTTCGCGTCCTTGAGCACCTCGCGCCTCGCGTCGATAGCCGGAGGCCTCCGGCACGTCACTGCTGCCCTCCTCCAGCCACGCGCGGTACTCGGGCACCGTGCGCTTGAGGTGCTGCTCCAGCCAGATCAGTTCCTCCTGCGACCGGGTGACGCCCCACATCATCACGAAACGTGTAATCCGCCCGGCGATATCCGGGCTCGCCTCGTAGACTGCGTCGGAATCGTCCTGCACCTGTCCCCGCCTCGCGCCCTTCCTGTCGCCTATGCCCAGGATCAGCCAGTCCAGGGAGATGCCTCGCTCCCGCGCGATGGCCGCGCAGAGGGCAAACGGCGGACGGTTCCGCTGGCGCCAGTTGCTGGGCGCGCTAGGCGCCAGACGAAGCGCGGCGGCGAGCGCGCTATCGCTTCCCACTTCGTAGACCTGGCGCATCCGCAGGATGATGTCGTTCGCATTCATCCCGTCGCCTTCAGCGCGAGTCATGTAAGTCCTACACGGCTGCCGATCACTAAACACATTTGATGTATTACCTTTCTCTTTGTGTTTCACATCGCACCAAAGTGATAGAGAGACTCCCTTGCCACTGCCCGAAAGCCATCGCCTTGAAACGCCGCTGCAGACGGCGCTTGTGCATGCGCCGGCGAGCGGAAAAGCCGGGAGCGTCCCGGGACATGTCGATGCCGCGGGCTACCCCGCGGACACCGGAGGAGGGAGCCACGCGAACACCACGACCTGGCAGCACGGCGCAGCGCCCGCGAAAAGCTCCGCGAGAGAAGCGCCGTGACGCTCGCCCCATCACAGCGACCGCCATGACGCGACGACACCACGAACGCTGAAAGTCCGTGATGCGTTGAGTTTTGCTTTCGCTTGATACGCAACGCCGAGACTACGCCTTGGCGGCGATCGCTTGCAGCTGACTTTCGAATCGAACGCAGGTAGTCCGACACCTACAGAAAACATCGCGTAGCAATGTCGGTGCGCGGCCGCTTATCTCCAAACGGTAGGATGTTTGCCAGGTCAAGTGGCATATGCGCCGGTTCTTTGTACGACCTATCTGAAATCACCTCGGTGCAAGCCGGGGCAATACCGGACGCTGCCAAACGCTGACGCCCGCTGCCTGCGCACAGCCCGACGTATTCATGATCTCCGTCAACGCAATCGCGAAGCACGGATCATGAACGCATGGTGCCAACACTCAAGTTTCTCGAGGCGCTGTCGATGCTGCCGTCGGTGGCACGAATTCGGCGCCGGGCGAAGCGGGCATGGGGCGGGAGCGTGCCGATACAACTGGACTTTGCCCTGGTAGGCGCGCAGATCGCCGATCACATACTCCTGTTCTCGGACGACCAACGCGCTTACATACGCGGCGTGATCGAATACGCGCTGAAGGAAGGCCCGCACTATCTGCGGGTGCTCGTGCTGCGCCCCTTGCTGAGCACGCTCTTCGAGCACGCCAGGCGCATGGGAAATGAGCATGAGGCCGCTATTTTCCAGCACCTTTACGTGCCCGACCACACGGAAGACCACGGCCCTGCGTAAGTCCCGCGTGCGCGATGGCAATCACCCGCGAGCTCGCGCGCGATGGATCAGTGGAGAGATAACAACCGCAGCACGGCGCGCGGGATCAGCCCATCAGGCGCGCGGGATCGAGCATCGCCGCCGTCACACCGGCATCCTGCACATGGCTAGGCAGCGCACGACCCAAGGCAAGATGGGCGCAGGCTTCGCCCATGGCGGCGGATGTCTGGATGCCGTAACCGCCCTGCGCCGCCACCCAGAAGAAATCGTTCCTGCCGGGCGCAAAGCCGCCGACCAGGTCGCCATCGGCCACGAACGAGCGCAAGCCCGCCCAGGTGCGCGTGGGCCGGCGAATGCTCATCGTGGTCGTCTCCTCGATGCGATGGATGCCCATGGCGATGTCGAGTTCTTCGGGCTGCACGTCGTGCGGCGCCACCGGATCGGCATTCGCGGGGCTGCCCAGCAGCAGGCCGGCATCGGGCTTGAAGTAGAACGTCTCCTCGACGTCGGTGACGAAGGGCCAGTGCGCGGTATCGACGCCGGAGGGTGGTTCGAACAGAAACGCGGAGCGACGTTTCGGCTGGATGCCGATCGGCGCCACGCCGGCCAGCGCGGCGATCTGATCCACCCACGCGCCGGCCGCGTTGAGCAGCAACGGCGCACGGAAACTGGCGTCGCCCGCATCGATGAACCAATGCCCCGGCCCACGCTCGATGCTGCGGATATCCACGCGCACGCGCAGCTGTCCGCCTCGCGCGCGCAGCCCGCGCAGGAAACCCTGGTGCAACTCGTTCACATCGATATCGGCCGCGCCCGGCTCGTACAGGCCAATCTGCGCCATCTCCGGGCGCAGCACCGGCACGGTGTCGCGCAACCACGCGGCGTCCACCACGCGAAGACCCTGCGTTCGCGAGGCCATTTCCGCGTGCAGCGCATAGACCTTCTCGATCTGCTCCGCGGTGCCGACGCTCAGCGAGCCGCGCGGCGAGAGAATCGCGTGCTGGGCAAAGCCCTCCGGCGGATGATCGAAGAAGCGGCGCGCCGCGCGCGTGAGCGCACGCACCTGGGCCGAGCCGTAGGTTTCGGAGAACAACGCCGCGGAGCGACCGGTTGAATGCATGCCGGCGTGTTCCTCCCGCTCAAGCACCAGCACGCGCGCGTGCGGCGCGAGGAAATAGGCCACGGAGGCGCCGGCCATGCCGGCTCCGATCACGATGATGTCGGCGTCGTGCAGCGTGCTCATGCAGTCTCTTTTTCCCGAACGGATTGACGGGCCACCACGCTGGTGGCGGTAAGGTCGGCGGTGACGTTGCCCAGCGTGGCGAGCGCATCCGGCAAGGCGTCGACGGCGAGCATCAAGCCCAGCGGCCCCACCGGCACGCCCATCGCCTGCGCCACCGGAAGATTGGTCGCCATGAAGCTGACGGCGCCCGGCAAGCCCACCGAGCCCAGGCTGATCACCACGGCCAGCAAGGCGGCGGCGAACAGGGGTGCGACGCCCACGTGGATGCCGTACGCCCAGGCGATGAAACAGGCCGACGTCACGTACTGCACGGGGCTGGTCAGCCGGAACAGGCTAACCGCCATCGGCAGCACCAGCGCATTCACCTGTGGCGGATAGCCGAGTCGGCGCTCCGCGCTTTCCAGCATGGCCGGCAGCGAGGCGAGCGATGACTGCGTACTGGCCGCCACGATCTGCGCCGGCACCAGCGCGGGCACGAACCGGCGCAAGGTCTCACCGCCCCATACGACGGCCACCGGCAACATCAGCAGCGTCAGGCAGAGGTAGAGCACGCATTCGACCAGCACGTAGATGCCGAGCGCGCTCAGCATGTGCAGGCCCGCTCGCGCACACACCGCAAGGATCAGCGCGAACACGCCCAGCGGCGCCACCCACAATACCCAGCGCACGATCACGATCATGGTGTCCGCGATGGCCTGGAAGAACGACACCACCAGCGTGCGCCGCGCCGCCTCGATGCGCGTGAGCCCGAAGCCGAAGAAAAGCGCGAACACCACCAGCGGCAACATGGCGCTCTGCGCCGCCGCGTTGATGGCATTGGACGGCACGATGCCGTTGAACCACTCCGCCCAGCCCACCGCGCCCGTGGCCGCAGGCGCGTGCGTCGCCACCGCGCTTTCCAGCGCCGTGGTAAGCGACGGGTTATGCGGAAACAGTGCGAACAGATGCGGCGCGGCAGCGGCGGCAAACAGCGCACCGCCCGCCAGGATCAGGATGAAGGCCACGATGGCGCGGCGCGCGATGCGTCCGGACGCCGCGGCGTCGCTGGCCGTGTTCACGCCCACCACCACCAGCGCGAAGACCAGCGGCACCACCGTCATCTGCAGCGCGTTGAGCCACAGGCGGCCCAGCGGTTGCACGGCATCCGCCACCTGCACGGCCGCCAGCGGCGACCAGGCCGCCAAGGTCAATCCACCCGCAGCGCCCAGCACCAGGCCGATGAGTACCCGCGTGGTGGGGCTCAAGGCTGCGCCTCCACGGCGGGCAGATGCCACGACGTGCGCAGCCGCGCGTACTCGCTCTGCGGCAGCAGCACGAACACGGGCTGCTCCTCGGGTTTCATCCAGGCGAGCAGGCGTCGCATCACCGGCTCGGGCATGGCGGTGCATCCTGCGGTGGCATCGGTGGGCGATGCCCACAGGTGCGCGAAGATGCAACTGCCGCCGCCGCGCTGACCCTTGGCGTTGTGCTCGATGACGAAGCCGATCTTGTAGCGCTGGTCGCCATCGAGGTGCAGGTCGCGCCGCATGGGTTCGCTCGCGCCTTCCACGGCCTTCTCGCCGACCTTCCTGCTGTCGACGATCTGGTTGTAGTAGGGCGAGCCGTCGACGTCGACGCACCAGTCGGTGTCCGTCATGGCGTGGTAGGGCATGCGCGTACCGGCGTTGGCCGCGTAGCCGAACGCCTCGCCGATGCGATAGACACCCGCCGCGGCGCGTCCATCGCCCTCGCGCTTCTGCGGACCATCCGCCTGCGGCTCGCTCAAGCCCAGGCCCCAGGCCGCGCCGGACTTGCCCACGGTGACGGCCTGCGCGGATACCACCGGTTTCCAGCCATCGCCCGACCGCTCGAAGGCGCGCAGCACGCCGTGGTCGGCGTTCCAGTCGGGCGTGATCACCAGCACCATCTGGCGCGACGCCTTCCAGTCGGCATCGCCTGCGGATGCCACGACAGGGCCGATGGCGGCAACGGCCAGCGCGGCGGCAAGAAAGCGACGGATCGTGATGCGGTGCGAGGACATGGTCATGCGCTGCCGTTGGAAGAGTGGCTAGGGATCCAGCATCTGCTGGACGCGTTCGATATTGGCAAGCACGTGCTGGTGTCGCTGCTCGTCGCCTTCGCACAGCTGCACGAACACGCCGTCCAGCAGGTGCTGCAACGCCGACTGGTACAGCACCGGCTGGATGTAGGGCCGCTCGTCATGCGCGGAAACCAGCAGCGCCATGTCCGCCATGGCGCGCAACGGGTTGGAGGTATGCCGCGTCACGGTGATCAGCAGTCCACGGCGCTCCTTGAAGAAGCGCCCGATCTTGCACAAGGCCGGATGGTTGCCGTGTTCGCAGAACAGCAGCAGCACATCGTCCGCGCCTGCGACGGACACGTTCGCCGCCATGCGTCCCGTATCGACGCTGTGCACGGAAGGCACGCCCAGCAGCGACAACCGAAGCGCGAAGCTGCGCACATGGATGTCATCGTCGCCCAGGCCCATCATGAAGACCCTGCCGCGCGCACCGGCGGCGGCAATCGCATCGGCCACGGCCTGCAGCGTTTCCGGCGCGTTGATGAGGCGGGTTTCCTCTTCCGCCGCGGATTTGCATCGCCACAGGTTGCCGGCGGTCGATTCGTCGGGGGCATCCGGCGCCTGCGCCGCCACTTGCGCGGCATCGCCGTTGTCGGCGCGCGCCATCGCTTCGCCCACCGAGTACTTGAGATCCGGGTAGCCCTTGAAGCCCAGCTTCTGCGTGAACTTGACCACGCTGGACTGGCTGATGCCCAGCGCATCCGCCAGTTGTTGCGAGGAGTAGTCGCGCAACAACTGCGCGTTCTCCAGGATGAAATCGGCGACGCGCCGTTCGACCGCCGACATCTGGTCGCGTTCGGCGCGGATTTTCACCAGCGGCGACATGTCAGGCTTCCAGCTTTTCCAGGCCGCGGATTTCGCGGATGCCGAGGCCCGGCGCTTCGGTCACCGAGATCTCCGACTCGTTGAACACCACGCCGCCATCCACCGGGTTGTATTGGCACAGCGAGGGACCGTCCAGGTCCACCTTGGTGATCACCGCCGAGCGGGCCACGGCCACGTGCACCGCCGCCGCGACGCTGATGCTGCTTTCCAGCATGCAGCCGATCATGCACTCCACGCCGTACATGCCGGCGATGTCGGCGATGCGCATGGCGTTGGAGATGCCGCCCGTCTTCATCAGCTTGATGTTGATGATGTCGGCGGCGCGCATGCGGATCAGCTCCATCACCTCCATCGGGCCGAACACGCTTTCGTCGGCCATGATGGGCGTGTGCACGCGCTCGGTGACGTAGCGCATGCCTTCCAGGTCGCGCGCCTTGACCGGCTGCTCGACCAGCTCCAGCCGCACGCCGGCATCTTCCAGGGTGCGCAGGGCGTACACCGCCTGTTTGGCCGTCCATCCCTGGTTGGCGTCCAGGCGCAGCAGCGCGCGGTTTTCCACCGCCGCGTAGATGGCCTTGACGCGCTCGATGTCCACGCCGATGTCCTTGCCCACCTTGATCTTCAGCGACTCGAAGCCGCGCTCCACCGCGCTGATGGAGTCGGCCACCATCTTGTCGATGTAATCGACGCTGATGGTGATGTCGGTGGTGATCACCGGGTCGCCACCTCCGAGCAGCCGGTACAGCGGCGCGCCGTACATCTGCCCCCACAGGTCGTAGATGGCGATCTCCACGGCGGCCTTGGCGCTGGTGTTGCGCTCCATCGCGGTCTGGATCAGCTGGGTGAGCCGGTTGAGCTCGGCGATGTCCTGGCCGATCAGGCGCGGCGCGATGTAATGGCGGATCGCATCGAGGATGGAGCCATGCGTATCGCCCGTGATCACCGCGGTCGCCGGCGCCTCGCCATAGCCGACGTGGCCGGTGTCGGTGTGCACCATCACCACGATGTCTTCCACCTGGTTGACGGTACGCAGCGCCGTCTTGAACGTCGTCTTCAGCGGCACCCGCAGCATGCCGAACTGGATGTCGGTGATTTTCATGGGGCTCGAAAGCTTCCTGTCTTCGATGAGGGGCGGGGAATGGCGCGCGTTCACGGGCGCACGTGCACGATGCTGGTCATGCGGTCGACATAGGTGTGCGTGTCGTCGTACATCAACGGCAACAGCGGCGTCACCGACACCTCGTTGAGCTTGACGCCGCGCAAGCCCTTGCCGTCGCGGTACGAGATGCCGCCGGTGTCGTGGATCACGTAGGGCTCGCCGTCGAGCTTGCCGATCACCATCATCACGTGGCCCGGGATGTAGACGAGGTCGCCCACCTTGAGCGCCATCGCGGCCTTGAGCCGCGCGTCATGGCTGTCCTTCTCGCCGAACGCCTGATGGGTGAAGCCGGGGCTGATCGCCTGCTTGCTGGTGTTGCGCGGCATCTGCACGCCCAGGCTGCGATAGACGTCCGACACGAAACCGCTGCAATCGCGGCCGTCATAATCATGCCCCCAACCGTAGCGCTCGCCGAGGAACTTGAAGGCCTGGCGGATGATGTTGGCCTCGGTCAGCGGCAGGTAGTCGTCCTGCGTATCGGCGTTGCGCTGGATCAGCGCGGGCGAGAAAGCGAGCTTGCCGTCCGCCTGACGGATCGGCAGCTCCACCGCATAGGACGCATACGGCGACTGGCCGTTCACGGGCTGATCCGGCGGAAGATCGGACAGCACCGGCACGGCGATGCCCATGTCCAACTGCAGCTGCGACACCGCCGGCTGCTCCGGTGTGAACACCGTGCGCACGGTGCCGCCGGTGACGATGCGCCGCGGCGTGCGGCCGGCATAGGCAAGCACTTCCGTCGATGTCCCTTCGGCGACGTTCTCGCGATGCGTCCACGCGGCGTAGCGCGGGCTCACCACGAACAGCCAGCGGCCATCGCGACTGGTATGTGCGATGAGCACCGGCGTGCCGGGAAACTCCGCGGTTTCCTGGAACCGGTCGATGTCCGTATCGTCGTTCGAGGTGAACACGCGCGTATCGGTCGGGAAGGTGCGCAAGGCGGCGCGCCGCACGATCATGCCGTAGCGGCTGGCCTGCTGCGCCGGCACGGCATCGAGCGCCAGCGCATCCGTGAGCTGATCGCGCAGGCTGTCGGGCACCGGTTGGCCCTTGGCGTCGTAGAGCTTGCGCCTGGGGTATTGCGAGAGATCGGTGATCCAGCCCGTGACGGTCGCGCGATCGAGCTGCGCGGGCAGCGCATGCAGGTCGTGCATGGACGCGTCGACCTTGAGCAGGTTGGCGTTGCGCTGCGCGATCTCGCCGGCATCGAGCAGGACGCGATCGGGCTGCGCCGACTGCCTGATCCAGAAATCCGGTGCGAGCATCGCGTTGTTGGCGATGCCGATGATCCCCGAGGGCGGCACGGGAAGCGTCGTGGGCGCCTTGTCCGCCAGCGCCGGCGCGGCGGCAATGGCAAGCATCAGGCAGAGCGTCAGGCGAGGCATGGTTGGCATGTTGATTCCTAGGCAATGGCCAGCGACGACATCACCGACGCCACCAGCAGGCCGAA
Source organism: Dyella sp. AtDHG13 (assembly GCF_003201105.1). GTDB lineage: Bacteria > Pseudomonadota > Gammaproteobacteria > Xanthomonadales > Rhodanobacteraceae > Dyella > Dyella jiangningensis_B. The sequence goes on along the minus strand of NZ_QICJ01000003.1, from coordinate 120,476 downwards.
CCCCGTACCGAGGATGTAGCCGAGCAGCGCCAGCAGGATGCCCACTGGCACCAGCGAGCGCGAGTAGCTGGCCGCGAGGATAGGCGTGGCCGCGACGCCGCCGATGCAGGCCAGCGAAGAGATGCCGCACAGGTACAGGTCGAAATGGAACACGCGCGCCGCCAGCGCCAGCAGCACCGCATGGATGGCGATGATGCAGATGCCGCAGCCGATGTAGAGCGGCGCCGAGCCGATGCCTTCGAAGTTGCTCTGCGAGGCGAGGATGGCCACCACGCTGATGAGCATGGCGCTGGAAATGGTGTTCGCACCCGCGAAGCGCGCCAGCGGCGTGTGTGCCGCGATCAGTCCCAGCGCGGTGGCGAGCATGATGGTCCAGGTGGTCGCGGAGATCATCTCCGAGGTCGGCAGGCGTGTCGCCAGCCAGGCGGAGAACGCCGCGGCGGCGAGCGCCATGCCCAGCCACAGCAGCACGTTGTCAGGGGTGGTGGGGCCGTTGCTGCGGGTTTCCTCCACCACCATGTCCGCGCTCGACCGCGCACGCGTCCAGCGATTGAACTGCGTGGCGACGCGGCCCAGCCCAAACAGCACCACCACCCACATGGAGTAGCACAGCGCATCGGTGAGCAGGGAAAATGCCAGCAGCCGATCCGGCATGCCGATGGCCTGCTTCACCGCCACCATGTTCGCGGTGCCGCCGATCCAGCTGCCCGACAGCGCGGCCAGCGGCTGCCAGGCATTGCCCGGCAGCCAGTAGCGGAACATCAGGAAGGTGCCGACGAAGGCCACGAACAGGCAGGCCATGGTGACGAAGAACACGGCAAGCACGCGCGGCCCCAGCCGGTAGATGGCGCGCAGGTCGCAATTGATCATCAGCAGGAACAGCAGCGCCGGCACCATGTGCGCGATCAGCATGGTCTGCGTGCCGCGGATCTCGTCGTTGACCTGCCACAGGCCGGTGACGGCCAACGCGGTGACCAGCAGATACGTCAGCACGATGGGCGGCAGCACCTCGAAGATCCGCCACTGGAAACGCCGCTCGATCGCGGGAAACAGGCCAGCCGCGAGCAACATGACAGCGAGATAAGGCCAGGCCGTGTGGATCATGCGTCCCCTCTGACTCCCCGATCACATACGTTTTTGGAATACATCACCCACGTTTTGGAATATCTAATTCACGCGACGTGTTGCCGGAGCATAATTTATTGACCGTCGTTTGCAAGCCATGCTACACAGCCACTTCGCCTTGTTCCTGGGGAAGTGGCAGGTGCGCATCGTTTCGTCTTCTTTCGTCTTGCGACGCCTGCGTGGCGTGTCGATCGCGCTGGCCATTGTCTGCCTGCCATTCGCGGCGGTGGCGGCCAGTGCCGACCAATCGCCGGTGCAGCAGGTCATCACGCTGATCGACGCCGGGCAGTTCAAGGCCGCCGACGCGGATATCGGCAAGGCGCTCGCACAACCAGGAGTTACAACAGACACACACGAAGCGCTGCTGTTCCAGCGCGAGCGCATGCGCCGCATCCTGCTCGACTTCACCCTGGATGCCGACGCCGCCAAGGCGCGCGTGCGCAAGCAGATTCCGGACCTTACCGACGCGGAGTTCGCACGCTGGGATCAGCAAGGGCTGATCGAACACCAGGTGATCGACGGACGCACGCTCTACTTCAAGCGCGCGCCGAACAACCTGTTCCTGCTCAGCGCGGAAGCGGCGGCGCGGCGCGCGCATCCGGCGCCGTCCAGCGACGATCCGATGGAGACGCTCAACGATCATCACCGCGCCGCACGCCGCGAGGCGCTCGCCACGCATCGCAGCAGCGTTACGCCCAACCACGTGCGCGTGACCGAAACCGTCACCGTGCACGCCGATGCCGTACCCGCCGGCGAGACGATCCGCGCCTGGCTGCCCTTCCCGCGCGAGCTGCCCGGGCAGCAGGAAGACGTGCGGCTGGTCGACAGCCAGCCCGGTGGCGCCCGCGTGGCGCCCGCAGGCACGCTGCAACGCACGGCCTACCTGGAGAAACAAGCGCAGGCCGGCCAGCCCACCACCTTTGCCGTCACCTACGAACTCACCATCTACGCGCAGTACCACGACATCGATGCGTCGAAAGTCGTGCCGACGAAGATCACGCCGGAACTGGCGCCCTACGTCGCGGAGCGCGCGCCGCACATCGTGTTCACCGACGATCTGCGCGCCTACTCGCGCAAGGTGGTAGGCGACGAGAAGAACCCTTACCGCATTGCGCAGAAGCTGTTCGCCGCGGTGGACCGCATCCCCTGGGCCGGCGCACGCGAATACTCCACCATCAGCAACCTCAGCGACTACACGCTGCATGCCGGCCATGGCGATTGCGGCGAGCAGACCATGCTGCTCATCGCCCTGCTGCGGCTCAACGGCATTCCCGCGCGCTGGCAGTCGGGCTGGATCTTCTCGGACGGCAGCTACGAGAACATCCACGATTGGGGCCAGCTGTATCTCGCGCCCTACGGCTGGGTGCCGATGGACGTGACCTTCGGCCAGCTGCAACCGGGCAAGGGCGACGACCCCGCGCTGCAGTGGTTCTATCTCGGCGGTCTCGATGCGTATCGCATCGCCTTCAACAGCGATTTCAGCCAGCCCTTCGTTCCGCCCAAACAGTTCTTCCGCTCCGAAACGGTGGATTCGCAGCGCGGCGAACTGGAATGGCGCGGCGGCAACCTGTATTTCGACCAGTGGGATTACGACTTCACGTGGCAGCGCTTGCCCGCTTCCACAGGCAAGGGGAACGCGGAATGATCGGCCGCGCACTTCGCAGCATGACAGGTCATCAGGCGCTGCCGGATCTTTCACCACAGGAACATCCATGACCCTCGCAACGGTTGCTCCCCGTGCCTCGCTCGATGGCGTCAGTCTCGACGCACTGACCGCACGGCTTGGCACGCCGCTGTACGTGTATTCGGCCAGCGCAATCCGGGAGCGCATCCGTTCCTTGCAGGCGGCGCTGCATGGCATGGACGCCCTGATCTGCTTTGCCGTAAAGGCCAATTCCAATCGCGGCGTGCTCGGCTTCATGCACGAGCATGGCGTGGGCGCGGACATCGTTTCCGCTGGCGAGCTGTGGCGCGCGCTGCAGGCAGGCATACCGGCGGAACGCATCGTGTTCTCCGGCGTGGGCAAGAGCGCATCGGAAATGGACGAGGCGCTTGCCGCCGGCATCCTCCGTTTCAACGTGGAATCGCACGACGAACTGCTCACCCTGCAACGCGTGGCGCGCGCCCGCGGCACGGTGGCTCGGGCGGCCGTTCGCATCAACCCTGACGTGGACGCGCTCACCCACGCCAAGATTTCCACTGGCAAGGCGGAGAACAAGTTCGGCGTGAGCATCGACGAGGCGCGCCGCTGGTTCGCATCACGACACGAACTGAGCCATGTCCAGCTCGATGGACTGCATGTGCATATCGGATCGCAGGTCCTCAGCCTTGGGCCGTTCCGGGAAGCATTGCAGCGCGTGGCGGCGTTCTGGCGCGAGCTGGTCGCGCAAGGGCATCCGATCCACAGCATCGATGCGGGTGGCGGGCTGGGCGTGTGCTACCGCGAAGGCCACGACCAACCGGTGGACGCCGCCGACTACATCGCCATCGTGCGCGAAGCGCTCGCCGGCTTTGAAGGCCGCCTTCTGCTGGAGCCCGGCCGCTACCTGGTCGGCGAAGCCGGCGTACTGCTCACTCGCGTCATCCGCACCAAGCACGGCGACCAGCGCAACTTCCTGGTGCTCGACGCAGCGATGAACGACCTTGCCCGCCCCGCCCTGTACGATGCGTGGCACGACATCGTGCCGGTCGCGGAAAACACACACCCGATGACCACCTATGACATCGTGGGTCCCGTCTGCGAAACCGGCGACACCTTCGCGCGCAATCGCGCCCTGCCCACCTGCGCGCCCGGCGACCTGCTGATGATCCGCACGGCGGGCGCCTATGGCGCCTCCATGGCGTCCACCTACAACTCGCGCCCGCTCGCCGCCGAGGTCATGGTGGATGCGGGGCGCTACGCCGTGGTGCGGCAACGACAGCGTTTTGAAGACATGGTCGCCGGCGAACAGCCGGCCAAGCATTGGGAGACCGCATGAAGATTGGCTCGCTCGGTATCGCACTGGCGCTCGCGCTTGGCAGCAGCGCCGCCCTCGCGCAGCAGGATCCGCCCATCACCCTCGACACGCATGTGGACATTCCTTTTGCATACATGCGCGAAGCTCGCTTCGACGTGGGCAAAGCCACGCCGCTGCAGGTGGATCTGGACAAGATGCGCCGCGGCGGACTCGACGCCGTGTTCTTCATCGTCTACGTGGATCAGGGCCCGCTGACGCCCGCCGGCTGGGCGCAGGCGGTGGCGCAGGCGAAAACCAAGTACGACGGCATCGACCTGATGCTGAAGGCCTATCCCGACCAGATCCGCCTGGCCCGCACGCCCGACGATGTGCGGGCCAACAAGGCCGCGGGCCGTCTCTCGGCGATGATCGGCGTGGAGAACGGCTATTCGCTGGGCCATGACATCAAGAACCTGGATACCGCCTTCCAGCGCGGCGCGCGCTATGTCGGCCTGGCCCACATGGGCAACAACGACCTGTGCAGCAGCTCCACGCCGGAAGCGCACCTGGGCGACACGCCGCTGCCCGAATACGGCATCACCGATTTCGGCCGCAGCGTGGTCAAGCGCGCCAACCAGCTCGGCATCATGGTGGACGTCTCGCACTCCTCCGATGCCTGCGTGCGCGAGGTGCTGGCCTTGTCCACCTCGCCGGTGATCGCGTCGCACTCTTCCTCGCGCGTGCTGGACAACCATCCGCGCAATCTCTCCGACGACCTGCTGCGCGCCATCGCCGCCAAGGGCGGCGTTATCCAGGCCGTGGCGGTGCAGGAGTTCATCCGCCTCGACCCCGCGCGCGAACTCGCCGTGAAGGCCTTGCAGGCGCAAGTGGCCAAGCAGGCTGGCGACAAGGAGTTCGACAGCGAGAAGCTCGAATACACGCCCGCCTACATCGAAGGCATGAAGCGGATCGACGCGGCCCTGCCGCCGCCCACCGTGGACGACTACGTCGCGCACATCAAGCACATGGTCGAGGTGGCCGGCGTCGACCACGTCGGCATTGCCTCGGATTTCGACGGTGGCGGCGGCCTCGCCGGCTGGAACGACGCCACGCAGACGCGCAACGTCACCGCCGCCCTCCGCCGCGCCGGCTTCAGCGATGCGGACATCGCCAAGATCTGGGGCGGCAACCTGCTGCGCGTGTGGGGTGAGGTGACTCGGCGGGCGACGGCGAACCATGCGGGCTGAGCTCGCCACGTTCGCCGCGCTGGCGCTGGCCGTGCTGCCGCCGCTCGCGCACGCCGACGGCACGCCGGCCCTGTCGCCCGCGACGACAGCGGCCCAGGCCGGCCTGGTCGATATCCGCCAGCTTGCGCCCGATATCGCCGAGGACATCAAGTACGCCGGCAGCGACAACTTCGTCGGTGCGCCGGTGGATGGCTATCTCGCATCCAAGTGCCTGCTGCTCAAGCCAGCCGCGGAAGCACTGGCGCGCGTGGAACGCGACCTGCGCGCCAGCCACCAGCGGTTGAAAGTGTTCGACTGCTACCGGCCGGCGCGCGCCGTGAAGCACTTCGTGCGCTGGGCCGGCGACCTGTCGGATCAGCGCACCAAGGCCGCGCACTATCCCAGGCTCGACAAGAGCGCCCTGCTGGGCGACTACATCGCGCCGGTCTCCGGCCACAGCCGCGGGGCGACGGTGGACCTCACTCTGATGCAATGCGATGCGCAGGACGCGCGTTGCACGCCGCTCGACATGGGCACCGACTTCGACTACTTCGGCACGCTCGCCAACACAGACTCGCCGGAAGCCACGCCCGCGCAGCACGCGAACCGCGACGTGCTCAAGCGCGCCATGGAGCGCGAAGGCTTCCGCAACTACGCGATGGAATGGTGGCACTACACGCTCGCGCCCGAACCCACGCCCAACGTCATCTATGACGTGCCGGTGCAGTAGTGCGGCGTGAAGAACAACCCTTTGCCCGTCATTCCACACGTTCCCGCAAGCACGCCTTACGGATCACGAGGCCTGAACTCATGCGCAAGCTCACGTCCCTGTTTGCCAGCCTCCTGCTCACGGCAGGGCTTGTCCACGCCAAGGACACCACCGCCGACGTCGATGCCCTGATGGCCCGCTATCAAGGTGACGTGCCTGGCGCGTCGCTGCTGGTGATCAAGGACGGCAAGCCGCTGGTCGAACGCGGCTACGGCTACGCACACCTGGAAACGCACGAGGCCGCGACGCCGCAAACCAACTATCGGCTCGCCTCCGTGAGCAAGCAGTTCACCGCGGCCGCGATTCTCCTGCTGGCCGAACGCGGCAAGCTGAGCCTGGACGACCACGTGCGCCACTGGCTGCCGGAACTGCCCGCGGCTCATGAGCAGATCACCATCCGCCAGCTGCTCAGCCACGGCGGCGGCCTGATCGACTACGAAGACCTGATGCCCGCCGACCAGACCGCGCAGATCAGCGATGCGGATGTGCTGCGCATGCTGGCCGCCGAGCCGCGCAGCTATTTCGCGCCGGGCAGCTCGTATCGCTACAGCAACGGCGGCTACGTGCTGCTGGGCCTGATCGTGGAACGCGCGTCGGGGCAGACGCTGCAGGACTTCATGGCGAAGAACATCTTCCAGCCCCTGGGCATGGCGCACACCCTGCTCTACGTGCACGACCAGCACGAGGTCGCGCACCGCGCCTACGGCTACAGCGAAGAGAACGGCCATTGGGTGCGGACCGACCAGAGCCCCACCAGCGCCACGCGCGGAGACGGCGGCATCTACTCGTCCATCGATGACCTGGCCAAGTGGGATGCCGCGCTGTACGACCACCGCCTGCTGTCGGATGCCTCCCGCCAGCTCGCCTTCAGCCCGCAGAACAAGGTGAGTGGCGAAACCGACGTCGACAGCTACGGCTTCGGCTGGCGCATCCACGGCGACGTGCGGTGGCACTCCGGCGAAAGCATGGGCTTTCGCAACGTCATCATCCGCTGGCCCAAGCAGCACCTCACGGTGATCCTGCTCAGCAACCGCAACGATCCAGAGCCTTACCCCACCGCACTCGCCATCGGCCAGCTGTTTCTGCCGAAGTGAATCACGCCGCCCGGCGCCAGGGACGAAAGCCCGGCAACCGGTGCGTGTCCTGGCGATCCATCACCACGCGGGTGCCTTGCCCACTGCGGGACGCCTCGCGTTCGGCCAGATGCGTGGCGAGTTCCAGCGCGCTCACCAGCACGTAACGACGGCCGATCGGCGCGCCGTTGCGCAACACGTTCCAGCCCTCGCCCTGCTTGCGGGCCACGGCGTATTCGACGACAACAGCGGCAACCATGTGCGACCTCCGTGCCGGGCGTTGGCCAACGGCGTTGATTCGGAATGCCGACAAGGTAGTGAGCGAGGACTCGCCAAAGCATGGGAGAAATCTGAAATACAAAAGGGGGCCAACCGAGGGCCGCGATCGCTGACTCAGGGCCGATGCGGCGAGGCTGCGGGAAAGGCGAGCACCTGCGAGGTGTAGCTCTCCACCACCAGGCTGAAGGGCTGGTTCGACTGATCGAACAACACCGCGCGGTGCTGCAGCACATGGTGCGGGATGGCAAGCGCGGTGCCCGTAGCGGCAGTCAGGCTGGGCTCGTTCTCCCAGCCCTGCGGCAGCGGCGGCCACAGCAGCTCCGCCGACAGCGTCTGCCGGCGGAAGTGCAGCGCCTGCACCACCTTGCCGAACGGCGTGTCGGTGGTGTCGAGTTCGCGGTTCATCGCCTCGGTGAGGCGCGCGGGCACGTACCAGTTGTCCGCTTCGGACAGCACGTGATTGCCGCAGGCGAGCTGCACGCGGCGATAGCGCACGGGTTCGTCGGCGCCGATCTGCAACTGGCTGCGCCCGTCGGCGGGCAGCGGCTTGTCTTCGCCCTTGACGCGTTCGGCGACGATCTTCGCTTCCGGCGCCAGGTGGTGTTCGCCGCACCAGCGCTCCAAGGTCAGCGTGGCGCTGGGATGGCTGAGCAGTTCGGCGTTGAGCGTCTGCAGCAGGGCCAGGGCCTCGAGCCGGGAGGTAGCATCGTCGCGCCACGCCGGCGCCGTCTCGGGCTCGCGCGCATGCAGCGGCGTCAGCAGCAGCGTGCTGCCCAGGCCCAGGGCACAGGTCCACGTCGCGCGCCGCCGCATGCCGCCCATGTCAAAGCCCCTTGGCGGCCTGGGCTACGGCGCGGAACAGCGCGCGGCCCTTGTTCATGGTCTCTTCCCACTCCGACGCCGGATCGGAGTCGTAGACGATGCCCGCGCCCGCCTGCACGTGCAGACGTCCATCCTGGATCACGGCCGTGCGGATGGCGATGGCCGTGTCCGCGTCGCCCCACCAGCCGATCCAGCCGATGGCGCCGGCGTAGATGTTGCGCTTGTACGGCTCCAGCTCCTGGATGATCTCCAGCGCACGGATCTTGGGCGCGCCGCTGAGCGTGCCCGCCGGAAACGTGGCCTTGAGCACGTCCATGTAGCCGACGTCGGGGCGAACCTTGCCCTGCACCTGCGAGACGATGTGCATGACGTGCGAATAGCGCTCGACCACGAACGATTCGCTCACTTCCACGCTGCCGGTTTCGCTGATGCGGCCGATGTCGTTGCGGCCCAGATCGATCAGCATCACGTGCTCGGCGCGCTCCTTCGGGTCGGCCAGCAGTTCGGCTTCCAGCGCCTGGTCTTCCTCTTCGGTGGCGCCGCGCTTGCGCGTGCCGGCCAGCGGGCGCACGACGACCTTGCCGTCTTTCAGGCGCGCCAGGATCTCCGGCGAGGAACCGACGATCTGCGTCTGGCCCAGGTCCACGAAATACATGTATGGCGAAGGGTTGAGCGCACGCAACGCGCGGTACACGTCCACCGGCCGCGCATTGAAGCCCACGCTCAGGCGCTGCGAGGGCACCACCTGGAAGATGTCGCCGGCGCGGATGTATTCCTTCGCGCGCTCCACCATCGCCTCGAATTCCTCCTTGGTGAAGGAGGACTTGAAGTCGCCCTCGTCCAGCGCCGTGCCCTGGTTGAGCTGCGGGTACGACACGCCGCTCTGGCGCAGGCGGTAGACCAGCGCGTCAAGCCGGCGCTGGGCCTGGGCATAGGCGTGCGGCTGCGAGGGGTCGGCATGCACGATCAGGTAGAGGCGGCCCTTGAGGTTGTCGAACACGGCGACTTCCTCGGCCAGCATCAGCAGCACGTCGGGCGTGCCCAGCTCGTCGGGGCGATCCCACTTCGCCAGGCGCGGCTCGATGTAACCGATGGTCTCGAAGCCGAAGTAACCCACCAGGCCACCGCTGAAGGCCGGCAGTTGCGGCAGGCGCGGCACGTCGTACTGCTTGCGCAGGTTTTCGATCTCGGCCAGCGGATCGGCCACGTGGCGGCGCTCGGTCACCTCGCCGGCATCTTCCACTTCCAGCTCATGGCCGCGCAGGCGGTACACGCGCTTCGCCGGCAGGCCGATGATGGAGTAACGGCCCCAGGTCGCGCCGCCCTCGACCGATTCGAACAGGAAGGTGTACGGGCCGTCGGCCAGCTTCAGGTACACCGACAGCGGCGTGTCGAGGTCGGAAAACACCTCGCGCACCAGCGGGATGCGGGTATGACCCTGCGCTGCCAGCGCGTCGAAATCGTCTCGGGAAATCACGTGGGGGATCCGGATGGCCAAGCTTGAACGGCCATTGTAGGCGCAGGGGGCCGGCGAACCGAAGCCCAAGGCCGGCCGGCGCTAAGAAAGAGTCCGCTTGTTCGCCCGCGCCGGCGCGCCTAACCTTGCGGCATCGATGCAGTGACGGCATCCGCAGGGGAAATCGATGGGTATGGACCACCGTTGCCTGGTACTTTCCGGCCGCCTGCTCGAAGGCCAGGACGCGGCCGCCGTGCACGAGCGCATGGCCGCGGCCTTCGGCATGGAGATGGCAGGGTTCCGCGAGCGCGTGTTCGCGCGGGCGCCGCTAATCATCCGGCGCGGCCTGGATGACGCAACCGCCGACATGCAAGCCGCCCAGCTGCGCGGCATGGGCGCGGAAGCGGACGTATGGCCGGACAGCGATCGCCTGATCTGGCTGCGGCGCGACAACCAGGTGCGCGGCCCCTTGCCGGAGGACTCGCTGAGCCGCTACGCCGAAGCCGGCGACCAGTGGTGCCACGACGGCGGGCAGACCTGGTTCGCCTGGACACCCGAGCCCGATGCGGAGGAACCACCGCCGTTGCCGCCACAGGCGCACGGCACGGCCGCCGATGCAGGAACGACGGAGCCGCGAACCCACGCGCCCGCATCCCATGAACCGCCGCCGCTGCCCGTCGCTCCGGCGGCCGCGCCAGCGAAGAAATCCTTCTCCTTCGCCGCCATCTTCGCGGCCCTGGTCGCCGTGCTGGCCTTGGCGTGGCATCCCGTGGCGCCCTTCGCCCTGCTGCTGGCCGTGTGCGCGCTGGTCTACCTGAAGCCGCGTCCGGCCCTGCAGGGCCGGGCGGTGGCCGTGCTCGCGGTGATCCTCAGCGCCACGGCCCTGCTGATGTGGATGCACCGCCCGGCCCCGGCTCCCGTGGCGCAGGCCTATGTTCCCCGGCCGCTGAAGCCGTTGTCGCAAAACGCGCCCGGAGCGGCCACCGGCACCCAGTGCCTTGCCCGCACTGCCACGCCGAAGAACGACGAGGATCGCTTCCTGCTCACCGGCGAGCGCCTGCTGACCGGCCGCGCGCAGCGCAAGGGCGACACCTATGTGGCCGAAGCCGCCGTGGCTGTCGACGAGCAATGCCAGCCCAGCGCGATGCAGCTGTACGTGTTCCACAACGGCGTATTCATCGGCACCGTGCTCGACACCGCCGCCAGCATGGCCAACACGAAACTCGCGGATTTCGACCTGGTCGACGACCAGCACCTGCGCGTCACCTACGCCGCCTGCACCGACAAACCCGCCGCCTGCGCCGCAACCACCGTGCGGCAGTTCGCCGTAATGCCCGGCGGCGGTGGCTGGACGCTGGGTGAAATGAAATAGCCAGAAGTGAGTGAAGAGGAGTGAGAAGTGAGAGAAGAGCCGGCAAGCCCGACGCTCTCTCTCACTTCTCACTCCTCTTTACTCACTCCTCGCTCTAAAGCCGTTGGCGCGGCATGCCGTGCAGTTGCAGGGTGAAGGCCACGCCGCTGCCGTCTTCCAGGTTGCGCGCCATCGCCACGCCGCCGTGGCGTTCGGCAACCAGACGCACCACATACAAGCCCAGGCCAAGGTGCGGCGCATCGCCGGGCGTGGCCTTGTCGCGCAGGCTCACCAGTGAATCGAACAGGCGGCCCTGCATCGCCGCGGGTAGCGGCGGGCCCTGGTTCGCCAGTTCGATTTCCGCGCCAAAACCGGTGGCGCGCAAGGTCAGCCGCAGCCAGCCGCCGTCGGGCGTGAACGACAGGGCGTTGTCGAACAGCTTGTCCAGCGCCTGCGCGATGAGTTCCGGCGCGCAGTGCATGGTCATCGGCTCATCGGGCAGCACGGTTTCCATCCGCCGCGTGCCGGCCAGCGGGCGATACGCATCGCTGCAGCCGCGCACCACCGCGACCAGATCCACGTCTTCCGGCTCGGCGGCGGCAATGGCGCGCTCCATGCGGCTCGCCTCGCTCATCGCGCGCACCAGCATGCCCAGCCGCGCCACGCCGTCGCGCGCGCGCAGCAGGTAAGGCTGCGCGTCGGGCGGGATGGGCCGCTCGGCCTGCAAGGCGTGCTCCAGGTTGTCGAGCGAGGATTTCACGATGGCCAGCGGCGTATTGAGCTCATGCGACAGCTTGGACGCCAGCGTGCGCAGGTAGTCGGTATAGCCGCCCACTACCTCGAACAGGCGCTCGAAGCTGCGGGCCAGGTCGCCGATCTCGTCTTCGGAAGAGGTCATCGGGAACGGGCCGTCCAGACGTCCATCGTTCAATTGCGCGCGCTCGGCCGCATCGCGCAGGCGACCGAGGCGAATGCTCAGGCGAGTGGCGAAGGTCAGCAGGATCGCACCCGCCACCAGCAGTACGCCGAAGCTCGTCAGCAGCAGGCCCAGCAAGGCGCGATTGGCCAACAGCGGCACCGCGCGGCTAGCCTGCTCTAGCAGCAGCACGCCGCGCACCTGGCCATCGCGCTCGATCGGCACCGCCGCCGCGAGCACCACGCTGCCGCGCGCCTCGCCCTGCCGCCACAAGGTGGCCGGCTTGCCGGCGCTGGCTTCGCGCACTTCGGCCACATCCAGGCGAGGCACGTCCTGTGTCCACAGCTCCGCGTCGTCGACCTGGTTGGCCAGCAGCGAGCGATAGACGAGGGACGCAAACCAGCCCGGCTGATCGCCCGGCGCCGTGGCAGGCGTCGCCAGATGGCCGGTCTGTGCCAGCAGCCAGCCCTGCGGCGCGAGCACGCGCGCCTGCACGCCATCCAGCGCCAGCAGGCCCAGTTCTTTCGACAAGGCCTTCGAATACGTCACCAGCGGATGACTCTGCACCGCCTCGGGATCGCCGCCCGTCGCCGGATCGAACACGGCCAGCCCCAGGGCGTCGATCCCCTTGCGCGGCACGCGGAGCTCCACGCGATAACCGCTGCCGTCCTCCTGCCATTGCGCGGTGACGCGCGTGGGCAGGCCGTCCACCGGCGGATCGAGCGGACGAGGCGTGACCGGCCCCGGCGCCGCGCTGGCGATCAGGAAGCGGCGCGATTGCGCGCCGTTGCCCAGGCTCAGCACGAGATGATCCGCGCGCAAGGCGCCGGGGTCATCCACCTCGGCGCGGGTGCGCTGCGCGCCGCGCACCTCGGCGTACACGTAGAGCCAGTCCGCGTCGGCGGCGAGCAGCAGCTTGCCGCGCTTGTCCAGCGGCTGGCTCCACGGCGTCATCGGCGCCCAGTCGTCGCCGTAGCCGTCGATGGTGATGGGGTTGGTCGCCTCCTGCACGTACCACACGGGCCCCGCGGGCGGCAGCGGCGCATCGGTGACCACCAGGCTGCGCGCCATCGCGCGCGCGGAGGCGGTGAGCGCCTGTGCCTGCCCTTCGCGCAGCAGGGTTTCCATCTGACGCACGTACAGCCAGCCGGCCACCGGCAGGGCCAGCGTGCAGAGGGCGACGAGCAGGAGTTTGCGGCGGAGGGTCATGCGGCGACGATACCGAAAACGCGGCTCAATGCTGCGCCTTGGCGACGCCTGATTTTGCGGATTCCTGCTTGAGGTAGCGCGTTTGTTCGGAGACGTGCCGGAACAGCGCAAGCAGCTCCTGCTTCTGCGCGTCGTCGTGCGCCAACGTCATCGACCAGCTCAAGCGGATGCCGGTGGCGAGGCCAGGATCGCAGAACACCACCGCGTCGTCCTTGCGGTCGGCGCCTTCGTACAGCACGCCGCGACAAGGCATCCCCTTGTTGTCCAGCACGAAGTCGCTGACCTTGCCCTTCGCGTCGCGGTCGAGATAGTGGTGACGATCCTCCTGCATCTCGGCTTCCAGCGAGGACAGTTTGGACGGCCATACGTTGAGCACCATCACGCGATCAGGCTCGCCCGTCCACTCGCCCTTGTAAAGCACGAGGTTCACGCCGATCGCCTTGGCGTACATGCAGCAATCCTGGGTCCAACCGTCGGGCACATCCGTGCGCACCGTCCAGGCAGGAATATCGCGATCGGCTGGCCCCGAGACCGAGGCCGCCTTTTCTCCGCTTGCCGCCTGCGCGGCCGACATCACCAGCAACAGCAGCAAGCCCCAACACCAACGCTTCATCAAGGCTTCCACCGATAACCCACGCCATGCACCGTCTCGATGGCGTCGAACTCCGGCGCCACGGCGATGAACTTCTTGCGGATGCGCTTGATGTGCGAGGTGATGGTGGCGTCGTCCACCACCAGTTCCGCTTCGCGCATCAGCTGGTCGCGGTTCTTCACGTGACCGGGGAAGCGCACCAGCGTGTGCACCATCCAGAACTCGGTGACGGTGAGCGGGATCTCCTCGTTGTTCCAAGTGATGCGCATGCGCTCGGATTCGAGCTTGAGCGGGCCATGCTCGATCACCGTCTCGCTGCTGGCGGGCACCTTGAGCGATTCGATGCGGCGGAACAGGGCCGCGATGCGCGCGGCCAGCTGGTGCAGGCTGGTGTCCTTGCTGAGGTAGTCGTCCGCGCCCAGGCGCAGGCCGGAGATCACGTCGAAGTCGGAATCGCGCGCGGTGAGGAAGATGATCGGCAGCGTGGCCGACTTGGCGCGCAGTTCGCGGCACAGGTCGAAACCGCCCTCGGGCTCGTCGCCCAGGCCGATGTCGATGATGACCAGTTCGGGCAGGCGCATGGCGAAGGCGCTGGAGGCTTCCTGCCGCGAGCCGTAGCCGCGCGTTTCATAGCCGAAGCGGGTCAGTGCTTCGACGTAGTTCGCGCGGATCAGCGGTTCGTCTTCGACGATGGCGATACTGCGGCCCATGGTTCACTCCGAGTTGGCGACGGCGCAGCGTGCAGCCTGAGCCCACGCGGCGCAAGCCGTCCGCGCGCACTGCCCGCGTTTCGCCATGCCGGATCGGCGCGGCGCCACACCCGGACGTGCATGGTTCACAGGCCTGGCCGCCCGCCCGTGGACGGGCCGATCTTGCCCGCGTTTTGCCACATTCGGGCCCGGCACCCTGCCCGCCGGGCGTCGCCCAATGGAGCGGTCCAATCAGGAAACTTCGTCCATGCGTCCCACCGGCCAGCCCAACGTCGACCCCAATGCCGAACTGCGCGGCTTCGAGCCCCTGCGCGTGGTGCTGGCCCTGGGCGGTCTGCTGCTGGGGCTGGTCATGAGCCTGCACTGAGGAGACCGCACATGAACGACATCGACCTGAACGATCCTTTCCTCTCTTCCGCCGTGGAAGCCTTGGAAGCGGCCGGCGCGCACGGAAGCGTGCCGGCCGCCGGGGCGGATGAACCCGACCCCGACTGGCAGCCCGTCTGAAACAACCGCTTCATTCCTCCAGGCACGTTCCTTCCCCGCCCTTCGTGGCGGGGATTTTTTTGCGCGTTAACAAAGCGCTATCGCAAGGTGACGACGCAATAACGGGAACCATTCCGTAATTTTTCGGTCTGTTTTCCTGACGGTCGATGGTTCTTGCCGTGGATCACCGGCCGTCGTGTGGTCTCCTCACACGTCGTTCCGACGAAACTTGTCCCGGCGCTCGCGCGCCGGGATTTTCTTGTCCGGGTTTGATCAGCCGCCCACCGCGGCCAGCTGTTTGTGCATGGCCTCGATCACGGCCTGGTAGTCCGGCGCGTTGAAGATGGCGGAGCCCGCCACGAAGGTGTCCGCGCCCGCGGCGGAGATCTCGCCGATATTCGCCGCGGTGACGCCGCCGTCGATCTCCAGGCGAATGGGGCGGCCGCTCTCGTCGATGCGGCGGCGCACTTCGCGCAGCTTGTCCAGCGCGGAGGGGATGAACTTCTGCCCGCCGAAGCCCGGGTTCACCGACATCAGCAGGATCAGGTCCAGCTTGTCCATCACGTAGTCGAGCCAGGACAGCGGCGTGGCCGGGTTGAACACCAGGCCGGCCTGGCAGCCCGAATCCTTGATCAGGCCGATGGTGCGGTCCACATGTTCGCTGGCTTCCGGGTGAAAGCTGATCACGCTGGCGCCCGCCTTGGCGAAGTCCGGCACGATGCGGTCCACCGGCTTCACCATCAGGTGCACGTCGATGGGCGCGGTGATGCCGTAATCGCGCAATGCCTTGAGCACCATCGGCCCCATGGTGAGGTTGGGCACGTAGTGGTTGTCCATCACGTCGAAATGCACCCAGTCCGCGCCGGCGGCCAGAGCCTTGGCGGTGTCCTCGCCCAGGCGCGCGAAGTCGGCGGAGAGGATGGAGGGGGCGATGACGTTGGATTGCTTGCTCATGGGCGGAGGGAATCGGGAATGGAGAATAGGGAATAGCGAAAGCGTAGCACCTCGCCCTATTCCCCATTCTCGATTCCCTATTCCCTGCTCATTTGAACCCGCGCTCGGCCTTGATGCGCTCGTAGGCGGCATTGATCTCGCTGGCGCGCGCCTCGGCCTGCTTGCGCATGGCTTCGGGCAGGTCGCCCAGGCGGTCGGGATGGTGTTCGGAAATCAGCTTGCGGTAGGCGCGCTTGACCGCGCGGTCGTCGACGTCGCGCGCGATGCCCAGCACCGTGTACGGGTCGGGCCCCTGCGTGTTGCGCTGGGGCGGCACGTAGCCGCCGTTGCCGCGCGAACCATAGCCGCGCGAGCCGCCGGTGGCGTTCCAGGCGTAGCCCTTCATGGCCATCAGCGCCATCAGTTCCATGTCGCTCACGCGCAGCGCGAAGGCGAGCTGGCGCAGGATGGCCATCTTTTCCGGCGGTGGGTTGCCTTCGGCCAGCACGGTTTCGATCACCACGTCCAGCACGGGGAAGGCGTGGTCGCGGCGCAGGCCCACCCAGCGGCGCAGTTCCTCGATGGCCGGGGTCACGTTGAATTCCGGCTGCTTGCCCGCGTTGAAGGCGGTGATGGCCTGCTTGCGCTGATCGTGCTCCAGGCCCATGCGCTGCATGAGGCGCTCGGCGACGGCGATTTCCGCCTCCGACACGCGGCCATCGGATTTCGCCACTGCGCCCAGCAGGGCGAACAGCGGGCTGATGTACCCGCCCGCTTCCGGCGTGGCGCGGCGGCGCTGGCCCTGGCGCAGGCTGTCGATGATGAAGCCGGAGATGCCGCCCACCACGGCGCCGGGCAGGCCGTGGCCGAAGATCAGGCCGAGCAGGGCGAGCCAGATGGTCCAGGTGAAATTCATGGGTTGCCTTGGTTGGAGGGCACGGACAGCGTTTGCGCGCTGTACCAGCGCGCCAGTTCATCGAGGTCGGCGTCGCTCACGGGGCCGATCGCCGCGCGCATCAACGGCACGTTGCGGCGGCCATCGCGGTATTGCTTGAGCGCCTCGCGCAGGTAATCCAGCTTCTGGCCGGCGAGATTGGGCGCGCCGGGAATCTGCGCCATGCCGGTTTCGCCATGGCAGGCCGCGCACAGACCCAGCCGTGCGGGTTTGGACGGCGGCGCGGCATGCGCCGGCGCCAGCGCGCCCCACGCCAGCACAGCGGTGGCGAGGGTGCGGACTAGCCATGTGTGGCGGCGCGGCTGGACCATGACAACGACCCGGGCTCAAAAAGCGCCGATTCTAGCAGCCGCCGCCATGGCCGCCGGGGCATGCCCTCTCGCAGCAAGTCCGCGCGGGCCGGTGGCAGCCGTTACAATCGTCCGCTTGATCGCCGGCCCGTTCCGGCCCGTCTTCCCCGTTTTCCCGCCCTGCCCCGCAGGCCGGCCACCCAGGAGCGAACGACCGTGCCCACTACCCTGCTGCAATCGAACCTCCCGGGCCTGGACCTGATCCACCGCGGCAAGGTGCGCGACGTCTATGCGTTGCCCGAGAATCGCTTGCTGATCGTGGCCAGCGACCGCCTTTCGGCGTTCGACGTGGTGCTGCCCGATCCGATCCCGGGCAAGGGCGAGATGCTCACGCAGATTTCCAACTTCTGGTTCGCCAAGACGGCGCACCTGGTGCCCAACCACCTGCTCGACGTGCCGCTGGCCGACGTGCTGCCCGCCGGCACCGACCTGAAGCTGTACGAGAAGCGCGCCGTGGTCACGCGCCGCCTGAAGCCGGTGCCGGTGGAAGCCATCGCGCGCGGCTACCTCATCGGCTCGGGCTGGAAGGACTACCAGGCCACCGGCGCGCTGTGCGGCATCCAGCTGCCGGCCGGCCTGAAGCAGGCGCAGCAGCTGCCGGAGCCGATCTTCACGCCGTCGACCAAGGCCGCCGTGGGCGACCACGACGAGAACGTGAGCTTCGATGCGGTGGTGGCCGCCGTGGGTCCGGAACTCGCCGAGCAGGTGCGCGAGGCCACGCTGTCCATCTACAAGTGGGCGGCGGCGTATGCGGCCGAGCGCGGCATCATCATCGCCGACACCAAGTTCGAGTTCGGCACCGACGAGTACGGCAAGCTCTACGTGATGGACGAGATGCTCACGCCGGACTCCTCGCGTTTCTGGCCGGCCGACTCCTACCAGGTCGGCATCAGCCCGCCGAGCTACGACAAGCAGTTCGTGCGCGACTACCTGGAGACGCTGGACTGGAACAAGAAGGCGCCCGGCCCGCACGTGCCTGCCGATGTGATCGCCGCCACGTCCGCCAAGTATGCCGAGGCGCTGCAGCGCCTGGCCGACATCACGCTGGACTGAGCGCACCGGCACGCCCAGCTGTGCTGCATGACTGATCCTCAACCTTTTCGCGAAAGGCGGCGCGCACCGATGGCATCGACGCAAGGCATGCAAGGCTGGCTGGACAGTTACAGCAACGACCACCAGCACCCGACCAACCGCCTGCTGCACTGGATCTGCGTGCCGCTGATCGTGTGGTGCGCCATCGCCATGATGTGGACCATCCCCGTGCCGCCGACGATCGGCCGCCCCGGCTTCTGGTCGGTGTGCGCACTGGTGCTGGCGTTCGCCTGGTACTGGAAGCAGTCGCACCGGCTTGCCGCCGCGTTGTTCATCGCGCTGTTGCTGCTGTGCCTGTTGACCGAATTCGCCTATCGCGCGCTGGGGCCGCACGTGTTGCTGCTCACCGCCATCGGCGTGTTCGTGGTGGCCTGGGTCGGGCAGTTTATCGGCCACGCCATCGAGGGCCGGCGACCGAGCTTCCTCACCGACCTGGCGTATCTGCTGGTGGGGCCGGCGTGGTTGATGGACAAGCTGCTGCGGCGCGTGGGGATTTAGCGCACCACCTATCCGTCATTCCGGCGTACCCCGCAAAAGGGGGCAAGGGCCGGAATCCAGTAGCGACAACGGTCGGTGGTCGCGTGACGTCACACGAGCTTTGTCGTGGTCACCGCGAAAACCGCGTGGCACCGCTACTGGATTCCGGCCCTTGCCCCCTTTTGCGGGGTACGCCGGAATGACGAGCAATAAAGAACCCGGGAACCTTGTGGAATGACCACCCTGCTCACCCTTATCAGCATCCTGCTCTGGTGGGTGCTCTACAGCAGTATCGGCGCGCTGTTCGTCGCCATCGTCGCCTGGTCGGTGCTGCGCTGGGCGGAACGGTGCGCGGTGGTGTTCAATCGCACCTATCTGGCCTGCCTGATGTGGTGCATGGCGAGCATGCTGATCGGTTACGCGGTCGCCGTGCAGAGCGGCAACACCCATCCGCCCTACACCGCCATGCTCGCCTCGCCGCTGGCGCGCGGCGCGATGGTGCTCAGCATGTGCATCGGCGTCGTGGCGCTGTGGCGGCTGATCCCGCGCATCGATGCGCACCGCATCCGCCCCGCCAGCGCCTGCATGGCCGTGGCGGTGATCACCGTCATCGCCTTCGGCGTGGTGCGAAGCCTCGCCTGATCCGTTGACGGCGGGATCAATATCCCGTCTTGAGGTTGGCCGCGCGCACCGCATCGACGAAATGCGTGAACGGCCGGTCGGTGATGGCGACCAGGCCGATATGCGCATTCTCGCCGTCGATCAGGCGGCCGGTGACGGGCTGGTCGACGTACTGGAACCAGTGCACGCCGATGATGTCCGGATTGGCCACGGCATCGCCGACATAGTGCGCATAGGCTTCGCCGCGCTGCTCCTCGCTCCAGGCGGGCACGACGCCCTTGCCGAACGGACCGCGATCGTCCGAACCGAAGTGGAATTCCGAGATCAGCGCAGGCTTGCCGAGCTTGGCGAAGGCCTCCGTGTCGAAGGCATGCTCGGGCACGTCCGCATAGCCGCTGAAGCTCACCACGTCGCAGAACTGCGCGCACGACGCCACCGCTTCGGGCGTGTGCACGCCGAAGCGGCCGCCCAGGAACAGGTGATGGGGATCGTGCTTGTGGATCGCCTGCGCCACCGTGCGGAAGTACTGATCCGCATACGTGCGCAGCCAGGCGCTGTAATCGTCGGCGATGGCGGGATGCGCGTCATCCGGCGGCGGCGCGGCGAAGTTGGTGGCGTTCAAGGCGTCCCACGAATCCAGCGTGATGCCCCACGCCGCGGCGAGCTTCGCCGGCGTGCCGTACTTCGTCTTCAGCGCCGCGATGAAGGCCTGCTTGGCCGGGCTGCGGGCCTCGCCGCGCAAGGTGCCCTGCGCCAGCCCCCAGCGTCCTTGCGGGCCTTGTCCCGCCCAGGCCAGTTCGTTGTCCGCGAAATAACCGAGCATCCACGGGTCGTCGCGCACTTCCTTCGCGGCTTGCGCGGCGGCCGCGTCGGCGGCCTGCGCAAAGCGCGGATCGAACGGATCGGGCATGCGGCCCCAATAGTCGTAGCCGCTGGACACGTTGCCGAAGTTGCCGCTGATGTTCACCGAGCGCGTATACGCCATGCGATGCATCTGCGTCAGCGCATCGTCGCTCCAGTTGCCCAGCGTGTTGAAACCCCAGTGGCCGAGGCGTTCGAGGGTGCGCGTGCGCCACGCCTGCCGCCAATGGCGGCCGTCGGCCAGGAACAGGTTGGCCGAGTAGTAGTCGAACCACTTGCCCTGGTGATAGGCCAGGCCGTTCGCTGCCGCCTGGTCGCCGGTGGCCTTGCCGGTGGTGCCGTAGAACGGCGCCCAGCGGCCGCTGTCGCGCGGCAGGTCCTTGAACATGAACTCGCGGCCTTCGATGTAGGTGCGGCCACCGTCGTCGTCCACCACGTTCACGCCCAGCGAGAAGAACGCATGTCCTTCCGGCGTCACGAACTGCCAGCGGCCGTTGCGTTGTTCGGTGCGGAACCAGCCGGTGGCCTTGAACGCGGGGACGTCCGTGCGTCCGCCATAGCGATCGAAGCTCTTGTGCGGCGGCGGCTGCGTCGGCGCGGCGGTCGCCGCGACAGCGGTGCCGGACTTGGGTTTCGGCCGGGCCTTGGGATGGGGGCCGCGCAGGGCGTCGTCGGAATCCACCTTGCCCGGCCACTGGCCGCGCGTGTACTGGCCCCAGGCGTCGACGATGCCGGTATAGGCATCGCGCAGGTCGTGGTCGCCATGCGAGGTGTCGAGCTTGCCGAACAGCAGGGTCTGCGGCGCGGTCGGCGCGGTCATGCTCAGGCGCACCGACTTCACATGGGCGAGATCGAGCGAGCCTTCCACCGTCGTCGCCACGAACAGACGCTTGCCGCCCGACACATAAGGCATCGGCGGGCCGGCCTGCATGCCCATGGCGCGCGGCGAAGCGGCGTGCAGCGGGATCACCAGGGTCTGCGGCGGGCCAGCGGGAATGCCCACGGTGGCGTGCAGGTGCTCACCCGGCTTCGCGCCGTCGATATCCACGGAAAGCGTCACGGCCCAGGACATCGCGTTCTGCATGTCCACACGCAGCGAGCCCTCCTTCGACCAGTCGCCCTTGTCCAGCATCACCGTGACCTGCGGCTGCGGCGACGGCTGGAACACGTAGCGCTGCAGCGACATGCCGTCGACGGTGACGGGCTTGCCGTCGAGCGTCACGTGATCGAGCGTGGTCTGCGGCGTGGCCGGCGCGGACGCATGGCCCGTGCTGGAAGACGCCGCGGCAGGCGCGGCGGCCGCATGACTGAGGTCGGCCCGATCGGTGTCGCTGGCCTTGTGGCAGCCCGCAAGGGCGAGCAGGCAGGCGACGGCGAGGGGAGCGATCCGTTTCATCGGGGGCTCGGCACAAGGAAGTGGCGGCAGTATGCCTGCGCCGTCTGAAGGCTGCCTTGCTGGATCGCGGCCGCACGCGAACGCAATTTCATGCCGCCCTCCGCTGCCATGCGCGCCACGCGTAATACACCGGCACGCCTGCCGCGATGAGCGCGAGACTCATGCCCGCGTCGCCCGGCGAATGGATGGAGGTGACGATGATCACGCCCAGCACCGTGCAGACGAACAACAGCGGCAACACCGGATACAACGGCACGCGGTACGGTGACGGCTCGTTGCGGAAACGCCGGCGATACCAGAACAGCGTGGCGATGCCGAACGCATGCGACAGCCACTCGCCTACCGTGGTGTAGTCGACCAGTTGGCCGAAGCTGCCCGAGATCACCAGCACGATGGCCCAGCCGCCCAGCACGCTCAGCGCCACGCGCGGCGCGTGCGAGCCGGCGTGGATGCGGCCCACGGCGCGGAACAGCATGCCGTCCGCGCCCATGGTCTGCAGCACGCGCGCGCCACCGGCAATGGCGATGCTGCAATAGCCAAAGGTGGAGCAGGCAATGCCCACGGCAATGAGCGTGGCTCCGCTTTCGCCGAACAGGTGGCGCATCAGGTCGGCCGCCGGCGCCTGGCTGGCGGCCAGCCCCGCGTGGCCGAGACCCGCGAGGTAGGCGAAGTTCACCAGCACATAGCAAACCACCACGCCGCCGAGCCCCAGGCCCAGCGCACGCGGCAGCGTCCGCTGCGGCTCGCGCACTTCGCCGGCAAGGTCGTTGAGGTAATGGAAACCGCCATAGGTAAAGAGCACTGGCAGCAAGGCGCCAAGGAAAGCCCCCGGCGAGGCGTGATGCACCGTATCCGTGGCCAGCACGCTGCCGAACTGTCCGTGCGCGAGAACGACGCCGGTCACCACCACCAGCGCGATCGCCGACAGCTTGAGCAGGGTGAACAGGTTGAGCATGCGCGAGCCGGCGCGGATGCCGAAGAAATTGACGCCCACGATAAAGGCGATGGCGCCGGCCGCCACCGGCTTCACCCACAGCAGCGGCGACAGGCCCACCGCCGTACAGAAATAGTCCGCGAACGTGGTCGCCACCGCCGCCACGCTGCCGGGATAGTTGATCAGCGCCATGGTCCAGCCGAACAGGAAGGCCGGCAGCTGGCCAAACGCCTCGCGCAGATAGATGTAGACGCCGCCCGCCTGCGGCCGGCGCGCGCCGAGTTCCGCATAACAGAGCACGCCGGCCAGGGTGAGCAGGCCGCCCACCGCCCACAGCGTGAGCAACTGCGCCCCTGACGACGTGCGCTCCGCCACCGTGGACGCACTGCGGAAGATGCCGGCACCAATCACGCCACCGATCACGATGGCGGCCGCATCCCAGGTGCCGAGGCGACGCACGTACGAAGAAGATGTCTCAGCGGTCATGGGGCGGCGCAAGGTCCTGCACGGTGGGCGGAGCACCGAAGATAGCGGACTGCGCCGCGATGTACGACTGACGTCCGTTGGGGGCGCCGCGACTCGCTGATTCGTGGATCGCCAGGCCATGGCCGCACACAACGATTTCTCACGGCTATCAGTAGTTTTTCGCTTCCGGCCCGGCCGAGGCAAAGCCATAGTCCCGCCCTGCGTCACTCACGCCATCCCCGCTGAAGATCATCCGGAGGCACCATGAGCACCGTCGCAAGCGTCGTCCGCCCCGAGGACGACAAGACCCTTGGTCCCCTGCTCCAATGCGACCGCGAGCTGGTCGCGGTGGGCAAGAAGATCCGCGTGCTGAAGGCCATCGACTGGCCGCAATCGATGGAGGCGACCTTCATGGCCTCCTACGAAAAGGGCAACCCCGTACTGCCCGAGCCTCCCGTGCGCCACCCCGACCTCACCGGCGAAATGGCCGCGCTGAAGGCCATCATGGCCAAGCTCGACCGCGGCCATCCGCTGGGCGACTGGCTGTTCAAGACGGCCTGGAGCTATCTCACCGCCGCGCAGATGCTGATGGGCGTGGGCACGGAAACCTTCACGCGCTGCTCGACGGCGCTGTACGGGCGACCCGACACGATCTACCCGGGGCAGACCTCCAACGCCGTGGACGCGGCGAAGGACCTGCTCCGCATCAGCGACGACCTGGTCAGCCGCGAAGGCATCCCGCACGTGCCGGCGGACATTCCCGCCGAGGAATTCGCCCAGCGCCTGCGCGAACGGCTGGGCCCGTTCTTCGACAAGGACGAGGTGAAGGTGGTGCTCGACCCGGACCTGCCGTCCAAGGCGACGGCCGGCAGCAAGAGCATCAACCTGCGTTCGACCGCGCTGTTCTCGGCGCTGGACCTGGAGCAGCTCACCGAGCACGAAGCCTTCGTGCACACCGCCACGCTGCTCAACGGCAAGCACCAGCCGTATTTCAAATCGCTGGGCCTGGGCGCGCCACGCACCACCCGCGCGCAGGAGGGCCTGGCGACGTTCTCGGAGATCATCACCGGCGCGATCGACCTGAACCGGCTACGCCGCATCGCGCTGCGCGTGGTCGCCGTGAAAAGCGCGCTGGACGGCGCGGACTTCATCGAGGTGTTCCGCGGTTTCCTCGACGCCGGCCAGTCGCCAGTGGAGAGCTACCAGAGCGCGGCGCGCATCTTCCGCGGCGGCGACCCGCGCGGCCGCATCTGCTTCACCAAGGACGGCGCCTACCTGGAAGGCGTGATGGGCATCTACGTGTTCATCCGCAAGGTGCTGCAGGAGGGCCACGTGGAGATGCTGCCCCTGCTGTTCGCGGGCCGCGTGACCATGTCCGACGTGATCACGCTCAGCCCTTATCTGCAGGACGGCCTGATCGGACGCGCGGTATACGTGCCGCCGTGGGCGCGCAATCCGCAGCGCATCCTGTCGCTGATGGCGTTCTTTACCGCGGCGCAGCGCTTCAAGCTCGACACGTTCTATCTCGATACCTTCGTGAAGCTGGACGAGCAGCGTGTCGATGCGAGCTTGCATATGCCGTGGCAGTGATGGGTGTTGATAGCGCGCGCGTGGCGGCCCGTGCACCAGTGCTACGGAGAAACCCCGTCATTCCCGCGAAGGCGGGAATCCAGCGACTTTAGGCGAACCCAAAAGTCAAAGGCACTGGATTCCCGCCTTCGCGGGAATGACGGGCATTACGGCACGTCGTCCCGCCCCGCGCCAGCGACGCCATTTCGTGCTTGACTGTGCACCCCGTTCGCCATGCCGCCCGCTGTGCCAGCCCAGCCTCGCAAGATCATCCACGTCGACATGGACGCGTTCTACGCGTCGGTGGAGCAGCGCGACGACCCCTCGTTGCGCGGCAAGCCCGTGGTGGTGGCCTGGCGCGGCGCGCGTTCGGTGGTCTGCGCGGCCAGCTACGAGGCGCGCAAGTTCGGCGTGCGCTCGGCCATGCCCGCCGTGCGCGCGGAACGGCTGTGCCCGCAGGCGATCTTCGTGCCGCCCGACTTCAGCCGCTACAAGGCGGTGTCGCGGCAGGTGCGCGAGATCTTCGCCCGCCATACCGACCTGATAGAACCGCTGTCGCTGGACGAGGCTTATCTCGACGTCACCACCACGCACACCCGGCTGCCATCGGCCACCGCCACCGCGGAAGCCATCCGCGCCGCCATTCGCGAGGAAACATCGCTTACCGCCTCGGCTGGCGTGGCGCCCAACAAGTTCCTCGCCAAGATCGCCTCGGACTGGCGCAAGCCCGACGGCCTGTTCGTGGTGCGTCCGCATCAGGTGGAAGCCTTTCTCGCACCGCTGCCCGTCGGCCGCCTGCCTGGCGTCGGCAAGGTGATGGAGGCGAAGCTGGCGGAACTCGGCATCGCCACGGTGGCCGACCTGCGAAGGCTGGGTGCGCCGGAGTTGGAACACCGCTTCGGCCGCTGGGGCAGCCGCCTGCACGAACTGTCGCTGGGCATCGATGAGCATCCGGTGCAGCCCGATCGCCCGACGCTGCAGGTGTCGGCCGAGGACACCTTCGAAAGCGACCTGACCCTGGATGACCTCGAGCCGCACATCCGCCGGCTGGCGGAAAAGACCTGGGCGGCTCACCAGCGCGAAGCCACCGGCCCGCACGCGCGCCTCGCGCGCACCGTCGTGCTCAAGCTCAAGACCTCGGACTTCCACTCGCTGACGCGCAGCTTCACGCCATCGTCACGTCCCGAGTCGGCGCAGGAAGTTGCGGACATCGCCTGCGCGTTGCGCGATCGCGTTGATCGACCAGCGGAAACCCACTATCGCTTGGTCGGCGTTGGGCTAGCGGGATTTGTCGAAGCAGACAGTTTCGCCGCACAGAGCGATCTGTTCGGCAACATTGGTTTCAAGTGAAACCACGCGTGAAAGCTTTCGACGACGAAATAATTTGTTAAAGAGCCCTTGTCTCGATCTTCATTTCCTGAAAGAGTGGCTGCGGGGAACCCAACAAGCGGTGCAACACCTATAGACGTCCAGGCGCCTATAGCGGGGACTCTTTTGCCTACGAATTCGGGGAGATATCCATGCAGTCCAACTACAATCGTCTGTCGATAGCGGTACGTCTGGCGCTTTCCGTCGGTATCGCATCCACGGCCGCCATGGCTCAGGCACAGGACGCCACAACAAACAAGGACGCATCGAGCGCGCAAAACACGCAGGGCCAGAGCACCACCGAACAGCCCAAGCAGTCCAGCGCCAAAACGCTGACCGCCGTCTCCGTCACCGGCTCGCTGATCCGCCGCGTGGACGCCGAAACGGCCAGCCCGGTCGTCACCCTCGACCGCAGCGCCATCACCAACAACGGCAGTCCCACCCTCGGCAACGTGCTGCAGCAGTTGCCCAGCGTCGCGGGTAACGCCACCAACACGCAGAACAACAGCAACGGCGGCGGCGGCGCGAGCCCCACGCTGGAAGGCGGCGACGGCGCGGCACGCGTATCTCTGCGCGGCCTGGGCATCAACCGCACGCTGGTTCTGGTGGACGGCCAGCGCCTCGCCAACGCCGACCTCAACATGATTCCGCAGAACATGGTTGAGCGCGTGGACGTGCTGGCGGAAGGCGCTTCCACGGTCTACGGCTCCGACGCCATCGGCGGCGTGGTCAACTTCATCCTGCGCAAGGACTACAAGGGCGCGGAACTCAGCGTCAACGACGGCATCTCGGACCACGGCGATGGTCAGCGTCGCGGTGCGCAGTTCACCATTGGTGCGTCTGGCGACCAGGGCAACATCGTCGCCGGCGTCGATTACAACAAGTACAACCCGGTGCTCGCGCCACGTCGCGATTTCTCGGCCCGTCAGCTGTACCTGTACAACGGCGGCCCGCAACCGTCCGGTTCGCACACCATTCCGACTGGCCGCCTTCTCGTCCCGGCAACGAATCCGCCAGGAGACAGGACGCCCGGCGGTTGCGAGATCAACTCGCAAGGCAACGCCTATGTGACGCTGGCCAACGGTACGGGCAACAGCCTCAGCAACTATCGCTGCTTCAGCAACGCCAACGACACGTACAACTACAACGCCTACAACTACATTCAGCAGCAGCAGGAACGCACCAACGTCTTCGTGCTCGGCAACTATAAGTTCAACGACTACGTGACGTTCTTCGGTGAGGCGTTCTACAACCACACCAACTCGGCCGGCCAGGATGCACCGGCGCCGACCGGGGTGGGCGACGGTTGGCACGTGCTGGCCAGCAACCCGAACAACCCGTTCGGCGTTACCTTCAGCCAGGGCACGCTGGTCGATCCGGCCGCACCTGGCGCAGACAGCGGCTACGCCTTCAACACCCGCCTCACAGGCCTGGGCACCCGCCTGCACACGTTCACCACCACGAACGAACAGGTGAACGCCGGCCTGCGTGGCAACTTCGGTCAAAGCAGCTGGATCTGGGATGCCAGCGTCGACTACGGCCATACGCGTCGTGTACAGACCAACTACAACGAAGTGAACGTGCCGGCCTTCCAGGCCGCCATCGATGCCGGTGCCAACATCTTCGACCAGGCCAACCCTGCGGTGACGGCGCTTTTGCGCAAGGGCGTGGATGCACCGCAGTACACCCTCACCAACACCATGAAGCAGGCGCAGGCGAACGCGTCGGGCGAACTGTGGGATCTGCCCGCGGGCGCCATGCAGCTTTCGGTGGGTGCGCTGTATCGCAAGACGTCGATGTCGTACAACGTGACCGCCGACGCGGTCCTGGACCCGACCACCAACACCTGCGTCGTGCTTTCCGAAGCCTGCGGCTCGCCCGGTGGCGGCAGCGACAGCGTGAAGGAGCTCTACGCCGAAACGCTGATCCCGCTGCTGTCCGAACAGCCGTTCGCCTACTCGCTGAATGTCGACGTCGGCCTGCGCTATTCGGACTATGACAGTTCGGGCAACACGACCAACGGCAAGATCGCCATCGAGTATCGCCCGATCGCCGACCTGCTGATGCGCGGCACGGTTTCGCAGGTGTTCCGTGCGCCGAACATGGATGAACTGTACGACGGCCGCACGGTCGCGGGCCCCAACCTCACCGATCCCTGCGTGCACCTGACCACGGCGCAGCTGGCCCAACATGCCGCGGCGTGTCAGAACGTGCCTCAGAACTGGAGCGGCAACCCGATCGGCCAGGTCACCGCGTACTACTCCGGTGCCGCTGCCATTGGCAGCAAGCTGAAGCCGGAACAGGGCAAGTCCATCGATATCGGCTTGGTCTATTCGCCCAGTTGGCTGGAGGGCTTGTCGAGCAGCCTGGACTTCTGGCACATCTACCTCACCGACACGCTGACACCGATCCAGGCGCAAACGGTGGTGAACGCCTGCTTCAACAACAACAACAGTCCTTACTGCTCGTACATCAACCGCTACGACCAGACCAACAAGCTTGCCGGCGCCGTCAACTACATCAATACGCCGGTAGTGAACCTGGGCAACCTGAGCACGAGTGGCATCGACTTCACCCTGAACTACGCCATCCCGCACTTTGACATCGGCAGCGTGGACCCGGGTAACTTCAAGGCGGGCCTGAACAGCACCTACGTTTCGACGTACAAGAACGATGCCAGCCCCGGCCAGCCGGGTGCTGAAACGATCAACTATGCCGGCACGTATGGCCTGCAGTTCGGCAACATCCCCCGGTTCCGTGGCACGTTCACGCTCAATTGGGCACTGGGTCCGTGGAGCGCCCAGTGGCAGTCGCGCTTCATCAGTCGTGTGAGCAACCTCAACGCCAACCTGGACACCGGCGCCACCGCACCGATGGCGTCCGTGCTGTACCACTCCATCCAGGCCGGTTACGAGTGGTCGAAGATCCACACCCGCTTCGACCTGGGCATCGACAACCTCAGCAACAAGATTCCGCCGCTGAGCTATCAGAACGGTTCGAACTACAACGTCGATACCGCTACGTACGATGTCATGGGCCGTTACTACTGGGCTCGCGCCACGGTCAAGTTCTGACCTGACCGCAACAAGGCGCGGGGGCCGCGACGAATCCGTCGCGGCCCTCTCGCTGTTAGGATTCACGGATGACGGAGCATTCGCCATCCACCAACGATCTCGCCGCCCGCATGCTGGCCGCCTACCATCGCGGCGATCTTGCTACCGTACTGACCCTGGGCGAGCCGCTGTGCACCACCGAAGACGGTGACGAAACGGCACTGCTTGTGCTGGGCGCCGCGCAGCAATCGAGCAATCTTCTCCCTGAAGCCCTGGGTACCTTCCAGTGGCTGGTGCGACGCAACCCGCACCTTCCGGAGTACTGGAACAACCTCTCGGTCGTAGCGCGCCAACTTGGCGATCTCGACACCGCCGAACATGCCCTGCTGCAAGCGCTGGCACTGGCGCCACAGGAGACGCAGATCCACTACAACCTCGGGCTGCTATATGCCCAGCAGCAGCACTGGCTGCAGGCACGCCAGGCCCTGCTCGATGCCGTGCAGCTTGTCCCGGGCTTTGTCGATGCGCGCCTGCAGGCGGCTTACGCCTGTCATCGCTGTGGCGACAATCAGGGCGAGGAAGCCATGCTTGCCGGCGTGGAGGCATGGCCCCCTCAACCCGCCGAGCAGGCGCTACTGCTGGCAACGATGCTGTCCGCCCAGGGAAGCCATGACAACGCGTTCCGCGTGCTGTCGGAGGCTGTGATGCCGGAAGGCCAGGACGCGCAAGTCATGTCCTGGCGCATCGCCGCCTTGCGCGCGGCCATCTACGAACGCAGCAACCAGATCGAACGCGCGCAGGCGGAGCTGGATCGGTTGCCGCGCGACGTGCTGGAGTCCACCCGCGAACACGACGCCGCACTCACCGCCGCCCTCTGGCAGGCGCGCGCGGCCATTGCGTTGCGGCGCGGCCACGCGGACGTCGCCGCCGATCTGTACGAGCGCCTGCTCGCACGCAGCCATACATCCGACGAACGCGCTACGGCCGCCTTCGGGCTAGCCGGATCAAGGAGCAAGCAAGGGCGCCACCAGCAAGCCTGGGAGGCTGCCGAACTGGCCCACGCCGTCCAGTGGGACATCGCCAGGCAGCTCGTCCCGGAACTCACGGTCAAGGGCAGCCGCCCCCTGGCCATGTCGGTGCATGATGTCAGTCACCTCGAGCACGATCGCTGGACGACGCTATCGGCTCCCACCAGCGCGCAGAGCCCGGTTTTCGTGGTGGGCTTTCCGCGCTCCGGCACCACGCTGCTGGAGCAGATGCTCGACTCGCATCCGGATTTTCGCTCCATGGACGAACGTGGCTTCGTCTATGAGCTGATCGACCGCATGCAGGCCGCTGGCCAGTCCTATCCCGGCGATCTGGCCGGCATGACGCAGCCCGAGGCGGATCAGCTGCGCGCGATCTACGCTGGCATGGCCAACAGGGTCGTTCCCGATCTCGGCCAGCGTCGCCTCGTCGACAAGAACCCGCTCAACATGCTGTGCCTACCCATGATCGCGCGCCTGTTCCCGGAAGCGCGCATCATCCTGTGCCTGCGCCATCCCTGCGACGTGCTGCTCAGTTGCTACATGCTCCCCTTCCGCTCACCGCCTTTCATGGTGCTCTGCTCATCGCTGCAACGGCTTGCTGAAGGTTACGTACAGGCCTTCGAGCACTGGTACAGGCAGGTCGAGGTATTCGCGCCGCGCGTGCTGGAGTGGCGTTACGAGTCGGTGGTCAGCCGCTTCGATGAGCATGTCGCGCGACTTGGCCAGTTCCTCGATGTGGATGACACGTCGCCCATGGCTCGCTTCGCCGAGCATGCGCGGGCCAAGGGTTACATCAGCACACCGAGCTATGCGCAGGTTACTGAAGGTATTCATCGCAAGGCGGTGAACCGATGGCATGCCTATCGCGAGAAGTTCGAACCCGTGCTACCCCTGCTTCGACCGATGATGGCCCGGCTCGGCTACGACGAATAACACCCTGCACTTTCCCACCTCCATGGATGAACCGCTCATGCATTTCGAAGTACCCAAGCTGAAGATGCATTCGCTGCGCGAGTTCCTGCAGCATTACCTGATGATCGTGCTCAGCATCCTGACGGCGCTCGGGCTGGAGCAGTGGATCGAGCACGTGCACCACAAGCATGCCGCGGAGTACGCCAGTGCGCAGATCCGTACGGAGCTGGCCAATACGCTGCACGACATCCAGGCCACCATTGATCTGAACCAGAAGAAGCTCGATCCCCTGATCGCGCTGGACGCGGCCATCAGCGACGACGTGCGCAAGGGCCTGCCGGATGCGGAAATCAACCAGCACATCCGCGAACGGAGCAAGAGCTTCGCACTCGCCATCAACTGGCCGGCATTCAACAACGAAGCATGGGACGTCGCGGTCGCCAACCAGTCGGCCACCTGGATCGACTCGCAGCAACTGCACCGTTACGCCATCGCCTATGCCGCCCTGCGCGACGCGGCGAGCTGGACCACCCACAACGCCACCGTCGCGCTGAATGCGCCGCGCATGGTCGACCTGCAGACGCGCGTCAAGCTGGGCAAGGACATCGATCCCCTGGAATTCCTCAGCGTGTCGCAGCAGATGATCACCAGCGCGAAGGGAACCATCGAGTACCTGAAGGCTGCTTCGGCGCCGATCAAGGAAGCACTGGACGCGGACAGCAAGTGATGTAGCCGGGCAGCGGAGAGACACGCTCCCCTTCGCGCGCAGCGCCGCAACGCGAGCGGCGCTGCAAAATCGCGAATGGGCGCCACGCACGACGCGCCATCGACACCGCATCGATCAGCCATGATCGCAACGCGTTTCAGCGGTCGCGCATCCATTGAGAAACTTCACGAAGCGGTCACAACTTCAGCGCGCTGCGCGCATGAATTGCGAAGTGCATCACAGATATTTCGACGGCATCGAAAATGCCTATTTTCAGGCACTTTTTGAACTCGACGACCATCGCGATCGAAGCTTGCATTCGACCGCCGTGATGACGATTTTCACGCTCGTGCCTTTTTGCGATCGGCCTTGTGCGCAACGAACCGCGCAACGACAGAAGCACGGTGAGATTTTCTTTGTACTCAATGCCTCGCATCGCTTTTGTCGATGCAAGCCAATCTGTCGAACTCCTTACATGCAGCGACGCACTTTTTTTCGATTTGCAAGTGCATGACGTATGAGTTACCAAACGCTGCAGAGTGCTTGTGATCCTTGTGATTTTCAGACACTCGTGATGGGGATGTGATCGCCGCCCTTCGCCTTGCAGCAGGGGCAAATAGAGACCGCAAGAGCATCGCTGCAACCCTCCGGTTGCCGGCGTGTAGGTGAGTTGTTGTCTGTCGCCGGCCACGACATCGTTCGCGGCCGAAAAACCAAATGACTATTCGCGTACCAGGGAGAAACTCAATGCGTGCACAAACCAAGATCGCGCTTCTCGCAGGATTGATCGCCGCCACCTGTCTTCCCGCCGTCGTATCCGCCCAGACCGCCAACCGCTTCGGTACGTTGGAGGAACAGGCGCAAGCCAGCTGGCGCGAGAACATGGCGCACATCGCCACGCCGTCGGAAGGCTGTTTTGAAGCCACCTATCCCAGCGTCATCTGGCATCAGTCGGCCTGCCATCAGCTCACGCCGCGCGTCGCGCCGGTGCCGCGCTTCAAACTGTTCAACCGCGGCGCCGCGCAAACCGCCGGCAACGGCAACGACTACACGATCCAGACCAGCACCCTGATCACGCAGGCTGTCGGCACTTTCCCCTCGGTGACGGGCGTGACGTCGGAGAAGGGCGTGGGCGTGGCCGCCTATGGCGGCGGCGGCATCCTGGGCCCGAACGAGTACTCGCTGCAGATCAACTCCAGCTTTGACGACACCACCTCGGCCTGCAAGGGCCACTCCGGCTGCACCGTGTGGCAGCAGTTCGTCTATGCGCCGGACTACGAGGTGCAGGGTTCGGCGGCGGTGTTCATGCAGTACTGGCTGATCGGCTATGGCGGCTCGAGCTGCCCGAGCGGCTTCGGCAGCGACGGCGCCGGCGACTGCTACAAGAACAGCGCCGCGGCCACCGCGCCGGACGTGCCGGCCACGCAGCTGGCCAACGTCAAGCTGACCGGCACGGCCACCGCGGGCGGCAACGACACGGTGGTGTTCACCAACGGCACCAAGGCCTATAGCTCCAGCGGCAAGGACAGCGTGCTGTATCTCGCCCAGGTGTGGAAGGTCGGCGAGTTCAACGTGGTCGGCAACGCCGGCGGTTCGGAAGCGCAGTTCAACAGCGGCTCGTCCATCACGGTGAAGCTCGCCGTGACCGACGGCTCCACCGCCGTGCCCTCGTGCGTGGCCAACTCCGGCAGCACCGGCGAAAGCAACAACCTCAACTTGGGTCCCTGCACCGCCTCGGGCGGCAGCAACCCGTCGATCCAGTTCACCGAGTCGAACTGATCGCAGAAGAAAGAGCCCGGGTTTCCCCGGGCTCTTTCTTCGCGTCGCTGACCGTCGCTTACTTTTTCTTCTTCGGCATGTACAGATCGGTGATGGTGCCTTCGTAGGCTTCCGCCGCCATGCCCACCGATTCGCCCAGCGTGGGATGCGGATGGAGGGTGAGGCCGATGTCGGCCGCTTCCGCGCCCATCTCGATGGCCAGGCAGATCTCGCTGATCAGGTCGCCCGCATGCGGGCCGACGATGGCGCCGCCGACGATGCGATGGGTGTCCTCGTCGAAGATCAGCTTGGTGAAGCCCTCGGTGCGGTCGATGCCGATGGCGCGGCCGCTGGCCACCCACGGGAACTTGCCCACGCCAACCTTCAGGCCCTTCTCCTTGGCCTCGCGCTCGGTCACGCCCACCCATGCCACTTCCGGATCGGTGAAGGCGACGGAGGGGATCACGCGCGCGTCGAAGTGGCTCTTCATGCCGGCGACCACTTCCGCCGCCACGCGCGCCTCGTGCGTGGCCTTGTGCGCCAGCATGGGCTGGCCCACCAGGTCGCCGATGGCGTAGATGTGCTTCACGTTGGTGCGCATCTGCGTATCGACGTTGATGAAGCCGCGCTCGGTGACGGCCACGCCGGCCTTGTCCGCGCCGATCTTGTTGCCGTTGGGCGAGCGGCCCACGGCGACCAGTACGCGGTCGAACATGGTGGTTTCCGGAATGCTTTCGCCTTCGTAGCTGACCTCGATGCCCTTCTTGGTGGCCTTGGCGTCCACCACCTTGGTCTTGAGGTGCACGCCCTTGAGCTTCTTGGCCAGGCGCTGCGACAGCGGCTTGATCAGGTCGGCGTCGGCGCCGGGGATGATCTGGTCCATGAACTCGACCACAGTCACTTCGCTGCCGAGCGAGGAATACACGGTGGCCATTTCCAGGCCGATGATGCCGCCGCCGACCACGAGCAGCTTCTTGGGCACTTCCTTCAGTTCGAGCGCGCCGGTGGAATCCATGACGCGCTCGTCGTCCCACGGGAACGCCGGCAGCTTCACGGACTGCGAACCGGCCGCGATGATGGCGTTCTCGAAGCGGATGAGCTTGGTGCCTTCGGCCGTCTGGACTTCCATCTCGTTCGGCGAGATAAAGGTGCCCACGCCCTGCACGGTGCGCACCTTGCGCTGCTTGGCCATGCTGGACAGGCCGCCGGTGAGCTTGCCGACCACCTTGGTCTTGAAGTCGCGCAGCTTGTCGAGGTCGATCTTCGGCGCGCCGAAGCTGACGCCGTGCGCGGCCATCGCTTCCGCTTCATCGATCACCGCGGCGGCATGCAGCAGCGCCTTGGACGGGATGCAACCCACGTTGAGGCAGACGCCGCCGAGGGAGGCATAGCGCTCGACCAGCACGGTGTCCACGTCGAGGTCGGCGGCGCGGAACGCGGCAGTGTAGCCACCGGGGCCGGAGCCGAGCACGACGAGCTTGCATTCGATGTCGGGCGTGCGACCGGAGGCGCCCGCGGCCTGCGGCACCTTCACTGCCTCTCCCTTCGTCGGAGAGGATTGGGGAGCGGGGGCCGGAGTGGCGGGAGCGTTGCCAGTTGAAAAGCGAGGCGAGGTTGCGCCCTCTCCCCGGCCTTCATCCCCTTTTTGGGACTCTCCCGCAAGGGGAGAGGGAGCAGGAGCGGCGGCGGCGGCGGATGCTTCGAGCACCGCGATCAGCGCGCCTTCGGACACTTCATCGCCGACCTTGACCTTCAGTTCCTTGATCACGCCGGCGGCGCTCGACGGAATTTCCATCGTGGCCTTGTCCGATTCCAGCGTGATCAGGCTTTGTTCCTTGGCGACGGTGTCGCCGACCTTCACCAGCACCTCGATCACCGGCACGTTGTCGTGGCCGCCGATGTCGGGGACTTTGATTTCGATGGTGCTTGCCATGGGGAATCCTTTGTTCTTGTTCGCTACCTGTTGAGGCGATGCCGCGAGCACCCGCCCCTCACCCTGCCCTCTCCCCACAGGGGAGAGGGAAAAGTCACATCACAGCAGCAGGCGGCGGATGTCGCCCAGCTGCTGTGCGAGGTAGGAAGCGAAGCGCGCGGCGAGCGCGCCGTCGATCACGCGGTGGTCGTAGCTGAGCGACAGCGGCAGCATCAGGCGCGGCGCGAATTCCTTGCCGTTCCACACCGGCTTGGTCGCCGCCTTGGATACGCCGAGGATGGCCACTTCCGGCGCGTTGACGATGGGCGTGAACGCCGTGCCGCCGATGCCGCCGAGCGAGGAGATGGAGAAGCAGCCGCCGGACATCTCGCTGGGGCCGAGCTTCTTGTCGCGCGCCTTCTTGGAGATCTCGCCCAGTTCGATGGCCAGGTCCAGCAGGCCCTTCTTGTCGCAGTCGCGGATCACCGGCACCACCAGGCCATCGGGCGTGTCCACCGCAATGCCGATATGGAAGTACTTCTTGAGGATCAGCTTCTCGCCGGTTTCGTCCAGCGAGGCGTTGAACTGCGGGAACTTCTTCAGCGCCGCCACCACGGCCTTGATCTGGAACACCAGCGGGGTGATCTTCAGATCCTTGTTCTCTTCGCCGAGCTTCTTGCGGAAGGCTTCCAGCTCGGTGATGTCGGCGTCTTCGTGCTGAGTGACGTGCGGAATCATCGCCCAGTTGCGCGCCAGGTTCGCGCCCGAGATCTTCTGGATGCGCGACAGCGGCTTCTCTTCGATCTCGCCGAACTTGCTGAAGTCGACCTTCGGCCACGGCAGCAGGTTGAGGCCGCCGCCTGCGGCAACCGGCGCACCGGCCGGGCGGGCGCCGGAGGCCAGCGCGTGCTTCACGTAGCCGGTGACGTCCTCGCGCTGGATGCGGCCACCGCGACCCGAACCCTTCACCTGGCGGATGTCCACGCCCAGCTCGCGCGCGAAGGCGCGGATGGCCGGGCTGGCATACGGGGCGTCGCCCGGCATGACGATCTTGGAGTCGAACGGCGGGCGCGCCGTCGGCGCCACGTCGCCTTCCGGCGCGTTGCCGGGCAGCACGCTGCGGCCGCCGATGGGCTCGGGCTTCTCGTCGACCTTCGGCGTTTCGACCTTGGCGGCGGCCGGCGCGGGAGCCGGCGCGGCGGCAGGCGCGCCACCGGCGGCCTCGACCAGCGCGATGACGCTGCCTTCGGAGAGCTCATCGCCGAGCTTGACCTTGAGTTCCTTCACCACGCCCGCGAACGGGGCGGGCACTTCCATCGTGGCCTTGTCCGATTCCAGCGTGATCAGGCCCTGATCCTTGGCGATGGTGTCGCCTACCTTCACCAGGATCTCGATGACCGGCACGTTCTCGCTGCCGATGTCCGGCACCTTCACTTCCTGCACGCCACCACCGCCGGCGGCGGGCGCGGCGGCCGGGGCGGGAGCGGGAGCCGGCGCGGGGGCTGCCTTGGCGGG
Source organism: Dyella sp. AtDHG13 (assembly GCF_003201105.1). Taxonomy (GTDB): domain Bacteria; phylum Pseudomonadota; class Gammaproteobacteria; order Xanthomonadales; family Rhodanobacteraceae; genus Dyella; species Dyella jiangningensis_B. The sequence goes on along the minus strand of NZ_QICJ01000003.1, from coordinate 83,621 downwards.
CGCCTCGGCCTTGGCCGGCGCAGCGGCTTGCTTGGGCGCGGGCGCGGCTGCTTCGCCGTCGGCCTCGATGATGGCGATCAGGGTGCCTTCGGACACCTCGTCGCCCACCTTGAGCTTGAGTTCCTTCACCGTGCCCGCGAATGGGGCCGGCACTTCCATGGTCGCCTTGTCCGACTCCAGCGTGACCAGGCCCTGCTCCTTGGCCACCTTGTCGCCGGGTTTCACCAGCACTTCGATCACCGGCACGTTTTCGCTGCCGATATCGGGGACGCGTGCTTCTTTAAGGTCGGCCATGGTTTCTCCTACGGATGGCGATGGCGAGCCGGCGGGGATGACGGCCGCGTAAGGGTTCAATCATAGCGAACGAGACCCGGTTCCGGACGCTTTTGGATCGGTTGAAGCCACCATTCGCATACGTATGCACGACTTTTGTCGAGGGTTTCAGACAGTCACTTGCCGAAACACCGAAAACGGCGGCCCAGCGGGCGTTGCCAGGGCATTCCACTTGGTCAGGTGGTCTGCTCCGGCAGGCGCGTCTGCACCACCGTCACTTCGCGCTGCGGGAACGGAATGCTGATGCCCGCGGCATCGAAGCGCTCCTTCACCGCGCGCAGGAAATCGGTCTGGGTCGCCCAGGAGTCGCCGCTGCGGGTGTGGGCGCGCATCACCAGCACCACGGCGCTGTCGCCCAGGCTGTCCAGCCACACGCCCGGCTCGGGATCGCGCAGGATGCGCGCGTCGGCGGCGAACAGTTCGCGGATCAGGTCCATCGCCTTGCCCATGTCGTCCTGGTAGCCGATGCCCACCTTCAGCTCGAAGCGGCGCGTGCCGCGGCGATTGAAATTGATGATGGCGTCCGAACCGACCTTGGCGTTCGGTATCACCGCTTCGCGGTTGTCGGGCATCACCAGCAGCGTGTACATCAGGCTCACGCCCTCCACCGTGCCCTCGACGCCGCCGGCGCGGATGTAATCGCCCACGCGCAGCGGCCGGAACAGGATCAGCAGCACGCCCCACGCCAGGTTGCTCAGCGAGCCCTGCAAGGCCAGGCCGATGGCCAGTCCGCCCGCGCCCAGCGCCGCCACCAGCGGTGCCGACGGCACGCCCGCCTGCTGCAGCGTCATCACGATCAGCACGGCAATCAGCACGCCATAGATCAGGTTGCGCAGAAAGCCGACCAGGGTTTCATCCAGATTGGCGCGCTGCATGGCGCGACGCGCGATGTTGGCCACGCGCGCCGCCAGCCACAGCCCGACCAGAAGCAACAGCAGCGCCAGGCTGAGGTTGATGATCATGGTGATGGAGTGTTCGGAAAGCGGCAGGCGCGCCAGAAGCTGATGCATGGTTCACGGGGCTCACGAGGGAAAAACCCGGCGAGCGTAACAGCCCGGCTATCAAGGTTCCGTTGTCCCTGCGCACGCAAAAACGGCCACGCCGAGGGACCGGCGTGGCCCGAAAGTCGTGCTGGGGAGCCCCGACGTTGGATCAGTGCACGGAGTCGCCTCTGCCGGCGCGTGCACCATCCGTGGCTGTGATCAGCTTCTTGTTGTTGTGCGTGCATCCATCCGCCGTGAATGGCGGAGGCGAATCACTGGTGCGGTTCGTCATCGCGGCGTGCAGCTCCCTGCGCTATGCCGTGCGTATCCCTCGCTCGTCGTCGAAGCCACGATGCGGCACAGCATGAATCCACGGCATGGGCCTGTGGTCATGCCGTGCCGTCGGTCATGGGCGACTTTCGGGCTATGACGCAGCGCGCATAGGAATGCCCTGCCGGGCACGCTAAGTTCGAGGTTCGGTAACGCAATCGCCACGGGGAGGCGGGGAATGCGGGACGGGTGCGATGTGGTCGTGGTGGGAGCCGGCCTCGCAGGGCTGGCGGCCGCCACGGAGCTGGCCGAGGCCGGCAAGCGTGTGCGGGTGCTGGATCAGGAACCGGAACAGAGCCTGGGGGGACAGGCGTTCTGGTCGTTCGGGGGACTTTTTTTCGTCGACTCGCCGGAACAGCGGCGCATGGGCGTGCGCGATACGCACGCGCTGGCGCTGGCCGACTGGATGGGCACGGCAGCGTTCGATCGCGCTGAAGACTACTGGCCGCGCCGCTGGGCGGAGGCCTATGTGGATTTCGCCGCCGGCGAAAAGCGCGCGTGGCTGCATGCGATGGGCATGCGCTGGTTTCCCGTGGTGGGCTGGGCCGAACGCGGCGGGCACGGCTCGGTCGGGCACGGCAATTCCGTGCCGCGCTTCCACGTGACCTGGGGCACCGGCCCCGGCGTGATCGAACCGTTCGTGCGTCGCGCGCGCGCGGCGGAAGCCAAGGGGCTTCTGCAGTTCGATTTTCGCCATCGCGTGGACGAACTGATCGTGGAAGGCGGCGCCGTGGTCGGCGTGCGCGGCAACGTACTCGCGCCCGACGGCATGGAGCGCGGCAAGCCCAGTTCGCGCGACGTGCTGCACGGCTTCGAGCAGCGCGCGCAGGCGGTGATCGTGGCCTCGGGCGGCATCGGCGGCAACCACGCGCTGGTCCGCCAGAATTGGCCCGAACGCCTGGGCCCGCCGCCCGCGCACATGCTCTGCGGCGTGCCCGCGCACGTGGACGGCCGCATGCTGGGCATCAGCGAAACCGCGGGCGCGCACCTGATCAACCGCGACCGCATGTGGCATTATGTGGAGGGCATCGAAAACTGGAATCCGATCTGGCCCAAGCATGCGATCCGCATACTTCCCGGCCCTTCGTCGTTCTGGTTCGACGCCACCGGCAACCGCCTGCCCGGCCCTCTGTGGCCGGGCTTCGACACGCTGGGCACGCTGGAACACCTGCGCCGCACCGGGCATGACTACAGCTGGTTCATCCTCGATCAGCAGATCATCCGCCGCGAGTTCGCGCTGTCCGGCTCGGAGCAGAACCCCGACCTCACCGGCAAGAGCTGGCGCCAGGTGGCCAAGCGCGCGGTCGGCAAGAGCGCGCCCGCGCCGGTGGAAGCGTTCAAGCAGCATGGCCGCGACTTCATCGTGCGCGACACGCTGGAGGAACTGGTCGCCGGCATGAACGCGCTCGCGGGCAACAGCCTGCTCGATGTCGCGCACATCCGCCGCGAAATCGAGGCGCGCGACCGCCAGTTCGACAACGCGTTCGCCAAGGACAGCCAGGTCATGGCCATCCACAACGCGCGTCGCTATCGCGGCGACCGGCTGGTGCGCGTGGCCAAGCCGCATCGACTGCTCGATCCGGCGAACGGGCCGCTGATCGGCGTGCGCCTGAACATCCTCACGCGCAAGACGCTGGGCGGGCTGGAAACCGATCTCGACGCACGCGTGCTCGGCCACAACGGGCAGCCCTTGCCGGGCCTCTACGCCGCCGGTGAAGCTGCCGGCTTCGGCGGCGGCGGCCTGCATGGCTATCGCGCGCTGGAAGGCAGTTTTCTCGGCGGCTGCCTGTTCTCGGGACGCATCGCCGGGCGCGCCGCGGCGAAGGCCGTCGCATGAGCGCGCATGCCCTGCCCCGCATCGCCATCTACGGCGCGGGCAGCGTGGGGGGCTACCTCGCGGCCCGGCTGCACGAACATGCGCGCATCACCTGCATCGGACGCCGCCGCGTGATCGATGCGTGGCGCATCCACGGCGGGCTGGACTGGAGCGACCTGCAAGGCGCGCACGAACACGTGGCCACGCGCGACCTGGAACTGCAGGTGGATCCCTTCGCCGCGGCCAAGGCGCATCTGGTGCTGGTCACGGTGAAATCGGCGGCCACGGAAACCGTGGCGAAGGAACTGGCGTCCGTCATCGCGCCCGGCGTGCCGGTGGTGAGCTTCCAGAACGGCCTGCATAACGCGGCCGCGCTGCGCGACGCGCTGCCGGGCCATCCGGTGCTCGCCGGCATGGTGCCGTTCAACGTGCTGCAACGCGTTCCCGGGGATTTCCACCAGGGTTCCAGCGGCGAACTGATGGTGGAGACGCACGAGGCGCTCAAGGCCTTCCTTCCCGTGTTCGAAGCCTCCGGCCTGCCGCTGATGCCGCGCGCCGACATGCCCGCCGTGCTGGCGGCCAAGCTGTTGCTCAACCTCAACAACGCCATCAATGCGCTGTCCAACGTACCGCTGAAGGAAGAGCTTTCGCAGCGCGACTGGCGGCGCTGCCTCGCCATGGCACAGCGCGAAGCGCTCGCGGTGTTCGCCGCCGCCGACATTCACCCCGCCAAGCTCACGCCGCTGCCACCGCAATGGCTGCCGCGCGTGCTGGACATGCCGGACACCTGGTTCCGCCGCCTTGCCTCGCGCCTGCTGGCGATCGATCCGGTGGCCCGCTCATCGATGTGGGAAGACCTGGAGCGCGGACGCCCCACCGAAGTCGATGCGATCAACGGCGAAGTCGTGCGCCTGGCCGAGCAACATCATGTGGCCGCACCCGTGAATGCGCGGCTCGTGGCCTTGCTGCATGAAGCCGAGCAGTCGCGGCGAAGCTGGACCGCGCAGCAACTGCTGGCCGAACTGCAGGCGGCTGGGCCGTAGCGTCTACTCGTCCGCCGCGCCGTATAGCTCGCGCCGGACGCTGCGCAGCGAAAAACTTTCCCACACGGCCACCACGAAAAGAATCGCCGTGGTCGCCGTCGCCAGCGTCATGATCGTCATGCTGCGCGCCGGCCACAGCAGCGCCACCAGCAAGCCCAGCCCGGCCAGATGCGACAAGGGCAGGTTGGTCTGGTTCACCGTCTGCTTGAACCATGCGTTGCCTAGCAGGTAGAGCGCCGGGCCGCCGAGCAGCACGGCCACCTGTGCCGTCTCGGCCACGGCATGCGGATGCGCCAGGCTCAGCTCGTCGCCCACCGCGCTCACGATGATGCCGGCGACGATCAGCAGATGCAGGTAGGTATAGGCGATGCGCGCCGTGCGTCCCGGGTCGGCCGAGTGCCGGATTGCGCGGCTGCCGCGCTCCGCGCCGATGTCGAAATAGATCCACCACATCGCCACGCAACCCACGAACGCGATGATGAAGGCGAGCCACAGATCCGGCGTGCGCGCGCTGTCGGCAAAGCTGCTGCCCATCACCACCACGGATTCGCCCAGCGCGATGATCACGAACAGGCTGCAGCGCTCCGCCATGTGGCCGCCTTCCACGTCCCACTCGCTGGTGGACGATCGCCCCAGTCCCGGCACGTAGAAGAACGCCGCCGGCCCGAGATATTCGATGCCCAGCGCCACCGCCCACCAGGCCAGCCGTACTTCGCCGTCGGCGAAGGCGCCGACGATCCACAGCACGCCCGTGACCGCCAGCCAGGTGGTGATGCGGTAGAAGTTGAATCGCGCCGCGCGGCTCGCGCGACGCAGCGCCCACACCATGAACAACGAACGCCCCACCTGCATGGATACGTAGGCCAGGGCAAAGACCTTGGCGCGTCCGTCGAAGGCCTCCGGCAGCGCCGTGGACAGCAGCAACCCGCCGAACATCAGCACCAGCACCAGCAGGCGCACGGCGAGCCGCTCGGGATCCAGCCAGTTGGTGATCCAGCCGGTGAAGATCCACACCCACCACACGGCCAGGAACAGCAGCAGCACGTGCACCGCGCCCATCACGGACAGGTCGTGCAACAAGGTGTGCGACAGCTGCGTCACCGCATAGACGAACACCAGATCGAAGAACAGCTCGATATTGGTGACCTTGCCGTGCCCACCAGGCTCGCGAGGGCGCAGCAAAGTGGGCGCGTGCGGTGGCGCCGGCGTGGTCGCTTCGGACATGGTCGATCTCCCTGACATCGCGCGTTTTATCGCACGATCGACCGGCGGCCCGCCATCTCGATCAACGGCCATCATCGCGGATGGCGGTGACCTTGCCATCCGCGACGACGATGGTCACGAGCCGGTTACCCTGACGGTACTGCCACTGCTGGCCACCGCCCGAAGAGCTCTTGCCGCCCTTCTTCCGTCCCGAAGGCTTGCCCGCATCGGACTTGGCCGAGCTGCGATACGCCGGCTTCCCGAGAAGCTCGATGACCCGAGAGGCGCTGTCGCCCACCACCAGTACCTGGCTGCCCACGCGCAGGGTTCCGCCGCCTGCATGCGCGGCGCACGCAAGCGCCAGCAGGACCATACCGAGACATCGACGCATCGCCTGTTCCCTTCCTTTGCGCATCACGCGCGGAAAGGTCACCTTACCGAGGCGACGCAGCGCGCCGCATGCGCCCCGGAGCGCGGCGACGTGTCAGCGATGCACGACGGATGGCGTCATTCGGCAAGCAGGGCCTTGCGGGCGCTCAGCGTGAGCGATCGGCGATGTCCGACACCTTGCCTTGCATGATGGTGATGATCACCACGCGCCCGTCGTCGCGCACGTACTGCCAGCGCTCGCCCTGGTAGCCGCCGTAGTCGCTTTGGACCGGCTCCTTGAAATCGGGCTTGCCCATCAGCTGCATGGCGCGCGCGGCGCTGTCGCCGACGGTGAGCACTTCGCTGCCCACGCGATACGTGCTGCCCGCATAGGCGGAGGCGCTCAAAAACAGCAGGGTGATAAGTAGATAGCGGCGCATGATGAACTCCGTGTCGTCGATAACGCTCAGAAACCGGACCCCGGCGTGGCCAGATAAGCCTGCTCCGCAGGCGTATCGGCGCGGCCGAGGATGGCGTTGCGGTGGGGAAACCTGCCGAAGCGGTCTATCACATCGTGGTGGCGGCGGGCGTAATCAAGGAAATCCTGGAAGCGTGCGCGCGCCGCGGTCGGCTGGCTCGCCACCAGGCGCTCGAACAGGCCCACGCAGTGGCGCTGCAGCACGCTGCTTTCCGCGTGTTCCAGCGGCATGTAGGCGAAGATGCGCCGCAGCGGCGGCAGTTGCAGGTCGAACCCGCGCGCGATCCCGTCCAGCGCGATCACCTGCGTCGCCGGGTCGTCCGACCAGGCGCGGGCATCGTCGCGGTAAAGATTGCGGCTGAACTGGTCGCGGACGATCAGCAGCGCCAGCCAGCCGGCGGGGTTCTGCGCCCAGTGATCCAGGTCACCGCGCCGTGCGGCTTCCAGCGTCGGGCCGAAGCGCTCGCGAACGGTGGCGTCGAACGCATCGCTGCGCTCGAACCAGTGCGCTTCGGAAGCACTGTCGAACCAGAAATCCAGCACGTCCGTGGGGGTCGACGGCACATGCGCTCCTTGTCGGTGAGACGACCGATCATCCGTGGGTGGTGCCGGCCAGGCAGTGCATATCCTTGTGGATGCCGTGCAGGCGCGACAACTGGACTCTCAGCACACGCGCCGATTCGCCCGAGGCCTGCGCCAGCTCCTGCTCGAAACAGTTCAGCAGCGCGCATTCGTTGCGGGCCAGGTAGTGCACCCAGGCCGAGTCGCGGTTGGCGGCCATGCCCGTGATCATGTCCGCCAGCACGCTGCGCACCACCCCAGCGGGCGTGCGGTGGGTGGCCGGCGTGCGGCCGGCCGCGCGTTCCTGTGCCTGCAGGTCGCTGATGAGCCTGTCCAGGGTCTGCAGATTCTCGGCCAGCAGCGCCTGCAAACCGGGCTCACGCACCTGCGACAGGGCCCGTCGGTACAGGTCCCGGTCGTCGATGCCCCGACGAATGAGGGCGTTGTAATGCGTTACCCGCGACACGAAGTCGCCTCCTGCAAGGCCTGAAAAGGATGGCGGGTGCCATCCTCATCCTTCGCCACTTAGCAGAAGGTTAATCGCGGGCGAAGGCGAGACTCATGCTCAGCCGAGGTTTTACTGCGTTACTTCAAGCAGATTCAGCGGTTGGCCACCGGCGCCGCGGATGCCCTGCTGCAATTCCGCCAGGCGCTGCACGGCCGGGCACAGGGCCTGCACCTGCGGGGAAAGCGCCTGCATGCGCCGCTCCAGGCGGGGGCGCAGCTGGGTGGCGAGATCCGCGGCGGTGTCGCGCAGGCTGGCGGCGGCCTGCAGGTCGCCAGTCATGGCGGCGTTCATGGCCTGCTGGCCCAGGTCGTTGGCGATCAGCGGCATCAGGTCGGAGGCCAGCTGGTTGGCGTACTGGTCGGCGAGATTGCCCTGCCAATCGTGCGTGCTGTTGCTGGCGGCCAGGCGCTGCTTGAGCTCGGCGGCGCGGGAAGCCACGCGCTGGTCCACCTGCGTGCGCGTAGCGGGATCCAGCGACAGGCGCGCCGTTTCGTCGTGCATGGCGGCGACCAGCATGTCCACGCCGTTGGCGGCAACGGCCTTCACGCGCGGCACCAGTGCACGCAGGTCGCGCTCGAACAGCGCGAGCCGGTCCTGGTCATCCGGGCGTACCGACACCGTGGTGCCATCGGTGCGCAAGGCGCCATCGCGCAGTTCGACCTGGCGCGGCAACGGTTGCGGCCGATCGAACAGCAGGCGATCCGGCGTCACCGTCAGGTCGTAGCTGCTGGTGGCGTGGCAGGTGGTGGCCAGATCCTGCGCGTGCAGCGCAGCGCTGGCGAGCGGAAGGATCAAGACGGCGACAAGACGGCGCAGACGCATGGAAAAACCCGGGACGGACGATGCCGCAGCGATAACCCGCCACGCGGCAACCGGACCTGAATCAACCCGCTCTCGCCGGCTCAACGCAGTTTGCGGAACTGCGAGCGTATCTGCGGACGCCCCAGCCACCACGCGAGCCACAGCAGCACCGGCGCCCCCGCGATCTTCACGCCCATGGCAATGAGGAAGCTGCGGTGCATGTGGGCCAGCGCCAGCTGCGAGGCCGTATCGAGCGACGACTGCGCATTGGTCGCCGCCACCGCCTGGCTGAATTCGCGCCACTGCCCAAACAGCATCACGCCGCCGACCAGCCCCCAGCCCACGGCCAGCAGCACGCAGGCCATCTGCAGGGCGGCGCGCGCCCAGGCCTGGCGGAGGATGGTGCCGGCGCAGATCACCACCAACGCGAAGGCGCCGATGAAATACAGCACGTCCCACGCCAGCATCTTCTGCAACTGCGCGATGTCGCCCGTGTCCGTGGCCGGCAGCGGTTTCAGCGCGCTCCAAAGTTGCGACGCGTGCGCCATGTATTGCAGGCAGCCGTAGGCGGCCAGCAACAGGATCAGCCACACGATGATGCGCCAGAAGGCGAAACCGCCGTGGCGGCCATGGTCATTGCGAAGGGTCAGCGGCATCAGGAGGCGGCCTTCAGCGAAGCGAGGTCGGCCAGCACCTGGGCCGAGTTCTTTTCCGGGTCCACGTCCGGGTAGACCTTGGCGATCCTGTCCTGCGGATCGATCAGGAAGGTGGTGCGGCGCGCGTACTTGAAGCCGAGCTTGGAGGCGAGCACGCCATAGGCCTGCGCCGTGCGGCTGTCGGCGTCGGACAGCAGCGGGAACGGCACGTGGTACTTGGCGGCGAACTCGGCATGCGACTTCACGTCGTCCAGGCTCACGCCCAGCACGTCGGCGCCTTGCTGGCGCAGCTTGGCCACGTCATCGCGGAAGGTGCAGACCTCGGTGGTGCAGCCGGGCGTGAAGTCCTTCGGATAGAAATACAACACCACCCAGCGGCCCCGGTGATCGGCCGGCACATGCCATTTGCCGTTCTGATCCTGCAGGCGGAAATCGGGGGCGGGCTGCCCGACCTTGGGCAAGGCGGCCGCGGGTTCGTCCGCAAGGGCCGGGACGCATACCCCGAGCAGAAGGCTCAGCAAGCAAAGAAACCACAGGCGACGCATCGCGACACTCCAACCAGATAACCCGCAGAGTGTACGCGTACCCAAACAAAGGGCGCCATGCGGCGCCCTTTGTGTCGTGCGGCAACGCGAGGATTACTCGCGAGTGATGGAGAACGCACCCACCGACACGCCCAGGTTCACGCCTTCGCCGCTGCCATGCAGCGCCAGCGACGTGGTGCCCTTGGACAGCACCTGCGCCTCGCCGCTCTTGACCACGCCGGCTTCGGCGCCGGCCTGCGCATAATCGCCGAACACGTCGTCGATGCTGCGAACGTGGGTAATGTCGCCCTTGCCGTTGTCGATGCGGTACTTGCCGGCCGTGATGCCGCCGCCGTTGACGGTGATCTTCACCCTGGCCTTCTGGCCGTTGCTGCACACCACCGTGCCGCTGCCCGAGGCGTGCTTGTAGATGAGCGACCAGCCGGAGATGCTGAAGCTCAGGTCGCACTTCACTTCCGCTTCGGCTGCCCGGGCCGGGGCCACGGGGGCTGCCGTCATGGCTCCCGCGCAGGCCAGCACCAGAGCCGCCATACCGAACGTACGCTTGATCATCACCGTCTCCTTGTCTCGAATGGGAACCCGGATCGCCGGCCATGCGGCGGCGGTCCTCAGTGGCGACCATCCTCGGCAGTCGCCGTGAACGCAGCGTGGATTCGGCCGAAAAGTTCCTTAACGGCCCGTCGCCCGAGCTTCGTCCAGCGCCCGGAAAAGCAAATCCCCGCAGCCAGTTGCGCCTGCCTGCAAGCATGGCGGCGAAAGGCGGTGGAACGACACGCCCCGTGGCGCATGCCCTTGGCGAGGATTACGCTGGAGGCGTCATCCGCAGGCCAGGTTCGCGGCCGGGCACCATCGAACGCCCCCTTCCGCGCCTGCCCGCCAAGAGGTCACGCATGCTCAAGTATTCGCTGGTCGGTTATGACGGTTCTCCCACCTCGCAGCGCGCGGTGCGTTTTGCCTTGGAACTGGCGCAGGCCACGGGCGGCCGCGTCCGCGTGGTGTCGGTCTTGCAGGTCACCGAGGGAAGCGCGGATACCTGCGCATTGATGATGACAGACCAGGGCGGCTCCCGCTGTTCCCGCCTGCTCGAGGAAGTGAAGCTGCTCGTGCCGAACTCGGCCGCGCTGATCGATGCGGAAGTCGTGCGCGGCAGCCCCGGCGACATCCTGCTCGAACAGGTGCGCCGGCATAACGTGGACCATGTGGTGATCGGCCACACCGAACGCGGCGCCCTTGCGCGCTGGCTGCTTGGCTCGGTCTCGGGCGAAGTGCTCGAACGCGCCCACGTGCCCGTCACCGTGGTGCGCTGAGCGCGCCGGCGCCTTACCCTGCGCAGCCTAAGTCGGCGCGGGTTAATCCCCTGGCGCCACCTCTCGTCGTATGCTGTCACATGATCGTCATGCCAGGCTGACGCCGTGCCACGCGTCGCGCCAGCCCTATGGCCCCCGCACAGGAATGCCCGCGTGAGCTATGCCCAATCGTTGCCCTGGACCTTGGAAAGCCTGGATTTCAGCCGTATCGACATCCCACGAGTGCGCCAGAACGAGGACCTCTTCTTCCTGCTGTGCAGTGCCTCGTTCGTCGAGAGCGGCTCGGACCTGTACACCCACAACCTGGTCGACCACTTCGCCGGCGACGAAACCCTGCAGACCTGGCTCAGCCAGCACTGGGAGCACGAAGAACTGCAGCACGGCCGCGCCCTCGCCGCCTACGTGAAAGCGGTGTGGCCCGAGTTCGACTGGGACAAGGGCTTCGCGTCGTTCTGGTCCGAGTACGGCGCCGTGTGCACCGCCGAACAGCTGGAATCCAGCCGCGGCCTGGAACTGGCCGCCCGCTGCGTGGTGGAAACCGGCACCGCAAGCCTCTATCGCGCGCTCAACGACATCACCGACGAACCGGTACTCAAGCAGCTCACAGGCCACATCAAGAGCGATGAAGTGCGCCACTACAAGAACTTCTACCAGCACTTCCGCCTGTATCGCGAACGCGAAGGCTTCAGCCGCTACAAGGTATTCCGCGCCATCCTGCGCCGAGTGAACGAGATCCGTAGCGAGGACAGCGACATCGCCCTGCGCCACGTGTTCAACCAGTGCTATCCGGATCAGAAGGACAACGACGCGGAATTCAAGCGTGTCACCGGCCGCGCGCAGGACCTGCTGCGGCGGAATATCCCGGCAGAGATGACGGTGAAGATGCTGCTGAAGCCGCTGGAGTTGCCGCCGCGATTGCAGAATGCGATGGAGAAGCCGCTGGCGAAGTTGGCGGAGAGGTTGTTTCTCAACTGAGTGAGGCTTGGCGGTCGCGCTGTGGGATGGCTGCCTTTGCGGCATGGCCATTTTTTGGTGGCGTTGCCACCTTACGGTGGTGGTGAGGACTCAATCTAGCCTCACGGCTTCATAAGTACCGTCATTCCTGCGAAGGCAGGAATCCAGTGACTTTGCGCTCGGTTGTCGCGTGGAGTGTGGTTCGCTCTTTTCTAGCGCTTCCGTGACCGGGCCGCCTACGCGGCGGGCGTTTCGATCGTCTGCCGACGCTCGAGTCACTTTTCTTTTGCTGGCCCAAAAGAAAAGTAACCCAAAGAAAATGGCCTTTAGAGCCAACGCCGGTAGCATTCCGTAGGGATAAGCCCGAACGCTTGAGGTGCGTTGTGGCTTGGCAACCTTCGCCGCTACACAGCGGGTACTTCGGAGCGCTTCGCAACGCGCCGTGGCGCAGAGGGCTTAAAGCAGCGTGCGCTACGCTTCCCGATCGCTGAGGCTAGGTAAAAGGGACGCTACGCTTCCCGACCCGCGAGGAGAACTCGCCATCTCGCGGCAAGCCATTCCCGTAGCGCGCCGCTCAACTTCCTCAGCACGTTCCAACGCGGCACTTCACTCCGGCCTTTGGAGCCGATTCCAATTTCGCGTGTATGCCCATTTCTCCTCACCGTCATCTCCGCGAAAGCGGGAGGCGCTTCATCAACAGCCGAATGGCTGGTCATCCAGCGACTTTATTCGCTGCGAGAAGGCTTAAAGACACTGGATCCCCGCTTTCGCGGGGATGACGGTGAGGGAACCGGTGTCGCTCCGGAGATTTTGAACAAGCTCCAAGACAGGCGCTGCGCGCCTGCCACGACGCAATGTGCCGCGCAGCGGCACGAGCCGTCGGCTCTCGCTCTTGATCTTCCGGGTCCCCGTATGAGGCGGCGGGCGGGTGGAGGAATAGCCCGCAGGGTGGCTCGCAAGGATGCGAGCCAGTTTGGCGTCAGGGCAGGATGCCCTGTCGACAAACCCCGTAACCCGACCGCGGACCTATCGGGCTTCAGCCCGATAGGCGCCGATTCCGGGGGGCCCTTCTCTTTGGTTACTTTCTCTTGGGCAAGCAAGAGAAAGTGACCCGGCCTCCGGCAGGAGGCCGGAACGCCCGCCGCGCAGGCGGCCAGGTCGCGCTAGCGCTAGAAAAAGAGCCAACCACACTTCACGCGACAACCCAGCACAAAGTCACTGATCCCGGCCTACGCCGGGATGACGGCTGAAGAATGAAACGGTGAGGCTAGATTGACCCCTCACCCCAACCCTCTCCCCAAAAGGGGAGAGGGAGCAAAAGCTGTGGCCCGCGGCGGACTGTCCGAACTCCCAACCACCTGACTTCACGGCGACTACAAAGCGGCCCCGCCACACGCGGCCCAAACCCCCATCACGACAAAACCAACCCACCCACAACCATCACTTCGCCGGCCGCGCCGCCTCCTCCACCTCACGCGGCTTGCCCTGCTGCGGCGAATCCAGCTTCTTCAAATCCACCGGCCGAATCTGCTTGATGAAGCACGGCGCATCCCCTGGCCCCGTGAGCACGCGGTCGAACTTCACCGACACCTCGCTGGCACTGGACGTCAGGCCGATGTGGTTGGTGAATTCCAGATTGCGGCAGCGGCCGTCGAGGTCGATCAGCCAGGCCTCGTTCGAGCGCGTATAGACGGCCAATTGCTGGTCGCTGAGCGGCTCCCACGACCACAGGCTGAAATAGCGGAAGCTGTTGACCGGGGCGCCGGCGGCAGCGGCATAGGCCTGCTGGCGCGCTTCCATGCGGGCGGTGTAGTCCTTGCCTACGCGCGTGCACCCGGCAAGGGCGGCGATCACCGCGACAGCGGCGAGAAGGTGTTTGACTGCCATGATCTACATCTCCGTAAGTGCTGGGCGTACCAACGCATGAGGCTCGCGTGCGTGGACGTTATTTCTTCTTGGCCGGCGACTTGGACACCGCCTGCCACTTGGACGGGTCGAAGCCGCCTGTTTCGAACAGCAGGGTCTGCTTCTTCTCGCCGTCCTGCAGGGTCACGTCCATGGTGATCTTCTTGGCCTTCTCCAACTGGGCGATGAAGCCCTTGTCGTCCTTGAACAGCAATGCGGGCTCGCCGGTGGTCGGTGCGAAGGCGGCGATCGTGCCTGGCTTGCCGTCGAACGTGGCCTTGATCGAACACACACCCTTGCACACGAAACCGTGCGGACCGCCGTTGAACAGGAAGGCGTTCTGCCCCCATTCGGTATGTCGGCGCAGCACCAGCCGCACACGCTCCTCGCCCGCGGGCTGGCTGGTGTAGATGGTGGCGGTGGACTGCGTGCCGCCGGCCATCGGCGACACCTGGTACAGCCACAAACCGGCCAGGCGGTTCTTCTCGCTGTTTTCCTTGTAGCGCTGCTCGATGGCCGGCAGGCTCTGCTGTACTTCCTTGGCCGCATCGCTGTTGGGGTAGCGGCTGAGGATTTCCTTGCCCATGGTCACCGCCATCTCGTCGTTGCCGATGCGCTGGAGCTGGCGATAGGTGTTGAGCTTGTCGGCGGAATCGTCCGCAGGCGCCTCTGCCTGCTGCGGCGCCTGCGCCTGGTCGCCGGACTGGGAACAGCCCGCGAGCGCAAGCAGAGTGGCGAGAGTGCTGGCGGCAAGGCTTAGGCGCTGTTTCATGGACGGGTTCCTGTGGCGGATAGGCGGTAAGAGTGGAACGAGGGCAAGCCGGGGCGCAACCGTCCCGCCTTTCGCTGCAACAAGGCTATGCGTTGACGGGGACATCGCCGAAGCGTTCGCGCAGCTGGTTGCGGAAGCGGCGGCTGCACGGCAGCGTGGCGCCATCGCGCATGGTGAGGCGGGCGTCGCCGGTATCCAGCGGTTCGATTTCCGCGAGATAGTCGAGGTTCACCAGATAGCTGCGATGCACGCGCACGAAGCGCGTCGGGTCCAGGCGATCTTCGATGCCGGCCATGGTGGCGCGCAGCGGGTAGTCGCGGCCGCGCACGTGCAGGTTCACGTAGTTGCCCGAGGCCTGCAGCCACTCGATCTCGCGCGCCGCCACCAGGAACTCCTTGCCCAGCTTGCGCACCAGAAAGCGCTCCGGGCGATCCACCGGCTCCACCGGCGGGCCTTCGTCCGGTTCTGCCAGCAGGCTGGCCTCGCCCTGCAGGCGCAGCACGAGCAGGCGGTAGCCGCCGATCAGGCCAAGGAACAGGAAGTAGGTGCGGACGTCCTTCAGGTACTCGTAGCCCAGCTGCCGCAGCCAGTCGTCACCGAAGTGGTACTGCCAGCCGAGAAGAACGCGGTAGGCCACGATGCGCAGCACGATCATCAGTCCCACGTGCGCCAGGCAGAACGGCACGCTGAGCGCGAGATGGATCTTCAGGTTCTGCCGCCAGTTGCCGAAGCGCAGCGTCCAGCGACGGCTGGCCCACACCACGAAGGGCACCAGCGCCAGGACGACCAGGCTGCTGGTGGCTTCCCATATCCACGGCTCGATGTTCTCGGCCCGGTGCGTGCGGTAGGTATCGTCGAACCACGCGACGACGCCGTTGAACACGGTGTTGACCGTCATCATGACGACCCAGAAGCCGATCTCGAAAGGTCGGCGCCAGCGTTGGAAACGGGCGAAGTCGAAGGCCGGCTGGGTGCTCATGCAGGGATTCTACGTGGAGCGGCGGCCGAACCCGCCCTTTTCGTCCCTGGCAGGTCGCCACTCGTCCCTGTTTCCCGTCAATCAATCACTTAGCGGGCGACCCGAGGGCTGGCGCGGCGGAGCATGCACGGCACTTTCCCACGGAGTTGCGCTCATGAACCGCCGCCACGACATCGACGCCCTGCGCGTGCTGGCCTTCGGCCTGCTGATCCTCTACCACCTGGGCATGCTTTACGTGGGGCCGGTCAGCGACTGGACCTTCCACCTCAAGAGCAGCCATATCAGCGAGTGGCTGCAGTACCCCATGCTCGCCTCCAACTTCTGGCGCATGGACCTGCTGTTCCTGATTTCCGGCATGGCGGTGCACTTCCTGCGGGGACGGCTGACCCTGCCGGCGCTGGCCTGGAAACGCACGGCGCGCCTGATGCTGCCGCTGCTGTTCGGCATGGCCGTAGTCGTTCCCATCCAGCCGTATGTCCAGGGCGTGGCGAACGGGCTGGTGCAGCCGGGCTTCGGGCATTTTCTGCTGCGCTACTACACGGGCGGGCCGTGGCCGGCCGGCGCCTTCGACGGCTGGCAGTTCGGCGTGACCTGGAACCACCTGTGGTACTTGCCGTACGTATGGATCTACACGCTGGCCTTGATCGCACTGCTGCCCGCGCTGGAATCGCCGTGGGGACAGCGCGCCATCGCCGCCGTCCATCGCCTGCGCGGCTGGCCGCTGCTGCTACTGCCCGCGCTGCCGCTATTTGCGTACAACCTGCTGCTGGCGGCGCGTTTTCCGCAGAACCACGCGCTGTTCCACGATTGGTACGCCCATGCCGGCTACGCCACGATGTTCCTCTACGGTTATGCCATCGGCACGCATCCGGGTCTGTGGCAGGAACTGGCGCGCTTGCGTCACCGTTCGCTGGGCATGGCGCTCTTCTGCTTTGGCACCTTTGTGGTGATGGATCGCCTGGGCGATGTGCTCGGCATGAGCGGCTGGCCCGCCTCCGTGCACGCGGCCTATTACCTGTGCGAGCGTGCGCTGCGCTTCTTCTATATGTGGAGCGCGATTGCCGCCGTGCTGGGCTGGGGGCACCAGTACCTCAACCGGCCGTTCCGCTGGCTCCCGTATGCGCGCGAGGCCGTGTTCCCGTGGTACATCCTGCATCAGAGCGTGATGCTCGCCTTTGCCTATTGGCTGATTCCGCTGAAGCTGGGGCCGGTACTGGAGCCGTCGCTGATGCTGCTGGGAACGGTCGTCGGCTGCGCCGTGCTGCATGAGTTCGTGATACGCCGCACGCGCAGGCTGCGGCCGCTGTTCGGGCTCGATACGGTGCTGCGTAAGGCGCGGGTCGGATCGACGTTCGCGGGACAGATCCAGCAGGCGTGAGCCTTTCGGGTCACCGGCCCCACGACGACGCACAAAATCTCGCCTAAACGCCTATATCCCTCACCGTCATTCCGGCGAAGGCCGGAATCCAGCGACTTTACGCATTGCGAAAAGGCTTAAAGGCACTGGATTCCGGCTTTCGCCGGAATGACGGTGAGGGACATAGGCGCCCGCGCGAGATTCTGGAAGGATCCTCAGGTCTCGCTGCCCAGCGTGGAATCCAGGTGCTCGACGCGATGGATGTCGCCCAGCCACACATAGCAACTCCACATGGGCGCATCGGGACGTTCCAGGCGAACCACGCCATTGATGCCCTCCCGCTCCTCGCCATCGCGAAAGACCTGCACGTTCGGCCGTTCGCAGACCACGCCGTCATAGCTGGTGCCGTCCCTGAGCTGCAGCACCACGTGGCCGTTGGTGGGCAGCTGATCGACCAGATCCTCGATGCGGCGAATGCCCGCCGCATCGGTGTAAACGCGTTCGGCAAACTGTCCCATGCTTCACCTCGTTGCCCGGTGGGATGGTTTCCACCGTAGGGCGCGCAGCGGCAAGGCGCGATCACATCCGCGTGAAGCGGCAGTGCTTTGCGTGAAGGCTTCAGCTGCCGATAATGGAGGCGTCCCTGCAAGGATCCCCACATGCCGCCCTCTCCCGCGCAAGATCCCGCGGATTCGCTGCGCTCACACCCTGCGTTCGTGCAGTTCTGGTTCGCCCGCATCTGCTCGGGCTTCGGTTTCCAGATGTTGTCGGTGGCTGTCGGCTGGCAGATCTATGCGATCACGGGCCGCGCGCTGGATCTTGGCCTGATCGGCCTCGTGCAGTTCTTTCCGTCCGTGATGCTGGCTCTGCCCGCTGGGCACGTCGCCGATCAGTTCGAGCGCCGCCGCATCGTGATGCTCGGGCAGATCGTGGACATGCTGGCCATCGCGGTGCTCGCCGCGATCAGCCTGATGCATCTGGCGCACGAGGCAATCATCCTCGCGCTGGTGTTCGTCATCGGCGTGGCCAAGGCCTTCGAATTTCCCGCACTGCAGTCGATGCTGCCGGCACTGGTGCCGACCAAGGTATTGCCGCGCGCCATGGCCGCGAGCGCCTCGGCGGGACAGGCCGCGATGATCATGGGCCCGGCCGTCGGCGGCCTGCTCTATGTCGCCGGGCCTGGCACGGTGTACACGGTGTGCGCGGTGCTGTATCTGATCGCCGTGCTGCTGATGGCGCACCTGCGCTACGAGCAGGCTCAGCCCAGGCGCGAGCCGGCGACCTTGAAGACGCTGTTCGCCGGCGTGCATTTCATCCGCCAGCGCCCCGATGTGCTCGGCGTGATTTCGCTGGACCTGTTCGCCGTGCTGCTGGGCGGCGCGACGGCGCTGCTGCCCATCTTTGCGAAAGACATCCTGCACACCGGCCCGTGGGGCCTGGGCCTGCTGCGCGCGGCGCCGGCCGTGGGCGCCTTGCTGATGTCGCTGTGGCTGGCGCGCCACAGCATGGAGCGGCGCGTGGGGCCGATCATGTTCGCCTCGGTGGCCGGTTTCGGCGTGGCCACGCTGGTGTTCGCCGTGTCCAAGGTGCTGTGGCTTTCGCTCATCGCGCTGTTCGCGCTCGGTGCCTTCGACATGGTGAGCATGGTGATCCGTGGCGCGCTGGTGCAGTTGGATACGCCCGACGACATGCGCGGCCGAGTCAGCGCGGTGAACGCCATTTTCATCAACACGTCGAACCAGCTGGGCGAGTTCGAATCCGGCCTGCTCGCGGCCTGGATGGGCGCGATCAATGCCACGCTGATCGGCGGCATCGGCACGCTGGTCGTGGTCGGGCTGTGGATGGCCATGTTCCCCTCGCTGCGCCGGCGGCAAAGCCTGCGGGCGGAGCCGCCGGTGGTCGAGCCCGCGGGCGCCGATACGATCTAGTCATCCTGGCGATGGCGCAGCCGGCGATTGACGCGCATCAAGGTCGACGGCATGGCGGCCGCTAGCATGGGGCCATTTCCCAGCGTACCCATGCCATGAACGTGGACATCGCGATCGTCGGCGCCGGCCCTGCCGGACTTTGCCTGGCCCGATCGCTCGCCGATACCGGCCTCAGCATCCTGGTGATCGAGCAGCAGGCGCAGCAGACCTTGCAGGAGCCGTCGTTCGACGGCCGCGAGATTGCGTTGACGCCTCGCTCGGTGCGCATCCTGAAGGAGCTCGGCATCTGGCAGCGGCTGGGGCCCGCTGACATCGCTCCGCTACGCAGCGCGCGCGTACTCAATGGCACCGTGGCGCGGGGTCTCCATGTCGTCCCGACACACGGCGACGAAGCGGAGCTGGGCTTCCTCGTTCCCAACGACCGGATACGGCGCGCGGCGTATGCCAGCGTCGAACAGGAACCACGCATCACCCTGGCTTGCGGCATCACGGTCGAGCAGCTCGCCCTGGACGGCCCGCTGGCGCGGCTGTCGCTGTCGAACGGCGCTGAGGTGAGCGCGCAACTGGTCATCGCGGCGGACAGCCGGTTCTCCAAGCTGCGGCGCGATGCCGGCATCGCCGCCGACATGCACGACTTCGGCAAGACCATGCTGGTCTGCCGCATGGCGCTGGAGAAGCCGCACCATGGCGAAGCCCTGGAGTGGTTCGGCCACGCGCAGACCCTGGCCGTGCTGCCGCTGCGCAACGACGAGGCGTCCATCGTGGTGACGCTGCCACCCGATGAGATGCGACGTCTCATGGCGATGGACGATGACGCCTTCAACGCTGAGATGCGCCGCCGCTTTAATCACCGCTTCGGCGACATGCGGCTCGTCTCGACGCGGCATACCTATCCGCTGGTGGGCGTGTATGCGCGGCGCTTCATGGCCCGGCGCTTCGCCCTCGTCGGCGATGCCGCGGTGGGCATGCATCCGGTGACGGCGCACGGTTTCAATCTCGGCCTGCGCGGCGTGCAGACGCTGGCCGCGCTGATCTGTCGGGCGAACAGCAGCGGGAGAGACATCGCCTCGGTCGATCTGCTGCGCAGCTATCAACGCATGCACCGCCGCGCCACTTGGCCGCTGTATGCCGCGACCGGAGCCATCGTCGCCATGTACACCGACGACCGCCCTATCGCGCGCCACGCCCGCGCGGCCTTGCTGCACGCCAGCCAGGCCCTGCCGCCGGTTCGGCATGCCATTGCGCATGCGCTTGCCGCAGACGACCACCGCCGTTTCAGACTGCGCCGACATCGCAGCTGAACAGTCCGCGCCATTATTTACGCACCGCTCACACCGCCGCTGGCAACGTGAGAACCCTTACTGCAAGGAGGACGCCATGAGCCGCCATTACGATCTAGAAAACTCCGTCAACGGCGTCCGCGACCGCGTGCGTCACTATGCCGGCGAAGCTGCCGACCGGGCGGACGAACTCATGGAACGCGGCCGCGACGCCAGCCGCCGCTTCGGCCGCAACCGCAGCACCTATGCCCGTCGCCTTGGCCACGCCGCGGAAGATTTCGCCGACGAGGCCAACTACCAGTACCGCCGCCTGCGCCGCCATGTGACCCGCCACCCCGTGGCGACCACGGCCATCGTCGCCGGCACCGTCGGTGCGTTCTTCCTGCTGCGGCACCTGTTCCGCAACCGCGACGACGATTGAGTTTTGCGTTCGACAGTACAAACCCGCCGCAAGGCGGGTTTCTTTTTGGACGTCCATCGATGCACAAAAAAACGCCGCGGATGACCGCGGCGTTTTCGTCTTCGGCATCGGGGCGAGGTTTCGCCTCAGACCGTTTCCGGGTTCGGCTTGTCCGGATCGAGCTTGTAGGTCTTGATGGCGCGGGCCACGTCCTTGGCGTTGACCTTGCCTTCCTTCGCCAGCGCCGCCAGCGCCGCCTGGGCGATCCAGTAGCGGTCGACTTCGAAGAAGCCACGCAGGTGCTCTCGCGTGTCCGAACGGCCGAAGCCGTCGGTGCCCAGCACGGTGTAGCGCATGCCGTCCGGCATGAAGGCACGGATCTGGTCGGCGTACTCGCGCACGTAGTCGGTGGCGGCCACGGCCGGGCCCTGGCGGCCCTGCAGCAGACTGGTCACGTACGGTACGCGCTGCTCGGCTTCCGGATGCAGGCGGTTCCAGCGCTCGGCGTCGAAACCGTCACGGCGCAGCTCGACGAAGCTCGGGCAGGACCAGATGTCGGCGGTGACGCCGAAATCCTTCTCCAGCAGCTCGGCCGCGGCGATGACTTCGCGCAGGATGGTGCCCGAACCCAGCAGCTGCACGCGCGGCTCGCCCTTCTTCGGCTTGCCGGCGTCCTTGAACAGGTACATGCCCTTGATGATGCCTTCCTCGACGCCTTGCGGCAGGTCGGGATGGCTGTAGTTCTCGTTCATCACGGTGATGTAGTAGTAGACGTCTTCCTGCTCCTGCACCATGCGGCGCGTGCCGTCCTGCAGGATCACCGCGACCTCATAGGAGAAGGTCGGGTCGTACGACTTCACGTTCGGAATCGCGCCGGCCATCAGGTGCGAGTGGCCGTCCTCATGCTGCAGGCCTTCGCCGTTGAGCGTGGTGCGGCCGGCGGTGCCGCCGACCAGGAAGCCGCGCGCGCGCATGTCGCCGGCGGCCCAGGCCAGGTCGCCGATGCGCTGGAAGCCGAACATCGAGTAGTAGATGAAGAACGGCAGCATCGCCTGGTTGCTGACGCTGTAGCTGGTGGCCGCCGCCATCCAGGCGGCCATGCCGCCGGCCTCGGAGATGCCTTCCTGCAGCACCTGGCCCTTCTGGTCTTCGCGGTAGTACAGCAGCTGGTCGGCGTCCTGCGGACGGTACTTCTGGCCGAACGGCGCGTAGATGCCGATCTGGCGGAACATGCCTTCCATGCCGAACGTGCGCGCTTCGTCGGCCACGATGGGCACGATGCGCTCGCCGATCTGCTTGTCGCGCAGCAGCAGGTTCATGCCGCGCACCAGGGCCATGGTGGTGGAGATTTCGCGCTCGCCGGTGCCCTTGGTGATCTGCTCGAACGCCGACAGTTCCGGCGTCTTGAGCTTGGCGTCGGCCTGGCGGCGGCGCTGCGGCAGGAAGCCGCCCAGCGCGCGGCGACGCTCGATCATGTATTCCACTTCCGGCGAGTTCTTGCCCGGGTGGAAATACGGCACGTCGGCCAGCTTGTCGTCCGTCACCGGAATGTTGAAGCGGTCGCGGAAGTGGCGCACGGCGTCGGCGTCCAGCTTCTTCTGCTGGTGGGTCGGGTTCTGCGACTCGCCGGCCGCGCCCATGCCGTAGCCCTTCACCGTCTTGGCGAGGATCACGGTGGGCATGCCCTTGGTCTTGGTCGCCTGGTCGTAGGCCGCGTACACCTTGTGCGGGTCATGGCCGCCACGGTTGAGGCGCCAGATGTCGTCGTCCGACAGGTTGGCGACCATCTCGCGGGTTTCGGGGTACTTGTTGAAGAAGTGCTCGCGCGTGTAAGCGCCGCCGAAGGCCTTGCACGCCTGGTACTCGCCGTCGACGGTTTCCATCATCAGCTTGCGCAGCACGCCCTTGGTGTCGCGGGCGAGGAGCGGATCCCAGTAGCTGCCCCAGATGACCTTGATGGCGTTCCAGCCGGCGCCGCGGAACACGCCTTCCAGTTCCTGGATGATCTTGCCGTTGCCGCGCACCGGGCCGTCCAGGCGCTGCAGGTTGCAGTTGATCACGAACACCAGGTTGTCCAGGCCTTCGCGGCCGGCCAGCGAGATGGCGCCGAGCGACTCGGGCTCGTCGGTTTCGCCGTCGCCCATGAAGCACCAGATCTTGCGGTCGGTCTTGGGCATCAGGCCGCGGTGTTCCAGGTACTTCCAGAACTGCGCCTGGTAGATGGCCTGGATCGGGCCCAGGCCCATCGACACCGTCGGCACCTGCCAGTAGTCCGGCATCAGCCACGGGTGCGGGTACGAGGACAGGCCACGGCCGTGGCCGGCCACTTCCATGCGGAACAGGTCGAGCTGCTCTTCGGAAATGCGGCCTTCAAGGAAGGAGCGCGCATAGATGCCCGGGCTGGAGTGGCCCTGGTGGAACACCAGGTCGCCCGGGTGATCGGCGCTCGGCGCGCGCCAGAAATGGTTGAAACCCACGTCGTACAGCGTGGCCGACGAGGCGAACGAAGCGATATGGCCGCCCAGCTCGCCCGGCTTGCGGTTGGCGCGCACGACCATCGCCATCGCGTTCCAGCGGATCAGGGTGCGGATGCGCCATTCCATCGCGGCGTCGCCCGGCATCTTGGCTTCGTTGCCCGGCGAAATGGTGTTGACGTATTCGGTGGTCGGGTTGAACGGCAGGTAGCCGCCGGCCCGGCGCGTCGAATCGACCATCTTCTCCAAGAGGTAATGCGCACGCTCGGTACCGTCGTGGTTGATGACGGCATTAAGCGATTCGACCCATTCCTGGGTTTCGGTCGGGTCGAGGTCTTGATGAAGGATGTCGTCGAGCTGATCCATGGGGAGCTTCTCTCCGCGGCGCCGGGGGCATGGCGCGGCTATGGGTGGATCGCCTCCGGGTGAGAGGCGGGAAACCCTCCGAGTGTAGCTCCGGCGGGGTTTTTCGCCAATTGGATCGAGACAATACGGGGGCGAATGGAGACTATGGTCGAAGGAGTACGGGCCCGCTCGGCTACGGATGGGGCATGGCCAACTTCGTGGTGGCGCGGCTGGTTTATCGGGCGATGACTAGCGATCTGGCCTCATGCCTTCAAAAGAGTCGTCATCCCGGCGCAGGCCGGGATGACGGCTAAAGAATGAGGCGGTGAGACAAGAGTGGCCCCTCGCCCCGGCCCTCTTCTCGCTCTTCAAAGGCGCAGCCATCCATGGCTGCACCCCGCGTGCTCCTCCGGGGAGAGGGAGGAAAGCGGTCTCGCCGCAGACCGCGGCTGCAACAAACCGCCCCACAACAAAAACGGAACCCTCAAGGTCCCGTTCTCGTCCAAACACTGAACCCATCGACCTCAGCTGCGCCGCTCGCTCTGCGCCTGGCGAATCTGCGCATCCACGGCGGCAATCGCCGTCATGTTCACCACGCGGCGCGGCGTGGCCGCCGGGGTGAGGATGTGCGCGGGCTTGTTGACGCCCATCAGGATCGGGCCGATGGCCACGCCGTCGGTCATCACGCGCACGATGTTGTAGGTGATGTTGGCGGCGTCGAGGTTCGGCATCACGAACAGGTTGGCGCGGCCGGTGAGCGTGGTATTGGGGAACATGCGCTGGCGCAGTGCCTCGTCCCACGCGGTGTCGGCCTGCATTTCGCCGTCCATGTCGAGCTTGGGGCCGCGCTGCAGCAGGATCTCGCGCACCTTGCGCATCTTCGCCGCGCTCGGGTTGTCGTGGCTGCCGTAGTTGGAGTGCGACAGCAGCGCGATCTTCGGTTCGATGCCGAACAGCTTCAGGCGGTAGCTCGCCTGCAGCGTGGCTTCGGCGATCTGCTCGGCGGTGGGGTCGCACTGCACGTGGGTGTCGAGGAAGAACCACGCGCCCTGGTCGTTGATCACGCCGGTCATGGCCGAGGTGCACGACACGCCCGGGTCCAGGCCGAACACGCTGCGCATGTAGCCCAGCTTCTTGTGGAAGCGGCCGACCAGGCCGCAGATCATCGCGTCGGCTTCGCCGCGTTCCACCATCAGCGAGGCGATCAGTGTGGGGCGCGAGCGCATCAGGTTCTTCGCCGCCGCCGGCGTCACGCCGCGGCGTTCGGTGAGCGCGTGGTACTGCTGCCAGTACTCGTTGAAGCGCGGATCGTCGTCGATGTTGGTGATCTCGTAATCCACGCCCTCGCGCATGCGCAGGCCCAGGCGCTGGATGCGCGTTTCGATGACGCTGGGGCGGCCGATCAGGATCGGGAACGCCAGGCGCTCGTCGATCACCGTCTGCACCGCGCGCAGTACGGTCTCTTCCTCGCCTTCGGCGTAGACCACGCGCTTGCGGTCGGCGCGCGCGCGCTCGTACACCGGCTTCATCAGCAGGCCGGTGCGGTAGATGAACTGGCCGAGCTTTTCCTTGTACGCCTCCATGTCCACGATGGGGCGCGTGGCGACGCCCGAATCCATCGCGGCCTGCGCCACGGCCGGCGCCAGCATCACCAGCAGGCGCGGATCGAACGGACGCGGGATCAGGTATTCCGGGCCGAAGGTCGGGATGTCGCCGCCATAGGCGCTGGCGAGATCGCCGGCCTCCATGCGGGCCAGCTCGGCGATGGCGCGCACGCAGGCGATCTTCATCGCCTCGTTGATGCCGGTGGCGCCCACGTCGAGCGCGCCGCGGAAGATGTACGGGAAGCACAGCGCGTTGTTGACCTGGTTCGGGTAGTCCGAACGGCCCGTGCCGATGATGCAATCCGGCCGCACCTTCTTGGCGTCTTCCGGCGAGATCTCCGGGTTGGGGTTGGCCAACGCGAAGATCACCGGCTTGTCGGCCATGGTGGCGACCATCTCCGGCTTGAGGATGCCGCCGGCGGACAGGCCCAGGAACACGTCCGCGCCCGCGACGATTTCCGCCAGCGTGCGCTTGTCGGTGTCGCGCGCGTAGCGCTGCTTGTCCGGGTCCATCTGGTCGCGGCCGGTGTAGAGCACGCCTTCGCGATCGAACGCGAGGATGTTCTCCGGCTTCAGGCCCAGCGCGACCAGCATGTCCAGGCAGGCGATGCCCGCGGCGCCCACGCCGGTGGTGGCGAGCTTGACGTCGCCGATCTTCTTGCCGACCACTTCCAGCGCGTTGACCACCGCGGCGCCGACGATGATGGCGGTGCCGTGCTGGTCGTCGTGGAACACCGGGATCTTCATGCGCTCGCGCAGCTTGCGCTCCACGATGAAGCACTCGGGCGCCTTGATGTCTTCCAGGTTGATGCCGCCGAAGGTCGGCTCCAGCGAGGCGATGATGTCGACCAGCTTGTCCGGGTCGCGCTCGTTGATCTCGATGTCGAACACGTCGATGCCGGCGAACTTCTGGAACAGCACGCCCTTGCCTTCCATCACCGGCTTGCCGGCGAGCGGGCCGATGTCGCCCAGGCCCAGCACGGCGGTGCCGTTGGTGATCACCGCGACCAGGTTGCCGCGCGCGGTCATTTCGCTGGCGGCGTTGGCGTCCTCGACGATGGCCTCGCAGGCATACGCCACGCCCGGCGAGTACGCCAGCGCCAGGTCACGCTGCGTGACCATGGGCTTGGTGGCGGCGACCTTGATCTTGCCGGGGCGCGGAAGGCGGTGGTACTCGAGAGCGGCGAGGCGCAGTTCTTCGGGAAGGGCCATGGGATAGAAGATCGAATGTGATGGGGAATCGGGGCCGCCACAGCGGTATCGGGCAATGGTATCACCGGCGACACCCCACTCCCGACCGTGCGGTGCAGCATGGTGACGCGATGGTTCACCTCACTGGTATGCAAGCGAAAGGCGCGCGGAGCAGCGCGCCGAACGTCAAAGACTCAGCGACAACGTCTCCGCCTGCACCTTGCCCATGTGTATGCGATTGACGAACAAGGAGAACGCCAGCTTGCCCGCCAGTCCGTGAGCGTGCTGCATCCACGGAGGCAGCCAGCGCGGCGCGGCGATCACGCCGGATTCGAAGTACGGTTGCAGGCTGATGACATCGTGCAGCGCCAGCTTGCCGGTGAAAAGATTCCGCAACATGTCCATGCGCCGCTGCTTGAGCGCCCAGCGGAAGAAGGTGTGCACGGTGAGCAGGCCGGACAGGTAGACGTTGTCCTTGGCGAACGCCGCGCCGCCGGTCAGCGGCACGCCGCGGAATACGCGCTGCGCGGAGTGGAAACTGTCCGCCGGGTTCTGCCCGCAGTCGCTGAAGAACTTGTAGACCTCGACGAAATCCGCGCCACTCAGCGCCATGTCGATCGCCAGGATGCGCAGGCTGATGCGCTTGAGGCGCGAGATGTCGATGGCGCCCGACATCAGCTCGGCGAACACGGCCAGGCCTTCCTGCGTGGCGGTGACGCGCGGCGAGGTGCGGCCGAACGAGGCGAGCAGCGGCTGCGCGCGCCCGTTCAACGCGGTCAGCGAATGCACCAGCGCCTCGTGCGCCAGCAGCTGGTGACGGTCGTAATCGGTGAAGCGCGTGCCGCCGCGCAGGCGGATGCGAGTGGCGCCGGCCGCCGCCTTGGCGGTGAGTTCCGGGTCCACTTCCACGGAAATCAGCGGCTCGCCGAAGAACGCATCGAGCGTCGTGCTCAGGTCCGCGCGCAGCTCGTCGGCGGAAATCGCCAGGTTGACGTCGTCGGCGATCAGGTCCGAACCCAGCTCGTCCGACAGTTCCACGAAGTAGCGCGCCGCATCGAGGTTGCTGCGATCGCTGCCGGGAATCACGTCGCCGGGCCGGCCATACAGAACGATGGATGGCGCAGTGACCTGATCGGTGCCCACGGCCTCCAGCATTTCGGCGGCGATGCGCCACGACTCGGCGGTGCGGCACAGGTATTCGCCCAGCGGATCGCCATAGCCCGCCTCGCGCTCGATCGCGGCCAGCTCGGCGCGTTCGGCGGAAAGATCAGGCACGTTGTAGCTCACCTCCGGCAGCGTGAACTGGCCTTTCGCGTACGCCGCGATCATCCGGTCTTCCAACGAGGCGGGCCATGCCACCGTGGGCAGGATGCGGATGCCTCTGACCGCCGCCAGCAGGCGCTGGTCGAGGTCGGCGTAGCGTTGGAGTTCGGGAGGGAACATCGTTCCAGTCGCGCTCATGCGGACCGCCTGGATGCGCTGAGTCGCCGCATGAATTCATCCGCCACGGTGTCCCCACCCACCACGCCCCACAAGCTAAACGCAGCTACGGGCACGAAACTGATGAATTCGCCGAAGGGAAAACACGGCGTTCGCAGCGCCAAGGTCACGCGAGCAGGGTTCTGAATCATTTTGGTTTCGACATCACTTACGTTGCTCAACTCGATGAGAGATCGTCTTTGCCCAAGCCTCACCAGAAGGTGATCGCCCTCGAGCCAGACCTCGTCCGCCAAGTCAAACACGAAGCGCTTGAAAAGCGTGGCGCCAAACAGGGCGAAACCCAGCGGAAGGATGGCAGCAACAAACAAGCCAATCTGCCGGGAAACGACCCCCTGATAAACGAGGAGCACCACCGCGAAAACAAGGAAACCGAACCAGAGGACCGGAAAAACCCTCTTATGGAAAAACGTCCAACGCGACGACAGCCGCTGCATGCCCGCTCCCCAAACCACGATGCCCCGATACTAGTGCCATCCGCCCGCTAGGCAGCCATACCGCGGCGTTCAACTATTCCCGCTCACGCGAATGCCGATTGCCATGCGGCTTGTTCACCGGCCGGCCACCGCGCTGACGGCGCAGCTTGGCCTCCAGCGTGGTCGCCTGCTCCTCGCGCTCGTCGCGCAGCTTGAGGTAATTGCGCCAGCGTTCGGCCGAGAGATCACCGCTGTCCAGCGCGGCCTGCACCGCGCAGCCCGGCTCGCTGCCGTGGCCGCAGTCGGCGAAGCGGCATTGCTCGGCCAATGCGTCGATGTCGGCGAACAGGTCCAGGTTTTCCTCGCCCGTCAGCTTGAGTTCGCGCATGCCGGGGGTGTCGATCAGGCAGCCGCCACTGGGCAGCTGCAGCAGGGCGCGGTAGGTGGTGGTGTGGCGGCCGCGGCTGTCGTGGCCGCGCACGGCGCCGGTCGCCATGCGTTCGGTGCCGAGCAGCGTATTGGTGAGGGTGGATTTGCCGGCGCCGGACGACCCCACCAGCACGGCGCTGTCGCCCGGCTGCAGATAGGGCAGCAAGACGTCGACGCTGGCCGGGTCCTTGCCGTTGATGGCGTGGATGGGCGTGCCCTGCGGCAGCCGCGCCCGCAGGGCCGCCAGCAGTTCGGCGGCGTCCTCGCGGGTGTCGAGCTTGCTCAGCAGCACCACGGGCTGGGCGCCCGAGCCTTCGGTCAAGGACAGGTAGCGCTCGATGCGCGCCGGGTTGAAGTCGCCGTCCAGGCCGGTCAGCACCAGCACGTAGTCGATATTGGTGGCGATGATCTGCCGTTCGTAGCGCTCGCCGGCCGCGGCCCGGGAAAGCACGGTGCGCCGCGGCTGCACCTGCACGATATGCGGCGGCTTGCCGGGCTCGATCTCCACGAAGTCGCCCACCGCCGGGCGCTCGGCCGGGTCCAGGCTGCGCTTGAGGAAATGGCCGGCCGGCTGGGCGCCGAACAGGTGCTCGCCGTCGTGCAGCTCGTAGCCGGCGCGGTGCTGGGCGACCACGCGGGCCAGTTGCCGGCCTTCGGCGGGCAGGGTATCGCCGCGCCAGCCGATGCGGCGCAGTCGCTCGATGGTCTGGGCATCCGTCATGGGGAGGCATTATGCCTTGCCCGGTGCGTTGCCCGAAAAAAGGCCCAAACGCCGCGGTTTCAGCCTCACACAGGGCCCTGGGACGCTGTTAGGATCGGGTTGGCGGCGAAATTCTTGCGCCGCAACAACACCAAGACGAAGGACGCTTGCGTTGGCCTCGATCAAACCCAGTGCGCACCTGGCGGACGTGCGCTATGAAATCCGCGGCGCCCTGACCCGGCGCTCCCGCGAGCTGGAGGCCGCCGGCCTGCCGATCATCAAGCTCAACATCGGCAACCCCGGCCGCTACGGCTTCGAAACTCCGGCGCACCTGCGCGAAGCCATCGCCCGCCATCTGCACGACAGCGAGGCTTATGGCCATGAGCAGGGCCTGGAAGAAGCCCGCGAGGCCATCGCCGCCCAGCAGCGCCATCGCGGCGCGCGCGGCGTGGAAGTGGAGCGCATCTTCGTCGGCAACGGCGTGAGCGAACTGATCGACCTGAGCCTGCGCGCCCTGCTGCAACCGGGCGACGAAGTGCTGCTGCCCAGCCCCGACTATCCGCTGTGGAGCGCTGCCACCATCCTCAACGACGGCAAGCCGCGCTATTACCGCTGCCTGGCGGAAAACGGCCACCTGCCCGATCCGCAGGAGATCGAAGCGCTGATCACCCCGCGCACCCGCGCCCTGGTGCTGATCAACCCGAACAACCCGACCGGCGCGGTGTATCCACGCGAACTGCTGGAACGCATCGTCGACATCGCCGCGCGGCATCGCCTGCTGCTGCTCAGCGACGAGATCTACGACGAGATCCTCTACGACGGCACGGTGTTCCAGCCGCTGGCGGCCGTGGCGGGCGACGTGCCTTGCGTGAGCTTCGGCGGCCTGAGCAAGGTGCATCGCGCCTGCGGTTACCGCGTGGGCTGGATGAGCCTGTCCGGCGACCCGTCGCGCACCACGGATTACCGCGACGCGCTGCAGCTGCTGGCGGCGCTGCGCCTGTGCGCCAACGTCACCGCGCAATGGGCCGTGCGCCCCGCGCTGGAAACCGCGCCGACCATCAACGCCCTCACCGCGCCGGGCGGCCGCCTGCACGAGGCGCGCCGCGCCGTGCTGGAGGGCGTGGCCGCCAGCCAGTTCCTGGACCTGGTGTCGCCGGCAGGCGCCCTGTACGCCTTCCCGCGCGTGCGCGCCGACCGCATCGCCGATTTCGACGACAACGCCTTCGCGCTGCGCCTGCTGGAAGAGGAATCCGTGCTGGTGGTGCCCGGCAGCAGCTTCAACGTGCCGCACAGCCGCCACCTGCGCCTGACCTTGCTGCCGCAGCCGGAGCAGTTGCGCGAGGTGTTTGAACGCATCGAGCGCGTGCTGTCGGGCATGGCGAAAGCACAGAAGCCGCGCGCGGCCGCGGTGGCCTGACGCGTGCTGAGCTACCTCGCGCTCGGCGATTCCTACACCATCGGCGAAGGCGTGCCCGACGCCGGCCGCTGGCCGGTACAGCTGGCCGTGCGCCTGCGCCGCGAGGGCGTGGCGCTGGATGATCCGACGATCGTCGCCACCACCGGCTGGACCACCGACGAGCTGTCCACCGCCATGGACGCGGCCACGTTCACGCCGCCGTACGACCTGGTCAGCCTGCTGATCGGCGTGAACAACCAGTACCGCGGCCGCAGCGCGGACGACTACCGCGAGGAATTCCGCCGCCTGCTCGAGCGCGCCATCGCCCTGGCCGGGCAGCGCGCCGCGCGCGTGCTGGTGCTGTCGATTCCCGACTGGGGCGTCACGCCGTTCGCGCACGGCAGCGGGCGCGACGTGCTGCGCATCGCCGACGAGCTGGACGTCTATAACGCCATCGCCCATGACGAGTCGGAGCGCCGCGGCGCGCATTTCGTGGACATCACCGGCATCTCGCGCCAGCACCCCGCATTGCTGGCCGACGATGGCCTGCATCCCTCCGCCGCGCAGTACGCGCTGTGGACGGAAGCGGCCGTGCCGGCCGCGCTCGCCATGCTCGCCGGCTGACGCGGAAACCACACTGCAACCTTCCCGCCATCCCACGGTGACGTAGGCGCGGCATTCTGGTATCCCGGTAACCACCGGGAGAGACTGCCATGGCGACCTTCAACTGCCGCAGCGCCTTCATCTCCGACGTGCATCTGGGCACGCCTGACTGCAAGGCCCGCTACCTGCTCGATTTCCTGCGCAAACTGCGTTGCGAGAAGCTGTACCTCGTCGGCGACATCATCGACATGGAAGCCCTGGCGCGGCGCACGTGGTGGCACGCCGACCACGGCGCGGTGATCGCCGAGGTGCTCGACCTCGCGCAGCGCGGCGTCGAGGTGATCTATATCCCCGGCAACCACGACGCCCCAGTGCGCGGCCTGGCCGGGCAGAGTTTCGGCGGCGTCAAGATCGAGCTGGACGCGGTGCATGAAGGCGCCGACGGCCGCCGCTACCGCGTCAGCCACGGCGACGAATTCGATCCGGAGCAGGTCGGGCGCACATGGATGGTGCACCTGGGGGAAGTGATGCATCGCTTCATCTGCTGGACCAATCGCCGCGTCCACGCGATGCGCAGCCGGCTGGAACTTCCCTACCTGCCCCTGTCCATCATCGTGAAATCGCACATCGGCAAGGCGCTGGCCTATATCCGCGCCTATGAGGAGCGCGTGGCCAACGATGCCCGCGAGCGCGGCTTCGACGGCCATATCTGCGGCCACATCCACTTCGGCCACGTGCGCGACATGGACGGCGTGCTGTACCTCAACGACGGCGACTGGGTGGAGCACTGCACGGTGCTGGTGGAAGACCACACCGGCGCCATGGAACTGATCCACTGGAGCGAGCAGTACGCCCCGCTGGGCCGCGCCAGCCGCGAACTCGTGCTGCCCTCGCCCGCCGCCGCCCTGGCGCTGGCGCCGCTGACGCGGGCGAAGCTGGACCTGACGGAGCTGCGGCCTGCGGCTTGAGGGCAGGAGTGAGTGAAGAGGAGTGAGAAGTGAGAGTGGCTAGCCCCTACCTTCTCTCACTTCTCACTCCTCTTCACTCACTCCTCGCTCCACCCCCTTGCATCCCCCCAAACCGCCGGCATATCCCAAGGGTTACAATCCGCCCTCTTTGCCGGAGTCTTCCATGTCCCTCGACAGCGCCACCCGCGAACGTATCGAATCCCTGCTGCAGAGCCACCGCGTGGTGCTGTTCATGAAGGGTACCCGCCACCAGCCGATGTGCGGCTTCTCCGCGGCGGCCACCAACACGCTCAACGAGCTGCTGCCGGAGTACCACACGGTCAACGTGCTGGAAGATCCGGAAATCCGCGAGGGCATCAAGGCCTACGGCGACTGGCCGACCATTCCGCAGCTGTACGTGCAGGGCGAGCTGGTCGGCGGCGCCGACATCATTCGCCAGATGTACGCCAGCGGCGAGCTGCACCAGCTGTTCGGCGTGGCCGCGCCGGATCGCACGCCGCCTGAGATCACCATCACCGACAAGGCCGCCGAGGCCATCCGCCAGGGCACGGCCAACGCCCAGGGCCTGGCCCTGCACCTGGAAATCGGTCCGGACCACAGCGCCGGCTTCCAGCTGGCTCCCGGCAGCGACCACGACATCGTGGTGACCGCCAACGGCATCGAAGTCCACTTCGACCCGGGCAGCGCCGCCCGAGCCAAGGGCATCGTGATCGACTGGGTCTCCACCGTGCAGGGCGAAGGCCTGAGCCTGAAGTTCCCGGGCGCGCAGGAGATCGGCACGCTCACCGTGCAGCAGCTCAAGGAGCGCCTGGCCGCCGGCGACATCACCCTGGTGGACGTGCGCCCGGCCCACGGCCGCGCCGCGGCCGCCCCGCTGGCGCAGGCCCGCATCCTGGAAGAGGAAGGCTACGAGACGCTGGCCGCCCTGCCCAAGGACACGCCCATCGCCTTCATCTGCCACCACGGCGTGTCCAGCCGCGGCGTGGCCGAGCGCTTCGCCGCGCACGGTTTCACCAAGGTCTACAACGTCGAGGGCGGCATGGACGCCTGGGCCCGGGACATCGACCCGACCGTGCCGCGCTACTGAGTCGCCCCGCTCTGGTGTGCCCAAAAGCGCCTGCCCCCGGCAGGCGCTTTTTGTTTGCGCTAACCCTGCCATAAGGCGATTCCGACGACGGGGAACTGAAAGGCGTGCCTGTTAGCATGCCGTCACCATTTCCATGACGTGCCCTATGCGCATCCTGCTCGTCGAAGATGATTCCCTGGTATCGGACGCCATTTCCCGTGGCCTGATCGGGTCTGGTTATGTGGTGGACGCCGTCGGCGACGCCGAATCCGTGGCCTCGCGCCTGTCCGACACCCATTACGACCTGGCCATCGTGGACCTGGGCCTGCCCGGTGAGGACGGCCTGTCCCTGGTGCGCCGCCTGCGCCGCAGCGGCAGTTCGCTGCCCCTGCTGATCGTCACCGCCCGCGACGGGCTGGACGACCGCATCAACGCGCTGGACCTGGGCGCCGACGACTACCTGGTCAAGCCGTTCGCCCTGCCGGAACTGGCCGCGCGCTGCCGCGCCCTGATCCGCCGCGCCACGGCCGCGGCCGCCAACGAGATCGTGATCGGCGGCCTGCGCATCGACCTGGCTGGTCGCCGCGCGCTCAACGAAAAGGGCGAAGTGCTCGAACTCACCCGCCGCGAATGGTCCATCCTCGAATGCCTGGCGCACCACAGCGGCCGCGTGGTGAGCAAGGAACGCCTGACCCAGGCCATCACCGGCTGGAGCGAGGACATCTCCGGCAACGCCATCGAGGTGCACGTGTCGCGCCTGCGCAGCAAGCTGGGCAGTGCGGCCACGGTGCGCGGCATCCGCGGGCTGGGTTACCGCCTCGAGGACGCCTGACCGTTCCGACGATGGCCGAGCGCAAGCGCCCCACCAGCGTCCACCGGCGGCTGCTGAGCTACCTGCTCGCGCCGCTGCTGTTGCTGCTGGTGGCGGGCGTGGCGGTGGACCATCACGTCATCGTCAGCCCGATCCACAGCGCCTTCGATCACTCGCTGTCGCGCGCGGCGCTGGCCATCGTGGCGCGCATCCACTCCCGCGGCGACGGCCAGCTGGACGTGAACCTGCCGCCGCGCCCGCCGCTGCCGCTGCGGGCCATGCCGGACGAGCACTTCTACTACCGCGTGAGCCTGCCCGACGGCACCACGGTCGCCGGCACGCCGGAGCTGCCGATCACGCCGGACACCCAGTCGGCGGATGGCTTCAGCTACACCAACATCAATTTCCGGGGCCAGCTGTTTCGCCTGGCCAGCTACCGCACCAGCGAAACGGGCGACCCGCTGATCGTGACGGTGGCGGAAACCCCCGCGCGTCGCGACCGCGCCGTGCACCGGCTGGACGTCGCCTTCCTGATCAACGACACCGTGCAGATGGCCGCGGTGCTGATCATCGCTCTGATCGGCATCAGCATTTCCCTGCGGCCACTGCAACGCCTGAGCCGCCAGATCGCCGGCCGCCCCGCCGCCGCGCTCAATCAACTGCAGACCAACGAGGTGCCGGCGGAAGTGCTGCCGCTGGTCGAGTCCCTGAATGCGCTGCTGGGCCGGGTGCGCGATTCGGTGCTGTCGCAGCAGCACTTCCTGGCCAATGCCGCGCATCAGTTGCGCACGCCGCTGACTGGCCTCAAGGCACAGCTCGAGGTGCTGTCCCGCGAAACGGCGGGCACGGCGCTGCAGGAGCGCATCACCCTGCTGCAGGGCGGCGTGGACCGGCTGGCGCACACCGCCAACCAGCTGCTCACGCTGGCCCGCGCGGAACCGTCCGCCCACCGCGCCAGCCACTTCACCGCCGTGGACCTGCCGCACCTGATCGGCGAGGTCATCGACAGCTCGCTGGACCGCGCCGTCGCCCACGGCATCGACCTGGGCGCGGAATGCGAACCGGTACAGGTCACCGGCGTGTACTGGCTGCTGCTGGAGGTGCTCAACAACCTCATCGACAACGCCATTCGCCACACGCCTGCGGGCGGCAACATCACCATCCGCTGCGGCACGACGGATCAACGCCCCTTCCTGGAGGTGGACGACAGCGGCGTGGGCATTCCGGTGGAGGAGCGCGACAAGGTGCGCGAGCGCTTCTATCGCAGCGTGCGCAGCACCAACGACGGCTCGGACGGCTGCGGCCTGGGCCTGGCCATCGTGGACGAGGTGGCACGTGTGCACGGCGCCCACTTGAGTATCCTCGACGGCACGTCCGGGCGCGGCGTCCGGATGCGCATCGATTTCCCCGCGGCCGTCTAGGGTTACGCTGACCCTCGTCAGGGCGCCCTAACTTCAAAAGTTCGGATAATCGGCACTTTGAATTAGGATGCCTCGCCCCCAAGAGTGGGTGCACCCTCGCAAGGAGTCTCCCCGTGTCCATACCCAGTGCCGTCAAGAGCACCCCGATCGACAGCCGCCAGCAGCTGGTCGACTACCTTGCCGCGGGAGAGAAGCCCCGCGACGCCTGGCGCATCGGCACGGAGCACGAGAAGTTCGGCTTCCTCACCGACAGCCTGCGCCCGCCGACCTTCGAGGGCGAGCGCGGCATCCGCGTGCTGCTGGAGTCGCTGGCCGCGCGCTATGGCTGGGAGGTGGCCCGCGAGGGCGACAACCCGGTCGCCCTGTCGCGCGACAAGGCCTCCATCACGCTGGAGCCGGCCGGCCAGCTTGAGCTTTCCGGCGCGCCGCTGGAATCCATCCACGAGACCTGCCGCGAGGTCAACACGCACCTCACCGAAGTACGCTCCATCGCCGAAGGCCTCGGCATGGGCTTCCTCGGCATGGGCTTCCAGCCCAAGTGGCGCCGCGAGGAAATGCCGTGGATGCCCAAGGGCCGCTACAAGATCATGCGCGAGTACATGCCCAAGGTCGGCAACCTCGGCCTGGACATGATGACCCGCACCTGCACCGTGCAGGTGAACCTGGATTTCGACAGCGAGGCGGACATGGTGCGCAAGTTCCGCACCAGCCTGGCGCTGCAGCCCATCGCCACCGCCCTGTTCGCGGACTCGCCGTTCACGGATGGACGTCCAAACGGCTACCTGTCCTATCGCTCGCACGTATGGGAAGACACCGACCCCGACCGCACCGGCATGCTCGACTTCGTGTTCGAGGACGGCTTCGGCTATGAGCGTTACGTCGACTACATGCTCGACGTGCCGATGTACTTCAGCTACCAGGGCGGCAAGTACATCGACCTGTCCGGCCAGGACTTCAAGCGCTTCATGGCCGGCGAACTGCCGGCGGTGCCCGGCGTGCGCGCCACCATGAAGGACTGGGCCGACCACCTCACCACCGCCTTCCCCGAAGTGCGCCTCAAGCAGTACCTGGAAATGCGTGGCGCGGACGGCGGCCCGTGGAATCGCCTGTGCGCGCTGCCCGCGCTGTGGGTGGGCCTGCTCTACGACGACGACGCGCTGACCGCCGCCTGGGACCTGGTGAAGGACTTCACCCGCGAGGAACGCCAGGCCCTGCGCGACGGCGTGCCGCGCCAGGCGCTGAAACTGCCGTTCCGCTCACACAGCGTGCGCGAACTGGCCGCCGAAACGCTGAAGATCGCCAGCCACGGCCTGAAGCGCCGCGCGCGCCTCAACAAGAGCGGCGCGGACGAAAGCATCTTCCTCGAACCGCTGATCGAGATCGTGGAAGCTGGCCAGACGCCGGCCGAGCGCAAGCTCGAGCTGTTCCACGGCCCGTGGAACGGCAGCGTCGATCCGGTATTCCGCGAATTCGCGTACTGATCGCCTTGCGCACGGCATGAAAAGCCCCGACATCGCGCGGGGCTTTTAATTTGGGCCGCCCGGCCACCATGACTTCAAGCACGCTCTCGCGGCGAAGCGCCGACGCAACAATGCCCCGCTCCCGAAGTGCGCCGTTCGTTCCAATCCCGACTTGGAATCACCGACATGAAGCACGTGGCTCGTTGGCTGTGGGCAGCTGGTTGCACGATGGCGTTTGCAGGGATGGCGCAGGCCGATGACGGCCCTTCGGCCACGCCGCAGATATTCGCGCCCGGCGTGGTCTCTGGTGCCGCCAACGAGGACTCCGCCGCGTTCACGCCCGACGGCGACACGGTCTTCTTCGATCGCATCAACTGGCCCAACGCGGCCATCATGGTGTCGCATCGCGTGCACGGCGCGTGGAGCGCGCCGACGGTGGCGCCGTTCTCGGGGCAATGGCTGGATCACGATCCCGCGATGGCGCCGGACGGCTCCTTCCTGATTTTTTCGTCCAACCGCCCCGACCACGACGACGGCAAGGCGCTCGACGCGGTGATGGCCAATGGCAAGGTGCGTCCCGGTTCCGGCGGGCATCTGTGGCGCGTGGACCGCAAGGGCAACGGCTGGGGCCAGCCGGTGCGACTGCCCGACGCGGTGAACAGCAGCTCGCGTACCTACGCGCCGGCCGTGGCCGCCGATGGCAGCGTGTACTTCCAGCGCCCCGGCGACGACGATGACTTCCGCCTGTTTCGCTCGCAATACCGCGACGGCGCCTATCAAGCGCCCGTGCCAGTGGAGCTGGGCGATGCAGCGGCGCACAAGCTCGACCCCGCCGTGGCGCCCGACGAATCCTTCATCGTGTTCGATGCGAATTTCAGCGGCAAGGGCGACCCCGACCGTCTCTACATCGCCTTCCGCGACGGCGCGGGCTGGGGCAAGCCGGTGGACCTGGGCGAGGGCATCAACATGAAGGGCCCGTGGGGATCGCACCTGGGGCCCGATCACCGCACGCTGTACTTCAGCAGCACGCGCTCCCTGCCCGTGCATTACCCGCGCACGCAGGAACAGGCGAAAGCCGACATCGCGCGCATGCAATCGTGGGATAACGGCAGCGACAACATCTGGTACGTGTCCCTCGCGCCGTGGCTGGAGAAGCAAGGTAGTTCCGGTGGCTGATATCGCCGCGACCGCAACTTCCCTACCATAGCGATCCCATTCAACGAGTCAGGGAAGATCGTGAAGACATGGCTTGCCCTTGGGCTGCTGACCCTATCCGCCGCAAGCGCGGCGCAGACGCATGACGGCGCCGGGCTTGCCGCGCCGCGCATCGACGTGCGCTCATGGCCGCGCATGTCGCCGGCGGACTTCGGCTGCTTCATGGAGAAAACGCTTGGGCACCGCGACACGCGCTTCAACTGCGCCTTGAAGGGTTATCGCAATCGCGGCGACATCTGTAAGACGCCGGATGCGTACTACGAAGGTCCCGAATTCCCCGACCATCTCGCCACTAAGGTGCATCCGCAGGCCACGCACGTCGCACTCCATTGGGAACACGGCAACCTGCAGGCCCTGAGCATCACCTTGAACGGCACGTGGAGCGAAGCGCAGGTGCGCCAGGCATTCCGCCTGCCTCGTGCCGCCGCGGCCAAGCTGAGCATTGCGGAGCAGAAGGCGCATGCGTGGCCGCAGAACATCATGGATACCGACGTGCAGTATCCCGCGCAGGGCCAGACCGAAGTCACGCTGACCGCCTTCGATCACATGGGCGCGGCCGACGTCGGCTGCGGTGAGGGCGGCTGACCAAATGCTCAAGACTGTCACCGCCCTGCTCATGGCTATGACATTGTTTGCTGCGGCCGACGGCGATGCGCATGCCGACGAACTGGCCGGCTACAAGGCCATCCCGCTCGCCAATGGTCCCAACGCCCTGCGACTGCAGGGACACGATGTCACGGTCGTGCTCGCCTCGCGCGAGAACTTCAATGCGCATGGCTTCACCCTGGCGACGTTCTATATGCGCGACAAAAGCAGTAACGGCAAGGGGACCTGGAGCCTCGTACCCCTGTTCAATGAACAAAAGGGGAAGGAGAACGAGCGTTATGGCGTGACCATCAGTGGCGGCGCCGACTGCGTGCTGCACGATATCCGCCTGCTGTCCGGCGGCAACGCGCGGCCCGCTCTGCTGATTGTCGCCAACCGCGACCTGGGCGATGGCTACGCCGATGACGCACCGGTGCACTTTGACTACTACGTGCTGACCGAGAACGAGGACGGCGTGCCCGGCCACCCGCGGTTCTACTTCCGCGCCACGCACTCCACCACGGCACGCGCCAACTACTGCGATGTGAACGATGCCTTTGCCAAGGAACTGCATCTGGGGCAGTAGTACCCGCCGGCGCGGCCCAAACCGCATGGCGCGCGGTGCTCGAACGCCTCACACAGAAAGGGCCGGCATAGCCGGCCCTTTCCCTTTTCAACGTGGCGCCGTGATCACTTCTTCTGCGGCGCTTCCTTCAGGCCACGGTTCAGCAGCATCGGCTCGATGCTCGGATCCTTGCCGCGCCAGTTCTTGTAGAGCGTGGCCAGGTCCTGCGTGTTGCCCTGCGAAAGGATCATCGCGCGGAAGCGGTCGCCGTTCTCGCGGGTCAGGCCGCCCTTGTCGACGAAGCCCTGGAAGGCGTCGTCGGCCAGCATTTCCGTCCACAGGTAGGCGTAGTAGCCGGCCGCATAGCCGTTGCCCCAGATGTGCTGGAAGTAGCTGGAGCGGTAGCGCGGCGGCACGTAGCTCAGGTTGATCTTGGCCTTGGTGAGCGCGTCCATCTCGAACTTGTCCGGATCCTGCTTGGGCGTGTCCGCCGACAGGCTGTGCCAGCTCATGTCGAGCAGGGCGGCGCCGACCAGTTCGGTCATGTCGTAGCCCTTGTTGAAGGTCTTGGCCTTCTTGATCTTCTCGACCAGCTCGGCGGGCATCGGCTCGCCGGTCTTATAGTTCTTCGCGTAGTTGGCGAAGATCTTCGGATCGGTCGCCCAGTGCTCGTTGAACTGCGACGGGAACTCCACGAAGTCCCGCGCGGTGGCGGTGCCTGACAGGCTCGGGTACTGGGAGTTGGCGAAGATGCCGTGCAGGCCGTGGCCGAACTCGTGGAACATGGTGATCACGTCGTCGAACGACAGCAGGGCCGGCTGGCCCGGCGCGGGCTTGGTGAAGTTGGCGACGTTGAAGATCACCGGCTTGGTGCCCATGAGCTTGGACTGGTCGACCAGGTTGCTCATCCACGCGCCGCCGTTCTTGTTGTCGCGCTTGAAGTAGTCGCAATAGAACAGCGCCATGGAGGTGCCGTCCTTGTCGAACACTTCGAACACGCGCACGTCAGGCTGCCAGGTGGGGATGTCCTTGCGCTCCTTGAAGGTCAGGCCGTAGAGCTGGTTGGCGGCGTAGAACACGCCGTTCTGCAGCACGTTGTCCAGCTCGAAGTACGGCTTGACCTGCGATTCGTCGAGGTCGTACTTGGCCTTGCGCACCTGCTCGGAGTAGTGCTCCCAATCCCACGCCTCGACCTTGAAGCCGCCCTTCTGCTGGTCGATTACGTCCTGGATGTCCTTGGCCTCGCGCTCGGCGCGCGCGGTGGCCGCCGGGGCCAGCTTGTCCATGAAGGTGATCGCCGCTTCCGGCGTCTTGGCCATCTGGTCTTCCAGCTTCCACGCGGCGTAGTTCGGATAGCCCAGCAGCTTGGCCTGCTCGGCGCGGATCTGCGCGATGCGCGAGATCAGCTCGCGCGTGTCGTTGGCGTCGCCGTGCTCGGCGCGGTTCCACGAACTCTTGAACAGCTGCTCGCGCGTGGCGCGGTCGTTGAGGCTTTCCAGCGCCGGCTGCTGCGTGGTGTTCTGCAGCGGCACCACCCACTTGCCGTCGAGCTTGCGGGCCTTGGCCGCTTCGGCGGCGGCGGCGATGTCGCCGTCGGACATGCCGTCGAGCTTGCTCTTGTCGTCCACCACCAGCGCACCGGCCTTGGTCGCGGCCAGCAGCTTGTTGGTGAACTGGGTGCTCAGGCTGGACTCTTCCTTGTTGAGGTCCTTGAGCTTGGCCTTGTCGGCATCGGACAGCTTGGCGCCGCCGCGCACGAAGTTCTTGTAGGTCACCTCGACCAGGCGCTTGGATTCCGGATCGAGCTTGAGCGAATCGCGCTGGTTGTAGATGGTCTCGATGCGCTTGAACAGCTTGTCGTTCATCACGATCGAATCCTGATGCTCGGCAAACTTGGGCGCTTCCTCTTCCTGCACCTTCTGCAGCGTGTCGTCGGTGTTGGCGCCGCTGACGGCGTTGAACGCCTGCATCACGCGGGTCAGCAGCTGGCCGGACTTCTCCATCGGGATGAAGGTGTTCTCGAAGGTCGGCGCATCCGGGTTGTCGGCGATCTTCTGGATCTCCGCCAGGTGCTGCTTCATGCCTTCCTCGAAGGCCGGCTGGTAGTCGCCGTCCTTGATCTTGTCGAACGGCGGCGCCTGGAACGGCAGCGTGCTGGGCTCGAGGAACGGATTGACCGCGCTGACCTCGGGTGCGGCGGGCGCGGTGGAGGCCTTGGCCGGCGCGGTGCTGGCAGGTGCCGGCGCGGGCTGCGCGGCCTGCTCGTTCGACTGCTGCGAACAGGCGGCGAGCGCGATGGAAGTGGCTATGACCAGCGTACGGAGACGAAGCATCGGAGTTCCCCATGGAAACGTGACAAACGGACCCCGAGACTAACCACAGCCCGGCACGGGTGCCAAGGGCTGGAAGTACTGGACGCGCGCCACGCCGCGGGGCGGTCAGCCCTTGCGCATGTCGCGCAGCTGCCAGCTGTTGCCGATCAGCAGGTTGAGCCGGTGCCGCACGATGCTCATCGGCAGGTCGGTGACTAGGTCCATGTCCGTGCGCAGGTCGGCGACCCGCGCGCTGGCGGTGGCCAGCGGGTCGATCTCGCCCAGCGCGGGGTCGACGTCGTCCGGTTCGTCCTGCATGGCGCGCCAGCGCTCGAACAGCTCCGGCGTGCGCATCGCGTCTTGCACTGCAACAGCAAGATCGTTCGGGCCGGCACCGTCGTAGCTGAGCGCCGGCACCGGTCCGCGCGCATGCGCGAGGTCGGCGATGGACAGGTAGTAGTGGCTGCGCATGCTCATGGGTTGCCTCCTGCGATGGTGACGCGTGCATCCCAGCACGCGCCGCGTGAACGTCATTCCAAGATCAGGGAAAGGTCCAGGTGCGCCGCCGCCTCATGCGGCGGCACGCCATGGGGAAGAATGCCCAGGCACGGCGCGGGCAGGTGGTGGCGCAGGGTCTCGATGTTCTCGTCCACCGCCTCCATCGCCGGATCGATGCGGTTGCCGATCCATCCCACCAGGCGGCAACCGTCCGTGGCGATCGCGCGCGCGGACAACAGCGCATGGTTGAGGCAGCCCAGCCGCAGGCCGACCACGAGCACCACGGGCAACTGCCACTGCCGCGCCATGTCCGAGGCCAGCAGGCTGCGCGACAGCGGCACCAGCCAACCGCCGACGCCCTCGACCAGCACGGCGTCGTGCATGCCGCGCAAACGCTCGAACGCCTCGTACAGCGGCGCAAGACGGATTTCCACGCCCTCGTGCGCCGCCGCCAGATGCGGCGACAAGGGCTCGCGCAGCGCGACCGGATTGACCCATTCGTAAGGCATAGGCGCGGCGCTCGCCGCCTGCAGCGCGAGCGCGTCGTCGTTGCGCAGGCCTTCCGGTGTTTCCACGCAGCCGCTGGCCACCGGTTTCATACCGCAGGCGTGGGTGCCACGCGCGTTCAACGCATGCAGCAACGTGCAGGTCGCGTGGGTCTTGCCGACGCCGGTGTCGGTGCCCGCAATGAACAGAGTCGACATGAACCTTCCCCTGGATGGCGGCACCCGGCACATCCGTGCCGATGGCGCCTCACCGGCGCATAATACGTGCTTTGCGGTCGACCGCCCGCGCACGGCGGCCGATTCCAGAGGATCCCAGCTCATGCATGAACTGAAGACGCAGGCCTACGCCAGCAAGCGCGAACACTACGAAGACCTGTGTGCCCAGGCACGCGGCCTGATCGAAGGCGAGCCTGACATGATCGCCAATGCGGCGAATTTCTCCGCGCTGATCTATCACAGCGTCCCCGACCTCAACTGGTGCGGCTTCTATCTGTACGACGGCACGGAGCTGGTGGTCGGACCGTTCCAGGGCAAGCCGGCCTGCATCCGCATTGCGCTCGGCCGCGGCGTGTGCGGCACCGCCGCGCAGACGCGCCAGACCCAGGTGGTGCGCGACGTCCACGAGTTCGATGGACACATCGCCTGCGATGCCGCCTCGCAATCGGAAATCGTGGTGCCGCTGGTGCGCACCGACGGCAGCCTGTTCGGCGTATGGGACGTGGACAGCCCGTCCGTGGCGCGCTTCGACGACGAAGACCGCGCCGGCATGGAAGCCTTGTGCGCCGTGTTCATGGGCTCGCTCGACAAGCACTGAAAGCGCCGCGCCGGTCAGGCCGGCACATGGCCTTAGCGGCTGCGCAAAACCGTCAACCTCATCGCTCGTCATTCCGGCGCAGGCCGGAATCCAGTGGCCTCATGGCGTGGTTTTCGCCGAAGAGCCAAATGCTTTTGACGCCATGCGACAACCGACTACTTTCGCCACTGGATTCCGGCCTGCGCCGGAATGACGGGCGGGAAAATGTGCGCTCGCTCGAGATCTTGAGCAGGCGCTTATGGTCGCGGTGTATTGAGCAAGGTCATCACCATGTCGCGCGCCTCCTCCACGCCGGTCGGCGTCTGCGAGGAAAACACCTGGGCGGTGGCCTGCGTGTCGCTGGCCGCCATTTCCTTGCGCAGCGCCGCCAGCGCCTGCGCGGCCTGGTTCCGCGACAATTTGTCCGCCTTGGTCAGCAGCACGTGGCAAGGCAGGTGAGTGGCGAAGCAGAAATCCAGCATCATCCGGTCGAAGTCCTTGAGCGGATGGCGAATATCGGCGATCAGCACGACGCCTCGCAGGCTGCGGCGCTGGTGCAGGTAGGCGTCGATCTCCTGCTTCCAGTGCTCGCGCAGCGCCTCGGGCACCTTGGCGTAACCATAGCCGGGTAGGTCAATAAGTCGCGC
Source organism: Dyella sp. AtDHG13 (assembly GCF_003201105.1). Lineage (GTDB taxonomy): Bacteria > Pseudomonadota > Gammaproteobacteria > Xanthomonadales > Rhodanobacteraceae > Dyella > Dyella jiangningensis_B. Next base: position 39,611 of record NZ_QICJ01000003.1, on the reverse strand, counting down.
CGGCAGCGGCGGCTCGCCCTCGCCCTGGATCAGCGGGGGCAGCGAGAAGGCCACCATCTGCTGCGTCCGGCCGGGCGTCTTGGACGTGCGCGCAAGGCCGCGATGCGCGGTCAAGGTATTGAGCGCGCTCGACTTGCCGGCATTGGAGCGGCCGGCGAACGCCACTTCCGCGCCGTGGTCGCTGGGAAGCTGCGAAATTCGGTGGGCGGCCAGTACAAACTGGGCGCCCTGCAATGGATTGGACATGGTTTGACCGGCTAAGGTGGCGCAGAGATAATCCGGGAGTTTCTGCCAGTTGCGGACGTGCTGGCCAGCGCGCACCGTGCAGCCACAGCAGTTTTTCGGGAGACAAGTGTATGAGTTTTCGGCCTGCCGGTTTCCGGCCCGCTGTAGTTCGTTATGCCGTGGTTCTCGTCTTTGCGCTGTCTTCCACAGCGATCTTCGCCCAGGAAACCAAGAATCCCGCTCCGGCGGCCACCGCCGCCCAGCCTGCCGCCGCTGCTGCCGCTCCCGCCGAACAGGCCGCCAAGCCGGCCGAAGCCACCGCCGCCGTGAAGCCGGGTGACGCCACCGCCGGCCAGGGCAAGGCCGCCGCCTGCGGCGCCTGCCATGGCATGGACGGCAACTCGACCGATCCGCAATACCCCAAGCTCGCTGGCCAGAGCGAGGCGTACATCGTCCACCAGCTCAACAACTTCAAGTCCGGCAAGCGCCAGAACCCGGTCATGCTCGGTATGGCCACGCCGCTGTCCGAGCAGGACATGCATGACATCGGCGCCTACTTCGCCAGCAAGAGCTCGCTCCCCGGCGTGGCCGACCAGGCACTGGTCGAGCGCGGCGAGCAGCTCTATCGCCAGGGCGACACCAGCAAGGGCGTGCCGGCCTGCATGGCGTGCCACAGCATCGACGGCCGCGGCAACCCGGGCGCGATGTATCCGCAGCTCACCAGCCAGCACGCGCAGTACATCGAGGCCACGTTGAAGTCGTGGCACGACGGCACCGTGTGGGGCGAGGAGGCGCACGCGCAGATCATGCCGGGCATCGCCAAGAAGCTGGACGAGAAGGACATCGCCGCCGTTGCCAGCTATGTCGAAGGCCTGCACGCCGCCGAAGGCGCAGGCGCTTCCGCCGCCAAGTAAACGCCCCAGACACGCCGGCCGTTGGCCGGCGTGTCCGCTCCAAGCCAAGCAAAAGTACCGAGGATCACCATGAAGCGTCTGTCGTTCCTGTGCATCGCCCTGCTCGCGCTCGCCGCCTGCAGCAACAACAACGACAGCGCCAGCCAGGCCCCGCAGCCGGCCCCCGCCGCCACCGCGCCGGCCGCGCAGCCGCCGGCCGCCTCCACGGCCGCCACGCCTGCCGCCGCCAGCACCGCCGCGCCCGCCGCCGCCAGCACCACGGCACAGGCTCCGGCCGCGCCCGCGGCGCCGGCCACGCCGTTCGTGGACGACGGCAAGTGGGTCGAGGGCAAGAACTATTTCCGCATCGAGCCGGCGCAGGCCAAGGTCAGCGGCACCGACAAGATCGAAGTGGCCGAGGTGTTCTCGTACGGCTGCCCGGCCTGCAACGCGTTCCACTCGACCATGAACAACCTGGTGAGCAAGCTGCCGGCCAACGCCGCGGTGGCCTACCTGCCGGCATCCTTCATGCCGCAGGAAAACTGGCCGATGCTGCAGCGCGCCTACCTCACCGCGCAGACGCTGGGCGTGGCCGACAAGGCCAATGACGCCATGTACGAAGCGGTGTGGAACACCAAGGAACTGAGCGCCATGCAGTCGGAGTCGGCCCTCAAGCCGGCGTCCGCACTGCCCACCATCGAGGACGCCGCCAAGGTCTACGCCAAGTTCGGCGCCGATCCCAAGGAATTCGTGGCCGTCGCCAACTCCTTCGCGATCAACACCAAGGTCAAGCGCGCCGACGACCTGATGAAGGCCTACGGCGTGGAAGAGACGCCGACCATCGTGGTCGACGGCAAGTACCGCTTCACCGCGCGCTCCGCCGGCGGCTACGACCAGGCGGTGGAACTCGCCCTGTGGCTGGTGTCCAAGGAAGCGGCCGGCAAGTAAGCCGCGCCGAACCACGTTCCACCCCCAGACACGACGAGTGACGACCATGTTGAAGCGTTTTGCCTCCCTGCGCGCGCTGAGCCTGCTCGCCGGGCTGCTGCTCGCCAGCGCCTGCACGGCCACCGGCTCCAATGACGCCGCGCCCTACACCAACGGCACCGAGTACGTCACGCTGCCTGCACCGGCCCATCGCCTGAGCAGCGAGGGCAAGGTGGAAGTGGTCGAAGTGTTCTCCTACGGCTGCATCCACTGTGCGCACTTCGCGCCCATCGCGGAGCAGATGCGCAAGCAGCTGCCGCCGGGCGTGACGTTCAAGCTGCTGCCGGCCGCCTTCAGCGACGAGTGGGTGCCGTACGCCCGCGCCTACTACACCGCGCAGAAGCTGGGCGTGGTGGAGCAGACGCACCTGGCCCTGTTCAAGGCCAAGTTCGACGAGCACTACCCGATCTCCACGCTGGACGAGCTGGCCGACTTCTATGCCGCCCACGGCGTGAAGCGCGAGGACTTCATGCGCATCGCCAGCTCCGACGAAGTGACCCAGCAGATCCGCAAGGACATGGAACTGGTGAAGGCCTGGCAGGTGGACGGCACGCCGACCATCGTGGTCGACGGCAAGTACCGCACCGCCACCGTGAAGACGCTGGATGAACTCTCGGCCCTCACCCAGTGGCTGGCCAAGCGCGAGCTGGCCGGCGCCAAGTAAGGCACATCGGAACTTTCTCCGCGTTCACAACCGACCGGGCATCCTTGGCGCCTTCCGCGCCTGACCGCCGCCGGCATGGCGGCGGTCACATACTTGCGACTACCCTGCCCGTCCGATGAATCGCCCCAACACCTCCACCGCCCCGGCTCCAGAGCGACGACTGCGCCTGCTGAGCTGCAACATCCTGGCCGGCGCCAGCGTGCAGCGGTACAGCGAATACCTCACGCGCAGCATCAATGCCGTGCTGCCGGGCCGCAGCAAGCTGGACAACCTCGACCGCCTGGCCGAAGTGCTGCCTCAGTTCGACGTGATCGGCCTGCAGGAGGCCGACGCCGGCAGCCTGCGCTCGGGCTTCCTCAACCAGACGCGCTACCTCGCCGAAGCGGCGGGCATGCCGTTCTGGAGCCACCAGCCCAATCGCCCGATGGCGCGGCTGGCGCACTCCGCCAACGGCCTGATCAGCCGGCTGGAACCCACCAGCGTGCTGGACTATCCACTGCCCAGCCGCATTCCCGGACGCGGCGCACTGCTGGCGCGCTTCGGCCAGGGTCCCGATTCGCTGGCCGTGATGATCGCCCACCTGTCGCTGAGCGCGCCGGCGCGCGCCAAGCAGCTGGGTTTCATCGCCGAGGTGCTGCAGGACTATCCGCATGCCGTGCTGATGGGCGACCTCAACACCGAGGTGCGCAGTGCGGAAATGAAACACCTGTTCTCCAGATCGAGCCTGGTGCCGCCGGACCAGTCGACGCCGACCTTCCCGAGCTGGAAGCCGCGGCGCGCGCTGGACCACATCCTAACCTCCGAAAAGATCCAGCTCGACAAGGTGTGGGCGCTGCCGCAGGCTTTCTCCGACCACTTGCCCATCGCGGCGGAAATCCGCCTGCCCAGCCATATCGCACCACGCCCGCACAAGACGCGCCGATGAAACGAACCCTACGCTCGACCCTGCCCTGGCTGTCGCTGATCGTCATCGGCGCCGTCGTCTATGCGCTGCGCTACACGCTGGTCGAATCGCCGGACGTCGCCCACCTGTGCGACACGGCGGCGTCTTTCCAGTGCACCGTGCGGCACGTGGCCGTGATGGGTTTCATCCTTGCGCCGCTGCGCATGTCGGCCAGCTACAGCTACCAGATGGGCATCTACGGCTGGGTGGCGCTCGCCGCCGCCGTGCTGGCGCTGTCGTGGAAGAAGCCGTTCGCCGCGTGGCTTGCCGCGGCGACGGGTACGGTGGCGGTGATCCTGTATTGCTTCGTGCCGGGCGCGTTCGCGCTACTGGTAGGCTGCCTGCGCCTGGTGCGGCTGCAATCGGACGGCGCGGCGCCACTCGATCATCACCGCGCCGGCGGTCGCGAGATTCACGCCCAGCCATAGCCAGGTCGACGGATTGAGCCCGATCTCCTGCGCCACCACCACGGCGGCCAGCAAGGGCAGCACGCAGGCCATGAAGCGTTCTTCCACAATGGGCAGCACACAGTTGCCGCGCGTTTCCATCAGCGATGCGATGAGGAAGCCCACCGCCGGCGGCCAGAACAGGCCCAGCGGGAAGTCGCGGTAGCGGCCGTCGAACACCAGCAGCAAGTCGTAGAACGCCAGGCCGAACATCCACAGGAAGCGCAGGCGGCGATCCGGCAGGCGCAACGATGCGCCCGCCAGCCGCGCGGCGACGCGCCGCGCCAGGTAGATCGCCGAGAGCAGCGCCAGCGCGCAGAGCAGGCCGGTAAACACCCACTCCAGCGGGTTGCGGCAATCGAAGATCATGCGACGCCCCTGCCATGCGAGGGACGTGGCCGTGGCGAAACCCGCGATGGCCAGCGCGACGCGGCTGCGCGTGTTGGCCAGGTCGCGGCGCCAGAAACCGGCCAGCAGAAACAGCACCGCGCCCGCGGCGCCGGCATACCAGCCCATGATCCAGTTCGGCTCTTCGACCACCGGGCCCTGCATGCTGAACTTGGGTTTGGCGTCGACATCGAAGATGCCCCAGTAGCCGCCCACCGTGCCTTCCTGTTCGCGCTTCCACGGCTGGTCGAAGGCTTCGATCACGTTGTAGGGCATGTCCACGCTGCCGGCGTAGCGTAGGAAGTCGCGCAGATAGCGGGCTTCGTTCACCAGGCTCGCGCTGGCCTGCCGGCGCGGACGCCCTTCGCTGGGCCAGCCGGTTTCGCCGATCATCACGGCCTTGCCGGCGAAGCGCGCCTTCATGCGTGCGTAGACGTCCGCCACATGCTGGAGCGCGTCCTCCGGCGGCACGGGCTGGTCTTCCCAGTACGGCAGGATGTGGATGGTGATGTAGTCGACCGAGTCCGCCATCTGCGGATAACGCAGCCAGAACTCCCACACGTCCGCGTAAGTGACCGGCACGTGGTCGTCATGCAGCGCGCCGCGCACCTTCGCGAGGTAGCCGGCGATGGCTTCGGGCGACTGCTCGCCGCGCAGCAGCACTTCGTTGCCGACGATGACGCCGCGGATCACTTCCGGGTACGCCTTCGCGGTGGCGATGCCGCTGGTCACTTCGCGATCGTTGAACGCCTTGTCGCGGCCAAGCCAGATGCCCATCAATACCTTCATGCCGTATTTCTGCGCGATGGCCGGCACGGCATTGAGGCCGAAGCTCTGCGAGTAGGTGCGCACGCAGTCGAAGCGTTCGGAGAGGGCCTTCAGATCCGCATCGATGCGCTCGGGGCTGACGAAGGCATGCGGATCGAGCGGCGTCTCGCCCGGCTTGCGGAACGGCGCGTAGGACACGCACGCGATGCGCGCCGTCGGTGCATCGGGCAGCGGCACGGGACGCCCGATACGCCACCACCAGAGCGCACCGCAGACCATGGCGAGGACAAGGATCAGCCATGCGATGGGAGCGACGCGGGACGACGGCGAGGACGGGGGCGACATGCACTTCCTGGTATGCGCCGGACGCGGCGCCTCGGGGTGGCCGATTCTAACAGGCAGCCTGCCCACGCCATGCACGTGTTCCGCTGACAGCAGGTTTCACGTCACGCTCAGCGGGCAGTGTTCATGCTGCCCCGTCCCGCGCAGCGCGCCGCCTCCTGCGGAACCGCGAACTACACTGCGCTGGCATCGGCACAAGGAAGGAGTAGTCATGTCCCTGCACGCAGCACCGCGGCGAATCGCCCGACGCCTGCTCATCATTGTCGCCGGCCTGGGGCTGGCGGGCGCGGCAGTCGCCGCCGAACCTACCGAGGCGCAGCGCACCGCCTTCAAGCAGGCCTACGCGGCGGCCCAGCAGGGTGGCGACGGCTGGCGCAGCCTGGCCGGCAACCTGCAGGACTACCCGCTGTATTCGTACCTGGAGGCGGCGTCGCTCACGCATGACATCCGCCAGATCCAGCGTCCGCAGGTGGAGGACTACCTCAAGCGCTATCCGGGGCAACTCGCCGCGAGCGACCTGCGCCGCGACTTTCTCACCGAGCTCGCGCGCCGGCAGGACTGGGACGGTTTTCTCGCGATGTACCAGCCCGGCCTCGGCGACGCGCTCGCCTGCAATGCGCTGCAGGCGCAGCTGAGCAAGGGAACGCAGCTCGATTTCGAACGCGACCTGTCCGCCCTGTGGAGCAAGCCCAAGCTACCGAGCGCCTGCGATCCGGTGCTGAGCGCCGCGCATGACCAGGGCCTGCTCACCACACCGCGGCTGTGGGACCGCATCGACCGTGCGGCGGACGCCGTGCAGCCGGGCACCATCAACAGCCTTGCCGCGTGGCTGCCGGCCGGCGACGCGGAATCCGCGCGACGCATCGCCTCCGCACTGAGCGACCCGGGCGCCGCCGCCGTGGCGGCGAACCAGTGGCCCGATTCCGCGCGCAGCCGGCAGGCCGCCATGCTGGCGCTGGAACGCCTGGCGCGCCGCCAGTCCGTGACGGCGGATATCGCGTGGCAGAAGCTGCAGGGGCGTTTCGCGTTTACGCCTGAGCAGCGCAACCGCGTGATGTACGCACTGGCCCTGTTCCACGCCACCGATTACGACGCCAGCGCGCTGTCGCGCCTGGCCGCCTTGCCGGCTTCCGTGCAGACCGACACCAGCCGCGAATGGCGCGTGCGCGCCGCGCTGGCGCAGCAGGACTGGAACGCCGTGCTCGCCGCCATCGACGCCATGCCCGCCACGCAGCAACAGGATGGCGAATGGCGCTGGTTCCGCGCCCGCGCCTTGACGCAGACCGGGCGCGAGGCCGAAGCGAAGCAGGTGCTCACCGGCCTGTCGACGGAGCCGACGTTCTTCGGTTTCCTCGCGGCCGATCGCGTCAACGCCCCCTACGGCATCTGCCAGCTGGATCTGGTCGGCAACCCGCAGCGCGAACGCGCCCTGCTCGCCAATGCGGGCCTGCTGCGCGCGTTCGAGGCCTATGCCGTCGGCCTGCCCAAACAGGCGCGTCGCGAATGGACGCAGGCGCTCGACGGCGCCGACGCGGAGACGATGAAGCTGGCGGTCGATCTCGCCAATCGCCGCGGCTGGTACGACCGCGCGGTATTCACCTTCAACACCGGCGACGCGCTGCGCTATTACGAGCAGCGCTTTCCGCTCGCCAGCCAGGACGGACTGGTGCCGCAGGCGCAGCAGGCCGGCATCGACCCGTCGTGGGCCTACGCCATTCTCCGCGCGGAAAGCGCCTGGATGGCCGATGCGCGCTCCGGTGCGGATGCGCGCGGCCTTATGCAGTTGCTGCCCTCCACCGCGGCGCTGGTCGCCAAGCGCAACGGCATCACCTGGACGGGCGGCGACTCGCTGTACGACCCGATCACCAACATCATCCTGGGCACGCGCTATCTCGCGCAGATGGCGGACCGCTTCAACGGCGCTCCCTGGCTGGCCAGCGCCGCGTACAACGCGGGCCCCGGCAAGGTCGACCAGTGGCTGGCCGCGCGCGGCACGCTTCCGCCGGACCTGTTCATCGCCACCATCCCGTACAAGGAAACGCGCGAATACGTGGCGCGCGTGATGTCCTTCGCGGTGATCTACGACTGGCGCCAGCACGGCAACGCCGTGACGCTGTCGCGCTGGCTGACGCCCATCGGCCAGACCTACCTGCTGCCGGATGCCCATAGCGAGCGTAAGCTGGCGACCTGCCCGGCCGTGGCCGCACCCGTGCCGGCGGAGGCCGGCTCGGCCGCTCCCGCCAGCAACCTGCCGCCGCCGGCCTCGGCCAGCAGCAGCGGCACGCGATGAGCCGGAGAACGCAGGTGACGGTGAAACCCAAACAACTGGTGGTGCTCGGCGGCAGAGGCTTCGTCGGCTCGCATCTGCTGCCGCGGCTGGCAAGGGACGGCCATCGCATGCGGCTGCTTTCGCGCAATCGCGAGCGGCGACGCGCCCTGGCCGTGCTGCCGGGCGTGAGCATCCGCAGCGTGGACGTCTATGACGCCAATGCGCTGCGCCGCCAGTTCGAAGGCGCCGATGCAGTGATCAACCTGGTCGGCATCCTCAATGCCTTTGGCGAGCAGACGTTCCAGCATGCGCACGTGGAGCTGACGCAGCGCATCCTCGGCGCGTGCCAGGCGGCGGGCGTGCCGCGCCTGCATCACATGAGCGCGCTCAAGGCGGGCCAGGGCCTGTCGCAGTACCTCAAGAGCAAGGGCGAGGCGGAAGCGCTGGTGCGCCATTCGTCGCTGGATTGGACCATCTACCAGCCCAGCGTGATGTTCGGCGCGGGCGGCGGACTGGTCGATCGTTTCGCCACCCTGCTGCGGCAGATGCCGGCCTTGCCGCTGGCGCGCGCCTCGTCGCGCATGGCGCCGACCTGGGCCGGCGACGTCGCCGAGGCGATGGCGCGCTGCGTGGGCAACGACGCGCTCGGCGTCGACCAGAGCTTCGAGCTGTATGGCCCCGACGTGCTGACGCTGGGCGAGATCGTGCGCATGATCCGCGACACCATGGGCGTGCGCACGCCCATCATCCCGCTGCCGGACACCCTGGGCCGCCTGCAGGCGCAAGTGGCGCAGCTGCTGCCGGGCAAGCCGTTCTCGCTCGACAACTTCCGCTCCCTGCGTACCGATTCGGTCGGCAAGACGGACGGCTATGCGTCCCTGGGCATCGTGCCGCAGCCACTCGCGGCGTGGCTGCCGGTGCTGCTGAAGGAGCCTGCGCGCCAGCGGCGGCTTTCGGGGGCGCGCTCCACCGGGCGGTGAACGTTTCGCGGAGCTCCTGTCGCGGTACGGCAGGGCCTCCATCACGGCATGGCAGAATCGCTGCATGCGTACCTATCTGGTTGGCGGCGCCGTCCGCGACAAACTGCTGGACCGTCCCGTGGTCGATCACGACCACGTCGTGGTCGGCGCGAGCCCCGACGACATGCTGTCGCGGGGTTTCCGCCCGGTGGGCAAGGACTTTCCGGTGTTCCTGCATCCGCACACCGGCGAGGAATACGCGCTGGCCCGCACGGAACGCAAGACCGGCCGCGGCTATCACGGCTTCGCCTTCCACGCCGATCCCTCGGTGACGCTGGAAGAGGACCTGGCGCGTCGCGATCTCACCATCAATGCCATGGCGCAAACCGAGGACGGCCAGCTGGTCGATCCTTTCCATGGCGCGCGCGACCTGGAGCAGCGCCTGCTGCGCCATGTGTCCCCCGCGTTCGTGGAAGATCCGGTGCGCCTGCTGCGCGTGGCGCGCTTCGCCGCGCGGTTCGCCCCGCTGGGCTTCACCGTGGCGCCGGAAACCATGCAGATGATGCAGCAGATGGTGCGCGACGGCGAGGTGGATCACCTCGTGCCCGAGCGCGTGTGGCAGGAAACGCGCAAGGCGCTGGCCGAAGCGCAGCCCTCCGCCTTCCTGCGCGTGCTGCGCGAAGCCGGCGCGCTCGCTGTGCTGTTCCCTGAAGTGGACGCGCTGTACGGCGTGCCGCAGCGTGCGGAATTCCATCCGGAGGTTGACACCGGCGTGCACGTGGAAATGGTGCTCGACATGGCCGCCCGCATCGCCCCCGGCAATGACGTGGTGGGCTTCTGCGCCCTCACGCACGATCTGGGCAAGGCGCTGACGCCCGCCGACGTATTGCCGCGCCATCTGGGCCACGAACACGCCGGCGTCGCACCGCTGCGGCGTCTGGTGGAGCGCCTGAAGGTGCCAACGGAACACGCCGCGCTGGCCGAGCAGGTGTGCCGCGAGCACCTCAACGCCCATCGAGCCTTTGAACTGAAACCCTCCACGGTGCTGCGCCTGCTCACCGCGCTGGACGCCCTGCGGCGGCCCGAGCGGCTGGCGCTGTTCCTGGCCGCCTGCGAGGCCGACAAGCGCGGGCGCCTGGGGCACCAGGACGACGCCTACCCGCAGGCCGGCTACCTGCAGCGCGCCCGCGATGCGGCGGCGGCCGTGCGCTCCGAGCCATTCGTGGCCGACGGCCTGAAAGGGCCTGCCATCGGCGAGGCCATGACGGCGGCCCGCGTGGGCGCCATTGCTGCGTTGCGACAGTCCCCGGCCTGACGTCCCTTCAGGCAAAGCCAGATGAAAGACAGCCTGGAATAAGGTAGAAAGTTCCGTGTCCGCCCGCCCGACATCGCCGGGCCGGTTCCGTCGATGACCGCGGTCGCCCGATCATGCCGCCCGGCCGTTTCTCGGCCTGCCCTTGTGTTCCGCTTTTTCCGGAGTTTCCCGTGCCGACTGCGTACCAACCGACCTCGCCGCTGCGTCAGCGGTTCCGCCCGCTGTGGTGGCTGGCCATCAGCTACGCGCTGATCGGCGCGCTCACGCGCATCGTGCTGCTCTTCATGGCGGGCGGCGGCGTACCGCACAACCCGCTGTACTGGGCCTATGCGTTCGGCGTGGGGCTGAGTTACGACCTGATCGCCTTCGTCTATCTGGCCTGGCCGCTGATGCTGTACCTGTGGCTGGCGCCGCAGCGCATCTACACCTCGCGCCTGGGCCAATGGCTGCTTTACGTCGGCGGCGCCGTGCTGCTGTTCGGCCTGCTGTTCGTGGCCGCGTCGGAGCTGGTGTTCTGGGGCGAGTTCGGCACGCGCTTCAACTTCATCGCGGTGGACTACCTCGTCTACACCACCGAAGTGATCGGCAACATCCGCGAGTCGTACCCGCTGGGCACCTGGATCAGCCTGCTGGCCCTGGCGACGCTGGTGGTGGTGTGGCTCAGCCGCCGTGGCCTGCAGGCGGTGGACGGCGGCAGCACCTTCCTCCAGCGCAGCAAGGTGGTGCTGGTGTGGCTGCTGATCACCGTGGTCACCGCGGTGGGCATCAAGGGCACCTTCAAGGACCGCACCGACAACGCCTACGTGAACGAGCTGTCGGGCAATGGCGTGTACGAATTCTTCGCCGCCTTCCGCAGCAGCCACCTCGACTACTCGCGCTTCTACCGCACCCTGCCCGAGGACGAGGCTTTCAAGCGCGTGCGCGAACTGGTGAAGACGCCCGAGGCCACCTACGTCAGCGACGATCCGCACGACCTGACCCGCGAGATCCGCCACGCGGGCCCGGAGAAACACCTCAACGTGGTGCTGATCAGCGTGGAGAGCCTGTCTGCCGATTTCCTCTCTGAATTCGCGGACAAGCAGCGCGGCAACATCACGCCCAACCTCGATGCCCTGAGCGACAAGAGCATGTTCTTCGAGAACCTCTACGCCAACGGCACCCGCACGGTGCGTGGCCTGGAGGCGCTGTCGCTCTCCGTGCCGCCGACGCCGGGCGACTCCATCGTCAAGGCGCACAACAACGAGAACCTGTTCTCCGCCGCGAACATCTTCAACGACCGCGGCTACCAGTCGGACTTCGTCTACGGTGGCTACGGCTACTTCGACAACATGAACTACTTCTTCTCGCACAACGGCTATCGCGCGGTGGACCGCAACGATATCGCCAAGGGCGAGACCATCCACCACGAAAACGTGTGGGGCGTGGCGGACGAAGACCTCTACACGCTGGCGCTCAAGCAGATGGACGAGGCCCATGCGCAGGGCAAGCCGTTCTTCCTGCACATCATGACCACCTCCAACCACCGTCCGTTCACCGTGCCCGCCAACCGCGTACCGCAGAAGAACGGCACGCGCGAAGCCGCCGTGGCGTACACCGACTGGTCGATCGCCGACTTCCTCAAGCGCGCGCAGGACAAGCCGTACTTCGACGACACGATCTTCGTGATCACCGCCGACCATTGCGCATCCAGCGCGGGCCGCACCAGCGTGCCGATCAATCGCTACCACATCCCGCTGTGGATCTACTCGCCCAAGCACATCCCGCCGCAGCGCGTGACGCGGCAGATGGCCCAGGTCGACATCATCCCCACCGTCATGGGCCTGCTGAACTTCAGCTACCGCAGCCGCTTCTTCGGCGCCGACATCTTCCAGCTGGAACCCGGCCGCGAACGCGCCTTCCCCGCCACCTACGAAAAGCTCGGCTACCTGCACGGCGACGTGCTCACCGTGCTCGAACCGCAGCGCAAGCTGGAACAGATCAAACCCAACTTCAGCAACGGCGACGCCGTGCCGAACACCCCCGTCGACCAGACGCAGGTGGACGACGCCACGGCCTACTACCAAGTCGCTGCGTATCTGTTCAAGCATGGGCAGATGGTGAAGCGGGCGGATGACAGCAAGCCGGTGAACTGAACCCGGTGAGGCGAGGGGCGGCGGTTTCTGAGAAACTGACGCCCCCGCAATCCTGAGCCATGGCCGGCATGAAGCCTTCCCGGACGACCCGCGTCGCAGTACTGATTCCCTGTTACAACGAGGCCGTCGCCATAGCGGCGGTGGTCCGCGACTTCGCGGCTGCGCTGCCCGACGCGGGCATCTACGTCTACGACAACAATTCCTGCGATGACACCATGGCCGTCGCCAAGGCCGCCGGCGCCATCGTGCGCAGGCAGGATCTGCAGGGCAAGGGACATGTGGTCCGCCGCATGTTCGCGGACGTCGATGCCGATGTGTACGTGCTGGTGGATGGCGATGCGACCTATCACGCCGCCGACGCGCCAGCCATGGTGGATCGCCTGCTCGACGAAAAGCTGGACATGGTGGTCGGCTCGCGCGTCAGCGATGAGCTGGAGGCCTACCGTCGCGGGCACCGTTTCGGCAACTGGCTGCTCACCGAGCTGACCTCGCGCATCTTCGGCCGCACGTTCACCGACATGCTCTCGGGCTACCGGGTATTTTCGCGCCGCTTCGTGAAGTCGTATCCCGCGCATGCGGCAGGCTTCGAGGTGGAAACCGAGCTCACGGTCCACGCGCTCGAACAGCACATGCCGGTAGCCGAGGTTCCCACCCGCTACATTGCCCGCATGGACGGATCGGTTAGCAAGCTCAGTACCTGGACCGATGGCTGGCGCATTCTCATGACCATCCTCAAGCTCACCAAGAACGGCAAGCCGCTGGCGTTCTTTTCCGTCGGCGCCGTGATCAGTTCGGTGCTTTCCCTGATCCTCGCGATACCGCTGATGACGACGTATGCGGAAACCGGTCTGGTTCCGCGTTTTCCGACGGCCATTCTGTGCGCCGCGCTGATGCTGCTCGCCGCGATCTTCCTTGTCTGCGGACTGACCTTGGATACGGTGACGCTGGGGCGCCGCGAGGCACGGCATCTGGCCTACCTGGCCTGCACGTCGCCCGGTGAAGACGAGGCGCGGGACTGACATGAACAACCCGCAGACACGTACTACCCACCGCTGGTGGGTGATCGGCCTATGCCTCGCTTTCGGTGCCGCGCTTTCCGTGGCGCTCGGGCAGGATATCTTCTGGGACACGCGCAACTATCACCTGTACAACGCGTGGGCCTTCCTGCATGACCGCTACGCGATGGATATCACCGCGGCGGGTTTGCAGAGCTACTTCAATCCCCTGCCCGACCTGCCCTATTTCCTGCTCGCCACGGGGCCATTGAACGCATGGCCGCGCTTGCTCGCCGCCGTGCAGGGCCTGTGGTTTGGCGCGCTCGCCTATCTGGTCCTGTGCATCGCCCAACGCCTGGCCGCCCTGCAGCAGCGCCGCTTCGGCGCTGCCGATGTCTGCGCCGCGCTTATCGGTGCCACGGGCACGATGGCCGTGTCGCAGGCGGGCAGCACGACCAACGAGATCCAGCTCGCCGTGTTCCTGCTGTTGGGCCTGTACGTGCTCATGCCACTGCTCTCGGCGACTGCACCGCCGCGCCCCCTGGCTCGCGCCCTGTGGGGCGGGCTCTGCTGTGGCTTGGCTGCGGGCCTCAAGCCCACGGCCATCGTCTACCCGCCTGCCATGGCGCTCGCCCTGCTCATCGCCATGGGCGCTGGACGCAAGCTGGCATGGCAGGCGGCGATGGCCTATGCGACAGGCGCCTTGGCCGCCTTTGTGCTCGCTTATGGCTATTGGGGTTGGCACCTGTACCAGGCGACGGGCAATCCGATCTTCCCGATGTTCAACCAGGTGTTCCATTCGCCGCTGACAGTGAGCGGCGGCGGCACGGATGGACGGTTCCTTCCTCGCAATCTCTGGCAATGGCTGTTCTATCCGTTCTTCTGGATCGGCAAACAGCGCAACGTCGTTACCGAGTCGCTCTTCGCCGACGCACGCTATGCCCTGGCGATGCTGGCGATCCTCGCATTGCTCGCGGCGCGGCTGATCCGTGGGCCAAGTTCGGTGCAGGCGAATGCCGGCACGCGGATACTCGCCATCTTCGCTGCGGTCGGCTACGTCCTGTGGATGGCGCTGTTCTCCATCCTCCGTTACGCCACGCCCATCGAGGCACTCACGGGCCTGCTGATGCTGTGCGCCGTGCACGCATGGTGGCCTCGCCTGTGGGAGAAAAAGCCAGCGCTGCGAACCGCGGGTTTCGTCCTGTTGCTGCTGGTCATTCTTGGGAACACCACGTATCCCAATTGGTGGCGCGGCGCGTACGCCCGTCATGCGATCGAGGCCGATATCGGCGAGGTGGAACTCAACAGCCTGGTGATCCTGGCCGGCAGCCCCGATGCCTATCTCGCCCCGCTGTTTCCGCAGGCGGAAAACATCCAGTTCGTGGGCCTGACCTGGTTCACGCGCGCATCGCAGGATCGCGGCCTATGGACGCTCACGCGGCAGCGCCTGGGCGAACACACGGGTGCCTTCTATCTCGTGCGCCGCGACGATCCGGGCACCGCGGACGAGTTGGCCTTGCTGAAGGACATGCTGCCGCAATATCGCGCCACCGATTGCCGCCCGATTCATTCCAACATGGAAATCAGCCGTGGCGGCAAGGACATGTCCCAGGGGCTCAGTCTCTGTCGCTTGCAGAAGGGCTGACCGGCATCAAAGCCGATCGCCCTGATCCGCTTCCAACAACTCGACCGGCAGCGGCAGTGCTTCCATGCCGCGCGCGAAGAGCATGACCTGGAAGCGTTCGCCCATCTGGTCCGGCAAGGTGAGTTTTTTCACCTGCTGGGCCAGGTCGTAGCGCATGGCTTCATCCGTTGCGGCTTCGTAGGCGGCGCCAAAAATGTCCTGCAGGCCGCTGCCGATCAGGAACTGCGCCTGCGTCATGTAGCCGGCCACGCCGAAGCCCGCGCTGTTGCCGGCCTCGGCCAGCGCGGTGAAGTCGACCGATGCGGTCAGGTCGTTGAGTCCCGGTAGATGCAACGGGTCGCTGTGCGCGCGGTGGCGATAGAACGCGCGCAAGGTGCCGTCGTTGCGCTCGGGTAGGTAATACTCGCGGCGCACATAGCCGTAGTCGGCGAAGACCATGAGGCCGGCGGTGAGCGAACCGGCGATGGCCTGGATCCAGTAAGGCAGCTGCGGCAGGATTTCCGAGCGGTAACCGTCGGGGAATTCCGCTTCGATATCGCGCTCGACGTGACGCACGGCGCCGGACACCAGCGCATCGGCGGGACGATCCACGCGCATCAGGCGGCCTTCGCCATCGAGCGCGACGTACTCTTCGTAGACCTCGCCCGCCTTCATGGCGAAGCGCGTGGTCGGCAACGCGTCGATCACCTCGTTGGCGAACAGCACACCCTGCCAGTCCTGCTCGGGCGGGCGGTCCAGCCACAGCACGTGCGCGAACAGTTCGGAGGGCAGCGCCGCCGCCAGGCGTTCGCGCTGACGTTCGCGCAGGTCGGCGCTGGGTTCGAGGATGTAGTAGCGCCGGGGCAGCGCGCCCTGCGCGGCGAAGGCCTTGAGCGCGGCTTCGGCGAACGCGCCGCTGCCGCCGCCGAGTTCGAGGAAGTCGGCGTTGTCGCCCAGCATCTGGACGACGGGATAGGTCGCGTTGACCACGCACCGCGCGAACAGCTCGCCCAGCTCGGGCGCGGTGATGAAGTCGCCGGCCTCGCCGAACTTGGTCTTGCCCGCGCTGTAGTAACCCAGGCCCGGCGCATACAGGCAACGCTCCATGTATTGCGAGAACGGCATGGGGCCGTGCGCGGCGATTTCCTCGCGTAGCCGTGTGAGCAATCGATCGGAGTGGGCGCGCTCGTCGGCGCCGGGGTCGGGAAGTCGGGAAGACATGCGCGTTGCCTGCGGGGAAACGCCGCAATTCTAACCCATGCCCCGCCATAGCCCCGTGAGGGGGAGGAAGGCTATGGCGGGGTCATTGGCCCAGCTGATCTTGGAGCCCGTTCGCGATCTTCACGTAGCCCGCGAACAGGCTCTTAGAAACTGAAGTCCTTCTGCAGGCTCAGGTACACGCCGCGACGCGGCCCGAACTGCGGTGCGCCCACGCCCACGCCGGTGCCGTCGCGCAACTCGTAGGTGCGGTCGAGCACGTTGATCACCGCCAGCTGCGTCTTGACCGTGCCGAAGCTGCCGAAGGTGAAGTCGTGGCCGACGTTGACGTTGAGCTGGAAGTAGTACGGCAGCGACGCACCGTTCGGAATGCCGTCACCGTCCTTGCGCAGGCCGCTGCCGAAGAGGTAGTCGGCGCCCACGCGCGTGCTCTTGTTGAACGAGTAGGTGATGCCTCCCGAGGAGGTGAGCTTCTGGTCGTGGTCCAGGTGGATCCAGTTGTCGGCGATGTAGGCCAGCTCGTCCGGACCGAAGTTGTACTGGCCGGTGAGCACCTGCTTGCCCATGGCGCGGTTGTACGCCGCGTTGAAGTACGCGGTGACCGGGCCGTTGTCGTAGCTGGCGGTGAACTCGACGCCGCGGATGCGGCCCTGGTTGTAGTTGAAGTTGGAATAGATCAGCGCCGTGCCGAACTGGCCTTCGTCCTGCAGGCGACGCACGTCGCGGTAGTACGCATCCAGGCCCAGCGTGAGCGTGGAACCGAACTGCTGCTGCACGCCCAGGTCGTAGTAGTTGGAACGCTCGGACAGCGGCAGGTTGTTGCCGCCGCTCGGCAGCTGGTTGGTGGTGCCGTTGAAGCGGGCGATGTTGGTGTCGTCGATCACTTCCGTCGCGGGCGGCGTGAAGTAGCGCGAATAGCCGGCATGGATGGTGGTGCTGTCGGTGGCCTGGTAGACCACGCCCACGCGCGGGCTCAGCTGGCTTTCGGTGCGGAACAACTCGTAGCGGTCGCCGCGCACGCCGTAGTTCACCGTCCACTTGTCGCTGATGCTCCACTCGTCCTGCACGTAGGCCGAGTAGGTGCGCGCCAGCAGCCTCGTCGCATCGTAGATGCCGATGGGCGTGGTGCTCGCCTGCGAGCCGTCCGGGTTGGCCGGGAACACCAGCGAGTTGTTGCTGATGTTGCCGCGCTCGAACTCGCCGTACAGGCCGTAGCGCAGCGTATGGCTTTCGCCCAGCGGCGTGGAGAAATCCGCCTGCAGGGTGCCGGCCTTGTTGGTGCGGTTGATGGTGGAGGCCACGCCGTTGAACATCAGGTCGCCGATGTCGTCGGGCGTGTAACCCACATGGGTGTATCGCCCGCCGAGCGACACCTGGTAATCCGTCTTGCCCAGCTTGCCCTGCAGCGACAGCACGCCGAAGGTCAGCTTCTCTTTCTGGCGCTCGTTGAGGTTGGCGGAATTGAAATCCACCGTGTCCAGGTAGCCGAACTGCGGCGTCTGGTCGGGGTTGTTGGGAATCTCGAAGCGATTGTTGGTCGCGCCGAACATGAAGCTCAGGCGTGTGTCCTCGTCGATCAGGTACGACACGTCGCCGAAGCCCTTCACCTGGTTGGTGTGGTCGTGGATCGGCTTGCGGCTCGACGTCGGGTTCTCGATGCCGACGTCGTTCTCCAGGTAATTGGCGGTGACGAACCAGCTCCAGCGGTCGTTGCTGCCCCACAGCGAGGCATTCGGGTTGATGGTGCCGAACGAGCCGCCCGTGATGCCGACGCTGCCGCCGTTGCCCAGGTCATGGCCGCTCTTGGTGTCGATGTCCACCACCGCCGCCGTGCGCAGGCCGTATTGCGCCGGCAAGGCGCCGTCCAGCAGCGTCACGCTCTTGATGGTGCGCGCGTCCAAGGTCTGGCCGAAGCCGGAAATCGCCTCTGGAATGATCACGCCATTGATGCGGTACTGCAGGTTCGCGTGGTCGCCGCGCACGTGCAGGCCGCCGTAGGAATCCTGCACCACGCCCGGCGCCTGCAGGATCACCTGGTTGAGCGGGGTGGCCTCGCCCAGCGGCAATTGCTGGATGGCCTTCTGGTCGATCACGTACTGGCTGCTGCCCGTGTCGGGCGACAGCGAATTGCGGGCCTGGTCGAGGGCGGCGTTGACGTCGACGGCGCCCAGCTCCTTCACCTTGGCGGGTTTGTTGCGGGTGGCGCCGGTGCTGTCCGTGTCGCTGCCACCGCCGTTGGCATTCGGGGCGACGGTGCTGGTGTCCGGGCTCATGGCGGTCTGGGCGAAAGCGGCCGGGGCGGCACCCAGGGCAACGGCAAGACTCAAGGCAAGCAAGCTAGGTTTCATCGGTTTTCCGGAAAGGGGCGGTGAAGTTGTTATTTTCGATACGTTATAACATTGCCATTCTAGCCCAAGGGCCGCCTGCCCCAGAAGTCATGCCTGCCTGGACAAAGCCTCTGTTCAGGCCGGGCCAGCCAGGGCTCAGCCGAATTTCACCCGCGGGGCCTAGACTTGGGCCCCATGCGGCTCCCGCCGCCCCAGCGAGCCGCCCCATGCCCAAGTCCTCCTCCCAGCTTCCGGCCGTGATCCACGACCACAGCCGCGTGACCCAGGCCATCCTGGACTTCGTGAGCCAGATCCCCGACAGCCAGGTGCCCGGGGCGAAGGACCCGGAAAAGGCGGCCCGCCGCCTCGCCGCGCGCGCCCAGCAACGGGCCGCGCTCACCGCCGGCTCGCTGGCCCTGCCGCCCGGCCCGCTGGGCTGGCTGACCGTGCTGCCCGAAGTCATCGCGATCTGGAAGATCCAGGCCCAGATGGTCAGCGACATCGCCGCCGCCTACGGCCAGCACCAGGAGCTGAGACGCGAGCAAATGCTGTGGTGCCTGTTCCGCCACACAGCCGCGCAGGCCTTCCGCGACCTGGTGGTGCGCGTGGGCGATCGCCTGCTGTTCCGGCGTGTCACCTACTCCGTGATCGAGCGCATCGCCAAGACCGTCGGCATCAAGGTCACGCAGCGCGCCGTGGGCAGCGGCCTCTCGCGCTGGCTGCCGGTGGTCGGCGCCATGGGCGTGGGCGGCTACGCTTATTACGACACGGGACAAGTGGCGCGCACGGCCATCGCCATGTTCAGCCAGCCGTTCGCCAGCGATGCGCCGGCCGGCGGCGAAGCCATCGAGCAAGCGACCACGCCCGCGAGATGACGCCAACCCCGCTTTGGGGCAAGCTCCCCGCCGGATTGCGCCACGCAGGAGCCCACGCATGAACCCACGCCACGAACGCCCCGTCGCCCTGATCACGGGCGCGGGCAAGCGTGTCGGCGCCGTGATCGCGCGCACCCTGCATGCCGCGGGTTATGACCTGGCCCTGCACTATCGTCATTCCGCCGCAGAGGCCGAACTGCTCGCCGCCTCGCTGGAGCGCCAGCGCAGCGGCAGCACGTTCGCCGTGCAGGCCGAGCTGGCCGATCTCGATGGATTGCCGGCGATGGTGCAACGCGTGGTCGACCGCTTCGGCCGGCTCGACGCGCTAATCAACAACGCCTCGGCGTTCTATCCCACGCCGGTGGGCACGGCCACGCCGGCGCAGTGGAACGAGCTGTTCGCGTCGAATGCGCAGGCACCGTTCTTCATCGCGCAGGCCGCCGCGCCCGCGCTGCGCGAAGCGCGCGGGGCCATCGTCAACATGGTGGACATCTACGCGGAGCGGCCGCTCGCCAACCATCCGTTGTACTGCATGGCGAAGGCCGCGCTGGAAGCCATGACGCGCTCGCTCGCGCTGGACCTCGGCCCCGACGTGCGCGTCAACGGCGTCGCGCCCGGCGCCGTGCTGTGGCCCAGCGACGGCAAACCCTATGACGACCAGCAAGCCATGCTGGCGCGCACGCCGCTGCGCCGTGTCGGCTCGCCCGAGGACATCGCCGACGCGGTGCTGTGGCTGCTGCGCGACGCGCCCTTCGTCACCGGGCAGATCATCCGCGTGGACGGCGGGCGAACGCTGTCCGTCTGAACGCATGTGGCCGCGACGAGGCGCGGCCACATGACATTCCCGAAAACGCTCCCGCCTACTTCTTCGGCTTGAACGCCTGCTCCAGCATGGCTTGGTCGAAGCCGTAACCCACTTCGCCGTCCTCGGCATAGCGATACAGCGCGGCGGCATAGATGCCCTGCAGGGAGGCCTGGATCAGGCCAAGCAGGGTGAGCCCCACCACCACGATCACGGTGGCGGCGATGATGGCCGCCATCGACTGCGTGGCGAACGCGCCACCGACCAGCAGGGCCGCGACCACGATGGCCAGGAACATCAGCAGGCCAAACACCACGCCGATGCCCGCATTGCCGATGATGTTCTCGCCCCAGGTGCGCTTGAGCAGCTCCACGCTGCGCGAAATCGCTTCGGTCGGGCCCACGTCCTGGCTGGCCAGCACCGGCACCACCAGGAAGGTCGCGACCGTCCAGGCCAGGCCGAGGAAGCCCGCCACGAGGCGACCGATCAACCCCAGCCGTTCCTGCAGCGCGCGCAGCACCAGACCCACGGTGGCGGCGATCAGCGCATAGCCAAAGATGCTGACGATGCGCGAACGGGCGATCGCCATGCCTTCGCCAAAACTGGTCTGCTCCCCGCGCAGACGCGCGAGCGCCGCACCGGCCAGCGCGGTGTTGAAGAAGATGATCACGAAGTACTGCGCAAGGTAGAACAGGAACATCAGCACATAACCACCCGCGGTCATGCGATGCCCCTGCTCCGCCACGTCGCCGGCGGCCACCATCGCGGCGATCACCGGGATCAGGAAACTCGCCGCCACCAGCAGGCAGCAGATGCTGGACGCCAGCGGAAACATCAACAGCGACTTGTCCGAGCGCAATACGTCGGCGCTGGCCTTCATCAGGCTCCAGCTGCGTGCGAAACGACCTGCCATAGCGGTTCTCCCCCGGTCCTGTGGTGGGTGGGAGTTCTAGCAGTTTTTGGGGGTGCGGCGACAGTGCGGTATTCATTGGCGCAATGTCGACACCGCCCCTCAACCGTCAACCCCGCCTCACCGTCATTCCCGCGAAAGCGGGAATCCAGCGACTTTTAATTCCGTCTCTTCCGCGAGCATGTAAAGGCACTGGATTCCCGCTTTCGCGGGAATGACGGTGAGGACGACATAGCTTCAGGAACTCTGGTTGCCCCTCAAAGCGGCTCCGGCTCCAACGGCTCACTCGCCGCCGGAAACGCCTCCCACAACGCCTGCATGGTCTCCCCATTCACCGGATGGCGAAGCTGCGGTGCGATATCCGCGATGGGCTTGAGCACGAAGGCGTGCTTGAGCTCCTTGCGCGGAATATCCAGATGCCCTTCGCCCTGCCGCACCAGGTCGTCGTACAGCACGATGTCCACATCCAGCGTGCGGTCGGAGTAGCGCGGCACGTCGCGGCGGCGGCCGTGGCGGTCTTCCAGTGCGTGCAGCCAGTCGTTGAGCGCCTCGGGCGACAGCTCGGTATCCAGCCCTACGGCGAGGTTGACGAAATCCGCGCCGTCGAAGCCCACCGACTTGCTGCGGTAGGCCGGCGAGACGGACAACGCGCCGAACCGCGCGCGCAGTTCGTCCAGCGCGGCATTGAGATAACGCACGGGTTCGAGGTTGGAACCCAGGCTCAGGTAGACGCGTGCCATCGATTCAACGCGTCACTGCGGGCGGATGCCACGCTCGATGCGCACGCCCACCGACTTGGCGCCGCGCACCGCGCCTGGCTTGGACAGCTTCAGCCGCACCCACGACACGCCGAATTCCTCGCGGATGATCGCGGCGCAACGCTCCGCCAGCGTCTCCACCAGCCCGAAGCTGGACGCGCCGACGTAGTCGATCAGGCGCTTGGACACGTCCTTGTAGTTGAGCGTGAGCGCGATGTCGTCGCTTGCGGCGGGCACGGTGTTGTCGAACGCCATTTCGATGTCGAACGACAAGGTCTGGCGCACGCGGCGCTCCCAGTCGTAGATGCCGATGACGGCATCGATGCGCAGGTCTTCGATGAAAACGATATCCATGCGGATAGGTTACCGGTCTCCCTGCGCCAGCGCACTTGTGCGCCACGCGGGAGACGCGCCGTCACACCGCTGGCGGCAGGGTTTCCAGATCCCAGCGGGGGAACACCTGCACCGACTCGTCCTGGTGCTGGCCGTGCGCCAGCCGGATCGCGCCGGCCAGGGCGATCATCGCGCCGTTGTCCGTGCAGAAGGCCAGGCGCGGAAAGTAGGCCTTAAAGCCATCCTTCGCGCCCGCCGCGGCCAGCTCCGCGCGCAGCCGCTTGTTCGCGCCCACGCCACCGGCGATCACCAGGCGCTTCGCCCCGGTAGCCTGCAACGCGCGGCGGCATTTGATGATCATGGTGTCGACAATCGCCTCTTCGAACGCGCGGGCGATGTCGGCGCGGGTCTGCTCGCTCTGGTCCGATTGCTGCCAGGCCAGCAGCACCTGGGTCTTGAGGCCCGAGAAGCTGAAATCCAGGCCGGGTCGGTCGGTCATGGGGCGCGAGAAACGGAACGCGCCTTCGGTGCCCTGCTCGGCCAGCTTGGCCAGCGCGGGGCCGCCGGGATACGGCAGGCCCATCAGCTTGGCGGTCTTGTCGAAAGCCTCGCCGGCGGCGTCGTCCAGCGTGTCGCCCAGGATCCGGTACTCGCCGATACCCTTCACCTCCACCAGCATGGAGTGGCCGCCCGACACCAGCAGCGCCACGAAGGGCGGCTCGGGCGGGTCTTCCTCCAGCAGCGGGGCCAGCAGGTGGCCTTCCATGTGGTGCACGCCGATGGCCGGCACGCCCAGCGCCCAGGCCATGGCCCGCGCGGCGGAGGCGCCCACCAGCAGGGCGCCGACCAGACCGGGGCCGGCGGTGTAGGCGACGCCGCCCAGGTCGGCCGGGCTCAGTCCGGCCTGGGCCAGCGCCTCGCGCACCAGCGGCAGCAGCTTGCGCACGTGGTCGCGGCTGGCCAGCTCCGGCACCACCCCGCCGTATTCGGCGTGCAGCTTGATCTGACTGTAGAGGGTGTGTGAAAGCAGGCCGCGGCCGGGCGCGTCCGGCTCCCAGCGCAGCAGGGCCACGCCGGTCTCATCGCAGGAGGTCTCGATGCCCAGTACCGGCTTGTTGATCACCGGGCTGTATTGGGGCTTTGAAATTGCTGTCGTTTCCACGTTATACTTCGCGGCTCACCGTATTCAAACGGCCCGTTCAGGCGAGCCAGTCTACCACTTGGAGTTTCCATGCCCAGCGTAAAAGTCCGCGAGAACGAGCCGTTCGAGCTTGCCCTCCGCCGCTTCAAGCGCACCTGCGAAAAGGCCGGCGTCCTGGCCGAGACCCGCAAGCGCGAGTTCTACGAGAAGCCGACCCAGGAGCGTAAGCGCAAGCGTGCAGCAGCCGTGAAGCGTCACCTGCGCCGTCTCTCGCGCGACACCTCGCGTCGTACGCGCCTGTACTGAGCCCCGTCGTCCGCCCTGCGGACGGTGTGAGGTTCCGGCGCCTTAGGCGCCATGACAGGTAGCCTGGCAGCTGGCGCGTCCATCCGCTGCCGCTGTCTTCGTAGACCTACACTAGCCGGCGTTGCCTCAGCAACGCCGGCTTTTGTGTTTCCCAAGGAAAAAGCCCATGACCCTGAAACAGCAGCTCACCGACGACATGAAGACCGCCATGCGTGGCGGCGACAAGGACCGCCTGGGCGTGATCCGGCTGATCCTGGCCGCGGTCAAGCAGCGCGAGGTGGACGAGCGCATCGAGCTCGACGACGTGCAGACGCTGGCCGTGCTGGAGAAGATGGTCAAGCAGCGCAAGGACTCCATCAGCCAGTACGAGGCGGCCAACCGCCAGGACCTGGCCGACGTGGAACGCGCGGAAATGAAGGTGATCGAGGCCTACCTGCCGGCCAAGCTCAGCGACGAGGAAATCGACGCGCTGATCGCCGCCGCCATCGCCGAAACCGGCGCCAGCTCGGCCCGCGACATGGGCAAGGTGGTGGCCGTGGTGAAGGAAAAGGCCGCCGGCCGCGCCGACATGGGCGTGGTGTCCGGCCGCATCAAGGCTCGCCTGGCCGGCTGATCGCCCGCACGTCCTGCCAGCGCCTCAGGGCGCTGGCGTACCCTTTTTCCCAAGAGCAACACCCGACGCCAACAGGCGCGTTACGGCCGCCGCACAGCCCACGCATCCAGGCTTGCGCCTTAACGGCGCCACATCCTTTGCATGAACGGCCACACGCGCCATGCACAAGCCTGCTGCACGCTCTTCACATGGTGAAACCTAGAACGGGACCGCCACCGGCGACGCCGGCGGCGCCTTTTCCTCTCGGGAGTGTCACATGCTGAAATGGGCCATCATTCTCGCCATCGTCTCGATCGTGACCGGCTGGCTCGGCTTCGGCACGCTGTCCGGCGTCACGGGCGGCATCGCCAAGATCCTTTTCGCGATCTTCATCATCCTGTTCCTGCTCGCCCTGCTAGCCGTCATTGGCCTGATCCACGTGGCCTAGGGCGACACTGAGCAGGTATCAGTCGATGACGCGCTCCATGCGGCGGTGGTCGGGGACGCGGCCGCGTTCGTTGGCGAGTCGCGACTTGCGCTCGCCCACGACCTTGAAGCCGGTGCGCCGGTACAAGGCCTCGGCACGTGGATTGCTGACGGCCACGTCCAGGGCGACGCGGCGGCGTCCGGCGTCGCGGGCCAAGCCGATCAGCTGATCGATCAGCTCGCGGCCTACGCCCTGGCCGCGCAGCTCCGGCAGCACGCCCAGGTGCGCCAGGTAATGCATATCGCCGTCGGGCGGCCGTATCACCGACTCCACCCGCAGGCCGCGCGCGATCACGCCGAGCGCGCGGCGCATGCCGTAATGCCCGACGATCTGCCGCGCGGCCGCCAGGGTGAACGGCCACTTGGTGTCGGCGCCGAAACCCGCCCCCACCGCCACGACACGCCCGTCCACCACGCCCACCCAATGGTTACGCCAACCGAATTCGCCGGCGCCGTCGATAAAGCAATGCCGCAGGAAGGCCTGCGCGTCGCCGCCGTCGCGGGTAGTGAACACGTAGTCGAACGCGGTCGGGCCTGAGCTGTAGATCAGCGGCACGGCCACGTCGGCATCGTCCGCCGCGGCGGGACGAAAGCGCACCTCAAGGCCCGAACGGGCCATCCCCAATACGTTCCCCATGCTCCCCCCAAAGCCATGACGGCTCCCCCGCCCACAGCATAGGGCAGCGCGGTGGCGAGCACAGGTAGGCGGGCCGGCCCGGATCGGGGGACGTGCGGCCAGAGTGCGCCCCGGCGTGCCGCAACCGATAAACTAAGGCTCTTATGCGCGGCCGTATTCCAGACAGCTTCATCGACGAACTGCTTGCCCGCGTCGACATCGTCGACGTGATCGAGCGGCGCGTGCCGTTGAAGAAGGCCGGCCGCGAATGGACCGCCTGCTGCCCGTTCCACAACGAGCGTTCGCCGTCGTTCTACGTGAGTCCCGCCAAGCAGTTCTACCATTGCTTTGGCTGCGGCGCGCACGGCAGCGCGGTGAAGTTCCTGATGGATTACGAGCGCCTGGAATTCCCCGATGCGGTGGAAGAACTGGCGCAATCGGTCGGCCTGACCGTGCCGCGCGAAGGCGGCGACGACCGCCCGCGCGAGGACAAGACCGACCTCTACGCCCTGCTCGACGCCGCCGCCGGCTGGTACGAGAAGGAACTGCCGCGCAGCCCCGAGGCGCAGGCGTACTGCAAGAAGCGCGGGCTGGACGCGGAAACCATCAAGCGCTTCCGCATCGGCTGGGCACCCGCCGGTTTCGACGGCGTGATCAAGGCGCTCGGCGGCAGCGACCGGCGCATGAAGCTGCTCAACGAAGCGGGCATGGTGGCCAGCAACGAACGCGGCAGCCGCTACGACCGCTTCCGCGAACGCCTGATGTTTCCCATCCTCGACCGGCGCGGGCGCGTGATCGCTTTCGGCGGCCGTGTGCTGCAGTCGGAACAGGGCCCCAAGTACCTCAACTCGCCGGAAACACCGCTGTTCCACAAGGGTCGCGAGCTGTTCGCGCTGTGGCAGGTGAAGCAGGCCAATCCGAGCCTGGCGCGCATCGTGGTGGTGGAGGGCTACATGGACGTGATCGCCATGCACCAGGCCGGCTTGCCGATTGCCGTGGCCACGCTGGGCACCGCGACCACGCCGGAACACACCGAGGTGCTGTTCCGCGCCGCGCCGGACGTGGTGTTCTGTTTCGACGGCGATCGCGCCGGCCGCGCCGCGGCGTGGAAGGCGCTGGAGTCCGCCTTGCCGCGCCTGCGTGACGGACGTCAGGCGTATTTCCTGTTCCTGCCCGACGGCGAGGACCCGGACACGCTGATCCGCAAGGAAGGCAAGGACGGTTTCGAAAAGCGCCTGAAGGCGGCCACACCGCTTTCGGAATATTTCTTCGGCGAGCTGGCGCACGACGTGGACACCGCCAGCCTGGACGGCCGCGCACGCCTGGCCGAGCGCGCGCGGCCGCTGATCGCCCGCCTGCCCGACGGCGCGTTCCGCGACCTGATGGCGCAGGAACTGGAAAAGCGCACCGGCGCGCGCGCCAGCCTCGAATCCGCGCCCTCGCCGCGCACCTCGATCAACCGGCCCACCGTGGTGCAGCGCTCGCTGGTGCGCAGCGCCATCGCGCTGCTGCTGGCGCAGCCGGGCGCCGCCGAACAGGTGGAGCGTCCCTATGGCTTCCTGCGGCTGGACAAGCCCGGCGTGGAACTGCTGGCCGAGCTGATCGACATGGCGCGCTCGCGGCCCGGCATCAACTCCGCCATGCTGGTGGAACATTTCGCCGAACGGGCGGAATACCCCGCCCTGCAAAAGCTGATGGCGGCCATGGTGGTCGGCGAGCCGGAAGCCCAGCGCGCCGAATTCTTCGATGCGCTCAAGCGCATGGAACAGCAGGCCGTGATCCAGCGCCGCGACTGGCTCACCGCCAAGAGCCGCGATGGCGCCCTGGACAGCGCCGAAAAGGCCGAGCTGCGCGAACTGCTGGCGGCGCGCGTGGTGCCGCCCGCGTCCGCCTGAGCGGACGCGACAACAGCCTTCTAACCCGCGCCCCGGCAAGATGCCGCCTTGCCCCGGCCCCGACAGGACGTGGGGGCACCGGGCGACCCTGCGCTGCGGCAAGCGTACGGACGTCCGCGTATGGGATCATCGACCCCTCTTTGAGAGGCATTGGGTAGTCCACCAGGGCATGCGTGTAGATGGAACTGCTTGAACGACTGGTCACGGTGTTCGCCGAAAACGGCTACCTCGCGGTGTTCCTCGCGTTGTTGCTGTGCGGCGCCGGCGTGCCTTTGCCCGAGGACATCACCCTGGTGGCCGGCGGCGTCATCGCCGGACTCGGCTACGCCAACGTGCACACCATGTTCGGCATCGGCATGGCCGGCGTGCTGGTGGGCGATGCCGCCATGTTCCTGCTCGGCCACCATTTCGGCGCGCGCATCCTCAAGCTGCGCTTCGTCGCGCGCGTGCTCACGCCCGAGCGCTACGCCAAGGTGCAGGAGAAGTTCGAGCGCTACGGCAACCGCCTGATGTTCATCGCGCGCTTCCTGCCCGGCATGCGCACGGCGGTGTTCATTACCGCCGGCTCCACCCATCGCGTGTCCTTCCTGCGCTTCTTCATGCTCGACGGGCTGGCCGCGCTGATCAGCGTGCCGATCTGGGTGTACCTGGGCTATTTCGGCGCGGACAACCACGAGTGGCTGGCCATGTGGATCCATCGCGGCCAGAACGGCCTGTGGCTGGTCGGCGGCGTGGCGGTGCTGGTGGCGCTGGTGCTGTGGTGGCGGCACAAGCGGCGCGTGGCCTGCGAGCCGGGCTCGCGCTGAGCGGAAATTCCTTCACCGTCATCCGCACGAAGGGAATGACGATGAAGGGCACCTATTTCACTGCCTGGCTGGTTGCGCTTCCGAAGCCACGTCGTCCGCATCCTTGCGATGCCACCAGCCGCCGCCCAGCGCCTGGAACAGTGCCACGGTGTCGGCATAGCGCGCCGCCCTTGCCTGCACCAGGGCCAGTGCGGTCTGCTGCCACGCCAGTTCGCTATTGAGCATGGCGCTCTCGCTCAGGTCGCCCAAGGCCAGCTGCCGCTTCGCCACTTCGAGGCCGTGCGCGGCTGCACGCTCGGCGCGCTCGTTGGCCGCCAGCGCCTGCGCATCCGCGTCGATGGCGTGCAAGGTGTCCGCCACGTTCTGCACCGCCTGCAATACGGCACTGCGGTACTGCGCGGCGGCTTGCTGGTAGGCCGCTTCGGCGCCGCGCTGCTTGTGCTTGAGCGTGCCCCCGTCGAACAACGGCTGCGTCACCGATGCGCCCAGGCTCCAGAAACCGCTGCCCGCGCTGAACACCTTGCTCGCCTTTTCCGAAGTGCCACCAAGCGACCCGGTGATCTGCACGTTGGGCAGGCGATTGGCGATGGCGACGCCCACCTGCGCACTGGCCGAATGCAGCTGCTCTTCGGCCATGCGCACGTCGGGCCGCTGTTCCACCAATTGCGCCGGCAGGCTGAGCGGCAGATCGGTGGGCAGCTGCAGGCTGTCCAAGGTGAACTGTGCGTCCATGCGCTGGTCGGGCGTGCGGCCGGTCAATGCCGCGAGCAGATCGCGCTGCTGGGCCAATTGCTTGTCCAGCGGCGGCAAGGTGGCCTTGCTCTGTTCCAGGGCGGTGATCTGTGCGGCGACGGCTGCATCCGATACATCGCCCAGCGCATGCTGCTTCCGCAAGGTGTCGAGGATGCGCGTCTGCGCATCGATGATGTCGTGCGTCGCGCGAATCTGCGCGCGCAGCGACGCTTCCTCGATGGCCGCGTTCGCCACGTTGCTGGTCAAGGTGAGATACGTGGCCTCCAGCTGATAACGCTGCTGGTTCGCCTGCGCCACCAGCGACTCCACCTGCCGGCGGTTGCCGCCCCACAGGTCGAGTACGTACGACACCGTAACCTGCGCCGTGGTGAGGTTGTAGAGGCTCGCGTTCGACGCCGCGTTGCTCGCCACGTCGTTGGCGGTGTCCTGCCGTATGGCATTGGCGTTGGCGTCGACGGTGGGAAAGTAGGCGCCGCGCTGCGCATACGCGGCCTCCCATGCCACCTTGAGCGCCGCGTGCGCGGCTTCCGCGTCCGCGTTGTGCCTGAGCGCATCGTCGATCAACCCATTCAGCGCTTGCGAATGGAACAGCGTCCACCACTGGCCGGGGATATCCATGGACTGCAGCAGATGCTGCGACTCGCCGCCCGGACCGCTCGCCGACGCGGTATCGCGCGCGATCGGCTGGGGCGCGTACTCCTTCGCCACCGGCGCCTGCGGCCGCTTGTAATCGGGGCCGACGGCGCAGCCGGCGAGCACGGCGGCGATGCCCAGCGCGAGCGCGGAACGGAGACAGCGGAATGTCGTCTTGGTCATGATCACAGCTCCCGCGACGGATGCGGACGGTGCTTGCGGCGATGGCGCTCGATATAACGCTCGATCGCGAAATAGAACGCCGGCAGGATGAACAGCGTCAGCAAGGTGGCGATGGGCAGGCCGCCCACCACCACCGTGGCCAGGCCGCGTTGCACGTCCGTGCCGATGCCGGTGGCCAGCGCCGCCGGCAACATGCCCACGCTGGCGACGGTCGCCGTCATCAGCACGGGACGGAAGCGCTCGGTGGCACCTTCCAGCACGCCATCGAGCAGGCCGTGCCCATGCCTGCGCACGCGGTTGATGTTCGCCACCATGATGATGCCGTTCTGCACCGCCACGCCGAAGAGCGCGATAAAGCCCACCGCCGTGGCGATATTCAACGTCTCGCCGCGCACGTGCAGCGAAATCAGGCCGCCCACGGTCGCCAGCGGCACCACCGCCAGCACCATCACCGCCTGGTGCATCTTGCCGAACTCGAAATACAGGAACACCACCATGATGCCCAGCACCAGCGCCATCACCACGGCAAGGCGGGCCTGCGCGCGCTGCTGGTTCTCGAACGTGCCCGCCCACTGCAGGCGGTAGCTGTCCCGGTCGAAGTGCACCTTGGCATCGATCTGCTGCTGCGCGTCGGCCAGGTATTCGGAAAGCGCGCGATCGCGGTTGTCCACGCGGATGGTGATCTGGCGCTTGCCCTGCTCGTGCGCGATGGTGCTTTCGCCCGTCTTGAAGCGGATGTCCGCCACCTGCTTCAGCGGCACCTGCGCGCCGCTCGCCGAGGTCAGCGGCAGCTGGCCGATGGCTTCCACGTTGTTGGCGGTGGCGTTGGATACGCGCGTGGTGACGTTGTAGATGCGATCGCCCACGTACACCTGCGTCACCGGCGTGCCGCCAATGGCCGTCTGGATCAGGCTGCTGATGTCGCCGATGTTGATGCCGTAGCGCGCCGCCGCGTCGCGGTCCGCCGTGATGGCAAGCTGCGGGATCGGCGGCTCCTGGAAGATCGACGCCTCCGCCGTGCCGCGCACGCCGTGTAGTACGTCGACGATCTCGTTGCCCACGCGGCGAAGCTCGTTGAGGTCGTCGCCGTAGATGCGCAACACCAGTGGACTGTGCGCGCCGCCGATCATGTCGTTCTCGCCATCCACGATGGGCTGGCTGATGCCCACCGAGATGCCCGGAATCTGCTGCATGCGCGCGTTGAAGCGCCGCAGGAACTCCTCCTTGCTCTCATGGTTGGGCCAGGTGTCGTACGGCTTCAGGCCCACGCCGGCTTCCACATGCGACGGCGTCCACGGATCGGTGCCGGTATCGTTGCGGCCCAGCTGCGTCACCACGTACGACACCTCGGGGAACTCGCGAACCACGCGGCGCAGATCCGCCGTCATCTCGCTCGCCTTGTCGAGTGAAAGGCCCGACGGCATCTGCACCTGCAACCACAGCGAACCTTCATCCAGGTCGGGCAGGAACTCCCGGCCGATCGACGCGCCGAGCACGAGCACGCCCACCAGCGCTGCGCCCGCCACGGTATACGCCACCGGCAACCGGCCCAGCAATTTCGCCAGCGCCGCGGTGTAGGCCGCCTGCAGGCGTTCCAGCGGTTTGTTCTTGAATAGCTTGCGCGGCTTGCGCAGGGCTAGGTACGCCAGGCCCGGCGTCAGCGTCACCGTGCACAGCAGCGCCGCCAGCAAGGCATAGCCCACGGTGAACGCCATGGGACGGAACAGCTTGCCCTCGGCATGCTCGAAGGCGAACAGCGGCATGTAGGCAGTGATGATGATCAGTGTGGCGAAGAAGATCGAGCGGCCTACGTGCTTGGTCACCGTCATCACGTCGTCTTCGGTGAGCACCGCGTTGGGCTTTTCCTCGCGGCGCCGGAGTATGGCCTCCGTGACCACGATGGTGCCGTCCACGATCACGCCGAAGTCGATGGCGCCCAGCGAGAACAGGTTCGCCGGCATGTGCGTGAACTGCATCAGGATGAATACCGTCACCAGCGACATCGGAATCGCCACCGCCGCCACCATGGCCGAGCGCGGGCTGCCGAGGAACAGGATCAGCACGATGCACACCAGCCCCACGCCTTCCATCACGGTGTGGAAGACCTTCTCCTTGGTCGCGTTCACCAGGTCGTCGCGGTCGATATACGGCACGATGCGCACGTCCTGCGATGCGAGCTGCCTGTTGAGCTGGTCGACGGTGGCGTGGATGTTCTCGAGCACGCGCGAGGGGTTCTCGTACTTGAGCAGGTCGACAATGCCTTCGATGGTGTCGGGATTGTTGTTCTTGCCCAGGATGCCCTGGCGCACCTGATGGCCGTACTGCAGCTTGCCCAGGTCGCGCACCAGCA
The DNA here is from genome assembly GCF_003201105.1 of Dyella sp. AtDHG13. GTDB lineage: Bacteria > Pseudomonadota > Gammaproteobacteria > Xanthomonadales > Rhodanobacteraceae > Dyella > Dyella jiangningensis_B. The sequence goes on along the minus strand of NZ_QICJ01000003.1, from coordinate 7,678 downwards.
CTGGCACGCCGTTGCTCTGCGTCACCACGATGTCGCCCAGGTCCTTCAGCGTATGCACCATGCCGATGCCGCGCACGATGTACGACTGGTCGCCGCGCGTGATGCGCCCGCCGCCGGCGTTGGCCGTGTTGGCGGAAATCGCCGCGGTGATCTGACCCACGCTCACGCCGTAATGCAGCAGCTGCGCGGGGTCGAGCTCCAGCTGGAACTCCTTGGTGAAGCCGCCGAAGATGTCCACGTTCGCCACGCCCGGCACTTTCTCCAGCGCGGGAATCACCACCCAGTTCTGGATCTCGGACAACTCCATCAGGTTCTTGCTGGTGGATTCGAGCGTGTAACGGTAGATCTCGCCTGCCGGACCGGAGACGGGATCGAGCCCCGGCGTGACGCCCGGCGGCAGGGTCACCTGGCTGATGCGCTCCTGCACGCGCTGGCGTTCCCAGTAGTCCTCGGCGCCGTCCTTGAACACCAGCGTGATCAGCGACAGGCCGAAGGTGCTGCTCGAACGCATGCTCACGAGGCCCGGCGTGCCGGCCAGCCCGCGCTCCAGCGGAATGGTGATCTGTTGCTCGATCTCCTCGGCGGCCAGCCCCGGCACCTGCGTGGTCACCTGCGCGCTGACGTCGCTGAGCTCCGGATACGCCTCGATGGCCAGCTGCGTCCACGAGTAGTAGCCGAAGCACAGCACCAGGATCGACACGACGATGAAGACCACGCGCTTCTGGAAGCAGAAGTGGAAGATCGCGTTAATCATTGAGCAGGACTCCGCCCTTCACCACCACGCGATCGCCCGCCTTCAGGCCCTTGAGCACGCGCGCGCCGGCCGTCTCGTCGTAGCTCAGCTCCACGGTGCGGCGCTCGAAGGCCCACGGCGACACTTCCACGAACACCGTAGTGTCGTCGTTGTTCATCAGCAGGGCGGAATCGGGCACGAACACCTGCGCTGGCTGCGGCACGGCGATGGTGGCCTTGGCGAACATGTTCGGCTTCAGCCGTCCATCCGCGTTGTCGAACGCCGCGCGCACCATGTCGCGGCGCGTGTCGGCCTGCAGCACCTGGCTGACGAAACTCACCTGACCGTGGAACACCTGGTCGGGATAGGCCGGCAATGTGGCGTCGACGGCCTGCCCTTTCGCGATGCCGCCGACATCGGCCTCCGGCACGTTCGCGGTGATCCACACCGCGTGCAGGTCGGCGATGACCATCAGCGGCGTGGTGGTGTCGTTGACGTAGCTTCCCTGCGCGGCGGACAACGCCGTCACGTAGCCGCTCACCGGCGAGGTGATGCGGATGCCGCGCGCACCGGCGGCCTGCGCACCGGCGTTGAGCGATTGCAGGCGCGTCTGCGCCCGGTTCAATTCGGCCTGCGCCTGGTTGTAACCGCTCTGCGCAGCTTCCAGATCCTTCACGGCATTGCCGCCCGCCTGCTGCACACCGCGGGCGCGGTCGAGCTGCTTCTTCGCGAGCGCCAGTGCATCGCTCGCCTTGGCGGCGTCGGCGCTGGCCTGCGCCATGTCGCCGGACTCGATCACCGCAAGCAACTGGTTGCGCTCGACGTGATCGCCCAGGCCCACCTTCAGTTCGGTGATGCGCCCGGTGAGTGGCGCCACCACGTTGGCGGTATGCGCGGGGTCCGCTTCCACCGTGGCCGGAAACACGCGCGCATGCGGTGCCGCGCGCATCTCCACGGGCGCAATCACCAGCGCCTTGCGCAGCGGTGAGCCATCCGGCACGCGCAATACGCCGTGGTCGTCCACCACCGAGGGCGGCGCTGCCTGGTCGTCAGCGTGATGTGCGCAGGCCGCCAGTGACAGCGCGGCGGCGAAGGCGATGAAAAGCTTGGTCAAACGGTGCGTCATGGGTGTTCCCCTGCAAATACCTGGCGTACGCCTGCCTGACGCGGTCATGGACCACGGGGCAGCGATAGCGAAGGGGATGACGCATGGCTCGAAAGAGCCCAGGCGCATGACCCGCTCGCGGCTATGCCGATGCCGGCCGCCGCGTGCGGACACGCTCCTCAAGGAACGGGCGCAGTCACGGGGTCGACGTCGTCAGCAAGAAATTTCGATGTCAGTCGATGGGTCCGGGTCCAATGTGCCGTTGCTCCGTTACAGGTTGAGTACGATATGAAAGAAGGCTTACGTCAGGTCGTCGCGTGCTCGCGGACAAGACGATCCTGCAGCAATCCCGCGCGTTCCAGTGGCAGGTAGGCCAGCGCCGCCAGGTGCGAATGGATGCGCTTGAGATCACGCAGGATGCGCAGATAGACGTCTCCGCCACCGCCGCCGTCGCGACGCTCGCGCAATGCCTTGATGTGTCGTTCGGATGCCTCGTTCTCCAGCCGCCACAGCGCCTCCTTGCGCGCGACCAGCTGCTGCGCCGCGCGCAGGTCGCCGCGCAGGAACACGGTGAGGCCCAGCCGCAGGCTTTCCATCACCAGCGTGTGCATGGCGGCCAGATCCTGGATGTCATCGGCGGAGAAGTCCTGCCCGCTCGCGGCCTTCTTGGCGGCGAACTCCATCAGGTTGTTGGCGGTGATGTCGCCGATGTGCTCGAAGTTGATGACGAACGCGAGGATCTCCTGGCTGCGCTCGCCGTCTTCCTCGTTCAAGGGCTGGCCGCCGAGATCCGCCAGATATTCGCGGATGGCCATGCCCAGCTTGTCGAGCGAGGGATCCATCCGGCTGATGGCGGCGGCGCGCGTGCGGTCGTCCTTGCCGAACACCTCGACCAGACCCTTGAGCATGCCTTCCACCATGTCCGCCATGCGCATGGATTCGCGCGCCGCGTTCGCCAGCGCGACGTTGGCCGTATCCAGCGCGCCCTCGTCCAGGTACTGCGGCACGCCCGGGTCGTTGGGCTTGGGCGGTTCGGGCAGCAGGCGCACCAGCAGGCGCGCGAGGCTTTCCACCGGCACGATGAAGATCAACGCCAGCGCCACGTTGAAAGCGGTGTGGAAGTTCACCACGATGCGCGCCGGCGATGCGCCCAGCGGCGCGAGCCAATGCGCGATGAGCGGAAGCAAGGGCAGGCAGACCACGCAGCCGAACGCACGCACCATCAGGTTGCCCATAGGCAGGCGACGCGCGAACGGCGTGTGCGCTTCCATCAAGGCGGGGATGGTGCTGCCGAGGTTGGCGCCCAGCACCAGCGCGAGCGCGCCCGGCGCGTCCACCACGCCTGCCGTAGCCAGCGAAACGATCAGCAACACCACGGCCACGCTGGAATGGCAGGCCCAGGTCAGCAGCGCCGCCACCAGCATCGCCAGTACCGGTTCGCTGGCCAGGCTCTGCAAAATGGCATGCAGCACCGCCGCGTTCTCCACCGGCGCCATCGCGCCGACCAGCAGGTGCAGTGCGAGCAGCATCAGCCCCAGGCCGATGGAAACGCGACCGAGGTTCTCGTAGCTCACGTCGTCGGTGCGGCGGTGAATGGTAAAGCCGATCAGGATCAGCACCGGCGCCACGATGGAGATATCGAAGGACATCACCTGCACGATCAGCGTGGTACCCACGTTGGCGCCGAGCATCACCGCCAGCCCCGGCGCCAGGCCAAGGAAACCACTGGCGGCGAACGAGGTGGCCATCAGGCCGGTGGCGGTACTGCTCTGCAGCAGCGCGGTGACGCAGACGCCAAAACCCAGCGCGGCCGGGCGATGGCCAAGGTAACGACCCATCCAACGGCGCAGCATGCTGCCGTAGCCACGCAGCACGCCGCTGGTGACCATGTGCGTGCCCCACAGCAGCAGGGCGACGTAGCCGGCGATATCGAGAAGAGCGAAGGTGCCTTTCATGGCAGGGCCTCCTTTGAAGCGGGATGCAGGGAAGAGCATCCACGCACTCCCTTGCGGGAGTCTTTGGATCGACAGGGTGCCCTCGTGGGCACCCGACTCAATGGGGATGCGTTGCGCTGTCTTTTGCCGTCATTCCGGCGAAGGCCGGAATCCAGTCACGAAGCATGTGGTTTTCGACGCCAGCTCCAGCCTTCATGCGGACTGGCGCGAAAGCCGAACGCCGCCGCTACTGGATTCCGGCCTTCGCCGGAATGACGAGCGTGTGGAGGCTGCGGCAGCCCTTAGCCTGTGGCAGCGCTTGAGCCACCGCAACACCGCATCACAACCAGCGCCCGTACCGCCGGATATACACCAGCTTCATCAACTGGGTCAGCACGCAGTACGTCAGCACCGTCGCGGCCAGCCAGGCGAAGTACACGCCCGGCATCGGCATCATGCCGATCTTGGCGCCCAGGCCCGAATACGGCACCAGCATGCCGACGATGATGATGGCCGTGGTCAGCGCCAGCACCGGCGCCGAGGCGATGCTCTGCACGAACGGGATCTTGCGCGTGCGGATCATGTGCACGATCAGCGTCTGCGTGAGCAGGCTCTCGATGAACCAGCCCGACTGGAAGAACGACTGGTGTTCCGGCGAATTGGCGCCGAACAGGTACCACAGCAGCAGGAACGTGGTGATGTCGAAGATCGAGCTCACCGGGCCGATCCACACCATGAAACGGCCGATGTCACTGGCGTCCCACTTGCGCGGCTTGCGCAGATACTCGTCGTCCATGCGGTCGAACGGGATCGACAGCTGCGAGATGTCGTACAGCAGGTTCAGCACCAGGATCTGCAGCGGCAGCATCGGCAGGAACGGCAGGAACGCGCTGGCGATCAGCACCGAGAACATGTTGCCGAAGTTGGAGCTGGCGGTCATCTTGATGTACTTGATGATGTTTCCGAAGGTGATGCGGCCTTCGATCACGCCCTCTTCCAGCACCATCAGGTTCTTTTCGAGCAGGATGATGTCCGCCGATTCCTTGGCGATGTCGGTGGCGGTATCCACCGAAATGCCCACGTCGGCCTCGCGCAGCGCCGGCGCATCGTTGATGCCGTCGCCGAGAAAGCCCACCGTGTGGCCCTGGCGCTGCAGCGACTTCACCACGCGCGCCTTCTGCAGCGGCGACATCTTGGCGAACACCGTGGTGCGCTTGACCAGCGCGTCCAGCTCCTCGTCGCTCAACGGCTCGATGTGCTTGCCCTGCGCAGAGTGCTCCACGTCCAGGCCCACTTCGTGGCAGATCTTGCGCGTCACCGCCTCGTTGTCGCCGGTGATCACCTTCACCTCGACGCCGTGATGGTGCAGGGCCGCGATGGCGGTGGCCGCGCTGTCCTTCGGCGGATCGAGGAAGGCCAGGCAGCCCACCGCGGTGAGCTCGCTCTCGTCCGCCACGCCGTAGGCGCGGCCCGCCGGCGGCTGGCGCTTGATCGCCACCACCAGCACGCGCAGGCCGTCCTCGTTGAGGCCGCGCGTCATCGCCTTGATCTCGGCGCGCATGGCGTCGGTCATCGGCAGGATCTCGTCGCCCACCTTGGCCGCCGAGCAGATCGACAGCATTTCCTCGACCGCGCCCTTGCATACCAGCAGCTCGTGGCCGTCGCCGTTTCCCAGCACCACGGACATGCGGCGGCGCTGGAAGTCGAACGGGATCTCGTCGACGATGCGGTAGTGCTGCGCCGTTTCCTCCAGGTCGCGATGCTCAAGCACCGCCTTGTCCATCAGGTTCTTCAGGCCGGTCTGGAAGCGGCTGTTGAGGTAGCCGTATTCCAGCGCCTCGTCCGACTCCTCGCCGTAGAGATCGAGGTGGCGCTCCAGCACGATCTTGTCCAGCGTGAGCGTGCCGGTCTTGTCCGTGCACAGCACGTCCATGGCGCCGAAGTTCTGGATCGCGTTGAGGCGCTTCACCACCACCTTGCGCTTGGACATCGCCAGCGCGCCCTTGGCGAGGTTGGCCGTGACGATCAGCGGCAGCATTTCGGGCGTCAGGCCCACCGCCACCGACAGCGCGAACAGGAACGCCTGCAGCCAGTCGTGCTTGTCCAGGCCGTTGATGACGAAGACGATCGGCACCATCACCGCCATGAAGCGGATCAGCAGCCAGCTCACGCTGCTCACGCCACGATCGAAGCTGGTCTGCACGCGCTCGCCCACGATGGTGCGCGCCAGCGAACCCAGATAGGTGCGCGCGCCGGTGGCCACCACCACCGCCGTCGCGCTGCCGCTCACCACATTGGTGCCCATGTAGCAGACGGTGGGCAGGTCCAGCGGATTGTCGCCGTGCTTGCCGCCGTCCAGCTCATCGCCGCTGTGCAGGTGCGCAGGCGCGGATTTTTCCACCGGCAGCGATTCGCCGGTGAGGATGGCCTGGCTGATGAACAGGTCCTTCGCCGAGACCAGGCGCAGGTCCGCCGGCACCATGTCGCCCGCGGCCAGATGCACGATGTCGCCCGCCACCAGCTCGCCCACCGGCACTTCGATGCGCTCGCTGTGGCCGTCCGACGCGCGGCGCGTCACGGTGGCGGTGTTGCGCACCATCGCCTTGAGCTTCTCGGCCGCCTTCGAGGAGCGGTATTCCTGGGTGAAGCTGAGCAGCACGCTGATGCCCACCATCACCGCGATGATGATCGGGCCGGTGAGGTCGCTGCTGTCCGTCGCCAGCTGCACGCCGGCCAGCACCAGCAACACGATGATGAAGGGGTTCTTGAACGCCGTGAGCAACTGCACCGCCCAGTGCGGCGGCTTCTCGTGCGAGACCTCGTTGAGACCGTCGCGATCCAGGCGCTCGCCGATCTGTTCCTCGTTGAGGCCAGCGGCGCTGGTATCGAGCGCCGCATACAGCGCCTCGTTGTGGCGGAACGCCTCCTGCGCAACGGCCACGCGCACCGGCGCGGCGGCGCTCGAGCCGGCCGCCTTGCTGGTGACGGTCTGGGTGGAGTGCTTCAACATGACTCGCTTCCGTGAAATCGGTGACATCTGGGCCGGACCAGCGAGCCGGCGGGGCTACCCCGCGCGTGACGCCAAGACCTGCATTACGGACTTCGCCGCAGTCGCCCCCACGGGACTGGCGGAGGCCAGCCCTTGCGCGGCAGCGTGATGCGCGACGAGGTCTTCATCAGAGACTGGATACCAGCTGCAGATGACGATGCGCTTGCGAAACGGCATGTTCCTTCCGGCGGGCGACCTGATGGCCGCGGGGAGCGTCGGAAAGGCGGTGGGCTTCGGACGACGGGGCATCGTGCGCCTGGCTCAGCGGAGCCGGCACGGTGATCGTCCAGGAACGGGAATCCGCACGGCGGCCCTGGCGGGCGACACGCAGACGGAAGAAATCGCGAAGGAGCTTCATGGCCCTTTCTCCTCGTTAACGGCGCTTTGGCGCCGTCAGAGGTGGGCCGGTCTTCCCTAGTCGAGGAAAGCGCCAGCCGACCGCAGGCGGTCGCCGCAGCAGATCAGCTTGTTATGCAATGCCGGCACCCGATGCTCGCGGATGTCGACGTTGCGACTAGGGTAAACGTCCATATGCCTTGGGTTGATAGGACAGAGGCCACTGATGGGCAAACCGCGCCCGGTGGCGCGCAAATTGTCTTGCTGCGGTGCGGAAGTGTCAACCCTGTGACGGGGATTTTTGGGGCGAAAGTTGTTGCGTTCAGGGGGATGGGCGGTTTGTCTTGGCTGGGGTGACGCGCTGGTCACCCGATATGTACGACGGCCCTGCTCCCTCTCTCCTTCGGGAGAGGTTTTTAACGTTCACGCGACCGGGCCGCCTACGCGGCGGGCGTTTCGATCGTCTGCCGACGCTCGAGTCACTTTTCTTTTGCTGGCCCAAAAGAAAAGTAACCCAAAGA
>NZ_QICJ01000002.1 GCF_003201105.1 Dyella sp. AtDHG13 | reverse complement strand
CCGAGGCAAACTACTACCGGCAACTCGCCAGTCAGGCAGCCACCGTGGAGGCCTGACTTAAACCAAACAGCCTCCACGGAACACGGGGCGGTTCATCCCGCCAAGTTCGATGGCTTGCCTGCACGCGTGATGCTTGCTGCCATCGGCATGCAGGAGTCCGGGTTCTCCTATCGCCAGCAGGTGGGCGGCCCGGCTCGTGGCTACTGGCAGTTCGAACAGGGCGGGGGTGTCCGTGGGGTGCTGACGCATCCGGTCACCTCCGCCTACGCCAAGAGCGTGTGCCAGCTTCGGGCTGTTGCGCCCGTCGAGAGTGACGTCTACGCCGCGCTCCTAACGGACGACCTGCTGGCCTGCGCGTTCGCCCGACTGCTTCTGTATTCGGACTCTGCGCCACTGCCATCCGTGGGCGATATCCAGGTCTCCTGGGCTTACTACCAGCGCAACTGGCGCCCCGGTAGGCCCCATCCGGATTACTGGCCTAGCCATTACATCGCCGCGCAGGCCGCGGTGGCTCCATGACGGTGCCAGAAGCTATGGACCTGACCAATAGTTCCGATGGCCATCTCCACTTACGGCTCGGGCCGGTGGAAAAGTTGGTGGCAGGAGGGCTCACGGCCCTCCTCGTGTTCCTTCTCGGCTGGGTGTTCCACAACTTCGACAACCGGCTGCAGACCCAGGCTGACACCATGAACAAGGTTGTCACCGCCCAGGCTGTCACCAATGCCCAGCTTCAGACATTGAGCACTCAGCTTGCCGATGTCCCCGGGCTCACGCGTCAGATGGCCGAGCTCAAGGTCCAGACCGAGCGAAACACCCAGGACATCCACGAGATCCAGAGCGTGAAGAGGCTCCGCTGATGGAACTGATCACGAACGCTCGCCAGTGGCACCGCCTCTGGTCGATTCGCTTTGCCATTCTGTCGGCAGTATTCGGCGCTCTGGCGACGGCCTACGCTGCATTGCCCGCCGACTGGCTACCGGCCATTCCGTCCTGGGCCAAGTTGGCCATGGCAGGCGGTACGCTTACCAGCTCAGTTGCAGCGGCGGTGGCAAGGGTTGTCCAGCAGTCTAGCCTGGCGACCACGATCACGCCGACCGTACCGCCTCCGGAGAGCAAATGATCCCGGTCAAGCTGTACGTCTACGCCGGCGTCCTGGTCGTCGTCGCGCTGTGCCTGCTCGGCGGCGGATGGTATGCGCACCACGCCGGCTATGCCTCGGGCGTCGCTCACCAGGAACAGGTTGACCAGAAGTCGATCGATGCGGCGAACTCGGCGCGCGGCGAAGCACTGGCCCAGGTAGCTGCATCCGCGCAGGCGCTCCAGCAGGTGAACGCCAATGCTGCGCTAGAGCAACAGAACGCCGCTATCCAACAGGGGCAAGTCGAAGCCGCCATCGAGCAGCTGAGTAAGGACAAGGCATCCGCCCAGTCCGATGCCGCCGCCTGGCAGGCCAAGTTCAAACAGGCATCCACCACCCCAGCCTGCGCAGGCACGCTGAAGGAGGAACTATGCCCCGCCCTGAGCGACTACTGACCGTGCACTGGATCCTTCGCACCCTGATTCTGCTGGCGGTCTGCTTCGTCCTGCTGGCCCTGTTCGGCTGCGCACCGGTGAAGCAGGAGCCAGTGACTCCGCATGTTGTGACTCAAACGGTCACCAAGTACGTGTCCGTTCCCGACGACCTGACGACCCCATGCCCCATCGATCAGCCCAAGGCGCGCACGGTGGCTGAGGCCGTGAGGGTAGCCCGGGCTCGCAAGGACGCCCTGATCACGTGCAACAAGCAGTTGGATGCGATTCGGTCGCTGGGCAAGTGATGTATGGCTGAGGCAAAGAAAGCCACTGATTGGGAGCGCATCGAAGCGGATTACCGCGCTGGCCTCCTGTCGGTTCGCGAGATAGCCGCCACCCACGGCATCTCTCACACAGCGATCAACAAGCGCGCAAAGGCTGAAGGCTGGGATCGCGACCTGTCCGCCAAGATCAAGGCGAAGGCCGAAGCGCTGGTTTCCAAGCGGGAGGTTTCCGCCCAGGTTTCCACTGAGAGAGCGGAAACCGATAGGGCGATCATCGAGGCCAACGCCGAGGTCATCGCCAACGTTCGACTGGCTCACCGCAAGGACATTGGCCGGGCGCGCACGCTCGCCATGAACCTGCTGGCCGAGCTGGAAGCGCAGACCACGGACCGCGAACTGTTCGCGAAGGTGGCCGAGCTTCTGTCAGGCGGTAGTGACGATGACCAGATCGCGTTGCCCGACAAGATGATGGACCTTTACCGGGCTGTCACCAGCCTTCCAGGCCGCACCAAGACCATGAAAGACCTAGGCGACACGCTGCACAAGCTGATCACGCTTGAGCGCGAGGCCTACAACATCGCTGATCCGAAGAAGGTGGAGGTCACCCTCCCGCCGAGCGCGGCGATGCCCACTGACCCGATTGAGGCGGCCAAGGCCTACCAGGAGCTGATGGCCGGCAACAGTTAATGCCGATCCCGTTCCCGTTCGACTTCAAGAACCCGGACTACGTCCAGGTGTTCGAATGGCGGATGGAGCGGCTGCGGCGGATCCGCGAGCAGCCCGACAAGCTGCCCGCACTGAAGGCGTTCTACCGAGACAACCCGGCGCAGTTCATCATCGACTGGGGTGTCACGTTCGACCCGCGAAACCCCGAGCGCGGACTGCCATCGACCATCCCCTTTCTCCTGTTCCCGAAACAGGAGGAGTGGGTGACATGGTTCTTGGAGCGCTGGGTTAACCAGGAGAACGGCATCACCGAGAAGACCCGCGACATGGGTATGTCGTGGCTCACGATGGCGCTGGCCTGCACGATCTGCCTGTTCCGTCCACAGATCACCGTGGGATGTGGATCGCGCAAGGAGGAATACGTCGACGTCATTGGCGACCCGGACTCTCTGTTCGAGAAAGCCAGGATGTTTCTGGCTGGACTGCCGGTGGAGTTCCGCGGCAGCTGGCAGCGCGGCGCGCATGCCTCGTACATGAAGATCCAGTTCCCGGAGACTGGCTCGATCATGACGGGCGAGGCAGGTGATGGTATCGGCCGCGGCGGTCGCTCGAGCTTCTACATCGTGGACGAGTCGGCCTTCCTGGCTCGGCCGCAGCTGGTGGATGCGTCGCTCTCTGCGACGACGAATTGCCGTCAGGACATATCCACGCCGAACGGTCGCGGCAACTCGTTCGCCAATCGACGGTTCAGCGGCAAGACCAAGGTCTTCACGTTCCACTGGCGCGACGACCCGCGCAAGGATGAGGCCTGGTACGAGACACAACGGAACAAGCTGGACCCGGTAACGCTGGCCCAGGAAGTGGATATCGACTACGCGGCCTCAGTGGAGGGCGTAGTGATCCCTTCGGCCTGGGTGCAAGCTGCGATCGACGCACATCTCAAGCTGGGCATTCCCATCACGGGACTCAGCCGCGGCGCGCTCGACGTGGCAGACGAAGGGCACGACAAGAACGCCTTCGCCGGCGGCCAGGGCATCCTGCTGGATGTGCTGGAGGAGTGGTCAGGCAAGGGCGGCGACATCTTCGAGACCGTGCAGAAGGCCTTCCTCCTGTGCGATGCCAACGACTATCCGGTATTCGACTACGACGCAGACGGCCTCGGTGCCGGCGCGCGAGGCGATGCACGAGTGATCAATGAAGGTAGGCGTGAGCGCGGGGAACCGCAGCGGCGCGCTGAACCCTTCCGTGGATCGGGCGAGGTGCACGACCCCGATGGCGAAATGGTCCAGAAGCGGAAGAACAAGGACCTATTCGCCAACCGCAAGGCACAGTCTTGGTGGGCGCTGCGGCTTCGGTTCCAGCAGACCTATCGCGCCGTCGTCGAGGGCATGGCGGTCGACCCGGACAGCATCATTTCCATTTCCAGCCGACTGCCGTTGCTGCAGAAGCTGATTATGGAGCTGTCGCAGCCGACCTACACCATCAACGGAGTGGGCAAGATCGTGATCGATAAGGCGCCGGAAGGCACGCGATCGCCGAACCTGGCCGACTCCGTGATGATCAAATTCAACCCTGGCGCCAGCGCGCTGGATGTATGGACCAGGCTAGCGGCATGAGCAAGAACCGGCAGCGTCGAAATCAGGTCGCCAAGGTTCAGGCGCAGGCATTGGCCCAGTCCGGCAAGCGCTTCATGGTTGGCGACAGCTTCGCCAACTTCGAAGCTAGGGTTGGCATTGGCACGAACAACCAGTCGTCCGGGTCGAGCTATCAGTTCGACTATATCAGCCGTAACCGCGTTCAGATCGAAGCGATGTATCGCTCGAGCTGGATCGTCGGCGCGGTGGTGGACTGCATCGCCGAGGACATGACGCGCGCAGGCATTGACCTGAACACGTCACTGAGCCCGGAGGACCAGACCAAGATCCACGCTGCCTTCGAGCGGATGCAGTTGTGGGATCGGCTGTGCGACAACATCAAGTGGGCCCGCCTGTATGGCGGCTCCATTGCCGTGATGCTGATCGACGGCCAGAAGCTGGATACGCCGCTCAACCTGGACTCGATCGGTCCGGGGCAGTTCAAGGGCTTGCTGGTCCTTGATCGCTGGCTAGTCCAGCCCACGCTGCATCTGCTGGTACAGGAATACGGTCCGGACTTCGGCTTGCCGCAGTTCTATGACGTGGTGGCGGACGCCATGGCGTTGACTCGCCAGCGTATCCACCACAGCCGCGTCATTCGCGTGGATGGTGTGGATCTGCCGTACTGGCAGAAGATCGCCGAGAACCTCTGGGGCCAGTCGGTTTTGGAGCGCCTATTCGACCGCCTCGTGGCGTTCGACAGCACGACCCAGGGCGCAGCGCAGCTGGTCTACAAGGCTCATCTGCGCACCATCAAGGTGGAAGGCCTGCGCGAGGTGATCGCGATGGGTGGCCCGGCGCTCGAAGCCCTGGCCAAGAACGTGGAGATGATCCGCCGGTTCCAGAGCAATGAGGGGCTGACACTCATTGACGCGAAGGACGACTTCGACGCGCACCAGTACACGTTCGCTGGACTCGCCGACATGCTCACGCAGTTCGGCCAGCAGCTGTCTGGCGCGGCAGAGACGCCGCTTACCCGCTTGTTCGGTCAGTCGCCCACGGGGATGAACTCGACCGGTGACGGCGAGATGAAGCAGTACCACGAGAGTGTCGGCTCCAAGCAGGAGCGGCGCCTTCGTCCCGGTGTCACCAAACTGTTGGACGTTGTGTGTCGGTCCGAGCTTGGCATGGCTCCGCCGAAAGACTTTGGTTTCGAGTTCAACTCGCTTGAGCAACAGTCGGACGCGGACAAGGCAGATATCGCCCAGAAGACGACGGCGAGCGTGCTGGATGCCTACGACGCCGGCCTGGTTAGCCAGAAGACCGCCTTGTCGGAGCTAAAGCAGTCCAGCGAGGTGACGGGCATCTGGACCAACATCACCGATGACCTGATCAACGAGGCTGAAGATGCTCTTCCGGACCCCACTGAAAAGGATGCGGGCGACGGATCGCAAGAAGAGTCGGGGGAAGGTACGAAGCCGGAAAGCGGAGACCCAGTACGCCGCGCAGCTTAGGCGTGTAGCGCGCCAAGTCGGGCATCTGATCGATGCCTTTCCTGCGGGTGATCCGACGGTCGTCCCGACCATCACGGACATGTTGCAGCGGTATTCGGAGGCGCTGACCGGGTGGGCAACCCGGACGGCGTCACGAATGCTGGTCGAGGTCGATGTGAGGGACCGCATGGCCTGGGCTGAGCTCGCCGGCGAGATGAGCCGGGAGTTGCGTCGGGAGATTCAGACCGCGCCCACCGGTGAGCTGTTCCAGGCGCTGTTGAACGAGCAGGTCACGCTGATCAAGTCCATTCCCTTGGACGCGGCGCAGCGGGTGCACGAGCTGACGATCAAGGGTCTGGAGGATTCGACCCGGGCCAGCGAGATCGCCAAAGAGATTGGGCGGTCGGGAGAGGTGGCGACGAGCCGGGCCAACCTGATCGCGCAGACTGAAGTGTCTCGGACAGCCTCTACCCTGACCGAAGCGAGGGCGGTTCATATCGGATCGCCTGGTTATTTCTGGCGAACCTCGCATGACAGTGATGTCCGTCCAGACCACAAGGTTCTAGACGGAAAGTTCATCCCCTGGAACCAGCCGCCTATTGCAGATAGGCGAACGGGTCGGCGAGCGCATGCAGGCTGCATCTATGGATGCCGATGCTATCCGGAGCCTGTGCTTCCAGAGTGAAAAGAGTCTGGCCAGGTACACAAGCCTGCGAGCGGGGGCGGAGCCCGCATATTTCATATGCCCCTGAAGAAAGGCAGCTCCAAGTCGGTCATCGAGGCCAACATCAAGGAGCTGATCGCGGCCGGGCACGAGCCTGACCAGGCCGAGGCCATTGCCTACAAGGAAGCCCGTAAGACAACGGACTTCGACGGCGCTGGTCACTCGCGCTACTACACCGTGTCGAAACTCGGCGAGAAGCGCTCGCTGACGCCCGAGGGCTATCTGCTGTGCCTGGACGTGCCGGTGGCTCGCACGGGCGAGATGCTCTACGCCGAGGGCGAGATTGCTGGCGATGACGGCGAGGCCATCCTTGGCGGACCGGACAAGCTGATCCGGGTGTCGCGAGGTGCGGAAGACCTGTTTCGCCCGGAGACCATCGCCAGCTTCGAGGGCAAGCCGGTAACGCTAGGCCATCCCGACGAGTTCGTCACACCCGACAACATCAAGCAGCACGCCGTTGGAACCATGTCCAATGTGCGGCGCGGCGCCGGCATTGAGGACGACCTCATGTTGGCCGACCTGTTGATCACTGATCGCAGGGCCATTGATGCCATCCAAAAGGACGGCATCGAAGAAGTGAGCAACGGCTACGAAGCCGACTACGAACAGCAGCAACCGGGGCGCGCGGCACAGCGCAACATCCTAGGCAACCACGTCGCACTGGTTGAACGAGGCCGTTGCGGCCCGCGGTGCGCAATCGGAGATCAAGACATGCCTGTACTGAAGAAGAAGTCGTGGAAGGACCGCCTGATGGCGGCGTTCAAGACCGGTGACGAGAAGGAGATCGAGAAGATCGCCTCCGAGGTCAAGGACGAAGACGAGTCCGAGGAAGAGCGCGAGGCTCGGGAGAAGAAGGAGCGAGAGTCGAAGACCGAGGACAGCCTCAAGAAGGTGCTCGACAAGCTGACTGCCATGGATGCCGACCTTCAGGAGCTCAAGAAGAAGGTTGAGGATGAAGAGGAGGGAAATCCGGAAGACCCCGACGGCACCATGGACACCGTCATCGAAGCCGAACAGGCTGGCAAGCTCAGCGACGCTGGCGTGAAGCTCTATACGGGCGACAGCGCAAAGAACATTCCGGCCCTGGCCGAGATCCTTGCTCCGGGCACCAAGCTTCCGACCTTCGATGCCAAGACCACGGACGCCCAGCGCGCTCTGTCGCTGTGCAAGTGCCAGCGCAAGGCCCTAGATGCGGCCTACCAGACCGACGCAGGTCGTGCTGCGATCGATCCCTTCCTGGGAAGCCATAAGGCTGACTTCGGTCGCCTGCCGCTGCCTGTCCTGAACGCCGCATTCGTCGGCGCCGCCAACCTGATGCGCGCCAGGAACAACGATGGAACGCACAAGGCAAGCCTGACCACTCGCGACTTCGGTCGCACCACCACTGTCTCCGACATCAACGCGAAGAACCGCGAGTTCTACGCCAAGCGCTGAGGAATCACCGACTATGACTGCTTACCTGTACCGCATGCCGTCGGGCATTCCCGGCATGGTTTCCCGTGAAGAGAACAAGACCATCGAGACGGTCCCGTTCGATTCCGCCGCTCCGTTCTCGGCCTTCGGCCTGTTCGGCAAGATCGTCAACGGCAAGCTGCAGCCCATCGGGGCTGGCGATGTCGCCACGGCCATCTACTGCCTGCTGGTGAAGCCCTTCCCGGCCAACTCCAGTCAGGAAGGCGTGGGCACCGCCGTTCCGCCGACCAGTGGCCCGGCCAATGCTCTCCGTCGAGGCTACGCCACTGTGCAGCTCAACGCCGGCACGGCCGCGCTGAGCGGCACGGTCTATGTCCGCGTGGCGAATGCCTCGGCGGGCAAGCCGATTGGCGGCATCGAGGCCGCTTCCGATACGACCAACACGATCCAGGTAGCCAACTGCACCTTCATGGGTGCCGCTGATGCCTCGGGTAATGTCGAGATCGCCTACAACATCTGATCCCACCCACAAGCTGCCACGCACTGAAACCGCCTTCGGGCGGTTTTTTTGTGGGCGCGTTTCGGAGACCGAACACATGAAAGAACTGATCCTTCCGCGCTCTGTGAAGCGCGCCTACACGCGCGACGGTCTGATGACCTTCGACGCGGCCACCATCGATAGCTCGGGCTCGTTCCTGATCGGCGAGCTGGAGCGTCTCGACCAGACCCTGCACATGCCGCTCGCGGCTGTGACCTGGGGTCGCGACATTCAGCTGCGTGAAGACGTCTCGATCGCCGACGAGGTGTCGAGCTTCACCAATTCCAGCTTCGCCGCTGCAGGTGGTCCGTCCCCGAACGGCAAGAGCTGGATCGGTAAGGACGCCAACGTTATCGCCGGCATCCAGCTGGACATCGGCAAGACCGCCAACCCGCTTACCCTGTGGGGCATGCAGTTGGGCTGGACCATCCCCGAACTGGAAAGCGCCCAGAAGCTCGGTCGCCCGGTTGATCAGCAGAAGTACGAGGGCATGCAGCTCAAGTACAACATGGACGTGGATGAACAGGTCTATATCGGCGACGCGACCCTGGGCTTCACCGGCCTGGTCAACAACGCTGGCGTTTCCACCACCAACGCCGTGACCGGCAACTGGAATAACGGCACCACCACGCCCAACCAAATCCTTCAGGATGTGAACACGCTGCTGGAAGGTGTATGGCAGACCTCCGCCTTCGCCCGCTGCCCGGACAAGCTGCTGTTGCCTCCCGTCCAGTTCAGCTACCTGGTCAGCACCCTGATCAGCTCGGCAGGTAACATCTCCATCCTAGAGTTCCTGAAGAAGAACTCCATCTGCAATAGCATCAACGGTCGTGAACTCGACATCCAGCCGTTGAAGTGGCTGGCCGGCCGCGGCGCCTCGGGCAAGAATCGCATGGTGGCCTACACCAACGACCGCAACCTGGTCCGATTCCCGCTGGTCCCGCTGCAGCGCACTCCGCTGGAATACCGCGGCATCCACCAGCTGACGACCTACTTCGGCCGCCTCGGCGTGGTGGAGGTGGTGTACGGCGAAACCCTGGGCTACGTGGATGGCATCTGATGGCCAGCAAACTCGTCAACATCGTGAAGGACTTCACCCTGACCATCGTTCGCGACGGTCAGTTGGTGAAGGAGGCCATCAAGGCCGGTATCCAGCGCCTGGAAGAGGACGTTGCCGAGCACTGGTACACGAAGGCACACTCGTCGGACGTTCCGGAAGGGGTGACCCAGACGGACGAAGAGGCTGAGGCCGCTGCTTCTACCAAAGCCGCCGCCGCTGCTTCCAAAACCCCGGCCAAGAGCTGAGCATGACCGTTCCCGCCTCCCAGCTACGGACCGACTTCCCTGAGTTCACGGACCCAACCGTGTACCCTGACTCGGCGGTCAACATGTGGCTGGGTGTTGCCGCTGTCACCCTTCCGGAAGATAGGTGGGGTGCATGGTGGCAGCTCGGGCAGGAATTGTTCGCCTGCCATCACCTTGTCCTGGCAGCCCAGGCCGCAGAGGATGTCACCGATGGCAACACGCCTGGTGAGGTGACGGGCGCGACCACCTCCAAGGCGGTCGACAAGGTCTCGGTGGGCTATGACGCCAGCGCCGTCACCCTCACGGATGGCGGCTTCTGGAACATGACCCGCTACGGCGTCCAGTTCCTCCAGTTCGCGCGGATGATCGGTTCCGGCGGTATGCAACTCGGCGGTTGCTGATATGGCTGTGAAGATGACCAAGGACAACGTGGCATCCGTCCTCCGGTCCATCCAGCAGCTGGCATCCAATGAGGTTCTGATCGGCATCCCGGCGACCACCACGGAACGCCAGGATGGCGAAGCCATCAACAACGCCACGATTGGCTACATCCAGGAGCGCGGCTCACCAGTGAACAACCTGCCGGCGCGTCCCTTCCTGGTGCCTGGCGTAGAGAAAGCG
Organism: Dyella sp. AtDHG13; assembly: GCF_003201105.1. Taxonomy (GTDB): domain Bacteria; phylum Pseudomonadota; class Gammaproteobacteria; order Xanthomonadales; family Rhodanobacteraceae; genus Dyella; species Dyella jiangningensis_B. The sequence goes on along the minus strand of NZ_QICJ01000002.1, from coordinate 655,782 downwards.
CAGGATGCGGCCACGGACGAGCTCAAAAAAGGCGCGGACGCGGCCATGTCGGGCAATGCGATGGGAGCCGATAAGGCGCTCCACCGCGCCGGCATCGTGGCGTCCAACTCGGTGAAGGCGACGATCAATGCAGGTGTTCCCCCGGCACTGGCCGAATCGACGCTGGCTGCGCGTCGGCGCCGCGGACGCACCGGTCAGGTGCCGCTGATCGATACCGGCTCCCTACGGAACTCCATCACATACGTCCTCAGGAAGAAGTAACCGATGCCACGTCTGAACGTCACTCGCGTGCTCAACTCACGCGAGTTCGTCGATCGCACGCTCGTGTGCCGGCGGAATGCGCAGACCGTGGGCAACGATGGCATTGCCGTGGACACGCCGACGGACACGCCGTTCTCGGGTGTCGTGACCAATGACCAGGGCGACATCCTCAAACGTTTTCCCGAGGGCTCGTACGTCACCGGCTCAATCATGGTGCATTCGAAGTTTCCCTTGGTCGCCGGGGCAGACGGACTGGACGCTGACCTCGTGCAGTGGAATGGCGGCTGGTACACCGTGTTCAACATCTCCGACTGGACGACGTACGGGCCCGGTTTCACCGTCGCCCTGTGCACGCCAGTCAAACTCTCTGGCAGCTGATCCATGGCAAACGATTCCTCGACCGGCGGATACATCCTGCCGGCGGGTAGCCCTGCGCCTTTGGAAGACGCGGCGCTTGATGCGCTGTTTCAGCAGGTCGTCGTTGGTGTCACAGGACTGCCTGGGGCCATGGTTCGGCCGCGCTGGCAGCCGACAGCGCCGAAGCAGCCTGAGCCATCCGTCAACTGGTGCGCCATAGGCGTGACCCACATCGACCCGGATGATTATCCGGTCGAGGTGCACGATGGCACTGGAAATGGACAGGACGACTACGCAGTGCATGAAGCGCTGCTCGTCCTAGCCAGCTTCTACGGCCCAAATGCCATGTCCTTCTGCAAGGTCATGCGCGACGGACTCTACATCGCGCAGAACCGCGAGGCGCTGACTCCTCAGGGCATCACGTTAACCGATGTGGGCAAGCCCGTCGCGGCGCCCGAACTGGTCAACCAGCAATGGATCCGGCGTTACGACGTCGAGATCCGGTTCCGCCGCAAGGTGGAGCGCACTTACCCGATTCTCAACATCCTGTCGGCTCCCTTCGAGATCGACACGGATACTCACGCCTAACGGAGCATCCCCATGTCGCAAGGTCTTTCCGTCAGCGATGTCGTCAATGTCACGGTGAACATGTCGCCACTGGCGGCAGCGGTTCGCAACTTCGGCGCTCTCCTGATCCTTGGTTCGTCGCCAGTCATCGATACGGCGGACCGCATCCGCCAGTACAGCGGTATCGATGGCGTTGCCGCGGACTTCGGCAACACGGCACCAGAGTACCTGGCCGCGTCGCTGTTCTTCTCGCAGTCGCCTCAGCCTTCCGTTCTGTACGTGGGCCGCTGGGCCAAGACCCCTACTTCCGCCCAGCTTCTGGGTGGCACCCTGTCTGCTGCTCAGCAGGCACTGTCGAACTTCACGGCGGTAACCTCGGGCGGCATGAAAATCACGGTGGATGGCACGCTGAAGTCACTTTCTGCCATCAACCTTTCTTCCGTGACCAACCTGAACGGCGTTGCGTCCGCGGTGACGACCGCCCTGGCTGGAGCAGCTACGGTGGTATGGAACGCCAACTACCAGCGGTTCGAGGTGACCAGCGCCACGACGGGCACCACGTCGACGCTGACCTATGCCTCCGCTCCGGCTTCGGGAACTGACATTTCGGCGCTACTCGGCCTGGTCCAGGGTGTGGCATCGACCCCTGTCGCTGGTATCGCCGCTGAAAGCCTTTTGAGCGCAGTACAGGCCTGCGCGCCGTTCGGGGATTGGTACGGACTCACCGTGGCGGATGCCACTGTTGTCGCGGCCGATCACCTCAGCGTCGCGGCCTACATCGAGGCAGCCTCCCAGAGCCGCATCTACGGTATCACGACGCAGGATCCGACCGTACTCACGAACGCCACGACTGACATCGCGTCGCAGGTGCAGGCGTTGAATTACAAACGCACCTTCACGCAATACTCGTCCAGTAGCCCGTACGCCGTGGCCTCCTTGTATGGCCGGGCATTCACGGTCAATTTCACGGCCAACAACAGCACCATCACCCTGAAGTTCAAGCAGGAGCCCGGTGTTGCCGCCGAGACGCTGAACGAGACGCAGGCGGCCACTCTTACCGCCAAGAACTGCAACGTCTTCGTGAACTACAACAACTCCACGGCGATCATCCAGCAGGGCGTCATGGCCAATGGCTACTTCTTCGACGAAGTACATGGCCTCGACTGGCTTCAGAACGAAGTCCAGACCAACGTCTACAACCTGCTCTATACGAGTTCGACCAAGATCCCTCAGACCGATGCTGGCACCAACCAGATCGTCGCGGCGATTGAACAGGGATGCGAGGCAGGCGTGAACAACGGTCTGGTCGCTCCCGGCGTGTGGAATGCCAGTGGTTTCGGTGCCCTTTCGCAGGGCCAGACCCTTACCAAGGGCTACTACGTCTACATGCCGACCATTTCGAGTCAGAGCCAGGCAGACCGGGAAGCACGTAAGGCGCCGACGGCTCAGGTCGCCGTGAAGCTCGCCGGCGCCGTCCATTTCGCCAACGTCATCATCAACGTCAACCGCTAAGGAGTCACCATGTCTGCATATAGTTTCCTTGACATTCAGGCGACCATTGCTGGCCCTGGTGGATCTTTCGATCTGGGCTCTGGCGCTGGTGTCGCGGAAGAGGGCATCACTATTGAGATGTCTGGTGACAAGAACACCATGACGATTGGTGCCGATGGAGAGGGCATGCATAGCCTTCATGCCGACAAGTCAGGCAAGGTGACTATCCGTCTGCTTAAGACGTCGCCCAAGAATGCTCAACTCATGGCGATGTATGACCTCCAGGCCACGAGCGCGTCACTTTGGGGCCAGAACATTATCTCGATCAATAGTAGCGCCGTAGGTGACAACAATGGCTGTCGCGAAGTCGCATTCACGAAGAAGCCAAATATCGCCTACGCGAAAGATGGCGGCACGGTGGATTGGGTTTTTGACTGCATCAAGATCGACACCATCTTGGGTACGTACTAATGGAATTCGAGATCAGCGGTCAGACCTACCAGAGCGGCAGGCTCAACGCTCGCCAGCAGTTCCACGTCGCTCGCCGCTTGGCGCCCGTCCTGGGCGGCCTGGCTGACGCCTCCGCCGCGGGTGCCGAGTCCTTCTCGAAGTTCCTCCAGCCCATCGCCGAGGCCATTTCCGGGATGTCGGATGGCGACTGCGACTACGTGCTAGATACCTGCTTGTCCGTAGTGAGGCGTCAGCAGGGCCCCTCGTGGGCCCCCGTCATGTCCAGTTCCAAGGCCATGATGTTCGACGACATCGACATGAGCGTCATGCTCCAGCTTGCTTCGAAGGTGATCCAGGAGAACTTGGGTAATTTTTTTCCCGGAGGCAGCGCCGGCCCACTGAGTCAGGCGACGGCGACAGCGTAGCGTGGGCAAAGCTGCATGACGGCGAGGACTGGCTAATGCGGCCGGTCACGAAGGGCTATTGCCGTTTGGAAAGCCTTCTGGACGGCTCGCTGGACCTAGAAGCCATTGCCTGGGCCAATGACGCTATCGACGTTATGGAAGAGAACCGGATCAAAGCGGAGCGACTGAGGAAATGAGCACCGAGACGATCCGAGAGTTTTTGGTCAGCCTGGGCTTTAAGGTCGACTCTTCGGGCGAGCGCCGTTTCACAGATGGTGTCAAGAACGTCTCCAAGGAGGTTGCAGCCCTTGGTGCTGTCGCAGTGGCTACGGCAACGGCTGTGCTCGCCTCCGTGTCGAAGATGGCGAACGGTCTGGAAGACCTCTACTTCGTCAGCCAGCGCACCCGTGCATCCGCCGAGAACATCAAGGCAATCGGCTTCGCGGCCGATCAAATGGGCAGCTCGGCCGGTGCGGCCCAGGCCTCGATCGAGGCTATCGCTAAGTTCCTGCGCATCAACCCAGGCGGTGAAAGTCTCCTCAAGTCGTGGGGCATTCAGACTCGCGACACTAACGGTGAGCTGCGCGATACCACCGAACTCCTGACCGACCTCGGGAAGGTCTTTCGGCACATGCCGTACGCGCAGGCCTACGCCCGCGCCAACGTCCTTGGCATCGATGAGAAGACCCTCCAAGCCCTGATCCAGGGAACGGACCAGTTCAGCGATCGCTACAAGCAGATCCTTGCTCGATATGGCCTAGACGTCACGAAGGCCACGGAGCTATCGCACAACTTCAACCTTCAGCTGCGCGACCTGAGGGCGAACTTCGAGGTGCTTGGCACGGTTGTCGGCACACGTGTCATTGGCATCCTTAACGAGCTGGAGTTTCGATGGAACTCGCTGGACGATTCGACAAAGAGCAATATCAATACTGTCGCTGAATGGGTCGCCGGCATTGTGGCTGGAACCGCCATTATCATGGGCGGGCCAGTTGCATGGATCGGTGCGCTGGCCGCGGCAATTGCGCTTCTGTGGGATGACTACAAGACCTGGAAGGAGGGCGGCAAGAGCCTGATCGATTGGGGCAAGTGGAAACCGGAAATCGACCTGGCCAAGGCTGGCATCGACCTAATCGGCGATGGCCTGAACAATCTGTGGGCAATCGCGAAGTTCGCGTGGCCTCATATCGTCGAGGGTTGGCATGACCTTACCGCGGCGGTGAAGGAAGCCTACGAATGGGTCATGAAGGTCGTCCACGCTGTCGAGGACAGCAAGTCCTTCAAATGGGTCATAGACAAGACCCAGGGGGCTCGGGACACGGTGTCCGGCTGGTTTGGCTCAGCGGCGGACTGGATTTCCAGCAAGCTTCCCCAGGGAGACTCTGGAAAGGCCTCGGCAGACGCTTCGGCGTTCGGGCATGCAGCTTCGCAGATCTGGGATCAGATCACCGGGAAGCCTTACGACCACGGGAAGCCTGAAACCACGCCGGCGCAGGGATCCGACCAGACACAGCCTATCGGCATTCGTCAGAACAACCCCGGTAACCTTCGCACCGGCCCGGGCGGGTCATTCGGGTCGTATGCCACGCCACAAGATGGCCTTAATGCCCTGAGCAACCAGCTTGGCCTGTATTTCAACGGGCAGTCGGCAGCGGCAGGCAAGAAGCGGCTCGAAACCGTGCGCGAGATCATCTCGACCTATGCACCGAAGAACGAGAACGATACAGGCGCCTATGTGGCTGATGTGTCGGGTCGTCTAGGGGTAAGTCCTGACGCGCAGCTCCATCTGAACGATGTCGCCGAGAGGGCGAAGCTGATGCAGGCGATCGTCCTCCACGAGAACGGCCGCAACCCTTACAGCGACGCTCAGTACCAGCAGGCTGCCGGAGCCAACTTGAGCGCCCAGACCACGATCAATGTCTACGGCACCACCAATCCTCAGGAAACAGCCTCCGCCGTTGGGCGTGAGCAGGATTCGGTGAACCAGCGACTCGTACGCAACTTCCAGACCTCGGCGGCGATGTGAGCATCCTTTCGCAGGTTGGCCTTCTCGTCGCGGGAGAGGTGGCGGACATTTTCCTGAAGTCAGGACGTGCCATTGGAACCATCATTCCTCAGTGCACGATCGAGGAGCGTGCGCGCGACGAGCTGGCCATCACGGAGCATCCGATCCAGACCGGCGCACCCATCACGGATCACGCCTACAAGATTCCATCGACGGTCACAGCCCGATACGGATGGAGTCAATCCGGCGCGATCTTCAACCTGACCAGCGGCGGCATCCTCAGCTCCGATCCAAAGGACGTCTACGACCAGCTGCGAATGCTGCAAGAGAACCGGCAGCCGTTTCAGCTGATCACCGGTAAGCGCACGTACGACAACATGCTGATCCAGACGCTGGAGCAGGTCACCGACAAGGCGACTGAGCATGCCCTGGCGGTGACGATCACGTTCAAAGAAGTGTTCCTTGTCAACGTGGTCGAGGTCCAGGTGGTCGCCGAAAACCAGGCCGATCCGGCGCAGACGGCACCGGTGGTGAATAAAGGAACCGTGCAGCCAAAGCCTGTTCAGCAAAGCGTCCTGAGTTCGATTGCCGGCTTCGTGGGTGGGTGAGATGGCGACTTACGAGATCCCCCTCTCCGGGCAGGCGCAGTCATTCCAGACGACTATCGCCAATGTCACTTACACGCTTACGCTGATCTGGCGTGATGCTGCGTCCGAATGGGTGCTGGATATTGCTGACGCCAACGGCAACCCGCTCGTCCAGGGTATTCCCTTGGTGACCGGCTGCGATCTTCTTGCTCAGTACGGATACGTCGGATTCGGCTTTCAGCTGTGGGTCGCCACCGATGGAGATCCTGATGCTGTGCCGACCTACGACAACTTGGGCACGCAGTCCCATCTGTACGCGGTGACACCGTGACGCAGCAGTACCTACGCGCGCTATCGCTGATCGTCGGTAACCAGGCGCAGGCCTACGACCTTTCGAACCTGCACGTCAGGTTCGAGGTCAAGAACGCGACTGTGCAGACATTGAAGACTCTGCAGGCGCGGGTATTCAACGTCACCGACGAACTGGCCAAGCTGATCCAGAACGAGTTCACCTCCGTAAAACTCAGTGCAGGCTACGAGGGGAACATCGCCCAGATATTCAGCGGCGAGATCACCATGGTCCGCCGAGGCAAGGAATCGGCGACGGACACCTTCGTCGATATCCAAGCGCAGGACGGGGACAAGGCCTTTGGCTGGGCCACCTCAAGCTGGACGATCGACAAAGGCTATACGGCGGACGACATCTATCAGCACTGCCTCAAGGACCTTTCGCAGTACGGCATCGCCGCCGGTTTCAAGCCGGACTTCTCGAACCATCCCGCGCCTGACGCCAAGACAGTCCACGGGCAGACACGCGATGTCCTGCGTACGTTGGCGGATTCTCAGGGCTGCACCTGGAGCATCGAGGACGGGAAGCTCAACTTCATTCCGATCAAAGGTTACTTGCCTGGGGCAGTGCCACAGATCAACGCCTCGTCTGGCATGGTAGGAACGCCCCAGCAGACTATTGGCGGTCTGGTCGTTCGTATGCTGTTGAACCCGGTCATCAAGGCTGGCAGCAAGATCCAGTTGAACAATGCCGACGTCGCGTCACTGACGCTTACCAGCAAGTTCCAGTTGCCGCAGGTCGTTCCCAGTTTCGATGCGGACGGCTTCTACCGGACCTTCCAGGTCGTTCACGCTGGCGATTCGCGCGGTAACACCTGGTACACCGATTGCGTGTGTGCCGCAGTCGATGGAACCGCCCCTCTCACTTCTGGATTCACTCAAGCGGTGCCTGAGAATGGATAGTCGCCAGCGTTGGAGCGATGAGGAGGAAATGCTCCGCGTCGCAATCGATGGCCTGCTCACCCAAGTGTGGACGTCTCTCCCTGGATACATCGTTTCATACGACGCCACGACTAACACCGCGACGGTGCAGCTCGGCGTTCAGGGGCAAATTTCAGGCCCTGATCAGACCCCGAAAAGCGTCAATTACCCGCTACTTTCTGGCGTTCCAGTGATTTTTCCTCGCGGCGGCGGCGGAACGCTGACGTTTCCTATTTCCGCCGGCGATGAGTGCTGGGTATCGTTTGCATGCCGCGCCATTGGTGGGTGGAAGCAGTCTGGCGGGGTACAGCCACCGAACGATGCTCGACGGCACGATTTGTCGGATGCGGTGTGCCACATCGGCCCGATGTCGCAGTCGAAGAAGCTCTCAGCGATCAGCACGTCCACCGTGCAGCTTCGATCAGACGACGGGTTTACCTATGTGGAACTCGACCCGGTTACCAAGAAGGTGAACATCGTTGCTCCTGGCGGGTTCAATGTGAACGGGAATACGGTGTTCACGGGCCAGGTGAAGGCCAATGGCAAGCGCATCGACGAATCCCATACCCACACGGCACAGGGCGCCACAGCGGTTACAACTCCGGTGAACTGACATGCGACTTCGATATCTGGTCTTTTTCATCATGGCGTTCTGCCTCCGAACAGTACATGCCGAAGAGAAGCACGTCATATACACGGACGCGCAGCTCCATGGCATTTGGCTGGGCATCAAGGGTCAGTGCGAGACGCTCGCCAAGGCTGAAGGCAAGCCGCACCTCTATGACTGATGCATCGACTTTCAGAAGGCCGAGTGGAAGGCATGGCACCAGTTGTTTGTCGACCCATCGGTGAGCCAAATGGTGTGGGAACGCTGCGACTACGAGACCGGATTCCGGCAGACACTCGACCTGCATACATACAACCAATGTTTGCGATTAGCCAAAGACCGGCCTGATCTGCAGTGATACAAACCCGCCGAAAGGCGGGCTTTTCTTTGGGGGCATCCGTGCGCTACCGAAAGCTTGATGCCAACGGTGACTACACCTTTGGGCATGGTCAGTCGGACTTCTATCGCGACCAGCCGGAGGCTGTGGCTCAGGCTGTGAGAACTCGCCTGGAGCTGTTCGCCGGTGAATGGTTCCTGGATACGACCGCCGGCATGCCGTGGCGCACGAAGGTCCTCGGCAAGTACACGACCTCGCTCTACGACTTCGCCATCAAGCAGCAGATCACCCAAACCGATGGGGTCCTGTCCCTGGATTCCTACAGCAGCAACCTCGATCCGAATACGCGCGCGCTTAGCGTGAGTGCGGCGATATCGACGATTTACGGGCAGACCACGGTGGAGACCACGCTTTGATCACCACGACCGCGCCGACCCTTTCGGCAACCGGCATCAGTGCCCCCGCCTATTCGGATGTCCTAGCCTTCCTTCAGGCCCAATACCAGGGTATCTATGGTGCCGATGTCTACCTGGAGCCTGACAGTCAGGATGGGCAGTTTCTGGCCATCGTGGCTCAAGCCATCAGCGACGCCAACGCTACCGCCATCCAGATCTACCAGAGCATGAGTCCGGCCACGGCTCAAGGGGCCGCGCTCAGCCAAAACGTGAAGCTCAATGGCATCGCGCGAGCCTTGTTCAGTTACTCGACAGTCGATCTGCTGTTAATAGGACAGGCTGGGTCAACGATCAATAATGGCATCGCTCAGGATACCAATAGCAATCAATGGATCCTTCCAGCTGTCGTTGTCATTCCGCCAAGCGGTCAAATTACGGTGACAGCCACCTGCTCAGTGGCCGGTGCTATCACTGCACCAGCCGGCACGGTGACCATCATCAAGACACCTACGCTTGGCTGGCAGAGCGTCTCAAATCCTTACGACGCCGTGCCTGGTGCCCCGGTCGAATCGGATGCCGATCTTCGATATCGACAAACGGTCTCGACCGCGCTTCCATCCTTGACCGTCATGGATGGCATTGTTGGCGCTGTGTCTTCGATCCTTGGCGTGGCCAGGGTAAGGGCCTACGAGAACGACACGGCGTCCACCGATAGCAATGGCATTCCCTCGCACTCGATGTCGTTGGTTGTCGACGGCGGAGATGCGACGGCCATAGCCAATGCCATCGCGACAAAGAAGACTCCAGGCGCGGGCACCTATGGAACTACGCCGGTCGTTGTGACGGACATCTATGGGCGACCGATCACTATCAACTTCTTCCGGGCGACGGATCAGGCGATCACTGTTTCCATAACGATGAAGGCCTTGGCAGGCTATAGCAGTACTGTGGGTCAAGCAGTTCAGCAGGCGGTCTCCGCCTACGTGAATGCCACGGCCATCGGTGGCGGCACTGCAGGCACGGTGGAATGGGATGGCGCTATTGCGGCAGCTAAGGCCGTGCCGAACAGCAATACCTTCCGCATCACCAGCCTGACACTTACGGGTCCTGGCGGGGCAGGGGCGCCTGACGTACCCCTGGCCTTTAACCAGGCCGCCACCTGCACGCCTAGTGCGGTGACGCTCACGGTGAGCTGATGGCTGACGTCTCGCAGTACACCGGGCTCATCACTTCAGAGCACGCGGACAAGCCAAAATTCAGCGCCATGGTCGCTGCTGTGGCGCAGTGCTTTGTCGATCAGCAGAACGCGCTAGGTGGATTCATACCGGCATTCGACCTGGATCAAGCAGTCGGCGATCAGCTTGACATCATCGGCCTGTGGGTCGGTGTTAGCCGGCGCGTGAATACACCACTGACGGGCGTCTACTTCTCGTTTGATATCACTGGTGTCGGCTTCGACCAGGGGGTCTGGCAGGGACCGTTTGATCCATCCACGGAGGTCACCTTGCTGGATGACGACACGTATAGGACCCTGATACGAGCCAAGATCGGTGCCAACCATTGGGATGGAACACTGGGATCGTCGGCGGCCATCCTCAACCAGATATTCGAAAGCGGAACACACGTCTTCATCCAAGACAACCAGGACATGACGATGACCATCGGCGTGTCCGGAACGATTCCATCAGCCATCCTTCTTGCTCTGCTTAAGGGCGGATACATACCGCTTAAGCCTGAGGGTGTGCTGGTGAACTCATACATAGTCACAAGTTCCACAGGTTCTCCCATCTTCGGCTTCGACATGACCGGACCTTACGTATCAGGGTTCGATTCTGGGTCCTGGGCAAAACCACTCTAGCTAAGTCCCATATTCATTTGCGCAGCCGCCTTAGGGCGGCCTTTTTGTTTGGAGAAAGAACAGCATGGCAACGAACGATTTCCAGGTATTTGCGGGCGGCGCAGGGGCCAACGTCCTCAGTCAAAGCGACTGGCTGGCCCTTGCAGCGCTTGGCGCCGGCTTCTCATCGGGCATGGCTCAATCCGCCGCATGCAATAAGGCCTGGCGGCAGTCATCGATTATGGCTGCTGTTCTTGCCCAGCTTATCGTGGATAACACGGGACAGAACGCCACCGACGACGGAACGATGGCCACGCTGCTGGCCAACTTGAAGAAGGCTGTGGGCGGGCGCCTGCTTGGTCCTCCTCGCATCTTCACGTCGAGCACGACGTACACGCCCACCCCAGGAACAAACTCGATCATCGTCGAGGTACAAGGTGGCGGCGGTGGCGGCGGTGGGGCGCCGGCTACAAGCTCGAGCCAGTACGTGGCCTCAGGCGGTGGCGCATCAGGGTGTTACGCCAAGTCTCTGCTAACCAGTGGATTCTCAGGCGTTACGATCACCGTAGGATCGGCTGGATCTGGCGGTGTTGCTGGAGCCAATAACGGATCTCAAGGTGGAACATCGTCGTTTGGTGCGCTCATTTCGTGTCCTGGTGGCTTCGGTGGTGTAGGACAGATCGCAGTCACTAATGGAACGCCATCGTTTGGACAAGTGACGGGCACCCAGAACAATGCGAGTGGTGGCAACATCATCAATGGCAGTAGCAATACAGCGTCCCTTGGGTTTGGGGCGGCGACGAATGCCATGGTGTCCGGATCTGGATGCGCCTCGCAGTTTGGAGGTGGAGGCAAGGGAATCGTGGGCAGTAGTGCGGCAGGAAACGCCGCCGTTTCATACGGAGCTGGAGGAGGCGGTGCAGCTAATAATTCGTCTGGTTCCGCTTTGGCCGGAGGTTCTGGCGGTCCTGGCGTGGTCATCATCTGGGAGTATGCATAATGGAAACATACGCCATCGTTGAGTCTGGGGTAGTGGTGAACACGGTCCTTTGGGATGGTGGCAACGAATGGAGTCCCCCGAGCGGGTCCGAGGCCATCCTGTTGCCTGATGGATCCCCGGTCGGAGTCGGCTACACCTATAACGGCACGCAGTTCACGCCGCCGTCGGCGGGTTGACGAGTATCGCGAACCGATCCATAGTTCCCCAATGATGGGAGAGTCTATGGATGGGTTCTATGCCATATGGCCTTCGCTGGCCCTCGTTGCTTTTGCTGTCTGCGTAGCGTCGACACGGCCCTTTCGTGCACTTGATCCCGCGCCCGGAGCATCTTCAGGGCGAGACGTGAACCTTGATGGGCTGAGGACCTTTCTAGCCCTCGCTGTGTTCATGCATCACATGTCGATCCGAAGGGCCGCCGTCCTAACCGGCGTCGTGGCCCTTCCTCCATCGCACTTCTACGCCTATCTAGGAAGCTTCGGTGTGTCGGTGTTCTTCATGATCACTGGCTATCTTTTTTGGGGGAAGCTTCTCGATCGCAAGGGAAAAATCTCTTGGATTGATCTATACGTCCACCGTTTCTTCCGCATCGTGCCGCTCTATTGGGCACTGATGGCTATATACATCACCGTCGTGTTGACTCGCGCGGACGGCGGACTCGCCAGCGCGATCGCTTCGGCATGGGCCGGGGCGCTGAAGTGGTTGGCCTTCGGCGCCTATCCGGGGCCGCCTCCGCTGCTGGGCGATACGCGCGCCATGCCGCTGGTCGGCATGACGTGGACTCTGACGTACGAATGGGGCTTCTATGCGTCCCTTCTGGTCACGGCATTCCTCGCCAGGACACGTTGGTCTGGGCCGGTGCTCGCTGTGGCTATCGCGCTCACGTTATGCACAAAGCTTGGACTGAGTGGACCGGTGAGTTATTTCATCTCGCTCTTTCTGTGCGGGATGCTGACGGCGTGGATGGCTCGTGCCTTTCCCAGGTGGCGAGGAGATGGCTACGTGCGATCCATCATCGCTATAGGGTTTGTCATTGCTGCCGTGTGCTTGAGCGATACTGCTTATTCCGGGGTCGGCGTACTGCTGCTCGGCCTATTCTTTCTGCTCATTGCCTCAGGGACTTCGTTGTTCGGGTTGTTGCGGTGCACTGGCGCCATGCGCCTTGGACACGCCAGCTACAGCATCTACTTGTTGCACGGTGTGGTGCTGTGCAGCTTCTTCGCCCCGTCACTTCTGGGTGGGTGGGCAGCTGGCTCGGTTATCCGATATTGGTGTCTTGGCGCGGTGACGACGATGGCGCTCGTGGTGATTGCGTCGCTGTCATATCTTGGCATCGAGCGGCCAGGCATCGCCTTGGGGCGCCGCTTGCTTGGTAGGCGGACTGACGACACTGGCATGCATGGGCATGCCCCCTCTCTCGTCCGGACCCGACCCCGGCCACCGATCCCGCCCCCTGAGACGCCGCCCGCGTAGGCTGGCGGTCATGTCCGAACCTCCGCGCGTCCACTGGGAACAGGTGTTCATGAGCGGTCAGCCGCTCGACCACTGGCTGGCCACGCTGCCCGGCTCGGTCTGCTTCGCCTCCGTGAATATGCGGATCGACGGCACCTGGAAGGTGAACCTCACGCCCAAGGGAAGGGGCCTCAAGGTCATCCCGATCTATTCCCAGCCCTACCGGACCCGCGAGAAGGCCATGGCGCATGTCGAGCGGTGGGCGCAGTACCACTGGCGAAAGGTGCCGCCGGCGGAGCCGAAACCCGGGAGGATGGGGTGGTAGGCCTACTACCAGCACGAGTTGCCCGAGAAGAAGTGAAATGCACCACATCCCTGTGGTGCGGGCCCATCAGTGGAGGAATGGCTTCAGCGCCTCCCAAAGGTGACGTAGCACAGTGAGCCCTTCATCGGCCGCCTATTCGACAGCGAACAGTGCAACGGCCCAGGCCTAGATGGTCTTCGGGTTGATCTTCATTGCGTAGATCCTCGGTCTTGGGAAAAGCCAGCTTTCGCCAGCACCACTATGGTACGACCGGTTTTCGGTGAAGTAAGGAAAGCGCCGGATTCGCGGGGACTGCACAGAAATTCCCCACGAAGGCCCTCAAACGGCGCTGTTGAGCCATTCTCGTCTCGTATCGGGGGCACCAATTCAACCACTTGCGCACTTGATGCGCTGCGTCATCCCGAGACGCGTGCGCCATGGCGGAATGCGCTGGCATGTTCGCCACGCCAGCGGCGCTTTTCGTGGTGTGGTTCAGTCGGTCGATTCGCGACCGCTTTCATCGGTACGGAAGACCCGGCGCAGCCGGCTGCATAGCCGCCGTACGTTGTCGACGGTGCGGATGTCGCCCATGTCGTTGTCGAGCAGGGGAACATCGGTGCCCACCAGCTGGCGCAGTTCCGACCGGGCCAGCGCCAGCAGGCCCTGGGCCGAGGGCAGCAGATCCTTCAGAAGCTCGTCGTGGCGTTGCCTTTGGTGGATGCGTCCAAGGTCTTCAAGCCCTTGCTCCAGGTCTTCCACCCAGGCCAGCAGTACACGTTCGGTCGAAAAAGCCATTACCACGCTCATACAGGTCGTGCGGCAGCTCAAGCCAGCCGGCACGCTCTCCCAGGTGCCACCGGCGGATGTCGTTCCTCGTCAGCGCCATGACGCTGTAGGTCAGCTTTTGGCGAAAATGCCCCGGTCGAGCACCTCGGCCTGTACGTGTCCGGCAACCGCGTCCTGGTCCACCGCCTCGCCGCTGATCTCCTCCTGGGGCACTACAGTGCCATAGATCTGGGCACGCCATGCAACCCGTCCCGGCAGCTGGTCGACTTCGCAAAGCACTTGAAGTTCGTGGTGCGCCTCGTCCACGACGTTGAAGTTCATGTTCATGCGTGAGCGCCCCTGACGCTCGCGGTACGTCTTGCGGTTGATGGTGGAACGGCTCAGCGGGCGGGTCCCATCGAATGCTTGTTCTTGTTCTTCGAGGCGCCATGCTTCGCCAGGTGGCAATCAAGGACCGTGCCATGTGTGGGGAAGGCGGACGCGGCTGGCATCCGATATGGAGCAGGCATGCGCGGCCGGCTAGGCTAGTGCCAACGCCGCCGAGCCCTGAAGCCAAGGATGCCGCCATGCGAATACGCGCCCGCCGGATGTCACTGGGCCTGATCCTGGCCTGCCTGTGCGTGCTGGCGACTTGGCGCGCCATGTGCGCCGACGCGCTTCAATAGGCGCAGTACACGGGCACGCTGGGGCCGCAGCGCATTGGCCTGATCCTCCGCATGGCCGGCCAGCAACCGGAACCGAGCCGTTACTACTACTTCCGCTACCTCGCTGACATTCCGCTGACGGGCGAACGGCGCGATGGCACGTTCGTCCTGCACGAGCAGGGCGCCACGATGACGCTGCACTTCGTGGGCAACGGCAGCGAGGATGGCAAGCCGCTGGATTTCGACAACAGCGTGGGCCTGGAGGGCAACTGGAGCAACGGCAAGATCACCCTGCCGGTGAAGCTGCAGGGCGGCGGCCTGTTCGCGGCCGCGCCGGAAGGGCATTGGTATCAATCCATCACCGATGAAACGGACGAAGCCTTCGAGGCGCGAACCAAGGGCTTTTGCGCCGCCGTGGCCAAGGGCGACAGCGCATCGGCCGCGCGCTACGTGCATTTTCCGCTGCGCGTGAATCACGGAGCGGAAAGGCACGAGCGGATCCGCGACGCGAAGCAGCTGGCCGCCCAATGGAAGCGGATCTTCACGCCGGCTTATGTGGCGCGCATCGCCGATGCCTCGCCGCACAGCATGGCCATCGTGCAGGGCAACGCCATGCTGGGCGATGGCCTGGCGTTCTTCAGCGACAAGGGTGTGGAAGTCCTCAACCTGCCATGACCGCGGCCTGGCCGCGGATGGCCTCAGGCGAGGATGCCGTGCTCGCGCGCGTAGGCGTACACGTCCAGATCGTTCTTCAGCCCCAACTTGTTCATAGCGTCCATCTTCTGCCGGCTGATGGTCTTGACGCTGCGGTTGAGCTGCCCGGCGATTTCGGTGACGGTGAAGCCCGACGCGAACAGCCGCAGCACTTCGGTTTCGCGCTTGGACAGGGCAGGGCGATCGTCCGCGTGTCCGCCGGGGCCACCCTCGTCGATCAGGTGGGTGATGCTGGTGCTGAGGAACGATCGCCCATGCGACACGGCCTGCACGGCCAGCGTGAGTTCCGATAGCGCATCCGTCTTGCTCATCAGCCCGCGCACGCCGGTGGCGAGGATGGCTTTGAGCACGCCGCCGTTGTTCACCATGGTCAACACGACGATGGGCAAGTCGGGTCGACGGCGTCGGATCATTCCTAACATCTGCAAGCCATCGGCAAGCTGGCCGCCCGGCATGCTGAAGTCGGAAATCAGAAGATCGCAGGGTTGTTTTTCCACGGCGTCGATCAGCTCGAAGGGCGAGCCGACTTCGGCGACGACGTGAGCGTTGCTGCCGTTCTCCAGCAGCGCGCGCACGCCGCTGCGAAAAATGGGATGGTCGTCAGCGAGGATGATGCGTAGGCCCACAGTTTGCCCGTCCCGAATGTCCGTATAGCCAACATAGGGTAGCTGTTCGACTTGCAATACCTTGTAAGGTTGTCCTTACAAAGTGCTTGTAGTCTTCATACAGCGCTCATGAAACTGGCGTGGCAAGACATCATTGGAGTCTGCCCGGTTACCGACAAGCGGATGGCAAGCAGGTCGCAACGCGCCCATTTTAAATCCGCAGAACACCCTTTCGTCATTGCGAAATTTTACTTAGACGCCGATTCACAGGCCTTGCACCCTTTCTCGGCTCTAATCGAACGAGGGTGGCGGCCGCATCTGGCGGTTGCGTGTCGGTTGCGCAGGGGCCTATGGAGTGATTCCCGGCTCCGTGATCCGCAATCGTGTTCCGCGACTTTCCCTCATGTCTCGCGCCCGGCGCCGGGCACGGACGCGCGCACGGGGTTTCCAGGTGTTCCCTTGGCATTCGAACAGGAGTGTTCTCATGCGGCCATGGCCTCGCCAAGCGATATCACCGATCCGGGGACGCCTTCTCTGCACCATGCTCGCCGCGTCGTTCGCACCCACGTTGCTTGCGCAGTCCGCAGCCTCCTCGGACGACCTGAAGGCGCAGATCGCCCAGATGCGCCAGCAGATGGAAGCGCAGCAACAGGCCATGCAGAAGATGCAGCAGCGGCTGGACGAACTAGAGGCCAAGGAATCCGCGCAGGACAAGGTATCGCAGGCGCCGGCAGCGACACCGTCCACGACCGCGAAGCCGCAGGCGCTCGCGACGCCCGTCGTAGCCGCGGCATCCGCCCCGGCGCCATCGACACCGCCGCCCTATCGGCCGCCTTCCGCGCTGGCCGGCGTGGCCGAGCCGCTGCCGGAGGGCTACGTGCGCCTGGGCGACACCGGCAACCTGCTCAAGCTCGATCTGGTCGCGCAGCTCGACACCATGATCGACAGCAAATACCTGGGCTCGGCCGATCTGTTCGTGCCTTCGTCCATTCCGGTGCGCGGGCAGCCGTTCTACGACAGCGGATGGCGCACCAATCTCAGCGCGCGGCAAAGCCTGTTCCGCATGGATTTCCGCCGCGATACCGACTACGGCACGCTCAAGGTTGTCTACAAGAACAACTTCTTCGGCAGCGGCTCGGGCGACATGCCCTACAACCTGCAGTTCTTCTACGGCGAGCTGGACAACCCGTACTACACGCTGCTTGCGGGCTACAACAGCTCGGCATTCACCGACATCGACGTGTTCCCCAACACGCTCGATTACGAAGGTCCCAACTCGTTCACCTTCAAATACGGGCCGCAAATCCGCTTCTCGCCGGTGCTCTATCGCTCGGGCGACAGTAAGCTGACCTTGCCGCTGTCGATGGAAAAGCCGAACGCCGACATCACCAGGATCGGAAACTACACGCCGTACTCGCGCCTGGCCGACTTCACCCTCGGCTTGCGCTGGGAAACACCGCTCTGGCATATCCAGTGGGCCAACCTGTTCCGCGACCTGGGCATGCAGGACGCCACCACGGGTCAGACGCAGCGCACCAGCGCGTTCGCCACGCAATTGACCGGCAGCACCAAGCTGTTCGAGCGGGACAGCGCCCAAGGCTGGTTCAGCAGTGGCCATGGCTATGCCAATTTCCTGCAGGACATCTCCGGCCTGGGGCTGGATGCCGCGTTCACCCGCAGCGGCGTGCTGCGCGCCATACGCGCGCGCGGCTGGGGCCTGGGCTACACGCACGGCTGGACGGACAACCTCAGTTCCAGCGCGTCCTACGGCTACCTGCGTATCAGCCCCTCGACGGACATGCTGATCGACCAGGACCTGCCCAAGAGCACCAAGTTCGCCTCGCTCAACCTGGCCTGGCAGTTCAGCCAGCGCGCCATGCTCGGCATCGAATACCTGTGGGGCCAGAACATTTCGCTGGAAGACCTGCGAGGGCAGGGGCAGCGCGTGCAGACCACCCTGCGCTACGACCTCAACCCCTGACGCGCGCCCGGCAGCGGTGCCCGCGGCTAGATGCGGGAGCATCAGCTCTTTGCTGGCCTGCCGCATGCCGGGTGATTCCGCCTCCGCCGCCGTTGCACCGATCCCGCCATTCCCGCCGTTCCTGTCTGGTCAGGTGCCGATGCTGCACCGCGGAAGCGTCGCAAATTCATGCGTTTAGGGCCGTGACCTTTGCCATGCGAGCGCTGGCGGAACCCTATGTAAGCTCGCGGCAAGCATCCCCGGCACGTCATGCCACCGGTTATCCCCACGGCCGGTGCCTTCCCCATGGCGGAGCGGACGAAAAGGAGTTCCTCATGGCAGTACTCGTCGGAATCTATGTGATTCAGGGCGACGCCTTTGACGTCGTGCGCGACGGCAAGACGTTCTGGGTCGGCACATGGACGCTCTACCGCTCCCCGGCCATGAACCGCACCGATTGGCAGTTCCTGACCGGTGGCGAGACGTCGATGACCTTCGCCACGCCGGCGCTGGCCGTGGCAGCTGCCGAGGAAGAAGGCGTGGCCTTTGCCCGCCTGCTGCAGGGCGACGACGGCCTGGAGCCCATGCCCTGGGAGGCCGTGCCAGCCGTCGAAACCTATGCACCCCGGCGAACCTTCGCCGGCGGCCGGTGCTGAACCCGGTGGCATAGCGGTGGACGCCCGGGCTGGTGCCGGGCGTCTTGACCCATAATGAGCATCCACGGCCACGTGCCGGGAATGTGGAAGGCGTAGGGCCGACGATGGCGCGCACCCTGCTAGCGCTGCTGGTGCCGGAAGCGGAGCCGGTCGTCGGCAGCTTCCGCGAGCAGTACGACCCCGCCGCCCGCCGCGGGCTCGGCGCGCACATCACGCTGATCTACCCCTTTATCGACAGCGAACTGCTGACCCCCGGCCTGCTGGCGCGCGTGCGCGAGGTGGCCGCCGACCTGCCCGCGCCGATGTTTCGCCTGGAAGAGGTTCGCACGTTTCCCTCCGTGGTGTGGCTGGCCCCCGAGCCTGCACGCTCCATTGCGCAGATCGCCTCGGCGCTGGAGCGTGCCTTTCCCGATCATCCCAAGGGCGGCGGTGCCTTCCCCGAATACGTGCCCCATCTTTCCGTGGCACGGCAGGTTCGGCAGGAGCAGGCGGTGCTGATCAACGAGCTCGAAGCGCGCATCGCGGATCACGGGCCGATATACGCGTGGTGCGAAACCATGACGCTGCTGGTGAGCGAAAACCGCCGATGGCGGGAGCTGGCGAGCTTTCCGTTCCTGTACTGATCACGACAAGGAGTTTCCATGGCCAGCCCCACCAGCGATGCCGACATCATCCAGAACGCCTACGCGCAGCGCCTGCAGGCCTTGTTCGACAACTACGTTGACGTGGCGCCCTCCGACCCGGACGGTGCGAAAGCCAAGTTCGTCGCAGGCGTGACTTTTCTGCGTGGCGTGCGCGCCGCGGCCTTGCAGGCGCTCCCGGCGGACAGCGTGCCGCTCGGCGCCAGAACGATGCGGCAGGGCAGTGCGCGAAAAGCCGCCACCAAGAAGAAGGCGCGATGACGCAGCGGCGATGTCGTCGAGAGCGAAGAGCTACGACATCGCGAGCGGTAAAACATCGTGACATCGAGTGGTAGAACTACGCGACACGTCGGAAAACCACTGGTTTTCCCGGGTGCGCGCCATTTGAGAAACGTCCCCTGTTTTCACGTGTTCGTGGCTCTCTACTATTTACCCTAGCTGCGTTGATGATCGTTGCCGCCCGAAAACCTCAGGTCATGAGACACCTTCCGGTTGGCAGTCATGCCTCTTTACTTGGCCGGCGTTTCGGCGTGGGGCCGCTGTTTCGCCTCATCGCTGTAGGAGGCGAGTCGGACAAAGTCCTTCTTCGTCGCATCACTGGTGTTTGTGCAGAGACTCGCTGAGTTGCGGGAGAACGTCATGACCGAGAATCCATCATTGCGGGAGTTTTCCGTCGTGCTGTGCGCCGATGGAGACAGCGTGGTCGCCGCGGACACCCATGTCGACGAAGCGCCCGACCTGCTCGAAGAAGACATCGCCAACCTCAGCCAGGCCTCCGTGGCGTGGCGCAGGCCCTATGCCGACGGCGAGCGCGTCGAAGTGGCCGACGTGGAAGAGGTCGAATGGCTGGAGCGGGAATCCGCCCTTGCGGTAGTGCGGGAGCTGTACAGCTTCGGCCACGGCGCCAGGCTGTATTTCCACGCCCCCGATCTCACCTTCTACGCCGCGCTCTACATGGACGAGCTGGTGTGGCGCGCGGTCAAGTCGACGGAGTTCGAACTGGCCGAAAAGGCCTTCGAGGAATTCGTCCTGCAGGTCAACAGCCGCGCGCGTGCCGAAGTGCGGCGCGTGCAGCTGGAAGCCCGGAACGTGCAGCTGAAGCGCCACATCACCGAGGCGGAGGCCAGGGTGGAGCGCCTGCGCGTGAACATGCAGCGCAACGCCGTGCAGAAGCAGCGGGCGATGGAGCGCGACAACAGCCTGCGCAACGACATAAAGCAGCTGGAAGCCACGCGCGTGCAGGCGCAGCTGCACGCCAACCGCACGCTTCGCCAGATCGGCCAGCTTTACTCCAACTGCGCCGCGCAACTGCCGCGTCCGCGCAGCACCAGTTCGGCGTTCCGCCGGCGCTGAGCCACGCATCACGCTGCTCGCCGGCTTGGCAATGCGCGGCCTGGGCAATCTTCCGCCACCATCCTGAGGTGTGGCGCATCGCCATGCGGGCCGATGCGCCACAGGGGCGGATCATCGAACGTTGAAGTCACCCTTCGCCCGTGACCGGGCATCCCGGCATGTCGTCGAAACCCTGGTGTTTGCCTCCGTGGGTAGATTCGTCGCGCGCCAGACATGGCAGCGCCTGCGCTTTGTCGACGCAACGACGCACGAAGCAGCTTCGACCGTATCCTCGCGGCCGCTGAATGATCGGGATATCGGGTGACGTGCCGAAGGGGGACTAAGGCGGGCGCAAACGTGCCGTATGATCAGGCGTAGCCATGATCAACTCCTGGTTAGTTGTTGATGGTCAGTGGGTCGTATGGGCTCCACCCCATGCGGCCCGCGCTACTCACAGCACACTCGCTGCGGCCGCTTGCATGGCCCCAAGAAAGACAGCGCAAGCGACGCCACTACAGTAGCAAACGTTCAATCCATCCATTGTCAGGGTTTTGCCCAACGAATTGCGCGAAAAAAGAGCGCGTGCGCGGCGCGGCGCCTGTTCGACATGCACGCGTCACATCGAATGCGGTTAA
This sequence comes from Dyella sp. AtDHG13, assembly GCF_003201105.1. GTDB lineage: Bacteria > Pseudomonadota > Gammaproteobacteria > Xanthomonadales > Rhodanobacteraceae > Dyella > Dyella jiangningensis_B. The sequence continues at coordinate 634,489 of NZ_QICJ01000002.1, read as the reverse complement.
CAGGCATTTTCCTAGGGAAATGGAGCACGTCCAGGTTGTGCTCGCCGCCATCTTCCATGTCGCGCATCGGCCAGGGCGTAACCCGACGCCGATGCCCGGGAACGCGCGATGCGCTTACCAGCGCATGCCTTCAAACAGATTCCAGCCGTTGTCGCCGCGACGCTCCTTCAGAAAGTAGGAGTAATTGGCGGTCAGCCCAAACAGGAACGCCAGGCCAAAACCCACACCGCGGGAAAGGATATTGCCCACGCTGTCGGGCAGCAGGCTCACCACGATGCCCACCGCGACGGCGATGCCAAACGCCACCAGCGCCCTGCGCCACATGCCCACCGCCAGGAAATAGAACGGCCCGAACAACCACGCCAGCCAGTTGAAGGTGATCTTCCGGCGCTGGCCGCTGGGCAGACCCTTCAACGCCTCCTTGAAGCCCGGGCTGTTGGGCGCGCCATGCTGTTCAAAGAAAGCGAAACGTTCCTGCCATTTCTGCGGATAGGTGGTCGTGCTCGTCGCATCCATGAGTGAAGTCCTGTCGATAGGGAAGTCGGGAGGGCCGTAGCCGGCCGGCGCGAATTTAAGAATTGTCCGAGTGGGCGCCACTATCGATGGATGGACGCAAATGGACTAGTCGACGCTTCCCTGACGACGCGTGGTGATCGACTCACATCGTTGTAGGAGATTGCTTACATACGAGTTGGTATGGCTGACTTGCCAAGGGCACGGCGTTTGGATTCAGACCCATCCGGTGGAGCCGCTCGCGCCCGCTTCATAGGATGTCGGCGTTGCTGGCGAACGCCGGGAAATATCGGTGTGACGCAAGCGTTGCAGGCGCCGCCTTTTCCGATCGGCATAAAGGGTGCGATATCGAGCCGCCGCGCGGCAGTCACTTTTCGTCCAGCACATCCGCAGGCAAGCGGTTTTGGCTTGCCCTTGTCGAGGAAAGGCGCATGGACGAAAGCAAGAAACGACATCACAAGATCATCACCGCTGTCGTCGCCGCGCTGCTGTTGGTCGTGCTGATAGCCCTGTGGTTCGGATGGCACCGGACAGAGCAGGCGGCGGATGTGCCCGCGCCTCCGGGCACGGCCTTCACTTATGAGTACGTCAAGCCCCGCAGCCCCAAGCTCGTGCCGACGTACGACTTGGTGAGCAAGCAGAATGTCTTCGCCCTCATGCCTGAAATCCACGCGGTGGACCGCGCATTTCTCGTGCCGCAGACCATTCATTTCGTCGCCGCGGAATGCGGGGAGGCCAATGCGTTCTATTCGCCACCCAAGGCCGAGGTGGTGCTTTGCTATGAACTGGTCGACGACATCCTCAGCAAGGCAAAGAAGACCGCCAAGGAGCAGAAGCTCGACGATGCGTTCGTCAGCGACTACGTCTACGGTGCGCTGCGTTTCATCCTTCTGCACGAGCTGGGTCACGCCATGATCGACCAGCTCCAACTGCCCATCACCGGGCGAGAGGAAACCGCCGCCGACGAATTCGCCGCCGTGCTTCTTCTTCAATACCTCGATTGGGGCGAATCGCGCGGTGGCGTGGAGAGCAGCCTGCATTACGCCGGCGTCTATCTGGCGGGCGAAGCCGGAAAGCATGATGTATCGGAGTTTGCAGACGAGCATGAAATAGGCGAGCAGCGCTATTTCAACCTGCTATGCATTGTCTATGGCAGTGACCCGTCCGGCTTTCTCGATCTTGTGACCGAACAAGGTCTTCCCAAGGAAAGGGCTGACACGTGCCCTGCCTACACCAGGCGCGTGATGACTTCATGGTACGAGCTTCTGAGCCCGCATATGGCCAAGAAGTATCAGAGCACGCGCCAGGAGTGGCTGGAGCAGGGCATCAAAGGCCGCCAGGCGCAGGACAAGAACGTGGATCAATACCTACGTTGATCGATGCTTCCTGATCAGGCGAGGCACGACGTGCGTTTCCACGCACGCGTTCGTTGAACGAACAGAGGTGAGGAGGAGTAATCATGAAATCATCCAGCACATTGCGCTATCTGCTTCCGCTGCTCCTTGCATGGAGCACGCTGGGCTTGGCTCAAACCGCGGACTCAGCCGCGCCCGCCACCACTGCCGCTGCATCCACATCAAAGAATGCGCCGAAACCCCACAAGAAGGGCTTCCTGACGCCCGTGAACCAGGCGCCGCCTGCGTCGGCGAAGGAGGTCCCCAAATCGGTAAGTCAGTCGATGAAGTCCGTCTTCGACAAGGCGGATACCGACAAGGCCACCAATACAACGACAACGGCCGTGCCGGGCTCGTTCACGGCGGTTCGCCCCAACAGCACGCGCTGTCCCAGCGCATCGCCGGACAACACCGCGTGCAGCGCCGTCGACGGCATCCTCACTGCGAACGAAAACCGCCGCATGGACAACAACGACACCCACCCCGATCCGGCACTCCAGCGCGTCTACGGTGCCGGCGGCTCGCCCGGCAGTTCCAACGGTGTCATCGCAAAAATGCGCCACGCCCGGCCAGAACAAGGGACCATCGCCCCGCGACGGTTCTTGCTGGGCACCCGAGCCCGAGGCGTCGCACTGAATCGCCGCGGAAACCCGGCTTCGGTCTGCAAGTGCCCTACGGTGAACCGACAACGAAACGGGACAGAGTGTGCGGGCTTCCATGGGTTCCGATCGAACCGGGTGGCACACGTCGGGCAACAAAAACCCGCTTTTCAGCGGGTTTCTGTGTCTTCGTGGGTCTCGGTGGTAGTGCCTGAAACCCTTGACTGGTACCGGTGATAGGACTCGAACCTACACTCTGTCGCCAGAAGCGGATTTTGAGTCCGCCGCGTCTACCATTCCGCCACACCGGCATTGCAAGCGGGACATTATGCCGGGTTCAGTGGACGGGGTCGAGCCCCAGTTGGCGGTCGGTGCGCTGGTACTGGTTGTGGCCCAGGGGCTGGAACACGGCGCAGTGGGTCATGGGGCCGGAGTAGATGTGCAGGCTCACGGCGACGGCGTCGTCGCTGGGGTTGCGGATGGTGTGGTATTCGTGGGGCGGGATCAGGCTGCCGGCGGAGCCGGGGCCGGCCTGGATGGAGCCCACGGGCTGGAAGCAGTAGTGGCCGTTCTCGTCGGCCAGGCGCTCGTACTGGACCACTTCCAGCGCGCCGCTCCAGACGCCTTCCACGCACCACATGCCGCAATGATCGTGGATGGGGGTGCCCTGGCCGGGGCCCCAGGTCATGGCGACCACGCAGTAGCCGTGCTCTTCGCTGCGGTACAGCTCGCGGCGGGCGTAGCGGCCCTCGGCCGTTTCGAACACGCAGTCGGGAAGCTTCACTTGCTGGCCGCGGATAAGCGCGCACAGGCTGTTGCGCAGGCTGTCGGTGACGGCGCGGGTGTTGTCCTGCGACACGGCGTGGTCGATGGCGTCGATCAGTTGGCGGGAGCCGGGGAAATCCAGGGTGAGCATGGCGTTCTCGGTAAGTCGTGCAGCCGGGCCATCTTAGCAGCGCCGGCCGCGGGGTGCTGTCGGGCCGTTCAGAGTCGGCCGAGAAAGCCGCCGATGGCGCGGCTGTAGTTGGGAATGTCGACCAGGAAGGCGTCGTGGCCCTGCGGGGAATCCAGCGCCACGAAGTCCACGGCGGCGCCCGCGGCGCGCAGGCCGTCGGCGATCTGCTCCTGCTGTTCCAGCGGAAACAGGATGTCGGTGCTCACGCCGATCACCATGGCCTTTTCGATGCGGATGCGCTTCAGGCCTTCCATCACGCTGCCATTGCCGTATTCGCTGATGTCGAACCAGTCGCTGGCGCGCGAGAGATAGAGGTAGCTGTTGGGGTCGAAGGTGTGCACGAAACGCTGGGCGTGACCTTCCAGGTACGACTCCACTTCGAATTCGTGGCCGAACGGGTTGTCGTCGCGTTGCTCCGGGTCGAGGCGGATGCGCGCGAAGCGGCCGTTCCATTCCATGGCGGAGCGATAGGTGATCACGCCGAGCTTGCGCGCGATGCTCATGCCGTCGGTGGGGTAGTCGGTGTCGCTGTACTGGCCCTGGTTCCAGTGCGGATCGAGGCGGATGGCTTCGCGTTGCAGGGAGCGGATGGCGATGGCGAACGGCTGCGCCTGCGGCGCGGTATCTACGCTGATGTGCGCGCGCACGCTGCCCGGGTGCAGCACCATGTAGGCCAGCGCGCTCATGCCGCCCATGGAGCAGCCGATAAGGCAGGCCAGTTGCTCGATGCCCAGGCTGCGCACGGCGACGTGCGCGGCATTGGCCACGTCTTCCAGCGAGAGTTCGGGAAAGTCGAGCCGGTACGGCTCGCCGGTGGCCGGGTTGATCGACGCGGCGCAGGTCGAGCCTTTGTCGCTGCCCAGCGAGTTCACGCAGATGACGAACCAGCGCGAGGTGTCGATGGCCTTGCCGGGGCCGATCATCGCCTCCCACCAACCCGGCGAGGGATCGTCCGCGTTGGATGCCGCATGCGCGCTGGGCGAGAGGCCGGTGAGCAGCAGCACGGCGTTGTCGCGTGCCTCGTTCAATGTGCCCCAGGTTTCGTACGCCACGCGGGCTTGGTGCAGCTCGCCGCCGCGCTTCATGGCGAAGGGCGAGGGCAGGGCGCAATACCTGCGGGCGTCGTGTGTCATCAGTGAACCTTGTCGATGCTGATGCGGATGGGCGTGTGCGTGTTCACATCGACCACGCCGGCATCGCCTTCCAGGTCGCCCGGCTGGGCGATGGCCTGGCCGCTCTTGCTGATGCGGGCGCCGACGAACACGCGCGACGCCGAGGATAGTTTGAGTTGCGGCGTCATGCCCATCCCGTCGTTGAGGGTGACCGTGGCGGGCAGGGCGGAGGCGTCCAGTTTCGCCACGGCCAGCGGCATCGGCGGGCCCTGTTCGGCGCGGGCGTAGACGAACAAAGTGTCGCCCGGCGCGAGCTTGTCCTTCAGCGAGGGCGACAGCGCGACCTGCACCTGCAGCGACGGCTGCGCGGCTTCCGCGGTGGGCGTTTCCGGCGCGGTCTTGCCGCCGTTGGCGCGGGCCTCGGCCACGGCGATCTGCTCCTGCACGGCCTTGGCCACGTTGGAGCCGGGATCGAGCTGCGGTTGCAGCGTGCGCCAGGTGGCGGCCGCTTCCGCGTACTGGTCGTGCTGGAACTGGCTGATGCCGAGCAGCCACAGTCCGCGCTGGCTTTGCGGGTCGATCTTCACCGCGCGCTCCAGCAGTTCCTGCGCGCGTCCTTCGATGCGGTGGTCTTCGCGCAGCAGCGAATCGGCCTCGGCCCAGCCGACCATGGCGACGCTGTTGTCCTGGTCGAGCTTGAGCGCGTGATCGTAGGCGTCGCGTGCGTCGGCGGCCTTGTGCATCACGCTGTAGGTCTGGCCCAGCAGCATCCAGCCTTGCAGGTCGTCCGGCTTCTGCGTGAGATGGGTTTTCAGTTCAGCCACGGCCTGGTCGATGCTCATGCCGGCGTCGGCCTTGGGCACGCCATCCAGCGCCACGGGCGTACCCACGGCGAGGTAAAGCCCGATGGCGGCGACGGGCAGGCAGAACGCCACGAGCATGGCCAGCGCGAACACGCCGCGCGGGCGGCCCTGCTGGCGTCCGTGGCGCACCAGCGGCCACAACACGAGGAGCAGCGCCGCGACGATCATCGACGCGGTGATCAGATAAAAAGCCAGCCTCACCAGTCGTCCCCTTCATCGGCCGGTCTGTCGTCCATGGCGGCGTTGGCCGGGCGCGCGCGCCGGCGCACCGTGACCACGACCACCGCCGCACCGGCCAGCAAGATCACCAACGGCCCGAACCACAACAGCAGCGTGCTGCCCTGCACCGGCGGGTCGTACAACACGAAATCGGAATAACGGTCGACGAGGTATTGCTTGATCTCCTCGTCGCTCTTGCCCTGCTGCATCAGGTTGAACACTTCGTGCCGCAGGTCGCGCGCAAGGTCGGCGTTGGAGTCGGCCAGGTTTTCGTTCTGGCATACCAGGCAGCGCAGTTCACGCGTCAGGTTCTGGAAGCGCACTTCCTGCGCGTGATCCTTGAAGGGCAGCGGGTCGATGGCCTGTGCGATGGCGATACAGGCGAACAGGCACATCGACACCAGCAGGAGCACGCGCCTCATGGCGACTCCTTCGCCAGGGCGGCGATGGCGGGTTTGAGTTCCTTCTCGATGGCTTCGGGCGTCAACGGGCCGATGCGCTTGTAGCGGATGATGCCCTTGCCATCGACGAGGAAGCTCTCCGGCGCACCGTACACGCCGAAGTCGATGGCAGTGCGGCCCTCGCGATCCACGATGACCATGTTGTATGGGTTGCCGTGCTGCGCCAGCCAGTTCTTCGCGTCGCTGGCGTCGTCCTTGTAGTTGTAGCCGATGACGGGCACGCCGATGGATTTGCCCTGGGCCATCAGCACCGGATGCTCCTCGCCGCAGGCGACGCACCAGCTGGCGAACACGTTGATGAGATAGGGCTTGCCGAGCAATGCATCGCGGCTCACGGTCTGCGCGGGGTCGTCCAGCTTGGGCAGCACGAAGGCGGGCGCCGGCTTGTTGATCAGGGGCGAAGGCACTTCGCGTTGATCGTGCTGCGTGTTCCACCAGATGCCGAAGCCAAACAGCGCGACCAGCAGCAGGAAGCCGAAGAAGGGAATCAAGCGGCTCATGCGCGCGACTCCTGCAAGGCGGCAGCGGGCACCGCTTCCGTCTCCGCTATGCGCTTGGTGCGGAAGCGGCGATCCGCGGCGGCGAAGAAACCGCCCAGCATCATCAGCAGGCCGCCGGCCCAGATCCAGCGCACGAAGGGCTTGTCGTACAGGCGCAACGCCCAGGCGCCTTCCGGCTGCTTGGGATCCATCGGTTCGCCCAGCGCCACGTACAGGTCGCGGAACAGGCCGGGGTTGATGGCCGACTCGGTCTGCACCTGGCCGCGCGAATAGGTGCGCTTCTGCGGGTGCATCACGGCCACTTCGCTGCCGTTGCGCAGCACGGTGATGGTGCCCTGGTCGCCTTCCCAATTCGGGCCCCGCGTGTGCTGCACGCCATCGAAGCGGAACTGGTAGCCGCCGATGCTTTCCGTCTGGCTCGGCGCCACGCGCACGTCGCGTTCCACGCTCAGCGCATTGGTGAGCAGCACGCCGGCAAGGAACACGCCCACGCCGAAATGCGCGAGCAGCATGCCGGCCATCTCCGCCGGGTAGCGACGGCCCGCCGGCATCTCGCGCCAGCGCTTGAGCACGTAGAGCAGGGTGCCGAAGCCGCACCACACTGCCGCTGCGGTGCCGGCGATGGCCTTGGCTTCGCCGCCGGTGGCGAGGGCCGCGACGATGGCGCAGGCAACCGCCGCGAGGCCCGCGCGCCACAGCACCTTCTTCAGCACCGGCACGTCGCTCTTGCCCCAGCGCAGGTACGGGCCGAACGGCAGCAGCAGCACCACCGGAATCATCAGCAGGGTGAACAGGAAACCGAAGTAGGGCGGCCCCACCGAAATCTTGCCCAGGTTCAGCGCATCGCCCAGCAGCGGAAACAGCGTGCCCAGCAGCACCATGGCCGCCGCCACGGTAAGCATCAGGTTGCCGATCAGGATGGCGGTTTCACGCGAGACCACGCTGAAGGGTTTGCCGCCCGCCACCTTCGGTGCGCGCATGGCGTACAGCAGCAGCGAGCCGCCGACCACCACGGCGAGGAAGCACAGGATGAACAGGCCGCGGCGCGGATCGGAGGCGAACGCATGCACCGAGGTGAGCACGCCCGAGCGCACCAGGAAGGTGCCGAGCAGCGACAGCGAGAACGCGAAGATGGACAGCAGGATGGTCCACGCGCGCAGGCCGCCGCGTTTCTCCGTCACTGCCTGCGCGTGGATTAGCGCCGCACCGACCAGCCACGGCATGAAGCTGGCGTTTTCCACTGGATCCCAGAACCACCAGCCGCCCCAGCCGAGTTCCGCATAGGCCCACCAACTGCCCGCGACGATGCCGGCGGAAAGAAAACCCCAGGCCACATTGGTCCACGGACGCGCCCAGCGCACCCACGCCTGCTCCAGTTCGCCGCCGAGCAAGGCCGCGATGGAGAAGGCGAACGCCACCGAGAAGCCGACGTAGCCCATGTAGAGCACCGGCGGGTGGAAGGTCATGCCCGGGTCCTGCAATACCGGGTTCAGGTCGCCGCCATCCGGCGGCATCGGCAGCAGGCGTGCGAACGGGTTGGAGGTGAAGATGATGAAGGCGAGAAAGCCCACGGCGACCAGGCCGAGCACGCCGAGCACGCGCGCCACGAATACCTCGGGCAGGTTGCGGCTGAGCGTGGCGAGCGCGAGCGTCCACAGGTTGAGGATGAAGATCCACAGCAGCAGCGAACCCTCGTGCGCGCCCCACACGGCGGCGATGCGGTAGTACCAGGGCAGCGCCAGGTTGGAGTTGTCGGCGACGTACTGCACGGAGAAGTCGAACGACAGGAAGGCCAACACCAGCAGCACGAAAGCCAGCGTGACGAACACGGCCTGCCCCGCCGCGGCGGGCCGCGCGATGGCCATCAGCGCGCGGTTGCCGCGCCAGGCACCGATCAGCGGCAGCACACCCTGCGCGAAGGCGAGCAGCAGCGCGAGGATCAGCGCGAGTTGACCGAGTTCGGGCGTCATTGCGGCTTGTCCTGTCCGGCTTCCTCGTTCACGTGCTTGCCCTCGTGGGCCTTGGCCATGGCGTCCTTCAGCTCCTTGGGCATGTAGGTTTCGTCATGCTTGGCCAGCACTTCGGTGGCCATGAAGCGGGCGTTGTCCATGTGGCCGGTGGCGATCACGGATTGGTTGTCACGAAACAGGTCCGGCAGGATGCCGTTGTATTCCACCGGCATCGAGCCGCTGGCATCGACCACGGTGAAGGTGACCTTGAGCGAATCGTTGCTGCGCTGGATAGAGCCGGCCTTCACCATGCCGCCGAGGCGGAAGGTCTTGTAGCCGTTCGCTTGCCCCGTCTGCACCTGGCTCGGCGTGAACAGGTAGTTCATGTTCTGCTGCAGGGCGAACACGATCAGGCCCACGGCCACGGCCGCCGCGGCGACGATGAGCAGGACGATGGTGAGCCGGCGCTTGCGTGTAGGGTTCATGCTCATTCGCGTAGGTGCGCTCAGGGCGGTGTCGGGTTGCGTTGCTGGCGTGCGGCCTGCCGCGCCATGCGGCTGCGCAGTTCGCGCAGGTTGCGGCGGCGGCGCAGCGACGGGTTGAGGTAGTCGGCGATCAGCACGATGAAGAACACCGCATACGCCGGCCACACGTACATGGCGTAGCCGCCCATGGCGAGAAAGGCGCTCATGCCTTGCTCTCCTTCTCTGCCGCTCCTGCGCGTCCTGCGCTCGCGGCACTGGCACTGCCGTATGCGTCGGCAATCTGCTTTACCCAGTCCTTGCCGCTTTCCATCGAAAGCAAGTCGGTGCGCACGCGGCCAAACAGGCTGGCGATGTAATAGAACTTGGTCGCGGCCATCATGGTGAGCAGCGGCCACAGCATGTCGCCGCTGATCTTCGAGGGCCCGAGGATGCGCACGGTGGAACCCTGGTGCAGCGTGTTCCACCAGTTCACCGAGAAATGCACGATCGGCACATTGATGATGCCGATGATGGCGAGGAAGGCAGCGGCGCGCGCGCCTTGCCGGCGATCCTCGAAGGAGTGGTACAGGCCGATCACGCCGAGGTACAGAAACAGCAGCACCAGCTCGGAAGTGAGGCGCGCATCCCACGTCCACCATGTGCCCCACATCGGCTTGCCCCACAACGAGCCGGTGACCAGGGTGATGAAGGTGAAGGCCGCGCCGATGGGCGCCGATTCCATCGCCACCACTTCGGCCAGCTTGATGCGCCACACCAGCGAGATGAACGAGGCGACGGCCATCACGCCATAGATGAAGAGGCTCATCCACGCGCTGGGCACGTGGATGAAGATGATGCGGTAGGCATCGCCTTGCTGGTAATCCGCCGGCGCCAGGACCAGTCCACCGTAGAGCGCGACGGCGCCGGTGATCAGCGCAAGGGCCAGCGCCCACGGGCGAACCACGCCGGCGAAACGGTAGAAGTTCGGCGGCGAGCTGAGCTTGTGAACCCAGAGCGGGATCCAGTTGGCCATTGTCTCAGGAACCTGTTTATGCCTGTTCCATGCCCCGCGCCGGGATCTGTTTGCGCGCAGGACAAGGAAGAACGAAGGACGTGTATGTCGATACACGCCTGAGCGACAACGCGGGGTATGGAACAGGCATAAACAGGTTCCTATGCATCCAGAGCTATGCGGAGGGCGGTGGCACAGGCCAGGGGGGCGAGCACCAGCGCCATGACCAGCGCGGCGCCCAGCCAGGCGATGGGCGCAAGCCACGGCAGCCCCTGTTGAGCCGCGGCGACGGCGCCTGCGGCAAAGATCACCACGGGTACGCAAAGCGGCAGCAGCATCAGCGCCAGCAGCATACCAGAGCGTCGCGTGCCGGCCGTCAGCGCCACCAGTACCGCGCCGAGCAGGCTCAGCAAGGGCGTGGACAGCAGCAGCGCGTAGACCAGCACCGGCATCACCGCCGTGGGCAAATGCAGCATGCCGGCCAGCAACGGCGCAATGACGATGAGCGGCAGGGCGGTGGTGATCCAGTGCGCCAGGATCTTCATGCCCAGCATCAGCGCCAGCGGCTGCGGCGACAGCATGAGTTGCTCCAGCGAACCGTCTTCGATGTCGCTGCGGAACATGGCGTCCAGCGCCAGCAGCATGGCCAGCAGCATGGTCACCAGCACCGCGCCGCCGGCGATGCGCTGGAGCAGGGCCTCTTCCGGCCCCAGTGCGAACGGAAACAGCGTGATCACGATCAACGCATACAGCACCGGCATGACGATGTCGCCGCGACGACGCCAGGCCAGGGTGAGGTCGCGGCGCAGCACGGCGGCGCAGGCGGAAGCGAGCGGCGCGTGGCTCATGCGTGCATGCGTACCCGTTTCGGTTCGCCGGCGAGAAAGCTCACCGCGCCGTGGCTGGTCACCAGGGCGGCGCCGCCTTCCGCCGCGTGCTGCGCGAGCAGGCGATTCACCAGTTCGATGCCGGTGCGGTCGAGATTGGCGTAAGGCTCGTCCAGCAGCCACAGCGTGGCGGGCAGCAGCAGCAGGCGCGCGAGCGCGGCGCGTTTTTTCTGGCCGGCGGAAAGCCGGCGCACGGGCTCGTCTTCGTAACCGGCGAGACCGATGTCGTTGAGCACGCCACCCACCGAGCGTCCATCGCGCGCACCGTAAAGACCTGCGGCAACGGCGAGGTTCTCCCGCGCACTGAGATCGGCCTTGAGGCCGAGGTGATGGCCGAGGAAGAGCGTGTCGCCGAGATGCTCCACGCGACGCCACGGCTGGCCGCGCCAGGCGAGCGAGCCTTCGTCGATATGCAGCAAACCGGCAAGGATGCGCAGCAAGGTCGTCTTGCCGCTGCCGTTGTCGCCCTCCACCAGCGCCACTTCACCTTCGTGCAGACAGAAATCCAGCGGGCCGAACACGGGTTCGTCCTGGCGGTAGAAAGTGAGCGCCCGGGCCTCCAGCAGAGGCGCGGCGACGGCGTGAGGGGCAGTCATCGGCCGATTGTCCGCAAAGCCCGGCGGGCTTGTCCATGCGGCGGGGTGCCGCCAGCGGAATGTGTCCGCTTCGCCCTTTTCATACGTCCGTGGCCGGCGCGCCGAGACCGGGCACAAGGCGCAGCCGCGCGGGCGATGCGGCCTCGCCGTGCACGTAGCCGAACTGTCCGAATTGGCGGGCCAGTTCATCGAGCGCGGCCACATCCGGGCCGACCACCCACAGGCTCGCTTCCCGCCATCGCCCATCCGGGCTGGCGCCGACGCCGGCGCGAACCTGCACGGTTTGCGGCAAGGCGCGCAACGTCGCCAGCAGCGTGCGCTGCGCCGCGCGGTTGTGGGCGAGGGAAGTCGGCCGTGAAAGCGGGTTCCAGGCCGTGATGAAACCCCAAGCGCGGTTCCCGCTCAAGGCAAGCAAGGCGGGTGGCAGGGCGTGATCGATGCGGATGGTGGCCCAGCCGCCGCGTGGCAGGCGCACCCGGTAGTCGGTGGCCCGGTACGCGGCGAGCAGCGCCTCATCCATGCCGCAGATCGGGCAATGGCGGCAGCGTGGCGCGAAGCGCGTCGACGGCGGCGCCCAGGTCCACCGCCGTGGCGTCGGCGGAGCCGCGCAGCAATTGATCCAGCAGCACGTCCTGCGCGCGGCCGCGCTCGTAAGCGTAGGCGTAGGGCAGGTGGGTGAAGGTGACCATGCGGTAGCGCGCCATGAAGTGTTCCGGCGCGCGTTCGGCCAGCAGGGCGCCCAGCGCACGCTTGGCAAGGTAGTGCGGGTCGGCGACCGAGTCGCGCATCTCCACGTAGTTTTCCAGCGCCATCGCGGCGATGGCGTCGCTGTTCGGTTGGCGGATGCGCTGGAATTCGGCGAACACGTCGCCGGTGTCGCCTGGCGCCTCGGCAAGCAGCGCGGCCAGCACCACGGTGTCCTCGAAGCCGCAGTTCATGCCCTGGCCGTGGAAGGGCACGATGGCGTGCGCGGCGTCGCCGACGAGCAGCGCGCGTCCATCCAGATGCCAGCGGTCCAGATACAGCGTGGACAGCGTGCCCACGGGATGGCTGTCGTAGTCGTTGGCGAAATCGGGGATCAGCGGCAGCAGGTCGGGGAAGTCTTCCGCGAAGAACGCACGCGCGCTGTCCGCGCCGCCCAGCGTGTCGAAGCTCGGGTGCGGCCCATGCGCCGGCAGGAACAGCGTGACGGTGAAGCTGCCCTCGGTATTGGGCAGGGCGATGCACATGTAGCCGCCGCGCGGCCAGATGTGCAGCGCATGCGGTTCCAGCGCGAACTGGTCGTGCCCACCGCTGCGCCCGACCAGGTCGGCGGGCAGCCCGCCAGCCGGCGGGATTTCCAGCTCCTTGTAGCCGTGGCCCAGCGATTCCACGCGCTCGCCCAGGGGGGCATGGGCATTCATGGCCGCGCGCAGGGCGGAGCCCGCGCCATCGGCACCGATGACGACGGGCGCATCGAGCTCGCGCGACACGCCTTGCTCGTCGACGAGGCGGATGCGGCCACGGTCGAAATCCGCGCTGGCCAGCGACTGGCCGAAATGAAAATGCACGCCGGCTGTTTCGGCGGCGTCCAGCAGCAGCATGTTCAGCGCGCCACGCGAGACCGACCAGATCACCTCGCTGTCGTCCACGCCGTAGCGCTGCAGGCCGGAGCGGCCGTCGCGCGTGTGCACCATGCGGCCGCGCATCATCACCGCGCGCTGGAGCACATCCTCGGCGAGACCCGCCTCGCGCAGTGCCTGCAGGCCGCGCTCGGCCAGGGCAAGATTGATGGAGCGGCCACCGGTGAAGCCGGCGATGCGCGGATCGGCGCGCTTCTCGAAAACGTCGACGGCGAAACCCCGCTTCGCCAGTTGCTGCGCCAGCAAGGCGCCGACCAGGCCGCCGCCGATAAGGGTGATGTGCTTCGCCATGAAATCCCGCTGCGTAGGTGGCAACCGCGTAAAACGCTAAGAGTAGCGGGTCCGGGGCGGGCGGGGCGATGCGCAGTGCGGCATGGCGCGATGTGCCGCGCATGTCATGGCCGTCATCCCAGCGAAAGCTGGGATCCAGTGCCTTTTTTCCACGCATTCAAAGTCGCTGGATCCCAGCTTTCGCTGGGATGACGAGCTGAGCGCGAAGGGTGTTGCGTACCGCGACCGCCCCCTCGTCAGAAACTCATGAAGTACCCGCCATTGACCGGCAGGTTGGCTCCCGTGATGTAACCGGCGTCGTCGGCGGTGAGGAAGGCGACGGCGCGGGCGATGTCGCCCGGCGAGCCGAGGCGGCCGACGGGAATGTCGGCGATGATCTGCTCGCGGATGTCCTGCGGCACGGCGGCCACCAGCGCGGTATCGCAATAGCCGGGCGACACCGTATTCACCGTGATGCCCTTGCGCGCCGTCTCGCGCGCCAGCGCCATGCCGAAGCCGTGCACGCCGGCCTTGGCGGCGGAGTAGTTGGTCTGGCCGAACTGGCCGGTCTGGCCGTTGACCGAGCTGAGGTTCACGATGCGGCCGAAGCCGCGCGTGCTCATGCCTTCCACCACGTTGCGGCACATGTTGAACACGCCGTCCAGGTTCACGCGCATCAGCTCGTGCCATTGCTGCGGCGTCATCTTGCGCAGGCTGGTGTCGCGCGTGATGCCGGCGGCGTTCACCAGGATGTCCACGCTGCCGTGCTGCTGCTCGACGCGGCCGATGAGTTCGGCGCAGCTGTCGAACTGGCTGACGTCGGCGGCTTCGAACTTCACCGCACCATCGAGATCGGCCGTGTCACGCCGGAAGGCGTCGAGCCGTTCCTCGCGATTCCCCAGGTCGACGGCGATGACCTGCCGGCCGGCCTGAGCCAGCTGGCGACAGATTTCGGTGCCCAGGCCGCCGATGCCGCCGGTGACGAGGGCGACGCGCGGTGCGCGAGTGTGATGCGTCATGTGAAGGACTCGTACACATGCCGCAGGGCAGCACGTGTTGTGCTGCAGCGGCGGATGAGACGGAAAGGCGGCCCGCGATGCGGGCCACCGCGGCGGGCTGGCTCAGCCCGGCTTCTTGGTGGTGGTGCCGCGCGGCGGCGTGGTCGCCTGCGTGGCCGTGTCCAGCAGCCCGCGCTGCATGTTGCGCCAGGCTTCCATGTTGCGCTCGGTCAGGTCGTTGAGCATGGACCAGGGCGTCTGGCCGAGCAGGCTGTTGAGTTGCGTGCGGAACTGCTGCTGCTGGTCGAGGAAGACCTGCAGGCTGCGTTCCAGGTACGGGCCCATGAAACCCTGCAGCGAGTCGCCGTAGAAGCGGATGATCTGGCTGAGCAGCTGGGGCGACAGCATCGGCTGCCCCTTCTCCTCGTGCTCGGAGATGATCTGCAACAGGACCGAGCGGGTGAGGTCTTCACCGCTCTTGGCGTCGCGGACTTCGAAGGTTTCGCCGTCCAACACCAGCTGACGGACCTCTTCCAGCGTGATGTAGCTGGAGATTTCCGTGTCGTAGAGCCGACGGTTCGGATACTTCTTGATGATGCGGATCGTTTGTGCCATGCACACAAACTAGCAGAAGGTATTGCGCCGCACCAGTCGCCCAACTGGTATTCATTGCTGCACTGGTCAGTTGCAGCAATTCCTGTTAGATCAACCACATGCCTGTTGTTGCCGGTTTGTGCCGGATTGGGTGCAATCCGGCACGCAGGGTCAGTGCGCCGGGCCGCCCGCCGAGCCGAACGGCGGCTTGGCCAGCCAGATCACGGGGATCAGCACGATGAACAGCACGGCGCAGAGCAGGAAGATGTCGTTCACCGCCAGGGTCAGGGCTTCCTTGTTCACCAGCTGATCCACCACGCCCAGCGCCTGGGTCTGGCCCAGGCCGCCATGCGTCAGCTGCCCCACGATCTGCGTGGCCGGCTGGCTGGCGCCCGTGACGTTCTCGGTCAGGGTGGCGTGGTGCAGGATGCCGCGATGCTGCCACAGCGTCACCGTCACCGCCGTGGACACGCTGGAGCCCAGGGTGCGGAAGAAGTTGGCCAGGCCGCTGGCGCTGGCGATCTCGTTCGCCGGCAGCCCCGAGAGGTAGATCTGGTTGAGCGGGATGAAGAAGCAGGGGATGGCCACGCCCATCACGAAGCGCGGCAGCACCAGGGTGGAGAACGACGCGCCGCTGTCGAAGGTGGAGAACCAGTACGAGGTGCCCGCGAACACCACGAAGGCGAACGTCACCACCGCGCGCAATTCCAGCTTCTGCATGTTGCGGCCGATCACGGGCGACAGCAGGAAGGCGAGGATGCCCACCGGCGCGGTGGCCAGGCCGGCCCACGTGGCCGTGTAGCCCAGCGTGGTCTGCAGCCACAGCGGAAACACCACGTTGATGCCGAAGAAGGCGAACATGCCCAGCGACAGGGCGATCACGCCCGCGGTGAAGTTGCGCTGCTTGAACAGGGTGAGATCGACCACCGGATGCTTGGCGTGCAGCTCCCATACCACCAGGAAGGTCAGGCACACCAGGGCGATGATGCCCAGCGTGGTGATCAGGCCGGAGGCGAACCAGTCATGGTCGTTGCCGTTGTCCAGCATGAACTGCAGGCAGCCCACGCCGGCCACCAGCAGCACCAGGCCGATCACGTCGATCGGTGACTGGAACGTCTTGGTCTCGCGCTTGCGCAGCAAGGTCCAGGTGATCACGCCCGCGAGCACGCCCACCGGCAGGTTGATGTAGAAGATCCACGGCCACGAGAAGTTGTCGGTAAGCCAGCCGCCCAGGATGGGGCCGAAGATCGGCGCCACCACCACGGTCATGGCCCACAGGGCCAGCGCGATGCCCTGCTTGGCCTTGGGGTAGCTCGCCAGCAGCAGGGTGAGCGACAGCGCCACCATCGGGCCGGAGCCGGCGCCCTGCATCAGGCGGGCGAACACCAGCATCGGCATCGACGTGGCTAGGCCGCACATCATGGAGAACACCACGAATAGGCCCACGGAGACCACGAAGGTCTTCACTTCGCCGAAGCGTCGTGCGATCCAGCCGGTCAGCGGCTGCATGATGGCGCTGGCCAGCGAATACGAACTGATCGTCCAGGTGCCTTCGTTGGCGCTCACGCCCAGGCTGCCGGCGATGTGCGGCACGGCCACGTTGACGATGGTCATGTCCAGCACCTCCATGAAGGTGCTGAACGCCACCGCGATGGTCAGCAGGACCAGCGCGGTGCCATGCAAAGGCGGCAAGCCTTCGGCGGTTTTTTCTTCGGCGGAATTGTCAGCCATGGCGGCGTGCCCGTCGTCTCGTCAGTTCGCGTCGCGGGGGCTGAGGTTGGCCTTGATGATCTTCTCGGCCTCTTCGTCGGCCTTGCTGGCCATCTGGTCGTAGACCGTGGTCTGCGCGATTGGCTGGCCGTTGCCCTGGGCGGCGTTCATCGCGCCCTTGTCGTTGGTGATGTCCACCGTGACCTCGGTGGACAGGCCCACGCGCAGCGGATGGTCGTCCAGGTCCTTGTTGTCGAGCGCGATGCGCACCGGCACGCGCTGCACCACCTTGATCCAGTTGCCGGTGGCGTTCTGCGCCGGCAGCAGCGAGAACACGCTGCCGGTGCCGGCGCCCAGGCCGACCACCTTGCCGTGGAACTCGACGCTGCCACCGTAGACGTCGGCCTCGACCTTGGCGGGCTGGCCCACGCGGATATGACGCAGCTGGTTTTCCTTGAAGTTGGCGTCCACCCACAGGTCGTGCAGCGGCACCACGCTCATCAGCTGCTGGCCGGGCTGCACGCTGTTGCCCACCTGCACGCTGCGCTGCGCCACGTAACCGGTGACCGGCGCATAGATGTTGTTGCGCTGGGCGGCGATCCAGGCCGAGCGGAAATTCGCGCGCGCCTGTTCCACCGCCGGATTGTTGGCGATCTGCGTGCCCTCGATGGCGGCGCGCGAGGCGGCGGCCTGAGCGACGGCGGCATCCAGCGAGGCGCGTGCCTGATCCACCGCATCGCGCAGATGCTGCACGTTCTGCGGCGCTTCCGCCTGGGCGGCGATCAGCGGCGCGCTGCGCGCGAGGTCGGCCTCGGCCTTCTTCAGGTCCACGCGTGCGCGGGCCACCTGGGCGTCGGCGCTGTTGGCCGATTCGGTCTGCTGTCGCACTTGGCGAACCGCCTGGGCGAGCGCGCTGCTGGTCTGCTGCAGGCGCACGTCCGCGTCGGTGCTGTCTAGCTTCACCAGCACTTGGCCGGCTTCCACGCGCTGCGTGTCGTCGGCGAGGATGGCCACCACGATGCCTGGCACCTGCGCGGAAATCGCCACCTGGTTGCCGTTGACGTAGGCGTTGTCGGTCTTCTCGCGGGTGGAGAACACGAACACCCACAGCAGCAGCCACGTCGCGGCGGCGAGGATGAAAACCAGGGCAACGATCAGCAGCGCGCGGCGGCGCTTGGCCGGATCCTTCGCGGCCATGCCGCTGTCGTTGCCGTTCTTGTTGGCGTCGGAATCAGTGGCGCTCATTCGGGGCGTCTCCGGAAAGGTTCAAAGGGGAAGAGGGGCGTTCGCTGGATGCCTGCTCCGGCAGGCTGGCGCGGTAACCGCCGCCCAGTGCCTTGATCAGCGAGATATCGGTGGAAAGCGCCTGGGCCTGCAGGCTCACGTCGCTGTCCTGCTGTTGCAGCAGCTGCGCCTGCGCGCTCAGCGTTTCGCGGCGATCGCTCACACCGCGCTGCACGCGCGACTGCGCGGTGGCGAGCAGCTGCTGGTTGGCGGCGATCTCGCGCGCCTGTTGCTGCCGGCGTCCTTCGATCTGGTCGGCGGTGAGGCTTTGCGTGGCGACGTCGCGGGCGGCGCTCAGCACGGTGCTGTTGTACTGCGCCACGGCCGCTTCCAATTGCGCCTTGCTGATGTCGTAGTTCGCTTCCAGCAGGCCGCCGGTGAAGATCGGCAGGTGCAGTGCGGGCGTCAGACCGAACACGCGGCTGCCCGAGTTGAACATCTTGTCCAGATCAATGCTCGACAGGCCCGCCATCGCGCTGATGCTGATGTCCGGGAAGAACTGCGCGCGCGCCACATCGGTTTGCCGCAATGCGGCTTCAACTTGCCACAGGCTGGCCGCGATGTCGGGGCGGCGGGCGATCAGGTCGACGCCGACATTGTCGGGCAGGCCGGTGGTGACGCTGGGCAACGCGCGTGGCTGCAGCGCCGGCAGTTGCGCGGGCGACACGCCGCACAGGCTGGCGAGCGCCGCCTGTCGAATGCGCGCGGAGCTTTCGATGGTCACCAGCATCTGCCGTGCGGAGGCCGTCTGGGCCTTGGCCGACTGCAGCGTATCCGGGCGATCGACGCCTTGCTTCACGCGCAGCGCGGCGATCTGCTCCAGCTGTTCGGCCGTCTGTACCGCTTGCTTGGCGATGGTGATGCGCGACTGGTCGGCGAGCCAGCCGAAATAGGTGTCGGCCACGGTGGTCTGGATGGCCAGGGCTGCGGCGCTGTGCTGTGCTTCGGCCGCATGCGCCTGGTCCACGGCGCCTTCGATGGCGTTGCGCTTCTTGCCCCAGAAGTCGAAGTCGTATTGCGCCTGCACGCCGATGTCGCCCTGGTTGTACCAGGTGAAACCGAGGAATTTCGGCGGGATCAGGCCGGTTTCGCTGAGGCGCTGGCGCTCGACCTGCGCGCTGCCGCTGACGCTCAGGCCGGATTGCGCGGTGGCGGCGCGAATGGATTGCTCCGCCGATTCCACGCGCGAACGGGCTTGGGCGATGTCCGGCGAATCCTTCATCGCCAGCTCGATCAGGTGGTCGAGTTGCGGATCGTTGTACTGCTTCCACCAGGCCGTGTCCGGCCAGCCGGCGCGGTGGCCGGTATCCAGGCCCGCCAGCGGGACATCGTCGCGAACAGGCGGGCGGTTGAGCTTGGCGGGAATGGAGCAGCCCGCGACCGCGAGCGCGACGGCGCACGCAAGCAGTGCGCGACGGCCGAGTCCGTGGCGGGAGGATCGATATGGGGTCATGGACGGGAGTCCGGCTGGGTGAGCGAATCGATGTTGACAGCGATCTGGCGGAGCAGTCGGTCGAGCGTGCGTTTGTCGCTCGCCGTCAGCGAAGCGAAAGCCCCGTGCACGTGCGGGAACAAGGGCGGAAGAATCTTTCGCACCAGACGCTTGCCGGCGGTGGTGATGCTGAGCACGATGCGGCGGCGATCCTCCGCGCTGGTGGCGCGCGTGATCAGCCCCGCCTTCACCAGGGCGTTGGCGATGCGCGTCATGTTGGTGGCGCCCTGTTGCGCGTACTCGCACAGCTCGCTGGGCGTGGCGCTGCCCGTGGGGCTGCTGTAGATCATCATCAGGGTGCGGAAGTCGCTGTCGTTCAGGCCATGCGGCCTCAGATTGCGTTCAAGCTCGCCCAGCAGGGTTCCACCGACCAGCAGCAACAGGCGCGTCAGGATCACTTCCTGGGCCGGCAGGTCCGGGAAGATCTCTCCCACACGGCCAATTCCCTCGTCCATGTGGGCAAGGCATTCGGGCATCCGCTTCATTTCACCAAAGAATAGTTCGCCAGTGAAGTATTAAGTCTAGCGCCGGGTTCCCGGGGCCCGCAAGCCTCAGGCGAGCCGGAAGAGGGCGCGGGCGTTCCGGGTGGTGGCCTGCGCGATGGCTTCGGGGCTTTCACCGCGCAGCTGCGAAATCACGTCGAGCACTTCGATGATGTTGGCCGGCTCGTTGCGTTCGCCGCGGTGGCAGGCGCCGGGCTGGTCCGGTGCGTCGGTTTCCAGCAGCAATCGTTCGACAGGCATGGTCGCGACGATGTGACGAAGGCGTTGTGCCCGCTCATACGTGACGGGCCCGCCTATACCCAGATGAAAGCCCATGTTCCACAGCTGCTCCGCCTGCTGCAGGCTGCCGGAGAAGCTGTGCACCACGCCGCGCAGGCCGCCGATGCGACGCATGGTGGAGGTGACTTCGTCCATGGCCTTTCGCGCATGCACGATGACGGGAAGGTCTATGTCGCGGGCGATGCGCAGCTGTTGCTGGAAGTACTCGCGCTGGCGCTCGACATCCAGGCCTTCCAAGAAATAGTCGAGACCGATCTCTCCCACGGCAACGGCGCGATGCGTCTGCAGCCACGATCTGAGCTGGTCCAGGTGCTCGGGGCGATGCCGGTCGATGTAGATCGGATGCATGCCATAGGCGGCATGCGCCTCGCCATGCCCGGCGCAAAGGTCCGCGATGCCTTGCCATGAGGCCTGGTCGATGGCGGGCACCACGATATGCCGTACGCCGGCGTCGCGCGCGCGTTGAAACATGGCCTCCCGGTCGGACGCGAAGCTCGCATCATCGATGTGCGCATGGCTGTCGGTGAGTTCAAGCACAGTTTTCAGCGTCCTGAATTTGAAAAAATGGGCGGCTTCGATCTAAGCGAATATTCAGTGAATCAGAGGTTCAATGTTCACGCTGGGATCGAAATGGCGGGAGCGGGGGCGCTCCGCCGGTCCAGAACAGGAGATTATTATGAACAGGTTGGTCGTTTCGGCGCTGCATGTCGGTTTCGCCGGTGTATTGGCGTTCGGTCTTTCCGCGTGCAACAAGGACGCCAATGCCGACGGTGGCGTGGGCGGCATGGCGCAACAGGGGGCTTCCAACGGAGCCAAGTACGCACGCGTGGTGAGCGTCACCCCGGTGCGCGAGGCGGCGAGTGCGCCGCAGCAGGTGTGCCACGATGAGGTGGTCACCACGCACAAGCCGGTGCAGGACACGCACCAGATCGCGGGCACGGCCATTGGTGCCGTGGCGGGTGGCCTGCTGGGCAACCAGGTTGGCGGCGGCAAGGGCCGCACGCTGGCGACGGTCGCGGGCGCGGTGGGCGGCGGCTATGCCGGCCATGAAATCCAGAAGAACCATCAGGCGAATGCGACGCAGCAGACCACCCAGCGTCACTGCGAAACGGTGCCCGGAAACGGCGGCGACAAGGTGGTGGCGTACGACGTGAGTTACGAGTACAACGGTGTCACCCGCACTGTGCGCATGGACCACGATCCGGGTGACAGGCTGCAGGTGCAGGAGGGTGTGGTAGCCGTTTCCGACGCTCACTGAGGATTCACGCCATGGATACACTGCTTCGACGTTTGGCTGTCTTTGGACTGGTTTCTGCTGTAGCGCTTCTTTCGGGATGTGAGACGCCGCCCCAGCGGCAAGTGGTTTACAGTGGTGCTTCCAATCGTTGCGAGCAGTGTGGCGTGGTCAGTGACGTGCGCCAGATCCAGACCCAGAAGGAGAATTCACCGCTGGGCATGGTCATCGGCGGCATTGCCGGCGGCGTGATCGGTAACCAGTTCGGCGGCGGCAGCGGCAAGGCCCTGACGACCGTTGCGGGCGCGGTGGCTGGTGGCGCGATCGGCAACCAGGTCGGCAAGAACTCCGGCGGCCCGGACGTGGCATGGCAGGTCACCATCAAGCTCGATGATGGCCGCTACGCCACGGTGACGCAGGCGGCCGATCCGCAGGTTCGCCCGGGCGACTACGTGCAGATCCGCAACAACCTCGTCTATCGTCTCTGACGAATAGACGTCTGGACGTCCAAATGAAAAGGCCCTCTTGCGAGGGCCTTTTTTTATGGGTTGGGGTGGTTCAGTTGTTGACCGCGTAGAAGGCGTGTTCGCCAATGGTCTTGACGCGCTTGTTGGACCACTGCGGCGTCACTGCCAATGTGGCGAAGGCGTCCGCGCGCGGGACATATACCGTGCGCTCTCCCTGCGGCAGGCTCCAGTTGCTGATCGAATCGCCAGCAATCTTCCACGCCTTGGTCCAGGAGTTGAGATCGGTCACTTCAAAATTGCTTGCGGTTGTCGTCAGCGCAAACTGACGCGGGGAGGTCACGACCTCACAAACGCTGTCGCCCCAGGTGCCGCGATCGCGGCGACGCATGGCAACTTCGGCCACGGCGTACTGGCCGATGGTCGACTCACTGCGTGCCTCAAGATATACCGTCGTGGCCAGGCAGGTCTGGTCCGCGAGGGGCTGGGGTAGCACGGACGCTAACCACAACAGCATCGAAAGTTTCATTGTCTGCCTCCAACGTGCTGTACGCGCGAGGTCGTTGCTGCTGACTTCACGCGCCGTTGCGGTGGACGGGCGGGCAGGCCGTTCCACCTGGATTGATCGCCGCGACCGAAACTTGTGGTCAGGCGGTTTGCCACGGGATTGTGGCCAGTCGAACGGCTGATCCGGTGCCGCTCAAAACTTGTTGTGCTGCAAGGGCATTGCTCGGGTACTACGACCTCGTGCCTGCAACGTGACCGCGCCAAGGGGCGGTGTTTACACCGGCATCTCTGCCGGGTCGCGCCGATCCGGACCCCTCCGGTTCGTCGCGTATGTCGACACCCGTGGGCATTGGGCGTCGTCGAATTTGGTTGGCGGAGCCTAGTGGCCGATTTCAGATCTGGCAAGTGCCTGGCGGTTCAGGTTCACGTCACGCTCACATTGTCGTCTGATCGTGAATCTTTGCGTTTGATGGTTTTCATCACGCGGGCCAACTCTCCGTCACGTGCAGCGATACCCCCTCGTCGGTGTCGATGCGGCCGACATTTTCGACGGCATGCATTAGACCATCGTCTATAACAGCGAGTGCCTGAATGCTTGCATCGCGGCCGTCGACATCGAGCAATCGAATGCCGTTTTCGCCATCACGGTGCAGCACCGTGCCCCCGGCGACGTATTGCGACAATACGACGCAATGCATATGCCGCTTCAGCCCGCCGCGATAGTGCAGGCGAGCGACAATTTCCTGTCCCGGATAACAGCCCTTGTCGAAGGCGACGGCCTGCAGGCGTTCCAGCGAGATGGCCTGCGGAAGCAAGGTGCCCAGTGCATCGTTCGGCAACCACGGCCAGCCGAGTCGAATCTGCGGTGCTCGCCACGCGTCGTCCGATTGCGGTGCTCCAATGATCATGCTGTGGTCGCCGCAGCCGAGCACGTAGGCGTCGGCTTCACGATGCGCGGCGTAAGTCTCCAGCGCCGGACCGGTGCCGAGAGGACGTGTCTCGGGCACGGTCAGCTTGACCTTGGACCGGAACACGAAGCGTTGCAGCGACTGCGCCATGGACGTGGCATCGCCACCGCGCAGCAGCAACAGCAGGGCGTCGTCGGCAAGCCGCGCGAGGTGAAACAGGGCCAGCACGCGACCCTGAGCATCGAGCCATGCGCCGAATTGCCAGGTGCCGACGGCGAGCGACTGGACGTTGCTGCTGAACTGGGCTTGCGCGAACGCGGTGGCGTCGGCGCCTTCGAGGAGCAGGGTGTGGGCGGTGTGGTCTGTCGTCATAGGGGAGCGAACTGAGGGCAGGGGTCGGGAGATGCAAGTGGCGCCGCCCCTACTGGCAGACGAACGCACCGCCGTCAAGGTTGTGCTGCATTAACGCAGGTATTACGCTTTTACGGCTTTCAAACACCATGTCCGATACGTCCTCCCAAACTGAGTCCAAGCCCGCTTCCGCTCCGGCGGAGCAGACGGCCGTGCCTGCGGTTCCGGCCACGGAAAAGACTTCGACGGAGAAACCGGCCCCGGACCCCACCCGCTACAGCGATTGGGAAAAGAACGGGCGCTGTATCGACTTCTGATCGCGCCGCGCCGGCTCCGCGCCGGCGTCGTCGGGTAAGGGAAGGGCGGTATAGGGCATCAGCGATTCCACCCAGGATAGCCGCCATGGCAGACACGCAACGACCGCTCTCTCCCCACATGGGCATATATAAGTGGCAAGTGCAGATGGTGACCTCCATCGTGCACCGCGCCACCGGCATTGCCCTTTCCGTCGGAACCCTGATCGTACTGTGGGGAGTGTTCTCCCTCGCCAATGGCGAAGACAGCTACAACCAGTTCAAGACCTGCATCGGCAGCCCGATCGGTCTGATCCTGATGCTGGGCTGGACCTGGTCGCTGTTCTACCACCTGTGCAACGGCGTGCGTCACCTGTTCCAGGACGGCGGCATGGGCTACGCCATCCCGCAGTTCGTGCGCTCCAGCTGGCTGTCGATCATCGGCAGCGTGGTGCTGACCGCTCTCGTCTGGGTCTACGTGCTGTGCTGCGGAGGTGCCGCATGAGCGCCAACGGTCAGCAGCATGACGTGCGCAAGCAGTTGCGCAACCCGCTCAAGCGCGCGCGCGGCCTCGGCTCGGCGCAGTCCGGCGTCGGCCACTGGTGGACGCAGCGCGTCACCGCCACGGCGCTGGTCTTCCTCGCCCTGTGGTTCGTGGTGACGGTGCTGGGCGCACTGCACGCCGATTACGCAACCGCCAAGAGCATCATCGCCAAGCCCTGGAACGCCCTGCTGCTGGTGGCCTTCGTGCTCGCCATGTGCTGGCACGCCGTGCTCGGCCTGCAGGTCGTGATCGAAGACTACGTGCATACGCGCTGGAAGGAAGTCGCCCTCCTGGTGCTGGTGAAGTTCATTGCAGTGCTCGGCACGCTGGCCACCTTGATGGCCGTGCTGCGCGTGGCGCTGGGAGCCTGATTCCATGGAAAGCTACAAGATCCAACAGCATAAGTACGACGTGATCGTGGTCGGCGCCGGCGGCGCGGGCCTGCGCGCCACCTTCGGCCTGGCCGAGAAGGGACTGAAGGCCGCGTGCATCACCAAGGTGTTTCCGACGCGCTCGCACACCGTGGCGGCGCAGGGCGGCATCTCGGCCGCGCTCGGCAACATGGGCGAGGACGACTGGCGCTTCCACTTCTACGACACCATCAAGGGCTCCGACTGGCTCGGCGACCAGGATGCGATCGAATACATGTGTCGCGAGGCGATTCCGGCCATCATCGAGCTGGAACACTACGGCGTGCCGTTCTCGCGTACCGAGGAAGGCAAGATCTACCAGCGTCCGTTCGGCGGCATGACCACGCACTACGGCAAGGGCACCGCGCAGCGCACCTGCGCCGCCGCCGACCGCACCGGCCACGCCATCCTGCACACGCTGTACCAGCAGGCGCTGGCGCACGACGCCACGTTCTTCATCGAATACTTCGCCATCGACCTCATCTTCGACGAAGAGGGTGTGTGCCGCGGCGTGCTCGCGCTGGACATGAACGAAGGCACCTTGCACTTCTTCCGCGGCCATGCGGTGGTGCTGGCGACCGGCGGCTACGGCCGCGCCTACTTCAGCGCCACCTCGGCGCACACCTGCACCGGCGACGGTGGCGGCATGGTGCTGCGCGCGGGCCTCGCGCTGCAGGACATGGAGTTCGTGCAGTTCCATCCGACCGGCATCTACGGTTCGGGCTGCCTGATCACCGAAGGCGTGCGCGGCGAAGGCGGGTACCTCACCAACTCCAACGGTGAGCGCTTCATGGAGCGCTACGCGCCGAATGCCAAGGATCTCGCTTCGCGCGACGTGGTCAGCCGCGCGATGACGATGGAGATCCGCGAAGGCCGCGGCGTGGGCGAACACAAGGACCACATCCACATCAACCTGATGCACCTGGGCGCGGACGTGATCCACGAACGCCTGCCGGGCATCGCCGAGTCGGCGCGCATCTTCGCCGGCGTGGACGTGACCAAGGAGCCGATTCCGGTGATCCCGACCGTCCATTACAACATGGGTGGCATCCCCACCAACTATCACGGTGAAGTGGTGCAGAAGCGCGGCGACAACGTCGACGCCGTCGTGCCGGGCCTGTTCGCCATCGGCGAAGCGGCCTGCGTGTCGGTGCACGGCGCCAACCGCCTGGGCTCCAACTCGCTGCTCGACCTGGTGGTGTTCGGTCGCTCGGTGTCGCACCGCTGCGCCGAGATCATCAAGCCGGACACGCCGCACAAGGACCTGCCGGCCAGCGTGCTGGACAAGGCACTGGCGCGCTTCGACGGCCTGCGCAACGCCAAGGGCAGCCTGCCGACCGCGAAGATCCGCGCGGAAATGCAGCGCACCATGCAGACCGACGCGGCCGTGTTCCGCACCGGCGAGTCGCTGAAGGAAGGCTGCGAGAAGATCACCAAGGTCCGCGATTCGTTCAAGGACGTGGGCGTCAGCGATCGCTCGCTGGTGTGGAACTCCGACCTCATCGAGACGCTGGAGCTTGCCAACCTGCTCGACCAGGCCGTGGCCACCATGTACTCGGCGGCCCAGCGCGAAGAGAGCCGCGGCGCGCATGCCCGCGAGGACTTCCCGGAGCGCGACGACCACAACTGGCAGAAGCACACGCTGGTGGCGGTCGACGAGAACGGCAAGGCCAGCTTCGACTTCCGTCCGGTGCACATGTACACCATGACGAACGACGTCGAAGTCGTGCCGCCGAAGAAGCGCGTTTACTGATACCCGGACTGGAGAGCCACTGTGGCAGAGTTTTCGCTTCCCAAGAATTCCACGGTCCAGCCGGGCAAGCACTTTCCGGCCAAGGACGCGAAGAAGCCGCGGACGTTCCGCATCTATCGCTGGTCGCCGGACGACGGCCAGAACCCGCGCATCGACACGTATGAGGTAGACCTCGCCGCGTGCGGCCCGATGGTTCTGGACGCCCTGCTGAAGATCAAGAACGAAATCGATCCGACGCTGACCCTGCGCCGTTCGTGCCGCGAAGGCATCTGCGGTTCGTGCGCCATGAACATCGACGGCACCAACACCCTGGCCTGCACCAAGGCCATCGGTGATTGCGCCTCCGGCGACGTGAAGATCTACCCGCTGCCGCACATGCCGGTGGTGAAGGACCTGGTGCCGGACCTCACGCACTTCTACGCGCAGTTCGCCTCGATCAAGCCCTGGCTGCGCACACAGAGCCCGGCGCCGGCCGACAAGGAGCGCCTGCAGTCGCCGGAAGACCGCAAGAAGCTCGATGGCCTCTACGAGTGCATCCTCTGTGCCTGCTGCTCGACCAGCTGCCCGAGCTACTGGTGGAACGGCGACCGCTACCTTGGTCCCGCGATCCTGCTGCAGGCCTATCGCTGGATCGTCGACAGCCGGGACGAGGACACCGGTGCGCGCCTGGACGATCTGGAAGATCCGTTCAAGCTGTACCGCTGCCACACGATCATGAACTGCGCCCGCACCTGCCCGAAGGGCCTGAACCCGGCCAAGGCGATTGCGGAGATCAAGAAGCTGATCGTCGAGCGTCGGACCTAATGCTCCTGTTCCCTCTCCCTTCTTGGGAGAGGGAAGGGTGAGGGGCGGGTGCTCGCGATAAGGTCGGCACTTGCCCGACTGAGGCAAGCTCGCCCCCTCTCCCCAAAGCTCTCCCACAAGGGGAGAGGGAGTATTCGATAGGAGGCGCACCGCGTTTTTTATGGACGAAGCCCGCATCAAGCGCCTTCGCTGGCGCACCCGCCGCGGCACCCGCGAACTGGACGCGCTGTTCGGCGGCTGGCTGGACGAGCGCTTCGCCCACGCCGACGAAGCCCAGCGCCAGGCCTTCGATGAACTGCTGGACGTGCAGGACCCGGACCTGTGGGACTGGGTGATGGGGCACGCCAAGGCGAGCCGCCCGGACTGGCAGGCCATCATCGATGACATCCGCGCCCGCCATCGGCTTTGAGTGCCGGCCTTCGCGCTGGCTGGGCCGTCTGCTGCTGTTCGTATCCCCGATCGCCTTGCTGGCGACCTGGATGAGCGCCGTGCCGTGGCCGGCCAAGCTGGTCGTGACCCTGGGCGTGCCGCTCGCTTGCCGGCGCACGTGGATGCGTTTTTCGGATCGCCGCATCGAAGCCGCCGGCTGGGCGCGCGATGGCAGCTGGAGCCTGCGGATGCGTGCCGGCGAGAATGTCGTGGCGACCCTGGCGTCCTTCCGGGTGATCGGCGAGAAGCTCGTGTGGTTGCGGTTGTCCTTGCCGGGGCGGCAATCGGCCTTGTTGCTGCTGGCGCCGGACAACAGCGATGCGGATATCCGTCGTCGCCTGCGCATGCGGCTGGCACAGGTCGAGGCATCGGGCACTCTGGCGGCTGAACGCGGTCCTACGGTTTAGCCGCGTTACAGGCGATAATCCCGCCATTCGGGCGGCCAGCCCATCGAACTTCCAAAGCGACCGCCCTAATGTTCCGACCGCTAGAGCTTTTCATCGGCCTGCGTTACACCCGCGCCAAGCGTCGCAACCAGTTCATCTCCTTCATTTCCACTGTGTCCATCGTATGCATCGCCATCAGCGTGACCGCGCTGATCACGGTGATGTCGGTGATGAACGGCTTCGACGACGAACTGCGCTCGCGCATCCTCGGCGCCATCTCGCATGCCACCGTATCGGGCATGCCCGGGCAGGCGGTGGAGGAATGGCCGCGCGCGGTGAAGATCGCCGAGGCGAACAAGCACGTGAAGGGCGCTGCGCCCTACGTGGAGTCGGAGGCGTTCTTCCAGGCCCGCCGTTCCACGGGCGGACTGATCCGCGGCATCGAGCCGGCGGAAGAGCCCAAGGTGTCGGACATCGACCAGCACATGGTGGAAGGCAAGCTCAGCGGGCTGACCCCGGGCAGCTGGAATGTCGTGCTGGGCCGCGAGCTGGCGATGCAACTGGGTGTCGCGGTGGGCGACAAGGTCATTGTCGCAGTGCCTTCGTTCCAGTCCTCGCCGATCACCGGCAGCGTGCCGAGCCTGCGCACCTTCACCGTGTCGGGCGTGTTTGAAATGGGCATGCAGGAGTTCGACTCCGGCCTGGCCCTGGTCAACATGACGGACGCCGAGCGGCTCAATCGCCTGGACGGCCCCACCGGCATCCGCCTGAAGCTGGACGACATGTTCAATGCGCGCGAAGTGGCGCGCGAGCTGGCCGACCAGCTGGGCCAGGTCTATCGCGTTGATACCTGGATGGACAGCCACGCCAACTTCTTCTCCGCCATTTCGATGGAGAAGAAAGTGATGTTCATCATCCTCTCGCTGATCATCCTGGTCGCGGTGATCAACCTCATTTCCATGCTGATGATGCTGGTGACGGACAAGCAGGCCGACATCGCCATCCTGCGCACGCTCGGCTCCACGCCGCGCAGCATCATGGGCATGTTCATGGTGCAGGGCGTGCTGGTCGGTTTCGTCGGCATCGGCTTCGGCGTGGCGCTGGGCTCGCTGCTGTCGTGGAAGCTGCCGGTAATCGTGAAGTGGATCGAGCACGTCACGGGCGTGACCTTCCTCTCGCCGGACGTCTATTACATCAGCGAATTGCCGAGCAAGCTCGATGCGGGCGACGTGGGCTGGGTGGCCTTGATCACCTTCCTGTTCTCGCTGCTGGCCACCCTTTATCCCGCCTGGCGTGCGTCGCGCACCCAGCCTGCGCAGGCGCTGCGTTATGAATAAGCCGATGAACAACCACAGCGGCGTGGTGATGCGCGCCAGCCACATCGCCAAGACGTACGAAGAAGGCGACCTGAAGACCGACGTGCTGTCGGATGTGAGCTTCACGTTGAATCGCGGTGAGACGCTGGCCATCGTGGGCGCATCGGGCTCGGGCAAGAGCACGCTGCTGCACATCCTTGGCGGGCTGGATACGCTGACCAAGGGCTCGGTGGAAGTGGAAGGGCGCAACCTGTCCAGCCTGTCCGATGCCGAACGCGGCCGCGTGCGCAACCGCTCGATGGGCTTCATCTACCAGTTCCACCATCTGCTGCCGGAGTTCACCGCGCTGGAAAACGTCTGCATGCCGCTGTTGATCCGCGGCGTGTCGATCCGCGATGCGGAGCGACAGGCCTCGTTGCTGCTCGGGCGCGTGGGCCTGGGCCAGCGCCTGCATCACAAGCCGGCCGAGCTGTCCGGTGGCGAGCGCCAGCGCAGCGCCGTGGCGCGCGCGCTGGTGACGCGCCCCGCCGTGGTGCTGGGCGACGAACCCACCGGCAACCTCGACGAAACCAACGCCGCGCAGGTGTACGACCTGATGCTCGAACTCAACCGCGAGATCGGCACCAGCTTCATCCTCGTGACGCACGACAACCGCCTGGCGGCGCGGATGGACCGCACGCTCGAACTGCACAACGGCGAGCTGGTGGACAAGGTTTTCGCCTGACCTCCCGGCCGCCATCGGGCGGCCCCTGGCGCTGACGCCTACACGTTTTTCAGCGCCGTTGTCGCTGCGCACTCACTAACCTGTTGCTTTTCACGGAACGGGATGGAACGTGCGCAAGGACGGTGCCCTGGTACCTGCGGTCATGTCGTTGCTCGGCGTGCTGGCCGTGCAATGGTGGGTCACGCTGCCGCCGGCGTGGGTGTGTGGTGTCGGTGCCTGCGTGGCGCTCGCTCTGTTTCGTTGTGGTTCCTGGGGACGCGTACTTGCCTGGTGCCTGCTCGGTATCGCATGGGCATGCTGGCGTGGCGATGCGGGGATGGACGCGCGGTTGCCGCGCGAACGGGAAGGGCAGGACATCCACGTCGTGGGCCGCGTCGTTGACCTGCCGCTGGCACGCGACGACGCCACCGGCTTTCTGCTGGATATCGAAGACGCACGCTTCGGCGCCACGCCGCTGGCCTTGCGCGGCCGCGTGCGGGTGAACTGGTACAACGGCGCGCCGGAGATTCCGCCCTGCAGCCGCTGGCAGCTCACTCTGCGGCTGAAGCGTCCGCGCGGCATGCTCAATCCGGGTGGTGCGGACAGCGAGCGCAGCGCGCTGGAACGCCATATCGTGGCCGTCGGTTATGTGCGCAATGGCGCAAGCAACGAGCAACTCGGCGCCACGCCGTTCTGCATCAATGCGGTTCGCGATGCCATCAGCCGCGGCATCGCCGCGCGCGTGGACGATCCGCACGACGTGGCCTTGCTGCAGACGTTTTCCGTCAGCGACACGCGCGGACTCAGCCAGCGCGACTGGGAAGTAGCGCGGGCCAATGGCATTCCGCACCTCATCGCCATCTCGGGATTCCACGTGGGCGTGGCGGCGCTGTTCGGCGTGTGGTTCGCGCGCCTGGTCTATCTGCTGTTTCCTCGCCTGGGCTTGCGCGTGCCGCGAGTGCAGGCGCAGGCGGCGATGGCGATGCTGGTCGCCGGCGTGTACGGCGCGCTGGCGGGGTTTGGCCTGCCCACGGTGCGCACGCTGCTGATGATCGGCATGGTGGCCCTGGCGCGTTGTTCGCGGCGCCATGCGAACGGCCCGCAGACGCTTTCCGTCGCCTTGATGTCGGTGCTGGTGGTGGATCCCCTGTCGGTGTTGTCGGCGGGCTTCTGGCTGTCCTTCATCGGCGTTGCCTTCCTCATGGCTTGCATGAACACGCGCGGCCGCGGCCTGCGCGGCTTCCTGCACGAGCTGTCGGCCGGCCAGTTGGTGATGACGCTGTCGCTGCTGCCGCTCACCATGTGGTTCTTCGGCGAATCGTCGCTGGTGGGCGCGTTGTCCAACCTGATCGCGGTGCCCTTCGTCAGCTTCGTCATCGTGCCGGTGACCCTGGTGGGGATGATTGCGCTGGGCCTCTGTCCGCCGCTGGCGCAGCCGGTGTTCTGGTGCGCCGGATGGCTCGCGCATGCGCAGTGGTGGCTGCTGGAGCGCATGGCCACTTGGCCGGGCGCACACTGGTACTTGCCTGAAGTCGGCGGATGGGCCTTGCTGTTCGCCACACTGGGTGCGCTGTGGCTGTTCATGCCGCGTGGCGTGCCCATGCGTTGGCTGGGCGGCCTGCTGTTCCTGCCGCTGCTGTTTCCACCGCGGAGTCTTCCGGTGGCGGGCGGATTCCAACTGTGGATGCTCGACGTGGGGCAGGGCTTGTCCGTGCTGGTCCGCACGGAGCATCACGCGCTGGTCTATGACGCCGGAGCCCGTTATCCCTCGGATTTCGATCTTGGCGAGGCCGCCGTGCTGCCTTCGCTGCATGCGCTGGGCATTGGGCGGGTGGACCTGATCGTCGCCAGTCACGCGGACAACGATCACGCGGGTGGCATACCGGCCGTGGCGGCGGCGTTTCCCGAAGCCGAGCGCATATCCGGCGAGCCGGAGCGCTTGCCCATTGCCATGGCGGCCTGTGAACCCGGCAAGCGCTGGCAGTGGGATGGCGTGACCGTGCAGATATTGCCGTCGGGCAAGCAGGGCGGGCCGGCGAACGATCGGTCCTGCGTGCTGCTGGTCGAAGGGAAGGGCGGCCGCGCCTTGCTGACCGGCGATATCACCTCCGCAGTGGAACCGACCGTGGCGGCGGCGATACCTTCCGGCGGGCCGCTGGTGTTGTCCGTGCCGCATCACGGCAGCAAGACCTCATCCAGCGTCGGGTTCATTCGCTCCACATCGCCAACCTTGGCGCTGGTATCGGCGGGATGGCGCAACCGCTTCCACCACCCCAATGCGGCCGTCATGCAGCGCTATGACGAGGCCGGCGTGCCCTGGCTGAATACGGCGACCGCCGGCGCGATCCAGGTGGATGCGCCGCCGGACGGGCCGCCTCGCGTCGCCGCGACCTGGCGACAGCGCCAGTCTCGCTACTGGCGCGAATGAGTCCGTGGCGGCCTTGCAAGCGGTCCATCCGGCCCCCAAAAAGCCTCTTCACACGCTTTTCGCAACTGCCACCGGTGCCGCGGAACGGCGGGGTGAGACTGATATGATGCGAGCTTCCCTGACTATCTGAGCGACCCGGAGTCGTTGTGCTGGAAATCCTGATGGCTGGTGGCTGGGCGATGCTGCCCATCCTGATCTGTTCGGCGGTCGCGCTGGCGATCGTGCTGGAGCGTTGCTGGACCCTGCGCCGCAAATCCGTGCTGCCGCCCGGCCTGGGCGAGGAAGTGCGCAACTGGGCGCGCTCGGGGCAGCTGGATCCAAACCACCTCGCCACGCTGGCGAATGGCTCGCCGCTCGGCGAACTGCTGGCCTCGGCCCTGGCCGTGCGCAACCGTCCGCGTGAACTCATCAAGGAGCGCATCGAGGATACGGGCCGCCATGTCGTCCATCGCATGGAGCGCTACCTCAACACGCTCGGCACCATCGCCCTGATCGGCCCGCTGCTGGGCCTGCTCGGCACCGTCATCGGCCTCATCCGCATGTTCATGGAAGTGATGCGCGGCGGCGTGGGCGATCCCATGAAGATGGCGGGCGGCATCGGCGAGGCGCTGATCTGCACGGCCACCGGCCTGATCGTCGCCATTCCGGCTTACGTGCTGCATCGCTACTTCCGTTCCAAGGTGGCCGGCTACTGCGTGGAAATGGAAAAGCAGGCGACCGAGCTGCTTGACGAGCTGACCGTGAACCAGCCGACGCCCGCGCCGCGCACCCGCACGTCGCGCGCGGCGGCCGCCTCCGAGTCGAGCGCGGGCTGACGCATGCGTATCGGCAATGACCGCCGGCAGGACGATTTCGAGATCAACGTGATCTCGCTGATCGACGTGCTGCTTACCCTGCTGATGTTCTTCGTGCTCACCACCACCTTCATCCAGCATTCGCGGATGCAGGTAACCCTGCCCAAGGCCAGCGCGGAAGAACGCGACATGCAGGCGCCCGCGCTCACCATCGTGGTGGATCGCGACGGCCACTTCTTCGTGGGCAGCGACGAAGTCCACGGCGAGGGCGTGGAGCCGCTCAAGCAGGCCATCGCCAATGTGGCCGGTGACGACCGCGAGCGCCAGGTCACCATCCGCGCGGATGCGATGACGCCGCACCAGAACGTGGTCACCGCCATGGACGCCCTGGGCCAGTTGGGCTTCACCAAGCTGTCCATCGCCACCACGCCGACGCAGTCGGGCACGGGTCCATGAGCGACGGCAAGAAGAAAGTCGCCCTGTGGGATGCAAAAAGCCGGCAGGTCTACAAGCGGTTGCTGGGTTATTCCGCCCGCTACTGGCCGGTGATCCTGATCGCCATCTTCGGTTTTGCGCTGGATGGCGGCGCGCTGGCGCTGTTCACCAGCAAGCTGCAACCCATCATGGACCAGCTGCTGGAGAAGAAGGACCCGTACCTCATCCGCTGGATGCCGTGGTGGATCATCGGCATTTTCGCGGTGCGCGGCATCGCCATCCTCATCAGCAACTATGGCATGGGCTACGTGGCGCGCAACGTGGTGCAGTCCATGCAGCGCGACGTGTTTGCCGCCTACCTGCGCCTGCCCGCGTCGTTCTTCGGCAGCGAGCACTCCGGCCACCAGGTCTCGCGCATCACCTACACCAGTGAGCAGGTGGCGGGCGCGTCCACCGATGCGTTGAAAGTAGCCGTGACGGAGAGCATCACCGTCATCGGCATGATCGTGGTGATGCTGCAGAAGAGCGTGTACCTCACCACCGCCTTGCTGATCCTGGTGCCGGCGATCGTGCTTATCGCCTCGGCGGTGAGCCGCCGCTACCGCGTGGTCAGCCGGCGCATCCAGGGCATGATGGGCTCGGTCACCGGCACGGTGGACGAGATGATCAAGGCCAACCGCGAGGTGCGCATCTACGGCGGCCAGCAGCAGGCGGACGAGCGCTTCAAGCAGGTCTCCGACCGCGCGCGCTACCTCAACATGAAGGTCATCGCCACCAGCGCCATTTCCGGTTCGTCCATCCAGACGGTGGCGTCGCTGGCGTTGGCGGGCATGGTGTTCCTTGCGTCGCGGCCATCGCAGATCGATCACATCTCGCCGGGCGTGTTCATCGCCGTGCTCACCGCCATGGGCGGCATGCTGTCGTCGCTGAAGCGCCTGACCAACGTGCAATCCACCTTGCAGACGGGCATCTCGGCAGCCGAGAACCTGTTCGGCGTGATGGACCTGCCCGCGGAAGTGGACAACGGCACCAAGGTGCTGGAACGCACCCGGGGCGACCTGCGTTTCGACAAGGTCGGCCTGGTTTATCCCGTGGGCGATTTCCAGGCGCTGGCGTCCATCGACCTGCACTGCGCGCCGGGCACGGTGACGGCGCTGGTGGGACGTTCGGGCAGCGGCAAGAGCAGCCTGGTCAGCCTGCTGCCGCGATTCAACGAACCGTCCAGCGGGCGCATCCTGCTCGATGGCGAAAACTACGAGAACTACACCCTGGCCTCGTTGCGCCGGCAGATCGCGTGGGTAGGCCAGAACGTGGTGCTGTTCGACGGCACGGTGGCGGAAAACATCGCCTATGGCGAGCTGGCCGGCGCCAGCGAGCAGGAGATCATCGCGGCCGCCGAGGCGGCGCACGCGATGGAATTCATCGCGGGCCTGCCGGAGGGCATCCACAGCCAGATCGGCGAGGGCGGCAACAGGCTTTCGGGCGGCCAGCGCCAGCGCATCGCCATTGCGCGCGCCATCCTGAAGAACGCGCCGATCCTGGTGCTGGACGAAGCCACCAGCGCGCTGGACACCGAATCCGAGCGGCTGATCCAGCAGGCCCTGCAAGGCCTGATGCGCGATCGCACGACGCTGGTGATCGCCCATCGCCTGTCCACCATCGAGCATGCCGACCAGATTGCAGTGATGGAGCGCGGGCACATCGTCGAGCGTGGCACCCACGAGCAGTTGCTGGCGCTGGGCGGCCAGTACGCCGCGCTGCATCGCATGCAGTTCCACAGCCAGCCCGGTGACTGAGGCCGTCGCATGACGCTGGCCGAGCGGCTCGAATCGGCGTGGTACGGCACGGCGCGAGCGCCATGGTGGACCACGCCGCTTTCGTGGCTCTACGGCGCAGTGACGGCGCTGCGGCGTGGCCTGTATCGCCTCGGCGTACTGCGCAGCGTGCGCCTGCCGGTGCCGGTGGTGGTGATCGGCAATGTGAGCGTGGGCGGCACCGGCAAGACGCCGTTGACCATCGCCCTGGCGGATGCGCTGCGCAAGCGCGGCTACACGCCCGGCGTGGTGAGCCGCGGGTATGGCGGTTCGCAGAAAGAACCGTTGCTGCTGGATGAACTGCCCGATCCTGCGCGGGTCGGCGACGAGCCTTGCCTGATTCGCGCCAGTGGCGTGCCGGTGGCCGTCGGGCGTGACCGGCCAGCGGCGGCGAAGCTGCTGCTCGCCGCGGGTTGCGATGTGGTGATCGCGGACGATGGCTTGCAGCACTATGCGCTGGCCCGTGACTTTGAGATTTGCGTGATCGATGGCGTGCGGCGTTTCGGCAATGGGCGCCTGCTGCCGGCAGGCCCGCTGCGTGAGCCGATGTCGCGCCTGCGCACGGTCAGCTATCGCGTATGCAACGGCGGCGTGGTGGCGCCGGGTGACGTGGCGATGGAGCTCAAGGGCGGCCACATCCGCGCGCTGATCGACGATCACACCCGCCCGCTGGCGGAGCTTGCCGGACAGACCGTGCACGCGGTCGCCGCCATCGGCCATCCCGTGCGCTTTTTCGCCAGCCTGCGCGCGCAGGGGTTGCAGGTGATCGAGCACGCCTTTCCCGATCACCATGCGTTCGTGCCGGGCGACCTCGCCTTTGGCGACGACATGCCCGTGCTGATGACCGAGAAGGATGCAGTGAAATGCCGGGCGTTCGCGCAGCCGCACTGGTGGGCCGTGCCGGTGCGGGCGGTATTGCCGCGGGCCTTCTTCGACGACATCGAGGCAAGCTTGCGGCGCCTGGAGCGCTGATCCTTGGCACAAAAAAAGCCGACCCGAGGGTCGGCTTTTTCGTGGGAACAAGCGCGCGTCGCATTACTGGATGCGGACGATATTGCCCTGTGGGTCGATCTGCACCAGGTCGCCCTGGCGGATGGCGCTGGCGTCCGGCACGGTCACGTTGGCGTAGGAACCGTTGCCCATGCGGATGCGCAGCGTGTAGCTGGCATTCGGGCGGCCGCTGTTCGCGCCGATGCGATTGCCGGCGTAGCCGCCGCCCACGGCGCCCGCCACGGTGGCGAGGGTATTGCCCTTGCCCTTGCCGACCTGGTTGCCCAGCACGCCGCCGGCGATGCCGCCGATGATGGTGCCGGCCATGCTGTGGTCGTGGCCCTGGGTAATGTTCTGGTCGATGGATTCCACCGTGCCGCACTGGTCACAGCGGAGGTAGATGCCGTCGTTGCGGACCAGCACGCCATTGCGCGACGACTGGGCGCTGGCGGCGAACGGGCTGGCGGCCAGCAGGGCTGCCAGCGACAACACGGCGAGGCGAGGGGTGAACATGGACTTTCTCTCCATTGGGAAGATGTTGCGCCGCCAGTCTAGCTGGGCAGGCTGAATGATGGACTGAATGATCGGGGCAGTAGGCCTTATCATGAGCGCTTTCTCGGTCGGCCGCCGTGACGGGCACGTCACCGGACCACGGTCCCTTTTCTGGAGTTCCCATGAGCCTTATCCAAGTCCCGGTTTCCTACGGCGAGCTGATCGACAAGATCACCATCCTGGAGATCAAGTCCAGGCAGATCAGCGATGCCGCCAAGCTGGCCAACGTGCGCACCGAACTGGAACTGCTCAACGCCACCTGGGCTGGCCATCCGGCGTCGAAGACGGACATCTCGGCCGAGCGCGCCCGCCTGCTCGCGGTGAACGAGGCGCTGTGGGACATCGAGGACCGCATCCGCCTGAAGGAAAAGGCGCAGGCTTTCGACGCGGAGTTCATCGAGCTGGCCCGCTCGGTGTATTTCCAGAACGACGAGCGCGCGGCGGTGAAGCGCGAGATCAACCTCAAGCTGGGCTCGCAACTGGTGGAAGAGAAGTCGTACCAGGACTACCGCGCGAAGTAAGCGCGCGTTTCCAGCGGGAGCGCACTTGCAGCGCTCCCGCCGTTGCTCAGGCCAGCCCGAGGTGCGCGGCGCAGGCCTCGAAGCGATCGACCACGTCGTCGACGGCAATCAGGTCCATCACGCCGGGCTTTTCGATCTTGGCGCCCCACGGAATCTCGCTGGCCGGCTTGCCGAAGAAGGCGAGCGAAGCCTCGTCGTACTTGTCCACGCACCAGCGGCGGTCGGAATAGGGGCCGGACCGGTTCGGGTTGCTGGCCGCGTGCAGGCCCAGCACCTTGCAGCCCACGGCATTGGCCATGTGCATCGGGCCCGAATCCGGCGTCAGCAGCATGGGCGCACGCACCAGCATGGCCATCATCTTCTTCAGCGTGTCCTTGCCGGTCAGGTCGAGCGGCGCATGGCGGCAGGCGGCGAGCACGGCATCCGCCATGCTGCGTTCGAAAGCCGACGGGCCGCCCACCAGCACCACGCGCCAGCCGCGGGCGGCGGCGTGGTCCATCACCGCGGCGTAGCGCTCTGGGCGCCAGTTGCGCAGCGCGTGGCTGGAGGTCGGGCTCACCAGCAAAGTCGGCTGTTCGCCCGGCAGCTGTTCGGCGGCCCAGGCATGGGCTTCTTCGGGAATGGGGATGTCCCAGCGCACCTGTGTCTGCTTCAGGCCCAGTGGCTCGCAGAAACTGCCCATGGCGTCCAGCACGTGCTCGCCGGTGCGCGCGGGGATGCGTTCGCGAATCACCAGGCCATGCCCGTCCTTGGCGCGCGCCTGGTCGTAGCCGATGCGCCGGTTGGCCTTGACGAACAGGCTGAGCAGGTTGGAACGCAGGGCCACCTGCATTTGCAGCAGGGCGTCGAAGCGCTGGCCCTTGAGCGCATCGCCGACGGCGCGCATGCCGGCCAAGCCGGCGCCCTTGTCAAAGGTGACGAAACGGACGCCGGGAATATCGCCCACCAGCTTCCGCTCCAGCTTGCCCACGATCCAAGTCAACTCGAGCTGCGGCCATGCGGCCTGCAGCGTCCGCACCAGGGGCACGACGTGGGTCACGTCGCCGATGGCGGAGGTGCGCAGGATGCAGATCGAGGTGGGCGTAGGCATGGCGTGGGCAGCTCGGTGTGGCGGCGTGGATTCGCGGCAGCCCTCGGCTAGAATCGTGGCAATGGGCCCAGGGCGGACGTCTGACGTACAGATGGCGATGCAGGAACGAATTCGCGAAGGCGCCACGGGTGCGATTCTGTTCGACGCCGCGGTGTCGCCACAAGTCGACGATGCCTGGTTCGAGCCCGAGGCTTGGCGCGAACGCGGGGCATTGCGCCAACAGTCGGGTGGTCGCGGCGGCGTGGCCATCATCGACACGCCGGCCGGCGAATGCGTGCTGCGCCATTACCGTCGCGGCGGCATGGTCGCCAGGCTGATGGGCGACCGCTACCTCTGGTCAGGCGCCGACCACACCCGCAGTTTCATGGAATTCCGCCTGCTCGCGCGCATCGCCGCGCTCGGCTTGCCCAGCGCGGTGCCGGTGGCCTGCCGTTATCGCCGGCACGGGCTGTTCTACGAAGCCGACCTCATCACCCGCCGCATCGCCGACGCGCAGACGCTGGCCCAGTGCCTGGCCGCAGGGCGGCTGGACGGTGAAATGGCAGAGCTGGTCGGTGCGCTGGTGGCGCGGTTTCATCGCGCCGGCATCTGGCACGCCGATCTCAACGCGCACAACGTGTTGGTGACGGATG
Source organism: Dyella sp. AtDHG13 (assembly GCF_003201105.1). Taxonomy (GTDB): domain Bacteria; phylum Pseudomonadota; class Gammaproteobacteria; order Xanthomonadales; family Rhodanobacteraceae; genus Dyella; species Dyella jiangningensis_B. Next base: position 594,855 of record NZ_QICJ01000002.1, on the reverse strand, counting down.
ATGCGCTGTACCTGATCGATTTCGACCGCGGCCGCCAACGCGAGCCCGCCGAGAGCTGGCAGCAGGCCAACCTGCAGCGCCTGCGACGCTCGCTGGTGAAGCTTGGTGCGGCGGCGCAAGGCGAGGCGGCCTTCGAGGAGACGTTGTGGAAACCCCTGGTCTACCGCTATGAGCGTACGCTGAGAGCATGAACTGGTCCCTGCATTTCCTGGGTGTCGGCGCGGCGCATGCCGTGGAACTGGGCTCGTCCGCCGTGGTGCTGGAGCGTGACGGCAAGCCGATGCTGCTGATCGATTGCGGCCCCGACACGCTGGACCGCTACGTCGCCGCCTATGGCGAACCGCCGCGTGCGTTGTACATCACGCATACCCACATGGATCACATCGGTGGCATGGAGCGGCTGTTCTTCCGGCTGTGGTTCGACGACGCATGGCGAGGGCGCACCAAAGTGTTCGTGCATGCCGGCCTATTGCCCTGGCTGCAGGCGCGCGTGGCGGACTATCCGAACGTGCTGGCCGAAGGGGGCGTGAATTTCTGGGAAGCCTTCCACCTGGTGCCCTGCACGCGGGGTTTTTGGCTGGACGGCCTGTGGTTCGATGTCTTCGGCACGCGCCACCACATGGCCGGTACCTCCTACGGCGTGGCCCTGGCGGGCAGCTTTGCCTACACCGGTGACACGCGCCCGATTCCCGAGGTGCTCGCGCGCGTGGCGGGCAGCACGGAACTCATCGCGCACGATTGCGGCCTGGTGGGCAATCCCTCGCACACCGGCGTGGACGATATCGAGCGCGAATATCCCGAGGCGTGGCGCGCCCGTTTGCGCCTGTACCACTACGGCAGCGAAGCCGATGGCCAGGCACTGACCTCACTTGGCTACACCGTCGCGCGTACCGGTGATCGCCTGACGCTTCCGGCGCCGGCGCCGCTGCTTCCCGACGCTGGCTGACGCCGTTCACAAGGAATACCAAAACACCATGTCCACTGCCTATCTGCGCAAGCTGCTGCGTTACCGGGATTGGGCCGACCGGTTGACCTATGCCGCGGTGGCGGCACTGCCCGAGGGAGCGGCGACCGCTCCGCGCGCCACTATCTTCGGCAACATGCTGCGCACGCTCAGCCATACCTGGGTCGTCGACGACATTTTCCAGGCGCACCTGCAAGGCCGCACCCACGGCCATACCAGCCGCAACACGCCCGAGCCCTTGCCGTTCGACGAACTGTGGGCGCGGCAGCAGGCCATGAACGCGTGGTATCTCGACTATGCCTCGGCACTCACGCCGGAACAGGCAGCCGAGCGGGTCACGTTTCAGTTCATCGGCGGCGGGGAAGGGTGCATGAGCCGCGAGGAAATGATGCTCCACGTAGTCAACCACGCCACCTACCACCGCGGTTTCGTAGCGGACATGTTCTACCAGGTCCCAGCCAGGCCGCCGGCGACGGACCTGTCGGTGTTCCTGCGGGACGTGCCGCAGGAGTGAGCGAGACGCCCCCGCCGCTATCTTGTGTGAACGGGCCCGTCCCGCTATCCTTTCGCCTCTTTGCCGGGACTGTGTCCCCGGCAAGCGGTTTCACCATGGCGGAGAGGTGTCCGAGTGGTTGAAGGCGCAGGCTTGGAAAGTGTGGATACGGCTTATTCCCGTATCGAAAGGGTTCGACAAATTCGTCCGGAACGAATTTGGACAACCGGAGGTTGGCCCCGAGCGTAAGCGAGGGGTGAGGCCCAGGAGGGGCCGAACCATCCCGCCCGTCGCGGATGGTTGCAGTAAAGGTTTTGCGTGCGGAGAGGTGTCCGAGTGGTTGAAGGAGCACGCCTGGAAAGTGTGTATACGGCTTATCCCCGTATCGCGGGTTCGAATCCCGCCCTCTCCGCCAGTTTCAAAAACGCGACGATCCCGTATCGGCGCGAACATCGGGATTAGGGCATAGCCTTGTCCCCGTCTATGGTGGCCCTGTCGGTCCCCCCGCGACGATAGTTCGTAAACCCCGCCAGGCCCGGAAGGGAGCAACGGTAGCGAATGATTCGGGTGCCGGGGTGTGGCTGGCAGGGCCGCCGCCTTTTGGGCCCCTCGCCAAGCCGCGATAGTCAATGCTGACTTATCCCCCGTCCACTTGGCACAATCGGGACTTGCCCCAAGGTATACCGGAATGTCCTATCAGGTACTCGCGCGCAAATGGCGCCCTCGCAAGTTCGCTGAACTCGTCGGGCAGGAGCACGTCGTGCGCGCGCTCACCAATGCGCTCGACACCGGCCGCATGCACCACGCCTACCTGTTCACCGGTACCCGTGGCGTGGGCAAGACCACCATCGCGCGCATCTTCGCCAAGTCGCTGAACTGCGAGCGTGGCGAATCGGCCGATCCCTGTGGCGAGTGCGCCGTGTGCACCGCGGTGGACGCGGGCCGCTTCGTCGACCTGCTCGAGATCGACGCGGCCAGCAACACCGGCGTGGACGATGTGCGCGAGGTGATCGAGAACGCGCAGTACGCTCCCGCGCGCGGCCGCTTCAAGGTGTACCTGGTCGACGAGGTGCACATGCTTTCCAAGCCGGCCTTCAACGCGCTGCTGAAGACGCTGGAAGAGCCGCCGCCGCACGTGAAGTTCCTGCTCGCCACCACCGACCCGCAGAAGCTGCCGGTGACGGTGCTGTCGCGCTGCCTGAAGTTCAACCTGAAGCGCCTGCTGCCGGAGCAGATCTCCGGGCAGATGCGCCACATCCTGGGCGCGGAGAACATCCCGTACGAAGACGCCGCCATCGCCGAGCTGGCGCGCGGCGCGGATGGCTCGCTGCGCGACGGCCTCTCGCTGCTGGACCAGGCCATCGCCTATGGCGGCGGCTCGCTGCGCGTGGACGACGTGCGCGCCATGCTCGGCAGCGTGGCGCGCGGGCAGGTGCTGGGGCTGCTGCAGGCGCTGGTCGAGGGCAGCGGCGAATCGATGATGGCCGAGTGCGCGCGCATCGCATCGTTCTCGCCCGATTTCGGCGGCGTGCTGGACGACCTGGCCAGCGTGCTCCATCGCATCCAGCTGATCCAACTGGTGCCCGGCTACCGTCCGGAGCAGGACGACAGCGACGGCGACGCGCTCGCCGGCCTTGCCGCGCAGCTGGCGCCGGAAGACGTGCAGTTGTACTACCAGATCGCCACCACGGGCCGCCGCGACCTCGCGCTCGCCCCGGACGCCCGCACCGGCTTCGAAATGGCCATGCTGCGCATGCTCGCCTTCCGCCCGGCCGAGGGCGGCGGCGCGCATGCCGAGCGCCCGGCGGCCAGCGCCGCGCCGCGCGCACCAGCCCAGCCGCCACGCGCCTCGGCCCCGGTGGCCAACGAACGCATGCACATGGCCAGCGTGGCGGAGCCATCGCCCGCACGTGCCGCCCCCGCGCCGGTGGCGCCGCCCGCCGCCGCACCCGCGCCGCGTGCGCCGGTGGCGACGGATGCCAACGGCCTGCCGCACTGGGACAGCCTGATCGAGCAGGCGAACCTGCGCGGTCCGCTGGGCCAGCTGGCCCAGAACGCCGCGCTGCGCGAGCGCGAAGGCCAGACGCTGGTGCTGGCCTTGCAGCCCATGCACATGCATCTGGCGGTCGAGCCCATGACCGGCCAGATGGAAGAACGCATCAGCCAGGTGCTGGGTGAGCGCGTGAAGCTGCGTTTCGTCGAAGCGCATGGCGCGGCCGCCGAAACCCCCGCGGCGCGCGCCGCCAATGCCCGCGAGGCCGCCCAGTCGGCGGCCGAGCAAGCCATCGAGGAAGATCCCCTGGTGCAGTCGCTCAAGCGCGAATTTGGCGCGCGCGTGGTGCCCCAGTCGATCAAGCCGTTTGAACACTGAAAGACCTAGCGGAGTCGAATCATGAGAGGACAGATCGGTCAGCTGATGCAGCAGGCCCAGCGCATGCAGGAAGAAATGAAGCGTGCGCAGGAAGAGATCGCCAAGCTGGAAGTCACCGGCAGCGCCGGTGGCGGCCTCGTCACCGTCGTCATGACGGGCGCGCATGAAGTGCGCCGCGTGCAGATCGACCGCCAGCTGTTCGCCGATGACCCGGAGATGGCCGAGGATCTGGTCGCCGCCGCGGTCAACGACGCGGTCAACAAGGTGGCGGACGTCAGTAAGAACAAGCTCGGCGGCGTGACCTCCGGCCTGAACCTGCCGCCCGGCTTCAAGATGCCGTTCTGACGTTTCCGTGGGAGCGCAGCGCGCGCCGGCCACCAGGGCGCGCGGATGCCATCGCCGCGATGCGGCGAAAGCCGCCAGGCCAAGCCTCCTCCCGTTCGCGCACTTCGGTGCGCTCCCACCGTGACTTCGATCCATGAGCAAGCTCCTCACTGATCTCGTCGAAGCCTTGCGCTGCCTGCCCGGTGTCGGCGGAAAGAGCGCGCAGCGCATGGCTTTCCACCTGCTGGAGCGCGACCGCGAACGCGGGCAGCGCCTGGCCCAGGTATTGGCGCAGGCCATGCGCGAGATCGGCAATTGCTCGCGCTGCCGCAACTTCAGCGAAACGCCGGTGTGCGCGCTGTGTTCCGGCAGCAGCCGCGACCGCCACGTGCTGTGCGTGGTGGAATCGCCCACGGATCTGGCGGCCATCGAACAGGCCACCGGTTATCGCGGCCAGTATTTCGTGCTGCTGGGGCGCCTGTCCCCGCTGGATGGGCTGGGGCCCGAGGAGCTCGGTCTCGATCGGCTCACCGAACGGCTGGCCGAAGGCGAGGTGGAGGAAATGATCATCGCCACCAACCCCACCGTGGAAGGCGAGGCGACCGCGCATTACCTCGCGCAGCTCGCGCGCGCGGCCAACGTGCGTCCGACGCGGCTGGCGCACGGCGTGCCGCTGGGTGGCGAGCTGGAGTACGTCGATCGCGGCACGCTGGCGCATGCCTTCGGCAGCCGGCAGTCGGCGGACTGACGCCGTGGAACCGGCGCTCGCCTTTGAAATACCCGGCAACGAGGAATACCGCGCCCTGCGCGCGGCAGCGGGACTGAGCGTGATGTCGGAGCAGGGCGCGGCGGTGGGCCTTCCCGCGAGCTGGAGCGCCGTGTGCGTGCGCCACGACGGTGCATTGATCGGCATGGGGCGCGTGGTGGGCGACGGCGGCCTGTTCCTGTTCGTGGTCGATATCGCCGTGGCGCCGGCCTGGCAAGGCAAGGGCCTGGGGCGGCGCATCATGCAGGCCCTGATGGACGACGTGCACGCGCGTGCGCCGGCGCGCGCGATGGTTGGGCTGATCGCCGACGGCACGGCGCATGCGCTCTACGCGAAATTCGGATTCAAGCTGGTGGCGCCGGGTGCGCACGGTATGCTGCTGCGTCTGTCATAACCTGAGGAACCAGTCATGGGCGACACCATCTTCGACAAGATCATCCGACGGGAAATTCCCGCCGACATCGTCTACGAAGACGATGACGTGCTCGCGTTCCGCGATCTCAATCCGCAGGCTCCGGTGCATGTGCTGTTCGTGCCGAAGAAGTCCATCGCCACGCTGGATGGCGCGACGGCCGCCGATGCGGAATTGCTGGGCAAGCTGCTGCTGGCTGCCGCGGCCTATGCGCGTCGCGAGGGCCTGGCGGACCAGGGCTATCGCACCGTGATCAACTGCAACGAATACGGCGGCCAGACGGTATTCCACCTGCACCTGCACCTGCTCGCGGGACGCCAGATGCATTGGCCGCCGGGCTGAGCGTTGGATATCACATAGCGCCTCGCCATAAAAAAACGCCGGCTTTTGCCGGCGTTTTCTTTGATCGATCAGTGGTGCGGCGGCGGAGGCGGCGGCGGGCGCACGATCACGCGGGTCGGGTAGTAGCCACCCCAGTAGCCCCAACCACCCCACGGTCCCCACGGGCCAAAGCCCGGGCCCCAGTAGGGACCCCAGTACGGGTCGTACCAGCCCGGCCCGTAGTTCACGGGCACGCGCTTGGGCCACAGGTACACCACGTTGGCTTCCACGCGCGGATACGCGTAGTCGTATTCGCCGATCTTCTCCGACTTGGTGCCCTGGATGACGCCGGTCACCGTGATGTCGCGGCCACGGGTGAACACTTCCGGATCGTAGAAGCCGGCGCGGCACGCCACGAAGCGGCCCTGCGTTTCGCTGTCGCTGCTGCCTTCCTTCGGGCGGGCCTGGTCGTCCAGCGGACGCTGCAGCACGTAGAAGCAGGTTTCCTGCGGACCCGGCTCGGTCTTGATGATCTGGCCGCCCCAGCGTACCTGGGCGCCGCTTGCTCCGTTGCCTTCCTGTTGCGCGGAAACGGACGTGACCTGGGTGTACGTGCCCTGCAGCGGTTGCGGCACCGTTGCGCAGGCCGCCAGCGTGACCACAGCGGTCGCGAGAATCAACGGCTTGTACATGGACATGACGCTTTTCTCCATCGTTTGGCGGATGCGATACATCCGCGGTTCACTGTCATTTGAACACGCGACGCGGCCGAAAGTCCCGCGCAGCCTGTCGAAAGTTCTTTAGCAGGTCGGCGGGCGGTTCTTCATGTGCATAGCGCAGTTCGAGATACGTCCTCATCAAGTGTTCCAGCTCGGTGCGGTGGCCGGGGAGAGCCCGCGCGGCGCGGCTGAAATAGTGCTGCGGCCCTTCGCTGCGCCGACGCGCCACGCCTGCCGCCGCCAGTCGCTTCTCCAGCAATCGCATGCTCGTTAGTGCCTGATCCGCATCGGGACGTTTCCATAATGCCCACAGCAGGCCCGGCACGGCGAACAGCGCGCCGCCGATGGCAAGCACCAACCCCAGCATGCCCACGCTGGTGTCGTTCACGCCGAACGGCGTCAACAGCCCATGCTGTCGAAGCGTGTCGAAACCGATAACGCCTTGGTTCCACCACTGGTTGACGACGTCCCAGCGGTTGCGCCATCCCAATGTCCAGCGATTGGGCGACCAGTCAGCTGCCGCGGCACCGGCTGTCGTGGAACCCTGGTTGAGGTGCACGGTGCGCACGGCGGCGGTGGGGTCGAAGCGAACCCAGCCACGGCCGGGCAGCCAGGCTTCGCTCCAGGCGTGGGCATCGGACTGGCGCACCAGCAGGTAGTTGCCCATGTCGTTCCAGTACCCGCCCTGGTAGCCGGTGACCACGCGCGCGGGAATGCCGGCGGCGCGCATGAGCACGGTGAAAGAGGATGCGTAGTGCTCGCAGAAACCTTCGTGCGTAGCGAACAGGAAGTCGTCGACGGCGTTGGTGCCCAGCGGCGCCGGCGTCAGCGTGTAGCTGAACCCGCCATCACGGAAGAGCTTCATCGCGGCCTGGATGATCGCCGTATCGTTGCTGCCGTATTGCGCGCGCCAGCGTGCGCCCAGTTCGTGCGCGCGCGGATCGAACCCGGCCGGCAATTGCAGGGCCTCGCGCCGCTCCAGGTCATTCAGCTGCGTCTGCAGGTGGTAGCGCAGCGCGGAGCCAAGCCGATAGGTGAGGCGGTCGTTCACCGGGCGATCGGCCAGCAGTTCGCGGTCGGGTCCGAGTTGCGCAAGGGCCGTGGTCTCGACGGGAATATCCAGCGCAGGCAGCACGCGCTGGCCGGTGGCTTCCAGGCTGACCGTGTAGCGCGTGACCGGGCCGTGTTCTTCCGCGGCGGGTCTGCCGTTGCGAGCTTGTGGACGCCATGTATGGCCGTCGTAGCTCCACAGCACATAGGCGCGGAAGTAACGCTGCTCGTTGGGCGGCGGATTGCCGTCGAAGGTCACGCGCATGGCGGGCGTGTCGTCGAGCAATATCTGTGCGAAATCGCCGGGCGACATGTCGGAGCTCAGGCCTGTTCGTCCCTGCGGACTATTGGGCGTGCCCCACAGCGGCGCGCTCAGGCGCGGCACGAACAGGAACGCGATCAAGGCCAGCGGCAGGGAAACGCCAAGCAGCCCAAGCGCAGGCAGCAACTCACGCGGCAGCGTGGTTTGCGGGCGGGCGGGCTCGAGCGCACGCAGCGTGGCGATGGCCGGCAGCAGGCCAAGCGTGACGAGCACCGTCGCCACCAGGCTCTGGTTGAACAGCAGCGCGGACATCAGCGCGAAGCAGGCGAACGCGGCGCCGACCCGCGCATCCCTGGGTGTTTCCGTTTCCAAAAGCTTCAGCACCAGCAGGCCGGTCACCATCGCGGCGCCCGGTTCGCGGCCGAACAGCGTGCTGTAGTGAAGCACCACCGCGGCCGCCAGCAGTGCGACCAGGGGAAGCTTGAGCAAGGCCGATGCGCGCCCTGCACGCTGTCGGCGTTGCCACCATCGCAGCCCCAGCGTGAGCGCCAGGCCGAGCGTGAGCCACCAGGGCAGATGCGGCGCGTGCACGCCCAGCACCACGGCCACCGTCAGGCAGAGCAGGTCGAAGGGACGCCGCTCCAGCACCGGTTGCGGCTTGCGCCGAAAGAGCCTGAAGCGGATCACGGCAACCGCGCCAGCGCATCCATGCAATGCGCGTAATGGCTGCGGCCATGGCCGAGGCCGATATCTTCGTTGGGCAGCCACAGGCTGGTCGGGCGACCCACGGCTTCGGCCTCGCCAAGCCAGCGGGCCAGTCGCGCGATGCGCATCTCGGGCACCAGTTGCGACAGCTGCCGCCAGTCCAGCCGCCACTCCTCCTGTGCTTCCGGTTGCTCGAAATCCTTCACCAGCAGGCTTTCGTGATGCGCGCTGTGTTTCCAGGCGATGTGGCGCTGCGGGTCGCCTGCGCGGTAGGCACGCAAGGCGGCGATGTCGTCGCCCTGGTGTCGACGCTGCTGCCTGCCATCCTGCGTGGGCAGCACGGGCGGCGGGCCGCCGATTTCAGGACGCGGCCACACCAGGACGGCATGGTCCGGATGGGTCCAGCTCCACGCATGGAACAGGCCCAGCGGCCAGTTGCTCCACAGCTTGATGCGCGGCAGCGGTTGCCAGCCACGATGTTCGGTGGGCAGGTTCAGCGAGACGATGACTTCGCGATGCGCCGCCACGGCAAAGGCCTCGGCCTGCTCGCCCATGGCGACGTGGATGGACGCATGCGCATGGTCGCCGCCCGTGAAGACCAGTTGCAGCACCATGGGTTCGCCGGCAATGGCGTGTCCATGGCGGACACCGGTAAGGCGCAGGCCGTTGAGGCTGCGAAACGCCACCAGCATGCTTGCCGAGGTCATCGCGCCGAGCAGGCAGGTCAGCATCAGGGCCGCGTTGTTGTTGTAGTTGAGCGCGCCCGTCAGCATGACCAGCAGAAGCACGGTGAACGCGACGCCGAAACCGGTGGGTGCGATGTAGATGCGACGGCGGTGCAGCAGGATCGGCAACGGTTCCAGGCGCCGATACCGCGTGAGTGCCGGCAGGCGTCGTTCCGCCCAGCGCCGGAAGCGGCCAAGCGCTTCTTGCATCAATCCACCGCGACGTCGGCGAGCAGGGCGCGCGCGAGGCTGTCGCCGCTGGCGCCGCGCGTGGTGACCAGGCGGTGGGCCGCCAAGGGCACGAACAGCGCCTGGATGTCTTCAGGCAGCACGTGCTGGCGTCCGCTCAGCAGGGCCCAGGCGCGGGCGGCGCTGAGCAAGGCGAGGCCGGCGCGCGGCGACAGGCCCACGCGCACATCGGCGTGTCGGCGGCTCGCCGCCAGCAGGGCCTGCAGATAATCGAGCAGCGCGGAGCTGGCGGTAATCGCCTGCGCCTGGCGCGACAGCGCCGCCAGTCCGGCCGCATCGAGCTGCGGGCTCAGTTGCGCCAGCAGGTCGCGGCGATCGCTGCCGGTCAGCAGCGCGCGTTCGGCGGCGGCGTCGGGATAATCCAGCGAAACGCGCAGCATGAAGCGATCGAGCTGCGAGTCGGGCAGCGGAAACGTGCCTGCAAGGTCCAGCGGGTTCTGCGTGGCGACCACGAAGAACGGCTGCGGCAGCGTGTGCGTGTGGCCGTCCACCGTGACCTGGCCTTCGGCCATCGATTCCAGCAGGGCGCTCTGCGTTTTCGGCGTGGCGCGGTTGATTTCGTCGGCCAACAGCAGGCCAGTGAAGATCGGGCCGGGATGGAAGCGGAATTGCCCCGTCTCGCGCTCGTACACGCTGACGCCGATAATGTCCGAGGGCAGCAGGTCGCTGGTGAACTGCACGCGTTGGAAGTCCAGCGCGAAGCTGGCGGCCAGCGCATGCGCCAGCGTGGTCTTGCCTACGCCCGGCACGTCTTCCAGAAGCAGGTGGCCGCCCGCCAGCAGGCAGGCGAAGGCCAGCTTGACCTGGCGCGGCTTGCCGAGCAGCACGCGATTGACCTGGGCCATGGCGGCCTCCAGGCGCGTGCGTAGCGATTCATCGTGCAGCGGAGTGATGGCGGACATGGGTTTCTGGCAGCGGCAAGGGGCGATGCGGGGCGAGGCACATGCGTGATGCCCGCAGTGTAGCGGCGGGTATCTCGCGCTGGCGAGCCGCGTTCGTGATCGCCTTCGCGATACTTTGCGTCGCCCGGTTGATGCTTGCCGCAACGCTGTCGCCGTTTGGTGACGAAGCCTTCTATTGGCAGGAAAGCCGGCACCTCGCCTGGGGCTACAGCGACCTGCCGCCGCTGACGGCGCTGTTGATCCGCCTTGGCGAAAGCGTGGCCGGCCACGGCGTGCTCGGCATGCGCTGGCCGTTCCTGCTCATCGGCAGTGCGTTGCCGTGGCTGGTTCGCCGTTTTGCCGCCGACGTGTTCGATGAACGGGCTGGCTGGCAGGCGGCCCTGCTTTGCCTTGCCTTGCCGTTGGCAGGCAGTCTGGGCGTGCTGGCCCTGCCGGATGTGCCGCTCACGGTGGCCATCATGGGCGCGCTGGTGGCATGGGCGCGCGCGATGGATCGCGATCGTCTGCTCGACTGGCTGCTGCTTGGCCTGTCGCTGGCCGTATGCTGGCTCACCCATTACCGCGCCGTGATGCCCATGCTGGCGGGCCTGCTGTTTTGCGTGCTGGCGCGTCGCGGGCGCGCGCAATGGCGTCGCCCCGGCCTGTGGCTGGCCTTGGCCGTGGCGGCGCTGGGCCTGGTTCCGCTGCTGGTGTCCAACTGGCAACAGCATGGCGCGGGCCTGCTGTTCCAGCTGGTGGATCGCAACCCATGGCGTTTCCACGCCGATGCGCTGGTGCAGCCGCTGGAACAGGCCGTGGCGTGCACGCCGTTGCTGTATGCGTTGTTGCTCTGGGCCGCCTGGCTCAGCTGGCGCCGTCGCGACGAAGGACGGCCGTGGGATCTCATCGCCATCGTCTCCTGCAGCTTCATCGTGGGTTACTTCGTGCTTGGCCTGTTCGCGGACGATCTGCGCTTTCGCGCGCACTGGCCCTTGCCCGGCTATCTGCCGTTGCTGGCCGCGTTGCCGGTGCTGTTGCGGGAGCGCACGCGCTGGCGTCGCGGCTGGCTGGTGGCGACCTTTGCGCTGGCGATCGCGGGGCAGGCACTGGGCTTCGCTTATCTGGGGCTGGCGGCCAGCGACCATGGCGCGCAACGGCTCGCCAGCCTCAAGGCGTTTCCCGCGCGCTTCGTGGGCTGGCGCGAGAGTGGCGACATGGCGCACCGCCTGCTCGCGGCTCATCCGGGTGTACTCGTGGCGGACAACTTCATGCTCGCCGCAGAGATCGACTTTCAACTCGACGGCCGCGTGCCGGTCTATGTGCTGGACAGCCCCCTCAACGTGAAGCACGGCCGCGCACCGCAGCTGGCCATCTGGCAACGCGACGAAGCGGCGCTGCGCGAGCGGCACGGTGGCGAGCCAATGCTGCTTGCCGTGGATGAAAAAGCCCTGCGTGCCCGCGAGCGTGCGCCTTGGTTGCGCGCGATGTGCGGGCGCATCGACGGCGCCACCCCATTGGCGAGGCTCGACCTTTTCGAAGGTCGCCGGCGCATGGCGTTCTACGCAGGACGTGTGCCCGTGGGTGATACGTTCGCCAGCATCGGCGATGACTGCGTGATCTGGCGTCACGCGGCGGAAGCGGAATCCGCGCGCTGAGCGCGCTCAGGGCAGGGAGATGCCTGCTTCGCGCAGCATGCGCGCCAGCGCGATGAGCGGCAGGCCGATGAGTGCGGAAGGGTCTTCGTTGTCGATGCGTTCGAACAGCGCGATACCCAGGCCTTCGCACTTGAAGCTGCCGGCGCAATCCAGCGGCTGCTCGCGTTCGATATAGCGCGTAATTTCTTCGCTGCTCAGGCTGCGGAACGTCGCCACCGTGTGGTCCACGTGCACGCGGTCCTGGCCCGTGCGCGTGTCGTGCAGGCACAGCGCCGTGTGGAAATGCACTTCGCGGCCGGAACTGGCGACGAGCTGCGCGTGGGCGCGCTCGCGGGTTCCAGGCTTGTCGAGCACGACGCCTTCCAGCTCGGCGACCTGGTCGGAACCGATGACCAGCGCGTCGTCCAGGCCCTCGGCCGCGGCGCGCGCCTTGGCTACCGCCAGGCGCAGGGCGCGCTCGCGCGGCGTTTCGTGCGGCAGCGCGGCTTCATCCGTGCCCGGCGCCCGCTGCTCGAACTCGCTCAGGATGCGGCGGAGGAGCTCGGCCCGGTAGCGCGAGGTCGAGCCGAGGACGACGGTAGGCAGGCTCACGCGTCGTGCTCCCGGCGCAGGTGTTCGCGCATGGCGCTGTCCAGATCGTGCTGGGCGCGGTCCAGGGCGGTCAGCAGGGGACGCAGGCGGGCGCGCGTATCATTCATGGATGAGACGGTTTCATCCAGTTCCTGTTGGGGCGCACGCGGGGCCTTGTCGCGTATCCATATGCGCTGCTGCAGCAGGGAGCGCAGGCCGGCGTCGATGGCGTGCCGGGCCTCCTGCTCGCTGCTGGCGGGCAGGTCGGGGTTGAGCGACATCACGGCATGGGCCTGTTGGAGCCCGGCCCGGCAGGTTTTCAGGTCGCCTTCCAGCTTGTCGGCCAGTTCCAGCAGCTGGTGCACGCTCGCGGCCCGGCGATCGGCACGCAGTCGGAAGGCGACGGCCGCGCCCACCAGGGCCGCGGCAATGACTGCCAGGCCGGCAAGGCCGAGAATCAGGTAGGCATTCACTGAGGGCGGGCTCGCAAAAGGAATGCCCGAAGTCTGCCGTACCGGAGCCATTCAGGCAAAATGGCGCGTCGGGTGTGTCCTGGCGCTGTTAACCCGTTGACTTCAACACGTTGTAATCCTAAGATTTCGCGTCTATGTCCGTGACACTGCCAGAGTCCGTGGACGCTTGGCGCATGGTCTCGGCGCGGCGTTCGTTCCAGGGGGAATTGCCCGTGGTCGCCATGAAGCGACTGGGTGAGGCCCTGGCGGATACGGAAGGAACGGCGCAATACGAGCTGGATTTTGGGCGGGACGAGTTTGGTACGGCGTACCTCGATGTCCGCGTCAAGGCCCCGCTCACGCTGACCTGCCAGCGCTCCCTGGAGCCGTTCGTACTGCCCGTGACGGTCGACAGCCGGCTGGGCCTGATCCGTTTCGAGCGCGAAGAAGCGGCCCTGCCGCCGAATGTCGAGCCGCTGCTGATCGCCGACGACGGCAAGCTGGGCCTGCTGGATGTCATCGAAGACGAATTGTTGTTGGCACTGCCGCTGATCCCGATCAACCCGGACAGCGAATTGCCTGAAGAAGTAGTAGGTCCCGGGCCGGAGGAATCCTCCAGCGAGGGGCGTCCCGATAACCCGTTCGCGGTTTTGCGCGAACTCAAGAAACGTTGATTTAGCTGGAGACTCGCCATGGCCGTTGCCAAGAGCCGCAAGACCCCGTCCACCCGCGGCATGCGTCGTTCGCACGATGCGCTGAAGACCGTGCAGCTGGCCACCGACCCGACCAGTGGCGAGGTGCACCTGCGCCACCACGTCACCAAGGATGGCTACTACCGCGGCAAGAAGGTCATCGACACCAACACCTCGGTGGTCGAAGAGGATTGATCGTTCCCGCAAGGGATACGGTTCCGCATGGCGGCGCGATTTCGCGCCGCTTTGCGTTTGTGCGATCACCCACGTAACGTTGGCGGTTTGAAAGGTGGCTGTAGCGCGAGCGCAGCGCCCTTGTCACAACCCGTCGCATGGAAAGTTAATGGCCCAGATCTACGCCCGCATCACCGGCACCGGCAGCGCGCTGCCCGAGCGAGTGGTGACCAACGCCGATCTCGAGAAGATCGTCGAGACCAGTGACGAATGGATTCGCACCCGTACCGGCATCCAGCGCCGCCACATCGCCGCTGAGGGCCAGACCACCGGCGATCTCGCCACCGAGGCCGCGGAGCGTGCCCTCGAAGCCGCCGGCGTCAAGGCGTCCGAGCTCGACCTGATCGTGCTGGGCACGACCACGCCGGACATCATTTTCCCGTCCACCGCCTGCCTGGTTCAGCACCGCCTGGGCGCTAACGGCTGCGCGGCGTTCGACGTCAACGCGGCCTGCTCGGGCTTCGTCTATGCCCTGGGCATCGCCGACAAGTTCATCCGTAGCGGCCAGTCGAAGAAGGTGCTGGTGATCGGCGCGGAAACGCTGACCCGCATGATCGACTGGAACGAGCGCGAGACCTGCGTGCTGTTCGGCGACGGCGCCGGCGCGGTGGTGCTGGAAGCCTCGGAAGAGCCGGGCATCTACGCCACGCTGCTGCACGCCGACGGCGGCTTCAAGCACCTGCTGTACAACCCGGTGGGCGTGTCCGCCGGCTTCAAGGACGAGCCCAACCACGGCGTGCGCATCAACATGTCCGGCCGCGAAGTGTTCAAGGTCGCGGTGAAGACGCTCGATTCGCTGGTCGACGAAACCCTGCAGGCCGCCGGCATGGAGGCCTCGCAGATCGATTGGCTGATTCCGCACCAGGCCAACCTGCGCATCATCGAGGCGACGGCCAAGCGCCTGAACATGCCGATGGAGCAGGTCATCGTGACCGTGCAGGAGCACGCTAACACCTCGTCGGGCTCGGTGCCGCTGGCGCTGGATTATGCCGTGCGTTCGGGTCAGGTGAAGCGCGGCCAGAACCTGCTGCTGGAAGCCTTCGGTGGCGGTTTCACCTGGGCGTCGGCGCTGTTGCGTTATTGATCGCGCGTCGCGGGATGCTTAAGGAGCCGCCGAAAGGCGGCTCTTTTTTTGCTCGTCATTCCGGCGTAGCCCGCAAAAGGGGGCAGGGGCCGAAATCCAGTAACGGCTACGCAGGGTTTTCGCGGATGAGTTCAGGCGTCGCGATAACCGATCGTTACGGCCACTGGATTCCGGCCTGCGCCGGAATGACGGGCGAAAAGCGAGGCTTTCATCGCATCGCGCGGCCGGCAGAACCCCGCACCCCACCGAATACAGCTGCGTATGGCGCGCAATGCTGGCACCATTCCGTTTTTGGTTTTCGGAAATCTCCTTCTCCATGACCCAGACCGCCGCCAACCTCGCGTTCGTTTTCCCGGGCCAGGGCTCCCAGTCCGTCGGCATGCTGGCCGAATTGGCCGCTGCGCATCCGGAAGTGAAGGCCGCGTTCGACGAGGCATCGCAGGGCGCGGGCGTCGACCTGTGGGCGCTCAGCCAGCAGGGGCCTGAGGAAGATCTCAATCGCACCGAAAACACCCAGCCGGCCTTGCTGGCGGGCAGCGTGGCCGTGTGGCGCGTGTGGCAGAAGCTGGGCGGCGCGCAGCCGGCGCAGCTGTCTGGCCACAGCCTGGGCGAGTACAGCGCGCTGGTGTGCGCGGGCGCCTTGTCGCTGCACGACGCGGCGGCGCTGGTCGCCGAGCGCGGCCGTCTGATGCAGGCGGCCGTGCCGCCCGGCGTGGGCGCCATGGCGGCCATCCTGGGTGGCGATGACGCGCAGATTGCCGCGGTGTGCGAGGAAGTGGCGCAAGGCCAGGTCGTGTCGCCGGCCAATTTCAATTCGCCGGGCCAGCTCGTGATCGCGGGCAACGCCGAGGCAGTGGACCGCGCGCTGGCCAAGCTGGCGGAGCAGGGCGTGAAGAAGGCCATCAAGCTGGCGGTGTCGGTGCCTTCGCACTGCGCCCTGATGCGTGATGCCGCGGATCGCCTGGGCGAGCGCATGGCGTCCATCCAGTGGTCGCTGCCGGGCATCCCCGTGGTGCAGAACGCCGAGGCGCGCAGCTACGGCACGCTGGAGGAGATCCGCTGTGCGCTGCAGCGCCAGCTGTACCTGCCGGTGCGCTGGACTGAATGCGTGCAGGCGCTGGTCGCCGGTGGTGCGACGCGCATGGCCGAAGCGGGTCCGGGCAAGGTGCTCGCCGGCCTGATCAAGCGCATCGACAAGAGCGTCGAGGCACGCGCCATCGGCACGCCGGCCGAGCTGGACGCCGCCCGCGCCGAATGGGCGTAAGCCACCCATCATTCCAAACGGATTGGACGGCTCGACGTCCAACCTTTCCAAGGGAAATGACCCATGAGCAAGACTCTGCAAGGTGAAATCGCCCTCGTCACGGGCGCCAGCCGCGGTATCGGCGCGGCCATTGCCGACGAGCTGGCCGAGCTTGGCGCCACCGTCATCGGCACCGCCACCAGCGAAAGCGGCGCGGCGGCGATCGGTGAGCGTCTTGCGGCGCACGGCGGCCATGGCCGCGTGCTCAACGTGACCGAAGGCGCGTCCATCGAGAACCTGATCGATGGCATCGCCAAGGAATTCGGCCCGGTGTCGATCCTGGTCAACAACGCCGGCATCACGCGCGACCAGCTGCTGATGCGCATGCGCGACGAAGACTGGCAGGCCATTCTCGATACGAACCTCACCTCCGTGTATCGCGCCTCCAAGGCCGTCATGCGCGGCATGATGAAGGCGCGCAAGGGCCGCATCATTTCGATCGCCTCCGTGGTCGGTGTCATCGGCAATCCGGGCCAGGCCAATTACGCGGCGGCCAAGGCCGGGATCATCGCGTTCTCCAAGTCGCTGGCGCGCGAGATCGGTTCGCGCGGCATCACCGTGAACGTGGTGGCTCCCGGCTTCATCGACACCGACATGACGCGCGCGCTGCCCGAGGATGCCCGCCAGGCCCTGCTGGGCCAGATCGCCCTGGGCCACCTCGGCCAGGCGTCCGATATTGCGAAGGCCGTGGCCTTCCTGGCATCCCCGGCGGCCGCCTACATCACGGGCGAAACCCTGCACGTCAATGGCGGCATGTACATGCCGTAAGGCGTGAAGAAAGGGGCTTAAACCCTTCTCGCGTCCTTCATTGTTTCAAACGGCCGGACCGCTTCCAGCGATGCTGGAGGGCTGTCCGGCGCGCCGGCACGGGCCGGCTTAACAAGGAGTTGTCGCAAGCTCCATCGTTTTAGGCGACAATTGCTTCTTTCGCGCCGGTCCCGTGGCCTGCGTTTAACGACAGCTGGCGGATCATGGCGGCCTCGCGGTTTAGCCACTACAATCCGCCGGCCATATGCCGGCCACAGGCCGGTGTTGACAGGTAACTACTCCTTGGGAGGTATTGGCAACATGAGCACCATCGAAGAGCGCGTCAAGAAAATCGTCATCGAGCAGCTGGGCGTGAAGGAAGAGGAAGTCACGGCGAACGCTTCGTTCGTGGACGATCTGGGCGCTGATTCGCTGGACACCGTCGAACTGGTGATGGCTCTCGAGGAAGAGTTCGAGACCGAGATTCCGGACGAAGAAGCCGAGAAGATCACCACGGTGCAGCAGGCTGTCGATTACATCAAGGCCCACACCAAGGAGTGATCGCTCCGATGCGGCGAACGCGTCGTGACGATGCGTTGGTCCATTAGCGATACCGGAAGCTGCGCCACATTGGCGCAGTTTTCGTTTCTGCATTTTGCAACGTCCGATCCCGTATGGTGCGCGCAGCGCGCGATGCGGCCCGGATGACGTGGCCGCGAGTAGCACAGATCCCCTGTCCCTATCGACAGTGCCACGGAAACACGAGGGAAGATCAGCATGAGCAAACGACGTGTGGTTGTAACCGGCCTCGGCATCATCTCGCCGGTCGGCAACGATATCGCGACCGCCTGGGACAACATCCTCAAGGGCATGAGCGGCATTGGCCCGGTTACCCATTTCGACGCTACCGCCTATGCCACGCGCATCGCCGGTCAGGTACGTGATTTCGACCCGGCGCAGTGGATTGCCCCGAAAGAGATCAAGAAGATGGATCCGTTCATCCACTACGGCATCGCCGCGGGCACGCAAGCCCTGCGCGACTCCGGCCTGGAAGTGACGGAAGCGAACGCGCCGCGCATCGGCGTGGCCGTGGCGGCCGGCATCGGCGGCCTGCATACCATCGAGCACACCTCGATCGAGCTGCACGACAAGGGGCCGCGTCGCGTGTCGCCGTTCTTCGTGCCCTCGTCGATCATCAACATGGTGTCGGGCCACCTGTCGATCATGAACGGCCTGAAGGGCCCGAACATCGCCTGCGTGACCGCCTGCACCACCGGCACGCACAACATCGGCCTGGCCGCGCGCATGATCCAGTACGGCGATGCCGACGTGATGATCGCCGGCGGCGCCGAGTTCGCCACCACCGGCACCGCGATGGCGGGCTTCTGCTCGGCCAAGGCCATGTCCACCCGCAACGACGAGCCGACCAAGGCCAGCCGTCCGTGGGACAAGGACCGCGACGGCTTCGTGCTGTCCGACGGCGCCGGCGTGCTGGTGCTGGAAGAGTACGAACACGCCAAGGCCCGCGGCGCGAAGATCTATGCCGAACTCGTGGGCTTCGGCATGAGTGGCGACGCGTACCACATCACCGCGCCCAGCGAGGGTGGCGAGGGTGCGGCGCGCAGCATGGACACAGCGCTCAAGGACGGTCACCTCAACCCGACCGACGTGCAGTACATCAACGCGCACGGCACCTCGACGCCGCTGGGCGACCTGGGCGAAGTGCTGGCCGCCAAGCGCGTGTTCGGCGACCACGCCTACAAGCTGGCGATGAGCTCGACTAAGTCGGCGACCGGCCATCTGCTGGGCGCGGCCGGTGGCGTGGAGGCGATCTTCACCATCCTGGCGCTGCGCGACCAGGTGCTGCCGCCCACCATCAACCTCGACGAGCCGGGTGAAGGCTGCGACCTGGACTTCGTGCCGCACACCGCGCGCGAAGCCAAGTTCGACGTGGCCATCTCCAACTCGTTCGGCTTCGGCGGCACCAACGGCACACTCGCCTTCCGTCGCGTGTGACCTCGTTCCATCGACGTACCCTGCACGGCCGGCGCGATCTGCTCGCGCCGGCCGCTGCATTTCCGGGGCGCTATCCCGGCCTGCTGCAGAGCGTGACCCACGGTACGCCGCAGGCGCGCTACGACATTCTCTTCGCATTTCCCCAGGAAACGCTGGCCTTGCTCGCCGATGGACGGCTGGTGGATGGACAGGGGCGCGAGCGGCAAGGCCGCTTTCTCGATGCACTCGACGATGCATGGCGCGCGGAGCGCCTGCCGCGCGATGCGTCCAGCTACTTGCCGTTTCATGGCGGCTGGCTGCTGTTGCTGGCCTATGAACTGGTCGGCGAAATCGAGCAGCGCCTGCGCCTGCGTCCTTCCGGTCCGCTGCCGACGGCGATGGCGGTGCGCTGTCCCGCTGCCGTCATCGTCGACCACGCGCGTGGCTGCACGGTGCTGGTGGCCGAGGCAGGGCATCACGATTTGCTCGATGCGCTGGAGGCCGATCTCGGCGTATCCGTCGAGGTGCCTGCCTTGCCTGCGCCGGATCGCTGCGGCGAGGACGAGCCTGCGTTGTTCCTCGATGGCGTGGCGCGCATTCACGAGCATCTGCACGCGGGCGACATTTTCCAGGTGAATCTCTCGCGGGCGTGGCATGCGCACTACGCGGCGCCGCCGAGTGCGACGCAGTTGTACCAGTCGTTGCGGCAGGCCAATCCCGCGCCGTTCGCCGGGCTGTTCCAGCAACCGGATTGGGCCGTGGTGAGCTCGTCGCCCGAGCGCCTGGTGGAAGTGCGCGACGGCCTGGCGCAGACGCGCCCCATCGCCGGCACGCGTCCGCGCACGCCCGGTGACGATGACGTGGAGCGCATCCGCGAACTCAGCACGCATCCCAAGGAGCGTGCCGAGCACGTCATGCTGATCGATCTCGAGCGCAACGACCTGGGGCGCGTCTGCGTGCCGGGAACGGTCGAGGTCAACGAGCTGATGGTGGTGGAGAGCTATGCGCACGTGCACCACATCGTGTCGAACGTGCGTGGCCGCCTGCGCGACGAGGTGACGCCGGGCGAAGTCATTGCGGCCACGTTCCCTGGCGGCACCATCACCGGCTGCCCCAAGGTGCGCTGCATGGAAATCATCGCAGCGTTGGAAAATGCGCCGCGTGGCGCCTATACCGGCGCGCTGGGTTATCTCGACCGCAACGGCGACCTGGATCTGAACATCCTGATTCGCACGTTCACCCTGGTGGGCTCGGACGTCACCCTGCGCGCTGGCGCGGGCATCGTGGCCGACTCCGTGGCGGAGAAAGAACTGGACGAGACGCGCGCGAAGGCGCGTGGCCTGCTGCGCGCGCTGGGAGTGCAGGGCTGATGGTCGGCCGCGTGCTGGTCAATGGCGAAGCTGCGGCTACCGTTTCCGTGTTCGATCGCGGCCTGTCCTATGGGGACGGCTTGTTTGAAACCATCCGTTTCGTGCATGGCGTGGCGCCGCTGTGGTCGCGGCACATGGATCGCCTGCGCGAGGGTTGCCGCCGTTTGGGATTGCCGCAGCCGGACGCTGCCGCGCTTCAGCGCGAAGCAGTCGCGATGGCGGCGGGCATGGAGCATGCGGTGGTACGGATCACCCTCACGCGCGGCCTCGGTGAGCGCGGCTATGCGCCGCCGGCATCGCCTACAGTGACGCGCATCGTGGCCGGTTTCGATGCGCCGGCGATGAGTGGCGATGCGTACGTGTCGGGCATCCGCACGCGCTGGTGCGAGACGACGCTGGCGCTGCAACCACGGCTGGCGGGGCTGAAGCACCTCAACCGGCTGGAGCAGGTGCTGGCGCGCGCCGAGTGGTCGGATCCCGCCGTGGCCGAAGGCCTGATGCGCGACGTCGACGGCCGGGTGATGGGCGGAACCATGACCAACCTGTTCGCCGTGTTGGATGGCCAGCTCGTGACCCCGGCACTGGACCGCTGCGGCGTCGCCGGCGTGGCCCGGGCGGAAGTGCTGGCGGCGATGCCTGCGGCGCGCATCGTGGATCTGAGCCCGGAAGATCTGGCGCGGGCCGAGGAGGTTTTCCTCAGTTCGAGCGTCCGGGGCATCCTGGCGGTTCAGGCCGTGGACGATACCGTGTATGTTCCCGGTCCGGTGACCCGCGCCTTGCAGCAGCATTGGCGGGCCCTGGGCTTTCCGATGGAGCACGCATGAGTCGATACAAGATGCGGGGGCGGGCGTTCTGGCGTGTCCTGATCGTGCTGGTGTTGCTGGCGCTGGCTGGCGGCATCGTCTATGGCTGGGTGGACTACCAGCGATTTACCAGCACGCCGCTGGCCGTGTCCGCGCAGGTTCCCAGCATCGACGTCGCCAAGGGCAGCAACCTGCGCGACGTGGTCGGCCAGTTGCGCGAGCAGCATGCGACGAGCTCCGGCCCGCTGTATTGGCGCGTGCTGGCCGAGCAGCTGCATGTCGCGGGGCGCCTGCACGCCGGCGAATACGCATTGACCAGCGGCATGACGCCGCGCGACCTGTTGCTCAACATGGCCGCCGGCAAGGTCGTGCAGCGCAACTTCACCATCGTGGATGGCTGGAATTTCCGCGAGCTGCGCCAGGCGCTGGCCAAGGCGGACAAGCTTCGCCAGGACGGCGCCGCGCTCGACGATGCGGATCTGATGGCGAAGATCGGTGCGCCGGGCGAGATGCCCGAGGGGCAGTTCCTCCCCGAAACCTATGCCTACGTGAAGGGCGACAGCGATCTGGACATCCTGCGTCGCGCGCATGCCGCGATGAAGAAGATGCTCGACACGCTATGGGCCCAGCGCGACAAGGACGTGCCGCTGGCGACGCCCTACGATGCGGTGATCCTCGCCTCCATCGTGGAGAAGGAAACCGGACGCGCGGACGAGCGTGCGCGCATCGCCGGCGTCTTTATCCGCCGCCTGCAGACGCACATGCTGCTGCAGACCGACCCCACCGTGATCTACGGCATGGGTGAGGCGTACGCGGGCAATATCCACAAATCGGATCTCACCACGGACACGCCGTACAACACCTATACACGCCAGGGTCTGCCGCCCACGCCTATCGCCATGCCTGGCAAGCCCGCGCTGGAAGCGGCGCTGCATCCGGCGCAGGGCACGGAGCTGTATTTCGTGTCGCGCGGCGATGGCAGCCATGTGTTTTCCAGTACGCTGGATGAGCACAATCGCAACGTGGCGTGCTACCAGTTGAAGCGTTGCCAATGAGGCCGGTTCCCGCGCATGGCACGGGCGAAGCGCGCGCATGGCGGCGTGCTCGCTCCCATCCTGCGTCACGCCCGGTTGTGCACCTGGAATCTACGCGAACCCCATCGACACCATGAACGGATTCTCCCGAGGCAAACTCATCACGCTCGAAGGCGGCGAAGGCGCCGGCAAGAGCACGCTGCTGGCCGGCTTGCAGAAGCATTTGCTGGCGCAGGGCGTGGACCTTGTGCAGACGCGCGAGCCGGGCGGCACGCCGCTGGGCGAGGCGGTGCGGGCCATCGTGCTCGATCCCGCGCATCGCGGCATGAGTGCCGAGTCCGAACTGCTGTTGATGTTCGCCTCGCGCGCGCAGCTGGTGCGTGAGTGCATCGAGCCGGCGCTCGCTGCCGGGCGCTGGGTGCTGTGCGACCGCTTCACCGATGCCAGCTATGCCTATCAGGGCGGCGGACGCGGCGTGCGCGCCGAGCGCATTGCCTTGCTCGAGCAATGGGCCACGCATGGGCTTACGCCCGACCTGACCCTGCTGCTCGACCTGCCGGTCGCCACCGGTCGCGCGCGCGCGGCTGGACGTGGCGAGGCGGATCGCATCGAGGTGGAGGGCGACAACTTCTTCGAGCGCGTGCGTGCGGCGTATCGCGCGCGCGCCGCCGCGGAACCGGCGCGCTTCCGGATCATCGATGCCACGCGCACGCCGGACGAAGTACTGGCGGCGGCGATCGACGCCACCCATCACCTGTTCGGGGCGAAGGCATGAGCGTGATGCCCTGGCATGCGGAACACTGGGCGCGCCTGCAGGCACGCCGCGCGCGCGATGCGATGCCTCATGCCTTGCTGCTGTGCGGCCCGGAAGAGCTGGGCAAGCGGGACTTCATGCGCCGCTTCGCCGAAGGCCTGCTGTGCCAGCAGCCCCATGACGGCGAGCCGTGCGGCCAATGCCGCAGCTGCCTGCTGTTTGCTGCGGGAACGCATCCGGATTTCGCCGTGCTCAGTTTCGGCCTGCGCAAGGACGGCGTGCAGCGCAGCGAGATCGTGGTCGACCAGATCCGCGAGTTGTCCGCACGGCTTGCCATGGCGAGCCAGTTCGGCGGCTGGCAGATCGTCTGCATCGATCCGGCAGATGCCATGAACGCGGCGGCAGCCAATGCCTTGCTCAAGACGCTGGAAGAGCCTTCGCCGCAGACCCTGCTGCTGTTGGTCGCCGATGCGCCGTGGCGTTTGCCGCAGACCATCCGAAGCCGCTGCCAGCGCATCGAGTTCCACTTGCCGCCGCGCGAGCAGGCCTTGTCCTGGCTTCAGCAGCAAGGCGTCAAGGATGCCGCTGCCGCGCTGGACGCGGCCGGCGGCAATCCCGGCCTGGCACAAGCCTGGGTCGAGCAGGGCGCCTTGGCGCGCCGGCAGGAAGTGCGCAAGGATCTGAACGCCCTGGCCGCGGGGCGTGGCGAGGCGATGGAAGTGGCCAGGCGCTGGCTCGATAACGAGCCGGAACAACGCCTCTGGTTCGCCGCGCAGGCCGCCGCCGATGAAATGAAAGCGCGCGCCGCGACGGGGCAGGGGCCGTTGGCCAGCCAGCTCGATGCCGAGGGGCTCGATCAGTGGTACATGGCCGCGAATCGCACGCGCGATGCCTTGCGCGGCCCGTTGCGCGGCGACCTGTTGTTGCTGGAGCTGCTCGCCCGCTGGCATTGAGCGGGTGCTGATCCCGGTTGTCGGTGTCGGGTGTTCCCCATGGGAAAGCCCGCTGACAGGCCGTCTGCCTACGCTTTCGCGATGACGTTCCCCTCCCAACGCCGTATCCCCGTCTGGCCGTGGATTTCATTCCTGTTCCTGCTGGTTCTTCGACTGGCATGGCTCAATGCGTACACGCTCAATTCGGACGAGGCGCAGCATGCGCACGTCGCCTGGGCGTGGACGCAGGGCTTGCTGCCGTATCGCGACGTGTTCGACAACCACGGCCCGTTGTTCAGCTGGCTGCATTCGCCCTTGCTGCGGTGGTTGGACAATCGTCCTGACGTGTTGACCTGGCTGCGGCTGGCCATGCAGTTCTGGTACGTCGTCGCGCTCGGCGCCGCGGGCCGGATCGCGCAGCGCCTGTATGGCTGGCGCACGGCGATGGCGGTGGTGCTGGTGGCGGGCCTGTTTCCGCGTTTCTTCATCGTCAGCGGACAGTTCCGCACTGACGACATGTGGATGGCCATGTGGCTGCTCGGGCTGGCCTTCGTGGCCGGCGCGCCACCGCGCCTGTGGCGTTATTTTCTGGCCGGGCTGGCGTTCGGCTGCGCGTTGTCGGTGTCGCAGAAGACGCTGGTGTTGCTGGTGACCACCGTGGTTGCCGCGGGCATCGTGCGCGTGCTGCGTCCGGCGGATGCGCCGCGTGCGGGTGTCCGTTGCTGGCTGGTCGCGCTGGCGGGCCTGCTGGTCGTCCCCGCCATCTTCACTGCCTGGCTGGCGGCGCATGGCGTGCTGGGCGATGCATGGTACGGGCTGGCCGGCTACAACATGGGCGGCGCCAGCAAGCGCCATGCGGCGCAACAGGGTCTGTGGTTCATCCTGCTCGCGGTGGCCCTGATCGCCGTCTGCCTGCGCATGGCACGCCAGCGTTCTGAGCAAGGCTTCGACTGGCCCGTGTTCTTCATGCTGCAGGGCGGGCTGTACCTGTTCCTGATCTGGTTTATCTGGCCGCTGATCACCAAGCAGGATTTCCTGCCGGTGCTACCCACGCTTGTGATCGCGGTGACGGGCTGGGCCTCGGGCTGGACATGGCTGGATCGTCGCCACCGCCTGCGCGCGGGCTTGCTGGTGTTCATCGTGACGGCCGAGCTGGCGACCATCGTCGCCTATGCGCCGCCGTGGGAGGACAGTCTTGCCGAGCAGCGCAGCGAGTTGGCGACCGTGCTGCGCTATACGGATGAAACGGACACGGTGATGGATGCAAAGGGGGACAGCATTTTCCGCATGCGTCCCTACTATCCCGTGCTGGAAAGCCTGGCCATGCGGCGCTTGCGCCGCGGGCAGATGGTGGACACCATCGTCGACGACATGATCAACCACAGGACCATGGTGGCATTGATTGATCGCCTGCCGCCGGCGAGCGCGCGCTTCGTGATGCTCAACTACATGGAGGCCGGCGGCAGCATCTGGGTGGCAGGGCGTGTGCTGCCCGACCATCAGCCCAGCCAGACGTTCGACGTGAAGATGCCCGGCGACTATGTGGTGACGGACGGCCATCGCCGCCTCAGCGGCAGCATGGATGGCGGGCCGGTGGCCGATCATTGGTTGCTCGAACGCGGCACCCATCATCTGGTCGTGAACGATGGCACGCCCGTGGCCTTTGTGTGGTCGCAGGCGTTCGATCGCGGATGGCGTCCCGCGCCTCCTGCCACGGGAGGCTGACGTGGCCTTGACCTTGAATGCCGGGACACGCCTGCTGGTCGTGGCCCCCCACCCGGATGACGAATCCATCGCCACGGGCGAGCTGATCCAGCAGGTGCGCCTGGCTGGCGGCGAGGTGCAGATCCTTCTGCTCACCAATGGCGACAACAATCCCTGGCCGCAGCGCTGGATGGAGCGCCGGATCCGCATCGGCGTGGATGAGCGCCGCCGCTGGGGCGAGCGCCGACGCGCCGAGGTGGCCGAAGCGCTGGGCAAGCTTGGCGTGGATGCCGCGTCGCTGCGGCCGCAAGGCTGGCCCGACATGGGCGTGACGACCCGCCTGCGCGAGGCGATGGACGACAGCGTGGCGGTGATCCTCGATCGACTGGACGATTTCCAGCCGACCGTGCTGGCCTTGCCCGCGCTGGGCGATCACCATCCCGACCATGGCGCGGCCCATGTGTTGACCCGGCTCGCCGTGGCCCGGTGGCAGCACGAGCCGCCGCGCATGCTTTCCTACCTGGTTCACGGCCATGACACCGGTGCAACGGGTCGCGTGAAACTGGACTCATCCGTGGGCCTGCACGCCAACAAGATGGCCGCGCTCGCCTGCCATCGCAGCCAGATGGCCTTGAGTGGCAAACGCATGCGCCGTCTGGCCGATCGGGCCGAGCGCTATCAGTGGACCCGGGGGGTACCACCGGTCACGGACTCTGCCGTGCTGCCGTGGCAGCCGTCGCCGCTGCTGCAAGGCTGGCTGCACCTGACCCTGGCCGATGGGCAGGGCGTCCGCCAGTGGTCCTGGCGCGAGGCCCCCTTGGCCCAGGACGGGCAGGGGCGGCACGTACTGCATGGCCTGGATGCGACCATCGAGGGGCCCCGCTTCGTGAAGCTCCACATGAACCTGCCTTCCCCCTGGATCTTCGATCGCTGGGGCTGGTGCGAGCTGCAGTGTGGCTAGTGCCGCTGGCCTCGTCACAAACCGTCGACATCTTGCTTGTCGCTGGGCCGGGGCGGTCGCTACGATGCGATGAGGGGCGCCGCAGCAGTGGCGTACAGGAGCAGTCATGAATCCGGTCATCGCCGCCCGCCAGGGCATTATTTCGTTGAAGATCAAGGACGCGGCGTCGCTTTATAACGCCTACATGCCTTTTCTGAAGCACGGCGGCCTGTTCGCGCCCACCGCGCAAAAGTACTCGCTGGGCGATGAAGTGGTGCTGCTGATCAACCTGACCGACGAGGGCGAGCGCCTGTCGGTGGCCGGCAAGGTGGTGTGGGTCACCCCCATCGGCGCGCAGGGCAACCGCACGGCCGGCATCGGCGTGCAGTTCAACGAGTCCGCTGACGGCGCCGCCGCCCGCACCCGCATCGAGAACATCCTGGCCGGCATGGCCGGCTCCGAGCGTCCCACGCACACCATGTAAGTTCTTAGACCTTGGTCGTGTGTTCGTGCCGACCGCGCCGTGAGGCGCTCGCAGGCCATGCAAATCGCCTTCCAACCACCTGACAAGGCTTGTTGTTGTTAAGCGCGCTGATACAATGTCGCGATTCCCGACTCTGATCGTGGAAAGTCGGACGTTCGCCGCTGCGCAAGCATCGTGATCGTGGTGCACAACCCATGGCCGTCACCGGTCGTGCCGAATCCGGTTCCGGACCGTTTCCCCGACGGTCACTGATGCGCCAACGATGGCGCGGAGGTACGTTTCACCGTGCTTGCCCAATACTGGCCCATTCTGCTCTTCATCGGCGTTGCCGCCGGACTAGGCGTGGTCCTGCTGGTCATTGGCCTCCTGGCCGGCCCGCGCCGCCCCGAGTCGGAGAAGCTCTCGCCCTACGAGTGCGGCTTCGAGGCCTTCGAAGACGCGCGCATGCGCTTCGACGTGCGGTACTACCTGCTGGCGATCCTGTTCATCATCTTCGACCTGGAAATCGCCTTCCTGTTCCCCTGGGCAGTGGTGTTCCAGAAGATCGGCATCATCGCGCTGATCGAAATGGCGCTGTTCCTGCTGCTCCTTGTCATTGGTTTTGCTTACGTGTGGAAGAAGGGAGCACTGGAATGGGAGTGATCTCGTCCCTTGACCGGGTGATGCACAACCCGCAGCCGTTGAACCTGGTGGACGACATCCTGCGTCCGGCCGGGGACAACCCCGTCATCCAGCGCGGTTTCGCCACCACCAGCGTCGACGCCCTCATGAACTGGGCGCGCACCGGTTCGATGTGGCCGATGACCTTTGGTCTGGCCTGCTGCGCCGTGGAAATGATGCATGCCGGCGCCGCGCGCCTGGACCTGGACCGCTACGGCGTGGTGTTCCGCCCGAGTCCGCGCCAGTCCGACGTGATGATCGTGGCCGGCACCCTGGTCAACAAGATGGCCCCGGCGCTGCGCAAGGTCTACGACCAGATGCCTGATCCGAAGTGGGTGATCTCCATGGGTAGCTGCGCCAACGGCGGCGGCTACTACCACTACTCGTACTCGGTGGTGCGCGGTTGCGACCGCATCGTGCCGGTGGACATCTACGTGCCGGGCTGCCCGCCGACGGCCGAAGCGCTGATCCACGGCATCCTGCAGTTGCAGAAGAAGATCCGCCGCACCAACACCATCGCGCGTTCCTGAGAAAGGCGCAGCTGAGCCATGACTGATACCCCGATCAACTCGCTGGCCGAGCGTCTCGCCGCGCGATTCGGCGACACGCTGAAGATCAGCGCCGTCCGCAACGAAGTCACCGCCGAAGTGGCCGCCGCCGACCTGCTCGCGGTGGCCACCGCGCTGCGTGACGAAGCCCCGTTCCGTTTCGGCGTGCCCATCGACGTCTGCGGCGTCGACTACATGAGCTACGGCCAGACCGAGTGGGACACCGAAACCGTCTCCGGCACCGGCTTTTCGCGCGGCGTGGAAGGCGAGGCCGTGGGCCGCTTCGCGTGGTCCGACCGTCCGCGCGCCGATGCGCTGCCGAACCGTTTCGCCTCCGTCGTGCACCTGCTGTCGCTGGAGAACAACCAGCGCCTGCGCCTGCGCACCTTCTGCGAGGACGACACGCTGCCCGTGGTGCCGTCGCTCACCGGCATCTGGCCGGGCGTGAACTGGTTCGAGCGCGAGTCGTTCGACCTGTACGGCATCATTTACGAAGGCCACCCGGACCTGCGCCGCATCCTCACCGACTACGGCTTCGTGGGCCACCCGTTCCGCAAGGACTTCCCGCTGATCGGCAACGTCGAGGTTCGCTACGACCCCGAGCAGAAGCGCGTGGTGTACGAACCCGTGTCGATCGAACCGCGCGTGCTCGTGCCGCGCGTCATCCGTGACGACGCCGACCTGCTGCAGGCCAAGGCCGAGGCGGCCGACAACTGGCGGAACAATTAATCATGGCGCAAGAGATCCGCAACTACACCATGAACTTCGGCCCGCAGCATCCCGCTGCGCACGGCGTGCTGCGCCTGGTGCTGGAGATGGACGGCGAAACCGTCGTCCGCGCCGATCCGCACGTGGGCCTGCTCCACCGCGGCACGGAAAAGCTGGCCGAGTCCAAGCCGTTCAACCAGTCCATCGGCTACATGGATCGCCTCGACTACGTGTCGATGATGTGCAACGAGCACGCCTACGTGCGCGCCATCGAAACCCTGCTGGGTATCGAGGTGCCGGAGCGTGCGCAGTACATCCGCACCATGTTCGACGAGATCACCCGCATCCTGAACCACCTCATGTGGGTCGGTTCCAATGCGCTCGACCTGGGTGCGATGGCGGTGTTCCTGTACGCGTTCCGTGAGCGCGAGGAACTGATGGACGTCTACGAGGCGGTGTCGGGCGCGCGCATGCACGCCACCTACTACCGTCCGGGCGGCGTCTACCGCGACCTGCCGGACCACATGTCGCAGTACCGCGAGTCGCCCTGGCACAAGGGCAAGGACTTGAAGCGCCTCAACAGCTGGCGCGAAGGCTCCATGCTCGACTACCTGGAAGCGTTCACCAACGACTTCCCGACCAAGGTGGACGAGTACGAGGAACTGCTCACCAACAACCGCATCTGGAAGCAGCGTACCGTCGGCATCGGCGTCATTCCGCCGGAAAAGGCCCAGGCCTGGGGCATGACGGGCGTGATGCTGCGCGGCTCGGGCATTGCCTGGGATCTGCGCAAGAAGCAGCCGTACGCCAAGTACGCCGAGATGGATTTCGACATCCCGGTGGGCGTGGGCGGCGACTGCTACGACCGTTACCTGGTGCGCGTCGAGGAGATGCGCCAGTCCAACCGCATCATCAAGCAGTGCGTGCAGTGGCTGAAGGCCAACCCCGGCCCGGTCATCGTGCAGAACTACAAGGTCGCTCCGCCTCATCGTGAAAACATGAAGGAGGACATGGAAGCGCTGATCCACCACTTCAAGCTGTTCACCGAAGGCTACGGCGTGCCGGCAGGCGAGACGTATGCCGCGGTGGAAGCGCCGAAGGGCGAGTTCGGCTGCTACCTCGTGTCCGATGGCGCGAACAAGCCGTTCCGCGTGCACCTGCGCGCGCCGGGTTTTGCCCATCTGTCGTCGATGGACGCCATCGTGCGTGGCCACATGCTGGCCGACGTGGTGGCGATGATCGGTACCTATGACCTCGTGTTCGGCGAAGTCGATCGCTGAGCCCGGAGGAAAGCACACATGAAAGCCACCGGAAATTACGAGCAGGTCAAGAACGTCGACCCGCTCGTCCTACTCACCGAACACACTCGTCATCACATCGAGGAGTGGGTTGCCCGTTTTCCGCCGGACCGCAAGCGCTCGGCGCTGATCCAGTCGCTGTTCGCCGCGCAGGAGCAGAACCAGGGCTTCCTCACCGACGAACTGATCGTCGCGGTTGCCAAGTACCTCGAGCTGCCCGCCGTGTGGGCCTACGAGGTCGCCACCTTCTACTCGATGCTCGAGACCAAGCCGGTGGGCCGCAACAACGTCGCCATCTGTACCAACATCTCCTGCTGGCTCAACGGCGCGGAAGATCTGGTCAAGCACTGCGAGCAGAAGCTGGGCATCAAGCTTGGCGAAAGCACCGCCGATGGCCGCGTGTACCTCAAGCGCGAAGAAGAATGCATCGCCGCCTGCGCCAGCGCGCCGGCGATGACCGTCAATGGTCACTACCACGAGCGTCTGTCGATCCAGAAGATCGACGAGATCCTCGACGGTCTCAAGTAAGGGCAGGGCGACATGGCTTACGGACCCGCACCCAAAGAACATCAGGTCGTCTACACCACGCTGCATTTCGACAAGCCGTGGGCGATGGACAGCTACACCCAGGTCGGTGGTTATGAAGCGTGGAAGAAGATCCTCGCCGAGAAGCCCGACCCGAACGCGCTGATCGAAGAGATCAAGAAGTCGAACCTGCGCGGCCGCGGCGGCGCGGGCTTCCCGACCGGCCTGAAGTGGTCCTTCATGCCCAAGGGCGACATGCAGAAGTACATCCTCTGCAACTCCGACGAGTCGGAGCCGGGCACCTGCAAGGACCGCGACATCCTGCGCTTCAACCCGCATGCAGTGATCGAGGGCATGGCGATCGCGTGCTATTGCACGGGTTCCACCGTCGCCTACAACTACCTGCGTGGCGAGTTCCATCACGAGCCGTTCGAGCACTTCGAAGAGGCGCTGAAGGAAGCGTACGCTGCCGGCCTGCTGGGCAAGAACATCCAGGGCACCGGCATCAACGTCGACATCTATGGCGCGCTCGGCGCCGGCGCCTACATCTGCGGCGAGGAAACCGCGCTGATGGAATCGCTGGAAGGCAAGAAGGGCCAGCCGCGCTTCAAGCCGCCGTTCCCGGCCAACTTCGGCCTGTACGGCAAGCCCAGCACCATCAACAACACCGAAACCTACGCCTCGGTGCCGGCCATCCTGCGCAAAGGGGCGGACTGGTTCCTGGCGCAGAGCAAGACCAAGAACGGTGGCCCGAAGATCTTCTCGGTCTCCGGTTGCGTGCAGAAGGGCGGCAACTTCGAGGTGCCGCTGGGCACCACCTTCGACGAACTGCTGGAAATGGCCGGCGGCCTGCGTCCGGGCCGCACGCTGAAGGGTGCGATCCCGGGCGGCGTGTCCATGCCGGTGCTGCGCGCGGAGCAGCTCAAGGGCCTGCCGTTCGACTACGACACCCTGCGCGACCTCAAGACGGGCCTGGGCTCGGGCGCCATCGTGGTGCTCGACGACACCGTCTGCACGGTCCGCTTCACCCGCCGCATTTCGCAGTTCTTTCACAAGGAAAGCTGCGGCCAGTGCACGCCGTGCCGCGAAGGCACCGGCTGGATGCACCGCGTGCTGGACCGCATCGTTGCCGGCCAAGGCACGATGGACGACCTGCACCGCCTCAAGGCCATTGCCGGCCAGATCGAAGGCCACACCATCTGCGCGTTCGGCGAAGCCGCCGCGTGGCCGGTGCAGGGCTTCCTGCGCCAGTTCTGGGATGAATTCGAGTACTACATCGTCAATGGTCGCTCCATTGTCGACGACAAGCTTGGAGCCGCCGCATGAGTGCGCAGCCCGCTGCACCCAATCTTGACCTGGTGAACATCGAGGTCGATGGCAAGCCCACGCAGATCCGCAAGGGCGCCATGATCATCGAGGCGGCCGACGCCATCGGCATCGCCATCCCGCGTTTCTGCTATCACCGCAAGCTGCCCATCGCCGCCAACTGCCGCATGTGCCTGGTGGAAGTGGAAATGGGCGGTAAGCCCATGCCCAAGCCTCAGCCGGCCTGCGCCACCCCGGTGGCCGAAGGCATGAAGGTGAAGACCCGTACCGACGTCGCCTTGAAGTATCAGAAGGACGTCATGGAGTTCCTGCTGATCAACCACCCGCTGGATTGCCCGATCTGCGATCAGGGCGGCGAGTGCGAACTGCAGGACGTCGCGCTGGGCTATGGCCGCAGCGTGTCACGCTACACCGAGCGCAAGCGCACCATCGCGGACGAGAACCTCGGCCCGCTGGTCGCCACCGAGATGACGCGTTGCATCCAGTGCACGCGCTGCGTGCGCTTCACCAGCGAAATCGCTGGCACCTACGAGCTCGGCGGCATGAGCCGCGGCGACAACCTGCAGATCGGCACCTATATCGGCAAGACCATCGAGACGGAACTGTCGGGCAACATCATCGACGTCTGCCCGGTGGGCGCGCTGACCAACAAGCCGTTCCAGTTCCAGGCCCGCGCCTGGGAGCTGGTGGCCAAGGCGTCCGTCGCCTACCACGATGCGCTGGGCTCCAACCTGTGGCTGCATACGCGCCGCGGCGAGGTGCTGCGCACGGTGCCGCGCGACAACGAAACCATCAACGAGTGCTGGCTCTCGGACCGTGACCGCTACAGCCACCAGGGTCTGTACGCGGCCGACCGCGTGCACGCGCCCCAGGTCAAGCGCAACGGCCAGTGGGTCACCACCACGTGGGACGACGCCCTGGGCGCCGCCGCCGAAACGCTGAAGGCCGTGCCGGGCAGCGAACTGGGCGTGCTGGTGCATCCGGCCACCACCAATGAGGAAGGCGACCTGCTGGTCCGTCTTGCCCGCGGCCTCGGCAGCGCGCATGTCGACCATCGCGTGCGCCAGCTCGACTTTGCCGACAACGCCGTGGCCAAGCCGTTCGGCAAGCCGGTGGCGGAGCTGGACAAGGTCAAGGCCGCGCTGCTGGTCGGCTCCGACCTGCGCCACGAAATGCCGCTGGTCAACCACCGCATCCATCAGGCGGTGAAGAAGGGCGCCAAGGTCTACGCCGTCAATCCGGCGAGCTTCAACTTCAACTATCATCTGACCGGCGAAGCCATCGTGGCGCCGCAGGCGCTGGTCGATGCGCTGCTGGCGCTGGCCAAGGCCGCCGTCGAAGCGGGCGCCGCCGCTCCCGCCGCGCTGGCCGATGCGATCAACGGCGCGTCGACCGACCAGGGCGACAAGGACGCGATTGCCCAGCTCAAGAGCGGCAGCGCGGTGGTCATCCTCGGCGAAGCCGCCGTCACGCATCCGCAGGCTTCGTGGCTGCGCGCGGTCGCGCAGTTCATCGCGCAGGCAACGGGCGCTGGCTACAACGAACTGCCGGTGGGCGCGAATGCCGTGGGCCTGGGCCGTGTCGGCGTGCTGCCGGGCAACGGCGGCCTCGATGCGCAGGCCATGCTGGCCCAGCCGCGCAAGGGCTACGTGCTGTACGGCGTGGAGCCGCAGGACGTGGCCGACGGCGCGGCTTTCCTCAAGGCAACCAAGGGCGCCCAGAAGGTGGTCGCGTTCTCCGCCTACGCCAGCGATGCGCTGCGTGAGGTGGCCGACGTGATCCTGCCGATCGGCCTGCTGCCGGAAATCGACGGCACGCTGGTCAATGTCGACGGCCTGTCGCAGAGCGTAGCCGCCGGTGCGAAGGCGTCGGGCGACGCGCGTCCGGGCTGGAAGGTGCTGCGCGCGCTTGGCGGCATCCTGAAGGTGGCCGGCTTCGAGTTCGATGACCTGGCCGGCCTGCGCGAAGGCATCAGCGAGCGCGGCAGCCAGCCGCGTGCCGAGCTGGCCTCACGCCCGGCAGCGGGCGGCCTCAGCCGCCTCGCCACCTGGCCGATTTACCGCACCGATGCCGTGCTCCGCCGCGCCACCGCGCTCAGCAAGCACCCGCTCAACCGTGCGCCGGCCGTCCGCATCAACGCGGACGAAGCCAAGCGCCAGGGCCTGGGCGAGGGCGATGCCGTGCGTGTCGCCGACGCGGTGCTGCCGCTGGTGATCGACGTGACCGTGCCCGATGGCGCGGCATGGATCGAAGCCGCGCACGAAGACACTGTCACGCTGCCGCCGTATGGCGCAGCCCTCACCCTGAGCAAGGCGTAAGCACATGGGCGAACAGCTAATCAACCAGGTTCTCTGGCCCGTCCTGGGCATCCTGGCCATCGTCCTGCCGCTGGTGGTCACCGTGGCGCTGTACGTGTGGTGGGAGCGCAAGGTGCTCGGCTGGATGCACGTGCGCATGGGACCCAACAAGGTCGGTCCCTTCGGTCTTCTGCAGGCCTTCGCGGACGTCACCAAGCTGCTGCTGAAGGAAGTGATCCTGCCGACCAGCGCGAACAAGGCCCTGTATTACATGGCGCCCTTGATCGCCCTGATCCCGGCGCTGGCGGCCTGGGCGGTGATCCCGTTCAACGACAAGCTGGTGCTGGCCAACGTCAACGCGGGCCTGCTGTACCTGCTGGCGATGACCTCGCTGGGCGTGTACGGCATTATCCTCGCCGGCTGGGCCTCCAACTCGCGCTATGCGTTGCTGGGTGCCATGCGCTCCGCCGCGCAGGTGATCTCGTACGAACTGGCCATGGGCCTGTGCCTGGTCTGCGTGCTGGTGCTGGCCGGTTCGCTGAACCTCACCGACATCGTGCATGCCCAGGCCGGTTCGAAGGGCGTCTTCGAGTGGTTCATGTGGCCGTTGCTGCCGGTCTTCGTCATCTACTTCATCTCGGGCGTGGCCGAAACCAACCGCGCGCCGTTCGACGTGGCGGAAGGCGAGTCGGAAATCGTCGCCGGCTTCCACGTGGAATATTCGGGCTCGGCGTTCGCGCTGTTCTTCCTGGCCGAATACGCCAACATGATCCTGGTCAGCTTCCTGGCCTCGATCCTGTTCCTGGGCGGCTGGCTGTCGCCGTTCCCCGCCTCGTGGGGTTTCCTCGGCACGGACAGCGTGTTCTGGCTGTTCGCCAAGGTGTTCGTGTTTGCCTTCCTGTTCCTGTGGTTCCGCGCCAGCTTCCCGCGTTACCGCTATGACCAGATCATGCGTCTGGGCTGGAAGGTGTTCATTCCCATCACCATCGTCTGGGTCCTCGTCGCCGGCTGCATGAAGTATTTCGGCTGGGTCACCGTCG
Organism: Dyella sp. AtDHG13; assembly: GCF_003201105.1. GTDB lineage: Bacteria > Pseudomonadota > Gammaproteobacteria > Xanthomonadales > Rhodanobacteraceae > Dyella > Dyella jiangningensis_B. The sequence continues at coordinate 559,458 of NZ_QICJ01000002.1, read as the reverse complement.
GCACGGGAGGCTGAAGAAAACCATGTCCCGCGTTACTCACTATTTCAAGAGCCTGCTGCTCATCGAGCTGTTCAAGGGCTTGGGCCTGACCATGCGATACATGTTCAGCCCGAAGTACACGATGCGCTACCCGATGGAGCACATCCCCAAGTCCAACCGCTTCCGCGGCCTGCATGCGCTGCGCCGCTACGCCAACGGCGAGGAGCGCTGCATCGCGTGCAAGCTGTGCGAGGCGGTGTGCCCGGCCCTGGCCATCACCATCGACTCGGCCCCGCGTGAAAGCGACGGCCAGCGCCGCACCACGCGCTACGACATCGACCTGTTCAAGTGCATCTTCTGCGGTTTCTGCGAGGAGAGCTGCCCGGTCGACTCGATCGTCGAGACGCACATCCACGAGTACCACTTCGAGCAGCGTGGCGAGAACGTGGTGACCAAGCCGCAGCTGCTCGCCATCGGCGATCGCTTCGAAGCCGAAATCGCGGCCAACCGCGCTCAAGACGCCGCGTATCGCTGAGGACGGGACATCATGATCGATCCGAATATGTTCCAACTCGTGTGTTTCTATGCCTTCGCGGCCGTCACCGTGGTGGCCGCGCTGGGCGTGATCACGCTGCGCAACTCGGTGCATGCCGTGCTCTCGCTGGTGCTGACCTTCTTCAGCACCGCCTGCATCTGGCTGCTGGCCGAGGCCGAGTTCCTCGCCATCGCCCTCATCGTGGTCTACGTGGGCGCGGTGATGGTGCTGTTCCTGTTCGTAGTGATGATGCTGGACATCAAGCAGGAGCAGGTGAGAGAAGGCTTCATCAAGTACCTGCCGGTCGGCATCATCGTGGCCCTGGTCATGCTGGGCGAAATGCTCGGCCTCATCGGCGTGCGCGCCATGCACGAGACGGTGATGGGCGCCAACCCGGCCACCTTGGATGGCGTGCCGGTGTCCAACACCGCATGGCTGGGCCAGGCGCTCTACACCCAGTTCCTGCTGCCGTTCGAAATCGCTGCGCTGATCCTCACGGTGGGCGTGGTCGCGGCAGTCGTGCTGACCCTGCGCCAGCGCAGCGGCGTGCGTCACCAGCAGGCTTCGCAGCAGGTCCGCGTCAATGCGCGTGACCGCGTACGCGTGGTGAAGATGGCGGCGGAAGTTCCCGTCGCGCCGCAGCCGGCACCGGGCAAGGAGACCACCCCATGATCACGCTTTCGCACTTCATCGTGCTCGGCGCGGTGCTGTTCTGCATCGCCCTGGCCAGTCTCTTCATCAACCGCAAGAACGTCATCGTGCTGTTGATGTCGATCGAGCTGATGCTGCTGGCGGTGAACATCAACTTCGTCGCGTTCTCGCGTTTCAACAACGACGTGGCGGGGCAGGTGTTCGTGTTCTTCATCCTTACCGTGGCCGCGGCGGAAACCGCCATCGGCCTGGCGATCCTGGTCCTGCTGTTCCGTAACCGCAGCACCATCAACGTCGCCGAAATCGACAGCATGAAGGGCTGACCCCGTGGAACTTTCTACCTCCATCCTGCTGACCATCGCCCTCGCGCCGCTCGTCGGATGCGTGCTGGCGGGTTTCTTTGGCCGCTTCATCGGCCGGGCCGGCGCCCACACCGCGACCATCCTTGGCGTGGCGGTGGCCTGCGGCCTGTCGTTCTACGTGCTGTACCAGATCACCGCGGGCGGTGCGCCGGTCTACAACCAGAACATCTACACCTGGTTCGACATCGGCCACTACAGCGCCCACGTCGGCTTCATGATCGATCGCCTGACCGCCATGATGATGGTGGTGGTGACCTTCGTGTCGCTGCTGGTGCACGTCTACACCATCGGCTACATGGCCGATGACCCGGGCTACCAGCGCTTCTTCAGCTACATCTCGCTGTTCACCTTCTCGATGTTGATGCTCGTGATGAGCAACAACTTCATGCAGCTGTTCTTCGGCTGGGAAGCGGTGGGCCTGGTGTCGTACCTGCTGATCGGCTTCTGGTACAAGCGCCCCACGGCGATCTTCGCCAACCTCAAGGCCTTCCTGGTCAACCGCGTGGGTGACTTCGGCTTCCTGCTGGGCATCGCCGGCGTGCTGTACTTCCTCAACACGCTGGACTACGCCACGGCCTTCGCCGCCGCGTCGACCCTGGTGGGCAAGACGCTGCAGATCACGCAGAACACGCATTGGGATGCCGCCACGGTCATCTGCATCTGCCTGTTCGTCGGCGCGATGGGCAAGTCCGCCCAGGTGCCGCTGCATGTGTGGCTGCCGGATTCGATGGAAGGCCCGACCCCGATCTCGGCGCTGATCCACGCTGCGACCATGGTGACCGCCGGCATCTTCATGGTGGCCCGCATGTCGCCGATCTTCGAACTGTCGGAGACCGCGCTCAGCTTCGTGATGATCATCGGCGCCACCGGCGCGCTGTTCACCGGCCTGATCGGCATCGTGCAGAACGACATCAAGCGCGTCGTCGCGTACTCCACGCTGTCGCAGCTGGGCTACATGACGGTAGCGCTGGGTGTGTCGGCCTATGCCGGCGCCGTGTTCCACCTGATGACCCACGCCTTCTTCAAGGCGCTGCTGTTCCTGGGCGCGGGCTCGGTGATCATCGCCATGCACCATGAGCAGGACATGCGCTACATGGGCGGCCTGCGCAAGTACATGCCGATCACCTGGATCACCATGTGGATCGGTTCGCTGGCGCTGTGCGGCGTGCCGTTCTTCGCGGGCTTCTATTCGAAGGACGCCATCATCGAAGCCGTGGGCGAGTCGCATCGCCTGGGCGCCAGCTACGCGTACTTCTGCGTGATGGCCGGCGCCTTCGTCACCGCGCTGTACACCTTCCGCCAGATGTACCTGACCTTCCACGGCAAGGAGCGCTTCGTGGTGGTGCACGATCATGGCCACGGTCATGGTCACGGTCACGACGATTACGCGCATGCCGGTCACGACGCGCACGACGAACATCATCACGTCTCGCACAAGGACGACCACGGCCATCACGAGCCGGGCATCATGCACGATACGCCGAAGGAGTCGCCGTGGGTGGTGACGCTGCCGCTGATCCTGCTGGCGATCCCGTCCATCATCGTGGGTGCGCTGGCGGTGAAGCCGATGCTGTTCGGCGAGTGGTTCGGTTCGGCCATCCACGTCAACGAAGCGAACAACGTGCTCGGCGAGCTGGGCAAAGAGTTCCACGACTGGGCGTCCGCCGGCCTGCATGGCTTCACGCAGCTGCCGTTCTTCCTGGTGCTGGCGGCGTTCGCCATCCAGACCTACATCTACCTGTTCAACCCGTCCGTGGCCGATCGCATCAAGAGTGCGCTGAAGCCGATCTACAACGTGCTCAACCACAAGTACTGGTTTGACGCGGTGTACTACATCGTCTTTGCCCGTGGCGGCATGGCGCTGGGTCGTGTCCTGTGGAAGGGCGGCGATGCGGCGGTGATCGACGGTGTGCTGATCAATGGTTCGGCGAGTCTGGTGGACCGCATCGCGGGTGGCGTGCGTCGCCTGCAGTCCGGTTACCTCTATCACTATGCCTTCGCGATGATTCTCGGCCTTATCCTGCTGCTCGGCGGGTATTGGCTGGTCGGGCAATAAGGGAACCTGCTCCATGTTCAATCATTTGCTCAGCCTGCTGATCTGGCTCCCCATCCTGGGCGCCATCCCCGTGCTGCTCGCCGGCTCCGGTCGTCCCAATGCGGCGCGCTGGATCTCGCTGCTGGTGGCCATCGCAACGTTCGTGGCCAGCCTTGGCCTGCTGTCGCAGTTCAACGCGGCCGACAGCGCCAAGCAACTGCTCGAGAACCACGTGTGGATCGCCTCGCTCGGGGTGAACTATAGCCTTGGCGTCGACGGCATCTCCGTCGCGCTGATCCTGCTCACCACCTTCGTCGGCATCCTGGTGATCGTCGGCGCCTGGGAGGTCATTCAGACCAATCCGCACCAGTACATGGCCGCCATGCTGGTGCTCGAGGGCCTGATGATCGGCGTGTTCTGCGCCACCGACGCGTTGCTGTTCTACGTGTTCTTCGAGGCCATGCTGATCCCGATGTTCATCCTCATCGGTGTCTGGGGTGGTCCGCGTCGCGTGTACGCCACGCTGAAGTTCTTCATCTACACGTTCTTCGGCTCCATCTTCATGCTGGTGGGCCTGATCTACCTGTACCTGCAGGCGCACACCTTCGACCTGGCGACGCTGGCGAGCCTGCCGCTGTCGATGAAGGAGCAGACCTGGCTGTTCTTCGCCTTCCTCATCGCCTTCGCGGTGAAGGTGCCGATGGTGCCGGTGCACACCTGGCTGCCGGACGCCCACGTGGAAGCGCCCACCGGCGGTTCGGTGGTGCTGGCCGCAGTGATGCTGAAGATCGGCGGCTACGGTTTCCTGCGTTTCTCGCTGCCCATCACGCCGGATGCTGCCGACGCGTATGCGTGGGTGGTGATCGGCCTCAGCCTGGTGGCGGTGGTCTACATCGGCTACATCGCGCTGGTGCAGGAGGACATGAAGAAGCTGGTGGCGTACTCGTCCGTCGCCCACATGGGCTTCGTGACCCTGGGCATCTTCATCGCCTTCATGCTGGTGCGCGGCACCAACAACCTGGATGCCGCGAAGCTGGGCATGCAGGGCGCGATGGTGCAGATGATTTCGCACGGCTTCGTGTCGGGCGCGATGTTCTCGTGCATCGGCGTGATGTACGACCGACTGCACACCCGCCAGATCAAGGATTACGGTGGCGTCATCAACGTAATGCCGTGGTTCGGCTTCTTCTACGTGCTGTTCGCCATGGCCAACAGTGGCCTGCCGGGTACCAGCGGTTTCGTGGGCGAGTTCCAGGTGATCCTGGCCAGCTTCCAGGCCAATCCGTGGATCGCGTTCTTCGCCGCCTTCACCCTGATCATCGGCGCGGCCTACACGCTGTACATGGTCAAGCGCGTGCTGTGGGGCGACATCACCAACCCGCACGTGGCGGAGATGAAGGACATCAATGGCCGCGAGTGGTTCGTTCTGGGTGCCTTCGCCGCGGCCGTGCTGGCCCTGGGCGTCTGGCCGCAGCCGCTGATCCACCTGATGGACGCTTCGGTGTCGCAGCTGGTCACGCAGCTTGGCAATCACAAGATCTAAGCAGGACCGATCATGCCGAATCTCAATGACATTCTGATCCTGTTGCCGGAGTTCTATCTGGTGGCGGCGGCGTGCTTGCTGCTGTTGCTGGATGCCTTCATGAAGCCCGAGCAGCGCCCGATGCTGCACTGGCTGTCCATCGCCGTGCTGCTGGTGGCCATCTACCTGGTGGTCGCCGGCCAGCCGAGCCAGCCCGTGACCGCCTTCAGCGGCATGTTCATCCGCGACGGGGTGTCGGAGATCCTCAAGGTCTTCGCGCTGCTGAGCACGGTGCTGGTGTTCGTCTACGCCAAGCCCTACCTGCAGGACCGCAAGCTGTTCGTGGGCGAGTTCTACACGCTGACCATCTTCGCGGTGATCGGCATCATGCTGCTGGTATCGGCCGGCAACCTGATCACGGTGTACCTGGGTCTGGAACTGCTGACGCTGTCGTCGTACGCGCTGGTCGCACTGAACCGTGATTCGCGTCTGTCCTCCGAAGCGGCCATCAAGTACTTCGTGCTCGGCGCGCTGGCCTCGGGCATGCTGCTGTACGGCATGTCGATGGTGTACGGCGCCACCCAGACGCTGGACCTGGCCCACCTGCACATGGCCGCCACCCACACGAACATGCCGCACCTGCTGGTGTTCGGCCTGATCTTCATGATCGTGGGCATTGGCTTCAAGCTGGGCGCCGCGCCGTTCCACATGTGGATTCCGGACGTGTACCAGGGCTCGCCGACGGCGGTGACCATCTTCATCGGCTCCGCGCCGAAGCTGGCCGCGTTCGGCATGGCCTATCGCCTGCTGGCCTCCGGCTTGGGCGACCTGGCCAACCACTGGCAGCTCATGCTGGCCTGCCTGGCCGTGCTGTCGCTGGCCATCGGCAACATCGTCGCCCTGGTGCAGAGCAACCTGAAGCGCCTGCTGGCCTATTCGACCATCTCGCACATGGGTTACCTGCTGGTGGGCCTGGTCAACGCCGGCCCCGAGGGTTACGCCGCCGCGCTGTTCTACGCCATCAGCTACGCGCTGACCGGCGCCGCCGCCTTCGGCATCATCCTGGCCCTGGCCCGTGCCGGTTTCGAGTGCGAAGAGATCGACGATCTCAAGGGCCTGAACCAGCGCTCGCCGTGGGCTGCGTTCCTGATGATGCTGGTGATGTTCTCGCTGGCCGGCGTGCCGCCGCTGTTCGGCTTCTTCGGCAAGCTGCTGGTGTTCCAGGCCGCGATCAACGCCGGCTTCCTGTGGCTGGCCATCGTGGGCGCCGTGTTCGCCATCATCGGCCTCTACTACTACCTGCGCGTGGTCAAGGTGATGTACTTCGACAAGCCGGTCGAGGGCGCCGAAGTGCATCTGCAGAAGGACGCCTCGGTGCGCCTGGTGCTGTCGTTGAACGTGCTGGCGCTGCTGGTGCTCGGCATCGTCTGGGGCCCGCTGTTCGGCTGGTGCCGGAGCGTTTTCGTCGGTTGAAAAAGCATCGTGACGACCTCATGTCGTCACGATGTCTTGTCAGTGAATGTGAAATTATTTTCGGGAAAAGGCTTGCAAGAATTCGGCCATCTCGCTAATATTTCCGGACTCTGATGCGGGGTGGAGCAGTCTGGCAGCTCGTCGGGCTCATAACCCGAAGGTCGTAGGTTCGAATCCTACCCCCGCTACCAGATCTTTCTTAGAACAAGAAAGCCTCCTCGTGAGGCTTTTTTGTTGGGCGCAAGGAAGCGTCGCACGTATGTCACAGGTGGCTTCGATGCTGCCGGTGGGGTGCCCCGGAAGAGTCTGGATGGGTCGGGACATCGGCGAGTGCGCTCTTTTCAAGAGCAGGGAATGGGCCGCTTGAGCCCATTTTTTGTTTCTGGCGACCGGTAACGATAGGCGAATCATGGATACGCAGGCATTGGCTCAACGCTTTACGGAAGTTCTGGCCGATCTGGGGCTGGAATGCATCGGCGTGGAGTTCACCCCGTCGCAGGGGCAGAGTACCCTGCGCGTCTACCTCGACACCGAGGGCCGCGAGGTCAATCTGGACGACTGCGAAGCGGCGAGTCGCGAACTGTCGGCCATGCTGGACGTGGAAGACCCGATTCCGGGGCACTACGTGCTGGAAGTTTCCTCGCCGGGCATCGACCGCCCGCTGTTCACCGCGGCGCAGTTCGCCAAGGTGACGGGCGGGGAAGTGAAGATTCTGCTGAAGGCGCCGCTGGAAGGGCGCCGTCGCCTGCGCGGCAAGGTGGTGTCGGTGAACGGCGAGCGGATTTCGCTGGAAGCCGAAGGCAAGACCTTCGAGTTCGACCACGACGCGGTGGAAAGCGCGCGCGTGGTGCCCGACTGGGTGGCGCTCGGTTACGTGCCGCAGCCCAAGCCGGGCAAGAAGCCGGGCAAGAAGGCCACGAAGTAAATCAATCGAAACCGATGGGACGCCGGTGGCGTCTACGGAGTTGCTGCAATGAGCAAAGAACTTTTGCTGGTGGTTGACGCGGTTGCCAACGAAAAGGGCGTGCCGCGCGAAGTGATTTTCCAGGCCATGGAAGCGGCGCTCGCGTCCGCGGCCAAGAAGCGCTATCCGGACGAAGATCCGGATATCCGCGTGGTCATCGACCGTCACAGCGGCGACTACGAGACCTTCCGCCGTTGGGAAATCATCGCCGATGACGGCGAGATGGAATCGCCGTTCCACCAGATCCGTCTGATGGATGCCGTCGACGAGCGCGAAGGCGCCGAGGTCGGCGAATACATCGAGACGCAGATCGAAAACGCCGAATTCGGCCGCATCGCCGCGCAGGCCGCCAAGCAGGTGATCGTGCAGCGCGTGCGCGAAGCCGAGCGCATGCAGGTGGTGGATGCCTTCCGCGAGCGCGTGGGCGAGCTGGTCACCGGCATCGTCAAGCGCGTCGAGCGCGGCAACGTCTACCTGGACCTGGGCAGCAACGCCGAGGCTTTCATCCCGCGCGACAAGACCATTCCGCGCGAGTCGGCCCGCGTTGGCGACCGCGTCCGCGGCTACCTCTACGAAGTGCGCTCGGAAGCCCGCGGCCCGCAGCTGTTCGTGTCGCGCGCCGCGCCGGAGTTCATGATCGAGCTGTTCAAGCTCGAAGTGCCGGAAGTCGGCCAGGGCCTGGTGGAGATCAAGGGCTGCGCCCGCGACCCGGGTGACCGCGCCAAGATCGCCGTGGTCGCGCACGATTCGCGCACCGATCCCATCGGCGCCTGCATCGGCATGCGCGGTTCGCGCGTGCAGGCCGTGTCCAACGAGCTCAACGGCGAGCGCGTGGACATCATCCTGTGGCACGAGAACCAGGCCCAATACGTCATCAACGCCATGGCGCCGGCGGAAGTGCAGTCCATCATCATGGACGAAGAGAAGCACTCCATGGACATCGCCGTGGCCGAGGACAAGCTGTCCCAGGCCATCGGCCGCGGCGGCCAGAACGTGCGCCTCGCCAGCAAGCTCACCGGCTGGCAGCTCAACGTAATGACGCAGGACCAGGTCGCCGCCAAGAGCGAGGCCGAGCAGGAGGCCGCCCGCCAGCTGTTCATGGACAAGCTGGAAGTGGACCAGGAGATCGCCAGCATCCTCGTGCAGGAAGGCTTCTCCAGCGTCGAGGAAATCGCCTATGTGCCCAGCGCCGAGCTGCTGGCCGTGGAAGGCTTCGACGAAGACATCGTCGAGGAGCTCCGCGCCCGCGCCCGCGACGCGCTGCTGACCGAGGCGCTGGCAGTGGAAGAGAGCATCGACGAGCACCAGCCGTCCGAAGAGCTCCTGCACCTGCCGGGGATGGACGAGGCGACGGCGTTCGCGCTGGCCTCGCGTGAAGTTGTCTCGGTGGACGATCTGGCCGACCTCGCGGTTGACGACCTGATCGACATCGAGGGTATGGACGAGGAGCGTGCCGCAGCGCTGATCATGGCTGCGCGAGCACCGATGATCGCGCGCCTGGAGAAGGGCGGCTAACCGCGGGCGGCCGCGCCCTGGATGGGCGCGCCGAGGAAGGCCGGAAGGCCTTCCGCCACGGATGGTGGTGGCCGTGCAGGCAAGGCCGCACGGACGATAAGCGCGGGAACGGCGGAGAAAGAACACGATGTCCGGTGAAACGATCAAACAACTTGCCCAGAGCATGAAGGTGCCCGTCGACAGGCTGCTGACGCAGCTGAGTCAGGCTGGCATGTCCTTTTCGGACCCTGAGCAGATCATCAGCAGTACCGAAAAGATGAAGCTGTTGGGCTTCCTGCGTCGCAGCCATGGCAAGGACGCACCGGCCGAGGGCGAAACCGCGTCCCCGCGCCAGATCACGCTCAAGCGCAGCACGCGCGGCGAGCTGAAGCTGTCCACACCGGGTGGCCGCGGCGCCGCGGGCGGCGCCAAGACGGTCAACGTCGAAGTGCGCACCAAGCGCACCTACGTCAAGCGCAGCGTCATCGCCGAAGAAGCCGGCAGCGACGTCGAGCGCGAAGAGGCCGTGCGCAAGCTGCAGGAGTCGCAGGCCCAGCGCGATCACGAGGAAAACGAGCGCCTGGAGGCCGATCGCCGCCGCCAGGAAGAAGCCCAGCAGCGCGCGGAAGAAGTCCAGCGCCAGCGCGAGGCCGAAGAAGAACAGCGTCGCCAGCAGGCCGAGGCTGAAGCTGCTGCGCACGCCAAGGAGCAGCAGGAGCGCCAGGCTGCCGCCGAGGCCGCCGCTGCCGCTCGCCAGGAGTCCGCTCCGGCTCCGGCCGCGCCGGTCGCCGCCGAGCCTGCGGAGAAGCCGGCACCGGCCGAACCCGCTCCGGTGCAGCGAATCGATCACAGCTCGCTCGGCATGATCGTGCCGCGCATCCATGAGCCGCGTCGCCGCGAGAAGAAGGTGGTGGTGGCCGCTCCGGCCCCGGCGCCCGCACCGGCGCCTGCCCCCGCTCCGGCGGCCGCCAGCGCGCCTGGCGCCAGCAACAAGACCCGCTATGCGCGTGAGCGCGAGGAAGGCCCCGGCGGCAAGCGTTTTGCCGCAGGCGAGCTGCACCTGAGCGATGCCGATCGCGCACGCCGTTCCAGCAACAACAAGCGCGGCGGCAAGCCGGGCCGGGGCGCAGGCCGCGACATGGGCCGCTCCAGCGCGCAGGCTGCCAGCGGTCCGCATGGCTTCACCCGTCCGACGGCCGCCGTCGTGCGCGAAGTCGTGGTGGGCGACAACAATGTGGTCGCCGATCTTGCCAACAAGATGGCGGTCAAGGGTTCGGAAGTGGTCAAGGCCCTCTTCAAGATGGGCGTGATGGCCACCATCAACCAGACCATCGACCATGACACCGCCGTGCTGGTGGTGGAAGAGCTCGGCCACAAGGCCGTGGCCGCGAGCGAGAACAACGCAGAAGCCGCGCTGGCTGCCCACACGCAGAACGCGGAGCTGGAAGGCGAGAAGAAGCCGCGTCCGCCGGTGGTCACCATCATGGGCCACGTCGACCACGGCAAGACCTCCACGCTGGACTACATCCGCCGCACCAAGGTCGCCTCGGGCGAAGCCGGCGGCATCACCCAGCACATCGGTGCGTACCACGTGGAAACGCCCAAGGGCGTCATCACGTTCCTGGACACTCCGGGCCACGCTGCATTCACGTCGATGCGCGCGCGCGGTGCGCAGTCCACCGACATCGTGGTGCTGGTGGTGGCCGCCGATGACGGCGTCATGCCGCAGACGGCCGAAGCCGTGCAGCATGCGCGCGCCGCCAAGGTGCCGCTGATCGTGGCGCTCAACAAGATGGACAAGTCGGACGCCAATCCCGACCACGTCAAGCAGGGCCTCGGCAACCTGGAAGTGATTCCGGAAGAGTGGGGCGGCGACACGCCGTTCGTGCCGATTTCCGCCAAGACCGGCATGGGCATCGACGACCTGCTCGACGCCATCCTGGTCCAGGCCGAAGTGATGGAGCTGACCGCGGTCGAAGACGGCCCGGCATCCGGCGTGGTGATCGAGTCCAGCCTGGACCGCGGTCGCGGTCCGGTGGCCACCGTGCTGGTGCAGCAGGGCACGCTCAAGCGCGGCGACTTCGTCGTCTGCGGTATCGAGTATGGCCGCATGCGCGCGCTGATCGACGAGAACGGCAAGACCGTGCAGGAGGCGGGTCCGTCGATTCCGGTGCAGGTGCTGGGTCTGTCCGGCGTGCCGGAATCCGGCGACGACTTCGTGGTCGTGGCCGACGAGCGCCTGGCCCGCGAAGTGGCGGCCGAGCGTCAGCTCAAGCGCCGCGAAACGCGCATGGTCAGCAAGGCCAACCGCCTCGAGGACATCATGGCCCAGATGGGTCAGGGTGCCGAGCAGCAGACGCTCAACATCCTGGTCAAGGCCGATGTGCAGGGTTCGGTGCAGGCGCTGCGCGAGTCGCTCAGCCAGATCGGCAACGAAAACGTGAAGGTCAACGTGATCGCGGCCGGCGTCGGTGGCATCACCGAGTCCGACGCCACCCTGGCCGCCGCCTCCAAGGCGCTGGTCATCGGCTTCAACGTTCGTGCCGATGCCTCGGCGCGCAAGGTGATCGATACCTCGGGCCTGGATGTTCGTTACTTCTCGATCATCTATGACGTGATCGACCAGGTGAAGCAGGCGGCTTCGGGCCTGCTGGGCAAGGAAGTGCGCGAAGAGATCATCGGCGTGGCGCAGGTCCGCGAAGTCTTCCGCAGCTCCAAGTTCGGCGCGGTGGCCGGTTGCATGGTCATCGAAGGCACGGTCAAGCGCAGCAAGCCGATCCGCGTGCTCCGCGACAACACTGTGGTGTTCCAGGGCGAACTGGAATCGCTGCGTCGCTTCAAGGACCTGGTCGACGAAGTGCGCAACGGCATGGAATGCGGTATCGCCGTGAAGCAGTACAACGACGTCAAGGTCGGCGACCAGATCGAGTGCTTCGAGCGTATCGAGGTGGCCCGCACGCTGTAATGGTGACCGGCCCGTGGATCGGGCCGTCACTCCAGCGGTGGTTTTATCGGCGGGCGGTGTGGATACCCACATCGCTCGCTTTGTTTTCGGGACCAGCCACGCCGGTCGGCTGGATTCTCATTGAAAAGTGCGTCCATGGATGGACGCTTTTTGACTCTCGCGTTCAGGGACGAACGCCGCATCCTGAGGAGAGCGTCATGCCTTCACGCGATTTCAAGCGTACCGACCGCGTCGGCGCCGAGCTGCGCCGCGAACTGGGCCTCTTGGTCCATGCCGCCGTGCGCGATCACGGCCTGCCGTCGGTGAGCGTGTCCGATGTGGAGGTGACCCGCGACCTGGACTGGGCCACGGTATGGGTGACGGCGCTGCAGCCGGAGCGCTCGGCCGAGGCCGTGAAGGCGCTCAAGGAGCTGGCGGTGGAGTTCCGCCGCGAACTGTCGCGCTCCATGCGCCTGCGCCGCGTGCCGGAGCTGCGCTTCAAGTACGATGACTCGGTCGACAAGGGCGAGCGCATCGAAACGCTGCTCCGCCAGGACAGCGCGCGTAGCCCTGCGCCATCCAGCGACGCGGATGAAGACGGCGCCGACGACTGAGGCGATCGCAAGGAGAAGGCCGCCGTTGCCCAGGCAGGGCAGCGGGCCTGCATGACCTCATGAGCAAGAAGAAAAGCCGTATCCGTTTTCGCGACCTGCACGGCATCGTATTGCTGGACAAGCCGCTGGGGCTGAGCTCCAACGCCGCCTTGCAGGTGGTTCGCAAAGGTATTTTCAGGGCGGAGAAGGGCGGCCACACCGGAGCGCTCGATCCGCTGGCCACCGGCTTGCTGCCGCTGTGTTTTGGCGAGGCGACCAAGCTGGCAGGCATGCTGCTGGGCTCCCGCAAGGCCTATCTGGCCGAATGCAGGCTGGGCGCCACCACCAGCACGGCCGACCTGGAAGGCGAGATCGTGCTGGAGCGCCCGGTGCCGGTGCTCTCCGATGCCGCCATCGAGGCCGCGCTCGCCAGGCTGCGCGGACGCATCACCCAGGTGCCTCCCGCCTATTCGGCCATCAAGCAGGATGGCGAGCCGCTTTACCTCAAGGCGCGGCGCGGAGAGGCGGTGGACGTGCCCGCGCGCGAGGTCGAGGTGTATCGGCTCGACCTGCTCTCCCGCACGGACGACCGCCTGACCCTGTACGTGGAGTGCGGCTCAGGCACCTACGTGCGCAGCCTGGCCGTGGACCTGGGCGAGGACCTGGGGTGCGGCGCCCATCTGACGGCCTTGCGCCGCCTGTGGGTGGAACCGTTCAGGGAGCCGGCCATGGTGACGGTCGAACAGCTGGAAGCCGCGGCGGCGCAGGGCGACGAGGCCCTGCTGGCGCTTTTGCTGCCCGTGTCGGCGGGCTTGGCCGGGCTGCCGGTGCTGCGGCTGGACGCGGCGCAGAGCCTGGCGGTCTCACAGGGCCAGCAGATTCCCATCGACCCCGCCCTGAACGGGCAGGTGGCCGTGTTCGCGGATGACGGCCGCCTGCAGATTCTGGGCGAGGCCGTCGGCGGGAAACTGCATATCGTGCGGGGGTTCAACCTGCCGCCGGCCACCACGGGGCCGAAAAATGGCCCCGAGCATGCCAGCGGACCATGACGGTCTTGTTGTCATACGGCTCTGGTCGCTACAATACGGAGCTTGTTCCAGACTTTTCATTCATCTAGGCGAAGCTTGCGCAACGTCATCGCGTGACGTTGCGCAAGCTTCGCACCCGTTTTTTTAGGAAGAGATCACATGTCCCTTACCGCAGAACAGACCGGCAAGATCATCGCTGACTTCGGCCGCGTGCCGAACGACACCGGTTCGCCGGAAGTCCAGGTCGCCCTGCTGTCCGCCCGCATCGACCACCTCACCGACCACTTCAAGTCGCACAAGCAGGATCACCATTCCCGTCGCGGCCTGCTGAAGCTGGTCAACCAGCGCAAGCGCCTGCTTGCCTACCTGAAGGATCGTGACCTGGCCCGTTACCAGGGCCTCATCGAGCGCCTCGGCCTCCGTCGCTAAGCATTGATGTTTGCGTTCATCCGTGAACGCGAAAGTCAAAAAGCGGCCATCCATGGCCGCACTTTCACATTCAGGAAAAGACAGTGGCGAAAGTAACCAAGTCATTCCAGTTCGGTAATCACGAAGTCACACTGGAGACGGGCGAAATCGCCCGCCAGGCTTCCGGTGCCGTCATGGTCAGCATGGGCGGCACGGTGGTGCTGGTCACCGTGGTGGCCGCTGCCAAGGCGAAGGAAGGTCAGGACTTCTTCCCGCTTACGGTCGACTATGTCGAGAAGTTCTACTCCGCCGGCCGCATCCCGGGCGGTTTCTTCAAGCGCGAAGGCCGCCCGACCGAGAAGGAGACGCTCACCTCGCGTCTGATCGATCGTCCGGTGCGTCCGCTGTTCCCGGAAGAGTTCAAGAACGAAGTGCAGGTCATCGCGCAGGTCGTCTCGCTGAACCCGGAAATCGACGGTGACATCCCGGCCATGCTGGGCGCCTCCGCCGCGCTGAGCCTCGCCGGCATCCCGTTCAAGGGCCCGATCGGCGCCGCCCGCGTCGGTTACGCCAACGGCAAGTACCTGCTCAACCCGACCGCCACCGAGCTGAAGACCTCGGAGCTGGACCTGGTCGTCGCCGGCACGGCCAACGCCGTGCTGATGGTGGAGTCCGAAGCCAAGCTGCTGTCCGAGGAAGTGATGCTCGGCGCCGTGGTGTTCGGCCACCAGCAGATGCAGACCGCCATCCGCGCCATCGCCGAGCTGGCCACCCAGGCCGCCCGTCCGTCCATGGCCTGGCAGGCGCCGGCCCGCAACGAGTCGCTCGTCGCCGCCCTGAAGGGCGCCGTGGGCGACCAGCTCGAGACCGCCTTCCAGGTGCGCGACAAGCTGCAGCGCCGTGACGCCATCGCCGCCATCAAGGCCGACGTGCTGGCCTCGCTGGCCGCCGACGCCGAAGCCAAGGGCTGGGACAAGGCCGAACTCGCGAAGGAATTCGCCGAGCTCGAGTACCGCACCATGCGCGACGGCGTGCTGAAGACCAAGGTCCGCATCGACGGCCGCAACCTGGACGACATCCGCCCGATCACCGTCCGCGTCGGCGTACTGCCGCGCACCCACGGTTCGGCGCTGTTCACCCGCGGCGAAACCCAGGCGCTGGTCGTGACCACGCTGGGCACCACCCGCGATGCGCAGATCATCGACGCGCCGGAAGGCGAGTCGAAGGACGCCTTCCTGTTCCACTACAACTTCCCGCCGTTCTCGGTGGGCGAGGCTGGCCGCTTCGGCGCGCCGAAGCGTCGCGAAATCGGCCATGGCCGTCTCGCCAAGCGCGGCGTGCAGGCCGTCAAGCCGACCATCGAAGAGTTCCCGTACGTGGTGCGCGTGGTCTCGGAAATCACCGAGTCCAACGGTTCCTCGTCGATGGCTTCGGTGTGCGGTTCGTCGCTCGCCATGATGGACGCCGGCATCCCGCTGAAGGCGCCGGTGGCCGGTATCGCCATGGGCCTGGTGAAGGAAGGCGACGACTTCGTCGTGCTGTCCGACATCCTGGGTGACGAAGACCACCTCGGCGACATGGACTTCAAGGTGGCCGGTAGCGCCGATGGCATCTCCGCGCTGCAGATGGACATCAAGATCGACGGCATCACCGAAGAGATCATGAAGGTGGCGCTGGAACAGGCCAAGCGTGGCCGCCTGCACATCCTCGGCGAAATGGCCAAGGTGATCAGCACCGCGCGCACCGAGATGAGCGAGTACGCCCCGCGCCTGCTCACCATCAAGATCCACCCGGACAAGATCCGCGAAGTGATCGGCAAGGGCGGCGCCACCATCCGCTCGATCACCGAAGAGACCGGCACCACCATCGACATCAGCGACGACGGCACGGTCGTGATCGCCTCGGTCAACCGCCTGGCGGCTGACGAAGCGAAGAAGCGCATCGAGCAGATCGTCTCCGACGTCGAGCCGGGCCGCATCTACGAGGGCAAGGTCGCCAAGCTGATGGACTTCGGCGCGTTCGTGACCATCATGCCGGGCAAGGACGGCCTGGTGCACGTCTCGCAGATTTCCAGCGAGCGCGTGGAGAAGGTCTCCGACAAGCTGAAGGAAGGCGACATCGTCAAGGTCAAGGTGCTGGAAGTGGACAAGCAGGGCCGTATCCGCCTGTCCATGAAGGCCGTGGCCGAGGACGAAGGCGCCAGCGCCTGAGTCGTCTAACCGCGACGTACTGACAAAAGCCCGGCGAAAGCTGGGCTTTTGTTTTTGCGCATGAGCGGCAGCTGATGCTGCGTTGCAATACGACGCTTTGTTCGTGGCGGACTAATACGCTTTTTGCGTCTCCCGCAAGATGCTTTTGCTACGATGCCCGGAGTATGAAGAGGACGCGGGCATGGCTGAGCAGGCGAATGATTTTCTGAAGGAATACCAGGCGATGGCGCAGCAATCATGGGATGCCTGGACCCGTTACCTGCAACAGCATGGCACCGCGTCGGGCCCCTTCGGGGGCAGCGCCTCTTCGTTCGGTTCGTCGGCCACCGGCGATGACCTGATGGCGCGCAGCATGGCGGCCCTCAAGGGCTACAGCGAGTGGCTGCAGGGCGCCGCGAGCAGCGGCCTGGGACAGGGGCCGGCCGACTGGCAGCAGTCGCTGCAGAACCTGTTCTCCTCGCTGGGCGGACAGCCTTTCGCCCAGGCCTTCGCGAGCATCGACAGCGAGGCCGCAAAAAGTTTCGGGCAGCTGTGGCAGTCCTGGTTCCAGGCCTATGCGACGGGTGCGCCGGGCGCGAAGTTCGATGTCGAGCACTTCGCCGCCTTCGGTTACACGCGGGAACGCCAGCGCCTGCAGCAGGCGCTCGCCGCCGCCATGCAGAGCTATACGGAGTGGGCCGGCAAATACCAGTCGCTCATCCAGCGCGCCAACACCGAGGGCTTCGAGCGCTTGCAGGCCAAGCTCGCCGAGCTGACTGACTCGTCCAGGCAGATCGAATCGCTGAAGGCGCTTTACGACCTGTGGGTGGATGCGGCGGAAGAGGCCTACGGGCAAATCGCCCTGTCGGAAGAATTCCGCCACGCCTACGGCGAAATGGTGAATGCCCAGGGCCGTGTGCGCCAGTTGCAACAGCAGCAGTTGGACGCGCTGTGCCGGGACATGGGCCTGCCCACGCGCAGCGAAGTCACCGCGCTGGGCAAGCGCGTGCACGAACTGCGTCGCGAGGTGCGTGAGCAGGGCGGCGCGCAGGACAACGATGAAGTCGCCGCCTTGCGCGCGGAAGTGGCGGCGCTCAAGCGCCAGCTCGCCGGCAAGCCGGAGACGGCCAAACCCGTCGAAAAGAAGCCGCCCGCCCGGGGCGGCAAGCGCGCGGCCGGCGAGGCCATCGACATCGGTCGCACCAAGAAGGCGGCCTCCGCGGTCGCCGCACGCAAGTCCGTCGCGCGCGGCGTCAAGCGCAAGTAAGGAGTTCTCATGTATCCACCGCTTCGTCTCGATCCCGCCGCGCTGATGGGCGAGATCTCCGCTTTCCAGCGCAAGCTGACGGCGGGCATGGACAACCTCAAGCACCAGCTCGAACCGGAGTATGCGAATACGCCGCGCGAGCTGGTGTATCGCGAGGACAAGCTCTCGGTCTGGCGCATGAAGGGGCAGGGCAAGCCGACGGCGAAAACGCCGACGCTGATCGTCTATGCACTAGTCAACACCGTGTGGATGACGGACCTGCAGGAAGACCGCTCCATGGTGCGCAACCTGCTCGAGCAGGGCGAGGACATCTTTCTGCTCGACTGGGGTTATCCCGACGCCGCCGATCGCTGGCTCACGCTGGACGATTACATCAACGGTTACCTCGACCGTTGCGTGGATGCCGTGCGCAAGGCGGCCGGCGTCGATGCGGTGAACCTGCTGGGCATCTGCCAGGGCGGCACGTTCTCGCTCTGCTATACGGCCACCCATGGCGAGAAGGTCAGGAACCTCATCACCATGGTGACGCCGGTGGATTTCCAGACGCCGGACAACATGCTGTCGAGCTGGTCGCAGCAGATGAATGTCGACCTGTTCGTCGACACCATGGGCAATATTCCCGCCGAGCTGCTCAACTGGGTCTACCTCACGCTCAAGCCGGTTCGCCTGAACCAGCAGAAGTACGTGGGCCTGGTCGATATCCTCGACAACCCGAAGGAACTGCAGAACTTCCTGCGCATGGAGCGCTGGATCTTCGACTCGCCCGACCAGGCGGGCGAAGCCTTCCGCGAGTTCATCAAGGAGTTCTACCAGCAGAACAAGCTGATCAAGGGCGAGCTGATCATCGGCGGCAAGCCGGTGGACCTGGGCATGATCACGCACCCGGTGCTGAACATCTTCGCCGAGCAGGATCACCTGGTTCCGCCCGATGCGTCGCGCGCGCTGGGGCGCCATGTCGGCACCACCGATTACACGCAGCTGGCCTTCAAGGGCGGGCACATCGGCATCTACGTGTCGAGCCGCGCCCAGCGCGAAGTGCCGCCGGCTATCCATCAGTGGCTCAGTACGAGAGACTGAGCCACCCACAGCAGGGCAGGGACATGGAAAAACGTCTGCATCGGTCGCTCACGGACAGGAAGATCGCCGGCGTCTGCGGCGGTGTCGCCGAATACCTTGGATGGGATCCCACCCTGGTGCGCCTGCTGTGGGTCATCCTTACCCTGCTGGGCGGTTCGGGCGTGCTGATCTACATCGTGCTGTGGATCGTGATGCCCGAAGGCGCCTGACCTTTCCGGCGCGCGTGGCTTCACGCCGCCGATTCCGTTTTCAACGCATACCAAAGTTGTTCCTATGGATTACGACCGTTACGACCGCATCCGTGCCGTACAGTGGCAGGGCGACCACCTCCGCCTGCTCGACCAGCGCCTGCTGCCGCAGGAAGAGCGCTGGATCGACTGCGCCAACGCCGCGCAGGTGACGCAGGCCATCAAGGATCTCGCCGTCCGCGGCGCGCCGGCCATCGGCATCGCCGCCGCCTGGGGCGTGGTGCTGGCCGCGAAGCAGGGCGAGGCGCTGGAACCGGCACTGGCCATGCTGCGCGCCGCGCGTCCTACGGCGGTCAACCTGATGTGGGCGCTGGACCGCATGAAGGCGCGTATCGCCGCCGGCGCCGACGCCGCGGCGCTCGAGCGCGAAGCGCAGGCGATCCAGGACGAGGACCTTGCCGCCAATCGCCATATGGGCGAATTGGGCGCCTCGCTCATCGCCCCACATTCGGGCGTGCTGACCCACTGCAACACCGGCTCGCTGGCGACGTCCGGCTTCGGCACGGCGCTGGGCGTGATTCGCGCGGGCGTGGCCGGCGGCCGCATCGAGCGCGTGTATGCCGGCGAGACGCGTCCGTGGCAGCAGGGTGCGCGCCTGACCATGTGGGAGCTGGTGCGCGACGGCATTCCCGCCAAGCTCATCGCCGACTCGGCCGCCTCGCACCTCATGCGTTCGGGCGAGGTGCAGTGGGTGATCGTCGGTGCGGATCGCATCGCGGCCAACGGCGACACTGCCAACAAGATCGGCACCTATCAGCTCGCCATCGCGGCGCGCCACCACGGCGTGAAGTTCATGGTGGTGGCGCCGTCGTCCACCGTCGACATGGCGACGGCCTCGGGCGCGGACATCGAGATCGAGCTGCGCGATGCGGCCGAACTGTTGGCCGTGGCCGGCCGCCGTACCGTGGTGGAAGGCGCGGAAGCGTGGAATCCCGTGTTCGACGTGACGCCGGCCGAGCTGATCGACGCCATCGTCACCGAGCGCGGCATCATCGAGCATCCGACCACGCAGGCCATGCAAGCCCTGTTTGGTTCATGAAGCTTTCGAAGCAATTCTTTCTTTTCATGATCGGTGGCGTCATCGGCTTCGTGGTCGATGCCGGCATTGCGCAGGCGCTGGTCACCTGGGGCGGCTGGAGTGCGTACTACTCGCGCCTCCTTTCCATTCCGGTGGCCGCCACCGCCACGTGGCTGTGGAACCGCCGGCAGACCTTCGCCAGCCATGAAAGTGGGCGCAGCCTGTTCTCCGAATGGCTGCACTGGATGGCGCTGATGGGCGTGGGCGCCCTGGTCAACTACGGCACCTACGCCGTGCTGTTGATGGTGTTTCCGCTGCTGCATCGCTGGCCGGCCATCGCCACCGCCGGGGGTTCTCTCGTCGCCGCGGTGTTCAATTTTTCGACAGCCCGCCTGATGCTTTTCAAGGGCGCCAAAACGTCCGCATAACCCATTGATTGATATGGTGAAAATACTGTGAATCCCACGCTGGACGTGGTACACTTCACAGGTTGTCTCCAGGCTGCCCGCGCCTACGTTCCAGGGGGAGCGCGCAGGGGCCGTTTTTCTTAGATCAGGGAAGCCGATTGATGGCAGAACTCGCCAAAGAAGTCATTCGCGTCAACATCGAAGACGAGATGCGCCAGAGCTACCTCGATTACGCCATGAGCGTGATCGTGGGACGCGCCCTTCCGGATGTCCGCGATGGCTTGAAGCCCGTGCATCGCCGCGTTCTGTTCGCCATGAACGAACTGGGCAATGCATGGAACAAGCCCTACAAGAAATCGGCCCGCGTGGTCGGTGACGTCATCGGTAAATACCACCCGCACGGCGATTCCTCGGTCTATGACGCCATCGTGCGCATGGCCCAGCCGTTCTCGCTGCGTTACATGCTGGTCGATGGCCAGGGCAACTTCGGTTCGGTCGACGGCGACAACGCCGCGGCCATGCGTTACACCGAGGTGCGCATGTCGCGCCTCACGCACGAGCTGCTGGCCGACATCGACAAGGAAACCGTCGACTTCGGCCCCAACTACGACGAAAGCGAACACGAGCCGCTGGTGCTGCCGACCCGCGTGCCGGCCCTGCTGATCAACGGCTCGGCGGGCATCGCGGTGGGCATGGCGACCAACGTGCCGCCGCACAACCTCAACGAGGTCATCGCCGCGACCATCGCGCTGATCGACGATCCCTCGCTGTCGATCGACGACCTGATGCGCCACATCCCCGGTCCGGATTTCCCGACCGCGGGCATCATCAACGGTTCGTCCGGCATCATCGAGGCGTATCGCACGGGCCGCGGCCGCATCCTGGTGCGCGCGCGCACCGAGATCGAAACCGAGTCCAACGGCCGCGAGACGATCATCGTCCACGAGCTGCCGTACCAGGTGAACAAGGCTCGCCTGATCGAGAAGATCGCCGAGCTGGTCAAGGAAAAGAAGCTCGAGGGCATCAGCGAGCTGCGCGACGAGTCCGACAAGGACGGCATGCGCATGGTCATCGAGATCCGTCGCGACGCGATGGCCGACGTGGTGCTCAACAACCTGTTCCAGCAGACCCAGCTGCAGGTGACCTTCGGCATCAACATGGTCGCCCTGCTGGACGGCCAGCCGCGCCTGTTGAACCTCAAGGAAATCCTCGAGGCCTTCATCCGTCACCGCCGCGAAGTGGTGACGCGCCGTACCATCTTCGAACTGCGCAAGGCACGCGCCCGCGCGCACATCCTGGAGGGCCTCACGGTCGCGCTCGCCAACATCGACGAGATGATCGAGCTGATCCGCACCTCGGCCTCGCCGCAGGAAGCGCGCGAGCGCATGCTGGCGCGCAAGTGGCAGCCGGGCATGGTGTCCGCGCTGCTGGAAGCGACCGGTGCCGAAGCCTCGCGTCCGGAAGACATGGATCCGCGCGACGGCCTCAAGGCCGACGGCTACCAGCTCTCCGAGGTGCAGGCGCAGGAAATCCTCGCGATGCGCCTGCATCGCCTCACCGGCCTGGAGCAGGAGAAGCTGTCGGAGGAGTACCGCCAGGTGCTCGACACCATCCGCGGCCTGATCCAGATCCTGGAAGATCCCGCGCGCCTGCTCTCCGTGATCCGTGGCGAGCTGGAGGCGGTAAAGGAAGAATTCGGCGACGAGCGTCGCACCGAAATCCAGCACTCGCAGGAAGACCTCAACGTCCTCGACCTGATCGCGCCGGAAGACGTGGTGGTCACGCTGTCGCACACCGGTTACGTGAAGCGCCAGCCGGCCAGCACGTATCGCGCGCAACGCCGCGGCGGCAAGGGCCGCTCGGCTTCGGCGTTGAAGGACGAGGATTTCGTCGAGCAGCTGTGGGTGGTGAACACGCACGACACGCTGCTCACTTTCACCAGCACCGGCCGCGTGTACTGGCTCAACGTGTACCAGATGCCGGAGTCGGGCCCCAACTCGCGCGGCAAGCCGATGGTCAACCTGTTGCCGCTGGGCGAGGGCGAGAAGGTGCAGGCGGTGCTGCCGGTGCGCGAGTACACCGAAGACAAGTTCGTGTTCTTCGCCACCAAGCAGGGCACGGTGAAGAAGACGCCGCTGACCGAATTCGCCTTCCAATTGCAGAAGGGCAAGATCGCCATCAACCTCGACGAGGGCGATGCACTGGTCAACGTGGCGCTGACCGATGGCAACAGCGACGTGCTGCTGTTCGCCTCCAACGGCAAGACGGTGCGCTTCGACGAATCCGAAGTCCGCTCGATGGGCCGTACCGCCACCGGCGTGCGCGGCATGAAGCTCGCCGACGATGCGGAAGTGGTCTCGCTGATCGTGGCGGCCGAGGGCGACATCCTCACCGCGACGGAGCGTGGCTATGGCAAGCGCACCCAGCTTGACGAGTTCCCGAAGAAGGGGCGCGGCACGCAGGGCGTCATCGGCATCCAGTGTTCCGAGCGTAATGGTGCGCTGGTCGCCGCGACGCAGGTCACCGAAGCCCACGAGATGATGCTCATCTCCGACCAGGGCACGCTGGTGCGCACGCGCGTGGCGGAAGTTTCGCAGCTGGGCCGCAACACGCAGGGTGTGACGCTGATCCGCCTGCCGGCCGACGAGAAGCTGGTGAGCGTGGTGCGCCTGGATGCCGAAGCCGAGAACGGCGAAGGCGAGGGCGAAGGTGAAGAGGGGCCGATCGATGCGGCGCCGGAAACACCCGCCGACGGCGAGTGATCACCTGCCTGTAGTACGAGGAAGCCCGGCTCACGCCGGGCTTCTTTTTTGCCCCGCGTCAGCCGGGCGTGACCTCGATGGCGTCGACGCGCGTGGCGTAGAAGGCGAGATGATCCTTGATGCCGGCGACGGCCTCGTACGGATGCTCATACGTCCATACCGCATTCGTGCCGCGCTCGCCCAATGAGGGGATGCTGTAGTACGAGCAGTCACCCTTGTACGGACAATACGTATGGTGCTCCGTGCGTTCGAGCCGTGACATGTCCACGTCCTCGCGCGGTATGTAGTGCACGACTGGGTAGGACGCCTCCTGCAGGTTCAGTGCCGCGCGCGTGTCGGCGAGAATGCTTCCCGCTGCGCGAACGACGATGCGGTCGGTACTTGGCGTCACCGTGATGGGGTGATCTGGCCCGGGTATCCGTTGTTCCCTTGCGTTCATGGCGATGGTTTCCGTTGATGTGTGCACTGCCGTGGACGCTACGCCATGCCGTGGCAAGGAACAGTGCAGGGAGCGCCCCTCATGGCGTGAAACCCACGGATTCCCACAGCGGCGCAGGCTCATAGACGGCGCCGCCGGCGATGGTCCTGACGACCTTGCGGGTGTTGCGGATATCGGCGAGTGGATCGCCGTCGAGCAGCACCATGTCGGCGCGCTTGCCCACGACGATGGTGCCCAGTTCCCTGTCCATCCCCATGAAGCGCGCCGGCACGCTGGTCGCGGCCTGC
The DNA here is from genome assembly GCF_003201105.1 of Dyella sp. AtDHG13. Classification (GTDB taxonomy): domain Bacteria; phylum Pseudomonadota; class Gammaproteobacteria; order Xanthomonadales; family Rhodanobacteraceae; genus Dyella; species Dyella jiangningensis_B. The sequence goes on along the minus strand of NZ_QICJ01000002.1, from coordinate 535,776 downwards.
AGCGCTTCCATCGGCGTGAAACCGGCCTGCACGTAGATCTCCAGCTCACGGTGCAGGGAATGGCCGGGAATGGCCTGGTCAGTGCCCGCCACGATCGCCAGGCCCTGCCGATGCAGCTCGCGCAGCACAGCGAACATGTCCTTGTAGTACTCGCTGCTGCGCGCGGCGCGCGCGGGGGGAACACCGGGACTATCCAGCGCTGTCGCCAGCGACGGCGGCAGATGCGTCACGCCGGGCTCGATGCTGGACAACGGCGTTGTATCGGGATGCATCCAGATTTCGTACAGCGCGATGGTGTCGTCAAACACCGTGTGGTGCTGCTTGTAGAGCGCAAACTCACGGCTCGCCTTGGCGTCATGCAGGTCCAGCGGCGGCAGCGGCTTGTCGGGTTGCACGTCCATGAAGCCGCGCGTGACGAAGTCGATGTGGTTGATGCTGTCGTAACCTGCTTCGACGACCTGCGGCGCCGTCATGCCGAAGGGCACGTGGCCGGTCACCGTCATGCCCAGCCGGTGGGCTTCGGCGGTGATCACGGGCACCAGTTCGGGCTTCATGCTGCTGTAGATCTTGATCTGCCGCGCGCCGACTTGTTTGTAGCGCCGCACGACGGCGACGGCTTCGGCCGGCGTGTCCGCCGTGACGGCGCCCAGCGTCTTCGCGCCCGTACCGTCCACCAGGCCGGCGATGAGAATGCGCGGGCCGATGCCGTGCCCCTGATCCAGCGCATCGCGCACCGAGGTGATGAAGTCGAACTCGTTGCCGCAGTCGCGCACCGTGGTGACGCCCGAGGCGAGATACACGGGGCCCCATTCCACCTGCTCGTAGTGGGCATGCATGTCCCACAGCCCGGGAATAAGGTACTTGCCGGAACCGTCGAGCACGCTGTAGCCCGACAGCGTGAGGGGCGCCTCCTTCTGGTCGGGCAGGATGCGCGTGATGATGCCGTTTTCCACGAACACCGTGGCGTCTCGCCGGGGCGCGGCGCCCGTGCCATCGATCAGGGTGACATGCGTGATCGCCAGCCGTTTCGCGGCCGGCTGGCGCGCCTTGGCGCCCAGGCGCGCGAGCGAGGCCAGGCTGTCGTTGGCGGCGCGCTGGATGAACGCGCCGAGAGCCGCTTCGTACGATTGGCGGACGGCTTCGAAGTGATCCTCTTCCGCATCGCGCGTGACCAGCGCGACGAGCTTGCCTTCATCGTCCATCCACAGCGTTTCCGTGCCCCAGGCCAGGCCGCTCACTTCGTAGCCATGCACCATCGTGGCGTGGCCCGAGACATTGAGCTTGAGATCGGTCGTCGGTGCGATACGGATGGGTTCGCCGGGCGGCGCGTCGATGCGCGCGGGCTTGCCCTTGGCCATCCAGTAGCGCATCAGCATCTGCTGCATGGCGACCGGCGAATAGCCGTCCATCAGAAAGGTGTGGTCGTTCGCCGCGAAGCGCTGCTGCTCCTTGCCGCGCGCAAGCTGCACTTGTTGCTGCGTGGCGTCGAGAGTGAACGCGTCGTGCAGCTCGGCAAAGCGGGCGGATTTTCCCTCCACCTTCAACGACAACGGATGGGCCTCGTCCTTGGCCTGGTAGACCGTCTTCAACGGCACGGCGGTGCCGCGGTCGGTGAACTGGAAGTCCGAGGTGAGCGTCAGCTGGCCGGCGTCGCGATGGATCGTGTAGCGCTCCTCGCCAATCGCGCGCGCGAACTTGTGCAGGACGAACACGCCTTGCTCGTCGGCTGGCGCAGCCTGCGCGTGAACGGCCTGAACCAGGAGCAGGCAGGCGAGAAGGCCAAGACGTCGGTAAGTCGCGGGTTGCATCAAGAACTCCACAGCATGGACAGCGGCTGGAGCATGACAACGTGCAGCGAACGAATGACGCGGGATGATGCGCCTCCACGCATCATCCCGTCAGTGCCATCAGCTGGGGATCTGTTCCAGCATGGCTTCGGCGGTCGACACGCGGAACTCGCCTGGCGCTTCGACGTGCAATTGCTTCACCACGCCATTGTCGGCGTACAGGGCGAAGCGCCTGGCGCGCAGGCCCATGCCGTAGCTGCTGCCGTCCAGTTCCAGCCCCAGGGCCCTGGTGAAGTTGCCGTTGCCGTCGGCCAGCATCAGCAGTTCGGGCGGCACGTTCTGCGAGGCGGCCCAGGCCTGCATGACGTAGGCGTCGTTCACCGCCAGGCACATCACGTCCACGCCACGCTCGCGGAACTGGGCGAACTGCTGCACATAGCCCGGCAGATGCCGGTTGGAACAGGTGGGGGTGAAGGCGCCGGGCACCGCGAACAGCACGACCTTCCGCCCGGCAAACAGCGGCCCGGTCCGGACCTGTTCGATGCCGTTGCCGACGGCGCGGATGTCGACATCGGGCAGGGTGTCGCCGACCTTAATGCTCATGGAAGTCGTGCCTGTGTGCTGGGGAATGAAGCATGCTAGCGCCGGCGGGGGCGTGTTGTCGCCTTGAATCACGCGGTTTTCGCACCCATCTGGCTGACCATAGAGAGGGTGGCAGGGCACTGCCACGCATTACCCATGAGTCGGGCGAACTTTGCCGGCTGGCTGGCGGGGCATCATGATGTCCGCCGTGCCTGAGCGGGGCGGGGATTGCCGGGGAGCGGTTGTGGAATTCAAAGACTATTACGACATTCTTGGCGTCAAGCCGGAGGCCAGCGAAGCGGAGATCAAATCCGCCTACCGCAAGCTGGCCAAGAAATACCATCCGGACCGCAACAAAGAGGCGGGCGCGGAAGAGAAATTCAAGGCGATCAACGAAGCCAACGAAGTGCTTCGCGACGCCGAAAAGCGCCGGGCCTACGATGAGCTCCGCGCCGGCGGCTACCGCGGCGGCGAGCAGTTCCGGCCACCGCCGGGCTGGGGCCAGAGCCATGGCTTCGATTTCGGCGGCGATGGCGGCGGCGATTTCAGCGACTTCTTCGAAAGCCTGTTCGGACGCGGCGCCGCGCCGGGCCACGGCCATCGCGGCGCACCCCGCGCACGCCGTGGCGGCGACGTGCATGCGCACGTGCAGATCGACCTGCAGACGGCGTTCGATGGCGGCAAGACCCGCCTGGCGCTGCAGGACGGCAGCGGCGGCGAGCGCGTGCTGGAGGTAAAGATTCCGGCAGGCATCCAGCCGGGGCAGGTGATCCGTCTGGCCGGGCAGGGCCACGCCGGTTCGGGCGGTGCGCCCAACGGCGACCTGCTGCTGGAGGTGGGCATCCGCGACGATGCGCGTTTCCGCCTGGACGGCCGCAATGTGCTGCACGTGCTGCCCATCGCGCCGTGGGAAGCCGCCCTGGGAGCCACCGTGCCGGTGCCCACGCTGGCAGGCACGGTGGACCTGCGCATTCCGGCGGGCTCGCAGTCCGGCCGCAAGCTGCGCTTGAAGGGGCGCGGGTTGCCGGGGGCGCATCCGGGCGATCAGCTGGTGGAGCTGTCCATCCGCGCGCCGCTGGCGGATACGGATGCCCAGAAGAAGGCATACGAAGCCCTGCGCGAGCAGTTCGCCGATTACGACCCCCGTCGTTGAGCGCATCCATCCGTGCAACGAAAAACGGCGCCGAAGGGCGCCGTTTTTTGTCGGGAAGCGGCCGTGCCCTCAGGCCGGCAGCAATTCCTTCAGCGTGGTGACCAGTTCCTCTTCGCGGATCGGCTTGGTGACGTAGGCCCTCGCACCCTGGCGCAGGCCCCACACCTTGTCGGTTTCCTGGTCCTTGGTGGTCACCAGCACCACCGGGATGTGCTGTGTGTCCGGATCCTTGCTGATGGTGCGGGTGGCCTGGAAGCCGTTGAGGTTCGGCATGACCACGTCCATCAGGATCAGGTCGGGGCGTTCGCGCCTCGCCGCTTCGACACCGGCAGCGCCATCCTCGGCCGTCAGCGCCTCATGCCCGAGCTTTTCGACGATGCGCTTGATGCCCAACAGCTGCGACGGCGAATCGTCGACGATCAGGATGCGTGCCATAAGGTGGAGTTCCCCTTGTTGTTTCGTTGGATTCTATGACGCTGCCGCGATGCTTCCAAGTTGAGCGAACGCTCAGCTTGCGCCGTCCACGCGTACCAAGGTACGGCCAAACGATTCACCCGCCAACATCCGCGAAAACACATCGGGCAGTTGCTCCAGGGTGACTTCGCGCGTGGCGATGCGCTCAAGATGTTGCGGCTTCCAGTCGCCGGAGAGACGCTCCCACACCCGGTCGCGGATGTCCCTGGCGGTGCCGGCGGAGGCGATGCCCAGCAGGCTGGCGCCGCGGATGATGAAGGGCATCACCGTGGTTTCCAGCTGGATGCCGCCCGCATTGCCGCAAATGGCGACGTTGCCATAGGGGGCGATCAGCGGCAGCAGGCCGGCGAGCATGCTGCCGCCGACGTTGTCCAGCGCGCCGCCGAAGCGGGCGGAATCCATCGGCTTGCCGCTGAAGGCGAGCTGGTGGCGATCGATGCATTCGGCCGCGCCGAGGTCGCGCAGGAAGTCGAAATGCGATGCCTTGCCGCTGATGGCGTGTACGGCGTAGCCGGCGCGCGTGAAGATGTCGATGGCCAGCATGCCCACGCCACCGGTGGCGCCGGTGACGGCAATCGGGCCCAGGGCTGGCGTCTGGCGATTGTCTTCCATGCGCAGCAGCGCCAGCGCGGCCGTAAAGCCGGCCGTACCGATGATCATGCTCTCGCGCAGGCTCAGCCCCTTGGGCAGGCGGATGGTCCATGCCGAAGGCAGGCGGACGTACTGGCCATAGCCGCCGTCGCGCGTCTCGGACAGCCCGCTACCCGTGCACAGCACGGCATCGCCTTCCTTGAAGGCCGGATCGGTGGAGGCCACCACGGTGCCGGCCACATCGATGCCGCCGTTGAGCGGGTACTGGCGAAGGATCTTGCCCTTGCCGGTGCCGGCCAGGGCGTCCTTGTAGTTGACGGACGAATAGGCGACCTGCACCAGCACTTCGCCGGGGCTCAACGCGTCCGCGCCGATGGTTTCCAGGCTACCGCGATAACCGGCGGCATCGTTGTGGATGCGGAAAGCGCGAAAGGCGCTGGAGGAACTGCTCATGGCCCATCCTTTCTCGTGGTGCGCGAAACGGTGACTCAGGCTTCGACGCTGCTGCGGTCGATCCATTTGGGCACGTGAACGCCCTGGTACTGCTCCATCCAGTCGAACAGCTGCTGCATGTCCTGACCGAACCATACACTGTCGCGTTGCTCGGGGCGCACGAAGCGTTCGGCCACCATGTGATCCATCATCGCGCGCAACTGCGCGTAATAGCCGCGCACATCGAGGAAGCCGCAGGGATAGCGGTGCAGGCCCAGCTGCGCCCAGGTGAGCATCTCGAACATTTCGTCCATCGTGCCGAAGCCGCCCGGCAAGGCCACGAAGGCATCCGACAGTTCGAACATGCGCGTCTTGCGCTGATGCATGGTTTCCACCACCACCAGCTCGGTCAGGCCGGCATGGGCCACTTCAAGATCCACCAGCTGGCGCGGAATCACGCCGATGACCTTGCCGCCGGCCGCGAGCACGGCGTCGGCCACCGTGCCCATCAGGCCGACCTTGCCGCCGCCATACACCAGCGCGATGCCACGGCGTGCCATTTCCGTGCCGAAGGCGCGGGCCTGTTCAACATATTCGGGATGACTGCCGCTGCTGGAGCCGCAGTAGACGCAAAGGGCGGTAGGCATGGGAGAGCGAGGAAATAGGGAAGAGGAGTGAGAAGTGAGAGTAGAGCGGGAGGCCCCGTATTGTCGGGGAACCGTTAGGCGTTTCTACAACAAACAGGCCCGCTCATGTTGCCATGAGCGGGCCTGTCCGAAGCCGGCGAGCGGGGAGGAGCTTCACTGAAACGGGAACGCCACGCGGCCGCTCTCGCTTCTCGCTCCTCTCCACTCACTCCTGGCTCTTAATTGCCCTTGTGGATGGCGCGCTTGTCCACCGACAGGGCGGCCTCGTGCACGGCTTCCGACAGCGTCGGGTGCGCGTGGACGATGCGGGCCAGGTCTTCGGAGGAGCCCTTGAACTCCATCGCGACCACGCACTCGGCGATCAGCTCGGACACGCCCGGGCCGACCATGTGCACGCCCAGGATGCGGTCGGTTTCCGCATGGGCGAGCATCTTCACCTGGCCGATGGCTTCGTTCATGGCCACGGCGCGGCCGATGGCGGCGAACGGGAAGGTGCCCACCTTGTAGGGGATGCCTTCTTCCTTGAGCTGCTTCTCGGTCTTGCCCGCCCAGGCGATTTCCGGCTCGGTGTAGATCACCCACGGCACGGTGTCGAGGTTGATGTGGCCCGCCTTGCCGGCGATCCACTCGGCCACGGCCACGCCTTCCTCGGAACCCTTGTGCGCCAGCATCGGGCCGCGCACGGCGTCGCCGATGGCCCACACGCCGTTCACGCCGGTGTGGTTGTGTTCGTCCACCACGATGCGGCCGCGCTCGTCCAGCTTCACGCCGGTGTCGTCGGCCAGCAGGCCGTCGGTGTAGGCGCGGCGGCCCACGGCGACGAGCAGCTTGTCGACCACCAGGTCATGGGCGCCGTCCTTGTCCTCGTAGGTCAGGGCGACTTCGTTGCCCTTCACCTCGGCCTTGGTCAGCTTGGCGCCGAGCTTGATGTTCAGGCCCAGCTTGGCGAATTCCTTGGCGGCGATCTTGGCGATGTCCGCGTCGGCCACGCTGAGGAAATCCGGCAGCGCTTCGAGCACGGTCACGTCCGAGCCCAGGCGCTTCCACACGCTGCCCAGTTCCAGGCCGATCACGCCGGCGCCGATCACGCCCAGGCGCTTGGGCACTTCGGTGAAGTCCAGCGCGCCGGCGTTGTCGACGATGAACTTGTTGTCGAACTTGGCGAACGGCAGCTCGATCGGCACCGAGCCCGAGGCGAGGATCACGTTGGTGGCGCTGATGGTCTGCTTGGAGCCGTCGTTGCCGGTGATCTCCACTTCATTGTTCTTGAGCAGCTTGCCCTTGCCGAAGAACGGCGTGACCTTGTTGGCCTTGAACAGCTGGCCGATGCCGCCGGTGAACTGCTTGACGATCTTGTCCTTGCGGCCGATGAAGGTGCCGAGGTCGACCTTGGCGCCTTCCACCGTGATGCCGTGCACCGGCAGGTTGTGCGCGATGTTGTAGTACTGCTTGGACGAATCCAGCAGCGCCTTGGACGGGATGCAACCCACGTTGAGGCAGGTGCCGCCAAGCGCCTGCTTGCCGTCCTTGCCGACGAAGGCGTCGACGCAGGCGGTCTTCAGGCCCAGCTGCGCGGCGCGGATCGCGGCCACATAGCCGGCGGGGCCGGCGCCGATGACGATGACGTCGAATTTTTCGCTCATGGTTGTTCCTTGCTATGCGACGCGCCAGGGGAGTGCGTCGCAGGTAAAGCGGGAGATGTGTGCGGCGAGCGTGGATTCAATGCCACGGCTCGCCGCCAGAGCTTCGTTACCTATTTGGTATTTGAGCGGGGCGCTCAAATACCGAGCAACATGCGCTGCGGATTCTCCAGCTGGTTCTTGATGTCGACCAGGAACAGCACCGCGTCCTTGCCGTCGATGATGCGGTGGTCGTAGGACAGCGCCAGGTACATCATCGGCGCGGCGATCACCTGGCCGTTCTCCACGATGGCGCGCTCCTTGATGGCGTGCATGCCCAGAATGGCGCTCTGCGGCGGATTCACGATCGGGGTCGACAGCAGCGAGCCGAAGGTGCCGCCGTTGGTGATGGTGAAGGTGCCGCCCTGCAGGTCGTCCAGGCCCAGCTTGCCGTCACGCGCCTTCTTGGCGTAGTCGACGATGCCGCGCTCGACGTCGGCGAAGCTCAGGTCCTGCACGTCGCGCAGCACCGGCGTCACCAGGCCCTTGTCGGTGGACACGGCGATGGAGATGTCCTGGTAGCCGTGATAGATGATGTCGTTGCCGTCCACCGAGGCGTTGACGATCGGGTGGCGCTTCAGCGCTTCGGCGGCGGCCTTCACGAAGAAGCTCATGAAGCCCAGCTTCACGCCGTTGGCCTTCTCGAACGACTCGCCCAGCGCCTTGCGCATCTTCACCACTTCGGCCAGGTTCACTTCGTTGAACGAGGTGAGCATGGCGATGGAGTTCTTCGACTGCATCAGGCGCTCGGCGATGCGGGCGCGCATGCGGGTCATCGGCACGCGCTCTTCCGGACGCGAACCCGGCGTCGGCTTGACGGCCGGCGCAGCGGCGGCCGGGGCGGCGCCACCCTTGCCGTAGTTGACCAGGTCTTCCTTGGTCACGCGGCCATCGCGGCCGGTGCCGGCCACCTTGGAGGCGTCGATGTTCTGCTCGGTAGCCACGCGCAGGCCGGCCGGCGACAGGTCGGCATTGCCTGCCTTGGCGGCAGCCGGAGCGGCCGGGGCGGCTGCGGCCGGAGCCGGGGCGGCAGCGGCGGGAGCGGCCGCCGGGGCGGAGGCGACGGCGCCTTCCTCGATCACCGCGATGACCTGCTGGCTGGTCACGGTGTCGCCGGACTGGAACTTGATTTCCTTCAGCACGCCGTCCACCGGGGAGGGCACTTCGAGCACGACCTTGTCGGTTTCGAGGTCGACCAGGTTTTCGTCGCGCTTGACCGCTTCACCGGCCTTCTTGTGCCAGGTGGCGATGGTGGCGTCGGAAACGGATTCGGGCAGGACGGGAACTTTGACTTCGATGGACATGGAGTTTCCTTGAGTTAGTGCGCTCATCCTTGAACGCTAAGATCAAAAAGCGGCTATCCCTAGCCGCACTTCTCAAAATTCGGTGCGTTCATCCCTGAGCGCTAAAGTCAAAAAGCGGCCATCCATGGCCGCACTATTCAATGAAATTTACTCGGCCGAGTGATCGGTGCCGATCGGTGCGACCAGGGCCTGCTCGACCAGCGCCGCCTGTTCCGCGACGTGGGTGTTCAGGTGACCAGCCGCCGGTGCCGGCGAACGCGCGCGGCCGGCGTACGACAGGCTCTGCTTGCTGCCGATGCAAGCCTGCAGGTGGTGGCGGATCTGGAACCACGCGCCCTGGTTCATCGGCTCTTCCTGGCACCAGATCACTTCCTTGGCGGAAGGATACTTTTCCAGTTCGGCCGTGACCTGCGGACGCGGGAACGGATAGAGCTGCTCCACGCGCACGATGGCGATGTCGTTGATACCGCGCTTCTCGGCTTCTTCCAGCAGGTCGTAGTAGACCTTGCCCGAGCACAGCACCACGCGCTTGACCTTCTTGGCGGCCAGGTCGCGATGCTCCGGAATCACCAGCTGGAAGCTGCCGGTGGCCAGCTCGTCCAACGTGGAGACGGCCAGCTTGTGACGCAGCAGCGACTTGGGCGTCATCACCACCAGCGGCTTGCGCGTTGGGCGCACCATCTGGCGGCGGATCATGTGGAACGCCTGGGCCGGCGTGGTGGGCACGCAGACCTGCATGTTGTCCAGCGCGCACAGCTGCAGGAAGCGCTCCAGGCGGGCGGAGGAGTGCTCCGGGCCCTGGCCTTCGTAACCGTGGGGCAGGAACAGCGCCAGGCCGCACAGGCGGTTCCACTTGGCCTCGCCCGAGCTGATGAACTGGTCGATCACCACCTGCGCGCCGTTGGCGAAGTCGCCGAACTGGCCTTCCCAGATGTGCAGGGTGTAGGGGTCGGTGGTGGCGTGGCCGTATTCGAACGCCATGACCGCTTCTTCGCTGAGCAGCGAGTCGATCACTTCCACATCGGCGCCGGCGCGCACGTCGGCCAGCGGCATGTAGGTGTAGCCGGTCTTCTGGTCATGCAGCACGGCATGGCGATGGAAGAACGTGCCGCGGCCCACGTCCTGGCCGACCAGGCGCAGGTTGTAGTTCTCGTCGATGAGCGAGGCGTAGGCCAGGTTTTCGGCGAAGCCCCAGTCGCCCGGCAGTTCGCCTGCGGCCATCTTGGCGCGGTCTTCGTAGATCTTGGCCACGCGCGACTGCAGCGTCATGTCCTTGGGCACCACCAGGATCTGGTTGGCCAGTTCGACCAGGCGCTGCTTGGAGTAGCCCGTGTGGGTGTCGTTGGTCAGCTTGCCGCCGATGAACTTGTCCCAGTCGACCTCGATGTCCTTGATGAGCGCTGTGGTCAGCTCGGTCATCGGCTCGCCTGCTTCCAGGCGGCTGCGGTACTCGTCGAACATCTTCTGCGCGTCGCCGTCGGCGATCACGCCCTGCTTGACCAGCTCCTGCGCGTACAGGTCGCGGGTGGTCGGGCGCTTGCGGATGATCTGGTACATCACCGGCTGCGTGGCCGAAGGTTCATCAGCCTCGTTGTGGCCGTGGCGGCGGTAGCACACCAGGTCGATCACCACGTCCTTGCGGAACTGCTTGCGGAAGTCGTAGGCGAGGCGGGTGGCCTGGATCACCGCTTCCGGGTCATCGCCGTTCACGTGGAACACCGGCGCGTTGACCATCTTGGCCAGGTCGGTGCAGTACAGCGTGGAGCGGGTGTCCTGCGGGTTGGAGGTGGTGAAGCCCACCTGGTTGTTCACCACGATGTGCAGGCTGCCGCCGATCTTGAAGCCGCGGGCCTGGGACATGTTGAACAGTTCCATGTTCACGCCCTGGCCGGCCAGCGCCGAGTCGCCGTGCACGATCACGGCCATCGACTGCTTGCGCTCGGTGTCGCGGCGGCGGATCTGGCGCGAGTGCACCGAACCGGCCACCACCGGGTTGACGATTTCCAGGTGCGAGGGGTTGAACGCCAGCGCCACGTGGGTGCCGCCGTTCGGCGTCTTGACGTCGGCGGAGAAGCCCATGTGGTACTTCACGTCGCCCGAGTGGGCCGGGTCATCCGGGTGGTCCCACTTGCCCTCGAACTCGTTGAACAGGGTGCGCGGCGGCTTGCCCAGGATGTTGACCAGCATGTTGAGGCGGCCGCGGTGGGCCATGCCGATCACCACTTCCTTGATGCCGTTGTCGCCCGCGGCGCGGACCACGTCGTCCACCATCGGGATCAGGCTGTCGCCGCCTTCCAGCGAGAAGCGCTTCTGGCCGACGTACTTGGTGTGCAGGTAGCGCTCCAGGCCCTCGGCGGCGGTGAGCTCGGCGAGGACGCGCTTCTTGCCCGCGGCGTCGAGGCCGGCGCTGCCGTTGGCCTGTTCCAGGCGGGTGTAGATCCAGTTGCGCTGCTCATGGTTGCTGATGTGCATGAACTCGACGCCGAGGGTGTTGGTGTACACCTTCTTCAGTCGAGCCAGCAGGTCGCGCAGCTTCATGCGCTGGCCGCCACCGGCGAAGTTGCCGCAGTCGAACTCGGTATCCAGGTCGGCGTCGGACAGGCCGTGGAACGAGGGTTCCAGGTCCGGAGCCGGCAGCTTCTCGGCCAGGCCGAGCGGGTCGAGGTTCGAGGCCAGGTGGCCGCGCGAACGGTAGGCGGTAAGGATGCGCAGCACGCCGGCCTGCTTGCGGGCGTGGGCGTCGTCGACCGGGCCCGCGGCGGCGGCTGCACCGTTGCGGCGCTGCTTTTGCGCGGCCTCTATACGCGCAATGGCCGCAGAGTGGGGCACGTCCCCCGACTCGCGGCCTTTGAAAGTCTCGAAATATTTGCTCCAGGTGGCGTCGACTGACGAAGGATCCGCCAACCACGATTCATAGAGCTGTTCAACGTAATCGGCGTTGCCGCCGGCGAGTTGGGAGGATTCGAAAAACTCGCGGATCAGATTAGTGCTCACGTCACCACCGGTGAGGAAGGGAGGCTTGCAGCGCTCCGGCCGGGGTTGGCCGGATGGCTGGGAAAAATCCCGTTAATTATAGCCTTGGGCTGCTGCGACGCGGCAACCCAGAAGACGCATTTCAGATGGGGTCGGCGGACGATATTTCGAGTTTTCGGGTACCGACCATCGTCGTAGGGCGTGGATTTCCACGTTGAAACAGCAGGGTTCGCGCGGGCCCGTCGTCGCTGTAGCAGGCCGACGGCCGTTCAGCTGCGGCTAGAGATCGAGCGGCTGCCACGCGGTGGCTCGGGCGCTGCGTTCCCACACTTCGTTGAAGTGCTGCAGCAGGGGCGCCTGCGCGGCGCGGTCGGCCGGCGAGGCGCGGCCGGTCGCGCGGCGGGCATCGGGCTGGAACAGGTAGCCGCCCTGGTCGGTGAGCAGGTAGGCCGAGGCATAGGCCAGGTCCAGTTCCTCCTGGGGCATGCGCACCAGCACCGTGCTGGGCAGGCGCTGGGCCAGGGCCACCAGGCGGTGGCCCTCGCGCAAGGCGTCGGCGGGCGCATGCAGGATCAGGCGGATCTCCGCGCCACGGCCCGAGGTGGCCAGGCGCCGGAGCTCGGCCAGTTCGGCCGGGCTGCCATAGACATCGTCGGACAGCGCGGGCTGGTAGATGGCGATGCGTCGGCGGGCTTCCGTCAGCAGTTGAAGCCTTGCGGCGGACAGTTCGACGCGGTCACCGGCGGGCAGGGACGGGCGCGCCGGCTCGTGGCCGGCATCCGTCATATCTGCGCCGGCGCCCTCGCTCATCGGCGGCGCGGCTTGTGGGCAACCAGGTGGCCGTCGTTGACCAGGGCGAGCAGCACGGCCAGCTCGGCGTCCTCGACCGATGTGCCCGGGACCAGCTCGCTCGAGGCCGACAGCCGCTCGGCCAGCTCCGCGCTGGCCGGATAGGCGTGGCCGTTGACGAACAGGGTGGCGCCCCGCTTGCCGCGACCCCAGGCCATGCGTGCCCAGGGATGGCGCAGCAGGTGGGCGCCGCCGTCCAGTTGCTTGCGCAGCGCCGCCTCGGTGAGTTCCTTCTCCGGCGGCACGGGCGCCTGCGCGTTGCGGTAGCGGGTGATGAAGCGGCCGAACCAGTCGGTGAGCGTGGCGTCGTCCAGCGCCGCCGCAAAGGGAAGCGCCTGGCGCAGGCGGGCCAGCGCGGCACGGTCGATTTCGCCGGCGGCCTTGGCCGGGGTGAGGTCCGGATCCGTGTAGCGCAGCTCATCGGGCAGGCGCTCGGCGAGGTAGTCGGCCAGGTCGCCGGTCAGCTCCGCCTGGGAAGGCGCGCGCATGCCCACCGAAATGGTCAGGCAGGGGCCGCCGAAGGCAATGCCGTCATGCGGCACGCCGGGTGGCAGGTAGAGCATGTCGCCGGGTTCGAGCATCCACTCGTGGTCGGGCTCGAACACCTTCAGCTGCTTGAGTTCGACGTCCGGGCGGAAATCCTTCGGCGCGTCGGGGTTGGTGTCGATGGCCCAGTGGCGCTGGCCCAGGCCCTGCAGCAGGAACACGTCGTACTGGTCCACGTGCGGGCCCACGCCGCCGCCCGGTTCGGCGTACGAAATCATGATGTCGTCCAGGCGCCAGCTGGGCAGGAAGCGGAAGTCCTCCAGCAGGGCGGCCACGTCCGTGTCCCACTTGTCCACGTCCTGCACCAGCAGGGTCCAGTTCCTGTCGGGCGTGCTGGCGAAATCCTTCTCGGTGAGCGGCCCGCTCTTCACCTTCCAGCGGTCGCGGGCCTCGTCGTGGACGATCAGGCGCGACAGCGCCGTTTCTTCCATGGCCAGGCCGGCCAGGTCGTTCGGCTCGATGGGCGAGACGAAATCCGGGAAGGCCTGGCGGATCAGCAGCGGACGCTTCTGCCAGTAATCGCGCAGGAACTGGGCGGGGCTCATGCCCAGCGGCTGCCTGGCGCTGCCGCGGACTTCGATGGGGAGGGCGGATGCTTTGGTCATCGCGACATTCTAAGCGAAGGCGATGACGGCCCTGTTGACCGCTGTCAGTGCGTGAGAAAGCTGTGCGCGATGTTGTTGACGCCGATGGCCAGCACGGCCAGGGCGGCCAGAACGGTCGCCGCCCGCGGCGGCATCCGGCGCGCCAGCACCGCACTGAGCGGAGCGGCCAGCACGCCGCCCACGATCAAGCCGGCCACGGAGGCGCCGTGCGGTATGCCCACATGCACGAAGAAACTGATGCTGGCCACCGCGCTCACCACGCACTTGGCCAGGTGCACCGTGCCGATGACCATGCGGGGACGCACCCCGCGCCCGACCAGCGTCGTCACCGTCAACGCGCTCCAGCCGCCACCGGCCACGGCGTCGGCGAAGCCGGCGACCAGGCCAAGGGGCCGGCTGATGGACGGGGTGTCGTCATGCAGATGCTGGCGGCGCAGCGGGCGGAACAGCAGGAACAGGCCCATGCCGATCAAATAGGGTGTGAGCGCCAGCTTCATCCAGACCGCCGGCACATGGCTCACCACGTAGGCGCCGATCGTGGCGCCGATGGCGCCCGGGATCACCAGCGCCCAGAACAGGCGCTTGAGCACATTGCCCGCCATCACGTGGCTCACGCCGGAGGCGCCGCAGGTCAGCGTTTCGGCGTAGTGCACGCTGGCGCTGGCCATGGCGGGCGGTAGGCCCAAAGCGAGCAGCAGGGCCGCCGAGGTCACGCCATAGGCCATGCCCAGCGCACCGTCGACGAGCTGGGCCAGCGCGCCGATGGCGGCCGAGACAAGGAAATCCGTGGGCATGAACCTGAACGTGGCGAAGTCCGGGCCAGTGTACGTGGCGACCGGCCTCCATGGGAAATAAGCCCCCGGACATAACGTTATGCCAACACTTCCTTTCACATGACAAACAGTGATGACTACTTTGGCCATTCAGAAGTCTGGACGTCCAAAGGTGGACAGTGAACGCGGTCGTCGCAACGCAAACCGGGCTGGCCTCCCTCGATGGCGACAAGCTGTCCGCACTGGAACGACTGGCGGCCGGGCTCGGCCCCGCCGAGCTCTACTGGATCGCCGCATGGAGCGCGGCGCGCGCCGAACAGGTGCAGCGCGGCGTGGGGCCCGTGCCCGTCGCCAAGCCGGGTAGCGACAGGCTCACCATTCTCTACGGCAGCCAGACCGGGCAGGCCAAGCGCCTGGCGACGCAGCTGAGCGCGCGCGCCGAAGCGGCGGGACTCGCCGTGCGGCTGGTGCGGGCCGACAGCTATCCCCAGCGCGACCTTGCCAAGGAAACGCATCTCGTCGTGGTGATAAGCACCCAGGGCGACGCCGAGCCGCCGGACGAAGCGCGTGGGCTGGTCGAGTTCATCCTCGGCAAGCGCGCGCCGAAGCTGCCCGGCCTGCAGTACGCCGTGCTGGGGTTGGGCGATTCGAGCTATCCGCAGTTCTGCGCCATTGGCCGGCAGCTCGATGCGCGTTTCGCGGAACTGGGTGCATCGCGCTTCGCGCCGCTGGGCGAAGCGGACGTGGATATCGATGCCGTCGCCACGCCATGGAGCGAACGCACGCTGGAAACGGCCCGGCAGGTGCTGGGCGCGACGCCGCCCGCACCGCGCGTCGCCAACTTGCAGCCGGTGCCGTCGCGCGTGCGCCACACTCGCGAGCACCCATATGCCGCCGCCGTGCTCGACAACCAGGCCATCGTGGCCCGCGATGCGGGGCGCGACGTTCGCCATGTCGAACTGTCGCTGGAAGGTTCGGGCCTGAGTTACGAACCCGGCGACGCCATCGGCATCTGGCCGGAAAACCCGCCCGCGCTGGTCGACCAGTGGCTGGACCTGCTCAAGCTCGACGCCGACCAACCCGTCCATCATGGCGGCAGGGAACTGCCTCTCCGCCGCTGGCTGTCGCACGAACGCGAACTCACACGCCTGAGCCGTCCGCTGATCGCCGCGGTGGCTGACGCCAGTGGCGACGAGAAACTGGCCGGCCTGCTGCGGCCCGACCGCTCGGCCAGCCTTGCCGCGTTGCTGGCGGACGATCAACCGATCGACCTGTGGCGTCGCCATCCCGCCGAATGGTCGGCCGACGAACTGGTGGCCGCGCTGCGTCCGCAGACGCCGCGCCTGTATTCGATCGCCTCCAGCCAGAAAGCCGTCGGCGACGAAGTGCACCTCACGGTTGCGGTGGTGGATTACCAAGCTTACGGCGAGCGCCACTGGGGCGCCGCGTCCTCGTTCATCGCGGCAGCGGGTGACGATCGGCGCGTGCCGGTATTCATCGAGGAGAACGAGCGCTTCCGCCTGCCGAAAGACAGCGCCCGCGACGTCATCATGATCGGCCCCGGCACCGGCGTGGCGCCGTTTCGCGCCTTCGTGCAGGAGCGCCGCGAAACCGGCGCAAGTGGACGCAACTGGCTGTTCTTCGGCAACCGCCATTTCACCCGCGATTTCCTCTATCAGATCGAATGGCAGGCGGCGCTGCGCGACGGCTCGCTCGACCGGCTGGACCTGGCTTTCTCGCGAGATGGCGACGCCAAGGTCTACGTGCAGCAGCGCATCCGCGAACAAGGCCGCGAGCTGTACGCGTGGTTGCAGGAGGGCGCGCATCTCTATGTATGCGGCGACGCCAACCACATGGCCAAGGACGTGCACGCCGCGCTGATCGACGTGGCGGTGACGCACGGCGGCCAGTCACAAGAACAGGCCAGGGAATGGCTGTCCGACCTTCTGCAGCAGGGCCGCTACGCCCGCGATGTGTACTGACATGACGCCACCGCTTTCCGATTTCGAACGCATCAAGGACGCCAGCCGTCAGCTGCGTGGCACCATCGCCGAAGGCCTGCGCGATCCGGTGACCAACGCCATCAGCGACGACGACAACAAGCTGCTCAAGTTCCACGGCAGCTACCAGCAGGACGACCGCGACCTGCGCGAAGAGCGTCGCAAGCAGAAACTGGAGCCGGCGTACTCCTTCATGTTGCGCGCGCGCCTGCCCTCCGGCGTGGTGACGCCCACGCAATGGCTGGTGTTCGATCGTCTCGCCCGCGAGCACGCCAACGGCACGCTGCGCATCACCACGCGGCAGACGTTCCAGTGGCACGGCATCATCAAGCAGCGCCTCAAGCCCACCATCGCCGCCATCCACGACGCACTGGCGACCACCATCGCCGCCTGCGGCGACGTGGTACGCAACGTGGTGAGCACGCCCAATCCGGTGGAGTCTTCCGCGCATGAGTTGGCCTACGCGTGGGCTACCCGTTTGTCGGAAGAGCTGTCGCCGCGCACGCGGGCCTATCACGAGATCTGGCTGGACGGCGAGCCGCTGGTCGGCGAGCCAAAAGACGAAGAGCCGCTGTACGGCCGCACCTATCTGCCGCGCAAGTTCAAGATCGGCCTGGCGATTCCACCGCTCAACGACATCGACGTGTTCGCGCAGGACTTGGGCCTGATCGCCATCATCGAGCGGGGCGAACTGCAAGGCTTCAACGTGGCCATCGGCGGCGGCATGGGCGCGACGCACGGTGACCCCAGTACCTATCCACGGCTGGCCAGCGTGATCGGCTTCGTGGCGCCCGAACGCCTGCTGGCCGTGGCAGAAACCATCGTGGCCGTGCAACGCGACTGGGGCAACCGCAGCGAACGCAAGCATGCACGCCTGAAGTACACGCTCGATCATCGCGGCCTGGATGCCTTCAAGGCCGAACTGGAACAGCGGCTCGGTTTTGCACTGGAGCCCGAACGCGCATTCCATTTCGATCACAACGGCGACCGCTACGGCTGGACCGAAGGCAGCGACGGCCGCTGGCATCTCACCCTGCAGATCGAATCCGGCCGCCTTGCCGACGTGGGCGAGCGGCGCTGGCTCAGCGGGCTGCGCGAGCTGGCGAAGGTGCACGACGGCGATTTCCGTCTGACCTGCAACCAGAACGTGATCATCGCGAACGTGGCCGCCGAGCAGCGCGCCCGCATCGACGCCATCGTGGCGGCGCATGGACTCGACGGCTATCGCACCGACAGCGGCATCCGCCGTCACGCCGTCGCCTGCGTGGCGCTGCCGACCTGCGGGCTCGCCATGGCGGAAAGCGAGCGCTACTTGCCTGCCTTGCTGCCCAGGCTGGAAACCTTGCTGGACGCGCATGGCTTGCGCGATGCGCCGATCCTGCTGCGTCTCTCCGGCTGCCCCAACGGCTGCTCGCGTCCCTATCTGGCGGAAATCGCGCTGGTGGGCCGTGGCCCAGGCCGCTACGACCTGCGCCTGGGCGCGGACTTCCGCGGTCAACGGCTCAACCAGGTATATCGGGAAAACGTGGACGAGCCTGCGATCATCGAGGCGCTCTCGCCCTTGTTCGCGCGCTATGCGGCAGAACGGGAAGAAGGCGAAGGGTTCGGCGATTTCCTGGTGCGCGTCGGCGTCGTCAGTGTGAACACAAGAAGGATTGCAGCGGAGGTCGTGGCATGAACCAGGCGCTGCTCGAGGATGCGCAGCATGACGCCCGGGCGCTGGACGAACTCAATGACTGGCTGGGCACGCTGGAGGCCGAGCAACGGGTGCTCTGGACACTGGCCCATGCGCCCGGGACCCATGTGCTTTCGTCCAGCTTCGGCGCACAGGCCGCGGTATCGCTGCACCTGTTGACGCGCCAGCGGCCCGATCTGCCCGTGGTGCTGATCGATACCGGCTACCTGTTTCCCGAGACCTATCGCTTCATCGACGAGTTGCGGCAGCGCCTGTCGCTGAACCTGAAAGTGTTCAGCGCCGCCGAAAGTCCCGCCTGGCTGGAAGCAAGGGAAGGGCGCCTGTGGGAGCGTGGCGTGGCGGGCATCGACCGCTACAACCAGCTGCGCAAGGTGGAGCCCATGCAGCGCGCGTTGCGGGAACTTGGCGCCGGCTCATGGTTTGCCGGTCTGCGTCGCAGCCAGGCGCGCACGCGCGCCACCATTCCGTTCGCGGAGCGCCGCGATGGGCGCTGGAAATTCCACCCCATCGCCGACTGGAACGACCGCGACGTGGGCATGTATCTGCGCAAGTACGGGCTGCCGTACCACCCGCTGTGGGACCAGGGCTACATCTCCATCGGCGATGTGCACACCACGCACCGCTGGGAGCCCGGCACGGATGTCGACGCCACCCGTTTCTTCGGCCTGAAGCGCGAATGCGGACTTCACGGCCTGGTTTGACCGAACACCACAAGAACCGATCCGGCGCATGACGCCGGTTGCCGCCCCGACCGAACAAAGACCCACACCATGAGCCAGAGCGCGCTTGCCCAATCCGACGTTGCCGCCTTCCACGAAGAAACACCTGCGCTGATCCCGCCGCATGGCGGTGTGCTGAAAGAGTTGTACCTGCCGGCCGAAGAAGCGGCCGCGCTCAAGCAGCGCAGCGCCGGCCTGCCGGGCGTGGACCTGGATACGCGGCAACTGTGCGACCTGGAGTTGCTGCTCAACGGCGCGTTCTCGCCGCTGGAGGGCTTCCTCACCCAGCGCGACTACGAGCGCGTGGTGGAGGACTATCGCCTGGCCGACGGCACGCTGTGGCCCATCCCCATCACGCTGGACGTGAGCGAGGCGTTCGCCGAACGGCTTGCACCAGGCAGCGAAGTGGCCTTGCGCGACAGCCAGGGCGTACCGCTGGCCGTGCTGGAAGTGCAGGACATCTACCGTCCGGATCGCACGCATGAAGCGCTGAAGGTATTCGGCACTACCGACTGCGCGCATCCGGGCGTGGCGGAACTGTTGGAGCGCTATCGCCCCGTCAATCTCGGCGGCCGCGTGCGCGGCATCCAGGCACCCTCGCACTACGACTTCGCCGCGTTGCGCGACACGCCGCGCAGCCTGCGCGAGTGGTTCCAGGCGCACGGCTGGCATCGCATCGTCGCGTTCCAGACACGCAACCCGATGCATCGCGCACACCGCGAGCTGACCCTGCGTGCGGCGCAACAGGTCGGTGCGAAGCTGCTGGTGCAGCCGTCGGTGGGACGCACCAAGCCCGGCGACATCGACCACTACACGCGCGTGCGCTGCTACCAGGCCTTGCTGCCGCAGTATCCGGCGAACAGCGCCCACCTTTCGCTGCTGCCGCTCGCCATGCGCATGGGCGGTCCGCGCGAGGCGCTGTGGCACGCGATCATCCGCAAGAACTACGGCGCCAGCCATTTCATCGTGGGCCGTGACCACGCCGGCCCGGGCAACGACTCCAACGGCAAGCCGTTCTACGGTCCTTTTGATGCGCAGCATCTGCTGGAACAGCATCAGGATGAACTGGGCATCCGCATCGTGCCGTTCCCGGCCATGGTCTACGTCGCCAACCGCGATACCTACCTGCCGTCCAACGAAGTGCTGCCGGATGACGAAGTACGCGACATCTCGGGCACGCAGCTGCGTCGGCATCTGCACGAAGGCAGCGAGATCCCGGCGTGGTTCTCGTTCCCCGAGGTGGTGAAGATCCTGCGCGAACGCCACCCGGCCCAGGCGAACCGCGGCTTCGCGCTGTTCTTCACCGGCTTGTCCGGCGCCGGCAAATCGACCATTGCGCAGGCAGTGGTGGCCCAGTTGCTGGAGCGCACCAGCCGCGCCGTGACCGTGCTGGACGGTGACGAAGTGCGCAAGCACCTGTCGCGCGGGCTCGGCTTTTCCCGCGAGGACCGCAGCGCCAACGTGACGCGCATCGGCTACGTCGCCAGCGAGATCGTGCGACACGGCGGCATTGCCGTATGCGCACCGATCGCACCCTATGCGGATGCGCGCGCCGAGGCGCGGGCCCTGGTCGAGGCGCACGGCGATTTCATCGAGATCCATGTGGCGACTTCGCTGGAGGTATGCGAGGCCAGGGACCGCAAGGGGCTTTATGCGCAGGCGCGTGCCGGCGCGATCGCGCACTTCACCGGGATCAGTGATCCGTATGAGGAGCCGGTACGGCCCGAGTTGCGGATCGATGGGAATGCCGCGGATCCGCTGGTGCTGGCGGCGGATATCGTTTCGCTGCTGGAGCAACGGGGGTTGCTTCAGGGGTGAGTGGGGAGGCGCGGCTGCGGACAGCATGGAACGCTGACCGGAGTGGTGCTTGGTTGCCTGATGTTTTTGAAAGCGGCCGGAGGGCCGCTTTTCTTTGTCTTGGCGCGGGTTGGGGCAGGGACCATTCTTGCCCCACCGCATCAATAGAACCGTCATCCCGGCGTAGGCCGGGATCCAGTGACTTTGCATTCGGTTGTCGCCAAGAAGCGATTGGCACTTTCGAACGCTTCCGCACCCGCGCTGCTCATGTGTACCACGCAGTGGCCAATTACGTCGCGACAACCGAGCGCAAAGTCACTGGATTCCTGCCTTCGCAGGAATGACGGCTAAAGAATGAAGCGGTGAGGCGAGCATCCACCCCTCGTCATCCCAATGCGCCGACCCTCTCCTTGCTCCTCAAAGCTACAGCCATCCATGGGTGCTCCCGAGTGACACGAAGGGCTAAGGGAGACAATCCAAAAGCTAACGAACGCTACTGCGCCTCCACCACCGGCTCCGCCACCTTCAGCGGCACCTGCCGCTCGCGCCAGTGCGGCACGCCCGGCCACTGCGACGTTCCCGTACCACCGGACGTCAACGCGCGACTCACCGCACGTCGCTCCAGATGCGGCGCAAACACACCGATGAAGTCCAGCGCGTATTCGCGCAGCACGCTTTCCCGGCGCAGCACGATCCAGGTGGTGCAGGCGGCGAACAGGTTGTCGGCGCCCAGTTCTCGCAGGTCGGTGTCGTGCTGGGGCTGGTAGGCCATCTCGGCCAGCACGCCAATGCCCAGGCCTTCGCGCACGTAGGTCTTGATCAGGTCGGCGTCGCTGGCGGTCATCACGATCTGCGGGTCGAGGCCGGCGCTCTGGAACGCGCGGATCAACGACGACTCCGGCTTCAGCGAGGAGTCGTAGCTGATCAGCGGATGCGCGGCGAGCTGTTCCAGCGTGGGCGGCTGTTTCTGGCGCGCGAGCGGGTGATTCTTCGGCACCACCACGGTGCGGTTCCAGCGATAGGCGGGCAGGGCGATGCCGTTCGGCGGCGGCGCCCCGGCCGCAGTGCTGACGATGGCCAGGTCCACCTGGCCGCCGTCGAGCAGCGACATCACGTCCGAATCGCTGACCGGCTGCAGGTGAACGCTCACCTGCGGATAGCTGCGGCTCAGCGCCGCCACGGCGGACGGCAGCGCGAAGCGCGCCTGCGTGTGGGTGGTGGCGATGCGCAGCGTGCCGCGCGATTCGTTGCGCAGGTTGGCGGCGATGGAGCGGATGTTGGCCGCTTCGGCCAGGATGATGCGCGCGCGCTCCAGCACGTGCGTGCCTGCATGCGTGATCGCGTGCAGGCTGCGTCCCTTGCGGTGGAACAGCTGGAAGCCGAGTTCGTCCTCGAGCTGGCGCAGCAGTTTGCTCAGGCCCGGCTGGGTGGCATGCACCCGTTCGGCGGCCAGGGTGATGTTCAGGCCGGCATCAGCGATGGCGACGAGATAGCGAAGTTGCGTCAGCGTCATGGTTCGGGTTCCACAGGCAATCGAGGGATGGGTGGCTCGGAGTCGCGCTGCGGATACATCGCGCAGGCCTGCACGCCGGCGCCTTGCTTTTGCAGGCGTTGGGGGCGGTGCGCGGCAGGTGGCGATGGAAGTCCATGGAATACCGTAACGGCGGTGAATCAATTAGACGTCTATACAGCTGTTGTTGCGATGCGTCAACCGTTGGCGGGGCCGGCCGGCGCGGGTGGCTTATAACGACCCGGCATATCGGGCCGCCCAGAAATCATTTGTGCAGGCGCCTTTGCCTGCCTAGCGTGGAAGGTCAACCGCACCATCTCACGGAGCCCGAGGCTGGATGAAGCTCTACCCGCTGTTCGCCGATCTCTCCGGCCGCCAGGTACTGGTGGTGGGCGGCGGCGTGGTCGGGGAGCGCAAAGCCGCTTCGTTGCTGGAAGCCGGCGCGCGGGTCGCGGTGGGGGCGCCCGACCTCACCCCCGCGCTGCTCGGCTGGGCGGGTGAGGGGCGCGTGCAATGGTTGCGCGGCACGTTCGACGAGGCGTGGCTGGATGGCGCTTGGCTGGTCATGGCCGCCACGGCGGATGCCGCCTTGCATCAGCGCATCGCCGCACTGGCGCAAGCGCGGCGCCTTTTCGTCAACGTCGTGGATGACGCGGAGCAATCGAGTTTTCACGTGCCCGCCGTGATCGATCGTGACCCCGTCACCATCGCCATTTCCAGCGGCGGCCATGCGCCCATGCTCGCGCGGCTGCTGCGCGAACGCCTGGAAGTGCTGATCGATCCGGTGGTGGGTTCCCTCGCCACCTTGCTGGCGCGGATGCGCCAGCGCATTCGCGCGCAGGTGCCCGATCTTGCCTTGCGTCGTCGCTTCTACGAGCGCCTGTTGAACGGTCCGGTGCAGAGCCTGTTGCGCCGCGGGCAGTGGGCATTGGCGGAGGCCTCGACCGAGCGCTTGCTCGATGCCACGGAAGCAAAGGCCACCGGCTCGGTGGTGCTCGTGGGCGCCGGCCCGGGTGATCCTGGCTTGCTTACCTTGCGCGGCCTGCGTGCGTTGAACGAGGCGGATGTGATCCTGCACGACCGCCTGGTGAGCGTGGAGGTGCTGGCGCTGGCGCGCCGCGATGCCGAGCGCATCGAGGTGGCCAAGCAGGCGGGCAACCATCACACCACGCAGGCCCAGATCCACGCGCTGATGCTGCAACATGCCGCCGCCGGGCGGCGGGTAGTGCGCCTGAAGGGTGGTGATCCCTTCGTGTTCGGCCGTGGTGGCGAGGAGCTGGAATTCCTGCGCAGCCATGGCATTCCCTTTGAGGTCGTGCCCGGCATCACCGCCGCGCTGGCCTGCGCGGCCTATGCCGGCGTACCGCTGACGCATCGCGAGCATGCGCAATCGGTGCGGCTGGTGACCGCGCATTGCCGCAACTCCATCGACACGCTGGATTGGCAGGCGCTGGCGCAGGAGCGGCAGACGCTGGCGGTCTACATGGGAACAGGCGAGCTGCCGGTGATCCAGCAGCAACTGCTAGCACATGGCCGCGCCGCCGGCACGCCGTTCGCGCTGGTCGAGAACGGCTCCCGCCCGGAGCAGCGGGTGGTGACCGGCACGCTGGCCGATATGGTCGAACAGGCCACCTTGCACGATGTGCGGTCGCCGGCGCTACTGATCATCGGTGAGGTGGCCAGCCTGGCCTCGACGCTGTCATGGTTCGGCAGCCGTCCCGTTGGCATGCTTGCTGTTGCCCCGCCGGTGTCGAAGGCGGTCGCGGCTTGACGCTACCTTGCCCCCGGCGGGCGCACCATCGCTTTCCTTAGTCTCTATCCACGCCGAGTTCCGGAGCCTTTCCATGATCTACGACAGCATTCTCGACACCATCGGCAACACGCCCATCGTGCGCATCCATCGCCTGGCGCCGAAGCACGTGACGCTGTATGCCAAGGTGGAGGCGTTCAATCCGGCCGGCTCGGTCAAGGACCGCCTGGCGTACGCCATCATCATCGACGCCGAGCAGCGCGGCGTGCTCAAGCCCGGCCAGACCGTGGTGGAGGCCACCTCGGGCAACACCGGCGTGGCGCTGGCGGCGGTGTGTGCGGCGCGCGGCTATCCCTTCGTGGCGGTGATGACGGAAACCTTTTCTATCGAGCGCCGCAAGCTGATGCGCGCCTACGGTGCCAAGGTGGTGCTGACGCCCGCGGCCGAACGCGGCAGCGGCATGGTGCGCAAGGCGAAGGAACTGGCCGAGAAGCACGGCGGGTTCCTCGCCAGCCAGTTCGAGAACCCCGCCAACCCCGCCTATCACCGCAATACGACGGCGCCGGAAATCCTGCGCGATTTCGCCGGCAAGCGCCTCGATTACTTCGTCACCGGCTGGGGCACGGGCGGCACGCTCACCGGCGTGGGCGAGGTGCTGAAAGTGGCGCGCCCGGAAGTGAAGATCATCGCCAGCGAACCGGCTGGCGCGGCGCTGCTGTCCGGCAAGGAATGGCAGCCGCACAAGATCCAGGGCTGGACGCCGGACTTCGTGCCCGCCGTGCTCAATCGCGGCGTGGCGGATGAAATCCTGCCCATCGACGACGTGGTGGCGCGCGATACCTCGCGGGAGCTGGCGCAGAAGGAAGGCATCTTCGTCGGCATTTCGGCGGGCGCCACGCTGGCGGCCGCGCTGCAGGTGGCGAAGGACGCGCCGCAGGGTTCCGTGCTGCTGGCGATGCTGCCGGATACGGGCGAGCGTTATCTGTCGACGTTCCTGTTCGAGGGCGTCAATGAAGGGTCCGACGAGGTGGAGTGACGCCTCGGTTGTCTTCTCCCTCTCCCCGGAGGGGCACGCGGGGAGCAGCCATGGATGGCTGCGGCTTTGAGGAGCGAGGAGAGGGTTGGGGTGAGCCCCGAGGGGTAAAGGTTGGGTGCTCGCCTTATCGTTCAATCAAGGCATCGTCCCAGTGCACGCCGGGGCATCGTTTTGCCAATGGCCGGTTCTTGAGCAAGTGCAGCCCTCGCGCATCCACTCACCGCCCACTGCTGCGCCGACTCGCCTCCCACTCCTCCAGCAACTTCCTCCCCACGCCCGCCAACGCATCAATCGCCGGCAACAACTCGCGCCCCAGCGGCGTCAGCGAGTATTCGGCCGAGGGCGGCGAGGTATCGAGCACGCGGCGCGTCACCAGCCCGCGCGATTCCAGCTCGCGCAGCCGCGCACTCAGCACGCGTGCCGAAATGCGCGGTATGTCGTGGCGCAGTTCGCCGAAGCGGCGCGGCTCGCCGCTCAGTTGCCAGATCACGTTGGGCGCCCAGGCGCCGCGCAGCAAGCCGAGTACTTCGCTGAGCGGGCAGCCGGGCAGCGGGGCGACTTTGCTTTTGCGCAGGGGCAGGCCCATGGCGGCGATCCTGTGATGCGATTCCGGTATCCCGGCGGTTACCGCATTTTAGGGGTTACGTGCGGTTAGGTGGTATCCAGCAGTAACCATGGTGGCCTATCATCGGTGCCCTGCGCGAGCCCGGGTCGCGCCGACCCCGTCCCTCATGGAGAGAACCATCATGAAGCTCTATTACGCCGCGGGTGCCTGCTCGCTGTCGCCGCACATCGTCGCCCTGGAAGCGGGCATTCCGGTGGAACTGGAGAAGGTCGACACCAAGGCCAAGCGCACCGCCGATGGCGAGGACTACTGGCAGATCAACCCCAAGGGCTACGTGCCGGCGCTGAAGCTGGACAACGGCGAACTGCTGACGGAAGGCCCCACCATCGTGCAGTACCTGGCCGATCTGAAGCCCGAAAGCGGGCTCGCCCCCGCCAACGGCACCACGGCGCGCTATCGCCTGCAGGAGGTGCTGGGCTACATCAACTCCGAGCTGCACAAGACCTACTCGCCGCTGTTCAGGGCGGAAACGCCGGATACGGTGCGCGAAGAGCGCAAGGCCTATCTGCACAAGCGCTATGCCTTGCTCGACCAGCACCTGGCCAAGCACGAGTGGCTGGTCGGCGAGCACTTCACGGCCGCGGATGCCTACCTCTTCACCGTCACCAACTGGGCGCAGCACGTGAACTTCGACCTGTCGGATCTCCCGGCGATCCAGGCATTCCAGGCGCGCGTGGCGGCGCGGCCGAGCGTGCAGGCGGCGCTGAAGGCGGAAGGGCTGTTGAAGGCGGCGTGATCCACGCACACCGTTGAACGACGAGCCCGGTCATCAGGCCGGGTTTCGTCTATCAGCAACAGAGCATCGCCTGGTACTGCGTGTTCGGCACATCGTTCCTGCATTGCCTTTCGACAGCAGCCAGGCAGCCTTTGATGACTTCGCCGGTGCCGGTGACGCCATCGTCGTCCTGCTTGTTACACCGAGAGGCTCAGATGTCCTTGGCCAGCGGTTCGGCGAGGCCGATGTAACCGCCCGGCGTCAGCTCGAGCAGGCGCTGCTTGGCATCGGCCGGCAGATCCAGGCCGGTGATGAAGGCGCGCATGGAATCCTTGGTGATGCCCTGGCCGCGCGTGAGCGCCTTGAGCTGCTCGTACGGCTCCGGCAGGCCGTAGCGGCGCATCACCGTCTGCACGGCTTCGGCCAGCACTTCCCAGCTGTGGTCCAGGTCGTCGGCGAGGCGGTCGGCGTTCACCGTGAGCTTGCCCAGGCCCTTCTTCAGCGATTCCAGCGCCACCAGGGTGTGACCGAACGCCGTGCCCAGCGCGCGCAGCACGGTGGAGTCGGTCAGGTCGCGCTGCCAGCGGCTGATCGGCAGCTTCTCGGCGAAGTGGCCGAGCAGGGCGTTGGCGAGGCCGAAATTGCCTTCGGCGTTTTCGAAATCGATCGGGTTGACCTTGTGCGGCATGGTCGAGGAGCCGACTTCGCCGGCCTTCAGCGCCTGCTTGAAGTAGCCCAGCGAGATGTAGCCCCAGATGTCGCGCGCCAGGTCGATCAGGATGATATTGGCACGACGCACGACGTCGCAGTACTCGGCCACGCCGTCATGCGGCTCGATCTGCGTGGTGTACGGGTTGTAGTCCAGCCCCAGGCTTTCCACGAAGCGCTGGGAGAAACCGCGCCAGTCCAGTTCCGGATAGGTGATGGCATGCGCGTTGTAGTTGCCCACTGCGCCATTGATCTTGCCCGGGATTTCCACCGCGGCCAGCTGCTTGCGCTGGCGCTCCAGGCGCGCCACCACGTTGGCCAGTTCCTTGCCCAGCGTGCTGGGCGACGCGGTCTGGCCGTGCGTGCGCGAAAGCATCGGCAGGCCGGCGTTGGTGTGGGCGAGCTCGCGCAACTTGGCGATGATGCCGTCGAAGGCCGGCAGCAGCACCTGGTCGCGCGCGTCGCGCAGCATAAGCGCGTAGGAGAGGTTGTTGATGTCTTCGCTGGTGCAGGCGAAATGCACGAATTCCTTCGCCTGCGCGAGGGACGCGTCGTTGCCGATGCGTTCCTTGATGAAGTACTCCACCGCTTTCACGTCGTGATTGGTGGTGGCCTCGATGGTCTTGATGCGCGCACCGTCGTCCACGCTGAAGTCCGCCGAGATGCCCTTGAGCTTCGCCACCTGGTCGGCGCTGAACGCCGGCAGCTCGACGATGCCCTTGTCCGCGGCCAGCGCCAGCAGCCATTCGATTTCCACGTGCACGCGGCGGTGCATGAGTCCGAACTCGCTGAAGATCGGGCGCAGCGTTTCGACCTTGCTGGCGTAACGGCCGTCCAGCGGCGACAGGGCGGTCAGGGCATGGGAGGACATGGAGGGGCGTTCCGGAGACGGGAAAGGGGGGATTTTACAACAGGGGCGGGGAGGGCGGATTTGTGGGTGGTTGGCGGCGCTGAGGGCTCTTGCTCCCTCTCCCCTTTGGGGAGAGGGCTGGGGTGAGGGGCGGGTGCTCGCCTCACGGTTTCATTGATGCTGTTATCTCTTTGATTGCTCTCCCGGCGTCGGTCGACGACACAAGCGGTGAGGCTAGATTGGCCCCTCACCCCAACCCTCTCCCCAGCGGGGAGAGGGAGCAAAGGGCAAAGCGGAGAGGGAGTAATGGCGCATCGCCCCCTTGGCGGCGCACTAACGCGCCCCGACCTAGTATCCCGACATCCCACTCGAGGAATCGCAAGGACATGAGCCCGTTCCGCATCGAACACGACAGCATGGGTGAACTCAAAGTGCCGTCCAAAGCCCTCTATGGCGCCCAGACGCAGCGCGCCGTCGACAACTTCCCCATCTCGGGCATGCATATGCCGCGCGACTTCATCCGCGCGCTGGGCCTGATCAAGGCGGCCGCGGCGGATGCCAATGTCCTGCTGGGGCATTTGAAGAAGAACCAGGCGCACGCGATCCGCAAGGCGGCGTTGGCAGTGGCCGAGGGCGAGTACGACGACCAGTTCCCCATCGACGTGTTCCAGACCGGTTCGGGCACCAGCACCAACATGAATGCCAACGAGGTGATCGCCCACTTGGCCAGCCGTGGCGGCGGCAAGGTGCACCCGAACGATCACGTCAATTATGGACAGAGTTCCAACGACGTGATCCCCACGGCCATCCACGTCAGCGCCACGCTCACTGCCAGCGAGCAGCTGCTGCCGGCGCTCAAGCATCTGAAACGAGCCATCGAGCGCCGGGCGCGGGAGCTGCGCAACGTGCCCAAGACCGGCCGCACGCATCTGATGGATGCGATGCCGGTCACTTTCGGCCAGGAGCTTTCCGGCTGGGCCGCGCAGATCGGTTCCGCCATCGAGCGCATCGAGGACAGCCTGAAGCGCATGCGCCGCCTGCCCTTGGGCGGCACGGCGGTGGGCACCGGCATCAATGCCGATCCCAAGTTTGGCGCGGCGGTGGCGCGTGAACTGAAGAAGCTGACGGGCGTGCGTTTCGACTCGGCGGAGAACTTTTTCGAAGGCATGGCCGGGCAGGACGCGGCGGTGGAACTGTCAGGCCAGCTCAAGGCGCTTGCCGTGGCCTTGATGAAGATCGCCAACGACCTGCGCTGGATGAACTCCGGGCCGCTCGCCGGCCTGGGCGAGATCGAACTGCCGGCCTTGCAGCCGGGCTCGTCGATCATGCCGGGCAAGGTCAATCCGGTGATTCCCGAGGCCACTGCCATGGTCGCCGCGCAGGTGATCGGCAACGATGCCGCCATCACCATCGCCGGCCAGTCCGGCAATTTCCAGCTCAACGTGATGCTGCCGTTGATCGCGCACAACCTGCTGCAGTCGATCGGCATCCTGTCCAATGTCAGCGTGTTGCTGGCGGACAAGGCCATCGCCGGATTCAAGGTGAACACGGCGCGCGTCAAGGAGGCGCTGGACAAGAACCCGATCCTGGTCACCGCGCTGAACCCGGTGATCGGCTACGAGAAGGGCGCGGCGACGGCCAAGCAGGCCTACAAGGAGAAGCGCCCGATCATGGACGTGGCGCTGGAAACCACCGGCCTGTCGAAGAGCGAGCTGCAGAAGCTGCTCGATCCGATGACGCTGACGCGCGGCGGCATTCACGGCGGGGGCGGTGGCGGCGGTTGAGCCGCCTCTTCGCGCCCTGCGGCGGGCGTGGCTGCGCCGTCAGTGCTTGCCGCTGCTGCGGCACTTGTCGATGCCTTGCTGGGTCACCGCCTGGCCGTAGGGCTTGAAGGCGTCCAGCTGGACGGCCAGTTCGTCCTGCGCGGATTTCATCTCGGCCAGGTCGTCGCAGATCTTCGCGGCGGCCTGTTGCACGTCCTGCGCGGCGGCATCCATCTTCTGGCGGCTTTCCTCGGTGCTCTCGGCGCCGGTCATCTTGCCCGCCGCCATGCTGAGCGCCTTGGTCGCCGTGTCCGCGCCGGCCTTGCCGGTGGCGACGGCGTCGTCGTGCATCTTCCTGCCGGCGGCGCTGTAGCGCTGCAGCAGCGCGCGTTGCGCATCGTTCACGGTGACGTTCTGGCCGTCGATGGCGAACTGTCCCTGCGGATCCACCGTGGCGTTGGGCACGCCGGGCGCCCGGACGGTGATGACGCCGTCATGCATCGAGATGCGGTGGTTGATGATGTCGGTGTTGCCGCCAAAGACCTGAAGATCGTCGCCCGACCCGCTGCACGCGGCGGTCAACGTGGCCAAGGCAAGTACGCAGGGGATGTAGCGGAAAGACATGGCGGTGGTCCTGGGCGGTAGGGGCGCGGCGGAAGCGGCTTCGCCGGTGACGCTCCGATTGTAGCCACGCCCGAGCGTGTCCCGCCTGTTCCTATGGTCATGGCAAAGCCGCTTGGCAAGCCTGTCCGCCCGCCTTCCGCTTCCATGCGGAGAGACGGGCGGCCGGCTTGTTTTCGCGACTACAGCAAGCGTCCCTGCATCGCCCGGTGGATCGGATCAGTTCGAGAACACCGCGACGCCGGGCTTGCCGTTCTCGTCCTTGCTCCTGGCGCAGTCATCAACGTCCTTCTGCGTCATCGTCGCGTAGGGCTGGAACGCGGGCATGCCGGCGGCCAGCTTCTGCTGCGAGGCGAGCAGGGCGGGCATGCGCTTGCACAGCTGCATGGCCGCCGCCTCGATCTTGTCGGTCTGCGGCTTGATGCTGGCTTCGATGTCCTTGTCGCTCTTGCCGGTGAGCGCGCCGACAATCGCCGTCCTGGCCATGTCGACGCCCATGTCGGCGCTGCTCGCGCCGATGTCCATGCCGGCCTCGGCGATGCCGACGATCTGCTGGCGGTAATCCAGCAGCAGGGCGTGCTGCTCGGGCGTAGCCTCGACCGTCTTGCCAGCCACCACGAAGTCGCCCTGCGGCGTGATCACCGCCTTCGGGCGACTGTCGTTCTCATCGTGCACGGGCTTGCTGGCGCGGTTGTAGGTGACGCCCCGCACATCGATGTCCTGGGTCAGCAGCTCCTGCTTGGCCTGGGCGATGCCCTTCTGGATTTGCGCGCCGATGACCGACGGCGAGGTCTGCTTCTGCACTTCCTTGGCCGCCTGCGTCAGGTCGCTGCTGGCGTGGTTGTCCTGGTCCGACTGGTTGCTGCATGCGGTCAGCGGCAGCAGCAGGGTCAGTGCCAGGATGCTGGCGGTGATGGCGTTGGTCTTCATGGCGTATCTCCCCTTATGAATGCGTCGGCGCATCAGCTGTCGTCGCGGACCCGGCGTAGCCACACGGCGCCAGCGACCAGCACGGTGCCGCCCAGTACGCCGATCCACAGGCTGGGCGAGGCGAGCAGGTGGTAGGCGTTGCCGATCAGCTGCGAGCTGTCGGCCAGCCTGCCGCCGTTGGTCATCGCGTCGAAGTGCAGGTCCGGCTCGCCCCAGTACAGGAAGGAGTTGGGGAACACGCTGCCCAGCAGTCGCGCCAGCACACGGGACCAGCCGGCGGCGAAGTGCGTGCTGAACAGTCCGACCACGCTGAACCACCACACCAGCACGTTGGCGATCGCCGGGATCAGGATGGCCCACAGGAAGGGCTTGGATCGCGCCCAGGCCGAGCACAGCAACAGCCAGCCGATGGAAGGCAGCGCCCACAATGCCGACAGCGGGATCAGGCTCACCGCGGTGACGGTCATGCGCAGCAGATGCGTCTGCATCAGCACTTGCCACGGGTTGACGCCATGGATGGCCATCGCGATCAGCAGGATCACCAGCTGCACCAGCGCGGTGAGCAGCCCCACCACCAGCGCGATGACAGGCGCGATGACGCCGGCGGACACCACTTTGGACAGCACCGTGCTGGCATTGGACAGCGGCAGGGATTTCCAGAACAGCACGCTGCGGTCGCGGCGGTCGTCGTACAGGGCGCCAAGGCAGTAGAACAGCACCACGAAGCCGCACACGATCAACACCAGCATCACGGAGAAGGCGATGAACCCGTCGAGCACCTCGCCCACGTGCTGCGAGTGCCCGGCCGCGGCCTGGGCGAACATGTCGCCCATCTCGTTGCCGTCCATCGAAAACCCGTGGCGGGCCATGCCGAGCGCCCAGACCAGCCCGATCAGGAAGAACAGCAGGTAGATGCCGCCGGTGATCACCGGCGCCCACAGGAAGCCGCCGCGGTGTTCCCAGAATTCGCGCTTGAGCAGCCAGTAGAAGGTTTTCATGCGTAGGTTCCCTTCATGGTGGCGACGAACAGGTCGCTGACGGTCGGACGGCGCACTTCGCCCATGCTTTCCAGCGTGGCGCGGTCGGCGCCGTCGAACAGGAAGATGCTCTTGCCGAACACCTGCCGCTCATCCAGCGGCTTCATGCTGCGCGCGGCGGCGGCCTTGTCGGCGCTCACCATCACCTCGGCGAATCGTTCGCCCACGGTATCCATGTCGGTGTCCAGCACGATCTTGCCGTCGCGGATGAACATCAGGTCGGTAAGGATGTGCTCGATCTCCTCCACCTGGTGCGTGGTGACGATGATCGTCTTGTTCTCGTCGAAGTAATCCTCCAGCAGGCTCTGGTAGAACTGCTTGCGATAGAGGATGTCCAGGCCCAGCGTGGGCTCGTCCAGCACCAGCAGGCGCGCGTCGATGGCCATGACCAGGGCCAGGTGCAGTTGCACGATCATGCCCTTGGACATCTGCTTCACGCGCTGGTTGGGCGTGAGCTTGGTGCGGGCCAGGAAGGCCTCGCACTTGGCGCGGTTGAAGCGCGGATGCACGTTGGCCACGAAATCGATGGCCTCGCGCACCCGGATCCAGCGCGGCAGCACCGCCACGTCGGCGATGAAGCACACCTGTTCCATCAGCTTGTCGCGCTGGCTGCGCGGGTCCAGGCCCAGCACGTTCAGCTCGCCCTTGAAATCCGTGAGGCCCAGGATGGCCTTCAGCGCGGTGGTCTTGCCGGCGCCGTTGGGGCCGATCAGGCCCACGATGCGGCCGGACTCGATGCGGAAGCTCACGTCGTTCAGCGCCAGCGCATTCTTGTAGGCCTTGGTCAGGCCGTTGGCCCTCACCACCGCATTCATGATTGGCTCCCTTCCGGGCCGGCCGGGCTGTCCGGCGCCTCGCGCAACAGGGTCTTCAGGTCCAACCCGAGGCGCTGCAGCCTGGCGTAGAGCGCGGGCCATTCTTCGCGAAGGAAGCGCTCGCGCTCGGACTTGAGCAGTGCCTCCCTGGCTCCATCGATGACGAACATGCCCAACCCCCTCCTTTTTTCCACCAGTTGATCATCGACCAGTTCCTGGTACGCCTTGGATACGGTGAGCGGATTGATCTGGAAATCCGCAGCAACCTGGCGCACTGACGGCAGCGGGTCGCCCTCGTTCAAGGCGCCGTCCAGAATCATCGCCACCACGCGCTCGCGGAGCTGGCGATAAATCGGGACGCTGTCGTTCCAGGTAATGGTCATACGGTTATTCCTTGCTGATGCGGCCGAACTTGTTGCTGCCAAACGAATAGTAGGGCATGGCCAGCTCGCTCCCGAGCACCGCCTTGGACGCGGCGACCGGCGACAGCAGCGGCGAGACGGTCACGGTGGACATGCCTGCGTCGGCCAGCAGGGCGGCGGCGCGCATGTCTTCAGCCGTGGGGCGGACCTCCACCGGAGCCAGGTCGATGACCTTGACGCCGTTGATCTCGCTGACCGGGAGACTCTTGACGTTGGAGTGGATGGCGGCCAAACCGACCGTAGTGAACAGGGCGGCGGCGGTCAGTGCTAGCAGGTTATTCGCTTTCATGGCGGGTCTCCTTTAGTGACCTCGTGGACCGGTGTTGTAGTGAACTATAACACCATAATCGAAGCCGTCAATGGGTAAGCTCGAAATTCGCAACATGACTGATGGCCTATAAGGCTGAACGAGATCCGGGACAGGCCTGGGCCCGGAAAGCGGCGCCTATGGTCGGCACAAGGGCAGGGCGCGGGCAGGGCCGCCCATCAGCCATCGCGGGTGACAGGCATCACCTCACGCCGGCTCGCCGGTGCGCGTGATTCAATGGCGCATCGATGCGCAGAAGGACGTTTCCATGGACACAGGACTGGCCGGGCATGTCGTGGTCGTCACCGGAGCCAGCAAGGGCATCGGCCTGGCCTGTGCGATGGCCTTCGCGCGCGAAGACGCCAGGGTGGTCGGCGTGTCGCGCAACCTGGCGCATCTGCACGCCGCGCAGCATGACCTTGAGCGCGAAGGCTTGCGCATGGACGTTGCCGCGGCCGACCTGCGCGAAAGCGTGGCCGCGCAGATGGTGGCCGAATACATCGAGAACGAATTCGGGCCCATCGACGTGCTGGTGAACTGCGCCGGCGCCGCGCGTCGCACGCCGGTGGCCGAGCTGCACGCGGATGCATTGCACGACACCATGCAGGCGAAGTACTTCACCTATATGCACATGATCGATCCGGTGATCCGGCGCATGGCCGCGCGCGGCAAGGGCAGCATCGTCAACGTGGTCGGGCAGGGCGGACGACAGGCCAACCCGCTGCATATCGGCGGCGGTGCGGCGAACGCCGCGCTGATGCTCGCCTCGGTGGGCTACGCCAATGCGTATGCAGCCAGGGGCGTGCGGGTGAACGTGATCAATCCCGGCATCACGCGCACCGGACGCGTGCAGGAAGGGCTGGACGCCGCCTCGCGGGCGAGCGGCCGTTCCACCGACGAACTGCTGGCCGAGCAGTTGGCGGACATTCCCCTGGGGCGCATGGCCGAGCCGCACGAGATCGCGAATGTGGCCGTGTTCCTCGCTTCGCCACTGGCCAGTTATGTCACGGGCGCGGTCATTCCCATGGATGGCGGCAAGGCCAGCGTGATCTGAGTCCATCGCGCGGACGTCGCAGTTCTTTGCGCCGCGCGTGCGCGCCAGTCTTTGCCGGAAATGCATAGGACTGCGCTATTCACGTTCCTTTTATGCCGATTTCTTTAATCGTTTCCCGCGAGCGACGACGTTTGTTGCGCTGACATCCGAAGCGCCCTTGCGTGCGTTTCATGCACAGCCATCAACTTCGCCATGCCTCCGTCGATGCACGATGTGTCGGCAAGGACGCGGGGAGAGTCTTCGTTAGAAGGGGTGCGAACGTGGAGGTGCCGCCGTGGCGCGTGATGCGACAGCGTTGCGCCAGCGGTTTCCGCGGATCGTGCGGCTTGGATGGGCAAAGGTTGGGAACGCACACAGGTTTGCCTCGCAGGCCGGCCCGGAGATGGCGTTCCGACGCGACCCAAGGATCATGCCATGCGGCCATTACGCCACGTTCGATGGGGTTTACTGCTGGTGGGATGCTGGGTGGCGTGCGTCGCGCATGCGCTGGCTGCCGCCGAGGTCGCACGCCAGCCTGCCTCCGCGGCATCGACGGCGCCGCCGCAGGAATCCGCCGCGCCCACCTTGCCGGCCGGCGTGGCACGCGAGCTGACGCTCAAGCAGATGGGCGTTTACGGCCCCATCAAGTTGCGTGGACAGGATCCGAACGGCACCTTGAACGTCGCGGTGCGCAACGACGAAGTGGTGACCGGCGCGAAGCTGCACCTGGTCTATACCTATTCGCCGTCGCTGATCTATGCGCTGTCGCACCTGAAGGTGTTCCTCAACGGTGAAGTGATCGCCACGCTGCCGATGGACAAGGAAGCGGCTGGGCAGACCGTTACGCGCGACGTCGATCTGGATCCGCACCTGTTCACCGACTTCAACCGCATCGGCGTGCAGATGATCGCGCACTACACGCTCGACCATTGCGAAGACCCGTACCACTCCTCGCTGTGGACCGACATCAGCCCCGACACCTCGCTGACCCTGACCACCTCGCACATCGGCCTGCCCAACAGCCTGGCGCTGCTGCCCGCGCCGTTCTTCGACCGCCGCGACAACCGCACGCTGGTGGTGCCCTTCGTGCTGCCCGCGCATGCCGACCTGCCCACCTTGCGCGCGGCGGGCGTGGTGTCGTCCTGGTTCGGTGCGCTGGCCGGCTGGCGCGGCGCACGTTTCCCGGTGGTGCAGACGCCGCCACCCAATGCGCACGCCATCGCCTTCGCGCTGCCCAACGCCATGCCCGATGGCGTGAAGCTCGATGAGATCAAGGGGCCCACCGTCATCGTCATGGCCAACCCCGCCAGCCCGCCGGAATCCGGCCGCAAGCTGCTGGTGCTGGCGGGACGCGATGCGAAGGAGCTGCAGGAAGCGGCCAACGCGCTGGTGCTTGGGCAGGTGGGCATGTCGGGCGACCAGGCCATCGTGAAGTCGGTGGATCTGGGGCCGGAGCGCCGCCCGTACGACGCGCCCAACTGGGCGCCGGTGGATCGGCCCGTCACGTTCAAGGAACTGGTGACCGATCCCGCGCAGCTGGAAGCGAGCGGCTTCAATCCGCCGCCGATCCGCGTGGACATGCGCCTGCCGCCCGACCTGTTCGCCTGGGCGCGCCACAGCGTTCCGCTCAACGTGCGCTACCGCTATACCGCGCCTTCCAACTACAACGACTCGGTACTCAACATCGGCGTGAACGACCAGCTGCTGCGTTCGGTGCGGCTGCGTCCGGCGGACCCGTCCGGCGTCGAGCGCCAGTTCAACGTGCCTCTGCTGTCCGGATCGGAAGCGCGCGGTGCGGAAGAAATCCGCGTGCCCGTGCTGCGCATCGGCGCCACCAACCAGTTCCAGTTCCAGTTCCACATGGATTCGCAGAAGACCGGCCTGTGCGCTGCCGCGGCAACGGACAGCACACGCGCGGCGGTCGATCCGGATTCCAGCGTCGACTTCAGCCAGTTCGTGCATTACACGGCCATGCCTAACCTGGCGTTCTTCGCGACCAGCGGTTTTCCGTTCACGCGCATGGCGGACCTTGCCGACACCGCCGTGGTGATGCCCGATACGCCCGACGCGCACGAAACCGAAACCATGCTTGCCATGCTCGGCCAGTTGGGACGCTGGAGCGGCCTGCCGGCCCTGCGCGTGTCGCTGGTGCCCGCCAGCGCGGTGGACGCCATGCACAATCGCGACCTGCTCGTCATCGGCACCGGCACCGCCGGCGAGTTGATGGCGAAGTGGGGCAAGGGCCTGCCCATGCTGATCGAGCGCAGCGAAAACGACCTCGCCCTGCGCGAGCCGAGCGATCGCGGCCGGGTCAGCGGCGCGACGGGGCGTGCCGCGCTGAGCGTCAACGGACCCACCGCGGCCTTCGTGGCGTTCCAGTCGCCGTACACCAAGGGCAGGAGCGTGGTGGCCTTGGCCGCCAATGCGTCCGATCGCCTGGGCGACCTGCTCGACGTGCTCGGCGACGACGCCAAGGTCGGCGAGGTACGCGGCGATCTCACCGTGGTGCGGCAGAAGATCGTCGTGGGCCTTACCGTGGGCAACACCTATTACGTGGGCCACCTGCCGTGGTACGCGTGGCTGTGGGTGCATATCTCCAGGTATCCGGCGTTGATGGCCATCGCCGGCATTCTTGCGGGCCTGTTCGTGGCCTTGACGGTGTTCTGGGCGCTCGGCCGGCTTGCCGCGCATCGACTCGAAAGGTGAGCCATGCGACGCATCGGTATGCCACTGTTGCACGCGCTGCTGCTCGCCGCCGCGATGTTCGCCTCCGGTAGCGCGATGGCGGCGTCGTGCGCGTGGCCCGACTGGGAGCATTTCAAGCAGAACACCGTGAGCGCGGATGGCCGCGTGATCGATGCGAGCACGCCGGAGCAGGCCACCGTGTCCGAAGGACAGTCGTATGCGCTGTTCTTCGCCCTCATCGCCAATGACCGCGCGACCTTCGACCGCCTGCTCAACTGGACGCAGAACAACCTGGCGCAAGGCGACCTGACCAAACACCTGCCGGCGTGGCAGTGGGGCCGTCACGAAACGAAGGCGGGCGACAAGGCGACCTGGGGCGTGCTCGACAGCAACGCCGCATCGGATGCGGACATCTGGATCGCCTACACGCTGCTCGAAGCGGGCCGCCTGTGGCACGAGCGCAGCTACACGGCGCTGGGCACCGTGCTTGCGCGCACCATCGTGGCGCAGGAAACCGCAGTAGTGCCGGGCCTTGGCCGCACCGTGCTGCCCGGCCCGATGGGCTTTCATCCGCACGACGACGTGTGGCGGCTCAACCCCAGCTACGTGCCGCCGCAGGTGATGCGGCGCATGGCGTCCGCGCTGCCGGAACAACCCGAATGGAAGGCCATGCTGGACAGCTCCGCCCGGCTGGTCACCGACACCGCGCCACACGGCTATTCGCCGGACTGGGTGCTCTACCAGCGCGGCAAGGGCTTTGGCCCCGACCCGGCCACCAAGGCGGAGAGCGCGTACAACGCCATTCGCGTCTATCTGTGGGTAGGCATGCTCGCCACGGATGCGCCGGCGCGTTCGTCCATGCTGGACGTGTTCAAGCCGCTGGCCGATTACGTCGCCGCGCACGGCGCGCCACCGGAACGCGTGGACACCCAGAGCGGCGCGGTGATCGGTAGCAACCAGGGCAACGCGGGTTTCTCGACGGCGGTGGCGCCGTATCTCGACGCGCTGGGGCGCCACGATCTGGCGCAGGCACAGGTGCAGCGCGCGCGCACGCTCGCCGGACAATCTCCCCTGGGTTACTACAGCCAGGTGCTGACGTTGTTCGGCCTTGGCTATCTGGATGGCCTGTATCGCTTCGATGCGGACGGTGCCGTCGTTCCCGCGTGGATGTCGACGTGTCCCGCGCGGCACTGAGCGGTCTCTTCGCACCCGCCATCGTGCTGCTGATGGCCGGCGGCATGGTGCCCGCCGTCGTTGTCGCGCAGGCGGGTAGCAGCGCGCCTAGTCCGCAGATGAAGCAATTGCTCGATTCGGCGCGCGTGTGGCTGGCCAAGAATCGCCCCGACATGGCGCGCGGCATCGTGGAGAAAGCCCTGCTGGCCGATCCCTCGCAGCCCGATGCGCTGGGTTTGATGGGGCAGATCGAGCTGGTGTCGAACCGTCCCACCGAGGCGGGCAAGATCCTGGAGCAGTTGCAGCAGCGCTATCCCGATCATCCCGCCACTCTGGCGCTGGCGGACCAGTACCGGCTCGCCACGCGCGACAAGACGGCGCTGGCCGAGGCGCGCCTGGATGCGCGCACCGGCAAGGCCGACGAAGCGTGGCGCAAGATGCAGGCGCTGTTTCCGCGAGGCGCGCCCGGCGGTGCCTACGCCGCGGATTACTACCGCGCGATGGCTTCCGCGGGCCAACGCGACCGCGCCTTGAACGAACTGCGCGAGCGCGTGCGCCAGAACCCCGACGATCTTGGCCTCGCGCTGGTTCTGGCCGACATGCTCACCGACCGCGGAAATACGCGCCTGGAAGGCCTGGACATCATCTATCGCATCTACCAGCGGCCGGATGCCAACAGACCGCAAGCGCTGGAGCTGTGGCGGCGCGCGCTCAACAGCGCGGGCGCCGACGATCCGGCGTACTACGTGTGGTATCAGCGCTACCTCAAGGAAGCGCCCGACGACGCCAGCGCCAAGGCCGCGCTCGCCGCGCTGGCGAAGAAGGGCGGCGCCAGCTACGTGCCGCCGCCCAAGGGCGCGGCGGCGAGCGCATCGTCGCCTTCCGGTTCATCGTCGGCGCCATCGCCTACCGCGCGGCAGGGCGCCGCGCTGGGCGAGCAAGGCCTGGCGAAGCTGCGCGAGGGCCATCACGACGAGGCGTATGCGCTGTTCGCGCGCGCGCTGAAACTCGATCCCGACAACGCCGGCAAATGGCGCAGCCTGATGGCAACAGCCAGATTCTGGGGCACGCTGGCGAAGGCACGCGCAGCCAATGACCAGGGGCAGCCGCAGCAAGGCGAAGCACTGGCGCGCGACGCGCTGCGCCAGCAGCCGAATCAGGCCGACGCCAGGAAAGTGCTGGCCGCCTCGCTGATGGCGCAGAGCAAGTGGCCGGAAGCCGAGGCCATCCTGCGTCCCATGGTTCAGGCGAAGCCACCGGACATCGACGCGCTGGAGATGCTCGCCAAGCTGTTGATCGCCACGCATCGCACCGACGAGCTGACGCCGTTGATCGCGCAGGCCGAGCAGCAAACCAAGGGCTCCGGCGATGCCTTGGTGAAACTGCGCGCGCAACTGCTGTCCATCGAAGCGGACCAGCTGATCGCGGAAGGCAAGAGCGGCGCGGCGGTGCTTCGGCTGGAAGACGCGGTGATCCTCACGCCGCAGGACGCCTGGTTGCGCTACACGCTGGCGCGCCAGTATCGCGGCCTGGGCCTGCCCAAGCTCGGGCGCGCAGTGATGCAGGACGGCCTGCGCGATTCGGCCTCGCCGGACATGCGCTACGCCACCGCGCTCTATCTCAACTCGCTGGACGACATCGACGCGGCCAGCAGCGTGCTGGCGCAGGTGTCGGAAAGCCAGCGCACGCAGGGCATGCGCGAACTCGCAGCCAACCTCAAGGCGCAGCGCGACCTGCGCGAAGCGCAACAACTGCTGGCGCAGGGGCGTCGGCAGGAAGCCGGTGCGCTGCTGGATCGCATCGCGCTCGACGTGCGCGACGATCCGCAGATGCTGGCCAGCGTGGGGCGCGAATGGATCGCGCTGGGCGAGCCCGACAAGGGCCTGAAGCGGGTGCGCGACTGGCTCGATGCGCATCCGGACGATCCGGCCATGGGCGTGCGCCTGCGTTACGGCGAGCTGCTGGCCTCGGCGAATCGCGACGATGAACTGCCCAGTTGGATCGCCGACGCGCGCGCGCGTCCCGGTGTCACGGCCGAACAGCAGGCGCAGTTCGACGATCAGCGGCTGCGCCTGTCGCTGCGCACCGCCGGGCGTCAGATCGATGCCGGCGATCTGGCCGGCGCCGAACGCACGCTGGATGCGGTGCCCGCGTCGGGAAAAAAGGACAAACGCTGGCTGCTGGCGCAAGCGGACCTGCGCGAGGCGCAACGTGACTATCGCGGCGCCGAGGCATCGGCGCGCGAAGTGCTGGTCGATCATCCCGGCGATGCGGATGCGCGGCTCACCATCGCGCGGATGGAAGAGCGCATGGGGCATCGCCAGGCCGCGCAGGACATCATCGATCAGGTCTTGGCCGATACCCCGCCCGACGACGTGGATACGCGCCTGGCCATCGCGCGTCGCTACACCGCCATCGGCCGCAATACGCAAGCGCGGGATGTGGTCGATCCGTTGCGTCAGCAGTATCCGGACCGTTCCGACGTCACCCTGCAGGCCGGTCGCGTGGCGCAATCGCAGGGGCATTACAACGATGCCGCGCAGCTCTACCGCAGCGCGCTGACGCAGGAGCAGGGCGAGGGCGAAACGCCAAGTCCCGTCGATGGCCTTACCTCGGCGCAGCGCGCCTTGCAGGGCTTGGACGATCGTCGGCAGGGACAGGTGGCCACGGCGGTGATCCAGTCCAACGAATCGGGCAGCAGCGGCATGTCGCGGCTGGACGCCACGGAAATACCGGTCTACCTGCGCATTCCGGACGGCTATGTCGGGCACTATTTTTTCCACGCCGACACCGTGCTGCTTGACGCGGGCACCTTGCCGGCCGACCGCTTCGACCCGGCCTACAAGTTCGGCAAGATCGCCGCGCTAGGCAACGATGGCCTGCGGCCGGTGGATCAGACCGACAAGGGCGTGGCGCTGGCGGCAGGCTACGAGTTCAACGGCGCGAGCAATGCGTGGCGTGCCGACATCGGCGCC
The DNA here is from genome assembly GCF_003201105.1 of Dyella sp. AtDHG13. Lineage (GTDB taxonomy): Bacteria > Pseudomonadota > Gammaproteobacteria > Xanthomonadales > Rhodanobacteraceae > Dyella > Dyella jiangningensis_B. Next base: position 494,214 of record NZ_QICJ01000002.1, on the reverse strand, counting down.
TCGCCGGTGGGCTTCACGGTCAGCAACGTGCTCGGCGGCTTCCTCTACCGGCACGACTTCTACGATTCATCGTTGTCCGTGGACTCATCGCGCCGTCCCATTACCAGCAGCCTGGTGTCCTACGCGGGCGCGCGCGATCCGGCGACTGGCGAAAGCTGGGGCGGCGTGGTGCGCAGCGGCGTCACCGTGCGCGGCGCGAAGGACGTGGGAATCACCACGCTGTTCGCCTCGCTGGGTTATGGCGTGCTCACCGGCGAGAACACCCGCACCAACCGCGAGTTCAAGGTGCGCACCGGCATCGACTGGCCGGTGTACGTCGGCACCGACCAGCGCTTTTCCAGCGGCCTGGTGCTCAACTACTGGCATTACGCGAACAACCAGCACTTCTACACCTTCGGCAACGGCGGCTACTACAGCCCGGGCAAGTACGTGTCGGTGTCCATTCCGCTGGACTGGACCGGCCGCTACCGGCGCTGGTCGTGGGAACTGGAAGCGTCCTTGGGCAACTCCTGGACACGCGAGGACGAGGCGCCGTACTTCCCCACGCGTGCCGACCTGCAGGCGCAGGCGATGGCGCGCATGGCGGCGGCGGACCTGGGCTCGCCGTATTTCGGCACCGGCACCGGCGGCGGCTTCAGCTACACCGTCGCCGCCGCGCTGGAATACCGGCTCACCTCGCACTGGGTCATCGGCACGCGCTTCAAGCTCGACCGTTCACGCGATTACGCGCCCAACCTTGGCACGATCTACCTGCGCTACTTCTTCGACCAGCAGCGGCTGCCGGTGCCATTCCCACCCAATCCGGTCAAACCGTACTCCGCGTACTGACCGGTGAACCGAACCCTGGGACGAGAGCCGTGACGAACCTTCCTCCAGCCGCCTCCGACGCCAGCGACCGCAGCTCGCCGCGCGCGCGCCTGCGCCTGAACCAGTCACTGGCCATCGAAGGCCTGCCGCCGTCTCTGTCCGCGCTGGCGACGGGATGCGTGTACGCGGTGTACGCCAGTCGTTCGCCGGCACGCGACGCGCTGTTCTGGAGAACCGCGGCCACCGCCTTGCTCACTCCGGTAACGGTGCTCTCCACGCGCACGGCCGACGACATCGCGCAGGCCTTGCGCCAGCACGGCACGGACATCGACCAGCCGGGCGCGGTGCACCCCAAGTCCAACGTCTGCTCGCTGCGCCTGCCGCCGAACCGCGATGGCTGCGACGTGCTGATGGAATCGCTGCAGGCGCTGTCCGCCCAATGTGCGGCGCCGTCCAGCCCGATCCTGATCGAGGGCGTGGCGGCGTGCTTCGCCTGGCAGGATCGCGCCGCGCTGATCCGCCAGGGCGCGGCGCTGGCCGGCTGGTGCGCGCAGACGCGCCACACGGTGTTGCTGGTCATGCTGCCGCCGCTGGTAGAGCAGAGCGGCGATTTCCGGCCGCTGACCGATTTCCAGATCCAGTTCGCCGGCGCCGCGCAGCTGGTGCACGTGCAGGGCGAGTTCCGCTGGGAGGTGGCTTTCTGGCGGGACAATCGCGGCGCCTTGTCGGCGACGGAATCCATTCCGCTGCGCTTCTCCGGCAGCGGCCATCGCCTGGTGGCGGTGATGGATGCCGACCGCGAGCGCGGCGAAGGCATCGGCATGCTCGCGCCCGACGAGGCCGTGGTGATGGTGTCGCACGATGCGGTGGCGCGCGAGCGCGTGGTGCCCAAGGCGTGGCAGGTGCTGGCGGACAACGAGGCGCTGGTGTCGGCGGCAAGCCGTGCGGTGGCCGCCACGGTGATCCTGCACTACGGCATCGACGTCAGCCTGGCGACGCTGGCCAAGCAGGTGAACTTCCTGCGCCGGCAGTGCGGCAAGGCACTGAAGATCCTTATTCGCGAGGACAACGTCAGCATTCGCTACGAACTGCTCATGCTCACCCTGGGCGCCAACGCGATCATTCCGCGCAGCATGCCTTTGGCGCAGGTGGAGATCGCGGTCGATGGCGTGCAGGGGCAGCTGTTCTCGCGTCCCGTGCCGGACGACTACCGCGCGGCGCTGTCCGCGGCGATGCGCGATTCCACCACCGGTTACGTGCCCGCGCATCGCTTCATCGCGCTGGTGCGCGAGGCGATCGAGCGCAGCCGTCCGATCCGTTTGCCGAATGTCTTGCTGCGCCTGCCGCTGGAACACGACGTGGCGGCCATCGATGCGCTCAACGCCTGCCGTATCCGCCGCACCGGCGACCTGTGCACCGCCAGCGGCGACAGCGTGTACGTGTTCTTCTTCGCCTGCCACGTGGACGAGGCCGGCAAGGCGATGGAACGGGTATTCGTGCGGCCGCTTTCGGACCTGTTCCGGGGCGAGCTGCGTTGCGGCGACCGCGAAACCATCCAGTCCGCGCTCGACGCGCTGGAAGAAGATATCGCCGAGCTCCCGCCGCCCGATTACACCGGGTTGGTCGAGCCGGCCAAACCGGTGCAGACCGGCCTGGCGGAAGTGCAGGAGAAGGAAGCCGCGCCCGAGCCCGCCAGCGAGCACAAGCCTGTGCTGCCCATGCTGGGCGCCACGGATGCCGCGGCCATCACGCCGGCCACCGCACGCGCGCCGGCGCGCCCGGCGTCGCTACCCTTGAAGGCGCGGGGGTAGGGCGGCCATGAGCATCTTCCTGGGCTACTTCATCTGGGGACTCGTGCTTGCCGCGCCTTTGGCGTGGCTGTGGTGGCGGTTCCGCGTGGGCTACTGGCTGCGGCGTTCGCGCGCGCTGTTCCGTCGGCGCAAGATCCAGTTGCCGTCGCAGCTGGAGCCGCTGGTGATTCGCGGAAAGCGCCAGGGCGCGGCGGGGAGAAAGGCATGAAGACGATTGCCGTCGTCTCTCCCGTCGGTGGCGCGGGGCGCACCACGCTCACCGTCGCGCTGGCCGGCCTGCTGATGGCACGCAAGCACGCGGCGCTGGCGGTGGAATGCGATCCGCGCAACGTGTTCACTTTCTACTGCGGCCTGCGCACGCCGGCGCGCCGTGGGCTGGTGTCGCACGTGGTGTCGCCCACCGACGACTGGAGCGATGCCGCGCTGGAAACCGACGACGGCGTGCTGTGGCTGCCCTGGGGCGGCGCCAGGGGCGACGGGCGCGGGCCGGACGCCGAGACGGCTGCGGCCATCGCCGCGGTGTTGCACGAGCAGCCGACGTGGTTGCGCGATCTGCTGGCGCGGATCGATCTGCCGGGGCATGGCGTGGCCTTGGTCGATACGCCGGCCTGGCCGTCCGTGCATGCCTCGCAGGCCATCGCCGCTGCCGATCTAGTGCTGGTGGTGCTTCCGCCGCAACCGCTGGCCTGCGCCACGCTGCCGCGCCTGCGCAGCGAGCTGAAGGCGCTGGGCAAGGAAACCGTGTACGTGGCCAACGCGGCCTCGCCGGCATCGCAGTTGCACACCGACATCCTCACGCTGCTGCGCGACGCGCTGGGCGCCGAGCTTTCCGTGTATCGCGTGCATGCCGACACCGGCATTCCCGAGGCGCTCGCCCGCAACGAGAACTTCGTGCAGGCCGCGCCGCATTCCCAGGCCGCGCATGATCTGCAGGGTCTGGCGTCGTGGCTGTCGAACTGGATTCACGCCGCCCACCAACCGGCCGCGGGAGCGAAGGCATGAGCCGGCCGGCGTTCGCCTCCATGCGGTCGCGCCTGCGCAGCGCGATGGCGCGGGAGATGGATATCGACGCGGATGCCGGGCGTGGCATGTGGGCCTTGCGGCTGATATTCCGCGCGCCGCGCGCGGGGCAGCGCGACTGGCCGGCGATAGCGTCCGAACGCCTGGGCCGCCATCTGCGCGACGAACTGGGCATGGAGCCAGACGAAAGCGCGGGTGCATGGCTGTGGCGCCTGTTCTTCCGCCCGCGCCGTCGTCGCGTGCGGCTCGCGGCCAACCTGCGCAGCGCCCGGCACTACCGTGGCGCGCGCCGCGGCTCGATGCTGCTGGGTCGCATCGGCCAGTGGCTGGCGCCCGTGCAGGGCGTCGTGGGGCGAGCAGGGCGCGCGGTGTCCTCGCGCCTGCCGACAGTGCCGTGGGCGCGCGTGGGCCAGCGCGTGGACGAGTGGTCGTCCGGGTTGGATCGCGTGCCCTACCTCAAGCAGGTGATCCTGCTGCTCGCCTTCGTGGTGGCCGTCGCGTTCTGGACCACACCGCTGGCCATCGCCGACCAGTTCCGACTGTTCGTGCTGGTATGCGCGGTGATGATCATCGCGCGGCGCATTCCCGGGCGCTGGCCGACCATGCTGATGGTGTCGCTGTCGATCCTGATGACCGGGCGCTACATGTGGTGGCGCATCACCCAGACGCTCAACTTCGCCACGCCCGTCGAGGCGATCTTCGGCTACCTGCTGTTCGCCGCGGAAATCTACACCTGGATCGTGCTATTCTTCGGCTACATCCAGACCGCGTGGCCGCTGAACCGCCAGCCCAAGCCGCTGCCCGAAGACACCGACAGCTGGCCCACGGTGGACGTCTATATCCCCACCTACAATGAGCCGCTGACGGTGGTGAGCCCGGCGGTGCTGGCGGCCAAGAGCATGGACTGGCCGGCCGACAAGCTGCGTGTCTACCTGCTGGACGACGGCAGCCGCGAGGAGTTCGCGCGCTTCGCCGACGCGGTGGGCGTGGGCTACCTCACGCGCGAGGAACACCGCTACGCCAAGGCCGGCAACATCAATCACGCGCTGGCCCTGACCAGCGGCGAGTTCGTCGCCATCTTCGATTGCGACCACATTCCCACGCGCTCGTTCCTGCAGACCACGATGGGCGAGTTCATCGCCGACCCCCAGTGCGCGATGGTGCAGACGCCGCATCATTTCTTCTCGCCCGATCCGTTCGAGCGCAATTTCGACACGTTCCTGCGCATTCCCAACGAGGGCAGCCTGTTCTACGGGCTGATCCAGGACGGCAACGACTTCTGGAACGCCACCTTCTTCTGCGGTTCGTGCGCGGTGATCCGCCGCGCGCCGCTGATGGAAGTGGGCGGCATCGCGGTGGAAACGGTCACGGAGGACGCACACACCTCGCTCAAGATCCATCGGCGCGGCTATCGCACGGCCTACCTGCGCATCGTGCAGGCGGCGGGGCTTGCCACGGAAAGCCTGTCCGGCCACATCGGCCAGCGCATCCGCTGGGCGCGCGGCATGGCGCAGATCTTCCGCCTCGACAACCCGTGGCTGAAGAAGGGCCTCACGTTCTTCCAGCGCATTTGCTACAGCAATGCGATGCTGCATTTCTTCTACGGCATTCCGCGCCTGATCTTTCTTTCCATGCCGTGCGCCTTCCTGTTCTTCGGGCTGCACGTGTTCGGCGCGGATGCGATCTCGGTGATGGCGTATGTGTTCCCGTACCTGTTCATTTCCGGGCTGGCCAACTCGCGCATCCAGGGCCAGTACCGCCATTCGTTCTGGGCCGAGGTCTACGAATCGGTGCTGGCGTGGTACACCGTGCTGCCCACGACCATCGCCTTCATCAACCCCAAGAAGGGCAAGTTCAACGTCACGGCCAAGGGTGGCCTGATCGAGGACGAATACCTGGACTGGTCCACGTCCAAGCCCTACGTGTGGCTGCTGGCGGTGAATCTTGCCGGGCTGGTGGCCGGCGTCGTGCGCATCTTCACCGTGCAGCGCGACGAGCCGGTCACGGTGCTGATGAACATGGTGTGGTCGCTGTTCAACGTCGCCATGCTCGGCGCCGCGGTAGGCGTGGCCAAGGAGGCGAGGCAGGTGCGCGTATCGCACCACGTGCCGCTGCACGTGCCGGCGACCCTGGTGCTGGCCGACGGCAAGACCATCGCCTGCCGCACGGAAAACTATTCCACCGGCGGCCTGGGCATCGTGCTCCCTGAAGCATTGCCGCTGGAGCGCGGCGCGCCGCTGGGCGTGGCGCTGTCGCGCGGCGACATCGACTACTACTTCCCCGCCGTGGTGGCGCGCAACAGCGGCAACCGCCTGGGCCTGAAGTTCGAGGAGTGGTCGTACGAGAAGGAAACCCAGCTGATCCAGTGCACCTTTGGCCGCGCCGATGCCTGGGTGCGCTGGGAAGAGGAACTGGTTCCCGATGCGCCGCTGCACAGCTTCGTGGAGGTGATCGAGATGGGCTATCAGGGCGTGCTGCGACTTTTCGATGCCTGCCTGGACGCCGCGGAAGCCGTGTTCGTGCGGCACCCGCGACGCTCGGAGTGACGGGGTAACGCATGGGATTCTGGAACCTCTATTTCATCGCCAAGCTTGGCCTGTTCGCCAGGGGCAGCATCCAGCCGGTCTGGTGGCTCAACGTGCTGTTCGCGCTGGCGCTGCTGGTGCCCCTGCGCCAGCGCTGGCAGCGCGTGGCGCGGCAGGTGGCGGCGGTGCTGGCCGGCGCGGCCTTGCTCTATCACGAATCGAACCTGCCGCCGTTCGGCTATGTGCTCCGGCAGATTCCCGCGCTGGCGACGTTCTCGCCCAGCTACATGCTGGAACTGGCGCGCCGCGTGTTCACGCCGGCGATGGTCTATGTGCCGCTGCTGGTCATCGTGGTCTATGCCATCGTCAATCGGTGGGTGCGCGTCACCACGTTTGTGCTGCTGGCGCTGATCGTCTTTCCGCTGTGGCAGGGCATGGGCACGCTGATCGCCAAGTCCGGCCAGGGCCAGAACGTTGCGGCCGCCAACCCGCGCGCCGATGCAGAGGCGGCCAATGCCGGCGCCAGCGGCGCCACGGGCAGCTACGACGAGCAACTGGCCGCGTTCCACCACGCTGAGCAGGCGCGTCGGATGGCGTTCTTTCCGGCGGACAAGGACCCGGAGGCGGCGTTCGACATCATCGTCATCCACATCTGCTCGCTGTCGTGGGATGACCTGGACGTGGTGAACATGCGCGACAACGCGCTGTTCGGCAAATTCGACTACGTGTTCAAGAACTTCAGCAGCGCGGCCAGCTACAGCGGCCCGGCGGCGATACGCCTGCTGCGCGCGTCGTGCGGACAGGAGCCGCACCAGGGCCTGTACAGCGCGGCGCCGCAGGAATGCCACGTGTTCGCGGACCTTGCCGCCGCCGGTTACGACGTGCAGTTCATGATGAACCACAACGGCCGCTTCGACGATTTCATCGGCACCATCCAGCGCGAGATCGGCCGCGCCGGCATCCAGCCGCAATCCACCGATGGCTTGCCGCCCTTCATGCGCGAATTCGACGGCTCCCAGCTGGTCAACGATTACGACGCGCTCGCACGCTGGTATCAAGGCGTTGCCGCCAAGGGCGGCGGGCCGGTGGCGCTCTACTACAACACGGTGACCATGCACGACGGCAACCGCCTGCCCAACAACAACATGACCAGCCTGCAGTCCTATCCCGTGCGGCTGACGCGGTTGCTGGGCGACATCGACCGGCTGACCGAGGTGATCGAGCACTCAGGCCGCAAGGCCGTGATCGTGTTCGTGCCCGAACACGGCGCGGCGTTGCGCGGCGACGCGGGGCAGATATCCGGCCTGCGCGAAATCCCCACGCCACGCATCATCAACGTGCCGGTGGGCGTCAAGCTCGTCGGCCTGCCCGCCGCCAAGGCTGCGCCGGGGCATGCCGTTTCCATCGACACGCCCACCAGCTACCTGGCCCTGGCGCAGCTGATGTCCAACCTAGTGGCCAACAGCCCGTTCAAGCCGAACGGGCCCGCACTGGACCAATACGCGCACGACCTGCCGCAGACGCGCCTGGTCGGCGAGAACGAGAACACCGTGACACTGGGCACCACCAGCGGCTACGTGATCCACACGCCCGAAGGCGTCTGGATGGAGGGCAAGCCATGACCGCGCCACGCGATGCGGACGAACGGATGCTTCCCAACGACATCGAAACCTATGCGCGCCACGTTGAAGGCATCGACCCCGCGCGCTATTTCGATAGCCAGTTGAAGGCGGTGCGCGACGCGGCACGCAAGCGCTGGCCGCTGCTGGCCGGCGTGCTGTATCCAGACGACGCGACGCCCGAGCGCCCGTGATGCTTCACGCGACCTCGGTTTCGACGCGATCGCGGCCGTTCTGCTTGGCGCGGTAGAGCAGGGCATCGGCTTCCCGCAACAACTGCTCGACGTCGATGGCGGTGCCCTGGTCGCGTAGCGCGAAAGCCACGCCGATGCTGATGGTGAAGCCGAACGTCTGGCCGTCGAGGGTAAGAACCTTTTCATCGTGCAGGCGCAGCCGCAGCCGCTCGGCCAGGGCCTGGCCCTCCTGCGCGGCCTGCACGCGCGACAACACCACGAACTCCTCGCCGCCGAAGCGGGCGACGATGTCGTCAGAGCGCATCGTTTCGCGGCAGACATTGGCCAGCATCACCAGCGCCTTGTCGCCGTTATCGTGCCCGTAGGTGTCGTTGACGCGCTTGAAGTGGTCGATGTCGATCATCATCACCGCCACCACCGGGTCATGGCTGCGCTTGTCGGCCAGCAGCACGCGCGTGCGGGTTTCAAAGGCGCGCCGGTTGAGCAGGCCGGTCAAGGCGTCGGTTTCGGCCATGACGCGCAGCTCGCCGATCATGCGCTTGCGTTCCTTCTCCAGTTTCAGGCGCCGCGTGCCGTTCTCCTTGAGCACAATGAGCGCGCTGAAAAGCTCCTGCACCTCGCTGCTGTAGCGTTTTCGGGGCAGCACGGCCGACAGGTTGCCGGAGGCAATCGCCAGGATGAAACGCCGTGCCTCCGCCACCGGCTGGATGATACGTTCGCGGAATCGCCAGATCAGGAACATCAGCATGCCCGTGAGCACCGCGGCGAAGATGCCGCTGGCGATCAGGTAGACGACGTGCTGACGCAGGCTTTCGTCGATGGTCTTGCCCGCCAGGGCCATGGCGTCATCGCGGAAGGTGTTGATCGGTGCGATCAGTGGTCCATAGCGTTCCGCCAGCTGCAGCGGCGATTCGCTCACGCCACCGGAGCGGGCCGCGTCCTGCCGCACCTGGTCCAGAAAGATCAGCGCTTCGCCGAAATAGACCTTGTCGAGCCTGTCGTAATCGGCCTGCAGGCTGGGCGGCAGGATCCGCACGCTGGGCAGCAACAGCAGGCGGAGCTGTTCGATCTTGCCCAGGGTGCGGGCGATGTCGAAGGCTTCCTGGTCGGTCAGCGCGCGCCGGGAAATCACGGCGGGACCAAACTGCGACACGATCATGCCTGCCTGCTCCCGCAGCAGCCCGGACAGGCGCGCGACCAGCAGGTAGCTCTGCACGTCGGCGTTCTGGCGGATCACGCCCACGGCATCGATCTCCGCGATGGACGACAGCCTCGGGATGGCATCGGATAGATGGCCAAACGCTTCCAGTACCTGAGCGTCCGTTCCGGTGTGGTGGTGCATGGCGTCCAGTTCCCGGCGCGCCAGCGCGATCTGGTCGTAAGCCTGCTCCCAGGTGGGCAACAACATGGCGCAATGACTGCAATCGGGATCGCGCAGCGCGGCGCCCAGCTCGGCCATGCGTGCGTCGGTGCTCTCGCGGGCGGTCTTCAACGCCACCAGCCATTCCGCGGGCGTCGGCTCGTCCAGCACGATTACTGCGTAGGCGGGTCGGCGTTCGGCAGACACGTCCGCCATGGCGTGCAGCGCCGCTTGCAGCGCGGTGAACTCCTTCTTCGCTTCGTGGGCGTCTCGGTAGCCTTGCCATTGCAGGCCGAACAGGGAAAGCACCAGACCCACCACCACCAGGTACAGCTCGGTGACGACGTAGCGGAAACGCTGCTGGATCGATTTGCCCGGCGGCAGGGTGGCTGGCATGTACGCGCGTTGTCCCCGATCAGCGGCTGGCCCTGGGGAAAGGACAATCGCAGCGCCGTCTCCATGCGGCTCGGAATCGGCGCCACCGAACGACGCGCGCCGCCCCGGCATGCCTTGCCCCCCGTTTGATGCGCACAGTCTCTGCGGCGATCTGTGATGGGTTTGTGGTGGAGCAGGGCGGAGCCTGGCCTTCATGGCAACGGTGGGTCGTCATTCGCCATCCCCGCGCCATATCCGCACGCTAGCCTCTACGACGACCCAGGATTTGCCCTCAAGGCACACCCACCCTCACCGTCATCCCTGCTTTCGCAAGGATGACGGTGACGAACACCGCATGCGGCCAACCGTGGAATCCACCCATGAACCCCCAAGCCGACAGCACCCCGCCGTTACTGCGCTGGAACGGCACGACCCCGCTCCTGATGTCCCTCGTGGTGATCGGGATGATCGTGGCCGACCTTGTCCGCCATGGCCTCCACGCGCCCCGCCACGACGAAGGCACTGCGGACCATATCTCCATCCTGCTGATGTTCGGCCAGATTCCGATCATGGCCAGCTTTGCGCTGGCCGGCAGGCACGAATGGCGCCGGGTGCGGCCCGTGCTGACCTTGCAGGTGGCGCTGTGGGGGCTGACCTATGCCTTGTCCCTGCTGTGAAGCATGCCATCAGCCATGGGGCAGCGATGCGCGCAGTGCCTGCAGATTCTGCGGGGCGACGCGGATAAGCCCGCCACGCGGACTGTCGATGTCCGCAATGAGCATGAAGGACACCGCCACCACCATCGGCAGCACCAGCAGCAGCCCGCGTTCCGATGGCGGTTTGCGCGAGCCCATGCCCACCAGCAAGTTGCTGCCCAGCGCCACCACCATCATCAGCAGCCAGGCGGCGACCGGAATCCGATTCCACCAGGCGGCCTGCGTATAGCCTTCCGAATTGAGCACGTCGTTCATGCCGGCCACCACCAGGGCGGTGATGGGCGTGGGCTGCTGGCTGGCAGGCGCGGCCATGGCCGACCACAGGCTGGCCTGCAGCGCGTTCTTGCGCGCGGTGATGGCGGGCAGCTCGCTGCGGTCTGTGGTCTGGTAGAAGGCGATGCGCTGGTCCAGGTAGTTGATCAGCAGAGGACGCAGCTTGATCGCGTCTTCCGGTGGCAGCAGGTCAAGCCGCACGTACTCCGTGCCGATGGCGTTGGCCTCCGCTTCCTCGTAATTCTTGCGCTGGTCGTAGCGGCTGATCGCCATGGAAAAACTGAAGCCGATGATCAGCCCCAGCAGCGTGAGCGTGGCGCCCTGGACTACGGTGAAGGTATCCACCCACGCATCCTTGTCCCGCACGCGCCGGCGAACCCACCACGAGCCGATGCGCTCGGCGATCCACATGCCGGCCAGCGACAGGACAAACACCACCAGCGGGTGATTGAGCGTGAAACTCATGCAAACTCCCTCTTGGAAAGATCATCGACAGCGCCAGCCGCGCGCCACAGTGGGCACCGTCTCGCGAAGCGAAAGTGAAGGCGGCTTGGTGCTTCGTAGCCCGGATGAAGCCAACGGCGGAATCCAGGATCGCACGCCCTCAGGACGGCATCTGCAACGGCAGGCACACGCACAGTTGAGTGCCTTCCCCCAACGCCGAGCGCAACCGGCAACTGCCGCCCAGCAGTCTGGCGCGCTCACTGATGCTCATCAGGCCCAACCCTTGCCAGCCGCCCGACTGCGCGTCGAAGCCGCGTCCGTCGTCCGTGATGGTCAGTTCCACCTGGTCGCCGGCGATGGTCAGCGCAACGTCGATACGCTTGGCGTGGGCATGCTTCAACGCATTTCTCAGCGCTTCCTGGGTGACGCGGTAAAGGCAGAGCGTGACCTCGCAAGGCAAGCCGTCCGGTTCTTCAGGTATGTGGAGTGCAATCGTTGGCCCGCTGCGATGACGATGCGTGCGGCACAGCTCGCCCAGCGCCAATGCCAGGCCCGTGTGCTCGAGCGTGCTGGGATGAAGGCCGTGCGAAAGCGCGCGAACGTCGCCCGAAAGCGCGATCAGTTCGTTCTGCAGTTGCGTCACGTCGTGGCGATGGTGCTCCTCGACCTTCTGGCGCAGCGAACTGAGGTGCATGGAAGCCAGCGCCAGCCGCTGGTTGATATCGTCATGCAGGTCGCGTGCGACGCGCGCGCGTTCCTGTTCCTGCGCCACGATAAGACGTCCCGCCAGGTGTTGCGCCTCGCTGCTGCTGGCGAACAGCGCGTTGCGCACGGTACGCCGCTGTTCCACCAGCGCCGCAAAGAGCAGCGACACCACCGACATGCCCAGCATCCACAGCTGCACGGTGAGCGTGCTCGATTGCGCATCGCCCTGCAGGAAAGGGCCGTGCCCCGAAAGGCTGAGCTGCATGGCGATGGCGCCCAGCGCCATGTTGACCGCACTCACGCCAGGAATCTGCGCGCATAGAGCCACGTAGATCAGCAGCGGAGCAGGGGCGATCAGCAGGATGGCCCGCAGCGTGTCGATATTCCCCAGCAGGCCCCAGGCCACCCAGAGCAGGACCAGTATCAGCGCCGTGACCAGCCATACGCGCATGCCCGGCATATCTCGGCGCAGGGCCGACGCAGGGTTGCTCAGGCTAAGCACCGCCGGCGTGAGCAACACGAAGCCCAAGCCCATCGCCAGCGCCATATGCCACCACTGCTTGTGCAGCCAGGGGATGGTGGGCAGTAGGGTGTTCAGCCACAGCGCCATGCCGGTGGTCGTCAGCGGAAGCAGCACCGCCGCCACCAGCAGGAACCACCACAGGCGCGGAAAATCGTCGATCGACTGGTCGCCGCGAAAGCGCTCCAGCAGCAGCGCCGTCCCATAGAGCAACAACACGCACCCCAGGTAAGCCAACGCCATGCCCGGCAACGGATAACCCCGGGCCACGATGAAGCTCATCATGGCCGCCCACCAGCCCACTCCATAGGCCGGCCAATACCGGCGGGCCGACAGCATCAGCACGGGAAGCGCCATGGGCCCCGTCAGCAGGATCATCTGCAGATCCCCCCGGTGATTCCACAGGGCAAACGTCAGCCCATGCGTCACGAGGGTAGCCACGTACATGCCGGCAGCCCGCGCAAGCTGCTGCAGACCCACCTTCGCCAAGCCTTCGCCCATGCCCACCCCAACGCAGCGACGATGGCGAGAAGCTACAACGAAGCGACCCGGTATTTGTAGTCGTCGCCCGCTAATGAACGCGGCATCCATCGAGACGACAGACTCGCACCTCAAACCATGCTAGGCCCGACACCGTAGAGCCCGTAGCCCGGATGAAGCCAACGGCGTAATCCGGGACCACGCAACGCATCGACACGCCGCACTCCATCCAGACGCCGCACACACCCTTCGCTTCAGAGCAATCCGATTGATGTGGTCAGGGCAGGGAGATGACACTGCACCCGTCAGATCCGCTGTATGCACAAACAAAGTTACGACGAGATGTCGTTAACGTGCTGCGGTTGCCCCCCTTGCAAAAAGTCTTGGCTTCTCACGTTTCCAAGACGCCGTCCGCCGAATCCGACAAACCGGCCCCGCCTTGTGCGGGGCCTTTTTTTGCGCGCACTGACCGTGCGGCGTAAGCCCGGCCATCCTTCGTGTGTGCATATCGGTTTCGTCGCCATGCAGCCTGCACGGACACGCCGTAGGCGCTCGCCCCATGCGCGTCGAGCGCTCGCCCGACGTGCCTCTTTGCTGGGCTTGGGCGTACTCTGTCTGCGTCACCCGCGCCGTCGTTCAGGGCTACGCGGGTGACCACGGCAGTTGATGCCGTGAGTCGCGAGCCGCCGGTGCAGCAACACCGACGACCCGCTAACCAAAACCAACCTGAGGAGTTGATCTTGGCTACCCACGATCATAAGGCAGGGCTACGCCCGTCGTTACCTCGCGACGGCAGCCAAGCGCCTTCACCGCACGACCCGAACCTTCCCGGGTTTGTTCCGACACCCCCGTATGACCCGCAAACCACGGCGCTCCGCGTGCTCACGTACCTGCGTGATCGCCTGGAACAGCGTGAATGGCTGGTCATCACGGGCATGCCGGGCGAACCCATCGAGTCGTTGACGAGTGAAGTGTCGGCGGCGCTCGATATTGCCGTGCACTGCATCGAGCTATCCGCCGGCGCGCCATTCCAACGGTGCGCCGTAGCCGCTTAAACCCCGTCCGTTGATCGTCCCGTGGCGCATCGGCTCACGGGTCGATGCGCCACACCTCAGGGCGATCACGGGCGGGGCTAAGGCATCCCTTACACGCAACGACGCGAACCCTGCGTCGGTGTTTCCCTGTGCCTGACAGGAAAATCACTAAATCTGTCCTCTTTCCTCGACCAGCCGGTCGATGGTGCAGATCATCTTCGCGTCATCGCGGCCGTCGCTATCGATCAGCATCACCCGGAGCTCTTGCTTGCCTGGCGCAGCCCGTGGCTCTTCTATCCAGACGGCCTGGAATGTTCGATAGCCGGTGTAGGAGCCATGCGTATCCTTGGTGCTCAACTCTCCGCATATATTGGCCATGCCCTTGATGACCTTGCCACGGTAAATATTGCGGAACTGTGCGCTTTGCGGGTCCGGGGTCCAGCTGCGCAGAGCCACGCGAAGCCTGCCTTCCAACTCTCGGCCCGACGGCGGCCCGCCGTGGCAGGCCGCAAGAAGCAGACCAGCGAGCGTGATCAAAGTCCTTTTTATCGATGGCTTCACGTGGATGATCTCGTATGGCTGCGCAGTTGGATCGCCTTGTTTCTGGCGAGCTTCAACGGCGTTTTGGAGTTGTGCGAAATGGCGTGGCTTGTAGATATGAAAAAACTACCCGGCCACTTTTCAGTGACGAGATGTGGCTCGCCATCAAACTAATTGCCCCCATCCTCTTTGCTGTCGGGCTTGCGAGGGTGGATTGTTCGAGCGCCCGAAGGGGATTGCCATAGCTTGCAGATCACCATGCCGATGCCGACCTCCGCGGCCACGTCGTTGTAATCCTCAGGATGCGCACGCCACTCGTTCCGCACTATCGCGGCGACTTCGCCACCGGATGTTCCTGTGGGAGCCCAACAGGTCCTCTGCTTGTCAACGGTGCGCGCGAGGTTGAAACCCCTGTACGCGCCGACGATGAAGTAAGTGCTGGGCTTTTCGTCCAGCGCCGGTTCAGGCTGGCTCTCGTAGAACACGGTAGACCGTGGCAACGCCAACATTGAAGCGTTCGGCCAACTGCGCTACTGAGAACTTTTCCTCTTGTCGTAGGGTACGAATGCGCACGCACTGATCCTCGGTCAGCGCACGTTTCCGCCCAAAGGCCACGCCTTTCTGCTTGGCTTTGGCGATTCCATCCGCCTGCCTCTCCGCTCGAATGTCGTTCTCGAATTCAGCAAAACTGGCGAGCAGAGAAAACATGAGTTTCCCCTCAGGGGTGCTGGTGTCGATCGATTGATCAAGCACCCTCAAGACGACGCCCTTTCTCCTTAGCAGTTCAGCAATTTTGGCCAAGTCCAGTACGGAGCGAGCCATACGGTCCAGCCGGGATATGACCAAGGTATCGCCATCCCGAAGGAACTGGAGGCATGCCTGAAGCTCAGGGCGGTTATCGGCTTGCTTACCAGATCGCTTTTCAGAATAGATACGGGTGCAGCCGACTCCCTTCAGCTTGTCCAACTGGACATCCAGAGATTGGCCGACGCTGCTGACTCGGGCGTACCCCACGATCTCGCTCATTATCAAATCTCCTAGATGATTTGATATTATCATTCTGATAGGAGTTTTGATAGATGTTCCGAACCCTACCGCAACGTATACATTTCGAGAAATATTTCGGAGAAGGCGAGGGCTGGCTTATAAGAGGTGGGTTCTTTCAAGCCGAGTTTCTCGGCACCATCCTTGGGTGTGCTGTCCAGCGTCTAGAGCCCCTGGTTTGTCGAACTGTCTTTGGCTCTCATGGGATTCAACTTCGAGGTTCGACGATGCAGAGGCTGCCCGTTACGGTCTAGAAATTGGATTGGCAAGGAGGGAGGGTAGGTTGTTGCCCCCGATCTTGCCCCCAGTTGCCCCCGGCTTTCAAGGAATCTCTTGGGACGGTTGCGGACAAAGAAAAAGGCCGGAACCCTTGGTGTTGCTTGGGATTCCGGCCTTCTTGGAACGTCCGTGGACGTTGAGTTGGTGGAGGTGGCGGGAGTCGAACCCGCGCTCTTTGGGACATACCAAGGGCTAGCGCTGGTGCGCTGACCAGAAACTGACCGTTTCAGTCCTCGAAAGCAACCGCACCGCTGCCAGCGGCGGCAAGGTCCTCCAGATCGCTCGCACTGGCCGCGCCCATACCCGTGATGGTGAGTCGCGCCCCGCCGTTCTTCGCAGTGGCGGCCAAAGAATGGAGCGAAGTCATTCGCAGCTGTCGTCCGTCGATTTTGAGGCTTCCGCCTCGGAACAGAATTGCTGCCATTTGGTCGTGGCTGAGGGTGCTGAGGCTCATGCTTTCTTCCTTGTTAGGGTGGTTGACGGAGTATCCGATGCGGACGCCCAAAGGGATGCGACCTTCTGCCCGGCATCCGGCGCCACCGATGGTATCCAGCGACCATACGTTCGAACAATCATGGTCCAGTCCTTATGGCCCATCAGCGAGGCGACCCATACTGGGTTCTCTCCTGCGCTGAGGAGCGTCGAGGCGAACGTGTGGCGCATCTGGTAGGGGTAGCGGTAGCGCACGCCTGCGCGCCGCAGCGCTGGGTGCCAGGCGGTCTTTCGTATCGGCCCATCGTGGAGCCATGGCTCGCCAGTGCGTGGATTTGTAAAGACCTCTTCGCCGGCGGTCTGGGTGTGCTGGCGCTGGTCGCGCAAAGCCTGAAGGGCCGGCTCCAGGAGCGTCATGGTGCGGCGACCCGCCTTTGTCTTCGGCGCTTTAACCTTCTTGCGGACCTTGGCTCTCCGCACGCTGATGGTGCCGTGCACCAGGTCGACGTCCTCCCAACGAAGGGCGATCAGTTCGCTCGTGCGCAGTCCGGTCCAGAATCCGAACTGGAATAGGTTGCGGATCTGGCCTTCGCTCGCATCGAGGATGGCCGCAACCTCAGCGGGCGTGAAGGGATCGACGTCGTCGGATTCCTTCGGAGGCTCGATCTTGCGCGGCGTCCATCCGATGAAGGGATTGGCGGTGATCTGCTCGTCCTCCATGGCTTGGGCGAACAGGCCGCGCATGGGGAGAAGCAGATTGCGGATCCTCTTCAGTCCGCAGGTCTGCGCCGACACCCACTCTTTGAGGTCGCCGCGCGTCAGCTCGGTGAGGCGCTTGGCACCGAAGGCGGGCACCCATACCCGTTGGATGGCGAGGTCGTAGTCCCGGTATGTGGTGTGCTCAATCTGGCTCTTCATGCCGGCCAGCCAAGATTCCAGCGCCTTCTCGATGGTCAGGGCCGCGCCAGGCAGTCGGCTGAGCGTGACGGCGCGTTTGCTGTCCGGGAAGAACTTGGCATAGTCGAAGGACCCTCGTGCGATCTCCGCTTCGACCTGGGCTTTCAGGTTGGCTGCGAACTTGAGGTTCGCACCCGTGGGCGGGAGCTTCAGGCGCTCGCGACAGCGGGCCCCCTTGTAGTAGAAGTCGATTTCTATGCTGCGCTGCGTTGCAGCGCGGACACCTGCTGACCGGCGACCCATTTCTCGTATCCCTCGATGTCGATGAGCACGCGCCCATCCGGCGACTTAATCCAGACGATACCTTCCAACCATACACCGTTCTTGATCTTCATGCGGATGGCGTTCTCGGTATAGCCCGATTCCTTGGAAAACTTGCTGATAGTGACGTGGCGGAGCGTCATGCTGCCTTCCTCTCCTGCTCAATGCGTCGGAACTCGATGGCCCAGACCCACGGGTTGGCGTCCCAGCTGCCGGCGCCGTTGATCGAATCCCACAAGAGCTGGAAGGCCCGAACGGGGTGCTGCGCGAGCGAGGCGCCTGGCACGCCGAAAGCCGTGTGCGATGGCGTGCTCATGTCCACGATGCCTTCTGCAAGAGCGCCTGCGCGGTCGATGGCCTGCAGTCTCTCCACGCGCACGCCGGTCACCTCCAGGGTGATGCGGCTGGCGCGATGAGGCATCGTCGCAGGCGACCGCCATGGCCGCTGCTGGAATTGCATGGGGCCTTTTGATGGCTGTCCAGTAAGGTCATGGATGGTGGTCGGTCGCGCATTCCATCGCCTGGAGCTATCAGCCTGGTAGGCATAGCCGTACCGGACCTCGCCGTAACCGTTCTTCACTTCGCCGCTGGCGATCGGCTTGAAGGTCTCGCGCACCCACAGCCGGTCGCCTGGCTGTCCATAGGGGCAGCGAAATCCATGGGTCATTTCCTCGCTTCCGGCAATGCGCCATTCACCCGCGTTTACAAACGGCATGGCTTGGCTGAAGTGAGGATTTCTGCCGGGAAGCCATGGGATGTGCTTCACGATCCGCCGCGTCACCGTCTTGCGCCCTTCGAGCACAGCGCGGACCATGGGGCCACTGAAGATGATGGGTCGTTCACGCATGGCTGTCCCCACTCGTCGTGAGTTTCAACTTGGAAGGTTTGTTGTGCGCCTGACCGCTGCGAAGGTGGAACTGCCGAAGGTGGACGGCTGGGTCGGGACCTGGGCCATCTACCAGGCGCCGCTGGACCTTGGCTCGATGCCGCTGCGATACGGCGACACCGACCTGCAGAAGACCGAAGACCTGGCCATTGGCATGGCGCGCACGGTGGCAAGCCTGGTGGCGCGTTCCCTGTAGCTTGCGCACCGCGGCGCCCAGGCCGAACATGGGGCCATTCATCAGGATGGGAGTGTCACGCATGTCGTTCCCCATGCCGGTTGGTCATTTGTGGGTATCTACAGTCACGCTTCCCGTGTCCCGAGAGAGCGAAGAGTGGTACGGGCGATGGTTCATCTACGATGTGCGCCCGGACTTGGAAAAGAACGCCGAGATAAGGCCTCTGCTCGAGGGAATCACGGCGAACTTTCCCGATGAGCATCAAGCCGACAAGGCAGCCAAGCTCGATGGACGGCGCCAAGCTCTGGCCATGCAAGGCTGACATCACGCCGCCTCCATGACGCTGTTCAGGGTTAGGGCAGCGGTGATACGCAGCCCTATCCATCGAATGACGTTGGTGGCCATGCTGTTGCCGAGGGCCTTGTAGCGCGGTCCGTCAGCGGCGGGCTTACCGCGCACCTCGATCAGGGTGTAGTCGTCAGGGAAGCCCTGCAGGCGTTCGCACTCGCGCGGAGTGAGGCGGCGCACGCCCGAACTATCGGCTATGCCGTTATGGCGCCTCGACCCGTTATTGGCATCGAGCGTTGCGTGGGTGTCCTGAACACGCATTCCCGATTGGCTACTTTGGAATGCGACGGCAATCTGGCCTCCGGCGTTCGGATGGCTACCTTGATGACCCATGGCGCGAAGCGTTGGGGCCAGATTGCCGGCGTCGGCGCCATAGTCTTTGCACGAGAAAGCCACCAGCATGCCGGCTTCTGCATCCTGTTGGGTTGCACTACCCGCTGCCTTTCCGCTCGCCTGCAGCGTGCCGCTCACCAGAGGGACATCGTCATAGCTGTAGCCACCGTTCGCCCGGCCACCACCGGCAAGCGTCCCAGCAATCAGGTTGTCGCTTCCGTCGCCCCTGGGACTGCTGTGGCCATGGTGACCAGCGCTTGCTGTAAGGCTGGCGGCAGTGCCTTGCCCCTCTTGGCGGCGCGGCGCAGAATCCCGGCGCATGCGGTCCCACTCAAGAAGTACCGTTGCGGGATCGAACCCGTCTCGAGCACTTGCGACAACGAACACACGGCGGCGTCGTTGGGCCAGTCCGAAATATTGGGCGTCCAAGGTCCGCCAAGCGATTGCGCGGCGGGGTCCATAAACAGCACCAACGTTTGCCCACGCCGGGACGTGTTCCTTCCGCTCCTTGTCCCACTTCCAGTATCGACTGGACTTGCCGACGGCCGGCCGTTCGACTGGTGGTTCCAGAGCACCATCGGAGCCGGCAAGCCCAGCCAGAAAGCACCCGAAGGCATTGTCTTTCGTGCTGAGGACTCCGGGGACGTTTTCCCACCAGATGACGGCTGCAGGATTTCCTGCAGCGGTTCGAACATCGTCAATTGCATTCGCCAGCTCCACGTATCGCAGTGTCAGGTTGCCGCGCTCGTCGGCCAGGGAGTTGCGGGTGCCGGCCACGCTGAACGCCTGGCAGGGCGTACCGCCGACCAGCACGTCGGGGGCACGGACGTCGCCCTTGAGCACGCGCAAGGCGATGGTGGTCATGTCACCAAGGTTCGGAACAGCAGGGTAGTGGTGAGCGAGCACGCTGCACGGGAATGGCTCAATCTCAGCGAACCAGTCCGCGCGCCAGCCCTCGGGCTCCATGGCCACCGTCACGGCCTCGATGCCGCTGCACACTGACCCGTAGGTGATCGGCTCACCCATTGGCGGCCTCCGTGGATTTGGCGATGGCGGTTGAGGCGAGAATCTGATCGCGCTTGCCGTGCAGCTCATCGATCCAGAGAAAGACGTCTGCGTACTCTGGGCCGACGGTCTCGACAGCGCTTTTATGCGCGTTGGCCATGCGCACGAGAGCAGCCCAGTGCTTTTCCCGTGCCGCATCGTATTCAAGCTGTGCAGCCGACTCTGCCTCGCGCGCGGCGTTCCATTCTTTGGCTGCGGCCATAGCGCCAGGTCGATCAAACATGCTCATGACTCAGCCTCCCCGCGCTGGGCGGATAGGGCGGCTATCGCGCTGTCATGCTTTGCACGGCGCGATGCCTTGAACGCATCGGCATCCAGGTTGGGGAGGTATTCGCGTGCGGCGATGACTTCGCAGTCGAGCAGGTAGTTGTAGCGAGCCGCATCCCTCGCATCCTCCCCAGCCTCTTGGGCGCGGGGCGGGTGGGTGTAGAGGGGCGTATGATGCGACTGGATCGCCTTGATGAAGCGGTCGCGCGTTTCCCTGTCACTGAATCCGAGCGTCACGAACCCTTCGTTCTTGTGGCGCGTGTCGATAGAGAAGGGAACAGGCAGCCGAACCGCAGCTCCGTCCTCGGCCTGCGCGCGAGTGTTCCAGGCGGATGTAACCTGCTGGCGAGCGTCATCGCCGAGGAAGTAATGCTGCCGAGAGCCGCATCCGCACTTCGAGCAGCCGACGGCCGCGAAACGACCGTCGACGTCTTCGGCTTCGATGATGTTGGCTTGGCCACCGCAGAACGGGCAGGCCTTCAGCTGGTCGTTCATCCCTCGAACTCCGGCAGGGCGTCCAGTTCGGCGAGCGTCATGAGCGGAAAGGTGAGAGTGACGGTCTCGCTGTCCTCGATGTCGTCCTCATGGGGAAGCACGCTGTCGAGCAGGGTATGAAGTTCGGCGAGCGGCCCAACGATGTAGGTGCCGTCGGTTTCGATCCTCACGCAGCGGATTCGCTGGTCAGTCATTGCTGCTCTCCTTCAGTCGCGCCACACGTTGCTTGGCCTCTTCAAGCCGGATCTCGGTTTCGGCCGACGCGAAGGCGTGGCGCAGGAAGTCCACGGTCTCGGAATCCTCCATCGGCAGATCGAGGTGCTTTGCAACGATTCGGAGCGCCTCGTCGGTGGAAGCCGTAGCCAAGCCGTTGAGTCGGTAGGCAGTTGGAATCATCGATAGAGCAAGCCTTCCCATCACTCCCCCTTGTCCTTTCTGTCAGCCTTCCTGAGAAGGCGCTGTCGGTGGTTCTCGGTACCGGTGAGGGCGTCTTCCAGCTCGCGGATGGCGCGATCGATGGAAGAGGCGTCCTTAGGGCGCAGGCCTGCCGCTTTGGCCTCCAGCTGCGCCTGGCGCGCATGGCGCAGGGCTCCATCGATCGCGGCACCGCAACGGGTGCTGGCGCGTGCTCGCTGGCAGAGGTAGAGGATGTCGGTCATGCGACGCGCTTCCAGGCGAAGTCCGGCGCCGCGTCCAGAAGCCACAGGTGGCGCATGTTGGCGACGTTGACGACGTGCTGTTCCGGCGGGAAGACCTCGACGGCCCAGTAGCCGCCGAAACCGCACTCAGCCTTCACGCGCATGAGTTCGTCCCAGGTGATGTTCTCGTCCCAGCGATCGCCCATGGTGGTGGAGCGGTTGACGCTGAGTCGTAGGCCGTTCGGCTCGCGATAGAGCTGCGCCAAGAACGTGCGCGAGCGCCACGCATATTCGAGCCCAGGCGGTAGCTTTTTCGGCCAGTTCGCCAGGTCGATGGCGGTCATGGTCACTGGCTGCTTCGCATTGTCCGCCTGCAGCTGCTTGATCGCTGCGCGGCGCTGCTGGCGGTTGAGTGAGGTGAGCAGTCCCATGGCCTGGCCTTGTTCCTTTGCCGGCGTTGCCGGCTCATTCGTACAAAGAAGCCCGCTGGAGGGATTCGAACCGCACGTTTTCCAAGGCCAATGAACCTTGGCGCCTACACCGGCAGGCTCTGCAGCGGGCTTCTTTGTGCCCTGTGCTACTCCACAGGGCGGGGAGGCTTACGCAGCGTGCAGGGCCGATTCACCCCACCAGTCCTGCGTGGCACGGCCGTCGCCGGCCTTGTAGCGGATGAAGTAGTGGTTCTCGGACTTGCTGTACTCGGCGCGGCCGATCACGTCTCCGCTTTCGCCGCTCTCGGTGATCGTGACGCGCTGGTCGAGGTTGAACTTGAACTCGCGATCCATGTGGATGCTCCGGTTGGTTGAAAGGTGCGGGTTACGTGTCCCGCGTCGATACGTTCTCCTCCGCTCCCCGGATCAAGTTGCCGGTTTTGCTTTGGCGCAGAGCGACCGTCTCTCCTCGGTGTGTGGCTGGCCGGATATCCCGCCGGCGTCGGCTGCCCAGCGTGGGCGATTCGTTACTTGCCGAGTTCGAAGGCGCCGATGGCCAGCGTGGCCGACGGTCCCAGCTGCTCCACCAGCACGCTCTTGAACTCGCGCGCGATCTGTTCGAGCTGCTGCTCCTTCCGGAGCCAGCGCAGGGTGAGGGCCGGCTTGTCGCCGCCCGTGAGCACGGACAGCTTCAGCGAGAAGCTGCGCGAGGTCAGCCCGTCATACGGCTCGGTCGCCAGCCGGAACCCGACCGGCAGCACATCGGCACCCGAGGCCTCGACCTCTTCCAGCGCGCTGCGGCTGGCGCTGAAGTCCTGTGTGGTGTGCGTGGCTTCGCTCTTCGTGCTGATCTTCAGCTTGCGCACAGCGGCGATCGCGCGGGTCAGGGACGCATTGCCTTCGGTGAAGTCGGCGACCAGCACATCGTTCCAGTCCTCGATCCAGTCGATGAGACCAGCCTGGTCGAAGCGGCGGCCCGCCGCTTCCTGAAGTGCCTTGTAGGCGGCGGTGGGCTGCAGCCCGAGCGTTGCCGTCCAGTCGCCATGGCCCGGCGCTGTCTCCGAACCCAGGTTGAAGAACACCTTGGCAGTCATGCCCTGGACGTTCACGAAGCCCGGGACGGCCTTGTCGCCGGCGACCCCCTTCACGTAGGCGCAGAAGTCAGCCATCACGTTGGTGGTCATCTGGCCGCGGAAGCGATGGCGACCAGGCTGGAGGTGCTCCAGCGACTTCACTTCCTGGTCGCCGTCAACGATGACCGCGCGCGGTAGGTTGGTTGCCGATAGCAGGCGCTTGCCCGCGGCTTCGACGGCCGTGTTCTGGATCAGTTCGATGTTTTCCATGGCGGCTTATTCCTTCGCCGGTGCGTCGGAACCCTTGAACAGCGGCTCCTGCTTTTCGGGGAGCGCGCTCAGCGTGCCGCCGACGCCGACATATACGGGCGTCTCGGTGCTGTTCTCTTCGGTGACCTTGCCGTTCGGTGTCGGCTTGATCATCTTGATGGCGTGCTTGATGTGCACCTGGTTGCTGGTGCCGATCTGCTTCAGGTCGAAGGTCAAGATGACCTTGCCCGGTTTGTTGGTGGTGACGGCGCCGAGTGCCACATCAGCGAGGCCGCGTGCGACCTTGTTGAGGAACACGCCGGCGTCGAGTTCACCGAACAGGTCGAACAGCTTTTCCTGTTTCATGGGTTACTCCGACGAGGAAAGGAACGCGGCGTCGCCGCGCGACTGCAAAACGGATGGATCAGGATTCGTCGCTGGTGGCGAGCGGCTTGGGCAGCGTGAGCGAACCAAGGTCGACAGGCCTGCGCCGGAACCAGCGGAACGTCGCCATGCTTTCGACGCGGCGCAGCGCGAGGCGTGCCGTAGACCCGTGGTCGTCGACGATGGGCGCGTGCTTGTAGCGCACCGGTGTACCCTTGGGGTGCTTCCCCTTCCGGCGGTAGGTGTCGCGGTTGGCGTAGTAGAGCAACGCCTGGCGCATGACTTCGATCTGGCGCTTACGTCCAAACATCAGGAGGCTTCCCCTTGTGGAATGTCGGTATGGAAGAGAACGGCATCTCCTGGCACCTGCATAACGCCGGTCTCGATGACAGCCATTGCGGGCGCTACCGGTGCAGGGTCCGGCGCAATGCGGATGCCCTTGTTTTCGAGCTTGTTCAGCACGGCGTCGCGGCGGTTTTGGAGGGCGTGCCGGAGCTCAGCCTCGGTAAGCCGGTATTCGGTAATGCCGTCGTCCGGAACCAGGTTTTCGTCCAGGTGGGCAATATCCGAATCGATCAGATAGAGCTGGTCGAACAGCGCGCGCACTTCGTCGAAAGCTGCACGGCCGCGAATGGTCGCGGCGACCGTCATGGGTACGCTCATGCCATCTGCTCCATGGAAAGGGAGCTGGCCACGGCATCACCGCAAGGGGGTGACGGCTCCGCCGCGGCCAGCGAAAGGGGAACGATGCGAAGGAGGCTGCACAGGTCGAAGGCGAGGGCGATCTTCTCGGCGTCGGTGCAGTCGAGTTCGGCCAGGTCGCAGAGGCCGCTCATGCTTCACCGCCTTGAACCTTCGGCGCGCGCTTTCCGCGAATGGCCGCCTTGGCCGCTGCCAAGACGTTCTCGTATGCCATTTCAATGGCTTCCTCGCCTTGGAGCCCATACTGGCGCTCCGCGTTTCGACGAAGCTTGTCCGGGGACTGAAATGCGGCGATGCGCTTGAGCGCATTGAAGTACGCCAGCTCGTTGCTCACTCGACACCCCCTGCGTGCTTGAGGAGCGCTTCGAGGTCGCGCGCGATCTCCAGCGGTTCGTTTGAACCGTCGTCTTCGTACTTGGCGGCTTCGTCGCGCAGGAACGGGATCGTCCGTCCGGCGACTTCGACCAACGCGGCGACTGCATCGCGCATCTCGTCGTGCTTGCGCAGAACGACCGCGACTTGCTCGATGCGGGTTAACTTATGGATGACCGTCAGTTCCAACGATTTCGCCAGGACCGCGCGCTCGTTGTCGATCTGATCGAGCGCCATCTCCATCGTTGTAATGGTGCTCATGCTCGCACCTCCGAAGAGGGGCCGGCGACAGCAGGAGCGGGACAGGGAGGGAGTACCCCCGCCGCCGCCGGCTTGAGGGGTAAAGGCATGCCAGTGAAGCGCGAGATCTGCTCGGGTTCGTCGCCGACCAGGTCGAAGGCGGTATCGCCGACCCACAGCACAGGCATGCTGTTGCTCCAGTCGAGGCGAAGGCGTTCGCTGGCGGCGAACACGGCCGCGAAATGGCAGTCAAGCAGGTGGAGGCTGACCGTCCACGTCTGCGCGGACTTGAAGATGATGAGCTGGCGCGGCATGCCGACGCTGGCTGGAAGCTGGAGGCGCCCGTTCATAGCAGCCCCGCCATGCGACCGACCCACACCAGCAGGGCACCGGCCCAGCCCAGGCAGAACACGAGCGCCTTGAAGGTCGGGCTCGGGCCCAGATGCACGACGCTTTTGCTCTTGCGGCGTGTGTTCGTGCGCAGAACACCGGTGGCCGGCTTTGTACGCTCGACTGGTGCTCGAAGAAGTGCGACGTTCATGCATACCCCCGTTTGCAGGTGTATGCAACTATGCATAGAAATGCACAGCTATGCAAGCATGCATGATGCAAATGCGGATGAAATTGCTTGCGCCGGGTTAAGTGTTCAGTTTGCGTTCATGAAATTGGCGACGCAAAGTGTTCCAGTTGCCGCGCGGCATTCGGCTTTGCTGTACCCCTTCAGAAGGAGCGGAATATGGTTTTCAAGAAGTTGCTTTGCATCGCACTGATGGCCGTCGTGGCGATGACCGCGGCGGGCGCGGTAGTGGCACAGACCGCGGCGCCGGCGACCGGCATGGGCCAGGCGTGGCCGAACGCGCAGGACGTCAGCCAGAGCCCGAGCTGGCACGTGTACGTGTTCTCGCTCAACGGGCTGAAGTACGTCCAGGTGAACGACCTCAACGGCGTGGTGCGCGGCGGTGTGGCTGCGGCGCCCGGCGTCGTGATCCCGCTGCCGCTTGGCACCGGAGAGGTGCAGGCCGCATCGGCGGCGCCGACGACCGGAACGGTGGTCTATTCGGATGCGAATACGCTGGTGACCGCTTCGCCCCAAGGCCTGACGGCCACGCCAATGGCTGCGTCGGCGGCGAGCGGATGCACCAGCGTTCCCGACTGCGGCAAGATCAACGCGCAGTAAGTTCAGCAGTTGACGGCGTATTTGTCCTGATCACGAATGCGCGGTAGTAGCACCGAAACATGTGACCGGCCGTGGATGTTGTCGATGTCCACGGCCGGATCATCGAACAGCACCATGGTCATCCTCTCGGCCTCGATGTTGTACCTGGCTTGACCTGAGAAGCTCTCGGCAAGCATGCAGATGCCTTCTATACCGAGGCCCGTGCTCTGCATTGGCGTGGCAGGGCGCCCCTTTCCCTTCACCGAGATATACGAGCGCACAGTCAGGGCGGCATAGGCCCGGCCATTCTGCGACCTGCCGGTGCGCACGCGGAGCATGATTCTTTCCGGCGTGCGGGAATTGAGGATCAACGAGACACTCTCGTACGCCAGTCGGTAGATGGACATCTGGAGCTGGCGCGAGAGCTTGCTCGTGTTCTCCGGGATGTGATGGTCGTACGCCACATCAGCGTGGAGCAGCGCGTTATGGATGGGCCCAGAGGCGATGGCCGGACCCATGCCGTACACGTCCAATAGGTCAGGGTGGAACACTTCCTGCAGCAGGCGCAGGTCGGTACGGATGAAGGACATCAGGCGCCAGTATTCGGCCGTCATGTCCGCGCGATCGCCACCGTTCGCCACCTTGATCTCCGTCTCGTGCATGTAGTTGCGGATGGCCTCGATGATCGAGGCGCTATAGCGGAACTGGCTCTCCACGGACGAGGTGAGGCGGCGCACCATCTTGTTGAGCTTGATCTCTCGCTCGATCGCAATGGCGTCGCGAACCTTCTGGATGCTGATGTACGCGCCAATGATCAGCGCGCCAGCGGTGGCCACGGCGGCGACGTCCTGGATGGCAAGCAGATCATGTTCCAGGTCGGTCCGCTGGGTCAGGTGGACGGCGGCACTGCAGGCTAGGCCGGCGACGGCGGCTCCGGGCCAGCCACGCAAGATCGGCATCACTATGAGGGGCGCGAACAAGAGGCAGCGACCCACGGTAAGCCAGTCGCCATGGATGTGGCGCAGGGCGATAAGGCCACAGAGCAGATAGATCGCGGCGGCGCCGAACGGCCAGCCATACGTGGCGCTGGAAATATATCTGCGTTCGATCCACCAGCGCGCCACGGCGCGCACGAATGGCGCGACGGTGATGATGCCCAGGAAAGCACCCGTCAGGTACATGAGGTAGAGGGTGGGAAGGGGATAGCCCACTTCCTTTTCCGACACGCCCATAGCGAGCACGGAGATTAGGCTGATGGCCGCGCTGCATAGCGCGCCGGCGAACGCTGCCCCGAGGAACGCTCCCATATGGCCTGGGCGGCTCAGATCCATGTCGGGGATCTTGCGGCGCAGAAACGTCACCGGCGCCCAGCCGCCGAAGAACGGGAAGAACGTGCCAACTACAACCCAAAGGCGGGACAGGTGACTGGAGAAGTCGTCGTCCGTCGCCCATTTCAGGATCGCCGCCCATTCACCGGCCAGAAGCACAGGCCATAGGCGGCGAGGGAGCAGCATCAGCGCTGCGAAACGCAGGCCAATGGCTAGATTGAAGTCGAGCGGAGTGACAGTACGAAGCCCCCAGAACAAGAAACCGTATGCACAACCGAGCCCGGCAAACAGGCCAATCTCCTTAAAACGCATACGCCCTTCCGAATCCCCTCCGCTCATCGCAGCGCGCGCTAAAAGCGCTTTGTGCTCAGCGAGGCGAAAACTTTCCCTATGATCACAAGACCTTTGAGCTGATCCCCCTCAACCGGAATCGAGTTCAACGACGGCCTTGTCCCCGTGAATCTAAGGCTGTTCTCACCAAGCACCTGGCCGTGCTTGATATGAGGCACATTGAAGTACGTGAAGGCATAAACGCCCTCGGTCTCGACAGTCTGCACCGACGTGTCGATGAAAACCGTATCGCCTTTTTCGATCTCTCCCTGCATGGAGTCATCGATGGCGAACGCATACCGAACGTTCTTCGCTGGCGCGTCCGTCTGGAGCGAAAGCCAGGCTCGCGACACCATGACGTTCTGAGCCATGCCAATGGGGCTAAGTCGAGACGCAGAGCCTCGAGGAAACTCCGTGGCTGCGAGGATTCGAACGCCAGGACCGGTCGCCTGAGAATCGGTATCGGCCGAGCTCGGCAATACTTCACCGCCCTCGGCGAACAGGTCGACGTATTTCAAATCGTGGGAACTGACATGGAGGCACACGGCCAGAGCCTCGACAGTGTCGTCGCGCGCAAAGCGCGTGCCGCCGGGGGCCATGATCCTGTTAAGCGTGCTTTGGGAAATGCCAGCCTCAAGCGCCACCGCGTTCTGCGATGTCTTTCTGGCGGCGATGAAGTTCCTCAGATTCGATTGCAGATAGCTCATACCCCCCATGTTCATGCAAATTTGCACGAAGCGGGTATGCAAAAAACGCTTGACGAGTTATGCAAGTGTGCATAGATTCGCAGTCTATGGACCAGCTCAACGAATTGCAAGTAGCAGTGAAGGCCCTCCGGGAAGCCGGCTGGACTGAGCTCCAGATCGCCAACGAGGTCGGGTGCAACCAGAGCACGATCAACCGCGTGAAGGCTGGAAAACACGCGGTTAGCTACAACACCGGCGTTGCCATCCTGCAGCTGGTCGGCACGCCACCGCCCACGGCCAGGGCGGAGGCGTCCTGAAATGGGTACCTGCGAGCTATCGCTCGACGACGCGGTCAGGAGCATCAGGAACTATGCCGTGGACCACGGCATGACGCCACAGCAGGCAAAGGATTGCTTCCTTGCCGGCGTGCACGCTTCGCTCATCTTCGGCGGCGGCAAGGTGGTTGAAAGCACGGGTTGGCAGTCGGTTGGTACCGAGGGCTGCGGCCAACGTGCAGTCCCGGGGAGGGGTGAGCCCCGGTGAGCAACACGCTCCTGAACGCCGCATGGAAGGCGCAGCTGTCCGCCGCCGAGAAGTTCGTGCTGGTGGCGCTGGCCGACTTCGCCGACGAAGCGCGCGAGTGCTTTCCGTCCATTCCCATGCTCATGGAGCGGTGCTCGATGAGCGACCGCGGCGTGCAGAAACAGCTGGTGGCATTGATCGCCCACGGGTACCTCGAACGGGACTTCCGGAAGGGTAGATCGACCATCTACCGCATCACCGACCCCCGAACGTGGTTCACCCCGAACGACGTTCACCCCGAACATGGTTCACCCCAGCCCCGAACCACGTTCACCCCCGAACGTGGTTCACCCCCGAACGACGTTCACCCCACCCCCGAACCGGGTTCGGGGACCCCCGAACCACGTTCCCCCATAACCATCACTTATCCCTCAAGTAACCCCCACTCCCATCCAAGCGCGATCGCGAGCACGCCCGACACGGTGCCCGAGGTGAAGGCGCACGTGCTGGCTGCCAAAGCGCTGATCGCCGCCGGCATCCCGGCCGCCCGGATGGACCTGTCCCATCCCGACCTGCTCGAGCTGTCGGCGCTGCACCCGGTCGAGGTCTTCGCCAAGGCCGGCGCGCTGGCGGTGCACCGGAAGAAGCCGCACCTGGCCTACGCCCTGAGCATCGTTCGCAACGGCGCCGATGACGCCCAGCGTGAAGCCCCCGGCACGACCAACACAGCCATCCCTCCCGTCAATGCCTCCTTCAAGGACCAGGACTATGTCGGAACTCCAGTCGAACACCTTCCCGCCGAATTCCGAGAAGCCGCTGCCGGCGTCGGGTGAGCAGTTCGTGATGCGCGAGTGCGAGCACCACG
Source organism: Dyella sp. AtDHG13 (assembly GCF_003201105.1). Classification (GTDB taxonomy): domain Bacteria; phylum Pseudomonadota; class Gammaproteobacteria; order Xanthomonadales; family Rhodanobacteraceae; genus Dyella; species Dyella jiangningensis_B. The sequence continues at coordinate 464,273 of NZ_QICJ01000002.1, read as the reverse complement.
GCCCGTACCAGTCGCGCCTGATCGATGCCCCGTTCGACATGGGCAAGATCGAAACGGGCTGCCAGCTGTGCATCCGCGAATCGCACGCCAAGTCCGAGCAGTTCCGGGAGCGCTCACAGCATCGCCTGCGCAGCGAGAAGCTGAAGGGTCTGATCACCGCGGCGGCCATCCCGGCGAAGTACGCGGACGCCTCGATCGACGCCTATCGAACCGAATTCCAGGGCGAGCATTACGCCAGGCGCATCTGCGAAACCTACCTGAAGACCTGGGCGACCCAGCGCATGAAAGGGGGCTCGCTCGTGTTCTGCGGCAAGCCCGGCACCGGCAAGACGCACCTGGCGTGCGCCATCGGCAACGACGTGATGGCCAGCCACGGCGGTACGGTCGTGTACGGCACCGTGCCGCAGATCGTCGGGCTGGTGCGTGAATCGTTCCGCGACGGCTCGGCCAAGAGCGAGCGCCAGGTCATCAAGGACCTGCTCGACCCCGATCTGCTGATCCTGGACGAGATCGGCGCGCAGAGCGGTTCGGACTACGAGCTGCGCACGCTGTTCGAAATCATCAACGGCCGCTACCAGGCCGGGCGCCCGATGCTGCTGGTGTCGAACCTGACGCCGGAGCAGATGGAGAAGACCCTGGGCGAGCGCGTCATGGACCGCTTCCGCGAGTGCGCCATCATCGTGCCGTTCAACTGGGCGAGCTTCCGCGGCCGGCGGCAGGGGGAGCTGTGCTGAGCACCGGTGAGCGGATCCTCCAGGCGCTGGAGCTGGGCGCCGCGACGATCGAGCAGCTGGCCACCATGTTGGCGGTCAGCTACTTCACCGTCTATTCGGCCATGACCAAGCTGGAGAGGGATGGGGCCGTATGCGTGACCAAGCTCGCGTCGCCGCGCCGCAGTGGTCGCAAGCAGAATCTCTATTCGCTCGGCACCGGCGAGCTGGTGTCGCTCGGCCCGGTGACCGACGCCAAGATGCCCGTGATGGCGCGCCTGCTCGGCGACGTCCTGGTTGAGCATGGGGAGGTGGCGCTCTTCATCAATGTGGACCTGACTGCCTCTATCGCCATGCAGACCGATAGCGGCTACGACCGCTCGTTGAAGGTCCATGGGCCGAGCCTGGTTGGTGTGTACCGCACCGGTCGCCTCAAGACCTTCGAACCGCGCCACGTGCTGGAAGACATCGGCGAGCGACTGGCAGAGCTGAAGCGCAGGGGTGCCCATGCGCCATAAGCGATTCCATTCAGATCGGACGAGCGCCAAGCCATACGGCCGCTACTCGTCGTTCTGCAGCAAGCACAACCGCTCGTTCCCGACCTGCGACTTCTGCCGCGAGTGCGAACGGGAGAAGTACCTGGCCGAGCAGGATAAGCCGGCGCCGGCCGCCTCGGAGCCATCCGCGGCGGAGAAGGCCCGCATGGAGCGCATCCGCGCGCTGGCTGACGCCATGGCTGGAGGTCCGAAGAATGGGTAACGGCCTGCGCTTCACCAGCGAAGCGGCGCTCCCTTCCCGCATGCGCGACCTGCTGGCCGCCCAGCGCGAGCGCGACGGTACCGCGCCCATCGTGATCGTCATCGAGGCGCGCACGCCCACCATGAACGTGTGGCAGCGCCTGCACTGGTCGCAGCGCCAGAAGCTCGGCCGGGAATTCGCCACCCTGATCGCGCTGGCATGCCAGCGCCGGCCAGCCACGCCGCTGGCCAAGTGCACCATCACCATCGAGCGCTACAGCCCCAAGAACCCCGACCGCGACGGCCGCTACGGCGGTGTGAAACCGGTGCTGGACGCGCTGCAGCCGCTCAGCAAGCGCCATCCCTATGGCCTCGGTTTCATCGAGGACGACAACGACGACTGCGTGACCGACCTGAAGGTGCTCCACGTGAAGAGCAGCCTGAAGCGGACGCGCATCACCATTACGCCAGTGCTCACATGAAGCAGACGCCTCTCAAGCGAAAGACACCGCTGCGCCATAGCAGCCCAAAGAAGGCCGTGACCATCAAGGCCAGCGTGCGCCGCCTCAAGCAGGGGCGCAGTACCGGTAGGCCTACCGCCGAGCAGGAGCGCCGGTTCGAACACATCAAGGCCATCGGTTGTATTGCCTGCCTCATGGATGGCATTCGGATTGTGCTGCCGACTGAAGTCCATCACCTCAACCAAGGCGGTTTTCATGGCGGAAAGCGCCGCGGCCATGACTTCACGATTGGCCTCTGCGGCTGGCACCACCAGGGTCATCCGCCATTCGCTGGAACGATTCAGCAGGCCGAGAAGTTCTTCGGGCCGAGCTACAAGCTGCAAAAGATGGCGTTTCGGGGGAAGTACGGCTCCGACGACGCGCTGCTGACCCTTCAGAACCAACTTATTGCCATTCGGGAGCTTGCATGCACATCAAACTAGGCGAAGAGACGAAGGCCTGGGCGCTGGTCGACCGCGATGGTCATGTGGCGCTGTCGGAGATTTGCCCAAGCTATGCGTCGGCCAAATCGCTGCGGGAGGCTGACCAGCTCCATCAGGCGCACCGTGGGCCGCTGGATCTGATCCCGGTGGCTATTCGCGTGGCGGACCGAGTTTTGGGAGAGGTCGATGGCAGCCAGCGCTGAGGCGGTTTGCGCGATCAACGAAACGGTACGGGGGAATGGCATGCGCAGGGCATCGACGCTTGAAGACCGCCTGGTCGAGTGGGGCAAAGAATATGGTGGCGGCCGGTATGGCGACATCGGCGGGAGCGGCTCGCCCCTGGCGTCGATGATGAAATGGCACGGTCGCGCACCGACGGGCCTGGGCCACGTGCCAGTCTGGACCGCTGCAGACGACGTCCAGGAGGCCGTGATGGCGCTGGCCAAGCAAGAACAGGGCTGGCTGCCAGCGCAGATCCTTCGCTGCGAATACCTGACGCCAGGCCAGCCAATGGAGTCCAAGCTCCAGAAACTGCGCCGCATCGGTGATAACGTTGGCCGCGTCAGGTACTACCAGCACCTGCGCACTGCGCGGATCCACGTCGCTGGCTGGCTCCGCATCCCGTTCTCGCCCGAGCTTGACCCCATCGAAATGGAATCGGAAGCATGAGCAATTCAGGGTGGCAGCCTATTGAAACCGCGCCGCGCGACGGTACCGAGATCATTGTTGGCTTCGACTGCGCAACCCAGTGGATCGTCCATATGGCCTTCTACCGGAGCGAGAGCGAGATCCGGGAAATGGAAGGAATTGGCGACTGGTCCATGGAAGACGTTGGCTGGTGGAGCTATACCCTGACGTCCGTGGGTCAGGAGCGACTTGATGGGTATCGCACACCGACGCATTGGATACCTTTGCCAAAAGTTCCTATTGTGTAATTACAAAACGCCTGAAAAACTGGCAGCGTAGAAGTTCGACCCCAAGCCAAAGCCTCGCCCTAATCGGCGGGGCTTTTTCGTTTTCGGTGGACCATGACTCCGACCTCCTTCATTGCTGCGATCAGCCCCGCGGCACGTAACGCTGCAGCTCGCTTCAAGGTTCCGGCGAGCGTTACCGTCGCCCAGGCCGCACTGGAGTCGGGCTGGGGTGCACATGCGCCTGGTCACAACCTGTTCGGCATCAAGGCTGATTCCGCGTGGAAGGGTGAAACCACCATCCAGGCCACGCACGAGTGGAACGGTCATCAGATGGTCGAGATCCAGGCCGCGTTTCGCGCCTATCCAGACTGGCAGGGAAGCATAGACGACCATGCTCTGTTCCTTGCGTCGAACCCGCGATACATGAGCGCATTCGCGTTCGCGGATGGCGCCAAGTTCGCGCTGGCAATCGCCAAAGCTGGCTACGCCACCGACCCGCAATACGCAGCGAAGCTGCAAAGCATCATGGCCGCCCACGGCCTCTATGCGCTGGACGAGCCAGCGCCAAGTGCCCAGGAGCGCGGTTGATGGATTTGCAGTCAGGGGGACTTGTCGGCGTCGCGCTGACGCTGGCCGCATGGCTTTATCGCCAGAGCCAGCGCTTGACGGCTGCCGAGGTACGAATTGAAGGGCAGCAGCGCGCTTTCGAGTCCCATCAGAAACAGGTGCTCGATTCGCTTCAGCGGATCGAGGACAAGATCGATCGCAAGGTCGACAAGAGGTTCGAACGGTGAAGCAGGTGACCATCGATCTGTTCAGCGCCATCCTGTCGAAGCTGACCGAGCGTACCTCGGTGGCTTCGTACCTCGTGTTGGTGCTGGCTGCGTTCGGCATCCGCGATCAGGTTGTTTCGCTGCAGATCGCGGGTCTCATCGCTGGCATTGCCGGCGTCGTGCTTTTCGTCATCAAGGACGCGACCGTTCAGCGGTTGCTGGTCCAGTCCAAACCCGCGCCTGTCGCGGAACAACCCGAGGTCAAACCCATGTCTCTGCTCAGCACCATCGCTGGCGACCTGTCGAAGGTATCGCCGGTTGTCTCCGCCGTGGTCAACGGCATCACCCTGGTGGAAGCCATTGCGCCGTCGCTGCCGGGTGCACAGAAGCTGCAATCCGTCATCGCGAACGTCAACGCAGCGGTGGGCCAGGTTGACGGCATCACCCAGGTCATCGAGGGCGTGCTCGCACAGCTCAAGTCGATCGGCGTTGTCAGTTCCAGCAGCAACCAGGTTGCCCAGCCGCAGCCGACAACGACTGTCGGACAGTAGTTCATGCCTCGCTCGCCGCGCACCCATCAGCCGTTCGATGCGCGGAAGCGTGTGTATCAACCCGTTGAACCGGAACGACGTCCATCTGCGAATGAACGTGGCTACGACTCACGGTGGCGGCGTGCACGTGATGGATGGCTCGCGCGGCATCCGCTCTGCGTGCGGTGTGAAGCGCATGACCGCGTCACACCTGCAACCGTTGTCGACCACATCAAGCCTCACCGCCTCAGCGCTGCGCTGGCAAGTGGTGATGCTGACCGCATTCACCGCGCGCGAGCGCTCTTCTGGGATTCGACCAACTGGCAGTCGCTCTGCAAGACGTGTCACGACTCTGCGAAGCAGGCCGAAGAGCGAGCAGCCGACCGGCAGGGCCGGGCGCGGCATGCGGCAATGCAGCAGGATGGCGAGGCGTATAGGGGGTAGGGGGGCAAATCCCTGACCTTGAGTGCCTCGCGACCGCTCGCCGCACCTGTTTTTTTGCACCGTCAATTCAGAAAAACGGTTTTTTGACCACATGGCGCGACCCCGCAAACCCCACAACCTGAAGGTGGTGGACGGGACGGTGCGCCCGGACCGCATCGAGCCATCGGGCATCGACTTGCCGCTGATCGAGCTGGCGCCGCTTCCGCCCGAATGGCTGCCCAACGCGCATGCGGTGCGCGAGTGGGAACGCCTGTCGACCATCTTGGCAGCCAACAAATTGCTGACCGAAGCCAGTCTCGGTCCGCTGGGTGTCCTGTGCGCGCTTCACGGGCAAATCGTCCAGCAGTACGCCGCGGGCATCGCTCCGACCGGCCACATGCTGGCGCAGTACCGGAACCTGGTGAATGACTTCGGCATGACCCCGGTGGCGCAAGGCAAGGTGAAACCGAGTGGCGAAACGAAAAAAGGCAACGCCTTCGCCTCCAACGGCAAGCGCCAAACCGGGTGATTACGTCGCCATAGCCATCGCGTATGCGAAAGAGGCTGTGGGGGACAAGAAGGGCAAGCGGTTTTGTAAGTGGATCCGCCTAGCTGCAAAGCGGTTCCTGTCGGATCTGGAGAGGGCGAAGAAACGGAAGCCTCCGTTCACCTTCTCCGAATGGCACGCCTGCGACCCGTGCGACTTCATCGAGAAGCTGCCGCACGTCGAAGGCAAATGGGATACCCCGACGATTCACCTGGAGCCATTCCAGGTGTTTTTTATTGTGCAGCTGTTCGGGTTTCGCAACTCGGACGGTACGCGTCGCTATTCGTCGGCCCTGCTGGCGGTGGCGCGCAAGAACGCGAAGTCCACGCTGGCGTCAGGCATCTTGCTGTACTGCCAGTGCTGCGAGGACGAGCCGGGGCCGCAGGTGATCTCAGCGGCCACCACCGGCGACCAGGCGCGCATCATCTTCAACGTTGCGAAGAAGATGGTTGAGAAGACGCCGGACCTGCAGGAGGCCTTTTCGGTCAAGGCATTCGCCAACGCGATCGCCTCATATGAAAACGGAGGCACGTTTAAACCGATCAACGCCAAGGCCAGCACGCAGGACGGTCTGAACCCATCCGCGACAGGCCTTGACGAGGTGCACGCGCACAAAACGAGCGAACTGCTTGACGTGCTGCAATCGGCCGCCGGCGCTCGGCGCAACCCTCTATGGCTCTACACGACCACCGAGGGCTACGAGACGCCGGGCCCGTGGCCGGAAATGCGCCGGTTCGCCCAGCAGGTGCTCGAGGGTGCGGTCGAAGCGGACCACTTCCTGGCGCTGATTTATGCGCTGGACGACGGCGATGACGACTTCGACCAGTCGGCCTACATCAAGGCCAATCCGCTGCTGGATGTCAGCGAGATCCTGCAGAGGGAGCTGAAGAAGGCGGCGATCGAGGCCAAGGCGATGCCCGGCCGCCTCGCCGAGTTCCGCATCAAGCGGCTGAACCGCCAGTCGGCCTCGGCCAGTGGCTGGATCGACTTGCCGCGATGGAAGAAAGGCGCCGGCGAAGTCGATCTTGGTGCGCTCGAGGGAAAGAAGTGCTGGGCGGCGCTCGACTTGGCCAGCACCACCGACTTGGCGTCATGGCGGCTCATCTGGGAGGTGGACGACCAGGTCTTCACGTGGGGCCGGCGCTGGGTGCCGGAGGCGGCGGTGGAGCGGCGCGCCATGCGCGGAACTGTTCCCTACGAGGCCTGGCGTGGCGCGGGGCTCATCGAAGCCACGCCGGGCGACGTGATCGACTACGAGGTGATCGAGCAGGTGATCCGCGAGGACGTGGCGCGGTTCAACCCTGAGCTGATCGCCTTCGACCGATGGAACGCCACGGACTTGGTGAATCGGCTGACCAAGGACGATTTCCCGATGATCGAGTTCGTGCAGGGGCCGAAATCGTTCCACCCGGCCATGCAGGAGCTGGAAAGGCTGTACCGGTCGAAGAAGCTGATCCATGGCGGCGACCCGGTGCTCCAGTGGTGCGCGGCCAACCTGGTCGTGCGCTACGACGCAAACATGAACATGGCGCCCGACAAGAAGCGGTCGCCCGAAAAGATCGACGACATGGTGGCCCTCCTGATGGCCATCGGCGTGTCGAAGGGGCCGGTGGACGAGCTGCCGGTCATTGGTTCCGACTACCAGATGCTCACCGTATGAACGCACTCGTTTTCAACACCTGCCTGCTGCTGGGCTGGCTGATGGTGCTCGTCGGCGCGTGCATGGCGTGCCTCTGGGCGGGTCTCGTGGCCGGCGGCGCGCTTCTTCTGGCGATGACGCTCTATTGGGCACGTCTCGCCGGCGTCTACTCGGCCAAGCCGCGGAGTGAGACCTGATGTTCCTGTCGAAGTACCGCGCCGACAGCTCGGACGATCGCTCCCCATGGGGTGATTTTTGGTTCGAGCCAGTTGGGCGCCGGACCGGGTCTGGCATCGCGGTGACCAATGATGGCGCGCTGCAGCTGGCCGCCGTGCTGGCGTGCGTGCGCGTGCTTGCCGAGTCCTTCGCGGTGCTGCCGCTGAAGGTCTACCAGAAGAAGAAGGGCGGCGCGCGGAAGCTGCTGGACAGCCACTGGCTCTACGACCTGATCGCGCGTCGCCCCAACCCATGGCAGACGCCGTTCGAGTGGCGCGAAATGATGATGGGCCACCTCGCGCTGCGGGGGAATGCCTACAACGAGATCGTCACCAACCGGCAGGGGAAGATCATCCAGCTGACGCCGCTCCACCCTGACCGCGTCAAGGTGGAGTTGATCCAGGGAAACACGGATTTCGACTATCGGTACCGGTACACCGACCGCTCCGGCACCGAACACGTGCTGACGCGCGGCGAGGTGTGGCACATCCGCGGCCTTTCCAGTGACGGGATCATGGGCCTTAGCCCGATCGCGCTTGCGCGGGAGACCATCGGCCTCGGCCTGGCGGCCCAGGCCTACGGCGCGCGCTTCTTCCAGAACGACGCCAAACCCGGCGGCGGCTGGATCGAATACCCGGGCACGTTCAAGGACAAGCAGGCGCGCGAAACCTTCCGCGAGTCGTACCAGGAGGCGCAGAGCGGCCTCAACCGCGGCAAGATCGCCGTCCTGGAATACGGCATGAAGTTCCACGAACTGGGGCTCAAGAACAATGACGCCCAGTTCCTCGAATCGAGGCAGTTCCAGGTGGGCGAGATTGCGCGCATCTTCCGCGTGCCACCGCACCTGATCGGCGATCTGAGCAAGGCCACCTTCTCGAACATCGAGCAGCAGTCGCTCGACTTCGTCATGCACACCATGACGCCGTGGGCTGAGCGCTGGGAATCGTCCATCGAGTTCAACTTCATCGGTGACGATGAGAGCGACATTGACCCCGAGTTCGATTTCAAGGCGCTGCTGCGCGGTGACCAGACCGCGCGCGGCAACTATTACCACTTCGGCATCACCGACGGCTGGCTGGTGCGCAACGAGGCGCGCGCGTTCGAAGGTCTCGAACCCATCGACGGGCTCGACGAGCCGCTGCGACCGCTCAACATGGTGGAAGAGTCCGAAGCGGAGCAGCAGGGCGCGGGAAGTGCGCCTGCCAAGCCGAATCAGCTGCCCGGCAGCGACGACACCAACCCGGATGCGCCGGACGATCAGGGTAATGACGCGCGAATGATCGCGCTTGCCCAGGCGGCGGCAGCGCGCGTCGCACGGAAGGAAGTGCAGATGGCGAAGCTTGCCTGGCGAGACGGCCAAGAGGCCGTTGTTGCCGCGTATGCAAAGCACGCTGTGTTCGTTGCCGGTGCGCTCGGTGTAGGCCGGGAGGTGGCTGTCGCCTACTGCGCGCAGCAGCAGGCCGACCTCGCGGCGGATACCGCCCTCGATGACTTCGAGAATTTGGCGCTTTGCCGCCTGGAACGACTTGCCCTGAAGGGGACGCTATGAAGCACGAACGATTTATCTCCTGGTGCCTGTCCACCCCGTGGGCACTGATGCCCGAGCGCATGGCCGCGTATGCCGTGGTGCTGGCCAACGCCGCCGCCGGCAACGCCGCGGAACCGCAGGCGGCGCGCCCGGCGCGCACTGGTGGCGCGCGCAGTGGCGCCATCGCTGTCATTCCGGTCTACGGACCCATCTTCGAGCGCTCCAGCCAGATCGGCATGTGCGAGGAAGGGACGAGCGCCCAGGCCATCCACAACGCCTTGGCCGATGCCAATGCTGACGACAGCGTGTCGCAGATCCTCATGGATTTCTCGACGCCCGGCGGCTCGGTCTACGGCGTGCAGGAGGTGAGTGCGGAGATTGCGCGCTCCAAGAAGCCCGTCATCGGCATCGCCAACAGCTTGGCGGCCTCGGCCGGCTACTGGATGTTGTCTCAGTGCTCGGAGGCCTATATCACGCCCGGCGGCGAGGTCGGCTCCATCGGTGTGTGGACCGCGCACCAGGACGTCAGCAAGGCGCTGGAAGATGCTGGCATCAAGATCACCCTGATCTCCGCTGGCGAGTTCAAGGTAGAGGGCAACCCCTATGCGCCACTTGGCGAGCAGGCCCAGGCCTTCATGCAGTCCCGCATCGACGACTACTACGGTGCCTTCACCCGCGCCGTGGCGCGCGGCCGCAAGGTCTCCGTGGACCAGGTGCGCAGCGATATGGGCAAGGGCCGCGTCTTCGGCGCCGACCAGGCCAAGGCCTCGGGCATGGTGGATGGCATCGCCACGTTCGACCAGGTCGTGGCCAACATGCAGAAGAGCATCAAAGCGTCGACGCCGCGCGCGAGCCGTCTGGCCAGCGCGCAGCGCGACATCGCAATCATGGGCTGAGTGACAGCCCAACCCCGGCGCGTCCATCGACGCGACGGATGCAACCCATAGGTTGCGCCGGCACAACCAACCAGCCGCCCATGAGGCGGCTTTTTCATACCCAGTCTTTGGAGCTACCCATGAGTAAGAAACTCCGCGAGCTGCAGGCTCGCAAGGCCAAGCACGTCGCGGCCATGCGTGCGATTACCGACAAGGCTGCCACCGAGGCACGTGACCTGACCGACGACGAGGCCTCTGCGTTCGACACCGAGAAGGCCGCTCTGGCCAGCGTCAATCGCGCGATTGAGCGCGAAGAGGAACTGATCGAGGCCGAGCGCTCGGCCGGTGTTAGCTTCGAAAGCAACGCGCCGATGTCGGCGCTTACCGACCGCCGTGAGGCGGATCCACGCCGTGGCTTTGCCAGCTTCGGCGAGTTTGCCCAGTCGGTGCGGGCGGGCAGCCTGCGCAACGGCGCCCTGGATGAGCGCCTGACCATCAGCGCAGCCGCGCCCGGGGCAGGCAGCTATGCCAACGAGGCCAGCGGTCAGGACGGCGGTTTCCTCATTCCGCCGGAGTTCGCGGCCGAGATCTTTTCGCTGTCGCTGGAGGAAGACGCGCTCCTGCCGATGACGGATGGCATCGACGTCAGCCGCAACGGCATGACTTTCCCCAAAGATGAAACCACGCCGTGGGGCACCGACGGTGTGCGCGCGTTCTGGCAGTCGGAGGCCTCTACCGCCAACGCAACCAAGCCGAAGCTCGGCGCGGCTCAGCTGCGTCTGCACAAGCTGATGGCGCTGACGCCGGTGACGGATGAACTGCTCGAGGATGGCGTTGCGCTGGCTTCGTATCTGCCCGGCCTCGTTGGCCGCTCGATCCGCTGGAAGACGGACGAAGCCATCCTCTTTGGCGACGGCGCTGGCAAGCCGCTGGGTGCGTTCCAGGGCGGTGCGGCGGTCGTGGTGGCGAAGGACAACGGTCAGGCTACGAAGACCATTTCCCTCGGCAACATCAGCAACATGGTGGCGCGCCTGCCCCCCGGCAGCTTCCCGCGTGCACGCTGGCTGATCACGCCCGACGCACTCCCGTCGCTGTTCGGCCTGACCCTTGGCAACTATCCGATTTACCTGCCGATCTCGGAAGGCGCGAAGGGATCGCCGTACGGCACGCTGATGGGCCGTCCGATCTTCGTCTCCCAGCACGCATCGGCTTTCAGCTCGCAGGGTGACCTGTCGCTGATCGACCTGCAGTACTACCGCTCGATCACGAAGTCCGGGGGCATCCAGACGGCGACGTCGATGCATCTGTACTTCGATGCGGATGCGACCGCTTTCCGTGCGACGTTCCGCGTCGACGGCCAGCCGAAGATCGTTCAGCCGATCCAGCAGGCGAAGGGCGCCAACACCCTGTCACCGTTCATCCAGCTCGGCGCGCGCTGATTTCGGTAGCCGGCCTCATGGCGAGGCCGGCTCCCTGACCAGTTCCTCCTTACCCCTTTCCTACGAAGGTAACCACCATGTACGGAATGAACATCAAGGCCTCCGAACAAACGGGCGTCCTTGGCGCAATCAACCCCTCCAGCCAGGCGGTTGGCACGCTGACCACGGGATGGATCAGCGCCGCCAACTATCAGAAATTCCTCGCCATCGTCCAGACGGGCGTGCTCGGCGCAGCGGCCACCGTCGACTGCAACATCCAGCAGGCGCTCGACGGCGCCGGCACGGGTGCCAAGGCGATCGCTGGCGCGGCGATCGCTCAGCTGTCCGGCGCCGGCGGCGCGAACGTGCAGGCTGAAATCAATCTCGACGCCCAGCAGTTGGACGTCGAAGGCGGTTTCGGCTTCATCAACGTCAGCGTCATCGTCGGCGCCGCGGCCAGCCAGACGTCCGCGCTTCTGCTCGGCTTCGCACCGCGCTTTGCACCGGTGACCAACGCGGCCACGGTTGCCCAGGTCGTCGGCTGATCCACTGACTGAAAAGGAGAGGGGCCCATGACGGGCCCCTTTTTCTATGGCCCTCCAGCTCATCACGCCACCGACCGCTGAACCCATCGACCTTGCCGAGGCGAAGGCGCACTCGCGCGTCGATATCCCTGACGATGACATGCTCATCGGTGCGCTGATTTCGGCTGCGCGCGACTTCGCGGAGAACCTGACCGGCAAGCAGCTGGTAACCGCGCGCTGGAAGCTCGTGCTGGATTGCTTCCCGGGTGGAGAGCGACCGGAGGCGCCGTACCGGCAGGCCTTTTCGCTGCCCGGTAATGCCATCCTCCTGAGCAAGTTCCCGGTCATCCAGGTGGTGTCGATCCAGTACCTGGATCTGCAGGGCACCATCCAGACCGTCGACCCCACGACCTACGTCGTCGATTATTCCACCGAGCCCGTGCGCATCACGCCCGTGTTCGGCCAGATCTGGCCCATTCCCGTGCCGCAGATCGGCTCGGTGTGGGTGACCTTCGATGCCGGCTACGCCGCGCCGTTGAGCGCGAACGGCAACGACATCACCGTGCAGGGCTGGGCGCCGCTCGCCGTCGGCAGTGTTGTCCGGCTGTCGAACAGCGGCGGTGCGCTGCCCAAGCCGCTGCAGCCGAAGACCGACTATTTCGTGCAGAGTGTGGTGTCGCCCGGCATCTATACGCTGGCGGCGACCCCGGGTGGCGCGGCCATCGCGCTGCAGGACGCCGGCAGCGGTACCAGCTACCTCGGAGCTGTACCTGACGGCATCAAGGCGTGGCTCAAGATCCGCCTGTCCACCATCTACGAGAACCGCGAAGAGGTGGCGATCATGACGCGCGGCAAGATCGACGTGCTGCCGTATGTGGATCGCCTGCTCGACGGTTTCCGGAACCCGGAGTTCTGATGTGGGCATCAACAGCTACGTCATCCGCAGTGGCGACCTGCGTGATCGGGTCACGCTCCAGAACAAGGTGATCGGCCAGAGCCCCACGGGCCAGCCCACCGAGACCTGGGTGGACGCGTTCAGCGCCTGGGCCGATATGGATCCGCTGACCGGCCGCGAGTTGATCGCCGCACAGCAGGTGCAGTCCTCGGTCACACACAACTGCACCATGCGGTATCGAAAGGAGTTCGCGAACCCGAAGGCCGTGACCAACATGCGCCTGGTGTACGAAGGGCGGTTCTTCAACATCCATGCCTGCATGGACCAGGACTCGCGCAAGCGAGCGGTGGTGCTGCAGATCGAGGAAGGCCTCAACAATGGATGATTTCGAGTTCAAGGTCGACGGGCTGGACAAGCTCAACGCCGCGCTGCTCGAGCTCGGCACGAACGGCGCGCGCCGCGTGGGTAAACGCGCCCTTCGTCAGGGCACCAATGTGGTGCTGTTCGCCACCCGTGACGCCGCGCCGGAGAAGTCCGGCAACCTGAAGAACAAGGGCCTGTACACGCACGACCGGGGCATCCAGGGCGACGTGATCAGCTTCTCCGTCGACCTGAAGCAGAACGCCTTCTACGGCAAGTTCGATGAATACGGAACCTCGCACCAGCGCGCGCATCCGTTCATGCGGCCGGCGGCCGAGAACAGCGCCGCCGAGGCCGTCTCCGTGACTGCTTTGAACCTCGGCGCTGGCATCGAGGCCGAGTGGGCCAAGCTGGTATGAGCGTGGAGGCTCAGGTCTTTGCTGCGCTACAGGGCGTGGCGCCCACATACCCCCTGATCGCGCCACAGGGCGCCGGTACGCCGCGAATCACCTACCTGCGCGTGTCCGGTCGGCAGTTCGAGACGTTGGCCAACGGCGGCGGGGCGCCGCGCGTGCGCATGCAGGTCGATGTGTGGTCGGACAGCTACGACCAGGCCGAGGCGCTGGCCATGCAGGCCAAGGACGCCCTGCGCGCGCAGCTGAAGGTGGGCGAGATCACAGACAACCCTGACGAGTTTGAATCCGACACGCGCCTGTACCGCGCGAGTTTCGACGCTGCCATCTGGCCGTAGCGTCAACCGACATACCCGCCATGCGGGACCACTGACAACCGCCCCCTGGGCGGTTTTTTTACGCCCGGAGAAAAGACCATGAACAACGCGATTAGCGCCCAGGGCTCGACCCTTGGCGTCAGCACCACGCCCAACAACTACATCCTCATCAACCAGCTGGCGGACTTCACCGCTGGCGCGGGCAAGGCCTCGAAGCTGGATGCCTCGAACCTTTCCAGCACCCAGAAGGAATGGATCGCCGGCCTGATCGACCGCGGTGAGCTGACCATCAAGGGACAGCGCGTGCACACCGACGCCGGCCAGAACCTGCTGAAGTCCAACCAGGGCAACGGCGTGAACCTGTACTTCCAGGCCACGCTGCCCAGCGGTGACCAGTGCACGTTCATCGCGCAGGTCGCCGAGTTCTCCGTCGCGGCCAGCACCGACAAGGTGCTCGAGTTCACCGCGGTGGTGTGGCCCACGAACCTGGTGTGGGTGGCGTAATGGGGCTGCTGACCAAGGACGCCATCCTCGCGGCGGAAGACAAGAAGTTCGAGGACGTCGACGTGCCCGAGTGGGGCGGGAGCGTGCGCGTGCGCATGATGTCCGCCTCCGAGCGCGACCAGTGGGAGAACGAGACCTACGGCACCGGCCAGGTGAACACGGTCGACTTCCGCGCCCGCTTCGTGGCGCTCTGCGCGATCGATGAAGCGGGCAACCTGCTGTTCACGCCCGACGACATCGACGCGCTCGGCTCCAAGTCGGCCGCCGCCGTGCAGCGCGTGTTCAACGCGGCGCAGAAGCTCAACGCGCTGAGCGCCAAGGATATCCAGGAACTGGAAAAAAACTCCGGCGCCGCCCCGAGCGGCGGCTCCAGTTCGAACTCGCCTGGCGACTCGGCTTCCCCCACCCCGACCTGATGCTCCGCCAGCTGGACTCGCGCCAGCTGGCGGAAATGTACGCCTTCTACCGCATCGAGCAGGTCCCGGTGACCGAAGAGGACAAGGCAAAGCAGCGATCCGCGCAGCTGCGCGCCATGTTCGACGAGGCCGCCGCAGCCAACGAGCGGCGTCAGAAACATCGCCATACCAAACGCTGAGGTATTCCCATGCAAACCCTCTTGGCAGTCCAGAAACCGGGGCAGGTTGCTGCCGCGGTCAACTATCAGGCCGTGGATGCCGTGAACGGCAACACGTTCCCCAACAACGGCAACACGCTGGCCCTCGTGAAGAACGGCAGCGCGGCGGCCATCACCGCGACGTTCAGCAGCGTCCCGGACCCGTATGGCCGCATCGGCGACCTGATCGTCAACGTGCCCGCCGGCGGCGAGGTGGTGGTGGGGCCGTTCCCGCCGCCGCTCTTCAACCAGTCGACCGGCAACGTGGGCAACATCAACTGCACGTTCTCGGCGGGCGCCACCGTCAGCATGGCGCTGGTGGGCTTCTAAGCCATGGCAACTGTCGCCGTTCTGCAGACGGACCTGCTCCTGAACTCGGCTGCGTTCCGCACCGGCATGGTGCAGGCCGCGCAGACGGCGACGGAACAGCTTGGCGCCATCCAGGCCGAGGCGCAGCGCACCGCCGCCTCTATCGACATGATGCGCAAGGCGGTGGAGGGCTTCGTCGGGTTCGAGGTGCTGAAGAACAGCCTTGGCGCGCTGGTCGACACCCAGGTGCAGATGCAGCAGATCCACTACACGCTGGTGTCCGCCACTGGATCGGCCGCCGCCGCCGGCGAGCAGTTCGACTTCCTGAAGCAGAAGGCCGAAGAGCTCGGCCTGAACCTGCCGGTGGCCGCCCAGGCCTTCGGTCAGCTCGCCGCGGCGGCCAGCGCCTCGAACATCCCGATGGACCAGACGCAGAAGCTCTTCACTGCGTTCGGCGAGGCATCCACGACCTTGCACCTGTCCAGCGAGCAGTCCCAGCACGCGTTGCTGGCGCTCACGGAAATGATGTCGCGCGGCACTATCCAGGCGCGGCAGCTCAACCAGCAGCTGGGTTTCGCCATCCCCGGCTCGGCGGCGCGCTTCAAGAACGCCGTCATGGACGCCATCCAGGGCACGGACCTGGCCGGCAAATCGTTCGAAGAGCTGGAGAAGGCCGGCGACCTGGTGACCTCGCGGTTCATGCCGCAGCTCATCCAGGCGCTGGAGCAGTCGGGCCGCGGCTGGGAAGAGGCGGCCGGTGGCCTCAACGCCCAGATCAACCGCCTGCACACTGCCTGGTTCGACCTCAAGAACGACATTTCCAGCGGCTTGTTCAACGATGCGGCCACCTCGGGCATCAAGTTTGTGGCCGACAACCTCGACCACATCGCGGCGACGGTCGAAATCCTGGGCGGCTTGGCGGCGGCCCGGCTGATCAGCATCCCGATCACCAGCGTCTACACGGGCGTCACCTCGTCGCTCGCACAGCGGCAGGCGGCGGCCGATCAGGCCGCCGCCGATCTTGCTGTCGCTGACGCCCAGGTCCAGCAGACGGCGGCGCAGATCAAGGCGAACGAGGCGGCCCTCACCGGCATCGGCATCGCGCGCGACCAGGCCCTGGCAGCCCGCACCCAGGCCGAGGCCACCTACCAGGCAGCCCTGGCCGAGAACGAGGCCGCGCAGGCTACGCTGGCGCACCAGGCCAGCGCCGCCACGCTGTCGGCCAACATCCGCGCCCAGGCAGCCGCCACCGCGCAGGCCGAAGCCGCCCAGCTTGCGCTCAACAAGGCCGAGCAGCAGTACGACGCTGCCATCGTCGCCTCGAACACCTTCAAAGAGCAGCAGATCGCCATTGAAGCGCGGCTGCTCGAACTGCGCGCCGCGAACACCACCGCGATCGAGGCGCAGACCGCCGCCACCGCCGCGCAGGAGGCCGCCTCGGTCGCCGGCTACGGCGCGAGCATGCTGTCCAAGGTGGGCACGTCGCTGGTAGGCCTTGTCGGCGGTCCCATTGGCCTCGCCATCATCGCGCTGGGCACCATCGCCTACGCCTTCGCCGAGGCGGCGGAGAAGGGCTCGCAGGCCGAACAGGAATACCAGGCGCAGTCCAAAGCGCTCGTTGACCTGAAGCAGCATCTGGACGACGTCAACGAGGCCTACAAGAACATCGCCAGCCGGCCCACGCCGACGGCGATGGCGGACGAGTTCAAGGCGGCCAGCAAGCAGGTGTCGGCCACCCAGCAGGAGATCGACAGCCTCAAGGCCAAGATCGCCGACCTGCAGGCACCCAACCCCTTCGGCGAGACCGCCGGATCGATCAACAACCACAAGCAGCTCATCGACGAGCTGCAGGCGCGCATCGATCAGCTGCAAAAGTCGGTGGATGGCGAACAGGGGGCCATGCACACCCTGTCGGACAACATCGTCAATGAGGCCGACCCGGCGCATCGCGCACTGATTGAGACCGTGCGCGAGCTGCACGCCACGTTTGGCGATGCCAGCTGGTTGAAGTCGGCGGACGATGCGATCGACCAGTACCTCAGCAAGGTTTCGGCGGCGGACGCCGGGCTGCAGACCGAGACGGCCAAGCTTGGCGAGGAAAAGAAGAAGCTCGACCAGAAGATTGCCGAGTTCGGCATGACGGCCAGCCAGAAAACGCTCTACGAGCATTCGCAGAGCATGGGGCAGAACAGCATGGCCGGGGCCGACCAGAAGGCCGCGGCGGATGCTGCCGCGCAGGCGGTCGCCGCCGACCAGGACCGCCTGGACGCCATGAAGGCGGCGCAGGAAGCCGCCAAGAAAGCCGCCACGCAGGCCGCGGAAGAGGCGCGCAAGGAGCAGAACGCCTACGAGTCGCTGGTGCGCTCGATGAAGGAGAAGATCGAGGCGGACCAGCAGCAGCTCAGCGGTGGACAGAAGCTGACCGACGCCGACAAGAACCTCATCAAGGTCCGCGAGGACCTGCTCACCAATCTGAAGAACCTGTCGCCGGAGCGGAAGCAGGAGTTGCTCGACCAAGCTCAGCTGCTGGTGAACCTCACCAACGAGGTGGACGCGCGCCAGCGGGCCAACGCGGAGCGCGAGCGCCAGGCCGTGCTGCAGGACAAGCTGGATCGCCAGCGCGAGCTGCAGGATCAGACCAACGCCCGCCAGCTGGAAGGCGTCGGCCACGGCTCGCAGTGGAACACCCAGCAGAAAGAGTTCGAGAAGCTGCAGGACCAGTACAACAAGGATATGGATGCCCAGGGCAAGCTGTTTGACCAGGGTAAGATCGGCGCCGACGAATACACCCGGTCCATCGGCCAGATCCAGTCGGCGTACACCACCGCCGTCGTGGCGCAGCGCAAGTTCTACGACGACCAGCAGGCCGAGCTTGCCGATTGGAAGAACGGCGGGCAGGCGGCCATGGAGAACTTCGTCACGTCGGCGTCGAATGTCGCCGGCCAAACCGAATCCCTGTTCACGACCGCATTCAACGGCATGGCCGATGCCATGGCCACCTTCGCCACCACCGGCAAGACGAACTTCTCGTCTCTGGTCTCGTCCATCCTCACCGACCTCGCCAAGATGGAGCTGCGCGTGCTGGAGTCGCAGATCCTGCAAAGCATCCTCGGCGCCTTCCTGCCCAGCGGCAGTACCGGCGCGGGAGACGCTCTCAACGGCGGATCGAACTACACCGGCGCAGGCTCGTTCTCGACGACCTGGGCTGGCGCGCCTGGTCGCGCCAGCGGCGGCCCGGTGAATGCGGGGTCGCTCTACCAGGTCAACGAGGACGGCCCCGAGCTGCTCACCACCGGCGGCAACACCTACCTGATGATGGGCGGCCAGGGCGGCTCGGTGACGCCTTACGGCGGTTCGGGTAGCAGCGCGGGAGCCGGCGGCGTGAATGCCACCATCAGCGTGGTGGTGCAGCAGGGCGGCCAGTCCTCGTCGAGCGTCGATAGCACCGGCGAAAACGCTGCGCTCGGCCGGCAGGTCGGTGAGCAGTTCAAAGCCATGGTCCACGAGATGGTCTACCGGATGACGCAGCCCGGCGGCATCCTCTACGCGGGCGCTCACTGATGACCGACACGTTTAACTGGGTTCCCCTCATCGAGCCCCAGGGAAAAGCCACGCTGCGCACGCGCCGCGCTCAGTTCGGCGATGGCTATGCCCAGAAGACGCAAGACGGGCTGAATGCCGTGGTGCAGTCGTGGCCGCTTTCGTTTATCGGCCACGGTGCTGCCATCGCACCCATCCGCGACTTTCTCAAGGCACACATCGGCGTTTCGTTCTTCTGGACGCCGCCGCTCGACGTGCAGGGCTACTACTCCTGCATCGAATACGACCTCATCCCGCACGGGGGCGATGTGTACACGCTGACCGCAACGTTCCAACAGGAATACAAACCGTGAGTCTGTTCGCTGATGTCCAGCAACTTGAACCTGGCGCGGAGATTTGGCTCGTCGAGTGCGACTCCACCGCCATTGGCGGCGACCTGCTGCGGTTTCACGGCTACTGCCAGGTTGGCACCATCACATGGCAGGGCAACCAATACTCGCCTTGGCCGCTCGACATGGAAGGATTCGAGCGCACCAGCGCTCAGCAGCCCACGCCGAAACTGACCGTCGGCAACATCGACGCGACAATCTCCGCGCTGTGCCTGCTGTGCCAGGACATGGTTGGCGCCAAGATCACCGTGCACTTGACGACGGGCAAGTACCTGGACGCGGTGAACTTCCCGGGCGGCAACCCGACTGCCGATCCGACGCAGGAGGCGGTCGACGTCTGGCTCATTGAGCGCAAGGCGTCGGAAGACAATGAGAAGGTGCAGTTCGAGCTTTCGAGCCCGCTCAACTTCCAGGGCATGCAGCTGCCTGCGCGCGATATCGTGGCCGACGTGTGCCCTTGGGTCGCCATCGGCGGCTACCGCGGGGTGTATTGCGGCTACACCGGTGGACCGGTGGCCGACATCAACGATCAGCCCACCAGCGACCCGACGAAGGATGCCTGCAGCGGTACGCTGGCAGCCTGCAAGATGCGCTTCGGCGCGAGCAACCCGCTCCCGTTCGGTGGTTTTCCGGCTGCAGGCCTGCTGCGCACATGACACCAGAAACCCTAGACGCCATCCGTGCGCACGCCGTCGCGGATTATCCACGCGAGGCATGTGGACTCGTTTGCATCGTGAAGGGCAGGGAGCGGTACATCCCTTGCCGGAACCTTGCCTCGTCCGCTGATGAGCAGTTCGTTCTTCCGAAAGAGGACTATGCCGATGCTGAAGATCAGGGCGAGATTATCGCGCTCGTCCATTCGCATCCTGACATGTCGGCTCGCCCTAGCGAGGCTGACCTCGTGGTTTGCGAGGAATCGGGCCTCGTCTGGCTGATCGTCAGCGTGTGCCGCGACCTGGATGGCCCCCCGGTGGCTGGCGAGATCCACCAAATCCGCCCGTGCGGGTATCAGGCGCCCTTGGTGGGCCGCTCGTTCCACCACGGCGTGCTGGACTGCTACACGCTGGTGCGGGACTTCTACGCGCGCGAGCTGGGGATCGAACTGCCCGATTTCGCCAGGCCGGACGGCTGGTGGGATGACGGCCACTCCCGCCTGTACATGGACAATTTCCGGGCCGCCGGCTTCGAACCGGTGCCGGAGGGGGCGCTGCTCGAGCGCGGCGACATCATCCTGATGGCCATCAGGAGCGGGAACGACACCCCAAACCACGCCGGGGTGTACCTGGGCGACAGCCAGATGCTTCACCACATGTACGGGCGGCTTTCCAGCCGTGACGTCTACGGTGGCTGGTACCGCGAATGCACACGCCTGGTCGTGCGCCGGGTGGTAGGCTTGGCCCCTCACGAACACGGGGAAAAGCCATGAAGCACATACTCGCGGCGCTATCCTGCTGTCTGGTTGCCGCATGCGCTACGAAGCCTGTGGCTGTGTCGGCAGCGCACGATGTTCCAGCGGACCGAGCCATCGCATTCACGTCACCGGCTGATGGGTCGGGTACGGTAACGGTGGTGCGCGATGAAGGCATGACCCTTAGTGGCTGTTATCTGGGGGTCTTCATCAACCACCAGCTGGCCGCAAAGGTTGGCACCGGGGAGAAGGTAACGATGTACGTTCCGGCCGGTCGCTGGGTGATGTCGGCCAAGAGCGTAGGAGCCGGGCTGTGTGGCACAGGGCTGGCTGATCGCGCGGAGCGCTCGGTGGCGCTGGTTGTTGAACGTGGCGACGCGCAGACGTATCGCCTGGGTGCAGACGGTCAGGGAACCATAAACCTCGGCCCAAACTGAGAATCGAAATTCGCTCACCACAAAACCCCGCTCCGGCGGGGTTTTTTTATGCCCGGAGAAACCATGGAGACCACCCTTCGCACTGTTCGGCTGTATGGCAAGTTGGGTCAGCGCTTTGGCCGAGTGCATCGTTTCGCGCTCGATACGAACTCGGTAAGCGAGGCCATCCAGGCGCTGTCGAGCCAATGCAGAGGCTTTCAGGAATGGCTCGTCGGGGCTAAGGACCGAGGCATCGCATTCGTCGTATTCGCCGGCAAACGAAGCGTCACTGAGGAAGAGCTTCCCAATCCGGTGGGCGCAACCGATATCCGTATCGCACCCGTTCTAATCGGTTCGAAGAGCGGTGGCATCGGCAGCATCATTCTGGGTGCGGTGCTCGTCGTGGCTGGCGCGGTCCTCAGCTTCACACCGGCCGCGGCTCTGTCGCCATACCTGTACAGCGCCGGCATTTCCATGATCGCCGGCGGCGTAGTGCAGATGCTGTCGCCCCAGGCGAAGGGGCTCCATTCGAAGGACAGCAGCGCGAACCAGCCCAGCTATGCCTTCAACGGCCCCGTGAACACCGAGGCCCAGGGCAACCCGGTGCCGCTCTTCTACGGTGGCCCGCTCAAGATCGGCAGCGCTGTGATCAGCGCAGGTATCACGACGCAGGACATGGCCGCCGCCTATCAGGCGCCCGCGCAGGTGAGCGGCTGGATGGGACATGGCGGTGACCTGTTCGCCTCGAGGATCGCCCAGCCGTGACCGTGATCAAGGGGTACAAGGGCGGCAGCGGCAGCTCGCACACGCCCGTTGAAACACCGGATAGCCTGCACTCGATCGCCTACGCCCAGATCCTCGACCTGGTGAGTGAAGGGCAGATTCAGGGCTTCACGCACGGCGCGGCCAACTGCCTTCAGGACATCTACCTGGACGAGACGCCGGTGGCGAACAGCGACGGATCGCTGAACTTCCAGAACGTCAAGATCGACAGCCGCAACGGCACGCAGGACCAACTCGTAATGTCCGGCTTCCAGGACGTCGAGAACGAGACCGCGGTCAACCTGGAGCTGAAGAGCACCACTCCGTGGACCCAGTCGCTGACCAACCTGGCGCTGTCGGCTGTGCGCATCACGCTGTCGGTGCCGGCGCTCCAGAAGAGCAACACTTCCAACGGCGATATCCAGGGCTATTCGATCGCCTACGCGATCGACATCCAGACCGACAGTGGTAGCTTCTACCAGGTGATCTCTTCGGCCTTCACGGGCAAGACCACCAGCAAGTACCAGCGCAACCACCGCATCGACCTCCCGCCGGCCGCCCACGGCTGGACCATTCGCGTCCGCCGACTGACACCCAACCAGAACCTCGCCACGATCCAGGACGTGGTGATGGTCGATTCGTACACGCAGATCGTCGACGCACTGCTGCGCTACCCCAACAGCGCATATGTCGGTGTGATCGTCGACGCCTCCCAGTTCAGCGCCATCCCGGCACGCGCGTACGATCTGATGGGCCGCATCATCCAGGTGCCCTCGAACTACGACCCGGTGGCGCGGACCTATACCGGGGCATGGGATGGCACGTTCAAACAGGCCTGGACCAACAACCCGGCCTGGATCTTCTACGACCTCGCCACGCACCCGCGTTATGGCCTCGGCCAGTACGTCACGCCGGCGCAGATCAACAAATGGACCTTGTACGGCATCGCCCAGTATTGCGATGGCATGGTGCCCAACGGCTTCGGCGGTACTGAGCCGCGCTTCACGTGCACGGTGTTCCTGCAGAAGAAGGGAGACGCCTACAAGGTGCTCCAGGATCTGGCGAGCGTCTTCCGCGGCATTTCCTACTGGGGCGCCGGAGCCATCCAGGCCTCGGCCGACATGCCCGCGGACCCGACCTACACCTACACCGCCGCCAACGTCATCGATGGCAAGTTCACGTACCAGGGATCGAGCAAGTCCACGCGCTACACCGTCGCGCTGGTCTCTTGGAATGACCCGAATGACTTTGGCCGCGCCAAGGTCAAGTATGTGCCTGATCCCGCCGGTATCGCGCGCTACGGCGTGCGCGTCACCCAGGTCACGGGCGTGGGCTGTACCTCGGAAGGGCAGGCCCAGCGCGTCGGTCTATGGACGCTGCTGACGTCGCGCCTCGAAACGGAAACGGTGACGTTCAAGGTCGGCCTCGATGCCACGCTTACCGCGCCCGGCCAGGTCATCCGCGTCGCCGACCCCGCGCGCGCCGGCAGGCGCCAAGCTGGCCGAGTCCATGCGGTCACGGCCACCAGCATCACCGTCGACAGCATGCCCACCGTGGCCGTCGGCGACAACCTGACCGTCACCCTGCCGAGCGGTGTCACGGAGACCCACGCGGTGACCGGTATCGCCGGCAACACCATCAGCGTGGCGGCTCCCGGGTTCTCCGCGCTTCCCGTGGCCGAATCGGTATGGGTGTGCGAAAGCGCATCGCTCCAGGCCGCGCAGTACCGGGTCATTTCGGTGCTGAAGGGGAACACTGCCGGTGCGATCGAGTACACGATCACGGCTCTGCTGCACAACGCCAGCAAGTTCGCCGCCATCGATACCGGCGCGCCGATCACCGTGCCGCCGATTTCGGTGGTTCCTCCGAGCGCGCAGGCGACGCCCACCAACGTCATCCTCGAGGCGTTCCCTACCGCCGGCGCCGTCCTGGCCTCCACGCTGCTGATTATCCAATGGGACGACACGCCCAACGCCGTCTCCTACGACGTGAAGTGGCGCAAGGACAACGGCAGCTGGCAGCCCATGGGCACCCAGTATGGCCTGACCGTTGATCTTCCGAACGCGGCGCCGGGCGTGTATCAAGCGATGGTCACGGCCGTGAACGCCAATGGCGTCTCGTCGCTGGCGGCTATCTCCGCACCGTACACCGTCAACGACCAGACCACCCAGCCCGGTTTTGCTCAGACGCTGGCCAACGAGGTGGCCGCGGCCCAGAACAGCGCCAACAGCGCCAACGCGGAGCTGGCAAACATAGCCAGCGATGGAATCGTGTCGGCCGCCGAGAAGCCCACCGTCATTCGCGACTGGGCGGTGATCACGGCCGAGCAAGCCGGCATTGATGCCCAGGCCGTTTCGTTCCTCGGCGCCGGCTCCGCCCAGCAGGTGGCATACGACAACGCCATCACCGCGCTGGCCAATTACCTCGGCGGCCTGACGACGCCGAAGATGTGGAACGACAAGAGCGGCGACACGTATGTGGTCGGCGCTACCTTCCGGGCGAACTTCAACAGCGTCTACGTGACGCGGCAGACCCTACTCAACGCCATCTACGCCAAGGCGCAGAATCTCGCCAACAACGCTCAATCGACGGCTAACTCGGCGCAAGGTCTCGCCAACAGCGTACCGGTCATAAATCCGCAGTTCCAAGGGAACCTAACCGGCTGGGCCGCTAACTATGGTTGGTATGAAGAGGCGGCCGGTTCTTCTCGCCAACCCGACCCGATAGTACCGACATACGCGGTGCATGCTGGATCGACAACGTTATCTGGCTCGTTACAAACGGATGCGATGGTCAATGCAGGCCACTTGCCCGTAGTTCCAGGCCAAACCGTTACGTTGACGTGTTGCGTGCGAGCTCTTTCGGTTAACGCGGGAGCGCTGGCCTATACGAGAATTAGTTGGCGTGACAGCAATAACAACGAGATCAGCACATCAGCTCCTTCCGGTTCAGCCGCGTATCCGACGTGCGGTGCGATTGGCACCGGTACATACACGCAATGTGTGACCAAGGTAACAGCCATCGCTCCGGCTGGTTCAGCGTACGCGGTCGCCGAGCCAACAGTGATTAGCCATACGGTCGGCTATTTCACATTCTGCAATGTTTGTATGGCTGTTCAGCCATCCACCGTCGACGAAGTTCCCGACGGATCATCGTACGCTCGCACCACGGCCGCCTCACTTCAGAATGGCGTGCCGCTCCAATTTTCTGGTGGAAAGAATGTCCTTCCAAACGGCTCGCTTTCGGTCAATACAACTGGAACGCCTACCGGAGTAGCGCGTACGGTAGGGCAATCTGTGTCTGACGGTTGGAGCGTAGGTAACCTCTCAACTAGCCACCTCATCATCTACGAACGTCCAAGCAGCGGAGCTGATGTACTGATTCGACTTGCGGGCGGATCATCGATCCCCGCAAACGGCTCGATTAGCTCACAAGTTTCAACGGTAGCGAACTATGCAGTTACGCCTGGCACGGCCTTCGCATTAACCGTTAATCGGTCGACTGCATCCAACGTCGGACTGCCTGCTGGAATAACCGTAACAAACCGTACTTATATCGCATGGCTCAGGGCCGACGGCACCGTGTCTGCGGCGAGCATTTGTGACGCAGCAGGTAACTCGGTAGCGCAGGGATCAGCAACCATCACCGGTGTCACCCCTGCTGATGCGGTTGCTGCAGCGGTTATCCTTCAAGCCATCTGCTCGAACAGCAATAGTTCGCCGACGACGGTGGGCAGCGTTGGTCAGCTGCCGGCCGACATGCGGTGGTTCAACATCAGCCTAGTGCTGGCGTCGAATATTGATAGCGAGGTAAGTGACGGCACAACTTACGGCCGAACATCCCAGAACGATCTCTATTTCTCTGGTGGTGTGAATCGCATTGGACTGCGAGTGGCTGGAAGTGGCCATCAGATTGGCGACCAGCGCAACCTGAAACAGCGCACAGTAACCAACATTCCAGCCAAAGTGCCAACGACGATTAGTTATAGCGCCTCGTCCGGATCACCAGCGACAGCTACGATCACTGTGGGTGCCTTTACCGTTCTCAACGGAAGCGTGACCACCAGCTACAACGCTAGCAGCGCGAGCGTGACCGGAACCAATGGCGCAAATGTTACGTTCTATCTTTACATGAACGACCCGAACTTTGCTGGAGGCGCTCAGGCGCTCATCGCGTCAACGAACCCAAATGACGTCTACGGCGGGGATGGTTTCGTGTATATCGGTGCGGTCGCCGTGGCCTTTCCAAGCAGCGGCAGCGGTTCGGGTGGCGGCGGAGGCGGCGGCTCGGGCGCTTGTGTATGCGCCGACATGTGGCTCGACGACGATACCCAGGCTCGCGAAGCGGAGATCGGCTATCTGGCCGACTGCCTCGATATTCCTACGCAGGGTCTGCGCAAGTTCCGAAGGCGCATGGCAGGCATGGAGATGTCCATGCAGCCCTGCGTTCGCCTGACGACCGAAGGTGGCGCGGTTCTGGAGTGCAGTGCATCTACGCCGTTCGATCTTCCCAGCGGTGGCATGACCTACGCCCCCGACATGGAAGGCATGCAGGTCGTGACCGACTGCGGCATCGAGATAGTCACTAGCGTCATAGAGATCGGCGAGAAGCTGGTTTGCCACCAACACTATGGTGGTTGCAGCTATGCCGCAGGCCTCGATCCCGACCACCGCGTCTATTCTCATAACTCGATCGCGAAACCATGACCATGGCCTATACGAAGCCCGACCAGACACCCTTCACGAAGCTGCAGCCCAATGAGTTCGTGGTCAATCTGACCGACACCGGCCAGAACGTGGCCGTATCGGTCGTGGTGTGGACCGAGGACACCAGCGCCAACGCTTCTCTGCGGGCGACCGCCCGCGTCGTGCAGAGCGATGGAAGCAACCAGGTTGACGCCAATGGGGACGCCATTGTGTCCGCGTTCGCGCACACCACCAATGTGGTGGAGCTGGCCCAGGCTGGCGGTATGCCGGCGCTACAGAAGCAGATGCTGCTGGCAGTGCTGGGCGAGGCAACCACCCTGTGGAGCGATCCCATCCACACGACCGATATGCAGAACGCCAGTATCCGGGCGAGCATCGCCACCGCGGGGCATGCTGGCCCCGTCGCTGACCCTGGAAGCCTCCTGTAGCGTCTTCGGTGTTGAGACGCGGCCGGCATAATCTGGGTCATGTCCGAGCCTCCACGTGTCCATTGGGAACAGGTATTCATGAGCGGCCAGCCGCTCGATCATTGGCTGGCCACGCTGCCCGGCTCGGTCTGCTTCGCCTCCGTGAATATGCGGATCGACGGCACCTGGAAAGTGAACCTCATGCCGAAGGGCGACGGCCTGAACGTCATCCCGATCTACTCCCAGCCCTACCGGACCCGCGAGAAGGCCATGGCGCACGTCGAGCGGTGGGCGCATTACCACTGGCGAAAGGTGCCCCCGGCGGTGCCGAAACCCCGGATGATGGACCGGTAAAGCCAGGGTCCGCAGGTGCATTACGGCGAATGCACGAGCGCTAAAACGGTCATTATTTTTACGTGCATTTTTACGTGTACCCCTAAATCGGGGCAAAGAAAAAGGGCTTGCATCGCTGCAAGCCCTTGATCTATGGCGGAGAGGGTGGGATTCGAACCCACGGTACGCTTACACGTACGCCTGATTTCGAGTCAGGTAAATGCCGATGGGCGGCATTACAGCGGCTGAGCGGCGCCAAAACATTCAACGGTCCAATCGGCGCCAACGCTACGCCTCAGTCTCACGCAGCCAAAGCCCGAATTCACTGGAACTATATTGGTTGCGATATCGCTAAGGCGCTTTAGTTCTGTCGCTCCGAGTTTCGCGCGGCGTGAGCTGCCAGAAGAAATATATGCCTTGGATGTCTGCCCCTTGATGCGAGTGATGTCTTGGTCGGTCGGAAGCTTTGACCCTTTGTTGTAAGGCGTCATGGCCCCAATGGGCGCGTGATGTAGCAGGGTAGTCCACACCAGCGGGTGATCTCCGGTTTTAGAACCATGATGCGCAATTTTGATCGCGCTGGCCTTTTTACGGTTTCGTACCCACTGGTCACCAACCACAGCCGTCCAACCAAAAGAGGCGTGGTCTTCCAGATCGGAGCCGAGAACAACAGCGTCGTCACCAAAATCAATGTGTATGGCGACTGCTTCCATATTCGGCTTCAGGGAAACCACGTTCTTGATGGGCTCGCCGCCCGAACGTGGGACAAACTGAGCCAAGCCTGCGACGAACTGTTGATATGCCGCAGGAACAGGGGACAAGGCCGTCGCGCGAACGCGCTGACTTCCTATTGCCTGATCGAATACGTCTGAGCGCATTCCCACGTAGTACACAGCGCCATTCCTGTCATTGAGCACGGTATAAAGCTCATTGGTGCCCCGGCTTAGAGACGTCGCAACAGTACCGCTGTGGGCAGCCAATAGCGCGACGGCTTCATCCCGGTTGAAGCAGTCGGATAGATGGAACTCTGCGGCAGGAAAGGCGCGAGCAAGGGTTGAAATTCCTCTGACGTGGTCATCATGCCAATGGGACGCAAGAATTACCTTCACGTTCTCGGGCAATACTCCAATTGCGTCTAGGTAATGCTTGGCTGCAGGCTGCTTAGTCCATGGTTCAAGGCATGAATCAACCAGCATCCACGCGCCATCTCCGAAATGAACGGCGATGGCTTCCCCAAAACCAGGACCAAACACCGAAACCTCGATCTCGTTGCGAGCTGGAGCGATGCCGTAGTTGATCAAGGTGCCTCGGGCTTTTTCATTGCGCTTCCACGCAGCCGAGCGACCTCATGATTGATGCGCGCGATGTCACGTCGCGTCCATGCAGGTAACCGTCGGAACCGAAGCTCCTCCGAATTGACCTTTGCGCCATTGGGCTTTGTAGCCTTATAGAGGCTTAGATAAAACACAGCGCCAGGAGACACTAAATCTCGGTCTTGCTCGCTAACCCACTCGAGCCCTATATCAGCATAGTGATCGGGCACGTCTCCAAGCTTGGCCCTCAGGACTGCCCGCAGCGCTTTTTGATCCGGAAGTACTTCTTCAACTGTACCTTCCCAGATCTGGATCAATGCAGCGGCTTCACTTTCGCTGAACTTTGCCTTGGCGTTACCGGCATATTGCGTCGGCATCGCGGCATCAGGTTCAGCGGCGAGATCCAGCAGCGTTTGTTCTTTCTCTTGAAGCTGAAGGACGCTTCTATTCTGCGCTCGGGCCCTTGCCCTAGGACGAGAATAACTTGGCTCATCCAGCTCAAAGGCCGTGCCTACATCATTGTCAGCGAATGTTGTGGTGAACATTCCGATGCCCTTAAGAAGCAATGACGTTATTGAGTAATTCCTCAAACTTCTGGCTGGCCAGCTCCCAACTCCTCTCCCAATCTTTGGCAATGACCTGGGCGGCACGCTCCGCTGCGGTACTGCCATTGTCTTCAGAAGCAAAGCTGCCCCGATGGTCATTCAGCATTATGTAAACGCCGTTCTCAAGGCGATTTGAAGGTTGCACCTGAAGATTCAAGTGATCAGGCGGCCCCTTCTTTGCATCCGCTGCAGTACCGGCCGAAACACGGACCTGAATATTAGTGAGCCCAGCAAAGTATTCGGAACTGTCAAAGAGACTAGACCAAATGGCCTTGGGAGCGAGCACGTCGCCGACTTTTTGCCAGTCTGATTCGCTAGTCATCTGGTAGTGAGCGTGAAAATTTAGGCCCACAGCGGTGACAGGGGTATGCGGCAGCAGTAACAGTATGCCTTCCGCTAGATCCTTCAGTGCCGGCGTCAGGGCGCCCGAACTGGCAAGGACAAGCTGCTTTCCCACGACTTGAAACTTGAACCAACTGGTTTCGCACACGGTGACATCGTGCGTTATTAGCGTGTTTGGTGAATCAATGGCCTCTTGCCTATCTCCGTCCCCGATCAGCTGATTGCGGTGCAGCCAATCAGCAGTGAAGATCGCCGGGTTGAAGTCTCCGAGCACCATGATCGTCGAGCCGAACGTCTCGGGTTTTAGCGGCATCAGCGTCCCGTCCAGGCAAGTCGGTCAATCCCGGAAGTATACATACTAGTTAGTGACGAATATTTATCCGCTACCCGTGGTTCCGTTCGGCGCAAATGCCACGCACGGCGCCGACCAAAAACTGACCAAACCACGACCAAAAACGACCAATACAGACCAACATACAAGAAGGCCACCTAAGCAAATCAATAACTTAGGTGGCCATATTGGTGGAGGTGGCGGGAGTCGAACCCGCGTCCGAAGGCGTTTGACGCCCGGTACTACATGCTTAGCTCGCCGTTAGATCTCGTCCCGCGACAGCACAGCGTGCAAAGCGCATCGAAGGACCAGCCTGCTTGATTTAGCCGTGGCCGACAGGCGGCAGCTTCGGGCGATCTCGTGATAATGACCCTACATCCACGAGCACGAGCACAAGTGGGTTCGGGGCTAGGCCTTAAGCGGCCAGAGCGTAGTTGTCGTCGTTGGCAACTATGAGTTTGCGGCTGGATTAACGAGGAAAGCTGCCCCCTCGGCATGCACCAAGCTATCTCACTACCCCCGTCGAAGCCATGACACCCCCGGGGAAACTGATGGTGAAGCTGGTCAGTCAGTATATGTAGGCAGCGGGGCTTTCTACAAGGCGGCCTGGCGACGCTATTGTTTGTCCGAACCCACCAACCCATAGGGAACGACCATGGTGCGGATACGTCAGGCAGGGCTGCACGATGCAGGTGTGTTGACGGATTTGCGTTGCGCGTTTCTGGAAGAGGAGTTGAAGCAGCAGCTGCCGGAGGGTTTTGCCGACCAGCTGCGCGGCTGGATCGAGGAGGCCATGCCGGAGGGGCGTCTGCTGGCCTGGCTGGCCGAGGTGGAAGGGCGTGTGGCGGGGTGCGTGATGGTGCACCCGTACACGCACCTGCCTTCGGCCTATTTCCGCCGTGGCGTGGGCTGGTACGTGCTCAACATGTATGTGAAGCAGGCCTATCGCCGGCAGGGCGCGGCGGGTGCGTTGCTGGCCGCGCTGGGCGCGGCGGCCAGGGAGCAGGAGGTGGATTCGCTCAACCTGCATTCCACCGCCGCCGGCCACAAGCTGTACGAGCGTTTCGGCTTCGGCACCTCGGTGGACGCCATGAACATGACGCTGCACGAGGGCGTGGTCGGCCTGTCGGAGGGCGAACCCGGCTCCTGGCGACGGGTGGCGGGCTGAGCCTCAGGCGTGCTTGTTGTGGGCGCGCATGGTGCGCTGCTTTTCGCGCTGCCAGTCGCGTTCCTTCTCGGTGTCGCGCTTGTCGTGCGCCTGCTTGCCCTTGGCCAGGCCAATTTCCACCTTCACTTTGTTGGCCTTCCAGTAGAGCGCCATGGGGATGAGGGTATAGCCCTTGCGCTCGACGGCGCCGATGAGCGTGTCGATTTCCGCGCGGTGCAGCAGCAGCTTGCGCGTGCGGCGATCGTTGGCCACCACGTGGGTGGAGGCGCTGATCAGCGGCGGAATGGAGCTGCCGACCAGGAAGATCTCGCCCTTGATCACCATGGCGTAGCTGTCGCCGAAGTTGATGCGCCCGGCGCGCAGCGACTTCACTTCCCAGCCTTGCAGCTCAAGGCCGGCTTCGAAGCGCTGGTCGATGTGGTACTCGTGGCGCGCGCGCTTGTTGAGCGCAATGGTGCCGCCTGTGTTTTTGTCTTTGTCCTTAGGCTTGGCCATGTCCGTTAAACTTCGGGCTTATGCCCTGATGACGGTCCCGTCCGTGGAGGGACCCAAGATGACGCTCATGAAGAGGCTGAAGTGATCGAGATCCGCCGCAGCGCCCTGGTGCGCTATTCGCCTGCCCAGATGTTCGATCTGGTCAACGACGTCGAAGCATACCCAAAGCGCTTCCCGTGGTGTGTCGGCGCGCAGGTGCTGGAACGGACAGGAGATGTGCTGGTGGCGAGGCTGGATCTCAAGTATGCCGGTTTCCGCCAGAGCTTTACCACGCGCAACACCACCACGCCGCCCAGCCGCCTGCACATGAGCCTGGTGGATGGCCCGTTCCGCAGCCTGGATGGCGTGTGGGATTTCATCGCGCTGGGCGACGCGGGCTGCAAGGTGTCGTTCGTGCTGGATTTCGATTACGCCAGCAAGCTGATGGGCTCGGCGCTCAAGCTGGGCTTCCAGGGCCTGGCCAGCCGCATGGTGGAAGACTTCTGCAAGGAGGCGGAGCGCACCTATGGCTGAGCCGGTCACCGTGGAGGTGGTCTATGCCGAACCGTCGCGTCGCTGGCTGCGGAAGGTGACGCTGCCCGCGGGAAGTACCGTGGCCCAGGCCATCGAGGCTTCAGGCGTGGCCCGCGAGGTGCCGGGGCTGGTGGTGGATGCGGCGCGGCTGGGCATTTTTTCCCGCAAGGTGACGCCGGACCACGTGGTGGGCGAAGGCGACCGGGTGGAGATCTACCGGCCGCTCACGCTCGATCCCAAGGAGGCTCGCCGGCGCCGCGCCCACGAGGGCTGACGCCGGCTTTCAGGGCTTAGTGGCCGTCGTTGCCGCCGCTGTCGCCACCCTTGTCGCCGCCCTTGTCACCGCCGGAACCGGTGTTCTTGTCACCCTTGGTTTCGTCGACCGGGTAGCTGGCGTGGTACTTCTTGGTGTCGTTGACCAGCTTCTGCGCGTCTTCGGCGAAGAAATCGCCCTCGGTGCGCACCAGCACGTCGTTGTTGAAGGTGAGCTTGAGCGTACGCACCTTGATGTCGCCGCCACGGTGCTGCTGGGTGGAGACGTAGTCCCATTCGTTCTGGTTGAAGGGCGAATTCACCGACGGCGAGCCCATCAGCACCAGCACCTGGCGCTTGGTCATGCCCGGCTGCAGCTGATCCACGGTTTTCTTGTCGAGCAGGTTGCCCTGCGACACGTCTGGGGTATAGATGAGACGGCAGCTGGCCAGCGACAAGGCCAGCATGGCGAAACCCAGCGTGCGAATCAGCTTGTGCATGCGTGTTGCGTCCGGATCGTAAAGGTGTCGGATGATACACTAACGGCCTTGTGGCGCCGCGTGCGTGGAGTTTGTTATGGAACAGGAAACCAAAGAACTGCGCAAAGCCGGGCTGAAGGTTACCCACCCCCGCATGCGCATCCTGCAGATCTTCGAGGACGAGGAGGCCCACCACCTCACCGCCGAAGACATCTACAAGCGCCTGCTGTCGCACCAGGAGGACATCGGGCTGGCCACCGTCTACCGGGTGCTGACCCAGTTCGAGGCGGCCGGCATCGTGGTCAAGCACAACTTCGAGGGCGGCCAGGCCGTCTACGAGCTGGACCGCGGCAAGCACCATGACCACATGATCGATGTGGACAGCGGAAAGGTCATCGAGTTCGTCAGCGAGGAGATCGAGCGCCTCCAGCACGAAATCGCGGCCCGCCACGGCTACGTCATCGAGGACCACAGCCTGGTGCTGTACGTGCGGCCCAAGAAGTCCCACAAGTAAGCCTGGGCAGGAACGAGACGGGGCCGGTGACGTTGACGTCGCCGGCCTTTTGTTTGGGGTGTTGACGGCATTTGGCCGGGAAAGTCACTGGATCCCCGCTTTCGCGGGGATGACGAGCAAAAGCGGCGATGTCGCCTGGCGCAACCTTCCTATCCGTCATCCCCGCGAAGGCGGGGATCCAGCGACTTTGCTATGGCGGGCGAATACCCTGTGACATACGGGCCGCGTGAGCCCCTGCCCAACGCATCCCCAAAAACCGCCCATAAAAAAAGCCGCGGGAGGACTCCTGTC
This sequence comes from Dyella sp. AtDHG13, assembly GCF_003201105.1. Classification (GTDB taxonomy): domain Bacteria; phylum Pseudomonadota; class Gammaproteobacteria; order Xanthomonadales; family Rhodanobacteraceae; genus Dyella; species Dyella jiangningensis_B. The sequence goes on along the minus strand of NZ_QICJ01000002.1, from coordinate 430,821 downwards.
CGCCCTGCGGCTTGATCCGTTACCGGATGGCTCCTCGGAAGGCGAGTTGCTCGCGCAGCCTGGTCGTGCCACCGATTCCGGCGGAACGGCATCCTGCCGTTCTTCATGCCCACCGTCCCCACGGTTGGCATGGCTCACCATCTTGCGATGGTGGCTCCCCCACATCGATGGATCCAGCGTAACGAAGCCTTCACACCACGGGTATCGGAAAATTTCCTATGTAACGGTCCTAAGTGCGCGCCACGTCACTAGTTTGCGTGCTGCTACGCAGCAATATCCGCAGGTGGACGCCCTGTGACTCGGGGCGAACCCTGAACAGGCCGCCGAGGGACGTCACGCGATCGCGCATGCCCTGCATGCCGCGCCCCCCGCGGGGAACCCGGGCGGGCAGGCCGATGCCGTTGTCGCGGATATCCAGCAGGGCCAGCGCCACGCCCTGGCGCTCGCCAATGCGCAGGCGCAGCTGGAAGGTGTCGGCGTGGGCGTGCTTCACGGCGTTGGTGGCGCTTTCCTGCACCAGGCGATAGATCACCGTCCGCGTGTCGTCGTCGAGCAGGCGCGGGTCGCCGTGCAGGTCGGTGCGGTAGGCCACGCCCGCGGCGGTGAGCAGATCGCGGATCGGGCCTTCGTCCAGGGCGCGCAGCAGGCCGAATTCGTCGAGCACGGCGGGGCGCAGGTCGTCCAGCAGGCGGTGCAGGGCGCGACGCATGTGGCCCAGGATGGCGTTGATCGATACGCCGATGTCATCCATGCCGGCCTGGGCCAGTCGCGATTGGGCGAGCTTTAGGTGGGTCTGAATGGCGGTGAGGTTCTGGCCGAGTTCGTCGTGCAGTTCGGCGGCCATGTGGCGGCGCTGGTTTTCCTCGGTTTGCAGATTGCCGCGCGCGGCGTCGCGCAGCTGGCGGGCGAGGTGGTCCAGGCGACGGTTGACGGCGGCAAGGTAGACGTTCTGCTCCGCCACGCGCTCGCTGCTGCGGCGCAGGGCGTCCGTGGCCGAGCCCAGCATCAGCGCGCCGGTGCCAGCCACGGCAAGGAACAGCTCGCCCGCGGCGCCGGGCACGCCGTGGCCGGAAAGATGATCCACCAGGGTCATGCCCAGGCTGGAAATCAGCATGGAAAGGCTGGCGCCCCGCCAGCCGTGGCGGAAGGCGAAGAACAGTACCGGCGCCAGCGACAGCACACGCGCGAACTGCGGCTGTGGCGCCTCATGGGAGGACAGCACCAGCAAGATCGCCAGCGACGGCAGCAGCACCAGCAGGCCATCCATCACCAGGCGGCCGAGTCCGCGCTTGTCCAGCCGCGCCCGCAGCAGCATCACCAGCAACGGCACCACCAGCAGCACGCCCACGTAGTTGCCCAGCAGATCCTGGCCCAGGGCCTGCATCATCAGGTCGGCGCTGGGGCTGACATGGATCAGCGCCAGCAGCACGGCGTCCGTGGCCGTGGTGGCCGCCACGGTGAAGGCGGCGGACAGCAGCAGGCGGGCCACGTCCTCGGGGTCGCGCAGGCTGGCATGCAGGTTGGCGCGGCGCATCAGCCACAGGCAGATCGCTACCACGATGGGCTCGGGCAGCGCAGCCAGCAGGAAGCCGCGCCAGCCCATCGGCAACGGGTGCACCCAGGCGATCAGGCCGCTGGCCGCCAGCTCGGCGCCGATGAGCCACGGCCACATGCGCAGCGGGGCGAGCAGTAGCGCGCCGAAGCGCAGACCGTAGGGCAGCATCCAGTACGGTTGCTCGGTGGGCCACAGCAGCAGCCAGAGTAGGAAATAGCCAATACCAAGGAGCAGGTCGGAACCCGGCAGTGCAGAGGATTTCGGTCGCATGCGGCCGATGGTACATGGCGCCGGCCGGGGAGCCGACGGCCGTCCGGATGGCTGTTCCCGCGGCCCGCGCGGCCAGGGCGCGGAGGGGAGATCGTCAAGCGGCTCGCGGGCTGCTATACATGGGACATGTACAGCATTGTCCTGGTCGACGACCACGCCATTGTACGAGAGGGGTTCAAGCGGCTGATCGAGATGGAGCCGGATCTGGAGGTGGTTGCGGAGTGCCGCAGCGCCGACGATGCGGTGGAAGCGGTTGGCACGCGTCGTCCCGATCTCGTCGCGCTCGATCTCTCGTTGCCCGATGGCAGCGGGTTGCCTCTTATCGAGCATCTGCGCAGCGTGGCGTCGGAGACGCGCATCGTGGTGCTGAGCATGCACGACGGCGAGCCCTACGTATCCGAAGCCCTGCGCCGCGGCGCCAGCGGCTACGTCACCAAGGGCGTGGCGCCGGAAGAACTGGTGGCCGGCCTGCGCGCGGTGATGCAGGGCGAATGCTTCCTCAGCTCCGACCTGCGCAAGCGACGGGCCGAGCGCCCCAGCGAATCGCGCGACCCCATCCAGCGGCTCACTGCGCGCGAGCGCGAAGTGTTCCTGCTGCTGGCGGCGGGCAGGGCGCCCAAGCAGGTGGCCGGCGAGCTGGGCATCGGCCAGAAGACGGTGTACATCCATCGCGCCAGCCTGATGGGCAAGTTGGGTGCGGGCTCGGAACTCGATCTCTATCGCATGGCGGCTGAGCGCGGGTTGTTGCCGCGCAAGAATTGATGGCGAGATCGGCAGCGCATACCTGCCGAACTGATGGATTCGGCTATTGCCCTCACCGTCATTCCGGCGAAAGCCGGAATCCAGTGCCTTTCTTCATTGAAGCGAAACACTCGAAAGCAAAAAGACGCTGGATTCCGGCTTTCGCCGGAATGACGGTGAGGGACACGTCAGTGGCGCTGGAATACATGTGAGCGAGCAGCGGTTGGCTGCGCGCGTGCAGGTTTAAACCTGCGCCCGCTCCAGCATCTGCTTCGCATGCGCCCGCGTTTCGCGGGTGATCTCCACGCCGCCCAGCATGCGCGCCAGTTCATCGCGTCGGCCGCTGGCGTCGAGCTTCTCGATGCGCGTGCGGGTGGATTCGCCATCGCTGGCCTTGCTCACGCGCAGATGCGCGTGTCCTTGCGCCGCCACCTGCGGCAGGTGGGTGACGCACAGCACCTGGCGCTGTGCGCCGAGCGCGCGCAGTTTCTGTCCGACCACTTCGGCCACGGCGCCGCCGATGCCGGTATCCACTTCGTCGAACACCATGGTGCCGATGGTGTCCTTGCCGAGCGTGGCGACTTCGATGGCCAGACTGATGCGCGCCAGTTCGCCGCCGGAGGCCACCTTGCGCAGGGCGCGCGGCGGTTGGCCGGGGTTGGCGCTGACCAGCAGTTCGCAGCGCTCGCGGCCCTGCGGGTCGGGTTCGTTGTCATTGGTGGCTTCGAGTTCGACGACCAGGCGGCCGCCGCTCATGCCCAGTTCGCCCATCAGGCCGCTGACTTCGCCGCCGAGACGTTCGGCCGCCTGCTGGCGCGCGGTACTGAGCGTGGCCGCGTGTTCGTCGTACTGCTGCTGCAGGCGCGTGCGCTGGCTGGCGAGTTTCTCCAGGGCATCGCCCGCACCTTCCAGTTCGTCCAGTTCCTGGCGCAGCGTGGCGGCCTTGTCGTGGAGTTCGGCGACCGGTACGCGGTGGCGGCGCGAAAGCTCGTGCAGGCGGGTGAGGTGCGTGTCGACCTCGGTATAGCGCTCCGGGTCCAGGTCCACATCGAGGGCATAGCGGCCGAGTCCGTCGGCGGCTTCGCTGAGCTGGATGGATGCGTTGTCCAGCAGCTCCAGCAGCGGCGCGAGGCGGTCATCCAGCGCGGCGAGCTTGCTCATTTCCAGCTGCGCGCGACCCAGTGCGCGGCGCAGCGCGAATTCGCTCTCGCCGTCGAGCAGTTCCACTACGCCGCCGGCGCCTTCCGCCAGCCGGCCCGCGTTGGCCAGGCGCTTGTGGCTGGCTTCCAGTTCAGTGAGCTCAGCGGCGGGCAGGGCCCACTTTTCCAGTTCGCCCAGTTCGTGGCTCAGCAGTTCGATGCGCTGTTCGCGGTCGTCGCCGCCGCTGAGCTTGCGGATGCGATTGCCCAGTTCGCGCCACTGCTGGGCCAGTTCGCGTACCTGTGCCACCAGGGCTTCGTTACCGGCGTAGGCGTCGAGCAGTTCCATCTGGTGCGCACGCGAAAGCAGGGCCTGGTGCTCGTGCTGGCCATGGATTTCCACCAGCAGCGTGGCCAGTTCGCCAAGCTGGCTGGCGTTGGCGGGGCGGCCGTTGATCCAGGCGCGCGAGCTGCCCTCGGCACGGATGACGCGGCGCAGCTGGCAGGCGTCGTCCTCGTCCAGTTCCTCGCGGCGCAGCCATGCGCGGGCTTCGGGCAGTTCGCTCAGGTCGAACTCGGCGATGAGTTCGGCGCGGTCGCTGCCGGCGCGCACCATGCCGCTGTCCGCGCGGGCGCCCGCCAGCAGCATCAGGGCATCCACCAGCAGCGACTTGCCGGCGCCCGTCTCGCCGCTGACCGCAGTGAGACCGGGGCCGAAGGCGATCTCGGCTTCTTCGACGACGGCGAAATGACGAACGTAGAGCGAGGTGAGCATGGGTGGCGGCGTGGTGAAGTCGGGGGATTGTAAGGGGCAGGGGATGGGGCACGGCTAGAGGGGCGCAGGCCCGGGCGACGGCATGCCGCTGTCGCGCGCGTTTTCGCGGCCCCTGCCTCCCTAGCCCCGCCCCCTTTCTTGCAAACTTTGCCGCCAGACCTTATTTCTTTTGCGTCTCACGGATTGCTACAGCATGCCTGCCGCCCAACTCGATGCCCGCGCACGCCGCCTGTTGCGCACATTGATTGCCCAATACCTCGCCGACGGTGAGCCGGTGGGGTCGCGCACGCTGTCGCGTTCGTCCGGCCTGGACGTGAGCCCGGCCACCATCCGCAACATCATGGCCGACCTGGAAGACGCGGGCCTGGTGGCCTCGCCGCATACCTCGGCCGGCCGCGTGCCGACGCCGCGCGGCCTGCGCCTGTTCGTGGACAGCCTGATCGAGCTGCAGCCGCTGCCGAAGGACGAGATGGCGCGCCTGCGCCGCGAGCTGCCCCCCGGCATGACCACCACGCGCGACCTGCTCGGCAACGTCTCGACCCTGCTGTCGGCGATGACCCAGTTCGCCGGCGTGGTCACGGTGCCGCGGCAGGCGGATTTCCCGCTGCGCCATATCGATTTCGTGGCCCTGCCCGAGGCCCGCGTGCTGGTGATCCTGGTGTTTTCGGACAACCAGGTGCAGAACCGCATCGTGCAGCTGGCCAAGCCGCTGGAGGCTCGCGAACTGGAGCAGGCGGCCAACTACCTCAACGCCCAGTTTGCCGGCCTGCGCCTGGACGACATCCGCGCCCACCTGCTGCGCGAACTGCGCGAGGCCAGCGGCGAACTCAACCGCTTGCTGTCCAGCGCGGTGGAACTGGCGGCCGCCTCGTTCGCCCCGCAGGGCGAGAGCGACGACGTGCTGGTCAGCGGCCAGACCAACCTGATGGGTTACTCGGAACTGGCCAACCTGGAGCGCTTGCGCGAGCTGTTCGAGGCGTTCCAGAAGAAGAACGAGCTGCTGCAGCTCATGGAAGTGTGCGCCAAGGCCCCTGGCGTGCGCCTGTTCATCGGCGAAGAATCGGGGTTCGCGGCGCTCGATGGCTGCAGCGTGGTCACGGCCAGCTACGGCGCCCAGGGGCGCGTGCTGGGTGCGGTCGGCGTGATCGGCCCCACCCGCATGGCCTACGAACGGGTGATCCCCGTGGTGCAGGCGACGGCCGGTTTGCTCAGCGACGCCTTGAATCGCGTCGCGACGACCTTATAACGCGCTCGGGAGGCGGGGTTTTACCCGCAAGTGATTGACGGTTGGTGCCTGGCGCACCGGCCACGGATAAGGCTTGGAGTGATTCATGCAAAGCAACGATCCAACGGCGTCCAGTGGGACGCAGACCCCTGGCGGGCAGGGTGAGGCGGTCGGCAGCGAGGTGGAAGCGCTGAAGGCGCGCATCGCCGAGCTCGAGGCGAGCAACGTCGAGCTGCGCGATACCGTGCTGCGCGAAAAGGCGGAAATCGAGAACCAGCGCCGTCGCCTGCATCGCGACGTGGAGCAGGCTCGCCGCTTCGCCAACGAGAAACTGCTGAACGAGCTGCTCCCCGTCTACGATGGCCTGGAGCGCGGCCTGCAGGTGGAAGGCGGCGACGTGGCCAGCATGCGCGAGGGCATCGCGCTGACGCTGAAGTCGCTGCTAAAAATTGCCGAGAACAATGGCCTGGTGCAGGTCGACCCGGTGGGCCAGCCGCTGGATCCGGACAAGCATCACGCCGTGAGCATGGTGGAGGCCCCGGGCGCGGCCCCCAACACGGTCGTCAGCGTGCTTCAGAAGGGCTACGTGCTGAACGACCGGCTTCTGCGCCCCGCGTTGGTGGCGGTCGCCAAGGAGTAACGCTCGGAGTCCGTGGCCGAGGACGCCTGAACGGCGTCCCCTGCGGGCCCTGGCGGTAAGGCATCTGGGGTCTTGACGGCATTGAGATGGTACGTGCCGAGCCCCATCTGACAAATCAGATCGCGGCCGAGGGGTCGCTTAAAGCATTCGGGAGTAGACAACATGGGTAAAATCATTGGTATCGACCTGGGCACGACCAACTCGTGCGTCGCCGTGATGGACGGCACCAGCGCCAAGGTCATCGAGAACTCGGAAGGCGACCGCACCACGCCGTCCATCGTCGCTTTCACCAAGGACGGCGAAGTCCTGGTGGGCGCGCCGGCCAAGCGCCAGAGCGTGACCAATCCCAAGAACACCTTCTACGCGGTGAAGCGCCTGATCGGCCGCAAGTTCACCGACGCGGAAGTGCAGAAAGACCTGCACATCGTCCCCTACGCCATCATCGCGCATGACAACGGCGACGCCTGGGTGGAGACCTCCGACGGCAAGAAGATGGCTCCGCAGGAGATCTCGGCCAAGGTCCTCATGAAGATGAAGAAGACCGCCGAAGACTATCTCGGCGAGACCATCACCGAGGCCGTGATCACGGTGCCGGCGTACTTCAACGACAGCCAGCGCCAGGCCACCAAGGACGCCGGCCGCATCGCGGGCCTGGACGTCAAGCGCATCATCAACGAGCCCACCGCGGCCGCGCTGGCCTACGGCCTGGACAAGAAGGGCGCCGACCGCAAGGTGGCCGTGTACGACCTCGGCGGCGGCACGTTCGACGTGTCCATCATTGAGATCGCCGAAGTCGACGGCGAGAAGCAGTTCGAAGTGCTGGCCACCAACGGCGACACCTTCCTGGGTGGCGAAGACTTCGACATGCGCGTCATCGACTACCTCGTCGAGGAGTTCAAGAAGGACACGGGCATGGACCTGCGCAAGGATCCGCTCGCGCTGCAGCGCCTGAAGGACGCCGCCGAGCGCGCGAAGATCGAGCTGTCGTCCAGCCACCAGACCGAAGTGAACCTGCCGTACATCACGGCCGACGCCTCCGGTCCGAAGCACCTCAACATCAAGCTGACCCGCGCCAAGCTGGAGTCGCTGGTGGAAGACCTGATCAAGCGCACCATCGATCCGTGCCGCACCGCGTTGAATGACGCCGGCCTGCGCGTGTCCGACATCAGCGAGGTGATCCTCGTCGGTGGCCAGACCCGCATGCCCAAGGTGCAGGAGTCGGTGAAGGACTTCTTCGGCAAGGAGCCGCGCAAGGACGTGAACCCGGACGAGGCCGTCGCCGTGGGCGCCGCCATCCAGGGCGGCGTGCTGGGCGGCACCGTCAAGGACGTGCTGCTGCTCGACGTCACCCCGCTGTCGCTCGGCATCGAGACGATGGGCGGCGTGATGACCAAGCTGATCGAGAAGAACACCACCGTGCCGACCAAGGCCTCGCAGGTGTTCTCCACCGCCGACGACAACCAGACCGCCGTGACCGTGCACGTGCTGCAGGGTGAGCGCGAGCGTGCCAGCGCCAACAAGTCGCTGGGCAAGTTCGACCTGCAGGGCATCGAGCCGGCGCCGCGCGGCATGCCGCAGATCGAAGTGACCTTCGACATCGACGCCAACGGCATCCTGCACGTGTCGGCCAAGGACAAGAAGACCGGCAAGGAACAGAAGATCGAGATCAAGGCCGGCTCGGGCCTGTCCGAGGAAGAGATCGCCCGCATGGTGGCCGACGCCGAGGCCAACAAGGAAGAAGACAAGAAGTTCCACGAGCTCGTCGCCACCCGCAACAAGGCCGACCAGCTGGTGCACGCCACCCGCAGCGCGCTCAAGGAGCACGGCGGCAAGGTGCCGGGCGAGCAGCTGAGCAGCATCGAGGGCGCGCTGTCCGACCTGGAGAAGGTCAAGGACGGCGACGACAAGGGCGCCATCGAGTCGAAGATCGAGAAGCTCGAGCAGGTGGCCCAGGCGCTCTACGCCGCGGCGCAGGGCGGTGCCCAGGCCGATGCCGGCGCTCATGCCGGACATCAGGCGGGCGGCTCCTCGGCCGGTCAGGACGATGTGGTCGATGCCGAGTTCACTGAAGTCAAGGACGACAAGAAGTAATATTGGCCGGTCGGCGCTGCCGATTTGACGCAGCCCGCGTCCGGACTTCCGTCTGGTCGCGGGCTGTTTGTTGAGGAGACATGGATCGCTCGATTCATGTGGAAGTGAGCGGTTCATGCCGGATGCAACGATGAGCAAGCGTGATTACTACGAAATCCTTGGGGTGGAACGCACCGTCACCGAGGTCGAACTGAAGAAGTCGTTCCGTCGACTGGCGATGAAGTACCACCCGGATCGTTGTCCGGACGATCCGCATGCGCAGGAGAAGTTCAAGGAGGCCAAGGAGGCCTACGAAGTGCTGTCCGACGCGCAGAAGCGCGCCATGTACGACCAGCACGGCCATGCCGCCTTCGAGCACGGCATGGGTGGCGGTCGCGGCGGCTTCGGCGACATGGGCGACATCTTCGGGGACATCTTCGGCGATATTTTCGGCATGGGCGGCGGTGCGCGCGGTCGTTCGCGTCGCGGCTCCGACCTGCGCTACATCATGGAGCTCGATCTGGAAGAGGCCGTGTTCGGCGTCGAGCGCAAGATCGAGATTCCCACCCAGGTCAATTGCCACCACTGCAACGGCACCGGCTCCGCCGACGGCAAGACGACCACCTGCAGGACCTGCGCAGGCCACGGCCGCGTACGCATGCAGAACGGCATCTTCTCCATCCAGCAAGCCTGCCCGCATTGCGGCGGCAGCGGCCAGGCGATCGAGAAGCCGTGCCGCGAGTGCGATGGCGAAGGGCGCCTGGAAGAGACGCGTGCGCTGTCGGTGAACATTCCCGCCGGCGTGGACAACGGCGATCGCATCCGCCTCACGGGGCAGGGCGAAGCCGGCCCGGCCGGCGGCGAAGCCGGCGACCTCTACGTGGAAGTGCGCGTGCGCGAGCACGCCATTTTCCAGCGCGAAGGCAACGACCTGCACTGCGAACTGCCGATCCGTTTCGCGCAGGCCGCGCTGGGCGCCGAGCTGCTGGTGCCGACGCTGGAAGGCGAGGTGCCGATCAATATTCCGCCGGAAACACAGACCGGCCAGATGTTCCGCTTGCGCGGGCGCGGAGTGAAATCCGTGCGCAGCAGCCGCACCGGCGACCTCATCTGCCGCGTGGTGGTGGAAACGCCGGTGCGCCTGACCAAGCAGCAGCGCGAGCTGCTGGAGCAACTCGAGTCGACCTTCGACGATGGCGAGGCCGAAAAGCACACGCCGCGCGCCAAGACCTGGGTGGACGGCGTCAAGCAGTTCTGGTCGCGCGTTACATCGTAAGAGCGAGGAGTGAGTAAAGAGGAGTGAGAAAACAGAGTGAGGCAGTGGCAAGCTGCGCGCTCTCTCTGTTTTCTCACTTCTCTTCACTCACTTCTCTGATTTTGCGTTTAGGCTTCGATTCCCCTCACTGTTAGCCCTGGCTGGAGTCCTCGCATGGCCCGTCCCGTTCGCCTCGCCATCAATGGCGCCACCGGTCGCATGGGGCAGGCGTTGCTCGGGCTGGTCAAGGACGATCCGCGTTTTGTGCTGGTTGCGGCCATTGCTTCTTCGACATCATCGAAGCTGGGGCAGCCTGTCGACGGCTGCGCTGGCGCGTTGGCCTACACGCACGAATGGCCGTCCGCGGGTTCGCTGGACGTGGTGGTGGATTTCAGCGGGCCGGCGGGCCTGGCCGAAGCGCTGACCTATTGCGAATCGCATGGCGTGGCCCTGGTTACCGGGACGACCGGGCTGGATGCCACCTTTGCCCAGCGCCTCAACGCGTCCGCCTCGCGCATCGCGCTGCTGCGCGCGGCCAACTTCAGCCTTGGCGTGGCCGTGCTGACGCGACTGCTGCGTCAGGCGGCGGCTTCGCTGCCGGACTGGGACCTGGACATCATCGAGGCGCATCACAACCGCAAGGAAGACGCACCCTCTGGCACGGCGCTGGCATTGGGCGAAGCCGCCGCGTCGGCGCGCGGCACATCGCTGCGCGAAAGCGCGGTCTATGCACGCGAGGGACGCGTCGGCCCGCGCCAGCACGGCACCATTGGTTTCGCGGTGGTGCGTGGCGGGGATGTGGTCGGTGAGCACGAAGTGCTGCTGATGGGGCAGGGCGAGCGCATCGAACTGACCCATCGCGCCACGGACCGTTCGATCTTCGCCCGCGGCGCGCTGGAGGCGGCGCATTGGCTCAGTGGCCGGCCGCCTGGCGATTACGACCTGGATGCCATGCTGGCCGACCGCGTGGCGCGATAAGAGCCTGTTCGAAATCTCGCAAGAGCACCCATATCCCTCACCGTCATTCCGGCGAAAGCCGGAATCCAGTGTCTTTTGGCCTTTTTGCAGTACGTAAAGTCGCTGGATTCCGGCTTTCGCCGGAATGACGGTGAGGAACTTTGATCCTGCCCGGGATTTGAACAGGCTCCAAGCCACCGCGCGGCTTGCCCACGCATGCCCCCAAACCCTAGAATTGCCCGCATTGTCATTGGGGAGTAGCCATCCTCACCCCCCTTGCGACCGCTTGGCGGTTGCGGCTTCAGAGGAATCCGCGTCAACAGACTTGAAGCCCCGGCTTCATGGCGTGGATGGCACCGGCGCCTTCAGGCACCGGTCGCCCGGCGAGACCTTTGGCCACGACGCGCTCACCTTAGCCGGGCGAGCTCGCGTCGGTGAGCCAATGGTTTTCCGCTCGCCCGGCCTTGGATAACGCATGCTCACTGCCCTGTTGTTCCTGCTTTCGGCCGGCGCGATCTATCTCGCGTGCGAATACTTCGTCAACGGCGTGGAGTGGTTCGGCCAGAAGCTCAACCTGGGCGCCACCGCGACGGGCACCATCCTGGCGGCCTTCGGTACGGCGCTCCCCGAGAGCGCGGTGACCTTCGTGGCGGTCGTGCTTGGCAAGACGCCCGAGCAGAAGGACATCGGCGTCGGTGCGGCGCTGGGCGGTCCGCTGGTGCTCGCCACCATTGCCTACGCTGTGGTGGGCGTGGCGCTATGGATGAATCGCCATCGCCTGCAGCGCGCGGACAACACGGTCCGCGTGGAGCATGGCCGACTGGCGCGCGACCAGTCGTGGTTCCTCGCCATCTTCGTGGTGAAGTGCGGGCTCGGCCTGATCGCGTTTGCCTTCAAGCCCTGGCTGGGCGTGCTCTTTCTGCTGGCGTACGGCCTTTATGTCTGGCGCGAGCTGAGGACTTCGGACACGGCGCCCGAAGAAGAGGAGATGGAGCCACTGAAGTTCCAGCCGAAGGCGGCCGATCCTTCGATGGTATGGGTGATCGCGCAGACCACGCTCGCGCTCGTCGTGATCGCGTTCGCCTCGCACATCTTCGTCAAGCAGATCGAAGCCATCGGCGTGGCGTTGCAGTTGTCGCCTCATCTGGTCGCGCTGGTGCTGAGTCCGGTCGCCACGGAACTGCCCGAGACCATGAATGCGCTGATCTGGGTGCGTCAGGGCAAGGAGCGACTCGCGTTGGCCAATATCTCCGGCGCCATGATGATCCAGGCCACCATTCCCAGTTCGCTGGCACTGTTCGCCACGCCCTGGTTGTTCGATGCGCCGCTGATGGTGGCGGGCGTGCTGACGGGTATCGCGGTGATCTATCTCTGGTGGCTGTTCCGCCGCGGTCGCGTGGACGCGCGTTGGCTGGTGCCGGTAGGGTTGCTCTATGGCGTGTTCGCGGTGTTCACGACGTGGTGGCTGGCCGGCAAGGGTTGAGGTGACGCCTCGGAAGGCCGCCGATACTCGACCTTCAATCCTTGTGCGCCGCGTTGCGGTCACGGTCGGCCCCCAGCTTGCGGTCGAGCGAGCCGAACAGTTTCTTGAAGGCGCGGGAGAACTTGCCGCGCTTGGTTTTGCGGGCCTTCTCCTCCTCGCTGGTGAGCCAGGCGACCTGGATCACCCGGCGCTCGCCCTCGTAGGGCAGGTGGCCGTGGAAGGAGTTCTCGCAGCGCTTGAACACCGCGAACTCGCCGTACAGGGGCTTGAGTTCCGGGGCGATCATGCTGTCGATGTCGTCGATGCTGCCCAGGAAGCGCAGGCAGCCGTCGCTGGTGTCTGGCCACAGGTTGTTGAGGTAGAGCAGGGCGGTGGCCACCTTGGACTTGCTGTCCGTGTGGATGGTGCCGTGGCGCCTGTTGAGCGAGCGGCACAGGGTGATCAGGGTGGGGTACTGGCCCAGGTTCTCGATGCCCAGGCGCTGGCCGATGGCGCTGGCGAACTCGGCCGAGCTGAGCCGCTCCACCAGGGCGTTGACCGAGGGGCCGCAGTCGCTGGCGTCATAGGGGAAGAAGCCGGCGCTGGTATAGCGGGGGAAATCCCGCTCCAGCTCCCCCCGCGCCTCGTCGGGCAGCTGCCCATGGGCGATCAGGAAGGGGAAGGGCTCCATCCGTACGTCCGTGTCCGGTCGGTCGAGGCGGGCAGGATCGAGCAACGCGGCTGAATTCATGGACGTCCGGTCTGTGGCGAGGCGGCGGTAGTGTAACGCTCCAGTGAAGGGCCCGGTTGGCCCTGTTTTCGTGCGGTGTTCAGCAGTTTCGGGTGGACACCGGAGGGCCTTGCACCTATCATTTCGACCCGCCCTGAAACATTCCTCGACTAAGGTCCACAAGCCTGCTTCGCTGCGGCTTGCGGACCTTGCTGCACCTAAAAGGCGGTCCTCCCATGCCTATCCCTGCTCTGCTCGCCCTCGAAGACGGCAGCGTGTTCCACGGCTACGCCGTTGGCGCGACTGGTGAAACCGTCGGCGAGGTGGTCTTCAACACCGCCATGACCGGCTACCAGGAGATCCTCACCGATCCCTCGTACGCCAAACAGATCGTCACCCTTACTTATCCGCACATCGGCAATACCGGCGTGAACGTCGAGGACGAGGAGTCCGACACGGTCCATGCCGCCGGCCTGATCGTGCGCGACGTGCCGCGCCGACACAGCAACTGGCGCAGCACCGAGAGCCTGCCCGATTACCTCGAGCGCCACGGCATCGTGGCCATTGCCGGCATCGATACGCGCCGCCTCACCCGCATCCTGCGCGACAAGGGCGCCTTGAACGGCTGCATCGTCGCGGCCGAGCAGATCGACGAGGCCGCCGCGCTCGCCAAGGCGCGAGCCTTCCCCGGCCTCAACGGCATGGACCTGGCCAAGGAAGTGAGCGTCGGCGAGTCGTACGCGTGGAACGAGGGCGTCTACGACCTCGACAACACCCGCTTCAACCAGCCGGCCAAGCGCTTCAAGGTCGTGGCCTACGATTTCGGCGTGAAGTACAACATCCTGCGCCTGCTGGCCGAGCAGGGCTGCGACATCACCGTCGTGCCCGCGCAGACGCCGGCCGCCGACGTGCTGGCGATGAAGCCCGACGGCGTGTTCCTCTCCAACGGCCCGGGCGACCCGGCGGCCTGCGGCTATGCGATCGAGGCGACCCGTCAGTTCCTCGATACGAAGATCCCGCTGTTCGGCATCTGCCTGGGCCACCAGATCATGGGCCTGGCGCTGGGCGCCAAGACGCTGAAGATGAAGTTCGGCCATCACGGCGCGAACCATCCGGTGAAGGACCTGGACGACGGCCGCGTGCTGATCACCTCGCAGAACCACGGCTTCGCAGTCGACCCCGCCACGCTGCCGGCGAACGTGCGCGTCACGCATTCCTCGCTGTTCGATGGTTCGCTGCAGGGCTTCGCGCTCACCGACCGTCCGGCGTTCTGCTTCCAGGGCCACCCGGAAGCCAGCCCCGGCCCGCACGACATCGGTTACCTGTTTGATCGTTTTGCCGCACTGATGAAGGAGGCCCGCTGATGGCCAAGCGCACCGATATCAAGAGCATCCTCATCATCGGCGCCGGCCCGATCGTCATCGGCCAAGCCTGCGAGTTCGACTACTCCGGCGCACAGGCCTGCAAGGCGCTGAAGGAAGAGGGCTACCGCGTCATCCTGGTGAACTCCAACCCCGCCACGATCATGACCGATCCGGAGACGGCCGACGCCGTCTACATCGAGCCGATCAACTGGCAGACGGTTGAGCGCATCATCGCCAAGGAGCGTCCGGACGCCGTGCTGCCCACCATGGGCGGCCAGACCGGCCTCAACTGCGCGCTGGACCTCGCAGACAATGGCGTGCTGGAGAAGTACAACGTCGAGCTGATCGGCGCCTCGCGCGAAGCCATTCGCATGGCCGAAGACCGCGAGCTGTTCCGCGTCGCCATGAAGGAGATCGGGCTGGAATGCCCGAAGGCCGAAGTGGCCAAGACCTTCGAGCAGGCACTGGAAATCCAGGCCAAGGTGGGCTTTCCGACCATCATCCGTCCGAGCTTCACGCTGGGCGGTTCGGGCGGCGGCATCGCCTACAACAAGGAAGAATTCGAAGAAATCGCCAAGCGCGGCCTCGACCTCTCGCCCGTGCATGAAATCCTCGTCGAGGAATCGGTGCTGGGCTGGAAGGAGTTCGAGATGGAAGTGGTCCGCGACAAGGCGGACAACTGCATCATCGTGTGCTCCATCGAAAACCTCGACCCGATGGGCGTGCACACCGGCGACTCGATCACCGTCGCGCCGGCGCAGACGCTCACCGACAAGGAATACCAGCGCCTGCGCGATGCCTCCATCGCGGTGCTGCGCAAGATCGGCGTGGACACCGGCGGCTCCAACGTGCAGTTCGGCATCAATGCCGAGAACGGCCGCGTAGTGGTCATCGAGATGAACCCGCGCGTGTCGCGTTCGTCCGCGCTCGCCTCCAAGGCCACCGGTTTCCCGATCGCCAAGATCGCCGCGAAGCTGGCCGTGGGCTACACGCTGGACGAACTGAAGAACGACATCACCGGCGGCCTGACCCCGGCCTCGTTCGAGCCGACCATCGACTACGTCGTCACTAAGATCCCGCGCTTCGCGTTCGAGAAGTTCCCCTCGGCTGATGCACGCCTCACCACGCAGATGAAGTCCGTGGGCGAGGTGATGGCGATGGGCCGCACCTTCCACGAATCGCTGCAAAAGGCGCTGCGTGGCCTGGAAATCGGCAAGACGGGCCTGAACCCGACGGGTCTGGACCTGAGCTCCGACGAAGGCATCAACGCGCTCAAGCGCGAGCTGCGCGAGCCGCGTCCGGATCGCGTGTTCCACCTCGCCGATGCGTTCCGCGCCGGCCTGTCGCTGGAAGACGTGTATGGCTTGAGCCGCGTCGATCCCTGGTTCCTGGCCGCTTTCGAAGACATCGTGCTCACCGAGAAGGACGTGCAGGCGCAGGGCATCGCCGCCATCGACGCTGCGCGCATGCGCGAACTCAAGCGCATGGGCTTCTCCGATGCGCGCCTCGCCGAGCTGCTGGACACCAACGAAGCGGCCATGCGCCACCTGCGCCGCACGCTGGGCGTGCGTCCGGTGTACAAGCGCGTGGACTCCTGCGCGGCCGAGTTCGCCACCACCACGGCGTACATGTACTCGACCTACGAGGAAGAGTGCGAAGCCAACCCGACCAGCCGCGACAAGATCATCGTGCTCGGCGGCGGCCCGAACCGCATCGGCCAGGGCATCGAGTTCGACTACTGCTGCGTGCACGCGGCACTCGCGCTGCGCGAGGATGGTTTTGAAACCATCATGGTTAACTGCAACCCGGAAACCGTCTCCACCGACTACGACACCTCCGACCGCCTGTACTTCGAGCCGCTGACGCTGGAAGACGTGCTGGAAATCGTGGACCTGGAGAAGCCCAAGGGCGTGATCGTGCAGTACGGCGGCCAGACGCCGCTCAAGCTGGCGCGCGCGCTGGAAGCCGCGGGCGCGCCGGTGATCGGCACCTCGCCGGACAGCATCGACCTGGCGGAAGACCGCGAACGCTTCCAGCAGATGATCGAGAAGATCGGCCTGAAGCAGCCGCCGAACCGCACCGCGCGCAACGCGGACGAGGCGCTCGCGATGGCCGGGCAGATCGGCTATCCGCTGGTGGTGCGTCCGAGCTACGTGCTGGGCGGCCGCGCGATGGAAATCGTCTACAGCGACGCCGACCTCTCGCGCTACATCCGCGAGGCGGTGCAGGTGTCGAACGAGTCGCCGGTGCTGCTGGACCGCTTCCTCGATCACGCCGTCGAAGTGGACGTGGACATCATCGCCGACGCCGAGGGCAACGTGCTGGTCGGCGGCATCATGGAGCACATCGAGGAAGCGGGCGTCCATTCGGGCGACTCCTCCTGCTCGCTGCCGCCGTATTCGCTGACCGCCGAGGTGCAGGACGAACTGCGCCGCCAGGTCACCGCGATGGCGAAGGAGCTGAAGGTCGTGGGCCTGATGAATACGCAGTTCGCCATCCAGGGCGACACCGTGTTCATCCTCGAGGTGAATCCGCGCGCTTCGCGCACCGTGCCGTTCGTGTCCAAGGCCACCGGCGTGCCGCTGGCCAAGATCGCCGCGCGCGCCATGGCGGGCCGTACGCTGAAGGCGCAGGGCACGACCAGGGAAGTGATTCCGGGCTACTACTCGGTGAAGGAAGCGATCTTCCCGTTCCTGAAGTTCCAGAACGTGGATCCCATCCTCGGTCCCGAAATGCGCTCTACCGGCGAGGTGATGGGCGTGGGCCGCAGCTTCGGCGCCGCCTTCGCGCGTGGCCATGATGCCGCCGGCATCAAGACGCCGCCGAAGGGCAAGGTGTTCGTGTCGGTGCGCGATGCCGACAAGGACCGCCTGTTGCCGGTCGCCCGCGAAGTGCTGGAAAAGGGCTTCAGCCTGGTCGCCACCGAAGGCACGGCGAAGTACCTGGCTGAGCACGGCGTGACCTGCGAGCGCATCAACAAGGTGATCGAAGGCCGTCCGCACATCGTCGACCTGATCAAGAACGGCGAGATCGTCTACATCGTCAACACCACCGAGGGCAAGGCGGCCATCGCCGACTCGTTCTCGATCCGGCGCGAGGCCCTGCAGCAGCGCGTCACGTACTCCACCACGGTGGCAGGCGCCCGCGCGCTGGTGCATTCGCTGGATTACCACGGCGACGGCGCGGTGCACAGCCTGCAGGAACTGCACAAGGAACTGAAAGCATGAGTCGTGCGCCCATTACCAAGGCCGGCGCGGAGCGTCTTCGCGGCGAGCTGGAAAAGCTGAAGTCCATCGATCGGCCGCACATCATCGCGGCCATCGCCGAAGCGCGTGCGCATGGCGACCTCAAGGAGAACGCCGAATACCACGCCGCGCGCGAGCAGCAGAGCTTCATCGAGGGCCGCATCGCGGCGCTGGAGGCCTTGCTGTCCACGGCCGAGGTGATCGACGTCAGCCGACTGGCCGCCGGCTCCCGCGTGGTGTTCGGCGCTACGGTGGATCTGGAAGACGAGGACAGCGGCGAAGCCGTGACCTATCAGATCGTGGGCGACCTGGAAGCGGACATCAAGCTGCGCCTTATCGCCGTGTCGTCGCCGATTGCGCGCGCGCTGATCGGCAAGAGCGAGGGCGACAGCTTCGAGTTCAATGCGCCCAACGGTGTGAAGCGTTACGAGATCACGGGCGTGCGTTACGACGCTTGAGTAAGCATGACGGGGCGTGCGTAGGCACGCTTCATCGGAACGGTGGTAACGAACAAGGGCCGCTGATGCGGCCCTTGTTCGTTTATCGAATGCGGAGCTATATCAGGCGCGGGCAGGCCGCACGCCGGGCAACAAAAAAGGGCCGCTTGCGCGGCCCTTTCTTCGACTCATCGCAGCTAGCAATTAGCGCTGACGAGCCTTGAAACGCGGGTTGCTCTTGCAGATCACGAACACCTTGCCGCGACGGCGCACAACCTTGCAGTCACGGTGCCGCTGCTTGGCGGACTTCAAAGAGGAAAGCACCTTCACGGCCAGCTCCTGAAACTATCGAAAGAAAAAATACAAGACAGCAATCATAAACAGTTTGTTGACTTCGTACAAGTCCTTGGATCGGCAGCCAAATGGTTTGTTCATGCGGCCATGAGATCCAGGATCAGTCCGGCTCGGTCATGGCGCTCAGGAAGCGGCGGACGACCGGGTTGGGGTCATCGATGCGGCTGGCCAGCGCGAGCAGCATGAAGGCGTCCGGGTCCTCCAACTGCAGGTACTTGACGCCCGGCAGGTTCACCGAGCGCATGGAGGCAGGAACCAGGGCCAGACCCATGCCGGCCGCCACTAACACCAGCAGGCCATTGATCTGCTGGGCATGCTGGCGGATCAGCGGATGAAAATTGGCCTTCGCGGCGATCTGGGCCAGTCGGTCGTACAGGGTGGCGGCCAGTTCGCGTGGCTGCACGATGAACGCCTCCATGGCGACCTCGCGCAGCCAGATGCTTTCGCGGTCGGCCATGGGGTGGTTGGCGGGCAGGGCGAGCAGCAGGGGCTCGCGGTCGATCACATCCAGCCGCAGCTGCTTGGCCATGCCAGGGTGTTCAGGCTCGTCGCGGACGAAGCCCACGTCCAGGTCGCCGGCCACCAGGGCGGCGTACTGCTGCTCGGTGTACATCTCGCTGAGCATCAGGCGCACCTGGGGCGCAAAGCTGCGATAGCGCAGCAGGGTCTGGGGCAGGGCGGGGTGAAAGGTCACCGACACGGTATAGGCCAGCCGCAGCTTGCCGCTGAAGCCGGTGGCGGCGTCCGCCATCTGGGCCCGGGCCTCCTCGGCCTTGTCCAGGATCTGCCGGGCCTGTTCCAGGAACAGCTTGCCCGGCTCGGTCAGCGAGACGTTGCGCTTGTTCCGCTCCAGCAGGCGCACCCCCAGGTCATTCTCAAGCGCCTGAATCTGCTGAGAAAGAGGCGGTTGCGAGATGTACAGGCGCTGGGCGGCTCGGGTGAAGCTGAGCTCCTCGGCGACTGTTACAAAGTAACGAAGCTGACGGAAGTCGAACATTTTGAGGCTTTAAGATGTTTTGCCTATAAGTGGTGGGGGAAAAATATATTGGTTTCTATAATGCGTCGATCATATTATTTCTTCCGTCCCGGCACCGTCCCCTCCCCCCAGGTGCCGGCGACCCTCGCCCCGCTGCGACGCTATCCCCGCGATATCTGGTCTTCCTCCCCCCTGACCCATATCGACGCGTCGCCCAGCGGGGCGCTTCCTTTTCCAGCACAACGCCCGGCCTAGCGCCGGGCGTTGTCGTTTGGGATCAGTGGCTTGCGTTGCGGGAGCGCAGGGCTTCGCTCCCGCCGCAACGGCCGTCAGAGGCTCGCGGCCAGGCGGGTACCCTGGTCGATGGCGCGCTTGGCGTCCAGCTCGGCCGCGACGTCGGCGCCCCCGATCACGTGGGTCTTGATGCCGGCCGCGGCCAATGCATCGGCAAGCGCGCGGTTCGGCTCCTGGCCGGCGCAGACGATCACGTTGTCCACCGGCAGTATTTGGGGCTTGCCGTCCACCGTGATGTGCAGTCCTTCGTCGTCGAAGCGCTCATAGCTGACGCCGCCGAGCATGGTGACGCGCTTGGCCTTGAGCGTGGCGCGGTGCACCCAGCCCGTGGTCTTGTTGAGCCTGGCGCCGGGACGGCCTTCCGAGCGCTGCAATAGCCAGACCTGGCGAGCAGGCGCTTCGGGTTTCGCCGTGGCAAGGCCGCCGCGCGTCGACAGTTGCATGTCCACGCCCCATTCGCGGGTCCAGCGGGACACGTCGAGCGTGGCCGACGGGGCGTGTTCGACCAGGAACTCCGCCACGTCGAAGCCGATGCCGCCCGCGCCGATGATCGCCACGCGCTGGCCCACCGGCTTGTCGTGGGCGAGCACGTCGAGGTAGCTGAGCACGCGCGCGTCATCGCTGCCGGGGAAGTGCACGCGACGCGGCGTGATGCCCGTGGCGACGACGACTTCGTCGTGGCCATCGGCCGCGAGCGTGGACGCATCGGCCACCTGTCCCAGCTTCAGCGTCACGCCCATGTCGTCAAGGCGATGACGGAAGTAGCGCAAGGTTTCGTGGAATTCCTCCTTGCCTGGAATGCGCTTGGCGTAGTTGAACTGGCCGCCGATCTCGCTGGCCTGGTCGATCAGGGTCACGGCGTGGCCGCGCTCGGCGAGCGTACTGGCGCAGGCGAGGCCTGCGGGACCTGCGCCGACCACGGCGATCTTCTTGCGCGACGGAGCGGCTTCGATGCGCAGCTCGGTTTCATGGCAGGCGCGCGGGTTGAGCAGGCAGCTCGCACGCTGGTTCTTGAATACATGGTCCAGGCACGCCTGGTTGCAGGCAATGCAGGTATTGATGCGCTCGCTGCGGCCCGCCTTGGCCTTGTTGGCCCATGCGGGATCGGCCAGCAGCGGGCGCGCCATCGACACCATGTCCGCTTCGCCGGTGGCGAGAATCTGCTCGGCCACCTCGGGCATGTTGATGCGATTGGTGGTGATCAGCGGGATCGACACCTCGCCCTTGAGCTTCTTCGTCACCCACGCGAAACCGGCGCGCGGCACGCTGGTGACGATGGTGGGAACCCGCGCCTCGTGCCAACCGATGCCGGTGTTGATGATGCTGGCGCCGGCTGCTTCGATGGCCTTGGCCAGTGCGACGATCTCGCTCCAGTCCTGGCCGTTCTCGACAAGGTCAAGCATCGACAGGCGGTAGATGATGATGAAATCGCGGCCCACCGCTTCGCGCGTGCGACGCACGATTTCCACGGGGAAACGCATGCGCTTCGCTGCGTCGCCGCCCCACGCGTCGCTGCGCTGGTTGGTGCGCGACGTCAGGAACTGATTGATCAGATAGCCTTCCGAACCCATCACCTCGATGCCGTCATAGCCGGCATCCTGCGCGAGCTTCGCGCAGCGGACGAAGTCGCGGATGGTGCGCTCGACGCCGCCGCTGGAAAGCGCGTGTGGCGTGAACGGCGTGATGGGCGACTTGATCTTCGACGGCGCGACGGAAAGCGGGTGATAGCCGTAGCGGCCCGCGTGCAGGATCTGCATGCACAGCTTGCCGCCTTCGGCATGCACGGCCCGGGTGAGCTTGCGGTGGCGCGCCACGTGCCAGGGCATCGAAAGCCGGCCGCCAAACGGTTTCAGCCATCCCTGGATGCTGGGCGCGATGCCGCCGGTGACCATCAGGCCCACGCCGCCGCGGGCGCGCTCGGCGAAGTAGGCGGCCAGTTTGTCGTAGTCGCTGGCCTTGTCCTCCAGCCCGGTGTGCATCGAGCCCATCAGGATGCGGTTGGGCAGGGTGGTGTGCCCCAGATCAAGCGGGGAGAACAGGTGGGGAAAGTTCATGCGGACCGTCGACCGGGTTCAAACGATCGTATGAATGTGCCTGCGGACGGCGTTTGAAAGCAAGAGGGCGCTTGCAGGCGCACGACATCGATGCCTCGGTTTCTAGCCGGGACGTTGGGATGGTGTCGGTTTTCCCCTTGGCGCCGCACCTGCGGCCGGCGCGGGCTGGCTCAGCTCAGCAGTTCGTGCACCAGCTCGATATAGCGCTGCATGGCATCGTCTTCCGACACGCCGCGCAATTGGGCCCAGGCTTCGTACTTGGCGGTGCCGACGAAATCGAAAAAGCCTGGTTGCTCGCCCTGCACGTCGCCCTCGGAACCCTGCTTGTAGAGGGCGTAGAGCTTGAGCAGGGTATCGTTGTCCGGTCGCTGGCCAAGCCGCTGGACATCTTCGGCGGCCTGTTCGAATTCGCGACGCAGATCGGTCATGGTAAGGACTTGCATGGTTCAGACGGACAATGAGTAGGGAGTGGACATCCCGCGTTCCGTGCGAGGACCAACGCGATAGCATATGCGTTTTCTTTCGCCGCCGTCAGGAGCCTCCATGTCCCCTTCCTCGTCCGTCCCCGTACTCACCATCGACGGACCCTCGGGGTCGGGCAAGGGCACCATCAGTCGCATGGTCGCTGAGAAACTAGGTTGGCGCCTGCTGGATTCGGGCGCGCTGTACCGGGCGGTGGGCTACGCGGCGGGCATGGAAGGCCTGGACCTTTCCGATGCCGAGGCCGTGACCCGCTGCGCCGAGACCACCAGGATCCGATTCCAGGCGGCCGCCGACGGCAACGACACCCGCGTGCTGGTGAACGGCCATGACGCCACCGACGAATTGCGCACCGAAACGGCGGGCGCGGCGGCCTCGGCCATTGCCTCGATTCCCTCGGTGCGTCAGGCACTTGTCGACATGCAGCTGGCTTTCCGCAAGGCCCCGGGCCTGGTGGCCGACGGCAGGGACATGGGTACCGTGATCTTCCCCGACGCGCCCTTCAAGGTGTTCCTGACCGCCAGTGCGGCCGAACGGGCGAAAAGGCGCTATAAGCAGTTGAAGGAAAAGGGACTGAGCGTTACACTTGCCACCCTTCAGCGCGAGATCGAAGCGCGCGACGCCCGTGATGCCTCACGAGCGGTCGCGCCGCTCAAGCCGGCCGCGGATGCGGTTTTCATCGACACCACCGGCATGGGCATCGACGACGTCGTCGCGAAAGTATTGGCTGTCGTGCAGCCCTGACCGGGTTGCCGACGGCTTTTGGCGCCCCTGCCCAGGCAGGGGATATTGGTCAACGGTGCCAAGGGCGTTGTTCCCGCAAGGGATGATCCCGCGACACCCATAACCGGTGGGCCGACCGTCCGTGCGCCATTCACACAGGTGCGCACAAGGACCTAAGGCCTTTTCTCATTTCTGGAATCAACATGACTGAAAGTTTTGCCGAGCTGTTTGAACAGAGCCAACAGGCTATCTCCAAGCTGAAGCCGGGCGCGATCGTCACCGGTATCGTTGTGGAAATCCGCAACGACGTCGTCGTGATCAACGCTGGCCTGAAGAGCGAAGGCATCGTCCCGATCGAGCAGTTCAAGGACGAGAACGGAGAGCTGGAAGTGCAGGTCGGCGACGAGGTGAAGGTTGCCCTCGACGCCCTGGAAGACGGCTTCGGCGAGACCAAGCTCTCCCGTGAGAAGGCCAAGCGTTCCATGGTGTGGGACGACCTCGAGCAGGCCTTCGACAAGGAAGAGACCATCACCGGCAAGATCTCCGGCAAGGTCAAGGGCGGCTTCACCGTCGACATCAAGGACGTCCGCGCGTTCCTGCCGGGCTCCCTGGTCGACGTGCGTCCGGTCCGCGATCCGGTCTACCTGGAAGGCAAGGACCTCGAGTTCAAGATCATCAAGCTCGACCGTAAGCGCAACAACGTGGTGGTCAGCCGCCGCGCCGTCGTCGAGACCGAGTTCTCCGAGGAGCGCGAGAAGCTGCTGGAACGCCTGACCGAAGGCGCGGTGGTCAAGGGCACGGTCAAGAACCTCACCGACTACGGCGCGTTCGTGGATCTGGGCGGCATCGACGGCCTGCTGCACATCACCGACATGGCGTGGAAGCGAGTGCGTCATCCGTCCGAAGTCGTCAACGTCGGCGACGAGCTGGACGTCCGCGTGCTGAAGTACGACCGCGAGCGCAACCGCGTGTCGCTGGGCCTCAAGCAGCTGGG
Source organism: Dyella sp. AtDHG13 (assembly GCF_003201105.1). Lineage (GTDB taxonomy): Bacteria > Pseudomonadota > Gammaproteobacteria > Xanthomonadales > Rhodanobacteraceae > Dyella > Dyella jiangningensis_B. The sequence goes on along the minus strand of NZ_QICJ01000002.1, from coordinate 407,081 downwards.
TGACGATCCGTGGGTCGCCATCGCCCGCCGCTACCCGGTCGGCAGCCGCCTGTTCGGCAAGGTCTCCAACGTCACCGATTACGGCTGCTTCGTCGAGATCGAGCCGGGCGTGGAAGGCCTGGTCCACGTGTCCGAAATGGACTGGACCAACAAGAACGTCAACCCGGCCAAGGTCGTGCAGGTCGGTGACGAGACCGAAGTGATGGTGCTGGACGTGGATGAAGAGCGTCGCCGCATCTCGCTGGGTATCAAGCAGACCCGCTCGAACCCGTGGGAAGCCTTCGCCGCCATGCACAAGAAGGGCGACAAGGTATCCGGCCAGATCAAGTCGATCACCGACTTCGGCATCTTCATCGGCCTGGACGGCGGCATCGACGGCCTGGTCCACCTGTCCGACATCTCCTGGCAGGCCTCCGGCGAAGACCTCGTGCGCAACTTCAAGAAGGGCGACGAGATCGAAGCCGTGGTGCTGGCCGTGGATCCGGAGCGCGAGCGCATCTCCCTCGGCATCAAGCAGATGGAGCAGGATCCGTTCGGCCAGTTCATGGCCACCAACCCGCGCGGCACCATCGTCACCGGCACGGTGAAGGAAGTGGACGCCAAGGGTGCGGTGATCGACCTGGGCGAGGGCGTGGAGGGTTACCTGCGCGCCAACGACATCGCCAAGGAGCGCATCGACGATGCCACGCAGCATCTGAAGGTGGGCGACAAGGTCGAGGCCAAGTTCACCGGTATGGATCGCAAGGGCCGTCAGCTGCAGCTGTCGATCCGCGCGAAGGACGAAGAAGAACTGCACGACGCCATGGCCGAGTACTCGAACGCCTCCGGCGGCACGACGAAGCTCGGTGCGCTGCTCAAGGAGCAGCTCAACAAGGCTGACTAAAGTACTTGCTAGGAATGCGGGGCGGCGCTCGGCCGCCCCGCGGTTTCACGTCACGGACATTGGGGACCCATGACCAAATCCGAATTGATTGAGGCGCTGGCACGGCGTCAGACCCATCTCGCGTTTGCCGACGTGGAGCTGGCGGTCAAGAGCGTGATCGAACAGATGAGCCATGCCCTGTCCAATGGCGAGCGCATCGAGGTCCGCGGTTTCGGCAGCTTTGCGCTGCATTACCGTCCGCCGCGCATGGGTCGCAACCCCAAGACGGGCGACGCAGTAGCCCTGCCGGGCAAGCATGTCCCGCACTTCAAGCCGGGCAAGGAACTGCGCGAGCGCGTCAACATGAATCTGGAGTGATGCCCCGTCGCGGGCGTCCCTTTGGATCAGCTTGATGAAGGCAGGCGGCGACGAGCCGATCCTGCCTTCTTTTTTGCCTGAAGGCAGGTTCTTGCGCGCAGGGCAGATGAATCCGGAACTGCGTTGGCCGTCCGGTTTGTGAAGGGCGAGGCCGCCCACCGCCTGTGACGGCTTAAGGCAATCGGTTAAAGTCGCGACATGCGCCTGATCGTCATGCTGATCCTCCTGCTCTTCATCGCCGCCGGCATCGTGCTGGGGGCGCTGAATGCCGATCTGGTCGGCTATGACCTGGGCTTTGCGCAACTTTCGGTACCCAAGGGAGCAGCCTTGCTGCTGGCATTGGTGATCGGCTGGCTGCTGGGCGGGCTCACGGCCTGGCTGGGCGTCAGCGCCAGGCAGCAGCGCCTGCGCCGCAAAGCGGCGGGGCAGTCGGGCGGCAAGGCCAAAACCTCACCGGCCGGTGCATGAGCGCGCTTCTGTACGTATTGATCCTGCTGGTACCGGCAGCATTTGCAAGTGGCTGGTGGACGGCGCGCCGAGCGGGCGTGCGGCGTTCCGGCGCGCAGGTCAGCGAGCTGTCCTCGGACTACTTCCGCGGCCTGAACTACCTGCTCAACGAGGAGCAGGACAAGGCCATCGAGGTGTTCCTCAAGCTGGCCGAATACAACCGCGACACGGTGGAAACCCATCTTGCGCTGGGCAACCTGTTCCGCCGTCGCGGCGAGGTGGATCGCGCGATCCGCCTGCATCAGCACCTGGTGTCCCGTCCCGGGCTTTCCGATGCCATGAAGACGGTCGCCCTGCTGGAGCTGGGCGAGGATTACATGCGCGCGGGCCTGCTGGATCGCGCCGAAACCCTGTTTTCCGACCTGGTGGCGATGGACGCCCACGCGCCTTCGGCCCTGCGTCATCTCATCGCCATCTATCAGCACGAGCGCGATTGGCACAAGGCCATCGAGCATGCGCGCCGACTGGAAGCCATGACCGGCGAGGACGAGGCCGGTATGATCGCCCAGTTCTACTGCGAACTGGCCGAGCAGTCGCGCCAGCACGGCGCACGGCAGGATGCGCGCGAATACCTGCGGCAGGCCTTTGCCTGCCAGCCCGATTGCGTGCGCGCCTTCATGTTGACCGGGCGTCTGTATGCCGAGGAAGGGCAGCATGCGGAAGCGGCGAAGGCCTATGAGCATGCGGTGGAGGCGGACATCGCCTTCGTTCCCGAGATATTGCCGCCCTTGCTCAACAGCTACGCGCGTTCGCAGCAGATGGAGCATGCCGAGCATTTCCTGCGCGACATCCTGGAGCGTTACCACGGCATTTCGCCGGTATTGGCGCTGACGCGCCTTTACCAGCAGCGCGACGGCGAGCGCACGGCGGTGGAGTTCCTGACCTCGCAGCTTCGCCAGCGCCCGTCGGTGCGCGGCCTGATGGCGCTGATCGACGCCACCATGGACAAGATGGAAGGCGAGGCGCGGGAGAACTTCCTGATCCTGCGCGATCTGACCAAAAAGCTGCTGGAAGGCCAGGCCATGTATCGCTGCAGCCGATGCGGTTTCGGCGCCAAGGCGCACCATTGGCAATGCCCCAGTTGCAAGAGCTGGAGCACCATCCGCCCGATTCATGGCGTGGCCAACGAATGAGGCGCGGATGAATTTTGGCCCGCTGGCGATAGGGATGGTGCTGGCCGCCTGGGTGATAGCGATGGTGGTGGTGCGGGGCGCCATCGCTTACGCGCATCGCCGCGGCATGATGGACCTGCCCGGACAACGCCGCTCGCACACGCTTCCCACGCCTCGCGGCGGCGGCATCGGCATCGTCGTGGCGGTGCTGTTGACCGTGCCGGCGAGCCTTTGGGCGCTTCCGGGAGCGTTGCCCCCGATGGTGGTGGTGGCCCTGGCGACCGGCACGGCCCTGGTCGCGGCGGTGGGTTGGTGGGACGACCATGCCTCCCTACCGGTGCTGCCCCGGTTCGGCATCCAACTGCTGTCGGCCGGCCTGCTTGCCGCGGCGCTGGCCGGTTCCGGCATGTCCTGGTGGTGGGTGCCCGTGCTGATGCTGGCCGGCGGCTGGAGCATCAATCTGCACAACTTCATGGACGGCATCGACGGCCTGCTGGCCCAGCAGGTGATCTTCGTCGGCGTGGGCCTGGGGCTGCTCGCGTGGTCGGCGGCGCAGCCTGCCATGACCACGGCCTGCGCCTGCCTGGCAGCCGCCGCCCTGGGTTTCTGGTACTTCAACCGGCCCAGGGCCCGCATTTTCATGGGTGACGTGGGCAGCGGCACCATGGGGCTGCTGATTTTCGCCTTCACGGCCCTGCTGTGGCGCCAGCACAGCCAGCTCGTCTGGCCGGCCCTGATCCTCAGTTCATCTTTTGTAGCGGACGCTACCCTTACGCTTCTCAGCCGTATGGTGAGTGGCCGTCGTTGGTACACTGCGCATCGCGAACATCTGTACCAGTGGATGGTCCGCAGTGGATTCACGCATGCCACGGGGGGGGCGTGCTATCTGGGCTGGAACATGCTGGTGGCGGCACCGCTCGCTTACCTCGCATGGGCCAGGCCCGCATGGTCGGTGCCGGTATGTGTCGGCACCTATCTGATAGCGACCGCCGTTTGGATTGTCATGAAGCGCCGATGCCTTTGGCGCGCAGGGAACAAGGGTCGACATGTCGCTACGTAAATGGGTCGGTGTCATTCATCCGCGAACGGCCGTGGTGCTCCACGACCTGCTGATGGCTGCCCTGGCCTGGTGGGTGGCCAAGGCCCTGCGCTACGCCATGATCGACAACGCCGCGATCAGCTTCCATGCGCTGGAGTTTCCGCTGGTGCTGCTGGTGCAGGGGGCCGTGCTGAGCTGGACGGGCCTGTACAAGGGCGTCTGGCGTTTTGCCAGCCTTCCCGACCTGTGGAACATCCTGCGTGCGGCCGTCATCGGCGCGCTGGCCATCGCGGCGGTGCTGATCCTCTACAACCGCCTGGCCGACGTTCCCCGCTCCGTGCTGCTGCTGTATCCCGTGGTGCTGTCGGTGCTGCTGGGCGCGCCCCGGCTCGCCTACCGGTTCTGGAAGGACAGCCGCGTCGACCTGTTTCAGGCCAAGCCGGCTCAGCGCGTTCTCATCGTGGGCGCCGATCGCGCCGGCGAGGCGTTGTCTCGTGATCTTCACCGCGACCACGGCTTCTCCGTCGTCGGCTTCGTCGACGACAAGGAAAGCCTGCGCGGCGCCAGCATCAACGGCAAGCCCGTGCTGGGTCGCATCGACCAGATTCCGGAGCTTGCCCGCGAAGTGGCGGTGCAGATGCTGCTCATCGCCATGCCGGGCGCATCCACGCAGGAAATGCGCCGCGTGGTCGAACTGTGCGACCTCAGTGGCCTGCCGTACCGCACCATCCCGAAGCTGGAGGACGTGGTCTCCGGGCGCGCGCACTTCAACGAGATCAAGGAAGTCGCCATCGAGGACCTGCTGGGCCGCGACACCGTCGAGCTCGACTGGACGGCCATTCGCGTGACGCTGACCGGGCGCCGCGTGCTGGTGACGGGCGGCGGCGGTTCCATCGGCTCGGAACTTTGCCGGCAGGTGGCGCGCCTGGGCGCGCAGTCGCTGTGCGTGGTCGACAACTGCGAGTTCAACCTGTACCGGATCTCGCAGGAATTGCGCGCCGAGTATCCGGAGCTGATCTACGAAGGCGTGCTGGCCGACTGTGGCGATTCCGCCGCCATGCGCAAGCTGTTCTCCGAATACAAGCCGCAGGTGGTTTTCCATGCGGCGGCCTACAAGCACGTGCCCATGCTGCAGGCGCAACTGCGCGCGGCGTTCCGCAACAACGTGCTGGCGACGCGCAACGTGGCCGACCTGGCGGATCGCCACCATGTCGAGTGCTTCGTGCTCATTTCCACCGACAAGGCGGTCAACCCCACGAGCGTGATGGGTGCCTGCAAGCGCCTGGCGGAAATCTGGTGCCAGAACCTCAACGAGCATTCCAATACGCACTTCATCACGGTGCGATTCGGCAACGTGCTCGATTCGGCGGGTTCCGTGGTGCCCCTGTTCCGCGAGCAGATCCGCAACGGCGGCCCGGTGACCATCACGCACCCGGAGATCTCCCGCTACTTCATGACCATTCCCGAGGCCTGCCAGCTCATCCTGCAGGCGGCCAGCATCGGCAAGGGCGGCGAGATCTTCGCGCTGGACATGGGGGAGCCGATCAAGATCCGCGACCTGGCCGAACAGATGATCCGCCTCGCCGGCCGCAAGCCTGGCACCGAGATTCCCATCGTCTACACCGGCCTGCGCTCTGGCGAGAAGCTGTTCGAGGAATTGTTCCACCCGCTGGAGAACTACATCGAGACCACGCACGCCAAGATCTTCCTGGCGCAGTACCGTCCGGTGAAGTGGGATCTGCTCAATGCGCAGATGGCCAGGGCGGCCGATGCCGTCGTGGCCTATGACGAGGAAACGTTGCGCCAGTGTGTCTCCAACCTGCTGCCGTCGTTCCGCTGGAGCGACACGGTGCAGGCGGACAACGTGGTGGAGCTGCGTCGTAATGAATCAGGAGAAAAGTGAGTGAGCAAGCCGTTGCGCAAGGTCGTGTTTCCCGTGGCCGGTCTCGGTACGCGTTTCCTTCCCGCGACCAAGGTGGTCGCCAAGGAAATGCTGCCGGTGCTGGATCGTCCGTTGATCCAGTACGCCGTGGACGAAGCGGTGGACGCGGGCGCCGACACGCTGATTTTCGTCACCAACCGCTACAAGCACGCCATTGCCGACTACTTCGACAAGGCGTACGAGCTGGAAGCCAAGCTGCAGGAAAAGGGCAAGGACGAACTGCTCGCGCTGGTGCAGGGCACGCTGCCCAAGCACGTGCGCGCGATCTTCGTCACCCAGCCCGAGGCGCTAGGCCTTGGCCACGCGGTGCTGTGCGCCAAGCCGGTGGTGGGCGACGAGCCGTTCGGCGTGGTGCTGCCCGACGACCTGATCTGGAACAAGGGCAAGGGCGCTCTGCGCCAGATGGCCGAGCTGGCGCAGTCGCAGAGCGCCGGCGTCATCGCGGTGGAGGAAGTGCCGCCCAGCGACACCGATAAGTACGGCATCGTCGATGCCACGCCGGTCGATGACCGCAGTGCGCAGATCCGCCACATGGTGGAAAAGCCCAAGCCGGCGGATGCGCCGTCGAACCTTGCGGTGGTGGGTCGCTACGTCCTGCCGGGCCGCATCTTCGAGCTGCTCGAGCAGACCACGCCGGGTGCCGGCGGCGAGATCCAGTTGACCGACGCCATCGACGCCTTGCTGAAGGAACAGGGCAAGGTGCTTGCCTATCGTTTCGAGGGCACGCGCTTCGACTGCGGCAACAAGGCCGGCCTGGTGCGCGCCACCATGCACATGGCCATGCAGGATCCCAAGCTTGCGCCGGTCGTGCGCGAGATCATGGCGACGCTCTGAGTGTCATTCGACGCCGGCCCGCAAGGGGCCGGCGTTCTCGCGGCGGACCTCCCGTCGTGATGTCAGGTTTTTCCTATACCGCCCGCGTCCGCATGCGTTGCTGACGCGGGCATGTCAGAATCCCTGCCGCATTTCGCCATGTCTGGCGAGCATGCTATTGACAGGGTAAGCCGGTGTGGTCGGGTCCGCTTCGCGAGAGGCGGGCGTTTTGGCGCACCTGGCTTCGCCTGGCCGGCGTGGCGCCGTGTTCATTGGATGAAAACCGGGAAGGCATCATGGATCTGCTGCGATTTCTGCTCTTGTTGCCCTTGCGTCTGTTGCGCGGGCTTTTCGCTGGCATAGGCCTGATACTGCGCCCCCTGGTGGGGCAGGTCAGCTGGTCCGTGCCTGCCTGGCTTCCCGCCACGGGCGGCTGGGTCCGGCGCCGCCCGGTGCATGCCGCAGGCACCTTGTTGGCCGCGCTGGTGGTACTGGGCGGCGGCTGGTTTGGCTGGCAGTGGTACAAGAATCGCCCCCAGCCGGTGGAGCCCTCCCGCATCACGCTGAGCGCGTCCGCGCCCGCCATCACGGACTACGCCCACCAGCCCATCGTCATCCATCCGCTGATGGTGACCTTCTCCGGATCCGCCGCGCCGATCGAGCAGGTCGGCAAGCCGGTGACGGCAGGCGTCACCCTGCAGCCGGCGATGAAGGGTCAGTGGAGCTGGGTCGACGACCGCACGCTCAAGTTCGTCCCCGCGGAAGACTGGCCCGTCGGCAAGCATTTCGAAGTGCGCTTCGAGGTTGCCAAGGCATTCGCACGCCACGTGCTGATGGCCGACGACCATTTCGCATTCGATACCCCGGCGTTCGAAGCGAAGGTGGAGAACGGCGAGTTCTACCAGGATCCGCAGGACGCCACGGCGAAGAAGACCATCCTGCCGGTGACGTTCAATTATCCGGTCGACAGCGCGGAGTTCGAAAAGCGCATCGACGTGGGCCTGAAGCAGCGCGTTGGTGGCGATGCCGCGCTCAAGTACACCGTCACCTACGACCAGTACAAGCTGCACGCCTGGATCCATTCGCAGCCGCTTTCCCTGCCGCGCGATGAAAGCGCGGTGGCCTACACCATCGCCAAGGGCGTCCGCAGCGCGCGCGGCGGCGATGGCACCAGCGAGCCGATCAAAGCGCAGGTGCGCGTGCCGGGGCTGTACAGCCTCTCCATCGAAAGCGTCGAACCCACCCTCGTCGACAACGAAAAGTACGAGCCCGAGCAGGTGCTGATGGTCAACGTCGGCGGCACGGTGCGCGACAGCGAACTGGCCGGCCTGGTGAAGGCGTGGGTGCTGCCCGCGCGCAAGCCGGGAGAGGAGCAGGCCGACGACGCGCCGCCGTATGACTGGGCGGCATCCGAAGTCGGCGAGGCGCTGTTGCGCCAGAGCCAGCCGCTGAAACTGGAGATGGTGCCGACCGAGAATGACTACGAGGCCGTGCAGAGCTTCAAGTTCCATGCGGCGCCTGGGCAGCGCATCTACGTGCGCGTCGACAAGGGGCTGAAATCCTTCGGCGGCTACATCCTGGGCAAGGCCTACACCACGGTCGTCGCCGTGCCCAACTATCCCAAGCTGCTGCGTTTCATGGCGGACGGTTCGCTGCTCTCCATGTCGGGCAGCAAGCGCATCTCCGTGGTGTCGCGCAACCTGCCGGGCATGCGTGTCGAAGTCGGCCGCGTGCTGCCCGACCAGCTGCAGCATCTGGTGAGCTTCAACCAGGGCACGTACGCGCGCCCCGAGTTGAGCTACGACTTCAGCGAAGACCACATCGTGGAACGCTTCGAGCAGAAGCGCAGCTTCCCCAAGGATGACCCCGCCAAGGCCCATTACGAAGGCATCGATCTGGGCCAGTACCTGAAGGAAGGCAAGCGCGGCGTGTTCCTGCTGCATCTTTCCAGCTACGACGCCGCAGCCGAGAAGAAGAAGGAAGAGGCCAGGAAGGCGGCGGAGAACCAGCCGCAGGCAGCGCCGACCAACGACAGCGCCGGCGACGAGCCGGAAGAGGGCGGCGACGAGCAGGGCGAGATGGCCGACAACGGCGATGGCGGCGACACGTCCAGCCCCACCGACACGCGCCTGATCGTGGTGACCGACCTGGGCATGCTGGTGAAGCGCTCGCTGGATGGCAGCCAGGATGTGTTCGTGCAATCCATCCATAGCGGTCAGCCGGTGGGCGGCGCGACGGTGTCCGTGCTGGCGGTGAACGGGCAGACGCTGTTCAGCGACACCACCTCGGCGGATGGCGTGGTGCATTTCCCCACCTTGAAGGGCCTGGATCGCGAAAAGCAGCCCACGCTCTACGTGGTGAAGAAGGGCGACGATCTCTCGTTCCTGCCCATCGGCGGCTCGACCAGCTACGAACGCAAGCTCGACTTCTCGCGCTTCGACGTGGGCGGCGAGCGCAATGCTCAGAACGAAGGGCAGCTGTCGTCCTACCTGTTCTCCGATCGCGGTATCTATCGGCCGGGCGACACCTTCCACATTGGCCTGATCGTGCGCGCGGCCAGCTGGACGCGCAGCGTGGTCGGCGTGCCGCTGCAGGCGGAAATCGTCGATCCACGCGGCATGACGGTGAAGCAGCTGCCCATGTCCATGGATGCTTCCGGCTTTGGCGAACTCGAATACGCACCCGCCGAAACGGCGCCGACCGGCACATGGACGGTGAACCTCTACATCGTCAAGGACGGCAAGGCCGGCGCGCAGATCGGCAGCACCACGGTGCAGGTGAAGGAATTTCTGCCCGACCGCATGAAGGTCGAGGCCAAGCTGGCCGGGCAGGTGCCGGAAGGCTGGGTCAAGCCCGACCAGATCAAGGGCATCGTGGACGTGATGAACCTGTTCGGCACGCCCGCGGCGGATCGCCGTGTCGAGGCGTCGCTGACCCTGCGTCCGGCATGGCCGGCGTTCCGCAGCTGGCCGGACTACCACTTCTACGACGTGCGTCGCGCCAAGGAGGGTTACGAGGACAAGCTGCAGGACGGCAAGACCGACGACAAGGGCCACGCGGAGTTCGATCTCGACCTGAAGAAGTACGCCGACGCCACCTATCAGCTGTATTTCCTGGCCAAGGCGTATGAGCCGGAAGGCGGCCGCAGTGTCGCCGCCGCCGCGCAGACACTGGTGTCCAGCAACGACTGGTTGGTGGGCTACAAGTCGGTCGACAACCTGGACTACATCAATCGTGATGCGACGCGCAGCGTGCACCTGGTCGCCATCGACCACACGGCCAAGTCGATCGCGTTGAAGGACCTCAAGGCGCGCCTGATCGAGCGGCGTTACCTCTCCGTGCTCACCAAGCAGGACTCGGGCGTCTACAAGTACCAGTCCAAGCTCAAGGAAGTGACGATCAACGAGCAGCCCTTGTCGGTGCCCGCCAACGGCATGGACTACGCCTTGCCGACCGACAAGCCGGGCAACTACGCGCTGGTGATCGTGCGCAGCAGCGACGGCGTGGAAGTGAACCGCGTGGAGTATTCGGTGGCCGGTGCCGCCAACGTCTCGCGTTCGCTGGATCGCAACGCGGAGCTGCAGCTCAACCTGAGCAAGCAGGATTACGCGCCGGGCGAGTCGGTGGACATCGCCATCCGCGCGCCCTATGCCGGCAGTGGCCTGATCACCATCGAGCGCGACAAGGTCTACGCGCATGCGTGGTTCCACGCCGATACCAGCAGCTCGGTGCAGCACATCACCGTGCCTGCGGATTTCGAGGGCAACGGCTACATCAACGTGCAGTACATCCGCGATCCGTCCTCCGACGAGATCTTCATGAGCCCCTTGAGCTACGGCGTGGTGCCGTTCTCGGTAAACCTGGACGCGCGCCGCAACGCCATCAAGGTGGAGTCGCCGGCCGTGGTGAAGCCGGGCGATACGGTGACCTTCAAGCTCAGCGCACCGCAGCCCACGCGCGCGGTGGTGTTCGCCGTGGACGAGGGCATCCTGCAGGTGGCGCGCTACAAGCTGGGCGATCCGCTGAAGTTCTTCTTCCGCAAGCGCATGCTGGAAGTGGGTACTTCGCAGATCCTCGACCTGATCCTGCCGGACTTCGAGAAGCTGATGGCCATGGCGGCGCCCGGCGGTGACGCTGACGCAGCCATCGGTCGCCAGCTCAACCCGTTCAAGCGCAAGCGCGACAAGCCGGTGGCGTACTGGTCCGGCATCGTCGACATCAATGGCGAGAAGGATTTCACCTATCAGGTGCCGGACTACTTCAACGGCAAGCTGCGCGTGATGGCGGTGGCCGTGTCGTCCGATCGCGTCGGCACCTACGAGGGCAGCACCACGGTGCGCGGCGATTTCGTGCTCTCGCCGAACGTGCCGACCACGCTCGCGCCGGGCGACGAAGTGGACGTCAGCGTGGGCGTCGCCAACAACCTCACGGGGCTGGGCGGCAAGCAGGTGCCGGTGGCGGTAACGCTGAAGACCGGCCCGCAGTTGCAGATCGTCGGTACGCCGACGCAGAGCCTGAACCTCGGCGAGATGCGCGAGGGCGTGGTGACGTTCCGCGTCAAGGCGACCGACAAGCTGGGCTCCGGCAACCTGAGCTTCACGGCAGGCTACGGCGACAAGTCGGCGCGCCAGAGCGTGGATGTGTCGGTGCGCCCGGCCTCGGCCTATCGCACGCAGGTGGACGTGGGCCGCGTGGACGCCGGCAGCAAGCAGGACCAGCCGGACCTGCGTCGCATGTACAGCGAATACGCCTCGCGTGACTCGGCCATCTCCAACATCCCGGTCGTGCTATCGAGCGGCCTCACCACCTATCTGGTGAACTTCCAGCACTACTGCAGCGAGCAGCTCGTCAGTGCGGCCATGCCGCGGCTGGTGTTGTCCAAGTGGCCGCAGGTAAAGGTGTTCGCCGATGCCCTGCAGCCGGCGATGAACGGCGGCAAGAAGCTCAGCAACGAAGAGGCGTTGTCGCAATTCCTGGACGTGCTGCATTCGCGCCAGAACGGGCAGGGCGGCTTCGGCCTATGGTCGGCCACGCCGGATGCCAATCCGTTCGTGTCCACCTACGCCATGCATTTCATGCTGGAGGCGAAGGACCGCGGCGTGGACATTCCGCGTGACATGTTCGAGGCGGGCAACAAGTACCTCAAGCAGCTCGCCAGCGACGATACGCTGGACGGTCTCGACCTGGTGCGCCAGCGCGCCTACGCGGTGTACCTGCTGACCCGCCAGGGCAATGTCACCACCAATGACCTGGCGGCGGTGCAGAAACGCCTGCAGGACGCCTATCCTGACCAGTGGAAGAACGACCTGGCTGCGGCATGGCTGGCGGCGTCGTACCAGTTGCTCAAGCAGGACAAGCAGGCCGCGCAGCTCATCGCCGGTCCGCAGAAGCTGCTCGAGCGCAGCAAGGCCGACAAGGATTACAGCTATGGCTACTACTACGACTCGCTGATCCGCGACGCCAGCACGCTGTACCTGCTGAGCAAGCACTTCCCCGATCGCGCGAAGTCACTGCCGCCGCGCGTGATGGAAAACATCACCGAACCGTTGCAGTACGGCTGGTACAACACCTTGTCGTCGTCGATGGTGCTGCTGGCGCTGGATACGTATGCGCAGGAGAACAACGTGCAGCTCGACAAGCTGCGCATCGACCAGGTGATGGCCGACGGTTCGGTGAAGTCCATCGCTGCGCCGCAGGGCAACCTGCTGCAGGCGGGCAGCTGGAATGCGGACGCCAAACGCCTGCGCTTCACCAACGACAGCACGCTGCCGGCGTGGCGCGTGGTGAGCCAAGGCGGTTACGACCGTGACCAGCCGGCCAAGGCCATCAAGCAGGGGCTGGAAATCACCCGCGATTACACCGATACCAACGGCAAGGCCATCGACAAGGTGACCATCGGCCAGGAGATCGACGTGCATCTGAAGATCCGCGCCACGGACGACAGCGGCGTGGACGACGTGGCCATCGTCGATTTGCTGCCGGGCGGTTTCGAGCCGGTGATCCAGCCGCCGCCGGCCGTGACGGACCAGCAGCCCGATGGGAGCGACGCGAGCGATGGCGGCGGCGACAGCGAGGTGAAGGCCAGCGAATGGCGTTCGCCCATCGGCGTGGGCAAGGCCACCTGGGCGCTGGAGTACGCCGACATCCGCGAGGATCGCGTGGTGCTCTACGGCTCTGCCACGTCCGACGTCGGTGAATTCGTGTACCGCATCAAGGCCACCAATGCCGGCAAGTTCATCGTGCCGCCGGCCTATGGCGAAGCGCTGTACGACCGCCGCGTGCAGGCGCGCACGGCGGGCGGCAAGACCCTGGAAGTCGTCCGTCAACCCTGATGGATAAGGCGCGCCCGCTCCGGTGGGCGCGCCTGCGGATGTCACGCATGCTCATGTCTTCGCCCATCGTCCGTTGCTGGCACGCCATGGTCCGCTGGGTCCTCCGTTGGCAGAACTGGCTGGTGGGCGCGGCCTTGCTCGCCGCATTGCTGGTGGGGTGCCGGTGGTGGCCGCATCGTCCGCTGAATGCGTGGCTGCCATCGTCGACGGCGGTCTATGACGCGCATGGCCGCTTGCTGCGCCTCACCCTGGCAAATGACCAGCGCTACCGTCTGTGGGTGCCGCTCAAGGACGTATCGCCCGCCCTGGTGGATGGCGTCTTGCTGCACGAAGACCGCTGGTATCGCTGGCATCCCGGCTTCAATCCCTATGGACTGATGCGCGGCGCCTGGGTCACTTACGTGAGCCACGGCAATCGGCAGGGCGGCTCGACCATCACCATGCAGCTGGCGCGCCTGCTGTGGCGGCTCAATACGCGCACGCCGGCGGGCAAGCTGCGGCAGGTGGCGCGGGCGATCCAACTGGAGTTGTTCTACTCCAAGGACCAGATTCTCGAGGCCTATCTCAACTACGCGCCGTACGGCCGCAACGTGGAAGGCGTGGGCGCGGCGAGCCTGGCGTACTTCGACAAGCCTGCCGACAGGCTCAGCCTGCCCGAAGCGCTGACGCTGGCGGTGATCCCGCAGGATCCCAGCCGTCGCCTGCAGGCGGGCGGGGATGCGCCTGACCTTATCAGCCGCCGGCTCAGCGATTCGCGCAATCGGCTCTATGTGCGCTGGAAAACATTGCATCCGAAGGATGCCGGCCTGCAGCCATTGTTTGCGTTGCCGTTGCGCCTTCGCCCTTTGTCGCAGTTGCCGTTCGAGGCACCGCATGCGGTGGATCAGGTGCTCGCTGCGCGCCGCATGATGTCCAGCGACAGGGACAGCCGCGTGACGACCACGCTGGATCTCGATCTCCAGCACGTGCTGGAGCGCCAGCTGGATCGCTACGTGGAACGCAACAGCGGACGCGGCATCCGCAATGTCGCGGCGCTGCTGGTGGACACGCGCGACATGGGCATCAAGGCCCTGGTGGGATCCGCCGACTACGGCAACGCCGATATCCAGGGACAGGTGAACGGCACGCTCGCCAAGCGTTCGCCCGGCTCGACGCTCAAGCCTTTCATCTATGCGCTTGGCTTCGACCAGGGCGTGTTGCATCCGCAGACGGTGCTGCGTGACGTACCGACCGCCTTTGGTCCCTACGCACCGGAAAACTTCGACGGGCACTTCCTGGGACCGGTGACGGCCACGGAAGCCCTGATACGCAGCCGCAATATCCCCGCCGTGTGGGTGGCCTCGCAGTTGCAACAACCGAGTCTCTATCAGTTTCTGCGCGATGCCGGCATCAGCCGCATGGCGAGCGAAAAGCACTACGGCCTGGCGCTGGTGCTGGGCGGCGGCGAGGTCACCATGCAGGAGCTGGGCGGCTTCTACGCCATGCTGGCCAACCGCGGCGAACTCAAACCGTTGCGCCTGCTGGCCGACGATCCGCAAACCGCCGGCACGCGCCTGCTGAGTGACGAAGCCAGCTTCATGGTCATGGACATGCTGCGGCAGAATCCACGGCCGGACGAGACCACCGGCGCGCAGCCGGATCGCCTGCCGGTGTATTGGAAAACCGGCACGTCGTGGGGCTTCCGCGATGCGTGGACGGCCGGCAGCTTCGGGCCGTATGTGCTCGTGGTGTGGGTGGGCAATTTCGACGGCAGCAGCAATCCCGCCTTCGTGGGCGTGGACGCGGCGGCGCCGCTGTTCTTCCAGATGGTGGACGCGCTGAGGGCCGCGCAGCCGCGCATGGCCGAACCGCTGCGGCATATGCCTGCACACCTCAAACGCGTGGAGATCTGTCTCGCCAGTGGCGACCTGCCCAATCAGTGGTGTCCGCAGCGTGGCATGACTTGGTTCATTCCGGGCAAGTCGCCCATCCGCGTGAGCCAGGTGCATCGCCCGGTGGTGATTGACGATGACACCGGCAAGCCCGCCTGTCCGCCGTACGCGGGCAAGCGCACTCATGTGGAGGTCTACGAGTACTGGCCATCCGAGTTGCAGCGCGTGTTCGTGCAGGCCGGCATTCCGCGCCGCGCGCCGCCACGCAACGATGCCTGCGTGCTGAGCGGCGTCGACGGCGAGCCGCCGTCCATCACCTCGCCGCTGCGCGGCAGCATCTACGCCTTGCGGCTCAAGTCCAGCGGCGAGGATCGCATCGCCTTCAGCGCCAATGCGGATGCCTCCGTCCATGAGATGTACTGGTTCGTCAACGATGCCTACGTAGGGCGCAGCGTGCCGGGCGAGCCGCTGTTCTGGCAGCCCGGCACCGCCGGCAACTACGAAGTGCGGGTGGTGGACGACCGCGGTCGCAGCGACATGCGCCCGCTAGGCGTGAATGTCGTCGACTGAGCGCCCCTGCCATGCGTCATGGCGGGGAGACGCCGCACGGCTGCGCTATGCTTGATCGCCTGTACCGAGACAAGCCCACGCCCAACGCATGACTTCGTCACCGGCTGTTTCCTACTACCGCGCCACGGCGACGCCGTACACGCCATTTGCGCCGCTGCAAGGCAAGGTGGATGCGCGCATCGCCATCATTGGTGGCGGTTTCGCGGGCCTGCATACGGCGCTTGGCTTGGCCGAGCGCGGCGTGCGCGACGTGGTGTTGCTGGAGCGCGAGCAGGTCGGATTTGGCGCCTCCGGGCGCAACGGCGGCTTCGTGTTCGGCGGCTATTCGCTGGGAGAGCAAGCCCTGCTCGACCAGCGCGGACAGGATGCGGCCCGCGCGCTGTTCGGGCTGACCACCGATGCTGTTGCGCGTATCCGCGAGCGCGTGTCGCGTTATGCCATTCCCTGCGATCTGGTCGACGAAGGCGTGATCTGGGCGAACTGGTTCCGCGACCCGGCGGTGCTGCGCCAGCGCCAGGAGTTGTTGGCGAAGCACTATGATGTGGCATGGGAATGGCTGCCGCAAAGCGAGCTACGTGCGCGCGTGCACACCACCCGCTACTACGACGGACTCTATGAGCGCGACGCGCTGCACCTGCACCCGCTGAACCTCGCCATTGGCCTGGCCGGCGCCGCGGCAAAGCAGGGCGTGAGCGTGCATGAAAACACTGACGTCTGGCAGCTGCGCCGCGACGGCTCGCGTTGGCGTGTGGAAACCGCACAGGGCGCCGTGCATGCCGATCAGGTCGTGCTTGCCTGCGGCGGCTATCTCGCAGGGCTGAAGCGGCAGGTAGATCGGGCGATCCTGCCCATCGCCACCTATGTGATGGTGACCGAGCCCTTGGGAGAGCGCCTCAACGATGCGCTGGAAACACGCGCGGCCGTGTACGACTCCCGCTTCGCCTTCGACTATTACCGGCCTCTGCCCGATAGCCGCCTGCTGTGGGGAGGCCGGATTTCCGTGCGCGATCGCTCGCCGCGTGCGGTACAGCGCCTGCTGATACGGGATCTGCTGCGCGTGTTTCCGCAGCTCAAGGGCGTGCGCATCGATTACGCGTGGTCGGGCTTGATGAGCTACGCCCGCCACCAGATGCCGCAGATCGGCACCAGCGGTGATGGCCTGTGGTGGGCGCAGGCGTTCGGTGGACATGGGCTCGCCCCGACCTGCGCGGCGGGTGATCTGTTGGCATCGGCCTTGGCCGATGGCGACGACCGCTGGAAACAGTTCGCGCCGTATGGGCTGGATCCCACCTATCGGCCGTTCGGTTACCTAGGCGCGCAGGCCAGCTATTGGTGGCAGCAGGGCAAGGACTGGTTCAAGACGCGATTGGAAGGATGAGCGGGATGGATGCGAAGGCGCTGGAAGACATCAGCTGGGCGGATTTCGAGAAGGTATTGATCGTGGCGGGAACCGTCACGCGCGTGGAGCCGTTTCCCGAAGCGCGCAAGCCGGCATGGAAAGTGTGGGTGGATTTCGGGCCATACGGCGAGAAGAAGACCAGCGCGCAGATCGTGCAGCTCTATCGCGCCGAGGATCTGATCGGCCGCCAGGTCGTGGGCGTCATCAATTTCCCCGAAAAGCAGGTGGGGCCGTTCCGTTCCCAGTTCCTGCTCACCGGGTTTCCCACCGACGAGGGCGTCGTGCTTACCGCGGTCGAACGCCCCGTTCCCAACGGCACGCGCCTGGCCTGATCAACCGGCCTGCAAGGCTGGTTGCAGCCGCGCACGGCGATTGATCATCAGCGCCAGCCCGGCCGCGATCAGGCCGGTGATGCCCGCAACCACGAAGGGCTGCAGATAATTGCCGCTCTGCGTGCGCAACGCGCCTGCGAAAAACGCGGCACTCGCGGCGCCCACCTGATGGCCGGCCGCCACCCAGCCGAACACTACCGGTGCGTCGCGATCGCCAAAGGCTTCGGTGGCAAGGCGCAGGGTGGGTGGCACCGTGGCGATCCAGTCGAGGCCGTAGAACATGCCGAACAACGACAGGCTGGCGAACGAGAAATCGGAATAGGGCAGCCAGATCAGCGAAAGGCCGCGCAGACCGTAGTACACGAAGAGCAGCTTGCGCGGATCGTAGCGGTCGGTCAGCCAGCCCGAGAGCGTGGTGCCGACGAGATCAAACGCGCCCATCATCGCCAACAGGCCCGCCGCGCGCACTTCGGGAATGCCGTGGTCGCCGCACATCGCGATGAAGTGCGTGCCGATCAGGCCGTTGGTGGTGAAGCCGCAGATGAAGAACGTGGCGAACAGGAACCAGAACGTGCGCTGTTTCGATGCCGCGGCCAGCGTGCCCAGGGCGATGGAGAGCAGGTTGCGGCGTGGTGCGGTGTCGACCTCGTCCTCGGTGGCGCCGTAGGGGCGCAGGCCGATGTCGGACGGGCGCTCCGGCAGCAGCCACCACGCCAGCGGAATCAGCAGGGCGCAGCCGGCGGCGACCGTCCACACCACGGGACGCCAGCCGCCATGTTCCGCAATGGCCGCCAAGGCGGGCAGAAAGGCCAGGGTGCCGGTGGCCGTGCTGGCGGTGAGCAGGCCCATTATCAGGCCGCGATGCGTGACGAACCAGCGGTTCACCACCGTGGCGCCAAGCACGATGGCGACGCAGCCCGAGCCGATGCCGGAGAACAGGCCCCAGGTCACCATCAGATGCCAGGGCTGGGTCATCCATGCGCTGGCCGAGATGGACACGGCCATCAGCACCAGGGCGCCGATCAGGGTGCGGCGCACGCCCACGGCCTGCATGAGCGCCGCGGCAAACGGGCCGACCATGCCGTAGAGGAAGATGCCGAGCGCGGCGGAGAGCGAAATGGTGTCCCGGCTCCATCCAAAGGCCTTGCCCAGCGGCAGGATGAGCACGCCGGGCGCGGCGCGGACGCCGGCGGCGGCCAGCAGGGCAAGAAAGATCACGCCGGCAACGACAAAGGCGTACTTCTGGCCGAAGGGGCGGGTGCGCTGTATAGTCATGTTACCGGTCGGTACGGAAGGTTTGCGGATCGTACGTACCGATCGGTAACATTGTCAAGAGTCGTGCGCCATGTCGAACAAACATTCCCCTGCCGAGCCCGCCGAGCCTGCGGTCGAAGGTAAGCCCAAGGCCGCCGAGCGCATACGGCGCACCGCGCGTGAGCTGTTCTACCGCGAAGGCATCCGCGCCATTGGCGTGGAGGAAATCGTCACCAAGGCCGGCGTGACCAAGCCCAGCCTTTACCGCAGCTACGCGTCCAAGGACGAGCTTGCCGCGGAGTACCTGCGCGACTACGAAGTGGCGTTCTGGAAAGTGTTCGAGGCCGGTGCGCAGACGCATCCCGACGATGCGCGTGCGCAGCTGATGGCTTATATCGAGGGCCTTTCCCAGCGCGCCACGCAAGCGGGATACCGCGGCTGCGGACTGACCAATGCCGTCGTGGAATATCCGGGCGATGACCATCCGGCCCGCATGGTCGCCGAAACACACAAGCGCAAGCTCCGCGAGCGCCTGGTGGAGTTGTCGGCGGCGATGGGAGCCAGGGAGCCCTACATGCTGGCGGATGGCTTGCTATTGCTGCTGGAAGGCACCTACGCCTCAGGGCAGATGTTCGGGGAGCACGGCCCCGCGGAGTCCCTCGTCGCGGTGGCCAATCAGCTGATCGATGCCTCGTTGCGCTGAAGCGCGCATTGTCAGGCGGCGGATGTCTTGCGGCTGTCCAGCCACACGCCCAGGCCTTGCGCATTGAGTTCCACGTCCATGCCGAGCAGGTCGAGCAACGACGCGCGATCGCCAGCCCAACCATGCGCCTGCGCGCGCGACAGATAGAGGTCGGTCAACGCGGCCTTCATGGCTTCGTGTCGCTGCCCTTTATCCGACGAATGCGCCTGCGCGGCGGTGGCGATGTTCACCATGGCATCGATCTGCGCGTGCAGGTCGTTCGCCAGCTTCCCGACGTTTTCCACGGGACCGAAGTGGGTGAGGTACATCGCCGAGGGCTTCAGGCCCACCAGGCGGCGAATCGAGGCATGCAGCGCATCGGGGTCGAACTGTACCGGCGTGGTCGTCGGCAGTATGAAGGGACCGTTCGCCGTATCGAATTCCCGGTATGAGAGACCAAACGTATCGCCGGTAAAGCACACGTTTGCCTGGCGGTCGTACACGCTCAGATGATGGCGCGCGTGTCCTGGCGTATCGAGGCAGAGCAGGGGGCGGCCGTTGAGCGAAACCACGTGACCGTCGGGCGCTTCGTCCACGCGCTCGGCGGCAACCGGACGCAACCGCCCGTACGTCGTCTCCATCACGTCCTCGCCGTAGACCGCCGATGCGCCGGCCCACAGCTGGTTGGGATCGATCATGTGCCGTGCGCCGCGTGGATGCACCACCAGACGCGCGTTCGGCAATTGCGCGATCAGCTCTCCCGCGCCGCCGGCGTGGTCGAGATGGACATGCGTGAGGATCAGCCAATCGACGCTGGCAGGCGTGAGTCCTGCCTTGTCGAGCGCCTGGAGCATGCGAGGCACGCTGTGATTCGTGCCGCAGTCGATGAACGCGGCGCGACCTTCTTCGACGAGCAGGTAAGCCGCATCGAACCGTGGGCGGACAAAGCCTGTGTCGATGACGTGGACGCCGTGATTCATCGCCAACCTCGCGCGGAGTGATCGTGCGAGGTTAGCAAGGTCGCTGCGGTGGTTCACTCCCACCTTGGTCGGAAGGATGGCAGGCGTGGCCGCCCGCCATCCGGACTCACGGTGCGCTGTCGACCAGCACCAGTTCCGAGTCTTCGAGCGCGGTGACGGTGAGCTTGGTTTCGTCGCGGATCGCCGCGCCGTCACGCGCATCGAGCGTGACACCGTTCACCTCGAGCTTGCCCTTGGCCGGCACCAGATACGCGTAGCGACGTCCATCGAGCTCGTACACCGCGGTCTCGCCGGCCTTCAGCGTGGCGCCAAGCACGCGCGCATCGGTGCGCAGCGGAAGCGCATCGGTGTCTTCCTTAAAACCGCTGGCGAGCGTGACGAAGCGGCCGGAGCGGTCGCCGATCGGAAACGGCTTCGTGCCCCACGAGGGCGCGTTGCCGTGCTGGTCGGGCATGATCCAGATCTGGAAGATCTGCGTGTTGCCGCTCTCGAGGTTGTACTCGGCATGCGTGATGCCCGTGCCGGCGCTCATCACCTGCACGTCGCCCGCGACCGTGCGGCCCTTGTTGCCAAGGCTGTCCTGGTGCGTGATCGCGCCTTCGCGAACGTAGGTGATGATTTCCATGTCAGCATGAGGGTGGGGCGGAAAGCCCGTCTGCGGCGCGATGGTGTCGTCGTTCCACACGCGCAGCGCGCCCCAGCCCATGCGCGACTGGTCGTGATAGTTCGCAAACGAGAAATGGTGCTTGGCGTTGAGCCAGCCGTGGTTGGCTCCGCCCAGACTGCTGAAAGGTCGACGGTCGATCATGCGGCACTCCTGATGGTGGGATGCGCTGCTGTAGCGCCTGCCGCACAAGATAAGTCGGCGTGGCGGGGAAACCAGACCATGCAAATCGAACGGACTGTTGCTTGAGACGGACACAGGATGCGGCGCCGATCCGGCGGTTCGGGCGGGCTTTCCGATGCGCGTAGGCCCCGCCGGGAACCTCGGTTTGTGAATGTGAAAAAAGTCCTCCAGGGCTCTTCACAAATGCCTTTGTTCTGCTATTATTTCTGACTCCGATGCGGGAATAGCTCAGTTGGTAGAGCACGACCTTGCCAAGGTCGGGGTCGCGAGTTCGAGTCTCGTTTCCCGCTCCAGTTTTTCAGCAAAACCTCGGCAATCCGGGGTTTTGTTTTTTCAACGGATGGTAATCGGTTTTCAGGTTACGATTCGTGAGCAATGGCCTGGTGGCAGAGTGGTCATGCAGCGGCCTGCAAAGCCGTGTACGCCGGTTCGATTCCGACCCAGGCCTCCATTGCATCAACGACTTAGGCGCCGAAAGGCGCCTTTTTCATGCCTCGTTTTCGTGAAGATCGCGGTTTTTTGCGGCTCCGGAGGAGCGCAGGATCGCGTTGCGAGTGCGCAAGGCGACGTACCCGCCGCGTGCTAGGATGCGCATCCTTTCGCAGTGGCCCGGATGGCGAAACTGGTAGACGCAAGGGACTTAAAATCCCTCAACCGAAAGGTTATCCGGGTTCGATTCCCGGTCCGGGCACCACGCGAGACCATTTCAGGTGTGTCTCATGAGTGGCATCAGATTTCTTGGTCCTTATGACGATCGCGTCGCCGCCGAGTTGCCGCAGGGCTTTGTCGTGGGCCACTGCAAAGGCGACCGCAGGATCGAACCTGGTGGACTAATTTACGGCGTGTCTCGTCGCCTGGGCGAGCAGGAATGGTCCGACGATCAGGGACGCGTGATGACGGTGATCGTCGAAGATTTCGATCTGGATGCGCCAGGGCTGCGCAACTGGTCAACGGGCACCGAATAGCGCTGTCAGAAGCGCGGTCGCAAGGCTTGTAGGGCAATTCCTTTCGCCTTCGTAGGTGGGCTTTGTTGCTGCGTTTTTCAGGTGCTTCAGGTGCTTGCATTGCGTCATGCGGCGGCCTATGTTCGCTTAACACACCCAAGGAGGGCGACTGGTGATCAAGGTAGTGCTGATTGACGATCACGAGCTGGTGCGCACGGGCTTCAGGATGATCCTGCAGCAACAGCCGGATATTCAAATCTGCGGTGAGGCGGGTACCGCCGAAGAAGGTTTGAGGCTGATCCGCGCTAAGGTGCCGGATATCGCCTTGGTGGACGTGCATATGCCCGGCATGAGCGGTATCGAACTCACCGAGCGCGTATCCCGCTCCAAGCTGACGACCCACATCATCATCGTTACCGTGGTCGATGACGCACGCTTTCCCAAGCGGCTGCTCGACGCCGGCGCGCTGGGCTACCTAACCAAGGGATGCACGTCGGAAGAGCTGCTCGACGCCGTGCGCCAGGTGGCGCTGGGGCGCCGTTATCTGGTCCCTGCAGTGGCCCAGCAGCTGGCCTTGGCAACACTGGATGGCGAAGGCTCGCCCTTCGACGCGCTTTCCAGTCGCGAGCTCGAGGTGGCCATGATGCTGGTGCGCGGGAAGGCGCTGACCACCATCGGCGAGCAGCTCAACCTGAGCCCCAAGACGGTCTCGACCTATAAGCAGCGACTGATGGAAAAGCTGCAGGTGGATCACATCATCAGCCTTGCCCATCTGATGACCATTCACGGCCTGTTGGATACCCACAACAACCAGGTGGGCAACAACGTACCGGGTATGTGACGAGCGCATCCGGGCAGAATTCCCGAGGAAAGGAGCGGATGCCGCTTCGTTGAAGCGCCCGGGCATTCGTTCGTTTTCTATCCTTGCCCTGCATCGCCGCGACGGCTTCAAGGATGAAGCTACGTCGATGGCATCGAGAGCTTCCAGCGTCACGACAGGCTACCCGAGCCGCTTCGTCGCATCTGAGAATGCGGCTGTCGCGCGAACTATCGTTGCCACGAATTCTGGCGAGTCATCCATCGGGTGATGGTGCTGCAGCCCGACCTGCGTGTAAGCAGATTTTCTGAAGACACAAAAAAACCGGACAGTCGTCCGGTTTTTTTGTGCGGGGAACGCGTCGTCAGCCGTGTGACGATGCGTCCTTCTTCACTTCCTCGGTGCCTTCCTCGTCTACCGGAGCGCTGTGTGCCGGCTCGGCCGCAGGCTGCTGCGCCAGATCCGCATGAGCCAGCAGATCGCCCTGCGCTGGCTGTGCAGCCATCGTCGGAACGTGTTCCGTGGGCGAATCAACATGCACGGTCACCTTGTCGGTAGCGTCGGCAGGCTGCGCGGTGGCCAGTTTCTCGGTCGCCGGCTCGATCTTCGGCGACACGTCCACCGGCGCATGGAAGTCGACGGTCGTGCTCACTTCGACTGCGCTAACTTCTTCAACGATCACCGCCGGGGCTTCCGGTGCGTGGACGACGCTGGCGGCAATGTCGGTGGTCGACGTGTGTGCGGTCACGTCGGCGACAGGCGTCGCAACCACCGGGGCAGGTTGGTGTTCCTGCTCGGCACGGGTTTCGCGCACGGGCTCGGCAACCGCGGCGACGGCCTGCACCTGCTCAGTCGTGTTCTCCTGCGTTGCGGAGACGGACGGGATCGGCGGAAGCGTCGGCAGGTTGAACGATGCCGGCGCCACGGCGCTCAGCACCTGTTCGGGAGCCTGGATCGGCGCGGTCTGCGGCGCAGTGGGCACGACCTTTTCGATCGTTGCGGCAGGAGCATCGACCGTCGGCGCGGCCTGACCCTGTTCCGTCGCCTGGGACACGGCGACAGCGGTGGCGACCGCGGCTACCGGGATGGCAGCCGGCGCTGCTGCTTCGCTCCGATCTTCATCGTCCAGATCATCGAGATGCGCCGAGTCCGAGGACTCGCCTGCCAGGGCGCCGGCCTGCGCGGCGTCATCGTGACGACGGCGGCGACGGCCACCGCGGCGGCCACGGCGGCGACGCGACTGGTTGCCCTCGGCTTCCGGCGTACCGGCGGCTGCATCAACGGCACCGGCGGATGCGATCTCCGTGGTGGCGTTTTCTGCGATGACGGCGGTGTCCTTGATCACCTCGGGTGCTGGCGCGTGCTCCGGCCGCTCGGCGGGGACGGATGCGGCCACCGGGGCGGCGATGGCCGCTGCCACTACTGCCGGGGCAGTAGACTGCGCCTGCTGCGGCTGGCGCTGCTGGCGTTGCTGCTGCTCCTGGCGCTGCTGTTGCTTGCGCTCGTTCTGCGCCTGCTGCGGGTTCTCGGCCTTGGGCTGCGGCTGGCGCTGTTCCTGCTTGGGCTGCTGCTGGGCCTGCGGCTGGCGCTGTTGCTGCTGGCGGTTGCCCTTGGCCTGCTGCTGGCCTTTCTGCTGGCCCTGCTGCGGCTGTTCGCGGCGCTGCTGTTGCTGGCGATTGCCTTGCTGCTGGGTGCCCTGGGCCGGACGGGCGCGCTCGTCGCGGCGCTGCTGGTTGCGGCTTGCCTGGGCGGGTTCGGGCTTCGGCGCGGGCGCCGGGGTAGCGGGGCCGCGGAACCAGCCCAGCAGGCGCGAGAGCACGCCGCCACGCGGCGCGGGGGCGGCGGCGGGCTGACGGGCGGCCACGGGCTGGGGAGCGGGGGCGGACGCGCTTTCCTCGCGGACCGGCGCCGGCGAGGACGGCACGATTCCGCTGACCGCCGGCTGTTCGCCGCTGCCCAGGGTCTGGCCCATCTTCGGAATCGGGGATGCCTCGACCGCCGTCAGGCGCTCGTAGCTGGGCTTGCTGTGCTCGCCCATGTCCGCTTCGCGGATGCGCTGGATCTCGATGTGCGGCGTTTCAAGCTTGTCGTCCGCCACGATGACCACGTGCACCTTGTTGCGCAGTTCGATCTCGACCACGCTGGCGCGCTTTTCGTTGAGCATGAAGTTGGCCACGCTCGGCGGGGCCTGCACCAGCACCTGGCCGGTGTTGTCCTTCATGGCGTGCTCTTCGATCAGTCGCAGGGTGGACAGCGACAACGATTCCACGCCGCGCACATGGCCGTGGCCTTCGCAGCGCGGGCATACGATCTGGGTGGCTTCGCCCAGGCTGGGGCGCAGGCGCTGGCGGGACATCTCCAGCAGGCCGAAGCGGCTGATGCGGCCGATCTGCACGCGGGCGCGATCCAGCTTCAAGGCGTCCTTGAGGCGCTCTTCCACCTCGCGCTGATGCTTGGGGCTGTCCATGTCGATGAAGTCGATCACGATCAGGCCGCCGGCATCGCGGATGCGCAGCTGGCGGGCGATTTCCACCGCCGCTTCCAGGTTGGTGTTGAACGCGGTTTCTTCGATGTCGCTGCCCTTGGTGGCCTTCGACGAGTTGATGTCGATGGCGGTGAGGGCTTCGGTCTGGTCGATGACGATGGAGCCGCCCGAGGGCAGGCGGACCTGGCGGTCGAACGCGCTCTCGATCTGGGTCTCGATCTGGTAGCGCGAGAACAGCGGGGTGTCGTCGCGGTACATCTTGAGCTTGCGCAGGGCGTTGGGCATCACCTGCTGCATGAACTCGCGCGCGTCGTTGTACAGCGACTCCTCGTCGATGAGGATCTCGCCGATGTCGTTGCGCAGGTAGTCGCGCAGGGCGCGGATGAACAGCTTCGATTCCTGGTAGATCAGGAACGGCGCCTTCTGCGCCTGGGCGGCGCCGGAGATGGCCTTCCACAGCTGCAGCAGGTAATCGAGGTCCCACTGGAGCTCTTCGGCGTCGCGGCCGAGGCCGGCGGTGCGCACGATGAGGCCGACGTCGTCGGGAACCTTGAGGTGCTCCAGCGCTTCCTTCAGCGCCTGGCGGTCTTCGCCTTCGATGCGACGCGAGACGCCACCCGCCTTCGGGTTGTTCGGCATCAGCACCATGTAGCGGCCGGCGAGGCTGATGAACGTGGTCAGCGCCGCGCCCTTGTTGCCGCGCTCTTCCTTCTCGACCTGAACGACCACTTCGTGGCCTTCCTTGATGAGGTCGCGGATATTCGCCTTGTTCGGGTCCAGGCCCGGCGTGAAGTACTCGCGGGCGATTTCCTTCAGCGGCAGGAAGCCGTGGCGTTCGGCGCCGTAGTCGACGAAGCAGGCTTCAAGGGAAGGCTCCACGCGGGTGATGCGGCCCTTGTAGATATTGGCCTTCTTCTGTTCGCGGGAGGGGATTTCGATGTCGAGATCGTAAAGGGTCTGGCCATCGACAATGGCCACACGCAACTCTTCACGCTGAGTTGCGTTGATCAACATACGTTTCATTGTAATTTTTCCTCGGCTTGCCGCGCGTCGCGTGCCTCGGTGGCGCCAGTCGCTTCGGCGGCCTGCCGGGGATCGCGCCGCTGCGGTTAAGCGGCAAATGACGGCATCGTTCTCGGTGCCGGGATGATTCTTAGGCTTGCGTCGATCGTTCTCCGGAAACCTTCGGTAACCGGACAAACGACAACCCGAACCGTTACGATGTAAGGGAGCAGCAACCGGCTGCCAGAGAGGCGACCGGCGCTATCCTCGCCGACGTCACGGGATGGGCATCCCGACTCCATCCGAACTTCGGCAGGGCGGGATCAAACGCCGGCCGAGTATCCTATTTCGTCAGGTTTTTTTCAATGCAGACGGTAACTTCCCCCGACGCACCTCACGGTGTGCGTCAAGTCGAGATCGGCCCGGAGCGGGACGGTCAACGCATCGACAATGCCCTGATGACCCTGCTCAAGGGGGTGCCCAAGAGCATGATCTACCGCATCCTGCGCACCGGGCAGGTGCGCGTGAACGGCAAGCGCGCCAAGCCCGAGACCCGTCTCGCGGCCGGTGACATGCTGCGCATTCCCCCGGTGCGCACGGCGGAAAAGGCAGCCGAGAAGGGGCCGTCGGCTAGCATGGTCTCAGCCATCACTGAGTCGATCATTTTCGAGGACAAGCACTTCCTCGCCATCGACAAGCCCACCGGCATCGCCAGCCATGGCGGCAGCGGGGTGAGCCATGGAGCCATCGAGCTGCTGCGGGCGGCCCGGCCGAATGAACATCTGGAACTGGTCCACCGCCTGGACCGGGACACCAGCGGCGTGCTGGTGTTCGCCAAGACCCGCGCCGGCCTGACCGGCCTGCAGGCGGCGATCCGCGAGGGTTCGGTAACCAAGCAGTACCTCTGCCTGATGGACGGGCACCCCGGCAAGGCCAAGTTCAACGTCAACGCGCCGCTGCTCAAGTCGGTGCTGCAGGGCGGCGAGCGCATGGTCAGGGTGTCCGACAACGGCAAGCCGTCGCTGACGTTTTTCCAGGAAATGGAGCACTATCCGGGCGCCCGCCTGATGCAGGCGACGCTGGGCACCGGCCGCACGCATCAGATCCGCGTGCATGCCGCCCATATCGGCCATCCGCTGGCGGGCGACCCCAAGTACGGCAACAAGGACATGAACAAGGCCTTCAAGGACCTTGGCCTGAACCGCCTGTTCCTGCACGCCTCGCACATGAGCTTCGACCTGGACGGGCGCTCCTATAGCTTTTCGGCGGAACTGCCCGACGATCTCAAGCAGTTCCTCGACGCCCTGGCCGTCAAGGGCAACAAGATCAAGCGCCTGTGGGACCGGCTACAGGAAGAAGCGCGCGCTGACTTCGAGTGAGCGCAGGAGGTGGCCGGTAAGGCCGCTCTCCATCAGCAGGGCGCTGGCGGCATGGGCCAGGGCAATAGGCAGCAGCCGCGGCGAGCGCATGAAGCTCCACGCCCACCATAGCTCCGCCAGCAGGCACAGCTGCATGAGCGCCCCGTTGGGCGTATGGAGCAGTGCAAACAGCGTGGCGGTAACCAGGATCACGGCCGCCCGGGAGAGCCCGGTGCGCTCCAGCCGCCCCATCACCAGGGCGAGCATGGCCCATTGCTGCAGCAGTGCCCAGCCGAGATAGGCCAGGACATGGCGGCCATCCAGGTGGATCAGGTGATGGCCATCGGCCAGCGTCAACGCCGCTGCCACCGGCAGTGGGACGAGTGGATAGAGCCAGTCGGACACTCGCCGCCCCCACCAGCCCCATTCGACCGGGCGCCGCCGCCATTCGCTCTGGCCGCCATAGACCAGCGCAGCGAGGAAGGCGGTGATCCCCGGCAGGGAGGGCTCGGGCCCCCAGCGCAGGCCGGCGATCAACCAGAGCGGCCCCGCGGCAATGGCGGCGACCTCCGTCCATGGGCGGATCATGCCAGGACGCTGGCGCGCGGCCAGCCAGCCCAGCCACACCAGGTAGATGCCGCAGACTCCCGCGTCGAGCCAAATCGGCATGCGCGTCGCCAGGCCGTTCGGCAGCGGCTGGTCGAAGGGAAGAATGATCGCGGCAGGCCAGTGCTGGCGAACGCGGTCACGCAGCAGCAGCATGTTTTCCGCGGAGGCGCCTTTGGGAAGGCGCACCAGTGGCGCCTGCGGGTTGGCCGGTGTTTTCGACGGCGGTATCCAGATGCCAGTCGCTTCTGAGCCCGTCAGCCTGATGTCGGCGGCCTGCCGATCAAATGCGCCAGGGAGGGATAACGGCTGGGCGGATGTCAACGCTGCGTTACGGACGGTCAGCGCGCTGCCGGCGGGCAGCGTCACGCGTAGCCGGAGCATGTAGGCCACCACGGCGGGCGGCGGACAGGCCTGCCCAGCACCGGATCGCCACGCCAAGGTCCGCAGGTCGATAACCGCCTGCGCGGCACCCGTCGGTATCGCCGCCGCGTGATCGGCCGAGCAAGGTGCCGCGGACGGCTGCGATTGATAGATCAGGCCCAGCGAGCCGCCATGATCGCTACGCAGGTCCAGCCGAAGCAGCGGCCAATGCGCCAGGTCCACCGGGTTCGCCAACGGCAGGCCAAGCTCGAACGGCGTGCCGCCGCGGCTGGTGATTTCCAGTCCAAGGGGCGATGCGACCAGCGTCGCGGTGCCGAACACGCGACCGGCCACCAGGTCGGAAGGCCGCCGCAGTGTCCATTGCCAAAGCGGGGCCTGTTCCCGGAGCAGCGCAACCTGGTTGCTGGCCTCATGGAGCAACTGGCCACGCGTGACCCAGCCGGACAAGGCCGCCAGGCACCACGACAGGACCGCGACCACCGCGAGAAAGCCCGCGGCAGGAAGCAGGCGAGGCGTGGTGCGTGGATAGCTCAACGCGCGAGCAGGGCGTCGACGCGTGCGGCGCAGATGATGTCGTTCATCGACAGGCCGCCCACGTCGTGCGTGGACCACAGCACCTGGCAGTGGCCGTAGCCAGCTTCGAGATCCGGGTGGTGGTCCTCTTGATTGGCCATGAAGCCCACCGCATTGATGAAGCCGAGCGTGTGGTGGAAGTCGGGGAAGCTGAAGTCCTTGACGATGGCCTTGCCGTCGTCGGTGACCTTCCAGCCGGGCAGCGCGGCCAGCAGTTCCTTGAGCCTGGCGTCGTCGAGCGCGTGTTCCTTGCCCTTGCGCGGCGTGCAGTGCTGGCTGGCGAGTTGGCTGAGGTTCATGGCGAAACGTCCGTGACAAAGGAAAGGTGCGAAGCGTCGAAGCTAAGCGCGCAAAAGTCAAAGCCAGGCAGCGCGATCAAAATAGGACTAAAATGGTGCTGTATTGCCGGCGGTGCCGGAGTTTTCGCTGGAGTGGACATGATCGATATTTCAGAACGCGCGCAGAAGCACTTCCTTCGCCTGCTCTCCCAGCAGGGCATCGAGGGCCTGAGCATCCGCCTGCGCGTGACCTCGCCCGGCACGGCGGCCGCCAATTGCGAGCTGGAGTTTGCCGAGCCGGATGAACTGACCGGGCAGGAGTGGACCATCGTCTGCGATGGTTTCGATTTCAACGTCGATGGCGACAGCGCGCCTTGGCTGGAAGGCGCCAGCATCGATTTCGAGCCGAACGCCACGGGCGGCCAGCTCAATATCCGCGCGCCGCGCATCAAGGGAGAGATCCCGGGTGCGGAGGCCGGCCTGATCGAGCGCGTGCGTTACGTGCTGGAAGCCGAAGTGAATCCGAAGATTGCCTCGCACGGCGGACGCGTGAGCCTGCTCGAAGTGGATGCCGATGGCGTGGTCGTCCTGCAGTTCGGCGGCGGTTGCCACGGCTGCGGCATGGTGGATGTCACGCTCAAGCATGGCGTGGAAAAAACGCTGCGCGAACGCGTGCCGGAGATCACCGCCGTGCGCGACGCCACCGACCACAGCGGCGGCAGCAACCCGTACTACAGCAAGAAGGAAGGGCAGTCCGCGCTGGGTTGAGCGCTCGCCGTCTGGACGTCCAAAAGAAAAGGCCCGCATCGCGCGGGCCTTTTTTCTTGCCGATGGCGGCGCTTACTTGTCGCCCTGGATGTGGCCTTGCAGGGTGTCCAGCTTGGTCGGCAGGCTGGAGAAGTAGGCGGCGACGTCCTGGATGTCCTGGTCCGACAGCGTCGCGACGAAGCCCTTCATGATGGCGTTGTCGCGCTGGCCGCTCTTGTACTCGTTGAGCGCCTGCTGGATGTACATGTTGTACTGGCCGGCCAGGCGCGGGTACTGCGGATCGACCGCATTGCCGTCGGCGCCATGGCAGGCGAAGCACGCGGCGGCCTTCTGCTTGCCGTTCTCGATGTTGCCCGCGGCCAGCAGCTGGGTGGAAGCGAACGCCAGGACGGCGCCGAATGAAAGCAGGGTCAGTGCACGTTTCATGCGGGTCGGGTCCTTGGCTTACTTGGCGAGGCTGGAGAGGTAGGCGGCGACGTCCTGGATGTCCTGGTCGGACAGACTCTGCGCCTGGGCCATCATCGTCGGATGCTTGCGCTCGCCCGCCTTGTACTCGTGCAGCGCGTTGACGATGTACTGCTCGTTCTGGCCGGCGATGCGCGGCACGGGGTAGTTCGGATAAGCGTTGGCGTAACCCGGTACGCCATGGCAACCATTGCACGTGTAGATCAACTTGCGTCCGGCAGCTTTGTCACCCTCGGCATGCACGCTGGCAGTGGCGAAGAGAGCTGCGGCCACGGTCAGGCCAAGCAGTTGCACTCGAGTCATCAGGATCGTCCCCACGATTCCGGCTGGTACATGGTGAATGTCGCGGCAGTATAGTCGTAGCGTTCACGAACGGACAACATGTCGCAAGCCACTGATTTGCATCATCGATGGATGCCACAGTGGCCGGAAGGATGCGCGCACGGAGGCCCGGCGCGCCAAACCCAATGCAAGGGGCAATGCATGCGAAAGATGCTTGAAAAGGCCGGGAATCGACGCGTCCTGAAGGTTGCGGCGTTGGTGGCGATGGTGTTCGGCATCGCGTGGCAGGCGGGCGAGGCGAGGGCGGCGACCCCTGCGGCAGATTACCGCATCGTCGGTTACGTGGGAGACACCCAGCCCTTGCCCCACGTGAGCGCGGACAAGCTCGACGTGATCAATTACGCATTTGCCAAACTCGAGCCCAAGGGTGACGTGGTGTTTCCCAGCCCCACGGCAGGCCAGACGCTTGCCACCCTCACCGGGCTGCGCAAGCTCAATCCCAACCTCAAGATCATCGTGTCCATCGGTGGCTGGGGCGCGGACTACTTCTCGGACGTCGCCCTCACCGAGGCCACGCGTCAGCGCATGGCCGACAGCGTGGCCGCGTTCATCGAAAAGTACGACGTGGATGGCGTGGACCTCGACTGGGAATACCCGACCTTGCCAGGTCCCGGCATCAGCCATCGACCCGAGGACAAGCGCAACTTCAGCCTGCTGCTGGAAACGCTGCGCGCCCGTCTCGACAAGATCGGCGTCGCACATGGCAGCCGCCATTACCTGCTGACCATCGCCGCCGCTGACAGCGAATTCGTTGCGGGCATCGAGCTGGAGCGCGTGTCGCATTCGCTCGACTGGTTCAACCTGATGACGTATGACTTCCACAACAGCCTGACGCCGACGACGGGACACCACGCCGGGCTGCATCTGTCCGCTGTCGCGCCCGCGGACGATCGCGCGGGCGACAAGGCCGTGGCGCAGTTCCTCGCCGCGGGCGTGCCCGCCAAAAAACTCAACCTTGGCGTGGCGTTCTATGGGCGCGCGTTCACCGGCGCCGATCCCGCGCACGATGGCCTGCAGCAGAAGTACACCAAGTTCGCGGGCGCGCCCTCATGGGACGAGCTGGTGGCGAGCTACATCGGCAAGAACGGCTACGTGCGCCATTGGGATGCCAAGGCAGCGGCGCCTTACCTGTGGAATGCGCAGACGCACACCTTCGTGAGTTACGAAGACCCCGAGTCGCTGCGTGCGAAGGCGGCCTTCGTCAAGGCGAAGGGCCTGGGTGGCGTGATGTATTGGGAGCACAGCCTGGATCGCAACGAGGAATTGCTGGGCGTGCTGGATCAGTCGTTGCGGTCGCACTGATCTTGTTGCCTCAAAACCGGCTTGCGTCGGATCGAGCCTCACCGTCATCCCCGCGAAAGCGGGGATCCAGCGCCTTTTATGCGGCGTTACGCGAGCCTAAAGTCACTGGATCCCCGCTTTCGCGGGGATGACGGTGAGGTCACGTGAAATGGCGCAGAACTTTGACGCCGAACTCAGAACAAGCTCTTGAAGATATGAATCCCGGCGGTGTACTCGCCGATGATCGTGCCAAGGCAGACAAGGAAGAAGTTGAGCAGCGTGCGGGCGACGCGATTGCGCCACCAGCCGCGCCAGTGGCCGATGTCGTCGCGCAGCGTTTCGAAATCGGCCACGCGTGGGCGGCGCACCCATGCTTCCACCATCGCGCTGATGCCGCCAGAGGGAATGCCGGGGCGGAAGGGTTTGATCGGTCCGGCAATGAAGGCGGCGATCACGCTCAACGGATGCGCGCCGGCGATGATGGCGCCGATGGCCGAGAAGCCGCCGGTATAGAGCACCCAGTCGCGCAGCGCGGCGGTGCCCAGCGCCGCGTTGCGATGGAAGGCGAAGCCGATGGCGGCGAACACCGCCAGCACCAGGCCGATCGCGATCCATTTGGGCCAGCGTGATTTCGGTGGCGCGGCGGCCAGCGTGGCCGCTTCTGCGGCAGGGTCGCCCTGTTGTGTGCGCAACTGTTCGCACAGGCCCTTGAGGTGTCCCGCGCCGATCACCACGAGTACGCGGCGGCCTTCGCCGAAGCCCGACTGGGTCGCCTGTTCGCGCAGGCGGGCCGCCATATAGGCGTCGCGCTCGGCGATCAGCGCGCGATAGAGCGGCGCCGAGTTGGTGGCGAACTCGCTGAAGGCGCTCTCCAGCATGTCGCCTTGCTTGAGCTTTTCGATCTCGGACTCTTCGATGTCCTGGCGCTCGAACACGCTGGCGATCAAGCCGCCCATGAGGCCGAAGCGCTGCCAGAATCCCACGCTGTGCCAGGCGCGGCGCAAGGTGGTGCCGACTTCGCGATCCACCAGCCACACGGGAAGATGGCGCTGCTCGGCGCCTTCCATGCCCGCTTTCATTTCCGCGCCAGGCTCGATGCCGTACTGCTCGGCCAGGCGCTTCTGGAACGAGGAAAGCACCAGGCTCGCCGCCACCATGCCCGCCTTGCCCTGGCGGATCACCTGGAACAGGTCCATCTGCTTGAACGCATCCGGATCGCGCATGCCCTGCGCGCGGCTGTCGCACAGCTCCACCGCGACGGCGTCGAAGCTTTCGTGCGCAAGCAGGGCCTGCACTGCTTCGACGCTGGCGCGCGATACGTGCGCGGTGCCCAGCACCACGTATTCCACGCCGTCGCGCGTGACGCGCTCGATGGGCTGGTCGCGCAGCACCGGCGGCAGGGAATCGGCGATATCGGTCTGGCTCATGCGTGGTCGGCGTCGCTTAGGCTAAGGACTGCGTGGGGATGGTGCCGGTGTGATGCAAGTCGCGCGCGGCGACTGTTCAGTCGCGGAAGCGCTTGAGCAGGTCGCCGTAGGCGTCGATGCGGCGGTCGCGCAGGAACGGCCAGATGCGGCGCACGTGTTCGCTGCGCGCCATGTCCACGTCCACGATCAGCAGTTCGCGCTGGTCCGTGCCGGCCTGCGCCAGGAACTCGCCCTGCGGCCCAGCCACGAAGCTGGTGCCCCAGAACTGGATGCCGTTGGTGACGCCCGCCTTGTCGGCCTCGAAACCCGTGCGGTTGCACGACAGCAGCGGCAGGCCGTTGGCCACGGCGTGGCCGCGCTGCACGGTCACCCATGCCTCGCGCTGGCGATCCTTTTCGGCCTGGTCGTCCTGCGGGTCCCAGCCGATGGCGGTGGGATAGAGCAGCAGGTCCGCGCCGGCCAGCGCCATCAGGCGGGCGGCTTCCGGATACCACTGGTCCCAGCACACCAGCACGCCGAGGCGGCCCACTGAGGTGTCGATGGGATCGAAACCCAGGTCGCCCGGCGTGAAGTAGAACTTCTCGTAGAAGGCCGGGTCGTCGGGGATGTGCATCTTGCGGTACTTGCCCGCGATGGCGGCCGAGCGGTCGAACACCACGGCGGTGTTGTGGTAGAGGCCCGTCGCGCGCTTCTCGAACAGCGATGCGACCACCACCAGCTTCAGTTCCCCGGCCAGCTTGCCGATGCGCGCCGTGCTGTGGCCCGGGATGGTCTCGGCCAGATCGAACTCATCCACCGACTCGCGCTGGCAGAAGTAGGGGCCGTTATGCAGCTCCTGCAGCAGCACCAGTTCCACGCCCTTGGACGCGGCTTCGCGCAGGCCTGCCTCAATAGCGTCGAGATTGGCATCGCGGCTGCCGCGGTCGGTTTCCTGCAGCAGGGCGACTTTGAGGGTCTTGCGGGTCATCGGCGGGTCTCGGTAGGGGCTGTCGGGGAAGCAGGCCGCCCAGTTTAACGGATACGACGAAGCCGGCCCCGTTCGGGGCCGGCCGGCGGTTCATATATGGAGCATGCCGCGCCGGTTTTCACCGGCTGCGTTCAGACGATGCCCGCGGGAAGTTGCATGGTGATGCAGTGCAGGCTGCCGTTCTGCCAGATCAGCGGGCGGCAGGGCACCTGCACGATCTCGCGGCCCGGATGGGCCTCGCCGATGATGCGGGCGGCCTCGTCATCGGCCACGTCGCCATAGGCGGGCACCAGCACGGCGCCGTTGACGATCAGGTAGTTGGCATAGGACGCGGCCAGGCGGCGGCCCTCGTCGATGATCGGCTTGGCCCAGGGCAGGGGATATAGCGTGTACGGCTTGCCCTCGGGCGTGCGTAGCGCGGCGAGTTCCTCGCCCATGCGCTTGAGCTCGTCGTGGTGCGGGTCGCTGGCGTCGTCGCAGGCCTGGTACACGATGCGCTCGCCCGGGGCGAAGCGCGCCAGCGTGTCGATGTGCGCGTCGGTGTCGTCGCCTTCCAGGTAGCCGTAGTCGAGCCACAGCACACGCCTGGCGTGCAGGCTGTCGCTCAGGATCTCGGTCATCTGTTCGCGCGACTGCTCGGGATGGCGCTGGGTCAGGCAGCGCCAGGTGGTGAGCACGGTGCCCACGCCGTCGCTTTCGATGCCGCCGCCCTCGAGTGCCCAGTCGATGCGCTTGTGCAGGGCCTTGCCGAACACGCCTTCCTGCACGAGGCCGGCGATGAGTGCGTCGTCCTGCTCGGCGCCGAACTTGCCGCCCCATCCGGTGAAGCGGAAATCGGTGAGCTGGAAAGCGCCGTCATCGGCCTTCAGCGTGATCGGGCCGGAATCGCGCAGCCACGTATCGTCGTAAGGCAGCTCCACGAAACGTACCTTGGACAGATCGACGCCCTCGCCGGTCAGCAGGGCCTGCACGCGCAGGCGCAGCGTATTGTCGCCCACCACGATGATCAGCGACTGGAAGCGCGTGACCGCGGCGGCCAGCGCCACATAGGTGGTTTCCACATCGGCCAGGCGGTCGGCCCAGTCGGTGCCAGCGTGCGGCCAGGCGATCAGCACGGCCGACTGCGGCTCCCATTCCGCCGGAAGGCGAAGGCTATGGTCATTCATCGTGAACGTTTCTCTTGCGGGGGCGGCGACCCTGGGGGCCACTGAGCGGGTCAGGGCATCCCGAGCAGGGACGGTGGAGGGCGCAGAGTGTAAACGATGCGACGTAAGAGTCTGTGTAGGGGCGCTTCGCGGATGTCATGCCCGGAAACGACAACGCGGCCCGTGTCTCCACGAGCCGCGTGCAAGGCTCAGGCCGATCAGTTGGCGGAGGCGGGATTGGTGTTGTTGCCGGCCGGCGTGTTGAGCACGGCGTGGATCACGTGGCTCTTCTCGAAATAGACGATGAAATTGGAGTAATCCCAGCGGTTGATCACCGGATGCTTGGCGCTGTCGCCGCCGCGAGGCGCGAGCTTGCGCTGCGGGGCGCCGTACTTTTTCTCGACCTCCGCCATGCTCATGCCGCGGGAGGGCAGGTCCATCGACTTTTCCTGCTGCACGCGGTTGACGAGCAGGCTCTCCGCATGCGCAACGGCGGGCGCGCCGAAGCCGGCGGTGGCCAGCAGGGCAATGGACAGGCAGATGCTGGACTTGCTGATTCCGAACTTGTTCACGGTTCCCCTCTCCGCACAAGGCGTTGCGGCGTCGTTGTAGCAGAACTGTTCGGGCTAATCCACGCGAATCTGCGGCGATTGCGACGCCGTGGGCATTCGGGCCGTTATCATGGGCGGCTTCGGGCGGCAGGACGCCCGGTCCGGATGACGTGCCCTCATGATTTCGTTTCGCCATTTCGCTCTCCGCCGCGGCAGCCGGCTGCTGCTTTCCGACGTCGACCTGGTGATCCAGACCGGGTGGCGGCTCGGCGTGGTGGGGCGCAACGGTTGCGGCAAGTCCAGCCTGTTCGCCGCCCTGCAGGGCCAGGTGGAAGCCGATGCCGGCGACCTGGACATGCCGGCGAAGATCCGCCTGGCCTCGGTGGCGCAGGAGACGCCCGCCTTGCCGGATCCCGCCATCGAATACGTCATGGGCGGCGACGAGGAACTGGCCAAGGCGCTGCGGGACGAACTGGATGCGCAGGCACGCGGCGACACCGAGGCGATGGCGCGCGCGCATCACCGCATCGAGGAGCTGCATGGTTACGACGCGCGTGCGCGCGCCGGCCGGCTGCTGCATGGCCTGGGTTTCGCGCCGGAAACGCACGAGACGCCCGTCAAGGAGTTCTCCGGCGGCTGGCGCGTGCGCCTGAACCTGGCGCGCGCGCTGATGGCGCCCTCGGACCTGCTGCTGCTCGACGAGCCGACCAACCATCTCGACCTGGATGCCGTGCTGTGGCTGGAAGAATGGCTGCGCCGCTACCAGGGCACCTTGCTGGTGATCTCGCACGACCGCGAGTTCCTCGACGGCGTGATCACCCACACGCTGCACCTCAACGATGGCACCGGCAAGCTTTACACCGGCAACTACAGCGCGTTCGAGCGTCTGCGCGCGGAACAGTTGCGCCAGCAGCAGATCGCGCATGAACGCGAACAGGCCGAGCGTGCGCACCTGCAATCGTTCGTCGATCGCTTCAAGGCCAAGGCCAGCAAGGCCAAGCAGGCGCAGTCACGCGTCAAGCGGCTGGAGAAACTGGCCGGGACCGAAGCCGTGCGCCTGGAGCGCCCGTTCCGCTTCCAGTTCGCGGTGCCCGATCGCCTGCCCGATTCCATGCTGCAGATGGAGGACGTGGATGCCGGTTATCCCGGCGAGCATGGCGTGGCGCCCGCCACCATCCTGCGCAACGTGCGTTTCCGCCTGGAAGCGGGCGAACGCATCGGCCTGCTCGGTCCCAATGGCGCGGGTAAATCCACGCTGGTGAAGACGCTGGTCGGCGAGTTGCCGCCGCTCGCAGGTGAGCGCAAGGCGCACAAGGACCTGAAGATCGGCTACTTCGCCCAGCATACGGTGGAAAGCCTGCGCGAAGGCGCCTCGCCGTTCGATCACCTGCAGGACAAGGCGCCGGGCGTGGCCGCGCAGGCGCTGCGCGATTTCCTGGGCTCGTGGAATTTCGCCGGCGATCGCGCCTTCGAATCGGTCGATGGGTTCTCCGGCGGCGAACGCGCGCGACTCGCACTGGCGCTGATCGCCTGGGACAAACCCAACCTGCTGCTGCTCGACGAACCGACCAACCACCTCGATCTGGACATGCGCGAAGCGCTGGCCGATGCGCTTGCCGAATTCGATGGCGCGTTGGTGCTGGTTTCGCACGATCGCCATCTGCTCGGCATGGTGAGCGACAGCTTCTGGCGCGTGGCCGACGGCAGCGTGGAACCGTTCGATGGCGACCTCGACGACTATGCGCGCTGGTTGCGCAGTCGCGGCTCGGAGGCCAAGAAAGCCAAGAAAAAGGAAACCGCCAAGCCGGTCGAACGCGTGGAAACACCGGAAGAGCGCCGCCAGCGCACGGCCGCCGAACGCGAGAACGACAAGGCGGCACGCCAGCGCGTGAAGAAACTGGAGACACGCATCGCCACGCTCGAAGGCGAACTCGCCGCGCTCGATACCAAGCTGGCGGACCCGGAAACCTACAATGGCCCCACGGCCGAGATGATGCGACTGGGGCAGCGGCAGGCCGAGCTTCGCCGTGAGAAGGAAACGTTGGAGGGCGAATGGCTCGAACTCTACGAAAAGCTGGAGGCATGAGCGCATGGACGATCCGGCCCGCCGCGTGATCGATATCTGGCTGCCCCACCTCGCGAGGTTCGCGCCGAACCATCCGCTGCGGAGCCTGCTGCGCAAAGCCGATCCGCTGGCCGGCGGCGCGCGTGGCTATATGGAAGGTCTGGCGTCGCGTTTTGGCTTGTCCAATCCGTTGCCGGCGGGGGCGTTGACCAGGAAGTTGATCGCCGGCGATGCCGGGACGGATGCGTGGTTGTGCGCCGATCCCGCGTGGGTGCAGCCCGATCTCAACGGTGCGCGCCTGCTCGCCTACGGGCAGATGCAGTTGTCCGACGACGATGCGCAGCGGCTTGCCGACGCGTTGAATCCCTTGTTCGACGAAGCCGGCATGGCGCTGCGGGTGTCGTCGCCCGATCACTGGCACGTGCGTTTGTCCGCCGGTATGGACATCCCCGATTTCGCCGCGCCCGAGCAGGCGCTGGGCGAGGATCTCTACTACCACCTGCCGCAAGGCGAGCAAGGGCGTCCCTGGCGCATCCTGCTCAACGACGTGCAGGTGATGCTGCATCAGCATCCACTCAATGAAGAGCGCCGCGCCCGCGGCCTGCCGCCGGTGAACCACCTGTGGCTATGGGGTGGCGGTGTCTTGCCGGGTTCCGTGAGTGCCACGCTCACCCAGGTGATTGGCGACGATCTGTTGCTGGCCGCGCTGGCGAAGCAGGCGCGTGTTTCCTGCACGCCACGCACGAAAGCGTCGGTATCCGCCGCGACGCCGGGAACGCTGGTCGATCTGCAGGATCTGCCCGTGGACGATATCGCCACGCAATGGGCGGACGTTCTCGTCGCACTGGCGAAAAAGCATGCTCTGCAGCTCAGCTTCGCCAGTGGTGAGCGCTGGCTGCATCGCCCATGGCATCGGCTGCGCTTCTGGCGCGGGAGTGGCGCGTGAAGAAGGTTAGTCTTCGACGGCGCGCGGCGCAGGGCGCCCCTTCGGGTTGGGGTTTGGACGTCCATCCGGTGCTTCAGCAGGTGTTCGCGGCGCGCGGCGTGCTTACTCCCGACGATGCCGAGTATCGGCTGGCGCGCCTATTGTCGCCGCAGCAACTGGGCGGGCTCGATAAGGCCGTCGCGCTTTTGTCGGAAGCGATCCGTGACGACTGGTCCATCCTGATCGCGGGCGACTACGACTGCGATGGCGCGACCGGCACGGCCGTCGCCGTGCGCGGGCTGCGCATGCTGGGCGCGCGACGCGTCGATTACGCGGTGCCGAACCGGTTCGTGCATGGCTATGGTCTTAGCCCAGCGCTGGTGGAATCCCTGCAGCCGGCACCGCAGCTGATCATCACCGTGGACAACGGCGTGGCCAGCATCGCCGGCGTAGCCGCCGCGCAGGCACGCGGCATCCGCGTCATCGTCACGGACCACCATCTGCCAGGCGAACAGCTGCCCGCTGCCGACGCCATGGTAAATCCCAACCTGGGCGGCGACACGTTTCCCAGCAAGGCGCTGGCCGGCGTGGGCGTGATGTTCTATCTGCTGCTGGCATTGCGTGCGTCATTGCGCGAGCTGGGCGCTTTCGCCTCTGGCAGCGAGCCGGATCTGTCCGTGCTGCTCGACCTGGTGGCCGTGGGCACGGTGGCCGACCTGGTGCCGCTCGACTTCAACAACCGCGTGCTGGTGGAAGCGGGTATGCGCCGGGTGCGCAGCGGGCGCGGCCACGCGGGCGTCATGGCGTTGGTGGAAGCCAGCCAACGCAGCGCGGCGACCTTGTGCGCCAGTGACCTGGGCTTTGCGATCGGGCCGCGCCTCAATGCCGCCGGGCGCCTTGAAGACATGCGCATCGGCGTGGAGTGCCTGCTGACGGACGACGTGGTGCAGGCGCGCAGATATGCGGAACTCCTCAGCTCGATCAACCAGGAACGCCGCGAATTGCAGGCGGCCATGGTGGCCGAGGCCGAGGTGATGGTGTCGCGCGCGGCCGATATCGATGCTGTCGGCGTCGCCTTGTTCGAGCCCAGTTGGCACGCCGGCGTGGTCGGGCTGGTGGCATCGAAGCTGAAAGAGCGGCTGCATCGCCCGGTGATCGCCTTTGCGCCGGCCAGCGAGGATCTGCCGGATGAACTGCGGGGTTCCGCACGATCCATTGCCGGGTTCCATATCCGCGATGCGCTGGCCATGATCGACGCCCGCCATCCCGGCCTGATCGCGCGTTTCGGCGGACACGCCATGGCGGCAGGGCTTAGCCTCAAGACGGAGGACTATCCGCGCTTTGCGCAAGCCTTCGACGCCATCGCGCGCGAATGGCTTGACGATGACCATCTGCAGGCGGTGCAGCATACGGATGGCGAACTGCCGCCGGGTGCGGCGACGCTGGAGCTGGCGCGCCAGCTGCGCGCGGCGGGGCCGTGGGGGCAGGCCTTTCCGGAGCCCGTGTTCGACAACCTGTTCGAGTGCGCCAGCTGGCGCGTGATGGGCGAGCGGCACCTGCGACTGAGCCTGCGCGATCCGCGCGACGGCTCGGTGCATGATGCGGTGATGTTCAACGCCTATGAAGGCACGCCGCCGCCGTCCGTGCTGCGCGCGGCATACGAGCTGGTCATCAACGACTGGCAGGGACGCGAAAGCGCGCGACTGCTGCTGCGCTACATGGAACCGGTTTGAGCGCTGTCAGACGACCAGCTTCAGCAACTGCGTAAGAATGACCTTGGCGGGAATCACCGACAGCCAGATCGGCGCGAAGGGCAGCAGCGTAGCCACGGCGAGCGAAATGGCCGCGCGCGGGTCGAACAGCATCGGGCGCATGGCGTAGACGTTGGCGGTCACGCCATAGAGGTCGGTAGTGGAGGAGAAGTCGGGCTTCTCCAGCGATTCCTGATCGACAAGGCTATCCGCGCCCAGCCACTTGTCCTCGAACTGGGTACCGAGCTTGCTGGCCAGGGCGCCGTACTCGAAGACGCCGCGGCGCCACGCCATCAGCAACGAGCGCCCGAAGATCAGCGGCGGACTGATGAAGATGGCCACCACCACGAGGGCGGTGGCGATCGGAACGGCGGGATGATCCAGCGGGTTGAGCCCGAGATGGAAGACTTCGTTGGCGAAGGTTCCCGCCGTGATGATGCCGATGGTCAGCGCCAGCGACATGAACATCCGTGGGGAAAATGCGACGAACTGCAGCCCGGCGGCCTTGTCCGGGTGCGAGGCGATCAGGTGCAGGTTCATGCGCGACACCTGATGCAGGAATCGCGTCCACACGCCGACGCGCCATACCCAGCTGAGCAGCAGGCCAAGCAGCAGCGGAAGACTGATCAGCATGTGCCACCAGCCCGCAAGCGAGAGGTGGCTGGCATCGTCCGCGTGGTGCCACGCCGGGAACAGGCCGGGGTGGACGGTCAGGGCAATGACGACGACGATGGCATAGACCAGTACCGTCATGCCGGCGGATGGCCAGATGCCCACGCTGAGGCGGCGCGTCGATGCCACCGCTTCATCGAAGCGCTCGCGGTCGGAGGCATCGATGATCCGCGAAACGAGAAAATGCCGGGCGGTGATGTCAAGGCGCGGAAGAATGATGTATTCCGAAAGAATCAGGATAGGCACCGCCAGCAGGTAGCGTGCGTGCACAGCGATGTCGGTGAAGAACGCATGCAGCAATTCCGGATGTCCGTCGATGACGGCATGCACCGCCGAAAGCAGGGCAAGCGGCACCCACGACACGAGCACGGCGATCACCACGCGCCGGAAAGCCTGGGCGCGTTGCTCAGGCTTGATCAGGCGTAGCCGCCGCAGCACGGCAACGTGCTTGGGTTCCTCGAAGATGCTGGACGTGGGCTCGCTCACGCGGTGTGCTTCGATGGCCCTGTGCCGCCGCTCAGAAGTGCCAGGTCAGGCTGAGCGCTGGTCCGCTCAGTTCCACGCTCTTGAGGAACTCGCCGCCACTGTTCTTCTTGTATTCCACGTCGCGATAGTTGAGCGCGATGTCGCCCCAATGGAAACCATAGGCCACGCCAACCATGAGCTGGTAGGTGTTGTCCGAACCGCCCGCGCCGATGTCCGCGTAATAGGGGAAGAACCAGTTGCTGCCCGCAAAGGGCGACCAGCGGCCGCGAATGCCGACGATGCCATCGGTCACATGGGTCTGGTTGTTGAGATGCCCGCTGTTGGCGATATCGAGGTTGCCGCGATTGCCCGTCAGGCTGAAGTCCCAGTTGAGATTGCCCTTGAGCCACAGGTAACGGGCGCCGAACACCACGTCGATATAGCCCTGCTGGCCATGGGCCACGGTGTAGAGGCCGGCCAATGTCACCATGCCGCCCTTCATGTTCCAGCGCGTGTCGAGATTGGCATTGGCCCCGAAACGCTGTCCCCCGATGTTGGTGAAACGGCCTTTTTCATCGGAGAACTTCACCCAGTCGACATCGCCGTAGATGCCCCAGTCGCCCTTGCGTACGGTGCCATCGAGCATGAAGGCGCCGCTGAGGTAATCGAAGATGCTGTTGTCGGTCTTCTGATCCACCGTGCCGGCGTTGTTGGGCAGTTGGTAGCGGGTCTCGGCGCTGATGCCGGGGAGCCATCCGTAGGGCTGGATGCTTCCGTGCCAGTCGCCATCCCAGTAGTCGGGTGTATCCGCCTTGGCCGCCGGCACCGAAAGCATGCCCAGGCACAGCACGGCGAGGAGGGAGCGGGCACAGGCAAGGCGCGAAGACGCGGGGCGGCGCATGGGTGTCATCCTTTTCTGTCAGGGATTGACGATATCGTCCTTCGCTATCGCTGACACTCACAGCGAACTCTTACTTATTTAGCGCCTAGTAAATTTACGTGCTCTCTTCGA
Source organism: Dyella sp. AtDHG13 (assembly GCF_003201105.1). Lineage (GTDB taxonomy): Bacteria > Pseudomonadota > Gammaproteobacteria > Xanthomonadales > Rhodanobacteraceae > Dyella > Dyella jiangningensis_B. The sequence continues at coordinate 363,878 of NZ_QICJ01000002.1, read as the reverse complement.
CGCCCCTTCATGGAGCGCTCCATCTAAGTAGTTTTACTCGGTTCGCTTCCGCATAAATGCAGTGGTCAATCCCGCATGGCTGGCTTCAAGCTGATATGCGGTGAAAGCTGCATGGGAGCGGCGCTATGAAGATGGCGAGATACGGCGAGTTCTGGCGGATCTGCCTCGTTTGCCTTCTGTGTGTGCCGTTGTTGCTGGTCGGCCCAGTGGCGGCGCAGGGCCAGCAAGGCAGCACGCAGAAGATCTACAACAACCAGCAGCTCGACCAGATGCTGGCCCCGGTGGCGCTGTACCCCGATGCGCTGCTGTCCCAGGTGCTCATGGCCTGTACCTACCCGAGCAACGTGGCGGACGCCGCGGCGTGGTCGGCCGCCCATCCCAAGGCGCAGGGCGACGACGCGGTGAAGCAGGTGGCCAACCAGCCCTGGGATCCAAGCGTGCAGTCGCTGGTGGCTTTTCCACAGGTGCTGGCCCAGATGAAGCAGCAACCCGACTGGGTACAGAACGTCGGTGACGCCTTCCTCGCGCAGCCGGACGACGTCATGGCATCGGTGCAGCGCTTGCGCGCACAGGCGCAGAAGGCGGGCAACCTGAAGTCGACCGACCAGCAGAAGGTGGTGGTGCAGCAGGCACCGGCGAGTGCACCGAGCACCACGGTCATCCAGATCGAGCCCGCCAACCCGCAAGTGGTGTACGTGCCTACGTACAACCCGACCGTGGTGTATGGCACCTGGGCCTATCCCTCCTATCCGCCGACCTACTGGCCGCCGCCGCCGGGCTATGCGTACCCGGTCGCCAGCGGACTGGCGGCGGGGCTCGCGTTCGGCACCGGCATCGCGATCGCCAACTCGCTGTGGGGCGGCTTCGACTGGGGCCACAACGACGTCAACATCAACGTCAACCGCTACAACAACATCAACGTCAACAACCGCATCAGCGGCAACGGCAATGTGAACTGGAACCACAATCCGGACTATCGCCGCGGCACGCCCTACCGCGACCAGGCCAGCCGGCAGCGCTATGGCCAGGGCGTGGGCGGCGCCAGCCAGCGGCAGGCATTCCGCGGCAACGATGCCGCGGCCAACGCCAACCGCGAACGCGCCCTGCAGAGTTTCGACCGCTCCACCAACAACGGCTCGTCCATGGCGGCCAGGCGCTCCGCCGGCGAAACCGGCGCGGCCCTCAATCGCCCTGCGGCCGGAAACCGGGCGGGCGGCGCCGAGCGCGGCAATATCGGAGGCCAGGCGCGTGGCGGGAATATCGGCGGCGAGACGCGTGGGAACTTCGCGGGCAACCGCTCCAACGCAGGCCCGCGCAACAACGCGTTCAGCGGCGTGCAGTCGCCGGGTTCGGCGCGTACGCAGTTTGATCGCGGCCAGGCGAGCCAGCGCTCGATGTCGAGTTTCCACGGCGCGGGTGCCGGCGCCGGCCGGCAAGTTTCCAGGCCTGCTCCCAGCCGGGGTGCCGGCGGATTCCATCGTCGCTGAGGAGCCAGACCATGAATCGCATGTCCAAGATCCATCGCCTGGCCCTTGGCCTCCTGATTGGCGCGGGTAGTTTCGTTTCCGGTGTCGTGCTCGCGCAGCAGGCCAGCTATCCGACCGCGGAAGCTGCGGCCGACGCCTTCGTGCAGGCGGTACGCAACCACGATCAGGCCGCGCTGGCCAAGGTGCTCGGCAATGACTGGAAGGACTACATTCCGGTCGAGGGCATCCACCAGGATGACGTCGATCAGTTCCTGAAACGATACGACGAGAGCCATCGTATCGACGCCGCGGATGGCAAGACCCATCTCGATGTCGGTTCCGACAACTGGGTTCTGCCGTTGCCGCTGGTCAAGGGCAGTGCGGGCTGGCACTTCGACATGGCGGGCGCCAAGGAGGAAATACGCACCCGCCGTATCGGTGAGAACGAACTGGCCGTACAGCAGGCCATGCTCGCCTACTACGACGCGCAGCGCGATTACGCATCGGAAGACCGCGATGGCGACAAGGTACTGCAGTACGCGCAGCGCCTGATCAGTTCACCCGGCAAGCACGATGGCCTTTACTGGCCGACCAGCGGCGATCAGCCGCCGAGTCCGCTGGGCCCGAGCTTCGCCACCGTCCAGCCTGGGCAGGGCTACTACGGCTATCACTACAAGATCCTCACGGCACAGGGCCCTTCTGCACCGGGCGGCGCCTACAACTATCTGGTGGGCGGGCGCATGACCAACGGTTTCGCGCTGATCGCCTGGCCGGTGCAATACGGCGAAACCGGCGTGATGAGCTTCATGGTGAGCCATGACGGCCAGGTGTTCGAGAAGGACCTGGGAAAGGCGGGCGCCAGCACCGCTCAGGCGATGAAGTCGTTCGATCCGGACAGCAGCTGGAAAGAGGTAGACGTTTCGCCGGCCAACTGACCTCGTTTCTGTCCATCTGTTGATCCGGCTATGGCGCCCGCTGGACGCCACAGTTTTAAGTGCTTTTACCTAGGATTGTTCCGAGTACTTGCGCTGTCCGGGTAGGTCGCAGTTGGGCAAAGTCACTCCATCTGTCATTGCAACGATGACCGGACGATGGAGTTGTCATGAGGACTTTCCTCGTGGCTGGCGCGTGGTTCCTGCTGCTGGGAACGATCTTGCCGGCTGCCGCTGAACTGCACGCGCAGGACGTATCGACCGATTCGCAGCCCAGCAAGGGCAGCGCACCCTTGTCGCCGGACTCACCACCCGAAGTGTCCGGCGACGGGAAGAAATCCTGGTGGAGCAACTTTCGCGATCCCAAGGATGGCGCCATGGACATGTCGAGCTGGCTCCTCAAGCACAAGGGCGCCTTGCTCGTTCCCATCATCATTACCGAACCCGCGGTGGGGAACGGCGGGGGCCTGGCGGCCGTGTTCTTTCACAAGCCGAAGCAGTCGGAGGAATCCAAGGAAAGCGGGCGGCGCATTCCCCCGGACATGTATGGCGCGGGCGCATTCAAGACCGAAAACGGTACGTGGGGATTGGGCGCAGCTGGCTCGTTCCATTTCAAGGACGACACCTGGCGCTACGTCGGCGCCGTGGGCAAGGCGTATGTAAACCTGGACTACTACACGCAAGGCCTTCTGCTGGCTCCGAGGAAGATCGGGTACAACCTGGACGGCGTCTTTTCCTTCCAGGAAGTATCGCGACGGCTGGGCGCGAGCGACATGTTCGTATCCTTGCGCTGGATCTATATGGATCTGGAAAGCCGCCTCAACATCCCCAGCAACGACCAGTACTTCAAGCCCAGAGACTTCGCGCAGCGTGCGTCGGGCGTGGGGCTGGGCCTGAAGTACGACACACGGGACAACACCCTCACGCCATCGAAGGGTTGGCTGTGGCAGCTCGAAGCGACCGAGTACGCTCCCGCCTTCGGAAGCGACAACACATTCCAGAGCTACCGCGCGCACGCCTTCGGCTACTTCCGGCTTGCGCAGGACTGGGTATTGGGTACGCGCGCGGACTATCGGGCAGTGCGCGGTGGTGTGCCGTTCTACCAGCAGCCGTCGATCGATCTTCGCGGCATTCCCTACGGGCGTTACCAGGACCAGAACGTTGCCATGCTCGAGGCGGAGCTACGCTGGAACTTCACCGCGCGCTGGGCGTTGCTCGGGTTCGGTGGCGGGGGAAGGGCCTGGGGACACACGACGGATTTCGGCGATGCCAGTACCCATACGGCGGAAGGCGTCGGTTTCCGTTACCTGATCGCCCGGGCATTGGGGTTATACGTGGGCGTCGACTGGGCCTGGAGCCAGGGCGATCACGCTTACTACATCCAGGTGGGTAGCGCCTGGCGATGAGGCGGCCGGAACTGGCAGGCACCGGCCACCTCGACTCCGTCCCTCAGTTGACGGTATATCCCTTGCCCTTCATGCATGCCCCATAGGCCTGCGCCTGATTGGCGGCATTCTGGTTCTGTGTTGCTGCGGCAGCAGCGTTCTGTTCGCGTCGCTGCTCGCGCGCACGCATGCCGCCGGCTACCACGCCCGCGGCTGCCCCGACCGCCGCGCCATGGCCCGCGTCGTTGTTGGCAACGCCACCGACCACGGCACCCGCGGCTGCGCCGCGCATGGCGCCTCCCACGCGCTGGCCGCCGCCGACGGCGGGTCCGGTCTGCGGGGCTGGGCCCGCCTGCACCGGCGCATTGGACTGCGCCCACGACATGCACGCGCTCTTGTCCGCCTGCTGCTGTTCTTGGCTTTGTCCGTTGGCGGGGTAGGCGACCGGGAGCTGTTGTGCCTGGGCCGCGCCGGCCAGGCAGAAGAGCGCGATGCCGATGTTCCGCATGCGATGAATGGTCATGGTGATGTTCCTCGAGGAGCGTGAAAAAGGGCTGCAGCAGACTGCAGCCTTGAATGGGTCAACGGATGATGCCGTCCGCCTTCAGCTTCGGAATGATGGTTTTCGCCAGGTCCTGCGTGGCCTGGGGAATGTTGCTGGTTCCCACGCCCTCGGTGGTCACGGACCAGATGACCTTCTGCGAGCTGGCATCCCACGCGGTGGTTTCGAGGGTGACCGCGTCATACTGGGTCACGTCCGGCGTCGAGGCCCACGCGCCGCCATACCAGCCATAGAAGCCGCCCCAGCCCGGGCCGCTCGGCGTGACATTGAGCTTCTGCTCAACACGCTGTACGCGCGTGGTGAGGATGACCTGCGCGCCCGTGGCCTTGACTACATCGCCCAGCTTTTCCGACGTGGCGCCGGGCGGAATCTGGGAATAGCTCTGTTCCGCCTGCACTCCGGCGGCCTGAAGCTGCTGCGCAAAGGTGTCCTCGAAGACGTGGCGATAGGTGTCGCTCTTGGTGATGCCCAGCACCAGTACGTTGCTGGCGGGCGGCCCCTGCCAGGAGGGATCCTTCCATTGATTGCTGACGCTGAAGGTCGAGCAGGCCGCCAGCAGGACGGCGCCGAGAGGGGCTGCATATCGGAAAACATTCATCTGAAATATCTCTTTGGGATGCGTGTCGAAAAGGGGCTGCGGGGTACGTTGTGGCGGCGGTGTCTAGGGAAGCGGCTTGTCCTCCCGGGTCAGGTGCATGTCATACGGACCTACCGGGATGAGCCCCAGTCGCTCCGCCTCCCGAATGAGGGCGACGCCGCTGTGCACGCCAAGCAGGTCCAGCAGCGATTGGCGGTGGCTTTCCACCGTGCGCACGGAAATGCCCAGGTCAGCGGCGATTTCGCTGGTCCGCTTGCCCTTGGCCATCGACTCGATGACTTCCCGCTGGCGCTTGGTGAGGCGGTGCAGGGACTCGGGTGCATCGAGCAGCGACGCCATCAATTGGGGGCTGATGAACTGATTGCCGGTGCTGACCTCGGCCATCGCGGTGAACAGCTCACTGCTGGGAGACTGCTTGAGCACATAACCGTTCGCGCCTGCCTGCATGGCTTCGCGCACGATCAGCGGTTCGCCATGGGTGGAGAGCACCACGACGGGAATGTCGCTGCCTTGCTGCCGCAGGCGCCGCAGGGCCTGCAGGGCGCTGAAGGGCGGCATGGCGATGTCGGTGATGACGAGATCGACCTCGCCCGCCAGCACGGCTTCGATCAGCGCCTCGCCGTTGTGCACGATCAGCACGGAATGGGTGCGCTTGGCGAGCAGGCCGGCGAGCCCTTCGGCGACGCAGCGGTGCTCATCGGCCAGTAGCACGCGCAGCCTGCGGATGCTTTTGGCGGTGGGCCGTGCGTTCGCTTTCATGCGGGCGTGACGGGTGGGTTCCGGCGCGGGAGCGCGCGCGCCGGAAGGCAAGGCGAAGGGTGTGGGCAGGTGCTGCCCAGCGGGGATCGAGCGTGTTTCGGTCGCATGATCGGTCGGGTTTGCTCAGGCCGCTGATCTATTCGACTCAGCTTCTCCTGTCGCTGCCCGCTTGGTAAGCGAACTTTCACTCAAACGCGGCCGGTAAATTTACTGCTCAGTACGCAAACATGCGGCGGCCCGGCCCATTCACGTGAAGCCGGCGCGCTGCCTTCGCAGGGCGCATCGCTGACCGGAATCAGGGCGTGTGAGAATGATCTTGGGATGAACGTCCAGGGTGTCCTTCAGGCGCCGCGTAGAAGTACGTAAATCATCACGAAGCGATGACGGCCCCTATGGACAAATGTGTGTTGGCTTCGGTTGTCCGGCGATGTCTACTCTGGGGCGGCGGCTGTTTTTCAGCGGCGGGGCGAATGGATGCACGGAGCAGAGGGGTCATGAGCGGTAGGGCACCCTGGGGTGCGTTACCCAACTACCTGGTGCGTGGCGTGGGCGTTGGCCTTGCCGCGCTGGTGGCGCAGTGGGTGTCGTTGGGACTGTGGGATCGCATACACGATTCCCCGATTATCGGGCTGTCAGGGCCCATGCTGCTTGCGCTGCTGCTGTGTACGGATTATCGCTATTGGCCGGCGTACAACATCGGCTGGCTGGGCGGCATGATGCTGATGGCGATGCTGATGGAATTCCCGGGCAAGGGTATTTTCGCGGTGAGCCTTGTCATGCTCGGGCTCATTACTGTCGCCGCATGGCTGCTCAGTCGCCTGCGCAAGGATCAGCCGGCGGACAATTTCTTCCAATTGCTGGTCTTCTTGGCCGTAGCTGTCGTGGCACTGCCGCTGGCGACCGGCTGTCTGGTCTCGTGGTTGTCCCATGCGGTGGAGCTTCCCGGCTGGTTGTCCCGGGAATGGTGGCATGTGGCATTGGCCGGTTCGTTGGGCTATGTGCTGCTCACGCCCGCCATCCTCAGTCTGGTCAGTTCCGGCTCGTCCACGCGGCGCGATGCCATGCCGAGTTGGCATGTGCTGCTGATCGCCGGCGCTGCCCTGGTGATCCTGTGGTTTGGATGGCGAGAGCTCGGCTCGTTCCCCATGACCCGGCCGCTGATGTTGCTGGCTCCCGTGCCGCTGGCGATTTTCGCCGCCATGCGGGCGCAGGCGGTGGGCACATGTGTGGTCAATCTGGCGGTGGGGTTGATCGCCATCCAGCTGAGCCTGGACCACGTAGGTCCGTTCGTCCAGGAAGATTCTGGGCTGACCACCATCAGCGTGCAGTTGTGGATGCTCGGCGTGGCCGTGGCCTCGCTGTATCTGGTGGCGCTGGTGGAGCAGCGAAAGGCGACGCAGCGCGCACTGGTGGTCAGCAGCACCGAGGTGCGCGAGCTGGCAGGCAGGTTGATCGTTGCGCAGGAGCAGGAGCGCGCGCGCATTGCACGTGACCTACACGACGATATCAATCAGCGGCTGGCAGTTGCCTCCATTCGCCTGAGCGCCTTGCGACGCAAGGTGGGCGACAGCAATAAGCAGGACGTTAGCCAGCTTCAGAGTGAACTGATCGCACTCTCGGAAGATGTCCGGCATCTTTCCCATGATCTGCATCCCAGCATGCTTGCGCAGACCGGTCTTACCGCTGCGCTTGCCGGCCTGTGCCAGAACCTTCGCCATCGGAGCGGGCCGGTCATCGAGCTGCGGGTATCGCCCCACGCAAAAGAGCTGCCCGAGGACGTGGCGCTTTGCCTGTACCGCGTAACCCAGGAGGCGCTGGGCAATGCCTTGCGTCATGCACAGGCGCAGCGCATCGAGGTGGCGCTGCAGATTGACGACCACCGGGTGAACCTCACCATCGCAGATAACGGCAATGGATTTGTCACGGAGGGAGAGGGACGTCGAGGGCTCGGCCTGATGAGCATCGACGAGCGCACGAAGTTGCTTGGCGGAAGCTACCGACTGCAATCAACTCTTGGAAAAGGGACTGAACTATGCATACAAATACCGTTAGGAATCCACGAGCCAGTCTGAAGCCCGGGCTTGTCATCGCCGACGACCACCGCATGGTGGCCGAGGGGGTGCAGCACATTCTCGATGAGGATTTCGAGCTGCTCGAGATCGTTTCGGACGGCGAGGCGCTGATCGAAGCGGTGCAACGCCTGCAGCCGGACATCGTCGTTGCGGACATCAACATGCCGCGCTGCAATGGCCTGGATGCGCTCAAGCGATTGCGCCAGTCCGGCATCGAGACGCGCTTCGTGTTCCTGACCATGCACATGGAGCCCGCGCTGGCCGTCGCGGCGCTGCGCGCCGGCGCCCGTGGCTACATCCTGAAGAATTCGGCGGGCGAGGACCTCCGCAACGCCACCCAGCAGGTCATGTCCGGCGGAACCTACGTGACGCCCGCGCTTGGTGCGCGCTACATCAGCGGGCAGATGACGGACATGCGCAACCTGACGGCCAAGCAGCTGCAGGTGCTTCGCCTGGTGGGCGCGGGCCTGCGCTCGAAGCAGATCGCGCTGCAGCTGGGGTTGTCGGTACGCACCGTGGAAGCCCACAAGTACACCATGATGCAGGTGCTTGGCGTGCATTCCACGCTCGAACTGGTGCGCCGCGCGGAGGATCTTGGCCTGCTGTTCTGAAGAAGGCGGTTGCAGGCCCGCTGCGGCACCATCGTTGGTATTTTTACGTAGCGGGGTTTGGGGGCTCTTTCTGTGGCGGAACGCTGGCGGTTGGCAGATGCTGCCACCGATGCGCATCCATGAACGGAAACCGACGTGAAACGGGCCACCCTCGTATTGGCCGAAGATCACACGCCTATCGCCGACCAGCTGCAGGCGTTGCTTGGTGAGGAATTCGATGTGCTCGCCGTCGTGGCGCATGGCCACGCACTGGTGAAAGCCGTCCGCCGCTGGCAGCCGGATGCCGTGGTGACGGATATCGGCATGCCGGGGATGGACGGCATGCAGGCCGTGCGAGAGTTCCTGAAGGACCGGCCTGACACTCCCGTGGTCTTCGTCACCGTGCATGACGATCCGGTGCTGGCGCGCCGTGCGCTTTCCCTTGGCAAGGGCTACGTGCTGAAAGCCTCCGCGGGCGAAGAACTGATCGACGCCTTGCGACAGGTTCTGCAAGGCGGCTATTTCGTTTCCCCCGCGCTGGGGAAGCTCGATGCCATCATGGGTTAGCACGCTGCGAGCGGCAGCGTTCGCTGTGCCTTTGGGTCAACGCCTATCTTGCAGCGCGCCATGTTCTTCTCGCACTTTGGTCACAGCCGCAGGGCTACGTGACGACCCGATCAGGGCGTGGGGTAGAGGTCACGGTTGACGCCCTCGTCTTCCATCGGGCCGTGCCGCTCATCCACCCATGCGGCCATCAATGCCGCGAGTCGCTCGGCGCTTGCCGGCGGATGGCCGCCGCGTAGCGCGGCCATTTTTCGCTCCGCCTCGCGGATCTGCAGTTCACCCACGGGGTGCCTACGCAGCTGGCCGCGTAGCAATTCGTTTTCCTGCTCGAGCAGGCGATAGAGTCGAAGCAGTTCGTCGAACGCTTCGCGCGGCAGGAATCGGTTCTCTCGCATTCCGTCCGTCATCAGCAAGGTTCCTTGACGATGGGATTTCGAAACTGACGAGAGGGCGGTTAACAATGGGTGACGTATCGCTCTGCGTCGCGCCGCTTGTTCATGCAACAACCGCTTGGCGTTCATGGATGGCAAGCGCGCGTGTATCGGTTGTGAAACAGGTGGAGCGATGTCTATTCCTATCGTCGTAGTCGCATTCCTACGAAACGATGGGACAAGTACCCATAGGAGTGTTGGTGTAACAAAGGCATGCTCTTGTAGTCCTTGACGGACAGATCGCAACGCCAAACGCCTAGCGATCAGCTGGTGGCAGGACTCTCTCCCCTAAGGGTTGCATCAATGGTCACCTATTCGCTCAAGCAGTGTCCGGACGGTTCGTGGTGCGTGTGCCGTCTGGGGTTTTCCTTGTTCAACGATCTACGGCTCGGCGCAGCGATCAAGCTGGCACGGGAAGTGGCACGCGACGAGCACCTGCGTTCCGGGCGTTCCGTCTGCGTGGAGATGCCGGGAACGGAAGCCGCCATTCGATTGGCCCAATACGCTCGGCCAAAACCTTCGCTGGAAGCGGCGGCATAAGACGTCGTGCCCAGGGCGTAGGGGCGCCTTGGGCAACAACCACGTTTCGCGCGCTGGAACGACAAACGCCGCACCCAGGGGCGCGGCGTTTGCGGGGGACGGTGGTGCCGGTATGGCTTAGGCCGCTTTGCGGGCGACCGAGCCGATCGACGCGTGGGCGGACTTCAGCGATTCGACCTTGTTCTCTTCGCCAAGGTTCACGCCTTCAGCGCGGACGAACTCGATGTCGGTGACGCCGAGGAAGCCGAACAGGGCGCGCAGGTAGGTTTCCTGGAAGTCCATCGGCTGGGCCGGGCTGCCCTGGCTGTAAACGCCGCCACGCGAAGACACGATGATCATTCGCTTGCCGCCGGCCAGGCCCTCGGGGCCATTGGCGGTATAGCGGAACGACTTGCCGGCGACGGCGACGCGGTCGATCCACGCCTTCAGCTGGCTGGGGATTGTGAAGTTGTACATGGGGGCACCAATCACCACCACGTCGGCGGCCAGGAACTCCTCGATCATCTGGCTGCCCTGCACGGCGGCCGGATCGCTGGCGTCCGCCACTGGGGTCCAATGGGGAAGCGGGTTGGCGGCCAGATCGTGGTAGATGACTTCCGTACCGGGGTTGTTTTGCGTCAGTTCGGCTACGATGGCAGCGGTCAGACCGCGCGAAACGGAGTGGCTACCCAGGGCGCTGGCGTCGAGATGCAGCAGTTTCATGGTATTTCCTCAGTTAACGGGCCGGGTCGACCGGCGACGTGACTAAGTTAGCCATCGGACAATCGTCTGATAAGTCGGGTAAAATCGAACGTATCGTTCAATTAGGGAAACAGCGATGACGGTGTTGGACGGCGCCCTGCAGGATCTCAACGATCTGTACTTCTTCGCCGCCGTTGTCGAGCACGGCGGCTTTTCTTCAGCAGGGCGCGCCCTTGGCATACCCAAGTCGCGCCTGAGCAAGCGCATCGCGCAACTGGAAGAGCGCCTGGGCGTTCGCCTGTTGCAGCGAACCACCCGGCGATTCGTGGTCACCGAAGTGGGCGAGCGTTTCTACGGACACTGCCGCGCCGTGCTGGAAGAGGCGCGCGCCGCGCAGGAGGCCGTGGAAGAGGTGCGTTCCGAGCCGCGCGGCGTGGTGCGCGTCAGCTGTCCGGTGTCGCTGGTGCAGACCGTGGTGGGCCATATCCTTCCGGATTTCCTGGCCCAGCATCCGAAGATGCAGGTGCGCCTGCAGGCGACGGATCGGCGCGTGGACGTCATCGGCGAGGGCTTCGACATCGCCATTCGCGTGCGCAGCAAGCTCGATACCGACGCGACCCTGGTGGTGCGCACCTTCGGCCAGTCGAACGTGTTGCTGGTAGCCAGCCCGGAATTGCTCAACCGCGTGGGCCGGCCCAAGGAGCCGTCCGAGATTTCAGAGCTGCCGGCGCTCAGCAACCAGGAACACGAAGGCGCGCAGAGCTGGGAGCTGTTGGACAAGGAAGGCGAGCGCGTCATCGTGGACATCAAGCCGCGACTGATCTGCGGCGACTTCAACGCGCTGCTGCAAAGCTGCAAGCGCGGCATCGGCGTGACGCTGCTACCGGAGTTCGTGTGCGGCCCGGCCATCGAGCGCGGTGAGCTGGAAGTGGTCCTGCCCGACTGGAGCGTGCCGCAAGGCACCATGCACTTCGTCTACCCGAGCCGCCGCGGCTTGCTGCCCGGCGTGCGCGCCTTCGTGGATTTTCTTGCGGAGCGGCTGCCCGGCACGGTGCGCGAGAAACACGCCCAATGCAACAAATACGTGTAAAAGCACGCGCTGACGCGGGCCCGCAACGAGCACCGTGTTAGCATCGACGTTTAGCCATCCATACCTCCGGATCATGCAGATCGAAACCAAGCTTCCCAAAGTCGGAACCACCATTTTCAGCGTCATGAGCCAGCTGGCGGTGGAACACAAGGCCGTCAACCTGGGGCAGGGCTTCCCGGACTTCGAGCCGCCGCAGCCGCTGCGCGATGCCATCACGCGCGCCATGGGCGAAGGACGCAACCAGTACGCACCGGGTATCGGCCTGCCGGCCTTGCGCGAGCAGATCGCACTGAAGACCGAGCGCATGTACGGCCACAAGCTGAGCGCCGACACGGACGTGACGGTGACCTCGGGCGCGACCGAAGCCCTGTTCGCCGCTATCGCCGCCGTGGTGCGCGCGGGCGACGAGGTGATCGTGTTCGACCCGGCCTACGATAGCTACGAGCCCGCGATCGAACTGCAGGGCGCCCGCGCCGTGCACATTCCGCTGCAGGCGCCGACCTTCGCCATCGACTGGCAGCGTGTGCGCGATGCGATCACGCCGAAGACGCGCATGATCCTGATCAACAGCCCGCACAATCCCACCGGCGCGGTGCTGTCCGCGGCCGACCTGGACGAGCTGGCGGCGATCGTTCGCGATACCGAGATCGTCGTGCTGTCGGACGAGGTGTACGAGCACATCGTGTACGACGGCAAGCAGCATCAGAGCGTGCTGCGCCATGCCGAACTGGCGGCGCGCAGCATCGTGGTGTCCTCGTTCGGCAAGACGTATCACTGCACCGGCTGGAAGCTGGGCTACGCGGTGGCGCCGAAGGCGCTGAGCGCGGAATTCCGCAAGGTGCACCAGTACCTCACGTTCTGCACCTTCCATCCTGCGCAGGTGGCCTTCGCCGAGTTCATGGCGAGCACGCCGGAGCATTATCTGGAACTGCCCGCGTTCTACCAGGCCAAGCGCGACCGTTTCCGCGACCTGATCAAGCCCTCGCGCTTCAAGCTGCTCGACGTGCCGGGCGGCTATTTCCAGCTGGTCGACTATTCCGCCATCAGCGACAAGGACGATGTGTCCTTCTGCGAGTGGATGGTGAAGGAGGGCGGTGTCGCCGCCATTCCGCTCACGCCGTTCTACGAGAAGGCGCCGGGTACCCACCTGCTGCGCCTGTGCTTCGCCAAGAGCGACGCCACCATGGAGGCCGCCGCGGAGCGTCTATGCAAGCTTTAAGAATCAGCCTGATCCAGGGCGCCACCCGTTGGCATGACGCGCCCGCCAATCGCGATTACTACGGCGAACTGGTGCGCAGCGTGGCCGGGCAAACGGATCTGGTCGTGCTGCCGGAAACTTTTCTTTCCGGCTTCAGCAACGACACGCGCGCCAGTGCGGAAACCATGGATGGCGAAGGCGTGGCGTGGATGCGCGCGCTCGCGCAGGAAGTCGATGCCGTGCTGTGCGGTAGCCTGGCGATCCGCGAAGGCGATACGGTGTACAACCGGCTGATCTGGGCGCGCCCGGACGGCAGTTTCGCGCAATACGACAAGCGCCACCTGTTCCGCATGGCCGGTGAGCACACGCGCTACGGCGGCGGCAACGAGCGCCTGATTGTCGAACTGAGGGGTTGGCGCATCCTGCCGCAGGTCTGCTACGACCTGCGTTTCCCGGTGTGGTTGCGCAACGGTCGCCGCGAAGAAGCCGCCGGTGGCATGGACTACGACCTGGCCGTGTTCGTGGCCAACTGGCCGGCGCCCCGGCGCCAGCCCTGGCGCACCTTGTTGCGGGCGCGCGCCATCGAGAACCTGAGCTACGTCGTGGGCCTCAACCGCGTGGGCGTCGACGGCAACGATCTGCCCTATGCGGGCGACAGCGCGGTGCTCGATCCCGTCGGCGAGCCGCTGATCGAACTTGGCCCGCAGGAGCAGGTGGTGACGGTGACGGTGGATCCCGCGCCGCTGCTCGCGCATCGCGAGCGCTTCCCTGCGTGGATGGACGCCGATCGCTTTACGCTCGACGCGAGTTGACCCCGTTCCCGGCCGCGCGCGGTCACTCCGCGCGCGGCTGCGGGGTAGCTTTCGTCAGCGGCTTCCCCACCTCGAACTGCATGCGCCGGAAGTCGATCGTCCAGTATTCGAAGGCTTGCAGGATGTCGCCGCCGAGCAGGTTCACGTCCTTGCCGCCGGCCGCATCGTGCAGCGCGATGGTGATGGCGGGCAGCAGCGCCTGTTGATCGCCGATGCGGACGCGAATGTCCGGCCACGTGACGGCTTCGCTGGCGCGCGAGCCGCCTGCGCCGGCTACACGTTCCCGCTTGGACTGCAAGCCCTTGATCACGGCTGGATGGGCCGAGGCGAAGCCTGAGGAAAGCGCCGAGCGCGCACCGCCGCTATCCAGTTGCATGGACACCGGCATGTCATTGAGTCTCACGTTCACGTAGAGATCGCTTCCCACCATGCGCAGGTTGCCAGTGGCTACAGAGGATGCAGCGCTGCGCGACGGCAGCAGCCTGCCATCGGCGGTGAACTGAAGGCGTTGAAGCTGCCGCAGCACCGGGAAGCCCAGGATCGCATCGATCTGGTAGCCGCCCGGCACTGGCATGTCGAGTTGCTCGTCGTCCAGTACCAGGAAGGCGACATGGCTCAACGAGAGCCCCGCGAATTCGACGTGGTCGGCGATGCCGACTCGCGTTGTCACCGCCTGGCGACTGGCGCTGCCGACGCTGGATGTGCCGTCGAGCAACTTGAGCCCCAGTTTGCGCGCGGTGGAAAGCGACACCGTCGATAGATTGGCCCCGGTGTCGAGGATGGCTTCCTGCGCGTGGCCATTGATCCGCAGGATGGAACGAGGCAGCCCGACCTTGTCGCGGGTGACGTCCACCGGCACCGGTGCATACGTTTCCACCTGTTGCCTGGGCGCGATGGCGAGCTGATCGGCGATTGCCGCCATCTGGAGCGCGCCGGCGCGATCATCAACGCTCGCACCTTGCTCGGCCAGTGCTTTTTCCCATGCATGCGCCGCGTCGGCGGCCTGACGGTAGTCGCCGTCGGCAAAACTCGCGTCGGCCACGATGGGCCACGCCAGTGCGCGCTCCGCGGGAGAGCGCGTGCCTTCGGCAAGGTAGCGATCGACCAGTCGGCGCGCCTCCTCGGCATCGAGCCGCGTTGCCGCCAGTCGCGCCTGCGCCAGCGTAGACAGGCCTGGGTCCTGGATGCGTGGGAGCGAATCGGCGAGCGAAAACACCTCGCCGTCGGCGGCGTTGCGCAGGCTGTCCTCCGCTTGCTGGCGGGACAGGGCGGGCAGCGCCGACGGCCCTGGCGCTGCGAGGGCAAGGCCCGTGCCGGCGCTCAGGAGAGGAAGGGCGACAAGCAGGGCCAGCACGGGACGGTTCATGGTATGGTGCCTGTATGACGGACAAAAATTATCGTAATACAGAAAAAAATTATCATGCAACAGCGTTCGTGCTGACGCGTGCAGCGCGCCGGCTGGCGTGGGTGGCATGGCTGGCGGCGCTGGCCTGCCTGGTCGTGACGGCGGCAGGCATCTGGGGCCATGATCAGACGGCCGGGGTTGCTGCCGTTCTCTCGACCGATGGCCTGCCGCGTGGCTGGGCGGCCGTCATGGCGGCGGTGTTGGCGCTGGTGACCTGCGCAGCGCTGGTGGAGCTCGCGCGCATGCTGGGTCGCATTCATCCGGACGCGCTGTTCTCGAGCTCAGTCACCAGGCATTTCCGGCGCTTTGCCAGCCTGCTGATGGTCGCGGCCGTGCTTCGCATACTGCTGCCGGCCGCGGCGTCGCTGTGGCTGGCCATGCAATCGGGGGCGCATGCGGCCCATGTTG
The DNA here is from genome assembly GCF_003201105.1 of Dyella sp. AtDHG13. Taxonomy (GTDB): domain Bacteria; phylum Pseudomonadota; class Gammaproteobacteria; order Xanthomonadales; family Rhodanobacteraceae; genus Dyella; species Dyella jiangningensis_B. The sequence continues at coordinate 348,385 of NZ_QICJ01000002.1, read as the reverse complement.
AATTCAGCGGCGACGACCTGCTCTCGCTGCTGCCCGTCGCCGTGTTTTTCTTCGTCGCGCGCCTGCTCGATGCGGCCGCGCGCTTTGAAGACGACCAACGCTCGATCGTGTGAGGCACTGATGGCGATCGTGGTCCGACTCGATGTCATGCTGGCGATGCGCAAGGTGCGCTCGCGCGAACTTGCCGAGTTCGTCGGCATTACGGAATCCAATCTGTCCTTGCTCAAGTCCGGCCACGTGCGTGGCGTGCGTTTCGAAACGCTGAGCAGGATCTGCGAATTCCTCGAGTGCCAGCCGGGCGATCTGCTGGCGTATGAGCCTGACGAGGAAACGGGAGAGAGCTGAGCGGCTCGGTGAAGCCCCCGCAGGCGCAGGGACTCGCCGGCTCAGAGTATGGACAGCACCGTTTCCGGCGGACGGCCGATGGCGGCCTTGCCATTGGACACCACGATGGGGCGTTCGATCAGTCGCGGATGGCTCGCCATGGCCGCGATCAGCGCGGTGTCGTCGAGCGATGGATCGTCGAGGCCGAGCTCGCTGTACTCGGCCTCGTTCTTGCGCATCAACTCACGCGGCGTCATGCCGAGCATGTCCAGCAATTGCGTGAGTTCGGCCGTGCCCGGCGGCGTGTCGAGGTAATTCACCACGTCGCACACCACGCCGCGTTCCTCGAGCAACGCCAGGGTGGCGCGCGACTTGGAGCAGCGGCTGTTGTGATAGATGCGGACCGCCATGGCGCCGGACGGGCTCAACGGTTGCCCGAGCGATTGCCGCCGCGGCCACCGCCGCCATGCGGTCGACCGCCACCTTGCGGACGTCCACCGGCACCGCCCTGCGGACGGTTGCCGCCACGGCCCTGCGGACGGCCGCCCTGGCCGCCTTGGCCCGGACGACCGCCGGGCTTGCCGCCGCGGTTGCCGCCGGCGCCGCCGCCAAAGCCACCGTAGGGGCTGCCGCTGCGGCCTTCGGCACCGCCGGCGCGGTTGCCGAACGGCTTGCCGCCGGCCGCGCCGCGACGGTTGCCCGCCGCGCCACCGCGACCACCGGCGCCGCCGCCTTCGCGCGATTCGCCGGCAAACCAGGTGCGCACCGAGGGCAGTTCCTGGCCGGGCGCCACGCCACGGCGGTTCTTGCGCTGCATGCCGCCACCCGCACGTTCCGGACGGGCGACGTTGCCGTTCACTTCCTTGCCGGGGCGGCGACGCTGCTGCTTGCCGCGCACGGGTTCCTCGCGAATGCGGTCATAGGCACGCAGTTCGCGCGCTTCATCCTGGTAGCCGCCGCTCCACGCACCGGTCGCACCGCGCTCGGGGCGGTACTCCGTGACGTTGCGCGGCGCGCGGCGCTGATGCAGCACCGGGCTCAGCGTGAGCACCGGCTGCGGCGCGCCAAGGCCGGTGGTCTTGCGCAGATCCTTGACGGCTTCCTCGCCCAGCGATTCGCAGTCGCCGCGACGCAGCGCGCGGGGCAGCTCCACGCTGCCGTAGCGGATGCGCTTGAGCCGGCTCACCAGGAAACCCTGGGAATCCCACAGGCGACGCACTTCGCGGTTGCGGCCTTCGCGGATCACCACGCGGAACCAGCTGTGGCTGCCGCCGCGGCTGATCACGGCGATCTCGTCGAAGCGGGCGGGACCGTCTTCCAGCTCCACGCCGGCCTTGAGCTTTTCGATGATTTCATCGGGCACTTCGCCGTGCACGCGGCACAGGTATTCGCGCTCGAGGCCGCTCTTGGGATGCATCAGCGCGTTGGCCAGTTCGCCGTCGGTGGTGAGCAGCAGCAGGCCGGTGGTGTTGATGTCCAGGCGGCCCACGGCGACCCAGCGCGCGCCCTTCAGGCGCGGCAGCTGTTCGAACACGGTGGGGCGGCCTTCGGGGTCTTCGCGGGTGGTCACCACGCCTTCGGGCTTGTGGTAGACCAGCACTTCGGTGTCGTCGCGGTTGTCGGTGGCAACGATGAACTGCTTGCCGTCGAGCACGACGCGGTCGCCCGCATGCACGCTGGCGCCGATGGTGGCGGGCGTGCCGTTGAGTTCGACTTCACCCGCCTGGATGCGCTGTTCCAGCATGCGGCGCGAGCCGAGGCCGGCGTTGGCGAGCACCTTGTGCAGGCGCTCCTCGATGGCGGGGGTGCTTTCGTCGCGCGGGGCGCGCTTGAGGGTCAAAACGGATTTCTGGGGCGCAGTCATGCGCGGTACTCCTCGGTGTCTTGCGTGGCGTCGCCTTGCTCGGCGTCCGCATGGGTCGCTGCCTCGTCGGCAGTGTCAGTCAAGGCCTCGACGTGCACGGCGGCGGCGTCGGGTTCGGGGGAAGCGATTTCCATCGCCTCGGGTGTTTCGTGGCCGGGTTCCTCGACGGCGGCCGGGTGGCTTTCGTCGGAATGGGCCGGTGCTTCTGCTTCGCCGGGTTCGGCAACGACGGCGTCGTTTTCTTCGCCGGCCACCACCAGGGTTTCGTCTTCTTCGTCCGGATCGATCGGCAGGTCGCGCGCCACGTGGGCAGGCAGCGGTTCCGGCGCGATGCTCATCTGCGGGTCTTCCATGTCACGGATTTCCGACAGCGGCGGCAGCTCGTCCAGCGATTTCAGGTTGAAGTAGTCGAGGAAGGCGCGCGTGGTGCCGAACAGGGCCGGCTTGCCGGGCACGTCGCGGTAACCCACCACGCGGATCCATTCGCGTTCTTCCATTGTCTTGATGATGTTGGAGGACACCACCACGCCTCGAATCTGCTCGATTTCCGGGCGGGTGATCGGCTGGCGGTAGGCGATCAGCGCCAAGGTTTCCAGCAGGGCGCGCGAGTAGCGGCTGGGCTTTTCGGTCCACATCCGCGAAATCCACGGATGCACCGCCTGCTTCACCTGATAGCGGAAGCCGGAGCCCACTTCGCGCAACTCGACGCCGCGGTGGGCGCAGTCTTCCGCGAGGGCCTCGAGCGTCTTGGCGATTTCCTCGCGGCCGACCTCGTCCTCTTCGCCGAACAGTTCCAGCAGTTGAGGCACGGTCATCGGCTGGGTGGATGCCAGCAGCGCCGCCTCGATGATGGGTTTGAGTTGTTCGATCTGCATAGCCTCGGATGGGATGCGATGCTTCGGTGAATGGTTCGGGCCGGGCTGCCTATTCGGCAGCGGCGGCCGGCTCGTCGTCGGCGAACAGGTCTTCGGCGGCCTCGTCGGCGCTCGTGACTTTCGCCCTGACGTAAATGGGGCCCAGCGGTTCCTCCTGCACGATCTCCACCAGCATTTCCTTGGCCAGCTCCAGCACGGAAAGGAAGGTGACGACCACGCCAAGGCGGCCCTCGGTCACGTCGAACAGCGTTTCGAAACGCTGGAAATTCCGGTCGCTGGTCAGTCGCCCCAGCAACTCGCCCATGCGCTGGCGCACGCTCAGCGCCTCGCGCTTGATGGCGTGATGGCCGAACAGCTCCGCGCGGCGCATCACGTCTTTCAGTGCCAGCAGCAGCTCCTTCAGGTCCAGCGGCGGCGGCAGCTTGATCACGTTGCGCTCGCCCGTGTCGGCGTGGGCGGGCGCGAAGTCGCGTTCCATGCGGGGCAGGGCGTCGATGTCCTCCGCCGCCTTCTTGAAACGCTCGTACTCCTGCAACCGGCGGACCAGCTCGGCGCGGGGGTCTTCCTCCATGCCTTCCTCGGCCGGGGGCCGCGGCAACAGCAGGCGCGATTTGATCTCGCCGAGAATGGCCGCCATCAGCAGGTATTCGGCGGCCAGCTCCAGGCGCATCACATCGCGCATCATCTCGATGTAGTCCATGTACTGCCGGGTGATCTCGGCGACAGGGATGTCCAGGATGTCCAGGTTCTGCCGGCGGATCAGGTACAGCAGCAGGTCGAGCGGCCCTTCGAATGCCTCAAGAATGACCTCGAGCGCATCCGGCGGGATGTACAGGTCCTGCGGCATCTGCAACAGCGGTTCGCCGCGCACGATGGCCAGCGGCATTTCCTGCTGTTGAGGTACCGACGCAAATGCGTCCTGCGGTGCGGGGACCGCCTGAGGCTCGACTGGCTCAGTGCTCATCAATGCATGTCGTTGGGCCGTCCGCGACGGCTTGCTCTGCGTTCAACACGTTAGGAAACGGTTTTATCCCACCGGCATTCGCTGGACGAATGTCCCCGCCCGAATCGTGACCCGTGGGCGCGACTCGTTGAAACTGACTTGCGATGCCACTCCGGTGCGCACGGCGTCACCGTCGCGGGCATGCATGATGAAATCGCGCGTCCGGCGTTTCGATCAGGCTGGCCGTGAGCGACCCTTGAGCGTCTCTGGCGTGTGTGGACCACGACAATAGGCGCAAGCCATAACGTGACGAAACCTGCGTCACTGGCTTCTCAATCGGTCGGCTGAGTGCATCGGGCGGGTGCCGTAGCGGTCGATCCTGGCCGATCGTGCGCGCACCCTTGTAACCCTGGCGATTCCAAGATTAGCCGCTGGAGCCGGGCAAGTCCAGTACACCCCGCGCCCGCGTAACGGCAAAATACAGCAGACATGCCGCCCGATGAACGCGCCATTATCCACGTCGACATGGACGCGTTCTACGCGTCCGTGGAGCAGCGCGACCGTCCGGAGCTGCGCGGACTGCCGGTGATCGTGGCCGGGCTGGGCCCCCGTGGCGTGGTGTCGACCTGCAGTTACGAGGCGCGGCGCTTCGGCGTGCGCTCGGCCATGCCCACGGCGCAGGCGCGTCGGCTATGCCCTGACGGCGTGTATCTGTGGCCTGATCTGGCGCGATACGAGGAAGTCTCCGACCAGGTGTTCGAGGTGTTTCACGAAGTGACGCCGCTGGTCGAAGGCCTGTCGCTGGATGAGGCGTTCCTTGACGTTACCGCCAGCCAACGCCTGCTGGGCTCGGTCGAGGCCATGGGGCAAAGGATCAAGACCGCCATCCGCGAGCGCACCGGCCTCAACGCGTCCGTAGGCATGGGGCCTAACAAGCTGCTGGCCAAGCTGGCCAGCGAGCTCTCCAAGCCGGACGGCTTTCGCCGCATCACCGCCGAGCGTGCGGCGGCCGAACTGGCGCCGCTGCCCGTGGGGCGCCTGTGGACGGTGGGCAAGGTGACGGAACAGGCCCTGCACCGGCTGGGCATCCGGACCATGGGCGAATTGGCAGCAAGTGACACGGCGCGTCTGGCGAGTGCGCTAGGGCGTCAGGTGACGGCCTTGCAGGCGCTTGCGCGCGGCGAGGACGAGCGTGGCGTGGAGCCCGCGCAGGCCGAACAATCCATCGGCGCGGAGCACACCTTCGATGTAGACGTGGCCGAGCTGGCGATGGCCGAGGCCTGGCTGCTCCGGCATTGCGAGCGGATCGCAGCGAGGGCGCGACAGCGAGGGCTGCAAGGCCGCACGGTGACGGTGAAGCTGCGCGAACCGCCTTTCGAGACCTACACGCGCCAGGCGCAACTGCCCGCGCCCAGTTCGTCCGCCACTGAAATGTATAAGCTGGCACGAGGCTTGCTTCACGCATGGTGGAAGGCGCAACGGCGGCCGCGCCTGCGCTTGCTGGGCGTGAGCCTGTCGGGATTTGCGGCCGAACGTCAGCCGGATCTGTTCGATACCGCGCCAGCGCGGCGCGTGGCCGACCAGGTGCAGGATCGGATCAACTCGCGGTTTGGCACGGGGAGCCTGGTTCGCGCAGGCGTGCTGAGGACGCGGGAGCGGGATTGAAGTTCAATGGAGGCACGCCACATTGCATGGTGGGACGTGTTCTTCAGGATGAAGCGAACGTGGCGCCTGGGCGCCTCACGTGGGGAGAAAGAGCAGGATGAGCAAGGCGGAAGACAAAGCCAGGAGCGGTTCCGACCCGGAACAGCTGCGTCCTGCGCGCATGCGGATCGAAACCACGGTGCTGATGAGCCGTGGCGACGAATCGCACCCTACCGAGCTGGTGGAATTTCCGCGACTGGCGTGCTGCTGCGCCGCCCGCTGGGCTGGCACGGCGAGCAGGGACAAAGCTGGATCCTCGACATGATTTTCGGGCACGACCTGCACATCCATCTGGAAGCGCAGGTGGCGCGGATTTCCGAACGGCACCTGGGCTTCGCCTACACGCACATCCCCGAGGACAAGCAGGTGCCGTTGTGGAACCTGCTGGGTGGCTATGCCGACATCCTGGAGATGTGGCATGACTGAAAAGCAGTAGTGAGTGAAGAGGAGTGAGTAGTGAGAGAAAAACCTGGCGATCTCCTGCTTTCCGCTCTGATTATCAGCTTGCCAACAAAAAGCCCGGCATATGCCGGGCTTTTTGCTTTGGTGCGAGACGAGGTCTTCTCTCACTACTCACTCCTCTTCACTCACTCCTCGCTCCTAGGCCGTCTTTTTCTCGTCGCGCAGTTCGCGGCGAAGGATCTTGCCGACGTTGCTCTTGGGCAGGGAGTCGCGGAACTCGATGATCTTCGGGCGCTTGTAGCCGGTGAGGTTGTCGTGGCAGAACTTCTTGAGCGCTTCCACCGTAAGGTTCGGGTCCTTGCGCACCACGAAGAGCTTCACCACCTCGCCCGAGTGCTCGTCCGGCACGCCGACCGCGGCGACCTCGGCCACGCCGGGGTGCTGCATCACCACGTCCTCGACTTCGTTCGGATACACGTTGAAGCCGGACACCAGGATCATGTCCTTCTTGCGGTCGACGATATAGACGTAGCCGTTCTCGTCCATGCGGGCCACGTCGCCGGTATGCAGCCAGCCGTCGGCGCCGAGCACCTTGGCGGTTTCATCCGGGCGCTGCCAGTAGCCTTTCATCACCTGCGGACCGCGCACCATCAGTTCGCCCACTTCGCCAATCGGCAGGGGCTGGTTGTCTTCCGACCAGATGGCCACGTCGGTGGAAGGAATCGGCAGGCCGATCGAGCCGTTGTAGTCCTTCAGGTCCAGCGGATTGATGCAGGCAGCGGGCGAGGTTTCGGTAAGGCCGTAGGCTTCAGCCAGCGTGCAGCCGGTGACCTTCTTCCAACGCTCGGCCACCGCGCGCTGCACGGCCATGCCGCCGCCCAGGCTCAGATGCAGGCGGGAGAAATCCAGCTCGGCGAAACCCGGCGTGTTGAGCAGGCCATTGAACAGCGTGTTGACGCCGGTCAGCGCGGTGAACCTGGACTTCTTCAGTTCCTTGACGAAGCCGGGCATGTCGCGCGGGTTGGTGATCAGCCAGTTCAGGCCGCCCAGACGCATGAACACCAGGCCGTTCGCCGTCAGCGAGAAGATGTGATACAGCGGCAGCGCGGTGATGATGATCTCTTCGCCCGGCTTGGCGTTCTTACCGATCCAGGCGCCGGCCTGCATCATGTTGGCGACCATGTTGCCGTGCGAGAGCATCGCGCCCTTGGCCACGCCGGTGGTGCCGCCGGTGTACTGCAGGAAGGCCAGATCCTCGTGGCCCAGCTGCACCTTCGGCAGCGGATGCGACGCGCCCTGCGACAAGGCATCGGTGAAGCGCACCGCCTGCGGCAGGCTGTAGGGCGGCACCATCTTCTTGACGTGCTTGAGCACGAAGTTGATCACCATGCCCTTGGCGCCCAGCAGGTCGCCGATGCCGGTGGTGACGATGTGCTCGACGTGCGTCTCCGCCACCACCTGCTGCAGTGTCGAGGCGAAGTTGTCCAGCACCACGATGGCCTTTGCGCCGGCGTCCTCGAGCTGATGACGCAGTTCGCGCGCGGTGTACATCGGGTTGGTGTTGACCACCACCAGGCCGGCGCGCAGCGCGCCGAACAGGGCGATGGGATACTGCAGCACGTTGGGCATCATGATCGCGATGCGATCGCCCTTGCTCAGCTTGAGCACGCCGGTGAGGTAGCCGGCGAACTGGCGGCTCAGCTCATCGATCTGGCCGTAGTTGAGGATCTTGCCGAAGCTGGCGAACGCGGGGCGCTGGCGGAAGCGTTCGAAGGCTTCTTCCACGACCGCGGCCACCGAGGCGTACTGGTTGACATCGATCTGCGGAGGAACGCCTTCGGGATAATGGGCCAGCCACGGACGCTCAATGCTCATGTTGGATCCAACGCTCCTGTATGTGTCTGCCCGCCGACAACGTAGGGCAAGATAATGACGCGGCATTGGAGCATACGCTCGCGTATAGCAGCAAGCCGCGCCGCAGCGAGATTTTTCCATGTTCCTGACGCGAAAACGGCTGGTAAATCCAATGCTTTGGCTGTTGCTGGCGACAAGCCTGACGGCCTGTCACCGCACGCCCGACGAAAGTCGAGTGCGGCAGGGCATCGAAAAGGCCGAACAGGCCGCCGAACATGCCAACGCGTCGGCGCTGGACGATGTCCTCAGCGACGACTTCAACGGCAACAACGGCGAGATGGAACGCCGCCAACTGCTTGGCCTGCTGCGCGCCGCCGCCTTTCGCGGCGAGACCATCCACGCGCTGACCGGGCCCATCGAGGTCGAGCCGCACGGCGACCGCTATGTCGCCCGCTTCACCGTCACCCTGACCAGCGGCGGCAAGCTGCTGCCCGCGCAGATCGGCGTGTACCGGGTGGAGACCGCGTGGCGGAAGGAGGGTGGCGAGTGGCGGTGCTACTCGGCCACGTGGACGGGGCAGGCTTGAGGCAAAGAAAACGCCGCCCGAGGGCGGCGTTTTCCTTCAAGCGTTACGCGTTGCCGGCCCTCAGGCCGCCTTCTTGCCGGCCAGCTGGCGCAGCACGTACTGCAGGATGCCGCCATGACGGAAGAACTCGCGCTCCTTCGGCGTGAGCAGCAGCACCTTCACGGTGAACTCCTTCTTCTTGCCGTCCGCGCTGGTGGCGACGACCTTGGCGGTCTTCGACTCGCCGCCATCGAGGCCGGTGATGTCGAAGGTCTCCTTGCCGGTCAGGCCCAGCGATTGTGCGTTCTGGCCGTCCTCGAACTGCAGCGGCAGTACGCCCATGCCCACCAGGTTGGAACGGTGGATTCGCTCGAAGCTTTCCGCGATCACCGCCTTCACGCCGAGCAGCAGGGTGCCCTTGGCCGCCCAGTCGCGCGACGAGCCGGTGCCGTATTCCTTGCCGGCGATAACCACCAGCGGCGTCTTGTCGGCCTTGTACTTCATGGCCGCGTCGTAGATGGCCATCTGCTCGCCCGTCGGCACATACAGCGTGTAGCCGCCTTCCACGCCATCGAGCATCAGGTTCTTGATGCGGATGTTGGCGAAGGTGCCGCGCACCATCACGTCGTCGTTGCCGCGACGCGAGCCGTAGGAGTTGAAGTCCTTCGGGTCCACGCCTTTGCTGATCAGGAAGCGGCCCGCCGGGCTGTCCTTCTTGATCGAGCCGGCCGGCGAGATGTGGTCGGTGGTGATGGAGTCGCCAAACAGGCCGAGCACGCGGGCCCCGTGGACATCCTCGATGGTGCCCGGCTCCTTGCTCATGCCTTCGAAGTAGGGCGGGTTCTTGATGTAGGTGGAGTCGTCCCACTTGTACACGTCGCCATCCGGCGAGGCGATGTGGTTCCAGCGCGTGTCGCCCTTGAACACGTCGGCGTAGCTCTTCTCGAACATCTCCGGGTTGAGCGCGCTGCCCACCACGTCCGAGATTTCCTGGTTGGTCGGCCAGATGTCCTTGAGGTACACCGGCTTGCCATCGCTGCCGGTGCCCAGCGGGTCCTTGCTGAGGTCGATATCGAGCGTGCCGGCCAGTGCGTAGGCCACCACCAGCGGCGGCGAGGCCAGGTAGTTCATCTTCACTTCCGGATGCACGCGGCCTTCGAAGTTGCGGTTGCCCGACAGCACCGACGCCACGGCCAGATCGCCCTCGCCGATGCCCTTGCTGATCTCGGGCGGCAGCGGGCCGGAGTTGCCGATGCAGGTGGTGCAGCCGTAGCCGACGATGAAGAAGCCGACCTTCTCCAGCTCCTTCAGCAGGCCGGTCTTTTCGAGATAGTCAGTGACCACCTTGGAACCCGGACCGATGGAGGTCTTCACCCACGGCTGCGCCTTCAGGCCCTTGGCCGCCGCCTTCTTGGCGAGCAGGCCCGCGCCGAGCATCACGCTGGGGTTGGAGGTGTTGGTGCAGGAGGTGATGGCGGCGATCACCACGGCGCCGTCGCCGAGCTTGAACGATGCGCCGTCCTTCTCCACGCGCACGCCGCCGTCGGTGATGTCGTTGGCCGGGTTGCCGATGGCCGACGAACCGCCTTCGGCGATGAAGGCCGAGGTATCGGCGTTGCGCGGGCGGCGGTTGGCGGTGAGCGGGCCGACCGCATCGTGGAAACTCTTCTGCACGCCTTCCAGCAGCACGCGGTCCTGCGGACGCTTGGGGCCGGCCAGCGAAGGCTTCACGTCGGCAAGGTTCAATTCCAGCGTGGTGGTGAAGCGCGGTTCCACCGCGTTCTCGTCATGCCACAGGCCCTGGGCCTTGGCATAGGCTTCGACCAGCTTGATCTGCTCGTCGCTGCGGCCCGACAGGTGGAGGTAGTTCAGTGCTTCCTGGTCGATCGGGAAGATGCCGCAGGTGGCGCCGTATTCCGGCGCCATGTTGCCGATGGTGGCGCGATCGGCCAGCGCCAGGTGCTTCAGGCCGCTGCCGAAGAACTCCACGAACTTGCCCACCACGCCGAGCTTGCGCAGCATCTGGGTGACGGTGAGCACCAGGTCCGTCGCGGTGACGCCCTCGGACAGCTTGCCCGTGAGCTTGAAGCCCACCACCTGCGGAATCAGCATGGACGAGGGCTGGCCCAGCATGGCCGCTTCCGCCTCGATGCCGCCCACGCCCCAGCCCAGCACGCCGATGCCGTTGATCATGGTGGTGTGCGAGTCGGTGCCGAACACGGTGTCCGGGTAAGCCCACTGCTGGCCGTCCTTGTTCGCGGTGAACACCACGCGGGCCAGGTGCTCCAGGTTCACCTGGTGCACGATGCCGGTGCGCGGCGGCACCACCTTGAAGTTGTCGAACGCCTTCTGGCCCCAGCGCAGGAAGGCGTAGCGTTCCTGGTTGCGCTGGAACTCGATCTCGACGTTCTTCTCCAGCGCGGATTCCGAACCGTACACGTCCACCTGCACCGAGTGGTCGATCACCAGTTCCGCCGGCGCCAGCGGGTTGATCTGTTTGGCATCGCCGCCCAGCTTCACCACCGCGTCGCGCATGGCGGCAAGGTCCACCACGCAGGGCACGCCGGTGAAGTCCTGCAGCACCACGCGGGCGGGCATGAAGGCGATTTCGGTATCGGGTTCGGCCTTGGCGTTCCAGTTGGCCACGGCCTCGATTTCCTTGGCCGTGACGTTGACGCCGTCTTCGTGGCGCAACAGGTTTTCCAGCAGGATCTTCAGCGAATAGGGCAGGGTCTTGAGGTCAAAGCGCTGGCCGAGCTTGGTCAGGCTGGCGATCTGGTACTGGCTGCCGTTGACAGTGAGGGTGTCGCGGGTGGCGAATGAATCCAGCATGGGGCTAACTCCTGTTGCGTGAGTCTGGCGAACGCGCGGACGCGTAGCTTGGGGATCCTAAGGCACGGAACGTGAGGGGAATTGCAAAGGCCCTTGCTCGTCATCCCGGTGCAGACCGGGATCCCGTGGCGGCGTCGGTGGGCTTTCGCGACCGCCTGGATGACGAGCAGGGAGACTGAGGCAAGACATCCTCTCCATCGGCACTGCCATTCAGTTTGGGCCAAATCCCAGGTCGTGCAAGAGACCCGAATGGGGATTGCGCCACATCCGCATTGCAAGATTTCGAACGCTGCCGGAAGCGTTGTCTTGCGTTGCGGCGCCTGGGGCCCGGCTGGCAAAATAGCGGGCTGTCATGCCGCCGAAAATGGCATGGCGACAAGGCCTTGCGCCCTGTCGAGCGCCGGTAGCGGCCACGCGGAACATCCCTCTGGGCGACCTCCGCCGCAATGGTGCAAGCCATCGCTCGCTGCCCCTTTGTTCTAGTTCACCGGACGAGACCACATGCTTAACGCCTACCGCCAACATGTCGCCGAGCGCGCCGCGCTGGGTATCCCGCCGCTGCCGCTGTCGGCCCAGCAGACCGCCGATGTGATCGAGCTGCTGAAGAATCCTCCGGCCGGTGAAGAGGCCTTTCTCGTCGACCTGATCACCAACCGCGTACCAGCCGGCGTGGACGACGCGGCCAAGGTCAAGGCCTCGTACCTGGCGGCCGTGGCGTTCGGCACCGAGAAGAGCGCGCTGATCTCGCGCGAGAAGGCCACCGAACTGCTCGGCACCATGCTGGGCGGCTACAACATCCATCCGCTGATCGAGCTGCTCGACGACGCGCAGGTCGGCACCGTGGCCGCCAACGCGCTCAAGCACACCCTGCTGATGTTCGACGCCTTCCACGACGTCAAGGACAAGGCCGACAAGGGCAACGCCAACGCCAAGGCCGTGCTGCAGAGCTGGGCCGACGCGGAATGGTTCACCAGCAAGCCCGAAGTGCCGCAAAGCCTGACCGTCACCGTGTTCAAGGTGCCGGGCGAAACCAACACCGACGACCTCTCGCCGGCGCCCGATGCCACCACGCGTCCGGACATCCCGATGCACGCGCTGGCCATGCTGAAGAACAAGCGCGATGGCGCGCCGTTCCAGCCGGAAGAAGACGGCAAGCGCGGCCCCATCCAGCTGATCCAGGATCTGGCCAAGCAGGGCCACCTGGTGGCCTACGTGGGTGACGTGGTCGGCACCGGTTCCAGCCGCAAGTCCGCCACCAACTCCGTGCTGTGGTGGACGGGCGAAGACATCCCGTTCATCCCGAACAAGCGCTTCGGCGGCGTGTGCCTGGGCAGCAAGATCGCCCCGATCTTCTACAACACCATGGAAGACGCCGGCGCGCTGCCGATCGAGCTCGACGTGTCCAAGATGGAGATGGGCGACGTTGTCGAACTGCGCCCCTACGAGGGCAAGGCGCTGAAGAACAGCGAAGTGATCGCCGAGTTCCAGGTGAAGTCCGACGTGCTGTTCGACGAAGTGCGCGCCGGCGGCCGCATTCCGCTGATCGTCGGTCGCGGCCTCACCGCCAAGGCGCGCGAGGCGCTGGGCCTGCCGGTTTCCACGCTGTTCCGCCTGCCGCAGCAGCCGGCCGACACGGGCAAGGGCTACACGCTGGCGCAGAAGATGGTCGGCCGCGCGGTCGGCCTGCCGGAAGGCCAGGGCGTGCGCCCGGGCACCTACTGCGAGCCGAAGATGACCTCGGTGGGTTCGCAGGACACCACCGGCCCGATGACCCGCGACGAGCTGAAGGACCTGGCCTGCCTGGGCTTCTCGGCCGATCTGGTGATGCAGTCGTTCTGCCACACCGCGGCTTATCCCAAGCCCGTGGACGTGAAGACGCACCACACGCTGCCGGAGTTCATCAGCACGCGCGGCGGCATCAGCCTGCGTCCGGGCGATGGCGTGATCCACAGCTGGCTCAACCGCATGCTGCTGCCCGACACCGTCGGCACCGGCGGCGACAGCCACACGCGCTTCCCCATCGGCATTTCGTTCCCGGCCGGCTCGGGCCTGGTGGCCTTCGCCGCTGCCACGGGCGTGATGCCGCTGGACATGCCCGAATCCGTGCTGGTGCGCTTCAAGGGCGAGCTGCAGCCGGGCGTCACCCTGCGTGACCTGGTCAACGCCATCCCGCTGTACGCCATCAAGCAGGGCCTGCTGACGGTTGCCAAGCAGGGCAAGAAGAACATCTTCTCCGGCCGCATCCTGGAAATCGAAGGCCTGCCGAACCTGAAGGTGGAACAGGCGTTCGAGCTGTCCGACGCCTCCGCCGAGCGTTCCGCCGCCGGCTGCACGGTGCACTTGGACAAGGCGCCGATCATCGAATACATCAACAGCAACATCACGCTGCTGAAGTACATGATCGCCCAGGGCTACAAGGACCCGCGCAGTCTGCAGCGCCGCATCAAGGCGATGGAAGCATGGCTCGCCAACCCGCAGCTGCTGGAGCGCGATGCCGACGCCGAATATGCCGCCGTCATCGAGATCGACCTGGCCGACGTGCACGAGCCCATCGTGGCCTGCCCGAACGACCCGGACGACGTGAAGACGCTCAGCGACGTGGCCGGCGCCAAGATCGACGAGGTGTTCATCGGTTCGTGCATGACCAACATCGGTCACTTCCGCGCGGCGTCCAAGCTGCTGGAAGGCAAGCGCGACATCCCGACCAAGCTGTGGGTGGCCCCGCCGACCAAGATGGACCAGCAGCAGCTCACCGAGGAAGGCCACTACGGCGTGCTCGGCACCGCCGGCGCCCGCATGGAAATGCCGGGCTGCTCGCTGTGCATGGGCAACCAGGCGCAGGTGCGCGAGGGCGCCACGGTGTTCTCCACCTCCACCCGCAACTTCCCCAACCGCCTGGGCAAGAACTCCAACGTGTACCTGGGCTCGGCCGAACTGGCCGCGATCTGCTCGCGTCTGGGCAAGATCCCGACCAAGGAGGAGTACATGGCCGACGTGGGCGTGATCAACGCCAACGGCGAGAAGATCTACAAGTACATGAACTTCAACCAGATCGCCGATTATCAGAACGTGGCCGATACGGTCACCGCTTGAGAGCGAGAAGTGAGTGAAGAGGAGTGAGAAGTGAGAGGGATCACCCTCTCGCTTCGGACCCCAGCAAAAGCCCGGCTACCCGCCGGGCTTTTCTGTTTTCAGGGTAGCTGTCCGCGTCGGGCTTCGCGGGCTGCACGCTCTTCTCTCACTACTCACTTCTCTCAACTCACTCCTGCTCGTTTATGCTTCCCGGCGTCAACAGCCACGCCAGCACCCAGCGGATGATCTCCTCCCACCTATCGGTAGTCTCGATCCGCGACCTCATGCTGGTGCAGGCGGTGCGTCGCCACGGCAGCTTCAACAGCGCCGCGCGGGCCATGCACATCAGCCCGTCGGGCCTCTCGCATCAGGTGCAGAAAGTGGAGCAGGCGCTGGGTGCGCCGCTGTTCGAGCGTGGTGGCCGCCGCATCGTACCCACGGCGGGTGGGCAACGCTTGCTGGAGCAGATCGACGCCGTGCTGGCGGCCGCCGAGCATCTGCAGCAGGTGGCGCGCGCGGGCGAGGTCGCCTTTGGCGGCGAGCTGCGCCTGGGTGTGCCGGCATCGCTGGGGCCTTACCTGCTGCCGCATCTGATCGGACCGTTTCCGCAGCATTTCCCCGGCACGCGCCTCAGCCTGTCCGAAGGCAAGCCGCGCGGCTTGCTGCGTCGCCTGAACGAAGGCGAGCTCGACGCCGTGCTCGCACCGCGCGTGCCGCCGGTGAGCGGCGTGGCGATGCGTCCCCTGTTCTTCGAGCCCTGGGAAGTAATGTTCCGGGCGGACCACGCGCTCGCCGGCAAGCGCACGGTGGCGCTGGAGCAACTGGAAGCCAGCGACGCCACGCTCATGACTGAAAGCCACTGCGAAGACGTGCTCGGCGGCGGCCACGTGCAGGACGTAAGCCTGGAGAGCCTGGCCGCGCTGGTGGAACTGCGCGGAGGCTATGCGCTCGTGCCGGCGCTGGCCCACGACCGACTCGCCTCCATGCCCAATGTCGTGCTGGCCAAGCTCAAGGGGCAGGCGCCTGGGCGCGAGATCGCGCTGTATTGGCGCGAGGCCTCGCCGTGGCACGCGGACTTGCAGAATTTCGCGGTGTTGCTGCGCAAGCTGGCGAAGCAAAGGCCGGGGCTAAAGCTGGCGGATGAGGCGTGTTGAGCGGAGTGGCTGCCGTCAGCCACCGGCGGGCAGCACAGATAACCGGCCTCAATATCCAGGCCGTCATCCCGGCGCAGGCCGGGATCCAGTAGCGACAGCTGTCGGTTATCGCGTTGGCTAAAGGCAGTTGCCTCTTGGCGAAGATCTATCCATGCAGTTACTGGATCCCGGCCTGCGCCGGGATGACGAGCAGGAAAAGCTGCGGCGTCCGTCAGAAATCCAATTCCTGCGACGCGCACAAATAGTCAATCATCGGCGCCACGCGCTTGTAGGTATCCACCAGCCACGGCAGCAACTCGCTGGAGCAGGCCAGCTTCTCGTCGAAACCCGCGCCGCAGGCGAAATCCTTGCGCTTCAGGTCGTCGATCAGTTCGTGGTTCGCGTCGTAGCCACGCGGCGGCCGACTCAGCGACTCGCCCCAGAACTCGAAGTGATCGCGGAACGCCTTGCTGCGCGTGGCGCGCTTCCAGGCTTCCGGATTATCGGCAAGGAACTCACGGATCTTCTTCAACGCATCCGACTCCGGATGCCACATGCCGCCGCCAGCGAAATTGTCGCCGGGCTGGATATGCATGTAGAACGATGGCGCATGCACTTCGTTGCGGCGCTCGTGATAGAAGCGCGCACCTTGCCAGGGTTTGTAGGGCTGCTTGTCGTTGGAGAAACGCGTATCGCGATGGATACGGAACAACGAGCCGCCGACCTTGCGCGGATCGGCGCGGTAGTGCGTGCTGATCTTGGACAGTGGCGCCTGCAGGTCGCCGATGAGTGCGAGAAAGGGTTCGCGCACATCCCTTTCATACGCGTCCTTGTGTTCATGGAACCACTCGCGGTTGTTGTTGCGGGCCAGCGAGCGAAGGAAACGGAACGTGGCAGGGGTGAAATAGGTCTTGGCCATGGGTCGTCGGTCAGGCGGTAAGAGGGGCAATGTCGGCGGCAAGCATCTCGCCCCAGGCTTGCAGATGGTCGAGGACGGCGAGCTTTTCCTGGGGCAGGTCGTCGCCACGCAGCTCGGCGATGCGGGCGAAGTAGTCGTCGAGGGTGAGGTTGGTCAGCGGCGTGGGGCGGGTCAGGCGGTCGCGGCAGAAGGCTTGCCAGCGGGCCTGCTCGTCCAGGCTGAGGGTTTCGGGCCAGTTGCGCGCGCGGTAGCGGAACAGCAGTTCCGGATAACGCGGGTCGCGGAAGGGGAAACTGCGCTGGCCCAGTTGTTCCGGCGGCGTCGCGCGGATATCCGCTAGCAGGCGCTTGTCCGCATCGGGCAGGAAGCCACCGTACAGGGCCAGCTCCGGGTCGGCGGGCGGCGGCAGGTCGGCGGCGCGCTGGAACACGCGGCGCAGCTTGGCCGCCAACCCGTCGGCGGAGGCGAGCATGTCGCGATGCGCCTGCATGCGCTCTAGGTTTATCTGCAGGCGGTCGAGGTCCACGCCTTTCAAGGTGGAAAGCGGCGCAAGCGCCGGTGCGCGATTGGCGCGCACAGTGCGCAGGGGAATCCGTTCCACGCCCTCGGGCAGGTCGGCGCGCGGCGTGAAGATGCGGTCGGCGATCTCGTCTTCGTCCAGCGCCAGCAGATCGGAAGGATCACTCGCCAGGTCGTACACGATGATCTCGGCCGGCCGGCTCGGATGCGCCGCCAACGGCGCGATCACGGTCAGGCGATGGCGGCTGGCCGGATAGCGGGAGGACACGTGCACCACCGGCGTCATGGCCACCACGTCGAGCATTTCGAACACGCGCTGCTTCTTGCGCAGATTGAAATGCCAATCCCACAGGCGCGGCTGGCGCACGCGGATCAGGCGGGCCAGGTCGATCAGCGCATACACGTCGGACAGCGCATCGTGCGCGCGCTCCTGCTTCAGGTGATTCGCCGCGGCCAGGTGCTCCAGCTTGAAACTGGGCGTGCCGTCTTCGCGCTTGGGCCATTCGATGCCTTCGGGGCGAAGCGCCTGGCACATGCGCACTAGGTCGATCAGATCCCAGCGCGAATTGCCGCTTTCCCATTCGCGGCCATAGGGCTCGAACATGTTGCGGTAGAACAGCTGGCGGCTGACTTCGTCGTCGAAGCGCAGCGAGTTGTAACCCACCCCGCAGGTGCCCGGCTGGGCCAGCTGCTCATGCACGCGGGCGGCGAAATCCGCCTCCAGGCAGCCTTCGCGCTCGGCCTGTTGCGGCGTGATGCCGGTGATCAGGCAGGCCTCCGGGTGCGGCGGCATTTCCCTTGGGGGCTTGCCGAAGAACATCACCGGCTCGCCCACGATCTCCAGGTCCATGGTGGTGCGAATGCCGGCGAACTGCACCGGCCGGTCGCGCCACGGATCGGCGCCGAAGGTCTCGTAGTCGTGCCAGAAAAAGGTCTGCATGCCGCGATCATCGCATGGCCCTGCGGCATGCTCCACGTCGTCCGGCATCACGCGAAGCCGGAATCCGGGGCCCGGCCGCTGCGCTGCTGCTAGACTTCGCGTCCAGGAGGGCGCATGAGCCAAGCGAACGAAGACAACCTGATCTGGATCGATCTGGAAATGACCGGTCTCGACACGGACAACGACTCCATCCTCGAGATCGCCACCATCGTCACCGACAAAGACCTTCGCATTCTGGCCGAGGGCCCGGTGTTCGCGATCCGCCACCCGCTGGACCGGCTGGAATCCATGGACGCGTGGAACCGCAACCAGCACCGCCGCTCCGGCCTGTGGGATCAGGTGGTCGCGTCCAATGACGATCACGCCGTGGCGGAACAGGCCACGCTCGATTTCCTCAAGGCGTGGGTGCCCAGTGGCAAGTCGCCCATGTGCGGCAACTCGATCTGCCAGGATCGCCGCTTCCTGCATCGGCAGATGCCGCGGCTGGAGCGCTATTTCCACTACCGCAACCTCGACGTGTCCACGCTCAAGGAGCTGGCGCGCCGGTGGGCGCCGGCCATCGGCAAGGGTTTCGCCAAGGAGTCCGCACACACCGCGCTGTCGGACATCCGCGATTCCATCGAGGAACTGCGCTACTACCGCCGCTTCATGGGGCCGCTGGGCGGCGAGTCCTGACGTCTATCCACGGGAGTCATCATGTCCCTCGATCTGTTCGCTCCCGTGCTCGACTGCAACGGCCGGCCGCTCAAGCTCGACCGGCCGCGCGTGGTGGGCATTCTCAACGTCACGCCCGATTCGTTTTCCGATGGCGGCAGCTACGCCTCGCTGGACGACGCCGTGGCGCATGGCCTGCGCATGGTGGACGAGGGCGCGGACATGCTGGACATCGGCGGCGAATCGACGCGCCCCGGCGCCGACGATGTCACTGTCGACGAAGAACTGCGCCGCGTGGTGCCCGTGCTCGAACAGCTCGCGGCGCGCACCAAGGTGCCGCTCGCCATCGACACCTCGAAGCCGGAAGTGATGCGCGCCGCGGTGGCGGCGGGCGCGGGCATGATCAACGACGTCTACGCCCTGCGCCGCGAAGGCGCCATCGACGCGGCCGCCGAACTGGGCGTGCCGGTGTGCCTGATGCATATGCTCGGCGAACCGCGCAGCATGCAGGACGATCCCCACTACGACGACGTGGTGGGCGACGTGCACCGTTTCCTAACCGATCGCCTGTTCGCCTGCGAGCTGGCCGGCATCGATCGCCGCAAGGTGATGGTCGATCCCGGCTTCGGCTTCGGCAAGAACCTGGAACACAACCTCGCCCTGCTGCGCGCCCTGGAACGCTTCGCGAATCTCGGCAGCGGCGTCTACGTGGGCATGTCGAGAAAATCCATGATCGGCGCGATCACCGGGCGGCAGGCGCCGGGCGAGCGCATGGCCGGGTCCGTGGCGGCGGCGGTCATCGCCGTGCAGCGTGGCGCGCGGATGGTGCGCGTTCATGATGTGGCGGCTACGGTCGACGCGCTCGCGGTCTGGCATGCCGTGCAGGCCGGCGACACGCCGGCGCGCCGTGACGACAAGCCTTCCATGCCGCGTTGGCCGGATGACGAATAACCCAACAGAACAGGACGTCTGGCGCCGCAACGCGCCGACGCCGGCAGGAGCAGTGCCATGACGCAACGGAAATACTTTGGAACCGACGGCATTCGCGGTCTGGTGGGCCAGTGGCCGATCAGCGCGGACTTCATGCTGCGCCTGGGCCGCGCCGTGGGCGTGGTGCTGGCCCGCCACGGGCGCGCGCGGCCGAAGGTGCTGATCGGCAAGGACACCCGCGTGTCCGGCTACATGTTCGAGTCCGCCCTGGAAGCCGGCCTGGTCGCCGCCGGCGCGGACGTGTCCCTGCTCGGTCCGATGCCGACGCCGGGCGTGGCCTTTCTCACGCGCTCGCTGCGCGCGGATGCGGGCATCGTGATCAGCGCTTCGCACAACCCGCATCACGACAACGGCATCAAGTTCTTCTCGGCCAACGGCGAAAAACTCTCCGACGAGGTGGAGCACGCCATCGAGGAAGAGCTGGAACTGGAGTTCACCACGGTTCCGTCCGAACAGCTCGGCAAGGCCACCCGCATCGCGGACGCCGTGACGCGCTACGCGGAGTTCTGCAAGTCCACCGTGTCGGAGGATTTCAGCCTGCGCGGCCTGCGCATCGTGCTGGACTGCGCCAATGGCGCGACCTACCAGGTGGCGCCCAAGGTGTTCTCCGAACTCGGCGCGGTGGTGAGCACCATCGGCGACCGGCCCGACGGCTTCAACATCAACCGCGACGTGGGCTCCACCCATCCGCAGGCGCTGGAGCGCGCGGTGGTGGAGCAGGGCGCGGACCTCGGCATTGCCTTCGATGGCGACGGCGACCGCGTGCAGCTGGTCGACCGCGAAGGTAAGCTGGCGGACGGTGACGACATTCTTTTCGTGCTGGCCAACGCATGGCATGCCCAGGGCCTGCTGCTGGGCCCGGTGGTCGGCACGCTGATGAGCAACTACGGCCTGCAGCTGGCGCTGGCCCAGCACGACGTGCAGCTGATCCGCGCCAACGTGGGCGACCGCTACGTGCTGCAGCAGCTCAAGGAGCACGGCGGCAACCTGGGCGGCGAGACCTCCGGACACATCCTGTGCCTGGACCGCGCCACCACGGGCGATGGCATCGTTTCGGCGCTGGCCGTGCTGGAAGCGCTGGCCTATGCCGGCACCGACCTGGCGGAAGCGCGCCGGGGCCTGAGCAAGATGCCGCAGATCATGATCAACGTTCGCGCGGACGGCGCCCGCGAGGCACTGCACAGCGATCCGGTGCGCGAGGCGTTGGCGGAAACCGAGCGCGCGCTGTCCGGCCGCGGGCGCGTGGTACTGCGCGCCTCGGGCACCGAGCCACTGGTCCGCGTGACGGTGGAGGCGGCCGACGAGGGGGAAGTGCGGCAGTTGGCCGAAAGGCTGGCCGGTGTCGTAAAATCCGCCGCAGAACGTTCGTGAGCCTGTAAGAAGTTCGGGGATTCGCATCCCACCCAGGTCGCCAAGGATTGGCCCGACGTGCCCCGCCCCTGCGGTGGCGGATGAAAGAGTCTGTTCGAGATGTTGGGCAGACTCCAAGTGGACCGCACGCACAACCTGTGGACAAGCCATGAAGAAAGTTCCAACCCTCGACATCCGTCGTTACGACACGGACCGTGCCGCTTTCGTTGCCGAGCTGGGCAACGCCTACCGCGAATACGGTTTCTGCTGCATCAGCGGGCACGGTATTCCGCGCGAGCTGATCGACGGCGCGTACGAGTCGTTCCAGCAGTTCTTCGCGCTGCCGACCGACACCAAGATGAAGTACCACGTGCCCGGCAGCGGTGGCGCGCGCGGCTATACGCCGTACAAGGTGGAAACGGCCAAGGACAGCAAGCACGCCGACCTCAAGGAGTTCTGGCACATCGGCCGCGAAATTTCGCGTGATTCGAAGTTCGCGGACGTGATGCCCCCCAACATCTGGCCGACCGAAGTCGCGGACTTCAAGAAGAACGGCTACGGCCTGTTCGAGGCGCTCGACCAGCTCGGCTCACGCGTGCTACGCGCGCTGGCGTTGCACATCGACCTGCCCGAGCATTTCTTCGACGACAAGATCGACCAGGGCAATTCCATCCTGCGTCCCATCCATTATCCGCCGATCACCGAAGACAACATCCCGAATGTGCGCGCCGGCGCGCACGAGGACATCAACTTCATCACGCTGCTGGTCGGCGCCAGCGCCGAAGGCCTGGAAGTGCTCACGCGCGAAGGCGAGTGGCTGCCGATCACCACCGAGGGTGACGCCATCGTGGTGAACATCGGCGACATGCTGCAGCGCCTGACCAACCATGTGTATCCGTCCACCTCGCATCGCGTGGTGAACCCGCAGAACGAGAACGCGCGCAAGCCGCGCTATTCGGTGCCGTACTTCCTGCATCCGAATCCGGACGTGGTGCTCGATCCGCTGCCGCAGACGGTGACGCCGGACAACCCGAGCCGCTACAACACCAGCATCACCTCGCACGAGTACCTGCTCGAGCGCCTGCGTGAAATCAAGCTGATCTAACTCCGCGGCACCTAACTCCCTCTCCCCTCGCGGGAGAGGGGTGGGGAGAGGGGGCAACCCGCGACAGCGTTGCAACAGCCGCTCAAGCCAACCCGCCCAGATCCCGATACCGCTTCGATTCCTTCGCCGATAACCAAAGCGTCAGCCGATCCGGCAGCAGTTTCATCAACGCCTTGATGAAGCGGTTCACGCCGCCCGTCACGTGCACCACGTCGCCACGCTCGACGGCGTCGTAACCCTCGCGCACCACCGCCTCCGCGCTCTGCCACATGAACTTGGGCAGCTTGTTC
Source organism: Dyella sp. AtDHG13 (assembly GCF_003201105.1). Classification (GTDB taxonomy): domain Bacteria; phylum Pseudomonadota; class Gammaproteobacteria; order Xanthomonadales; family Rhodanobacteraceae; genus Dyella; species Dyella jiangningensis_B. The sequence continues at coordinate 326,050 of NZ_QICJ01000002.1, read as the reverse complement.
ATCAGTTGGCGCGTGCCGGTAACGTCGTGGAATTCCGACCACGTGAACCCGGGGCAGAGCGCACACACGTTAATACCGCGATGCATGTTTTCCAGCGCCAGCGACTGCGAGAACTTGATCAGGTACGCCTTGCTCGCCGCGTACAGCGTGTGGCCGGCCGAGCCCGGAACATGGCCCGCCAGCGAGGCGACGTTGACGATGCGGCCATAGCCTCGCGCCTGCATGCCGGGCAGCAGGCGCCACGCGAGTTCGGCGGGCGCGGTCATCAGTACCCGGATAAAGGCCTCGTGCGTTGGCCAGTCCACCGCATCGAACGTGCCTGGCACGCCATAACCGGCGTTGTTGATCAGCCAGTCCACCCTAAGTCCACGTGCGTCCAGCACATCGCACAGCTGCGCCACGGCGGCAGGGTCGGCTAGGTCGGCCGGGAGTACAGTGACGGTGGCCTGATGGCGCTCGCGCAGTTCCTGGGCCAGCGCCTCGAGTCGCTCCACGCGGCGCGCCGTCAGCACCAGATCATGGCCGCGGGCCGCAAGTTCCCGGGCAAAGGCGGCGCCGATGCCGGCCGAAGCACCGGTGACCAGGCTGAGCGGACGGGTCGTGGTCATAAAGTGGTCTCCTTGTGGTTCTTCTGATTTTTTCCGTAAAGGCAATAGCTTGTCGTTGGCTCGTTGCCAGTGGCATGGTCGGACGTTAAGCTTTCGGGTTTATACGCAAGGGAACACGCGCATGCGCAAGAAACTCGTCGCCGGCAACTGGAAGATGCATGGTAGCCGCAGCATGGCGACAGCCCTGGTGGGCGACATTGCCGCTGCGCTGCCGCCGGACATCGACGTGGTCGTCATTCCGCCTTTTCCCTACCTGGGCGAACTGGCGATGCAGCATGCGGGATCGGGCCTGGGTTTTGGCGGGCAGGACGTGAGCGAGCACGAAGGGCAGGGCGCCTATACCGGCGAAGTGTCCGCCGCCATGCTGGCCGACGTGGGCGCGCAGTGGGTGCTGGTCGGGCACTCCGAGCGCCGCCAGTATCACCATGAAACCAGCGAACTGGTGGCCCGCAAGTTCGCCGCAGCGCGGGCGGGCGGCCTCACGCCGATTCTCTGCGTGGGTGAAACGCTGGCCGAGCGCGAGAACGGGCTCACCGACGCCGTCGTGGCCCGCCAGCTCAGGGCGGTGATCGAGCTGAACGGCATCGCCAGCTTCGATACCGCCGTGATCGCCTACGAGCCCATCTGGGCCATCGGCACCGGCCACACGGCCACGCCCGAGCAGGCGCAGCACGTTCATGCGTTCATCCGTAGCCAACTGGAAAAAGAAGATGCTATGATTGCCCGTCTGACCCGACTGCTTTACGGCGGTAGTGTCAAAGCGGCTAATGCTGCGGACTTGTTCGCGCAGCCGGACGTGGATGGTGGGTTGATCGGGGGCGCCTCGCTGGCATCGGCTGATTTCCTGGGTATCTGCGCGGCAGCTTACTGAGCGCTACGGACTCTTAAAGAGAACCATGTTCGTCATCTTCAGCGTCTTCTACATTCTGATCGCCGCGGCGATGATCGTGCTGATCCTGATGCAGCGCGGCGCTGGTGCGGACGCGGGCTCCGGCTTCGGCGGCGGCGCATCCGCCACCGTGTTCGGCGCACGTGGCTCGGCAAGCTTCCTTACCCGCACCACGGCCGTGCTGGCCGCGCTGTTCTTCGCGTTGAGCCTCGGCATGGGTATTTACCTGGGCCACAACGGCAAGGCGCAGAGCGACAACGGCGGTGATCTGGGTGTGATGTCAGGTCTTGCCAACAAGCCGGCAGCAACGCAGAATGCGCAGCCCGCCGCTCCGGCCAACGCGGAAATCCCGCAGGCCACCAAGCCGGCTCAGGGCGACGTCCCCGCCGCAACCGCTCCGGCAAAGCCCTCTTCGGGCGACCTGCCGGCCGCGACGGAACCGACGAAGAAGAACTAAGCAAGACACCTGCCCAGGTGGCGGAATTGGTAGACGCACTACCTTGAGGTGGTAGCGCCGAGAGGCGTGGGGGTTCGAGTCCCCCCTTGGGCACCATATGTAAGTTTCAGGACGTCCCATACAGTCCAGAAACAGTAAAGAAACCCGCTACTTGGCGGGTTTTTTTATGCCTGATTGTCCGGAATCGTCCCATAGCGTCCCTTGAAAGCGCGCTCATTCTGGGGGTATATCTGGGGGTATCGGGGGTATGTACCCCCAGTCCGGCGCCCGGGATACCCCCACCATGCCTCTCTCTGACATCGCCATCCGCAAGGCCAAGCCAGCCGACAAACCCCAGAAACTGGCGGACGGGGCAGGCCTCTATCTCCTGGTGAACCCTACGGGGTCCAAGCTCTGGCGCTGGAAGTACCGGGTGGCCGGTCGGGAGAAGGTGCTGGCGCTTGGTGCCTACCCAGCCATCTCCCTGACATCGGCCCGCGATGCCTGCACCGAGGCCAGGCGGCTACTCGCGCAGGGTGTCGATCCGAGTGAGGCGAAGAAGAACGCCAAGCAAGCAAAGATCGAGTCGAACACACCGGCCATCACCTTCAAGCAGGTTGCTGAGCAATGGATGCTCCGTCAGCACGTCGCCGAAGTGACGGCCAACAAGTCCCGTTGGATTCTTCAGTCGTTCCTCTATCCCGATTTGGGGGAGCGCCCCATTGCCGAGATTGAAGCTCGCGAGCTGCTGGAAACGCTGCGCAAGGTAGAAGATGCCGGCATGCTGGAAACGGCGAAGCGTGCGCGCGTGAAAGCGGGACAGGTGTTCCGCTTCGCTGTGCTGGAAGGGCTGGCGAATAGCGATCCGACGTCAAGTCTTCGAGGCGCATTGAAGGCACCTAAGGTCAAACATCACGCCGCCATCGTGGAGCCTGCAAAGGTAGGCGAGCTGCTTCGCGCCATGGATGGATTCTCCGGTCAGTTCGTCACGCAATGTGCCTTGAAGCTGGCCCCGCTGGTGTTTGTGCGGCCTGGCGAGCTTAGGCAAGCCCAATGGTCGGAGTTCGATCTGGACGAGGCTATGTGGCGCATCCCGGCCATGCGCATGAAGATGAAAGCGGCTCATCTGGTGCCTTTGTCTACGCAGGCAGTCGCCATTCTGCGCGAGTTGCACGCCATGACTGGGCAGGGAGACTACCTGTTCCCCGGTTTGCGCACAGCTAGCCGCCCGATGTCGGAGAACACCGTCAATGCCGCCTTGCGTCGTCTTGGCTACGGCGGCGATGAAATGACCGGCCATGGCTTCCGCAGCCTCGCAGCCACACGCCTCAACGAGATGGGGTGGAACGCCGACGCCATTGAGCGCCAGCTAGCGCACGCCGAGTCCAACAAGGTCCGCGAGGCCTACACCCATGCCGCCCAATACCTGGATGAGCGCAAGCGCATGATGCAGGCGTGGGCGGATTATCTGGATGGACTGCGAGCTGGCGGCAAGGTCGTGGCGATTGGAAGAAAGTTGGCCTGAGCAGCTCCGCACGCCCGTCGACTCTGGCGGCGTACGTCGCGGCTATACCTGGTTGCGAGCATTGCGTGCTGCAATCCGTGCCATCACCCAGGCGTCAATTTCTGACGCCACCCACCATACCGAATGCGTGTCATCGTCATGAACGGGCAACGGGAACGTCCCTGCCTTCATGCGCGCGTAGATGGATGATCTACTCAGGCCGGTTCGGCGCTCGACCTCGCGGCGTGGCAATAAGCATTCACTCATACAGAATCCTTGAAGCCTTGAAAGTATTCCGCCACGCATGACGCTGCGTGGGTGTACGATTCGCGCCATGTGGATCTGCATCCGCTGCCATACCGAATTCCCGGAATTCACGGGAGGTGCCGAGGCGAACATCGATAGCTTTGGCCTGCACTTCATGTGCCCGGTTTGTGGTCGCCGGAATCGCCTGCGTAGCTTAGGCTACGACGAAGAGGGCTTCTTGCGCCTGGAGCAGATTGACGAGCCGGAGTGAGTTTCTCAGCGCCGCGTGTTCATCGCCCACTCGTCTACTTCGGATTTTTCCATGACTGGGTACGGACTTATCAAGCGATTCAAAGTCACGTTGACGTTGTAGATCATGGTCTCTCCGCCAAGTGGTGAGATAAGCCGCTGATTCAGCGGATCTTTTCTTTCGCTGATTTCCGCCAGACTATATTTCGGCCCATATTGTGGTTTGTGCTGGGTCAGGCCGCTCTCGGCGTCGTTATATTGGCCGGGGAACCACATCCTTGAGCATGAGGCGAGGATGCGTCTTGGCTAAATTTCCTTGAGACGGTTATGTGCAAGACCGCACTCATGAACCATGCTCACCGTACGTGCCATCGGTAGCGCGATATTCCGCTACCGATGGCACGTGCTCGTGGTGTTCATCCGACGTAGCCGGACTCACAGGATTGCAGATAACCGATCACGTCGTCGGTGCGGCCTTCGGCGATCAGTTCAAGCGCGGTCTTGCCAGCAAACGTTGTGAGCGGCTGGCTGAGCCACCAAACCGCTTTGGCTCGATCGCCGGAGATCGATTCGGCAAGATCGATAACACGATCAACGTCTTGCATGGAGCCTTCCTCGCGCTAAATCTCTTCAAGACACACCGTGATTTTTAAGCCGTGGCAACTCGGGTAGAAAAAAGTCGATGCGAAACGTACCAACAGACAAGCCCCGTTATAAGCATCGATGGCACGACAAACCACCATGTCATGAGCAAGAACATGGCGTCTGTCGATGAACGAATAAATACCAATAAAACGCCGAGTGGGAGCGGTATTACCGAGAGTGTCCCAGCAGGTGCAACTGCAGGCGAAGCGAGCAGAACCCCACAGATGATGAACAATCCTTGCTTACGATGCGTAGGCCACGCCGACTTTTGTAGCTGGTAGAGGGCGAGTGCTAGCAAGCCCACGCCGATCACCATCTCGGCGAGTGAAAGTAGCCCAAGGATCAAAGCGGCGGACAGCATTGCCATGAGATTTAGACGCCGCCGCCTCCAAAAAACAACCATCCTAGCAGCGCCAAAAGTTGTATTCCGGCACATAGCACAACCACAAATGTGGTGAGCCGCTTAGAGAACAGGACAAGGACCCAACTCAGTATGGTCATGACTACAGGCACTACGAGATAAAATCTTGTCTGGCCTGAGTTGGGGTAACCCGGTACGTGTTGTGCGATCACCGAACGATATAAGACGCCCCCTAAAACTGAGATGATCAGCCACATGGTCGCCATGCAAATCGCGACTATTTGAGAGCTTGCCGTACGGCTTCTTGACATAGGTCGCATCCTCAGAACCCCGCCGCATTATTGTTGATGTCCGGATTGGCGTATAGAAACGCATTTGCGGTTAGCCATTGAAATATCAAAGGTCCGGTCTCTTGATTTAGCCACGCATTCGGGCCTTCCCCGCTGCCGACAATGTCTGCGCCAAATTCGCCGTGCGCACCCGCAACAATCGAAATCTCAACCTGGCCACCGAAGATATGACCCGGCCTGGTGATGTTAGTAATTTTCAATCTGCACGGGTCGACAATCTGCGTGATGGGATTTCCACCGGTCAGCGTCAAGTCGTGAGTTCCGGTTTCAGCATAGGGTGCACCTGGGGCGGAAAAATGCCGCATCGCCTCGAAGGCATCGCCAGCCGAACAGCCCCAACAGATGGGCGTATAGACGTGATAGTAGTGCGGATCCAACCCAAGGGGATCGACGTAGCTCAGAGGGTCGCTACCGACATAAGCGAACAAGCTTGGGCCTGCGGCTAGTCCCATCGGATCAGGCTGGTCGTACCGCCCCGTGGCTGATTCATAGTAGCGATGGACGTTGTAATTCAGCCCGGTCTCTACATCGAAGTACTGGCCGGGGAATCGCAATCCGTAGCTAAAGCCGTTTGAACTCGTCGGCACTTGCTCCCCAAATGCATTCCCCTGATAAGCAACCTGCCAGACCGTGTTCCCACTTGCATCCGTCACCGCACGCGGCGTATTCAGCCCATCCGTATGCACGTAACTCACCGTGCTTACGCCGCCGGCCGTGTCGACGGTCGCTACCGGCACATCGCCCAGCCACACATAGTCGCGTGAGCTGCTGCCGTACTCCCCGATCAGCTGACTCGCCTCATCGTAGGCAAACCGCAGGCTGCTGGCGGCGGGGAAGGTCGCCACCTTGGCCGTGCGCTGCCCCAGTGCGTTGTACGTGTACGTGCCCACCGTGCTGCCATCGCGCTGCACGATAGTCATGCGGTTGCGGGCGTTGTAGCCGTAGCCGAAGGTGTCGCCGCCGATGGTGCTGCCGGTGGTGTTGCCGTTGGCGTCGTAGGTGCGGGCAGCGTTGCCGATGGCGGTGAGGTGGTGGGTTCCCGGCTGGTAGGTATAGGTGCCGGTGGCGAGGCCGTTGCCGGTCTTGCTCAAGCGATCGCCGGTCTTGTTGTAGGTATAGGTTTCTTCCGGGTTGTTGCTGGCGTCGTAGAGGCCGGTGAGGCGGTAGAGCGGGTCGTAGGTATAGGTTTCCGTGGCCGGGTTGGCACCGGCCGCATTACCCAAGGCGGTGATGTTGCCCATGGCATCGCGCGCGAAGTGCAGGTTGAGCGCGGGGCTTACCACGTCGGTGAGGGCGTAGTTGGCGTCGTAGGTCCGCGTGATGGTCTGGCCGTTGCCCAGCGTGTAGCTGGCGATGGGGCCGAAGGGCAGGTAGCTGATGGCGGTGACCACATTGCCGGCACCCGCGCCAGTGGCGCCCGGCGGCAGCGCGGTGACGCCGCTGATGCGGCCGGCGGCATCGTGGCTGTACTGGATGGAGGTGCCGGCGGGCGTCAGCGTGCTGGCAAGGCGGTCGGCCAGGGTGTAGCCGTAGGCAGTGACGTCCGTCACCGTGCCCTGAGTCTGGCTCTTGCGCGTGACATTGCCGTGCGCGTCGTAGCAGTACACCGTGGTCACGGCGGTTTCGATGATGCGGGTGAGGCGACCCACCGAATACGATGCCGGGCAGCCCGTGACGCTGTTGGGCTCGTCGTAGGCATAGGCCACATTGAGCGTGCCATCGGCATAGGTAGTGGCGGTGCGACGGTTGAGTGCGTCGTACGTGCTGTGGCTCACCACGCCTTTGGCGTCCGTGCGCTGGATGACGTTGCCCGCCGTGTCGTACACATAGGCGGTGCTGCCGGTATCGGGGCTCTGCACGCCGGTGGCATTGCCCAGGCCGTCGTAGCTGTAGGTGGTGTTGAGTCCATCCGGATCGCTGACGCCTTCCAGCCGGTCGTTGGCGTCGTAGGCGAAAGCACTCTGCGTGTTCTGCGTGGCGGTATCCGTGCCGTTGTAGTTGTCGATGGTGGTGATCAGGCGATTGAGCCCGTCATACCCCTGCTTGCGCTGAACGCCCAGCGCATCGGCGGTATGCACCAGATTGCCGTTGGCGTCGTAGCTGTCGGTGTAGCTGGCGTTGAAGATAGCGTGGCTCAGGCCATCCGTGACCTGAGTGAGCTGACCCAGCGTGTTGTACGTGCGCGACAGGCTGCGACGCAACGTGCCGTTGCTGTCATAGGTCTGCTCGGCGGTTTTGTTGCCAGCCGCATCGAGCGTGTACTGCACATAGTTGCCGAGGGCGTCGGTGATCCGGGTGAGGCGGTGCGCGGCGTCGTAGCCGTAGTTGATGACTACACCATCGGGGTCGGTGATGGAGGCTACTGCGCCGTAAGGGGTATAGGTGAGCGTGGTGGTGGCATCAGCGGACGAGGCGGAACCGTTGGCGTTGACGCGCACGGTGCGTGTCAGCAACCAGCCGCGCGGGCTATAGGTGAGGTCAGTGATGACGCCGTTGGTATCGGACTGGCGCACCACACGGCCGTTCTTGTCGTAGGCAACGCTGGTGGTGATCTGACCCAGGGCGTTGGTCACCTGATAGAGATCGCCGGCGCGGTGACAGGCACCACCGGCCGTACCGCAGCCGGACTCGTCAGTCGCCAGGTAATAGGCGTAGCTGGTGACATCCGACACGTCCGTGCGCGGGCCATCCACCGAGAGCAGTAAACCGGTCAGCGGGCACTGCGCGCCGTCGGCGGCGGTGCAGTAGGTGTAGCGCCATTGGCGCACGCCGACGGGGGCGTTGGGGTTGCTGCCGCAGGGATAAGTGGTGGCGCCGGCGATGGCGGGGTCGACATCGCAGCGGGCGGTATTCCAGCCCGGTGTGTTGTAAACCCAGTCAGTCTTGAGGGTGCAGGCCAGTTTCCCCATCGCGTGAAGCTCGGCCAGGCTGCCAGCGCCTGGATTGAATCCGAAGTCCTTCAATGGTGCGCTGATCGCATCGCGGCCTCTCGCGGGGCGGCAGCATGAGTGCGCCCAAGCTAACCGGCTGCCGCTGCCAGTGCTGCGCTTGCGGGGAATACTTCGGAAACGTCGTGGTGTTCGACCGCCACAGGGTAGGGCGCCACGGCGTGGATCGCCGATGCCTGTCCCGGTCCGAGATGTCCGCTCTTGGCTGGGCGCAGAACGACCGAGGGTTCTGGCTCCGAAGGCCTCTGGAATGTGGCCCCGTGGGGGTAAACGCAGGTTCGAATCGCGCCCCCCGCTACCAACCTACAGGGGATATGCAATGAGGCCTCGTAGCCGCCAAAAGCACAAGGGACGGAAGGAGTCAGGAACCTTCACGATGATCCCGCATGCAGTCCAGGACTCACCTAACTGGAAGGCCTGTGGGGGCTCAGCCGTCAAGTTGCTCTGTGATGTGGCCCGTCAATACAACGGCCGCAACAACGGCGACCTCTGCGCGTCGATCAGTGTTCTTCGCAGCCGTGGATGGACGTCACCGGACACGTTGAAATGGGCGCTTCGCGAGCTGCGGTACTACGGCTTCCTGACACTCACACGTCAGGGTGGTCTGAACTGCGCCAGCCTCTACGCTGTTACCTGGAAGCCCATAGACGACTGCGGTGGCAAGCTGGATTGTCCATCGACGTCAGTTGCCTCCAGCGACTGGAAGGTCCCACGAGAGCCGTTCATACGCCCTAGGAAAAACAGCGAGCCCAGTACGGATTCCGTAGCAGATCGATACGTATTCCGTAGTAGTGGGCGTCAAGAAGCGGCCTGATCGATACGGATTCCGTAGCGATAGGGGCTGTTTTCGACCCTTCGCCCAGTACGGATTCCGTACACCTATATAGATTCTTACCAAGGGGCTTACGCTTATGCTCTCGCCTTCCATCTCTGCCCTGGACCACGGCGGCCAGTTTTCTGACTTAGAAAAACTGCTGGCGGCCACTGCACGAACTCCAGGCTGGAACAACCGGCCGCGAGACATCCGCCAGTACCAGTTGGGCAGCTGTGTCCTGTACGTCGTGCCGTATCGGCGTTGGGCATGGCATCGCCGTGAGCGTGAAATCGCTCGGGCCAAGCTCGACATCGCAAACTGAGGTCAAGTGCGATGGCGGACGGTGGGCAGACCGTTGACCAATGGGACCTCGTAGAAATGGCAGCGCGAATCCTGGCTAGGGCGTTTGGCACGGGTTACGGCTGGGCCCCGCTGATGCAGGAGGCTCGTATAGAGGAGCCCGGCAGTGAGGTACTGGACCAGTCCTGCGTGCTCGCCATAGCCAAGCGGGGCCCAGTCATAGAGCAGGCTGCGAAGTCCATCGACGGTTGCCGACATGTCCGCCGCCAGCATCGGTGGAGTACGTCCCGTACCGTCGTCGCCATCCCGAGCTATCGCCATGACACAGAGGCCATCGCCGCGCTGAGCTTCGCCAAACTGGATGGTCCTCTGGAAGCCATCCTGTTGCTGTATGCGACGGGGGGCGTAAACCGATACTGGCCGACCGTGAAACGGTTTGGGCTGGCAAGGAAACCGTCTTGGGCCGATGACTGCGCCATCACGGATGCGATGCAGCGGATTCTCTGTGGACGCGCAGCGATCTCCCAGGACGACCGGGCGCGAGAGCTTCGGATGCGGGCTAGTGCCTTCCGGGAACTGACGCGGGAATACGAGCGGCGATTGCTATGCTGGCTGGGGCGGGCGGCTTCCGCTTATCTTGTAGCGCTTGGAAAGTAGATTTTTTGGAGGGGCGATGACCGAAGACGACAAGGTGGCAGCAGTTGATAAAGTGCTGGGGGAGCCTTGGTTGGCCGAACTAAGTGAAGATGCCTTAAAGGTGCGTCGAAACCTTCTGGTGGCCAGCTTCATCTCAATTGGCGGAACAGTAGCCGGGGTGCGAATCGCTGCTGACTCTCCCATCTTCGGCTTTCATCTGCAGAACCTGACAGACGATTTGTTGCGATCTGGCATGGCGATCACGGTTGGGTATCTCCTGCTCCACTTTGTCTGGTATGCGTTCGATAGCTTCATGGGATGGAGGGTGCGGATCACGGGAACCAGGCAGGCATTCATAACGGCCGGGACGTTTGGTGATGAGAATCTCGACTACACCGGGGATTTGCGCCAATCCAGCCTCTACAACTGGTGGAAGGGAAAACGGCAATACTTTGGTTCCCTAAAGGGTCGAATGCCAGCTATCGAAGCATCAGTAAGTGACCTTCGCAGAACGATCGAATCCCTGCAGTCAGGTGGCGACATCATTCAAAACTCGACAGCCGTCACTGACGCTCTAGCCAGTGTTGAGGGCCGCATGGTGGAGTTAAGGCACGCAATTGAGAATGCAGAAAGGCAAGATTCTTCTCCCCGTATCCTTGCGTCGCTGAATCGATTCGATCGATGGTTTTCTTTGTGGCTGCGGAGCCAGAATCTGCGGTGGCTGGTAATTGACGTTCTTGTTCCGCTAGTCGCGGGTTCCGTCGCTGTGATCTTGTTGCTTTGCCATCGCGTCTGAAGGCAGTAAGGGTGATCAGGGACGGAAACGCACCCTGCCGACGACTAATTTAGTAGAGGGGCGTACTGCCTTGCGTATACCTCTCCCGACGCCGTGCCGGGTCATGCACGGCAATCAAATTCCACAAGGCAGAGAGGTGCCAAATCATGGGTGGTAGTAGCTAGCCGAAAAACACGACGACCACGACGGTCACGCAGCTTCCCGATTGGCTGCGCAACGACTATCAGAACTTCATCAACCAGACGAACGCAGTCAACGCGTTGCCATACCAGCAGTATCCCGGGCAACTCACCGCCCCGCTTACATCCGATCAGCAGAATGCACAGTACCTTGCTCAGCTCGGATCGGCTGGGTAGCTCGGTAATCAGCAGAATCAATCTTCGGCCCTGCAATCGATTGTCAACGGCCAGTACAGCATCAATCCGTCATCTAATCCCTGGATGGGAGCCACGACGCAGGTCGGGACGAACCAGTACATGGGTCAGAACCCGCAGTTGCAGTCGATGATCAACCAGGCCAATACGAACCTGACCAACACGTACCAGAACAGCGTGGCGCCATAGCTCGCTGCGCAGTTCGCCCAGGGCGGTGCATTCGGTGGGTCGGCCTACAACCAGCAGGTACAGAACGCCCAGAACACACTGGCGCAGAACATCGGCAACACCGACAGCAATCTGCTATTCCAGAACTACAACCAATCGGCCCAGCTCGCGCAGCAGCAGATCCAGAACCAGATCAATGCGCAGCAGACCGACCTTGCGCGCAATTCGGCGCTCTACCAGTCGGGCATCCAGAATCAGCTCACGGCTGCGCAGCAGAACGCCGGGAACATTCTCAATGCGTCACAGGCGATCACTGGGGCAAACGCGCTGCAAAGCCAGTTCCTCGGGCAGTATGCGAACCTCGCCGGCCTCGGTCAGCAATACAACCAGGGCAATCTGGACCAGGCTTACAACGACTGGTACATGAAGAATTATGGCTATCAGCAGCAGTAGCTCAACAACTACGGCAATGCGCTGAATGCCATCGCTGGCAATTTCACGGGATCGGCTACGACGGGTCGAAATCCCAACTATCAGGCACGCACTGCTGGCGGCGGACTCGCGTCTGCAGCAGGCGGAGCACTCTCTGGCGCTGCGGCGGGTAGCGTAATCCCTGGCCTGGGCACAGTCGCTGGCGGCGTCATTGGTGGCGCTGCTGGCCTTCTCGGCTACTACCTCTAAGGAGCGGACATGGGCATTTTCAATTTCATGACTGGGCAGACATAGCCCGCCTACGATCCGTCCGGCCTACAGCAGTATCAGCCACTCTGGAATACCGGCAACCCGCAGGGCATGAATTACGCGAACGTGCTGGGCGGCGGCAACGCCATTCCTGCATCGCAGGGCATTGACTGGTCAGTGCTTGGACCGTGGGCGCTATCACAGCAGGGGACTTCGCACGATTACATGTCGATGCTTTCCGCACTGGGTGGGGCGCTGCCGAACTCAGCTCCAATCGGACAAGGCTAGGATAGCCTCCCATCGGGCTATGTACGGCATCCACTAAGTCAGGTTGACCAGCAGGCAGCTGGCTACATCGGCCCCGGCTTCGCTCCCCTCATTCGCCCGGTGGGTTCTGCCCTCCGCACTCGCTAAGGAACAAGCGATGACTACCCAGAACCGTACGTTCAACCGTGTCGAATATCACGTCACCATTGATCGTGCATCGCCCCTTTCCAATATCCATGCGCTTGCCGCCCAGGCGTTCGTAAAGGCATAGACGCCGATAGGTGCAGACGAACAACAGACTTCCGACAGGGAAGGTCATCCAGTCCTGTACTGCGCCGAACTCGATTTTCGTCACCCAGCCATGTTGAGGGCGCTCGTCCATATTCCGGCAGATCGAGATACAACGATCTTCTGGATTCCTTACTCTCACGTCCTTGGCATCCTGGAACTCCACGGCGCCAAGCCCGGCAGCAAGGAAGATTCTGATGAGTCGATGAGCCATACCGCAGAGAAGGATGACGCTGGTGGTCTCGAATCGGCCAGCTCAGGGAGGTATCACTGATGACCTGGCAACCCGGCCAGCCGGTCCTGACTGCATCGGATGAATCCGAATGGCAGGCCTGGAGAAGGGCACGCAAGCTTGAGCAGCAGCGGAAACGCCGGAAGGCTAACCCTCGCATCGACTACTACCCGAGCAAGGAAGCTCGGGCGGTTATCGAGAGCCTATGGCAGCCCTGTGCTGGCGGCGACTACTCGTCAGTGATCGACAGTCTGGTGCTGGCCTCTGCTGATCTTCCGGAATAAACAAGGGCCAAGTGGGACTGCTGATAACAATGAAAATCAATCGAAGGAATCATTCGTCGGTTACCGGGCGCCGCCAGATTCCACTTATGCATGGTCACGATTCCTTCCCCACGGCCCCGCATGGGCGCACCGGATCGCACACGCGATTATTCAGGCCTGGTGACCACGCCAACCGATCCGGTCGGAAACTGGATGCGTGCGCGCGAGTTGTTGTCACGGTTTGAGATCGACAAGTTGAGCCGCGCCGTCGACCGCGAAGAATGGACCATGTCGCCGCAGTCGGTGAATGGCTACTACTCCGTCAGCCGCAATCAGGTCGTGTTGCCCGCGGCGCTGCTGCAGCCGCCTTACTTCCAGGCCGACGCCGATGACGCCGTCAACTACGGCGGCCTGGGCTTCTTCATTGCCCATGAATTGACCCACGCGTTCGATCGCGCCGGCAGTCAGTATGACGGAACGGGCAAGCGCGTCGAATGGATGACGCCAAAGGACCGTGCCGAGTTCGAGCAGCGCGCACATGCGCTAATCGCGCAGTACAACCGCTACGAACTCGCACCGGGCGATCACCTCAACGGCGAGCTGACGATTGGCGAGAACATCGCCGATACCTCGGGTTTGGCGATTGCGCATGACGCCTACCGGATGGCGCTTGGACAGCGATCGGCCCCTGTCCTGGACGGCTTCACCGGCGAGCAGGGCTTCTACCTGGGCTTTGCCCGAACCTGGGCGTCGGAGCCCATCAGGACGCAGGCAGCTATCACGCAGGCCCTGGCGGACACGCATGCGCCCGATCGATATCGGGTGCTCGGCGCGGTCGAGAATCAGGATGCGTTCTATCGCGCCTTCCAGGTGAAGGAGGGTGATCCCATGTTCCTGCCATCCGCCAGCCGCGTGCGCCTTTGGTAGCGATTGGAAAGCGGGGCGCGTGTCGATTCCGCGGTAAGCCGTTCGTCGTGTGTGCAAACGGAGGCGAGAACGGCTTCCCAATGATGCTGTTCATCGATGATATGGCTTCCGATCACAGCGCTCTGCAATCACCAGGAGATCACGATGATTCCCACCATCACCGCCTTTGAACGCTCGCCCGATGGTGGCAAGGGGCTGGCGCGCGATACGCGTGTGCGCTGGGCGCTGGAGGAGGCGGGCCAGCCGTATCGGGTTCGCCCTGTGTCGTTCGCCGCGATGAAGGAGCCTGCGCATATGGCTCTTCATCCCTTCGGGCAGATTCCCACCTATGAGGAAGGCGACCTTGTGCTGTTTGAGTCGGGCGCGATCATCTTCCATATCGCTTCGCGTCATGCAGGATTGTTGCCGGAAGAACCGAACGCCAGGGCGCGGGTGATCACCTGGATGTTTGCCGCGCTCAATACGGTGGAGCCGCCGATCCTCGATCTTTCCACCGCCAGGATCATGGAGGCAGACAAGCCCTGGGCCGAGGAGCGGCTTCCTCTGGTTGCCGATCGCGTCCGTCATCGGCTGAGTCAGCTTTCCGCACGGCTGGGAGACGCCGAGTGGCTGGATGGCGCGTTCAGCGCGGCCGACCTGACCATGGTGTCGGTGCTGCTCAGGACGAGGCCATCGGGCATCCTGAATGAATTTCCCAACTTGGCCGCCTATGTCGCCCGCGGCGAAGCGCGCCCCGCATATCAGCGGGCATTCGCTGCCCAATGGGCGTTCAATACCGGTCAACCCCAAGCCGGCTGATGGTGTCTTGCCGCAATGGCGAGTCTCACGCCCTTTGGTTTGGACGGCCGTGGCATAAAGAAACCCGATTGCTGCGGTGCGCATCAACGGCGTCAGCCTCCCTTCACGATTCCGCAAGAACAATCGCTTCGCTTAGTCGCAAGCGAAGGATTCGCTAAGACAGAACTCGGTGCCTCTTGTCCGGCGGGATATCCGGAAGACGGCTGGCATCCGATCGACCGGATGGGTGCAACCTCATGCCAGGCATATTTACTGTCTCACTTGATCTTGAGTTGTATTGGGGCGTGCGTGACAAGCGCAGCATCCAGGATTACGAAGCGAATCTGCGTGGCGAACGTCAGGCGATTCAGGAGATGCTGGTCACCTTCGATGCCTACGGGGTTCATGCCACCTGGGCGACGTTGGGCTTTCTTTTCTTTGCCGACGTATCGGAACTGCGCACGCGGCTGCCACACGCCACGCCGACCTATCACAACAGCGAGCTTTCGCCGTACCCCTATATCGAAACGCACGAGTGGGGCGTGGATGACCAGTATCACTTTGCGCCGGAAGTGATCGATCTTATCCGCAGCTATCCGGGACAAGAGATCGGCACGCACACCTTTTCGCACTACTACTGCCTGGAGCCGGGGCAGACGGCGGAAGCGTTCCGCGCCGACATGGCGGCCGCGATCGAAACGGCGAGGGCGCGCGGCATCGAGATTCAGAGCCTTGTTTTCCCAAGGAACCAGGGCAACCCGCAGTATCTGTCACTGCTGCAGGAACTAGGTATTCGCTGCTATCGCGGCAACGAAGTGGCGCCGTTCTACACGGCGAGAAACCAGGAGCAGCAGAACGCACTGGTTCGCGGCCTGCGACTGCTCGACGCCTACGTCAACGTGACCGGGCACAACACCTATAGTTTTGAAGAGTGCGCGCAGAGCCGGCCGTTCAACATTCCATCCAGTCGTTTCCTGCGGCCCTATTCGCCGTCTTTCGCGTGGATGGACGATCTGCGATTGCATCGCATCAAGCGCGCCATGCGCCACGCGGCGATCAATCATCGACTGTTCCATCTGTGGTGGCATCCGCACAACTTCGGCGCGCACGTGGCGGAAAACCAGCGGTTCCTCACTCGGATTCTTGAGTACTACGAGCAACTGCGGCAGCGCTATGGCATGCAGTCGCTGAACATGGGGGAGATATCCAACCTGTTGGAACGCATGCATGCCGGTTAGGCCGCGCGTTGTGATGCTCGCGGGGGAGGGAACCTCCACGCGGCTCATGTACAACGCCTTGCGTGCCAGTTGTGATGTCTGTGCCGTGGTGATCGAGGAGAAACCCTCGTCGTCCGCGATGATCCGATACCGGATGAAGAAGCTGGGCGTACTGGCAACCCTGGGGCAGGTGGCCTTCATCGCCTATAGCCGATGGCTGGCCAGGGCATCGAAGGCGCGTATAGACGAACTGATGCGGCGGTATGGCCTCGATGACGCGCCGATCCCTTCGGAGCTGGTTACGCATGTGGCCAGCGCCAACCGGCGCGAGGTCATCCGTCTGCTCACCACGTTGGCGCCTGATGCCGTCGTCGTCAACGGCACACGCATTCTTTCGAGCAAGTTGCTCGGGTCGGTGAAGGCACCCTTCATCAATACGCATATGGGGATCACGCCTGCGTATCGCGGCGTGCATGGCGGCTATTGGGCGCTGGCCACGGATGATCGCGAGCGCTGCGGCGTCACCGTGCATCTGGTGGACGAGGGCGTGGATACCGGTGGCGTCCTCTATCAGTCAACGATCGACGTTGAAAACGACGACAACTTCTCCACCTATCCCATTCATCAAATGGCCAAGGCCATCCCGCTGATGCAGGCGGCGCTGGTCGATGCCGCGGAGCATCGCCTTGCGCCAGTCGAGCGCAGTGGTGATTCGCGCCAGTGGTATCACCCGACGCTGACCTTCTACCTGAAGCAGCGGCTGTTGAAAGGGATCAAGTAGACCCTTCACCTAAGCGCCTGCGGCCGCTGAGTGGGCGTCGCTTCGTGACGAACCACCATCGGCAGGACTTCCTCGTTCACGTTTGTGCAGGTCGCCGTAAGCTTCATGCCTGGCCATGATCGCGATGGCAAATGAACGGCTCATGCTGCATTCACCATATGCGGCGTTGCGCGAACGTATGGACGTCCATTCATATTCGATGGAATCGCCTCGTTCTCTCATTTGTGTGTTGGAAACCCGGGCATTTCTGGCCCATTGGTGGCCTATTAACCGGTTTCGCCAACCGTTCTGACGAACTCATTAGCGCGCCTCGACCATCAGGCGTGGTGAACGCGTCGATACAACCTTATGGAAATGTCGAGGCTCCATGACGAAGCGAAGTCATGGAGAACGGTTCGTGCAAGTTTCGGCGAATGGCCGGCAATCCATAAGCCAAGGTTGGTGCGCCTTCTGTGATCCCATCAGGAAGAATGAACGAGAGTAGCGGTAGTCGACTAATCCTCGTTGTTCACGTTCGCGATGAATGTGCTTGGTTCTTCGCATCACGTCAGCCTTTGCGAAGAAAAGCCTGAAATTCAGCATGAACAAGGCATCAGCGCAAACGCGTATCACGCATCGAGCGGCAGCTATCCACGCGAATCTTCCCTGATCCGTTCCGCCTCGGTTCAAGGTTGAAATCGTAGTTAAGTATCTCTGCTCGACACGCTGTTCCGCCTGCTGATCATCCGATCGCAACAACAGGTGGCTATGCTTCAGGGGCTCCGCAAGTCGGAACGTCCCACATCAAAACAGGGGGGCTTATGGCTGGCATCGTTGGTGTCGGTCGACCTTGAACGGGAGCCCAAAAAAACTGTGTTTAGACGGATATTGATCGTGTGCAGAGGCAATATTTGCCGCAGCCCTACGGCCCAATACCTGTTCCAGCGTCGCACGAATATGCGTGGCCTCGAGGTGAGCAGCGCCGGACTCAACGCTGTCGTCGGGAGCCCTATGGATGCGACGGCGATGCAACTTCTCAGCGAAAAAGACGGCGTCGATGGATCGACTCATCGCGCCCACCAGCTTGTTACCTCGATGTTGTTGGGAGCGGACCTGGTGATATGCATGGAGAAGAATCACATCGATGAGATGACGGAGTTCGCTCCCGAGGCGCGCGGAAAGATTCACCTGCTCGGCAAATGGACTGACGGGCGCGACATTCCTGATCCATATCGCAGGAGGCGGCCAGTATTCGAGCGTACCCACGAGATGATCGTCCGTGGCGTCGAAAGCTGGATGCGCTATCTATGACCCCTTTCCTTCATTGGTGAGAATCCAGGCAACGAAATGACCGTACAACTGGCCACCATCCAAGATCCATTGTCGCGCGAAGACGAAATCGATCTTCGCGAAGTGCTCGGGACGCTGCGCGATTACCGGTGGCGAATCGCCTTCATCGTCCTCGCCTTCATCGCCTTGAGCGTCGTCTACGTGATGCTCGTCACGCCCATCTATCAAGCGACATCGATAGTGCAGGTGGAGCAGAAGGTGCCCAGCCTGCCCGGGCTGAGCGCGTTGACGCAGACGCTGGGCGCGGCGGACTCCCAGGCGACCACCGAATCGGCGCTCATCACGTCGCGCATGGTCGTGGGTGCGGCCGTCGACAAGCTCAACCTGAAGATCGAGTCGTCGCCGGCGCGCTTCCCGTTGATCGGCGGATTCTTTGCGCGTCATTTCGCGTCCAAGAATCCAGGCAAGCTCGCTTCGCCATTGCTCGGCATGTCGCGCTACGACTGGGGCGGATCGAAGCTGGAGATATTCCAGCTCGATGTGCCCGACGCGTTGCTGGACAAGCCGCTTCGGCTGACGGCTGGGGAGAACGGCGTCTATATCCTCCAGGACAAGGACGATAACGTCCTGCTGGTGGGCAAGGTGGGCCAGTTCTCGCAGGCGCATGGCATATCCGCGCAGGTTTGGTCGCTGGTGGCCAATCCGGGCACGCGCTTCAAGGTCATTCGCCACCGCGAACTTACCGTCGTCAACAAGCTGCAGAAAGCCATCACCACGACGGAGCTTGGCAAGGACTCCGGCATCATACAGCTGACCTACAGCAATACCAATGCAGCGCTGGCGGCGGAGTTCCTGCAGCAGGTGGGCGAGCTCTATGTGCGCCAGGACATTGACCGGAACTCCGCCGAGGCAGCGAGCAGCCTGAAGTTCGTCAGGGAGCAGCTGCCCAATGTGCGCCGTGACCTGGAAAAGGCGACCGCTGCACTCAATGCGTTCCAGAACCAGGCGCACTCGGTGGACGTCAGCATGCAGACGCAAAGCCTGCTGGATCAGTCGGTCTCGATCGACACGAACCTGCAGCAGCTGCAACTTCAGCAAGCGCAGATACAACGTCAGTTCACGCCACAGCATCCCGCCTACAAGTCGCTGATGCAGCAGATCGGCCAGCTGCAGGCGCAGAAGGCCGCCATCGAGAAGAAGGTCAACGGGCTCCCCGACACACAGCAGGAACTGCTGAAGCTCAACCGCGACGTGCAGGTGACCAACGATACCTACACGGGCCTGCTCAACCAGGCGCAGCAGCTGGATATCGCCCGCGCCGGTACGGTGGGTAATGTCCGCATCATCGACAAGGCCGCGGTCGACGTGACCGACCCCATCTGGCCCAAGGGAACGCTCGTATTGCTGGGCGGAACCTTGCTGGGCGGCCTGGTGGCGCTGCTCTACGTGTTCATGCGCGAGGCGCTGAATCGCGGCATCGAAGATCCAGCCGTGATCGAACGCATCGGATTGCCGGTGTACGCCACTATCCCCGTCAGTGTCCGGGAGCGCTCGCTCCAGATCAGGCGCGCGCGCGGGGACGGCAGGCAGCACATGCTGGTGGTGGATGCACCGAAGGATCTCGCGGCGGAAGCCTTGCGCAGCCTGCGGACGAGCCTGCATTTCGCCCGCCTGGAAGCAAAGAACAACGTGCTCATGATTTCCGGCGCGAGCCCGAATGCCGGCAAGACCTTCGTCGCGGCCAACCTCGCGGCGGTGATCACGCAGAGCGGCCAGCGCGTGCTGCTGATCGATGGCGACATGCGCATGGGATCGCTGCACAAGGTGCTTGGCGGCAGGCCTGAAGTGGGACTTTCCGAAGTCATATCGGGGCAGGCGCAGCTGGCCGACGCCGTGCGCTCGGTGCCGTCGCTGGAGAACCTGCATTTCCTTCCGCGCGGCAAGGTGCCCCCCAATCCTTCCGAGCTGCTGATGAATGCGCGGTTCTCGGAGCTGGTGAATCACCTCAAGACACGCTATGACCTCGTGATCATCGATACGCCGCCCATCCTGGTGGCGACGGATGCCTCCGTCATCGGACATCACTGCGGCACCGGCCTGCTGGTGGTTCGTTTTGGCGTCAACCAGGTACGCGAGGTCGCCGTGGCCAAGCAGCGTTTCGAGCACGACGGCGTCGTGATCAAGGGCGCCATCTTCAACGCGGTCGAGAAGCGCAGTACTGGCTACTACTCGTATGCGTACTACGAACTGAGCGATACGGGTACATGAACGTGACTTCCATCCATCGAATGACTCGTGCGGGACTTTCCTCGAATGCGATGGATGGAAGGTGTCGCGGACGAGGGAGTCGTGTAGGCACGGACGATGCCATTGCTGGCAGCCAGTCATCGCCAGGTCATTCGCCGAGAACCCCGAGGAACCGGAATAACGCCCATGAAGAACTTTGCGCTTATCGGAGCCGCTGGATACATAGCCCCACGCCACATGCAGGCGATCAAGGCGACCGGGAACGTGCTCCTGGCAGCTTTCGATCCCAACGACTCGGTTGGCATCATCGATAGTCACTTTCCAAATGCAGACTTCTTCACGGAATTCGAGCGCTTCGATCGCCATGTGGACATGCGGCGGCGAGCCCGGAATGGCGGCCAGATCGATTTCGTCTCCATCTGCTCGCCCAACTACCTGCACGACTCGCACATGCGCTTTGCACTTCGGTCGGGCGCCCATGCCATCTGCGAAAAGCCCGTGGTGCTCAACCCCTGGAACATCGACGGCCTCGAGGAGATCGAACGGGAGACGGGCAAGCGGGTCAACACCATTCTTCAGCTTCGCCTCCATCCCGCCATCACCGCATTGCGCGACAAGGTTCGGCAAGACAAGCGAAACACCAAGTACGAGGTGGACCTCGCCTACGTGACATCGCGCGGCCACTGGTATCTGCAGAGCTGGAAAGGCGACCAGAAGAAATCGGGCGGCATCGCGACCAATATCGGCGTCCATTTCTTCGACATGCTTCATTACATCTTCGGAAAGCTGCAGTCGAACGTCGTCCACCTGAGCAGCGAAACCAAGGCGGCTGGCTATCTGGAGTACGAGCACGCCCGCGTGCGCTGGTTTCTCTCCGTGGATGTGGAGGACGTGCCGGCGGCGCTGCGCAACACCGGGGTCCGCACCTACCGGTCCATCACCGTGGATGGCGAGGAGATCGAGTTCTCCGGCGGCTTCACCGACCTGCATGACCGTAGCTATGTGGAGATTTTGGCAGGCCGTGGCTATGGCCTGGAGGATTGCCGTACCGCCATCGAGACGGTGGCCGCGATACGCACGGGGCGACCCGTTTCCATGAACGAAGACATCCACCCGTTCCTCGCCAGGAAGAAGATTGCATGAGCTACTACAAGCATCCGTCCGCCATCGTGGATGACGGGGCACGGATCGGCGAAGGTTCACGGGTCTGGCATTTCGTGCACGTCTGTGGCGGCGCCCAGATCGGCAAGCACGTATCGCTGGGCCAGAACGTGTTCGTCGGCAACAAGGTCGTCATCGGCGACGACTGCAAGATCCAGAACAACGTATCGGTCTATGACAACGTCACCCTCGAAGAGGGCGTGTTCTGTGGGCCGAGCATGGTGTTCACCAATGTCTACAACCCGCGCTCGCTGATCGAGCGCAAGAACGAATACCGCGACACGCTGGTCAGGAAGGGCGCCACGCTCGGGGCGAACTGCACCATCATCTGCGGCGTCACCATCGGCGAGTTCGCCTTCGTGGGCGCCGGTGCCGTGGTTACCCGCGACGTGCCGGCCTATGCGCTGATGGTGGGCGTGCCGGCGACGCAGGTCGGCTGGATGAGCGAGTTCGGCGAGCAGTTGAATCTTCCCCTGGAAGGGCATGGAGAAGACGTCTGCCACCATTCCGGCAAGCGTTACGTGCTCAGGGGGCGTGTCCTGGAGCTGCTGGAGACCGTTTCATGATCGACTTCATCGATCTGAAGCAGCAGCAGGCGCGCATCAAGGACCGCATCGACGCCGGCATCGCCCGCGTGCTGGCCCACGGCCAGTACATCCTGGGTCCGGAAGTGGACGAGCTTGAGAAGCGGCTGGCTGATTACTGCGGGGCCACGTTCTGCGTTTCGGTAGCCAACGGCACCGATGCCTTGCAGGTGGCCCTGATGACGCTCGGCGTGGGGCCGGGCGATGAAGTCATCGTGCCCGGGTTCACGCACATCTCCACGGCGGAAGTCGTGGTGCTGCTGGGCGCCAAGCCGGTCTACGTGGATATAGACCCGCGGACCTACAACCTCGATGCGAGCTTGCTGGAATCCCTGGTGACTCCGCGCACCAGGGCCATCATCGCCGTATCGCTGTATGGCCAGTGCGCCGACTTCGATGCGATCCATGAGGTGGCCGGCCGGCATGGCATCGCCGTCATCGAGGACGCGGCGCAGAGCTTTGGCGCGAGCTACAAGGGCAGGAAAAGCTGCAACCTGAGCGTCATCGCGTGTACCAGCTTCTTCCCGAGCAAGCCCCTGGGATGCTATGGCGATGGCGGCGCGATATTCACCAGCGATCCCGATCTCGAAAAAGTGGCCAGGCAGATCGCGCGCCACGGCCAGGATCGCCGTTACCACCACGCGCGCATCGGCGTGAACAGCCGCCTGGATACCATGCAGGCCGCGATTCTCCTGCACAAGCTCGACATTCTCGACAGCGAGATGGAGCTGCGCTCGCAGGTGGCGCAACGGTATGCGGAGCGCCTGGCAGACGTGGAAGGCGTCGTTCTGCCAAGCATCGACGATCACAACGTCAGTGCATGGGCGCAGTACACCGTGCGTGTTTCCGACCGGGATGCCGTGCGCAAGCATCTGGAAGCCTCGGGCGTGCCGACGGCTGTCCACTATCCGATTCCGTTGAACAGGCAGCCCGCACTGTTGAACGGCGACGATCCGCTTCCCCGTTGCGACGAAGCGGCTGCCGAGGTGCTCAGCCTGCCCATGTCGCCCTACCTCGAGCGCTCGCAGCAGGACTTTATTGCTGATGCGCTGATATCGAGCGTTTCAAGATGACGCCGCGTTCGGAGACGGACGTATGAAAAAGCTCATCTTCGGAAAGTGCTATGCCTTTTGTGGGGAAGCGGACCATCTGGTCTGGCTGGCCGAGTGCCTGGCGCTGTATGCCGACGCCGGTGACCTGGAGACGCAGGTCGAGATCTGCATCTCTCGCGATGTCTCGTCGGACACGCCGCTGGCTGTGAATCCCCGATTCCATCGAACGCTGCAGGACGGGATGCTGACCTCCTTTCCGGCCGTGGACGTGACCTGGCGCTGGTCGACCAGCGGGTGCCTGATGGTCGATGCGGTGTTCAAGATGAGGGACGGCATCAAGCACCGCGTCAAGAAGCTGCTGTCCATGGAATACGCAACCGACGTGGAGTACTTCGAGCAGCTGCTGCACGAGTTCGTGCTGGTTCCATCCACGTATTTCTTCGACGATCTCGCGCCTGTCCACGCATCGTGCATGACGGTGGATGGCGCGGCGTTCCTGCTGGCCGGCACGGGCGGCGCCGGCAAGTCGGCGGCGATGCTCGCCATGCGCCGTCACGAACGCGTGGGTTTCGTCTGCGACGACATCGCCGTCATGTCGATCGCCCCGTCGTCGCGTTCGATGGTCTACGCCAACATGGCGTGGCCGAAGATCTACGGTTACGACTGCTTCGGCAACGAGCTCGGCGACCTGATTTTGGAGGGTCGCGGCTGGGTCGACCGGACCCATTTCCGCGTCAAAAACTGGATCGATCCGGCGATCGTACGCAGGAAGATCCGGCCCGATCACCTGTATCGCGAAATCGAGCCGCTGGCGGCGCCAGCGTCGCGGCTGTACTACGTGGTGCGCGAGGGTATACCCGATATACGCATGTCGGCGCTCGATGTGAGCAGCGCCGTGGAGATGACGGTTGCCGTGGTGGGCGCCGAATACAGCATATTTCACGACCACCTGTACTGGGAAAAATACAACGCGCTGGCAACGGGACGCCGCGCCATGCTCACCATGGACAGCGTGGTGACCAACTGGCGCACCGTGCTGGCCAACTGCCTTGCCTCGGTGGATTGCTACAAGCTGAGCGTCCCGTTCGACCTGGACCACGCCACGTACCGGCGTCGCATGGTCGACATCCTCATGGGGGAGGTGGCCGTCCCATGATGAGGGTAGTGATCCTTACCAATGCCTATCCCTACTTGCCGGGTGAGCAGTTCATCGATGATGAAATCGTCTACTGGGCCGAGCACAAGGATGCACACGTCACCCTGATGCCCGCCGTGGCGAACGGCGAGCCGCGCCCGCTGCCGCCCGGCATGAGCATCGATACGGCCTTCACGTCCGGGCGATGGCTCGGACGGCTGGTCGCCGTGATCGAAGCCCTGTTCAACGACATCTTCCACAGCGAGTGGCGGCATTTGCGCAGGGAAGGGAAGCTGGGCTGGCGCACCGCCTTGCGCGCCTTGCTTCACAGCTCGAAGGTGCTGCAACAGGCCAGGCAGTTGACGCGATACGCCGACAGGAACGGCGATATCGACGTGGCTTACTGCTATTGGAACGACACGCAGTCCTACGCGGCCATCCTGGCCAAGGCCAGGGGGCGCGTGCGCCGAGTAGTGACCCGCGTGCACGGCGTGGACTTGTACGAACCCCGCCGATACCGGGAGTACATGCCGCTCAAACGGCAGTTCATCCAGTCCTATGACCGCATCTACGTCTTGTCGTCGCATGCGGCGTCGTACATGGCGGCAACCTACGGTGCACCCGCGGAGAAGATGCAGCTGATTCCGCTCGGCGTTCCGCTCGAACAGGCGCTTTCGCGCCCGAGTCCCGAGGGGCGCATCCACATCGTGTCCGTGTCGTTCTGTCTGCCGGTCAAGCATCTCGAGCGGATCGTCGACGGGCTGGCCATGTTCGCCCGGGAGAACCCGCAGGTGCAGGCGAAATGGACGCATGTCGGCGGAGGTCCCTTGCTCGAGGAGATCAAGGCGCTGGCAGCGAACAGGCTCGGGCCCCTGTCCAACATCTCCTTCGAGTTTCTCGGCTATGTGCCGCATGAGGACGTCAAGAACGTCTTCCTGGAGGCTCCGGTGGATGTACTCGTCAACACCAGCGAGTCCGAGGGTACGCCGGTGTCCATGATGGAGGCCATGAGCACGGGTGTGCCCGTGGTGGCGCCCGACGTGGGCGGCATCTCCTATGTTGTATCCGATGAGTGTGGCGCCTTGATGAGCGGCAGTCCGGACGATCGCGAGATATCGCGGGCCATCGCGCGGGTCGCTCTGGGAGAGGACAGGCAGGTCCTGCGCTCCAACGCGCGACGCGTGATCGAACGCCGATTCGATGCGTCGAGAAACTACCGCGACTTCGTCGCCAATGTACTCAGCGTCGGAGCGAACTGAATGATCGCGTTCGAGCCGCCAATACATACCGATGCGTGGTCACCCGGCGCGACTGGAGCCATCGCATGGTGAACATCAAGACCATCCTGGCGTTCGCCATGGGGCCCATCGCGAGTGCTGCGCTCGGGTTGATGACGGTGCCCGCGATCGCATGGATTTTTCCGCCGAGAGACGTGGGTCGACTGAACATGGTTCAGGTGTCGGTGTCGTTCGGCGTACTACTATTCAACCTCGGTCTTGATCGCGCTTATGTGCGCGAGTATCACGAATGGCGCGACCGCGGCGCACTGCTCAAGGCATGTTTCACGCCGGGTTTTCTGTTGATGATGCTGGTCGTGCTGATCAGCATTCCATTCGATGAGCGCATTGCCGAGTGGCTGTTCGGCGTGGGCCACGTGGCGTACTACTGGATACTCGTCGCTTGCGTGATCGTAAGCTTCGTCTCGCGATTCCTGTCGCTCATTTTGCGCATGCAAGATCGTGGCATCGCCTTCTCCCTGAGCCAGATCTTGCCAAAGGTCATTCTTCTGGTGGTGATGGGCGTGTTCCTCTTGCCGATATTCGAACGGTCATTTGGTGGGCTCGAGGTGGCGTACCTGCTGTCGCTGCTCTCGGTGCTGTTCATCTATAGCTGGAACACGTGGCGCCATTGGGTTCCCGCAGTGTCCGCGTCGGTGTCGCGTGAACAGGTCAATCACTTGCTGAGCTATGGCGTGCCGCTCATCTTCGCCGGCGTTGCCTACTGGGGGCTGGATGCAACCAGCTCGGTGGCATTGCGTAGCCTGTCCACGCTTCCGGAGTTGGCCATCTATTCGGTGTCCATGAGCTTTGCTGGCGTGGGCGTGGTGTTCCAGACCATCTTTACCGTGCTCTGGGCGCCCATGGTCTACAAATGGGTGGCCGGCGGCGTGGACATGCGGCGCGTGGACGACATCGCGCGCCAGGCGCTGGCCGTGGTGTGCACGCTCTGGACGCTGACGGGCTGCCTGTCGTGGTTGACGGATTTCGTGCTGCCCGCGCACTACGCGCAGGTGAAGTACATGATGTTGTGCAGCATCGGCCAGCCACTGCTGTATACGCTTTCCGAAATCACATGCGTGGGCATCGGCATCACGCGGCGATCCATGCTGTCGATGTGGTCGACCATCGCCGCGCTGGCGGTGAACGTCGCCGGTAGCCTTTGGCTCGTGCCCGCGCATGGTGCCGCTGGCGCGGTGGCAGCCAATACCGTCGCCTTCCTTGCGTTCTTCGTGGCGAGGACGGAAGCCTCCGCGCACGTCTGGCGTCCCTTTCCGCGCGCGCGGCTGTACGTGTTCGTCACTCTGGCCGTGCTGCTTTCCATCGCAACGCTGGCGTTTGGTCCGGATAGCCGATTGCATGTCGGCCTGATCTGGCTCGCCTTGTTGCCTGTCGTCATGTGGTGCTTCCGCGCGGAGTGGATGGGCATGTACCGCTCGCTGCATGGCGCCATCAAGTCCGAATTCCTATCCGCCGAACCCGGGAAGGGATCGGGGACCGTTTCATGACTGCCATGGCTGGCCTAACCCAATCGTGCGGTGCTAGCGACGCGCCGCATAAGGACGAAGCGTCACTCCGCCGTGACGCTTCGTGCAGATCGAGGGCAAGCATGTGAGCAAGATCAACCTGTTTGTTTTTGCAGCACATCACTTATCCAACAATATTGCGTCCCAGCGCTTCAAGGGGCTGCTGAAGTATCTCGACCAGGGTAAGTACCGGGTGTTCGTCTTCGCGCGCGCAGGGCAGCAAGACCCGCCCGAGGTGAGCGACAGGGATGGCATCCGCGTCTACGCGCTGCCAGGGCATTGCGTAGGGAGCGAATCGCCGGCCATGGCGTCAATTCCAATACTCGCGGCGGCCTTTATCCGCTCACTGCCTTTCGCACTGGCGAACGACTCAAAGCCATCGCGCCAGTGGCTGGTGACGGCACTGTCCGAGGCCGACCGGTTGTGCCGGGAGCGGCTGGAGGCGGGAGAGCATTCCGTGGCCATTGGAACGTATTCGCCGGTCGATTCGTTGATTGCGGCGGCGAGCCTTTCCGCGCGGCATGACATCGCCTGTGTGCAGGATTTCAGGGACGGACTGGTTTTCGAGTCGCTCGGCAGGCCCGGCTGGCTTCCCCGGCTGGTGCGGGAAATCATCGAGCGAAGGGTGGTGGGCACGCGCGGCCTGATCACCTCGGTGAGCCGGCCGCTGGTGGACGACTTCAAGCGGCGCTATCCCGACAAGCCGGTGGCGGTGATTCCCAACGGCTACGATCCCGCCGATTTCTCGGCACTGGATCACGACGCCGAACGCGGGCGCGAAGCCGAGGCCTTGCTGGCGTCGACGGTCCCGGCGGGAGCGATGTTGATCGGACACTTTGGCCGCATCGGCGCCAGCGACAGTTCCGCATCAACGAGCCTGGCGTATTTCATCGATGCGATGAACGGCGATGATGCGGCAGCGTCGAGCCAGCGATGCGTGATGTTCGTGGGCGAACTGACGCAGGACGAGCGTGCGCTGCTCGAGCGGGCGCGCTTCCCGGTGGCCGTGCTTGGGCAGGTCGACCGCCGCCTGGCGCTGCAGTTGATGAAGCGTTGCCAGAAGCTGCTGTTGCTCACCGGCTCCCGCGCCAGCTGCGCTACCGGCAAGATATTTGAGTACCTTGCGGCCGGTGCGGACGTGGTCTGTGTTTCGGGCATCCACAACGCGGCCACGGCGATACTCGCGGAGACGCGGGCAGGGCAGACCGTGCTGACGAGCCAGGGTTCGCAGGGCGCCTTGAGCCTGCGCGGGGCCTTTGCGTCGCCCGGCAGCATCGATCACCGCGACATCGGCGCCTACAGCAAGGTCGAGCAGGCGCGCACGCTGGACCACTGGCTTTCCCGGGCGGTGACGGTATGAGCACCGGAGAAGGCCCCGTGACGACGCGTCACACGATGCAGCCCGCACCGCCGTCGCAGCTGCCGATGGTGAACATGTATCGGCTGACGGTAAGGCATCTTTTTCTCGGCTCGGCCTTCGTGCTGCTGCTGCTGGCCGTGGTCATTCCCAACTCGTTGCCCGTGCCCACGGCGGCCATGATCGGACTGAGCTGCCTGCTGTCGTTCCCGGCCATGCGCATGGGGCAGGGGCTCAGGAACCTGCTGACGCTGTACCTGTACAGCGTCATCGTGACGATCATCTACATGGTCGTCGGCGGACTGCATCATGCCACGATGGTGGCTCAGGCCCAGGTGGCGGCCGTCTATATTCTTTCGCCCCTGGCGTGGGTTTTCATCGCCGATGGCCTTTGCCGATACCTTGGCGTGGAGCGGCTGATTGACTGGTTCATTGGCCTGAGCATCCTATGCTGCGCCAGCGTGGCGGTATTCTTCTATCTGTTCCTGACGCGCGGCGCGGCTGCTGTCTCGTTCTTCTTCGAGGGAGCCAACGTCAATCTCGCCGAGGGCTTCTCCGGCGCGACGATGCACGTCTACGGCTCCATGATCTTTCTCTGCGGCGGCTTCTTCAGCTCGCCGGAAGTGATCAAGCATCGATCCCTGCGTTTCAGCCTGCTGGCCATGCTGCTCATCTGCGCGCTGACCTCCGGCCGCTCCGCGCTGATCCTGTCGGTACCGTCCGGCTTCGTGCTTGGCTGGCTGTTCTCGTCGCGCACGGTGGGTCACGCGAAGACGTCCGTGATGACGCGCACGGTGCGCTATGGCATCCCGGTGGCCATTGCGATCGTGGCGGTGCTGTTCATCCTGCAGTCGTACACCAAGATCAGCCTGTCGGTGGTCCTCAACACCGTCACCAACAAGCTCGCCTCCGGCGGCGGTTTCGAGCGGTCGCAGATGGCCAGGTCGCTGTACGCGGGCATACTCGACAACGGTGGCCTGGGTTCCGGTCATGGCGTGGGCGTGGACTACGTCAGCGACCCGATCCATCCCTGGCGCTACGAGCTGGTATGGCTGGCCACGCTGTATCGGGTGGGCTTGCTCGGCACCATCATCTACGTGTTGCCCTTCTTCCTGTACACGGCGTGGGTGATCAAGCTGGCCATTTCCTGCCGGCTGACCTCGCAGCACAAGTTCATGTTCTGCGGCTTCGTGTGTGCCTTCCTGGGAACCAACACCAACCCGTACATCGAGGCCTTTTCCCTGCAGTGGATGTACGTGATTCCGCTGGTGGCCATGTTCGTCGACTATCCGATGATCCTGAAACGGATGCCGAAATGAAGCGCATCAAGGTACTGCTGTTCTCCAAGTATTCGCGGCGCGGGCCCAGCTCGCGGCTGCGGAGCCTGCAGTACCTTCCGCTGCTGAAGGAGCACGGCATCGACGTGCAGGTGCGTTCCTTGTTTCCGGATGCGTACCTGGAGTCGCTGTACCACGGCCATGCCAGGGCCGCCCGCTACAGCGGCCTGTGGTACGGCGGGAGGCGCATGCTCGAGCTGCTGAAAAGCGAGGCGTTCGACCTGACCTGGATCGAGGGCGAGCTGTTTCCCTATCTGCCGATGTGGATCGAGTCGGCCCTGCTGAGCACGAAGCGCCCTTACGTGGTGGATTACGACGACGCGCTCTTCCACCGCTACGACCTTTCCTCGAACGCGTTGGTGCGCCGCCTGCTTGGCCGGAAGATCGACCAGGTGATGCGCGGCGCGCATTGCGTCACGGTCGGCAATGGCTACCTGGCCGAGCGCGCATCGAGTGCGGGCGCAAGACGTATCGAGATCATCCCCACCGCGGTGGACGACGGCCGGTACGACGTAACGGATCACGCTGGCGACCAGCGGCCGGTGATCGGCTGGATCGGCTCGCCTGCCACGGAGAACTACGTGCTCGACTATCGCGCGCTGCTTGAAAAGGTGTGCGTGGAGAACAACGCCCGCCTGATGCTGGTGGGCGCACAGCCGGCGGCGGCAGAAGGCTTCGATAAGGTCAAGCCCGAAGTGGTTCCGTGGTCCGAGGACACCGAAGCCGAGGCGATCGCCCGCATGGACATAGGCATCATGCCGTTGCGCGACAGCCCGTGGGAGCGCGGCAAATGCGGCTACAAGATCGTGCAGTACATGGCGTGTGGTTTGCCCGTGGTCGCTTCCTCGGTGGGCGCCAATATCGACATCGTCAATCATGGCGAGAACGGCTTCCTGGCCTCCAATGACAGCGAGTGGCGCGGCAGCCTGCAGCGGTTGATCGATGACCCGCGCCTGCGTCGCCGCATGGGGCGGGCAGGGCGGCAGTGCGTGGAAGACCACTACAGCATCAAAACGCAGGCGCCCCGGCTGGCGGCCTTGCTTCGCGACGCAGGGGGTGTCTGATGTGCGGCATTGCAGGCTTCTGGCGATTGGGTGGCGACGGCGGTGGCGGCCTGCGCGAGCGCGTCGAGGCGATGTCGGCGCGCCTGACGCATCGCGGCCCCGACGATGGCGGCAGCTGGCACGATGCGTTCGCCGGCATCGCGCTGGCCCAGCGTCGCCTGGCCGTGCAGGATCTCTCCGAGGCCGGGCACCAGCCCATGCATTCCGCCTGCGGACGTTACGTCGCCGTGTTCAATGGCGAGATCTACAACCATCTTGAGTTGCGCGAGCGCCTGGCCGCCCAAGGCGTGCCGGTGGCATGGCGCGGCCACTCCGACACCGAAACCCTAGTGGCGTGCATCGTGGCCTGGGGCATCGAGGAAACCCTGCGTTCCTGCGTGGGCATGTTTGCGTTCGCACTGTGGGATCGCAAACGGCGGGAGTTGATCCTGGCGCGCGACCGCATGGGCGAGAAGCCGCTGTATTACGGCTGGCAAGGCGGCACCTTGTTGTTCGGCTCCGAGCTCAAGGCGCTGCGGGCGCATCCTGCGTTCAAGGCATCCATCGATCGCAATGCCCTGGCCTTGTTCCTTCGCCACGACTGCGTGCCGGCGCCGCATACCATCTACAGCGGATTCTTCAAGCTGCGTGCGGGACACATGCTGCGCATCGGCCTGCGGAACGGGCGCGACGCGCAGCAACGACCGTACTGGCGCTACAACGACGCAGTGGTTTCCGGCGGCGCCGCTCCGTTCGATGGGTCCGACGCGGAAGCCACCGACGCACTGGAGCAACGCCTCAGCGAGAGCATCGGCACGCAGCTGCTTTCGGACGTGCCGCTCGGGGCCTTTCTCAGCGGCGGCATCGACAGCAGCACGGTGGTTGCCCTGATGCAGGCGCGCAGTCGCAGGCCGGTCAAGACGTTCACCATCGGTTTCGCCGAAGACGGCTACGACGAGGCGGCCCATGCACGCGCCGTGGCGGCTCATCTGGGTACAGATCACACTGAGTTGTACGTGCGCCCGGAGGACGCGCTGGCGGTCATCCCTGCGCTGCCCTCGATCTTCTGTGAGCCCTTCGCGGACAGCTCCCAGATACCTACCTTCCTGATCAGCCAGCTGGCGCGCAGAACCGTCACGGTGGCGCTCAGCGGCGATGGCGGCGACGAATTATTCGGCGGCTACAACCGCTATCTCGCGGCCCGCACCACCTGGGGCAAGGTGCAGCGACTGCCGCTGTCCTCGCGGCGCGCGCTGGCTGGCGTGCTGCGCGCGGTGCCGCCCGATGCGTGGGATCGCCTGATGGCGCGCGCCAAGCCGCTCATTCCCCAGCGGTGGCATCTCGCTTCGGCGGGCGACAAGGCGCACAAGCTGTCCGAGGTGCTCACCTTGTCCTCCGGCGAGGACTATCTGCTGCGTCTCGCCAGCTGCTGGCAGGATCCGGCGAGCGTCGTCGCGGGCGCGCATGAGCCGGCGACGGTGCTGACCAATCCGGCGGCGTGGCCGCGCACCGGGGACCTGGCGCAGTGGATGATGGCGATGGACGCGCAAAGCTATCTGCCGGACGACATTCTCGTGAAGGTGGATCGCTCGGCGATGGCCAACAGCCTGGAGACGCGCGTGCCCATGCTCGATCACCGCGTGGTCGAGTTCGCCTTGCGCATGCCGCTGCACCTGAAGATTCGCGAAGGCCAGGGCAAGTGGATCCTCCGGCAGGTGTTGCATCGCTACGTTCCCAAGGAGCTGGTGGAGCGACCCAAGATGGGCTTTGCCCTGCCGATGGACGATTGGCTGCGCGGGCCCTTGCGCGACTGGGCCGAAGCATTGCTGGACGAATCGCGGCTGCGTCGCGAGGGCTACTTCGAGCCCGCGCCCATCCGCGAAAAGTGGAAAGAGCACCTGAGCGGCCGCCGGAACTGGCAGCGACAGTTGTGGACCGTGCTCATGTTCCAGGGATGGCTGGAGGAAAACCAGGGGGCATCGTGACGGCGGCAAGCCACGTTCAACGCG
Organism: Dyella sp. AtDHG13; assembly: GCF_003201105.1. Classification (GTDB taxonomy): domain Bacteria; phylum Pseudomonadota; class Gammaproteobacteria; order Xanthomonadales; family Rhodanobacteraceae; genus Dyella; species Dyella jiangningensis_B. Next base: position 293,296 of record NZ_QICJ01000002.1, on the reverse strand, counting down.
TTACTCGTGGCTGGTCGCCGCCTTCAACTGCACGCCGGGAGGCGGGCACGAGGTGCGCCCATGAAAGCCATTCTTTTCGCCAACACCGACTGGTATCTCTACAACTTCCGTCGGACGCTGGCGTTGTCGCTGCGCAGGGCCGGCTATGACGTCCTGCTGATTTCGCCCGCCGGCCCTTACGGCGCCAAGCTGCGCGCACTCGGCTTGCGCTGGGAGCCGCTGCCCATGCAGCGGCGCAGCCTTAACGTGGTGCGCGAGTCGGCGTTCCTGCTGTACCTGGTGCGCCTGCTGCGGCGCGAGCAGCCGACGGTCGTGCACGGCTTCACCATCAAGTGCGCGGTGTATGGCTCGCTGGCCGCGAAGATGGCGGGCGTCGCCGCGCGCATCAACGCGGTGGCGGGCATGGGCTATGTATTCACCAGCGACCAGCTCAAGGCCCGGCTGCTGCGCCCGGTGGTGCGCGGCCTGCTTCGCCTGGCGCTGGGCGGCGAGCAGGCGCGGCTCATCCTGCAGAACTCCGATGACGTCAAGCTGTTCCGCAAGGCGGATCTCATCGATACGGCGCATATCCGCCTGATCCGTGGATCGGGCGTGGATTGCGCGAAATATGCCGCGGCGTCGCCGCGAAAATTGCGTGATGGCAGCACGCACGTGCTGCTGGCCAGCCGCATGCTGTGGGACAAGGGCATCGGCGAATACATCGCCGCGCTGCGCCAGTTGCGCGCGCAAGGCTATGCGGTGCACGCCATCCTCGCGGGCACGCCCGATCCGGGTAACCCCGCCACCATTCCCGAAGAAACCATTCTCGGCTGGGTGGAAGAGGGTCTGGTGACCTGGCTTGGCCACGTGGACGACATGGTGGCGCTGTTCAGCGCCGTGGACATCGTGGTGTTGCCCAGCTATCGCGAGGGCTTGCCGAGAAGCCTGGTCGAGGCGGCCGCGTGTGGCCTGCCGCTGATCACCACCGACGTGCCAGGTTGCCGCGAAGTGGTGGCGGACGGTGTCGACGGCCTGCTCGTGCCGGTGCGGGACAGCGACGCCATCGCTGAGGCCATACGCACGCTCGTGGACAACCCGGCGCTGGCGCGCCGGCTGGGCGAGGCGGCGCGGGCCAAGGCGCGCACCTACTTCGACGAACGCATCGTGATCGAGCGGACATTGGCGGTCTACACGGAGCTATGCGGGCATGGCGAGACGGAGCGCGTCAGGCGCTATGGCTGACGCCGCACCAGTCGCCCCATCGATTCCAGATCCGCACCGAATTTCCAATCAGCCCCTCTTGGAGCGTCTGCCATGTCGTCAACCTCCCAGGTCGTGAACGTGCTGGACTTCATCCCGAAGCCCGAGCATGCCGCCATCAAGAAAGGCAACAGCAGTTACGACTGCACGCGGAACATCCAGTCGGCCATCGATGCCGGTTCGCGCGTCTACATTCCATCCGGTGTCTATCCGGTGACGCAGCTGAACCTGAAGTCGAACCTAGAAATGTATGGCGACGGCGAATCCAGCGAGCTCAAGGCGCTGGATGATTCGCTGGCCTGCGAGTTCATGGTCGCCACCTATGTCAAGGACGGCGGCACCAGCAACCCGGCGGACAACATGCGCCATATCCACCTGCACGACTTCAAGCTCAATGGCCGTGTCGATGAGTTCGGCTATTCGCAGTACTACTACCTGCTGGCCGTCAATGCGACATCGGACCTTACCGTCGAGCGTGTGCTGTTCCGCGGCTTTCGCGGCGACGGCATGTACGTGGGCTCCGGGACGCTCAGGGGCACCGAGCGGCACAACCAGCGCGTCCTGGTGCGCGGCTGCACGTTCGACGGCGTGGTGAAGGACAACCGCAACGGGCTGTCCATCATCGATTGCGATCACCTCATCGTCGACAGCTGTGTCTTCAGGAACATCGGCAATGCCCAGCTTTCGCACTCGGTGGGCGGCATCGATTTCGAGCCGGACCACGACTGGAGCGTGTATCGCGACATCCTCATCATCCGCTGCAAGTTCATTGACATCAGTTCCACCAATACCGCCGGCATCACGTTCTTCAACGGCCACCAGAAGAACGGCAACATCCATAACTGGGTGGTCAGGGACTGCCAGTTCGAGAACTGCTACTGGGGCATCGACACCTCCGCCAAGCCGAAGACGCTCGACAGCGAACCGGACAACCTCACGGTGCTCAACTGCCGCTTCACCAACTCCGTGCGCTGGGACATCTCCGTGGGCGGGCTGAGCAACGTGCAGGTCAGTGCGTGCATCTTCGAGCGGGCGCCGGGATCGGGCCCCGGCGGCGACGCGATACGCCTGGGCGCCATCGCCTCCAAGACCAGCCGCAACGCCATCAAATCCGTGATCACGGGCAATCAGTTCACCGGCATCAAACCGCAGATGGGCGCCATCGGCGTTCTGGGCGCCACGGGCCTGGTGTGCGCCGGCAATGTCTTCGTGGACATCTACGGCTCCTGCATCAATTTCTCCGAAGACGAATCACCGGATGACAAGCGCAAGATCGATCAGGTGGTGATCTCCGGCAATGTCGCGCGCCTGAGCTCGGCGGCGCTGGCCAAGGCCGTGCCGATGTCCTTCCTGAGCACGAGCGCGCAGATGCGCATCACGCGAGGGAAGCTGGCGCTGGATCAGTCCTTCGAGTACGACAACAGCGTGGATGCGGGTGTGCGCAAGGTGGCCAACGCGGCGGAGATCAAGTTCCTCGGAACCATGCCGTCGTCGTGATTCCGGCGGCGGGGCGGAATACGCCCCGCGTCTTGCTGCACGCCGCAGTACGGGAGAGCTACTGCCTGCCGGACATCATGGACGATGTAGCCCGGCCATCGTCCAGCGAGCGGCGCGGCGCGACGTGGACCGTCTTTGGCCGGATCTTGATCGCTGCTTTCGCCTGGGCCGCGTTCTTACGCTGCGCAACGGCTTCCTGCCGGAACCACACGCGCGTCACGATCAGGCCATAAGCGAACATGATGATGACGAAGGCCGTCAGGTGAACGCCGGAAGAGGGCGTCAGCTGCTTGAGGATCGCTCCCGTGGCGGCGATGGACGCCGCCATGAGGACAAGGACCATCAGGGTGGTCCGAGGGCCGAGTCCGGCACGCAGGAGAATGTGATGTATGTGGCCGCGGTCGGGCTTGAACGGCGACTTGCCCTGGCTCATGCGGCGGCACATCACCGATAGCGTGTCGCACACCGGCAACCCGACGCACCAGAGCACGTCGACCGGCGTCAACCGCGCCTGAGGCGATTGGCTCATGTGGATCAGCGCCCACGCAAGCAGATAGCCAATGAGCATGCTGCCGGCATCGCCAAGGAAGATCTTGTTTCCCACGATGCCGAGATTGGCCATCAGGTAAGGGATGGACGCGGTGCCGAGCAGGATCAGCAGGATCAGCGTGCTGCGCAAGGTACCAGTGCCGGAGAACAGCGCGATGGATGCGATGGAAACCAGGGCGAGGCTTCCGGCCAGGCCGTCGATGCCGTCCATCATATTGAACGCGTTGACCAGGCCGATGATGGCGATGATGGTCACCGGCGGGCCCAGCCAGTCGAGGTTGATTTCGTGCCCGAACAGATTGCCCAGCGTGTGGATGTACACGCCGGAGATGGCGATGACGCCGATCACCGATGCTGTCTGGATCAGCAGGCGTCCGCGCACGCTGAGGTCGAAGCGATCATCCAGCGCGCCGATCAATGTGAGCAGGAACGACGTGATGATGATGGACTTCTCGAACCAGTGAAACTGCCCGTAGCAGGCCGCTCCCACCGTGACGCCCATGAAGATGGCGAGGCCGCCCACCAGCGGAACGTCGCCGACGTGCTGCTTGCGCGTGCTCGGATGATCGACCAGTCCGAACAGTATCGCGTAACGTCGCAATATCACCATGGCGATTGCCGTGGTGCACGTGGCAACAAGGCAATCAACGAGGATGCTAGGCTCCTGCACGGCAGATCCCTCCCGCGGGTTTGCATGAGCCCCCTGATTTTTTGTACGGCCTTGCCTGAACTCGTTCAACCAGGGAACGGGTTCCAATGGATGCTTCAGGTCACGGCGGCGCCGTGAGGTGAACGTATGACTGGGATTGGGCGGTGGCGAAGAAGGCGTTTTTTCTTCCTACCGGCAACGAACGTAACATGATTTGATGAAGTCTTTGTTTCGTGGGTTGCGTTCATTCAGGCCATTGTCGTTCAGGTCGTTTTTTCGTTAATCGCCGGCTTGCACGGCATTCGCCGTCGCCGGTGTTCATGCAAACGCATGCCGCGAAAGGGCGAGTGTTTCGAAGAGTCGTGCATGGCTTTCATGAACGAACTCCTCAGTGCGTTGCGCTGTAGTTGGCGGCAGCGGCGCTGGTGATCAGGCTCGCCGAGGGCAGGATCTGGCTGATCACGCGGTTCCAACGGGTGATGCCGGCCGCACCGACGAAGACGACGTCGCCAGGCTTGACCATGAACTGATCGGCGAGCGCGAAGGCCGTGGGCGAACGCGCGTCGAGCTGAAACACCTTGGGCGGCGTGTTCTCGAAATTGTTGGCGCCGCGAATGACGTAGACCTCCTTGCCATTGGACGTGGTCGGATTGAGTCCGCCGACGCGGCCAATGGCCTGCGTGAGCGAAAGGCTGGCCACCGTGCGGAAACCGACCTGGGCAGGGCGCATGACCTCGCCCATCACGTAGACCTCGCGGGTATCGTTGTACGGCATGAAGATGCGGTCGCCGGGCTTCAGGTAGATATCCTTGGTGATGCTCTGCGTGTCGCCGAAGCCGGTGAGGTCGACGTGGTAATCGTGCCCGTCGCGGCTCACGATGAGGTTGGAGATATTCGCCTGGTCGGGGTTGATGGTTGCATAGCCGATAGCCTGGCCAAGCGTGAGCGGTACGGCGGTAATGCTCTGGGGATCCGTCTTCATGAATGCCCCGATGAAAGTCACGTGCTGGCTGTTGTAGCCGACGACGTTGACGTCGACCTGCGGACGCTCGACATATTTCGCGAGTTTCGAGGTGAGCGCCTGGCGCAGTTCCTCGATGGTCATGCCGGCAACCTTGATGCTGCCGATATAGGGATAGAACAAGGTTCCGTCGGAGCGCACCAGTCGACCATTGGCGGCGGTCTGCTGCTGCACGCCTGCCGGCGAGGTGAGTTCGGGATGATCCCAGACCGTGATGTAGAGCGAATCGCCGGGGCCGATGCGGTAGGGCTCGGGCTTGTAGTCCAGCAGCGCCTGCGGTATCGCGGCGTTCAATGCCGCCGCGTGATTGGCCTGCAGCAGCTGTGGCGTGATGTCCACCAGTTCGATCTCGCTGCTGTCCTTGGGTGTTCCGCGAACCACTCCGTTGCTGGACATCTGTTGCCCCGGGGCCCACACGCATCCGTTCACAAGCAACACATTCGCAAGAATGAGCAAGGCGTATTTGGTTTTCACGGTCTGCGAACTCCTCTTTGAAAAGTAAGCCGCTTGGCGATCGATCCCTCGGACGGCACGTGGTCGACAGGGTCGTCACATATCCGTTGTTCCCTTGCAGCGGCCAGAGAGATGGCTGTGGACATCGATGAAGAACGGTTTCGTCACTCTCGTGATCGCCTGCTTCCGATGCTGCTTGCGCCGTACGTCACTGCGTGAGTGGCGTGGTAAGTGGGTGTTGAGAAATGACACAGCTATCGTGAACAGGCAGTTACCATGAATTGATAAAACTGAATATGGCCTGCACGCGCGAGATGCGCGGACGAACTTCGTTCATTCACATCGGTAAGTGCGCCGCACCAATGAACACGAACAAAACTGCGTTTTTGTTTGGACGTCTTTTTGCTTCGACGATTTCCTAGACTCAAGTCGCTTTTGACCGCCCGTTGACAGGCCTCCGCCTTGGGCGGGCCGGCAAGTGAAGGTTGCGTGGTTTCGGTTGTCGGCTGCGGTTGTTCGCAGTCATGCGCCAGGCGCGCCGCGCAAGTTATGCGAAAGCAAGCCGGAAGTTCGGTGGGGCGACGCCGATGCGCCGCCTGGAGAAAGACCGCTGCCACTGCGATGCACGGAGAGGCACGCAAAGGCTGCCCGTGATGACACGCATGCGCCTGGGCCATCGCGTCATCCCAAGCGGGGAGGGAGCATGAAGGTACTTGTCTGCGGTGGTGCGGGTTATATCGGAAGCCACACCTGCGTGGCGCTGCTTCAGCACGGCCATGAGGTCGTGATCTTCGACAGCCTGGTGAACAGTTCCCCGTTCGCCGTGGAGAACATCAATATCCTCGGCAAATCCAGCGCGCGCTTTGTGCTGGGCGATGTTCGCGACCGTGACGCGCTGGAGGCGGTGCTGGCCGAGGGTTTTGACGCGGTGATTCACTTCGCGGGCCTGAAGGTGGCCTGCGAGAGCCTGGAAAAGCCGCTGGTCTATTTCGACAACAACATCGTCGGCACGCTGACCCTGCTTCAGGCGATGCAGGCGACGGGCGTGAGGAATCTTGTGTTCAGCTCTTCCGCATCCGTCTACGGGCAGCCCGACCGGGTGCCGATCAGCGAGAACGCGCCCTTGCGGGTGATCAACCCATACGGACGATCCAAGCTGGTGATGGAGCAACTGATCGGCGAGTTCTGCCTGGCCGATCCGCGGTTCAGCGCCATCCTGCTGCGCTATTTCAATCCGGCCGGTGCGCATCCCAGCGGCCAGCTGGGTGAGGACCCATCAGGCAGTCCCAGCAATCTCGTGCCTTACGTGGCGCAAGTGGCGGCGGGGCTGCATGCTCACTTGAGCATCTTCGGCAACGACTATCCCACGCACGACGGCACCGGCGTGCGCGACTACATCCACGTGATGGATCTGGCGGACGCACACATGAAAGCACTTGACAGGTTGGATGGCGGCGGTTGCATCGTCATGAACCTGGGTGCCGGACGGGGTTACAGCGTGCTCGACGTGGTCGCCGCGTTCGAGCGCGTGTGTGGGAGGCCGGTGCCTTACGTATTCGAGGATCGCCGCCCGGGCGATGTGGCCGAGGTATGGGCCGATCCCTCGCTGGCCGAAAGGACGCTAGGCTGGCGTGCCCGTTACGGCTTGCGCCGCATGTGCGAGGACGCGTGGCGGTGGCAGATCAAGCATCCTCACGGCTTTCGTCGCGAGGAAGCGCGGCGGCTGTCTCTCCGTCGGCTTTCCGCACCGTAGCGACAAGTCCGATCACGGCGTTTCGTCGCGCAGCGCCTGTTCTATGCGTTGTGCCACGGCGTAGGCATCGCCGGAAGGCTGGTCCGGGTAATGCTGGACACCGCGGTTCCAGGTGTCACCAAGGGAAAACCAATCGGTGGGCGTTACCGGTGTGCCGGTGCGGAGTTCCTGTTCGAGCTTGCTGAAATAGGTGGCCCAGCGTACGCGGTAGTAATCGCGCGTCAGCCCGGCCCAATCCTTGTTGCCGTAGTCATGCAGACTGGCTCCTTCGCTGGCCTTGCGGTCACCCCAGGTGGTGAGCAGGGAGCGGGCATCGTAGCGAAGGCGCGCGCCTTCCTCCGGCGACGAGGCCCAGCCATCGGCACGCGACAACCAGCCGCCCACCAGGAAGAAGCGCTGGGTGGAGAGCAGCTCGTCCTGCAGATCCATCCAGTGCAGCCACCGTTGCGTGAGTTGATGAAATCGCTCCCTGTCCTTGCGCTCGTAGGCGTCCCTGATCTTCGGCAGCAGCGCGCGGCTTTCGTTGGCGAGCGTCTGGCGGGCGATATCCACCAGATCGTAGGTGTAGGTGGCGCTGCCGCGAAGCGCGGGCGCGACCTTCAGCATCTCGGGCAAGGCACGCCTGAACGCACCCGCGTCATAACGCATGGCCTCCGGCGACCAGTTGGACGCGCGATTGGCCGCCAAGCTTGGCTGTGCGTTGAACAGCGACTCCTGCGCGGCATCGCGCTCGCTGTTGAACGGCACCTGGTCGATGCGGATGTCATAGGCCGTGGAAAGCAGAACCTTCCACGCAGCGAGCGCGTGGGGATCGGCCGCGCCGTAGCGACGTCGCACGTAATCGGCGGTCCATGCGCTGGTCTCGACCGGCTCGCTACGCCAGGCCATTTCCGTGAACAGGTCGAAGGCGAAGGAATTGGTGTCCATGCCCTCGGTGAAGATGGCGGTGCCGGCCATGTTGGCGTTGGCGCGACCCATGCGCTGCAGGCGTTCGGTGATGTTGCGGGTGTTGGCGCCCAGCGTGGTGCGGCCGCCGAACTCCCAGATGCCGCCGAAGAGAAAGGGCGCATCCTGGAAATCCTTCTGGCGATCGTCGCGCGGCACGCGGTCGTGATCGATGTCGATGATCAGCAGGTGTCGCCGGTCAACACCGGACAGCAACTCCTGGCGCGGGTTGCCTTGCCAGGCCAGCATCATCCAGCGTGCATCGGGGTGCGCGTCGAGCAGTGCACGCTGCACGGCACGGGCGGCATCCGCCACCGGTACGTCGCCGGATTCGCCGCCTTCCTGGAATACCTCCATGTCGTAGATGCCGCTGTCGCCAAACAGTTCGCGCTGATGCTTGTAGAACGAGGCGGCCAGCCTGGCGAACATCGGATCGCGTGGATCCAGCCAACCTGGCCGGGTGAAACCCGCCCATTCGCCCTGGGGCACCACGTGCGCCTGCGGGAATTTCTTCGCGAAGTCGGCGGGCACGATGCCGTAGAAGCCAGGCATGACGGGCGTGATGCCCAGTTCGCGCAGGCGCGCGATGATTTGCTGCGCCGACGCCGCGCGCTTCTGCATCAGGCTCTGGCTGATGGGGCCATTGAAGCAGCAGAGGTTGCCCATGAGCTGCCAGTTCTGGTGGGCCGGGAGTGTGATCCAGCGGCGGATGTCCTCATCCGCATAGCCCGCGTCACGAAACGTCTGGTACAGCACGCTGTCCATCCCGCGTTCGATCAGGATGGCGTTGACGCCCGACAGTGCGAGCACATCGATCTCGCGTTCCCAGCGCGGCCAGTCCCAGTAGGGCGTGGTATAGCCGTCCACGTTTTCGTTCAGCGCATAGCGCTGCGCGTAGACCGCCTTGCCCTCGATGGGCTTGTCGGGCAAGGGGAAGGCAGCGGAGCCGATGCGGTCTTCATTGGGCGAGATCTGCACGTGCGCCACGTACTTCAGGTACCAGTTCACGCCGAACAGCAATGCGCTGGGCGTGCTTCCTTCCACCTTGATGTGGCCATTCGCGGCGTTGATGCGGAAGTGTTCGTCATCTCCATCGGCGGGCAGGGCGCTGAGCTCGAACTGCGCGGCCTGCCGCGGAAGAAGCCGCTGGAGTACCGCCTGTTCCGGCGCGGTATCGAAGCCTGGCCGATCCGATGCGGGGGCAGCGGCGTTCCAGCAAAGACATCCGGCGAGGACCATGCCGGTCCATAAGGCATGCAGGCGCATGGGCTATTCCGTGTGTGTGCGGACGGCCGCATCGTATACCGTCGCGAACGCCAGCGATGCAGCACACCAACAAGGTGCCTGCCATTCGGCGTAGGCTTGTGAGCCTCACCGTCAGGAGGGTCGAGCAATGCTTCGTCGTACCTGTAGACCGTTCGTGTGCTTCTTCGCCTTGCTCTCGTTCGCCGTGATGGCTAAAGCGGCGGATACCACGCCACCCTCTAGCGACGTGTCGTTGCAGCAGGCGGTCAATGGCAGCTGGCGTTCGGAGGCCAACCGGGCGCGCGACGTCTATCGGCATCCCGTGGAGACGCTGCAGTTTTTCGGCATCCGCCCGGACATGACCGTGATCGAACTGTCGCCGGGCGGCGGCTGGTACACCGAGATACTGGCGCCGTATCTTGCCGCGCACGGGCAGCTGATCGAAGCGGCGCCGCCGAAGGCCGAGAAGTTCCATGCCAAGCTCAAGGGCAATCCGGCGGTATTCGGCCATATCGCCAAGGTCATTCCGTTTGCGCCGCCCGACGAGGTGAAGCTCGGGCCCAGCCAGTCGGCGGACATGGTGCTGACGTTCCGCAATACGCACGACTGGTTGATCAACAGCCCCGACACGCTCGCCGCGGTGTTCAAGTCGGCCTACGACGTGCTCAAGCCCGGCGGCGTGCTGGGCATCGAGGAGCATCGCGCCAGGCCTTTCTCCGATGGGCAGGCCGTGGCCGCGGCGCTGCATCGCATTTCCGAGGACTACATGATCGCGCAGGCCACCAAGGCGGGCTTTCGCCTGGCCGATGTATCGCAGGTCAATGCCAACCCGAACGATCCGGAGGACATCAACGTGCATCGTTTGCCGCCCGACCTGTCGGGGCCGGAAAGCGAGCACGCCAAGATGAAGGCGGTGGGTGAGTCCGACCGGATGACGCTGAAGTTCGTCAAGCCGTAGTGCTCCTGCTCGATCCGCGTTGCGGCTGACAGCCGCGCCGAGTGCAAGGCCAGCGGGTGCTCAGGTTACCGGCGCCCGCTGGCACGATCCTTGATTCTCCCTATCGCAGAGAACAACAACATCCCCCGCATGGAGTCTCCACGCACCGGATGCCGCCATTCCCGGCGGTGATGGGGCGGCTGTGCCTGAATCGTGGTTGCTGCGATGGAAATGAATTTCACCCTAGTCGATGAATTCGGCCAGCCTATCGAGGTGTTCTGCGAGGTATTCGAGCGCGGAGAATCGGTGTATTGGCGCGCCTGGCTCTACGGATTCGCCACCTTGCTGGAAACCCTGGACGGCCACGCGCCCGACGATACGGTCATCGCGGGACAGATCCAGGCAGAGATCATGCTGCGCGGCATCCGCGCACATGCTGACCCTCAGGGGCACTAACTGACCCTTCGCCTCGGCCGCCGTGGAGGCTCGATCTGGCTATGATCGAGGCTTCGCATGGTCAGGAGAAGCAGGGTGGCGACTTCAGCGAGCCGCAAGGTGCTGGAAGGAAAGTGCTACTGCGGCGACGTGGGCTATCAGGTCGAGGATGCGTTTCTCTACGCGGCCTATTGCCATTGCTCGCAATGCAGGCGCACCACCGGCTCGGCCTTCAAGCCATTCGCCGGCATCGAGCGGTCGAAACTGCGCTTGCGGGAGGATGCGGGAAAGCTGCTCATCGTGGGTGAGGACAACGGGCACGACGCGCATTGCGCGCGCTGCGGCTCGCTGCTCTATTCGGTGGTGCGCGAAGGCGCGTATGTCCACGTCGCGCTGGGAACGCTGGTGGATGCGCCGTCCATCCGCCCGGACAAGCACATCTTCGTCGCCTCGAAGGCACCCTGGTTCGAGATCACGGACGGGCTTCCGCAGTACCCTGAATTTCCCGACTGACATGAAAAACCCCGCATCATGCGGGGTTTTCGTATCAGGCGGTCAGGCCGGCCAGCGACTGGAGGCGACTCTGGTAGGCCGTATCCGTTTCCCGATAGAGGCCGGACCACGGATCCAGCACATAGCCCTCGGCCGGGTCGGGTGAAACGCGCCGGGCGTGGGGGTGTTCCGCGCTGGCAATCGGCGCATCAAGGGTCGTCGGATCCATATGCACTCCTGGTGGTTGTCGCGTGGGAAGTTCAGCCTAGCGAGCCGATCGTTGGCCGGCGGTTAAGCTGCGCGGCCGTTTCCGCGAACGCATTTCTTATGAAATTCCTAGGAATCCAGCGGTTTTTGACGATCCGATGACCGTGCGATGGCAAAGCATGCTGCGGTAGCGCGGGCGCGTGCGGTATCCACGCGTTTTTCCGGTGATGCCGAGGCGTGCGAGAATGGTCGTCCCTCCGCGTCGCGACGCCTGTTTCGATGGCTATCAACAAAGATGCTTACCGGCAGTTTCAGGAAGAACTGGCCGCACTCGACAAGGAGAAGGAAAAGCGCCGCCAGGACGCCGGTAAAACGCCGATGGAGCGCGCGCGTAGCGAGTTCCTCGCATTGCGCGAGCGCTACCACCTGAGCGTTGCCGACGTCGTGGCGTTTTTTCCCGAAGAGGAAGGCATCACCTATCTGCAGGGCCTGATCGCGGCGTCGTCCGACAAGCCGCCGCGCAAGCGCCGCGTCAGCCGCAAGGCGGAGCAGGGCGACTGAGCGCACTTTGCCGACGGCGGCGGGAACGCTAGGGCCTGTTAGCACTATTTGCGTGGCCCGCGCTGAGATCTTTTTGCCCGCCAGACAAGGAAGAACGAGGGCACGCGGGGAGTGGCCATGGATGGCCACGGTGTTGAGGAGCGAGGAGTGTACGTCCGTACACGACTGAGTGATGACGCGGTATGGTGGGCAAAAAGACCCAGCCCGAAGGGTTGCTTGTCCGTGGCCACCCGGCGGCAGCGCGCGGCTTGACCTGGCAGCCAGCCAGGTCAGCGCCACGCACCACCACCAGCTGGCCACGGACAAGCAACGCGGGCTACGCAAATAGTGCTAACAGGCCCTAACATCCGCCATCCCCAGCGAAGATGGTGCCCGGATGTTGCGTCGCGCGTTCGTTGCCATGGTTGCCCTGATGTGCGTCGATGCGCGGGCGCAGGAGGCCGTGCCCACGGTGTTTGCGCCGGGCGTGATTTCAGGGCCATTGCACGACAGCGCGCCGGCCTTCACGCCGGATGGGCGCACCGTGTATTTCACGCGCAGCGATGGCCCCGATTCCCGCATCCTGGTCAGCCATCTCGACAACGGCCACTGGTCCGCGCCGGTCACCGCGCCATTCTCGGGACAATGGAGCGACATGGAGCCGGCCATGTCGCCGGACGGCCGCTTCCTCGTGTTCGTGTCCAATCGCCCTCGCAGCGTGGGCGGCAAGCCGCTGGATGGCTTCTTCATGGGGCGCAGTTTTCCCGGGCATGGCGGCAACCTGTGGAAGGTCGCCTGGGAGAACGGCAAGTGGGGCGAGCCCGTGCGACTGCCGGACGTGGTCAACCGCAGCGATTCGACCTTCGCGCCTGCGGTGGCGGGCGACGGCAGCCTGTATTTCATGCGGCCTGCCGCGGATCCCAGGCATTTCCAGCTGTTTCGGGCGGGCTGGCATCGCGGTGGCTATGAAGAACCGCAAGCGGTGCCTTTCAGCGACGGGCACGTCACCGACGTCGACCCGGCGGTGGCTCCGGACGAATCCTTCGTGGTGTTCGGCTCCAGCCGTTCGCCGGCGCGGCAGATCGATCTGTTCATCGTGTTCCGCGACCAGGGCGAGTGGGGCACGCCCATTCACCTGGGCAACGGCGTGAACAGCGCCGGCTCCGATGCCGAGGCGCGCCTGAGTCCCGACCACCAGACGCTGTATTTCGCCAGCGATCGCCTAGCGGGCATCGAGCCCGGCACGGTGCGGGCGGACTGGGACAACGGCAAGTACAACATCTGGCAGATTCCACTGACGCCGTGGCTGGAGGCGCACGCGAAAGCGCCGCACTGAACGGCGCCCCTTGCTGTCGCCATGACACCCCGATAACAGGCGTTTTGCGATACAGACGTCCAAAGCCAACGGGATGTTGACCATGATCGAACAGATCCCCGGATTGCCGGCCGGCGCACTGGGCTTTCGCGCGAGCGGGCAGGTCTCGGCCACCGATTATTCCAACGTGCTGGTGCCGGACATCGAGGCGGCCTTTGCGGTGAACCGCAAGCTGCGCCTGCTCTATCACATCGGCCCCGAGTTCACCGGTTTCGACGCGGGCGCCATGTGGGAAGACGCGCAACTGGGCTTTCGCCATTTCAGCGGCTGGGATCGCGTGGCGCTGGTGACCGACGTTAACTGGCTGCGCCTTACCGCGTCGGCGATGGGGTTTGCGGTGCCGGCGGAATTTCGGCTGTTCCACAACGCCCAGTACGACGAGGCGTTCGCCTGGATCAGCGAGCCGCGGCCGGCCGAGGACGATGGGAACAAATGAAACTTTTGGCGGCGCTTGTCAGCCGTCCAGACATGTGGTGAAGTCCACGCCATGTCCAGCATCCACGCCCAACTCGTCGCCATGACCGTCGCTTCCGCGTCGGCGGCTGCTTGCCTGCGCGCGCTGAACAATAACAACGCCAATAACAATACCCGCATCGACGGGTGGGCCGGCGTGTAAGCAAGGGAAACACATACACACGCAAAAAGGCCCGCTCCCAGCGGGCCTTTTTGTTTTTACGCCACGCGAAAAACCATCAGGAAACCCAGTCATGTGTTCGATCTTCGGCATGTTCGACCTGCAACCCGGCGATGATCTGGCGGGCTTGCGCCAGCAGGCGCTGGAACTGTCCCAACGGCAGCGCCATCGCGGCCCGGATTGGAGCGGCGTGTTCGTGGATGCGGGGGTGATCCTCGTGCACGAGCGCCTTGCCATCGTCGATCCGGCCAGTGGTGCGCAGCCGCTGCGTTCGCGCGACGGTGCGCTGGCGCTGGCGGTCAACGGCGAGATCTACAACCACCGCGAACTACGCGCCGCCAGTGGTTACGACTTCACCACGGGTTCCGATTGCGAGGTCATCAACGCCTTGCATCGCGAAGGCGCGACACCCGCCGAGTGGGTATCCCGGCTCAATGGCATTTTTGCGTTTGCGTTGTGGGACAGCGCCGAATCGCGTTACGTGATCGCGCGCGATCCCATCGGCGTGTGCCCGCTGTACTGGGGACACGATGGCGAGGGACGCCTGTGCGTCGCGTCCGAGATGAAATCGCTGGTCGGCCTATGCCATGACGTCGCGTCGTTCCCGCCGGGACATGTCTACGACAGCGCCGACGGCGAATTGCGCCGCTATTACCACAAGCCCTGGCGCGACTACGCGGTGACGCAAGGGCATGAGGTTGCTCCCGCGCAGCTGCGTGCCGCTTTCGAGCAGGCGGTGCACCGGCAACTGATGACCGACGTGCCGTATGGCGTGCTGCTGTCCGGCGGGCTGGATTCCTCGCTGGTGGCGGCGTGCGCCGCGCGTTTCGCGCGCCATCGCGTGGAGGACGACGACCGCGCGGAAGCCTGGTGGCCACGCCTGCATTCGTTCGCGATCGGCCTGGAGGGTTCGCCCGACCTGGCCGCCGCACAGGTGGCGGCGGATGCGCTCGGCACGGTGCACCACGGCTTCGTCTACACCTTCTGGGAAGGCCTGGACGCCTTGCCCGAAGTGATCCGCCATATCGAAACCTATGACGTGACCACCATCCGCGCGTCGACGCCGATGTACCTGCTCGCGCGGCGCATCAAGGCCATGGGCGTGAAGATGGTGCTGTCGGGCGAGGGCTCGGACGAGATCTTCGGCGGCTACCTGTACTTCCACAAGGCGCCTTCGGCGCAAGCCTTCCATGAGGAAACCGTGCGCAAGCTCGATGCGTTGCACAGCTACGACTGCCTGCGCGCCAACAAGTCGATGATGGCCTGGGGCGTGGAAGCGCGCGTGCCGTTCCTGGACCTGGACTTCCTCGACGTTGCGATGGGCATGGATGCGCGCCACAAGATGGCCGGTGGCGGGCGGATCGAAAAAGCCGTGCTGCGCGAGGCCTTCCAGGGCGCCTTGCCCGACGCGATCCTGTGGCGGCAGAAGGAGCAGTTCAGCGATGGCGTGGGCTACGGCTGGATCGATGGCCTCAAGGCGCATGCCGAGCAGGCGGTGAGCGACCGCGAATTCGCCGCAGCGGCGGCACGTTTTCCGCACAACACGCCGGCCACCAAGGAGGCGTACCTGTACCGGCGTATCTTCGAGCGCTTCTATCCGGGGCAGGCCTGTGCGGAAACGGTGCCGGGCGGCAAATCCATCGCCTGCTCGTCGCCTGCGGCGCTGGCGTGGGATCCGGCGTTCGCGGCGGCGGCCGACCCCTCGGGCCGGGCCGTGCGCGATGTGCACCAGCAGGCGTTGGCGTAGGGCGGCTTCGGGCGCGGCGGCAGCAGGCTGCCGCTCCGTTGGTTTCCGTTGGCCGATGATGCTCGAAGGTGCGGCGCAGGCCACGGTCGGCCGGTCCCGAGCCGCGTGGCCTCTGCTACCATAGACGACCGTTTTCCCATGATTTCCCATCCATGATCGAAACCAATCCGATCCTTGCGCAGATCGCGGACCTCAAGGGCCGCGTCGAGTCGCTTAGGGGGTATCTTTGACTACGCCACCAAGCGTGAGCGTCTGGAAGAAGTAAGCCGCGAACTGGAAAGCCCCACCGTGTGGGACGACCCGCCGCGCGCGCAGGAACTGGGCCGCGAACGCGCCCGCCTGGACACCATCGTCAGCGGCATCGACGCGCTGACTTCCGGCCTTGCCGACGCCGGCGAACTGCTGGAGATGGCCGCCGCCGACAACGACGAGGGCACGGTGCAATCCGTGGTCGACGACCTGAAGGGTCTGGAAGCCAAGGTGGGCAAGCTGGAATTCCAGCGCATGTTCTCCGGCAAGATGGACGCCAACAACGCCTTCGTGGATATCCAGGCCGGCGCCGGCGGCACCGAGGCGCAGGACTGGGCCGAAATCCTGCTGCGCATGTACCTGCGCTGGGCCGAGTCGCGCGGCTGGAAGACCGAGCTGCTGGAAGTTTCCGGCGGCGAAGTGGCCGGCATCAAGTCCGCCACCTTCCGCGTGGAAGGCGATTACGCCTACGGCTGGCTCAAGACCGAGATCGGCGTGCATCGCCTGGTGCGCAAGAGCCCGTTCGATTCGGACAACCGCCGCCACACCAGCTTCACCTCGGTGTTCGTGTCGCCGGAAGTGGATGACGACATCGACATCGACATCAACCCGGCCGACCTCAAGACCGACGTGTACCGTTCGTCGGGCGCCGGTGGCCAGCACGTGAACAAGACCGAATCGGCCGTGCGCATCACGCACATCCCGAGCGGCGTGGTGGTGGCCTGCCAGACCGAGCGCAGCCAACACGCCAACCGCGATCGCGCCATGAAGATGCTGGCCGCCAAGCTCTATGAGCTGGAGATCCAGAAGCGCAACGCCGAGAAGGACGCCCTGGAAGCCTCCAAGTCCGACATCGGCTGGGGCAGCCAGATCCGCAACTACGTGCTGGACCAGAGCCGCATCAAGGACCTGCGCACCGGCATCGAGCGCTCGGACACGCAGAAGGTGCTGGACGGCGACCTGGACGAATTCGTCGAGGCCAGCCTGAAATCCGGCCTGGACGCGGGCGCCAAGCGCGTGGATGCCTGATCGCGAGCCACTGGATATGCCGACGGAGGCGTTGCCCACATGAACAGCAGGAAGACGTTCCCGATTCTGGTCGTGTGGGCTGCCCTGGCGGCATGCCACGGCGTGGCCCATGCGCAGGACAACGGTTCTGCCAGCCAGGGCATCAAGCAAGATGCACGCACCGCCGGCCAGAAGGTGGGCGATGCCGGGCGCGATGTCGGGCATGCCACGCGGGATGCTGCCGTGTCCGTGGGGCACGGCGCACGCGATATGGGCGTGGCGGTGGGGCATGGCACGCGGGATGCCGCCGTGACCGTGGGCCACGGCGCGCGCGACGGATGGAATGCCACCAGGCACGCGGTAAAACACGCGTTCGGCAAGGACGATTGAGCGTCGAGGGCGCGCAAAGCCGCCGCCCCGACGATGCGATGACCAACAAGAGATGCGTCCGCCATACGGCGCGGGCGCCGGAAGCTACGGAAACCCCATGACTGAACCGACCGATATCCAGCCCATCGACGAGAACAAGCTGATCGCCGAGCGCCGCGAGAAACTCAAGGCGTTGCGCGGGCAGGGCGTGGCGTTTCCGAACGACTTCAAGATGGACGCCTTCGCGGGCGACCTGCAGGCCGAGTTCGCCGACGTGGAGAAGTGGACCGCCGAGGCCATCGAGGCCCTGAACCGCAAGGTGAAGGTGGCGGGCCGCGTTATCCTCAAGCGCGACCAGGGCAAGGTCGCCTTCGTGCAGATGCAGGACTTCAACGGCCGCATCCAGCTGTTCATCCACCAGGGCACGGTGGGCGAGGACACCTACAAGGCGTTCAAGGGCTGGGACATGGGCGACATCGTGGGCGCCGAAGGCACCCTGATGCGCACGCGCACCGGCGAGCTGTCGGTGAAGGTCGAGAAGCTGCGCCTGCTCACCAAGAGCCTGCGCCCGCTGCCGGACAAGCACCACGGCATGGCCGACGTGGAGCAGCGCTATCGCCAGCGCTATGTCGACCTGATCGTCACCGAGGAAGCGCGCCGCACCTTCGCGTTGCGCTCGAAGATCATCGGCTTCATCCGCAAGTGGCTCGAGGCTGAGCCGCGCCGCTTCATGGAAGTGGAAACGCCGATGATGCACGTGATCCCGGGCGGCGCCACCGCGCGTCCGTTCGTCACGCACCACAACGCGCTGGACATGGACCTCTACCTGCGCGTGGCGCCGGAGCTGTACCTCAAGCGCCTGGTGGTCGGCGGCTTCGACCGCGTGTACGAGATCAACCGCAACTTCCGCAACGAGGGCGTGTCCACGCGACACAACCCCGAGTTCACCATGCTCGAGCTGTACCAGGCCTACGCCACGTACACCGAGATCATGGACCTCACGGAGGAAGTGATCCGCGAGGCGGCGAAGAACGTCATCGGCACCACCAGGCTGGTGTGGGAAGGCAACGAGATCGACGTGGGCCCGGCGTTCCGTCGCTGGAGCATGGAAGACGCCGTGCTCGAGCTGAATCCGGAGATCAAGCGCGAGGAGCTGCGCGACCGCGAAGCCATGGCCGCGCACGCCAAGCGACTGGGCTGCCAGGTGAAGGCCGATTTCGGCTGGGGCCGCCTGTTGCTGGAGATCTTCGAGAAGACGGTGGAGCACACACTGATCCAGCCGACCTTCATCACCGACCATCCGGTGGAAGTCTCGCCGCTGGCGCGCGAAAGCGACACCAACCCGGGCATCACCGACCGCTTCGAATTGTTCATCAACGCCAAGGAGCTGGCCAACGGCTTCTCCGAGTTGAACGACCCGGAAGACCAGGCGGCCCGCTTCCAGAAGCAGGTGGAGGCCAAGGCCTCCGGCGACGACGAGGCCATGCATTTCGATGCAGACTACATCCGCGCGCTCGAAGTGGGCCTGCCGCCCACCGGCGGCCTGGGCATCGGCATCGACCGCTTGGTGATGCTGCTGACCGGTTCCGCGTCGATCCGCGACGTGCTGCTGTTCCCGTACATGCGCCCGGAGGCCTAAGCCGATGCAGAACCGTTCCCTGCGACAGAACACGATGCC
Organism: Dyella sp. AtDHG13; assembly: GCF_003201105.1. Lineage (GTDB taxonomy): Bacteria > Pseudomonadota > Gammaproteobacteria > Xanthomonadales > Rhodanobacteraceae > Dyella > Dyella jiangningensis_B. The sequence continues at coordinate 274,274 of NZ_QICJ01000002.1, read as the reverse complement.
CGGCCTGTTCGCCGCCGGGCTGGCCATTCTGGTGCTGGGGGCGTGTTCGCCGTCGTCCTCGCAGTCGCAGGACGAACATGCCGCGGGCGCGGCAGCGCCCGCGCCCGCCGCCACGGTGGCCGCGCCGGCGCCTGCCTCCACCGCGGGAACGGATGCGGATGCCGATGCCGACGACGCGGTGATCGAAAAGGTCAGCGCGGTGATCCGCAAGCACAAGCTCACCTCGCTGAGCGACGAGTGCCTCGATTACATGGTCGATGACTCCGACGGCGCCACCATCGACATCGACGTGCATGAGAAGCACGACGCCAAGTGCGGTGGCGACCCGAACACCTCGCCGCGCCTGTTCTCGTTCAAGCTCGATCGCGCCAGCGGCCAGCTGACCACCGACGCGCTGGACCTGGCGGACGGCGATTTCCAGCCCATCCAGTAAGCCACGCCGGCTGCCGTCCTTCGCGCCGGATCGCGTGATCGTGCGTCCACTCCGCTAAACTTGCCGGTTTCGACCTTCGCGGGAGCTTCGCCATGTGGTTTGCCATCGTCGGCACCGACGTCCCTGATTCGCTGGAAAAGCGCAAAGGTGCGCGTCCGGCCCATATCGAGCGCCTGCAGAAGCTGCTGGACGAAGGGCGCCTGTTCGTGGCCGGCGCGTTTCCGGCCATCGAGTCGGAAGACCCGGGCCCGGCGGGTTTCACCGGCAGCCTGATCCTGGCGCAGTTCCCATCGCAGGCCGAGGCGGAAGCCTGGGCCAAGGACGATCCGTACGTCGCCGCCGGCGTCTACGCCAGCGTCAGCGTCAAGCCGTTCCGCAAGGCGTTGCCGCCGGCATGAGCGCGGCCATGGTCGAACAGATCCGCGAGCGCCTGCAGCAGGCGCTCGATCCCGTGGTTCTCGAGGTGCTGGACGAGGGCCACAAGCACGCCGGGCATGCCAACGAGGGGAAGGGGCATTTCCACGTGCACATCGTCAGCGCGGCCTTCGCCGGCCAGCTATCGATCAAGCGGCACCGCCTGGTATATGCGGCCCTGCAGGGGCTGATGGACAACGGCATCCACGCGCTTTCCATCGACGCGAAGGCGCCGGGCGAATAAGCGTCCCGGCCGCCGCCTTAGGCGATCTGGCTGGTTATTTCCTGACCAGAGGATGGTGCCAGGGCCGGTGATTCGCTGCTCCTGCCGCGCCGGTCGGGAAACGCTTCCCGAGAAACGCTTCCATAACATTGGTTTACACGCCAGTGTTAAAGTGAAACATAGTCGCCGAACGCATTGCGGCAGGGGCCTGCGTTTGGCACAGTGACCCATCGCCCGGCGTTCCCGGGCTTCACCTATTTGGCTGCTGACGCCCGCATGCGCCTGACCACGATCAAACTCGCCGGTTTCAAGTCCTTCGTGGACCCGACCACGCTCCACCTGCCGACCAACATGACCGGCGTGGTGGGGCCCAATGGCTGCGGCAAGTCCAACATCATCGACGCCATCCGCTGGGTGATGGGCGAGAGCGCGGCCAGCCGCCTGCGCGGCGATTCGCTCACCGACGTGATCTTTTCTGGTTCCAACGCGCGCAAGCCGGTGGGGCAGGCGACGGTGGAGCTGATCTTCGACAACGCCGACGGCACCATCCAGGGCGAGTACGGCCAGTACGCCGAGATTTCGGTGAAGCGCCAGGTGACGCGCGACGGCCAGTCCGCGTATTTCCTCAATGGCGCGCGCTGCCGCCGCCGCGACATCACCGACCTGTTCCTGGGCACGGGCCTGGGGCCGCGCAGCTACTCGATCATCGAGCAGGGCATGATCAGCCAGATCGTCGAGGCCGCGCCCGACGAGCTGCGCACGCATCTGGAAGAAGCCGCCGGCATCTCCAAGTACAAGGAGCGCCGCAAGGAAACCGAGAGCCGCATCAAGTCCACCCGCGAAAACCTCGACCGCGTGCGCGACGTGCGCGACGAAGTGGACAAGCAGCTCGAGCACCTCAACCGCCAGGCCCGCGCCGCCGAGCGCTGGAAGGCGCTGAAGGAGGAGCAGACGCGCAAGGAAGCCGAGCTGCGCGCGCTCGAATACCGCGGTCTCAAGAGCCAGCACGACCAGGAAGGCTCGGGCCTCAACGCGGCCGAGGTGGAGATCGAGAAGCACATCGCCCAGCAGCGCCATCATGAGGCGCAGATGGAGACGGTGCGCGAGCGCCACACCGAAGCCACCGAGCATCTGAACAAGGTGCAGGCCGAGGTGTACAAGGTCGGCGCCGAGATCGCGCGCGTGGAGCAGCAGGTGCGCTTCAACCGCGAAACGGCGGAGCGCCTGCAGCGCGCGCAGGGCGAGACCGAGCGCGAACACGCCGAGCTCGCCGAGCACATCGCCAACGACCGCGCACAGGTGGAAACGCTGCGCATGGCACTGGCCGAGGGCGAACCCAAGCTCGAAGCCCTGCAGCAGATGCAGGACGACACCGCCGAATCGCTGCGCGACACCGAAGCCAAGCTCGCCGACTGGCAGCAACGCTGGGATGCGCACACGCGCACCGCCGGCGAATCCAGCCGCGCCGCGGAAGTGGAACGCACCAAGCTCAACTACCTCGACCGCCAGGCGATGGACCTGTCGCGTCGCCGCGAAACGCTGGAAGCCGAGCAGAAGGCGACCGACATCGCCGCGCTCGATGCCGCCGCCGAACAGCTGCACACCGAGCACGACACGCAGCGCGAGCGCGTGGAATCGCTGGGCAGCCTGCTCGATCAGCACAAGCTGGCGCACGAAAAGGTGCTGGACGAAGAGCGCCAGGTGCAGTCCGCGCTCAACGAGGCGCGCCAGCAGCTGCAGACCGCGCGCGGCCGCCAGGCCTCGCTGGAAGCCTTGCAGCACGCGGCCCTGGGCCAGGAAGAGAGCGCCGCTAGCGGCTGGCTTGCGCGTCTAGGCCTGGACAAGTCACGCCGTCTCGGCGAATCGCTGCAGGTGGAAGCGGGCTGGGAAACAGCCGTCGAAACCGCACTGGCCGGCTTCCTGGATGCCGTGCTGGTCGATGAATCGCATACGCTCGCCGCGGAATTCGGCGCGCTGGAAAACGCCGACGTGGCCCTGGTCAACGGGGCGGAAGGCGGCGCCAACACGGCAGGCACGCTGGCCGCGCACGTGCGCGGCCCGGCGGCGGCGCTGTCGATACTCAATCACGTGCTCACGGCCGATTCCATCGAGCACGCGCACCAGATCGTCGCCGGGCTTTCCGCGCTGGCGCCGTACCAGTCGGTGATGACGCGCAACGGCGAATGGCTGGGGCCGGGCTGGGCGCGCGTGCGCCGCGCGCAGGGCAACCAGGTGGGCGTGCTGGCGCGCGAGCGCGAGATGCGCACGCTGGCCGAGCAGATCCTCGCGCTGGAAGATCGCATCGAAGAAGCCACCCACACGCTGGACGACCTGCGTACGCGAAAGTTCGAGGCCGAGCGTGCGCGCGACGACGCGCAGCGCGAGCTGTACAACGCGCACCGCCGCCAGTCGGAACTGGCCGGCCAGGTGCAGAGCCATCGCGGCAAGATGGAAACCGCCCGCGCCCGCGCCGAAAAGGTGGCCGGCGAAATCAGCGACCTGATCACCCAGCTGGATGAACTGCAGACGCAGACGGGCGAAGCGCGTGCGCGCCTGGAAGAGTCCGTCGGCTACATGGGCGATCTGGAAGACCAGCGCCGCGAGCTGGAAAACGAACGCCGAGCCTTGCTCGAGGCACGTGAGGAAGCGCGCATGAACGCGCGCGAGGCCGCCGACCAGGCGCACGCGCTGGCGCTGTCGATGGAGTCCAAGCGCTCCTCGCTCACCTCGCTGGAGCAGTCGCTGGCGCGCATGGAAACGCAGCTGCGCCAGATCGAGGCGCGCCGCACCGAAATCGCCGAGCAGCTTGCCGCCGGTTCCGACCCCATCGCCGAACTGGAAGCCGAGCGCCAGACCTATCTCGACCAGCGCCTGCTGGTCGACAAGCAACTGGTGGAGGCGCGCCGCGCGCTGGAAGACTGCGACGGCGAGTTCCGACGCCTGGAGCAGGAACGCCAGCGCATCGAGCACTTGCTCAATGGGCTGCGCGAAAACCTTTCGCAGAAGCGCCTTGCCGCGCAGGCACTGCAGTTGCGCGCGGAGCAGCTTGCCGAAGCCATCGCCGCTTCCGGTCTCGAACTGGAACCGCTGCTGGCTGAACTGGCCGAGGATGCCGACGCCAGCCAGTGGCGCACGCAGCTGGCCGATATCGGCCAGAAGATCGTCCGCCTGGAGCCGGTGAACCTTGCCGCGATCCAGGAACATGCCGAGCAGAGCGAGCGCAAGACCTATCTCGACAACCAGCTCACCGACTTGGCCAATGCCATGGAAACGCTGGAGTCGGCGATCAAGAAGATCGACCGCGAAACGCGCCAGCGCTTCAAGGAAACCTTCGACCGCGTCAACGCCGGCGTGCAGGAACTGTTCCCGCGCCTGTTCGGCGGCGGCCATGCGTACCTGGAACTGACCGGCGACGACCTGCTCGACACCGGCGTGGCGATCATGGCGCGTCCGCCGGGCAAGCGCGTGTCCAACATCACGCTGCTCTCGGGCGGCGAGAAGGCGCTCACCGCGGTGTCGCTGGTGTTCGCCATCTTCGGCCTCAATCCCGCGCCGTTCTGCCTGCTGGACGAGGTGGACGCGCCGCTGGACGAGGCCAACGTGGGCCGCTTCTCCAATATGGTGAAGGAGATGAGCGAGAAGGTGCAGTTCATTTTCGTCAGCCACAACAAGGCCACCATGGAAGCGGCCTCTCAGCTGTGCGGCGTGACCATGCGCGAGCCGGGCGTATCGCGACTGGTGCAGGTGGATCTTGCCGAAGCAGCTAAACTTGCGGGCGCAGCTTGAGGACTTGATATGACCGCGCAACCCGTACTCGCTTTCGCCTGGAATGCCGCCGTTGGCGTTCCCATGCTCATCGTTGGCCTGATCGTCCTGGCGGCGATGTGGTTGTTCGGCCAGCCGAAGAAGGAGCAGGGCAAGCGACGCGTGGCGCCCAGCACGACGGGCGACCGCCGCGAGCCGACCTTCGGCGCGGATGGCGAGGTGCTCGATGAGCCGTCCTTCAACGCGCGCGACGATTTCCATGCCGACCCGTTCGACCAGCCGCACCAGGGCGAGCTGGACGTCGGCCTGCGCGAGGAGCTGGAGCGCCTCGGCGCCACGCTCGCCGGCGACAAGGGGCGCGTGGAACCGGCGCCGATCAGCAAGCCGCACGGCATTGCCGCCTCCATCGTCGACGCCCTGCGCGCGCCGCCGGAGCAGTTCGAGCAAAGCCTGGCGCAGGCCACGGGGGCGGATCACGTGTCGCGTGCGCCGGAACCCGAGCCGGTCGCCGCGCCCGCGCCGGCACCTGTCGCGGCACCGGCTCCCGCGCCCGCACCGGAAGCGCCGCGTGTGCCGCCGCGTTCCGAGGTCGGTCGCCGCCCGGAGCGCGTGCCGGTGGAACGCATCGTCACGTTGTTCGTGGTCGCTCGCGAAGGCAACGTCTTCAACGGTGCCGACCTGATCGTCGCCGCCGAGAAGGCGGGCCTGGAGTTCGGCGACATGGGTATCTATCACCGCCTGGTGGATGGCAAGCGCGAACTGGGGCCGGTGTTCAGCGTGGCCAACATGGTCAAGCCCGGCAATTTCGATGTGACCCGCGTGGATGCCATGCGCACCCCGGGCCTGAGCTTCTTCATGACGCTGCCTGCGCCCATCCCGGCGCTGGACGCGTGGGACGCCATGCTGCCCACGGCCCAGCGCCTCGCGGAACTGCTGGACGGCCAGGTGCTGGACGAGGAACGCAACGCCCTGGGCCGCCAGCGCGTGGCGCATATCCGCGACGAACTGCGCGGCTGGGACCGCGACCACGAAGGCAAGGAAATCACGTTCGGGCGGTGAGTTTCCGGCCGGTCGCTTGCAAAGCGCCTCGGTTTTACCCGCTCGTCATTCCGGCGCAGGCCGGAATCCAGTGGCGGGAACGACAGGTTTTCGCGACTGTAAAACAAGCCCGAGCGGTGTCCCGACAACCCAGCACTATCGCTACTGGATGACCAGCTTCGCTGTTGAAAGGCGCCTCCGGCCTGCGCCGGAATGACGAGCGGGTGAGGTTGCTGCTCGTCTGGTGGCCTCCGTAGCCCGGCCACTCTTGCGTCCGACTCGCACCTCCGACAGAGTCGATTCCAAGGAGGGAACATGGCCTGCACCTTGCGTCGCCTTGCCTGTCTCTGGTTGCTGGCGTTGGCCGGCTGCACCCATTCGGATCTGCGCCCCGATTATCCACGCGTACCCAGCACCGTCCTGCCGGCCAAACCGGATGCGCCGCTGGTGGCCTACGCCTCGCGCATCAGCGCGGGCCACGGCGGCGACAGCGGCCTGCGCCTGATCAGCGATTCCAACGACGCCCTGCTGGCGCGCATCGCGCTCGCCGACCGCGCGGTGCATTCGCTGGACCTGCAGTACTACATGTTCCATAGCGACGCGACCGGCGGCCTGCTGGCGCAGCGTCTACTGGCGGCGGCGGATCGCGGCGTGCGCGTGCGCCTGCTGCTGGACGACCTGCACGTGGCCGGCGACGACAAGGTGCTGCGCATCCTGGATGGACATCCAAATATCCAGATCCGCCTGTTCAATCCCTTCCTGGAGCGGAACTCGTCGTGGTGGGGCATGGGCAAGCAGTTCGCCGGCGACTTCTCGCGGCTCAATCGCCGCATGCACAACAAGGCCTTCATTGCGGACGAGGCCATGGCCATCGTCGGCGGAAGGAATATCGGCGACGAGTATTTCGATGCCAACGACACGATCAATTTCCGCGATCTGGACGTGCTCGCCGTCGGCCCGGTCGTCGCGGACGTGGGGCAGATGTTCGACCGTTACTGGAACAGCGACCAGGCGTACCCGATCGGCGCCTTCCATCGCCGCACGCCCGGCCCGGAGGAACTGGCCGACCTGCGCAAGACCATGGCGGCCCATGCGCGGCAGTTCAACCAGAGCAGTTATGCGCAGAGCCTGGTGGCGCGCGTGGGCGACCTGGCGCACGAGGTGCCGGGAACCGATTGGGCCTGGGGTCCCGCGACCTACCTTGCCGACGACCCGGACAAGGGCAACCCGGCGGCGGACAGCAAGGACCTGCACATGGCGCCGCAGCTGCGCGGATGGCTGGACGGTGCGCAGCATCGGCTCACCCTGATCTCGCCGTACTTCATTCCCGGCACCAAGGGCGTGGCCTATCTGCAGGGCGTGCGCGAGCGCGGCGTGGCGGTGGAGGTGCTGACCAACTCGCTGGCGTCCACCGATGCCGGTGACGTGTATCAGGCCTATGCGTCCTACCGGGTGCCCATGCTCAAGGCGGGCATTGAGCTGTACGAGCTCAAGCCCGATGCGCGGCGCGGCCGGCACAGCAGCCATTTCTTCGGCTCCTCCACGGGCAGCAACAGCCTGCATGCCAAGGCCATGGTGGTGGACGAGCAGCATGCGTTCGTCGGTTCGATGAATCTCGATCCGCGTTCCGCGCATCTGAACACCGAGGACGGCGTGATCGTCGATTCCCCGGCACTCGCCCGCGCGTTGCTGGCCATCTTTGCCGACGCCACCAAACCCATCCACAGCTATCGGGTCTTGCTGGACGACAAGGGGCGGGTGGTGTGGGAAGGCAAGGAGCCGAAGCAGCCGGTGGTCCGCTACGACCATGCGCCGGACACCAGCTGGTGGCGGCGTTTCAAGGTGAACATGGGCGGCCTGCTGCCCATCGAAAGCCTGCTCTGACGAAGCGCCGCGGCAGGTGCACGGCGCGTGCGAATGGCGTAGCGTGTGGCGCGTTTCATCGGCGGCGGACCGACGTAGCCGGCTCCGCGGGGTCAGTCATCTGGACGACAGCGAGCGCCTGCATGCGTGGTTTGCGTGACACCGTCAAAGCGCATGCGCACCGTCGATGGCGGCTGGGATGGCTGGCCTGCATGGCCTTGCTGGCGGCCTGCACCAGCGCGCTCAAGCCGGGCGCCCCGCCGAAAGAAGATCCCTTGATGGTCGCCCGCCACCTGTGGCTGGGCACGGCCGGCGCGCAGCGCAAGGACGTGGCCGCGCGCGACTGGATCCGCTGCGCCGTGGCAGCCTATCGCGCCTCGGACACCGACGACGCGGCGCGCCAGGCCGAAGCCCAATCCATCGCCGATGGCTGCACCCATGAACTGCTGGGCTATCTGCTGGACCAGGAACCCGGCGCCTGGCGTCCCCATACCATTCGCGTGCTGGATGTGCCGGTGCGCGTGGTGTTTCGTGATCTGCCGCAGAGCCTGGACGACGGCCCCGTGGCCCTGGCGCGTGCGGACGAAGTGACGGTTCCCACCGTCATGGGCCAACGCTACACCTCGCCGGGTTACGGCGTTCCGCTGGTGGGCTGGCAGGCGCCGTGCCACGACCGTCCCATCTGCAGGCTGGATCCGCCCGACGGCATCACGCGCGCGCTCACGGCGTGGGTGGAGCCGGGCGACGACGGCATGGCGCAGCTGGTGGTTACCGGCACGCGCAAGCATCCGGCCATCACCGTCGGCCAGCGCAGCGTGCCGCTGGCGACGGATTTCTCGGCGGCCTACGCCGCGTTGTTCGATCGTTCGCACATCAATCGCGCGGCGGTGTGGAGCCTGATCGGCGGCCGCGAGCTGGCGCAGCGCCAGGGGCTCTATCTGCTGGAGGACTACGACCCGGCCAAGACACCGGTGATCATGGTGCACGGCCTCGGGCGCAGCCCGATGATCTGGGCCAAGCTGACCAACCTTATCGACGGTTCGCCCGAACTGCGCAGCCGGTATCAGATCTGGCACATCGTCTATCCGACCAATACGCCCGTGCTGCTCGATCGCCTGTACGTGCAGCGCATGATGGACCAGGCGTGGCACATCCTCGATCCCGATGGCACCGCGCCGGCGCACCGGGACATGGTGTTGATTGGCCACAGCATGGGCGGCGTGATCTCGCGCCTGCTGGTGTCCAACAGCAACGACGTGGTGTGGAACGCGGTGTTCGATATTCCACCCGAGCAATTGCACGGCGCGCGGGAGGATATCGCCACGCTGGAATCGGTCGTGCGCTTCCAGGCCTATCCCGGAGTGACGCGGGCGTTCTTCCTGGCCGCGCCGCACCTGGGCAGTCCTTACGTCGACAGCTTCGTCGGGTGGATCGCGCAGCGCGTCATCCATGCGCATACGCCGGAGCTCGATGCCTTGCTGCGCGTGGTGGCGGAGAACCGCGCCCACGAAAACCCGGCCCTGGCGCAGGACTACGAACGCTACGGGCTGAGCAGCATCAGCACGCTGCGCGCCACGCAGCCGGTGAGCCGGGCGGCCCAATCGCTGATGCCCGTGCCGGGCGTGCGCTACTACACGTTCGCCGGCCACCTGCCGGGCACGCATCCGCCGGGCGACGGCTTCGTGCCGCTGGCGAGCGCGACCATTCCCGGGGCCGTATCCACGACCGTGGTCAAGGACGGCCACCAGCTCTACCTCAACGACGAGGTGCTGCAGAAGATCGCCGACATCCTCCGTCAGCCCTGAACGTGGAATACGAAAGATTACGGTGACCGGCTACGGCCTTCCGGCCACACTCCAAAAGTCGTAGATGCATGGGCGCTCGAATTCACGCGAATTCAGCATTTGCTTGAGCATGATCGGGCCGCAAGGCGACCGTTCGCGGGGGTGGGTGGTTGCCGTGCATCGAGCACTGCGAGGCTCAGGGAAGAGCGATAGGAGCCCAGGCGTTGCTTCAGCGCAAACGGAGTGGCGACTGGGCGACGTGAGCCGTCGGCGTGGGGAGAGGGAGTGAACGCATGCGCAAGGTTACGATCAGGTTTCAGGATGTCGCCACCGAGCTGGCCCAGATCAACGCGTTGCGCGACGACGTGATGGAGCGCGCGTTCGTGGTGCTCGAGCAGCGACACGCCACGCTGGCGTCGATGCTGGTGCAGAGCCTGGGCGAACGTCAGCGCGCGGTGCGCTGGATGTGCCGGCACCAAAATGCCTTCGGCGGACGCACCGCCTATGAGTTGCTGGCCGATGGCGAGGAGGATGCCGTCTGGGACGAGATTTCATTGCTGGGCGACGCCCCCGTGTCGGCCCGGATGAACTCGGCGCGCATGGCTTACTGAGCCCGCGCGGCCCGTGCCTTTACGGCTGGGCGTGCGCCGCATCCCGCAGCGCCCACACGCTGTTGGCGTCGCCGCTGCGTGCGCGCCGGTCGGCGGCGCGCGCAAACAGCGCGAACACGACGCCCAGCGCCAGGCCGGTCAGGTCCACACCCAGCACTCGCCATGCAAGCGGCGACCACGCCTGCGCCATGGACGATGCGTTGGTCGCCAGATCCACCATGGCCATCGCCATGGTCAGCGCGGACGTTGCCCAGAGCAGTTCGATGGTGGCCCTGGCGACAGGACGCAGGCAGGCATAGGCGCACGCGGCGAGAAAGAGCCCGTAGCAGGCGGCGCGTTGCGGCACACCCGCATCGATGCCCAGGCGCACGGCGATCCATGTCGCCACGAAGGCGCCGGTGATGGCCAGGCAGGTGCCAATGCACACGCCCACAGTGGCCCGCGCCATCACCTGTGTCTTGAACGGCTGGTCGAGATGCCGTCGCTTGCGGCGCGATTCGATCCACAGGAGGTTGCCGGAATAGAACAGGAAGGCGCCGGCCAGGCCAAGGATGAAATACAGCCACTGCACCGTGCGGCCGCCGAAGCTGCCGAAATGCAGGCCGAACAGCGAGGCGTAGCTGATGCCGTTGAGGCTGTAGCGGTCGCCGACGTACGTGGCGAGCACGGTGCCATCGTGCGCGGACATGGCCACCGTGCCGTAGGAGCCCAGCGTGTGCTGCGACAGGCCGCGTACCTCGGCCACGGCGTTGCGGTCGCCGTAGTGCACGAAGTGCATGTAGTCGGGCTCGAAGGTGGTCACGCCGTTCTTCAGGGCTTCGGTGCGCGCGCGTTCGATCAGGGCATCGGTGGAAAGCATGGTGGCCGGCGTGCCGCTGGCGGTGACCGTTGGCGTGGTTTGCGTCGCCCTGGCAAAGGCCTCGAACAGCTTGCCGTCGAAGGCGACCGTGTTGAGCGCGGCGAGCGTCAGCGTGAACAGGCAGAACAGCGCGCCGGTGACCGCGAAGATCACATGGAAGGGCAGGCTGATGACGCCGATGGCGTTGTGCGCATCCTGCCAGAGCCGCTTGATGTTGCGGCCCACGCGCATGGCGAAGAGATCCTTCACCAGCTGCGGCAGATGGATCAGGAGGCCCGACAGCAAGGCCAGCCCGTACAGCACGCTGACGATGCCCATCAGATACAGCCCGACCACCGGCAAGCCGAGCGAGTCGTGCAGCGCGTAGACGAAATCGGCGAGCTCGTTCTCGCCGGCGTCCGCGCGTGGCGCCTCCACCTCGCTGGCGGTGGCGAAGCGGCTGCCATCCTTGGCCTGCCAGTAGGCGTAGGCGGCGTGGGAGCTGTCGCGCGGCAACACGATGCCGAAGTCGTCGCGTGCATCCGGATGATGCGCGAGCAGCCGCTCGATCAGCGTGTCCATCGGAACGTCGGCATCGGCGACGGCGCGCCACGGCGGGTTTTGCCATGCCGCGATGTCGTCGTGGAATACCGTCAGCGCGCCCGCATAGAACGCGACGAACAGCGCGAAGCCGGCGAGCAGGCCGGTCCAGGTGTGCACGGTCTGGAACGTACGGAGAGTGGTCGCTTTCATCGGGAACGTCCCTGTATCAGCCGTGCAGGCGCAGCAGCCACAGCACGGCGAACACCGTGACATTGGCCCCGCCCAGCACCAGCCAGGCGCGAAGCCCGTTGCGGAACAGGTAGGCGCCGGCCATGAGCGCCGTCCACAACGGGAAGAACAGGATCAGCGCCGGAATCAGGAAGGCCTCGCCATGGCCCGGCAGCAGGTGCAGCAGCAGGGCGAGCACCAGGGCCGCGAGCGGAAAACCGAGCAGGGTTCCCGCGAGGCAGCGCGCGATCATTCCCCCGTTTCCGCGGCGGCGGTGCGCCACCATGCCGCGTACGGCAGGGCCACCCAGGTGAGCATGAGCATGGTCAGTGCCGCCGAGATGCCCGGCCCCATGCCGGCGTCGTACCACCAGATGGCCGTGCCGCCGATCACCAGCAGCCAGCCCGCACGTCGGGCCACCGCCGGCAGGGCGGACGCGCGTAGCCGCTGCTGCGCACTGGCGAGGTAAATCAGCACGCCGCCCGAGAGGGTCGACAGCAGGGCAAGCAGGGTGATCACTTCGGAACCTTCAGGCCGGATCGCGGTTTCATAATATTGAGAATTATTCGCATTTGATGGTCGAGCGTCAACCGCGTTCCCGACCGGCTCGCGGTCTGCGCAAATGCTGGTCTCAGAACTGGTACTGAAGGCGGCCGACAATGGCCGAAGGATGCTTGCCGCTGTTGGGATCGCCGGGCTTGTTCAGGTCGATGGTATGCACGAGGTTGGCGGAGAGGCGGACGGACTTGTCCAGATACCAGTTCACGCCGATGGTGAGGTTGGTTTCCTTGCCGCCGAGGACATCGCGGTCGTTGAGGTCGGTCATGCTCAGCCGCGCGCCCACTTCCAGCGCACCGCCGCCGTGCCCGTTCCACGAGGCATGCGGCACCACCGCGCCGAAGGTGGCGTTGCTTTCGCGGTACTCGCGGCTTTCGCCGGTGATCATCCAGCTCGCATAGCCGTACCAGCCGCGAAATCGCAGCGGCGGCAGGCCGTCGTTGCGTTGCAGGTGCGCTTCCATGTATTCGGCCTGCCACGAGAAAGGACCATTCACGTGGGCGGCTTCCAGCCCATAGCGCTGCACCTTGTTCGAGTCGGGGATGGTGTGCGTGTTGAGGAAGTCGTCGCCGGATGAAAGCGCCACTTCCGGCGCGGACTTGAAGCTTTGGTCATTGCTGGGCCCGGCGCGGCGCGTGGAGTAATCGAGCGCAAGGTGGTAGAGCCCTGCGTCCGTTTTCAGCAGGTAGGCAACGCGGCCGGTCAGGGCCACGCCGCGCTGCGTGCGGTCTTCGTCGCGCGTGCCGGCGGTGAAGAAGCCGTAGCTCCAGATCCATGGCCCGTGAAAATCGCTGGAGGTGATGCCCACGCTTCGGCTGGGGGCGAGCGCATTGGTGGTGGCGCGCTCCAGGAAGGTGGTGGTGCGGAAACTGCCGTACTGCTCCAGCCCGAACGGCTCCTGCTGGTTGCCGATGGTGACCACGCCGAAGGTGGAGGTCTGTTTGCGGAAATAGACGTCCTTGAACTCGAGGCTCCCATCGACGATCTGCGCATCGGCGTAGAACAGCCAGCCCAATCCCACGTCGTGCAGCAGGCTGAGGTCGGCTCGGCGGATGGAGAACTGCGTGCTGCCCAGGCTCCGGTCGGTGTAGTTGGCGGCGTCCGCCATCACGTAGCCGTGGATCTGGTTGTGGATCAACGGCGTGTCGATGCCGCCGGCGAAGGGACGCAGCAGGGACAGCTTGCGCAAGGTGTCCACCGCAGCATTGCTGCTGCCCGCCGCGGTGGCGGGTGGCGTAGAGACTGCCGCGGCGTCGGCCGTTGCGGTGGATGCGGAAGCCCGCGATGGTTGATGGACGCAACCGGTGGCGGCCGCGCAGGCAAGGGCGAGGGCTGGCCAGACCACGGCACGATCAGCCAGCGACTTGCGCCTGATATCAGCCATGGTGCCCGACGACCTCCCGCCACATCCTGCCGTTGATGCCGCGCGCCGGGGCTCCGAGCGCGGCTGAACACGTCCATAGTGCCGGGATCGTAAAGCTTTGGTCTGTAGGATCGAACCGCAAAATTACTGGCCTATGGGAGCCCGGCTTGGCCGACGGAACGGTCGGGCTGGCCACTCCCTACGGAAGCGCATGGCAAGGCCCGCGGGTTACTATGGCGGTTTGCAATGCCCTTCCCAGGAGTCCTCGAGTGATCATCAACCCCAAGGTGCGTGGTTTTATCTGCGTGACGGCCCATCCGGTCGGGTGCGAGCGCAACGTGCTCGAACAGATCAACATCACCAAGGCGCAGGGCGACCTGGGCGAGGGCCCCAAGCGCGTGCTGGTGATCGGCGCCTCCACTGGCTACGGCCTGGCTTCGCGCATCACGGCGGCCTTCGGCTACGGCGCGGCCACCCTGGGCGTGTTCTTCGAGAAGCCCAGCAGCGACAGCAAGACGGGCACGGCGGGCTGGTACAACTCCGCCGCCTTCGACAAGTTCGCCAAGGAAGCGGGCCTGTACAGCCGATCCATCAATGGCGATGCGTTCGCCAACGAAACCCGCGAGCGCGCCATTGAGATGATCAAGAACGAGATGGGCGGCAAGATCGACCTGGTGGTCTACTCGCTCGCCTCGCCGGTGCGCAAGCTGCCGGACACGGGCGAGGTGGTGCGCTCGTCGCTCAAGACCATCGGCGAAACCTTCACCGCCAACTCGATCGACACCAACCGCGACACCGTGGTGCAGGCCTCGGTGGAGCCGGCGACCGAACAGGAGATCAAGGACACCGTCACCGTGATGGGCGGTGAGGACTGGAAGCTCTGGATCGACGCGCTGAGCAAGGCCGGCGTGCTGGCCGACCATGCCAAGACGGTGGCCTATAGCTACATCGGCACCGAGATCACCTGGCCGATGTACTGGCACGGCACGCTGGGCCAGGCCAAGCAGCACCTGGACAACACCGCCAAGCAGCTGGTCGCCGAGCACAAGGCCGAGCATCTGGACGCCTACGTGGGCGTGATGAAGTCGGTGGTGACGCAGGCCAGCGCGGCCATTCCGGTGCTGCCGCTGTACATCGCCATCTCCTTCCGCGTGATGAAGGAAAAGGGCATCCACGAAGGCACCATCGAACAGATCAACCGCCTGTTCCGCGACCGCATGTACCGCAAGGATCACCAGGCGCCGGAAACCGACAGCGAAGGCCGCCTGCGCCTGGACGACTGGGAGCTGCGCGAGGACGTGCAGCAGGAGTGCAAGGCGCTGTGGCCGACGGTCACCACCGAGACGCTCAACGAGCTCACCGACTACGCCGGCTACAAGAGCGACTTCCTGCAACTGTTCGGCTTCGGCCGCAGCGACGTGAACTACGAGGAAGACGTCAACCCGGATCGCCGCTTCGACGTCGTCGAGCTCTGATCGATATGGCCGGATGCCGCCCGCTCGGCGGCATCCGGCACGATTCCGCGGCAAGGCATACAAGGCGGCGCGCTCCCGCTAAGCTGCCGCGATGAGCACCGCCATCGTCTGGTTCCGCCGCGACCTTCGCCTGGCGGATCACCCCGCACTCAGCGCCGCCTGCCAGGCCTTCGAGCGCATCATCCCGCTGTACATCCACGCGCCCGACGAAGAGGCCGCATGGCCCGCGGGCGCCGCCAGCCGCTGGTGGCTGCATCACTCCCTTGCCAGCCTCGATGCGCAGTTGCGCGGGCAGGGCGCTGCCTTGCATCTGGCGCAGGGCGAGAGCCTGCACGTGCTTCGCCGGCTGATCGAGCGCACCGGCGCCTCCGCCGTGTACTGGAACCGGTGCTACGAGCCGGCCGCCATCGCGCGCGACAGCACGATCAAGGCCGCCCTGCGCGAGCTTGGCATCGAGGTGCGTAGCTTCAACGCCTCGCTGTGGTGCGAGCCCTGGCAGATAGAGACGAAGCAGGGCGAGCCCTACCGGGTGTTTACGCCGTACTGGAAGAACCTGCGGCCGCGTCTCGATGCTGCACAACCCTTGCCGCCGGTCCTGTCATTGCGTGCGGCGGATATCGACGAAGGCCTGCCGCTCGACGCACTCGGGCTGTTTCCCTTGATTTCCTGGGATGACGGACTGAAAGCCACATGGCAGCCGGGCGAGGCGGGGGCGCAGGAATTGCTGGACATCTTCCTGGACGACGCTTTGGCCGACTATGCGAACGCGCGTGATCTGCCCGCCCGGCATGGCACGTCGAGGCTGTCGCCCTACCTGCATTTTGGGGAGATATCGCCGCGGCAGATTCATCACCGGCTGGCGGAGCGGGTCGCGGCCACCGATGCGCGGCGGCGACCGGACATCGAACCGTATCTGCGCGAACTGGGCTGGCGCGAGTTCGCGCACCATCTGCTCTACCACTTTCCCGGCACGCCCACGGAAAACTTCAACACGCAGTTCGACCGCTTCGCCTGGGTCGACGATGCCGCCGCGCGAGAGCGCTGGCAGCAGGGACGCACCGGCATTCCGCTGGTGGACGCCGGCATGCGCGAGCTGTGGCACACCGGCTGGATGCACAACCGCGTGCGCATGATCGTCGCCAGCTTCCTCACCAAGAATCTCCGGCAACACTGGCACCATGGCGCGCGCTGGTTCTGGGACACGCTGGTCGACGCCGATCTCGCCAACAACACGCTCGGCTGGCAGTGGGTGGCGGGCAGCGGTGCGGATGCCGCGCCGTATTTCCGCGTGTTCAATCCGGTGACGCAGGCGCAGAAGTTCGATCCGGAGGGGCACTACTTGCGCCGCTGGCTGCCCGAACTGTCCTCGGCGCCGCTGCCGCTCCTGCACGAGCCATGGAAGGACGCCGCGCTGTTGAAACGCAGCGGCTATCCGGCGCCGATGGTCGATCTTGGCGAAACGCGCCAACAGGCGCTGGACGCCTATCGCGGCATGAGGGGTTAAGTCATTCCGCCTTGCCGGCTGCCGCGCCGTTGCGGCGTAGCATCCATGCGAGCACGGGCGGCGTCACCATCGCGGTCAGCAGGGACATGGCGACGATGATGGCGTAGATGCGGTCGCTGAAGACGCCGGCGGTCAGGCCGAGGCTGGCGATCACCACGCCGACCTCGCCGCGCGGCACCATGCCGAAGCCCACCATGGTCGCGCCGCGCGCGCCCAGCGACAGCGAACCTAGAAAGCCGCCGATCAGCTTGGAGGCGATGGCGATCAGGGTGACCACCAGCAGCATCAGGCCCGCGTCGGCATTCATGAGTTCGCGTAGGTCGATCTTGCTGCCGGTGATGACGAAGAAGAACGGCGTGAGCAGGGCGAGCAGGGGCTGGGTCTGTTTTTCCAGCGTGTGCTGCTGGCGCGTTTCCGAGGCGATCATGCCGGCGAGGAAGGCGCCGATGATGGCGGCCAGGCCGAACAGCGTGGACACATACGCCAGGCCCAGGCACAGCGCCAGCACGATGGCGAGCGCCGAATGCGGGCTCTGCGGCCGGTCCAGCCAGCTGGAATTCCAGCGCATTACGCGCGCGCCGCCGATGCCGATGATCGCGATGAAGCCGATGGCGCCGGCAAGCACCGCGATCAGATGCACCAGGTCGATGCCCTGGCCGCCTTGCACCGACACGACCACGCCGAGCAGGAGCATGGCGAGGATGTCATCGATGACGGCGGCGCCCAGGATCACCTTGCTTTCGATGCGTTGCAGTGCGCCCAGCTCCTGCAGCACGCGCGCCGTGATACCGGCGGAGGTGGCGACGAAGGCGGCGGCGATGAACAGCGACCGGCTCCATTCGAAGCCGTTCGCATGCGCCCACACGCCGCCCATGCCGAACGGCACCAGCACGCCCAGCACGCCAACGAGGAAGGCCACCTTGCCGACTTTCTTGAGGTCCTCCAGGCGTGTTTCCAGGCCCACCGAGAACAGCAGCAGCACCACGCCGATTTCCGAGAGCACATCCAGCGGCGTGCCCGAGGCGATCTGCTCCGGGGTGATCCAGCCGAGCAGGGACGGGCCCACCACGCAACCGGCGGCGATCTCGCCCACCACGCCCGGAAGCTTCAGGCGTTGCGCGATCTCGCTGCCGATCTGCGCAGCAAGGAAGACGATGAAGAGCGTGAGCAGAATGTCGCTGGCGTGATGCATGAACAGGAGCGGCCCCGTGATCCAGTCCGGTGCATGCTACATGTTTAGCGCACAGCGCGTGCCTAGTCGGAGGAATGCCCCGCGCGCGTGGGGCTCTCGTTCTTCAGGCGGCTGAACACCCAGCTGGCCGTGGCCGTCACGATGGCCAGCAGCAGCACGGTCCAGCGGAACGCGGGGATGTAGTCGTCATGGGCGCGGCCCTGCAGTAGCGCTTCCATCAGCAGCGAGGCCAGCGCAATGCCGAAACTCATGGACAGGTACTGCGCGGTCGACGCCATCGACGAGGCCTGCGAGGCGAACTTCACATCCAGGTCGTTGTAGATCAGGGTGTTCATGGCGGTGTACTGCATGCCCATGAAGCCGCCGTAGACATACACCATGGACGCGGTCAGCCACATGGGCGAGCCCTTGCCGAGCAGCGCGAACGATGCCAGCAGCACCGCGACCATCAGCGTATTGGCGAACAGCAGGCGGCGATAGCCGAAGCGCTGCAGCAAGCGGTTGATGCCCCACTTGGCGGTGATCGAACCCAGCGCCTGCGGCACCATCATCAGGCCCGCCATGAGCGGCGACCAGCCGCAGCCCACCTGCAGGAACAGCACCAGCAGCAGGAACATGCCCGATACGCCCAGGCGGGTGAACAGGTTGCCGGCGAGCGACACCCACACGCTGCGCACGCGCAGCAGGTTGAGATCCGCCACGGGATGATCGGTGCGCCGGCTGTGCCACACATAGACGGTGCCGAACACGATGGCGAGCACGCCGTAGACGGCGATGCGCACCCACTGTCCGCCACCGCCGCTGGCGACTTCCGAGGCCGTCAGCAACATCGCGGAGGCCGCGGCGAACAACAGGAAACCCATCAGATCGAACGGATGGACATCGTCCAGCCGGTAATCGGGCATGTCGCGGCGGTTCATCCACATGCCCACCACGCCCACCGGCACATTGATCAGGAAGATCAGTCGCCACGAGGTGTACTGCGCCAGCGCGCCGCCGAGCAGCGGTCCCAGCACGGAACCGAGCAGGCCCACGGTGGCGACCGTGCTCATCGCGCGGACGAACTCGCGCTTGTCGATACTGCGCACGAGCACGTAGCGCCCCACCGGCATCAGCGCCGCGCCGCCCAGGCCCTGCAGCACGCGCGCCGCCACCAGCTGCGGCAGCGTCTGCGCGATGCCGCACAGGAGCGAGCCGATGGTGAAGGTGGCGATGGCCGCCGCGAAGATGCGCCGCGTGCCGAAGCGATCGC
This sequence comes from Dyella sp. AtDHG13, assembly GCF_003201105.1. Taxonomy (GTDB): domain Bacteria; phylum Pseudomonadota; class Gammaproteobacteria; order Xanthomonadales; family Rhodanobacteraceae; genus Dyella; species Dyella jiangningensis_B. Next base: position 255,190 of record NZ_QICJ01000002.1, on the reverse strand, counting down.
ACAGCCACGGGCTGGCGGGAATGAAGATGGCCAGGGTCAGCACGTAACTGGTGAGCGCGGTGCGCATGCCCAGCGGCGTGACGTTCAGCGCGTCGGCCATGGCCGGCACTGCCGTGTTGACGATGGTCGAGTCCAGCGCCTGCATGAAGAACGCGGCCGCCACCAGCCAGATGAGTCCGCGATAGCGCTCCCGCGACGATTCCGCGGGCGGTACGGGATTCGGTGGCTCTTCGCCGGGCGGCGCGACGGGGAGCGGGGTCTCGGTGGCGGCTAGGTTCTCGGGCATCTCTATGAATGATAACTGCTGCGGCAGCTTGCTTTTGTGGATGGGTGCGTCCAAAGTCGGCTGCGTTTCATCTTTGATGGTCGCCCGTGCGAAAGGCGTCAACCGCATGGCAACGGCAGCGGCAGGGATGAAAGGCAAACAGCGAAGGAATGAGCGCGCCGGGGCGGCACCGTCCCGGCGCGTCGTCTTTTGCGAACACACGCGGTCGAAGCATCACCCGTCCGAACGACAGGAGTCCCCATGAGCAGCAAGCCCCCCATCGTCATTTCCTCGCTGGACCTGGAGCGCATCGAAGCGCTGCTGGAGCGCATGCCGCCCACGCAGGCCGCGCAGTATCAGGCGCTGCGCGGCGAGTTGGACCGGGCGGACGTGCTGGAACCGGCGGCCATTCCTGCGGATGTGGTGACCATGAACTCCGTCGTCACGTTCAAGGACGACGACTCCGGCGACGAGCTGACGATCAGCCTGGTCTATCCCTCCGGAGCCGGCGTGCCGGGCACGGTGTCGATCCTGGCGCCCGTGGGCAGCGCGCTGCTGGGCCTCAAGGTGGGACAGCACATCGAATGGCCAACGCCGGACGGACGCCGCCGCCAGCTGCGCGTGCTGGAGATCGAGTACCAGCCCGAAGCCTCCGGCGACCTGCATCGTTGAGGATGGCGCCGTAGCGTCCACGCGTTCTTCACGCGCGGACGCCATGGGCCGAAATCGGCCGGGACTCGGTAAACTTCCGCTCATGAGGATACCCGCATGAGTCAGAGCCCGGCCCAAGACTGGCGCGCCAAGGCCGCCGAACTGCGCGACATCATCGAGCGCGCGAATTACCGCTACCACGTACTGGACGATCCGGAGATCACGGACGCCGAGTACGACCGCGCCATGCGCGAGCTGGAAGCGCTGGAACAGGCTCATCCGGAGCTGGCGACGGCCGATTCGCCGACGCGTCGCGTGGGCGCGCGGGCGCACGGTGGTTTCGCCGAAGTGCGGCACGCCATTCCCATGCTCTCGCTCAACAATGCGTTCGAGCAGGCGGGTGACGATGATCGCGAGCGCTTCCGCGAGGTCGCCGAGTTCGAGCGCCGCATCGAGCAGACGCTGGATCGCCGCGCGCCGGTGTTCTCGGTGGAACCCAAGCTCGACGGGCTGGCCATCAGTCTGCGCTATGAAGATGGCGTGTTCATGCAGGGAGCCACGCGCGGCGATGGCGAAACCGGCGAGGACGTCACCTCCAACCTGCGCACCGTGCGTGCCATTCCCTTGCGCCTGCGCGGCGAAGGCTGGCCGCGCGTGCTCGAAGTGCGTGGCGAAGTGATTATGCTGCACAAGGATTTCGAAGCCTTCAACGCGCATGCCCGCGCACATGGCGAGAAGCCGCTCGCCAACCCGCGCAACGGCGCGGCCGGCTCGCTGCGCCAGCTCGATCCCGCCATCACGGCGCGGCGCAAGCTGAGCTTCTTCGCCTACGCCGTGGGCGACGTGCAAGGCGGCGAGCTGCCGCCCTCGCATTCGAAGACGCTGGCGAAACTGCGCGACTGGGGTTTTCCGGTGTCGCCGGAAGTGGATACCGCCAAGGGCTTCGAGGGGCTGATCGCCTATTACCGCCGCATCGGCGCCAAGCGCGACAAGCTTCCGTACGACATCGACGGCGTGGTCTACAAGCTGGACGATTACGAAGGGCAGCGCGCGATGGGTTTCGTGTCGCGCGCGCCACGCTGGGCCATCGCACACAAGTTTCCCGCGCAGGAACAGACCACCACGGTCGAGGCTATCGAGATCCAGATCGGACGCACGGGCGCGGCCACCCCGGTGGCGCGCCTGAAGCCTGTGCAGGTGGCTGGCGTCACCGTCACCAACGCGACGCTGCACAACGCCGACCAGGTGGCGCGCCTGGATGTTCGCGTGGGCGACACGGTGATCGTGCGCCGCGCGGGCGACGTGATTCCCGAAGTGGTGCGCGTGATGCCGGACCTGCGCCCGCCGCATACGCATCCCTGGCATATGCCCACGCATTGTCCCGTGTGCGGCTCGGCCTTGCTGCGCGAAGAAGGCGAGGCCGCCTGGCGCTGCTCTGGCGGCCTGGTCTGTCCGGCGCAGCGCAAGGAGGCATTGATCCATTTCGCGGCCAGGCGTGCCATGGATATCGAAGGCATCGGCGAGCGTTTCGTCGATGCGCTGGTGGATTTCGGTTACGTGCATACGCCGGCCGACCTCTACAAGCTCACGCTCGACGACTTCCTGGAAATGAAGCGCCGCGCGGACGAACGCGACGGAACCACGCCCGAGACGGTGAAGCAGGGCAAGGTGGCGACCAAATGGGCCGAGAACCTGATCGAAGCCATCGAGGCGAGCAAGCACACCACCTTGCCGCGCTTCCTGTTTGGCCTGGGCATCATGCACATCGGCGAAAGCACGGCGAAGACGCTCGCCGCGTGGCTGGGCAGCCTGGCGATGATTCGCCGCATGCCGGCGGCCGTATTGCGCGTGCTGCCGGACATCGGTGACGAAGTGGCGCGCTCCATCGCTGGTTTCTTCGCGCAGCAGGGCAACCAGAAGGTGGTGGATGCGCTGCTCGCGTCCGGCATCGTGTTCTCCGATGAAACCCATCCTTCGGCCAAGCTGCGCCAGCGCCTCGACCTTGCGGTGCTGCTGGACATGGCCGGCGTCAGCAAGCTGGGCCCCAAGAGCACGAAACTGCTCGCCGAGCATTTCCCCTCGCTGGACAAGCTGATGGCCGCCGGCCCTGCGCATTGGGTAACGGCGGGCCTGCCGTCGGCGGCGTCGGCCAACCTGGAGGCCTTCCTGCACGACAAGGCCAACCTCCGGCAGCTGCAAGCGGCGGATGCGGCGATGTGGGAATTGCTCGAGGCGATTCCCAAGTCGAGCAAAACCGTCGCCGCGCCGCTGGAAGGGCAGACCGTGGTGCTCACCGGCACGCTGGGCTCGCTCAGTCGCGACGAGGCCAAGGAGCGATTGGAAGCCCTGGGCGCCAAGGTGGCCGGTTCGGTTTCCAAGAAGACCAGCTTCGTGGTGGCTGGCGAAGCGGCGGGCTCCAAGCTCGACAAGGCGCAGGAGCTGGGCGTGGAGGTGTGGGACGAGGCGCGCCTGCTCGAAGTGCTCGCCGCGCACGAGGGCGGCGCATGAGCCTGCACCTGGCCGGGCGCCTGCACCTGCGCGCACGACTCTATGCGTTGATCCGCGCGTTCTTCGCCGAGCGCAACGTGCTGGAAGTGGAAACGCCGATCCTTTCCGCGGCGGGCAACACCGATCCGAACATCGAGAGTTTCAATACCAACTTCAGCGGCCACGTGGACGCCGGCGCGCGCGTGCGCTGGCTACGCACGTCGCCGGAGTACCCGTTGAAGCGCCTCTTGGCCGAGGGCGTGGGCGACTGCTACGAACTCGGCCGGGTGTTCCGCAATGGCGAGGCGGGTGGCCGCCACAATCCCGAATTCACCATGCTGGAGTGGTACCGCGTGGGCTGGGATCACCGCCGGCTGATGGAGGAAACCATCGCCCTGGTGGAGGCGGCGCTGGCCATGATGGGCATGCGTGCGGAAGTGTGGATCGAAGGCTATCGCCAGCTGTTCATCGATGAGCTCGGCATCGATCCGGCGCACGCGCCGGTGGAGCAGTTGCGCGCGCCGCTGGAAGAATTCAACATCCATCCGGATGGACTGACGCGCGACGACTGGCTGGATCTGCTGATCACGCATCGCCTGCAGCCGTCGTTTCCTACCCACCGCATCACCGTGATCCACGACTATCCCGCGTCGCAATGCGCACTGGCGAAGGTACGACCGGGCGATCCGCCGCTGGCCGAGCGCTTCGAGCTGTACCTGGGGCGTTACGAACTGGCCAACGGTTATCACGAACTCAACGACGCTGCCGAACAGCGGCGCCGTTTCGAACGCGACAACGAGGTGCGCCGCTCGCGCGGCCAGCCTACCGTGCCGATGGACGAACGCCTGCTGGACACGCTGGACGCGATGCCCGATTGCGCGGGCGTGGCGCTGGGCATCGAGCGCCTGCTGATGTGCCTGGTCGGCACGGACACCATCGCCGACGTGCTCACCTACCCATTCTCGGAGGCCTGAGCGGATGACTGCCTTGTTGCCCGCCATCCATCACGTGGCGCTGATCTGCTCGGACTACGCGCGCTCGAAAGCCTTCTACAGCGAGACGCTGGGTTTGCGCATCATCCGCGAGGTGTACCGGGCGGAGCGCGATTCATGGAAGCTCGACCTGGAAGTTTCCCCTGGCGTAAGCCTGGAGCTGTTCTCGTTTCCCGCGCCGCCGCCGCGCCCGTCGCGGCCCGAGGCGCAGGGCCTGCGTCACCTGGCGTTTGCCGTGCCCGATGTGGATGCGGTGATCGCCACGCTGCACGAGCGGGGCGTGGCCTGCGAACCGGTGCGCGTGGACGAATTCACGGGGCGGCGTTTTACCTTCTTCGCCGATCCGGACGGCCTGCCGATCGAGTTGTACGAGGCCTGAGGTTTCGTCACGCGCTGGAAAAACAAAACCCGGCGGCTCTCGCGAGCGCCGGGTTTTGCATGGGTGCAGCGAACGTCGCTCAGCTTTCGCGCGAGTCGAGCAGGTGGCGGTAGATCAACCCGCCCACCACGCCGCCAATCAGCGGAACCACCCAGAACATCCACAGCTGACCCATCGCCCAGCTGCCCTGGAACACCGCGACGGCCGTGCTGCGCGCGGGATTCACCGAGGTATTGGTGATGGGAATGCTGATCAGGTGGATAAGCGTCAGGGTGAGGCCGATGGCCAGCGGGGCGAAGCCCGTCGGCGCCAGCTTGTGGGTGGTGCCGTTGATCACGATCAGGAAGAACGCGGTGAGCACGAACTCGGCCACGATGCACGCGAGCAGCGAGTAGCCGCCGGGGGAATGCTCGCCGTAGCCGTTGGACGCGAAACCGGCGCTGGCGTCGAAGCCCAGCTTGCCGCTGGCGATGAGGTAAAGCACGGCGCCCGCCGCAAGACCGCCGATGACCTGGGCGATCCAGTAAGGCACGACGTCCTTGGCCGGGAAGCGCCCGCTGGCCCACATGCCCGCGGTCACGGCGGGGTTGAAGTGCGCACCGGAAATATGGCCCACGGCGTAAGCCATGGTGACCACGGTAAGGCCGAAGGCGAGGGCGACGCCGGCAAAGCCGATGCCCAGTTCAGGGAAGGCCGCGGCGAAGATCGCGCTGCCGCAACCACCAAACACCAACCAGAACGTACCGAAGAACTCTGCTCCCAAACGCTTGCCCATGCTCATAGGGACTCTCCTTGCCAGAATTTTTCAGGGGTTGGCCTGGGCGGCGTCCCTGCGTGAATCCACAACGATCCCGAGGTGAAACAGGCGCTTAGTGCTTGGCCCAGGTGGCCCTAGGCTAGCAAACTGTCCTTCCCGGTAGTGTGGGCGGGGCATGCTAACGACTACGGCAGGTGCATTGAATCGGAATTGTCTGGCTATATGCTGCCCCGTCGCCCCTGTCCGCAACCGTAGGATTACTGATGACGCAAGCCATTTCGTCCGCAGCCGCTCTCGCCCCGGAGCGCCGACTGGGCGCGCGCGATATCCAGACGCTGTTGCTCGCATCGCTCGGCGGCGCGCTGGAGTTCTATGACTTCGTGGTGTTCGTGTTCTTCGCGCTGCCGCTGAGCCATCTGTTCTTTCCGCAGGACACGGCGCCCTGGCTGGCCCAGCTGCAGGTCTACGGCATCTTCGCCGCCGGCTACCTGGCCCGTCCGCTCGGCGGCATCGTGATGGCGCATTTCGGCGACCGGCAGGGACGCAAGCGCATGTTCACGCTGAGCGTGTTCCTGATGGCGCTGCCGACCCTGGCCATCGGCCTGTTGCCCGTGTATGCCAGCATCGGACTGCTGGCGCCCTTGCTGCTGCTGGTCATGCGCGTGGTGCAGGGCGTGGCCATCGGTGGCGAAGTGCCGGGAGCCTGGGTGTTCGTGGCCGAGCACGCGCCTCGCGGCCGCGTGGGTTTCGCCTGCGCCTGCCTGACCTCCGGCCTTACGGTGGGCATCCTGATCGGCTCGCTCACGGCAGCGTGGATCAATCACCACCTGGCGCCGGCCGAGGTACTGGCCTGGGGCTGGCGACTGCCGTTCCTGCTGGGTGGCGTGTTCGGCTTCATCGCCGTGTGGCTGCGCCGCTGGCTGAGCGAAACGCCGGTATTCGCCCAGCTGCGCGAGCGCAAGGCGCTCAGCCGCGAGCTGCCCCTGCGCAGCGTCATGGCGAGCCATGGTGGCAGCGTGGCGCTCTCGATGGCGGTGACGTGGATGCTCACCGCGGCGATCCTGGTGCTGATCCTGATGCTGCCGAGCCTGGTGCAGAAGTCGTTCGGCATCGCGCCGGACGTGGCCTTTCTCGGCAACAGCATCGCGGCTTTCTGTCTGGGCGTGGGGTGCATCGCCTTCGGCTGGCTGGTGGACCGCATCGGCGCGGCCTGGGCGCTGCTGCTGGGTTCGGTGGCGCTGGTGATGGCGACCTACGGGCTGTTCGGCGATCTGGCGGCCGGCGGCGCGCACTTCCTGCCGCTTTATGCGCTCACGGGGTTCCTGGTCGGCACGGTAGCGGTGGTGCCGACCATCATGGTGGCGGCGTTTCCGGCGCCCATCCGGTATTCCGGCATTTCCTTCGCCTACAACGTCGCCTACGCCGTGTTCGGCGCGAGCACGGCCACCCTGATCGGTTACCTGGCGGAGCGTGCCGGGCGCATGGCGCCGGCCCACTACGTGTGCATCACAGCGGTGGTCAGCGTTCTGGTGGCGCTATGGCTGCTGGCGAAGGGCCGGGGCAGGGGCGAACTGGCGGACTGAGCGGAGGCCCGGCGGTCAGGTGTTGTTGATGGTCGAGCCGGTCAGCAGGCCGCGCGCCAGCATGCTGCACTGGCGGCGGTAGAGCAGCATCTGCCACTGGCGCCCGCCCAGCTGCCGCCACAGCACGGCGGCGCGCACGGCGGCCAAAAGGTTGGTGCGCACCTTTTCCACCACGGCCGGCTGCTGGAGCTGCTGCGGGCTCCCGGTGACCATCACGCGGGGCTTCAGCGTGGAAAGCGTGCTGGCGTAAAGCTCGGCCAGCCGCTTGACCACCTGCGGGGAATCCGGGCCGAAATGCTCGACCTGCCGCTGCGCCGCCACGATGCCTTGCTGCAAGCGGTCCAGCAGATCGCTGCGGCGCGACAGGCTGCGCTCCAGGCGCATCACCGTGAAGGCCATGCGCGTCACCGCGACGTCGCGGTTGTTCTCGTCCAGCAGGGTGATCAGCTGGCGCAGGCCAAGGCGGACGGCGGACACGTCGCCGAAGACGCCCACCACCGACGGTGCATCGATGCGGAACACGCTGGCCATGCTCGCCGCCATGGCGATGTCGTCGCAGCGGCCATCGTTGGCCAGTTGCTGGGCGAGCGTGGCGGCCTGGAAAAGTCCGGCCAGGGCCAGCACGCGTTCTTCGTTCATGGCAAAAGCGTCAAACACCGGAAAGAGACTCGTCGGTTGAGGCGGTGAGGGCAGCGGCATCATTCCAGCCGCCGAAGGGGGCGTCGGTGCGGTTGATCACGGCGCCGCCGAGACAGGCCTCGCCGTCGTAGAAAACCACCGACTGGCCCGGGGTGACGGCGCGCTGGGGTTCGTCGAACACGACTTCCAGACCGTCCTCCTGTACGAACACCTCGCAGGCCTGGTCGGCCTGGCGATAGCGGGTCTTGGCCGTGCAGCGGAAGCGCAGCGCGGGAGGCTGGCCGGCCACCCAGCTGGGCGGCTCGGCATGCAGGCGGCGCGAATACAGCCAGTGATTCTCGCCGCCTTGCGCCACGTAAAGCACATTGGTGGGGACATCCTTGCCGACCACGTACCAGGCCTCTCCGCTGGCGCCGTGGCGGCCGCCGATGCCCAGGCCATTGCGCTGCCCAAGCGTGTAATACATCACGCCCTGGTGCTCGCCCACGGTCTTGCCGTCGGGCGTGCGCATGGGCCCCGGCTGGGCCGGGATGTACTGCGCCAGGAAGCTGCGGAAATCCCGCTCGCCGATAAAGCAGATGCCGGTGGAATCCTTCTTGGCGTGCGTGGGCAGGGCGGCGTCCTGGGCCATCTGGCGCACCAGCGGCTTTTCGATCTCGCCGACCGGGAACAGCGTGGCCGCGAGTTGCTGCTGTCCGAGGGCGTGCAGGAAATAGGTCTGGTCCTTGGACGCATCGACCGCCCGCAGCAGGCGATAGCGGCCTTCGTGGAAATCGACACGAGCGTAATGGCCGGTGGCGATCTTGTCGGCGCCGAGCGCGCGCGCCTCGTCCAGGAAGGTCTTGAACTTGATCTCGCGGTTGCACAGCACGTCCGGATTCGGCGTGCGGCCCGCGCGGTATTCCGCGAGGAAATGCTCGAACACGCCGTCCCAGTAAGCGCCGGCGAAATTGCGCGCGTGGAAGGGGATGCCCAGCCGTCCGCACACCGCCACGGCGTCCTTGCGGTCGACGTCGGCGGTGCAGGGGCCGTCGCGGTCGTCCTCTTCCCAGTTCTGCATGAACAGGCCTTCCACCTCGTAGCCGGCCTGCTGCAGGAGCAGGGCCGCGACCGAGGAGTCCACGCCGCCGGAAATGCCCAGCATCACTTTCACGGGTAAGGATCCCCGGCGAGCAGGCTGTGCAGTAGGCCCAGCGGATAGTGCTGGCCGGCCAGCCAGGCGTCGATGCTCATGAGCACCAGCGGGCTGCGCAATTGGTCACCTAGTGCCACTATTTCGTCGCGGGTGAGCCACAGCGCGCGGCGAATGCCGTCATCCAGCCGACGCGAGGGATCGTGGCCGATCGCACGCGCCGCGAAACTGAAGCGCACCACACCGTCGCCATGCTCGGTGCTGCGCCACTGGTGTACGCCGATCAGGTGCTCCAGCGCCACCGTCCAGCCCGTTTCCTCCAGCGTCTCGCGCACGGCGGCGGTCGCCAGGCTCTCGTTGTCGTCCAGATGACCGGCCGGCTGGTTATAGGCCACGCGGCCGTTCACCTCCTCTTCGACCATGAGGAAGCGGTCGCCATCGGCCACCACGCAGGCCACGGTGACACGAGGGCACCAGACTTGCAGGGGAACTTGTGGGTTAACGGAGGCGGGATCGGCCATCGGGGACATATGGCGGCGACTGCGGCACTGGAAAAGCCGCCATTGTGCCATTACCTGAAGGCGATCTGCCTTTGACGATGCCCGCAGGGCCTGGGCGGTATACTTTGCCCCAAGGAAATCTCACGTAGAAACATGGCTCACGAACCCGAACACGAACAAGGCAGCGGTCATGGCCTGGCGCTGGAAACCTCCCGTCCGGAGGTGGCCCGGCCGCCGCTCTTCCAGGTGGTTCTGCTGAACGACGACTTCACGCCGATGGATTTCGTGGTGGAGGTGCTGCGGAGCTTCTTCAGCCTGGACCAGGAACGGGCCGTGCAGGTGATGCTGCACGTCCACACGCGAGGGAAGGGCGTCTGCGGGGTGTTCACCCGGGAAGTCGCTGAAACCAAGGTGACCCAGGTGAACGAATATTCACGTGCCCATCAGCACCCTTTGTTGTGCACTATGGAAAAGCTCTGAGAGTGGGTTTCGCGGCTGTTTCCCTGCCACTCGTGGCATGGATATTGAAGAGGCATCGGGTACCCCCCATCTCGTAGCCATCGCGGCAATGCCGCCCTGCCACACAGCGGAGTAGGTCCGGATGTTCAGCAAGGATCTCGAAGTCACCATCGGCCAGTGCTACAAGCAGGCCCGCGAGCAGCGTCATGAGTTCATGACAGTGGAGCACCTGCTGCTCGCGCTCACCGAAAACCAGTCAGCCCTTGGCGCCTTGCGCGCCTGCGGCGTCGACCTGCCGCGCCTGACGCGCGAGCTGGAAAAGATCATTGCCGAAACCGTACCGGTACTGCCGCACGGTGACGAGCGCGATACCCAGCCCACGCTCGGCTTCCAGCGCGTATTGCAGCGCGCGGTCTACCACGTGCAGTCCTCGGGCCGCAAAGAAGTCACCGGCGCCAACGTGCTGGTGGCGATCTTCGGCGAGAAGGATTCCCACGCCGTGTATTTCCTGCACCAGCAGGAGATCACCCGCCTGGACGTGGTCAACTACATCTCGCACGGCATCGCCAAGATCGGCGACGAGCCGTCCCAGAGCATGCCCGGCTCCGAGCGCGAGTCGGAAGACGCCGAGCCCAAGGGCAACCCGCTCAGCGAATACGCCAGCAATCTCAACGAGCTGGCGCTGGAAGGCAAGATCGATCCGCTGATCGGCCGCCAGGACGAAATCGAGCGCACCATCCAGGTGCTGTGCCGCCGCCGCAAGAACAACCCGCTCTACGTGGGCGAGGCCGGCGTGGGCAAGACGGCGCTGGCCGAGGGCCTGGCCAAGCGCATCGTGGACGGCGACGTGCCGGAGGTGCTGGAAAACGCCACCATCTGGTCGCTCGACCTGGGCGCGCTGGTGGCCGGCACCAAGTACCGCGGCGATTTCGAGAAGCGCCTGAAGGCGGTGATCGGCCAGCTGAAGAAGCAGCCGGGCGCGATCCTCTTCATCGATGAGATCCACACGATCATCGGTGCGGGTTCCGCCTCGGGCGGCACCATGGACGCGAGCAACCTGATCAAGCCCATGCTGGCCTCGGGCGAGCTGCGCTGCATCGGTTCCACCACGTTCCAGGAATTCCGCGGCATCTTCGAGAAGGATCGCGCGCTGGCCCGTCGCTTCCAGAAGATCGACGTGGTCGAGCCCACCGTGGCCGACAGCGTGGAGATCCTCAAGGGCCTGCGTTCGCGCTTCGAGGAACACCACAACGTCACCTACACCAGCGAGGCCCTGAAGGCTGCGGTGGACCTGTCGGTGAAGCACATTCCCGACCGCCTGCTGCCGGACAAGGCCATCGACGTGATCGACGAGGCCGGCGCCCGCCAGCGTCTGCTGCCCGTGGACCAGCGCACCGGCAAGGTCGACGTGCCGGAGGTTGAGTACATCGTCGCCAAGATGGCGCGCATTCCCGCCAAGCAGGTGTCGGCGTCGGATCGCGACGTGCTGAAGAACCTGGAACGCAACCTCAAGATGGTGGTGTTCGGGCAGGATCCCGCCATCGAGGCGCTGGCCGCCTCCATCAAGATGGCGCGTTCGGGCCTGGCCGATCCGTCCAAGCCGATCGGTTGCTTCCTGCTCGCCGGCCCCACCGGCGTGGGCAAGACGGAAGTGACCAAGCAGCTGGCGATGCAGCTGGGCATCGAGATGATCCGTTTCGACATGTCCGAATACATGGAAGCGCATTCGGTGTCGCGCCTGGTCGGTGCACCTCCGGGCTATGTCGGCTTCGACCAGGGCGGCCTGCTCACGGAGGCGGTGACCAAGCATCCGCATGCCGTGCTGCTGCTGGATGAGATCGAAAAGGCGCATCCGGACGTGTTCAACATCCTGCTCCAGGTGATGGACCGCGGCGTGCTGACGGACACCAATGGTCGCGAAGCCAACTTCAAGAACGTGGTGGTGGTGATGACCACCAACGCGGGCGCGCAGCAGGCGTCGCGTCGTGGCATCGGCTTCGTCAAGCAGAACCACTCGATGGATGCGATGGAAGTGATCCGCCGCAGCTTCACACCGGAGTTCCGCAACCGCCTGGACGCGATCATCCAGTTCAATGCGCTGGACTTCGACCACATCCTGCGTGTGGTCGACAAGTTCCTGATCGAACTGGAGGCCCAGCTCACCGAGAAGCACGTGAGCCTGGACGTCGATGCCGATGCCCGTCGCTGGCTGGCCGAGCATGGCTTCGATCCGCAGATGGGCGCACGCCCGATGGCCCGCGTGATCCAGGAAAAGGTGAAGCGCCCGCTGGCCGACGAGTTGCTGTTCGGCAAGCTGGCGGACGGCGGCAAGGTGCGCCTGAGCGTGGCCGATGGCGAGCTGGTGGTGACCACCGAAGCGGCCGAGGCACTGCCTGCCACCGTGAGCTGATCGCCTCGGTTCAAGGCTTGATGGTGAAGACAAGGGCGCCGAAAGGCGCCCTTGTCGCGTTTGCGCTCGCACGGCAAGCAGCAACGGCAAAACGCACATTCAGACCGTCCTGAGAGTCGCTGGGACTTGTCTTATGTCTTGGGTGCAGGGGCAAACCTAACCTTTGGAATACCGGCGCGGCGATGCGTTGCCGCGAGCCGTCCTCTTCATTCCTTGGGTGTTTTGTATGAACTCTGCCTGCTCAAAGGGCTATCGGGCCTGGACCACCCGTGGCGTTACCCTGCTCAGTCTCATCGCTTCGACGATGTCGTTTGCTTCGGTCGTCTACGTGGGTCCCCAGACCGCACGGGAAAGCCTGGGCATCGATGGGATCGGGTACGTGACGCCAGGGCCGCAAGGCCGTGACGCCGCGCTTGCGCCATCGGATCGCATGAATCCCGCCATCAGCCTGGCGAGCATCGGCGGCATGGCGGTCGGTCTGCCGGTGGATGAGGCGGCCAATGCTTCCCGGATGGCGCCGCTTGTCGCGTCGCTGGGGGATCAGGCATCGGATGCGATGAATGTCGTGCATCGCGATGTCGAACCGATGCTTCGCCATTGCTCGCGTATTGTCCTCAGCCGCGGCATGTCGGACGCGGACGACGTCCTGCATCCGGTGAGCCGGTTTCTTGCCCCGGTGCTGGACGTGGATGGCGTGCTCCATGCCTTGTCGCTCGACGCCTCGATGGACGCGAGCGCGGACCATGAAGGCAGCGCGCCGTGCACGCTTCCCGGCCAGGGCGAGAAGCCGCGGTTCGCGAGCGCAGACGGGCTTCCCAGGATCCTGCCGTCTTCCGCGCAACGGCTGTAAGCGAAGTGCTTGAATGGGCCAGGTGCGCAGGCAACAAAAAAAGGCCGATGTCAAGCACTCCAAAAACGGCGGCGCATCGGCTGAAGTCTAAGTATGACAAGGGTTTGGGCGGTTGCGCCAACTCCTCGGCCAATCCGGCTCTTGGAGGCTAGGAGCCACATAGGAGCAACGCGGCTGCGAGTCTGAGCCTACCCGAGCGAGCCTCTGACAAGGCTTGTTCGAATGGTACGACAAGGCTATCGCAAACCATAGCCTAAAACGCGAAAGCGCAGGTCGGTGGCCTGCGCTTTCGTGGCTGTGGCAGCTGTGGCCCGCCTACGTGGGGGGCGTATCCCGCCGGGGCGCTGTCGGCGCTTTCGCAGTCGAGCCCTTCCTGAATCCTCGATCCCGTGCGATGAATGCTTCCAGCATGTGCGGGATCAGCGCCAGCGCATCGACTGGCTCACCGTAGGTCTGCGCGTGCACCGCTGCGTAGCGATCGAGGTCGGCCTTGAGCGTGGCCGGGCACGCGAAGGTCAGCTTGACGCTCTCGGTCCTGGGCAGCGGCCCGAGCCGCAGCTTGCGCGGCGCGCTCATCGTGAAGCCCCTCGGTTGAAGAACAGCGGCTGATACGGCCGTAGCACCAAGTCGCGGTTGACGATGATGCGCACCGGCAGGCCCGGCCGCTCGGTCAGCGTCGGCTGAATGTTGAGGTTGCGCCGGGTCATTTCTTGCCCGACCTGGTTCACGCTGTCCTGCAAGCTGTCGCGCCCGGCGATGATGACGCGATTACCATTCTGGCGGTTCTCCGGCGCAGCCAGCTCGGCGCCGACACCCAGCAGCGTCGTCATCGCCGCACCAGCGAACAAGCGGCTCCAATGGTAGTCCACGTCGTCCTCCAGCCCGGCATAGCCGGCCGGGTCGGCGCCGGCAAGGTTGTCCAGCGTCAGCGAGGACGTGTCGGGCAGGATGATGCGGTTCCAGACGACTTGAACCCGGCTCTGTCCATAGGCGACTTGGCTGTTGTATTTGCCGAAGATGCGTGAACCCTGCGGGATCAGCAGGTAGCGGCCGGTTGCGGTGTCGTATACCGGCTCCGTCACGGTACCGATGACGTCGCCCGGCAAGTCGGACTTGATGCCCGTGACCAGCGCCGCCGCGATCACCGTCCCGGCCATCACCTGATACGGCGAGGTCGGCATTTGCAGGTTGCCGGAATTACGGGTTTCCGTAGCTCCAGCTTTCTGGAACGCCTCTTTTTGGTCCTGCCGGTTCTGCACGGCGGTCGGATCGGCGGGCTGGGCCGCCGTGGAGGCCGGCCCGGCGGCTTGCGGGTCGAAGCCCGCGAGGCCAGACGGCGGTGTAGCCGAAGCGGTCTGCGCGGGCACAGCCGCGGTGTGCTGATTACTGGAGCGAAAGAACACCGACGAACCCGCCGCCGCCTCGGCCTCCTTGCGCAGCGCATCGCGTTCGGCCGCCGCCGCATCCTGGCCGGGCGGCGTGTAGCTGGCCACCACCGGCGGCTGCGACTTCACGATGGCCGGCCCCAAGTCTCCCGGCAGCGGCGGCCCCAGTTCCGGCACCTTCGTCGGCAGCTTGGAATAGTCGGCGGGAAGCTGGTTAAGTTCTTCGGACTTCGAGACGCGATCGACGTTGTAAAGCTCGGTCGCATCGTTGCCGCTGCGCGGGTGTTTCGGTTGCAGTGACCAAAGCGTGGCGCCCAACACGGCGACGCCAAGGCCGCCGGTCAGGAGCGCCAGCGTGCGCCGGTTCAGGCGCGTCACCGGGCGCGGCTGCGCGCGCAGCGCCACGTTCTCCGGCGCGACCTTCGGCGCCGCGTCGGGAATGGGTACGTCCGGGGTGTCGTCCTGGCTCATGGTCAGTTCCCCCGCGTGCCATCCGTGCGCTCGATGCGCACCACGTCGCCCTTGTCGCCGCCCAAGCGCAGTTCGGCCGCGCCGAACAGCCGATCCACGATGTAGTACGGCGAGCGGAAGCGGTAGTTGACGAGTTGGCCGTCACCCTGCGCGCCGATGACGAACA
This sequence comes from Dyella sp. AtDHG13, assembly GCF_003201105.1. Classification (GTDB taxonomy): domain Bacteria; phylum Pseudomonadota; class Gammaproteobacteria; order Xanthomonadales; family Rhodanobacteraceae; genus Dyella; species Dyella jiangningensis_B. Next base: position 240,064 of record NZ_QICJ01000002.1, on the reverse strand, counting down.
GCGGCGGCAGCTCGCCTTGGGCGATGCCCGGCGGGAACTGGATGTAGACCTTCTCGCCGTCGTCGAAGGCGCGCAGCGGCTTCCACGGCGGATTGTTGCCGCTGATCGCGTAGCGGAAGCGGATCTTCTCCAGTGACAGTCCGGTATCGACCGGCGCGGCGGCTTGTGCGGCCCGATCCTGACGCTGCAACGCGAGCATCTGGTCTTTCGGGTACTCCCACGACACCGACGCCATCCACGCCTTGTCCGTCGAGGTCAGCTCGATCAGGTAGGTGCGCCGGCTGGTGGTGATGACCAGGTTCGTCTTGAGGCTCGAACGGATGGGCTTCACCAGCACGCTCACGCGCAGCGCGTCCCCGGCGCCGCTGGACGTATCGCCGACGATCCAGCGCACGGTGTCGCCGGCGGCAACCGTCACCAGCTCCTCGCCGGGCTGGAGCGAAATCACGGTCACGCGCCCCGGCGCGGCATAGACCTGATACAGCGCGCCATCGGTGAAGGGCCAGACCTGGATCGCGTTGACGTAGCCCTCGCGCGTGGGCGCGATGCGCGCCTCGGCGTTGGCGCGCGAGACGCGCACAGTTTCATCGGCGGGTTCGGGTGCGGGCTTGACGTCGTCCGCCTCCGGCAGCGGCTTCATCTGCGCCGGCATCGGTAGCACCTTCGGCACCTCCACCACTGCGACCGGCTTGGGCGGCTCGGGTTGCGACTGCGCCTGCACCGGCTCGTCGAGCGAGATGCGCGGCGGCTTGCCCTGCGTGGCGCAGCCCGCCAGGGCCGCCAAGGTCAGCACGGAAGCGTAAAAGCGGAAAGACGGGTTCATGGCTTGGCTCCTTCGGACGCATCCAGCTCGCGGCTCCACGACAGGCCGTTGACGTAGATACCCAGTGGGTTCTTGCGCAGCCGCTGCTCGGTGCGCGGGGTTTGCAAGACGATGGACACCACGGCGTTCCAGCGCTCGGTGCCTGCCGGCGCGCCGTTGACGAACCGCTGCTCCGTCCAGCGCACGTTGAACGACGCGTCGCTGGCGCGCGTGACGCTCGTGATCTGCACCGTCACCGACTCCTTGCCGACGCGGGCGAAGGGATCGTTCTTGCTGGCGTAGTCGTTGAGCACGACTGCGCCCTTGTCGGTGGTGTAGTCGTAGGCGTCGAGCCAGTTCTGCCGCACCACGATCGGGTCGATGGAAAGCGAACGAACCAACGTGATGAAGTGCGCGAGGTGGTAGGCGATCTGCGCATCGGCCGGCCGGTACGGCGTGGCGGCTTCGCCGACAGCGCGTACCTGGCCGGTCTTGTCCACCTCCACCACGTAGGGCGTGACGATGGACTGCGCCGAACGCCAGACTAGGCCGCCCGCCATCAGCAGCGCGAGCACGAGGCAGCCGAAGGCCATCAGCCGCCAGTTCTTCGCCTGCACGCGCGCCGAGCCGATGCGCTCGTCCCACGCCTGCGCGGCGGCTTGGTACGGGGTGGCAGGCTGCGGCGTGTCGGCGTAGCGCACCTGCGGTCGCTTGAATCGCATGGCTCGTTCTCCTTAAGAATCGGAATCGCCCAGGCGTGGGCCTTGCGCCGAGCCGCCGCCGTCACCGCCGCGCAGCGTATGCGCAGCGGTGGTGGCGGCATGCGCGATCTGCTGGCGGCGATGCAGACGCTTGGCCCAGGCGGGTTGCTTTTGATCGGCGGAGGACGGGCCAGCTTCGGATGCGCCGGTTTGGGCAGACGCACCAGCGGCCGTGCCATCCCCACCACGGAATGCACCGGCAACCCGCTCGCCAAACGCGCGTGCGCCGGCGGCGACTTTCTGCCCAGCGGCCTGTGCGCCAGCTCTGGCGACATTGCCCATCCCCGCGGCAGCACCCTTGAAGCCACCGCCCGCCGCCGCGGAGCCAGCTTGGAACGCCGACCGCGCGCTAGTGGCGGTCGAAGCAGCGGCACGCGCTCCGCTGCCGATGGCGCCAGCGGCTGCGGGCGCCATACGAGCGCCGGCGGCGACGGCGCCACCGACGCCGGTGGCGGCAGCACCGATCGCGACGGCGGTTCCCGCCGCGCCCAATGCCGCGCCAGCCATCGCACCGGCCCCGAGCTGAGGCCCGCCGGAAATCAGTCCGGTGGCGATGCCTGGCCCAAAGATGCCGAGCGCGAGCATGGCGAGTGAGGCCAGCATCACGACCAGCGCATGGTCGATGGAAGGCTCGTCGGGCGTTACCGGGAACTCGGCGAACAATCCCGTTCCGATGCCGACGATGACGGCCAGCACCAGTACCTTGACGCCAGACGACACCACGTTGCCGAGTACCTTTTCGGCGAGGAACGCGGTCTTGTTCCAGAGTGCGAACGGCACCAACACGAAGCCGGCGAGCGTGGTCAGCTTGAACTCGATCAGCGTGATGAAAAGTTGCACCGCCAGCACGAAGAAGCAGACGATGACGGTCAGCCAGGCGAGGAACATCACGACGATGGGCGTGATGTTGATGAACACCTCGGGAAAGCCGGCCATCTCGCTGATCTGTTCGAGGATCGGCATACCGGCGTCGATGCCGGTCTTGGCGAGATGTCCCGGTTGCAGGAACGTCTCCATACTCACGGCCGAGCCGGTGGCCGTCAGTCCGAGGCCCGCGAACGAGCGGAACACGATGCCGGCCAGCAGGTTGAAGTTGCCGATGATGTAGGCGAAGGCGCCGACATAGAGCACTTTGCGGATGAGCTTCGCCATCACGTCTTCGCCTTGGCCGGTCGCGTGGCCGAGCGCCCAATACAGCCCAGCGAGCGTCATGTCGATCGCCACCAGCGTCGCAGTCAGGAACGCGACTTCGCCGCGCAGCAGGCCGAAGCCAGAGTCGATGTAAGTCGAGAAGACGTTGAGGAAGTGGTCAATGATCGAAACATCGTTCATGGCCGTTCCTCCGTCGGCACATCGGGGCCGTCGAAGCTGGCCGGGATAGAAGGCAGGTCCGCCAGCGTTTGGTATTCGTCGGGTCCGGACTGCCCTGAGAGGAACCGGCGTAGGTCCGCTTGGTTCACACGCGCGCAGAACGCGCCGTCGTGTTCGCCGCTGCGGCACTGCGTGCGCAGCGCATGCAGCTGTACCGGATCGGCGGCCAGTGCATCGACCGAAAGCGCCAGCGGCCGATCGCAGCCGGCCAGCAGGCACGCGAAGGCGAACAGGACGGACGCGCGTTTCATGGCCGTGCCGATCAGTTGCCGTAGAAGTTCACTGGCTGCGGCGTGTACGCCGTGCCGGTGCCGAGAAAGCGTTGCGTCACCTCGCGGCCACGTTCGACGGCGGCGGCCTGGCGCGCGAGTTCCAGCGACACGGCGCGTCCTTGCGTGAGTTGGAGCTGCTGACCCTGGATGGACTGCTTCGCCTGCAAGGCGAGAAGCTGGTTAGTTGCTTGCATCGCCTGCAGAGCGCCGGTGGCCGACTGACTCCGACCGACAAGATCGGTCAGCACGCTCTCGTCCTCGGTCACGTTCTGCGAGACCTGTGCTTGCATCCGCATCGCGGTCTGCAAGCCTTCGAGCGTGTTCTGCCATCGCTGATGCGCGTCCTGATACATCTGATTGCCGCTCACGGTCGCGGCGTACTGCTCGGGGTACAGGCGCGCGAACTGCTGATCCATGTTCTGCACCTGGAACGCGAGCCCTTGCGCCTGCGCAATGAGCTGCTGAGTGGTCGCCAGGTTCGTGCGCAACTGGCTGACCACGTTGAACGGCAGGCTCTCCAAATTGCGCGCCTGATTGATCAGCGACTGCGCCTGGTTCTGGAGTTGCCGGACTTGGTTGTTGATCTGCTCCAGCGTGCGAACGGCCGTCAGCGTGTTCTGCACGAGATTGGTCGGATCGACGACGACCCATTGCGCGTGCGCAGCGGGCATAACGCCGATGAACGCAGCAACAGCAAGGGCGAGAAGGCGAATCTTCATAGCGAAATCTCCTGTGGTTGTGAAGCAAGGAAGGACGCGGCGGATGGCGCGGACGGCAGCAGGTCGGCCGCCCAATCGAGGCCGCGGTGGCGCAGCCAGGCGCCGGCGAAGCCCGGTGCTCCAGCGTCGTTCAGCACGCGGTCAATGGCGCGCTGGTCTTGGGGCGTCGAGGCGCCGGCGAACGCGAGCGCGACCGGCCCCAGGTCGAGGTCGAACAGGCGATTGCCTGCGCGGGATTGGTAGTAGTAGTCGCGCTTGGGCTCCGCGGTGGCGACGATCTCGATCTGTCGGCTGTTGAGGCCGAAGCCTTCGTAGATCGCGCGAATCTGCGGCTCGGTCGCCTGCGGGTTCGGCAGGAAGATGCGGCCGGCGCAACTCTCGATGATCGCCGGCGCGATGCTCGAATCCTTGATGTCGGCGAGCGACTGCGTGGCGAAGATGACGCTGACGTTCTTCTTGCGCAGCGTCTTGAGCCACTGGCGGATGCGCGCCGCGAACACCGGGTCATCGAGGAACAGCCAGGATTCGTCGAGGATCAACAGCGTCGGCGCACCGTCGAAACGCGCCTCGAAGCGCGCGAACAGATAACCCAGCACGGCCAGCACCGCGGCCTTGCTGTGCATCAGTTCTTCCATCTCGAAGCACTGCACGTCGGCCATGCCGAGCCGGTCGTGGTCGGCGTCGAGCAGCTTGCCGTGCGCGCCACCGAGCACATACGGCGCAAGCGCCTGGCGCAGCGCGTTCGATTGCAGCAGTACCGACAGGCCCGTGAGCGTGCGTTGTTCGAGCGGCGCACCGGCGAGACTGCCGAGCGCCGACCAGATGGCCGCCTTCTCGTCGGGGCCGACCGCGACGCCTTCGTGCGTCAGGCGGCCTTCGACCCATTCGGCGGCCCAGGTGCGATAGCCCTCCTGGTCGATGCGCGCGAGCGGCTGGAACGCGATCGCGCCATCCGCACCGAGGTCGTAATACTCGCCGCCCAGGCCCAGCGCCGTGGCCCGCATCGAGCGACCCATGTCGAAGGCGAAGATGCGCGAGCCGGGATAACGCCGGAACTGCATCGCCAGCGTGGCGAGCAGGACGGACTTACCCATGCCGGTCGGGCCAGCGATCAGCGTGTGGCCCACGTCGCCGATGTGGGTCACGAGCCGGAACGGCGTCGCGCCTTCGGTTCGGGTGACGATCAGTGGCGGACCGTCGAGGTGGTCGTTCTTCTCCGGCCCGGCCCACACTGCCGACACCGGCATCAGATGTGCCAAGTTCAGTGTCGAAACGATGGGCTGGCGCACGTTGGCATAGGCGCTGCCAGGGATCGACGACAGCCACGCCTCCACCGAATTGAGGGTCTCGGGAATGGTGACGAAGCCCCGGCCCTGGATGACGCGCTCCACCATGCGCAGCTTCTCGTCGGCCGTGTCGGCATCGTCATCGAGCACCGTCACGGTGGCGGTGACAAAGCCGAAGGCAACTTGATCGCTGCCCAGCTCCTGCATCGCGGCGTCCGCGTCGGCCGCCTTGTTGCTCGCGTCGGTATCGACCAGCGGGCTTTCCTGCTGGAAGATCGTTTCGCGCAGCAAGGCGAGGACGTTCTTGCGCTTGGCGAACCACTGGCGCCGCAGCCGGCCGAGTTCTTTTTCGGCCTCGGCCTTGTCCATGCAGAGGAAGCGCGTGCTCCAGCGGTACGCGAAGCCGAGCCGGTTGAGGTCGTCCAGAATCCCCGGCCAGGTCGAGGTCGGAAAGCCGCGCACGGTCACGACTCGCAGGTACGCATCGCCCAACATCGGCGCAAGGCCGCCGATCAGCGGCATGTCGGCCAGCAGCGCATCGAGGTGGAACGGCACCGCCGGTACGCCGATGCGGTAGCGCCGTGTCGAGACGGTTGCGTGCAGGTAGGTCAGCGTTTCGGCGTCATCGAGCCAGTCGATCTCCGGCATAACGCCATCGAGCAAATCGAAGATGCGTCCGGTTTCCGCAATAAACGCGGTCAGGCGTTCGCGCCAGTCAACGCCGGCGGTCGGCGTGTTCTCGTACAGCAGCTTGGCCGCGCGGGCGCGAGATTCCTCCGGCGGCAAGTATTGCAGCGTGAGGTGATAGCGGCTCTCGAAGTGATTGCCGGCTTCCTCGAAGGTCGCACGGCGTTCTTCGTCCACCAGCCACGACAGCGGCTCGGGAAAATCCGAGTGCGGATAGTCCGCCGCCGGCCGTCGTTCGGCTTCGACGAACAGCGCCCAGCCGGCGCCGAGCCTACGCAGCGCGTTGTTCAGGCGTGCGGTGGTGGCGATCAGCTCGCCTTGGGTTGCGCTATCGAGGTCGGGGCCGCGGAATCGGGCCGTGCGTTGGAAACTGCCGTCCTTGTTGAGCACGACGCCGGGCGCAACGAGGCCCGCCCACGGCAGCCAGTCGGCGAGCAGGGCCGGACGCTGGCGATATTCGGCGAGGTTGAGCATCGCGTTCTCCCGTCACACGTCCAGCAGCGGCTTGTGCTTGAGGTGTTTGGCGAACACCTGCATGAACTGCGGATCGACGCGCGCTCCCCACACGGCCAGCGAATGGCCGACGATCCAGAGCACGACGCCGGGAATCCAGAGCTGCAGGCCCAAGCCCACGGCAGCGGCGAGCGTGCCGTTGGCGATCGCCACGGTGCGCGGCGCGCCGCCCAGCAGGATCGGCTCGGTCAACGAGCGATGCAGCGGCACCTCGAAGCCCGGCAAGTCGCTGGCCGCGCTCATACGACGGCGCCGCCGGAGAAGCTGAAGAACGACAGGAAGAAGCTCGACGCCGCGAACGCGATGGACAGGCCGAACACGATCTGGATGAGCTTGCGGAAGCCGCCCGACGTGTCGCCGAAGGCCAGTGCGAGGCCGGTGGCGATGATGATGATGACCGCGACGATGCGCGCGACCGGCCCTTGGATGGATTCGAGGATGGATTGCAGCGGCCCTTCCCAGGGCATCGAGGAACCGGCAGCCTGCGCTGTGCCGGCCGTCATCAGCATGACGGCTGCCGACAACAGGCCGTGGTGCGCCGGCCCGATCAGGCGGCGCAGGCGTGTGGGGATGGAAACCGGATTTACGGAAAAGCGGAAATCAGGGGCATGTGTCTGCGTCATGACAGTTCTCCAGGGTGGTTAGGGGACGAGGAAGACAGCGGCAGTTCGGGAGGCGACGGCTCCAGCGCATCCGCCAGGCGATAGCCGCCGCGGTCGAAGCCGACGACGCGGGCGATGCTCTCGATGCGACGCCGCTGGCCGCGGCCAGCGATGTGGATGACGACGTTGACGGCCTCGGCGACGAGCGCACGCGGCGGGTTCACGGCCACTTCGAGAATCAGTTGCTCCAGGCGCAGCAGTGCGCCGAGCGCGGAACCGGCGTGGATCGTGGCGATGCCGCCGGGATGGCCGGTGCCCCACACCTTGATGAGATCCAGCGCCTCGCCGCCGCGCACTTCGCCGACGATCACGCGGTCGGGGCGCAGGCGCATCGTGGCGCGCACCAGCTCGGTCATCGACACGACGCCGGCGCGCGTGCGCAGCGGTACGTGGTCGCGCGCCGCGCATTGCAGCTCCACCGTGTCTTCGAGTACCAGCACGCGGTCGCCGGTGGCTGCAATCTCCGCGAGCAAGGCATTGGCGAGCGTGGTCTTGCCGGTACTGGTGCCGCCGGCGATGAGGATGTTCTGCCGATCGCGTACAGCGACGCGCAGGAACGCGGCCTGTTCGACGGTCATCATCCCGTCGGTGATGTAGCGATCCAGCGGAATCACGCCGACCGCACGCTTGCGCAGCGCGAAGGCCGGACCCGGCGCGGCCGGCGGCAGGATGCCCTCGAAGCGCTCGCCGGTTTCCGGCAGCTCGGCCGTCAACAGTGGCTGGCCGCGATGCACTTCTGCGCCGACGTGCGCCGCGACCAGGCGGATGATGCGTTCGCCGTCTTCCTCGGACAGCTCCGCGCCCATCGGTGCGCGGCCCGACGATAGGCGATCCACCCATAGTGTGCGGTCGGGGTTGAGCATGATTTCCACCACGTCCGGGTCTTCGAGCGCGGCGGCGATCAGCGGTCCCATCGCCGTGCGCAACATGCGGATGCGCCGGTCGAGCGACGTGGTGGCGAAGGACTGCGGTTGCGCGCTCATGAGGAACGCTCCTGCGCTTCGGCCAATGCCGCCGCGTCATCCAGTCGTGCGGTGTCGGGGTTCAGTTCCTCCACCACGTCGCGCACCAAGCTGCGTCCGCGCATCAGGTGGCGGCCGAGCTGTTCGACGAACTGCTGGAAGCGAGCTTTGCCCTGCGCGCGGGCGGCCTCCTGGTGGGCTTCGGGAACCGGCGTGCTCACCGTCAGGAAGTAGCGGACGAACAGCGCCAGCGTTTCGATCTCGATGTTTTGGTCGCGCTCCAGCTTCTCGAACTGGCGGGTCAGCCGGTCGAGCCGCTTGGCGATGGCGGCCTCGCGCTGGTCGCCCGCGTCGGGCGAGAGCCAGGACGCGAGTGCCGCCGCGACGATGGAGGACTTGGACACGCCCTTCTTCGCGGCCAACTCATCGAGCCGCTTGGCGTGCTCGTGCGGAATGAACAGGTTGAGTCGGTACTGGCTCATAGCTCGATCCCGTCGTGTTGGTCGAGGGACGCCAGCCGGGCTGTGCGCTGCATGGCCGGATCGAGTTGGCGGGGAAGCGGCAACGGAAGATCGTCGTCATCGAGCAGCGCCAGATCGTTGTCCGCCGGCTGTTCTTCGGGGCTGTAGGCGGCGGCTTCGGACAGCTCCGGCTGCCGGCGCGGGCCGCCGTCATCGGAAGTGCCGATGTCGTCGTCCAGCAGGCTCGCAGCGGCGGGCGCAGCAGGAACAGCGGGGACCGCCAGTGCGCTCCAGTCGTCGGGCCGTATGGGCGGTGCGTCGGCATAGCTCCCGGCAGCGAGCGTGGGCGGACGCAACACGCGGCGCCTGAAATTCGCGTCGGCGTAGTAGCGCAGCTTCTTGGCCCTGATCGGCGCGACGCTGGAAACCATCACCACGGCGTCGTCCGGTGGTAGCTGCATCACTTCACCGGGCGTCAAGAGGGGGCGTGCCGTTTCCTGGCGAGACACCATCAGGTGTCCGAGCCACGGCGCGAGCCGGTGGCCGGCGTAGTTGCGCTGCGCGCGCAGTTCGGTTGCGGTGCCGAGCGTTTCGGAGATGCGCTTGGCGGTACGTTCGTCGTTGGTGGCGAACGTCACGCGCACATGGCAGTTGTCGAGGATGGAATGGTTCTGGCCGTAGGCTTTGTCGATCTGGTTGAGCGACTGCGCGATGAGGAAGCTGCGGATGCCGTAGCCGGCCATGAACGCCAGCGCCGTCTCGAAGAAGTCAAGCCGGCCCAGCGCTGGGAACTCGTCGAGCATCAGCAGCAGCTTGTGACGGCGCGTGATGCCGTCGCTGCCGTCGAGCGATTCGGTGAGGCGTCGGCCGATCTGGTTGAGGATCAGGCGCACCAGCGGCTTCGTGCGGCTGATGTCCGAAGGCGGCACGACCAGGTACAGCGAGACGGGGTGTTCGGATGCGATGAGGTCGGCGATGCGCCAGTCGCAGCGCGAGGTGACTTCGGCCACCGTGGGGTCGCGGTACAGGCCGAGGAACGACATGGCCGTGGACAGCACGCCTGACCGCTCGTTGTCTGACTTGTTCAACACCTCGCGCGCCGCGGACGCGACGACGGGATGCGGCACGTCGCCGAGATGCCGCGTCGTCATCATCCGGTGCAGCGTCAGCTCGAACGGGCACGCGGGATCGGAGAGGAAATTGGCGACACCGCGCAGCGTCTTGTCTTCGCCCGCATACAGCACGTGCAAGATGGCGCCGACCAGCAGCGCGTGCGAAGTCTTCTCCCAATGATTGCGGCGTTCGAGCGCGCCTTCGGGATCGACCAGGATGTCCGCGATGTTCTGTACGTCGCGCACTTCATGCGCGCCACGCCGGACCTCCAGCAGCGGGTTGTACGCGGCCGACTTCGGATCGGTCGGGTTGAACAGCAGGCAGTGCGAGAAGCGCGAACGCCAGCCGGCCGTGATCTGCCAGTTCTCGCCCTTGATGTCGTGGATGACGGCGGACGCCGGCCAGCTCAACAGCGTGGGCACCACCAGGCCGACGCCTTTGCCGGAGCGCGTCGGCGCGAAGGTCAGGACGTGTTCCGGGCCTTCGTGCCGCAGGTATTGGCCGCGATGCAGGCCGAGGAACACGCCGACGGGCTTGTCGAGACCGGCCTTGCGAATGTCGGCAGCTTCGGCCCAGCGTGCCGAGCCGTAGGTCGTGACCAGCTTCGACTGCCGCGAGCGCCATACCGACATGGCGATGGCGACCAGCACCGCGACCAGGCCACTGCCGCCCGCAATGGCGCCGCCCTTGTCGAAGATGCGCGGGGCATAGCCGTCGTAGAGGAACCACCACTCGAACAGCCGCCAAGGGTGGTACACCGGCGTGTGAAGGAAGTCGAACCAGGGCGAGCCAAGGCGTACTTGGTAGCCAAGGGCGGCTGCTGTCCATTGTGTGGCGGCCCACACGCCGGCAAACACGATGCCGAATACCACGGCAATCTGTCCGAACAGCACGCCTTGACCTTGCATCTCGGCCTCCGATTTCTCCTGTGCAACACGCGGCACAAGGGCGTGCCGCACACGCGAGGATCGGAGTCAGGTCGAGGGCCGGTCAAAGACCGTTATCGGAAGAAATATCGAGGAAAAAGCAAGATTTCGCGCAGGGGCGGACCAACGAGAAACGCCGCAAGCGAGGGCGCATTGCGGCGTATGGAGTTAGGAAATGGAAGTTTCGTGCGAATCGGCAACAATCAGAACTTCGGCGCTTCCTTGGGCGGGTTATAGGGGGTCTTGCCGTCGCCGAAGAAGCGCCGATTCGTCGCCTGGGCTACGCGGTTGCACAGTTCGTCGCCCAGCTTGGCACGGTCAGTTTTGCACTGCTCGCGCAGCGCCTTCAACCGCTCGGGGTTGGCAGCGAGAGATTCCACCGTTTCGGTTGACGAGGACGTAGGCGCCGTTCCGGTCTGCTCTGTTTTTCCACAGGCGACCAATGTCGCAGCAACTGCGAGTGGCACAAGAATCTTCATGGATCGGTCTCCTCTAGTGCATCGGGGCGCGGCAGTACGACGGGCGGCCCGATGGTTCTGGCTCTCTCGATAAAGCGCGCCAACGTCTCCGAAGGCTCACTGTCCGGACGAAGTAGATAGGTGGTGAGCATAGTCGTTCGCCCAGCCAGCGGGCGTGCCACGACGCCCGGTTCGCGGCTGGCTGAGATCTGCGAACCGCCGGCCAGGCCCAACGCGTAGCCCGCCGCCACGAGGGCCATCATGAGATCGATGGATGCCACTCGTTCGGCGATCAACGGCTCTTGATCGACCCGTCGCAGCACGCGCTCGATCTGCTTCGCATAGCCTTCGCAAGCATGAGGGTCGCCAAGCACCAGGGGATAGCGCAGCACCTCATCGAGTGGAATGCGTTTGAATGTCAGCAGTGGATGCCGCGCTGGCACGGCCACCATCAACGGGTCGTTCCAAATGGCTTCAGCAATGAAGCCATCGGAGACCTCGTCCGACCGAGCAAACCCTACGTCGTACAGGTCGTCGTGAAGACCTTTGAGTTGCTGCGCCAGCGGAACCTCGGACAGACGTATCTCGATTTCGGGTTCCTCTTGGCGGCACAACGCCAAGAAGGTCGAAAAGCGCGACGGCGGGATGCCGTCCGACAACGCGACCCGCAACTGGCTGTGAAAGCCGTTGACGGCAGCCTTCACACTGTCGCGCGCCTGCTCCAAGGCAGTGAAGACACGCGGGACGTGCTCCAGAAATAGTTTGCCTGCGCGAGTCAGGCGAGTGCTGCGGGTAGTGCGCGCGAAAAGCTGGGTGCCCAAGTCCTCTTCCAGCTCCTTTATGGCACGCGATAAAGGCGATTGCTCGATATGCAGCCGCTCCGCCGCGCGCGCGAAGTGAAGCTCCTCTGCTACTGCCAGGAAACAACGCAGATGACGAAGCTCCACTAGCTTATCTCCTATGGGCTTTTCTACCCAGCTACGTTTCAACCGACTACAGTTGCTGACGTGCTCTTAGCCTCCGCAATGAAGGTGTTGAAAACCTCATGGCGCGGCAGGGTCCAGAATCCCGAGCCACGCGACGCACGCCAGGACCACCACCGCCAAGGCGATCTCGGCGAACAGGCTGCGGCGTAAGATCTCGACAGCCTCGGCGTGCTCCCCACCAGTCGCCAATGCCGCTTCCAGGCGCGGACTCAGCCGATAACGGTTTGCGGCTGCCAGCACGAGCATTCCCGCTAACAACGCGAGTTTCCCCAACAGCAATCGGCCGTAGAACGTCGTGACGATGGGGGAAAGCGAAGGACCCGCGATCAGCACGTAGTTGACGGCACCGCTAAGCGTCAGCGTTGCGACGATCACAGTTCCGATTCGAGCAAATCCGTTCGACGTTCTGCTCAGGATTTCGATCGAACTGCGAGTGTCGTCCGGCTTGATAGCAGAAAGCATCAAGAAAGCGAGCAACGCCCCGGACCAAGTACCGGCCGCCCATAAATGAGCGATGTCCGCTGTGAGATGCATGTAGCCGCGCACACCGTCGTCCATCGCCCCGTGTCCCGACCACGCGAGCGTGGCGAGAGCTATACCGCTTGCAGTGGTTAGTCCGACGAAGCGGGAAGTCATGTTCCGCTTCGTCGTAGCAAGCACGACGCAAGCCGCCAAGGCAAATATGCGCACTATCCAAGCGACACCCATGTGGGTACCCGTCAGCATCATGCTGAAGATGTCGCTCGACAATTCACCATAGCTCTGCGCGCCAGACATGGTCTTGGCCAGAACGGCCATGCTCAATAGCGACAACACGATGCTGATGGCGGCCGCGCACCCGATCACGGCTCGAAAGCGGCGCGCGATCGGTGAAGATCGCTCGCTTCCGTGCAAGGCGTAGACGCCGAACGCGGCGACGCCGAACGGCGTCGCCATGTTCGCATAGAGCGCGAAGCGCAATGCGATATTCAGCCAGTCATCGACCACCGGTTCATTTCACCTGGAAAGTGAAGTTGCCGGTGATCGTATGAGTGTCCGACGAGACGGCGCGCCACTCCACGCGATAGGCACCTGGCTGCAACGGTTGCGCCGGCGTGATGACCATGGTCTTTCCATCGCTGGCGCCCGACACGTTCACACTGACCTTCATGGGTCCGTGATCGGCCATGCCAGGCATGCTTGTCATGACGAGACTCGCGGCAGAGAGCTTCGTAACGAGAGTTTCGGAGAACTTCAGCTCAATGTTCGACGGCGCGGCAACTTCGGACTTGTCCGCTGGCGTCGAGGAAAGCAGCTTGGGATGGGCAAATGCTGCCGTGGCGAGCAGTGCTGCACTGAGGAATACGGCGACTTTGGATATGAAACGTGGCATGGACATGGTGGCTCCTTTGCGTGACTTGAACTGCTGAGTGAGTGTGGTGGGCCAATACAAAACCTGACGGCGATTTAGCTTCGATTTGCGATGTGCGACTTCAATGCGGAACTCCTCTGTTTAGGCGAAGGGATGATTTTTCACGGCCTGTCGCGCCGCAGCCGAAGCGCGTTGCCGACGACCGAAGCCGAACTCAGGCTCATCGCCAATGCGGCGATCAAAGGCGACAACAACCAGCCCGTGACCGGATACAAAACACCGGCAGCGATAGGGATGCCCAGCGCGTTGTAGAAGAACGCGAACACGAGGTTTTGCTTCATGTTGCGTACCGTGCTCACGGAGAGCGCACGCGCAACGACGATCCCGCGCAGATCGCCCTTGACGAGCGTCACTTGCGCGCTGTTCATCGCCACGTCGGTCCCAGTGCCCATCGCGATACCGACGTCCGCCTTGGCGAGAGCCGGCGCATCATTGATGCCGTCGCCGGCCATGGCGACGATGCGACCTTCTTTCTGAAGGCGTTCGATCAGCAAGAGTTTGTCTGCCGGCTTGACCTCGCCATGCACGTCGTCGATGTCGAGCCGCGCACCTACCGCCTTGGCGGTGGTCTTGCCATCGCCAGTCGCCATGATGACGCGCAGGCCCGCTGCCTTTAGCGCAGCAAGAGCTTCGGGCGTGCTGGCCTTGACCGGATCGGACACCGAAAGCAGGCCGGCGAGCTGGCCGTCTACGGCCAAGTACATGACACTGGCGCCCTCGGTGCGAAGCGTCTCGGCCTGCGGAACAAGCGGTGCGACCGACACGCCCACTTGCTCCATCAACACCGTATTGCCTAGCGCCAGTTGCTGGTGTTCCACGTTGCCACGCACGCCCAGGCCGGAACCCGACTCGAAGGTCTGAGGCTTGACGAGAGTCAAGCCTTGGGCACGTGCGGCCTGCACGATGGCTTCAGCCAGCGGATGCTCACTGCCTTGATCGAGGCTGGCAGCAAGGCGCAGCACCTCCTCGGCTGCGAAGCCGGCGGCCGGTATCACGCAGTTAAAGACGGGCCGCCCTTCGGTCAACGTGCCGGTTTTGTCGATAACCAGCGTGTCAACCTTGCGAAGATTCTCAATAGCCGCCGCGTCGCGGAAAAGAACACCCTGTGTTGCGGCACGGCCGGTTGCGACCATGATCGACATGGGTGTCGCGAGTCCTAGCGCGCAGGGGCAGGCAATGATCAACACAGCTACGGCATTGATCAGTCCGTAAACCCAAGAGGGTTGTGGCCCGAAAAATCCCCAGACGAAGAAAGTTGTGATGGCAATAGCAACGACAGTCGCCACGAAGTATCCGGCAACGATGTCCGCCATGCGCTGCATCGGCGCCTTGGAGCGCTGGGCCTGCGCAACCATCTGGACGATCTGCGACAACACGGTTTCCGATCCGATCCGCTCCGACCGCATGACAAGCGAACCATGGGTGTTGAGCGTCGCCCCGATGACCTTGTCTCCTTCGCGCTTGCTGACTGGCAGCGGCTCGCCCGTCAGCATGGATTCGTCCACCGAGCTGGTGCCCTCGAAGACCACTCCATCGACGGGGACTTTCTCACCTGGCCGAATGCGCAGCAGGTCGCCGACGTGGACATGGCTAAGCGGTATGTCCTCCTCGCCACCGTCAGCGCGGATGCGGCGCGCAGTCTTCGGGGCGAGCCCAAGCAAGGACTTGATTGCGGCGGAGGTCTGCGAGCGGGCTTTGAGTTCCAACACTTGGCCCAGCAGGGTGAGCGAAATGATGACGGCTGCGGCCTCGAAATAAACGCCCACGCGACCCATGGACATGAAGGACTTCGGAAACACCTCCGGCGCGACCGTTGCGACCACGCTGTAGATGAAAGCCGCGCCCGTGCCGAGGCCGATGAGTGTCCACATGTTCGGACTGCGATTGATTACGGACAGCCACCCGCGCGCGAAGAATGGCCATCCGGCCCACAGAACGATCGGCAACGACAGCACCAGCTCGACCCAGCTCTGCACCGTCATGTCCATGAGATGCAGGCGCTCGCCCAGCATTGCCAAGGCCAGGACCACCAGCGTCAGGGGCAGCGTCCACCAAAAGCGCCGTGAAAAGTCGCGTAGCTCCGGGTTATCGTCGTCGAGTTCGGGCAGTAGCGGCTCTAGGGTCATGCCGCATTTGGGGCAGGTGCCCGGATGATCCTGGCGGATCTCGGGATGCATCGGGCAGGTATAGACCGTCCCAGGTGCCACGACCGATGGCTGTTGAGCGGTTGGACTGGATTGATGGCAGCTGTGAGTGAGGGTGTCGTTTCCGGCGGTGCTAGAAATGTCGCTGACGTACCGTGCTGGATCGGCGTCGAACTTGCGCTTGCAGCCCGCGCTGCAAAAGAGGTGCGTGTGTCCGCGATGAATGGATCGGTGCGCCGACTGTGCAGTAACCGTCATGCCACAAACCGGGTCACGCCGCGTCGTATCAGTCGGCAATGCGGAATCGGATTGAGGCAGGCCATCGCCTTGTACGGGCACGCCGCCATCAGGGCTGTGGCTCCCAGGTGTCCCGAGGGCTGCAGCACTCAGGGGCACACCCTCTTGCGAATGAGCGTGTTTCGATGGCTTGCCAGGGTGGTTCATAGGGATGCTCCCAACCTTTTGGATGGACCAATGCCTACGCCCAGCCGCCGGCCAAGCGATGGCCGGCAGATAGAG
The DNA here is from genome assembly GCF_003201105.1 of Dyella sp. AtDHG13. Lineage (GTDB taxonomy): Bacteria > Pseudomonadota > Gammaproteobacteria > Xanthomonadales > Rhodanobacteraceae > Dyella > Dyella jiangningensis_B. Next base: position 224,011 of record NZ_QICJ01000002.1, on the reverse strand, counting down.
GCGGCAGCCGAATGCCAGAAATGCCGGTCCCAATGAAATTCGTCATCGGGAAACTGTAGGTAGCGGCTGCTGTCGGGCGAATGACCTCCCCGTTACCTTTCTGTAATCGTTATGTCATTCAATTGGGCGCGCCGGCCGGCGATCCTGATACGTAGGCGTAGTCACGCCGCCGAACGTCAGGGCTTTACGGGCGCGATCGCGTCAGGACTGCTCCCGATAGGCACTGGGCTTCGGGCTCGACTGCTTGGCCCTGTGCAGCCGGTGCCGCATCAGAAGCTGGAACGCTGCGGGCAGCACGAGCATGGACAGCAGGGGCGCGGTAAGCATGCCGCCGACCATCGGCGCAGCGATGCGCTGCATCACTTCCGAACCGGCCCCGTGGCCGAGCAGGATTGGCAGCAGACCGGCCAGGATGACGGCGACGGTCATGGCCTTCGGCCGGACCCGCTGCACCGCACCTTCGCGGATCGCCTCGTCCAGTTCGGCCAAGCCCGCGTGCGGATCGGTGGCCATCCGGCGATCCCACGCGTGGCGCAGGTACAGCATCATCACGACGCCGAATTCGGCGGCGACCCCGGCCAGCGCGATGAAGCCGATCATCGTCGCCACCGACACCGCATGGCCGAGCAGCCAGATCAGCCACAGTCCGCCCACCAGCGCCAGTGGCACGCTGGCCATGATCAGCATTGCCTCGCTGGCTCGACGAAACACGACGTAGATCAATACCAACACGATCAACAATACGACCGGCACCACCAAGGTCAGTCGCTGCATTGCCTGCGCCAGATACTCAAACTGACCCGACCACGACAGCGTGACGCCTGGCGGCAGGCGCACCTCGCGGGCCACGGTCCGCTGTAGATCGGCCACCACCGCACCGAGGTCTCGGCCGGCGGTATCGACGTAGACATAGGTTGCCAGTTGACCGTTCTCGCTCTTCAGCATCGGCGGCCCGCCGACGACCTCAATATCGGCTACTTGGCCCAGCGTCAGCTGCGCGCCGTTTGCTGCGACGATCGGCAACTGCGCCAGCGCGGCCAGCGAGTCGCGCGCCGCGCGTGGATAGCGCAGTACGATCGGATAGCGCTCGCGCCCCGCGACCACCTGGTCGATCGGGTCGCCGCCAACCACCGTCGCCACCAGCTGCTGCACCTGCTGCTGGCTCAGTCCGTAGCGAGCCGCTTCGGCGCGGCGGACTCGCACGTCGATGTAGCGTCCGCTGGCGGCGCGTTCGGCAATCGCCGAGCCCACACCGGGTACGTTACGCGCGACCGCCTCGATCCGGTCGGCCACCGCTTGCAGGCTAGCCACGTCGCTGCCTAGCACCTTGATCCCGATCGGGCTCTTGATTCCGGTGGCCAGCATGTCAATTCGGTTGCGCAACGGCGGCACGAACAGGTTGGTCAGACCCGGCACGTGCACCGCTTGATTCAGCTCCATCTTGAGCTTGTCCATCGTCATGCCGGGACGCCACTGCGCTTTCGGCTTGAACGTGATCGTGGTTTCGAACATCTCTATCGGCGCTGGATCGGTGGCCGTGTCGGCACGGCCAGCCTTGCCGAACACATGCTCGACCTCAGGCACGGTCTTGATCATGCGATCGGTGAGCTGCAACAGTTGCGCGGCCTTGCCCGAGGACAGGCCCGGCAGCGCGGTAGGCATGTACAGCAACGTGCCCTCGTCCATCGCAGGCATGAACTCGCTGCCGAGCCGGCTAATAGGCAGCAGTGCGGTAAGCAGCAACAGTCCGGCCAGCGTAAGAGTCGTCTTCGGATAACGCAGCACCGCTTCCAGGATCGGCCGGTACAAAGCGATCAGGCCGCGGTTGAGCGGGTTGGCGTGCTCGGGCCGGATGCGCCCGCGGATCAGGTAGCCCATCAGCACCGGCACCAGTGTCACCGCCAGCCCGGCCGCTGCCGCCATCGCGTAGGTCTTGGTGAACGCCAACGGTTTGAACAACTTGCCCTCCTGCCCGGTCAGCGCAAACACCGGGATGAAGGACAGTGCGATGATCAGCAGGCTGACGAACAGCGCAGGACCCACTTCTGCCGCAGCCTCGGCGAGCAGCGACCAGCGCACCTGGCCCCGCGGTTCGTCGCCGCCGTGCGCGTCGCGCCAGTGCTCCAGATGTTTGTGCGCGTTCTCGATCATCACCACTGCGGCGTCGACCATCGCACCGATCGCGATGGCGATGCCGCCGAGCGACATCAGGTTCGCGGTCACGCCCTGCAGGTGCAGCGCGATGAAGGCGGCGAGCACGCCCAGCGGCAGGCTGACCACCGCCACCAGCGCCGAGCGCAGGTGGCCGAGGAACAGCAGGCAGACCAACGCGACCACCAGGAACTCTTCCAGCAGCTTGTCCCAAAGGTTCTCCACCGCTGCGTCGATCAACTGTGAGCGGTCGTAAGTCGGCACGATCTCGACGCCGGCCGGCAGGCTGCGCTTAAGTTCGGTGAATCTCGCCTTGACCGCCTCGATCGCGGCCTTCGCGTTCTTGCCCGAGCGCAGCACGACGATGCCGCCGGCCACTTCACCCTGGCCGTCCAGTTCGGCGACGCCGCGCCGGAAGCTCGGCCCACGCTGTACCGTGGCGACCTCGCGCAACAGCACCGGTACGCCGTTTGCACCGGTGGTGACGGGTACATTCTCGAAGTCCGTGCGGCTGCGCAGGTAGCCTTCACTGCGCACCATCAGCTCCGCCTCGCCTTGCTCGACCACCGAGCCGCCGCTGGCACCATTGGCCGCGCGCACCGCATCCACCAGTTGTGCAATCGTGATGCCGCGTGCGGCCAGCGCCTGCGGATCCGGCACGATCTGCCAGGCGCGCTCCATGCCGCCCAGGCTGGCCACCTCGGCCACGTCCGGAACGGTCTTCAGTTGGTAGCGTAGGAACCAGTCCTGCAGCGCACGCAACTCGCCGAGATCGTGCTGGCCGGTGCGATCGACCAGGGCGTACTCGTAGATCCAACCCAAGCCGGTGGCATCGGGTCCCAGCGACGGGTTGACCCCGGCCGGCAGGCGGTCGCGCACCTGGCTCAGGTACTCCAGCACACGCGAGCGGGCCCAGTACAAATCCGTGCTGTTGTCGAACAGCACATAGACGTAAGAATCGCCGAAGAACGAGTACGCACGCACTGTGCGGGCGCCAGGCACCGACAGCATCGTGGTGGCCAGCGGATAGGTGACCTGATCCTCCACCACCTGCGGCGATTGCCCGGCCCAACTGGTGCGGATGATCACTTGGGTATCGGATAAGTCCGGCAAAGCGTCCAGCGGCGTGCGCACGACCGAGAACACCCCGACCGCGGCGAGCGCCAGCGCGGCCAGCAGTACGAAAACGCGGTTCGCGATCGCCGCGCGGATGATGGCGGCGATCATGGGTGATCTCCCGGATGCGCGGGACGGGACGTGGCGTGATCCACCTCGCTTGAGGCCGGTACCGGCGATCCTCGTTCGTCACCCAAGCGTTCCAGCGCGCCGGACAGACTGGCCTCCGAATCGATCAGGAACTGGCCCGACACGACGACCTTCTCGCCACCGTGGAGGCCGGTCAAAATCTCCGTGAAGCCATCAGCCGAGCGGCCCGTGCGCACGGCGAGCGGGCGGAAATGGCCGTCTGCTTCCACCACGATCACCCGCGTCTGCTGGCCGGTTGCGATCAGTGCGTCGTCGGGCACCACTGGCAGCGCCTCGCCATCGGCCGGACGCAGTTGCACGACAACGAACATGCCCGGACTCAGCCGGCCATCCGGGTTTGCGAGTACGATGCGCGCTCGCTGAGTCCGCGTGACGTTATCGACATCCGGCAAAAGCGCCTCAACGCGGCCGTGAAACTCCTGACCGGGCAGTGCGTCGGCCGTGACGGTGACGGATGTACCGCCGCGCACGGCGCCTGCGACCGCCTGTGGCAGCGCCGCTTCGACCCAGACCGTAGCCAAGTCGCTCAACGTCATCAGCGTTTGCCCGGCGCTCACCCGCTGTCCCTCGCGCACATCCAGCGTGGTGACAACGCCCCTCCGAGGCGCATGCAGCGTGATCGCCGCTCCCGCACCGCCGCGTGCTGCGCGGATGTCCGCGGAATCCAGGCCCAGCACCTGTAGCCGCTCGCGCGCGGCGGCGCGCAGAGATTGCGCATCGGCTGACTGGGCGCCCTGCAGCGCGTCGTACTCGGCCAGCGCGCTGCTCCACTGCGGCGCCAGCAGCTCAGCCAGTGATTCGCCTTCTGACACTTGCGTGTACGGCGCACGTACCCGCAGTTTGCTGACCACCGCATCGACGCGGGCGCTGACCGTGACCGTCTCGCGGGAGTTCCATGCCACCGTGCCAGGGACTTTCACCACTGCGGACAGCACGCGGCGTTCGACCGGCGCGATGCGCACGCCCAGATTCTGCACGACGGCGGGATCGATGCGCACCACGCTCGGGTCCGTCGCGGCATCGGCATACTTCGCCACCATTTCCATGCCCATCGGCGACAGGCCCGGCTTGTCGAAATGTTGTTCCGGCACCATCGGGTCGTACCAGTACAGCACCTTGCGGGCAGCCGCCGACACAGGCGCCGACGGATGGGCTGTCATGGGCGCGGTGGCGGCCTGACGACGGCCACCGAAATACCCGACCACGAGCAATACGGCAGCCGCGATGACGGCGGCAAAGATGATCAACGGACGCTTCATGGCGTCACCTCCGCAGGAAGCAGGTAGGCAAGCGAGGCCCACAACCGTGCGCGTGATGCCAGCGCGTCAGCGTAGTTCAGGCGCAGCTCGATCTCGGCGCGGCGTGCATCCAGCCACGGTTGCAGCGAACTTCCGGCGCGGTAGCCGGCCAGCGCGGTTCGTGCGCGGTCGCGCGCGAGCGGCAGCAGGGTTTGCTGGTAGCGCTCGATCTGCCCATCCCAGCCTTGCCAGCTGGCAATCGCCCGCGTCACCGCTTCGCGCTGGGCGCGGCGCGCGTCTTCGTGATCGGCTTGCACGGCGTCGCGTTGCGCCAGGCGGGCGCTGATGCCGCGGTCCTGCCGGTCGTGCGTGAACAGCGGCAGGCTGACCCCTACCTCCAGCATCACCATGTCCGACATGCCAGGCGCGCGCTTGCCGTAGCTGGCACTCACGCTCCAGTCTGGGTGTTTCGCTGCGCGAGCCTGGTCAAGCGCCGCCTGCGCGAGTTGCTCACGCGCGGCCCACGCTTGAAGCGGCGCCTGTTGGTCAACGCTGGACACCAGGCGATCGGCGGTTACCGGCAGCCGGCTGAAGTCCTGCGTCGCGGCAAGCACGCCGGGCGGCACTCCCAGCCATCGTTGCAGGCCGGCTTGCGCAGCCGCCAGATCGGCGTCGGTCGCTTCCAGTCGATTGTCCAGCGCAGCGAGTTCGGCCTGCGCCGCCAGCGCATCGACGGCGCTGCCTTCGCCGCCGCGCAGGCGCGCTTGTGTGATCCGCACAGCCAGCGTCGCCTCGTCGTGCAGGTCGAGCAGCAGTCCACGCCGCTGCTCGATCGCCCACACGTCGATCCACGTATCGGCGATGCGTTCGCGCACGTTTTGCTCGACGGCCACGCGCTCGGCCTCCGCCGCGTCTACCTGCGCGGTGGCCAGCGACCGCTCGGCCGTGCGCGCTGCACGCGATGGGATCGCCTGCGTCACGCCGATGGTGCGCATGGTCATTCCGTCCGACCGCAAGCTGAATGCGCCCGGTTCGGTGACGGGAAAGTTGGAAAGCCCGAACTTCAGGGTGGGATCCGGCAACCGGCCAGCCCGCACGGCTTCCTCGTGCGCAGCCGCGGTGTCGCTGGCGCGCGCCTCGATTTGCGGCGCCCGCGCCAAGCCCTGCCGCACTGCCGCCTCCAGCGTCAGCGGTGGTTCGGCGGCATGCGCGATCGCAGCTGCCGCTCCCCACACGAACAAAGCCAAGGCCGTCACCCTCGGGTGACGGACGAAATGAATGGACAACATGGGTGAACACTCCGTTGATCTGCAATTCGCGCCGTGCCGTGCGGCATGGCGCCCGTCGGTGGATGCCGCGACGCGTCAGATCAAATGAGGAGTGAGCAGAACAACAATCGGGGGGGTACGAGTGGCGGCGCGCAGAAGCGGTTGCGTCGAATCAGGCTTCGCTCCGACGGCAACGCCACGATGGCTATGGACAGCACTTCCGGTGGCAACATGGCCAGCGTGCTGAACGGTACCGAGGCGGTGCGCATGTCCGCCTGCGTGGCATGGTCGGGCTGGCAGTGTGGGCGACAGAGCGGATCGGCCGCCGGCGCTGCCATACCCTCGCAGCCGTCGCCCATCCTCGCCATCGCAGACGTATGCGCCGCGGCCGCGGCCGCGCCAACCGCTGCCGGCACGGCCCCACACGCGTAGGCTGCCATCGCTACTTGCTGCCATAACAACAGCAGGGCCACCAGCCACGACAGACGGCGACGAGTACGAGGGCGGAATGCGCGTTTCATGCCCGAGTCACGATAGTGCATTCCCGTCGGGTGCGTCATTGATCCAAGTCAAACGGACAGCGCGGCGCAACCGATGTGCGGCGGGCGCTCGTCCTCGCGGCCCATGGCTCGCAAAGACCAGGATCGGGCCATCGCAGGCGATCAGCACCACATCGTAGCCTTCGGGCCGCACCCATCTCCGTGATCCTACAGTGCAGGCGACGGCAGCGAGCGGCCGTTGGCGTCAAGCACGTCGAGCACCATCATCAATCCGCCTCCGCCTTGCTGTTCCTGGTTGTTGTTGGTCGTGTGATGCGGGATATGGCAGTGCACCAGCCAGCGACCTGGCTTGCGCGCGGTCCAGATGACGTCGTACCGCTGGCCGGGGCCGACATTCACGGTGTCGGCCTGGAACTGGGCATCCGGCGGCAGATCCACCCCATCGCGGGCGACCACGGTGAACGGGCCGCCATGAATATGCATCGGGTGCACGAAATTGGTGTTGCTACCGACGAAACGTATCTTGATCGTTTCGCCCAGGCGCATCTTTACCCTGTCGGTGGACGGATAAGCCTTGCCGTTGATCGTGAAATAGTTGGGCAGACCGCCTTCCATGTTCATTGCCGGATAGGTGACGCCGTCACGCACGAGCCACTCCTGCAGCAAGAGGGTGTACTCGTGATCGGCTTTCACTTCTTTCGCTGGATCAGCCGCGGCCGTTGCCTCTTCGGATGGCAGATTCAATGCGGCGAGACGCTTGAGGTTGTCCGGGTTATGGGTGGGGTGCACGATCAGTGCACCATATAGGCCGAGGCTCTGCTGGCGATCCGGATGATCGTGCGAGTGATAAAAGTAGGTGCCTACCTGCGCGACCACATAGTCGTATGTGAAGGTGGCGCCGGGCGCGATCGGCTTCTGCGTGACCACGGCCGGACCGTCCATCGTGTTGGGCACAATCAGTCCATGCCAATGCAGCGTGGTCGATTCGGGCAAGTGGTTGGTGACTACGAAACGAACGTGATCGCCTTGTTCAAGTTCGATACGCGGACCGGGCACCTGGCGATTGACCGCGTAGGCGTTTACCGGTCGATCGGCGAGGATGTTCCACTGGATCACTTCGAGATCGAGGTGAAACACCTTTACCCCGTCAACGATCTGCGGTTGCAGCGGGCGATCGCCCTGCGCATCCACTGCGGCGGTGTACACGCTATCGCGCGGATCGATGGCTGCCATGTCGCGCATGGTCGCGGCCGGCGTCTCCTGCGTGGTGATCATGCCCGGCGGCATGATCAGCCTGCCGACCTCGTGAGCGGACAGTCGCATGTTGAAGAAGGCTGAGGGAAACGTCGTGCCCGCGATCAGCATCAGACCGGTGAAGGCAGTGACCGCCACCAGCTGTGCGCGTGTCGGCTTCTTGTCTCCGCCGTGCATGCTGTGGTCCGAGGGAGCCCCGCGCTTGTCGTCATCCTTTCCCATGGTCGCTGACATCGTCATGTGGCCGGCGTCCATCGAGGCCATCGCCCCATGATCGTGTGACGCGCCTTGCGACATCTGAGATGGCTCATCGTGTCGTGCACTGGCAGGAGGGCGTACCGTCATCAGCCCATGCTTCATGCCGCGCGCCACCAGCCACACGTTGACCGGATAGCACAACGCGTAACCGGCCGTGACGCCGAGCGACATCACGAACCAGAACAGCGGTTCGCCCGGCCACATCGCCCGCATGTCGCGTCCCATCATGAGAACCACCATGACCGGTGCCATACCGGCCATCATCGCGTTCATCGAAATGAACTCAGGCATGAAGGACTTTCGCACGTTCTCCACGTACGAACCGCCCATCATCTTTCGCATGAACAGCGACTGGAAAATCAGCAAGCCGAACAGGAAGCCGGCCGCGTATTCGATAATGAGATCGACCCACATCGGCAAGCCGATCAGCGACACCACAACGGCCGCCAAGATAATGCCGGTGGCGTCGCCGGCGACGCAGTGCACGGCCGAGCCCACACCCTGCTTCCACAGTGGCCGCACGAACGCTTCGTGCGTGCCCGGCGTCGGCTCCTTGTCCGCCATCACGTAGAGCAGCAAGCCGATCGGCCCCATGTACAGCGTCACCAACACGAAGCCCCACTTCATCACGGTGGGTTCGGGATTACCGCGGAACTGATCCCATGCGACGTATGCAGCGGAAAGCACCGCGATTGCGAGCCACGCATAGACGAAAACATCAATCGGTTGGATCAGCATGTCGGCATCCTAGATTCTGCGCGCCGGCGGCACCCGTTCCCATCGGGGCTAGCACCGCCATACATCAAAGTCGACCAACCTTGCCGGAGCGCGGGAATGCGCGGGCAAGCCATTGCTTCATGATCATTCCCCCGACACCGGTGTGGATTGCCACTGGATCGAAACGATCTTCCAGTTCTTGCCGTCCTTCTTGAGGCTGAGCACTTCGCGGCTGCGCAACGTGGTCGGCTTGCCCTTGAGCGTGGTCTGGATGTCACTCTCGCTGCCGACCATCGCGGTACCGCCCATGGGCATGGAACCGAGCGAGACAGGTGTGATTTTCGCGTTCTTCAGGAATGCGATGTCCTCGCCGAGGTGGCCATTGGCGTAGTCGTCACGCGTCTGGATACGGCCGCCCTCACTGATGGTGGCGTTGGCTGCTAGCAGCGCGAGTGCGCCTGCGCGGTCGCCGTGCTGCAGGGCCTCGTGGAACGCCTTGGCCACGGCCTCTGCCTCCGGCACCGCCTTCGGTTTCATACCGTCCAGCGACAACGGTGCTTCGGCTGCGGGCGCAGCGGCTGCCGTGTGACCGTGCCCGTCTTCTGCTGCCGCTTTATCGTTGTGATCAGCGTCGCCGGACATGTCCATCCCCTGCATGTCTGGTGCTGCGGCATGAGCGCCCTCGTTGGCGTGGCCGCCATGACTGTGGGCATGATCGCCCTCGTCGTCCATATCCATGTCCTCATCCGGCGGCGCCTTGGCCACGATGGCTTTGTATTCGGCCGGCGTCATGCCAGGCAGCTTCTCCAGAAAGGCCACCATGCTCCAGATGGTCGGGTCGTCGTGGCCGGCCTTGCCCCACGCCGGCATCGCGCTCATCTTGATGCCGTGCTTGATCACCCAGAAGGCGTCCTTCGGATCGACGTGCACCTTGGAGAGGTTGGGAGGCTGCGGGTACATGCCCACCCGCAGCTCGGAGTCGTTCACACCGGGCGAAAGATGGCAGCCCGTGCACATCGCCGCGTACTGGCCGGCGCCTTTCAGGATCAGTTGCGGGTCTTCGAGGTTGGGTACGCTCAGATCGTTCGAGCGCAGGTGGATCGAGCGGTTCCGCAGGGTTTGCAGCACGGCGAACACCGGCTTGGTGTGATGGTCGTCCGCGCCGATGTTATAGAGGCCGGAATAGACGAAGGCGCCGGCACCGACGGCCAGGACCCCCAAGGTGACGGCGACCGTGATGAGGTATGCGCTGTGCTTTTTCATAGGTCAATCCCTCAGAACCAGAAGCGGACGCCGGCCACGATCTGCCGGTCGAGTACGGGTTCGTGATCCTGCCGAGCGTAGTCGGCCGTGGTGCCGACACGGCGGACCCAGCTCACGCCGATGTACGGAGCAAACTGGCGGTGGATCTCGTAGCGCAGGCGCAGGCCGAACTGCACATCGGACACGCCACTGCCGATGCGTCGTAGCGGGTCGTCCTTGCCGTACAGGTTGATCTCGGCTTCCGGCTGCAGGATCAGCCGCTGGGTGAACAGCAGTTCGTATTCGGCACGCAGGCGCGCGGCGGTGCGACCGCCGGCGCCCACGTAAGCGGTGGCCTCCAGCTCGAACCAGTACGGCGCCAACCCCTGCACACCGAACGCGGCCCATGTCCGCTTCGGGCCCTCGCCGAAATCCTGGCGCGCGCCGAGCTGGGTGCCCCAATAGGTGGCAATGCTGTGATTCCAGAAGGCTTCCAGCCCACCATCGTCCAGCTTTCCGCGGCTGCGTTCGCCTTCCGTACGAATCCACAGCTTGTTCGTGTCGTTGCCGTACCAGCCTTCGGCTTCCCAGGCTTGACCATTCGCGTCGCGGCCGTGGAAAGCCTCCAACTGGTCGATCAGCAACATGCCCAGCGGCGTGTTGTCGGCCATGTCCATGCCCTGCATGGAGCCGTAGCCCACACCGTCGGAATAGTCGGGACTACGCGCATCAGGGGGCGGGCTGCCACCTTGCATGGGGCCCATCGTCATTCCCGACATCGCGCCCATGCCGGCCATGCCGCTCTGGTCCTTCTGCGACATCGCACCATGATCCATGCCGGCCATGCCAGCGTGATCCATTCCTTTCATCGCCTCCGGACTCATGCCGGTCATCGACCCGTGATCCATCCCCGACATGTCGCCGGTCGTTGTCGTCGATGCAGCCGGGTTGGCGGGTTTCTGCATGCCCTGCATGCTGTCGTGATCCATGCCGGGCATGGCGCTGTGGTCCATACCTTCCGCGCCGTTCATGGGGCTGGGAGCGGAGGTCGCCGGAGCGGGAACGGGTTTCTTCTTAGCCTTCTTGACGGGCGTTTTCGTCGCCGGTTTTGCTGTGCTGCTCGGGGCTGCGGGCGTCGGCATGCCGGACATGCTGCCGTGTTCCATGCCGGGCATGGAACTCATATCCGTGGACGAGGTACCGCTCGCAGGCGGTGCGCTCTGCGCCATGACCGCCAGAGGAAATGCCAGCAACAGCGCGGCCAGCAACGCCGAACGATGCGGAACAATTAGGTCGTCGCGACGAGGCATGTTCATGACACCACCACCTCGCGGAACATGCCCGCTTCCATGTGATACAGCATGTGGCAGTGATAGGCCCAGCGACCGAGGTTGTCGGCGCTCACTCCGTAGGTAATGCGCTGCGCGGGTTGCACGTTGATGGTGTGCTTGCGCACCTGGAATTTACCGTCCGGGCTTTCCAGCTCGCTCCACATGCCGTGCAGGTGGATCGGGTGGTTCATCATGGTGTCGTTGACCAGCACCACGCGCAGTCGCTCGCCGCTGCGGAAGTGCACTGGCGTGGCGTCGGAGAACTTCACGCCGTCGAACGACCACATGTAGCGCTCCATGTTGCCGGTGAGGTGCAACTCGATCTCGCGGCTGGGTTCCCGTTTGTCGATGGAGCCGCCCAGGGTGTGCAGGTCGGCGTAGGTGAGCACGCGGCGGCCGTTGTCGCGCAAGCCCGTGCCCGGATCGTCGAGGTTGGTACGCGGCATGTCGACGTGCATGTCGACGCCGGGATTGTGGTATTCGGTGCGGGCATGGCGCACCACCGGTGCGGCCGCCGCTGCCATGCCGCTCATGTCCATGCCGGTCATGCCCTGCATCCCGGTCATGCCCGACATCCCTTGCATATCGCCGTGTCCGGCGCTGCCCTGCGCCATCGCGCCCATCATGTCCACCATGCTCACGGGCATGCGCGGATCCATTGCCGGCACGGTCGCTTCCATGCCGATTCTCGGCGCCAACGTGCCGCGCGCGTAGCCTGTGCGGTCGATCGACTGGGCGAAGATCGTGAACGCCCGGTCTTCCTGCGGCTCGACGAGCACGTCGTAGGTCTCCGCCACTGAAATGCGGAACTCGTCGACTGGCACCGGCGCCACGTCCTGGCCATCGGCGGAAATCACCGTCATCTTCAGGCCGGGAATTCGCACGTCGAAAATCGTCATCGCCGAGCCGTTAATGAAGCGCAGCCGGACCTTTTCACCGGGCTTGAACAGGCCGGTCCAGTTGCCCGCCGGGGCGGTGCCGTTCATCAGGTAGGTATAGGTGTAACCCGAGACGTCGCTGAGATCCGTCGGATTCATGCGCATCTGATTCCACATCTTGCGCTCGGCCAGCGCCTGACGAAGCCCCCGATCGCGTACGTCGCGGAAGAACTCGGGTGCGGTGGGCTGCGCGAAGTTGTAGTAATCGCTCTGGCGCTTCAGCGTGGCGAAGATGTGCTCGGGGCTGGCGTCGCTCCAGTCGTTGAGCATCACCACGTAGTCGCGGTCACTCGGGTTGCGCTCCGGTCCGGCCGGGTCGATCACCAGCGAACCGTACAGGCCGGTCTGTTCCTGGAATCGCGAATGTGAGTGGTACCAGTAGGTGCCGCTCTGGCGTACCGGGAAGCGATAGGTGAAGGTTTCGCCCGGCGCAATGCCGGGGAAGCTGATGCCCGGTACGCCATCCTCGCGGAAGGGCAGGATGATGCCGTGCCAGTGAATGGACGTGGGTACCCGCAGCCGGTTGGTCACCCGCAGCGTGACGGTGGTGCCTTCCTTCCAGCGCAGGGTCGGCCCCGGAATGCCGCCATTGACCGTGGTGGCGACCCGTGGCCGGCCGGTGTAGTTGACCATCGTCTCGGCGATATCCAGCGCAAAGTCGGTCCCGCTCAGGGTGGCGGGCTGACCCGCGCTGGCCAGCGCCCAGGCTTTTGACGGGCGCAGCAGACCGAGCGCGGCGACCGTGCCGCCGAGGGCGAGACCATGGACGAAACGACGCCGCGACAAGTCCATCGGGGGCGGGTAAAGGGATTTCATGCGGCTCCTCTAGAGTCATCGCTTTGACTTAGCTGTGGGTCCGCCGCGAAGCTGGGTGCAGAAAGGCGCGGTCTAACACCACCGGTCAATCGTAGGGAGCGGCCGCTGTCGAACCAGTGACGCGATGATTACATTGATGTAATACTTTCGTCATGTTGGCGGCAGGAGCGCTAAGCTAGCTTCCACGCGAATGGACAAAAATCCCAACGTGACTTGCGAAGTTCGAAGACGCGAGCACGACAAACTGGTGTGAGTGTGCGATGAAGCTGCTGGTCGTCGAGGACGAGAACAAAACTGCGGACTACGTCCGCCAAGGCTTGGCCGAAGCCGGCTTTACCGTTGACCTTGCCCGCAACGGGCTCGATGGCCACCACATGGCCATGAACGAGCACTACAACCTCGTCATTCTGGACGTCATGTTGTCTGGAATGGACGGATGGCAAATCCTTCGGGAGATCAGAGCCTCCGGCAGCCAAGTCCCCGTGTTGTTTCTCACTGCGCGCAGCAACGTGGACGATCGTGTCCAGGGCTTGGAACTCGGCGCAGACGATTACCTGGTCAAGCCGTTCGCATTTTCCGAGCTGCTGGCTCGCGTACGCACCCTGCTGCGCAGGGGCATTGCACCCATGCACCATGATCGTATCCAGATAGCAAATCTTGAGCTGGATTTGGCGCGCCGGCGTGCAACGAGAGCAGGACGCAGGATCAATCTGACGAACAAGGAGTTTGCGTTGCTTGAGCTGTTGGCGCGGCGTCAGGGCGAGGTGCTCCCTCGTTCCCTGATCGCTTCTCAAATCTGGGACATGAATTTCGACAGTGACACCAACGTGATCGATGTTGCCATTCGCCGGCTACGCGCAAAGATCGACGACAACTTCGAGCCAAAGCTCATCCAGACCGTGCGGGGAATGGGCTACATGTTGGATGTTCACGATGACGGCTAGACTCGCCATTTTCCGTCGTCCTGCGTCGCTGGCATTGCGCGTGACCACGCTCGTCGGGGTGGCCATGACGGTCGTATTCCTGGCCTTCAATTGGGTCAGCGACCAGTCCCTCAAACAGCACTTTGCAGAAATGGACGGAGACGAGTTGAACGTCGTATTCAACTCCGTCGTCCGGGCGTTGCGCGAAGTGGATTCTGACGCCGATAAAACCGCTCTCCAGCGCGCCGTGAGAGGACATCACGGAGTTTATTACTACGTGGCAGATGCGAACGGCAACACGGTTTATGCGGAAGACATTGGTCCGGACCTGTCACGGCTGGTCGCGATCAGCAAACCTGTCGATCATGTAGACAATCGGAACCTGAAGATCTGGCAGGAGGGCGGGAAGTCCTACCGCGGAGCCGTTGTTCGTGTGGAAGCGAATGCCGACCATAAAGCCTATCTCGTAGCCGTTGCGGCAGACATCGGCATACATCTTGTCTTTCTCAAAAGTTTCGAACGGATGCAGATATGGGCGGTTTTCATCGTCATGTGCATCGCGATACTGGTCGCATGGCTCGCGGTGCAATGGGGACATCTTCCGATACGAAAGACGAACGCGGAGATCCGCAAAATTAGCTCGTCAAAGCTGGACATGAGGCTGAATCCCAAGGACGTCCCGATCGAACTTGAGGAACTGGTCATCTCGTTCAACGACGTGCTGGGACGGATTGAAGACGGTTTCGCGCGGTTGGCGAATTTCTCCGCCGATATCGCCCACGAATTGCGGACCCCGACGACCAATTTGACGACGCAGACCGAAGTGGCGCTTAGGCAAAGCCGGTCCACCGCGGAGTACCGTGAAATCCTTTACTCAAACCTGGAAGAGTTGAACCGCATGAGTCGAATGATCAGCGATATGCTGTTCCTCGCTCAGACGGAGAACGATCCGCGGAATCTCCATCTAACGGATGTGGATCTGGCGGAACTGGTCAAAGGGATATTCGAGTATTTCGAGGCATGGGCGGAAGATCGAGAAGTGTTGTTGCAACTTCACGGATGGGCTGCGCCGATTCGAGCAAACCGAGAAATGTTGCTTCGCGCACTGAGCAATCTCTTGTCGAACGCGATTCGCTATACGCCACGGGGCGCATCGGTCACGGTGAGACTGGTCCAAGGCGTATCCGCCACCACCGTCACGGTCGAGAATCCTGGCGATAAGCTCCCTCCAGAAGTCTTGCCACGACTTTTCGACCGCTTCTATCGCGCCGATCCCTCGCGTCAGCGTAAAGGAGAGGGAGCCGGCTTGGGGCTTGCCATTGTCAAATCAATCGTTGAAGCACATGGAGGCAAGGTGCTCGTAACGTCTGACGATGCGATGACTAAGTTCCAGGTTACGTTGCCCCATATCGCAGCGACCATTCGTCCGGCGTCAGGAAAGCTCTAGCCGATACATCTTCATTGTGCGTCAAGAAAGGGCCGGCCCGTGTTGCCGACCGATCTCCGATGTTGTCGTACCAGCGCGTTCTATCGCTTATGGAAGGCAAATCCATCGCCCCTTAAAAGCGTGTCGGCTCGGTTCCGATCTCGGGTACCGATCCTAAGGCCGCCTCTTCAAAGAGGCGGTTTTCTTCTTGTGCGCTTGGTCGCTCGGCCGCGCTGGACTCCTCGATCCCAATCGGGGGGCGTCGATCTTCGACGGCAACGAAGGGGACGCCGCCATGCTGGTGTTCGCTGGCTCAATTGATGGAGGGTCCGCGACTCCGACCGAACTCCCAAGATACGTTGCTGCCCCTTACCGTCGCGGCAAGCTGCTGTCCTAGCCTCTGGTCGATTACCGGCTTCCACGGCACCAAACTGAATCCCTTGCCGTCATCGAGCATCGCGTAGCGCCCGCTGGCGAGCGTGAGGCTGCGGCGGTAGATGCCCGCCGCGCGCTCGCCGTCGGCTAGCGGCCGATGTGTCAAGCCAGTTTCCGCCGCGATTTCCTGCGCGACCTTCGCCAGCTCGCGGCCGCGCAACGTCGCCAACAGGTTCCGCGGCAGGATCACCCGCTGCCCGCGATGCTCGGCTAATCCCTGTTCGGCCAGGAAGTCGGCGCGCTGGCGCAGCGCGTCCTTGATCTCGGCACCGAAGCCCAAGTCGCCCAGCCCCTTGCCACCGCCGACCAACTGCTGGTCGAGCCAGGTGGCACCGATCACGCGCACCTGCCGTTCGATCGGCAGGTGCGATTTCAGATCCACCGCCACGCCGCCGCCAAGACGCTGCGCGTCGTACTGGCGGCCTCGTTCGGCCAGGTCGCCGGGGACGCGCCAGACGCCTTCGGCCTCGCGCTCCACGATGCCGGCGCGGCGCAGGGCTTCGAGACGGCGCACATGCGCGGCCACGACCTCGCGCGGGTCGCGGTCGGGCGTGACTTGGCCTTGGGCGACGGCCAGGTGATGATCGGCGCGGTACACGCCATCGACGACGAGCGCGGCGATGTTGCGGTCGGCGGCGCGTACGTCGGCCGCGCCTTTCACTTCCACCACGGCACCGGCCGGGTACTGCTCCAGCTCCGACCTCGGCGGCAGCGCGACGTAGTACGCCTTGCCGTCGGTGCCATCGACGATCAGATAGCCCTTGTCGTACAGCTCGTCGGCCAGCCCCTTGCCGGCGACTCGGCCGACAAGCGTGCGGCCGTCGTTGTTCGGTTCGAACACGGCCAGCTCGCGAGACTTGCCACTCATCGCTCGCTGCATGGTGCGGATGATGTCGCCGCGCTCGCCCATCGCCCGCAAGGTCGGTTCGGCCTCGGCATGGATGGTCCACACTCCGGGCTGCGGCTCGGTCGCCAGACCCATGCGCTGCAAGCGTTGCAGGCGGCCGATCAGCACTTGCCGCTGGCGTTGCAGACGAGGTTCGGCGAAGCGTTCGACGCGCACCAGGCCGTCGTCGCCGGCCTCGCGCTGCAAGGTGCGATCCAGCCCCGTCCATCGCTCCTGTTCCACCTCGCGCTGGATGGCGCGCTGCATCTCCAGCTCGGTACGCGGCCCCAGCCATTCGGTCGCCAGCTCCGACGCCCGCCGGCGCATCCCCTCGGCGATGTAGTCGCGCGAAATGATGAGGTCTTTGCCGGTGTCGTCCTTGCCGCGCAGGACGACATGCGAGTGCGGGTTGTCCGTGTTCCAGTGATCGACCGCCACCCATTCCAGCCGCGTGCCCAGGTCGGCCTCCATGCGCGCCATTAAGTGCCGAGTGTAGGTGCGCAGGTCGTCGAGCTGTTCGGCATCCTCCGGCGAGACGATGAACCGGAACTGGTGGCGATCATCGGCGCCGCGCTCTTTGAACGCTTCGAGGTCGGCATCGTCGGTCGTCGGCCCGTAGGCACGGCCCGGCCCGCCCTGGCGATCGACGCCTTCGCGCTCAATGTAGCGTAGGTGCGCAACGGTCGAACGTGGCCCGGCCTGCGCCAGATTCACCAGCCGGGCCTTGATTGTCACGCGCCGCGCATTTGCCCCAAGTCCCCGCCCGGCGAAGCGCGCCGCGACGTGGCCGCGGCCCAGCCGGGAACCGGGGCGCTGCCCGACCTTGCCGGCCGCCTTGCCGAGCTTCGCGCCGGCCTTGCTGGTCTGGCGCAGCACCTTGTTGATGAAGGCATCGCCGCGCTGTTTCGGCGCACCGGGACGGACGCGGAAGCGGTCGTCGTCGCGCTGGCTCATGGCGTAGCTCCATCCAAGACCGGCGCAGTCCAGCGGACGAAGCACGCGACTTCGCCCATGCGAATGCGGCATTGCGCACCGTCGCGGCACGCTGCCACCCCCTGGTGCGTGCCGCGCCACCCCCATGTGCAGACACGGTTTTCAAGCGGCCATGTGCCGCGACCTTTTATCTTGCCTTCCGCCTTCGCCCTGCGCTGACGCTCCGGGCATCGGCGGCCCGGCGGCGCTGCGCTGCTTGCAGCCAGCGCGCCGGCGAACGCGGCCACGGCCGCAGGCCGGGCGCGTCCGAGGCAAGACGCCTGCACGTGGGGACGCCGCGCCGGATGTTGCGCGAAGTGCGGCGCGGATGCGTTCGCACGACACGCGCTACGACACGGCGACGGCCAGCGGACCGACACGCCGGATGGCACGATAAAGCGCAGCGAATCGGCGGCCATCATCGGCGTGTCTCCAGCCAGAGCGGATGCGCGACGCCGAGCGCGGCGGATGCGGGTATCGGGCCGAAGTAGCGGCTGTCGAACGACGCCGGGTTGGTCACGCTCAGCAGGAACAGCTCGCCCGATTCGAGGCGGCGGCATTGCTGCCAGGATGGCAGCGGCCGCCCCATGCGGTCGGACGGCAAGACGGCGGCCACCGGCACGCCGTCGATGCGCACGCTGCGACCGACGATGCACACCTGCTGCGGCGCGACCGCACCGATGCGTTTGAGCAGCGGTACGCGCGTCGGCAAGTAGCCTCGCTGCGCGGCCAGCGCAGCAGCGGCGGCCGGCAGCGGGACGAGCACGATGCTGTCCACGGACAACGGACGTGGCAGCGCGTCGGTGCGATGTTCGAGCGGATCGACGCGATACCAGCCGACCGCCACGCTGTCGGATGGGTTGTAGGTCAAACGCGGCAGCGGCGACACGAAGGACGCCCAGGCCAGCGCAGCGAAGCCACAGGCGGACAGAGCCGCCAGCACGATGCGAGCGCGTCGGCGCGAGCGAGGATGCGGTGTGGTGCTGGATGGGGAAATGGCCGTCATGGCAGCGCCCTCCCTGCCAGCCAGGCGGCGTGCCGCTCGGCGGTGTATGCGGGCACCGGCAAGCGTGCAGCGAGCCGGTTGCCGAGCGTGCGCCAGTACGCGGGCGACACGTCGGCAGGCGCGATGCCCTGCACCTCGATGGCGTCGAGCTGTGCCAGCACCGCGCGCACGGCGGGTTCGCCCTCGGCGTGCAGCAGCAAGCGCGCGCCGGGCAACACGCCTGGGATACGCTGCGCCGCGTCCAGCGGCATGCAAGCCTGCATCACCATGAGCTGCCAGCGGGTCGTGCCGTAGTCGTTCGCCTGCCAGCGGATACGGCAGAACATCGCACCCGGCAGGAACACCGCGACACGCCGCCAGCGGTCGAGCCGGACGATGCGCGACGGCTCGCCGAAGCGCAGGTAGAGGTCGATACGCTGCTCAACGTGGACAAGCGAAACGCGAGTCAGCGGCGCGACGCCGGCCTGGCCGGCGAGCAGCGCGGGCGACGGCGGCGGCGCAGCCGTGGCCGCCAGAGCGGATGCTTTCATGAGGTCTTCTCCGGGAACTCGCGTTCCAGCAGCGCGCGCAGCAGCTCGGCGACGGTCACGCCTTGCGTGAACGCCGACACCTTGATGCGGGCGCGCATCGCGGGCGTGATGTCGAGGGTCAGGCGTGCGGTGTAGAGGTCGCCTTTCTGGAGGCCGTCGGCGTCGCCTTGGCGAACCCACGCCTCGGCGTGCGGGTTCGCCGGCGGACGTGCGCCGATGGCGATGCGTTTGCCGTTGCGCTGGTTCATGTCGGCCACCGCAGCAGCTCGTCGGTCAGCGCGGCGATCTCGCGCGCGGCGGCGCTGTCGGGCGCCGTCTCGCGTGCGAGCCGGCCAGCGGCCACGCTGTCGGCGAACACGATGCGCTGATGCACTTCCGAGTGCAGCGCGGGCAGCGGCTGCTCGGCGAGCGCGCCGCGTGCCTCGCGACCGATGATGGTGGTGCTGACACGCCGATTGACGACAAAGGCCGCGCGCAGCGCCGGCCGGAACACCTGCGCTTCGCGGATCAGCGCGACCATCTCGGCAGAGGCCCACAGGTCGTAGGGGCTGGGCTGCACGGGAATCAGCACGCGCTCGGCCGCCAGCAACGCGGAGCGCGCAAGCGCGGCGATGCGCGGCGGGCCGTCGATGACGACGTGGTCGGCGCGGCGGGCCAGCTCCGGCGCTTCCTGGTGCAGCGTCTCGCGGGCGAGGCCCACGGCGCTGAACAAGCGCGGCAAGCCTTGCTGTGCACGCCGCTGCGTCCAGTCCAGCGCCGAGCCTTGCGGGTCGGCATCGAGCAGAACGACGTGCTGACCGCGCATTGCCAGCTCGCCGGCGATGTGCGTGGCAAGCGTGGTCTTGCCGACGCCGCCTTTCTGGTTGAGCAGCGCGACGATCATGCCGCGGCCCTCCGTGTTGGCTGGCCGGCCGGAGCGTGCCGTTTCGTGGTTGTCCACCGAAACGGCGCGCTCTTACCAAGAGTTAGAGTCTTTAAGTTAGGGAAGTTAGAGCACGCCGAAACCCGCGCCAGCATTGGCTTTCCGGCGATTTCGCACGCCTGATAGCACGAGTGGGACACGCCCGATAGCACGATACGCGGCACGCCCGATAGCACGAGGCCGTCCACACGATTTCCCCGAGTTATCCCCGTGCCGTGACCGGCACGGGCCGGAAGGTCAGCAGTTCCATGCCGCTGCCCGGCATCCGCTCGATGCCGAGCACGTAGCCGGGCAGCGACTGGCGCGCGACCAGTACGCGCAGGTCGCAGGCGAAGTCGTAGGGCTTCGCCGTGCTGCCGGATTTCTTGTGCAGGTGCCGGAAGTCGAATTGCCAGCCACCAGGCTGCTTGCCGCCGTGCTTGCGCACGAGCCGGTACAGCCACCGCTCGATGCCGCCGGTCAGCCGGAAATACGCCGGGTCGATGGTCAGCACCAGGGCGGCGTCGAGCACGCCGGCATAGAACCAGTCCGGCAGGATCAGCTCGATGCCCAGCGGCGTGCCGCGGGCATCGGCCAGCTCCTTCCATTCGTTGATCCACGAAAAGCGATGCAGGCGCCGCCCGGTCGTCTCGCGGATGGACGTCGCCACGGTGGTCGATTGCAGCCGGTCGAGCGCGGCCTTGAGGCGCTGGTAGTCGCGCAGCGACACGCCGCGTCCGATGAAGCGCAGGATCTCGTAAGGCGTCGCGTGCATCAGGCGCGACGGGCGCAGACCCGCGTCGCGCGCTTCCACGATCTGCGAAGCCGCCCAGATCAGCACGTCCGCATCCCAAATCGTGGCGATACCGTGTTCCTGCGTGCCCTCCACGCGCACCGTGACGCCGCCGGCGCGGAAGTCGATCGGCGCGGTGCGCCGCGACTTCGCCAGCGAGAAGAACGGAAAGGCCATCAAGTCCTGGCTGTCGCGCGGCGCCATGCCGTCGCCCGGCAAGGCGCGGAACAGGTCGAGCTGTTCCCGCTCCCGCGATGGGCTGGGCATGACGATGGCCACCGGCGAGCCACCGATCAGCGCGCACGGCTGTCGGCCGAGTGGTGCTCGGCGTATTCGGGGTCGGAGGTGGCCTCGAAGCTGCGCTGGTCGGCCCAGGCATCGAGGTCGGCCACCGCGTACATGACGCGGCGGCCGAACTTGCGGAACTTCGGCCCGCCGCCGATCACGCGCTGCTTTTCGAGCGTGCGCGGCGACAGCCGCAGGTACTCGGCGGCTTCGTCGTTGGTGAGGTAGCGCTGGGGTTGTGCGGGCGTGGTGGTGGCAGCGGCAGCAGGCCGCAAGGGGGCGGGTCGCATCGAGTGAACCTCCATCGGTCAGAAGCGCCGGCAGCACCAGCGCAGCCGGATGGAGGCAGTCTCAAGATAGCGATGCGTTGCGCGGAGGGTCGTCTTGCAGCGCAGGCAAAGCGACCCTCCCCAGGTCATTCGAGTTGCGCAAGGCGGCGGTAGCCGCCGCGCATCAGCGATCGGCCGCGCCGAACGAGGCGGCGCACGCGCGAGCGCAGGCCGCCGTCGGCGTACCAGCCGGCGGTCACGGCTTCGGCGCCGAACAGTCCTTCGGCCGTTTCGCGCAAGGACGCGCCCGCGAGGGTCGCGTCGAGCGCCTGCAAGGTGTGCAGCTCCAGCAGCGCGGCCGGCGTGGGCCGGGAACGGGCCGTCGCCGCAGGTGCGTCGTCCGCGGTCGCCAGCTTATCCAGCTCGGCCGTGATCGTGCGGTAGCTCGCGCAAGGCGCGACGCACGCGCGGATGGCGTACAGGTAGGCCATGCCATCGGCCAGGCCCGGCGCCAGTGCGAGTCGCAGGCAACAGCCGGGCCAGCGCGCCGTCAGCACCAGACGCTTGCCGTCATGGAGCAGATGCTTGTGGCCGGGGATGCGCCAGAACTCGAAGGCGTCCGCCTGCGGCGGCGGGTCGGCATCCGGGTAGAGCTGGAGCACGCCGGCATGGTCGGGGAACCAGTCCGGATGTGCATCGCGTGCATCCAGTGCGGGGTCTTCCAGCAGGCGCAGCCCCCAGGCGTGCGCCGCCTCTGGCTGGCGGCGACGGCGTAGCCAGTCGCGCCGGTAGTCGGGATGGCGACGCAGGTACTCCCAGGCGAGCGCGGGACCGTCCAAGTGCAGCACGTAGAGATACGCGGCAGTCGGATACCAGGCTTCGGCGCTTCGATCGGCCATGACGCGACCTCCTATTCAACAGGAACGTCGCCACGGGCGTTGAACGCGGGAGCTAAGGCTTCAGCAGCATCGAAGTGGTATCAGAAGGCGTAAGCTGAAATTGTGAAAAGCGGTCGACACCGATTAGCTCCGAAGTTTGCATAAGTCGTCCGAGTGCGACGGCTGCGCCGCGTAGAAATGGCGCGCAACGCCACACACCCTGCCGAAAGCCACGTCGCGCACCATGTCTTTTTTGGTCAGGATCGCACCCGACTGGTGCAAGGACGCCGATCCAGACCTTGGCCGTCTTGAGCTAGATCGAAAAAGACACAATGCGCCCCGATTAGTCGGGGATGGAGCCATCGCGCTGCGCCAGCCTGACGTATTCCGAAAGCGGCCGTGCCGCGTGGAAATAGAAGTCGCGCCGGACCGGCCGCTGCTGCGGCCCGACGATGCCCGCCAGGTCGGATAGCTTGATCGTCCCCAGCGCCGGCATCCCAATACCGAGGTCGATCAGCCCCCAAGCGGTATCCCCATCGACAGGATCGAGCGCGGCCAACAGCCAAGTCGCGTGCGCATCCGGCGTAAACAGTCGCACCGCTGGTATTGGGTCGATGTTCTGACCATCGGCGAGCGCTGCGCCGACGGCGAGCAGCTGCACCCGTTGTTTTTCGGTGACGAGCGGCTGGATCAAGGCCGGTACCCCCACGAATCCGACGATGCGCAGATGCGCTTTTCCGCGAAGGCGCAGAACCAAGGAAGCGGATGCGTGCTTTCGCGCAAAAGTACCGAGGCACAAGCTACCGAATCCGTACGTGCATGGAAACGTCGAAGCGGAATTGTGTGGGTCAGAAGAGACACGGATGCGGTTCCCCGATTCTGTCGGAATCAGCCAATGCGGCTTTCCGTAAAGGCACGAATACGGAAGTCAACAACACCAAATGAACACTATAGATTGTAGTCCTATAGGGCGCAATCGGCTGTCATCTTGGTTTTTCGGGGAAACCATAGGTGACGGCGAAACACTCATTGGCAACGGCGATACGGACGGTCAGGAAAGCGCGGGGCTTGACCCAGGAAGCGTTCTCTGACGTGTCGAGCCGTACCTACATGAGTTCGCTGGAGCGGGAGCAGAAAAGCCCGACCCTGCACAAGCTGACCGAGCTGTGCGAAGTCATGGAAGTGCATCCGCTCACGCTGCTGACGCTGGCCTACGCCGGCGACAGCACGCGCAAGGCCGATCAGCTTCTGGCGCAGGTGCGCCAGGAGCTTGAGGCCGTCTTGAAAGAACGCGACGCGCCATAAGCGCGTGCGTGACGTGCTGCTCCTGGCAGCACGGCGCCCCGCCGCAATGGGCGGGGCGCGGTGGGTGGCCGTCAGGCCGCCTGCGGCTTGCTGCGCGACCAGATCAGGTCGTGCGTGCCGTTCTCGCTTTCGATCAGGCGGGCATAGACCGTTGCCGGGAACGAAGGATCGTCGAGGGTCACGGACAGGTAATCCCGCCCGGCCTCGCTGGTCTTCTTCCACGCCGCACCGATGTCGTGGCCGGCCGCCTGCAGGCGGAAATCGGGGGCGTTCTCCTTCTCGCCCTTGTCGTTGGGAACCAGCTTGACCTTGACGTGGAGCGTCAGGGTGCGGAGCGTGCCGGTGAAGCCGTCTTTCTCTGCGGTGAAGGTGCCGATGTTAGCCATGATGTTTTCTCCTTTCGGGTTGAACAAGGTCGCGCCGGTGCGTCCTTGTTGTGATCCGGCCGGCGGGGGATGGGCTGGCCGCACCGCTTGCGGTCGCAACGCAGTGGAGAACCTGGAAGCGAAAAGAATTTGTCCCGCGAGGAAGCCGCGCAGCGGCGGGGAAATTGTTTTCGCTGGAAGGTTGCGGCCATGAAGCCCAAGGCGAAGCCGTGCCCTCGCCAGGATTCACAACAAAGCAAGGACGCACGGGCCGCCTGTCCCGAAAGGAGACATGGCCGACTCGGCATCTCCGCGCGACGGCTGCACCGGCTTGCGCCCTGGCGCGGGCAAGGCCAACACCCCAACGAAAGGCGAGAACGCCCTTGCCGCAGCTTGCGGCGACGTGCTTGAGGCGTGGCGTGGAAGCTCCATAGGGCGGCCGGGCGGCGTGTCGGTGAACCGTCCTTCGTGACGTACAGGCGGCGAACCGCCAGCGTCGAGGACGGCACGCCTGGGCACAACCTGCCGCAGCAAGCTGGGGCGTAGCCTCACAAGCCCCGCCCCTTGCGGCGGGGCGCAGCCTTCCTCGCAAGCGAAGCGCGCAGCGCCGCAGGCGCGAAGGCGTGCGGGATTGAAGCCGAATGGCCGTGACGGCGAAGACGGCATGGGGCGCAGCCCGAAAGCCCGGCGGCGCCCTTGGCGTCGTCACGCCAACGCGATTCCGGCAACGAAACTGGAAAAGCAAAGTGCAAACCCAGTGTAAGGTGAAATTCTTGGACGCATTGATGACAGGCTTTCCCCATGACAAGCCATCCCCCGATTCTGGCTGCGCTTGCGGCCGCGCTGCTGTTCGGTGCCAGCACGCCCTTTGCGAAACAGCTTGCAGGCGACATTTCCCCGATATTGCTCGCTGGCTTGCTGTACCTCGGCAGCGGCATCGGGCTTTGGGTGGTTCGCCTCATCAGGGATCGCGGCTTTGCCGCGCCTGATCTGCCGGCGCGAGAGTGGCCCTGGCTGCTAGGGGCCATCGCCAGCGGCGGCGTGCTCGGCCCCTTGCTCCTGATGGTGGGCCTGACCCACACTTCGGCAGCCGATGCCTCGCTGCTGCTCAATCTGGAGGCGGTACTGACCGCGGTGCTGGCGTGGGTGGTCTTCCGCGAGAACGCCGATCGGCGCATCGTGCTGGGCATGCTCCTCATCGTGGCGGGCGGCCTGCTGCTGGCATGGTCGCAGCACGGTGGCACGGTACAGAGCAGCGCACTGGGCAGCTTCGCCGTGGCCGGTGCCTGCCTGTGCTGGGCCGTGGACAACAACCTGACGCGCAAGGTGTCGGCCACCGATGCCGTCTTCATCG
Source organism: Dyella sp. AtDHG13 (assembly GCF_003201105.1). Lineage (GTDB taxonomy): Bacteria > Pseudomonadota > Gammaproteobacteria > Xanthomonadales > Rhodanobacteraceae > Dyella > Dyella jiangningensis_B. Next base: position 198,704 of record NZ_QICJ01000002.1, on the reverse strand, counting down.
CAGGCACCAAAGGGCTGGTGGCCGGCATCACGAATTGCACGCTGGCGTTGGCGCTGGGCGTCACGCTGCCGGCCTGGCCGCGCATGGCCGAAGCCATGAGCGTCGGACTGGCCGGCTACGGCGTCAGCCTGGTGCTGTTCGTCCTGGCGCTGCGCGGCCTCGGCTCCGCCCGCACGGGCGCGTATTTTTCGACCGCGCCTTTCATCGGGGCCGTCGTTGCCATCGCCGTCTTTCAGGAACCGACCTCGGCGGCCTTCTGGCTGGCGGCCGTGCTGATGGGCGTCGGGGTCTGGTTGCACCTGACCGAACGGCATGAGCACCTGCACACGCATGAACCGCTGGAACATGTCCATCGGCATGTGCACGACGAACACCATCGCCATGAACACGCCTTCGCGTGGGATGGCGTAGAGCCGCATTCACATCCGCACCGGCATGCGCCGATCACGCATCGCCATCCCCATTTCCCCGACGTGCATCACCAGCACAGCCATTAGCGGCGCAAGGCATTGCGCCGCTAATGGCTGTCGGGCTTTGACACCGGGCGCGGCCACGGCCGCGCCCGATTTGCGTTTCACCGCGCCCAGGACGGAACGGCCTGGGCGCGGTGCTGATCGCGTTTATTCCTTCGTCTCGATGAGCCACCACACGGCACGCGGCAAGGTGTGGCCCGTGATGGGGTGAATGTCGGTGAGATCGGCGCGGGCCGTCCAGCGCGGACGGTAGCCGCGCACGTCGCCGTCGCCGTGCCAGCGGCGGGCGCGCACCGTGCCGGGGGCGTAGATCGCCGCCATGCGCGGGCGGCTGGTGGTGATGCGGGTCATGGGGACTTCTCCTTCCAGCGAAGCGCCCCGGTCGAGGCCGGGGCGCTTGCCTTCGGCGCGGGTCAAGCGGCCAGCGCCTCGGCGGGTTCATCCGCCATTGCCTCGGCATCCTCCGGGGCGTCCTGCTCCGGGCCTGTCTCCTGCGAGCCTTCGGCCTTGAAAATGGCTGGCATCCAGCCCGTACCATCGGCCAGCCGCTCGGCTTCGCTGGCAATGTCGGCCTTCTTGAGCTTCGCCAGCCGGGTGATGGAATCCGGCGCAAACGCGCCCACGGCATCCAGAATCACTGCCTTGGAAACGTGCTTGAAGTAGCCTTCGGCGGTCGGCTTCCACCATGCGGCCATGTCGAGGCCCACGGCCTGCGCCAGTTCCGCGCCGGGTTGGTGCGGGGTGGCGCGCGGCGTCACCACGTCCACTGTGGAAGCCACGCACACGGCCAGCAGCCGCACCAGCTCGTCTTGCGGCTTCGCCAGCAGCGCGGCGAGCAGTTCGGCGCTGTCCTGCGGCAACGCTTCGCCCGCGACTTCCTGCGCCGTGCGCAGCGCCACGGCGGCAGGCGATTCCGATACGTCTGGGGCAAGGCTTTCCAGTCGGTCTTGCGCTTTCAGACTCACGCCGAGCGGCAAACTGTCATGGTAGTGACCGTCCTGCAGGATGGCCTGCACCATGCCATGCACCAGCGCAGCCAGCGCGACGTGCGGATGCCGGGCGACTTCGATTTGCAGCGCCGCCGTGCGGTGGGCGCTCAACCGCTGCGCCAGCCGGTCGGAGACGTTCACGGCCTTGGGCGTTTCGTCGTTGGCATCGCCTTCGTCCTCGTTCGCGCTTCCGCCCTCCGCGAAACCCTGCCGCAGCCGGTGCAGCGTGCGCAGCGCCTTGGCCTCGGCCTCGCGCAACAGCCCGCGATAGATGACAGCTTCGCCATCGCGGTCGATGGTGACGATGGCACCGGCCACGGCGCGCACGTCCGGCGCGTAGTCCTGCAAGGCGTCCTCGATGGCTTGCAGTTCCCCGGCCACCTGCTCGCGCCGTTCTTCCAGCGTTGCCACCTTGTCCTCGTCCTCGGCGTCGTAGGCTTCTTCCAGCGTCGTGTCGATCTTGTCGAGACGGCCTTGCAACGAGGCGATGCGGCGGGCCTCGCGCGCGCTCGGTTCGCGGCGCTGGCGCGGCGCGTTCTGGAACGCCTGCCGTTCGGCGTGGCTGATGTGTGGCACGGCCTCCACCCACGCCCAACCCTCGGCGCGCACGTCCTCGGCGTGCGCGTCGAGCTTGCCGCGCACCAGCGTTTCCAGCAGTGCGGCGTCGGTGAGGTAGGTTCCGGCATCGCCTTCCGCGAACAGGTCGCGGCGGATGCCGCCGCCCGCCTCGTTATAGGCGTCCAGCCCGACGAAGCGCACCAGCGGATGACTGGCGCTGATTTCGCGTTCGGTCAGGCGCTCGCGCAGCGCGGACGCGCCGCGCTGCCATTCCGGCGCACCGTAGAACGCGGCTTCCTGCGCGGCGTGGTCGTCCGTAATGGTCAAGGCCATCAACTGTTCCAGCGTGACGCCACCCGCACGGTAATCGTCCAGCAGCCGCGCCGAGACGTTGGCGAGCTTCAGGCGGCGCTGCACCACCAGCGGGGACACGCCGAAGTCGGCGGCAATGTCTTCGATGGGGCGGCCTTCCTTCACCAGCGCGGCGAACGCCTCGAACTGGTCGGCGGGGTGCATCTGCTCGCGCAGCAGGTTTTCCGCGAGGCTGACGGTACGCGCCGAGGCATCGGGCACCAACAGGCACGGCACTTCGTAGTCGGCGGGGATGCGCTTCTTCTTCGCCAGCAGCTTCAACGCGGTCAGGCGGCGGTCGCCGGCAACGACTTCGTACTGCTCGCCATCGGCGGCGAGGATGACGATGAGGTTTTGCAGCAGGCCGACGCGGGAAATGCTCGCGGCTAGTTCGGGGATGGACAGGCGCGGCGTCCTGCGCGCGTTGCGCTTGGAGCGGCGCGGCTGCAACTGCGAGAGCGGAACCAAGATCAGATTCTTGGTCGGGGCGGCGGCTTCCAGCGGCGCGGCGGTTTCGATGGCATGGGCTTCGGCTTTGGTAACGGCGTTCATGGTGATGACTCCAATCAGTTGAGGGATGCAGCGCGGAGAAAAAGCGGCAAGGGCTGCTGCCTGCCCCTGCCGCCGTGGGGTTCAGGCTTTCAACTGGCGCAGGCCCTCGGCCAGCAGCCACAGGGCGCGGTTCAGGCGCAGGTCTTGGTCGATGCCGTGCACGGGGCGGGTGGTCTGGCGGCGACCGTTGGCGCTGCGACCGTGCAAGCCGCCGCGCAAGAGGTTTTCCTGCGTGCGGTTGAACACGCTCCACAGGTCGCGGCGGTCGTCGTCGAGACGGCGCGGCGCGAGCACCTGCGTTTCGGTGATGGGTGCGGGCTTGTCGGGGGCGTCGTACTTCAGCGCCAGCGCGGCACGCGCGAACACTTCGGCTTCGCCGGTGTCCAGCGTGACGGCCTGCATGACATCGCGGGATTCCTGCGCGCGGTCGAAGCCGTGCAGCACTTCGTATGCGCCTTCGATGACGTGCGCGGCTACGTCGCCCTTGTGCGGCACGCGCACGTCGGCCACGGTGTCACCGCATACCAGTCCGTTCTTGCAAACGAACCGGAACATGCCGGCGAGCATTTGGTAGCTGCTCGTTCCGTCATGGGAGTTCAGCAGGATGATTTCGTTGGCCTCGCGGCCGTTGATCTGGCTGGCGTGGCGCAGCCGGATCATGTGCTTGGTGTAGTCGCGGCGGTCGTCCTGCCGCACGCGGGTCTGCGTCACCATGAAAGGCTCGAAGCCTTCGCTGCGGAGTTCGCGCAGCACGGTGGCAGTGGGGATGTAGCTGTACCGTTCCGAGCGGCTTTCGTGCGGGGCGTCCGCGAAGATGGACGGGGCTACGGCGCGGATTTGGTCATCCGACAAGGGATGTTCCGAGCGCAGCACCGGGGAGCGGGATGCGAAGCGGGAAGCAAGTTGCATGGTCGTTCTCCTGACAAGGGTTGCTGTCGAAAAAGCCACCACCGGATTCCTAGATTCGGAGCCCGCCTTTCGGCTTCTCCGGTGGGGTCGGCGCGGAGACCTGGGCCGGCCTCGTTGCCACCGTCTTTCCTGAGTTCATCGCCCGCGACGGTCAGGAGCGCGCGGACGGGGGCCGTCAAGGAGACAAGCGCAGGGTTGGTGCGGCCCGCAGGCGCAGCCGAGGACACGGCCCTGCGCGCCTTGACGGCACACGGCCGCGGGCTACAGTCGCGGACAAGGTGATGAAGTCAGGAAAGGCGGATCGACAGGCGACGGCCGCTACGTTGGCGCAGACACCACGCAAGCGAAGCGCGCAGGCCCGGATCTCGGAGCCGGGCCGAAGGCCGCGCCGGCGCAGCCGGGGCGGCGGCATTGCAGGGGCGCCAAGCGCAGCGCGGCGGGGATAGCCCGCAGGGCTTTCCCCTGGAGTGCAAGCGCAGCGCGCAGCGCCGAAGGCGCGAAAGCATCGACATCAGACGCAGCAAAAAGAAAGGGTATCCGGATTTTAGTGTGGGAAGACCGCACTAGCCCTTCTTGTCTGACAGCTCTCGTTCGGTAGGTTTCTGGTATCGCAAGGCTTACGCGCTTTTAGCCTTCAGTGTGGGCTTTGTCTGGCGCATGTCGGTGCAAGGAAACAATCAGTGGCAGGTCACCTTGCCCCCGGCTCGAACTGGGGTTTGAGGCGCAGTGGAACGGAAAACCGGGTTAAGCCACGCGCCTAGCTCCGTGCAGAGAATCGATCAGCGGGCACGACACAGTGCCTCGCTGCGCATGGCACTCGTTGACCAACCGTGACAGCACCGCTTCGATTCGCGTCAGGTCCGCCATCTTGGTGCGCACGTCGGTGAGCTGGAGCGCAGCCAGCTCGGCGGCTTCGCTGCAGTGAGTGCCGTCCTCAAGCTGTAGGAGTTGGCCGACTTCGTCCAGGTTGAACCCCAGCCGCTGGGCGGATTTCACGAAACGCACCCGCGCCACGTCCGCCGATCCGTAGCGGCGAATACTGCCGACGGGCCGACCTGGTTCTGGCAATAACCCCTTGCGCTGATAGAACCGGATGGTCTCCACGTTGACCCCAGCGGCCTTGGCGAAAGCCCCGATGGTCAGTGTTTGCGGATCGTTCACCATCGCGCTTGACTCCGTACTTGACTACGGAAGTAACCTTAGCGCATCACGCAACGTCTCGGAAGGAGATCCCTCACATGGCAGACCCCAGCAACGGCCGCGGTGCACTGGCCGCCGGTGGCCTCGCCGCCATCCTCGCCTCGACCTGCTGCCTCGGTCCGCTGGTGCTGATCACGCTGGGTTTCTCCGGCGCCTGGATCGGCAACTTGACCGCGCTGGAACCGTACCGGCCGATCTTCATTGGCGTGGCGCTCGTGGCGCTGTTCTTCGCGTGGCGTCGCATCTTCCGGCCGGCTCGCGCCTGCGCGCCGGACGACGCATGCGCCGTGCCCCAGGTGCGGACGGCCTACAAGGTGATCTTCTGGATCGTCACCGCCCTGGTGCTGATCGCGCTCGTGTTCCCCTACCTCATGCCCCTGTTCTACTGAAAGGAGATTGCCATGAAGAAACTCGTCGCATTGCTCGCTCTGACCGTTGCCCTCAGCGCTCCCGCCTGGGCCGCCACCAAAACCGTCACGCTGTCGGTGCCGAGCATGACCTGCGCCACCTGTCCGATCACGGTCAAGAAGGCGCTGACCAAGGTCGAAGGCGTCATCGAGGCCAAGGTGACCTGGGAGCCCAAGGAGGCGGTGGTAACCTACGACGATGCCAAGACCACTCCGGCCGCGTTGACCAAAGCCACCGAGAACGCCGGCTACCCGTCTACCGTCAAGAAGTGAGCACACGCTCATGACCGAGGCGATCACGCTGCACATCGATGGCATGACCTGCGGGTCGTGCGCCGAGCACGTCAAGCAGACCTTGGAAAAGGTGCCCGGCGTGCGTTCGGCCTCAGTGTCCTACCCACAGCGCCGGGCCGAGATTGAGGCCAGCGTAGGTACCGCCGCGGACGTGACCTCGCTGGTCGCGGCGGTATCCGCACTCGGTTACCGAGCGCAGCTTGCCGATGCGCCGGGGCAACCCAGCGACCTGCTGAACAATGCACAAGAGCGGCTGGGCGGCGAACCAAAGCGCGAGGACGATGAGGCTGCACTGCACGTGGCCGTGATCGGCAGCGGCGGCGCGGCGATGGCGGCGGCGTTGAAGGCCGTCGAGCAAGGGGCGCGTGTGACGCTGATCGAGCGCAGCACTCTCGGCGGCACCTGCGTCAACGTCGGATGTGTGCCGTCCAAGATCATGATCCGCGCTGCCCACATTGCGCATCTGCGTCGCGAGAGTCCGTTCGATGACGGCATTGCCGCCGCCTCGCCGAAGATTCTGCGTAAGCGCTTGCTGGCTCAGCAGCAGGGGCGCGTCGATGAACTGCGCCACGCCAAGTACGAAGGCATCCTGACGAGCACCCCGACCATCACCGTGCTGCGCGGCGATGCCCGATTCAAGGATGCGCACACGCTGACCGTGGCAACCGCTGACGACGGGATGCGCGAGGTGAGTTTCGACCGCTGCCTCATCGCCACCGGGGCCAGTCCGGCGATTCCACCGATCCCGGGCTTGAAAGACACGCCCTTCTGGACGTCGACCGAAGCGCTGGCCAGCGACACGATCCCCGATCGGCTGGCCGTGATCGGCTCGTCGGTGGTGGCCGTCGAACTCGCGCAGGCCTTTGCCCGGCTGGGCAGCAAGGTGACCATGCTGGCGCGCAGCACACTGTTCTTTCGCGAAGACCCCGCCATTGGCGAGGCCATCACGGCCGTGTTCCGCGCCGAAGGCATCGAAGTGCTGGACCACACCCAGGCCAGCCAGGTCGCCTATGAGGATGGGGAATTCGTGCTCACCACCGAACGCGGCGAACTGCATGCCGACCGGCTGTTGTTCGCCACCGGCCGCACCCCAAACACCCGCACGCTCAACCTCGACGCGGCCGGTGTGGTGGTCAATGCGCAAGGCGCCATCACCATCGACCACGCGATGCGCACTACCGTGCCGCACATCTATGCCGCCGGCGACTGCACTGACCAGCCGCAGTTCGTCTACGTCGCGGCGGCGGCCGGCACCCGCGCTGCAATCAACATGACGGGTGGCAACGCGACGCTGGATCTGACGGCGATGCCGGCGGTGGTGTTCACCGACCCGCAGATCGCCACCGTGGGCTACAGCGAAGCCGAAGCGCACCACGACGGTATCGAGACCGACAGCCGCACGCTGACGCTCGACAACGTGCCCCGGGCGCTGGTCAACTTCGACACGCGCGGTTTCATCAAGCTGGTTTCGGAGGCCGGTTCGGGACGACTGATCGGCGTGCAAGCGGTAGCCCCGGAAGCAGGCGAGCTGATCCAAACCGCAGTACTGGCGATTCGCAACCGCATGACGGTGCGAGAGTTGGCCGACCAGTTATTCCCCTACCTGACGATGGTCGAGGGGCTGAAACTCGCGGCACAAACCTTCACCAAGGACGTAAAGCAACTGTCCTGTTGCGCGGGGTAGTGGCTGGGCCTCTTACCTATGCTTCATCGGCTGAATCACAAATTCAGGCTGAAGCGCCGCCTCTTGCACAATGGGCTGAGGACTATTCGAAATACCCCTCTTCGAGTAGCCGCGCCAGCGTCGGGAGATAGGGGCCGTACTCGACCACGCGCGTGATCTTCTTCTTGCGCGTTGCCGCCGTGGTCATCCGCTGGAACACGAAGTCCGTGGTCATTGGGTCGTCGTCATCGACCAACACGGTTTCGATAACCGAGCCATCCTTGCGCGCCTTCTTGTCGTAGAGCATGCGCGCCCGAAGCACCTCGAAGCTGTAACCCCTGCCCATGCGGTTCATGTCTTTGGCCACTCGGTTGACTGACTCAGTATAGGCATTGGTAATCGGCTGCTCGAAGTAGGCGAAGATTTCGTCGTGCCAGTTGTGCACGGCGGTGGTCAGGTCCTTGAACGTGGCCGCCAATTCGGTCGGAATATTGGCCTGCCACTTCGCGCAGGCGGCTTCTGCTGCTGGGCGGGTCTTCTGATCCCAGATCGACAGAAATCCTTCCTTGAGCGCGTGGGCTTCGCTTAGGAGCGGGAACTGTTGGAACCATTCCCGCATCCGGTCCATATCTCTCCCTGTCAGGTCGTGCTGCCGCTTGAGCAGCAGGAACCGCTCGTCCTTGAGTTTGAGGCGCTGCCGGGTGGACAAATCCTTGCGAATGCGCTTGCGCAGCTTCTCCAGCGCGTCGTTCGCCATGCGCTGGATATGGAATCGATCGACCACGATCCGGGCCTGTGGCAGCGTGGCGCGCACCACCTGCCGATAAACGTGGTACATGTCCATCGCCACCCACTCGACCGAGTCCTTGTCCCGCAGGTCGCGGAAATAGGGCATCAACTCGGCTTTGGCCCGGCTGGGGCGGATATCGAACACGGTCTTGCGCTCGACGTTGGTGATCATGGCCCGGTACTGGCCGATGATCTTGAGCTCGTCGATACCCAGCACCCGCGGCGTCCGGAACTGGGTCTTGGCCTCGACCTCCTCGATGAAATCGTCGAAGACGTGGCGGACCGTCTTTTCGTCCACGGCTACTTCCCGGGCAAGGGCCGCAAAGGTCTTGGAGAAGGACTGGTCGCGGATATAACGCACCAGACGCGCCGTGGCTTGGCGTTTTCCATCAAGGTCCGCCACAGGCTCAAACAAGGTCTTGGTGCAGCTTGTACAGCGATAGCGACGGCGCTGGATGAAGATCACGACGGGTTTGCCGTGCGTCGGTGTGTCCTGAAACGACTGTTCCTGTGAGCCGTGACCATGCAGGCGTCCGGTCTTGCACAGCGGGCAGGTCACCCACTGATTGACGCCTTCGGCCTTGACGACGTAACTGTCCTCGCTGGTCAGGATTTCAAGCGTCTTCAGGCTTCGCAGCTGGAGAAAGTCCGTCACTCAGCACCTTGGGCGAACCCACACTGAAATCCGACTTTTACTCTAGCACATCCGCTCAGCCGTCCAACACCAAAATCCATTCTTTGAAAGTGATAGCTACAAAGACCCAAGGAGCCAGAACCCACACCAGATTCCGGATACCCAAAAGAAAGGCGCGTCGCCCCGAAGGACGATGCGCCGGGTTGTCGGCGTGCGATCAGTTCGCCGCCGGTGCAACCATCGACTGCAACTGCTCAATGACGCCGGGTTCGACGAACACGCACGGCTGGTTGGCTGCGATCGGCAAGTTGAACACGCGAGCGAACACCTCGCGTTTCAGGTGCGCCAGGCGACCCGTGCGATATGCCTGTTCGGGCTTTACGTTCGCACCGCCCGCCGGCGAGCCGCTGCGCTGCGGATCGCATTCGATGAGTGCGACAAAGCCATCGTCGGACAGCTTCTGGTGTTCGGCGCACAGGCCCCAGCCGGTGGCCGTGTGGTGCTCCATGCTCGCGCGCAGGCGGCGATCCAGCAGGATGGCGCCGGTGTCGAAGCGAACGCCGCAGACAAGGCAAACGTGTTGTTCAAGGGAAACGTGCGATTTGTCGTTCATGACGATCTCCGGTTGCACGGGCGGAATTGCCCGGAACCGTCGCCAGCACGGCGCAGCGCAAGCAGTCAGGGGGCAAAGCCGGCCGCCAGGACGCCAGCGCGCTATACGCGCGCAGCCCTTGACGGCGAGAACGCCGTGATACGGTGAAGGGAACAGCAAGACCGCCCCACACTCCGCCCGACAATCCGCAGTGCAAGTGGAGCGCGCAGGCCCGCGAGGGCCGAAGGCGTCAGGGATCAAAGCCGGATGGCCGCGACTCGGCACGAGGCGCGGGGCGAAGCCCGCGAGCCCGACGGCGGAACGCCGGGACGCACGAATGCTTTGAATGGAACTACTCTTTGTCCTTCCTGCGCTGCTCGATCCGCAATTGCGCTCGATGGGTAGCTTGCTGCAGTCGCTCCACCAACACGGCGCGCGGCGGCAAGCTGGTCAGGTATTCGGCGACATGGATGCCGGACTTGTCCAATTCCAGCAACTCGATCTGCTCGCGCTTCTTGCCGGTGCAAAGGATGATCCCCAGCGGCGAAGCTTCCTCCGGCTCCCGTTCGTACTTGTCGAGCCAGCGCAGGTAAAGCTCCATCTGCCCCTTGTAGGCGGCCTTGAAGTCTCCGATCTTCAACTCCACCGCTACCAGCCGCCGCAGCTTGCGGTTGTAAAACAGCAGGTCAAGGTGGAAATCATCGTCGTCGATCTGGATGCGCTTCTGTCGGGCCACGAAGCTGAAACCGGCGCCCAGCTCCAGCAAGAACGACTCCATTTCGCGGATGATCGCCGCCTCCAGATCGCCTTCCTGCCAGGTGTCCCGCAATCCCAGGAAGTCGAGGATGTACGGGTCGCGCATGACCAGGGCGGGCGACATGCGCTGCGCATCGCGCATCGTGGCCAGCTCCTTCGCGATCGTCTCGCCCGGCTTCTTGGATAGGGCCGTGCGTTCGTATAGCATCGAGTCGATGCGCTCGCGCAGCGTCCGCACGCTCCAGCGTTCGGCGCCTGCCATCTGCGCGTAGTAGTCCCGCTGGAGCGGGTCTTTCAGCGGGATGAGGGCGATGAAATGCGTCCAGCTCAATTGTCGTATCAGTGATACGACAATCTGCTCGTCGGGAAAGGTGGCGGCGAACTGCACCATACGGCGCAGGTTCTTGACCCCGAAACTGCTGCCGTATTCCTTCACCAACTGCGCCGCCAAGGTCAACACGACTTCCTCGCCGTAGTCGGCCCGCCGGCCCTCCAAGACTTGCGTGTGGATGCGCTGGCCGATGCGCCAGTAGAGCATCGTCAACTCGCTATTCACCGTCGAAGCGGCGCGCTGCCGCGCCGCCTCGATCAGTGTCCGAATGTCACTCAGCAATGCCGACGGCACTGCGGACGATGCCACGGATGACCGGCGCCCGTTCATGCCGCCCCCTCGGCCAGCTGGCGAGCGCCCGTAATGGCTTGGCGCCGGCTCGCCACCAGCTCGGCCGCATCGCGCACCGGCTTGTCCTCGGTGTGAACGTAGTGCATGAACATCGCCACGGTTTTGTGGCCCGTCAGCTTCATGCCTACCTTGGTCGGCACGCCAGAATTGGCAATGTCGGTCGTCGAGCGATGGCGGATGCCGTGCGTGCCGACATGTGGCACACCGGCGGCCTTGAGCACGCGCTTCCAGCCGCTGTAATGCTCGCCAAAGGTCAGGTGCTTGCTCGGGTCGTTGGGCGATGGCAGAACGTAAGGACAGCCTTCCCGACGCGGCGCTGTCGAAAGCAGCCGATAGGCTTCCGCGCTCATGGGCTTGGAAATGCCGCCGGTCTTGCTGTCGGGCCACACCACGCGCCGCTTCTCGAAATCCAGCCAGTCCCATTCGAGCGGGCAGATTTCGGAACGTCGCGCGGCGAACTCGAATTGCAGGCGGATCGCCAGCGGGATGACATAGTTTTCGAGCCCTTCCGCCTCCAGCTTCTCCAAGTGGCGGAAGATCAGTACCAGCTCGTCGTCCACGATGAGCCGGGTTTCCTTGCCAGGTGGGTACATCGGAACGTGCCGGCACGGGTTGGTGCCATCCGGTCGCAGGCCCCATACCTCTGCCATGTTGAACATCTTGCGCAGCACTCCGAAGGTGCGGTTGGCTTCGGCCGGCTTGTAGGCCAGTTTTTTCATCAGTGCCGCGATGTCGGGACGCTTTACGTCCTGCACCTTCATCCGGCCCATGATAGGGATGATGTTGCGGTTGATGACGCCCCAGTAGCCGCGCTGGGTGGTTGGCTTGTTGCGTTGCTTGGAGTAGTCCTCCATGAAGGTGTGGCAATACTCCTTCATGGTCGGTGCCTTGCGGGCGGCGGTCTTGGCCGCGCCGGGATCGCCGCCCCGGCGTACTTCGGCCAGCCAGTCCTGCGCCATGACGCGGGCCTGCTCGACGGTTAGTTCGCCGAACAGTCCCAGGGCGGGCTTGCGACGCTGGCCGGCGTTCGTACGGTACTGGAGCATGAACACCTTGCGACCCGCTGGAGTAATCTTGCAGAGGAAACCCGGCACGGCGGTATCTCGCAGTTCAACCGCCTGCGCTCGGGGCTGCGCCGCATCGACGGCGCTCTTGGTGAGTTTGATCTTTGCCATGCTGACTCCTCCGGCACCCCGGTTTCCAGGTGCCACGTGGGAGTCACGCGGGCGGAAGCCGGGTCAAGTTGCTGAAAGCACCGGCATAGGATGGACTGACCTAAGTCCTTGATAAACCTGCCACAGCGAGCCAGGTCGTAGTCCAGCGAAGTTCGGTGCTGGAGTCATCGTGAAACAAAAAAGGCCACGCATGGCGCAGCCTTTTCGTCGTCCGCCATGGGCTCACTCGGCGAGCGGCTACCGGCGGCTGCTTTCCTCGCCCTGAGTGGGGCGCAAGTTAAGCGGAATTACTTCATGCGGTAGGTGATGCGACCCTTGGTCAGGTCGTAGGGGGTCATCTCCACCTTCACCTTGTCGCCGGTGAGGATGCGGATGTAGTGCTTGCGCATGCGGCCGGAAATATGGGCCGTAATGACGTGGCCGTTTTCCAGCTGCACGCGGAACATGGTGTTGGGCAGGGTCTCCTGGACCGTGCCTTCCATTTCGATGACGTCGTCTTTGGCCATGCGTTCCGGTGGGGGCAGGGCAGCCGTCGTGGCCGCGTAAGCCGACGATTATGCCACGGAAGTTCGCGGGATGCTCTGTTCAGTTCAGGGAGCGTCCCAACCCGTTGATATCAAAGCCGCCGGAGGGGACGAACCGTGCGGCCTCAGCCGAAGTGCTCGTCGAGCTTGCGACGGATCTCCTGCTCGACCATGCCCTTCAGCGGCGCCAGCATCATGCCCAGTTCGGCCGTGACCTGGATGGCGTCGCTGCCGACGGCAATGCTGCCGTTCACGCCGGGACGGGCAAAGCGCAGGGTATCGCCCTGCCATTGCCCTTCCATGCCGAACTTCTCTTGCATGCGGGCCGCCACCTTGTCGACCACCGCGCGGGCCTCGGCCACGGAAAGCTGGTGCGGACGGCGGATGTCGATCTTGGGCATGGGCGGGTTTCTCCGGATACAAGACGGCCATGGTATGCCAGAAGGCGGACCGTAGGCTGACTGTCGTCCATCCCCGCGCTGGTGGCCTGAATCAGGCGCTTCAGCGGCGCTGATCCAGGCCGTTCGCGCGGAATGGATCAGAGCATCCTTAATTAATGGCGCAGGCATCTGCTAGAGTCCCGGCCGTCCATCGACTGGTTCACTGATGCGCATCGAGTTTCCCAATTCGCCCCGCGAGGATTTCCACTGGGACGGCCCTGCGTTGCGCGTCGGCAGTGCTCCGGACAACGACTTGATCCTGGCCGCGCATCAGGCCGGTGCCTACCACTTGCGCATCCAACTGGACCGCCGTGGCTGGGTGCTGCAGGTGCTTCCGCAAGGCAATCGCATCTACGTCAACGCGCGCCCGGTGCGTGAGAAGGCGTTGCTGCGCGCGGGCGACATCCTCAGCGTTGGCGATTGCCGCATGCTGCTGCGCGCGGATGAAGAGCCCGCGCACAACCTGCCTGTTACGGTGCCCGCCGAAGGCCGCTGCACCGTGGCCTTGCGCGCGGTGGCGGGGCCGCTTTCCGGCCGCGTCCTGTCGCTGCAGGAGAAGCTGGAACTGGGCCCGCACGGTCGTATTCCGCTGGAATTGCCGCAGGGCGAAACCGCGTCGCTGGCGGTGTTCTGGCGCGACGGCCAGCTGATGCTGGAAGCGGGGCAGCAATCGGCGCGTTATCCGTTGCGCGTGAACGGCGTACCCGTCACCCAGGCGGCCTTGCGGCCGGGCGACCAGATTGGCCTGGGCATGCATCGTTTCGTGGTCGACGCACCGGGGCTGGAGCCCGAACCGGAAATCGCGCCGCCCGAGCCCGAACGACAGCACTTGCCCGAAGAGGACGCCGGCCCGCGCGGCGAAGTCTGGTGGCTGATCGCCACGGCGGCGGTGTTGGCGCTGGGCATCGCGGTGGCTTTGCTGGTGCGTTTCTGAGGCGTCCCGCGGGCGATTTACCGACCTTCGCTCCTTGGTTGACCTTGCGTTGCTGCGACGCGGCATAATGCGGCGATCTTCCTGCCAAAGGCGTCGTCAGTGAGCAGACTCTGGAATTTCAGCGCCGGCCCGGCCGCGCTGCCGCAACCGGTACTCGAACGCGCCCAGCGCGAGCTGCTGGACTGGCAAGGTTGCGGTGCCTCGGTAATGGAGCTTTCCCATCGCGGCAAGCTGTTCATGGGGCTGGCGCAGCAGGCCGAGGCCGATCTGCGCGAGCTGCTGGCGATTCCCGAGAACTACGCCGTGCTGTTCCTGCAGGGCGGCGCCACCCAGCATTTCGCGCAGATCCCGATGAACCTGGCGGGCGAGGGCGACAGCGCCGATTACGTCGTCACCGGCCATTGGGGCGAGAAGGCCGCCAGCGAAGCGGCGCCGTACGTCAAGGTGAACGTGGCCGCGAGCAGCAAGGGCGAAAACTACCTGCGCCTGCCACCGCGCGATACCTGGCAGCTCGATCCGCGCGCGGCCTACGTGCATTACACGCCGAACGAGACCATCCACGGCGTGGAGTTCCATGACATTCCGCAGGTCGGCGACGTGCCCCTGGTGGCGGACATGTCCTCGGACATCCTCTCCGGCCCGATCGACGTATCGAAATTCGGCCTGATCTACGCCGGCGCGCAGAAGAACATCGGCCCGTCGGGCCTGGTGATCCTGATCGTTCGCCGCGACCTGCTCGAGCGCGCCACGCGCCCGATGGCGCGCATCTTCCGTTACGCCGACCACGCGGCGAACGATTCCATGCTCAACACGCCCAACACCTGGGGCTGGTATCTGGCGGGCTTGACCTTCCAGTGGCTCAAGGAGCAGGGCGGGCTGGCGGCGATGCGCGAGCGCAACGCGGCGAAGGCGGCGCTGCTGTACGACGCCATCGACGGCTCCGCCGGCTACTACCGCAACCCGATCGAACACGCGTCGCGCTCGCGCATGAATGTGCCCTTCACCTTGCACGACAGCGCGCTGGACGCGGACTTCCTCAAGGAGTCGGAAGCCGCCGGCCTGCTCGCGCTCAAGGGGCACAAGGCGATCGGCGGCATGCGTGCGTCGATCTACAACGCGGTGCCGCTGGAAGCGGTGCAGGCGCTGGTGAGCTTCATGCAGGATTTTGCCAAACGTCACGGATGAAACCGTTGCACGGTGGTGGGGTATCGGGGATAGTCCCTGGTTCCCCATTTGGACTTCTTTCCCTCCAAGCCGCACGACATGACCGACAAGAAATCCTCGCTTTCCGACGTGCGCGAGCGCATCGACAGCATCGACCAGCAGATCCAGCAGCTGATTTCCGAACGTGCCGGTTGGGCGCAGGAAGTGGCACGCGTCAAGGGCGAAGGGCTCTCGGCCATCGACTATTACCGGCCGGAGCGCGAAGCGCACGTGCTGCGCATGGTGGTGGATCGCAACCACGGGCCGCTGTCCGACGTGGAGATGGTGCGGCTGTTCCGCGAAATCATGTCCTCGTGTCTGGCGCAGGAAGATCCCCTCAAGGTGGGCTTCCTTGGCCCCGAAGGTACCTTCAGCGAGCAGGCGGTGCGCAAGCACTTCGGCCACGCCGCTTATGGCCTGCCGCTGGGCAGCATCGAGGAAGTGTTCCAGGAAGTGGCGGCGGGTCATGCCGATTTCGGCGTGGTGCCGGTGGAGAATTCCGGGCAGGGCATGATCCAGGTGACGCTGGACATGTTCCTCACCTCCGACGCCACCATCTGCGGCGAAGTGGAATTGCGCGTGCACCAGTGCCTGCATTCGCTGAACGGCAAGCTGGAAGGCATCAAGCGTGTGTATGCGCACGCGCAGTCGCTGCAGCAGTGCAAGACCTGGCTGCGGATCAACCTGCCGGGCGTGGAATGCGTGGCGGTGAGCAGCAATGCGGAGGCCGCGCGGCTGGCACGCCATGCGGATGACGTGGCCGCCATCGCCGGCGAAACGGCCGGTCGCGTGTATGGCCTCAAGACCGTGGCGCAGGCCATCGAGGATCGCGCGGACAACACCACGCGCTTCCTGGTCATCGGCCGCTCGCTGTTTCCGCCGTCGGGCAATGACCGCACGTCCCTGCTCATCACGGTGAACGACAAGCCGGGCGCGCTGTATCACGTGCTCAAACCGTTCGCCGAGCATGGCATCAGCCTCAACCGCATCGAATCCCGTCCGGCCCACTCGGGCAAGTGGCAGTACGCGTTCTTCATCGACGTGTCCGGCCACATCAACGACGAGCCGATGCAGGCCGCCATGAAGGAAATGGGCGAAGCCGCCGCGCAGGTGCGCGTGCTCGGCTCCTACCCGGTGGCGCTGCCCTGATATCTGCCGGGCCGCTGCTCGGCGGCCCATGGAGAAATTTCCGTGACCCGACTCGACTGGACCAGTCATCACGCCCGTGCGCTGAAAGGCAGCGTGCGCGTGCCCGGCGACAAATCCGTATCGCACCGCGCGCTGATGCTCGGCGCGCTGGCGGAAGGAACGTCCCATATCCGCGGTTTCCTCGAGGGCGAAGACACGCGCGCGACCGCCGCGGTGCTGCAACAGCTGGGCGTGCGCATCGATGCGCCGGCCGATGGCGAACGCGTGGTGCATGGCGTGGGCCTGCATGGCCTGCGTGGCACCACGGCGCTGCTGGATTGCGGCAACGCCGGCACCGGCATGCGCCTGCTGGCCGGGCTGCTGGCGGGGCAGGCATTCGACAGCACACTGGTGGGCGACGAATCGCTGTCCCGCCGCCCGATGCGCCGCGTCACCGATCCGCTCGCCCGCATGGGCGCGAAGATCGACACGCAGGAAGGGCTTCCGCCGCTGCGCATTCATGGCGGCCAGTCGCTCAGTGGCATTGCCTACACCTTGCCGGTGGCCAGTGCCCAGGTGAAATCGGCCTTGCTGCTTGCCGGGCTGTACGCGCAGGGGGCGACGGAAGTGATCGAGCCCCATCCGACGCGCGACTACACCGAGCGCATGCTGGCGGCCTTCGGCTGGCCCATCGACTTCGCTCCCGGTCGCGCACGGCTCACGGGTGGGCACACGCTGCGCGCCACCGACGTGGACGTGCCGGCGGATTTCTCCTCGGCGGCGTTCTTCCTGGTGGCCGGCAGCATCGTGCCCGGCTCCGAGCTGCGCCTGCCGGCCGTAGGCCTCAATCCGCGCCGCACGGGACTGCTGCAGGCTCTACGCCTGATGGGCGCGGACATCCGCGTGGAGAACGAGCGCGAGAGCGGCGGCGAGCCGGTGGGTGACCTGGTGGTGCGGCATGCGCCATTGCACGGTATCGAACTGCCCGAAGCGCTCGTGCCGGACATGATCGACGAATTCCCCGCGCTGTTCGTGGCGGCCACCGCCGCAACGGGCAAAACCGTGGTGCGTGGCGCGGCCGAACTGCGCGTGAAGGAATCGGATCGCCTGGCCACCATGGCGGCAGGGCTGCGCGCCTTGGGCGCCACCATCGACGAAGTGCCGGACGGCGCGACCATCGAAGGCGGCCGGCTGGGCGGCGGCACCATCGAAAGCCACGGCGATCACCGCATCGCCATGAGTTTTGCGGCCGCTGGTTTGATCGCGGACGGCCCGGTGCGGATCAACGACTGCGGCAACGTCGCCACGTCGTTTCCGGGTTTCCGGGAACTGGCGAACGGTTGCGGCTTCGACCTGCGCACGCTCTGACGATACGCAAGGGCGCGCGACGCTACTCGCCCGCCGACGGATGAGCCGCTACGCTTGCGGCTCCATCCCGAGGTCATCATGTCCGTCGCCACGCCTTCCTTCATCGTCGCCATTCCCGCCCGTTACGGCTCCACGCGCCTGCCGGCCAAGCCCCTGCGCGCGATCGCGGGCGTGCCGATGGTGGTGCGCGTGGCGCAGCGGGCGCTGGATGCTGGCGCCGCGCAGGTGGTGGTCGCCGTGGACGACCAGCGCATTGCCGATGCCTTGCAGGGGCAGGGCGTAGATGTGTGCATGACGCGCAGCGACCATGCCTCCGGCAGCGATCGCCTGGCCGAGTGCGCCGAGCACTATGGTTGGGTCGACGACGCCATCGTGGTGAATCTTCAGGGCGATGAGCCCTTCGCCCCGGCCGCTGGCATACGCGAAGTGGCACGGGCGTTGGCCGAGGACGACGCGCCGATGGCCACGCTGGCCACGCCCATCACCGAGGCCCACGAGCTGTTCGATCCGAACGTGGTCAAGCTGGTGCGTTCGGCCACGGGACGCGCGCTGTATTTCAGCCGTGCGCCGGCGCCGTGGGCGCGCGATGCCTTTGCGCTCGATAGGCACGTATTGCCGCCGAACGTGCCGTTCCTGCGCCATATTGGCATCTATGCCTACCGCGCGGGCTTCCTGAAGCGCTATACGACGCTGGAGCGCACGCCGCTGGAACAGGCCGAATCGCTGGAGCAGCTGCGCGTGCTCGAGCACGGATTTCCCATCGCCGCCCGACTGACGCCGGAACCGTTTCCGCCGGGCATCGATACCGAGGCCGACCTGGAGCGCGCGGAGCGCTGGCTGGCCGCGCGCTGAGCAGTCAGCGCCGGCGGCGCACCAGCATCACGAACAGGCCGCCAAGCGCCAGTCCAACCACCAGCCCGATGCCGGCGCCCCACAGGGCGCCGTTGGTGCCGGCGACGGCGCGGCCGATAAAGAAGCCGAGCACGAACAGGATGGGAAGCGGCAGGCAGCCCATGGTCGGTGGCGGATTCCCTCGCTGCGCGTTGGCGGCTGAGCGTGTCAGGCCAAGGCGAAGCGGATTACTTGTTGAAGGTGATCGGGACCTGCACGTAGCCCTCGGCCGGCACGCCCTGCTTGATGGCGGGCTTGTACGACCAGCCCTTCACGGTGCGGATGGCCTCATCGTCCAGCGCCTTGGCGCCGGAGGACATCATCACGTGAAACGACTTGGCCTTGCCGTCGGCACCGACCTGCACCATCACCACCACCGTGCCCGAGGCGCCGGCGTTCTTCATGGCGGCGGAATAGCGCGGCTGAGGCTGCGGCTTGTCGTCGTCGACGCTGGCCGGCTGGTCGGCGGATGCGCTGTCGGCATGGCTGGCAGCGGTCGAGGCGGCCGCCGGCGCGGCTGCGTTCTGCGCCTCGGTGTCCGCGATGGCGGACTGGCTCAGGATGATTGCGGCAACGCAGGCCGCTGTCGTCATCAGCTTGCTCTTCACGTCCTTCCTCCCTGTTAGCCGCCCAAGCATAGTCGGGCCGCGCGTATCGCAACAATCGTGTCCTACGGCACACGGTCGGGGCTTGATAGCGCGCCCGCGTGCAGCCATAACGTTGGACTGGCCTCCGCACGGGTGCGGCGCCGTGCCGACCCTGCGCTCCTGTCCGGCTCCGAAAGAGACCTTGCCTCCGATGAATGCCAGCGAAAATCCGTCGATCTTGTTCGTCTGCCTGGGAAACATATGCCGTTCCCCGCTGGTGGAGGCCGTGGCGCGCCAGCGCGGGGCCGCGGCGGGCCTGACGTTGACGCTGGCCTCCTGCGGCACGGGGCGCTGGCACGTGGGCAAGGGCGCGGACCCGCGCATGGTGCGAGCCGCGGCCGATGCGGGGTACGACCTTTCGCCCCATCGGGCGCGCCAGGTACAGCCTTCCGATTTCGAGCAGTTCGACTGGGTGCTGGCCATGGACCGCGACAACCTGGAGGCCCTTGAGCAACTGCGGCGCGGGCGCGGCGCGCAAGCCACCCTGTTCCTGCCCTGGGCCGGCGTGACGGGCCTGGATGAATTTCCCGATCCGTACTTCGGCACCGAGCACGGCTTCCGTGACGCCGTGAGGCTGGCGGAGCAGGGCGTGGATGGCCTGATCGCGCGCCTGCGGCGCCAGTGAACGGATAGAATGGCGTGATGCAGTCCACTCCGCCGCAGGCCTTCGATGGCAAGGCTTTCGTAAAGACCCTCACCACCTCGCCCGGCGTCTATCGTTATTTCGACGAGGAAGGCGACCTGCTGTACGTCGGCAAGGCCGGCAACCTGAAGAAGCGCGTCGGCAGCTATTTCCTCAAGCCGCGCATGGAGCCGCGCATCGCGGCGATGGTGTCGCAGATCGCGCGCGCCGAGATCACGGTGACGCGCACCGAGGGCGAGGCGCTGCTGCTGGAATCGCAGCTGATCAAGTCGCTCAAGCCGCGCTACAACATCCTGCTGCGCGATGACAAAAGCTACCCGTACATCTATCTGTCGGGCGGCGAGGATTATCCGCGGCTGGCCTTCCACCGCGGCGCGCGCAACATGCCCGGGCGCTATTTCGGACCGTACCCCAGCACCTTCGCCGTGCGCGAAAGCCTCAACCTGATGCAGAAGCTGTTCAAGGTCCGCCAGTGCGAGGACAGCTATTTCAGGAACCGCTCGCGCCCGTGCCTGCAGCACCAGATCGGCCGGTGCACCGCGCCGTGCGTGCAGCTCATCACGGTGGACGACTACCGCAACGACGTGCGCCACGCGGAGATGTTCCTCGAAGGGCGCAGCAGCGCGGTGATCGACGAGCTGGCCAGCCAGATGGAGCAGGCCAGCAAATCACTGGAGTTCGAACGCGCGGCCTCGCTGCGCGACCAGGTGGCGGCCTTGCGCAAACTGCAGGCGGAACATCACGTGCAGGGCGCCAGCGCCGACATGGACGTGCTGGCCTGCCGCATCGAAGCGGGCCTGGCCTGCGTGAGCGTGCTGTTCTTCCGCAACGGCATCAGCCTGGGTACGCGCGACTTTTTCCCACGCCTGCCGCTGGATGCCGAGCCCGCCGACGTGCTGGAACAGTTCATCGCGCAGTACTACCTCGACCGCCCGGTGCCGCGCGAACTGATTCTTGGCGAGACGTTGCCGAGCCAGCAGATCCTGGGCGAGATGCTGGCGCAGCAATCCGGTCACGCGGTCGAGCTGAAATCGAGCGTGCGCGGCGAGCGTGCGCGCTTCCTGCAGATGGCGGAACGCAATGCCCAGGCTTCGCTCACCGCCAAGCTGGCCAGCCGCCAGACGCTGGGCGCGCGCTTCGACGATCTGCAGAAGCTGCTGGAATTGAGCGAGCCGCCGCGCCGCATCGAGTGTTTCGACATCAGCCATACGCAGGGCGAACTGACGGTGGCGTCGTGCGTGGTGTTCGGGCCGGAGGGGCCGGAGAAGTCGCACTACCGCCGTTTCAACATCACCGGCATCACGCCGGGCGATGACTACGCGGCCATGCACCAGGCCCTGGTCCGGCGCTTCCGCAAGGTCGCCGAGGGCGAAGGCGCCAAGCCCGACGTGCTGCTGATCGACGGCGGCGGCGGGCAGGTGGCCCAGGCGCTGGACGTGCTGCGGGAGCTTGGCGTGACGGGCATCCACGTGGTCGGCGTGGCGAAGGGGCCGGGCCGCCGTGCGGGTGAGGAAACGCTGGTGCTGGCCGATTCCGGCCGCAACCTGCATCCCGGTCCGGCATCGCCGGCCCTGCACCTGGTGGCGGCCGTGCGCGACGAGGCGCATCGCTTCGCCATCACCGGGCACCGCAAGCGCCGCGAGAAGGCGCGTGAACGCAGCGTGCTCGAGGACGTCCAGGGCGTCGGCGCGCGTCGCCGGTCGGCTTTGCTAAAGGCCTTTGGCGGCCTGGCCGGCGTGGAGGCGGCGGGCGTGGAAGAGCTGACCCGCGTGAAAGGCATTGATCGCGGGCTGGCCGAACGCATTTATGCTGCACTCCATGGCTGACCGGCGCGCACGCGCACGCGGCATGTCATTCCGGCGAAAGCCGAAATCACGCATGATCGAGGGCAGGGCAACAGCCGATTCGATGATGGCCGATTCACCCTGCTGACTGCTTCGACCCGGAAAGGATTTATGCGCATCAACCTGCCCACCTGGCTGACCCTGTTCCGCGTGCTGCTGTTGCCGGTCATGGTGGTGGTGTTCTATTGGCAGTTTCCGGGCCACAACATCACTGCAGCCATCGTGTTCCTGCTGGCCGCCATCACGGACTGGCTGGACGGCTACCTGGCCCGGCGCATGAACCTCACCTCGGCGTTCGGGGCCTTTCTGGATCCGGTGGCCGACAAGCTGATGGTGGCGGTCACCCTGTTCCTGCTGGTGGAGACCCACCGCGGCGGCTGGCCGGGCATCCTGATGGCGGTGACGGCGGCGATCATCGTGGGACGCGAGATCAGCGTCTCGGCCCTGCGTGAATGGATGGCCGAGATCGGCATGCGCTCGACGGTCAGGGTGGCCTTCATCGGCAAGCTGAAGACGGCCATGCAGATGGTGGCCCTGGTGGTGCTGATCGTGCAGCACGAAAAGAGCGCCGAGGCGCTGCGCCTGTACCACATCGGCGAGGGCCTGCTGGTCATCGCCGGCATACTCACCATCTGGTCGGGCCTGTACTACCTGCGAGCCGCCTGGCCTAGCCTGCAGGGTGACGGGACGGGCCGCCCGCTGCCCCGCGGCGAAGACTGAACTTCTTTGTGACAGGTGCTTGACGGCCGCGCATTACCCATTACAATGCGCGACTCCGATGCGGGAATAGCTCAGTTGGTAGAGCACGACCTTGCCAAGGTCGGGGTCGCGAGTTCGAGTCTCGTTTCCCGCTCCACATTCGATGGATCGAAGCATCGCGGTCCACCAAAGAAGCAGCTTTGATGGCTGCTTTTTTGTTGCCTGAAAGAAAGGCACCGAAGCCATGTAAGGTTTTCGATGCGCCGAGGGACTCTCCGAACCCGCTTACGAAAGGAGATCGTCCCATGGCAGCCGTCCTCGAAAGCCCCGCCCTGGCTGTACCGGCGCGCAGAGTGGCCCACTGATCCCGCGCGGTGGCAGGCCGATCCCAAACTCAAGCTGATACTGGTGCTGCAATTTGCCGTGAATGGACCGTTGGTGGCTGCGATCCTCGCGTTTTGCATCTGGTACATCAGGCGCCAGCGTGCGGGCTGCGTGAATCCGCACGCTGGCTCCTGTGTCAGTGGGTGAGCTTGCGATGCTCGATGGCCTGCTTCCGGTAGAACGGATAACAGATGCCCAGGCACACGAACCACACGGGCGTATAGATCAGGCCCTGCAAGGTGTCTTCCTTCTGCGCGAACACCCATAGCACGAAGGCGAAGAAGGCCAGTACCAGCCAGCACATGAGCACGCCGCCGGGCATCTTGAAGATCGATGCGGCATGGCGCTCCGGGTGCAGTTTCCGGTAGCGCATGTAGGCGATCATGATCAGCGACCACACGAAGATGAAGCAGATGCTGGAAATGGTGGTGACGATGGTGAAGACCTTCATGACGTCGCCTTCCTGGTAGAGCAGGAAGACGCCGATGAAGAGCAGTGCGCAGGAGTAGGCCAGGCCGTTGGCCGGCACGTTGGCGTTGCTGAGCTTGGCGAACGGACGCGGCCCGAGCTTGCCGGCGGAAAGGCCGTAGAGCATGCGTCCTGTCGAATAGATGCCGCTGTTGGCCGACGAGGTGGCCGAGGTGAGCACCACGAAATTGATCAGGCTGGCGGCAATCGGAATGCCGATCAGCATGAACAGGTTGACGAAGGGGCTGCGGTCCGGCGCCACCTGGTTCCAGGGCGTCACCGTCATGATCACCAGCAGGGCGAGCACGTAGAACACGATCACGCGGATCGGGATGGAGTTGATGGCCTTGGGCAGCGTCCTTTCCGGATCGCGCGCCTCGGCCGACGCGGTGCCGACCAGCTCGATGCCGACGAAGGCGAATACCGCGATCTGGAACGCCGCCATGAATCCGCTGCCGCCATGCGGGAACCAGCCGCCGTGGGTCCACAGGTTGGAGACCGCGGCCTTGGCGCCCGAGGGCGAGGTGAAGCCGATGGCGATCAGTACGATGCCGATGGCGATGAGCGCCACGATGGCGATGATCTTGACCAGCGCGAACCAGAACTCCATTTCGCCGAACAGTTTCACCGTCAGCAGGTTCAGGCTGAGCAACAGCCCGATGCATACCGCGCCGGGCAGCCACAGTGGAACGTGCGGCGCCCAGAACTGGATATAGCCCGTGATGGCCGCCACGTCTGCGATGCCGGTGACTACCCAGCAGAACCAGTAGGTCCAGCCGGTGAAGAAGCCGGCGCAGGGGCCCAGCAGGTCGTAGTTGAAATCGACGAACGACTTGTAGTGCAGGTTGGACAGCAGCAGCTCGCCCATCGCGCGCATCATGAAGAACAGCACGCTGCCGATGATGGCGTAGGCGAAGATCACGGAGGGGCCCGCCAGGCTGATGGTCTTGCCCGAGCCCATGAACAGGCCGGTGCCGATGGCGCCGCCAATGGCGATCAGCTGTAGGTGGCGGTTGCGCAGGTTGCGCTGCAGGTGGTGCTCGCTGCCTTGCGCGGCAACGGCGGTCTCGTGGTTCTGCATCGGCGGTCCGGTCCCCTCGGAGGCGTGGCGAAGGGGCCATCCTAAATGATTTCGCGACCGGGCTAACCCGCGAGGGCTACTGCGCGTCGTGGAAAATCACGCCCAGCGTATGGCGCTGCCCCTCGCGGACCCGGCTGACACCGTGCCGCATCGCCACGCGGTAGGTGCCGCGCGTGCCGTGGACGGGCCGTTGGTTGACTGCGAAGATCACCGCGTCGCCCTGGCGCAACGGAACCACTTCGATGCGCGACTGCATGCGCGGGCGTTGCTCGGTCAACACGAATTCGCCGCCGCTGAAATCGCGTCCGGGTTCGGAAAGCAAGATGGCCACCTGCAGCGGAAATACGTGCTCGCCGTACAGATCCTGGTGCAGGCAGTTGTAGTCGCCGGGGCCGTAGCGCAGCAGCAGCGGAGTGGGGCGCCGCTGCTCCGCGGCATGGCAGCGGGCGAGGAAGATGTCGAGCGAGTCGGGAAAGCGGGCGTCGATGCCCAATTGCGCATTCCACGCGTTCGCTACGACCGCAAGGTGCGGATAGATCCGCGTGCGCAGCCGTTGCACGAGTGCAGGGAGCGGATAGGCAAAGTACTTGTACTCGCCGCGTCCGAAGCCATGCCGGGTCATCACCACGCGGCTGCGGAAACCTTGCTCCTGCGCGTACAGCGCCGATATCGCGACGCACGCATCGGGTTCCAGCAAGCCGGGGAGCACGGCGTTGCCCGAGGCGTTCAATTGCTCGGCAACCGCGAGCCAGTCGCAGTCATGCAGGCGTTGATCGAGCGGATGCGTGGTGGATGTCGTGATCATGCGAAGGCCAGGGTATACACACGATCAGCATGCCCAACGCATACGGACGAAGCCATCCGATTCTTGCGCCGCATTGCGTAACGGCTCGAGCAGGCGATTACCAGATCAGGTCGTCCGGCACCTTGAACTGGCTGTAGAACTCGTCGTCCTCGCTGGCCGGCTTGCTGTCCGTGGCCTTGCCGTGATCCAGCACGATCAGCGTCGCGTCGCGCTCGCGGATCTTGTCGGCAGCGCCACGTGGCAGCAGTTCGTAGCCATCGCCC
Source organism: Dyella sp. AtDHG13 (assembly GCF_003201105.1). Taxonomy (GTDB): domain Bacteria; phylum Pseudomonadota; class Gammaproteobacteria; order Xanthomonadales; family Rhodanobacteraceae; genus Dyella; species Dyella jiangningensis_B. The sequence goes on along the minus strand of NZ_QICJ01000002.1, from coordinate 173,358 downwards.
GAGCGCACGAGTACCAGGATGCCCTTGGCCAACTGCGTGCGCAGGGTGTCATTCACCAGCATGCTGTGGATCTTGTCCCCATCGGTGAAGCGGTAGCTGATCTCGCCTTCGCGCTTGACCTTGTTGGCGTCGATGATCTGGCGCACTTGTGCGGCGATTTCGCGCGCCTGTGCCTGCGCGTTGCGCTCGGCGGCCAGGGCGCGGTCACGCTCGGCCTTTTCGGCCTGCAGTCGCTGGGCGTCGATCTTCTCCGCGCTGTCTGGCGTCGCGCCCTTGCCCTGGCGCTGCTTGGCCTGCTCGCGCGCGATCTGGTCGACCTTGCCCTTCTTGGCGAGACCGGCCTTGAGTAGTTGTTCCTGCAGAGGGTTGCGCATGGAAAGGTCCGTAAAGCGTGACTGGCGATTGTAGCGCCGTTCCGCGTTGGCCTCCGAGCCCGCTCAGCGCCGGCGAGACCGCGCGTGGCATCATGACCACGGCAGGGCGCGGGCGCCCGCAGGAAAGGACAGGCCGTGATACCGAACTTCTCCGATCATTCCGCCAACGAGCGTACCTACCTGGCCTGGGTGCGCACCGCGATTTCGGTGATGGCGTTCGGCTTTCTACTGGAGCGTTTCGACATCTTCCTGCTGTTCACCACGCGAGCCTCCGAACACGTGGCCGAGGGGCTCCGCACGCGCGCCTCGCAATGGCTGGGCCTGGGCCTGCTGCTGGTGGGCGCGCTGATGATCGTGGGCGCCACGCTGCGCTTCTATCGCAACCGGCGCGCCATCGAGTCGGCGACGCCCGCGATGTATGGCGATTCGTGGGTGGCGCGGGCGATGGCTGTATTGCTGGTGTTGATGGCGATTTTCCTTACGGGGTATGTGGCGAGGCAGATCGCGGCGTTGAGTTGATGCAGGAGGCATCAATACCCCTCACCGTCATGAGTGTTCCTCATCGTCAATGTCCCTCACCGTCATTCCCGCGAAAGCGGGAATCCAGTGCCTTTATGACATGACGCAGAAAAGCAAAGACGCTGGATTCCCGCCTTCGCGGGAATGACGGTGAGGGGAAATGAAGCGGTGAGGATTGGGCGAAAAAAAAGCGCCGTATCGCTACGGCGCTTTTCCATTTCCACGGGTGGCCTTTCGATCAGAGCGCCTCAAACACACCCGCCGCACCCATGCCGGTGCCGATGCACATGGTCACCATGCCGTACTTCTGCTTGCGGCGGCGCATGCCGTGCAGCAGCGTGGCGGCGCGGATGGCGCCCGTGGCGCCCAGCGGGTGGCCCAGGGCGATGGCGCCGCCCAGCGGATTCACCTTGGCCGGGTCGAGGCCGAGGTCGCCGATCACCGCGAGCGCCTGTGCGGCGAAGGCTTCGTTCAGTTCGATCCAGTCCAGCTGATCCTGGGTCAGGCCGACCTGCTTGAGTGCCTTCGGAATGGCTTCCTTCGGACCGATGCCCATGACCTCGGGCTTCACGCCCGCCACCGAGTAGCCGACGAAGCGGCCGATCGGGGTGAGGTTGAACTCCTTGATCGCCTTTTCGCTGGCAAGGAGCAGGGCGCCCGCGCCGTCGGACATCTGCGAGGAGTTGCCGGCCGTCACCGAGCCGCCGAACTTGTCGTTGCGGAACACCGTGCGCAGCTTGGACAGCACTTCCAGCGTGGTGCCGGCGCGCGGGCCTTCGTCGGTGTCGATCACGCGGCTGTCGGTGGTGATGCCGCGCGTGGCGAGGTCGGGGTAGTGGTCATCCAGCTGGAACGGGGTGATCTCGTCCTTGAACTCGCCGGCGGCGATGGCGGCCAGCGCGCGGCGGTGGCTTTCCACGGCGAACGCATCCTGCTGCTCGCGCGTGACCTTCCACTGCTCGGCCACCTTCTCGGCGGTGATGCCCATGCCGTAGGCGATGGCCACGTCTTCCTTGTTGGCGAAGATGGCGGGATTCATCGCCACCTTGTGGCCCATCATCGGCACCATGCTCATGCTTTCGGTGCCGGCGGCGATCATCAGGTCGGCCACGCCGAGCTGGATGCGGTCGGCCGCCATGGCGATGGCCTGCACGCCCGACGAGCAGAAGCGGTTGATGGTGACGCCCGGCACCGTGTAGGGCAGGCCGGCGAGCAGGGCGCCGATGCGGGCGACGTTCATGCCTTGCTCGGCTTCGGGCATGGCGCAGCCGACGATCACGTCTTCGATGCGATGCGGGTCGATGCCCGGCGCCTGCGCCATCACGGCGCGGATCACATGGGCGAGCATGTCGTCCGGACGGGTGTTGCGGAACACGCCGCGCGGCGCCTTGCCGACCGGCGTGCGGGTGGCGGCGACGATGTAGGCGTCTTGCACTTGCTTGGTCATGGTTTTGCTCCGTTGGAGCCGGGAATGGAGAATCGGGAATAGGGAATAGATGGGTTCCCCAAACGTCTCGGTATTTCCGGCTCTGCTGAATTCAAAAAGGTGATAGTGGAAAGGGAAGTGAGTTTCGGTGCGCGGGTTTTCCCATTCCCGATTCTCCACTCCCTATTCCCTGCAAACCGCTCAGTTCCTGAGCGGTTTGCCCGTCGTCATGGTGTGCGCGATGCGCGCCTGCGTCTTCTCGGTCTTGGCCAGCTCCACGAAGTGCTTGCGCTCCAGCTGCAGCAGCCATTCCTCGTCCACCAGTGAACCGCGTTCGATCTTGCCGCCGCACAGCGTGTCCGCGATGCGCGTGGCGATGGCCACGTCGTGCGGCGAGGCGAAGTAGCCCTCGGCGAGGTTGGCGAGCGAGGCCTGGAACGTGGCGGTGCCCACGTCGCCGGCCACCGGGATGTTGCGGTTCATCATCGGCGGACGCCAGCCGCTTTCGGCCAGCGACAGCGCGACCTTCTTGGCGACATACAGCAGCTCGTAGGCGTTGAACACGACCACGTCGCTGTCGCGCAGCAGGCCCAGCTGCTTGGCTTCCATCGCGCTGCCGGAGACCTTGGCCATGGCGACGGTCTCGAACACCTTCTTCAGCGCCTCGAACGGATCTTCCGGGTTGGCCTTCGCCGCGCGGATGGCCAGTTCGTGCAGGCCGCCACCGGCCGGCAGCAGGCCCACGCCGGCCTCGACCAGGCCGATGTAGCTTTCCAGCGCCGCCACGGTACGGGCCGAGTGCATCTGGAATTCGCAGCCGCCGCCCAGCGCCAGGCCGCGCACGGCCGACACCACTGGCACCAGCGAGTGCTTGATGCGCATGCTGGTGGCCTGGAAGTTGGCGACCATCTTCTCGAAGTCGTCGAACTTGCCCGCCTGCAGCAGGCCCAGGGCGCCCTTGAGGTCCGCGCCGGCCGAGAACGGCTCGCCGGTCTGCCAGATCACCACGGCCTTGAGTTGCTGCTCGGCGATGTCGATCGCCTGCTGCACGCCGTTGAGCACGTGGTCGTTGACCGTGTTCATCTTGGTCTTGAACGAGATGATGCCCACGCCGTCGTCGCCCAGCGTCCACAGGCGCACGCCGTCGTTTTCCCACACCGTGGTGCCCTGGCCGAACTTCTCGCCCAGGATGGGATCGGGGAACAGCTGGCGCTGGTACACCGGGTGCTGCGAGCGCGGCTTGTCGGCGTTGGCGCTGGCCGAGTACGAGCCGTTCTTGCCATGCACGCCGCTGCGGCCGTCGGTGACCCACGCCGGCAGCGGGGCCTTGCTCATGGCCTTGCCGGCGGCGATGTCCTCGGCGATCCAGCCGGCCACCTGCTGCCAGCCGGCGGCCTGCCAGGTCTCGAACGGACCGAGTTTCCAGCCGTAGCCCCAGCGTATGGCGAAGTCCACGTCGCGCGCGGTGTCGGCGATGTCGGCCAGGTGATAGGCGCTGTAGTGGAACAGGTCGCGGAAGGTCGCCCACAGGAACTGCGCCTGCGGGTCATTCGACGCGCGCAGCTTGCCGAACTTCTCGGCCGGATCCTTGATAGCGAGGATGGCGGCGACTTCGTCCGACGCCTTCTGCTCGGACGGACGGTAGTCCTGCTTGGCCACGTCGAGCACGACGATGTCCTTGCCGGCCTTGCGGTAGAAACCCGCGCCCGTCTTCTGGCCCAGCGCGCCCTTCTCGATCAGGGCGGAGAGCCACACCGGCGCCTTGAAGTACTCGTGCCACGGGTCATCCGCCAGCGTGTCGGCCATGGTCTTGATCACGTGCGCCATGGTGTCCAGGCCCACCACGTCCGCGGTGCGGTAGGTGGCGCTCTTGGGGCGGCCCACGGCCGGGCCGGTCAGCGCATCGACGGTGTCGAAGCCCAGGCCGAACTGCTGCGTGTGGTGCATGGTGGCCAGCATCGAGAACACGCCGATGCGGTTGCCGATGAAGTTCGGCGTGTCCTTGGCGTACACCACGCCCTTGCCGAGCGCGGTGGTAAGGAATGCCTCCAGGCCTTCCAGCACGTTCCTGTCGGTCAGCTTGGTCGGGATCAGCTCGACCAGGTGCATGTAGCGCGGCGGATTGAAGAAGTGCACGCCGCTGAAGCGGTGGCGCATCTCCTCCGGCAGCGCCTCGGCCAGGCCGTTGATCGACAGGCCCGAAGTGTTGGACGCGATCACGGCGGTCGGCGACAGGTGCGAAGCGATCTTCCTGTAGAGATCCAGCTTCCAGTCCATCCGTTCGGCGATGGCCTCGATCACCAGGTCCACGTCCTTGAGCTGGTCCAGATGCTCGTCGTAGTTGGCCGGGATGAGGGTGGCGGCGACGTTCTTGTCGGCCAGCGGGGCAGGCGAGAGCTTCTGCAGGTTGGCGATGGCCTTCAGCGCGATGCCGCTCTTGGGACCTTCCTTGGCGGGCAGGTCGAACAGCACGGTTTCCACGCCGGCGTTGCTCAGGTGCGCGGCGATCTGCGCACCCATGACGCCGGCGCCGAGCACCGCGGCCTTGCGGATACGTAGCGCTTTGGGGGTGGATGGAGCGGTCATTGGCTTCTCCGTAATGCGAAACGCTGGGGGTGATGGAACGTTGGGTAGCGGGACGGGCGGCCGGGGCCGCCCGAAAGAATCCGGGTGGGACGCGATCAGGGGGATTTGAGGCCCGCGGCGGCAAAGCGGATCAGGTGCTCGGCGGTCTGCTCGCGGTGGCGCTGCTCGGGCACGTCGCTCTTGCGCTGGATCATGCCGAAGCCGGACATGGCATGGGTCAGGGCGCCGGTCACCAGGTCCACGCGCCAGTACAGCTCCTCCTTGCTCAGGTGGGGCAGCAGGCGCGCGAATTCGGCGGTGAACTGGCGCATCACATGGCCGTAGTTGTCCGACAGGAACTTGCGAAGGGTGTCGTCGTGCTCGGCGAAGGCGCGGGCCAGCACGCGCATGAAGAGCGAACCATTGCCATCGTGGGAAAGCTCCAGTGCAGGCACGATGAAGGCGGCCAGCACGTTCTCGATGGTGGTGTCCGGTTCCCCGGCGATCTTCTGCAGGGCCGCCATGCGGCGCCCGTTGAGCTGGTCCAGGCGGCGGCGGAACACCTCCTCGATCAGGCGGTCCTTGGAGCCGAAGTGGTAGTTCACGGCGGCCAGGTTGACCCCGGCGGCGGCGGTCAGCTGGCGCAGGGAGGCGCCTTCGAAGCCATGGCGGGCGAACAACTCCTCCGCCGCGCCAAGAATGCGTTCCTTGGTGGGCATGGAAGCAGTGGAGACTGGCATGGTCCGCAACCCCGGTCGGGAATCAAACGATCGTTTGAGGATACGCGGGTCGATTTGGGCCCGTCAAACGGTCGTTTTAGGACGCCTCTTAAAACCACTCCCCGGCTTGCGTATCAGGTAGAATCTGTCAAACTTTCGTGAGCTAAATCCGCATATCTAGGCAGGATTTGGCGTAACTTCGTCGGCAACGACCGACCGCCCACTCAGATACCAGTTTTTTCCCGGAGCAGACCCACATGGCGCTGGAGCGCACCCTTTCCATCATCAAGCCCGACGCCGTCGCCAAGAACGTGATCGGTGAAATCTATGCACGCTTCGAAAAGGCTGGCCTGAAGGTCATCGCCGCGAAGATGAAGCAGCTCTCGCGCGCCGAGGCCGAAGGCTTCTATGCCGTGCACAAGGAGCGTCCGTTCTTCAACGCGCTCGTCGAGTTCATGATCTCCGGCCCGGTGATGATCCAGGTGCTGCAGGGCGACAACGCCATCCTCAAGAACCGCGAGCTGATGGGCGCCACCAATCCGAAGGAAGCCGCGCCGGGCACGATCCGCGCCGACTTCGCCGACTCCATCGATGCGAACGCCGTGCACGGTTCCGACGCCGCCGAAACGGCCGCCGTGGAAATCGCGTACTTCTTCGCCACGACGGAAGTACATTCGAGGTAAGTGCGTTCATCCGTGAGCGCGGAAGATCGAGATGCGGCCATCCGTGGCCGCACTCTTCGCCAAAACCACGTTCAAGGATGGCGTAAGGAAATCGAGGGCGGCATCGAGCCGCGAATTTGAAATGACTGACCAGGCCGTATCCATCACCACCGACAACAGGGTCAACCTGCTCGATTTCGATCGACAGGGCCTGCGCGACTTCTTCGCCCAGCTGGGCGAGAAGCCTTATCGCGCCGAGCAGGTGATGAAGTGGATCTACCACCGCCTGGAAGACAATTTCGAAAACATGACCGATGTCGGCAAGGCGCTTCGAGCCAAGCTCGAGGCGTCGTGCTACATCGGGCCGCCCAAGACCATGTTCGACAAGGGCGCGGCCGACGGCACGCACAAGTGGCTGCTCGGCATGGACGGCGGCAACGCCGTCGAGGCGGTCTACATTCCCGAGCCCACCCGCGGCACGCTGTGCGTGTCCTCGCAGGTGGGCTGCGGCCTGAACTGCCAGTTCTGCTCCACCGCGACGCAGGGCTTCAACCGCAACCTCGCGACGTCCGAGATCATCGGGCAGATGTGGGTGGCAGCCAAATACCTCGGCAACATCACCCATCAGAACCGCCGCATCACCAACGTGGTGATGATGGGCATGGGCGAGCCGCTGCTGAATTTCGACAACGTGACCAAGGCCATGAGCCTGATGCGCGACGACCTTGGCTTCGGCCTGGCGTCCAAGCGCGTGACCTTGTCCACCGCCGGCCTGGTGCCGATGATCGACAAGCTGTCGGAAACCATTGATGTCTCGCTGGCGGTGTCGCTGCATGCCGCCAACGACGAGCTGCGCACCGAACTGGTGCCGCTCAACAAGCGTTACCCGATCGCCGAGCTGATGGCGGCGTGCCAGCGCTGGCTGGACCGCAAGCCGCGCACGTCGATCACGTTCGAATACACCTTGATGAAGGGCGTCAATGACCAGCCCGAGCATGCGCGCCAGTTGATCAAGCTGATGCGTCGCATGCCTACGTGCAAGGTCAACCTGATTCCGTTCAATCCATTTCCTGGCACGCGTTTCGAGCGCTCGGACGCCGAAACCATTCGCGCCTTCCAGACCCAGTTGCTCAATGCCAACGTGTTGACCATGCTGCGCCGCACCCGCGGCGACGACATCGACGCGGCATGTGGCCAGCTCAAGGGGCAGGTATTGGATCGCACCCGTCGCCAGGCCGAGTTTCGAAAGCGTCTGGACGAAGGGGCGAGCCATGCGGCTTGATCGGATCCTGCTGAGTGCGGGTGTGGCCGTGCTCGTCGCGGCGTGTGTGCCTGTGGCCAATACCAACCCCGGCGTGCCGCCGGCGGACAAGATCCCGCGCACGACCAAGGCCGAGCAGAAGCAGGAGGGCGCGCGCGTCCACACCGAGCTGGCCCAGCAGTACCTGGTCAATGGCGACCTGGAAGACGCCATGGTCAAGATCAACAAGGCGCTGCAGTTCGACCCCAACTACGTGCCCGCACACACGGTCGCCGCGGTGATCTACGAGCGCATCAACGACATGCCCAATGCGGAGATGCACTATCGCAAGGCGCAGTCGCTGGCTCCGGACAAGGGCGACACCAACAACAACCTGGGCTGGTTCCTGTGCAGCCGCGAAGGCAAGCCGGCCGACGCCCTGCCGTATTTCCAGAAGGCCGTGGCGGACCCGTTCTACCAGACGCCGGCCCTGGCCTGGACCAATGCCGGCATCTGTGAGCAAAAGGCACAGAACCTGCCGTCGGCCGAGGCGGACTTCCGCAAGGCCATCGAAATCGATCCGAACAATGGCGGGGCGTTGTATCAGCTCGCCAATGTGCTTTATCTTCAGAACGATGCGTTCCGCGCGCGGGCGTTCATCCAGCGATTCGACGCGCTGGGCCAGCCGACGGCGGCATCGCTCAAATTGGGGCACGACATCGAATCACGGTTGGGCAACAGGGATGCTGCTCTCAACTACAGCAGGCGACTGCAAAGCCAGTTCCCGGATTCGGAACAGGCGCGCGCCCTCGACGCAACCGCACGCCAATGACCTCCCAGCAGTCAAATTCGGCCAATAGCGGCAACCGAGAACCTCCTTTCATCCAAGCATCCGACGCCACCATGGAAACCGAACACTCCCCGCTGGAAGCGATCAAGGGCAGCCTTGGCGGGCGTCTGCGCGCAGCGCGCGAAGCCCGCGGGCTGGATGTCGAATCGTGCGCGCACACCCTGCGCCTGCCGACCCGCGTGCTCAAGCAGATCGAAAGCAACGAGTACGGCGGCATCGACTACCAGGTGTACCTGGGCGGCTACCTCACCAAGTACGCGCGCTATCTGGGCGTCGACGAGGGCGAGGTGAAGGCGGAGCTCGAGCGCATCCGGCCCGCCCAGCCTTCGCTGGTGGCCACGGGAGGCATTTCGCATTCGCGCTATCTGCTGGAGAACTACGCGCGCGCCGCGACCTATGTGGTGCTGACGGCCGCCATCGTCGTGCCGACCATCTGGCTGGGCGTGCGCGGCACGCTGGATCGCGACGTGAGCCACCTGGCTCCCCTGGATGCCGCGCCTGTGGCGCAGGTGGATGCGCCGGCGAGCAGCGCCAGCGTCGCCACCACCGCGGTAGCCTCGGCGACCGACCAGCCGGCGAAACCGCAGGATGGTGCGGCTGAGGGTGTTGCCGCCATGCAACCGGCAGCGCAGCCGCCGGCGGCGCCGCCGCAGGATCAGCCGCTCATGGCCTCCATGACGCCGTTCCCGAACCTGGGTGGCGATACGCATGCCGCGGCGCAGCCCGCAGCGCCCACGGCGGCCGACACGGTTGGCAATGGCGCCCACAGCCTGGTGCTCAGCCTGGAAAGCGCCAGCTGGGTGGAAGTCACCACCAAGGACGGCTCGCGCCTCGAATACGGCCTGCTGCCCGCCGGCAGCTCCAAGACGTATCACAGCGATCAGCCGCTGGAAGTGCGCATCGGCAATGCCAACGGCGCACAGGTGATGCTGGACGGCCAGCCCATGCCGCTGGACAGTTTCCGCCGCTCGAACGTCGCCCATTTCCGCGTGGAAATGCACGACGGCAAGGCCGCGCCCGCTGGCGCCTGAGTCGCGCGCCAGGCCTGTGCGGCCTGGCGCAATCGGTTATGCTTGCCCATTGTCCGCTCGGTAACGAGCGGGCAAGTCGGGCTGATTTCTTTTCTGCACGGCGGCGCGCGAGAGGCCCGCGGTGCAGTTCCCCTAGGGTGATTGCATGGCATTTGAAGCGTACGACGACTACGAACAGGGTGAACGCGTACAGCAGTGGTTGCGCCAGAACGGCCTGTCCATCGTCGTCGGCATTGCGATCGGCCTGGTGGGCATCTTCGGCTGGGGCAAGTGGAAGGACCACCGCGCCGAACATCAGGCCCAGGCTGCCGATCTCTACCAGCAGATCCAGGTGGCCACGGCCTCCGGCAAGGCGGACAACGCCGACCAGCTGACCGATCAGCTGCTCAAGGACTACGCCGACTCCACCTACGCCATTTTCGCCGCCGGCGATCGCGCGCAGCGCCAGGTGCAGGCCAAGCAGCTGGACAAGGCCATCGAGTCCCTCGGCTGGGCCGAGAGCCATGCCTCCAACGAGAACCTCAAGGCGCTGGCGCAATTGCGCATCGCGCGCGTGCAGCTGGCGCAGGGCAAGGGCGCCGATGCGCTGGCCACGCTCGATCGCATGCCGCCCAAGGCCTACGAAGGCGTCGCCCAGGAACTACGCGGCGATGTGCTGGTCAAGCTTGGGCGCCCCGACGATGCCCGCAAGGCGTACGTGGCCGCCAAGGCGGTACTGGGTGAGAACGCGCCGCAAAGCGTGCAGATGAAAATCGATGATCTGGCCGTGGCCGGGAAGCAGGGTGCATGAAAGCTGAAGTGAAGAAGCGCGGTGCCATGAAGCGCGTTTGGCTGGTGGCGCTGACCTCCCTGGTGGTGCTCGCCGGGTGCCATTCGTTCAAGAAGGAAAACGTCCAGCCGCCCACGCCGCTGGAGAAGGACTTCAAGCCCACCACCCAGGTCACCAAGCTGTGGACCACGAGCGTGGGCGATGGCGCCGGCATTAGCGGCGTGCGCCTGCGTCCGGCCTTCGCCGACGGCGTGCTCTATGCCTGCAGCACCGACGGCAAGCTCGCGGCCATCGACGCCACCAGCGGCAAGACGCTGTGGTCCAAGAGTTCGCGCACCCAGGGCTGGTTCGGCTGGGGCGACAAGAAGCGCGCCGATGCTCTCTATGCCGGCGGCCCGATGGTGGCTGGCGACCTGCTCGTGGTCGGCACGCTCGACGGCCACGTGTACGGCATCAACGCGAAGGACGGCAGCCCGCGCTGGGAAGCCGTGGTCAATTCCGAGGTGATCTCCTCGCCGGTCATTTCCGGCAACCTGGTGGTCGCCCGTACCCAGGACGGCCGTCTGTACGGTTTCGACAGCGCCACCGGCGAGCGTCGCTGGGTGTACGACCAGGACACTGTCCCGCTGCTCAGCCTGCGCGGCAACGGCCCGCTGCTGGCCGCCAATGGCGTGATCTTCTACGGCAACGACGGCGGCAAGCTGGTCGCCCTGCGCCAGGACAACGGCGAGAAGCTCTGGGAGCAGACGCTCGCCAGCGGCGAAGGCCGTACCGAAATCGATCGCCTGTCCGATGCCGACGGTTCCATCGTGCTCTCCGGCACCACGCTGTACGGCGCCGCGTACCACGGCAACCTGGCCGCCATCGACGGCCCCAGCGGCCGCCCGCTGTGGGGTCGTCCGTTCTCCACCTTCACCTCGCTGGACGTCACCGACACCGCCATCTACGGCGTGAACGACGACTCGCAGGTGTGGGCGTTCGACAAGAGCGGCGGCGCCGACATGTGGAAGAACGACGCGCTCAAGTACCGCTGGCTCACCGGCCCGGCCGTGCTGGGCAACTACGTGGTGGTCGGCGACCTGGAAGGCTACGTGCACTTCCTGCAGACCAGCGATGGTGCGCTGGCTGCCCGCGAGCGCCTGTCCAAGAAGGCCATCCGCGCCCAGCCGCTGGTGGTGGGCGACATCGTGTACGTCGAGGACGTGAAGGGCCGCATCGGCGCTTACCGTCTCGGCGGCCGCTGATCGCCGCAGAAGAAGGTTGTTGAATCATGCTGCCCGTCGTTGCCCTGGTCGGTCGCCCCAATGTCGGTAAATCGACCCTATTCAACGCACTGACGCGCAGCCGCGACGCCCTGGTGGCCGACATGCCGGGCGTCACGCGAGATCGTCACTACGGCGTGTGCCGCACCGGTGCACGCCCCTTCGTGGTGGTGGATACCGGCGGCCTGTCCGGTGAAGAGGAAGGCCTCGATGGCCTGACCGCGCAGCAGGTGCGCCTGGCCATCGAAGAGGCCAGCGTGCTGGTTTTCGTGGTGGATGCGCGCGACGGCCTGCTGCCGCAGGACCGCACCATCCTCGACGAGCTGCGCCGCAGCGGCAAGCCGATCATCGCCGCGGTCAACAAGACCGACGGCCTTGACCTGCAGAACGCCATGGCGGAGTTCGCCGTCTTCGGCATCGCCAACACGCTGCCGCTGGCCGCTGCGCACAATCGCGGCACCGAGGATCTGGTCGCCTCGGCGCTTTCGCTGCTGCCGGAAGACGAGCACGAAGAGATCGAACCGGGCGACGAGGACAGCATCCGCGTCGCCATCGTGGGCCGACCCAACGCCGGCAAGTCCACCCTGATCAATCGCCTGCTGGGCGAAGATCGCTTGATCGTTTCCAACGTCGCCGGCACCACGCGCGATCCGATTCGCGTCTCGCTGGAGCGCGACGGCCGCAAGTACACCCTGATCGACACCGCAGGCGTGCGCCGCAAGGCGCGCGTGGAAGAGGCGGTGGAGAAATTCAGCGTCATCAAGACGCTGCAGTCGATGGCCGCCGCGCAGGTCGTGGTGGTGATGATCGACGCGCGCGAGAACCTGGCCGACCAGGACCTGACCCTGATCGGCCATGCCGTGGACGAGGGCAGGGCGCTCGTCATCGCGGTCAACAAGTGGGACGGCATGGACAGCTATCAGCGCGAGCAGTGCCAGCAGGCGCTGGAGCGCCGCCTGCAGTTCGTCGACTGGGCCAAGACGGTATTCATCTCGGCGCTTCATGGTTCGGGCCTGCGCGAACTGATGAAGTCCATCGTGCGCGCCCATCATGCGGCGACCAAGGAGCTGGGTTCCTCCGAACTCACCAAGACGCTCGAGCGCGCCTACGAAAGCTACCAGCCGCCGCTGGTGCGAGGCCACGCGCCCAAGCTGCGTTTCGCGCATCCGGGTGGCACCAACCCGCCGACCATCGTCATCCACGGCAGCCGTACCAAGCACATCGCGCCGGCCTATCGCCGCTATCTGGAAAACTTCTTCCGCAAGCGTTATCGCCTGGAAGGCACGCCCGTTCGCATCGAATTCCGCGACGGCGAGAATCCGTTCGCCGGCAAGAAGAACGTGCTCACCGACAGCCAGAAGCGCAAGCGCCAGCGCATGATCCGCGAGATGAAGAAGCGCAAGCGCTGAGCGTTGCTTCGAAATCCTCTGGCAAAATCCAGTTCTCTCACCGTCATTCCGGCGAGGCTGGAGTCCCGTGCCTTTTACCCTTCTCGCTGAGCGTAAAGTCGCTGGATTCCGGCCTGCGCCGGAATGACGGTGAGGGATATAAGCGTTCACGCGAGATTTGAACTGGCTCTACCCATAGACAAACGAGCCGGCGCTTGGACGCCTGCAGGCATCGCCGTAAGCTAACCCGATGACGAGCCTCGACCGCGACCGTTGGCTGGCATCCCTGCGGGCCAGCATTCCCGAAATCTCCCCCGTGGACGCCCTGGCCAGACAGGCGCAGGGCAATCTGCTGATCGACGTGCGTGAAGATGGCGAGCGAGCCGGTGGCACGCCCGTGGGTGCGGTCGGGTTGTCGCGTGGGTTCCTCGAACTTCGCATCGAGCAGATTGAGGCCGATCGCCGCCGCCCCATCCTCGTCCTGTGCGGCAGCGGCCAGCGCTCGCTGTTGGCCGCCGAGGCGTTGCAGCGCATGGGGTACGAGCAGGTGGCATCGGTGGCCGGCGGCTACCAGCGCTGGAAGGCCGAGGGTCTGCCCGTCGCCGCCAGCGCTTTGGATAGCGACGCCGCCGAACGCTATGCACGCCAGCTGCAATTGCCGCAGGTGGGCGAGGCAGGGCAGGCAAAGCTGGGTGCCGCTAGCATCGCGCTGCTGGGTGCCGGCGGGCTCGGCGCGCCGGCGGCGCTTTATCTGGCCGCCGCTGGCGTAGGGCAGATCACGCTGATCGATGACGATCGCGTCGAGCGTTCCAATCTGCATCGGCAGGTCATCCATGCCGATGCTCGCGTCGGCATGTACAAGACGGAGTCGGCGCGGATCGCGCTCGCAGCGCTCAATCCGCGCGTGCGCATCGAGATCCGCAACGAGCGCCTGCGGGCCGACAATGTCGAGCGGTTGCTGGCTGGTCACGATCTGGTGATCGACGGCGCCGACAATTTTCCCGCGCGCTACCTGGTGGCCGCGGCGTCGCGGCGACTGCGCCTGCCCATGGTCTACGGTGCGGTCGAGCGTTTCACGGGGCAGGTCAGCGTGTTCGATCCGCGCCGCGCGGATTCGCCCTGTTACCGCTGTCTGTTTCCGGAGCCGCCGGCGGCGGCGGATGCGCCCAATTGCAGCGAGGCGGGCGTGCTTGGCGTGCTGCCGGGCATCGTGGGTCTGCTGCAGGCCACCGAGGCGCTCAAATTGATCCTCGCCATGGGTGAGCCCCTGGTGGGCCGCTTGCTCACCTTCGATGCGCTGGGCATGCGTTTTCGCGAGACGCGGCTGCCGCGCGATCCCGGTTGTCCGGGGTGCGGCGACCATGCCGTATTCCAGGGTTACGAGGACCTGGTGCAGCTGTGCGCCTCGGCGGGCTGATCAGCGCAAGTCGTCCGCAATGAACGAATAGACGGCCGCGTCCTGTGGCTCGCCGCGAAGCAGCAGGCGACGGCGCGCGATGGCTTCGAACATGGCGCCCGCTTTCTCCGCGACGCGACGGCTGGCGAGGTTGTCCTCGGCAATGACGATTTCCAGCCGGCGCAGCTCCGTCGCGCGCAGCGCGTGGCGCGCCAGCGTGCGCACGGCGGCGGTGGCGATGCCTTGTTCCTGCCGGCTCTGGCGCACCCAATAGCCGAGATTGGCCATGCCGTATTCGGGCTGCCAGTGGTTGAGCGCGATGCTGCCGATCAGCTCGTCCGTGGTGCGGTCAGCGATGGCCAGCGCGCATTCGTCGCCGATGCCTTGCCAGGCCAGGCGTGTCTGCGTGATCCAGCGGGCGCCGTCTTGCAGGCTGTACTTGGGTGTGCACCACGGCTGCCAGCGGCCGATGCTGTCCATCGATTCATGCAGGGACGCATAAAGCGCGGGCAGGTCGGCAGGGCGAAGCGGCCGCAGGCGCAGCGCGCCATCTTCCAGCACGGGGCCGGGCGAGGTATCGCCGTGTTCGGGCGGCAGCAGCGAATACACCGCAGCGGGAGCGGCTGCGCCGTGCAGCAGGGTGCGGTTGGGCGAGATGCCATCGAAATGCGCGCCCAGTGTTTCGGCCGTGCGGCGGCTCGCCACGTTGTCCACGGCGGCCACGATCTCGATGCGCACCAGCTCCAGTGCCTGGAAGCCGAAGGCCGCGATAGCGCGCCCCGCGCGCGTGGCCACGCCATGGCCCTGGGCGGATTCGCGCACCCAGTAGCCGAGGTTGGCGCTGCCCCGTTTCGGATCGACGCGATTGAGCCCGATGTCGCCCAGCACGCGCCCGCTACTGTCGAAGATGCCGAAGGTATAGGCATCGCCGCGTTCCCGGCCGGCCTGGCAGGCCGCGATCCACCCGGCGCTGTCGTCCCGCGTGTACCCCGCGTGGAGCCACGGCATCCAGGGTGAAACGGTGGCGAACGATTCGCGTGCCGCCTCGAACAGCGCGTCTGCGTCGTCGGCTCGCCATGGCCGCAGGCGAATGCCCTGGGCGTCGAGTTCGAGGGGAATGGGCGAGCAGGTGGTGTCAGCCATGCGGTTTCGTTTGTGTGCGTGCGGCCGAGCCGGGATAATACGTCTCTTTGCAAGCGGCCCGGACCCATGAGCGCACGTATCCTTGACGGCAAACGCATCGCGCAGGAACTGATGGACCGCATCGGGCGGGCTGTCGCCGAACGCAAGGCCAAGGGGCAGGACGCGCCCGGCCTGGCCGTGGTGCTGGTGGGCGACGACGCCGCGTCGTCTGTCTATGTACGCAACAAACGCAAAGCCTGCCATCAGGTTGGCTTCCGCTCGTTCGATTTCGACCTGCCGTCCAATACGACGCAGGACGAGCTGTTCGCCCTGATCGATCGCCTCAACGCGGATCCGGCCGTGCACGGCATCCTGGTGCAGTCGCCGCTGCCGGATCACATCGACGAGGACGCGCTGGTCGACCGCATCGATCCGGGCAAGGACGTGGATGGCTTCCAGGCCGTCAACGTCGGCCGCCTCGCGCTGCGCCGCTTCGGCCTGCGCCCTTGCACGCCGCGCGGCGTGATGACCTTGCTGGGCCACACGGATCGCCCGGTGCGCGGGCAGCATGCAGTGGTCGTGGGCGTGTCCAACCATGTGGGGCGCCCGCTGGCGCTGGAACTGCTGATCGCCGGCTGCACCACCACTTGCTGCCACAAGTTCACGCGCGACCTGGAGAGCTTCGTGCGCCAGGCTGACATCGTGATCGTGGCCGTCGGCAAGCCCGGGCTGGTCAAGGGCGAGTGGATCAAGCCGGGCGCGGTGGTGATCGACGTGGGCATTAACCGGCTGGAAGACGGCCGACTGGTCGGCGACGTGGATTTCGCCCCCGCCGCCGAGCGCGCCAGCTGGATCACACCAGTGCCGGGCGGCGTGGGCCCCATGACCGTGGCGACGCTGCTGGAAAACACGCTGGAAGCGGCCGAAGCCCGCGACGCGGCGCATCGCGGTTGAGCTCGGGGCGCGCATCGGCGCGCTCCCGTCGTCGCTTCCGGCGACCTCCGTTCATGCAAAGAGTGGCGGCCCTCCGACGGTCCGCGTATAATCTCCTCTTTGCAGCGGGACAAATCGCATGCGTATCCTCGCCGAGGCCCTCACCTACGACGACGTTTACCTCGTTCCGGCCCATTCGGCCGTTCTGCCACGTGACGTAGACACCTCCACGCGGCTCACCCGAAACCTGCGCCTGAACATCCCCATCGTGTCCGCCGCCATGGACACCGTCACCGAAGCCCGCCTTGCCATCACCATGGCCCAGCAGGGCGGCATCGGCATCATCCACAAGAACATGACCGCCGATCAGCAGGCCGCCGAAGTGCGCCTGGTGAAGAAGTTCGAAGCCGGCGTCATCCGCAGCCCCATCACCGTCGGTCCGCAGACATCCATTGGCGACGTGCTGCGCCTCACGCGTGCGCACAACATCTCTGGCGTGCCAGTGGTGGATGGCGAGCAGCTGGTGGGCATCGTGACCAGCCGCGATCTGCGCTTCGAGCGCAAGCACGAAGATCCCGTGCGCAACATCATGACCCGCCAGGAGAAGCTGGTGACGGTGCGTGAAGGCGCCAGCCAGGACGAAGTGCTGCAGCTGCTGCACAAGCACCGCATCGAGAAGGTGCTGGTGGTCAACGACGGCTTCCAGCTGCGCGGCCTGATCACCGTCAAGGACATCCAGAAGGCCCGCGACAACCCGAACGCCGCCAAGGATCGCCACGAGCGCCTGCTGGTCGGCGCCGCGGTCGGCGTGGGTGGCGACACCGAGGCGCGCGTCGAAGCGCTGGTGGATGCCGGCGTGGACGTGCTGGTGGTGGACACCGCGCACGGCCATTCGCAGGGCGTGATCGAGCGCGCCGCGTGGGTGAAGAAGCACTACCCGCAGGTCGAAGTCATCGCCGGCAACATCGTCACCGGCGAAGCCGCGCGTGCGCTGCTCGACGCCGGCGTCGATGCGGTCAAGGTTGGCGTGGGCCCGGGCTCCATCTGCACCACGCGCGTGGTGGCGGGCGTGGGCGTGCCGCAGATCACCGCCATCGACCTCGTCGCCACGGCGCTGAAGGACGAAATCCCGCTGATCGCCGACGGCGGCATCCGCTACTCGGGCGATATCCCCAAGGCGCTGGCCGCCGGCGCATCCACCGTGATGCTGGGCTCGATGTTCGCCGGCACCGAGGAATCGCCGGGCGACGTGGAGCTGTTCCAGGGCCGCTCGTACAAGAGCTACCGCGGCATGGGTTCGCTGGGCGCGATGGCGCTGGGCTCCAAGGACCGCTACTTCCAGGACGAGGCCGACGCCGACAAGCTGGTGCCCGAAGGCATCGAAGGCCGCGTGCCGTACCGTGGCCCGCTGCGCAACATCATCCATCAGTTGATCGGTGGCCTGCGCGCGTCGATGGGTTACCTCGGTGCCGCCACGGTCGAGGACGTGCGCCAGAAGGCGCAGTTCGTGAAGGTGACCAGCGCCGGCGTGACCGAAGCCCACCCGCACGACATCCAGATCACGAAGGAAGCGCCGAACTACCGGCTGAACTCTTGATGGCGTCAGGCGGGGCGGAACAGACATGCATGCCGCCTCGCTGCCACGCCAGGTGATCCGCGCCTCGAACGACAATCTCGTAGCACCGTCATTCCCGCGAAAGCGGGAATCCAGCGACTTTCGTGAGACGCAAAGGCGTTGGGTCCCTGCTTTCGCAGGGATGACGGGCAACTAGTAGCTATTCCGGGGTCGGCTCGCCATGCGTTCCGACCCTTCGTCTTTATTCCTTCATAGCAGCGCCGCCATGACCGACATCCATAGCGACAAAATCCTCATCCTCGACTTCGGCGCGCAGTACACCCAGCTGATCGCCCGTCGCGTGCGCGAGATTGGCGTGTACTGCGAAATCTGGGCGTGGGATCACGACCCGGCCGAAATCGCCGCGTTCGGCGCCAAGGGCATCATCCTGTCCGGCGGCCCCGAATCCACCACGCTGCCGGGCGCGCCCAAGGCGCCGCAGGAAGTGTTCGACGCCGGCCTGCCGATCCTCGGCATCTGCTACGGCATGCAGACGCTCGCCGCGCAATTGGGCGGCGCCACGGAAGCGGCCGACGCGCGCGAGTTCGGCCATGCGGAAGTGGATATCGTCGCAAACAGCCGCCTGTTCGCCGGCCTGAGCGACCACGACAGCCATCACCGCCTGGATGTGTGGATGAGCCACGGCGACCACGTCGCCAAGGCGCCGCCGGGCTTCGTCATCACCGGCACCACCGATCGCATCCCGGTCGCCGTGATGGAGAACGAGGACAAGCGCTGGTACGGTGTGCAGTTCCATCCGGAAGTGACGCACACCAAGCAGGGCACCAACCTGCTCAAGCGTTTCGTCACGGAGATCTGCGGCTGCCAGACGCTGTGGACCGCTGCGCACATCATCGAGGACCAGATCGCCCGCGTGCGCGAGCAGGTCGGCAGCGACCACGTGCTGCTTGGCCTGTCCGGTGGCGTGGATTCCTCCGTGGTGGCCGCGCTGCTCCATCGCGCCATCGGCGACCAGCTGACCTGTGTGTTCGTCGACACCGGCCTGCTGCGCTGGCAGGAAGGCGACCAGGTGATGGCCACCATGGCCGAGCACATGGGCGTCAAGGTCATCCGCGTCAACGCCGCCGAGCGTTATTTCAAGGCGCTGGAAGGCGTGGCCGACCCGGAGGCCAAGCGCAAGATCATCGGCCGTCTGTTCGTGGAGATCTTCGACGAGGAATCGGCCAAGGTCACTGCCGCCGGCCACGGCCAGGTGAAGTGGCTGGCCCAGGGCACCATCTACCCCGACGTGATCGAGTCCGCCGGCAGCAAGACCGGCAAGGCCCATGTGATCAAGAGCCACCACAACGTGGGCGGCCTGCCGGAGCACATGAAGCTCAAGCTGGTCGAACCGCTGCGCGAGCTGTTCAAGGACGAAGTCCGCCGCATCGGCGTGGAACTCGGCCTGCCACGCGAAATGGTCTACCGACACCCGTTCCCGGGTCCTGGCCTGGGCGTGCGCATCCTGGGCGAGGTCAAGCCCGAATACGCCGAACTGCTCGCCCGCGCCGACGCCATCTTCATCGAAGAACTGCGCGCCTGGGACCTCTACGACAAAACCAGCCAGGCCTTCGCCGTGTTCCTGCCAGTGAAGTCGGTGGGCGTCGTGGGTGACGCCCGCGCCTACGAATGGGTGATCGCGCTGCGCGCCGTCGAAACCATCGACTTCATGACCGCGCACTGGGCACACCTGCCGTATGAGTTCCTCGGTAAGGTTTCCAATCGCATTATCAATGAGTTGCGTGGTGTTTCTCGTGTCGTTTATGACATCAGTGGCAAGCCGCCGGCGACGATTGAGTGGGAGTGAGTCGCGGCGAGGTAGCCAAGGCCGTGGCCCTTAGAGAAGTTATTTAACTCTCTGATAATCACGGTTTTGTCGGGCGCGTGGCACGGATTCACCAAGGCACGGTTTCACCGAGCCGATTGAGGTACTGCAGCCCGCTGCAGCCGGTCTGCGAGGTCACCACGTCCACCACGCGCGGGATGCTGTCGCTGATGTCGAGCGGCGCGGCGTCGCCGCCCATGTCGGTGCGGACCCAGCCGGGTGCGATGAGCAGCAGGGTGCGGGTGGGTACGGGTTGGCGTGCGGCGTAGCTGCGCATCAGGGTGTTGAGGGCGGCCTTGCTGGCGCGATAGCCCTCCCAGCCGCCATCCTGATTGTTGGCAACGCTGCCGAGGCCCGAGGACATGGCGGCGATCACTCCACCGGGGGCCACCAGCGTGTCCAGCGCTTCGATCACCCGCATCGGGCTGAGCGCGTTGGTCACCATCATCCGAAGGAAGCCTTCGGTATCCATCTCGGCGGCGGTCTTGTCCGGTTCGATGGAGATGCCGGCGTTGACGAACAGCACGTCGATCGAGCGACCTTCGAGCCGCTGGCGTAGGGCCTTGATGTCGCTTGGCACATCGATGTCCAGGCGTTCGATCTCCAGGCGATCGCCTGCCGAAGCCTGCAGGTCGTGCAAGGGTGTGTGCGTGCTGCCGCGCACGGTGGCGATCACCTGCCAGCCTCGCTTGAGGTACTCCTCCGCCAGCGCGCAACCCAGTCCGCGGGAGGCGCCGACGATAAGAGCGGTCTGCTGTTTCTGTTGTTCGTTGGATGTCATGCGGTGTGCCTCGTGGTGCGTGGAGGTGAAGAATCGGATGACGCAGCAGTGCGCCTGCGGGCTTTGCCGTCGTCGGGCGCATAGCGCCAGCCCACCACCAGTCCAAGGATGGCAAGAACGGCGATCAAGGCAGCAAAGGCGATATGCGCCACGGCAGCACCGGCTTTGGACGAGAGCAGGCCGATGCCGATCACCGGCAGCGAGTTGCCGCAGAACATCATGATCAGGTAGGTCGCGACCACTTCGCCCCTGCGGTCCTCGGGGGAGATGCGGTTCACCACGGCGAGGCTGCCGCGATAGCCCAGCGATCCCGCGCCGCCCGCAAGGATGGAGGCGATGATCAGCAGCGCCATGCTCTGCCCATGCTCCGCCATCACCAACAGAATGGCGGCCGGCGGAAACAGGCCAAGGCCGCAGAGCATGGCGGTGCGGCTGGGCACGCGACTGGTGAGCGGCGTCACGACGGCCGCGACTGCGAAAAGCACGCACACCACCAGGGCAGTCACGACAGGGCGCGTCTCCTTCAGCGCGTGGGCGAGCAGGCCGGGGATCAGCGCGGCATAGAAGCCAAAGAGCGCGAAGGTGAGAAACGCCGTGACGGCCGGCGATACGAACGAGGCGAAGATATCCTTCGGCACGCCGAAGCGCGGCCGCAACGACAGTTCCCGGAGATGTTGGCGCGGGTGGCCTACGGTCTCCGGCACGCGCGAAAGCGCGATACCTGTCGCCACAAGCACCGCGACGTAAAAGGCGAAGGGAAGGTGCAGTGGATACAGCCCGAGCTGCGCGGGAACGGCGCCGAACCATGGGCCGACGGCGAGGCCTGTGAAGTTGGCGGCGCTTGCGATAACCGCACCGGCCTGGCTTCCGCCCTGCGGTTGGAGTTCCGCGATCCATGCCGCCATGGCGCTGGAGGCCAGCCCGGTGGCGAAGCCGCTCAGCGCACGCCCGACGAACAGCCAGGCGATGCCGGTGGCGAGCCCGAACGCCAGCGTGCTGGCCAGGGCGATGCCGATGGCGGGCCACACGATGAAGCGTCGCCCGGCTTGATCGGACAACCGCGCGAAGAAGAACAACGCGCCGAGGTTGCCCAGCACATAGATGGCATAGACCAGGGTGAGCGTGACCTCGCTGAAGCGGAAACTGCGCTGGTAGAGCGGATAAAGCGGCGTCAGCAGCGTCGCCGCCACGAACATCACCGCCAGCCCCAGCGCCACGATCAGCGCCGCCCGGTGGTTGCCGCGTTGCGTGCCTTGGGTGGTCATGCCCGCCATGCTAGGCGGCCCGGTGGCACAGGCGGCTCTTGAAACCGTGGGGAATTCGTGAGGGCGCGGCCGTCATTCTCGTGCCGCCAAGGCCGGCATGAGGGCCGCAGGCGCTAGAATGACGCCAGGTACACGCTTCTTTCGCATTCCTGATGACCGACCCGACGCTGCTTTCCGCTCCCGCCTTTTCCGAAGCGGATCTCCGCTACATGCAGCACGCGCTGCAACTGGCCGCGCATGCGCGCGATGCCGAAAACGAGGTGCCGGTAGGCGCGGTACTGGTGCAGGGCGACGAAGTCATCGGCCTGGGCTGGAATCGCAACATCACGCTCAACGACCCCAGCGCCCACGCGGAGATCATGGCGCTGCGCGCCGCGGGCGAAAAGCTCGCCAACTACCGCATGCCGGGCGCCACGCTGTACGTAACGCTGGAACCCTGCGCGATGTGTTCCATGGCGCTGGTGCACGCCCGCATCGGGCGCGTGGTGTATGCGGCGACCGACCCCAAGACCGGCGCGGCGGGCAGCGTGTTCGATACGCTGATTTCCGACCGCCACAACCATCGCATCGCGGTGGAGGGCGGCCTGCTGGCCGAGGAGGCGTCGACCATGCTGCGCGAGTTCTTCCGCGCGCGACGCTAGCCCTGCGTGGCGGGGCGCCAATAGGCCTTCAGGTGCTCCAGCTTGGCCAGCGAATGCATGGCCTTTTCGGATGCCTCAAAGGCCGTGCGCTTGTTCCAGCGGCGAAAATGCTTCCAGCGGGCCTTGCCGTCGTCCTTGTCCGCGATCTCGGCGATCAGCGTGCGCGCCATCATGCGGTCGTGCGCCAAGCCGAGATGCCCTTGCAGGTCGGCGAGGCGCTTGAGCCATGCGGTGGTGGCCTGCTTGGGAAACGCATGGCGGTACAGCTCGATGCTGTAGCGCAGCTTCTTGGTAGCGCTGCGCAGGCGATGCAACCGCTTCTGGCCACCATCCAGCTTGCCGGCGCGTTTCTTGAGTTCGGCAAAGCGCTTCTCGATGGCGGCGGCGGCGATCTCCCGGATGCGCCCATCGCTGGGCGGTTCCAGTGTGTCGGCCCAGTGGCGCCACGCTTGCAGCGTGGTGGCCAAATTGTGCTTCTTGAGTTCGATCACCGCCTGCTGGTGATGGCGTTGCTGCAGATCGCTGAGCGCTTTTTTCGCAGACTCGGCGTCGTCGAGCTTGCCGTGTTCCTTGTCGAGAAACGCGGGCAGCGTTTCCAGCGCGAGGATGTCGATGTCGCGGCATTGCCCCGTAGCTTCGCGACTATTGCGCAGATAGGCGAGCACGTCGTGCAGGTCGTCGTCGGACAATGAAGCCACGTCCTTGAGCGTGGCGGTGACGCGGCGAAGATTCACGCGCCAGGCGTGCAGCAGCTTCGGCTCGTAGGGTTCTTCCAGCAGGCGCTTGCGCGCTTCGACGGCTTTTGCCAGATAGCCGTCCAGCGCCTCCCGGATGCGGTCAAACTCCGATGGTTTCCCCCGGCGGCTCCTGACTGTCGCCGAGGACACGCGCGATGGGGTGACGCGATGCTGCAGCCTGGCATTCATGCAGTGATTCCGGAGGACCGGGACGTCTACTCTGCATCAAATTGTCATAATGCGCGAGTGATGCCCCGCCGCGCGCTCATGACAGGAAGGCCAGTGCTTGGGCGCAAGATTGTTCGATCTTCAGGCTGAGCAGCGGGTCGGCCCGCGTCTTGCCCATGTTCACGGCGGCGATGGGCTTGCCCATGCGAGCAGCCGCGGCGGCAAAGCGGTAGCCGGAAAAGACCATCAGCGAAGAGCCGACCACAAGCATGGCGTCCGTGTTGTTCAGTGATGTGATGGCCGCGTCAACGCGATCGCGGGGTACGTTTTCGCCGAAGAACACCACGTCGGGTTTCAGGATGCCGCCGCAGCGCGGGCAGGGCGGCACTTCGAAGGCGGAGAAATCGCGGCCGTCCAGATCGGCGTCGCCATCCGGCGCGTCGCCCGCATCGAGCATCGCCCAGTCGGGATTGAGCTCGACCAGGACCTGCTGGAAGGTGTCGCGCGGCAGGCGCACCTCGCAACCCATGCAACGCACCTCGTTCAGCCGCCCATGCAGGTCGATCACCTGGCGATGTCCCGCCGCCTGGTGGAGCCCGTCGACGTTCTGGGTAAGCAGGGCGGTGAGGCGGCCCTGCTGTTCCAGCTTCACCAGGGCGTGATGCGTGGCGTTGGGCAGCGCGCGGCCGAAGCGGCGCCAACCCACCAGGCTGCGTGCCCAGTAACGCTGCCGCGTGGCTTTTTCGCCCATGAACGCCTGATAGGTCACCGGCTGCGGACGTTTCCAGCCGCCGTTGGCGTCGCGGTAGTCGGGAATGCCCGAGTCCGTGCTGCAGCCCGCACCCGTCAGCACGAAGAGCCGCGGATGCGCCTCGATGAATTCGCGCAGGCGTTCGCGGTCCAGCGCGATATCGCGCAGGGGCTCGATGGCCGATTCGACCAGGGTGGCGTCAGGCTGCTGCACGGGCTTGCAGTTCCTCGATGGCGCCGGCGATGCCGCCCGGGCCTTCCACTTGGATGACGCGCGACGCGTGATCGACGAAATCCGTGTCGGTTTCGTGCGCCCAGGTCACGTGGTAGGGCATGTACACGCCCCAGCCGCCCATTTCCACCACGGGCGCGATATCCGAACGCAGCGAATTGCCCACCATGGCGAAGCGCGCGGGAGAGAGCTGGAATTCATCGAGCACGGTGCGGTAGGCCCGCTCGTCTTTCTCCGAGACGATCTCGATGCGATGGAACAGGTCCGCCAAGCCGCTGCTGGCGACCTTTTGTTCCTGATGGAACAGGTCGCCCTTGGTGATCAGCACCACGCGATGATGCTGCGCCACCGCCTCCACCGCCGCGCGGATGCCCGGCAGCAGGTCCACCGGATGCGCCAGCACCTGCTTGCCCAGCTCGATGATGCGATGCAGGTCCGTGGCGCTGATGCGCTGCCCGGTGATGTCGATGGCCGACTCCAGCATGGACAGCGTCATGCCCTTGGCGCCATAGCCGAACAGCTTGATGTTGCGCCGCTCGGTGGCCAGCAGGCGGTCATGCACCTGCACGTCGGCCAGGTCGACGTATGTGCCGATGATGCGCTCGAACTCGCCGTGCGCCGACTGGTAATAACCCTCGCTGTGCCACAGCGTGTCGTCGCCGTCGAAGCCAATCAAATCAATCACGTGTCTATCCGTTTGCCTTGCCCGCCCTGGCGGTCATATGGGGGCATTTTCCCAGAAAACACCAGGCCTTGACGTTGGAGCCCTCGGGACGCCGCGCGCACGCCATGTGCGCTCGCCGTCAACAAACCGCGCAGGCGTTGCCGACATAGATGACTGCAGGCTTTCGTTTTGCCGCCACGGTCACTTCGCGGGGACCGGATCTCGACATTTGTCTGCCTACCGTGCGGGTCACTGCCCAGGGAGACCTTTCATGATCGGACCGCAGAAAAAAGCCTTGTTTTCCGCATCCTGTGCCTTGCTTGCCCTCGCTGCATTCGGCAGCGCCCCCGCGCATGCCGATCCATCGCCGGCGCTCGATCGCGTCAGCCTGTGGCTGGGCGGGTTCTATTCCGATACGCAGACCCGGATCGGCGCCACCGGTCGCAGCGGCCTCATCAGCGGCTACACCGGCCACTTCAGCCTGGAAGACGATCTGGGTTTTCGCGAGCACAAGACCGTGCCGCGGGCCAGGCTGGATTTCCTGATCGGCGACCATCAGGGCTTTTCGTTCGACTTTTTCGGTATCGACCGCACGCATAGCCGCTCGATCAGCAGCGATATCGGTTACGACGGCGTGAGCTTCCCCGCGTCGGCGCGCGTGGACGGCAAGCTGAACTTCAACTTCGGCAGTGCTTCGTATCGCTGGTGGTTCGGCACCGGCAGCGATGTCTTCGGCCTGGGCATCGGCGCCGCCTACTACGGCGTGAAGGCGCGGGTGGAAGGGCGCGCGAGTATCGACGGCTATACCGGCGATGCGGTGGCCAGCACCCATGAGACCGCGTGGGCGCCGGTGCTCCAGCTGGGCTGGCGCCATGCGTTCTCGCATAACCTGCGCATCTATGCCGATGCCTATGGCGTGAAGAAGAACGGCGGCAAGCTGGCAGGCCATATCTACAACGCGGCGCTGGGCCTGGAGTGGTTCCCCATCGAGAACCTTGGCATCGGCGCCGAGTACGACTACACGCGCATTCGACTGGACCAGAACCACCCTTCGTACCAGGCGAACCTGGACATGCGATTGAAAGGACCGTCGCTGTTTGCGCGCCTGCGTTTCTGAGGCGGGATGTTCAACGGTTGCCGCTGCGTGCGGGAACGCGTGCAGCGGCCGGCTCGGCGACGGGCGGCCGCCACACGCCGTAGCCATGGTGCGCGGGCGACCAGTTCGGCAAGGGCGTGGGCGGCGGAGCGTCGAGCGCACGGAAATCGCCATCTGCGAAAACGATGCGGCCATCCATCACAGTGAGCGTCGCGGCGATATGGCGGATGTCCTCGTCCGGCACCTCGAAAAAGTCGTGCGTGAGCACGGCGAAATCCGCCAGTTGGCTGACGTCGATCTGCCCCTTGCTGCCTTCCTCGCGCGAGAACCAGGTATTGCCCCGCGTATGCACCGCGAGCGCCGTGGCGCGATCCAGTCGGTGTTCGGCCGGGTACAGCGTCGTGCCGCCCAGCGTGCGGCCGGTGACCAGCCAGTACAACGTGACCCAGGGGTCCATGCTCGTCCGCTCGGTTGCTCCGGAGCCCACGCCGACCGGCAACCCGGCATCGAGCAGGGCGCGTAGCGGAGGCGTGTGCGCGGCCACCTGTTCGCCGTGCCGCTCGACGACATATTCGCCCTGATAGGCCATGTTCGGCTGCACGCACGTGCCGCCGCCCAGCCGCGCCATGCGTGCGATGTTGTGATCGCCGATGGTCTCCGCACCGTCGATAAACCAGCGCAGGGCCTGCAACGGCATCCGTGCGTTCACGCGCTCGAGCGCATCGAGCGCCATGGCGACGGTTTCGCCGTAGCTGGCGTGCAGGCGCCACGGCCAGTTGCGGGCAACCAGCCGGCCGAGTACGTCCTCAAGATCGGCCGCCGCCTGCGCGGCAATGTCAGGCGGTGGCTGGCGGAAATTCGCGCCGTCCTCCATGGCATGGACAAGCACGTTGCCCGCGCCATTGAAGCGCAGCGTCTCGTCGCCGTCGCGGTAACGGTGGATGGCGGACCAGTGCAGGTAATCGGCCACTTCCGCGCCTGGCGTGTGCGCGGCAAGGTGATAGGCCACGCGCACGGTCAGCAGGTGGTGCTGCGCCAGTTCCTCAAGCACGGCGTAGTCGGCCGGGTAGTGCAGTGAGGGCGAGCCTGGATCGATGACGCTGGTGATGCCGAGCCGATTCAACTCGCGCATGAACTGGCGCGTGCTGTTGATCCGGTACTCGTTCGGCAGTGCAGGCGCATGGGCAAGCGCCTGCTGGAACACTTCCGTACCGTGTGTAGCGACTAGCAGGCCGGTCGGCAGACCGCTGGCGTCCCAGTCGATATGGCCGTGCGGCGGGTCGGGCGTCCTCGCGTCATAGCCGCAGGCGGCCAGCGCGGCGGCATTGAGCAGGGCGCGATCCTGCAGGTGCTGGATATAGACCGGCGTGGAAGGCGCGATGCGGTTCAGTCCGTCCAGCGTCGGCAGTCGGCGTTCGGCGAACTGGTGCTCGCAGAAACCGCCGATCACGCACACCCATTGCGGCGGTGGTGTGTGTCGCACCTGCTCGGCCAGCAGATACAGCGCCTGTTCCAGCGTCGGCAGGCCATCCCAGCGCAACTGCTGGTTGTAGCCCAGACCCGTCGATACCAGCGGCAGGCAGGCATCGATCAGGCCAGGGATGACGCGGCGTTTTCCCGCATCGATGACGACGGTGGCAGGCCCCGCCAGCGAGCGTATCTGCCCATTGGTGCCCACCGCGACGATGCGCGGACCGTTGACGGCCAGGGCCTGCACCTCGGGCCGATGCGCGACGCCCGTGTGGATCTTCGCGTTATGCACAATGAGCGTCGGATACACAGCCATTGGGTATCGCCTTGATGCCAAGCCGCCCCTGGAAGCAGGTGTAGGCGCTGGCGTGTTTAGGCGACGTCAAGCAGCCTGGTCAGGCGCCGGTGTGCCTGGATCGATAGATTCCACGCACGCTGCCGAGGCGGACGCAGGCATGTGCATATGCGCAAAAGTCATTTCCGGCCATGACAGTGATTGGACAGCATCGATCCACTCGTTGGGAGGCGAGACCATGCGACGATCCAAGCCAGCAAACAGCACCCCTGTCCTTCGCCGTGCGCTTGCCGCGGGCGCGCTGCTGTGTGCCTGGCCGGTGTGTAGCCTTGCAGACAACTATGACTTCTACGGCAACTGGCCCACGCATGTCACCGCGTCCGACGGCACGGATGCCGGCCTGGCCGTGCTCTACCAGTACGACATCAACCGCTTCTCGCACGACAACGGCAAATTCGACGACGCGGCGACCAACCGGCGCCGCTATTTCGGCCTGTACCTGCGCAAGCCTGGCGTTTACGACGCCATCGCCCAATACGATTTCCAGGCCAAGCAATGGGCCGACGCCTTCGTGCGTTTCCGCAGCAGCGGGGTGATCGGCGAGGACGTGGGCAACTTCCGCTTCGGTTACTCCAAGACGCCGGTGGGCTTCGAAGGCGTGACCAGCACCTCCGCCACCACCTTCATCGAAACGGCGCTGCCCACGCAGGCCGTCTGGGAAGGGCGTCGTGCGGGCGTCGACTGGGCGCTGGTGCGGCCGCACTTCATCATCAACGTCGGCGATTACTTCTGGCGCAAGGATTTCGACGGCAACAACCCGGGCCGCACCTGGGCCGGGCGTGCCGCGTGGATGCCGCTGAACACCCCGGGCAAGGTGCTGCACCTGGGCGTTTCCGCCTCGAGGGAGAAGCTGGACTGGGCGGACAACGGAACGGTGCCGCCCTCCGCGCGCCTGCGTGCCCGCCCCGAGGACGGCCTGTCGCCGGTGCGCCTGGTGGATTCGGGCAGCCTGCCTTACAGTAAGAGCGTGAGCCGCCAGGGGTTCGAAGGCTTGTGGATCGAAGGGCCATGGTCGCTGCAGGGCGAATACCTGCAGGCGCAGGTCGATCGCTACAAGGGCAAGCCCGACTACGACGTGAGCGGCTTCTACGTGTTCACCACTTGGACGCTGACGGGCGAATCGCGTGCCTACAGTGACGGCAACGTGGCCGACCGCCGATACAACGGACGCGACCTGCAGGCGGTGCGTCCCGCCCATGCCTGGGGTGCGGTGGAACTGGCCATGCGCTACAGCGAACTGGACCTCAACGACGGCGCCATCACCGGCGGCAAGGAACACGACTGGACGGTGGGCGCCAACTGGTACCTGGGCGAACACCTCAAGCTGCAGACCAACTACGTGTGGGCCTTCAGCGACAAGGGCAGGCTGAAGGTCGATCCGCATATCTTCGAAATGCGCGCGCAGGTTTATTTCTGATGGGCATCGCTGGCGCTCCCGTGCGGAAGCGCCAGTGATGTGCGGTCAATGCAGGCCGACGGTGTCGTGCGTGGCGTCGAAGATCTTCTGCGTGTCGTAGCCCACGCCGTTCTTGAACACATACGACATGTGCTCGATGTCGGTGGTGGTCTTGGCCGGGTCGCCATCGATCACCACAAGATCGGCGCGCTTG
The DNA here is from genome assembly GCF_003201105.1 of Dyella sp. AtDHG13. Taxonomy (GTDB): domain Bacteria; phylum Pseudomonadota; class Gammaproteobacteria; order Xanthomonadales; family Rhodanobacteraceae; genus Dyella; species Dyella jiangningensis_B. The sequence goes on along the minus strand of NZ_QICJ01000002.1, from coordinate 143,893 downwards.
CCCACGGCGAGCGTGCCGACGTCGGCATCGCGGCCGAGATATTTCGCGCCGTTGAAGGTGGCGACCTTCACGGCCTGCTCGAAGCCGAAGCCGGCTTCCACCAGCAATTCGATCTCGCGCTTGGCGGAATAGCCCGGCACCACGCCGCCGTAGCCGGTCGGGTCGGTGCCGGCCAGCAGCAGGCCGCCGGCGTCGGCGTATTGCTTTTCCATGCGGGCGAGCTTGAGGTAGGTCTCCGGCGTCATGCGCCCCTTGCTGTTCTGCACCTTGTTCCACGAGGCCTCGTATTGCGCGCGCACCTCGGGAAGCATCAGGTCCAACGCGCCTTGGGGTGCCTTGGGCCGGTTGGGCACGAAGGTTTCAAAGACGGTCAGGGTGGAAGTGAGCGCCACGTGGTGATCGATCATGTCGCGCATCAGCGACTTCACGTCGGTGGACTTTGCATCGACCGCGGCCAGCGAGTCGGATACGGCGGGGCTCTTGGGGCACTGGTCCGGCTGCTTGTCCTTCACGAAATCGCTGGACACGAAGAACCCGTGCTCCAGGTTGTCGATGCCCATATCCACCGCTTCGCGGTAGGTCACCGAGCAGAGGTGGGCCGTAACCTTGGCCTTGCGTGCATGCGCCGTGTCGATCACGCGCTTCAGTTCATCCCGCGTGATCTGCATGTAGGCCTTGTACGAGGTGACGCCCTCATCGGCCCAGTAGTTCACGGTGCGCTCGGCATCGTCCGGACCGCTGAGCACGTGCACGGCTGGAATCGGCAGGCCTGGGCCGTTGAGGTAGGGGCCGGTCACGTCCATGTCCGGGCCGATCACCTTGCCGGCGTTGATCGCGTCGCGCACGTTGATGTCGGCATACGGCATCATCGAGCCCGCCGTGCGCATGGTAGTGGTGCCGCCGGCCAGGTACAGGCGCGGGAAGCTGTAGCTCATCTCGTTGTATTCGACGCCGCCGGCCGGATAGAACATGTGCTCGTGCACCATCACGAAGCCGGGCATCAGCGTCTTGCCCTGGGCGTCGATGATCTTTGCGTCCTGCGGCACCTTCACCTTGCTGCTCTTGCCGAGCGCGGTGATGCGGCCCTTGTCGATGACCAGCGTCTGGTCGCGCATCGCCTTCGCGCCGGTGCCGTCGACGAGGGTGGCGTGGGTGAAGGCGATCACCGGCTGGTCGTAGGCAATGAAATCCTTGTCCGTGGGCGGCTTGCTGTCGGTTGCCGCAACGGAAGCCGTGGCCAGCAGGACCGTCATGGAAAGGGCGAAAAGCGTGCGTTTCAACGTCATGGATGCTCCCCCGGCTCAGGCGTGGGGAGCATCCTAGAAGCCGCCTGACCGCGCGATCAACCCGCCTCGAGCAACGCCACCGTGCCCTGGCCGCCATCGGCGCAGATGCTGACGATGCCCAGCGTGCCGGCGGGCATGGCGGCCAGTTCCTTCACGGCCTGGCTCAGGATGCGCGCGCCGGTGGCACCGAACGGGTGGCCGATGGCGAGGCTGCCGCCGTTGGGGTTCACGCGGTCGCGCGGGAAGGGGCCGAAGTCGCGGTCCACGCCGGCCTTGCGGGTGAGGAATTCGCGGCTTTCCAGTGCCGCCATATGGAACAGCACCTGCGCGGCGAACGCTTCGTGGATTTCCCACAGGGCCACGTCGTCGTAGCGCAGGCCATGCCGGGCCAGCAGCTTGGGGATCGCGAACGCGGGCGCCATCAGCAGGCCTTCGACGCGGAAGTCGACGGCGGCGATTTCCCAGTCCACCAGCTTTACACGCGGCACGTGCGAGGGAATGCGCTCCAGCCCCTTCTCGCTGGCGACCCACAGGCCGGCGGCGCCGTCGGTCAGCGGCGAGGAGTTGCCCGCGGTGAGCGTGCCCTCGCCGCTGGTGCGGTCGAAACTGGGCGGAAGCTTGGCGAGCTTGTCCAGCGAGGTATCGGCGCGCGGAATGCTGTCGCGGCGGAACTCGCCCACCGGTATCACCAGGTCGTCGAAGAAGCCGCTGTTCCATGCCGCCACCGTGTGCTGGTGGCTGGCGAGCGCGAGGGCGTCCTCGTCCTCGCGGCGCAGGTGCCAGTCCTTGGCGGTGATCTCGGTGTGCTCGCCCATGCTCAGTCCCGTCGTGCGGTTCACGATGCCGGGGATGTACAGGCTGATGTCGCCGAGCTTCAGCGACAGCGCGTGCGACACCTTCTCGCCCACCGAGCGCGCCTTCTGGAACTGGCGGATCCAGTCGGACAAGCGCTGCGGCAGGCCAAGCTGCACGCGGCTCAGGCTATCCACGCCGCCGACCAGGGCGAGTTGCAGGCTGTCGTCGTCCAGCATGCCGGCCGCTTCGATCATGCCGATCATGCTGGTCGAGCAGGCCATGATGGTGGAGAAGGCCGGAATGGTGGCCGGCGCGCCGGCGTCCATCAGTACCTCGCGCGCGATGTTGCTCCAGGTGAGGTTGGGCACCACCGTGCCCCAGGCGGCGAAGTCGGGCCGCTTGCCTTCGGGCAGGCTGGCCAGCATGCGCTGCACCACCGGCACCGACAGCGCGATGGCATCGTAGGAGGCCAGCGCGCCGTCCACCTTGGCGAAAGGCGTACGCAGGCCGGAGGCCAGCCAGACGGGACGACCGTAACGTGACTTCAGCGACATGGAGGTGTCCTGGCGATGCGGGAGGGATTCAGCCGGGAAAGCCTTGCCACACCGCGCCTTCGGGCGCGCCGCGGCCGAGTTTGTCCGGCAGCGGGTCGGTGGCGGCGGCAAATTCGAGCGACACGGAGTTGATGCAGTAACGCTGGTGGCTCGGCGGCGGGCCGTCGTCGAACACGTGGCCCTGGTGGCTGCCGCAGCGCGCGCAGCGGATCTCGGTGCGCACCATGCCGTAGCTGGTGTCGCGCACGTAGTTGAGGTGGCTGTCGTCGAACGGCGTGGTGAAGCTGGGCCAGCCGGTGCGGCTGTCGAACTTGGCGCCGGCCAGGAACAGCGGCAGGCCGCAGAGCCGGCAGCAGTACACGCCGGCGCGCTTTTCCGTCAGCAGCACGCCGCAGAACGGCGACTCGGTGCCATGGTCGAGCAGCACCTCGCGCTCGTCCGCGCTCAGCGTCGCGGCGAGCGCGTCGAACTGCAGCGGGGTAGGCGGGGAAAGGTCGAAGGTGGAGCGATGGCTCACGGCGTGATCTCCTCGGCAACGACACCTATAGTCGGGGCGATGGCGTCCGGCTCAAGGGGTCAGCGCTGGCGCTCGCGCGCCTCCTCTTCCTCCACCGTGAGCACGGATTCGGGGCGAGCTTTCAGCCGCGCCTTGGGAATGGGGTCGCCGCTTTCGTCGGACAGCCCGTAGGTGCCTTCGTCGATCTTCTCCAGCGCACGCAGGATGTCGTGCACGCGCTGCTCGTCCACGTCGTGCTGCGCCTGGCGCACTTCCTCCTGGGCCAGGCTCTGGGCCTCGTCCTCGAACTCTTCGGCTTCGTCGCCGTGTTCCGCGGTAAAGCCGCGCTTGCGCGCGTTGACGTCCAGCTCGCCGCCCAGCACCTGGCGGCGCAGGGCTTCCAGGCGCGTGCGCTGCTGCGCGATGAACTCAGGGGTGAGGGTGGGGGCTGCGGTCATGGGTGCGACTCCGTGAGGAAAGAATGCCCGGAGCTATCGCACACGGCTCGTTCGCGCGTGGTGAAGGGCGCCGACCCGCCGGGGCGGGTCGGCGCGAGCACTCACCAGCGATAGGCCACCTTGCCGTACACATAGGCGCCATTGAAGCCGAACGGCGAGAACACCGAGTACGGCAGTGTGCCATTGTTGTCGTTGGCAGGGATTACCCGATCGGGGTACGTGTTGAACACATTGTCGCCGCCGAGGGTGAAGGTCCAGCGGTCCAGGTTGTAGTTCACCGCGAAATCGAAGATCCACTTCGCGCCGAAGGTCTGGTCCAGCGCCGCCGTGGTGGAGTTGTAGGACACGAAGCTGCCATAGCGCGTGGCCGTGCCGTCGAAGCTCCAGTGGCCCAGGTTGTAGACCTCGTTGAGGATGAGCTTGCTGCGCGGCGTGGTGTCCGCCAGCAGGCCGTACTGGTCGCGCCGGTCGATGCGCTTGAGGTTGACGCCGAGCTGGTTGAGGATGGCCGGGTTGGCCTTGATGTCGGTGACCTTGTTCTTGTTGTAGTTGTAGCTCAGCGTGCTCTGCAGCGAGCCGGCGTCGCCGAAGTCGCTCAGGTAGCTGGCCACCAGGTCCACACCGCGCGTGCGCGTGTTCACCGCATTGGTGAAGTAGGCGATGCCGCTGTAGTTGAGGTTGGTCACGCCGTTGGCGGCCAGGTAGGCCTGCACGGTGGGCGAGGTGGTCGCCAGGTTGCTGGAGAGCGTAATGCGGTTGTCGATGGTGATCTGGTAGATGTCGACGCTCAGGTTGAGCGCGTCGACCGGGTTCCACACCGCGCCCAGCGTGTAGTTGTGCGACTTCTCGGGCTCCAGCGGCTGCGCGCCGAGCAGGCTGCCGATTTCGCTGTTTACCGGCACCAGGCCGGTGTTGTAGATGCCGGCCGGCAGATGCAGCGAATTGCCCGCGCCGTAGTAGAGCGACGAGGTATACGAGTAATGCTGCTGCGCCAGCGACGGCGCGCGGAAGCCGCTGGAGGCGCTGCCGCGCAGGGCGAAGCGGTCGGTGAAGTCGAAGCGGCCGGCGAGCGCACCCGAGGTGGTATTGCCGAAGTCGGTGTAGTCCTCGTGGCGTAGCGACAGCGAGGTGCTGAAGCGATCGGTCAGGTTGGTTTCCAGGCTGACGTATTCGGCCACGTCGTGGCGGCTGTAGGAGCCCGCGTCGGTAGGCTGGTAGCCGCCGAAACCCTGCGCGCCGCCGGACACGCCGGAGGTGCCGGTGTACCACGAGGTCAGGTCGCCCGCGTCGATGGAATAGGTCTGGCGCAGGTATTCCGCGCCGAACGCCAGCGTCACCGGGTTGGGCAGCCAGCTGGTGGAGAACTCCTTGGCGATGTCCACGTCGAACGACTGCTGCGCGGCCTTGAGGATGCCGTCGTGGAACTCGGTGGGGCTGTAGCCGAAGTCGTGCAGGTAGGCGCGGTTCACGCTGTTCTCGGTGGCGTAGGACACGCGGTTGCCGCCGTAGTTGCCGCTGATGTCCCAGCGCCAGCCGCTTTCCGTCTTGCCGCGGATACCCACCACCAGCGAGCGGTCGGTGGAGTCGGCGTGTTCCAGCGGCAGATAGCCGTTGGGATACAACGACGGCACCGAGTTGCTGCTCGCCAGGTTGCGGAAGAAGGCCGGCGAGGTGGTGTTGCGGTCGCTGTAGTGGCCGAAGGCATAGAGCTGCACGTTCGGCGTCAGGTCGAACTGCGCGTTCACGAACAGGTTGTGGTCCTTCACCGCCGGGTCGCCGAAGCGCTGCGTGGTGCCTTCCCACGGACGCGTGCGATTGGGCTCGGAGCGGTTGGTGTAATCCTGGTTGCCGTCCTGCAGGGTGAAGCGGATCCAGCCCTTGTCGTTGCTGAGCGGCAACGCGAAGTTGGCCGAACCCTGCCACTGGCGGCCATCGCCCGCGGAGTACTGGCCGCCGGTCAGGTCGACCTCGCCGCCTTGCGCGCCCTTCTTGAGCACGATGTTGATCACGCCGGCGATGGCGTCGGAGCCGTACTGCGCGGACGCACCGTCGCGCAGCACCTCGATGTGGTCGATGGCGCCGATGGGAATGGTGTTGAGGTCCACCGCCTGCGAACCGCGGCCGAGCACGCCGTTGGTGAGCAGGATGGCGCCCGGATGCCAGCGCTTGCCGTCCACCAGCACCAGCACCTGGTCCGGCGACAGGCCGCGCAGCTGCGCAGGGCGCTGCGAATCGGCGGTGTCGGCGGCGGCAGGGCGCGGGAAGGTCAGCGAGGGGATGACGCGCGCGAGCGCGGTGGTGAGCTCGGTGGTGCCGGTCTGCTTCAGCGTCTGCGCCGACACCACGTCGATGGGCGTGAGCGAGCTGCTCTCCGTGCGGTTGTCCGCGCGGGTGCCGGTGACGATCACCGTGTCGAGCTTCTTGGCGTTGTCGGTGGAGGGCGGGGGCGTGGCGTCCTGGGCGGAGGCCGGAGAGAGAACGGAAAGAAGAGCAAGGGCGAGGAGGCTGGGCGCGGCCTTCAGGCCGACGGCGTTGTTATGCATGTGATGGTTTCCCCAATCTAAAGAAAAGCAGTGACGCAGTGCAGCAATCACAGGCTAAGGGTGTTCGTCGGCGCGAGTCAACAGCGGTATAGACGTCCAAACCTGTCCAATGACATTTGGTTGTCTGCTTATGACGCGGCGGCATGAGCATGCGCATGCCACGCGTGGCCGGTTTGTGACGAAGGTCGACAGTTGCGCGACAGCATGCGCCGGGGCGGCGCGTGGCCGATCAGGCGTGCTTTTGCGCTAGCGGTTGATTTGAAACGATTTCACGCGACATTGATGCTTGGCTGAACGACCCTATATTGGGCGCATCGCCGGGCAAGGCGAGCTCGCGCAAGGCGCGCCCGGTTGGCATGCACCCTTATCCAAGGCGGAACCCATGGCACGTAAGAAGTCGCTTCAGCTGTACCGCAACATCGGCATCATTGCGCACATCGATGCCGGCAAGACCACGACGACCGAGCGCATCCTGTACTACACGGGCAGGAAGCATCAGATCGTCGACGTGCACGACACCAAGGACGGCAAGGGTTCCACCACCACCGACTACCTGGAGCAGGAACGCAAGCGCGGCATCACCATCCAGTCCGCGGCCGTGTCCACCGAGTGGAAGGGCCACCAGATCAACCTGATCGACACGCCAGGCCACGTAGACTTCACCATCGAGGTGAACCGCAGCCTGCGCGTGCTCGACGGCGCCGTGGTCGTGTTCGATGGCGTGGCGGGCGTGGAGCCGCAGACCGAGACCAACTGGCGCCTGGCCGACCAGTACAACGTGCCGCGCCTGTGCTACGTCAACAAGATGGACCGCACGGGCGCCAACTTCGAGCACTGCGTGAAGGGCATCCGCGAGCGCCTGGGCGCCAACGCGCTGCTGTGCCAGGTGCCGCTGGGCAGCCATGACGAATTCATCGGCATGGCTGATCTTGTGGCCGGCGTCGCCTATCTGTGGAAGGGCGACGACAAGGACAGCCCGTGGGACACCGTGCCGCTGGACGAAGTGGCCGGGCGCGTGAAGTTCTCCGCGGCCGGCGACCAGGCCTGGGTGGACAACCTGGCCAAGCTCCGCCAGGAAACGCTGGAATACGCGCTGGCCATGGACGACGAGGCTTTCGATCGCCTGATCGAAACGGGCGAGTTCGACCCGAAGGCGCTGAAGGAATGCATCCGCAAGGGCTGCGTGTCGGGCAAGCTGGTGCCGGTGTTCTGTGGCTCCTCGTACCGCAACAAGGGCGTGCAGCAGCTGCTGGACGGCGTGATCGACTATCTGCCGTATCCGGGCGAGAACGGCGGTATCGCGCTGGTGGACGAAGACGGCCACGTCACCGGCGAGCAGGGCGTGGTGGACGACGCGCCGGCGCGCGTGCTGGCCTTCAAGGTGATCAACGACCCCTTCGGCGCGCTGACCTTCTGCCGCATCTATTCGGGCGTGGTGAGCAAGGGCGATACCTTGCTCAACGTCACGCGCGGCAAGAAGGAGCGCATCGGCCGCATCGTTGAGGTGCAGGCGAACGCCACCAAGGAAATCGAGGAGGCGCGCGCCGGCGACATCGTCGCCTTCGTCTCGCTCAAGGAAACCGAAACCGGCGACTCGCTGTGCGATCCGGCGCATCCCGCGCTGCTCGAACGCATGCGTTTCCCCGACCCGGTGATCAGTGTGTCGGTGGAACCCAAGAGCCGCAACGACGTCGACAAGCTCTCGTCCGCGCTCTACAAGATGGTGAAGGCCGATCCCTCGCTGCGGCTGGAGATGGACAAGGAAACCGGGCAGACCGTGCTCAAGGGCATGGGCGAGCTGCACCTGGAAGTGACCATCGACCGCATGCGCACCGAGCTTGGCGTGGACGCGATCATGGGCAAGCCCAAGGTGAGCTTCCGCGAGGCCTTTGGCCGCACGGTCGAGCACACCTACACGCACAAGAAGCAGTCCGGCGGTTCGGGCCAGTTCGCCGAGGTCACCATGATCTTCGAACCGCTGGAGACCGGTGGCGGCGTGGTGTTCTCCGACGAAGTGGTCGGCGGCCGCGTGCCGCGCGAGTACATCCCCGCGGTGGAGCACGCGGTGGATATCGAGTCGCGCGAAGGCCAGGTGGCGGGCTATGAAGTGGTGGATTTCAAGGCGCGCCTGATCGACGGCAAGTTCCACGACGTCGATTCGTCCGCGCTGGCGTTCGAGATCGCCACGCGACAGTGCTTCCGCGAAGCGCAGCGGCTGAGCAAGCCCAAGCTGCTGGAGCCGGTGATGCGGCTGGAAGTGTCGATGGAGCCCGAGTACCTGGGCGACGTCATCGGTGACATCAACCGCCGGCGCGGCACGGTGAACGAGCAAGGCCAGCGCGGCACGCAGTCGTTCGTGCAGGGCTTCGTGCCGCTGGCGGAAATGTTCGGCTACATCAACTTCCTGCGTTCGGCTACCCGTGGCCGCGGCACCTTCACCATGGAGTTCGACCACTACGAGGAAGTGCCGTCCAACCTGGTCGATGCGCTGATGGAGAAAGAGGCGAAGTAATGCCTGCGCCGCCGCGCCGTGAGCCGGTTCGTGCTCACGGCGCGGCGCGTGCGTCGTCCTTGTCGGAACGGTAGGCCGCGCGGCAGGGCACGCTCAGTGTCCACTCCGTGCCGTGCGGATGCAGGCGGCGCAAGGCAAGTTTCGCGCCCAGCCGCCCGGCGCGTTCGCGCATGCCCACGATGCCCCAGTGGCCCGCGTCCGCGGCGGAACGCACGATGGTTTCGTCGATGCCGGTGCCGTCATCGGCGATGCGCACGCGCAGCAGGTGCGCCTGATGATCCACGTGCACGTCGACTCGCGTGGCCTGGGCATGCACGAAGGCGTTGCGGATCGCTTCGCGCACGATGTCGATGATCTCGTCGCGCGCGCTGGGCAGCAGCTTGCGCGGCTCGCCGTGCGCGGTGAGCTGGAACGCCACGTTCGGATACAGCGAGGCCAGATCCTCGCCCACGGCGAGGATGGATTGCACCGGCTCGTTGTGCTGCGGGCCTTCGCCGCGCAGGTCGACGATCTTGCCGCGGCCCTCGATCACCATCTGCCGTGCCTGCTCGATGGCGGTATGCAGCGCATCGCTGTGGGCCTGGTCGCGCACCGGGCGGGCCATCAGCGCCTGCAGGCGCAGCAGCAGGCCTTGCACGCCCTGCAGCAGGGTGTCATGGATGTCGCGGGCGATGCGCTCGCGCTCGTTCATGCGCTCCATCAGTTGCAGGTGCACGCGGTCGGCGGCCAGGCGCGTGCGCCACAGGAAAAACGCACCGATCAGCGCGACGACGACGGCGATGCACAGCGCGTAAAACCAGCTCGACTGGTAGAACCACGGCGCGATGGTGAGGCTGATTTCCGCGCCCTGCATGTTCCACACCCCATCGTCGTTGGCCGCGATGACCTGGAAGCGATAGGTTCCGGGCGCAAGGTTGGAGTAGAACGCCTCGCGCCGGTTGCCCGCGTCCTGCCAGCCCGCGTCCACGCCCGCCAGCCGATAGCGGAAGCGCACGCGATCGGGAATCGCGAGGCTGGCCGCGCTGTATTGCACCTGCAGGTTGGTCGTGCCCTTGGGCAGATCGACCTGGCCCGCGGCGGGATAGCGCTTGCCGTTGGCGATCACCGAGGCGATGTCCACCGGCGGCGGCAACAGGTTGCTGCCCAGCTCGTTGGGGTCGAGCCAGGCCGGTCCCTGGTTGGTGAGAAACCACAGGCGATGAAGCGCATCCATGGTGGCCGTGGGCGTCAGCGCCGCCTGGCGGGCGATGCCCGGCAAGCCGTCGCGGTAGTCGAACAGTCGGTACGCCGGTGCGCGGTCGGGCTGGCTGAAGCTGGCGGCCACTTCGGCGGCGTCCAGGCGCAGCACGCCCTTGCCGGTGTTCAACCAGACGTCGCCGTTGGCAGTGCGCTCGATGCCCGTGATGCCGCTGAAAGCGTCGTTGTCGGCCACGGACATGGAGGCGATGTGGCCATCGCTCCATCGCGCCAGTCCATGTTCGCCGCCGATAAGGACATCGCCGTTGCCGGCATCGATGGTGGTGACGGTGCCCACGTGCAGGCCATCGACGGAGGTGTAGAGCCGGGCGGTGTGCTCGTCCATTCGCACCAGCCGGTCATCGGCATAGCCGATCCACAGCACGCCCTGGTTGTCGCTGGCGAGCGAGGTGGGCGTGTCCTGCGCCACCGCGGCGTCGGGCACGACGGCCTGCCACTGTCCTCGGCGAAGCCGGTAAAGGCCGTGCTCGGCAAGCGCGAGCCACAGCTGGTCGCGGCTGTCGAGCGCAAAGGCGTTGACGCGCGTCAGGTCGGGCGACACCGGCCATTCGGTCACGTCGATGTTCTGCCCGTGCAGGCGATAAAGCCTGTTGCGGCCGACCATCCACAGATCGCCGGCGCGATCGAACAGCATCGCGCTGGTGTCGTGCAGGTCGCTGCGCACCATCGTGTCGTGGTGGCCATCGGAGCGGTAGAGCATGCCGCCATTGGCGATCCACGTCGTGCCGGTGGCATCGACAGCCACCGCATAGTCGGCCGCCATGCCCAGCGGCACCTGCGCGGGCACCTGGAAACTGTTGCGGTGGAAGCTGGCCAATCCCATGTTGGTGCCGGCCCAGATGGTGCCTTCGGCATCCTGCAACAAAGGCACGGCGCGCTCGGAAACCAGGCCGCTGGCCTTGCCCACGACTTCGCTGAAATCCTGCGCGCGCAAGGAGCGGCCGCTGGCCAGGCTCTCCACGGCGGCGACGCGGTAGATGCCGCCGCGATCGACCAGGGTGCCCCACAGGTTGCCGTAGCGGTCGAACAGCAGGCGATTGGCCCAGGCGAAGTCGGTGTCGTCGGGGCGTTCGGCGGCGATCAGGCTGGGATGATCCGGCGTCAGGCCGGGCAGGGCGCGCGTGCCGTGGTTGTGATCGGAAATCCACAGCGTTCCGTTGGGCGCCTGCGCCACGATGCCGTACTTGGCGACCGCCAGGCCGGTCGCGCGAAAGCGGTGTTCGCCCGGACGCAGGAACATCAGCGAGTCGCCGGTGGTCACCCACAACGTGCCGTCGCGTGCGGTGATGAGCCAGTCGGCGCGATGCGAGGCGTAACCCCAGTCGTCACCGACGGCCTGCCACCGTTCGCCATCGAAACGCGCAAGGCCGCCTTCGGTGGCGGCCCAGATCGCGCCGTCGCCCGTGCTGGCGAACGCCAGCACCATGCCGGGCGGGAAATCCTTGCCGGGGGCGAACTGCCGCAGATGTCCCGACTGCAGCACGCCGGCGCCGCCGTAGTAGAAGCCCATCCACAGCGAACCATCCGGCAACCTGTGCAGCGCGGTGATGTCGTTGGAACGGAAGCGTTCGCCCTCGGCGGGCTGAAAGCGTTCGAAGCGCGAACCGTCGAAGCGGTACAGGCCGCTGCCGGTGCCCAGCCACAGGTAGCCGTCCTTGCCTTGCGCCATCGCCCAGATGTCGGCGGGCGTGCCTGTTTCCGTGGTCCACAGCCGGCGGCGAAAACCCGTCGATTCGCCGGCATGGGCGGGAAGCAGCACGCATGCCGCCAGCAACGCGGCGCCGATGCAGCGCGCGACATGACGGACGAAGGCCGGCCATCCGAGCATCGTCATAGCTATTCCGTATGGGGCGCCGGCGGCCTTGCCCGCCGGCGATGCGTGCAGCATATCGCCGCGCGCGCGGCGGCCATAGGTGCCATGCGGTGAACGCAGAATCACCCGAATGGGCATTGCCCCGCACGGTGCCGCGCCCGCTATAGTGCGGCGTGTTGCACCGGCGGTGGCCCCGACCGCCGATGACGCCCGCCCATCACGTGTCGAGGGACCTTATCGTGACAGCTGATGCGACACGCATCCGGGTGCTGATCGCCGACGATCATCCGATCATGCGCGACGGCATCGTCGCCGCGATCGAGAGCGCGCCCGACATGGACGTGGTGGGGCAGGCCGCCGATGGCGCGGAAGCCATCGTGCGTTATCGCGAGCTGCGGCCCGACGTGGCGCTGATCGACCTGCAGATGCCTGGCGTGGATGGCCTGCAGGCCATTTCGACCCTGGGCGGCGAGTTTCCGGATGCGCGGATCATCGTGCTCACTTCCTATCCCGGCGATGCGCGCGTGAAGCGCGCGTTGACGTTCGGCGCCAACGCCTACCTGCTCAAGACCGCGACGCGCGAGGAGATCCTCGCCGGCATTCGCTCGGTGATGGGAGGACGCCGCGTGGTGGCGGCGGAGGTGGCCGGCGAGATCGCCACGCACGCCTGGTCGGAAATGCTCAGCGACCGCGAGCTCAGCGTGCTGCGGCTGGTGGCGACCGGCCACACCAACAAGCGCATCGCCGACATCCTGTGCGTTTCCGAAGACACCGTGAAGGCGCGCCTGAAGAACATCATGACCAAGCTCGGCGCGCTCGACCGCACGCATGCGGTCACGCTGGCGCGCAATCGCGGCTTCTTCGACGGTTGATCTTCTCCCGATCCGTAACACCCGTGAAACACGTTTCGTGGACGTGCACGCTTGCGCGCGCGGGGGGCGTTTTTCCCGCGGCCGTACCTACCTGATCGGGTAGGCCAGATATGCCGCGATTGGGATACCTATCCCGCGCGCAATGAGAAGAATGTCGATGGGCAGCAGCACATGAGCTGGCCCACCTTTCCTCATCACTTCCGTCACGCGCGCATGGGTTGCAACGCATGGGTTGCAACCTGCCACGGCTTCATCGCCGGATGCGCCGCGCTCGACGGGTTCACCGGGAGAACCCGTATGTCGACGAAAGACCAAGGTGCGGAGATCGACGCCGCCAGGCGCGCCTTCATGGGCGGCGTGGCGGTGGCATCGGCCGCACTGGCGCTGCCCGCGATCGGGCTGACCGTGCCGTCCAGCGCGTTCGGTGCGGGCGCGCCTAACCATCCCTCACATGGAACCCAAGACATGAGTTCGATCACCACCAAAGACGGCACCGAGATCTATTACAAGGATTGGGGGCAGGGGCAGCCTGTCGTGTTCTCGCATGGCTGGCCGCTGTCGGCCGATGCGTGGGATGCGCAGATGTTCTTCCTCAGCTCGCACGGCTACCGCACCATCGCGCACGACCGCCGTGGCCACGGCCGCTCGGGCCAGCCGTGGAACGGCAACGACATGGACACCTATGCCGACGACCTCGCCGCGCTGATCGAGAAGCTGGACCTGAAGAACATCGTGCTGGTCGGCCATTCGACCGGCGGCGGCGAAGTGGCGCACTACATCGGCCGCCACGGCAATGCGCGCGTCGCCAAGGCGGTGCTGATCGGCGCGGTGCCGCCGGTGATGGTCAAGAGCGAGAAGAACCCTGGCGGCCTGCCCATCGAGGTGTTCAACGACATCCGCGCCAAGACGCTGGCCGACCGTTCGCAGTTCTTCAAGGACCTGTCCGGCGCGTTCTTCGGCGCCAACCGCCCGCACACCAACGCCACGCAGGGCATGCGCGACTCGTTCTGGAGGCAGGGCATGATGGGCGGCCTGAAGGGCCAGTACGACTGCATCAAGCAGTTCTCGGAAGTGGACTACACCGACGACCTGAAGAAGATCGAGGTGCCCACGCTGGTGATCCACGGCGACGACGACCAGATCGTGCCCATCGACGACTCGGGCCGCCTGTCGGCCAAGATCGTCAAGCACGCCACGCTCAAGGTGTATCCGGGCGCGCCGCACGGCCTGACCGCGACGCACCAGGAACAGGTCAACAAGGACCTGCTCGAGTTCATCCGTTCCTGATCCATCGGTGCACGCCGGTTTCGCGCCGGCGTGTCCCTGTTCGACTACCGGAGAATCCCCATGTCCATCACCGCCACGCCGACCCCGGGCAAGCAGCTGCTGACGCCGACCGATCACACGCTGATCCTGATCGACTTCCAGTCGCAGATGTCCTTTGCCACGCACTCCATCGATCCCACCGTGCTGCGCAACAACGCCGCGCTGGTGGCGAACTCGGCGGCCAGCTTCAAGGTGAGCACCATCCTCACCACGGTGGCCGAGAAGACCTTCTCCGGCCCGATGTACAGCGAGATCACCGACCCGTTCCCGGGCCAGGCGCTGCTGGATCGCACCTCGATGAACACCTGGGAAGACGCCGCCGTGATCAAGCGCGTCAACGAGATCGGCAAGAGCCGCGTGGTGCTGGCCGGCCTGTGGACGTCGGTGTGCATCGTCGGCCCGGCGCTGTCGGCGCTGGACCAGGGGTTCGAGGTCTACGTGATCGCCGACGCCTGCGGCGACGTCTCCGCCGAGGCGCACAACCGCGCGATGGAGCGCATGATCCAGGCGGGCGCCCGCCCGATGACCTCGCTGCAGTACCTGCTGGAACTCCAGCGCGACTGGGCGCGCACCGCGACGTACGACAGCACCACCGGCGTCGCCAAGCGCTTCGGCGGCTCGTATGGGCTTGGCATCACCTATGCCAAGAGCATGTTCGGAGCGCACGAAGGCTGAGCGCGGCGCAGTTCTGGAGCATGGCCATGAAAATCTACGTCATCTCGATGGCTGCCGGCGTACTGGTCGGCATCATCTACGCCCTGCTGCAGGTTCGCTCGCCAGCGCCGCCCCTGGTGGCGCTGGTGGGCTTGCTGGGCATCCTGTGCGGAGAACAACTGCCGCCGCTGGTGAAGAACATCCTGCATCGCCAGGCCGAACCCACCGTCTGGCTGCGCGAGCAGGTGAAGCCGCACATGTGCGGTGAATTGCCCACCGCCCGCCGCGCCGCGCGCACGGGCGATGCCACGGAGCAGAAGTCATGAGCGCCGGCGAGCCCGTACCTGACCTGATCCTTCACGGCGGACGCATCACCACGCTGGACCGTGGCCTGCCCGAGGCCGAGGCGGTGGCCATCGCCGATGGCCGTTTCGTGGCCGTGGGACGCAATGCCGAGGTGATGCCGCTGGCCGGCCCGCGCACGCGGGTGATCGACCTCAAGGGCCAGCGCGTGCTGCCGGGCCTGATCGACAACCACCTGCACATCATCCGCGGCGGCCTGAACTACAACCTGGAGCTGCGCTGGGACGGCGTGCGCTCGCTGGCCGATGCCATGGCCATGCTCAAGCAGCAGGTGGCGATCACTCCCGCGCCGCAATGGGTGCGCGTGGTGGGCGGTTTCACCGAGCACCAGTTCGCCGAGAAGCGCCTGTCGACCATCGAGGAACTCAACGCCGTCGCACCGGATACGCCGGTGTTCCTGCTGCACCTGTACGACCGCGCGCTGCTCAACGGCGCCGCCCTGCGTGCGGTGGGTTACACCAGGGATACGCCGGAGCCGCCGGGCGGGCAGATCGTGCGCGATGGCGCTGGCAATCCCACCGGCCTGCTGCTGGCCAAGCCGAATGCCGCGATTCTCTACGCCACGCTGGCGAAGGGGCCGAAGCTGCCGTTCGACTACCAGCTCAATTCCACGCGCCACTTCATGCGCGAGTTGAACCGCCTTGGCGTGACCGGCGCCATCGATGCGGGCGGCGGTTTCCAGAACTACCCCGACGACTATGCCGTGATCGAAAAGCTCGCGGTGGAAAACCAGCTCACCATCCGGCTTGCCTACAACCTGTTCACGCAGAAGCCGAAGCAGGAGAAGGAAGACTTCCTCAACTGGACGCGCAGTTCCAAATACAAGCAGGGCGACGACTATTTCCGCCACAACGGCGCCGGCGAGATGCTGGTGTTCTCCGCGGCGGATTTCGAGGATTTCCGCCAGCCGCGCCCGGACATGCCGCCGCAGATGGAAGGCGAGCTGGAAGAGGTGGTGCGCGTGCTGGCCGAGAACCGCTGGCCGTGGCGCATGCATGCCACCTACGACGAAACGATCAGCCGGGCGCTGGACGTGTTCGAGAAGGTCAATCGCGACATTCCGCTGCAAGGGCTCCACTGGTTCTTCGACCACGCCGAGACCATCTCCGAGCGCTCCATCGACCGCATCGCGGCGCTGGGTGGCGGCGTAGCCGTGCAGCACCGCATGGCCTACCAGGGCGAGTACTTCGTGGAGCGTTACGGCCCGGCCGCCGCGCAGGCAACGCCGCCGGTGAAGCGCATGCTGGAGAAGGGCCTGCGCACCTCGGCCGGCACCGACGCCACGCGCGTGGCGTCGTACAACCCGTGGGTGTCGCTGTCATGGCTGGTGACGGGCAGGACGGTCGGCGGCTTGAACCTGTATCCGCGCGCCAACTGCCTGGATCGCGAAACCGCCTTGCGCATGTGGACCGAGCACGTCACCTGGTTCTCCAATGAGGAGGGCAAGAAGGGCCAGATCAAGGTGGGCCAGCTCGCCGACCTGATCGTGCCCGACCGCGACTTCTTCGCTTGCCCGGAAGCCGATATCGCCGACACGACCTCGTTGCTCACCATCGTCGGCGGACGCGTGGTGTACGGCAGCGGCGGCTATGCCGCGTTCGAGGACGTGAGCGTGCCCCCGGCGATGCCGGAGTGGTCCCCGGTGCGAACCTACGGCGGTTACGGCGCCTGGGCGCAGCAGCGCGACGCGGCACCCGCAACGCCGGTGGCATCCTGCGGCTGCAGCCATGGATGCTCCGTGCATGGCCATGATCACGTGAGTGCGTGGTCGAGCCGCCTGCCGGTGTCGGACCTGAAATCCTTCTGGGGTGCGCTGGGCTGCGCGTGTTGGGCGGTGTGAGCATGCATGCCATGGCGTCGACATCGCGATACGCACGCTTCGCCACACCGCTGGTGCATTGGCTGGCCTTGCTTGGCCTGTGCGCGGCCTATCTCCAGGGCGGCTTGCAGAAGGCGTGGGACATCCACGCCGCGGTGGCGGAAACCGCGCATTTCGGTTTGTCGCCGGCAGTGCCGATCACCTTGCTGACCATCGTGCTGGAGCTGGGGGCTTCGCTCGCCATCCTCACCGGGCGGGGGCGCTGGCTGGGCGCGCTGCTGTTGGCGGTCTTCACGCTGGCGGCGACCTTCGTGGCCAATCGTTTCTGGCAGATGCCGCAGCCCGAGCGGTTTGGCGCCATGAACGCTTTTTTTGAACACCTGGGGTTGGTCGGCGGTTTCCTGCTGGTGGCGTGGCATGACCTGCGCGACCGGGCGGCGGCGCCTTCCCCTGCGGGCTACTGATCATCCAAGGGAGTTTTCCTCATGCGCATGTATTCCAGGCTTCTCGCCTTCGCCCTTGGCTTCAGCGCGGTGGGCGCATCGTCGCTGCCGGCTTTCGCCAAGGAATCGCCCGCCACGCCGATGGTGGCGGTGGGCGCGCAGTACGACACCACGCACGTCTACGTGGCACCGGCCGACGTGGATCGCTTCGTGGAGAGCTTCCTCGCCACCTTCGGCGGCCAGAGCACCAAGCAGGGCATCGCCACGGTGACGCCCACGCCCAGCAGCACCAGCACCCAGCTGTTGCAGACGCCGGTGGGTACGGTGTCGTTGTTCGGCTTCCGCACGCCGGTCCCGCATCCGTTCGGCAGCGAGCGCACGGGCTATCTGGTCACCGACATCGACGTGGCGGTGAGGGCGGCCCGCGTGGCGGGCGCGGATGTGATCGTGCAGACCTTCCCCGATCCCATCGGCCGCGACGTGGTCATCCAGTGGCCGGGCGGCGTGAACATGCAGCTGTACTGGCACACCACGCCGCCGAACTATGCGCCGTTCCAGACCATCCCGGAGAACCGCGTATACGTCTCGCCGGATCGCGCGGACGCGTTCGTGAAGAGCTTCCTGGCGTTCTCGCACGGCAAGGTGGTGTCGGACGAAGCCAAGGCGCCGGGCGTGGAGATCGGCCGCAGCGGCGACAGCTTCCGGCGCATCCGTATCGAATCCACCTTCGGCAAGATGACGGTGTTCGTCACCGACGGGCATCTGCCGTATCCGTATGGCCACGAAATGACCGGCTACGAAGTGGCCAGTCTTGCGGACACGCTGGTCAAGGCGAAGGCGCATGGCGCGAAGGTGCTGGTGGAGCCCTACACCAGCGAAGGCCGCGAATCGGCCTTGGTGGAATTCCCCGGCGGCTACGTGGCCGAGATCCACGCCGGCGCCAGCCACTGACGATCATGAGCGTAGCGGGGCGGGTGCCGGGCCCTTCATGTGTCGCCGCTCCCGTGCGTTCCATGGCGGTGGGGCTGATGCTGGCGGGCGCGGCGCTAGTCTCGGTGGTGGCTCGCGCGCAGGACGCCAGCGCCGATTCCACGGAAGCCACGCCCGCGCAGAACGCGGCGGAGCGGCCGGCGCTGCGCAGCAATCGCTGGCAGGAGGATTGGTCGGTGCTGGCCGATCCTGCCTTGCGTACCCAGTGGGGCGATGCGCTCAAGTACCTGTCGTTGAGCGACGCCGATCCGAAGACGTATCTGTCGTTCGGCGTGAATTTACGTGAGCGAACGGAAATGCAGGATGCGGCCAGTTTCGGCATCGGCCACAACCCGAACGATAGCTATCTGCTGCAGCGGTTCCAGCTGCATGCCGACCTGCATTTCGCGCACTACTGGCAGGCGTTCGTGCAGTTCGAGGATGCGCGCACCGTGGGCAAGCAGGTGATCGGCGGGGCGGATCGCAACCCCTGGGACCTGCGGCTGGCCTTTCTCGCCTACGTCCGCACCTTCGCCAGCGGCACGTTCAAGGCGCGCGTGGGGCGACAGGATTTCGCCTTCGACCTGCAGCGCTTCGTTTCCTTGCGCGACGGCCCGAATGTGCGCCAGTCGTTCGATGCGGTCTGGGCCGACTGGGAAACCGGCAAGTGGCGCTTCATCGGCTTTCTCAGCCAGCCCGTGCAATACAACGACGAACACCCCTTCGACGATACGTCCAACCGGCACTTCCGCTTCCACACGCTGCGCGTCGAGCGGCTGCTGTGGGGCAGGGACGAACTCTCGGCGTACTACTCGCTGTACGCCCGCGACAACGCGCGTTATCTCGATGCCACGGGCAACGAGCATCGCGATGTCTACGACGTGCGTTTCGCGGGCAACCAATCGGGCATCGACTGGGACCTGGAAGCCATGGCGCAGCGCGGCCACGTGGGCGCGAAGGATATCGATGCCTGGGGCACGGGTGCGCGGGTCGGTTACACCTGGCCCGTGGCCTGGTCGCCGCGCATCGGGCTGCAGATCGATGCGGCCTCCGGCGATCGCCATCCCGGCGACGGCACGGTGGGCACCTTCAATCCGCTGTTTCCCAATGGCTACTACTTCACGCTGGCTGGCTATACGGGCTACACCAACCTGCGCCACGTCAAACCCAGCGTGACCATCAAGCCGGTGAGCCGTCTCACGCTGATGGCCGCGGCGGGATTCCAGTGGCGCGAATCCACCGCCGATGCCATCTATGTGCAACCGAATATCCCGCTGCCCGGCACGGCCGGGCATGGCGGCAAATGGACGGGCGTGTATGGACAGCTGCGCGCGGATTACGCCTTCAACGCGAACTTCACCGGGGCACTGGAAGCTGTGCATTTCGACGCGGGGCGGGCGATACGCATGGCCGGCGGACGCGACGGCGATTACCTCGGCGTCGAAGGGAGGTTCATGTGGTGACGTTACGAAAAAGCAAGCCCGGCTGCGGGAGAGGAAAACTGCATGAATGAGAAACCCTGGCTGCCGACCATCCTCAGCGTGATGGCCGGCTATGTGGATACCGCCGGCTTCCTGGCGCTGCACGGCCTGTTCACCGCGCATGTCACCGGTAACTTCGTCACCATCGGCGCGGCCCTGGTGTCGGGAACGTCGGGCATCGTGGCCAAGCTGCTGGCGCTGCCGGTGTTCTGCGTGTTCGTGATCGGCGCACGGCTGCTTCGCTATCGCCTGATCGACGCCGGCCAGCCCGTGGTGCGTTCGCTGCTGTCGCTCAAGCTGGCGCTGTTCGTGGTGGCGATGGTGCTGGCGCTTCATTACGGGCCGTTCCCGCAAGGGGACAGCTGGGCCGCCACGCTCACCGGCATGACCCTGGTCGGTGCGATGGCGATACAGAACGCCGTGCACCGCGTGCATCTGGTCAGCTGGCCGCCGTCCACGCTGATGACGGGCACCACCACGCAGATCATGCTGGACGTGGCCGATCGCCTGCGGGGCGTGCCGCCGGAGCAGCGCGCGGCGCTCGACGGGCGGCTGCGGCGCATGAGTTTTGCCGTGCTGGCCTTCGCCATCGGCTGCGCGGCGGGCGCCCTGTTCTATGCCATCGGCGGCATGTGGTGCTTCGTGGTGCCGCCCTTGCTGAGCGTGGCGGCGGTGCTGCGCTATGGCGATGCCGATCCCATGCCGACGCCGAAATGACATTTGCCATTCCATACTCGATGGATCAACCGCGGAGACTCCCCATGAGCAAAACCACCAAGGCCAAGAGCGATACCAGCAGTGCCAAGGTCCGCCAGAAGGCGGCGCTGAATACGCCGTCTGCGCTGGGCGAAAAGGCGACGCGCGACATCTCCGGCGAGCTGAATGCCTTGCTGGCCGACGTGCTGGCCCTGTACCTGAAGACCAAGAATTTCCATTGGCACATGTCCGGGCCGTATTTCCGCGACTACCACCTGCTGCTCGACGAACAGTCGGACCAGATCTACGCCACGGTGGACCCCATCGCCGAGCGCGTGCGCAAGCTGGGTGGCACCACGCTGCGTTCGCTCGGGCACGCCAAGCGCCTGGCGCGGCTGTCCGACAACGACGCGGACTTCGTGACGCCGGACGACATGCTGGCCGAGCTGCGCGAGGACAACCAGCGCCTCGCCGGCTATATGCGCGCCACGCACGAGCTGTGCGACGAGTACGGCGACGTCGCCACGGCCAGCCTGCTGGAAAACTGGATCGACGAGGCCGAGCGCCGCGTGTGGTTCCTGTTCGAGACCAGCCGTCACTCCTGATCGCGTTCACGCTATCGCGTCCGCGCCGCACGGCATCGCCGTGCGGCTTCCGGCGGGTCGTTTCGGCATGCGGGGAGACGTTCACATACGTCCACGCGCGGTCACATGCGCAACGCATGCGGCTAACGGCAGGGGCTTCAGGATGGCGCGTGGCAGCGCGCGGCCGGCGTCCGGCGCGTGCCGTTGCCGAGGAAGCCTTCATGTCCCGTCGAGAACCAAGCCATTCCGACCATGCCAGCGAGCCGTCTCGCCCGGACACCCACGCGACGCGCATTTCGCGCAAGGCGATCGAGCAGCACCGCCAGGAGCTGCAGGACGAGGCGCTGGAAGAAACCTTCCCGGCGAGCGATCCGCCGTCGCCGTTCGTGCCGGCGTTGCCGCCGGGCAGGCGCCACTGAGCGCGGGGCCTTTTTGCTGATGGCGTGGCGGATGGATCGCCGTGGATAGCCTGCTGCGCTGGTGGCAGCACGACCCGTGGACGCGACTGGGCATGGCGGTTGCCGTGGCGCTGGTGGTGTCCGTGGTGCTGCGTGCGCTGGCTTACGCGGTGCTGCGGCATCTGGCCAAGCGGCGTCCGTTGGCGGCCGATCTGCTGGGGCGCGCCAGTGCGCCCATGGAGTGGCTGATCCCCTTGCTGATCCTGGTGGCGTCGCTGCGCGTGCTGCCGGACGCCGACGTGCTGCCGCCCTTCGTGCTGGTGCAGCACGTGCTGCTGATCGCCTTGATGGTGGCGCTGACCTGGTTGGCGCTGCGTTGCCTGGGCACGCTGGAGCTGGCGGCCATCCGCAAGTATCCGCTGGATGTGGCGGACAACCTGGCGGCCCGCCGCATGATCACGCAGGTGCGCGTCCTGCGGCGCACGGCGGACGTGCTGGTGCTGTTGCTGGGCGCCTCAGCGATCCTGCTGACGATTCCCGGCGTGCGCCAACTCGGCACCAGCCTGCTGGCGTCCGCGGGTGTGGCGGGGCTGGCGCTGGGCATCGCGGCCAAGCCGGTGCTGAGCAACCTTATCGCGGGCCTGCAGATCGCCGTGACCCAGCCCATTCGGCTGGACGACGTGGTGATCATCCAGGGCGAGTGGGGCCGCATCGAGGAAATCACCGGCAGCTATGTCGTAGTGCGCATCTGGGACGAGCGCCGCATGGTGGTGCCGCTGAGCTGGTTCATGGAAAACCCGTTCCAGAACTGGACGCGCACCAGCGCGCAGCTGCTCGGCACGGTGTTCCTGTGGATGGACTACGGCGTGCCTACGCAACCGCTGCGCGAGGAACTCGGCCGCCTGTGCCGCGAGGCCGCCGAGTGGGACGGGCGCGTGTGCGTGCTGCAGGTGACCGATGCGAACGAGCGCGCGGTGCAGTTGCGCGCCCTGGTGAGTTCGACCGATTCCGGGCGCAACTTCGACCTGCGCTGCAAGGTGCGCGAGGGGCTGATCACCTTCATCAAGGCGCATTACCCGGAAGCCTTGCCGCGCCTGCGCGCCGAGCTGGAGGGCTCAGGCCAGGCCGCGCCAGCGCGCGACCATGCCGACTCCCTTGGCGACGGCGCTCGATAGCAGGCGCAGGTCCAGCGGCATGTCCGGGCGCTGGACGTCCAGCAGCAGGGCGATGCGCGTCTGCCCGCCACGGTTCCACACCTCGTGCGGATAGGTGTCGTCCCACAGCAGCTGTTCGCCGTTGCCGAGCCGATGTTCCTCGCCGGCCAGCCATAGCACGGCGGCCGGGCGGCCATCCTCCGCCAGGGGCGCTTCCAGGTTCAGCTGGTAGCGCAGGATGCCCCGGAACGGGCCGCAATGACGCGGTATGTGCTTGTACGGCGCCAGGAACGAGAGCGTGGCCGACAGCACGCCGGGGCAGGCCGCCAGCAGCTCGGCGAGGAACGGGCAGTGCGCCTGGTTGGCGCGGATGTCCTGCCCGTAGATCCTGAGCAGGAACATGCGCCAGTCGCGTCCGTCGGTGGCGGAGATATCGGCCTGGGCCGGCATGATCTCGTGGAATCGGGGAATGGGCTGGTTGCTTTCGAGCACGGCCATGGCCTCGCCGCGCAAAACTTCCCAGGCATCGTGGAAGTGGCGGGCGTCAGGGAAGCAGGTGTCGATGTCCAGCACGGGCGGCGTGTTGATGCGGGCGTCGTAGAGACGGCGGATGGCCCGTGATGACAGCTCATAGAGCGACTCCATCTTCGGTTTTCCCTTTTTTTGCTGGGTGGGCGTTCGCCCCGGCGCCACTGACTGCCTTCTCCGGTAGCCGACGTGTTGCACGGTAGCGACAGGAATCTCCTTGTCCCGTGAACGCACGGTAGGCACTTCGGTCGACACGCAAGGCGTGCGTATTCAGTTGAGAAAAGTGGCCTTTACGGCTGTTTTTCCGCGAGATTTTGCTTGTATTTTACGTGACGTCACGTAAAAATAGGCGCAAATGAGGAGGATGCACCATGGTTGACCCACAAGATCCGGGCACGCTTGCCTTGCCCCTGACGTTCAAGCGAGCGCGAGGTCGGCCGCGCAAGCCCAATGCGTTGACGCCCGCGGAGCGGGCGCGTCGATACCGGGCGCGGAAAAAGACGCTGTCGGCGCACGTGGTATCGCTGGCCATTCACAACGAGGTGGTGCGCGAGCGTGACAGCGCGCTATCGCAAGTAAGGCAGCTGCGCGGCGAGCTGGAGCGCCTGCTGCAGCAACTGCATTCCTGATTCGCGGCAGGCGCGGCAAGGCCGCGCGCCGTGCAGGATGGACGTGACCGCCCCGGGTGGCGGTCGCGCGCGTTTGTTTTCTCTGGCCGGTGATCGCGTGACGCGGCGGCGAGGTTCCATTCACGGCCGCATGGACATCCGGCACGGGCATCCCGCCATCGCTTGCGCTGCAATGCCGGGACCCACGCCCGCACAAGGACTCCCGCCGTGCGCATGACGCTTCGCTGGTTCGCCTGGTTTGCCGCATGCGTGCCGTTAGGGGCGGCGGCCGACGCTCCCGTGGCTTCCGTGCAGCCCTGGACGCCCATGGGCGTATCGAGCGAGCTGTTCGAGTCGCACCCCGCCTTTGATCCCAAGACGGGCGAGCTGTATTTCGTGCGCAGCTCCAAGTCGTTTTCCGGCTGGCGCATCCTGCATTCGCATTGCGAAGGCGCGCGCTGGAGCGAACCGACGGATGCGCCGTTCGCCGGGCCGGGCACGGAGGCCGATCCGTGGTTCACGCCGGACGGCCGCAGCGTCTACTTCATTTCCACGCGGGCGACCGGCAGCCTGAAAAGCAAGGATCTGGATATCTGGCGCGCGGACCGCGCGGCGGATGGCCACTGGAATGCGCCGGTGCGCCTGCCCGCGCCGGTGAATTCGGATCAGGCGGAATGGTTTCCGCGACTGGGCACGGACGGCTGGCTGTACTTCGGCTCGAATCGCCCGGGCGGCTTCGGCAAGAACGACATCTGGCGTGCGCGCGAGACCACGCCCGGGCAATGGGTGGTGGAGAATGCGGGGCCCGCGATCAATACGGCGGGCGACGAGTACGAGCCGCTGCCATCGCCAGACGGCAAGCGGCTCATCGTGGAGGCGGACGGCGGCCTCTACCAATCACTGCGCGGACCCAAGGGCTGGCTGCCTCGAACGAAGCTGGGCCCGGCGATCAACGTCAACGGCTCGGAGATCGGCGCGCTGTTTTCGCCGTCCGGCAAGACGCTGTTGTTCGCACGCGACACCGGCGAGCCGAAGTCCGGCGAATTCTTCGTGTGGCACATCGAGGGCAACGAATCGTGGCCGCCGTCGTGCGGCGGCACGTCCGTCAAGCCTTGAGTTCGGCCTTCAGCGCGTCGGCCTGCTTGGGGAACCACGGGCCATTGGTTTCCAGCACTTCGCTGGCGAGCTTCCGCGCCTCGTCGTCGCGGTGCAGTGCCTTCAACGCCTTCACGCGTTGCAGGGCCACGGCAAGCCGGTTCGCGCCGTAGGCCTTGTCGGCGGCCTGCGCAAGATAAGGCAGCGCATCGGCGGGCTTGCCCGCTTCCACGAGGCTGCGGCCGTAGCGGTAGGCGTAGACGTAGTCGTCCGGATAGGCTGCGATCAGCTTGCGCTGGTAGTCGTCGAGTTCGGCGCTGCGCTTGGCCTTGGCCAGGTAGATGCGCAGGTTGTCGGCCAGGTTGCGGTCGCTGGCGAGGTTGCTGCCCAGGCGCTGGCGCGTCTGCGTGATGGCGCGGTCGAGCAGGGCGGAAGCCGCAGTCGGGTCGCCCAGAACCTGGTCGAGTTCCGCGCTCGCCAGCACCGCGCTGCGCTGGTCGGCGCAGGCGGGCTGGGCCACCAGCACCTGCGTGTTGACGTAGCTATCCATCGGCTTGCGTTGCGGGGCGAGCAAGGCCTTGCGATCGGCAGCCGGCAGTTTTTCGGTGGCTTCGAGCAGATCGTCCAGCACGTAGGGACGCTGGCAGCCGATATCCTGCGCCAGCACTTTCTGCGCGTTCGCGATCACGGCGGCGTTGTCCTTGGCGGCAAGCGCCTTGATCAGCGCGAGCTGGTCGAGCGCCACCGCGACGCGGGCATTGCCGCGCGCCTGCTGTTGCCGCGGCGCGGGCAACGAGGAAAACCATGCCAGCCCTTCCACGCCTTCGGAGCGCGCCTGGTAGGCCTCCAGTACGTTGGCGACGTCGTCGATGCTGCCTTTGCCCGCCTTCTGCTTCAGGCCGTCGAGCGTGTTGCCGGTGGCGAGGATGGCGGTGATCTTCGGATAGAACTTCTCGCGCGGCTGTTCCGCGGTGACGCGGCCCAGTTCATTGCCGTGCTCGTCCAGCACCACGTAGCTGGGCAGGAAGGAGGCGTTGAGCTTCTTCATCCACGTCTGGCCGTCGGGCGAATCCGCGTCCGCCTCCACCACGATGGCCTTGCGCTGCACGTCGTCCCATTCCGGGCCATTCAATACGTGACTGGCCATGTAGTAGCAGGAGTAGCACCACACCGCCTGGAAATCGACGAGTACCGGACGGTGCTGCTCGGCCGATGCCTTCAGGGCCTCGTCGATGGTCGTTGGCGTGCTGGCTTCCGCCGCGTGCGCGCCGGCGGGCAGCGCGGCAACCAGCAGGGCGGCGAGCAGGTGTTTCTTCACGCGACGAAGAGTGCGGGACATGGCGGCGGCTTCCAGGTGGACGGGGGCGACAAGGTGGGAAGGATGGCCTTGCGGGCCATCCTTCCCGATGCGGTCACGAGGGGATGACGGCATCGACACGGGCGTCAGTAGTCGTAGGTGGCGCTCAGGCGCACATAGCGCGGCTGCTGGCGAACGATGGACGAGCCGTACAGCGGATCCGGCGTGCCTGGCGAGATCTGGTAGTACGGATAGGCATTGAGGATGGCCTGCGAGTTGAACACGTTGAACACGTTGAGCGAGAAGCCCAGCTTGTGGTCGGCGAACGCGGGGCGGTAGCTGGCGCCGAGGTCCAGCTGGCGGTTCCACGGCAGGCGGTGCGTGCCCGGCGGCGAGGGCTGGCCGCCGCACCAGTGGTACGAGCTGCCGTAGCCGTTCGGGTCGGTCTGGTCGGGGCCGTAGAAGCCCAGGCAGTTGCGCGGGTTGCCCGACACCAGCGACAGGTTGCCCGACACCTGCCATTGCGGATTGAACTGGTAGTAGCCGAACAACTTGATCTGGTGCGTGTGGTCGTTGCTCTGCGCGCCGTTGCTGCTGGACATCAGCGAGGGGAAATCCCAGTCGATGCTGGTGGACGCTGCGGTCTGGCGGATGTCCGAACGCAACTGGCCTTCGGTATCGCCGTAGCTGCGCGAGAACACGTAGTCGATCTTGCCGTACCAGTGGCCGTCGAACGGATGCTCCAGGAAGGTCTCCAGCGCGTAGTACTTGCGCTTGAGCGGCGGGAAGCCCATCTCGGCATTGCTCAGCGACACGCTGCGGTAGGCGCCCGTGTCGTCGATCACGGTGAAGGTGTTCGCGCGTCCCGGGTTGATCAGGTAGCAGCTGTTGGTGGCGCTGACGCTGTAGCCCAGCGCGGCGGCCTTGTTCTCGATGGCGGGCACGTCGCAGTAGTCGTCGATGGCGTTGCGCAGGATGCGCTGCGTCAGCTTCGCGCCGTAGACCCAGTTCGCGCCGAGCGTCTTGGTGAAGCCCAGGATGAATTCGTCCTGGTATTCCGGCTTGATGTTCTGCGCGGTCACCGTCTTCGGGTCGGGCAGCACGCCGTAGGTGTTGTTGGACGACACCGGGTTGGAGAACGGCACCAGCCCGGTCGGCGTGCCATCGGGGGCGATGCCGGCATAGGTGAAGTACTGCTGCGTGGACACATACGCGCCGGCCGCGTTGAGCGCGGGGTTCAGCGGCAGGCCCAGGTAATAGCGGCCGGCATTGCCGTACACCTTGAAGCTGGAGTCGCCGTTCACGTCCCAGCTGAAGCCCAGGCGCGGCGCCCACTGCGCGCTGTGCTGGCGGATGTACGCATCGCCGTTGGCGTTGTAGTCGGTGAACTGGTCGTTGCGCAGGCCCAGCGAGAGCAGCCAGCGGTCGGTCAGCTGCCACTTGTCCTCGATGTACTGCGCGCGCTGCGCCGATCGCACGCTGGCGATGGAGCTGTTGACGTACTGGATCGCGTAATAGCCCGACGCGCCGTTGGGGTAATTGGCCGGTGCGCCCACGCCCAGGCTGGGGATCAGCGCGACGTTCGGCGTGGTGGTGTACGCATAGCCCCAGTAATAGCCCGGGCCGGAGTTCTGGCTGCCCTGGTCGATGGCGCGCGAGTTCTGGTTGTCGATGCCCGCTGAAATCGTGTGCGAGCCGATCTGGTAGCTCAGGTCGATGCGCAGGTTGTCGGTGGTGGTGTGGCGGTTGGGGTTGTACAGCGACTGCGTCACCTGGCCGTTGCCGATGGGGCTGCCGTTGATGTACGCCGGGTTCTGGAATTCGATGTCCGTGAGGTAAGTCTGGCTGCCGTCGTAGTTGCCCGGCACGTCGTAGTTCATCAGCTTCATCTTGCCGTACATGGCGGAGAAGGTGAGGCTGTCGGTGAGGTAGCTGGTGAACTTGGCAGTGTAGAGATCGCCACCGGTCTTGATGTTGTCGTCGAGGTTGATGAAGTTGCCGCGCGACAGCGTGGCGTAGTCGTAGCCGTAAATGGAGCCCGACGTCTCGCGCTTGCTGGAGGCGCCGGTGATCTCCAGGATGTTGCTGTCGGTGATGTTCCAGTCCAGCTTGGCGTACCACTTGGGGCTTTTGTACGTGTAGTCCACGTAGGGCTTGGCGCTGGATACGTTGTTGACCGTGTCGCCTTCCTGCTTGGTGGCTTCGGCGGCGATGAACAGGAACAGCTTGTCCTTGATCAGCGGGCCGCCGAGGTAGGCGTCATACGTGGTGGTCCACTGGCGGTTGCGGCTGTTGGGGTCGTACAGGCCGCCGGCCACCGGCGAGGCGGGCCGGCCGTTGGTGTAGTAGGTGTTGGCCGCATCGGACTGCGCGAAGGCCGGCTCCCACAGCACCTGGCCGCCGAAGTGCCATTCGTTGGTGCCGCGCTTGCCGACCTGGTTGATCACGCCGCCGTCGGAGCGGCCGTACTGCGCGCTGTAGCCGCCGGTGTAGATCTCCTGCTGCTCGATGGCGCCATAGGGCAGGGCCAGGCCGCCCAGGCCGCGCTGCGGATCGGTGGTGTTGAATCCGTTGATGTAGTACGCGTTCTCGCTGGCCGCCGAACCGCCAAAGCTCACCAGCGGCTGGCCGGTGGGGCCGGTGTAGCCGCCGCTGTTGCCGGCGACGCCGGGCGCGAGCAGGGCGATGGCTTCGGCCGAACGGCCCAGCGGCAGGCGGGCGAGTTCGTCGGCGGTGATCACGGTGCGCGAGTCCACCGTGGTGACGTCGATCGGCGGCGTCGCGTTGGCCGACACGCTCACCGCGCCCAGGGTGGTCGCGGCCGCGGTGTCGAACGACACCTCGGTGCCGGAGCCCACGCGCAGGGAAATGTCGTTGCGCGTGTCGACCGCGTTGCCCTCGTGCAGCAGCGTCACCGTGTACGTGCCCAGCGGAAGTTCGCTCGCGCTGTAGCGGCCGTGGCTGTCGACCGCCACGGTGCGCGCGATGCCGGTGCTGCTCTTGATCTGTACGGTCTCGCCGCGGCCTGCCGGCACCTGGCCGAAGATGCTGCCGGTGGTGGACTGGGCGAAGACGGGCGCGGCGCCCAGCGCCAGCAGGGTGGTCAGTGCGGCCGCCAATGGACGCGGCGAAACGAAGTGCTTGTTCAAAGTCGGTTCTCGAAGTTTCGGGAAGCGGGTGCCGTCGCCGAGCGCATCCATGCGCAATGCGATAGCCACAGGCTTTCGCAACCCCAGGCTTCCGCATGGGCGACGGCGTTCGGAGAGTGGCCCCTTGGCCGGGACGGGGAATCCCGGTGCCTCGATGCCACGACGCGGTGTTGCGCCGGTGGCGATGGGTGAGGCTATGAAAGCCTGACTTTGGAACGATTGAAAGACTTAGGCAGATGAGGGTTTCTCATGTCGAGAGAACCCAGGGTTATAAGCCGCGCCACGCCTGGTCTGCGGGCCGTTTTGCGCGCAAAAAAAAGCCCGGCCCCGCGAGCCGTGAGGGGAGCGGCTGCGCGGGACCGGGCGGTGCAACGAGGTGGTCAGGCGGCGACGCTTTCCTTCTCGGTCTGCTCCACCGGCAGGCGGATCAGGTAGTCGAAGGCGCTCAGCGAGGCCTTGGCGCCTTCGCCCATCGCGATGACGATCTGCTTGTATGGCGCGGTGGTGACGTCGCCGGCCGCAAACACGCCCGGCACCGACGTCTCGCCACGCGCGTCCACTTCGATCTCGTGGCGCGGCGACAGCTTGATCGTGCCCTTCAGCCAGTCGGTGTTGGGCAGCAGGCCGATCTGCACGAACACGCCTTCCAGCGCCACGTGGTGATTCTGTCCGCTGGTGCGGTCGGTGTAGTTGAGGCCCGTCACCTTCTGGCCATCGCCGACGACCTCGGTGGTCTGCGCGCTGACGATGACGCCCACGTTCGGCAGGCTGCGCAGCTTGCGCTGCAGGACCTCGTCCGCACGCAGCTTGCCGTCGAACTCCAGCAGGGTCACGTGGCCCACGATGCCGGCCAGATCGATGGCCGCCTCCACGCCGGAGTTGCCGCCGCCGATCACCGCCACGCGCTTGCCCTTGAACAGCGGGCCGTCGCAGTGCGGGCAGTAGGTCACGCCCTTGTTGCGGTACTCCTGCTCGCCCGGCACGTTCATGTTGCGCCAGCGCGCGCCGGTGGAAAGGATCACCGTCCTGGACTTCAGCACGGCGCCGTTGGCGAGGCGCACTTCATGCAGGCCGCCTTCAGTGGTGGCGGGAATCAGCTGCTCGGCGCGCTGCAGGTTCATCACGTCCACGTCGTATTCGTGCACGTGCTGTTCCAGCGAGGCCGCGAGCTTCGGGCCTTCGGTGTAGGGCACGGAGATGAAGTTCTCGATGGCCATGGTGTCCAGCACCTGGCCGCCGAAACGCTCCGCCGCCACGCCGGTGCGGATGCCCTTGCGCGCGGCGTAGATCGCCGCTGCCGCACCGGCCGGGCCGCCGCCCACCACCAGCACGTCGAACGGCGCCTTGGCGCTCAGCCGCTCGGCGGCGCGCGCATGGGCGTTGGTGTCCAGGCGCGCGGCGATCTGCTCGATCTCCATGCGGCCGGTGTCGAAGAACTCGCCGTTGAGGAACACGGTGGGCACGGCCATCACCTGGCGCTCGTTCACCTCGTCCTGGAACAGCGCGCCGTCGATGGCGACGTGCGAGATGTTCGGGTTGAGCACGCTCATCAGGTTCAGCGCCTGCACGGTGTCCGGGCAGCTGTGGCAGGACAGCGACATGAACGTCTCGAAGCGGTATTCGCCGTCGAGGTTGCGCACCTGCTCGATCACGTCCTGCGTGGCCTTGGACGGATGCCCGCCCACCTGCAGCAGGGCCAGCACCAGCGAGGTGAACTCGTGGCCCATCGGGATGCCGGCGAAGCTCACGCCGACATCGGTGCCGACGCGATTGATGGCGAACGACGGCTTGCGCGCCGCCGTGCCGTCCAGGCGCAGCGAAATCTTGTCCGACAGCGGGGCGATGTCTTCCAGCAGGGCCTTGAGCTCCTGCGACTTCTCGCTGCCGTCGAGGGAGGCCAGAAGCTCGATCGGGTGTACGACCTTCTCGAGGTAGGCCTGCAGTTGGGACTTCAGATCGGCATCCAGCATGGGTGACTCCGTCGTTTATTCGGGGTGAGCGTGGCCATCGCCCTGGCCGTGGCCGGGCGTGGTGCGCGCCTTGATGTTCGGAAGAAGGACCCGGCAGGACGCCGGGTCCGGTGCGGCCCGATGCAGCGGGCCGCAAGACAGTGCTACGGGGTAGAACTTAGATCTTGCCGACAAGGCTGAGCGACGGCTTCAGGGTCTTGTCGCCTTCCTGCCACTTGGCCGGGCACACTTCGCCCGGGTGGGAAGCGACGTACTGGGCGGCCTTGACCTTGCGCAGCAGCTCGGCAGCCGAGCGGCCGATGCCGTTGTCGTGGATTTCGCACAGCTTGATCTGGCCTTCCGGATTGATCAGGAAGGTGCCGCGCAGCGCCAGGCCTTCTTCTTCGATCATCACGTCGAAGTTGCGGGTGATGGTGCCGGTCGGATCGCCGATCAGGGTGTACTTGACCTTCTTGATCGCGTCGGAGGTGTCGTGCCATGCCTTGTGGGCGAAGTGCGTGTCGGTCGACACGCCGTAGATTTCGACGCCCAGCTTCTGGAACTGCTCGTAATGGTCGGCAAGGTCTTCCAGCTCGGTCGGGCACACGAAGGTGAAGTCAGCGGGGTAGAACACCACCACGGACCACTTGCCCTTCAGCGAGGCATCGGTCACTTCGATGAACTGGCCATCCTTGAAAGCATTGGCCTTGAACGGTTTGATTTCGGTATTGATCAACGACATCGTTGTTTTTCCGTTGGTTGTGGTTGGTGGAAGCCTAAGAATACGGGCTTGGCGGCCATAGGTCTAATTGATTGTCGGGATGATGATCATAGATGGTGGCTATGACTCGCCATCCCTCGCCCCAAGGGTGCCCGTCATCTTTCTACATGGTGGCTGGGTCGCGCTGGTCCAACCCGCTGAGGCGATTCGACCAGCCATTACGTTGGAGCGCCAGGGACACTGGCACGCATGTGACTGCTCGTGCGTTGCACTTGTGCGACAGCCACGCAAGAGATGCGGCGAGTAGCAGGCGCCATGTGAGCGATGCGTGACGATTTGCGCATGCGTGCAAGCACATTGCGCGGAATGCGCCCTCGACGAAAGAGATCACGACGCAGGATTGACTTCCACCGGTCCGTACTTGTACCTAGAGAACTACGGTCAAGCCATGCGACGCCAGCCGACCTGTGACGCGCGCCGAATGGTCTGGTTGCTTGCAAGCATCTCTTCACTTGGCGACGGTGGTTGTGATGGTGGCATTGGCGACGGAGTACGTGATCGACGTTCATCACTGGAACGACAGCCTTTTCAGCTTCCGGACCACGCGTGATCCGGGCTTCCGGTTCGATAGCGGCCACTTCGTGATGCTCGGCCTGGAAGTGGAGGGCAAGCCGCTGCTGCGCGCGTATTCCATCGCCAGCGCCAACTACGAGGAACACCTGGAATTCGTCAGCATCAAGGTGCCGGACGGGCCGCTCACCTCGCGATTGCAGCACCTCAAGCCGGGCGACCCGATCATCGTCAGCCGCAAGCCCACCGGCACGCTGGTGCTCAACGACCTCAAGCCCGGCAAGCATCTGTACCTGCTCGGCACGGGAACGGGCCTGGCGCCGTTCCTGAGCATCGTGCGCGATCCGGAAACGTACGAGCGCTTCGACAAGGTGGTGCTGGCGCATGGCGTGCGCCGCGTCAGCGACCTGGTGTTCGCGGAGTACCTGGAGCGTGAACTGCCGAGCCATTCGTACCTTGGCGAACTGGTGCGCGAGAAGCTGGTCTATTACCCCAGCGTCACGCGCGAACCCTTTCACCATCGCGGTCGCCTCACGGATGCGATCGTCGACGGACGCATGAGCGATGCCGCCGGCCTGCCGCCGCTCAATCCGGTCACGGACCGGGTGATGCTGTGCGGCAGCCAGGCCATGCTGGACGACACCAGCGCCTTGCTGGACGGCCGCGGCTTCAAGGTGTCGCCGCGCACGCGCGAGCCGGGCGATTACGTGATCGAGCGTGCCTTCGTCGAAAGGTGAATGCAGGCGAGCAGGATGCAGTATGGCGGTGCGATGTCGTTGTCGGCCTCGCGCCGTAGTGGTGTTCAAGCGGTGTTGTTGCCCGGTGGTGGCAGGCACGATGGCTTGGCCGAAAACGTGAAGAGACTCCTAGCCCCAAGGAGAGTCCGTCGTGTACGAACTGCTACGAACCGTCGATACACCGGCGCAATTGCGCCAGCTGGACATGCCGGCGCTGCACCAGCTGGCCGGCGAGCTGCGTGCCTTCATCCTGGAAAGCGTTTCGCGCACCGGCGGGCATCTCTCCTCCAACCTCGGCAGCGTCGAGCTGACGATTGCGCTGCACTACATGTTCGATACTCCGGGCGACCGGTTGGTGTGGGACGTCGGCCATCAGTCGTATCCGCACAAGATCCTCACTGGTCGCCGCGAGGCGATGGCCGGCATCCGCCAGCTCGATGGCATTTCCGGCTTTCCCCGGCGCAGCGAGTCGGAGTACGACACCTTCGGCACGGCGCATTCCAGCACCTCCATTTCCGCCGCGCTGGGCATGGCGCAGGCCGCGCGCATCCTGGGCGACACGCGCCACAGCATCGCGGTGATCGGCGACGGCGCGCTCAGCGCGGGCATGGCCTTCGAGGCGATGAACAATGCCGGCGTGGCGGAAGACTTGCCCTTGCTGGTGGTGCTCAACGACAACGACATGTCCATCTCGCCGCCGGTGGGCGCCTTGCGCTACTGCTTCGGCCGGCTGATCTCCGGCCGTTTCTACCAGCACGCGCGCCAGGGCGTGCATTACGCGCTGCGCCCGATCCCGCCGATCAGCCATCTGGCTTCGCGGCTGGAGTCGCAGATGAAGGGCATGGTGGTGCCGTCGCCGCTGTTCGAGGAATTCGGCTTCAACTACACCGGCCCCATCGACGGGCACGACCTGGACGTTTTGATTCCGGCCCTGCAGAACATCAAGGGCCTGCGCGGGCCGCAGTTCCTGCACGTGATCACGCAGAAGGGACACGGCTACAAGCTGGCCGAGGCCGACCCGATCCAGTACCACGGACCGGGCAAGTTCGATCCCACGATCGGCCTGGTCTCGTCCGCCAAGGCGGCGCGCAAGAGCTACACGCAGGTGTTCTCCGAATGGCTGTGCGACGAGGCGGCGCAGGATCCGCGCATCGTCGGCATCACGCCCGCCATGCGCGAGGGCTCGGGGCTGGTGGAATTCGAGAAGCGCTTCCCGGATCGCTATTTCGACGTCGCCATCGCCGAGCAGCACGCGGTGACGTTCGCGGCGGGCCTGGCGACGGAAGGCTTGCGCCCGGTGGTGGCGATCTATTCCACCTTCCTGCAGCGCGGCTACGACCAGCTCATCCATGACGTGGCGCTGCAGAACCTGCCGGTGGCCTTCGCTATCGACCGCGCCGGCATCGTCGGCGCCGATGGCGCGACGCACATGGGCGCGTTCGACCTGGCCTATCTGCGCTGCATTCCGAACATGGTGGTGATGGCCGCCTCGGACGAGAACGAGTGCCGCCAGATGCTGCATACGGCGGTGAATCACGATGGTCCTTGCGCGGTGCGTTACCCGCGCGGCAGCGGACCGGGCGTGCCCACGGAAGCGGCGATGAGCGTG
This sequence comes from Dyella sp. AtDHG13, assembly GCF_003201105.1. GTDB lineage: Bacteria > Pseudomonadota > Gammaproteobacteria > Xanthomonadales > Rhodanobacteraceae > Dyella > Dyella jiangningensis_B. The sequence goes on along the minus strand of NZ_QICJ01000002.1, from coordinate 109,157 downwards.
CTGCCCATCGGCAAGGGCGAGTTGCGGCGGCATGGCGGCCAGCCGCCGGGGCAGCGCGTGGCCATTCTCGCGTTCGGCTCGATGGTGGCGCCCAGCCTGACCGCCGCCGAGACGCTGGACGCCACCGTCGCCAACATGCGTTTCGTGAAGCCGCTGGACGAGGCGCTGGTGAAGCAGCTGGCGCAGACGCATGACGTGCTGGTCACGGTGGAGGAGGGCTGCCTGCAGGGCGGCGCCGGATCGGCCTGCCTCGAATGCCTGTCCAACGCCGGCATCGCGGTGCCGGTGCTTCGCCTGGGCCTGCCGGACGAATTCGTGGAGCACGGCGATCCGGCGATCCTGCTCAATCACTATGGCCTGGATGCCGACGGCATCCGCGCGTCCATCCAGCGCTTCACCGACAAGGCGCTGGCCGCCAAACCCAGTTGCGCCGTGGCGCGCGAGGCCCGCTCTCCATGAAGGTGATACTTGCCCAGCCGCGTGGGTTCTGTGCCGGCGTGGTCCGCGCCATCGAAATCGTGGAGCGCGCGCTGCAGCGTTTCGGCGCACCGGTTTACGTGCATCACGAGATCGTGCACAACCGGCACGTGGTCGACGACCTGCGTTCCAAGGGCGCGATCTTCGTCGACGATCTGAACGAAGTGCCCGAAGGCGCGCACGCCATTTTCAGCGCGCATGGCGTGGGCCGCTCCGTCGAGACATTGGCCGAGCGTCGCGGTCTTCAAGTGCTGGATGCGACGTGTCCGCTGGTATCCAAGGTGCATCACCAGGGCCAGCGCTATGCGCAGGAAGGACGCACGGTGGTGCTGATCGGCCATGCCGGCCACCCTGAAGTCGTCGGCACGCTGGACCAGATTCCCGGGCCGGTGGTGCTGGTGCAGGACGTGGCGGAAGCCGAGGCGCTCGACTTTCCCGCGGATGCGCCGCTCGCCTATGTCTCGCAGACCACGCTGAGTGTCGACGACACGCGGCGCATCATCGACGTAATGCGCCGACGCTTCGCCAATCTTTCCGGGCCCAGCGTGGGCGACATCTGCTACGCCACGCAGAACCGCCAGAGCGCCGTGCGCGAACTGGCGGGGCAGGTGGACGTGATGCTGGTGGTCGGTTCGCCGAACAGCTCCAATTCGCGCCGGTTGCAGGAGATCGCCGAAGAGCTTGGCGTTCCCAGCTATCTGCTGGCCGATGGCGGCGAGCTGAGGCCGGAATGGGTAGTCGATGCGCGCACCGTGGGCCTGACGGCGGGGGCGTCGGCGCCGGAGGCCTCGGTCGACGATGTGTTGCGCGCCTTGCGGCTGCTGGCTCCGGTGGAGCTGGTCACCATGGAAGGACGCCGCGAGCGCGCGGTGTTTCCTCTCCCCGTGGTGTTGGAGGCCGTGTCATGAACGTGCAGCGCCTGAGCATTCTTGGCTCCACCGGTTCCATTGGCACCAGCACGCTGGATGTGGTGGCGCGTCATCCGGATCGCTTTCGCGTGTTCGCGTTGACGGCGCATCGCCAGATCGACCGCCTGTTCGACCAGTGCCGTGCGTTCCTGCCTGAAGTGGCGGTGGTGGGCGATGCGGAAGGCGCGGCGGAACTGGAACAGAAGCTGCGCGCGGCCCGGCTGCCTACCGAGGTGGCATACGGGCCGCAGGCGCTGAGCGCGGTGGCGAGTGCGGCGGGTTGCGATACCGTGGTGGCCGCCATCGTCGGGGCGGCGGGCCTGGCCTCGTCGCTGGCGGCGGCGCGCGCGGGCAAGAAGATCCTGCTCGCCAACAAGGAGGCGCTGGTCATGTCCGGCGCGCTGTTCATGCGCACGGTGGCCGAGCACGGTGCCACCCTGTTGCCGCTGGACAGCGAGCACAACGCCATCTTCCAGTGCCTTGGCACGGGGTCGTGTTCGGGTGCGGGCGTGGAGCGCCTGATCCTCACCGCTTCGGGCGGCCCGTTCCTGCATCGCGAGCTGGACACGCTCGACGAGGTGACGCCCGACCAGGCCTGCAAGCATCCGAACTGGGTGATGGGGCGCAAGATTTCCGTCGACTCCGCCACCATGATGAACAAGGGGCTTGAGGTGATCGAAGCCCGATGGCTGTTCGACATGCCGCCCGAACGCATCGAAGTGCTGATCCATCCGCAGAGCGTGATCCACTCGATGGTGGCCTACGCCGATCAGTCGGTGTTGGCGCAGCTGGGCAATCCCGACATGCGCACGCCGATCGCGCACGCCATGGCGCATCCCGAGCGTGTGGATTCGGGCGTGACGCCGCTGGACCTCACCCGCATGTCCAACCTGAGTTTCCATGCGCCGGACTTGGCCAGGTTCCCATGCCTGCGTCTGGGCCTGCGCGTACTGCGCGACGGCTGCAGTGCCAGCGTGACCTTGAATGCGGCCAACGAGATCGCAGTCGATGCCTTCCTGCGCGAGCAGATCCGCTTCACCGATATCGCGCGGGTGGTGGAGCGCGCGCTGGACCAGCTGCCGGCGCTGCCCGCTTCCGCGACACTGGACGATATCCTTGGCGCCGACGAAAGGGCGCGCGCGACGGCTCGCCAGTCCATTGCCCAGCTACCGGCGCTGCATGCGGCAGCCATACATTGATGTGATGCGGAGACCCGTTCGTGAGTGAAGCGATTCAACTGTGGCCCGCGTCGTCCGGCGCGCCGGCATACGCCGAGGCTATGGAAACCTGGATGCCACGGATCCTGCAGCGCACCGAGCGTGCGCTGGAGCACTACCTGCCGTCGGTCGACACGGTGCCGGCGACGCTGCACGACGGCATGCGCTACGCCACGCTGGGCGGCGGCAAGCGCCTGCGCGCCTTGCTGTGTCATGCCGCGGGCGAACTGGTGGACGCCGATCCGGTGATCCTCGATGGCGCCGCCAGCGCGATCGAAATGATCCATGCCTACTCCCTGGTGCATGACGACCTTCCCCCCATGGACAACGATCTGCTCCGGCGCGGGCAGCCGACGGTGCACGTGCGTTACGGCGAGGCGATGGCGATCCTGGTGGGCGATGGACTGCAGGCGCAGGCGTTTGCCGTGATCGGCGATCTGCCGGCGAGCGCCGGCCAGCGCGTCGCCTTGCTGAAGGAACTGGCCTCGGCCAGCAGTTCGCAAGGCATGGTGGGCGGCCAGGCGATCGACCTGGAAAGCGTGGGCCATGTGCTGGCGCGCGATGAGCTCGAGCAGATGCATCGCCTGAAGACCGGCGCCTTGCTGCGCGCGGCGGTATTCATGGGCGCGCATTGCGGTGCGGAAACCATGTCGCCGGAACTGCATGCCGCGCTCGACGGCTATCAGCGCGCCGTGGGGCTGGCCTTCCAGGTGGTGGACGACATCCTGGATGTCACTACCGATGCCGCCACCCTGGGCAAGACGCCAGGCAAGGATGCGCAGGACAACAAGCCGACCTATGTGTCCCTGCTTGGCCTCGACGCGTCGCGCGAACTGGCCGAGGAACTGGGCGAACGGGCGCGCCTTGCGTTGGCGCCGCTGGGCGAGCGGGCCGCGCATCTGCACGGCCTTGCCGACATGGTGGTGCACCGCATCCGCTGAGCGGGCATCACGCCTCGCGATACCACAGCAGGATCACGCCGATCAACATGAAGCACGCCGGCCACACATAGCCGGCGATGCGGCCGCCGCGTCCGGGCAGCCGCAATTCCAGCCATCGCGCCCAACCCGCGGCCACGCCGGCCAGTGCCAGCGGCGTGTGGGTCAGCTCGATCAGCATCTGGTCCTTCACGTTGGAAATCTGATGGCTGTGCGTGAGCAGCATGGCGCCACCCACGGCGACCAGCAGCGGAAACACCAGCGCCGCGCGCTCGCTCTTCAGGCGCCCCGTGCGCACCGACCATTCGAATGCGCCGAACAGGATGATCAACGCCACGAAGAACCGGTGCTGCGCCACTTCCACGTCGCGCCACGCGATCCACCATCCTTCCTGGCCCAGGGGCCAGACCTCCGGATCGGAACGGACCAGCAGAAAGCCCGCCATCAGCAGGAACAACAGTGGCCAATGCCGCGCCCAACGCATGCCCGCGCGGTTCAACAGCGCAAGGAAGCCGATCAGCAGGACGAAGATGCCCGCCCAATGGTGGTTGTACTCGGACCAGGCGATGTCTTCCGCGTTGCGCGGCGGCAGGATGCCGGAGCCCGGAATGGTCGCCGACTGCGCCACCTGATGCTCGCGCGCGGCATCCTGGTCCAGCTGCGTCTGCAACTGCGAAATGGCCAGCGTGTCGTGGTCGGGCGAACTCAGGCGCGGCCATGCGGGCGCATTGCGCACGGCGATTTCATGCAGCGTCACGCGGTCGGTGGTCAGGTCCACCGCAGGCGGCACCGAGGTCAGCGACGCCGCGGCGAAGAAGATGGTGAAGCCGATGCCGATCTCCACCTCGGCAAACCGGCGCATGCGCGTCACCGACGCATCGCGCCCCTTGCGTAGCCGTTCGGTGACGAGGAAGTTGCCCAGCCCCAGGCCCAGCAAGCCGATGAACATGGCCACCTTGGCGCCGACCATGACGCCGTAGGCCGTGCCATAGAAACCCTGCGCATCACCCACGTAGAAGATCCACATGGTGATGCCGGACACCAGGATGCAGGCCACGCCGATGATCGACATGCGGGAGAAGCGCGAACCGACCAGCCTCAGGCTGTCGGCATCCTGCAGGTGGCGCAGCACGAGCACGAAGCAGGGGATGGCGCCAATCCAGATCGCGGCACCGAACTGGTGCAGGCCTTCGACCAGCATCAGCACGGTGTTGTCGTCCAGTCGCGCATACGCGTGCGTGGTGGCGGTGGCGGCAGCGAGTTCGGCCAGCCCCACCAGCAACAGGAGCACTCGTGGCAACGGCCGCGCCATGGTGCGCTGGCCGAGGCTCAGGGCAATGACCAAGGCACATGCGATCTTCACGCTGCCCGCCACGGCGAAGGACGCTTGCATCACGTTACCGAACGGCAGGTCGACGGTCGACATCAGCACCGACACCTGCAGCGCCGTCGTCGCCAGTTCGGCCAACAGCAGCCCCCAGGCGCTCCAGCGCGTCAGGCGCACGACGCGCCGCTCCAGCTCGTCGCCCTGCGTCAGCCGCGAGGACAGCGGATGCAGCAGGAACACCAGGAAAAGCAGGCCGCCCAGCGTCATGGATTGGGCGACGATCACCAGGCCATGCAGGATGACGCTCAGGTAACCAAAGATATCGACGAGCAGTGCCACGGAACCCCCGTTGGTCAGCGGTGGCGGTCGGTTGCGGGGAAAGCGTGCGATGCGCTCAGGGCGCGGTCGTCACGGTGAAAGGCAGGTCGCCGCGCGTGATGTGGCCGTCCAGCGCCAGCGCCTGCCAGCGGATGACGTAGCTGCCGGGCTTCAGGTCGGCCGAGCTGTCCAGTTCGTTGGGCTTCTTCGCATCGGCGGTGATGGCGAGCGGCGTTTCGCTCTTGTCGGAGGCGATAAGCAGCAGGCGCGAGCGCGCCTGGTCGATCTTGCTGTTGTACTTCAGCACGAGCGCGACGTGGCCCGCGGGCACGCTGCCATTGGCCTTGGGCGTGCTGTCGGTGAGGATGGCGTGCGCACTGGCGTCGAGGCTGGCGAGCAGGGCGAGGGCGGCGAACGCGGCGCGGCGATGAAGTGGCATGCGATGACTCCGGGGCGATGGGGATCAGGCGTGGCTGATGGGTTGCTTGCACCGCCCGATCGAATAAAGCATCGCGGGCAGGAAAGCGAAGGTGGACAGAAGCACGGCCACCAGGCTGAGCAGCAGCACGCTGCCCATGCTGGCCGTGCCCGGATGGCGGGCGATGGCCAGGCTGCCGAAGGCCGTACCCGTGGTGAGCGCGGAGAACAGGATCGCGCGCGCCGTCGGCGAGCCAAGGAACAGCTGCATGCCGTGGCGCCAGTTCATCACGAAGTACACGTTGAACGACACGCCCACGCCCAGCAGCAACGGCAGCGCGATGATGTTGGCGAAGTTGATGGCGATGCCGAACAGGCGCGCCAGCAGCGCGGTGAGCAGGGCGGACATCAGCAGCGTGGCCAGCACCAGGCCGGCATCGCGCGCGCGGCGCAGCACCAGGATCAGCACGATGGCGATGGCCGCGGTGGCATAGATCGCCGCCTCGCGGAAGGCGATGAGGATGGTGTCGGCCGCCTTGATGGTGTCGACGGCGGAACCGGCCGCATCCGGCGCCATCTTCTGCACCGCCCCTACGAAGTCGCGCAGGCCGGCGGTGCTCTGCGCCTTGGTCGTGGGCGTCACCTGGATGCGGACGCGTCCATCGGGCGCGAACCAGTCGCGCCGCAGGTCGTCGGGCAGGTTCTGCATGGTGATGGGCGTGGCGGACAGCGAATCGGCGAGCTGGTTAAGCGTGTAGGGCAGGAACTTCGTCAGCGCGTCATTGGCCGTGGCCACCTGCGCGTCGGTGCCGTGCGACAGCGCGGCCAGCGCCTTGCCGATGCGGCGCAGCGGGGATTGCGCCGGCAGCTTGTCGGCCACGCTGGCGATGCCTTCGCTGGTGTCCCTGGCGGCGCTGCGTATGTCATCCGCGGTGGGCGCGGCGACTTTCTCGCCGGGGTTCAGCACGGCATACATCAGGTCGGACGCCTGCTGCAGCTGCTCAAGCTTGTCGTCCTGCCCGGCGGGCACGAAGTCCACGCCCGACACCACCTGCGCCACTTCCGGCAATTTGCCCAGCTTCTCGCTCATCACCTTGGCGGCGGGCAGGTCCTTCGCCAGCAGGTCCATGGTGAAGGGATTGGTATTCGGGTCGTCCATCAGCGAGGTGAGGGTGCGCATCGCCTCGCTGTCCGCGCGCTTGGTGTGCAGCGGGTTGGCATCGAAGGGAATGGTCGCCGCGCACCAGATGCCCGCGATGCCGAGCACGCCGAAGGCGACCAGCACCGCCTTGCGGTGGCGGTTCAACCAGCCGTCGGCCTTGGCGCCGCCGGGCAGCGCCACCTCGGCGTGCGGCGACCCCTTGGAAAGCAGGCGCAGCAGCGCGGGCAGTACCGTCAGCGTGCAGATGAGCGCCAGCAGCATGCCGACGCCGGCGATGATGCCGAGCTCGGCGACGCCGGTGAAATCGGTCGGCGCGAAGGCGAGAAAGCCGCAGGCCGTAGCCAGCGCGGCAAGGCCGACCTGGCTGACCACGCGATGGGCGGTTTCGTGCAGCGAATCGTCGAAGGTGCGGTCGCTGTACTGGCGCGCGTGCAGCCGCACGCCGAACTGGATCCCGAAATCCACCGCCAGGCCCACGAACAGCACGGCGAATGCCACGGACACCAGGTTCAGGCGGCCCACCGCGAGCGCGGCGAAACCCAGGGTGTAGATCAGGCCCACCACCAGGGTGATGATCACCGGCACGATCAGCCGCCACGTGCCCAGCGCCAACACCAGCCAGAACACCAGCAGCAGGCTGCTGCCGATGGCGATGGGGCCCGCGCGATCCGTCAGCGAAGCGAATTCCTCGTCCGCCAGCGGCACCGAGCCGGTGTAGTTCACGCGCACGCGGCCCGACTTCACCTCCGGCAGCTCGTTGGCCAGCCGCAGCATGGCCTGCGTGGCGGCTTGCCCGGGTTCCAGCGCCGTGTGATCGAGCACCGGATGGATCAGGATGAATTCCTGCCCGCCATTGCTGTTGACCAGGTCGGGCGTGAGCAGCGCCTGCCACGACAGCGGCGCGTTCTTGCCGGCAACGGCGTCCTCCATGGTGTGCGCGACATTGCCCAGCGCCGCGTCGTAGGAGGACAGGTCGTTCGCCATGCCGCGCCGCACGCCTTCCACCATCAGGTCGATGCCGTTGAACAGGCCGCGCGCGGACGGATCCTTGGCCAGCGGACCGAGCAGGGGTTGCGCCTGCAGCATGCTGTCGAGCGTGCTTTCCAGTTCATCCTGCGGCAGCAGCAACAAGCCTTCGCGATTGAAGAACGGGCTGATGCCGGGCGTGGACGACGAACGGAAGTGTTCCTTGTCGGCCGCCAGTTTCGCGTTGAGCGCCTGCGCCGCGATGCGTGCTTCCTCCGCCGTGGGCGCGCGCACCACGGCGGTCAGGGTGTCGCTGAACTGCGGGAACTGCCGCGCGAAGGCGAGGCTCTGCTGCCGCCACGGCAGCTTGTCGGAGAACAGGTGATCGGAGTCGGTATCGATGCTCAGGTGCTTCGATGCACCCCACAGGCTCAGCACGACGAACACAGCGGCGATCAGGAGCACCGCATAGTGGTGGCGGCCACTGCGATCGACCGCCGATACCAGGCCTTTGTGAATCGCTTTGAACACGCCGTCAGGTCTCCGGGTTTCGATGCCGCGGGCCGTGCGTCGAGGCCGGGCCTGACATCGGGATCAAGGGTCAGATTAGCAGGGCTGCTTAGCCTCGCGGCCCAGGCCGCAGCCCGCCGCCTGCACCGCCAGGTGCAGGGCGCGCGTGGCCTTACCCATGCGCGCGGCCAGCGGCGGCAAGGCTGTCAGCAAGCGCGGATGGCGCAACAGCGTGCCGAGCATGGACAGCGCGCGCGGGCGTCCCCAGGCGTCGATGCCGTCCTGCAGTTCGGCGGGCACGTTGTCTTCGCGCTCGTCCACGATGGCGCGCAGCACGAGGAAGGGCAGCCGGTGTTCGCCGGCCACCATGGCGATGGCCGCGCTTTCCATGTCCACGGCCAGCGACTGATGGCGCTCGCGCATGCGGCCTTTCTCCTCCACCGAATGCAGCGGCGCGGGCAGGCTGAGCAGGCTGCCTTGCTCCACCAGCGGAAGGCCGGCGGCTTTCAGGCGGCGGATGAGCGATGCGCGCCACAGCGGGTCGGGCTGGTAGTCGCGGCTGCGCTCGTCGAGCACGCAGGAGGGACAGAACAGCGTGCCGCTGCGCAAGCCGGGCGCCAGGCCGCCGGCCACGCCAAAGGAGACCAGGGCATCCGCGCCCGCGGCGATCAGGGCGAGCGCGCCCTCGCGCGCCGCCTGCTGCCCCATGCCGGCGAGGACAACGGATTCGCCCGCACCGATCGCCGCCGCTGTGCGCACCCGCAGCGACCGGCGCGTCAGCACGCGCGCTTCCGCGGCCAGCGCCGTCACGATGCCCACCGTGCCGGGCATCACGGCGTCGGCTGCGAGCGCGCAAGCAGCTGGCGATAGCGAGTGAGTGCCCATAGCGGGAAATAAGCCGTGTAGCCGTGGTATTTCAGGAAGAACACGCGGGGGAATCCCGGTGCGTTGAAACTCGGGTGATACCAGAGATCCGCCTCCGGCTCGCCCTGTGCCTGCTGATGGTCGAGCAGCCAGTGGATGCCGCGTCGCGTCGCTTCCGCCGCCTGCTCGCCGGCGGCGAGCAGGCCGAGTACGGCCCATGCTGTACTGTGGGCCGTGCTTATGCCGGCGTTCGTGCCGCGCAACGCGGCATCGAAGTAGCTGTCGTTGGTTTCGCCCCAGCCGCCGTCGGCGTGCTGCCTGGCGATGAGCCAGTCCACCGATTTGCGGATCCAGGGCTGCCGCATGTCCTGGCCAACCAGTGCGAGACCGGCCAGCACGGACCACGTGCCGTAGATGTAGTTGGTGCCCCAGCGCCCCCAGTACGAACCGTCCGGCTGCTGCGCGTCGCGCAGATAGTCGATGCAGCGTGCGATGGCGCTTTGGTCCTGCGGGCGGCCGAGCACACCCAGAAACGCCAGCACGCGTCCGGATACGTCTTCCGTGGGCGGATCGAGCATGGCGCCATGGTCGGCGAAGGGAATTTCGTTGATGTGGTAGTGCGTGTTGTTGCGGTCGAACGCGGCGAAACCGCCATTGTCCGACTGCATGCCGACCAGCCAGTCCGCGGCGCGTTCGATGCGCTCGCGATACATGCCGTCGCGCGGCGTGCCGCGCACGGCCACGTGCAGCAGGCCGGCGACGACGGCGGTGTCGTCCAGATCCGGGTAATACGCATTGGCGTACTGGAACGCCCAGCCGCCCGGTGCAAGATCGGGCGCCTGCACGGCCCAGTCGCCCTTGAGTTCCAGCTCCTGCAATGGCGCGAGCCATTCCATGGCGCGCGTGACGGCATCCTGCGTGGCATCGTCGGGCGATGCGCGCAGCAGGGCCATTGCCGCCCAGCCGGTGTCCCACACGGGCGACACGCAGGGCTGGCAGAACGCCGTGCCATCGTCGCGATGCACGATCAGCTTCTGCAGCGACTTCAGGCAGGTGGTGCGCGCGGGATGATCCTTGGCGTAGCCGAGCAGGTCCATCGCCTCCAGGGCATTCACCATGGGCGGGAAGATCGCACCAAGCCCGTCTTCGCCATTCAGTCGCGGCAGGAACCATGCTTCCGCGCGCTTGATGGCCTTGCGGCGCAGCGAAGCGGGAATCAGCGGATCGCAGGCGCGCCCGATCTTGTCCAGCACCAGGAACAAGCGGCTGACGAAGGTGGTGGTGGCGAAGTAGTGGCGCTCCTGCTCCGGCGGCGTCACGAACAGTTCGGGGATGCCGACGTTGCGCGGATTCTTCGCCTTCGCCTTCATCGAGCACAGGATGAACAGCGGCACCATCGTGCTGCGCGCCCAGTACGACACCTTGTCGAGATGAAACGGCGCCCAGCGCGGGAACAGCATGATCTCCACCGGCACGTACGGCGCGGCGCGCCAGGGCACCTGGCCGAACATGGCGAGCAGGATGCGCGTGAAGACGTTGCTTCTGGCGGCACCGCCCGCGGCGAGGATGGCTTCGCGCGCGCGCCGCATGTGCGGTGCATCCGGCGAGTCGCCGGCGGCCTTCAGCGCGTAATACGACTTGACCGTGCACGACACGTCGAGCGCACCGTCGTGGTACAGCGGCCAGCCGCCGTGGGTGTCGAGCCGTTGCTTGAGGCGGATGTAGCGTGCCAGCTTTTCCTGCAGCACGTCGTCGATCTCGTCGAGGAAGTGCATCATCAGGATGTATTCGGACGAGATGGTACAGTCGGTTTCGAACTCGAAGCACCAGTGTCCGTTGGCGTGCTGCCGGGCCATCAGCGCGCGGCGGGCGCGGTCGATGGCCTGGTCGATGCGGTCGTTTTCGGGCTGCGGCTGACGCGAGTGGGCTGGGGCAGGCGGGGCGACAGTGGCAGGCGTATCCGTCATAGCGATCGTGCGTTCTTGAAGTCCGATGCGCGCCGCCACGGCCAGGCCACGTTGCGCGCTTGCGGAACGTCCCACTCCGGGCCCAGCGGCGTGAGCGGCAGCTTGCGCGCCGCGGCGCCGAACAGGAAACGGACGGCCGGGTCGTATTTGTCGGTGAGGCGCGTCAGGCCAATGGTCTGGGCCACGGCGGCGCGCGATACCTTGACCTGCGTGCCGGAGGAGAAATCCAGGCGATCCTGCAGATTGCGCAGCGTCAGCACGGCCAGGCCGATGCTCCACAGGCAGAAGCGGCGGAAGCCGGCATGGCGTGCCGGCACGAGCAAGGTGTATTCCACCGCGCGGCACAGATGCGAGTGCGCCACGCCGATCAGCTCGATCATGGCGTCGGCATAGTGCGCATCCTGCTGGCCGGCGGTGAGGTCGCGCAGTTCCACGCCGTAACGCGCGAAGACGTCGTGCGGCAGCCAGCACACGCCGTGACTGCGATCCTCCCACTGGTCCTTGAGGATGTTGGTCATCTGCAGGCCCTGGCCGAAGGAGATGGCCAGGCGCATCAGCGTGCGCGTCTGCGGCACCAGCTCGGGCTCGAAGTCGATGAGCAGCTTGGTGAGCATTTCGCCCACCACGCCGGCGACGTGGTAGCAGTAGCGATCCATGTCGCGCAGCGTCTCCAGCCCCTGCAGGCCGACGACGCGCTGGAAATCGTGCATGCCCTGCGACATCACGCGCAGGCATTCCACGATGGCTTCGTGCTGGGTGGGGTTGAACGTATCCGTCACTTCCAGCACCAGCGGAAGGCGGAACATCAGGTCGCGTTCGCTTTCGGACGTGGCGCTGGACAGGCGTGGCGCAATGTCGGCGGCGAACTCGCGTGCGTCGATGTGTCCGGTGACGGCATCGACGAAGGCGCTTTCGTAGCGTCCTTTTTCTTCCGGGGTGAAGGCGGGTTCGTCTTCGATGGTGTCGGCGATGCGACACAGCAGATACGCATTGGCGACAACGTCGCGCAGTGCCGGCGGCAGCTGCGGAATCGTCAGCGCAAACGTTCGTGACACCTTGGGAAGTATGGCTTCCTGGTAAGCGCTGGCGTTGCTCGGGGCAACCTCGGCGGCTTGTTTCGCGTCGAACATTGGCATGCCTGGGCCTTCTTAGTATTCACATACAGAGAAACCAGCAACGTCGGCATGGTAGCACCCTGTCCGTGTGAGACGCAGCCATATGACCAGAGCAAATGTCGTCGGTTCGTCTAGATGTTCATTTGCGCTGAAAGGCTGCGGAAAGCAGCAGGCCAGACGAGTGGCACTGGTGCGCGTCGCCACGAAACGGCTACGGTCGCGAATGCGGTGCCACCGCGTGCGTCGTTCGTACATAATGAACCGCAACTCCTCCCCGAGTTCAGGGAAAGCAGACGTATGTGTCCAGAGCGGGTGCTGGCGATGGTCGGGCGCATCTCGGAATCGAGCCTGTGAGGTCGCTGGTGACCGGCGCCACCGGGTTCGTCGGCTCCGCCGTGGTGCGGAGGCTGCTGCGCGAGGATCACCACGTGCGCGTCCTGGCGCGGCCCGGCTCCGACCGGCGCAACCTGCAGGGACTCGATGTGGAGGTGGTGGAAGCCGATCTTGCCGATGCCTCGTCGCTGGCAGGCATCTGCGACGGCTGCGATGCCCTGTTCCATGTGGCGGCGGATTACCGCCTGTGGGCGCCACGGCCGCAGGAGTTGTATCAGACCAATGTCGAGGGTACGCGCGCGCTGCTGGACGTGGCGCGGCGTGCCGGCGTGCCGCGCGTGGTCTACACCAGCAGCGTGGCGACGCTGGGCATTCCCAGGGACGGCACGCCCGGCGACGAGGCGACGCCCGTGTCGCTGGCCGACATGGTGGGCCACTACAAGCGCTCCAAGTTCCTGGCGGAACAGCTGGTGAGCGAGTACGCCGCGCAGGGTTTGCCGGTGGTGATCGTCAACCCATCGACGCCGATCGGCCCGCGCGACATCAAGCCCACGCCCACCGGACGCATCGTGCGCGATGCCATGACGGGACGCATGCCCGCCTATGTCGATACCGGGCTCAACGTGGTGCACGTGGACGACGTGGCCGATGGGCATTGGCTGGCCTTCCGCCACGGCGTGGCGGGCGAACGCTACGTGCTTGGCGGCAGCAACATCAGCCTGCGCGACCTGCTGTTCGAGATCGCGGACATCGTCGGCCGCCCGCCGCCGCGCTGGCGCCTGCCGCATGGCGCGGTGATGCCGGTGGCCTATGCGGCGGAGGCGTGGTCAAGGCTGACCGGCAAGCCGCCGATCGCCACCGTGGAAGAAGTGCGCATGTCGCGCAAGCGCATGTTCTTCACCAGCGCCAAGGCGGAGCGCGAGCTGGGCTACGCCGCCGGGCCGGTGCGACTGGCGCTGGAGGACGCAGTGGCGTGGTTCAGTCTGCATCGCTGACAACCGTCACGGTTCAACGCATGAACCGCCGCGCCAGCCGCGCCATGCGCGGCACGAAGGTCGGGCGCAGCAGGCGTTCGTCGTAGCCGCCCATGCGCAAGCTGTCCTGCGCCAGGCACAGGTCGATCAATTCGCCGATCTTCAGGTCCAGGCCGATCTGTTCGTGGCCGGTGATGGTGAAATTCGCGTCCTGCATTTCGCCGTTGTCATCCAGGCCCTTGGCGATGCCGATGCGTTCCCAGATCAGGAACAGCCACACGCGCAGCACCTTGAACTCGAAGGCCGGGCGCCGCCACCACGGCAACTGCTTGCGATGCCATGCCACCCAGTTGGCGAAGAACAGGATGTGGCGCGCCTCTTCCTGCATCACCGGCTCGAAGGTTTCCACCAGTTCGGCGGGAAAGTAGCCGGTGCGCTTGGCCGACTCGAACAGGCCGAAGGCGAAGAAGCTGTCGATGCATTCGCTGTAGCCGGTGACCAGCCAGCCCCATTCGGGGTCCTTCGGCACTTCGTACTCGGGCTCCGGCGCCAGTGCGATGCCGTAGGCCGCGACCATCTTGCTGAGCACCACCTTGTGGCGCGCTTCCTCGTCGCCATCCATGGTGAGGGCTTCGTGCAGCAGCGGATCGCCCACGGTGTTGGTGTAGGTGGCCACGCGCAGCTTGGCCTTGCCTTCGGTCTGCACGGCGATGTCCCAGATCGGCAGCGAGGTGATGCGGTGCAGCGCGTCGGGACTCAACGCCGGCCATTCGATCACGGCCGGCTTGTACGGGTTGTGCGTGTCCAGCAGCATCCGGCAGAACAGGCGCTTGTGCGCGTCGGAGCCGATCTTGATGCGCCCCGGCTCGTTGCCGGCCCAGTGGCGCATGGTGTGATCGGCGGCGGCTACGGCGTCATGGGACATGCTCACCTCGCTCAGGGTGTGTCGGAAAGCCCGGGCTTGCGGCGCGAGAGCCAGCGGCGATGCAGCCGGTGTGCCTCGGCCCACTGCCACGACAGCAGTGCAGGCACGCCGAAGCCTACCTCGCGCGCGCGCTTGACCAGCGACAGCGCGATGGCGGCATCGGCGGGCAGGCCGATGATGTTGCCGAACAGCACCAGTCCGCCTTCCTGCACGCCCAGGCCGGCCGGGACGAAGAAGATGATGTGGCGCACGGCCTGCGTGGTGGCCTCGATGGCGATGGCGTCCCACACGGAGATGGGAAAGCCCAGCAGCTGCAGCGCAAGCCAGCTTTCGAAACTGCCCACCACGAAACCGGCCACCTGCCAGGCACAGGCCACGGCCAGGCGCGCGGGGCGGTCGTAGAGCTTGCGGACTTCCTCGTCCAGGCGCGCGCCGTCGAGCAGTTCGGTGAAGCGCGACGGGCCGCCGAGCAGCTTTTCCGCGAAGGTTTCCAGCCGCGAGAACAGCTGGCCGTGGCGAAGGATCCAGATCAGGCCGATAGGCAGCGGCAGCGAGGCCGCCACCGCGCCGATCACCGAATTGAGCGTACCGATGTGGCCGGCCATGCCGATCAGCAGGAGCAAACCCAGCGCGACGAAGATGTACTGGCTGACCAGGGTCAGCAGCACTTCCATGACCACGCTGGCTGCTACCGGCGCGCCTTCCAGCCCGCGCCATTTGACCAGGCGGATGCCGACGATCTCGCCGCCGACATTGGCGACCGGCAGCAGCCGGTTGCAGGCTTCGCGCACGGTGGCGGCCCAGAACAGGAAAGGCGTGCCGGCGCGCCGTTGCGGATCGCTCGGCGCCAGCAGCGTGCGCCAGCCGAGCACGTCCAGCAGCAGGGGCAGGGCATGGAAGGGCAGCAGCCAGAGCAAGGCCCAGCCCGCGTGGTCGAAGGCGTTTTCGATGGCGGACCAGTTCTGCTGCGTCACCAGGATGATCGCGGCGATCAGCCCGAGCAGGCCGGCAAGATAAACGAGATATTTCATGCGGCGGCCGGATCGCTGAAGCCCCGGCAGAGCAGGCAGTGTTCGGCCACGGCCTGCCGCACGCGCGGCGACAGCAGGGCGGCCAGTTCGTCGGCATGGCGGTAATCGCTCATCGCGGGCGTGAGTTCGCCATGGATGGCCGGGTGCAGGTACAGCTCGCTCAGCCCGGCGGGCAGGCCTTGCACGACGTCGAGCAAGGCCTGCTCGTCCATGCCGCCGGTGTGGCGGATGCCGAAGACGTGGTCGTTGGTGCGCACGCCGGCGCGGCGCAGGCGATGGCGCATCAGCGCGAGCCAGGGTTTGAGCCAGGGGCCGGAACCGGGTTCGGCCGGCCAGCGCACGGCGCGCAGGCCGTAATCGCGGCCAATGGAAAGCATCAGGGATAGCACGGTGGGATGAAGATGAAAGTGTTTGTGTGCGTTGACGTGGTCGAGCGGCAGGCCGGTGGCGGCGAAGGCCTCGAACTGCGCGCGGATTTCCGTGGCCAGCTGCCGGCGCACGTGCGGCAGGAAGAAGAAGCGGAATCCGTCGCGCACCATGTTGTCGCCAAAGTTTCCGCGTGCATCGACCAGGTCGGGTATGCGCGAGGGCGGCAGGGCGGATTGTCCATCCGCCAGCACCAGGTGCAGGCCAACCGCCAGTCCCGGCAGCTGCCGCGCGCGCGCCACGGCGTCGGCCACCGCGGGCGCCGTCACCATCAGGCTGGCCGCGCGCAGCACGCCTTCGCGATAGCCGCGCTCCACCGCCTGGTTGACGGCGGTGTGCAGGCCGAAATCATCGGCCGTCACGATCAGTCGTGGGCGCGTGGATACGGGTGAATCGGTCATCGGTCCAGCGCGCGCCTTGCGGTCACGCCTCGTGCGCGCGCAGGAAACGGAAGAACTCCACGCCTTCGCGCAGGCGCCGCTTGGTCATCTCCCAGCTGCCCGCCATTTCCTTCACGATCTCCCAGATCTTGGAAGGGCGGAAATAGAAGCTGCGGTAGAAGGTTTCCACGCCGTGGAAGATCTCTTCCTTGGACAGGTGCGGATAGCTGATCATCGCCAGCTGCACGCCCTTGTCGTTGACCAGGTGCGCCGAGGTGTTCTCCTCCAGCCAGCCGTTGTCGATGGCCTGCTTGTACAGCGTGGTGCCCGGATAGGGCGCGGCCAGCGACACCTGGATGGTGTGCGGGTTGATCTCCTTGGCGTACTGGATGGTGCGCGCGATGGTTTCCTTGGTTTCGCCCGGCAGGCCGAGGATGAAGGTGCCGTGCACGGTGATGCCGAGCTTGCGGCAGTTCTCGGTGAAGGTGCGCGCGATGTCGGTGCGCAGGCCCTTCTTGATGTTGTGCAGGATCTGGTCGTCGCCGGACTCGTAGCCCACCAGCAGCAGGCGCAGGCCGTTCTCCTTCATGATCTTGAGCGACTCGTAGGGCACGTTGGCCTTGGCGTTGCAGCTCCAGGTCCAGCCCATCGCATGCAGGCCGCGCGCGATCTCGTGCACGCGCTCCATGTTGGAGCTGTCGGTGAAGGTGTCGTCGTCGAACATGAGTTCGCGGACCTCGGGCATGTTCTCCTTGATCCACTTGGCCTCGGCGAGCACGTTGGCGGCCGAGCGCACGCGGTAGCGATGGCCGCCCACCGTCTGCGGCCACAGGCAGAAAGTGCACTTGGAGCGGCAGCCGCGGCCGGTGTAGATCGACACGTACGGATGCATCAGGTAGCCGATGAAGTAGCGCTCGATCTTCAGGTCGCGCTTGTAGATCGGCGCCACGAAGGGCAGGTCGTCCATGTGCTCGATGGTGGCGCGCGGCGGGTTGTGCTGCACGCGGCCGTCGGCGAGCTTGTAGCTGATGCCGGCGATGTCCTTCAGGGCGCGGCCCTCGGCCACTTCCTTGCAGGTGTAGTCGAACTCTTCGCGCGCCACGAAATCGATGGCGGGTGACGCCAGCAAGGAGGGTTCCGGTTCCACCGCGACCTTGGCGCCCACCATGCCGATGAGGATATTGGGCTGGCGCTCCTTGAGCAGCTCCGCGAATTTCGCGTCGGTGGGGAAGGAGGGCGTGCTGGTATGGATGATCACGAGGTCGTAAGCGCTGGCGATACCGAGGGTGTCTTCCACCGAGAGCTCTTCCACCGGGGCGTCGAGCACGCGCGATCCGGGAACGAGCGCGGCCGGCTGCGCCAGCCAGGTGGGATACCAGAAACTCTTGATCTCGCGTTTGGCCTGGTAACGGGAGCCGGCCCCGCCATCGAAACCGTCAAACGAAGGGGCCTGCAGAAAAAGCGTCTTCATGGGATTGCCAAGCTCCTGCTTCCGCAACGAGTTGTTCATCGCACTTTCGACTAAGGATACCGCGATGGCGCATGGTCGCGCGCATGCAATACCTGACCGCGCCAATCCACTCGCCAGTGGACCAGCGCACCCGCCCATTCCACCAGCAATAGCGCGTCGCGGAAAGGGGTGAGCCAGAGATCCCGCCAGCGGGACGATCTTGCGGTGCTTCGCCACGACGCGGCATAGCGCGCCGTGCGGGCGATCGCGGCGAGCACGCAGATGACGAGGCAAGGCGCGGAAGGCGACAGCGCCAGGGCTACGGCCAGCAGCGGCCAGGTCAGGCAAATGAAGCTGAAGAAGAAACCGGCCGGGGAGATGGCGCGGATGGTGCGCAGCCAGCGCAGCTCATGCGACCAGAGGCTGGCGAGCGTCGTCTCGCTGACGTCGGTGCCCACGACCACGTCACTGAGTACGGTGCGCAGGCCCAACTGCCGCGTGCGTTCGCCCAGCCAGAAATCATCCGCCAACGTGTCCTTCAAGGGGTCGAAGCCGCCGATGGCTTCCAGTGCGTCGCGGCGCAGGCCGATAGTCGAGCCGAACGCGAAGCGGGTCGAGCCGAAGGCATGCGCCAGCCTTACGGACGGCGCAAACCAGTCGTCGATGAACAGCCGCCCCAGCCGCGAGCTGAGGGTGTTGTTGGCCACGCCATGATAAAGACAGGTCACGATGCCGGTGCGCGGGTCGTTGAGCGGGGCGGTGACACGCAGCAGATAGTCCGGTGTCACGCTGATGTCACTGTCGGCCAGCACCAGCCAGTCATGCCGCGCCTGCGCGACCAGGTTGATCAGGTTGCTGACCTTGAGGTTGGCGCCGTGCACCGCGGGGTCGATGACCAGCGCCATCGGCAACTGCGGGAATTCGCGCTGCAGCCGTTGCACTACGGCGATAGCCGGATCCTCCGGATCGCGCACGCCAAAGAGCAATTCATAATGCGCGTAATGCTGCTCGCAGAAACTCCGCAGGTTCTCGTAAAGCCTGGGTTCGGCGCCGTGCAGCGGCTTGAGTACGCTCACGGGCCGGCTTGCCTGATCGTTCACATCCGCTCGCCGATGCTGCTGCCGCCGCTCGCTGCGAAACCATGCCCAGAAGCTCAGATACGCATACATTGCCGCGCACAGGGCCAGGATCATGCCCATCCATGACAGCGGTGTTGTAGCGGCAGGAGAGAACGGCATGAATTCGGCTCGGACGCGATCCACCATTCCTTCCAAAGTTAACGCATGCACTTTGTGAAAACCTATCTCTTTCGATGGCGACGTGCTGGGCTGCTCATGCTGCTGGCGCTGTCATGCGGCGCGGCGTTCGCGCAGTCGCCCGCGAGCGATGCGGCGGCGATCACCGGCGACTGGCTGGTCGAGAGCCGCGACGCCATCATCCGCATCGAGCCGCAGGGCGATACCTTCGTCGGCACCATCGTCTGGCAACTGCATGACACCTACGGACCGGAGGACGGGCCGGAGCTCAACGGCAAGACCGTGACGGATCGGCACAATCCCGATCCCGCGCTGCGCTCCCGGCCGCTGACCGGGCTGCGCCTGTTGTGGGGCTTGCGTTATGACAGCGATGCCAAGGCCTGGGTGGACGGCCGCGTCTACAACGCCGACAACGGCAAGGAATACCACTGCGAAGTGCATCTGCGATCGCCCGACCGGCTCGTGCTGCGTGGCTACATCGGCATTCCGCTGCTGGGCGGAAGTACCACCTGGACACGCACGCACGAGCCCTTTCCTGTACCGGCAAGCAGCGTCCATTCGACAAATTGACTGTGGCCCGATGTAGCGCAAATGCTTGCGAGGGACTACTCGCCTCCGCTCAACCTTGCTAGCCTGAGCACGTATTCGTTCGACGGTCGGACGTGCGTTACGC
This sequence comes from Dyella sp. AtDHG13, assembly GCF_003201105.1. Classification (GTDB taxonomy): domain Bacteria; phylum Pseudomonadota; class Gammaproteobacteria; order Xanthomonadales; family Rhodanobacteraceae; genus Dyella; species Dyella jiangningensis_B. The sequence goes on along the minus strand of NZ_QICJ01000002.1, from coordinate 89,523 downwards.
CATTTGTGACGAAGATGTGATGACCGGGGCGTATCGCTGTCCGCCGGAAGAGAGAGGTTCGAGCCTTGGCTAGCCGCGAGTTGGACTACAACGAAGAAACCTGGTCGAGGAATGTGGTTTCCTTCCAGGACGAACCTCTGGTGCTGGTGGACGAGCACGATCGCGAAACAGGCTTTCTCGACAAGGCTTCCGCGCATCACGGGCAGGGCATCCTGCATCGCGCCTTCTCGCTGTTCGTGTTCAACACGCACGGTGAATTGCTGCTTCAGCAGCGCGCGCAAGGCAAGCGCCTGTGGCCGGGCTACTGGTCCAACACCTGCTGCAGCCATCCGCGCCGCGGCGAGACCATGGAAACGGCCATCCATCGGCGGCTAGGCGAAGAACTTGGCATGCAGTGCCAGTTCGAGTTCCAGTTCAAGTTCCAGTATCAGGCGCAGTTCGATGCGGAAGGCGCCGAGCATGAACTGTGCTGGGTCTACGCGGGTCGAACGGATACGGCGCCCGTCGCCAACATCCATGAGATCGCCGCCTTGCGCTACGTGGCGCCGGACGCGCTGGATCGCGAGATCGATGCGCACCCGGAGCGCTTCACGCCCTGGTTCAAGATCGAATGGGACCGATTGCGGCGGGAGCATGCGCATGTGTTCGCTCCGCCGGCGAGCCTGGCGTCCTGAGCGCTATACTCGGTGCAACGATGTAGACGTATGGCATTCCGTGCTTCGCGCGTTTAGCGCGGCACATAACGATCCATCGATCAGCGATGAGGAGATTCCGTTGGGCATTCCTCTTATTCAGCAAACCAAGATCGCGCGTTACATCATCGGCAAGAAGCTGAGCGGCCAGAAGCGTTATCCGCTGGCGATGATGTTGGAGCCGTTGTTCCAGTGCAACCTGGCCTGCGCCGGTTGCGGCAAGATCGATCACCCGAAAGAGATCCTGCAAAAGCGCATGAGCGTGGAAGACGCCCTGCGCGCGGTGGACGAGTGCGGTGCGCCGGTGGTGTCCATCCCCGGCGGCGAGCCGCTGATCCACAAGGAGATGCCGCAGATCGTGCAGGGGCTGATCGCGCGTGAGAAGTTCATCTACCTGTGCACCAATGCGCTGCTGCTGACCAAGCACATCGACGAGTACACGCCGTCGCCGTACTTCACCTGGTCCGTGCATCTGGACGGCCTGAAGGAGCGGCACGACCAGTCCGTGTGCATGGAGGGCGTGTTCGACAAGGCGGTGGCGGCGATCAAGCTGGCGCTGTCACGCGGGTTCCGCGTCACCATCAACTGCACGCTGTTCAACAACGAGAAGCCGGAGGAGATTGCCGAGTTCTTCGATTTCGCCATGTCGCTGGGCATCGAGGGCATTACGGTGTCGCCGGGCTACAGCTACCAGCATGCGCCGCGGCAGGACGTGTTCCTCGGTCGCACGGAAAGCAAGAACCTGTTCCGCGACGTGTTCCGCATCGGCAAGGAACGCAAGAGCAAATGGGTGTTCAACCAGTCGTCGATGTTCCTGGACTTCATCGCGGGCAACCAGAGCTACCAGTGCACGCCGTGGTCCAACCCCACCTACAACATCTTCGGCTGGCAGAAGCCCTGCTACCTGCTGGTCGATGAAGGCTATGCCAGTTCGTACAAGGAACTGATGGAAGACACCGAGTGGGACAAGTACGGCGTCGGCATCAACCCCAAGTGCGACAACTGCATGGCGCATTGCGGCTTCGAGGGCACGGCGGTGGACGACACCTTCGCGCATCCGCTGAAGGCGGCGCGCGTGGCCACGTTCGGCCCGCGCACGGACGGCGCCATGGCGCCCGACCTGCCGGTGATGTACGGCGACCGCAACGATGCCACGGCAATCCGCATCCCGATCAGCGCCATCCAGCGTCGGAACCCGTCGCAGGGGGCGGATGCTGGTCACTGAGGGCTTGATCCTCTAGTGATTCTGGATGTCCCTCACCGTCATTCCCGCGAAGGCGGGAATCCAGTGCCTTTGGTCTTTTGTATCAGGTAAAGACGCTGGATTCCCGCCTTCGCGGGAATGACGGTGAGGAATTATAGATGGCGAGGCGTTGTGGGTGGCCAGGACGTTTTGCGGGTCTTGAGCAGGCTCTAATCCATGTGGCTATACATCTGCGCCATCATCCCTCTCCTGATGTGGCTGGGGCTCCTGCTCGTGCCGTGGCGACCATGGAGCACGCGCGAGCATCTTGAGGCCGATCCGTCGTCGCGCGCACCGCTCGGCGACATCACCGTGCTGATTCCCGCGCGCAACGAAGCCGATGTGATCGGCACGACCTTGCGTGGCCTGCAGGCGCAGGGCAAGGGCTTGCAGGTCATCGTGATCGACGACCAGTCGACCGACGGCACGGCCGCCGTGGCGAATGCCTTCCCGAATGTGCGCGTGATTTCCGGTGCGCCGTTGCCGGATGGCTGGGCCGGCAAGCTGTGGGCGCTGGAGCAGGGCAGGCAGCACGTGCGCACGCCGCTGACCTTGCTGCTGGATGCGGACATCGAACTGCGCCCCGGCATGCTGGCGACCCTGCAGGCGCACAAGCAGCGCGAGCAGCGCCAGTTCGTCTCGATCATGGCGGACCTGCGCCGCACCGGTTTCTGGGATCGCCTGCTGTTGCCCGCGTTCGTCTACTACTTCAAGCTGCTTTATCCGTTCGCCATTTCCAATTCGCGCTCCACGCTGGTGGCGGCAGGGGCGGGCGGATGCATCCTGGTGGATACGGCCATGCTGGAGCGCATCGGCGCCTTCGCCAGCCTGCGCGATGCGCTGATCGACGATTGCACGCTCGCGCGCCAGGTAAAGCTGGCGGGTGGGCGTACCTGGATCGGGTTGAGCCGCGACGTGGTGAGCCTGCGGCCGTATGGCAGCTTCGAGTCGATCCACCGCATGGTGGCGCGTTCGGCGTTCACCCAGCTGGGGTACTCGACCACGTTGCTGCTGGTGGTGACGGTGCTGTTCCTGCTCGCCTACGGCGCGCCGCTGGCCTTGCTCGGGGCGCCGCAGGTCTGGCCGCTGGCCTGGGCGGCGCTGCTCGCCATGATGCTGGGCTACCTGCCCATGCTCAGGTACTACCGGATGCCCCTGTGGTGGGCGCTGCTGCTGCCGCTGGGGGCGGCCCTGTACCTGGGCATGACCTGGAGCTCGGCCATCCGCTACTGGCGCGGCGTGCGCTCCCAGTGGAAGGGGCGGGTGTATGGCGTGGATGCCTGATTTTCCTTTGGGGTCAGCCATTTGAGTTTTGCCGGGGTGGGAAGCTGAATCTCGCTCCGTGAGAACGCCGCCGTGGTATCTTGATTGTCGTCCCGATAATCAAGTCGCCTTATGCCTCCTTCCGACCACGGTGGACGCCGCCCTGGTGCCGGCCGTCCCGCCGGTGAACCGAGCCAGCGTGTCCGCGTGCCTGAAAGCCAGGTGCCGGCGGTGCTGGCGTACCTGGAGGCCTATCGAAGCCCGGCTTCGCTGGAGGCGCCGCGCCCCGTTTCGCTGGATCCGTCGACCGTCGCGTTGACGGCCTTCCTCAGCCGCGTGCCAGCCGGCGTGCCCACGCTGGCGGAAGACGATGTCGACGAGGTGGTCGATCTCAACCAGCATCTGGTGCTGCCCGGCCATGAGCCGAGCACCTTCATCATCCGCGTGTCGGGTTGGTCGATGATCGGCGCCGGCATCTTCGACGGCGACGAAGTATTGGTGGATCGCGCGCTCGCGCCGCGCCAGGGCGACATCGTGGTGGCGGTGGTCAACAACGAGCTGACCATCAAGCGCCTGGGCAAGGTGGACGGGCACGTGGCGCTGCTGCCGGAGAACGCGCACTTCAAGCCCATCGTGTTCCGCGAAGGCGAGACGCTCAGCATCTGGGGCGTCGTCACGCGTTGCCTGCGCAGCTTGCGGTGATCGCGTCATGGGCCAAGTGCTTGCGCTCGATTCGCTCTTGCATAGCCGCCAGGTCTGGCACGGGCGCGCCGTTCCCGCGCCCTCGGGCACCCAGCCCACCGGCTGGCCGATGCTCGATGCGGTGCTGCCGAGCGGCGGCTGGCCCGAGCATGCGTTGACCGAGATTCTGCTGCCCGCCGATGGCGTGGGCGAGCTGCAGCTGGTGCTGCCCACGCTGGCGCGGCTGACGCGCGAGGGTCGCCCCGTGATGGTGATTTCGCCGCCCTACGTGCCTTACGTGGCGGGCTGGGAAGCGCGCGGCGTGGTGATGTCGCGCGTGGACATCGTGCAGGCGGACGAGCGCGACGCACTGTGGGCGGCCGAGCAATGCCTGCGTTCCGCCAGTTGCGCCGCCGTGCTGGCGTGGCCCATGAAGGCGGACGACCGCTCGCTGCGCCGCCTGCAGGTGGCGGCCGATACCGGCAAGGCGCTGGCCTTCGTGTTCCGCGATCGCCGCCATGCGGCGCAGGCCTCGCCGGCGGCCTTGCGCCTGGAGCTGGAAAGCGCACCGACATGGCAGGTGCGCGTGCGCAAATGCCGTGGCGGCAACCCGCCGGTGCAGGCGGTGCCGCTGGCCTCCGGCTGGGCCTAGGAGAAAGCGCCGTGCTATGGGCTTGCATACTGCTGCCGCAACTGGCGCTGGATGGCGTCCTTCGCCGTCGTCCTGCGGAGGACGAACCGCTGGTACTGGTTAGCGGCCCCGCGCAGGCGCGCATCGTGCACGCCGCCAACGCACCCGCGCGTGCGGCGGGCATCTATCGCGGGCAGCGGCTCATGGCGGCGCAGGCCTTGCTGCAGCAGTTCGCCATGGTCGAGCACGATGCCGAAGACGAGGCCCGCTGGCATCGCCTGGTCGCCGCCTGGGCCTACGGCTACAGCGCCGAGGTTGGCCTGTATGCACATGCCGTCGTGCTGGAAATCAGCCGCAGCCTCAACCTGTTCGGGCCGTGGCCACGCTTTGAATCCTTGTTGCGCGATGGCCTGACATCACTGGGCTTTCGCCATCGCATCGCGCTCGCGCCGACGCCGCATGCCGCCTATGTGCTGGCGGGCGTGCACGATGGCATGGCCGTCACCTCGCCGCAGATCCTGCGCGAGGCGCTGTCGCCCGTGCCCATCGCACGCGCGCGCCTGCCGGCGGAGGCCACGCAAGGCCTGCCGTCGATGGGCATCCGCACGCTGGGGCAGGTGTTCAAGCTGCCACGCGCCGGCTTGCAGCGCCGCTTTGGCGGTGAACTGGTGGCCCAGCTCGATCGCCTCACCGGCGACGAGCCAACGCCCATGGACAGCTATCGCCCGCCCGACGCGTTCGAGCAGCGCATGGAGTGGACGCACGAGATCGAACACGTCGAGGCGCTGGTGTTTCCGCTGCGACGCCTCACCGGCGATCTGGCGGCGTATCTGGCCGGCCGCGACGGCGGCGTGCAGCGTTTTGAGCTGGAACTGGAACACCGCAGCGGCGCGCCGACGCGCGTCACGGTGGGCATGCTCACGGCGGCACGCGATGCCGCCTTGCTGTTCGATTGCGCGCGCGGCCGCCTCGACCGGCTCGAGCTGTCGCAACCGGTCACGGCCATGCGGCTGGTGGCGCGCGAACTGCCGCCGTTCGTGCCGGCAGGACGCGACCTGTTCGATACACGGCCGGTCAATGCCGTGCCGCTGGAGCAATTGCGCGAGCGCCTGCGCGCGCGGCTGGGCGAGCAGGCCATCCAGCATTTGCGCCGCACGGTGGATCCGCGGCCCGAGAAAGCGCAGAGCGCATCCGTGACAGCGTCATGGGCCACGTCACCGGAAACCCTGCCGCGCCCGACCTGGCTGCTGGACACGCCTTGCCCTCTGCGCGGCCCGCCACCGGAAGTGCTGGCCGGTCCCGAACGCCTGGAAACCGGCTGGTGGGATGGCGGCGACATACGCCGTGATTACTACGTGGTGCGCACCGCGCAAGGGCAATGCGCCTGGGTGTTCTGCGCGCCGGGCGAGCCCGGGAACTGGATGCTGCATGGGTGGTTTGCATGACCTGCACGTGTCTTCAAAGGCGCCGCCATTCCCGCTTTCGCGGGGTGATGGAAGAAGCGTGCGGGGCAGCCGAGAAACCCCGCCCATGAACGCCTACGCCGAACTGCATTGCCTGTCGAACTTCTCGTTCCAGCGTGGCGCATCGAGCGCACGTGAGCTGTTCGAGCGGGCGAAGGAATGCGGCTATCGCGCCCTGGCGATCACCGACGAATGCTCGCTGGCCGGCATCGTGCGCGCTTACGAGGCCTCGCGCGATACCGGCCTGCCGCTGATCGTCGGCGCGGAATTCCAGGTCGAGCACGGCCCCAGGCTGGTGCTGCTGTGCGAGAACCTGCAAGGCTATACCGCCCTGTGTGCGCTCATCACGCGTGGCCGGCGCGTGGCGGAAAAAGGCTCGTACCGCGTGACGCGCGAGGATTTTGCGGATGGCCTGCCCGGCACGCTGGCCTTGTGGTTGCCCGGTGCCGAGTTGCAGCCGTCGCATGGCGAGTGGTTGCGGGCATTGTTCGAGGGGCGCCTGTGGCTGGCCGTCGAACTGCATCGCGGCCCCGATGACGCTCGCCGTCTCGCCGACTTGTCCGCATTGGGGCAATCGCTCGCCTTGCCCATGGTGGCGACCGGCGACGTGCACATGCACGTGCGCCGCCGCCGCGCGCTGCAGGACGTGATGACGGCGATTCGCCACCACCGCACCGTGGCCGAGGCGGGTGATCTGCTGTTTCCCAATGGCGAGCGCCACCTGCGCACGCGCGAGGCTTTATCGGCGGTCTATCCGGCGGAGCTGATGGCCGAAAGCGTGCGCATCGCCGAGCGCTGCCATTTCGTGATGACGGACATCCGCTATCGCTATCCCGCCGAGCTGGTGCCGGAGGGCGAGACGCCGACCACCTGGCTGCGCAAGCTGACGGAAGACGGCCTGCGCTGGCGCTACCCGCAAGGCGTGCCCGGCAAGGTGAAGAATCAGGTCGAGCATGAGTTGAAACTGGTCGAACAGCTGAAGTACGAGTCGTACTTCCTAACCGTGCAGGAGATCGTGGCGTTCGCGCGAAGCCAGGACATCCTCTGCCAGGGACGCGGTTCGGCGGCGAACTCGGCCGTGTGCTACGCGCTGGGCGTAACGGCGGTGAACCCGGACACCACCACGCTGCTGGTGGAGCGCTTCATCTCGGCCGAGCGCGACGAGCCGCCGGACATCGACATCGACTTCGAGCACGAGCGGCGCGAAGAAGTCATCCAGCACATCTACAGCAAATATGGACGCGAGCGTGCCGCGCTGGCCGCCACGGTGATCAGCTACCGTGGCCGCAGCGCCGTGCGCGACGTGGCGCGCGCCCTCGGCCTGCCGTCGGACCAGATCGACCTGCTGTCGCGCACTTTCGCCTGGGAGGATGGCAGCGATCCATTGGACGGCCGCCTGCGCGAGCGCGGCTTCGATCCCGAGAGTCCCTTGCTGCGCCGCGTGCTCGTGCTCACGGCGGAACTGATCGGTTTTCCGCGCCACCTGTCCCAGCATGTGGGCGGCTTCGTCATCTCCGACCAGCCGCTGTCGCATCTGGTGCCGGTCGAGAATGCCTCCATGCCCGACCGCACCATCATCCAGTGGGACAAGGACGACCTGGACACCATGCGCCTGCTGAAGGTCGATTGCCTGGCGCTGGGCATGCTCACCTGCATCCGCAAATGCCTGGACCTGCTGCAGCGCCATCATGGCCGCGTGGAAACGCTGGCGTCGATTCCGCCGGACGATCCGGCGACCTATGCGCTGATCCAGCGCGCCGACACCATCGGCGTGTTCCAGATCGAATCGCGCGCGCAGATGGCGATGCTGCCGCGGCATCAGCCGAAGAATTTCTACGACCTGGTGATCCAGGTGGCCATCGTGCGTCCGGGCCCCATCCAGGGCGACATGGTGCATCCGTACCTGCGCCGCAAGCGCGGCGAGGAGGAGGTCACCTATCCCTCGGAAAAACTGCGCAGCGTGTTCGAGCGCACCCTGGGCGTGCCGCTGTTCCAGGAGCAGGTGATGAAGCTGGCCATCGAGGCGGCCGAATATACGCCCGGTCAGGCGGATGAGTTGCGCCGCTCGATGGCAGCATGGCGGCGCAATGGCGACATGGAAATCCACCGGCAAAGGCTGATGGCCGGCATGCTGAAGAACGGTTTCACGGAGGAATTCGCCGCGCGCCTGTTCGAGCAGATCAAGGGCTTTGGCTCCTATGGTTTTCCCGAAAGCCACGCGGCGAGCTTCGCCTTGCTGGTCTACGCCAGTTGCTGGCTCAAGTGCCACTACCGCGCCGCCTTCATGTGCGCCTTGCTCAATGCGCAGCCGATGGGCTTCTACGCACCCAGCCAGATCGTGCAGGACACGCAGCGCCATGGCATCAAGGTGCGGCCGGTGGACGTGCGCCATAGCGACTGGGACAACACGCTGGAGGACGATCCCTCGTCGTGGGGCGGCTTCGCATTGCGGCTGGGCTTTCGGCAGGTGCGTGGATGCCGCCAGGACGTGATGGAGCACCTGATGATCGCGCGCGCGCGCCGGCCTTTCGAGGATGTCGCCGATCTGTGCGCCCGCGCCGGACTCAACCGCCACCAGCAGGAAGCGCTGGCCGAGGCGGATGCCTTGCGCGGGCTGGCAGGGCATCGCCACCGCGCGCGCTGGGCCATGGCCGGCATCGAGGCGCAACTGCCGCTGTTTGGCTACGCAAGCCCAAAGGAAGACGACGTGGCCCTGCCGCCGCCATCGCAAAGCGAAAGCACGCTGGCCGATTACGCACGCCTGGGTCTCAGCCTTGGGCCGCATCCCGTGCAGCAGATACGCACGCGCCTGCGTGCGGCGCGCTGCGTGGATTCGCGCAGCCTGCAGCATCGGCCGCATGCCAGTCATGTGCGCGCGGCCGGACTGGTGACGCAGCGTCAACGCCCGCAGACGGCGAGCGGCGTCACCTTCGTCACCCTGGAAGACGAGTTCGGCCCCATCAACGTGGTGGTGTGGAGCCACGTGGCCGAGCGTCAGCGCCGGATCTTCCTTGAATCACGGCTGCTGGCCGTGGATGGCCGCTGGGAGCAGGTGGATGGCGTAAGCCATCTCATCGCGCATCGCCTGCACGACCTGAGCGAGCTGCTGGGCTCGCTCGACACCCGCTCGCGCGATTTTCACTGAGGGATCAAGGCGCGATGTGCAGCGGCCCCAGGACGCGGGACGGATGTTCCAGCGTCAAGCGCCCCAGGCCGATGCCCATGCTCAGGCTTTGTGCGATGCGCTCGGCGGTGCTGATGAAAAGCTCCGACGCCGGTGGCTCGAAGACCTCGCGGGCGGTTTCCCGCCACAGTTCCAGCCAGCGATGAAACAGAGCCTGCGGAAAGGCGGGCAGGGCGCGATGCGCACCCATCGGGTTGCCCTGGTAGCGGCCCGTTCGCAGGATCACGGAAGACCAGAAGTCGCGCAGCGTCTGCTTGTGCGTGGTCCAGTCGCCAATGGCGGCGTTGAACACGGGGCCAAGCTCCGCGTCCGCGCGGACCTTGTCGTAAAAGCGGTCGACCAGCGTGGCGACGCCGATCTCGTTTGCAGTGGGGAATAGCGCCATGATCCTGTCTTTCGATGTGAGCGTGCGAGCCGGTGCGTTATTGCGAGGCGCCGGCGCACGTTGGTGAACTGTATACGGTTGCCGTGGGAATCAAGCCCGCACCTTCTGCGGCCGGATGACGCGGGGCAGGCTCGCCGGCGTCTCATGGCCGAATGGCAGTGTCCTGTGCAGCCAAGCCTGGCCGCTCTGACCCAGGTCAGTTTTGGAACGGGGTGCTGTTCCGCCGCAATGACTTCAAGCACGGGCGCCCGCCGCGGCCGCCGCGCATGCTTGGCCTCGCGCACGGGGAGACTGCAATGCGGGCACGATGGCTGACGAACGGGCTGTTCGCTTTCGGCGCAAGCGTGGCGCTGTCGTGCGCATACGCGAAAGAGGCGCCGGTGCCCGTGCGTGACGAGCTGGTCAGGATCACGCAGGTACTGATGGACGCGCTTCCCTCGGGCGACAAGGCGGCCTGGGAAAAATGGGCGGCGGACGATGCCGTCACCATCGACGAGTTCGGATGGGTGGCTGGCAAGGCGGAAACCATCGCGTCGCTGCGTCCTTTTCCCGCCGGCATCTCGGGGAGCATCGAGATGCGTGATCCGCATGCCTGGCTATACGGCGATACGGCCTTGCTCAGTGTCGAGGAGTACGAGCGCGAGAGCTATTTCGGCCAGTCCTTCGTGGTGCGCTACCGGTCGCTGCTCACGTTCGTGAAGCAGTCGGGCCAATGGAGGCTGGTGGGCGCGCAGGACGTCACCATTCCCACCGAGCCGCCACCGCTCGACGTGCCGGGCCTCGTGCCTGGTGACTATGCCGGGACGTATCGCTACGCGCCCGACCGCGCGTGGACCGTATCCGTCGATCACGGCGTGCTGAGCTACACGACGCGCGCGGGCGGCCCGGTGAAGACCTTGCAGCCGGTGGCGAAGGATGTGTTCATGGGCACGGATGACGAGCGGAATCTTTTCGTGTTCCAGCGTGACAGCCACGGCAAGATCGAGACGCTGATCGAGCGGCGCAAGTTCAACGACCTGAGGCTGGACAGGGAGCATTGAAGCCGCCCATCGACGCCGGCTTTCACGGGTTGATGCGATGATCGCGCCATGGACGAGTTCGTCATGCCCAGGACGCTCGGCAAGGGGCGTACCTATGTCTACCTGTTCCCCTGGCGGGAGCAGGATCTGCTGAAGGTCGGATTCTCGCGGCAGCCGCTGGTGCGGCTGCGCACGCTGCACCGGCGCTTCTTCGAGGTGTTCGACCTGGATCGCGGCTATCTGCTGGAAACGCGGCTGGCGCAGGCGCGGCAGATCGAGCGCGACATCATCCTGCGCCACGCCGAACAACGCTCGCCCGCGCCGCTGGTGGTTCCGGATGCCGCCGCCGGCTATAGCGAATGGTTTCGTGGCGTGTATCCGGCCGTCACTGCCGCGCTGCGCGACGTGGCGGAGCGCGAAGGCCTGGCCCTGCATTCGCTGCGCGACTGGTTGCGGCAATGGTTCGAAAGCCAGGGCGATGGCTTGTACGAATGGTCGCTTCGCATGCTGGATGCCATCGAATACGAAGCCTTCAACGTGCCAGCGGAGTTTCAGAGAGGCGAAGCGGCCCGCGCATTGCGTTACGTGATGGATGCCTGCGAGGCCATCGGTCTTCCGCTCGCGCGTTTTTTCCCCGATGGTGCCATGGCCTGGCGCGCATCGTCCTGATCGTCGCTACCAGTGCAGGCGCGAGCGTGCGCGCGTCGCACGTTCGCCGAGATGGATGCCGGCCCACGCCACGCCAAAGGCTATCGGCAGCATGGCGAACCGCAGCAGCGGAGGGCAGGACTCGCTCGCAGCAAGCATCACGCAGGCCAGCACCAGCAACAGATCCGCGCGAAGCCGGCGGCGCCTGCAGTCGGCCACCTTGCGCGTGTAGATGGCGACGGCCTCATCGAAGGCGGCTCGCTCGGCGAGCGACGGGATGCTCCGTTCGCGGGTGGCCCACGTGCGCATTCGTTTTCCCCTGCCGACGCCGATGCGTCGCTGGCAGGCATGGTAGCGAGGGCGAAGGTGACGGCCGGATCAAGGAATCGTATGAGCGGAGTTCAGCGCGGCCGGTGCTGCGTCGTCTCAGCCGGCTTGCGCATGCGGAACGCCACGCTGATGCGCGGCTCGACCGGGTGCGCCTGCTTGGGGATGCCATGATCGTAGTGCAGCTGCGTGTCCCGGCTCATCACCAGCAGGCTGCCGGCGGTCAGGTCGAGATCAAGGCGCCGTGGCGCGGCATGCTTCTTGTTGCGGATGTGCATCCGCCGCGTGGCGCCCAGCGAAAGCAGGGCGATCGGGTGCCCTTCCTGCAGGTCGCCCAGGCGATCGTTGTGCATCGCCACGCTGTCATGCTCATTGCGATAGAGATTCAGGCCAATGCTGTTGAACGTCACACCAGTGGCGGCGCGCACGCGCTCCAGCGCCAAGCCCAGCGGCCACGGCAGCCCGGGGTCGTCGGCGGAAAAGTGCGAAGTCAGGCGCGGCACGTCCAGCTCCCGCTCGTACATCACGCGGCGCTGCTGCCGCCAGATGGGGCTGGTGAGCAAGGCCTCGTGCCAGCGCGCGGCTTCCTGCGGCTCGATCACGTTTTCCTCGTACACGATCCGGCCGCTGGCGTCGTCCAGCAGCACGAGCGGACCTTGGGCGAAGAGCGGGAACTGGGTCACGGGATGAACGGCGAAACGCGAGGGCAATGGCAGTCAATATGGGGTCGCGCCGTATCAAATCGAGAGACGTCGATGCCGAGTGCCTGGCGTCGAGCATCGGGCGGTCATGCAGGTTCGCGGGCCGTAGCGGCGTCGAGCAGGGCGGGCAATTGGGAAAATCGCGTGACCACGACGGGCGCTTCGACATCGGCAGGCAATTGCCCGTATCCCCAGCCGGCAAAAATCGCGGGGATGCCATAAGCCGCGGCGGCCGCGAGATCGGCCTTGTTGTCGCCGATCATTACGGCCGGCAGCCCCGTGAGCCCGGCGCGCTGCAGCGTGCGGCGGATATGTTCGGCATCGGGCTTTTGCCGCGACACCGTATCGCCGCCACAGACCGCGTCGAAATAGTGGAGCACACCCAGTGCATCGAGCATGGGGATCGCCGCAGCCTCGATCTTGTTGGTGCACACCACCATGCGCCAGCCGTCCTGCACCAGAAGGTCCAGGGTGGCGGCGACGTGCGGATACAGCCGCGCGTTTCCGGGCGGGTGGCTCAGGTAATCGTGCAGGAAGTCCTCAATGCCGTGCGCCGGCAGCGTTGTTCCGCGCAGGCAGTAGGCGCGTCGCGCGAACGCCGCAAGACCGTCGCCCAGCAGCGGGATGGCCTCGTTGCGGCTCAAGGGGGCGAGCCCATTGGCCTGAAGTTGCCGATTGAGCGCGTGCGCGATGCCGTCGACGGAATCCACCAGCGTTCCGTCGAGGTCGAAGATGGCAACGCGTCGGGTATCGGTGCGAGGAGGCATGGTTTCCATGTGCGAGCTCATCCATTCGCCAGCGCGGCGATGCCGGCCTTGGCAATCTCTTCATCGTGTTGCGGCGTATCCGCCGAGACGCCAATGGCGCCGACGACATGGCCATCCACCTCGATGGGCAGGCCGCCGCGCATCAGTACGTAACCTCGCGCGGAGAGCACCGCCGGCCGCTGGCCGTTGGCGGCGTCTTCCAGCGCGCCGCTCGGTCGCCGGAACAGGGCGGCGGTGCGTGCCTTGCCCGGGGCGAGATCGACACCCGCGAGCACGGCGGCGGCGTCCATCCGCAGCAGCATGATCGGCGATCCGCTGGCGTCGACCACGGAAATCACGCAAGGCCAGCCTTGCGCCTTGGCCTTCGCTTCCGCGCTCGCGGCGATGCGCCTGGCGGCATCCAGCGTGAGCACGGGCTGCGTGGGCAGGCTGGCCGCGGCGCTCATGGCCGGCAGCGCGATGGCGGCGAACATCAGGGTGGCAGTAGTAACGGAACGGAGGCGGGCGGTCATGGGTCGGTCCCGAGCGACGGAATGGTGCCATTCAAGCACCGCCTGTGTTTCGCATCATTGCGTCATCATGGGCATAGAATTAGGTGTGACCTAATGACGAGGCAGCGGGCATGGAGCTTCGGCACCTGCGGTACTTCGTGGCCGCCGCGGAAGAACTGCATTTCGCGCGGGCGGCGGAACGGCTGGGCATTTCGGCGCCCACGCTCACCGTGCAGATCCAGGACCTGGAACGCATACTACGGGCGCGCCTGTTCGCGCGGTCCAAGCGCTCGGTGGCATTGACGCCAGCAGGCGAGGCTTTTCTCGGCGAGGCGAGGCTGGCGCTCGCCCAGGTCGAGCGCGCGCACAGCGTGGCTCAGCGCGCGGGACGCGGCGAGATCGGGCGCATCGAGATCGGCTACGTCGGTTCAGCTGCATACTCCGGCGCCTTGCAGGCGCAGATCCAGCGCTTCCGTGCAGCCCGACCGGAGGTAGAGATCGTCGCGACCGAGCGGCCGATGGACGACCTGCCCGTGATGCTGGAAGAGGGGCGCGTCGACGTGGGCTTCATTCGTCTACCGATGCAGCTGCCTGATTCGCTGATGGCGCATGCGCTGGTGCGCGATGTGTTTTGCGTAGCGCTGCCTTCCAGGCATGCCTTGGTGAAGACGACCGGTCCGCTTCACGCCAGGGCGCTGGCGGAGGAGACCTTCATCGTTCCGGAGCAGGCCCTGGGGACCTACGAAACGGGACGCCGCGGCCGCTTCACGCCACGCATCGGCTCGCAGCCCGGCAGCCTGGTCGCCGTGCTCACCCAGGTGTCCGTGGGCGCGGGCATCGCCATCATTCCCAGCGTCATCAAGGAGGTGGTCGACATGCCGGGCGTGCGCTTCAAGCCACTGGCGGGGAAGCCGGTGACGTCCGTCGTGGCGGGCTTTTTTCGCCGCCACGAGCGTTCGGCGGCAGTCGATGCCTTTATCCAGCAGATGCGGGCCACGGCCGCGCTGTCGGTGGTCTATCCGCAGCGCCAATGATGTTGCGTCGCGAGCTTCGAGAGGCGCTGATGCCTTCGGACGCTGCGCCGGTTATAAGCTTGGCGGCGCAAGCGTTCCGTCGTACCTATCGCCTGGAGTGACGCCATGCTGATCATCAAGGGAAGCCTGGGCCTGGAATCGGACGGGCGTCATTTCGGCGGGCATGACCGCATCGCCCTGCTCGCGAAGATAGGCGAGCTGGGATCGATCGCGGCGGCGGCGCGCGAGGTCGGGCTCAGTTACAAGGGCGCCTGGGACGCGGTGGACGCCATGAACAATCTGGCGGGCGAGCCGCTCGTGCTGCGAGCCGTGGGTGGACGCAGCGGCGGCGGTGCGGAACTGACGGAGCGCGGGCGCCGCCTGGTCGACGTATTCGGCCACATGGAGGCATTGCACCGGCGCTTCATGGAGCAATTGACTGCGTTCGCGGATGATCCGCTTTCCGACATCGATCTGGTGAGGCGATTCCTGATGAAGACGAGTGCACGAAACCAACTGGCCGGCGTGGTGGCTTCCGTCGAGGCCGGCGCCGTGAACGACGTGATCCAGCTCGACATCCAGGGCGGACAGCGGCTGGTGGCGACCGTCACCCGCGAGAGCACGAAAAGCCTGGGTCTGGCGCCGGGAAAGAAGGCCTTTGCCCTGATCAAGGCGTCCTCGGTCATCGTCGCCGTGCCCGACGGCGGCCTGCGCCTTTCGGCGCGCAACCAGCTGGCGGGCGTCGTTTCCTATGTGCGGCGCGGCGAGGTGAATGGGGAAGTGGGCATCGAGCTGAAGGGCGGCAACGTGCTGGTGGCGGTGATCACGCTGGGCAGCGTGGATGCACTCGACCTGCGCGAAGGCTTCGACGTCGTCGCCATCGTCAAGGCATCCAGCATCATCCTGGGCACGCTCGAATAACTGGTGCGGCGTGCTCAGAACTTGTAGGAGATCATCAGGCGGTTGTAAGTGAACGATTCGTTGCCCGGGTTGAGGTTGGCGATGCCACCCACCGAGCGCTCCCAGCGGTCGCGTAGCTGCAGCCCTTTGAGCGCGCCGTCGAAGTTGTAGATGATGTCGAAGTACAGGTCGTGGCTGTTGCCGCGTTCGAGCGCGGTGTACTTCGCATAGGCCGCCACCAGCTGCAGCTTCTTGTCGAAGAAGTTGTACAGTGCGCGGCCCTTCCAAGCATGGCCGGGGCCGATTTCCACCAGGCCGCGGATCATCGAGGTGGTGAACAGCGGGTCGGTGCCGTAGTTCACCGTGTAGGGCGAGATCAGCGCGCCGTCGCCGACGGCGCCCGTTTCGCCATCCAGCTTGTTGTAGGCGAAGTCGATGCGTCCGTCGTAGATCGACGTGCCGACGTCCGCGCCCCAGCCGCGCGACTTCACGCGGTCGCAGGCCACGCCCACCAGCTTGGTCTTGGTTTCCACCAGGATGTTGTCGCTGCCGCTGCCGTTCTGGCTCAGTGCCTGCACGGCGACGAAGGGATTGAACGGCGTACCGGTGGTGAATGTGTAGCTGCCGCTGATGTAGCCCATGTGGGCGAAGCGAAGGAAATCGTAGTACCAGGCTTCCGCCTTCAGCCCGCCGTTGACGTAATTCGTGCCCGCCGCCCAGGTGCCGGGCGTTCTCGGCGAGGTGATGGGTAGCGAGCCGTTGTTGCCGTACATGGAGTCGCCGTCGAATTTCGACGGGTAATACAGGTTGTCCGGATACATGCCGTTGGAGGTGCGGCTCTTCCAGCCGTACTCGCGGATGGCGTAGATGTTCCAGTCCTTCACGGGCGTGAAGCCCATCAGCAGCGCGTTGTAGGACGAAGGAATGACGCGCGAGTCGTTGTTGCCCATCCATGGCGTATCCAGGTACTGGTAGCCGCCGCGGAAGAGAAACCACTCGCGCTTGTATTGCACGTAGGCCTGGCTCCAGGCGCCGAGCGAGCTGTTGGGCCCCATCAGCGAGGTGTCCACCTTGGCCGGGGTGTCGTCCTTGGTGCCCAGCATGTTGGCCGTGACGAACGATCCGCCGAAACTCAGGCCGCCGAGCACCGTGCCCGTCTGCGCGTTGATCAGCGCGGCCAGCGAAAGCGCGTGCGCGTCCGGCGTGGTGGGCGCGTCGTACAGGCGGTTGAACTGGTACAGGCGCAACTGGCCGTCGACGTGGCCGTTGGTGAAGAGGTCGTTGAAGCTGTCGTCGGCATGGGCGGACGAGCATGCCGCAGCCACGCAGGCGCAGAGCATCCACAGACGGCAATGGCGCATAAACACTCCTTTCCCTTTTCTCGAGCCGCGGCGATGGAAGCGCCTGCCGAAACCGCAGGGCAGGCCTGTGCGAGCGCAGGATCCGGTCGCTATAAGGCTCACTATATAGCGTGCGAGGGCCTTGGTGGGGCGGCCTCCCGGGCTTGCCGCAGGTTTTGCGATGTCGCGGCAAGCGGGGCGCCTTGACCGGCGCTCTTCTATGGAGCGTGCGTCCTGGTCAAGCGCGTCATTTCCGCCATCGTGCGCTTCAGCGATCAGCGCGCACGCATTGCACATGCGCGATGCGTCGTTCATTCCGTATGCGTCGCGTGAAGGGCGATGCCTCACGGACAGGCGTGGCGACGGCGCGCGAACTGGATCGTGACAAATTGTGATCCGCTTCAAATTATTCGCGCCAACAGCCACTCACAAGTTCTTTCGCATGCTGCCATGCTCGCAGGCGCGACAGCCGAACTTCAGCTTGAAGTCATTCCGCGTGTTGCCATCGCGGCGTCGGGCTGGACAGGGAGTCGCAACAGCAGAACGAGACGAATCAGGCTGATTCCCCAGTCATGCCGTTTCGTTTGTCCTCGGCACAAAACAGGGGTTGTGCATACAGGGATTCCCAGTAGCGGGGCGTACCGACTTTTTTCCTGATTTTTTCCAATCAACGTTCATGCCGGCGGCGTGAGCGCAGGACGTTTTTGCGCCTGCGCCTTGCCTTGAGGCATGCGCGATCGGTTTCGTGCGCCCTGTGCTTTGCCCTGACGACCTCCCCCATGTCGAATCAGTCACAAGGGAGTTAGGCATGAACAAGATTCACAGGAAGGTGTGGAGCCGCGCGCTGAATCAGCTCGTGGTCGTTTCCGAGCTGGCCACGAGCCATCGTCGCGCAGGCCAGGGCCAGCAGGCGGCGGTGAACGGGCCGTCGCGTCGCCTGCGCAGTGCGATCCTCGCGGTGCTGGCGATTGGCGGCGGCGCCGGCTGGAGCATGTCGGCGCAGGCGCAGTCGGTGGACTGCACGGCGTCGCCCTATAACGTCTACAACAGCACCGCTTCATGCATGGGCTATGGCGCCACCGCCAGCGGTGTTGGCGCCACGGCCCTGGGCTCGGTCTCCCACGCCGACGTACTGGGCGCGTTCGCCGCGGGCTACGCAGCCCACAGTTCGGGACAGAACGGCATCGCCGTTGGCTTTCAGGCATACACCACCGCCATCAACGCCATCTACATCGGCGCGCGCACCGTGCCGTCGAGCGGCGCGCTGTCGGGTGGCGCCATCGCCATCGGCACCGACGTCACGGCCTCCGCCGGCAATGCGATCGCGATGGGAGCCACGTCCTCCGCGCTTGCCGTGAATACGCTCGCGCTTGGCTACAGCAGCTCCGCCGATGCGAACTCGACCAGTACCGTGGTCATCGGCAGTTCGGCCAAGGCGGTGGGCGCGCAGAACGCCGTCGTGCTGGGCAACTCCGCCCAGGCGAACAACGGGCAGGCGACCGCGCTGGGCGCTTTCACCAATGCCACCAGTGAAGGCGCCACGGCCGTGGGCTTGTCTACCCAGAGCCTTGGCACCCATTCCACCGCCGTGGGCTGGCAAGCCTATGCAACGGCGCTCAACGCGGTCTACCTGGGCGCGCGCACGGTGGGCACGGGGGCATCGGCGGAATCCGCCGTGGCCATCGGCACCGACGTGAGTTCGTCGGGCGCTTATGCCATCGGCATGGGTCTGCAGGCGAATGCGAGCCAGACCGACGCCATCGCCATCGGCAGGCAGGCGCTGGCTTCCGGCATCAACTCCATGTACCTGGGCGCGCGGCCCACCGCCGCGGCCGGCAGCGGCGCTACCGCGAACAATGCGATTGCGGTCGGCATCGATGTCACCGCCAGCGCGGTGGGCGCGACCGCGCTGGGCAACTTCACGGTGGCGTCCGGGGTCAATAGCGTTGCCCTGGGCGCCAGTACCGCATCGGCCCAGAGCGCGGTGGCGCTTGGCCAGGCGTCGGCGGCGCGGGCGGCGTACAGCGTCGCCATCGGCGACACCAATACCGTGGCCGCGGGGGCGGGCGCGGGTTCCATCGCGGGCGGCCACAACTCGCAGGTCACCGGTGGCACCGGCGCCGTCGCCCTGGGCTCAGGGCAGATCGCCAACGGCAATGGCGCAGTCGCCATCGGCGATCCCAACACGTCGACCGGCAACGGTGCGGTGACCATGGGTGCCAACAACACCGCCAATGGCGATGGCGCGGTGGCGATCGGCAATACCAACAATGCGCAGGGCCAGGGTTCGGTGGCGCTGGGCAACACCAGCAGCGCGCTGGCGGCGGGCGCGGTGGCATTCGGCAATGCGGCAACGGCCAACAACGCCGGCGACGTGGCGCTGGGCTCGGGCTCGACCACCGCGACGGCGGTGGGTACGCCCAGCGTCAACATCAACGGCACCACCTACACCTTCGTCGGCACCAACCCGAGCAGCACCGTGAGCGTGGGCGCGTCCGGCGCGGAGCGCACGATCACCAACGTGGCCGCCGGACGGATCAGCGGCAACAGCACGGACGCGATCAACGGCTCGCAGCTGTTCGCCACCAACCAGGCGCTGGAAGCGCTCAACAGCACGGTCACCGCCAGCACCACGCACTACTACAGCGTCAACGATGGCGGCACGGCGGGCGGCAACTACACCAACAACGGCGCCAGCGGCCTCAACGCCCTGGCGGCGGGCGTGGGCGCCACGGCCACCGCCGACAATGGCACATCGCTGGGCCAGAACACGCAGTCCACCGTGCTGGGCGGCGTGGCGCTGGGTTCGGGTGCGGTGTCGGACCGCGCCATCGCGCCGACGTCGGGCTCGATCACCGTCGGCACCCACCTCATTCCGTACAACACCACGGATCGCAACCTGCTTGGCGCGGTCTCCGTGGGCAATGCCACGGACTTCCGCCAGATCACCAATGTCGCGGACGGCACGGAGGACCAGGACGCGGTGACGCTGCGCCAGCTCAAGGGCGCGATGAGCTCGTTCTCGGTCACGCCGATCAAGTACTTCCACGCCAACTCCTCGGCGACCGACTCGGCGGCGGTCGGTGCAGAATCGGTCGCCATCGGTCCGCAGACCACGGTGAACGGCGACAACGGCATCGGCATGGGCAATGGCGCCATCGTGCAGCAGACCGCGCCGGGCGGCACGGCGATCGGCGGGAACGCCCTGGTGAACCTGGCCGATGGCGTCGCCCTGGGTACCAACGCCGTCTCCAACGGCATCCAGGCGATGGCGCTCGGTGCCGGAGCACAGGCGGCATTCGCCGGCAGCGTGGCGCTGGGCGCGGGTTCGACGACGGAAGCGGCAGTGGGCACACCCGGCACCTCGATCAACGGCACGGCCTACACCTTCGCCGGCACCACGCCGGGCTCGACCGTGAGCGTGGGCACATTGAACGCGGAGCGCACCATCACCCATGTCGCCGCGGGACGCATCGACGGCAGCAGCACGGATGCGATCAACGGCTCGCAGCTCTACGCCACCAACCTGGCGGTGGGCAGCGTGGGCGCCAGCGTCACCAACCTCGGCAACACCGTGACCAACCTGGGCAATGCCGTCGCCAACAGCTATGGCGGCAACACCACCTACGACCCGGCCACCGGCGCCATCAACACCAGCATCAGCTACGGCGGCAACACGTACAGCTCGCTGCAGCAGGTGTTCAACCAGATCGACACCGGCGGCATCAAGTATTTCCACGCGAACTCCAACCTGGCCGACTCGCTGGCCAATGGCGTGAACAGCGTGGCGATCGGTCCGGTCTCCACGGCCAACACGGTGGATGCGGTGTCCATCGGCAATGGCGCCACCGCCGGCACCAACGTGGGCGACGTGGCGCTGGGCGCGGGCTCGGTGACTGGCGCGGTGGTGCGCACGCCGGGGGCGACCATCGCCGGCAACAGCTACACCTACGCGGGCGCCACGCCGAACAGCACGGTGAGCGTGGGCAGTACCGGCAACGAACGCACGATCACCAACGTGGCGGCGGGCCAGGTCAACGGCAACAGCACGGATGCCATCAACGGCTCGCAGCTGTTCGCCACCAACCAGGCCGTGGATGCCTTGAACAACACGGTGATCGCCAACGCCACGCACTACTACAGCGTCAACGATGGCGGCACGGCCGGCGGCAACTACGCCAACAACGGCGCGAGCGGCGTCAACGCCATCGCGGCGGGCGTGGGCGCCACGGCAAGCGCCGACAGCGCGACGTCGCTGGGCCAGAACACGCAGTCCACCGTGCTGGGCGGTGTGGCGCTGGGTTCCGGCGCCGTTTCCGATCGCGCCATCGCACCGGCGTCGGGCTCGATCCTGGTCGGCACCAACGTGGTTCCGTACAACACGACGGATCGCAACCTGCTCGGTGCCGTGTCGGTGGGCAACGCCACCGACTTCCGCCAGATCACCAACGTGGCGGACGGCACGCAGGACCAGGACGCGGTGACGCTGCGTCAGCTCAAGGGTGCGATGAGCTCGTTCTCGGTGACGCCGATCAAGTACTTCCACGCCAACTCCACCGCTTCCGATTCGCTGGCGGCGGGCGCGGAATCGGTCGCCATCGGTCCGCAGACCACGGTGAACGGCGACAACGGCATCGGCATGGGCAACGGCGCCATCGTGCAGCAGACCGCACCGGGCGGCACCGCCATCGGCCAGGACGCCACGGTGAATCTGGCCGATGGTGTCGCGCTCGGCACCAGGGCCACATCCAACGGCATCCAGGCGATGGCGCTGGGTGCGGGCACGCAGGCGGACTACGCCGGCAGCGTGGCCCTGGGCGCGGGCTCGGCTACGGCGGCCGCGGTGGGCACGGCAAGCACCACGCTCAACGGCACCACCTACAACTTCGCCGGCACCACGCCGGGCTCCACCGTCAGCATCGGCGCGGCAGGCGCGGAGCGCACGCTGACCAACCTGGCCGCGGGACGCATCAGCAGCACCAGCACGGATGCCATCAACGGCTCGCAGCTGTACGCCACCAACCAGACGCTGGAGCAGCTGGGGTCGCAGATCATCAACCTGTCCAACACCATCCGCAATCTGCCGCCCGGTGGCAGCCCCGTCACCACCACCATCAACACCTACCAGACCAGCGGCGACAACAGCACGGCATCCACCGCCACCGGCAACAACGCCACGGCGGCCGGCGCGGGCTCCACTGCGTCGGGCAACAACAGCACGGCCGTGGGTGCGGGCTCGACCGCGAGCGGCGACAACAGCGTCGCCGTGGGTGCCGGCTCGGTGGCCAGCGCCAGCAATACGGTGTCGGTGGGTTCGGCCGGCCACGAACGCACCGTCACCAACGTGGCCAATGGCGTGAACGCCACAGACGCGGTGAACGTAGGCCAGCTCAGCGACGCACTCACGGAGGCCAAGAACTGGTCGAAGGACTATGTCGACCAGCGTTTCCAGACCGTGGACCAGCAGCTCAACCGCATCGGCAACCGCGCCAATGCGGGCATCGCTTCGGCCATGGCGCTGGCCAGCCTGCCGCAGGCGTACCAGCCCAACCAAAGCTCGGCGGCGGTGGCGCTGGGTGCGTTCCATGGTGAGACCGGCGTTGCCGTGGGCGTTTCCGCCATCACCGAAAGCGGCCGCTACGTGTTCAAGCTCAACGCCACCACCAACTCGCGCGGCGACGCGGGCGCGGGTGTCGGCGCGGGCATGGTCTGGTGAGCGACGAAACCGGCGCCTTGCGCCGCATTCGTCTTCCAATGCATGAAGGAATCAACGATATGAACAATCTCTGGAAACAGATCGCAGTGGCGGCAAGCGCCGCGCTGGTGCTCGCGGCATGCGGCAACGTCAGCCGCAACGTGGCGAAGGATGGCGGCTCCGCCGCCGAACTGGTGTGGCCGGCGCCGGACAGCGTCACGCCCATGCACAAGGGCGGCACGTTCCCGAGCCTGGCGAATCTGCGCCAGGTGCGCGCGGGGCTGGGCAAGCCGCAGATCTCCGACCTCATCGGCTATCCGCACTTCAGCGAAGGGCTATGGGGCGTGCGCGAGTGGAACTACGTGTTCAACTTCCGCAAGCCGGGCAGCGATGAAGTGACGGTGTGCCAGTACAAGGTGCTGTTCGACGAGAACAGCGTGGCGCGCAGCTTCTACTGGAAGCCCGCGTCCTGCGCCGCGTGGCTGGACGAGCCCAAGCCCGCTCCGCCAGCCGCGCCGGCGCAGCGTCGGTTCACGCTGTCGGGCGACGCGCTCTTCGCGTTCGGCAAGGCGGACATCACGCCGGACGGAAGGCAGGCATTGGCCGCTTTGGCGGCACGCCTGAACGAGCATGCGGAGCAGGTGGGCAGCATCCGCATCAGCGGCTACACGGATCGCCTCGGTACGACGGCCGGCAACCGGTCGTTGTCCGAGCGTCGCGCACAGGCGGTGGCTGACATGCTGGTCGCCGATGGCGTGCCGCGCTCGAAGATACGCACCGAAGGCAGGGGTGAAAGCGATCCGGTGAAGGACTGTCCCAACGGCCCGCATGCGCAGCTGGTGGCGTGTCTCGCGCCCAATCGCCGTGTCGAAGTGAGAGTGGAACCGTAAGGCTTCGTGCCTGAGCAGCGTTCAGCGTTGCCACCCGGTCATGGTCACAGCCATGACCGGGTGCGCGCGCGTCGGGATGTTGTGCGGAAGCAGTGGCGCGCGAACGTCAGTTGCCCAGCGATGGCGTGGAGCGATGGCTCAATGCCTCGGACACTTCGTGCGCCGCCTCGATCAGCAATCGCGTGGTGGTCGCCATGTTCACGGTGGAGCCGCGCCGCTCGATGAAGGGGATGGTGATCGCACAGATCGCGCGGTCGTGCTGCATCACCGGGGCGGAGATATCGGTGACGCCATCCACCACCTGGCTCGCGATGGTGGCGACGCCGGCGGCGCGGATTTCGCGTATCGCCGTTTCCAGCGGCGGGCGGCGCAGCTTGGGCTCGTGCGCGATCATCATGCTGAACCAGCGCTCGCGCGTTTCCTCGTCCTGCCATGCCAGCAGCACGTGGCCGGAGGCGGAGTGCGAAATGGGGCGGCGATGGCCCACGCGAACCACCAGGCCGATTTCGCCCGGCGGGTCCACGCGCGCGATCACCACGATCTGTTCCTGCGAGGGCACCACCAGATGGCAGGACTGGTCGATGTCGTCCGCCAGGCGATGCATGACGGGCAGGGCGGTTTCCACCAGACTCTTCACCGGCGGCTGTTCCATGCCCAGGCGGAACAGCCGTGGCGTGAGCGCGTAGCGGCCCTCGCCATCCGGGCGGCTGATGTAGTCGCGTTCTTCCAGCACCTGCAGCATGCGGAAGATTTCCCCGCGCGAGCGGCCCACACCTTCGGAGATCTCCGCGATGGTCAGCGGCGTGACGGCGCGCGCCAGCAACTCAAGAATGTCCAATCCCTTGTCGAGGGCGGGAGCGCGGTATTTCGGGGACTCAGCAGCCATAAGCATCCGTGATATCGAGTGGCGCGTCTTGCGGCTGACCGTTGGATAGCCCTTGTTTGCGTGCCGGGACTGCCATGTTGCGCCGCAACTTGTTATACAGGTGAATTATAAGTTCATATTTGCACAGTTCGTGTGCCGTGTCGTTGGGCATATTCGCAAGGGGCCGGAGATGACATCCATGCATCCACACGCCGCATCGACGACGGCAGGTGATCCTTACCGAGGCGGCACGCCGCTGCTGCCTCTCGCATTGATCGTAAGTCTTTTTTTTCTCTGGGGCCTAGCCAACAACCTCAACGACGTGCTGGTGGCGCAGTTCAAGAAGGCGTTCACCCTGTCGGACTTCCAGGCCGCGCTGGTGCAAAGCGCGTTCTATCTCGGCTATTTCGTGGTGGCGCTGCCCGCGGGGGCCTACATGCGGCGCTACGGCTACAAGTCGGCGGTGGTGCTTGGCCTGTGCCTGTATGGCGTGGGCGCGCTGCTGTTCTGGCCGGCGGCGGCCCACGCGGTGTACGCAATGTTCCTGGCGGCCTTGTTCGTGATCGCCTGCGGGCTGGCCTTTCTGGAAACTTCGGCCAATCCCTATGTGACCCTGCTGGGCCCGGCAAAGTCGGCCGCCGCGCGACTCAACCTGGCGCAGGGCTTCAATCCGCTGGGGTCGATCGCCGGCGTGCTCATCGGGCAGCACTTCATCTTCACCGGGGTGGAACACACGCCGGCGGAGCTCGCGGCCATGGACGCGGCGGCGCGCGTAGCCTTCATGCGCAGCGAGGCGGCCGCGGTGCAGATTCCCTACCTGGTCATCGGGCTGGGCGTGCTCGCCTGGGGCCTGCTGATCCTGCTCACGCGCTTTCCGGCCAGAGGGCACGCGGAGGAAGGCGCGCCGGCCATGCGCGGCGTGCTCTCGCGCCTGCTGCGCGATGGCCGCCTGCTCGGCGCCGTGGCCGCGCAGTTCTTCTACGTGGGTGCGCAGGTGGCCGTGTTCAGCCACATGATCCGCTATGCGGAAGCCACCATGCCGGGCACGCCGGACAAGGTGGCCGCCAGTTTCGTCACGATCGGCCTGGTCTGCTTCATGGCGGGCCGCTTTGCCGGCGCGGCGCTCATGAAGCACGTCAGGGCAGCGCGCGTGCTGGCGCTGTTTGCGCTGATCAACGTGCTGCTGATGGTGGTGGCGGCATTCGTTCCGGGGCGCTGGGGCATCTATGCGCTGGTGGCGTCGAGTTTCTTCATGTCGGTGATGTATCCGACCATCTTCGCGCTGGGCGTGGAGGGCAGGGATGACGACGAACGCAAGCTCGGCGCCGCCCTGCTGGTGATGGCGATCATCGGCGGCGCGGTGCTCACCGCGGCCATGGGCGTCGCCTCCGACCGCGTCGGCATCGCGCACGCCATGCTGGTGCCGGCGGTGAGCTTTGTCGCCATCTTCCTGTTCGCACAGCAGCGGCGGCAACGAGTACCGGCGGGAGCGAACGCATGAACTGGCAATGCCTGGCGCTGGACCTGCGCGACGATCCCGCACTCATCGCCGAATACGAACGCTGGCACCGCCGCGAATACATCTGGCCCGAGATCGTCGCGTCGATACGCGAGGCGGGCATCCTGGACATGCAGATCTTCCGCACCGGCACGCGATTGGTGATGCTGATGCGCGTGTCGCCGGATTTCGACGCCGCCGCCAAGGCTGCCGCCGATGCCGCCAGTGAACGCGTGCAGGCGTGGGAGGCGCTGATGTCCACCTATCAGCAGCCGCTGCCCTGGGCCGCGGCGGGGCAGAAGTGGGTGCCGATGGAGCGGATTTTCGATTTGAGCGAGTGCGCGGGTTAGCGATCGCCAACTCGTAGCCCGGATGAAGCCGGAGGCGTAATCCGGGGTTGCGTGGCGTGAATCTCTCGCCATGGCGGGTCGTGTCGTGTGGTGGTTCCCGGATTCCGCTTCGCTTCATCCGGGCTACGGGTTACGGGCTACGGGCGCGAATCGCGCCAGATCGCATCGCGCGAAATGCGCGTGGCATCGCATTGTCCGGTCAGCGCCATGGTGACGCTGAGTTCGCGCCGTATCAGTTCGATGGCCTGCGCCACGCCCCGTTGGCCGTTTGCGCCCAGCCCGTAGAGAAAGGCCTTGCCGATAAGCCCCGCGCGAGCACCCAGCGCGAGTGCCTTGAACAGGTCCTGGCCGCTGGTGATGCCGCTGTCGAACAGCACTTCGGTGCGACCATCGACGGCGTCGACGATCGATGGCAGCACGTCGATGGCGCCCGGCGCGCCGTCGAGCTGGCGGCCGCCGTGGTTGGACACCACGATGGCATCGACGCCGTGCTGCACGGCCAGGCGCGCATCCTCGGCATCCAGGATGCCCTTGACGATCAGCTTGCCCGGCCACTCCTCGCGAATCCATGCCAGGTCGTTCCAGTTCAAGGTGGGATCGAACTGGCTGGCGATCCATTGCGCCAGCGTGGTCAGGCTGTCGGCGCCGCCGATACGGCCTTCCAGGTTGCCGAACGAGCGGCTGGGCGCCTTGAGCACGTTCCACGCCCAGCGCGGCTTGCTGGCGACGTCCAGCAGGTTGCGCAGGGTGACCTTGGGCGGCACGGACAGCCCGTTCTTGATCTCGCGATGCCGCTGCCCCTGCACGGTGAGGTCCGCCGTGAGCATCAGGGCGGAGCATTGCGCGGCGCGTGCGCGGCGGATGAGTTCGCGCGTGAAGCCGCGGTCGCGCATCACGTACACCTGGAACCAGAACGGCGTTTCGCAGGCCGCGCGCACCTGCTCGATGGAGCAGATGGACATGGTGCTGAGGCAGAACGGTATGCCTGCTTCGGCGGCGGCGCGCGCGCCGTGGATCTCGCCGCTGCCGTGCTGCAGGCCGGTCAGCCCGGTCGGCGCGATGGCCAGCGGCATGCTGGCCGGCGCGCCCAGGATGGTGGTGGCCAGTGATCTTTTGTCCACGTCCTGCATGACGCGCTGGCGCAGCCGCAGGCGATCCAAGGCGTGGCGGTTCTCGTGCAGGGTGGCCTCATCGTAGGAGCCGCGGTCGGCGTATTCGAAGAACGCACGGGGCACCCGGCGGCGCGCGATTGCGCGCAGGTCCGCGATGTTCGTCACTGGCGTTTTCATGGCTCACCCCATGGCTGTCTTGGGAGCGTCCTTCCACACGATGCCGCCGGGGAACAGATGGTCGCGCACCGAAGCGTCGTGCATGCGGGAAGAGAAGCCCGGCGCCTTGGGCGCCAGGTAGCGTCCCCGCACGATGGTCACCGGGTCCTCGAAATGCTCGTGCAGGTGATCGACGAACTCGATTGCGCGATCCTCCTTCTTGCCGGTGATGGCCACGAAATCCGCCATCGCCAGGTGCTGCACCAGTTCGCACAGGCCCACGCCGCCCGCGTGCGGAAACACGCGCACGCCAAAGCGCGCGGCAAGCAGCAGGATGGCCAGGTTCTCGTTCACACCGCCCACGCGCGCCGCGTCGATCTGGATGAGGTCCACCGCCTGCGCCTGCAGCAGCTGCTTGAACAGCACGCGGTTCTGGCCATGCTCGCCGGTGGAGATGGGGATGGGCGACACGCCCTGGCGAATGGCCGCATGGCCGAGCACGTCGTCCGGGTTGGTGGGTTCTTCCACCCAGGCCAGGCCGATGTCCTTCAGGGGTTTGAGCCATTCGATGGCCGTCTGGACGTCCCAACGCTGGTTGGCGTCCACCGCGATGGCGATGTCCGGGCCCACCGCCTCGCGGGCCAGCCGGCAGCGCCGCAGGTCGTCTTCCATGCGCAGGCCGACCTTGAGCTTGATGGTGCGGAAGCCGTCTTCCACGGCTTTCCTGGCAAGGCGCTGCATCTTCTCGTCGGTATAACCCAGCCAGCCCGGCGAGGTGGTGTAGGCGGGGTAGCCTTCGGTTTCGAGCTGCGCAATGCGCGCCTGCTTGTGCGGTTCGGCCTCGCGCAGGATGGCCAGCGCCTGCTCGGGCGTGAGCGCGTCGGTGAGGTAGCGAAAGTCGATCTGGCTGAGCAGCTGCTCGGGCGTCATGTCGGCGATGAAGCGCCACACCGGCTTGCCGGCCAGGCGCGCGGCCAGATCCCACGCGGCATTGATCACCGCGCCGATCGCCATGTGCATCACGCCCTTCTCGGGGCCCAGCCAGCGCAGCTGCGAATCGCCGGTGAGCAGGCGCGCGAACGCGCCCAGGTCGTCCACGATGTCCTTGACGGGACGGCCGACCACCATCGGGCGCAGCGCCGCCAGCGCGGTGGTCTGGATGTCGTTGCCGCGCCCAATGGTGAACACCAGCCCGTAACCCGCCAGGCCTTCGGGCGCATCGGTCTTCAGTACCACGTAGGCCGCCGAATAGTCCGGATCGGGGTTCATGGCGTCCGAGCCATCGTGCGCCAGCGACGTGGGAAAACGCACGTCGAAGGTTTCCAGGGCGGTAATCTTCACCATCGTGACCGGCCTCCCGTGCCGGGAACTGAGTAAGGCGCGTTACGCGTGCGACGCGGAATGAGCGACCACGTCCTGACGCTGGCGCCCCAGCCCGTCGATGCCCAGTTCGATGACGTCGCCCGGCTTCAGGTAGGTGGGCGGCTTCAGGCCCAGGCCCACGCCGGCGGGCGTTCCCGTGCTGATCACGTCGCCCGGCATCAGCGTCATGTAGCGGCTGATGTAGCTCACCAGCGCGGCCACGCCGAACACCATCGTGCGCGTGTTGCCGTTCTGGTAGCGGTGTCCGTTCACTTCGAGCCAGAGCGAGAGGTTCTGCGGATCGGGGACCTCGTCCCTGGTGACCAGCCACGGGCCGATGGGGCCGAAGGTGTCGCAGCTCTTGCCCTTCACCCACTGGCCGCCGTGCTCCAGCTGGAATTCGCGCTCGGACAGGTCATTGACCACCGCGTAGCCGGCCACGTGATCCAGCGCGCGCTCGACGGACACGTCGCGCGTCACCTCGCCGATGATCACGCCCAGTTCCACTTCCCAGTCGGTCTTCACCGAGCCGCGCGGAATCACTACGGTGTCGTTGGCGCCGCCGATGGCGGTGGTGGCCTTCATGAAAAGCACGGGCTGCTCGGGCACAGGCGCGTTCGTTTCCGCCGCATGGTCGGCGTAGTTCATGCCCACGCAGAGCATCTTGCCCACGTGCGCCACCGGCACGCCGTAGCGCGGCGAGCCTTCGACCCTGGGTAGGCTCGCGGGGTCGAGCGCGGCGAGGCGGCGCAAGCCGCCGTGGCCGAGCACGTTGGCGGTGATGTCGGCGATCACGCCGGACAGGTCGCGGATGGCGCCGTCGCCATCGATCAGGCCGGGTTTTTCCGCGCCGGGTTTTCCATAGCGGCAGAGCTTCATGCGGTGGTTTCCATCAGTTCGACCAGCCGCCGTCCACGATGTGGATGGTGCCGGTGGTAAAGGACGATTCGTCGGAGGCGAGATAGACGGCCAGCGCGGCGATCTCTTCGGGTTCGCCAAGGCGGCCCATCGGCTGGCGCGAGGTGAAGCCGCGCCATGCGGCTTCCTCGTCGCCGCCGAGCGCGCGGACGCGTTCGCCCAGCGAGGGCGTTTTCACCGTGCCGGGGCAGATCGCATTGCAGCGGATGCCGGCGGCCACGTAGTCGGCGGCGATGGCGCGGGTCAGGCCGATCACGGCGGCTTTGGTCGTGCCGTAGGCAAAGCGGTTGGGCACGCCCTTGATGCTCGATGCCACCGAGGACATGTTGACGATGCTGCCCGCGCCGCGCTCGATCATGCCGGGAAGCAGGGCACGGCAAAGGTGGAACATGCTGTCCACGTTGATGGCGAACGAACGCCGCCAACTGGCATCGTCCGTGTCGAGGATGGTGCCGGCATGCACGTAGCCCGCGCAGTTGAACAGCACGTCGACGCGCCCGACGCCGGCGGCCAGCGACTGGATGGCGGCAGCGTCGGTGACGTCGAGGATCTGCGTGCGGATGGACGGATGGCTCTGCGCCAGCGAGTCCAGGCTCTCCTGCTGGATATCCGTCGCCAATACCGTGGCGCCGGCTTGCGCGAAGGCGAGGGCGGTGGCGCGGCCGATGCCTGCGCCGGCCGCGGTCACCAGCGCGTGCTTGCCGCTGAGCCGGCCGCTCATGCGCTGCGTACCTTGAGGAAAGTGTTCATGCGGTTCTCCCGGAGAAAGCCGGCGCCATGCGCGCGGCAAGTGAATAGACGTCCGCCGCGGTTTCGCCGAACACATCGGCCTCGTGGCCCGGCGCGAAGCGTCGCGTCAGCGCCTGCGCGCAGGCCTTCCATTCTTCGTAGGAGGCATGCGTGTCGAGCACGGGCCAGTCGCTGCCCCACATCACGCGGCGCCCGCCGAAGCTTTCAAAGAGGTGCATGGCGTAGGGTTCTATCGCGGCCACGTCGGCCTGCTCGCCGGTCAAGGTGAGCAGGCCGGACAATTTGCAGATGACGTCCGGCACCTGGGCGACCCGCGCAATCGCGCTTGCCCATGCGGCGAATTCGCGCGCGGCGATGTTCGGCTTGGCGCCGTGATCGACCACGGTGATCAGGCCCGGGTGTTGCGTGAGCCGTTGGGACAGCGCGCGCAGGTGGCGGTTGTCCACCAGGGCATCGAACACCAGGGCGTGATCGCGCAGGCAATCGAAGGCACGGTCCAGCGACGGACGCGCCAGCCACTCGGTATCGGGGATGTCCTGCACCATCGGGCGAATGCCGCGCAGCAGCCCCTGGCCTTGCTCCACCAGCGCGGCGATGCGTTGCGTCGCGTCGTCGGCTTCCATGTCCACCCAGCCGACCACGCCCAGCACGTTCGGGTTCTGTCGGGCGAGATCGAACAGGAACAGCGTCTCGCGCTCATCCGGCGCCGCCTGCACCAGCACGCAGGCATCCGTCGATTCGAGATCCGCGGGAAGGAAGGGACGCCGCAGTGCCGCCGGCGCCTGCGCGAGCCAGCCGTACTCCAGCTGGCCGGGATCCCAGTAGTGGCGGTGCGAGTCGATGATCATGGCGTGGGCACCCGCGCATCGAGCAGGCCTTGCTCGATCAACGCTGACCAGGTCGCGGCGGGAATCGTTGCGCGGATGCGTTCGATGGCACTGTCGACCTCCGCCACCGAACGCAGGCCGCACACCACTTTCGACACCGCCGGATGCGCCAGCGGAAACTGCAGCGCCGCTGCGCCCACCTGCGTGCCCGTGCGTGCGCAGGTGTCGTAGAAGCGTTGCGCGCGCTCCCTGATGGCGGGCGAGGCGGGCGCGTAGTCGTAGGTGTCGCCGGGGCCGTTGTCCGAGCCCAGCAGGCCGGAGTTGTAGGGGCCGGCGATCAGCACCGACACGCCATCGGCGGCGGCCTTGGCCATGACGGCCTGGCTGTGCGCCTGCTCGAACAAGGTGTAGCGGCCGGCCAGCATCAGCGCGTCCAGCGGAAAGCGCTTCATCACGTCCAGGCACACGGCTTCCTCGTTCACGCCGAGGCCGATGGCGCCGACCACGCCCTGGCGGCGCAGCTCGGCCATCGCCGGCAATGCTTCGTCCAGCGCCTGTGCCAGCACCTGCGCGTGGCGCTCGCCGTGGGTCAGCTGGCCGATGTCGTGCAGCAGCAACAGGTCGATGCGATCGGTGCGCAGCCGCTTGAGGCTGCTTTCCAGGCTGCGGAGCACGCCATCGCGCGTGTAGTCGAAGTACGCGCGGCGACCGTCGACCGCGAAGCCGTCGGCGCGGTCGTGCCGGCCTTCGTCGACATCGACTAGGCGACCCACCTTGGTGGACAGGGTGTAGCTGGCGCGCTCGACGCCGGACAGCGCATCGCCGATGCGGGTCTCGCTGAGGCCGTATCCGTAATAAG
The DNA here is from genome assembly GCF_003201105.1 of Dyella sp. AtDHG13. Lineage (GTDB taxonomy): Bacteria > Pseudomonadota > Gammaproteobacteria > Xanthomonadales > Rhodanobacteraceae > Dyella > Dyella jiangningensis_B. Next base: position 57,493 of record NZ_QICJ01000002.1, on the reverse strand, counting down.
GGGCGGTGTCGAAGTGCCTGATGCCGCGTCGCCATGCATGGGCGATGGCCTCGCGCGCCACCTCGTCGTCCACGCCGGCATAGAGGTTGCCGGCCGGCGCACCGCCGAAGGCCAGCGCCGCCACGCGCGCATCGGCCGGGGCCGGCGCGCCGGAGGAGTCGTGGGCTTCGTGCTGAACCGGCATCAAGACCCCCGAGCCAGCCTCCCAAGGGAGGAAAAAGTGGTGCCACCGAGGCCCCGGCATGGCCGCCGGGGATGTCCGGCCGCATCGTACTACTTGTGCATGGATAAAAACTAGGTTTATATGTGAGCACGAAACGGGGCGCGGCCGGGGAGCATCCGCGCCCGGATGCGAAGCGCTTCGATGCTTTCGGTCACCTAATAAATGTTCGGTTTGGCCATGAACATGTCCAGACGTGCGCTACCGGGGTGGAGTGATGACGCCGTTATCGGATCGGGGCTTTGAGCCTGTGCCTGTGGACCCATCGCCAAAGCTCGGTGAGCCGCTCTTCCTCGATGGCCTGGATCGCGGCGGGCCATCGGCATCGCCCTTCCTCGCCGCGGACGTCGGCGGCACGCATGCGCGCATCGGCCTGGTGATGCCCGATGCGCAGGGCGGACGGCCGGACATCCTCGCCTACAAGAACTATCGCTGCGCCGATCACGGTTCACTCGCAGACATTCTTGGCGTCTTCTGCCGCGATCACGGCGTGCATCCGCAAGCGCTGGTGTTGGCCTGCGCGGGCTTTGTCGAACGTGGCGCGGTGGTCAACGACAACCTGGCCTGGCCGGTGGTGCTGGAGCGCCTGCGGATCGAGGGCGGCTTCGCGTCCGTCGACGTGCTCAACGACTTCCAGGCATTCGCGCACGCCATCGGCCAGGTCGACCGGGACAGCACCACGGTCATCGTCGACGGCGTGGCCGACCCGAACGGCGCCGTCGCCGTGCTGGGGCCGGGCACCGGGCTGGGCGCGGCGCTGTGGTTGCCCGGTAGCCCGGCCCGCGTGCTGCATACCGAGGCAGGCCAGATGGAGCTGGCCGTGCGGCCTGGCATCGAGCAGGCGATCCGCGCCGAGCTGGGGCCGGTCGATGGCTATGTCTCGTACGAGCACGTGTTGAGCGGCCCCGGCCTGCTGCGTCTTTATCGCGCGCTGGCCTCGGTGCGCGGTGTATCGGCGACCTGCGCCGACCCCAGCGAGATCACCGCCATGGCGCTCGCGGGCATGGACGCGCTGGCGATGGAGACGGTCGATCATTTCTGCCGCTGGCTCGGCGCCTTCTGCGGCGACGTGGCCGTTGCCTTCAGCGCCAGCGGTGGCGTGTGCCTGGCCGGTGGTTTTCTCGCGCGGCTGGCCAGCGTGCTGCGCGCGGGGCCGTTCACCGAACGGTTCCTGGACAAGGGCGTGATGCGCTCTTTCCTCAATCGCACGCCCGTGTTCGTCGTCGAGCATGGTCGGCTGGGCGTGCTGGGCGCGGCGAACTGGCGGCTGGGCCTGTGATGATCGCCGCGCCACGGATGGTCAGGCGGCATGACGAACGACCATCGCGCATGGCGATCTTTCTTTCCATCGGGGGCGAACGAGCATGATGAAAGCGGCTGCGCACGGCGTACTGCTGGCAAGCGTGTTGCTGTGCACCGGCGCGCTGGCGCAATCGGCCACGGCACCGACGGCCGACACCTTGTCGCCCGCCGCGCAGGATCAGGCCTGGCAGCAGGCGAGCGCCCGATTCGCGCCGCAGCGGAACGCCATCCTGCAGCGCGTGGCGAAGGGCGCCAACCAGGATCCGTTCCGCAGCGACTGGGCTTCCCTTGAGAAGTACCGTTCACCCGCCTGGTACGACGATGCCAAGTTCGGCATCTTCATCCATTGGGGCGTCTATTCGGTGCCGGCCTTCGGCAGCGAGTGGTACTCGCGCAACATGTATCAGCAGGGCACCAAGGAGTTCGCCCATCACGTGGCCACCTACGGCCCGCAGGCGAAGTTCGGCTACAAGGACTTCGTGCCGATGTTCAAGGCCGAGCATTTCGATCCCGATGCGTGGGCCAAGCTGTTCCGCGATGCCGGCGCGCGCTATGTGGTGCCGGTAGCCGAGCACCATGACGGCTTCGCCATGTACGACTCGGCGCTGTCGGACTGGACAGCGGCGAAGAAAGGCCCGAAGCGGGACGTGATCGGCGAACTGGAGCGCGCCGTGCGCGGGCAGGGCATGCGCTTTGGCGTGTCCTCCCATCGGGCCGAGCACGACTGGTTCTTCGATGGCGGCCGCGACTTCGACTCGGACGTCAACGATCCGCGCAACGCGGAACTATACGGCCCGGCCGTGGCGCACCTGAGCAAGGACGACCAGAACCTCGCCGACGACTGGACCTATGTCTCGCCCGCCTGGCTGGAAGACTGGCTCGCACGCACGGCGGAGCTGGCCGACAAGTACCACCCGGACCTGATCTATTTCGACTGGTGGATCGGCCACCCGACCTTCCGCAATACGTTGCCGACCCTGCTGTCGTACTACTACAACGAAGGCGCGAAGCGCGACGGCGTGGTGGTGAACTACAAGCTGGGCGACTTCCCGGAAGGCGCCGGCACACTGGATATCGAGCGCGGCCAGCTGCGCGGCATCCACGCCTCGCACTGGCAGACGGATACCTCGATCAGCAACGACTCGTGGGGCTACATCGAGCACGACACGTACAAGTCGCCGACCTTCATCATCCATCTGCTGGCCGACGTGGTCAGCAAGAACGGCAACCTGATGCTCAACGTGGGGCCGCGCGCGGACGGCACCATCCCCGAAGGCGCGCAGGACACCCTGCGCAGCATCGGGCGCTGGCTGAAGGCCAACGGCGAGGCCATCTACGGCAGCAAGCCATGGCGCACGTTCGGCGAGGGTCCGACCGAAGTCGCCACCGGCACTTTCCAGGACACCAAGACCAAGCCGTACACCGCCGAGGATTTCCGCTTCACCACCGGCAACGGCAGGCTCTATGCGATCGAACTGGGCTGGCCCGCCACGCACCAGGCCACCATCCATTCGATCAAGCCCGAAGAGAAAGTGGCGCGCGTCGAGTCGGTGGCCGACAACCAGTCCATTGCCTTCACCCAGGACGCCGGTGGCCTGCACCTGCGCCTTCCCTCGCAACCCATCGGCAGCGACGCGTACGTCTACCGCATCACCTTCGCCTCGCCGAACTCGCTCAAGGCCACACCATGAAACGATGGATGTTCCCAGCCCTGTGGCTGTGTCTGGGGCTGGCGTCGACCAGCGCCTTCGCCAAGGCGCCGACTGCGCTGTTCTACATGATGGAATCGCAGAAATCGATCAACTCGCTCGAGGCGCACATCGACAAGATCGACCTGCTGGTGCCGACCTGGTACGGCGTGGACGGCAACGGCCTGGTCTCCGGCGGGCCCGACCTGTACGTGATGAAGCTTGCCAAGGCGCATCGCCTGCCGGTGATGCCCATCATTTCCGCGGGTGGCGACCGCAAGCAGTTCCACGATCTGCTGGCCAGCGAAACGGCCAAGAAGGCGATGATCGACAGCATGGTGGAGCAGGCGAAGCTGCATGGCTTCACCGGCTTCCAGTTCGACTTCGAGAACATCGCCTGGACCGATCGCGATGCGCTCACGCTGCTGGCGCGACAGACCGCCGAGGCGCTGCACAAGCACGGCCTCAAGCTCTCGATGGCGGTGGTGCCCAATGCGCCGGGTTACGCGGGCCAGGGGCCTTTCAGCAAATGGATGTGGGAATACTGGCGCGGCGCGTACGACCTCAAGGCGCTGGGGCAGGTGCTCGACCTGGTCTGCCTGATGACCTACGACCAGCACACCCGCTGGACCACGCCCGGCCCCGTGGCCGGCATGCCATGGGTGATGGAGCACCTGGACTACGCCATGAAACTGGTGCCGAAGGAAAAGCTCTCGCTGGGCATTGGCCTGTACGGCTACCACTGGTTTGCCGGCAACCCGGTGGGCGAGGACGGCAAGGAACACTCGAACATTTCCGCGCAATACATCGACGCGGACGAATCGTTCCCGCTGGCCAAGCAGTTCAACGCGACCATGCAGTGGGATCCGGTGGAGCACGAGTCGTGGTTCTACTTCTACCGCGACCAGATGCGCGAATGGGTGTTCCTGCCGGATGCCCACGCCTTCCGCGACCGCTACGACGTGGTCAACCAATACAAGCTGGAAGGTTTCTGCGCCTGGGTGCTGGGCGCGGAAGATCCCAAGATCTGGGAGGTACTGCCCGATGCCGTTCGCTAAGCCGGCGCGCCTTGCGTGGCGCGGATGGGCGATTGCTTGCGTGCTGGCGTTGCCCTGCATCGCGCATGCCGTCGGCACCTTGCCGATCATTCCGTTGCCCGCCCAGGCGAGCGTGAAGCAGGGCGGCTATACCGTGACCGCGGCGGACGCCATCCACGTCGCGCCCGGCGATCGTGCCGCGGCCAACGCGGCGCGCTATCTGTCCGACCTGCTCGCGCGCACGCGCGGGCTCGCCTTGCCGGTGATCGAAGACGCCACGGCTGCGCGTCGCGGCGGCATCGTCATCCGCAGCGATGCCGCCGCCAGCGTCGCGCAGGCCGAAGGCTATGTGCTCGACGTCGATGCGCATGGCATCGACATCCGTGCGCGCGATGCCGCGGGGCTGTTCTATGGCGCGGTGAGCGCCTGGCAATTGTTGACGCCGGACGCGGCCAAGGGCGCGGTCACGGTGCCTTCGGTGCACGTGGCCGACTGGCCGCGTTTTGCATGGCGCGGCCTGATGCTCGATTCGGCACGTCACTTCGAGCCGCCGGCCGAGGTCAGGCAACTGCTGGATGCGATGGCGCAGCACAAGCTCAATGTCTTCCACTGGCATCTCACCGACGACCAGGGCTGGCGGCTGGAAATCCGCCGCTATCCCAAGCTCACGCAGGTCGGTGCATGGCGCCAGCCGCCGGAAGGCGGCAAGCCCTATGGCGGCTACTACACCCAGACTGAGGTGAAGGACATCGTGGCCTACGCGGCGGCGCGCCACATCACCGTGGTGCCCGAGATCGACATGCCGGGACATGCGCAGGCCGCCGTGGCGGCGTATCCGGATATCGGCGTGACCGGCAAACAGCCGGCTGTGTCGATCGACTGGGGCGTGAATCCTTATCTGTTCAACGTCGACGATCACAGCATTACCTTCTTGCAGAACGTGCTGGACGAGGTGATGGAGCTGTTCCCGTCCACCTTCATCCATGTCGGCGGTGACGAGGCGATCAAGGATCAGTGGCAGGCATCCGCCGCGGTGCAGGCGCGCATGCGTTCGCTGGGCCTCAAGGACGAGAAGGCCTTGCAGAGCTGGTTCATCGAGCGCATGGGCCAATACCTGGCGAGGCATGGCCGTCGCCTGATCGGTTGGGATGAAATCCTCGAAGGCGGCATACCGCCATCGGCTTCGGTGATGTCCTGGCGCGGCACGCAGGGCGCCATCGATGCGGCACGCCTGGGACACGACGTGGTGTTGTCGCCGGCGCCGACGCTTTACTTCGACAACCTGCAAAGCCATCTCGACGACGAGCCTTCCGGCCGGCTCGGGGTGCAGACGCTGGCTACCGTCTACGCGTTCGAGCCGGTGTCGCCCGAACTCACCGCCGAGCAGGCGAAGCACGTGCTCGGCGCGCAGGCCAATATCTGGGCCGAGTACCTCACAGCGCCCTGGCAGATCGAGCACGCGGCGTTCCCGCGCATGGATGCGCTTGCGGAAGTCGCGTGGACGCCCGCCGACAAGCGTCATTTCGACGGATTCATCGCGCGGCTTCCCGCCCAGTTCGCGCGCTACCGACAGCTGGACATCCGCTACGCCGACAGCGCCTTCGCGGTCGGCATGCAGGCTAGGCGCACGGGCAAAGGCGTGGCCGTGACGCTCGCCACGCAGGTGCCCGGCGTCATCATCCGCTACACCACCGACGGCAGCGTGCCGGGCGCGGGCTCGCCCGTGTATCGCGGGCCGATCGACATCACGCTGCCCGCCACGGTCAGTGCTGCTTCGTTCGTCAGCGATGGCCTGCCATTGGCGCGCGTGCGCAGCCAGCGCTTCGACACGCAAACGCTGTCGAGCTTCGACGGTAGTGCGTTGCGCGGCTGCCCGAACGGCGATCTGGGTGTGCGCGTGCCGCTGCTGCCCGATGCCACCGCGCCCGCACCGGTCTACAACGTCGACGTGATGAACAGCTGTTGGACGCTGTCGCAGGTGTCGTTGGATGGTGTGTCCGGCATCGCCATCGATGGCGCGTGGCTGGCGCGCAACTACGGGCTTGCCCACGATGCGTCGAAAGTCGTCTCGCGTGCGGCGCATACGCCGGCCGGCGAGTTCGAAGTCCACCTCGATGGCTGCGGCGGCCCTGTGATCGCGAGTCTCGCCTTGCCGGTGGAAGCGCGTCCCGGCACGACCTATCGTGTCGCCGCGACGTGGGCCGCCCGCACCGGTACGCATGATGTGTGCGTCGTGTCCACGGCGCCGATCAATGGTTTGTTGTCGGCCATCAATCGCGTGTCGTTCACGGCTTCTGCCTCGGGAGAACGCTGAGGTGCCGGAGCATCGGGCCACGACAGGCGCCGGTTGCATGCGTGCGATCCGGTGCCTGGCCGTGGCGTTGCTGCTGGCTGCTCCCGCCGTTGCCATGGCAGCAACCGACCATGTGACCGAGCAGGCGGCGCAACTCGTCGCGCAGATGACGCCTGCCGAGAAGATCGCGCAGTTGCAGAGTGCGGCGCCGGCGATTCCTCGCCTTGGCATTCCGGCCTACGACTGGTGGAGCGAGGGCCTGCATGGCCTTGCGCGCTTTGGCGAGGCCACGGTGTTTCCGCAGGCCATTGGCCTGGCGGCGAGCTGGGATCCCGAGCTGCTGCATACGGTGGGTGGCGTGGTGGCGATGCAGGCGCGCGACAAGTTCCTGGCCACCGGGCAGCATCAGGATCACGGGCGCTACAACGGCCTCACCATCTGGTCGCCGAACATCAATATCTTCCGCGATCCGCGCTGGGGTCGCGGCCAGGAAACCTATGGCGAAGATCCGCGCCTGACGGCGACGCTGGCCGTGGCCTTTATCCAGGGACTGCAGGGCGATGACCCCGGGCATCCCACGGTGATCGCCACGCCCAAGCATTTCGCCGTGCATTCCGGGCCGGAGCCGGGCCGGCACGGTTTCGATGTGGACGTGTCGCCGCACGATCTGGAGGACACCTATCTCCCGGCTTTCCGCGCGGCCATTGTCGATGGCAAGGCGGGATCCATCATGTGCGCGTACAACGCCATCCATGGCGTGCCGGCGTGCGCGTCATCCTGGTTGCTGGGCGAGCGGCTTCGGCGCGACTGGGGTTTCAAGGGTTTCGTCGTCACCGACTGCGATGCGGTGGACGACATGACCGCGTTCCATCACTACCGCAAGGACAACGCGGGCTCCGCTGCCAGTGCGTTGCAGGCGGGCACGGACCTCAATTGCGGCGTCGCGTATGACGGCCTGCGCGCGGCGCTCGCCGACGGCCGGATCAAGGGCGAGGATCTCGATGCGGCGGCGACCCGCCTGTTCGCCGCGCGCTATCGGCTCGGCATGTTCGACGCGTCCGCGCCGGCGCTGCCTGACGATCCCGCAGCGGATCGCGCGCTGGCCTTGCGCGCGGCGGCCGAGTCCATCGTCCTGCTCAAGAACCGCGCGGGCACGTTGCCGCTGAAGGCCGGTGCCCGCGTCGCCGTCATCGGGCCGAATGCCGATGCCTTGTCCGTGCTGGAGGCGAACTACCACGGCACGGCACGCGACCCCGTCACGCCGCTCGATGGCCTGCGCCAACAGTTCGGCGCACGCAATGTGCGTTACGCGCAGGGTGCGGCGCTGGCCGAGGGCGTGCCCGTGCCGATTCCGGCGACGGCGTTGCGTGCCGGTGACGCGGACAACACGCAAGGCCTGAAGGGCGAATATTTCCGCGACACAAATCTGAGCGGCCCGGTGGCGGCTACGCGCGTCGATGCGCGGGTCGACATGGATACGGACCACGTCCCGCCGATGAAGGCGCTGGACGCGACGGCGTATGCCGTGCGCTGGACCGGACAGCTGTTGCCGCCAGGGCCGGGCGACTACACCTTGGTCGTGCGGGTGGATCGCTGTTTCGACTGCAAGGGGCACGATCCGGTACGGCTCTATCTGGACGGCCATCTGATCAGTGGCACGACGGGCGAAAGCGAGCCGCAGGCGGCAACGATCCATGTGGATGACACGCGTCCGCGTGATATCCGGATCGAATGGCAACACACCGGTGAGGACCAGGGCATCCACCTGCAATGGATCGCACCTGTGGAAGCGCAGCTGGCCGAGGCGCGCCGTGCCGCCGATGCGTCCGACGTGGTGGTCGCTTTCGTGGGCCTCTCGCCGGAGGTGGAGGGCGAGGAACTCAAGGTCGACGTACCCGGTTTCCTGGGCGGTGATCGCACCGATATCGGCTTGCCGGCCACGCAGCAGCGCCTGCTCGAAACCGTCGCCGCCAGCGGCAAGCCCCTGGTAGTCGTGCTGATGAGCGGCAGCGCCGTCGCCATGAATTGGGCCAAGGAGCACGCCGATGCCATCGTCGCGGCGTGGTATCCGGGCGAGCAGGGCGGCGCGGCCATTGCGCAGACGCTGGCGGGCGTGTTGAACCCCGCGGGCCGCCTGCCGGTGACGTTCTATCGAGATGCCCGCGAGCTTCCGCCCTTTATCGATTACGACATGAAGGGGCGCACCTACCGCTACTTCACGGGCGAGCCACTGTATGCCTTTGGCGACGGACTGAGCTACACCAGCTTCGCCTATGGCGCGCCGCATCTTTCAGCGACGCGAGTGAAAGCCGGCGAATCGATGGACGTGACCGTAAGCGTGCGCAACAGCGGCAGCCGCGAGGGCGCCGAAGTGGTGCAGGCTTATCTGGCGTATCCGGATGCGGCCGATGCACCGCGCCGCGCACTGGTTGGCTTTCGGCGCGTATCGCTTGCGGCGGGTGAGCAGCGCGAAGTGAGCTTTCATCTCGACGCGCGCGCCCTGAGCCTGGTGGATGCCGATGGCAAGCGCGCCGTGCGGGAAGGGCATTACGAGCTCTACGTCGGCGGCCGCCAGCCTGCGGCGGGGCAGGCGCCGGCACGCTTCACTGTGACGGGGCGGGCCGACGTGCCGCGCTAGGCACGTCGGTGGGCTATGCATTCGCCTTCGCGCGCACCGCACATCAGGCTGGCCACAGCCGATGCGCGACTACGCACCGGCTCATGGCGACGACAGCGGCGCCGCATTGAATACCTGGAACTCGCGGATGGATGCCGCGCCCACGCTGGACAGGATGTTCAGCCGCACGCGCTGCGCCGTGACCTTGGGGAACACGTCGATCTTCATGTGCCCGATCGCCTCGGCGCCAGCTACGGCGTGCCAGGCCTTGCCGTCGAAGACTTCGATGGCGTACTTGCGCACGTGCTGGCCGTCGTCCAGCCACTCCATCGCCAGCGTGCGGTCGAAGGTGACGGGATGGCCGAAATCCACTTCCAGCGTGGCATGGCGCGAATCCGCGGGCGCGGACCAGAACGTGTCCTTGTTGCCGTCGAGCGCGGCTTCGGTGTTCTCGTCCGTCGCCACGTGATGGCGCGCAAGATTGCTCGCGTCGCCGTAGCGCTCGCGCAGCGCCTTGCCGAAGGCTTCCAGGCGGGCGACGTCGGCATCGGGCAGCCGGCCATGCCGGTCCGGCGCGATGCCGAGCATCAACTGGCCGCCGCGGCCTACGCTGTTCTCCCAGGTGTCCACCAGTTTCGCCACGCTCTTGAGCGTGGCCTCGTCGTTGGGATGCCAGAACCAGTGCAGGTCGTGCAGCGGCGTGTCCACCTCGATGGGACGCCAGCGCCGGTAGCCGTGGCGATCGATGACGTTCCAGTTCTCGCCGCGGATATAGCCGTCTTCCTGGCCCACCCAGCGGATATCGCCGTATTCGAACAGCCCCATGTCGGCGAACACCATGGCGTTCGCCTGGTAGGTGCGCAGGGTTTCGATGTAGCGGGGGAAGTCATAGACGTGGCCCGCGCTTCCCGCGCCGTCCAGCCACCATTCGACCAGCGGGCCGTAGTGCTGCGCCAGCTCCTCGACCTGGGCCTGGTAGTAGGCGTCGTAGGCCTTGGGCTGGCTGTAGCGGGGTTCGTGGCGGTCCCACGGCGAGAGGTAGATGCCGAACTCGAGCCCGGCCGCGCGCGCCGCGTCGGACGCCATTCGCACAAGGTCGCCCTTGCCGCCCATCCACGGGCTGTTCTTCACCGAGTAGTCGCTCTGCGCGGTGGGGTACAGCGCGAAGCCGTCGTGGTGCTTGGCCACCATCACCATGTAGCGCGCGCCGGCTGCGCGGCTGGCGCGCGCCCATTGCGCGGTATCCACATGGTCGGGGTTGAACACCTTGGGGTCCGCCGTGCCGTCGCCCCACTCGCGGTCGAGGAAGGTGTTCGTGCCGAAGTGGACGATGACGCCGAATTCCAGATCTTGCCAGTGGATCTGCTGGGGAGACGGCCTGATGTCGTCCGTGCCTTGCGCTGCCGCCATCGGCGAGAGGGCGAGCGCCATGGCGGCACCCAGCAGAGATCGCGCGAATCGCTTCATGCTCCACCTTTGATCGGATCGTTTGGACGTAAAGACGTCCATTAGAGATAGGGCATTAAAGACAGTGTAGGAAGGCGTGTCAACGACATTCGAGCAGCTTGCTTGCGTGAAATCATGAGGGTTTCGCCGGAGGTGCCGGCTTGCTGTTCGTCAGTGCGGTAGTCGGCTCAATCGGTGGCTTGGTGGCGGGCGTGGCGCGGTCGGGACAGCGGCTTTCGGCTCGGTCGGTACCTTTCGGCTTTGGGGCATGGCTGGCCGGTGCCGCTCCGCCTTCCGGGCCGGACCGATCCGTCAGGCGCTTTAGAGGGCGCAGGGGCCGGGCGGTACGGTCGGGCGCGGCAAGTACCGAAAGTTCTTATGCGTCCGTGACTTAGGAGAGCGGCAAGGCTGGAGCAAGGTACATCCGCAAACTTCTGCTGCATTGCCCCTTTGCATCGATTCAAGTTCGGCCTATAAAGCTGCTAAGGTCACATATGAACTGAGAGTTCGTATATGAATACTATCTGTACGTGATGGAGGCGGGAGGGCCGGGTCGCGAACCGGTGCGGTGCAGCCCATGGGGAGTTGCGCGGCCTGGCGGTCTGGTCCACGCGGGGAAGCGCTTGCTGGCGCGCAAGTATCCCGTGTTCGCGGTTTGCGCGGGAGGCTTGACGGCAACAACGGCTACGGCATCGGCGGAGGTCCCGGGCGGCCGGGGTAGAGAGAACGGAGACGCCTGGTTCCGGTCAGGGGCCGCGAAAGCGGAGCGGAGCAGGCGGGCAAGGGCAGTGCACAAGAAGTGAGTCGTGCTGGCGGGCGCCATGCCCGGAAGCAACCACAACACCAGAGTTTCTCGGGGAGGACAAACCATGAACACCATCTGTTTGCGACGCAGCGTGCTCGCCAGTTCCCTTGCGTTGGCGCTTTTCGCGCCACAGGTTTTCGCGCAGTCGGCATCGTCCGCCGGCGATCAGTCGTCCGCGCAGCAGGCGACGGGCACGTCGTCGTCCGCCAAGCCTGAGAAGGCGGTGGAGCTGAAGGGCATCACCGTCACCGGCTCCATGATTCCGCGTGCGGAGGTCGAAGGGCAGGCGCCGGTGGTCTCCATCACCGCCGAGCAGATCAAGGACCAGGGCTTCACCACGCTGTGGGAATTTCTCGATTCGCTGCCGCAGGTGGGCCAGCAGCAGTCCGATCCCGCCTCGTGGGGTTCCAGTTCCGTCAATGCGCGCTCGGTCAACCTGCGCGGCGTCGGGCCGGGCTTCAGCCTGCTGATGATCGACGGCCATCGCGTGGTGGATTACCCGCAGCCGCTGAACAAGCAGAGCAACTTCCAGAACTACAACAACCTCCCCATCGGCATGATCGACCATGTCGAAATCCTTGCCTCGGGCGCCTCGTCCATCTACGGCTCGGACGCGGTGGCGGGCGTGATCAACGTGATCCTGAAGAAGAACTATCAGGGTGACGAACTGCAGGTCACCGGCGGCACCTCCACCCGTGGCGGCCGCAACTACGGCGACATCAACTTCTTCGGCGGCAAGTCCGGCAGCAACTGGCACATCCTCTACAACCTGGAGCAGTCCAACCGCACGGCGTTGTGGGGCAAGGATCGTCCGTATCAGGATTCGGTCTCCGACGCGGGCTACGGCGCCTGGGGCCCGGCGTCGCGCATGTTCGGCTACCAGTACGACGCGGCCGGCGCCATCGCGCTGTCCGCCACGGATGCCAACGGCATGTACATCACGCCGCCGGCGGGCACCTGCTCGAAGTTCACCAACTCGCAGCTGAGCCAGTCGCATTCGGTGACCACCAACGGCACGCAGATCACCGGCGTGACCAACAACGGCTACTACTGCTCGCAGCCGGCCCTGTTCCAGAACTGGGTGCTGACGCCCGGCAGCCGCAGCCAGAACGGCTACATCGCCGGCGAGTACGACTTCAGCAACGGCCTGCAGCTCTACGGCTCGGCCGCCCTGTACGACACGGTGGGCATTTCCAACACGCAGCTGCCGGTGGAAGTGACCGGCAAGTTCTACGACCAGACCACCGGGCAGGTGATCAACCAGGGCATCCGCCAGCTGACCGCACAGGAAATGGGTACCTCGGCCAACACGCACGACCGCGAGCAGAACTGGAACCTGCAGCTCGGCCTGAAGGGCACCTTCCTCGACGGCCGCTTCAACTGGGATTTCAATCTCAACAGCCAGAAGTACACGGTGCGCGAGGATTACACCGGCATCAACATCACGGCGATGAACAACTTCTTCCTCGGCCAGCAGAAGGGCACCACGGCCGACGGCCTGCCTATCTACGCGATGAACTGGCAGCAGTGGTGGAACCCGATCACGCCGCAGCAGTACGGCCAGTTCGCGGTGAACGGCGAGAACACGTCATCCTCGTGGCTGGACCAGGCGCAGTTCCGCATCAACGGCGAGCTGTTCAAGATGCCGTGGGCGGATGAATCCGTGGGTTGGGCCGCGGTGCTCGAAGCGGCGCACAACGGCTTCCTGCTTTCGCCCGATCCGCGCGCGCAGGATCCGAGCACGTTCCAGAACCCGTTCGGCGCCTACCTCACCGGCGGCGGCACCCGCCAGCGTTTCTCGCTGGGCACCGAGTTCCGCGTGCCGATCTTCAATCAGCTGACCTGGACCATCTCCGGCCGCGGCGACAAGTACAACGACGCCAGCAAGGCCGACGTGGCCAAGACCTGGGGCACCGGCCTGGAGTACCGCCCGTACGACGGCCTGCTGCTGCGCGGCAGCTACGGCACCAACTTCAAGGCGCCTGACATGCAGGCGATCTACCTGACCGGCTCCACCTCGCCGGTGGGTGATTACGTCGACCCCCTGCAGTGCATCAACGCGATCAAGGCCGGTCAGTCCAACAGCACGTGGTGCAGCCTGGTGCAGCGCCCGACCTCGCAGTACTACAACCTGAACACCAACGGCAGCCGCCTGCTGGAACCGCAGACCGGCCACTCCTGGACCTATGGTTTCGTGTGGCAGATTCCGGGCGTGCAGGGCCTGTCGGTGTCGGCCGACTACTGGCACATGGGCGTGGACAACGCCATCGAGTATCTGGACAAGGACACCGTGCTGGTCGACGAGGCGGGCTGCCTCACGGGCCTGCAGGCCAACGGCACCTCGGCGCTGTCGCCGTACACGGCGCACGTGCCGGGCTCGGCGTACTGCAGCATGGTGACGCAGATGGTCCAGCGCAACGCGGCGGGCCAGATCGTCTCCGAGGAGTCGGGCCCGATCAACGAAGCGTCGCTGTACGTGAGCGGCATCGATGCCTCGCTCGACTACAAGTTCCACACCGAGAACTACGGCAACTTCCGCGCCAACATCAACTACACCGACAACCTGTCGTACAAGCAGCGCGTGCTGGCGTCGGACCAGCTGCAGAACACCCGCTACAACTACGTGGCGAGCCGCATGACCTGGATCGCCGACTGGACCAAGGGCGACTGGAACGTGTCGATCTCCGGCGTGCGCGACGGCAGCATGCGCGCACCGAACTACGCCGGCTGCGTGGTGCTGCCCAACGGCATCCAGCCGGGCATGGTCAACGTGCAGAACGGCTCGGAGTCGATCAGCACCGGCGTGTGCCAGGTGACGCAGGATGGCGTCTCGGTGAACGTGCCCGATGCCACCTATCGTGGCCGCACGCCGGTGTGGATCACCTGGAACGCCGCGGTGGGCTGGCAGATGAATCCGGATACCAACCTGAAGCTCACGGTATCCAACATCTTCGACAAGGTGAGCTCCATCCCGTACTACGCGGGCGGCTTCGAGTTCGTCACCACCGGACAGACTGCCAGCGAATACAACGGTCGCGAGGTGTTCCTCACGTTCGACTACAAGTTCAAGTAAGCGAGCGTGTCTGACGTCGGGCCGGCACTGGCCGGCCCGATGGATTCGAGTCGCGCGGGTCCGTCCCGGCATGCCGGGACCGGTCCATCACGGATAACGCGGTGGAGGATGGTGCATGAGGTTCTGGAAGAAGGGCGGGGCAATCACACCCAGCGGCTTTTCGTTCGATGCCACTTCTTCACCGACATTGCGCCGCAGCCTTCGCTGGATGGCCATGGCTTGTGCGCTGGGCACGACAGTCGCCATTGCTGGCGAACAGCTGAAGGCATTCACGCCACCGGATGCGGTCGCCATCGAGCGCCAATGGGTGGAAGCAAACCGTCCTTACGATGGCGCGCGCCAGGCCATCCTCGCGCAGGTCCGGAAAGTGGCGTGGCAAGGCCCGATGTCGCCGGACTGGAAAAGCCTCACCGCGTATCGCACGCCCGATTGGTATCGCGATGCGAAGTTCGGCATCTTCGTCCACTGGGGCGTGTATTCGGTAGCGGCGTACAAGGGCGAGTGGTACCCGCGCCACATGTACGAGACCACGGGTGAATACGCCAATTATCACCAGCATCAGGTGGACACCTATGGGCCGATGCCAAAGGTGGGCTACAAGGACCTGATCCCGCGCTTCAAGGCGGAGCATTTCGATCCGCAGGCGTGGGCGGCGTTGTTCCATGCGGCGGGTGCGCGTTATGTGGTGCCGGTGGCCGAGCATCACGACGGTTTCGCCATGTACGACTCCCACCTTTCCGATTGGACGGCCATGAAGATGGGGCCGCACCGGGACGTGATCGGCGAACTCGCCAAGGCCATCCGCGCGCAGGGCATGAAGCTTGGCCTGTCCTCGCACCGCGCGGAGCACGACTGGTTCTTCGAATACGGCCGCCGCTTCGACTCCGACGTCAACGATCCGAAATATGCCGCCCTGTACGGCCCGGCGCATCCCACCGAGGGCGCCAAGGGCGCGGATGGCAAGGACGTGGACTGGACCTTCGTGTCCGATGCCTATCTCGACGACTGGCTCGCGCGTTCCTCCGAAATCGTGCAGGACTACCACCCCGACCTGATGTATTTCGACTGGTGGGTGGGGCAGCCGCGCTTTCGCGGCGCGCTCGCCGATTTCGCGGCCTTCTACTACAACCAGGCCGCCTCGCGCGAGCAGGGCGTGGTGCTGAACTACAAGCTCGACAACATGATGCCCGGCACCGGCACGCTCAATATCGAGCGCGGGCAGGCTGCCGATATCCTCGCGCAGCCGTGGCAGACCGAAACCTCCGTGAGCCCGGATTCCTGGGGCTACGCGGAAGGCGACACCTACAAGTCACCCGACGAGATCGTGCAGCTGCTGGTCGACGTGGTCAGCAAGAACGGCAACCTGCTGTTGAACGTCGGCCCCAAGGCGGACGGCACCATTCCCGATGAAGCCAAGGGCATCCTGTTGGCGATGGGGCAATGGCTGAAGACCAATGGCGAGGCCATCTACGGCTCGCGGCCGTGGCAGCGTTTTGGCGAAGGCCCTACCCAGGTCGCGGCGGGCACCATGCAGGACACCAAGACCAAGCCTTATACGCCGGAAGATTTCCGCTTCACCAAGCGAGACGGGCATCTCTACGCCATCGAAATGGAATGGCCGGCGACAGGCCAGGCGGTGATTCGATCCGTCACGCCTTCGATGAAGGTACGCAAGGTCACGCTGTTGTCGACCGGAGCGACCATGGCTTTCCATCAGAAGGCGGATGGCCTGCATCTTGAGCTGCCGGGCAAGCCGGCGGGCCTGCATGCTTACGTGTATCGCATCGATATGGCGGACGCTGCGCACTGAGGGCAGCCACGCGGATCCGACCACCGAATCGCGCATGTACCCGGACCGCCCGGCCGTGATGGCCGGACGGTCGGTTCGCCCACGGCATCCACTCAGTGTGCAGCGGCGGCCTTTTCGATCAGGCGTGCCACGGCATCCGGATGCGACACCATCACGACGTGCGATGCACCCTTGACCACGACCACTTCTTTCGCCGCCGCGCGCGTGGCCATGAAGGCCATGGCCTGGGGCGGGATGTTCTTGTCCGCATCGCCATAGATCCACCACGACGGCAGGTTCTTCCACGAGGCATCGCCCGCCTTTTCATCCAGCGCCGCCTGCAGCAGCGGGCGCTGCGTCACGGCCATCAGCGCGGCGTCGGCCGCGGGCACGTCCGCGGCGAACTGCGCATGGAACTTGTCCTGCTGGATGTACAGGTCCTTGCCGCCGCCGGCGAGGTCGGCAGGCGGCGCCAGCGCCTGGCCGAGCGTGCTGCCCGGGAACTTGCCGGTGAGCTCGCCCAGGCTCTCGCCCGGCGCAGGCGCGAACGCGCTGACGTAGACGAGCGACTTCACGTTGGCATGCCCGTTGGCCGCCTCGGTGATGACATTGCCGCCATAGGAGTGCCCGACCAGCACCACGGGCCCCTTGAGGTCGGCCACCAGGCTGCCGATGTACGCGCCGTCGCTCTTTGCGCCACGCAGCGGGTTGGCGGCGGCAATCACGAAGTAGCCGTCCTTCTGCAGGATCCTGACCACGCCGTTCCAGCTGGATGCATCCGCGAAGGCGCCGTGCACCAGCACGATGAAGGGTTTGTCCATCGGCTTGGACATCTGCGCGGACGCATTCATGGCGAGCATCGTGACGATGCCGAACGCCAGGGCGATAAAGGCTTTCCTCATGGTTTGTCTCCTTGATGTTGGGCGGGGTTGCCCGGGATGAAATCGGCCGCGTGCGGCGGCGGCTACGGGGCGTAACGGGTGAATACCCGGTCGTGATCCTTCACCCTGGCCTGGTGGCAGCCATCACAAGTGCGATGCTGGGCTTCGTCGGCCGGCGTGCCGTCGATGAACCGGCCATAGCCCCAGCCGCCGGTCGACGCATAGCGCGCGGAATCCTTGACCATCACCTGCACCGTGGTGGCGGCGCCGGAAAGGTGGCCGAAGCGAACTCGGCGGATGGCGTGCGTTTCCACGCCAGCTTGACCAGCACGCTGCCATCGGGGAACGGCAAGCTGCCTTCCCGGTAAGCCTTGATCGCCACGGCATTGCCGACCACCACGCGCAATTCGTCGAGTGGCGCGGCTTCCTCGGCCGGGGCGATCAACTCCCATTGGCGATAGCCCTCAGGCAGCGTGACGCCATAGATCGGCGACGCCGGGTTCGTGCCGCTCCGTGTCGTGGCGAACGCCATGGCGGTCATGGCGGCAGCGGTACCGGCGACGGCAAGCAGCGCAACAAGCATCGGCCTCATGGCTTCGCTCCGGCGCGAGGGCTCAAAGGTGATCGGCGTCGATGACGGCCTTGGTGAACGCCTCGGGCGCTTCCTGCGGCAGGTTGTGGCCGATGCCGCCGGTGATCAGGCGAAACTCGTACTTGCCCGTGAACTGTTTCGCATACGCTTCCGGCGCGGGATGCGGCGCGCCGTTGGCGTCGCCCTCCAGGGTGATGGTGGGCACGGTGATCCTGGGAAGCTGCGCCAGGCGCTGTTCCAGCGGTGCATAGCGGGCTTCGCCCTGGGCCAGGTCCAGGCGCCAGCGATAGTTGTGGACGGTGATCGCGACATGGTCCGGGTTGTCGAAGGCGGCGGCGCTTCGGTCGAAGGTCGCGTCGTCGAAGTTCCACTTGGGCGATGCCAGCTGCCAGATCAGCCTGGCGAATTCGCGATGGTTCTTCGCATAGCCTTCCTGGCCGCGGTCGGTGGCGAAGTAGAACTGATACCACCACTGGTATTCGGCCTTGGGCGGCAGGGGCGCCTTGCCGGCCGCCTGCGTGCCGATCAGGTAGCCGCTGACGCTGACCAGCGCCTTCACGCGCTCGGGCCACAGTGCGGCGACGATGTCGGCCGAGCGTGCGCCCCAGTCGAATCCGCCGAACACCGCGCGCTTGACGTGCAGCGCGTCCATGAAGTCGATCACGTCCTGCGCGAGCGCGGCGGGCTCGGCGTTGCGCAGGGTGTCCGCGGAGAGGAAATGCGTGTCGCCATAGCCGCGCGCGTAGGGAACCAGCACGCGGTATCCCTTGGCGGCCAGCGCCGGCGCCACTTGCGCGTAGCTGCGGATGTCGTACGGCCAGCCGTGCAGCAGGATCACGACGGGACCGTTCGCCGGCCCCATCTCCGCATAGGCCACATCGAGCACGCCGGCGTGAACGTGCTTGAGCGCGCCCCAGGCGTCGGGCGCCGGTGCCGACTGCGCATGCGCCTGTCCGGCGAGAGTCATCGGAAGGGCGAGCGCGGCGCCCAGCGCCATGCGCAACAGGCCGCGGATGGGGAATGTCGTGTTGACGTGCATGGTCGTCTCTCCATCGAATGGGTGACAGGCGAAAGCCCGGGAACGTCCGTTACCGTTTGGCGTATTCGGTAAACACGTAGTCGCGACCCTTCACGATCGTGTGGCAGGCGAGCCCGCATTTCGCATCGTTGCCCTGCGGCGGGTTGCTGGCCTGCGTGCCGGGCGAAAAGGCGTCCGTGTCCTTGTCGCGGTCGAACACGGCGTAGCCCCAGCCACCGCTGTCCGCGAAGCGCTTGCTGTCCTTCACCATGAAGTCGACGTCGTGCTGCGTGGCGGGCACTGTCGCGGCGGGGAAGGTCTCGAGCTTCTTGGTGTTCCAGTGCACCTTGGCCATCTTCGAGCCGTCCGGGAACGGCTTGCCATTGCCGGGAATGCCGGACTTGAAGGCCTCGATCATGGTGGGGTTGGCCATGACCACGGCGAGCAGGCCGCCGTCTTCGCTGACGGAAACGACCTGCCAGCTCTCGTAGCCCCTGAACTCCGAGAAGGCCAGGCCGCCCGGCACCTTCAGTGCATACTTGTCCTGCGTGGAGACGGCAAAGGCCACGCTGGCGAGCGTGGTCACCATCAACAGAGTTCCCGCTATCACGAGTGTCGTCTTGCGCTTCATGGCTGATCCTGCCTCGCTGATTCCGGTGGGTGGGGTGAAGCTCTTGCTCAGGGCATGCTCATCGGTCTGGTGCGTGGTGCATCGATCAGGTTCGGTCCCTGCGCTCGGCCGGTGCATCGGGGTCATTGAGGACGACGCTGCGCCGGCCGAACATGCGTGCGTCCACGGAGTAGGCGCCCGGGCCGAGCAGCGCGAGCGCGACGGCGGCGAGCATGGAGATGCCCGCGCACTGCCACGCCGCGCCGCCGGTGCTGACCAGCGCGTACATCCCCGCCATGACGCAGCAGGAGGCGAGCACAGGCGTCGCCAATCCGATGATCAGCAGGAAGCAAAACACTTCCAGCAACCACGCCATGGCCGGAAACCGGGCCCGCACCGACTGCGTTGCCAGGCACAGCGACAGCGCCGCGGTGAGGCGCAGGCAAAGCAGGCCGACACCCGGCAAGCCGATGGGGAACATGGAGAAGAGACGCTGCATGGCCGTAGCCTAGGCGCGGGCCATGCCGGCAACAGCCCCACATGGTGGAGAGGCCCGCTCACCCTTTCGGGTGATGGCCGGAAACATTCGCCACGCAACCATCGGCCATGGCATTGCAATTGGCCTTACTTGGGCGAAGATCGATAACCAGCCGAGAGGTCGAGGAGAAGCGGGCAGTGGGGCAACGTGCGGACGGGGGTTCACCCCCGCATCAGCGTGAGCGTGCGTGGCTTCGGCGATGGGCCGCGCTGTTGTTGTGCGCCATGCTCGGGGCCACCGGTGCCGCTCATGCGGTAGATGCCAGCCGGCTGCTTTCGCAGTACGGGCATACCGCATGGCGCTTGCAGGACGGCGAGCTTCCCGCATCGGCCTATCCCATGGCCCAGACATCGGATGGCTATCTGTGGATCGGCACGCGCGCGGGCGTGGTGCGCTACGACGGCGCGCGATTCGTGCCGCTCGAGAGCTTGACCAGCGAACGCCTGAGCAGCTCCTTCATCATTGCCCTGCTTGGCGCGAAGGACGGCAGCCTGTGGATCGGCACGAACGCCGGGCTGAGCCGATGGAAGGACGGCCAGCTGACCGATTACCCGGGCGTGAATGCCGCCGTGGTATCGCTCGCGGAGGATCGCAGCGGCAAGATCTGGCTGCTTGCCAATGGCAGGGATGCCGAGCCGCTATGCGAGGTCACCGGATCGCGCGTGATCTGCCACGGCAAGAACGACGGGCTCGACGTGCCAGGCCTGTGTTGCGATCGCATGATCACCGACGGCGACGGCACCTTCTGGATGGGCACGGATACGTCGCTGGTCCAGTGGCGCGAACACACGCCATCGAGGGCCTTTCCCCTCGAGGCGAAGATCAACGCCGGCACGCCCGGTGCGCTGATCCTTGCGCGGGAACCCACGGGCGAGCTGTGGGCGGGCCTGCCCATGACCGGCGCGGGCCTCGGCCTGCAGCGCCTGGTGGGCGGGCAGTGGGAAGCGTTCCAATACCAGGGCCTGGAGGGAAGCTCGCTGGCCGTGCAAGCCATGCTGCGTGATCGCGAAGGCGCGCTGTGGATCGGCACCATCGATCACGGCATCTACCGGCTTGCCGCGGGCCGCGTGGATCACTTCGATTCCCGGGATGGCTTGACCGGCGACAGCATCTATTCCTTCTACGAAGACAGCGAAGGGAACATCTGGGTCGCGACATCGGGCGGAGTGGACCGGTTCCGCGACTTCAAGGTCTGGAGCTACTCGACACGCGAAGGCCTGGCCGTGGACGAAGTCGACTCGGTGCTGGCCACTCGCGACGGCAAGATCTGGGCAGGCACGGCCAACAGCCTGGATGTTCTCGAGCAGGGGCAATTCCATTCGCTGCGTGCCGGCAAGGAGCTGCCGGGCACTCAGGTGACTTCGCTGTTCGAGGACAACGCCGACCGCCTCTGGGTCGGCCTTGACGAGGGGCTGTGGATCTACGCCTCCGGAAAATTCACCGCCGTGCTCGATCAGGAGGGAAAGCCCCTCAGGGGCATGGTGTTCGGGCTGGCGCAGGACGGCGCGGGAGATGTGTGGGTGGTACTGCGCGGGCGCCCGTCGAACCTGGTCCGCCTGCGTGGCGATCGTGTCGTCGAGACATGGAAAACGCCGGCGTATCCTTCGGTGCGGTCCGTGGCGCCTGATCGCGCCGGCGGCCTGTGGCTTGGATTGACCCACGGCGACCTGGCGCGTCCCGGTACGACGTGGCAGCAGGTGAAGACGGGGCTGGATACGCCCGTGCTCGATGTGGCCGTGGCGCGCGACGGGCTGGTGCTCGGCGCGACGGGAAAGGGCCTGATCGCCTTCAAGGATGGCGCCTTGCGCGTGCTCACCATCAAGGACGGCTTGCCCTGCGACACGGTGAACGGACTGGTCGATGACGAGGACGGCTCGCTGTGGCTGGCCATGGCCTGCGGCCTTGCCAAGCTCCAGCTCGCGGATGTCGAGAGCGCGCTGCGCGATTCCGCGCATGCGGTGAACGTCACCGTGCTGGACGCGCTCGATGGCATGCGTTCCGGCCAGGCGCCGTTCCAGCGCAAGGTGGCGCGTGCGCCGGATGGCCGGCTGTGGCTGGCCAATGGCGTGGTGCTGCAGTCGTTCGATCCGCATGCGCATGCGAAGACAGGCGGCGCGCTGCCCATGCACATCGAAAGCCTGACCGCCGACCGGCAGCGCTATGCACTGGCCGCAGACCTGACGCTTCCGCCGCTGACCCACGACGTGCAGATCGATTACACGGCGATAGGGCTGGCCGTGCCGCAGCACATCCGCTTCCGCTACCGCCTCGATGGCCTGGATCCGGATTGGGTGGACGCAGGCCAGCGGCGCCAGGCGTTCTACACGGATTTGCCGCCAGGGAACTACCGCTTCCGCATCGCGGCCAGCAAGGACAACGGCGATTGGGAAGAGGCGGCCGCACCGCTGGCCTTCAGCGTGAAGCCGGCCTTCTACCAGACCAGCCTGTTCATGCTGCTGGTGGTGGCCCTGGCCGCATTGGCGCTATGGCTGCTGTTCGCCTGGCGGCTCGCGCAGGTCAAGGTGCAGATGCGCACGATATTCGAGGAACGGCATGCCGAGCGCGAGCGCATTGCGCGCGAGCTGCACGATACCTTCCTGCAGGCCGTGCAGGGTCTGATGCTGCGCTTCCAGTCGGCCATGGAGCGCATACCGCCGACGGAGCCGGCACGCGACCTGATGGAGCGCGCGCTCGATCACGCCGACGAGGTGATCATCGAAGGCCGCGACCGTGTGACCCAGCTGCGCGCGCTGGATCGCGCCGATACCAGCCTGGAAAACGCCATTCGCCACATGGGCGAGGAGCTGGCGCGCGATACCGCCACCACGTTCACGCTGACGGTGGAAGGCGCGCACCGCCCGCTCGATCCCGCGGCGAGCGATGAGATACTGGGCCTGGCCAAGGAGGCCATCGCCAACGCCTTTCGCCATGCGCGGGCCAGCTGCATCGACGTGAGCATCGGTTACGGGCGCAAGGGCCTGACGCTGGGCATTGTGGACGACGGCGTGGGCTTTGACGTGGAAGCGATCGCTGGAAACCGTCCCGCGGGACACTGGGGCCTGAAAGGCATGCATGAGCGCGCGCGGAACCTGCGCGCGCGGCTGGCGCTTTCCAGTCGCCCCGGCGCAGGCACGGCGCTGGAGTTGAGCGTGCCGGCGAGCATCGCGTTCCGTCCCTCGTTCAGGCGGTGGCGCCGCTCGCTGGATCTCGTCGGGCGCATGTTCAATAGACGCAGCGCGAAAGCCCGGCCCATCGATGACGACGAAGTGTGAAAGACGATGTCCACGAATGATTCCCACGTGATTACCGTGCTTGTGGTCGATGACCATCCGCTGCTGCGCGATGGCGTGGCGTTTGCGCTGTCCGGCGAACCGGACATGCGCATCGTGGCCTATGCGGCGGATGGCCGTTCGGCGATCGAGGCGTTTCGCGAGCACCGTCCGGACGTGACCCTGATGGATCTGCAGCTGCCCGACATGAGCGGCGTGGATGCGATGTGCGCCATCCGCTCGACGTTTCCGGAGGCGCGCATTCTTGTGCTGACCACGTATCGCGGCGACGTGCAGGTGGCCAATGCGCTGAAGCACGGCGCCAGCGGGTTTCTGCTCAAGGCGTCCCTGCGCAAGGAGCTACGCGATGCGATTCGTGCGGTGAAGGCGGGGCGCCGCGTCATTTCCCCAGACGCGGCGGCCGACCTTGCCGAATACATCGGTGGCGACATGCTTTCCGAGCGCGAGCTGCAGGTGCTCGAACGCGTTGCCCGCGGCTATGCGAACAAGCAGGTGGCTTCCGACCTCGGCATCAGCGAGGACACGGTGAAAGCCCATATGAAGAACATCATGTCCAAGCTCGATGCCAAGGACCGCACGCACGCCGTGGTGACCGCCGCGAAGCGTGGCTTTATCCAGATATAGGGCGCGGGGCGTTCAACCGGGCTTGAGATCGCCAACGAGGGTTGGCAGCAGTTCCGACACGGTGGGATGGATCGGCACGGCCCACTTCAAGGCGTCGAAAGGCTGATCGGCGCTCATCAGGTCGATCAGGCCATGAATGGCCTCGTCGCCGCTCACGCCCAGAATCGCGGCGCCCAGGATGCGCCGGGTATCGGCATCCGCCACCACTTTCATGAAGCCCTGCGTTTCGCCGCGCTCCACCGCGCGGCCGACGCGCGTCATGGGGCGTTTGGACATCAGCAGTCGCTTGCCGCTGGCCCGCGCCTGCGCATCGGTCATGCCGATCCGCCCCAGCGGCGGGTCGGTAAACAGCGCGTAGCCGGGGATGCGCGATGAAACGCGCCGCTGTTCTCCGTCGAGAAGATTCGCGGCGATGATCTCGAAATCGTTGTAGGCCGTATGCGTGAAAGCGCCACGGCCGTTGCAGTCGCCCATCGCCCAGATGCCGGGCACGTTGGTGGCGAGCGCATCGTCCACGACGATGTAGCCGTGCTCGTCGGTTTTCACGCCGGCATGTTCCAGCCCCAGATCGTCGGTGTTGGGGCGTCGGCCCACGGCAAGCAGTACGTGGCTGGCGACGACTTCCCTGTCGCCGGAAGTGCAATCGACCTTGACGATCGCGCCCTCGGCATGCGGTGCAAAGGCGATGCATTCGCTGTCGGTGCGTATGGCAATGCCCTCGGCTTCGAGCATGTTTCGCAGCGCTTCGGACACGTCTTCGTCTTCGCGCGCAATCAGTCGCGACTGGCGTTCCACCACCGTGACGCGGCAGCCGAAGCGCCGGAACATCTGCGCGTACTCCAGCCCGATGTAGCTGCCGCCGACCACGGCCAGATGCCGGGGCGGTTCGGAAAGCTGGAGTATCGAGGTATTGGTGAGATAGTGGATGTCGCCGATGCCGGGCATGTCTTCCGGTACGCGCGCACGGCCGCCCACGTTGAGGAAGATGCGCGGCGCGCTGATCACCTCGCCGTCGACGCGCAGCGTGTCGGGGCCCTCGAAGCGGGCATGCCCGCGCAGCACGGTCATGCGGTCCATGCCGGCGAGCCAGGCTTCCACGTTGCCACGCGCGGTTTCCGTCACCTTGTGCGCCCGCGCCATCACGCGCGGAAAATCGATGCCGACGTCGCCGTTGAGCACCACGCCATAATCCGCCGCACGCCGCACCTGATGCGCTACGCGCGCGCTGGCCACCAGGGTCTTGGTGGGCATGCAGCCGGTATTGACGCAGGTGCCGCCGAAGAGATGGCGCTCCACCAGCGCCACCTTCATCCCCGCTGCGGTCAGGCGGCCAGCCAGCGACGGACCGGCTTGCCCGGCGCCAACGATGATGGCATCGAAAGAACGAGTCATGGCTGAGTTCCGGATAGTGGGCGCGTGATGCCTGAGTGAGGCGGCGATACGCGCGCATCGCCATGCAGGATGCTGCACCATCGCGGGCTGCACGTGGTGAAGGGAAGATGACGTCGCCGCCATGCGCAGGCGACGACGCCTCTCCGTTCACGCCATCACGACCGAACGTGCCGCTTCGATCAAAGGCCGATGATGCTCTTGGGCTCCAGATACGCCTCCAGGCCAAAGACGCCGTATTCGCGTCCCAGACCCGATTGCTTGAACCCGCCGAACGGCGCCTTGGGTTCGTGGGTGAGCGTGTTGATCATCACGCGGCCCGCGTCGATGCGCGCCGCCACGCGCGCGCCGCGCTCGATGTCGCTGGTAGTCACGTAGGCGGACAGGCCATAGCTGGTGTCGTTGGCGATGGCGATGGCTTCCTCTTCGTCGTCATAGGCGATGATCGACAGCACCGGCCCGAAGATTTCCTCGCGGGCGATGGTCATGTCGTTGCGCACGTCCGTGAACAGGGTGGGGCGCACCAGCCAGCCGCGCGTATGGCCGTCCGGTCGGCCCTCGCCGCCGGCCAGCAGGCGCGCGCCTTCCTCGATGCCCTTGCGGATGTAGCCCTGCACGCGTTCCCACTGTTTGCGGCTGACCATGGGGCCCACCACGGTGTCGGGATTCGCGGGATCGCCCGCCACCGTGGCTTCGACCACGGTCTTCGCAAGCGCCTCGAATTCCGCCAGGCGAGCGCGCGGCACCAGGATGCGCGTGCCGGCGATGCAGGCCTGTCCGCTGTTCATGAAACCCGCCTGGATCGCCAGCGGCACGGCGGTGGCGAAGTCGGCGTCATCCAGGATCAGGGTGGGCGATTTGCCGCCGAGTTCCAGCGTCACGCGCTTCACGTCGTTGCCGGCAGCGCGCAGGATGCCCTTGCCCACGGCAGTGGAGCCGGTGAAGGAGATCTTGCGCACGTCCGGGCTTTCCACGATGGCCGCGCCAACGACATCGCCGCGGCCGGTCACGATGTTGAACACGCCGGCGGGCGCGTTGGCTTCGTGCAGCGCCTCCGTCACGATGCGCGTCTGCAGCGCGCTCATCTCGCTGGGCTTGATCACGGCGGTGCAGCCGGCGGCCAACGCGGTGGAGAGCTTGCTGGCGATAAAGCCGGCGTTGCTGTTCCACGGCGTGATCATGCCCACCACGCCTGTCGGCTGCATCACCACGCGCGCCGTGCCCAGCTGGCGCTGGAAGTCGTACGCCTCCATGGTGTCGATGGCCTGCAGAAACACCTGGGCCGCGTTGCGTGCCGTCCACCGCGCGAAGGCGGCGGGAGCGCCGTATTCCTGTGTTATGGCGGCAAACAGTTCGTCCTCGCGCGCGGCCATGGCGGCGTGCATGCGGCGCAACAGCGCGGCACGTTCCGCCAGCGTGGTGCGCGACCAGGCGGGCAGGGCGCGTTTGGCGGCCGCGATGGCGCGGCGCGCGTCCTCGGCGTCGGCAAGGCGCACGGTGCCGATCACGTTTTCGGTGGCGGGGTTGAACAGGTCGAAGCGCTCCTCGCCGTGCGGGGTGGCGAAGGCGCCGTCGATATAGACGTGGTCGATGTGGAACATGGTGGTTCTCCTTGGAAGGGGTGCCTGCCAAGGATGCGGGTCGCGCATTGCCTTGATAAGCTGCACAAAGAAGAATGCGGCGTTAAGCGGGGGCGGATAATGCGCAGTGGCCTGACCGAGCTCGAAGCCGTGCTGGCGGTGGCCCGGCGCGGCAGTTTTCGCGCGGCCGCGGCCGAGCTGGAGATGTCCACCTCCGCGCTGAGCCAGTCGGTGGCGGCGCTGGAAGCGCGAATCGGCACGCGGCTGTTCCATCGCACCACGCGCAGCGTGCGCCTGACTGAAGCCGGCGAGCGTTTCGTGGCGGAAGTGGCTCCGGCGGTATCCGGCATCCGCAGTGCGATGGAGCGTGCTGGCGAGTCGGCCGATGCACCCGCCGGCACCCTGCGCCTGAACACGTCGACGGGTGCGGCGCGTCGCCTGATGAAGCCGCTGCTGATCCCGTACATGCATCGTTACCCGCGCGTGCAGCTGGAACTGGTCACCGAAGCCCGCCTGATCGACATCGTGCGGGAGGGCTATGACGCCGGCTTCCGCACCCTGGACATCGTGCCGGGTGACATGGTGGCCGTGCCGGTCGGGCCGCCCATCCGCCACGCGGTGGTCGGTTCGCCCGCGTATTTCGCCAGGCATGGGCGGCCACAGCATCCCGGCGATCTGGTCCGGCACGTGGCGGTACGCGCGCGCCTACCGTCGGGGCATATCTACCACTGGGAGTTCGAGCGCCGCGGTGAAACCCTGGCCGTGGACGTGCCGGGCGTTGTCACGCTGGACGAGCCCCACCTGCTGCGCGAAGCGGCCCTCGCCGGATTGGGGCTGGTCTATTTGAGCGAATACGACGCCGAAGCCGACCTCGCCGCCGGACGGTTGCAGCGTGTGCTGGAAGACTGGACGCCTCCCTACGACCGACTGGCCCTCTACTACCCCGGCCGCCACCACTTGCCCGCACCGCTGCGCGCGCTGGTGAACATGATCAAGGAGATGGGGTAGGCGAGCGCGGCGTGTGCTCGACACGAACGACCCAGAGCGGATAGCTATAAGTCTGGGACGTGGTAGGCCTCGCGACCTGGGTTAGTCTTCGGATTTCGAATGTGCGATTTGGGCGAGCCATGAATCCGCCATCCAGCGCTGACCGCGATACTCCGGCTTCCTTTCACGAAGAAGTGATTGTGGGGAAACCAATTGCGGTGGTTTGGAACCATCTGGTCAACCTTCACAGCATGCGTGAATGGCTCGGCGGTGACGATTACTCCGTGGAGGTGGAAACGACGTGGATGCGGGGAAGAGCGATTATCATTCGCGGCACGCACCACCTTCCGTTCGAGAACAGGGGTGTGGTCCTGGCATTTCAGCCGTGCGAAGAGGTGAGCTTCACGCATCTCAGTTCGTTGTCCCGCCTGCCGGATCATCCGTCGAACTATACGAAACTGCGTTTTGCGGTTCATGCCGATGGGCAAAGTGCGGTCTTGAAATTCGAGGCATCAGGATTTCCCACGATGTCCATCTATCGACATCTGCAGTTTTACTGGGCTAGAACGCTTGATGCGTTCAGGCAATATGTAGAGTCGCAATAAGTCGTTGGATGGGAAGCACGCGCTTTTGGCCCAAAAGCCGCAGGCGCGACGCATGCGGTCAGGGGAAGATTTTTCGGCGAATTTGGTGCCGATCGTCGGCAACGACCTAACGCCCATGCCGCGGTAGATGGCGGCTGCGGCGCGTGGCTAGGTCTTTGGCGCAAGCCCCATCTTGGCCAACGTCAAGGTTTCATCCGCTCTCCCCCAGCCGCCGTCTGTCACTTCCTCGACGAGCACCATGGAGTAAGGCCGAACGCCTTCGCCGAAGTATTCGACAAACATGGCGGTGGTTCGATGGATGATTTCCTCCTTGCGGGTCGCATCAATGACACCTTCAGGAAATTTGAAATTGGCGAACGGCATTGGGCAATCCTCGTGTGAATGGAAAAGTCTGTTTCCGTCTATAGGGCGGCTATGAACGGAAACGCGAGGTATGTTGGCGTTCCCTCTGGCGCGCATAAATAGCGGCAGGTCGAAATCACTATTCCGTCGCAACGAACAATCATTTGTGGAATAACCGTGCCTTGTTCGCAGGCCCACGTGTCGTTGGCCGCGGTGTCGTTACTGGATGGCGCGCTTGGCGATGTCCTCCACGAGGGCATCGGAGTCGATCACGCTCGTATTGCCCAGCATGATGATCGTGATGTCCCGGTCCATCACATGGAAGAACTGAGCCTGTGTGCCCATGATGAGGCCGGGGCGCTTGATTACCGGATGCCTGACGCCCTTGACGGTGAGCTGGTAGGACCATAGGCCGTCACCGTATTCATCCAGCCCGGGCTTGATCATCCGATCCAAGGTGGCTGGTGCGATCAGCTGGCCGCCGAACAGGGCATGGGCGAACTTCAACAGATCGCCCGTCGTGGAGTACATGGCGCCCGCGGCATACCAGTTTTCGGGATATACCGGCAGCTCCCGGGAGAGAACTTTGTTGTCGTCGGGAAACCAATACGAATCGGCGAGCCGGTCGACGATGTCGCCATGGTGGAGTACGCCGCTGTCGGTCATGTGCAAGGGGTCGAGGATGCGCTCCTTGAGCACCTGCTCGTAGGGTTGGCCACACAGACGAGTGATGATCTTGCCGAGGACGACGTAGTCGGCGTTGTTGTAATTGAACTTCTCCCCAGGCGTGCTGACCAGCTTGCCTGCGCTGAACTGGGCCAGCAGCTGATCGCTGGTGTGCGGCAGCTGGTAAATGGGCATGCCCTCCCTCAGTGCCGTGGCCTGGTCGATGATCGCATCGAAACTCGGTAGGCCTGAGGTGTGGTTGAGCAGCTGTTGGATCGTCACCTTGCTACCTGCCTCGCCGGGATAGTCCGGCAGGTAGGTCTTGATGGGTTGATCGAGATCGATACGACCCTGTTCGACCAGTTGCAGGATCAGTACCGAAGTAAAGAGCTTGGTGACGGAGGCAATCTTGAATCGCGTCTGCGGCGTATTGGCGACTCGAAAAGGGATGTTGGCAAGGCCGTAACTCCGGACGAGTTGGCTTCCATCGTGCCATTGCACCAGGATGGACCCGCTGTAGTGGTGGGCATCTGCATACTGGTCGACAAAGTCCCTCACGGCTCGGGTCTGGGCAAACAGATGGGCGGAACACAGCAGGCAGATCATCGCGACCATGCAACGC
This sequence comes from Dyella sp. AtDHG13, assembly GCF_003201105.1. GTDB lineage: Bacteria > Pseudomonadota > Gammaproteobacteria > Xanthomonadales > Rhodanobacteraceae > Dyella > Dyella jiangningensis_B. The sequence goes on along the minus strand of NZ_QICJ01000002.1, from coordinate 27,479 downwards.
ATAACTGACTCCCGGGCAGAGGACAAGGATGGATCGGTGGTTGCAGGCTCAACGCTGAACCGCGCGATTCAGTCGATTGCATTGAGCTTAGTCACCACGATCCCGCGCTGGTGATTCCATGCGACGAAAGCGGCCATGGAGCGACGAAGCGGGCGAAGGCCGGGATGAAATGCGTGGGTGCCCCGGATTCGCCGCGATTGCCGGTGGGGTTCTGACCGCGCCAGGCCGCGCAAGGTAAAGAACCCGCCGCCAAATGGCGCAGCATCTGCCGAAACAGGCTTTTCAAGAAGCCTGGCGATTAGCCACGGAAGGAAGACGGTTTTTCCTGAAGGTCAGCCATAGCGCGGACAGCAGGAAATACAGGCCGCCGAACGCCGCGTAGGGTGCAAGTTGTGCAATGCCCGGGGCGATGCCGAAAGATCGCTTGATGAAGAAGATCCCGGCCAGTGCTGACTGCGCGCCGCTGAGTATCATGAAGGCTTGCCCGCCCAGTTTTCGGCGGCCGACGCCCACGGCAAGTTGAAACAGCCCCGCAAGCAATGCCCACGCTCCAAATACCAGCACGGCTCCGGCATTGCCGCGCAGGGCAAAGGCCGCGGCCATGCAAACCGCCGTGACGATGCTGGTGAGCGCGTTGAATCTCTGGCCCGGGTTCGCTTTTAGCCCTCCGCTTCGTCGTGCATCGATCACGTTGGCGGCGGCATCCCATGCGGGATAGAGCACCAGCAGCGTGCCCACGACGAGCGCGGGCGCGGATCCCGAGATGACGGCGAAAGCGGCCCAGGCGAAGGCGACGCCTGCACGAAGAAAGTAATAGTTGCGAAGTGAGTCCATGAGCGGGTCCATGTGTTGGCGAAATAACCGACTTACAGGTAGGCACTTCGTCGCCTGGACCGGTTTGGTTACACCTGATGCAAATCGCGCGTCGCGGGCATCCGGCTCGCGGATGCGTGCATCGCCATGTCACACAACGGACAATTTCATTGTCATATTCGCGAACCCATGACGATGCCTTGATAATGCCTCGCGTTACTGAACTGACATAAGTTACCGTTACCATCCTTGAGCATTGTTTCGCGTGGCGGCGTTCGACGCAGGGACCAGTCATCGGGTCTTGGGGAAGTACTTCATGTCGCACGCCTGGTGGGCGCTCGCGTTGTCGGGTTGGCTTTGGTGGGGGGCGAGCCATGCAGATGAATTACGGTCGACGGTCGACGTGGCGGCGGACGCCTCGGCAAGCCTCTACCGATTCGATATCGGGCCGCAGCCCTTGAGCGCGGCGGTGAAGTCGTTCAGTGATGTGACCGGGCAGTCGCTGCTGGTGGACGAGCGCCTGCTTGCCGGAAGAATGTCGCCCGGCGTGCGCGGCGAATTCACTGCGGAAGATGCCCTGCGCCGTTTGCTGGCCGGCACCGGTTTGCGCGAGCGCTACGCATCGGAGAAGGCCTTTACGCTCGAATCCTTCGACAGCGCAGCCGCTCAGGCTTCGGGCGATGCCGACTCGCCGGATTCGAGCAACGCGATCTGGGAAGCCTACGGCGCGTCTCTTCAGGCATCGCTGGAGCGCGAGCTCTGCCGCGTGCCGGGCGCGAAGCCGGGCAGCTATCGGCTGGCCTTGCAGGTATGGGCGGATGACGGGGGCAGGGTGAATCGCGTGCGCCTGCTGGGCAGCACGGGAGAGCAGGCGCGGGACGCCGCGATCGATCGCGTGCTGGAGGGCGTGAAGGTCGAGCCCCCGCCGGCCGGCCTCGGCCAGCCGATGACCTTGCTGCTGCTGCCCACGGGCGCATCGCATGCCTGGCATTGCGCGACGCCGGTCGCGTCACGCGCCTGAGGTTGGCGAATGGAAGCGCCGACGTTGTCCCTGCTCGGTCTTTTCCTGGAATGGCAACCGGAGCTGCGCCGCCGCCTGCGCCGCCGGCTGGGTTCCGACGAGCTGGTCAACGACGTCTTGCAGGAAACCTATCTGCGCGTAGAGCGGATGGGCGACGACTCAGTGGTGTCGCACAACCCGGCGGGCTACCTGTTCCGCATGGCGCTGAACGTGGCGGCCGACCAGCGGCAGGCGGAGTCGCGTTATCTCACGGGCGAAGAGGTCGACGAGCTGCTGCATTTCGCCGACGACTCGCTGGACCCTGCGCGCATCGTCCATGCGCGCATGGAGGTGGCAGCGCTGGAGCGGGCGATGGGGGAACTGACCGAGCGCCAGCGCGCGATCCTGATCGCCGCCCGGGTGGATGACTTGCCGCAGCAGGAGATTGCCGACCGTTTCCGCATTTCCGTGCGCATGGTGGGCAAGGAGCTGCGGCGGGCGCTCGAACATTGTGGACGGCGTCTCGATCGCCGTGTGGTCCAGCGGTTCGGTCCCGGCGCGGGAAAAGAGTCTTGAGGGTATGAGCCTGCCTTCTTCCCGCCTGGATCACGACTCCCCGCTGCACCGCGAGGCGCGCGACTGGCTGCTTTTGCTCACCTCAGGCCGCGCCACCACGGACGACGCCACGGGCTTCAAGCGCTGGTGCGGCCTGAGTGCCGAGCATGCGCAGGCGTTCGCGGAAACCCGCCTGATGTGGGAAAACCTGCAAGTGGCGGCCCGCCACGTGTTGCAGAAGGAACAGGCGGCGAAGGCGCCGGCGCCCCGGCGCATGACGCGGCGCGCCTTCCTGGGTGGCGCGGTGGCGGCATCGGCGGCGCTGCTGGTTGCGCGCTCGCCGCTGCACATGTGGCCCAGCCTGCCCGATGCCCTGGCCGACTATCGCACCGCCACCGGCGAGCAGCGGCAGGTGGCGCTGGCCAATGGCGTCGTGGTGGAAATGAACACGCAGACCGCCATGAACGTGCGCATGGCCGGCGGGCGCGCTGTGGGCATCGAGTTGCTGACGGGGGAAATCCAGTTGAAGGTGCCCAGCACGCTGCCGGGCAGCTTCGACGTACAGGCTTTGCAGGGAGGCATCCACGCGGCCTCGGGCGCGCTGTGCAACGTGCGCTGCCTTGATGGCCAGGTCCAGGTCACGGGCTTGGACGGCAACGTCCGCGTGGAATACCAGGGACGGTCGGAGCTGCTGGGGCAAGCCCAGCAGGCTGCCTATGGCGAGCAGGGCCTTGGCCCCGCGGTGGCCGCCGATACGGATGAGACGGTTGCGTGGCGTCGCCGCGTGCTGGTGTTCGACAACCGGCCGCTGTCGGACGTCATCGCGGAGATCAACCGCTACCGGCCCGGCCGCATCATCCTCACCAACGACGTGCTGGCGGCACGCAAGGTGCACGCGCAGGTATCGCTCAACCAGCTGGGCGACGTCGCATCGCTGATCCACCAGGCCTTTGGCGCGTCGGTGCACAGCTTGCCCGGCGGCATCGTGCTGGTGAGCTGAGTTTTCCTTCCTGTTGCCGAATCGTGGCGTGCTTTGCGGGCGCGGCGTTGCCGCGTCATGCCCGGGTGCATGACGGCGCAGATGACAGATTCGTGTCTTGCCGGGCGAAAAGTGCCTGAAACAGTCGCTGACATGAATTTTTCGTGACTTGAGTTCAGTCCCGCATGCGGTCCTCCGTCTTTCTGGGCAAGGACGAATGCAAGGGCTCGGATGCCCACTTCTTCTTCCGCCCGGACCCGTCCGGGCGGCCATATCGGCAAGAGGGAAGGGCGACCCCGGCGGGTGCGCCCGGGGACGATTTTGCGTGATGGAAACGAACGACGTATGGCCGTATGGAAGGCCATCTCCGCGGCGGTCAGGCAGCCTCGTTCATCGTCGCTGTGCGCCTGTTGTGCCTGCCATGGATCGGACACCTGCCTGTCGTCTTTCGGTTAGAAACGCCAGCCTAACCTCCCGTTTCGCGCTCGCGCGAACCACGCTGCGAGTCAACCGGAGGCGGGCGTGCGCATGAGCGGCAAGGGAATGGCGTGGCGGCAGTGGCCTTTGAAACCCCTGGCTCTGGCCCTGCTGTGCGCGTGCGGCGCGGCGCAGGCCCAGCCGCAGAAGGCCGCCGCCGGGCAGCCGCCGGCGCGCTTCGACGTGAACGAGTACCTGGTGCGCGGCAACCACCTGCTCAACGCGGTGGAGATCGAGCAGACGGTGGAGCCGTTCCTTGGTCCCAGCCGCAGCCTGGATGACGTGCACGCGGCGCGCGATGCGCTGCAGAAGGCTTACCAGGCGAAGGGCTATCAGTCCGTGGTGGTGGAGCTTCCGCCGCAGCAGGTGAAGAACGGCGTGCTGTTGCTGCAGGTGGTGGAGAACAGCATCGGCCGCGTGCGCGTGGAGGGCGCGAAGTATCACTCGCCCGAGGCCATCCGGGACGCGGTGCCGTCGCTTGCCGAGGGCTCGGTGCCCAATTTCACCAAGGCCCAGGCGGAACTGGCCCAGGTCAATGCGCAGCCCGGGCAGCAGGTGGTGCCGGTGCTCAAGCCCGGTACCTTGCCGCAGACCATGGACGTGACGCTCAAGGTCACCGATACGTATCCGTTGCATGCCAGCCTGGAGGTCAACAACGACCACAGCGCGGACACGCCCGAGCTGCGCACCATCGCCAACGTGCGCTACGACAACCTGTGGCAGGCGGGGCACGCCATTTCCGCCACCTATATCGTGGCGCCGCAGAACCGCAACGCGGCCGAGGTGTATGCCTTGTCGTACCTGGCGCCGCTGAGCACCAGCTGGAGCCTGCTGGGTTCGGGCTACAAGTCCAACAGCAATGCGAACACGCTGGGCGGCACCAACGTGCTGGGCAAGGGCCATGCGTTCACGCTGCAGGCCACGCGCAACCTGCCGCTGCTGGGGGCTTACAGCCAGTCGATCTCGTTCGGCATCAACCACAAGCACTTCGACCAGAACATCACCCTGGGCGAGCAGACCTCGAAGGTGCCGATCACCTACGACCCGGTGTTCGTGTCCTACACCGGCCAGCGCAGCGGCGACAAATCCAACCTGGCATTTACCGCCGCGCTGAACCTCGGCATCAGCGGCCTGGGCAGCTCACGCACGGAGTTCGACAACCTGCGCTACAAGGCTAAGGACAACTACGCCTACCTGCACACGGACCTGACCTATACGCACTTGCTGGGCGGCGATTTCGCGCTGGCCGTGCGCGGCAGCGTACAGCTGGCCGACTCGCCGCTGATTTCCAGCGAGCAGTTCGCGGCGGGCGGTGCGAGCAGCGTACGCGGCTACCTGGCCGCGGAAGACACCGGCGACAACGGCGCCGTGGCCTCGGTGGAACTGCGCAGCCCGTCGGTTGCTGACAAGCTCGGCAGCTTTGTCGACGACTGGCGCTTCCACCTGTTCCTGGATGGCGGGCGCGTGCTGCTGATCGATCCGCTGCCCGACCAGCGCAGCCGCTTCAGCCTGCTCAGCACCGGCGTGGGCACGCGCTTCAGCCTGTTCCGCGCGGTGAATGCCGAACTCCAGTACGCCTATCCGCTGCATGACGGCGCGCGCACGCGCAGCCATGACGGGCAGGTGCTCTTCAGCCTCAAGGCCAGCCTGTGAGAGGCGCGCCCATGACTTGCTCATTCAACGGATTCTTGCCGCATAGGGGTGGAACGACGATGCGTTACCTGATCTTTGCTTGCCTGCTATGCCTCTCGTGGCTGGCGCGCCCAGCCATGGCTGCCGACGTGGCGTGGTGGAACGACGACTGGACCTATCGAAAGGCCATCACCATCGACACCACGCCCAAGGGCGCGGCCCTCACCTCGGCCACCGGCCGCGTGGCCCTGCTGGTGCGCCTGCATTCGGGCAATTTCCAGTTCGACGGCGTGGCGAAGAACGGCGCGGACCTGCGCTTCATCGCCGCCGACGGCAAGACGCCGCTGAACTACGAAGTGGAAACCTTCGACCCAGTGATGGGCGTGGGGCAGATCTGGGTGGACGTGACCGATCTGCCGGCCAATGCCCAGCAGACCATTTGGATGTACTACGGCAACAGCAAGGCGCCGGCGCAGAGCAGCGGCGCGGCGACCTTCGATGCCGACTACACCCTGGTGTATCACTTCGACGACGCGGCCGGCAGCCTGCCCAGGGACGCCACGGCCTACGCCAACAATGCGCTCAAGGGCGCCGCGCGCACGGTGGACGGCGGCATCGTCGGGCGCGCAGCGCGCTTCGACGGCAACTCGGTAATCGAGATCCCGGCCAGCACCTCGCTCAACGTGGCCGACAACGGCAACTTCAGCTTCAGTGCCTGGGTGAAGCTCGATGCGCTGCCCACGGCGCCGACCGCGATCTATGCGCGCCGCCAGGAAGGCCGCGCCTTCGTCATCGGGCTGGATGGCGGCGTGCCGTTCGTGGAGGTGGATGGCGCACAGCCGCAGCGTTCGTCGGCGGGCGAGCCGCTGAAGGCCGGGCAGTGGACGCATCTTGCGGTGACGTCCGGCGCGGGCCATGTGCGCCTGTACGTGGACGGCCACCCCTACGGCGACATCGCGGTGGCGATGCCGGCCTTGAGTTCCGTCGCCACGCTCGGCGGCGACGCCGCTGGCGCGGCCACTCCGCTGGCGAACTTCAGCGGCGAGCTGGACGAGGTGCGCCTGTCGCGCGTCGCCCGTCCGGACACGCTCATCGCCGTGGAAGCCGCGTCGCAGGGCGCGGAGTCGCGCCTGCTGCAGTACGGCGAGGACGAAAAGAAATCGGGCTTCGGCTTCGGCTACTTCGGCATCATCGTCAAATCGGTCACGGTCGACGCCTGGGTGGTGATCGGCATCCTGCTGGTGATGGCGCTGATCTCCTGGGTGGTGATGTGGAACAAGGCGCGCTACGTCAGCAGCGTCACCAACGCCAATGACCGCTTCCTCGACCGCTTCCGCGGGCTGGGCAGCGACCTGCTCGGCATGGGCGACGAGCGCAGCCACGCCAGCGAGTTCGCGGATTCCTCGCTGTATCGCCTGTACGAGATCGGCAAGAAGGAAGTGTGGCGCCGCCGCGACGGCCACGGCCGCGTGGTGATCGCCAGCGAGTCGATCGAGGCGATCCGCGCGGTGATGGATTCCACCCTGGTACGCGAGAACCAGAAGCTGTCGCGCTCCATGGTGATGCTGACCATCGCGATATCCGGCGGCCCGTTCCTTGGCCTGCTCGGCACCGTGGTGGGCGTGATGATCACCTTCGCCGCCATCGCGGCGGCGGGCGACGTCAACGTCAACGCCATCGCGCCCGGCATCGCCGCCGCCTTGCTCGCCACCGTGGCCGGCCTGTTCGTCGCGATTCCCGCGCTGTTTGGCTACAACTACCTGTTGACGCGCAACAAGGCGGTGACGGCGAACATGCAGGTGTTCGTGGACGAGTTCGTCACGCGCCTCGCCGAGCTTCATCGGGACATCGACCAGACCACGGTCACGGCCTGAGGAGAGCGGCCATGCAGGTTCAAGACGACGACAAGCCGTACGACGACATCAACATCACGCCCATGCTCGACCTGGCGTATGTGCTGCTGGTGATCTTCATCATCATGACCACGGCCTCGGTGCAGGGCGTGAAGGTGAACCTGCCCAAGGCCAGCGCGTCGGTCAGCCTGGCCAAGCCGCAGACCAAGGCGATCACCGTGTCCGACAGCGGACAGATCTTCCTGGATGCCTTTCCGGTGACGCTGGGCGAGCTGGAGCAGCGCCTGCGCACGCAGAAGGCGATCACGCCCGATTTCCCGGTGATCGTGAAGGGCGACTCCAACGTGCAGTACCAGAAGGTGGTCGACATTCTTGACCTGCTGCGGCGACTGGACCTGTCGCAGGTCGGCCTGGTCACCGGCAAGCAGCAAGGTTGACGGTGCGAGGGCCAGCCATGAACGCACCGGCACCAAGCAATGGCGGATGGAAACGCTGGCGCGGGCGTCTCGTCGTCGCGGCGGTGGCGATCGCCGCCGGACTGCTGCTGTGGCATTTCGCGGGGCACCAGGTGGGCGTGCGGCGATCCGCGCCGCGCATCGCCACCATCACGCCGCTGCCGCCACCGCCTCCGCCGCCCAAGGAAAAGCCGCCCGAGCCGAAGAAGGTCGAGGAGACCAAGCAGGACGTGCCCAAGCCCAACGAGCCGATGAAGCCGGTCGAAGCGCCGAAGCAGGCGCCCGATCTCGCCAAGCAGGTGACCATCAATGGCCCGGCGCAGGCCGGCAACGACTCGTTCAACATCGGCGCCGGCGATGGCGGCGGCATGGTGGGCAGCGGTGGCGGCAACGGCGTTGGCGGCGCCTCCTACGAGCAATACCTCGGCTATGCGCTGCAGCAGGCGATCGAGCGCGACGACCGCACGCGCCGGCTGGCGTTCGACGTCAAGGCCAGCCTGTGGATCGAACCCGATGGCCGCGTGTCGCGCGTGGAGCTGGTGACGCCCAGCGGCTCGTCCAACACCGACCAGGCCTTGATCAGCGTGCTGCAGGGCCTGCGCATCGACACGCCGCCGCCATCCACCTTGCACATGCCGGTGCGCGCGGCCATCCGCGGGCGGCGACCGGCATGAACACTTCGATTTTGTTCTTCCCTTGCTTGCCGCACGGCAACACCACGCATTGGAGAAAGTCATGAGTTCCAGGAATGTCCTCCGCGCGGGCGCGCGCCTGTCGCGCCGCGCGCTGTGCGCCAGCATCGCCCTGTTGCTGGCCGCCCACGCCGTGCCCGCGCTGGCGCAGGATGCCGCGCCGTCGCCCAACGCCACCATCAACCTGATCCGCCTGATGGTGAAGAAGGGCCTGATTTCGCAGGCCGATGCGGATGGCCTGATCACCCAGGCGAACGCCGAGGCGAAGCAGGCGCAGCGCGTGGCCGCCGCCGCGCCGGCCGCGCTGCCGCCGGCGGACGGCGCGCAGCCGGGCGACGTGCGCGTGACCTACGTGCCGCAGAGCGTGCGCAACGAGATCCGTGACCAGGTGAAGCAGGAAGTGATCGCGCAGGCCAAGACCGAGCACTGGGCCACGCCAAACGCCTTGCCGGAATGGCTGGACCGCATTAGCTGGTCCGGCGACATCCGCGTGCGCAACGAGTGGTGGCTGTACAGCCGCAACAACTCGCCGTACTTCATCGACTACGCGTCGTTCAACCGCAACGGCCCGTTCGACATCAATAAGATCTCGCAGGGCGTCAACCCGCCCATCCTCAACTCGCAGCAGGATCGCCTGAACATTCTCGACATGCAGGCGCACCTGGCGATGACGGCGAAGGTGGCCGACACGGTGACGGCCGGCGTGCGCATCGGCACCGGCAACGACAACAACCCGGTGTCCACCACGCAGACGCTGGGCGGCGGCCTGGTGAAGAAGGACATCTGGCTGGACCGCGCGTGGATCCAGTGGCAGCCGTACAGCTGGGGCTCGCTGACGTTCGGCCGCATGGCCGATCCGTTCTTCGTCACCGACCTGATCTACTCGCCGGAACTCAACTTCGACGGCATCGCCGGCAAGTTCAAGGTGCCGTTCAACAACGACTTCGAAGGCTTCGCCACGGCCGGCATGTTCCCCATCCAGTACACCGGCAACAACACGCCGTCGCAGGGCTTCGGCTACGACAAGAACGCGAGCAACAGCCGCTGGCTGTCCGCCGCGCAGCTGGGCCTGACCTGGCACATCGACGAAGACATGAAGTGGAGCACCGCGCTGGCGTACTACTTCTTCGACGGCATGCGCGGCAAGCTGTCGGCGCCGTGCCCCATCTACACCGGCGTGGACTATTGCAGCACCGACGACAACGCGCCCTCGTACATGCTCAAGGGCAATACGCTGTTCCTGCTGCGCGACATCGTGCCCGATCCGTCCTCGCCGAGTAACTACGCGCAGCCCCAGTTCGTGGGCCTGTCGTACGACTACCACTTGGCCAACATCACCTCCACCTTCGATTTCAAGATCGGCGAGACGCCGGCCCGCATCCAGGCGGACTACGTGCGCAACATGGCCTACCACGCCAGGGATGCGCTGACGCGCTACGCCAACGGCCTGGGCGCGCCGGTGAACAACTACGAGAGCGGCGCCTCGGCGACGGAGTCGGGCCCGTACAAGAGCGGCCCGGTGGGCTGGCTGGTGCGCGGCATCGTCGGCAATCCGAACCCGATGGCGGCGAACGACTGGAATGTCACCTTCGGCTACAAGTACCTGCAGCCGGACGCCGTGCTCGATGGCCTGACCGACGTGAACTTCCACCTTGGCGGCACCAATGCCAAGGGCTTCATCCTCACCGTCGACTACGGCATCGCCACGCGCACCTGGCTGTCGGCGCGCTACTTCAACGCCAAGCAGGTGTACGGGCCGCCGCTGTCCATCGATGTCGTGCAGCTTGAGATCAACACCAAGTTCTGAGGAGATGGCGCATGAACACCTTCACTCGCCTGGCGACGTCGCTCGCGCTGCTCGGCCTGGCCGGTTCGCTGCACGCGCAGACACTGGAGGAACAACTGCGCAGCCAGCTGCGTGATACCCGCAGCCAGCTGCAGGACCTGCAGAACGAACAGGCCAGCTGGCAGGCGCAGAAGGCGTCCGTGGAGGGCGAACGCGACCAGGCACGCAAGGCGCTGGAACAGGCGCAGGCGGAGCTGGCGCGCTACAAGTCCGGCGCGGCTGGCGACGGCGCAGCGCTGAAGAGCGAGCGCGATGCGCGCCAGCGCGCGGAGGAGGCCGTGGCGCAGGGGCGCACGGCTGCCGCCGAGAGCGCCGCGCGCCTGCAGGAGCAGCAGTCCCACAACGCGGCGTTGACCACGCAGCTCGACGGCGTGCGCAAGGAGCTGTCCACCTGCACCGCGCGCAACGAGGCGATGTACAAGATCGGCAACGAAGTGATCGACGCCTACGCGCATATCGACATGGGCACGGTCATGGCGTCGCGCCAGCCCTTTGCCGCCTCGTCCCGCGTGAAGCTGGAGAATGCGGCGCAGGGCTACGGCGACCGTCTCTACGAGCAGCGCTACCGTCCCGCCGCCGAGGCGCCGCAGCCGTGATCGCCTTGGGCGCGCGTTGGCGAAAGCCGCTGCGCGCGTTACGGCGAGTCGTCGGGTGGATGGCGTTGTGCTGCCTGTGCGGTTTGCCGGCGATGGTGCAGGGGCAGGCGGTGGCATCGTCGACGGCTGCGGCCAGTTGCGTGGACGTCAGCATCAACCAGCAATCGGTGCTGGCGTTCGATTGCCTCAGCCGCGTGCTGGCGGCAGGAGCGGCGAGTTCCGCTGCGCCGGCGCCGGCGCTCGATGCGGTGGCCAACGAGCCTTCCAATCGCCAGGTGGGCCAGTACAACTTTTCCGCGCTCAGCCATCGCATGGGTTCCAACCTGGGCAAGTCGGTGCTGCCGCAGCGGCCGCCGCCGACGTATGCGCCCACGCCCGCCGCGCAACTCGCGCCGGTGCATTGAATGCCTGCGCATGACAGCCGATGTGACGGTGCGATGTCGGCGTCGCAAGCCGATCCGAGCGGGCCGGATGCTTATGAAGTTTTGGTGACAAAGGTTCAGTCGAGCCGCGCAGCGGACGTCTTTACTTCCGACACTCGGCGTCTTTTCGAGCGGCCTTCGCGGAAGCGGGAGCGTCTCGTCGCGTCCAGGACGCACACGCCTGTAGCCATGAAATGACAAGGGATAGGGGTCTCGTGAGCAAGACGGTCAGGTCGCAGCAGGTTTCCGCCACATCGTCGCGCGCCGTACCCGGCCGACGCCCCCTGGCACAGTGGATCGCCGCCGCGCTGGCGATGGGCGCCATGCATGCCCACGCGGGTGCGCCGCCGCTCAGCCAGGCATGGCTGGCAGGGCAGCGCGCCAACGCCGCGCCCGCGCCCAATCCTGCAGCGGCCGGCATGCCGGACACCAGCGGCCTGGCGGCGCAGACGTCCGGCCAGTTGCTGCAGCAGCGCGTGGTGCAGCAGTCCATCGCCAACCTCAACAATGCGGCGGCCGCGGTTGCCGCGCAGCTCAGCGCACAGCAGGCGGCGCAGCAGGCTGCCCAGCAACTCGCCTCGCCGGTCCCCGATGGCATCGCCGCGGGCGGCCTGCAGGTCGCGGCCGGCGCGGCCACCCATCCCTTGCTGTGGCAGAACGCCAACGCGCCGGTGCAGACGCTGGCCGCGGGCAAGACCACGGTGCAGGTGAAGCAGACCGCGCAGAAGGCCATCCTCACCTGGGACAGCTTCAACATCGGCCGCAACACCACGCTCTATTTCAACCAGAGCGGCGGCACGCAGTCCGACGGCAGCAACAACTGGATCGCGCTCAACCGCATCCAGGATCCCAGCGGTTCGCCCAGCCAGATCTTTGGCCAGATCAAGGCCGAAGGCACGGTGTACCTGCTCAACCGCAACGGCATCCTGTTCGGCTCGGGTAGCCAGGTGAACACGGGGTCGTTCCTGGCCAGTTCGTTGAACCTGCTGGGGAGCGATGTCGCGACGAGCAATGCGGCTTTCCTGGCCGGCGGCATCAATAGCCCGTCGACCATCAACGGCTTCCTGTTCGATGGCGCCTTCACCGATGGTCGCAACCACGACGTGGTGATCCAGAAGGGCGCCTCGATCACCACGGGCCCCCAGGGTTTCGCACTGATCGCCGCACCCAATGTTTCCAACGCCGGCTCGGTCATCGCCGACGATGGCCAGGCGATACTGGCGGCCGGCGCGCAGTTCAGCAATGCCTCGGCGGGAAGCCCGCTGAGTTCGTTGCAGGTATACGCCAGCGATGGCGGCCGAGCGGGCCAGCCATACATCCCCGGTACCGTCACCAACACGGGCCTGGTGCAGTCGCGGCGCGGGCAGGTGCACATGCTCGGCTACAACGTCAATCAGGCCGGCGTGGCGCTGGCGTCGACCAGCATCAGCTACCCCGGCAGCATCGAGCTCAACGCCGCGGATCGCGGCGGCTGGAATACCAACACCAACTCCGTCAGCTACCAATACAATGGCTCGCTGGTATTGGCCCCCGGCTCGGTGACCGCCATTCTCCCGGAGAAGGATGGCAGCACGACGTCTTCCACGGCGGCAGCGAATACCGCGTTCAAGAGCAGCCGGCTCTCGCTCTCCGGTGGCATGGTCACGCTGCAGTCCAACGCGCTGCTCGAGGCGCCGAGCGCGTCGCTGTCGCTGACGGCCACCCTGGACAACAATGACACTCGCCCGACCGCCGGCCGCATCTATATCGACAATGGCGCGGTGGTGGACGTTTCCGGCCTTGCCGACGTCAACCTGCCGATGTCGGCGTTGCTGGTCAGCGTGCCGCGCATTGGCCAGAACGAGCTGGCGGACTCGCCGCTGCTGCGCAACAGCTTTCTCTATACGCAGAAGAATGTGCTGATCGACAGCACGCAGAGCGGCACGCGCGCCGATGGCCTGAACTGGGTGGGCAGCCCCATCCTGAATGTCGCGGGCTATGTGCAGAACATGCCGCGCGACATCGCCCAGATGATGACGGCGGGCGGCAGCGTTTCGCTCAACGGTTCGGAAGTCATCGTGCGCAGCGGCGCACAGCTCAATCTGGATGGCGGCTTCCTGTCGTATCAGCCCGGCTGGGTGAGTACGCCGAACCTGCTCGGCGCCAACGGGCGTATCTACAACATCGCCAGCGCCGATCCCAACGTGGATGTCGTCGGCTTCGCCGGCAATTTCACCGCGGACCACGCGCGCTGGGGCATCAGCGAGAACTTCACCAATCCGCTGCTTGCGGGCATCGGCCGCTGGGATCCGGGCTTCATCGTGGGCAGCGATGCGGGCGCGCTGAACATCAATACGACCAATGCCCTGGTGCTCGACGGCCTGATCACCGCACAGGCCTTTGCCGGGCGCGACCAGGCGGGGCAGGGCAAGCAGCCCGATGGCGGCAGCCTCAGCCTGAACTCCTCCATCGCGGCCAGCACCAACCGCACCCAGTACGCCGCCGGCATCATGCTGCAGCAGTCGGCGCTGGTGCTGGAAGATCGCGTCCCCGATTTCGATGCGCAGACACCTTGGGATTCGGCGCTGTCTTCGCAGGCCAGCCATACGCCGACGGACGACGACCTGCGCTACTGGGTGCCGGTGTCGGCCGACATGGTGCGCAACGGCGGCTTCTCGCACTTCACCATCGCCGGCAGCGCCACCGGGCAGATCACGGAGAAAGCGGGAACGCAGCTGAGCGTGATGCCGGGCGGAAGCATTTCGCTCAACGGTTCGCACATTGACATATTCGGTTCCCTGAGTGCTCCCGCGGGCTCCATTGCCATCGCGTCCGGCAATACATCGACTGTCTGGGGGAATAGGTCCGATCCCACGCTGGTGATCAACCCTGAGCTCACGCCCGACAACGACATCACCATCGGTGCCGGCGCGGTGCTCAGTGCGCGCGGCCTGTGGGTGAACGACATGGGCAAGTCCGCCGATGCGCTGATCGGCGACCGCTACGCCAATGGCGGCAGCATCTCGCTGACCGCGGGCCAGGTTTATGCGCCGGGGACGAATAGGGATGGCACCGGCTCGGTCATCCTGCGGCCGGGCAGCACGCTGGACGTATCCGGCGGCGGTTACGTCAAGCCCAGCGGCGAGGTGGAACTGAACCAGGGTGTCCCGGTGGGTCATGGCGGCGACATCGCCCTGCAGACCTATGGCTCTTCCCAGGGGAGCGATGCTTTCAATGGCAGCGGCGGCACACCCCCGCCGGTGCTGGACAGCGGTGCGCTGGTGCTGGGCGGCAACCTGCTGGGTTATGGCTTCAGTGGCGGTGGAACACTCACGCTGCAGGCCGCTTCCATCCAGATCGGCGGCGACCCCAGCGCCTTGTCGACGTCGAACGGCCTGTATCTCGATCCCTCGTTCTTCAGTGGCAAGGGCTTCGACCATTACGCACTCACCGCGGTCACCGACGGCATCATCGCGCCCGGCGCGCAGATCCACGTCTCCCGGCAAAACCTGCTGCCCGACTACCAGGCGCTGCTTGCCGCGCCGACCGGAACGGACCTGTACGCCGCGGATGCAGCGCACCCGGGCGGCATCTATGCAACGGTGGGTGCACTCGATGTCTACCATCGCTACGTCACGCGGGATATCTCGGCAGGACACGGGCCCGGCTTTTCGCTCAGTGCGGGCCGCTATCTGGATTGGCAGGTCAGCTGGGCTAATCCCGAGTTGGGCGCGCCGGTCTATCAGGGCGTGAGCGGCTCCGTGGTGCTGGGCGAAGGGGCCAGCATCGCGACCGACGCGGGCGGCGATGTGGCGCTGCAGGGTACGCAGGCGACCACGGTGCTCGGCAGCATCGATGCGCCCGGTGGCGCCATCGATCTTTCCACCCGGCGACTGGTGCGCGGAGCCGGTCTTCCCAGCGTGACGCCGGAGCTGTGGCTGGGCTCGTCGTCCGTGCTGGACGCCTCCGGCGTCTCGCTGATCAATCCGTGGGCCAGCGCGGTCAACACCATCGATCCGGCGACAGGCCGGCTGGGTCTGGTGGTTCCGCGCAGCGGCACCGTGCTCGATGGCGGCAGCGTCACGCTGACGGCCAACAACGGCTATCTGGTGGCGCAGCAGGGCAGCGAGATCAATGTGTCCGGTGCTTCGGACCACTATGACCTGCCGGCGAGCGGCAGCGTCCTGGGCGGTACGAACCCGTACGTCAGCACGCCGGTGTGGAGCGATGCCGGAAGCATTGACCTTGCCGCGCAGGCGGGGCTGTTCTTCGACGCGGGCCTCTCCGCGCATGGCGGCAGTGCCGAGGCCGAAGGCGGCAGCCTTGGCATCGTCGGCCTTACCCGCACCAACCCGATCCAGCGCGAGGCACCTGCGGCGACCGCCATCGTGTTCCAGTCATCGGGCAATCTCGTCCCGACGGGTCTGGCCCCGGGCAGCGCGGTGGAATCGGGCACGCCTTCGGGGGTGCTCCATTTCGCGGTGGATCGCCTTGCGGGCTCCGGCGTGACGTCGGTGTCGGTCGGTCCGGATCTTTCCACGTTGTACAGCTCGTCGGCGAAGCAGGTCGTGCTGCCGCTGGCTTTCGCAGGCGACACCAACCTCACGCTGGGCCGCTCCTTCACCGCCAATGTCTCCGCGCTGCAGGCGCTTCCCGCGGGCGCGACGGCGCCGGGTGCGGCTAACGGCTACACCACGGGCAACGCGAACGTACAGATCAACGCGCCCTACGTGGGCATCACCGGCGTGGGCGTCAATGCCGACGGAATTGCGGTGGCGACCCCGATGACGCCGGCGGCGCTGGCGGGCGATGGGCGGCTGCAGGTCAACGCGGACTTCATCGACCTGGGTGGCTGGCTGAACCTGCAGCGCTGGGCCAACGCCGACTTCCATTCCACGGGCGATATCCGCTTCTACGAAACGCCCGCGTTTGCCTACTCGGGCGGCGCCGGCAACGCGGGGCTGCTGTTCACCACGGGCAACCTGCAGTTCCAGGCTGCGCAGATCTACCCTGCGAGCGACTACGCCTTCATCGTCGATGCCAACGCTTCCGGTTTGAAGGATGCGGCGGGACAGGCACTGACCACCACGGTCACCTTCCTCCCCAACGGCAGCAGCACGACGCCGCTTTCCGCTGGCGGCGCACTGCTGGTGGCAGCGGATCACATCGAGCAGCAGGGTACGCTTCGTGTGCCGTCCGGCACGCTGGCGCTCGGCGTGAGCGATCCCGTCGCGCAGGCCCGCGCCTTTGGCGTGGATCCCAGCCTGTATCCGCTGGCGGTCACGCAGTCGGTGCATCTGGCGCCGGGCAGCCTTACCTCCGTTTCGCTGGGCGGGCAGACCGTGCCCTTCGGCACCACGGTCGATGGCGTGGAGTGGCGCTACAACGGCGATCCCAACAGGGACTCGGCCGACCTCACGGCCGCGCCGGCCAAGCAGATCGAGATCAACGGCAGCGCGCTGTCGCTGGATGCGGGCGCCGGCGTGGACGTATCGGGTGGCGGCCATTTGCAGGCGTCCGAGTGGGTCACGGGCACCGGCGGTTCACGCGATGTACTGGCGCAGTACCAGACCAGCTACGAGAACAGCACTGCGGGCATCAAGGTGCCGCAGTACGCGGATGGCCGCGCCGTCTATGCGATCGTACCGGGCTATGCCTCGCCCGTCGCGCCGCACGATGCGGCATTCGACAAGCTCGGCAACGCCGCGCCCGCGGTAGGGCAGCAGGTCTATCTGTCGGGTGCGCCCGGCCTGCCGGCGGGCTACTACACGCTGCTGCCGGCGCAGTACGCCACGCTTCCGGGCGCCTATCGCGTAGTGCAGGACACCAGCGCGACGGATACGGTGTTCGGCCGCAGCGCGGTGCAGGCCGACGGCACGCTCAGCGTCAATGGCTACTTTGCCGACGCCCTGACCGGTGCCCGCGGCGCCCGCAACACCACCTTCCTGCTGCAGTCGGAAAGCGTGTGGCAGCAGTACTCGCAATATCGCCTCACGGACGCGGACACCTTCTTCTCCAGCCTCGCCACCAAGGCCGGCCAGATCGCGCCGCCGGCCGTGGCTGATGCGGGCCGCGTGGCGCTGGCCGCCACGCAGTCGCTCAACCTCGGCACGACCTTGACGGCAACGCCAGCCGCTGGCGGGCGCGGTTCGCTGGTGGACATTTCCGACAAGGCAATCGAGATCGTCGACGCAGGGCAGGCCGGTACGGACGGCTATCTCACGCTGTCGGTGGATGGTCTCAATGCGCTCGGTGCGGGCAGCCTGTTGATCGGCGGTTCGCGGCAGTTCACCGGCAGCGGCTACCAGGTCAGCGTTTCGGCCGACAGCGTGGTGCTGGCCAACGACGCGGCGCATCCGCTGCAGGGCCCGGAGGTTCTGCTTGCGGCGGACGGCAACGGCAACCCCGGCGCGCAGGGCGTGGTGCTGCAGGGCGGCAGCGCCCTGGCGGCCACCGGCAGCGGCAACGGCACCGGCAGCATTCCGCTGATCTTCGGCCAGGTGGCCGGTACGGATGCCGCCGGCAATGCCCTCGCCGCGGTCAAGGGCGACGGCGCGTTGCTGCGCGTGTCGCAGAACGGCACGGCCGCGGTGGTGCGCAACAACACCTCGGCGGCGGGCGTGGGGCAACTGGTGATCGGCGCGGGCGCGCGCGTGGATGGCGGCAGCGCGCTGACGCTGGACGCCAGCGGCGCCACCAGCGTGGATCCGACCGCGGCCCTGTCGGCGCAGGCCATCGACAGCTACAGCAACCAGATCTCGTTCCTCGGCGCTGGCGCCACGCTGGCGCCGGGCACTGGAGGATTCGTCATCGGCGCCGACACGCTGGGCCTGCTGCGCAACGCGCAGAGCCTGACGCTGCGCAGCCGCAACGGCATCAGTTTCTACGGCAATGTCGATATCGACCTGCCGCACGACCTCAGCCTGAGCGCGGGTACCTTCATCGGCAACGGCGGCTCGGTCACCATCGCGGCGGACCGCCTGAGCCTATCCAACGACCTCGGCGCGAGCAGCGCAGCGTTCTCCAACGGCCCCGGGCAGTTCACGGTTCGCGCCAACGAGCTGGACTTCGGCAACGGCAGCACCGGCCTGAGCGGCTTCGGCAGCTTCAGCGCCACGGCCGCGCAGAGCGTGCGCGGGCAGGGCAACGGCGCGTTCCAATTCGGGGCGGCCAATGTCAGCCTCGCCACGCCGTTGCTGCTGGCGGACAACGCTTCGACCATGCAGTTGACCACCAGTGGCGCCCTCGATGTCACCGGCTCGGCGGGCGTCGCGCCTGCGGGCGTGATGGGCGGTGCGCTGCAGCTGACGGGCGGCTCGGTATCCATCGGCACGGCGGTCGCCGCGCCGGCCGGCAACCTCGACATCGAAGCGACGAATGGCGATGTCACCGTAAGCGGTGGCGGCAGGCTCTCCGTGGCCGGCATCAACAAGACCTTCTACGACACCACCACCTATGCGCCGGGCGGCGCGCTCAGCATCACGTCCGACCATGGCGCGGTGAATCTTGCGCCGGGTTCGGCCATCGACTTTTCCGGCGCGAGCGCGGGCGGCGATGCAGGCAGCCTTACGCTTCAGGCCGGCACTCAGGTGGCGCTGGGCGGCCGCTTGTCGGGCGGCGCCGGCAGCGGTTACCGCGCGGGCTATTTCACCGTAGGCAGCGGCGGGGCGCTCGATCTGGATGCGCTGGTGGACATCGCCGGCGGCGCGGGTGCCACCGGGCTGTTCCAGGCGAGCAGCGGCGCGGGCAACCTCGTGCTTTCCGCCGGCCACACGCTGGCGGCACAACGCGTCTATCTCAACGCCAACGGCGGCGGCGCGGGCGATGCCGGCGGCGGACAGGTGCTGATCGACGGCACCGTGAACGCGGCGGGCGCGTCCGGCAGCAACATCTCGCTGTACGGCAACAAGGGCGTGGACATCGAAGGCCGCCTGATCGCGACCAGCAGCATCCCCGCGCAGCGTGGCGGCACGGTGGCCATCGGCACGAGCGGCACGCCGGGCGGCGGCTACAACGGCACCTACGGCTATGAAAACGTGGCTGCCGCCGACTCGGGCTATATCCACCTGGGCAGCGGGGCGGTGATCGATGTGTCGGGCGGTTCGTCCGACAGCTTCTCCGGCGGCTCGGTCAGCATGCGCGCGCCGCTGCTGTCGGATGGAGACGTGCGCATCGCCGTGGACAACACCTCGTCGATCAAGGGCGCGCGCGTCGTCACCATCGAGCCGTATGCCATCTGGAGCACCAAGGATACGACATCGGGCAGATACCATTTCGACGGCGTGATCGATCCGGCTGGCTGGTACGGCGATACGCCGCTCAGCGGTGCGCCAACCCTGGTCGCCGGCCAGTGGGCCGATGCCAAGGGCAATTTGCTTGCCGCGCCCACTACCGCGGACCAGCTGCAGCAGTACCTGCAGAACGACTATTTCATCCCCACCCAGGCCAATGGCGATCACGCCGGTTTCTACGGCTACATCGACGGCGACGCGAGCAAGGGCGCCGGCACCTTGATGGGCTACGTGCAGCAGCCGGGCTACACCTTCGGCAACCGCTATGCGGGCATCGCCAACGTGCAGCTCCGGCCGGGGATCGAGCTGGACAACCCGGCGGATGGCGCGCTGCAGGGCAAGATTTCCGTCCTCACCAACTGGAACCTCGGCGCCGGCACCACGCAGCCGGACGGCAGCATCGTGCTGGCGTATCGCTACCAGGGGCTCGCGCCCATCCTCACGGTGCGCGCTGCCGGAGACCTGGACATCCAGGCCAGCATCACCGACGGCTTCTATCAGCAGAACAGCGGCGCGCAGCTTGCCGACCCACCGCCACCGCCGGCGCCGCCCGCGCCACCGCCGTCGGACAACGGCTATGCGACCGCGCTTGCCGCGTACCAGGCCAGCCAGCAGTACCTGGATGCCAACAACCTCTGGAACGGCACCATCAACCTGCATGCCGGCAACGCCGCGCAGGGCTATACGCCGGGCGGCGGCAAGGCAAACATCACCGCCGACCCGTATTACCAGGCGGTGCAGGCGCCGTTGACCGCGCAGTCGGCGAACTACTACACCAACTACGAGGCCTACATCGGCGACATCGGCAAGGGCCAGGTCGGCACCTGGGCCTACGATTTCTACCTGATCAACAACGTTCCGAGCCGCTACTTCCTTGCCTATTCGCCAACGACGCTGGTGGCGCCGCAACCGGGCGCCTATACCGCGTATACCGATTACGTGTCGGCCTACCAGAGCTGGCTGCAGTCCAACTTCGGCAGCGCCCCCATCGCCAAACGCCTGACCACGCCTTCGCCCCTGTTGTTGCCGCTGGACACGGACTACACCGCGTATACGACCGACTACGCGAGCTACATCACGGGACACAAGGCGTATTTCGGCTACGTGTTCCAGCGCGTGGGCTCCCTTTCCATCGGCACGCAGCTTTTCTACGCGCCGTTCGCGCCGGCAGCCGATCCGGTTGAACCCGCCTACAACCAGGCGCTGACCAACTATCGGGCCACGCTGCAGTACCTGGATGCCAATGGCATCTGGAACGGCACCATCAACCTCAAGCCGGGTTCGGCCAGCGTGGGTTACACGCCGGGCGGCGGCAAGGCCAGCCTGGCCAACGATCCGTATTACCAGCCGCTGCAAGCGCCCCTGGCAGGCCAGTCCGCCAATTACTACACGAACTACGAGGCCTATATTGGCGAGATCAACACCAACAAGAATCCTCAGGGCCTCACCTGGGCCGGTGCGTTTGCCGCGTACAACAACAACTCGGCTCGCTACTTCCTGGCCTACCAGCCCACGCCGCTGATCGCTCCGCAACCGTCGGCCTATACCGACTACGCCGATTACGTGTCGGCTTACCAGGCCTGGCTGCAAGGCAATTTCAATGCGACGAGCGCAAAGCGAAGCACCACACCGTCGCCGCTGCTGCTTCCCACCGACACCGACTACACCGCTTACACCAGCGACTACGCGACGTACATCACGGGGCATCTGAACTACTGGAGCTACGTGTACAACCGCGTCGGCAGCACATTGATCGGCTCGCAGCTTTTCTATGCACCGTTCGCACCGGCGGCCAATCCGTTCACGTCCGGTGGCGGCACGCCACCGCCGCCCACCCATGTGGATGTCCCGGCGAGCGCCGTCAACAACAGCCCGTCGAACATGCCGTCGCTGGGCAGTCCGGCATCGCTGCAGTCGGCCACCTTGCTCGGCGGCTCCAGCTCGTCCTACCGCTTCGTCGCCGGAGCGGCCGCCGGCGGTGCCGACCCGCTCGCCACGGTGGCCAACAGCGGCAATGTCTCGTTCGATGGCCATTTCGCGTTCGTGGACAGCCTGACCGCACCCTCTGCCAGCCCCTACAACGGCAAGACGTGGTTGTTCCCGACCACCGTGCGTACCGGCAGCGGATCCATCGACATCGCCTCCGGTGGCGATATCGACTGGCTCGACGCCGCCTCGCCGGCAGCCGTCTATACCGCTGGCGTGCCTGCCGATGGCACCACCGCCAGCACGGCCGTGTCGGCCATCCGTCCGTCCTGGATCGATTCGTTGTCTGATCCGTACATGCCGAACATGCTGAGCACCGGCCAGGTGAATCCGGTGCAGGGCGGCGACGTGAGCCTTGCCGCGCAGGGCGACATCAACGCCATCCAGTCCGTGGTCGATACGACGGGGCGCGTGACCAAGGGGGCTTCCGGCACCGACATTTCGCAGTACTGGTGGCAGTGGATGCAGACGGGCAATGCCGCGGACGGCAGCGCATCGTCGATCAACTTTGCCAACTTCGACCAGGGCGTGATGAGCGTGGGTGGCAATGTATCGGTGACGGCCGGCGGCGACATCAGCCAGCTTTCCGTGTCGCTTCCCACCACGTGGTATGCGAACGCCAGCCGCACCGGCATCACCACCGTGGGCGGCGGCAACCTGAGTGTGGATGCGGGACGCAACATCCTCAGCGGCGCGTACTTCGTCGCCAAGGGTACGGCCGACATGCACGCGGGCGGGCTTATCGGCAGCAACCTCAGCTATACCGTGCCATCGTCAAATTCCAACTTTGGCGGCATCACCAGCGGCGTGTCGACGCTGCTGGCGCTGCAGGACGCGCAGTTCAACGTGCAGGCCAGGCTGGGCGCCGATATCGGCGGCATCTACAACCCGTCTTACCTGGCGGGGGGCGGCAACACCAACACGGCATCCATCAACAGGCTGCTTCCTGCGCAACGGTTCGATTCGCAGAGCTACAGCCCCAACTCGTCGGTTCAGGTGGCTTCCGCGCAGGGTGACGTTGTCCTCGACAGCCTCAGTGTGCCGGCCATGCTGTTCGACACGGCCAATGCCCAGCTCACAAGCGAGTCCGGCCTCAATCCGGGCGCCATCCTGCCTTCGACGATCGACCTGCAGGCACTGTCGGGCAACGTGGACATGCGGGGCGCGGGCGCGCTGTATCCGTCGGCCACGGGCAACCTGAGCATGCTGGCCGGCGAGAACGTCAAGCTCAGCCAGCAGGTCTACACCATGCAGGCCAATGGCGTGGATGTATCCAACCTTGGCCTGATCGACGCGTCGGCCGACCTGCTTCCCTCGGCGCTGCAGCCCAGCGGCTCGGGCGGTGCTTCCGCCTCCAATCTGTGGGCGGCGAGCTACCTCATGGGTGCCGACCCGTCGCTGTTGCACCAGGCCGACCCGTTGCACGCCGACGATGCGGATCCGGTGCGCATCTACGCCATGGGCGGCGATCTGACCGACGGCATCACTTCGCCCACGGGTTTCCTGTATCGCTCGCTCCTGCTGTTGCCCAACAAGCCGGCCTTGGTCTACGCCGGCAGGGACGTCGTGAACCTGTCCTTCTCGGGACAGCACCTGCGAGACGCGGACGTCACCCGCATCGTCGCGGGGCGCGATATCTACGACGGGCAGATCAGCACGAACTTCTTCATTAACGGCAACAGCGGCAAGAAGGACTATGGCGCCTACACGCTTGCGCCGGCGTTGCTGCTCGGTGGTCCCGGCAGTTTCCTCGTCCAGGCCGGGCGCAACATCGGCCCGCTGGCCAACCAGACGGAGGTTGCGGGCAATGCCGCAGTGGCGACCATCAACCAGGGCGGCTATACCGGCATCGAGACCATCGGCAATCTGATCAACCCGTACCTGCCGCATGAGAGCGCGGACATCGACGTGCTCTATGGCGTGGGACCGGGCATGGAGGTCGGTCGCTTCATCGCCAGTTACGTGGACAGCACCACCGATGGCGTCAACCTGATGCCCGAACTGGTGCAGTTCATGGAAAGGCGCGTGGCCGGCCAGGTGGTCGATACCGGTTTCGCGCAGGACAAGCTCACGGTGAACCTGACGCCGCAGCAGGCGCGGGAACTCTTCGGCGAACAGCCCGACTACGTGCAGCGCCAGTTCGTATCGCAGTCCCTGTTCAAGATCCTTGCGCAGGTGGGCGCCGACTACAACGACCCTTCCAGCCCTTACTACGGCAAGTACGCGCGCGGCTACGCGGCGATCGGCGCGCTGTTCCCCGCGTCGCTGGGCTACACCTCCAACGGCGCCGGGCAGGGCGGGGTCAACGGCGCCGCCACCACGGTGGACACTGGCGACCTGGATATCCGCAGCTCCACCATCCAGACCCAGCAGGGCGGCGACATCACCATCCTGGGGCCGGGCGGACAGGCCCTGCTCGGCAGCACGTCGGCGCCGCCTGTCATCACCGATAGCAGCGGCAACGTCATCGCGGGCCCCAACAGCATGGGCGTGCTGACGCTGGAGAAGGGCGACATCAACATCTTCACCGACCGCAGCGTGCTGCTGGCGCAGAGCCGCATCTTCACGGAGCAGGGCGGCAGCCTGGTGATGTGGAGTTCCAACGGCGACATCAATGCCGGCCAGGGCGCCAAGACGACCGCGGAAATTCCGCCGCCGACCTATCTGTGCACGTGGGACGCATGGTGCCGCATCGATGCGCGCGGGCAGGTCAGCGGCGCCGGCATCGCGACCCTGCAGACGATCCCTGGCGCACCGACCGGCAACGTGTACCTGATCGCGCCACGCGGCACGGTGGACGCCGGTGATGCGGGCATTCGCGTCTCGGGCAACCTGATTGTCGCGGCGGCGCAGGTGGCGAACGCGGACAACATCCAGGTGCAGGGCGAAAAGATCGGCGTGCCGGTGGCGGCCTCGGTGAACGTGGGTGCGCTCAACGCTGCTAGCGCCGCGGCCAATGCGGTGACCAAGGCCGTGGACGACGTGAACAAACAGCAGCAGGACGATGCGCGCAACAAGCTGCCCTCGGTGATTTCGGTGCAGGTGCTCGGCTTCGGCGATGGCACCGGCGCCATCAACGACAAGGATCGTCGCCGGCGTTACGACCCCAACAGTCCGGTGCAGGTACTGGGCGCGGGGCAGCTCAGCCTGCGCGCAAAGGAACAGCTGACGCCGGAGGAGCGCGCACGGCTTGCCGAATAAGCGCGTGGCTGCGATGGCATGGACTGGCGGCCGGTGGTGTTTCATCCCGGCCGCGCATAAACCGAATGGAAAATCCCGGATTGACCATTCGAAAATCGGCAGTCAAGCGAATCCGGCGCGCCCCGTGCGCCGGCCTGGGTTCCTTATTTCCGGTTAATCGATATCGAACCCGTGCGATGTAATGGATTATTCATTCCAATGGCCATGGAAATACCCGGAGAGCTTCGGGATAACGGCCGCCTCGCGGCATTTTCCCAGGCGTTGCGACAGCTTATCGACGCGCATCAGGAAAGGGCGGCGGAGCGTTTGATCGGACAATGCAGCCGGGCATTTTCGAGACGGCTGCTCGAATATCCCGTGGTGGCCTGGCATGCGCGCTCCAGCTACGTGGTGCGAAACCGGCTGCGGCGCAAGATCGACGCGGTGCCCGAGGCGCTGGCCGCCGACACGCTGCTGCCGCTGGTGCCCGTGCTCAATGTCTGGTGCCAGGAAGGCCGCCGCAGCGCGGTGCGCGGCGTCGTGCGCGAGATGGACAGCCGTGATCTTCACGAGCTTTCGTCCAAGCCCGGCCTCGATCCGGAGGTCGCGACGATGATCCGCGAATTTATCGATTGACGCGAAAGTGTGATTTGCGTCGTGATTTAAATGCTCGCAAAACTTTCATGCATTCATCACCTGCGTGACATCGTTTGTGTCATGCCAAATTTGTCCAATAAAAAACGGCGAATATCGGTAATGCCTGCGTCATTTTCATTTACTTCAATTCTTAATCGCCGCGTCACTGTTGCAACGTAAAACATATTTGGCCTCCATTCCGGAGGTATTTCTGCCAAGGGGTTTGTCATGATTTTCGGGTCCAATGGAAATACCCGCATGAAGGCGCTCGCGGGCGCGCTCGTTCTTGGTATGGCCGCTGTTGCATCGGCCGCTCAGGCTGGCACCAACCTCGTGGGCGGCGGCGCTACGCTGCCGGCCCTCGGCTACACGGGTGCGGACGTTTCGCATCGCCTGCTGTCGCCGGTGGAAGGTTCGCTGCTTGCCGCGTATTCCGCCCAGACGGGCAACCCGCAGACCTACTACTGCCAGACCGGCAGTGGCGCGGGCAAGAACATCCTGGCCGGCGGCACGATCGGTGGCGTGAGCTACAACGTGCAGAACGCCTGCCCGGACAGCCCGACGCCGACGGGCTTCGGCGCCAATGACACGGGCGTCGGCCGTCCCGACCTGACCCAGCCGAACTTCGCCGGTGCGGATTCGCCGCTCAGCGCCACCGACTACAACAACTACCGCACGAATCGTCCCACCAGCTACCCGGTGGAGTTCCCGGCCGTCGCCGGCGCGGTCGCCATTGCGTTCAACAAGTCCGGCGTGAGCTCGCTGGCGTTGAACGACACGCAGGTCTGCCAGATCTTCTCCGGCAAGATCACCGACTGGAACCAGATCTCCAGCGCTTCCGGCCCGATCAAGGTCGTCTACCGCTCCGACGGCAGCGGCACCAGCTTCGGCTTCAGCAACCACCTGTCCGCCGTGTGCGGTGGCACGGCCAGCCAGCATTTCGTGACCGACCAGGCCTTCACCAACGTCGTCGCCAAGTTCTTCACCAGCGGCCTGCCGTCCACCTGGAGCGGCCAGAGCGGCAACCCCGCCGTTGCCAACGCCGTGGCCGCCACGGACGGCACCATCGCCTACGTCGAAGCGGCCAACACGCTGCCGCCGGGCGTCGGTGCCGCCACCGTCAACGGCAAGGATCCGTTCAATGACTTCGGCGCTTCGCCGCTGTCCATCAGCAGCACCAGCATCAACTACAACAGCGTCATCAACGGTGCCGACGCCACCACCGGTCGCCCGGTGATCGCCGCTATCTCCGGTGCGCCGTCCACCCAGTGCATCGCGCTGGTCGATCCCTCGGCTTATGCCAACCCGTCGTCGGGCTATCCGATCGTGGCGGTGTCGTACCTGCTGGCCAACAGCGCGCACAACGGTTCGGACACCACCGCTGTGAAGAACCTGATGTGGGCGCCGTACAACTCCGCGATCACCAGCCAGGTCAGCACCATCGGCCAGTTCACCGGCCTGTCGTTCCTGAGCACCAGCCTCACCCAGACCCAGGTGCAGGGCTGCGTGGGTACCTGATCGACTTAGCAGTGGTTGTTTTGCCGTGGAACGTGGGAGAGGGCGGGGGCTCTCTCTCACGTTCTTTTGCATGTAGGACAAGCTGTCATGCGCGCGTGGCAGCCTGTGGCGAATCATGGCGTTCGAGTAGGCTTATGTCTTCGCAGGCGGTTGCACTTCATCGTAACGACTCGGCGTTGGCCGACGAGGCGCCGCTGTTTCGCCAACTGCTCGCCAAGGGGCGGCTGAAGGATACCGACCTCGCCCGCGCGCGCCGCCTGCACGAGGAATCCCCCGACGGCACGCTGACGGCCTTGATGGCGCGGCTGGGCCTGGTGTCCGAACGCGACCTGGCGGAAGCCTGGTCGGAGTTGCTCGATACGCCGCTCTTGTCCGCGCGCGAGGCGCCGGACATGCCGCCGGCGGAGCTGGATGTGTCGGTGCGTTTCCTGAAGCAGCAGCACGTGGTGCCGGTGCGGGTGGGGGAGGAGGGCCTGGCGCTGGTGGTGTCGGACCCGGCCGATCCGTATCCCTTGCAGGCGATGCAGCTGGCGGCGGGGCGGCCGGTGGCGATGCGCATTGGCTTGCGT
>NZ_QICJ01000001.1 GCF_003201105.1 Dyella sp. AtDHG13 | reverse complement strand
CGCCAAATCGTTTGCGCCACAGGTAGAAGGAGGCATCACTGAAACCGTGCTTGCGGCACAGCTCCTTGATCGGTGCGCCGGCTGCCGCCTGTTTCAGGAAGCCGATGATCTGTTCGTCGGTAAAACGCTTCTTCATGTCCGTCCTCGTCGTTATGACGGACTCTACTTAGATCAGATTGGCACGGAAACCTGGGGGCAGGTCAGAAGGACACGTTGGTCGCCGCGAAAACGCAGCGTTTCATGGGCGGGGCCAGGGCATTGGTCCAGCCTCTTTGACGCGAAAGAGGCCATCTGAAACGATGGGCTTCGGCGGGACACCTGTTACCCCACTTCAACCAGCCTTCCGCACCACGGAGCGCCTGTGAGCGAGATCGACGCACGCCTTGCCGAGATGGGTTTGACGCTGCCGCCGCCGTTCACGGTGCCGGCCGGGCTGCGCCTGCCGTTCGATCTGGTGCAGGTGGACGGTACGCGCGTGTTCTTCTCCGGGCACGGGCCGCAGGGCGCGGATGGCCAGATGGCGCCGCCATTCGGCAAGCTGGGCGCCGAGCTTTCGGTGGCCGAGGGTTACGCGTCCGCGCGCCTGGTGGCGCTGTCCGTGCTGGCGAGCCTTCAGCGCAGCATTGGTGACTTGAACCGGGTGCGGCGCTGGCATCGCGTCTTCGGCATGGTCAACTCCGCGCCCGGGTTCATCGAGCAGCCAAAGGTGATCAACGGTTTCTCCGACCTGATCATCGCGCTGTACGGGCCGGAGCGGGGCGGGCATACGCGCAGTGCCGTCGGCGTGGCGGCGTTGCCGTTCAATATCCCGGTGGAGATCGAAGGCGAGCTTTCGCTGTTTCCGTAGTGCGTGGTGTTGGCCGCATGCGGGTCGATGATCCGTGGCGGTGCCGATGCATCCCTGGCAACAAAGGAGGTTCCATGAAAGCGCTTATGGCCATGCTGTTGTTCGCGGCTTCCGTGCAGGCTTCATCGGCGCGCGCGGAGGCGGCGACGCCATCGCCCTTGTGGGGGCAATGGGCTGTCGACGTTTCGCGCCTGCCCATGCCGCCACAGGCGCGGCCCAAGAGCGTCACCCTCACTTTCAGCGACGCCGGCCCCGGCAAGCTCACCACGCAGGTCGACATCGTGGACGCGGGCGGCGCCAAGACGCATAGCGTGGGAACCAATCCGCTCGACGGCACCCCGGTACCCGTCAAGGACAACATCGAGGCCGACAGCGCCGCCATGAGCATGCCCGCGCCCAACGTGCTGGTCATGGCGCTCGGCAGGAACGGCGGCCCGGCTTCCACGCGCATCTTTACCGTGGCAAAGGACGGCAAATCCATGGTCGAGATGTCGGCCTTTACCGGCGACAACGGCCTGCCGGCGATGCGTACGCACTACTTCACGAGGGTGAAGTAGTGTATGCGGCGGCTGACAGGCTTGCCGAGGCGGAACCATCGGGCGACTCGCGCATACTTGCGCCGCAAATGCGAGCATGGTTGTGGTCAGTGCATCCACGGGCGCGGCTGGCCGCCTCCAGAACAAGTGTGGCGCAAGGTGGCCACGCTGGTGGGCTGGCAACGTGGTGATGGCGTAATGGCGGCTACAAGCCGCTGCCGGAGGACGTAGCCAATGCTGGCGCGATTTAAGTAGGGCGGTCGGCTTACGAGTTATGTAGTTGTTCTTGCTCGCGAATGATGCGGCCAATGTTAATGGGGAAACGCCGCCGATTGGATGGTAACGCTTCATAGGCAAAAAAGGTTGCAACTATCTCGGTTAATCGGTTGCGCAAAACAGTGCGAAACATTTGATCAACTTTTGCCGTAGTGAATATCTTTCGCTCCGAAATCAACTTCAAGCGAAGACGCTCATTCTCTTGGGCCCGGTAGCCCGGCTGCATTTCCTTTTGGACATAGGTTGCTACGGCAGCGAGGAAGAAATGGCGGCAAGTAGTGAGCGTTAGTTCTTCTCCAAGGGAAGTACTTAACTCGCGATTTGCGACTTCAATGGCCTTGGGCAAGATCTTGTGTCCACCGTCGAGCAATTCCCCGTACAGGGCCACCATGGCTTCGAGTAGACGCCTAGGATGCACGATGCCATTAAAGCCAATGAGCGCCGTAAACGGCGCGGGACGAGACGTGATTTCGATGGCGTCCAGCGCGTTAATTCCGTGGCAAGCGGCCCCTAGGAGCAACATGCGAAAGCGGGAGTGCAGGTTGATTTCTCCTAGCAGAGGCGCGAGGCGCTTCCAATACAGGCACTCAGTTCCACCATTACCATTAGGGCCTGCGATTCCATCGTTATCATGGACGTCGGGTGCGAGCCCGTGCGCTTCGAAGTGGACTATGGGTACATGCCCCGTCGTTTTTAGATCTTCTAGCGCGTCATTAAGTGCTGCAATCACGTCAGCTGCGGATTTACAGGTGTAAAGGACGACTGGGCACTTGTTCCACGGACGGATACGGTTTGCCAATTCCGAGCCGGTTTGGCGTTCTTCTACCGACAACCATTCGATGATAACGACATGGTGTGCGCCGACCGTTGTTCCTTGTTGTCCGCGTTCGCGTTGTCTCCTTGCTTCACCCATAGGTGCCTCACGCGCTATCAGGTAATGGGTTTTCCTTCGAGGCCTTTTCTTCGATACCTTTTATGACGGTGTGCTGCCAACTGGCGAGCTTCGAGCCAAAAAAGATCATTGGTGTAGAGAATGCGAAAGCGACACCTAGCCATATGTCACCACCCCAAAACTTCCATTGAGGCAGCACTGTTGCAGCAACCATGTGTTGTACAAATGCTAGGCCAATTCCGAACATCGCTCGCGCTGGTGGTGAGCCGAGCGTGGCTACCGACGGATATGTGAAAGCGGCTTCAATTTCTTCGGTTTTTTCAATGGTGATGCAGAGGCGAACGAGCATGCTAACGATGGCGTGAGCGATAAGGCCAATGAAGAAGATGGCGAACAAGCATGCCCATCGAACTGAATCACCAGGGGCGGTGATATCTGTAAACGGGAGCTTGATCCGTGCCGATGGTGGCAGATAGGCGCTGGCCACGATAAGAACGAACCACACGCCGAGTAGCTTGTGCAGCATGTCCAAGCATTTCTTTGCATTATCCATGAGTGGCTCGGTCATTCCATGCTTTCCCTCGTGTGTTCTTTGGTCGGCTTTCCCGGTGGGCTTTGGAAGTCATCCTCGCAGCCTAGCCACGGGTGCAGCTTAGGCAATGGCGTCGCTATTGAGCGTATGGGAGCCGACTTTATTGGGCCCCGTGACGAACGCTTCTCATAAGAACAGGCCCCGCCCGTGATCGCGGAAGGCTTGCCAATCGAGAAAGGCAGGGGTGTTAGCGGGCGTGCTCTGCCGAACGCGATGTAGCACTCAGGGAACTTGCGCCGGTCCCACGGTGAACGAGCCTGCACCGCCGCTGCCACTCCTAGGCGCAGCCCATCGTCCTGGCGGACATTCTCTGGGCGTGCGTTGGTTAAGGCGTGTTCGTTTTTACGAAGTGGTACAAACAGGGGGCACACAGAGCCTAGCGCAACGGGGCGGCCATTTGCCAGAAGTTGGGCCACATGGTCGGCAAGCGTTGATGGCTGCACACCGCATGCATCTTCGGATGACCACCAAGCGAATCGGCTATCAGAGACGGTGGGTACAGCACCCACATCTGCGGCGACGACAGCAAGGAGATTGGGCTGCATGGTGGTTCCCCTGGATGGTCAGGGAAACTCTACCGATAGGGGAGGGGCGACGGAACACGGCACCCATCGAGGGGAGACCGTTTCGGGATGAATTTCCGTACCGATATCCGTACAAAGAAATAGGCCACCTTGGTAGGTGGCCTAAGTCGTTAATTCTTATGGTGGGCGATGCAAGGATCGAACTTGCGACACCTGCCGTGTGAAGGCAGTGCTCTACCGCTGAGCTAATCGCCCGCCGAGCGCGCAAATATACGGGGTGTGGGGGGGGTGGGTCAAGCCTCCGGGCCAAAAAAAGTCCCAGGGATGGCAGTTGATTGAAAGGTGAACCGGTACAATGCTCGGCTTTTCAGCTATCGGCCCTCCGTCCATGGACTTTCTGACCCACCAGCTCGACCACATCCTCGGGTCCCTGCACCGGTTCGAGTTGACGCCCTGGAAGATGGTGGGCTTCCTCGGCTCGGTGATGTTCACCAGCCGCTGGTTCGTGCAGCTGTACTACACGCGCAAGCTCAAGCGCGTGGTGATGCCCTTGTCGTTCTGGTGGCTGTCGGTGATCGGCAGCGCGCTGCTGCTGTCCTACTTCATCTTCGGCAAGAACGACTCGGTGGGCATCCTGTCGAATTTCTTCCCGTCCTTTGTCTCGGTGTACAACCTGGTCGTGCATATGCGCGAGATGAAGCGGCGGTCGCTGGTGGAGAGTGAGGTTTGAGGGGCTGTTCGATATCTCGCGCGGACGCTCAACTTCCTTACCGTCATTCCCGCGAAGGCGGGACAAGCGCAACGCGCGCAGAACGCCCGTAGGGCGGCCCCGAAGGGGCGAGCGAAGCGAGTCATCCAGCGTCTTTACGTAGTGCGGGAAGGCCAAAAGGCACTGGATTCCCGCTTTCGCGGGAATGACGGTGAGGGATACAGGCGTTTGCGCGAGGTTTGGGCCGGAGTGCGGTCCCAGACCACCGGGTGCAGGCATAGTGCAGTAACCATGCAAGCGCGGCTTGAGCGCCTCAATCCGGATCGTAATCCAGATTGGGTGCCAGCCAGCGTTCCGCTTCCTCGCGCGTCCAGCCCTTGCGCTTGGCGTAGTCGTCCACCTGTTCGCGGGTGAGGCGGCCCACCACGAAGTACTGGCTGTCCGGGTGGGAGAAGTACCAGCCGGACACGGCGGCGGTGGGAAACATGGCGAAGCTGTCGGTGAGTTCGATGCCGGTGTGGCGGGTGGCGTCGAGCAGCTGGAACAGCGTGCCTTTTTCGGTGTGGTCCGGGCAGGCCGGATAGCCCGGGGCAGGGCGGATGCCGCGGTATTTCTCGTCGATCAGCGATGCGTTGTCCAGCGATTCGTCCGGCGCGTAGCCCCAGAACTCGCGGCGCACGCGTTCGTGCATGCGCTCGGCGAAGGCTTCGGCCAGGCGATCGGCCAGGGCCTTCAGCAGGATGGCAGAATAGTCGTCGTGCGCCGCTTCGAAGCGGGCCACGTGTTCGTCGATGCCGATGCCGGCGGTGACGGCGAAGCCGCCGATCCAGTCCTGCTTGTTGGCGGGTTTTGGGGCGATGAAGTCGCTAAGGCAGAAATCGGGGCGGTCCGTTGGTTTGTCGACCTGCTGACGCAGGTGGTGGAGCGTGACCGTCTTGCCGCCGTCCAGCGGCACGACGACATCGTCCCCCGTGGACGCAGCCGGCCAGAAACCGATCACGCCGCGCGCGGTCAGCCATTTTTCGGTGATGAGCTGGTCCAGCATCGCCTGCGCGTCCTTGTACAGCTCGGTGGCCTGCTTGCCGACGATTTCGTCGGTGAGGATGGCGGGGAAATGGCCGGCCAGTTCCCAGGCGTTGAAGAAGGGCGACCAGTCGATGTACCCGCGCAGTTCGGCGAGATCGTAGTCGTCGAACACGGTGATGCCGGGCTGCTTGGGCTGCGGCGGTTCGTAGCCGGCCCAATCGGTGGTGAAGCGCTGCGCGCGCGCCTTGTCCAGCGGAACCAGCGGCTTGCCGCCGCTGCGATTGCGATGGCGTTCGCGCACTTCGGCGTAGTCGGCCTTGACCTTGGCGATGAAGTTGTCGACCAGCTCCTTGCTCACCAGCGACTGCGCCACGCCCACGGCGCGCGAGGCGTCCTTCACCCATACGGTGGGAGACTTGTAGTGCGGCTCGATCTTCAGCGCGGTGTGCGCGCGCGAGGTGGTGGCGCCGCCGATCATCAGCGGAATGGTGAAGTTCTGGCGCTGCATTTCGCGCGCGACCTGGCTCATTTCCTCCAGCGACGGGGTGATGAGGCCGGAGAGGCCGATGATGTCGGCGTTCTCGGCGATGGCCGTCTCCAGGATTTTCTGCGTGGGCACCATCACGCCCAGATCGATCACGTCGAAGTTGTTGCAGCGGAGCACCACGCCGACGATGTTCTTGCCGATGTCGTGCACGTCGCCCTTCACGGTGGCCATGACGATCTTGCCGTTAGATTTGCCGGCATCGCCGGTGCGCGCCTTTTCCTCCTCGATGAAGGGGATGAGGTGCGCCACGGCCTTTTTCATCACGCGGGCGGATTTCACCACCTGCGGCAGGAACATCTTGCCGGCGCCGAACAGGTCGCCGACCACGTTCATGCCGTCCATCAGCGGGCCTTCGATGACGTCGAGCGGGCGAGCGGATTCCAGGCGCGCGGTTTCGGTGTCTTCCACCACGTACTGGTCGATGCCGTGCACCAGTGCGTGGCTGAGGCGTTCGCGCACCGGCTTGTCGCGCCAGGCGAGGTTCTCGGCGACGGCTTCGCCTTTCTTCGCTTTGTAGTTGTCGGCGATTTCCAGCAGGCGCTCGGTGGCGTCGGCGCGGCGGTTGAGCACCACGTCCTCGACGCGCTCGCGCAGTTCCTCGGGCAGGTCGTCGTAGATCATCAACGCGCCGGCGTTGACGATGCCCATATCCATGCCCGCCCTGATGGCGTGATAGAGGAACACGGAGTGGATCGCCTCGCGCACCACGTTGTTGCCGCGGAACGAGAACGACACGTTCGACACGCCGCCCGACACGTGCGAGTCGGGGAAGCGGCGCTTGAGTTCGCGGGTGGCTTCGATGAAATCCACCGCGTAGTTGTTGTGTTCCTCGATGCCGGTGGCGATGGCGAAGATGTTGGGGTCGAAGATGATGTCTTCGGGTGGGAAATCGAGCCGGGTGGTGAGCAGCTCGAAGGCGCGGGCGCAGATTTCCACCTTGCGCTCGCAGGTGTCGGCCTGGCCCTGTTCGTCGAAGGCCATCACCACCACGGCGGCGCCGTATTGCTGGACCTTGCGCGCGTGCTCGAGGAAGAGTTCTTCGCCTTCCTTCATCGAGATGGAGTTGACGATGCCCTTGCCCTGCAGGCAGCGCAGGCCGGCTTCGATCACGCTCCATTTGGAGGAATCCACCATCACCGGCACGCGGGCGATGTCGGGCTCGGCGGCGATCAGGTTGAGGAAGCGCGTCATGGCGGCTTCCGAATCGATCAGGCCCTCGTCCATGTTGACGTCGATGATCTGCGCGCCGCTGGCGACCTGCTGGCGCGCGACGTCCACGGCTTCCTCGTAGCGCTCTTCCTTGATGAGCTTGCGGAACTGCGCGGAGCCGGTGACGTTGGTGCGTTCGCCGACGTTGACGAACAGCAGGCCCGGCGTGATGACCAGCGGTTCAAGGCCGGAGAGTCGGGTGTAGCGGGGCATCATGCGTTGTCCTCCTCTCCGTGGAGGGGAGAGGATTGATGTGGGGGCGTGGGGCGGGCGGCAAGGCTGAGTAGTGCGAGGGTGAGGCAAGATTGGCCCCTCACCCCGGCCCTCTCCCCGGAGGGGAGAGGGAGCGTCATGCGGCCTCCTTCGCTTGGGCAGGCAAAGTGCGCGGCGCGACATCGCGCACCGCCTCCGCAATCGCCTTGATATGCGCGGGCGTGGTGCCGCAGCAGCCGCCGACCATGTTGAGCAGGCCGTCGCGGGCGAAGCCGCCGATCACGGCGGCCATCTGTTCGGGTGTTTCGTCGTATTCGCCGAAGGCATTGGGCAGGCCGGCGTTCGGGTGCGTGCTGACGAAGCAGGTGGCGGTGTTGGCCAGCACCTGCACGTGCGGGCGCAGGTCTGCCGCGCCCAGCGCGCAGTTGAGGCCCACGGAGATCGGCCGCGCGTGCTGCACGGAGTAGTAGAAGGCTTCCGCCGTCTGGCCGGAGAGCGTGCGGCCGGAGCGGTCGGTGATGGTGCCGGAGATCATCACCGGCAGGCGCGCACCGCGCTCGCGGAACAGCTCGCTGATGGCGAACAGTGCCGCCTTGGCGTTGAGCGTGTCGAAGATGGTCTCGACCATGAGGAGGTCGGCGCCGCCATCGATCAGGCCGGCGGCGGACTCGGTGTAATTGGTCACCAGTTCTTCGAAGGTGACGTTGCGGAAGCCCGGATCATTGACATCCGGCGACAGCGAGGCGGTGCGGCTGGTGGGGCCGAGCACGCCGATGACGAAGCGCGGCTTGTCCGGCGTCTTCGCCTCGAACGCATCGCAGGCGGCGCGGGCGAGGCGGGCGCCTTCGCGGTTCAACTCATACGCGAGGTGTTCCAGGTGGTAATCGGCCTGACTGATGCGCGTGGAGTTGAAGGTGTTGGTTTCGATCAGGTCCGCGCCGGCTTCGAGGTAGGCCTCGTGCACGCCACGGATGATGTCCGGCGTGGTCAGCGTGAGCAGGTCGTTGTTGCCCTTGAGGTCACAGCCGCCGGGATGGTCGTGCGCATGCGTGCTGTCGTGGCCATCGGCGAAGCGCTCGCCGCGGAAGGCGGTTTCGTCGAGTTGATGGCCCTGCAGCATGGTGCCCATGCCGCCGTCGATGACGAGGATGCGTTCGCGCAGCCCTTTTTCCAGCAGGGCGACCCGTTCGGGATGGAGCCAGGGCAGGGTACTCATGGCGTTCTCCTTACTTCTTGCGGGCGAGCAGGCTGATCACTTCGAAATGGGGCGCCTTGCGCTCGCGGCTCAGGCGCGTACAGCTCAGGGCTTCCAGGCCAGCCTTCTTGGCGAAGCCGGTCAGTTCGTCGTGGGAGAAGCCGAGGTTGCGGTGATCGAACGGCTCCACCACGGCGCGGTGGTCGTGCTTGCCCAGCGTCACGGTCAGCAGGCGGCCGCCGCTGCGCAGCACACGCGCGGCCTCGGCAACGGCCTTGGCCGGGTGTTCGGCGTAGGTAAGGGCGTGCAGCATCAGCACAAGGTCGAAACGGCGTTCGCCCAGCTCGAGCGCATGCATGTCGCCCTTGAGCACTTCGACATTGCCGAAGGGTTTCAAGCGCTGCGCCGCCGCTTCCACCACGCGCTCGCTGCTGTCCACGCAGACGATGGAATGGGCGTGCGGGGCCAGCAGTTCGGCGGTGATGCCGTCGCCGGAGGCGATGTCGAGCACGTCGCCGGTTTCCAGCAGCTGCAGCAGCGAGCGGGCGAGGGTTTCCCAGGTGCGGCCTGGCGAGTAATGGCGCTCCATGTCGCCGGCGACGGTGTCGGCCCAGCCTTCCTCGCTGGCACGCTGGGCGAGCACGCCGGGCAGGCGTTCGGCGTCCTCGCGCAGCAGGGCGTCGTCGATGTTGTCGCGCAGGGATTTGAGCAGCACCTGCAGGTGCTCGTCGGTTTCGGCGTTGGCGCGGTAATAGGCGGACACGCCGGCCCGGCGGTCGCGTACCAGCTCCGCTTCCTTCAGCTTGGCCAGATGGGTGGACACGCGCGGCTGCGCCAGGTGCAGCACCGCGGCCAGCTCCGCCACGGTCAGTTCCTCGCGTTCGAGCAGGGCGAGCAGGCGCACCCGGGTGGGGTCCGCCAGCAGGCGCAGCACGCTGGAGGCGGTAGCCAGGTCCATGGGTATCCTTGTATCGCGATGCAGAGATACTTAAGGCTAGGACCGGCTGGGTTCCTAGTCAAGAAGCTAGGAGTGAGTGAAGAGGAGTGAGAAAACAGAGGTTGGCTCTCTCTCACTTCTCACTCCTCTTTACTCACTCCTCGCTCCTTGCTGCATCCGCACAGAGGTATCCGCATCGCACGGGCTAAAATGGAGGGCTTCCCTGATCCCCCTTGGAGTCTTTCATGGATTTCCGTTTTACCGACGACCAGTTGTCCATCCAGGCCATTGCCCGCGATTTCGCGCAGAAGCGCATCGTGCCGGTGGCGGCGGAGCTGGACGAGAAGGGGGAGTTCCCGTTGGACAACATCCGCGAGATGGGCCAATTGGGCCTGATGGGCATCGAGGTGCCCACGGAGTACGGCGGCGCGGGCATGGACCCGATTGCCTATGTGCTGGCGATGATCGAGATCGCCTCGGCCGACGCGGCCACCGCCACCATCATGTCGGTGAACAATTCGCTGTTCTGCACCGGCATCCTCAAGCACGGCACGGAGGAGCAGAAGCAGAAGTATGTGCGCGCCATCGCCCAGGGCGAGGCCATCGGCGCGTATGCGCTCACCGAGCCGCAGTCCGGTTCGGATGCCTCCGCCATGCACACGCGCGCCACCAGGAACGCCAACGGCGACTGGGTGATCAACGGCAAGAAGAGCTGGATCACCTCCGGCATGGTCGCGCGCTACATCATCCTGTTCGCCATCACCACGCCGGGCATCGGCGCCAAGGGCGTGTCGGCCTTCATCATCGATACCCAGCTGCCCGGTTTCCATGCGGGCAAGAGCGAGCCGAAGTTGGGCATCCGCGCCTCGGCCACCTGCGAAATCGAATTCACCGATTACGTGTGCCCGAAGGAAAACCTGCTGGGCGAGGAAGGCAAGGGCTTCGCCATGGGCATGAGCCTGCTCGACGCGGGCCGCATCGGCATCGCTTCGCAGGCGGTGGGCATTGCACGCGCGGCCTACGACGCGTCGGTGCAGTGGTCGCGCGACCGCAAGGCCTTCGGCCAGCCCATCGGCAGCTTCCAGATGACCCAGGCGAAGATTGCCGACATGAAGTGCAAGCTGGACGCCGCCATGCTGCTGACGCTGCGCGCCGCCTGGACCAAGGGGGAGGCGGAGAAGAACGGCGGCCGCTTCGGCACCGAGGCTTCCATCGCCAAGCTCACCGCGTCGGAAGCGGCCATGTGGATTTCCCACCAGGCCGTGCAGATCCACGGCGGCATGGGTTATTCCCGCGAAATGCCGCTGGAGCGCTACTTCCGCGATGCCAAGATCACCGAGATCTACGAAGGCACCAGCGAGATCCAGCGCATCGTGATCGCGCGCGCCGAAACCGGCCTGCGCTGAGTGAGCCCGACCCAGCCCCCGGCCCGCGCCGGGGGTTTTTCTTTGCGTTCCCGCTTGCCGGAGCGGACGAAGGCGGTTGACGCCTTTCGGAACAATCGCAAATACTTGCGATCAACCAGGGATTCGGTACCCCCTCCGGCCAAGGACGGCCCCTGACTCTCGCGCGGCTTCGTCCCGCCACGTCGGGAACTGACCGAACACGGCGACGTCCACTTCATCCGCGCCCGTTCCCGGAACGAGATCGGAGGCCGCAAAACGCTGGCAACAGGCGTTCTTCCGCGCTGGCGCACACCGCCCCACAGCACGGCACGATGGTTGCTTCGGGCTGGGAATACCAAGCCACGCGCCGCGAGCCGCCCATGTCAGAAACCATCGAGAAGCTGGAAGAAGAGGGCATGGTCTACAAGACCCTGCTCGAGTCCACCAAGGCCATTCCCTGGCGCATCCAGTGGGACACCTTGTCGTTTTCCTACATCGGCCCGCAGATCGAAGAACTGCTGGGCTGGGCGCCCGACAGCTGGGTCAGCGTGCAGGACTGGGCCGACCGCATCCATCCGGAAGACCGCGACTGGGCGGTGAATTTCTGCGTGGCGCAGTCCAAGGCCGGCGTGGACCACGAGGCCGACTACCGCGCGCTGTGCAAGGACGGCGGCTACGTGTGGATCCGCGACGTGGTCCACGTGGTGCGCAAGGCCGATGGCAGCGTGGATGCGCTGGTCGGCTTCATGTTCGACATCAGCGAGCGCAAGCGCACGGAGCAACGGCTGCTGGAGCTGCAACGCGAGCTGGAGACGTTGTCCTTCAAGGATGGCCTCACCGGCATCGCCAATCGCCGCCGCTTCGACACGGTGTTCCAGGAAGAGTGGGACGGCGCGCGGCGCAGCGGACGGCCGCTGTCGCTGCTCGTGCTCGATATCGACTACTTCAAGCAGTACAACGATCACTACGGCCACGTGCAGGGCGATTACTGCCTGAAGGTGGTGGCCAAGACGCTGGAGAAGGCGATACGCGGCCCGCGCGATTTTCTCGCGCGCTTCGGCGGCGAGGAGTTCGTGCTCGTGCTGCCCGACACTGATGCCGCCACCGCCGCGCAGGTGGCCGAGCGTTGCCACGAGCTGATCCGCACCGAGTGGATTCCGCACGAGCGCTCGTTGGCCGGCATGGCGCTGACCCTGAGCATCGGCGCGGGCACGGTGGTGCCCATGGCGCTGGACGAGCGGCAGGCTTTTCTCGAACTGGTGGACCGGCGGCTGTATTCGGCAAAGCTGCGCGGGCGCAACACCACGGTGAGCGGCGAACAGTGAGCCCGCTTCGCCGCGCCGTTGCGGCGCACGGAGCCAAAGAAAAAGCCCCGGTCTTTCGACCGGGGCTTTTCGTTGAACGACCGGTGGACCCGGATCACGCGCCGCGGCGCGGATCCGAATCGAACGGCTGCATCGGGCCCTGCGTGCCGCCGCCGCTTGCGTCGGTGGCTGCGCCGCCGTGGGCCTGGCGGATCGTGTGCGATGCCTCGTCCAGCTTGTCGCCCAGCAGGCGACGCACCGTGACGTAGAACACCGGGATCAGCAGCAGGCCGAGGAAGGTGGCGAACATCATGCCGCCGATCACGCCCGTGCCGATGGAGTGACGCGAGTTGGCGCCCGCACCAGTGGAGATGGCCAGCGGGAACACACCCAGGATGAACGCCATCGACGTCATCAGGATGGGGCGCAGTCGCAGGCGCGAAGCCGTGACCACTGCCTGGAACAGCGACTGGCCAGCCTGCTGCTGCTCCACCGCGAATTCCACGATCAGGATCGCGTTCTTCGCCGCCAGACCGATCACCGTGATCAGGCCGATCTTGAAGTACATGTCGTTCGGCAAGCCGCGCAACATGGAGAACACCACCGTACCCAGCAGGCCCAGCGGCACCACCAGCAGCACGGCGACCGGGATCGACCAGCTCTCGTACAGCGCGGCAAGGCAGAGGAACACGATGACGATGGACAGCACCATCAGCAGCGTGGCCGAGTTGCCGGCCAGGATTTCCTGGTACGACTGACCCGTCCAGTCCGCGCCGAAGCCCTTGGGCAGGTCGTTGTCCACGATGCCCTGCAGCGCGGCCATGGCCTGGCCGGTGGAGAAGCCCGGGGCTTCGTTACCCACGATTTCCACCGCGGCGTAGCCGTTGTAGCGGGTCAGCGCCGGCGAGCCCATGTCCCAGTTGGTCTTCACCACGCTGGAGATCGGGATCATGTTGTACGGGTTGACCGTGGCCGCGTAGGTGGACGAACTGCTCGAACCCGGCGACAGGCTGCTGGGCGTGTAGATGTGCTGCAGCGCTTCCGGGCCCATGCGGTAGGCCTGGTCCGCCTGCAGGTACACGCGCTTCACGCGGCCGCCGTAGACGAAGTCGTTCACATACACCGGCGCCAGCATCATCTGGATGGCGGTGTACACGTCGCTCACCGACAGGCCCATGGCCTGCGCCTGCACGCGGTCCACCTTCATGTCCCACTGCGGGGCATCGGGCAGCGAGTTGGGGCGAACGCCGAACAGCGCGTGGTTGTCCTTGGCCTTGCCGACCACGGTGCCCATGGCCTGCATCAGCTCGCCATGCGACTGGCCGGCACGCGCCTGCAGGTACATGTCGATGCCGCCGAACTGGCTGAGGCCGCGGATGGTGGGCAGGTTGACCACGAAGATCTGCGCGTCGCGGATGCCGTGCAGCACGCCGTTCGCCTTCAGGATCCAGTCGTCGGCCGTGATCGAGCGCTCCTTCCAGTCCTTCAACTTGATGAAGGCCATGCCGGTGCTTTCGCTCTGGCCGATGAAGCTGAAGCCGCTGATCTGGTACATGCCGACGATGTCGTCCTGCAGCGGGCTCTGCTTCACGCGCTCGCGCATTTCGGCCATCACCTCTTCCGTGCGGTGCAGGGTGGCGCCCGGCGGCAGGTTGACGATGGCGAGGGCGAAGCCCTGGTCTTCATTGGGCACGAAGCTGGTGGGCAGCTTGGTGTACAGGAAGCCAGCCAGCGCCGCGACCACCACGAACACCATCATCCAGCGCGGTGCATGGCGCGCCGCACTGCCGATGTGGCCGCTGTAGGTGTGCGTGACGCGATCGAAGAGATCGTTGAACTTGCGGTAGACGATGTTCTTCTTGTGGTCGTGCACCGGCTTGAGGATGGTGGCGCACAGCGCCGGCGTGAACGACAGCGCGAGGAACGCCGAGAAGCCCATCGACACGGCGATGGTCAGCGCGAACTGCTTGTAGATCACGCCCGACGCGCCCGGCTGCAGGGCCGAGGGCACGAACACCGCCGCAAGCACCACGGTGATGGCCACCACCGCGCCGGTGATCTGGCCCATCGCCTTGCGCGTGGCTTCCTTGGGGGAGAGGTGCTCCTCGGTCATGATGCGTTCGACGTTCTCGATCACCACGATCGCGTCGTCCACCACGATGCCGATGGCCAGCACCATGCCGAACAGGGTCAGCTGGTTGACGGTGAAGCCCAGGGCCACCAGGCCGATGAAGGTGCCCAGCAGCGCCACCGGAATCACCAGGGTGGGGATCACCGTGGCACGGAAGTTCTGCAGGAAGATCAGCATCACCAGGAAGACCAGGATGATGGCCTCCACCAGCGTGTGCACCACTTCCTCGATCGAGATCTTCACGAACGGGGTGGTGTCGTACGGTGCGAACCAGGTGACGCCTTCGGGGAAGTCCCTGGACAGTTCGGCCATCTTGGCCTTCACCGCGTCGGCCACGTCCAGCGCGTTGGCGCCCGGCAGCAGCTGCACGCCGAGACCGCCCACCTGCTGGCCGTTCCACGTCGCGGCCAGGCCGTAGCTCTGCGGGCCGAAGTCGATGCGGGCCACGTCGCTCAGCTTGACCACCGTGCCGTCGCTGTTGGCGCGCAGGATGATGTTGCCGAACTCCTCGGGCGAGGAGAAACGGCCCTCGGCCGACACCGTGGCGGTGAAGCCCTGGTCCTTCGGCGACGGGTCGGCGCCCAGCGAACCGGCGGCGAACTGCACGTTCTGCGCGGCCACGGCCGAGTAGACCTGGCTGGCGGCCAGGCCGTAGCCCTGCAGCTTGTCCGGGTTCAGCCAGATGCGCACGCCGTACTCGGCGCCGATCAGGCGGGTGTTGCCCACGCCCGGGATGCGGCCCACCTGGTCGGCCACCTGCGAGGCGATGATGTCGGCCAGGCGGTTGCCGTCGATGTCCGGGTTGCTGGACACCAGGGACACGAACATCAGGAAGTCAGGGTTGCTCTTGGCCACCACCACGCCCTGCTGGGTCACGGCGGTCGGCAAGCGCGGCTGGGCCAGCTGCACCTTGTTCTGCACCTGCACCTGGGCGATGTCCGGGTCGGTGCCCGTTTCGAAGCTCAGGGTGATGGTGGAGGTGCCGTTGGAGTTGGACGAGGAGCTGAAGTACAGCAGATGGTCGATGCCCGTGAGCTGCTGCTCGATCACCTGGGTGACGTTCTTCTCCATCGTATCGGCGTTGGCGCCCGGGTAGGTCGCCGACACCACCACCTGCGGCGGCGCGATGTTCGGGTACGACTCGATACCCATGTTCAACACGGAAATGGTGCCCACCAGTGTGATCAGGATGGCCACCACCCACGCGAAGATGGGACGGTCAATAAAGAAACTCGGCATGTCGGTGGGCTCCCTTACTGCTTACCGGCAGCCGCGCCAGCCTGGCCCGCCTGCGCGCCCTTCTTCTGGTCGGGCTGGTAGGGCGTGGCCTTGGCCGGCTTGCCGGGCTGCACAGCCTGCAGGCCGGACACGATCACCTGGTCGCCGGCGCTCAGGCCGCTGGTGACGATCCAGTTGCCGTTGGCCATGTTGTCGGCCTTGACGTTCTTGCGCGCCACGTTGCCATTGGACTCGACCACCAGCGCGTACGCGCCCACCACGTCGCGCAGCACGGCCGCCTGCGGCACCAGGAACACGTTGTGCTGCTCGCCCAGGTTGGCGGTGATGGTGACGTAGGCGCCCGGCAGCAGCCGGCGCTGCGGGTTGGGCAGCTGGGCGCGCAGGTTCACCGCACCCGTGGTCGGGTCGACCGTGGCGCCGGAGAAGTCAAGCGTGCCGGCCTGGTCGTACTTGCTGCCGTCGGGCAGGGTGACCTGCACGGTGGTCTTGTTCTGGTCCGACAGCGACACATTGCCCGCCGACTGCGCGGCGCGCAGGCGATCGAGGTCGGCGGAGCTGACGGTGAAGTTCACATAGAGTGGATCGAGCTGGTCCACCGTGGTCAGCAGGGTGGAGCTGGAGCCCGCGTCGGCGGCGCCGTTGCCGACGATGGCACCCTCGGTGACCTGCTGCTGGCCGGCGCGGCCGTCGATGGGCGAGGTCACGCGGGTGTAGCTCAGGTTGATCTTGGCGTTTTCCACCGCGGCCTGCAGCTGCTTCACCGAGGCGGCGCTGCTGCGCTCGTTGGCTTCGGCGGCGTCCAAGTCGGACTGCGAGATGAAGTTCTGCGGACGCAGCTTGCGGTAGCGCTCGGCCAGGTTGTGATAGTTCACATAGGTGGCCTGGCCGGCGGCCAGGTTGGCCTGGGCCGAGTTCACCGCGGCCTGGTACACGGCCGGGTCGATCTCGAACAGCACCTGGCCCTGCTTGACGTCCGTGCCTTCCTGGTAGACGCGCTTGAGCAGCACGCCCGAGACGCGGGCGCGCACGTCCGCGCTGCGGAAGGCCGACACGCGGCCCACCAGGTCCTTGGTCAGCGGCGTGCTCTGGGCCTGGACCTTCACCACGCCGACTTCCGGCGGCGGCATCTGCGGCGGGCCTTGTTCCTTGCCTTTGCCACAGGCGGCCAGTGAGAGCAGGCCAAGGCACAGCAGGGGTGTGCGCAATGACGTGGACTTCATGTGGGCTCCATTCTTTTCTTTAATGTGGTCGGGGATGCAGCACGTCGTGGCCTCTCCGGGCAACGACAAATCAATGGCTTGCGACGAACACACAGCGGCCCCGCAGGTCCGCATTCCCCGGGAAACCGGGAGAAATCAGGACGGGCGGGGCCCGGAAGCCGTGGCTCGTTCAGGCAAGGCGAGCTTGGACTATACCGTACAGTTTACAATTTGTAGAGCCACCCTCGCCACGCTGGGCGGGCACTCCGGGCCGCCCTGGCGCGTTTCTCGGGATGAGCTGAGATCCGATTGCTGTACCCCTTGGTGGATCGCCGGGTACTAATTTTGGCTGAATTCCGTGAAGGAAGGGTGTCGGTGTTCATGACGCCCCGGAAGTGGTGCGGCGGGGATGGTGCCAGCCCACGGCGGCGATGGCCTGTGCCGATCGTCCGGTTGCGCG
Source organism: Dyella sp. AtDHG13 (assembly GCF_003201105.1). Taxonomy (GTDB): domain Bacteria; phylum Pseudomonadota; class Gammaproteobacteria; order Xanthomonadales; family Rhodanobacteraceae; genus Dyella; species Dyella jiangningensis_B. The sequence goes on along the minus strand of NZ_QICJ01000001.1, from coordinate 657,483 downwards.
TCCTGCTCGCTTGCTTGCAACGCCCCGTCACCGGTATGCGCGTGTTTCCATTGGTCGCCCGTGCTTGGCGATGAACCGATTTCATCTGCTGCAGCGCAACGTTTTGATGACGGCAACGTCGTGACATACGCCCAGGTACTGCATGGGCCGGTGATGAAGGTCGCGTCCGCCGATGCGCAGGCAACACACGAGCGCCGCAAGTGTTTCGATGGAAGGCGGGTGTTTCCGCTGCGTGCCGGCTGTCACGCCGTTGTCGCGAAAACACCCTCGCATGGCCTTTGCTGCACAGGCGTCATGTCCTGCCGCTGGCTGAAGTTCGCCGTTCACAAAGGTGGATTAGGCATGACGCGAGGCGTATCCTTTTGAGGCTTTTTTAGCCTCATTCCGTCTCCCCAAAACAGTAGATGCCATGAACGCGATTCGTGCGGCCAGCAACAGCTCTTTCCCCACTGTTGTTCTCGAAGAACTGAAAAGCGGATTTCCCACGGTGCGCCTTGATGAGGCGCAATTTTTTATCAGCGCTTTCTTCTCGCGCATCGCCGACGGCGACCTCGAGCTGCACACCGCCCGCGAGTGGGCCGCGCTGATCGCCGACCTGCTCCAGTTCATGCAGCAGCGCAAGCCCGGCCACGCCGCCGTACGCGTGGTCAACCCGGAAACCGGCCACGCGGGCCGCAGCTACATCGAGGTCGTCACCGACGACATGCCCTTCCTGGTCGACACCGTCAGCATGGTCGCGGCCGAGAACCTGCAGATCCACGCGGTGATCCATCCGGTGGTGGAGGTGTCGCGCGACGCCTCCGGCAAGCTGCTGAAGATCGGCGCCGCCGACGGCCAGCCCGAATCGGTGATGCATTTCGAAGTGGACCGCGTGGCGAACGACGAGGAGCTGGCCAGGCTCAAGGCCCGCCTCGAAGGCGCGCTGGAAGACGTGCGCGTCGCCGTGGCCGACTGGAAGAAGATGCGCGACCAAGCTCTGGCCATCGCCGCCGACCTGCCTTCGCGCCAGTTGCCGATCGACGCTGCCTCGGTGAAGGAAGCCTCGGAATTCCTGCGCTGGCTCGCCGACGACAACTTCACCTTCCTCGGCTACCGCGAATACGAAGTCACCGAAGCCGACGGCGAGGAAGTGCTGCGCGCCAACGAAACCTCCGGCGCCGGCATCCTGCACAAGAGCGAGCGCTCGCTGGCGCCGCGCTCGCTGCGTTCGCTGGTGGCCAGCGACCTGCCGCAGTCCGGCTCCACCGACGCCATCATCCTCACCAAGACCAATGCGCGCTCGCACGCGCACCGTCCGGGCTACATGGATTACGTGGGCGTGCTCAAGTTCGACGCCAACGGCAAGCCGGTGGCCGAGCAGCGCTTCCTGGGCCTGTTCTCCTCCAATGCATACATGGCGCGCCCGCAGGACGTGCCGCTGGTGCGCCAGAAGGTCGAGTACGTGATGGAGCGCTCCGGCCTCAAGCGCGACTCGCATTCGGGCAAGGCGCTGCGCCACATCCTGGAAACGCTGCCGCGCGACGAGCTGTTCCAGAGCAGCGACGAGGAACTGTTCAACACCGCGATGGGCACGCTGGAACTGCGCCAGCGCGCACGCACGCGCATCTTCGTGCGCCGCGACCGCTACGGCCGCTTCGTGACCTGCTTGGTGTACGTCCCGCGCGAACGCTTCAACACCACGGTGCGCGAGCGCATCGAGGCGATGCTGAAGGAGTCGATGCGCGGCGAGAGCCTGGATTCGTCCGTGCTGATGGGCGAGGCCGCGCTGGTGCGCCTGCACGTGGTGGTGCGCCCGAAGATCGGCGACCAGGTGCAGTACGACACCGCGGAGCTTGAGAAGGGCGTGGCCGCCATCGTGCGCAACTGGCACGACGACGTGCGCGACGAGCTGGTGCGCACGCTGGGCGACCATGACGGCGTGGTGCTGGCCAACCGCTATGCCAAGGCCATGCCCGCCGGCTACATGGAGGACGTGTCCCCGGTCGTGGCCGCGCAGGACGTGCACCAGCTGTCGCTGCTCAAGGGCGACGACGCGGTGCGCATGTCGTTCTACCATCCGGCCTCCCGTCCGGAAGAACTGCGCTTCAAGATCTACCGCAGCGGCGGCGACATCGCCCTGTCCGAAGTGCTGCCGCAGCTGGAGAACCTGGGCCTGCGCGTGCTCACCGAGCACCTGTACGACATCCGCGTCGGCGACGCCCAGCTCTACATTCAGGACTTCGAAGTGCAGACCGCCGGCAGCCTCGCTTTCAGCGTGGAGCAGGTGGGCACGCTGTTCGAGGACGCCTTCGAGCAGATCTGGCGCGGCAATGCCGAGAACGACGGCTTCAACCGCCTCGTGCTGGGCGCCAAGCTGAGCTGGCGCCAGGTCGCCATGCTGCGCAGCTACTGCAAGTACCTGCTGCAGACCGGCGTGGCCTTCTCGCAGTCGTACATGGAAGACGCGTTCAACCGCTACCCGGCCATCGCCGGCCTGCTGGTGGAAATGTTCCTGGCCAAGTTCGATCCGCGCCGCGAGACGCTGTCGGCCGACGAGCTCAAGCGCGCCGGCGACATGCTGCGCGGCGAGATGCAGGTGCTGATCCCCGAGTCGCTGCGCCATGCGCATCCGGCCCTCATCGACGGCCTGGTGGGCGCGCTCTCCAAGCCGCGCGACGAGCAGATCACGGTGATCGAGGAGGCCATCGGCACGCTGCTGGAAACCGTGTCCAGCCTGGACGACGACCGCATCTTGCGCAGCTTCGTGGCGCTGATCCGCGGCACGCTGCGCACCAGCTTCTTCCAGCAGTGGAACGGCCAGTACCGCAGCTACATCAGCTTCAAGTTCGACTCGCACCGCGTGCCAGAGCTGCCCAAGCCGGTGCCGTACCGCGAGATCTTCGTGTGCGCGCCGCGCGTGGAAGGCATCCACCTGCGCTTCGGCCCGGTGGCGCGTGGCGGCCTGCGCTGGTCCGACCGCCGCGAGGACTTCCGCACGGAAGTGCTGGGCCTGGTGAAGGCGCAGATGGTGAAGAACACCGTGATCGTGCCGGTGGGCTCCAAGGGCGGTTTCTACGTCAAGCGCCCGCCCGTCAACGGCGACCGCGACGCGCAGCTGGCCGAGGGCATCGCCTGCTACCGCATGTTCATTAGCGGCCTGCTCGACATCACCGACAACCTGCTCGAAGGCAAGGTGGTGCCGCCGCACGACGTGGTGCGCCATGACAACGACGATCCGTACCTGGTGGTGGCGGCCGACAAGGGCACGGCCACGTTCTCCGACATCGCCAACGCCATCTCGGTCGAGCACGGCTTCTGGCTGGGCGACGCCTTCGCCTCGGGCGGTTCCAACGGCTACGACCACAAGGGCATGGGCATCACCGCCAAGGGTGCGTGGGAGTCGGTCAAGCGCCACTTCCGCGCGCTGGGCCGCGACAGCCAGTCGCAGGACTTCACCTGCGTGGGCATCGGCGATATGTCCGGCGACGTGTTCGGCAACGGCATGCTGCTGTCGCGCCACATCAAGCTGGTCGCCGCGTTCGACCATCGCCACATCTTCCTCGACCCGACGCCGGACGTGGAGCGTTCGTTCGCGGAGCGCGAGCGCATGTTCAAGCTGCCGCGCTCGAGCTGGGACGACTACAACAAGTCGCTGATCTCCGCCGGCGGCGGCGTGTATCCGCGCACCTTGAAGTCGATCCCGATCTCGCCGGAAGTGCGCGCCGTGCTCGGCATCAAGCCGGACGTTACCCAGCTGGCTCCGAACGAACTGCTCAGCGCCATCCTGAAGGCGCCGGTGGACCTGCTGTGGAACGGCGGCATCGGCACCTACGTGAAGTCCAGCGCCGAAACCCATGCCGACGTGGGCGACCGCGCCAACAACGCGCTGCGCGTGAACGGCGCGGAGCTACGCTGCAAGGTGGTGGGCGAGGGCGGCAACCTGGGCTTCACCCAGAAGGGCCGCATCGAAGCCGCGCAGCATGGCGTGCTGCTCAACACCGACTTCATCGACAACTCGGCCGGCGTGGACACCTCCGACCATGAGGTGAACATCAAGATCCTGCTCGGCGACGCCGTGCAGCGCAACGAGCTCACGCTCGACCAGCGCAACACGCTGCTCGCCAGCATGACCGACGAAGTCGGCCAGCTGGTGCTGTGGGACAACTACCGCCAGAACCAGGCCATCACCCTGATGGAGCACCAGTCGGTGCACCGCATCGGCTCCATGGCGCACTTCATCCGCCAGCTGGAATCGGAAGGCCTGCTCGACCGGCAGGTGGAAAACCTGCCCAGCGAAGCGGAGCTGACCGAGCGCAAGACGCGCGGGATCGGCATGACGCGTCCGGAGCTTTCCGTGCTGCTGTCGTACGACAAGATCAAGCTGTTCCAGCAGCTGCTCGACTCGGACGTGCCGGAAGACCCGTACCTGTCCAAGGAACTGGTGCGCTATTTCCCCGAGCCGCTGCACGCCAAGTACGCCGAGCACATGCAGCGCCACCGCCTGAAGCGCGAAATCATCGCCACGGCCGTGACCAACTCCACCATCAACCGCATGGGCGCCACCTTCATGATGCGCATGCAGGAAGACACGGGGCAGGGGCCGGCGGCCATCGCCAAGGCGTACACCGCCGCGCGTGAAATCCTCGACGCACGCGAACTGTGGGCGCAGATCGAAGCACTGGACGGCAAGGTGGCGGAAGCCACCCAGATCGACGCCATCCTGCAGATCTGGTCGCTGCTGCGCCACACCACGCGCTGGCTGCTGAACCGTCCGGGCGGCACGCTGGAAATCGCCGCCAACGTGGAGCGCTACCAGGCCGGCGTCACCGAGCTGCGTGCGGCCCTGCCCAACGTGCTCACCGAGACGGGCAAGCAGGAATTCGCCACCAGCCAGGAGAAGTGGGAGGGCCTCGGCATGCCGGGCGAACTCGCCCTGCGCCTGGCGCGCCTGCCGGAACTGCGCGCCATGCTCGACATCGTCGAGGTGGCCCAGCAGAGCGGCCAGCCGATCGCCAAGGTGGCCAGCGTGTTCTACGAACTGGGCGAGGCGCTGGACCTGGAATGGCTGCGCAGCCAGATCGAAGCGCTGCCGGTCGAGGGTGCATGGCACGCGCAGGCACGCGGTTCGCTGCTGGACGAGCTCAACCACCAGCATCGCGCGCTGGCCCTGCAGGTGCTCTCGCTCACGGGCGCATCGAAGGACATCTCGCCAGTGCAGGCATGGCTGCAGCGCGACGACGCCACGCTGAAGTACACCCGCAACATGCTGGCGGAAATCCTGACCCAGAACGCGGACTACCCGATCGCCTCAGTCGCAGTCCGTCGCCTGGCCCAGCTGGCGCAGGTGCCGGTGAACCAGTAAACGCGCTGCGTTTGCGGGTATCGGCAAAGGGGTGGCGCATGGCGCCGCCCCTTTTTTTGGTCAATCAAGCGGTGTCCTGGACATCGCTTGCAAGTATCGAATCACGGGAATTTCTTGGTAGCGTCGCCATGGATGACCGTGGGCGTGGAAAGCAGCGGCGTTCCGAAGGAGGTGAATATGAAACGGAAATGGCTTCCGTTGCTGTCCCATACCGCCGCGAAAGTCGCCGTGGCTCCGGGTTGCTGCAGATTCAATGTACCGGTGCAATCAGGATTGACGACATAGGTACCGGTGAAATTGTTGGTATTGATCGTGCCGGCCAGGCTGGCCGTGCTGGTGCCGGACACATTACCCGCCGCATCCAGATTGATTTGTCCCACCGACGCCCGGTTGATGACACCGCCGAGGGCGGGAATGATCGATCCGTCGTCGGACGCCGCATAACTGCCGGCCACCAGCGCCGGCGAACATGTCTGTGCGCTGGCCGGCATCGTTGCCGCTATGCCTGCCAGGAAAACGGAAGCAAGAGCAGCCAGAAGCTTCACGGATGAGCTAGTGCGTTGCATAAGCGTACTCCTCAACGGTTTGCATGCTTGGATGGGTTTGCCCGCGAATCGCCCAGGTTTTTGCGGATACGCGCGATGACGAGTGGCGCACATCATGCTGTGCGCCACGCCATGGCCTGGGAGCGATTCGGTGGCGATTTTAAAAATCGCTCCTTGTGAAACCGTGAAAAATAAGCTCCGTGTCCGGAGAAAAAGAGCAAAGCGAATGCCGATGTTTTCCTCGCGAAAAACGGCTCGATTCGAATGGCGCTGTTTAAGAGCCGGCGCTTTGTTGCGGATTTACCTGGAGTGTTTATTCGTCCAGTGCCTGCGATGTTTGAGAACGCGGCCAACCGTGCCGCGTACGTTTTCCTATCGGCGCTGGGTATATGTGCGCGGTGCCTCTAGGTATTAGTCCCTTCGATATTTTTTTGCGTGCACCGATGATTCCTTCGGCGGGGACCGGCGGGCCTACCCCTCGCGGGGCGCCCGGCCATGCCGGGCCCTGTCCCGGAGCGCAAACCGTAGCTGTTATGCTCAGGGCCCCTGTCAGGTGATGGCTCTGCCCTATGCGCTTTGCTTTTGTCGCCAGCGAGACCAACGTGGCCCAGCAGGCTCGCCGCAAGTTTGTCGATCGCTATGGCGACATGCCGCCGGAGGAGGCCGACGTCATCGTGGCCCTGGGCGGCGACGGCTTCATGCTGCGCACGCTGCACGCCTATCGCGCCCTGCCGGCGCCGGTGTATGGCATGAAGCTGGGGCGCGTCGGCTTCCTGATGAACAAGCACCGGCTGGACGAACTGGAGGAACGCATCTCCCGCGCCCATGCCGCCGTGCTGTACCCACTGGAGATGCGCACCGTTGACGCGCACGGCGAAGTGCATCATGCGCTCGCCTTCAACGAAGTCTCCCTGCTGCGCCAGAGCAACCAGGCCGCCCACCTGGAGGTCAAACTCAACGACACGGTGAAGCTGCAGAACCTCGTGTGCGACGGCATCCTGGTCTCCACGCCGGCCGGCTCCACCGCGTACAACCTTTCCGCGCACGGCCCGATCCTGCCGCTGGACGCCAACGTGCTGGCGCTCACCCCCATCAGCCCGTTCCGTCCGCGTCGCTGGCGCGGCGCCATCCTGCCGCACCGCACCCTGGTGACGCTGCGCGTGCTCGATCCCGGCAAGCGCCCGGTGAGCGCCACGGCGGATTATCACGAGGTGCGCGACATCCGCGAAGTCGAGATCCGCCAGTCGCAAGGGCAGGGCGTGCGCCTGCTGTTCGACCCGGAGCACAATCTGGAACAGCGCATTCTGGATGAGCAATTCGCTCAAGACTGAAGAGCAGGAGCGAGAAAATAGTAGTGAGAAGTGAGAGAAGGGCGAAGAGCGAAGGCTTGAAGTAGCCGGCTTTTCTCTCGTTCCTCGCTCCTCTTGACTCACTCCTCGCCTTAAGGGCAGGAGTGAGAAAATAGTAGCGAGAAGTGAGAGAAGAGCTTGGGCCGCCGGCCTTTCTCTCGTTTCTCACTCCTCTTAACTCACTCCTCGCCTTTTGCGCTAGATTCCCCACCATGAGCCGCCCCAAGACCGACGTCCACGATCCCGCCTCCGCCGGCGACAATCGCCTGGTGGTGGCCATTTCCTCGCGTGCCCTGTTCGACCTGGGCGACAGCCACGAGCTGTTCGAGCATCAGGGGCTGGATGCGTATCGCGCGTTCCAGATCGAGCACGAGAACGAGATACTCAAGCCCGGCGTGGCGTTTCCGCTGGTGCAGAAGCTGCTGGGCCTGAACAAGCTGGCGGGCGACGTGCCGCCGGTGGAGGTGATCCTGCTGTCGCGCAATTCGGGCGACACGGGGTTGCGCATCTTCAACGCGATCCAGCATTACGGGCTGGAGATCAGCCGCGCCGCGTTCACCAGCGGGGCGCCGACCTCTGATTACATCGCGCCGTTCAAGGCCGACCTGTTCCTTTCCGCCAATGCCGAGGACGTGGGCCGCGCGCTCGCCGCGGGCGTCGCGGCGGCCACCATTCTTCCCTCGACGGCGCCGCCGCGCGCCACCGAGCAGTTGCGCATCGCCTTCGACGGCGACGCCGTGATCTTCGGCGACGAGGGCGAACGCGTGTCGCGCGAGGAAGGCCTGGAAGCCTTCCATCGCAGCGAACGCGAACTGGTCAACGAGCCGCTGTCGGTGGGACCCTTCCGTGGCTTTCTCACCGCCGTGCACCGCCTGCAGGCGGCCTTCCCGGCGGAGGATTCGCCCATCCGCACCGCGTTGGTCACCGCGCGTTCGGCGCCGGCGCACAAGCGCGTAATTCTCACCTTGCGCCGCTGGGGCGTGCGCATCGATGAGGCGCTGTTCCTGGGCGGGCGCGACAAGGGCCCGTTCCTCGACGCGTTCGGCGCGGACATCTTCTTCGACGACTCACCGGCCAACGTGGAATCGGCGCGCAAGCATGTGGCGACCGGGCACGTACCGCATGGCGTGTCCAATCGCTGAGCGTGGCGACTAGGGCACCGAGTGCCCCTTGCTGGCCGTCCAGATGGCGTACCAGTCCTCGGCGTCGAGCTGAACATCGAGTGCCGCCACGGCATCGCGCAGGCCATCCATGCGACCCGTGCCGGTGATCACGTACGGGCGCGAGGGGTGGCGCAGCGCCCAGGCAAAGGCCAGCGTGGTGAGGTTGATGCCGTAACGCTCGGCGATGCGTTCCATCTCGGCGCGCACGCGCACGGCCTGTTCGTCCTCGCCGGTGAACAGGCGTCCACCGCCCAGCGGCGACCAGATCATCGGACGCAGGCCCAACTGCTGGGCTTGGTCCAGCGTGCCGTCGTCCAGCGCACCCATCTGCAGCGGCGAAAGCTCGACCTGGTTGGTCAGCAGCGGATGGCGCTGATGCAGCAGCGCGAACTGGCTGGTCGTGTGGTTGGAAACGCCCCAGTGCGCCACCTTGCCCTCGCGCGTGAGGGTGGCGAAGGTGTCGGCCAGCGCGGCGGCATCCATCAGGTAGTCCGGCCGATGGATCAGTACCAGATCCAGGTGATCGGTGTGCAGGTTGCGCAGTGATTGCTCCACCTGTGCCCGCACGTAGGCGGCCGAGGTGTCGTAGTAGTTGATGCGATAGGGACGCTGTGCGGAGCGCAGGCGAATGCCACACTTGGTGACCAGCTGCATGCGGTCGCGAAGCGCTGGCGCGGCCTTCAACGCTTCGCCGAACTGTGCTTCCGCCTGGTAGTCGCCGTAGATGTCGGCGTGGTCGAACGAGGTGATGCCCATGTCCAGCGCCTGCTCGATCCAGCGCACGCGCTCCTGCACGCCGAGTTGCCAGCTGACGATGCGCCAGAGGCCGGCGACGATGGGGGAGAGGGTGAGGGGTGGTGGGCTGGGCATGATGGGCGGGTGTGTTGGAGGGAGCGGGGAGTTTGCCAAGGGTAGGGGTGGTGTGCCAGCGCTTGGTGAGTGTGTTTCTTTGCTATTGGGGCTGAGGTAGGGGCCGCGGTCAGGTGCTCGCCTTACCGTTCCATTCTTTAGCCGTCATCCCGGCGTAGGCCGGGATCCAGCGACTTTTGGTTGGGTTGTCGCGTAAAGGTTGATCGGCTCTTTACCAACGCCGCCGCGACCTAGCCGCCTACGCGGCGGGCGTTCCGACCTCCTGCCGGAGGCCGGGTCACTTTCTCTTGCTTGCCCAAGAGAAAGTAACCAAAGAGAAGGGCCCCCCGGAATCGGCGCCTATCGGGCAAAGCCCGATAGGTGCGCGGACGGGTTACGGGGTTTGTCGACAGGGCATCCTGCCCTGACGACAAACTGGCCGGCATCCATGCCGGCCACCCTGCGGGCTATTCCTCCACCCGCCCGCCGCCTCATACGGGGACCCGGAAGATCAAGAGCCCAGAGCTCAAAGCCGACGGCTCGTGCCGCTGCGCGGCACATCGCGTCGTGATTGGCGCGGAGCGCCTGTCTTGGAGGCCCTTCAAAACCTTAGAGCCTCTTCAAAATCTCCGAAGCAACATCGGTTCCCTCACCGTCATCCCCGCTTTCGCGCGAACGACGGCGAAAAGAATCAGCCCGCCAGCGCACATCAACAAGCAACAACACCAAACACAACTCACTTCGCAACCTTCGTCACCGGTGCCGTCGGCGCATGCGCCAACTCGTCCGCCGACCAACCGCCCCCTAGATCGCCAATCAACGACACCGCATCCAGCAAGCGCTGCTGCTGCACGCTCAGCGCATCCTGCTCGGTGCTGAGCTGCGTGGTTTGCGCGGTGGCGGCGGTGGTGTAGTCGACGGTGCCGGCGTTGTATTCGTTGAAGGCGATCTCGGCGCCGCGCGTGGCGTCTTTCACGGCCGCGTCGAGTACTTGCGCCTGTTGCGCCAGGATTCTCACGCCTGAGAGGTCGTCTTCCACGTTCTGGAAGGCGGCGAGCACGGTGCCGCGGTAGTTGGCGACGGCGGATTCGTAGTTGGCGCGTGCGGCGGCGACCTGGCCGTGGCGGGCGCCGGCGTCGAAAATGGTTTCGCTTACGTCGGCGCCCAGCGACCATACGTGGTTGGCGACGTGCAGCAGGCCGGCCAGTGGCGATTGCGAGAAGCCATCGGCTGCCGACAGCGAGATGGACGGATAGTACGCGGCCACCGCGACGCCGATGGCGGCGTTGGCGGAGGCCATTTCGCGTTCCGCCACCGCGATATCGGGCCGGCGCTGCAGCAGGGTGGAAGGCACGCCGGTGGGCACCTGCGGCAAGCTCGGCAGCGTCGCGTTATGCGGCACGTCGAGTTCTTCCGGGTTCTTGCCGGCCAGCACGGCGATGGCATGCACGTACTGCTCGCGCGACACGCCGAGCGCGATGAGCTTGGATTGCGCGTTCTCCAGCTGCGTGCGCGCCGTGATCACGTCGGAGGGCGCGATCGTACCGGCCTTGCCCTGGTTTTCCACCACGCGCAGGTATTCCTTGTACGCGTCGACGGTTTTCTGCAGCAGGTCGATGTTGGCGTCGGTGACGCGCAGGTCGATCACGGCAGTCGCCAGTGCGGTCTGTTCGGTGAGGACAGCATTGGCGAGCGTGGCCTGGCTGGCCTGCGCGGTCGCCTTGTTCTCCTCGACGGTGCGGCGCACCTTGCCCCAGAAATCGGGGGCCCAACTCACGTTGCCTTCCAGCGAGCCGGAGGTACTGACGGGGCGCAAATGTTCCACGCCGCTGCCGGCGTTGCCGGCCGCCGAGCGTTGCTTGCTGGCTGCGCCGCTGATGCCGATGGTGGGGAACAGCGCGCTGCGGGCCACCTGCACGTCGGCCATGGCGGCCTGATAGTCGGCGTAGCTCTTGGCCACGGTCTGGTTGGAGGTGGCGACCTGCGGTTCCAGTTCGTCGAGCAGCGGATCGTTGAACGCCTTCCACCATTCGCCCTTGGGTGCGTCATCGGCAGGCGTTGCAGTGCTCCAGCCGGGCAGCTCCTTGTATTGCGGTGGCGTGCTCACTTCAGGGCGATGGTAGTCGGGGCCCACCATGCAGCCGCTGAGCGCCACGGCCAGCGAGATCGCGAACGCGTTCCGGAAAAGAGTGGGGTGTCTGTTCATGCGCTTGCGTCCGATCGGTTCCACGGCAGGCTTTCCGACCACCGCGCCAGCCGTGCACGCAGGCGGTCGAGATAGAGGTAGATCACCGGCGTGGTGTAGAGGGTGAACACCTGGCTGAGGATCAGGCCGCCCATCACCGTGATGCCCAGCGGCTGGCGCAGCGATGCGCCCTGGCCGATGCCGATGGCCAGCGGTACGGCGCCGAGCACGGCGGCGGCGGTGGTCATCATGATCGGGCGCAGTCGCACCACGGCGGCGTCATGGATGGCCTTGCGCGGTTCCAGGCCGCCGTCGCGCTGCAGGTGGATGGCGACGTCGATCATCATGATCGCGTTTTTCTTCACGATGCCGATCAGCAGGATGATGCCGATCAGCGCGATCACCGAGAACGGCGTGCCGAAGATCAGCAGGGCCAGCGTGGCGCCGATGCCGGCCGAGGGCAGGGTGGAGAGAATGGTGATGGGATGCACCGTGTTCTCGTACAGGATGCCCAGCACGATATAGACGGCCGCCAGCGCCGCCAGGATCAGCAGCGGCATGGTGCTCATCGATTGCGCATACACCTGTGCCGCGCCGGCCGTCGCGCCATGGATGGAGGCCGGCATGCCCAACGCCTGCCCGGCTTCGCCGATGGCGGCCAGCGCGTTGCTCAGCGAACCGCCCGGCGGCAGGTTGAAGGAGATGGTGCCGGCGACCAGGCCACCCTGATGGTTGACTTGCGTCGCCGTGTGGTTGCTCACGTAAGAGGCGAGCGCGGGGAACGGGACCATGGTTTCCGCCGCTGTGCTGTCCGCGCTGCCGCTGGAACTGCCGCCCTTGGCGTTGGAAATGGCATTGGTGAGCTGGTTGGCCTCGGCGTCCGCATTGCGCGCATTGGTGTTCGTGCTTGCGGTGGACGCGGTCGAGGTGGTGCCGCTGACCAGCGATTTGGACATCTGCGTCTGCTGCGTGCCGGTGGGATTGCCGGCGGCGGTGCTGAAGCGGATGCGTTCGATGGCCTGCGGGTACTGCCAGTACTGCGGCGACACTTCCATCACCACGTAGTATTGGTTCAACTGGTTGTACACGGTGGACACCGTGCGCTGGCCGAACGCGTCATACAGCACGCTGTCCAGTTGGTTGGGCGCGAAACCGTAGCGGGCCGCGGTCGCGCGGTCGTACGTAACGTAGAGCTGCAGGCCGTTCTGTTGCAGGTCGGAGTTCACGTCGGTGATGCGGTCGTGGTACTTGCCCAGCGCCGTGATCAGTTTCGGCACCCAGGTGTAGAGCGCCTCGGGATCATCGCTCGTCAGCGTGTACTGGTACTCCGATGCGGACTGCCGCCCGCCGATATGCAGATCCTGCGCGGCCTGCAGGAACAGCTTGGCGCCCGACACGGCGTTGAGCTTCGGGCGCAGGCGATCCACCACCTGGGCGGCGGAAATCTTGCGCTCGGCCAGCGGCTTCAATTCTATGAAGACATTGGCGGTGTTCAGCGCGCGGCCGCCGGTGAAGCCCGCGACCGAGGCCACGGCAGGGTCCTTCTGCACGATGTCCTGCAGCTGCGCCAGTTTTTTCTCCATCGCCTGGAACGAGATGCTCTGGTCCGCGATGATCTGGCCCATCAGGATGCCGTTGTCCTGCTCGGGGAAGAAGGTGGACGGCACCAGGCGGATCAGCACCACGTTGAGCACGATCAGGCCGATCAGGGTCAGGATCACCGCGAAGGCGTGGTCGAGCACCAGGGTCAGCGAGCGCGAATACGCCTCGCGGAAACGGTCGAACTGGCGCTCGTACCACACGGCCCAGCGCGCCCTGGAGTGCAGCGTCTTGCGGCTGAGCACGTAGGCCGCCATGGTCGGCGTCACCGTCAGCGAGATCACCAGCGACAGCAGGATCGCGATGGAGAGCGTCACGGCGAATTCGTGGAACAGCAGGCCGACGATGCCGGGCATCAACAGGATGGGCAGGAACACAGCGATCAGCGACAGGCTCATCGAGATCACGGTGAAGCTGACCTCGGCGCTGCCCACCATGGCGGCCTCATGCACGTCCATGCCCGACTCCACGTGGCGCACGATGTTCTCCAGCACCACCACCGCGTCGTCCACCACGAAGCCGGTGCCGATGGTCAGCGCCATCAGCGACAGGTTGTCGATGCTGTAGCCCAGCAGGTACATCGGGCCGAACGTGCCGACGATGGACAAGGGCAACGCCACCGCGGGCACCAGCACGGCGCGCGGCGACTGCAGGAACACGTACACCACGCCGATCACCAGCAGGATGGCGATGAACATCGTGCGCTCGGTATCGCCGACGGCCGCATTCACCGACTGCGAGCGATCCACCGCCACGCCGACATGGACGTTGCGTGGCAAGGTGGCTTCGATGGATGGCAGCGACTTCTTGATCTGCGCCACCGTCTTGACGATGTTGCTGCCGGGCAAGGGATAGACGATGACCAGCACCGCATCCTTGCCGTTGTAGAGGCCGGCGTTGCGGATGTTCTCGGCGGAATCGAGCACCTGCGCCACGTCGCGCAACTGCACGGGCGAGCCGTTGCGATAGGCGATGACGAGATCACGATAAGGCGCGGCCTTGCTGATCTGGTCGTTGGACAGCACCTCGTAGCGCTGGCCATTCTGGTCGATGTGGCCTTTCACGCTGTCCGCGTTGGCGGCGCTGATGGCGGCGCGCACGTCCTCCAGGCCGATGCCGTAGCTGTTGAGCTGGTCGGGCTGCAGTTCCACGCGCACGGAGGGCAGGGCGCTGCCGCCCAGCGTGATCTGCCCCACGCCGTCGACTTGCGACAGCTGCTGCTGGATCACCGAATCGGCCGAGTCGTAGAGCTGGGCGCGGGTGAGTGTCTTGGAGGTGAGCGCGAGCACCATGATCGGCGAATCGGCCGGGTTGTATTCGCGATAGGTCGGGTTGTTGCGCAGCGTGGTCGGCAGGTCGGCGCGCGAGGCCTGGATGGCCGCCTGCACGTCGCGCGCGGCGCCGTTGATGTCGCGGTTGAGGCCGAACTGGATGACGATCTGCGACGTTCCCACGGTGCTGGTGGAAGTCAGCTCGGTCACGTCGGCGATGGTGCCGAGCCGCCGTTCCAGCGGCTCGGCCACGGTGGAGGCCATGGTGCTGGGGCTGGCGCCCGCCATGCTCGCCTGCACCACCACCACCGGAAAGGTGATGTTGGGCAGCGGCGCCACCGGCAGGCGGAAATATGCCAGCGCACCCGACAGCAGGATGGCGACGGCCAGCAGCGTGGTCGCCACGGGGCGCTTGATGAAGACGCCCGGGATGTTCACGCCGATTCCCCGGCGGCGGCCTCAGGACGCTTGCTGCCGAAACGCTGCGCGAGGCGATCGAAATACAGGTAGATCACCGGCGTGGTGAACAGGGTGAGCAGCTGGCTGAGCAGCAGGCCGCCGATGATCGCCAAACCCAGCGGCCGCCGCAGTTCCGAACCCGTGCCCGTGCCCAGCAGCATCGGCATGGCGCCCAGCATGGCGGCGAGCGTGGTCATCAGGATGGGGCGGAAGCGCAGCAGGGAGGCCTCGAAGATCGCCTCGTCCGCCGGCTTGCCGTGCTCGCGCTCGGCCTCCAGAGCGAAGTCCACGATCATGATCGCGTTCTTCTTCACGATGCCGATCAGCAGCACGATGCCGATGATGCCGATCACGTCCAGATCGCTGCCGGCGATCATCAAGGCCAGCAAGGCGCCGATACCCGCCGAGGGCAGGGTGGAGAGGATCGTCACCGGATGGATGAAGCTCTCGTACAGCACGCCCAGCACGATATAGACGGCCACCAGCGCGGCGATGAGCAGGTAGACCTCGCTGGACAATGAATCCTGGAAGGCCTGCGCGGCGCCCTGGAAGGTGGATGTGATGGACGAGGGCAGGTGCAGCGCCTGCTCCACGTCGCTCACTTCCTTCACCGCCTTGCTGAGCGAGGCGCCCTTGGTGAGATTGAACGACACCGTGACGGCCGGGAACTGCGCCAGATGGCTGATCACCAGCGGCGACTTGGTGATCTGGATGTCGGCGATGCCCTTGAGCGGCACCTGCCCGCTGCTGGCCGTCTGGCTGGGCAGGTACAGGTCGCCCAGCGATTCCACCGTGGGAATGCTTTCCGGTTTCGCCACCAGGATGACGCGGTACTGGCTGGCCTGCTCGAAGATGGTGGAGACGATGCGCTGGCCCAGCGCGTCGTACAGCGCGTTGTCGATGGTGGCCGCGGTAATGCCGTAGCGCGCGGCGAGCTGGCGGTTCACCTGCACGTTCACCGCGAGGCCATCGTTGTTGAGGTCGCTGGTGACGTCGGTGATGGACTTGATGTCCTTCATCCGCTTGACCAGCTCGGGCACCACTTGCTGGAATGCCTGTTCGCTCGGCCCGCGCAGCACGAACTGGTACTGGTTCGGCGAGATGGTGGTGTCCAGCGTCAGGTCCTGCTCGGGCTGCATGTACAGGTGGATGCCCGGCACCTTGGCCACTTCCTGCCGGATGCGGCGCGCGATTTCGTCCGCCGTGGACGAGCGCTCGTCGCGCGGCTTCAGGTTGATCAGGAAGCGGCCGTTGTTGAGCGTGGTGTTGGTGCCGTCGATGCCGACGTAGGAGGTGAGGCTGGCGACGTCCTCGTCCTGCAGGATCGCGTCGGCCAATTGCTTCTGGCGATCCACCATGGCGCCGTAGGACACCGAGTTGTCCGCCACGCTGATGCCCTGCAGCACGCCCACGTCCTGCACCGGGAACAGGCCCTTGGGGATGACCACGTAGAGCACGATGGTCAGCGCCAGCGTGCCGAAGAACACCAGCAGCGTGGCCAGCTGGTGGGCCATGACGAAGCCCAGGCCACGCTTGTACGCGGCCAGCGTCTTGTCGAACAGCCCTTCGCTGATGCGTTCGAAGCGGCTGGGGTGGCGGTCCTTCTGCGCCTTGAGAATGCGCGCGCACAGCATTGGCACCAGGGTGAGCGAGACCACGGCGGAGAGCACGATGGTCACGGCCAAGGTCACCGCGAACTCGCTGAACAGGCGGCCGATCACGCCGCCCATGAACAGCAGCGGGATCAGCACCGCGATCAGCGACACCGTCAGCGACACGATGGTGAAGCCGATCTGCCCGGCGCCTTCCAGCGCGGCTTCCAGCGGCGTCCTGCCTTCTTCCAGGTAGCGCACGATGTTCTCGATCATCACGATCGAGTCGTCCACCACGAAACCGGTGGCGATGATCAACGCCATCAGCGACAGGTTGTCGATGGAGTAGTTGAGCTCGTACATCAGCGCCAGCGTGCCGATCAGGGACACCGGCACGGAAATGCTGGGGATGATGGTGGCCGGCAGGTTGCGCAGGAACACGAAGATCACCAGCACCACCAGCACCACGGCCAGCACCAGCTCAAACGCGGCGTCGCGCACCGAGGAGCGGATCACGCCGGTGCTGTCGTTCACCACCTCCACCTTCATGCCGGCCGGCAGCGTGGATTCCAGCTGCGGCAACTGCTTCATGATCTGGTCGACGGTGGCGATCACGTTGGCGCCGGGCTGGCGCTGCACGTTCAGAACGATCGCCTGGGTCTTGTTGAACCACGCGCCCTGTTCGGTGTTCTGCGCGGCCTGCGTGACGCGTGCCACGTCGCGCAGATATACCGGCGCGCCGTTCTGGTAGGAGATGACCGTGTCGAGATAATCCTGCGGATTCTGGATCTGGTCGTTGCCGTTGATGGTGTAGTCGAGGTCCGGCCCGTCGAAATTGCCCTTGGGCTGGCTCACGTTGACGTTGGCGATCAGCGAGCGCAGGTCGTCGATGTTGAGGCCGTAGCCGGCGAGTTTCTTGGGGTCGGCTTCGATGCGGATGGCCGGCACGTTGCCGCCGGCCGGCGTGACCAAGCCCACGCCCGGCACCTGCGAGATCTTCGCACCCAGCCGGTTGTTGGCCACGTCCTGCAGCTGCGGCAGCGACATGGAGTTGGAAGTCACCGCCAGCGTGAGGATGGGACGGTCGGCCGGGTTCACCTTGGCGTAGGTCGGCGGTGCGGGCAGGCCTGAGGGCAGCAGGCTGTTGGCCGCGTTGATGGCCTCCTGCACGTTCTGCTCGGCCACGTCGAGGTTGAGCGACAGGTCGAACTGCAGCGTGATGATGGACGCACCGGCGGAACTGTTGGACGTCATCTGCTGCAGGCCGGGAATCTCGCCCAGCTGCACTTCCAGCGGCGCGGTCACCGTGGTCGCCATCACCGACGGGCTGGCGCCGGGGTAGAAGGTCTGCACCTGGATCGTCGGGTAATCGACGTTGGGCAGCGACGACACCGGCAGGAAACGCATCGCCACCAGGCCCACCAGCACGAGGGCGATCATCAGCAGCGAGGTGGCCACCGGCCTGAGTACGAACAGGCGGGAAATATTCATCGCATCGCGCGCCCGCGGTTCACGGAGACGTGGCGGCCGCGCCGTGCGCGTGCTTGCCGCCATGCGCGGCGGGCGAGCCCGTGCTGCTGGCGCTGGCAGGAGCGGCTCCGGCGATGCGGATCCTGGCGCCGTCGCTCAAGCGGTCCATGCCGTCGGTCACCACCTGCTGGCCGGCATCGAGGCCGGACAGGATGGCGGTGAACTTGCCGTCGCTGGGGCCGGGCGTCACCTTGTGCACCGACACGGTCTGGTCCGCATTCACCAGGTAGACGTAGTCGCCGGGCGCACCGCTCTGCACGGCGGGCGCGGGCACCAGCACCGCCTTGCGCAAGGTATCCACCAGCATGCGCACGTTGACGAATTCGTTGGGGAACAGCGACTCGTCATCGTTGGGGAAGGTGGCGCGCAGCGTCACCGTGCCGGTGCTCGTCGCCATCTGGTTGCTCAGCGCGTAGAGCGTGCCGGTGGCGATCTGCTTGCTGTTGTCGCTGGAGTACGCCGTCACCGGCAGCTTGGCGCCCGAGTTCACGCGTTGCAGTACCTGGCCCAGCGAATTCTGCGGCACGGTGAACTGCACCGTCGTGGGCTTCATCTGCGTGATGGTGACGATGCCGGGCGACGTCGACTGCGTGACGTAGTTGCCGGGATCGACCAGCCGCAGGCCCACGCGGCCCGCCACCGGCGCGGTGATGTGGCAGTAGACGAGATCCAGTTCGTCCTGCGCGATGGCGGCCTTGTCCGCCTTCACCGCCGCTTCCGCCTGGGCGACCGTGAACTTCTGGTCGGTGTAGGTCTGTTCGGCGATGGATTTCTGCTCGTGCAGCTGCGTGTAGCGCGCAAGGTCGGCGCGCGCCTGGTCCAGCGTGGCCTGGTCCTTCGCCAGCTGCGCTTCGGCCTGCTGCTTGTTGATCTCGTACTGGCGCGGATCGATCTGCGCGAGGAACTGGCCCTTCGCGACGTCCTGGCCTTCCTGGTAGCCCACGGCGGTGAGGTAGCCGCTCAGTTGCGGCAGCACGTTCACCGTGGCCACCGGCGTCACCGTGCCCAGCGCCGTGAGCACTTCGGGCATGTCGCCCAGCGTGGCGGTGGCGGCGCTCACCACCTGCGGTGGCTGGCCGGTCTTGGCCTTCTGCCCGGTGAGGATGTGGACCACCATCAACACCACCAGGAGCACGACGATCACGGCGGCGATCAGCAAGCCACGCTTCCTGCGAGGGTGCCCGGACGTTCGCTCAGTATCGGCACTCATGCACCATCTCCCAGCCACTCAAGTTCACAAGACAAACAGGATCGAATCGCCGTCGCTGCCATCGGTGTGCGAACGTGCGCCGTCGGGAAGTTGTCGACGGATCTCTAACGATCCGTTGTCCTTGAGGTTGACCCTGGCGGAAGGCGGGCACGCCTTGTCCGCCGGGGCCGGATGGCGGGAAAACTCATGGCACAAGCGCTGTCACGGACAAGTGATGTCCTGCGACGTGGCTCGCCCGGTCAGCTGCGTTTCATTAAAAAATGTTCATGTGAAGGCGGCGCGCTACTGCCATCACACCATGCGCGTGCGCTTCCACCAGCCGGTGACTTTTTCTTCGCGCACCAGGGTGAACAGGCCGGAGCCGAGAATGAGCGCGATGCCGACCAGCATGGGCCAGTCCAGCCGATCGCCGAACAGCCAGTAGCCGAAGAAGATGGCCCACAGCATCTGGCTGTATTGCGTGGGCGCGATGCGGTTGGCGGGCGCGTGATGCGTGGCGAGCATCAGCAGCACGCCGGCCAGGCCGGCCAGCAGGCCGTAGCCAGCCAGCAGCCACCACTGGTGCAGGTCGGGCCATACGAAGTGCGGCAGCATCAGCAAACCACCGCTGGCCAGCGGGCCGATGACGCCCGCGCCGTAGAGGCTGATGCGCTTCTCGTGCGGCCCGGCCATGCGCAGCGCCACCACCGAGACCGCACCGGACAGCCCGCAGGTCATGGCGGCGAGATGGCCGATGCCCAGCGCGCGGAAACCCGGCCGCAGCACCACCAGCACGCCGATGAAACCCACGATTACCGCCGACCAGCGCCGCCAGCCCACGTGTTCCTTCAGGAAGATCACCGACAACAGCGTCACGAAGATCGGCAGCAGGAAGATCAGCGCGAACGCCTCCGCCATGGGCAAGGCAGTGAACGCGATCACGGCGGAAATATTGCAGATGGCCCCGGTGATGGCGCGGATCCACCACAGGTGCGGCTTGCGCGCGCGGAACACGTCCACGTAGCGGTCCCCGGCGTTGCGGATGAAGGGCAGGGCGCTCAGCATCAGCACCGCGCCGAAGAACACCGCCTCGTAGGCGGGCAGCGTGCCGTGCAGCGACTTCACGAAGGCATCGCTGATCGCGTAGGCCGCGTAGCAGGCGAAGCCGAGCAGAACACCTTTGAACATGCGGATCCCGGCAGGTGGCCCCTCCGGGCGCTGCCGGCCGGGCGGGGGAAGACAGGCCCTATAGTCCCATAGTCCGCAGGCGCTACCTAGGGATGCTCTGATCTATTCAACGTGGGTGTCACCGGTTCTGTTTGTCCGTTGCTGCGTGTTGCGCTGGCGAAGGCAGGCTGGTGGCCTGTCGAGACAGCGCGGCGCGCAGCGGCGGACAAACAGAGCCGGCCCTGCGGGTGATGTCCCCAACGCCCGCAGGCCGCGGTGCGCGACTTGCCCAGGCAACCAGCCTGGGCTGCGTCCCGCCCCACACCCTGCGGGCGTTGGGGACATCATGCCACCCGCGCTGGATAGGTCAGAGCATCCCTAGTTATCACTAAGGAAGACTCTGGTCCGCAGGCACCAAAAGTCAGGGTTTGCCCGACTTTTTCTCGTTTGTGCGCATGAACGGCGATGAATAGTTTCAGAGGCCCTCGTTGGCCTTGTCCGTGACTGGCCGACCGCTCCGGTTTCCAGGCAAGGAAGTTCGCCATGCATCGTGCCCGCCGCTTAGCCGCGCTGGTTCTGTTCGCCCTGCTGGGCTACCAGGGGAGCGCTTGCGCTGTCCAGGTGACCGATCACCTGGACCTGGGCGGCGCCATCCGCGTGCGCGCCGACGACGATGGCAGCCGCGACATCCACGAGTTCGGCTTCGACACGCTCATGCTGAGCGCCACCTACGATTCGGACAGCTGGGAAGGCGCAGCGCGTTACCGCTACTACGGCAATCACTATCCGTTCCAGTACATGAAGCAGTTCGGCAACCTGCAGTTCGTCGAATACGCGTGGATCGGCTACAAGTTCAACCACGAGCAGCAGGTGCAGCTCGGCCTCAACAAGGTGCCCTTCGGCCTGCAGCCGCTTTACAGCGATACCTTCTACGAAACGCTGGGCAACGTGCTTGGCCTGGAAGACCTGTGGGAAGTCGGCGCCAAGTACGTGCAGGCCGGCGACACCTGGAACTTCCAGGGAGGCTATTACGCCCGGCCCGCGCCGCCCGGTCACGGCAGCAGCAATGGCACCACGTATTCCATCGTGGTGACGCCCGCCGACAGTTACGTCGAGAACGGCAGCTGCAACGTGGAGCGCAACATGCTCATGGCGCGACTGGCGCGCAACGTGACGCTGGGCGACTGGAAGGGTGAGGTCGGCGCATCGGCGCTGGCTTCCCAGCTCTACAACAAGGACACGGGAAACAACGGCCATCGCGTGGCCTATGGGCTGCATTACGCGGCCGCCAACGGCCCGTGGAATGCGAAGCTGCAGTACACGCGCGTGCAGATGTCGCCAAGGAATCCCGGCGATGATCGCATGGTGAGCTACGGCGGCTACGACGGCACCTTCAACGTCGCCAGCCGTGGCAATCTCTACGTCGGCAGCCTTGGCTATGCCTACTCCGGCAGCTATCTGGGCGGCTGGGTCACCGGCGTGAAGACCTACGCCACCTACAACTACTACCAGAAATCGGAACGCTCATTCCACGATACCCAGCGCTTCATCCTGGGCACCTCGTTCTCGCTGAAGAAGCTGTGGATCGCGGTGGAATGGCTCAACGGCCGCAACGACCCCTATTTCGGCGGCAGCAGCTACACGCAGAGCCTCGCGGCGGGCGGCACCGACCATTGGATGGGGCAGTTCTATATGAACATTGGGTATTACTTCTAGGCGCCCGTTTATTACTTCGAAGCGTCGATTAAAAATCTTGCGGGAGCGCTTGTACTCCCTCGCCGTCATTCCGGCGCAGGCCGGAATCCAGTGGCGAAAGTGATCGGTTGTCGCGTGACGTCAAGGCGTTGGCTCTTGCGCGAAAACCGCGCCATGAGGCCACTGGATGACCAGCCCTTCGGCTGTTGAAAAGCCCCTCCGGCCTGCGCCGGAATGACGAGCCGGGGACGCACCGGCGATTTCAATGCCTATTTGCGACTTGTCCGATAGGGCCAAAGACATCGCGCCGATAGCATCACGCCGTCCAATCCCTTCGCCGCCGCCCGACCCTGCCTTTCACCGCGTGAGTCCTGCCACGGCAGCGAGCGCCCAGGAAGGCATGCATGAAGCGCAAAATGCCAACGCTCAACGCGTTGAAGGTGTTCGAGGTCGCGGCCACGCTCGGCAATTTCACGCGCGCGGCTGACGTTCTCAACGTGACGCAGAGCGCCGTCAGCCGTCAGGTCCGGCAGCTGGAGGACCAACTCGGCGAGCCCTTGCTGATTCGCAGTCATCACCAGCTGCACATGACGGACGCGGGGCGGTCGCTGCTGACCGCGCTGCAACAGTCGTTCGATCGCATCGAGCTGGCGGTGCGCAGCATCCGCCAGAAACAGCACCTCAACCGCCTGCGCGTGAATGCGCCGCCGACGTTCGCCCTGCGCTGGCTGCTGCCGCGAATGAGCCGGTTCAAGAAGATGCATCCACACCTGGAGGTTTCGCTTACCAGTGCGCTGCGCGACACCTTGAACGAATCGGGTCAGCTCGATTGCGCGATCCGCTTCGGCAACGGCGAATGGGGCGACGTGGACAGTTCGCTGCTCATGCACGAGCAGCACATCGCCGTGTGCGCGCCGTCGCTGCTGCGCGGGCGGCCGTCCGCGCCAGTGCAACTGCACGAGCTTCCGCTGCTGCATGTGCTGGCCGGTCCCGACAGGCGCTACATGACCTGGACGCATTGGATCGACGCGGCCGGCATCGGCAAGGTCGACATCGACCGCGGCTACGAATTCGACCTGCTGGACATGGCCATACGCGCCGCCATCGACGGCCTGGGCATCACCATCGCCGACCGGCATATGGTGGCCAATGAGCTGGCCGACGGGCGTCTGGTGCAGTTTCTCGATGCGCAGGTGGAGGGCCATCAGTCGTATTGGTTCGTCACGCGGCAGGAGCACCAGGGCAGTCCGGTGGTGGAGCAGTTTCGTGCCTGGCTGCAGGCCGAGCTGCGTTTGCCTCCTTCCGCGCAGCACGAGCGCCACGAGGTGGCCCAGGTCGCGCGGGATCTCGGCGGCTTCGCCGTGTGGGGCGAGTGCCATTCCTTTTTTGAATGATGGGCGGACGAATTAATCGTTTGTGACGTCTTGTTGCTCTGAATCAATCTCGAATCTGGCCGCAGGCGTTCCGCGGTCGATGACGGAGAGCCAGGAGCCGCATGCGCAGCGAACAGAACTTCATCGATGGGCAATTCGTCGCCGCGGAGTCGGCGGACGGCATCGACGTGATCAATCCCGCCACGGGCGAATGCATCGGTCGCGTCGATACCGCGGGCGCTACGCAGGTGCAGCAGGCGGTGCAGGCCGCGGCCCGCGCGCAGCGACACTGGGCACGCCTTCCATCCATCGAACGCGGCGAAGGCCTGAGGCGTCTTGCCGATGCCATCGATCGCCGCGCGCCGGACATCGGCCGGGTGCTGGCGCTGGAATCGGGCAAGAGCGTGGCCGACGCCGTTGCGGAAGCGATTTACGGCGCGCAGATCACGCGCTATCACGCGGAATGGGCGCGACGCATCGAAGGCGAAGTCATTCCCAGCGACAGCGTGGACGAAACCATCCTGCTGCAGCGCGAGCCGATGGGCGTGGTGGTCTGCCTTATCCCGTTCAACTATCCGGTGTACACGCTGCTGCGCAAGATCGCTCCGGCATTGATCGCGGGCAACGCGGTCGTCGTGCGTCCCAGCAACCACACGCCGCTGTGCG
Source organism: Dyella sp. AtDHG13 (assembly GCF_003201105.1). Taxonomy (GTDB): domain Bacteria; phylum Pseudomonadota; class Gammaproteobacteria; order Xanthomonadales; family Rhodanobacteraceae; genus Dyella; species Dyella jiangningensis_B. Next base: position 633,510 of record NZ_QICJ01000001.1, on the reverse strand, counting down.
CCTACGAGATCGCGCGCGCCGTGCAGGACGCCGGCCTGCCGGCCGGCATCGTCAACGTGCTCTCCATGCAGCACGATCTGGCGGAACAGCTGTGCACGCAACCGGAAGTCGCGATGATCACGCTGACCGGCAGCGTAGGCGCGGGCAGGGCGGTGCTGGAATATTGCAAGGCGAATATCGCCAAGCCCTCGCTGGAACTAGGCGGCAAGACGCCGGCCATCATCGAGGCCGATGCCGACCTGGAACAGGCCGCCACGGCCATCGCAGCCTCCAAGACGACGCATGCGGGACAGCTCTGCACCGCCATCGAGCGTGTCTACGTGCAGGACCGCGTGCATGATCGCTTCCTGGCGCTGCTGAAGGCGAAGCTTGCCGCCGTCCGTTGCGGAGATCGCGCGCGGGACGCCCAATGCATGGGGCCGCTGGTCAGCGCGTCGGCGCGTGCGGCGATCCACGCCAAGGTGCTTCGTGCGGTGAACGATGGCGCCACGCTCGAACTGGGCGGCTTCATGCCGGAAGGGCCGGGCAACTTCTATCCGGTCACGCTGCTCAGCGGTTGCCGGCAGGACATGGAGATCGTGCGCGAGGAAATCTTCGGCCCCGTGCTTCCCGTGCTGCGCTACGACACGCTGGACGATGCGCTGCGCATGGCCAACGACCATCAGTTCGGCCTGTCTTCCGTGATCTACACCGAGAACTACCGCTCGGCTTTGCGCGTGGCCAACCGCATCGAAGCGGGCGAGCTGTACGTCAACCGCACGCCGGCCGATCCGTACCAGGGGTTCCACGCCGGCTGGAAGCGCTCGGGTCTGGGCGGGGACGACGGCAAGCACGGCATGCTGGAGTTCACGCAGACCCGTCTCGTGGTGATGAAGCACTGATCGCCATGGACATGCACGCAAACGCGAAGGCAACCCGCAACGGTTCCACTGGCCATCTTCACCGGTACATGCAGCTGGCGCTGCTGGTCATGGCGGCCGGCGCCATCTATCCCGTGCTGTATCTGCGACAGGTGTACCAGGGCAGCATGATGGCTGCGCTGGGCCTGGACGACACGCACCTGGGATACCTGTACTCGATCCTCGGCGTCGCCTTCATGGTGAGCTACCTGCCCAGCGGCTGGCTGGCTGATCGCGTCGCGCCGCGACTGCTGATCACCCTCTCGCTGCTCGGCACCGGCTTGCTGGCGCTGTGGTACGCCACGCTTCCCGGCTTTCCGGTGTTGCTGCTGATCTTCTCGGGTTTCGGCGTCACCACGGGGCTGACTTTCTGGGCGGCACTGCTCAAGCGCGTGGGCTGGCTGGCGGGAGAGAACGAGCAGGGCCGCTTCTTCGGCGTGCTCGATGGCGGACGCGGCCTGGTGGAGGCCTTGCTCGCGACGGTCGCCATCTGGATGTTCGCCCGCCTCACCGGCGAATTTGGCGCGGACCACCAGGCGCAGGCGTTCCAGTGGGTGATCCGGCTCTATGCCATCACCTGCCTGGTGCTGGGCGCGATCATGGCGGTGCTGCGCGATCCGCAGCGTCCGCAGAACGATGGCGCGCCAGCGGTGGATGAAGCACCGCCCGGCAACCTGCGCCGCGACCTGATGCAGCTCGCGCGCATGCCGGAACTGTGGCTGGTCACGGCCATCGTGTTCTGCGGCTATCACTTCTTCTGGGCGACCTACAGCTTCTCCGCCTACCTCACCGAAGGCGAGCTTGGCCTGTCCGCCACCATGGCCGGCGTGATCACCACGATCAAGCTGTGGATGCGTCCCATCGGCGGCATCGGTGGCGGCTGGCTGGGCGATCGCTTCGGCAATCTGCGCGTGCTGACCTGGGCGATGGCGCTGGCGGCGCTGGGCATGCTTGGGTTGATCTTCCTGCCCGCGCTGCACGTCACGCTGCAGGTCGCCATGTTGGCAGTGCTGATCGGCCTGGTGACGTACGCCATCCGCGGGCTGTACTGGGCCATTCTCGACCAGTGCCACATTCCCGCCCGCATCACGGGCCTGGCCATCGGCATCATCTCGGTGGTCGGTTACTCGCCTGACGTGCTGCTGCCGCTCATCAATGGATGGCTCACCCAGACCTTCCCCGGCATGTTGGGCTACCAGATCTATTTCGGCTACGTGCTCACCGTCGGCTCGTTCGGCGTCCTGGCGGCGCTGACGCTGAAGAAGCGCATCGACAGAAGGAACCGCGTATGAAGATCGTCTCCCTGCAGACGCACGTCGTCGCCGTGCCGCCGCCGCACCTCGGCGGCATGTACTGGCTGTTCGTGGTGCTCAAGACCGATGACGGTATCGAAGGCGTCGGCGAGATCTACTCGGCCACCTTCCATCCCAGGGCCATGGTGCCGGCCATCGAGGACGTGTTCGAGCGCTATCTGCTCGACCAGGATCCGCACCACGTCGAGCGCTTCTTCCGCCGCGCGTATTCCAGCGGTTTCACGCAGCGCCCGGACCTCACCATGATGGGCATCGTCAGCGGCCTGGAAATGGCCTGCTGGGACATCATCGGCAAGGCGGCGAACAAGCCCGTCTACGAGTTGCTGGGCGGCAAGGTGCACGAACGCCTGCGCTCGTACACGTACCTGTATCCGGTCAACAGCCGCGGCGAGTACGACTACGGCGATCCCGATCTCGCCGCCGAATACGCCGTGCGCGCGATGGAGCAGGGTTTTACCGCGGTGAAGTTCGATCCCGCCGGCCCTTATTCGGCGTTCTCCGGGCATCAGTTGTCGCTGGACGTGTTGAGCCGCTGCGAAACCTTCTGCAGGAAGATCCGCGACGCCGTGGGCGATCATTGTGATCTCCTGTTCGGCACGCACGGGCAGATGGTGCCGTCGTCGGCGATACGCCTGGCCAGGCGTCTGGAGAAATACGATCCGCTGTGGTTCGAGGAAGCGGTGCCGCCGGGTCAGGAAGACGCCATGGCGCAGGTGGCGCGCGCCACGTCCATTCCCATCGCCGCGGGCGAGCGCCTGACCACCAAGTACGAGTTCTTCAAGCTGTTGCAGGCGGGTGGTGCTTCCATCCTGCAGATGAACGTGGGGCGCTGCGGTGGCCTGCTGGAAGGCAAGAAGATCGCGAGCATGGCCGAGGCGTTCTACGCCCAGATCGCGCCGCATCTGTACAACGGCCCGGTTGGCGCCGCCGCCAGTTTCCAGCTGGCCGCGTGCTCGCCCAATTTCCTTATCCAGGAAAGCATCGGCACCTGGGTCGGCTTTCATGCGGACATCCTGAAGAAGCCCTTGCAGTGGGAAGACGGTTACGTGATTCCGTCGTCCGAGCCGGGCCTGGGCGTGGAGCTGAACATGGATGTCGTGCGTCGCCATTCCCCCTACACGGGCGAGCGCCTGCATCTGCAGATGGCCGCCGACCCCGTCGACGTCAGGGACAGCGCCCCCGCACGGGGTTGATGCACTCCCGCCGTCTTCATCGAACAACTCTCGCGTGCGTTCTTCATGACCTACGACTACATCATCGTCGGCGCCGGCTCCGCCGGCTGCCTGCTTGCCGATCGCCTGAGCGAATCGGGCCGCTACTCGGTGCTTCTGCTGGAAGCGGGCGGCAAGGACCGCTCGCCGTGGATCACCATGCCGGGCGGCTTCGTCAAGCTGTACTACAACCCCGAATACAACTGGATGTTCTACTCCGAGCCACAGGCGCAGCTCGGCGGGCGCAAGCTGTACGCGCCGCGCGGCAAGGTGCTGGGCGGCTCCGGCTCCATCAACGCGATGATCTACGTGCGCGGACAGGCGCACGATTTCGACGACTGGGCGGCCCAGGGCAACGACGGCTGGGCGTGGCGGGACGTGCTGCGCTACTTCCGGCAGCTGGAGACCCATCCGCTGGGCGACACGCCGTACCACGGCGACAGCGGCCCGATCCATATCAGCTCCATGCGCGGGAAAACGCACCCGATCTGCGATGCCTTCCTCGCCGGTTGCGAGGAACTCGGCTATCCGCGCAGCAACGACTTCAACGGGCGTGACTTCGAAGGCGCGGGCATCTACGACCTCAACACCTATCGTGGCGAGCGTTGTTCCAGTGCGGTGGCTTGCCTGCATCCCGCGATGAAGCGGGACAATCTTCGCGTCGAGGTGGATGCCGTCGCGGAGCGACTGCTGTTCGGTGCGGAACGCAACGTCACGGGCGTGCGCGTGAGGCAAGGCGACAGGGTGCTGGATTTCCGCGCCAATCGCGAAGTCATCCTCAGCGCGGGTGCGGTGGGCTCGCCGCAGCTACTGCAGCTGTCGGGCATTGGCGATTCGGCGCGGCTGAGCGGGCTGGGCATCACGCCGGTGCATCATCTGCCGGCCGTGGGCGAGCATCTGCAGGACCATCTGTGCGCCAGCTACTACTACATGGCGAACGTGCCCACGCTCAATGACGAGCTGCGCTCATGGTTCGGCCAGGCGAAGGCGGGCCTGCAATACATGCTGGCGCGCACGGGCCCGCTGTCGATGAGCGTGAACCAGTCGGGCGGGTTCTTTCGTGGCCATGCGGCGGCGACCGCGCCGAACCTGCAACTCTATTTCAATCCGTTGTCGTACCAGATTCCCAAAAGCAGCAAGGCGTCCATCGTGCCGGAGCCGTATCCGGGATTCCTGCTCTGTTTCAACCCGTGCCGTCCCACCAGCCGCGGTTCGGTGCGCATCGTTTCCAACCGCGTGGAAGACGCGCCGCGCATCGATCCCAACTATCTCAGCACCGACAAGGATATCGACGAGGTCATCCAGGGCAGCCGCCTGATCCGTCGCATCATGCAGACCGAGGCGCTGCGTTCGGTGACGGTCAAGGAGACCTTGCCGGGGCCGCAGGTGCAGAGTGACGAGGAGATGCTCGCGTACTTCCGCGAGAACTGCGGGTCCATCTATCACCTGTGCGGTTCGTGCGCGATGGGGCCGGACGCGGAACGCGCCGTGGTGGACAAGCATCTGAAGGTGCACGGTGTGCGCGGCTTGCGGGTGGTCGATGCGTCGGTGTTCCCCAACATCACTTCGGGCAATATCAATGCCGCGACGATGATGGTGGCAGAGAAGGCGTCCTCGCAGATCCTGAGCGAGCGCGATTGAGGCGCGCTCTCGCACAGGCATCCATCCCATGGGATCGCGGAGGCGCGTCATTCGTGACGCGCCTTCTTCGTTTCTCGCCCAGCAAAAAACCGGGGCTTTCGACGGCTTGCCGCAAGGCTCCGGCGGGCCGGGCGCCTGTGGGGATGGTTTCAGAATGTTCCTATGCAATGGGCCGTGTAGCCGCCTGTACGATTTTGCCTAGACGTTCATCTTCCGTAGCTTTGCTGGGCCTTGCGCCACGCCATGCCGCGGGGAGCGTTGGCAAGCGCGACACCGCTGCTCCCCACGCAGCACGTATCAACAGACAGGGTCCCCTTGGGCTTCGATCAGGGGAGTCCCCCCCCTTTCTGCTCCGTTGAACAACCAGTCCCGCGTTCCCCATGACCTACGACTACATCATCGTTGGCGCCGGCTCTGCCGGTAGCATTCTTGCCGATCGCCTGAGCGAATCGCGGCGTCACACCGTGCTGGTGCTGGAGGCCGGGGGCAGGAACCGTTCCGCCGCGATCAGGCGGCCGGGCGACGCCGGCGGCTTGCCTCGCAACCCGGCGTACAACTGGATGTTCCGCTCCTCGCCGCAGTCCGGGCTGGGCGGGCGCACGCTGGATGCGCCGCGTGGCAAGGGGCTGGGTGGTTCTGGCGCCATCAACACGATGATCTACCTGCGCGGCCAGCCCCGCGATTTCGACGACTGGGCCGCGCAAGGCAATGTGGGCTGGTCGTGGCTGGACCTGCTGCCTTATTTCCGCAAGCTGGAAACGCACCCGCTGGGCAATACCGTGTATCACGGCGGCGACGGCCCCATCCGCGTCAGTCCCATGCAGGGCAGGGCCGCGCCTTCCTGCGACAGCTTCCTCGCCGGCTGCGCCGAGCTGGGCTATCCGCGGAACGATGATTTCAACGGCGCCGGTCTCGAGGGCGCCGGCATCTACGATCTGAACACCTCGCACGGCGAGCGCAGCCACAGTGGTGTCGTGCTCCGCGCGGCGATGAAGCGCGACAACGTGCACGCGGAAATCGATACCACCGTGCAGCACCTGCTTTTCGACGCGGAGAAAAGAGTGACCGGCGTACGGGTCCGGCAACATGGCACCCTGGTGGACTTCCACGCCAGACGCGAAGTCATCCTGGCTGCGGGCGCGGTGGGCTCGCCGCAGATCCTGGAGCTGTCCGGCATCGGCGATCTGTCGCGCCTGCGCGAACTGGGCGTGACCACCACGCATCATCTGCCCGCGGTGGGCGAAGGCCTGCAGGATCATCTGTGCGCGAGCTACGACTACGCGGCGCAGTCCGTCGACGGGCATCGCGCGTGGGCTCGCTTGAGGGATCGTATGTGCGGCATGCTGCGCCGAAGCGACGCGCGCCCGATGGACATCATCCAGGCGGGCGGATTCTTTCGCAGCGATGCGGCCGAGGCTACGCCGAACCTGCAGGTCTACTTCAATCCACTGCCGCGGCATGGGGATGGCAAGGCCGGCGTCGCGTCGCGTTCGCAACCGGCTTTCCGGCTCACCTTCAACGCATGCCGTCCAAGCAGCCGCGGCTCGGTGCACGTGGTTTCCCGCCACGCCGACGACGCGCCCCGCATCGATCCGAACTACCTGAGCACGGAAAAGGACATCAGGGAGGCCATCGAGGGCGGCCGCGTGATCCGGCGCATCATGCAGACCCGCGCGATGCGCGCCATCACCGCCAGCGAAACCCGGCCCGGCACGCAGGTGCAGGACGATGACGCCATGCTCGCGTACTTCCGCGAAACCAGCGATTCGGTGCACCACCTGTGCGGATCGTGCGCCATGGGGGCCGATCCTTCCCGTTCCGTGGTGGACCGTTTCCTGCGCGTGCATGGGCTGCGTGGCTTGCGCGTGGTTGACGCCTCGGTGTTCCCGAACATCACCTCGGGCACCATCAATGCCGCCGCGATGGTGGTGGCGGAGAAGGGCGCCTCGCTGATCCTGCGCGAAGCCGCCTGAGCGCGGCGGCGCGGCGCGCCCGCGGGGGCGGTTTCAGCGGAAATCGCCGAAAAATCCCTTGTCCGGCGCTGGTTTGCGCATGTTGCCCAGCGACGTGACCGGAGGTGGAGGTCATGGCTAGAATGGCTGACTCCCTAGCCCGTCTCCGGAATTTCTATGGCTTCCCGTTTGAACCCGTTGGATCTCTACGACGTTCGTTCCCTGCTGACCGACGAAGAGCGCATGGTGCAGGACTCCGTCGGCCGCTTCGTCGACGAGCGCGTGCTGCCGATCATCGGGGATTGCTTCGACCAGGGCCGCTTTCCCAAGGAACTGATTCCGGAGATCGCCAGCCTGGGCCTGCTGGGTGCCACCCTTCCCGAGAAATACGGCTGCGCCGGCATGAACGGCGTCAGCTACGGCCTGATCTGCCAGGAGCTGGAACGTGGCGATTCGGGCCTGCGCAGCTTCGCCTCGGTGCAGAGCTCGCTGTGCATGTACCCCATCTACGCCTACGGCACGGAAGAGCAGAAGATGCACTACCTGCCCAAGATGGCGGCGGGCGAGATCATCGGCTGCTTTGGCCTTACCGAGCCGCACGGCGGTTCCGACCCGGCCAACATGAAGACCCACGCGAAGAAGGACGGCGGCGACTGGGTCATCAACGGCGCCAAGATGTGGATCACCAACGGCAATGTCGCGAACATCGCCATCGTGTGGGCGCAGACCGAGGACGGCATCCAGGGCTTCATCGTGCCCACCGACAGCAAGGGCTTCACCGCGCAGGAAGTGCACAAGAAGATGAGCCTGCGTGCGTCGATCACTTCCGCGCTGTTCTTCGACAACGTGCGCGTGCCGGAAGCCAATCGCCTGCCGAACGTGAAGGGCCTCAAGGGTCCGCTGGGCTGCCTCACGCAGGCGCGCTACGGCATCACCTGGGGCCCGATCGGCGCCGCGCAGGCCTGCCTGCAGGAAGTGCTCAACTACACGCAGGAGCGCATCCTGTTCGGCCGCCCGCTGGCCTCCAACCAGGCCATCCAGATCAAGATGGCCGAGATGGCCCGCCGCATCACCATGGCGCAGCTGCTCTCGCTGCAGCTCGGCCGCCTGAAGGATGCCGGCACCATGCAGCCGACCCAGGTGTCGCTGGCCAAGTGGAACAACTGCCGCATGGCCATCGACATCGCGCGCGAGTGCCGCGACATCCTCGGCGGTGCTGGCATTACCACCGAGCACGTCGCCATCCGCCACGCGCTGAACCTGGAATCGGTGATCACCTATGAAGGCACCGAGACGGTGCACCAGCTGGTGGTGGGGCGTGAGTTGACGGGGATCAACGCGTTTTGAGCATGTCTCCACGATTTCAGTGGGGCAGGTAGTTCCTCACCGTCATTCCTGCGAACCCCGCAAAAGGGCGGGAGGCGATTTTCAACAGCCGAAGGGCTGGTCATCCAGCGCCTATGCCTTGGCGTGAAAGTCACTGGATCCCCGCTTTCGCGGGGATGACGGTGAAGGAGGCCGGTCGATGAGGTTTGGATTCATTCCATGAACTGGCAAGACATCCGCATCGAAACCGAACGCCTCGTGCTTCGCCCACCGCAGGCCGAGGATTTCGACGGCTGGGCCGCCAACATGGCCGATGCCGAATCCGCGCGCTTCATCGGCGGCCTGCAGCCGCGTGCCGTGGCGTGGCGCGGTTTCCTCACCATGGTTGGCTCGTGGGCCATCCAGGGCTTCGGCATGTTCTCGGTGATCGAGAAAAGCAGCGGGCGGTGGATCGGCCGCATGGGCCCGTGGTTTCCCGAAGGCTGGCCGGGCCGCGAAGTCGGCTGGGGGCTCGCGCGTCACGCGTGGGGCAAGGGTTATGCGAGGGAAGGCGCCGAGGCATGCATGGACTTCGCGTTCGATCACCTCGGCTGGGACGAGGTGATCCACAGCATCGATCCCGCCAATGCACCCTCGCAGGCGCTGGCCGTCAAGCTGGGCTCGCGCCTGCGCGGCCCTGGCCGTTTGCCGGAACCTTTCCAGGACGTGCCCATCGAGATCTGGGGACAGACGCGCGACGAATGGAAGCGGCGCGCATGAGCCACGTGACGCCCGCGCTGTACGCGACGCTCGCCGAGATCGTGCCCGAGCTGCACGTGCATTGCCTCGAACCCTGGTGCGTGATCGGCAGCGCGGCGGCCTTGCTGGCCGGTGCCGACGTGGGCGTGGCGGACGTGGACCTGCTCACCTCGCGCGAGGATGCCGAGCGCCTGATGGCGCTGTGGAGCGACCGTCGCGAGCATGTCTACGAGCCAGCCGGCGCCGAACGTTTCCGCTCACACTTCGCGCGCTTCCGCTTTCCTGGCCTGCCTGTCGAAGTGATGGGCGGGCTGGAGCTCAACCAGGGCGATGGCTGGAAGCCGGTGAGGGCGGGGCGGCTGACGCTCGCGGGCCTGAACGGGCTCGCCGTGCCGGTGCCTTCGGTCGAGGATCAGATACGTATTCTTGAGAGCTTTGGGCGGGAGAAAGATGTGCGTCGCGCTTCAGTGCTGCGCGCTTTGGCCTCCTCTCCCCTGCGGGGAGAGGATTGAGGTGAGTCCCGAAAAGGGGATAAAGGGCGGGGGCTCGCGATGAGTTTGCTACGAAGTACGCTTCGCACGCTTCGATCCAGCGCGTTCGCAAGATTGACCCCTCACCCCGACCCTCTCCCCGGAGGGGAGAGGGAGCAGATCGCCGCCCGCCTGAATCATCACGCACACCATACTGGCGCGTGCGCCACCCCCAACCCAATAATCCCCTGATTGCCGCCTTGCGGCCGTTCGTTGACGAGACACCATGACCGCCATCCCGTATTCCCTCACGGCACGCCACAAGGGTTTCAATCGCGCCGAGATCGTCGATCAGAACTTCACCGAGTTCGTGCAGCTCTGGCAGGGCGAGGTGCTGCCGCCGCGCGGCGACCATGCGCCGGTGCTGCCGGGCAGCGCGTTGAACGCGCAAGGTTTCCGCGAGCTGCTCGAATCGCAGCTGATCAGCCGCCACCTGGACCTGATGGCGCGCGTGCTGCGCGTGCAGAACAAGGTGTTCTACACCATCGGCTCCAGCGGGCACGAAGGCAATGCGATGGTGGCGCGCCTCACGCGCCATACCGATCCCGCCTTCCTGCATTACCGTTCCGGCGGCTTCATGGCCGAGCGTTTCCGCAAGCTGCCGGGCATGGATCCGGTGATGGATTCGGCGCTGTCGTTCGCCGCCAGCATGGAAGATCCGGCCTCCGGTGGCCGCCACAAGGTGTGGGGCAGCAAGCCGCTGTGGGTGTTGCCGCAGACGTCCACCATCGCCTCGCATCTGCCCAAGGCGCTGGGCACGGCCGTGGCCATCGAGCAGGCGCGCCGCATCGGCCACAAGCTGCCGATTCCCGAAGACAGCATCGCCATCTGCTCGTTCGGCGATGCCTCGTCCAACCACGCCACCGCGCAGACGGCGTTCAACGCGGCCGCATGGACGGCCTACCAGAAGCTGCCCGCACCCGTGCTCTACGTGTGCGAGGACAACGGCATCGGCATTTCGGTGAAGACGCCGAACGGCTGGGTGGCGAACAACTTCCGCCATCGCGCCGACCTCGATTATTTCTACGCGGACGGCCTGGATCTGGCGGAAGGCTACGCCCAGGTGCAGGAGGCGGTGGAGCACTGCCGCAGCACGCGCCGCCCGACCTTTCTGCATCTGCGCACCACGCGCGTGATGGGCCACGCCGGCACCGATTTCGAGATCGAATGGCGCAGCGTGGAAGAACTGTTCGCCGTCGAGTCCACCGATCCGCTGCTGCGTTCGGCGGACATCGCTCTGTCCTCGGGCTTGTACACCAAGGAATCGTTGCTGGCGCTGTACGAAGCCACGCGCAAGCGCTGCTTCGAGGCCGCCGAAGAGGCGGATCGGCGCCCGCGCCTGACCACGCTGGAGCAGGTAATGAAGCCGCTGGCGCCGTATACGCCGGCGGCGGTGAAGGCCGAAGCCGAGCGCACGGATTACCAGGATCGCCGCCTCGCGGCCTTCGGTAGCGAGGACAAGCTGCCGGAGAACCAGCCGCCGCGCCATCTGGCCATCCAGATCGGCCAGGCGCTGCACGACATCATGGCGAAGTATCCCGAATCGCTGCTGTTCGGCGAGGACGTGGCGCAGAAGGGCGGTGTGTACACCGTCACCAAGGGCTTGCAGAAAACCTTCAAGGGCAGCCGCGTGTTCAACACGCTGCTGGATGAAACCATCATCCTGGGCCTGGCGCAGGGTTACGCCAACATGGGCATGCTGCCGCTGCCGGAGATCCAGTACCTGGCGTACTTCCACAACGCCTGCGACCAGATCCGCGGCGAGGCGGCGTCGCTGCAGTTCTTCTCCAACGACCAGTACCGCAACCCCATCGTGATGCGCGTGGCCAGCCTGGGTTACCAGAAGGGTTTCGGCGGGCACTTCCATAACGACAACTCCATCGCGGCGCTACGCGACATTCCGGGCCTGGTGGTGGGGTGCCCCAGCCGTGGCGACGACGCGGCGACCATGCTGCGCACGATGACGGCGCTGGCCAAGGTGGACGGCCGCGTCTGCGCGTATCTCGAGCCCATCGCGCTGTACATGACCAAGGACCTGTACGAAGCCGGCGACGGCCAGTGGCAGTTCGCCTATCCCGCGCCGGGCGAGGCCATGCCGCTGGGCGAAGGCCGCGTCTATAACCAAGACGCGAACGACCTGGTGGTGCTCACCTTTGGCAACGGCGTGCCGATGTCGCTGCGCGCGGCGAAGATCATCGAAGCGGAGCTCGGCTGGAAGGTGCGCGTGGTCGACCTGCGCTGGCTCGCGCCTCTGAACGATAACTTCATCGCGGCGCAGGCAAAGTCCGCCAAGCGCATCATCGTGCTGGACGAAGGCCGCCGCAGCGCCGGCGTGGGCGAGGGCGTCATCACTGCCATCGTGGAAGGCGGCTGTGGCGCCACGCCGCTGGAACGCGTGGTGGGTGCCGACACCTACACGCCGCTGGCCGGCGCCGCCCTGCTGGTGTTGCCGGGCGATGCCGACGTGGTGGCCGCGGCCCGCAAGCTGGCCTGACCGGCGGCAAGGCGGCGCTGCCCAGGCGGCGTCGCCTCCCGGCCCCGGCGATGCGCACCGTCACCATCGGAGGTTTTCATGCGTCATCGTTCCATCGTCGTCCTGGGCCTGCTGCTTGCCTGCACCGCGTGTTCGCAGCAGCACGAAGGCAACGCGCCGACCTCGGGCGCGCCATCCGCACCTTCCACCGCCGCTCCCGCGCTGGCGACCACCTCCAGCACTCCCAGTGGCCTGACCTATCTCTACGACCTGATGCAGCGCCCGGATTTTTCCACGGCGTTCGCGGCCTTGTCCGGCGCCGACCAGTTGCCCGCATGGGCGAAGCAGGGCGGCGTGGCGACGCCCGCGCAGCAGGTCGTGCTGGACGGCCACACGCTGCTGCTCGCCGCGGCGTGCAAGCCGCACGACTGTCCCTCGGAACGCATACTGATCCTCTACGACGAGAGTACGCACGCCATGTCCGGCCTGTTCGCGCGGCGCAAGCCCAGCGCAGCGAACGATGCGGACAGCAACGATCCGGCCAACGATGACCTGCTCTGGCTAGGCTCGCCGGACCAGCGATCGAAGCAGTTGCTGCATCACATGCTCTACTCGCCGAACTGACCGCTCAGCGGCGCGGGGCGCGCAGCCGCCACCATTCCGCCATGCCGAGGCACACCGCGAGCCACGCCATGCCGCTCGCATAGCCGGCCATGACGTCGCTGAAATAGTGCACCTGCAGCACGATGCGGCTGAGGCCGATCACGCCGATCATCGCGACGGCGGCGGCAATGACCCAGCGATGCCATCGATGCGGCAGCCGCTGCAGCAGCACATAGGCCAGCATGCCGTAGAACACGATGGCGCCGAAGGCGTGTCCGCTGGGAAAGCTCCAGCCGTGTTCGACCATGTAGCCGTCCAGCGGGCGAGGGCGCTGGAACATCGCCTTCAGGCCGCTGTTGATGGGCACGATGCCGGCCATGGCGACGGCCCAGCACGTGGCCAGCCGCACGTGCCGGCGCAGCAGGAGCACGGCGAGCACCAGCACGCTCGCCGCCGCGACCGAACCGAGGTCGCCGGCATGGGATACCGCCGCCACCAGCCGCAGCACACCGGGTTGCATGCTGGCGTGCAGATCCTTGGCCAGCGACTGGTCGAACGCCGGCAGCCAGCGCGTGGCTTCCTCGTTCAGCGCTACGGCAATCGCGGCGAACAACAGGCCCATCGATAGCAGGAGCAGCGCCGCCGTGACGCCGCGCACCGCCACGGGTTGCCCGCCGGCCGCCGCGGTCTTCCTGCCGTGCCGGCGATTCCATTGCCACGCCACGTCGCCCACGACGAGCGTCGCCATCAGCAGGGCCGCCCACACGGGCAGCGCGTGGGTGGCGATCCATTCGGCCAGATCGTTCATGCCAGCTCCTGTATGCAAGGCTGCATGATCCGTGCTGCGGCGCATCGCGTCGAGACGGCTGGGGCATGACCTTCAGTGCTGGATCAGCCGGGGCTTTGCCGCGATAGTGTGGACTTTTGCCGTTGCGGAGTTGCCGAATGTTTCTGCGAACCCTTTCCCCGCGCGTGGCGGGCTGTTGCGCGCTGCTGTTCCTGACGGCGCCGGTATGGGCACAGACTGCGCCAGCCGCCGCGACGCCCGTCGTTGTGGCGAGTCAGGCGCAACCCGCGTTGCCGGCGCAGCTGCAGGATTTCTCCGCCTACGTGGACAGCGTGCGCAAGCAGTTCGACGTGCCGGGCATCGCCGTGGCCATCGTCAAGGATGGTCAGGTGGTGCTGGAGCAGGGCTATGGCCTGCGCGAACTGGGCAAGCCCGAAGCGGTGGACGCACGCACGCGCTTCGCCATCGCCTCCAACACGAAGGCCTTCACCGCTGCCGCGCTGCAGATGCTGGCCGAGGAAGGCAAGCTCAACATGGACGATCGCGTGATCGACCATCTGCCGTGGTTCCAGATGTCCGACCCTTACGTGACGCGCGAAATGCGCATCCGCGACCTGCTGGCGCATCGCAGCGGCCTGGGCCTGGGCGCGGGCGACCTGCTGTACTGGCCGCCCACCTCGTATTCCACCAAGGACGTGGTGCAGCGCCTGCGCAACGTGCCGCTCGCCACCAGCTTCCGCAGTGCCTATGCCTACGACAACATCCTGTTCGCGGTGGCGACGCTGGTGATCGAGCAGGTGTCGGGCCAGAGCTACGCGGATTTCATTTCCCAGCGCATCTTCAAGCCGGTCGGCATGGACGAATCGCTGATCGACATGTCGCAGCTCAAGCCCGGCATGGACGTGGCCATGGGTCACGCCAAGTTCAACTTCACCGAGCTGAAACCGGTGCCGCCCATGGCGTGGTCGAACAACTCCGGCGCCGGCGGCATCTACGCCAGCGTGCACGACATGGCCAAGTGGATGAACGTGCAGCTCGCTGGCGGCAAGCTGCCCGACGGCAAGCCGTTGTTCTCCGAGGGCAGCCAGAAGCAGATGTGGTCCATGCTCACGCCGATGAAGATTTCCGAGCCGCCCGTGCCGGAACTCAAGGCCACCCGTCCCAACTTCGCGGGCTACGGCGAAGGCTGGTTCCTCTCCGATTACCAGGGCCAGCGCCTGGTGTGGCACACGGGCGGCTGGCCGGGCATGGTGTCGCGCGTCACCCTGGTGCCGGAGCTCAAGCTCGGCGTGGTGGTGCTGACCAACCAGGAATCCGGCGCGGCGTTCAACGCGGTCACTTATCGCGTGCTCGATGCGTATCTGGGCAAGGACAAGACCGACTGGGTGGGCGCGTATGCCGCCGCGGTGAAGAAGTCCGAAGGCAACGCCGACGACAGCTGGAAAAAGCATGAGGCGGCGCGCGACAGGAACGGCAAGCCGTCGTTGCCGCTGTCGGGATACGCCGGTACGTTCCGCGATCCGTGGTACGGCGACATCGTGGTGAGCCAGCAGGGCGGCAAGCTGCGCATGGCGTTCTCCAAGACGGCGCAGCTGGTGGGCACCATGACGCCGTGGCAGCACGACACCTTCATCGTGCGCTGGGACGATCGCGCGCTCAATGCTGACGCCTTCGTCAGCTACGCGCTGGATGCCGACGGCAAGGTGCGCGAGGTGCGCATGCAGCCGGTGTCGCCGCTGACGGATTTCAGCTTCGACTTCCAGGACCTGCGCCTCGCGCCGGTCAAGCAGGACAAGCCCTGACCAACAGCAGGGGCGCCGCGGCGAGACGCTGCCTATAGTGGCGGCGTCCCCACCAAGGAGCGGTATCCCATGAAGCAGCTTGTCGCAGGCGTGCTGTGCCTGTCGTTTGCCGGTGCGAGCCTGGCCGCGTCGCCCGCCTGCCATTACGGCGTGTACGGCGAAACCGGCAAGCCGCCCGTGGTGATCTCCAACCCGACCGGCAACGGCGCGCAAGCGCCGGAGCGCTACACCTTTCTCGATGGCCGGCGCGGCGACGTCAACGCCGCCGACGGCCCCGTGCGCTGCGCGCAGGGCGTGGTGAGCGTGCGGCAGGACGATGGCCGCTACGCGGCGCAACCGCAGTGGGCCCTGCGCGAGACGCCAACGCGCTTCAAGAGCCACGGCGCGGAACTGGCCGGCGTGCTGATCGAGCCCGCGCAGCCGAACGGCAAGCCGCCGCTGGTGGTCTTCGTGCATGGTTCGGAGAAGACGCCGGGCATCGGTGGCTACTACCCGTATATGTTCGCCGCGCAGGGCCTGGCCGTGTTCGCCTTTGACAAGCGCGGCACCGGCGCCTCCGAAGGCGACTACACGCAGCACTTCGAACTGCTGGCCGAGGACGCCGCCGCCGCGATGGAGCAGGCGCGCAAGCTGGCTGGTGGGCGCGTGTCGCGCACGGGTTTCTTCGGCGGCAGCCAGGGCGGCTGGGTGGCGCCGCGCGCGGCGGCGCTTGCGCATGCCGATTTCGTCGAGGTGGGCTTTGGCCTGGCGATGACGCCGCTGGAGGAAGACCAGCAGCAGGCCGTGGTGGAGATGCAGGAGAAGGGCTACGACGCAGCTGCCATCGCCCGCGTGCGCGAAGTCACCGATGCAACCGGGGCCGTGATGGCCTCGCACTTCACGTCGGGCTTCGAGCAGCTTGCCGCAGTGAAGCGCAAGTTCGCCAACGAGCCCTGGCTGCACAGCATCGAGGGCGAATACACCGGCGAACTGCTGGCGGAAGACGAGGCAGACCTGCGCCGCACCGGCGCGCCGCGCTACGACAATCTCAACATCGACTGGCATTACGACGCCGTCGCGGCGCTGCGCGCCCTGGACATTCCCCAGCTCTGGGTGCTGGCCGGCGAGGACCGCGACGCGCCCGAGGCGCTGACCCGCGAACGCCTGACCGCGCTCAAGCGCGAAGGCAAGCCCATCGATCTTTACGTGTACCCGCATACCGACCACGGCATGTACGAGTTCACCCAGGATGCGGATGGCACCCGCCATGTCACGCGCATCACGGACGGCTATTTCCGCCTGCTCGCGGACTGGATCCGCCAGAGCGACAAGCCGCCGTACGGGACGGGCCAGCGCATCCCGTAACGCAGGCGCCGGGAGGGATGGACATTCGCTCCGCTTGGCACGAAGGTTCGCCTACCAAGGGGAACACCATAGGGAGTCCAACATGCCGTCGCATCGCCTGACGCTTTCCACGCTGCTGTGCCTGGGGCTTGCCGCCGCCGGCTGCTCGCCGGTCGACCATCCCGCCGCTTCGGCCTCGCGGGACTTGCACGTCGACCTCGGTGCGCCGGGCACGGATGCGGCCTCGGGCCGACTGCTGATCTTCGTGGAAAGCGCGAAGGACGCCGAGGCCGGCACCAAGGACGGCAAGGTCACCGAGGTCGACACCGACATCCTCGATCCGTCCAAGGTCACGGTGATCGGCAAGGAAGTGGGCCATCTCGCGCCAGGGCAGGGCGTGGACGTTCACGCCGATGCGATGAGCTATCCGCAACCCGTCACGCAGCTGCCGGCCGGCGACTACTACGTGCAGGCCGTGCTCGATGCCGACCACAGCTACAACTACACCGGCCGCGGCGCGGGCGACATCGTCAGCAACGTGGTCAAGCTGCACTGGCCGAGCGCTTCGGCATCCACCTTGACGCTGCAAAGCGTATTGCCGAAAGAGGCCTCGTGGACGCTGCCGCCTTCGGCGCCGCAGGCCATCCGCGATGGCGCGGCCGAGGCGCGCAAGCATGTGGAGGACATCGACTTCACCAGCCCCGCGCTCACCGCGTTCTGGGGCAGGCCCATCCACATGCGCGGTTTCGTGCTGCTGCCGCCGGGCTATGACGCCAAGGCTGGCGACACCTATCCGGTCGTCTACGTCACGCACGGCTTTGGCGGTGGGCTGAATCATTTTCCCAGCGGTATCACCGGCACCTGGCTGGCGATGTCCAAGGGCGACATGCCGCCGATGATCTGGGTGTACCTGGACGAATCCTCGCCCACCGGCACGCACGAGTTCGCCGACTCGGTGAACAATGGCCCGTGGGGACAAGCGCTCACCGAGGAGCTGATCCCGCACCTGGAATCGAGCTATCGCATGGATGCGCGCGTGTCCGGCCGCTTCCTCAATGGCCATTCCTCCGGCGGCTGGGCGACGCTGTGGCTGCAGACGCGCTATCCCAAGGTATTCGGCGGCACCTGGTCCACGTCGCCCGATCCCAGCGATTTCCATGACTTCACCGGCGTCGACCTGTACGCGCCGCACGCCAACGTGTACCGCAAGGCGGACGGTTCGGCCTATCCGCTGGTGCGCGACAAGGGCAAGGTGCTGGCCACCTTCCAGCAGTTCGCTCAGCTGGAACGCGTGCTGGGCAGCTACGGCGGACAGCTGGCGTCGTTCGAGTGGGTGTTTTCGCCGCGCGGCAAGGACGGCCGTCCGCTGCCCATGTTCGACCGCGATACCGGCGACGTGGACGCAAGCGTCGTCGCCTATTGGCGCGACCACTACGACATCGCCCACCGCCTGCAGGACAACTGGCCCGCGCTTGCGCCGGACCTGGACGGCAAGATCCACCTGATCGTCGGCACGGCCGACACCTTCTACCTCGACGGTGCCGCGCATCGCCTGAAGGATGCGCTGGACGGACTGCACGCGCGTTCGGACATCCGCTTCCTGCCCGACAAGACCCATTTCGACCTGTATGCGGTCGGCAACGATCGCACCGCCTTGCTCAAGAAGATCGCGTGGGAGATGTACGCGGTGGCGCGCCCGCAATCGACGCTGAAGCGCGCCGCGGCACCCTAGCCTTAAGTCATAGGCCATCCGTAAGGGGCTTCGCTCGCGAGGCCCCTTTTTGCGAAGCACATCACATTTTTCGGCCGTCAATGGATCGAGCGCCGGCCACCTGAATCGATCCACGTCGGAATCTCACGAAACTCACAAAAGCCCCGGATTTTCCGCGCAAATACTCCCCTCAAGGCGATCTCTCCCGCGCCGATATCCCACAGCGAAGGGGAGGACGCACAACGGTTTGCCGGCTGCGGCCCAGCGGGATGCTGGGAGCGCCGTCGCGTGCCTTTGTGTCGTTGGAGCAACGCATCCGATGCCTCTCCCGCATCGCTTCCGCCGGAAGTGTTTTGTCTGCGTTCTTGCCAACGATGGAGAGGGGCCATGGGTAAAGAGACACCGGATATCCAGCTTGAGCCGCACGAGCTGCGTGCGGTCAACGAAGCGCTCAACAAGGTTCAGGCCGTGATCGAGTTCGACCTTAAAGGGAAGATCCTTCACGCCAACGACAATTTCCTCGATGCGCTCGGCTACACGCTGGAAGACATCCGTGGCCAGCACCACCGCATCTTCTGCGAGCCGGCGTATGCGGCCAGCGCGGAATACAAGAAATTCTGGGAGAAGCTGGGCAAGGGCGTGCTCGATCGCGGCGAATACAAGCGCATCGCCGGCGACGGCCGCGAAGTGTGGATCAACGCCTCGTACAACCCGGTGTTCGACGAGAGCGGCAAGCCCTACAAGGTGGTGAAGTTCGCCACCGACGTCACCGCCTCCCGCCAGCAGAAGGCCGAGTTCGAAGGCATGGTCAACGCCATCGACAAGGCGCAGGCCATGATCGAGTTCGATCTGGACGGCCACGTGCTCAACGCCAACGACAACTTCCTCAAGGCGATGGGCTACGAACTGGACGAGATCAAGGGCCGCCATCACCGCATGTTCTGCGAAGAGGGCTACACGGCCAGCGCCGCCTATGCGGAGTTCTGGGCCAAGCTCAATCGCGGCGAGTTCGATGCGGGGCGCTACAAGCGGCTGGGCAAGGGCGGCCGCGTGATCTGGATCCAGGCCTCCTACAACCCGATCTACGACGGCAACGGCCGGCTGAACAAGGTGGTGAAATTCGCCACCGACGTCACCGTGCAGGTGGAGCTGGAAGAGAGCGTGAAACTGCGCGCCGCCGAGGACCAGCGCAAGGTCGAGGCGCTGCTCCGCACCGTGCGCAAGGCGGCGGAGGGCGACCTTACCGGCGAGGTGCGCGTGGAAGGCAGCGACCCCATCGACCAGCTCGCCGACGGCATCCAGCAGATGATGAGCGACCTGCGCGGCGTGATCGGCAAGGTCGTCGATTCGGCCAGCGGCTTCTCCGGCAGCTCGCAGGACATCGCCGGCCGCGCCAGCACGGTGGCGAGCGGCGCGCAGCTGCTGGGCGCCACCGTGGAAGAAATGAACGCCTCGATCGAGGAGCTCACCGCCTCGATCAACTCCATCGCCACCAACTCGCGCAGCGCCGACCAGCTCGCCAAGGACACGCACCAGGAAGCCGAGCGCGGCGCCAAGGCCATCGCCCGTTCCATCGAGGCGATGGAGCTGATCAACAAGTCGTCCGAAGACATCAGCGAGATCATCAAGGTGATCGGCGAGATCGCCAGCCAGACCAACCTGCTGGCGTTCAATGCCGCCATCGAGGCGGCGCGCGCCGGCGAACATGGCCTGGGCTTCTCGGTGGTTGCCGATGAGGTGCGCAAGCTGGCGGAGCGCTCCTCGCAGGCTACTAAGGAGATCTCCAAGCTCATCAACGAATCGGTGAAGCGCGTGACGCAGGGCAGCGAGATTTCCAAGCAGGCCGGCGAAGCCTTCGAGAAGATCGTCGCCGGCGTGGGCCGCACCACGCAGGCCATCTCCGAGATCTCTTGCGGCGCGGACGAGCAACTGGTGGCCGCACGCGAAGTCAGCACGGCGATCCAGCAGGTGGCCGAGGAAACCGAGAAATCGGCCGCGGCGTGCGACACCATCGCGCGTTCCACCACCTCGCTCACGCAGGGTGCCGATGAACTGAACCGCATGGTCCAGCGCTTCGTGGTCTGAGGATCGAGCCATGGAGATCGAGAGCGAGATCGATGTGGGCGTGCAGCGCGCCCTGCTGGACAAGGTGCGCCGCCATACCGGCATCCACATGGCGGACAGGAAATGGACCCTGCTGCAGGGGCGCCTGCGACGCCGCCTGCAGGCGCTGGAGCTCAGCCGCTACCGTGACTACCTCGCGGTGTTGGACGCGCAGCCGGAGGAAGTGGGCGCCTTCATCAACCTGGTGACCACCAACGAGACCTCGTTCTTCCGTACGCCACGCATCTGGGATCACTTCCGGCAGCAACTGCTGCCGGAATGGTTCCGGCAGCATCGCGGCGCCACCTTGCAGCTGTGGTCGGCGGCGGCCTCCACCGGTGAGGAGGCGTACTCCATGGCCATGCTGTGCGAGGAGTTTCGCGAGCATCATCCGGCGTTCAAGTATCAGATCCTGGCCACCGACATCGCCAGCCACGTGCTGGCCACGGGCAAGGCCGGGCATTACCAGGGCAAGAGCATCGAAGGCCTGCGGCGCACGCATCCGGAGCTGGCCGCCAAGTATTTCCAGCCCAGCGGCGAGGGCTACCTGGCGTCGCCGTCCCTGCGGGCGCACGTGCTGTTCCGTGAACACCATCTGCACAGGCGGCTGGATGGCGCGGCCCGTTTCGACATCGCCTTGCTGCGCAACGTCCTCATCTACTTCGACGAGGAAGGGCAGTGCAGCGTGTTGGAGAACGTGCACCGCGCGATGGCGCCGGGCGGCGTGCTCGTCATCGGCGAATCGGAATCGCTGACGCGGCTCAACGTGGGCTTCGAGTTCGAGCAGCCGCTGATCTACCGTCGCGGAGAGCGTGCGCATGCCTGATGGGCAGGACATCCAGGTGCGCATGTGCGAGGTGCGGATCGGCCGCGGCAACGACGTGCTGCGCGCCATCCTCGGCTCCTGCGTGGGCATCGGCTTGCTGTGGCGCCGCCGCGGCGTGTACGGCATGGCGCATTGCCTGCTGCCGGAGTCGCCGCACGGGCCGCCGGAGCAGGGTGCCAAGTACGTGACCGGCGCCATGCCTTCACTGCTGGCGATGATGGAGCTGGAGCGCCGGCAGCACGAGGAAGTGGAAGCCGTGGTGGCCGGCGGCGCATGCATGGTGCAGCACGCGAGCATGCCGCGGCACGGCCTGATCGGCGAGCAGAACGCGCGCATGGCGCAGCGCCTGCTCGCCGAAACCAGGATAAGGGTCGTGCATGTCGACGTGGGCGGCGACAGCGGTCGCCAGCTCGTGATCGATTGCGCGCAACACCAGTTCGCGGTCAAGACGATTGGCCGCACGACGTGAATCGGAGCATGCGCATGGAACCATCGATCGCTTCGTCCGCCCGGCGTGATGCCGCCGAGATGTTCGGATCCTTCCACCTGGGCGACACCGAACTGGTACTTCCGGTGGCGGCCGTGCAGGAGGTGGTGAACTACCCTTCGGTGGTCACGCAGGTGCCGCTGGCGCCGACCTACCTGCTCGGCCTGTTCAATCTTCGCGGCCGGCTGATTCCCATCATCCATCTAGGTCAACTGTTGGGCCTGCCCGAGCGGGGCACGCGCGCCGGCGCCAAGATCGCTATCGTGGAATGTCGCCAGGGGCGCCTGGGGCTGCTGTTCGATACCACCGGCGAGATCCTGCGCGTGCCCGGCGAGCAGAGGGTGATGTTCGGCGAGGGCGAAGGCGCACCGTCGATGATCGGCGGCGCGCTCAAGCTGGACGGCGGCCAGCGCATCCTGCAGATCCTCAGCATGGATGCGCTGCAACGGCTGCCGGACATGCCGATGCCGCGCGGCGATGCGCCTGCTTCCGAACCCATGCGCCAGCGCGCGGCGCAGGGACAGCGTCGGCAGGGCGTGTCCTTCCGCGTGCTCGATGCGCGACTGGCGCTGCCGATGGGCGCCATCCACGAGATCATCCGCGTGCCAGAACTGCTCACCTCCGTGCTCGCCAGCGAGCTGTGCCTGGGCATGCTCAACCTGCGTGGCAACACCGTGCCGGTGGTCGACTTCGCGCGCTTCCTCGGACTGCCGGCCGCCGCGGCCAGCGCGGTGGCGCCGGGCGACTTCGACGATCCGCGACGCATTGTGGTGCTCCGCCAGAAGGACATGGACTTCGGCCTGCTGGTGGACGACGTCGAAAGCATCGTCGGCTACCGCGACGAGGAACTGCTCGCGGTGCCGTCCTTCCATGCGGAGCAGCCGCAGCTGTTCACCGGATGCATCAGCCGGCCTGATGCGCCCGACATCCTGCTGATCGACGAGGCGGCCTTGCTGAGCGATGCCACCGTGGCCGACATCACCCAAGGCCATCGTGCGCTGTACGCGCTGGAGTCGGCCTCGGAGCGCGACCAGGGCAAGCGCCGCGGCGCCGTGCGCGAAACCTATGTGACGTTCCGCCTGGACCAGCTGATGGGCATGCGCATCGACCAGTTGCGCGAAGTGATCGACTTCCCGGCCGAGATGATGCAGCCGCCAGGCGCGCCGGATTACGTGCGCGGCATCCTCAACCTTCGCCGCAAGCTGGTCACCATCATCGACATGCGCGCGCTCTACGGCATGAAGAGCTATGCGGACATGCAGGCGGCCAAGGTGCTGGTGGTGGAGAACGGCGAGGACAAGTTCGGCCTGGTCGTGGACGCCATCGAGAACATCGTGACCATCGACGCCGCGGACAAGCTTGGCGTACCCGGCGTGCTGCGCAACCAGATCGACCCGACGCTGCGCAATGACATGCGAGAAGTGGTCGAGCTGCCCGACCAGCGCACGTTGCTGCTGCTCGATGCGGCGCCACTGAAGGAGCGCCTGGGCGCCCGCGTGCATTGAGCAAGGCGATTCGGCGGCAGCCGTCACGCATATGGAGCAGGGGGCCATGGATGGCTTTTCTTCTTCGCGTGCCACAGGCGTGCGACAGGCAACCCAAACGACGCCTCAACGCATGAACTTGCGTTGCGTGGCTGCATCGTTTTTGCGAGCGGATTCACCCATCGTGCATCGTTGCGAATCACATCATGGCGCCGCCGTGGAGAAGTGCGCCGAGGGGCGCGCCCGAGCCCGCGGCGTTACCTGGAGAGTCCCATGAAGAAGACATTGTTCGCACTGATGCTAGGCGCCGTGATGGTTTCCACCAGCGTGTCGGCCGCACCTTTTCAGTACGACGACCATCACGATCAGCACGACCAGGATCACCACGATCATGGGCATGACCGCGACCACGACCATGACCGGGATCACGGGCCCGATCGCGATCACCACGACTATGTGATCGTGCACGATCGCGGCAACCACGAGGGCTGGTACCACCGCGGCGGACGCGTGCCGGAGGAGTACTACCACGACCGCCGCTACTACGTGGACTACCACGCCTATCACCTTGCGCCGCCGCCGCCGGATCACGTGTGGATCCGCAGCGATACCGGCGATTTCCTGCTGGTCGCCGTCGCCACGGGCGTGATCGCCGACCTGGTGATCAATCACTAAAAAGCCAATGGCCGTGCGCGCCGCGCGGCCGGTTCCGCATGAATTTGCGAAATGGCATCACGCCAGATGAACGCCGGTTGCGGCAGCGTGATGAAGCGTCACGCGTCTGGCGCATAGTGTTCACACGGGCGCTTGCGCGCTTGTAAGGACGTCACGCAGCCACGGCGATGCCGTGGTTGCGGCTGACGAGGCAGGGGGACACGTTCCGCCGCGCGGGATAGGTTTCCCATGGGGCAGGCGAATTCGTTAGGGAGGATCGAAGATGAAGTCATATGGTCTGATGGCAGTCTTGCTCGCGGGTCTTCTGGCCGGACCGGCCGTCTATGCGCAGCAGTCCGCGGCGCCCGCCGGATCGACCGGGCAGTGCAAGGACGGCAGCTACACCAACCACGCCACCAAGAAGGGCGCCTGCTCGGGCCATCAGGGCGTCAAGGAGTGGTACTCCGCGCCGAGCACCGCCGCGGCAGCGGCACCCGCTGCAGCAGCCCCGGCAGCTCCCGCTGCGGCACCTGCGGCCGCACCGGCCGCCGCTCCGGCACCGGCACCGGCCAGCAAGAGCGCGGCGAGCAGCAAGGGTCCGCAGCCGCCGGCCAATGCCGCGCCGGGTGGCGGTCCGGGCATGGTGTGGGTGAACGACAGCAGCAAGGTCTATCACTGCCAGGGCGACAAGTGGTACGGCAAGACCAAGGCGGGCTCGTACATGAGCGAAGCCGACGCCAAGGCCAAGGGCTATCACGCCGATCACGGCAAGGCCTGTACGCAGTAAGCCTGCGATGAAGCGTCGAGAAGGGCCCGCGTTTGCGGGCCCTTTTTTTGCGCGCGCCGCGTTCGTCCGACCACTGCAACGCCGCGCACCGTTTCCCAGGCCGCATGGAGCCTCGTCCAGAGTTGAGCCCCGTGCATCGCGCGACTATGCTCCGGCCCCATGACCCACCGCCTGTTCCACCGCCTGCGCCGCTGCCGCACCTTCATGGTGCTGGCGCTGTGCGCGTGGATGGCGCTGTCCAGCGTGGCGTGGTCGATGCCGCGGCATGACGAATGCTGCCCTCCCGCGGATGCGATGGGCATGATGGCCATGCAGCATGCCGTGCCGGATCACGGCGCGACGCATGGCTCGCCGCTCAGCGCGGACAGCTGCTGTGCCCATGCGCCGGCCAGCGTGCCTGCGTCGATGGTGCCGCATGTGTTGCACGTGCAAGCCGATGGCGCGCAGGTGCAGGCGCGCCGGGAAAACGCGCCGCAGCCTGCCTACGAACCGCCTTTGCGGCCTCCGGTCGCCTGACTCTCCGTTGATGGCAACAGGCCGGCACGCGCCGGCTGATTCGATGCGCCTGCGTCGCGGGCGCGCGTAGCGGAGTCAAGGCAATGAACAAGCAGGAACCACGCGGCTTTCAGCTGCCGCGTCGGCGTTTCGTACAGGGACTGGTGCTGGGCGGCGTGGCCGCGGGCTTGGGGTTGTGGCGCGGCAATGCGCTGGCGCAGTCGGCTGCGCCGCGCGCCGAACTGCGTGGGCAGCACTTCGATCTAGAGATTGGCGAGCTGCCCGTCGATTTCACCGGGCGTCGGCGTGTCGCGACGGTGGTGAACGGCCAGCTGCCGGCGCCGCTGCTGCGCTGGCGACAGGGCGACACGGTGACCTTGCGCGTGCGCAATCGCCTCGCCGTGGCCAGTTCCATCCATTGGCACGGCATTGTGCTGCCGGCGGACATGGATGGCGTGCCGGGCCTGAGTTTCGACGGCATTCCGGCCGGCGGCGAGTACACCTACCGCTTCACCGTGAACCAGTCGGGCACCTACTGGTACCACAGCCATTCGCGCTTCCAGGAACAGACCGGCCTGTACGGTCCCATCGTGATCGAGCCACGCGAGGGCGAGCGCCATCCGGCGGATCGCGACTATGTGGTGATGCTCAACGACTGGACCGATCTCGATCCGGAAACCATCTACGCCAACCTGAAGAAGCAGAGCGGCTACTACAACGTCGGCAAGCGCACCGTCGGCGATTTCATGCGCGATGCCGGCAGCGAAGGCGTTGCCAAGGCACTGGCCGATCGGCGCATGTGGAACCAGATGCGCATGGATCCCACCGACCTGGCGGATGTTTCCGCGCTGGCCTATACCTACCTGGTGAACGGCTGCACGCCCGCCGGCAACTGGACGGGCCTGTTCGATGCGGGCGAGAAGATCCGCCTGCGCTTCATCAACGGTTCGTCGATGACCTTCTTCGACGTGCGCATTCCCGGCCTCAGGATGACCGTGGTTGCGGCGGACGGCCAGGCCATCGAGCCGGTGACCGTGGACGAGTTCCGCATCGGCACGGCCGAAACCTATGACGTGATCGTGCAGCCGTCGGCGGATCGCGCGTGGACCATCTTCGCGCAAAGCATGGACCGCACCGGCTACGCACGCGCCACGCTGGCGCCACGCGCCGGCATGGTGGCGGATGTGCCGGTGCTGGATCGCCGCCCCATCCTCAGCATGGGCGACATGATGGGCACGATGGACCACGCCGCGATGGGCCACGACATGGCCGGCATGGACACGATGGCGATGCCGGGCATGGCCATGCCGATGGCGCATCACGACATGTCGGCGCCCTTGAGCACCGGTCCCGAGGTGGACATGCGCGTGCCCACGCCGCGCACCAACCTCGACGATCCCGGCGTGGGCCTGCGCGACAACGGCCGCCGCGTGCTCACCTACGCCCACCTGCATGCGGTCGATGCCCCCATTTCGCCGAACGTGGATCGTGAGCTCACTTTGCGGCTCACCGGCAACATGGAGCGCTACCTCTGGTCGTTCGACGGCAAGCGCTACTCGGGCGCCGAGCCGCTGCGCCTGCGCCACGGCGAACACGTGCGCATCGTGCTGGTGAACGAAACGATGATGACGCATCCCATCCACCTGCATGGCATGTGGAGCGAACTGGAAGCGCCGGACGGTTCCTTTCAGGCACGCAAGCACACCGTGATGGTGCAGCCGGCGCAGCAGCTGGCCTATCGCGTGAGCGCCGACGCGCTGGGCCGCTGGGCCTACCACTGCCATCTGCTCTATCACATGGAGGCGGGCATGTTCCGCGAGGTGGTGGTGGCATGAGCCGTTCGCTTTCGCTCTGGATATTCGCCTGCCTCGGCGTGCTTCCGCTCGCTGCGTTTGCGCAGAACATGGACATGCAGGACATGCCCGGCATGGCGATGCCATCCGCGCACGATCATCACAACGCCGTGCCCGCAAAGGACGATGCACAGCACGCCGGCATGGACCACGCCGGCCACGACATGAGCGGGCATTACATGGATAAGACGACGACACCGGCCCTGCCTCCCAATGACCACGTGCCGCCTTCGCCGCCGCAATCCATGCCACACGCCATGACGCCATCGCAGATGAACGCGATGATGCAGATGGACGACAACGCCCCGCTGGGCATGTTCGCGCTCGATCGCCTGGAACGCAGCCGCAGTACCTCCGGCGACTATGCGACTCGTTGGGAAGCGGAAGGCTGGTACGGCAACGCCATCGATCGCCTGTGGCTGAAGACCGAAGGCGAACGTGACAGCGGCGGCACGCAGGATGGTCGCGTGGAGGCGTTGTGGAGTCATGCCTTCGCGAGCTTTTGGGACTGGCAGCTCGGCGCGCGCCACGACTTCGGACAAGGCCCCGACCGCCAGTGGCTGGCGATGGGCGTGGAAGGGCTGGCGCCGTACTGGTTCGACACGCAGGCGACGCTCTATGCCGGCGAGGAAGGCCGCACCGCGCTGCGGCTGGAGACCAGCTACGACATGCGTTTCACGCAGCGCCTGATCCTGACGCCGCAGGTGGAGCTGAACTTCTACGGCAAGGACGATCCACGACGCGGCATTTCCTCCGGCCTGTCGAACGTGGAGGCGGGCATGCGCCTGCGCTACGAGTTCAGCCGCAAGTTTGCGCCTTACATCGGCGTGGACTGGACGCGCCGCTTTGGCGGTTTCAACGGCATGCCCGGCGTGCCGCAAGTGCACGCGCGCGAAACGGCGTGGGTGGCCGGCGTGCGAATCTGGCTCTGAAGGGGAATGCCATGAAGAAGACCATAGCTATCGTTTTGCTTGTACTCGTGCTGGCGGGCGCGGCCCTGGCTGCGTTTGTGCTGTCGGGAAGTTATGACATCGGCGCGGATCGCCCGCACTGGGCCTTGACCGAGCGTGTCATCGATGTGCTGCGCGAGCGCTCCATCGAGCGCCATGCGGATGGCACCACCGTGCCTGACCTGGACGACCCGCAGCGCATCCGCCGCGGCGCGGAGCACTATGCGGAGATGTGCACATCCTGCCATCTTGCGCCGGGGCTGCACGGCACGGAGCTGCGCGAGGGCCTTTATCCGCAGCCGCCGGATCTGTCGACGCATGGCGTGCATGATCCGGCCGAAGCGTTCTGGGTGATCAAGCACGGCGTGAAACTCACCGCCATGCCGGCCTGGGGACGCAGCCATGACGACGCGGCCATCTGGGACATGGTGGCCTTCGTGCGGCAGTTGCCGAAGATGGATCAGGCGACGTTCGAAGCGATGGCGGGCAGGGCAGCGGATGATGGTCACGGCGGGCATGCGCATCATCACGGCGAGGGTTCGGATGCCGATCATGACCATGCCGATGCTGACGCTGGCGCGCATGATCACGAGCACGAACACTGAGGGATGGTTCACTCTCCCTCGTGATTGAACGTTCCCTCACCGTGATTCCGGCTTTCGCCGGAATGACGGTGAGGGAGAATGCGGACAGCCCGTCGCCATCCGCACTAGTCGATCAATCAGTACGCCACCGTAATGCGCTGCCTGCGCGCATCGTTCTTCTCGACGCGATCCAGCAGGGCCGCGGCGTAGTCGGCCACGCTGATGTGGCTCTTGCCGTGCGCGTCCACCAGCAATTGGTCGCCGCCGACGCGGTACTTGCCGGTGCGCGGGCCATCTTCAAGTAGTGCGGCCGGGCTGATGTAGGTCCACTCCACGTCGCTCTTGTGCTGACGGAACACGTCCAGCGCCTTGGCCTGGCCCAGCGCCTCGGCCTTCCAGGCTTCCGGGAAGTTCGGATCGTCCACCACGCGCACGCCCGGCGCCGTTTCCAGCGAGCCGGCGCCGCCCACCCATACCAGGCGCTTCACGCCGGCCTTGGACAGGTTGTCGAGCACGGCGGCGGCCTGGGCCGGGATGGCATCGTTCGAGCCGTCGCGGCGCGCCGAGATGCTGACGATGACCACCTCCGCGCCGCGCACGGCGTCCGTCCACGTTTCCGGCTTGGCGATGTCGCCGGTGACCACCTTCACGCGCGGGTCCGGGCTCACCAGTCGCGACGGGTCGCGCACGATGGCGGTGATGTCGGCACCGCGTGCCAGGGCTTCGTCGAGGATGGCGTGGCCAACGTGGCCGGTCGCACCGAACAGGGCGATCTTCATGGGTATTGCTCTCCAGCAGGGGATGAGGGGAGTGCGGCGAACCATGACGCGTGGTCCGTGAAAGATCCGCCAGCACCGGGAACGGACGCCATCATGCGCCTGCGGCAGGGGCGGATAAACGCATCAAAAGGGAATTCACTGTAAAGTTTGGATTGACAGTGAGGAATGCCCATGGCCGACGTCAATCTCAACCGCCTGTCCGTGTTCGTGGCGCTGGTGCGCGCGGGCTCCTTCACCGCGGCCGCCGAAGTGCTGGGCATGACCAAGGCCATGGTGAGCCAGCACATTGCACGCCTGGAAAGCGAACTGGGCGTGAGCCTGCTCTCGCGCAGCACGCGCCGCATGACGTTGACCGAGGCGGGCACGACTTTCCATGCGGCGTGCGTGCGCATTCTCGCCGACGCGGAGGACGCCATCGAGCAGGTGGGACGCGGCCAGGAGAAACCCAGCGGCACCCTGCGCCTCACCGCCACCACCGATTACGGCCCGGCCGCCGTGGCGCCGGCCCTGGCGGAATTCCTGCGCACGCATCCGGACATGCAGGCGGATCTGGTGCTCACCGACCACATGAGCGACCTGATCGCCGAGCGCTTCGACATGGCCATCCGCATGGGCTGGCTGCGCGATTCCAACCTGCGTTCGGCACGGCTGAGCAGCTTCCGCCAGCTCATGGTGGCGTCGCCCACCTACCTTGCGCGACGCGGCGAACCGCGCCAGATCACCGACCTGGCCTCGCACGACTGGATAGCGCTGGCCTTGCTGGCGACGCCCTTGCGCTGGACGTTCACCGCGCCGGACGGCTCGCGCCGCACCGTGCGCATGCGGCCGGTGGCGCAGGCGAACAACGTCACCGCGACGCACGCGCTGGTGCGCCATGGCGCGGGCGTCAGCGTGCTGCCGGATTACCTCGTGACGGACGACATCCGCGAAGGGCGCCTCGTCGTGCTGATGGCGCAATACAGCCTGCCGGACTGCGGCATCTACGCGGTGTATCCGGGACGCCAGCCGCCGGCCAAGGTGCGCGCCTTCATCGACCATATGCGCGCCACGCTCGCGGCGGCGCGCTGATCATCCGGTAGCAGTCGCTTACTCAATCACACCGTGGCTTTCCGCGGTGCCCAGCAGTTCGGGCTGGGAGGGCGGCGTCTGCTTGCGCGTGAGCAGCGGATGGATGAAGACGGCAGCGAGGATCACCGCCACGCCCGCGTAGAACCAACCGTCCAGCTGGCGCTGCTCGCCCAGCAGCAGAATGGCCAGCACGATGGCGTAGACCGGTTCCAGGTTGGTCACCATCTGCGTGCCGAAGGCGCTCATATGGCGCAGCGCCACCAGCGCCAGCGCGAAAGGCAGCAGCGTGCAGCCGAACGACAGCACCAGCAGCAGGAGGGCGTCGTGCACGCTCGGCAGCATAAAAGCGGGGCCAGGCAGCAGCGGCGCCAGCAGGGTCAGGAACAGCGTGCCGGTGCCCAGTTCGATGCAGGTCACGGTCAGCGGGTCGCCGTGTTCCACCAGGCGCTTGTTGAACGCGCCGAACAAGGCGACCAGCAAGGCGGACGCCGTGCCCACGACGATGCCCATGCGCATGTCCATCGGCACGCCACCGACCACCATGGCCACGCCGGGCACCACCGCCACGCCGATCAAAAGCTCGCGCGGATCGAACCTGCGGCCGGCGATCCAGGGTTCCACCAGCGACAGGAACACCGGGCCAAGCGCGATGCAGGTGGCGCCGACCGAGGCATTGGCAAGCTTGATGGCCGCGTAGAAGGTCAGCCAATGCAGCGACACCAGCACGCCGATGCCCGCATAGCCCCAGCGCAGTCGCGCCGGCATGGCTTTCAGCCCGCGCCACACCTTCGGGCTCAGCAGCAGCGCGCCGGACACCAGCAGGGTACGCCACCACACCAGCTGCAGCGCGGGCAGGGTGATCAGCTTGCCCAGGATGGCGGTGAAACCCCATAGCAGGACGCAGAAATGGATCTGCCAGCGGGCCTTGGTTGCCGGTTGCATGCGTGGACGTCGGGAGGGAATGGCCCGACATTCTATCGTCCACGCGTTGCATCAGTGCGCGGCGGCCTTGGTTTTCGCGGGTGGCGGCGCGGGCCGTGCCTGCGATGAGCCGCGCATCTGCTCCAGCACGGTGGCGCAGGTATTGTCCGGCGCGCCCCGGCTCGCCGCGACCAGCGGCAGCAGCGCGGCGACTGGTGCGGCGAACACGCCCAGCGCCACCGCGCCGCCGCCGCGCAGGATCAGCGGCCCTGGCTGCACGCCGACGTCCGGGTTCTTGAGCGTGCCCTTCACGTAGAGCGGCGAGCGCAGCGAGAGGATGCGCAGGCCTTTCGATTGCGGGCGCACGTCCAGATCGACTTTCTCGTTGGCGAAATTGATGTTGCCGTTCACGCGGATGGTGGCGTCCTCCGTGTCGAACACGAACAGCCGGGTTTCGTAGAGCCCGTTCGTGGCCGACAGGTCGGACGCGGCGCAGTTGATCTTCACCGTCTTGTCGCCGAACAGCTTGGCGATCACCACGTTGGCCACGTTGAGCCCGGCCGTCTCCAGCAAGGTCTTGCTGATCGCGCCATCGTTCATCAGCAGCTTCAGCTCGCCGGTGGAGGTGCCCATCAGTTCGCTCACGGAGTTGCCGCGCGCGTCAAGCGCCGCGTCGCCGTTGATCTCGCCGAAGCTGGTGCGCATCGGCTCGAAGGTGGGAAACAGTTCCTTGAGCTTGAGGTGGCGCGCCTTCAGCCGGATGGTGCCCTTCATTGGCGTGGTGCTGCCGTCCAGGTGCAGGTTGCTGGCCACGGTGCCGCCGGCAAGATCGAAGTCGAGCGGTTCCAGCGTGAGCACGCCGTTGTCCATGATCACGTGCGTCGACAGCGCGTTGATGGGCAGCTGCGCTTCGCGCAGGATGCGCGCCGCCTTGAAGGTCACGTCGGCATCCATCGCGCGCCAGCGGTCGGTGCGAAACGGTTCGACCGGCAACACCTTGTCGGCAGGCTGCGGCGTGGCATCGCCGCGCTGCTGCTTCTGCGCGTTGGAGTCCGCGCCAATCAAGGGAGCGAGATCGGCGAAGCGCAGCAATTGCGAAGACACGTTGCCCGAAAGCTTGGGCCGCGCGCCGCCGGTATCGAAGGCCAGGTCACCGGAGAGATCGCTGCCGCCCACGCGGCCGCGAAAACGGTCGTACGAGAAATGGCTGGCGCCACGCTTCAGGCTGGCCCGCAGGTGGCCTTCGGTGGCGTAGGGCGGCGTGTCGGGCAGGGTCACGCCGATCAGCGGATAGAGCTTGGCCATGCTGGTGCCGGCGAACCACAGGCGAATGTCGAGCGCGGCCAGGTGCAAGGGATCGGTGAGCGTGCCGACCAGGGCGATATGGGTGTCGCCCACGTGCACGTCGGCCTGCAGCGGGAACGGCTGGTCGGACTGCTGCAGCGCCAGCACGCCGCCGGTCTTGCCATTGCCATCGACATTCGCACCCTGGTACTTGCCCACCGCCTGCCAGGCGAACTGGTACGCAGCATCGGTATGGCTGGGCTCGTTGCCATCCTTGTCCGCGTCCTTGGCGAGCGCGGTCTTTGCCGCCGCGCCCACGGTGCGTCGGGCCTGCTCGCGCGCGTCGGTGGATTGCTGGGCCACGATGTCGCCATAGGGAATGGCGTGCTGTAGCAGTTCCACCGTCACCTGCAGCTCGCTCTTGCTGATGGCGTCGCTGAGCGCGATGTGGCCGCGGTCGAAGCCGATGGCGTGCAGGTCGAGCTTCCATGCCGACGGCGTGCCGTTGTCGGGCAGGGTGAAATCCCAGTTGGCCTGGCCCTGCTTGTTGCGTTCCAGGTCGATGGTGGGCTGCGACAGGTAGAGCACCGGTATTTCCACGCGATGCGCGATCAGCGGCAGCGGCGAAATGCGGAAACGCAGCGCATCCAGCCGTGCGAACAACGGCTGGCTGGCCCAGTCGGGATTGCCGATGCGGATGTCCTGCGCGACGAACTCCGGCCACGGCACCCAGCTGTCCACGCCGCCGGCGCGCCGCTCGCGCTGCCAGTGCACGCTGAGGTCGCCGTTGATGGCGAATGGACGTCCAAGGGTTTCGCTGACGCGGGCGTTGATGGTGGGCTTGAGGCGATTCCAGTCGAACGTGGCGATGACGATCAACAGCACGACGATCAGCGCCAGGCAGACGCCGACCACCCACGACACGATTTTCCAGACCCGCGGCATGCCCCGCTCCCTCATGGAGACACAGGCATCCTGCCGGCCCGACCGGTGAAGAGTGTGTCTTCGTTCAGTGTAGGGCTCAGAGCCCGTTCACGATATACGCACCAGTTGCGCGCATAGGCCTTAGAGCCCGTTCAAGATCTCGCGCGAGCGCCCACCATCACCGTCATTCCGGCGCAGGCCGGAATCCAGCAGCGTCACGGCGTGGTTTTTGCCAAAGACTCATGCTTTGACGCCACGCGATAGCCGTTTATTTCTGCTACTGGATTCCGGCCTGCGCCGGAATGACGGTGAGGACATCGGGCGCTCGCCTGAGACGTCGAACAGGCTCTTATGGCAAGAACCAACGCTCAATGCGCGGGCTTCGCATCCCGCACCGGGATATTCACGCTGCACACGTCCACCTTGCCCGCGGGGATGCGGTAGAAATCGTCGAGGCGGTTGCGCTTGGCTTCCACCAGGGCGTTGAAGGTGGCGCTGTCGGTACGCAGCACTTCGACCTTCGGGCGCTCGCCGGCCGGCAGGTCGGACGCCAAGGTGACGGAACGGATCGTGATGCGTTGCTCGGGCTTCTCGTAGAAACCCAGTGGACCGGTGCCGCGCGGCAGGCCCGAGAGATATTCCATGCCCTGCAGCACGCGGCCCACCACGGCGATATTGCGGTCCAGCGCGCGCGGGGCCTGGCCGATCACGGCGTAGAGCTCGCTGCCGCTGCCGGTTTGCGGATCGATGTCGCGGCCCACGCCCACCATGCCGTAGCAATGCGTGAGCCATTGCTGCTGGCCGGCCTTGTCGCGCGCGGCGGGGAAGCCTTCGGAGAAGCCCACTTCCGGCGCATAGAAATCGCCGTCCTTCAACACAGTGAAGGGCAGTTTCGCGTCGTACGGGCGCGTGTATTCCGGCGGCAGGCGGTCCTTGGCCGAACCCAGCGGCTTGAGCTTGCTGGTATGGCTGTCATCCTCGTTGGCGGCATCGCCCCACTGGGTGACGAAATTGTCCTGCACGCGCTCGATGACCAGCCCGTCGTAGTAATGCTCATGCGCCATGGTGCGGATATTGGCCACATGCAGCGGCGCGTAGTCGGGCGCCAGTTCGATCAGCACGCGGCCCTGCGGCAACTGCATCACCAACAGGTTCTGCGGATCGGGCACGCGCCATTCCTGCGGCTGCGACCTGGCCAGCAGCTCCTTGGGCGAGGGCGTGTGTGCGGGTTTCGCTTCGTCGGCGGCCGCGGTGGCGGACAGCACGGCGATGAGCGCAACGGCAAGGCAATGGCGCAGCAGCATGGAACCTCCCCAGGTCGTAAAGCCTGCAAGGTAGCAGAGCGGGCGCATGGACGCCCCTGCCGAAGGGCGGGGCTGCGCACGTTCGGGCGCTCATTGCAAGCCGCGAAACCGCGGCGCGGGTTCTCTACAATGCCGCCTCTTTGCCGTGCTTGCCCGATTCCATGGACATCGTCGTCAACGAAGAACTCAAGGCTTACATCGATCCGCTCACTCCCGACGAATACGAGGCGCTGGAGCGCAGCCTGCTTGCCGAAGGCTGCCGCGATTCGCTGGTGCTGTGGGGCAATGTGCTGGTGGACGGCCATAACCGTTACGGCATCTGCCAGAAACACAACCTGCCGTTCAACACGGTGCAGAACACGCGCTTCCAGTCCATGGAAGACGTGCACCTGTGGATGATCGAGCAGCACCTGGGGCGCCGCAGCGTCTCCGACTTCCAGCGCGGCGTGCTGGCTCTGCGCAAGCGCGAGATCCTGGCGGAACGCCGCGCGCGGGCGAAGCCTGTGCCGGAGGAAACCACGCCGGCTCCGGCAGCGGAAACGGCGGCCGATGTTCCTGCGCCGGAAGCGGTCGATGCGCCTGCCGTGGCGCCGCCCAAGGCCGAGCCCTTGCCGAGCCGGCAGGCGCTTGCGCGCGAAGCCCGCCTGAGCAACAGCCAGGTGGTGATGATCGAGAAGATCCAGAAGCAGGCCGCGCCCGAAGTGGTGGCGGCGGTAAAGTCCGGCGTGCTGTCGATCAACGCGGCGGCGGCGGTGGCCACGCTGCCGGAGGAAGAGCAGCGTGCCGCGGCCATCGCCGGCGAGGACGAGCTCAAGCAGGCCGCCAAGCGTGTACGCGAGGCCAAGCGCAAGCCGAAGAAAGAGCCGGAGGCGGGCGAGGACGACCTGCCGACCTTGCGCCGCCGCGTGGCCGAACTCACCGCCGAAGTCGCGGAGCTGAAGGCCGACAACGAAGCGCTGCGTGAGCAGCTCGCGCGCTGGGAGCGCTCCACCGCCGCGTGAGGCGTTTGCGGACGCGATCCGCAATGAATACGTATGCAATGACTGGTTGCTGCATTGCGATGCTTTCTACGATGCGTCGCACTGCCGCCCAGGAGGCGGTTGCGCGAGGGGAGTGCGCGCGACCTGCCTGCAATCGTGAACGACAGTGCTGTTCGCTTGCCCGCCAGCCGCGGCACGGATTCGCCCCATGGCGTCGATGCTGTTCGACCTGATCGTCCACGAAACAGGATGGAGGCTGACCCATGAAGTGCCCGAAGATCCTCGCCGCGCTGCTCGGCTGCGCGGTGCTCGCCAGCGTGCCCGTATCGCCGGCGCATGCGGCCATCAACAGCATGAGCCTGGGCGCGAGCTACAACGCGCAGCAGACCAGCATCACCTTCCGCGTCTACTCGTCCACGGCCACGCGCATCGTGCTGTACCTGTATTCCGCGGGCTACGGCGTGCAGGAATCCGCGACCTATGCGCTCAGCCCCGCGGGCAGCGGCGTGTGGGCGGTGACGGTGCCGGTGTCGTCCATCCAGGGCGCGGGCATCACCGGGGCGGTGTACTACGGCTATCGTGCGTGGGGACCCAACTGGCCCTACAGCAGCAGCTGGGGCAAGGGCTCGCAGGCCGGTTTCGTCTCCGACGTGGACGCCAGCGGCAACCGCTTCAATCCCAACAAGCTGCTGCTCGATCCGTATGCGCAGGAAGTGAGCCAGGATCCGCAGAACCCGTCCAACCAGAACGGCAACGTGTTCGCTTCCGGCGCCAGCTACCGCACCACCGACAGCGGCATCTACGCGCCCAAGGGCGTGGTGCTGGCGCCGAGCACGCAGAGCACCGGCACCAAGCCTACGCGCGCGCAGAAGGACGATGTGATCTACGAGGTACACGTGCGCGGCTTCACCGAGCAGGACACCTCGATTCCCGCGCAGTATCGCGGCACCTATTACGGCGCGGGCCTGAAGGCCAGCTACCTCGCCAGCCTCGGCGTGACCGCGGTGGAATTCCTGCCGGTGCAGGAAACGCAGAACGACGCGAACGACGTGGTGCCCAACTCGGATGCCAACCAGAACTATTGGGGCTACATGACCGAGAACTACTTCTCGCCGGATCGCCGCTATGCGTACAACAAGGCGCCGGGCGGGCCGACGGCGGAATTCCAGGCCATGGTGCAGGCGTTCCACAACGCCGGCATCAAGGTCTACATGGACGTGGTCTACAACCACACGGCCGAAGGCGGCACCTGGACCAGCAATGATCCGACCACGGCCACCATCTACTCGTGGCGCGGCCTGGACAACGCCACGTACTACGAGCTGACCTCGGGCAACCAATACTTCTACGACAACACTGGCACCGGCGCGAACTTCAACACGTACAACACGGTGGCGCAGAACCTGATCGTGGACTCGCTGGCGTACTGGGCGAACACGATGGGCGTGGATGGCTTCCGCTTCGACCTGGCCTCCGTGCTGGGCAACAGCTGCCTCAACGGAGCCTACACGTCGTCCGCGCCGAACTGCCCCAATGGCGGCTACAACTTCGACGCGGCCGATTCCAACGTGGCGATCAACCGCATCCTGCGCGAATTCACCGTGCGGCCCGCGGCGGGCGGCAGCGGCCTGGATCTGTTCGCGGAGCCCTGGGCCATCGGCGGCAATTCGTATCAGCTTGGCGGTTTCCCGCAGGGGTGGTCGGAATGGAATGGCCTGTTCCGCGACAGCCTGCGCCAGGCGCAGAACGAGCTGGGCAACATGACCATCCACATCACCCAGGACGCCAACGACTTCTCCGGCTCGTCCAACCTGTTCCAGGCCAGCGGACGCTCGCCGTGGAATTCGGTGAACTTCATCGACGTGCACGACGGCATGACCCTGAAGGACGTCTATTCCTGCAACGGCGCGAACAACAACCAGGCATGGCCTTATGGCCCATCGGACGGCGGCACCAGCACCAACTACAGCTGGGACCAGGGCATGTCGGCCGGCACCGGCACGGCCGCCGACCAGCGCCGCGCCGCGCGCACCGGCATGGCCTTCGAGATGTTGTCGGCCGGCACGCCGCTGATGCAGGGCGGCGACGAATACCTGCGCACGCTCCAGTGCAACAACAATGCGTACAACCTCGACTCCAGCGCCAACTGGCTCAACTACAGCTGGACCACCGACCAGTCGAACTTCCACACCTTCGCGCAGCGCCTGATCGCCTTCCGCAAGGCGCATCCCGCGCTGCGTCCGTCCGGCTGGTACAGCGGCAGCCAGTTGGTGTGGTATCAGCCCAGCGGCGCGGTGGCGGACAGCAGTTACTGGAACAACACCAGCAACTACGCGATTGCCTACACCATCAACGGACCGTCGCTGGGTGACGGCAATTCCATGTACGTCGCCTACAACGGCTGGTCGGGCAGCGTGACCTTCACGCTGCCGGCGCCGCCCTCGGGCACGCAGTGGTATCGCGTCACCGACACCTGCAACTGGAACGATGGCGCCAATACCTTCGTGGCGCCGGGCAGCGAAGCCCTGATCGGCGGCGCCGGCACCACGTATGGGCAGTGCGGCCAATCCCTGCTGTTGCTGATCTCCAAGTAATCATCGCGAAAGGCCGGGCATTACCCGATCGGGTAATGCCGGGCAGCCCTTTTGAGATCCGCCCGGCTGACGTTGTTGTCACGATCGCGTGACCATACTCGGACGATCCGCCACGCATGGCGGTTCGTTTTCCTCCTGCAAGGATCCGGATTATGGCGAATACGAAAGTGGCCGATGTGGTGACCGAAACGCTGCACGTGGCCGGCGTGCGGCGCATCTACGGCGTGGTGGGCGACAGCCTCAACGGCATCACCGACTCGCTGCGGCGTCGCGGCGACATCGACTGGATCCACGTGCGGCACGAGGAAGCGGCCGCCTTCGCGGCTGGCGCGGAAGCGCACCTCACCGGCGAACTGGCCGTGTGCGCGGGCAGCTGCGGGCCCGGCAATCTGCACCTCATCAACGGACTGTTCGACTGCCACCGCTCGCGCGTGCCGGTGCTGGCCATCGCGGCGCACATCCCCAGCGCGGAGATCGGGCGCGGCTACTTCCAGGAAACGCATCCGGAGTCGCTGTTCCGCGAATGCAGCCACTACTGCGAACTGGTATCCAGCCCGGAGCAGTTGCCGGGTGTGCTGGAAAGCGCCATCCGCGCGGCGGTGGGGATGCGTGGCGTGGCGGTGGTGATCATTCCGGGCGATGTCGCGCTGCGCGAGTTGAATGCGAAACCCTCGGCGGGTGCGTCCCTGGCGATCCGTCAACCGGTGGTGCAGCCGGCCGAGGCGGACGTCGACGCGCTGGCGCAGCTGCTCAACGGCAGCGGCAAGGTCACCTTGCTGTGCGGCCGCGGATGCGCCGGCGCGCACGACAATCTGCTGAAGCTCGCGGAAACGCTG
Source organism: Dyella sp. AtDHG13 (assembly GCF_003201105.1). Classification (GTDB taxonomy): domain Bacteria; phylum Pseudomonadota; class Gammaproteobacteria; order Xanthomonadales; family Rhodanobacteraceae; genus Dyella; species Dyella jiangningensis_B. The sequence goes on along the minus strand of NZ_QICJ01000001.1, from coordinate 594,288 downwards.
AAAGCGCCCATCGTGCATGCGTTCGGCGGCAAGGAATACGTGGAGTACGACAACCCATACGACGTCGGCATGACCGGCTTGATCGGCTTCAGCTCCGGCTATCACGCCATGCTGAACTGCGACACGTTGCTGATGCTGGGCACCGATTTCCCTTATCGCCAGTTCTATCCCACCGAGGCGAAGATCGCGCAGGTCGATGTGCGTGCGGAGAACCTGGGCCGCCGCGCGCGGCTCGATCTGGGCCTGGTGGGCGACGTGTCCGCCACCATCGAGGCGCTGTTGCCCAAGCTCAAATCCCGCACGGATCGGGCTTACCTGGACGCATGCCTCGCGCATTACCGCAAGGCACGCGAAGGGCTCGACGAACTGGCCACCGGCCAGCCGGGACGCAAGCCCATCCACCCGCAATACCTCGCCAAGCTCATCAGCGACGCGGCCGCGGACGATGCGGTGTTCACCTTCGACGTGGGCACGCCGTCGATCTGGGCGGCGCGCTATCTGCAAATGAACGGGCGCCGGCGCCTGATCGGTTCGCTGGTGCATGGCTCGATGGCCAACGCCATGCCGCAGGCCATCGGCGCGCAGGCGGCGTATCCGGGGCGGCAGGTGATCAGCCTGTCGGGTGATGGCGGCTTCACCATGCTGATGGGCGATTTCCTCACCCTGGTGCAGCACAAGCTGCCGGTGAAAGTAGTGGTGTTCAACAACCACACGCTGGGTTTCGTGGCGCTGGAGATGAAGGCGGGCGGTTACCTGGAAACAGGCACGTCGCTGGTGAATCCCGATTTCGCCGCGGTGGCGCGCGCGGCCGGCGTGCACGCGATACGCGTGGAAGATCCCGGCGATCTCGCCGCGGCGGTGAAGGACATCCTTGCGCACGATGGTCCCGCCTTGCTCGACGTGGTCACCAACACACAGGAGCTCGCCTTGCCGCCCAGCATCAAGCTGGAGCAGGCGAAGGGCTTTGGCCTTTGGGCCTTGCGCACGGTGATCAACGGGCGCGGCGATGAGTTGATCGAGCTGGCGAAAACCAATCTGTTCCGTTGATGCGTGGCGATGCAGGGTGAATTCGCGGGCCATGCCCGATGAACGACGGCCAACGCTGCCCATCGAATGCATGCCTGCGAAGGGAGGCGCAGGCTTATGCAGCGACGCTCAAAGAGCAGCGTTTGGGGCGCTCCGAGGTGAAGCCGACGTCAAGCGGGCCGCGGGTTGGCGCGCAATAACGGGCAACGTCCGTGAAAAGGCGGCCGCAGGCTGAATGCTTCCCTTCGCCGGGCGTCAGCGGAGCGGCTCCGCGGATCATCTGCCAGATTCGTGCATCGCGCGGGCGCGAAATGAAATAGAAAGGCTTCGGTGCAACGGTTGAAGACCCAGGTAGCGGACCCATGCGCGTGCGTTACTCCCGAGAACAACTGGCGGCGAAGTTCGCGGAGCTGGACACCGAGCTGCTCCGGCTCGCTGCCATCGATGCGCCCGAGGAAGAGCTCTGGGTGGCCTTCGAGCATCTCGTGCACGTGCCCACGTCATCGATCGAGCAAGCCGACCGCCGCTGGTGGTGGGAGCAGGTGTACGGCGCCATGGAGCGCCATGGACTCACCGCATTGAGCCGGCTGGTGTCGGAGCCGCGCTGACTGCCGTCTCCGTGGCTCGCATTTCCACGCGCATGTCCTTGCGCTTATCGCGCCCCGGTCGTTCCCGGGGCGCTTTCGCGTGCCGCAGTGGTGCCCGCACGGATCGTTGTCCGGTAGTGCAGCATCGGATGCACGGCGATGTCCTCAGCCGGCGGGCTGAACCACGGTGGCCGCAGGGGCGGCGCTGGCCACGGCGGCCGGGCTGGCGACCGGCGCGCTGATCATGGCGCCCAGGGTCAGCACGCAAACCAGCAGGCAGGCGGCGAACAGGCTGTGCAGCATCAGGTTCTCGAATTTCATGATCGTTCTCCTTGAACAGGGTTGAGTGGCTTTCACTGGATAGATGGCAAGCCCCGTGCCAACCTCGATAACCCTTGGAAAACCGCGCCACCAAGCCCTTTTTACGGCCTCCTCAAAGGCTGTGGCATGTGTCCGCGGACGGTGTCCGGACAGGCGTGGCGGACTGCGGACAGCGCCAACACGGCGGAAATCGCGCCGGCTGCGTTGGCGCAGGCGTGTGCTACGGTGCCGAACCTTCGGTTCGTGCCGGTCGCAACACGGTCGCGTGGCCGACTCGCTTTGGCCGTATCAAGGAACACACTGGTGACGCACACGCTTTCCCCGCCGATTCCTCGCGAACGGTTCGACATGCCACCGGAGGTGCTGTGGCTGTCGCATTGCAAGGATGGTCCGCTGCCGCGCATCTCGGCGGATGTCGTGCGCGACTTGCTGGAAACGGAGTTGCGGCCGTGGGATCTGCGCTGGAGCGAGGATTTCCTCGACGTGCAGCGTGGCCTGCGCGAGGCTGGCGCCGCGTTGCTGGGCGCCCGCGCCGAGGACATGAGCCTGGTGACCTGCACGTCCACGGGGCTCGAAGCGGTGGCGCTGGGTTATCCCTGGCAGCACGGCGATGAGGTGGTGATTCCCCTCGGCGAATTTCCCAGCAACCGGCTTCCGTGGCTGGCGCTTGCGCGTCGCGGCGTGACCTGCACCGAAGTGCCACTGTGGGACGGGCAGGCGGCGACGCCGGTGCGCGCGCCGCATGCAGGCATCGATGCGGAGCAGCGCCTGCTGGACGCCATCGGTCCGCGCACGCGCATCGTGGCGGTTTCGTGGGTGCGCTATCAGGACGGCATCCGGCTTGATCTGGCGAAGCTGGCGTGCGGATGCCGCGAGCGCGGCGTGCATCTGGTCGTTGACGGCATCCAGGGCGCGGGCACCGTGGCGGCCTCGCTCGACGGCGTCAGCGCGTTCGCCACCGGCGGCCACAAGGGCCTGCTCGGCCTGCAGGGGCAGGGGCTGCTGTGGACGGACAGCGCGTTCCGCCAGCAGTTGACCCCGCTCGGCACGTGGCTGTCCGCACCGGACGATTTCTCGCAGAGCGGCACGCAGAAGCCTAACCTTGAAACCTGGGCGCAGGATGGACGGCGCCTGGAGGCGGGCAGCCCGTCGATCCTTTCGTGCGCCGCGCTGGCCGCATCCATACGCCTGCTGCTGGACTGCGGCGGAGCAGCGACCATCCATGCCCACATCGCCAGGCTGCAGCGTTTGCTGCTTTCCGCGCTGGAAGCGGACGCGCGCTGGGCGGCGGAGGCAGCGCGATGGAAAGGGCTGATCGACGCGGACAAGGCCGGCTCGACGCTGTGTTTCGCCTTGCCTTCCCGCATGTCGGAGCGTTTGGTGCAGATGGCCGAAGCGCAGGGCATCCGCACCAGCACGCGCGAAGGCTACCTTCGCGTCGCCTTTCACGGCTGGCACGATGCGGGCGATGTCGAACGTTGCGCGGCCTGGCTGCTGTCGCCGGACGGCGCCTGAGCCCCGCGCGGCGACGGCTTTATTCCAGCGTGAAGCCGACCTTCAGCGTCACCTGCCAGTAGGCCACCTTGCCGCCTTCGACGTGGCCACGGGTTTCGATGACATGAAACCAGCGGATGTTGCGCACCGTCTTGGACGCATGCTCGATGGCGGTGCGAATGGCATCGTCGCTGCTGGTCTTGGATGAGCCGGTGAGTTCGATGGACTTGTAGACGTGCTCGGACATGCGCAGGGTCTCCGCTATGGCCGCGCCGGATCGCGGGCCTCGCGGCAGTGCATACCCACGCTCGCCAAGGCCTTGTGAAGGCCGGCGGCTAACCGGCGGGGCCGCTAGTGGCGTCCGGTTCGATCGGCATGGGTCCCAGGAACATCCGCCGCAGTTTCTTCTCGCCGATCACCCGCGCCAGTTCCGCGAACACGCAATAGTTGAAGATGAGCACCAGCAGCATGAGCTGGATGGCCCAGAAGTGCGCCCAGTTGGTTTCCGTCAGCAACTGGTGGTTGGCGGCGCCAAGGTCGTGCGTGTCCTGCCAGTACTCGTGCAGTCGTTCCAGGTAGTGGATGAACGTGGCGACCACCATGTACATCAGTGTTTTCCACGCCGCGTTCCAGATCAGCGGCTTCTCGGGAAAGCGGTTGATGAAGGGCAGCATGTTGGCGATCAGCACCGCCTTGCCCAGGATCAGCGCGGAAATCACGATGGTGGCGAAGGTGGGCAGCGAAAGCCCGATGCCCTTGGTCATCAGCGCGCGGATCAGCACGACGATGTTGATCGCGACGAAGAAGAAGATGGTCGGCGGGATCATCTCCATGAATTCGTGCTTGATCTTTGCAGTAAGCCCGCTCATGCGCTTCTCCGGATGCGTGACTGATGCCAACGGCAGGGAGTTCCGGACAACTTTCGCTCGACACCACGCGCACCCCGCAAGCGTGGGTAGACGGCGTGTTCTGGGTAACTGTGCTCACCGTATTTCAGCGGTTTGGACGTCCGGGCGGCTAGCGAACATCTACGGTCGCTCTTTAGGTAATTCGGTCTAAGTACGTTGTCTCTGCGTCACGAGTCGGCAGGTTCTTGTAGGCGCCGCCTTCACGCCCGCTGGAGGCTTACTTGGGGACGCGGTTCGACGGGAAGCCGGGGTTTCCCGTGCGCTCGGCAAGGGGAGGGGCGGGGATGGAAAACACAGGCAGCAACCCGGGACCCACCATCCTGGTGGTGGACGACGCGGCCGACAATCGCCTGATACTTTCGGAGCTGTTGAAGCCGCTCTATCGCGTGCTGGAAGCGCCGGGCGGCGAGTCGGCGCTACGCATCGCCACGCAGGAGCAGCCCAGCCTGATCCTGCTCGACGTGGTCATGCCGGGCACCACCGGTTTCGATGTCTGCCAGCGGTTGAAGACGAGCAGCCGGACGCGCGACATTCCGGTGATCTTCCTCACCTCGCTCAACGCCACCGAAGACGAGACGCGCGGCCTGGTGCTTGGCGCGGTCGACTACATCACCAAGCCCGTGAACCCGCCGGTGGTGATGGCGCGCGTCGCCACGCAACTGCGACTGCGCGCGGCCTCGGAGTTCCTGCGCGACAAGAACGCCTACCTGCACGCCGAGGTGGAACGGCGCACGCGTGAAGTGACAGCGATCCAGGAGGCGACCATCCTCGCGCTCACGTCGCTGGCCGAGACGCGAGACAACGAAACCGGAAACCATATCCGCCGCACGCAGCACTATGTGAAGGCGCTGGCCGACGCACTGAAGGACCATCCGCGCTTCGCGGCCGTGCTCGACGAACCCACGCGCCTGCTGATGTTCCAGTCCGCGCCCTTGCACGACATCGGCAAGATCGGCATCCCCGACCGCATCCTGCTCAAGCCCGGTCCGCTGACGGCGGAGGAATACGAGGTGATGAAGACGCACACCACGCTGGGACGCGGCGCGCTGCAGCGGGCAGAGGATCGGCTGGGCACGCCGGTGCCGTTCCTGTGCTTTGCCAAGGAAATGGCGTACAGCCACCAGGAACGATGGGATGGCTCGGGCTATCCGGAAGGACGCAAGGGCGACGCCATACCGGTTTCCGCGCGGCTCATGGCGGTTGCCGACGTGTACGACGCCTTGATCAGCCGGCGTGTCTACAAGAAGGGCAAGACGCATGACGAGGCCGTGGCGATGATCGTCGCCAGGCGCGGCATGGATTTCGATCCGGACGTGGTGGATGCGTTCGTGTCACTGGGCGACACCTTCCGCGAGATCGCCCAGCGCTTCTCCGACGACGACGCGATGGCGGGCGATGGGCGGGCACATCACCTCGCCACCTGACGATGACGTCGCGCGATGAACCGCCTCTACGAACGCCTGGAACGCCTGCCGCTGCGGCGCCGGCTGGAGCTGGGCTTCGGCGGCATGCTGCTGATCGCCATCCTGCTGGGCGGGTACAGCCTGAGCATGCAGCGTGCGCAGAAAGAGCAGATCGGCCGCCTCTATCAGCAGGACATGCAAGGCCTGCTCCACATCGAAGCCGCGCGGGCGTCGCTGGCGGACGTGGGGCAGAACCTGCGCCAGGCCGCGCTGATGGGGCCCGGCGAAGGGCGCGCGGCGGCGCTGCGCGAGCTGAGCGCGGCGCAGGCGCAGGTGCGCAGCGAAATGGAGCTGGCCAAGCCCCGCATCTACCGTGAGGCCAACCAGCACAACCTCGCCGATTTCGAGGCCGCGTTCGCCGATTACTCGCGCCAGGTCGATGGCGCGGCGCTGCTGCTGCGGGCCGGCGACGATCGCGCACGCATCGCGGCGGATCTGATCGTCTCCCCTGATTTCCTGCAGGCGGCCACGGCCTCCCGCGATGCGCTCGACCGCATGGAAAGGCTGAAGCGGGAAGGGGCCAACGCCGAAGTGGGCGATGCCGTGGCGCGCTTCCATTTCGGCGTGCAGCTCACCCTCTGGTTGATCGTATTGGGACTGGGCGCGGGCGTGCTGTTCGGACGGCTGATCAGCCGATCGGTGCGCCGCCCCAGCGAAGGCTTGCGCAAGGCCCTGGAAGCGCTGAGCGCAGGCCGCCTGGACGTTACCGTGCCCTATACGGACTATCCCAACGAGGCCGGCGAACTGGCGCGCGCCATCGTCACGCTGCAGACGCAAGGCCGGCAGGTGGAAGTGCAGCGCTGGGTGAAGACGCATGTGGCCGAGATATCGCGAGAGCTGCAATCGATCACCGAACCGGACGAACTCGCCGACCGCTTCCTGTCGGCCCTGGCGCGACTGGCGCCCGTCGCTCACGCCGCGCTCTACGCACACGAACCCTTGGCGCGGCGTCTACGCCTGCAGGGAAGCTACGCCGCGGCGCTGGCGCGTCCGGTGTTCGCCGTCGGGGAAGGCCTGGTTGGGCAATGCGCGCTGGAAGAGCGCACCCTGGTCGTGTCGCCGCCACCGCCGGATTTTCTCAAGGTGACCTCCGGGCTCGGCGAGGCGCCGCTTGCCCAGCTGATGCTCATCCCCGTGCAGAGGACCGACCGCCTGCTGGGCGTCGTCGAACTGGGCACGCTCGCCGCACTCAGCGACGCGCAGCGGGAACTGATCGACGAACTGATACCCGTGCTGGCGATCAACATGGAGCTGCTCGAGCAGGCGTTGGACATGCGCCACCTGCTGGCGCAGAGCCGCGAGCATGCGGAGCTCGCCGCCAGCCAGGCGGCCACGCTCATCGAGAAGACGGCGGCGCTGGAGGCGACGCAGCACACGATAGAGGCGGCGCGCGCGTGGTATCGGGGCATCATCGAATCCGCGCCGGACGGCATGATGATCGCCGACCAGGAAGGCCGCATCGTGCTGGCCAATCCGCGTCTGGAGGCCATGTTCGGCTACGGCCGCGGCGAACTGGACGGCGTGCCGGTCGAGCAATTGGTGCCGCCGGGAACGGGCACGCAGCACGCCAGGTTGCGCACAACGTTCTTCTCCGAAGGCCAGAGCCGGCAGATGGGACGCGGCAACGCGGACCTGCGCGGCCGGCGCAAGGATGGCAGCGAGCTCTCCGTGGAGATCGGCCTTTCCTTTCTGCCGGAGCTCGACGGGCAGGGCCGCTGCGTCTGCGCCGCCGTGCGTGACGTGAGCGAGCGGCGCGCGATGGAGCTGGCGCTGGTGCACAGCGAGGAGCGGCTTCGGCAGATACTGGACAACAGTCCGGTGAGCATCGCCGTGTCCACGCAGGGACGCATCTGCTTCGCCAATCCGAAGTTCGTGGAGACCTTTGGCGTGGGCGTGGGCGACACCACGGCGCCGATGTACGTGGAAGCCGGCACGCGCGCACGCATATGGGCCAGCCTGGAGGGCGAGGGCAGCGTGTCCAGCCGCGACGTGCGCATGTACGACGCGCAGCGGCGTGAACGCGACATCCTGGTTTCCTTCCTGCCTATCGACTATGACGGCGAGCCCGGCGTGCTTGCCTGGCTCATCGACATCACCGAGCGCAAGGCGGCGCAGGCCGCCATGCAGCGCGCCAAGGAGGTAGCCGAGGAAGCCACGCGCACCAAGAGCCACTTCCTTGCCAACATGAGCCACGAGATCCGCACGCCGATGAACGCGATCATCGGCATGAGCCACCTGGCGCTGGAATCGGCCGCCGACGAGCGGCAGCGCGGTTACCTGCAAAACATCCAGCGCGCGGCGGAAAGCCTGCTCGGCATCATCAACGACATCCTCGACTTCTCGCAGATCGAAGCCGGGCGCATGCGCCTGGAACAGGTGCCGTTCGACCTGGACGACGTGATGGCGCACGTCGCCGGCATCATCGGCCTCAAGGCGGAGGAAAAAGGGCTGGAGCTGCTGTTCCAGTACCAGAACAAGCTGCCAACCGCCTTGATCGGCGACCCGCTGCGGCTGGAGCAGATCCTGATCAACCTGGTGAATAACGCGGTGAAGTTCACCGAGCGCGGCTCCGTGCTCGTCCGGGCCGACATGACGGCGGCAGACGAGGCGCAGGCGACCTTGCATCTTCGCGTCACCGACACCGGCATCGGCATGACGCAGGAGCAGTGCGAACGCATTTTCGAATCCTTTGTGCAGGCGGATTCGTCGACCACGCGGAAATACGGCGGCTCCGGGCTGGGCCTCGCCATCTGCCGCAACCTGGTGGAGCTGATGGGCGGCAGGATGTGGGTAGAGAGCACGCCGGGGCGCGGTTCCACCTTTCACGCCGAGGTACGGTTGCGGCTGCAGGCGGATGCCAAGGCGTCGCCGGCGCCAGAGGCTCTTGCGGGGGTGTCGCTGCTGCTGGTGGAAGCCAGCGATGCCGCAAGCGGCGTGCTCGCGGCCATCGCCCGCGGATGGGGGCTGGCGGTGGATGTCGCATCGACGGCGGAAGTGGCGCGTCAACGCATGGCGCAGGCGCGCCGTGAAGGGCGGCCCTATCGCGTGCTGCTGATCGATGCGGCCGTGCCCGCATACGAGTCGGTCGCCGACGATGCACGGCAGGGCGAGCAGGTGCTGCTGATGGTTTCGCCATATCGGCGCGCCTCGGACGATACAAGTACGCCTGCGGCCACGCGCCATCCGCTGCTGGTCAAGCCGGTATTGCCGCATGCGCTGGGCAGTGCCCTGGTCCGTCTGACAGGCAGCGCGGCCGCATCCGATCGACCACGCCAGGATCGGACAGCACGCGCCAAAGGCATCGACACCACGGCGCTGGCGGGCAGGCGCGTGCTGCTGGTCGAAGACAATGACCTGAACCGGGCATTGGCGACGGAGTTGCTGCAACGTCACGGCATCGAGGTGGTGGAGGCGCACAACGGCCGCGAAGCGCTCGAGGTGCTGTCTGCCGACGCCCGTATCGATGGCGTGCTGATGGACTGCCAGATGCCGGTCATGGACGGCTATGCGGCCACGCGCGCCATTCGCGGCGAACTGCGGATGGCCGACCTTCCCGTGATCGCCATGACGGCGGACGCCGCGGCGGAAGATCGCGAAAGGGCGCTGGCGGCTGGCATGAACGATCACATGGCCAAGCCGCTCGACATCCCCGCGATGCTTGCCACCCTGGCGCGATGGATCACGCCGCGGTCCGCGCCTGCCGCAGCGACCAGGGGCGATGGGGAGCTTCCCGGGCTCGATCAGGCGATGGGCTTGCGCATCTGCGGCGGCAACGCGTCGCTGTATCGACGCCTGTTGCGCCTGTTCCTGCAGAACAACGAAGGCTTCGAGCAGGCGTTCAAGGCGTCACGCGACGGGAGCGATGCCACGGCGGCGTATCGCGCGGCTCATACGCTGCGCGGATCGGCCGCGAACATCGGCGCGTCGGCGGTGGCAACAGCCGCCAGCGACTTGCAGCAGGCCTGCAAGAGCGGCGCGTCTTCGCAGGACGTGGACCGCGCGCTGGCGAACGTCATGGCCGCGTTGCGTCCCCTGCTGGATGGCCTGGCCCGCATGGAGAAGGCCGATGTGCCGTAGATGCGCGCCGATGACGACGCTGTTCGTCGACGCAGCGGCGACAAGGCGTGACAGACGCGTGAAGATGCATAAGTTCCCACTGAACATTGGCCAGCATGTGCAAAAGGATGACATGCTATGCACATACGGTTGCCTAAACGGAAAAGACAATCGAAGGCGATAGTCGGTTGCGAGGCAACCATGCGCAAGAACGTGGCTGGCGACTCGCAACGCAGTCGGCTGGCGCGAAGGCCGCTGAACATGCCAGCGCAGTTTGGGAAGTGCGCGAGGGAATGCACGGCATACATTCGGTGCGGTGAGGAAGCGGCACGTACGAACAGGGCGTATGCAGGTCCTGATCAATCCGAAGTCCCACGGAGGTGAAACATGATGCTTTCAGTCAAGAAATTGGGTGTGCCCCTGGTGCTGGCGGCCGCGACGCTGGCCGGTTGCGGCAATCAGGGCGGCAACGACAACGCAACGCCGCCGGCGCCTGCAAGCACCGCCGCGCCGGCACCTGCCGCGCCGCCAGCCGCACCGCCCGCACCCGCTAGCACGACCCCGGCACCGGCGCAGAGCTCGCCTGCGCCTGCGACCACCACGCACTGACGTAGTCGGTTGCAACCTGGAACGGAGCCGTCCGCCGCGTTGGCGGACGGCTCTGCGTGTCTTCGTATCGACCGCACGTTTGCGTGATGCCATCTATCGAAATGGCAACGCTGCGCTGACTCCATGGTGACCCTTGCCTCGACGCCGGCGGCTAAGCTGAGGCTTTCCCCTGCGGAGGTTCGCCATGCCCACGGGTTTCCATTGCGCATATCCGCCATGCCGCTGCTACGTCGACAAACCGGGCGAGTACTGCAGCGCGCATTGCCGGCAGGCCAAGGCGGCGGGAGACGCCGACACGCAATGCCATTGCCATCATCCGGCCTGCACCGGGCGCGCTGAGGAAGATCAGGACGGTTCGGCTGACTGAGGGTGCCTGCCGCTTTGGCATGACATCTCGGGCGCGTAAAATTCGCCTCTGTCCCTACACGGCAGGAGCGATTCATCATGGCGACCGACGCGTCTTCCCGCTTGCTCGAGGCCGTCGGCATCCGCGTGCCCATCATCCAGGCGCCGATGGCCGGGGTTTCCTCGCCCGCGATGGCGGCGGCGGTCAGCAACGGTGGCGGCCTGGGCTCGCTGGGTGTCGGTGCGATGACGGCGGACAAGGCGCGCGACACCATCCATGCCTTTCGTCAACTGAGCAGCGGCCCGCTCAACGTCAATCTGTTCGTGCATCGTCCAGCACATGCCGACGCGGCGAAAGAGGCTGCCTGGCTGGCGCGGCTCGCGCCGGCATTCGAGCGCTTCGGTGCGAAGCCACCGCAGGCGCTGACGGAAATCTACACCTCGTTTCTTGTCGATGACGCGATGCTTGCCATGCTGGTGGCCGAGCGTCCGGCCGTGGTGAGCGTTCACTTCGGCGTGCCGCGGCCGGATCAGGTCAAGGCGCTGCATGACGCCGGCATCTTCCTCATGGGCTCGGCGACCACGTTGCGGGAAGCGCAGGCTCTCGAAGCGGCCGGCATCGATGCCGTCGTGGCGCAGGGCTATGAAGCCGGCGGACATCGCGGCGTGTTCGATCCGGATGCCGATGACAGCGCGCTGGGCACCTTCGCCTTGACGCGGCTGCTGGTTAAGCACATCGGCGTTCCGGTGATCGCCAGCGGCGGCATCATGGACGGCGCTGGCATCGCCGCCGTTTTGAAGCTTGGCGCGGCGGCGGCGCAATTGGGCACGGCCTTCGTCGGCACCGATGAATCGCTGGCGGACGCGGGCTACCGCAAGGCGCTGGCGAGCGATGCGGCCCACGCCACCGTGATGACGCGCGCCGTGTCGGGGCGGCCGGCACGCAGCCTGGCCAGCCTGTTCACGCGCCTTGGCACTGATGTGCAGGATGCCGACGTGCCGGACTACCCGATCGCCTACGACGCGGGCAAGGCCTTGAATGCGGCAGCGCGCGCAGCCGGCGAATCCGGCTATGGCGCGCACTGGGCCGGGCAGGGCGCGCCGATGGCGCGGACGATGTCCGCGGGCGCGCTGTTGCAGACGCTGATCGAGGAATGGCGAGCGGCCTCCTGATCGCGCGCATCAATGCGGCGTGGCTTCCATCTCAGGTAGCGCGGCAAAGCGCACCGAGGCATCGAGCGGGCACATGTAAGGCGCGATGGCGTCGATGAGTTCTTCCGTGGCGTCGAAGCATTTGCCGAGCAGGCGTGTGAGCCGGCCCACGCCCAGGTGCGGATCCCACGCCGCCTGCGGATCCATCGAACGGATGTCGCGCACGTCGAACGCCACCTGGTCGAAGCCCGGCGCGCGCAGGCAGTACTGGTGCGCGAGCGGCTGCGCCGCCGATGCCTCGTCGTGCTTCAGGCGCAGCTCCGCGACGCTGAACTGCCACTCGCCACGGCGGAACACGTGGAATTCGTTGTGCGGTACGAAGCGAGCGGGGAGCATGTCGGCCTCCATCGATGAACCGCGTTGCGCGGCGGTCGGATGGCGGCAGATTGCCCGAGCGGGTGAAGGCAACACATAAGACGAATCCTAAAACGGCAGGCGCACCGTTTCCGTCGCGGCCCTCAGCACGATACCGGTTGCGCGCGGAATTGCCGCCGATAGCTGGCCGGGGAAATCGAGAACGCGCGGGTGAAGTGCTGGCGGAACGACACGGTCGATCCGAAACCCACGCTTTCGGCGATCTGGTCGATCGAGCGGCGACTGGTCTCCAGCAGGCGCTGCGCCGCCGCGAGACGATGGTGAAGCAGCCAGGGAATGACCGTGCTGCCGGTCTTCTTGCGGAAGTGGCGGCTGAACGTGCGCACGCTCATGCCGGCGTGAGCGGCCAGCTTCTCGACGCAAAGCGGTTGTTTCAGGTGTGCGATGGCCCAGTCCAGCGTCTTGCTCAAGGCGTCCGGTGCATGGTCTTCATGCACGGGGTTTTCGATGTATTGCGCCTGGTCGCCGTGGCGTTGCGGCGCGACCACCAGGCGTCGCGCGACGCGGTTGGCGATGTCGGCACCCAGGTCCTTGCGCAGCAGGTGCAGGCAGCAGTCGAGCGCGGCGGCCGTGCCGGCCGAGGTGAGCAGGTCGCCTTCGTCGACATAGATCGCATGGCGGTCCAGCGTGACGCCGGGATAAGCCCGCTCGAACTCCTCCGCCCACGCCCAGTGCGTGGACGCCGTCCTGCCCTCGAGCAACCCGGCTTCGGCCAGCACGAAGGTGCCCAGGCACAGGCCGACGATGCGGCTTCCGCGTGCATGCGCCTGCCGCAGCGCGCGCAGCAGCGCTTCCGGCGGACGTTCGCCCGGCGTGCGCCACGCGGGCACGATGATGGTGTCGGCCTTGCGCAGCGTGGCCAGGCCGTGTTTCACCTCGATATCGAAGCCGGACATGGTGGCGACGCGCCCGCGGCGTTCGCCGCAGACAAACAGGCGATAGCGCGGCGTGCCCAGCTTGAGCAGGTCGTCGCCGAACACGATGCAGGGCACGGAGAGGTGAAATGGACTGATCCCGTCGAAAGCGACGACGGCAACGGTGTGCATGGGTGTCACCAGAGGCAAGGTTGGCCGAATCCCATAGCATATTGTCATTTCTGCCACTGTTGGCGCCGGCGCCAACCGCCGACCATGGCGGCCTCCGACCTGACCAGAGGACCATGCCATGACACATTCCACCATCCGCACGATGATCGGCGCCTGCGCGCCCAAGGCCCTGGCGCCGGCCCGCACGGCGCTGCTGGTCATCGATTTCCAGAACGAATATTTCGATGGGCGCTTGCCCATTCCCGACGGCCGCAACGCCTTGCGCCACGCACAGCGCCTGATCGCCCACGCGGACGCAGCGGGCATGGCGGTGTATCACGTGCGGCACGTCACGCCGGCAGGCAGCCCGGTGTTTGCCGAAGACAGTGCGACATCCGCCTTCCACGAGGGTGCGCAACCGGCCGCGCATCACCACGTGGTCAACAAGAGCGAGGTCAGCGTGTTTGCAGGCACGGACATCGACCGCCGGCTGAAGCAGTCCGGCATCGATACGCTGATCGTGACGGGCCTGATGACGCATGCCTGCGTGGCGGGCGCGGCGCGCGACGCCGTACCGCTGGGCTACGGCGTGATGGTGATCGGGGATGCCTGCGCCACCCGCGACCTGGACAACGCCGACGGCGGTAGCGTGCCGCATGCCATGCTGCATCGCGCGGCGCTGGCGAGCATCGAGGATACGTTCGGCGACGTTCTCACCACCGATCAGCTGATCGGGCTGCCACTGACCGCGGCGCAGGCCTGAATATGCCGCGCGCCGCTCAGCGGGACCGGGGCGCGGCGGCCAGCAGGCGCATGGCCGCGTCGCGGTCGGTGTTGGGGCCAGGCTCGGCGCGGGCCAGCAGCAGGCGCGCGTCGCCGCGCAGGTTTCCGCTGCTGACCTTGTCGCCGAGTGCGGCATCGGCCTGCGCGAGATCGGCTTCGATGCGCGCCACCAGCACGTTCGTGTTGGGCGAGTCGGCATGGGCTGCCGCGAGGGCGGCATCGAGCTGTATCGCTGCCTCTCTATGTCGGCCGAGCGCCTGCAACGCATCGGCGTAGACCATCCGGGCACGGATCGCCTTGTCCGACTGCTCGTCCGACAGATCGGCGTACATGCCCACGGCTTGCGAAGCCAATGAGGCGGCGCGTTCCTGTTCGCCCATAGCCGCCATGAGCTCGGCTTGCACGGCCAGCGCGAAAGCGGTGTCGGGATGCGCGTCGCGATGGCGGCGGCGCGCCTCGGCCAGCGCGTCTTCCACCTGCGTGCGCGCTTCGTCGAGATGTCCGCGCGCGATGAGCATCTGGGCGAGATAGGTGTGGTCGTAGGCGCGGCCGTTGTCGATGTAATCCACGCCAAGCGTGCGCTGCCTGCGCTCGATCGCATCGCGCATGCCTGCTTCGGCTTGCGCGTAGGCGCCCTGGCGGAAGCGGATCTTGGCGATATTGCCCAGGCTTATCGCCTCCTGCGAGGCCGAGGCGGGTTTGAGCGCCTCGTCGATGGCGATCGACTGCGTGTAGAAGGCCTGCGCTTCGTCGAGACGGCCTTCGACCATATAGACGGCCGCGAGGTCGTTCATGTGCCACGCGGTGTGGGCATTGGGATGCGTATACGCGGCGGCGTCGATGGCCAGCGCATCGCGCATCAGCTGTTCGCTTTCGCCGTAGCGGCCCAACTGCACCAGCGCGCCGGTGAGCAGGGTCATGGTGTCGGCGACGTCGGCGTGACGGTTGCCCAGGTGACTGCGCTTGCGCGCCAGTGCTTCGCGCAGCAGCGGCTCGGCGCGCTGCGGCTGGCCGGCATCCTCGAAGATCCAGCCGAGGTTGAGCACCGCTTCGGTCAGCGCCTCGCTATCGCCGGGCAGGACGCGGCGGGCCAGCGCCACGTCCTGCTCGCCGACCTCGATGGCCTTGGCCGATTCGCCCAGGCGCTCGTCCAGGCCCGCCAGCCACGCCAGCGCCTGCACGGCCTCGGGCGAGTCGCGTTGCGGGCCGGCCTCGAAGGCATCGACGGCGCCCTGCAGGCGGGCGGTCGCTTCGCGCACGCGGCCCAGTTCGTCCGCTTCCTTCGCGAGCAGGTATTCGATGTGCATGGTGCGCCGGTCGGTGACGCCGAACTGCGTCTTCGCCAAGGCGGCGGCTTCTTCCAGCGGCTGCCACGCGCGTTCGGGATGGCCGCTGCGGCGTTCCAGGTCGCCCACCAGCGCCAGGATTTCCGCGCGCAGCGCCGGCTGCGTGGCGAAGTCGCGGTCGGCGCGTTCGCGGCCTCGCGCGAGCAATTCTTCGGCGGTTTCGTTGGATTCGGTGCCATGCGTGGCGCTGTCGAACAGTTCCTCCATGAAGGACTTGAGCGCATCCGCGCGCCGCGCTTCGCCGGACGCGGCGATGGCCTGCGCGCGCGCGTCCTTCGCGGCGTGCCGCGCGAGGCGCGCCTCGTGCAGGCCGAGCACCGTTGCGCCCGCCAGTACGCCCGCGATGACGATGCCGATGGAAACCGCCAGCGTGTGGCGCCTGGCAAAAGTCAGTGCGCGGTAGGCGAGCGTGTCCGCACGCGCCTGCAGCGGCTTGCCGTCCAGATAGCGCTGGATGTCCTCGCCCAGCGCCGCCGCGCTGGCGTAGCGCCGCGCGGGATCGGCGCGCGTGGCTTCCTGCACGATGGCGTGAAGGTCCACGCCCAGGGTACGGCGCAGCGCATCGTCGTCGAACACCGAGGTCTTCACGTCCGCCTGTTCGTCGCCGCGATGCGGCTGCTGGTCGCCTAGCAGTTCGGCGAGTAGGACGCCCAGGGCGTAGACGTCGATGGCCGTGGTGGCCGCATCGCCGGCCAGCTGTTCGGGCGCAGCGTAGGAGCGGGTCAGGCGGCGAGCTTCGGTGCGCGTGCGTTCGCCGTCGCCGGTAAGCAGCTTGGCGATGCCGAAGTCCACCAGCTTGACGCGGCCATCCGCCCCCACCAGCACGTTGTTCGGCTTCAGGTCGCGATGCACGATCAGGTTGCGGTGCGCGTGGTCGACAGCCGAGCACACATCCAGGAACAGGGCCAAGCGTGCATGCGTCGGCAGCGCGTGCATCGCGCAATGCGATACCAGGTCGGTGCCGTCGACGAATTCCAGCGCCAGGAACGGCGTGCCCGCTGGCGAAAAACCCGCGTCCAGCAACTGTGCGATATGCGGATGGCGAAGGCGCGCAAGAATGCGTTGTTCTCGCAGGAAGCGCCGCCGTTCGTCGGCGTCGTGCACGTCGATGCGCAGCAGCTTCAGCGCCACGGTCTGCGGGCCACCGGGGAGTTCGCGCTCGGCTTCGAACACGCTGGCCATGCCGCCGGCGCCGACGAAGCGCAGCACGCGGTAGCCGTCGATGGCGGGCAGCGTGTCGGCCGAGGTGTCGGCGAGCGCGGGCAGCCATTGGCCCATGCCACGTTCGAGCGCCTCCGTGCCGGGCGCGTTGTCCAGCGCCTGCGTCACCAGCGTGCGCAGGGTGGCGTCGTCGCAGTGCTTGCGCAGCCATTCGGCCCGCTCGTCGGCGGGCACGTCGAACAGCTGGTCGATCAGCGGTTCGATCTCAGGCCATCGTTCGGCGAAGACGGAGTTCATCGGCGGCGCGGGTTCCTCGGTGTGCCTATCCCTAAAGCGTATTCAGCGGGCAGATTCCGACATGGCTTACGCATCGGGCATCAGGCAGGCGCTGAGGAAGGTGCGCGCCTTGAGCCAGTCGCGTTCCACCGTGCGCGCGGTGACGCCCAGCGCCTCGGCGATTTCCGCGCTGGACAGGTCGGCGAACAGGCGCAGCTCGGCCACGCGGGCAAGCCGTGCATCGGTGTCGGCGAGCCGGGTCAGCGCCTCGTCGATGGCAAGCACGTCGAGCATGTCCGGCGACGCGCGCTCCGCGGTCAGCTCCGGCACCTGCCGCTTCTGTGCCTTCCTGCGACGCGCGTGGTCGATCAGCAGGTGGCGCATCACGCGGCTCATGTAGGCATACAGGTGCGCGCGATCGGCGAAGGCCAGCTCGTCGCCGGCCACCAGCTTCAGGTAGGCCTCGTGCACCAGGGCGGTGGTCTGCAGCGTGTGGGCGGGCTCGTGGGCGCGCTGGTGCTGTGCAAGGCGGCGCAGGGTGGCGTAGATGCGCGGGATCAGCGTGTCGAACGCTGTGGCATCGCCGTTGGCGGCGCGCGATAGCACCTGGGTGATCTGCGGTTCCGCAGGCATGCGCGTCGAGGTTCCCACGGTCATGTCGCTATCGGCTCCCTTTTTGCGCTGTAAGGGGAGATGGCCCAGTACGGAACGATCACAGACCCAGGGAATGCCATCGCCCGTCGCATCCAAGAGAGGCATAGAAGTCATGTCGAATCATCGCGCTACGTACGGCCGGCTCACAAGGGCCGCGGTTGCTTTCGGGCTGGCCTTCGCCAGCCTTGCGGGTGTCGCCTTCGCCGATGGCACTGAGCCAACGCCTGGCAGCTACACCTATCAGACGCTCGACGTTCCCGGTTCGTCGCAGACCATTTTCTGGGGCATCAACGATTTCGGCGACCTGGGCGGCCAGTTCGCCGTCAACGGCGGCACCGCGCATGCCATGGTGTATCGCCACGGCCGCTTCGAACAGCTCGACCCGTCCATGCTCGGCACGTACTTCAGCGCGGCGGGCGGCCCCAACGACCTGGGCAACACCTATGGCGCGTATGCCGATGCCACCGGCACGCAGCATGGTTTCGTGATCAACGGCAAGCGTTTCGAGACGGTGGATTTCCCCGGCCATCTCAACTCGAACGTGGACGGCTACAACGAGTTCGGCACCATCCTGGGCGTGTACTGGGATGCCGACGGCGCGTTCCACGGCATCCTGCGCCGCGGCCACGGCTGGGACACGCCGTTCGACGTGGCCGGCTCGGCGGAGACGTATCCGCTGGGCATCAATGACCTGAACCAGGCCGTGGGCTACTGGGACACCAATCCCAAGGCGCCGCAGCCGCACGGCTTCTATCGCGACGCGAATGGCAGCATCACCACGGTGGACGTGCCCGGCGCCAGCAACACGGTGGCGTTCGCCATCAACGACGTGGGCCAGATCGCGGGCTACTACTGGAGCTCCACCGGGCCGCTGCATTCGTTCGTGCTGACGCAGGGCAAGTTCGTGCAGCTCGACGTGCCGGGCGCGACGGGCACGGCGGTCACCACCATCAACAACTTCGGCGTGGTGTCCGGCTACTACCGCGATGCGAACCATCAGCAGCATGGCTTTATCGCCACGCCGACCACGCTGTCGCATCAACACTGAGCGGGAGGAGGGCTTCGCCAAGGAGGCGAAGCTCTCTTTTGCCATACGCGAATGGATCCATCGACGGCCTTGCGCCGTCGATGGATCACGCCTGCATCAAAAATGCACGACGGTGCGGATCGACTTGCCTTCGTGCATCAGGTCGAAGGCTTCGTTGATGCCGGCGAGCGGCTTGGTGTGCGTCACGAACGGTTCCAGTTCGATGCGGCCGGCCATGGCGTCCTCCACCATGCCCGGCAGCTGCGAGCGGCCCTTCACGCCGCCAAAGGCGGTGCCCAGCCATTTGCGTCCCGTCACCAGCTGGAACGGGCGCGTGGAAATTTCCTGGCCCGCGCCGGCCACGCCGATGATCACCGACTGGCCCCAGCCGCGATGCGCGCATTCCAGCGCGGCGCGCATGACGTTGACGTTGCCGATGCACTCGAAGCTGTGGTCCACGCCCCAGCCGGTCATCTCCACGATCACCTGCTGGATGGGCTTGTCGAAGTCCTTGGGATTGATGCACTCGGTGGCGCCGAAGCGGCGCGCCAGCTCGAACTTGCCGGGGTTGGTGTCGATGGCGATGATGCGGCCCGCCTTGGCCAGCTTCGCGCCCTGAATCACGGCCAGGCCGATGCCGCCCAGGCCGAACACGGCGACGGAATCGCCTTCCTGCACCTTGGCGGTGTTCTTCACCGCGCCGAGGCCGGTGGTGACGCCGCAGCCCAGCAGGCAGACCTGTTCCGGGTTGGCATCCGGATTGATCTTGGCGAGCGACACCTCGGCGACCACCGTGTATTCGCTGAAGGTGGAACAGCCCATGTAGTGATAGATCGGCTGCCCGTTGTAGCTGAAGCGGCTGGTGCCGTCGGGCATCACACCCTTGCCCTGCGTGGCGCGCACGGACACGCACAGGTTGGTCTTGCCGCTCTTGCAGAACAGGCACTCGCCGCACTCGGCGGTGTACAGCGGGATCACATGGTCGCCCGGCTTCACGCTGGTGACGCCTTCGCCCACTTCCACCACCACGCCCGCGCCTTCGTGCCCGAGCACCACGGGGAACAGGCCTTCCGGATCATCGCCGGACAACGTGAATGCATCCGTGTGGCACACGCCGGTGTGGGTGATCTTCACCAGCACTTCGCCCTTGCGGGGCGGCTCGACGTCGATCTCGACGATCTGCAGGGGCTGGCCCGGTCCAAACGCAACAGCGGCACGTGATTTCATGAGAGTCCTCGAAGCAGGGGAAACAGGTGGCGCCGCGTCAACAGCAGGCGCCGGAATGTGTCAGCGCAGATACGAGCGCACGAGGGAAACGACTTCGTCGATGGATTTTTCGGGCGCGTCGCTGCCATGCGCCAGATGCGCGAACTCCTCGCGCAAGTGGCTTTCCAGCACGCCGGCCATCAGCCCGTTGATCGCGCCGCGCACGGCGGCGATCTGCTGCAGGATGGGCCCGCAGGCCTCGCCTTTCTCCAGCGCCAGCTCCAGCGCGTCGAGCTGGCCACGCACGCGGCGCACGCGCGCCAGGACACGTTTTTTCTCTTCGGCGGAATGCGGCATGCGGGTGCCTCACTGATACTGGTTGGGAGTATGTATCGCATACTGCCGGGCAGTATTCAACCACGCGCCACGCGAAGCGGCTGTCAGTGTCCAACCGAGCGATAGGGCGGCCAGGTCGATTTGCCGGCGTTCGGTTCGTCGTTTTGAGGAAGGGCGGCGCCGGAAGGCCGTTCAGTCAACCCCGGAATCACTCGGGCTCCACCGAAGCTTGCGACAGGCTGGGTGTAACCTGAGCGGCACCACGCGCAGCAACGGAGGTCGAACCGATGGCTGTTGAGTCCGCCTCCGCCGCGTGGATGGCCTTCGGCACGGTCGAGATCGACACGCTCGGGCATCGCCTGTTCGTCGACGGCGAGGAGGTCGGGCTGGAGCGCAAGGCCTTTGCCGTGCTCGTCCTGCTGGCACGCGAACCCGGGCGTGTGCTGAGCCGCGACGAGATCCTCGACGTGGTCTGGGGGCACAACCACGTCACGCCATCCTCGCTCAGCCGCATCATTGCCTTGCTGCGCCACGCGCTCGGCGAAAGCGGCGAGGAAAACCGCTACCTGCACACCGTGCATGGCGTTGGCTTTCGCCTCGACGCCGACGTGCGCTTTGCCGAATCACGCGAGGCCTTGGCGCAGCGCAGGGCAGTGACGGCGGCGGATCTGGACCTGGTGCCGGCCATGATCCGGGATGCCGCCGCCACGCCGGCCGCGCAGCCGGATGTGCCTTCGGGCACGGCGACGGAAACCCAGCCAACGCACGCGCGGCCCACCAGGGTTCGTCGGATCGAAAAGCTGCTGGTCGCCCTTATCACGGGCTTGCTCGTGCTGGCCTTCGTCATGCTCGGGCGGCATCCGTTTATGCATCACACCGACGCCGTGCCGGCGGCCGATCTCAAATCCATCGCCGTGCTTCCGTTCGAGAATCTCAGCACCGACAAGGGCAATGCGTATTTCGCCAGCGGCATGCAGGACATGATCCTCACCCAGCTGGTGGGCATCGGCGGCCTCAAGGTGATCTCGCGCACGTCGACGGAGAAGTACCCCAGCCATCCCGAGGATGTGAAATCCATCGCGCGGCAGCTGGGCGTGGCGACCCTGCTCGAAGGCACGGTGCAGAAGGTGGGAAATCAGGTGCTGATCAACGTGCAGTTGATCGAGGCGAACAGCGGCAACCACCTTTGGGCGCAGGCGTACACGCGCACGCTGGACAACGTGTTCAACGTGGAGGGCGAGGTGGCGCAGAACGTGGCGGAAGCCTTGAAGGTGCAGCTGACCTCGGCCGAAACCGCGCGCATCGACAAGCTGCCGACCCGCAACGCGGCCGCCTACGATCTGTATCTGAAGGCCGGCGCGCACGCCAACCGCGCCTACGACGACCCGACGCTGTCATCGTCCGAACTGCCCTTGGCCATTTCGCTGTATCAGCAGGCCCTGGCGCGCGATCCGGACTTTGCGCTGGCCGCCGCGGCGTTGGCGCGCGCGCACATGCAGATGTATTTCTTCGCGCCCGATCGCAGGAACGAACGGCTGGCCGAGGCGAAGGCCGCGGCCGATCATGCGTTGGCATTGCAGCCGAACCTGGGCGAAGGGCATTACGCGCTGGGCCTGTACCACTACTGGGGCCATCGGGATTACGCCGACGCCACCACCCAGCTGGAGATGGCCCGGCAGTCGCTGCCCAACAGCGCCACGGTCGAGCTCTTGATTGCCGCGGTGGCGCGCCGGCAAGGCCGCTGGGACGAAGCCGTGGCGCGGTTTCGCCAGGCCACCGTGCTCGATCCGCACAGCGAGTACGCGTTCAACCAACTCGGCGTGACCTACCAGAGCCTGCGCCGCTATGCCGACGCCGACCGCGCCTACGCCACCGCGCTCGGGCTGAGCAAGAACCCCGTGGGCGAGCACATGGCGCAGGTGTTCAACGTGCTGATGTGGAAGGGCGACATCGCGCCGATGCACACCGCGCTCGCGGTGCTCGCACCGGGCAGCGATGCCTACGTTGCCAACATCATGTCCTTGTATTTCGATCGGCTGGTGGCGCGCGACTACGCCGGAGCCGTGAAGGTGGCGGAGTCGGACAAGGCCGAGAACTGGGACGATCCGGACAACGTGGTCCTGCCGCGCATCCTGTACGTGGCCTGGGCCGCCGAGGCAGCGGGCGACAAGGCGAAAGCGGCAGGGGCATACAATGAAGTCGCGGCACGCTCCCGCAATGCGCTCGTCGAACGGCCCGACGATGCGGACCTACATCTTGCGCTCGGATTTGCCTATGCCGGCCTTGGCAAGAAGGATGATGCCGTGGCGGAAGGCCAGCGTGCGGTCGCCTTGATGCCGCTTGCCGAAGACGCGTTGACCGGCGCCGACATGCTCGAATACCAGGCGCAGCTGTACATGCGCGTGGGCCGGCCTGGCGAGGCCATTGCCTTGCTCGACCGCGTGTTGTCCATGCCCGCTGGCGCCGTCGTGTCCAGCGCATTGCTGCGCGTCGATCCAATCTGGGATCCGCTGCGCGACGATCCGCGCTTCAAGGCCCTACTGCTGAAATATCCCAGCGGCGGTTAGCCTGTTCGTGCTGCGCCGGGTTAGTCTGCGCCGGTGCGCGAACGCACGACATCGAAGCCGGACAGTGGGGGATACGTGCCCGAGCATCAGGTACTGGGAGCATGGCAGGGCGTGTCGATCGAGGCCGTCGTATGGGATGGCGTGGCGGCGGACGTGGACCTTTCCTTCGGCTGCATGTTTACCCGCGAGCTGGACGGCGGTCTGCGTGGCGGATTGCTTCATCTGGACCAGGCGCTCTCGGGCAGGCTGACGGCGCTGCGCGAAGATGGCGTGTTCCAAGGCGAGCCAATGGAGACCCTGCTTATTCGTCAACCGCCCAGGGGTGTTGTCGCGCGGGCGGTGATGGTGATCGGCATGGGCGATCCGTCGGCATGGAGCGTCGCCGTGACGGCGCGCGCGGTCGCCACGGCCGTCAACGCGGCGATGCAACTGGGCGTCGGCAGCGCTGCGTTCGCGCCAAGCCTGCTCGACTCCGGGCTGCCGCCGCAGGCAACGGCGGGTGTCGCGCCGGCGATGATGAAAGCCGTGACCCGCGCCATCGATGCGCAAGCACGCATCGAAGCACTCGGCCTGGCGCCGGCGCCTTCGTTGCGTCGCTGGGTGTTCGATGTGGGCGCGGCGGGTTTTGCGGCGGCGACCGTGCAATTTCAGGAGGCGCTGTCAGAACTCAAGGCGGCCTGATGCGCGACGGCATCAGCGAGAAAGTGGCCGCCGGCGATCATCCTTTTTTCGCGGGCCCCGCGGATTTCGCAGGTCGCGAACGGCGTGGACTCTTGGCGCTTTCGCGGTAGTCGCTGCTGATCGCCTCCAGTCCCGCGAGCGCGAAGGTGTGCAGATGATGCGCGATCACGGCGCCCGGCATGCGCAGCACATCGTTGAGCGGTCCCGGCACGCCGCGTTTGGCGACCAGCAGCATGCCGCAGGGCGCGGCGATGCTGACGAGGCAGCGGGTCAGCGCCGGATCGTCGACGGGAATGCCGGTGATGTCGGCGAGGATCTGCCGGATGACCTGGATCTTCGGCAGCACTTCGTTCTGCAGCAGCACTTTCAGGTGTGACGAAGGCGCCAGCAGTTCGCGCGCCAGCACCTGGATGTTCCAGCTGCCTTCGTCCTGCGAGCGCTGCACCAGATGTTCGAACAGGCGCATCAGCTTGTCGCTGGCGGAGACCTGGCTGCCGGCCAGCGAGCGCAGGTCGACCAGGCTGATCAGCTGGCGGTGCGCTTCGGCGAGCACGGCCTGGTAGAGGCCGTTGCGGTTGCCGAAGTGGTAGTTGATCGAGGCCAGGTCCACCTCGGCGTGGGCGGCGATGGCCTTGCTGGTGGTTTCCGCGTAGCCGCCTGCGGCAAAGAGTTCGCCGGCGGCCTGCAGGATGCGGTTGCGGGTGGCTTCGCCGTCGGTGCGGACGGCGCGGCGGGAAACGCTCATGCGTGGATCTCTGTTTCTGCCGGTTTACCGGCCCAGGGATGATGCGGTATACATAATTTAAACTCAATTTAAAGTTACCATGCGGGCCGACGGTCACCCCGTTCGGCCCCCTTCCAGCGGACTTCGCCCCATGAAGAAATCACTCGTCGCAGCCGTGGTTGTCGTCCTGCTGGTCGCCCTGGCAGGCGTGTGGTGGTGGTATGGCCACCATGCGGAGGACAAGGACCATTTGGTGCTCGACGGCAACGTCGACATCCGCCAGATATCGCTCGCCTTCGACGGCAATGGCCGCGTATTGCAGCTGCGCGCGGAAGAGGGCGATCAGGTGAAGGCCGGGCAGGTGCTCGGCTTGCTCGACACGCGCACGCTGGCCTTGCAGGCCGCGCAGGCGCAGGCGCAGATCGACGTGCAGCAGCAGAACCTGCTGCGTCTCCAACACGGCTCGCGACCGCAGGAGCTGGCGCAGGCCAGGAGCCGGCTGGCGGCCGCGCAGGCCAGTGCCGCCAAGGCCGCGCAGGACCTCGCCCGCCTGCAGGACATTGCCGCGCGAACGCAGGGCCACGGCGTGAGCCCGCAGGATCTGGACAGCGCCAGGAGCAACGCGCAGGTCACGCGCGCGCAGGCCGACGAGCAGCAGCAATCCCTGCGCCTGACCGAGCTGGGTCCGCGCGAAGAGGAGATCGCCGGCGCGGAAGCGCAGCTGAAAGCCTCGCAGGCGCAGCTGGCCATCCTCAGGCATCAGATCGACCTCGGCGAGCTCATCGCACCGGCGGACGCCGTGGTGCGCTCGCGCCTGCTGGAGCCCGGCGACATGGCGACGCCGCAGCGTCCGGTGTTCACCCTCGCGCTGACGCAGCCCAAGTGGGTGCGCGTGTATGTCAGCGAGACGCAGCTGGCGCTGGTGAAGCCCGGCATGGCGGCCACGGTCACAACGGACACGCATCCCGACCAGCCGGTGCAGGGCAAGGTGGGCTATATCGCCTCCGTCGCCGAGTTCACGCCCAAGAACGTGCAGACCGAGGAGCTGCGCACCAGCCTGGTGTACGAAGTGCGCGTGCTGGTGCAGGACACGGAAAACAAGCTGCGCCTCGGCCAGCCGGCCACGGTGCGCCTGGATCTGGCGTCGAACCGGCGATGAGCGACAGCGGCGCCACCGTCGTCGCCAGCGCCTTGCGCAAGGTCTTCGCCGGGCCGGGCGGCAAGCCGCTGGCTGCCGTCGACGGCATATCGCTGACGGCGCGCACGGGCGAACTCACGGCGCTGGTGGGGCCCGATGGCGCGGGCAAGACGACCTTGCTGCGCATGGTGGCCGGCATCCTCGCGCCGGACGAAGGCGAGCTGCACGTGCTTGGCATCGATGCGAGCAAGGAGCCGCAACGCATCCAGGACCGCATCAGCTACATGCCGCAGCGCTTTGGCCTGTACGAGGACCTGAGCGTGCAGGAGAACCTCGATCTCTATGCCGACCTGCACGGCGTGAGCCAGGCGGAGCGGCGCGAACGTTTCGGACGCCTGCTGGCGATGACCGACCTGGCGCGCTTCGTCGACCGTCCCGCCGGCAAGTTGTCGGGCGGCATGAAGCAGAAGCTGGGGCTGGCCTGCACGCTGGTGCGTTCGCCCGACCTGCTGGTGCTGGACGAACCCAGCGTCGGCGTGGATCCGCTGTCGCGGCGTGACCTGTGGAAGATCCTCCAGCAGCTGGTGGACGAGGAACACCTGAGCGTGATCGTCAGCACCGCCTACATGGACGAGGCGGAACGCTGCGCGCAGGTGTTCGTCATGCATCAGGGCAAGGTGCTTGCCGACGGCACGCCGGACGCGCTGCGACAGCGCGCCAAGGGGCTCACCTGTGTCGTGGCGCCACCCGAAGACACGCCCGCACGCGATCTGCAGGCCAGGCTGATCGACGCGACCGACGCGATCATCGATGCCGTGCCCAGCGGCGGCAGCGTGCGCTACATCCGTCAGCCCGATGCCGATAGCGAACAACTCGCGCGCCTGCTCGGCGGGTTGCAACCCAAGGATCGGCCCGAGGAGCTGGAAGACGCCTTCATGATGTTGCTGCGGCAACACCATGCCGAGGAAGAAACGAAGACGCCGGCGCCGGATGTGCTGTCCGACAAGAAGACAGCCGCGCGGCACGACGAAAAACCCGTGATCGTCGTGCGCGACCTGGTGCGCAAGTTCGGCGACTTCACCGCGGTGGCGAGCACCTCGTTCGACGTGCGGCGCGGCGAGATCTTCGGCCTGCTCGGGCCCAATGGCGCGGGCAAGACCACCACGTTCCGCATGCTGTGCGGACTGTTGCCGGCCTCGGGCGGCCATCTGGAAGTGGCTGGCGTGGACCTGCGCACCGCGCGTGCCAAGGCGCGCGCACGCATCGGCTATGTGTCGCAGAAGTTCGCCCTGTACGGCAACCTGAGCGTGCGCGAGAACCTGCAGTTCTTCGGCGGCGCCTACGGTTTGCGCGGGCGCGCCCTGCATGCGCGCGTCGACGCGGTGCAGACGCAGTTCCAGTTGCAGCCTGACGCGATCAGCGGCGACATGCCCGGCGGCTACAAGCAGCGCCTGGCCATGGCGGCGAGCCTGCTGCACGAGCCGGACATCCTTTTCCTGGACGAGCCGACCAGCGGCATCGATCCGCTGGCGCGCCGCTCGTTCTGGCGCACCATCACCGCGCTGGTGCAGGGCGGCGTCACCGCGGTGGTCACCACGCACTTCATGGAAGAGGCGGAATACTGCGACCGCATCGCCATCCAGGACGCAGGACGCGTGCTGGCGCTGGGCACGCCCAGGGAAGTGCGCGAGCAGGCCGGCACCGGGCACGACGCCGACATGAACAGCGCCTTCATCGCCATCGTGGAGCAGGCGCGCGCCAAGGGGCACGAAGCCGGCGCGGAGAAAGCCGCATGAGCCGCTCGGGTTTCATGCAGCGCATGGTGGCGCTGACGCGCAAGGAAGTCCGCCAGATGCTGCGCGACCGCAGCAATCTTGCCGTGGGTCTGCTGTTGCCCATCGCGCTGATCCTGCTGTTTGGCTATGGCCTGTCGCTGGACGTGGAGCACTCGCCCGTGGCCGTGGTGATGGACGACACCTCGCCGGCGGCGCGCGAGGTGTTCGCCGCCTTCCAGGGCACGCCGTACATCGATCCCACCTGGGCACCGGACATGCAGCAGGCCCAGCGCCGCATGCTGGCGGGCGAACTGGATGCCATCGTGCGCATTCCCTCGGACTTCTCGCAGCACGTCGCCAACGGCGACGCCAAGGTGCAGCTGTTGCTCAATGGCGTCGACTCCACCACGGCGACGTCGGTGGAAGGCTATGTGGGCGGCGCGCTGGCCACGCAGGCGCTGAAGATGGCCGACCGCGCGGGCGGCAAGGCCGGCGGCGGGGGCGTGGTGGTGCAGCAGCGCATGTGGTTCAACGAGGCAGGCATCAGCACCTGGTATCTGGTGCCCGGCCTGCTGGTGCTGATCATGACCTTGACCGGCGCCTTCCTCACTTCGCTGCTGATCGCGCGCGAATGGGAGCGCGGCACGCTGGAATCCCTGTTCGTCACGCCGGTGCGTCCGCTGGAGCTGGTGCTGTCCAAGCTGATTCCCTATGTGGTGATCGGCCTTATCGACATGACCCTGTGCCTGATCGCCGCGCGCTGGCTGTTCGAGGTGCCGATACGTGGGTCGCTCACGGTCATCGTTCTCGCATCGTTTCTCTACCTGGTGGTGTCGCTGTCGATGGGGCTGTTCATCTCCGGCGTCACGCGCAACCAGTTCCAGGCCAGCCAGATGGCGCTGCTCACCAGTTTCATGCCCGCGATGATGCTGTCGGGTTTCGTGTTCGACCTGCGCAACGTGCCGGCGGTGATCCGCGGCATCGGCGAAGTGCTGCCGGCCACGCACTTCATGAACCTGATCAAGACGCTGTTCCTGGCCGGCGACAACGCCGCCATCGTGCTGCGCGAGTGCGGCATCCTCGCGCTGTACGCGACGGTGCTGATCGTGGCGGCGCGGCGCACGCTGCGCAAGACGCTGGACCGCTGACATGAGCGACTTCATCGCCCTGCTGGCCCAGATCGCCGCGCTCTGCCGCAAGGAGCTGCTCGCGCTGCTGAAGGAGCCCTCGAGCCGTGCCATCCTGTTCGTGCCCGCGCTGATGCAGGCGTTGCTGTTCGGCTACGGCGCCACGTACGACCTCAACCACGTGCCGTACGCCGTGCTCGACCAGAGCCACGGCAAGGCCTCCACCGAACTGCTGGCGCGGCTGGACGGCACCGGCGTGTTCGAGCGCAAGGCCAACCTGGTGTCGCCCCGCCAGATAGCGACCGCCATCGATGGCAACGACGCGCTGATGGTGGTGAGCATCCCGGCGGACTTCGAGGACAAGCTGGCCGCCAACCAGCCCTCGCCGCTGCAGATCATCCTGGACGGACGAAACTCCACCACGGCCGCGTCGGCGGGGGCGTACCTGAGTTCCATCGTGGGCTCGTACAACCAGTCGCTGGGCGGCGGGCAGGCGGGCATCACGGTGGAGCGCCGCGCCTGGTTCAATCCCAACCTCGAAGCGCGCTGGAACATCATGCCGGCGCTGATCGCCGCCCTGAGCATGTTGCAGACCCTGTTGATTGCCGCGTTGTCGGTGGCGCGCGAGCGCGAGCAGGGCACGTTCGACCAGCTGCTGGTGACGCCGCTGACGCCCATGCAGATATTGGTCGGCAAGGCACTGCCGTCTATCGCGGTGGGCCTGGTGCAGTCCACGCTGATCTTCCTGATCATCCGCTTCTGGTTCCACATACCGCTGGTGGGCTCGGCGTGGCTGCTGTATCTGGGGCTGTTCACCTTCACCGGCGCGTCGGTGGGCATCGGCCTGTCGATCTCCGCGCTGTCGCTGACCATGCAGCAGGCCATGCTGTACACCTTCTTCCTGATCATGCCGCTGATGCTGCTCTCGGGCCTGCTGACGCCGGTGCGCAACATGCCGGCGGTGCTGCAGGCGGCGACCTACGTCAACCCGTTGCGCTTCGGCATGAGCATCGTGCGGCGCGTCTATCTGGAAGGCGCGGGCTTCGGCGACGTCGCCACCGATTTCATTCCCTTGCTGGTCATCGCGGCGGTCACGCTGCCCTTGGCCGCCTGGCTGTTCCGTCATCGCCTCTCCTGAGGCCGGGGTTTCATCATGGGCACCTTTCCGCAACGACATCGACGCGCCCGCTGGCTGGGGCTTGCCACCGGCGCGATGGCGCTGGCCATCGGCGGCTGCGCGGTGGGCCCGGACTTCAAGCAACCCAAGGCGGACACACCCGCCAACTGGTCAAGCTGGCGCAGCGGCGATGCCAGCCTTGCCGCGCCCGTGAACAACGGACCGCTACAGGCGGACTGGTGGAAGGCCTTCCGCGACCCGGTGCTGGATCAGCTGGAAGCGCGCGCCTTTGCCGCCAGCCCCGACCTGCAGAAGGCGGCGCTGCATTTTGCGCAGGCGCGGGTGCAGAGCAATACGGTGGCGGCGCAGCGCTGGCCGAACGTGAATGCCAACGCCAGCGAAAACCGCCAGCGCATCAGCGAATCCAGCGCGAGCGTGCGCATCGCGCAGGGCCTGGGCGCGGAGCAGCAGCAGTTGATCGATCTGCTCAGCCAGCCCTTCAATCTCTACCAGGCCGGCTTCGATGCATCGTGGGAGCTGGACCTGTGGGGACGCGTGCGTCGCTCCGTGGAAGCGGCGAACGCCGATGCGGCGCAGCAGGGCGCCTTGTTCGATGCCGCGCGCCTGAGCGTGGCCAGCGACGTGGCGCGCAATTATTTCCAGCTGCGTTCCGCGCAGCGCCAGGTGCAGCTGACGCGCGACGACATCGCGGCGATGGAGCAGCGGCTGAGCCTGATCGAGGCACGCGTAAGCGCGGGCACGCTCGACCACGTCAATCTGGCGCAGCAGCGCGCCGAGTTGTCGGGCTTGCAGGCGCAACTGCCGGCGTGGATGGCCCAGGCCAGCGCGTACGAAAACCAGATCGCCTTGCTGCTGGGCGAACATCCCGGCGCCTTGCACGAGTTGTTGCAGGCGCCGTCGGGTGATCCGCAGACGCTGCCGCCCGATCTTGCTGCTGGCGTGCCTGCCGACGTCGCGGCGCGACGGCCCGACATCCTCGCCGCCGAACAGCATCTGCGCAGCGCCACGGCGAATATCGGCGTGGCCAAGACGGATCTGTATCCGCGCGTGACGCTGGGTGCGCAGTTCGGCTACGAGTCCTACCTGAGCAGCCAGTTCGGCGATTGGGGCAGCCGCACCTGGTCCATCGGTCCGTCGCTCAGCCTGCCGCTGTTCGATCACGGGCGACGCGTCAGCGTGGTGCACCTGCGCGAGCTGCAGCAGCAGGAGGCCGCCGTGGATTATCACCGCACCGTGCTGCAGGCCTGGCAGGAGATCGACGACGCGCTCAACGGCTACGCTTCGTATCGCCAGCAAGCGCAGAAGCAGATCGAGCGCGTCGCCAATGCCAAAGAAGCCTACAGCCTGATCCAGGTGAAGTACGAAGCGGGCACCGTCGATTTCCTCAGCGTGCTGGACAGTCAGCGCACCTATCTGCAGGCACGTCGCGACCTGGTGTCCAGCCAGGGACAACTCGACATTCAGTACGTAGCGGTGAACAAGGCCCTGGGCAACGTGCCCGCGAGCCCTGCGCTGGCGGACGCGCATCGCTGACCGCTTCAGCATTGCCGGAACATCCACGGCGGGCGCCGCGCCTGCGCCGAAAGCAGTCCGCGGACTGCACGCTGTTGCCTGCTTACTCCGACAGATGCCGCCTGTTTGGCGTGAAACCCAACCGGTCCGGAACGCGTTTTTGCGTCGCAGCGTGACATGTTGCGTCGTCGGCGTCTTAATCTCGCCCAGGGGATTTTAGATCGATCCAAGTTCAGCCAGTCCGGGTCACGCGTGACCACAGGAATCTGGATGGCTTGGAAGGGGCGGGGAGGGCGAGGGTCGCGTGCATCGCGCATGCGTCCGGGGCAGTGCGTCCTCCCGCCAGACCGATTTAGAGATGGGAGGCCGCCGTATGAAACCAGAAACTGTTTGCGTTCCGATGACGACCAGCGCGCGCGCCGCGTGCGTGCATGCGTCCATTGCAACGCTGGCCGATTGCGGGCATCGGCGTCGGCAAACCCGTCATCGCAACAGATCCATGCACCGGGTTTCGCCACCGCGCCCGCTTGCGTCGCGCTCCGGCTGACCGGGGCCCGCAACGCCGCTAGAACCGGGCCTTTGCCGCCGCGCACCCGGAGTCCGTGAGAGCTGCCGCTGACGCATTGCGTGCCCTTGGTGCACTCAAAAATTTAGATCGATCCAATTTGAAAGTGAGGAGCGTGCCTTGTCGCCATAAATCGCGCATCTGCAGGTGATCGAAACGGGGGAGACCGCGCCGACTCCACAAGGGCGCTTACCAGTAGGGGACTTTCAAATGACTCATCAGCCGTACGTATCCAAGCGCCATCCGCTTTACACCGCGCTTGCCTTGGCCACCTTGTCGCTGGGCAGCGCCCTGGGCATGCCCGCCGTTGCCTTTGCGCAGACCGCAGCGCCTGCCGCCGCGCCGGCCACGGCGCAGGCGCAAGCCTCCGCCAGCACCGGGGCGAACAAGGCCGACAAGGACAAGAAGGACGACAAGAACAAGGCGGCCAATCCGGACAACGCCACCGAACTTGCTGCGGTCGTGGTCACCAGCTATCGCCAGTCGATCGACCAAAACCTGCAGGACAAGCGCGACGCCAACTCCATCGTCGAAGTGATCAACGCGCAGAACATCGCGCAGTTCCCGGCCAAGAACATCGCCGACGCGCTGGCGCATGTGCCCGGCGTGGTGATCACGCGCGAATCGGGCGAAGGCAAGACGGTGAGCATCCGCGGCCTGGCGCCCGAACTGACGCTCACGGAATTGAACGGCAACTACGTGGCCTCGGCCGATACCTCGGCGGGCTTGTCGCGTTCGTTCAACTACACCCTGATGCCTGCGAACATGTTCTCGGACGTCCAGCTCTACAAGAGCCTGGAAGCGCGCCTGGACGAAGGCGGCATCGGCGGCAACGTCGACCTGCGCACGCGCCGTCCGCTGGAAATGGCCGCGAACGACGGCTTCGTGTCGCTCAACGCCGCCGGCTCGGACAACAGCAACAAGGTAACGCCGCAAGGCTCCGCCCTGTGGTCGTGGAAGAACAAGGACGAAACCTTCGGTGTGCTGGTCGCCGGCTCGTACCAGAAGCGCCGGGACATCGACTACACCGCCAATGCGTCGAGCTGGCACTGGTGGTCCAACGACTGCACCGACTTCTCGACCTGTACCGCGCAACCGACGAACGTGCATGGTCAGCCGTACGGCCCCGACGTGGCGCCCAACCTCGCGCTGTGGCCGGGCGGCGGCGTCACCGACCAGTCCGGCAAGAGCTACTCGGGTTACTGGATGCCGCAGCAGTTCGCCACCAGCCGCAACCAGCTGGACCTGACCAACAAGGCGGCCCAGGTCACCCTGCAGTTCAAGCCCATCGATCACCTGCTGCTGACCGGCAACTACTTCCGCTTCCAGCGGCAGCAGACGCAGATCACCAACACGCTGGAGGTGCCCGAGTGGGGCCTGCCCACCGACACCTATGCGAACCAGCAGGGCCGCTTGCTCGCGCCCAACGGCCTGACCTTCGACCCGTCGCGCACCGTCGTCACCGGCGCGAACTACGTGCTTCCGCCCGCGGGCACGGGCTGCAACTCGCTGACCAACCCGGTCACCGGCGCGCAACGGCAGCCGGTGGACGTGTGCTCCACGGAAATCCCCTGGCTCAACGGCAACTACTCGCGCGAGAAGGCCACCTCGCAGACGCTCAACATCGAAGGCGAGTGGGATAACGGCGGCGCGCTCAGCGGATCGTTCAACGTCGGCCGCACCTGGGCGACGGGCGGCCCGTCGGTGGAACTGGGCATGGCGGCCAAGCCGCGCAACTTCGTCAACGGCCAGTGGGTGGACGGCAGCACCGGCGCCGCGTGGAACCTGAGCGGCACGCCGACCCTCACCGCCTCGCCGAACGTGCTGCAGAACATGCTGGCCGGCGCGGGCCAGGTGGACCTGGGTTCCACCGGTTCCAACATGGTCAACACCAGCACCTCGCAGAACTTCGCGCAGGCGGACTTCACCTGGGCCTTCGAGGACAGCACCTGGCTCAAGTCGCTGCAGTTCGGCGCCAAGTACCGCGACAACCACGCCGAGCAGCAGCAGAACGAACTGCGCTGGTACTGCAAGGGCACGCAGTCGCAGTTCCAGACCTGCGACCCCAATGCGGGCCAGCTGCCGGCGGGCTTCCTGCTGCCGGGCTACCTGGACGGCAACACGCAGGCGTACAACGACAACGTCTTCCCGGCGATCAATTTCCCGGCGTACTACAACTACCTCAACTCCACCTATGACCGCGTGGTCTACAACCATCCGGAAGACAAGTCGTCGGTGAAGGAGCAGATCTCGGCCATCTACGCCCAGGCGAACTTCGACACGGGCTCGCTGCGCGGCAACGTCGGCCTGCGTTTTGTCAGCACCAAGCAGGACCTTACCGTTGCCGACCAGATCACCACCAACAACGCGGTGTACTACCACGATGCGAACGGCAACATCCTGATCTGCCCGGCCAGCGGCGTGAACGCCGGCGGCGGCGCGTGCGCACCGGGCGATTTCCAGTACCTGCCGCGCGAGCAGTCGGTGATCCAGACGTATTCCAACGCGTCCACCTCCAAGCGCTACAACAAGCTGTTGCCCAGCTTCAACGTCGCGTGGACCTTCGCGGACGACTTCGTGCTGCGCGCCGCCGGCTCGCAGGCGATGGCTCGCGCCAACTACACCGACCTGGCCCAGCTGGGCAGCCTCACCAACAACACGCAGGCCTACTACAACGACCGCAAGCAGTTCGGCGCACCGCTGCCGGGCTGGTACGGCAGCGGCGCCAACGCCGACCTGAAGCCGTTCACGGCCACGCAGTTCGACCTGGCGGGCGAGTGGTACTACGCGCCCGAGTCGGTGGTGGGCGTGGACCTGTTCCAGAAGAAGGTGAAGAACTTCGTGGTGCCGGTCACCGTGAACAACATCACGGTGAACGTCGGCGGCACGCAAGAAAACTTCATGCAGTACAGCACCAACGCCAACGGTCGCTCGGGTACCTCCAAGGGCGTGGAGATCTACACGCAGCACACCTACGACATGGGCTTTGGCTACACCGTCAACTACACGCTCAACAAGACCAACGAAACGCCGGTGACGCTGGGCGATACGCAGGTCGGCAAGTCGGAGTTGATCGGCAGCGCCAAGTACGTGGGCAACATCTCGCTGTTCTATGAAAAGAACGGGCTGCTGCTGCGCGCCACCAGCAACTGGACGGGCCGCACCATGCAGGGCCTGTCGTCCGGCCTGCCGATCTACACGGAGCCGTACAACCAGATCGACCTGAACGGCGACTACGAGTTCACCAAGCACCTGATGGTGACGGCCTCGGTGATCAACCTGACGCGCTCCCGGCCGCGCCAGTACCTTGGCGACGACACCACGGCGCGCTTGTACGAGCTCGAGTACGCCGGTCGCCAGTACTACGTGGGCCTGACCTACAAGTTCGGTGATGGCGGCTGATGAAGTGCACGCGGGATCGGGCGTTGGGCCCGATCCCGCGGTTGGCGCTTTTGTACGCGTTTCTTACCGCCCGCTCAAAAGCTCGCGCGTACGCTCAATATCCTCACCGTCATTCCGGCGCAGGCCGGAATCCAGTGACGAAAGTGTCGGTTTTCGCGGGATTTCAAAGCATGCATACCTTTCGCGAAAACCGCACGATGAGGCCACTGGATTCCGGCCTGCGCCGGAATGACGGTGAGGGGAATGAACGTTACGGAAACTTTGTACAGGCTCCACGAATTTGTACAGGCTCCACGATGAAGCTCCGCAGCTCGCAGCGAACACCGCTTCACCTGCACAGGAAAAACCATGAATCCGTCGCTTGCACGCCTCCGCCGTCGTGCCTCGTTCCTCTTCCATCGGCATGCTGGCAGGGCCGTCGTGCTGGCGGCGTTCGCTGCCGCGAGCATCGGCGCGGGCCATGCGGCGAACGAGGCTTCGTCTTCGTCCGCGAAGTCGGCCATCGATGAAGCCAACCCGCTGGTGGGCACTGCGCCGCTGGATCGGCAGGAGCTGATCGGCAACGCGCCGCCTCCGGGCGAACCGCTCTATTCGGGCATGACCTCGCCGGGCGCGAGCCTGCCGCAGAGCGCGACCGAGGCGACGCCGGTCAACGTCAACGTGGACCTGAGTTATCCCACCGGCGTGGCGATGTCCTACTACTACGCCAACCCGACCATGATCGGTTTCACCGGTGGCGGTTCGACCTACGGCGGCCGCGCCGCGCCGATGATCATGCCGGTGGTGGGCGACTGGACCGTGCCGCCCAACTACGCGCAGTCGACCTACGACAAGGCGAGCGAGCAGGCCTCGCCCGGCTATTACGCGGTGGATCTCGCCACGTTCCACACCCGCGCCGAGCTGACGGCGACCCAGCGCACCAGCCTGATGCGCTTCACCTTTCCCGAAAGCCATCGCTCCAACGTCATCATCAACCTGCGCCGGCCGGGCGGCGACGTGGAGGTCGTGGGCGATCACACGATCCGCGGCGTCGCCACGGGCGGGCGCGTGGATAACGATGCGAACGGCCCCTGGTTCGTCGCCGAATTCTCGCGTCCGTTCACCCGCTTCGGCACGTTCCGCGCCAACCACGCGCACGAGGGCTACGGCATTGGCGACCAGGATGTGCAAGCCGACCGGCGCGCGGTAACGGGTAGCTACGCGGGCGCCTATGTCACCTTCGACACCAAGGCCGGCGAGCAGGTGCTGGTGCGTATCGCCCATGGCCACAGCGCGGAGGAGGCCGAACAGCGCCTGCACGACGAGGACCCGGACGCGAACTTCGACCGCGTGCACGCGCAGGCGCGCGCCGCCTGGGCCAAGCTGTTCGATCGCGTTGAAGTCACCGGCGGCACGCCGAAGCAGCGCATGCTGTTCTATTCCACGCTGTATCACTCCTTCGCCAGCCCGCGCCTGGTCGCGCGCAAGGGCGACCATTTCACCGGCGCGGATGGCCGCGTGCAGGTAGCCAGTTACAACCGCTACGGACCCGTGCCGTTCTGGGATACCGGCCGCAACCAGATCACGCTGCTGATGCTGCTCGAGCCCGACGTGGTGCAGGACATCATGCGTTCGGAACTGGACCGCGCGCGTGAGCGCGGCTACATGGACACCTCGTTCCATGGCGACCACGCCGTGTTCCTCTACGACGGCGCGTGGCAGCGCGGCATACCGTTCGACTATGCCGCCGCCTACGAATACCTGCGCAAGAACGCCACCGATCCGAAGGGGCCGCGTGGCTATCTCGCGGAGTACATGAAGAACGGCTGGATCTCCGACATCATTCCGCCGGCCAACGCCAGCCCGCCCTATGCAGACGGCAAGGCGGGCGCGGCCACCACGCTCGAATACGCCTGGGATGATCACGCCCTGGCGGACGTCGCGCGTCGGCTCGGCAAGGCGGATGATGCCGCGATGTTCGAGCGGCGCGCCGCGAACTACCGCAACGTGTTCGATCCTTCCGTGGGCTTCGTGCGCGGCCGCACCGAGGACGGCAAGTGGATTTCGCCGTTCGATCCGGGCGAGCCGTACTACAACTTCATGATGAAGGAAGCCTCGGGCTGGTCCACCTTGTGGCTGGTGCCGCATGACGTGCAGGGGCTGATGAACCTGCTTGGCGGGCGCGATGCCTTCAACGCCAAGCTCGATGCGTTCTTCTCCACGCCGTATCACCCCAAGGGCATCTGCCGCGACTGTACCGGCCTGATCGGGCAATACGTGCAAGGCAACCAGCCGGACCAGCAGGCGGCCTACCTGTATGCCTGGAGCGGCCAGCCGTGGAAGACGCAGGCGCTCACGCGCCGCATTCTCGATGAGATGTATGGCAGCGATGCGAGCGGCTACGGCTTTCCCGGCATGGACGACCAGGGCTCGACCTCGTCGTGGTATGTGCTGAGCGCGATGGGTTTCTATCCGGTCGATCCTTCCAGCCCGGACTACATCCTGGGCAGCCCGATCTTCGATCGCGTCCGCCTGCACATGGGCAACGGCAA
Source organism: Dyella sp. AtDHG13 (assembly GCF_003201105.1). Taxonomy (GTDB): domain Bacteria; phylum Pseudomonadota; class Gammaproteobacteria; order Xanthomonadales; family Rhodanobacteraceae; genus Dyella; species Dyella jiangningensis_B. Next base: position 556,918 of record NZ_QICJ01000001.1, on the reverse strand, counting down.
GGTGCTGGAGATCGTCGCGCGCAACAACTCGGCGCGGAACATGTACATCCAGTCCGCTACGCTCAACGGCAAGCCGTGGAGCAAACCGTGGTTCAGCCATGCCGACATCGCGAACGGCGCCACGCTGGTGCTCACGATGGGACCGGAGCCCAACAAGAGCTGGGGCGCGGATCCGCAGGATGCGCCGGCGTCGATGACGACGGAGCGGAAGTGATGGCTGGCACCATGAGGATGCAGTGCATGACGTGGTTTGGCACATGCGTGATGGTGGCGATGGGCATGGCTTCGCCGGCGATGGCGGCGTCGGACGCGTCCGGCACCTGGAGCGGCAAGCCGGCACCCTTGGCCACGCCGTGGACGGCGGAGGTGTCGCCCGATAACGCCTTGCCCGAGTATCCAAGGCCGCAGCTGGCGCGACCATCGCTGGACCATCCGCGATGGATGAGCCTCAACGGGCTGTGGCAGTACGCACCGGCAGACGGGCAGGGCGCGCCGCCGTTCGGTCAGGCGCTGAAGCAACAGGTGCTGGTGCCGTATCCCATCGAGTCCGTGCTGTCCGGCGTGCAGAAACATGCGGACTTCATGTTCTACCGGCGGCTGGTGGATATCCCTGCTGATTTCACCGCACATGGGCAGCACGTTCGGCTGAACTTCGGCGCCGTGAGCCAGGACGCCACGGTATACGTCAATGGCAAGCAGGTGGCGAATCATACGGGCGGCTATACGAGCTTCAGCGCGGACATCACGCCGGCGTTGCGAACGAACGGCCCGCAGGAGATCGTGGTGGCCGTGCACGCGCCAGTGGATAGCGCCAACGTGATGGTCGGCAAGCAGCGGCTGAAGCCCGAAGGCATCTTCTACACCGCCGCCTCGGGCATCTGGCAGTCGGTGTGGCTGGAACCGGTGCCCGCCGTCAGCGTGGCGCAGTTGAACCTTGTTCCCGCACGCAGTCTGGATGCGTTCACCGTCAACACGACGCTGCACGGGCGCTGCGAAGGCGCCACGCTGCATGTCACGGCCTATGCGGATGGCAAGGTCGCGGGTGAGGCGAGCGGCCCCGCTTGCCAGTCGCTGCATTTGTCCATCGCGCAGCCGCACCTGTGGAGTCCGCGGGATCCGTTCCTGTACACCATCAAGGCGACGCTGACGCAGGGCGATCAACGCGACGAGGTCACCAGCTATGCCGGTCTGCGCACCATCGCCATCGACAAGGTGGCTGGACGCAACCGCATCGTGCTCAATGGCAAGCCCACCTTTCTGCTCGCTACGCTGGACCAGGGTTATTGGCCAGACGGCATCTACACCGCGCCCACCGACGCGGCGCTCAAGTTCGACATCCAGAAGACCAAGGACCTGGGGTTCAACACCATCCGCAAGCACATCAAGGTGGAACCGGCGCGCTGGTATTACTGGGCCGACCGTATCGGCCTGATGGTGTGGCAGGACATGCCGGCGCTGCCCAACGGCCACAACGAAAAGCTCAGCGAGGCCGACAGGACCGGTTTCCGTGCCGATGTCTCGGCCATCGTCGACCAGCTCCAGGGCGAAACCTCCATCATCGGCTGGATACCATTCAACGAAGGCTGGGGCCAGTGGAGCATTCCCGCCGCGGCGGAGCTGGCCGCACAGATCAAGCAGCGCGATCCTTCGCGCCTGGTCGATGCGCGCAGCGGCGCCAACTGCTGCGACACCAAGGGCGATCCGCATGCCGGCGACGTATATGACATCCATGACTATCAAGGGCCGGGCCTGCCGAGCCCGGACGGGACGCGCGCGTCCATGGACGGTGAACACGGCGGACTCACCTTGGGCGTTCCCGGCCATGTGTGGCCCAACACGCCGATCAATCCCTACGGCGCAGTGAAGGACCGCGACGCACTGAACGACGGCTACGTCGCCAACACGGCGGTGCTGCGCGACAAAGGCCCGGCCGTGAGCGTGTCGGGCAGCGTCTATACACAGATCACCGACGTCGAAGGCGAACACAACGGTCTGTTCACCTACGACCGCAAGGTGGAAAAAGTGGACGAGGCGAAGGTGCGCGCGATCAACGAGGCGACGATACGCGCGAACGGCGAACCCTGAGCACGACGCTGATGCGTTTGAGCAGCTCTCGACGAGCGCGCGGCATCGTCCGCGAGATCAAGCGAACGTGAAGGCATTCGCGTTGCGCCACGTGCGCATTCGTGCGCACGCGGCGACTGCGAACCGCTATGCTTGATGGCATGGAGAGGCGAAGGCCTTTCCGCTCACGCACGGTGGCCGATCATGAATCGTCGTGACTTCCTCAAGCTGGGCAGCGCTGCCGCGCTGACGGCGGGCCTCGCGCCGTGGAGCGATGCGGCCGCATTCGCGCTGAGCGCCCCGGAAGGCAAGGCGGATTACACGCTGCGCATTGCCCGCAGCCTGATCGAGTTGTCGCCGGAACACGTCGTTTCCACGGTTGCCTATAACGGCCAATGCCCCGGCCCGCTGATCCGCCTGCAGGAGGGCCGGCGCGTGGTGGTCGACGTATTCAACGATACGGACACGCCCGAACAACTGCACTGGCATGGACAGACGCTTCCCGTTGACGTGGACGGCGCGGCCGAAGAGGGCACACCCTATATTCCCGCACGGGGCATGCGTCGCCTTGCCTTCACGCCCGGGCCGCCGGGCCTGCGCTTCTACCACACGCATGTCGTGGCACGCGACGACCTGACGCGTGGTCAGTACAGCGGACAGGTCGGTGCGGTGTACATCGAGCCTCGGCACGAGCCTGGCGACTACGACCGCGAAGTGTTCCTGGTGCTGAAGGAGTTCGACGCCTACTTCAGCAAGGGCGGCGACATGGCCGCGGATTTCCTGCAGCCGAGCGCACGTGATCGCTCACTGGAAGAGCGAGGCGAGAGCGCCATGAAGGCGTCGCTCGCCGGCGGCGCGCCGCACGGATACGAAGTGGGTTATCAGGCCTTCGCCATCAACGGTCGCATGCTGGGCCACGGTGAACCGGTGCGCGTGAAGCAAGGCGAGCGGGTGATGTTCCATGTCGTCAACGGCAGCGCCACCGAACTGCGCAGCCTTGCCTTGCCGGGCCATGTATTCAAGGTCGTCGCGCTCGATGGCAATCCCGTGCCGCATCCATCCGAGGTGCCCGTGCTGTGGCTGGGCACGGCCGAGCGCATCAGCGCCATCGTGGAGATGAAGCATCCCGGCGTGTGGATCATGGGCGATCTGGCGGACGACGACCGCGAGCACGGCATGGGCATCGTCATCGAGTATGCGGGCCAGCACGGCAAACCGCGCTGGGAAAAGCCTGCGCCCTTCGCCTGGGACTACCGTCGCTTCGCGATGCCGGCGCCGCACGCCGCCGATCCCGACGAGGTCATCGAGATGACCTTCGCCAAGCGGAACGCGGCCATCGGCGGTTTCAACCGCTGGACCATCAACGGCACCGCCTTCGACATGAAAGCGATGAAGCCGATGTTCCAGCTGCGTCACGGCCGCCGCTACCGGCTGCGCATGCACAACGCCAGCGACGATATCCACCCCATGCACCTGCACCGGCACAGTTTCGAGATCACGAGCATCGCCGGACAGCCCACCGCGGGCATCATCAAGGACGTGGCCATGCTGGGCGGATACCAGAGCACGGAGGTGGATTTCATCGCGGATCAGCGTGGGTTGTCGCTGTTTCATTGCCATATGCAGCTGCATATGGACTATGGCTTCATGTGCTTGTTCGATTGTGCGTGAGCAGAGCCGTGGCAAGACAAGAATCGCGTTCCCCCAAGCCGCAGCAACCCAGTAGCCCGGATGCAGCGAAGCGGAATCCGGGAGGATGTCGCCCCAGCCTTTCACCGCTTGCGCAATTCGCGCTGGTTCGCGCCCAGCGATGCATGCGCGGCGTGATCCCGGATTCCGCCTTTGGCTTCATCCGGGCTACGTTGTTCGCGTTGGTCCATTAGTGAAGGAACAACCTCAGCTTTCGCCACGCCGTGGGTCGAAGGGAGCCAGCTCGATGCGGTCACGGCCGGACACCTTGGCTTCGTAGAGCAGGTTGTCGGCTTGTCGCATCAGTGATTCCAGCGAAGGGATGTTCGTGGCGTGTGCGTAGGTGACGCCGCAGCTGATGGTGATGGAGAAGGTGCGGCTGTCGACGGTGGTGATGATCTCCTTGCGCAGGCGATCCATCAGCCGCCGGGCCGGCACGGTGGCGTCGTCCGGCAGTTTGACGCGGGCCATGACGGCAAATTCCTCGCCGCCGATGCGGCCCACGATGTCGTCCACGCGCCACGCTTCCCGGGCCAGTTCCGACAGCTTGCGCAGCGCCATGTCGCCCGCTTCGTGGCCATAGGTGTCGTTGATGCGCTTGAAGTGGTCGACGTCGAATGCGGTAAGCACGATCCAGCCATCGTTGTTGCGCCGGTCGGAGAGCATGTCGATGGCGCGGCGCTCGAACGAGCGTCGGTTGAGCAGGCCGGTGAGGAAGTCGGTTTCCGCCATCAGGCGGAGTTCCTGGATCAGGCGTTCGCGTTCCTTCTCCAGCTCGAAGCGGCGGTCGTTGCTTACCTTCAGGGCCGACAAGGCCGAGAACAGATCGCGGATCTCGCCCCGATAGCCCTGCGGCGCCGAGCGCACCATGCCGCGGTTGGCGGTGACGTCGAGCACGAACCGGCGCGCGTCGACGAATGGCTTGACGATCCTGCGATGGAATTGCCGCGAGACGAATACCAGGAACAGGGCGAGCAGCGCGACCGCGATGGCCGTGAACATCAACTGCAGGCCTTGCCGGTGTTCGTCCCGCTGCAGGGCGGTGGAGGCAAGGCGAAGCGCATCGTCGCGCAGGTCGGTGATGGGGGCCAGCGAGGCGGCGTAGCGCTGATCGAATTCCGCCGTCGAGGGTGTCTTGCCGTTGGCGGCCACCGCATCGACGGTGTTCTGCGCATACGTCAGCCCGGCGTCGAGATAGCCGGTTTCGATATGCGCGACAAGGCGATCGGACAGCGCCTCGTGCTGGTGCACGACGGTGGCGCTCAGCCAATGGAGCAGTTTGATCCTGCCGATGGTCCGCTCGATGGCGCGATACGCTCCGGCGTTTATCGGGCTACCGCCGGCCAGCACCTGGGTTGCTTGCGTGCCGAGCTGGCCGGCCTGGTCGCGCAGCAGGGCGGCGAACGAGGCCACGTAGATGTAGCGTACGGCGTTCGGTTCGTGCTGGACGGACATGGCTACGCTGGCGCCGGCCAGCGTCGAGAGTTGCGAGCCGCAGTCGGCGAGGCGATCGGTGACACTGACGTCGGTGGCGGACACGGGGCCATCGGCGAGCAGGGCGTCGACACGTTCACGTGCTGCGTGAAGGTTCGCCGTCACGGTATCCAGCGAGGTCGACAGTTCGCCGCAATGATGGCAGGCCTTGTAGCCGATGGCTGCGGCGAGCGCTTGCAGTCGATCGTCCACCGCGCCGCGTGCGTGGCTGAGTTCGGTTTGCTCGAGCGTACCGCGGCGGGCGGCTCTGCCCAGCATCTGCGCGGTCGCCATGCGTTCGACCGAGAGCCGTTCCATGGCGATCAGCGTGGTGTGGAACCGGCCGAAGTCGTCCAGGTTCTCGCGGGCTGCTTCATAGGCCGTCCATTGATGGAACAGCACCCAGGCGGCGAAGGGCAGCAGCACCACGTAGATCGCCCCGAGGAAAACGGCGAACTGCCGGCGGATGGAGGCGTCCCTGGAGAAGAACATGCAGGCGTTTTAGCCGTTCCAGTGTTCTGGCGCAACGACCTTGGGTTCCTTGGGATCCGTGACGTAGTGCGGCGACATGATCTGCACGCCGGCTACGTTGAAGTGGTCCTGGATGCGCGCGTGCAGCTCGCTCATGATGTTCTGCCGCTGGCTGACGTCGACGATGCGCACGCGCAGGCGGTATTCGACATAGAAGTCCGAAAGCGCCGTCTGCAGCACGAACGGCGCGGGTGATTTCTCGATGAGCGCCGTTTCGTCCGCCGCACCCAGCAGCATCTGCTGCACCTGCCGCCACGGCGTGTCGTAGCCGATGGTCACGCAGGTTTCCAGCCACATGCCCGGGCCTTCCGGGTGCCGGGAATAGTTGAGCAGCTGGGTGCCCAGTACCACGTTGTTGGGGATGTTCACCTCCACGCCGGTCAGCGTGCGCAGGCGCGTGGCGAACAGGCCGATCTGCAGCACGACGCCCTCGGTATTTCCGCTGCGCACCAGGTCGCCCACCTTCATGGTGCGCGAATAGAGAATGGTGAAGCTGCCGGCCGCCTGGCCGACGATGCCCGAGGCGCCCAGCGACACCATCAGGCCGACCAGCACGCTCAGCCCCTTGAAGGCTTCGGTCTGCGCGCCGGGCAGGTACGGGTACGCCATGGCGACGGCGAACAGCCAGACCACGGCCACGACGATCTTGCGCGTGGGTTCGGCCAGTTCGGAGTCGATCTGGAACAACTGGAACCGCCCGCTCTGCACGCCACGGAAGGTCACGCTGATGCCCTGCGTGAGCATGCGGGCCGCCAGCAGGATCACCAGCGCGGCGACCAGGCCAGGAATGGCGCCCGCGATGGCCGTGCCCCAATCGGAGAGCCGGCCGATGATCCAGCCGCGCATCGCCTCCGACCACGGCTGCGTATACGGAAACTGGGCGAGCACGAAGCGCAGCCACTCTTCCAGCACGGCCAGCACGATGATCCAGGTGGCGACACGCACGAGCCAGCGCGCGATGGTGCGCACGCCGAGCGCCAGCTGCCGCGTGGATTCATGGCGGATGGCATCGAGCCGGCGTTCCAGCCAGCGCCGCAATGCCTCGTCGATACGCCGGGCGACCCAGCGGACGCCGATGAACAGGGCGAAGGCCAGCGCCGTCGCCAGGATCGACCACAGCGCGCCGCGCAGAATCCACTGGGGACGCTCGGTACTTTCCGCCGCCTTCACCGCCGCGCTCAGGTTGGCAGCGACGTGAGCCTGCACGTCGGCCATACTTTCGTTGTTGAGCTTGTCCAGGTCGTCCGGCGTGACGATGGTGATCAGCTCACCACCCAGCAGCACCAGCAGGCCCTGCGTGGTGTCCTTGAAGGAAACCTCCGCGCGGCCGTTCTTCTTGACGACGCGGTCGATGTTTTCCTGTGCCGTCCTCGCGCGCAGCTCGGGCGGGCGACCGAGGAAGGAGGCGCGGAACGTGACGATGTCGCGATTGAAGTACCGCGCCACCGCATCGCCGGGGTGGTCGGCGTGGGTTTCGTCGGTGGCGGGTGGCGCCGACGGCTCCTGCGGCTGAGCCCATAGGGATGTGGACGAGGCCAACAGCCCCAGCGCGAGTAGCCATCCCGCGCATCGTAGGGGTAAAGCGAGGCCGGCACGATTCATGGTGGTATCCGCACGAATGGCTCCATGGAAGGGAGCGGACCCGCGGCACTGGCGGGCCGCGGGCATGGCGTGCGGGCTATCAGAGCATGAGATATTTCCCTGTGCGTCCGGTGAAATACCTGATGCGACTGCGTAAAACTACTTAGCCATGTCGCCGACCTAGCGAGTGGTGTGCTGGCCAGACCGCAGGGCGGCCGCGTCGTCCAGCGCGTCGTCCAGCCGATCGTTGCCCCAGTACATGGCATCGCCCACGAAGAAGGTGGGCGCGCCGAAGATGCCTCGCGCCTTGGCCTGCTCGGTGCGTTCACGCAGGCGCTGCTTGTTGGCCTCCGCGCCGGCTTCCTGCAGCCAGGCGTCAGCCGGCAGGCCGAGTTCGGCCAATGCCTCGCTGACGGCGTCGGCATTGTCGATGTCGCGGTCCTCGGCAAAGTTCATGTGCATGATGCGGCGGCAGAAGGCGCCCATCCAGGGTTGATCCTCACCAAGCAGGGCGATGCGCGTGGGCAGTACCGAGCGTCGCGGAAACTGGCTGGGCTGTCGCCACGGCAGGCCGTACTTGCGGCATTGGCGCGGCATGTCCTGCCAGACGTACTGCCCCTTGGCCTGCTGCAGCACGAAGGGCGAGTTGGTCCAGCCGAAAGACTGGAAGATCGGCCCGAGCAGGAACGGACGCCACGCGATGGGCACGCCGCGCGCCTGCGCCTCCCGCTCGATGCGCATCACGCTCAGGTAGCTGTAGTTACTGGCGAACTCGAACCAACACTCGATCATGACCATTGTTCCTCGGGATCACTCGAGCGCCGTCGATGTCGCGGAGCTAACAGGTGATCGTGCTGGGCAAACCGGTGCGGTCATCGGTAGCGCAGCCGTCGAGTTCGCGCTCGACTTCCCGCAACCGTTCCAGCACACGCGTGAGAGTGTAGCGGAGCGCCGCGGCGACGTGGCCGATATTGCGAGGCGTGAGATCGTGGTCGACGACCAGGTCGGCGAATTGCACGATGGCGTCGAAATCCACCAGTACGCCGTCGAGATGCTGATGAAGCCTGGGCGGCAAGCCCGTGCCACGCGATGTCAGGAATGTTTCAAGACGGAAGGCGATGTCGCTGGCCGTGGCGGAGATGGTCGCCGCCATGGGCTTGGGCAGAACGTCTTCCGTGACCGCATCGTTCGCCAGCTCCAGCAGCGCACGCGCGACGGATACGGCATGAGATACCGGCAGCCCCCGATACAACCCCATAGTGTCCTCCTTGCCGTGCGCCACGTTATGGCCGCTTTGCCGTGCTGTCCCTTGCCGGCCCTGATCGCCGAGCCTGCAGTGGGGAGACATCCATTCCGTCGACATTTCTGTCATGGAAGGGAAATTGGACCGCCACCCGTTGGCTGGAGCTTGTTCCGCGCGCGCAAGACCGTCTACGTAAAACTGGAAAAAAATGCGTGGCGACGCGACGATGATGCCGGGCGTCATCGCGCGGGCATGCGACTGCGCAGGCGCATGCATGAAGGTGATGCCGATGACAGGCCGCGCCGCGCAACAAGCCCAAGCACAAGGTGCAAGCGTGAATCAGGGAGCGTTTCGAGCGGGGCGCTGTTGAGCGTTGATCGAAGTTCGGGTAAATGTTCCTGCGACGCCTTCGTCCGTCGCGCGGGTCTTTATCTGCATGCGACGGCGAGGTGCCAATGAAAGGGATGCGTCACCCGACACGGAAGCGGTGACGATGTCCTTTGACGCCATGACGTGGAGGGGACATGGTTCGGCTCTTCGGTCTTGCCTTCGATGAATTCGAAGAGGCCATGCGCGGCGTCTCCGGCCGCTTCATCCCCTTGAAGAAGAGCACGGACAACTGGTGCATGCAATACGTTGTCCTGGCCGACATCGAAGTCATGCTGGGCTTCAATGGTGCGGGCGCTGTCTATGAAGGCGCCTGCCGGCCGGAGAACTTCGGTCTGTTCTTTCCGCTGTCGCGCGGCGTCGACGTGGCCATGAACGGGCAGCCCATGGGCAACGCGACCCTCGCCTGGCTTGCCTCCCATCGCAGCTTCTATTGCTACCACAGCACTGCGATGCGCTGGGTGGGCATCAGCGTCGGTCGCGACACGGTGGCGCGGTGGTTGAATGATCCGTCGCTGGATTTCCAACCCGATCCGGGAGATCACCTTATCGGCCAGACGCGCGCAAGCCTGGTCGCGGGGCTGGGTGATCTTGTGTGCCGGATGTTCGAGGTCGGCGACGTGGATCCGAACGCGCTGGACGACATGCCTGCGCGGCGCGAGCTTTACGAGCAGCTTGCGTCCGGCGTCTGCGAGGCGGTGCAGGCAGTGGCGCCGCTGCCGGCCTCCGCGCTGGGCCGTCCGCGGCTGGCGCGCCGCGAGATCATCCGGCGTGCACTGGCCAGGCTGGATGTATCCACCAGCGAGGCGCTGCGCGTGAGCGATCTTTGCCAGGCGGCGGGCGTATCGAACCGCACCTTGCAGACGGCGTTCCTGGAACACTTCGGCCTGAGCCCGCATCGATTCCTGATGCTGCGGCGCATGCGCGCCATTCATCAGGCACTGCAGTCCGCCGGGCCATCGGATACCGTGGCGCAGATATGCGGGCGCTTTGGCGTATGGGACTTCGGGCGTTTTTCCAGCGCCTATCGGCGCATCTACGGCGAGTTTCCCTCCAGGGTGTTGTCACAAGGCCGTCCCAAGGCGGCCGCTTGACCGACAATGGCAAGCGGCGCGTCGGTTACGCGGTTCCGTCAGTGATGCTTGTCCGCATCACGCTGGCGATCGTGTTCCTTGCCGACTTCCTTCTGTACCTTGCCGGCGTTCTTCTCGATCGCTCCCGCCGCCTCTTTGGCAGGATTTCCCGTGACCTTGCCAACGCCTTCCTTCATGGCGCCCTTGATCTCGTGCTTCGTGCCTTCAACGCGATTCTTGTCCATGATGTTCTCTCGATGACTGCCCGTAGTGGCGCCGTTGTTGTATGAGGCGCATCGTGCGTGACCCGTGAAAGATTGGGAAAATCTCGATGCATGTTTTTGCATTCAGCGTCGAAGATCTCCATCGGAGAGCTGTGGTCCCGCGCGCGCAAGGCGCTTCAAAGTGACCGCGACGGCTCCATAAGAAGCGTGTTTCCCTTCTTCACGGAGCCCGTGATTCCCTTTCACATGCATCCCTGGGCAAAGGTGTAGTGTCCGCGCACGAGCCGCCCGCGGAGCAAGCGTTTATGCATGACCTTTTTGGCGTGACCAGTAACGGGTTCAACTACACCGCGCAGTACGACACGGCGGCGTTGGACAGCGTCATATGGGCGGCAACGTTCCGGAAAGATGGGGTTTACCGAGGGATGCGCCACGGTCGCATCTTCGACGTTTCGAAGTTGTCGCAACCCGACGTGAAACTCGCGGTGATGAACAACATCGAGGAAATCTGGGTCAACGAGCACTGAAAGAAGGGGCTGGCTCGGCATCGGTCGCTTTCCGTTGGCTTGGCGTCAGTCGGCATGGTTGTGTCTGCACGCGGCCGTCTTCCCAAGCCCCGCCTGAGCCAAGGTCCAAACACCCTTTTTCTGAACTGAGCAACGCTGCCCGGCGATTGCCGTGAGCGGGCTCGATCGCCAGCGCAGGCGACACATCCAACCGCTTCCGGTCCAGGGCATGACTTCATGCCCATGCACTAGTGCGAACTTCACACTATGGTGGAGTCCACGATGGGTAGCAGTGCAGGTGGGGCATGGAAGACAACAGCAGCCATCTGAAGAAGTTCCAGAAGGAGCTGTCGGCGGGCACCGTATCGCTGGTGCTGCTGGCGGTGCTTGGGCGGTCGCGGCAGCCGATGTATGGCTACCAGATCGCCAAGCGGCTGGAAGACATGGGCGAGGGCGTGCTTGCCGGGAAACAGAGTGCCCTGTATCCCGTGCTGCGCAATCTCGAGGGGGCAGGGCTGCTGGCCAGCGAGGTGGAGCCTTCCATCAGCGGTCCGCCGCGGCGCTATTACCGCATAACGAAGCAGGGGCGCGAGGTCCTGCGTGACTGGGTGGATGCCTGGTCGGCCACGCGCGACTCCGTCGATGCCGTTCTGCAAGGAGAGGTGTAATGAATGCACCACGCACGATCGCCGAATACCTGAAACAGCTGCGCGCGGCGCTGAAGGGCGCGGACCCCGCGCTGATCCAGGATGCGCTGTACGACGCGGAGGAACACCTGCGCGCCGAGCTGGCCGACAACCCGCAGCGCAGCGAAGCCGACATGCTGGCGCACGTGGTGAGCACGTACGGGGCGCCGGAAGAGGTGGCGGACATCTATCGTGACCAGGAGATCAAGATCCAGCGCGCGCTGCGTCCGCCGCCGCCGCCCAGGCGCCGCTCGCTGCCGGGACGCTTCTTTGGCGTCGCCGCCGATTCGCGCACCTGGGGCGCGCTGTTCTACATGCTGCTGGCGTTGGCCACGGGCATCTTCTACTTCACCTGGGCGGTGACGGGCGTGTCGCTGTCGATGGGCTTGTCGGTGCTCATCATCGGCATTCCCTTCGCCATCCTGTTCCTGGCCACGGTGCGCGCGCTGTCGCTGCTGGAAGGGCGCATCGTGGAGACGATGCTCGGCGTGCGCATGCCGCGCCGGCCGCTGTATCCGTCCAATGCCGGCAAGTCGCTGAGCCAGCGCGTGGGGGCCATCTTCACCGATGTGCATACCTGGACCACGCTGTTCTACATGGTGCTGATGTTGCCGCTGGGCATCCTGTACTTCACGCTGACCATCACCCTGCTGAGCATTTCGCTGGCCTTTATCGGCACGCCGGTGCTGAAGGCGCTGAGCGTGGAGGACGTGATCTATCTGAACTGCGGCATTCCGCATTGGCTGTGCGACGGCAACTACTGGCCGCTGGCCGTGTTGACCTGCATCGCCGGCATCCTGCTGTTGTTCGCCACGCTGCACATGGTGCGCGGGCTGGGCAAGCTGCATGGCGCCATCGCCAAGGGTCTGCTGGTGCGCCTGTCGGGCGAGGACGGTTGAGCCATGACCGCGAACGTATTGGCCCGCCTTGCGGGCGATTGGCAGGGCGATGAAACCATCGCCACCACGCGCTGGGGGCAGGGCGGCGCGGCGGTCGGGTACGTCACGGCGCGCGTGGCGCTCAATGGCCGCGCGCTGGTGCAGGATTACCGCGAAGAACGCGATGGCAATACAAGCTTGCAGGCACACGCCGTGTTCGTGATGGAGCCGGAGCACGACCAGTACAGCCTGTACTGGTTCGACAGCTACGGCTTCGTGCCTGGCATGCCGGCGCCAGGTGTGTGGAATGGCGACAGCCTGACCTTCGTGCGCAGTTCGCCACGTGGGCAGACGCGGCACGTCTACGTGTTCGAGGACGATGACGTGTTCACGTTGAAGCTGGAGAGCTCGTTCGACGGCGGTGTGAAGTGGGAGCCCGTGATGTCTGGCCGCTATCGCCGCGTGGCGTGAAGCGTCGCGCGGCATGCGCGCTTCCGCGGAACGACGACGCTCCGCAGAAGCGCTTCGGCTGACTACACCAGTTGCAGGTCGCGCGGATGCGCGCCGGGAAACACCGACTGCAGCTGGCTGCCTGACAAACCCCACATGCGCCCCAGCAGCCCGCCGAGCACGTCGCGATAGTTGTTGAGCACGGGGTAGTCGCGGTTCTGCAGCAGGCTCTGCGGATTCACCGCCACTTGCTGGCCGGCGATGCGTCCCCCGTTCACCTTGCCGCCCAGCACCCAGTACACGGTCCCGTGGCCGTGATCGGTGCCTTTATTGCCGTTCTCGCGGAAGGTGCGGCCGAACTCGGACACCACCACTACGACCGTGTTGTTCCACTCGTCGCCCAGCGCATCGGCATAGGCGGCGATACCCTTGCCGAGGTTGCTGAGGTTGTTGGCCAGCTGTCCGGTGACGTTGCCCTGGTTGACGTGCGTGTCCCAGCCGCCCACGTCGACGAAGCCCAGGCGGTACTGGTCGCGCATCATGGTGGCGATGCGCTGCGTTTCGTCGGCGAAACTCTTGGCGTTGGGCGCGCCGCGGTTCGCCTTCATCATTTCGTCCTGCAGCTCCTTGGACACGGTCTGGCGCAGTTCCAGGCCATCAGCAGCGGCCGAAGCCAGGTTGGTGTCGCGATACATGCCGGCGAGGATGCCGGCCTGCCGTTCGTCGTAGACGGGCTTGGTGTTGCCTCGCAGGGAGATGTTGGGTATGTCGCGGCCGCTGCCCTGGAACGAAAGCGGCAAGGCATCGGTGAAGGCAATGGAAGGCACGGCGCTCATCTGGCCGGACAGGCGCGCCATGAAGCCGGAGCGGAAGTTGCTGCGCTGTTCGGTCGGCTCGCCGGACTCGATGTTGTCCTGCGTTTCGAAGTGGCTGCGCGACATGTCGTCGGTGCCGGCGAACGGCACGAAGGCGACCTGCCGCTTCTGCCACAGCGGATAGATGGAATCGCGCAGCACGGGGTTGAGGCCCCAGTTGCCGTCCAGCCCGATCGCGCTGTTGGCGTTGTACGGATCGGGTTTGGCGATGGCGAGCGTGGGGCGCGACTCGTAGTAGAAATCGCTGCTGTAGGGCACGAGCAGGTTGTTGCAGTCATAGCCGCCGCGCAGAAACACCAGCAGGAAGCGCGGGCTGTTGGCCGGTGCGGCGAACAGCTTTCCCGAGAACGATAAGGCGGGCGCGGCGACGGCAGCGGTGGCGGCGGCGAGCAGGAATTCGCGGCGTTTCATGGCGTGGCCTCAGCGGTAGTTGAAGTCGGGCGAGGAGAGCAGGAAGGTGTTCCATTCCTGCTGCGTGGTGGCCTTGGCCAGCGCTTCGCGCGTCGGCGCACTCAGCTTTGTGTCGAAGGTGTCGTAGTAGAGCCGCGTGGTGAGCATGGGGAAGTCGCCGCCGCTCTTGGGTTGGCCTTCGGGCGTCAGCAGGCGGTTGTTGCCGGTGCCGATGGCGCCGGCGATCTCGAAGCGCTTGGCCATCTGTCCCGAGCTGGACCAGCCCGTGCTGTCCAGCGGCCAGCCGTCCGGGGTCAGCCTGCCGAACACCGGCTCGCCGAGCTGGTTGAGCCAGTTGAGCAGCGGCTTGGCATTGGCGATGGGCTTGCCGTCATAGGCCATGCGCACCGAGGACACCACGAACTGCATCGGGTCCTTGAACTTCTTGCCGTAGGTGGCGGCCAGTTCCCTGGACTCGAACATGGTGCGCAATACCTCGGCGATGTCGCCATCGGTGCGCTGGAAGGTGCGCGCCATCTTCGCCACCAGTTCCGGCGGCGGCTGGTCGGCGACGAAGTACTCGGCGAGCTTCTTCGATACGAACTGCGCGCACGCCGGCTGTTTGGTGATGATGTCGACGGCTTCGGAGATCTCGTCGAAGCCGCTGCCCTTGATCTTGTGGCCGAGCAGCACCTTGTCGCTGAAGTCGTGGCGCTTGGGATTGAACTCGAACATGCCGTTGCGCACCACCATCTCCGCCACGCGCGGACGCATGGCGTCGGGATCGCGCAGGGGCGCCACGCCGGCGCCGGTGAGGATCAGCGCCAGCTGCTGCACGTCCTGCTGGGTGTAGCCGGAACCGACGCCCAGCGTGTGCAGTTCCATCAATTCGCGCGCATAGTTTTCGTTGACGTGGCCCTTGGCGTTCTGGGCGTTGTCCAGGAACTCCATCATCGCCGGGCTTTCCAGCGTGGCCATGACCAGATCGCGGAACTTGCCCAGCGCATGCGGCCGGATCGTGTTCTGCACATAGTCGGCGGCCACCCAACGCACGCGCCCCTTGGCGCCGTACACGCTGAAATGATTGAGCCAGAACCACACCATCTGCTCCTTGAGCTGGTTCGGGCCGTAGACGGCATGCAGCATTTCGATTTCCTGCGCCTGCTGGAGAAGGTCGTTGGCGTGCTGCTGCTGGGCCTTCTTCGCCGCAGTCTTCTCATCGCCATCGGGCATGGCCTTGATCTTCTCCTGCTCGTCGCGCAGGCCGGCCAGGACTTGCTCGGTCGGCGTGTTGGCCGCTTCGTAGGAGTTGATCAGCGCGGTGATCGGGGCGGGGAGGTCGTCGCTGATGCGTCCGTCGAGTTGCCGGTCGAGCAGCCGCGAGCGGCCGAGGTCGCGGTACATGGCGACGGTGGCGGTATCCAGCTCGAAGCTGTCGCGCCGCAGCCAGTCCACATCGTCCTGGGAGAGTGCGCTGCCGCTTCGTGCGGCGGCGGCGCTGGTGCCGAGTACGAGCAGCACGCTGATGGCGGCGAGCCATGAGCGCCTGCCGAGGGAAGGGCGGTTCGGGGTGTCCTGCATGCGTCCGGGCTCCAGGCGGCGATTGAACGGCGGCGTGACCTGGGAGTGTCAACGTGGGAGTTGACGTCCGGCTTACCGGCTGGGCGACGGAGCGCGCAATTTTGTTCGGCGCGTATTCATGCGCCGCGTCAGGCTGGCGCAGGGATGGCGCGCCGCAAACGCGCCATCCCTCTATTACTTAGTGCTTACCCTTGGGATGTCCGCCGGGTGCCGATGCCTTGGCGTGTTTCGCTGGCGCCGCCTTGTGGGCCGCGTCATGCTTTTTCGGCGCATGCAACACCGCAGAGTGGGCCGATGAATCCTCCTGGGTGTCGTCGTGGGGTGGCTCGATCGACACCAGCCGGCGGGCGAGGTCGGTATAGAACGGCATGATGTCTCTGCGCCCCAGCAGAAACGAGATATTGATGCCGGTAAAGTCGCCGTGATCCCAGCCATTCATGGTCGGGAACGAGTTCCAGATGCCGGGCGGGAACGAGAGATCGTTGGGGTCCGCGTCACGATGTTCCTGGCCAAGCACGTAGCGGGTGCCAGCACAGGAAATGCAGCCGTCGTTGTTATGCCATTCGGCTTCGTCCCCCGGATACTCGGGGTTGCCTTGATTGCGGCCGATGATCAACGCGGGCAGGTAGAGTATGGGATTGATCGTCGGCACGGGAAGCGCCAATCCGGTCTTGGGGTTCTTGAAAGTGGCGTTGCCGGAAAACGAGAAGTAATAGGTCTCGGGAAACAGTCGGAGCCTGTCGCGGGCGATCTTCGCGGCACCCGGTGAGGTCAGATCGTAGAACCCGATATTTTTCGACTTCCAGACATCGCTTTCGAAAACGCGCTCCTGGTACTGGACGAAAGGTTCGCCGGGCTCGCGTTTGAGTCCCCACTGATCCAGCTTGTAGTCATAGATGAAATCGTTGGGATCGCCGCCAATGGTTGCAGCCATGGTGACGGTGATCTGCTTGGTGAGGTTCATGAAGTTGATCAGACCTTCGTGGGTATCCAGGAAGGTCGTGCCATTGAACCCGGGGGCCAGGCCCGTGATGCTGTGCACCCAATGCTTGCCGCCCAGGAACAGGTCGGAGATGGGGTCTTCCTCCGGATGGGCCTTGTGGTAGTCGCGCTCCTCTTGTGACCCGTTGCGAAGGAAGGCTTCGAGGTCGCAGATCGTCTGGCCGCCCATGCTGTGACCAACCAGGTGGACCTTGTTGGTATCGCTGATTTGCGGATAGATGCCCGGGAAGGTGTGGCCGTAGCGGTGGACGCCGTACTTCTTGGCGTGGGCGGCGCCGTAGTCGACCCTGCCGCCAACAAGGTAGTGGTACAGCTCGACGGATCGCTCCCAGCTACTGGAGAAGGGGCCGACAGTCGCGGTGCGTGTATGGAAGTGCAAGTCGTTGAGGCGGGCTTCGATATCGACCTTGCCACCCCAGTACTTGAACCCCAGCATTTCATCTCGACCCCAGCCGGTAAAACCGTGAACGAGGATGATGGGGTACCGATTGCGAAAGTCTTTGCTGCTCATCGTGTCTCCTTGGATAGGACATAGCCTTGCGCGGGGCGCATAGGAGACCGTATGCCGCGCACGCAAGTGCCTCCATGGGGAGGTATCTGAAATGGTCCACGGTGTCGGAGAGCGAATGGATGTCGTCGACGCGCGCGGGATTGACGCGCGTGAGGTCGATCAGAAATCGTCGGTGAATTCCACCACCGCGCCGAGCACGGACGCTTCCACCTCGGCAACGGCGCGCACGGCATGGGCGTGCAGCGCGTCGCGGGCGGTGACTTCGATGAAGAACAACTCGGCGCTGTTGTCGTCGACGAGATCGGACGAACTGGAGTCGTCCCGCATGTCCTGCGAGGGATCGTCGATTTCCTCGACGTGCTCGATGCCGTCGATGCCGTGGAGGATCGTCAGCAGGGTGTCGGCATCGTCGCGCGTGCCGGTCATGCGTATGCGGATCGTGGGCATAGGGGCGGCTCCCAGGTTCCAGCACGGATATGCTGCGGCAAGCCATGTTCAGGGCAGGTGATCGTGGGCGCTGGGTTACCATGCGCCTCCACGCCGGAGAAACGCCTGTGCCCAAGACCTACGACCGCGCCTACTTCGACAAGTGGTATCGCCACCCCGATCACTCCGTCGCCTCGCCGGCGGAGTTGCGCCGCAAGATTGCCATGGTGGTGGCGCAGGCGGAGTACTACCTCGGCCGCACCGTGCGTTCGGTGCTGGACGTGGGCTGTGGCGAGGGCGTGTGGCGCGCGCCGCTGCTGAAGCTGCGGCCCGGCCTTCACTACCAGGGGCTGGAGGCGAGCGAGTATGCGGTGTCGCGTTACGGGCGCAGCCGCAACATCGGGCTGGCGCGCTTCGGGCAGTTGGAATACCTGCGCTTCGACCAGCGTTTCGACATCATCGTATGCACCGACGTGCTGCATTACCTCAAGCCGGCCGAGATCCGCGCGGGGCTTGGCGGCATCAGCGACATGCTCGAAGGCCTCGCCTTTCTTGAGGTGTTCACCAGTAAGGACGGCGTGGATGGCGACATGGAAGGTTTCCATGCGCGCGCGCCGTCGTGGTACCTGAAGGCGTTCGGCGAGGTAGGGCTGATGCCCTGCGGCTCGCATTGCTATCTGGGGCCGAGATTGGAGCGTCGGGTGGCTGCGCTGGAGCTCGCGCAGCGCGTGTAATGCCTGTCCGCGATGAAGGCCGCCTTGCGGCGGCCTTCGTGTCGACGGCGTGTGGAATGGACGCTATTGGCGAACCACCCGCGCATTCTCGCCGTTGCCTTCGATGTACACCTTCTCGCCCTTGGAGAAGCCGGACGACGCCGGTTGGGTGACGGAGATCAGCACGCCGTTCTTCAGGCGCACCACGATCTGCTGCCCCGCCACGGGCTTGTCGTAGTGCTTCTGCACTTCGTTGCCGGCCACGGCGCCGCCGACCGTGCCCAGCACCATCGCGACGTCGCGCCCCGTGCCGGCGCCGATCAGGCTGCCCACGCCCAGACCCACCGCACCGCCCACCACCGCGCCCACGCCGGTGTGATGGTTGGTTTCGATCTGCACGTCGGTGATCTGCTCGATCACGCCGGCGCGCACTTCGACGGCGCCCGGCGACGCCGCGCCCGGTGAGGTTGCGCAGGCGCTCAGCGCGAGGGCGAGCGGAAGCAGGGTGATGATGCCGGGTACGAGGCCTTTCTTCATGGCGACTCCTGATGGGTGAGGGGAAGCGGTTCGTCGGACGGCATGCGGCCGACGCATCAGGACATCGTAGGGTTCGGCGTCAATGTGCGAAGTCGTCGGAGAGCGCCGATATCGGTAGTGTTTTTGCGCGATGTGGTGCGCGGCATCTCCCTGCTGCTTCTCGTGGGCATCGAGCAACGGAATCGCGGGCAAAAAAAAGCCAGGCCTCGCGAGGCCTGGCTATTGTTGCGTCGAAGGAGGCGATCAGCCCGCGGAGCGAGAGGCCTTCTTGCGATCGTTTTCCGTCAGGTGCTTCTTGCGCATGCGGATTTCCTTCGGGGTGACTTCGACCAGCTCGTCGTCGTCGATGAAGTCCAGCGCCTGCTCCAGCGTGAACTTGGTCGCCGGGGTGAGCTGAATCGCATCGTCCTTGCCCGAGGCGCGCATGTTGGTCAGCGGCTTGGGCTTGATGGCGTTGACGGTCAGGTCGTTGTCCTTGGCGTGGATGCCGATCAGCTGGCCTTCGTACACCGAGTCGCCTTCGGCGGCGAACAGCTTGCCGCGTTCCTGCAGCGGCCCCAGCGAGTAGGCCGGGGTGGTGCCGCCGGCGTTGGCGATCATCACGCCGTTGGGACGCTTGGCGATGGGAGCGGGCGTGTACGGGCCGTAATGGTCGAACACGTGGAACAGCAGGCCCGAGCCCTGGGTGAGGGTCTTGAACTGGTTCTGGAAGCCGATCAGGCCGCGCGCCGGGATCAGGTATTCCAGGCGCACGCGGCCCTTGCCGTCGGACACCATGTTCTTCAGCTCACCCTTGCGGATGCCCAGGCGTTCCATCACGCCGCCCTGGTGCTGCTCTTCGATGTCGATCACCAACTGCTCGATCGGCTCCATCTTCTGGCCGTCGATTTCCTTGATGATCACTTCCGGGCGCGACACGGCCAGCTCGTAGCCTTCGCGGCGCATGTTTTCGATCAGCACGGACAGGTGCAGTTCGCCGCGGCCCGAGACCAGGAACTTGTCGGCGTCGGAGCCGTCTTCCACGCGCAGGGCCACGTTGTGCACCTTCTCGCGGTCCAGGCGCTCGCGCAGCTGGCGGCTGGTGAGGAACTTGCCGCCGGACAGGTCCTTGTTGCCGACGAACGGCGAGTTGTTGACCTGGAAGGTCATGCTGATCATCGGCTCGTCGACGCTCAGCGCCGGCAGCGCCTCGGGCACGTCCAGCGAGGTGACGGTGTCGGAAATGGTCAGCTCCGGCAGGCCCGAGATGGCGACGATGTCGCCGGCCTCGGCCGAATCCTGCTCGATGCGCTCAAGGCCCAGGAAGCCGAGCACCTGGCCGATCTTGCCCTGGCGCTTCTTGCCTTCGCGGTCGATCACGGCGACCGGCATGCCCTTCTTCAGGGTGCCGCGCTGGATGCGGCCGATGCCGATGACGCCGACGAAATTGTTGTAGTCCAGCTGGCTGATGCGCATCTGGAACGGGCCTTCCGGGTCCACGTCCGGCTTGGGCGCGTGCTCCATGATCGCTTCGTACAGCGGGGTCATGTCGCCTTCGCGGGCGTCCTGATCGAGCGAGGCGTAGCCGTTGAGGGCCGAGGCGTAGACGATCGGGAATTCCATCTGCTCCGGCGTGGCGCCGAGCTTGTCGAACAGATCCCACACCTGCTCGACCACCCACTCCGGACGGGCGCCCGGGCGGTCCACCTTGTTGACCACGACGATGGGCTTGAAGCCCATGGCGAAGGCCTTCTGCGTCACGAAGCGCGTCTGCGGCATCGGGCCGTCCATCGCGTCGACCAGGATCAGCACCGTGTCCACCATCGACAGCACGCGCTCCACCTCGCCGCCGAAGTCGGCGTGGCCTGGGGTGTCGACGATGTTGATGCGGTTCTTGGTGCCGGTCTTGGGGTTGGTCCAGGTGATGGCGGTGTTCTTGGCCAGGATCGTGATGCCACGCTCCTTTTCCTGGTCGTTGCTGTCCATCACGCGCTCGGCGAGCACGGTGCGCTCGTTGAGGGTGCCGGACTGCTTGAGCAGCTGGTCGACGAGCGTGGTCTTGCCGTGGTCGACGTGGGCGACGATGGCGATATTGCGCAGATTTTCGATGGACATGAGGTCGGCTCGGGCGGCACGGGGCCGTCGCGTGAGGTTTCTGTAGGGATAACTCCGGAATTATACGGGGTTATGTGACAGCTTGCTTGAAAGCGTTCAACTCGCCCGTTCAGGCTGGGGCGTCGGCGCGGCAAGCGGTGTCCATCAGGGGCGATGGCGGACATGCTTCAATGCGGCGGGTGCCGGTTGAGCCTCGTTCCTGGCGCACCCTCGCCCGTCACCAAGGAGCCCAGCATGCATGCCCCCGATTTCGTGCGCGGCGAGGTGCGCGTCACCGAACACCGCCAGGGCGATGACCTGCTCAGCGCGGGGCTGGGGCTGGCCGGCCTGGCCGGCGCGCCGTCGCCCATCGCCGACCCGCTGCGGCCCACCGCGGGGGAACTGCGCCGCCGCGCGATCCAGGCCAACTGGAAGGGCATCGCGGACCTGGGCCCGCTGGGCGGCTACGGCCATGTCTACGGCGGCGTGCCCGACGTGCCGGGCCGCGAGTACCAGGCCTTCGCGTGGATTCCCGGCGCGCATTCGCCGCATCGCGTGTTGCTGCAGGTGCCGGACCACTTCGACCACGCGCATCGATGCCTGGTGGTGACGGCGTCGTCCGGCTCGCGCGGCATCTACGGCGCGATGGCGCTGGCGGGTGCGTGGGGCCTGCCGCGCGGTTGCGCGGTGGCGTATACGGACAAGGGAGCCGGCAGCGGCTATTTCGACCTTTCAGACGACAGCGGCGTCGCGCTCGACGGCACGCGCGCAAGGCGCAGCAGCACGACGCTGGAGTTCGAGCCTGCGAACGGTACGCCGCAAGGCGGCATTGCCGTCAAGCATATGCACTCGGGCGACCACCCCGAGGCCGACTGGGGCCGTCATGTGCTGCAGGCTGCGCAGTTCGGGCTGGCCATGCTGGATCGCGCCTTTCCCGGGCAGGCGCCATTCACGGCGCAGAACACGCGCATCATCGCCACTGGCTTGTCCAATGGCGGCGGCGCGGTGCTACAGGCGGCGGGGTTGGACGACGGACACCTGCTCGCCGGCGTGGTGGCGCTGGAACCCAGCGTGCGCGTGCCGGAGCAGGGGCGGGCGTTGTTCGACTACGCCACCGAGGCATCGATCTGGGTTCCTTGCGCACTGGCCGATGCGCGTTTCGACGGCGCACCCATGGCGCGCACGCCGCGGGGCGAGGTTCCGCCCGCGTGGGTGCAGCGTTGCCAGCTATTGCATGACTATGGACTGGTGAGCGGCACGGGCGTCGCCAAGCAGGCTGCTCAGGCCTACGAGCACCTGCACGCCAGTGGCTGGACGGATGACGCCATGGCCACGGCAGCTTCCACCACGGCCTTCGACCTGTGGCGCGCCATCACGGCCGGCTACGCCTCGGCCTACCTGCGCCGCGGTCCGGACGACATGCCCTGCGGCTTCCGCTACGCCGGGCTGGGCGCGCAGGGCGCGGCGGGGCCGGTCGATCCCGCCGTCCGGGCGAGCTGGTGGGCGGATGCCGCCGGCATTCCCCCGGAAAACGGTGTGGGCCTGTTCGGCGGCACCGATCATT
Organism: Dyella sp. AtDHG13; assembly: GCF_003201105.1. Lineage (GTDB taxonomy): Bacteria > Pseudomonadota > Gammaproteobacteria > Xanthomonadales > Rhodanobacteraceae > Dyella > Dyella jiangningensis_B. The sequence continues at coordinate 534,461 of NZ_QICJ01000001.1, read as the reverse complement.
CGGCAGACCCGACCCTGCCGAGCGCCCTCGGTCTGCGCGCGCTGTGGGATGGCGCGGACGCCGGCGCCCGGTCGCTACGCGAGGCCGTGACCGCGACGGCGGTGAAGATGCCGCGCGCCGGCCTGCCGTTGTGGTTGGTGCATGGCGCGTCCGACGGCTTGCTGCCCACCGCGTTCACCTCGGAGCCCTATGTGGCGTGGGCCAGAGCCGGGGGCGCCCATCTGCTGTACTGGAAAGTGCCGCACGCCCAACATTTCGACGCGTTCCTTGCCATTCCCGGTTTCGGTGCCCGGCATGTGCCGCTGCTGCCGTATGGCTATGCGGCGCTGGATCGCCTGTGGGCGCATCTCTGTGAAGGCGAGCCCTGGCCGGCCGAAGTGCCCACGCCTTCGCCCTCGCCCCGTGGCGATGGCGCGCTGTCGAAAGAGGCCCTGGGCCTGCCGGCCGCCTGGGGCTGAGTTTTTCCCGCGCAAGGGATCGGACTGGCGCGCCGGCTGGGGTATCCTTGGCGGCCGCAGGGCGCGCGTGGTTGCGTGCCGCTTTAAGAATCAAAGGAATACCGATGACCATCAACGTCACCTTCACCACCAACCGTGGCCCGATCCATCTGCGTCTGCACGACGACAAGACCCCGGTGACCGTGGCCAGCTTCGTCAACCTGGCCCGCCGTGGTTACTACGATGGCCTGTCGTTCCATCGCGTCATCGCCGATTTCATGATCCAGGGCGGTTGCCCGGAAGGCAGCGGCCGTGGCGGCCCGGGCTACCGCTTCGAGGACGAGTTCGACCCCTCGCTGCGCCATGACAAGCCGGGCGTGCTGTCCATGGCCAACGCCGGCCCGCGCACCAACGGCAGCCAGTTCTTCATCACCCACGGCGCCACGCCGTGGCTGGACGGCAAGCACAGCGTGTTCGGCGAAGTGGTGGGTGCCGAAGACCAGGCCGTGGTCGACGCCATCCGTCAGGGCGACATCATCGAGAAGGTCACCGTGGAAGGCGACGTGGATGCCCTGCTGGCCGCCCAGGCCGACCGCGTGAAGGAATGGAACGCGGTGCTCGACGAGCGCGGCTGAACCCGTTCGTTCCCATGATGTGAAAAGCCGCCGTCAGCGATGACGGCGGCTTTTTTTCGGCGGCTCTGTCATGGCTTAGTGACCATGCTAGGCCTAGAATCGAGCGGCTCCACACGGCGCGTGGTGCGCCACGCGCGATGCGCGCTCTTTCCCATTCCATGGAGGTACGGCCATGTCTTTCCTTAATGATCTACTCGGTGCCGCGCAGGGCAACCAGGCGGGCGGTTCCAATCTGGTGGCCATTGCCGGCCAGCTCATCGACAAGGCAGGCGGCGTGCAAGGGCTGGTGTCCATGCTGCAGCAGCATGGCCTGGGCGATGCGGTGCAGTCGTGGGTCGGTACGGGCGTCAACCAGCAGGTGTCCAGCGACCAACTGGGCCAGGCGCTGCAGAACGGCGGCCTGGGCTCGGTGCTGCAGGAGGCGGCGAGCAAGCTGGGCGTGGACCAGGGCCAGCTGCTTGGCCAGCTCTCCCAGGTGCTGCCGCATGCGGTGGATCACCTGACGCCCGACGGCCAGGTGCCGGCGCAGGGGCAGGGCGGTTTCGACCTGGGTTCGCTCGCCTCGCTGGCGGGCAAGCTGTTTGGCGGCAGCGCCGCCTGAGCAAACGCATGCATCCCGGCGGCGCGCAAGGCGCCGCCGGGACGTGGGCGTCACGAGGTGGCGCCGCGACGGAACAGCGCGTGATAGATCACCAGCAGCACGACCGCGCCGATGATCGATCCGATGAAGTGCATGAAACCGGTGGCCGGCCACCAGCCCAGCTGTTCGCCGACGTAGGTGGAAATAAACGAACCGGCGATGCCAAGAATGGCGGTGATGATCCAGCCCATGGCTTCTTTGCCCGGGGTGACCGCCTTGGCGATGATGCCTACGACCAGACCGACAATGATGACCCATAACCAATGCATACGCGTATGTCCTTAGGTGAGCGTTGGAAAGGTTTCCTGTTCAAAACGGCTGGCCTGCATCCGGCGGGCCCCTGCCATCCCTCCGGCCCGTCCGGGCTGGGCGGTCTGGCGCGCCCATGATGCACTTACGCGCATGACGGCGCACCTGCGGGGCAGGGGTTCGACCATTCGATAGTGGCCGGCGGGCGGATGACGCGCCGCCGCATGCTAAAATCGCCGGGTTTGCTGTCTTCGTAACCCGAACACGAGGAAGTCATGCCCCAGCTTGCCCAGCGTGTCGGTCGCGCCAAGCCCAGCGCGATCATGGTCATCGCCGAAAAGGCCAAGCAGCTCAAGGCTGCCGGCCGCGACATCATCAGCTTCTCCATCGGCGTTCCCAATTTTCTTCCCGGCGAGCATGTGTACGCCGCGGCACGCGAGGCGCTTCAGCACGACACCGGACAGTACGGCAGCAACCGTGGCGCGGACGTGCTGCTCGACGCCTTCCTGGCGCATATCGAAAAGCTCGGCTTCAAGGGCTATGGCCGCGCCAACCTTTCCATCGGCATCGGCGCCAAGCAGCTGCTGTACAACCTGGGCGAAGCGCTGTTGAACGAGGGCGACGAGATCGCCTTCGCCGCGCCGTTCTGGACCACCTATCGCGACATCGCGGACATCCTCGGCGCCAGGGCCAACATCCTGCATTGCGGCCCCGAGCAGAACTACAAGCTCACGCCCGCGCAGCTCGATGCCGCGCTGGCGCGCAAGCCCAAGGTGTTCCTGTTCAACAACCCGTCCAACCCGACGGGCATGGTGTACACGCGCGATGAAATCGCCGCGCTGGCCGAGGTGTTGGCGAAGCATCCGGACACCTGGATCATCACCGACGACATCTACAACTCGATGGTGTTCGACGGCATCGGCTACCACAACTTCGTGCACGTGAAGCCGGAGCTGAAGGACCGCCTGATCTTCGTCGATTCGGTGTCCAAGACCTACGGTATGCCGGGCTGGCGTGTGGGCCTTATCGCGGGGCCGGAGAACGTGGCCAAGGCCATCACCACGCTCAACTCCAACCACATCACCAGCGTGCCCGAAGTGGTGACGGCCGCCGCCGTCGCCGCGTTCGCCGGCCCGCAGGACGTGCCGCAGGCGAAATGCGCGGAGTTCGCACAGAAGCGCGACGTGGTGGTCAACGCATTGCGCGCGATTCCCGGCGTGGTGTGCCCGTATCCGCAGGGCGCGTTCTACGCCTTCCCCGATGTGTCCGTCGCCTTCGGCAAGAGCTACAAGGGCGTGAAGATCAACGAAGACATCGAACTGTGCGCCGTGCTCCTGGAAGCCGTGGGCGTGGCCTGCGTGCCGGGCTCGGCCTTCGGCGAGCCGCGCGCCATGCGCATTTCCTATACCTGCCCGACCGCACAATTGCAGCCCGGGCTGGAACGCATCCAGGCGTTCTTCGCGGAATTGACCTGATGGTCTTGGGGCCCGTTCCAGCTGGTGCGGGCCTTGTCTTTTGTTAGTTAGCCCAAGTTGAAGGAGTTTCTCCGATGAAAGCACCCGTTCGTGTTGCCGTTACCGGCGCTGCCGGCCAGATCGGTTACGCCCTGCTGTTCCGCATCGCCGCAGGCGACATGCTGGGTCCGGACCAGCCGGTGATCCTGCACCTGCTGGAAATCACCCCGGCGCTGCCCGCGCTGCAGGGCGTGGTGATGGAACTCAACGACTGCGCGTTCCCGACGCTGGCCGGCGTGGTGGCCACCGACGACGTCAACGTCGCCTTCAAGGACGTGGACTACGCGCTGCTCGTCGGTGCGCGTCCGCGCGGCCCGGGCATGGAGCGCAAGGACCTGCTCGAAGCCAACGGCGCCATCTTCGGCCCGCAAGGCAAGGCCCTGAACGATCACGCCAAGCGCGACGTGCGCGTGCTGGTGGTCGGCAACCCGGCCAACACCAATGCGCTGATCGCCCAGCAGAACGCCCCGGACCTGGATCCGAAGTGCTTCACCGCGATGGTCCGCCTGGACCACAACCGCGCGCTGTCGCAGCTGGCCGAGAAGACCGGCAAGCACAGCACCGACATCAAGAAGATGACCATCTGGGGCAACCACAGCTCCACGCAGTACCCGGACCTGCACCACGCCACCGTGGACGGCAAGCCGGCGCTGTCGCTGGTCGACCAGGCCTGGTACGAAGGCGACTTCATCCCGACCGTGCAGCAGCGCGGCGCGGCCATCATCAAGGCGCGTGGCGCCTCGTCGGCCGCTTCGGCCGCGTCGGCCGCCGTCGACCACATGCGCACCTGGGCGCTGGGCACCGCGGAAGGTGACTGGGTCTCGATGGGCATCCCGTCCGACGGTTCGTATGGCATCGAGCCGGGCGTGATCTACGGCTACCCGGTGACCGTGAAGGACGGCAAGTACGCCATCGTGCAGGGCCTGGAAATCAACGATTTCTCGCGCGCCCGCATGGACGCCACCAACAAGGAACTGCGCGAAGAGCGCGCCGGCGTCGAGCACCTGTTCGCCAAGAAGTAAGCGAACGGCCATCGTTGCCACGACAAGGGCGGCCATGTGCCGCCCTTGTCGCGTGTGGCGCCCTCAATGCGTGCGCGGCGTGGCCTGCAACGCGGCGAGGATGGTTCGTACATACGCGGTCAGCGCCTCGTCGGACCACGAACTGTCGGTGAGATCCGGCTCGTTCGCGTGGGCCTGGCGAATGCGCTCGTGCGTCGCCGGGTCATCGCCTGCGTAGGCGCGGAACAGCGCGGACCACTGTCTGCCTAGTTCGAGCGCGCGCGGATCATCCGGCGCCACGCCTTCCACCATGGCCTTGCGCAGCGCCGCCAGCAGCGGCGGCCAGGCGGCGAAGGTCGCGCCGTAGTGCTCGCGCATGAAGGCGAACTCATCGGGCTTCAGATAGCGCTGATAGATCGCCAGCCGTCCTTCCACGAAGGCTTCCTCGATGAAGCGCCGCATCGGTGCCGACACGCCCAGGGCATCCCAGGAGCCCGGCTCGTTGTCGTGCATGCGATTGAGGCGCACCAGGAAATCCGGGTTGCCGCCGGTATCCCGGTACAGCGTGCGCATCCAGCGCAGCGCCAGCACCTGTGCTTCGGGTGCGCCCGGTGTCGCGCCGCGTTCCATCGCCGCCTGCACGAGCGCGACCATCGCACTCCATTCGGCACGGGTGGCCGCGTCGTGCAGCAGGGGCAGTTGCTTGATTTCCTCGGTGGAAAAGTAGTTCTCGAACATCGTCATCAGCTCCAGGGTGTCCAGCCAGTCGGCCAGATCAGGGGACTGTCCGGAGGCCAGCTGCGCGTGCAGCAGACCCAGTTGCTGGCGCAGACGCGTCGCTTTGGTGATCTCGTGGTCGAGCTGCGCCATCTGGCGTTCGATCACCTCGGTCAGCGGCGCCTGGGGCCCGGACAGGGCGGTTCCGATGTCGGCCAGCGACAGGCCCAGCTGGCGCAGGGCCTGGATACGATGTAGGCGTTCGATATTGGCCCGGTCGTACAACCGGTAGCCGGCAGCGGAGCGCAGCGAGGGCACCAGCAGGCCGATGGCGTCGTAATGGTGCAGCGTGCGGACGGTGAGTCCGCTGCGCCTGGCAAGTTCGCCTACGGTCAGTTCCATGGGGTGTCCTCATTGCGTGCCGCGCACTGTGGGGGCTCACGCGACGTGAGGGTCAAGTCTCTCCGCCGGGCGCCGCTTATGGTTAAATCTGCCGATCCTCGACTGGAAGCCGGATATGAAGCAACTATTTGCGATAGCCACCTGCTGCGCCCTCCTGACCGCCTGCGGTGGCCTGCACGGGCTGCGCGACACCACGCCCAAGATGAGCAGCCGCACCCACAAGGACATTCCCACCTATCTGGAATGCGTGCGTGCGAAGTGGGCGGAGACCGCCGAGGTCAGCGTTTCGCACAAGGATCAGTCGGGCGAACTCACCGGCCGCGACAAGTCCGGCGCGAACGAGCTGATCAGCGTCACGGCCGACGGGACCGGCGCGCAGGTCATGATGTACGAAACCCAGAACGCCAAGAAGGACTACAACTCCGCGTATCGCGACGCGGCGGTGTCCTGCCTCTGAGGTTTGGCGCAGGCGGCCGTCGCATGGCGGCCGTCTTCGCGTGACTCGACCAAGGTCGCACAGCCCACGCCACGAGGCTGATCTAGGCTAGGCCGATCAGCCGTTGAAGCGAGGGCGATCGCGATGCGCTACGAGGAGTTCTATCAGCGTTCGATAGAGCAGCCGGAGGCCTTCTGGGCCGAGCAGGCGCAACGCATCCAGTGGCACACGCCGCCCGAGCAGATCCTCGACGTTTCCCGCCTGCCGTTTCGCCGCTGGTTCGTCGGCGGCACCACCAATCTCTGCTACAACGCCGTGGACCGGCATCTGCAGGCGCGCGGCGGCCAGCTGGCGCTGGTGGCCATATCCACGGAAACCGGCGTCACGCGCGAGCTCACTTACCGCGACCTGTATCGCGAGGTGAATACCTTCGCCGCCGTGCTCGCCTCGCTGGGCGTGGGCAAGGGCGACCGCGTGGTGATCTACTTGCCCAACATCGCCGAAGCCGTGTTCGCCATGCTGGCCTGTGCGCGCATCGGTGCGATCCACTCGGTGGTCTTCGGTGGTTTCGCCGCGCACAACCTGGCCTTGCGCATCGACGATGCCGAACCGAAGCTGCTGATCGCCGCCGACGCGGGCATGCGCGGCGGTAAGGTCATTCCCTACAAGCCCCTGGTGGACGCCGCGCTGGAAGAGGCCACGCACCGGCCGCCGCACGTGCTGCTCATCGATCGCGGACTGGATCCGCAGATGACGCGCGTGGCCGGGCGCGACCTGGACTACGCCAGTCTGCGCGCTTTCTACGAAGGCGCCGACGTGCCGGTGGCATGGCTGGAATCGAACGAACCGAGCTATCTGCTCTACACCTCCGGCACCACGGGCAAGCCCAAGGGCATCCAGCGGGACGTGGGCGGCTACGCCGTGGCGATGGCGATGTCGATCGCGACCATCTTCGACGTGGCGCCGGGGCAGGTGATGTTCTCCACCTCCGACGTGGGCTGGGCCGTGGGACATTCGTACAACGTGTACGGTCCGCTGATCGGTGGCGCGACGTCGCTGTTGTACGAAGGGCTGCCGACGCATCCCGATCCGGGCATCTGGTGGCAGCTGTGCGAACGCTACGGCGTGCGCACCATGTTCTCGTCGCCCACCGGCATCCGCGTGCTGAAGAAGCAGGATGCGGCGTGGCTGAAGAAGTACGACCTGTCGAAGCTTCGATGGCTGTTCCTCGCCGGCGAACCGCTGGACGAACCGACCGCGCACTGGATCACCGACGGCTTGGGCGTGCCGGTGATCGACAACTACTGGCAGACGGAAACCGGCTGGCCCGCGATCACCTTGATGCCCGGCCTCGACCTGAAACCGGTGAAGTTCGGCTCGCCGGGATTGCCCGCGCCGGGCTACCGCATGAAGGTGATCGACGAAAACACCGGCGACGAACTTCCACCCGACCAGAAAGGCGTGCTGGTATTCGTGCCGCCGCTGCCACCGGGCTGCCTCACCACGGTGTGGGGCGACGACGAGCGTTATGTCTCCAGCTATTTCAGCCATTTCAACGAACTGCTGTACAGCTCGCTGGACTGGGCGATCCGCGACGAGAACGGCTACACCAATATCCTCGGACGCACCGACGACGTGATCAATGTGGCCGGGCATCGCCTGGGCACGCGCGAGATCGAGGAATCCGTGGCCACGCATCCGGCCTGCGCGGAAGCCGCCGTGGTCGGCATGCAGGACGAGTTGAAAGGCCAGGTGCCGGTGGTGTTCGCCACGTTGCGGCAGGGCGTGACCGATCCGCCGGTCGATGTCGCGAAAGCCATGCAGCAGCGCGTGTCCGACCAGTTGGGCAAGGTGGCCAAGCCCGCGCGCGTCTATGTCGTCAACGCATTGCCCAAGACGCGGTCGGGCAAGCTGCTGCGTCGTTCGTTGCAGGCGTTGGTGCAGCACACCGACCCGGGCGATCTTTCGACCCTGGATGATCCGGCGGCATTGGATGAGGTACGGCGGGCCCTGGAGCGGGGGCCGGAGCAGGGGGAATGAACGCCCGCGCCCACTTTCATCACACGCTCCCTTCGAAACCATTCATGCTGCCGCGCAACAGGGCTTGAACGAACACTGCGCTAAAATCCCGGCTTTATACGCGGAGGTTTCATGGCCCAGAACGCATCCCCCGGCGCGCGGTTCCGCGCCGCCGTTGCTGCCGAAAGTCCCCTGCAGGTGATGGGAGCCATCACCGCCTATGCCGGCCTGATGGCCAAGCGCGTGGGCTACAAGGCGCTGTACCTGTCCGGCGGCGGCGTGGCCGCCAACTCGCTGGGCATGCCCGACCTGGGCATCTCCACGATGGAGGACGTGCTCACCGACGCGCGCCGCATCGTCGACGCCACGCAGATGCCGCTGCTGGTGGACATCGATACCGGCTGGGGCGGCGCGTTCAACATCGCGCGCACCATCCGCTCGTTCATCAACGTCGGCGTGGCGGCGGTGCACATCGAGGATCAGGTCGGCCAGAAGCGCTGCGGCCATCGTCCCGGCAAGGAAGTGGTGCCCAAGGAAGAGATGGTCGACCGCGTGAAGGCCGCCGTGGATGCGCGTACTGACGCCGGCTTCGTGATCATGGCGCGCACCGATGCCGCCGCCGCGGAAGGCATCGATGCGGCCATCGACCGCGCCTGCGCCTACGTGGAAGCGGGCGCGGACATGATCTTCCCCGAGGCGATGAAGACGCTGGAGGATTACCGCCGCTTCAAGGCCGCGGTGAAGGTGCCGATCCTGGCCAACCTCACCGAGTTCGGTTCCACCCCGTTCTTCACCACCGACGAGCTGCGCACCGCCAACGTGGACATCGCGCTGTACTGCTGCGGCGCCTACCGCGCCATGAACAAGGCGGCGCTGAATTTCTACGAGACGGTGCGCCGCGAAGGCACGCAGAAGAACATCATCGACACGCTGCAGACCCGCGCCGACCTGTACGACTTCCTCGGCTACAACGCCTATGAGGAAAAGCTCGACGCGCTGTTCGCCAGCCAGAAGAAGGCCTGACCGGCCGCCCCATTCGCCGGCCACGGCGTTCCTGCCGTGGCCGGCAGAGTCGCATGCATTGAGGAGACGTATCCGATGAGCGAGCAAACCCTTCCCAAGCCCAAGAAATCCGTCGCGCTGTCGGGCGTGGCCGCTGGCAACACCGCGCTGTGCACGGTGGGCCGCAGCGGCAACGACCTGCATTACCGCGGCTACGACATCCATGACCTGGCGGCCAAGGGCTGCTTCGAGGAAGTGGCCTACCTGCTGGTGCACGGCGTGCTGCCCAACTGGGCCGAACTGAACGCCTACCGCGCCAAGCTCAAGCGCCTGCGCGGCCTGCCCGCGCCGGTGAAGAGCGCGCTGGAACTGCTGCCTGCCGCCACGCATCCGATGGACGTGATGCGCACCGGTTGCTCGGTGCTGGGCACCGTGCTGCCGGAGAAGGACGACCACAACGTCACCGGCGCGCGCGACATCGCCGACCGCCTGATGGCCAGCTTCGGCTCCATGCTGCTGTACTGGTTCCACTTCAGCCACAACGGCAAGCGCATCGAGACGGAGACGGACGACGAATCCATCGCCGGCCACTTCCTGCACCTGCTGCACGGCAAGAAGCCGAGCGAGCTGCACGCGCATTCGCTGGACAAGTCGCTCATCCTGTACGCCGAGCACGAGTTCAACGCGTCCACCTTCACCGCGCGCGTCATCGCCGGCACCGGTTCGGACATGTACTCGGCCATCACCGGCGCCATCGGCGCGCTGCGCGGTCCCAAGCACGGCGGCGCCAACGAAGTGGCGATGGAAATCATCGCGCGCTACCGCAACGCCGCCGAGGCGGAGGCGGATATCCGCGCCCGCGTCGAGCGCAAGGAAATCATCATCGGCTTCGGTCACCCGGTGTATACCGTGTCCGATCCGCGCAACGAGATCATCAAGGAGATCTCGCGCAAGCTCTGCACCGAGGGCGGCAACCCCACGTTGTTCGACGTGTCGGAGAAGATCGAGAAGCTCATGTGGGAACAGAAGAAGATGTTCCCCAACCTCGACTGGTTCTCCGCCAGCGCGTACCACATGATGGGCGTGCCGACGGCCATGTTCACCCCGCTGTTCGTGATCGCCCGCACCTCCGGCTGGAGCGCGCACGTGATCGAGCAGCGCGAGGACGGCAAGATCATCCGCCCCAGCGCCAACTACACGGGGCCGGAGGATCAGGCCTACGTGCCGATCGAAAAGCGCTGATCGCGCCGCGCAAGGCAGGACAGGAGGAGGAGCCGAAAGGCTCCTTCTTTTTTTGCAAGTTTCGTTGTGGTTCAGGACCCTGTACGGGATTGCTATCGTTTCGTATGCACCGGTGTAACGCGCTTGATACACCTGTTCCAACACTCGGCGCGGCATCATCAAGCCGGCGCAACTCATTGAACCTGCGGCTCATGCTCAAACGGACATGACGTGGCGACAGCCGTTTCGTCGAAGACGGTGTAACAGCCATGCATCACTTCGCCCATCGCGCCACTTCCGCAAAGCCAGACTCATGCGCCATGAGTCGCTTCAAACTGCTGATTTCGCGGCAATCGGGCGCCTGAACAGCGTCGCGCGCGCCATGGCATGCAAGTTGCGAAAGAGCCGTGCTGGACTCGCAACACCAGCCACACAGGGGGTCACCGCATCGTTCCAGGAGTAATGACTATGCGTAAGACTCTAATTGCGACCGCAATTGTGCTGGGCATGGGCTTGGCACTGCCGGCATTTGCGGATAACGATCACAATCACGGAAGCAGCGACTCAAACAACACTTACAGCACGTATGCGACGGGTCAGTACGGCTCCGCTGCGAGTAGCGGTGGCAATGCTGATTCTTTCAATACCAGTGAGGCCGTGGCCAACAGCGTCCTTACCGGTACCGTCTCCAACCTGAGCGTGTCGGATATCGGCAACTATGCTCAGAACAACGGCAACGCCAATGGCGGACGCGGCGGCGGCGGTGGTGATGGCCGTGGCGGCAAGGCCATCGGCGGCAATGGCGGCGACGGCGGATCCGGCGGCGACGCCTATTCGCATAGCGGCCATGCGGGCGGCAGCGGTTCGTCAAGCGGCGACGCAGGCGGTGCATCGATTGCGGCCGGTGGCGGCAGCGATGGCGACAGCTATGGCAACGCGCGTTCGCGCAACCGCGGTTCGGGCTCCAGCGGCAGCGCCACCGGCGGTGGCGGCAACAGCTGGACGGGCGGCGCGGCGACGGCCGGTGCCGGTTCGGGCACGAGCGGTTCGTCGACCTCGACGGGCGGCACCAGTGGTTCGTCGGATGCAACGGCGGGCATGGGCGGTGCAGGTGGCGCGGGCAGTGGCGGCACCGGCGGCGCAGGTGCTGGCGGTGCGGGCGGTTCGGGCGGCGCAGGCGGCTCGACCTATGCGACCACGGGTGCCTTCGACATGTCGAACCAGATGAACGGTTCGGCGGCAGCGGCGGCTGGCGTTTCGATCCTTGCGCAGAACAGCGGCGCAGCGTCGTTGATCCAGCAGAGCGTCAATGTCCAGGCCAACCTGAACTTCGCGCATTGAGTGAGACCACGTCCGGCATGGTGGAGCCCTCGGGCTCCGCCATGTCCGGTTGCACCTGCAAGGGCCTTGAGGACATCGGCGCGCAGCACGCGCGATGCCCGATACGCAGGCCCAGGGAGATCGTGCCGTGCGGATTTTCAACGGGATCGCTGGCGCCATCGCGCTGTGTGTGATGGCTGTACCCACGGTGCTCTGTGCGGAGAAGGCGCAGATTCCCGCCGCGTACCTGCTCGATGGCGCGCAATCGCCCATCGCGGTCTACGTGGCGGCCGTGGAAGGCAAGGGCAATGCGGGCGAGGCGACCGGGCTGGGTGCTGGTGTCGACAGCGACACGCTCGCCGGCATGAGCGGTGGCACGCAGGTCACGCAGAACACCACGCTGACCGGCACGGTGAGCAACGACAGCGCGGACCATGTCGTCTCCGGGGCGAACGTCATCAACGGCGGCGCTTTCAACGGCGAGGTGGGCATTCCGGTGGTGATACAGAACTCCGGCAGCAACGTGCTGATCCAGAACGCCACCGTCATCAGCGTCGAGTTCAAACCGTGAAAATGCTTGCAGCGCTACTGATGGTTCTGGTGGCGCTGCCGTCAGGGAGCCACGCCTCCACCGTCAGCGTGGTCAGTGGCAGCGGCAACTACAGCATCCACCTGACGAGCCTCAAGGAGGCGCGTTACAAGACCACCATCCATCAGAAGTACGACTTCAGTTGCGGCTCCGCCGCCGTGGCGACCCTGCTCACGTACCAGTACGGCTACCCGATGAACGAGCAGGTGGCCTTCGAGCAGATGTACACCCACGGCGACCGCACGAAGATCAACAAGGAAGGTTTCTCCCTGCTCGACATCAAGCGCTTCCTGGAAGCCAACGGTTTCGAGGCGGACGGATTCAAGGTGCCGCTCGACAAGCTGGTGCAGGAGAACCTGCCGGCCATCGTGCTGATCGACGAGAAGGGCTATCACCATTTCGTGGTGATCAAGGGCATACGCAACGACCGCGTGCTGGTGGGCGACCCCGCGCGCGGCACCCGCGTGATCGCGCAGAGCCGCTTCCTGTCCATGTGGCCGAGCGGGCTGGTATTCGTGATCCACAACCGCCGCAACCTGGCCGTGTTCAACAGCGCCAGCGACTGGAAGGTCGCCCCGCCCGCGCCGCTCGACATGTCCATCGATCACAACAGTCTCTTCAACACCGTGATGCCCAAGAAAGGGCCGGACGATCTCTGAGGGCATGGCGATGAGAACCGCGACCCGCATCCTGTGCCTGAGCTCGATCTTCTGCGTCGGCGCGGCCTATGGGATGAGCGCAAGGGCACACGAAGCTGCAGCGGCTCCTGTTGCCGCTGCGGACGCCGGCTGGAATCCAGTGAGCCAGGAGGTGCTGGATGGCATGCGCGGCGGCTACGACGTGGGCAACGGGCTGGTGGCCTCGTTCGGCATCGATCGCGCCGTCTATCTCAATGGCAATCTCGTCACCCAGACCAGCTTCAACGTGCCCGACGTCGCGCACATGACGGCCACGCAGGCCGCTGCGATGGCAAGCGCGCTCAATGCCATGTCGATCACCCAAGTGGGACCGAACAACACGTTCGATCCATCCGCGCTGGGCTCGACCAGCGGCGGCACGGTGATCCAGAACACCTTGAACAACCAGAACATCCAGACCATCACCACGCTCAACACCTCGGTCAACTCGCTGAACGCGTTCCGCGAAGCGGGTTTCCAGCAGTCGTTGCAGCAATCGCAGCTTCAGTCGTTGGTGCACTGACATGAAAAGGGCACCGCCACGGTTCGCTTCAGGTCGCGACGACGCCGCGGGTGGTTCCGCGGCGTGTTCGTCTGCGTGACACCACACGGAAGCTTTTGGGGGAAGGAAGATGCGACATACAACGTGGCGGTATTTCTTGTCGTCGGGCTGCGCCGGACTGGTGATGCTGGGTGCACCGGTGGCGGCGGAACAGACAACTTCGCCATCGCCGGCTGTCCCCGCGGCCGCGTCGCCGGCGCCTGCGGATGCGCCTGCCGATGATTTGCGCAAGAAGGTGGCGGAGCAGGGCGAGCGCATCGACGCGATGCGCAGCCAGATCAGCGCGCAGATCGAGCAACTCGATTCCATGAAGCGCGCACTCGCCCAGCAGGAGGCCGATTACCAGGCATTACGCCATGCGGTGGGCATGGACGTGCTCGACAAGCAGCGCGCGGGCAGCATCGCGGCCGGCGGCCCGGGCGCATCCGCCTTGCCGATGCCGGCCGGCGACGCGGTGGCGGCCAATGCGCCGTCGACGGATCAGGCGCAGCATGAAGTGGGGCAGGCGCCGAAGCAGGACACGCGGCCGCCCGAAGTCGCGCCGATCTTCCAGCAACCGGGCGTGCTGACGCCCAAGGGCAAGCTGATCATCGAGCCGGCGTATCAGTTCGGCTACTCGTCGGTGGATCGCGTCGCGCTGGTCGGCTACACGGTGATCCCGGCGATCCTGATCGGCCTGATCGATGCGCGCCAGGTGAAGAACACCACCCAGATCGGCTGGCTGACCGCGCGCTATGGCATCACCAACCGCATGGAAGTCGAAGTGCGCGTGCCCTACGTGTATGCGCACCAGGACACCGTCAGCCGCGAGATCTTCACCGGCGCCGCCACCGACAAGGCGTTCGGTTCCAGCGGTCACGGCCTGGGCGACATCGAGGCGACGTTGCGCTACCAGCTCAACGTCGGCGGCCCCGACAAGGCGTTCTACGTGGGCTGGCTGCGCGTGAAGTCGCGCACGGGCACGGACCCGTTCCAGGTCACCACCGACTGCATCCAGCGTTGCGTGGAGAACGTGATCAACGAAGTGGACCTGTCCGCCACGGGCACGGGCCTGCCCTTGCAGCAGCCGACGGGCTCGGGCTTCTGGTCCATCCAGCCCGGCGTGACGTGGTTGTATCCGACCGATCCGGTGGTGTTCTTCGGCAACCTGAGTTACCTCTACAACGTTCCGCGCGACAACGTATCGCGCAAGATCCTGCTGGGCGGCACGGAGCAACTGGGCAAGGTGAAGGAGGGCGGCGTGGCCGACGTGAGCATCGGCATGGGCCTGTCGCTCAACGAGAAGGCATCGCTCAGCATCGGCTATGACCAGAGCTTCGTCGGCCTCACCAAGCAGAACGGGCAGACCGTGCCGGGCTCGGTGAAAACCGTGCTCGGCACGCTGCTGATCGGCGGCTCGTGGCGCTTCAGCGACAAGCGCACGCTCAACTTCACGCTGGGTGTCGGCGTGACGCGCGATACGCCGGATGTGACAGTGACCGTGCGCATGCCGATGCTGTTTTAGGGCCTGTTAACACTATTCGCGTAGCCCGCGTTGCTTGTCCGTGGCCAGCGGGTGGTAGTGCGTGGCGCTGGCCTGGCTGGCTGCCAGGTCAAGCCGCGCGCTGCCGCCGGATGGCCACAGACAAGCAACCCTTCGGGCTGGGTCTTTTTGCCCGCCATACCGCGTCATCACTCAGTCGGGTACGGACGTACACTCCCTCGTTCTTCCTTGTCTGGCGGGCAAAAAGATCCCAGCGCGGGCCACGCGAATAGTGTTAACAGGCCCTAGTTCACGCGGCCTGGAACGCAGGCCGCATGATCTGCGTGCTCAGAGGCCTTCCTGCTGCATCGCCGCCTTCACGCCGGCGTCTTCCATCATGCGCTGGTGGAAGCGGGCGAGCTGGTCCAGGCCAGAGAGGTCCACGCCCTTGGCCATGGCCCAGCGCAGCACGACGAACAGGTACGGATCGGCGAACGAGCGCGTGCCGGTCAGCCAGTCGCGGCCGTGCAGCTGCGCATCCAGCCGCTCGAAGTAGGGACGGAGGCGCTGCAACGACTTGGCGCGCAGCTTTTCCTGGCAGGCTTCGTCATCGATGAAGCGCTCCGGGCGGAACACTGGCTTGAACAGCGGATGCAGGTCCGAATTGAGGAAGGCGAGCCAACGGTTCACTTCGGCGCGGCCGCGCGCACCTTCGCCGCCGAGTCCGGCCAGCGGAAACTTGTCGGCGAGATAGTTGAGGATCGCCACGTTCTCCGTCAGCGTCCAGCCGTCCGGCTCCTGCAGGACTGGCACCGTGCCTGAGGGATTCAGGCGCAGGTAGTCCGGCGAGCCGAGTTCCTCGCGCGCCACGCGATGGATTTCATAGGGCTGGCCGATCCATTCGAGCACGATGTGGTCCGAGAGCGAGCAGGCGCCCGGCAGGTAGTACAACTTCATTGCGGATTCCTCGTGAGGCGTTATCCGCGCAGTGTCGCCTGCCGGGCACAGGCGCTCAAGCCGAATCTTGTGCGCGCAGGCGACGACGCTGCATCAGCCAGCCGCCAAGGCACACGCCGATGACAAGCACCGCATCGAGCACGTACCGGGCCCAGTCGTTCGCCTCGAACCAGGGCGACAGCCAATGATCGTGCGCGATCATGCGCGCCGCCGTCCACGCAATGGCGCCCGCGCCGATATACACGATGGCCGGGAAGCGTTCGATCAGGCGCAGGATCAGCGAGGATCCCCACACCACCAGCGGCACGCTGATCGCCAGGCCGATGACCACCAGCATCAGGTGGCCCTTGGCGGCGCCGGCAATCGCCAGCACGTTGTCCATGCCCATGAGGGCGTCGGCGACGATGATGGTGCGCATGGCGGCCCAGAAGCTGCCCGCCGCGCTGACTTCATGCGCAGAGGTGTCCTCCGGCTGCAGCAGCTTCCAGGCGATGGGCAACAGCAGCAGGCCACCCGCCAACATCAGGCCCGGCAGTTCCAGCAGGTAGACGACCACGCCCGTGAGCAACAGGCGCACGGCAATCGCGCCCACGGTGCCCCACAGCACGGCCTTCTTCTGAATCTGGCGGGGGAGGTTGCGTGCGGCCAGCGCGATCACGATGGCGTTGTCGCCCGCGAGCACCAGGTCGAGCAGCACGATGGCCAGCAGGCCGGAGAGAAATTCGGTAACGGCAAGTTCCATGGAGGTGTCTCTGCGCGTCAAGACAAATGCAGCAACCACGGGCACGCGCGGCCCGTGGCTACTGCAAAAGTCTCGTTCGCGGCAGGACCGCCGCAGTGACCGGAGCGGGGTTCCGCTCGTGATGACGACCACTGCGAGAGCACCGATGAAGCCGGTGCCCGGAACTACTCCCTTTTGGGATCAGTATCTACGTATTGTCGAGGTCGCTGCGCGCCGGCGTCAAGGCGCGGGCACGCGCACCCAGCCTTCCATCAGCACGCGTGCGCTGCGGCTCATGATGGCCTTGGTCACCGCCCAGGCACCGTCCACCAGGGCCGCCTCGGCGCCCACGCGCAGCGTGCCCGACGGATGGCCAAAGCGCACCGCCTGGCGTTCGCCACCGCCCGCCGCCAGATTCACCAGCGTGCCCGGAATGGCTGCCGCGGTGCCGATGGCCACGGCCGCCGTACCCATCATGGCGTGGTGCAGCTTGCCCATCGACATGGCGCGCACGAGCAGATCGATGTCAGCCGCCTTCACCGGCTTGCCGCTCGAGGCGATGTAGTCGGCCGGCGGCGCGACGAAGGCCACCTTGGGCGTGTGCTGGCGCGTGGCGATCTGCTCGAGCGAGTCGATCAGGCCCATGCGCAGCGCGCCGTGCGCGCGGATCGTCTCGAACATCGCCAGCGCCTTGGCATCGCCATTGATGGCGTCCTGCAGCTCCGTGCCGGTGTAGCCGATGGCGGAGGCCTCGACGAAGATGGTGGGAATGCCGGCGTTGATCATGGTGGCCTTGAGCGTGCCGACGCCCGGCACGTCCAGGTAGTCGACCAGGTTCCCGGTGGGGAACATCGCGCCGCCCGCGCCGTCTTCCTCGGCGGCGGGGTCGATGAATTCCAGTTGCACCTCGGCGGCGGGGAAGGTCACGCCATCCAGCTCGAAATCACCGGTTTCCTGCACCGTGCCGTCGGTCATCGGCACGTGCGCGATGATGGTCTTGCCGATATTGGCCTGCCAGATGCGCACAGTGGCGATGCCATCGCGCGGCACGCGCGCGGGATCGACCAGACCGCCGGCAATGGCAAACGGCCCGACCGCCGCCGACAGGTTGCCGCAGTTGCCGCTCCAGTCGACGAAGGCCTTGTCGATGGCGACCTGGCCGAACAGGTAATCCACGTCGTGATCGGGACGCGTGCTCCTGGACACGATCACCGTCTTGCTGGTGCTGGAGGTGGCGCCGCCCATGCCGTCGATCTGCTTGCTGTAGGGGTCGGGGCTGCCGATCACGCGCAGCAGCAGTGCATCGCGCGCCGCGCCGGGCGCTTGCGCAGCTTCCGGCAGATCCTGCAGGCGGAAGAACACGCCCTTGCTGGTGCCGCCGCGCAGGTAGATGGCGGGGATGCGGAGCTGGGGAGCATGTGCCATGAAAGTGCTTGTCCTGTCTGGAACATCAAGAATGTTTTTTGCTCGTCATTCCCGCGAAAGCGGGAATGACGAGCAAGAGCGTGTGCGCGCCTTGGATGATGGCGGGTCACGCCGCCTGCGAGGCCTCGAGGAAATCCTGCGCAAAGCGCTGCAGTACGCCGCCGGCTTCGTAGATCGACACTTCCTCGGCGGTGTCCAGGCGGCAGGTCACCGGCACTTCGACGGTTTCGCCGTTCTTGCGGTGGATGACCAGGGTGAGCTCCGCGCGCGGCGTGCGTGCGCCGATCACGTCGAAGGTTTCGGTGCCGTCGATGCCGAAGGTCTTGCGGTTCGCGCCCGGCTTGAACTCCAGCGGCAGCACGCCCATGCCGATCAGGTTGGTGCGATGGATGCGCTCGAAGCCTTCGGCCACGATGGCTTCCACGCCGGCGAGGCGCACGCCCTTGGCCGCCCAGTCGCGCGACGAACCCTGGCCGTAGTCGGCACCGGCGATCACGATCAGCGGCTGTTTGCGGTCCATGTAGGTCTCGATGGCCTCCCACATGCGCATGACCTTGCCTTCCGGTTCCACGCGCGCCAGCGAACCCTTCTTCACTTCGCCGTCGACCACGGCCATCTCGTTGAGCAGGGTGGGATTGGCGAAGGTGGCGCGCTGCGCGGTGAGGTGGTCGCCGCGATGGGTGGCGTACGAATTGAAGTCCTCTTCCGGCAAGCCCATCCTGGCGAGGTATTCGCCCGCGGCGCTGTTGGCCAGGATGGCGTTCGACGGCGACAGATGGTCGGTGGTGATGTTGTCGCCGAGCACGGCCAGCGGACGCATGCCCTTGAGCGTGCGCTCACCGGCGAGGGCGCCTTCCCAGTACGGCGGGCGGCGGATGTAAGTGCTCTGCGGACGCCAGTCGTACAGCGGCGCGGCCCGGGTGCCCGTGCTGCCGCTGCGCGCGAACATCGGCTCGTAGACCTTGCGGAACTGCTCGGGCTTCACGCTGGAGGACACGATGGCGTCGATCTCCTCGTCGCTGGGCCAGATGTCCTTGAGCGTCACCGGCTGGCCGTTGGCGTCCACGCCCAGCACGTCCTTTTCGATGTCGAAGCGGATGGTGCCGGCGATGGCGTAGGCGACCACCAGCGGCGGCGAAGCCAGGAAGGCCTGCTTCGCATACGGATGGATGCGGCCGTCGAAATTGCGGTTGCCGGACAGCACGGCGGTGGCATACAGGTCGCGGTCGATGATTTCCTGCTGGATCTTCGGATCCAGCGCGCCCGACATGCCGTTGCACGTGGTGCAGGCGAAGGCGACGATGCCGAAGCCAAGCTTTTCCAGATCCGGCAGCAGGTTCGCTTCCTTCAGATACAGCTCCACGGCCTTGGAGCCGGGCGCGAGCGAACTCTTCACCCACGGCTTGCGCGCAAGGCCGCGTGCATTCGCATTGCGGGCGAGCAGGGCGGCGGCGATCACGTTGCGCGGGTTGCTGGTGTTGGTGCAACTGGTGATGGCGGCGATGATCACTGCGCCATCGGGCATCTGGCCCGGCTCTTCCTTCCACTCGCCGGCGATGCCGCGCGCGGCGAGATCGGACGTCGGCAGGCGCTTGTGCGGATTGGACGGGCCCGCCATGTTGCGCACGACGGAGGACAGGTCGAAGGTCAGCGTGCGCTCGTACTGTGCATGCGCCAGCGTGTCGGCCCACAGGCCGGCGGTCTTGGCATAGGTTTCGACCAGCTTGACCTGCTCGTCGCTGCGGCCGGTGAGGCGCAGATAGTCGAGGGTCTGGTTGTCGATGAAGAACATCGCGGCGGTGGCGCCGTATTCGGGTGCCATGTTGGAGATGGTCGCGCGGTCGCCCAGCGTCAGGCTGGACGCGCCTTCGCCGCGGAATTCCAGGTACGCGCCAACCACCTTTTCCTTGCGCAGGAATTCGGTGAGTGCGAGCACGATGTCGGTGGCGGTAATGCCGGGTTGGCGCTTGCCGGTGAGCTCCACGCCGATGATGTCGGGCAGGCGCATCCACGAGGCGCGGCCGAGCATCACGTTTTCCGCTTCCAGGCCGCCCACGCCGATGGCGATGACGCCCAGCGCATCCACGTGCGGCGTGTGGCTGTCGGTACCCACGCAGGTATCCGGATAGGCGACGCCTTCCTGCACCTGGATCACCGGCGACATCTTCTCCAGGTTGATCTGGTGCATGATGCCGTTGCCCGGCGGAATCACGTCGACGTTCTCGAACGCCTTCTTGGTCCAGTTGATGAAGTCGAAGCGGTCTTCGTTGCGGCGATCCTCGATGGCGCGATTCTTGGCGAAGGCGTTCGGGTCGAAGCCGCCGCATTCCACCGCCAGCGAATGGTCGACGATCAGCTGCACCGGCACCACCGGATTCACCTTGGCAGGGTCGCCGCCGCGTTCGGCGATGGCATCGCGCAGGCCCGCCAGGTCCACCAGCGCCGTCTGGCCCAGGATGTCGTGGCAGACCACGCGCGCCGGAAACCAGGGGAAATCGCGCTCGCGCTTGCGCTCGATGATCTGCTTCAGCGACTCGGTGAGGATGGCCGGATCGCAACGGCGCACCAGGTTCTCGGCAAGCACGCGCGAGGTGTAGGGCAGCGTGTCATAGGCGCCGGGCTGGATCGCCTCCACGGCGGCGCGCGCGTCGAAATAGTCCAGCGACGTGCCGGGAAGGGAAGTGCGGTAGACGGTATTCATAATGTCGAGAACCCTGGAGTTGACGCTCGGCGGATGGCAGGCCGACACACGGCGCACGCGCCGCTGCCCGATACGAAGGCACGATGGAGACATCGCGGTATCAAGCCCGCCATTCTACTGCAGCCTCCCAGGCGAGACCCACCCGCAGGGTGCGTGCGCGACCTTGGTCGAGTGGCGACGCCTATCGATGACGGCCCCATGGCCTGCACGCCGCGAACATGGTCGCCCGTTCGACAATCCGTGCGGCACATCCCTTGAGGTTGCGAGGCTTTCCCATGAATGCGCATGACCTTCGTTCCGCCCGGCGTCCCGATCCCGACCAGGAGATGGTCGACGTGGCCGGCTACGTGCTCGACGGCACGATCGACTCCACCGAGGCGTACGACACGGCGCGTTACGTGCTGCTGGATTCACTGGCCACCGCCATGATGGCGATGCGGTTTCCCGAGTGCGTCAAGCATCTGGGGCCGGTCGTGCCCGGTGCCGTCCTGCCGGGCGGTGCGCGCGTGCCGGGCACTAGCCACGAGCTGGATCCGGTGCAGGCCGCCTTCGCCATCGGCACCCAGATCCGCTGGCTGGACTTCAACGACACCTGGCTGGCGGCGGAGTGGGGCCATCCATCGGACAACCTGGGCAGCATCCTCGCCGTCGCCGACTACCTCGACCGCAAGGCCGCGCGCGAGGGTGGTAGGCGGTTGACAGTGCGCGAGGTGCTGACCTGGGCCATCAAGGCCCATGAGATCCAGGGCTGCTACGCCCTCAGGAACAGTTTCAACCGCGTCGGCCAGGACCACGTGATCCTGGTCCGCCTGGCCTCCACGGCCGTCGCCACGGCCATGCTGGGCGGCACGCGGGAGCAGGTCATCACGGCTGTATCGCACAGCTGGATCGACAACGGCGCCTTGCGCACCTACCGCCACGCCCCCAATACCGGGCCGCGCAAGAGCTGGGCGGCGGGCGACGCCTGCCGGCGCGCCGTCACCCACGCCATCAATGCGGTGTACCGCGATGTGGTCGGCTACCCCTCGGCTCTGACCGCCAAAACCTGGGGCTACTACGACGTGGCCTTCAAGGGTGACGCCTTCCAGTTCGAACGGCCGTTCGGCAGCTATGTGATGGAGAACGTGCTGTTCAAGATCAGCTTTCCGGCCGAATTCCACGCCCAGACGGCGGTGGAATGCGCCATGCGCCTCCATGCTGCCGTGGCGGGCAGGATCGACCAGATCGAGCGGGTAGAGATCGAGACGCAGGAGGCGGGCATGCGCATCATCGACAAGACCGGCCCACTGGCGGACTACGCCGACCGCGACCACTGCATTCAATATATGGTGGCCGTGCCGCTGATCTTCGGTCGTCTCACTGCCGACGACTACACCGACGACGTGGCCGCCGACCCGCGCATCGATGCGCTGCGCGCCAAGACGGTGGTCCGCGAGAACCCGCAGTTCACCCGCGACTACTTCGACCCCGGCAAGCGCTACATCGGCAACGCGGTCCAGGTGTTCTTCACGGACGGCACCCATACGGAGAAGGTCACCGTCGACTATCCCATCGGCCATCGCAGGCGCCGAGCCGAGGGCATCCCGCTCCTGCTGAGGAAGTTCGAGGGGGCTCTGCGCGGTCACCTGCCGGCCCGCCAGGTCCGGACCATCCTGAACGCCACCGCCGACCCGGCCGGGCTGGACGCAATGCCCATCGCGGATTTCCTGGGTTTCTTCACGCTGTAAAGACGGCGTGAGCAGAAAATGAACGGGCGTTTGGGGTCGATTTGCAATTGTTTAACTTTTGCTAAACTACTCCGCGCCCGTTTCGGGTAAACAAGCACCACTGGTTCAAGTCAGGTCGTGTTTCACCGGGAACTCGGAACCTCGGCCTGATTGCTTTTCCCGTCTGGGGTGAACGGACGCGTACACCAATAAACGAGGAGACACCTGATGAAACGTAAGGGCTTGTACATCCTGATTGCCCTCGCCCTGGGCGGCGCAGGCGCCGTTCACGCGCAGGACAATACTGCCGCTGGCAGCAGCACCGCTCCGACCACAACGCCGACCTACGACGATCGCTGGTACATCGCACCGACCGTTGGCGGTTACTACAACGACACCGACCGCAACACGAATAGCCGCCAGTTCTACTACGGCATCGGTTTCGGCCGCTTCTTCTCGCCCAACTTCTCGCTGGATTTCTTCGGCGACCGCACCAAGCGCACCGTTGACGCGGCTGCCGGTGGCGGCCGTTGGTCGAACAACACCTACGGCCTGGCCGCCCGCTACTACTTCCTCGACTGGACGGCATGGCGCCCGTACCTGCTCGGCGGCGTGATGGGCAGCCAGCACATCAACAACTTCGATCACGGCTTCGATCCGGCCGCCGAAGTGGGCGTGGGTGTGTCCAAGACCATCACCGACAGTTCCGATGTCCGCGTGGAAGGCGGCTACCGCTACGACTGGGACGACAAGACCCAGCCGAACAAGAACGGTTACGGCGACTGGTTCCTGGGCTTCAGCATCGTGTCGCGCATCGGTGCGCCGCCGGCCCCGCCGGCTCCGCCGCCGCCGCCGCCGGCTCCGGACTGCTCCAAGCAGTTCCGCAACGGCGTGAACCTGTGCGACAACAAGTGCCCGGATCTGCCGGAAGGCACGATCGTCGGTCCGGACGGCTGCCCGCAGAAGGTCGTGATCGACCTGCGCGGCGTCAACTTCAAGTTCGACCGTCCGAAGAAGGGCGAGAAGGACATCGCCAAGTCGCTGGCCGAACCGACCAAGGACTCGCTGGCCGTGCTCGACCAGGCCGTCGACACCTTGCAGCGTTATCCGAACGTGCGCGTGACCGTCGCCGGTTACACCGACTCGATCGGCAAGGACGCGTACAACCAGAGCCTGTCGGAGCGTCGTGCGAAGATCGTGTACGACTACCTGACTGCGCATGGCATCGCTGCCAGCCGCCTGGATGGTCCGATCGGTCACGGCAAGAACGATCCGATCGACACCAACGACACGGATGCAGGCCGCGCCCGCAACCGTCGTACGGAGTTGCAGGTTCAGCAGTAATCCGACAACTCTCGGAAAGTCAGAAAAGCCCGGTGAAAACCGGGCTTTTCTTTTTTTGCAAGCGCGCATCGCGAAGTAACGCGTTGTTTTGTGGTGACACATTGTCGCAGTTGATCGATAGCGTGTTCGCTTTTCGATCAACTGCCTGAACAGGCGTTCACCACCTGCGTCTATTTATGCGTGCGATGCTCTTAACGGTTTTGCTACACTCCGCCGCGCTTTGATCTTGTGACACTTCCTTCGATCGGGACGCAAAGCACGGGATAGGAAAAGTCCCGGAGTAGAAGTCAGTTTTGACGCGCGTTTTCCGTCTGGGGTGGAACGGACGCGAAATACCAATAAAACGAGGAGACACCTGATGAATCGTAAGGGCTTGTATTTCCTGATCGCCCTGGCCCTGGGCGGCGTGGGTGCCGCGCATGCGCAAGACAGCACCTCTGGTGCGACCACGCCGAGCTATGATGACCGCTGGTACATCGCTCCGACCGTGGGCGGCTACTACAACGATACCGATCGCAACACCAACAGCCGTCAGGTCTACTACGGCCTGGGCTTTGGTCGCTTCATTAACTCGTACACCTCGCTCGATGTGTTCTTCGATCGCACGAAGCGCACCATCGACGGTGGCAACAGCCAGCGTTGGTCGAACAACAACGTCGGCGTCGCCGCTCGCTTCTACTACGGCGACTGGAACGCATGGCGTCCGTACGCCCTCGTGGGCGTGATGGGCAGCTACCACTCGAACCCGGCCGACAAGGCCTGGTCGCCGGCCGCCGAGCTCGGCGGTGGTGTCTCCAAGACCATCACCGACAGCACCGACTTCCGCGTGGAAGCCGGCTACCGCTACGACTGGGACGACAAGAGCCAGCCGTCGAAGAACGGCTACGGCGACTGGTTCCTGGGCTTCAGCATCGTGTCCCGCTTCGGCGAGCCGGCTGCTGCTCCGGCCCCGGCCCCGGTGGCTCCGGTTGCTCCGGACTGCTCCAAGCAGTTCCGCAACGGCGTGAACCTGTGCGACAACAAGTGCCCGGATCTGCCGGAAGGCACGATCGTCGGTCCGGATGGCTGCCCGCAGAAGGTCGTGATCGACCTGCGCGGCGTCAACTTCAAGTTCGACCGCCCGAAGAAGGGCGAGACGGACATCAAGAAGGCGCTGGCTGAGCCGACCGCTGACTCGGTCGCCATCCTCGACCAGGCTGTCGACACCCTGCAGCGTTACCCGCAGGTCAAGGTCACGGTTGCCGGCTACACCGACTCGGTCGGTAAGGACGCCTACAACCAGGATCTGTCCGAGCGTCGCGCCGCCATCGTGTACAAGTACCTGACCGCGCACGGCATCACTGCCGATCGTCTGGTCGGTCCCATCGGTCACGGCAAGAACGACCCGATCGGCGACAACGGTACGGACGCTGGCCGCGCTCAGAACCGTCGCACCGAACTCCAGGTCCAGCAGTAATCGGATCTGTTCAGCAGTACCGAAAAGCCCGGCGCAAGCCGGGCTTTTCTTTTTGCGCGAAGCGTGGGCGGTATCGCCTACCATGCGCGGTGTCGTTCTTTGGCCTGAGTTTCCCCATGCGTTCGTCCCGTCCCTCATCACGCGCCTCCACGTCGTCGGCGCCACGCCACGGCCTGGCGCGTGTGCTCAGCAAGATGGGCGTGTGCTCGCGCAGCCAGGCCGAGAAGGCGATACGCGAGGGCAGGGTGCGGGTGGACGGCAAGGTGGTGCTCGATCCGGAGCGTCCCGCCGATCCGGAGCGGCAGCGCATCCTGCTCGACGATGCACCGGTGGCCGCGAGCACGCGCGTCTACATTGCGCTCAACAAGCCGCGCGGCATCGTGGTGAGTGCCGCCGACGAGCGTGGGCGGGACACGGTCTATGACCTGCTGAAGGACGCCGGCTTGCCCTGGCTGGGACCGGTGGGCCGGCTCGACAAGGCCAGCGAAGGCCTGCTGCTGTTGAGCAACGACAGCGTGTGGGCGGCGCGCCTTACCGAACCGCGGCATCACGTGGACAAGACCTACCACGTGCAGGTCAACGATATACCGGATCAGGTGCTGCTCGACCGGTTGGTCGAGGGCATCGTGGAAGAAGGCGAGCGCCTGGCCGCGCGGCGCGCGACGCTGCTGCGCCATGGTGAAAAGAACGCGTGGCTGGAAATCGTGCTGGACGAAGGGCGCAACCGGCATATCCGGCGGCTGCTGGGGGCGCACGGTATCGACGTGCTGCGCTTGATACGCGTGGCGATCGGGCCGCTGGCGCTCGGTGAGTTGCCCAAAGGGCAGTGGAGGCATCTGTCGCCGGAGGAGGCCCGGCGGCTGGGTGGCGAGGCCGGGGCTTGAAGGCGGCTCCTGGCAGGCATTGGTCAGGAACGCGTCGCCTTGCCCCGTGAGGCAAGGCGACGGCTCGAGTTTCAGATCACGCCCAGCTTCTTGCCGACCTTGGTGAAGGCCGCAATGGCCTGGTCGAGGTGTTCGCGCGTATGCGCCGCGCTCATCTGCGTGCGGATGCGCGCCTGGCCCTGCGGCACCACCG
This sequence comes from Dyella sp. AtDHG13, assembly GCF_003201105.1. GTDB lineage: Bacteria > Pseudomonadota > Gammaproteobacteria > Xanthomonadales > Rhodanobacteraceae > Dyella > Dyella jiangningensis_B. The sequence continues at coordinate 508,191 of NZ_QICJ01000001.1, read as the reverse complement.
GGTAGAAGAAGCCAGTGACGTAGATGCCTTCGTCGAGCAGTTCGCTCGCCATCGCCTGCGCCTTCTTCGCGTCGTAGATCATGACCGGCACGATGGGGTGCACGCCGGGCTTGATGTCGAAGCCCGCCTTGGTCATCTGCTCACGGAAATAGCGCGTGTTCTCCTTGACCTGTTCGCGCAGGTCGCCCGCGGCGGACAGCATGTCGAACACCTTGATGCCGGCAGCGACCACGTGCGGCGGCAGCGAGTTGGAGAACAGGTACGGGCGCGAGCGCTGGCGCAGCATCTCGATCACTTCCTTGTGGCCGGTGGTGAAGCCGCCCAGCGCGCCGCCCAGCGCCTTGCCCAGGGTGCCGGTGATGATGTCGATCTTGTTCAGCACGCCGTTGACTTCCGCCGAGCCGCGGCCGGTGTCGCCGAGGAAGCCGGTGCAATGGCATTCGTCGATGTGCACGAGCGCGTTGTACTTCTCGGCCAGCGCCGTGATCTGGTCGAGCGGCGCGATGAAGCCATCCATCGAGAAGGCGCCATCGGTGGTGATCAGCTTGGTGCGTGCGCCGGCAGCGTCGGCGGCCTGCAGCTGCTTTTCCAGGTCGGCCATGTCGCAGTTGGCGTAACGGAAGCGCTTGGCCTTGCACAGGCGGATGCCGTCGATGATGGAGGCGTGGTTGAGCGCGTCGGAGATGATCGCGTCTTCTTCGCCCAGCAGCGGCTCGAACAGGCCGCCGTTGGCATCGAAGCAGGCGGCGTAGAGGATGGTGTCCTCGGTGCCGAAGAAGTCGGCGATCTTCTTCTCCAGCGCCTTGTGCAGGTCCTGCGTGCCGCAGATGAAGCGTACCGAAGCCATGCCGAAGCCGTGCGTGTCCAGCGCGTCCTTGGCCGCCTGGATCACGTCGGGATGATCGGCCAAGCCCAGGTAGTTGTTGGCGCAGAAGTTGAGCACTTCCTTGCCGCTGTCGAGGCGGATCTTCGCCGACTGCGGCGAGGTGATGATGCGCTCGGCCTTGAACAGGCCCTGCTCACGGATCGATTCGAGTTCGCTGGCGAAGCGCGACTGGCCGGGGTAGCTCATGGGGGAATTCCAGCTGGGTCAAAAGGCTATTTTGACCCCTTGGGGGCTGGGTGGGAAGGAATCGGCTGGCCGACTCGCCGTGGGCTGCAATGGGCCGTCATTCCGGCGCAGGCCGGAATCCAGTAGCGACATCGCCCGGTTTTCACGAGGCGCCACAGGGATCTTCAAAAGGGCGTCTGCCCTGTGGCGAAAACCGAATGCTCTCGCCACTGGATTCCGGCCTGCGCCGGAATGACGGCTCAGGTGGTGTTTCGCCGGATTGGCGCTTTGGCCTTGCTTTGGCGTGCTCTGCCACGCCGAAGCATCACTGATGCAACCCGAACTCCACCCGCGTCGTCCGGCCCTTGTCGTCGATGCCCTTGGCATCGAGCTTGGGGTCCTTGATCGATACGCGCTTGTCGTCCAGCTTGCCCTTGAGCCAGCTTTGCACGGCGGCGGCGCGGCGCTGTGCGAGGTCGCGCATGGCGGCATCGTCAACGGCCACGTTGGTTTCCATCAGGCTGCGCATGTCATCGGGTTCGAGCGATTTCTTGAGGCCGATGAAGTTCTTCGGCTTGCCCTTGAAGTCGTCGTCCTTGTACGCGCGCTTGAGGTACTTGTCGTACTCGTCGGGCGTCACGTTGACCGCGGCGAGCGCCGCGTCCGAGGTGTCGGCGTTCTTGCCGCCGTCGTCGAGCGCCTTCTGGCGGCGCACCATGTTGTCCACGGTGACCTTGCGCAGGCCGTCCTGATCCTTCGACGGATCGACGCGACCGATGATGTCGAGGTTCAGCGCGGTTTTCTGGTTGAGCATGGCGACGATCTTGCCGAGGCGCTCCTGCGCGTTCTTGTCGAGCACGGCCGAGCCCGGATCGAACTCCACATAGCCCAGGTCTTCGTGGTTGCTGCCGCCGAAGGCGGCGCCGAGCAGTCGGAACGGCGCGGTGGCCGCCTTGGCGATCAGGTTGCCGATGGCGCGCCAGATCAGGCCGCCCATGCTGAACTGCGGATCGTCCAGCGAGCCGGACACCGGCACGTTCACGTCGATATTGCCCTGCGTGTCCTTCAGCAGCGCCACGGCGAGCTTCACGGGAAGATGCTTGACGCCCGGGCTCTCGTCGCGATCGCCAAAGGTCAGCTGCGTGATGAAGATGTGGTTGTCCGCATTGAGCTTGCGCTGGTCCAGCATGTAGTGCACGTCCACCGTCAGCTTGCCCGCGGTGATGGGGTAGCCGGTGTACTTGGTGGAATACGCGCTCATGCCGGTCAGCTCCACCTCGTTGGCCTTGCCCTTGATGTCGAGGAAGGCCACGGGCTGGAGCGGGTTGATGGTGCCGTCGATGTCGATCGGGGAGTCGTCGTTCAACGCCGCCTGCACCGACAGGTCGGCCGGCGGATCGCCCGGCTTGGTGCCGAAGGCGCCGATCTTGCCGGTCACCTTGGTCATGTTGGCGGTGTAGTTGGGCTTGATGAAGTTGTCGGTGTAGTTGAGCTGGCCGTTGACCAGCGTGACGCCGCCAATGCGGATATCGGCCGCCGGCTCCGTCGGCGCGGAGGAGGCGGGCGCCGGCGTCGCTGCGACCGCCGGGGCAGGCGCCGGTGCGGGCCCAGGCGTCGCCTCGGCGGGTTTGGCTCCGGCGACGGGCTGCTCGTTCTCGCCGCGCGTCACCGACACGGGGGCCTGTTCCGGATTGGCCACGACCTCGGTGAGGTTCAGTGTGCCGTTCGAGTTGACGATCATGCGCGCGTAGAACGAGCTGAGCACCAGGGTGCCCACGTGCATGCGCGGCGCGCCGTAGCCGTAGGAGACGTCAAGCTGGTTGCCGCTGAGCGTGCGCCAGCGCAGGAAGTCGTCGCCGGTGAGCTTGTCCTGGATGCGCACCTGTTCCAGCGCGGCATTGCCCTTGTAGGTGAGCTTGGGTTCGGCGCTGCGGCCGTCGTAATGCAGCTTGCCGCTGCTGCTGACGCGCGCGCTGGAAATGGTCACGTTCAGCGGCACGCTGATGTACGGCTGGAAGGTGGAGATATCCAGGCGCTTGGTATCGAGCTGGATGTCCGCCAGCGTCGGCAGCGGCTGCACCTTGCCGTTGGCGGTGAAACTGCCCTTGTCGACGTTGCCCGACAACTTCATCTCGCGCGGTTCGTTGAGCTTGTCGCTCAGGTTGTCCATGCCGCCACTGAGCGAGTCGATCTTGATCTTCACCGGCTTGCCGCCTGCGGCGAGGTCGGTGAACACCACGGCGGCGTTGTCGAACGCCAGGTGCTCGATGCTCCAGTGCCAGGGCGGGCTGTTGTCCGCGGCTTTCTTCTTGGGCGCGTCCTTGGCGGCGAACAGGTCGACGAGGCTGATGTACTTGTTGCTGTTGCGCTGGACGTCGAGCGCCAATCCCGTTGCCTTCACCGTGCCAAGCTGCGCCTGTTGCGTGGCCAGGTCGATCAGCTTGATCTCCGACTCCAGCGTCTTCCACGCCACCGGCGAGCCGTGACCCTTGAACTGCGGCTCCATCGCGAAATCGGTGACGGTGGTATGGGCGTCGCTCAGGTGCACGTTGAACGGCTTGCCCCAATCCACCTGCAGCTGGCCGATCGAGTCCAGCTTGCCGCCGGTCAGGCGCGCCGCGAGTCCCTGGTAGGTGGCGGCCTGCAGCGGCGCCAGGTCGACCTGCCTGGTGTTGAGCGTCGCCAGCAGCTTGTCCTTGGCAAGATCCACCGTGCCCTTCATGGAGAGCTCGCCGCCGAAGAACTCCGACGTCACATCGAGTTTTGCCGGTGGCGCGGGGAGCATGCTCAAGCCCTGGATGCCGCCATGCAGCTTGCCCAGGTCGATCTTGCCGGTGGCGTTGCCGTAGTGGATGGCGCTGTTGGCCAGCGTGATCGAGCCGATGCGCAAGTCGGTCGGCTGGGCCTTGGTGTTGGCGGGCTGCGGCGAAGGCGCGGTCAGCGTGTCGAAGTTGCTGCGGCCATCCGCCGTGGACGTGTAATAGAGCTGCGCCTGATCCAGCGTCAGCGTGCCCAGTACGTAGCGCGACTGCAGCGGTTGCACGTCGGTCAGGTCCGCCGCGCCCTTGCCGAGAGTCAGGATCGCCTGGCCGTCGCTGCTGTTGAGCGCGAAATCATCCAATGCGAGCTTGCCGGTCAGCTGCAGCTGCGGCGCCGGCTTGGCCTGCACGAAGTGCAGGGTGAGATCGCCGCTGAGCAGGCCCTTGGGTATGGCCACCGGCAGCTTGGCGGGCACGTAGCCCATGTAGCGCGCGAGGTCGAAGCGGTCGAGCCGGAAACCCACGGTGGATTCGCGGCTGTCCGCGAAGGGCTTGGTATGGCCTTCCACGCGCAGCGGGCTGCCATCCACCTTCATCGACAGCAGCGGTTGCACGAAGACGTCGGTGTCGCTGGGCAGGTTGGCGATGAAGGGAATGCCCAGTTCCAGGTTCTCGACGTGATGCTTGGTCTTCAGCGCGTCGTCGTCGAACTGGATGTCGCCGTTGTGCACGCTGATGTTGGAGATGGCGAACCGCGTGGGCGGGGCGTTCGGGTCCGACGGCGTGGCGTTCAGTCGGTCGATGATGTCGCTGAAGTTGAAGCGCTGGTCGCTGGTACGCACGAAGTGGATGCGCGGCCCTTGCAGCGACAGCTCGTCCAGCACCGGCTTCAGGCGGAACACGGACGACCACGACGCATTGATCACGGCCTGGTCGATATCGACGAAGGATGATTTGCCGTCCTGGTCGGCGATGTGCAGTTGGTCCAGCTCAAGCCGCAAGGTATAAGGATTCAGATGCACCGCCCCCAGCGTGACCGGGCGTTGCAGCGCCGCCGAGGCATGCTTCTCGATCTGGCTGCGGATGATGCCCGGCGCGGCGAGGAAGCCCAGAACGCCGAACACGACCACCACGATGGCAAGGATCAGGCTGATCTTGCGCGTGCGGCGCGACTTGGCGATGGCGAGGGCGCGGTCGCGTCCTGCGGCCAGACGAGGGTTGCTGAAAAGGCCTGCCATCACGATGCTCCCATGACATCGCGCCGACCGTGCATGGCTTCTGAGCCTGTTCACGGTCCTCGCGTCGTTCGCGTTGCTCACCTGCGGCTGCCTGGGCATGGATCGTGGCGTGGCGCCTGACTGGTGGTCAGGTCAAGCCGCGGGCCATGTCCAGGCAGCCGCAGGTGAGCAACCCTCTGGGCCGGGTTTGTTTGCCCACCAGCCCGCGTCATCACTCGGTCGTGTATCGACATACACTCCCTCGTTCTTCCTTGTCTGGCGGGCAAACAACTCCCGGCGCGGACCACGCGAGGACCGTGAACAGGCTCAATGCCCTGCACCTTCACAATCCCAGCGATTCTGTCGGCCGCCCTGAGCCCGAGTGTACTAGGGCGGCCGAGATTTCAGCATGGATTTTCCGGTTGGAAACCCGGGGTGTGACAGGATTCGCTCAGTTCCAGGAGCACACGACCTTGCCGCACTTGCCGGCATCCATCAGGTCGAAGCCCTTCTGGAAGTCGTCGATGTGGATCTGGTGGGTGAGCACCTTCTGCAGCGGGAAGCCGGTGAGCACCATCTGGGTCATCTTGTACCAGGTCTCGTACATGCGGCGGCCGTAGATGCCCTGCAGGGTGAGGCCCTTGAAGATCACCTTGTCCCAGTCGATGCCGGCGCCCTTGGGCAGGATGCCAAGCAGGGCGATCTTGCCGCCGTGGTACATGCAGTCGAGCATGTCGTTGAAGGCGCGCGGGTTGCCGCTCATTTCCAGGCCCACGTCGAAGCCTTCCATGTGCAGGTCCTTCATTACGTCCTTCAGCGACTGGTTGGCCACGTTCACCACGCGCGTGGCGCCCATGTCCGCCGCCAGCTTCAGGCGGTAGTCGTTGATGTCGGTGACCACCACGTTGCGGGCGCCCACGTGCTTGGCGATGCCGGCGGCGATGATGCCGATGGGGCCGGCGCCGGTGATCAGCACGTCCTCGCCGATCAGGTCGAACTCCAGCGCGCAGTGCGCGGCGTTGCCGTAGGGGTCGAAGAAGGCGGCCAGCTCGGAGGGGATCTGGTCCGGGATCGGCCACAGGTTCGAGGCCGGCATGGTCATGTATTCGGCGAAGGCGCCGTTGCGGTTCACGCCGATGCCGATGGTGTTCGGGCACAGGTGCTGGCGGCCCGCGCGGCAGTTGCGGCAGTGGCCGCACACGATGTGGCCCTCGGCCGAGACGCGGTCGCCGATCTTGTAGCCGGTGACGCCGGGGCCGATTTCCACGATGCGCCCGACGAACTCGTGGCCGATGGTCAGGCCGGGCTTGATGGTGCGCTGGGACCAGTCGTCCCACTTGTAGATGTGCAGGTCGGTACCGCAGATGGCGGTTTTCTCCATCTTGATCAGCACCTCGTTGGGGCCGACCTCGGGGACGGGCACTTCTTCCATCCAGATGCCCTGTTCGGGGTTGCGCTTGACCAGGGCTTTCATCATCTGAGGCATGGGATTTCCGTGGGGATGGGCGGGAAAACCGACATTATAGAAGCCGGGCGGAGCCGGGGCTTCCTGCACTGCAGCGTTGCCCATCCGGTACCTTGCCTTTTACTGTCGCAGCTTTGCACGTCGCTGGACGGAGGTGGGAGCATGCGTTTGAAGACGATGGGCCGGCCGGCAGGGGCGGCGGGGCGGAAAGGCTGGTGGCGTTCGGCCGCCGCTTCGATGGCGCTGGTCGTGGGCCTGGCAGCGTTGCCGGCGGCATGGGCGGTGCAGCCCCAGGCACCCGCGGCTGCGGCGCCGCTGCAGTTCCGCATCACCGAGGGCAACATCGAGAACGCGTTCTTCCAGCAGGGCAACGTGGCTGCCAATCTGCTGCTCAATTCCGGCGACAAGCCGCGCATCCTGGTGGCGTTTCCCGCCGGGAACAGCGGCGCCGGAATCTGGTTCGAGCCCACCATCACGCGCGTGCGGTGGACGCTGGGGCCGGTCACCGGCCTGACGCACACCGTCAACGGCCACGTGTTGAACGGCATCGCCGCCCAGGCCACCGTCACGGGCGATACCCTGGTGATCAAGGACGCCGTGCTGGGCAGCATCCGCGTGTTGCGCGACTACCAGCTGGGCCAGGGTTATGCGGAACAGGCCGCCGCCACGCCGAAGATCGTCGCCGAGCCGCAGCTGACGGAGCGCTCCGTCCGTTGGGAACGTCCGCGGCTGGACGGCGCCCCGGGTTATGCCATCGCGCTGAGCACGAACGACGGGCGCTTCGTGCGCGAGGACGGCCGTATCGCGCTGCACCCCGATCGCGCCGGCGAGGCCGTGCATCTGCGCATCGAGGCCAGCACCGGCGAGACGCCGCTGACGCCGTTCACCGATCTGCTCAACGACAAGGCCCAGCCGGACGCGCGCAGCCGCCAGGCCTTGCAGTTCCTCAGCTATCGCGAGAAGTTCCTCGCCGGCTCCTGGCGCTTCGACACCTATTTCGGACGCGACACCCTGATGTCGCTGCGCCTGCTGATGCCGGTGCTGCAGCCCGCCGCCGTGGATGCGGGCATCGCGTCGGTGCTGGCGCGGCTTTCGCCGGACGGCCAGGTCGCGCACGAGGAGGGCATCGGCGAATTCGCGGTGCTCCAGCATCTGAAGGAGCAGGGCAAATCTTCGGCCTCGCCGATCTACGACTATGTGATGGTGGACGACGACTACATGCTGCCGCCGGTCGCCGCCGCGTGGCTGCTGGAGGATCCGCGCGGCCGCGATGGCGCACGCGCGTTCCTCGCCAGCAAGGTCGACGGGCAGCGGCAGGGCGACGCGCTGGTGCGCAACCTGCTGTTCGTCGCGGCCAGCAGCGAGGCCTTCGCGCGCAAGCCGGTGTATTCCAACCTGGTCGCGCTCAAGCCCAACGCCAAGGTGGGGCAGTGGCGCGACAGCAATGAAGGCATTGGTCGTGGCCGCTATCCCTACGACGTCAATGCCGTGTGGATGCCGGCGGCGCTGCGCGCCATCGGCCAGTTCCTCGACGCGGGCCTGCTGGACGACTACACCACGCCGGCGCAACGCACGCGCCTGCGCGCCGCCGCCGCGAGCGCGGGCGATTGGGAGCGTCATGCCGGCGCGCTGTTCACCGTCAATCTATCCAACGAGCGCGCCGCGCAACAGGTGCGCGACTACGCCCAGCAGATCGGCGTGGCGGATGCCGCCGCATTGAAGTCGCTGGGCAACGCGCCGCTGCAGTTTCCCGCCATTTCGCTGGATGCCGAGGGACATCCCGTGCCCGTGCTGAATTCGGACGAAGGCTTTGGCCTGCTGTTTGGCCATCCGGATGCGGCCACGCTGGATCGTGACGTCGGCACCTTGATGCGTCCCTTTCCGGCGGGGCTGATCACCGACGCCGGCATGGTGGTGGCCAATCCCGCGTATGCCGATCACGAGGTGTGGCCGCGCTTCGGCAACAACGCATATCACGGCACCGTGGTCTGGGCCTGGCAACAGGCGATCATGGCGGCCGGACTGAAGCGCCAGCTGGCGCGCACCGACCTGCCCGAAACCACCCGCGCACACCTGACGGCCGCGCAAACCGCGTTGTGGCGCGTGATCTGCGCGGCCGGTTCCATGCGTACCTCGGAGCTGTGGTCCTGGTCGTATGCCAACGGCCATTACCGCATCGAACCGTTCGGCGCGGAGGGCGCGCACGAGGACGAATCCAACGCTGCACAGTTGTGGAGCACGGTGTTCCTGGCTCTGCCGCCACCGGTGGGCGAAGGCGCGCCATCCTGCCGGTGATCCGGTGTGCGGCGCAGCGTTGCCGACACGGGCGGCTTCGTTCTAATGTCGCAAGTTATTGCGGTGACTTAAGGGAATATGATGCGTTTGAGGAAGCTGGGTCTGGCGATGGCCATGGTGCTTGCGCCCGCCGCGCAGGCGGACGAAGGGATGTGGATGCCTTCGCAATTGCCCTCCATCAGCAAGCCGCTGCGCGCCGCCGGTTTCCAGGGCAACCCGGCCGACCTGGCCGACCTGACCAAGGCGCCGCTCAACGCGGTGGTGAAGGTCGGCGGCGCCACGGGCTCCTTCGTCAGCGACGATGGCCTGGTGCTTACCAACCATCACGTGGCCTTCGGCGTCATCCAGTACAACAGCAATGCACAGCGCGACCTGATCCAGAACGGTTTCGTGTCGCACGAGCGCGGGGAAGAGCTGCCCGCCAACCCGGATTTCCGGCTGCGCGTCACCACCGGCTTCGACAGGATCAGCGACAAGGTGCTCGCGGCGGCCAAGGGCAAGAGGGGGCGCGCGTATTTCGACGCGGTGGATGCGATCAGCAAGACGCTGGTGGCCGAATGCGAACGCGAGCCCGGCGTGCGTTGCAGCGTGGTCAACATGTTCTATGGCCGCGATTTCTACCTGGTGAAGCAGCTCGAGCTGCGCGACGTGCGCCTGGTGTACGCACCGCCGCGCGCTATCGGCAACTATGGCGACGAGGTGGACAACTTCGTCTGGCCGCGTCATGCCGGCGACTTCACGCTGCTGCGTGCCTACGTCGGCCCGGACGGCAAGCCCGCCGATTACGCCAAGGACAATGTTCCCTATCACCCGCCGGCGCACCTGCAGGTCGCGCGCGACGGTGTGCGCGAAGGCGATTTCGTGATGCTGGCCGGTTATCCGGGCATCACCTATCGCCATCGCACGGCGGCTGAGTTCGCCGATCAGGTGCAGTGGCGCCTGCCGACCACGGTGGAGGTGATGCAGCAACTGCAGCGCATCATCGAGGACACCGGCCGCGACGACCGGCAGGCGGCGATCCGTTATGCCTCCCAGCTGCAATCGCTGAAGAACAGCATCAAGCGTTTCCAGGGCGAGCTGGACGGGCTCAAGCGCAGCGATGCGGTCGCCGTGCGCCGCAAGGACGAAGACGCCATGCTCGCGTGGCTCGCCAGCCAGCCGCAGGCAGCCATGCTGCGTCCGCAGATCGACGAGGTGAGCCGGCTGATCGCCGCCGCCAATGCCACGCGCGAGCGCGATCTTCTGCTGGCCCTGATGCAGTCGCAGACGCAGCTGATGCGTTCGGCGATCACGCTGCAACGCCTGGCCCATGAGCGTGCCAGCCCGGACGCCCAGCGCGAGGCGGGCTATCAGGTGCGCGACGAGGAGCTGATCGGCGGCACCTTGCGACAGGTGCAGCGCCGCTACGATCCGAAGATCGAGAAGCGCTTGCTCACCGCCTTGCTCACCCGCTACCAGCAGCTGCCCGATGCGCAGCGCCTGCCGGAATTCGACGCCGCGTTCGGCCGCACGCCCCAGGCATTGTCGCAGAAGCTGGATCAGCTCTACGGCGCCACGCATCTTGGCGACGAAGCGCAGCGCCTGGCCTGGCTGAAAGCCGAGCCGGAGGCCGTGCGCACGTCCGACGACGCACTGCTGTCGCTCGCGGCGCAGTTGCAGCCCGCCCTGTTGCGCGTGGAAGACGAACGCAAGGCACGCGAGGGCGATCTGCTGCGCCTGCGCCCCGCCTATATGGATGCACTCATCGCTTTCCGCGAAAAACAGGGCAGGGCGGTGTATCCCGATGCCAACTCCACGCTGCGCGTGAGCTACGGCAAGGTCACGCCCTTGAAAGCGCGCGACGCCGTGTCGTACGAACCGTTGACCACCACGGCCGGCATCGTGGAGAAGAACACCGGCGCGGTGCCGTTCGATGCGCCCAAGCCCTTGCTCGACGCCATCGCGAAGGGTGATTACGAGGGCTACGCCGATGCGAAGTCGGGCGCCATGCCGGTCGACTTCCTGAGCAACCTGGACACCACCGGCGGCAACTCCGGCTCGCCCGTGCTCAATGCGAAGGGTGAACTGGTCGGCCTCAACTTCGACAGCAATTGGGAAGCGGTGAGTGCGAGCTGGATGTTCGATCCGCGCTACAAGCGTGCCATCCACGTCGACCTGCGCTATATGCGCTGGCTGATGGACAAGGTCTATCCCGCGCCGCAGTTGCTGAAGGAAATGGGCGTGCCCGCGCACTGACCCGCGAAGGTATCTACCGGCGCGCAGGGTTCACGCCGGTTTCATCGCCCCTGGCGCGAAGTTGAGGGACTCATCTCGCTTCGGGGGCGTCATGAATCCTCAGCACGAAGGCTGTTGCGCGGGTGCAGCGGACGCCTCGCGCCGCGCACTGTTGACCTCCTCTTTGGGTATGGCCGCCTTTGCGGCCGTGGGCGGCGCGTCGTGGCTGCTGCCTGGACTCGCCCAGGCAGCCGCGTTGACCCGTGAGCAGCGCGACGCGATGACGCCGGATCAGGTCATCGCCATGCTCCGCGAAGGCAACGAGCGTTTCCGCGCAGGCAAGATGCAGGGCCACGACTACCTGGCGCAAAAGAAGGCCAGCGCGGGCGGGCAGTATCCCGCGGCGGTCATCCTGGGCTGCATCGACTCGCGCGCGCCCACCGAGATCATCCTCGACACGGGCATCGGCGAAACCTTCACCGGGCGCGTCGCCGGCAACATCGCCAATGACGACTTGCTGGGCAGCCTGGAATTCGCCTGCGCCATCGCCGGCTCCAAGCTGGTGCTGGTGATGGGCCACACCGCGTGCGGCGCCATCAAGGGCGCGATCGATGGCGCCAAGCTGGGCAACCTCACCGGCTTGCTCGAGAAGATCTGGCCTGCGGTGGACGCCACTACGTTCAACGGCGAGCGTTCGAGCAAGAACGACGCCTTCGTGGACGCAGTGGCGGCGACCAATGTCCGCCGCACCGTCGACGAGATTCGCCGCCGCAGCGATGTGCTCGCCGGGCTGGAGAAAGACGGCAAGATCAAGATCGTCGGCTCGATGTACCACCTCGTCGGCGGCAAGGTGGAGTTCTACACCTGACGGGCGCGTTGCTGCGGGCGGCGGCGGGTTCACCGCTACAATGGGCGGATGCCGATCGATCAGCGCCCGCTCGCCGTGTTCCTGATGGGCCCGACCGCGTCGGGCAAGACAGCGCTGGCCTGCGCGTTGAGCGACCGCTTTCCGGTGGAGCTGGTGAGCGTGGATTCGGCGCTGGTCTATCGCGGCCTCGATATCGGCTCCGCCAAGCCCGACGCGGCGACGCTGGCGCGTTATCCGCACCGGCTGATCGATATCCGCGATCCGGCCGAGCCCTATTCGGCCGCGGATTTCCGCGGCGATGCAGTCACCGCGATGCAGGACATCACCGCGCAGGGCAAGCTGCCCTTGCTGGTGGGCGGCACCGGGCTGTATTTCCGCGCGCTCCAGCAGGGCTTGTCCCCGTTGCCGGAGGCCAACCCTGCCATCCGGGAGCGTCTTGCCGCGGAGGCCTCGGCGGAGGGCTGGCCCGCGTTGCACGCGCGCCTGCAACGGCTCGATCCCACGGCGGCCGTGCGCATCGGCCCCAATGACGCGCAGCGCATCCAGCGCGCGCTGGAAGTGATCGAACTCTCCGGACGCCCATTGTCCGAGCTGCAACGCGGTGGCAGTGGCGAGCGTTTTCCCTGGCGCGTGCTCAAGCTGGCGCTCGTGCCGGCCGATCGCGCGCCGCTGCATGCGCGGATCGCCCAGCGCTTCGATGCGATGCTCGAGCACGGCTTCCTGGACGAGGTCCGCGCGTTGCGCTCGCGCGGCGACCTGCATGCCGATCTTCCCGCCATCCGGGCGGTGGGGTATCGCCAGGCCTGGGAGCATCTGGACGGCCAAACCAGCGCCGCGGAATGTCGCGATCGCGGCATCTTCGCCACGCGGCAGCTGGCGAAACGGCAGATCACCTGGCTGCGCAGCGAGCTCGACGCACGGGTGATCGACCCGGAAAAGCCGGATATTCTGCGTATCGCCACCGATGCGATGGCATTGTTCGTGGGCGATCGTGCATAGTGCTACGCAGCAATTTGTGAACGTCTTTTTCACACATGATGAAAGCGTGCATTTGCTCTTTCATCAACGATTTAAAAGTGGTTAATATTCCTCGGCCTTGGACCGGGGCGCTGCATGCGTCTTTTATCCCGGTCCGTCCGTTGCGAGGGGAGAACAAGAAATGTCCAAAGGGCAATCGTTGCAAGATCCATTTCTCAATGCACTGCGCCGCGAGCGCGTTCCGGTCGCCATCTACCTGGTCAACGGCATCAAGCTGCAAGGCACGATCGAGTCGTTCGATCAGTTTGTCGTGCTGCTGCGCAACCAGGTGAGCCAGATGGTCTACAAGCATGCCATCTCCACCGTGGTACCCAGCCGCAACGTCCGCGTCGGCAATGGCCACGACGGGCACGGCGAAGGCGCGGGCGCGGCCGAAGCGGAAGCTTGATTCATCGAGGCGGTCGACCCATCTGAGTAGGGAAGGCGCCCCGGGCCGCAATCGCGCGGCGGCGTAACCACATACACTTTCCACTCCGATTCGCGCCGTGGGCCCCGCCGGGGCCCACGGCGCGACGATTCCATAAAGGTCTTTCCGCCCTCGTGTTTGATCGTCAAAAGAAAGGCGAACGCGCCCTCCTGGTCTTGCCGCATGCCCGTGGCATGGGCGATGCGGAGCGCCGCGCCGAAGAATTCGCCGAGCTGGTCCGTTCCGCCGGTGCCGAGATCCTCGGCAGCGTCACGGCGCGCGTGGACGTGCCCAATCCCCGTTACTACATCGGTACCGGCAAGGCCGACGAAGTGGCCGAAGCCGCGCGCGCCATGGGCGCGGACCTCGTGCTGATCGACCATCTGCTGTCGCCCGTGCAGGAGCGCAACCTCGAAAAGCATCTGGGCATCCGCGTGGTGGATCGCGCGGGGCTGATCCTGGACATCTTCGCCCAGCGCGCCCGCTCGCACGAAGGCAAGCTCGAGGTGGAACTGGCCCAGCTCAAGCACCTCGCCACGCGCCTGGTGCGCGGCTGGACCCACCTTGATGCCCAGCGCGGCGGCGCCATCGGCAACCGCGGCCCCGGCGAAACCCAGCTGGAAACCGACCGCCGACTGCTGGCCGAGCGCGTGAAGATGCTCACCAAGCGCCTGGAGAAAGTGCAGACCCAGCGCGGACAGCAGCGCCGCGCGCGCCTGCGCAACACCGTGCCCAGGGTCGCCTTGGTGGGCTACACCAACGCCGGCAAGTCGACCCTGTTCAACGTGCTGACCGAGGGCGAGGTGTTCGCCGCCAATCTGCTGTTCGCCACGCTGGACCCCACCGTGCGCAAGCTGGACGGCCTGTCGTGCGGCCCCGCGGTGCTGGCGGACACGGTAGGTTTCATCCGCGAATTGCCGCATGACCTGGTGGCCGCCTTCCGCGGCACCCTGGCCGAGGCGCGCGACGCCGACCTGCTGCTGCACGTGAGCGACGCCGCGGACGAGGAGCGCGAGCGCCTCGCGCACGTGGTCGACAGCGTGCTCGAGGAAATCGACGCGGGCGACCTGCCGCAGCTGCGGGTGATGAACAAGATCGACCTGGCCGGCGCCGAGCCGCGCATCGATCGCGACGGCGAGGGCCGTCCCACCACAGTGTGGCTATCGGCCGCGACCGGGCAGGGTCTGGATCTGCTGCGGCAGGCGCTGGGCGAATTGCTCGGTGGCGACCGCGTGCAGTCCGAACTGCGCCTGCCGCATTCCGCAGGCCGCCTGCATGCTCGCCTCAAGGCGGCGGGCGCCATCGTTGGCGAAACGGTGGACGAGGACGGCTGGCGCCTGACCATCGACGCCCCGCGCAGCGTCATCGCGCCGCTGAGCGGCGGTGGCGCGGCCGAAGCGGCCCTGCTGAAAGACCTGCTTGGCACGATGGAAGAGCCCGAAGCTCTCTAACGGTGGCCCCGTTCCCGCGAGCCGCGGCGGGCCGCCGCGGTGCGGCAAGGCGCCGGGCGAGTGAGGAATCGTCTCCCGGGTCTGGTAGAATGGACGGCGTTTGTGCGGCCATCAGGGCCTGGACGGCACACTTGCCACGACAAGCACCCGAGACCATGTCCCAACCCGTTCAATGTGTTTTCCGGCCAATGCAGCCGGCCTCCCAGCGGCCTCAAGGAGACTGACCATGGCCTGGAACGAACCCGGCAACAACGGGCAACGTGATCCGTGGAACAGGAACCGCCAGCCTGGCAACAAGCCGGGGCTGGAAGACATGCTCAAGCAGCTGCGCAACCGCTTCGGCAAGCTCGGCGGCGGCGCCGGCGGCATCTTCACCATCCTGCTGGCCTTCGTGATCGTGTGGGTCGGCATGAGCAGCTTCACCATAGTGGACGCCCGCCAGGCCGGCGTTGTGCTGCGTTTCGGCAAGTACGCCCGCACCTTGCAGCCGGGCTTCCACTTGAAGGCGCCCAGCCCCATCGAAACCGTCACCAAGGTCGGCACCACCGAAATCCGCTCGGTGTCGGACAAGGTACGCATGCTGACCAGCGACGAGAACATCATCTCGGTCGACTTCAACGTGCAGTACCAGGTGTCGGACGCGCGCAAGTTCCTGTTCTCGCTGAGCGGCCCGCCGGAAGACACCCTGCGCCAGGCCGCCGAAGCCGCCGTGCGCACGGTGGTGGGCGCCAACGTGATGGACAACATCCTCACCAGCCAGGGCACCGAGGCCGTGGCCGCCGTGCCGGCACCGGCATCGGCGAGCAGCGTGGCCAGCGCTTCCTCCGCGCCGGCCGTGGCCACCGTCGCGCCCGCCGCCATTCCGGCTTCCGTCAAGGCGCAGACCCGCGACACGCTGCAGCAGCAGACCCGCGAGATCCTGCAGGCCACGCTGGACGAATACGACGCGGGCCTCGTGGTCACCGACGTGAGCTTCCAGAATGTCGCGCCGCCGCAGGAAGTGAAGGACGCCTTCGACGACGTCAACGCCGCGCGCGAAGACAAGCAGGGCACCGAGAACAACGCCCGCGCCTACGCCAGCCAAGTGGTGCCGGTGGCGCGCGGCGACGCCTCGCGCATTGCCGCCGAAGCGCAGGGCTACGCCGCCGCCCGCGTGGCCACCGCGACCGGTGACGCCTCGCGCTTCAATCTCATCCTCAAGGAATACAAGGCCGCGCCGGATGTCACGCGCCGTCGCCTGTGGCTGGAAACCGTCGAGGACGTGATGTCCAACAATCCCAAGGTGCTGGATGGTTCCGGCGGCCGCAACATGATCTATCTCCCGCTGGACCGCGCGACCGGCAAGGAAGTGCAGGGCGTGGGCTCGGTGATGCAATCGGCGGGTAGCGACAGCAGCCTCGGCGGCGGCAAGGAGAAGCAGCCATGAAGTTCGGCTCCGCCATCATCACCGTGCTGATCGTCCTGCTCGGCTTCAACAGCCTGTTCGTGGTGCACGAAGGGCAGACCGCGCTGGTGCTGCAGTTTGGCCGCATCGTGCGCACCGGCGACCAGCCGGGCCTGCACGCCAAGCTTCCGTTCGTCCAGCAGGTGATGACGTTCGACAACCGCATCCTCACCCTGGAAGCGCAGCCCGAGCGTTACTTCACCTCGGAAAAGAAGAGCGTCAACGTCGACTTCTACGTGAAGTGGCGCATCGCCGACAACGCTGCCTATTACCGCGCCACCGCCGGCGACGAGCTGCAGGCGGCCAACCGGCTCACGCCCATCGTGAAGGATGCGCTGCGCTTCGAGTTCAACGGCCGCACCCTGCAGGAACTGGTTTCCGCCGGCCGCAAAGACGTCACCGAGCGCGTGCGCAAGCAGACCGACGCCGCCGCCCGCAAGAACCTGGGCATTGCCGTGATCGACGTGCGCATCAAGCGCATCGACCTGCCCGACGAAGTGAGCGAGTCGGTCTACAAGCGCATGCGCGCCGAACGCGCCCAGCTCGCCAACGAACTGCGCTACACCGGCCAGCAGGCCGCCGAGACCATCAAGGCCGACGCCGATCGCCAGGCCCAGGTGATCAAGGCCGAGGCCGAGCGCGAGGCAGCCAAGGTGAAGGGCGAGGGCGATGCGCAGGCCGCGGCGATCTATGCGCAGGCCTATGGGCAGGACCCGGAATTCTTCGCGTTTTATCGAAGCCTGGCCGCGTACCGTACGTCCTTCAAGGACGGCAAGGGCGTGCTGGTGCTCAAGCCGGATTCGGAGTTCCTGAAATATTTCAACGACGGCGCGTCGTCCCGGCACTGAGTGGTGACGGACGATGTCGCGTGAATTGCTGGGCGCGTTGTGCCTGGTGCTGGTGATCGAAGGGCTGGTGCTGTTCGCCGCGCCGCGTGGCTGGCAGGCCACCATGCGCGAGGCGGTGAAGCTCAGCCCGCGCGCGCTGCGCCTGTTCGGCGCGGCGGCCATCATCATCGGCCTGGTGGCGTTGCAGCTGGTGCATTGAGTTAATGCGGCGGATGGGCCGCTCAACCCATCACGGTTTCAGGGATGCGTGATCATCCTTCCGGTGGCTCGCGAGCGAGTGGACGCCGGTGGCCAGCCTGCGCTGGCAAGGTTGAAACGTTCCCTTGGCAATTTGGCCCCCAGGGGCACCCGATTCTTCAAATTGACGAGAGCAAGATCATCATGGGCAAGTCAGTAGTCATCCTTGGTGCGCAGTGGGGCGACGAAGGCAAGGGCAAGATCGTCGACCTGCTGACCGAAGAGGTCAAAGCCGTCGCTCGCTTCCAGGGCGGCCACAACGCCGGCCACACGCTGGTCATCGGCGGCAAGAAGACCGTGCTGCACCTGATTCCCTCGGGCATCCTGCGTGACGACGCGCTGTGCCTGATCGGCAACGGCGTGGTGCTGTCGCCGCAGGCGCTCAAGCAGGAAATCGAAGAGCTGGAAGCGCAGGGCGTGGAAGTGCGCTCGCGCCTGAAGATCAGCCCGGCGACGCCGCTGATCATGCCGTACCACATCGCCGTGGATAAGGCGCGCGAAGCCGCCGCCGGCAAGAGCGCCATCGGCACCACCGGCCGCGGCATCGGCCCGGCCTATGAGGACAAGGTGGCCCGCCGCAGCGTGCGCGTGGCCGACCTGATGTACCCGCACGAGCTGCCGGAGAAGATCAAGGCCGCCGTGGAGTACCACAACTTCATCCTCACCCAGTGGCTGAAGGCCGAGCCGGTCGACTACCAGCAGGTGCTGGACGACGCCCTGGCCTATGGCGAGTTCATCCGCCCGATGGTCGACGACGTCGCCACCATCCTGCACGACGTGCGCAAGGACGGTGGCCACATCCTGTATGAAGGCGCGCAGGGCGCGCTGCTCGACATCGACCACGGTACCTATCCGTACGTCACCTCGTCCAACACCACCGTGGGCGGCGCGCTCGCCGGCACCGGCGTGGGCGCGGGCGACATCGACTACGTGCTGGGCATCTGCAAGGCCTACGCCACGCGTGTCGGCGGCGGCCCGTTCCCCACCGAACTCAACGACGAGATGGGCGAGCGCCTGCGCAAGGTCGGCAACGAGTTCGGCGCCAGTACCGGCCGCCCGCGCCGCTGCGGCTGGATCGACCTCGTCGCGCTCAAGCGCGCCGTGCAGATCAACGGCATCAATGGCCTGGCCATCACCAAGCTCGACGTGCTCGACGGCCTGCCGACCATCAAGGTCTGCATCGCCTACGAATACCGCGGCAAGCGCCGCGAACTGGCGCCGCTGGACGCCGACGGCTGGGCCGAGTGCAAGCCGGTGTACCTGGAGTTCCCGGGCTGGGAAGAATCCACCGCCGGCATCCGCGAATGGGACAAGCTGCCCGCCGCCGCCCGCGCCTACTTGCGCGCGGTGGAAGAACTGTCGGGCTGCAAGCTCTCCCTCGTCGCCACCGGCGCCGACCGCGACGACACCATCGTGCTGGACGATCCGTTCGCCTGATCGAGGTTCGATCGATAAGCAAAGAACCCCGGCGATGTCCGGGGTTTTTTGTGGGTCAGGCAGAAAATCAACCTAGGGGTTGATTTCAACCTATTAAACCTGTAGGTTGATTTTATCGTTTTCAACCTATAGGTTGAATCATGGAAATCATTCGCCTCCCTGACCAACTCGGAACCGTTCTGCGCGCTGCGCGAATCCGCCAGGGACTCACCCAGGCTGATGTGGCTGGGCAACTGGGCATCTCGGTGCAGGCCATGTCCAAGCTGGAAAACCATGCCGGCCGTGCATCCTTTGATCGTATCCACAGGCTGTGCCTGCTGCTTGGGCTGGACATCGCCCTTCAGCCGCGTGCGGGCAAGGCGTCACCGAAAGCAACCAAAACCACGGTGGAGTGGTAACGCGTGGCTCGACGCATCAATGCTCTCGACCTGTGGATGAATGGCCTCTACGTGGGCCGGTGGGAGCGCGGGCGGCAAGGGAATGACCGCCTGCGCTATGACGAAGGCTGGATAAAGGCACCGGAAGGGCGGCCACTGTCGCTTTCGCTGCCGTTTGCGCCTGGCTATGAGGACGGCAAAAGCATTCCCTTGTCCTCGCCCGCCGTGGCGGCCTATTTCGAAAACCTTATCCCTGACAACGACCGCATTCTTCGTCGTCTCCGCGATCGCTACCGTGCCGCGTCCACATCGGCCTTCAACCTGCTGGCCGCCATTGGCCGCGATTGCGCCGGTGCCCTTCAACTGACGCCTGCGGGTGAGGAGCCTGGCGATCCGCATCGCATCGAGGCGCATCCGCTGAGCGAAGCAGGCGTTGCCCAGTTGCTGCGCGACACCACCAGCAGCGGCCCGTTGGCGGATGACGAAAGGGAGGCTTTCCGCCTTTCCATTGCAGGGGCGCAGGAAAAAACCGCACTGCTCAAGCATCGTGGACGCTGGTGCATTCCCGAAGGGGCCACACCCAGCACGCACATCTTCAAGCTGCCACTCGGCTTGGTGGGCAACATGCAGGCTGACATGCGCCATTCGGTGGAGATCGAATGGCTGTGCATGGAGATCGTGCGTGCCTTTGGTCTCCCTGTCGCCAACGCCGAGATCGGACACTTCGAAGACCAGAAGGCACTTGTCGTCGAGCGCTTCGATCGTTCGCTATCCAGGGACCGCCGCTGGTGGCAGCGCATTCCCCAGGAAGATTTTTGCCAGGCTCTGGGTCTGCCGCCATCGCTCAAGTACGAAAGCGATGGCGGTCCCGGCATG
Source organism: Dyella sp. AtDHG13 (assembly GCF_003201105.1). Taxonomy (GTDB): domain Bacteria; phylum Pseudomonadota; class Gammaproteobacteria; order Xanthomonadales; family Rhodanobacteraceae; genus Dyella; species Dyella jiangningensis_B. Next base: position 488,208 of record NZ_QICJ01000001.1, on the reverse strand, counting down.
CGCCAGATCATGGAGATTCTGCGCGGTTCGCAGAGCGCCACGGAAGATCGCGCCACCTTTTTCAAGGCGCAGTTGCTGTTCTGGCTGATGGCAGCCACTGACGGCCACGCCAAGAACTTCAGCCTTCGCCTGCTCCCCGGCGGCACGTATCGCATGACGCCGCTGTACGACATCCTTTCCGCCTATCCCATCATGGGGCGGGGCGCGAACAGGCTCGATCCCCATAAGGCCCGCATGGCCATGTCGGTTACAGGAGGAAACCGTCACTACGATCTCTATGGCATTCACCGGTGGCACTGGGTCGCCATGGCGGACAAACTGGGATTGCCCGAGGCGCCCGGCCTGATCGAGGAGGTGACCCAGCGCACGCCTGCAGCATTGGACGAGGCCGCGTCTCGAATGCCGGCGACGTTTCCAGCGGTGGTATGGGACGCGATAAGCGCCGGCATCGCGCAGGCTGCCAAGCGCTTGGCGAGCGAGCCGGACAGGCGAAAGTGACGGTTTTGGCGGCGTGTGTTGGCGGCCTTGCCGGCCGTGGCGCCCCTCAGCTTCGCGTGTCTCTCACCGGGAGGGCTCGCCTGTCAGTCATATTGGCCTGAGGTCGTGACTTACGGCGCTGCCCGATATGGGGCGCCTGTCGCATCATGCTGAGCTTTGCCCTTGTGCCCCGGGGGGATGGGGCTTAACCCGTACTGCAGGGATCCGACATGCGACTTCGATTGGCATCCGCCATCGCGCTGGCTTTGGCCGGCCTTTCGTCCGCTGGCGCCGTTATGGCGCAGGACGCGCCGGCATCGACGCTGGCCACCACGCAACTGCCGCGCGACGTGCGTCCGACGCACTATGACGTCTCGGTGGTTCCGCATGCCGCGACGCTGAGTTTCGACGGCAAGGTGGTCATCGATGTCGAGGTGCTCAAGCCCACGGCAAGCATCACGCTTAATGCGCTGGACATGCGCTTTTCCTCGGTGACGCTGACGCCCGCCACAGGCAAGGGCGCGTTCAAGGCGCCGAAGGTGGCGGTGAGCGACGAGGCGCAGACCGCCACGTTCACCTTCGACAAGCCCATCCCGGTCGGCAGCTACAAGTTGGCGATGAGCTACACCGGCAAGATCGGCACGCAGGCCAACGGCCTGTTCGCCATCGACTACGACACCAAGGCGGGCAAGCAGCGCGCGCTGTACACGCAGTTCGAGAACTCCGACGCGCGCCGCTTCATCCCTTCGTGGGACGAGCCCAACTACAAGGCCACGTTCAACCTGAGCGCCACCGTGCCCTCCGACCAGATGGCGGTGAGCAACATGCCGGTGGCATCGAAGAAGGACGTGGGCCATGGCCTGAGCCAGGTGACCTTCCAGCCGTCGCCGAAGATGTCGACCTATCTGCTGTTCTTCGGTGCGGGCGATTTCGATCGCGTCACCACCAGCGAAGACGGCACCGAGATCGGCGTGATCACGCAGAAGGGTTTGTCGTCGCAGGGCGCTTTTACGCTGGAATCGGGCAAGGCGGTGCTGAAGGAATACAACGACTACTTCGGCGTGAAGTATCCGCTGCCCAAGCTGGACAACGTGGCCTCGCCGGGCAGCAGCCAGTTCTTCTCGGCGATGGAGAACTGGGGCGCCATCTACACCTTCGAATACGCGCTGCTGCTGGACCCGTCCATCTCCACCCTGCAGGACAAGCAGAACGTGTTCGGCACCGCGGCGCACGAAATGGCGCACCAGTGGTTCGGCGATCTGGTGACCATGCGCTGGTGGGACGACCTCTGGCTCAACGAAGGCTTTGCCTCGTGGATGGCCTCGCGCACCACCGCGCGGCTGCATCCGGAATGGAACACGAAGCTGCAGGACACCGTCGGCGCGCGCGAGTCGGCGATGTCGCGCGACGCGGTGGTCACCACGCATCCGGTGGTGCAGCGCGTGGAAACGGTGGACCAGGCCAGCCAGGCATTCGATGCGATCACCTATTCCAAGGGCGAATCGGTCATTCGCATGCTCGAGGCCTATGTGGGCGAGGACAACTGGCGCACCGGCGTGCGCAACTACATCAAGGCCCACGCGTACGGCAACGCGGTGTCCGACGACCTGTGGCGCGCGATGGATGAAGCGGCGCCGGGCAAGCAGATCACCACCATCGCGCACGACTTCACGCTGCAGCCGGGCATTCCGCTGATACGCGTGGAGGCGGCCACGTGCAGCAAGCACGCCACCAACATCACGCTGACGCAAGGCGAATTCACCCGTGATCGCCCGGACAAGCAGCCGTTGCACTGGCACGTGCCGGTGATCGCACGCGCGGCCGGCGGCAAGGAAGTGAGCACCGTGGTGGATGGCCAGGCGACGCTCACCGTGCCGGGCTGCGGCACCTTGCTGATGAACGCGGGGCAGAGTGGCTACTACCGCACGCTGTACGCGCCAGCGCAGTTCGCGGCGATCAAGAAGGATTTCGCCAAGATCGCCCCGGTCGACCAGCTCGGCCTGATGGGCGATACGTGGGCGCTGGGCATGGCGGGCCTGCAGCCGGCCTCCGGCATCCTGGACCTGGCCAAGGCCACGCCGCTCGATGCCGATCCACAGATATGGGACGAGATTGCCGGCGATCTTTCGGGGCTGGATGCCTATTACCGCGGTGACGTGAAGCGGCAGGCGGCGTTTCGCGCCTTCGCGGTGAAGCTGCTGGATCCCGTGTTCCAGCGCGTGGGTTGGGAGGCCAAGCCCGGCGAGAGCGTGCCGACCACCATCCTGCGTTCGCATCTGATCAACGTGTTGTCTGGCCTCGATGATGCCAGCGTGGTGGCCGAAGCGCGCCGTCGCTACGCGGCGCAGGCGACCGATCTCAAGGCCATGCCGGCAGCGCTGCGCAAGACCATCCTCGCCGTGGTCGCGCGCCATGCGGATGTCGTCACGTGGGACAAGCTGCACGCCGAGGCGAAGGCGGAGAAGACGCCGCTGGTGAAGGATCGCCTGTACGGACTGCTGGGCACGGCGGAAGACGATGCGCTGGCGCAGCGTGCACTGGATCTGGCCCTGACCGATGAGCCCGGCGCCACCAACAGCGCCGGCATGATCAGCGCGGTCTCGCGCCAGCATCCGGAGCTGGCCTTCGACTTCGCGCTGGCACATCGCGCACAGGTCGAGAAGCTGGTCGACGGCAGTTCGCTCAGCCGTTATTTCCCCGCGCTCGGCAGCAACTCGTTCAACCCGGCGATGATCGACAAGATCAACGCCTATGCGAACCAATACCTGCCGGCCGGTTCGCGTCGCGATGCGGAAACGGCTGTGGCGAACATCAAGTATCGCATCATGGTGCGTGGTTATCGCCTGCCGGACGTGGATGCGTGGCTGCCCAAGAACGGCGGTTGATGCGTCTTCGTCGCGCGGCGAGTCGTCTGTAAGGGGCGCTCAACATCTCGCATGAGTGCACCTTTCCCCTCACCGTCATCCCCGCCTTCGCGGGGATGACGGTGAGGGAACGGGCGTTGCTCAGGAGATTTTGATCAGGCTCCAAGAGCAAAGGGCTTCACTGCGCGAGGCCCTCTTTACGAAACGTCGATGACGCGGCGGACAGGCCCGGAACGATCAGGAGCAGCCAGGATCCTGGCCGTCGTCCTCATCGTCATCATCACCGCCCAACGACACGGTCTTGCCGTTGTCCATGTGCAATTCGCCGGCATCGATCGTTTCGTGGTCGGCATCCGTCGAGGTGAACACCGCATCCACGAGGCCCGAGCCGCGCGTGCCGCGCACGCGGAAGGCGAAGCCGTCCTCGCGCGTGTCGTTGCCGGTGGCGACCATGTCGAACGAGACATCCTCGATCTTGCCTATGCAGCGCTGGATCACGGGGTGTTCGTTCATCGCGGTGGTGGCCTGGCCGATGAAGAGTTTCACTCCCCACCAGGCAAGCCCACCGAACAGCAGCACCACGGCCAGCACGGCGCCGATCAGGATGCCCGCCCAGAGCGGGATGGCGCGGCGTGGCCTGGGCGTCGGCGCAGGTGGAGCAGGCGGGGTCTGCCGGCTCGGGATCGGTGGCGGAACGGAAAACGGGGCGGGTCCTTGCATGGCGATACATCACGGGCAGTGGCACAGGGGCGGAGCCGGGTCCTTGGTTGCCAGGGCTCCGGGCGCTAGTTTGCAACAGTCTGCCGCCGGATGTGTTGAAAGAACTTTACGTTTGGCTTGTTGGTGCTCGAAAAGAAACGGGCGCCGCACAACGCGGCGCCCGCTGGATTCCCCCAAGTGCGGTGTCGCTTACCGTCCCAGGTCGCTCAGGAAACGCTTCGTGTACTGCAGCGGCGTGGTGGAGGGCACCGAGTTGCAGGTGGACGAAGCCGTGGTCTGGCTGCACGGGTTGTCGCGATCGAGCGACCAGAAGTGCAGGCCGGCGAGCCCGTTGGACACGGCGTAGCTGGTGATGGTGTCGGTGTTGGCGATGCTGAAGTTCTCGTCGGAGGCATCGTTCACGCCGATCATCGGGGTCAGCTCGATCTTGCTGGCCGGGATGCCATAAGTGTGCTGCAAGTTGGTCACGGCCTGGATGGCCGACTGGCCCATGTCGCACTTGCCGTTGGACACCACGCACACGGTCGCGCTGGGGCTGCCGTAGTCCATCACCATCAGGTTGATGGTGTAGTTGGTGAGCGAGGAGGCCTTGATCGCCTTGACCGTCATGTCGCCAAGGCTGTTGAGGCCGCCGTAGCTGCCGTCGGACGAGGCCAGCGTGGCCAGCGTGAACGAGAAGCGCAGGTTGGGGTACAGGCTCTGGCCATACACGGCCGCGGCCACCAGATTGTTGATGTCCGCCTGCGACTGGCCGCCTTCGATGTCGAAGTCCACGCCCACCATCTGCGGGGACATGTAGCGCGACAGGAAGCTCGCGAATGCCGACGTGCTTGCACAGGTGAAGGTGCCCGCGGCGCCGCCCGTGCCCACCACGTAGGGCAGGCCGGCGTTGGCCAGTGCCGAGATGTTCGCGCTGGCGAAGCTCGCGCCCGGCACGCCGCCCCAGTTCTCGCTGCCGCACTGGCCGGTGGCGAAGGCCAGGGTGATGGCGCTCAGGTTGGGCACGTAGTTCGACTTGAGGCTGCCGGTGCCGACGACGGGAATCGCCGAGCCGGTGGCCGTTGCCGTCTGCATGACATTAGTGTTCCAGTTGAGGTTCACCGTCACGTCCTTGTACGGACTGTAGAGCAGGTTTGCACCTGTACCCGGCGGATTGGTCGTACCGCCGCCACCGGTGCCACCACCGCCCGTGCCGCCACCACCGGTCCCGCCTCCGCCAGTACCACCGCCACCCGTGCCGCCGCCGCCCGTACAGGAGCCTTGCGACGTCCACGGCTGCCCCGAGCCGGTGGGGCCGCTGCTGGTGGCCGGGTCGTTGCCCTGCGTCCACCAGTTGGCGACGTAGTTGACGCTGTTCTCGCTGACGACGGCGCCGCCGTTGTAAGCCGTGGTGGACACCCACGCCGCGGCGCAGGTCCCCGAGGAGCCGCCGCCACCGCCCGATCCGCTTCCACCACCCGAGCCGCTGCCGCCGCACGCGCCTTGCGAGGTCCACGGCTGCCCCGAGCCGGTGGGACCGCTGTTGGTCGCCGGGTCATTGCCCTGCGTCCACCAATTGGCGACGTAGTTGGTGCCGTTCTCGCTGACGACGGCGCCGCCACTGTAGGCGGTGCTCGCGTTCCATGCCGCGGCGCAGGCGGGCGTGCTTTGCGCATGCGCCGTCTGCACGGGAGCGAACGTCATCAGGCTCATCGCCATCGCGCCACCTGCCGTGGGGCCGATCGCATTGAGTGCCGTGCGTAGCCAAACAACCGACTTCTTCAATCGCATGGAAGCGTCTCCTGGTTGTGTTGCGTCACTGAGGCGGAGGTTTTCCGCGTGGATGGACTGCTGTCCCTGGCGCTGTTTCCCCTGATCCGGACATCCCGTTTCGCCTGGCCTGCCGTGCCGAGGCGATGTCCCCTTGGTGTCCTGTCATGACAACGTTGTCTGCAAACGCGGTCGCGAACTGTGACGCTCGTTGTGAAAATCGAAGATGGGAGACATGCATATGGACGAATGGCCATATGCGCACAAATCAGCCGTTTTTGCGGCGATGCAGCGATATTTCGACGGAAATGCCTGTCACGGATGGATGCGCGGAATGGTGCGACGCGACTAGACCGATTCAGTCGCCTGGGTGACTTCAGAACGATATCGTGCTTTTCTGACAACGTTGTCGAAGAATGGCTTCGCATGCATGTGGAAGGTCCTCGGCAAAGGCGTTGCTCGCGAGTTGGTTTCGGAGAGTCTTCCGGGAGTTTCGCGACGCTTATCCGGGCTGTCGGTCCATTTCCGGCCGCCAGTTCCGTATAACTCGGAACGCAACTCGATGGCCCTTGGACGAAGCACTGATACCAAGGCGCACTGCTCGTGGAATCAGGAGCTTGAGCGTGATAGCGGCTACATTGCGGTGCCTCGGTCAAGGCGGTATCGTTATCGGCTAGGGAGAGCGGTTGGTGGCCCGTATTGGCTATCGTCGGCTTGTGTCGCTGTGGGTGCGCAATGGCCTTGCTCGTCGCGGAAATGGGAGGGCCGAATCTTATGTATATGTTGTCGATGATGCCCGCGCAGAGGGCATTTCCAAGTAATGCTTCCACCCCCAATCAATGACTGAGTTGATAAAGGTGCGGAGCGCGTATGTCTTCGCCGCGTCGTTTTTACTTGTCCTCCTCATGTTCGCATGGGAGTGCAAGCTCGGTTTGAGCCTGTCCGACGAGGGCTATCTTTGGTATGGCGTCCAGCGCGTGCTGCATGGCGAGGTTCCGCTGCGCGATTTCATGGCGTATGACCCCGGTCGCTACTATTGGTCTGCAGCATGGATGGCACTGAGGGGGAACGAAGGCATTATCGGCGTGCGCATGGCGTTGGCGGGGTTCGAGTTTCTGGGCCTATGGGCCGCCCTTCGCGTTGTCGCCAAAACGCTGCCTGACGATCGTCGCGGCCACTTTTTGCTTGTGCTGGCCTGGGCGTTGACGCTGTTGGCCTGGATGGTGCCCCGGCACAAATTGTTCGACATCTCCCTTTGCCTGTTCCTGTTCGCAGCCTTGTCATGGTTGATTGAGCACCCTGTGCGCGCCCGCTATGTCGCTGTTGGCACCATCGTAGGCCTCGTAGCCTGTTTTGGACGCAATCACGGTCTGTACGGAGGCGTGGCGAGCGTGGGCGCTATGGCCTGGCTGTCCATCCGTCGCGGGGCTGTGATGAGTTTCGTCCGCGGCCTGTGCTACTGGTGCATCGGCTTCGCCGTAGGCTTGCTTCCATTGTTCGTGATGATGCTTTGCCTTCCCGGTTTTGCTGGCGCAGTCACGGATTCGGTACTCCTGCTGTTAGCCCAGGGAAGTACCAATATCTCGTTGCCCGTGCCCTGGCCCTGGAGGCTGTCCTGGGGAGGGGCGCCAGGACAGGAGGTAGTGTCCCAGATTCTCGTCGGCTTCTATTTCCTGGCATTGCCTGCGTTCTGTGTGCTTTCTATCGTCTGGTGCTTTCGCCAGAGGTTCGCGGGGCGCACCGTGCCACCGGCGTTCGTCGCCTGCGCCATGCTCAGTCTGCCCTACGCGCACTTTGCTTTTTCTCGGGCCGATGCCAGCCATCTTGCCCAGGGTCTCTTTCCGCTGCTGCTTGGCGTATGCCTCCTTGCTTTGCGTTTGCCGTTCACGCTGAAATGGGGAGTGACAGCGGTTATGCTAGCGACGGGCATCATGGCCACGCTATCACTTCACCCGGGATGGCAATACCGGCCGGCAGCACAGCCCGTCACGATCGAGTCCTATGGCGATACGCTCAAGGTCGATGCAGCGACCGCAGCCCAGGTCTCCTTGTTCAGGACCCTGGTAGCAGCGCATGCCGGCGATAGCGGAACATTTATTGCCGTGCCCTTTTTTCCGGGGGCTTACGCGTTGATGGGGCGCCGCTCGCCCACGTGGGAGTTATATCCTCTGTTCGCGAGGTCAGAGGCGTTCCAGGAACAGGAAATCCTACGGTTGAGGGCGGCCCCTCCATCCTTCATCCTTGTCGCGGACGATCCCCTTGATGGTCGTGATGATTTGAGATTCTCGCGAACTCATGTTGTCGAGTTCGCTTATTTTTCAAGGAAGTTTGAGCGATCGCCCGAGATGGCCGGATCCTCCTACCTTTTCGTTCCCGTTGTTGATCCGTCGATCGCGCCGGGCATTCACTGATTTGGTCGACGTGACCGGACTCCACCATGGCTCTCATTTCGGTTGTCATACCGGTATACAAAGCGCAGGAATGCTTGGATGAGCTCTACCGCCGGCTCAATGTCGCGCTCCGATCGATTACAGACGATTACGAGATTGTCCTGGTTGAAGACTGTGGCGGCGATGGTTCGTGGGAGATCATCACGAAACTGGCCGAGGCGGATCCGCGCGTTCGTGGCCTGCAGTTCAGTCGTAATTTCGGCCAGCACTACGGCATTACGGCTGGGCTGGACCACTGTGATGGCGATTGGGTCGTGGTGATGGATTGCGACCTGCAGGATGATCCAGCGGAGATTCCTCGGCTTTACGCCAAGGCAAAGGAAGGCTATGAGGTGGTGCTGGCCAGGCGAGGCCAGCGGACGGATTCACGCCTCAAGAGCTGGACCTCCGCTGCGTTCTATCGCTTGTTCGGTTATCTGGCTGACATCAAGTACGACGGTGAGGTCGGGAACTTCCGGATCGTCTCGCGCCGCGTGGTCGAAAGCCTTGGGCAGATGCGGGAGCGGCTGCGATTCTTCGGCGGCCTTGTGTCGTGGGTGGGCTTTCCGACGACGAGCATTGACGTCGTTCACGGCGATCGTTTCGCCGGTGAAACGTCCTATTCGTTTGCCAAGCTCTGGAAGCTGGCCACAGAAATCATCATCGCGCATTCGGACAAGCCGTTGCGCCTGGCGGTCAAAGCAGGCTTTCTGCTTTCGTTGGCAGCGTTCGCCTACGGTGGTTGCATCGCTTATCGTGCGCTTGTCTACGGTGTACCTATCACCGGTTGGAGCAGCCTGATCGTCTCCATGTATTTCCTCAGCGGCATCATCATCAGCTTGCTGGGTGTCTTGGGCGTATACCTGGGCAAAACATTCGACGAGTCGAAGCGACGTCCTCTTTACATCGTGTACCGGACCACCCCGGGGGTGCAGGCACAACTGCGCCGGGATGATTTGAACAATACACACAGGCCGATGCCAACATGAGCTATCTCTCCCGTCCGGTGCTTGAGGCCATGGGCTTCAAAGCTCTCGGTACCAACGTCCTGATCAGCGACAAGGCCAACATCTACAATGCGGACCAGATTGCATTGGGCGACAACGTCCGGATCGACGATTTTTGCGTGCTGTCCGGAAAGCTCTCTATCGGTCGCAACGTGCACCTCGCTGTGTTCGTGAATCTTGCCGGTGGCGAAGAAGGTGTCATGATGGATGATTTTTCCGGGCTGGCATACGGCTGCCATGTATTCACTCAGAGCGATGACTACTCTGGGCGAACCATGACCAATCCAACGGTGCCCGACGAGTTCAAGAGCGAGACCAAGGCCAGGATCGTGATCGGCAGGCACAGCATTGTCGGCACGTCTTCAATCATCCTCCCCGGGGTCATGCTCGCAGAAGGCACGGCAGTGGGGGCGATGACGATGGTCACCAAGAGTACCGATCCGTGGTCGATCTATTTCGGCGTACCCGCCCGTAAGGTCAAGGACCGGAAGAAAGACTTGCTTGAGCTCGAAGCACGTTACCTTGCCAGCGAAAATGGGGCGTTGCATGCGTGACGTTCGCCGGGTTTCAGGTGTGACGCCGGGCTGCCGTCCGCGCGGCGGAAACATTCCGGTGTGACAGGCCTCCATTGGCAGATCCAGCTTGTCCGTTATGCGGTCATAGGCGTGGCGACCAACGCATTGGCGTTTCTGTGCTACCTGGCCCTGACTTCACTCGGGTTCTGGCCGGAAGGCGCCATGACCATCGTGTACGTGTCGTGCGCCTCGCTCGGATTCCTGGCCAACCGAAAGCTGACGTTCTCGCACCAGGGCAATATGGTCAGTTCCGGCGCACGCTACATGATGGCGCAGGGCCTAGGGTACGCCATCAATGTCGGTCTGCTTCTTATCTTCGTGGATTACCTGGGATATCCCCATGCATGGATTCAGGCGTTGGCCATCATTGTGGTTGCTCCCCTCCTTTTCCTCGCGATGAAATTCTTTGTCTTCCCCAGGAAGCACCAGTGATGGCCTGGATGCGCTCATATGCGGGGTCCTTCGCGGGCTACACATTGATAATGCTTCTGTTGTTCCTGCCTTATCTGCGTGGGGAAGTGGTGGCGCCCACGCGCTTGGGTACGCAATTCGGCATTCAGGACACTGCCGAAACGGAACCACGTTTCGAGAACGCGAAGTTCAGCGACTACCCTAACGCGTTTCTTCCTGAGATCGACGCCTTCCTCCATGGGAGGCGTTCCGGCAGAGTTGCGCTCTGGACTTCACAGAACCAGCTGGGAAGGCCGCTATACCATGTTTCCGGTTTCAGTCCGGTCTACCTTCCTGCGCAGCTGTTACAAGCCCTGACGCAGTCGCCGGAGCGGTTCATCACTGCATGGAGCCTGTTGCTGGCCTTCCTGTCGGGAGGGTTCATATTGCTGTTCTGTCGGCAACTGGGCCTGACTTCTCTCGCGGGGCTAACATCGGCCATCACCTACGCAGCTTCGCCCCTGTTGACGTACTGGCTGGCTTTTCCGATGTTCCTGGCCGCGTGGTGCTGGGGCGCGGGTTGTGCTTGGTCGTTGCGCCGGTTGGCAGACCGCGCCGATCTCTTCAGCTGGGTTTGCTTGTGCTTCTGCACTTATAGCCTGTTAATGACCTCGTACCCGCAACTGACGGTGTACCAGGCCTACATCGTGGGTGGCTACGTGATCGTTCTGCTGCTCCGGTCCGATCGGGAAGGGCGGCGGGTTGCCTTGCGCTTTGCCTTTCAGGCAGGGCTGGCCGGACTGGCGGCTGTCGTGTTGGCGGCACCCATCCTGATCGATCTTTTCAATGCGACGCTGCAATCGGCCCGGCTACGGCCGGATAATGATTTCTTCCTGGCCGCCTTGCCGCACTTGTCGTCGCTCGGCGATATTGGTCGGGAGATCGTGCTGCTGACGACGCCGAATCTGTTCGGTGTCGTCACGCGTCCAGATTATCCGGTGGTCTATAACGGGCTCAGTTTGTGTCTTCTGACCACCTCTTTGATTGTCGCCGGCGTCGTCGCGAAGGTTCGCGGCGGCCGCATGTGGTGGATCGCCGTAGTGCTGATCATCCTGGTGGCGACCGTCCGGCCGCTCTACCTGTTCGGCGTAGACCATCTGGGGCTTGGGTTGTCACGCACCAACCCGATGGCGATGTTGTTGATGCCCTGCGTCATGCTCCAGGCTTATGCCATAGATGCACTTGAGCATAAGCAGGTCCGCTCGTGGCGTATTGCTCTGATCACGGGCGTGCTCTTGCTTGCGCTAATTGGCGGCAGCGTCGCCTACGGCGTACAGCAGGGATGGCCTATACTCCGTTCACAGCTCGTGGTCGATGTGACTATCGTGCTGTTCGTAATGGGTGTGTGCTTGAGGATACGCCTTGCTACGGCGCTGATGCTTGCCTGTGGCTGCTGGCTCGCCTTTGCGGTGGCGCCTACATTATTGAAGCAGCGCCCCAGCCAGATGCATACGCAGTCGCCCCTTGTCGAAGCCGTGGCTATGCGGCTGCACGACCACGCGCGCTTTGCCATTGCAGCGCCCGGCATCGCTGCATTGCCGCCCAACTTCAACGCCCTCGTCGGCCTGCCTTCGGTGCATAGCTACGATAGCCTTTCATCCCGTCGTTACCAGCAATTTCTCCGTCTCCTGGGGGGAGAGGCCGTAACCTTCGGGCGGTGGAACAGCCAGATCGCGCCCGACTACGCGGGGGCTGCATTTTGGATGAGCGACGTTGCGCTGGTGTTGTCTTCGGTCAGGCTGACCGATCCCTCGCTGACCTGTTCGACGCAGGTCGATGGAATATGGCTGTGCGATGTGGCCCGGCATATGGGCCAGTCGCTTCAGCTCGCCGACCGGACCCTGCCGCGAGAGACGTCGAATGCCGATGTGGGCGATCCGAGGGCGTTGCCGTCCCTACCATCAAGGGTGGTAAGAGATCAGGGCGATGCCATCGAGGTGGCGGTTTCCGCTGCATCGCCGTCGCTGCTGATCATCAGTCAGCAATATCATCCCGATTGGCAGGCGCTAGCCCTGGTGGATGGTCTTTGGCGGCCCGCGGCGGCACTATCGGTCAATGGTTTCTTCCAGGGAGTAATGGTTCCGGATCATGCGGAAAAGATAGTGCTGACGTTTCGCCCTGCGGCTCGTTACGCGTATCTGGTCAACTACGTCTGGATATTCTTCCTACTGCTTTTAGCCACGAAGGCACTCCTAGCTTGGCAATCCAAATCCGGTCATACCCATGAGTGAACGCGATTACATTCCTTTCAACCGGCCTCATATGACGGGCAAGGAGCTCTATTACATCTCGCAGGCGCACTTCAAGGGTGCGCTGGCGGGTGACGGGCCCTTTACCAAGCGTTGCCACGCATGGCTGGAGCGCAACACCGGCACGTCCAAAGCGCTGTTGAGCCATTCGTGCACCGCGGCCCTGGAAATGTCGGCTATGCTGCTGGACGTTGGCGTTGGCGATGAAGTGATCATGCCGTCATATACGTTCGTGTCGACCGCCAATGCCTTCGTATTGCGCGGCGCAAAGCCGGTATTCGTCGATATCAGGGAGGATACGCTCAACCTCGATGAGCGCCTTGTAGAAGAGGCCATCACACCCAGAACGAAGGCGATCGTGCCCGTGCACTACGCGGGAGTCGGCTGCGAGATGGACATCATCATGCCCTTGGCCCGCCGTCACGGCATCAAGGTCGTGGAGGACGCGGCGCAAGGCGTCATGGCCTCCTACCATGGCCGCGCCTTGGGTTCGATCGGCGACCTGGGCAATTACAGCTTTCATGAAACCAAGAACGTCATTTCCGGCGAGGGCGGTGCGTTACTGGTGAACGATCCGGCCATGGCGTCCATGGCAGAGGTCATCCGCGAAAAGGGTACCGATCGCAGTCGTTTCTTCCGCGGTGAGGTCGACAAGTACACCTGGCAGGAGGCCGGTTCGTCCTTTTTGCCGGGCGAGCTGGTGGCGGCATTCCTGTGGGCCCAGTTGGAGGAATCGCAGGGCATCACGCAGCAGAGGCTGGACATCTGGCAACGCTATTACGACATGCTCGAACCGCTGGAGCGGGCAGGCTTCCTGCGGCGGCCGATCATCCCGGACGGCTGCGAGCACAACGCCCACATGTTTTATGTGTTGCTTGCACCCGAGTTCGACCGGCAAGCCTTGCTCGCTACATTGAAGAACCAGGGCATTGGTGCGGTATTCCATTATGTTCCGCTGCATTCCTCGCCTGGTGGCCTGCGTTTTGGTCGAACGTCGGGAAGCTTGGCGGTTACGGATGAGCTGTCGGAGCGGATCATCCGCCTTCCACTCTGGATCGGCCTCAGTGCGGATCAGCAGGCCTATGTGGTTGAGCGGATTGCCCAGTTCGTAGGGTTTGTGGGCAATTAATGCCGCGGGGAGCAACGCACGTTCGCTATCCAGCGGACGGCGGCGGTAAGCTAGGCCGACCGCCTCTTTTTTTGGATCGGGCTGGCACGAGGACCTGTTTCCGTTGACTACGCACCCGACGCACTCGCCTGATAACGTTTCTTATGCGGACGAGGACCACGACACCTGTTTCGGGGTCGAGGACACGTCCTTCTGGTTTCGTCATCGCAACGAATGCATCGCGTCGATGGTGCGGCGTTATCCCGTCGATGGAGTCTTTTATGACGTCGGCGGCGGCAACGGCTACGTCGCCAGGCGGCTCCTGGACGAGGGACATGACGTGGTGCTGGTCGAGCCAGGCCAGCGAGGGGCGACGAACGCTCGCCTTAAGCGGCACATACCACGCGTGATCTGCTCGACACTGTCGGACGCGGGCGTAGCCAAAGGTTCGGCGGCTGCGGTAGGGGTCTTCGATGTGATCGAACACGTGGAGGACGACCACGGCTTCATCCGCGAACTGGCGGAGATCCTGAAACCGGGCGGCATGCTCTTTCTTACCGTACCGGCCTACACTTGGATGTGGTCGGATGCAGACGTACTGGCAGGGCACTTCCGGCGTTACACCAAGGCATCGATCCAGAAATTGGTGGCACCGTTCTTCGATATCGAGTTTTCCTCCTATTTCTTCTCGCCTCTGCTCCTGCCGATTGCGGTGGTGCGCGTGTTGCCGTACAGGCTTGGGCTGCATCGCTCGACGACCGCCGAAGTGGCTCACGGTACCGAAGGTGGCCTCATAGTGCGCGCCATGGAGCGATTGCTCGTACGCGAGCGTCATCGCCTTGCGCATGGCACTACCTTACCCACGGGAGCAAGCCTGATCATGGCGGCTCGCCGTAGGCGTTAGCGACAGCCTGATCCGTTGGCATTTGCCGCCAGTTAACTCAAGCGGCCCGTGCACTCGGACGTGAAAGGAAAGGGCCCCTGCGGGGCCCTTGGTGTCGCATCGAGGCGGAACGTCGTTACGCCACGTTCGGCTCGCTGAAGGCTTCGATCTCGCCCTTGAACGCTTCCACCGGTACGCAGCTGCAGAACACGTTCTTGTCGCCGTAGACGTTGTCCACGCGGGCCACCGGCGACCAGTACTTCTGGAAGCGCAGGCTGGGCAGCGGGAAGGCGGCCAGTTCGCGCGGGTAGGCGTGGGTCCATTCGGAAGCCGACACCATCACGGCGGTGTGCGGCGCGTGCTTGAGCGGGTTGTCCTCGCGGTCCAGCTTGCCTTCTTCCACGGCGCGGATTTCCTCGCGGATCTGGATCATCGCGTCGATGAAGCGGTCCAGCTCGTACTGCGACTCGCTTTCGGTCGGTTCGACCATCAGCGTGCCGGCGACGGGGAAGCTCAGCGTCGGGGCGTGGAAGCCGAAGTCGATGAGGCGCTTGGCCACGTCTTCCGCGCCGATGCCGGTGGCGTCCTTCAGCGGGCGCAGGTCGAGAATGCACTCATGCGCCACCAGGCCGTTGCGGCCGGTGTAGAGCGTCTCGTAGTGCGGCGCCAGGCGCTTGGCGATGTAGTTGGCGTTGAGCAGGGCCACCTGGGTGGCGCGGCGCAGGCCGGCGGCGCCCATCATGGTGATGTACATCCAGCTGATCGGAAGGATGGAGGCGGAGCCGAAGCTCGCGGCGGAAACCATGCCCACGGTGCCTTCGCCGCCGAACGTGCGCGGGAGGAAGGGGGCAAGATGCGACTTCACCGCGCACGGGCCCACGCCCGGGCCGCCGCCGCCGTGCGGGATGCAGAAGGTCTTGTGCAGGTTGAGGTGCGAGACGTCCGAACCCCACTTGCCCGGCTTGGCCACGCCGACCAGCGCGTTCATGTTGGCGCCGTCGGTGTACACCTGGCCGCCGTGCTGGTGCACGATCTCGCAGATCTTGACGATGTCTTCCTCGAACACGCCGTGCGTGGACGGGTAGGTGATCATCAGCGCGGCGAGGCGGTCGCTGAACTTCTCGGCGGCGCGCTGGATGTCGGCCACGTCCACGTTGCCGTTCGCGTCGCACTTGGTCACCACCACCTGCATGCCGCACATCTGCGCGGAGGCCGGGTTGGTGCCGTGGGCCGATTCCGGGATCAGGCAGATGTCGCGGTGGCCTTCGCCGCGCGAGCGGTGGTAGGCGCGGATGGCGAGCAGGCCGGCGTATTCGCCTTGCGCACCGGAGTTCGGCTGCAGGCTGACCGCGTCGTAGCCGGTGCATTCCACCAGCATCGCTTCCAGCTCGTCGATGAGCTGCTTGTAGCCCTTGGCCTGGTCGGCCGGCGCCAGCGGATGGATGTTGGCGAACTCCGGCCACGTCACCGGGATCATCTCGGCGGTGGCGTTGAGCTTCATGGTGCAGCTGCCCAGCGGGATCATGGTGCGATCCATCGCCAGGTCCTTGTCGGCCAGCGAACGCATGTAGCGCAGCAGCTCGTGCTCGCTGTGGTGCGTGTTGAAGGCCGGGTGGGTCAGGAACTTGGTGGTGCGCAGCAGCTGCGGCGGCAGCGCGTCGTGCACGCTGGCGTCGAGGGCATCGATATCGGTGATCTTGGCGCCGAACACCTCGGCCAGCGCAACGACGTCGGCACGCGTGGTGGTTTCATCCAGGCTGACGCCGACGCTGCTGGTGTCGATGGCGCGCAGGTTGAAGCCGGCGGCGCGTGCCTTGGCGTGCAGTGCTTCGGCATCCACGCCGGTGATGTGCAGCGTATCGAAGAAGTGCGCGTCGGCGGCGACGCCGGCCTGGCGCAGCGCAGCGAACAGGATCGCGGTGAGGCGATGCACGTGGCGGGCGATGCGGGTGAGGCCTTCCGGACCGTGGTACACGGCGTACATGCTCGCCATCACGGCCAGCAGCACCTGCGCGGTACAGATGTTGGAGGTGGCCTTCTCGCGGCGGATGTGCTGCTCGCGCGTCTGCAGGGTGAGGCGGTAGGCCGGCTTGCCTTCGGCGTCGATGGACACGCCGATCAGGCGGCCCGGCATGGAGCGCTTGTAGCTGTCGCGGCAGGCCATGAAGGCGGCGTGCGGGCCACCGAAGCCGAACGGCACGCCGAAGCGCTGCGTATTGCCCACCACGATGTCGGCGCCCCATTCTCCCGGCGCGGCGATCAGGGTCAGGGCGAGCAGGTCGGTGGCCACGCAGACCACTCCGTGGCGCGCGTGCACGGCATCGGCCAGTGCCTTGTAGTCGTTGATCCGGCCGAAGGTGTCGGGGTACTGCAGCAGTACGCCGTAGCTGTCGACGCTGGCCGCTTCGCTGTCGTCGCCGATGTGCAGGTCGATGCCCATCGCCTCGGCGCGGGTCTTGAGCACTTCCAGCGTCTGCGGGTGCACGGCGCGGGAAACGAAGAAGGTGTTGGACTTGGACTTGGCCGAGCGCTTGGCCAGCGTCATCGCCTCGGCGGCGGCGGTGCCCTCGTCGAGCAGGGACGCGTTGGCGATCTCCATGCCGGTGAGGTCGGCGCACATGGTCTGGAAGTTGATGAGCGCCTCCATGCGGCCCTGCGAGATCTCCGCCTGGTACGGCGTATAGGCCGTGTACCACGCCGGATTCTCCAGGATGTTGCGCAGGATGACGTTCGGGGTCAGCGTGCCGTAGTAGCCCTGGCCGATGAAGCTCTTGAACACCTGGTTCTTGTCGGCGATGGCGCGGATCTTGGCGATCGCTTCCACTTCGGTGATCGGCGCCGGCAGGGCGAGCGGCGCGGGCGACTTGATCTTGCCCGGCACGATGGCGTCGGTCATCGCTTCCAGCGAGTCGTAGCCCAGCAGCGCCAGCATGGTGGCGATTTCCGCTTCGTTGGGGCCGATGTGACGCTCGATGAAGGCGTCGTGGTGCTCGAGGTCGCGCAGGGAAGGGTTGGCGTTCTGACTCATTGGCAGGGGCGTCCGTAGGAAACGTGCAAGCCGCACGCGAAGCGCCCCTCTGTCCTTTTGCCTGAGAGTTTGGAAGGCAGGGCGGTGAAACCCAGGCTTCGTGCCCCTTCGGCGCCGGATTGAACCGGTCTCTCCAGAGTGTTGGTGCGGGTGATGGTATGGGGCCTGAGCGATTACGGGCGTTGCGCCTTCGGCAGCGGCTCCCGCCGCTTCTCCCACCACACGCTAAACGGCGATTATAGGGGGCCTTGGCCGGGATTGCTTCCCTGGGTGCGGATTGGGTCTCAGCGGGAGCTGAGAGACCGTTCATGATCTTCCCGCACGCCATTCTCCCTCACCGTCATTCCGGCGCAGGCCGGAATCCAGTGGCCTCCACGTTGGATTTTCGCGAACGGGCCCAAGAGCGGGAGATATCGCGCCCATCTTACGCATTCGCTACTGGATTCCGGCCTGCGCCGGAAGGACGGTGAGGCGAATTAGGCGCTGAGGCCAGTCCGACGCTCTAACATGGCCAATCTGTTCACGGAGCTTCCCATGCCCAAACCCCCGTTCCAGCTCACCCGGATCGACCACGTGGTGCTGCGCGTGGCCGACGTGGCCGCCATGCAGCGCTTCTACTGCGAGGTACTCGGCTGCCGGGAGGAGCGCCGGCAGGACGAGATCGGGCTGGTGCAGCTGCGTGCCGGGGATTCCCTGATCGATCTGGTCGCGCTGGACGGCAAGCTCGGCCGCGTGGGTGGCGCCGGCCCAGGCGCGGAGGGGCACAACATGGACCACCTCTGCCTGCAGGTGGAGGGCTACGACGAAGCCGCCATCGTGGCGCACCTGAAGGCGCACGGCGTGCGCGTGGGCGAAGTGGGCTCGCGCTACGGCGCCAAGGGCGAGGGCCCGTCCATCTACCTGTACGACCCGCAGGGCAACATGGTCGAGTTGAAGGGGCCGCCGCACGCCTGAGTGGCGCGGACCGCGCTTACCCCTGCGGAATTCCCGTCATGTCCGGCAGGTGATGCGCGATGCCCTTGTGGCAGTCGATGCAGGTCTTCTCGCCCGTGCCCAGCCAGCGCTTGTGGATCTCGGCGGCGCGCGTCGATTGCCGCGTCAGGTCCATCGACGCGTAGTTGTGGCAGTTGCGGCATTCCAGCGAATCGTTGGCTTTGAGTCGCGCCCATTCGTGCTCGGCCAGTTCAAGGCGGTGGTCGAGGAATTTCTCGCGCGTGTCCACCGTGCCGAACAGCTTGCCCCAGACTTCCTTGGACGCCTGCATCTTGCGGGCGATCTTGTCCGTCCACTTGTGCGGCACATGGCAGTCGGGACAGGTGGCGCGCACGCCGGAGCGGTTGGTGTAGTGGATGGTCGTCTTCAGTTCCTGGAACACGTTGTCGCGCATTTCATGGCAACCCGTGCAGAACGCTTCGGTGTTGGTCATCTCCAGGCCCGTGTTGAACGCGCCCCAGAACAGCACGCCCGCGATGAAGCCGCCGAGCGTGAGAAAGCCCAGACTGTAGTGGATGCTTGGGCGGCGAACGGTCCGCCACAGCGCGAGCAGCCAACGCTTGAGTCGTGGCCACATGGTCAGTTCGCCTTCTTGTCTTGTTCTTCGGACAGGATGGTGTCGATGTCCTTGAAGGTATTGGCGACCAGCGGCTTGGCGTCGGTCTGCACCACGTGGCACTGGTTGCAGAAGTAGCGGCGCGGCGAAATGGTGGCGAGGAACTGGTCGTTGCGATCCATGTAGTGCGTCACGCTGACCGGCGGCGCCTGGAACTTGTCGGCGTTGGCGCGCGCGTGGCACAGCAGGCAGCGGTTGGAGTTCTTGTCGATCTGGTAGTTGTCGATCGCGTGCGGAATGGTCGGCGGCTGCATCGGGTAGGCGCGGTTGCGCTTGACGTCCGCGTTTTCCACGCGCGCCATCAAGGGCGGTGCGATTTCCTGATTGACCGGCGCGCCCCGGCGGATGGCGTCGATCTGGTCGCCGGCCGCCACGGGTTCGGCCGTGCTCGCGGCGGCGGGCGTTGTCGTCGTACTAGCGGCGGCCACGTGCGGCTCGGGCGTGGATTTCCTGCCGACGGCAAAGCCCACGGCGGCGGCCACGAGCACCACCAGCACCGCGATGAGCATCAGAGACTTGTCGCGCATGGATGGTTCTCCTAGACGGCCACGACCTTGACCGCGCACTTCTTGTAGTCGGTCTGCTTGGAGATGGGATCGGTCGCGTCCAGCGTCACCTTGTTGATCAGCTGGCCGGCGTCGAACCACGGCACGAACACCAGGCCCGGCGGCGGGCGGTTGCGTCCGCGCGTCTCCACCCGCGAGCGCATTTCGCCGCGGCGGGAGATCACCTTCACTTCGTCGCCGCGCTTGAGTCCGCGCGCGCGGGCGTCGTCGGGGTTCATGAACACCACCGCCTCAGGGACGGCGCGGTACAGCTCGGGCACGCGCATGGTCATCGAACCGGAATGCCAGTGTTCCAGCACGCGGCCGGTGGACAGCCATAGGTCGTATTCCTTGTCGGGCATCTCGGCGGGCGGTTCATAGGGCAGGGCCCAGATCACCGCGCGGCCGTCAGGGTTGCCGTAGAACTGGAACTGCGTCCCCGCCTTCACGTACGGGTCGGAACCTTCGCGATAGCGCCAGCGCGTTTCCTTGCCGTCGACCACGGGCCAGCGCAGGCCGCGCGCCTTGTGGTAATCGTCGAACGGTGCAAGGTCGTGGCCATGGCCGCGGCCAAACGTGGCGTATTCCTCGAACAGCCCTTTCTGCACGTAGAAGCCGAAGGCGGCCGCTTCGTCGTTGTCGTAGCCGGCTTCGATGTCCGAGCTGGGGAACTTGTCCACGTTGCCGTTGCGGTACAGCACCTCGAACAGCGTTTTGCCCTTGAACTGCGGGTTCGCCGCGAGGATGTCGGCGGGCCACACCTCGTCGGTGGTGAAGCGCTTGGAGAATTCCATCAGCTGCCACAGGTCCGAGCGCGCCTGGCCCGGCGCCTTCACCAGCTGATGCCAGAACTGCGTGCGGCGCTCGGCATTGCCGTAGGCGCCTTCCTTCTCCACCCACATGGCGGCGGGAAGAATGAGATCGGCCGACTGCGCGGTGACCGTAGGGTAGGCATCGGACACGACGATGAAGTTGCGCGGGTCGCGATAGCCGAGGTAGGTCTCCTGCATCAGGTTGGCGCCGGCCTGCACGTTGTTGTTCACCTGCACCCAGTACGCGCTGAGCTTGCCGTCGCGCAGCATGCGGTTCTGCTGCACGGCGTGGTAGCCGGGCTTGGGCTGGATGATGCCGTGCGGGATCTTCCAGATCTCCTCCGCGTGCTTGCGGTGCTCGGGGTTGGTCACCACCATGTCGGCCGGCAGGCGATGGCTGAAGGTGCCCACTTCGCGCGCGGTGCCGCAGGCGGATGGCTGGCCGGTGAGCGAGAACGGGCTGTTGCCCGGCGTGGAAATCTTGCCGGTGAGCAGGTGCAGGTTGTAGACCATGTTGTTGGCCCACACGCCGCGCGTGTGCTGGTTGAAGCCCATGGTCCAGAACGACACGACCTTGGTCTTCGGGTCGGCGTACAACTCGGCCAGTTTTTCCAGCCAGCCCTTTTCCACGCCCGTCATTTCGACGGCTTTTTCCAGCGTGTAGGGCTTGACGAAGGCGGCGAACTGCTCGAAGTCGATGGCTTCGCCGGCGTTCGGATCCTTGGCGTTTTTCGCATTCACCTCCAGCGGATTGTCCGGACGCAGGCCGTAGCCGATATCGGTGACGCCGCGCTTGAACGTGGTGTGCTTGTCGACGAAATCCTGGTTGACGCGGCCGCTCTGAATAATGTGGTTGGCGATGTAGTTGAGGATCACCAGGTCCGTCTGCGGCGTGAAGACGATAGGGATATCGGCCAGCTCGAAGCTGCGGTGCTCGAAGGTCGACAGCACCGCCACCTTGACGTTGGGGTTGGACAGCCGCCGGTCGGTCACGCGTGTCCACAGGATCGGGTGCATCTCCGCCATGTTCGAGCCCCACAGCACGAAGGCGTCGGCGGCTTCGATGTCGTCGTAGCACCCCATCGGCTCGTCCATGCCGAAGGTACGCATGAAGCCCATCACGGCCGAGGCCATGCAATGGCGTGCGTTGGGGTCCAGGTTGTTGCTGCGGAAGCCGGCCTTGAACAGCTTGTTGGCGGCATAGCCTTCCCACACCGTCCACTGGCCGGAACCGAACATGCCGACGTACTCGGGGCCTTTCTCCTTGAGCACGCGCTTGAACTGCTGCGCCATCACGTCGAAGGCTTCGTCCCACGACACTTCGGTGAACGTGCCGTCCTTGGCGTAGACGCCATCCTTCTTGCGCAGCAGGGGCGCGGTGAGCCGGTCCGCGCCGTACATGATCTTGGAGAGGAAATAACCCTTCACGCAGTTGATGCCGCGGTTGACCTCCGCCAGCTGGTCGCCGTGCGTGGCCACCACGCGGCCATCCTTCACCGCCACATTGACGCCGCAGCCGGTGCCGCAGAAACGGCAGGGCGCCTTGCTCCACTTGAGCTGGGTCAGGTCGCCTTCCAGCAGCACGTTGGTGGCGCTGGCGGGCACGGCCAGCCCGGCCACGTTCGCGGCCACCGCCACGGCGGTGTTGCGGATGAATTCCCGTCGCGTCAGGTTCAGCGTCATGCGTCGACTCCTTGGGGCGTTGCCGCGGTGTGCACCACGTCGTCCATCACGGCGCAGGGTTCCACGTGGTGGTAGATCAGCGATACGTTGATGACGCCGGGCAGGGCTTCCAGCGCGTCGATGTGGTCCATCACGGCGCGCTGGCTGTCGGTCTCGCACACCACCACGCAGCGGCAATCGCCTTGAACGGCGATGTCCAGCGCGGCGTGCTGCTCCACGAAGGCGCCGAGCGCGGCGATGGCATCCGGGCGATGCAGCACGACGAGGCTGGAAATGTGGTGCTCGTCCTTCATGGCATTCCCTTGCGGGGAGGCGATGGCGTCAGACATGGGGCGGCCCGCTCACGAACATCTGCCAGAACCACACGGCAAAGCCGAAGGCGGCGATGAACATCACCGACAGCACGGGAAACAGCACGAGCAGCAGCAGAAACGCGGTGCGTTCCTGCTGGCGCGAGCTTGGGTTGGTCGTCGGTTCCACGCGCACCTCCTCTCGGCAGGACGGCTCACCCCTATCTGCGCTTAAGCTAGAGCGATGTAACCCCTGGGGTGCTGACCTGAGTCAGTCCAGCCATCGATCTTGGTGACGGCTGGCAAAGCATGCTTGGATGCGAACGGGCAAAGTCTACGTATCGCCGGCCGGCTTGGCAGTAGAGGCGATGTGAATTTCCATGACAAAAGGAGCTGTGCATGGCAACAACGCTGTCGACTAAGTACTTCTTCGGGTGCTTGATGCTTGCCACGTGTCTCGCCTTCTTGGCGAACGCTGCCGATGCGCCCGTGTCGCCCGCTCCCGCGGGCGTAAGCGTGAGGGTGCAGGGCAAGCCCGCGCTGACGCTCGACGCCGCTGCGTTGGCTGGCATGCCGCATGAAGAGGTCACCGCTTCGGCACACGACGAGCCAGCCGCCCAGTGGCGCGGCGTAAAGCTGGAAGACGTGCTGGCCAAGGCCGGCGTGCCCTTGGACAAGCCGCTGCGTGGCAAGGCGCTGGCATCCTTCGTCCGAGTCACGGCCGCGGACAAGTACCAGGTGGTGTTCGGGCTGGCCGATCTCGATCCGACGCTGGGGCACACGCAGGTGCTGCTGGTGGATACGCGCGACGGCAAGCCGCTGGACAAGGACGGGCCGCTGCGCCTGCTCGTTCCCGGCGACAAGCGACCTGCGCGCTGGGTGCGCAGTGTCACCATCATCGAGGTGGTGGATGGTGGGACGACCGATCGGCCTTGATTGCAAGGCGCTTGTTCAAAATCTCGTGTGAGCACCCATTACCTTGCTCGTCATTCCGGCGCAGGCCGGAAT
This sequence comes from Dyella sp. AtDHG13, assembly GCF_003201105.1. Taxonomy (GTDB): domain Bacteria; phylum Pseudomonadota; class Gammaproteobacteria; order Xanthomonadales; family Rhodanobacteraceae; genus Dyella; species Dyella jiangningensis_B. Next base: position 464,722 of record NZ_QICJ01000001.1, on the reverse strand, counting down.
CCAGTAGCGACGATGGTTGGTTGTCGCGTGCAGCCAGAACTTTTGGCTCTTTCGCGAAAACCGTGCACCGAGGCCACTGGATGACCAGCCCTTCGGCTGTTGAAAAGCCCTTCCGGCCTGCGCCGGAATGACGGTGAGGGGAGTGAACCTCGCGGTGATGTCGAAACGGTGATGTCGAAAAAGGCTAGGGCCCCAGCCTCTCCGGATGCGTATACACATTGTGACTCCCCGGACGCGCAAAGCCGATCAACGTAATGCCCGCACTGCGCGCAAGTTCGACAGCAAGTGCCGTCGGCGCGGAGATCGCGGCCAGCACGGCGATGCCGACGCTCGCCGCCTTGGTCACCATTTCGTAGCTGGCGCGGCTGGTGACCAGGGCGAATCCCGCATCCACATCAACGCCAGCGCGATGGATGGCTCCGATCAGCTTGTCCAGCGCGTTGTGGCGGCCGACGTCCTCGCGCACATGAAGAATATGGCCCGAGGCATCGGCCCAGGCCGCCGCGTGCACCGCGCCGGTGGCGAGGTTCATCGGCTGGCGCGCCTTGAGTTCCTGCAGCGCGCGTTCCAGTGCTTCGCGGGTCAGACTGGGGCCAGCGCCCGCCGCGCCGTCGTGGCGCACCGCGTTTTCCAGGTCCCGCGTGCCGCAGATGCCGCAGCCGCTGCGGCCCGGCAGCAGGCGTTCCCGCGCCTTGTCCAGATGCGCGCCCGGAGCGTTGTCGGTGACGCGCATGGCCAGCTCGATGCCTTCGAGCAGGGCATGCGTTTCCAGCTGCAGCAGTTGCGATGCGTCGTTGACCAGGCGCTCGGTCAGCGAGAAACCCAGGGCGAAATCGTCCAGGTCGTGCGGCGAGGCCATCATCACGGCGAAGCTGGCGCCGTTGTAGACCATGGCGACGGGGATTTCCTCGGCGATGAGGTCTTCCTCGTGCGACGACGCGCCGTTTCGCCAGCGGTCGACCGTGCGGACGGCAACACCCGGCGATGTCTCTGCGCGGTCGGACACGGGCGGTTCTCCTGCGGTTGCGGCGGCAAACGGTCGCGTGTCGACCGGGCGCGGACGGCCTCGGTCGACACCGCGCATCGTATCAAGGTAGCTTGGCCGCTTGCATACGGCAGCCCCCGCGCAGAGCATGGCGGGGAGGCAGCTTCCCGCGCGACGACACAGGCCACGACTTCGGATGATTGCTTACCACGACGCCCTTCAGCGGATCTTGCAGCACGCCAGGCGGCTAGAGGCGCTGTCGTACCCGGTGGGCGAGGCCGTGGGCAAGGTGCTGGCGCGCGATGTGGTGAGCCCGATGGACTTGCCCTCGTTCGATCATTCGGCGATGGACGGTTATGCCCTGCACGCCCCGCAAGCGCTTGCGGCAGGTTCGGAGCATGCGGTGCAGGGTTCGCAGGCCGCGGGCGATGCGCGGCGCGCATCCGCCGGCATGGCCTGGGAAATCATGACCGGCGCGCGTCTACCCGATGGGCTCGATACCGTGGTGCCGGTCGAGCATACGGAACTGCTGGAACGCCGGCCTGACGGTTCGCCCGCGCGCATCCGCCTGCTCGATGCGGTGATGCCGACGGCCAACGTCCGTTACGCCGGCAGCGACGTTGCGAAAGGCACTGTGATCGCCTCCGCCGGCACCCGCGTGGCGGCCAGTCACGTGATGTTGTTCGCGGCGCTTGGTATCGCCGCGGTGGAGGTGGTGCGCGCGCCACGGGTGGCGATCATCTGCACCGGCAAGGAATTGCAGGCGGATCCGTCGCAGCCGCTGCGCGATGGCGAGATCTACGCCTCCAACGGTCCGTATCTCGCGGCGGCGCTCGCCGCGATGGGCGCGCACGTGCTGTCTTGCGAAACGGTGGACGACACCGGACAGAGCTTCACCGACGCCATGCGGCGTGCGCAACGCGCGGGTGTCGATCTGATCGTCAGCACCGGCGCCGTGTCGATGGGACGCTACGACTTCGTGCCCGACGCCCTGGCGGAACTCGACGCGCGCCTGCTGTTCCACAAGGTCGGCATTCGCCCCGGCAAGCCGCAACTGGCGGCGATGCTGGGCGATGCGATGGTGTTCGGCCTGCCCGGTACGCCCATGGCCGTGGCGGTGGGGTTGCGCTTTTTCATCGCGCCGCTGCTGCGCGCCATGCGTGGGCAGGCGGCCGAACCCGCGTGGCAGGCCGTGCTCGATACGCCGCAGCAGCCCAAGCCCGGCTTGCGCCATTTCCTGCGGGGTCGCGTGACGCAGGATGAAACCGGCCGGCTTCATGCGCAGGTGCTCGCGCAGCAGCAGCCGTTCCGCATCCAGCCGTTCGCGCAGGCCGGGGCCTGGATCGTGCTGCCGGAAGACGCCGGCCCCGTCGCGCCAGGCGCGCAAGTCATCGTGGCGAGCCTGCATCCCGACGAGCCGCTGCTCGGCGGATCAGACCCTCAAGGAGTCGCATCATGAAACTGCAGATCGAAGGGCAGAGCCTGCGCGTGCGCATCGGCGAGGTGGAGCTGGCCAGCCTGCTGGTGGGCCAGCCCGTGGTTTCGCATACGCGTTTTACACACGACATGTCGCTGTCGTGCACGCTGCGCGCGGTGGCCGGCGCGGCGGCACGCTTCAGTGGGCCGGCGGTCGCCTGGACGATCGACCTGCCCGAAGACTCCCTGCGCGCCTACGCGGCCACCTTGCCGTCCCGCGACGGGCTGACGTTTGTGCTGGAAAGCGGCGAGGGCGAGCCACTGGAACTGCTGTTCGACGTGGACGTGCGCGACAGCGTGCGCCATCGTCGCGCCAAGTAGACGATGGGCTGGACTATCCTCAACCACCGCACCAGGAGTGACACGATGAAGCGTCGGCTGTTGCAAGCCCTGTTGGCCCTCGGGGCGGTGTTCGCATCCGCGTCGATGGCCGCGCCCGCCGACAACCACATCACGGTGGCCGCCGCGGCCGACCTGCATCAGGCGCTGGACGAGGTGGCGGCGGCGTATCGCCACGATCATCCCGGCAGCCGCATCGACGTGGTGTATGGCTCCTCGGGCAACCTGCTGACGCAGATCGAGCAGGGCGCGCCCTTCGAGATCTTCTTCTCGGCGGACAGCGGCTACCCGCAGCAACTGGTGGAGCACGGCAAGGCAGGCGGTACGCCGGTGCCTTATGCATTTGGCCACCTGGTGATGTGGAGCGCGAGCATCGACATGCGCGGCGTGCAGGTCGCCGACCTGGCGCAGCCTCGCTTCGGACGCATCGCCATCGCCAATCCGCAGCATGCGCCGTACGGCAAGCGCGCCGAACAGGCGCTGCGTGCGGCGGGCGTATGGGACAAGCTGCAGTCGCGGCTGGTGTTTGGCGACAACATCGGCCAGACCGCGCAGTTCGCGCAGAGCGGCAACGCGCAGGTGGGGCTGGTGGCGGAATCGCTGGTGATCAACTCGCCCGTCAAGGGCACGTCCGAGCCCGTGCCGGCATCGCTGTACGAGCCGCTGAAGCAGAGTTTCGTACTGACCCGGCGCGGCGCGGACAACCCGCTTGCGCAGGACTTCGCACGCTACGTGCAGTCGGCGCCGGCCAAGGCCCTGCTTGCGCGCTACGGCTTCAACCTGCCGGAGGACGGCGCGCACTGAGCGCCCCTCATGGCCTGGCTGACGGATGCGGACATCGAGGCGTTGGGGCTGACGCTGCGGCTGGCGACGACGGTCACGGTGCTGTTGCTGCTGTTCGGCCTGCCGCTGGCGTGGTGGCTGGCGCATACGCGCTCGCGCTGGCGGCGCCCCATCGCCGCCGTGGTGGCCCTGCCCCTGGTGTTGCCGCCGACCGTGCTGGGTTTCTATCTGCTGATGCTGCTGGGGCCGAACGGCGTGGTGGGGCGGGCCATGGCCGCGCTCGGGCTGGCGGCGTTGCCGTTCACCTTCAAGGGACTGGTGGTGGCCTCGATGCTGTATTCGCTGCCGTTCGTGGTGCAGCCGCTGCAGAACGCCTTCGAAGCGGTGGGCAACCGCCCGCTGGAAGTGGCCGCCTGCCTGCGTGCGGGGCCGCTGGACCGCTTCTTCAGCATCGCCTTGCCCCTGGCCTTGCCGGGCGTGGTGACCGCAGCGGTGCTTAGTTTTGCCCACACGGTGGGCGAGTTCGGCGTGGTGCTGATGATCGGCGGCAACATTCCGGGCCAGACGCGCGTGCTGTCCATGCGCATCTACGATCATGTGCAGGCGGGCGAGTACCACCAGGCCAACGTGCTGTCGCTGTGCCTGCTCGCGGTGTCGTTCGCGGCCTTGCTCGCCATGTCGCTCTTGCGCACCCGCAGGCAGACGCGTGACTGATTCCCCGCACGGCCTGGAAGCCAAGCTCGCCTGGCGCCGCGGTGCGCTCGCGTTCGATATCGACCTGCGCTTGCCGCCGCAGGGCATCACCGCCTTGTTCGGGCCTTCCGGCGCGGGCAAGAGCAGCTGCCTGCGCGCCATCGCGGGACTGGAACGCGACGCGTCGGGCCGGATGAGTTTTGGATCGCAGCTGTGGCAGGACAGCCTGCATCGCGTATTCGTGCCCACGCATCGTCGGCGCCTCGGCTATGTCTTCCAGGAGCCCAGCCTGTTTACCCATCGCAGCGTCGCCGGCAACCTGGATTTCGGCTATCGGCGCGCGGGCCGCCCGGCGCATCTGGATCGCGAAGGCCTGATTGATCGCTTCGGCTTGCGGCCCCTGTTGCCGCGTCGCGTGGATCACCTCTCCGGTGGCGAGCGCCAGCGCGTGGCGATGGTGCAGGCGCTGCTTTCCGATCCCGCCCTGCTGCTGTTCGACGAGCCGTTGTCCGCGCTCGATGGCGCGGCGCGCGGTGACCTCATGGCTTGCCTGGAATCGCTGCATGCCACGCTGCGCGTGCCGATGATCTACGTGAGCCACAACGTGGACGAGGTGGCGCGGCTGGCCGACCATCTGGTGCTGATGGAAGCGGGACACGTGGTGGCGCAGGGCAGCCTGCAGGACACCCTGACCCGGCTGGACCTGCCGCCGGCCTTGGGCGAAGCCGTGGGCGCGGTCATCGACGGGCAGGTGGTGGATGTCGACGCGCAGGACCAACTGGTCGCGCTGGAGTTCGCCGGCGGGCGCCTGTGGCTGCCGTATCGCCACGAAAGCGTGGGCCAGCGGCTGCGTTGCCGCATCGGCGCCCGCGACGTGGTGCTGACCAAGGCTCCGCAGGAAGGCACCAGCGCGCTCAACCAGCTGCCGTGCCGCATCATCGCCGTGGCCGACGCGGATCATCCCTCGCAGTTGCTCGTGCAGCTCGATGCCGGCGGCAACACGCTGCTGGCCCGCATCACGCGCCGATCCTGGTACGCCCTGGCGCTGGCGCCGGGCAGCACGGCCTGGGCGCAGGTGAAGGCCGTTGCGCTGGGACTTTGACGGGCGCGCTATGCTCAGTGCCACGCGGCCATACTTCCTCGCACAATGGGAACCATGAGCGACCTGATCAGCGTCAGCCAGGCGGAAGCCTTGATCGCCGAACACATGCCCTCGTTTGGCAGTGAGCGCGTGCGCTTGGGCGATGCCGCAGGACGGATACTTCGGCAAGCCGTGCACGCCGAACACGATCATCCGCCATTCGACCGCGTGATGATGGATGGCATCGCCGTGCACTGGTCCGCCACCTTGCCGCGCCGCTTGCGCGTGGCAGGCGCGCAGATGGCAGGCATGCGGATGCAATCGCTGTCCGCGCATGACGCGTGCCTCGAGGTGACGACCGGCGCCATGCTGCCGGCCGGCACCGACTGCGTGATTCCGGTGGAGCAATTGCACCGCGATGGCGACAGCTACGCGCTGGCGGACGGCTACCAGCCCGCCGCAGGGCAGTTCATCCACCGGCGTGGCTCGGATTGTACGCAAGGCAGCCTGTTGCTCTCGCCGGGCATGCACCTGGGGCCGGCGGAAATGGCCTTGCTGGCGGCCAATGGCGTGGCGATGGTCGAGGTGGCGGCGATGCCGTCGGTCGCCATCGTGTCCACCGGCGATGAACTGGTGGAGGTCGATGCGCCCCTGGGCGAAGGACAGATCCGCCGCTCCAACGACACCGCCGTGCGTGCGGCGCTGCGGCTCGACGGCTTCGACCGCGTCGTCGCCGAGCATATCGTCGACGATGAAGACGCCACGCGCGTGCGCATCGCCGAACTGCTGCTGCAGCACGACGTGCTGTTGCTTTCCGGTGGCGTATCGATGGGGCAGCGCGACTACGTGCCCGCGGCGCTGGCGGCGGAAGGCGTGCGCAAGGTGTTCCATCGCATTGCGCAGAAGCCGGGCAAGCCGATGTGGTTCGGTATCGGCCCGCGCGGGCAGGCGGTGTTCGCCTTGCCCGGCAACCCCGTGTCCGCCCTGGTGTGCGCCACGCGCTATGCGCGCCCAGCCCTGCGCGCAGCGCTGGGAGCGTCGCCCGCGGCACCCGAATACGTGTGCCTGGACGAGGCGGTGGACATCAACCCGACGCTGGCCAGCTTCGTGCCCGCGCGCGTACAAACCGACACGCAGGGGAGGCTGATGGCCTATCCAGTACCTTCACGCACCTCGGGTGATTTTTCGTCCCTGCCGCGCACGCAGGGATTCGTGCAGTTGCCACCGGGGCAGGGCAAGGCGCCCGCCGGTACGGTGGCGTCGTTCTACCGGTGGTGAGATGAACGCACTCGACGCCCGCGAATCCTCGGCCGTGCTGCCGGTCGATCAATGGGGCCGCCCGTTGCACGACCTGCGCATTTCGGTGATGGACCGCTGCAATTTCCGTTGTCCGTACTGCATGCCGGAGTCGACCTACGGCGAGCACTTCACCTTCCTTCGCAACGACGAACGCCTGAGTTTCGACGAGATCGAACGCCTGTGCCGCTTGGCCGCGACGCAGGGCGTGAGCAAGCTGCGCCTTACCGGCGGCGAACCGCTGTTGCGGCCAAACCTGGTCGAACTGGTCGCGCGCTTGCGCCGCATCGACGGCATCACCGATCTGGCCCTGACCTCCAATGGCGTGCTGCTGTCGCGGCATGCGAACGAGCTGCGCGATGCCGGCCTCGACCGCGTCACCATCAGCCTCGACACGCTCGACCCTGCGCTGTTCCACCGCATGAGCGGCGGACGCGGCGCACTGGACGACGTGCTGGCCGGTATCGAGGCCGCCCGCGCTGCCGGGTTCCCACACGGCGTGAAGCTCAACACCGTGGTGCAGCGTGGCGTGAACGAGCACACGGTGCTGGACCTGGTCGAGCGCTTCCGTGGCAGCGGCATCGTCGTGCGCTTCATCGAATACATGGACGTGGGCAACCGCAACGACTGGAGTCCGGAGGCGGTGGTGCCCTCGGCCGAGCTGATACAGCGCATCGGCGGCCGCTGGCCGCTGCGCGCCGTGCCGCCGACCTACCCCGGCGAGGTCGCCACGCGCTACCGCTTCGAGGACGGCGCGGGTGAAATCGGCATGATCTCGTCCATCAGCCAGCCGTTCTGCGGCGGCTGCACGCGGGCGAGGCTGTCTTCCGAAGGCATGCTGTACACCTGCCTGTTCGCCACCCGCGGCACCGACCTGCGTGGTCCCTTGCGCGGCGGCGCCACCGACGCGGAGCTGACCGAGCTGCTGCGGGACACCTGGCTCCGCCGCCGCGATCGTTACAGCGAGGAGCGGGCCGGGCACCACGGCAAGGCGCCCCGCAAGATCGAAATGCACTACATCGGTGGCTGACGGAGGCTCTGGAAACGGGATGCCGCGTTTTCTAGACGGTTTTTTAATTTCGCCCGCCCGCATCCGGCCGATAATCCTCCCCATGCCTTTCCGGAGTGCCCCGTGACCGCACTGCCCACCACGCTTTCCCACGTCGACGAACAGCAGCAGCCACGCATGGTGGACGTCGGCGCCAAGGCGGTGACCCGCCGGACGGCCCGCGCCCGCGCCCGGGTCACTTTTCCCGCCGATGTCGCGCAGCGCCTGCACGAGGCCGGCTACGTGACGCCCAAGGGCGCCGTGCTCACCGTGGCGCAGATCGCCGGCGTGATGGGCGCCAAGGCCACGCCGCAGCTGATTCCGCTGTGCCATCCGCTCGGCATCGACAAGTGCGATATCGACATCCGCATGGAGGGCGTGGATGCCTGGATCGATTGCACCGTGGCCTGCGCCGGGCGCACGGGCGTGGAAATGGAAGCGCTGACCGGCGCGAGCATTGCCGCGCTGACCATCTACGACATGTGCAAGGCGATGTCGCACGACATCGTGATCGGTGAGATTCGCCTCGTCGCCAAGACGGGCGGCAAACACGATATCGGCGGCGAGGAGATCGCATGAGCGGCCAGCGCGCTCCCCTCTACGGCCTGCTGCTGAGCGGCGGCGCGAGCCAGCGCATGCGCCAGGACAAGGCGGCGCTGGCCTATCGCGGCGAACCGCAGCTGCTGCGTGCATGGCGCCTGCTCGAAGCGGTGACCGAACGCGCCTTCGTGTCCGTGCGCGACAGCCAGCGCGACGATCCACTGCGTGCCGGCCTGCCGCAGATCGTGGACAGCTACGACGCCATCGGCCCCGCCGCGGGCATACTCTCCGCGCAGGATCTTCATCCAGACGCGGCGTGGCTGGTGCTGGCGTGCGATCTGCCGTTGCTGGACAGCGGCACGCTGCAACGCCTGATCGATGCGCGCGACGCGACCGCCGACGCGACCGCCTTCAACAGCAACTTCGACGGGCTGCCCGAGCCGCTCTGCGCCATCTGGGAGCCCTCCAGCCACGCCTTGCTGTTGCAGCGCTACCGCGACGGCAGCTACTGCCCGCGCAAGGCGCTGATCCAGTCCAACACCAAGTTGTTGCCCGCGCCCGGCGATGCGCTGGACAACGTCAACACCCCCGAGGAGCGGGCAGCCATGCAGCAGCGTTTGGAGTCACCGGCATGACGGTCGTCCATCTTCAGTACTACGCGCAGCTGCGCGAGCAGGCCGGCAAGAGCGGCGAGCAGGTCGTCACGTCGGCGGCGTCGCTGCGCGATCTCTACGACGAGCTGCGCGCCTCGCGCGGTTTCTCGCTGGCGGCGGACGTGCTCAAGGTGGCGGTGAATACCGAATTCAGCACCTGGGATCGGCCGTTGCGCGATGGCGATACGGTCGTCTTCATTCCACCGGTGGCGGGCGGATGAGCCGTTTCGAACTTTCCAGCGCGGCGGTCGACCTGGCGGAGCAGCGCGAGCGGCTTCGCCATGCATCCAGCGGCGGCTTTTGCGCCTTCGAAGGCTGGGTACGCAACAGCAACGAAGGGCGCGAAGTGGATGGCCTTTCGTACGAAGCCTATGCGGAGCTGGCGCTGGCCGAGGGCGAGCGCATCGTGGCCGAGGCTATCGCGCGCTATGGCGTCACGGATGCGCGCTGCGTGCATCGCACCGGCGACCTGGCCATCGGCGACATGGCGGTATGGGTTGGTGCATCCGCACCGCATCGCGACGAGGCTTTCCGCGCCTGCCGCTACATCATCGATGAGATCAAGCACCGGCTGCCGATCTGGAAGAAAGAACACTACGTCACTGGCGAATCCGACTGGGTGGCTTGCACGCACGTGTATCGCGAGCATGAGCACGAGGGCCATCACCACCACCACCACCATCATCATGCGCATGCGGAGCCCTTCGTCCCCGACTATTCGCGCCAGGTCAGGCTGCGCGAGGTCGGTGAGGCGGGGCAGGCGAAACTCGCTGCGTCGCGCGTGCTGGTGATCGGCGCGGGCGGTCTGGGCTGTCCTGTCATCAGCTATCTCGCGGGCGCCGGCGTGGGCACGCTGGGCATCGTCGATGGCGACCGGCTGGACGCGAGCAACCTGCATCGGCAGACCATGTACGACGCGCGCGACGTGGGCGAATACAAGGCGGAGCTGGCGTCCCGGCGCGTGGCCGCGCTCAATCCCGCGGTGCAGGTGCAACTGTGGAAGGAGCCGCTGGACGCGGGCAACGTGCTCGACGTGTTCCGCCAGTTCGACCTGGTGGTGGAATGCACGGACGACATGCGCAGCCGCTACCTGAGCAGCGACGCGGCGGTGCTCACCGGCACGCCGCTGATCCTTGCCAGCATCTACCAGTACGAAGGTCAGCTGCAGTTTGTGGCGGCCAGGCCGGGTTCGCCGTGCCTGCGCTGCCTGTGGCCGCAGGAGCCGGCACCGGAAACCGTCGGCAGCTGCACGCTTGCCGGCGTGCTCGGCCCGGTGCCCGGCGTGCTGGGCGCCATGCAGGCGACGGAGGCGTTGAAGTTTCTGCTCGGTATGCCGCAGCCGAATGCAGGCGCGCTGTCGCTGGTCAACCTGATCGACCTGAGCATCCAGCACCTGCCCATCGATGCGGCGCACGGTTGCGCCGAACAGGGCGGTTGCGTGGAGGTGGCGCGCCGGGCTATGGCGAGAGCCGTCGAAGAAGACGAAGTCGATCTCGCGTTCGATCGCCTGGAAGACGCCGTGGCCGCCGGGTTTCAGTTGGTGGACGTGCGCGAGATGGAAGAACTGGCCAGCGACCCGATGCCGGTAGCGGCAGTGCACGTGCCGTCGGCGAGGGTGGGCGAGCGGGCAGGCGAGTTCGCCGAGGGTCGCTATCTGCTGGTCTGCGCCAGCGGACGCCGCAGCGCACATGCCGCGCGATTGCTGCGCGGTGAAGGTGTGCGTGGCGCTTATTCGCTGGTGGGCGGACTCAACGCATTGCGCATCGCGGGATGACGATGCGCAACCTCGATGCGTAAATGCCGGAAACGAAAAAGCCCGCATCGCTGCGGGCTTCTTCTATAATTGGTGCCCAGGAGAGGACTCGAACCTCCACGGTTTTACCCGCTAGTACCTGAAACTAGTGCGTCTACCAATTCCGCCACCTGGGCAGGTGTCACGCTTCGCAAAGTGGTCTGCGTGAGCCGCGTAGATTAGGCATGTGTGGGTGGGTTGTCAACTATTCTTCACAAAAATTTTTCCGGAGCGCGCCTCGCGCGGCCCGGAGTCCCGATAAAACCAAGCAAAGGCAAGGATGTGACCAAAAAGAAAGAACCGCGCAGCAGCAAGCAGGAAGCCCGACGTGGCCCGAAGCCGCCGAAATCCGGCGGCGCCCGCCCGAAGCGTTCGGCGCTTGACCCGTCGCGGCAGCGCGTGGAGGTGGGGCAGGTGGACGATCCCCACGCCGAGCGGGAGGCGCAGCGCTACGAGCGGCCCATCCCCAGCCGCGAGGCGATCCTCGCATTGCTCGAACAGCGCGGCGAACTGCTGACCGAGGCACGCATCGCCGAAGCCTTGTCGCTCTACGATGAATACGAACTCAACGCGCTGCGCAAGCGTCTGGGCGCCATGGTGCGCGACGGCCAGCTGCTGCTGGGGCGTCGCGGCGGTTACGCGCCGGCCAACAAGCTGGACCTGATCCAGGGCGTGGTGCTGGCCAACGCCGAGGGCTACGGCTTCCTGCGCCCCGATGGCGGCGGCGACGACCTCTACCTTTCGCCCCAGCAGATGCGTTCCGTGTTGCACGGCGACCGCGTGCTGGCCAGCGTGGTCGGCATCGACCGCCGCGGTCGCAAGCAGGGTGCCATCGTCGAGGTATTGCAGCGCCGCTCGCCGCGGTTGGTGGGCCGCGTGGTTATCGAGAACGGCGTGACCCTGGTGGCACCCGACGACCGCCGCGTCCATCAGGACGTGATGATCGTGCCGGGCCAGGACATGGGTGCTCGCTCCGGCCAGATCGTGGTGGCCGAGATCACCGACCCGCCGACGCCGCACCGCGGCCCGCTGGGCGCCATTCGCGCCGTGCTGGGCGAACGCCTGCAGCCCTCGCTGCTGGTGGAGATGGCCATTGCCAGCCACGACCTGCCGCACGAGTGGCCCGATGCGGTGACGCGCGAGGCCGCGCAGGTCGAGCCGCAGGTGACCGCCGCCGAGCGCGAGGGCAGGGTGGACCTGCGTTCGCTGCCGCTGGTGACCATCGACGGCGCGGATGCGCGCGACTTCGACGACGCCGTGTACGCCGAGCCCAGGCGCGGTGGCGGTTATCGCCTGGTGGTCGCCATCGTCGACGTGTCGCATTACGTCAAGGTGGGCTCCGCGCTGGACAAGGAAGCCTACGAACGCAGCACCTCCACCTACTTCCCCGGCTTCGTGGTGCCGATGCTGCCGGAGACGCTCTCCAACGGCATCTGCTCCCTGAACCCCAAGGTCGAGCGCCTGTGCATGGTGTGCGACATGGTGGTGGATGCGCAGGGCGAGGTGACGAAATCGAAGTTCTACAACGCCGTGATGCGCTCGCATGCGCGCCTCACCTACGACCGCGTGTGGCAGGCCATTGGCCTCAACGATGCCGACGCGCGGCACGAACTGGCCGACGTGCTGCCGCAGGTGGAACACCTGCATGGGCTCTACAAGCTGATGGCGGAACAGCGCAAGCGCCGCGGCGCCATCGATTTCGAAACGCCCGAGGTGAAGTTCCGCCTCGACCAGCGCGGCGAAGTGGAGGCCATGGGCGCCACCGAGCGCAACGATGCGCACAAGCTGATCGAGGAATGCATGATCGCCGCCAACGTACAGGCGGCGCTGTTCCTCGAGAAAAAGAAGATCCCCGCGCTGTTCCGCGCGCATGAGCCGCCGCCGGCCGAGAAGTACGAAGACCTGCAGCAGTTCCTGCGCGAGTTCAAGCTGCGCATGCCGCCAGTGGAAGAAGTGACGCCGGCCGACTTCGCCGACATCCTGCGGCTGGTGCAGGATCGTCCGGAGCGGGAACTGATCCAGTCGGTGCTGTTGCGCGCGCAGAGCATGGCGGCCTACCAGCCCGACAATCGCGGCCACTTCGGCCTGGCGCTGGAGGCGTACGCGCACTTCACCTCGCCGATCCGCCGCTACCCGGACCTGCTGGTGCATCGTGCGATCCGCTATGCGCTCGCGGGCGGCAAACCCAGCGCGTACAACTACAGCGCCAGCGAAATGGCGGCGATGGCCGTGCACTGCTCGCAGCGCGAGCGCCGCGCGGAGGAAGCCGAGCGCGACGTGGACGAGCGCTTCAAGTGCGCGTGGATGTCCAAGCACGTCGGCAGCGAGTTCGACGGCACCGTCACCGGCGTCACCTCGTTCGGCCTGTTCGTGGAGCTGGACGATTCCAAGGTGTCGGGCCTGGTGCACATCAGCCAGCTGTCCAACGACTACTACCACTTCGATCCGGTGCGCCATCTGCTGAAGGGCGAGCGCAGCGGCATGCAGTTCCGCCTGGGCGACCACGTGCGTATCCAGGTGCTGCGCGCCAGCCTGGAGGACCGCAAGATCGATTTCCGGCTCGTTGCCCCGCGCAAGGAGGGCGGCTTCGTGCCGCCGCGCACCGAGCGCCGCTACGACTACGCGGCGGCGGGCGAGCGCTACTCGCTGCCCAAGACGACGCCGCGCCCTGGCTCGCGCGATAATGCCGCCCCCGCGACGTCCCTGCCGCCGTTGCCGCCGATCGAGCGCAAGTCCGCTTCCCGCGGCGGTGACAAGGCGCCCGTCGGCAAGGGCCCCTTTGCCAAGGCGAAGGCCGCGGCCAAGGGCGCGTTCGCCAAGGTCAAGGCGGCCGGCCAGGGGCGGAAGGCGAAGGCTGCTCCGCCCAAGGCAACCACGAAAGCACCGAAAGCTGGAAAGAAGAAAGGCAAACGATGAGTGACAGTTGGATCGTCGGGATCAACCCGGTCGAAGGCGCGCTGAGCAATGACGCGGCGCGCGTGCGCGAGGTGCTGGTCGAACAGGGCCAGCGCAATGCGCGCGTGCAGGAGCTGGCCACGCGTGCCAAGGCGTTGAACATTCCCGTGCATCACCGTCCGCGCGAGCAACTGGATCGCGTGTCGGGCGAAGCGCGCCACCAGGGCGTGGTGGCGCGTTACGAAGCGCCGCCGATGGGTTCGGAGAACGATATCGAACGCCTGCTCGAAGCAGCCGGCCAGAGCGCGCTGGTGCTGGTGCTCGACGGCGTCACCGATCCGCACAACCTGGGCGCCTGCCTGCGCAGCGCCGCAGCCGCGGGCGCGACCATGGTGATCGTGCCCAAGGACCGCGCCGTGGGGCTCACGCCGGTGGTGCGGCGTGCGTCGGCCGGCGGGGCGGATCGCGTGCCGCTCATCGCCGCGACCAATCTTGCCCGCGCGCTGCGCACGCTCAAGGACGCCGGCGTGTGGATCACCGGCCTGGCCGGCGATACGGACGACTCCGTCTACGGCATCGACATGCGTGGTCCTGTGGCCCTGGTGTTGGGCAGTGAAGGCGAGGGCATGCGTCGCCTTACGCGCGAAACCTGCGACTTCGTGGCGAAGATCCCCATGCCCGGCGCGATGGAAAGCCTCAACGTGTCCGTGGCCACGGGCATCGTGTTGTTCGAAGCGTTGCGACAAAGGAGTGACAAGCGATGACCTTCCTCTGGCATGACTGGGCCGGCTATATCGGCGTGGCCCTGGTGTTGCTGGCGTTCCTGCTGTTGCAGGCGCACAAGCTGCACGGCAACGGGCTGGTGTACCAGCTGATGAACGTGCTGGGTGCGCTGGGCGTGATCCTGTCGCTGGTGTTCGGCACCGCGATGAACTGGCCCGCCTTCCTGATGCAGGTGGCGTGGATCGTCATCGGCGTGTACGGCATCGTGCACTCGACTCGCGCGCGCCGTGAGGCACGCGAACTGGGCAGCAAGATCTCGTCCTGACGCGGTATTCAGGCAGGATCCGTAGAATGGTAAATCCGGCTCCGCAATGGAGCCGGTCTGCGGGGACGACCCCGCAAGCCTGTTTCTTCCAGCGGGGACGACCCTGCTCTTCCTCCAGAGGAGCGCAACATGCCCTGGATCTATCTCGTACTCGCCGGCCTGCTCGAAATCGTGTGGGCGGTGGGCCTGAAATACACCGAAGGTTTCACCCGCCTTTGGCCCAGCGTGGTCACGGGCACCGCGATGACGGCGAGCGTCGTGCTGCTGGCGATGGCGGTGAAGACGCTGCCCATCGGCACCGCCTATGCGATCTGGACTGGTATCGGCGCGGTGGGTGCCGTGATTCTCGGCATCGTGTTGTTCGGGGATTCGGCCTCGCCATTGCGGCTGGCCTGTGTGGGGCTGGTGGTGCTTGGCATGGTGGGACTGAAGTTGACTGGCGGTGCTCACTAGCCCAAGGCTTTCCGCAGGAGCGCCATGTGCGCTCCTGCGTGATCTTCTCTGATCCATTTGTCGCCTGTCGACGCACTCGATGTTTGCGGTGATGCGCGTGGCGCGCACGATGCGGCATGCACAAGGTGTGGTGCCTTTAACGCTGGCGCATCGCTTTCACAGTCGACTCACGAGCGCGGGCGCATAAGTTGCCGCCCGGGTTCGCCGTGCGCACGTCACGCGTACTCGTTGGGGCTAATCATGTGGGTCGTTGACTGCCGACTTCGCCCGTCGCCTGGCGTAGTGTCGCTCGTGCCATGTTGGATGTGCTCGCAGGCCTTCCTGTAAGGGGCCGCGACCTGATGCGCTGAGCCAGCAGCGGAATGGTTCTTTAAGGGGGAATTCCTTCCCATCCGTGGAGGTGCGCTAATGATTTCCTCACTGCCATGCAGGTGCTTCGGGCCGGTTACGGCCATCCATATTCGGCGCCGGCTGCATCGTGCCGCAAGCTTGTGCCTTGGCCTCGGCCTGGGTTTCAGTGGTTCGGTGTATGCGCAATCGACGTCGCCGTATTTCTCCATCCCAGCCGACGAATCTCCGCACAACGCAACCATCGAGTGGTGGTATTACACGGGGCATCTGACCGGCAAGGATATTTTCGGTGTTACGCATAATTACGGATTTCAGGTCACCGATTTCCGCTTGGGCCTGGGCGCCTATCCGCTGAGTTCGGGGTATATCGGCAACTTCGCGATCACCGATCTGAATCGCGGCGTGCACGAGAACGATGCGCGGGTTTCCATCCAGCCGGATATTCTCCCACCCGGTGGCGGTTACAACATCCAGATAGACGACTGGAACGCCAACGCCCGCAATGGCTCCGGTTCGATGGCTGCCGGGATGTACACGCTGCACTACCAGGCGCAATTGAACGTGCAGCCGAGCAGCTATGGCGTGGTCTGGCACGGCAATGGCGGCATCATGCCGCCCACGACGACGGGCGCGCTCAACTACTACTCGTTTCCCAGCCTGAGTGCGTCGGGCACCGTAATCGATCACGGCCTGGTCATACCCGTCACGGGCACGGCCTGGTTCGATCACGAATGGGGCGCCGCCTTCTCCGCCACGACGCCAACCGGATGGGACTGGTATGCCATCGAGTTGTCCGATGGCCGCAAATTCGACGTCTCGGTACTCAAGGACGCCAGCGGCAATACCACGCAGACCTACGGGACCGCTATCGCGGCCGACGGCAGCTACAGCGCGATCAGCCCCAGCGACATCGACGATCAGTCGACCGGCGTGAGCTGGACCAGCCCCAGGAGCGGGCTCGTCTACCACACCCAGCAGATCCTCAAACTGCCGGGCGGCCAGGTGACCGTGACGGCACTGATTCAAGACCAGGAAATGGCCACCTTTGCCGGCCTGACCGGTGGCGTCGTGCAGCGATTGGCGAGCACGGCAGGCGTTCCCAATACCTACTATTGGGAAGGCGATTCCACGGTGAGCGGTGCGATTAACGGCGTGCCGGTGACCGGCAAGGCGTACCTGGAACTCAATCCGCCGCAGATCCTGCCGTGATGTCGGTTCATCCCTGACGATGGCCTGGATTTTGGAAAGGCCCCGCTCGATGAGCGCGGCCTTTCGAGTTCAGTCCTTGTGGCCCAGCTTGGTCGGCTCGGGATTGGAGGTGAAGTCGCGCTTGGCGCGCTGCGCCGTGAGCGGTTCGCCGTTCACCTGATACCAGATGCTCTCGGCGATGTTGGTGGCGTGGTCGCCGATGCGCTCGATGTTCTTCGCCATGAACAGCAGGTGCGTGCAGGGCGTGATGTTGCGCGGGTCTTCCATCATGTAGGTGAGCAGCTGGCGGAAGTAGCCGGTGTAGGCTTCGTCCAGGTCCGCATCGTCCTTCCACACCTGGTAGGCGCGCTCGGCATCGCGGTCGCGATAGGCCATCAGCACGTCGCGCACTTCCTTTGCGGCCAGTTCGGCCAGGTAGCCCAGGCCGTTGGTCGGTGCGATGGGCGCCACCATCGACAGCGGAATGGAGCGCTTGGCCACATTGGCGGCGTAGTCGCCGATGCGTTCGATGTCGGCGGCGATGCGCAGCGCGGCGAACACGTTGCGCAGGTCGCCGGCAATCGGCGCGCGCAGCGCGAGCAGGCGCACCACGTCGTGGCTGATCTCCTGCTCGAGCAGGTCGATGGCGTCGTCGTTGCTGACCACGTGCTGCGCGGCGCGCTCGTCGCGGCGATCGATCACGTCGATGGCCGCTTCCAGCTGGCTCACCGCGAGCTCGCCCATGCGGACGATTTCGCCGGTGAGGCGGGCCAGCTCGTCGTCATAGCTCTTGATGATGTGTTCTTTGCTGCTGCCGCTCATTGGGGTATTCCCTATCAGTGGAGAATGAGGCGGCGTGGCCCCTCACCCTAGCCCTCTCCCCAGAGGGGAGAGGGAATCGCATGGTTAGCCGAAGCGGCCGGTGATGTAGTCCTCGGTCTGCTTCTTGCCGGGCTTGGTGAAGATCTGCTCGGTGCGGTCGAATTCGATCAGCTCGCCCAGGTACATGAAGGCGGTGAGGTCCGAGCAACGGGCCGCCTGCTGCATGTTGTGGGTGACGATGACGATGGTGTACTCGCTCTTGAGTTCTTCCACCAGCTGCTCGATGCGCCCGGTGGCGATCGGGTCCAGCGCCGAGGTCGGTTCGTCGAGCAGCAGCACTTCGGGCTTGAGCGCGATGCCGCGGGCAATGCACAGGCGCTGCTGCTGGCCGCCGGAAAGGCCCAGCGCGCTCTGCTTGAGCTTGTCCTTCACCTCGTCCCACAGCGCGGCGCTGCGCAGCGCCTGTTCGACGCGGATCTCCATGTCGGCGCGCGAGAGCTTCTCGTGGTGGCGGATGCCGTAGGCCACGTTCTCGAAAATGGTCATCGGGAACGGCACCGGCTTCTGGAACACCATGCCGACCTTGCTGCGCAGGCGGTTCATGGAGTAGCTCGAGTCGAGGATGTTCTCGCCGTCGAGCACGATCTCGCCCTTGGCTTCCAGCTTGGGGTAGATGGCGTAGATGCGGTTGAAGATGCGCAGCAGGGTGGACTTGCCGCAGCCGGACGGGCCGATGATGGCCGTCACCTTCTTCTCCGGGATATCCATATTGATGCCTTTCAGCGCATGGAACCCGTTGTAGTAGAAGTGCAGGTCGCGCACCTTCAGCTTGGTGGGCGCGATGGGGGCAGGCGTGGCCGCGGACTGCGGGTGGATGCCGGCGGCGGCGGACTCAGTCATGGGACACCTTGGAGCGGGAAAGGACCAGACGGGAAGCAAGGCTCAGCAACAGCACGAACATGGTCAGCACGAAAGCGCCGGCCCATGCGATGGCATGCAGCCCTTCGCCTGGATCGTTGGCGTACTGGTAGATCATCTGCGGCAGGCTGGACATCTTGTCCGACGGGTTGAAGGTCATGTAGTTGTTGCCGAACGCCGTGAACAGCAGCGGCGCGGTTTCGCCGCTGATGCGCGCCAGTGCCAGCAGCACGCCGGTGATGATGCCCGAGCGCGCGGCGCGGATCAGGATCTGCGTGGTCAGCTTCCACTGCGGGATGCCCAGCGACAGCGAGGCCTCGCGCAGCGTGGAGGGCACCAGGCGCAGCATTTCGTCCGAAGTGCGCACGATCACGGGCAGGGCGATCAAGGCCAGCGCCACGCCGCCGGCCCAGCCGGAGAACGTGGTGGAACCGCTGGTGAGCGACGTCGTGGGCAGCACCACGATGGTGTAGACGAACAGGCCCAGCACGATGGACGGCGCCGACAGCAGGATATCGTTGAGGAAGCGGATCGACTCGCCCAGCTTGGTGCCGTTGGCGTATTCCGCCAGCCACGTGCCGGCCAGCACGCCGATGGGCGTGGCGATGAGGATGCCGATCAGGTTCACGATCAGGCTGCCTACCATCGCATTGGCCAGGCCACCCTGTTCGCCGTAGGCCGTGATCTTGGTGAACAGTTGCGGCTTGAGCGTGCCGACGCCCTGGCGCAGCGTTTCCCACAGGATCCACGCCAGGAAGATCAGGCCGATCAGGGTGGCGATCACGCTGAGCGTCAGCGCCACGATGTTCTTGATGCGGCGCTTGGTATAGAGGAACGAGCTGGAAGCCATCAGCGGCCCTCCTTGTGGGCGAGCTGGCGCAACATCCAGCGGGCGATCAGCAGCACGATGAAGGTCACCACGAACAGCAGGAAGGCCAGCGCCATCAGCGTGGACTTCTGCAGGCCGGCCGCCTCGCTGAACTGGTTGGCGATGGTGGAGGCGATGGACGCGCCCGGATCGAGGATCGACGGCGACAGCTGCATGGCGTTGCCGAGCACGAAGGTCACCGCCATCGTTTCGCCCAGCGCACGGCCAAGGCCGAGGAAGATGCCGCCGATCACCGCCGAGCGAGTGTAGGGCAGCACGATGTCCCACGACACTTCCCAGGTGCTGGAGCCCAGCGCGTATGCGGACTCCTTCAGGCGCGAGGGCACGGTCTGGAACACTTCGCGCATCACCGAGGAGATGAACGGAATGATCATCACGGCCAGCACGATGCCGGCGGTGAGAATGCTGGCGCCGAACGGATAGTCGCTGCCGAACAGCTTGCCCAGGAAGGTGTGCTGGGCCACCCACGACAGCTTGCCGTCGTCAGGCTTGTTGCCCAGGTAATTGGTCAGCCACGGCTTGATGTGATCGGCGAAGAAGGGCGCAAAGATGAAAAGGCCCCACATGCCGTAGATGATCGAAGGGATGCCGGCCAGCAGTTCGATGGCCGAGGCCACCGGCGTGCGCAGCCACGGCGGTGCCACTTCGGAAAGATAGAGCGCCACGCCGAAGCTGATCGGCACGGCGATGACGAGGGCGATCAGCGAGGTCATCAGGGTGCCGTACACCGGCACCAGGGCGCCGTAGGTGTCCGAACCCGGGTCCCACGCGGAGCTGAAGAGGAAGTGCCAGCCGAACGTGCCGAACGCGTGCCGTCCGCCCCAGAGCGTGGCGCCTGCGGCGCCGAGCAGGCAGGCCAGCACCAGCAGGGCACAGGCCATCAGGATCCCACTGAAAAGGCGGTCGTGCCGCGCGTCGCGGCGTGCGCGCTCTTCCTGCTGGGGCACGGTGGCGGCGACGGCGCCTACATTCGCTTGCATGTGCGGAGGATTCCTCGGCATTCAGGCCGTGCGGTTGCAAGTCGCGCGGCTCATGGAAGATGCGCCGGTTCCGGGCGCCTTTCAACAACAGGCCGCCCGAGGTTAGTCGGGCGGCCGTTGTCGTGCGGTCAAGCCTTGAGGTTAAACCTCGCCGGTTGCTGTTGCGTGACCGGCGAGACGGGTGCCTCTCAGTGCTTGTATTCGGAAGCCCAGTAGGCCTCGATCTTCTTGACCAGCGTGTCCGGCAGGGCGACGTAGTCCAGCGAGGCGGCGTCCTTCTGGCCGTTCTCGAGCGCCCACTTGAAGAACTCGAAGGCCACCTTGGTGTGCTCGGCGTTCTTCGGCTTCTTGTACATCACCACCCAGGTGGTCGCGGTGATCGGCCAGGCCTGCGCACCGGAGGCGTTGGTCATGATCACGTTGAAATCCTTGGCGCTGCCCCAGTCGGCGGTGGCGGCGGCGGCGGCGAACGCTTCGGCGCTCGGGGCCACGACCTGGCCGGCGGCGTTCTTCAGGTCCACCCAGCTGATCTTGTTCTTCACGGCAAAGGCGTACTCGACGTAGCCGATGGAGCCGGTGATCTGCTTGACGTACTGCGACACGCCTTCGTTGCCCTTGCCGCCCACGCCGGTCGGCCACTCGACGGCCGTGCCGAACTTGACCTTGGACGCCCACTCCGGGCTGACCTTGGACAGGTAGTTGGTGAAGTTGAACGAGGTGCCCGAGCCGTCCGAGCGATGCACCACGGTGATCTTCCTGGCCGGCAGGTTCACGCCGGCGTTCTGCGAAGCGATCTTGGGATCGTTCCACATGGTGATCTTGCCGAGGAAGATGTCGGCGAGGGTGGCGCCGTCCAGCTTGACCTGGCCCGCTTCCACGCCCGGGATGTTCACCACCGGCACGATGCCGCCCACCACGACCGGGAACTGGCCCAGGCCGAACTGCGCGAGGTCTTCAGCCTTCACCGGTGCGTCGGTGGCGCCGAAGTCGATGGTGCCTTCCTTGATCTGCGCCACGCCGGCGCCCGAGCCGACGGACTGGTAGTTGAGCTTGTTGCCGGTCTTTTCGGCATAGCCGGCAGACCACTTGGAGAGAACCGGGTACACGAAGCTCGAGCCGGCGCCGGTGATGTCCGTGGCCTGCGCGGCCATGGCGAACAGCGAGGCCGTCGCGAACACGGCAGCCGTGCCGATGCGGGTCAAAGATTTGGTTGAGATCAACACGGTAGCTCCTTAAGCGTAAGGGTCTCGGGGGATTCCCGCCCGCCGTTATTTCATGCGCGTCGTGTTGCAATGAAATGAGTTCAATGTTTCAGCGATATGACAACGCGCCATCGGCTGTCATATGAGCCTGATAAAAAAGGGATTAAAGGCGAACGCCGAAACTGACGCGGGACCGTCCCGCCGCTTTACATCGACTCAACGTCGATCTCCCGTCGCTTCACATCGACTCGACGCCGATCTGGTCGCGCTCGAACTCTTCCAGGCGGCGCCAGCGGTTGACGATGGTGCAGAACAGCTCCGCCGTGCGCTCGGCGTCATAGATAGCGGAGTGCGCCTCGCGCGTGTCGAACGCCATGCCGGCGGCCTGCACGGCCTTGCTCAGCACCGTCTGCCCGAAGGCGAGGCCGCTCAGCGTGGCCGTATCGAAACAGCTGAAAGGATGGAACGGGTTGCGCTTGTGGCCGGTGCGGCGCACCGCCGCGTTGAGAAAACCCAGGTCGAACGCCGCGTTGTGGCCAACCAGGATGGCGCGCTGGCAATCCATGTCGCGCATGGCGTCGCGGATTGGCTTGAACACGTGGTCCAGCGCCAGGCGTTCGTCCAGGGCGCCGCGCAGCGGGTTGTCCGGGTCGATGCCGGTGACTTCCAGGGCGCGCGGGTCGATGTTCGCGCCCGGAAACGGGTGCACGTGGGCGGAAACGGCCGGCACGGGCTGCAGGTAGCCCTCGGGCGTCATGCGAAGGACGACGGCGGCAATCTCCAGCAGGGCATCGCGCTCCGCATCGAAACCGCCTGTTTCAACGTCCACGATGACCGGCAGAAAGCCACGGAAACGCTCGGCCATGCGGCCGGCCATGCTGTTGTTGAGCTTGTCCATCCCGCAAGCATACCAGCCGGGGCCCTGTGGGCCCGCTTTCCGGGACTTGTAAGAAAGTCATTCCGTACGTGCGCGAACGCATGTCTTCGTTTTGTCACATAACGTCCATCTAACGGTAAAACCCGGGGCCC
The DNA here is from genome assembly GCF_003201105.1 of Dyella sp. AtDHG13. Lineage (GTDB taxonomy): Bacteria > Pseudomonadota > Gammaproteobacteria > Xanthomonadales > Rhodanobacteraceae > Dyella > Dyella jiangningensis_B. The sequence goes on along the minus strand of NZ_QICJ01000001.1, from coordinate 442,261 downwards.
ATTCTGCGCACCGATCGTGCTTGGACAGCCGGAGATCGAAGGGGATCAAAGGGGGCCGTCCAGGTGATTCTTACCTACATGCGGAGAACATCCATGCGTTCCAAGTTGCTCGCGGTGGCGATTGCTGCCGGTTTGGGCGTTACCAGCTTCCACGTCATGGCCGACCCGGCCCCGGCGAAGTCGACCTCCAAGACCACCACGCAGTCGTCGCAGGCGGCCGAGATCGAAGCGCTGAAGGCCCAGTTGCAGGCCCTGCAGGCCAAGGTGGTCGAGCTGGAGCAGCGCACGGATGCGCAGTCCGATATCAACGTGTCCACCGGCCAGGCCGTGGAGAACGTGCAGAAGCAGGTCGCCGCCACCGACGCGCAGGTCAAGAAGTCGAGCGACAAGCTGGCGTACAAGGGTGTGAACATCACCCTGGGCGGCTTCCTCGCGGCCGAATCGATCTACCGCTCGGCCCAGGAAGGTGCGGACATCGCCTCCAACTACAGCGCGATCCCGTACAAGAACGTGCAGACCGCGCACATGAACGAGTTCCGCTTCAGCGCCCGCCAGAGCCGCCTGTCGGCCCTCGTGCAGGGTGACGTGAACCCGACCACGCACCTGGCCGGCTACGTCGAAATGGACTTCCTGGGCGGCGCCCAGACCGCGAACCAGAACGAGTCCAACTCGTTCAACCCGCGCATGCGCAACGTCTACATGACGGCCGACTGGGATACCTCGGGCCTGCACCTGCTGGCCGGCCAGAACTGGTCGCTGCTCACGCTCAACAGCAAGGGCATCACCCCGCGCACCGAGCTGACCCCGCCGCAGATCGACGCGCAGTACATCCCGGGCTTCACCTGGGCGCGTCAGGCGCAGATCCGCCTGGTCAAGGATTGGGACAAGAAGTACTGGCTGGGTATCTCGCTGGAGAACCCGCAGACCACCTTCTACAGCAGCCCGAACCAGTCCAAGGCGCCGGTGCAGCAGACGGCCTACAACATCACCGCGGGCTCGGGTTACGACTCGGCCAACACGCTGTCGCTCAACCACATCCCCGACGTCATCGTGAAGTTCGCGGCTGACCCGGGCTACGGTCACTACGAAGTGTTCGGCCTGGCCCGCGCCTTCTACAACCGCTACGCCGTCAATGGTTCGTACCAGAACCACGACACCTGGGGTGGTGGCTGGGGTGCCGCCGCGGTGCTGCCGCTCATCGAGAAGACCCTCGACTGGCAGATCTCCGGCATGGACGGCAAGGGCATTGGCCGCTACGGCAGCGCCCAGCTCTCCGACGTGACCTTCAGCCCGAACGGCAACATCGCCCCGATCAAGGAAAACATGATCCTGACGGGCCTGACCTGGCACGCCAACTCCGACGTGGACGTCTATCTGTTCGGCGGCCGCGAACAGGCCAGCAAGAAGGACTTCCAGGCCTACAACGGCGGCGTGGTGCAGCTCGGCTACGGCAACCCGGCCTACAACAACAGCGGCTGCGACATCGCCGGCAACTCCAACTGCGTGGGCAACGCCCGCGAGATCTGGCAGGGCACCGCCGGCTTCTGGTGGAAGTTCTACCAGGGCAAGTTCGGCAAGATGCAGTTCGGCGCCCAGTACTCCTACACGCAGAAGGAAGCGTTCCCGGGCCAGGGCTTCATCAACGGCGTCAGCGGCCCGGTCGCCAACGGCCTGGCTTCGCCGAAGGCCACCGAGAACATGTTCTTCACCTCTTTCCGCTACTACCCGTTTTAATCCACAGCGGTACGACTATCGGAAGGGAGTTCGACCCAGGGATGGAAAAACGGCGGGCTTTGGCCCGCCGTTTTGTTTTTTCCGAGCACGCGTTTTCGCATTCGCGCAGACGTCGCGAACATGAATATTCGCTGGCGCATTTCTGAAGATGCCTTATTGATCTTGCGCAAAGTCTTGCGACTGTCATGGGCTTCCGATAACGTCGGTGTCATGACTTCGCGTCTTCTCCGCTCCCGCTTCGCCGTGTTCCTGGCGTGTCTGTTCGGCCTGCTTCTGCTGGTCGGCACGCCGGTGCGTCCGGTGCAGCAGGCTGCTGCGGCGTCGGATGGCAAGGCGGTGGCGACGCAGGTCATGGTCGACGATCTTGCCGATACGGCGGACGACGACGCTGATACGTCCTCGCTTCAGGACAGCAGCAACGGCGGCATGGACGACATTCTCCATCCGTTCGACGTGGCTTATCTGTGGGCGCCCATGCCCACCCAGGCGCCTGTGTCGGCCAGCTACGAGCTGAGCCTGCACGAGCCCGCGCCGCAACTGCGCCCGCCAGAGATGGCCTGATCCGCGCTGCCGCTGACGCGGCACGCGTTCTCCTGCGCGCACGCCTTGTTGGCCTGCCGCTTTCGATGGCTCTGTCAGTGAACTGATTCCATGCATGCGGCGCGTTGTGTGCGTCCGTGCGTGGCTTGCAGGCCATCCGTTCCTTTTCCCCAAGATGCCTTCGCATGGCGCGTGTTGCGCCGCGGGCGTCATACCCTATTTTTGCCTGGAGTATTCGCATGAAGCGTTTGATCGAAGGTTTCGAACAGTTCCGCAATGATGTCTTTCCGGCCCAGCGCGAGGTGTTCCGCAAGCTGGCCTCGGGGCAGAGCCCCAGCACCATGTTCATCACCTGCGCCGACTCGCGCGTGATGCCGGAGCTGATGTTCTCGGCGCAGCCCGGCGAGCTGTTCGTGTATCGCAACATCGGCAACATCGTGCCGCCGTACGCGCAGCACGTGAGCGGCGTCGTGGCCGCCATCGAGTACGCGGTGAAGGTGCTCCAGGTCCGCCACATCGTGATCTGCGGCCACTCCGATTGCGGCGCGATGAAGGCGCTGCAGCATCCGGAACGGGTGCAGGACATGCCATCGGTCGCCGCATGGATGAAGCACGCAGACGTGGCGCGTTACGTCGTCCAGCAGAACGCGCCCAGCTTGCAGGGCCATGAAGGCCTGCGGCGGCTGACGGAGGAAAACGTCGTGGGCCAGCTTGAACATCTGCGCACGCTGCCTGCGGTGGCAGCGGCCATGGCGAGCGGGCAACTGCGCATCCATGGCTGGGTGTACGACATCGCGCTGGCCGAACTCAAGGCGTTCGACGCGCAGCAAGGGTGCTTCGTGCCCATCCAGCCAGGCAGCGGCGAGGTGCCTGAGGCCACGCCGCATGCGCGCTTCTCCATGCCGTCGGCATCGGCTGCCTGAGGACCGCCGCCGTGATGAGCCAATACTTCAAGCAGGGCTTGTTCGGACGCGACCTGCTCGGTTCCATCGTGGTGTTCCTGGTGGCCTTGCCCTTGTGCATGGGCATCGCCATTGCCTCGGGCATGCCGCCGGCGGCAGGCCTGATCACGGGCATCGTGGGCGGCCTGGTGGTGGGCATGTTCGCGGGTTCGCCGTTGCAGGTGAGCGGCCCCGCGGCGGGCCTGGCGGTGCTGGTGTTCGAGCTGGTGCGCGAGCACGGCGTGATCGCGCTGGGCCCGGTGGTGCTGTTGGCCGGCCTGATCCAGATCGCCGCCGGCCTGTGCCGCGTGGGCGTGTGGTTCCGCATGTGCTCGCCGGCCGTGGTGGCGGGCATGCTGTCGGGCATTGGCGTGTTGATCGTCGCCTCGCAGTTGCATGTGCTGATGGATGCGCTGCCGAAGGCTCGCGGCCTGGAAAACTTCGCCGCGCTGCCCGGTGCCTTGATCGACGCGGTGCAGGGCGAGGCGGGCAGCCTGACGGCGTTGGCCGTGGGCGTGGCCACCATTGCCATCATGCTCGGCTGGGAAAAGCTGCGTCCGGCAAAGCTGCGTTTCGTGCCGGGTGCGTTGCTCGCCGTGATCGCGGTAACGGCCGTGGTGCAGTTCGCCGGCCTGTCGGTGAAGACGGTGGATGTGCCTTCCAATCTGCTGTCCGCGGTGACGCTGCCGAGCTTCGGCAGTCTGGCGGGTTTGCTCGAGCCCTCGCTGATGATCGCGGCGCTGACGTTCGCCTTCATCGCCAGCGCCGAGACGCTGCTCTCTGCCGCCGCGGTGGATCGCATGCACGACGGCGTGCGCACCAACTTCGACCGCGAGCTCACCGCGCAAGGTATCGGCAACACGATCTGCGGCTTGTTCGGCGCGTTGCCGATGACTGGTGTAATCGTGCGCAGCGCCGCCAACGTGCAGGCCGGTTCGGCCACGCGCATGGCGACCATCATGCACGGCGGCTGGTTGCTGGTGTTCGCGTCGTTGTTGCCGTGGCTGATGCGCATGACGCCGGTGGCGTGCCTGGCGGGCATCCTGGTGTTCACCGGCATCAAGATGGTGAACTTCAAGCAGGTGAAGGCGCTGGCGCAGTACGGCAAGGGCACCGCGTGGATCTATGTGGCGACCACCGTGGCCATCGTGGCGACCGACCTGCTGGCCGGCGTGCTGATCGGCTTCGCACTGTCGCTGTTCCGCCTTGCGCTGCATTCGTCGCGCCTGAAGGTGGGCCTGGATCATCACGAGGAACCGGGCACCGCGTCGCTGCGGCTGGAAGGCTCTGCCACCTTCCTGCGCGTGCCCTCCGTGGCGCGCACGCTGGAGCGCGTGCCGCCGAACACGCGCGTGCAGCTCGAGGTGGATCGCCTGCATCACGTCGATCAGGCGTGCCTGGAACTGCTGCGCGAATGGGGCAGGAACGCCTCGGCACGCGGCTGTGAGCTGGTGGTGGACTGGCAACAGCTCAACCAGCGCGTGGAAGGCGTGCGGCGAGCGGCATAGGGCCGGTTCGCCATCGACAGGAGCCTCTCGTGCCTCCCCTCCCTCTCCTCATGAGGGGCTCCTTGGGTCCCCGGGCGGTCGCGACGGCGTAGGTACCGTCGCTTCAGCGGGCCTGGGTTGCGCTGTCGGCCATCGCACTCGCGGTGGCCGGCAGCTGGGCTGAATCCCAGCCGCCGCCCAACGCACGTATCAGATCCACGCTTGCCTGCAAGCGCCTGGTGCGCACCTGTTCCGCGCTGCGCTCGGCCTGCAAGGCCGCCGTCTGCGAACTCACCACGTCGAGATAGTTCACCGCGCCTTCGCGATAGCGGTTGGTGGCGATGGTCTGCGAGTCGCGTGCCGCGCTGGCCGCGTCGTCCTGTTGATGCGCTTCCTTGCCAAGTTGTTGCAGCAGGGTGAGGTTGTCTTCCACCTGCTGGAAGGCGTTCAGCACGATGCCGCGATACAGGCCGGCCGATGCATCCAGATTCGCTTGCGCCGCCTGCACCTTGGCGCGACGCAGGCCGCCGTCGAACAAGGTCATCGCCAGATCCGGCCCCAAGGCCCAATAACGATTTCCGGCGCTTAGCAGGTTGCCCATGCCGGTGTCCTGGAATCCGAACATGGCCGACAGGCTCAGGCGCGGAAAGAACGCCGCGCGCGCCACGCCGATCTCCACATTCGCCGCGAAGACGCGCCGCTCGGCGGATGCGATATCCGGCCGCCGTTCCAGCAATTGCGAAGGCACGCCCAGAGGAATCGCCGGCACGTTCATTGGCGTGTTGTCGGGTGGCAGGGAGAAGCGCGAAGCGGATTCGCCTACCAGCGTGGCGATGGCATGTTCGGTCAGCGCACGCTGCGCCACCACTTCGGACACCTGCGCCTGCGCGTCGGCAAGCTGCGTCTTCGCTCGGCTGACATCCAGGCCCGAGGCCACGCCGCCCTGGAAGCGCCGCTCGGTCAGGTCAAGGCCTTGCTGATACGCGTCCAGCGTGTCCTTGAGGATGCGTTCCTGCACGTCATAACCGCGCAGCGCGATGTAGAGATCGGCCAGCTGCGCTTCCAGGCTCAGCTTCACCGACGCGAGATCGGCCTGCGCGGCGGCAGCATTCGCCTTGCCGGCGGCGACTTCGTTGCGCACGCGGCCCCACAGGTCGATCTCGTAACCCAGGCCGAAGCCGAACGTATCGGCACTGTATTCGTTCGGCTGGTTGGTGCCGCGCAACGGGCGGTTGTTCGATTGGCGGTTGCGCGAACTGGCCGCATCGACGCCCAGCGTCGGGTACAGGTCCGACCGCGCTTCGCCCAGCAGTGCGCGTGCCGCGTCGTAGCGAGCCAGCGCCACCGCGAGGCTGGGATTGGATGCATCGAGCTGGTTTTCCAGCTTGTCCAGCTGCGGATTCGCGTACACCGACCACCAGGGGCCGCGCGAGGCAGTGTCCGCAGGATGTGCCGGCGACCACAGGCCATCGGCCGTCTGGCCGGCGTAACTGTCCGGCAGCGGGCCCACGTCGGGCTTCTTGTACGTGGGCGCCAGCGAGCACGCCGGCAGCACGGCCAGCAGCGCCAGCGGCAGCAGTCGGCGCAGGAAGGGCAGGTTGAACGTCATGGCCTCACTCCGGCTTGGCGGCGGCTTCGTTGCCTGCGCGTGCGATCTGCACCACGTCGCCCTGCGCGAGCGAATCGGATGGGTGGTTGATCACGCGGTCGCCGGCCTGCAGGCCCTTGTCGATGCGCAGGCGATCGCCCAGATCCATCGCGATATGCACGTCGCGCAGCGCCACCTTGTTGTCGGCGCCCACCACGGCGACCTGCGGACCCTGCGCGCGGAAAATCAGCGTGGTCGCCGGCACGGTCAGCGTGTGGCTGTTGCCCGTCATCGGCAGATGCACTTCGGCATAGGCGCCAGGCAGCAACTCGCCCTTGGGGTTGTCCACCTCGAACTGCGCCAGCAGTGAGCCGGATACCTGGTTCACTGCGCCGGAATTGCCGATCAGATGGCCGGTGAACTGCTCGCCCGGATGATCGGGCACGTCGAGCTGCACGCTCATGTCGGGCTTGATGGCCTCGGCGTAGCTCTGCGGCACCTGCACGTACAGGCGCATGCGAGTGGTGTCGGACACGGTGAACAGCGGGAGCGTGCTTTCGCTGTTCGCGCTGATCAGGTCGCCGATGTCGGTGTTGCGCGCGGTCACGGTGCCGGCGAACGGCGCCGTGATGTGCTTGAACGCTTCCAGTGCGGCGATGCGATCGACGTCGGCCTGCGCGCCCAGCACGTTGGCTTGCGCGGCTTCGGCTTCGCCGGCTTTTTCATCGGCTTCCTGCTTGGACACCGAGTTGGAGGCGAGCAGGTTCTTCCAGCGTTTGTCGGTGAGCACGGCAAGACGCGCATTGGCCTGCGCACGCGCCAGGTTCGCCTTGGCCTGCTCGAACTGCTGGTCCAGTTCCGGCGTGTCGATTTCCGCCAGCGACTGGCCGGCCGCGACCTGGCTGCCGATGTCGCGGCTCCAGCTCTTCAGGTAGCCGCTCACGCGCGCGTGGATGGGCGCGCTGATCCAGGCGTCCAGATGGCCGGGCAGGGTCATGGCCTGATGATCGCCGCTGTTCTCCGGCGTCACCAGCTGCACGGTGGGCGTGATCTGCGCGTCGGTCCACTTGACCACGCGATGGTAGTCATAGGCGCGCACCGAGATGCCGGCGATGGTGGCAATGACGGCAACGGCCAGACCGATGCGTACCGCGCGGCCCAGCTTCGGCGTTCGCGCAGGCGTTGCGATGGTGGCGTCATGCGACATGGACGGGTTCTCCCAGAGCGGAATCGAATCGGGTCTGCGCCTGCTCGCGGCCATGCACGATGCTGAAGATCACCGGCACGAAGAGCAGGGTGGCGAAGGTGGCGAACAGCAGGCCGCCGATGACGGCGCGGCCCAGCGGCGAGTTCTGTTCCTGCGTCAGCGCCATCGGCAGCATGCCGATGATCATCGCCAGCGCGGTCATGCAGACCGGGCGGAAGCGTGTGAAGCCGGCTTCGAGCGCGGCCTTTACCGCATCGCCGTGCTCGGCCAGCCGTTCGCGGCAGAAGCTGACCACCAGAATGGAGTTGGCGGTCGCCACGCCCATGCACATGATGGCGCCAGTGAGCGCCGGCACGGACAACGTGGTGTGCGAGAGGAACAGCATCCACACGATGCCGGCCAGCGCGGCGGGCAGGGCGGTGATGATCACGAACGGGTCCAGCCACGACTGGAAGTTCACCACGATGAGCAGATAGATCAGCACGATGGCGCCGACCAGACCGAAGACCAGGCCGCCGAAGGCCTCGTTCATGGTGCCGACCTGGCCGTGCAGGCTGACGAGCGTGCCCTTGGGGCGCGTGGCGGCGAACTGATCGAGCACCTTCTGCACGTCGCTGGCGACGGCGCCGAGGTCGCGATCCTGCACGGAGGCGTATATGTCGAACGACGGCATGATGTTGTAGTGCGACACCACAGCCGCGCTGGGCACGCGCCTGAACGTGGCAAGGCCGCCGAGCACCTGGCTCGCGCCCGTGCCCGCCGGCGTCACCGGCAGGCCGGCAAGGTCGGCCATGGTGTCCATCTTGTACTGCGGCGTGGCCGCGACGATGGGATAGGACACGCCGTTCTTCGGGTTGAGCCAGAACGTCGGTGCCACCTGCGAACTGCCGGCCAGCGAAGCTACCATGGTGTTGGTGACATCGCGTTCGGTGACGCCGAGCAGGCCGGCGCGCGTGCGGTTCACCGTGACATTGAGCTGCGGGTAGCTGGTGCTCTGCTGCAGGCGCACGTCCGCGATGCCGGGCACCTGGCGCAGGCGCTTCATGATCGCCGTGGCATAGGACTCGTTAGCTTTCAGGTCGCGACCGGAGATGGTGACGTCCAGCGGCGCCGGCGCACCGAAGTTGAGGATCTGCGAACTCATGTCCGCCGGCAGGAAGGCGAACTCGGTGCCGGGGAATTCACGCGGCAACTTCGCCCGCAGTTCGCGCACGAAATCGGCGGTGGGCGCGTGGTTCTCCTTCAGCTCGACCTGGATGTCGCCATCCTGCGGGCCGATGGTGCCGCTGGAGTTGTAGACCATGTTCACGCCGGACAGCGGCAGGCCGATGTTGTCGATCACCGTATCGAGCTGATCGGGCGGAATGACCTTGCGAATCGCCGTTTCGATGCGGTCGAACTCGGCGGCGGTTTCCTCCACGCGCGTGCCCATCGGTGCGCGCACATGCAGGGCGATGGCGCCGGCGTCCACGTCCGGGAAGAAGTCGCGGCCCAGCAAGGGCACCAGCGCGAAGGAAGCGAGCACGAAGGCCAGGAACCCGATCACGAATTGCTTGCGGTGGTTGAGCGCCACGCTGAGCGTCGCGTGATAGACATCGCGCACTTTGGCGAAGCGGTGTTCGAAGCCCTGCTGGAACGCGACCAGTGCGCTGAGCAAGGCGCCGCGCCTGCGCTTGGCCGGCTGGTCGCCCTCGTGATGGTTGATGTACTCGTCTTCCGGATGATCGCCGGGGCCGTTCTCGGTGTGATGCGGCTTGAGCAGGTACATCGCCAGCGTCGGCACCAGGGTGCGCGACAGCACGAACGAGGACACCATGGCGAAGATCACCGCCAGCGCCATCGGGCGGAACAGGAAGCCCGCGATGCCGTTGAGCAGGAACATCGGCACGAACACGATGCAGATGCACAGCAGCGAAACGAAGGCGGGCGTCACGATCTGTTTCGCACCGTCCATGATCGCATCGTGGACGCTCTTGCCCTGTTCCAGGTGCCAGTTGATGTTCTCGATGGTGACAGTGGCATCGTCCACCAGGATGCCCACGGCCAGCGCCAGGCCGCCCAGCGTCATCACGTTGAGCGTCTGGCCGGTGGCCGACAGCAGCGCGATGGCGGAAAGAATCGCCAGCGGAATCGACACCGCGATGATCACGGTGGAGCGCCAGCTGCCCAGGAAGATCAGGATCATCACCGAGGTGAGCAGCGCCGCGATGATGCCCTCGCGCGCCACCGAGGAAATGGCCGACTTCACGAAGGCCGACTGGTCGCTCAGCAAGGTCACCTTGAGGTTGTCCGGCAGCGTTTCGCGCACCAGCGGCATCAGCGCCTTGATGCCGGACACCACGGCCAGCGTGGAGGCTTCGCCCACCTTCAGCGCTGGCATCAGCACCGCGCGCTTGCCGTCCACGCGCACCACGTTGGTCTGCGGCGCGGCGCCGTCGCGCACGTGGGCCACGTCGCCGATGGTGATGGTCGCACCGTGCACGGTCTTCACCGGCAGCTGGTTCAACTCGTTGACGGCCTCGGGGCTGTTGTTGAGCTGCACGTGGTATTCGTACGTGCCGATCTTGGCGGTGCCGACCGGGATGATCTGGTTCTGCGCCGCCAGCGCATTGCTGACATCCTGCGCGGAAAGGCCATCCGCGGCGAGCGCGCGCGGATCGAGATCGAGCGTGACCTGTCGCGCGGCGCCGCCATAAGGCGTGGGCACGGCCACGCCGGGCACCGAAGTCAGCATCGGTCGCATCACGTTGAGGCCCTGGTCGAGGATCTTCGCCTCCGACATGCTCTGGCTCGACAGCGCCATCTGCAGGATGGGCACGGTCGAGGCGTTGTAGTTGAGGATCAGCGGCGGCGTGATGCCCGGCGGCATCTGCTTGAGCACGGTCTGCGAGATCGACGTGACCTGCGCGGTGGCGGTGCGGATGTCCACGCCGGGCTGGAAGAAGATCTTCACGATGCCCATGCCCGGCAGCGACTGCGACTCGATGTGCTCGATGTTGTTGACCGACGTGCTGAGCTGGCGTTCGTAGTAGTACACGACGCGGCCTGACATCTGATCGGGCGGCAGGCCGTTGTAGCTCCACACCACGCTGATCACCGGAATGCCGATGTTCGGGAAGATATCGGTGGGCGTGCGCCATGCCGCCAGCGGGCCGGCGATAAGGATGAGCACGGCCAGCACGATAAAGGTCAGCGGGCGCGACAGGGCAATTCGGACGAGGCCAAGCATGGGGGATTCCAGCGTTGCATCAGCGGCCGGGATGATCGCAGTGCATGCTTGTGGAAACCTTTTGGGGGGATGAAGGCTGGCTGTTTGGGGCTATGCGGGAATGGAAGGAAAGTCGCTGGATCCCCGCCTTCGCGGGGATGACGATCAAGAGCCGCGGCGACCCCCAATCTTCCGCACTCCTCAACACCCCCTCACCGTCATCCCCGCGAAGGCGGGGATGCAGTGACTTTGCCCTGGCGGAAAACCCAGCCTCAGCCCACCAGCGCCGCCATCCGTATCCGCACCAGCAACCCGCGCCCCAGCGGCGACTCCAGCAGCTCGATCGAGGCATCGTGCAGCTCGATTGCACGTTGCACGATGCTCAGGCCCAGGCCGTATCCGCGCGTCGCGCTTTCCACTTCGCGGTGAAAGCGCTGGAATACCGCTTGTCGTTTGTCCTCGGGAATGCCCGGGCCGTTGTCGTAGATGTCGATGATCGCCTCGCCGCCCTCGCGTCGGAGTGAGATGTCGACCTGGCCCGCCGCTTCGGTATAGCGCAGGGCATTCTCGATCAGGTTGCGGAACATGGCGGCCAGCGCCACCTCGTGGCCGGGCACGATGATCATGTCGTTGCCGTGCGTCAGGCCGACTTCGATGTCCTTGTCGACGATCAGCGGGGCCAGCTCCTCGATCACCTCAGTGGCGATGCGGATCAGGTCCATCGGCGTGCGCTGCTGCGATGCCGCGCCGGCTTCCAGCCGCGCCATGGCCAGGATCTGTTCGATGCGGCGCGCCAGTCGCGCCATGCTCTGCTGGGCATGGCGCACGGTGAACTCGACCTCGGTCGGGTCGTTGCTGATCATCGCGCTTTCGAGATGGATCATCGTCGCGGCCAGGGGCGTGCGCAGTTCGTGCGCGACGTCGGTGGCGAAACGGTGTTCGCGATCCAGCGCGTCTTCCAGCCGTTCCAGTTGCTGGTTGAGCGCGACGATCAGTGGCTTGATTTCGCTCGGTGCGACTTCGGCGGGCATGGGCTTGCGGCTGCCGGGCGTGCGCCGGTCCAGCATGTCGGTGAGCACGGCGACCGGGCGCAGGCCGCGCTTCACCGCCAGGCTCACCAGCAGGGCGAGCAGCGGCAGGCCGATCAGCAGCGGCAGCGCGTGTTCGATGACCAGGCCGCGCACGATATCGCTGCGGTTGTCCGAGCGCTCGCCGATGCGTATCACCAGGTTCGCGCGATTCTGCAACGTAAACGTGCGCCACTGCCGGCCTTCGTGCTGGATGTCGCGAAAACCGCGCTCTTCGGTGGTGGGCGGGGAGAGGTCGGCGAAATTGGAGGTGGCGGCGATCAGCTCGCCTTGCGGGTCGTAGGCCTGGAAGCCCACTTCCGGCTCGTAGTTGCGCGGATGCACGGACACCACCACGCCGTGGCCATGCTTGTCGCCGTTCTGCTGGATGGCCTGTAGGTCGGCATCGCGCAGCGGCAGCTGGCCGTGGGCTATCAGCGTGCCCAGCGTGCGGCCGGCCTGGGCCAGGCGGCCATCGAGCAGTTCGTTCATTTCGCGCAGTTCGCGGCGATAGCTGATCCAGCCCAGCGGAATCAGCACGGCGACCATCACCGCGATGATGAGCCAGGTGAGACGGGTGCGAAGGCTGGCGGGGTGCGGAGTCACTATTGCGGCTCGCGCGGAATCATGTAGCCGATGCCGCGCACGGTGTGGATCACTTCCGGGCTGAGCTTGCGACGCAGCCAGTGCACCTGCACCTCGATGGCGTTGCGCTCGACGATGGTATCCAGGCCGTAGACGGAGTTCTCCAGCGTCTCGCGGCGCACGATGCGGCCGGCGCGCTCCATCAGCACGCGGAGCAGGGCGAATTCGCGCCGCGTCAGCGTGACCCGTTCGCCGCGGAATTCGACTTCCGCCGTGGCCAGGTTCAGGCGCAACCCGCCCACTTCGACAAGGTTGTCGGCCAGGCCTTGCGTGCGCCGGGTCAGGGAGCGGATGCGCGCGGCCAGCTCGCCGAGATGGAACGGCTTGACCAGATAATCGTCGGCGCCCAGATCCAAACCGCGGATGCGCATCTCCAGCGCGTCGCGCGCGGTCATCACCAGCACCGGAGTCTTCACGCCGGCGCGCCGGGCTTCGGCCAGCACTTCCAGGCCATCCTTGCCGGGCAGGCCCAGGTCGAGCAGGACCAGGTCCATGGGGTCGCCGCGCAGGGCCTCCATGGCCTCGCGGCCGTCGCGAAGCCAGGTCACCGCGTAGGACTGGTGCTCCAGTGCGTGCTTGATCGCGCCGCCCAGCTCGGCATCGTCTTCCACCAACAGAATGTGCATGCCAATGACACCCGTGTCTGACCCGGCGAAGGCATGGCCCGCGCCTTGCCCGCATACATGATCCGCAAGCTACCTTTTGTGGATCTTTTGCCTGCCCGGGCGTCACGTTGGCAAGTGAGACGCGCGCCGTCAATCCGCGTGATGCAAAGAAAAACGGCGAGCCTGCCGGTTCGCCGTCTTCCTTCCTGTTTCAGCGCCCATGCGCGGCGCTGCCGAAAGGTGAATGCGCGGTGAGCTCAAGGCGTCTTGGCGAGCGCGGCCTGCACGATGGCATCACGCAACTGGGTCTGGTTGAGCGCGACACCTTGCGATTCGTCGATGGCCACGGCCTTCATGGACTGCGGCTTCAGCATCAGGTGACGCTGCGTTTCCCAACTGTTCGCCTGCTGCTGGGCGCGTGCATAGTCTTCCGGGGTGTTGCCTACGAAACCGACCACGGCATAGCCGTTGAGGTCGACGGTATAGGTTTCGACAGTGGCTTGTGCCTGGCCAACGCAGGCGAGTCCAACGGCAGCCACGACAGCGGTGAGGATGGTGCGCTTCATGGTGAGGCCTCCTGACGGGGAGTTCCGGGGGAGGTTTGACCTTAGGCTGTCAGGTCGCGTCAAGCTTGATGAACTTGCGCGAAACACTGAGGGATTCATGAGGTTTTCCGCATTACATGGCCTGTTCTATGCCACTCGTCATGCTTTTTTGCAGCGCGATGTCGTCTGGCCGCAACCAAGGCGTTGCGCGCATGACAGCATGCGGACCGGCACGCGGCGCGTTGTGTCGGTGTTCGATGAAGCGCACTTGCGCGAGGACAGTTCCGCCACGCGCGTGTAGTTGCATGCGAAACGGTCACTCTTGAGTGCGGAGTATGTCGATGCCGTGACGTGGTGCCGCGTCGCGTCCCTCGGTGACCGCGTTTGCCTCTCCATGCCTGCCGTTGCCTCGTATATGGCGGGCCACTCGGTGAAGACTGCCCCGATAGCGGATCGCAGAAATTTGCGAGTGCGCCTCAGGCTGGCGTCTTGTCCTTGTAGCGACACAGGTCGCGGATCACGCACTGCGGACAATCGGGCTTGCGCGCCTTGCACACGTAGCGGCCGTGCAGGATCAGCCAGTGGTGCGCGTCCTGCTTGAATTCCAGCGGTACCACTTTCTCCAGCTTGTCTTCCACCGCGCGCACGTCCTTGCCGGGGGCCAACCCGGTGCGGTTGGCGACGCGGAAGATATGCGTGTCCACGGCGATGGTGGGATGGCCGAAGGCCGTGTTGAGCACCACGTTGGCCGTCTTGCGGCCCACGCCGGGCAGGGCCTCCAGGGCCTCGCGCGTGGCGGGCACCTCGCCGCCGTACTGCTCCACCAGGATGCGGCTCATGGCGATGACATTCTTGGCCTTGCCATTGAACAGGCCGATGGTGGAGATGTACTGCTTGAGCTTTTCCTCGCCCAGCTTGAGCATCGCCTGAGGCGTGTTGGCCACGGGAAACAGTTTCTTCGTCGCCTTGTTCACGCCCACGTCGGTGGCCTGCGCCGACAGCGCCACCGCCACCAGCAGCTCGAACGGCGTGCTGTAGTGCAGTTCCGTGGTGGGGTGGGGATCGAGTTCGCGCAGGCGGGTGAACAGCTCGACGACGTCGGCTTTCTTCACGACGGTTTTCCTTGTTGTTTCGCCTTGGCCCGCGCCAGCGCGGCAAGCACGGGATTGGCCGGTGTCTGCGTTGCCGAGACCTGCGCCTTGCGCGCCGCGAGTTCGGCCTCCCGTTGTGCCTGCTCGCGCGCCAGCCGCGCCTCGCGGCGCTGGAAATGCAGGCGCGCGGCATCGGCATGGGCAAGGTCGTGCACCTGCGACTGCGGCATGGGTTCGACCACGATGCAATCCACCGGGCAGGCGGGCACGCACAGCTCGCAACCGGTGCAGTCCTCGCGCATCACCGTATGCATCAGCTTGGATGCGCCGACGATGGCGTCCACCGGGCAGGCCTGGATGCACTTGGTGCAGCCGATGCAATCGGCCTCGATGATGCGTGCGAGCGTGCGCGGCTTTTCGATGCCGTGTTCGGGATCGAGCGGCAACACCGGCACGTCGAGCAACTGCGCCAGCTTCGCAATGCCCGCCGCGCCGCCCGGCGGGCACTGGTTGATCTTCGCCTCGCCACGCGCGATCGCCTCCGCGTAGGGGCGGCAGCCGTGGTAGCCGCATTGTTCGCATTGCGTCTGCGGCAGCAGGGCGTCGATGCGGTCGGCCAGCGACATGGCGGCGCGAGACTCAGCGGACGGTGGCGCCCGGCTTCGCGCCCTGGTCCGCGTCGAGCAGGAACAGGTCGCTGCCGCCGTCGCCGGCGGACAGGATCATGCCCTCGGACAGGCCGAAGCGCATCTTGCGCGGCGCGAGGTTGGCGATGAACACCACGTTGCGGCCGACCAGTTTTTCCGGCTCGCCATAGGCGGCGCGGATACCGGAGAAGATCTGGCGCGTGCCCAGCGGGCCGGCATCCAGTTCGAAGCGCAGCAGCTTGTCCGAACCGTCCACGAATTCGCAGGTGGTGACCTTGCCGATGCGCAGGTCGAGCTTGGCGAAATCGTCGATGCCGATGACGGCGGTTTCAGCGGTGGGCGTGGCGGTGGCTTCGGTCATGGGCTTGGCTTTTTCTTCTCTGGCTTTCTTCGGCGCGGGCTTGGCTTCGGCAGGGGCAAGGGAATCCTTGGACGCCTCCACCATGGCCTCGACGTGCTTGGGATCGATGCGGCCGAGCAGGGGCTCGAACGTGTTGATGGTGTGGTTGTGCAGTTCGGCGCGCGCATCGTCGAAGCCGTTGATCGGCGCGGCGAGGAAGCGCTCGGCGGCTTCCACCGTGGCGGGCACCACGGGCTTGAGCAGGCCGGCCAGCAGGCGGAACGCGGCCAGTGCGAACGAGCACACCTGGTGCAGTTCCTCGCGGCGCGATTCGTCCTTGGCCATGGCCCACGGCGCCTGGGCGGCGATGTAGCCGTTGACCATGTCGGCCATGGTCACGAAGCGGCGCGCCACTTCGGCGAAGTCCTTGGCGTTGTAGAGCGCGGGCACGTCGCCATAGAGCGAAAGCAGTTCGCGCCACAGCTCCTGCTCCTGCGCGCTGAACGCGGGCGCCAGGCGGCCGTCGAAGAACTTGTGCACGAAGCCCGCCGTGCGGCTGGCGATGTTCACCCATTTGCCGACCAGGTGCGAGTTGACGCGTTCCTCGAAGGTCTTGAGGTCCAGGTCCACGTCCACCGGCGTGTCGCTCAGCATGGTGCTGAAGTAGTAGCGCAGGAATTCCGGATGCAGGCCGGCGTCCAGGTAGGTGCGCGCCTTGATGAAGGTGCCGCGCGACTTGGACATCTTCGCGCCGTTGACGGTCAGGTAGCCGTTGACGTGCAGCGCCGTCGGCGTGCGGAAATTCGCGCCATGCAGCATGGCCGGCCAGAACAGGCCGTGGAAGTTGATGATGTCCTTGCCGATGAAGTGGTGCATCTCGGCGCGGCTGTCGACGCTGAGGAAATCCTCGAACTTCAGGTCGGTGCGGTCGCACAGCGCCTTGAAGCTGGCGAGGTAGCCGACCGGCGCATCCAGCCACACATAGAAATACTTGCCCGGCGCATCGGGGATGGGAAAGCCGAAGTAGGGCGCATCGCGGGAGATGTCCCAGTCCTTCAAACCGCCATCCAGCCATTCGCGCAGCTTGGCCACCACGCCGCTGTTCGCCACCGGCTGGCCATCGGTGAACTTGCCGGCGAACCAGTCGCGCAGCAGCGGCTCGAACTTGCCCAGCTCGAAGAAGTAATGCTCCGAATCGCGCAGCACGGGAGTGGCGCCGGACATCACCGAGTAGGGGTTGATCAGGTCGGTGGGCGCGTAGGTCGCGCCACAGTTCTCGCAGTTGTCGCCGTACTGGTCGGGCGTCTTGCAGTTGGGGCAGGTGCCCTTGATGTAGCGGTCCGGCAGGAACATGTCCTTTTCCGGGTCGAACAACTGCTGGATGTCGCGGCGCGCGATGAAGCCGCCGTCGCGCAGGCGCGTGTAGATCAGCGAGGCCAGCTCGCGGTTCTCTTCCGAATGCGTGGAGTGGTAATGGTCGAACGCCACGCCGAAGGCCGCGAAATCCGCCTCGTGGCCGATGCGGATCTCCTCGATGTATGTCTCCGGCGACAGGCCGGCCTTTTCCGCGGCCAGCATGATCGGCGTGCCGTGGGCGTCGTCCGCGCAGACGTAGACGGCCTCGTTGCCCTGCATCCGCTGCGCGCGCACCCAGATATCGGCCTGGATGTAGCCCAGCAGATGGCCCAGGTGTAGCGGGCCATTGGCATAGGGCAGCGCATTGGTGACGAGAAGGCGTCGGCTCATGGGGCGGCAACGGTCTTGATGGACGGGGTTGTCCATTATGGCATGCGTTGCCGCGCGGGCCGCATCACGCCCGTTTGGACGCCCGTCGCGCCAGCAGGATGCAGACGGCGAGCACGCCCACCGGCAGCCACACCCAGCACAGCTCTGAGGCGATCACCTGCGCGCCGCGCTCGCTGAAGAAGCGCGCGCCGATGGGCGACACCGCGATGGGGTGAAACGGCGCAAACCAGCGTGCATCGCTGAAAGGCCACCAAAGCGCGACGCCAAGGCCGCCGTCCGTGCAGGCGTCGAGCAGCGGATGGGAAAGCGTGGCGAGGCCGACGAACCATCCCGCGCGCCGTGGCGTGCTGTCCAGCCAGCGGTACGCCCACGCCGCCAGCAGGCCGAGCATGGCGGCGAAGGCGAGGGAGTGCGTGGCGCCGCGATGGCCGAACGCATCGGCGTAGGGAATATGCAGGTGGAAGGCGAGCACATCCGCATCGGGCAGCATCGCCGCTACCGCGCCGGCGACCCGCAGGCGACTGCTGATGCGTCGACGCCCCATTGCCGCGCCAAGCATGAGGGGCACAACGGCGTGGGTGAAAACCGTGGTCATGCGAAACAGTCCTTGTCGTGTCGTTGCCCGCATGCATGCCATGGTGGCCGGCGTGCGCTGTCGATCCGCGGCCGACGTCGGGATGCGCAGCGGGTGTTGCACGTTTGTGCACGATTTAATACATTTGTGTCCGTTCTTTTGAAGGAAGCCCCGTGGAAGCGTCCAGCGACACTTTACGCGCACCCGCCGCCGGCCCGGTGATTTCGGGCGCCAAGCGGGCGACGCGGCTGATCTTTCTGGTGTCGGGCATCGGCATGTCCGCCTGGGCGCCGATGGTGCCGTACGCCAAGGCGCGCCTGGGACTGGACGATGCCCAGCTTGGCCTGGCGCTGCTCGCGTTCGGGGGCGGCTCGATGCTTTCCATGCCGTTCGTGGGCTGGCTGGCGCACAAGCTGGGCAATCGCATGGTGATCGTCGCCTCGGGCCTGCTCATGTGCGCCGCGCTGCCGGTGCTGGCCGTGGTGCCGAGCATCGCGGGCCTGATCGCCGCCTTGCTGTATTTCGGCGTGATGCTCGGCGCGGTCGACGTGGCGATGAACGCACACGCGGTGGACGTGGAGCGTCACGATGGCGGACGGTTGATGTCCGGCTTCCACGGCCTGTTCAGCGTGGGTGGCCTGACTGGCGCGGCGGTGATGAGCGGATTGCTCGCGCTGGGCATGCCGCTCGGGTTTGCCGCCAGCGCCATCGCCGCGCTGCTGGTGATGATCGTGCTGTGGCTGCGCGGCGATCTGCTCGATGACGCGCCAGCCGCGCACGACGTGCCCAAGGAACCTCTGGGCATGCCGCATGCGCTGGCGTGGTTGCTTGGGCTGCTGTGTTTCGTCAGTTTTCTCGCGGAGGGCGCGATGCTCGACTGGAGCGCCGTGTTCCTGCGCGATTTCCGCGGCGTGTCGCCGGCATCCGCCGGCTTCGGCTATGCGTGCTTCTCCGTGGCGATGGCCACGGGCCGACTGACGGGCGATCGCATCGTGGGCCGCTACGGTCCGGAGTGGGCCGTGCGCATCGGCGCGGCGCTGGCCGCCGCGGGCTTTCTGCTGGTGGCCTGCGTTTCCGGTGCGCCGGCATCGCTGGCGGGTTTCGTACTCATTGGTCTGGGCGCGTCCAACATCGTGCCGGTGATGTTCAGTGCGGCAGGGCGCCTGCCGGGCACGCCGCCGGCCATCGCCATTGCCACGGCCACCACGCTCGGCTACGCGGGTCTGTTGAGCGGCCCGGCATTGATCGGTTTTGTGGCGCATGCGAGCAGTTTGCCGGTCGCCTTCGCCGGCGTGGCGGGCCTGCTGGTGCTGGTGGGACTTTCGGCAAGGATCGTGAAGCGATGAGCAAGCAAGTCGACACCGTGATCTTCGACCTGGGCAATGTCCTGATCGGCTGGGATCCGCGCAGGCTCTACCGGCAACTGATCGCGGACGAAGCGCAGATGGAGTGGTTCCTGCGCGAGGTCTGCAGCAGCGAATGGAACGAGCAGCAGGACGCGGGCCGCCCCTGGGCGGAAGCGACGGCGCTGCTGCGCGAGCGTTTCCCCGAGCACGCCGACCTGATCGACGCCTATCACCTGCGCTGGGAAGAAACCCTGGTCGGCGCGCTGGAAGAAAGCGTCGCGCTGCTCGCGGCCCTGCGTGACCGCGGCGTGCGCCTGCTGGCGCTGACCAACTGGTCGCAGGAAACCTTTCCCATTGCCCGGCAGCGGTTTGCGTTCCTGCAATGGTTCGAAGGCATCGTCGTATCTGGCGAGGAAAAGCTGATCAAGCCCGATCCGCGCATCTACCAGCGCTTGCTGGAGCGCTATGCGGTGGATCCCGCCAGGGCGTTGTACATCGACGATTCGGCGCGCAACGTGGCCGCCGCCGAAGCGCTGGGCATGCAAGGCTGGTGGTTCCGCGACGCCGAGGGCCTGCGCCGGCGGCTGATCGAACTGCAACTGCTGGACGCATCCGTCAACGAGGCTTCCCATGGTTAAGTCGTCCGCAGTGGACAGCAATGCGTTGCCGGAAGAACGACAGCAGCGCATCCTCGAACGCCTGCGCGCGGAAGGGCGCGTGGTGGCGGCGGAACTGGCGGTGGCGTTCGAGGTGTCGGAGGACTCCATCCGCCGCGACCTGCGCGAGCTGGCCGCGCTGGGACTGTGCAAGCGCGTCTATGGCGGCGCGCTGCTGCCGGCGGTCACGCTCACGCCGCTGAAACAGCGCCGCCACGAGCACTCCGCACGCAAGGAGGCGCTGGCGCGCAAGGCCGCGAGCCTGGTGCAGGCCGGGCAGACGCTGTTGATCGACGCCGGCAGCACCAACGCAGCGATTGCCGCGGCCTTGCCGCGCGATGCGCGGCTTACCGTGATCACCAACGCGCCGCACATCGCCCAGGTACTACTGGACCGCGAAGGCTTCGACGTGTTGCTGATTGGCGGCCGCATCGATGTGGCCATCGGCGGCGCGACGGGCGCGCAGGCGGTGGATCAGGTGCGCCGGGTGCGCGCCGACCTGTGTTTTCCGGGTGCCTGCGCGGTCGATGCCGCGCATGGCCTGTGGGGATTCGACAGCGAGGAGTCGCTGTTCAAGCGCGCGATGATCGAGGCCAGCGACGAAACCGTGGTTGTGGCCACCGACGACAAGCTGGGCGCCGTCGCGGCGCATCAGGTGGCCGAACTGGCGCGCGTGCAGCACCTGGTGGTGGAGCATTCGGCGGACAAGGCCACGCGTGCGGCCTTCACGGCAAGGGGCGTGGCGGTGCATCGCGCCGAGGCGACGGCGGGCTGAAAGCCTTGCGCTTGTTTGCAGGGGCGCCCAAGCGCGCTTCTGCACAGTGTTGCTTGCAGCAATCTCCATGTTTGCCGCAAGGGCATATTCCCCTCACCGTCATTCCGGCGAAAGCCGGAATCCAGCGACTTTGACGTTATGTGTCGCGAGTAGGCCTAAAGGCACTGGATTCCGGCTTTCGCCGGAATGACGGTGAGGGAAAATGGTACGTGTGGTCGATATGGAGCGAGCGCTTACGGCTGACGCTGCCACTCCTGGCTGCGGCCCAGCAGCGAGAAGCCGATGTAGCCGCGCACGGTGAGCTTGCTGCCGTCTTCGCTGGGCTGCAGCTTCACCTTGTAGATCTTGCCGGTCTTGGGGTCGAGGATCTTGCCGCCGTCCCAGACGGCGTCGCCGTCCTTGTGCACGCCCCACATGATGTTCATGCCCTCGATCGGCTTGTCCTTGCGCTCGCCGTCGCAGTTCTTGCAGATCGGGTGCGGGCCCTCGTCGGATTGCAGCACTTCCAGCACGGTGGCCTTCAGCTCGCCGCCTTCGTCGGTGATCTTCACGATGGACTTGGGCTTGCCCGTCTCATCGTCGATGGTTTTCCAGGTGCCGACCGGAGTGACCTCGGCCGCAAAGGCGGCGCTGGCGCCCAGCAGGAGACCGGCGACGACGGCGGCGCGGAGCAGTGACTTCATGGATGATCCTCCCGTACGAAAGCGTATGTTCGGAGCCTGACCGACCTCGCGCGAGCCCGTCAAGCTGCAATGCGAAAGCAGCGCAGGCGGCCTGCGGGGCAGGGCTGGCATAATAGGCCCTTCCCCTGACAGGCCCCAGATTCCGATATGACGCAGGCGAGCGAAGCCCTGGTCCGCCGCATTCTCGGCGAACTCGTTGATTCCCATACCGGTGCTCCTTTCGCCGATGCCGTGCGCGCCGTGGGCGTGGATGGCGACCGCGTCTCGGTGGACATCCAGCTCGGCTATCCGGCACGGAGCGTGGCCGATGCGGTGGCCGCCACCATCAAGCGCGCCCTGGAAGCCGACCCGGCCATCGCCACGGCCTCGGTGTCCGTCGGCACGCGCGTCCACGCGCACAAGGTGCAGGGCACGCTGGCGCCGCAGCCGGGCGTGAAGAACGTCATCGTGGTGGCTTCGGGCAAGGGCGGCGTGGGCAAGTCCACGGTGTCCGCCAACCTGGCGCTGGCGCTGGCCGCCGAAGGCGCCAAGGTCGGCGTGCTGGACGCCGACATCTACGGCCCCAGCCAGCCGCGCATGCTCGGCATCAGCGGCAGGCCGCAGTCGCCGGACGGCAAGACCATCATTCCGCTGGAAGCGCACGGCCTGCAGGCCATGTCCATCGGTTTCCTCATCGAGGAGGAGACGCCGATGATCTGGCGCGGCCCCATGGTCACGCAGGCCATGATGCAGCTGTTGAACGACAGCCGCTGGGAGCAGCTTGATTACCTGATCGTCGACCTGCCGCCGGGCACGGGCGACATCCAGCTCACGCTCTCGCAGAAAGTGCCGGTATCTGGCGCGGTGATCGTCACCACGCCGCAGGACATCGCCCTGCTCGATGCCCGCAAGGCGCTCAAGATGTTCGAGAAGGTCGAGGTGCCGGTGCTCGGCGTGGTGGAGAACATGGCCACGCACGTGTGTTCCCAGTGCGGCCACGAGGAACACATCTTCGGCGAGGGCGGCGGCGCGCGCATGGCCGAGCAGTACAACGTGGCCTACCTGGGTTCGCTGCCGCTGGATATCTGCATCCGCGAGCAGGCCGACGGCGGCACGCCGACCGTGGCGGCCATGCCGGATTCGGACCTGGCGGCGCGCTATCGGGAGATCGCCCGCAACGCCGCGGGACGGTTGTCGCGGATGCCCCGCAACAAGTCGCTGGGGCTGGGCAAGATCATGGTGCAGGGCGCGCCCTGAGGGGGCGACGGCTTCTGCCTCTCTCCTTCGGGGGAGCGGGCCGGGGTAAGGGGCGGGCGCTCGCCCCAGGTTTCAAGGTCCGCCCGAAAACCGCCCACCTCCTGTTCCCGGCGCGCCCCCGACTGGCGGCCCACCCTCCCTTTCCGCTATTTTCCCGGTCTTTACGCCGTCCGGCGCGACAGACCAGCCCTTCGGGAGCCCGAGTGAGCATCAAATCCGACAAGTGGATCCGCCGCATGGCCGAGCAGCACGGCATGATCGAGCCGTTCGAGCCGGGCCAGATCAAGACGCGCGACAACACCAAGCTGGTGTCGTACGGCACCTCCAGCTACGGCTACGACGTGCGTTGCGCGCGCGAGTTCAAGATCTTCACCAACATCAACTCCACCATCGTCGACCCGAAGGCGTTCGATCCGACCAGCTTCGTCGACGTGGAGGCGGATGTGTGCATCATTCCGCCCAATTCCTTCGCGCTGGCGCGCACGGTCGAGTACTTCCGCATTCCGCGCAAGGTGCTCACCATCTGCCTGGGCAAGAGCACCTACGCGCGCTGCGGCATCATCGTCAATGTGACGCCGCTGGAGCCGGAGTGGGAAGGCCACGTGACGCTGGAGTTCTCCAACACCACGCCGCTGCCCGCGAAAATCTACGCCAACGAGGGCGTGGCGCAGATGCTCTTCCTCGAATCCGACGAGGAATGCGAGACCAGCTACAAGGATCGCGGCGGCAAGTACCAGGGCCAGCAGGGCGTGACGCTGCCCCGCACCTGAACCCTTCACGTCCGTCGGGCTCACCTGAACGGTTGCCTTCCGGGCTCCCTGCGCGGAGCCGGGCTGGCGCTAAACTCACCATGTTCACTTCGATGCATTGCAGGAGACACCGCATGACCCGTTTTTCCACGCTGCTGACCCGCGCGGGCGCAGCCATCCTGCTGGGCAGCATGCTGGTGCTGGCCGGTTGCCACCGCGGCAGCGCCAAGGACGAAGTGCGCACCGCGGACATGAAGAGCCAGTTCGACGCGGTGATCCAGGCCTACAAGAGCGGCCAGTTCGTCGTGGATGGCGCCGTGCTGTCGGCGCTGGATACCGGCAGCCACTTCGCCTACCTCAAGGACCAGGGCAAGCTGCCCAAGACGGTGCTGCTGGAGCCCAGCGACGACTCCAAGATCCGCAAGCAGCATCTGCAGTACATGGCGCGCCTGCAGCTGGACTACGGCTTCACCGTGTACTACGACGATGGCGGCACGCTGAAGAAGATCAGCGTGGTCGATACCAAGGCGCGTGAGCTGGAAGACTACAAGGCGCCGGTGAAGGCCGATGCGCCGCCGCCGCAGCAGCACATGTAAGCCATCCGGCAACACGAAAAGGCCCGCGGATTCCGCGGGCTTTTTTTTTGGGGGAAGCCACTTAGCCAAGCGCGTCGCGCAGGCCTTGCAGCAGCGACGCCAGCGCGTCTTCGCCATAGGGCAGGGCGGTGCCGTTGCCCCATACCGGGCCGGGCCACGCCGCATCGCCTTCGCGCCGGCCGACCACGTGCACGTGCAACTGGCGCACGATATTGCCCAGCGCGCCGAGGTTGAGCTTGTCGAAGTCGCCCTGTGCGCGCAGCGCCTGCGATGCCAGCGTCACTTCGCGCCAGAGCATGGTCTGTTCGTCCGGCGACAGGTCGCAGATCTCGGCCATGCCGGCGCGCCGCGGTACGAGCACCAGCCAGGGAAAGCGTGCGTCGTTCATCAGCAGCACGTCGCACAGCTCCAGCGAAACGACGTGGCGCGTGTCGTTCGCGAGGCGCGGGTCGAGTGCGAAGCCCGCGTGGCTCATGCGCCGCCGGCCAGATGCTTGTCGAAGAACGCCAGCGTGCGCTTGTAGGCCAGCTTGGCGCTCGCTTCGTCGTACTGCGGCCCGACGTCGCGATTGAAGGCGTGATCGGCGGGATAGGTGAATACCTCCATCTGCGGCAGCAGCTCGCGGTGCTTCTGCACCATCTCCGGCGGAATGGATTTGTCCTTCTCGCCGAAATGGAACATCACGGGCGCCCTTGGTTTTTCGCCAAGAAAAGGCAGGTTGCGCGCACCGTAGTAGCTCACCGAAGGCATGCCCAGGCGCAGCGCGGCGAGCAGGGCGACGGTGCCGCCCCAGCAGTAGCCCACGGTGCCGATGCGGCCGGCGGACGAGATCGATTCGGCCGCGCTGGCGACGTCCTCCACCGCGCGGTCCAGGCCCAGTTCGGTGATCAGCTCGCGTCCCCGCTGGTAGCCTTCTTCGTTGTAGCCTAGCTCCACGCCCGTCTCCAGGTGATCGAAGAAGCTGGGAGCGATGGCGGTATAGCCGGCTTCGGCAAAGCCGTCGACCACATGGCGGATGTGCTCGTTCACGCCGAAAATTTCCTGGATCACCACGATGCCACCCTTGGGCGTGCCCTTGGGCTGGGCCAGATAGGCGCTGATGCACTGCATCCGCGTGGTGTTGAGATTGATGGTCTGGCCCATGGCTCGTCCTCGGCGGCGGTAATGACGCCAAATTCTAGCCATTCAGGGATTGGCCCTGCGCTGGGATATAATGGTCCGTTTTCCGCACGCTTACGGTCTCCACGCCATGTCGCAGGTCTCGCCCAAAGTCGGTTTCGTCAGCCTGGGTTGCCCCAAGGCACTCGTCGATTCGGAGCGCATCCTTACCCAGCTGAAGGTCGAGGGTTACGAGATCGTGCCCAGCTACGGCGCGGCCGACGCGGTGGTGGTGAACACCTGCGGCTTCATCGATGCCGCCGTGCAGGAGTCGCTGGACGCCATCGGCGAGGCGCTGCACGAGAACGGCAAGGTGATCGTCACCGGTTGCCTGGGCAAGCGCTCGGAGCTGATCCGCGAAGCCTATCCGGACGTGCTCGCCATCACCGGCCCGCAGGACTACGCCAGCGTGATGAACGCCGTGCATTCCGCGTTGCCGCCCAAGCGCAATCCCCTGCTGGACATCATTCCCGATACGGGCGTGAAGCTCACGCCCAAGCACTACGCGTACCTGAAGATTTCCGAAGGCTGCAACCACCGCTGCAGCTTCTGCATCATCCCGTCGATGCGCGGCGACCTGGTGTCGCGTCCGGTCGACGAAGTGCTGCTGGAGGCCGAGCGCTTGGTGAAGGGCGGCGTGAAGGAGCTGCTGGTGATCTCGCAGGACACCAGCGCCTACGGCGTGGACGTGAAGTACGCCGAACGCCAGTGGCGCGACAAGAGCTACCGCACGCGCATGACCGAACTGTGCGAAGGCCTGTCCGAACTCGGCGTGTGGACGCGCCTGCACTACGTCTACCCGTACCCGCACGTGGACGAAGTGATGCCGCTGATGGCGGAGGGCAAGCTCCTTCCTTACCTCGACATTCCGTTCCAGCACGCCAGCCCGCGCATCCTCAAGCTGATGAAGCGGCCGGGCAACATCGACAAGACGCTGGAGCGCATCCGCAACTGGCGCAAAGTGGTGCCAGACCTCACCATCCGCAGCACTTTCATCGTCGGCTTCCCCGGCGAGACGGATGCCGAGTTCGAGGAACTGCTGGATTTTCTGCGTGAAGCCGAGCTCGACCGCGTGGGCGCCTTCGCCTACTCGCCGGTCGATGGCGCCAAGGCCAACGAGCTGCCGGGCGCGGTGTCGGAAGAACTGAAGGAAGATCGCCTGGAGCAGTTCATGGCCGTGCAGGCGGAAATCTCCGCCGCCAAGCTGCAGCGCAAGATCGGCCGCACCATGCAGGTACTGGTGGATGAGGCCGGCGCCAACGGCGCCGTCGCGCGCTCGGCCGCCGACGCGCCGGAAATCGACGGCGTGGTGCACATCGCCAACGGCCAGCTGCTCAAGCCGGGCCAGTTCGTGGACGTCGTGATCGAAGACGCCGACGACCACGACCTGCACGCGCGCCTGGCGGGTTGATCACTCGGTGGCGTGATGCGCTACATCGCGCCATCTCGCGAGAGCGTTGATCCTCGGGTATTCGCGCGCTGGCCGCTGTGCGGCTGGCGCGAATACGCCGCGTGGATGGAGGGCGCGCACTGGCCATCCATCGATGACTTGAACGCCGCGTGGCCTGCTGGCCAGCGCGAGCGCTTCGTCGCGCAGACGAAGGCGCTGCTGGACGATGGCTTGCACTATGAGCAGCGCATCGCCGAGCAAGGCGAGATCGCCACGCGCGAAGCGAACTGGCACGACCTGTTCAACGCCATGGTGTGGTTGCGCTATCCCGCGCTCAAGCGCGCGTTGAACGCGCGGCAGATGGCCGATATCGCGGTAATGGGCACGCGCGAACGTTCGCGCGCGCAGTACGCGCTGACGCACTTCGACGAGGCCGGCGTCATCGTGACCCTGCGCGATCGCCGCTTGCTCGACTTGTGGGACGAACACGACTGGCATGGCCTGTTCTGGCGCGAAAGAGCCGCCTGGCAGGACGGGCGCGCAAGCGTCCAGCTGTTCGGCCATGCCTTGCTGGAACACGCGTTGACGCCGGGCAAGCTGCTCGTAGGGAAGGCGCTGGCCTGCTTGGCGACCGAGGGCGACGTCGATGCCGTCGCCATCTGCGCGCAAGGTATCGAGGCGGGGCGCTTGCTGCGCGATCCCCTGGATTTGCGGCCCTTGCCGCTCTCCGGCCTGCCGGGCTGGCACCCCGACAGCCACACGGAAGCCTTCCATCGCCATGCCCCGTGTTACCAGCCGCGCCGCGAAGGGCGCGCGTATCCTTTGCCGATTTTGCGCTGAACTTTTACCGCCTTCTGCCCGTGTGACAAATTGCGGAGGCCTGCCAATCGCGCTACAAGGAGCACGGCGGAGCGCTGGGAGCGGGCATGGAAACGGCTTGGCGGGTGCTTTGTAGGCGCATGTGTGGCGCATGGATCCGGGCGATCTGGCTGGCGTGCCTGCTGCTGCCTTTCGTTTCCATCCGCGCCGATGAGGTGGTGCAGGCGCCGGGCGGTTTCCCCATCCGCTTCGGCATTCTGCCCATCGGCAGCGCGGCGGAATCACGCGAGCAATGGCGTCCGCTGCTGGAAGACCTGGAGCGCCGGCTGGGCCATCCCGTCACCACCGTATCGGTGAGCAGTTACGCCGGGCTGTCGGGCGCCATCGGCGAGCAACGCGTGGACATGGCCTTCCTGTCGGGCCGCCTGGCCATCGAGGCGGTGGAGCATCAGCACATGCGCGTGGTTGCGCAGTTCGTGCGCAGCGACGGCGCCAAGGGCAACGTCGCCATGCTGATCGTGCGCGCCGATGGTCCCATCCGTTCGCTCAAAGACCTGCTCGCCAAGCCCGGTCGCTGGCGCTATGCACGGGGAGAAACACTTTCCGTCACCGGTTATGTGGCCCCGGAAGCCGAAGTGTTCGCACCCAACGGCCTCAACTCCGACACGTTCTTCGCCAGCGTGCGCGTGGGCAATCACCAGAACAACGCGCTCGCGGTGAGCAACGGCGAAGTGGACGTGGCGACCTGCAACAACCCCGACCTCGACCTGTTCCAGCGCAACTTTCCCTCCGAAGCCACGCAGCTGCGCGTGATCTGGCGTTCCACGCTGATCCCTTCCGGCGTGCTGGTCGTGCGCGAAGGCATGCCCGAGCCGTTGCGCCACCAGCTGATCGACTTCATGCGCGGTTACGGGCACGCACCGGGGGCCGCGGGCGAGCGCGAACGCGCGAACCTAGCGCGCATTCCCGATCTCGCAGGCTTCGCTGCGGCCGACAACAGCGTGCTGCGTCCGTTCGTCGACATGGAATATCGCCTGATGCGCGAGCAGGCCCAGCACGGCCGCTGGGTCAACGATCAGGCCAGGAAGGCGCGGCTCACGCAGATCGATGCGTCCTATCAGGCGGACCTGAAGCAACTTCTGCGCGACTGAACTGTCATTTAGGCACCCGATGCTAGGGTGATGCCTTTATTTACCGGAGATGCCTGATGGCCGCCTTTGTTCGTGTTTCTGTCGCCCGTGTTGCCGTGATGATGCTGGCGCTCGGCGCGGCGCCGCTGGCGCAGGCCCAGTCGGCGCCGGCTCCGGTGGCCCCGGCTCAGGCTTCGCCGCCCAGCCTGCCGCAGGCGGACAAGCAGCAGATCAAGCAGTACAAGCTCACCGATGACAATTTCGGACGCCTCGCCGCGGCCACGCGCGAGGCGAAGGCCACCGGCATTCCGCCGCAGGCGGCGCCCGACGCCAGCAAGGTGCGCAGCCTGGACGACCTCGCCAATCAGGCCATGGCGGCCGATCCGCGCATTCCCGTGCTGGTGAAGAAGTACGGCTTCACGCCGCGGGAATTCATGCTCGCCAACATCGCGCTGATGAACGCGATCATGGCGGTGCAGGCGCGCAGTGATCCATCGCTGTCCAAGAACCTCAACCAGACCTGGGTCAACGCGGACAACATCCGTTTCGTCGAAGGCCACCAGGCCGAGGTGCAGGCATTGCTGCACGGCCAGTGATCAATAGTTGACCGCCACGATCACGAAGCGCGTGCGGCCGCCGGGCAACTCGGCCTCGAATTCGTCGTCCACGCGCTTTTTCAGCACGGCGCGGGCAAGCGGCGAATCGATGCTGATCCAGCCTTGCCGCGCATCGGTTTCGTCCGGGCCGACGATGCGATAGAGCACGCTCTCGCCCGATTCGACGTTTTCCAGCTCGATGCTCGCGCCGAAGAACACGGCGTCACGATCCGCCGGCGTGCCCTCGGCCACCTTGAGCGACGGGATGCGCTTGCTCAGGTAGCGCACGCGCCGGTCGATCTCGCCCAGCTGTTTCTTGCGGTAGGTGTATTCGGCGTTCTCCGAGCGATCGCCTTCCGCCGCCGCCGCGGCCAGCGCTTTCACCACTTCGGGGCGCAGCGTGTGCCAGAGGTGATCCAGCTCGGCCTTGAGCTTCTCGAAGCCCTCGCGCGTGATGATGGCGGTGGAAGACGGCGAAGGTGGGCGCCAGCGGCTCATGTGCGGACTGATCCATTGCTTGAAGCGTGCAGTCGATTTTAACCGGCCTGCGCGCCGATGCTCATGGAGCGTGGGCGGTCGACTGCTGCATGCGTGTAGCAAGCGCCGTCAGGGCAGGGCACAGCGGATGCTCCGGCCATGCGGCCGCGAGCTTGCCCAGCAATACCGCGGCCTCGGCGTGTTGGCCCAGACGGTCGGTGAGCTGGTTGGCGGCAAGCAGGCCGATGCGAGGGCATTCGGGCGAGCGGGGCCAACGGCTCAGATAGCCGCGGCACAGCTTCAGTGACAGCTGCGTCATGCCCGAACTGCAGGCATGGTCGGCCAGGGTGGCCGCGCTTGCCGGATCATCCGGAAGAAAGCTGGCATCGATATCCACGCATTCCTGCGTCAACGCCAGCGCGCGGCGTGTCTCGCCTTGCGACATGAGCGCCGCGATCCACAGATGCCCGTGCTCGATCAGGCCTTCGTGCGGGCCTTCCTTGCGCAGCAGTTCGCGATAAGCCTGATGCAGCGTGGCTGGCGCGCTGCGGCCCTGCATGCGTTCCACCAGCATGCCGATGGCGGCGCGGCGGTCGATCACGGCCATCTCGCGCACGTCGGCGAGCAGGCGTTCGTCTTCGTCCTGTCCGCTGTCGCGCAGCAGCGTTTCCGCTTCGGGTTCCAGGTCGAACTGCGCGTGGTGCCGATGGATCATGGCGCCCATCAGGTGCAGGTTGAAGATGATCAGGTACGTGTACGCAAAGGCGAACAGCGGCAGCGACGCCCACAGCGGCATCCACGACAGCGTGCGCGACGGCAGCACGATCAGGCCGCCGATCAGCAGGTTGACGAGCACGGGAATGAAATAGCCCACGCCCAGCCGCCCTATCACCGCCTGCCATTGGCGCGGATGGAACGCGTCCAGCGGATGCCCGTCGAAGGCCAGCGACATGTCGATGGCCGGCAAGGTGAGCGCGAAGCACAACACCAGCGGCCAGAACATGGCGGGATAGAACGCCGTGCTCGCGGCGCAGGCGATCACCACGCCCATGTGCACGACGGTGAGCCAGTGGCCTGCCGAAGGGTTTTCCTCGACGCCCACATCGGGCGGATCGGCGTAGCCGTTCGCCGTATGCAGCAGGCAGGCGGCGCCGTAACGCCATGTGGCCGTCCACAGCGCGAAGGCGGCGACGATGCCGATGTACGCCGGGATCATCACCAGGCATTGGCCCAGCGCAAGCACGACGCAGGCGGCGAGCCCGCCGCCGTGCAACGGGTAGCCCAGGCCGGCGACGAAGCGCTCGGCCAGTGGCGTGTCGGGCGATACGGTATGGATGCGTGGCATGCGGGTTGTCTTGCCATCCCGTGCAGGGATGGCGTGAGGATCAGCGCTTGCCGCCGAAGATGCCGCCCAACACGCCGCGCACGATCTGTTGGCCCAGCTTGGAGCCCACCGCGCGGCTGGCCGATTTGGCCATCGCCTCGATCATGCCCTGGCGACGGCTGGTGCCGAGCAGTGCATCGCGCACGGCATCGGTCCAGCCGGGATCCTGCTTCGCCGGAGCGCCACCGGGCGCGGGCCGGGTGATGGTCTGCGGGTCCGCCGCTTTCGTGGCGGCGCGCTGGGCGAGGATCTCCGCCGCCGATTCACGGTTCACCGGCGTGTCGTACTTGCCACCCACCGGCGAACGCTGCCGCACCATGGAGCGTTCGGCGTCGGTAATGGCGCCGATGCGCGCGGTGGGCGTGGTCACCATCACGCGTTCCACCGGCGAGGGCACGCCGCCGTCGCGCAGCGTGGATGCCAGCGCTTCGCCCACGCCGAGCTGGGTGATCGCCTCGCTCACGTCGATCTTCGGATTGGCCACGAAGGTTTCCGCCGCCGCCTTGACCGCCTTCTGGTCGCGCGGCGTGAACGCGCGCAGCGCGTGCTGCACGCGGTTGCCGAGCTGTCCGAGGATGTTGCCGGGCACGTCGTCCGGGTTCTGCGAGCAGAAGTACACGCCCACGCCCTTGGAGCGGATCAGCCGCACCACCTGTTCCACGCGCTGCTGCAGCGCCGGCGGCGCATCGTCGAACAAGAGGTGCGCCTCGTCGAAGAAGAACACCAGCTTGGGCTGGTCCAGGTCGCCGACTTCGGGCAACTGCTCGAACAGCTCCGACAGCAGCCACAGTAGGAAGGTGGAATACAGGCGCGGCTTGAGGATCAACTGGTCGGCGGCCAGCACGTTGATCACGCCGCGGCCGCTCATGTCCTGGCGCATCAGGTCGGAAAGCTCCAGCGCCGGCTCGCCGAAGAACTGGTCGGCGCCGTCCTGCTCCAGCTTGAGCAGGGCGCGCTGGATCGCGGCGATGCTCTGCGTGCTGATCAGGCCGTAATGCGCCGAGATGTCCTTGGCGTTTTCGCTGGCGAAGCCGAGCATGGCGCGCAGGTCGGGCAGGTCGAGAAGCAGCCAGCCCTGGTCGTCGGCCACCTTGAAGATCACCTCGAGCACGCCTTCCTGCGTGTCGTTGAGTTCCATGATGCGGCCGAGTAGGGTGGGGCCCATTTCGCTGATGGTGGCGCGCACCGGGTGGCCGAGCTTGCCGTAGATGTCCCAGAAGATCACCGGATTGGCCTGCGGCCTCCAGTCGCTGAGACGGAGCTTGTCCAGGCGTGCCTTGAGCTTGTCGCCCGGTTCGCCGGCGGGCATCGACAGGCCCGCCAGGTCGCCCTTGGCGTCGGCGAGGAAGCAGGGCACGCCCAGCTTGGAGAAGCCTTCGGCCAGCACCATCAGCGACACGGATTTGCCCGTGCCCGTAGCGCCCGCGATCATGCCGTGCCGGTTGCCGTAGCGCGGGTCGAGGCTGACGCTGGTGTTGTCGTTGCGGCCGATAAGAATGTCAGTCATGGCGTTCCGTCCGTAGGATGCCCGGCGATTGTAGCGAGCCGACATGTTCTTGCGCCTGCGCGCCACGCGAAGGCGAACGCTGGCGAACCTTCAGGGTTTTTTCGGTTGAGTCCATGCCGCTTCGCGCAGTAAGGTCGCCCTTTCGGTCCGACAGTGAAGTCGTCCATGGTTTTCCCTGCTTTTTCCCGTTCGTTGCGCCTGGCACTGCTGGCCGGCGCGCTGTTGTTGCTGGTGGGCTGTTCGAGTGGCGGAGGCACGAAGCCCGCGGCCACGCCTCAGGCCAATCAGCTTTATGCCCAGCTGGATCAGGCCAGCAAGGGTTACGAGACGGCGCTTGCGCAGGCGCGTGCCGGCAATACGCAGGCTTCGCAGCAGACCCTCAGCGCCGCGCTGGATCAGCTGAAGAACGCCTCGGCGCATTGCCCTTCGACGCCGGGTTGCGATCCGCAGCGCTTTTTCTCCGTGTTCGATCGCCTGCTGCGCCTGAAGGACGGCAACTTCGATCTCGGCGATGACCTGAGCGCCATGGGCAACGATCTGCCGGAAGGCAGCGACGCCGGCAAGACCGGCGCCGCCAGCCTGCCCGAGGCGCAGCGCAGCGTGACCCTGCTGCGCGGCCAGCAGCTGTCGCAGCTGATCGCCATGAATGGCCCGGTGAAGGCCGCGCTGGAGATGTGGCTGACGCAGTGGCGCGGCAACCTGATGGACGCCTACGTCAACTATCAGTTCCTGCGTTATCAGATGTGGCCGGAATACCAGAAGCAGGATCTGCCGGAGGCCTTGCTGTTCGGCATCATGGCCAAGGAGTCGGGCGGCAAGGTGCATGCGGTGTCGCGCTCGGGCGCCGCGGGCCCGCTGCAATTCATGTATGCCACCGGCCTGCGTTTTGGCCTGAATACGGAGGACGGCTTCGACTCGCGCTTCGATCCCGCCGAGTCCGCCCGCGCCAATGCGGAGTACATGGACGAACAGCTCAAGGCGTTCAACAACAACCTCGAACTCACCTTGGCCGCCTACAACGGTGGCGAGGGACGCATGCGGCGCCTGGTGGGCGACAACACCTCGGTGAGCCTGTACGACCCCACCATCTACAACCAGCTCTCGCAGGAGACGCGCGACTATGTGCCCTCCGTGCTGGCAGCGGCCTGGCTGTTCCTGCATCCGGAAAGCTACAACCTGCGCTTCCCGCGCGTGGATGGCGCGCAGGGCAGCGTGGTGCTGAAGCGGCCGGCCTCGCTCACCGAGCTCACCGTGTGCCTGGGTTCGGCGGCGGGCATGCAGGACGGCTGGTTCCGCACGCTGCGCAACCTCAATCCGCGCCTGGACCCGCAGGCGACGCAGCCTGCCGGCGTGCGCATCATGGTGCCCAAGGTGCTGGAGAAGCCATACGAGGCCCGCTGCACCGATGGCCCCTGGCCGATCCTGGCCAACGACCTGCACACGGCCGTGCTGCCGGTGGTGCCGCCGTCATCGGCTCCGCCGCCGGCCACGTCCTCGCGCAGTTCCAGCAGCACCTCGCGTACGCGCAGCTACGTGGTGAAGCGCGGCGACACGCTGACCAGCATCGTCAGCAAGGTGAACTGCTCGTCCGTGCAGGAGGTGTCGGAGATGAACGACCTCAAACACCACCAGATCAAGCCGGGACAGGTGCTCAAGCTGCCGACTTGCCGCTGACGCCATCGCGGCACGCTCCAGTACCGCGCAACGAAAAAGCCGCCCTTTCGGGGGCGGCTTTTTTTCGTGGAAAGGCAGGGCACTCAGGCGGCAGCGGCGGCCTGGGTCCATTCGCGGATCGGGTCCGCGCGATGGTCTTCCTTGAGTTCGCGCAGCAGGCGCATCAGGTCGCGGTGGTGCGGCTTGATGCTCGGATGCGGGGTGTTCTTGGTCTCGTGATAGGCCACGGCCAGCCACAGGGCGATGCCGCGCATGGCGACCTCGGCGTTGTCCGAGCGGGCGCGGGCCAGCCCGATGTCGGTGCCCTGGCCCCAGGGCAGGTAGCGCTCTTCCGGCGGCGTGCCGTAGAGGTGCGGGAAATCGCTGCGCGAGGCCTGGCCGATCTCACGCAAGGCCATGGTGCCCAGGCGTGCGCGGCTGCGCTTGGGCAGTGCGCGGATCTGGCGCTCGATCTCGCGGAATTGCTTGCCGAGCTGGCGTCCACGGTTCATGGCGATGAGTCGGGTGACGATGCGCATGGGCTTCCTCGATCTGGCCTTGGGGCGGCGCTCGCACAAGGCGGCGCCGGGCCGGAAGCATACTGGCGCCGTTCAGGTTGGTGCGCCAAAAAGGTCACAAAACGACGAAACGCGTCACTCGCCGCGTCAAAAAATTGACGCGGCGGTTGGATCAGCCTTTGAGCTGCACGCCCAGCCGTTCGCCGACTTTCACGACCTGCTGCGGCGCCAGGCCGTCCAGTTCCGCCATGCCTTCGGGGAACAGCAGGATCACGGTGGAGCCCATGTTGAAGCGCGCCATCTCGGCGAAGCGCTCCAGCGCGATGTTCTGTCCGGCGAAGGATTTGCGGCGGATCGACGGCGCGTAAGGCGGAATGACCAGGCCGTCCCACACGGTGGCCACGCTGGACACCAGGATGGCGCCGACCATCACCACCACGAACGGGCCGTGCTCGCCTTCGAAATGGCAGACCAGCCGCTCGTTGCGCGCGAACAGCCGCGGAATCGCCTCCACCGCGAACGGCGCCACGCTGAAGATGCGGCCGGGCACGTGCACGGTTTCCTTCAGCGTGCCCTTGAGGGGCATGTGCACGCGGTGATAGTCGCGCGGCGACAGGTAGATGGTGGCGAAACGGCCGTTGCGGTACGGCGCCGCGCTGGCCTCGTCGCCGAGCAGCTCGGCAGCGGTGTACTCCTGACCCTTGGCCTGGAAGATGCGGCCATCGACGATCCTGCCCAGCTGGCTGATCCTGCCGTCCGCCGGCGAGA
The DNA here is from genome assembly GCF_003201105.1 of Dyella sp. AtDHG13. GTDB lineage: Bacteria > Pseudomonadota > Gammaproteobacteria > Xanthomonadales > Rhodanobacteraceae > Dyella > Dyella jiangningensis_B. Next base: position 406,855 of record NZ_QICJ01000001.1, on the reverse strand, counting down.
GCACGGCCTGCGGGTTGGCGTCCGCATGGCGCGCATCCGGCCGCAGCTTGCGGGTAAAGAACGCGTTGAAGTGCTGGTAGGCCAGCGGATCGGGCTGCGCCGCCTCGGCCATGTTCACCTGATATTTCTGCACGATGGTGCGGATCAGGAAGTTCTTCCACGGCTTGAAGGTCCAGCGCGTGGCCCAGTACACCACCCGCGACAGGGCACGGTGGGGAAGGATGTATTGCAGGAGTACGTTGAAGGTCATCCGCCAAGTATGAAGGATGACCGCCGTGATTTCGCCGGTGCCGATGATATGGGCAAGTCGCGACCGGCGGCGGGGCCGCCGGTCGCTGCCTTGGTCAGTGGCGTGACCCGAGCAGCCTCCAGCCCGATCGGTAATTGGCGATGGTCGCTGACTGCCAACCGACCTGGCTTGGCCAGGTAACGGTATTGACGTACCAGGTCAGCTGTCCCGGAGTGGACGGGGGAGCGGTCGCCGCCTTGTCGTTCGCCCATACCAGCACGGCTTCGTCGTAGCCGTCGAAGTTTCCGGTTGCTCCGAGGTAGTCGCCCGGATTCAGCGGCAAGCTGCGGACGGCGTTGAACGTGGTTTGCCCCACATTGCCCTGGTTGTCGTAGTACCGGATCCACTCATACTGGGTGAACTGCGGCTGCGTGTCGTTCTTCACGTAGACATTGATACCGCCGAAGTCGCCTGCAATCGCCGCGCCCACGATATGCCCCTGTGGGTCATAGTTGCCGAGGAAGGTGGACGTGAAACCGGTCGGCGAGCCAGCCCACAGAAGCACGTCGTGCGCGTCGCTGGTCCAGATGAGGTCCAGGTTGAATGTCTGCATGAAATGGCCGATCGCGGCGACGTGATAGCCGCAGGGAGCCTTGACGGTCTGCTTCTCCACCACGGCGGCGCCTTGCATCCGCCAGTAGCCGAACAGGCACTTCTTTTCATTCCACCAGAGCAGGTCGGCGTTGTTGTCGCCATCCACGTCGCCCGCGCCCAGGAGTCGCCAGTCTTCGGGGTAATGCCCGATATGCGAGACATCGAAGGTGGTGCCGTTGGACGTCCATAGCTCCAGATCGCGATGGGCGTTGGTGAACACCAGATCCGCCTTGCGGTCACCGTTGAGGTCACCGACAGCGCCGACGTGGTAGCCGGGCTTTACGTGGAAGACCTTGGTCGGGCCACGGACGTAAGTGGGCGTGGACGAATAGTCCCAGGTGGACAGCCAATAGCCCACCAGGCCACGGTCGGCATTGGCCCAAAGGAGGTCGCTCAGTCCGTCGCCGTCCACATCGTTTGGCGCGGTATAGCTGTAGTCCGCATGGAAGACCTCGTTGGCCTCCTGCAGGAACGGGTGTTCGGTGACTGTAAGGCCGGCGTCGTCAACGCTTTCCTGCGCGACGGCAGGCACTGAAAAACACGCAGCCATCGCGGCTGCGCAGACCAGCTTCCCTATCTTCATGTTTTCCCCTTGGTGACGTGAGTGCGCCGGGCGGGACTATCCCCTCCGTACCGGGCGCGCGACGATTCTGTGTGGCGCCACCGTGGCCGACAATCAGCCGGAAGCGCTAATGGCGCCGGCTTGCGACGCCAGTCGCTGTTTGGGCTTGGGGAGGGATCGGACGGCCGTGACCGTCACTGCGGCTATACTGTCTGATCCCTCTAGGCCCAGATATCGCCGTGACCCACGAACTCGCCTCCATCATCGACTTCATCCGCTATGGCGCGAGCCGTTTCTCGGCGGCGGGCCTCACCTTCGGGCACAGCCACGACAATCCCATCGATGAAGCCACTCATCTGGTGCTGGCCAGCCTGCATCTGCCGCCGGACATTCCGCCGGCCTATGGCGCGGGCCGCCTGACCACGGAGGAGCGCGAGCGCGTGCTGGCGCTGATCGAGCGCCGCGTCAACGAGCGGCTACCGGTGGCGTACCTGGTGGGTGAGACCTGGTTCGCGGGCATGAAGTTCAAGAGCGACCGCCGCGCCCTGGTGCCGCGCTCGCCCATCGCCGAACTGATCGAGTCGGGCTTCCAGCCGTGGCTGGACCATCGCCATGTCGAGCGCGCGCTGGACCTGTGCACCGGCTCGGGCTGCATCGGCATCGCCATGGCCGAGTACAACCCCGAGTGGCAGGTGGACATTGTCGACATCAGCGACGATGCGCTGTCGCTGGCGCGCGAGAACATCGCCTTCCAGCACGTGGAAGGCCGCGTCGAGGCGATCAAGTCGGATCTGTTCAATGGCCTGAAGGGCCGTCGCTACGACCTCATCGTGTCGAACCCGCCGTACGTCACCGAGGACGAGTACGCCGCGTTGCCGGGCGAGTACAGCCACGAGCCGAAGCTGGGCCTGACCTCGGGCGAGGACGGTCTGGACATCTGCGTGCGCATGCTCGACGAAGCGGCGGACTATCTCACCGAGGATGGCCTGCTCATCGTGGAAGTGGGCGAAAGCGAGCGCCAGCTGGTGGAACTGCTGCCGGAAGTGCCGTTCGTGTGGATCGAGTTCAAGGTCGGTGCGATGGGCGTGTTCGCGCTGGAGCGCCGCGACCTGGTCGAGCACGCCGCCGCGATCCGCGCCGCGGCCCAGGCCCGCAAGGGCCGCTGAGAACCGGCTTTTTATGGAACTGGCGACGGATCGTTTGTGGTTCGACGGCTTGCGCGAGAGCGACGCCGCGGCGCTGTTCGCCTATCGCTCGGATCCGGACGTGTCGCGTTACCAGGGGTGGCGGCCGGAATCGCTGGCCGAAGCCAAGGGTTTCATCCGCAACCAGGCCGGTCTTGCAGCGCCGTCGCCGGGCCAGTGGTTCCAGCGCGCCATTCGCCGTATCGATGATGGCAGCCTGATCGGTGATCTCGGGCTTTGCCTCTCCGACGACAGGCAGGCCGAATTCGGCATCACGCTGGCGCCCTCGGCGCAGGGCCAGGGCTTTGCCCGCGAGGCTCTCGGCGGCCTGTTCCAGGCCTTGTTCGGCAGGCTGGACGTCCATCGCGTGCATGCCTCGGTCGACCCGCGCAACCTGCCCAGCATGGCCTTGCTGAAGGCGGTGGGCATGCGCCAGGAGGCGCATTTCCACGAGAGCCTGCGCTTTCGTGGCGAATGGGTCGACGACGTGATTTTTGCCCTGCTGGCGCGCGAATGGCGCGAGGCTCACGCAAAGGGCGCAGGATTTGCTGCATCGCGGTAAGCTGTGAGGGTTATCCCTCGGACGACCCGCGCCCCGTGTCCAGCAATTCCTTCGGCAAACTCTTTACCGTCACCACCTTCGGCGAGAGCCACGGTCCTGCCATCGGCTGCGTGATCGACGGCTGCCCGCCGGGGCTGTCCATCGCCGTGGAAGAGTTCCGCGCCGACCTCGAGCGCCGCGCCACCGGCAGGAGCCGCCACACCTCGCAGCGGCGCGAGGCCGATGAGGTGGAGATCCTCTCCGGCGTCTACGAAGGCAAGACCACCGGCACGCCGATCGCGCTGCTGATCCGCAACACGGACCAGCGCAGCAAGGACTATGGCGACATCGCTCAGACCTTCCGCCCCGGACACGCGGACTACACCTACTGGCAGAAGTACGGCATCCGCGATCCGCGCGGTGGCGGCCGTTCCTCGGCGCGCGAGACGACCATGCGCGTGGCGGCCGGCGTGGTCGCCAAGAAGTGGCTGGCCGAGCGTCACGGCGTGCGCGTGCGCGGATACCTCGCGCAGATCGGCGACATCACGCCCGGCTCGTTCGATTGGACGGCAGTGGAGCAGAACCCGTTCTTCTGGCCCGACGCGCATGAGGTGCCCACGCTGGAGTCCTACATGGACGCCTTGCGCAAATCGGGCGATTCGGTGGGTGCGCGCGTCAACGTGGTGGCCGATGGCGTGCCGCCGGGCTGGGGCGAGCCAATCTACGGCAAGCTCGATGGCGACCTCGCCGCGGCGCTGATGTCGATCAATGCCGTGAAAGGCGTGGAAATCGGCGATGGTTTCGGCGTCGTCGCGCAGCACGGCAGCCAGCATCGCGACGAGATCGCGATGGACGGCTTTGCGTCCAATCACGCCGGCGGCATTCTCGGCGGCATCAGCACGGGGCAGGCGGTGCTGGCCTCCATGGCGCTGAAGCCGACCTCGAGCATCCTCATTCCGGGCCATAGCGTGAATCTCGCCGGCGAGCCGGTGGACGTGGTCACCAAGGGGCGTCACGACCCTTGCGTGGGCATCCGCGCCACGCCGATCGCCGAGGCCATGATGGCGCTGGTGCTGATGGACCACGCGCTGCGCCACCGCGCCCAGTGCGGCGATGTCGGCGAGGTTGCTCCCCGCATTCCCTGAAACGCGCCGGTCCGCTCGCGGGCTGGCGCAGCAAGCACGTGCTGAAGAAGAGCAGGTTGATGACAGCCAAACCGAAAGTCTGGGTCTCCCGCCCCTTGTTTCCAGATGTACTGGCCCGCCTAGCGGAACATTTTGAGGTTGACGCGGAAGCCGTGGAGCATCGCCACTCGGCGGACGAACTCAAGCGCAAGCTGGCCGGCGTGGATGCCGCCGTGGTGGGGCTGGCCGACCGCATCGACGCCGCCGTGCTCGATGGCAACACGCGCCTGAAGGTGGTCGCCAACCTCGGCGTGGGCCACAACAACCTCGATCTGGACGCGCTGACCCGCCACGGCATTCTCGCCAGCAACACGCCCGACGTGCTGACCGAGAGCGTGGCCGATTTCGCCTGGGCGCTGATGCTGGCGGCGGCGCGCCGTGTTGGCGCGGCGGAGCGCTGGCTGCGGGCAGGGCAGTGGCCCGGCAGCAACATGCGCTTCGACGACTGGATGGGCCTGGACGTGCATGGCCGCACTCTTGGCATCCTGGGCATGGGACGCATCGGGCAGGGCATCGCCCGTCGCGCGGCCGGCTTCGACATGAACGTGCTGTACCACAATCGCTCGCGCCTGCCGGAGATGGTGGAGCGCGAGTGCAGGGCCACCCTGGTGGACAAGGCGGAGCTGTTGCGCCGCGCCGATTTCCTGGTGCTGGTGCTGCCGTACACGCCGGAGAACCGCCACGCCATCGGCGCGCCGGAGCTGGCCCGGATGAAATCGTCCGCCGTGCTGGTGAACATCGCCCGCGGCGGCATCGTGGACGACGCGGCGCTGGCCGCGGCGTTGCGCGAAGGCAGGCTGGCGGCAGCGGGGCTGGACGTGTTCGAGGGCGAGCCGCAGGTCCATCCGGACCTGCTCGCGCTCGACAACGTGGTGCTCAGCCCGCATATCGCCAGCGCCAGCGAAGAAACCCGCCGCGCGATGGCCAACCTGGCGGTGGACAATGTGATTGCGGCGCTGGGCTACGGCGAGGCGGCGGGAAAACCGCCGACTCCGCTCAATCCGGCGGTTTTGGCACGCGGGTCCGCACATAAAGCGTGATGACATTCACGCCCATGCGTGTCGCTGGTTGTTTTGCACGCCGCCCCGGCTAGATTTCCGCTGATGCGGAGGCCGGAGCGGTTTTCCCACTCCTCCTACCTGATAACGGGACATGAGCAAGAAGAGCAGCTACAAGGTGGCAATGGTCGGCGCAACGGGCGCCGTGGGTGAAACCCTGCTGGCCATCCTGGCCGAGCGCGAATTCCCCGTCAGCGAGCTGGTGCCGCTGGCGAGCGAGCGCTCGGCGGGTGAAAAAGTCACTTTCGGCGGCAAACAGGTCACCGTGAAAAACCTGGCCGATTACGACTTCAACGGGGTCGATATCGCCTTCTTCTCGGCCGGCGGCTCGGTCAGCCGCGAGCACGCGCCGCGTGCCGCCGCGGCCGGCGCGGTGGTGATCGACAACACCTCCGAGTTCCGCTACCAGGACGACATCCCCCTGGTGGTGAGCGAGGTGAACCCGCACGCCATCGCCGAGTACACCACGCGCGGCATCATCGCCAACCCCAACTGCTCGACCATGGGCATGCTGGTGGCGCTGGCGCCGATCCATCGCGCGGTGGGCATCGAGCGCATCAACGTGGCGACCTACCAGTCCGTGTCGGGCGCGGGTCGCAGCGGCCTGGAGGAACTTGGCAAGCAGACCGCCGCGCTGCTCAGCTTCCAGGACGTGGAAAGCCAGAAATTCTCCAAGCAGATCGCGTTCAACGTGATCCCGCACATCGACGACTTCCAGCCCAACGGCTACACCAAGGAAGAAATGAAGATGGTGTGGGAGACGCGCAAGATCCTCGAAGACCCCACCATCCAGGTGAATCCCACCGCGGTGCGCGTGCCGGTGTTCTACGGCCACTCCGAGGCCGTGCACATCGAGACCCGCGACAAGATCACCGCCGGGCAGGCACGAGAGCTGCTGGAAAAGGCCGAGGGCGTGGTGGTGGTGGATGAGCGCAAGGCCGGCGGCTATCCCACGCCGGTGAGCGACGCGGCTGGCAAGGACCCGGTGTTCGTGGGCCGCATCCGCGAGGACATCTCGCATGAGCGCGGCCTGGATCTTTGGGTCGTCTCGGACAACATCCGCAAGGGCGCGGCGCTCAACGCCGTTCAAATCGCTGAACTTCTCATCAAGGACTATCTGTAATGAAGCATGTGCTGACCGGGTTGGTAATGTGTGCACTGGTGTTCGCTGTACCTGCCCGGGCGGCACAGCCGTCGACGACGCCGGCCGCCCAGGCGGGCGACCAGAAGCAGATCGACCAGGCGATCCAGAAACAGCAGGCGACGGTGAAGCAGTTGCAGGGCGACGTGGCGCGGGAAGAGGGCAAGTCCCACGATGCGGACGCCAGGCTCAAGCAGCAGGACCAGACCATTGCCGAACTGCAGGCCCAGTTGAAGGCGCTGAACTCCGCCTCGCAGCCGGCCGGTCATTGATGCAGGCGGCGCCCCGGGAGCCCGGCTTGGGTCTCCCGGAGGCGCTGTCCCACGAGAAGAAGCGCCAGCAAGGTGCTGTAAATACTGATCAACGCTATTGTTGATTGGCTTGTATCTAACTAAAGTGACGCCTCGTTGCGGGTGCTGCCGTGTTTCGGTGTGCCGATAAGAATGTCACGGGGTCGTTCGGGGGAAAACACGATGAATCGTTCGTTGAAGCTGTCGATACTGCTGGCGCTCGCCCTCGGCAGTAGCCAGGCGGCCGCTCTGGAGCTGGGCCAGATCCAGGTGAAATCCGCCCTGGGGCAGCCGCTGCTGGCCGAAATCCCGGTCAACCCCGACAGCCCGGCCGAGCTGCAGAACCTCACCGCCCGGCTTGCGTCCTCCGAGGACGCCGCCCAGGCGGGCGTCGCGGCCGGCCCGACGGTTCCCCTCCGGTTCGCGGTGGTCGACGGCGCCAACGGCAGGAAGGTGATCCGCATCACCAGCGCCGCGCCGGTCAACGATCCCTACCTCGACCTGCTGGTCGAAGTGAACAACGCCGCCGGCAAGAGCCTGCGCGAATTCACCATCCTGCTCGATCCACCCGGCAGCGCTGCCGGCAACGTGCCCGCGACCCGCGCACCGACGCAGTCGGGCGGCAAGGCGTCCCGCCGCGCGATGGCGACGCCGCCGGCCGCGTCCAGCAGCGAGTCCACGGCCGCGGCTCCGGCTCCGGAAGCCAAGCCGGCCCGTCCCGCGCCGGCGCCGCGTGCGGCCGGTGGCGGCACCTACACGGTCGAGAGCGGCCAGACGCTGTCCGCCATCGCCCATGAAACCGCGCCGGCCGGCGTGGACATGAACCAGATGCTGATCGCGCTGAAGACGGCCAACCCGGACGCCTTCTACCGCGACAACATCAACGCCCTGAAGAGCGGCGCGGTGCTACGCGTGCCGACCAAGGACGACGCGCAGGCCATGGCCGCCGCGGCCGCCCTGGCCGAAGTGCGTCGCCAGAACAGCGACTGGCGCTCCGGCGCCGCCAAGGTGCCGACCACGGTCGCCGACGCCGGTACGCGCGCCAACGCCTCCTCCGCGCCTGCCGCGGCAGCGCCGGCGGGCGATCACCTTGCCCTGGTTCCCGCCAAGGAGGGTTCGGACAATGCCGCCGGCCGTGGCGGCAAGGGTGACAAGGCCGCCGCCGAGAAGGGCATGGCGGCCCTGCACCAGGATCTGCTGCGCAGCCAGGAAGCCCTGGCCTCGCTGACCAAGCAGGGGGACGAACTCAAGTCGCGCCTGAAGGATCTGGAAGACATCAACGGCAAGAACCAGCGCCTGTTGTCGCTGAAGGATTCCGAGATCGCCGACCTGCAGCACAAGCTGGCCGAAGCCCGCAAGGCCGCCGGCCAGCCTGCGGTGGCCGCCACGGCGCCGGTCTCGCCCGCCAAGGCCGCATCGGCCAAGGCACCCGAGGTGGAGACGGTGGTCAAGGCCAACGAGCCGGCCGCGGCCGCGAGCGCACCCGCCACCGCTGCCGCTACGGCATCCAGCGCCGCCGCGCCGGCGCACGCCAGCTCGGCCCCGGTGGCCGCGGCCAAGCCCGCGCCGGCGACACCGGCGGTGAAGCCCGCCGCCAAGCCTGCGCCGGTTGCTGACGAAGAACCTTGGTACATGCAGACCTGGGCATGGGGCGCCGGTGCCGGCGTCATCCTGCTCGGCCTGCTGGCCGCCCTGCGTGGGCGCAGCCGCAAGGCGGCGACCCCGGCCGCCGCGGCCGGCACGTCGTCGCTGGCCGACCGCTTCGGCACCATGCCGGCGGACGGCGTAGATGGCGCCGACCACGACCAGGACGAACTGCTCGACCAGCTCGCCGAGCATCCGGACGACATCGGCCTGCACCTGGAACTGGTCAGCCTCTATTACAGCCGCCGCGACGTCGAGCATTTCGAGGCCGCCGCGGAAGCCATGCACGCCCACATCACCGACCCGCAGCAGCCGGAATGGGTGGATGTGGTGCACATGGGCGAAGACCTGGTGCCCGAGCACCCGCTGTTTGCCCACGGGGCGCCGCGTGCGCACGTGGGGGACGAACACGAGGCGCTGGACCATTTCGACCTGGGCGCCTACGCCAAGGATCACGACGAAACGCCGCCGCCGCTTCCGGCGTCGTCCGCTCCCAATGCGCCCAAGGTCAGCGGCTATCACTTCGATTTCGACCTGACCCCGAAGCCGGCCCAGTCGCACGCCAGCGCCCCGGCACCGGCGAGCCGCGAGGAAGCGCAGGAAGAACACGACGTGCATGCCTCCACCTGGCACTTCGCGGAGCCCGAGGCCGACGAGGCGGAAGAGAAGCCGCTGCATGCCCACGCTACGGATCACGGCTTCGGCCACGACATCGTCGACAACGATCTGGCCAGTGGCCTGAGCCACGAACTGGACCATGACCTGGGTGGGCAGCTCACCGACGATCCGGTGGACACCAAGCTCGATCTGGCGCGCGCCTACCTCGACATGGGCGATCCGGATGGCGCACAGGCCATGCTGGAAGAAGTCATGCACGAGGGTTCGCAGATGCAGAAGGACGTGGCCAAGCGCCTGCTCGAAAGCATCCGCTGATACCGCCTTTCCCGTAACACCCCGCACGGGCCGGCCTTTGCCGGCCCGTGTGCGTTTCGGGCCTGCTAACCTTTGCGCTTCCGCTGGCTGTTTTCACTGGATTTCATGCGCATCGCCCTGGGTATCGAATACGACGGCACCGAGTTCTCCGGCTGGCAACGGCTCACTCACGGGGAAACCGTGCAGGGTGCTTTGGAGCGTGCGCTGTCGTCCGTCGCGGCCCAGCCGATTGAAGTGACCTGCGCGGGGCGCACCGATGCCGGCGTGCACGGGCGTTGCCAGGTGGTGCATTTCGACACCGACGTCCAGCGCGACATGCGCGGCTGGGTGTTGGGCACCTGTTCCAACCTGCCTTCCACGGTCGCGGTGCTGTGGGCGCAACCGGTGGAACCGACCTTCCACGCGCGTTTTTCGGCGCGCAGCCGGCGCTACCGCTACCGCATCCTCAACCGCCAGGTGCGCGCCGCGCTCGAAGGCCGCTACGTCACCTGGGAGCGTCTGCCGCTCGACGCCGCGCGCATGCACGAGGCGGCGCAGGCCATCGTGGGCGAGCACGATTTCAGCGCGTTCCGCGCCATTTCCTGCCAGGCCAAGCACGCCCGGCGCGAGGTGCTGGCAGTGAGTGTGCGTCGCGACGAAGAACAGGTCATCGTGGAGATCGAGGCCAATGCCTTCCTGCATCACATGGTGCGCAACATCGTCGGCTCGCTGTTGCCGATCGGTCGTGGCGAGCAGCCGGTGACGTGGATGCGCGAGCTGCTGGAAGGGCGAAACCGCGAAGTGGCCGGTCCTACCGCGCCCGCGTCGGGCCTGACCTTTCTGGGGCCGCGCTACGAGGCGCAATGGGGCCTGCCGGCCGAGGTCAGCCAATGACGCGCATCAAATGCTGCGGCATGACCCGCGTGGAGGACGCCCTGTTCGCCGCGCAGCAGGGCGCGGATGCCATCGGCGTCGTGCTGACGGCACGCAGCAAGCGGCGCGTCTCCGTGGAGCAGGCGCAAACCATCGTGCGCGCCATGCCGCCGTTCGTCACCACGGTGGCCTTGTTCATGGACGACGACGCGGGCTTTGTGCGTGAAGCCATCGAGGCGATCCGGCCGGACATGGCGCAGTTCCATGGCGCGGAACCGGACGACTGGTGCGCGCAGTTCGGGCTTCATTACCTCAAGGCCATGGCGATGGGCGAGGGCGCGGCGGCGCTGCCCCAACTGCAACGCTATCCCGGTGCGGCCGGCCTGCTTCTGGACGGACACGGCCTGGGCGAAGCCGGCGGCAGCGGCAAGGCATTCGACTGGTCGCTGATGCCGCGCGACTTGACGCAGCCCTTGATTCTTGCGGGCGGCCTTAATCCGGCCAACGTGGCCCAGGCCGTGCGGCTCGCCCACCCTTGGGGCGTCGATGTCGCCAGCGGCATCGAATCGGCGCCGGGCATCAAGGACGCCCGCAAGCTGGCCGGTTTCATCCATGCGGTGCGCGAGGCGGACAGCTCGATCGAGCCGGATGTGACTCGCCGCTAGCCCGCCACCGGCGACGCAGTTTTCCACAGCCAATGTGGATGCCTGCTGGAAAACACTGTGGATAGGTGACCTATCCCACTGATGCCAAAGGCATCGCGACACGCTGGCGCGCGATTGCGCACACCGCGCCGGCTACTGGCCCTGATCGGCGAACGAAGCCTTGAGCCACGCGGCCAGTGGTTCGGCGCGCGGATCGGAGATGCGTGCAGGCGTCGCCAGGATCCACTGCGCGCGGATGTCCTGGAAACCCCAGGGCGCGATGAGACGGCCGGAAGCCAGGTCGTCGGCGACCAGCGGTTCGGGCGCGATGGCCACGCCACGGCCGGCCACGGCAGCTTCGATCATGTGATAGAGGTGCGGATAGCCCTGGCCGGGCTTCAGCCGCTTGGCGGGCAGGTGCATGCTTTCCGCCCAGCTTGGCCACGCGTCGGGCCGCGACAGGGTGTGCAGCAGCGCCTGATCGTGGAGCGCCTGCGGGCGGCTGCGGACCAGGCGATGCGCCTTGGCGAAGGCGGGGCTGGCGACCGGGCCGATGCGTTCATGGGCCAGCGGATGCACGCGCCAGCCCGGCGGCCACGGCGGCTCGCCGGCCATCACGGCGGCATCGAGCCCGGCCAGCGATTCGTCGAAGGCGGTTTCCTGCGGGCGCAGGTGCAGGTCCAGTTCCGGCAGTTCGGCCATCAGGCGCTCCAGCCGGGGAATCATCCAGCGGGCCAGCAGGCTTACCGGGCAGCCCAGCACGAAGGGCATGTGGGCGGTGCCGGTGCGCAGCTCGTCGCAGGTGTCGCGCAACTGGGCGAAAGCGCTAGTGCTGGTGTCGCGCAGGCGCTGCCCGGCCGGGGTCAGCACCAGGCCGCGCCCCTGCCGCTGGAACAGGGCGGTGCGCAGGTCTTCCTCCAGCGCGCGGATGTGGCGACTCACGGCGCCGTGGGTGACGTGCAATTCGGTGGCGGCGCGGCTCACGCTGCCGAGCCGGGCGGCGGCCTCGAAGGCGAGCAGGGCATTGAGCGAAGGTAGGGCGCGGGGCATGGCACGTGTGAGTTTTTCTGACGGATGCCGGCCATCATATCGCTTTTTGCCACGGGCGCTTTGGGGTAGCTTGGGCGCCTTCTCCTGTGACTTTCCGACGCCCATGAGCACGATCGATTTCAGCGCCTACCCGGACGAGCACGGGCGCTTCGGCCAGTACGGCGGCAGCTACGTCGCCGAAACCCTGATGGCCCCGCTGGCCGAGCTGACCGAGGCCTACCTGCGCCTGCGGCAGGATCCCGACTTCATCGCCGAGCTGGACCGCGACCTGAAGTACTACGTGGGCCGTCCCAGCCCGGTGTACTACGCCGAGCGGTTGAGCCAGCACGTGGGCGGCGCGCGCATCCTGCTCAAGCGCGAGGACCTGAACCACACCGGCGCGCACAAGATCAACAACACCATCGGCCAGGCCCTGGTCGCCCGGCGCATGGGCAAGCCGCGCATCATCGCGGAAACGGGCGCGGGCCAGCACGGCGTGGCCAGCGCCACGGTGGCGGCGCGCTTCGGCCTCAAGTGCGTGGTGTACATGGGCGCGGTGGATATCGAGCGCCAGAAGATCAACGTCTACCGTATGAAGCTGCTGGGCGCGGAAGTGGTGTCCGTCACTTCGGGTTCGAAGACGCTCAAGGACGCGCTCAACGAAGCCATGCGCGACTGGGTCACCAACGTGGCCGACACCTTCTACATCATCGGCACCGTGGCCGGGCCGCATCCGTATCCGCTGATGGTGCGCGACTTCAACGCCATCGTGGGCCGCGAGGCGCGCGCGCAGGTGCAGGAACAGTTTGGCCGCTTGCCGGACGTGATCACCGCCTGCGTGGGTGGCGGCTCCAATGCCATCGGCTTGTTCCACGCCTTTCTTAACGACAAGGGCGTGCGCATCGTCGGCGCGGAAGCGGCGGGCGAGGGCATCGCCACCGGGCATCACGCGGCCTCGCTGGCGGCGGGCCGTCCGGGCGTACTGCACGGCAACCGCACCTACGTGCTGTGCGACGACAACGGACAGATCACCGAAACACATTCCGTCTCTGCCGGGCTCGACTACCCGGGCGTGGGGCCGGAGCATGCGTTCCTGAAGGATGCGGGTCGCGCCGAATACGTCGGCGTGACCGACGACGAAGCACTGGAAGCCTTCCATCTGCTGGCGCGCACCGAAGGCATTCTCGCCGCGCTGGAATCCAGCCACGCGGTGGCGCAGGCGATCAAGCTGGCGCGCGAATATCCGAAGGACGGACTGGTGCTGTGCAACCTGTCCGGTCGCGGCGACAAGGACGTGCACACCATTGCTGCTCGCGAAGGAGTGCAGGTATGAGCCGCATCGACCGTCGTTTTGCCAAGCTGAAAACGGAGGGCCGCACCGGCCTCATCCCGTTCGTGACCGCGGGCGATCCGTCTCCCGAGCACGTCGTGGCGCTGATGCATGCGCTGGTGGCCGCGGGCGCCGACGTGATCGAGCTGGGCGTGCCGTTTTCCGATCCCATGGCCGATGGCCCGGTGATCCAGCACGCCGGCGAGCGTGCCATCGCCAAGGGCGTGGGCCTGGCCGACGTGCTCGGCTGGGTGGCGCAGTTCCGCCAGCGCGACGGCGATACGCCCGTGGTGCTGATGGGCTACCTGAATCCGCTGGAGATCCACGGCTACGAACGCTTCGCCACGGAGGCTGTGCAAGCCGGCGTGGACGGAGTGCTGGTGGTGGATTGCCCGCTGGAGGAATCGGCCGTGCTCGAGCCTTTGCGCAAGGCCGGCCTGCAGCGGATCCTGCTTGCCGCGCCCACCACCGCACCCGCGCGTATGGTGCAGTTGTGCGGGTCGGCCGAGGGTTTCCTGTACTATGTCTCGTTCACCGGCATCACCGGTGCGGCGCGGTTGAGCACCAGCGACATCGCCAGCCGCGTCGCGGATATCCGGTCGAAGTCGAAAGCGCCGGTGGCCGTGGGTTTCGGCGTGCGCGATGCGCAGTCGGCCAAGGCCATTGCCGGGTTTGCGGATGCGGTGGTGATCGGCACCGCGCTGGTGGAGCGCCTGGCAGGCGCGGAAGGCGTCGACGACGCCACCGCGCGGGCCAGGGATTTCCTGGCGCCCATCCGCGCCGCGCTGGATGCGCATTGAGAACACGCTGCGTTCGTGACGCGGCGTCGCGTCATGAACGTTTGAGGTGTTGCGATGAACTGGCTCCAGAAAATCATGACTCCCCGTGCCCGCACGGAAGCCACCGGCAACGCCGGCAAGGGCAAGGTGCCCGAAGGCGTATGGGAGAAGTGCAATGGCTGCGGCACGGTGCTCTACCGTCCGGAGCTGGAACGCAACCTGATGGTCTGCCCCAAGTGCGGACACCACCATGCCATCGAGGCGCGCGTGCGCCTGGATGCGCTTCTGGATCCGGGTTCCGCGCAGGAGCTGTGGGCCAGCATGGAGCCCACCGATCCACTCAAGTTCCGTGACTCCAAGAAGTATCGCGACCGCATCGTGGCCGCGCAGAAGAACACCGGCGAAAAAGACGCACTGATCGCCATGAGCGGCCGCCTGAAGGGCCGTCCGCTGATGGCCGTGGCCTTCGAGTTCTCCTACATGGGCGGCTCCATGGGCTCCGTGGTGGGCGAGAAGTTCACCCGCGCCGCCGAGCGCGCCCTGGCCGACCGCAGCGCGCTCGTGTGCTTCTCCGCCACCGGCGGCGCGCGCATGCAGGAGTCGCTGTTCTCGCTGATGCAGATGGCCAAGACCTCGGCGGCACTGGCCAAGCTGCGCGATGCCGGCGTGCCCTATATCAGCGTGCTGACCGACCCCACCACCGGTGGCGTGTCCGCGAGCCTGGGCATGCTGGGCGACATCAACGTCGCCGAGCCAAAGGCGCTGATCGGTTTCGCCGGCCCGCGCGTGATCGAGCAGACCGTGCGCGAGACCCTGCCGGAAGGCTTCCAGCGTTCGGAGTTCTTGGTGGAACATGGCGCCGTCGACCTGATCGTCGATCGCCGCGAAATGCGCGACAAGCTGGCGGACCTGCTGGGCATCCTGATGAAGGCGCCGCGCGTCGCCTGATCGACGCGGATCATCGATACACCAAAGACAGCGCCTCCGGGCGCTGTCTTTTTATGCGCGGTTTTCCATAGCGAATGTGGATGCACGCGAGAGAAGCTTGTGGATAGGTGTGCTATGTCACTGACGGCAAAGCGGTGATGACGCATTGATGCGCAAATGCGCAGGGCCTTGCTTGCCCGGCTTTGCATGCAGGAATGCCGCCGTTACAAGAGTGGCGAATGATCTTTTCCACAGCGCATGTGGACTCCACCTGCATAAGCCTGTGGAAAAGCGCGAATCACGCCTTTGCCGACAATCACTTGTCACGCCGTGCTGATTTCTTGATCAATCGACGCGTGTTTTCCACAGCGATTGTGGATGCGGATGGAACAAAGCTGTGGACAAGCATCGCAACTGCCTGCCACGCAAGGTGTTCGTGACGCCGTGGCGAAGATTTGCACAGTGCCGGGCATCGGAACTGCGTAATGTTTTCCACAGCGAATGTGGATGCGCACAGGAAAAGCCTGTGGATAGGTAGGCTATCTTGCTGATGCCAAAGCGATGACGACGCATTGGTGCGCAAATGCGCACGCGCTTGCCTGGTGTGTCGCGTTGTTTCCGATCAACCGAGCAGTGCGTGGAACGGCAGCAGCCACAGCGACAGCGCACCCAGCGCGCTGCCGATCGCCGTGGCGGCGATCACGTCGCTCGGATAGTGCAAGCCGAGGATCACGCGCGAGGCGCCCACCAGGGCAGTGAAGGTGAGCAGCAGCGGGGCGAGCAGCGGATACCAGGCAAGCGCCACCACGGTAAAGCTCACCGCCTGCAGCGTGTGGCCCGAAGGGAAGCTGAACTCGTCCAGCGGCGGCACGTGGGCGATCACACCGGGGCAGGCGCGGAACGGGCGCGGGCGGCGCGTCCAGCGCTTGAGCAGACGGTAGAGCAGCAGCGCGGTGAGGCCGGTGATCGCCATCTGCGCGGCGGCGAGCAGGCCGCGGTGGCCGTCGACCAGGGCCAGCACGGCCATCAGCGAGTACCAGAACACGCCATCGCCAAGCCGGCTGATGATGCCGAAGAACACGCCGACGGCGCGCCGTGCGCCCCAGCGGTTCGCCGCCACGCACATGCGGCGGTCGATGGCGAAGCGCGGTCCTGAGAGTTCAGGCGTGTGCAGCGGTGGCAGGGTGTTCATGGCGTTCTCCTGGGGAGGGCGGGTTGACACCCACGAAGTGGCCCTCGTTGCCTTTCCCAAGCGCGCTGAGGGTGGTGCGGCGCGCGGGGCAGGCTGGTGGCCTGTTCAAGCGTCGCGCCACCCTCAGCGCGCTTGGGAAAGGCAACCCGGAGGGCCGTATCTGTTTGCCCGCATGCCTGCGTCATCATTCGGTTGTGTATCGACATACACGCCCTCATTCTTCCTTGGCCTGCGCGCAAACAGATACGGCGCGGGCCACTTCGTGGGTGTCAACCCGCCCTAGTTGACACAGCAGGTTTTCGAACTCGTTGATGACAGCGTCGGGTGAAAGGTGGGCCATGCCGGCATGTGCCGCGCGGCCCATGTGGCGGATCAGGCTGGCGTTGGAGGCCAGCATCACGGCGGATTCGATAAAGGCCTTCTCGTTGCCTGCCTCGATGCGGTAGCCGTTGCGGCCCGGATGCAGGTGCTCGCGCGCCGCACCTTCCTCATAGGCGACCACGGGCAGGCCCGAGGCCAGCGCCTCCAGGATCACGTTGCCGAAGGTTTCGCTCAGGCTGGGAAACGGGAACAGATCCGCGCTGGCGTAGTGCCGCGCCAGGTCCTCGCCGCGCTGCATGCCGGCAAAGATGAAATCGGGATTGGCCGCCTGCAGCGCCGCGCGCGCCGGGCCATCGCCCACCCACACGTAGCGCGCCTTGGGCACGTGGCGCTGGATCGCGCGGAAGGTCCGCACAGCCAGGTCGAGATTCTTTTCCGCCGCGATGCGGCCCACGTAGAGCACCACGGGCGTGTTGCCGTCCACGTCCCAGGTGGCGCGCAGCTCGGCGCTGCGATGGCTGGGGTGGAACAGACGCGTATCGACGGCACGGCGCAGCAGCCGCGCCGTGTCCACGCCCAGCGCGGTCAGTTCGGTGGCGAGTGCGTCGGTCGGCACCAGCGTGGCCTTCGCGCGGCGATGGAAGTTGCGCAGGTAGTTGCGCACCACCGGCGTGAGGAAACCCACGCCATAGTGATTGGCGTAGGCGTCGAAACGGGTGTGGAAGCCGGTGGCCGTGGGAATGCCGAGGCGCTTGGCCGCGCGCACGGCGGACCAGCCCAGCGGACCTTCGGTGGCGACGTAGATGGCGTCGGGGCGCAGGCGCGTCCAGCGTTCGCGCAGCGTGCCGCCCGCGGGCCAGCCGAAACGCAGGCCGGGATAGCGGGGCAGGGAGGCGCCGCGTACTTCGAGCGTGGCGATGCCGGGTTCGTCCTTGAAGGGTTGCCGCTGGCGGGGACGGATCAGGTCGACCGTGTGGCCCTGCGCAGCGAGCCCGGCGGCGAGGCTGTGCACGGTCAGTGCCACGCCGTTGATTTCGGGTGGATAGGTTTCGCTGACGATGCCGATGCGCACTTGAACATACCGTTGGCTGGCCCTGCGCAGATTCCTCTCGCGGCGTTGCGGGGGCGTGGCGCGTGTATGACGGCGGCATGACGGATTTAACGGGCCAGGCGCACCATGACGCGCCTCATGCGGTTTCACGGTTACACTCCCGGGACTTGTCACCGTGGAGACATGCCGATGAAACGCTTTCTGCTCGCAGTTGCGCTTGCCGGTCTGGCGGGTGCCGTCGTTGCCGCCGATGCGCCGGGCCTGCCGGTGACGAAAGCCCCGGCGGGCGCCGAGGTCTACATCATTTCGCCCAAGGACGGCGCCATCGTCGGCACCGAAGTCACCGTGCAGTTCGGCCTCAAGGGCATGGGCGTGGCCCCGGCCGGCGTGAAGAAGGAAGGCACCGGCCACCATCACCTGCTTGTGGATGTGAAGGACCTGCCCGCCGCCGGCCAGCCGATCCCGAAGGACGAGCAGCACCTGCATTTCGGCAACGGCCAGACCGAAACCACCCTGAAGCTGGCACCGGGCAAGCACACCCTGCAGCTCGAACTGGCGGACGAGAACCATATTCCGTTCGAGCCGGCCGTCGTTTCCAAGCCGGTCACGATCACGGTGAAGTAAGCCAGCCCGCGCGACCTGCCATCGGGCGCGATGCGTCCGGTGGCGGGCAGCCGCATGTCGTCTGGTGCCCGCCTTGCCTGGTCGCGACCGGCGGATTTCACAGCCCTCGGTCGGTTCTTCGCGCCGTATGGGCTAAAATTCCGCGCTTCATTCGCTCCAGTCCAGGCTGACCATGACCGTCCGCACCCGCTTCGCCCCCAGTCCTACCGGCTTCCTGCATATCGGCGGCGCCCGCACGGCGCTGTATTGCTGGCTGGAGGCGCGTCGTCGCGGCGGTCAATTCGTGCTGCGCATCGAGGACACCGACCGCGAACGCTCCACCGAGGAAGCCGTGCAGGCCATCCTCGATGGCATGAGCTGGCTGGGCCTGCACCATGACGAAGGCCCGATCTACCAGACCGCCCGCCTGGAGCGATACAAGCAGGTGGCCGATGAGCTGCTGCAGGCCGGCCTGGCGTACTACGCCTACGAGTCGAAGGAAGAGATCGAAGCCATGCGCAACGAAGCCATGGCCAAGGGCGAAAAGCCCCGCTACAACGGCTACTACCGCGACCGCAACGAGCCGTACCGCGACGATCCCAACCGGGTCATGCGCTTCAAGAACCCGCTGGAAGGCTCGGTGGTGTTCGAGGACAAGGTGAAAGGCCGCATCGAGTGGGCCAACGCCGAGCTCGACGACCTGGTGATCTTCCGTTCCGACGGCTGGCCGACCTACAACTTCGCCGTGGTGGTCGACGACATCGACATGGGCATCACCGAAGTGATCCGTGGCGATGACCACGTGAACAACACGCCGCGCCAGATCAACATCTACAAGGCGCTGGGCAAGCCAGTGCCGGAGTTCGCGCACCTGCCCATGATCCTTGGCCCCGATGGCCAGAAGCTGAGCAAGCGCCACGGCGCCGTGAGCGTGATGCAGTACCGCGACGACGGCTTTCTGCCGCACGCGCTGCTCAACTATCTCGTGCGCCTGGGCTGGTCGCATGGCGACCAGGAAATCTTCTCCGAGGAAGAAATGATCCGCCTGTTCGACGTGGCCGACGTCAACAAGGCCGCCTCGCGCTTCGACGTCACCAAGCTGTCGTGGCTCAACCAGCACTACCTGAAGACCGAAGATCCCGCGTCCATCGCACCCGAATTCGAGTGGCACCTCACCCAGGCCGGCATCGACTTCAGCAAGGGCCCCAACCCCGCCGACGTCATCGTGGCGCTGCGCGACCGCGTGCAGACGCTGAAGGAAATGGCCGAGCGCGCCAAGATCTGGTACGGCCCCATCGCCGAATGGGACGACAAAGCCGTCGCCAAGCACCTGCAGAACGACAGCGCCGTCGCGGTACTGGAAGCGGCGAAGGCTTTGCTGGCGGACGTCGAGTGGAAGCCCGAGCCCATTCATGGCGTGATCGAACAGGTGGCTGCGAAGCTGGAGCTTGGCATGGGCAAGATCGCCCAGCCGCTGCGCGTGGCGATGACGGGAACGCAGGTGTCGCCGTCCATCGATCACACGATCTATCTCGCGGGGCGCGAGGTGGCGCTCAAGCGCATTGACGATGCGGTGGCGCGGGCGAAGGGTTGAGGCCCGTTCGGTCTTGGCTGCGGCGTCCTCCGCCGCGCGATGTTTTTCTCCCTCTCCCCTCCGGGGAGAGGGCCGGGGTGAGGGGCCACTCTTGCCTCACTGTTTCGTTCTTTAGCCGTCATCCCGGCGCAGGCCGGGATCCAGTTTCGGTAATGGTTGGTTGTCGCGTGGAGTGTGGTCGGCACTTTTTGGCGCTCCCGCAACCTGGCCGCCTACGCGGCGTGCGTTCCGACCTCCTGCCGGAGGCCGGGTCACTTTCTCTTGCTTGCCCAAGAGAAAGTAACCAAAGAGAAGGGCCCCCCGGATGAGGCGCCTATCGGGCTGAAGCCCGATAGGTTCGCGGTCGGGTGGCGGGCTTTTCGACGGGGCATCCTGCCCCGACGAAAAGTGCCTGGCGTCCTGCCAGGCACCCCTGCGGGGCCTGATCTCCACCCGTCCGCCGCTTCATACGGGGACCCGGAAGATCAAGAGCTTCGAGCCGACGGCTCGTGCCGCTGTGCGGCACATCGCGTCGCGGCAGGCGGCGGAGCGCATGCCTTGGTGGCAATGTCCCAGCCCTTTCCCTGACGGGCGAGGGACCCAATCAACAGCGCGTGCAACGGACAACTTCCAGAACATATGCCGCCGGCGCAACCAACCTCACCGCTCAGTTCGGCATGGCCGGACCCCGCCACCCACCTCCCAACGCCTGCATCAACGCTGCCGTATCGCTGAGCCGCGCAGCCTGTGCCTGCACGCGCGATATGCGCGCCTGCTGGTACGCCTGCTGCGCGTTGATCAACGCCAAGGCATTCACGTAGCCGAGTTGCTGCTGTTTTTGCGTGAGCGTCAGCGTGCGTTCCGCGGCCGTCTCGGCATCGTCGGCGGCGGCGAGGGCGCGTGCGTCGCTGTCGATGGCGTAGAGCGTGTCGGCCACGTTCTGGAATGCGCCGAGCACCACGCTGCGGTATTGGGCGGCGGACTGCTGCAGGGCGGCTTCGGCGGCGCGTTGTTTGTGCTTGAGCGCGCCGAAGTCGAACACGGTCTGGCTGACGCTGCCGGCCAGTGACCAGAACACGTTGTCGTCGGTAAACATGCGGGTGAACGAGGTGGAGCTGCCGCCGTAGGCGCCCGACAGCGTGAACTGCGGCAGGCGGTTGGCGAGCGCTACGCCCACCTGGGCGCTGGCGTCGTGCACGTTTTCCTCGGCGGCGCGCACGTCGGGGCGTTGCGTGATGAGTTGCGAGGACACAGCCTGCGGCAACGTGATGGGCAAGGTGAGTTGTTCGAGGTCGAACTCCGGCGTGCCGGCCTGGTCGGGCGTGTCGCCGCACAGCACGGCGAGCAGGTCGCGGTTCTGTTCCAGCTGTTTTTCGAGAGGCGGCAGCGACTGGCGTGCCTGCGCCAGCGCGCTTTCCTGGGCGGCGACATCCAACCCGGAGGCGTAGCCGAGCCTTGCCTGGTCGTGCAGGATCGCCAGCGCCTTGGTCTGTGCATCGATGATGGCCTGCGTGGCTTCCATCTGCGAGCGCAGCGACGCTTCCTGGATGGCGGCATTTACCACATTCGCCGCCAGGGTCAGGCGCGCTGCTTCCAGTTGGTAGCGTTGGTTGTCGGCCTGCGCCTGCAGCGACTCCACCGTGCGTCGGTTGAGTCCGAACACGTCGGGTGCATAGCTGATGTTGAGCTGCGCGGTGTGCAGCGTGTAGTAGGTCGCGTTGGAGGCGAGCGTGGGAGACAAGGTGCCCACCGCATCGCGTTGCCGGGACGGCGAATAGTTGAGCTGGGCGGAAGGGAAAAATGCGGCGCGCTGTGCCGCCACGTTCTCCTGTGCCTGTTTCAGCGCGGCGGTGGCGGCGTCGAGATCGGGATTGCGCGCCAGCGCGCGCTGGACGCGGCGATTGAGCGCGTCGGAACCGAACACTTCCCACCAGGTTTGCGCGATCGCCTCGCTGGACCACTGCTGGGACGCACCGCTCGCACTGCCCACGGTGGATGCCAACGGTTGCCGGGTGAGTTGTGCCGGCATGGGCGTGGCGGGCCGATGATAATCCGGGCCGACAGCGCAGCCGACGCAGGCGGTCAGCGCGGCGGCGAGCGCGCACCAGCGTGATGTTTTTCCGGCGCGGATCATGGCGTGCCTCCTGCCTGTCGACGCTTCCGCCGCTTGTGCGACCACTCGACCACCAGCACCTGCAACGCGGGCGCCACGATCAGCAGCATCACCGGTCCGATCAGCATGCCGCCGACCACTACGGTGGCCAGCGGACGTTGCACCTGGCTGCCAATGCCGGTGGAGAGCGCGGCGGGCAGCAGGCCGATGCATGCGGACAGGGCGGTCATCAGCATCGGGCGCATGCGTTGTTCGGCGGCTTGCGCCATCGCTTCCACGGGAGGCAGGCCGGCGAACACGAGGTGATTGAAGTAGGTGATGACGAGAATGCCGTTCATCACCGACACGCCGAACAGCGACACGAAGCCGATGGCGGCGGAGATGCTGAAATCCAGCCCGGAGAGGTACAGCGAGATGATGCCGCCGGCGATGGAGAAGGGAATGGCCGCGAGGGTCAGCAGACTGTCGCGCAGCGAATTGAACAGGGCGAACAGCAACGCCAGGATCAACCCCACCGCGATCGGCAGCACCACGGCAAGGCGCTGCTTCGCCTGCTCCAGATCGTTGAACTCGCCGGCCCAGGCCAGGTGATACCCCGGCGGCAGCGTGACGTGTTCGGCGATGCGCTGTTGCGCTTCGGCCACAGTACTGCCCAGGTCGCGGCCGCGCACGCTGAACTTCACCGGCACGAAGCGCTCGTTGCGTTCGTGGTAGATGTACGACGCGCCGGTATCGAGGCTGATGCGGGCGACGTCGCGGAGCGGCACATAGCCGGTGCCGCCGTTCGGAAGGCTGTAGCCCACCTGGATATTGCCGATGTCCTCGATGCTGCGCCGGTACTGTGGGGCAAGGCGCACGACCAGATCGAACTGGCGGTCGCCTTCCAGCACGGTCGTGGCCGAGGTGCCGCCGGCGGCGGCCTGCACTACGGTGTTGATGTCGCCGGTGTTGAGGCCGTAGCGCGCAGCCTTGGCACGGTCGATGGTGATGTTGAGGTTGGGCTGGCCGAGCACGTGGAACACGCCCAGGTCCTGCACGCCGCGCACCTGCTGCATTTGGTGCATGACTTCATCGGCCAGGCGCTCGAGCTCCGGCAGTTCGGGGCCGACGATCTTCACCGAGTTGGCGCCCTTCACGCCGGACAGGCCTTCCTCGATGTTGTCCTGGATGTACTGCGAGAAGTTGAATTCGACGCCAGGCAGCGCGTTCTCGAACTCGCGCTGCAGGTCGGCCACCAGCTTTTCCTTGGTGTGCCCGCTCGGCCAGTCGTCCTGCGGCTTGAGCGGCACGAACAGTTCCACGTTGTAGAAGCCGGAGGCATCGCTGCCGTCGTCGGGCCGGCCGTGCTGCGACACCACGGTGACCACTTCCGGATGGGTGAGCAGGATGCGGCGCAGTTCGTTGACCTTGTCCTGCCCGGCTTCGAGCGAAATGGTGGGCGGCATGGAGGCGCGTATCCACAGGTTGCCTTCTTCCAGCGCCGGCAGGAACTCGGTGCCCACGCGGGTAAGCAGCAGCGCGGCGAGCAGCAGAAAGCCCACGCCCAGGCCCACGGTGGTGCGGCGGCGCGCGAGCGCCCAGCGCAGCACCGGTGTGTAGATGCGGCGGATGGCCCGCACGAACAGCGTCTCGGTTTCCTTCACGTGCCTGGGCAGCAGCAGCGAAGCGAGCACCGGCGAAACGGTGAAGGTGGCGATCAGCGCGCCCGTCAACGCGTAGGCGTAGGTGCGCGCCATCGGGTTGAAGATCTGGCCTTCCACGCCCTGCATGGTGAACAGCGGGATGAAGGCCGCCACCGTGATGGCGGAGGAGAACAGCACGGCGCGATCCACCTGCATGGCGCTGATAAACAGCAGGCGCAGGCGATCGGTCCAGCCGTGGGTGGCGCCGCCGCGCATATAGGTGCCCAGGTCGCTCTGCGCGGCGTCGTGCAGCATTTCGCGCTGCTCGTCGTGGCTCTTCTGGAAGTTGCGGAAGATGTTCTCGATCAGGATCACCGCCGAGTCGACGATGATGCCGAAGTCCACCGCGCCCAGGGACAGCAGGTTGGCCGAGTCGCCCATCAGCACCAGGATGATGATGCTGAAGAACAGCGCCACCGGGATATTGGCGCTGACGATGATGGCGCTGCGCAGGTCGCCCAGGAAGATCCACTGGATCAGGAACACCAGCAGGCAGCCGAAGATCAGGTTGTGCAGCACGGTGTGCGTGGTGACGGCGACCAGGGTGGAGCGGTCGTAGAAGGGCACCAGCTTCACGCCGGGCGGCAGGGTGCCGTCGGCGTTGAGACGGGCGACTTCGTCCTTGACGCGCGCGACGACTTCGTTGGTCTGCAGCGTGCGGTTCATCACCACGATGCCGGTGACCACGTCGTCCTGTTTGTCCCGGCCCGCGCGGCCCAGGCGCGGCACGGCGCCGATGTCGACCTTCGCCACGTCCTTCACCAGCACCGGCGTGCCGTTGGATTGGCTGAGCACGATGTTGCCGATGTCGTCGACGTCCTTGATCAGGCCGACGCCGCGGATGTTCACCGACTGCTGGCCGATGTTGATGGTGCGTCCGCCCACATTGCTGTTGGCATTGCCGATGGCACTGACGAGCTGGGGCAGCGTGATGCCGTAGCCCTGCAGCTTGTGCAGGTCGGCTTCGACGTCGTACTCCTTGGTGGTGCCGCCCCAGGTCACCACCTGCGCGATGCCGGGCACGGACAGCAGGCGGCGCGTGACTGCCCAGTCCTGCAGCGTGCGCAGTTCGGTCAGGCTTATCGACGGCGGGCCGACCAGCTGGTAGCGGAATACCTCGCCGACCAGGCTGGACGCCTGGATCTGCGGCTGCACGTTGTTGGGCAGGCTCACGTTCTGCTGCAACGCCAGCGCGGCCTGCGTGTAGTCGAAGTAATAGTCGGTGCCGTACTTGAAGGTGACGCGCACGAACGACAGGCCATAGAACGAGGTGGAGCGGATGCTTTCCACGCCCGGCGTGGTGGCCAGGCCCACCTCCATGGGACGCGTGTAGCTGCGTTCCATTTCCTCGGCGGAAAGTCCCGGCGCCTGCGCGGTGATCTCCAGGATCACGGGCGCGGGATTGGGATAAGCCTCGATATTGAGCCGGGCATACGCCACCAGCCCGGCGATGGCGAACGCCGCCAGCGACATCAGCACGATGGCGCGGCGGGTCAGCGCAAAGGCGACAAGACCACGAAACACATTCGGTCCTTATGAAAGGTGCTTACTGCGACTGCAGCGCCAGCGCGTTGCTGAGGAACAGCGCGCCTTCGGTGGCGATGCGCTGGCCCGCGGGCAAGCCGGACAACACGGGGTAGTAGCCGTCCTGCAGCGGCCCCAGCTGCACCGGTCGGCGCGTGAAGCGCAAGCCGTCGGCGGTGGTGAACACCACCATGGCACCCGTGCCTTCGCGCACCACGGCATCCGCGGGCACGGCTTCGTGCGACGCGGGTGGAGCGGTGAAGATGCGGTAGCTGGCCAGCATCTGGGGGCGCAGGCCCGGTGGCGGCGCGTGCAACGTGGCGCGCAGCGTCACGCGGTGCGTGGCCGCATCGGAACTGTTGCTCACGTAGTCGACGGTGGCTTTGATGTTCTGCTGGGGCAGGGCAGGCAAGCTGGCGACGAGCGTGTCGCCCACGTGCACCTGGGCGGCATCGTCCTCGCTGACGTTGGCGACCAGCCACAGGCTGTCGTCGTCGGAGATGGTGATCGGCGCGGGGCTGTTGCCGGGCTGCACCAGATCGCCGGCGGCGATGGTGCGCGTGCTGACGTGACCGTCGATGGGGCTGTCGATGCGCAGTTCACCGTCCACGCGCCGCGTCGTGGCGATGCGGTCGATCTCCGCGTCGCTCTTGCCAAAGATGCGCAGCGCGCGTCGCGCCGCCTGGTAGTTGCCTTCGGCGGTCTGTTGATCCGACACCGCCTGCTCCACATCGCGCGGCGCATTGGCCTGCGCTTGCGCCATGCCCTTGGCGCGCTCCAGCGCCGCTGTGGTCTGCACGCGCGCGGCGGCGGCGCTCACCAGATTGGCTTCCGCCTGCGTCAGGTCGGGGCTGTCGACTGAGAACAACGCCTGGCCGCGCTTCACCGCGTCGCCGGCCTTCACCATCACCTCGCGCACGCGTCCCGCATAAGGCGAGTTGACCTGGGCCAGGCGATCCTGATCGAAGTCGACGTAACCCACGGCATCCACGCCCGGCGTGAAGTCGCGCATGACGACCTGCGCGACACGCACCTGGCGAGCCTGTTTCAGATTGATGGTGACGTTCTGCAGGTCTTTCGGCGCGTCGGGGGGCGATGCGTTGCTGTCCGCCGCGGAGGGCGCGCGCAGGAACACGGCCAGCAGGATGGCTGCCACCATGCAGGCACCAGCCATCAGTCGTCCTTGATGCTTTTTCATGAAACCTGGGAGAGCCGCCGGGCAGGGAAACCCCGCCACCCTAAGCCAGGCCTTCGGCTGGCGACAGTTACGATTTGGAAAGGTTGGCGCCGGGCAGGTCGATGGCCACGCGCAGGCCCGGATGGGTGTTTTCCAGCGTGAGCCGACCACGATGCAGCGACACCACCGCCGCCACGATGCTCAGGCCCAGTCCGTTGCCGCGCTGGTGGCGGCTGCTGTCCACGCGGAAGAAACGCTCGGTGGCGCGCGCAAGCGCGGCGTCGGGCATGCCGGGGCCGTCGTCCTGCACGCTGATGTGAACCCATTCGCCCATGGGCTGCGCCTTCATCACGACGAGAGCGCCTTCGCCGGCATACTTGAAAGCGTTATCCAGCAGGTTCGCCAGCACGCCGGCCAGCAGGTGGCGGTCGGCCATCACGCAGGCTGCGCCTTCCACCATCCACTGCAGGCTGATCGAGCGCAACTCGGCCGCTGGTTGATAGAGCTCGGCCAGGTCGCCCAGCAAGGCGTCCAGCGGCAGTGCTTCGAAATGGCCGCGGCGCACGCCCGATTCGGCCTCGGCGATCTGCAGCATCTTGTCCAGCACAGTGATCAGGCCGTCGATCTCGTCGATGGCGTATTGCGCGTCGCGTGGCAGTCGGGCGTCCCGTTGCGGCGAGCGCAGCGCCTGCTCCAGCGCCGCGCGCACGCGTCCCAGCGGCGTGCGCAGGTCATGCGCGATGGCATTGGATACCTGGCGCGTGCTGTCCATCAGGCGCTCGATCTCGTCGAGCATGTCGTTGACGTCGCGCGCCACGATGGCGAACTCGTCGCGCGAGCGGCCCACGGCGATGCGACGGTCCAGCCGGCCGGCGGCCACTTCCGTGGTGGTGCGATGGATGGCCTTGAGCTGCCGCTGCAGTTGCGTGCGGAACAGCAGCGCGCCGCCGCCGGCCAGCAGCAACGCCAGCATGCCGCCCACGCCGAAGGCCACCACGATGCGGTGTTCGAGTGTGCGCACGTCCTGCATGTCGCGGCCGACCAGCAGCACGCTGCCATCGGCAAAGCGATGGCTCAGCAGGCGGCTGGCCGCGTGCCGGTCGAGGCGGCTCACTTCCAGCTCGTGCATGCCGTCACCGGCGACTGCCGAGGCGGGCCATGCGGTGAGGTTGCCGATGGTCTTCCTGCCATGCGCATCCAGCAGCAGGTAGATCTCGGTATCGCTGTCCTGGTTGTCGGTCAGCAGGTCGTGGATATCGCCGGTCAGGGCGTCCATGCCGCGCTGTTGTTCTTCCTGTACCAGCTGCCGGGTGTGGCTGCGCAACTGCTCGTCGATATTGCTCTTGAGCAAGCCTGCAGTGCCCACGTAGAACACCGCGGCGATGAGGGCCACCGACAGCAACAGCAGCAGGCCATAGCCCGCGGCCATGCGGAACACCACGGAATGGCGGAAGTCACTCAGCGGCATGCGGTTCGTCGCGCCCGGCGCCGAGGGTGAAGCCGACGCCACGCACGGTGCGGATCAAAGGCGCGGCGCCATCCTGGTCGATCTTGTTGCGCAGCCGGCTCATCTGCACGTCGATCACGTTGGTTTCCGGATCGAAGTGGAAACCCCATACCGCGGCGAGCAGCATCTTGCGCGTCACCACTTCGCCCTGGTGGCGCATCAGGTATTCCAGCAACTGGTATTCGCGCGGCTGCAGCGGCACGGGATGGCCGTTGCGGAATACGCGGCGCGTGCGCGGTTCCAGGGTGAGGTCGCCGGCGCTCAGCACGTCGGGCTCCGGGCGCTGGCCAGCGCGTCGCGCCAACGCTTCCACGCGGGCGAGCATTTCATCCAGCGCAAAGGGCTTGGTCAGGTAATCGTCGCCACCGCTGCGCAGGCCGCGCACGCGCTCGTCCAGGCTGCTGAGCGCGCTGAGCACGAGCACCGGCGTGCGGTCATCACGCAGGCGCATGGCGGCGAGGATATCCAGGCCATCCACGGCGTCGGGCAGCATGCGGTCCAGCACGACCAGATCCCAACGCTCGCTGCTGACGCGCGCCAGGCCGGTGGCGCCGTCATGGCAGGCTTCCACCTGGTGGCCCGCCTCGGCCAGGCCCTCGCGGATCAGCTCCGCGGTGGGGATGTCGTCTTCAATGAGCAGGCAGCGCATGGCGTGGGGATGCCCTGATCCGTTGCTGTGGCGTGGTCGCGGCGGGATGCTCGGACGGCGCGCAGTATGCAGGCCGGCCATCGACGCATCATCATCCATCTATCGTAATCAGAGGACGGACCCGGCGTGGAGCACTGGCTGGAAAAGGCGATGCAGGGCGTGGACCCGGACAGCCCCGAGGCGTTCCTGCAGGTTTTCCTGAACCTCATGGGCATGGTGCCGTGGGTGGCGCTGCTGTGGTGGAACGTGGCGTTCATCGCGGTCGGCGCGCTGCTCGGCTGGTGGCGGGGACGCACGGTGGAGGGTGTGGTCTGGGCCGCCGTGCTTGGGCCCATCGGCTGGATCGTCGTGCTGGCGAGGCCGCGGCGCACGGGGCCGCCGCCGTTGCCGGGGCAGCGCTGAGCACGCGCTTGCGCTGCCTCGCCGCAGGCCTCATGTAAGCGACGGTGTATGATGCCGGGCGAGGAGATTCCATTGAGCCATACCGCCGACAAGCCGCATGCACACCATCATCATCACGACGATGCGCAGAGCTTCGTGCGTGCGGTGGAGCATGCCAGCGAAGAGCGTGGCCTGCGGCTGACGCCGCTGCGCAAGGAAGTGCTGGAGCTGGTGGCCGGCGCCGGCAAGCCGGTGAAGGCGTACGACCTGCTGGACCAGCTGCGCGAACGCCATGGCAACGCGGCGCCGCCCACGGTGTACCGCGCGCTCGATTTCCTGCTCGAGCACGGCTTCATCCACAAGCTGGAATCCATCAACGCCTTCGTGTCCTGCCATCACCCGGCGGAGGCGCATCAGGTGCCGTTCCTCATCTGCGACAACTGCTCCAGCGCCCAGGAAGTGTGCGACGAGCGCGTGGCGGAGCTGATCGAGGCGCAGGCCAAGGCCTTCGGCTTCCGTCCGCAGGCGCAGACGCTGGAAGTGCACGGCCTCTGCAAGAACTGCCGCAAGAGCTGATCCACTGGCCTGAACGGCCGGGTTCACGTGGCTTGCGTTTGCGACGTTATAATGTAACATGCGCGGAACGGGCTACCCCAAGGCCCGGTCCGTGCTCCGCTCCGGCCCCGATCCGATGGAAGCTCCCCAACCGAACAAGACGCGCTGGTGGTCCCTGGCAGACCGGGTAGGCACGGTGGCGTCGTTCCTGTGCGCCATTCACTGCGCGGCACTGCCGTTCGTGCTCGCGCTGCTGCCCGTGCTCGGGCTCGGCTTCCTGGCCGATCATGCGTTCGAACGGGGGTTCGTCATGTTCGCGAGCGCGCTGGCCCTGTTCAGCCTGATCAGCGGCTATCGCCATCATCATCGTCCGTTGGCCTTGTTGCTGGCGCTGCCGGGGCTGGCCTTGCTGATCATCGGCGTCACCTTTGCCGAGAAATACTCCATTGGCCTGCACAGTGTGCTCGTCACCTGCGGCGGCCTGCTGGTGGCGGCGGGCCATTTCGTCAACCTGCGCACGCATCGCGCGCTGCACGTGCACGGTCCGCAGTGCGTTCACTGACGATCGCGGCATATCGCGCCGTGATTGTGTAACGGCGCCTAGGGTTTCTAGCATTTACGCATGAGTTCCGCGCACGCGCACACCCACGATCACGATCATCACGGCCATGGCCATGCACAAGGTCATGCGCATGCGCACGATCATGCCCACGGCGGCGTCACCGGGCGCGAAAAGAAGCTGATCTTCGCCTTCGTGCTCACCACCGCGATGATGGTGGTGGAGGCGGTGGGCGGCTTCTGGTCCGGTTCGCTGGCGCTGGTGGCTGATGCAGGGCACATGCTGATCGACGCACTGGCGTTGCTGCTCGCCGTAGCCGGTGCATGGTTCGCCCGCCGGCCGGCGGATGCGCGGCGCAGCTATGGCTATGGACGGCTGGAAGTGCTCGCGGGCTTCGTCAACGCGCTGACGCAGTTCGTGCTGGTCGCCTTCATTGCCTACGAGGCGATCACCCGATTGTTCGAGCCCGCGCACATCCTTTCGGGGATGATGCTGGTGGTGGCACTGATCGGCCTGGTGGTGAACGTGCTGGTGCTGAGCACGCTGCACGGGCACGCGCACGACGACGTGAACCTCGCCGGCGCCACGCTGCATGTGCTGGGCGATCTGCTCGGCTCCGTGGCCGCCGTGGTGGCCGCGCTGCTGGTGCGCTGGATGGGCTGGAACTGGGCGGATCCGGTGCTTTCGCTGCTGGTGTCGCTGTTGATCCTCAACAGCGCGTGGCGCCTGCTGCGGCGTTCCTCGCACATCCTGCTGGAAGGCGTGCCCGAAGGCATGAACACCGGCGACGTCGAAGCGGCGTTGCGCGATGCCGACGCCTCCATTCGCGACGTGCATCACCTGCACGTGTGGCAGCTGGCGTCGGGGTCGCGCATGGCGACGCTGCATGCCGAGCTGCATGACGGTGCCAGTAGCGGTTCGGCTATCCGCGCGATCAACCAGGTGCTGGCGGAACGCTTCAGCATCCAGCACGTTACCGTGCAGGTGGATTCCGAGCCCTGTACGGACGGGACGCGCGGCTGCGCCGGCCCCCGTTGCCATTAATTTGCCGACTATTGCGCTTTGGGCGGTCGCTGATACGATGGTCGGCCGTATTCACCCCAACGAATCAAGGAGTTCCCCATGGGCAAGGGCGATCGCAGGACCCGTCGTGGCAAGACCTATCGTGGCAGCTACGGCAACAGCCGCGCTCATTCGGTGCAGCCGGCCGTCGCCGGCGGCAAGGCGACCGTGACCAAGCCGGCAGCTGCCAAGAAGGCCGCGCCGAAGAAGAAGTCGGCCTAAGCCGTCGCGCTTCGCAAAAAGCCCCCGCCAATGCGGGGGCTTTTTTATGGGCGCGACAGAACCGTTCAGCCGTTCGCTGGCTGGCTTGCCCCGGCGATAAAGAGCTTGCGCAGGGCCTGATTACCGCCTATCCAGTAGCACAGCTCCGCCGGCTGCTTCACGTTCCATACGGCCAGATCGGCCCGCTTTTCCACCTCCAGCGTGCCACGGTCGCTGAGACCGAGCGCCTTCGCCGCGTGCACGGTCACGCCACGCAGCGCCTCTTCCGGCGTGAGACGGAACAGCGTGCACGCCATGCCCGCGGCCAGACGCAGCGAGAGCAGGGGCGACGTGCCGGGATTGCAGTCGGTCGCGACGGCCATGGCCACGCCGTGCCGGCGAAGGCTGGCGATGGGCGGCAGCTTGGTTTCGCGCAATGCGTAGAACGCGCCCGGCAGCAGCACGGCCACCGTGCCGGCCTCGGCCATGGCGCGGATGCCATTTTCGCTGAGGTATTCCAGATGATCGGCGGACAGCCCCTGGAACTCGGCGACCAGGGCCGCGCCATCGAGATCCGACAGCTGCTCGGCGTGCAGCTTCACGGGCAGGCCCAGTTGCGTCGCGCGATCGAATACGCGTCGTGTTTCCTGCGGCGTGAAGCCGATGGTTTCGCAGAAGGTATCGACCGCATCGACCAGGCCTTCGCCGGCAAGCGCAGGCAATACCTCGTCGCACATCAGCGTGACGTAGCCGTCGCGGTTGTCGCGGTATTCCGGCGGCAGGGCATGCAGGCCGAGAAAGGTGGTGCGCACCGTGATGCCCAGCGCCTTGCCCAGCCGTCGCGCCACACGCAGCATGCGGCGCTCGGTATCCAGGTCCAGGCCATAGCCGGATTTGATCTCCAGCGTGGTGGCGCCGTCGCTCATTAGCGCGTGTGCGCGCGGCAGCGTCTGTGCGAACAGTTCGTCTTCGCTCGCTTCCCGCGTGGCCTTGACGGTCGAGACGATGCCGCCGCCCGCGCGCGCGATCTCCTCGTAGGTGGCGCCATTGAGGCGCATGTCGAATTCGTGCGCGCGATTGCCGCCGAACACGAGGTGCGTGTGGCAATCGATCAGTCCCGGCGTGACCACGGCGCCGCCCAGGTTTTCCACCTGCGACGCCTGCGCGGCGACATCCGCGGGAAGCGCGCGCTGCGGGCCGATCCAGGCAATGCGCCCTTCATGCAGCGCGATCGCGCCCTGTTCGATCAGGCCGTAAGGCGCGTCGCCGGCAAAGGTGGCGAGCGTGGCGTTGGTCAGCAGGTGATCCCAGCGTGGCGTCATGACGGTCGATGGTCGTTGGATGGCGTGGAGGCTGGCGGCTCGTGGGGCGGGGGAATCGGCGTGGCCGGATCTTCCACCATCGCGTGTTCGGTCCATGCGTCGTGCGCATCGTCGTCTTCGTCCTCGGAAGCCTGCTCGGCACGTCGCGCCAGTTCCCGCTCGTAGCCTTCGATCAGCTTGTCGGCGAGCGCGCGGTACACCGGCTTGCGCGACAGCAGCGACGAGGCCGCGCGCGCCAGCAGGCAGGTCGCCATGATCGGCAGCACCATCTGCTGGTTGGCGGTGAGTTCCATGGAAATCACCGTGGCGGTGAGCGGCGCCTGCGTGACGCCGGAAAGGTAGCCTGCCATGGCGAGCAGCACGACCGCCGAGGGATCCACGCCCGGCAGGATGACGCACAGGTTGTTGCCCAGCCCCGCGCCCACCGCGAGCGCCGGCGAGAAGATGCCGCCGGGAATGCCGGCCCAGTACGAGGCGATATTGCCCAGGAACTTCAGCAGGCCGAAGCTCTGCACCGTGTTGGCATGACCCTCAAGAATGTCTTTGGCCTGCGCATAGCCGGTGCCGTAGAGGCCGGTATGCGTGAGCTGGCTGAGCAGGACCAGCGCCAGGCCGCAGGCAGCGGCGAACACCACCGGCTGGCGTGCGCGCAGGCGTCCGACGAAGCCACGGAAGCCCGTGTCGTGCGGTAGGATCAGCCGCGCGAAGAAACCGCCGGCGAGGCCGCACACGATGCCCGTGGCCAGCACCGCCCACCACGCTTTGCCCAGCGGCAGGCCGATGTCGAAGTGGCCGAAATAGGCGTAATTGCCCAGCGTGCCCAGCGAGACCAGGCCGGCCACGAACACGGCGGTCAGCAGGATGCCGCTCATGCGATGCTCGAACGAGCCGCTCATTTCCTCGATGGCGAACACGATGCCCGCCAGCGGCGTGTTGAACGCGGCGGCAAGGCCCGCGGCGGCGCCGGCAAGAATGAAGCGCCCCGCCGCAGCGGGTTCCGCGAAACCGAAACGCCGTCCCAGCGAATAGAGCAGGCCTGCGCCCACATGCACCGTCGGGCCCTCGCGTCCCACCGACGCGCCGCCGAGCAGGGCGGCCAGCGTCAGGGCCATCTTGCCGATGGCCACGCGCAGCGAAAGCAGGCTGCCGCGGAAGCCTTCGTCCTCGATCTTCAGTGCGGCGATGGCTTGCGGAATGCCCGAGCCGCGCGTGGGCTTGAGCGCGCCTTCGGTCAGCCATGCCAGCAGCGCGAACATCGCCGGCGTGATCAGGAACGCCCAGTAGCGGTTGTGCGTGACCACGCCGTGGAAGACGTCGAACGCCCAGTCGGCCGCTCGCGCGAAACCGATGGCGGCCAGGCCCACCAGCACTGCGCCGCCCCAGAACAGGATGCGCCGGCGCCATTGCACCGGCGAGAACAGGTCCGAATTGACCAGCTGCTGGAGGCGTCCCGTGACGGTGGCGGCCGGGCGTTCGCGTTCCTCGTCCGGATGGCTCACAAGGACGCCTCGGACTTGCGGGTCCAGCGCGTTTCGTAGAGGTCGAAGCGGCGGTCCTTGAGGTTCTGCACGGCGCCGGCATTGCGGGCGCGGGCAAGGCTTTCCAGATGCAGGTCGGCGAAGAGCACGGTTTCTATGTTCGGTGTGGAGTCGGCCGCGATGCCATCGCGGGCGAAGGGAAAATCGCTCGGCGTGAGAATGCAGCTCTGGCCGTACTGGATATCGAAATTGTTTACGCCCGGCAGGTTGCCGACGTTGCCCGAAAGTACCACGTAGCACTGGTTTTCGATGGCGCGCGCCTGCGAGCAGTAGCGCACGCGCAGGTAACCCTCGCGCACGTCCGTGCAGAACGGCACGAACAGGATCAAGGCGCCCTGATCGGTGAGATGGCGCGCGACCTCGGGGAATTCCGAGTCGTAGCAGATCATCACGCCGATGGGGCCGCAGTCGGTCTGGATGGTGGCCGCGGTGTCGCCGCCGGTGATGTTCCACACCGTGCGTTCGCTCGGCGTGGGGTGGATCTTCTCCTGCTCGTGGATCGAACCGTCGCGCAGGCATACGTAGCAGACGTTGTGGATGTCGCCGTTGGCCTGCTCGGTGGGATGCGAGCCCGCGATGATGTTGATGTTGTAGTGCACGGCCAGCCGGCTGAAGAGCTCCTTCACCTGCGGTGTGTACTGGCTGAGCTTGCGGATCGACTCGACCGGCGAGAGTTCCTCGTTCTCGATCGACAGCAGCTGCAGGGTGATCAGCTCGGGGAAGGTGACGAAATCCGCGCTGTAGTCGGCCGCGATGTCGGTGAAATACTCCACCTGCGTGGCGAACTCCTCGAACGAACGGATGCGCCGCTGCTGGTATTGCACCGACGCCACGCGCACCAGGTCAGGCAGGCGC
The DNA here is from genome assembly GCF_003201105.1 of Dyella sp. AtDHG13. Classification (GTDB taxonomy): domain Bacteria; phylum Pseudomonadota; class Gammaproteobacteria; order Xanthomonadales; family Rhodanobacteraceae; genus Dyella; species Dyella jiangningensis_B. The sequence goes on along the minus strand of NZ_QICJ01000001.1, from coordinate 372,009 downwards.
TGCGTGGACGGAATGGAGGGAATGTCCGGCTGGTCCAGCAGCTGCGGATTGCGCCACACCAGGTGCGCGGCATAACCCAGCGACTCGTAGTCGGAAGGCACGTAGCCACGCAGCAGGCCGATCACCTCGAACTCGTTGCTCAGCTGGAAACTGAGCGTGAGGTCGCGGCGCCTGCCCTCGACCACGGCCTGCACGTAAGCCTCCGCGCTGCCGTAGCGGTGCAGGTTGCGCGCAAGGCCGGGAATGCGGCCGCCGAACACGATGCCGCGCAGCTTCAGGTCGGTGCACAGGCGCTTGCGGGCCTGGTACAGGCGCTGGCCGATGCGCATGTTGCGGTAGTCCGGATGCACCACCACTTCCATGCCGTACAGCCAGTTGCCGTCGCGGCGATGGCGCGAAGCCATTCCGCCGCCGGTGATCTGCATCCAGGTATGCGGCGCCAGCGCCGCGGCCTCGTCGATGCGGAAGGTCGCGCAATAGCCGACGACCTTACCCTCGTACTCCACGACAAACTGTCCCTCGGGAAAGTGCGTCTGCTGTGAGCGCAGCATTTCCGCCGCATGGCCCCATTCCGGGGTATAGACGCGTGCGGTGAGATCGACCAGCGCGGGCACGTCGGCGGGCTTGGCCTGCCGCACCAGCAGCTTCGGGGTGTGTTCCTGGTTTTTCTTGGCCATCGCCGCATTATGCCGTATCGATGTGAACGAGACGGCTTATCGAACGGTTACACTCGGTGTCTGTTTCCCAGGAGTCCGGTCATGGCAGGCACCATTGCGACCCGTTACACCGCCGATCGTCTCTGGACGCCGCAAGGTTGGACCTCGGACGCGCTGCTGGAAGTGGACGACGGCGGCATGCTGGCCGGCGTCGGGGCAGGCGAGGGCGAGCGGCTGGGACGCTGGGTGCTGCCCGGCATGCCGAACCTGCATTCGCATGCGTTCCAGCGCGCGATGGCGGGGCTGGCCGAACGCAAGGGTAAGAGTGACGATAGTTTCTGGACCTGGCGCGAAACCATGTATGCCTTCGCCGCCACCATCGGGCCGGACGAGCTGCAGGCCATCGCCGCCCAGCTCTACGTGGAAATGCTCAAGGCCGGCTATACGCAGGTGTGCGAGTTCCACTACCTGCATCACCAGCCCGACGGCACGCCGTATGCGCAGCCGGAGGCCATGTCGCTGGCGCTGATCGAAGCGGCGCGCGAGGCGGGCATCGCGCTGACCTTGCTGCCGGTGCTGTACATGAGCGGCGGCTTCGATGGCCGGCCGCTGGCGCCGCGCCAGCGCCGCTTCGGCCATGATGTGCCGTCCTATCTGCGGCTGCTGGAAAGCCTGCGCGCGCACGAAAGCGACAAGCTGCGCGTGGGCATCGCGCTGCATTCGCTGCGCGCCGTGCCGGAGGACGCGTTGCGGCAGATACTCGCCAACGACGCGAGCAAGGATTGCCCGATCCACATCCATATCGCCGAGCAGATCGGCGAAGTGCAGGATTGTCTCGCCACGCGTGGCGCGCGGCCGGTGGAATGGCTGTTCGATCACGCGCCGGTCGACGCGCGCTGGACGCTGGTGCACGCCACGCACCTGAGCGACGCGGAAACCGCGCAGATCGCGCGCAGCGGTGCTGTGGCGGGCCTGTGTCCCACCACCGAGGCGAATCTGGGCGATGGCCTGTTTCCGCTGGCGGACTACATCGACGCGAAGGGCACGCTGGGCGTCGGCTCCGATTCGCACATCTCCGTGTCGCCGGTCGAGGAACTGCGCTGGCTGGAATACGGCCAGCGCCTGTCCACGCGCCATCGCAACATCGCCGCTTGCCATCAGGGCGACAGCGTGGGCGAGACGCTGTGGCGCGCGGCCTTGCATGGTGGCGCGACGGCGTCCGGCCTGCCCATCGGCGAGCTGCGCGCGAACGCGCGCGCGGACCTGCTGGTGCTGGATGATCGCGCGCCGCTGCTGGCCGCGCGCGACGAGCGTTCTGTGATCGACAGTTTTCTGTTTGCCGGCAACGCGTCCCTGGTGCGCGATGTGATGGTGGGCGGGGAGTGGGTGGTGCGCGGTTTCGTGCATCGCGACGAGGAGCGCATCGCCGCGCGCTATCGCAGCGTCATGGAGCGGCTCGCGCAGCACTGACGCGCACGGCGTCGGCAAGTTTGCCGTCAGCATGAATGGTTGCTGCGGTTTGCATGAATCGCAGCCATCGCTTTCGGGCGCCTCCGTCATCGCCGTTTTCACGCTGGCGTTTTCCGGAGCAAACCCACCCGAAGGAGAACCCCATGCGTCGACTCATGCTGATCGCTCTCGGCCTCGCCGTCATGTTCAGCGCGAGCCTGTCACTCACCGGTTGCGTGGTGGTCGCACCGCGTCACTACGGCGCGCGCGTCTGGGTGCCGGCCTATTACGCGCCGAGCGGTGTGTACGTCTCGGGTCACTGGCGCTCGTGATGCGTCGTCACGGCGAAGCCGCGATGTGCCGACGCAGATGCTCGATGAAGGCGCGCAGCTTGGGCGGCACCTGCAGTCGGCTGGGGTAGTAGAGATAGAAACCGTCGAAGGGCGGCAGCCATGCCTCGAGCACGGATACCAGCCGCCCCTCCGCGAGCGCCTTGCGTGCCGAGGGCTCCATCATGTGGGTCAACGCAAGGCCGTCGATGGCGGCCTGGATCGCCATGCCCGGATCGTTGGTGGTGATGGGGCCGTCCACGTCCAGTTCGAACCATTGGCCTTTCGACGCGCCCGACGGGTGCGCGAATTCCCAGCGATAGATGGCGTTGTTGCTGAAGCGGAAGCGCACGCAATCGTGCGATGGCAGGTCGCGCGGATGCGTCGGGCGGCCGTGCGCGGCGAAGTAGGCGGGCGAGCCGACCACCACGGCGCGCTGCGGCCCGCCCAGCGGAATCGCCACCATGTCCCGCGCCAGGCGCTCGCCCAGGCGGATGCCGGCGTCGAAGCCCTCGCCGATCAGATCGGTGAGGCGGTTGTCGACCTGGATGTCCAGCCGGATCTCCGGCCAGGCCCGCATGAACGGGGCGATGCAGGGCGCGATCAGATGATCCAGCACCATCTGCGGCACCGCGATGCGCAGGGTGCCGGCGGGGCGGTCGCCGTGCTGGCGCAGGGCGTCGATGGCTTCGTCGATCTCGTTCAGGGCCGGGGAAATGCGTTCCAGGAAAGCATGGCCGGCCTCGGTGAGCCCGACGCGGCGCGTGGTCCGGTGCAGCAGGCGCACACCCACGTGGTCTTCCAGCTGGCGCAGCGTCTGGCTGAGCGCGGAGGCGGTGACCTCCAGCTCCGCGGCGGCGCGGGTAAAGCTCCCGTGGCGGGCGATCAGGCGGAAGGCGCGCAGGGCGGCGGCGTGGTCGGTGGGCATTGATTAGCTCCGCTTAATAACGCATGCACACGATCCGGATTTTTCCGCGTAATGGCAAGGCGCAGACTTCGCCCATCCGCTCCATCCCTCACCTACAGGAGTTCGCCATGTCGCTCGATGCCTACTACACCCTCGGCCGTTCCGGCCTGCGCGTCAGCCGCCTTGCCCTGGGCACCATGACCTTCGGGGACAACTGGGGCTGGGGCGCGGCGGAAGACACTGCCCGCGCCATGTTCGACCGCTATCTCGCCGCCGGCGGCAACTTCTTCGACACCGCCGACCTGTACACCGAGGGCGCCAGCGAAGAGCTGCTCGGCAAGTTCGTCGCCGACAGCGGCAGCCGCGACCGCGCGGTGATCTCCACCAAGTTCAGCTACAACGCGCAGCCGGGCAACCCGAACGCGGGCGGCAACGGCCGCAAGAACATCCTGCGCGCGGTGGAGGGCTCGTTGCGCCGCCTGCGCACCGACTACATCGACCTGTACATCCTGCACACCTGGGATCGCCTGACCCCGGCGGAGGAAGTGGTGCGCACGCTGGATGACCTGGTGCGCGCCGGCAAGATCCGCTATGCGGGCCTCTCCGACGTGCCGGCCTGGTATGCCTCGCGCGCGCAGACCTACGCCGAGGCCCACGCGCTGACGCCGCTGGTGAACCTGCAGCTGGAGTACTCGCTGATCGAGCGCCACATCGAGCACGAGTTCGTGCCGATGGCGGGCGAACTGGGCATAGGCATCACCGCATGGAGCCCGATGGGCATGGGCCTGCTGTCGGGCAAGTACAAACCCAGCGAGGCCGGCGGCGCGGGCGATGGCCGGTTGGCGAAGATTTCCGGCACGCCGGGCTTCGACCGCTTCACCGAGCGCAACTGGGCCATCGTCGCCGCGCTGGAGGAAGTGGCCGGCAAGATCGGCCGGCCCATGGCGCAGGTCGCGCTGAACTGGGTAGCCACGCAGCCGGGCATTGCCTCGGTGATCATCGGCGCGACCAAGCTGGCGCAACTGGACGACAACCTGTCGGCGCTGTCGTTCGAGATTCCCGGCGAGCTGCGCGCGCGCCTCGATGCGGCCAGTGCGCTGGAGCCGAGCTTCCCGTACTGGTTTTTCGGCGACGTCCAGCAGTCGCGCATCCACGGTGGCGTGGCGGTGGGCAGCAAGCCCGCGGGCTATGCGCCGCCGGTGTATGTGCCGGCGCAGCAGCAGGCGGGCTTCAAGGCCGACTGAAAAAGAACGGCGCCAGCATGCAGGCTGGCGCCGGGTTTCTTGCCGGTAGCGAAGCGCTACCGTGATTCTTGTGACGTCGTGCGAACCGTTACTGGGCCGAGGACGAGCCCGACACCGGATGCTGCGCCTTGAACTGCTGCCACTGTTCGCGACGGGCTTCGCGCTGGGCCTTGAGGGTCGCCAGCTGGGCCTGCTGCGCCGGGGTCAGGATGGCGTAGACCTGGGCGCGGACGGCGGCGCGCTGCTGCACGCGGGCCGTGGTGGCGGCGCCTTCGGCCTGGGCCAGGGCGGTAGCCGCGGCCTGGTAGCCGGACGCGTTCGGGGCCATCTGCTCGAAGGCCTCGCGCTGCTGGCGCAGGGCCTGGCGCTGCGCCTTACCCTGCGAGAAGGCGGTCTGCATGATCTGCTTGATGCTGGCCTTCTGGGCGTCGGTCAGGTTCAGCTTGCTGTACGCCTCGAACGCACCGTGGCCATGGCCGCCGTGGAAGCCGCCATGCGGGCCGCCGTCCTGCGCGGAGGCGATGGCGAACGGAGCGAGGGCAACCGCCGAAGCGAGCACCAGAGCGAGAGAGATGTTCTTGCGCATGGGTTTACACCTGTGTCGTTGGGGGGTCTTGCTTGGTGCCTATTTGACGACAGCGCTATGTGTATGTTCTTTGCGGGAAGGTAAAGAAGGGTAAAGCCCGTGGTGGCGGGCCTCGCCACCCGGTTTGAATGGACTCCCACGCAAGAAATCGTTGCACCCCCGACATGCCCAGAATCCTTATCGTCGATGACGACCGCGCCCTGGCCGACCTGCTGGCCGAATACCTGCAGCGCGAGGGCTTCGCCGTGGACGTCGCGCACGACGGCGAAGCGGGGCTCGCCCAGCTGCACAACGCGGCCACGCGGCCGGACCTGCTGATCCTCGACGTGATGATGCCCGGCCGCGACGGCCTGGAAACCTTGCGCGAAGTGCGCCTCAAGCACCGCCTGCCGGTGATCATGCTGTCCGCCAAGGGCGAGCCGGTGGATCGCGTGATCGGGCTGGAGCTGGGCGCGGACGACTACCTCACCAAGCCCTGCCTGCCGCGCGAGCTGCTGGCGCGCGTGCGTGCCCAGCTGCGCCGCAACGCGCCGGTCAGCGCGGGCAGCCTGCAGGTGGGCGTGTTGCGGCTGGAGCCGGCCGAGCGTCGCGCCTATGTGGGCGAGCAGGAACTCACGCTCACCGGTGCGGAATTCCAATTGCTGCTGGCGCTCGCGCAACGCGCGGGCGAACTGGTGGACAAGGCCACGCTCACGCGCATGGCGCTGGGGCGCGAGCTGCAGCGGTTCGACCGCAGCATCGACGTGCATGTGAGCCGCCTGCGCCACAAGCTGGCCGAGGCATCCGCGCAGGCGCCGCGCATCGAATCCGTGCGCGGCGCGGGCTACAGCCTGGTGGCGGGCGCGGCGTGAATCCCTTCAACAGCTCCCTCTACTGGCGCGTGCTGATCAGCTTTTGCGCCGCGAACCTGCTGGCGTTGGGCCTGGGCATCTTCCTGACGCAGCGCTTCATCGAATTCAGCACAGCGGTGGAAATCAACTGGTCCGCGCTCGCGCAGGGCGCGGACCAGGCTTTCGAAAGCGGCGGCTCGACCGCGCTGGCCGAGTGGTCGCTGCAGCAACGGCACGAAGGCATCGAGGCCACCTTGTACGAGAACGGCCAGGCGCTGTCGCCGATACGCATGCCGCTGTCGGTGCAGTCGTCCCTGCAGACCTGGCTGGACGAAAAGCGCGACGTCGTGCTGCAGCCCTGGCCCAATCTCTACCTGGCCGTGCAGCAGGTGCGGGGCAGCGATGGGCAGGTTCGCCAGCTGGTGGCGTTGAGCCGCACGCACTCGCGGCTGCGCCAGGGCACGCGGCAAACCATCTTCCTCGCCTTCCAGGGCGGGCTGTCGTTGCTGTTCATCGGTCTGGTGGGCTGGTGGGTGGCGCGCAGCGTGGCCAAGCCGGTGGAGGCGATCAGTCGCGCCACGCGGCGCATGGCCTCGGGCGAGTTGTCCGCGCGCGTCGAAGCGCCCGGGCGCCGCGCGCCGGAAGAACTGCGCCAGCTCGCCAACGATTTCGATGCCATGGCGGTGCGCATCGAGGCGCTGGTCGCGCATGATCGCAGCGTGCTGCAGGATCTCTCGCACGAACTGCGTTCGCCGCTGGCGCGCCTGCACCTGATCCTGGACCTGGCCCAGCGCAGCGCCACGCCCGAGGAAGCCGCGCGCTACTTCCTGCAGGCCGAGCAGGAGATCGGCCGGCTCGACAACATGACCGGCGAGATGCTCGCGCTGTCGCGACTGGAGGGTGGCATCCCCGGCGTGAACCGCGAACCGGTGGACGTGTCGGCGCTGCTGCGCAATTGCGTGCAGCGCGCCGAACTGGAGGCGCAGGCGCGGGACATCACCCTGCAGTTGGCGGCGCCGCTGCCGGCGGTGGTATCCGGCAACGAGCTGCTGCTGGAACGTGCGTTCGACAACCTGATCGCCAACGCCATCAAGTTCAGCCCCAGGGGCGGACGCGTCGAGCTGGCGTCACGGCCGGCGGCGGGAAAGGTCGACGTGACGGTGCGCGACAACGGCCCTGGCGTGCCCGAGGCGGAAATCGGCTCGCTGTTCCGCCCGCTGTTCCGCGGCAGCAACGCCTCGCGCGCGGATGGCCACGGCTTGGGCCTGGCCATCGTGCAGCGCGTGGTGAAGGCCCATGGCGGCGATATCCGTGCGGAAAACGGCGAGGGCGGCGGGTTCGTGGTGAGCCTTCAGCTTCCGCTGTCGCCGGACGAGGCGGGCTGAGCCCACCGGCCTTCGAAAACGCCCCGGCGTCTGCGACACTCGCCGTTCTTCAACCCACGGACCAACGCATGCGCTCCAACGCTGTCGCCGCGGTGGGACTGGCGCTGTGCGCGGCGTTGTTCTTCACCATGACCTATGTGCTCAACCGCAGCCTCGTCGCGGGCGGCGGGCATTGGGCGTGGGCCGTGATCCTGCGCTATCTGATCACCTTGCCGCTGCTCGCCATCGTGCTGCCCTGGCAGGGCGGTCTTGGACAATTGCCGATGGAGCTGAAGCGCTATCCGCGCACGTGGCTGTGGTGGAGCACGGTGGGCTTCGTGTTGTTCGGCCTGCCGCTGACCTGGGCCGCCAACAGCGGCCCGTCGTGGCTGGTGGCCGGCAGCTTCCAGACCACGGTGCTGGCAGGCCCCTTGCTCGCGCCGTTCATCTATCGCGATGAACGGCGCCACCTGGCATGGCGCAGCGTGGCGATCGGCGCGTTGATCGTGGCCGGCGTGTTCGCCTTGCAGTGGGGCCACGCGCAAGGCCGGCTGCGCATGAGCGACTGGCTGGCGATGGCCGCGGTGGTGTTCTCCGCGTTCGCGTACCCACTGGGCAATCGCATGGTGCTGCTGCATCTGGAACGCAGCGGCACGCGCATCGGCGCCACCCAGCGCGTGTTCGGCATGACGCTGTGCAGTTGGCCGCTGTGGCTGCTGCTGGCCGCCGCGACGTGGCTGCTCATTGGCCCGCCGGGCTGGCGCGAAGTGCTGCTGGCGGGCGGCGTGGCGTTGTCGTCGGGCGTCATCGCCACGGTGCTGTTCTTCCGCGCCACCGACATGGTGCGCACCGAGCCAACCGCACTGGCGGCGGTGGAAGCCATGCAGGCCGCCGAACTGCTGTTTGCCACGGTGATCGGCGCCACGTTCCTCGGCGAAGCGTGGCCGCACGGTTTCTCCGCCTTCGGCGCGGTGATGATCGTGATGGGCATCGCCTTGTTCGGCTGGGTGAGTGGACGCTCCGCGGCGGGACACGAGGAAGACGTGCGCACGCTGAAGACGGATCGTGGCGCCTGAGCGACTTTGCTTCTACGCACGAACGTCTCGCCAGTACAGTCCTTCCGGAACTTGCCCCTGCGCATCCCCTCGGGTTAAACACTTCCGTTACGGCTTCGCGAGCGTCGCCGGTTTTTTAGCCATCCGGGGAGAACGGAGTGCATCGAGGTCGTGCTTGGATCATGGTGGGCGCGCTGCTGGGCGCGGCCGGTGTCGCTCATGCGCAGGCGCCCGCCACGCAGCAGGCGCTGCGATGGAACGCGGATGCGCTGGGCAATCACCGTTACCTGGTGCAGGTGGATGCGCCGGCCACGGCGGTGCACGTGGTGATCTCGTGGCGCCGGCGCGACGCGCATCCGGAGAACGTCGCCGTGATCGTCACCGCGCCCGATGGCTCCATCGTGACCAACGTGCGGCGCGGCGCCATCGACCGAGCCAGCGGCGAGCTGGTGTTTCAGGCCACGCAAGCCGGCACGTATGCGATCTACTACCAGCCGCACGTCAGCAAGGGCCGCAGCAATTACCCCACGGTGAGCTATGCGACACCCAGCGACACCGCGGATGCCGCATGGTCACGCAAGCTCGGCGATGCGAAGCACTGGTCGCGCCTGCCGCAGGCCACGGTGCTGCGCTATGAGGCGGTGGACGATTTCGACGCCTACACGCCGATGGAGCGCACCGCGACGGCGGACGAACTGCAGGCCCTGCTGGCGAAGCATGCATCCGATGCCTTGCTCCTGTTCCCGGAGACGCGCGCCTATCCCATCCGCATGTTCGACACGCTGCCCGGGCGCTGGGCCCAGCGCGGAGCGGGTGGCACCTTGAGCGACACCGCCCAGCGCGGCGAGTACCTGAGCTTCCAGCTCGGCGCATGGGCTCCGCGCGCGGCGGTGAACGATGTGCGCGTAGCTTTCAGCGACTTGCGTGCCGACGATGGCTCCGTCATTCCCGCCAGCGCGTTGACCTGCTTCAACCTCCGTGGCGTCGGCTACGACGGCAAGCCTTTTACGGCGCGCGTGGATGTGGCCCAGGGGCGCGTGCAGGCGTTGTGGATGGGGCTGGATATTCCGGCGACGGCAAAGCCCGGCGTCTACCGCGGCGCGGTGACGGTGTCCGCGGATGGCGTGGCCGCGCAGTCGATTCCGTTGGCGATCACGGTGGGCGAGGGCGAGGCCATCGCGCATGGCGATGACGATCCGTTCAAGCTGACGCGCCTGCGCTGGCTCAATTCCGCGCTGGCGCAGGACGATACGGTGGTGAAGCCGTTTGTGCCGATTGCGGTAAAGGGGAGCACGCTCGGCATCCTGGGGCGCGACATCACCCTCGCCGCGAACGGCTTGCCGGCCCAGATCACCAGCCGCTTCGACGAACGCATGACGGGATTCGCGAAGCAGCCCAAGGCCCTGCTCGCGGCGCCCATCCAGTTGATCGTGGCGGACGATGCCGGCGATCACGTGCTGGCTGCCGCCCACTCGCCGCAGATCCAGAGGGACGGCCCCGGCAAGGTTCACTGGCAGGTCAATGCGAACGCGGGTGCGCTGACCGGCGACGTGAAGGCCAGTCTCGAAGCGGATGGCACCCTGGCCTACAGCATCGCGCTCTCGGCCGCGAAGGATGTGTCGCTGCGGGACATTCGCCTGTCCATTCCCATGCAGCACGACGCGGCGCGGTACCAGCTTGGCCTTGGGCGACAGGGCGATGCGGCACCCGTCGATTTCAGCTGGACGTGGCACGCGAAGAACAACCAGGATGGCGCATGGATCGGCTCGGTGAATGCCGGGCTTGAGTTCCATCTGCGCGACGAGAACTACCGGCGCCCGCTCAACACGAACTTCTACCAGCAACAGCCGCTGCGCATGCCCACCTCATGGGACAACGACGGCAAGGGCGGCATCCGCTTGCGCGCTGAGGACAAGGACTATCTGGCCGAAGCCTATAGCGGCCCCCGCCGGATGAAAGCCGGCGAAACGTTGCACTACGACATCGTCATGCGTGTCACGCCGTTCAAGCCGATCGACCCGGCCAGGCATTTCGCCGAACGCTACTTCCACAAGTACGGCGACCTCGATGCCATCAAGGCCGATGGCGCGAACGTGGTGAACATCCACCACGCCACGCCGATCAACCCGTGGATCAACTATCCGTTCCTGGAGCCGGCGGCGATGCGCGCCTACGTCGATGCGGCACACCAGCGCGGCATGCGCGTGAAGATCTACGACACCGTGCGCGAGCTGTCCGACCGCGCGCCGGAACTGCCCATGCTCGAAAGTCTGGGGCACGAGGTGATCAGCGCGGGCCAGGGCGGTGGGTTCTCCTGGCTGCAGGAGCACCTCGACGGCGACTACATCGCGGCATGGCATGTGCCGGAGAATCGCGACGCGGCCGTGATCAACGCCGGCCAGAGCCGCTGGCACAACTATTACATCGAAGGCCTGGACTGGCTCGCGCGCAACATCGGCATCGATGGCCTGTACCTGGACGACGTGGCCTACGATCGCACCACCATGAAGCGCGTGCGCAAGGTATTGCAGGCGCATCGCCCCGATCCGCTGATCGATCTGCATTCGGCCAGCCAGTACAACCCGCGCGACGGCTATATCAACAGCGCGCTGCTGTACATGGAGCTGTTCCCGTACATCGACCGGCTGTGGTTCGGCGAGGAGTTCGATTACGAGAAAACCTCGCCCACGTACTGGCTCACCGAGATCTCCGGCATCCCCTATGGCCTGATGGGCGAGATGCTGCAGAACGACGGCAACCCCTGGCGCGGCATGCTGTTCGGCATGACGAATCGGTTGGGCTGGTCGGCAGGCAGCGATCCGCGCGGCTTGTGGAAGCTGTGGGACGCGTTCGGCATCGAACAGGCCGACATGATCGGTTGGTGGGTGCACGACGCGCCGGTGAAGACCAATCGCGACGACGTGCTCGCCACCAGCTACGTGCGCAAGGGCAACAAGACGCTGATCGCCATCGCATCGTGGGCGCCGCAGAAGGTGGACGTGAAGCTGCTGGTGGACTGGAAGGCGCTGGGCCTGTCGCCAAGACGTGTCACGCTGTCGGCGCCATCGGTTGCCGGTTTCCAGCCGCAGGCGACGTTCAAGGTGGATGAAGCGATACCCGTGGAGCCCGGCAAGGGCTGGCTGATCGTGGCGGAGTGATGTTCATGCGTGTGCAAAGGAAAGCTGTGGCTGCGTGCCTGTGGTTCGGCATGCAGGGTTTTGCATCAGCCCTTCAGGCTGAGGATGCCGCGCCGCCGCCGGTGAAGCTGGTACTGGATGCGCCGGCGTTTGCGCCGGAACAGGTTCACGTGACGGTCTACCTGCCGCCCGGTTATGCGACCAACGATGCGCGTTATCCCGTGCTGTATGCGAACGACGGACAGGACATGGAGGCGGTGGGTCTGCAGGACACGCTGGCGTCGCTTTATGCGCAGCACGTTATCGAGCCGGTGATCGTGGTCGCGGTGGACATGCTGAAGGACCGCGCCTCCGGCTACGGCCTGTTCGATCGTGCCCGCCGTCGCAGCGTGGTGGGCGGTTCGCGCATCGGCCCCATCGGCGCGCGTGCCTACGATTACTCGGCGTGGCTGGTGAATGACCTGGTGCCGATGATCGACACGCACTACCGCACGCAGGCCTCCGCGTCCGGCCGCGCCATGCTCGGTTGGTCGTTGGGCGCGCTCAATGCCTTCTGCCTCGGCTGGGAATATCCCGAGGTGTTCGGTCGGGTAGGGGCGTTCTCGCCGTCGTTCTGGCTGGCGGCGGATCGCAGCGACGCGCAGGCGGTGGAAAGCACGCGGCTGGTGCCCTCCATGCTGGCGCGTGCGCATGAGCGCAAACCGGTGCGGTTCTGGTTTGCCGTGGGCGGCCGCGAGGAAACCAACGACCGCAACCACAACGGCGTCATCGACGCGGTGGAAGACCTGCAGGACGTCATCAATGGCTTCACGGCTCCTGACGGCACGCATCGCCGCGGCCTGCGCGACCTGGGCTATTCCATCGACATGGACTACGCGGCGCACCCATCGAGGACGGATGACGTGGCCTACGACCTGTTCGCCGACGGCGAACACAACCAGGCGACATGGAAACGCATGCTGCCCGTGTTCCTCGTATGGGCCTATGGCGCGGGCGATGTAACGCCGGCTCCGTGAGGCAACGTCAGCTCGCCACCGCCGTCAGCGACGCATCGGCGACTACGTTGTTGCGGCCCTGCATTTTGGCGCGATACAGCGCGGCGTCGGCACGGGCGATCAGTTCGTCGACGGTATCGGCGGGGCCGAGCAGGCTGGCCACGCCGATGCTCACCGTGGTCTGCAAGGTATGGCCGCGTGCATGGACAGGCAGCGTTTCGATGCTGTGGCGAATGCGTTCGGCCACGGCCATGGCGTGGCGCTGGGTGGTGCCCGGCAGCACGGCGACGAACTCTTCGCCGCCGTAACGTCCCAGGCTGTCCGGCGGGCGCAGTTCGTCCGCAATGGCTTCGGCCACCACGCGCAGGCAGGCGTCGCCGGTCTGGTGGCCGTAGCGATCGTTCACCGATTTGAAGTGATCCATGTCCAGGAAGATCAGCGCCAGTGGCTGATGCTGCGCGCGGGCCTGTGTTTCCGCCTCATGCAGGCGGCGCACCAGGGCGCGGCGATTGAGTACGCCGGTGAGTGCGTCATGATCGGCCAGATGATGCGCCATGTCCCGCTCGCGGCGCGTCCTGAGCGAAAGGTCGGCAAGCCCGATGGTCAGCACCACGGCGCAGAACGCCATCGCGGTCGGCAGGCCGTATTCCAGCCAGGAGGGAAGATCCAGCTTCAGCAGCACCTGGCCCAGGCGCAGGATGTTCAGCAGCACCTGCGGCAGCCACGCGATCAGGAAGATGCGTGCCGGTTGTCCGCCCCGCACGACGGCGAGGATCACCGCGCCCAGCGCCCACAGCAGCGAGATGGAGAACCACCAGTTGTGCGCGCTGGCGGGCAGGTTCATGCGCTCGGCGAACGGAAAGCAGAGCAGCAGGGCGATGCCCAGGAACGGCCAGCGCATGTAGCCCAGCACGCGCGCCGCGCCAGGCGTGACGCTGCGCAAATGGCAAAACTCGATGATGAACGAGAACTGCAGCGGCGCGCCGAGCACGATCAGCAGCCACAGCGCATGCGGGCCCAGCGGCACCAGCAGCCAGCCGCCGGGCAGTTCGTAGGCCTCGCCACTCATCAGCAATTGCGCCAGCCACAGCAGGCCCGTGTAGCCGAAGAAATACAGCAGCACGCGGTCGCGCAACACCAGCCACAGGCATAGCGCGGCCAGCAGCATGGTGAATTGCACGCTGGAGAGCAGGGTGACCAGGCGCACATGGTTCAGGTCCTGCGACTGATACGTCGCCATGTCGGTCACGTCGGCGCGGATCTGCCGAGTGAAATTGTCCGCCGCAATGCGCACGTAGACCGGCTGCCCGGCACGCAGATCGTGCGGAAGTTCCAACGCCAGGTGATGCCGCGAAAAGCGTGCGGGCGGGCCGGTCTGCGCAAACCACAGCTCATAAGGGCGATATGCCGGCGGCGCATACACGGTGATGGGGATGTAGGCCGCGCCGGTGAAACTGAGCACCGGCGAACTGGATTCGTGCCAGTCGCGGTCGAGGGTCAGGCGATACCAGCGCTGCGACTCCATCGCGTTGGGCGTGTGGGTGGAGGCGCTGGGCACGAAGTCGGCATCCATCTCGCCCCGGATCACTTGCGCCGGCGCTGGTGCCGGCACGCCCGGCGGCAGCGCCGCGACCTGAAGAACGGCAAGGCGCGACCGCGCCGGTGCCGCCGTCACGGTCTGCACGAACAGCATGACGCACACCCACGCGACGACAACCATCACGGGTCCGCGAAAAGGCATAACTCCCCCTTTGATTCACCGGTCCCCTGTTACCGGCTTGCAGGGCTGTCCTCTCCCGGGACGTTCCCTGCTGGGCCCTATGTATCACGTCCGCCCTGTGACATGCGCTTTTTGACAGGCCGGCCCACCGTGCTGAACGGGGTGCCGATGTCGGAGCCGCGGTCGAACACCATCGCGGCAAGTCTTATGCTTGTGGCCTCTTGCGGTATCGAGGCGGCAGCAACATGGCAAGGCGGGAAAGCGTGGAACCGGTGACCCGGACAGGACATCGGCCGGCGGCGGGCGAACTTGAGTCCCACGACTTCATCCGCCATGGCACGCCGGTATTCCGGCGCACCAACCTGGCCCTGTTCGCCGCCGGCCTGGCCACCTTCGGCCTGCTGTATTGCACGCAGCCGCTGATGCCCGAATTCAGCAAGGACTATGGCGTGAGCGCCGCCACGGCCGCCTTGTCGCTGTCGCTCACCACGGGCGTGCTGGCCTTCGCCATGCTGTTTGCCGGCGGCGTATCGGACGCGTGGGGCCGCAAGCCGGTGATGACGGCCTCGCTTGTTTCCTCGGCGCTGCTGGTGCTGCTGACCGCGCTGGTGCCGGACTGGAACATGCTGCTGGTGCTGCGCGCGCTGCTCGGCTTGACGCTGAGCGGGTTGCCCGCCGTGGCCATGACCTACCTCGGCGAAGAGATGCATCCCGAATCCATCGGCCTGGGCATGGGGCTGTACATCAGCGGCAATGCCATCGGCGGCATGGGCGGGCGACTGGTGGCGGGCGTGCTGGCAGAGTTCGCCGGCTGGCGCATCGGCGTCGCCACCGTGGGCGTGATCGGCCTGCTTTCCGGCCTGGTGTTCTGGCGCATGCTGCCGCCTTCGCGCCACCACGTGCGCCGGCCCTTGCACGTGGGCGCGTTGATGGGGCGTTTCGCGGCGACGTTCCGCGATGCCGGCCTGCCGTGGCTGTTTGCCGAAGGCTTCCTGCTGCTGGGCGCCTTCGTCACGGTCTACAACTACATCGGCTATCGCCTGCTCGCGCCTCCCTACGGGCTGAACCAGGCCGTGGTGGGCGCCATCTTCAGCGTCTACCTCATCGGCACCTTCAGTTCCGCGTGGATGGGCCACCTCGCCGGCAAGCTGGGGCGACGCAAGGTGCTGTGGACCGCGTTCGCGCTGATGCTGGCGGGGCTTGCGCTCACCGCGACCAGCTCACTGAGCTTGATCGTGGCCGGCATCGTGGCGATCACGTTTGGTTTCTTCGGCGGGCACTCCATCGCCAGCAGCTGGGTCGGCCGGCGTGCCGGCGGCAACAAGGCGCAGGCCTCGTCGCTGTATCTGTTCTCGTACTACATGGGCTCCAGCATCGCCGGCGCCTGCGGCGGGCTGTTCTATGTCTCGCAAGGCTGGAGTGGCGTTGCCGTCTTTGTCGGCGCGTTGATCGCCGCCGGCCTGCTGATCGCCTTGCGCCTGTATCGCCTGCCGCCATTGGTGAGCCCGTCGCGGCCGGAAACGGAGCCGCCGATTCCGCAGTGAAGCATCGCAAGATCTTTTTTGGCAAGTGACTCTTGGCGCCTGGTCAAAATCTCGCGTGAACACCCACTGCCCTCACCGTCATTCCGGCGCAGGCCGGAATCCAGAGCCTCTTGGTGCGGTTTTTGCCGAAGAGCCAAGTGCTTTGACGTCACGCGACAACCGGTCACTTCGCCACTGGATTCCGGCCTGCGCCGGAATGACGGTGAGGGGAGGGGACTCCACCGGAATATTGAACAAGCTCTTACTGCGCTTCCGCCTTGAGCATGCCCTTCACAACGCCGTAGTCACCGTCATTGGCCACGGGCGCAACGCCGAGCAGGTGTGCCATCAGCGGATACACGTCGACGTTCGGGAACGACGGCACCTGCAGGCCCTGGCGGAAGGCTGGGCCGTGCGCGACGAACAGCGCCTGCATTTCCGGCGCGGCGTTGTCGTAACCGTGCTCGCCCAGCGTCGGCTTCTTTTTCTTCGCGACATAGTCGCTGGTGGACACGCGCCAGCCCACGTCGGCCAGGCACAGCAGCTGCGGCACGCGCGGGTTGCTGCCGTAGGCCAGGCGTGCGGGCACGCGGGTCTTGTCCCAGCACGTCATGTGCTTCTGCGGCTTTTCCAGCGTGGCTTCGATCTTGGCGAAGTCGTAGCCCGGCTTCGGGTTGAAGCCGGCGAGCACGCCCAGGCTCACCACGTCCACGTGCTTGAGCGGGATGAGCTTGTCCACCATCACCATGTTGTGCGCCGGCGTGCTGGCCATGCCATGGTCGGCGACCACGATGATGTTGATGCGCTCGAGCAGGCCGCGCTGCACCAGCCCCTTGACCAGGCGCGCGAGCGCGGCGTCGGTGTGCGCAATGGCTTCATTGACCTGCGGCGTATCCGGGCCGTAGGTATGGCCGGCGTGATCCACCTCATCGAAGTACAGGGTGAGGAAGGTCGGGCGTTCGCTCGCCGGCAGGTCGAGCCATGCGAGCACCTGGTCGACGCGCTGGTCCGCCGTCACGTTGCCGTCGAAGGGCCTCCAGTAGTTCGGGTGTACGCCGTGGATATCCGCCTCGGAGCCCGGCCAGAACATGGTGGCGCTCCGCATGCCCTGCTTCTGCACGGTTTCCCACAGCGGCGTGCCTTCGTCCCACCAGCGGCCATTGCTGACCGCCTCGCGGTTGCTCAGCGAGAACTTGCCGAGCACCGGGTCGGACATCGTGTTGTTGACGATGCCGTGGTGATCCGGGCGCAGGCCGGTCACGAGGGTGTAGTGGTTGGGGAAGGTCAGCGACGGGAACGACGGCTGCATGCCATCGGCGGCGCGTACGCCACCGTCGGCCAGCGTCTGCAAGGTCGGGCTGAGTCCGCGCGTGATGTAGTCGGTGCGATAGCCGTCGATGGAGATCAGCAGCAGCGGAGCGGGCGTGGCCTTGGTGGCGGCCTGCGTTGCCGGCGTGGCGGGCGGCGTATTGTGCGTGGTGGCGCAACCGGCGCCGAGCGCGATCAGCGAACAAAGCAGCGAGCGGAACAGGATCTTCATACGCGGGGCTTTAATATCGATACAAAGCCCGTATCATCGCCCAGGCGTATGACCATTACACGTCTTTTCTTTTACGCGACGTTCGCCACTTGCCAGCTCCTGGCGAGTGCGGCATGGGCATATCCAACGCCGGACGACGTGCCCGCATCCGCCGCCAGCGCAAGCCCGCCTGCGGCGAAGGCATCGACCCCGCACGCGCAGACGCACTCGTCGTCGAACCACGCCAAGCCATCGAAGGCCAAGGCCAGCAAGGGCGCGGCGAGCCAGCAGGCATCGACGGGCGACGCGTATTCGCTTTCGCATCCGTCCCGTCAGGTCGACTCCTACCAGAAAGCCGTGACGCCGCCGCCGGTGACGACGGATCGCTGATTCGACAGAAGCCGCGCGTCAGTGCGCGAGGCCACGCACGGGTACGCCGAACAGATCGCCTTCCTTCGTGCGGCTTTCCAGCGAGAGCAGGAATTGCTTGGTGGGCAGTCCGCCGCCGAATCCCGTGAGGCTGCCGTTCGCGCCGATCACGCGATGGCATGGCAGCACGATGGGCAGCGGATTCCTGCCATTGGCGGCGCCGACGGCGCGCACGGCCGCTGGCTGCCCGATACGGCGCGCCATTTCCCCGTAACTGATGGTGGTGCCGTAGGGAATGCGCGACAGCTCCCACCACACCTGCACCTGGAACGGCGTGCCTAGCGGATGCAGCGGCAGGTCGAACTGCTGGCGCTCGCCGGCGAAATACTCGTCCAACTGCTGTCGCGCCTGTGCAAGCGGTTCGCGTGCGCGCACCCATTCCGGACGCGGTGAACGCTGATGGCGGCCGGTGGAGAACCACACCTCGCGCAGGCCCACGTCGTCGGCCACCAGGCGCAGCACGCCGATGGGCGTGGGCATGTCGTCGTACCAGATCGTCTCGTTGGACATCACACCACCTTCCTGCTCGTTGCCTGCGCCGCATCGGACGCACTGCGCCACAGATGCATGACGGAGTAGGCGCGCCACGGGCGCCATGCTTCGGCGAGTGAGGTCAGCGCCTTGGTCGACAGCTCCGGGCCGCTGCCCGCTGCCGCACGGCGAAGAATGAGATCGGCCGCGGGGAAGGCATCCGGATGGCTGAGCGCACGCATGGCCATGTAATGCGCCGTCCACTCGCCGATGCCCGGCAAGGCGACCCATCGCTCCACGAATTCCTCCAGCGGTTGCTCGCTGCGAAAATCGATGCGCTCGTCCAGCAGGGCCTGCGCCACGCCACGCACGGTGGCGGCGCGCGCGGTGGTGAGCCCGACCGAGCGCAGGTCCGCTTCCACGAGGCATTCGGGTCCGGGAAACAGCCGCTCCAATCCCGGCACGGGCGACGCCACCGGCGTACCGAACTTGTGCACGATGCGCGTGGCCAGCGTCCGCGCGGCCGCAACGCTGACCTGCTGGCCGAGGATGGCGCGCACCGCGATCTCGAAACCGTCCCAGCCGCCGGGCAGACGCAAGCCGGGACGCTTGCGCAGCAGGGGACGCAGCACCGGGCTTTCCTTGAGCGCGTCACCGATCGATTGCGGGCTGGCGTCCAGGTCGAACATGCGGCGGAGCTTGTTGACCACGCCGAGCATCTGCGCAGGCTGGGGGCAGTGCAGTTCCAGCCGCAGCGCATGTTCGCGGCCGGGCCATGCGCTCAGCCGCAACCAGCCCGGCGCGTCGGGCGTGCCGAACACGCGCGCATAGCTGTGCTCGTCCACGTATTCCACGCCCGGCAGCGCGCGTCCGCGCAGGAAGGCAAGCATGGCTTCGAAGTCGTACGGCGGCCGATAGCCCAGCCGCAGCACGATCGCGTCTTCCGTCGTGGTGCTCGGGTGACGCCGCAGGTCGCGCGGCGCCATGCGGTTGGCCTGCAGGAAGGCGGCGTTGAAGCGGCGCAGGCTGCGGAAGCCGGACGCGAGGGCGATCTCCGTGACGGGCATGGACGTTTCCGTCAGCAGCTGCTTCGCGAACAGCAGGCGGCGCGTGGTATGCACGCTGATCGGCGGCGCGCCGAGGCGCTCCACGAACAGGCGGCGCAATTGCCGAGCGCCCAGGCCCACGCGCTCGGCCATCGTTTCCACCGACAACTCGTCGAACGCGCCGCTGTCCATCAACTTCAGCGTGCGCGCGATCACGTGGTCGCCGCGCTGCCATGCGTCGTTGCCCGGCGACAGCTCGGGACGGCAGCGCAGGCAGGGACGAAACCCTGCGGCTTCCGCCGCCGCCGCGCTGCCGTAGTAGCGCACGTTCTGCGGTTTCGGCGGCGGCGCGGGGCACACCGGCCGGCAGTAGATGCGCGTGCTGGTGACGGCGGTGAAGAACAGGCCGTCGAAGCGTGCGTCGCGGCTCAGCCGTGCCTGCTCGCAGGTATGGGTGTCGAGTGGCGTGTCATGTCGGTCGGTCATGGGTGCAGGCTAGCACCGGCGCGAAGGCATGACTCGCCGTTTTCGGACATCAATGGCCGGGCGCTCCGGCCACGTTCATTTCACGGGCGCCATCAGGTGCTGGTAGGGCGTGCCGGACCACATGACGTAAGGCGCACTGGTGTCGGGCTCCGCGTTCTTCGGATAGCCGTCATAGAACGCGGGATCGGCACCCACCACCATCACGTGCGCGCCCGTCTTGATCCAGTGATTGCCCGAGGCAGGGCCCGTGGCGTAGGGATCGGTATTGCTCGCGTCGGTGCCGCCTTCAAGCATGTACATGAAACCGATCTTGCCGGCCGCCGGCGGCTTGTGCGCCATATAGGCGGCAACCCATTCCCACGCGTTCTTGTCCATGCACATGGGGTCGGGGCCGGGCGTGGCCGGGTTGTCGGGCATGCAAGTGAAGCCGTTCTTGCCCTCGCGCAGCGTGCGCATCTTTCCCTGCGCGTCCATGGCGACGATGGTCGCGTCCTTCGCCACGCCCGGTGGCGCGGCGCGCATCGCGCTGGCGATGAGTTCCTGGTCGGACGGCGTGCTTTTTTCCGCGGCGTCGGCACTGGCAGTGGCGAGCAAGGCCAGCGTCAGCAACGCGGCAGGGTAGGTCGCGTTCATGGTGGTCCCCCACAAGGTCGCGACGGTCGAGCCTGAATCCCCAGCGCAGTCTGTTCTCGCAAAAATAGGCGTTCAATCGACCAGAAGGCTTAACACAACCGTATGTCGGCCTGTTTTGCCGCAGTGCGGTTTGCGGGCATCGGCGGGGCTGGTCACAATCGGGTTTTCCCACTGGCTGTGACGCTTTCCATGAACGCTCCCACCCGAATCGACACCACCCGCACCATCCGCGCGCCGCGCGGCGCTGAACTGAGCTGCAAGAGCTGGCTCACCGAGGCGCCGTTCCGCATGCTGCAGAACAACCTCGACCCGGAAGTGGCCGAGAACCCGGCGGAGTTGGTGGTTTACGGCGGCATCGGCCGTGCCGCGCGCAACTGGGAATGCTTCGACGCCATCCTGCGTGCGCTGCGCGAACTCAACGACAACGAGACGCTGCTGATCCAGTCCGGCAAGCCGGTGGGCGTGTTTCCCACGCATGCGGATGCGCCGCGCGTGCTGCTGGCCAACTCCAACCTGGTGCCGGCGTGGGCGAACTGGGAGCACTTCAACGAGCTCGATAAGAAGGGCTTGATGATGTACGGCCAGATGACGGCCGGCTCGTGGATCTATATCGGCTCGCAGGGCATCGTGCAGGGCACCTACGAAACCTTCGTGGAAATGGGTCGCCAGCATTACGGCGGCAGCCTCAAGGGCAAGTGGATCCTCACCGCGGGCCTGGGCGGCATGGGCGGCGCGCAGCCGCTGGCGGCCACGCTGGCGGGCGCATGCTCGCTCAACATCGAATGCCAGCAGAAGAGCATCGATTTCCGCCTGAAGACGCGCTATGTGGACGAGCAGGCGACGGACCTCGACGACGCGCTGGCGCGCATCGCCCGGTACACCGCCGCTGGCGAAGCGAAGTCGATCGCGCTGCTCGGCAATGCCGCCGACGTGCTGCCGGAACTCGTGCGCCGCGGCGTGCGCCCGGATGCGGTCACCGACCAGACCAGCGCGCACGATCCGGTGAATGGCTACCTGCCGCAGGGCTGGACGGTGGAGCAGTGGTTCGAGCGCCGCAAGAGCGATCCGGCCGGCACCGCGAAGGCGGCGAAGCAATCCATGAAGAAGCACGTGGAAGCCATGCTCGCCTTCCATGCGCAAGGCATTCCCACCTTCGACTACGGCAACAACATCCGTCAGATGGCGAAGGACGAGGGCCTGGAGAACGCGTTCGCGTTCCCCGGCTTCGTGCCGGCCTTCGTGCGCCCGCTGTTCTGCCGTGGCGTGGGCCCGTTCCGCTGGGTGGCGCTATCGGGCGATCCGGAAGACATCTACAAGACCGACCAGAAGGTGAAGGAGCTGATCCCGGACGATCCGCACCTGCATCGCTGGCTGGACATGGCCAAGGAACGCATCAGCTTCCAGGGCTTGCCCGCGCGCATCTGCTGGGTGGGTCTGGGCCTGCGCCACAAGCTGGGCCTGGCGTTCAACGAGATGGTGCGCAAGGGCGAGCTGAAGGCACCGGTGGTGATCGGTCGCGATCACCTCGACTCCGGTTCCGTGGCCAGCCCGAACCGCGAGACGGAAGCGATGCGCGACGGTTCCGACGCCGTCAGCGACTGGCCGCTGCTCAACGCCATGCTCAACGTCGCCGGCGGCGCGACCTGGGTGTCGCTGCATCATGGCGGTGGCGTGGGCATGGGCTACTCGCAGCATTCCGGCGTAGTGATCGTGTGCGATGGCAGCGAGGCCGCCGACAAGCGCATCGCGCGCGTGCTGTGGAACGATCCGGGTACGGGCGTGATGCGCCATGCCGATGCGGGCTACGAGATTGCCGTGGCCTGCGCGAAGGAGCAGGGCCTCAAGCTGCCCATGCTTTGATCGACCGATGGAGCCTTGCGCAGGCGCAAGGCTCCGCACGGGCCTGTCCGAACATGGACAGGCCCGTGCCACCGATTTGCCAGGGTCGACTGCAACAGTGCGGGCGGCAATCACATCGGCAAGGACTCCCATGACATTCCCCTATGCACGCCGCGCGCTGGCCGCGGCCGTCTTCGCCCTGGCATGCGCGAGCGCTTCGACGCCTTCGCTTGCGGCGGAACCCGCGAAAGCCGCACATGTCGACGATGCGCTACAGCATTCGCTTGAAGCACTCGCGCAACGAGCGCGCCCGGCCACGCTCGGCATCGCCGTGCTGGACCTTTCCACCGGCGCATCGCCGCGTGTGAATGCGGAAGTGGCCTTTCCGATGATGAGCGTGTTCAAGGCGCCGGTCGCAGCCGCCGTGCTGTCGCGCGTCGACGAAGGCACGCTGTCGTTGCAGCAGCTGGTATCGATCACTCGCGACCAGGTGCAAAGCGGTTCGGCCATTCCTTCCGTCGGTACGCACTTCAAGGGCGAGCGCATGGATTTCACGCTCGAGCAACTGCTGAAGGCGGCCGTCAGCGAGAGCGACAACACGGCGGTGAACGCCTTGCTTCGCACCGTGGGCGGGCCGGATGTGGTGACGGAATACTTCCGCGCCCACGGCATCGAGGGCATGCGCGTGGATATGGATGAAGCCGGCATTTCGCGGATCTTCAACGGACTGCCGCCCGGCGGGCAGGCACCCGAAAACGAAAGCGACGCGGCAGCGGCGAAACGCTACGAGCATGGCTACCAGGCGTTCCTGAAGGACCCGCGCAACCGCACCACGCCGGACGCGGCCATCACCTTCCTGCACAAACTGGTGGAGGGAAGCCTGCTGTCGCCGGCGTCCACGCAGCGCCTGCTGGCGTTGATGAAGGCGCAGACCATCCCCAATCGCCTGCGCGCCGGTCTGCCGCCTGGCGTGCGCTTCGCCGACAAGACCGGCACCAGCGGCTCGCTGGGCAACCGCACGGCGGCCTTCAACGACATGGGCATCATCACCTGGCCCGATGGCCACAAGGTGCTCGTGGCGGCGTTCCTGATGGATTCGGCCACGACCGCCAAGGAGCGCGACCAGTTGTTCGCCGAGATCGCACGCACCGTGGCGACGGCCGCTCATCCCTGATACGCCGGGTAGTGCCGGGCGGCGTCCCGGCGCATCATGTCGCCACATCCAACGAGGAGGTGCGACATGCCGGTCGAGCTGAAGATGTTGGGTTGGTCGGTGGCGCTGGGGCTGGTCTACCTGGTGTTCGCCACGCTGTTGTCGCTGGTGCGGCGTGGCATGGCCTGGAACGCGGGCAATCGCGATGAGCAGGTGCCATTGACCGGGCTTGCCGCACGGGTGGATCGCGCCAGCCGGAATTACCTCGAGACCTTCGCGTTCTTCGCCGCCGCGGTGCTGGTGGTCGTGGTGGGCCAGCGCACCAACGCCCAGACCGCGCTCGGCGCCCAGCTCTACGTGTGGGCGCGCGTCATCTATCTGCCGGTCTATGCGATCGGCATTCCCTATCTGCGCACGCTGGTCTGGACCGCTTCCGTGGTCGGGATCGTGATGGTGCTGTCGGCCGCGTTCGGATGATCCCGCCGCGGCCGACGCCGTGATGGCCACGTGAAAAGCCTTGCCCCAGGCGGGCTGCCAAGGCGCCCGCGGTCGTCAAAAATCTGGCGTTCGCCGGTTTTCTGGCGCCGGTCTCCCATCATTGCGGCATGGCACGGCGTTGCACCGGTTTTATTTTTCCAATGTCCATCAACCAGTTATGAGGTTTCCAAAAAACGGCCTCGAACGGGGCGTTCGCAAGCTCTCCAAGGCGTGACCACTATGCAGGTCCGGCGCAGTGCGTGCCGGGCCGCCGGCAGGGTTCGGCGGCATTCCCTGATCGATCACTGGAGACATTGCATGAACACCAACACTGTACGCACCGGCTCGCTGACCGAACTTTCCAGCTACCCGAAGTGGGCGCGCGAAATGGTTGAAGCCTGCGAACCCGCCCGCCGGAGCGTTCGCGACCACGTGATGTGGGACATGATGCGCGACGGCAGCATCGACCCGCAGACCATGCACAACTTCATGGTGGGCACCTGGTCGCTGATCGAGCGTTTTCCGTCCTTCATGGCACTGAGCCTGCTCAAGACGCGCTACGGCAGGAGCGCCGGCGACAACATGGCACGACGCTGGCTGGTACGTAATATCCGCGTGGAGCAGAACCACGCGGAGTATTGGCTGGATTGGGCCGAAGGCGCCGGCGTGCCGCGTGAAGACGTTCTTGACGGTACGCCGCCGCGCGGCACCCAGACGGCGGCCGACTGGTGCCACGACGTCTGCGGCCGGGATACCCTCGCCGCCGGCATCGCCGCCACCAACTACGCCATCGAAGGCGTCACGGGCGAGTGGTCCGCCAAGGTCTACGACAGCGTGGCTTATGCCAACAGCCTGCCCGAGGCCGGCCGCAAGGCGACGCTGCGTTGGCTTCAGCTACACGCGGCCTATGACGATACTCATCCGTGGGAGGCGCTGGAAATCGTCTGTACCCTGATGGGCAGCCAGCCCGCCCCCGAGGAAGTGGAGCACGTGCGGGAATGCATCGAGCGCAGCTATGTAAGCCTGCACTACGGCCTCGAGCGCTGCCTCGTGCAGCATGCGGTGGGCGAGGTGGAAGAGCAGGCGGCGTAACGGAATCTCGTCGTCGACAGTCTGGCGGGACGAGACATCGCTTCGAGATGTAGCTTTCTGAAGTGGTCGTGTAAAAGGACGCCATGGATTTGATCCGTAGCACCTCTCCAAGACCGCTGTCCCGTCGCTTGAGGCCGTTGGCCTACGGGCTAGTGGCCGTTATCGGCTTGATTCTCATTCTTACCTGGGGTGCCCTCCAGGTCCAGGTCACTCTCGCCGGTTTCCTCAACGGCGAGAGTGTCTGGAGCAAGGCCCAGAAGCAGGCCGTGGTGGATCTGCTCGGCTATGCCAATTCCGGCGACGTCGCCCGGCTGGCGCACTTCCGCGACAACTACGAGTTGCTGCGCTCCGACGGCTGGGCGCGCGATGCCATCGCCTCGGGCCATTACGACCGCGCGCAGATTCACCTGGCCTTCGAGCGCGGCAAGATCCTGCCGCAGGCGGAGCCGGGCATGATCTTCATGTTGCGCTTCTGCACCGGCGCGCCGCACATGCGCGAAGCGGTGGGCCTGTGGCGCGCGGCCGACCGGCCCCTGACCCAGTTGAACGCCGTGGCGCAGGAGCTGCAGGACGCCTATGCGCGCGGCCAGCCTCAGCGCTCGTGGCTGCAATGGCAGTTGGATCGCATCAATGGACTCAACAACGAACTGGAACCGCTGACCAACGGTTTCTCGCTGGAAGTGGCGCAGGGCGCCATCTGGCTGGGACGCGTGCTGTTCGCCGCCGTGTTCCTGACCGCATGCGCCGCCTCGCTGCTGTGGTTGCGCATGGCACGCCGCATCCTGCTGCGCATACGCGGCACCGAGGAACGCTACAGTGTGCTGTTCAACAGCGCGGCCGACGCCATCCTGATGGTGGACGAAGAAAGCGGCCGCATCCTGGAAGCCAACCGCACCGCGCTGCAATGGACCGGCCGCGGCGTGGACGACCTGGCCGGCGAGGAGCTTTCCACCTTCTTCTCGCCCCTGCTGCATCGCGCCGACGGCGCCGTCACCGGCGAACTGCGTGGGCCGGGCGATGAATTGCGTCCGGTCGAAATGCGCAGCAGCACCACGCACTGGGGCACGCAGAGCGTGCGCCAATCCATCATGCGCGACATCACCGAGCGCGTGAACCTGGAACAGCAGCGGCGCATCGCCTCGGAGGCGCTGGCCAGCATCGCCGAAGGCGTGATCATCGCGGACGCCGAGCGCCGCGTCGCGCGCGTCAACGCCGCGCATATCCGCATGACCGGCTTCACCGTGCAGGCTTTGCTGGGCCTGCGCTTCGACGACCTGCGCTGCCTGCCGGACGGCTCGCCCTTGCCCGACTCGGTGTGGGAAACCATCGAAGCGGAAGGCAACTGGGTCGGCGAGGTGCGCAGCCGCCGCATGGACGGCACCAGCTACCCGGAACTGCTCAGCATCAGCGCCATCCGCAACCCCGAAGGCGAAGTGCAGCACTACGTCGCCGTGATCAACAACATCAGCGCGGCCAAGGCGAACGAACAGCGCCTGCAGTACATGGCGGCGCACGACACGCTCACCGGCCTGGCCAACCGCGCCGAGTTCGAGCGCCGCTGCGTGCAGGCCATCGTGCGGGCCGAGCGTGACCGCGGCATGGCGGCGGTGGTGTTCATCGATCTCGATGCGTTCAAGGCGGTCAACGACAGCTACACCCATGCCATCGGCGATCAACTGCTGGTGAAGGTAGCCGAGCGCATCGCCTACGAGCTGGGCGACCGCGGCGTGGCGGGCCGCATCGGCGGCGACGAATTCACCGTGCTGCTACCCGACCTGCATTCGCGCGAACAGGCCAGCGCGCTGGCGGGGCGGCTGCTTTCCGTGCTGTCCGCACCCTTCGCGGTGGGCGACTACGAGCTGGCGCTGAGCGCCAGCATCGGCATCGCCTGCTTCCCGCTCGACGGCACCGACGTGCCCACGCTGATCACCAATGCGGATGCCGCCATGTATGCCGCGAAGACGGAAGAGCGCAACGCCTTCCGCTTCTATTCGCCGCGTATGCAGGCCGATGCGCGGCGCCGCATCGCCTTGGCGTCCGAGCTGCGCAAGGCGCTGGCGGAAAACGAGTTCAGGCTGATGTACCAGCCCACGGTGGAAATGCGCACCGGGCGCATCGTGGCGGTGGAGGCGCTGCTGCGCTGGTTCCATCCGCAGCGCGGACTGATTGCGCCCGGCGAGTTCATTCCCATGGCGGAAAAGCTGGGCCTGATCCGCCGCATCGACCAGTGGGTGCTGCAGGCCGCATGCCAGCAGATGTACGACTGGGACAAGGCCGGCCTGCCGCCGCTGCGCATGGCGGTGAACGTATCGGCCAACTGGTTCGGGCAGGCCAACTTCGTCGACGAGATCCGCATGCTGCTGGAAGCGCGCCGCCTCGCCCCCGAACGCTTGATGCTGGAAATCACCGAAGGCGCCATCCTGCGCTTGGGCGAAGAAATGGAGCGCACGCTGCACGCACTCCATTCGCTGGGCGTGGGCGTGGCCATCGATGACTTCGGCACCGGTTATTCGTCGATGAGCTACCTGAAGCTGCGCGCCATCGACTATTTGAAGATCGACCAGAGCTTCGTCGCTGGACTGCCGGACGACAGCAGCGATGGTGCCATCATCGAAGCCATGCTCACGCTGTGCCGCCGCCTGGACATCAGCCCCATCGCCGAAGGCATCGAAACCGAGGAACAGCACCGCTTCCTGCTGCGCGCCGGCTGCGTGGAAGGGCAGGGCTTCCTCTATTCGCGCCCGGTCGAACCGGCCGTCATCGCGCAACTGCTCAACCCCGGGCGACGTCAGAGCAACTCGCACCTGCGCCTGGTGCCGCCCGAGGCGAGCTGAGCCATGAGGTATGTCGCCTTCGGCAGATGGCGGCGCGAATGCATCAGTGCAGCTGCTCTCCCTCTGGCGATGGAACGTCAAGCGATAAAACCATGCACAGATGGCGCAAGATGAATTCACCCGTCGGCCATGCCTGCTTCCAGCGATCTTCCGGTGCTTCGAACGTGCACCAGCGCAACAGATCGTCCCCATCGTCGGCCAGCATGTAGCGGTGCACGATACGCGGCGTAGCGGATAGCACGCTGCGAAAGCGCACCGCCCACGACATCGTGCCTTCTTCCATCGCTGTCTCCACATCGAACAAGGTCTGATGCCGACCCTTGATGGTCTTGACACTTTGAGCGCCATAGCTGCGCGCCGTTATGCCAAGCACGCGGGAGACATGGTGCATGGCGTTCAGCGTCAATGCCGCATGGCACTCGCCCGGGTGCTCATGGTCCGGAAGAAAGGCGAGTACCTCGTGCACGCTGCCTTTCGTGTGCTCATGTACGTACCAGCCATCGGGTATCAGTACGGCCGCCAGCACCGCATCACTGCCATGCCACCGGTATCCTTGGGGTGCGTTGAAGGGTATGTCCATGGTGTGGCACTCCTCGTGGTTGCCTGGCGATTACGGCACCAGGCAGCTGGCGTCGCCTTCTTCCAGTACGCCGCCGTGGTCAGTAGTGTCACCTTTGCGGGCGATGGCTTTTCCAAGAATCGATGCACCCGGCGAGCCGCCGATGATCGTGGCGCCACAACTGGTTTTGTCGCCTGCGCATGCGACTTCCTTGCCATGGACAAGACCGCTCTTGGTTCCGGTGGTGACATGGCCTCTGCCGTGGATGGGGCAGGCATGGGCATGTCCAACGAGGACAACGGGAGAGGGCATGGTCGCTATTCCTTGAGGTGGGTGGTTAGTCGGGTCGGCTGGCGATAAATGCATCCAGCGCCTGCTGATCGCGTTGGGCTTGATCACGCGATATCGGCGGTGGTGGCTCGTCGCGGGGCTTTGGCAGCGCCACCGCGCCCGGGCGTGGCCGGATGGTGGGCAGAATGGCGTCCCACACGGCGGTGGCCTCGTTATCGGTGAGCGAGGCATCGACCGGAGGCGGGTCGAGTATGCCGGAGGGCGAGGGGTCGTGAGCCGCAAAGCTGGGCAGGCGTGACTCGTTCATCAGGTAGTCTGGCGCAGCCTGGCGCGCGAGGCGTTCTTTGTCGCTGTCCCAGTAGATGTCTCCTCCGGCGCTCAGTCGCAGCGCGAAGGAAGGGCGTGGCAGCCCCGGATCGGGGCGATACGATTCCCCGACAAAAGTGAAGCTATGAATCGTGGTTTTGCTTTGGTTTGCTTGCTCCTCCATCGTGAACAAGACCTCTTCACCGGCCATGCCCGCAAAGTCGTGCTTGCCACGCCGCAACACATGCACGGGCGTATCGCTGGCGGCGAAATCGCGGTCGATGCGGTTCAACAGGCGAGGGGATTCATCGGGCGTCACGGCCATGCTCTCCACCTCCAGCGTCACGTCGAGCCGGTTCGGGTCGTAGAAATTGATCGTGGCTCGCTCGTGATCCTGCGGGCCGTCGATGATGATGGGGCCAAGGATAAAACCCGGTCTCTCGCGGGCGGGGTCGCGGATCAGGAAAATCTGTCGAGCGAGGGTTCTGAGGCGTGCTTCGACCTGATCACGTGTTTCTACAGGACCGGCTCCGGGAACGCCCTCATAGGACTTCGCCGTGAGTTGCACATAGGTGTTGCCGAGCAACATATGGAGTTCATGAGCCTGAGATCCTCCCCCAAGAGTACTTCTGAAAAACCGCAGCAATATCCCTTCACGCCCCTTGCCTCCCTTGCCATCATCGATGCGTACATCGACTGGCCATGAGCCCACCAGCATCGAGCGATGGGTTTCATGGTTGGTGACATCTTGAATACGCTGCGCGCGCCAGGCCACGGCCGCGTGAAACTGTGCCGGGGTTACACCCTGATCGATCACTTCGACGTCCACCGTTTTGAAATCGGTGCCCAGCCCGTAATACAGCGTGACGTCGCCGCTGCCGAAGCGCCAGGTGGGCGGCAGATCGATCAGGTAGCGGCCCAGGCCGTGAGTGGTCATATGGGTGGTAAACTCGCTCACGGTGCGTTTCTCCGCATCAGTGGGGTGGTGAGTGCAGCCGCCGAGTAGAACGGCGCATAGCAGTAGCAACAGTCCGCGCCTCATGCGGGCACCTTGGCGGCGTCGGTGGCGCTGCAAGGCACCAGGGCGGCGCCGGCGATGCGGGTGATGGCGTAGAGGGTGACGCGTCGTGCGCCGTCGTTTTGGTACGAGCCCTCATGATCGAAGCCGGTGAGGCGAAACTGTTCGCGCACATGGCCCCTGTTGTCGGTGGCCAGCGGCGCGCGGCCCGAGCAGCGGGGTACGGTGCCGTCGCCGCTGCTGTCCTGGGTGGCGCAGCGCACGTACCAGGGCTGGCGGGTGTCGCCATTGCCCGGCGCGGTGAGGCGCACCGGGTTGCTGCCGTCGTCGGTAACTTCGTGGAAGCCCAGGGCCTGCACGCGCTCGGGGCTGGGTCGCGTGGCCGCTTGCCTACCTGGCTGATAGGTGGGGTAGTTGAAGTTGCCCGGCCCCAGCGGGGTGTGTGGAGGGGGAGGGGCAGGTTCGGCCATGCGCCAGGTGATATTGGCGAAGCTCGGCTGATGGTCGTCCGCACCGTAGTACACGTACGTGGTGGAATGGTATGCATTGCGAATGATTGCGTGGAATTTGCGCGCCCACTCAGCATTAGTAACGTAGTCAGCCCACGTAATCGCCTGCCCACCCTCCGGCGCCAGCCACGCCTCACGCACCAGGCCCCACCAGCGATCCCGCCGCAGGTAAATCTGGGTATAGGGATCGTCGGCGGTGGGCTGTGGTGGCATGGCGGGCCTACCGTGTTCGTCGCACAGGCGCAACCAGCCCGCGGGATAGTGGCCGCTCGGTAGCAGTTGCAGGGCGCCGGGGGCTTGCGCAAACACGGCGGTGACCTCGCGACCGCTGTTGCCGATAGCCAGGGCACCCATTTTGCCGAAAAAGGAGCTGCTTTCGTCGGCCATGCCCACCTTGCAGCGGCGATAGGCCACCGCCGCGCCCACGGCGGGCATCACACCGTGCACCACACCGGCGATCTTGCTGGCCATGCCGGGCAGCATGGCGCAGCGGCGCGTGACCAGGCCACCCATGGAGTGGGTTACCACCACGACCTGGGTGCAGCGGCTGCCGTAGCGCCGGATGATCTCATCAATGCGCGTAGCCAACCGCTCAGCGGCTTTCTCGTTGGAGTCCAGCCAGTTGTAGCCGCAGGCGTACACGGGCATCAGGTACATGGCGCGCTTTTGCAGGTCGCGAAACACCAGCGGCAGCTCCTCCAGATTTCTCTCTGCGCTGCCCTCGGGCAGGCCCTGCACGCGCATGCGCAATTGCGGCGGATACGGCGCGGGTTTCTGGCCTGGGACCGGGGCGGGACCAACTACTGAATCGACCAGGCCATAGTCGCTCCATGTCATGGGGTCCCAACCCTGGCCGTTAAGGGTGTGCTCCAGCCATAGGAGAAAGTCCTGGTAGCTGGCGGCGGCGATCTCGCCCCAGCCACGCTCTGTGTAGATGTTGATGGTTTGACCATCCGCCCCTTTGTAGGTGGCGAAACCGACGGAGCCTGCCGCCTTGGTGGGCACAGCGCCGCGGTTGTCGACTTCCACGCGATCAGGGTGCAGGGCGACTTGTCGCGTCCCTGCGCTACGTCCGATCCACTTTTTTCCCAGGCCGGGCTTGGAGTCCAGGCGCCATACCGGGTCGCCGGATTGACCGTTGATGTAGCTGCGCAAATTCGACCCCATGATGCCGGGCACAAAGATCACCGGCAGCACATGCGGCGGCCCCAGGGGCAGGATCACCGGTTCGGTGATGTGCGAGGGCGTGAGGTTCCAGGCGTGCACCTGGCGCCCGAATTCGTCGAAATGGTACGGAGCCACACGCGGCTGGGCGTTGAGCTGGTCGGGTGGTGTGCTCATGGTTTCATTCCCCGTGGTTCAAGATGGTTGGCGCCCATGTGCCTTGCGTCGGTACTTGGCCGTGGTCACTGCGCATGACCAAGCTGCTCCACTTCCTCGGTCAATGCCTGCCGGATGCTTGGCATGCCGCTGTAGCCGATATCGTCAATGCGCCATCCGTCCCCCGTTTTTATCAGCGTTAGTTCGATGGTTTGCACCCTGCCAAGGTTGTGAAACGTCACGTCGACGTTTGTGCGGCCATAGGTGCTGTCCGGGCGTTTGGCTATGCCGTCCAGCTTGCGTATGTCGAAATCCTGGCAGGCGCACAGCGGGTCGGCATCGAGCACGCCCGCTTCGCCATGGAGCAATTGCTGGTCACGGTCTACCAATTGCCGCAGGGATGGCGTCAGGAAGGGCTTTGCGCCTTCACCGCTAAGGGGAATACCCGGACCGTTCAACGTGTAGCTCGCGTAGATCCGGTGTATGAACGGGTCCACGCCGTTCAATGGTGCTGCCGCATGGGCTGTCGATAGCGCGAATACGCAAAGCCATGCGGCGACACAAGCGAGGCGGAAAGAGGAATGGGGAATCTTCATGGCTGATCCTCGTAGCGGTAGATCTCGTAGGAAGGTTGATGGGAGCGATAACCTGGGCCCGACCACATATCCCGTTGCTTGAAGTCCGATACCCACTGGGTTCCGTCATACATGGTGATGTGTCCCTCGGGACTTCCACCTGGATAGTCCTGAATGACGGCAATGTCCCCTTTTTGAGGGACATAGCCGTTTTTCTCCACGGTGCCGAAGCCGTTTGACAGCAAGGTGGGGCCATAGGCCTTGGCCTGTGCGGGGTAACTACTCAGCTTTAGCCCGCCGGCGTTCAGAGCCTGGCGAACGTATTGCGCGCATCGCCGGGTCGATTGATCGTTGGCCGCTGAGTCCAATTGATTCACCGCCTTGTCGATATCCAGGATCGGGCTGCTGTGGACATCCACCGACGCCGAACCCACTTGTGCCGTCCACTGGCTGGGGTCGCCATATGCCGCCTTGGCCATGCGTGCGTCGTCGATGTCCAGAGAAGATGCACCCGTTCGTTCAGTGGCGGCAGCGCCGAGCCAGACAATGCCCAGCCCTTCCGGATTCAGTCCCTGCTGCAGGGTCAGCCAGCCTGCGGCATCCGTAATGCCAGGGATGCGCGTGCCATCGCTTCGCACCAGCTCGTAATGCTGATGCGCCGCCGGCGAGCCATCAGGAAAATGAGCCTGGAACCGATCGTTGAACGGCGTGTTATCCCACTGCTGTACGGCCGTGGACAGCGACGATGAATCCTCGACGATCCATTTGGCATGCGGTATGACCTCGGTGCCAAACAGCTCGATGCGTCCATCGGGGTTGAGCACGATGGCACTGCGCCCGCACTTGAAGATCATCTTGTCGTTGGCTTCGGTCAGGCATTGTTTGTTTGCCTGGTGGTGAATGTTTTCATTCGCCTGCACGGTGACGTTTCCGCGCTGTGCCTGGGTGATCATGTCACCCTGGTTCGCGAGATGGCGAATACCGCCATCGACGGCAAACGCGCTGATACCGTTGCCAGCGGTGATGTGCACGCATCGCGAGGCCATCAATGATTGGTCTTGTCGGGCGATGCTTTCGATGTTGCCGCCCGCCGTGTGCAGCATGCTGGCCGGCGTGGCCGTGACCAGGCCGGCCGGTGCACCCGTAATGACGATGGGCTTGCCGCCAGCATCGTTTTGCCTGTCGTTGGCCCCCGCGCCGAGCGCGTGGATTGCCTGAACCAGTTGATCGCGGGAGGCGTGCTCAGCGGGCAGTGCCTGCTGGCGTTGAGCGACATCAAGCAGGTCTTTTGCCTGCTGCGCAAGTTGGTCGACCAGTTGCAGCAGTTCGGCAATATCCAGTTGTCGTCCGCCCGCCTGGGCTTGTGCATAGGCCGAGACCAACAGACCCTTGGCGGCACGCAGCGCGCCATGCTCATCGGTGCGCAGCTCGAACCCTTCACCGCGCGGCGCGCCGCCTTGCGGGCGCGGGTGGGTGAGGTAGCCCAGGTGCAGGGCGGTGGCGCCGTGGTCGCTCATCAGCGCGGCGCTGATCTGTTGCGAGGTATCGTCAATGCGCAGTTCGTTGGCGCGGTTGCCCTTGAGCTCCTTGCTCTTGACGGTGTGGATGGCGTGGAACTTGGGGAGTTCGTAGGGTGGCGGGTTGCCCGGATGATGTGCCGAAGCCACCACCATCGGCTGGTCGATATCACCCCCGAGCATGATTACCACGGCTTCATGTCCCACCCGCGGCAACGCCTGCATGCCCCACGCCACGCCCGCCCAGCCCTTGGCGACGCGTATCCAGCAGGAGCTGGCATCGTCGCTCTTGCCCTCGCGGTCCCACGGGAATTGCAGCTTGACCCGGCCCCACTTATCGACCCAGACCTCCTCGTTCGCCGGGCCGACCACGGTGGCGATCAGCGGACCGTCCACGCGTGGCTTGGCCCACAGCGGGGCTTTCCATTCAAACTCGCGCGGCACGAAGACGACGGTGTTGCTGTAGGTGGTCGCGCCCTCGGTGGCGTCTTCGCCCTGGCTGGGATGCTGCGTGCCTTCGTGATGCAGGCGCACCACGCGCCAGTCGCGATTCCAGGCCTCCCGTGGATGGCCTTCCAGGGTGTACGAGACACCGGGCATGAGAAAGGCAGCGTCGCCTTCCCCATGGGCTTGCGCGGCATCGCGCCGCTCCGCGTGGAGACGGGTGCGCGTAAACGGCTTGCCGACTTCGTCCCGCTTGTAATCGGCCGGATAGCGGAAGCGCTCGTAGGTATCCCGTGAGGCTCCCATCGTGCTTGGCCGTATGAAGGCGTACTCGCCAGTACTCTCCGTATCGGAAGCGGGCTGCCCGAGCCGTGCGTCGGAGGCATACGGTACGGCGTGATGCTCCAGGTTGTATCGGGCGTTGTGGAAGGTGTAATCCCGCCCGACGGTGCGCGTCGGGGCCACCTGCTCGCGATAGCGGAAGCGGCGCAGGCTGGGTTGATCCGCCATGCCACCGGCTTGCGGTTGGTAGATCAGCGTGCCGCCCGAGGGAAGGCTCTGCACGGTATCGGTGAAGATCAACCGGTGCTGGTGCGCATCATGCGCGATCGACACAAAGATGCCCTCATCGGCCGCAATGCGCTGCACAAAGGCCCAGTCACTCTCGTTCCATTGCGATGCAAATTCCCGGGGCAGGTGCGCTCCCGCGAGGTGCCACTCCACATCCAGCAGGCCGTGCTCCTTGAGCAACGTATTGATGATGTCGGGGACGTTGAGCTGCTGGAATATTCGGCAGTTGCTGCGAAGGGTAAGGCGGGCCAGCGCCGGCTCGATGACGGCGCTGTAGCGCGTGCGGTGCGTGCCGCTGTCCCGTTGTTCCCAGGCGGTGACGATGCCCCACACATGCCGCACGACTTGCTCGTCACGCCAGATGGCGAAATGTGCGGGGGCATCCAATAGCCGGGAGAAATCGACGTTGTCGTCGAACGCCGAAAGCTCGACGCTCAACCGGAAAGGCAGCGGAGCGCCGTCCGCGGAGAGAAGTCCATCGGCCGAGAGGGCCTCGTCGAGCGAAAAGCTCACCACTTCAAAGGAGGTGGTGGACGAGGAGGGAGTGAAGGTGTAACGCACATCGGCACTGCGGGACATCACGGACATCTCCTGCATGGTGGTTGCGTAGGGCAGCGTCATGACGCTGGATATGGCAACCACCAACAGTACCGATGCCGCTGGCGGGTCACAGTCGGCGAAGTTCTATGTGTTGTGCAGGAACCCGCTTATAGGATGGGAATGACCTTGTGGCATACAGTGCTCAATGCAGCACCACGCTGACTACTTCGCGGTCAGGCTGGTACAACGCGGGGAACTGCTGTTTCAGGTGCGCGACCTTGGGTGCATCGTTGAACACGATGTAGGCATCGTCGGGGTGTCGCTTGGCGTAGTCCTGGTGATAGGACTCGGCTACGTAGAAACCCTTGAGCGGCACGACCTGCGTCACGATGGGATCCTCGAACGCATGCGCCGCGCTCAGTTGCGCGATGTAGGCTGTGGCGATGCGCTTCTGTTCGTCGTTGCCGTAGAAGATCGCGGAGCGGTACTGCGTGCCAACGTCCGGGCCCTGCCGGTTGAGCGTGGTCGGGTCGGTGGCGACGGCGAAGTAGACCTTGAGCAATTGCCCGTAGCTGACCTTGCTGGGATCGTAGACGATCTTCACCGACTCGGCGTGGCCGGTATCGCCGTCGCTGACACGGTCGTACTCGGCCGTGTTCGCGGCGCCGCCGGAGTAGCCGGCCAGCACCTTCTTCACGCCTTTGACGTGCTCGAACACGGACTGCAGGCCCCAGAAACAGCCGCCCGCGAGCACGGCGACCTGGTCGTCCTGGGCGGGGGCCGCATCGACGGCGGGATCGGGCAGCGGTGCGCCGCTGCTGCCGGCGGTGGCCAGCGTGCAGGCGCCCAGGCCGGTCATCAGCAACAGGCCCGCGAGGGCCGGGAACAGCTTGAATCGGCGGATGCTCATGAAGGAACGCTCCATCGAAGGGAGGGACAACAGGCCGCCACGGTTGGCGGGTTCTGCTTCCTTATTCGCTGCCGGACCG
The DNA here is from genome assembly GCF_003201105.1 of Dyella sp. AtDHG13. Classification (GTDB taxonomy): domain Bacteria; phylum Pseudomonadota; class Gammaproteobacteria; order Xanthomonadales; family Rhodanobacteraceae; genus Dyella; species Dyella jiangningensis_B. The sequence goes on along the minus strand of NZ_QICJ01000001.1, from coordinate 335,597 downwards.
CTTCCGGTTACGCCGATGCTGGCACGCCATGACCATCGGCGTGCGAAGGCGGCGGCAAGGCGGTGTTATGGTGCGCCATTCCCTGCCGCGGTCATCCCCATGACGCATTCGCTCGACCTGGACGCTTACCTGCAACGCATCGGCTTCTCCGGCGAACCCAGGGTGGACGTGGCCACCTTGCGCGCGCTCGCGACGGCGCACATCGCTGCCATTCCGTTCGAGAATCTCGACCCGCTGATGGGCGTGCCGGTATCGCTGGATCTATCCGCCATCGAAGACAAGCTGGTGAAGCAGCAGCGCGGCGGCTACTGCTTCGAACAGAACGGGTTGTTCCTCGCGGTGCTGCAAGCCATCGGTTTCGAGGCGACGGGACTGATCGCGCGCGTGTTGTGGAACAAGCCCGAGGACGCCGAGGTGGCGCAGACGCACATGCTGTTGCGCGTGGAAGTGGAAGGCGAAAGCTGGCTGGCCGACGTGGGCTTCGGCAGCATGGCGCTGGGCGGCGCGTTGCGGCTGGTGGTGGACGAGGCGCAGCCGACCTCGCTGGAGCCGTTTCGCCTGGTGACGGACGGGGTCCATTGGCGCATGCAGGCGCAGGTGCAGGACGAGTGGCGCACGCTGTATCGCTTTCGCCTGCAGCCGGCCGAGCGGATCGACTATGTGGTGGCCAACCACTTCACCTCGACGTATCCCGAGTCGCACTTTCTGCACCAGCTGATCGCCGCGCGCACGCTAGCGGATCGTCGCCTGGCCCTGCGCAACCGGGAGTTCGCGGTGCATGCGCTGGGGCAGCCTTCCGTGCGCCGCAGCCTGCAGGGCACGGAAGAGATCAGGCGCGTACTGGAGGAGCAGTTCGGCATCCGCCTGCCGGCGTCGCCGCTGCTCGATGCGAAGCTCGATGCCTTGCCGGTGGCCGTTGCCTGATCAGTCGATCGCGTGCACGTGGATGACGAAGTCCTCCACCTGCACCACCTGGCCCGCATGGATCTTGCAGGTCTTGCGCAGCTCCTGCTCGCCGTCCACGTAGACGGCGCCGGACGCCACGATGGCCTTGCCGGCGCCGCCGCTGTCGCACAGGCCCACCAGCTTCAGCAGCTGGTTGAGTTCGACGTAGTCGCGGTCCAGTTCGAAATCGAGTTCTTGCATGGGGCGTCGGTATCAGGCGTCGTTGTCGTCGAACGCGCTTTCGGGCAGCGCGAAGAACACGAAGAAGGGGGCGTCGGCTTCCTGCCAGTAGTCGACCGCTTCCTCGAGGATGTCGAGCAGCGTGTCGAAATCTTCCTCGTTGCGATCGCGCATGTCTTCCGCGCGGTCGAACAGCAGGATGTAGCCGGTGGCCTTGAGCCACGAGAGATCGCGCATGCTGTCGGCGAGCGCATCCCAGTTGCGGCCGAAATCCGCTGGCAGGCGCAGTGCCTGGGTGAGGCGGTCGAACAGGGCATCGCGGTCGGTGTAGTCGGCAAGGCTGACGCGGCAGACGCGCAGGCCCTGCATGCCGGCGGCTTCGGCCAGCGGTTCCAGGTCTTCGCTGGTGACGAAGAAGATGCCGCCGTGCTGGGCGTCGCCGAAGTCCAGATCAAATTGCGCGTTCATCGGGATACCTCGAACGGGCGAAACGTGCGGTAGTGGTCATCGGTGTAGTAGTAGACCTGCGGTGGCGTGCCGCCGGTGATGATGCGGCGTGCGCCGCGGTAATCGAGACCGGGCGTGTCCACGGTGTACTCGTGGTAATAGCCCTCGGGCATCGCGGGCAGCCGATGTTCGCGGTTCTGGAACACCACGCCGTCCTGGCGGTGCTGGAACGGTCCGCCGCTGGCGATGCGGCGCAGGGTGTCGGCGGCTTCCGGCGGAAGGAACGAAGGCAGCGTGTTGGTCGCGCCGCCCGCAGGGCGCGGGACCGATGCGTTCTGCGGAAGCGCCGTGCCCTGCGGCGACGGCTCGGGCGAGTGACGGCCCCACAGCAGCGCGGCGACGGCCAGCACCGCAAGCAGGAGCAGGGGTTTGATTGAGCGCATGACGGACAGCCTGGGCGGAGTGGCGGGAGTTTAGTCCCTTGGCACCGCGCCGGCATCAACCTTCGGCGTCGACCCGCTGCTGCAGCGCCATGGCGGCGGCGGGATTGCGCTCCTTGGCGCTGCTGATGAAGTAGACGAATACGTCGCGCGGATTGCCCGATGCGCGCGGCGCCGCCATGTGCGGCAGTTCCGGCAGGTCGCAGCCTTCCGCCCAGGCGCGTGCGCGTTGGCTCCAGGCGTCGAGATCGGCGGGCGCGTAACCGGTTTCTATGTGCGATTCGCTGCGCATCAGGCGTGCATAGGCAAAGTCGCCGGTAAGGTCGGCCAGCGAAGGATATTGCGGCGAATCGGTGAACACGGTAGGGATGCGGTACGAGCGCGCCAGCTCCACGTAGCGCTCGTCTAGGAAGCTGCGGTGGCGCACTTCCAGCACATGCCGCATGGGCTGGCCGTTGAGTTCGCGCGGCAGCATGTCGAGGAAGGCGGCAAGGTCGTTGGCATCGAACGCGCGCGAGGGCGTGAACTGCCACAGCACCGGGCCCAGCCGGTTGCCGAACTCGGCCAGGCCGCCGAAGACGAAGCCGTCGATGCCGCGGCCCGCATCGGCCAGCCGCTTGCCCTCGGTGATGTAACGCGGCGCCTTCAGCGAGAAGACGAAATCGTCCGGCGTTTCGGACGCCCATTTCGCATAGGTGGCCGGCTTCTGCGCGCCATAGTAGGTGCCGTTGATCTCGATGGCGCGAAGATGGCGACTGGCGTATTCCAGTTCGCGCCGCTGCACCAGCCCCGCCGGATAGAAGTTGTTGCGCCAGGGGGCGAAGTTCCAGCCGCCGATGCCCACGCGGATGCGCGAAGCCGGGCCTTGGCTGGGAGCTGGCGAAAACAGATCGCTGGGCATGGTCGGGGCCTCGCTGAAGGACGGGCATGATGCCACGGCGAAAGTGAAAGGGTTCCTAGGGTTAACAGGCCCTAGTCCAGCGGCAGGTGGTTGGGATACGGCCCGCGGGCGGCCATGAAGGCCGTGGGCGTCATGCCGGCGAAGGCGCGGAACTCGTGCACCAGATGCGACTGGTCGCCGTAGCCGCCATCGAGGGCGACGGCGCTCCAGTCCACGGCGGCCGAGCGGTACACGGCGTCGACCACGCCGCGAAAGCGCATGAGCCGTGCATAGCGCTTCGGCCCCATGCCGACCTGGCGGCGGAACAGGCGACCGAATCGGTAGTCGGACATGCCGGTGTCGCGCACCAGCGCGCCGATGCGCGTTACTTGCGGTCGCGCGTCGATCTCGCCGAGTGCGTACCGCACTTCGGGCGCCAGTCTCGGCATGCGCATGTGCGCGAGCAGCCACTGTTCCAGCACGGCCAGTCGTGCATGCGCGCAAGCGGTGTCCAGCAGCTGTTCGCGCAGCCGGTGCGCGCTGCTGCCGAAGATGTCTTCCAGCCCGATGTCCTGTGAGACCAGGCTTTCGTGGTCCTCACCGGTGAAGGCGTGCGCGCCGCCGGGACGGAACACCACGCCCATCACGCGCACCTGCTCGGCGGTATCGATGATCTGGCTGCGCAGGCAGGGGCCGCCGATGACCGACGCCGCCGCCCGAACACAGCGACGTTCCGCGTCGTCGCTGTAGGTGCGCGTTTCGTTCTCGTGCAGGTTGATGATCAGCGCCGCGCCCGGCACGGGCAGCACGCGCTCGTAGTGGTGCGCGGCCGGCGGCATGTCCCAGTCCCACAAGCGGGACACCAGGGCATCGAGCGGTGGCGCGGGTACAACGGCGTGATGTCCCATCCGCTGACTCCGGGTGGTCTTCGGAGTCTAGGCCGATGGCATGTCGCTGTCAGGTGTTCTGTCCCGGCACGACCGTGGTGGAGGGAATGGGCGCCGTGGCGGGGTCGTGCTGCATGGTGCGCACTACCATGTCCTGCGGCGTGGAGAGCGGCTGGTCGGCCTTGCGCAGCCGGTCGATGATCTCGAACAAGAGATCGCTCTTCACCGTGCCGGCATCGCGCGGATTGCTCACATAGGCCGTGCACACGAACATCATTGAGCCCGCGTCGATGCTGTCCAGGGTGACGCTGGGCGAGGGCGTGTTGAGCGTCACGGTATGGTTGCGCAAGATGTCGAAGATGATCTGCCGCACCTTGGCCGCATCGCTGCTCAGCGGCATCGGCAGGCGGATCTGCACGCGTCCCTGCGCATTGGCCAGCGTCACGTTGCGCACGTTCTGGGTGATCAGCTGCGAGTTGGGCACGATCACCGTGGAGCGGTCGCCCTGCTGGATCTCGGTGGCGCGCACGTTGATGCGCTTGATGTCGCCTTCCACGCCGCTGATGCTGACCCAGTCGCCCACCTTCACCGGGCGCTCGGCCAGCAGGATCAGGCCGGAGATGAAGTTCTGCACGATGGCCTGCAGGCCAAAACCGATACCCACCGACAGCGCACTGGCGACCCAGGCGATGCTCTGCACGTCCACCTTCAGCGCACCAAGCACCAGCACGAACACCAGGATGCCGCCCACGTAACCCAGCAGGGTGACGATGGACGTCTGCATGCCCACGTCCAGCGAGGTCTTGGGCAGCAGCTGCTGGCTGAGCCAGCGCTTGATCAGTCGCACGATGACGGCGCCCACCACCAGCACCAGCAGGGCGTTGAAGATGCTGGTGGGGTTGATGGTGAGCGTGCCCAGCGACAGCCCGCTGAAGATCTTGGTGCCGCGATCCACCAGTTCGTCGGCGCCGGCGCCGTAGGGCGCGAGGATCAGCGGAATGGCGAGCAGCAGCAAAAAGGCGCGGCTGATGCCCGACAGCACGGTGGCCGCCTGCTCCAGGCGAGGCGGCGAGATGCCGAAGTTCTCCTGCATGCGCTGGCCGGTACGCGACTCCGGCGACAGCAGCGATTCGCACAGGTCGTTGACCAGATGCATGAATACATACAGCGCGGCGATCAGGAAGCCGGCGCGGATCATCTGCCGCGCCACGTAGAAGCTCAGCGCGATATAGCCGGTGAGCACCGCGAGCAGGGTGATCAGCACGCCAAGAATGGCGCACAACACCAGCAGACCCACCCACAGCGGGCGTTCGGCCGGCGTTTCGCCCGCGGCGAGCAGGGTGCGGCGGGCGCGGCTCATCTGGATCAGCGCGTAACCGACCAGGCAGCCGATCAGCGTGGCGGCCAGTGCATTGGCCGCCATGGTGGTGGCGAGGCTGGCGCCGATGTCGTTGGTGACGCGCTCGATGATGCCCAGCAGCAAGGCGCTGTACGCCACGGCGGCTGGGAAGGGCCGCAGGCGTTTGGCCAGATCGTCCGAGACCGGCGGCAGGCGCCACGACGGGTGCTTGACCATCAACAGCGCGCGGCCGAGGCCCGCCATGGCGGCGACGAAGAACATCAGCGTCACCAGCGGATGCACCAGGTCGTCCAGGTCCTGGTCGAGCACGCCGTTCCAGTTCACCGCCAGATACAGCAGCCACGCGGCCACGCCATACACCAGCATGGTGCCCAGGGTCACCAGCAGGGCCATGGCGCTGCGGCGCAGATGGCCCGACGGCAGATAGCGCGCCGCCATGTCCAGCATCTTGTGTTCCAGCAGGCGGCGCCCGCCGGCGAACAGCGCGATGGCGGCGAGCAGGCATGCGATGAACGGCAGGCGATTGGCCGGTTGCCAGGCCTGCACGATGGCGCCCTTCAGCGCATTCCATAACTGGCCGAAGCCGGCGCGGTCATCCGGAAAACTTTGCCCGAGGCGGGTCCAGAACGCGCCGCTGAGAGGCGAAGCGGTGCGCTGGCTGATCTCGGCATTGAACAGCTCGCGGCGCAGCGCGCCGATATCCGTGAGCAATTGCAGGCTCTCGCGGCTCAACAGCTTCGCCTGCGTGATCTGCCCGGTGAGGTCGGTCTGCTGCTTCAACAGCTGCTTGCGCTGGCTCGCCACTTCCGGGGCTTCGGCCGGCGCGCCCTTCTCCGGCGCGGGGCCCAGCACGTCGAGCTTGCCCTTCAGCGCGTCGGCCTGCGGGGCAAGGCTGGTGGTGAGCTGGTCAGCCTGCTGCTGCACGTTCTGCACGGCGGTGCGCGCGGCAGTCAGTGTTTCATCGGTCAGCTTGGTCTTGTCGGTGAGCGTCTGCTTGATCTTGTCCAGCTGCGCGCTCAGCTGGTCGGGTGTGGCGAGCGTCGTCTGCTGGATCTGCGCGCTGGTCTGCGCGTCCTGGGCGAACAGTGGGGAAGCGCCGCCGATGGCGACGAGGAGGATCAGCAGCAGGCGATACGCGATAGGCATGCGCCGCATGATCCGGGCCGCCCCCGAAGCGGTCAATGAATAAATGTTCTGAAATGGGGCCTTGACGGTTCATTGATTCGCCGGCATTCACGCTGTCGTGATGACTTCGATCGACATGACGCTTGGGATGCCGCCGTGGGACGGCGACGTGGCGAAGGCGCGCCGGTTGCAGACCGAGCTGGCTGCGCAGGTGCGGCTGCAGGACGACTATCCGCCTCTGCGGCGCGTGGCCGGCGTGGACGTGGGCTTCGAGGACGGCGGCGCCGTGACGCGCGCTGCCGCGGTGCTGCTCGACGCGCAGACGCGCGAACCGGTGGCCGAGGTGGTGGCGCGACAGCCGACGCGCATGCCCTATATCCCCGGCCTGCTTTCCTTCCGCGAACTGCCCGCGGTCCTGCAGGCGCTGGCCGAGCTGCCGGAAGCACCGGACCTGGTCTTCGTCGACGGACATGGCATTGCGCATCCGCGGCGCCTGGGTATCGCCGCGCATCTGGGCGTGGTCACGGGCCTGCCCACGATAGGCGTGGCCAAGTCGATCCTGGTCGGCGTGCACGGCGAGGTCGGCCCGCATCGCGGTGATCGCCAGCCGCTGAAGTACAAGGGCGAGGTAATCGGTTGCGTCCTGCGCAGCAAGGACCGCATCCGTCCGCTGATCGTGTCGCCGGGCCATCGCGTCAGCATGGCGACAGCGCCCGAACTGGTGCTCGCGTTCGGCACGAAATACCGGCTGCCCGAGCCAACGCGGCTCGCCGATCGGCTGGCGTCGCGGCGTGACAGCCTGCGGCGCTGAGGCGAGCGGACTCAGACGTTGGCGACAGGCACCAGCCGATAGCCGAAGGCCGCCGCCAGACGGGCCACGGCGGCGACGGCCTCGGTGTTCCTGGACGTCGATTCGGCCGATGCGCCCAGACGCCAGCGCGAACGTTCGTGCGCGACGGGGCGCGAACTGGCCAGGCCATGCAGCTCCAGTTCGCGCAGGAAGCGGTACACCGTGCCGAGGCTGGTGCGCGGTTCGAGGCATTGCGCCCGACGCAGCAGTTCCACCGCGTCGGGCTCGCCGTCCGCATCGTGCAGAACCTGCCAGATCGCCAGGCGCGGCGGCGTGGCGCGCATGCCCACGCGCGCCAGCAGCGATGGAACATCGACAACTGGCGCGGTGGTCATGGGCAGGCGCTCACGCATCCTTCTTGCCGTTGACGATCTCGTCCGCGGCCCGCTTGATGATGCCGACGATGCGCTTCACTTCCTCTGCGTTCCACGGGCCGCCGTGCATGAACAGGGCGCGCTTGAGGTTGTGCATCGCTTCGCGCAGCGCCATCGGCGCGGCGGCGCGGGCGAACATCTTGGCGGTCTGCTCCATGCGCGACATCACCGCGTCCACCGCTTCCTTGTTCTCGGCCAGGAACGCCTTGCCTTCCTCGGTGATGGTGTAGAGCTTCTTGCCGTCGTCGTTCTGCACGCTGGCGTGGCCCAGTTCCTCCAGCAGGGTGAGGGTGGGGTAGACCGCGCCGGGGCTGGGGGCGTAGGCGCCGTCGAACATCTCCTCGATGGTGCGGATCAGCTCGTAGCCGTGGCGCGGCTGCTCGGCGATCAGGGCGAGCAGGATGAGCTTGAGGTCGCCGTGGCCGAACACGCGTCCGCCGCGGAATCGACCACCCATGCCGCCCCAGCCGCCTTCGCCCTCGTCGTCGCCAAACCCGCGGCGACCACGGCCCCGTCCGATACCCATGGCCTCGCGGGCCCAGGCCTCGCGGCCCTCGAAGCCGTCGCGGCAGTAGCCGTGGCGGCCGTGGTGGTGATGGTGGTGCTCAAAGAAATGACGAAATCCCATGACAGTCTCCGATATATCGTAAGTAACAGTCTTAAGATATATCGTTAGTTTTGGGGAATGCAAGGGGCTGGGTGGGTTTTCGCCTGCTCGGGCGGTAAGGCGCTGGATTCCGGCCTGCGCCGGAATGACGGTTATGAAGGTATTTGGTGGCTCAAAGCCAGCGGCTCCGCTGTGGCGCGTTCAGCACGCAAGAACCAACGTGCGAGAGACGCGGAGCCTTCCCAGGTGCAGCTCCGTGTGACCGTCATTCCGGCGCAGGCCGGAATCCAGCGCCTCATCGCGGCATCCATGCGAGGCGCCTGTTCGCCATCGTGACAACCACGGGCCCCAAAACCTTGAAACACCCCCACCGCGCCTTCACCCCATAACCATTCCCCACGCCCCACCCCCAAGGACGACCCCATGCTGCTCCGCTGGTTCGAATCGCTGATCGACGCCTTCAAGGAGCCCGTCGATGGCATGCCGCCGCCGTCGGTGTGGCGGTTCTATGTGTTCTACCTGCGCCAGGTGTGGCCGGTGTTCGCCGCCGCGCTGGTGGTGGGCTTTGGCGTGGCGCTGGTGGAGGTGTCGCTGTTCGGCTTCATCGGCAGCATCGTGGACATGGCCAAGGGCGCGCCGGTGGCGGATTTCTTCCGGCTGCACGGCAACGAGCTGCTGTGGATGGGCTTCGTGGCGTTGATCGCGCGCCCGGTGCTGATCGGCCTGCACGACCTGCTGGTGAACCAGGCCATCGTGCCCAACCTCACCAACCGCATCCGCTGGCAGAACCATCGCTATGTGATCCGGCAAAGCCTGGGCTTCTTCCAGAACGACTACGCGGGCCGCATCGCCAACCGCATCATGCAGACCTCCGGGGCGCTGCGCGAATCGGCGGTGCAGATCGTCGATGCCATCTGGTACGTCGCCATCTACACCGGCAGCGCCATCGTCATGTTCGCCAAGGCTGACTACTGGCTCGCCGTGCCGCTGATCGTGTGGCTGGTGGCCTATGTGGCCACGCTGCGCTATTTCGTGCCGCGCACCAAGGAGCGTTCGTGGCGCCAGTCCGAGGCGCGTTCGCGCCTGATGGGCCGCATCGTGGACGGCTACAGCAACATCCTCACGCTCAAGCTGTTCGCGCACACGCAGCGCGAAGAGGCCTACGTGGCCGATGCCATGGGCGAGCAGATCAAGCGCATGCGGGCCATGACGCGCCTGACCACGGCGATGGACGCCACCATCACCACGCTCAATGGTTTCCTTATCGTCGGCACCTCGGCGCTGGCCTTGTGGCTGTGGAGCCAGGGCAAGGTCACGGTGGGTGCGATTGCGCTGAGCACGGGGCTGGTGATCCGCATCAACAACATGTCCGGCTGGATCATGTGGGTGATCAACGGCATCTTCGAGAACGTGGGCACGGTGCAGGACGGCATCGAGACGATTGCGAAACCGCGCGCCGTGCAGGATCGCGAAGGCGCCATGCCGCTGGAAGTCACCGAAGGCAGCGTGCGCTTCGAGGACATCCATTTCCATTACGGCAAGCAGGGGGGCGTGATTTCCGGCCTGGATCTGCACGTGCGCGGCGGCGAGAAGATCGGCCTGGTCGGCCCTTCGGGCGCGGGCAAATCCACCCTGGTGAACGTGCTGCTGCGGCTGTACGACCTCGAAGGCGGGCGCATCCTGATCGACGGCCAGGACATCGCGCAGGTGGCGCAGGAAAGCCTGCGTGCGCAGATCGGCGTGGTCACGCAGGATACCTCGCTGCTGCACCGTTCCATCCGCGACAACCTGCTGTATGGACGTCCGGACGCCAGCGAGGCGCAGGTGATGGAGGCCGTGCGCAAGGCGCGTGCGGACGAATTCATCCCGCAGCTGGTCGACGGCGAAGGACGCGTGGGCTACGACGCGCACGTGGGCGAGCGCGGCGTGAAGCTCAGCGGCGGCCAGCGCCAGCGCATCGCCATCGCGCGCGTGCTGCTGAAGGACGCGCCCATCCTGGTGCTGGACGAGGCGACCTCCGCGCTCGATTCCGACGCCGAGGCGGCCATCCAGGACAGCCTGGAAGTGCTCATGCGCGGCAAGACGGTGATCGCCATCGCCCACCGGCTTTCCACCATCGCGCGCATGGATCGACTGGTGGTGATGGACAAGGGCCAGATCGTGGAAACCGGCACGCATGCGGAGCTGATCGCGCGCGGCGGCCTGTATGCGCGTCTCTGGCAGCGGCAGACGGGCGGCTTCGTGGCGGTGGAGGACCCGGCGGAGGACAACGTACCCGCGTAACGCGCGGGCATCGCACCGCTGTCGCAGCGTGCCCTGCCATGCGCATGAACGCTCGCGAAGACTTGAGCTTTATTTGTTCCGTCTTTCACGGCACGCGCGTCAGCATGCCCGTTCACCTTCATGGGAGCCGCGATATGCCTACAGAACGAGCCTTGGCACGCGCCCGCAAGGACAGGCGCGAGGGCAAGTCGGCCAGTACACAGGCCGGTGAATTCGTGCGCGAGGAAATCGAGCACATTCGCGAAGGCAAGCACGGCGCCCGCTCTACGGAGCAGGCCATCGCCATCGGGCTGTCGGAGGCGCGACGCGCCGGCATCGCGGTGCCAGCCAAGCAAGGCGGCAGCGCCAGCCGCAGGAAACCCGTGACGAAGAAAACCTCGGCGAGCAAGGAGAGTTCAGCCAAGCGCAGCCGCGCGACGCTGGATGCGCTGAAGCGCGAAGGCGGCGCCGCCGCATCGAAGGCGGCCCTGTCCGAGCATGCGAAGGAAGCCGCCGCCGGGCGCAGCCCCGCGGAGCGTGCCGACGCCGCGAGGAAGGCGGCCCGCACCAAGGGGCCGGCCAAGCGCAAGACGGCGGCGAAGAAGGCAGCACGTACGCGTGCCACGACCCGTGCGGCCGGTGCCACGCGCGCGGCGCGCACCCGCGCCATGCGCGGACGCACGCGTTAGTGCATCAGCGGTCGAACACCAGCAGGGTGGACGTGGCCGAGCCGTAGAGACGGCCCTCGGCATCGACCAGGTTGGCTTCGGCAAAGGCCACGCGTCGGCCGATGCTGCGCACGCGGCCTTCCGCGCGAACGCGGCCGGTGTCGCGCGTCATCGCCTTGTGGAAGGCCACTTTCAATTCCAGCGAGGTATACGCCTGTTGCGCGCTCAATCGCGAGTGCACGGCGCAGCCGCAGGCAGAATCGAGCAAGGTGGCGAAATAGCCGCCGTGCACGACGCCCATGGGGTTGTAGGCGTGCGGGCCGGGCGTGCCGGCGAATACGGCGATGCCGTCGCCCACTTCCACCAGGTCGAAATCCAGCGAATCGCCGATGCCGGGCCGCAGGCCGGAGGCGATGAAGGCGCGCAACTGTTCCAGCCCGCTCATGCCCTGGCCGATCTCGGTGATCATGCTCATGCGGTAGGCTCCAGCCCCAGGCGCTGCTTCAGCAACCGGCGCGAGTCGGCAAGAATGGCGTCGGAGCGTTGCGTGTCGGTTTCCACGCGGGCCAGCGACAAGGCGCCCACCAGTTCGGACACGGTGGAGCGCGCCAGCGCCTGCGGATCGGCATAGGCCATGGCCTCGAACTTGCGAGCCAAGGCGCCGGTGAGGCGACGCGCGCCCTCGGCGAACAGCGCGCGTGCATCGTCGGGAAGGCGCGGCAGGTCGGAGGCCAGCGCCGCCATGGGGCAGCCGGCGCCGCGCATGTCGCGGTGCCTGGCCGAGAGGTAGAAGTCGATATAGGCCGACAGGCCCTCGGCGGGGCTGCGGCCTTCCATCTCATGCACGAAGCGTGCGCGCGATTCCTCGAACATCTGCCCGATGGCGGCGGTGACCAGTTCGTCCTTCGACTTGAAGTGCGCGTAGAAGCCGCCGTGGGTCAGGCCGGCTTCGGCCATCACGCCGGCCACGCCGATGCGGTCGGGGCCATCCTTGCGGATGGCCTGGGCCGCCACTTCCAGCACCTTGCTGCGGGTCTTCTGCTTGTGTTCGGCGTCGTAGCGCATGGCCGCTCCACGTGTTGTATGACATAAATCATACTATTGCACCGGGACGTCGCAAGTGCCGCGCAGGTTCGCCGTGCAGGCCCGCGTTCACGGTGGAGGCAGCTCGTCGGCGTGGTGCGGCGATGACGAAGATGGAAACGTCATGCTGGGCAGCACGTCGTCGCGCCGGATCAGGCCGTGGTACAGCGCCGCGCCCATGTGCCCGAGCACGGTGACGAACAGCAGATAGGCCAGATAGCGATGCGCCTCGCGCAGCCAGGCGAAGGTCTCGCCGTTCGCCGCAAGGATCGGCGGCAGATGCACGGAACCGCCCAGCGAGATCGGATAACCGCCTGCCGACAGCATCGCCCAACCCACCAGCGGCAGGGCGAGCATCAACGCGTACAGCAGCCAGTGCGAGGCATGCGCCACGAAGCGCATCAGGGCCGGCATGTCGTCCGGCAGGGGCGGCGGCGGAAAACGCAGGCGCACGCCGAGCCGGATCAAGGCCAGGATGAAAATGAGCGCGCCCAGCGGCTTGTGAAGGGCGAGCAGCCACGTGTGCTTGCCGGACACGGTGGACACCATGCCCACGCCGATGAACAGCATCGCCAGGATCAGCACCGCCATGGTCCAGTGCAGCAGGCGCGCCAGCGGATGAAAGGCCTTGGGTGTGTTCATCGCGGCTGCTCCGAAGGCGAGCCCGCGTGCGCGGTGCCGGGAAGGTGGGCCTCCTCGCCGGTGCGGCGCAGGTACGAATCCGCATAGGCGGAGGAACGCGCCGGCAGCAGCGGATCGTCGGAGATCGCGATGCCGGAGGGCAAAATGGTCGGGTCGTAGTTCACGTCGCGGCATGGGCCGCTGTCCTGCGGTTGCTCGCTCTCGATCACCAGCGTGCCCGCGTCGATCACGTGCCGATCCGCCGGCCACACCTTGGTGGCGTCGTTGATCGGGTCGCCCGGGGCGCCCAGTGTCACCAGCAGGCGCCAGCGCTGCGGCCCGCGCGCCAGTCGCTGCTCCAGGTCGCGCGCGAGATAGTCCTTGTCGCCGGCCTGCGGGCCGGTGCCGGCGTCGTCCGCCGCTTCCGGCACCACTTTCCAGCGCACGGGATGGCGCTTGCCCGTGGCATCGACGAAGTAGAACGCATTGAGTCCTTCATAGGTTTCGGTGACGTAGCTCGCCGAGGGCTTGGCCGTCTTTACCCACGCAAGAAACGCCCCGGCTTCCGGATGCGCGGCGAAGAACGCCCCCATGCGCTTGGGATCGGGCTTGCCCGTGGCCGGGTCGGGTCGGGCGGCCATCAGCTGCTCGTAGAACGCTTCCGGCGTCGCCACCGGAAATACCGGCATGCTGTTCATGCCCGTGCGCCATTGCTCACCGTTGGGCAGCGAAAAGCGCAGCGCGAAACTGCGGATGGGCACGCTGCTGTCCGGCGCATAAGGGTTGCCGCCGGGCAGCGCGAACCGGCCGATCACCGGCGTGCGCCCGGCCGCGAATACGCTGGCCTTGGAATAGGTGGCCGCCGCGCCGTTGCTCTCGAAGTAGCCCGCCACGCACACGCCCTTGGCGTGGTTGCGGCGGTAGCCGGGATAGACGCCGCTGTTGTCCTGCAAGGCATTCACGATGCGGTGCGAGGTCAGTCGTCCCGGCGCGATCCAGCCGGCGACATAGGCGAAGGCGGCGGCGAGCGCCGCCACGGCGATGCCGATCACCGCCCACCTCCAGGGCTGGTGCGATGGCGACGGCGAGGATGGGTCAGTCATGCGGCACTCCCGGATGGGCAGGTGGATGATCCTGACTTCGTCCGGTGGCGGCCGACGGTTACATCGATGCGGCAAGTCGGGGCGCCGCCGGGAGGTCTCGCCCCGGCGCCGGAGTGTGTGGCGCCGTTATTCTCCGCCCGCCATCATGCAGCGCCGCGTGAAGAAGGGGCCCGCGTGGTCAATGGTGTCTGCTGCCAGCACGCGGCACGTCGTGCGCGTCGCGGTCGGCCTACTTGAAGAAGGTCGAGGTAAAGATCACGCCCAGCGCGTTCTGCGCGGCCTCGTCCGGCAGTTCCTTGGGGATGGTTTCGTTGAAGAAACGCATGCCGTCGATCAGCGCCATGGTGCTGAAGGCCAGGTCCTTGGGCGGGGCGGGCGGCTTGCTGCCGCGCATCTGGTAGAAGCGCTCGATGACGTCGGCGATGTCGTCGCGCTTCTCCAGGCAGTACGCGTTGAGCTTGGCGCGGAATTTCGCGTCGCGCAGCGCCAGCACGCGTGCCTCGGCCCACAGGATGAAGTTCTTCTCGTCGCGGTACACGCGCAGGTAGTACTGGGTGATCTGCTCCTCGATGGCCTCCAGCGACTGCGGGGCGTCGAGGATCTGGTGCAGGTCCTGTCGTACGCACTGGTGGTCCTGGCTCAGCAGCTCGATGAACAGCTCCGCCTTGCTCTTGAAGTTGGAGTAGAACGCCCCGCGCGTATAGCCGGCCTGCGCGGTGATGTCCTCCACGCTGGCGGCCGCGAAGCCCTTCTTGGCGATGACGAGTGCCGCCGCCTCCAGCAGGCGCTGGTGGGTCTGGTCGCGGCTTTCTTCGCGGGTGAGTCGTTTGCGGGCCATGCGCCATCTTAACACCTGTGCCGGAAGTCATCATTGGAATCCGCATTTGAACTCAAATACAACTATGTATTAGAGTTCATCGGCGTATGAATGCGGGCGCGGCCTGGCTGGCGTGCCTCAAATCCCCACTTCCCCATCAGGACCGGCTCGTGACCTTTCCCGACTTTCCCGTGCGCGGTGCGGCGCGCAGATCCCTGGCGTGGCTCGCCATGGCGGCGGCGCTTGCCGTGCTTTCCGGCTGTGGGCAGCACGCCCACGATGCCGAGGCGGCGCGGCCTGTCATCGCCATGCCGGCACCGGCGGCGGACGGTGCCAATGTGTTGCGTTTTCCCGGTGACATCCACGCCCGCTACGAGATGCCACTGTCCTTCCGCGTCGCCGGCCAGCTGGTGTCGCGCGAGGCGCGGCTGGGCGACAACGTGAAGAAGGGGCAGGTGCTCGCCCGTCTCGACGACGCCGATGCCGGCAAGAACGAAGCCGCGGCCCGCGCCGCGCTGGACGCGGCCGAGCATCGGCTGACGTTCGCCACCCGGCAGCGCGACCGCGACGAAGCGCAGGCCAAGGAGAACCTGATCAGCCAGCTGCAACTGGAGCAGACGCGCGATGCCTATGCCTCCGCCCTGGCGGCGCAGGTGCAGGCGCGCCAGCAGCTGGAACTGGCGCAGAACCAGCATCACTACACCAGCCTGGTGGCCGATCGCGATGGCGCGATCACCAGCGAGCAGGCCGAGGTGGGGCAGGTGCTGGCGGCGGGGCAGGCGGTGTTCGGCTTTGCGTGGTCGGGCGAGCGCGACGTGTTCGTGGATGTGCCCGAGAACCGCATCGGCGAGATCAGGGCGGGCCAGCCAGTGAGCGTCACGCTTTCTCCGGCGGACGGCCAACCGTTGACGGCGCACGTGCGCGACATCGCGCCGGCCGCTGATCCAGCCAGTCGCACCTATCGCGTCAAGCTGGCGCTGGACGATGTTGGCCCAAAGGTGCACCTGGGCATGACCGTGATGGTGGCGCTGCAGACCGCGCCGCAGGCGGGGCCGGCGGTGCGCCTGCCGGCCACCGCGCTGTTCCACCAGGGCGAACGGCCAGCCGTGTGGGTGGTGCGTCCGTCGGACATGACGCTCGAATTGCGCCCCGTGACCGTGCTGCGCTATGGCGAGCGCGAGGTGCTGGTTGGCGGCGGCATCAAGGCCGGCGAGCGCGTGGTGATGCAGGGCGTGCACACGGTGAGCGCCGGCGAGAAGGTCGCGCCGATCGATCCGCCGCATCCCGAGGATCGCCCGCTATGACGGCGCCAGCTCCCCACGAGGAAGGCCGCTTCAATCTCTCGGCCTGGGCGCTGCGGCATCAGTCGCTGGTGTTCTTCATCATGGTGATGGTGGCGTTGTTCGGCATGCTGTCGTACAGCCGGCTGTCGCAATCGGAGGACCCGCCGTTCACCTTCAAGGTGATGGTGGTGCAGACCTACTGGCCCGGCGCCGATGCGAAGCAGGTGCAGGAGCAGGTCACCGACCGCATCTCGCGCAAGCTGCAGGAGACGCCGTCCATCGATTTCCTGCGCAGTTACTCGCGCCCGGGCGAATCGCTGATCTTCTTCAACATCAAGGATTCCGCCCCGGCGTCCAGCGTGCCCGACACCTGGTATCAGGTGCGCAAGAAGGTGGGCGACATCGCCGCGCAGTTGCCGCCGGGCGTGCAGGGGCCGTTCTTCAACGACGAGTTCGGCGACGTCTACACCAATATCTATGCGCTGGAAGGCGATGGTTTCTCGCCGGCCCAACTGCATGACTACGCCGATCAGCTGCGCGCGGAGCTGCTGCGCCTGCCGGGCGTGGGCAAGGTGGATTTCCTGGGCGACCAGAACCAGCGCATCACCATCGAGATCGCCAATGCGCGACTGTCCCAGCTGGGCGTTACGCCGCAGCAGATCGCGCAGGCCATCAACGGGCAGAACGCGGTGGCGTCGGCGGGCGTGATCACCACGGGTGACGACCGCGTGTATGTGCGTCCCAGCGGCCAGTTCAATGACGTCGCGGCATTGGAGGACACCTTGCTGCGCGTCAACGGGCGCAGCTTCCGATTGGGTGACGTCGCCACCATCCGACGCGGTTACGACGACCCGCCCACGCAGCAGATGCGCTTCATGTCGCAGCCGGTGCTGGGCATCGGCATCACCATGCAGCCCGGTGGCGACGTGATCCATCTGGGCAAGGCGCTGGACAAGGCCGCCGTGGACCTGCAGAAGCGCCTGCCCGCCGGCCTCAAGCTCAACGAAGTCACCAGCATGCCGCATGCGGTGTCGCATTCGGTGGATGACTTCCTGGAGTCGGTGGCCGAAGCCGTGGCCATCGTGCTCTTGGTGAGCCTGCTCAGCCTGGGCTTCCGCACGGGCATGGTGGTGGTGATTTCCATCCCCTTCGTGCTGGCGGCCACGGCGTTGTGCATGGAGCTGTTCGGCATCGGCCTGCACAAGGTGTCGCTGGGCACGCTGGTGCTGGCGTTGGGCCTGCTGGTGGACGACGCCATCATCGCGGTGGAAATGATGTCGGTGAAGCTGGAGCAGGGCTGGAGCCGCCTGCGCGCCGCCGCCTTCGCGTACACCAGCACGGCGTTCCCCATGCTCACCGGCACGCTGGTGACGGTGTCAGGTTTCCTGCCCATCGCGCTGGCGAAATCCGGTACGGGCGAATACACGCGTTCCATCTTCGAGGTGTCCGCCATCGCCTTGCTGGTGTCGTGGCTGGCGGCGGTGATCGTGATTCCGCTGCTGGGCTACCACATGCTGCCCGAACATCACGCTCGGCCCCGGCCGGGCGAGGAATGGTGGGCGCGGTTCCTGCCTGCGCGCTGGCGCGAGGCGCGGCGTGCCAAGGCGCTGACGGCGCCGGCGCACGGCGGCGATATCGATATCTACCAGACGGCGTTCTATCAGCGCTTCCGCCGCGTGCTCGATGCGTGCCTGAAGCATCGCGTGCTGGTGCTGGTGGTCACGGTGGCCTTGTTCGTGGTGTCGATGGCGGGCTTCGGGCTGGTGCCCAAGCAGTTCTTCCCCAGTTCCGACCGTCCGGAGCTGCTGGTGGATCTGCGGCTGCCGGAAGGCGCCTCGTTCGATGCCACGCTGGCCCAGGTCAAGCGCATGGAGGGCGTGCTCAAGGACCGCAAGGAAGTCGCCAACTACGTGAGCTTCGTGGGCAGCGGCGCGCCGCGCTTCTACCTGCCGCTGGACCAGCAGCTGGCGCAGCCTAACTTCGCGCAGTTCGTGGTGACCGCGAAGGACGTGAAGCAACGCGAAGCGCTGGCGGGCTATCTCGATGGCGTGCTGTCGCGCGACTTCAGCGCCGTGCGCACGCGCGTCAGCCGCCTGGAAAACGGGCCGCCGGTGGGCTTTCCCGTGCAGTTCCGCGTGGATGGCGATGACATCGCCACGGTGCGCGGCATCGCCGAGAAGGTCGCCGCGGTGATGCGTGCCGACCCGCGCACGCGCAACGTGCAGTTCGACTGGGACGAGCCGGCCGAGCGCTCGGTGCGCTTCGAGATCGACCAGGCCCGTGCGCGCCAGCTGGGTGTCAGCTCACAGGACGTGGCCGATTTTCTGGCGATGTCGCTGTCCGGCACCACGGTGACGCAGTACCGCGAGCGGGACAAGCTGATCGCGGTAGATCTGCGCGCACCGAAGAACGAGCGCGTGCATCCGGACCAGATCGAGCAGCTGGCGTTGCCCACGCCCAACGGCCAGGCCATTCCGCTGGCCCAGCTGGGCCACGTGCGTTACGGGCTGGAATACGGCGTGATCTGGGAGCGTGATCGCCAGCCTTCGATCAACGTGCAGGCCGATACGCGCAACGGTGCGCAGGGCCTGGACGTGACCAACGCCATCGACGCGAAACTGGGCGAGCTGCGCGGCCAGCTGCCGGTGGGCTATCGCATCGAAGTGGGTGGCTCGGTGGAGCAGAACGCGAAGGCGCAGGGCTCCATCAATGCGCAGATGCCCTTGCTGGGCATCGCCGTGCTTACGTTGCTGATGATCCAGCTGCAGAGCATCGGCCGCACCTTCATGGTGGTGCTTACCGCGCCGC
This sequence comes from Dyella sp. AtDHG13, assembly GCF_003201105.1. Classification (GTDB taxonomy): domain Bacteria; phylum Pseudomonadota; class Gammaproteobacteria; order Xanthomonadales; family Rhodanobacteraceae; genus Dyella; species Dyella jiangningensis_B. The sequence goes on along the minus strand of NZ_QICJ01000001.1, from coordinate 316,857 downwards.
TGGGCCTGATCGGCGTGATCGTGTCGCTGCTGGTGTTCCGCCAACCGTTCGGCTTCGTCGCCATGCTGGGCACCATCGCCATGTTCGGCATCATCATGCGCAACTCGGTGATCCTGGTAGACCAGATCGAGCAGGACATCCGCGAAGGCCATCCGCGCTGGGAAGCCATCGTCGGCGCCACCGTGCGGCGCTTCCGGCCGATCACGCTCACGGCGGCCGCCGCCGTGCTGGCCTTGATTCCGCTGTTGCGCAGCAACTTCTTCGGCCCGATGGCCACGTCGCTGATGGGCGGCATCACCGTGGCCACGGTGCTCACCCTGTTCTATCTGCCGGCCCTGTATGCCGCGTGGTATCGCGTGCGCGCCGACGAGCCGGCCAAGGAGATCACCCCATGATGCGTTTTCTTGCCCCGCGCATGTTGCCGTTCGGCGTCGCCGTCGCGTTGGCCGGCTGTTCGTTCGCGCCACCGGCACGGCCGCCCAAGGCGCCGGAGCCGGCGAGCTACACCGTGTCGCCGACGCCCACGGCCAGTGCCGAAGCCAACGGCGTCGCGCAAACGTTCACCCTCGGCACGCGCGCCGTGCCGCAATGGTGGAAAGCCTACGGTTCGAGCGCGCTGGATGCGCTGGTCGACGAGGGCCTGCGCCAAAGCCCTTCGCTGGAAGCCGCGCGCCACACTTTGGAATCGGTGCGCCAGCAATATCGCGCCCAGGTGGGCGAGGCGCTGTGGCCATCGCTTGACGCTGGCGCGCAGGCCGGCCGCCAGCGCGCGCTGGGCCTGCCCAACTTCGGCAGGCCCACCAACATCTACGACGTCTATGCGGGCCAGCTGCAGCTGAGCTACGACTTCGACCTGTTCGGCGTGTCACGCAACGAAGTGAAGCAGGCGGCGGCGCAGGTGGATGCGCAGTCCTACCAGTTCGATGCGGCCAAGCGTGCGCTCGCCGCCAATATCGTGATCACCGCCGTGCGGGCGTCGGCGCTGGCGGAACAGGTGAGTGCGACGGAACGCTTGTCAGCACTTGCGCGCGAGCAGGTGGAGCTGGCGGACAAGGCGCATCGGCTGGGCGCGGCCGCGCAGGAGGATGTGCTGGCCGCGCAGCGCAACGCGGCGTCCATCGACGGCAGCCTGCCGGGCCTGCGCGCGCAGGCATTGCGCGAACGCCACGCGCTTGCCGTGCTGCTCGGCCGCACGCCGGACCAGGCGCCCGCGCCGCTGCCGCTGGCCAGCCTGAATCTGCCCGCCGACGTGCCGGTGCTGGTGCCTTCGGAGTTGCTCAGCCAGCGCCCGGACGTGCTGGCCGCCGAGGCGGCGGTGCGCGGCGCTTCCGCACAGGTCGGCGTCGCGACCGGCAATATGTTTCCGCATCTGTCGCTGTCCGCCTCCTTCGGTACGGGCGCGTTCGACAGCGCCAAGCTGTTCACCGGCGCGGGAACGATCTGGGGCGCCACGGCAGGCCTTACCCAGCCGATCTTCCACGGTGGCGCCTTGCGCGCGCAGCGCAACGCCGCCGTCGCCAGCTACGAGGCCGCCAAGGCGCAGTATCGGCAGACCGTGCTTGGCGCCTTCCAGAACGTAGCCGACACGCTTACCGCGCTGGATCAGGATGCGCTGGCGTTGAAGGCCGCGCAAAGTGGCGAAGTTTCCGCGCGCCAGTCGTTCCAGGATGCGCAGCGGCGTTATCGCCTGGGTTCGGCGTCTTATCCCGCGACCCTTGCCGGCGAGCAGGGCTGGCAGAACGCGCGCGTGCAGGCGATCCAGGCCATCGCCGCGCGCCTGATCGACACCGCGGCGCTGTATCAGGCCATGGGCACGCCGACGGACGAAAGCGTTGCAGAGCAGGGCGCCAGGAACGATTCCGGGACAGCGAGTGGACACGGCCCGTGAGGCCGCCACGGTAAAAAGCAGCGAAGGTGGATGCGGCCGGGTTGAGGATGAAGGCCCGGCCGTGCGATAGGATGTGCGCACATCCACCCAGTAGCGGGGGCGTCATGACAAGCCCGGTATCGCTGGACGTCAAGCAGCTAGGCAGCAAGGTCATTTCGATCATCGAACATGCCGGCTTGGTGATCGTGCTCGTGGCCACATTGTTCGCGGGCATGCAGGAAATCGTCGACATGTGGCGCACCGGCCGCGTGAGCCTGAGCGACCTGCTGCTGCTCTTCATCTACCTCGAAGTGGTCACCATGAGCTCGGTGTACTGGCGGGTCGGGCGGCTGCCGGTACGCATACCGCTCTACATCGCCATGGTCGCCATATCGCGCCACCTGATCCTCAACACCAGCGAGGTGTCGCCGTGGGTCATCCTGGCGGAAGCCGGCGCGATCCTGGTACTGGCCGCGGCCGTGCTGCTGGTGCGCTACGGGCATACCCGCATGCCGTATACCGATGAAGGTGGTTCCGGGGGGGGCCGGTTCGCACTAGGGGTGGCTTCCGTGTCCTCGGACGAGGCCAGTCGTGAGGATACCGTCGTGCGGCTTCAATGATTTCGTGCGCCTGTCGAAGGCTCTCCTCATAGTCGGGGCGTCCAAGCGTCTTGCTTGCCATCACTCGCCATGAGCGTGGCCAAAACAGGGACATCTTTCTGCAGGGCCGTTCCCGCAGATCGTGACATAGGGATTTCATGGTCATTCGCAGCCATCCGCTCGAGCGAACAGACCCGCCCGCAGGTACGCCTGTACGCGGCAATCGTCGACGTTGACGAGTTACGTAAAGATCGGCTTCGGCCAACTTCTGGCACTTACCGACTCACCTGCCAGCCACGATAAGCATGCTTCGATGGGTGCGTGCGCACCAAGGAGTCGGAGAGCGCGATGGTGAGCAGAAGGCGTTTCGTAAGTGGCATGGCGGGCACACTCGTCGGCGCATGGTTGGCGCCATCGCTGCTGGCAACTGATGCTGCGACGACAAAGGGCGTGCGCGCCACGGTGGACGATTTTGTCAAAGCCAACAACTTTCAGGGCGTCATCCATCTCGTGCGCAATCAGCGCGTGCTGTTGTCAGAGGCCTTTGGCATGGCCGATGTTGAGGCCGGCCGCCGCGCCACGGTGGACACGCTCTATCCACTGGCCTCCATCACCAAATGGATCGTCTCGGTGACAGTGCTGCGGCTGGTTGATCAAGGCAGGCTGGCACTCAATGGCTCCATCGTCGATTACCTCACAGACTATCGACCCGATACGGGTGCCAGGGTGAAGCTGAAACACCTGCTGTCCAATAGCAGCGGCATTCCCAATGGCTTCACACCGCTGGCGAAAATCGACCCGGGCATGTGGACCAAGTCGTATACCACCGACGAGGCCATCAAAGCCTTCTGTTCGGGAGACCTTGCATTTGAACCTGGCAGCCGGTTCTCCTACGACCTCACTAACTGGATCCTGGTCAAGGGCATCGTCGAGCGCGTCACCGGCAAGGATTTCGCCGCCGCCATCGACACTCTCTCGCTGGCACCATTGGGCTTGGAACATGTCCTTCCGCGCTATACCGAAGAGGCCCGGGCGCAGGTTGCCGCCGGTTACGCATCGATCGAACCGCCGATACGAAAAATGAATCCGCAGCTCGCGTATATGGTCGCATCAGGCGGTTATTGCGGCACTGCGACTGACCTTGTGCGTGCAGCCGAAGGCGTCTATGGAGCATCGTTCCTGAGCGCCGCCTCGCGAGAAGCCTTGAGCACGATTCTCGTGCCGACCCAATCCTATGCGCTGGGCGGGCGCATCAGGAAGATACAGGTCGACGGTACGCCCCACGACTTCGCCTGGGAAACAGGTCGTCTGGATGGCTATCGCTCATTGTTGGCTCACCGGCTCGACGGGCAGACCTCCCTGGTGTTGCTCAACAATACCGATCTCAGCCAGAAGACCATCGATCTGTTTGCCGAGGCGATGTTCGCCGCGACCCCGCAGGCGTAAAGGGCAAGAAGCGTAGCTGTCGAGCGCATGCGTGTCGGCCAGGGCTTGGTTAATGGCCGTCTGCGCTGTGATGGGTTCCGATGCCCGGATTCGGTCGAAGCCCAAATGGAAGCGTTGCTCGCCGGTGATACCGTCAAGGACGGGCGCTGGCTGATGCCCAAGCGCCATCTGATAGGCGTCGTGCGCGATCGCCAAGCCTGAAGTGTCGGCAATGTTCTCGCCGATAGTCAGTTCACCATTGAAAGGACGGCCGGACGCGAGTTCGTAATGGTTGTACTGGGCAGGCATCTGTATAGGACGCCTGGTGAGGAGTCCAAGTACGCCATCGTGAAGGAGTTGTTTAGGCGCTTGGCGCGAACGTCGGCGGATGATACTGCGTCGCGGTAGGCCGCACGGTTTGATTGGCCAATTTCGAGCAGGGCGATTAGCCCGTGTTATCGCGGGAAGCCTCGTATTTGGGCAGCCAGTGCCATCATTAAGCGCCAGTGCCAAGGTAATGGGCTTGAGTGCCAAGGTTAAGGACCCTCGACATCTCGACAACTGTCGTAGTCCATTAACTCTGTCACCGCGCAGAACTGGTTGATATAGCTAAGAATTCGTAGCAGGGCGTGCCCGAATGAGTGCCTTGGTGTCATCGTTACGGGCGAATTTCGGCCCAGTGACGGCGCTATCGACCAATGTCTCGCTGCTCTAGTGGGGACGCTCGCAACGAGGTCGGCAGGCAATTCGTCAGTTATCGCGGTAGAGTCAGCTAGTCCAAGCTGGGGCCGGTGCCAAGGTTAAAGGCGCCAGTGCCACGGTTAAGGGCCCTCGACAACAACAACGCGTCCAAAACGCTTGACTCTAGACCTTGATCAAAGGTCTAGACTAAGCCCCATGAACACTCCCAACACCTCCATGACCATCGGTGCTGTCGCGCGACGCGTCGGCGTGGCGATCGACACCATTCGTTACTACGAGCGGGAAGGGCTGCTGCCGGAGCCGTTGCGGCGGGCGTCCGGTTATCGCAGCTATGACGAGGGCGCGGTGCGGCAGTTGCGTTTTATCCGGCGCGCCAAGGATCTGGGTTTCACGCTCGAAGAGATCCGTGACCTGCTGACGCTGTCCGCCGATCGCCAGCGTGGCGTGAAGGCGGTGAAGAAGCGCGCGCAGGAGCGCCTTGCCGCCATCGACGAGCGCATCGCGGAACTTACCCGCGTGCGCGATGGGCTGGAACAGCTGATCGACGCCTGCCCAGGCCATGGCTCGCCGGAACAGTGCCCGATCCTCAAGGCGCTGACGGACGTGGAGGGCGAGGCATGAGCGCGGAAGAACATGCCTGCTGCAGCACGAAGCGGCAACCGGAGGCGAAAGCGAAGAAAGCCTGCTGCGGCGGAAATGGCGCGGCTTCGGAACACGCGCATCACCACGAGCACTCGCATCACGACCATGCGCATCACGACCATGGCGCGCCGATGGCGAAGGATCCGGTGTGCGGCATGAGCGTCGATCCGGCCACCGCGAGGCACCAGGCCGGGCATGATGGCAAGACGTTCTACTTCTGCGCCCAGCGCTGCAAGGAGAAGTTCCTCGCCGATCCCGCGCGTTATCTCCATCCGCCCAAGCAGCCGACGGCAGCCATCGCCGGGGCCATCTATACCTGTCCGATGCATCCGGAAGTGCAGCAGGTGGGGCCGGGGCACTGCCCGAAGTGTGGCATGGCGCTGGAGCCCATGATGCCGACGCTCGACGAGGACGACGGCCACGAGTTGCGCGCCATGTCGCGACGTTTCTGGACTTTGGTCGCGTTGACGCTGCCGGTGTTCCTGCTGGCGATGGGGCCGCATCTGTTCGGCTGGCATCTGCCGTCGCCCTGGGATGGCGTGGCCGCGTGGACCGAGGCCTTGCTGTCCACGGCGGTGGTGCTGTGGGGTGGCGCGGCGTTCTTCGCGCGCGGCTGGCAATCGTTGAAGCCGTGGTCGCCGAACATGTACACGCTCATTGCCTTGGGCACGGGCGTGGCGTGGTTGTATAGCGCGGTGGCGTTTCTGGTGCCGTCGCTGTTCCCGGCGGGTTTCCGCGATATGCACGGCCGCGTCGGCGTGTACTTCGAGTCCGCCGCGGTGATCGTTACCCTGGTGACGTTGGGCGATTTCCTCGAACTGCGCGCACGCCGCCGCACGGGCGCCGCACTCAAGGCCTTGCTGGAGCTGGCGCCGAAAACCGCGCGCCGCGTGGATGCCGATGGCAGCGAGCACGACGTGGCGCTGGAAGACGTGCACGCCGATGACACGTTGCGCGTGCGTCCGGGCGAGAAGGTGCCGGTGGATGGCGTGGTGCTGGATGGCAGCAGCCATGTCGACGAATCCATGCTCACCGGCGAGCCGCTGCCCGTGGGCAAGGTCAAAGGTGATCGCATCACGGGCGGCACGGTGAATCAGGATGGCGCCTTGCTGATGCGCGCCGAGAAGGTGGGCGCGGACACCATGCTGTCGCAGATCGTGACGCTGGTGGCGCAGGCGCAGCGCAGCAAGGCGCCGCTGCAGCGCGTGGCCGACCGCGTCGCGTCGTGGTTCGTGCCGGCGGTGGTTGGCGTGGCGGTGCTGGCCTTTGCGCTGTGGGCATGGCTGGGGCCGGATCCCAAGTTGGCCTATGCGCTGATCTCGGCGGTGTCGGTGTTGATCATCGCCTGTCCGTGTGCGCTCGGCCTGGCCACGCCGATTTCCATCATGGTGGCGAGTGGCCGTGCGGCGCAGAACGGCGTGTTGTTCCGCGATGCCGCGGCCATCGAATCGCTGCGCGACATCGACACGCTGGTGGTGGACAAGACCGGCACGCTCACCGAGGGCAAGCCCGCGCTGAAGGATGTGGTGAGCCTGGGCGATCATCCGCGCGCGCAGCTGCTGGCGATGGCCGCGGCGCTGGAGCGTCCGAGCGAGCATCCGCTGGCGCGCGCCATTCTTGCGGGCGCTGCGGCGGAAGGGCTGGCTGTTCCGGACGTCACGCACTTCCGCACGTTGACGGGCGCTGGCGTCGAAGGCGAAGTGGATGGCCACGCCGTGGCGCTGGGCAATCTGCGCCTGTTGTCGAACGCCGGCGTGCAGCCAGACGCATCGGCGACGGCGAAAGCCGATGCGTTGCGCGAGGAAGGCGCCACGGTGATGTTCCTGACCGTCGATGGCGCGCTGGCCGGACTGATCGCCGTGGCGGACCGCGTTAAGGCAAGCACGCCGCAGGCGATCCGCGACCTGCACGCGGCAGGCCTGCGCATCGTGATGCTGACCGGCGACAACCGCACCACCGCCAAGGCCGTCGCCGCCAAGCTGGGCATCGACGAAGTGCACGCGGATGTTTCGCCGGCCGACAAGGCGGCGGTGATCCGGCAGCTGCGTGCGCAAGGCCGGCGTGTGGCGATGGCCGGCGACGGCATCAACGACGCGCCTGCGCTGGCGCTGGCGGACGTGGGCATCGCCATGGGCAGCGGCACCGACATCGCCATGGAAAGCGCGCAGGTCACGCTGGTGAAGGGCGAGCTCACCGCCATCGTGCGAGCACGCGCCTTGTCACAAGCGACGGTGAGGAACATCCGCCAGAACCTGTTCTTCGCCTTCGTCTACAACGCGGTGGGCGTGCCGTTGGCGGCGGGCCTGCTGTACCCGCTGATGGGCGTGTTGCTCTCGCCCATGGTGGCGGCACTGGCGATGAGCCTGTCGTCCGTGTCGGTGGTGAGCAACGCCCTGCGGCTGCGCCGCGCGGCCTTGTGATGGTTGTCACCCGCGATGGCTGACGCCATGCCCTGCCTGCGGACGCGGGCAGGGCGGATGATCCGCCTGCACCGATGGGGTGCGGGAGGACTTCATCATGAACATCATCAACGACACGCGCAGCACCCTGGAAAAGCACATGCCGCTCCTGCTCGGCCTGCTGGTGGCCCTGCTGGCCGGACGCGCCCTGAAGAAAATGTTCTGGACCGCGTTCGGCATGTACTGGGCGCTGCGGGCGAGCGGCGTGCATTTTTGAGGCGCAGCGCCTGCATAGGGGCGGTTGACGATCGCCGCGACGACACATGCATTAAGCTGTGCGCCCCTCTTTAGCAGGAAGCGCCATGTCCTCCAGCATCGCCCTGGTCTCCCGTTACTACGACGCCTTCAATCGCGGCGACTGGGAAGCCATGCTCGACTGCCTGACGGACGACGTGGCGCACGACATCAACCAGGGGCATCGCGAAACGGGCAGGGAGGCGTTCCGCGCGTTTCTCGGCCGGATGAACCGCTGCTATCGCGAGGAACTGCGCGACATCGTGCTGATGGCCCACGCCGATGGCGCGCGCGCCGCCGCCGAATACGTGGTGCATGGCCAGTACCTGGCCGACGACGAGGGCCTGCCGCCCGCGCATGGGCAGCGCTACGTGCTGCCGGGCGGCGCGTTCTTCGACTTCCGCGACGGACGCATCGCGCGCATCAGCAATTACTACAACCTGCAGGACTGGATCGCGCAGGTGTCCGGCTGAGCCATGGCCGTGCGCATCCTCACCAGCATCGGCGAGGCGGTGCGGCCACACCTGACGGCGCTGGCCCGGCTGCGCATCGCGGTGTTCCGCGACTATCCCTATCTGTACGACGGGGACATGGCGTACGAGCAGCGCTATCTGGAAGCCTATGCGCGTTCGCGCCGCAGTGTGTTCGTGCTGGCGCTGGACGGCGAGGAGGTCGTGGGCTGCTCGACGGGCATCCCGCTGGTCGATGAGGTTCCGGCCATCCAGCAGCCCTTTGTCGAACAGGGCATGACGCTGGGGCAGGTGTTCTATTTCGGCGAGTCCGTGTTGTTGCCGCCGTACCGCGGGCAGGGCATCGGGCATCGCTTCTTCGATGCGCGCGAGCGTCACGCACGCGCCTTGCCGGGCTATCGGTGGACGGCCTTCTGCGCGGTGGAACGCGCCGCGAACGATCCGCGCCAGCCGGCCGGTTATCGCTCCAACGACGCCTTCTGGATCAAGCGCGGTTACCGGCGGCAGGACGACATGTTCTGCACGCTGGACTGGACCGAGACCGAGGCCCTTCAATCCACGCCCCATCGCCTGCGCTTCTGGCTGCGCCCACTGGACGAGAACCCCGACCGCCCATGATCCGTACTCTCGACGAATGGCTGTCCTATCAGGAGCGCGTGAACGTGCGCAGCATCGAGCTGGGGCTCGAACGCGTGCGCGAGGTATGGCAGCGCATGGGGGCGCCCACTCCCGCACGGCGGGTGATCACCGTGGGCGGCACCAATGGCAAGGGCTCCACGGTGGCCATGCTGGAGGCGATGCTGTCGGCGGGCGGGCTGCGCGTGGGCTGCTACACCTCGCCGCATCTGCTTCGCTACAACGAACGCATCCGCATCGACGGCCAGGACGCGGACGATGACGCGCTGATCGCGAGCTTCGAGCGCATCGAGGCGGCGCGCGGCGAGATTCCCTTGACCTATTTCGAGTTCGGCACGCTGGCCGCGCTGGACCTGTGCTCGCGCGCGGCGCTGGATGTCGCCGTGCTGGAGGTGGGCCTGGGCGGCCGGCTGGACGCGGTGAACATCATCGACGCCGACGTCGCGGTAATCACTACCGTCGACTTGGATCACATGGACTGGCTGGGGCCGGACCGCGACACCATCGGCGGCGAGAAGGCGGGCATCGCCAGGGAAGGGCGGCCAGCCATCGTGGGCGAACTCGATCCGCCGGCCGGACTGCTGCAGGCGCTGGAGCGCATCGGCGCCCGCGTCGAGCGTGCGGGTGTGGATTTCACCGTGCAGCGCGAACCCGTGGGTTGGCACTGGCGTCACCGTGACGGGCTCAGCCTGTCGCTGCCCGACCCGACGCTGGCGGCGCCGGTGCAGTACGCCAACGCGGCGGCGTCCATCGCGGCCTTGCATGCGTTGCAGGGTGTCGACGCCGGTTTCGCCGCCATGGATCTCACCGCTGTTGCCGCCACCGGCATGCGCTCGGCGCACGTAGCCGCCCGCCTGCAATGGCTGGGCGGCGATCCGTCCCTGGTGGTGGACGTGGGACACAACCCGCAGGCGGCGCGCGCGCTGGCCGAATGGCTGGACGCGCGGCCGGGCATCCGCGTGCACGCGGTTTATGGCGCGCTGGCGGACAAGGACGTGGCCGGCGTGATCGCGGCGCTGGGCGAGCGCATCGCGCATTGGCACCTGGCCGGGCTGGACGCGGACACGCCGCGCGGTCTCGCTGCCGACGTGCTCGTCAGCCTGCTCAAGTCGGTCGTGCCCGGCGCGCTTTTCGACGCGCATCCGAACGTGCCCGCCGCCTTGCATGCGGCGCGCTCCGCGGCACGGCCGGGCGAATGCGTGCTCGCCTTCGGCTCGTTTTTCGTCGCCTCGGCGGTGCTTGCTGAATCGGCGGGACGGAATTCGGCCTGAGCGGCGGTCAGGGCAGGTATAATCGCGCCGTTCTCGCACCCCGTCGTCTGGAGTCCGTCTTGAAAACACGTCTGCTGGGAGCTGCCGTTCTCATCGCGCTGGCTGTGCTTATCGTGCCGATGTTCATCTCCAGCAACCCTCCAGCCACGAGCGGCGACGAGTCGGTCAGCCTGGCGATTCCGCCCGCGCCGGACCGCGATCTGCAGACCAAGACCATGAGCCTGACGCCCGGCGCGGCCCCGGCTTCCACCGCCGCACCGGCACCGAAGCCGGCCGTGCCGACGCCGGCCGCCACGGCCGCGCCGGTGGGTTCGACCGACCAGCTGGCGACGGTGAACATCGGCTCCAGCCGCCCGCGCGACGTGGAAACCGACCCGACCGCCGGCCAGAAGCCGGAGCCGACCACGGTGACGCGCCCCGGTTCGAGCGCTGCCCAGCCGGTGATCCCGGTGCAGGGCAAGGCCGCCGTCACCGGCGCCGCCGCGACCACGGCCAGCAGCAAGCCGACCGTTCCGGCCCCGCAGGAACCCGCCTTGCCGCCGGCCACGGCCGCCCACGGCGCCTATTCGCTCAATCTCAGCGCCTATGCGTCCAGCGCCAGCGCGCAGAACCTGATCCAGCGCGTGCGCGGCCTGGGCTATCCCGCCAATGGCCGCGCCATCACCCAGGGCGGCAAGTCGCTGACCCTGGTCACCGCCGGTCCGTTCGAATCCCGCGCGGCCGCCGAGGCGGCACGCCTGAAGATCACGCAGACCATCCCGAGCGCCCCGGCTCGCCTGGAAAGCAGCGCCTCCACGCCGACGCAGGACGACGCGCCGGCCGCCAAGCCGGCGACCGCCGCCGCGAATACCGCGGCTGCTTCGTCCTCGCGCGCCGGTGGCTGGGCGGTGCAGGTGGCCGCCATGGGTACGCAGGCCGATGCCAACGCGCTGCGCGACAAGCTGCGCGCGAACGGTTTCGACGGCTACGTGGACACGGTCAATGCGAACGGCAAGCAGCTGTGGCGCGTGCGCGCGGGCCCGCAGACGCAGCGCGCGGACGCCGTGCGCATCCGCGACCAGATCAAGAGCAAGCTGGGCGTGGACGGCAACGTCGTCATCGCGCCCTGAACACGAACCTGAACCCGCCACGGTGAGGTGACCCGGTGAATTGGGCCGACTACATCATTCTTGCCGTACTGGGCGTCTCGGTCTTGATTGGCCTGTGGCGCGGCCTCATTTCCGAAGTGCTGGCGCTGGGCATCTGGATCGCCGGATTCTGGGTGGCCTGGGTGCTCGGGCCGAGCGTGGCGGGTTACTACGAGCGCTGGATCTCGCTGCCTTCGGCGCGGATCGCCGCGGGTTACGCCACCTGCTTCGTCACGGTGTTGATCCTGGGTGCGCTGGTGCGCTTCCTGGTCGCCCGGTTGGTGGAAGGCACCGGCTTGTCCGGCACCGACCGCCTGCTGGGCATGCTGTTTGGCCTCGCGCGGGGCGTGCTGCTGGTGACGCTGGGCGTGTTCCTGCTCAACTTCACGGCGCTGACGCGCGACCCGTGGTGGCAGAATTCCGCGTTGTTGCCGCAGTTCAAGGGAATGGCTGCGTGGCTGGGCGAGCAGGTGCCGGACAGTGTCCGCAACCATCTCAACCCCCCGGCGCTGCTGGACCATTTGCCCGCCTTGCCGGCGGGAATTCCGGGCGCTTCGCCAGCGACCGGGCACGAGCATCATCCCGCGGCCGCGACCACGGTCGGCCCGGCAACCAGTTCTTAAATTACAGGCTTTCCATCATGTGCGGAATCATCGGCATCGTCGGCACCAGTGAGGTCGCTGCGTCACTCTATGACGGTTTGACGGTACTGCAGCACCGCGGCCAGGACGCTGCCGGCATCGCCACCGTGGAGGGCGCCCGCCTGCGCCTGCACAAGGGCAATGGCCTGGTGCGCGACGTGTTCAACCAGACCGCGATGAGCGGCTTGCGCGGTCGCATCGGCATTGGCCATTGTCGTTATCCCACGGCCGGCTCCGAAGGCTCGTCCGAGGCGCAGCCGTTCTACGTCAACTCGCCCTACGGCATCGCCTTCGCGCACAACGGCAACCTGGTGAACACCGAGGTGCTGCGTCGCGAGATGTTCGAGGACGACCGCCGCCACATCAACACGGATTCCGACTCGGAAGTGCTGCTCAACGTGCTGGCGCACGAGTTGCAGATCCAGGACCGCATGGCGCTCACGCCCGACCACATCTTCAAGGCCGTGGCCGGCGTGCACCAGCGTGCGCGTGGCGGTTATGCCTGCCTGGCGCTGGTGCTGGGCTACGGTCTGCTGGCGTTCCGCGACCCCAACGGCATCCGCCCGCTGGTGCTGGGCGAGCGCGTCACGCCGGAAGGCCGCGAGTATGCGGTGGCCTCCGAATCGGTGGCGCTGGACATCCTGGGCTTCAAGCGCCTACGCGACGTGGAGCCGGGCGAGGCGGTGTTCATCACCGACGACGGCCAGCTCTACGCCCGCCATTGCGCCGACGGCGCGACGCACGCGCCGTGCATCTTCGAATACGTGTACCTGGCCCGCCCGGACTCGATGATCGAGAACGTGTCGGTGTACAAGGCGCGCCTGCGCATGGGCCAGAAGCTGGCGGAGAAGATCCTGCGCGAGCGTCCGGACCACGGCATCGACGCGGTGATCCCCATTCCCGACACGGCCCGCACCGCGGCCTCTGCCCTGGCCGAAGCGCTGGGCGTGCCGTTCCGCGAGGGCTTCGTCAAGAACCGCTACATCGGCCGCACCTTCATCATGCCGGGGCAGGGCGAGCGCGTGAAATCCGTGCGCCGCAAGCTCAATCCGGTGGAGCTGGAGTTCCGCAAGAAGAACGTGCTGCTGGTGGACGACTCCATCGTGCGCGGCACCACCTCGCGCCAGATCATCCAGATGGCGCGCGATGCCGGCGCCAGGAACGTGTTCTTCGCCTCCGCCGCGCCGCCGGTGCGCTACCCGAACGTGTACGGCATCGACATGCCTGCCGCCTCGGAGCTGGTCGCCGCCGGCCATACCGAGAAGGAAGTGCAGGACGTGCTGGGCGCGGACTGGCTGATCTACCAGGACCTCAAGGATCTGGTGTGGGCCGTGCAGGACGGCAACGAGACGCTGAAGCACTTCGACACCTCGTGCTTCTCCGGAGAATACGTCACCGGCCTCGACCAGCAGTACCTGCAGCAGATCGAGATGCTGCGTTCCGACGACGCCAAGGCAGCGCGCCGCAGCGCGTAACCTCTGCGCCCTCTCCCTGCCGGGGGGAGGGCTGGGGTGAGGGCGGGTGCTCGCAACCACTTTTCATGACGACTGATCTCCACGCCGCCGCCAAACGTTGCCTCGACGCCACCGATCCTGCGGAGAAACTGCGTCTTACGCATGCGACGTGGCAGGCCTTTCTTGCCGGCGAACTGCTGCCTGACGATACGTCGCCGGCTCCCGAGCCCATTGGCGCGCCGGGGCGTCCCGAGCGCCCCTTGCTCGTGCCGCAACGCCAGGTGCCGCATCGGGGCCTGGGTTCCGCCGAAGGCCGTGCGGCATTAGTACACGCCGTAGCGCATATCGAATTCAACGCGATCAACCTCGCCTGGGATGCGGTCTATCGCTTTCGCGGCAAGCCGCTGGCGTATTACCGCGACTGGGCCAGTTGCGCGCACGACGAGGCGCGCCATTTCGCCATGCTTTCCGCGCGTCTCGCTGAACTCGGTCACGCCTATGGCGATTTCGACGCCCACAACGGCCTGTGGGAAATGGCCGAGAAAACCGCCCACCACGACACCGCGCGCATGGCGCTGGTGCCACGCGTGCTCGAAGCGCGCGGGCTGGATGTGACGCCCGGCATGATCGAGCGCCTGCTGTCGGTGGGCGACGAGCGCACCGTCGCCATTCTGGAAGTGATCCTGCGCGAAGAAGTGGCCCACGTCGCCGCCGGCACGCGCTGGTTTCGCCATTGCTGCGAACGCGATGGGCTTGATCCGCGCGAAACCTTTCTCGATCTGTTGCGCGATTACATGGGCCGCAATTTGCGCGGCCCGTTCAATCGTCCGGCGCGGTTGGAGGCGGGTTTCGACGATGAGGAACTCGATCAACTGACGGCGCTGGCGTTGCAGTCGTAGCTGGATGACTCGCTGCGCTCGAGCGGGCCGCCCTCCGGGCGTTCTGCGCGCTTCGCGCTTGTCCGGTCTTCGCCGGGGACTTTGGTTTAGAACGCACTCCAAGGCGCGAAGCCGGCACCGCGCCTTCAGGAAACCTTGCGCAAGCTCTTCTTCCGACGCTTTTCAAGGTTGGCCCGCGAATCCACGATCATCGCCTGCATGGCCTTGCGGGCCGATTCGGGCTGGCTGCGCTTAATTGCTTCGAGTACCTTCTGGTGATGCGGCAGCGAGTATTTGAAATTGCCCGCGGTTTCCGCCGACAGCACGAAGAACATGCCGAGCACGCTCTCGATCACGGAGAACAGCGAGATCATCATTTCGTTGCCGGTGGCCTGCAGCACGGCGTTGTGGAAGTTCAGGTCTGCCTTGGCCCACTCGCTGGAATCCTTCGCGGCCTCCATCTGGCGATAGGCGCTGTCGATCTTCGCCAGCTGGGCCGCGGTGCGCCGGCGCGCAGCGGCCGAGGCAGCTGCCGGCTCGATGATCTCGCGCATCTCGATCAGCTTCTCGATGAAGTCATCGGTAGGCATGGATTCGCAGCGCCAGGACAGCACGTCGGCATCGAGCTGGTGCCACGCTTCGGTGGGGCGCACGCGGGTGCCGGTTTTCGGGCGCGCCTCGATCAGGCCCTTGGCGGCCAGCACCTTGAGCGCCTCGCGCAGCGCGTTGCGGCTGACCTGCATGCTTTCCGCCAGGGCGTCCTCGCGCGGCAGCACATCGCCGGGCTTGAGGTCGCCGGCAACGATCCTTGTGCCCAGTTCACGGACCACTTGGCCGTGCAAACTGCGAGCATCCGAAGATTTCATGGTGAATGTCTCTCCGCCGGGAGCTGGTCGATAAAAATTATTTGCGGCTTTTGCGCACGTCGGAAATCGCTCCGATGCCGACGCATGCTGCGATGCAACGTTCCGCACGGCCTACTATAACCGCT
Source organism: Dyella sp. AtDHG13 (assembly GCF_003201105.1). Lineage (GTDB taxonomy): Bacteria > Pseudomonadota > Gammaproteobacteria > Xanthomonadales > Rhodanobacteraceae > Dyella > Dyella jiangningensis_B. Next base: position 301,461 of record NZ_QICJ01000001.1, on the reverse strand, counting down.
GCCCGAACGAACGTTGCAGGACGCGTCTGGGTGTTCAAGCGCATGGCGCCGCCCCGGCGATGTTAGCGATAACTCTGGCCGCATTGTCAGCCGCGTTTCGCGCGCCACCGCGGCCATCCCGCATGTCTTTCATCGACCGCCTCATGGTGCGGCGCAACCGCGTTGCGCCCCGGCGTCCATGATTTTTGACGTATAGTTATATAGTGGGGCAAATAGGAAAAGCTGCGATAGGCTGCCTCCGCGCTGGAAGAGGGCATCGGCTGTCTTCCCGTTGCACGATGCGATGCCAACCATCGCGCCACGAATCGTGGCCCGCTACGAGTTGCGGGCCACGCTCTGTCACTTACTTGCGAAGCGGACGAAATGCCTTGCGCAGTTCTTCGCTGAAGAGTTCCGGTTGTTCCCATGCAGCGAAATGGCCGCCCTTGTCCACTTCATTGAAGTAGATGAGGTGGTGATAAGCGCGTTCCGTCCAGCTGCGCGGCGCCTGATAGATCTCGCCCGGGAACACCGTGACAGCGGCAGGAATGGAAATGTCGACGGCATTGAAGTTGTTGGCGTTGTTTTCCCAGTACAGGCGTGCCGCGGAGGTCGACGTATTGGTGAGCCAGTACAGCGTGATGTCATCGAGCATTTCGTCCTTCGTCAACGAGCGCTCGGGATCGCCGCCGCCGTAGGTCCAGTCGGCGAACTTGTCGTACATCCACGCGGCCGATCCCACGGGCGAGTCGGCGAGCGCGTAGCCTTCCGTCTGCGGCCGCGTGACCATCATGGCCGCATAGCCGCCGCCCTTGGTGTAGAGATTGTTCATGGCGTTGTAGGCGGCTTTCTCCTTGTCCGACAGTCCCGCGGGCGCCGGTTGGCCGGCGCGCAAGGCATCCGCTATCTCCGCCGGTACCGTGGCCGGCATGTTGACGTGGATGCCAAGCAGGCCGGCCGGTTTTTGCGCGGCCATCTTGTCGACAATCACCGAGCCCCAGTCGCCACCCTGCGCGACGTAATGCTTGTAGCCAAGGCGGCGCATGAGCTCATCCCAGGCGCGGGCCATATGTTCGGGCGTCCATCCGGTGCCCGTGGGTTTGCCGGAGAAGCCGTAACCCGGCATGGACGGCAGCACGAGATCGAAGGAGTCTTCCGCCTTGCCGCCATAGGCGACGGGATCGGTCAGCGGGCCGACGGTCTTGATCATCTCGAACACCGAACCCGGCCAGCCGTGCGTCATGATCAGCGGCAGGGCATGCGGGTTGCGCGAACGCACCCAGACGAACTGGATGTCCACGCCATCGATGGTGGTCACGAATTCCGGCAAGGCGTTGAGCCTGGCCTCGGCCTTGCGCCAGTCGTAGTCGGTCTGCCAGTAGCGGATCAGGTCCTGCATCTTGGCAAGCTGGGCGCCCTGGGTGCGATCGGTGACCGTTTCCTTGTCCGGCCAGCGCGTTTCCGCGATGCGCTTGCGCAGGTCGACCAGTTGCGCTTCGGGAATGGCGATATGGAAGGGGCGAATGGAAGTGTCGTCCTGCGACTGCACGTTGTTCGGCGCAACGCTCGCCTCCGCGGCCGATGCGTTTCCTGACAGGCAGGCTGCAACCAGCAGGGCAAGGCCGGCGAGATGGGCGATGGCCGATGCTTTCAAGGTGGCCGAAAACGTATCGGACGAATGGGCTGGTTCATGCTGGCCGGCGTGCGCACGTGAGCGCTCCACCGCCATCAGTGGGTTGAAGTTCACTTGGGTTTCTCCTTGATTCGGAAGAGTGGACACCGCGTCGGTGGCCATCAGTTGGACTGGCGCGCGGCCGTCTCGATCACGTGAGCCACGATGGCGGGTTGCGAGGCGTACACCGCATGGCTTGCCTTCACTTCGGTCACCCTGGCGCCGGAACGCTGGTACATCCAGCGCTGCAGATCGGGATTGATCGCGTGATCCTGCGTGGTCAGGATCGCGTAGCTCGGTTTGGTGCGCCACGCGGCGGCGGTGGTCGGCGTGGCGAATACGGCGGCGGCCACCGGCTGCTGCGCATCGGCAAGAAACTCGGTGGCCGAGGCCGGAACATCCGCCGCCACCGTGGCATGGAACTTCGCCGGGTCGACGTACAGATAGCCGTCCGGCGTGGCGCGCACGGCGTCGTTCGGCGGCGCGAACCGGGACACTAGCGCCCCGATGGTTTCATGCGCATCCGGCTGGAAGGCGGCCACGTAAACCAGTGCATGCACCTTGGGGTCGTTGCCCGCATCGGTGATGATGGAGCCGGCATAGCTGTGGCCAACCAGCACGATCGGCCCGGTCTGCTGATCGATCACGCGCCTGGTGGCCGCGATGTCATCGGCCAGGCCGGTGAGCGGCTCCTGCACGACGGTGACGTGGTAGCCGTCCTTCTTCAGGATGTCGTAGACGGCGCGCCAGCCCGAACCATCCACGAATGCGCCGTGGACCAGCACGATGTCCTTTGTCGCGGGCATCGATCCGGCATGAGCCGACGTGCCGGCCAGGGTGGACAAGAGGGCGCCGAGTAGCGCCTTGTGCAGCTTGAACATAGGTGTCTCCTGAGTTGTATCGGTGATGGCGTAACGCCGGTGCAGGCGCGGCGACGCTTGGATCGTCTTGCCGTGGGGTGAAAGCGTTGCTGGAGAAAAAGCAGCCGCGCGGTGTTCCTATGTTGGGTTCTCCGCACAAGCCTGAAATGACGTAAATGCGGCGTTTTAGGACAACCGGCGACGTGTGATGGCCCGTGGCCGATAGGCAGATGAAACCGTGCCGGCGTATCCAGGCTGTGTCGGCGCGGCCATGGAAAGGCAACGCATTGTGTCGAGGTGCGCGCGGGATACGCTTCGATACAAAGTGGCCGCGCACATCGGCACGCATGGCACAAAAGGTGGTGTCTTCGACATTTAGGTTTGTGTCGACTCGCCCTACAAAGAGGCCATGCGGCCAGCATTCCGCTGGCAGACCAGGAGCGCCGATATGACCACCCTCGAAAAAGGCACGGCCCTCGTCACCGGAGCCTCCAGCGGCATCGGTGCCATCTATGCGGATCGATTGGCCCACGACGGCTACGACCTCATTCTCGTGGCGCGTCGCCGCGAACCGCTGGATGCACTCGCGCGACGGCTCACGGACGAGACGGGCCGTTCGGTGCAGGTATTCCAGGCCGATCTGAACGACCCCAGGGGCGTTGCCGGCGTGGAGCAGTTGTTGCGCACGGATCGCACGCTTTCGATGCTGGTCAACAATGCCGGCCTCGGTGCGACCGCGCCGCTGCTCGAGGCGGACGTGGAGCGCATGGCGGAAATCATTTCACTCAACGTGAGCGCGCTGACGCGGCTCACCTATGCCGCGGTACCCGGCTTCGTTGCGCGCGGCGGCGGCACCGTGATCAACATCGCCTCGGTCGTGGCCATTGCGCCCGAGCTGCTCAACGGCGTCTACGGCGGTTCCAAGGCGTATGTCCTGGCGTTTACGCGTTCACTGCATCACGAGCTGGCCGGGAAAGGCGTGCGCGTGCAGGCCGTGTTGCCGGGTGCTACGGCGACGGAGTTCTGGGATGTGGCGGGCAGGCCGATCGAGCATTTGCCATCGGCCATCGTCATGCCGGCGGACGCCATGGTGGATGCCGCATTGGCAGGGCTGCGCCAGGGCGAGCTGTTCACCATCCCGGCGCTGCCGGATGCCGGCGATCTGGCGGCCTACGAAGAAGCCCGCGCGAAGCTGCTGCCGCAGCTTTCCAGGTCCGCGCCTGCGGAGCGTTATCTCGTCGCATAGGCATGTCGACGTACCGAAGGCGTGAGTTCCAATGTCGAAAGGGCTCGCAACGATGCGAGCCCTTTTCATCGTTTACTGGTCTGATGCCTGAAAGGCATAGGGAGGTTCGAGTCGACGCAGCCGCGCTGTTTCAGGCAACACGCGACACGTCGCCCTCCACGGCGTTGGCCTGCTGACCCCCGAAATGCCTGCGCATGGCTTGCGGCGACTGGCCGAAGCTGCGCAGGAACGCGCGGCGCATGCGTTCGCGGTCGGAGAACCCGACCTCGCGCGCAATGATCTCGATGGGATGCTGCGTCTGCTCCATCATCAGTCGCGCCGCTTCCACGCGCAGGTGTTCCACTGCTTTGGCGGGCGATTGCCCGGTTTCCGCGGTAAAGGCGCGGCTGAATTGCCGGGGACTCAGGTTGGCCGCGGCGGCCAGCTCCTCCACGCTGAGGGCGGAGCGCAGGTGGCTCTTGGCGTAGGTGAGCGCGTTCTGTATGCGATCGGACTTGGGCTCGAGCTCGAGCAGCGCGGAAAACTGAGACTGGCCGCCGGTGCGGCGATGGTAGATGACCAGTCGCTGCGCGACCTGGCGCGCCACCTCGTTGCCAAGGTCCCTTTCCACCATGGCCAGCGCCATGTCGATGCCCGCGCTCATGCCCGCGGACGTCCAGATATTGCCGTCGACGATGAAGATGCGGTCTTCCTCCACGGTGACCGCGGGATAGTGCTGTTTCAGGCGGTTGGCCAGCGCCCAGTGCGTGGTGGCGCGGCGTCCGTCCAGACGGCCCGCTTGCGCCAGGAGGAATGCCCCGGTGCAGATCGCGGCCACGCGGCGCGTCGTTTCCGGTGCATCGCGAATGATGTCGAGCACGGACGCCTCCACGGCGGGAATCTCCACCGTACCGACAATCAGCAACGTATCGAAACGCGACTCACCGATGGCTTCCGTGTCGATGGTCGTGCCCAGCGAACTGACGACCGGCCCGCCCGATACCGACACGAAGTGGATCTCGTAATTGGCCTGTTTCAGCCGGAGATTGGCGAACTCGAACGCCGACGCCGCCGCCAGGGACATGATCTGAAAGCCGGGATACACCAGGAAACCGATGCGCTGCATGGCTCGCTCGCGAGTGGCTCAAAAGCTGGCAATGTGGCTATTTGAGTCGCACTTTCAAGGGTTTACAACTGTCGTGGCTTGTATGGGGCGGCTTGCTGAATCGAGCGGCGGGCTCGCTGGCCCTCGTGTCGCAGGGAGGCTCTACGGCGTCGGCCTTGAAGGAGGCCGCTGATCATGGAGTGCGTCGTCAATGGGGATGGCGGCTGTCGTTCGACGTCGTTCAATTCAGAGCGCGCTATCGTCTGCGGATCGCGGTGACGCCCATGCCAGGGAATCACTTCGGACCATCGCCGCAAGGATGTGTCCGCAGCGATGGTTCAAAATCATTGCGGATGCCGCAAAAGAAGAAGGCCCGGAAAGCGTGCTTTCCAGGCCTTGCTTACTTCGAATGTTGGTCGGGGTGACATGATTCGAACATGCGACTTCTACGTCCCGAACGTAGCGCTCTACCAGGCTGAGCTACACCCCGTGGGAGCCGCGTATCTTAATGACCCTCCGGGGGCTTGGCAACACTTTGTGAAAAATTTTCTTCACAAAGTCCGGCAGGCCCGTCGCAGCCGTGCTTGAGGTGGGCCCGGCGCTAGCGCAGCGCTATTCCGGGGCGGGGTGACGATTAGCGTTCTGCTAATCTATACGGCTCGGTCGAACCGCACGCCCACGGGCGGCTGGCCGGCCTCCCACACCGCTTAGCAGAGGATTTCATGGCGCTTACCCAGGCCCGCACCATGCCCGGCGTGCTCGAGCTGCTGCCGCTCGACCAGATCGCGTTCCAGCGCATGCTCGACGTGATCCGCCGCAACTACGAGCGCTTTGGCTTTCTGCCGGTGGAAACGCCGGTGATGGAATTCTCGGACGTGCTGCTCACCAAGACCGGTGGCGAGACGGAGCGGCAGGTGTATTTCGTGCAGTCCACCGGCGCCCTGGCCAATGCCGAGAAGGGCGATGGCGTGCCGGAGCTGGCGCTGCGTTTCGACCTGACCGTGCCGCTGGCCCGCTACGTGGCCGAGCACGAGCACGACCTTTCCTTCCCATTCCGCCGCTACCAGATGCAGCGCGTGTACCGCGGCGAGCGCGCCCAGCGCGGCCGTTTCCGCGAGTTCTACCAGTGCGACATCGACGTGATCGGCAAGGACAGCCTGTCGGTGCGCTATGACGCCGAGCTGCCCGCGGTGATCTACAGCGTGTTCCGCGAGCTCAACATCGGCCCGTTCACCATCCAGCTCAACAACCGCAAGCTGATGCGCGGCTTCTTCGAGAGCCTGGGCGTCACCGACGGCGAGCAGCAGACGCTGGTGCTGCGCGAGGTGGACAAGCTCGACAAGCGCGGCGCCGACTACGTGCGCGATACGCTCACCGGCGAGGCGTTCGGCCTGAGCGCGGATACCGCGCAGAAGATCCTCGATTTCGTGCAGGTGCGCTCGACCTCGCTGCAGGACGCCTACGACAAGCTCGACGCGCTGGGCCCCGGCCCGGAGGCAATGGAGCAGGGCCGTGCGGAACTGAAGGAAGTGCTGGGCCTGATCCATGCCTTCGGCGTGCCGGAGTCGCACTACGCGCTGAACCTCTCCATCGCGCGCGGCCTGGACTACTACACGGGCACCGTCTACGAGACCACGCTGAACGACCACCCGCAGATCGGCTCGATCTGCTCGGGTGGCCGTTACGAGAACCTGGCCGGCCAGTACACCAAGTCGCACCTGCCGGGCGTGGGCATTTCCATCGGCCTCACGCGCCTGTACTGGCAGCTGCGCGATGCCGGCCTGATCGGCACCGCGCGCAGCACGGTGGACGTGCTGGTGACGCAGATGGATCCGGCGCAACTGCCGGCCTATCTGGCCGTGGCGGGCGAGTTGCGCGGCGCCGGCATCGCCACCGAGGTGGTGCTCGATGGCGGCAAGCTGGGCAAGCAGTTCAAGTACGCCGACCGCGCGGGCATCCGCTTCGTGGTCGTGCTGGGCGAGGACGAACTCGCCAAGGGCGTGGTGACCGTGAAGGACCTGCGCCGCGAAGACCAGTTCGAAGTGCCGCGCGCGGAACTCATCAAGACCTTGCGCGTCGAACTGGCGCAGGCCGACGTCGGCGCCTGAGCGTCGCCCGCGTGATCCCCGCCGCCGCGGCCGTGCGTCGCGGCGGCCGCACCTTACAACCTGAGATGGCCCGTCCGGGCTGGAGCCAAGCATGACCGCAAAGACCATACTCCTGGACGGCAACAGCCTGACCCGCGAACAGCTGGTGGCCGTGGCGCGCCATGGCCTGCGCGTGGAGCTGGACGAGACGCAGCTCAAGCGCGTGCAGCGCGCCGCCGATTTCCTCGCCGACAAGGTGAGCTGCGGCGAACCCACCTACGGCGTCACCACCGGCTTCGGCAGCAACGCCGACAAGTTGCTTGGTGCACATCGCCTGCGCGACGAGCTGCCAGGCGGCAACCCTGACAAGCCCGAAGGCACGCTGCTTGAAGAACTGCAGCACAACCTGATCACCACCCACGCCGTGTGCGTGGGCAAGCCGTTCGCGCCGGACGTGGTGCGCGCGATGCTGGTGATCCGCATCAACACGCTGATGCGCGGCCACTCCGGCATTCGCGTGGAAACGCTCAAGGCGCTGACCGCCATGCTCAACGCGGGCGTGGTGCCGGTGGTGCCGGAGAAGGGCTCGGTGGGCGCCAGCGGCGACCTGGCCCCGCTGTCGCATCTGGCCATCGTGCTGCTCGGCGGTGGCGAGGCGTTCTACCAGGGCGAGCGGCTCCCGGGCGCTGAGGCGCTCAAGCGCGCGGGCCTCGCGCCGATCCGCCTCTCCTTCAAGGAAGGCCTGGCGCTGAACAACGGCACGGCGCAGATGCTGGCCACCGCCACGCTCGCGCTGGACGAGCTGGAACACCTGCTGGAGCTGGCCGATCTCGCTGCCGCGATGACGCTCGATGCATTCGCCGGCCGCAGCGGCGCGCTGCGCCCCGAAGTGCACGCGCTGCGTCCGCATCCGGGGCAGGTCGATGCCGCCGCCAACGTGCGCGGCCTACTCGCGGGCAGCACGCTGGTGGACATTCCCTATCACCTGGTGCCGCGCTTCAAGCAGTGGTCGGCCGAGGCCTGGGCCGATCCGGCGGATCAGGCGCTGACCTTCGACATCGGCTGGGATTGGGTGCCTGCGAATCAGCGCCACGGGCGCGAAGCCTTCTACGCGCGCTTTCTGCCGTTCAAGGGCGGCAAGAAGCATCAGCCGCAGGACGCCTATTGCCTGCGCTGCATGCCGCAGGTGCATGGCGCCGTGCGCGATGCCTGGGCACAGGCCTGCCGCGTGATCGACATCGAGCTCAACTCGGTCACCGACAACCCGCTGATCTTCCCGGAGGCGGAAGACGCGCAATTCATCGAGGAGCAGGTGATCTCGGCCGGCCATTTCCACGGCATGCCGCTGGCGCTGGCGATGAGCTACGTCAAGGCGGCCATCCCGGTGCTGGCGTCCATTTCCGAGCGTCGCCTCAACAAGCTGGTCGACCCCGCCACCAACGACGGCCTGCCGGCCTTCCTCACCGGCAACGAGGACGGCACCGATTCGGGCTTCATGATCGTGCAGTACACCGCCGCGGCATTGGTGAACGACCTGGCCACGCGTGCGCATCCAGCCAGCGTGTATTCCGTGCCGACCAGCGCGAACGCGGAAGACCACGTGTCGATGGGCGCCAACGAGGCGCGCCACGTGCTGGAAATGATGGAAGACCTGAGCCACGTCATCGCGCTGGAGCTCTATACCGCCGCGCAGGCGCTGGATTTCCGCCAGGCCATGCTCAACGCCGCCTGCCGCCTGGCTGCGCGCGGCGACTGGCAGGCGCTGGCGCGCAAGGTATCCAACGCGCCGCGCGAAGGGCATGCGCATTACGAGCAATTCATCGACGAAGTGAAGCAGCTGACGGCCGCCCTGGCGAACGTCGGCGACTTCCATGCCGGCTCAGCCGTGCGCAAGGCGCACGACACGTTGCGCCAGCACATCGGTTTCATGTCGCGCGATCGCGCGATGGATGGCGACGTGCGCACGGTGTGCGAACTGGTGCGGCAGCGAACGTTCGCACAGTAACGGGATGAAAGAGGGCGCTTCGGCGCCCTTTTTCTACGGTGCGGCGTGATCCGGCCGTGTGCTTCTGCGCCACAGCTGTCGCGCCGCCCATGCCAGCCACAGCAGGATCAGCACGATCAGCGCCTTCTGCGTGAGTCCGGGTGGCAGGCCTTTCCACAGCGCCAGCACCCACATCTGCACGAAGGCCAGCCACGCGAGCACCGCGCCGGCAACGCCGCCATGGCGCATGCGTGCATCGCGCAGCCAGCGCATCGACACCAGCAACATGCCCACGACCAGGCAGAGGAAGGTCGTCTGTGCCGCCTCGCCGTGGATCAGGCGTGCGAGGTTTTCGCCGGGCGTGTGCTCGTAGAGCACCGTCACCGCAACCACGGGCAGCGCCAGCGCCGGCACGACGAACAGGCTGCTGGCCAATCCGCTGCGTAGTTCATTACTCGTGGCGCGCCAGCTCGCCCATGCCAGGCAGGCCAGCGCACTCGCCATCAAGTAGTAAGCCATGCGCAGCCACGCACCGCCGGGGCCGCGCAGATAGGCGCTCAATGGCATGGTCACGGGATCGAGATCGGTTCGTGTGTACTGCAAGGTGCAGGCCGTGATCGCAAAGACGATCACGGCTATGGCGATCCAGCCGGCCGACCATGCGAGCGGGGCGTTACGCCGCGAGGCGATCATCAGGCATTCTCAGTCTGCGACCGGTGCGGGCGCGGCGTGATGATGATCGCTCAGCGGAACTTCCGGCAACAGCAGGATGAGTATGAAGGCGCAGGCGACCATGCATGCGCCGACGATGAAGGTCGAGGCGATCGCATGGCGATACACCATGATCGCCGCATCGGTGACATGCTGCAGTGCTGGGTGGTTCGCCATGCCGCCGCCTTCGGGCATCATCGTGGCCGGCATGGATGCCTGGCCGCTGCCGCGCAGTCGCCATGCCAGGATGGCGCCGGAGCCCGCCACGCCGACCAGCCCGCCCAGCGAACGGAAGAACGTGAGCGTGGCCGTGCCCACGCCTCGATGCACGGGCGCCAGCGCGCTCTGCACGGCGATGGTCACGTTGGGCATCACCAGACCCAGGCCCAGGCCGAGAATGAAGATGGACGGCTCGATGATCCACAGGCTCTGCGCGGTCGCCGCACTCCAGGCCAGCACGCCAAAGGACAGCGTGGCCACGGCAAGTCCCATCACCACGGTGGTCTTGTAGCGGCCGGCGCGCAGCAGTACGCGCCCGTTGAACAGGGCGGAGATGGCGATGCCCAGCATCATCGGGCCGGTGAGGATGCCGGAGCTGGCCGGGCTCACGCCCATCACCAGCTGGAAGAACAGCGGAAAGAACACCGTTGCGCCCATCAGCCCCATGAAGGTCAAGGCCATCACCACGCTGGAGATCACGAACACGCGGTTATGGAACAGCGCGAGTGGCAGTACCGGCTCGGGCTCGAACTGCACATGCCTGACAAACAGCACGCCCGTGACCAGGGCGAAGGCGCTGAGCGAGAGGATGGGCATGGAAGCCCAAGGCCATTCGCCGCCGCCGAGCGTCAGCACCAGAAGGAAGGCGACCGTGCATGCGGTCATCAGCAGCGAGCCGAGGTAGTCGACACGCCGTGCGTGCAGCGGCGTGTACTGGCGCAGCGAACGCGCGAGTATCGCCAGGGCCACCGCGCCGACCGGCAGGTTGACGTAGAAGATCCAGTGCCACGAGAGCAGGTCAGTGATGACGCCGCCGATCACCGGGCCCACCACGCTGCACAGCGCGAACACGCCCGCGGCGATGCCTTGCCGCTTGCCGCGCTGCGTGGGCGACACCATGTCGCCGATGATGATCTGCGACAGCGGCACCAGGCCGCCGGCGCCTGCACCCTGGATGGCGCGGAAGATGATCAGCTCCAGCAGGTTGCGCGCCGCGCCGCTCAGCACCGAGCCAAGCAGGAAGGTAATGATGGCGACGTACATTACCGGTTTGCGGCCGTACTGGTCGCTCAGCTTGCCGTACAGCGGCATGGTGGCGGTGGAGGCGAGGATATAGGCCGTCACCACCCACGACAGATGGCTGATGCCGCCCAGGTCGCTCACGATGCGGGGCAGGGCGGTGGCGACGATGCTCTGGTCGATGGCGCCCAGCGCCAGCACGATGATCAGGCCGGTAAAGACCCGGTTGACCTCCTGCTCGGAAGGGCGAGGAATGACGTGCGAAGGCGCGTCGGTCGTGGTGGCGGGAGTGCTCATGCGTCGGTATCGCTCAGTTCGATGTCGTTCAAGGCCGGAATCGCGGCACGCAGGGTGTTGCGCGCGGCTGGCGACAGTTGGGCGAGTGCCCTGACCAGCTGGTCGGTGCGCCGCTTGCGCTTCGCATCGATGAGGGCGCGCCCATGCGGCGTCACCACCAGGCCAACACGGCGGCGGTCGCCTGCCTTGGGTTCGGTTCGTTTCACCAGCCCCGCGGCGACCATGCTGTTGATGTGTCCGCTCATGGTCGGGCTGCGCAAGCCTTCCATCTGTGCGAGCTCGCCCACGCCAATGCCTGGGTTTTCCAGGATGGTGACCAGCAACGGCGTATGCAGCGGCGAGATAGGCTCGTCGTCGGTATGCCGTTTCAGTTGGCGGAAGAGGCGCCGCAGCGCCGGGCGCAATTGTTCGGCCAGCTCGCGGGCGTCGGCTTCGGCGGACGTGTTGGGGCTCACGCCTTCCTCCTGGCTTTTGAATAGGTAGGCTACCTATCTAATTTACTCCGGGTGTGTCGTTTTGGCGAGTGCCGCGGCACAGGCGAGCGCTCCGGCGCCTTGTTGTCGGTGTATCGCAAGAAGTTGCTGCGGCTGACCGTGTTCGCTGGCTGGTGAAGCAAGGCCGCACCAGGGCGGTTGCTAACGACGCATTTGCCACGTATGATGCGATCCACTGTATTAACGCATTAGTACATTATGAAGCGCCGATCCATCGATCCCGAGACGCCCGCCGAGTCCGCCGAGCTGAGCCTGTGCGAGGCGCTGCTGTCGCTGAAGAACGCCGAGGAGATGTCGGCCTTTCTGCACGACCTGTGCACGCCCGCCGAGCTGGAAGTGATGGTGGACCGCTGGCGCGTGGTGCCTTACCTGCTGGACGGCGTGTCCTATCGCGAGATCCACGAGCGCACGGCGGTCAGCATCACCACCATCGGGCGTGTGGCGCGTTATCTCAACCAGGGCGCCGGCGGCTATCTCGCCGCCGCTGCCCGTGCAGCCCGCAAGCGCGCGGCGACCAAGAAGGCCAAGGCATGAAACCGCGCGACCGTTTGCGCATCGCGATGCAAAAGTCCGGCCGGCTCACCGAGCCGGCACTCGAACTGCTCAACCGCTGCGGGCTGACCTTCCGCCAGAGCCGCGACAAGCTGTTCTGCTTCGGCGAGGGCGAACCCGTCGACCTGCTGCTGGTACGCGACGACGACATTCCCGGCCTGATCGCGCAGGGTGTGTGCGACCTGGGCATCGTCGGGCGCAATGTGCTCAGCGAGTACCGTCTCACCGCCGGTGTCGATGGTCCCGCGCTGGCCGAGTGGCGGCCGCTGGGCTTTGGACGCTGCCGCCTGTCGGTCGCGGTGCCGCAGGAGCTGGATTACCGCGATGCCTCGCAGTTGCAGGGCATGCGCATCGCCACCTCGTATCCCGGCCTGCTGGGCGAATGGTTGCGCGAGCGCGGCATCGAGGCAGGCGTGGTCACCTTGGCGGGCTCGGTGGAAATCGCACCGCGGCTCGGTACGGCCGATGCCATCTGCGATCTCGTGCAGAGCGGCGGCACCCTGGTCGCCAATCAGTTGCGCGAAGCGGATGTGCTGCTGGAGAGCGAAGCCGTGCTGGCCGGGCCGCAGGCGCTGCCCACTGACGAGCGCGGCGACATGATCGACCTGCTGCTCAAGCGGCTCGACGGCGTCATCCAGGTGCGCGAATCGCGGCTGCTCCTGCTGCAGACCTCGCGCGGCGCGCTCGATGCGGTGGTCCGCCTGCTGCCGGGCGGCCCGCAGCCGACCTTGCTGCCGGTAGCGGGGCAGCCCGACCAGCTCATGCTGCAGGCGTTGTGTGCCGGCGAAGTCAGCTGGCGGCAACTGGAAGAGATCAAGAAGGCCGGCGCGCGCGAAATGTTCGTGCTGCCGGTCGAGAAGATGCTCGCGTGACGCGGGCGGATTGAACGAGCGAAACCCATGAATCGCCTGGACTGGAACACCTTGGATACGCAGGAACAGCGCACGGCGCTGTCCCGCCCGGCGCAGTCCCGCGCCGAAACCCTGCGCGTTGGCGTGGAGCAGATCATTGCCCGCGTGCGCGCCGATGGCGACGTGGCCCTGCGCGAACTCACCGCGAAACTCGACCGCTGCGCGCTGCAGGCCATCGAGGTCACGGAGCGCGAGTGGAACGAAGCGGAGGCGCGCCTGGCCCCGGAGCTGAAGGCGGCGATTGAAGAAGCCGCCTCGCGCATCGACGCCTTTCACCGTGCCGCCGCGCCGCAGCCCGTGGCGCTGGATACCGCCGGTGGCGTGCGTGTCGAACGCATGCTGCGTCCCGTGCAGCGGGTGGGCCTGTACGTGCCGGCCGGCAGCGCGCCGTTGCCTTCCACTGCGCTGATGCTGGGCGTGCCTGCGCGCATCGCCGGTTGTGCGGAAGTGGTGTTGTGCTCGCCGGCGCGAGCGGATGGGCGCTGCGATGCGGCCGTGCTGTACGCCGCGCGCGTCACCGGCGTGCATCGCGTGTTCAAGCTGGGCGGCGCGCAGGCCATCGCCGCCATGGCCTACGGCACGGAAACCGTGCCCAAGTGCGACAAGCTGTTCGGGCCGGGCAATGCCTGGGTCACGGAGGCCAAGCTGCAGGTGTCGGCCGATCCGGAGGGTGCCGCCATCGACATGCCGGCCGGTCCGTCCGAAGTGCTGGTGATCGCGGACGACAGCGCCAATCCCGCCTTCGTCGCGGCCGACCTGCTGTCGCAGGCGGAACACGGCCCGGATTCGCAAGTGATCCTGCTCAGCCCTTCCTCCGCGCTGCTGGATGCGGTGGAAGCGGAGGTGGCGAGCCAGTGCGCCGCGCTGCCCCGGGCCGATATCGCGCAGCAGGCCTTGTCGCAGAGCCGCCTTATCGCGGTGGCGTCGCTGGCGCAGGCGGTCGAGGTCAGCAATCGTTACGCACCGGAACACCTGATCGTGCAGGTCGCCGATCCGCGTGCGCTGCTGGGTGGAATCGAAAGCGCGGGATCGGTATTCCTTGGTGCGTGGACGCCGGAATCCGTCGGCGACTATTGCAGCGGCAGCAACCACGTGCTGCCGACCTATGGTTACGCGCGCAGCTACAGCGGCGTTTCCGTGGCCAGCTTCCAGAAGCAGATCACCGTGCAGGAGCTGTCGCCGGAGGGCTTGCGCGCCATCGGTCCGTGCACCGCGACGCTCGCGGCGGCGGAACAGCTGGAGGCGCACCGGCGCGCGGTCACGCTGCGGCTGGCGGCGCTGGAGGATGCGGCATGAGCGTGCTTGATCTTGCGCGTGAGGAGATCCGCGCGCTGCAGCCGTATTCGTCTGCCCGCATGGAAGCCAGCGGCGGCCGCGTGCTGCTCAATGCCAACGAATCCGCGTGGGCGCCGCCGGGAGACCACGACCTGTCGTGCAACCGTTACCCGGACCCTCAGCCGGCGGCGCTGATCGATGCGCTCGCGCGCCTGTACGGCGTGCGCAGCGCGCAGGTGCTGGTGGGGCGGGGCAGCGACGAAGCCATCGACCTGCTGGTGCGTGCCTTCTGCCGCGCCGGGCAGGACGCCATCGCCATCCAGCCGCCGACGTTCGGCATGTACGCGGTGAGCGCGCGCATCCAGAACGCCGGCGTGGTGACGGTGCCGCTGGCGGCGGATTTCACCCTGGACGTGGATGCGCTGCTGGCCGCCGTCACGCCGGCCGTGAAGCTGGTATTCGTGTGCACGCCCAACAACCCGACCGGCCAGCGGGTGCCGTTGAACGATGTGGAGCGCCTCGCACGCGAGCTGAGCGGACGCTCGCTGGTCGTTGTCGACGAGGCCTATCTCGAATTCTCCGACGGCCCCAGCGCGGCCGCATTGCTGGACCGTTTCGATAATCTTGCCGTGCTGCGTACGCTCTCCAAGGCGTGGGCGCTGGCGGGTGCACGCGTGGGCACCCTGTTGGCGAACGAAGCCGTGATCGCCTTGCTCCGCCGCATCATGGCGCCGTATCCGCTGCCCAGCCCCTGCGTGGCGCTGGCGCTGGAGGCCTTGTCGGAGGCGGGCCAGGCGCAGGCCCACGCGCACATCGCCATCGTGTGCGAACAGCGTGAACGCATGGCGCAGGCGCTCGCCGGCCTGCCGGTGGTGCGCGAAGTGCTGCCTTCGCACGCCAACTTCCTCGCCGTGCGGTTTGACCGGGCCGCGGACGTTTATGCGTGCCTGATCGAGGCTGGCATCGTGGTGCGCGACATACAGCGCTATCCGCAACTCGAGGACGCACTGCGCATCACCATCGGCACGCCGGAAGAAAACGACCGCGTGCTCGATGTCCTGAACAACCTGGCATGGACGGCCGACACACGTACCAACGGAACGGTGGCGGGATAAACCTCATGAGCCGCAAGATCCTTTTCATCGACCGCGACGGCTGCCTGATCGAGGAGCCGGACGATTTCCAGATCGACAGCTACGAGAAGTTCGCGCTGCTGCCGGGCGTGATCGCGGCGCTGCAGCGCTTCGTCGCCGCCGGCTACGAGCTGGTGATGGTCACCAATCAGGACGGCCTGGGCACCGACAGTTTTCCGGAGGCGGATTTCATCGGGCCGCATGAACTGCTGATGCGCATCCTTGCTTCGCAAGGCATCAAGGTGCGCGAGGTGCTGATCGACCGCAGCTTTCTGCACGAGCGCAAGGACACCCGCAAGCCGGGCATCGGCATGATGCGCCAATACCTGGCGGATGACGGCTGGAGCCGCGCGGCGTCGGCGATGGTCGGCGACCGCGAGACGGATTTGCAGTTCGCCGCGAACCTGGGCGTGCGCGGCTTCCGGGTCGGTCCGCACGGGCTGGCCTGGGAAGAGATCGCGCACCAGCTGCTGGACGGCCCGCGCATGGCCACGGTGGAACGCAACACGCGCGAAACGCGCATCACCGTGAGCGTGAATCTCGACAAGCCTGGCGAGCCGCAGATCCACACCGGCCTGGGCTTCTTCGACCATATGCTGGAACAGATCGGCAAGCACGGCGGTTTCGCGCTGGCGCTGCGCTGCGATGGCGATACCCACATCGACGAGCATCACACCATCGAGGATTGCGCGCTGGCGCTCGGCCAGGCATTGCGTCAGGCGCTGGGCGACAAGCGCGGCATCGGCCGCTACGGTTTCGTGCTGCCCATGGACGAATCACAGGCGAGTGCGGCGCTGGACCTTTCCGGGCGGCCTTACTTCGTGTTCGAAGGGCAGTTCCCGCGCGAGCGCGTGGGCGACATTCCCACCGAACTGGTGCCGCACTTCTTCCGGTCGCTGTGCGAGACACTGGGCGCCAACCTGCACCTGAGCGTGCGCGGCGAGAATGCGCACCATATGGTGGAAGCCTGCTTCAAGGTAGTGGCGCGCACGTTGCGGCAGGCCATTCGCCGCGAAGGCAGCGAGTTGCCGAGCACCAAGGGAGCGCTGTGATGAGCGTGGTCCTGGTGGATGCCGGCGGCACCAATATCGGCTCCGTGCGCTACGCGTTGCAACGCCTGGGCGTGGACGCAGCGCTGACCTCGGACGCGGCGGTCATTCGCGCGGCGGACAAGGTGATCCTGCCCGGTGTCGGCGCCGCCGGCCCCGGCATGACGCGCCTGCGCGAACTGGGCCTGGTGGAGCTGATGCGCTCGCTGACGCAGCCGGTGCTTGGCGTGTGCCTGGGCATGCAGCTCCTGTGCGAGCGCTCGGAAGAGGGCGATACGGCCTGCCTGGGCGTGATACCCGCCACGGTGAAGCGTTTCGTCGAGGAACCCGGCCTGCGCGTGCCGCACATGGGCTGGAATCGCCTGCGGCCGCATCGCGATCACGACCTGCTCAAAGGATTGGCCGATGGCGACTGGGCCTATTTCGTGCACAGCTACGCGGTGCCCACGGGCGACTACGCACTAGCGACTACCGACTACGGCGGCGAGTTCGCCTCGGTGATCGCGCGCGGCAATTTCCATGGCATGCAGTTCCACCCCGAGCGCTCGGCTCAGGTCGGCGCCCGCCTGTTGAAGAACTTCCTCGAACTATGAGCTTTACGGTCATTCCCGCCATCGATCTGCGCGCCGGTCGCGTCGTGCGCCTGAAGCAGGGCGACTATGCGCAGCAGACCACCTATGACGTCGACCCGCGCTCGCTGGCGCACGACTATGCCCAAGCCGGCGCCCAGTGGCTGCATCTGGTGGACCTGGACGGCGCGCGCGGCGGCAGCCTGGAGAATCTCGAAGTCATCGAGGCGATTGCCCGCGATGGCATGCGCATCCAGGCGGGCGGTGGCGTGCGTTCCGAGGCGGACGTGCAGCGGCTGCTCGGCGCCGGCGTGTCCCGCGTGGTGCTCGGCAGCCTGGCCATTCGCGAGCCGGAAACGGTGGAAGGCTGGCTGGCCCTGCGCGGCGCGGAGAAGTTCACGCTCGCGCTGGATACGCTGCATCGCGACGGCGCATGGACGCTGCCAAGCGCGGGCTGGACGGAAACCGAATCGCGCACGCTGGACGATCTCGCGCCCTGGTATGCGGCGCGCGGCGCCACGCACCTGCTGTGCACCGACATCGACCGCGACGGCATGCTGGCCGGCTTCAATCTCGACCTTTACCGCTACCTCGCCTCGGCCGTGCCGACGATGGCGGTGCAGGCTTCCGGCGGGGTGCGTTCGCTGGACGATATCCGCGCGGCGCGCGATGCCGGCGCGCGCGGCGTCATTCTCGGTCGCGCCCTGCTCGAAGGCCGCTTCAGCCTGAAGGATGCGCTGGCATGCTGAGCCGTCGCCTGATTCCCTGTCTGGACGTGCGTGACGGCAAGGTCGTGAAGGGCGTGCGCTTCCGCGATCACGTGGTGATGGGCGAGATCGTCGATCTCGCGCTGCGCTACCGCGACGAAGGCGCCGACGAGCTGGTGTTCTATGACATCACCGCCAGCCCGGAAGGCCGCAGCGTTGATCGCGGCTGGGTGGAGCGCGTGGCCAGCGTGATCGACATCCCGTTCTGCGTGGCCGGTGGCATCCGCAGCGTGGAGGAAGCGCGTGCCGTGCTGCATGCGGGCGCGGACAAGATCTCTGTGAACTCGCCGGCGCTGGAACGTCCCGACCTGATCGACGAACTGGCCGCGGCGTTCGGCGTGCAGTGCGTGGTGGTGGGCATCGACAGCCTGCGCGATGCCGATGGCGAATGGCGCGTGCGCCAGTACACCGGCGACCCGTCGCGCACGCAGGCGCTGCCACGCCGCACGCTGGATTGGGTGGCCGAAGCGCAGCAGCGCGGCGCCGGCGAGATCGTGCTCAACTGCATGGGCAGCGACGGCGTGCGCCAGGGCTACGACCTGGAACAGCTCACGGCGGTACGCCGCCTGTGCCAGGTGCCGCTGATCGCCTCGGGCGGCGCCGGTGCACCGGAGCATTTCCGCGATGCGTTCGTACAGGCGGATGTGGATGGCGCGTTGGCGGCCAGCGTGTTCCATTCCGGTGCGATCGCCATTCCCGCGCTCAAGCAATCGCTGCGGGCGTGGGGCGTGGACGTAAGGCTGTAATCGACCGTGCGCCGATCCGGTGGATCGGCACGTTTTCAGAAGAGATTCGCGATGAACACCACCACCCTCGATCCCTCCCCACTCGACTGGGCCAAAGGCGACGGCCTGCTGCCGGCCATCGTGCAGCATTGGCTGACGGGCGAAGTGCTGATGCTGGGCTACATGAATGCCGAAGCGCTGGCGGCCACGCAGGCACGCGGCCAAGTGACGTTCTTCAGCCGCAGCAAGCAGCGCCTGTGGACCAAGGGCGAAAGCTCGGGCCACGTGCTGGCGCTCAAGTCCGTGCGCATGGATTGCGATGCCGATACCTTGCTGGTGCTTGCCGAGCCGCACGGTCCAACCTGCCATAACGGCACCAGCAGTTGCTTCGGCGACGACGCGCAGCCGCCGCTGGGATTCCTGGCCGAACTGGATGCGTTGATCGCGCAGCGGCATGCGGAGCGCCCGGCCGGCAGCTACACCACCAAGCTTTTCGAAGGCGGCATCCGCCGCATGGCGCAGAAGGTGGGCGAGGAGGGCGTCGAAACCGCGCTGGCCGCGGTGGCGCAGGACGACGAAGCCTTGCTGGGCGAAGCCGCCGATCTCGTCTACCACCTTGCCGTGGCCTTGCGCGCGCGCGGGCTGGGTTTGTCCGACGTGGCCGCCGTGCTGGAACAGCGGCATGCGGTGCGCGCCGCGTCATAACCTGCCGGCAATGAGCCGCGCCGCAAGTGCACGGAGGGCTAGCGCGGCTTTAACGGGTGCTGTGGTCTCTTGTGTTCCGGGCACGACGACGTGGCAAGTATCCACCGGAACGAATCGCTGCAGTGGTTGGGCCGATGGCGATGGCCAGGTGTGAGTGGCGTGACTGTCGCGCGATGTGAAGGCGGCTTTCACCCGGGATTTCTTTCAAGGGGACGCAACAGGTAGTGACCTGCCAAGGGCAGATCGCGAGGATTTTGTGTCCCCCTTTCGAGGACGACGCTATGGCTGATGTCGCGGTGATCGGTGGTGGGGCGGCAGGCGCCGCGGCGTTCGGCGAACTGCTGACCCGGTTCGACGCCGGCACGGTGCACTGGATCGTGGGGCAGCATGCCCCGGGACGCGGCGTGGCCTATGGCACCGGCGACGACCGGCATCTGTTGAACGTGCGCGCGTCGGCGATGGGCGTGTTCCAGGAGCATGCCGAGGATTTCATCCAGCATGCGTCGCGCCAACTGGGGCAGGTGAAGGGCACGGATTTCCTGCCGCGCCGCATCTTCGGTGATTTCATCCAGGCCCAGGTGGGCGCGCGCATCGATGCCGCGCGCCGTGCCGGGCGCAGTTTCCGCATTCATCCGGAAAGCGCGCGCGAAATCGTGTCGCGCGGCGAGCGCGGCTACGCGGTGCGCGTCGGCGCGGATCGCTGGCTGGAGGTGGGGCAGGTCGTGCTGGCCGTGGGCGCGCTGGCGCAGCGGCCGTTGCGCACCGTGTCCACCACGGCGCTGGCCAGCGGCGCCTACGAGCTGGATCCGTGGCGGCTGGACCGGCATCCGTCGGCGCCGCGCCGCGTGATGGTGATCGGCACTGGCCTGACCGCGGTGGACACGCTGTTGTCCGCCGCGCTGCGCTGGCCGCATGCGGAGCTGGTGGCCGTGTCGCGCCACGGGCTGCTGCCGTTCACCCATTCGGCCATGCCGCTGGCGCCGTATGCGCGACAGGAGGAACTCAACCGCGCGCTGCTGTCCAGCGATGGCGCCGCCCGCATGTTCCGGCTGGTGCGCGAAGCCATGCAGGGCGCGGCCGGCGACGCCGAATGGCGCAGCATCATCGACGGCATGCGGCCGGTCAACGCGCAACTGTGGCAGCAGCTGTCGCATGCGCGGCGCCGCCAGTTCCTGCGCCACGTGCGCTGGGTCTGGGAAGCCGCGCGCCACCGCATGGCGCCGGCGACGGGCGAGGCGATCAACCAGCTGCACGAGGAAGGCCGCCTGCAGGTGCTGGCCGCGCGCGTGCTGGATGTCGATGGCACGGCGCCCCTGCAGGTGACGCTGCGCGAGCGCTCGACCCAGCTGGTCAGCGTGCTGGAAGCGGACCTGGTGATCCAGGCGACCGGGCTGGACACCGCCGTGGCCTATGGCGCCCACGATTTGTTGTCGCAGTTGTTGCGCGATGGACTGGCCACGGCCGACCCCTTGCAGCTGGGCGTGCTGGCGCAGGCCGACGGGCAACTGCTGAGCGCGGACGGGCGGCCGCATCCCGGCCTGTATGCCATCGGCTCGCTGCTGCGCGGCAACCTGTGGGAGTGCACGGCCATGCCGGAGATTCGCGTGGCGGCGCATCGCCTGGCGGTGCGGCTGTCGCAGGCCAGCCTGGTTTCCCGCGAGAGCGCGAGTGAGCTGCCGTGAGAGGGCATGGGTTATGCGCTTCCTGGAACCTGTTCAAACTTTCGCATCAACGTCTATATCCCTCACCGTCATTCCGGCTTTCGCCGGAATGACGGTGAGGAAATCGGACCCTGCTCTGGGATATTGAACGGGCTCTTACGCAAATCAGATGCTTCCGTGCTGATGTTGCGCAAGGACGCGACATGACGATATGCCATATTGCGATTTCGCCGTTTCGTTCGCCGACGCTAGTCTGCCGTTCCACCGTTTCGCAGGAGGCGCCATGAAGAAGTCCATGCTGGTCTGGTTCGCTGCGGCGAGCATGCTGTGGTCGGTGATCGTCTCCGCCGCGGATGTGTCGTTGCTCAACGTGTCCTACGACCCTACGCGCGAGCTGTATCGCCAGGTCAACGCGGCCTTCGCGGCGCAGTGGAAGGCGCAGCACGGCGACAGCGTCAACGTGCGCATGTCGCACGGCGGCTCGGGCAAGCAGGCGCGCTCGGTGGTGGAGGGCCTGCCGGCCGACGTGGTGACGCTGGCGCTGGCCTACGACATCGACGCCATCGCCGACCGCGGCCTGCTGGCGAAGGACTGGCAGAAGAAGCTGCCGAACAACGCCACGCCGTACACCTCGACCATCGTGTTCCTGGTGCGCAAGGGCAACCCCAAGGGCATCAAGGACTGGGCTGACCTGGTGCGCCCGGGCATCCAGGTGGTGACGCCAAATCCGAAATCCTCCGGCGGCGCGCGCTGGAACTTCCTCGCCGCCTGGGGTTACGCGCTCAAGCAGCCGGGTGGCAGCGAGGCCACGGCGAGGGCGTACGTGAAGGAGCTGTACAAGCACGTGCCCGTGCTGGATACCGGTGCGCGTGGCGCCACCAACACCTTCGTGCAGCGCGGCGTGGGCGACGTGCTGATCGCCTGGGAGAACGAGGCGCTGCTCGCCAAGCGCCAGCTCGGTGGCGATACCTTCGAGATCGTGGTGCCCTCCATCACCATCGTGGCCGAGCCGCCGGTGGCGGTGGTGGACAGCAACGTGGACAAGCACGGCACGCGCGCGGTCGCGCAGGCCTACGTGGAATTCCTGTATTCGCCGCAAGGGCAGGAGATCGCCGCGAAGAATTTCTATCGCCCGCGCTCCGCCGACGTGGCCGCGCGCTACGCAAGCCAGTTCCCGGCCACGCACACCTTTACCCTGGGCGAGCTGTTCGGCGACTGGCGCCAGGTGCAGGCCAAGTTCTTCAACGACGGCGCGATCTTCGATCAGCTGGGGCCGGGTAGCTGACGCCATGCGCAAGCGCGTGCTGCCGGGATTCGGCCTCAGTCTCGGCTACGCGGTGGCCTACCTCGGTCTGGTCGTGCTGCTGCCGCTGGCGGCGTTGGCGTGGAAGGCCTCCGGCATCGGCCTCGAAGGGCTGGTGCGATTGCTGTCGGCGCCACGCACGCTGGCTGCCCTGCGGCTGAGCGTGGGCGGCGCCGTGGTGGCGGCGCTCGTCAATGTGGTGATCGGCCTGCTGGTGGGCTGGGTGCTGGTGCGCTATCGCTTTCCCGGACGCCGCCTGTTCGATGCGCTGGTGGATCTGCCCTTTGCCCTGCCGACCGCGGTGGCCGGCATCGCGTTGACCACGCTGTACGCCCCCAACGGCTGGCTGGGGCGGTGGCTGGAGCCGCTGGGCATCAAGGTGGCGTATACGCCGCTTGGCGTTTTCGTCGCCATGGTGTTCGTGGGGTTTCCGTTCGTCGTGCGCACTTTGCAGCCTGTGCTGTCTTCGCTGGAGCGCGACGTGGAGGAGGCCGCCGAAAGCCTGGGCGCGCAGCGCTGGCAAACCTTCTTCCGCGTGATCCTACCCATGTTGGCGCCGACCCTGCTGACGGGTTTTGCGCTGGCACTGGCGCGCGCGGTGGGCGAGTACGGTTCGGTGATCTTCATCGCCGGCAATATTCCGATGCGTTCGGAGATCGCGCCTCTCTTGATCGTGCAGAAGCTGGAACAGTTCGACTATGCGGGCGCCGCCGCGCTGGGCGTCGCGATGCTGCTGCTGTCGTTCGGGCTGCTGGTGCTGGTGTCGCTGCTGCAGCGCTGGAGCCAGCGCTGGGCGGAGCGCTCGGCATGAGTGCGCCGCTGCGTTCCCGTCCGGTGGCATGGCCGCGCCGCGTGGTGCATGCGGTGCTTATCCTGCTGGCGCTGGTCTTCCTGACCTTGTTCCTGCTGCTGCCGCTGGCGACGGTCTTCGTCGAGGCGCTTCGCCAGGGTCTTGGGCCGTATCTCGAGGCCATCAAGGAGCCGGAGGCGCTGTCCGCGATCCGCCTCACCTTGCTGGTGGCGGTGATCGCCGTGCCGATGAACCTGGTGTTCGGCATCGCCGCGGCGTGGGCCATGACGCGCTTCGAATTTCGCGGCAAGGCCTTGCTGGGTGCGTTCATCGACCTGCCGTTCTCGGTGTCGCCGGTGGTGTCCGGCCTGGTCTACGTGCTGCTGTTCGGTGCGCGTGGCTGGTTCGGGCCGTGGCTGGACAGCCACGGCATCAAGATCATTTTTGCCGTGCCGGGCCTGGTGCTGGCGACCATGTTCGTGACGCTGCCCTTTGTCGCGCGCGAGCTGATCCCGCTGATGCAGGCGCAGGGCAGCGAGGAGGAGGAGGCCGCCCGCGTGCTGGGCGCCAGCGGCTGGCAGCTGTTCTTCCGCGTCACCCTGCCCAATATCCGCTGGGCCCTGCTGTACGGCGTGCTGTTGTGCAATGCCCGCGCCATGGGCGAGTTCGGCGCGGTTTCGGTGGTGTCCGGACACATCCGCGGGCTGACCACTACCATGCCGCTGGAAGTGGAAATGCGCTACAACGAATACGAATACGTCGGCGCCTTCGCGGTCGCCTCGCTGCTGGCCTTGCTGGCGCTGGTGACGTTGGCGGTGAAAACCCTGCTGGAATGGCGCTACGGCGACGAGATCGCCGCGCATGCGCCCGGTGGTCATTGAGAGGGCGATACGGTGCTTGAACTGTCACGACTCCATCGCCGCTTTGCCGGATTCCAGGCGCTGGACGATGTCAGCCTGAGCATCGCGCCGGGCGAATTCCTCGCCCTGCTGGGGCCTTCCGGCTCGGGCAAGACCACCTTGCTGCGCATCCTGGCCGGCCTGGACTACCCCGACAGCGGCAGCGTGCTCAAGGGCGAGGAAGATTTTCTCGCCACGCCGGCCCGCGAGCGCCGCATCGGCATGGTCTTCCAGCACTACGCCTTGTTCCGCCACCTGACCGTGATCGAGAACATCGCGTTCGGCTTGCGCGTGCGGCCGTGGCGGTCGCGTCCGTCACGCAGCGACATCCGCGCGCGCGTCGACCGCCTGCTGCGACGCGTGCAGTTGGAAGGCTTGGGCACGCGCTATCCGGCGCAGCTCTCCGGCGGCCAGCGGCAACGCGTGGCGCTGGCGCGCGCGCTGGCGGTGGAGCCGGACCTGCTGCTGCTGGACGAGCCCTTCGGCGCACTGGACGCGCAGGTGCGTGTCGCCCTGCGTCGCTGGCTGCGCGAATTGCATGAAGAACTCGGGCTTACCAGCATCTTCGTCACGCACGACCAGGAAGAGGCACTGGAGCTGGCCGATCGCGTGGCGGTGATGAACAACGGCCGCATCGAGCAGGTCGGGCCGCCCGAAGTGATCTATCAGCAGCCGGCGACGCCGTTCGTGTGCGAGTTCATCGGCAAGGTGAACCGGTTTGCGGTGCGCCGGCATGCCGATGGATTTGCTGCGGGTGGATGGATGCCCGATGGCGACCCCTGGCACGGCCGGTTCACCGAGGCCGTGGCCTACGTGCGACCGGAACAGCTGCGCCTGGCGGTGCCGTCGTCGCTGCCGGCCTGGCTGGCCCATCTGCGGCATATCTACCTGGCGGGCGGCGTGGCGCACCTGGATCTATACGTCGCTTCGCTCGACCTGGCATTGGAAGCGGACGTGGCCAGCGAGGATCTTTCGCGGCTCGGCCTGCAAGCCGGCATGGAGCTGCGCGTGGCGCCGCGCGGCGCGGTGCTGTTCCCGCTGGACGGGAAGGGCGTGCCGCTGTGCGAAGAGCGTTGGATCTGGCATGCGCGCAGCCCGGTGGCGGCGTGACGCTTATCGGCGCGATTCGAAAGCGCTAGTTGGCTATCGCCGTCATTCCGGCGCAGGCCGGAATCCAGTGGCGACTATGCTCGGTTGTCGCCCGGAAACCATTCTTTGTTTTCGCCTATACGCGAAACCGCACGTTTTCGCCGCTGGATTCCGGCCTGCGCCGGAATGACGAAGTAGGCGGCGTCCAGGCGACGCCAAAGTCTTCGCCACTCAACGCGCCTCGCCAGGATGCCCCAGCATCGTCGCCGGCACCGCCGGCTTGAACGCGACGACCGGCCCGGGCGTGATGTGCTTGCGCCACAGGGCCAGTTGTTCGGCAATGCCCGAGCCGACGCTCATCTGCGGCTCCGAGGGCGTCAGCTTGTCCTTGGCTTCCCACTGGGCGATCTCGGCGGACGCCTGGCGATAGGCTTCCATGAAGTCCGTGGTGTGGTTGAGGCCATCCACCAGCCACGCATGCCCGAAATAGGTGATGTCCGAATCCGCGCCGCAGCCGAACGAGCTGCGATCGCTGCGCGCCGCCGTGATGACCAGCGTGCCCGGCCCTTGCAGCGACGGCACGAAGCCGCCGGAGTAGCACGCGTTGACCACCACGACCTTCCACTTGAAGGGCCGCTTGGAAAGGATGTCCGAGAGATCGTTCGCGCCGATCTGGTCGAGCGGCAGCGGATCCAGGTCCACCAGCAGGTTGTGGTCCTCGTCGCCGTGCGTGGTGAGGTACAGCAGCAGGATGTCCTCGTCGGGCTTCATCAGGTTGGCGAGACCGTCGAGGGTTTCCTCCAGGTTGCTCCAGCTGGCCAGCGGATGCCGGTCCAGCGAGCCTGGATTGTTTTCCAGCACGACTACGTGCGCATCCGGGCCGAAGCGCTGCGGAAACATCTTCGCCGCGTACTCGGCCTCGTTGCGGAAGACGTCTTCGCCGCCATCGGCGCCGAACGCCACCACGTACAGATTGGGGCGCCCCGGCGTGCGAGGGCCCAGTTCCGCCAGCGCCTTGTGCACCATGCCGCGTTGCGCATACATCACCTGCTCGGGCGACGGCGCCTGCTGGGGCCAGTGGTCCGCCGTGGCGTCGTCGTCATCCGTCGTCGCGGCCGTGCTGGCCGGCGCGGGTGCGGTGGCGCCCTGCGCGGCCTGTTCCTGGCCGCTGGATGCCGGGGGCGAGGACGCACGGTGAGACGACAGGCCCACCATGAGCAATACGCCGGCTGCGAAGGCGAGCAGGGCGGTCAGGGCAGTACGCATGGCGGGAACCCGGGCGCTCAGAGAACGATGTCGTCGAACGTGCGGTAGGCCGGATGACGCGGCGACGCCGGGATCTCCAGCGGTTCGCGCAGCAGCCAGCCCGTGCGGAAACCGGCGGCGCGCGCCGCGTCGAGTTCTTCCACGATGTCGGAGAGGAACAGGATATGCGCGGGCAACTCGCCCACGACTTCGGCGATCGACTCGTACGAGCGCTGTTCGCGCTTGGGGCCGGTCTCGGTATCGAAATAGCCGGAGAACATCGGGGTCAGGTCGCCCGCCTCGCTGTAGCGGAAGAACAGCTTCTGGGCCGGCACGGAACCGGACGAGTAGACGTACAGGTGCAGGCCGTCGGCGCGCCACTCATGCAGCCTGGCGGACACCTCGGGATAAACGTGCGCCTGGTATTCGCCACTGGCATAGCCTTCCTGCCAGATCATGCCTTGCAGTGCCTTCAGCGCGGTGGACTTGCGGTCTTCCTTGATCCAGCGCAGCAGCAGCTCGATCACTTCCTGGCGCGGCGCCTCGACGATGCCGGCCTCCTTGGCCGCTTCGTGCAGCCAGTGCCGCACTTCCGGCGTGTCGCCATGCGTTTCGACAAAGGCAGGCAGGCGCCTGTAGGCGTACGGGAACAGCACGTCCTTGACGAAGCTGATCGAGCTGGTGGTGCCCTCGATGTCGGTAACGATGGCGCGGATGACGGTCATGCGGGAAAGCTTGGAAAGGGGGAGCGACAAGCTTACCCGGCAGCCTCACCCGGGGCGAGGCCCGGGCATCGGTTCATGATCCTGCGCAACCCGCCGGCCGGCATGGCACGGCGGGCTTGGGGATGAGGCTCAGGCGGCCTCGGCCGACGTGTGCGGCGTCATGCGGGGGAAACGCGCGGCGATGTCCTCGCCGGTGAACTGGGCGACCCAGCCTTCCTTGTTGGTGAAAAGGCGGATGGCCACGAAGTACGGCGATTCGCTCATGTCGAACCAATGGCAGGTGCCGTCCGGCACACCGATCAGGTCGCCCTGTTCGCACAGCACATCGTAGACCTTGCCGTTCACGTGCAGGGTGAACTGGCCGGCGCCTGCGACGAAGAAGCGCACCTCGTCCTCGCTGTGCGTGTGCTCGCTCAGGAACTTCTGGCGCAAGGCGGCGCGGTCCGGGTGGTCGGGCTTCAGGCTGATCACGTCGACGGCCTGGTAGCCCTCTTCGGACATCAGACGGTCGATGTCGCCACGGTAGGCGGCGATCACTTCCTCCTGGCTGGCGCCGGGCGCGATCGGCTGGTTGGCTTCCCACTGCTCGAAGCGCACGCCGATCCTGGACAGCTCATGGGCGATGTCCGCGTGACGGGTGTGGACCGAGAGCGGAGCCTCAGGCTGGTTCTCGTTGAAAATGCGCAGACGGCTCATGCGGACAACCTCCGGAGATCAAGCTCGCAGCCGAGCAGGAATTCGAGCGCCTCCAGATGGCGGCGCGTCTCGGCCATGTCGCGGCCCCAGGTGTAGATGCCGTGGCCGTTGATCAGATACGCATGCAGCGGGCGCCCGCTATCCAGCCACGCATCGACCTGGGCGACCAGCTCGGGCATGTGCTGCGTGTTCGGAAACACCGGGATCGCCAGTTCGGCATCGTGGGTGGTCTGCCCGGCGATGGCCTTCTGCAGTTCCCAGCCCTCCAGCTTCACCACGCCGTCGCGGGCAAACAGGCGCGAGGCCACGCTCTGCGTGCGCGAATGGGTGTGCAGCACCACGTTCATGTCGGGCAGGCGACGGTAGATCTGCGTGTGGAGGTCGGTTTCCGCGCTGGGGCGCGCACTGGTGCCGACCGCCTGGCCCTGCATGTCGATCAGCATGATGTCGTCGCGCCCGAGCTTGCCCTTGTCGCGGCCGGAGATGGTGATCGCGGCGTGGTCGCCGTCGATGCGCATCGAGAAATTACTGCTGGTGGCGGGCGTCCAGCCGGCGGCGGCGAGTTCGCGCGCGGCGTCGGCGATGGCGTCGGAACGCTCGGCGAACACGGCGGGCGAAATGGTGTCGGGTAGAACCTGGCTCATGATGTATGGACGTCCAAACGGGCTGGCACTATATCACGTCGGATTTTTCTCGATACGCCGAAAATGCGATCCATTCTCACGACTTATCGGCGAAGCGAGTAGATTTGACGGAGCTTCGCCACGGGCGTGGCGAACATAAATGTTTTACGACGGAGGTTGGACCCATGTCGCAAGAGAAAGATATCGAATCGCGTCGCCGGTTTCTCAAGGCCGCAGCCGGGACGGCTGTCGCAGCTGCCATGATCGGCACCTTGCCGCGCGTCGCGCGCGCTGCCGATTTGCCGCACCTGGCTGATTCGGATCCCACCGCCAAGGCACTCGGTTACGTTGAAGATGCGAGCAAGACGACCGATGCCAAGCACAAGGCGGGCGACGCTTGCTCCAACTGCCAGTTCTATTCCGGCGGCCCGACCGGCTACGGCCCGTGCCAGCTGTTCCCGGGCAAGGCGGTGAACGCGAAGGGCTGGTGCGTATCGCACGCGCCGAAGAAAGCCTGATCGCCACGCTCTCGCGCGTGATCAAAGGCCGGCCATCGCGCCGGCCTTTCTTTTTTCATGACGTGCCCGTCACGCACGCGATCACGTTTCGCTCGATGCGTCATCTCTAGCGGAAGGGGAAACTCGAACCGAAGCATTCGGTGAGAGAGAAGATGCTGCCCAGACGCGTCAGGCCGAGGAGCTGACCCGCCTGACGCGCCGGGCGGCAATCCGGGGCCCACTGCCAAGTGATCAACCCACGGAGCACAGATGATACTCCCGGCGGGGCATTTTGGGGCCCGTAGGCCCCGAAATTTTCTCGAAAAAGTCTCGTTAAAACTATAAAAATCAATAAGTTATGTCTTTATTAAAGACTGGGCCTCACGAATAGTCGCCGCGTGCCTGTCATTCCTTCCCGGAAGGCGAGGTGAGTTTTGCGGCATTTTCGGCGACGTTGGCGGCAGATCGCCGCCAAAGTGCTCTCAGCCCTGTTCAGGTCGGCGGTGGAGGCGGCTGTGGCGCAGCCCGTAGCCGAAGTAGATGGCCAGGCCCATGGCGGTCCAGATGATCATCAGGAGCCAGTTGAACCAGCTCATGAAATAGAGCAAGGCCAGGCAGCTGATCACGCCGGCGGGGCAGATGAACCAGGCCCACGGCACCCGGAAGCCGCGATGCAGGTGTGGCGAGGTGTAGCGCAGGATCAGCACGCCCGCGCACACCGCCACGAAGGCGATCAGGGTGCCCATCGAGGTGAGGTCGGCGAGCAGATCGAGCGGAAACACCGCAGCGAGGATGGCGATGCCCACGCCGGTGATCACCGTGTTGATGTGCGGCGTGCGGTATTTGGGATGGATGCGGTTGAACACCTTTGGCAGAAGGCCATCACGCGACATGATCATGAAGATGCGCGGCTGCGCGATGATCATCACCAGGATCACCGATGACAGGCCGATCAGCGCGCCGATCTCCACCACCAGGCGCAGCCAGCCGAGCTGCGGGTAATTCTTCACCGCCGTCACTACGGGCTCTGACGTGCCGAGCTGGGTGTAGGAGATCAGGCCCGTCAGCACGGCAGCCATGGCGAGATAGAGGATGGTGCAGATCACCAGCGAGACCAGGGTGCCGAACGGCAGGTCGCGCTGCGGGTTCTTGCACTCCTGCGCCGCGGTGGAGGTCGCCTCGAAACCGATATAGGCAAAGAACACCATGGCGGCGCCGCGCATGATGCCCGACCAGCCGTACTTGCCGGGCGCCTCGTTGGCGGGGATGAACGGGTGCCAGTTGGCCGGATCGATGTAGCGATAGCCGGCCACCACCACGATGATGATCAGGCCCACCTTGAGCGCCACCATGAGCACGTTGAGCCCGGACGACTCCTTGATGCCGACGTAGCACAGCGCGGTCAGCGCCAGCACGATCGCCACGGCGGGAAGGTTCATCAGGTGGCCGGTGGCCACCAGGTGCCCGTCGGTGAAGGCCAGCGGGGCTTCCGTCAGCGCCACCGGAAGGTGGATGCCCACGCTGTCGAGCAGGCTGGTGAAGTAGCCGGTCCAGCTCGCCGCCACCGCCGACGCGGAAATGCCGTATTCGAGCACCATGTTCCAGCCGATGAACCAGGCGACGAGCTCGCCCAGCGTCGCATAGGCATACGAGTAGGAACTGCCGGAAATCGGGATGAGCGTGGCGAACTCCGCATAGCACAGCGCGGTGAAGCCGCTGCAGATCGCCGCCAGGATGAAGGAGATCAACACCGCCGGGCCAGCGTGTTCCGCAGCCGCCTGGCCGGTGACCACGAAGATGCCCGTGCCGATGACGGCGCCGATGCCCAAGGCGGTGATGCCCCAGGGGCCGAGCGTGCGGCGAAGGGTGGGGCCGTGCGAGGCGTCGTCAGCGTCGGAGAAGTCGGTTTTGCGGGCGAATAACTGTTTGAGCATGCGTCAGCCTAGTGCTGCGGAAGGCGCGAAAGATGGAAAGATAAAACAGGAGGGCCGGCGCTGGGCCGGCCCTTCGTGTCAGGTCAGGAGTTTTGCTTGCGGAGCTTGCTATGGGAGTACCCATAGAAGGCATAGATGAGCATGCCGAAGGTCGTCCAGCCCAGCATCAGCGGCCAGTTCGCGCGGAACGACTGCCAGAACAGGTACAGGCAGATCACGGCGCCGGCGAGGCTCACGAACCAGATGCCCGGCTTGCCACCCGGCACGCGGAACGAACGGGGCAGGTCCGGGCGGGTGTAGCGCAGGACCAGCACGCCGATGCTCACCGTGGTGAACGCCAGCAGGGTACCCATGGACACCAGTTCGCCGAGGATGCTCACCGGGAACAGGCCTGCGATCACGAGCGCGGCGACACCCGCGATGATCGTGGCCACGTGCGGCGTGCGGTGCTTGGGATGCACGCGCGACATGCCGCTCGGAATCAGGCCGTCCTTCGCCATGCTGAAGAAGATGCGCGAGGTGCCCAGCAGCATCACCAGGATCACCGACGAGAGGCCGGCCAGTGCGCCGAACGACACGATGGCCTTCAACCAGGTCAGCTGCGGATACAGGTTCAGCGCCGTGGCCACCGGCTCCGGCGTGCCCAGCTTGTAGTACGGGGCAATGCCGGTGAGGGTGAGCGCCATCGCGATGTACAGGATGGTGCAGATGGCCAGCGAGCCGAGAATGCCAATCGGCATGTCGCGCTGCGGATTCTTCGCCTCGCCCGCGGCGGTCGACACGGCGTCGAAGCCCACGTAGGAGAAGAACACCAGCACGGCGGCGCGGAAGATGCCGCTGGTGCCGAAGCGGCCCGGGCCTTCTTCCGGCGGGATGAAGGGATGCCAGTTGGCCGGATCGATGAAGCGGAACGCGAAGATCAGGAACAGCGCGATCACCAGCACCTTGATCGTCACGATCAGCGAGTTCACGAAGGTCGACTGCGTGATGCCCACGTAGCACAGCCAAGTGAGCGCGCTGACGATGAGCACGGCAGGCAGGTTGATCAGTGCGCCGGTGGTGACGATCTGGTGCGTGTCGGTGAACTTGAGCGGCGCGGTCGAGAGATAGTCGGGCAGCGCCAGCGACAAGCCGGTCCAGTGCCCGAGGATGGAAAGGCACTCGTTGAAGTAGCCGGACCAGCCCGCCGCCACGGTGGCCACGGCGAACAGGTATTCGAGCACCAGGTTCCAGCCGATGAACCACGCGACGATCTCGCCGAGGGTTGCGTAGGAATACGCATAGGCACTGCCGGAGACGGGAATCATCGCCGCGAATTCCGCGTAGCACAGGCCCGCGAACGCGCAGGCGATGCCGGCGACAATGAAGCTGATGATCAGGGCCGGGCCGGCGTGTTCGGCGGCGGCCTGGCCGGTGATGACGAAAATACCCGCGCCGATCACGGCGCCGATGCCGAGCATCACCAGATGGCGGGCGGTAAGTACGCGCTTGAGGCTGGCCTCGCCTTGCAGGCTGTCGTGCGGCAGTTCACCGGCATCGACGTGTGGCGACGCCTGGATCGGATGCGTCGCGAACAGGTTTTTCAGCATGTTTCTCCCCTACCGCCGGCTGTATCGTTTTTTAAAAGCGTGAAACCGTGACTTTCGCCACGGCTGAGGCGTCGCTTCCCCTGCGACGACGGATCACCATAGCCCAGCGAGCCGCGTAGGCACAAGTTGCAGTGCGGGCGGCCTCGAAAGCGCCGGATTGCCCGTATCTGGCGGCGGTGTCGGGCATCAGAACACCATGTTGAGCGCGGCCTGTGGCGCCCAGTAGGACGACGCGTTGTGGCCCGCGAAGCTGAGCTGCGCCCCGACGATCAACCCGACCGAGGCGTTGAAGTTGTACTCCACGGCGGGCGACACGCTGTAGGTCCAGTTGGGGCCGTTGCGCTGGTCGAGGTTGCTGCATGTGGCGGGCGTCGGGCAGACGGTGCCTTGCAGGTGCGTACCGTTGCGGTGGTCCCAGGCCAGGTCGGCGGCGAGGGTCCAGTGCCGGTCGATGCCGTATTCCACGGCCGCGCTCACGCCCATCGACGTTCCCATGGCCGCGTTGCCCTGGAAGCCGGGCGGCGTGCCGTGGGAGCTTACGCCGTCGATACGAACGGTCGACGGCGATGGTCCCCATGCGATCAACGCACGCACACGTAGCGGGTGGTCGTTGGGAAGCCAGAACTTCTGCTGCGCGAACAGCGCGATGCGGTTGCTGGACGCGCCGCTGCCGGTGCCGTTGAGCGGATTGTCGCCCAGCTTGTCGTACTTGCCGGTAGGGAACACGTGCGTGGCGCTGAGCGACACCGCCGGCCCCGTGCCGTCCGCGCGTGGCGCGACGATCATGTATTGCAGCATGAGCGAGGTATCGGTGAGCCGCGTGCCGTCGCTATGGTCCTTGCCCGAAACGTTGTACGCGGTGCCGGCGGTGAGCTGCGTGTTGAGACGCTCGGTGATGCCCACCGTGGCAGGCACTACCAGCAGCCATTGATGGGAGCCGGGGCGCGCGTCGTGACGACCGCCGGTGCCGTCGTAAACGGCGTGCGACTCGGTGTAGATCAGATAGGGTTCGACGAGCACCGTCCCGCCCGGCAGCGCCGATGCATTGGGCGTGACCAGCGGACCGGTGAAGTTGTACTCCGGCTCGGCCGCGGCCGCCGTCGCGGCGAAACAGAAGAAAAGAGCGACGACTGACTTGCGCAAGAGCAGTTCCCCGAGTGGCATGGCCGTGCCGCCTACCGGCCTTGGCCAGGCCGGTTGACGGGGATGCTAGGAGCGCCGGGAACATCACGAACATCAGCTCAATCTGAAATAATGCAGGGGCCTGCGAGCGCTGCCGGCCGGTCATCCTTTCCACTCGAGACGTCATCCATGTCGCTGTTGTTCGACCATTTCAACGCCTATGCACAACGGTGGCCGGACGAGGCCGACACACGGCATTTCATCGAATTTCTCGGCGTGGGCGAGCGGGCTTTCGTTCGCGAACATCTGGAAGGGCACTTCACCGGTTCCGCATGGCTGGTGAGCGCGGACGGCGAGCGCATCCTGCTCACGCATCACCGCAAGCTCGGCCGCTGGCTGCAGCTCGGCGGCCACGCCGATGGCGACGTGGATCTTTCGCGTGTGGCACTGCGCGAGGCGGAAGAAGAGTCGGGCCTGAGCGGCCTGAGCGTGGAAGCCGAGCCGTTCGACCTCGATCGCCACCGCATCCCCGCGCGCGGGCACGAACCGGAGCACTGGCATTACGATGTGCGCTACGTCGTGCGGGCGGGCGCGAGCGAAGACTTCGAGGTCAGCGAGGAATCGCACGCGCTCGCGTGGCGTTCCATCCGGGACATCGCCGAGGATCCGGCCAGCGACGAATCGCTGCGTCGCATGGCCGGCAAATGGTTGCAGCGACGCTGAGCGCGCTGGCGGCTCAGGCGTATTTGGCCGGCGCGGGATTGAGGTGTCCGCATTCCACGCAGGTGCGGGCATCGATGGAGCGATAGAAGCGTTCGAACACGGGTGGGAAATCGCGCTCGATGCTGTCGAGGGTGAAGTACTCCTCGTACAGCTTGTGGTTGCAGCGCTCGCAATACCACATCAGGCCGTCTTTCTCGCCGGCGAGACGGCGACGCTCGATCACCAGGCCTATCGAATCGGGCATGCGCTGCGGTGAGTGAGGCACGCAGGGCGGCAGGTAGAACATCTGGCCGGCGCGGATGGGAATGTCGCGCAGCTTGCCCTCGTCCTGCACCTTCAGCACCATCTCTCCTTCGAGCTGGTAGAAGAACTCCGGGCCCTCGTCGTAGTGGAAATCGGTGCGCGAATTCGGGCCGCCCACGATCATCACGATGAAGTCGCCGTCCACGATGCATTTGTTGCCGACCGGCGGTTTCAGCAGGTGACGGTGTTCGTCGATCCAGCGTTGCAGGTCGATGGGTGGCGTCAGGGCCATGGGGAATTCCCTTGGAGGGACGGGCAAGCGTCGAGTGTAAGCATCGCCGCTCAGTCGATCCAGCGCCCCTCATGGAGCACTGTTTCAAGGCGAGCGCGTTCATCAGGCCGATTCAGCCCTTCGCGATCCAGCCAGCCCTGGTCGTAATAGGAGCCGCGGTAGCGATCTCCTCCGTCGCAGATCAGCGTGACGACCGGGCCGTGTTCGCCGCGGGCCTTCATTTCGGCCATCAGTTGCAGTGCGCCAACGAGGTTGGTGCCGGTGGAGCCTCCGCATCGCCGGCCAAGCAGCGCTTCCAGCTGGCCGAGAGCGGCGATGCTGGCAGCATCGGGCACGCGCAGCATGCGGTCGATGACGCCCGGCATGAACGAGGGTTCCACGCGTGGGCGGCCAATGCCTTCGATGCGCGAGCCGCGCGACAGCTGCAGGCTCGGGTCGCGCTGGTGGTAGTAATCATAGAACACCGAGTGTTCCGGATCGACCACGGCCAGCTGCGTGCGATCGAGCGCGCCGCCGCGATAGCGGATGTAGCGGCCGATGGTGGCGGAGGTGCCGCCCGTACCGGCCGGTACGACGATCCAGCGCGGCGCGGGATCGGGCTCGCGCTGCATCTGCCGGAAGATCGACTCGGCGATGTTGTTGTTGCCGCGCCAGTCGGTGGCGCGCTCGGCATAGGTGAACTGATCCATGTAGTGACCGCCGATGTCGTCGGACAGCCTTTGCGCCGCGCCATAGACGTCGGTGTCGTCGATCAGGTGGCAATGCCCGCCGAAGAATTCGATCTGCGCGATCTTGTCGCGCGACGTGCTGCGCGGCATCACCGCGAAGAAGGGGAGTTCCAGCAGCCGGGCGAAATATGCCTCGGAAATCGCCGTGCTGCCGCTGGAGGCTTCCACCACGGCGCGTCCCTGTTCGAGCCAGCCATTGCACAGGGCATACAGGAACAGCGAACGCGCCAGCCGGTGCTTGAGGCTTCCGGTGGGATGTACCGATTCATCCTTGAGGTAGAGCGGGATGCCGGGAAAGGCCGGCAGATCCAATCGGATAAGGTGCGTGTCCGCCGAGCGATGAGCCTCGGCGTCCAGCGTCTGGATGGCGCGGCTGGTCCATTGGGCGTGCATCGCCGGAGATTAGCACCCGCTCAGGTGAACGCCCTGTCCCCGATCATGGACAAGGCGTCGCCGCCAATCAGGGCGACCAGCCCAGGCTGTGCGCCAGCGAGCGCCCGGTGAGGCGGTAACCGTCGGGGCTCAGGTGAATCAGGTCGTGACCCATCAGGCTGGGTTGCGCATGCGCCCAGCCGTAGCTTCC
This sequence comes from Dyella sp. AtDHG13, assembly GCF_003201105.1. Classification (GTDB taxonomy): domain Bacteria; phylum Pseudomonadota; class Gammaproteobacteria; order Xanthomonadales; family Rhodanobacteraceae; genus Dyella; species Dyella jiangningensis_B. The sequence continues at coordinate 265,380 of NZ_QICJ01000001.1, read as the reverse complement.
GCCAGGGCCGCCCATGAGATCCTGCCAGCTCCAGGCCACGCAGCCGTAGCGGCTGCCGACATCCCGCTGCACCTGCTCGATGCGTTGATGCACGCGGCTATAAGTGAGCAGGGGCAGTGAGCCGCCCTTGCCCTGGCGCAGCACGCCGCGATCGGGCGGACCCACCAGCACGCAGGACGCCTTGGGAAACACCTGCCGCAGGTTGCCCAGTGCGCGTTCCAGCATCGTGGCGTACTTCTCCGCGTCGAAATCTGGGTCGGCGCCTTCGTTGGTGCCGAACTCCAGCAGCACGCCGTCATAGCTCACGCCGTGCAGCGATTGGGCGAGGCTCTCCGGGTTGGCATTGGCCCAGCCCTTGACGGTGGCGGAGGGCAGGCCGAACACGTCGAAGCTCACGTCCGGCATCTGCGGGCGATCCAGGATGAAACCCTGCAGCACCAGCTTGCCGCGCGACACGCGCAGCTTGATGGTGGACATCGTGCCGGTGGTGCCGAGCGCCAGCGCCTGGCTGGTATTGGTGGCCGGCAAGTTCACGGTGCGCTGCACGCCATCGTCGATCACGTAGTCGATGGACGCACCGGCCGGCGCGCTATAGATCACCTGGAGCTGCCGCACGTCCGCTTGCCGCGCGGCATTGCGCACGTCGAGCCAGACGTAGCTGTCCGGCCCGGCATCGACGACGCGGTTGGCCAGCCCCGGCCCGATATCGAGCGGGGTGGGCGAGGTATAGGCGATATCCGTCGTCCAGCTCGAACCGATGCAATACGCGCGCAGCCCGGGAAGAATCACGTTGGCGCGCCCCATGGTCGGCGGCAGCAGGCGTGGCTCGACGTTCAGCCCCTTGTCGCGCAGCGCCTGGATCAAGGTGGACGCGAACGGACCGCCGGCGATATGGCTGTCACCCCAGATGGCGATGCGCCGCGCCTGCTCGCTGCTTCCCGGCGCGAATCCGGCGAGGGCCTGTGCATCGAGCAGCGGCTGCGGTCGGATGACGGTTCTGGCCAGCGGGCCCAGTTCCGCATCGCTGGGCATCTGCGTGCCGCTCATGTTGACGCGTGCGGCGGGGCGGTTGGGCGACGGTTTCGGCGGAGCCGGCGGCGCGTTGGGGCAGACCAGGTCGCTGACGCCGCCGAACGATGCGGGAGCGTCCTGCGCCTGCGCGGGAACACTGAGGGTGGATAGTGCGAAAAAGCCAGCGCACCAGGCACTGATCATCAAAAAGCGCGAAACAGGTGCCATGCGCCATGCTCTCCGGTCATTCATGAATCCGTGCCCGCCAGGGTTTCCGGCAGGCCATTTTGCTTCAGGTACGCGAGGTGTTTCTTGCGCAGCTTCATGGTGTAGATGCCATCGGGATTTTCGCCGAGGATCAGTTGCAGGTCGCGCACGACGTCGCCGCGCTCGCCGAGGTGGAACGTCTGCGCCAGCACGCTTTCGCGCGTGTACGTATTGGGCGTGGCGGAGTGCGGGCGGCCCAGTGCGGCCACGCAGCGCCAGCGCACGAAGCCGATGGGCTTGACGAGCGTGCCCGCCGCGTTGGTCCAGCCCTGCGTGGACATGCGGTTGGCCACTTCGATCTGCTGCTCCGGCGTGGCTTCGGCGGGCGTGGCCGCGAACTCGCCGCCGCCCCAGGTTTTCCAGTCGTCCACCGAAATGCCCAGTCCGCCGGAATGGCGGCCGGCATTCTTCCAGTTGGCGTCGGTTTCGCACAGCGCCATCTTGCGCCAGTAGTTGTCGCTGGCGATGGGCTGCGGCGCGAGTTCCAGCGTGGGGGATAGATCGCCCGCGGCGTGATCCGAGGCGGCCTCGGCAGTATCGGCCGCGGCGGTTTCCGCCTTGTCGCGCGCCAGGTGGCCGGTGCGCATGATTTCCGTGATGAAAGCGCGCTGGCCGATGGTGGTGAGGTGCACGCCATCGGACACGAAGTAATCGGGCTGGTTTTCCGAGACATCGTTCCAGCGCACGGTGACCACGTTCGGGAAATCGGGCGCGACGCGGTCGATCAGCGCGTTGTTGGCTTCCATCCAGCGGCGCGGCACATGCGTGTTCACCAGCACCACGCGCTTGCAATCGGACAGCATGGCGAGGATCTGTCGCAGCTGATCTTCGGTGACGTAGCCGTTGGTGCCCAGGTGCACCAGCGCCACGTCGCGCAAACCGCCGGCGCTCTTCAGTGTCTTGATCTGCCGGATGACGTCGGCGGCCTGCCAGCCCATGGTGGCGTGCACGTCCGCGCCGGGCAGCGTGGCCTTCAGCAGGCGGCCGGAACCGAGCAGCACGGAGTCGCCGACGGCGGTGAGTTCTTCGCCGGTAAAGGTTTCCACGGCGGGCTGATCCGGCGCTGCCTCGGCCACCGGCGCGACGACTGGCTCGACGGGCAATTCCACCGACGCCGCGGGAATCGGCGCCAGCGTTTCCTGCACCTGGATCGGCGCCACGGGTGTGTTGAGATCGAGCGCCTCGCGCACGTCCTGCGCAGGCTTGGCCTGGGCCGGGGCATGCCAGAGCACGACGCCGATGGCGCTGAACGCCATGACCAGCGTGGCGACCACGGCCATGCGTCCGAGCCATGCGTGACGGCGCCGCGCTGAAAAAATGCGCCCGAGTGCGCCTTGTCGCACGGGCATTTCCAGATAGCGATAGGAAAGCGCCGCCACGGCGAGCGTCAGCGCCAGGCGCGGGACGAGCGCGGTGCCGCTGTCCATGGTGCGCAGGTCGATGCCCGGTCGTGTCAGCATGAACACCGGCCAGTGCCAGAGATAGATGCCGTAGGAGCGCTCGCCGATCCAGCGCATCACCGGGTTGTCCAGACAGCGGCCGAACGCCATGCCGGGATGCGTGGCGATCATGATCAGCGCGAGCGCCGTGGCCGCCGCGGCGAGAAAGCCCCACGGATACAGCCTGCGCGTGTCTTCGCCCATCATGGCGAACAGCGCGACCATGCACGCCAGCGCGATCAGGCCGAGCAGCCAGCCGGTGGCCTGCGCGAACACGCCGGGGCGACCCAGCTCCGGCGAAGGTTGCCAGAGCAGGCCCAGCGCGGAGCCCAGCAGCAGCGCGAAGCCGTGGGTATCCGTGCCGAAGTACAGGCGAGACGGATCGCCCTGTCCGGGGTAGCCGATCTTGTGCGCCAGCATGGCCATCCATGCGGCGGACGCGGCGGCGAGGGCCAGGGCGATGAACGCCATGGCGCGGCGGCTCATGCGCGGCAGCAGGATGAAGGCCAGCGGCGCCCACAGGATGTAGAACTGCTCTTCGATGGCCAGCGACCACAGATGCTGCAGCAGCGGCGGGCGGCCCGTGGCCTCGAAGTAGGAGGTCTGGCTGCGCAGCAGTTCCCAGTTGGTGACGTAGGCCAGCGAGGCGACCACATCGTTGCGCAGGTGAGGCAGCGCGTCGCGCGCCACCCATGCCGCCACCGCCACGACCACGCCCATCATCAGCCACGATGCGGGCAGCAGGCGCTTGGCGCGACGCCAGTAGAAGTCACGCAGGTCCAGGCGACCCGTGCGATCCACTTCGCGGGCCATCAGGCTGGTGATGAGGAAGCCGGAGATGACGAAGAACAGGTCGACGCCGAGGTAGCCGCCGCGCGCCCAGTAGAAATCGGCGTGGAACAGCACGACCGCCGTGACGGCGATGGCCCGCAGGCCATCGAGTCCGGAAAGGCGTGTGCTGACGAGGGGAACGACCTGCGTGGTGACTGCAGCCACGTCCGGGTGGCTTTCCACTTCCTGTGGATACTCTGCGACTAGCATGGTGCCGCTCTTGGTTGGGGTCCTTGTCCATAAGCATGGCCGCCGTTTGTGCGGGACCGACGGCCAAAACGGGCAAATCCGGGGCGGCTTGCTGCGCCCCTGCGGTCAAACCTCCAGCGTCGCCAGATCGCCCTTTTCCTCGAGCCAGGCCTTGCGGTCGCTGGCGCGCTTCTTCGCAAGCAGCATGTCCATCAGCTTGGTCGTGCCGTCGTCGCTTTCGACGGTGAGCTGCACCAGGCGGCGCGTGTCCGGGTGAATGGTCGACTCGCGCAGCTGGGCCGGGTTCATCTCGCCCAGGCCCTTGAAGCGGGTGGTGCTGACCTGCCCCTTCATCTTTTCGCGCTGCACGCGTTCGAGCATCGCGTTCTTCTCGTTTTCGTCCAGGCAGTAGAACACCTGCTTGCCCACGTCCACGCGGAACAGCGGCGGCATGGCGACGAACACGTGGCCCTCGCGCACCAGCGCCGGGAAGTGCCGCAGGAACAGGGCGCTCAGCAGGGTGGCGATGTGCAGGCCGTCGGAGTCGGCGTCGGCCAGGATGATGACCTTGCCGTAGCGCAGGCCCGAGAGGTCTTCCTTGCCGGGGTCGCAGCCGATGGCGACGGCAAGGTTGTGCACTTCCTCGGAAGCGAGCACCGAGCCGGACTCCACTTCCCAGGTATTGAGGATCTTGCCGCGCAGCGGGAGGATCGCCTGGAACTCCTTGTCGCGCGCCTGCTTGGCGCTGCCGCCCGCCGAGTCGCCTTCCACCAGGAACAGCTCGGTGCGGGTGAGGTCGGTGGCGGTGCAGTCGGCGAGCTTGCCGGGCAGGGCGGGACCCTGGGTGATCTTCTTGCGCACCACCTGCTTGGCGGCCTTCAGGCGCGCGCTGGCGCGCTCGATGGCGAGCTGCGCGATGCGTTCGCCCAGGTCCACGTGCTGGTTGAGCCACAGGCTGAAGGCGTCATGGATGACGCCTTCGACCATCGCCGCGGCGTTGCGCGAGGACAGGCGTTCCTTGGTCTGGCCGGCGAACTGCGGATCCTGCAGCTTGGCCGACAGCACAAAGGCGAGGCGCTCCCACACGTCTTCCGGCGCCAGCTTCACGCCGCGCGGCAGCAGGTTGCGGATGTCGCAGAATTCGCGGATGGCATTGGTGAGGCCCGAGCGCAGGCCGTTCACGTGCGTGCCGCCCTGCGCGGTGGGAATCAGGTTGACGTAGCTTTCCTGCACCAGCTCGCCTTCGGGCAGCCAGGCCAGGGCCACGTCCAGGCCATCGGCCTCGCGCTGCACGTGGTGCACGAACAGCTCCGCCGGGATGGCTTCGGCGCTGGACAGCTCGTCGCGCAGGTAATCGCGCAGGCCATCCTCGTAGTACCACTCGTTGACGTCGCCGGTGGCTTCGTCGACCAGCTTCACGTTGAGGCCGGCGCACAGCACGGCCTTGGCGCGCAGCAGATGGCGCAGCTTGCCCAGCGAGATCTTCGGCGAGTCGAAGTACTTCGGGTCGGCCCAGAAGCGCACGGTGGTGCCGGTCTTCTTCTTCGGCACCGAGCCGATCACTTCGAGTTCGCTGGCGCGGTCGCCGTTCTCGAAGGCCATGCGGTATTCGTTGCCGTCGCGCCGGATGGTGACTTCCACCCGGTTGGACAGCGCATTCACCACCGACACGCCCACACCGTGCAGGCCGCCGGAGAAGTTGTAGTTCTTGCCCGAGAACTTGCCGCCCGCATGCAGGCGCGTGAGGATCAGCTCGACACCCGGCACGCCTTCTTCCGGATGGATGTCCACCGGCATGCCGCGGCCGTCGTCGGTCACTTCCACCGAGCCGTCGGTGTGCACGATCACTTCGATCGACTTGGCGTGGCCGGCGAGGGCCTCGTCCACCGAGTTGTCGATCACTTCCTGCGCCAGGTGGTTCGGGCGGGAGGTGTCCGTATACATGCCGGGGCGGCGCTTGACCGGGTCAAGGCCGGAGAGGACTTCAATGTCGGCGGCGTTGTAGCGACTGCTCATGGTGGGGATCGAAGCTCGGTAATCGGGGGAGGATGGCGGGGAGCGGGGAAGGGGTCAAGATGCGGCGTGGGAGCGGTTGTTTTTGCTCGTCATCCCTGCGCAGGCCGGGATCCAGTGGCACCAGTGCCGGGTTGTCGCGAAAGACTTCAAGTGTGGCTCTTGGCGAGAACCACGCGGTACCGCTACTGGATCCCGGCCTGCGCCGGGATGACGAGCAAGCGCACGCGGCGCATTCCGTCCTCGCGGCTTGCCTGACCTCCTTGTATAAAGGCGTGCAGCTATAGAGGCGCGCAGTGCCGCTCCAGCCACGCCAGGTCGGCATCCTCCAGCAGGGGCGACAGCGCGGCGCGGACGGTGGCGTGGTAGTCGTCCAGCCATGCGCGCTCCTCCGGATTGAGCAGGCCCGGTTCCAGCGCGCGCCGGTCGAACGGGCACAGGGTCAGGGTCTCGAAGGCGTAGAACTCGCCGAACTCGGTCTTGTCGGCCTCGACCACCACGGCCAGGTTCTCGTGGCGGATGCCGTGGCGGCCCGGCTTGTACAGGCCCGGCTCGATCGAGGTGATCATGCCCGGGTCCAGCGGCACCAGGGTGGCGCCGGAGGCGGGCGGGCGGATGCCGTGCGGGCCTTCGTGCACATTGAGGAAGTAGCCGACGCCGTGGCCGGTGCCGTGGCCATAGTCCATGCCGCTGGCCCAGAGCGGGGCGCGGGCGAGCGCGTCGAGTTGCGGGCCGCTGGCGCCCTTGGGGAAGCGGGCGCGGCTGAGCGCGATCATGCCCTTGAGCACCAGGGTGGCATCGCGCCGTTGCTCCGCCGTGGTTTCGCCCAGCGCGAGCACGCGGGTGATGTCGGTGGTGCCGCCCAGGTATTGGCCGCCGGAGTCGATCAGCAGCAGGCCCTGTGGCTTGAGCGTGCTGTGCGCCTCGGGCGTGGCCCGGTAATGCGGCAGGGCGCCGTTGGCCATGTAGCCGGCGATGATCGAGAAGCTCTCGCCGACGAAGTTCGGTTGCGCGGAGCGTTCCTCGCGCAGCAGGGCGTCCACGTCCAGTTCGGTCTGCGTCATGCCGGCGGTGACGCGTTCCTCCAGGCGGCGGAACGCGCGCGCCAGCGCGGCGCCGTCCCGGCGCATCACGTCGCGGATGTGTTCCAGCTCCGCTTCCGTCTTGCGCGCCTTCAGCAGCGTGGACGGGTTGGCCGCCTCGATCAGCGCGGCAGCGGAGGGAATGGCCGAGGCCACCGCCACCACCACGCGGTAGCCGTCGAGCAGCAGGCGATCCTGCGGGCCGAGTTCGGACAGCGCGTCGGTGATCGTGGCGTAGTCGGCGATGCGGATCTGGTCCGCGCCCAGCGCGACCACCAGTGCATCGGTGAGCTTGCCGCGATCGACGAAGAGCGTGGCATGTCCTTCCGTCTGCACCATCAAGTGTGCGAGGAACACGGGATTGCACGCCACGTCGCTGCCGCGCAGGTTGGTCAGCCACGCGATGTCGTCGAGGCTGGAGATCAGATGATGTGTCGCGCCCAGTTTGCGCATGGCCGTGCGCAGGCGGCCGAACTTGTCGCCGCGCGGCTGGACGGCGTAGCGGATGGCGTGCTCGACGATGGGGGCGGCGGGCAGGGCGGGGCGATCCGTCCAGATCAGTCCGGGCAGGTCCAGGTCGGTGCGCAGGCGGGCGCCGATGCGTTCCAGGCGCTGGCCGAGCTGCCGCGCGGCGGCCAGCGGAAAACTGTCGCCGGCCACGGCGAGCGTCTGACCCTCGGACAGGTGATCCAGCAGCCAGTCGATGTGCTCCGGCGCGTGGGCCACGCGCTGCTTCATCAGTTCGATGCCGCTGCCGGCCAGTTCCGTCGCGGCCTGGGCGAAGTAGCGGCCGTCGGTCCACAGCCCGGCGTGATCGGCCGTGACCACGAGCGTGCCGGCCGAGCCGGTGAAACCCGACAGCCATTCGCGTGCCTGCCAATGGGCGGGCAGGTATTCGGACAGGTGCGGGTCGGCGCTGGGAACGAGGCAGGCGGCAACGCCGTGCTGCTGCATGGCCTGTCGCAGGGCGGCCAGTTTCGAAGACGTGGTGTGGTCCATCGACGCATGGTAGCAGGGGCGTCGGCCTGCCGATTTTCTGGAGTTTTCCACCAAGGTCGACGTGCGAATGCGGGTGCGCGCACTTGCATTTTCAAGTCAAGTCGTCGCAGCGGTCTGCGCAAGAAATTTCATCTGCGGCATTGTGTCTCAAAGAAGTTCCAACACGAACCTAACATGGCTACCATGCCGCGTCCCCACGCTGCACCCCAGGTAGTCAGTGAACATGCAAGCCCTCTTTTCGCGCCTGCGCTACGCAGGCGTCGGCGCCGCCGTGTTGCTCAGCGGCTGCAATATGGAAGTCCTCTCGCCCAAGGGCGACGTGGGCGCCCATGAAAAGTCCCTCATCCTGATCGCGCTGGGCCTGATGGCCGTGGTGGCGATCCCGGTGATCGCGATGACGCTGTGGTTCGCCTGGCGCTACCGCTCCTCGAACAAGAAGGCCACCTACGCGCCGAACTGGTCGCACTCGACCAAGATCGAGGTGGTGGTGTGGACCATCCCTGCCATCATCATCGTCATCCTGGCCGTGATCACCTGGACGAGCTCGCATGCGCTCGACCCGTACAAGCCGCTGGAGTCCGAAGCCAAGCCGGTGACGGTGCAGGTCGTGTCGATGGACTGGAAGTGGCTGTTCGTCTATCCCGAATACGGCGTGGCCTCGGTGAACGAGCTGGCCTTCCCGACCGATCGCCCGGTGAACTTCCAGATCACCTCCGATTCGGTGATGAACGCCTTCTTCATCCCGCAGCTGGGCAGCCAGATCTACGCCATGGCGGGCATGGAAACCAAGCTGCACCTGATCGCGCGCGAACCGGGCACGTATGCGGGCCTGTCGTCCAACTTCAGCGGTGAAGGCTTCTCGGACATGCACTTCAAGGCCATCGCCACCTCCGAGGACGGCTTCAACGAGTGGATCGCCAAGGCCAAGGCCTCGCAGGCCAGCCTGGACGACGCGGGCTACAAGGCGCTGGCGCAGCCCAGCGAGAAGGTGCCGGTTGCCTACTACGGCAACGTGGCGCCCAACCTGTTCGTCGGCGTGATCAACAAGCACATGGGCGAGATGTCGCACGACGCCGCCATGCACGGTGAGATGCCGAAGGAAGGCATGCATCACGACGCGCCGCAGGAAAGCATGCAGATGGACATGCACCACCACGAGGGCGGGGACGCGGTGTCCTCGAACATCACCCCGGCCAAGGCAGAGAAGTAAGCCATGTTTGGAAAGCTCACCCTTGATGCGATTCCCTATCACGAGCCCATCGTGATGGTGACGCTGGCCGCCGTCCTGCTGGGCGGCGCGGCGACGCTCGCAGCGCTCACGAAATTCCGTCTGTGGGGTTACCTGTGGAAGGAGTGGTTCACCTCGGTGGACCACAAGAAGATCGGCATCATGTACATCATCGTGGCGCTGGTCATGCTGCTGCGCGGCTTCGCCGACGCCATCATGATGCGCCTGCAGCAGGCGATGGCCGCGGGCGAATCGGCCGGCTACCTGCCGCCGCACCACTTCGATCAGGTGTTCACCGCCCACGGCGTGATCATGATCTTCTTCGTGGCGATGCCCTTCATTACCGGCCTGATGAACCTGGTGGTGCCGCTGCAGATCGGCGCGCGCGACGTGGCCTATCCGTTCCTGAACTCGCTCAGCTTCTGGCTGTTCGTGTCGGGCGTGGTGCTGGTGATGATGTCGCTGTTCGTCGGCGACTTCGCCGCCACCGGCTGGCTGGCGTATCCGCCGCTGTCGGGGCTGCAATACAGCCCCACGGTCGGCGTCGACTACTACATATGGTCGCTGCAGTTGTCCGGCCTCGGCACGACGCTGAGCGGCATCAACTTCATCGTGACCATCATGAAGATGCGCGCGCCCGGCATGACGCTGATGAAGATGCCGGTGTTCACCTGGACCTCGCTGGTCACCAACATCCTGATCGTGGCCGCGTTCCCGATCCTGACGGTGACGCTGGCGCTGCTCACGGCCGACCGCTACCTCGACATGCACTTCTTCACGAACGAGCTTGGCGGCAACGCCATGATGTACGTGAACCTGATCTGGATCTGGGGCCACCCGGAGGTCTACATCCTGATCCTGCCGTGCTTTGGCGCGTATTCGGAAATCGTCGCCACGTTCTCCAAGAAGCCGCTGTTCGGCTACAAGTCGATGGTGTACGCCACCTCGTGCATCGGCGTGCTGAGCTTCGTGGTGTGGCTGCACCACTTCTTCACCATGGGCTCGGGCGCCAGCGTCAATGCCTTCTTCGGCATCACGACGATGATCATCTCGGTGCCCACCGGCGCGAAGCTGTTCAACTGGCTGTTCACCATGTACCGCGGCCGGGTGGAGTTCAACGTGCCGATGCTGTGGACGGTGGGCTTCATGGTCACCTTCGTCATCGGCGGCGTCACCGGCGTGCTGATGGCGGTGCCGGGCGCGGACTTCGTGCTGCACAACAGCGTGTTCCTGATCGCGCACTTCCACAACGTGATCATCGGCGGCGTGGTGTTCGGCGTGTTCGCGGCGATCAACTACTGGTTCCCGAAGGCCTTCGGCTTCCGCCTCAACGAGTTCTGGGGCAAGGCATCGTTCTGGTGCTGGCTGGTCGGCTTCTACATGGCCTTCATGCCGCTGTACGTGCTGGGCCTGAAGGGCATGACGCGCCGCATGAACCACTACGCCAACCCCGAGTGGCAGCCGTACCTGATCGTCGCCGCGCTGGGCGCCGCGGTGATCGCCGTGGGCATCTTCTGCACCCTCGTGCAGTTCTATGTCTCCATCCGCGACCGCAAGAAGCTCACCGATCCGAGCGGCGACCCGTGGGGTGGCCGCACCCTGGAGTGGGCGATCAGCTCGCCTGCGCCGTTCTACAACTTCGCCATCGTTCCCCAGATCAACCAGCTGGACCAGTTCTGGGAAGACAAACAAAACGGAGTCGCTTACGTGCAACCTGCCAAGTACGAAGACATCCATATGCCCCGCAACACCGGCGTCGGTGTGGTCATGGGCGCGTTCGGTACGGTCCTGGGTTTCGCCCTGGTGTGGCACATCTGGTGGCTGGCGGCCGTGGGCCTGCTGGGCATGATCGGTGCGTTCATCGCCCGCGCCTACGACCGTGACGTGGATTACTGGGTGCCGGCGGCCGAGGTCGAGAAGATCGAGCGCTCGCGCCACGCCCAGCTCAAGCAGTTCCAGACCACGCAGGTAGCGCCGGTGGCCGCGCCGCAGCGTCAGAAGGTGGCGTAACCCATGAGCAGTCCTGCAGTAAGCGCCGCGCACGGCGCGCTCGACGGCGTCTCCCACGGCGGGGACGCCCATCACCACGACGATGGATCCAAGACCCTGCTGGGGTTCTGGATCTACCTGATGAGCGACTGCCTGATCTTCTCGGGCCTGTTCGCGACCTTCGCCGTGCTGGGCAACAGCACGGCCGGCGGCCCCACCGCCAAGGAACTGTTCGAGCTGCCGTACGTGCTCGGCGAGACCATGCTGCTGCTGATCTCGTCGGTCACCTTCGGCATGGCCATGCTCGGCATGCATGCCGGCAGGAAGGGCAGCGTGGTGGCGTGGCTGGCGGTGACGTTCGTGTTCGGTGCCGGCTTCATCGGCATGGAAGTGTACGAATTCGCCAAGCTCATCCATGAAGGCGCCGGCCCGAGCACCAGCGCGTTCCTGTCCAGCTACTTCACGCTGGTGGGCACGCACGGCCTGCACGTCACCTGCGGCCTGATCTGGCTGGTGGTGATGATGGACCAGATCCGCCGCTTCGGCCTGACGGATGCCACCCAGCGTCGCCTGTCGTGCCTGAGCCTGTTCTGGCACTTCCTGGACATCGTCTGGATCTGCGTCTTCACCTTTGTCTATCTGCGGGGGGCCATCTGATGTCCGGCAACCACCATTCCCACGACGCCCACCTCGGCGCCGAGCATGCCGACCACGGCAGCACCAAGTCCTACCTGACCGGTTTCATCCTATCGATGGTGCTGACCCTGGCTTCGTTCGGCGTGGTCATGAGCGGCAAGGTTCCGCACGACCTGATGATGCCCGGCATCATCGTGTTCGGCGTGGCCCAGCTGATCGTGCAGCTGGTGTACTTCCTGCACATGGGCACGTCGCCCTCGCAGCGTGGCAACCTTTCCATCATGCTGTTCACGATCCTGATCCTGGCCATCGTGGTGGTCGGTTCGCTGTGGGTGCTGCACAACATGAACGTGAACATGATGCATCCCACGTCCCAGATGGTGCCGGTGGAATAAGACCGGCATCAGGCTTGGATGACAAAGGCGCCTTCGGGCGCCTTTGTCGTTTCTGGAACGGACTTCTCTGATGTGCGCGTCGCAAACGTTGGGGATACTCCAACGCCTTGAATGACGCGCACCGGCAGCGGTCGGGCTACCGGGCGCTGCGCACGACCTTTGTTTCGTTTCCGCCTGTTTGCCGCCGGTCGCGTAGCCAATGCGCGAGAGGACGGGCGCGAGGGATGACGGGTCGCAAACCAGGCGCTGGATCTTGAGTGGGACTATGCGGATAGAGACATCGTCATTCTGGCCATGGACGCGGCGCTTGCTCCTGGCGCCCTTCATCACCGGCCTGTCCGGCTGCGCCTTGCCGCCGTCCGTCTCGGTGATGGGCGCGTTCTTTCCGGGCTGGCTTTTCTGCATGACGGGCGGGTTCCTGTTGACCTTGTTGACCCGCCTTGCGCTGGTACGCGCGGGACGCGAGCGGGCGCTCGGTCCACCGGTGCTGGTGTATTCGGCGCTGTACGCACTGTATTCGGTGCTGCTCTGGCTGATCTTTTTCTAGTGCCTGTTTGACGGAGACGTACCTATGGCGGCGACGCCGAACATCAAGCCAAGCAGGAAATGGCCCGGATTGCTCCTGGCGATGCTGGCGCTTGCACTTGTCGGCTACGTGACCTGGCGTATCGACACCTCGCCGCGCACCGACGACGCCTACGCATCGGCGGACGTGATCGACGTGGTTCCCGAGGTCAGCGGCCGTATCGTGGAAATGCCCATCAAGGACAACCAGCTCGTCGCGAAGGGCGATGTGCTCTTTCGCATCGATCCGCGGTCCTATGAGGACGAACTGGCCAAGGCCAAGGCGGCGCTGATCGCCTTGAACAAGCAGATCGACCTGACCACGCGCACCGTGACCGCGCAGCAGTACGGCGCCGATTCCGCGCATGCGGCGGTCGAACGCGCCCATGCCGCGGCGACGCAGGCGGCGGACACGCTGCGGCGCACCGAGCCGCTGCTCGAGCCGGGCTATGTTTCCGCGGAGGACGTGGATCGCGCCCGCTCGACGCAACGAGCGGCGCAGGCCGAACTGAATGCCGCGCGGCTCCAGGCGCAACAGGCGGCGGCCGCTGTCTCCGGCGTGGATGCGCTGGTGGCGCAGCGCGTCGTTATCGAGGCGGACATCGCGCTCGCCCAGTTGCACCTGGACATGACCACGGTGCGTGCGCCGTTCCAGGGGCGCGTGGTGTCGCTCAAGACCACGGTCGGGCAATTCGCGTCCGCGCTGAAGCCCGTGTTCACCCTGATCGATACCGAAAGCTGGTACGTGGTGGGCAACTTCAGGGAGACCGAGCTGCGGGACATCCGGGTTGGCTCGACGGCCACGGTCTATCTGATGGGCGACAGCGGCAAGCGCTTCCACGGCCGCGTCGATTCCATCGGTTATGGCGTGTTGCCGGATGATGGTGGATTGGTGGTCGAAGGCTTGCCGCGCGTGCAGCGTACGATCAACTGGGTGCGGGTGGCCCAACGCTTTCCAGTGAAGATCCGCGTCGACAAGCCGGATCAGGAGCTCTTTCGCGTGGGCGCCTCGGCCGTGGTCGAGCTGAGCCGGCAGGCCGCGGCGGACGATAGTCAGCCGCGTCACGGGCCATAAGCCGATGCGCAGCGGCATTCCCGTTACCGATCAGTTGGCGGCGTTCTGGCGCTTTGTTCGCGCGGAGCTGGCCAGCTATCCGGGACGGATGACATGGGCGCTGCGCCTGCTGTGCACCAGCCTGATCGTCGTGCTGATTTCCATGGCGCTTCAGATTCCCATGGTCACCCTGTCGGTTGCCGTCATAGTCTTCTACGGGCTGCAACCCAATGCCGTGGTGACGCGGCTGCTCGGTGTGGTCTTCCTGGTTGGCACACTGCTTGAGATCGGCACGGTCGTGCTGGTGCTCAAGTTCACCTACGACTACCCGTTCGTCCGCATCGTCGTTTCGTCCCTGATTTTCTTCGTGTGCATGTACCTGATGCGCGTGCACAAGGCGGGGCTGATCTTCTTCGCCATTGGGGTCGTGCTCGTTTATGGCCAGACCACAGCCGATACCCTGGATTTTCCGGAGCTGGCGCTTCGCGCGATGCTTTGGTCGGCGGCATCCTGCCTGTATCCCGTCGCGGTGCTGTGGCTGGTCAATCTGTTTCTCTTTCCGCTCGAGCAGCCCTCGCAGCAGTGGCGCGCCGAAATGCACCGTCAGCTGGCCGGCGTGATGGAACGCCTGCGCGATCTAGGGAGCGGAAAGGGCAGTGCCGCGCCGCTCTCCGCTGAGGCGATCGACAAAGGCGCATTGACCCTGCAGAAGCTGCACGGCCTGGTTGCGGTGGAAGACAAGAACTACCGCACGGCGAAAGCCTATTGGTCGAGCAGCATCGACGTCGTGGCCTACCTGTGTGCCGTCTCGAACAGCTTGCCGGCGAACGCGGTGGCCAGTTCGGACGAAGCGCGGGCGCTCCTCGGCAAACTGGACGAAGAGATACGGCTGCTCGACACGTCTTTCGCGGCGCTGCAGCCTTATCGATCCGGCTGGCGCCTGTCTTCGCGGGAGTGGGAGACGGCCCAGGCCATGGGGCTTGGCGGTTTTTGCCGGGCATTGCAGGCGCTCGCAAGTACCGACCCGCTGTCGCCCGAAGCGTCACCCCCGGCGAAGGGCAGCATGTTCGTGCCCGACGCCTTTACTAATCCGGCGTATGTGCGCTTTGCACTGAAAGCCTTGCTGGCAAGCCTGATCTGCTACGTGTTCTATCACGCGGTTCAGTGGGACGGCATCCACACCAGCATGATCACCTGCGCGCTGGTCGCCAACCCGAATCTTGGGGCGACGTCGGAGAAGATCGGCCTGCGCATTGGCGGCGCCCTGCTTGGCGGCTTTCTTGCGCTGGTGCTCAGCCTTGTCGTGCTTCCCCATATCGACGGCATCGTGGGATTGCTGCTGGCGATTGCACCCGTCATCCTGCTCGGCGGATGGATCGCAGCCGGCTCGGAACGAACCGCCTATATCGGCGTGCAGGTGGTGGCCACGTTCTGCCTGGCGCTTCTGGAGCACTTCGGCCCGGTCAGCGACCTCACGGAAATTCGCGATCGCACGGTAGGCATCCTGCTGGGCGCGGTGGTGTCCGGGCTCGTGTACACGTGGGTCTGGCCGGAAAGCGAGGCAGGGACACTGCGCCGGAAACTCGCGGACATGGCGGGCACGCTCGGGCGGCTCATTGCACGACCGTTGCAACAGGACGATCGCAGCTGGCTCGACTATCTCCGTCGGCGAATGGCTTGCGTCAATCTGCTGGAAGCCAGCCGCGATATGCGTCGACGCGTATCGCTGGAAGGGCATCTGGAGGAGGGCGAGCGGCGGACGCTGCTCCAGCACGCCGAACGGATGCTCACGCAAGGCCAGCGAATACTCGGCGCATCGGACGTGCTGTGCGCCGATGACTCCGGGACAGAAGCTGCCGATGAGTCGCTGCTGGCCTGGCAGGCGAAGGCGGGCGACTGGCTGTGCCGTTATGGCGACGGCTTGGCGGCGTCCGTTGAAGGCGATGCGAACGGATTCCCCGCGCGTGCCCTGGATGAGCCGGCAGGCGCATCACCGCACATGGCGCAGGCGCGGCAGTTGGCGGAAGACATCAACGGCCTGCCGGACTGGACCGATGCTCCGGCTTAGCGCGCGACGCCGGGATGGCATCAAGCAGGCAAGGTATTTATGACGAACCAGAGATCGGCTTTCAGGATCGCGGGGCTTTTGTGCGTGCTTGTCGGCGTGTCGGCTTGCGCGTCGATCCACAACGACGCATCGCCCCATGCGCAGATGGATGCGCAGCGGATCAGGCTGGCGGAGGACATCCATCTGGCTGTCGATGGCTGGCCCGATGCGAAGTGGTGGACTCGCTACAAAGATCCGCAACTCAATGAGCTCATCGAGCGGGCGCTGGCCGGCTCGCCCACCATGGCGATGGCCCGGTTGCGCATTGCCCAGGCCAAGTCCCAGACCGAGCTGCTCAATGCCGGCACCGGCCTGCAGGAGTCCGCGTTCGCCATGCTGGATCGCCAGCGCGCCTCTTCCAACGGCTTCCTTGGCCCCTACGGCACGAACGAACCGCTGCTCGGCCTGACCGGCCCTTGGTACACCGAGGGTACGGTAGGCCTGTTCGGCGGATTGAGCCCGGACATCTGGGGCACGCACCGCTCGGCTGTCCGCGCAGCGCTGGGCGCCGAGAATGCGAAGGTGGCCGAACTTGCCGAGGTGGAGTTGAACCTGTCTACCGGCGTGGCGCAGCTCTATTACAGCGTGCAGGCGAGCCATCAGTTGCTGGGCTTGCTCCAGCAGGCGCACGACGCGCTCGACTACGCCGTGCAGGCGCACCAGGGCAAGGTGGCGCAGGGCCTGGAGGCCAAGGTGCCTTTTCACGGTGCGCGAGGCCAGTTGCTGGCGGTCGAAAGCCAGATCGCCGCGACGCAGGGGCAGATCAAGGAGGCAAGGGAAGCGCTCCGGGCGCTGCTCGGCGCCGGTCCGGATGATCTCCCCGAGATCAAGCCCGTCCCACTGCCGGATGCCGCCGTCGGTTTGCCCGAGACGCTTTCCTATGAACTCTTGGCGCGACGGCCGGACCTGCAGGCCATGCGCTGGTACGTGCAAGGCTCGCTCGATCAGGTCGCGGCGGCAAAGGCCGCGTTCTATCCGAGCCTCGACATCAAGGCGCTGTATGCGCTGGACAGCGTCCACCTGGACCAGCTGTTCAAGCGGTCCAGCCAGCAGATCAACCTGATTCCCGGCCTCTACCTGCCTATCTTCGACGGCGGCCGCCTGAACGCGAACCTGCACAACGCACGCTCCGCCAGCAATGCCTTGATCGAGCAATACAACCAGGCCGTGCTCGACGCCGTGCGCGACGTGGCGGTCAGCGGCAGCCGCCTGGAGGCGCTGAATGCGCAATACGCGCTGCAAACGGAAAAGGTCGAGGCCGCGCGCTTTGCGCAGCGTGCCGCGGAGGCCATGTACAGCCGCGGGCTGGGGAGCCGCCTCGCGTCCACGGAAGCGCGCCTGCCCGTCATCAGCGAGCAGACGGCCCTGCTGGTCGTCGAAGGGCAGCGCATCAACCAGCAGATCGTGCTGATACGGGCGCTGGGCGGTGGCTATCGCGCCGAGGCATCGCCACTCGCCGGCACATCGGGAGTGGCGCCAGGCCATGCGCCTTCGGAGGCCGCAACGCGTTCCCGTTGACGGTGCCGGGCGGGGCGTTCCGGCCAGCCATCGACTATCCGGACGCACCGGCGAAGGGCAGGCTGACGGCATCGGGTGCTGAAGTTGAACGGAAGAGGTGAACGGGGGCGGCCGAGGCCCTCGCAGCCGGGGCGTTCTTCCTTTAAAATGCCGATTTCCAGCACGGCTGCATCCCATGACCCCCCTGATTTTCGTCACCGGCGGTGTGGTGTCCTCTCTCGGTAAGGGCATCGCCGCGGCGTCGCTGGCTTCCATTCTGGAAGCGCGTGGCCTCTCGGTCACCATGATGAAGCTCGACCCGTACATCAACGTGGACCCGGGCACCATGAGTCCCTTCCAGCACGGCGAGGTCTACGTGACCGACGACGGCGCGGAGACCGACCTGGACCTGGGCCACTACGAGCGCTTCGTCCATACCCGCCTGACCGGCAAGAACTCCATCACCACGGGCAAGATCTACGAGTCGGTGATCCGCAAGGAGCGCCGCGGCGACTACCTGGGCGCCACCGTGCAGGTGATTCCGCACATCACCGACGAGATCAAGCACTGCATCCACGAGGCCACCCGTGGCTTCGACGTGGCGATGGTGGAGATCGGCGGCACCGTGGGCGACATCGAATCGCTGCCGTTCCTCGAGGCCATCCGCCAGCTGCGCATCGAGCACGGCCCGGAAAAGGTGATGTTCATGCACCTGACCCTGGTGCCGTACATCAAGGCCGCCGGCGAGATCAAGACCAAGCCGACCCAGCATTCGGTGAAGGAGCTGCGCTCCATCGGTATCCAGCCCGACGTGCTGCTGTGCCGCTGCGAGCAGCCGCTGCCCGATGGCGAGCGCCGCAAGATCGCCCTGTTCACCAACGTGCCCGAGAACGCCGTGATCAGCGCGGCCGACGTGGACATCATCTACAAGCAGCCGCTGTGGCTGCACAAGCAGGGCCTGGACGAGATCGTGGTCAAGCGCCTGGGCCTGCAGGCCGGCCCGGCCGACCTGTCCTCGTGGCAGCGCACGGTCGACGCCGTGGAGCACCCCAAGGACGAGGTCAACGTGGCCATCGTCGGCAAGTACGTCGAGCACAAGGACGCCTACAAGTCCCTGGGCGAGGCGCTGCGCCACGGCGGCATCAAGCAGCTCACCCGCGTCAATCTCAACTGGGTTGATTCGGAGCAGGTGGAGGCCGAAGGCGCCGCCAAGGTGCTGGGCAGCGCCGATGCCATCCTGGTGCCGGGCGGCTTCGGCAAGCGCGGCTTCGAGGGCAAGGTGCTGGCCGCCAAATACGCCCGCGAGAAGGGCGTGCCGTACTTCGGCATCTGCTACGGCATGCATGCCGCGGTGGTGGACTTCGCGCGCAATGTGGCCGGTCTTACCGAGGCCGATTCCAGCGAGAACGACCGCAACAGCCCGGACCCCGTCATCGCCCTGATCACCGAGTGGACCACCGCCACCGGCGAAGTCGAAACCCGCAGCGAGCGTTCGGACCTGGGCGGCACCATGCGCCTGGGCGCGCAGGAGTGCCGCCTCAAGGCCGGCACCCTGGCGCGCGAGCTGTACGGCCAGGACGTGGTGCGCGAGCGTCACCGCCATCGCTACGAATTCAACAACCGTTACCGCCAGACCTTCGAAGACCTGGGCCTGGTGATCTCCGGCAAGTCGATGGACGACCTGCTGGTCGAGATCGTCGAACTGCCGCAGCAGAAGCACCCGTGGTTCCTCGGCTGCCAGGCGCATCCGGAATTCACCTCCACCCCGCGCGACGGCCACCCGCTGTTCATCGGCTTCGTGCAGGCCGCCCGCGAGTACAAGGCGGTGCGCGAGGGTGAGCGTCTCGCCAAGGAGTCCGTCGCATGAAGTTGTGTGGATTCGAAGTCGGCCTGGACAAGCCGCTCTTCCTGATCGCCGGCCCCTGCGTGGTCGAATCCGAACAGCTCCAGATGGACACCGCGGGCAAGCTCAAGGAAATCACCGGCAAGCTCGGCATCCACTTCATCTTCAAGTCCAGCTTCGACAAGGCCAACCGTTCGTCGGGCACCAGCTTCCGTGGTCCTGGCATGGAGGCTGGCCTGAAGATCCTGGCCGAGGTGAAGCGGCAGCTCGGCGTGCCGGTGCTTACCGACGTGCACGAATACACGCCGATGAACGAAGTGGCTGCCGTGGTCGACGTGCTGCAGACGCCGGCCTTCCTGTGCCGCCAGACGGATTTCATCCAGAACGTGGCGCGCGCCGGCAAGCCGGTGAACATCAAGAAGGGCCAGTTCCTCGCGCCGTGGGACATGAAGAACGTGGTCGACAAGGCCAAGGCCGTCGGCAACGACGACATCCTGGTGTGCGAGCGCGGCGCCAGCTTCGGCTACAACAACCTCGTCTCGGACATGCGCTCGATCAGCGTGATGCGCGACACCGGCTGCCCGGTGGTGTTCGACGCCACCCACTCGGTGCAGCTGCCGGGCGGACAGGGCACCAGCTCGGGCGGCCAGCGCGAGTTCGTGCCGGTGCTGGCGCGTGCCGCCGTGGCGGTGGGCGTGGCGGGCCTGTTCGCGGAAACGCATCCGGACCCGTCCAAGGCGCTCAGCGATGGCCCCAATGCGTGGCCGCTGGACAAGATGGAGGCGCTGCTGGAAACCCTGCTCGAACTCGACCAGGTCACCAAGCGGCACGGCTTCCTGGAGAACACCGTCACCGGCGGTTCCGCGCGCTGATGTCGTCGCAGGAACCGCTGATCGCGCTGCTGACGGAGATCCGCGACCTCCAGCGCGAGCATCTGGAGCTCTACAGAAAGCAGAGCGAGCAGGCCGAGGCCAGGATGCAGCAGGCATTGGCCAGGCAGGAGCAGGCGCTCGCCGGGCAGGGGAAGGCACTGGCATTCATCGAACGCTTTCGCAAGCGCGGACGCCTGCTGGCTTTCTGCATCGCTGCTATTGTTATCGGATTAGTCTTACTTCGTTTGCTACCTCACTAAATGCCAGCAGGGATTGAGTTAATGACGACCCAGATCACCCACATCCACGCACGTGAAATCCTCGATTCCCGCGGCAACCCGACGCTCGAAGCGGAAGTGACCCTGGCGGGCGGCGGCTTTGGCCGCGCGGCCGTGCCCAGCGGCGCCTCGACGGGTTCGCGCGAGGCGGTCGAGCTGCGCGACGGCGACAAGTCGCGCTACCTCGGCAAGGGCGTGAAGCATGCGGTGGGCTTCGTCAACGGCGTCATCGCCAGCACGCTCAAGGGCTTAGACGCCGCCAACCAGGGCGGCCTGGACGCCCAGCTGATCAACCTCGACGGCACGCCGAACAAGGGCAAGCTCGGCGCCAACGCCATCCTCGGCGTTTCCATGGCCGCCGCGCACGCCGTGGCCGCGCAGAACCGCCAGCCGCTGTGGCAGTACCTCGCCACCATCAACGGCACCACCGGCAAGCCGGGCGCGCTGCCGGTGCCGATGATGAACATCATCAACGGCGGCGCGCACGCCGACAACAACGTGGACGTGCAGGAGTTCATGATCCTGCCGGTGGGCGTGTCCAGCTTCTCCGAAGCGCTGCGCGCCGGCGCCGAAGTGTTCCACGCGCTCAAGAGCGTGCTGAAGGGCAAGGGCCTGAACACCGCCGTGGGCGACGAGGGCGGCTTCGCCCCGAACCTGCGCTCCAACATCGAAGCGCTGGACACCATCCTCGAGGCCGTCAACAAGGCCGGCTACAAGGTGGGCAGCGAGATCCTGCTCGGCCTGGACGTGGCCAGCTCGGAGTTCTTCAAGGGCGGCAACTACGACCTGGAAGGCGAGGGCAAGGTCTACACGCCGGAACAGTGGGTCGACGTGCTGGCCAGCTGGGCCAGGCAGTACCCGATCGTCACCATCGAAGACGGCATGGCCGAAGGCGACTGGGCCGGCTGGAAGCACCTCACCGACAACCTCGGCCAGACCGTGCAGCTGGTGGGCGACGACCTGTTCGTCACCAACCCGACCATCTTCCAGGAAGGCATCGACAAGAAGATCGCCAACGCCATCCTGATCAAGGTGAACCAGATCGGCACGCTGTCCGAAACGCTGGAAGCCATCGCCATGGCCGATGCGGCCAAGTACGCGGCCATCGTGTCGCACCGCTCGGGCGAGACGGAAGACACCACCATTTCCGACATCGCCGTGGCCACCACCGCGACCCAGATCAAGACGGGCTCGCTGTGCCGCACCGACCGCGTGGCCAAGTACAACCAGCTGCTGCGCATCGAAGAGGCGCTGGGCTCGGCGGCGGTCTACGCCGGCCGCAACGCGTTCCCGAACCTGGCCAAGCTGCCGGGCTGAGAGGACGCCTAGCCCATGGTTCGCTGGGTCGCCCTGATCCTGATTCTTCTGCTGATCGCCCTGCAGGTGAAACTGTGGAACGGTCACGGAGGCGTGCACGAGGTGGAAGCCCTGCGTGCCGCTGTGAAGAAGCAGGGCGAAGACAACGACAAGCTGACCACGCGCAACCAGGCGCTTGGCGCGGACGTGAGCGACCTCAAGCACGGCGAGCAAGCCGTGGAGGCCCGCGCCCGCGCCGAGCTTGGCCTGATCAAGCCGGGTGAAACGTTCTACCAGGTGGTCGAAAAACCGGGCGCCGCACAGACGCCTGCGTCCAACGCAAGCAGCGGTAACCCATGAGCGCGGCACTGTGGTGCGTGGTGCCGGCGGCGGGGCGCGGCACGCGTGTCGGTGGCACCATTCCCAAGCAATACCTGCCGCTCACCGGCAGGCCGTTGATCCTGCATACGCTGGAGCGGCTGGCCCTGCATCCCCGCATTGCCGGGTTGATGGTGGTGCTGGGCGGCAACGATGGTCATTGGCCCGGCGTGGACAGCCTGTACGGAAAGCCGGTGCTCACGACCCTGGGCGGCGCCGAGCGTTGCGATTCCGTGCTGGCCGGCGTGCGGGCCTTGCCGGGCGACGTGGCGCCAGACGCCTTCGTGCTGGTGCATGACGCCGCGCGCCCCTGCGTGCGCGAAGCCGACATCACGCGACTCATCGACGTGGGCGTGCCCGCGGGCGGTGGCCTGCTTGGCGCGCCCCTGCGCGACACGCTCAAGCGTGCGAACGGCGAGCAGCGCAGCGAGGTCACCGAACCGCGCGACCATCGCTGGCGCGCGTTCACCCCGCAGATGTTCCGTCGCGGCGAACTGGCCGCGGCACTGCAGGCGGCGCATGCCGCCGGCGTGACGGTCAGCGATGAGGCCATGGCGATGGAACGCGCCGGTTTCGCGCCGTTGCTGGTCGAAGGCGCCGAGGACAATATCAAGGTCACCACGGCAACGGATTTCGCGCTGGCGGAATTCCTGTTGTCGCGTATGAAGTGAAGCCCGCACGGGCTGCAAGGAGTTTCCCATGATGCGGATCGGACAGGGCTTCGACGTCCATATTTTCGGCGACGGCGATCACGTGATGCTCGGCGGCATACGTGTGCCGCACAACCGTGGCATCGTGGCCCACTCCGACGGCGACGTGGTCATCCACGCGTTGTGCGACGCCATCTTCGGCGCGCTTGCGCTGGGCGACATCGGCCGGCATTTCCCGCCGAGCCAGGAGCAGTGGCGCAACGCCGACAGCCGGATCTTCCTGCGCCATGCCGCCAAGCTCATGCGCGAGCAGGGCTATGCGCTGGGCAATGCCGACGTCACCGTCATCTGCGAGGCACCCAAGGTCGGGCCGCATTCGCTCGCCATGCGCGAAGCGGTTGCCGGGGAACTGGGCTGCGAACTCGACCGCATCAGCATCAAGGCCACCACCACCGAAAAGCTCGGCTTCACCGGGCGTGGCGAGGGCATCGCGGCGCAAGCCTGCGTGCTGCTGGTCCTGGCATGAGCGAGGCCGGAGGCCGCGGTTCGGCCTCGCGCCTGCACGATCAGCTGGATGACATCAGCGAGCTGCTGCGGCGCCTGCGCGGCCTCGGTCAGTTGCCCGAACCCGATGCCGACCAGGGCATCCGCGAGGCGCAGCAGCAATTGCAGGCCCTGCTCGACGCGCTGCACCCGGCCGACATCGCCTATGTGCTGGAAGCCCTGCCGCTGGCCGATCGACTGGCCGTCTGGCATCGCGTCAAGGCCGAGCGCGACGGCGACATCCTGCTGGAGGTATCCGACGCGGTGCGCGAGTCGCTCATCGCGGACATGGACCAGGGCGAGATCCTCGCTGCCATCGAGCCGCTGGATGCGGACGAACTCGCCGACCTGGTCGAGGACCTGCCGACCGAAGTGCTGCCGGAACTCATGGCCAGCCTCGACGCGCAGCAGCGCGAGCGGGTGCAGGCGGCGCTGTCCTATCCGGAGGATCAGGTCGGCGCGCTGATGGACTTCGAGATGGTCACCATCCGCGAGGACATCAGCCTCGAAACCGTGCTGCGTTATCTGCGCCGCTTCGACGAACTGCCCGAACAGACCGACAAGCTGTTCGTCGTCAATCACGACAACCTGCTCACCGGCGTGCTGCCGTTGCACTGGCTGTTGGTCAACTCGCCGGAGAAACGCGTGAGCGAGGTGATGGCGCCCGACGTCAACACCTTCCATCCCGATGACGACGCCTACGAAGTCGCCCAGGCCTTCGAGCGCTACGACCTGGTGACGGCGCCCGTGGTGGACGGCAGCGGCCACCTGATCGGCCGCATCACCATCGATGCGATGGTGGACGTGCTGCGCGAGGAGAGCGAGAGCGAAGCCCTGAATCGCGGCGGCCTGCGCGAGGAGGAGGACATCTTCGCTTCCGTATGGAAGTCCATCCGCAACCGCTGGGCATGGCTGGCGATCAACCTCGTCACGGCCTTCATCGCCTCGCGCGTGATCGGCCTGTTCGAGGGTTCTATCCAGCAACTGGTCGCGCTGGCCGCCCTGATGCCCATCGTCGCCGGCATCGGCGGCAACTCGGGCAACCAGACCATCACCATGATCGTGCGCGCCCTTGCGCTCGACCAGATCACGCCCGCCAGCGCGCGGCGCCTGTGGCGCAAGGAAATCGCCGTCGCGCTGATCAACGGCCTGGTATGGGGCGGCGTGATCGGCATCGTGGCATGGCTGCTCTACGACAACGCGCGCCTGGGCGTGGTCATGACCGCGGCGATGACGCTCAACCTGGTGCTCGCCGCGTTCTGCGGCGTCGGCATTCCCTTGCTGATGATGCGGCTGGGTCGCGATCCGGCGCTGGGTTCCAGCGTCATGATCACCGCTATGACCGACTCGGGCGGTTTCTTCATCTTTCTCGGCCTCGCCACGCTGTTCCTGATGTAATGCGCTCTTGGCGCCATCCTTTCTGATGCCGGCGGACGCCGGTGGAGTCCCATGTCCGATCTTGAACTGCCCTATGCCTACGGCAACCCGCCGCTGACCGCCGTCTTGCGCAGCACCCCCGAGGATTTCCAGGTCGAGGAAATCCTCGGCTACGACGCCGACGGCGAAGGCGAGCATGCCTTGCTCTGGGTGGAGAAGCGCGACGCCAACACCGACTGGGTCGCGCGCGAGCTGGCCAAATTCGCCGGCGTGCCACCGCTGGACGTGGGCTACGCAGGGCTCAAGGATCGCCACGCGGTGACGCGCCAGACCTTCTCGGTGCAGTTGGCCGGCAAGCCTCATCCGGACTGGACGGCCTTTCCACATGAGGACGTGAAGGTGCTGGCCGTCACGCGCCACAAGCGCAAGCTCAAACGCGGCGCATTGCGCGGCAACCGTTTCGTGCTGGTGCTGCGCCAAGTAGACGGCGACCGCGCCGTGGCCGAACAGGTGCTGGCGCAGATCGCGCAGCGCGGCGTCCCCAATTATTTCGGCGAGCAGCGCTTCGGACGCGAAGGCGGCAACGTCGCGCAGGCACGCGCGATGTTCGCCGGGCGCCGGGTGGATCGCGACAAGCGGCATTTCCTGTTGTCGGCCGCGCGCTCGCATATCTTCAACGCCGTACTCGCCGCCCGCGTCGAGCGCGACGCGTGGGATTCGCCGATGGAAGGCGAGATCTGGTCGCTGGCCGGTTCGCGCTCTTGGTTCGGTCCTGAGCCGTTCGACGCAACGCTGTCGCAGCGGTTGGCGACGGGGGATATCCATCCGTCAGGCCCGTTGTGGGGACGCGGCGAAACGCCGGCGAAGGGGGAGGTTGCCGCGCTTGAAAACGCCATGGCCGCTGAGAACGCCGATCTGGCGGATGGGTTGGTGGCGGCGAAGATGGATCAGGAGCGCCGGGCGCTGCGCATGATTCCGAAGGATTTGAAGTGGCGGTGGCTGGATGATGGTGCGTTGGAGTTGGGTTTTGAGTTGCCGGCCGGGGCGTATGCGACGACGGTGGTTCGTGAGGTGGCGCGGACGGGGTGAGGTTGTCCTCGCGGCCTCAAAAGAGCCGTCATCCCGGCGCAGGCCGGGATCCAGTTTCGGTAGTGGTCGGTTGTCGCGCGGAGGTTGATCGGCTCTTTACCAGCGTTCCCGCGGTCTGGCCGCCTACGCGGCGGGCGTTCCGCCCTCCTGCCGGAGGCCGGGTCACTTTCTCTTGCTTGCCCAAGAGAAAGTAACCAAAGAGAAGGGCCCCCCGGATGAGGCGCCTTCCGGGCTTTGCCCGGAAGGTACGCGGACGGGTTACGGGCTTTTCGACGGGGCTCCTGCCCCGACGAAAAGTGCCTGGCATCCCTGCCAGGCACCCCTGCGGGGCCTGATCTCCACCCGTCCGCCGCCTCATACGGGGACCCGGCAGATCAAGAGCCCAAAGTCCAAAGCCGACGGCTCGTGCCGCTGCGCGGCACATCGCGTCGTGGCAGGCGCTAGGCGCCTGCCTTAGAGGCTGTTCAAAATCTCCGAAGCGGCTCCATTCCCTCACCGTCATCCCCGCGAAAGCGGGGATCCAGCGACTTTGCACGCTGCGAGAAGGCTTTAAAGGCACTGGATGACCAGCCTTCGGTTGTTGATGAAGCGCCTCCCGTTTTCGCGGGGATGACGGGTGAGGCGAAATGTGGACTCACGCGAGATTTGAGCGGCTGCTAAGGGTAGGAGTGCGGTGTTGTGTCGGAGTGTCGTGTTCCGGAAATGGAGTGCCGCGCTACAGGAATGTCTTGCCACAAGGTGGCGAGTTCTCCACACGGGTCGGGAAGCGTAGCGTCGCCTTTACCTAGCCTCAGCGATCGGGAAGCGTAGCGCACGCTGCTTTAAGCCCTCTGCGCTACGGCGCGTTGCGAAGCGCTCCAAGTTACCCGCTGTGTAGCGGCGGAGGTTGCCAAACCACAACGCACCTCACCCGTTCGGGCTTATCCCTACGGAATGCTACCGGCGTTGGCTCTAAAGGCCATTTTCTTTGGGTTACTTTTCTTTTGGGCCAGCAAAAGAAAAGTGACTCGAGCGTCGGCAGACGATCGAAACGCCCGCCGCGTAGGCGGCCAGATCGCGGAATCTCGGCAACCGTAAGCCTATAGGGTAAGAACCAAAAGCAAAAGTCACTGGATTCCTGCCTTCGCAGGAATGACGGGCTAAAGAATGAAACGGCGAGGCAAGGTTGCAAGAGCTCGCTGCACGACAGCCAAACCCGCCCTTACCTCCTTTTGTCGGGTTCGCAGGAATGACAGCTAAAGAATGAAACGGTGAGGTCAGATTGTGAGAGCCCGCCGGGAGGCACACTTCGCACTCGTCCAACGTGGGTCTGGGCTAAGTCAGCAACACCCAACACGACCACGCCCACATCTACCCCTTCAACAGCACCACCACCGCCCCCGTCCCACCCTGCATCGGCCGCGCCGAAGCAAACGCCACCACATCGTCGCGACGACGAAGGATGCGATCGGTCAACGCCTTCAACACCGGACCCGTCGCACGCGAGCGCAAGCCCTTCCCATGCACGATGCGCACGCAACGGATGCCGTTGTGCTTCGCCTCCGCCAGGAACTCCCCGATCACCGCCTGCGCCGTGGCGGCGTTCATCTGGTGCAGGTCGATTTCGTCCTGGATGCTGTACTGGCCGCGCTTGAGCTGGCGCAGCAGCTTGGGTGGATAGCCGTCCCTCAGATAGCTCAGTTCCTCGCCCACCTCGATCAGGGTTGGGTCGAACGCCATGTCCAGCAGTTCGCCGGGCACGGCGGCCTCGTCCGCTTCGAGCATGCGGGCGAGCGGTTCGGGTTTGGGCATGGCCGGCGCGGGTTCGGCGGGGGCGAGCGGCGTCACTTCGCCGATGGCGTCGCGGAACAGGCGGGCGTCATCGTCGGAAACGGGGTTGGGGCGGCTCGGCTTCATGGTTTGAATCCTAATGCACGCGCGTCATGGCGGTGTCGCGGCCGCGCTGAGCCGCTGGCGTCAGGCGTCTGAAACGTGAGCGGGCGTGATGTGAAACCGCCGCGCCGGTCCGGTAGACTTCGGGCTTGACCCGGCGAGCGCTGCCCATGCCGCGCTGCCGCGACTGGCTTTGAACGGATCATCATGCGAGTTCTGGTTTCAAACGACGACGGCGTGGATGCACCGGGCATCCGCGTGCTCGCCGAGCGCCTTGGCGCGATCGGCCAGGTGACCGTAGTGGCGCCTGACCGCGACCGCTCCGGCGCCAGCAATTCCCTCACGCTCGACGCGCCCATCCGCGCGCTGCGCATGGACAACGGTTACTACCGCGTGGCCGGCACGCCGACGGACTGCGTGCACCTGGCGCTGGCCGGCATGCTCGATCACGAGCCCGACATGGTGGTGTCCGGCATCAACAATTCGGCTAACCTTGGCGACGACGTCATTTATTCCGGCACCGTGTCAGCCGCGATGGAAGGGCGTTTTCTAGGCCTGCCAGCCATCGCGGTGTCGCTGGTCAGCAAGGATCACAAGGGCGAGCACTACGAGTCGGCCGCCAATGCGGTGCTGCTGCTGATGCAGCGCCTGCGGGTCGATCCGCTGCCAGCCGACACCATTCTCAACGTCAACGTGCCGGACCTGCCGTGGGAGCAGATCCGCGGCTTTGAAGTGACGCGCCTGGGCAAGCGCCACCGTTCCGAACCGTGCATCAAGCAGACGGACCCGCGCGGCAAGGAAATCTGGTGGATCGGCCCGGCCGGCGACGTGGATGATGCCGGCCCCGGCACGGACTTCAACGCGGTGCGTCGTGGCTACGTCTCGGTGACGCCCATCCACGTCGACCTGACCCGTTTCCAGGCGTTGGAAAAGGTCAGCAGCTGGGTCGGCGCGCTCAACAAGGGCGTCGCTGGCGGCAATCCGGCCGATGAGGCAGCGTGAGGGCATGAACGTGCATCCGTTGCCGCCATCGGCATTGAAAGGCGAGGGGATGACCTCGCAGCGCGCGCGTGACCGCCTGGCCGTCAAGCTCAAGGACGAAGGCATCCGCGACCAGCGCGTGATCGACGTGATCCGCAATACGCCGCGCCATCATTTCATCGACCAGGCGCTGCACTCGCGCGCCTATGAAAACACGGCGCTGCCCATCGGCCATGGCCAGACCATTTCCCAACCCTGGGTGGTGGCGCGCATGACCGAGGCGCTGCTGGAATTCGGCATGCCGCAGAAGGTGCTGGAAATCGGCACCGGCTCGGGCTACCAGGCCGTGGTGCTGGCCCAGCTGGTGCCGCAGGTCTACACGGTGGAGCGCATCGAGGAACTGCTGCGCCAGGCCCGCCGTCGCTTCCGCCAGCTGGGCCTGAGCAACATCCGTTCGCGCCACGACGACGGCAAGCTCGGTTGGGCAGATGAAGCCCCGTTCGATGCCATCATCCTCACCGCGGCCGGCGATGCGATTCCGCACGCTGTGCTCGACCAGCTCAGCCCCACCGGCGTGCTGGTGGCGCCGGTGGGTTCACCCAGCAACCAGACGCTGATCCGCATGCGTGGCGACGGGCAGGGCGATTTCGTCCAGGAGGAACTGGCCGCCGTCAGTTTCGTGCCTCTGCTCGGCGGCATCGGCTGATGCCACAAGGAAGCTTCTAAGCATGCGTCTGTTTGGACCGCTGTATGCGCGCGCGCTCACGTGGGCGCGCCACCCCAGGGCCGTGTACTTTCTGTGCGGCCTGAGTTTCGTCGAAGCCTTCATCTTCCCCATCATGCCGGAAGTGATGCTGGCGCCGATGATGCTGGGCAAGCGCCACAAGGCGTTCTTCTACGCCAACATCAGCCTGCTGTTCTCGCTGCTGGGTTCGCTGGTGGGCTACGCGCTGGGCCATTGGGCCTTCCACGCGCTGTCGCCGTTGCTGGACAGCCTGCACCTGCTCGCGCCCATCGATAAGGGCGTGGACAACCTGCGCATGCAGATGAACCAGCATTGGCTGGGCCTGATGGTGGTGCTGGCGCTGGCGGCGCTGCAGCCGGTGGTGCCGATGAAGTTCGTCACCTGGGCGGCGGGCATCGTGGGCGTGCCCATCGTCCCGTTCCTGGTGTGCATGGCCATCGGCCGCGGCAAGCGCGTGTGGCTGCTGGCGCTGCTCATCCGCATCTTCGGCGAGCGCGCCGAGCGCATTCTGCACAAGCACATCGAGCGCATTGGCTGGGCGGCACTGATCATCCTGGCCGCGCTGGCGGTGTGGTGGTTCCTGTCACGTTGAATATCGGCGGGCGGGTTCACGCGCCCGTCGCCACGGCACGCATGAAAATACCGTTCCGCCTCGCTATGCTGGCCGACATGAATGGATATCTCCGGTCGCTGACCCTTGCCTCCGCCGTCCTGCTGGCTGCCTGCGGCACGCAACGATCCGTCGTCGTGGAACCGGCAGCCAACAGCTCCTCGCGCGTCGTCGCGCCGTCCACCCGTCCCGCGCCGGGCGGAACCTACAAGGTGGTGAAGGGCGACACGCTTTATTCCATCGCCTTCCGCAACGGCGTGGACTTCCGCGACCTGGCCAGCTGGAACCACATCGACTCGCCGTACACGATCTGGCCCGGCCAGGAGCTGCAACTGGCGCCCGCCAACGGCAAGCCGCCTGCGGCGGCCGCCATGCACACCGCGCCGGTCGTGGCGACCGCCAAGCCGGCCGCACCGGCCGCGCACGCTGCGGCGCCGGCGCAGGAAACCCAGCAGGGATTCCAGCCGGCAACGACGTCGCCGGCCGACACGGCAGCCACCGCGCCACCGGCGCCCGCCGCCAGTGCGGTGGCCCCGGCGCATACCTCAACGGCGCCCGCGGCCGTGACCACGCCGGTCGTTCCGGTGGCGGGCGCACCCGCCGCCACCGCCAGCAACACGCCGCCACCGGCACCGCCCACCCCGGCGGCGCCGGGCGCGACGCGCAGCAATGGCGGCGTCACCTGGCGCTGGCCGGCGGACGGTACGCTGCTCAAGCGCTTCCAGTCGGGCGATGCCATCCCCGGCATCGAGATCGGTGGCAAGGCGGGCGACCCCGTGCGCGCGGCGGCCGATGGCGTCGTCGTCTACAGCGGCAACGGCCTCGTCGGCTACGGCGAGCTGGTCATTGTTAAGCACAACGACAGCTACCTGTCGGCCTACGGCCACAACAGCAAGCGATTGGTGAAGGAAGGCCAGCGCGTCACCGCGGGCCAGCAGATCGCGGAAATGGGCTCGACCGGCGCATCGCGCGACGAGCTGCAGTTCCAGATTCGCAAGGACGGCAACCCGGTCGACCCTATGGGCTACCTGCCTTCGCGGTGAGAGCCAGAAAACAAGAGTGAGAAGTGAGTAGTGAGAGAAGGCCTCTGGCTCTCTCTCTCACTCCTCTTCACTCACTTCTGCTCTGGAAGTATGAACGCGGCAACCACGCGGCGGCTTTCGCCGGCCAGCAGGTCGTAGGTGCGCGCCGCGGCGGCATTGTCCATCACTTCCACGCCCACGCCCTTGCGCAGCAGGCCGGCCATGAAGGCGTGGGCGGGGAACACCTGCCGTTCACCCGTGCCCAGCAGCACCACTTCCGGCTTCAGTTCGAGAATGGCCTCGACATGGCTGGCATCGAGTTCGCTTGCGGCCGTTACCGGCCAGTTCTCGACGGCGCGTTCGGGCGACAACAGGAAGCTGGCGGTGAGTTCGCGGTCGACCACGACGATCGAACGGGCATCCACCCGCCGGACGAACAGGTAATTGCCGGGACGATCGAGCGAAAGGTCCATCAGCCAGGCCCTGGGTTCAGCGGGGCAGGGCGAGCTTGGGCTCGTCCTCGTTGCGGCGGAACAGCACCACGATGTGGCCGATCTGCTGCACGTTTTCCGCGCCGGTGCCCTCGGTGAAGAAGTCGATCTGCGCCTGGCGCTCTTCCTTGTCGCCGCCGGAGAGCTTCACCTTGACCAGCTCGTGGTGAGACAGGGCCAGGTCCAGTTCCTTGAGCACGGCGTCGGTCGCGCCCTTGGCACCCAGCAGGATGACGGGGTTGAGATCGTGCGCAAGGCTGCGCAGGTAACGGCGCTGCGAGGGGGAAAGTGCCATGCGTTCAGTCTCGGATTCGCTGCGATAGGACCGCTAAGGGTATCATGCGACCATCTCCCCCGTATCTGTGGCCGTTGCCGACCCATGTCTCGCAGCAAAAGCAGTTCCCGCTGGCTGCGGGAACACTTCGATGATGTCTATGTGAAAAAGGCCCAGGCCGAGGGCCTGCGCTCGCGCGCGGTCTTCAAGCTGGAGGAGCTGATCGACAAGGATCGCCTGCTCAAGCCCGGCATGCGCGTGGTGGATCTGGGCGCCGCCCCCGGCGGATGGTCGCAGCTGGTGCGCCAGCGTCTGGGCGACACCGGCCACGTGGTGGCGATGGATATCCTGCCCATGCAGGGCATAGGCGGAGTAGATTTCCTCCAGGGCGACTTTCGTGAGGAATCGGTCCTGCGCGAGCTGGAAAGCCGCCTGCATGGCCAGCAGGTCGATCTTGTGCTGTCTGATATGGCCCCCAATATGAGTGGTGTGGCCCTGGCCGACCAGATCCGGGCGATGGACCTGGCCGAGCTGGCACTGGATTTCAGCCGCCACTGGCTGAAGCCGGGCGGGTCGTTCCTGATCAAGTTGTTCCAGGGGACCGGCTTTGACGAATACATACGTAGCTTGCGCGCAGACTTCACCCGCGTAACGATGCGTAAACCTAAGGCCTCCCGCGCACGTTCGCGGGAGGTGTATGCATTGGCCGTGGGGCGAAAGATCCACGGCGGGCAATCGGGCGAGAACCGTGCATGAATGAAATGGCGAAAAACCTCCTGCTCTGGCTGATCATCGCAGTCGTACTGCTGACGGTGTTCCAGAGCTTCAATCCGCACGGTGGTGCCTCTTCGGACCTGCCCTACAGCAGCTTCGTGCAGAGCGTGGACAACGGCAACGTGTCCTCGGCCACCATCAGCGCCGACCAGCCGGCGGCCATCACCGGCAAGCTGAAGGACGGCAGCTCGTTCCGTACCGTCGCGCCGGTCCTGGGCTGGTCCACCAACTCGGTGGTCAAGCAGATGCAGGACAAGGGCGTGGAGGTCCGCCAGGAGCCGTCCAACAACGGCTTCTCGCTGCTGGGCCTGCTGCTCAACTGGTTGCCCATCATCCTGATCGTCGGCGTGTTCATCTGGTTCATGCGCCAGATGCAGGCCGGTGCCGGCGGGCGCGGCGCCATGAGCTTCGGCCGCTCGCGCGCCAAGCTGCAGGGCGAGGACCAGATCAAGGTCAACTTCAGCGACGTCGCCGGCTGCGACGAAGCCAAGGAAGAAGTGGGCGAGCTGGTGGAGTTCCTGCGCGACCCCGGCAAGTTCCAGAAGCTCGGCGGCAAGATTCCGCGCGGCGTGCTCATGGTGGGCCCGCCGGGCACCGGCAAGACCCTGCTCGCCAAGGCCATCGCCGGCGAGGCCAAGGTGCCGTTCTTCTCCATCTCCGGCTCGGACTTCGTGGAAATGTTCGTGGGCGTCGGCGCCAGCCGCGTGCGCGACATGTTCGAGCAGGCCAAGAAGCACGCGCCGTGCATCATCTTCATCGACGAAATCGACGCCGTCGGTCGCCATCGTGGCGCCGGCCTGGGCGGCGGTCATGACGAGCGCGAGCAGACCCTGAACCAGCTGCTGGTGGAAATGGATGGCTTCGAGGGCACCGAGGGTGTCATCGTCATCGCCGCCACCAACCGTCCCGACGTGCTCGACCCCGCGCTGCTGCGTCCGGGCCGTTTCGACCGCCAGGTGGTGGTCGGTCTGCCGGACGTGAAGGGCCGCGAGCAGATCCTGAAGGTGCACCTGCGTCGCGTGCCCACCGCCGCCGACGTGGATCCCATGACCATCGCCCGCGGCACGCCCGGCTTCTCCGGCGCGGATCTGGCCAACCTCGTCAACGAGGCGGCACTGTTCGCCGCGCGCGAGAACGCCCGCGACGTGCGCATGATCCACATGGACAAGGCGCGCGACAAAATCCTGATGGGCACCGAGCGCCGCTCGATGGCCATGAGCGAGGACGAGAAGAAGCTGACCGCCTATCACGAAGCCGGCCATGCCATCGTCGGCCGCCTCGTGCCCGAGCACGACCCGGTCTACAAGGTCACCATCATCCCGCGCGGCCGCGCGCTGGGCGTGACCATGTATCTGCCGGAAGGCGACAAGTACAGCATGAACCGCGTGGCGATCGAATCGCAGCTGTGCTCGTTGTACGGCGGCCGCGTGGCCGAGGCGCTGATCTTCGGCGAGGACAAGGTCACCACCGGTGCGTCCAACGACATCGAGCGCGCCACCAAGATGGCCCGCAACATGGCCACCAAGTGGGGCCTGTCCGACAAGCTCGGCCCGGTGACCTACGGCGAGGAAGAGGACGAGGTGTTCCTGGGCCGCGCCGTGACGCAGCACAAGAACGTCTCCGACGAGACCGCGCGCAAGATCGACGAGGAAGTGCGCTCCATCCTGGATCGCGCCTACTCGCGCACCAAGCAGCTGCTCACCGACAACATCGAGAAGCTGCACGTGATGGCCGATGCGCTGCTGCAGTACGAAACCATCGACGCGCACCAGATCGACGACATCATGGCTGGCCGCGTGCCCGGCCCGCCGGCCGATTGGTCGAAGAACTCCGGCACGGGCTCCACGCCGCCGCCTCCGCCGCCGCGTGGCGACACCGGCGCCAAGGTCGGCGACCCGGCCACGCAGAGCCGCATCGGCGATCTCTGATCGTTGCGATGAAGCGAATGAAAGGGTGGCCATGCGGCCACCCTTTTTTATGCGCGTGACGAGTACCAAACATGCGAGAGGGCGACTGCGGGCCGCGCCTGCGCAACCGCGCGCAAACGTCGCGCGATGCGGGGCAGGGGCGTGACATGGCGAATGACGCGCGGGATTTCGCCGCGCAGGAAAGCATTCGCGAAATTTTTTTGCGCAAAGGTCTAGCCGAGGGTGAACCGGACGGCTAAACTAAGCGGCTCGGGTGAACGTGCTTTCACCGCCGAACGTGAAGATTCTCAGACGGCGATGAAAAAAAACTGAAAAAAAGTATTGACGCACTGCCCTCGAATCTGAATAATTCCGCTTCTCGCTTCGGCGCTTTCCACCTCGGTGGTTAAGCGGCAAGGCAAAGGTTAAAAACGCGCCCGTAGCTCAGTTGGATAGAGTACCAGGCTACGAACTTGGTGGTCGGGAGTTCGAATCTCTCCGGGCGCGCCATTTAACAGCAAGAGGTGATGTTCGCATCGCGGCTTGCACCGCAAGGCAGTGAATCGCCAAACGGACCGAACGAACGATGGATGTTCGGTGTGCTTTGATACGGATTGACTAGGCTAGGCGTCACCCGTAGCATTTCAAAGCTTCAGCCCGCGAAAGCGGTTGAGGGTTCGAAATCGGGGTATAGCTCAGCCTGGTAGAGCGCCAGCTTTGGGAGCTGGATGTCGGGGGTTCGAATCCCTCTGCCCCGACCATGCAGATGCTATGCACAATGTGCACAAGCGCCTGTAGCTCAACCGGATAGAGCATCGGCCTTCTAAGCCGACGGTTGCAGGTTCGATTCCTGTCGGGCGCGCCAGTTCAACAATGCGGTGGATGTAGCTCAGCTGGTTAGAGCATCGGATTGTGATTCCGAGGGTCGTGGGTTCGAGTCCCATCTTCCACCCCAGTTGAGCAGTTAAAGACAATATGAGTTTTCCGGGCCGTTAGCTCAGCTGGTAGAGCAGTTGACTCTTAATCAATTGGTCCTAGGTTCGAATCCTAGACGGCCCACCAATTGAATCAGGCACTTAGCGCAAGCTAAGTGCCTTTTTCTTTGGGCGTATTAGTCCTGGCTAACAATCTTCGTGGAACTCCGGGGATATCAACTAAGCCCGGTCTAACAAGGGGCGCAGTGCTCCCTCCAAGTCTCTGAACAGCCCCGCATTCGTCACGTAGGAATTCGCCTACAGACCTTTGGCGCCATCAAACGTATCTTCTTACCGGGGCATCCAGGATGCGTTCACGCCGCTTTGGCGGCGGTGAATTCCTGACTAGAACTTTGGCGGGGCGCTGACGCATACGCGCGATGCCGAGCTGGCCAATCCCGGGCAGCCTTACCAGGCCACCGATGTCATCGCGAAAGGCCCGCGCTTGCCCTGGCGGCGGTTGCTGATCGGTGCCGTGTCGAACGATCGCTGCGTGGTGTTCTACGAGATTGGCGGCTTCGCGCCTTATCGCGCCGCGATGATCCTGGATACCTCGAAGAACGGCGCGGCGACGCTGACCTGGGGCGGCGCGGGCGGAAAGGATCCTGCCGACGCACACGCCCTGATAGCACAGATCGTCGAAGGCGCCTTCACCCAGCCACGAGGCTACTAAGCCGTAGCCCGGATGCAGCGCAGCGGAATCCGGGGTGATCACGCGTGCGCAGAACAAACCTACCGCATAAACGCAACACCATTCCCCCGGCTTCGCGCATAACCCACCATCCGCCCCAGGATCAGCACGAACAACAGCGCGATAAACGCGGCATACGCATACTGGCCTCTCGCGACGCCGGTGCCGTAGGGAAACCAGATGCCCGGAATGCCCAGCGCATTGAGTTCGGTGGCGAACAGGCCGATGCCGACGAGCAGGGCGGCGAGCGCAGCGAGGAAGGCGGATGGCCTCGCCAGGCGAATCACGCCCAGCCCGATGATCCATAGATAGATCGCGGCATAGATCAGCCGAACACCTTGCACGCCGATATCGGCCGCGGGCTTGAACGCTTGCAATGCGTCCGGCGCAAACCAGGGGCGGCCGACGAGGGCGAAGAGTGCATAAGCCACGGTAAGCGCGCCGATGGCGTGGCGTTGCCAGGGTTTTCTGCCGAGGCGAAACCAGTCGCGCCACGCCAGCGTCCACGCAGTCAGGTTGAGCGGTTTGAGGATGATGGTGGTCGCGATGTCGTAGGTGCGCAGGCTCAGAGCGTCCGTCCAGTAGAACAGCACCTGCTGGACGCGCAGCAACGCGAGCAGCAACAGCGCGGCCACCAGCCAGCGGTAGGCGTCGCGGGTGCGGCATGCGATCAGCGCGATCACCATGACGGCCAGCAGCGTGAATGCCATCGGCTCGGCCGCGTCCACCACGTAGCCTTTGAAGGTTTGCAGCCATTGCACCTGATGCAGGCGCTCGATGTCGTCGGCGTAACCCAGCGTGGGTGCGACATGCAGGCCGCCGTTGTCGTCACCCGCATCGACGGGATCCATCCACACGCGAAACGCGACCACGTAGGTTTGCGTGGCCGCCGATGCGGATGCGGGCAACGCATAGACACTTGGGCGAACGCCGAACACGGTGGGGTGCGCACCGGAAAACACGCCCGGCCCACCGAGGCGTTTTCCATTGACGTAAAGCGCGTAGGTCGAGTCCACCAGGGTTGGCCCTGCCAGGGCGAGTGGCGCGCCGGGTTTGCTGTCCACGGTGATGGTGAGCCGATACCACGCATAACCCGTGTAGCCCGCATGGCCGCGTCGGCTCCATCCGGAAACGTAGCTCGGCAACCCAACGTCGCCGTCGTGCGCGCCGGGCGCGGGCGTGAGATCGACGGTTTCCCAGGCGCTGTCATCGAAGTCGGGCGCGGACCAGCGCGGGTCGTCGCCGATATGGAACTTCCAAGGCCTGTTCAAGGGCAGGGTGGACTGCCCCAGGGTGACGTGTGCGCTCCCTGCAGGCTCTGCGGAGGCCGGCAGGCTTGCGGCCATCAGCGCCATCAGCAGGCAGAGGGAAACCAGCAGCTCTGCATGTCGCATCGCGCCACTCCTCCATGGGTATTCGCCCGAGTCTAGGCGAGCGGGCAGCAGGAGGAAATGGAGCGGCGTCGCCAACCGCGCGGCTCAGCTCACGCCGGGTTGGCATCCTCATGCCGCCACGTGTTCTCGAACACCATCGCGTCCAGCGGCTGGCGATTGGCCCATTTCTCCTGCTGCAGCATGGGCTCGGCATAGAACGCCGGCACATGGCCCAGGCAGAGCACGGCGACGGGTGTGGCGCCCGGCGGCAGGCCGAGCAGCGCGCCCAGGGCTTCCGGATCGAACAGCGACACCCAGCCCATGCCAATGCCTTCGGCGCGTGCGGCCAGCCACAGGTTCTGGATGGCGCAGGCCACGGAGGCCAGATCCATCTGCGGCATGGTGCGGCGTCCGAATACGTGCCGCTCGCGCCGATCCATCAGGGCGGCCACCAGCAGTTCGCCGCAATCGAGCACGCCTTCGACCTTCAGCCGCATGAACTCGTCCTGGCGCTCGCCGAGCGCGTCGGCCGTGTGGCGGCGTTCCTCGTCCACCAGTGCGTGGATGCGCTGGCGCAAGTCGGTGTCCGTGATGCGGATAAAGCGCCACGGCTGCATGAAGCCGACGCTGGGGCCCAGGTGCGCGGCGCGGAGCAGGCGCTGCAGCAGCGCGGGTTCCAGCGGCTCGGGCAGGAAATGGCGCATGTCGCGTCGTTGCTCGATCACGCGGTAAATGGCGGCGATATCGCCGTCGCTGTAGCGGTTCATGGGACGTGGGCCTGCGGTGATGGCGGACACCTGGCGCGGCTGGCGGCAAGGCCCCGCGATGATACCGCCCGCGGCACGTGGGCACGCGCGATGGCCGCCGTTGCCGGGTGTGGCGCGACGGACACCTATCCGCCACGCCACAGGGGCGATCCATCGGCTCGCAACACACTCACGTCGGCGCGTGGCCGACTGTCCCGGTGCTCAACGGCGCGGCGCGCTCGCGCTGCGCAGGTCCCTGCGGGGGCGTTGACCCATGCGTGTTCGCCCATCTCCGCATGCGGCACGCGTTGCCCCATGCGGAGCCCAGCCTTGCTGTCGACGGGCAGGGTGGTTGACGCTTGGGCGTGTCATGGGCCCGTGCGGCGCATCGCGGTGCGCAATCGCGGCCGTGTTCGCGGTGTGCGAACTGTCCGGGAACGGTGTGAGGTGATCGTCTTTGCTGAAAGACGGATGTGCGCGTGCCTTATGATCCGGCGTAGCCATGATCAACTCCTATCTAGTTGGTGATGGTTAGCGGGCTGCAGGTGTTCTAGCACCTGCAGCCCGCGCTGCTCGCGGCATCGCTGCCGCGACCGCCCGCAAACCCCGTCCAAAGACCCCTGCGAGCAGCCTCGCTAACCTAGCAAAGTCGGTGTTTCGCGGTGGCCTGGTTTTGTAGGCCTGCTGCGGGGTTGGCGCGTCAGGGTTTGTCCATCTGAAGCCGAGGTTTTTCTTTTTCCTTGCGCGGTTTGTCTTGTTCCCGGCAACGCAGGCCGTCCGACAGAATGCGCCAAGTCGAACGTCGCCCGTTTTCTACGGACCCTGCTGCTCTTTGAGCGCCGGCGGAAAGTAGGCACGATCCGCCACCGCACCCTTGGGTCGATAGAAGCGGAAGGTGAGGCTGTAGCCCGTTCCCTTGGGCGTCGGGATCCAGTTGCTCTCTGGCGCGTTCGCGGGCTTGTCGGCACCGAGGTACAGCGTGAGCGAACCATCCGCGCCGTAGGCGAGCTTGGAGAAGTTGCTCAGCAGATAGCGCTTCATCGGGTTCGGCAGGACGCGGCGGTGCACCGCATCCACCGCAATCACCGACCAGAAATAGGTCGCGTAGAGCGACGGCAACTGGTCTTTCTCGAAGCGCATGGCGTAGGCGTGATCGCCGTTGAGAGGCTTGCCGTCGGGGCCGAGAAACGCCTTGTAGTAGATCACTTCCTCATAGGAGTTCGCCCAGATGCCGCCCAGGTTCACCAGGGTGCGCAACAGCCAGTTGTGGCCATAAACGCCGATGGTGGTGGGCAAGGCCCAGCCGTTCTTGACCGTGCCGTCGCCCAGCGTGGGCGATGCCTTGTAGATCGCAGGGATGGCCTTCTGATGGATCACCTCGTCCACATGCTGGCGCGCGGCGGGGTCCTTGATGGCCTCGGCGATGGCGCGCGTGTTGGCCTGCAGGTTCTCCATGCCCGGGTTGATGTCGGCCGCGCTGTCCAGCGCGAGGGTCGCGGAGTCGAACGCGGCCGCGCCCGGCAGCTTCTCGATGTCGAAACGCACGGTCTTGGGCACCTCGGGAATGGCCGGATGGCCGCTGCTGCGGATGCTGAACTTCTTCTGCAAGGCCACGGCTTCGTCCGGGGTGGCTCCCAGTTCCACGCGCGAGAGCACGCGCAGCGTCTTGCTGGATACATCCACGCGCTGCACGCTTGCTGGAAGCGCGATATCCACGCCTTTCAGGCACACGGCGAATTCGCCGTAGGGGCGTTGCGGAAAGACGCGCTCATTGATGTTGGCCAAGGTCTCGCCCCAGCCGTTGAGAAACTGCACGGTGTAATACCGTTTCTCCACCTTCGGAACCGTCACCAGCGCGCAGCTCCTCTCGTCGATGGCTACCCAGGCTTCCGAATACGCGACATCGAGATTGGGGTTAGGCCACGCCACGTCGCCCACCTTGCGATGGACCAGTTGGTTCCACTGGAAGCCACTGGCGAAATCCGCCTGCTCCTGATTCAGCACAAGCAGCCGGCTGAGCAGATAGATGTAGCTATCGCTCACCTCCTGATCCGACGGCAGCGATGGCTTCGCCTGGCCGTAGGCCGCCGCGGCGAAGAGCGTTCCCAGGGCAACAGCCAGGTGACGGGCGCGAGGCTTCATGAAAGGTCTCCGATTGGGAATACGCAAAGCCTGCGCCTTGTGGGCCGGAGATTTCTTCAGCAAGACTACTTCTTGGAATTAGGTATTTTTACCGCCATTGGTGCCAGGCATTCGCGGTACGCCGCTTCGACAATGGGCGGCTCGATCCGGGCGCGACGCGAGCAACCGACTGCTCAGCCTACAGAGAGAAACGGCAGCTTGCACAGTTGCCATCAAATGTGCGTGTATTTCCGAGGTGCGCGTGCCGAATTGCGAGGCGTCGCACACGAATGCGCAATGTAGGTGTGCGCCTACGCATTGATGCGTTGATGTCCTACTGTGGTTTGATTGGTGATGCGAGCCCAATCTTCCGGCCTCAATCCGAGGCCTTGTAGGGGTGCTCATATGAAACCGTTTCTTGTCACCGCCTTCGTCGCGGGCTTGATGTTCATCGGCAGCGCTTCCGCCCAAAACGCGTCGCACGCCGCGCGCATCGCCGCTTCCCCCACGGATACGCCTTCGCCACAGCTCGTGTGTCAGGTCTACCCATTCCCGAATGCGCCCGGACTTTCATGCTCAGGACCGGTGCCCTCGGGTACCTATCAGGCGGTGTTCAACTTCCTCAATCTTCCGGCCGGTAGCTACACCTATAGCTGGAACATTCCTTCGCAGCCGCGCATCTACGGCCTTGTGGGGTGCACTACCGGAGCCAACTGTACTGTCCAGTTTCGCGCCAATGGCGACGATTTTAATGAAACGGTGACCGCCACGGCATACAACACGACAACAGGCCAGCAATTCGTGTTGACTGCATATATCACCCAGCTCGCGACCTGCAATGGTGGCGGCACCATCGGCTATCACTGGTGCTGACGTATTCGCGGACTGGCGCGATCCGAACGGAAAACGAGGGCTGAGGTAGTAGGGCCAAGCGTCGCCTGGATCGAAACCAGCCTAAGAAAAGGGCCCGACATGGTCGGGCCTTTTTTTCCTTTGAAGTATGGAGCGCCGGGGCTAGGTAGACTCTGAGTCGCAATGCTTCACGGGTAAAGAGAGCGGGGCGGCCATGGAAAAGTCCGCAGTCGACTTTTGGGATCCGTATTCACGTGTGAGTTTGGTGGTGCAGGGCAACGTCGAATTCGTCGCCCGGTAAGCGTTTATTCGGTAGCCAATCGGTGCGTGCTCAGCAAACCAGGGATGTGATCCGACCAGGACAACTCAGACGTACTGCATCTTCACCGTCATGCCGCCGTCCACGACAAAGTGCTGGCCGGTGATGAAGGACGACTGCGCCGAGAGCAGAAACACCGCCAGTGCGCCGATGTCTTCCGGGGTGCCGACGCGGCCGGCCGGGTGCTGCGCATGGTCGCGGCGGCTGAGTGCGGGTGCGTGGCGTTCGGTGGGTTTGCGCCAGGCGTCGGTGGCGATCCATCCGGGAAGTATCGCGTTGACCCTGACGTGCGGGCCGGCGCTTATCGCGAGCGCATGCGTGAACGCGAGCAGGCCGCCCTTGGTGGCGGCATAGGCTTCCGAATCCGCTTCCGATTGCAGGGCGCGCGTGGAGGCGATGTTCACCACGGCGCCCTTGTGCTGTTTCAGGTCGTCCAGCATGTGCTTGCTGCACAGGAACGTGCCGGTGAGGTTGGTGGCCAGGTAGCGGTTCCAGAGGTCCAGCGATAGCTCGCCGAGCGGGCCGGTGTGCGCATGCGCGATGCCGGCGTTATTGACCAGCCCATGCAGCGGGCCGAAGCGCTTGCGTGCGGCGGCTATCCATCGGCGGACGCTGGCCTCGCGGGAAACGTCGAGCACGCCGAACGCGGCGCGCTTGCCGACGTTCCATTCGGCTATGCAGGCCTTGCCGGCTTCGGCATCCAGGTCACCGATGAAAACGTTGCCGCCCGCGCCGAGCACGGCCTGCGCGATGCCGCGGCCGATGCCTTGCGCGCCGCCCGTGATGAGGATGGTCTTGCCGGCGAGCGGCGTGGCGTCGAACGCGGCGATGGAAGGCGTGGTGGTCATGCGGGGTGTTCCTCGTCAAAAGCGCTGCGCGGACGGCGCGACCCTGGAAGGCTAAAGCCTGGCGCCGGTGCGGGCGAGTGAAAGGGACGCGGCGGCGATGTCGGCATGCCATCGGCCAAACGGCCTAAATCTGGCAGCCGGCGCGGTGCGTGGGCTCCGCAAGGGGTTTCGCTTCCATTGGTGTACGGGCGTCTGCGGCGCTTCGCTTGCCGGCCGCGGTGGCGCGGCGCAGGGCATTTTTACGGAATCCATGTGCGGCAAGACATAGAACCAATGGTTTTGTCAAGTTTCTGAGGGCCGTGGATATACTCGTAAGTGACGCAGTTCACATTTTGTGTTGCAGGGGGCCCACCATGAAAGTACTTCCTCTGTTGTTCGCTGTTTGCGCTGCCGCGCTGCTTGGCGGCTGCGCTACCGGGGGCGCTTCGACCGAGGCGCCGAAGGTCGACCCGGCCGCGCAGGCGGTGTCCACCTACCGGATCGGTGTCGACGACCAGTTGCAGGTCACGGTCTGGCAGAACCAGGAGCTGAGCGTGAGCGTGCCGGTGCGGCCGGACGGCAAGATCACCGTGCCCCTGATCGGCGACGTGATGGCCGGCGGCAAGACGCCGGAGGAAGTCGCTGCCGAGATCAAGGACAAGCTGACCTCGTACATCCGCGACCCGCAGGTGGCGGTGATCCTCACGGCGTTGCGCAGCCATGAATATCTGTCCCGCGTGCGCGTGACGGGCGCGGTGCGCCAACCGGTGTCCATTCCCTATCGCCAGGGCATGACCGTGCTGGATGCCGTGCTGGCGGCGGGCGGCACCACGGAATTCGCGGCGCCGGACCGCACCGAGCTGTTCCGCGAAGGCAAGAACGGCGTGACCACGCCTTATGCCGTGCGCCTGGACAAGGTGCTGCAGAAGGGCGATCTCGACACCAACTACCCGGTGCAGCCGGGGGACGTTGTCACGGTTCCGATGCGGTCGTTCTGAGGCCGCCTGAAGGGTAAGGGGAGGACATCGACATGAGCGGAGAACTCAGGCCGATGGCAAGCCTGGTACCAGCGTTGGTCAACGAGGCGCGTCGCCGCCGCCTTGCGCTGGGTATCGCGTTTGCCTTGATCGCATTGGCTGCCTTGACGGCAGGCATGTTGTGGCCGCGCAAGTACGTCGCGTCCACCACCATCCTGGCGCAGGAAAGCAGCATCATCACGCCGCTGATGGAAGGCGCCGCCGCGCCTACGGCAAACAAGAACCGCGCGAGCATGGCGCGCGACGTGATCTTCAGCCGCAAGGTGATGGCGAAGATCCTGGAGGCCGGCGGCTGGATGGCCGCCAACCCCACGCCGGTGGAGCAGGACCGCATCGCCGAGGGCATCAAGACCCGCACGCAGGTGCAGATCACGCATGACAACCTGATCACCATCACCTACAGCGACAACAACGCCCGCCGCACCTACGAGGTGGCGCGCGCGTTCGCGCAGCTGTTCATCAGCGAAAGCCTCGCTTCCAAGCAGCGCGAAAGCCGCGAGGCCTACGAGTTCATCAACAGCCAGGTCGAGGCATACCGCGCCAAGCTCACCGACGCGGAAGACAAGCTGAAGGCCTATCGCGACGCCAATGCCGATGCGCGGCCCGGCAGCGAGGCCGACACGTCGGCGCGCATCAGCCAGTTGCGCACGCAGATCGAATCGGCGCGCATGGACATGATGGAGCGTCGCTCGCAGGAGGGCTCGCTGGCCGCGCAGTTGAACGGCGAATCCGAAGTGAGCACGGTGCAGACCACGGGCGGCATCCTGCAGGCGCAGATCGGCGAGTTGCAGGGGCAACTGAGCAAGCTGCAGCTGACCTATACGGATTCGTATCCGGACGTGGTGCGCATCCGCCACCAGATCGAGGACCTGAAGA
The DNA here is from genome assembly GCF_003201105.1 of Dyella sp. AtDHG13. Taxonomy (GTDB): domain Bacteria; phylum Pseudomonadota; class Gammaproteobacteria; order Xanthomonadales; family Rhodanobacteraceae; genus Dyella; species Dyella jiangningensis_B. The sequence goes on along the minus strand of NZ_QICJ01000001.1, from coordinate 221,261 downwards.
AGCAGCTCGCCAGCGAAGACCAGCGCGCGCAGGCGGCGCAGGCTGCCGGCACGCCCATCGCGCTGGACAACAACGTCACCTTCAATCCCGCCTACCAGCAGATCAAGACGCAGCTGGCCTCCGCCCGCGCGGCCAGCGCCGCCGCGGCGGCGCGCATGGGCGCGAGCGAGGCGATGCTGCAGTCGGAACTGGAGCGCGCCACGCGCATCGCCAGTTCGGAAAACGTCACCGCCGAGCTGACCCGCGACTACAACGTCAACCGCGACGTGTACCAGGACCTGCTCAAGCGCCGCGAGAACGCGCGCGTGTCGATGAACCTGGACGCCGAGCAGCGCGGGCTCACCTTCCTGGTGCAGAACCCCGCGGTGATGCCGCTGACGCCTTCGGGCCTGCGCTTCATGCACTTTGGGCTCGCCGGCATGGGCCTGTCGCTGATCCTGCCGCTGGGCCTGCTGCTCGCGCTGGTGTGGTTCGACCCGCGCGTGCGCTCCGTGTGGCAGCTGGAGCAGGCCATCGGCGCGCCGGTGCTGGCGACCATTCCGTTCTATCCCACGCCGGCCGATCGCCGCCGCGACCGCATGCGCAACATGACGGTGGCGCTGATCGTGGCCGGCGTGATCGCCGTCTACCTCGTTGCCGTGTGGATCCGGCTGAAGGGATGACCATGAAGAATCTCGAAGACGACAACATGTCCGACCGCATCAGCGAAGTGCTGGAAGCGGCGGCGCACAGCCTGGAAATGCGCAAATCGTCCAGCCAGTCCATCGCGCGCATGCACGAGGCGGGCGGCGCGCTGGCGCCGATCCAGCTGGAACAGCGGCGCATGATCCATCGCGAGGAGTCGGTGCGGCAGCAGTCCGACGCCTTCCGCGAGATCCGCACGCGCCTGCTCGCCATGGGCGGGCACCAGAATTTCGTGACGCTGGTGGTAGCGGTGAGCCCGCATTCGGGCAGCAGTTTCGTGGCGCGCAATCTGGCGGCGGCGTTTGCCTTCGACGAGGCCAAGACCAGCCTGCTGATCGACTGCAACGTGCGGTACCCGAACCAGCACAAGGTGATGGGCGTGGAGCCCGGCCGTGGCGGCCTGAGCGACCTGATGGACCATCCCGCCATTGGCCTGGAGTCGATCATCTATCACACGGGCGTGCCGCATCTGCGTCTGATCCCGGCCGGCAAGCCGCGCGAGAGCAGCAGCGAATACTTCACTTCGCATCGCATGCGCGCGGTGATCGATTCGCTGCGCTCGCGCTATGCGGACCGCTATCTGTTCCTCGATGGCCCGGCCATCAAGGGCGCACCCGATGCGCGCATTCTCGCGGACCTGGCCGATTTCGTGGTGGTGGTGGCGGGTTACGGGCGCGACACGCCCGGATCCATCAGCCAGGCACTGAGTCATTTCGAGCCCAGCAAGCTCGCAGGAGTGGTGTTCAACCAGGCGCCCTAGACGGAAGGACGGGGAGGGAGGTGCCGTCCCGGGATGGAACGGCACCCCAAGGGGGAAACGGTCAGAGGAATGGATATGCCGGCATACAACAGGCTTGCCCGCGCCACCATGCTCGCGCTGGTCGTGGTGCCCGGCTGTTCGTGGGCCGGGGACTTCGCCTATTCGCTGTTCACCAGCGTGGAGCACAGCGACAACATCGCCCTGTCCACCGACAACCCGGTGAGCAGCAGCGTCATCACCCCGGGCATCAACTTCGCGTATCGGCAGCTGGGTTCGACCATCCAGGCGAACGTGGTCGGCACGGCCGAATATCTCGCCTACAGCAGCAGCCAGTTCGACAACCAGACGCTGGGCACGCTGAGCGCACAGGTGAACTGGTCGGCGATTCCGCAGCGTCTGGATTTCAGCGTGGAAGACGATGCCGGCGTGCAGCCGGTGGACACGCTGGCCAGCAACGCGCCCAACAACCTGCAGCAGACCAACGTACTGTCGCTGGGCCCGATCCTGCACTTCGACTTCAATGCGGCCACGCGTGGCCAGGTGGAGCTGAAGTACGTCAACAGCTATGCCTCCAAGGTGGACGATTTCGATTCCTCGCGCGGGCTGGGCGCGTTTCGCGTGATCCGCGACGTGAGCCCCACCACCCAGGTGTCGTTGAACCTGGAGTCGCAGCGCGTCGACCTGAAGACCGCAACGGCGGGGCCCAACTACACGCGCGACGAGATCTACGCCCACTACGTCCACACGCTGAGGTATTTCGACGTGGATGCGCTGCTGGGCTGGAACTATGTGGACTTCAACCATGCGCCCAGCGCGTCCAAGCCCATGGCGCGGTTCACCCTGGGCTGGCGGCCGAGCACGCGGAACAGTTTCACCCTGACCGGCATCTACGAGTTCTCGGACGCCGCGCAGGACATGTTGCTGCAGCCCGGCCAGACCATCGTGGACAGCATGACCAACGTGTCCAGCAACCCGCTGGACCTGATCAACGATCCGAACCGCGGCCTCAACACCGGCACCGTGGTGGTGGACTCCACCGTGTACCTGGACAAGAGCGTGCAGGGCACCTACAGCTATCGCGGCGACCGCCTCTCGATCACCGTGGCGCCGGTGTACCGCAAGCTCGACTACCTCAACACGCCGACCTTCAACCAGAAGGAAAAGAGCGCCGACATCGCAGTGGACTACAAGCTGCGCCCCACGCTGACGCTGACGGGTTTCGCCGACTACCAGCACATCGATTACACCGCGCTCAACCGCACGGACAAGACCACGCGCTTCGGCGTGGCGATCAGCCATGAATTCACGCAGCACTGGAGCTGGCGCGCGGGCTACACGCGCCAGCTGCGCGCCAGTACCGCTGCGCTGCAGAGCTACCACGAGAACGAGTTCATCGTGGGCGTGGTGTATCGCCGATGAAAGCGCGCATCGAAGCGGAGTTGCCGTTCTACTTCGGGCCGGGGCGGGAGCTGTTCGGCTTCTATCATCCCGCCGCGCCGGTGACGGGCACGGCGGTGTTGCTGTGCCCGCCCTTCGGCGTGGAGCAGATCCGTTGCCACCGGCTGTATCGCCAGCTGGCGCACGGGCTGGCGGAGAGCGGCCTGCCGGTGCTGCGTTTCGACTACTTCGGCACCGGCGATTCGGTCGGCACCAGCCGCGAGTTCGATTGGACGCGCTGCCTTGCCGATGTGATCACCGCCGCCGCCGAGCTGCGTGCGCGACACGGCGGCGGCCGCGTGCTCGCCTTCGGCGCGCGCCTGGGCGCCAATGCGGCGCTGGCCGTGGCGCAGGCGGCGCGGCTGGATGGCGTGGTGGCCTGGGATGCGATCACCGACGGCGAGGCGCTGGTTCGCCAGTACGACCGCATGCAGGAGGCGCTCAAGGTCGACCTCAACCGTTTCGAATATGCGCGCCCGGAGCTGGACGTCAGTAGCCAGTGGCCGGGCTTTGAACGCGGCGACCACCTGCGCGGGCAATTGCGGCAGCTGCGCCTGCTCGATCCGGGCATGGCGTCGGTATGGCTTTCCTCGGCAGTGATCGACGAGGCCTCGCAGCCCGACGAGCGCTGCGCCAGGAAACGCATCAGCGTGGACGTGACCCCGCGCTGGGACGACGTGGACAGCCTGGAACTGGCGATCCTCTCGCATCCGCTGCTCGACGCCGCCAGGCGCTGCCTGAAGGAGATGGCGTGATGCACGAGCAGGCGTTCCGTTTCGGCGCGGCACGGCATCTGGTCGGCGTGGTGGGGCTGCCCGCCGTGATCGATCATGGCGTGGGCGTGATCTTCCTCAATGCGGGCCTGGTGTATCGCGTGGGTCCGTTCCGCTTGCACGTGGACCTGTCGCGCCGGCTCAACGCGCTGGGCTATCCGACCTTGCGTTTCGACATGTCCACCATTGGCGACAGCGGCGCCAGCGGCCAGCGCCTGTCGCGCGAGGAGCAGGTGGTGGCGGACGTGCGCGATGCCATGGAGCTGCTCAAGCAGCAGTCGGGCTGTTCGCGTTTCGTCCTGTTCGGGCTGTGCTCTGGCGCGCAGAACGCCCACTCGGCGGCGCACGCCGACCCGCGCGTGGCGGGCGCTTTCTTCCTCGATGGCTACGGACACCGCACGCTGGGCCAGCGCGTTCGCCACTATCTGCCGCGCCTGCTGAGCATCGCCTCGTGGCGCAACCGCCTGTCGCGGCGTCACGCGCCCGCATCGCCGCGACCGGCCGAGCCGGCCTTCGTGGTGGAGCCGCTGCCGCCCAAGGTGGTGCGCGCGCAGCTTGCCGACATGCTGGGGCGCGGGCTCAAGCTGGACTTCGTCTACAGCGGCGGCGTGGCGCGGTACTTCAACCACATCCGCCAATTCCGCGAATGCTTCGGGCGGCTGGCCGACCATCCCGGCGTCGATGTCAGCTTCTTCAAGGAAACGGACCACACCTACGTTTTCAGCGGCGACCGCCAGCGACTGATAACCCACGTCGTGCAATGGATGGGACGCCACTTTCCGATCACGCGACCAGGTACGTGAGTATGCACAAGGTGCTTGTTACCGGCGGAGCCGGCTACATCGGGAGTCACGTCGTCCAGCAGCTGGTGGCGCGGGGCGAACATGTGGTGGTGATCGACAATCTGAGCACGGGTTATCGCGAAGCCGTGCGCGGCGCGGACCTGGTGGTGGGCAACGTGGGGGATGCGGAACTGGTCGGCGCCGTGCTCCGCGCGCATCGCATCGACGCCGTCATGCATTTCGCGGCGCATACGGTGGTGCCCGAATCGGTCAGCGATCCGCTGAAGTACTACGGCAACAACACCTGCAATACGCGCAACCTGCTGGCCTCGTGCGCGGCATCCGGCGTGGACAAGTTCATCTTCTCATCCACCGCGGCCGTGTACGGGTTGACCGACCAGGGCGTGGCCGACGAGGACACGCCGACGCGGCCCGCCAACCCATACGGCATGTCCAAGCTCATGTCGGAGATGATGCTGTGCGACTACTGCGCCACCGGACAGATGCGCCACGTGATCCTGCGTTATTTCAACGTCGCCGGCTGCGATCCCAAGGGGCGCATCGGCCACTCGGCGCCATCGGCCACGCTGCTGATCAAGGCGGCCTGCGAACATGCGGTGGGCAAGCGCGAATACATGGCGATCTACGGCACGGACTACGACACGCCCGACGGCACCGGCATCCGTGATTACATCCACGTGGAAGACCTGGCCTCGGCGCATCTGCGCGCGCTCGATCATCTGCGCGCGGGCGGCGCCTCGCTCAAGCTCAACTGCGGCTACGGCCACGGCTACAGCGTGCGCGAGGTGCTGGACGCGGTGGCGCGCGTCGGCGGCCACCCGCTGAATATCGTCGAATTCCCCAGGCGCGACGGCGACCTCGCCATGCTCATCGCCTGCAGTGACCGGCTGAAACAGGTGCTGGACTGGCACCCGCAGTACGACGATCTGGATTTCATCGTGCGCACGGCGCTGACGTGGGAACGCAAGATGGTCAGCCAGCGCGCGCCGCTGTCGTCGGTGGCGTGATGGCGCCGGCTGTACCCGTCGCCGCTCGGCCTGCGCATCAGGCCGGGCGATGCGTTGCGGCGCTGGTGCTGTGCTTCGCCTTGCTGGCGTTCACGACCGTGGCGGCCTCGCATTCGCATCGCACATCGCCTGCGGCTGCGACAAAGGCGCAGGAACCGCCCGCCGCACAGGTGCCGCAGGACAGCGCCGCGGCGCAACGCATCGTCGTGCACCAGAACGTGGGCGATGCTGCGGAGGTGCGCGTTTCGGTGGGCATTCCGTTCCCGCCTTCCATGCTGCGCGATGCCCATCAAGTGCGCATTCTCGATGCAACAGGCAACGAGGTGCCCGCGCACGTGGATGCCACCTTGCTGTGGTACGCGCGCGACCGCAGCATCCGCGCGGTGCGTGCGCAATTCCAGGCGCAGCTGGTGAAAGGCGAGGGCACGTATTACTTCGCGCTCGGCAAGCCGCGCACGAGGGACATGCCGGGCTGGCCGTATGCGCAAGAACTGGTGCCCGACGCGCACGGCGTTCGCGTGGCGGCGGCGCTGGCCACGCTGGAGCCGACATGGCTGTGCGCGTCGCTGATCGCCGGTCCGCAGGTGCCCGCCGCCAAGGGCGAGGCTTATGCCAACTATGTGGCCACGCAGTTCGAATGGGCGCGCAAGCTGCCTGCCGACGACCACACCGCATGGTTGTTCGACCGGCCGAGCACGCTGTTCAAGGCCTATGTGCGCACCGGTCGGTTCGATTACCTGCAGGCGGCGGACGAGAGCTATCACTTCTACATGAAGTACATCAAGCGCGACGGCATGCCGTTCAGCCCTTTCTGCGGTGGCGGCTGGACGTACGGTAAGGAACCCTGCGACGTGAAGTACGTCTACGTCGAGCCCATCCTGCTCGCGCTGGCGCTGACCGGTGACGACAGCGAGCACGACGCCGAACTGGTCGACAAGATGGCCATCCTGTGGCGGCACAACGGCTGGAGCGGCGAAGCCGGTCCGTATACCGAGCCGGGCCAGCGCTTCACCGAACGCCTGGCGGGCCTGGGCCTGCTGGCGACCATCAATGCCTACGAACTCACCGGCAGCACGCGTTACCTGGAGTGGGCGCGCGAGCGGGTGGGCTGGCTGTACGACCATCAGCGCAACAACCCGGACAAGCTCGGCAACGACGGCTCATGGCGCAGCAGCTGGAACCTGCACGAGGACGATTCGTGGAATCCCGAGCGCGACGTGCGCGGCAATTCGCCGTGGATGAGCGAGAACATCATCGATGGGCTGTGGCACACGTGGCTCGTCACCGGCGACAAGCGCATACCCGAGATGATCACCGCGTTCGGGCGCTACATGGAGCGCTACGGCTGGATCGACGTGAGCACCATCGTGCAGGGCCATGACTGGCGCAACCCGTGTTCGGGTTCCAACGGCCAGATTGCCTGGTACTGGTCGTCTTCGCAGGCCAGCCACAAGAAGCTCGCCGACATCGAGGATTCCGACGGCTGGTACAGCGACGCGCACAACGTCGAACTGGTCATGCCGATGGCGGCCGCCTACTACTTCGAGCGCGATCCGGCGCAGAGCGCAGCCTACCGGAAGCGCATCGACGCACTGTCGACTTCTTACAACACCGAGTGCGCGCAGATCAGCGAAACGCTGCGCCGCTTCAACTGGAACAACCGGGGCGCAGGCGTGGCGATGTGGTTTCTCCAGCAACCGCCCGGCAGCGGCGCGACGTCGCCGTTGGCGCAAACGGCCCACTAGGGCGGCCAGGAACAGATCGATGAACAAGGGCAGGTGCAGATGAATCGTAGGATGGCAGCTCTTCGCAGCGTGGCGCTGGTCTCCGCGTCCACCTACGTGGAGTACGCGCTGGGTCTGTTCATCAGCGTGTGGATCGCGCGCGCGCTGGGGCCGGCGGATTTCGGCCGCTACGCGTTCACCGTGTGGCTGTGCGGCTGGCTGATGACCTTCAGCAACCACGCGCTGACCACGTCGTCCACCAAGTTCATCGCCGAAGCGTATGGCGCAGGCACGCCGGAGGTGGCCTCGCATATCTCCTATCGGCTGGCGCGCAACCAGGCATGGAGTTGCGCGATCGTGATCGCGCTGTTCTTCGTGGGCGTGACGATCATCCGTCCGCAGGAGTGGACGGGCTTCATCCTGCCCATCACCGTGCTGGTCGCCGTCGGCGTGGTGGCCAAGGCCAATTACAGCCTGTGGGTGGCGATTTCCAAGGGACAGGAGCGCTTCGAGCCGGTGTCCATCGCCACCGTGATATCGGGCGTGATCATGCTGGCGCTGGTAGTGCTGGCGACCGTGTTCCATGCCGGTCTGATCGCCTTCGTGGGCATCTTCACCATCTCCTGCCTGACGCTGAACCTGATCAACCGCATCGCCTATCGCCGCTATTGCCTGCCGTTCGGGCCGGGCGACGTGCCCGATGAATTGTCCCGGCGTTTGACGCGGCACCTTCGGCTCACGGCGGTGCTGATCCTGCTGCTGGCATTGAAGACCAACACCATCGAGGTGTTCCTGCTCAACACCTACGCCAACTCCACCGCGGTGGGCTTCTTCGCCATCGCCGGCACGCTGACGCGCGGCGCAGTGGAGCTGTTCTCGGTGGGCCTTACCTCCACACTGCTGCCGTACATGGCACGCGCCTTCGGGCAGAACGGACAGGGCCAGGCCACGCGTGTGCTGGCCGAAGCCACGCGCTTCTACTGGGCCACCGGCCTGATGATCGCGGGCCTCGGCTTCGTCACCACGCCGGGCCTGGTCACGCTGATGTACGGCAACAAATACGTGGACGCGATTCCCGCCATCGAGGTGACGCTGGTGCTCGCGGGCCTGCTGCTGATCACCAACAGCATCGCGGCGTTCCAGGTGGTGACCGATCGCCAATGGGACCGCCTGCGCATCTCGGGCTCCGCGCTGGTCATCAACGTGGTACTCGGCTTCAGCCTGATTCCGCGCTTCGGCCTGCTCGGCGCGGTGCTCTGCTACGCAGGCACGCGCCTGGCCGAACTGGTGATCTGCACCTTCTACATCCGCCGCGTGGCCAGCGCCGGCCTGCCGGTGGCCGTCATGTCGAGGTTGCTGGTGGTGGCGTTGCTGGCGACCGGGGCAGGGTGGCTGGTGGCGAGTGTGACGCCGGGGCATTTCGCGTTTCTCGCGGGGGCGGTTGCATTCACGGCGGTGTTCCTGCCGGCCAGTTTCCTGGTGCGTTACTGGAGCGAGGAGGATTACCGGTTGATGGGGATGATCACCGATAAGTTGGGGCTGTTGGGGCGGGTGGTGAAGAGGGTGATTGGGGTGTTGCAGGGGCCGGTGGAGAGGGTGGCGCCTTAGCCAAGGCGCGCCGGGCTTTCTCCCTCTCCCCTATGGGGAGAGGGTTGGGGTGAGGGGCCGCTCTAGCCTCATCACTTCAAAAGAACCGTCATCCCTGCGAAGGCAGGGATCCAGTGACTTTGCGCTGGGTTGTCGTGTGAAGTGTGGTCCGCACTTTTCGACGCTGCCGCGACCGGGCCGCCTACGCAGCGGGCGTTCCGAACCGCTGCCGCGGTCCGGGTTACTTTCTCTTGCTTGCCCAAGAGAAAGTAACCAAAGAGAAGGGCCCCCCGGATGAGGCGCCTTCCGGGCGAAGCCCGGAAGGCGCCTCATCCGGGGCCCTGGAAGATCAAGAGCATCGAGCCGACGGCTCGTGCCGCTGCGCGGCACTTCGCGTCGAGGCAGGCGCGGAGCGCCTGTCCTAGGCTTGTTCAAAATCTCCGGAGCGACCCCGGTTCCCTCACCGTCATCCCCGCGAAAGCGGGATCCGGTGTCTTTAATCCTTCTCGCAGCGAATAAAGTCGCTGGATCCCCGCTTTCGCGGGGATGACGGGAGGGAAAATGTGCATACACGCGAGCTTTGAATCAGCTCCAAAGGCAGGAGTGAGGTGCCGTGTTGGAACGTGCTGAGGAAGTTAAGCGGCACGCTACGGGAATGGCTTGCCGTAAGGCGGCGAGTTCTCCAAAACGGTTGGGAAGCGTAGCGTCCCCTTTACCTAGCCTCAGCGGTCGGGAAGCGTAGCGCGAGCTGCTTTAAGCCCTCTCCGCCACGGCGCGTTGCGAAGCGCGTCGAACTACCCACTATGTAGCGGCGAAGGTTGCCAAGCCACAACGCACCTCACCCGTTCGGGCTTATCCCTACGAAATGCTACGAGCGTTGGCTCTGAAGGCCATTTTCTTTGGGTTACTTTTCTTTTGGGCCAGCAAAAGAAAAGTGACTCAGCCTTCGGCAGAAGGTCGAAACGCCCGCCGCGCAGGCGGCCCGGTCGCGGGAGCGCACGAGGAAGCCCATCACCGTCACGCGACAAACAAAAGCAAAGTCACTGGATTCCTGCCTTCGCAGGAATGACGGGCTAAAGAATGAAGCCGTGAGGCTAGATTGACGCCTCACCACCGTAGGGGTGGTCAGGCCATTGTGAAGGCTGTAGTGCTGCCGGCGGAAATGCCCAACCTTCTCCTCTTCCCACAGAACCGCAGCCATTCACAATTGCTACCTCGCGTACCCCGGTTGGGAGAAAGAGGCCCGGCACACGCACCCACCCACAAACGACCGGCCCACGCCTGCACTCCTAAGCCATCCTCTTCCTCACCGCCTCCCAAGCGTAATGACACATATGCTGCGACGACGACAGCCAACCCAGCCGCGCCACGTCGCGATAGATGCGCCACTGCCAGCGCGCCGCGCGCCACTTGTCGGCGGAGACGGAACCCTCCCGCACGCGGTAGTAGGCCAGCGGCTGGTCGCCGGGGACGCAGGTGGCGTGTCCGGCGCGGCGGACCATCTCCAGCCAGAACACATAATCCTCGTGTCCCACGGCGGGGAAGGTGGCGTCACCGAGGGTGCGGTCGTACAGGCCGGTGAGGTTGCCGATGTGGTTGCTGCGCAGCATCTGTGCGTAGTCGACGGATGCCGGCGGGCGTACGCGGGAGAGCAGGTGGCCGTCTTCGGTGATGCGGTCGTAGGGCGTGTAGCAGACGCGTGAGCGCGTTTCCTCCATGTGCTCCATCTGCCATTCCAGCTTGCGCGGATGCCAGCCGTCGTCGCTGTCGAGGAAGGCGATGTGGCTGCCGCGTGCGGCGGCGATGGCGGCGTTGCGTGCGGCGGCGATGCCGGCGTTATGGCGGGCGTGGATGACGTGGATGCGGTCGTCGGCATCGGCCAGCGCATCGAGCAGGTGCGGGGTTTCGTCGGTGGAGCAGTCGTCGACGACCACCAGTTCCCAGGATGGGTAGGTCTGCGAGAGCACGGATCCCACGGCGCCGCGGATGTACCGCGCGGCGTTGTAGGCGGGCATCACCACGCTGACCAGCGCGCTGCTCATGCGGCGACTCCCTCTGCTCGCTTGCGTCCGATGAAGTCGATGGAGGTGACGCACAGGCGTTCCGGCGGAATGTGCGCGAATTGCGGATGCACCTGCATGGCGGCGAGTTCCGCCAGGCGCTTCTCGCGCGGGCATTCCGTGTTCAGCACGATGTCGAAACCCACGGCCTGGGCGCGGTCCACGAACTCGTAGGCGCGCATGCGGTTCTGGTAGAGGAACGCGTTGTCCCAGTGGCGCCACTGGCGATCGGAATACTTCAGGTAGTTGAGCTGGTTGATCTTGCGGTCGACGTAGGCGTAGTGGTCGCCGCAGTTGACCGAGTGGAACATCACGCCGCCCGGCGCCAGGATGCGCATGGCCTCGCGGAAGATGCCGTCCACCGCGGCGGGTAACACGTGTTCGAGCACGCTGTTGGAGAACACGCAATCGAGACCGTGCGCGGGCAGGGCCGTGCTCGCCGCGTCCGCCGGGGCCTGGTAGGCCACCACGCCATCCGTGGCGATGCCGATGTCGTCGCCTTGGCGCAGGCGTTCTGCCAGTCGTTGCTGGCGTTGCCGCACCTCGACTTCCGGCAGGCCGCAGGCGTCGGCGATCAGCGCGGTGTGGCGTGCCAGGTTGTCGGCGCAGTCGAGCACCAGGTCGGGCTTGATGTGGCGGTTGAGATCCACCGTGATGACCTGCTTCGCGCCGCCGAGATAGCAGGCGAAGGGGAAGGTGGGATACCAGCCGCTGCCGATCTCGAACAGGCGCGCACCGGGGATGGGTACGCCCGCTTCGCGCAGATGGCCCGCCATCAGGCGCCAGTCGTCCATCTTGATGTCGAACTCGCGGGTAAAGCCGCGCAGGCCGCCGAAACGGCGCTGCAATACGTAGTGCGCCTGTTCGCCGCCGGGCACGTGTCCCAGCAGCTTCTGCAGTACGCCTTTGGCTCGCCAATGCATTGCGGATTACTCCATGCCGGGAACGTCGGCCGTGGCTTCGACTTCGTCAGGAGCCAAACCCTGGCGCGTCCATCGGGTGACGCCGGGTGGCGGCGGCAGTTCGAAGTCGCGGTAGCGCGCGGGGTTGCCCTGCATGCCGGCCTCGGCCGCCTTGATGATGTTGTAGGTTTCGCGCGCGGTGACGTAATGCAGCACGTAGCGGCGCCCGTCGTTGTAGTGCTTTTCCAGGTGATCGTGCATGGCATGCATGGGTTCGCCGAGCAGGGTGTCCATGTCCCGCTCCTGCGTGCCATGCGTGTGGATCTTGATGAAGATCCAGTCTGGCCGCCCCTCGACATGGATGCCGGTGCGCACCCAGGCGTCCACGCGTTCGGGCGTGGGCGGGCAGCTGTGGCGCACATCGGCGTTCTCGATGCGCGGCATGACCAGCTTGCGCCGGCGCTTCCAGTCTAGCCCCAGCGGACCCTGGATGATCATGAGGTCGCCCGTGTGCGTGCCGTCGACCCGCACCGGCGTGCCCGTGTCATGGGATTTCGGATGGCAGGGATCGTCGGTGGCGTAGTAGATGGCGTTGATGGTGCGCGTCTGTGTTTCGCTGGGCGCGGAGGGCAGGGTGAAGTCGGCGTAGCAACCCAGTTCGCGCAGCAGGATCAGTTCGTTGTTGAGCCCGCACCAGCGGCCGTCGGCGCGCGAGTTGTCCAGCGACCAGTTGCCGTGGATGAAGCCGAAACGCAGCTGCCCGGTGCGCCGGTCGCGCGACAGTGCGCCATGCCGCGCATGCAGCAGTTCGTTGAAGCGCGAGATGGTGGCGCAGAAATTTTCCGGCGTGTCGTTGTCGTGGTGCAGGTGGATCTCGATTTCGCCGTAGCCGTCCGCGCAAAGGCCGGCGATCTTGTCGAGGTGCTCGGGCAGGTATTCCTCTTCGGGATAGAAGAAGCTGTGCTGCGGCGGGCGGCCGTCGGCGTCGCGGTGGCGCGAGGCCATGGCGGGGTAATCCCTGTACCAGCGATCCACGCGGCGCCGCTGCGTGTCCAGGTCCACGCGGCCCCACGCCGGCTCGTAGTGATCCACGAAGCAGAACATGATATGGGTGGGCCCTTGCACGGCGGAGCGCGGTCGCCGGCGCAGATAGCTGCCCAGCCATACCTGCATGTTGCGCGAACGTATGGCCAGCCACGCGGCGGCGCAGAACAGGGCGCCCAGCACGGCAAGCACGAGCAGCGCGATCACCATCGTTGGGTTCATCACCTATCCCCTGTCAGCGGTCGCGATGGGCGCTTCGCCGGGTTCATGCCGGCAAGGCGCGAAAAGTGAAACCGTGCTGCTTCCACTCGGGCAGCAGCATTTCCAGCATGCGGCGGGAGCAGTCGCTGTCGTCGTGCATCAGCATCACGTCGCCCGCACGCGGCGGCTGCGCACGCAGGCGGTTGGCGAGCTCGTCGGGCTCGCGGCCCTGGTAGTCCAGCGTGTCGTACGACCAGTAGGTGAGCGTGCGCCGGCTGAAGGCGAAGCGCAGGGTCAGCAGCAGGGAGAACACGCCGCGCGGCGGTCGGAAGCCGTGATGGCTGCGGCCGTCGAAATTCGACAGCACCTCGTCGGTGCGCTCGACCTCCACCCATTGCTCGGTGTGCGTAAGCGCATCGAACATCGGGTGGCTGTACGAATGGTTGCCCAGCACGTGCCCCTCTTCGACGATGCGTTCCACCAATTGCGGATAGCGCTCCGCTTCGCGCCCGATCAGGAAGAACGTCGCCTTCACGCCATGCTGGCCCAGCAGTTCGAGCAGGGCAAGCGTGTGGTCCGGATGCGGACCGTCGTCGAAGGTGAGATACAGCGCTTTCTCCTCTTTCGGCGCGCGCGTGGCGACCACCCCGCGCGGCAGGCACTGCAGCAACTGCATCTTTTTCGGCCGGAGTGTCATGACGACTTCACGCACGGAAAGGATGTGGACGAAGGGGGCGCAGCGGCGCGCAGGCGCCGTTCCGCCAGGTGCCACTGTGTCGCCAAGCGGGCCGCAGTTCCATTGGGCACATAGTCAGTACCGCATGCCACCGACAGGCTATGACGAACGGCCGATGGCCCCTGCGTGCGGGTCCCGGTGTCGCCTGTGCGCGGTGAAAAAGCGCGCGTTTTCAGCGTTCGCCTTGGCAATTCGACGGATGGGAGCACGCAGGCCGTTGCGCTAGGCTCGTGACGTCGACATGGCCCGGTTTCGATGTACGGGCCGTCGGAGCGGGCGTTCTTGCGTTGCTCGCTCTCGTGATCAACCTGGACAGGGGACAGCCATGGTGGTTCCACACCCGGCCCTCGCATCGGAGCGGGCATGCTAGAGCGCTACGGCGTCGTCTATTTCGGCAACGACTGGTTTGCCGAGAACCGCACGAGCAGCCATCACGTGGCCCAGCGTCTGGCGGCCCACATGCCTGTGCTCTACGTGGACTCGCCGGGCATGCGCACACCGCAGGCCAGCGGACGCGACCTGCGGCGCGCGTGGCGCAAGCTGCGCGAAGCCCTGCGCGCGCCGCAGCGCGTGGGGGAGGGGCTGTGGCGCTGCACCGTGCCGCAATTGCCGTTCCGCCGCGTGCCGGGCGTGCCGCTGTTCAACCGGCTGTTCAGCCAATGGGCGCTGCGTCGCGCCATGAGGGTGCTGGGCACGCGTCAGCGCATATCGTGGTTCGTGACGCCGCATCCCGGGTTTCTCGCGCGCCGGCTGGGCGAACGCTTCTGCGTCTATTACTGCATCGATGACTATGCGGCGCATCCCGGCGTGGATGCGGAGCTGATCGCGGCGAGTGACCTTGCGCTCACACGTGCCGCCGACCTCGTCTTCGTGGCTCCGCCTGCGCTGGTGGCGACCAAGCAGGCGCAGAATCCGCAGACGCGGTTTTCTCCGCATGGCGTGGACGCCCGGCTGTTCGCGCAGGCATCCGACCCCGCCACTCAGCTGCCGGCTGCGGCCCAAGGCATCGCAGAGCCGGTGGTCGGCTACTTCGGTTCGATTCATGAATGGATCGACGTGGAGCTGATCGCGTGGCTGGCGCAGCAGCGGCCGCAGTGGACCTTTCTGCTGGTGGGCTATGCCGCGATCAAGGTGTCGGCGCTGGAGGCGCTGCCCAATGTGGTGCTGGCCGGTGCGCAGCCGTACGCCAGCTTGCCGGCGTGGGCCAAGGCGTTCGATGTCGCCATCATTCCGTATCGACGCAACCGGCAGGTGGAAAACGCCAACCCGCTCAAGCTGCGCGAATACCTCGCCACCGGCAAGCCCATCGTCGCGGTGGGCAATCCGGAGATCGAACGCTTCGCGTCGCTGGTGCGCATCGCCAATGATCGCGATCCCTTTCTCGCCGCGCTGGACCAATCCATCGCCGACGGCCCGGCGCATGGCGCGGCCGAGCGCATGGCGGCGGTGGCGGACCAGACCTGGGATCGTCGCGTGGAAGATGTGTTGCGCGAAGTCGCCACGTCGCTCGCGGCAGCGGAAATGAACCTGGCGGCCCGCAAGGTGACGGAATGAACGCTACGGCCATTCAACGTTTGCGTGTCGGCATCGTCGGAGCCGGTTACGTGGCGCGCTACCACATCGAGGCGCTGAAGCGGCTCGACGCCGTGGAGATCGTGGGCATCTGCGATCTCGACCGCGATGCCGCGGACAAACTGGCGCAGACCTACGGCATCGCGCTGGCCACGTCGGATCTGGCGGAACTGGGCGCGCGCCATCCGCACGCCATCTTCGTGCTGACGCCGCCTTCCAGCCATTGCGCCTTGACCTTGCGCGCGCTGGACATGGGTTGCCATGTGTTCGTGGAAAAGCCCATGGCGGATTCGGTGTCCGAGTGCGACGCGATGATCGCCAAGGCGCGCGAGAAAGGCCTGGTGTTGTCGGTTGACCATTCCGACCTGTTCGACCCGATGATCGTGCGAGCAAAGCAGCTGATCGATGCCGGCGCCTGCGGCGATCTGGTCGCGGTGGACGTGTGGCGCAGCTCCGACTATCCGCCGTATGGCGGCGGTCCGCTGCCGGCGATGGTGACGCAGGGCTCGTACCCGTTCCGCGACCTGGGCGTGCACGGTCTGTACACGCTGGAAGCTTTCCTGGGCGAGATCGCGCGCGTGGACATCCGCTATCGATCCACAGGCCGCTCGACCACGCTGAAGTTCGACGAATGGCAGGCCTTCGCGGAATGCGCGCAAGGCACGGGACGCGTGATGCTCTCGTGGAACGTGCGGCCCATGCTCAACCGCATCGTGGTGCAGGGCACGCGCGGCGTGATCGAGATCGACCGTTTCCTGCAGGTGTGCCACGTGCGGCGCGTGCTGCCGGGGCCGAAGTTCATCGGCATCGTGGCTGGCGCATTCTTCGACGCGGTGCGCGATGTGTTCCGTATTCCGTGGAACGTGCTGCGCTTCGCCACCGGTCGTTTGCGCCCGTCGCCTGGCATCCAGTCCGGTGCCGAGGCGTTCGCGCGGGCCTTGCTCGATGGCAAGGCGCCACCAGTGAGCGCGGAAGACGGACGACGGCCGATCGCCTTGATGGAGTCGGCATGCCGGCAGGCGGACGAAGAACGACGCAGGGAACTGGACGCGCGCATCGAGCCGCTGGAGCCTGTCGATGCCTTGGTGACCGGCGCATCGGGCTTCCTGGGCCGCGCGCTGGTGAGCGCCCTGCGTCGCAAGGGCGAACGCGTGCGCGTGCTGGTGCGCCGGCCGGATGCCCGGCTTGCCGCCGTGGCCGAGCAGGTGGTCGTGGGCGATCTGGGCGATCCGCGCATCGTCGATCACGCGGTGCTAGGCGCGCGCGTCGTCTATCACGTGGGCGCCGCCATGGGTGGCAGTCCGCGCGAGTTCGAGGCCGGCACGGTATGGGGCACGCGCAACATCGTCGACGCCTGCCTGCGTCACGGCAGCGAAACGCTGGTATACGTCAGCTCGATGAGCGTGCTCGATCACGCCGGGCGGGATCCTGCCGTGCCCATCGACGAGGCGTACACGCTGGAACCGCATCCGGATTGGCGTGGCAGTTACACGCAGACCAAGCTGGTGGCCGAAACATATGTGCGCGAGGCGATTCGCGAGCGGGGACTTCCCGCCGTCGTGATACGACCCGGACAGATCATCGGACCCGGTTCGGAACACGTGACGCCCAATGGCACGCTGGGTATTGCTGGTCGCTGGATCGCCGTCGGATCGCCCTCGCAGACCTTGCCCCTGGTCTACCTGGACGACGTGGTCGACGCGTTGTTGCTGGCTGCGCAAGCGCCGGCGGCAAAGGGGCAGGTGGTGCACGTGGTCGATCCCGCCACTGTCACGCAGGGCGAATATCTGGATGGCGTGCGGCGCAAACGCGGCAGGGAACTGAAACTGATGCGCTGGCCTGGCTGGTTTCTGCTGGGTCTGGCGACGGGCGTGGAAGGGCTGGGGAAATTGTTGCGCAGGAATGTGCCGCTGACGCGTTATCGGGTGCGTTCGTTGCGGCCGTTGGCGAATTTCGATCAGCGGGTGGCGAGGGATGTGTTGGGGTGGGAGCCGCGGGTGGGGGTGAGGCGGGGGATGGAGGGGATGTTTGGGGGTGAGGTGGTGGGGGATGTGGGTGCCACCGTGTCGGACAAGTAGGGGGGGCTGTGTTCGGCGGTTTTCCTTGATTGTCTGTCACGGCCTTTAGAGCGGCGAGGGCGCACCCTGGCCTCGCCCTATCAAAAGAACCGTCATCCCGGCCTGAGCCGGGACGACGGCTGAAGAATGAAACGGTGAGGCCAGGTCGTAAGAGCTCGCCGCACGACAACCGAGCACAACGATTCTCGCCCTCTCACGGCGCCAAATACTTCACCTGCCCCGTCCGACTCATCGCTGCCGCCTCAAGAATCTCTCCCAGCCGCTGGATATTCTCATCCCAGCGAAACCGGCTCGCCTGCGCGGCAATCACCTTGGCATCCCACGACGTGCCAAGCGCATCCACCAGCGCGCCCTCGAGGCCAATGCGGTCGTGCGCATTCACCAGGATGCCCGCCTGTTCCGGTAGCACCTCGGGAATGCCGCCCACGCGCGTGGCGACCACGGGGGTGCCGCAAGCCATGGCTTCCAGCACTACGTTGGGTACGCCTTCGTTGTGGCTGGGCAGGCATAGCAGGTCGGTGGCGCGGAACCAGTCGCCAAGTGCGTAGTGTTCCACGGCGCCGATCAGGCGCACGCGATCCTGGATGCCGAGCGCCGCGCTGCGTTGCAGGATCGTTTCGCGGCAGGGGCCGGCGCCGACGAAGAGCAGGTTGGTGTCGGGATGGGCAAGCAGCACGCGTGGGAAGGCTTCGAGCAGGTCGAGGCAGCCTTTGGTGTCCTTGAGGTTGCCGACGTAGAGCAGGATGCGCTCGTCCTGCGGCAGGGCGAGTTTGGCGCGCGCTTCGCTGCGCGAGCCGGAATGGAACAGGTTGGGCTCCACGCCGTTGTAGATCACGTGCACGCGCGAGGCGTCCACGCCCAGTTCGATAGCCTTGTCGGCCAGCGCCTGGCTGACCGCCACCACGCCCTGGGCGCCGCGCAGCGCCTGTTTGATCTGTGGCCGCAGCCACGCCTGCGTGGCTTTGACGTTGAGATCGGTGCCGTGCACTTTCACCACGTAGGGAATGCCGAGATGGCGCGCCACCCAGCAGGCCGCGGCGGCATCGGGGTAGGCCCAGCTGAGCAGCATGCAGTCGTACTGCGCGCGGCGCAGTCGGCGCAGCTTCTGGACCAGCAGCGAGGCCAGCCAGAAAGCGGCGTGCAGCGAGCGGCCGATCACCGGCGGATAGAAGAACACGAACTGGTCGGCGTTCACGTGCTCGGTGCGGAAGGCCGCGCGCTTGCGGCCGAAGCGCTCGCGGAAGTCGACGGCGGTGATCACGTCCACTTCGTGCTCCCTGCCTAGCCGTTCGAACTGCTGGCGATTGAAGGGGCTGCGCAGCGGATCCCACGGCGAGGGAAACAGGTTGGTGAGCACCAGCACCTTCAGGCGCATGTCTCGCACTCCATGTCCAGGTACAGGCGTTCGTAGCGTGCCGCCATGGCTTCCAGCGAGCCGTGCTTTTCCACCCAGGCGCGCGCCGCGTGGCCATAGGCCGATGCGCGGTGCGGTTGGTTCAACAGCAACAGCATCGCTTCGGCCAGCGCATCCGGATCGTCCGGCGGCACCAATTGGCCGGTGCGCCCGCTGTAGACGATTTCTCCATTGCCGCCGACGTCGGTGGCCACGATGGGCAGCGCCACGGCGCAGGCTTCCAGCAGGGCCATGGAATAGCCCTCGCTGACGGAGGACAGCACGAACAGGTCCAGCCCCTGCAGCAGGTCGCGCACGTCGTTGCGGTCGCCAAGGAAGTGCACGGCGTGGCGCACGCCTTGCCGTTCGGCGCATTGTTCGAGTTCGGCGCGCAGTTCGCCATCGCCGATCAGCAGAAGCACGGCGTTCGGGTGCTGTTCGTGCACCTGGCGAAAGGCGCGGATCAGGCCAGCCTGGTCCTTGGTCCAGTTGAGTCGCCCGACATTGCCGATAAGGAAGGCGTCATCTGGAAGTTTCAGCGCTTGCACCACCTGCTGACGCATGGTGGACGAGGCAGGGCGGAAGCGCTCGACTGCGATGCCGTTGGGTACGACGCGCGTCATGTCCTGGGGCAGCATGCCGCGCGAGATGCCGCTGCGGCGTGCGGCTTCGCACACCGTCACCACGATGTCCGTGCGAGTCAGTGCGCGGCGGTACAGCCATTCCTTGCGGCCGGTGCGCTGGCCGGCGCCCATGCCGTGGCGCGTGTTGAGTATGCGCAGCACATGCAGGCCGCATGACGCCAGTACGGCCTGGTAGTGCGCCACCGCGTTGTGCGTATGCAGGATATCGGTGGCATGGCGGTCGATGGCGCCGCGCGCGCGCGCCAGCGCACGCAAGTCGATGCCGCGCCCCTTGTGGCAGGCCACCACGGGAATGCCGGCGGCATCCAGCTCGTGCGCGAGCGCGCCGGTTTCGTACAGGCACACCACCTGGCACCGGTGCCCTTGTTGCTGCTGCCGCTGCACCAGGTCGAGCACCATGCGCTCCAGGCCGCCGCGATTGAGGTTTTCGACCACGTGGGTGATGTTCACGGGGCTTCGCGCCTCGTCGCGTGGCTGTGCATGACGTGAAGTGCGGGGATCATGGCGATCACGCTCCCGTCAGTTCCGAGCGCGTGACGCGGTGCTTGCCGCTGCGCGTGAGCGGAATGTCATCGACGAAGCGGTGATCCAGCGATACCTCATCGCCCAGCACCTTGGCCGTTTCGCGGCGGATATAGGCGATGGATGCATCGTCGAAGCCGTCGCCGCGCACGATGGAAAGTTCCAGCCGATGCAGCTCGCGCTGCACCAGCTGGAAGCGCGTGAGGCCCGGCACGTCCTTGAGCATGTGCGGGAAGAACTCGCCGGGCAGGATGCGGCCGTCCGGCGTGCGGATGGCGTCGAGCACGCGACCTTCCACACGTTCCAGCAGGGGCAGGCCGCGTCCGCAGGGGCAGCTGTAGGCGTTGGATGCGGTGGCCAGGTCGCCGTTGAGGTAGCGGATGAACGGCATGCCGTAGTTGGAGAGGTCGGTGATCGCGACCTCGCCGGGGCCGCTGGCAACGCGGCTGCCGTCGGTGTCCAGCAGTTCCAGCACCAGGTGGTCGGCATTGACGTGCAGGCCGTGGTGATGCGCGCATTCCGATGCGATCAGCATGAATTCGCGGCAACCGTAGGTGTTGTACACCGGGCTGCCGAAGGCACGGGCGATGGTGTCGCGCTGGTGCGGATGCAACGCCTCGGCTGCGCCGATCACGGCGTCCGGGCGATGCACCTTGCGGCCGGTGTCCACGATCCATTTGGCCAGCCGCGCCAGCGGATTCACGTAGCCGACGATGATGGCGGGCCGGTAGCGGTCGATGGCGTCGGCGTAGCTGACCAGGTTCGATTCGGTCATCTCGAAGCTGTTGAGCATGCGGCGCGCGAACAGCGTGTTGTAGATGCCATCCTTGAACTGCTGCACGCGTCCCGGCGTGCCTACCGCGCCTGCCCACAGGTACAGCGTGCGGCGGCCCGGCCGCGAACCCGCCCAGCCGTAGCCGCGCCACATCACGGCCATGCGGCGCTCATAGCTCTCGTGCGTGTAGCCCAGCTTCAGCGGATCGCCGGTGGAGCCGCCGGTGCGCTTGAACAGCAGGCGTCCGCGCCAGGAGGTGGCCTGCAGGTCATCGAAGTTCTCGCGGATGTCGGCCTTGGTGAGCACGGGCAGCCGCGCGTAGTCGTTCATGCTGCGGATGTCTTCCGGCAGGATGCCCAGCTCGCGCCAGCGCCGGCGGTAGTAGGGCACCTCGCGGTAGCAGTGCTCGATCAGCGCCTTGAGGCGCTGGAACTGCAGCGCGGCGATGGCTTCGGGCGAGTACCACTGGTCGCGTTCGTAGGCATCCAGCCAGGACAGCGTGCTGCGCCGGCGCAAGTGGGTTTCATACGCGGGATACAGCGCGCGGCGGAAAACCTGTTCGTACCAGTCACTCATGGCGGAAACCTTTTTGGATGCATGACGCGACGGAGGGCATCGGGCGTTTCATCCTTCCGTCCTCAGCAGCACGCTGACCAGCACGAACAATCCGGCGATGCTGCCGATGGCGGCGGGCACCCAGCGCATGCCGCTCTCGTTCATGCTGAAGGAGGGCAGCCCGCCGATGCGTTCGCGCGCGCCCAGGTAGAAACCGGTGACGATGGCCAGCACCACGTAAAGCACGATCATGTAGCTGCGGCTGAGGAAGAACGCGCAGGTGAACATGCCGCACAGCGACAGCAGCAGGGTCAGCGCCATCGGACGCTCCACGCTCCATGCGGCATGGCGCTCGGGATCGGTGATGGGGTCGGGCTTCAGGCGCAGCACGGTCGCCACCATCCAGAAGGTGTAGCCGATCAGCATCAGCCACAGCACGTAGCCGACGAAGCCGGTTTCCGCCAGCACCAGCACGAAGGAGTTGTGCGCGGTGAGCGGGTTGTAGTCGGTGAAGTTGCCGGGCCCCACGCCGAGCAGCGGGTGCGACTTGAACATCTGCAGCCCCTCGTACCAGGCGTCCACGCGGCCGCTGGCCGATTCCTCGCCGGCATCGAGTTCCTGCATGCGCGAGGAGAGCATCTTCATCACCGCCAGGCCCGCCGCGCCCAGCACGCCCGCCACGATGGCGCCGCGGCGATACCAGATGTAGCCGCCGATGACCACCAGCACGCCCAGCATCGCGCCGCGCGAGTTGGTAAGGCGCACGCCGTAGAGCAGGACGAGGATGCAGCCCAGCCAGAGCGCCTTGCCGAACGGGCTGCCGCGCTTGAGCAGCAGGCAGGCCATGGGGAACACGGAGACGAACAGCATGCCCAGATCGTTCGGGTCGTTGAAGATGCCCACGTACTGGATGCGCCCATCCTCGCCCAGCGGAATGTCGGTCCAGCCGATGCCGCTGCGCGCCTGGCCGATGCCGTGCAGGGACAGGATGGTCGCGCACAGCACCATCACCGACATGAGGGTGAGGATGCGCCGCTGCGTGTTGCATGCGGCGGCGATCATGAAGAACGCGAGCACGACGGGGCCGAACTTGCCCAACTGGTCCTTCACGCCGCCCACCCAGCCGTTGGCGACTTCCGACACCATCAGCACGGCGAAGAAGGCCAGCAGGATAGGAAACTGCGGCGCGCGCGGCCGGCCCGTGCCCGAGGCGATCCACGCGGCGAACGACAACGCCAGCACGATGGGCAGCACGGGCACGCCGATCAGCGCCGGTATGTACTCCTGCGGGCGGACGATGGTCAGTACGACGTAGCAAAGAATTAATGGGAACATGGCGCATCATCCGTTGACGCAAGGTGCGCCGGCGTCGGATAGCCCACCAGCCCCGGCATGGCGAGCAGCGCGGCGAACCAGGCCTTGCCGTAGTAGCGCTCCACGGCAATGCGGTAGAGCGCGTAGCGGTTGTCGGCCGGATGCGGGTTGGTGCCGCTGATGTAGCTGCAGGCCAGGTCGAAGCCGGCGTCGCGCGTCACCTCGATCACCTGCCGGTCGAACGCGCGATTGCTGCCCACCGGGTAGGACATCAAGAGCGGCATCGGGCCGAGTTCGCGCAGCAGGGCGTTGCGAGAATCGAACACCTCGCGCTCCAGTTCCTCGCGCGGCAGCTTGGAGAGCATCCAGTGGTTCACGCCGTGCGAACCGATCTCCAGCCCGGCGGCGCGCATCTCGCGCAGCTGGTCCCAGCTCATGGGGCGGCAGTCCGCGGGGCGCGCATGCTCGGAGGGCATCTGCCACTCGTCTTCCAGGCGATGGATCATGGCCGCCTGCGCGAGCGCGCTGATCTCCTTCATGCCGTCGAGCACGCATCCCGCCATGGCGCGGCGCTCGGCGCGTGTCGCGGGCATGGGCACGTTTATGTCGAGTTCGGGCAGGTCCAGGCGCGGCGCCGTGCTCATCAGGATCATGTGCACCAGCCAGTCGTAGGCGTAGGGACGACCGCTGTCGATATGGCCGGTGGAGATGAAGAAGGTGGCGGGCACGCCCAGCTCCTTGAGGATCGGATAGGCGATGCGGTAGTTGTCGTCGTAGCCGTCGTCGAAGGTGACCACCAACGCGTCCGGCGGCAGCGGCTGGCCCGCGTTGATGGCGGCGGCTACGTCGCTGAGGCGCATCGGGCGGTAGCGCTCGCGCACCAGCAGCATCTGCTCGCGGAATTCCTCCGGCGTGGTGCTGATCAGCTCCATGTCGAATGCGTACTGGTCCGGATCGGGCACCGGCATCACGCGGTGGTAGGCGAGGATGCGCAGGTCCTTCTGCCACCAGGCGCGCACCTTCTGCAGCGGATGCAGCAGGCCGGCGTTGTAGCACAGCGCGCCCAGCTTCTCGCGGATGCCGGTGTGCTGGGTCGGGCTCACCATAGTTGTTCCCCTCGGCTGCGCGCATAGGCGATGGAGGCCTGCGCCGCGTAAAGATTGAGATAGAAGAACGCCACCATCAGGCGCACCGGCAGCCAGCGTCCCGCGTCCGGCCGCGCGCGCTCGACGGCGACCAGGCCGATGCAGGCCAGCAGCGCGGCGAGCACGGCGCCATAGGCCAGGTGGTGGCGCGCGAGATAGGCGCAGGACAGCAGCAGCGCCAGCAGCAGCCACGGCGCGAGCAGGCGGAGCATCTTGTGGCTCATGAATTGGAACCACAGCGGGTTGCGAGCGGGCGAAAGCAGCCACGGCGCCACGTCCATCAGCTGGAAGCAGCCCACCATGGCGCGCATGCGCCGCGCCTGTTCGTCCAGCGGCGCCTGGGCGGTTTCGCCCCAGGCCACGGCGCGCGGCTCGAACACCACGCGGCGGCCGGCGGCGGCTACCGTCATCGGTACCAGCACGTCGTCCAGCAGGGTGTCCGGCGGCAGCGGCTTGTAGAGTTCGGCGCGCACGGCGTAGAGCGCGGCGCACACGCCGACGGCCGAACCGCAGCGGCTTTCCTGACGGCGGATGAATTTCTCGTAGTGCCAGTACGCATTCACGCCGTGCGCGAAGGTGCTGGTGACGTTCTCCAGCTCCAGGTTGCCGCTGACCGCGCCCACCTGCGGATCGCCCAGGTTGCCCACCAGTTCGCGCAGCGCCAGCGGCGACAGCTTGTGCTGCACGTCCGTCATCAGCAGGATCTCGCCGCGCGCGGTGGCGATGGCGTCGTTGAGGCACAGCGCCTTGCCGCGCGACACCGGGAATTCCAGCACGCGCACGCGCGAATCATGCGAGTGGCGCACCAGCGCGGCGGTGCGGTCCTTGCAGCCGTCGCAGGCCACGATGATCTCGATGTAGTCGGCCGGATAGTCCAGCGCGCGGAGGTTCTTGAGCTTGGCGCGGATATGCCGCACGCCATCGCGCACCACGATGATGATGGACACGGTGGGCAGCACCGGCTGTTTGCGCACCGGGCGATGCATCAGCCGGCCGCACAGCGCGGCGATCAGCGGGTAGCCGAAGAAGATGTAGAACAGCAGCCAGAAGCTGGCCCTGCACATCAGTGTCGCCATCGTCGTCATGTCGAGCCCCCTGTCGCCATGCCTGTTCACCGGCGCCCGAACAGTTGCCGCAGGCGTCCGCCCAGCGAGGCCGCGCGGTGGGGTTCGGTCAGGTCGCCATCCGGCAGGGCCGCGGCCAGCGACGCGAGCGGACTGGTCGCCACGTCCAGCAGGTTGAGTTTCACTCCGGTTTCCTTGCGCACCTGCGTGACCATCTCGATCGCCAGCAGCGAGTGGCCGCCGATGTCGAAGAAGTTGTCGCTGGCGCGCACGTCATCCACGCCGACCAGGCGGCACCACACTTGGCCCAGGTAGCGCTCGCGCGGATCGTCGCTGGCGCTCACGCCCGGTTCCGCGTCTTCGATCTGTGTGTTCGTGCCGAGCGCAGGCGCGGGCAGGGCCTTGCGGTCGGTCTTGCCGTTCGGCGTGCGCGGCAGCGCGGACAGTCGAACCATGTGCTGCGGCTGCATGTACGCGGGCAGCCGCGCGGACAGCAGGGCGCGCAGCTTGGGCCACAATTGTTCCTCGTCCTCGCCGGACACGGCATACAGCACGAGGCGCTCGTCGTTCGGCGCGACTTCGCGCACCACCACCACGCAGTCGAGCACACCCGGCTCCATGCGCGCCACGGTTTCGATCTCGCCGGGTTCGATGCGGTAGCCGCGCAGCTTCACCTGGAAGTCGAGACGGCCCAGGTGTTCCAGCGTGCCATTCGCCAGCCAGCGCGCGCGGTCGCCGGTGCGATAGAAGCGTGCGCCGGGCGCGAACGGGTCGGCCGGGAAGCGCTCGGCCGTCAGCTCCGCGCGATTCAGATAGCCCAGCGCCACGCCGGCGCCGCCGATGCACAGCTCGCCGGGCACGCCGATGGGGCAGTGCTGGCCGTGTTCATCGAGCACGTGGATGGTGGTGTTGGCGATGGGCGTGCCGATGGCGATGCCGCGCTCGGGATGCTCCACACGCCAGCAGGTCGACCACACCGTGGTTTCGGTGGGGCCGTACATGTTCCACAGCTCGGTGCCGCGTGCCAGCAGTTGCTGCGCCAGGTCGGCCGACAGCGGCTCGCCGCCGCACAGCGCGCGGAAGCCCGGCGAGGGCTGCCACGACGTCTGCAACAGCAGGCGCCAGGTGACCGGCGTGGCCTGCATCGATGTGGCAGCCTGCGTGTCGAGTAGCCGATGCAGCGCGTCGCCATCCATCGATTCCTCGCGCGTGGCGAGCAGCACTTCACCACCCACGCTGAGCGGGCCGAAAAGTTCCAGCACGGCAATGTCGAACGACAGCGTGGTCACGGCGAGCAGGCGCTCGTCCGCGCGCAGGCCGGGGCGCTGCGCCATGCCGGCCAGGAAATTCACCACCGCCCGATGAGAAATGGCGACACCCTTGGGGCGACCGGTGGAACCGGAGGTGTAGATCACGTACGCCACGGATTCGCCGTTGAGCGCGGCATCGGTGGGCAGGCGCGTATCCGGTTGCGAGGCGAGCTCGGCGGCGGCTTCGTCCAGCAGCAGGCGCGCCGCGCCGCTGTCGTCGATGCGGGAGGCGATAGCCGATTCGGTGACCAGCACGGCCAGATGCGCGTCCTGCGCCATATAGGAAAGCCGGTCGGCAGGGAACTCCGGATCGAGCGGCACATAGCCTGCGCCGGTCTTGAGCACCGCCAGCACCGCGGCCAGCATGTCGATGCCGCGCGTGAGCGATACGCCGACCAGCGTGCCGTGCGCGGCGCCGCGTTCGCGCAAGGCATGCGCGATGCGGTTGGCGCGCGCATCCAGCTCGCGGTAGCTCAGCGTGATGTCATTGCAGCGGATGGCGGCGCGTTCCGGCGCCCGATCGCACTGCTGTTCGAACAGCTGGTGCAGGCGAACGTCGGGAACGTCCAGCGCGGTCTGGTTCCATTCGGCAAGCAGGGCGCTCTCGCGCGGCGGCAGCAGGTCGAGGCGTGCGACGGCGCGGCCGGGGTCGGCCAGGGCCGAGGCGAGCAGGGTTTCGTAGCCGTCACGGAAACGCGCGGCGGTGGCCGGATCGAAGATGTCGGCGTTATACGTGATGCCGCCGAGCAGGCCCTGCTCCTGTTCGAGGAACCACAGGCCGATGTCGTCCGCTGCGCCGCGCTGGAATACCGGCAGATGTTCGTGCGCAAGCTCGCCCCAAGAGACGATGCGGCGGCGCGCATCCTGGAATGAGAACATCGCCTGCGAGATCGGCGGCCGGCTTTCGTCGCGCGCCAGGCCCAGCGAGAACACCAGTTGCTCGAACGGCACGTCGGGATGCGCGAACGCATCCAGCACCACCTGCCGCACCTGATGCAGCACGTCGCGGAACGGCGCCTCGGGATCGACCGCCACGCGCAGCGGCAGCGCGTTCACGAACAGGCCCATGATGCTTTCGGTGTCCACGCGGTCGCGGCCGCGCACCGGCGTGCCGACGATCAGGTCGCGCTGGCCGCTCAGGCGATGCAGCAGCACGTAATACGTGGCCAGCAGCACCATGAAGGGCGTGGCTTCCTCGCGCTGCGCCAGCGCATGCACGGCGGCGGCGCGTTCGGCCGGTATGCGGATCCATTCGGTGGCGCCGGCGCCGGACATGCGCGCGGGACGCTGGCGGTCGGCAGGAAGTTCCAGCGGCTCCAGCGGACCTTCCAGCACCTTGAGCCAATGCGCGAGTTGCTGCTGCACGGTGTCGCTGCGCATCCAGTCGCGATGCCACGCGGCGAAATCGGCGTATTCCACGGCCAGCGGCGGCAGGCCTTCGGTGTTTCCCGCGCAGCGCGCGACATAGGCGCGCGACAGGTCTTCGTACAGCAGGTCGAACGACCAGCCATCCCACACGATGTGGTGCGCCATGAAGTACAGCACGTGGTCGTCGTCGCCGAGCCGGAACAGGCGCGCGCGATACAGCGGCGCTTGCGCCAGGTCGAAGGGCTGAGCGATATCCGCTTCCAGCGTCTGCTTCAGCACGTCCATGCGCGTGTCGGCGGGCAGCGACGACAGGTCTTCCAGCGGAAGGTCGGGCAGCAGCCCCGCATGGATGCGCTGCACGCCGCCGCTTTCGCCCGCCTCGATGGACGTGCGCAGCGCCGGCTGGCGTTGCACCACGTCGCGCAGGGCCTGGCGGAATGCATCCACGTTCATGGGGCCGCGCAGGCGATGCGCGGAGGGCGTGTTGTAGACCACGCGGCCGGGATGCAACTGCTCCAGATACCACAGGCGCTGCTGCATCGAGGACAGCGGCGCGACGCTGCGGTCAGTGAGGCGTGGAATCTCGGCCGCGGGCGTCGTCGTTTCCGGTGCGCGATAGCCGTCGATGGTTTGCGCCAGGCCTTCGATGGTCGGCGCATCGAACAGCGTGCGGAAGGACAGCGCGATGCCGAACTCGCGGTTCAGCCGTGCCGTGAGCTGCGCGGCGAGCAGCGAGTGGCCGCCCAGCGCGAAGAAGTTGTCGCGCACGTCCAGCTCCGGCAGGGCGAGCACGGCTTCCATGGCGGCCGCCACGCGGCGTTCGGTATCCGTGCTGGGCGCGCGCCGGTCACGTCGTGCCTCGACCGCCGGAGCGCTCGGCGCGGGCAGCGACTTGCGGTCGATCTTGCCGTTGGGCAGCAGGGGAATGGCCGCCATCGCCACGAAGTGTTGCGGCACCATGTAGTCGGGCAGGCGCTGGCGCAGGCGCGGGCACAGGTCCACCGTTTCCAGGTCCACGCCCTCGGCGGCCACCACGTAGGCGACCAGGCGCACGTCGCCGGGGCGGTCCTCGCGCGCCATCACCACGGCGCGCGCCACTTCCGGCAGGTCGGCCAGCGCGGTTTCGATCTCGCCCAGTTCGATGCGGTAGCCGCGGATCTTCACCTGGAAGTCCAGGCGGCCGAGATGTTCCAGCTCGCCCTTGGCCAGCCAGCGGCCACGGTCGCCGGTGCGGTACATGCGTGCCTGCGCATCGCCGGAGAACGGATCGGGCAGGAAGCGCTCCGCGTTGAGTTCGGGGCGATCCAGGTAGCCCAAGGTCACGCCGTCGCCGCCGATATAGAGCTCACCCGGCATGCCGAGCGGGCAGGGCGCACCGTGTTCGTCGAGCACGTACACGGTGGTGTTGGCGATGGGGCGGCCGATGGTGATGCCGGCGCGCGGATCATGCGCGCGCCACAGCGTGGACCACACGGTGGTTTCGGTCGGCCCGTAGGCATTCCACAGTTCACCGCAGCGGGCGAGCAGCGCCTCGGCAAGATCCAGCGGCAACGGTTCGCCGCCGGCGATGGCCTTGAAACCGGGGCGGCCTTGCCAGCCCGATTCCAGCAGCACGCGCCAACCAGCGGGCGTGGCCTGCATCATGGTGGCTTCGCTGCGTTCCAGCAGCTGGCGCAGCGCGGTGCCGTCGCGCACGTGGTCGTGGTCCGCCAGCACGATGGCGGCGCCGACGCTGAGCGGCAGCATCAGTTCGAGGAAGGCGATGTCGAAGGACAGCGTGGTCACGGCGACCAGGCGGTCATCCTCGCCGATGCCGGGTTCGCGCTGCATGCTGCTGATGAAGTTGCTCGCGGCGCGATGCGGCACGCGCACGCCCTTGGGCTTGCCGGTGGAGCCGGAGGTGTAGATCACGTAGGCGACGGACTCGGGCGAGGCCGAGCGCACGTCGTGCGGCAGGCGTTCGGCGCTTGCCGATTCGATGAGCGCGGCATCGCGTTGCAGCGACAGCACGTTCGCCGCCGGGAAGTCGAAGACGGCCGATGCCTCGTCGTCGACGATGAGCGCGGCAAGCGCGGCATCCTGCGCCATGAAGGCGAGTCGTTCCGCCGGAAAGCCGGGATCGAGCGGCACGTAGCCCGCGCCGGATTTCAGTACGCTTAACAAGGCCGCGATCATGTCCGGGCTGCGTTGCAGCGACAGGCCGACCAGCTGGCCCTGGCCCACGCCACGGTCGCGCAGTACGCGCGCGATGCGATTGGCGCGTGCGTCCAGCGCCGCATAGCTCAGCGGAGCATCGCCGGCGATGGCGATGCGCGCGGGCGCGCAATCGGCCTGCTGTTCAAAATACTGATGTGCGAGCCGTTCCGCCGCGTAGGGCGTGCGCGGCGGTTGCAGCGCCGCCAATGCGGCCTGGGCCGAAGGAGACACCAACCCGAGCATGCTGCCGGCCGCCTGCGGCGTGGCCACGGCATGCCGCAGCAAGCTGGCATACGCCTCCAGCCAGGCCTGGATGGTGGCCGCGTCGAACAGGTCGCTGTTGTACTGGCATTCCAGCCGGATGCCTGCGGGCAGCTGCACGGCGTTGACGAACAGCTCGAAGTTCTCGAACGCGCGCGGGTTGCCGGCAAACTCAAAGGAGAGGCCGGGGAAGCGGATGGTGCGCTCGTCCAGCGCCTGATCGAGATTGAACAGCACGCCCGCCAGCGGCAGGCGGCCCGGATCGCGCGGCAAGGCGAGGCGGGCGAGCAGGCTGCCCAGCGTGTATTGCTGGTGGTCGAACGCATCGAGCAGGTCGCCACGTACCTGCTTGAGGCTGTCCTCGAACGGCGCCGCCGTATCCAGCATCACGCGCAGCGGCAGCACGTTCACGCAGTGGCCGACCAGATCCTGATGGCCGCCCGCGGCCTGCCCGGCCGAGGGAATGCCGATAACCACGTCGTCCTGCCCGCTGAGCCGCTGCAGCAGCAGGCCGAACGCGGCGAGCAGGGTGGCATACAGGCTGGCGCCGCGCTGCGCGCCCATGCGCTTGATGTCGGAGATGAGCGCCGCGTCCAGCACCAGGTCCTCGCGCCGCGAATGGAAGCTGCGCTGGCGCGGACGCGGACGGTCGGTGGGCAGGTCCAGCGAGGGCGTGGCGTTGGCGAAGCGCGCGAGCCAGTAGGCTTCGTCGCCCTTGCCGTCGGCGCTCTGCGCGCGCTCTGCCTCGGCCAGCGCGTAGTCGGCGAATACGTCGGCCGGCGGAAGATCCTGGCCCTGGCCGATCTGCTGCGCATACAGCGCCGCCAGGTCGCGCACGATCACGCCGAACGACCAGCCATCGCACACGATGTGGTGCGCGGTGAACACCAGCAGGTGTTCCTGCGCCGACAGGCGCAGCAGTTCCGCGCGCACCAGCGGGCCCGTGTCCAGGTTGAACGGTTCAGTCACCGCGCGATGCAGCGTGGCGTCGATCTCGGCCTGCTGCTCGTCCGGTCCCAGCCAGGCGAGTTCGCGCAGCGGGCAGGGCAGGTCCAGTTCGGCGGCGATGCACAGCTCGGTGCCTTCGTTGGCGAAGCTGCCGCGCAGCGCCTCGTGGCGTTCCGGCAGCTGGCGCAGCGCCGTCTGCAAGGCGGCGACGTCGAGATCGCCGTGCAGCCGCAGCGACACGGACTCGTTGTAGGCCAGCGAGGCTTCGGGTTCCAGCGTGGACGCAAGCCACACCTCGCGCTGCGGCGCGGTGGCGGGCACCACCCGCGCCAGCGTGGCGCCGGCAAACGGATCGTAGTCGACGGCAACCGCGGTTTCCGCCGCGCGTGCAGGCTCCTGCGGGTTCATGCGTTCACCCTCATGTACTTGCCGGGCACGTCGGGGTTGGGCACGAACCAGGCGGGGTTGCCGTCCTGGTCCTTGCCCAGCCGCGCGCCGATCACCGGCGGACGGCTGGCGTCGATGGCGAGCGTTTCCACCTTCTTGTTGCGCGGCAGGAATTCGGCCTCCTGCATTTCGAGCACGGATTCCTTGAACGCCTTGGCGATGGCCTGGAAGTCCTGCTCGCTGTGCGCGGTGGTGAAGAAGCAGGGGAAGTTGTCCAGCAGATGGATGCCGCGGCTGCGGATCATGGCGAACAGCAGGTCCTGCAGCGGGTGGTCTTCGGTGAAGTTGGTCTTCCACACCGAGGCGAAGTGCACCAGCTGGATCGGTGCGCCGACGCTGGCGCAGAAGGCGTTGAGCTCGTCCATCAGCAGGCTGGTGCGCGCGTTCAGGCGTTCCTGCAGCGCGGGGCCGTTCTGCTTGAGGTGGTTGAGCACGGCATGCGCGGCGGCCAGCGCCAGCGGATGGCGCACGAAGGTGCCGGCGAAATAGGTGACGCCCACGGTGGGGATGGACGCATCGCCGTACTGCCAGCCGCCGCCATCCAGCGCGTCCATGTAGCGGCGCTTGCCGGCGATCACGCCGATGGGGAAGCCGCCGCCCACCACCTTGCCGTAGGAGGCAAGGTCCGCATCGATGCCCAGCACGTGCTGCGCGCCGCGCGGGTGCGAGCGGAAGCCGGTGACCACTTCGTCGAAGATCAGCAGCGCGCCGGCGTCGGCGGTGATGGCGCGCAGTTCCTTGAGGAAGTCGCGCGGCTGGAAATCCGGGCGACGGCTCTGCACAGGCTCGACCAGCACGGCGGCGATGCTGGCTGCGCGCTCGCGGATGATCTGCAGCGTTTCGGGCGTGCCGTAATCCAGTACCAGCACGTTTTCCGAGGTGTTGCGCAGGATGCCCGGCGCGGCCGGCACCGAGCGCAGCTTCTTGGTGCCGCGCACGATCACTTCGTCGAAGATGCCGTGGTACGAACCGGTGAAGATCACCAGCGTGTCGCGCCCGGTGACGGTGCGCGCGATGCGGATGGCGCCCATCACCGCTTCCGAACCGGTGTTGCACAGCGCCGCGCGATCGAAGCCGGTGAGCTCGCACACCTGCTCGGCCACTTCGCCGGCCAGCGGATGCTGCGGTCCGATCTCGTAGCCGGCATCCAGCTGGCGGCGCACGGCGTCGAGCACGAAATCCGGTTGCCAGCCGAACAGGTTCATGCCGAAGCCGTTGAGCGCATCGACGTATTCGTTGCCGTCCAGGTCCCACACCTTGGAACCCTTGGAGCGGTTCACCACGATCTGGTAGATCATTTCCTTGAGCAGCGGACGGAAGCCGTTGACCACGCGCGGGTCGGCGAGATGATCGCGATGGCGCTGCGTGTATTCCTTGGACGCGCGCGTGCGGTCGATGTAGCGACGCATGAAGGCATCCAGCCGCGCATGCTGGCGATCGCTCAGCTCCGTCTGGGTGGAGTGGATGCGCGCGATGGCGCCGAAAGCTTTTTTCACGTCGTAGGTGGTGTGGGCCAGTGCGGCTTCTTCGTCCTGCGCAGGTGACGCGGCGGGCGCGGCAGCCACCGCGGCAACCGGCGTCGCTGGTGCGGGTACAGGCGTTGCAGGCATGGCCGCCTGCACCGGCGCGGGCGTGGCAACGGTGACGTTCATGCCTGCGCCGGCGAGCAAGGCCAGCTGCTGCTGCATGATCAGCATCTGCTGCTGGATCAGGTCCTGCACAACGTTGCCGCTGGCGGCCATCGGCATGGCCGGCGCGACGATGGCGGCGGGAGCCACCGGCGCGCCGGATGCGGCGGGATGAACAGGGTTGGCCGGCGCGGGCGTGGCGGCATCCGGCGGCAGCATCTGGTCGATATGCATGGCGAGGCGCTCGAATGAGGAAAACGACTCCATCAGCTCGCGGAAGGTGATCTTCAACGCGAAAGTCTTCTGCAGCTGCAGCGCGACCTGGGTGAGCGACAGCGAATCCAGCCCCAGCTCCACGAAACCGGCCGCGGGATCGACACCCTGCAGCTCGGCGCCCGACACGTCCTCGAACAGTTCGGTGAGCTGGGCAAGCAGGCGGGCGTGGCGGGGCGAGCCGGTATTGGCGGCGGAAACGTTGACATCCATGGGTGGCTCCACGACGGGGGCAGGCGAAGGGGCGAACAACGGCACGACGTTGTCCGGCGTGTGGGGTGGCGTGGCGATGGCCGGTGCGGCGGCTTCCACCCAGTAGCGCTTGCGCTCGAACGGGTAGGTGGGCAGGCGCACGCGCCGGCGGTTGGCGCGGCGATCCAGCGAGCACACGGCCACCGGCAGCCCGGCGCACCACAGCTCACCCATCGCGCCGACCCAGGCGGCGCGTTCCGCTGCTTCGGCATCGGCGAGGCTGGCCACGACCTGATGCTTGCGGCTTTGCGCATGCTGCCGGGTCAGCGTGGTCAGCGCGTTGCGCGGGCCGACTTCCAGGAACACGCGCGGCTGACCGTCCAGCTGCGTGAGCAGGGCGGGCGAGAAACGCACGGTGCCGCGCAGATGGCGCGTCCAGTAATCCGGCGACGTGGCGTCGGCGTCGCCGAGCGGCTCGCCGGTGAGGGTGGAAATGATCGGTATGGCCGGAGCCGCGAGCGCGATACGCGCCACTTCGGCGCGGAACGGTTCCAGCACCGGATCCATCATGGCGGAGTGGAATGCATGCGAGGTCTGCAGCAGTCGGCAGGCCACCCCCTCGGCTTCCAGCTGCTGGCGGAACGCGTCGACCTCGGCCGTTTCGCCGCTGACCACGCTGGCATTGGGGCTGTTTTCCGCCGCCAGTTGCAGCGTTTCGGGCAGGCGCGCGCGCAGCGCGTCCGCGGCCATGCGCACCGACAGCATGGCGCCCGCCGGCATCGCCTGCATCAGGCGGCCGCGCCGGGCGATGAGTCGGGCGCCGTCGGGCAGGCTCATGACGCCGGCAATCACGGCGGCGACGAACTCGCCCACGCTATGGCCGATCATCGCCGCCGGCGTGATGTCCATGGAAAGCCACAGCTTGGCCAGAGCGTACTCGATGGCGAACGTGGCGGGCTGAGTCAGCGAGGTTTCGCGCAGCGCGGCGGCATCGCCGTCGAACAGGCGGTCACGCAGGTCGAAGCCCAGCTCGCCGCGCAGCGCTTCGGCGCAGTCGTCGATGGCGGCGCGGAAGCTCGGCTCGCTCGCATACAGCGCCTTGCCCATGCCGGCGTACTGCGAGCCTTGGCCGGGGAACAGGAACACTACTTCCGGCGCAGGCTTGGTCGCTTCACGAACGTTGGCGGCGGTGAACTCGCGCAGGCGCGTCACGGCGTCGTCCACCGTCGCGGCCACCACGCTGCCGCGATGGGCGAAGGCCTTGCGGCCATGCAGCAGGGTGCTGCTGGCGTCGGCCAGATTCGTTTCCGGATGCGCGGCCAGGTGATCCGCCAGGCGCGCGGCATAGGCCACCGCGGCGGCGGGCGTGCGGCCGGAGAGGAACAGCAGTTGCGGCCCCTGCGCGGCGTCGGATGGCGCGGGCTGCGGCGCCTCTTCCATGATCACGTGCGCGTTGGTGCCGCCGACGCCGAACGAGCTCACGCCCGCGCGGCGCGGCTGCGGGCTATGCGGCCACGCGCGCAGCGTGTCGTTGACCACGAACGGCGAATGCGCGAAGTCGATCTTGGGATTGGTCGCCTGCATGTGCAGCGACGGCGGCAACACCTGCTCGTGCAGCGACAGCGCCGTCTTGATCACTCCCGTGGCGCCCGCCGCGATCACCGTGTGGCCGATGTTGCTCTTCACCGAGCCGATGGCGCAGTAGCCGCAATCGTCGGTGTGCTGGCGGAACGCGGTGGTCAGGCCTTCGATCTCGATGGGGTCGCCCAACGGCGTGGCGGTGCCGTGGGCCTCCACATAGGAAATGCTGCGCGCATCCACGCCGGCATCGGCCAGCGCCATGGCGATCACCGCCGCCTGGCCTTCGCTGCTGGGCGCGGTGAAGCTGGCCTTGCCGCCGCCGTCGTTGTTCAAGGCGATGCCGCGGATCAGGGCGAGCACGTCGTCGCCGTCGCGTTGCGCATCCGACCAGCGCTTGAGCAGCACCACGGCGGCGCCATCGCTGAACACGGTGCCTTGCGCCTGCGCATCGAAGGTGCGCGTGTGGCCGTCGGGCGACAGCATGGAGCCTTCCTGCGCGATGTAGCCGCTGCGCGGTGGGCAGGTGACCGACGCGCCGCCCGCGATGGCCAGCTCGCATTGCCCCGCGCGCAGCGCGGCGACGGCCTGGCAGATGGCGACCAGCGAGGTGGAGCAGGCCGAACTGACGTTGACCGCCGGGCCGGTGAGGTTGAGCTTGTGCGCCACGCGCGTGGCGAAGAAATCCTTCTCGTTGCCCAGCGACACCTGGAACGCACCGAGCTTGTCGATCAGGTCCGGGCGCTGCGTGAGGTGATGTTGGAAGTAGGTCGCGTGGTACATGCCGCCGAACACGCCGACCGGCACGTCATGGCGGTCCGGCGTATAGCCGCCGCGCTCCAGGCACTCCCAGCACAGTTCGAGGAAGATGCGCTGCTGCGGATCCATCAGTTCGGCTTCGCGCGGCGATATGCCGAAGAAGGCGGCGTCGAAGTCCTCCACGCCGTCGATGATGCCGCGGGCGGCCACGTAGGCCGGATCGTTGCGCAGCGCAGCGGGAATGGACGGGTCGAGTTCTTCGCTGCGGAAGTGCGTGATGGATTCGCGCCCCGCGCACAGGTTGTCCCAGAACGTTTCCACATCCGATGCGCCGGGGAAACGGCCGCTCGCCGCGATGATGGCGATGGGCTCGTTCGCGTCGCACTGGCGTCCACGCGACAGGCGCGCGGCGAGGGCGGAGCGTGTGGCGCGGCCTTCGATGAGCGTTGCCAGCGCGGCCGGTGTCGGCTCGGCGAAGAAGGCGGGGATGGTGGGCGTGGCCGACAGTTCGGCATGCACGCGCTCCATCAGGCGCACGGCGAGTAGCGAATTGCCGCCGAGGTCGAAGAAATGGTCGGTGCGGCCGACCTGGTCCACCTCCAGCACGTCTGAGAACAGCGCGCACAGCCGCTGTTCCAGTTCGTTGGACGGCGGCACGTAGCGATCCGCCAGTTCCGGACGGCCACGGCCGGGCGCGGGCAGGGCACGGCGATCCAGCTTGCCGTTGGTGGTCACCGGCATGCTGTCCATGCGCACGTAGGCGACCGGCAGCATGTACTCCGGCAGCGTCTGCGCCAGCTGCGCACGCAGGGCGCGTGCCGTGACGGCGGCATCCTCGGCGACGAAGTAGGCGACCAGCCGCTTCTGGCCGGGATGGTCCTCGCGCGCCAGCACCGCGCTGGCGCGCACGCCCGGCAGTTGCTGCAAGGCGGCTTCGATCTCGCCGATCTCGATGCGATAGCCGCGGATCTTCACCTGGCCGTCGATGCGGCCGACGAAATCGATGACACCCTCGGGCAGCCAACGCACTAGGTCGCCCGTGCGATACAGCATGTGCCCGTCACCGGCGAAGGGATCGGGAACGAAGCGCGCCGCGGTGAGTTCCTCGCGCGCCATGTAGCCGCGTGCCACGCCTTCGCCGCCGATGTACAGCTCACCGATGACGCCGGGCGGCACCAGTTCGCCGCGCGCGTTCACCACGTAAAGCGTGGTGTCGGCGATGGGACGGCCAATGGGGATGGATCGCGCGGCCGCATCCAGCGCGGCGGGAATGCGATAGGTGGTGGCGAACGTGGTGCATTCGGTGGGGCCGTAGCCGTTGATCAGCGTGGTGCCCGGCAGCAGCGCCTGCGCCTTGCGCACATGCGCGACGGAGAGGGCCTCGCCGCCGGTGAGCAATTGCTGCACGCCGCGCAGGTTCGTGCCGTCTTCATCGACGATGGCATTGAACAGCGCGGCGGTGAGCCAGACGATGCGCGCGTCGTGCTTGCGAATGGTGGCGGCGAGGCCGGCGCCGCTGGGCACGCGTTCGTCGTGCACGATGCAGCAGCCGCCGTTGAGCAAGGAGCCCCAGATTTCCAGCGTGGAGGCATCGAAACCCAGCGGCGCCGCGTGAAGCAGGCGCGGCGCCTCGCCGAAGTCCACGTAGTCGATGCCGCGCACGAGGCGGATGATCGAGCGATGGCGTATCTCCACGCCCTTGGGCGTGCCGGTGGAACCGGAGGTGTACATCACGTAGGCCAGCGCGTCGCCGTCGACGGTGGGCAGCGCCACGGCGTCCGTTATCTCCATCAGCGCATCGATGCCCCGCACGGGCACCGTGATGCCATCGGGCGGCTCCGTGCCTACGGGTGCGATCACGAGGGCAGCCTGTGCATCCTTCAGCACGAAGGCGAGGCGCTCGGCGGGATTCGTGCGATCCAGCGGCAGATAGGCGGCGCCCGCCTTGAGGATGGCGAGGATGGCGAGGATGGCCTCCGGCGAACGATCCATCAGCAGGCCGATCACGGCGCCCGGCCGTACATCGGCCCGGATCAGGCCGGCGGCAAGGCGGTCGCTGAGCTGGTCGAGTTCCGCATAGGTGAACGCGCCAAGCGCGCCATCGAGGGCAATGGCATCGCCACGCGTGGCGACGGCGGCCTTGAACAGGCCGTGCACGGTGTCCGCGCGGTGGCGTGGCACGGCCGTATCGTTCCAGGTGGCGAGCAGGCGTTCGCGCGTTTCGTCGTCGAGCGCCGAGACGGCGTCGATGGCGTCCTCGTGTGCGAGTGTGTGCAAGATGTTCGACAGGGCGCGCGCAAGCGTGAGCAGCATGGCCTCGTCGAATACGGCAGCGTCGTAATCGAGCTGCAGGTGAGCGCCGTCGGCGGACAGCGACCAGCGCAGCGGCAGGGGCGGGCCCGCCGGTACGTCATCCATCCACGCGCCGACGCTGCTTGGCGTGGCGTCGTCGGTGGCGGCGTGTGCCACCAGCCACGCGTCCACGGTGCCATCCGCTGGAATCGTGTAGCGGACGGGGCCGGCGGCCGTGGCGAGCACGATCTCCGCCCGGCCGGTGAGGCGGGCATCCAGCAGCGCGAGCGCGGCACGGCGCAGCTGCAGGGGCGCCAGTTGCAGGCGCGCGGCGCGCGTTTCCACGCGATGGACGATGGCCGGATCGATCGCCATGGTCAGCCGCTGTGGCAGGCTCGCCGCAGCGGAAGAGGCCTGCCGCACCAGCACATCGAGCAACGACAGCTCCATGCTGGCGGGTGACGTTTGCGGGATGCGGGACGGTTTCATGGGCATGCACCTGCGCGACGCGGCGCGGTCGGTCAACTGGCGATGGCGTAGGGCGCGCCATCCGTGTTCGGGCGCTTGCCCAGTGAACGGCGCAGCAGTTCGCGCGCATGGATGGCGGAACGAAAGCCGCTGTGCAGAAGGAAGTCGAGCAGCGTGTTCTGTCCGACCGCGGGCGGCGCCATGCCCCAGTGGCGCAGGCGTTCGTGCGCGGCGTGCAGCAGGGAGTCGTGCCGGGTCGCCCGGGTGTAGTAGGTGAAGCTGACGGTGATGGAGGCGTTGTCGCCGTTCTCCACCATGTGCGGGCTGGTCGATGGCATGTACGCGCCCTGGCCCGGTTCTAGGTGGAAGACCGTGGCGCGCTCGCGCAGGCTTTCGTCCCACTTCAGGCGGTCGCGTTCATGGCATGCGTGGAAACGGTCGCGCGATTCCTCGCTGGCGGCGACGGTGTCGCGGTGGTCCCACACGTAGAGCGTCTTGCGGCCGCTCACCTGCAGGATGAAATTGTGTTCCTTGTCGAAATGGAACGGCGTCACCGTGTTTGGCGAGGTGATGAAGATCCAGCCGCCGCGATAGCACATGCCGGGATCGACCGGATCGACGACCGGCTTGACGTCGTCGAGCACGTGGTCGACCAGCGTGCGATAGGTGTCGTCCGTCTGCACGTTGAGCAGCGACATCCAGCACCTGGCCTGTTCGATCTGCTGCAGCGTGTTGGCGGCCGACATGCGGTGCGGATGGAGTTTCGGCGCGTTGTTGAAAGGCGTGCCCGGCGTGACGTCGCTGGTATGCGTGCGCACGCGGCCGCGTGACTCCAGGCGCTTACCCAGTTCCACCAGCGAGGAGAGTTGCAGCAGCGGATGATCGGCCAGGCGATGTCGCACTGGCTGGATCCGCCAGGGATCGAAGGTTTCCCTGTCTACCTCAATCAGCCGGCCGGCATCGGCGCTCATGGCTTCCCCCTGTGCAAGTGCGGTTCGCGTCGCAGCGACGTGCTGTCCATCCGGTGGCCGACAATCGCTGTTCCCGCCGTGCGGGCCGTTGCCGGCCCGGTCACGCGTCGCTGGCGCCATCCCCCGGAGCCGTGTTCCGACAAACGGCGATGCATCGGAACGGGGGTAGTCTCCGTCCCGCGCGCATGGGTGTGAATACGCCCTAAGCAGCAGAGGGCCGCAACGAACGACGCGCGGCAAACCCGACGAAATAGGCTGTTAGGGGTAGCTCTGGCGCGTTGCCGCGACACTCGTTGTCACGGCGGCAGCAGGCACGGCCGGCATGGCGCCGAAAAGTGATACAGGGATGTAACAGGTGCGGCGTGGAGCGGCGTCAGGGCGCCTGGAAAGCGAACAGCCAGAGGATGGCGCCCTGCGCCGGCGAACCGCTCCAGGTGACGGAGTACGTGCCCGCCGCATTCACCTGGCGCACGGCAACCGCGCATTGCACGCCGCTGTTCGGCGGCAGGTGCAGGTAGCTGTCGATGACCTTGAAGCCGTCGCCGGGAATCGCGCTCATGGAATAGATGTAGGCATCGCCCAGCCATACCGCCACCAGGGTGGCCGGGCCGGTGGTGGTCACCGTGCCGCTGGTCAGCAGGCTGCTGGTGGTATCCGGGTTGCCGACCATGCCTTGCCACGCGCGCGTCAGCTTGTTCGCGGCACGGGCGGTGACGCTGGGCGTGGGGTAGTTCTGCGCCACGTCCTGCAGCTTGCCGGCGTGCACGATCTCGATGAACGGCAGGCTGATTTCGCCGTTGGGCGAGCCGGCCTTCACCACTTGGACAGTGTGATGTTTGCCGCCGTGCGCGCCGATGGCCAGGTAGGCGCGGGCGTTGAAACGGCCGTCGTAGCCGTTGTACGTCACCGGTTCGCCGATGCGCTTCCAGGTGTTGGCATAGCTGTCGGTAGGGTCGGCATCGTTGTCGGCGTGGCCCGCCACCAGCACGAGCAGCGAGCTGCCGTCGTCCTGCGTGTGTATCGCGGAGGTAACGGCGGGCGAGCTGCCGTCGCCTTCGGATTGGGTGAGCAAGGTGTGCGCGCCGAGCGTGGGTATGGCCTGCATGGCGGGCATGGCGTCATCGGTGCCTGTGGCGGCGACGGGAAGGGCGGCGGCGAGTAGCAGCGCGAGCATGCCGGCGCGGCGGCGCGACGAGCAGGATGGGAAGGAGAAACGGGCTTGCATGTGCGCATTCTCCTGTCGTATGGCAACGATATTGTGATTCGACCTATGCCGTGTCAAGCTCGCCAAGGGCGCCGAATGGACGGCCAAACGATGTAGAAATCCTGGCGAATGGATCGGCCGGAACACCTTGCGTAACGACGCTTCGACGCCATGGTTGGGGGACGCTGGTGACGCACGAAACCGACTTTCTCGATCTGTATCGCCGGCTGGGCGTGAGCCCGGGCTGCGAACTGGCCGAGCTGAAACAGGCGTACCGGCGTCACGTTGCCTTGCTTCATCCCGATCGCCGGCAAGGTCAGCCCGCCGACGCCCGCTCCGCGGCACGGCTGCAGCGGCTTACCGCGCAGTACGGTGCGGCCATGGAGTTTCACAAGCGCCATGGCCGCTTGCCGGGTGCGCCGCGCGAATCGGCGGATCCGTTCGCCGCCCCTCGC
The DNA here is from genome assembly GCF_003201105.1 of Dyella sp. AtDHG13. GTDB lineage: Bacteria > Pseudomonadota > Gammaproteobacteria > Xanthomonadales > Rhodanobacteraceae > Dyella > Dyella jiangningensis_B. Next base: position 180,131 of record NZ_QICJ01000001.1, on the reverse strand, counting down.
CAGCGCGTTCCGCACGAATCGCTGCCGCAGGACAGGCCATCACCGGCAGGAAACCGCTCGCGCGGAAAGCTTGTCGTGCTGCTGGTCATTGTGGTGCTCGCGACGTTGGGTTGGATGGCGCACGAAGCTTCGTTGAAGACATCCGCCGATGCCGTCGAGGAAGATGTTCCTGCACAAGCGGTGTCACCGGTCATTCCGCACGAGGCCGCCGATGCGGACACAGTGTTGCATGCAGGCATGTCCACCGCCGACGTACGTTCGCTGGAAGGCGAGCCGCTCGCCGTGCACGGCGACCTGTGGGAATACGGGCCGTCATGGGTACGTTTCGATCACGACGAACTCGTCGAATGGCACAGTTCGCCCTTGCGGCCGCTGCATACGGCTAGTGGGCCGTCGGCGCGGCTGCCTTGAGGGCATCTCCAAAATCTCGAAAAGCGCTGAATGTTCGCGTCGTCATTCCGGCGCAGGCCGGAATCCAGTGGCGAAAGAAGTCGGTCGCTGCGTGAAGCTAAAGCGTTTGGCTCTTCCGCAAAAACCATTTGATAAGGCCACTGGATTCCGGCCTGCGCCGGAATGACGGTGAGGGGACTGAATTTCACGGAGATTTTGAATAGGCTCCAGGCCCCGACCGCACCGGTCGCCAGGCGGCTGCTTGCAGTGGATCTGCGGTAGGTCAGATCACATCGCTTGGCTTCCACCACCCGGCGGCCGGTGCGGTCGACGTGCGTCAACGCGCGCCTCGTCCGAACAACACCACCTCGACCGTCTGGATCAGGATGAGCAGGTCGAGCATGAGGTTGTGATTCTTCACGTAGAACAGGTCGTACTTCAGTTTTTCGGCGGCTTCCTCGACGGTGGCGCCGTAGGGATAGCTGAGCTGCGCCCAGCCGGCGAGCCCGGGCTTCAGGCAATGGCGCAGGCTGTAGTAGCGGATCTGCGAAGCGAGGTCGGCTACGAACTGCGGGCGCTCCGGGCGCGGCCCGACGATGCTCATGTCGCCCTTGAGCACGTTCCACAATTGCGGCAGCTCGTCGATGCGCAGCTTGCGGCTGATGCGGCCGACGCGGGTGACGCGGTCGTCGTTCTTCGCCGCCCAGCGCGCCACGCCGTCGCGCTCCGCGTCGGTGCGCATGCTGCGGAACTTGAGCAGGAGGAAGGTGCGTCCATGCGCGCCCACGCGCTCCTGCCGATAGAGAATCGGTTGCCCCGCGCCCGATTCGATGCGGATGGCCAGCATTTCCAGCAGCATCAGCGGCCAGCACAGCAGCAGAAGCAGCGTGGCCGCGCCCAGGTCGAAGCAGCGCTTGCTCAGCTGGCGCAGCGGCGTGGCGTTGAAGCCGCCGGAAAATACCAGCCACGACGGATCGAGAATGGTGAGCTGCAGGCGACCGGATTCGCGTTCGAAGAACGAGGTGAGGTCGGTGATGGTGATGCCCATCTGCCGGCACTCGAGCAGGTCGTCCATGGGCAGGTGGCCGCGGCGGTCGTCCACGCCGACCACCACTTCGTCGATCTGTTCGCGCTGCACGAAGAGATGCAGCGGTATGTCGGTGTGGATGAGGTGATGTTCGGGCACCGCGACGGTTTCGTTGGCGCGGGGCACGTAGCCGACCACGCAGAAGCCACGGCGATCCGTGCGGCGACGCATCTGGTTGTGGATCTGCGCGGCGCGGTTGCCGGCGCCGAGGATCAGCACGCGGCGCTTCAAGGCTTCCACTTCCACCAGTTGCAGGAACGCCATGCGCAGGCCGAGCACCAGGATGAAACCGAGAGCCAACGCAATGGCCAGCACGCCGCGGCCGACATAGGCCTGCGGCACGATGTAGTAGCCGATCACCAGCAGCACGCCGCCCAGCACGAAGGCCACGAACTGGCGGGCGACAAGGCCGAAGCGCGTCATGCGGATGTGCGCCTGGTACTGACCCAGAGCCATCATGCCGACCATGATGATGATGGCGAACACCAGCGAGCGCTGCGGCAGGTGCACGGTGAACTCGGCGAGTTCATCGGGGTTGTAGGCGTAGCGGATATAGGTGGCAAGCGCCAGCGACATGGCCAGGAGCAGCAGCTCGCAGAAGCCGAGAAAGACCAGCCATCGCATGGATTGCCGACGTAGAAAACGAAGCATCCGATCCCCCCTTGCGTCCCCTAAAGTGCCAACGTCCAGTGGCAGCAACGAGGCTATCGCGGCGGCTTCGCGCGTGTCGATGCAACTAACGGTTTACCGGCGGCACAGTCTGTTCGGCTGTCTCAGGGGTGTTACATGCGCGGGCATCGAAAAACTCAGACGTGATGCAGCGAGTAGCCGCCGATGTCGCAGCTCAGCGCCAGCGAACCCAGCCAGCTCACCGGCATGGCCAGCGGAAACACGCGACAGGCGCTGGCGCCCGCCGCTTCGACAGGCGGTTCGATGGTGCTGCCGGCATCCACCTCGATGGTCGATGGCGGCACCCGCAGCCCTACGCCGAATGCCTTGAGCACGGCTTCCTTGCGCGTCCATAGCTCCAGCAGTGCGCGGCTGCGCGCGCCGACGTCCAGCATCGACATCGCTTCCGCTTCGCGGCGCGAGCACAGCACGCTGGCGATATCGTGCAGCGATGTGCGCGAGGGAAAGCCCTCGATATCCACGCCGATAGCGGTGCCCCGGCCGATGGCCACCGCCACCATGGTGCCGCTGTGGCTGAGGCTGGTGGCAAGGCCGCTGCCGGGCAACAGCGGCTGGCCGTTTGGGGAGCGCGTCAGCTCCACCTCGGCCGGGTCTGCGTTCATCACCACGCCAAGGGCCACGCGCCAGAACGCGTGCGCGACGGTGTAGGTGTCGTGGTCCAGCGCGTGGCGGAACCGCGCCGCGCGATTCGCCTCGTAGGCGCAGAGCAGGCCGGCGGCGTCGTCGCGCAGCGGCCACCAGGGCGCGCTGTCGAACACGATGACGCGTGCTTCGCCCGCCGACGGAGCCGTGAATTGGCAAGCGCGCAGCGCCGCGGACACGCGATGCGCGAAACGGGAGAAGCTCGTCTGCGGGAGCATGGCCGCCTGCATTCCATCGCCCCGCATTACAGGAAGCCGCTCATCAGCAGGCCGCGCAGCTCATCGGCCAGGCGCAGGCTGAGGGCGACGATGGTGAAGGTGGGGAACGCCCAGCCGCCGGTCGGGAACACCGAGCTGCCGGCGACGTGCAGGTTGTCCATGCCGTGCACCTTGCAGTCGCGGTCGACCACGCCCTTGGTGGGATCGTCCGACATGCGGGTCGTGCCGATGTGGTGGGCCGTGCCGTGGATCTCGGGCTTCACATGGTCGGGATCGGCGAGCCACGGCGCGAGCGCGAAATGCCCGTTGCAGGCGCGTGCCAGTTCGTTGCCGAACAGCGTGGCCGAGCGGCGATAGGTGCGGTGGTCGAGCGGCGTGAGGCGCCAGTCCACGCATACCTTGCGTTGCCCGAGCGCGTCGGTTTCCTCGCCAAGCGTGATGCGGCTTTCGGGGTTGGGCGCCTGTTCGAAATAGCCGACCAGTTCGACGTGGCTGTTGCTCACCGCCGGCCGGTCGGTGAGCTTGTGCACGAAGGCCCTGGCGATGTCGCCCATACCCAGGCCGAGCTTCAGCGCGGTGAGTCCGAGGCTGGAGGGCGCCGTGATGACCTCGCCGGCCGGCGCGTTGCGCAGCGCTTCGGAAAGGCGAGCCTCCAGCAGCGCGTTCTCGTCGAGCACGGTTTTGCGCAGCGCAGTGCGCAGTTCACGCAGCGCGCGGATGCCACGCGGCAGCGGCCCTTCCACGCCGAAGGGATGCACGCGTCCGTTGAGCACGCGCTCGGTGCGCTGGTAGACGGGCGACAGCGCGATCTCCGGGAACGACGATGGCGCATTCTTGCCGCGCAGGCGTTCATAGGGTCGGGTGATGCGGTGTGGCTCATCGGCCGTCAGCGTGCCCAGCGTGCCGCTGGGGTGATCCATGAAATACCGGCCGACCACGTCGTGCCGGTTGCCCAGGCCTTCGCGCACGACCGAATTGGACAGCAGGAGCAGGCGCGCATTCTCGATGCCGCCGGAGGCCAGCACGTAATGCCGCGCGCGCACCCGTCCGCGGCCGCCGCCCAGCGAGGCGATCACGGCCTCCTGCACGTGCGCGCCGTCCGCCGAGGGCAGCAGTTCGAGCAGATTGGCATGCAGCAGCACCTTGATGTTCGGCGCGCGATCCAGGGCATCGCGGTAGGCGTCGCCGAACAGGATGGCGCAGCGCGCGAACAGCGGGTTGATGAGCTTGTCCTCGTCGAAGGACAGCACCGGGCGGGCGGTCGGCGCGGTGAAGCTGCCTTCGGTGAAGGCGATGTCGCCCAGCTGGCAGAACGAACGCGCGCGTGCATAGTAGGGTTCCAGTTCCGCGTAGCGGATCGGCCAGCCGCTGTCGGGCACCCAGTCGCGCGGTTTCAGGTCGTCGTCGCCCAGCGGGATGCAGCCGCCACCCCACAGGTTGCAGCTGCCGCCGAACACGCGCATGCGCGAGGTGCCCGGATCGAATTCGATGGGGCCGGAGGAGCTGCCTTCGCAAAGTGCCTGGCTGCGCTGCTCGCCGCCCAGTCCGCCGCTTTCCAGCAGGCAGACCTGCACCGCGCTGCCGATGAAGCTGTGCGCGATGGCAATGCCCGCGGCGCCTGCGCCGATGATGCACAGGTCGGCTTCCACATCCTGCGGATGCGCTCCACCCAAGTAGTCGATGATCACGCCACCCCCTAGAGATCCACGTCGCTTGCTGCGGTGTCGGTCGTGGATCTGGTCCTTGGCGTCGCGCCCGGTGGCGCAGGTAAGGTGGTCGCCTTAGTCGATCACACGCGGTAGTACTCCCTGTACCAGCGTACAAAGTTGGCCACGCCCGTTTCTACCGACACCTGCGGCCTATAGCCAACGGCCTGTATCAGGTCCGTTACATCCGCTTCGGTGTCCGGCACGTCGCCCGGCTGCAGCGGCAGCATCTCCATGATGGCCTTGCGGCCCAGGCAGGCTTCCAGCACTTCGATGTACTTGAGCAGTTCCACCGGACGTTCGTTGCCGATGTTGAACAGGCGATACGGCGCCACGCCGCTGCTGGCCGGATCGGGCTGGTTGCTGTCCCAGCGCTCGTCGATGGGCGGCACCTTGTCCAGCGTGCGGATCACGCCTTCGACGATGTCGTCCACATAGGTGAAGCTGCGCTTGTGCTTGCCGTGGTTGAACACGCGGATCGGCTCGCCCGCGAGGATGGCGCGGGTGAACAGGAACAAGGCCATGTCCGGACGGCCCCACGGGCCGTAGACGGTGAAGAAGCGCAGCCCCGTGCATGGGATGCCGTACAGATGCGCGTAGCTGTGCGCCATCTGTTCGTTCGCCTTCTTGGTGGCCGCGTAGAGCGTCAGCGGATGCTCGGCGGATTTGTGCTCGGAGAAGGGCATGTCCGTGTTCGCGCCGTACACCGAGCTGGTGGAGGCGAACACCAGGTGTTCCACACCGTGATGGCGGCAGCCTTCCAGGATGTGCAGGAAGCCCGTGACGTTGCTGCTGGTGTAGACGTGCGGATTCTGCGCGGCGTAACGCACGCCGGCCTGGGCCGCCAGGTTCACCACGCGCTGCGGACGGTGTTCGGCGAACGCCTGCTCGATGGCGGCGCGATCGGCCAGGTCGGCCTGGATGTGCGTGTAGCCGGGGTTGTCCGCGAAGCGCGCCAGGCGCGCTTTTTTCAGGGTGACGTCGTAGTAGTCGTTGAGGTTGTCCACGCCCACCACTTCGTCGCCGCGCTCGAGCAGGCGCTGGGCGACATGCGAACCGATGAAGCCAGCCGTACCGGTGACCAACACTTTCATGACGCAGCCCCTCAGAGTCGACCGTCGACCGCTTCGCGCGGCAGCACGTACTTCACGTCATACACCACGGACGAACCCTTGCCGAACGCGCGGATGCCCTCGGCGCCCCATGCGGTGAACTGGCGATGGCCCACGGCGACGATCACCGCATCGTAGTCGCCGTGCCGCGGCGCCTCGATGGGCGTCAGCGCGTATTCGTGCTCGGCTTCGGCGGCATTGACCCACGGGTCGTGCACGTCGACCTCGGCGTTGTAGCCGCGCAGCGCCTCCACGATGTCGACCACGCGCGTGTTGCGCAGATCGGGGCAGTTTTCCTTGAAGGCGAGGCCAAGGATCAGCACGCGCGCGCGCACCGGGTTGATGCCCTTGCGCACCATCAGGCGTATCACTTCGCTGGCCACGTACGGGCCCATGCCGTCGTTGGTGCGGCGGCCGGCCAGGATCACGTCGGGGTGGTGGCCGACTTCCTGCGCCTTGTGCGTGAGGTAGTAGGGGTCCACGCTGATGCAGTGGCCGCCCACCAGGCCCGGACGGAACGGCAGGAAGTTCCACTTGGTGCCGGCGGCCTGCAGCACTTCCAGCGTGTCGATGCCCAGCTTGTTGAACAGGATGGAGAGATCGTTGACCAGGGCGATGTTGAGGTCGCGCTGCGTGTTCTCGATCACCTTGGCCGCCTCGGCCACCTTGAGCGAGCTGGCCTTGTGCGTGCCGGCGGTGATGATGGAGCCGTACAGGCGGTCGACGAAATCGGCGGTTTCCGGCGTGGAACCGGAGGTCACCTTGAGGATGCTGGTGACGCGATGCTGCTTGTCGCCGGGGTTGATGCGCTCGGGACTGTAGCCGGCGTAGAAGTCGCGGTTGAACACCAGGCCCGAGCCTTTTTCCAGCAGCGGCACGCACACTTCCTCGGTGCAGCCGGGATACACGGTGGACTCGTAGACCACGATGTCGCCGCGCTTGAGCACCTTGGCCAGGGTTTCGCTGGCGCGGATCAATGGCGTGAGGTCGGGGCGCTTGGCCGAGTCGATCGGCGTGGGCACGGTGACGATGTAGACGTTGCAGTCGGCGAGATCCGACAGCTGCGAGCTGAAGCGCAGGCGCCTGGCCTCGGCCAGTTCCTCGTTGCTGACTTCCAGCGTGTGGTCGACGCCGCTGCTCAGTTCGTCGATGCGCTTCTGGTTGATGTCGAAACCGACGGTGTCGTAGTGCTTGCCGAACTCCACGGCCAAGGGGAGGCCGACGTAGCCGAGTCCGATGATGGCGAGCTTGGTGTCTTCCAGGTTCTGCATGCCGTTCTTCCGCTGTCGAGGGGGAGGCGTGAATTCGAGCCGCAGGGTATCCGACGGATGGCCCAACGAAGTGCGAACGTACATGCCCCCTGATGAATGCAAGCGGACATAAACGGGCCGACATCGCTTGCAGGCGGCGCAAGGCTAACAGGGTCGTCATGCTTTTCCGCTAGGCCAGAGGATGCTTGCCGGATGGCGTATGCGCGGACGTGAACCCGTGCGCCGTGCGGGCATGGCATTCGAGTGCCCGGGGCTCCCTGGCGTTCGGAAGCAGGGCGTTCGCGCGGGGTTCGATCGATGCCGGGCGGGCGGGTTGCAACAAGATATTGCGAATCATTCTCAATATTGTTAACGTAATTTCATGCGATGCGCGCGGGGCAAGGACCGCGCGCTTCCCCTCTCCCCCTCAACCCGACGGTGAACGGCAGCCTTGAGCCTGGGCGGCCGGCGTTCGCCTGCGCGAAGGATCGAGCATGACCTCCAAGACCTTTGTCTCCTCATCGGCCAACCCGCCCATCCGCCTGATGGCCAGCGCCCTCGGCCTGGCGCTGGTGTCGACCTCGGCCATGGCCGCCGGCGACGCGCCGGCCGAACCGGCCGCCGATTCACAGGATGCGCAGAACCTCGATGGCGTGAAGGTGCGCTCCACGGTGGTGAACGCCACCTCGCCCAAGTTCACGGCGCCGCTGCTCGACACGCCGCGCTCGGTCACCGTGGTGCCGCAGCAGATCATCCAGCAGACGGCGGCGACCTCGCTGCTGGACGTGCTGCGCCAGGTGCCCGGCATTACCTTCGGCGCGGGCGAGGGCGGCAACCCCAATGGCGACCGTCCGATCATCCGCGGCTTCGACTCCGAAAGCTCGGTGTTCATCGACGGCGTGCGCAGTTCCGGTTCGCAGTCGCGCGAAATCTTCGACATCGAGCAGGTCGAGGTGATGAAGGGCCCCAGTTCCGCCTACAGCGGACGCGGCGGCGTCGGCGGCAGCATCAACCTGGTCACCAAGTTGCCCAAGGCGGAGGACTTCGTGCGCGCCACCGCGGGTGTCGGCACAGACAATTACTACCGCGGCACGCTCGACTGGAACCAGCGCGTGGGCGCCGACTCGGCCGTGCGCCTCAACGTGATGGGGCACGGCAACGACGTGCCGGGCCGCAACGGGCCGGACATGTCGCGCTGGGGCATCGCGCCGTCGGTGACTTTCGGGCTGCACGCGCCCACCAATGTCACGCTGAGCTACTACCATCTGCAGAGCGACGACACGCCGGACAGCGGCATCCCGTACAACAACCCGTTTGCCGCCACGAGCCCTTACGCCCGCCTCAACGGCGACGGGCGCCCGTACTCGGTGCCGCGCGGCACGTACTACGGCTGGCTGGATCGCGACTACCAGAAGCAGTCGAACGACATCGGCAGCATCCTGATTCGGCACGACTTCGGCGACGGCTGGCTGCTGCGCAACACCACCGTCTACGCGCGCTCCACCAACGACTACATCTGGACCCAGCCCGACGACAGTCAGGGCAACTTCCTGGTCAATGGCGGCGTCTGGCGCCGCAGCAACAATCGCGACAGCAGCACCACCAACATCACCAACCAGACCGACCTCACCGGCGAGTTCGACACCGGCGCGCTCAGGCACAGCGTGGCGGCGGGCATCGAGCTGAGCAGCGAGAAGACGCATCGCACCAGCTATCTGGTCGATCCCGCGAAGAACGCCAGCGATACCCACAACACCGGCTCCCTCGTCAACGGCGCGTGCAGCAGCAAGTACGGCATCGGCGCGCCGTCCAACTACTGGTGCACCAGCGCGCAGCATCCGACGCCGCACGATCCGTTCAACGGCGCGATCATCGGTGGACAGAACCCCACGCGCATCGTCACTGACACGCGTTCGGCCTGGGCCTTCGATACGGTGACATTCAACCCGCAGTGGTCCGTCAACGGCGGCGTGCGCTTCGACAGCTTCAGCACGCGCTCCACCGCAACGACCACCACCACCGGCGTGGTGACCCGCGTCAGCAACGACTCCAACTTCTGGAATTACCAGCTGGGCGTGGTCTACAAGCCGGCGGCCAACGGCAGCGTCTATGTGTCGTGGGGCACCTCGTCCAATCCACCGGGCGTGGATGCCGGCGACGGCGCGGACGGCATCGCGGTGACCAACCAGGACCTCAAGCCCGAAAGCAGCCGCAACATCGAGCTGGGCACCAAGTGGGACGTGTTGGACCAGCGCCTGTCGCTGACGGCGGCGGTGTTCCGCAGCGAAAAGACCAACGCCCGCGTCGCCACCGGCGGGCGTGGCAGTCCGCAGATCAATGCGGGCGAGCAACGCGTGGACGGTATCGAGCTGGGCTTCAGTGGCCAGGTCACGGAACGCTGGAATGTCTATGGCGGCTATACCTACCTCGACAGCGAACTGGTGAAGACCGGACCCGGCGATGCCGCCAGCCGGGGCAACGTGTTCCCCAATACGCCAAAGAACAGCTTCACGCTGTGGACCACCTACGCCATCGGCTCGCAGTGGACGATCGGCGGTGGCGCGTACTACCAGGACAAGGTGTTCGGCAACACGGCCAACACGAAATGGGTGCCGTCGTACACGCGCTTCGATGCCATGGTGTCGTACGTGGTCAATCCGCACCTGTCGCTGCAGCTCAACGTGCAGAACCTTGCGAATCGCTACTACTTCGATAAGGCTTACGCCTCGCACTATGCGTCGGTCGCCCCGGGAAGGGCGGGTATCCTCACGGCCCAAATCAGTTTCTGATAGGTTCGTGAGCCTCGACCGTACCCCGCTGGGGTGCGGTCGACAGGTAACGATAGGGAAATCGGATGCTGCTGCACGTCCCCGAGGTTTTGAACGCCGATGAAGTCGCCCTGTGCCGGCGACGGCTCGCGCAGGCGCCCTGGGACGGTGGCCGCGTTACGTCCGCTCGGGCCAGGCATCACCTGCAGCTGCCGGAAGACTGCTCGGAGGCCAGCGAGCTGGGCGTCCTGATCCAGGCTGCACTGGCCCGCAACACCACCTTTTTTGCGGGCGCCTTGCCGCGCCATATCTTTCCGCCGCTGTTCCATCGCTACGGGGTGGGCCCGTCGCTCGGGTTGCACGTCGACAACGCGGTTCGCCGTGACCGTCGCAACGGTGAGAACGTGGCTTTGCGCACGGATCTGTCGGCCACGCTGTTCCTCAGCGAGCCCGGCGAGTACGACGGTGGCGAGCTGGTGATCGAAGACACCTACGGCGAACACAGCGTCAAGCTCGCCGCGGGCGATCTGATCCTTTACCCCGCCAGCAGCCTGCACCGCGTGGAGCCGGTGACGCGCGGCGAGCGGTTGGCTGCGTCCTTCTGGATCCAGAGCCTGGTGCGCGACGAAGCCCATCGCCGTCTGCTTCTGGAACTGGATGTATCCATCCAGAGCCTGGGGCAGGCGAATGCGCCGCAGGCGGACGTGCTGCGCCTGACCGGCGTGTACCACAACCTATTGCGCACCTGGTCCGAGACATGACGACCGCACAGGGTGCTTGCGACGACTTTCCGAAGTTGTTGAGGTCGGACCCTCCGCGCGCGCTGCACATGCTGCGCGTGCAGGCACTGGCCGGCGATGCCGCCTCGCAGCTCGCGCTGGGACAGATGTACCTGGAAGGGATCGGCTGCGCGCGCAACGGCGAGGAGGCGCGTTACTGGTTCCAGCATGCCGCGCATCACGGCGACGCCATGGCCATGAACATGCTGGGGCGCTGCCTGGAAAACGGTTGGGGCGGTGCGGTCGACAACGAACTGGCGGCGGTGTGGTATCGCGAGTCGGCGGAGCACGGCTGCGACTGGGGCATGTACAACTACGCGCACGTGCTTGCACAGGGCCGTGGCGTAAAGGCCGATCGCGCCGCCGCGTTCCACTGGTTCAGTCGCGCGGCGGAGCTAGGGCATGGGCGTGCCATGCACTTCCTCGGCCAGTACTACGAGTTCGGCTGGGAAACCGACGCGGACCCGGAGCGCGCCCGCGAGCTTTATCGCGGTTCCGCAGAGAAGGGCGACTATCGCGGCCTGTGCAGCTGGGCCTCCGTGCTCACCGAGCAGGGCCGCATCGAGGAAGCCTGCGCCTTATTGCGTCGCGTCCTGGCGACGGCGCCCAGCTATTTCGTGGAAGCGCTGCGCGAAGAGCTGGGCCAGTCGCGGCATTCGCAGTTGCGGGCGCTGGCGCGCGCCGAGGCGGTGTAAAAATCGATCGCGGCTTCGTCTGGGACGCCTCCCTTGAAGGCGAGGCGTCCCGGCGTCAATACGTTGCTTGAATCAGGCCCAGTTGTTGTCGTCGAAGCCGCTGTCGTCAAAATCGCTCGACGAACTGAAATCGTCGTTCGAGGCGAAGTCGTCGCGGTTGCGGTCGTTGTCGAGGCGATCCTTGTCCCCGTCGTAGTACGTGTTGTTCTCGGTGATGTTCTCGACCACGGTGGGCTGCCCGCCACCAAGGAAGCCACCGCCATGGTGGCCACCCAGCAGATTCTCGATGCCGTCGAACAGGAACATGCCGCCCGCCACGCCTGCGGCGGTGGTTGCGGCCTGCGACAGGAAGCTGGGAGCCGCCGGCGCGGGCTGTGCCGGCGCGGCGCCGAACAGGCGATCACGCCAGCTGGGTGCCGGCTGTTGCGGCATGGGTTGCTGCGGCATCGGCGGAGGCACGGCGCCCCAGGCCGGGGATGGCGGCTTGCCGCCGAGGAAGCTGCCGCCACCCTGTTGCGAGGCGAGCTGCGCCTGAAGCTGCGCGATCTGCGCCTTCGCGCTGTCGAGCGCCTGCTGCTGGAGCAGGCTGCGCTGCACGAGCAGGTAGAGCGCGTCCGGCTGCGAGGCCAGGCGCTGGCGGATCAGCGCATCGGCCTGCGCGTCCTTGCCCACGCTGCCGGCAGCGACAAGGCGCTGGAGGAAATCTTCGAGTAGCTGTTGTTCCTGCGGGGTCATGACTGGCGAATCTCCAAGGGACGGCGAATGACGATCACTGTGGCGGCCGCGTTTTCCGGCATGCAGTGCCGGAAGTGTGACCTGCACGCGTGACATCAAGGGGCATGCCGCTGTCGTTTTCCTTGCAGTCAGCGAATGCGCAAGGTCTTTCGGTGTCGCATGGCGGCCGGCGCCTGCCTTGCTGACGGAATCTGTCAGCAATCGCGGTGTTGGAGCTGTGTGGGCAGTGGGCTTCGCAAATATCTGCAGGCATGATGTGCGCATCGTTCCATCGCGATTCCCCACATGTCCTCTCGTTCCCCGGTCGGCCCGGTCGCCTTGGCGATCGGCGCGTTGCTGGTCAGCATGGTGTCCTACCAGTGCGGCGCCTCGCTGGCGAAGCATCTGTTTCCCGCCGTGGGCGCGCAGGGCGCCACCGCGTATCGCCTGGGTCTCAGTGCGCTGATCCTGCTGCTGTGGCGGCGGCCATGGCGCCGGCTGGGGCAGCGGCCGAACTGGGCCGCGCTGTGGGCCTACGGGCTTTCCATGGGCGCCATGAACCTGGTGTTCTACATGTCGCTGCGAACGATTCCGCTGGGCATCGCCGTGGCCCTGGAATTCACCGGACCGCTGGCGCTGGCCATCTTCAGCTCACGCCGCCTGATCGATTTCGTGTGGATCGCCCTGGTGGTCGCAGGCTTGGCCTTGCTGCTGCCGCTGCATGGCGAGGTGCATGCGCTGGACCCCGTGGGCGTGGCGTATGCGCTGGCGGCTGGCCTTGGCTGGGCCCTGTACATCGTATTCGGCAAGAAGGCCGGCGAGGCGCACGGCGGGGACGCGGTGACCTGGGGCACGTCGATCGGCGCCTTACTGGTGATTCCCTTTGGTGTCGCGCACGCGGGCGCCACGCTGTTGTCGCCCGCGCTGCTGCCTTATGCGCTCGGCGTCGCGCTGCTCAGTTCGGCGCTGCCGTATTCGCTGGAAATGGTGGCATTGACCCGATTGCCCGCGCGCACGTTCAGTACCTTGCTGAGCCTGGAGCCGGCCGTGGCCGCCATGGCTGGCGTGGTGCTGCTGAGCGAGCGGCTGAGTGTGCTGCAGTGGCTGGCGATCGCCGCCATCATCGTGGCCGCCGCGGGAACGGCGCTGAGCGTGCGCCGCCCGGTGGTGAACGAGCCGCCGCTGGTGAACTGAGAGCGGGCTACTGGCGCGCTGCCTGTTCGATGTCGCGCGCGATCGGCAGCGATGCGGCCGCCCAAAACAAAACAGCGCTTCATGCCGGTGGCATCAAGCGCTGTTTGCGTGCTTAAGAAGTGGTGGAGCCAGGGAGGATCGAACTCCCGACCTCGTCATTGCGAACGACGCGCTCTCCCAGCTGAGCTATGGCCCCACATGAGCCGATGATATTAGCAGCGACCTCCGGCGTTCGCCAAGCCCCCAACATCTGACTCAGGGTAGCAGGCGGCTCAGTGGCTCGAACAGGATGGGGCGGCGCCAGCCTTCGAGGAATTCGGGCCACTCGGCGGTGACCACGTATTCCTCCAATACCTTGCGCGGACACAGCAGGCCGGCGGGCAGGTCCAGCTCGGCGGCACATTGGTCGACGCGGTCCTTCATGGCGGAAAGCGCGCGCTTGGCGTCGCCTTGCGGCGACTCCGGAATGGCTTCCGTGGCGGCCACCTCGTCCGCATCGACGGCCCGCTGCAGCACATCGAGCAATTCGGCGCGTTGCGGAGCGCGCAGGGCGCGTTGCCCGCGCGTGCGCTCGTCCAGTTCATTGGCCGAGCGTGGCGGCTGCTGCACCAGGCTCATGGCGGCGGCGTCTTCGAGCAGCCAGGGACGCGGACGGTCCAGCGTGCGCGCGGACTGGTCCCGCCACAGCAGCACGCGGCGAAGCAGGGCGCGTTGCTCGGGGCGCCAGTCGGCGGCGCTGCGGAAACCACGCTGCGGCTGCGGATCGCCCTCGCGATAGCAGGCGCGGCGCTTCAGGCGTTCGCAATCCTCCGCGTGCCAGGCCGCGCGGTCATGCTGCGCCAGCCGCTCGGCCAGTTGTTCGTGCACCGTCTTGAGATAGACCACATCCAGCGTGGCGTAGGCGCGCTGCGAGTCGGTCAGCGGACGTTGCAGCCAGTCGGAGCGGGTTTCGCCCTTGTCCAGTTCCGCGCCGGCCAGCTCGGCCACCAGGGCGCGATAGCTGATGCCCAGGCCCATGCCGACGAAGGCGGCGGCGATCTGCGTATCGAACAGCTGGCGCGGGCCGTGGGGCAGGAAAGGGGACAACGCTTCCAGGTCCTCGCTCGCGCTGTGCATCACGGTCACTGCGTGGCCATCGCCGATCAGCGGCTGCAGCGCATTGCCGATATCGAAAGCCAGCGGGTCGACCAGCGCGTAGCGCCCGTTCCATCCCAGCTGGATCAGCGCCAGCTGCGGATAGAACGTGTTCCGACGCATGAATTCGGTGTCGAAGCCCAGCGCCGCATCGTCCGGCAGTTGCGCCAGCCAGTCCTGCAGGTCGTCGCGCTGCTGAATCCACGCGGCGTCGGGCGCAAGGGAGGTTTCTTGTTGCATGCGTCTTCCTGGCGATGCAGGACATGTGCGTGTGCATTGTCCTGACATCGGTTTGTGCCTATGGTTTAGACCGCCACCATAGCAGGCCACCCAGGGACGCCCAAACATGCCGAGCAAGGAAACCGTACGACGACAGCGATCCTTCGGCGGTGCCGTGGGCGTCGTCGTGCTGGGGCTCGCACTCGTCTATCACTTCTTTCCGCGCGTGTTCCATGTCGAGCCATCGACCACGGCCACGCATCGCGCCATGAACCTGGGGCCGGCGAGTACGTCGGCGCCCGCGTTGTCCTCGCGCCCGCCCGAGCCGTCGGAAGTCGACGCCGGGCCGCCGCTGACACTGGCGCCCACGGACGTGGTGGTGGCGCGCCTGAGCAAGAAGAACACCAACCTTCCCGAGCAGCTGAGCGCGGATACGCCCGAGGTCGAGGCGCTGATCGCCCGCGCCGAAAAGGCACTCAAGGCCGGGCAACTGGCGGGCGATCCGAACAGCGCGGCGGCGTTGTTCGCGCAGGCGCTCAAGGACAAGCCCGATAGCCGACGCGCGGCGCAGGGCTTGTTCGAAGTGCGCGCGCGCCTGGTCGCGGAGATCAATCAGGATGTGGCCGTGGGCGACGCCGATTCGGCCAGCGATCTGCTCGATACGCTCAAGCAGATTCCGGAATCCACGGATGACGTGAACCAGCTACAGGGCAAGCTGAAGGTACTCGCCCAGGTGCGCCCGCTGCTTGCCAAGGCGGCGACCTTGCTGCAGCAGGGCCATGCCGATCAGCCGGCCGGCAACAATGCCCTGGAACTCTACCGGCAGGTGCAGCAGTTGGACCCGGACAACGCCGTTGCCGCCCAGGGCACGCTGCAGGTGCAGCGCGCCATTCTCGATCGCGCGCTGGCGGCGGTGGCCCAGAACGACTTCAAGGCGGCCGACCAGGCACTGACCGAGGCGGCGCAGGTGGCGCCCGATTCGCAGGCCTTGCGCGACGTGCATGGCCGCGTCGACAGCATGCGTCAGGCGCGCGCCACCGGCTTGCTTGCCCAGGCGCGTTCGGCGCTGGACGCCGGCAACCTCGCGCTGGCGCAGCAGCTGGCGGACCAGGCCAAGGCGATCAGTCCGGACTTGGCCGGCCTCAACGAATTCGCCGAGCGGCTGACCAATGCGCGCCTGTACGCGAGCTACAAGCCGGGGCAGATCTTCACCGATCGCTTCGTCGATATTCCCGGGCAGACGCCATCCATGGTGGTCGTGCCCACCGGCAGCTTCCAGATGGGCGCGCCCGATAACGAAACCGGACGCGAGGACGCCGAGACGCCGCAGCACGAGGTCACCATCGCCAAGGGCTTTGCGCTGTCCCGCACGGCCATCACCGTGGGGCAGTTCCGCGAGTTCGTCCGCGCCAGCGGCTATCAGCCGGACTCGGTGAAGCTGGGCGGCGCCAGTGTCTACGACGAAAGCACCGGCGCCATGCGCGACGACACCAGCGCCACCTGGCAGGACGATTACGCCGGCAAGAGCGCCGACAGCCGGCTGCCGGTGGTGAACGTGTCCTGGGGCGACGCCAAGGCCTACGTCGACTGGTTGAGCCAGCGCACCGGCAAGACCTACCGCCTGCCCAGCGAGGCGGAATTCGAGTACGCCCTGCGCGCGGGGACCACTTCCCGCTATTGGTGGGGTGACGGTGCACCGACCGGCAAGGTGGAAAATCTCACAGGGTCCGGAGACCGCTCGCCCAGCGGCCGCCGCTGGAGCAACGCCTTCCAAGGCTATCGCGATGGTTATTGGGGACCGGCGCCGGTCATGAGTTTTGCCGCCAACGGGTTCGGGCTGTACGACATCGACGGCAATGTCTCCGAATGGGTGCAGGACTGCTGGCACGACAGCTACCTGCGCGCCCCGCGCGATGGCAGCGCCTGGGTCAACCCGGGCTGTGGCGTTCGCGTGGTCCGCGGCGGCTCCTGGGGCAGTTCGCCGGACCAGGTGCGCTCGGCCTACCGCCAGGGCGCCGACGCGAGCGTGCGCAGCGGGCGCGTGGGTTTCCGCGTGCTGCGGGAGCTTTGACGGCGGGCGGAAGGTCGTTTCCAGGGAGGCAGTGCGGTGACGCCGGGATCGCTGGCTGGCCATCGTTCCCCGCTTGTGCTGCCGCCCACCGGAACCGTAAAATGACCCGCTTTCGTGTAAGGGAATCATCGACTTAGGGGCGGGGTGCCCGGAAGCTGGCGGGGCGGGGCATGCGGATCTTTTTGGTCTGCTTATTTCCTTGTAAAACCGTGGCTTACGATCACTTCTTCTCAAGCGTTCTGATGCGAAAGTGGCGGAATTGGTAGACGCACTGGATTTAGGTTCCAGCGGGTAACCCCGTGAGGGTTCGAGTCCCTCCTTTCGCACCATCCCTTTGATTTTTCTTTATCTGAAGGCGGCCCGGAGCCGCCAGGCGCCTTTGACGGGCGCCCTTACCGGTACACCAGGAGACGTCATGCAGGTTTCGGTTGAAAACGTCGGCAAGCTCGAGCGCAAGCTCACGGTGAAGTTCCCGGCGGAGCGTTTCGAGTCGCAGGTGAGCGCCCGCATCGCCGAAATGGGTCGCACGGTGCGCCTCAAGGGCTTCCGCCCGGGCAAGGTGCCGACCGCGGTGATTCAGCAGCGCTTCGGTGACCAGGTGCGTGGCGAAGTGCTCTCCGACCTGATCGGCAGCACGCTGCGCGAAGCCGTCAACCAGGAAAACCTGCGTCCGATCGCCAACCCGGCCATCGACACCACCGGCCGCCCGGAAAACGGTGAAATCGCCTACACCGCCACGTTCGAAGTGATGCCGGAGTTCCCGGAAATCGACGTCGCCAAGCTCGAGATCAGCCGCCCGGTGGCCGAAGTCACCGATGCCGACATCGAGAAGATGATCGAAACCCTGCGCCTGCAGCGCCGCAGCTTCGACCCGGTCGAGCGCGCCTCGGCCGAGGGCGACTTCGTGATGTTCGAATACTCCGCCCAGGCGGGCGACTACCGCTTCCCGGCCGAAGGCCTGGAGCGCGCCGGCAGCGTGCTCGGCTCGGGCAACCTGTTCAAGGCGCTGGACGACGTGCTGACCGGCCGCAAGGCCGATGACGAGTTCGACGCCGACGTCGAGTTCCCGGCTGACTTCCGCAACGAGAGCCTGGCCGGCAAGACCGCCCAGTGCCATTTCAAGATCATCAAGGTGCAGGAGCCGAAGCTGCCGGAAGTGGACGCCGAGTTCGCCCAGCTGTTCGGCATCGCCGACGGTGACCTGGAGAAGTTCCGCAAGGAAGTGCGCGCCAACCTCGAGCGCGAACTGAAGGCCACCCTGATGGCCCGCCTGAAGTCCGAAGTGGCCGAGAAGCTCGCCAACGCCCACCCGGACCTGGACGTGCCGAACGTGATGGTGCAGTCCGAGGCCCACGCGCTGGCGCAGGGCAGCATCCCGCGTGGCCAGCAGGTGCCGCCGCAGCTGATCGACGCCGCCACCCCGGTCGCTCGCAAGCGCGTCATCGCCGGTCTGCTGATGGGTGAGATCGCCCGCAAGCAGTCGCTGGCCATCGACCGCAGCCGCATCGCCGAGCAGCTGGCCGCCATCGCCTCGACCTACGAGGAGCCGGAGAAGGTTGTTGAACTTTACAACCGCGACCCCCAATTGATGTCCGGGCTGCAGAATCGCGTCATGGAAGACCAGGTGGCAGAGTGGGTGGCCGATCACGCCAACACCACGGTGCAGAACCTGGGCTTCGACGAGGTGATGCGCCCGGTCAGCGCCTGAGGCATCCTTCAGGCCAATCAACCGGAGAGCGACAAAGCATGGCCATGGACCCGATCCAGAACCTCAACCTGGTACCGATCGTCGTCGAGCAGACCGCCCGCGGCGAACGTTCGTACGACATCTATTCGCGCCTCCTGAAGGAGCGCGTGATCTTCCTCGTGGGCGAGGTGAACGATCAGGTCGCCAACCTGCTGGTCGCGCAGATGCTGTTCCTTGAATCGGAAAACCCGGACAAGGACATCCATCTGTACATCAACAGCCCGGGCGGTGCCGTCACCGCCGGGCTGGCGATCTACGACACCATGCAGTTCATCAAGCCCGACGTCAGCACCATGTGCATTGGCCAGGCCTGCAGCGCCGCCTCGCTGCTGCTGATGGCCGGCGCCAAGGGCAAGCGTTACTCGCTGCCCAATTCGCGCGTGATGATCCACCAGCCCTCGGGCGGCGCCCGTGGCCAGGCCACCGACATCGAGATCCAGGCCCAGGAAATCCTGTACCTGCGCCGCCGCCTGAACGATATCTACGTTCAGCATACCGGCCAGCCCCTGGACAAGATCGAGCGGGACATGGAGCGCGACCGCTTCATGAGCGCCGAGGCCGCCAAGGAATACGGCCTGATTGACCAGGTTCTGGACCGCCGCGCCGTCGAGACGGTGAAATCGGCCTGATTTCAGGCATTTGGTCCCGGGTTTGCAAGTCGTTCCGCGTCTGGCTGCAGACGCGGAACGCTGTGCTATTCTCAAACTGCAATCGATTTACTAGCAGGATCCAGGCATGAGCGACGACCGTCAGGGCCGTTCCAACGACAGCGGCAAGATTCTCTACTGCTCCTTCTGCGGCAAGAGCCAGCATGAAGTGCGCAAGCTGATCGCGGGTCCGTCCGTGTTCATCTGCGACGAATGCGTAGAGCTGTGCAACGACATCATCCGCGAGGAGCTGGAGGAGAAGGCCGCCTCCGGGCGCAGCCAGCTGCCCAAGCCCCGCGAGATCATGGAAACGCTCGACCAGTACGTGGTCGGCCAGACGCGCGCCAAGAAGGCGCTCGCGGTGGCCGTGTACAACCACTACAAGCGCATGGAATCGCGCCAGAAGAGCGATGACGTCGAGCTCGGCAAGTCCAACATCCTCCTGATCGGCCCGACCGGCTCGGGCAAGACGCTGCTGGCCGAAACGCTGGCGCGCCTGCTCAACGTGCCGTTCACCATCGCCGACGCCACTACGCTGACCGAAGCCGGCTATGTGGGCGAGGACGTGGAAAACATCATCCAGAAGCTGCTGCAGAAGTGCGACTACGACGTCGACAAGGCGCAGTCGGGTATCGTGTACATCGACGAAATCGACAAGATCTCGCGCAAGAGCGAGAACCCGTCGATCACCCGCGACGTGTCCGGCGAAGGCGTGCAGCAGGCCTTGCTCAAGCTCATCGAGGGCACGCTCGCCTCGGTGCCGCCGCAGGGCGGTCGCAAGCATCCGCAGCAGGAATTCCTGCAGGTGGACACCAAGAACATCCTGTTCATCTGCGGCGGCGCATTCGCGGGCCTGGAAAAGGTGATCCAGCAGCGTTCCGAGACCGTCGGCATCGGCTTCTCCGCCGAGGTCCGCAGCAAGGAGCGCAAGGAAAACCTGGGCAAGCTGCTCGCCGACGTCGAGCCGTCGGATCTGGTGCGTTACGGCCTGATCCCCGAGTTCGTCGGCCGTCTGCCGGTGGTGGCCACGCTCGATGAGCTCGACGAGCCGGCGCTGGTGAAGATCCTCACCGAGCCCAAGAACGCCGTCACCAAGCAGTTCAAGAAGCTGTTCGAGATGGAAGGCGTGGAGCTGGAGTTCCGCCCGGAGGCGCTGCAGGCGATCGCCCGCAAGGCGCTCAAGCGCAAGACCGGCGCCCGTGGCCTGCGCACCATCCTGGAGCAGGTGCTGCTGGACACCATGTACGAGTTGCCGTCGCTGGAACACGTCAGCAAGGTCGTGGTGGACGACGCCGTGATCGAGGGCCAGGCCGAGCCGTACCTCATCTATCGCGGCAACCTCAAGCAGCCGCGTGCGGCAGGCGAGGGTGGCGACGCCGCCTGAGCGGTTCATGCGCCCCAAGTGACTTGAATGGCCCCGGCAGAAATGCCGGGGCCATTTTGTTTGCGTGGCGGTTCATGCACTTGAGTGCGCACCCAGGAACCACCACTTGACGTACAGACGCACCCGGCGCAGTGTCGGGCGCAAAGACGAATTCATCACAAGAGATTCTCTTCGATGGCAAAGACCGCCCCCAATCCCCAGACCGCTGGAGCCACGCTGGACGCCCTGCCGGTGTTGCCACTGCGTGACGTGGTGGTGTATCCCCACATGGTCATTCCGCTGTTCGTTGGGCGCGACAAGTCCATGCGTGCGCTCGAGCGCGCGATGGAGGGCGAGCGCCAGATCCTGCTGGTGGCGCAAAAGAGCCCG
This sequence comes from Dyella sp. AtDHG13, assembly GCF_003201105.1. Taxonomy (GTDB): domain Bacteria; phylum Pseudomonadota; class Gammaproteobacteria; order Xanthomonadales; family Rhodanobacteraceae; genus Dyella; species Dyella jiangningensis_B. The sequence continues at coordinate 159,315 of NZ_QICJ01000001.1, read as the reverse complement.
GATATCGACGACCCCAAGATCGGCGACCTGCATGAAATCGGCACGGTCGCTGGCGTGCTCCAGCTGCTGAAGCTGCCCGACGGCACCGTGAAGGTGCTGGTCGAAGGCCAGGCGCGCGTGCAGATCGAGAAATACGACGAAGAGGGCGGCATGCTGACCGCCACCTCGCGCATCATCGAGCCGGTCTACAGCACGAAGGAGCGCGAACTCGACGTGGTGTCGCGCACGCTCGTGTCCCTGTTCGAGCAGTTGGTCAAGCAGAGCCGCAAGCTGCCGCCGGAAGTGCTGGCGACGCTGTCGGGCATTGATGATCCCTCGCGCGTGGCCGACTCCATTGCTGCGCATCTGTCCGTGCGCATGGCCGACAAGCAGAAGGTGCTGGAGACGGCCGACGTCGGCCAGCGCCTTGAGCTGCTGATCGGCCTCGTCGATGGCGAGATGGACCTGCAGCAGGTGGAAAAGCGCATCCGCGGCCGCGTGAAGTCGCAGATGGAAAAGAGCCAGCGCGAGTACTACCTCAACGAGCAGATGAAGGCCATCCAGAAGGAACTGGGCGAGGGCGAGGATGCCCCGAACGAGATCGAGGATCTGCAGAAGAAGATCGAGGCCGCCGGCATGCCCAAGCCGGTGCTGGCCAAGGCGCGGCAGGAATTCGGCAAGCTGCGCCAGATGTCGCCCATGTCGGCCGAAGCCACGGTGGTGCGCAACTACCTGGACTGGCTGGTGGGCGTTCCCTGGAAAAAGAAGAGCAAGGTCCGCAAGGATCTCCAGCTTGCCCAGGAAGTGCTGGACGCCGACCACTTTGGCCTGGAGAAGGTCAAGGAGCGCATCCTCGAGTACCTGGCGGTGCAGCAGCGCGTGAACACCATGCGCGGCCCCATCCTGTGCCTGGTGGGTCCGCCGGGCGTGGGCAAGACCTCGCTGGGTCAATCGATCGCCAAGGCGACCAACCGCAAATTCGTTCGCATGAGCCTGGGCGGCGTGCGCGACGAGGCCGAGATCCGTGGCCATCGCCGCACCTATATCGGCTCCATGCCGGGCCGCATCGTGCAGAACCTCAACAAGGTCGGCTCGAAGAACCCGCTGTTCGTGCTGGACGAGATCGACAAGATGTCGATGGACTTCCGCGGCGATCCGTCGTCGGCGTTACTCGAAGTGCTCGACCCTGAGCAGAACCACGCGTTCAACGATCACTACCTGGAGGTCGACCTCGACCTGTCCGAGGTGATGTGGATTGCCACGGCCAACTCGCTGAACATCCCGGGCCCGCTGCTGGACCGCATGGAAGTCATCCGCATCCCGGGCTATACCGAGGATGAGAAGCTCAACATCGCCCAGAAGTACCTGCTGCCCAAGCAGCTGAAGGCCAATGGCCTGAAGCCGGAGGAGCTCAGCGTCGACGAGAGCGCCGTGCGCGACATCGTGCGTTACTACACGCGCGAATCGGGCGTACGCAACCTCGAGCGCGAAGTGTCCAAGATCTGCCGCAAGGTGGTGAAGGAGCTGGCGCTGGGTCAGGTCAAGAAGGGCGCCGTGGCCAAGAACCTCGCCAAGGGCGAGATCAAGAAGGCGGTTGCGGCCGTAAAGACGGCCAAATCCAAGTCGAAGGCGCCCGGTCGCGTGGTGGTCGATTCGGAGAATCTGGAGCACTACCTGGGCGTGCGCCGCTTCGACTTCGGCCGCAAGGAATTGCAGAACGAGGTTGGTTTGGTCACGGGCCTGGCCTGGACCCAGGTGGGCGGCGATCTGCTCAGCATCGAAGCCTCGGTGGTCCCTGGCAAGGGGCGTCTGGTGCACACCGGCCAGCTCGGCGACGTCATGAAGGAGTCGATCCAGGCGGCCTTGTCGGTGGTGCGTGCGCGGGCCGAACGGCTGGGTATCGAGGCGGATTTCCACGAGAAATACGACATCCATATCCATGTGCCGGAAGGTGCCACGCCCAAGGATGGCCCGAGTGCGGGTATCGCCATGTGCACGGCGCTGGTGTCGGCGCTGACCAAGGTGCCGGTGCGCTCCGAGGTCGCGATGACCGGCGAGATCACTCTGCGCGGTCGCGTGCTGCCCATCGGTGGCCTGAAGGAGAAACTGCTGGCGGCGCATCGCGGTGGCATCACCACGGTGATCATTCCGGATGAAAACAAGAAGGATCTGGCGGACATTCCGGAGAACATCACCGCTTCGCTGGACATCCATCCGGTGCGCTGGATCGACGAGGTGCTGGACATCGCGCTGGAGCGCGCGCTGCAGCCGCGTCAGGCCGGCGACGGCGACAAGCCGAAGGTCGACGCGCCGCGGGAAGAGTCGCAGGACCAGGAGCCGTACACGCGGCCTCACTGACCTGTGATGCAGTCCATGAAAACGGGCGGGCAACCGCCCGTTTTCGTATCCGGATCACAGCCGTGAAGGTCGTCGTCGCATAGCGTTTCAGCACGTACTTTGCAAGCGCTCCAAATCATGCTGAACCGCGCGAAGCCTTGGTATTGCTTGTCATTGCGGACCCTGGGGGGCACTGGTATAAAGGCGGCACCGCAGCCTGACGCCAAGCGAGATGCGCAGTGATGCGGGGTTGCTTGGTGATGTCCCGGTGCCTAGTCTCGAGGCGACGTCGCCTGGTCCCAGAATGACCACGCGGGCTGCATAACCGTTTAAGGGAGTGTCTCAATGAATAAAACCGATCTGATCAATGCCATTGCCGAGAAGGCCGAACTCACCAAGGCTGACGCCGGCCGTGCTCTCGAAGCGTTCTTCGAGACCGTGCAGAAGGCGCTGAAGAAGGGTGACGACGTGTCGGTGGTCGGCTTTGGCACCTTCACCGTGCGCAAGCGTGCGGCTCGTACCGGCCGTAACCCGCGCACCAACGAGACGATCAAGATCAAGGCCTCGAAGGTTCCGGCGTTCAAGGCTGGCAAGACCCTCAAGGATGCCCTAAACTAAGCGGCTACTTGCTTAGTTTCGGGTGCTTAGCTCAGCGGTAGAGCGTCGCCCTTACAAGGCGAGGGTCGTAGGTTCGATCCCTACAGCACCCACCAGAAATATGCGGAGCGGTAGTTCAGTCGGTTAGAATGCTGGCCTGTCACGCCGGAGGTCGCGGGTTCGAGTCCCGTCCGCTCCGCCACAGTTCGCAAGGGCGCCCGTGTGGCGCCCTTGCCATTTGAGTACCCCGCACTTTGGTGCACCGAACAACGAGAGCCCGGGAACATTTCCATGCTGCAGGCATTGCGTAACAAGCTTCACGGATGGCCTTCCATTGTCATTCTGGGCATTTGCGTTTTCGCTATCTCGTTCTTCGGCATCGAGTCGTACTTCGCCTCGCATACCGATACCTACGTGGCGATGGTTGGCAAGCACGAGATCAGCCAGCGCGACTTCCAGGACCGCATGAACGAGGCCCGCCGCGACGCCATGGCTCGCATGGGCGACCAGTTCGATGCCACGGAATTCGAGAAGCCGGAAACCAAGCGCCAGATCCTGGATCAGCTGATCAACGAGCAGCTGCTACGCCAGGCGAACGACGACTTGGGCATGAAGGTTTCCAGTGCCGACCTGCGCGATCGCATCTCCAGCCAGCAGGCCTTCCAGGTCAACGGCCAGTTCGATCCGGCCACGTACCGCGCCGTGCTGGCGACGCAGAACATGACGCCTGCGATGTTCGAGAACAGCCAGCGCGCCTCGCTTGAGCCATTCCTGCTGCCGCGCGCGATCATCGCCAGCACCGTCATCACCGACGCGGACATGGACCGCTACCTTGGCCTGCTGTACCAGCGCCGCGACCTGCGCTGGTTTGCGGTGCCGCGCCCCACGCTCACGGACACCACCGTCACCGATGCCCAGCTCGATGCCTACTACAAGGAGCATCAGGCCGATTTCATGAATCCGGAGCAGGTGTCGCTGAAGTACATCGAGGTCAATGGCGCCGATCTGAAGATCGACGCGCAGCCGAGCGAGGACGACCTGAAGAAGCGCTACGAGCAGGAAAAGCAGCGCTTCGTGCAGCCGGAGCAGCGCCTGGTGTCGCACATCCTGGTGAATGTGCCGAAGAACGCGACGCCGGACCAGCAGAAGGCTGCGCTCGCCAAGGCCGAGAAGATTGCCAGCGAGGCCACGCCCGAGAATTTCGCCAAGCTCGCCACCGAGGATTCGGACGACCTGGGCTCCAAGCGCTCTGGCGGTGACCTGGGTTGGCTGGAAAAGGGCGTGACGAACGCCGCATTCGACTCCGCATTGTTTGCCCTGCAGAAGGGCCAGATTTCCAAGCCGGTGCTGTCCGACGAGGGTTATCACGTGCTGTGGCTGCGCGACGTGCGCAGCGGCGATGCGAAGCCCTTCGCGGAAGTGCGCGACCAGATCGCGAAGGATTACACCTCGACCGAGCGCGACCGCCAGTACAACGAACTGGCCGGCAAGCTCACCGACCAGACCTATCAGAATCCCTCGACGCTGGATCCTGCCGCGCAGGAGCTGAAGCTGCCGGTCAAGACGACCGAGCTGTTCTCCCGCAAGGGTGGGGAGGGCATTCTCGCGAATCCGAAGCTGATCCAGGCGGCGTTCTCCGACGACGTGCTCACGCAGGGCAACAACTCGGGCCTGATTGACCTCGGGCAGGATCATGCCGTGGTGGTGCGCGTGGACAAGCACGTGCCGGCCGCCGCGCGTCCGCTGGCCGAAGTGAAGGATCAGGTGCGCCAGAAGATTCTCGATGAGCGCACGGCTGCCGAGGAGCAGAAGCACGCCGATGCCTTGCTGGCGCGCCTGCAGAAGGGCGAGGACATGCAGGCCGTGGCGAGCTCCGCCGGTGCGACCGTGCAGACCACGGCGGACGCCGTGCGCATGCAGCAGGGCGTGGCGCCCGAAGTGCTCCAGCAGGCCTTCCTGCTGCCGCATCCCGCTGGCGGCAAGGCCGAGTTTGCCCGCGTCGCCACCCATGACGGCAACTATGCGCTGGTGGCCGTGGACAAGGTCCAGGACGGCGACCTCAGCAAGATCACGGCCGAGCAGCGCAGCACGCTGCGTGACCAGATGGCCCAGGCTTACGGCATTCTCGCCACGCAGGGCTTCATCGATGCGCTGAAGGCCAAGACCGAGATCAAGATCGCTGCCGATCGCATGTGATCGGCAACGCCATCGGCAATGATGAAAAAGAAGGGCGGCCTTGGGCCGCCCTTCTTCGTTGGGTCGTGCGTGCCGGCCCGATGCGCCGGAACCGGGTCAGCCTGGCGCGCTCACCTTGAGGATCTGCCCCGGTTTGACGACGGCACCCTGCAAGTGATTCCAGAGCTCGAGTTGCTTGATGTCCACCGAATATCGGCGGGCAATGGACCACAGGCTCTCGCCAGACTTCACGGTATGGGTGCGCTTGCCGCCGCCATTCGACTTCGTCGGTGCGGAGCTGGCGTCGTCGCCATCGGCTGCGCTCAGTGCCGCGCCCAGGGGCGGTAGCGTTGCCGTGCCGGGTACGTTCTGCGTGCCGTTGTTGTTTTCGGCAAGCAGCGAATTTCGGAACTGCTGGACCTTGTTGCTGGGCAGCAGCAGATACGGCGATGCGTTGGTGTCCACCATGCCATTGCGGAATGCGGCATTGATGTCCTTCAGTTCATCCGTCGACATGCCGGCATGGCTGGCGGCGCGCGCGATGGGCATGGAGTTGTCGACGCTCACCGTGACCAGGCGTTGCTCCGAGGACAGGGTGGGCAGGCTGACGTTGAATCGACCCGGGTCGCGAATGACGCAGGCGATGGCCAGCAGCTTGACCAGATGCTCGCGCGTCACCGGCTTGACGGGCATTTTCGGAATCACCGGTTCGGCCGGCGGTGAACCGTGCTGGCTCACCACGCGCTTGATGCCGAACTCGCCGGCATTGAACGCGTAATCCACGAGTCGCCAGTCACCAAGGTCGTCGTGGTAACGGCTGAGTAGCGCCATGATGGCGTCGGTCGCGGCCGGCACGTCCATGCGGCCATCGAAATTCTTGTCGACGCGAATACCCATGGCATTGGCGGTCTGCGGCATGATCTGCCACATGCCAGCCGGCATGCCCTTGCTACCGGCGATGGGGCGGTACTGGCTTTCCACCCAAGGGATCAATGCAAATTCGCCGGCCACGTTGTGGCGCGCCGCCACCTGCTGCACGTAGGCGAGCCGCGGTGCCGCCGCGGCGAGCTGGTCCTCGAAACGCTCGGGATTGCTGGTGTAGCGGCGAGCCCACATCGTGATGCCCGGATCGGCATCGCAGTCGGCCATGGCGAAGCTGCTGCGCAGGTTCTGCCAGACGTTGCTGTCGTCGGCGGTATAGCTCGTCGCCGGCGCGGGCTGCGGGCGCACCGGCTGATTGGATGCGACCGGCTGCGGGGCCGGGGAGGGCGCAGGCGCCGGTGCCGGCTTCTGGGCAGGACCCGATGCGCATGCCGCCAGGAATATCGACGTGGCGAGGGGGAGCGGGCGTAAGCGGCGAGTGGTTTTCATCCGGTGAACACGTCCTTGCTGGCCCGCAGGGCGGCGAAGCGCGACACGCGATCGCCGTCTGCTCCTTGCTGCCGACTCCACGCAATGACCTCGTCGCTGTCGGTACGCAGAAACGGATTGGTGGCCTGCTCCACGAAAAGCGCCACGGGCAGGCTGGGCTTGTTGTTAGCGCGTAGCGCGGCCACTTCCTGCAGGCGCGCGGCGAGCGATGCGTTGGCAGGTTCGATGGTCTGCGCGAAGCGGCCGTTGGCAGCGGTGTATTCGTGCGCGCAGCACACCAGCGTATGGCTCGGCAACGATGCCAGGCGGTCGAGCGATGCCAGCATCTGCGCAGGCGTGCCTTCGAACAGTCGCCCGCAGCCCATGCTGAAAAGCGTGTCGCCGCAGAGCAGGACGCCTTCGCCGGCATAAGCGATGTGCGTGGTCGTGTGCCCGGGCACGGCCATGACGTCGAAGGTGGCGGCCGGTGTCGCCAGCTTCACCACGTCACCGTCGCCCACGCGATAGGTGGCCTTGCTGATCCGTTCGTCGTGCGGTGCATAGACCGGCACGCCGTGGCGGGACAGCAGTGCGTCCACGCCGCCGATATGGTCGTGGTGATGGTGCGTCAGCAGGATCGCGCGCAGCTGAAGCTGGCGCTGTGCAAGCGCTTCCTCGACGGGCTGCGCCTCGCCGGGATCGACGACGATGGCATGGCCTTCCTCGTCGTGCAGCAACCAGATGTAGTTGTCGGCAAGCGCCGGTAACGGTACGACGTGCAAGGAGTCGTCCTCCAGGGTTTCGTATCGACTGACGCAGGCCCTCTCCCTGGCTTGCGCGAAGTGGCTGACTATAAGCCGCTGGCGGACCTCACTCGTTATTGAGACGTTAATCGGCTGTAGGGATATTCAGACTTGAGGTGTCGGCCAACACCGAGCTGCGGACCAGGATACGTTGTAGGCGACCTCCCGTTACACTGTCGGCATCATGACGACCGGTCGGCCCTCCATGTCTCAGCGTGACCAAGACATCTACAGCAGCGCCCCGTTGCGCAACCTGCTGGCCGAGGAGACCGTGGCCCTTGCCCCGGGGCTGCAGCGCTGCAGCGGGCCTCATGCTCTCCTGATCAGTGCGGCGGCCAACGATACGCCTCCGGTACTGCCCTTGCTGGGCAATTGGACGCGTCTCAGCGTGGCCGCCAGGCAGTACGACGGCGACGTGAAGGCCCGGGTGGACGAGCCGCTTCCTTTTATCGACGACGCGTTTGACCTGGTGCTCCTGCGCCACGCCCTGGAAGTATCGGCCACGCCGCAGGACATGTTGGAAGAAGCCTCGCGCGTACTGGCGCCGGGCGGCGTCCTGGCGCTGACCGGCCTGCATCCGCTCAGCGCGTGGCTGCCATGGATGATGTGGCGCACGCGCGGCCATTCGCCGACCATGCATTCGCCGCTCCTGCTGGAGCGCTGGGTACGCAGGCGCGAGCTGGATATCGAGCGCATCGAACGCGTCGGTCGACTGTGGCCCAGCAGCCATGCCGGCATCGATGCCACGCATGCCTTCGGCGGCGGTTATCTGCTGATCGCGCGCAAGCGGCGCCGGATGGCCACGCCCATCCGTCTCAAGCCCAAGGCCCTGCCAGCCACGGTCAACGTGAGCCTGGCGCCGGGTGCCCGACGCAATGCGGCATCCTGATTTTTTGAATTGTTGATGGTGACGATGACTGAAGTGGAAGCTTTTACCGATGGCGCCTGCCTGGGCAATCCTGGGCCGGGTGGTTGGGCAGCTTTGCTGCGTGCGAAGGGCGGCGAGCGCATGCTCTCAGGCGGTGAGCCGGCCACTACCAATAATCGGATGGAACTGATGGCCGCCATCGCCGCGCTGGAAGCGCTGACGCGCCCCTGCAAGGTGGCGTTGACCACCGATTCGAAGTACGTCATGCAGGGCATCGAGCAGTGGGTGCCCAAGTGGCGCGCCAATGGCTGGAAAACGGCGGACAAGAAGCCGGTAAAGAACCAGGACCTGTGGGAGCGCCTGTCCAGCGCCACGCAAACGCATCAGGTGCGCTGGCATTGGGTGCGTGGCCACAACGGCCACGTGGAAAACGAGCGTGTGGACGTGGCGGCGCGCGAGCAGGCCGAGCAATTCAGGAGCAAGGCATGAGGCAGATCGTGCTGGATACCGAGACCACGGGTCTCGAAGTCCGTCAGGGCCATCGCCTGATCGAAATCGCATGCGTGGAGATGATCGAGCGTCGTCCCACCGGGCGTCACTATCAGACCTACCTCAACCCGGACCGGGCCATCGACGAAGGCGCGCGCCAGGTCACGGGCATCGAGGACGAGTTTCTGCTGGACAAGCCGCGCTTTGCGGACGTGGTGGAGGAGTTCCTCGCCTTTATCGATGGCGCGGAACTGATCATCCACAACGCCACGTTCGACGTGGGCTTCATCAACGCCGAGCTGGCCCGCTTGGGTGAGTCGTTCGGTCGACTGGAAGATCGCTGCAGCGTGCTGGACACGCTGGCGATGGCGCGCGAGCGCTATCCCGGCCAGCGCAACAGCCTGGACGCGCTGTGCAAGCGCCTGGGCGTCGACAACTCCGCGCGCGACCTGCACGGCGGCCTGATTGACGCGCAGCTGCTGGCGGACGTCTATATCGCGATGACGTCCGGCCAGGTCGTGCTCGATCTTGGTTTTGAGGGCGCGCAGGAGAAGGGCGTTGCCGTGACGCTTGCGCCGGTGGTGCTTGATCGTCGTCCGCGCGTGCTGCGCGCCGATGCCGACGAAACGGCGGCGCACGAAAAACGACTCGACGCCTTGGACAAGAGTGCGGGTGGTATTTGCGTGTGGCGCCGCGAAGAGGCGCCCGCCGTGCACTGAAGCGATGGCCCGGCTCAGTTGATCCGGGCCAGGATCACCGTGACGTTGTCGCTGCCGCCGCCATCAAGTGCGGCGAGCAGCAGATGCTCGGCGCTTTCCTGCGCGGAAAGATCCTGCCGCGACACGATGCTCGCAATGGACGCATCGCCGACTTCTTCGGTGAGCCCATCGCTGCAGAGCAGGAAGCGCATACCGTGCTCGAGCTTTCCGCGCGCCATGCCGATGTGCAACTGCTCCGCGGCGGTGATGCCCAGGGCCTGGGTAATGACATTGCGGTGCGGATGGCGTGCAGCCTGCGCCGGGTCGAGCGTGCCTGCTTCCACCAGTTCCTGCACGAGCGAATGGTCGTGGCTCACCTGGCGCAGTGTTTTTTGCCAGAGATACACGCGGCTGTCGCCAACCCATACCACTTCGTAACTGTCCGCGTGCAGGCGCAGCGCTGCGATGGTCGTGCCCATCGGGCGCGCATCGCGAAAGCCGCGGCTGTGCTGGATCAGCCGCTCGTCCGCCGCGCGCACAGCCTCGACGAGGCTGTGTCCGCGGGTGACGAGGTCGGCCACGGCATCGCGAACGAGCGCGGCAGCCACTTCGCCGTGCTGGTGCCCGCCCATGCCATCGGCAACGAGGAACAGGCCGAGCGAGGCATCGGCGTAGTAGGTGTCTTCATTGCGCGTACGGCGCAAACCGACGTGGGTTCCGTGTCCAAACTCGATCATGGGATGCCTGGTGTGGCGACGCGATGCGAGCATGACGGATAGGGGATGAATGCGTAAAGAAGAATAGGGTTTGGTTTGAAATAAAACACGGGAAAGGCGGGGTGCTGGCGCCGTGACGGGTGGGATTGTCGGGTCCATCCTTGGACCCGACCCCTCCGCGCTTGCGCGCTGCGGGGCCAGCCTTCGGCTGTCCAAATTTGCTCCTGCAAATTTGTCGAACCCGCGTGGGCTCTCACCCACCCTCTCCGCCAGAAAAGCAAAACGCCCCACGTGGGGGCGTTTTGCTTTTCTGGCGGAGAGGGTGGGATTCGAACCCACGGTACGCTTACACGTACGCCTGATTTCGAGTCAGGTACATTCGACCACTCTGCCACCTCTCCAAGATGGTGCGTGTGGTCCACGCGAGCCGGTAATTCTATGTGGTGCGAGGGGTGCTGGCAATGGGGGCGGGTGATTTTTGTCGCGGATGCCGGTGGAGCTAATGCAAGGCGGCGCCCCAGCGGTCCGCGCGGGGCAGGTAGTGGTTGCCGGGGTCGAGGGATAGGGCGACCCGCGTGGCGCGGCCGGTGATCTCGTTGCGGGGGAAGAAGCCGAAATAGCGTGAATCGGCACTGTGGTCGCGGTCGTCGCCAAGCAGCAGGTAGTGGCCGGCGGGCACGGTCACGGGGCCGAAGTCGTTGGTGTGGTCGCGGGTGGCGAGGGACCAGCGGACCGCATGCTGCACGGCGCCGGTGTCTTCGATGGCGTAGAGGGCCGGGTCTTCTCGGTCGGCACGAATGCCGCTGACCTGGATGGGGCGATAGCCGGCGGCCTTGCCGTTCACGTACAGGTGGTTCTGCACCAGGGCGATCTGATCGCCCGGCACGCCGATGACGCGTTTGACCAGGCGCTCGCCAGCGGCCTTCGAATCCAGCACCACGATGTCGCCGTGCTGCGGGTCGGCGCGGTGCAGTAGCGAGACGTGGGTGAAGGGCAGGCGGACGTCGTAGGCCGCCTTGTCGACCAGGATGCGGTCGCCGATCTCGATGGTCGGCTGCATGGAGCCGGTTGGGACGACATTCCAGTCAGCCACCGCGCTGCGGAACATGAACATGCAGAGCATGAAGGTGAGGAAGCCCCTGTTGTTCGCCAACAGCCTGGTGAGTCGTCGCATGGCGTGCTCCCGTAGGTCGATGATGAAAGTGGACCCTGCGCGTATCGCAAAGTTTCGCTGAGGCGAAAAGAGCAAGTCGTGAAACGCGCCGGCGGTGAGGCACAGGGAGACTGCGGGTACTCCCCAATGTGCCGCGGAGGCTTCATGAATCCGTCAACTGCCATGCTGTTGGGCCTCGCCATGGGCGCGATGGCCGATGTGCCGACCTCGCCCGAGTCCGTCGTGCGGGCGATGTTCGATGCCTTCAACCGTCACGACGCCGGGGCCATGGCAGGCCTCTACGCCAGCGATGCGCGGTTGTCGTCGTCGGACTTCTGTAGCCCAAGAGCAGGGCGGGCGGAGGTGATGCGGACCTATCGCGAATTGTTCGCTGCCTTTCCCGATATACGCGACGACATCGAGCAGGTGGTCGTTCAGGGAAATCAGGTGGCCGTGCGTTTTGTGGCAAGAAGCCAGGCAACAGGAAAGCCGCTGCGTTTGCCCATATCCACGTTTCTCACCGTGGAGCAGGGACGGATTGTTTCCGACGACAGCACGTTCGATACCAGCGGGCGTCCCTGCGTGCCTTGATCGCCTGGGCGACAAAAGGGCTATGTCGCTATCGCGATCGCCGGGCAAGAAAAAGGGCGGTGTCGCCACCGCCCTTTTGGGATCACACGCTGCTGCTGGAGCGACTCAGGCCGCCTTGCGCTTGGCCAGGCGCAGCCAGGTATCCACCACCGTATCCGGGTTGAGCGACACGGACTCGATACCCTGATCCATCAGCCATTCCGCCAGGTCCGGATGATCGGACGGGCCCTGGCCGCAGATGCCGACGTACTTGCCCTTCTCGCGGGCCGTCTTGATGGCGAGCGCGAGCAGCTTCTTCACCGCCGGGTCGCGTTCGTCGAACAGGTTGGCCACGATGCTGGAGTCGCGGTCCAGGCCCAGGGTGAGCTGGGTCAGGTCGTTGGAGCCGATGGAGAAACCGTCGAAGATCTCCAGGAACTCGTCGGCGAGCAGGGCATTGCTCGGCACTTCGCACATCATGATGACCTTCAGGCCGTGCTCGCCCTGCTTGAGGCCGTTCTTGCCCAGCACGTCGATGACCTTGCGGCCTTCGCCGAGCGTGCGCACGAACGGGATCATCACCCACACGTTGTCCAGGCCCATCACTTCGCGCACGCGCTTGACGGCCTTGCACTCCAGGCCGAACGACTCGGCGAAGCCCGGATCGACGTAGCGGCTGGCGCCGCGGTAGCCGATCATCGGGTTTTCTTCATGCGGCTCGTAGCGCGAGCCGCCGATGAGGCCGGCGTACTCGTTGGACTTGAAGTCGGACAGGCGCACGATCACCGGCTTGGGGTAGACCGAGGCGGCGATGGTGGCGATGCCTTCCGCCAGGCGGTCGACGTAGAACGACACCGGGTCGGCATAGCCGGCCATGCGCTCGTCGATCTTGCGCTTGGTCTCGGCATCCTGCTTGCCGTATTCCAGCAGTGCCTTCGGGTGCACGCCGATGTGGCTGGCGATGATCATTTCCAGGCGGGCCAGGCCGATGCCGGCGTTCGGCAGCATGCCGAAGTCGAAGGCGCGCTCGGGGTTGGCCACGTTCATCATGATCTTGAGCGGCGCTTCCGGCATGTCGCCGAGGTCGGCGGTCACGCGGTCGAACTTGAGCTGGCCTTCGTAGATCATGCCGGTGTCGCCCTCGGCGCAGGACACGGTGACTTCCGCGCCGTCCGGAATGGTGTCCAGCGCGTTGCCCGTGCCGACCACGGCCGGCACGCCCAGCTCACGGGCGATGATGGCGGCGTGGCAGGTGCGGCCGCCGCGGTTGGTGACAATGGCGGCGGCGCGCTTCATCACCGGCTCCCAGTCGGGGTCGGTCATGTCGGCGATCAGCACGTCGCCGGCCTGCACCTTGTTCATGTCGGCCAGCGAACGGATCACGCGGGCCTTGCCGGCGCCGATCTTCTGGCCGATGGCGCGACCCTCGGCCAGCACCTTGCCCTTTTCGTTGAGATGGAAGCGCTCCAGCTGCGTGGCGTGCGCGCGCGACTTCACCGTCTCCGGACGGGCCTGCACGATGTAGAGCTTGCCGGTGTTGCCGTCCTTCGCCCATTCGATGTCCATCGGGCGGCCGTAATGCTGCTCGATGATCAGCGCCTGCTTGGCCAGTTCCTGCACGTCTTCGTCGGTGATGCAGAAGCGGTTGCGCAGTTCGGCGGGCGTCTCCTCGATCTTCACGCGCTCGCCGGGCGCGCTGGAATACACCATGCGCTGCTGCTTGGCGCCGAGGCTGCGGCGCAGCACGGCCGGCTTGCCGGCCTTCAGCGTGGGCTTGAACACGTAGAACTCGTCGGGATTCACCGCGCCCTGCACGACCATTTCGCCCAGGCCGTAGGAGCCGGTGACGAACACCACGTCGCGGAAGCCCGACTCGGTGTCCAGCGTGAACAGCACGCCGGATGCGCCCACGTCGGAGCGCACCATCAGCTGCACGCCGGCGGAGAGGAACACGTCCTCGTGCTTGAAGCCCTGGTGCACGCGGTAGGCGATGGCGCGGTCGTTGTACAGCGAGGCGAAGACTTCCTTCACCTTGTGCAGCACGTCCTCGATGCCGACCACGTTGAGGAAGGTTTCCTGCTGGCCCGCGAAGGAGGCATCCGGCAGGTCTTCCGCGGTGGCGGAGGAGCGCACGGCCACGGCGATGTTCTCGGCGCCGGCGTCCTTGCAGAGCTTGGCGTAGGCGTCGCGGATGGCTTGGTCCAGGTCGGCCGGTAGCGGGGTCTCGGTGACCCACTCGCGGATTTCCTTGCCGGCGGTGGTGAGGGCGCTTACGTCGTCCACATCCAGCGAGGCGAGGCGCTGCTGGATGCGCTTGGCCACACCGCTCTTGTCGAGGTACTGCTGGAACGCGTCAGCGGTGGTCGCGAAGCCACCGGGCACCGACACGCCGAGTTTGGCGAGATTGCCGATCATCTCGCCGAGCGACGCATTCTTGCCGCCGACCTTGCCCAGGTCGGTCATGCGCAGCGTGTCGAGCCAAAGCACCAGGTCGTTCAAGGGAGTCTCCTCGAGAGCTCTTAGGTTTCGGAAACAGGTGTGTCCCGGTTTCTTCAAGAAAACGGGCTACAAAGAACTGGTATTGTCCGCTGCCGATGGTGCGTAGCACAAGAAGACCATTCGGGCGAAAACCCGCGCCAACTGCATACCAGTCAGCCGTGAGTCAAGCAAAGACAGGCTTTTCACCTTGAGCTAAGGTGTCAGGCAAGAACCCACAGGGACTTTGGAGTACCCATGCAGCGAACCGTTTTCTATATCTCCGATTCCACTGGTATTACCGCCGAGACAATCGGGAACAGCATTCTGGCGCAGTTTGAGGGCGTGCAGTTCGACAAGCACCGCCTGCCTTTCATCGATGACGCCCAGAAAGCCGAGGCCGCGGCCCTGCGCATCAAGACCCGCTACGCGCAGACTGGCGAGCGCCCCATCGTGGTCAACACCATGGCCTCGCGCGCCCTGTGCGAGATCGTGGCGGAGAGCGGGGCGCTGATGCTGGACGTGTTCGCGCCCTTTATCGGGCCGCTGGAAGAGGAACTCGGCGCCAAGCGCTCCGGCGCGGTGAACCGCTCGCACGGCCTGGTGGATTTCGACAAGTACGAGGCGCGCATCAACGCCACCAACTATGCCTTGTCCCACGACGACGGCATCGACGTGGACTATGCGCAGGCGGACCTGATCCTGGTGGGTGTGTCCCGCTCCGGCAAGACGCCGACCTGTCTCTACATGGCCTTGCATTACGGGGTGAGCGCCGCCAATTACCCCCTGACCGACGACGACCTGGACAAACTCGAACTGCCGGCGCGACTGCGCCCCTACAAGGATCGGCTGTTCGGTCTCACCATCGACCCGCAACGGCTGGCGCAGATCCGCGAACAGCGGCGCGCGGGCAGCCGTTATGCCACGCTGGAGCAATGCCGCTGGGAGCTGGCGCAGGCCGAGAAGCTGATGCGCCGCGAAAGCATTCCCAGCCTCAACACCACGCACGTCTCCATCGAGGAGATTGCGAGCAAGATCTTCGACCGCTTCGGAATCGAGCGGACCATGTTCTGAAGGAGCGAGTGCCGCCCATGAGTGCCGTACTGGACAGCCGCCAAGCCTTGTTGCCGGGACGCTTCGGCTTCCTGATGGGGCTTTATGCGGAGAACTACCATCGCTTGACCCGGCTGTTCGTTCCGCAGGAGCTGGGGCCGGGGTTCTACGTGTCCAGCGTCGACGACGGATTGGACGTGCGGCTGCAGGTGCAGGAGCGGCACCCGTACACGCTGGAGCTGGAACTCACCTACAACTTCGTCGACGCGCATACGGGGCAGCCCTCGCCATCGGCACAGTTGCGCATGTACACCGACGCGCACGTGGCCGAGGCCCTGCATTGCCATCCGGGGCGCCATCTGTGGCAGGTGCTGGGCCCGTTTCCGCCGGCCCACACCGTGCTGCAGCACCGGTTGCGCATGAACGGGTTTCTTTCGCGCTGGCTGGAATACCTGGCGGAGCAGGGGCATTCCAAGGGAACGCTGGAGCGGCTGGAAGATCACCAGTCGCCGGACGAGGCGCTGCGAGGGCCGATGGGCGAGCCGCTCTAGACCAGGATGTTGCCCGGGTGGGTTGGCTGGTTGCTTTTCTTCAGGCAACAAAAAACCCGCCATAGGCGGGTCCTTCGTAAGTGGCGGAGCGGACGGGACTCGAACCCGCGACCTCCGGCGTGACAGGCCAGCATTCTAACCGACTGAACTACCGCTCCACACGTTTACAACTTCCAGTACTTCTACCAAACCAGACTACATCCATGTCCACTCAAGGCCGCTTCGCCGGAACCCGGTTTGGCGTTAGAGTGGCGTCCCCACGGGGATTCGAACCCCGGTCGCCACCGTGAAAGGGTGATGTCCTAGGCCTCTAGACGATGGGGACGTATCTAAATTTGGTGGAGCCAGGCGGGATCGAACCGCCGACCTCCTGCATGCCATGCAGGCGCTCTCCCAGCTGAGCTATGGCCCCGAAGTGCCTCTGGAAGCCCGAAAGAATAGATAGGGTTTGCGATTTCGTCAAGCGCTCGTTGTGAATTTCTTTCAACTTTTTTTCACGAATGAATCACAACAGATAGTTACGTGAGGTCGGGCGCGGCGGCCTTGGCGCGCGGATGCGCGCATGTGGCGAGTAAATGATCAGCGGCGTCGCGCAGGGCTGTGCATCGCACGCCTGATTGTTAGTCTTGCGAGACGCTCCTACGGATTTCGCTGATGCACGATCTGCACTTCATCCAGGATCTCGCGACCGTCATGTTGATCGCGGGCCTGACGACGGTGATCTTCCAGCGGCTGCGTCAGCCGGTCGTACTCGGATACATCATCGCCGGCGTGCTGGTCGGGCCTTACACGTTTCCTGTGGTTTTCATCCACGACGAGCAGACCATCCGCACGCTGTCCGAGCTGGGCATGATCCTGCTGCTGTTCGCGCTGGGGCTGGAATTCAGCCTGAAAAAGCTGCGCGAGGTCGGCGGCGCGGCGCTGGTCGCGGCGGTCTGCGAAATCGTCTTGATGGTGTGGCTCGGCTACGAGATAGGGCGCTTCTTCGGCTGGACGCCGATGGATGCGCTGTTCCTCGGCGCCATGCTTTCCATGTCGTCGACGACCATCATCATGAAGGCGCTGGACGGCTTGAACCTCAAGCGCGAGCGCTTCGCGCAGCTGATGTTCGGCATCCTCATCATCGAGGACGTGATCGCCATCGTGCTGATGGCGCTGCTGACGGGTATCGCCAGCACCGGTGGCCTGGAGGCTGGCGAGGCGGCCGCGGCGGTGGGGCGGCTGACGCTCTTCATGGCGGTGTCGCTGGTGGTCGGCCTGCTGCTGGTGCCACGCGTGGTCGACTACATCGCGCGCGTGAGCCGGGACGATGTGCTGCTGGTCGCCGTGCTGGGCCTGTGCTTCGGTTTTTGCCTGCTGGTGACCGAGATGGGCTACAGCGTGGCGCTGGGCGCCTTCATGATCGGCGCCATCGTGGGGGAGTCGCAGAGCGTGATGCGGATCGAGCGCATCATCGGCCCGGTGCGCGACATGTTCAGCGCCATCTTCTTTGTCGCCATCGGCATGCTGATCGACCCGGCCATGCTCAAGCTGTATTGGCTGCCGATCCTGGTGGTCACCATCGTGGTGGTGCTGGGCAAGGTGATCACGTGCAGCTTCGGCACCTTCATTGCCGGTAACGACGGACGCACGTCATTGCGCGTGGGCATGGGGCTGGCACAGATCGGTGAGTTTTCGTTCGTCATCGCCTCGCTGGGCCTCACGCTGAAGGTCACCAGCAGCTTTCTCTATCCCGTGGCGGTGGCGGTGTCGGCCATCACGACGTTCCTGACGCCATACCTCATCCGTGCTTCCGATCCGCTGGCGAACGTGCTCGCGCGGCGCCTGCCCGCTGGCCTGACTGGTGTCCTGCGCGCCTACACTGACTGGATGGGCAACCTGAGTCTGAGCGGGCAGGGCGCCATGGTGGCGAAGATGATCCGCCGTCTCGTCTGGCACGTGATCATCAACATGATGCTGGTGGTCGCCGCGTTCCTGATCATGTCCTACCTGTATCGCCGCGGCTTCTTCCACTGGGATTTCCTGGCGGACAGCCCGCAGGTGAAACGCAGCCTGGCGTGGTCCATCGCCGCCCTGATCTCATTGCCGATGATCGTGGCGGCGTACCGCAAGGCGTCGGCGCTGGGCATGCTGCTGGCGGAACTGAGCATCCCCGAGCGCATCGGCGGCGCCTACAACATGCGCATCCGCGGCGTGCTGGCGCGTTTCATCCCGCTGGCGGCGATGTGGGTGCTGGGGCTGCTGGTGGCGGCGCTGGCCTCGACCATCCTGCCGCCGCGCGAAGTCGCCGTGGTGCTGGTGCTCGTACTGCTCCTGCTGGCGTGGCTGCTGTGGCGCGGTCTGGTGCAGGTTCACGCCCGTCTGCAGGCGGCATTGCGCGATACGCTTGAGAAACCAGGACGTTCTGATGACGGGCATGCCTGAATTGTCATCTCGGTGTGGTACCCGACCAGGTGTGCAGAATTCGTAAAAAGCCGCGCTTCCAGGCCAAATCGTGAACTTTTAATCACGACTGACGGTCACAGGCCCCGCATCGTTGCCAAGACTCTGTAAGCACCGCACAATGCGGGGCCTGCCTCCATCGGGGGGGCTTTGAGTCCGGTAGCGCCGGCACATCCAAATACGAGGGAGTTCCACATGAAGCATTTTCTGCGTCCCACGCTGACGGCGGCCGCGCTCGCTGTTGCTCTGGGCATGACCGCTGGCGTGCACGCACAGGCTGCGAAGTCCGCCGCCCCCGCTACGGCCGCTCCGGCTGCGGTCGACAAGACCAAGGCCAGCTACGTGGTCGGCTGGGATCTGGCCAGCTCGCTGCCGCCGCTGGTCCGCGAGGAAGTGGACCCGGCCACCGTAGCTCGCGCGCTGCAGTCCGCGCTGTCGGGCCAGAAGCCGACCATGAGCGAAGCCGAAGCCAAGCAGGTCCGTGACGCGTTCGTCGCCAATCTGCAGGCCAAGGCCAAGGCCGAGTACACCCAGGTCGCCGCCAAGAACAAGGCCGAAGGCGACGCCTTCCTCGCCAAGAACAAGACCGCACCGGGCGTGAAGACCACCGCTTCGGGCCTGCAGTACCAGGTGATCAGCCAGGGTACCGGCGCCCGCCCGGGTCCGAACGACACGGTGCAGGTGAACTACGTCGGCACCTTCGTCAACGGCGAAACCTTTGACGATTCGTCCAAGCACGAGGGCGGCGGCGCGGCTTCCATCCCGCTCGCCGGCGTGATCCCGGGCTTCCGCGAAGGCATGCAGCTGATGCAGGTCGGCGGCCACTACAAGTTCTTCATCCCGTCGAACATCGCCTACGGTGCGCAGCCGCAGAACGGCTTCCCGCCGAACGCGACGATCATCTTCGACGTCACCCTGGTCAAGACCGGTCCGACCCCGGCTGGCGAGCAGGCTGGCGGCGCGAAGTAATCGCGTAGCACAGCTCTCCAAGGCTAAAGGCAGGGCGCGAAGCGATTCGCGCCCTGTGCTTTTTGGGGCGTTGCCTGCGGCGCCAAGAGCGGAGTTCTCTTAGCTTGGGCTTATGCCCGCCCTGTTAGAATCGCTGTCTTGCCTCTGGGAGCTTGCACGACAATGAAGGTCACTATCTTCGGTACCGGCTATGTGGGTCTGGTCACCGGCGCCTGTCTGGCCGAGATGGGCAACCACGTGGTCTGCGTCGACATCGATGCGGCCAAGGTAGAGCGCCTGAAGCAGGGCGATATCCCGATCTACGAGCCGGGCCTGGAGCCCATCGTCAAGCGCAACCACGCCAGTGGGCAGCTGGACTTCACGACCGACCCTGCGCCGGCCATTGCCCACGGGCAGGTGGTCTTCATTGCCGTGGGCACTCCGCCGGACGAGGACGGCAGCGCCGATCTCAAGTACGTGCTTGGCGTGGCCCGCACCATCGGCCAGCACATGGACCGCTACACGGTGGTGGTGAACAAGTCGACCGTGCCGGTGGGCACTGCCGATCGCGTGCGCGAAGCCATCGCCGGCGAGCTTGCCCGCCGTGGCGTGAGCGTCGAGTTCGACGTGGTGTCCAATCCGGAATTCCTGAAGGAAGGCGACGCGGTGGAGGATTGCCTGCGCCCTGACCGCATCATCATCGGCAGCTCCAGCGAGCGCGCCATCGGCGTGCTGCGCAAGCTGTATGCGCCGTTCAACCGCAACCACGACCGCACCGTGGTGATGGACGAGCGTTCCGCCGAGCTGACCAAGTACGCGGCCAACGCGATGCTGGCCACCAAGATCAGCTTCATGAACGAAATCGCCAACATCGCCGAGCACGTGGGCGCGGACGTGGAGCTGGTGCGGCAGGGCATCGGTTCGGATCCACGCATAGGCTACCACTTCATCTATCCCGGTGCCGGCTATGGCGGTTCGTGCTTCCCCAAGGACGTGCAGGCGCTGGAGCGCACCGCGCGCAGCGTGGGCTACCAGGCCCGCCTGCTCGGTGCGGTGGAAGCGGTGAACCACGACCAGAAGACCAAGTTGTTCGATTTGATCTCGCGCCATTTCAACGGCGAGCTCGCCGGCAAGACCATCGCCCTGTGGGGCTTGGCCTTCAAGCCGAACACCGATGACATGCGCGAGGCCTCCAGCCGCAACCTGATGGAAGCGCTGTGGAAGGCGGGCGCCAAGGTGCGGGCCTTTGATCCGGAGGCGCGCCATGAGACGCACCGCATCTACGGCGATCGCGCTGACCTCGTCCTTTGCGACAGTGCCTACCAGGCACTCGAAGGTGCGGACGTGCTCGCCATCGTCACCGAATGGAAGGCGTTTCGCAGCCCGGATTTCGCGCGCATCCGCGACATGCTCGCCGAGCCGGCGGTGTTCGACGGCCGCAATCTGTATGATCCCGCGGCAGTGGAAGAGGCGGGGCTGGCGTATTACGGTATCGGTCGCGGCCGCAGCCTGAGGCAGTGAACATGGCGGACGATTCCCTGCAGCAGCGCCTGACCGAGCTGGAAGTCAGGCTCACTTTCGTCGACGACACGGTGAACGCCCTGGCTTCCGCCGATGCCGAGTTGTCGATGCGGCTGGCTGCGCTGGAGGATCTGATCCGTGGGTTGCGCAGTGAGCTGTCGGCGCTGCGCACCTCGCAAGGGCATGATCCGCACAGCGAGCCGCCGCCGCCGCATTATTGATACGCACTTTTCGTTCCCGTACCACGCAAGCGAGTTTCAACCATGGCCGAATCCCTGCGCGATCAGCTGCTCAAGAGCGGCATCGTCAAACAGGTCCGTGAAGAGAAGCGTCCGTCGCCGCCGCAAGGGAGCAAGCCCTTCCCGCCGCGCCATGGCGGCGCGCCGTCCAAGGCAGGCAAGCCGGGACAGCACAACAAGCCGCACGGCAAGCCTGCGGGCGGCAAGAGCCAGGAAGAAATCGATCTGGCCAAGGCTTACGCGATTCGTGCGCAGGCCGAAGCCAACGAGCGCAAGCGTGCGGAGCAGGCGGCGGCAGAAGAAGCGCGCCTGCGTCGCGAGCGCAAGCTGAAGATTCAGCAGCTGCTGGAAGGCAAGACCTTGAACAAGGCCGACGTCGAGCACGTCCGCCATTTCGAGTACGGCGGAAAGATTCGTCGCGTGCACGTCGATGCGGACCAGCTCAAGGCGATCAACGCCGGCGAGCTCGGGGTGATCCAGCAGCAGGGGCGTTATCTCGTGGTGACGCGCGAGCTGGCCGAGCAGGTCAAGGCCATCGATGTCCATCAGGTCGCCTTGCTGGTGGAGCCGGGCAGCGAGAGCGGCGTGGGTGAGGACGGTGTTCCTGACGACCTGATGTGGTGAAGCCAGCACGCTGGCCTGAGTCGTAAAAAAAGCCCGGCCTAGGCCGGGCTTTTTGCGTGGCGATGATGCCGTGTGATCAGCTCTCGCTATCGGCGCTCTGCGTCTCGTTGGTCGGAAGGTCGAAGCCGGTCTTGGCCAGCGTCGGCAGATCCCAGCCGTTCTTGGGTGCGAAGCGTTCGCCATAGCGTTGCGCGAGGCGTTCCAGTTTGCCCTTCACGACGGTGGCGCCTTCGCTGCGCACGTACTGGATCGGGCCGCCGCGGAAAGGTGCAAAACCGGTACCGAAGATCACGCCGGCGTCGAGCAGCTCTGCATCGTCCACCACTTGGTCGGCAAGACACGCGACTGCCTCATTCACCATGGGCAGGATCATGCGGTCCTGCAGATCGGCGGGCACGGCGTAGTCGGGGTCGACTTCCGGCTTCTGCGGCTTGCCGTCCTGCCACACGTAGATGCCCTGGCCGTCCTTCTTGCCGCGCTTGCCGGCCGCGAGCTTGTCCTCCAGTCCCGGCGGCAGTTCCAGGCCAAGAAAAGGCGCCAGTTCCTTGCCGACCGAGGCGCACACGTCCAGGCCCACGGTATCGGCCAGCTCGATCGGCCCCATCGGCATGCCGAACTTCTTCGCTTCCTTGTCGAGCACCGGACCCGGCACGCCTTCGCTGTAGAGGCGCATGGCTTCGAGCAGGTAAGGCATCAGGATGCGGTTGACCAGGAAACCCGGTGTCCCCTTCACGGCGACCGGCAGCTTGCCGATGGCCTTGCAGAACGCGAGGGCGCGTTTCTCGGCATTGGCATCCAGCTGGTCGTGGCGAACCACTTCCACCAGCGGCATCTGGGCGACCGGATTGAAGAAGTGCAGGCCGAGGAAGCGCTCGGGCGCCTTCAGGCCCACGCGAAGTTCATCCAGTGGAATGCTCGAGGTGTTGGTGGCGAGCAGTTCATTGGATTGGAACTGTGGCTCGATGGTGGCGTACAGCGACTTCTTCGCCTCGGCGTTCTCGAAGATCGCCTCGATGGCCAGATCGGCGGTGGCGACGCCCTTGCCTTCGACGTCCGCGCGCAGGCGACGCACGATGGCTTCGACCTTGTCGGCCGTCTTGAGCTTTTTTTCGTAGAGCTGGCGGGCGCGGTCCAGCGCGGGCTGGATGAACTTCATCTCGCGATCCTGCAGCGTCACCTCGAAGCCCTTGAACGCGGCCCAGGCGGCGATGTCGCCGCCCATCACGCCGGCGCCCACGACGTGCACATGCTTGATGCCGTGATCGATGCCGCTGCCTTGTCCCTTCAGGCGTTCCTGCAGGAAGAAGATGCGGATCAGGTTCTGCGCGGTGGAGGTTTCCGCCAGCTTGGCGACCGAGCGCGCCTCAAGCTTCAGCCGCTGCTGGATGCTGGCGCCGCCGCGCTTCCATACATCTATCAGCGCAAAGGGCGCGGGATAGTGCTCCTTGCGCACCTTGGCGGCGGTCTGCTTGATGACCATGGGCGCGAGGATCTGGCGGGCCAGCCACGTGTTGGTGGCCCAGGCCTTCGCGCGCTGGGCGAACGGACGGGCATGCGGCCGGCGCAGCAGCGCGCGAGCCTCCGCCAGCAGCTCTGCCGGCGGAGCCAGGCGATCGACCACGCCCAGCGACAGGGCGCGCTTGGCCGACAGGGCCTTGCCCGTGAGCATCACGGGCAGCGCGTCGGGGGCGCCGATGAGGCGCGGCAGACGGGCGGTGCCGCCCCAGCCGGGATGGATGCCCAGCATGACCTCGGGCAGGCCGATACGAGTCTTGTCGTCGTCCGCGGCGATGCGCTGGCGGCAGGCCAGGATCAGTTCCGTGCCGCCGCCCATGCAGGCGCCATGGATGGCCGCGACCGTGGGGCAGGGCAGACGCGCCAGCGATTCGTACACGCGCTGGCCGTTCTCGATATTTTCCAGCACCGTGCCCTGCTGGGCGTAGGTGACGAATTCCTTGATGTCGGCGCCCACGGCAAAACCGAACGGCTTGGCCGAATGGATCAACACACCGGCCGGCTTCTCAATGGCGAGCCGCTCGACGATCTGGCCCAGTTCATCGAGCACCTCGCGCGAGATGGCATTGACGTTGCTGCCCGCGCGGTCGAGCGACAGGGTGACGATGCCGCTGTCATCCAGGCTCGTCTTCCAATGATTGAAGCGCAATCCTTCGAACATGGGGGTAAACAGGGTGGCCATGAAGCCTTGCACCATACCCTCCCGTAGCGAGGATTGCGAGACGCTCCGGGCGCCCGCGGGCATGGATGAACGGCCCATAAAAACGCGAGCTGTGCGCTGCCGCATGAAATGCGCAGCGGTTTCCGGCGAGGCTTGGTTTCGAGCTATGCGAACCGCCCCTGAGCACGTAATTTAGTCCCGCATGAACACGTCCATCGCCACCCCCGCCAGCCCCGCCCAGGCCGGCGCCGAGATCCTCGATCGCATCCTAGCGGTTCGGGGCAACCTGATTGCCCTCGATGGCGGCGAGGAGGTCGGCTTGGTTGGCCAACTGCGGCCCCTGGTCCGGCGCAGCGGGCAAGCTGTGTATCTGTGGAATCCGGAACTGGGCCTGGGCAACCTGCGCGAAGAGCACGTCGCGCTGCCCGGGTCGCAGCGACTCAATATCGCATTGCGCTACATGCTCCAGAGCAATCACTTCGGCGTCTATCTGCTGCAGCGCCTGCCGCTGCCGCTCCCCATGGCGGACGCCACGCTGCTGCGGCAGCTGGCGCGGGCCGCGACGGGACACGTGCGCCGGGTGGTGCTGCTGGACCCTCCGGAGTCGCTGGTGGCCAGTTTCAACGACGTGCTGGTGCGCCTGAGCTGCCAGCCCAAACCCGCGCAGCGCCCCCGCCTGCGCGACGGCCGCTGGATGCTCTGACATGGCCAGTCCTGCCGGTATCCTGGTCGTTGCGGCGCAGCGGGAACTCCGCCGGGCCCTGTTCGACACCTTTGATCAAGACGGACACTTCGTCGTGCATTCCGCGCGCGATGCCACCCATGCGGGCATCCTGCTGGAAGGCCGGTCGCCGCTGGCGCTGATCGTCATGGTTTTCGAAGGCGATGGCCGCGAAGCCATGGCGGGCATCGAGGTGTTGCGTAGTCTGCCCGCCTGCGTGGGCGCCCCGGTTCTCGCCGTGCTCGATGACGGCGCCGTGCTCAAGCCCAACGTGTTGCCGGCCGGCATCGCCGATTGGCTGTACGCCTCGCAGATCGAGCACGAATTGCTCTCGCGCTGGCAACGCATGCAGCGCGTGGCGGCGCATGGCGACGTCGCCGATGACGCCGCGGCCTCGCGCAACGGCGACTACCGATTCGCCTTCGACGAGGTCGACGCCGAATGGCTGATCGTCGACCCGGCCCGGGGGCGGCTGGTCGACTACAGCCCCGCGCTCGCCCGCAACAGCGGGCTGGGCGACCACGAGCTGCGCGGTCGTCCCATCAAGGAGCTGCTGGCTTTTGCCGAGACCACGGTCGAGCATGTGATCGCGGAAGGTTCGCGCCAATGGCACGCCGGGCGTCGGCGCTCCTCGCGAGGAGCGGACTCGGGCGAAGTGAGCGCGCGTGCCGTGCGCCACGCCGGCCGCGACGCCGTGGCCTTGATGTTCCGCAGCGACCGTGCGTGCGTGCGCGCCGAAGTGGCGCTGGCGCTGCTGGCGCGGATGTTCGCTTCCGGCAGCGGCGACGAGGGCATCGCCGAGGCCGCGCGCCTGTTGTACGAGGAAATGGGGCTGGACTATCTGGCCGTATGGTCCGCGCGGCCCGACGAGGGCGGCGCGCCCGTGCAGCTCGTGCAGTACTGGCGTGGCGACGAGCAGCTGTGGCCGGGGCCGCACCTGCAGAGTTCGCTGCGCCTGGTGCTGTCCGGACAAGCGATGCTGCATCAGGTCGATGCCGCGCGTCTGGCACCCATGGATCCCTTGCTCGCCCAGCTGGGGCTCGCCGGCTTTGCCGGTTGGCCACTGCAGGACGAGCGGCGCACCGTGCTGGGCGCCTTGCTGATCGGCACCCGACAGCCGCTGCCGTCGTTGGCCATCGTGCAGCCGGTATTGCGCGTGGCGGCCTCGCGCTTCGCGCACGCCATCGAATTGCGGCACACCCGCGAACAGGGGCGCGCCGAAGGCTTGCTCGATGCGCTGACGGGCCTGCCGAACCGCCTGCTTTTCAACGACCGCCTCGACACCGTCATCCGCGAAGCCAATCGCACCGGCGAGTGCTTCGCGCTTCTGTTCGTGGATCTGGACCGCTTCAAGACCATCAACGACACGCTGGGCCATGCGGTAGGCGACCAGGTCCTGCTCACCACCACGCAGCGCCTGCGCAGCACGGTGCGGGCTTCCGATACGGTGGCGCGCTATGCGGGCGACGAGTTCGTGGTGATCCTGCGCCACATCGTGAAGAACGAGGACGTGCTGCGCATCGCCGAAAAGATCGTGCAGGTGATGGGCGCGCCGCTGCGCATCGACGACGGCACCGAGCTGCAGGTCACCGCATCCATCGGCGTGAGCTTCTTCCCGGACGATGCGCCGGACGCCGACACCCTGCTCAAGCACGCCGACGAGGCGATGTACGCGGCCAAGAGCCTGGGCCGCAACAACTATCAGATCTTCGAGGGCAGCGCGGAGCAGTCGCAGCAGCAGAACCTGGCGCTGAAGTCCGGCCTGCGGCATGCCGAGCACAAGGGCGAGCTGCGCGTGTTCTACCAGCCGCAGGTGGACGCGGTTACCGAGGACATCGTCGGCATGGAGGCGCTGGTGCGCTGGGAGCATCCGGAGCTCGGCTTCATTGGCCCCGGCTTCTTCATCCCGTTGGCGGAAGAAACCGGCCTGATTGTTTCCATCGGCGAATGGGTGCTGCGCGCGGCCTGCCGTCATGCGCAGGAGTGGGAGCGCCGCTTTGGACTCGGGTTGCGTCTGGGCGTGAACCTGTCGGCGGTGCAGCTGATGCAGCCCAACCTGCTGGAGGTGGTGTCGGCGGCGCTGGACGAAAGCGGGCTCGAAGCGAACCTGCTGGAGATGGAAATCACCGAGAGCATCAGCATCAAGGCGGCGCCCAACCTGGTGGAAAACCTGCAGGGCCTGCATCGCCTGGGCGTGCGCATCGCCATCGACGATTTCGGCACGGGCGCGGCATCGCTGGACTACCTGCGCAAGCTGCCTGCGGACCGCATCAAGATCGACCAGAGCTTCGTCAGGAACATCGGGGTGGATCCCGATGACGAGGCCATCGTGCGCGCCACCATCGAGATGGCGCACCGCCTCAAGCGCGGCGTGGTGGCGGAGGGCGTGGAAACCGAGCAGCACATGGAGTTCCTGCGCGCCAACCACTGCGATGAATTGCAGGGCTATCTGTTCTGCCGTCCGTTGCCGCAGCCGGCCTTCGAAAAGCTGCTGCTGGAGCGCCAGCGCCTGCTCGCCGGCGTGGGCGATTCCGCCGCCTGACTTGCAAGCGGCACACCGGCCCCCATACTTCCCGGAAGGGCGCCTGATGCGCCCGTGGGCCGCACTCCCTGGGGTGGCGGCGGCCTGTTCGCCACGACGGGTGCTCCGTGGGCGCGCCCGTGCGTTTCCACCATCGGTGACGCCACCGGCGCACTTGTCGTTCCGGGACGAAGCTTGCTGAACTAGCACGATCGGTTCTTGTCTGAGCAGACCGCTTCCATCCACAAGGCGTCCCGGGGCGCGTGGCAGCATCGACGAAGGAGATGGCCCGGATGGGCGAAAACGAACTGGACAGTGCGCTGGTCGAGCGCGTCCAACAAGGGGACAAGCGGGCCTTCGATCTGCTGGTGCGCAAGTACCAGCACAAGGTCATCGGCCTGGTTTCCCGCTATGTGAAGAACCACGCCGAGTGCGAGGACGTGGCACAGGAAGCGTTCATCCGCGCCTGGCGGGCCATTGCGTCCTTCCGCGGCGAGAGTGCTTTCTATACCTGGCTGTACAAGATTGCCGTGAACACGGCCAAGAACCATCTGGTGGCGCTGGGGCGCCGTCCGCCCGCCGACGACATCGCCATCGACGATGCCGCCTTCGTGCCCGGCGCGGACCGCATGCAGGAAAGTGCCACCCCTGAGCGCGAACTCATGCGGCAGGAAATTGAACAAACGGTGTTTTCCACTGTCCAAGCGCTGCCTGAGGAATTGCGGACCGCGATCACCCTGCGTGAAGTGGACGGCCTCAGCTACGAGGAAATCGCCGAGGCGATGGGTTGCCCGATCGGTACGGTTCGTTCACGTATTTTTCGGGCGCGCGAAGCTATCGATGAGAAATTGCGGCCACTCCTGTCGGACCGCGAGGGCAAGAACCCATGACTGATAATCAACGCGAAAACCTTTCTGCCGGCATGGACGGCGAGCTGTCGAAGGAAGAACTACGCTTCCTGCTGCGGCGGCTCGACCATGACATGCCGCTCCAGCAGGCCTGGTCGCGCTATCACGTGGCCCGGGACGGCCTGCGTCGTGAGCTGTCCCCGCTGGCTTCCGAGGGCTTTGCCGCCCGCGTGATGCTGGCCATCGAGCAGGATGGCGCGGTGGTGCAGCAGGGCAAGCGCCGCCACTGGCTGCATTGGTCCGCCGGTGGCGCCATCGCGGCTGGCGTGGCCGTGGCGGCCCTGATGGTGGCGCAGCCGGCCGGGCAGGGGGCGGATCGCCTGTCTCCGCAGATGGCCTCCGTGCCGACGACGACCACGGACACCGGCACGGCCCAGGCCACGCGTTCGGAGTCGCCCGCCGTGGCGCCGCCGGGGTTGAACGTCTACTCCGAGGTGCCCTACAAGATCAGCCAGCGGGCCTCGGCCACGCTGGAGGGCGACAGCGGCAGCACGCTGCTGTACTCGCGCGACAGCATGACGCCCTACCGGGTGGCGCGCTATCCCGCGGCCAGCAATGGCGATGGCAGCTACCTGATCCTGGTTCACCCGGACCAGCAGCAGCCCGCCCAGGCTGCTGGCCCGCAATGATCGCCGGCCGTGTGTCCATCGCCGCGGCCTGATCGTTCCCACTTGATTGACCGGCCCTGTCCGTCGCGCGGACGGGTCCGGCGTGCCTGAAACACGAAGGAGACGTGCATGAATCGACTTGCTCTGCGTACGCTGTCCTGTGCTGTTGTCATGAGTGTGGCCCTGGCCGGCGGCGTGCAGGCCCAGGCAGCGCCACCTGCGATGTCCTCGCTGCCTGATTTCACCAGCATCGTGCAGAAGAACGCGCCCGCGGTCGTGCACGTGGAGGCCAAGTACAGCGGCAAGAAGCAGGCGAAGGGCCGTTCGGCGCCGCGCGGCATGCCCGGGGCGCCGGGCGATGACGACAGCGACGACCCGCAGATGGAGATGTTCCGCCGTTTCTTCGGCATGCCGATGATGCCCTCCCCGGAAGAACAGGCACGCACCTCGCTGGGTTCCGGCTTCATCATTTCGCCGGACGGTTATGTCCTTACCAATACGCACGTGGTGGACGGCGCTGACACGGTGACCGTGCGCCTGCAGGATCGCCGCGTGCTCACCGCCAAGGTGGTGGGCAGCGATCCGCAGTATGACATCGCGCTGTTGAAGGTCGACGCCAAGGGCGGCCTGCCGTCCGTCACCGTCGGCGACTCGCGCACGCTCAAGCCCGGCCAGTGGGTGCTCGCCATCGGTTCGCCGTTCGGTTTCGACTACACGGTGACGCAGGGCATCGTGAGCGCGGTGGGCCGGAACCTGGGCAGCCAGGACCAGCCGTATACCTCGTTCATCCAGACCGACGTGCCTATCAACCGCGGCAACTCCGGCGGCCCGCTGTTCGACCTGCAGGGCCGGGTCGTCGGCGTCAACTCGCAGATCTACTCCAACACGGGCGGTTACCAGGGCGTGGCGTTTTCCATTCCGATCGACGTGGCCATGAACGTGGTCAAGCAGATCAAGGAAAAGGGCTATGTCTCGCGCGGCCAGCTCGGCGTGATGGTGCAGCAGGTCACGGATGACATGGTCAAGGCGCTCAAGCTCGACAATGCCAATGGCGCCGCCGTGACCCAGGTGACCAAGGGCGGCGCGGCGGAGAAGGCCGGCATTCGCCCGGGCGACGTAATCCTTGCCTACAACGGCCAGAGCATCAATTCGAGCGCGGATCTGCCGCCGCTGGTGGGCCAGACACCGCCGGGCACCAAGGCCACGCTGGAAATTCTGCGCGACGGCAAGAAAGAGAACATACCGGTGACTGTCGCCGAAATGCCGCGCGACAAGAACGCCGTGATGGCCTCGGCCGATGCGGACCAGCCGGCGGCCCGCACGGGCGCCAGCGCGCTAGGCCTGTCGGTTCAGGAACTGGACAGCGATACCCGCCAGCAGCTTGGCCTCAAGCCGGGCGAGGGCGTGGGCATCGGCAACGTCACCGGCTCCGCGGCGGCGCGGGCAGGGCTGCAGCCGGGCGACGTGATCCTCATGGTCAACCAGAAGAAGGTGGGCAGCGTTTCCGCCTTCCGGGACGCCACGAAGGACGCCAAGCCCGGTGACACCGTGCTTCTGCTGGTTCGCCACGGCGATCAGAGTGGCTTCATCGGGCTTACCGTGCCCGGTGGCAAGGACGAGTGAGATGGCGATGGGCGGCGAATGGCAGCGCCGTCGGTCGTGATCTCGTCGTGACCCGGCCGTTCCGCGGCCGGGTGGCCGTGACGATGGGGGCTTGGGCTACCGTCGTCACGGATGCAGGGAGGGTCGTGTGACGCCCCGGTCTCGGGGCGTTCCGATCCCTGCGTGTTGCCGAAGGCGAGCCCCGATGCGGGGTGCCCGGAGGCCCCCTGTTCCATGCGATAATGCCGGGTTCGTGTGACCATCCCGGTCATGCGCTGCCTGCGCGCCGCGCAGGGCAGTGAACGCCGCTAGCGTGCTCCATGGAACTGATCCGAAACTTCTCCATCATCGCCCATATCGATCACGGCAAGTCCACGCTTGCCGACCGCATCATCCAGATCTGCGGAGGCCTGACCGAGCGCGAGATGGAGGCGCAGGTGCTCGACAACAATCCGATCGAGCGCGAGCGCGGCATCACCATCAAGGCGCAGTCCGTGTCGCTGCCGTACAAGGCGCGCGACGGCAAGACCTACCAGCTCAACTTCATCGACACCCCAGGCCACGTCGACTTCTCCTACGAGGTCAGCCGCTCCCTGGCCGCGTGCGAAGGTGCGCTGCTAGTGGTCGATGCGGCGCAGGGCGTGGAGGCGCAGTCCGTCGCCAACTGCTACACGGCGGTGGAAATGGGCCTGGAAGTAGTGCCCGTCCTCAACAAGATCGACCTGCCGACCGCCGACCCGGAAAAGGTGAAGGGCGAGATCGAGGCCGTGATCGGCATCGACGCCACCGACGCGGTGGCCGTCAGCGCCAAGACCGGCCAGAACGTGGTGGAAGTGCTCGAGGCCATCGTGGCGCGCATTCCGCCGCCGAAGGTGGGCGACACCGATCGCCTGCAGGCGCTGATCATCGACTCGTGGTTCGACAACTATCTCGGCGTGGTGTCGTTGGTGCGCGTGGTGCAGGGCGAGATCAAGCCGGGCGACAAGCTGCTGGTGATGTCCACCGGCCGCGCGCACGAGGTCAGCGAAGTGGGCGTGTTCACGCCCAAGCGCAAGAAGCTCGACAAGCTCTCGCCGGGCGAGGTGGGCTGGATCACCGCCTCGATCAAGGACGTGCATGGCGCACCGGTCGGCGACACGCTGACCCTGGCCGGCAAGCCCGCCGAGAAGCCGCTGTCGGGCTTCCAGACCATGCAGCCGCGCGTGTTCGCGGGCCTGTTCCCCGTTTCCGCCGACGATTATCCGGCGCTGCGCGAGGCGCTCGACAAGCTGCGCCTCAACGACGCTGCGCTGTTCTTCGAGCCCGAAAGCTCCGAGGCCATGGGCTTCGGCTTCCGCTGCGGCTTCCTCGGCATGCTGCACATGGAGATCGTGCAGGAGCGCCTGGAGCGCGAGTACGACCTCGACCTGATCACCACCGCACCCACCGTGGTGTACGAGGTGGAGAAGAGCGACGGCTCGATCATGATGCTGGACAACCCGGCCAAGCTGCCGGCGGCCAACCTCATCAACGAGATCCGCGAACCGATCATCGTGGCGAACATCCTTACGCCGCCCGACTACATCGGCAACATCATCACGTTGTGCGAAGAGAAGCGCGGCGTGCAGCGCTCCATCCAGTACCTGGCCACCCAGGTGCAGATCACCTATGAAATGCCGCTGGCCGAAGTGGTGCTCGATTTCTTCGATCGCCTGAAGTCGGTGTCGCGCGGCTATGCCTCGATGGACTACCACTTCGAGCGTTTCGAGGCGGGCCCGTTCGTGCGCGTGGACGTGCTGATCAACGGCGACCGCGTGGACGCGCTGAGCCTGATCGTGCATCGCATCCATGCCGAGCGCCGCGGTCGCGACCTGGTGGAGCGCATGAAGGACCTGATTCCGCGCCAGCAGTTCGACGTGGCGATCCAGGCGGCCATCGGCGCTCAGATCGTGGCCCGTTCGACCGTGAAGGCCTTGCGCAAGAACGTGCTGGCCAAGTGCTACGGCGGCGACGTCAGCCGAAAGAAGAAGCTGCTGGAGAAGCAGAAGGAAGGCAAGAAGCGCATGAAGCAGGTGGGCCGCGTGGAAATTCCGCAGGAGGCCTTCCTTGCCGTGCTGAAGGTGGATAAATAGAGCAGGGAATGGAGAATAGGGAATAGCGAATAGGTAGACGGCGTGTGCGCCTGCCTGTTCACTATCCTCCATTCCCAGTCCCCGCTCCGAAGGAGCACTCAATGGATTTTGATTTTTCGGCGATTCTGCTTGGCCTGACGGTGCTGTTCGGCGTGATCTGGGGGCTGGACCGCCTGTTGTTCTACAAGCGGCGCAAGGCCAGGGCCGAAGCTTCGGGCAGGGAGATGCACGAGCCGGTCGCGGTGGACTGGGCGCGCTCGCTGTTCCCGGTGGTACTGGTCGTGCTGGTGCTGCGCTCGTTCGTGGCCGAGCCCTTCCGCATCCCGTCCGGCTCGATGATGCCGACGCTGGACGTGGGCGATTTCATCCTGGTGAACAAGTTTGCCTACGGCCTGCGCATGCCGGCCTTCAACAACAAGTTCGTGAACCTGGGCGAGCCCAAGCGCGGCGACGTGGTGGTATTCCGTTTCCCGGGTTACCTGTGCGAGGACGGCGGCAAGCTGGTGCGCAGCGGCGACCAGAGCTGCGCGGACCCGCATGCGCCGGTGCCCAGCCAGAACTGGATCAAGCGCGTGATCGGCGTGCCGGGCGATCGCGTGGAAATGCATGGCGACCAGCTGATCGTCAACGGCCAGCCGGTGGCGGCCGACCTGGTGGGCCCGTACGAAGGCGACCCCAAGCGCGCCGAGTCCCGCCTGATGCTGGAAATGGGCGCCACCGTGTGGAACGAGCATCTGCCCAACGGCGAGGGCGGCGTGGTCAACCACCTGACGGCGCGCATGCCCAATTACGCCGTGCCGCCGCCGCTGCCGAACCCGCACGTGCCGCTGGTGGTGCCGCAGGGCTGCTACCTGGCCATGGGCGACAACCGCTACAACAGCACGGACAGCCGCTGGTGGGGCTGCCTGCCGGAGCAGAATCTCGCCGGCAAGGCCTTCCTGATCTGGCTGAGCTGGACCGGCTCGAGTGTTGCGTTCCATCGCATGGGCACGGTCATTCATTAAAAGCGTGACGGCCTTGGGCATGCGCCCCGTGACGCCCGCGTCGACTTGGCGCGACAATGCGCGCGCCAAGCCGCTGCCGGAGCGGTTCGGTGGCGCCATGCCAGTCAGCCGGAAATCGCCGCGAGGCGGCATAGCGAGGGGACTATGAAATCGAAGCAGAAAGGCATCACCCTGATCGGGTTTCTCGTGGTGCTCATGGTGGTGGGCTTTTTCGGCTACATGGCGATGAAGCTGGTGCCTGCGTACACCGAGTTCATGGGCGTGACGAAGGCCATGAATCAGCTGGCTTCGGAAAACGCCGCCAAGACTCCGGCGGAGGTCCGCGGTGCGCTGATGAAGAAGCTGGACTTCCAATACGTGAGCGATGACACCATCACGCCGCAGGACATCAGCCTCAAGCGCACCGGCAACGCCACGGAGCTCAACGTCAGCTACGACAAGCGCATTCCCTTCATGTACAACATCGACTTCCTCGTGCACTTCGAAAAGAGCGTAGAGCTGCAGGGCAATGTCGACGGTTAAGCACAGGCTCTGGATTTGACCAAGCTCGACTATCGATTTCGCGATCCCTCCCTTGCGCAGCTGGCGCTGACGCATCGCAGCGCCGGCCGGCCGAACAATGAGCGGATGGAGTTCCTTGGCGACGCCCTGCTGGGCGTCGTCGTGGCGGAACTGCTGTACGAGGCCCACCCCAACGCCAGCGAGGGCGAGATGTCCCGCTTGCGGGCCCAGCTGGTGAACGGCCAGGCGCTAGCCGTGATCGCCCGCGAGCTGGAGCTGGGCGACGAACTGAAACTGGGCTCCGGCGAGCTGAAGAGCGGCGGCTTTAGGCGTGAGTCGATCCTGGCCGACGCCTTCGAGGCGCTGGTGGCGGCGGTTTACCTGGACGCCGGGTTCGACGCCTGCCGCGCCGTGGTGCGCGCGCTGTTCGAGCCGCTGGTGGCCGCTATCCCGCGATCCTCCAAGGACGCCAAGACCCGCCTGCAGGAACTCCTGCAGGCGCGCGGCTGGCCCTTGCCGCAGTACGATCTGATCGACAGCCATGGCGAAGACCACGCCAAGACCTTCGACGTGTCCTGCGAAATCACCGAGCCGGCGCCGATCCGCGCCGAGGGTCGCGGCACCAGTCGCCGCGCCGCCGAACAGGACGCCGCTGAAACCGTGCTGCGCCGATTGCAGGAACTGAATTCATGAACGACGAACTCGATCTCGGCGCGCCCGCCGAACTTCCCCACGACGATTTCCGCTGCGGCACCGTGGCGCTCGCCGGTCGCCCCAATGTGGGCAAATCGACCCTGCTCAACGCGCTGATCGGGTTCCGCTTGTCCATCGTCAGCCCGCGGCCGCAGACCACCCGCCACCGCATCCTGGGCAT
Source organism: Dyella sp. AtDHG13 (assembly GCF_003201105.1). Classification (GTDB taxonomy): domain Bacteria; phylum Pseudomonadota; class Gammaproteobacteria; order Xanthomonadales; family Rhodanobacteraceae; genus Dyella; species Dyella jiangningensis_B. The sequence goes on along the minus strand of NZ_QICJ01000001.1, from coordinate 124,701 downwards.
CGCCACCAGCGAAGCCGGCCAGATCATGTACGTCGATACGCCGGGCCTGCATCGTGGCGCCAAGCGCGCCATGAATCGCAGCCTGAACCGGGCGGCCCGGTCGGCGATCAGCGAAGTGGACGTGGTCGTGCAGGTGATCGAGGCCGGCCGCTGGACGGACGAGGACGAGGCCCTCTACGACGCGCTGGTGGAGCAGAAGGTGCCGCGCCTGCTGGTGATCAACAAGGTCGACCTGGCCAAGGAAAAGTCGGCCATGCTGCCGTTCGTGGTGGAGTTGATGACGCGTCACAGCTTCGACGACGTGTATTACGTCAGCGCCCTGAAGGAAAAGGGCCTGAAGGACCTGGAAGCGGGCATTCTCAAGCGTCTGCCGGTGCAGCCGCCGGTATTCGGCGAGGACGAGATCACCGATCGCAGCGAGCGCTTCCTCGCCGCGGAGATGGTGCGCGAACAGCTGATGCTGCGGCTGGACCAGGAGCTGCCCTACGCCACCACCGTCGAGATCGAGCAATTCAAGGATCGCGAGGACGGTGTCGCCGAGATTCACGCCGTCATCTGGGTGGAGCGCGAAGGCCAGAAGGCCATCGTGATCGGCAATGGCGGCGCGCAGCTCAAGGCTATCGGCACGTCGGCACGCCGCCACATGGAGCGCGCTTTCGAGCGCAAGGTGTTCCTGCGCCTTTGGGTCAAGGTGCGCGAAGGCTGGGTGGACGACGAGACCATGCTGAAGAAGTTCGGCTACACCGATTGATCGCGCCTGCGCCTGCCGGCAACCTCCATTCCTGACGACGGGATGACCCGGGCGCACCGCTCCTTTCCATGCGCATCGAACAGCAGCCTGCCTATGTTCTTCACTCGCGGCCCTATCGTGAGACGTCGCTGCTGCTCGAGTGCCTGACCAGGGACCATGGGCGGCTCGGCGTGGTCGCACGCGGCGTGCGGCGTGAGCGCGCGCGGCTGCAGCGCGCACAGCTCGAACCCTTCCAGTTGCTGTCGCTCGACTTGATGCAGCGGGGCGAACTGGCGACCTTGCAGTCGGCCGAAGGCGTGGGGGCGCCGTTGCGTCTTGTCGGGGACGCGGGGCTTGCCGGTCTTTATCTCAATGAGCTGGCTGTCCGCCTGACGGGGCGGCAGGATCCGCTGCCCGAGCTGTTCGACGCCTACGCGCGCACGCTGCCGCGCCTGGCCGGCGGCGAACCCTTGGCATGGAGCCTGCGGCGTTTCGAGCGCGACCTGCTGGAGGCGGTGGGCTATGCGCTTCAGCTGGAGTTCGAGGCGGAGTCTGGCGAGCCGGTAGAGTCCACGCAGCTCTATCGCTATGTGGTGGAGCAGGGGCCCATGCCGTGTCGGGCCGGTACGGCGCATGCCTTGCGTGGCGCCGATCTGATCGCGCTCGCCGCGGACGTGATGCCCGATGCGGCTGGCTTGTCGGCATTGCGGACGATGATGCGCGAGGTGATCCGCTTCCACCTGGGCGGCGGCGAGCTGCGTGCGTGGCACGTGCTCGGTGCGGCCATGTCGCGCCGCTGAGCCGGTGTGGCCTCAGGCCTTGTCCTCGGCGGCAAGCGCCTCGATGGTGGCCAGCAGGGAACGCCGGAAGCGCGACAGAGGCACCGATGCCCCCGCATGGCCCATCTTCAGGTGACGCTGCAGCACCGTCGTCTGCAGGCCCAGGGCCGTGGCGCCGCAGAAACCGCAGGACGAGCGCAGCCGATGCAGGCGATCTGCCAGCGCGTCCGGGGTGTTCAGCAGCGCGTCGAGGTCCTGGTAGAGGCCGGTCAGTTCCACGCGTAGCAGTGTGCGCATGGCTTTCACCACTTCGGCGTCGCCCATGGTCGCGATGGCCTGTGCGTCATCCAGCAGCGGCGTGCTGGTGGTGCCGGCCTGCACCAGGGCCAGGATGCGTCGCAGGTCGGCCAGGTTGCAGGGCTTCTGCAGCACCTCGCTGAATTCCGAGGACAGCAGGCGCTGGCGTTGCTTCATGTCCATCTCGGCGCTGGTCGCGACGGCGGTGCAGTCACTGGAGCGCGCATCCGGATCGCCACGCAGCGCCGCCAGCACTTCTTCGGCGCCGGCGCCGGGCATGCGGCAGTCGAGCAGCAGCAGGTCGAAGGCTTCCTGCCGGGCCATGGCGATGGCGGACGGACCATCGTGGCAGGCATGCGCGTCGAGCCCCAGGCTGCGCAAGGCTTCCACCAGGAAGAAGCGGCTGCTCGGATCATCGTCGGCCACCAGCGCGCGGACGGCCTCGGGCGCGTTCCGGTGCCCCGATGGGGTGCTGGAAATCGGGTGTTGCATGACTAGTCCGTGTCGTTCAGCTGATTTTGGCAGAATGGCGCGTCATGCGTGCCACATCAAGCCACCTGCTGCTCAGTCTGATCATCCTGTTGGGGGTGGCCTGGTCCTTGCCGGCCCGCGCGGATGTGGCGCTGGGCGCGAAGACGGTGACCGTGCCCGGCCTCAAGATGCAGGGCGTGCAATCGCAGATCGGCGAAGACGGGCAGGGCGGACTCAAGCTGAGCCTGAAGGCCGCCAAGGCCGACGTTCCGTCCATGGGCTGGAAGCGCGTCGGCGTGGACCTGCAGGGCACCTTGCAGCGCGACACCCATATGCGCTGGCTGTTCGATGGCGTCGCCCAGCTGTCGGGTGCGCAGGGTGGCGCGCTGAGCAATGCGAAAGTGTCGATGGTGATCGACCAAGCCGCCAACACGCTCCAGATCGACCTGTCGCAGGGGGCCATCCAGGCCAGCACCGCGCTTCCGCTGGATCAGCCCACGCACGCGCAGATCAGCCTCAAGGGCGTGCCGTTGGCCTGGTTGCAGGGCATCCTGAGCACGGTGTGGTCCGGCCGCGCCACCGGCGGCAAGCTGGATGCGGACATGGCGCTGGACCTGCAGGACAAGGGTTTGCAGGCATCCGGGCAGTTCGCGTTGAGCGGCGGCGGCTTCGATACGCCGGGCGGCGCGTTGGCGGGACAGTCCGTCAACGGCAATGGACGCCTGAATATCGATACGACCAGCGCACCGTCGCGCATCGATCTCGATGCCAGCCTGCGAGGCGGCGAATTGCTGCTGGGCCCCATCTTTGCCCGGCTGCCCGATCACTCCGTGCAGTTGAGCCTGTCCGCGGCCACGCACAATGGTGCGGTCGATTTCAGCCGCCTGCGCGTGGCCGATGCCGATGCGCTGCAGCTCGACGGCTCCATGGCGTTCAATGCCAAGGGCGATCTGCAGCAGCTCAAGCTCGACCGCCTGCAATCGCGTTTCCCTGCTGCCTATCAGCGCTATGGACAGGCATGGCTGGCCACGCTGGGGCTGCGCGACATGCACATCCAGGGGCAGCTCAGCGGCAACCTGGATCTCGGCGCCGATGGCCTGCGCAGCTTTGCCTTCGATACCGATGGCCTGGACGCAGCGGACGGCGAAGGCCGGCTGGGCGTGAAGGGCCTGCATGGCGGCCTCGACTGGAACGCCAACGCCGATCGGCCGGCGACCACGCTGTCCTGGCAGGCCCTGCAGGTCTATCGCATGCCGCACGGGCCCGCGCAGATGCGCTGGCAAAGCCGCAGCGGCGCGCTCAGCCTGCAGCACTCGGTCGATATTCCGCTGCTCAACGGCCGCGTGCACGTGGGCGATCTGGAATGGCGCCCCGCGGCGTCTAAGGGACGGCGACTGGAAACCTCGCTGGCTTTTGCGGGCATCGACATGGCGGCGTTCTCGCGCGCCATGGGCTGGCCGGAGTTTCCGGGCACGCTGGGCGGCGCCGTTCCGGCCTTGCGCTGGGTGGACGACCGCTTCGAGCTCGAGGGCGGCCTGTCGGTCAATGTGTTCGACGGCTTCATCGACATCACGCGCCTGGCCCTGCAAAGCCCCTTCGGCCCCAGTCCCGTGCTTACCAGTGACGTGCAGCTACGCCAGCTCGACCTGGGCGCCATGACCAGCGTCTTCGACTTCGGCAACATCACCGGCCGCATGGATGGCTCCATCGACGAGCTGCGCCTGGTCAACTGGAATCCCGTCGCCTTCAAGGCCAGCCTGCTGGCAGGCAGTGGCGGGCGCATCAGTCAACGCGCCGTGAACAACCTGACCACGGTCGGTGGCGGCGGCGCGGCGGCTGGTTTGCAGGGCGCGGTGCTCAAGCTGTTCAAGACCTTCGGTTACAAGCGCATCGGTCTCAGTTGCACGCTGCAGGCTTCCGTGTGCCACATGGGTGGCCTGGACAACGACGCCGACGGCTACACTATCGTCGAGGGCAGCGGACTGCCGCGCCTGCAGGTGATCGGTCACCAGACCCAGGTCGACTGGCCGACCCTCGTCCGTCGCCTGAAGGCCGCCATCGAGGGCAACGGACCGGAAGTCCACTAAGGGCCTGTCGAATCAGGCGCCACCGCCCCACACCGTCCCGAAGGAGTCGAAGATGCGCAAGCTTGTCTATGGATTGCTGACCCTGTTGCTGGTCGCGCTGGTGGGGTGCGTCACCATCAACGTCTATTTCCCCGAAGCCGCCGCGCAGAAGGCGGCCGACCAGTTCATCGGCACCGTGCTGGACAACGCGACGCCTGCGCCGCCCGCCAAGAACAACGAGCCCGCGCCGGCGCCGAAAAAAGGCGGCCAGCCCTCCGCCATGCTGCTGGACCTGCTGATTCCGGCCGCCTATGCGGCCGATGCGCCCAACCTGCGCATCCAGACGGCGACGACGGACGCGATCCACGGGCGCATGCAGGCACGCTTCCGTGACACGCTGGCGCCGCTGTTCAACAGCGGCGTGCTGGGTTTCACCCAGGACGGCCTGGTGGCCGTGCGCGACGCCGGCAAGCTGCCGCTCGACCAGCGCGCGGGCGTGAACGCCGCCGTGGCCGACGAGAACCGCGACCGCAACGCCCTGTATCGCGAAGTGGCCAATGCCAACAATCACCCGGAGTGGGAGTCGCAGATCCGCGCCACCTTCGCCAAGGGCTGGATCGAGCGGGCGCGCCAGGGCTGGTATTATCAGGACCCTTCGGGCGCCTGGAAGCAGAAGTAAGCCACTCGCCCATTCACGGCCCGTTCCCTGGCGCCGCCCGACGCGGGCCGGCGAACTGGCTACCAGCCCGATCACCGCGCCCGGGTCCCGCTGATCCGGGCGCGCGCGTTTCTGGAATACGACACCTGCAATGAAAGAATTCGAAGCCACCATCACCGACCTCAGCCATGAAGGCAAAGGCGTCGCGCGCATCGACGGCAAGGCCGTGTTCGTCAGCGGCGCGCTGCTGGGCGAAGAGGTCAAGCTGCGCATCCGCAAGCGGCATCGCCATTACGACGAGGCCGAGGTGGTGGAGCTGCTGACCCGTTCGCCGCATCGCGTGGAGCCACGCTGCCAGCACTTCGGCCAGTGCGGCGGCTGCTCGCTGCAGCACCTGGATGCCGCCTCGCAGATCGAGGTGAAGCAGCGGGTGCTGAAGGACAACTTCGAGCGCATCGGCAAGGTAATGCCGGAAGCCTGGCTGTCGCCGGTCACCGACGAGCCGTGGGCTTACCGTCGCAAGGGGCGCCTGTCCGTGCGATCCGTGGCGAAGAAGGGGCGCGTCTTGGTGGGTTTCCGCGAGGAAAGCAATCCGCGCTTCGTGGCCGACATCACGCAGTGCGAGGTCGTGCATCCGGCGCTGGGTCCCAAGATCGGCCTGCTCGCCGAACTGGTGAGCGGCATGGATGCGGCGGCGGACATTCCGCAGATCGAGTTCGCCGCCGGCGACGATGTCGTCGCGCTGGTGTTCCGTCACATGGTGCCGCTGAGCGAGCGCGACCAGTCGGCGCTGATCGAGTTCGGCAAGCAACATGGCTTCGCCATGTACCTGCAGCCGGGCGGCGTGACCAGCGTGCATCCGCTGTGGCCGGAGGCGCCGCGCCTGGCGTTTCGCATTCCCAGTGGCGATGCAGCCATCGAGGACGTGGAGCTGGAATTCCGCCCGCTCGACTTCGTGCAGGTGAACGCCGGCATGAACCGCCGCATGATGGCGCGGGCGATGGAGCTGCTCGATCCGCAGCCGACCGATCGCGTGCTCGATCTGTTCTGCGGCCTGGGCAACTTCACCCTGCCCATTGGCCGCCGCGTGGCGGAGGTGGTGGGCGTGGAAGGCGAGCACGGCCTGGTGGAGCGCGCCGCGGAGAACGCCGCGCGCAACGGCATCACCCATGCACGCTTCGAGGTGGCCAACCTGTTCGAAGACCAGCGGCACGCGCACTGGGCCAGGCAGCCCTGGGACAAGCTGCTGCTCGACCCGCCGCGGGCCGGCGCGGACAAGGTGCTGGAATACCTGCCGCACAAGGAAACCCGGCGCATCGTCTACGTGTCGTGCCATCCGGGCTCGCTGGCCCGCGATGCCGGCATCCTCGTGCAGAAGCACGGGTTCCGCCTGAGCGCGGCGGGGGTAATGGACATGTTCCCCCATACCGCGCACGTGGAGTCGATCGCCTTGTTCGAGCGCTGAGCGGCGCCGCCGCTTTCACCGCCCCGTCACACAATCCCCCAATCATCGGCCAAAGCATGGGCATTGAGATCGAACGCAAATTCCTCCTGGGCGACGATGGCTGGCGCGATGCGGTCAGCGAAAGCGAGCGCATCGCCCAGGGCTACCTGGTGAGTGCGCAGGCGCTGCACGACGGCACGGCGCGCGCCTCGGTGCGTGTCCGTCGCGCGGGCGAGCGCGCGTGGCTGAACATCAAGTCCGCGCAGCTGGGCATCGAGCGCGCGGAGTTCGAGTACCCCGTGTCCATCGCGGATGCCGAGCAGATGCTTGCCGATCTTTGCGACGGCGTGGTCGAGAAGATCCGCCACCACGTGATCGTCGACGGCGTGCTGTTCGAGATCGACGAGTTCTTTGGCGAGAACGCCGGGCTGGTCGTGGCCGAGGTCGAGCTGCCTTCGGCGGACGCCGCGTTTCCGCGCCCCGCGTGGCTGGGACGCGAGGTGAGCCACCTGGCCCGCTACTACAACGTCAACCTCATTGCTCATCCTTATGCGCGCTGGACGCAAGAAGAGCGTTCGGCCGCGGGAGACGCATCGTCATGCTGATGATCGGTTTGGCCGGCACTACGCTGGCACCGTCGGAGCACGCGTGGCTGAAGGCGCCGGGCGTGTCGGGCGTGGTGCTGTTTTCGCGCAACTACAGCTCGCGCGATCAGCTGATGGCGCTGGTGGACGATATCCGTGACGTGGGCGGCGAGGACATGCTCATCGCCGTGGACCAGGAAGGCGGCCCCGTCCAGCGTTTCCGTGACAGCTATACGCGCCTGCCGCCACTGTGCACCATCGGCGCCGTTTACGACCGCGACCCGGAAGAAGCGATCCACCTGGCGGAGGAGCACGCCTGGATCATGTCCAGCGAGCTGCGTGCCAGCGGCGTGGACTTCAGCTTCGCCCCGGTGGTCGATCTGGCGCGCGGCAATGCGGCCATCGGGCAGCGCGCCTTTCATGCCGACCCGGCCATCACGGCCGAACTCTCGCAGGCCTATGTGCGCGGCATGCACCTGGGCGGCATGGCGGCGGTGCTCAAGCACTTCCCTGGGCATGGCTCGGTGGCGGTGGACACGCACAAGGCGACGGCTATCGACCCGCGCCCGCTCGACATCATCCGTCGCGACGACCTGGTGCCGTTCGCCGAAGGCATGGCCGCGCACGCCGAGGCCGTGATGGTGGCGCACGTGATCTATCCCGAAGTGGATCCGCAGCCTGCCGGCTTTTCCTCGCGTTGGATCAAGGACATCCTGCGCGGCGAATTGGGTTTCGGTGGCGCGGTGATCAGCGACGACATCAGCATGGCGGCCGCCGGCGCGGCTGGCGGCGTGGCTGCACGGGTGCACGCACACCTCGACGCCGGTTGCGATCTGGTGCTCGCCTGTTTTCCCGACGTAGTGGACGAGGCCATCGCCGCCGTGCAGGGCCGCGCAGCCGCCGCGCCCGAACGCATCGCTGCCTTGCGTGGCGCGGTGGCGTCCACCTGGGACAGCCTCAACGACAATCCCCAGCGCGAGCGTTTCATCGCGCGCATCGCGGCGCTGCATGCCGCGGAAGGAAACCCATCCGCATGACTTCATCCTCTCCCTCGCTGGCCAAGGCGCTCGCCGACGCCGACCTGTTGTTCGACCGCGCATCGCTAGAATCGGTGATCGCTGCCATGGGGCGCGACATCGACGCGGCGCTGGATGGCGAACGGGCGGTGTTCCTCACCGTCATGAATGGCGCACTGATCTTCGCCGGTCTGCTGGCGCTGGCCATCCGCACCGACGTGGAACTCGACTACGTGCACGCCACGCGTTACCGCGGCGCCACCTCGGGCAGCGAGCTGCACTGGCTGCGCGAGCCGGCCGTCGACCTCACCGGCCGAACCGTGTTGTTGGTGGACGACATCCTGGACGAAGGCCACACCCTCAAGGCCGTGCGCGACGACTGCCTGCGCCGCAGCGCGCGCCGCGTGCTGATCGCCAGCCTCTGCACCAAGCAGCACGACCGGCTGGTGGATGGCATCGCGTCCGACTTCAACGGCGTCGAGCTGCCGGATCGCTACGTGTTCGGTTTTGGCATGGACTATCACGAGCAGGGTCGCAACCTGCCGGGCATCTATGCGCTGAAGTGACATCGCGCTTCCCTCGAGGCGGGGCGCTACGGGAGTGAGCAATGAACGTTCTGGGGATTTCCGGCAGCCTGCGGCAGGCTTCGTTCAATACCGCGCTGCTGCATGCGGCGCAGGAACTGGCGCCGGCGGGGATGAACATCATCATCCATCGCCTGCACGACCTGCCGTTGTTCAACCAGGACGTGGAAGAGCAGGGTGATCCCGCACCCGTCGTGGAGTTCAAGCAGGCCATCGAGCGCGCGGATGGCCTGCTGTTCGCCTGTCCCGAGTACAACGGCGGCATCACCGGTGTGCTGAAGAACGCCGTGGACTGGGCCTCGCGCGCGGGCAAGGCGGGCAAGGTGGCGGCGCTCACGGGCAAGACCATCTGCATCGTTGGCGCAAGCCCAGGCATCACCGGCACGGTGCGAGCGCAGGACCAGCTTCGCCTCGTGCTGCGCAGGGCAGGCGCCCGCACCGAACCGCAGGGCGACGTGCTGGTGTTCCAGGCGCATACCAAGATCATCGATGGCCGCCTCGCCGACGACCGCACGCGGGAGGCGCTGGGCCGCCATCTGCAGAGCTTCGCCGAGCGGCTGGCCGCCTCCATCAAAGACTTTTGAATCCAGACAGGAACGCATCGTGAGCATCGACCTGGCCGTCATCGGCGGCAGCGGCTTGTACAACTTCCCCGGGCTCGAGAACACTTCGCGCCATGCCCTCGACACCCCATATGGGCCGGCATCGGGCGACGTGGTGACCGGCGACTTCGCCGGCCGCAAGGTGGCCTTCCTCGCGCGTCATGGCGAGAGCCACACCATCCCGCCGCACCGTGTGAACTATCGCGCCAACCTGTGGGCGCTGCACTCACTGGGTGCGCGCAAGGTGGTCGGCGTGAACGCCGTGGGCGGCATCCGCGGCGACATGGGCCCACGCGTCATCGTGGTGCCGGATCAGGTCATCGACTACACCCATGGCCGCTACACGAGTTTTTGCGACGTGGAGGGCGCCGAAGTCCGCCATATCGATTTCAGCGAGCCCTACACCGAATCGCTGCGGCGCGAGCTGATCGCTGCCGCCGGCAAGGCCGGCATCGCCGTCGTTGACGGCGGTTGCTACGGCGCCACGCAGGGCCCGCGCCTGGAAACACGTGCGGAAATCGCCCGCATGAAGCGCGACGGCTGCGACCTGGTCGGCATGACCGGCATGCCCGAGGCCGTGCTCGCCCGTGAGCTGGAGATGGATTACGCCTGCCTTGCGCTGGTGGCCAACTTCGCCGCCGGCTGCGGAGACGAGGCGGAAATCAGCATCGAGGAAATCTTCGCCCATCTGGCCGCGGCCACCGCCGAAGTGCCGCGCATCCTCGGTGTTTTGCTCAAAAGCTGAGCAGCCGGTAGGGGTTTTAACGTGCCAGGGCATCCGCCGTATTGCGCTTTGGCATAAAACATGTTGATACTTCTCCGGTGCCAGGGGCGGCGGACCAAGGGGTCAAGGTGATTCAGCGCTATACCGTGGTGCATCCAGTCCATGATTCAGAGGTTCACGCAATGCGTTTCGGTACGGTCAAGTGGTTCAACGACGCCAAGGGTTTCGGCTTCATCGCGCCTGAGGACGGTGGGGAGGACGTGTTCGTCCACTTTTCGGCGATCAACGCCAAGGGCTTTCGCAGCCTGCAGGAAGGTCAGCGCGTGAAGTTCGAAGTCACCACGGGTCCCAAGGGTGCCCAGGCTTCGGGCGTCGAGATCGCTGGTTGATTTCGGCGAGCCGGCGCTTGCGCCGGTCATCGATGTAGAAGAAGCCCCGCGTCGCAAGGCGCGGGGCTTCTTTCTTTGGGAGAGGGCACGATGGCGGATCGTAGAGATTTTCTGAAAGCGTCCCTGCTGGGTGCTTCGGCGGTGGCGTTGGCCGGTGGGGCCAATGCGATGGCGGACACCAAGGCTGCCGTGCGTGGCGGCGGAACGATGCCGCGCGTGGTGTCGACCTGGGACTTCGGCGTGGCCGCCAACCAGGCGGCATGGGGCGTGCTGTCCAAGGGCGGCCGTTCGCTGGACGCGGTGGAAGCGGGCGTGATGATCCCGGAGGCCGACCTCAAGAATCACAGCGTGGGCCGCGCGGGTTATCCGGATCGCGACGGGCATGTTTCGCTGGACGCCAGCATCATGGACGCCGATGGCAGCTGCGGCGCCGTGGCGGCACTGGAGCACATCGCCCATCCGATCCAGGTGGCGCGACGCGTCATGGAGCGCACGCCACACGTGTTGCTGGTGGGCGATGGCGCGCTGCAATTTGCGCTGGAACAGGGCTTCAAGAAAGAAGACCTGCTCACGCCCGAATCCGAAGCGGCATGGAAGGAGTGGCTCAAGACCGCGCACTACCAGCCCACCGCCAACAGCGAAGTGAAGGACTACGGCAAGACCGGCCTGCCGGGCGGCAAGGACAACCACGACACCATCGGCATGCTCGCCATCGATGCCAACGGCCGGCTGGCGGGCGCCTGCACGACCAGCGGCATGGCGTGGAAGATGCGCGGCCGCGTCGGCGATAGCCCGATCATTGGCGCTGGCCTGTACGTGGATGGCGACGTTGGCGCCGCCACGTCCACCGGCGTGGGCGAGGAAGTGATCCGCAACGTCGGCAGTTTCCTGGTGGTGGAGCTGATGCGGCAGGGCCGCTCGCCGCAGGATGCCTGCCACGAGGCAGTGATGCGCATCGTCAAGCGCCGTCCCGCCGCATCGAAGGATCTGCAGGTGGGTTTCCTCGCGATGAACCGCCACGGCGAGGTCGGCGCCTTCGCCATCCAGCCCGGCTTCTCGTACGCCGTGTGCGATGCGAAGAAGCAGGACGGCCTGCTGCCCTCCAAGAGCGTGTACTGATGGCGCGCCCGCTGCTCGAGATCGCCGCCAACTCGCTGGCTTCCGCCCTGGCGGCGCAAGCGGGCGGAGCGGATCGCGTGGAGCTGTGCACCGGGCTGGAACTGGGCGGGCTCACCCCGTCTGCCGCGCAGATCGCACGCGTGCGCGAACGGCTGAGCATTCCGGTCTACGTGCTTATCCGTCCGCGGGCCGGGGATTTTCTCTACAGCGACGACGAGCTGGCCACCATGCAGCAGGACATCGAGACCTGCCTCTCGATCGGTTGCGATGGCGTGGTGTTCGGCGTGCTCGATGCCGACGGTCGCGTCGACGTGGCGCGTTGCCAGCCTTTGCTGGCCGCAGCGGGCGGCATGGGCATGACGTTCCATCGCGCCTTCGACATGACGCGCGACCTGCCGCAGGCGCTGGAGGATGTCATTTCGCTGGGTGCGGAGCGCGTGCTGACCTCGGGCGGCGCGGCGTCCGCCATCACGGGAGCGGAGTCGATCCGCCGCCTGGTGGTGCAGGCGGCAGGGCGCATCGCGGTGATGCCGGGCGCAGGCATTCAAGCCTCGAACCTTGCGGATCTTGTCCGCACGACCGGAGCGACGGAGTTCCACGCCTCCGCCAAGGCGGTCCATGCCTCGGGCATGCAATGGACCAACCCTTTGCTCACCGATATGGCCGGTGGCGAAATCCGCACCGACGAACAAGAAGTGCGTGCACTGGCGACGGCCTTGGCATCGCCGCCCTGATCGGCGGCGTGCTCCCTGCATCAAGCCTCAGGCGGTGAACTGCAGCCTCGCCAGTTCCGCATAGAGCCCGCCTTCGGCCAACAGGCTTTGGTGCGTGCCCTGCGCGACGATGCGGCCGCCGTCCATCACCACGATGCGGTCGGCGCGCTGCACAGTGGCGAGGCGGTGGGCGATCACCAGGGTGGTGCGGCCTTTCTCGAGACGCTCCAGCGCTTGCTGGATGGCCGCTTCCGATTGCGCGTCCAGCGCGGAGGTGGCTTCGTCCAGCAGCAGCAGGGGTGCGTCGCGAAGAATGGCGCGGGCGATGGCGATGCGTTGCCGTTGTCCGCCGGAAAGGCGCACGCCACGCTCGCCCAGTTCCTCGTCGTAACCCTTGCTCATGGCGCTGATGAAGTCGTGCGCCTCCGCGGCGCGCGCGGCGTCGCGCACTTCGTCGTCGTCTGCATCCTGGCGGCCGAAACGGATGTTGTCGGCAGCGGTGCCGCCGAAGATCACCGTTTCCTGCGGTACCAGCGCGATGGCGCCGCGCAGTTCCGGCAGCGTGAGCGCGCGCAGGTCGACGCCGTCCAGCGTGATGCGGCCGGTCTGCGGATCGTAGAAGCGCAGCAGCAGGGCGAACACGGTGCTCTTGCCGGCGCCGGAAGGACCGACCAACGCCACCGTTTCGCCGGGATGGATGGTCAGGTCGAAGTCGTACAGCGCCGGGCTGTCGGGGCGCGTTGGATAGTGGAAGCCCAGCTTCTCGAAGCGCAGCTCGCCCTGCACGGGTTTGGGCAGCGGCGTCGGTGTGGCCGGGCTGGTGATGTCCGCGCGCTCCTCGAACAGTTCGCCGATGCGTTCCATGGCGCCCGCCGCGCGCAGCACGTCGCCCCATACTTCCGAAAGACCGGCCAGCGAGCCGGCGGCGAAGATGGCGTACAGCACGAACTGGCCCAGCACGCCCGCGCCCAGCGTGCCGGCGATGACGTCGCGCGCGCCGGCCCACAGCACCAGGGTGATGGCGCCAAAGAACAGCACGATCACCGTGGCGGTGAGCATGGAGCGCATGCCAATGCGCTTGCGCGCGGTGGCGAGCGCGCGGGTGATGGCGCTGGCGTAGCGCGTGCTTTCGATGTCCTCGCGCGCATAGGCCTTCACGGCTTGCGCGGCGTTGAGGGTTTCGTTGGCGATGGCGGCGGTGTCGGCGAGGCGGTCCTGGCTGGCGCGCGACAGTTTCTGCACGCGGCGGCCGAACAGGAGGATCGGTAGCATCACCGCGGGAATCACCAGCGCCGTCAGCCCGGCCAGGCGCGGACTGGTCCAGATCATCATGGCGGTGGCGCCCAGCAGCATCACCGCGCTGCGCAGCGCGACCGAGATGCCCGAGCCGAGCAGCGCCTGGATCACCTCGGTGTCGGTGCCCAGGCGCGAGATCAGTTCACCGACGCGGCTGCGCTCGAAGAAGCCCACGTCGAGCCGGATCACGTGCGCGTAGAGCTTCGAGCGCAGCGACGCCAGGGCGCGCTCGCCCAGCAAGGTGATGCAGTAGTAGCGCGCCGCCGTGGCGAAGGCCATCACCAGCGCCACGCCGAACAGGCCGAGGAAGGTGGTGTTGATGGCCGCTGCGCTGGAATGGACGAAGCCCTGGTCGATCATGTGCCGCACCGCCATCGGCAACACGAGCGTGGCCGTGGAGGAGATGGCCAGGAACACCAGCCAGCCCAGCGCGAGTGAACGATGGGGTTTGACGAAAGGCCAGAGGCGCGCGAGCGCGCCGATGCGGCGAGCGGGACGGGGCGGGGCGGCGGTATCGCTCATGGGCTCTCGCGTGCAATGGAAGGGGTTCCCTGCCTCATTCTCCGGGGTTTTGCCGGCCGGCGGGGAGCGTGCAACGTGATCAAGGTGGGGCGGATCGGGAGCGATTCAATCCAGCCGCCGGGCCATGTGCCGGCCGCGGCTGATGTCGGTGACGCGGGCCTGGGCTTCGTCCACGCGGTGCGCCGGCAACTGGATCTCGAGCTCCACGCCCTCGGCGCCAAAGTCTTCGCGCGCGATCTCGGCGTCCAGTTCGCGCAGCCGAGCCTTCAGCAGGGCGAGTTCGGCGAAATCGCAACGCAAGCCCAGCCGCGCCATGGCGACGATGGGTACGCGTTCGGCGCGTCGCAGGCATTCCGCCGCAGTGCCGCCGTAGGCGCGCACCAGTCCGCCCGCGCCGAGCTTGATGCCGCCGTACCAGCGCGTCACCACCACCACGGCACGGTCGATGCCCTGGCCTTCGATGGCTTGCAGGATGGGGCGCCCCGCCGTGCCGCCGGGTTCGCCATCGTCGTTGAAGCGGTAGTCCTGGCCGATGCGATAGGCCCAGCAATTGTGCGTGGCGGCCGGGTCGCTCACCTGCCGCACGAAGGCCAGCGCCTGCTCGGGTGTCTGCACCGGGGCGGCCTGGGCGAGGAAGCGGCTCTTCTTGATCTCCTCGGCATGCTGGCAGGCGATGGCGAGGCTGTGCAGCATGTCACTCATGATCGGGCAGCTGGGCACGCAGATCGTCGGGCAGGGCGATGTCCGGATGGGCCTTGCGGAAGGCCGCGAGCCGCTTCAAGCCCTCGTCGCGACGCTGCAAGGCGAAAAGCTGGCGGATCTTGTCCAGCTCCTGCGACGGCGTATCCGAGGCACGGGACGCCGTCGCGTCCGACGCAGCCATGGGCGCGGGTGCCGCCATGGCCTTCATGGCGGCGGCACGATAGCTCTGGTGTTCGGTTGTGCCGCCTGCCGATGCCGAGTCGGCGGCCACATCAGGCGCTGGCGCCGCCTGGATCGGGGCAACTGGCGCCGGCGGTGCAGGTGCCGCGACGATGCTTTCCTCCGTCATGGCCGGCACGGGCGCGGGGGCTTGCGTGCCGGCCGGCGATGCGACATGCGGGGCCGCTTGCGCCACCACCTTGGGTTTCATGGCGGAGCGGATGTTCTCGCGCTCCAGCTGCGGCGACGGAGCGCTCCTGGCCGTCTCGGTAGGCGGCGGAGCCAGTGGCTGGGGAGCGGCAGCGATTGCCGGTGCCGGCGGCGGTGGCGCCATGGACGGGGAAGCAGGCGCCGCGCTTGTCGGCACGCGGCTCGCGCTGGTGATCTGCGGCACGCTCGAGGGTTGCTGCAGCATGCGCCAGCCCAACCCGGCGGCGACCACGACCATGGCGACGCTGGCCACGGCGATGGGCCAGCGCACGGGTCCACGCCGGGGCGTGGCGCGCACGGCCTCCGCGGCCGCGCGCTTCACCGCGCGATCCAGCTCGGGCGACGGCTCCTTGCGTGGCAGGCTCCGGTAGAGCGCCTTCAGCTCGTCGTCGCCCGGCAGCGCGTCGTTGTCGTGGTCGTGCGTACTCATTCGGCCAACTGCTCGCGCAAACGGTTCATGGCATAGCGCAGTCGCGACTTGGCGGTTTCGCGTCCCACGCCGGTGACTTCGGCGATCTCCTCCACGCTCAGATCGTTTTCCAGCCGCAGCAGCACGGCGGTGCGCTGCTCGTCCGGCAATTGCTCGATGGCGACCTGCAGCCGCCGACGACGCTCGAATTCGGACAGCACATGTTCGGGCTGTTTGTGCTCGTGGGCGGCGGCTTGCTCGAAAACACGCTCCGCCTCCTCGCCGGTGGCGACCGGGCGCTTGCGGCGATGATTGTCGATCAACAGGTTATGCGCGATCTGCAGTAGCCAGGTGGTGAATTTCGCCTGCGGCGTGTAGCGCGTGCGCGAGGCGATGACGCGGCTCCAGGTGTCCTGGAAAAGTTCCTCGGCCAGTTGCGGATCGCGCGCGGTGCGCAGCAGGAAGCGGTACAGCGCCCCGCGATGACGCGCATACAGCGTGTCGAACGCCGACAGCTCGCCGCGTGCATAGGCAAGCATCAGTGTCGCGTCGTCGTCCACGGGGGCGTCCATGGGCAGCGAGGTTAAGGCAAACCGCCCGCGCCGGTAAGCATCAGCGCGCGCAGGCGCGTGAGATGGTCGAGCGGCGACGGGCATGGCGAGGCGGTTTCATCGAAGGGTGCATGTCGATGAAACGCGGCATGGCGCGCGATGGGGTTGGCGGGTGGCGACACGGCGGGGCCATTCGCCTCAGGGAATGATCCCGCCCACCTTCGGGTGGCTGAAGTCTTCGGGCGCGAGCGATTGCGTGAGGCGGAACACACCTTCGCGCACCAGTCGCGGCAGCACCACGTCCAGCACGGTGCTCTGGTGCGGGCCGAGGATCTGGAACAGATCGTCCTTGGCCGCGGTGGAGGCGATGGCATGGTGCACCAGGCCGCTCAGGTCGCTCGGTTCGACGGTGGCGCTGTAGGGGCCATGGCTGGCCGTGGCGGCACGCAGCGTGCGGCGGCTGTTGCGCGGATCGGCCGCGCGCGGTGCGCCGGCCAGCACGGCGTGATTGAAGAAAAAGGTGACCACGTGGCGCTGCCGGCTGTTGGCCTGGCGGTCGAGCATGAAGCCTTGCGGCATCCAGTCGGGATTGGGCGGACTGCCTGCCTTGAGCAGCCAGCGCGCGCCCATCAGCGGCTCGCCACCTTCGTCGGTGAGGCGCACGATCAGCATGCTGCGTGGATCGTGGATGTGCACGCGCGCCGGAAACGGCCCCACGGATTCCAGCTCGACGCGCTGCGCATCGCGCTGTGCGTTTTCGTTGTCGAAGGCATCGCACAGTTGCCGGTAGCCGTCCGCGTGGCGCACCTGCATGCAGCGCAGCAGGGCATCCACCGTGGCTGATGGCGCCGACGCCATCACGCCCTGGTCGGTGCCCGAGTGGGAGGCGCCCGGTATCAGCTTGAACGCCGTGCGCGGCGCGGTGGTGACGTTGAGCGCCAGCGTGCCGGGGTCGCCGTTACTGGCGCGGGCGAGCACCGCATGGCGCGCGTTGAGGTTGGCCGCCGCGATGCGCACCACGCCGTCGGAGCCGTCTTCGCCGGTATAGCTGTTGATGTGGTCGTAGAGCGCGCGGTCCGGGCGATCGCCGGTCAGCACGAACAGGAACTGGTCGCGGCCCGCGGGATCGTCGCCGTGGATGTGGTCGAGGTTGAGCGACAGCGATTCGCCGCTGCCCAGTTCCAGCCAGTCGAGGATGCGCTGCCCGGGCTCCACGCCGCCGGCCCAGGCGCGCACGCGCCCCAGCACGCCCTTGCCGAGCTGGGCCAGCGCGGAGCCAAAGTTGGCCGGCGCCAGCATCATCAGGTGGGTGAGGCGGATGGTGCTGAAGGCATGCGGCCGCTCGCGCTGGGCGCGCAGCCATTCGCGCACCACGGGGCCGCCGGTGGAGTGGGTGATGCAGGCGAAGCTGGCGTCCTGCAGATGCAGGTCGCGCAGCGCGTGGTCGAAGGCGCGCACCACGTCGGGCATGGTCACCGCATCATCGAAGCTCACGTATTTGGACAGCCACAGGTCGGTCACGTCGAGGGCGACGCCCGCCGCCGCGGCTTGCGCCTGCAGTTGCCGGGGCAGGTCGCCATACGTGGATGTGTTGGTCACGCTCCAGCCGTGCACGAAAACGAGTGTGGTCATGAACCGGTTCCCCGCCTTGCTCCGTTGTCTACCCGGCTGACGCCGAGCGTGTCCATAAGCCGACAGAGGGCAGGGATGTGGGCTATCGCCTCGCCGTGTCGTAAGGTCCTAAGATGCCATGCCTTTCATGGAGCCGGGAATCCGCATGCTCACCGTCCTCGTCGTGCTGCTGTTGTTATGCGTGTTGCTGTATCGCCGGCGCTGGCGAAGGACGGGGCATGCGGTGCTGGCATTGACCCTGCTGGTGTTCTTCGGCATCGGTTGCGGTGCGCTGCCGCGCTGGCTGTCGGATAGCCTGCAACACGGCTATGAGGTGAACCCGTCCATCGCATGGGCGCCGCGCAACGCCATCGTGGTGCTCGGCGCGGGCACGGCCGTGGTGGAAGACCGGCCCTTGCAGCCTTCGTTCTTCGTCGACGGTCGCCTGCTGCGCGCCGCGCAGCTGTACGGCGCGTGCAAGGCGGCAGGCAAGGAGTGCCACGTTGTCGCCAGCGGCGGCGATTCGCAGGGCCACGGCGAACCGGAGGCCGTGGTCTACGGCAGGGCGCTGCGTGCGCTGGGCATTCCCGAGGCGGATATCGCGTTGGAATCGCGTAGCATGAGCACCTGGCAGAACGCGCAGTTCAGCCGTCCGATCCTTGCCGGCTACGCGCCCCAGCACATCGTGCTGGTCACTTCAGGCATCCACCTGCGCCGCTCGCTGCTGTACTTCGCCCACTTCGGCATCGTGCCGCAGCCGGTGGCGGGCGACTGGGTCAATGCGCGTCGTGAAGTGGCGCCGGACTCGTGGAATTTTTTCCTGATGGACGTATCGCTGCACGAGTACCTGGGAATCCTGCGCTACCACGTGTACAACCTGCTGGGCTGGAACGCGCCGAAGGCGCCGCCGCTGGCCGCGTGACGCGAAAAATTCCGTTCATTTTCCAGCCAGCTATCGCGCCCGTATCCGCGTAACCTTGCGCGGATTTCCCGCCTACGGGCCCTCCCGATGCACCCTGACACAGCTTCCGATCCGCACTCGCGTGCGGCGCTTTCGCTCGCCCCTTCGCTGGACCCTGCGCTCAGCGACGCGCATATGCCGCGTCGTTTCCGGCCGCTGGGTCGTCGCGTGTCGTGGATCTGTTTCCTGGCGATGGTGCTGGGCTCGGCGGTGGCTGGCGTGGCCCGGCTGCTGACGGGCTTGATCGGCCTGGTGACCAATCTCGCGTTCTATGGGCGCATCAGCAGCGACTTCAGCAGTCCAGCGGGCAATCACCTGGGGCTGTGGGTGATCGCGGTGCCGGTAGTGGGTGGCCTGATCGTGGGCGTGATGGCGCGTTGGGGTTCGCGCGCGATTCGTGGCCATGGCATCCCCGAGGCGATGGAGCAGGTGCTGCTCAACGAAAGCCGGATCCCGCCGCGCATCACCTGGCTGAAGCCAGTGTCTTCCGCCATCGCCATCGGTACGGGCGGCCCGTTTGGCGCGGAAGGTCCGATCATCGCCACGGGCGGCGCGCTGGGCTCGCTGGTCGGCCAGCTGCTGCATGTCACTGCCGACGAGCGCAAGACGCTGCTTGCCGCCGGTGCCGCGGCGGGCATGGCGGCGGTGTTCTCCGCACCCATTTCCGCGGTGCTGCTGTCCATCGAACTGCTGCTGTTCGAGCGCCGCGCCCGCTCGCTGATTCCCGTGGCCCTGGCCGCCGTCATCGGCACCGCGGTGCGCTACGTGCTCGAGGGCAACGAGCCGATGTTCCCGATGCCGCCAGTCGACACGCCTACGCTCAGCGCGGTGGTTGCGTATATCGCGATGGGTGTGGTCACCGGCGTGGCCAGCGTGGGCATCACCAAGCTTGCCTATGCCATCGAGGACGGCTTCGAGAAGCTGCCCATCCACTGGATGTGGTGGCCGGCCATCGGCGGCGTGGTGGTGGGCGTGGTGGGTTACTTCATGCCGGCCACGCTCGGTGTGGGCTACACCAATATCGGTGCGCTGATCGCCGGCCAGATCGGCTTCGCCGGCATGCTGTCCCTGTGCCTGATGAAGCTGTTGTCGTGGTCGGTGGCCCTGGGCAGCGGCACTTCGGGTGGCACGCTGGCGCCGCTGTTCACCATCGGCAGCGCGCTGGGCGGCGTGCTTGGCCTGCTGTGCGTGAACTGGTTGCCGTGGCTGCACGTGGATGCGCGCGTGGCCGCGCTGGTGTGCATGGCGGCGATCTTCGCCGGTGCGTCGCGCGCCTTCCTCACCTCGGTGGTATTCGCGTTCGAGACCACGCAGCAGCCGCACGGCCTGCTGCCCTTGCTTGGTGCATGCGCCGCGGCGTATCTGGTTTCCGGCCTGCTGATGCGCAACACCATCATGACCGAGAAGATCGCCCGCCGCGGCGTTCGCGTGCCCGCCGAATACGCGGCGGATTACCTGGAACGCATTTCCGTGGGCGAAGCTTGCAGCCGGAACGTGGTGAGCCTGCGCGCATCGGAAAGCGTGGGCGAGGTGCGCGCATGGCTCGCCACGGAAGCGGCGCCGGCCAAGCATCAGGGTTTCCCGGTGGTCGATGGCGAAGGGCGCCTGCTGGGCGTGGTGACGCGCAGGGACCTGCTGCGCACGGCGACACCGGCCGAAACATCCGTGCAATCGCTGCTGACGCGCTCGCCCATCGTGGTGCGCGAGGATCACACCTTGCGCGAGGCAGCCGACCACATGGTCGAGGCGGATGTCGGACGCCTCGTGGTGGTGTCGCGCGATGGGCGGATGGTGGGCATCGTCACGCGAGGCGACCTGCTCAAGGCGCACGCCCGTCGCCTGCGCGAGGCGCACGAAGCCAGCCGACATCTGGGCGTAAAAACAAAGCCGGCCACGTAATGGCCGGCTTTGCATGTTGCCCGGGCGGAGCGACCCGCCCGGAACTTCACTTCATCAGGCTGCCTTCAGCGAGGCCATGTCGATCACGAAGCGATAGCGCACGTCGCTCTTGATCACACGCTCGTAGGCGGCGTTGATGTCCTTCATGTCGATCACTTCGATGTCGCTGACGATGTTGTGCTCGGCGCAGAAATCCAGCATTTCCTGCGTTTCGGCGATGCCGCCGATGGCCGAGCCGGCGATGGAACGGCGGCCCAGCACCACCGATGTGGCGTTCACCGGCGGATCGAGCGGCTGCAACTGGCCGACCAGGCACAGCGTGCCGTTGAGCGACAGCGTGTTGAGGTACGGGTTGAGGTCGTGCGGGTTCGGCACGGTGTCCAGGATGAACTCGAACTGGCGCGCCACGGCGGCCATCTGCTTCTCGTCGGTGGACAGCACCACGTGGTCGGCGCCCAGGCGGCGCGCTTCCTCTTCCTTGCCCGGCGAGCGGGTGAACAGGGTGACGTCCGCGCCCATGGCCTTGGCGAACTTCAGGCCCATGTGGCCCAGGCCGCCCAGGCCGATCACGGCGATCTTGCTGCCCTTGCCCACCTTCCAGTGGCGCAGCGGCGACCAGGTGGTGATGCCCGCGCACAGCAGCGGCGCGGCGGCCTTCAGGTCCAGCTTGTCGGAGATGGACACCACGAACTTATCCGACACCACGACGCGCTCGGAGTAGCCGCCGAAGGTGAGCGTACCGTCCTGGCGGTCCTTGTCGTTGTACGTCCAGGTGGCGCCCTGTTCGCAGTACTGCTCCAGGCCGGCCTGGCATGACGCGCAGTGCTGGCACGAGTCCACCATGCAGCCGACGCCCACGGTGTCGCCGGCCTTGAACCTGGTCACCGCGCTGCCCACTGCGCTGACGCGGCCGACGATTTCATGGCCGGGCACCATCGGGAACATGCTGCTGTGCCACTCGTTGCGTGCCTGGTGAATGTCGGAGTGGCACACGCCGCAATACAGGATGTCGATCACCACGTCGTCCGGGCGCGGCGCGCGGCGCTCGAACTGGAACGGAGCCAGGGGCGTGGTGGCGGACTGTGCGGCATAGCCGCGGGTCGGGAACGTCATGGTGTGACTCCTTGGGGACGGAACAGCGAGGTGGCGCAGTATGGGTGTCGGGCGGCGGCGCCGGGTAGCCGGATCCTGCGAAATGATTGCCCGATCCTGCAACATCCGGCCGGAAACACTCCCCAAGCGACGGAGGAACGGGCAAGCTTGCACGGTATAAAAGGGTGGCAAGTCCATGAACGAAAAGCTTTCCCGTCCCGATATTCCGGCGCGCTCGGTGCTGGATGGCGAGGAATTGACAGCGCGGATTGAACGATTGGTGCCGGCCGAAGGCACCTGCGATACGGCCTGGCCGGCCCTGCTCCTATATCGGGCCAACTCGACCGGCGTGCCGGTCTGCGCGATCTACGAGCCCTGTGTCGGTCTTGCCCTGCAAGGCGCGAAGCAGATCCTGCTGGGCCAGCAGACGTTCCTGCATGAGCCGGGCGCATACATGGTGACGGCGGTCGACGTGCCCGTGTCCGCGCAGGTCGTGCGGGCCTCGCCGGAGGAACCGTGCCTGTGCCTGACCTACCGGCTCGACCTGCAGCGCATCCGCGAGCTGCTGCCCGACGTGCAACGACACCGTGGCGCGGCGGTCTCGGCGCCGGGGCTGTCGATGAGCCCGCTGGATGGCGGCCTGCTCGATCCGCTGTTGCGGCTGGTGCGCCTGCTCGACGCGCCGCACGATCTTGCCGTGCTCGGCCCGCTGATCGAACGGGAACTGCTGTACCGCCTGCTCACGGGCGAGCAGGGCGCGCGACTGGCGCAGATCGCCACCTCCGGCAGCCAGAGCCACCAGACCTCGCGCGCCATCGAATGGCTGCGCCGCCACTACGACGAACCGCTGCGCATCGACGAGCTGGCCGCGCGAGTGAACATGAGCGCGTCCTCGCTGCATCATCATTTTCGCGCCATCACCGGGATCAGTCCGCTGCAGTACCAGAAGGAACTGCGCCTGCACGAGGCGCGCCGCCTGCTGCTGGCGGGCCAGTGCGACGTGGCGACGGCCGCGCACCGCGTGGGCTACGAAAGCCCTTCGCAGTTCAGCCGCGAATACAGCCGCCGCTTCGGCGCGCCGCCGCTGCGCGACGTGGCGCGCTTGCGCCAGTCCGAGGCGGAAACCGCCGCCTGAAGGCACTTGACGGTTCGGCGCCGCGTGCCGAGGATGCGCCGCGGCCATCGCCATGGAGCGTCATGAATCTCGCCTTGTTCGATTTCGACGGAACGATCACGACGCGGGAAACGTTCCGCTCCTTCATCGAGTTTGCGGTGCCGCCGCGTCGCCGTGCGCTGGGCACGGCCTTGCTCGCGCCGATGGTGCTTGGTTACAGGCTGGGGTTGGTATCGCCCAGCCTCATGCGCCAATGCGCCGTGCGCGTGGCGTTCCGCGGCGTGCGAGAGGCCGACGCCTTTGCGCTCGGCGAAGCGTTCGCCCGCGAGGTGATTCCCGGCGTGCTGCGCGCGCAGGCGCTGGAGCGGATCCAGTGGCACCGTGAGCAGGGCGACCGGATCGTCGTGGTTTCCGGGGCGCTGGACGTCTACCTGTCCCATTGGTGCCGCGAGCACGGGTTGGAGCTGTTGTGTTCGCAGCTGGAGTCGAGCGATGGCCGCCTGACCGGGCGATATCGCGGCGAGCAATGCGTGAATGGCGAGAAATCGCGTCGCGTCCGCGCCGCCTACGACCTAGCCAGCTATCCCGTGGTGTATGCCTACGGCGACACCAAGGAAGACCACGATCTGCTCGGCATCGCGCATCGTCGGTACTTTCAATGGAACGAATTGACCTAGCGAAGGGCGAACGCCGTTGGACGCCGCGCCCGGTCCACCCGGCGAGGCATCTGTCCCATCAGTCATTCTTGCGGCGGGCAGGCCGCGCGGGTCACAGTGATGCGGTCATCGACTCTGTTCGCGCGCGTCGCGATCGCCAGGAGGGCGTATGCAGAAACCGCATTCGATAGTGGTGATAGGGAAGGCCATGGTCATCGTGGCTGTGCTGTTCGCGGCGCTGAATGTGCGCGATCTGGCCCAGCTGGCGGGTGTCAGGATTCCTGGCTTGCCTATGCCTGTCTTCAGCGGGTCGAGTGCGGACAATCTGCTGGCCGTGGTGTTGGTCGTCGCCGCGTGGCTGGTGTTGCGGCCCAGGCATCCGCAGCTTTCGCTGTGGCGTTCGTTCGGTGTGGCCGGGAGCGGCTGGAAGGCGCCGGTACTGGTGCTGGTGGCGACCGTTCCGTTCTGGATCGGTTGCGCCCTGACCAGCAAGCTGCAGGCGAGCATCGACTGGACAGACTTGCTGTTCACGGCCTTGCTGTTTCCGCTGGCGGAAGAGTTGGTGTTCCGCGGCTTCGGCTTTATCTTTCCGCGCCGATCGCTGGGGTGGCTCATGGCGCCTGCTGTGCTGTGCCAGGCCCTGGTGTTCGGCTGGGTGCACTGGGTGGGCATGCGCGGCAATGACCTGGCCATGCAGGTTTTCCTGATCACGTGCTTCGGCGGCATCGTATTTGCGTTGCTCGATGCCCTGGACGGATACAGGCTCTGGAGTGGACTGGTGTTCCACTGCTCGCTCAACGCCGCCTGGGACGTATTCGACGTGGCACCCACCGCGGCGACCGGATGGCTGGGCAACGCCTTGCGCGTGTTGAGTGCAGTGCTTGCCCTTGGGCTGGTGTGGTGGGTGCGACGTGGCCGAACCAGTCCCGCGCCCGGTTTGGCGGTGACATAGCCGCTCGAAAAGTCCGTGGGGCGCATCGATATGGCGCGCGGATATCAAGGGGGAACGCTCATGGCAGTGCTCAAGCGTGACGCTCGCATCGCGGGCCTGATCTATCTGGCGTTGACGCTGGTGGCGCCATTCCGGCTTGTGTATATCCCGAGTGCGCTGTTCGTCCATGGTGATGCGGCGGCCACGGCGCACAACATCGCGGCGCATGAATCGTTGTTCCGGCTGGGCATCTTCAGTGACGTGCTGACGGGCGCCATCAGCCTGTTCCTGACCTTCGCGCTGTATCACCTGTTCAAGGGCGTCGACAGGAAACTGGCTGGGCTGATGTTCGTGCTCGGCTTCATGGATACGCCACTGTATCTGTTCAATGTATTGAACGACGTGGCGGCCCTGCTTCTGGCGCAGGGCGGCGACTGGCTGGCGTCGTTCGACGTGCATCAGCGCGAGGCGCTGGCCTCGCTGTTCCTGCGCATGCATGGCCAGATGATTTCCTGCGCGGAGATCTTCTGGGGCCTGTGGCTGTTCCCGCTGGCCGTGCTGGTGATCCGCTCCCGCTTCCTGCCGCGTTTTCTGGGTTACTGGCTGGTGCTCAATGGGCTGGCCTATCTCGCGCTGTGCGTGTCGGGCGTGCTGTTTCCTGCCTATGAGGACACGGTGTCGGGCATTGCCTTCCCGCTGCAACTTGGCGAGGTGGTCTTCGTGCTCTGGCTGGTGATCGTGGGCGCGCGCCCGCGTGCCGATGCGCCTGTTGCGTCGCCGCAAGCGTAGCGCGGCGCTCGTCGCAAACTCTTGACCCTGCCTTACGGCACTGGTGACGCCGTGGCGCTTGCCGCATCTATGGCCGTTCGCCCGCGCGTACCGCCGGGCGATTTCCGTGGGGCTTTGCGTGAGAGTGCCGATGAAACCTGATCTGCCTGTTCTGGGTCGTTTCGCCCGTGTGGGGCGTGGAGCCGCGTGGTGCGCGGCGGTGTTCGTGCTGTGGGTGGCGATGGCGCCGTGGTCGGCCCATGCCGCGGAAGGCAAGGACGCCAAGCCGGCGGCCGAGGCCGCCGACAAGAAGGCCGACGGCGAGCTGCCGCCGCTGCCTGCCGACAAGACCATCAAGCAGAGCGTGCGCGTGGGCGGCCGCACGGTGTCCTACGAGGCGACGGTGGGCACCATTCCGGTGCGCGACGCCAAGGGCAAGAAGATCGCTGAGGTGGTCTACACCTCGTACGTGGTGCCGGGCAGCGACCCGCACCGTCCGGTCACGTTCGCCTTCAACGGCGGCCCGGGTGCATCGTCGGTGTATCTCAACATGGGCGCCATCGGCCCCAAGCGCATCCAGTTCGGCGTGGACGGCGACGCGCCTTCCGACGCGGCCGTCACAAAGGACAACCCCAACACCTGGCTCGACATGAGTGACCTGGTGTTCATCGATCCGGTGGGCACGGGATTCTCCCGCTCGCTGGAGGACGAGGAGCACACCAAGAAGGATTTCTACGCCACCGAGGCGGACATCAAGTACCTCTCGCGCGTGGTGTACGACTGGCTGGTCAAGCACGGCCGCCTGCGCGCGCCCAAGTACGTGATGGGCGAAAGCTATGGCGGCTACCGCGCGCCGCGCATCGCCTATGAGCTGCAGACGCGCATGGGCGTGGGCGTCAACGGCCTGGTGATGGTGTCGCCGTATCTCGACCCGGCGGCCATCGGCGATGGCGACGCGCTGTCGCCCTTGCCGTGGATGATCAATCTGCCGTCCATGACGGCCGCGCGCCTGGAAAGCCAGGGCAAGCTCACGCCGACCGCCATGGCCGATGTCGAGACCTACGTGCGCACCCAGTTCGTCACCGATTTCCTCGCCGGCCGCTCCGACCCGGGCGCGATCGGCCGCATGGTGCAGAAGGTGTCGGCCTATACCGGCCTGGATCCGCAGGTCGTGTCGCGGCTGGACGGACGCGTCGACATCGGCACCTACCTGCGCGAAGTGCATCGCTCGGACAAGAAGATCGGCAGCGTGTACGACTCCAACGTCACCGCGTTCGATCCGTTCCCGGGCTCGGCGGAACGCCAGTCGGGCGACCCCATCCTCGAGGCGCTGCTGGCGCCGACCACCAGCGCCATGGTGGATTTCGTGACGCGCGAAGTGGGCTGGAAGACGGACGCGCACTACGAGGCGCTGTCGTATGAAGTCAACAAGGCCTGGGATCGCGGCAATGCCGACGACAAGCCGGTGGCCGACCTGCGCAAGGCGATCGGCAACGATCCGAACATGAAGGTGCTGATCGTGCACGGCTACAACGACCTGTCGTGCCCGTTCTTCACCTCACGGCTGATCATCGACCAGATGCCGACCTTCGGGCAGGCGCAGCGCGTGAAGCTGTCGGTGTATCCGGGCGGACACATGTTCTACAGCCGTCCGGGTAGCGCGGAATCCTTCAAGGCGGATGCGGCGGCGTTGTACAGCGCCACCAGGTAAGCCACGAGGCAAAAGCCGTGCATCAACGCGATGTGCGGCTTTCTGCCGGGGCTGCGCACGATATTCCTTGGGCGCACATTTTCCTTACTGTCATTCCGGCGCAGGCCGGAATCCAGTGGCGAAAGCGCTGAGTTTCCGCGGCAGCCGAAGATTTTCCGGAAGCTCTCTCGCGAAAACCCAAGGTGGCGGTCACTGGATTCCGGCCTGCGCCGGAATGACGGTGAGGGCAATCAATGTCACGGAGATCGTGAACCGGCAATCAGGGCTGCGCTTCGTCCGGCGAGCGGACGATAAAGCCGCGCTGCTTCAGCTTGGCGAGATAGCCGTCCGAAGACAGCAACTGGTCCATCGACAGGATGGCCACCGTGTACCGGTTGCGGACCATGGCGGCATCGGCAGCCTCCATCCAGGCCGATTCGATGCGCTGGGGCAGGTCGGGAATGTTGAGCTGGTGCTCGAAGTCGCCATTGATCGACGCTACGATGCACGGCTCATAGCTCTTCTGCGGAATCAGGCTCTCCAGTGTCTTCATGTCGCCCGTGGCCCAGGCATTGGCGCGCTCGGTGAGCTTGGGCATGTCGTGCTCGACCAGGTGCATGGTTTCGTCGAGGCAGGCGATGCCGTTCTGCTGGTCCTGCTCGGAGGGCACGGCAGGCGGCGCATGCGTGACCACCAGCTCGTAGCGCACGCCGATCACGCGTACGCCGTGGTGGCGGGCGAGCTTCTCCACCATGTCGGCGACGTCGATGTCGTTGGTGAGGTCGTTCGCCGCCAGCGCCTTTTCGTAAAGCTGCTGGGCAACGATGATCGGGCGCATGTACTGAAGCGCATCGTCATCGCCAAGATACTGGTGGCGAAGCGCCAACCAGCGCGTGTAGGTATCCGGCGGCAACAGCCGTTGCAGCGTGGCGCCACCCGGGTTCAACTTGGCCGACGGCTGCAGGGCCAGGCGCGCGTACAGGCTGGGCGGCATCTTCAGGCGTGCCGAGGGCGCTTCCAGCAGCTCGCTGGCGCGCGACAGCGCCTGTTCCAGTTTCGCCCATTGCCATTCGGCATGCTTGGGCAGCGGCGCCAGCGTGCCGACGATCCACAGGATGTGGTTGCCGCGGCGCACTTCCCACAGCGCGGGGCCCGGTTGTTCGCCACGCACGGTCACCGCCTGCAGCTGGATGGCCGTCGAGGGCGCCGCGGGGACGGGGCTGCTGCCCGAAGGCGCTGGCGCATGCTGCGCCCACGCGGACGTGGCAAGCGTCAGGGCGCCCAGCCAAAGGGCGGTTTTCACGTGCATCCGGCAAGCTCCTTGAAGGGACGCGACGGCCACAGCCCGTCGTGACGGGCTCGATGATTGAACAATAGCCGTGACCGCGGCGCCAGATGCGGCGCGTGAAGACCGCCGTGCAACCCTAAGAGCCTGTTCACGATCTCCACGTAGCCCGCGTTGTTCTTGAGTGGCCGCCCGGCGGCAGCGCGCGACGCAGCGCCTGCCTGGTGGGCAGGTCAAGCCGCGCGGTGTCGTTGGGCGGCCACTCAAGAACAACCCTTCGGGCCGGGTCTGTTTGCCCACAGGCCGGCGTCATCGCTCGGTCGTGTACGGACGTACACTCCCTCGCTCTTCCTTGTCCTGCGCGCAAACAGCCTCCGGCGCGGGCCACGCGGAGATCGTGAACAGGCTCTAAGGGACGGCCGATCGCCTCCGCCCCCGATCCGCTAACGCTCAGAAGATCTGGCGGAGGACAACGTACAGCCCGCCCGCCAGCAGGATCGAGGCGGGCAGGGTGAGCACCCAGGCCATCAGCAGGTTGCGCACGGTGGACCATTGCAGCCCGGAACCGTTGGCGGCCATGGTGCCGGCGACGCCCGAGGTGAGCACATGCGTGGTGCTGACCGGCAGGTGGTACATGTCGGCCGCCTGGATCAGGCCCATCGCCACCAGTTCGGCCGAGGCGCCCTGCGCATAGGTCAGGTGCTCCTTGCCGATCTTCTCGCCCACCGTCACCACGATACGCTTCCAGCCCACCATGGTGCCCAGGCCCAGCGCGAGCGCCACGGCCACCTTCACCCACGGCGGGATGAACTGGATGGCCTGCGTGCCCAGGCCGCGCCACGCGGTAAGCGTGCCGGTCTGCTCCTTGCTGAGCCCGGCCTGCGCCAGCACCAGCGGAATGGCCGCATTGGCGAGGTAGATGTCATTGCGCACGTTGCCCATCTGCTCGGGCGGCACGGATTTGAGCGAGGGACGATTGCCGACCTCGTGATCGATCTGCCCGATCAGCTGGGCGAGCGCCGGCGCGGTGGTCGTCTGCGCCGCGCGCTGCTGCACGGCGCTGGTGATGGCGGCGCGCGGATCGCCATCGAAGGTCACGCTGCCTGCCAGGCTGCCGAGCACGCGCTGCGTATCGACCGAAACCTGGTGGAAGGTCTTCACCTAGCCACCCGATACCGCGCCGTTGAGTGCATAGGCCGTCGGCACGGTGCCGATCAGGATCAGCATGATCAGGCCCATGCCTTTCTGGCCGTCGTTGGAGCCGTGGCTGAAGCTCACGCCGGTGCAGGTGAGCACCAGCAGCGCGCGGATAGGCCACGGCGGTGGCGTCTTGCCCTCGGGCGCGCGGTACAGCGCGGGAATCTTCACCAGTTGCTTGAGCAGCAGCATCAGCAGCCCGGCGAGCAGAAAGCCGGCGATGGGCGAGAACACCAGGCCGCGGAACACGCCCCGCGAAGGAGAGAAGTCTTTCAACTGGGAAGGGCTGTCATCTGGTGTTCTTAACCTTCTCGCCGGGAGCAAAGTCGCTGGATTACTCGCTGCGCTCGCCCATGGGCCGCCCTACGGGCGTTCTTCGCGCTGAGCGCTCGTCCCGCTTTCGCGGGGATGACGGTGAAGGCAGATGTGTGCTCATGTGAGGCCGACGGGGAGGCGGTTTGCTCTCACCGCTCGCGCATCACCATCAGGCGCAATTCCGTCATGTCCTCGATGGCCCAGCGCACGCCTTCGCGGCCGATGCCGGAGAGTTTCACGCCGCCGTAGGGCATGTTGTCGACGCGGAAGCTGGGTACGTCGTTGACGATGACGCCGCCTTGGTCCAGTTCGTTCCAGGCGCGCATGGCGTTGGAGAGGCTGTCGGTGAAGATGCCGGCCTGCAGGCCGTAGTCCGAATCGTTGACCATCGCCACCACTTCGTCGAAGGTCTTGAACGGTGCGAGCAGGGCGAACGGACCGAAGGCTTCCATGCGGTGGGCCTTGGCGCTGGTGGGCACGTTTTCCATCAGGGTGGCTTCGAGCATGGTGCCGTTGCGCTTGCCGCCGCAGAGCACCTTGCCGCCGCCCTCGCGCGCCTCTTCGATCCAGCCGTGCAGGCGTTCGGCGGCGGCCTCGTCGATCATCGGGCCGAGGAAGGTGTCTTTCTTCTTCGGGTCGCCGGCCTTGAGTTTCTTCACGGCGGCGACCAGCCGCTTTTTCAGTTCGTCGTAAAGCGACTCGTGCACATAGATGCGCTGCACGCTGATGCAGCTCTGGCCGGACTGGTAGAACGCGCCGAACACAAGGCGGTCGATCACGTAGTCGAGTTTCGGCGCCTGGTCGGCATCGACGATGCACGCGGCGTTGCCGCCGAGTTCCAAGGTCACTTTCTTGTGGCCGGCCTTCGCCTTAAGGTCCCAGCCGATCTGGCTGCCGGTGAAGGAGAGCAGCTTGAAGCGCGGGTCTTCCACCAGCGGGCTGGCGTGCTTGCCGTCCAGGTTGAGGATGGAGAAGGCGCCCTTCGGCAGGTCGGTTTCCGCCAGCACCTCGCCGATGATGAGCGCGCCGATCGGCGTGCGCTCCGCCGGCTTGAGCACGAAGGGACATCCGGCGGCGATGGCGGGCGCGACTTTGTGCGCAACCAGGTTCAGCGGGAAATTGAAGGGCGTGATGAACGACACCGGGCCCAGCGGCACGCGCTTGGTGTGGCCGTGGTAGCCGTCGAGACGCTTGGCAAGGTCCAGGTTGATGGTTTCGCCATTGATGCGCACGGCTTCTTCGGCGGCGATGGAGAAAGTCTCGATCAGTCGCGTGACTTCGCCGTCGGAATCCTTGATCGGCTTGCCGGCTTCCACGCATAGCGCATAGGCCAGTTCCTCGCGGCGTTCCTTGAAACGCTGCGCGCAATGCTGCAGCACTTCCTGCCGTGCCCACGGCTTGAATTCGCGCATGGGGGCGGTGGCCTTCACGGCGGCGGCGATGGCTTTTTCGACGGCCTTGGCGTCGGGCACGGCGACCTTGGTGGCCACCTTGCCGCTGTACTTGTCCAGCACGTCCATCGTTTCCTTGGACGTCTGCGGCTGGTTGGCAAGGTAATAGGGGTAACTCTTGGCAAGCATGGATGGCTCCGAATGGTGGGCTCAGACCGCTGCGCTGAGCCGCGGGATCTCTTCGTTGAGTATGCGGTGGTTGTCCGAGTAGTCGATGGCAAGATCGATCAGGTGCACGCCGCCGGCGTTGAACGCGCGCTCCAGCGTCGGCAGGAACTCGTCGGCGCTCGCCGGGCGATGCCCATGCGCGCCGTGCGCCTGCGCAAAGGCGACGAAATCGGGGTTGCCGAACAGCATGCCGTAGTCGGGATAACCCATCTCGGCCTGTTTCCAGCGGATCATGCCGTAGGCGTCGTCGCGCACGAGCAGGATCACCAGGTCCAGCTTCAGGCGCACGGCGGTTTCCAGCTCCTGCGCGTTCATCATGAAGCCGCCGTCGCCGCAGATGGCGAGCACCTTGCGCTCGGGGTACACCATTTTCGCCGCCATCGCCGATGGCAGGCCGGCGCCCATGGTGGCGAGCGCGTTGTCGAGCAGGATGGTGTTGGGCTGGCGCGCGCGGTAATAGCGCGCGTACCAGATCTTGTACATGCCGTTGTCCAGGCACAGCATGCCGTCGTCGGGCATGAAGCGGCGCGTGTCGTCGACGATGCGCACCGGATGCATGGGGAAGCGGTCGTCGCGCGCATGATCCTGCAACTGTTTGTGGAATGCCGTGCGCACCCGGTCGAAGTAATCGAAGTTCCAATGCGCCTGCGGCTGCAGGGCGTCGGTCAACCGTTCGACCGTGTGGGCGATGTCGCCCACCACTTCGATCTGCGGGAAATACACCGCATCCACTTCGGCGCTGGAAAAGTTGATATGGATCACCGTGCGCCGGCCCTTGCGCATAAAGAACGGCGGCTTCTCCACCACGTCGTGGCCGGCGTTGACGATCACGTCGGCGGCGTCGATGGCGCGATGCACGAAGTCGCCGTCCGACAGCGCCGCATTGCCCAGCCACAGCGGGTGATCCTCGTCGATCACGCCCTTGCCCATCTGCGTGGTGAAGAACGGAATGCCCAGCTTGTCGATGAAGTCGCGCAGCGCGACGGTGGTGCGCTGGCGGTTGGCGGCGGCGCCGATCATCAGAATGGGATGCTTCGCCCGGGTGATCGCCTCGGCGGCCTGCACCAGCGCCGCATCGTCGGGCGCGGGGCGTCGCGCGTATTCGGTGGGCAGCAGGATGGCCTCGTCGACCGTATCGCGCGCGATGTCCTCGGGCAGTTCCAGGTGCACGGCGCCGGGGCGCTCTTCCTCGGCGCGGCGGAAGGCTTCGCGCACGCGTGCCGGGATGGTCGCGGCGGACACGATCTGCCGCGTGTACTTGGTCAGCGGCTGCATCATGTCGACCACGTCGACCAGCTGGAACAGGCCCTGCTTGTGCTCGCGGATGGGTTTCTGGCCGGTGATCATCAGCATGGGCATGGCGCCCAGCTGTGCATAGGCGGCGGCCGTGACCAGGTTGGTGGCGCCGGGCCCAAGCGTGGAAAGGGCGACGCCGGCTTCGCCGGTGAGCCGTCCCCAGGTGGCGGCCATGAAGCCGGCGGCCTGCTCATGGCGGGTGACGATAAGGCGGATGGAGGATTCGCGCAGGGCCTCGACGAAATCCAGGTTCTCTTCACCGGGAACGCCGAAGATGCTGTGCACGCCCTCGGCTTCCAGTGCTTTGACGAACAGTTGCGCTGCCTTCATGCCTCGCTCCTTGCATCGAAGCGCGGAGCATGCGGCAGGCAGCGTTCAGGGCGCGTGAGGCGAGGCGCGTTCAGTGGCTCTTCTTGGTGACCATCAGCGGCAATTCGCCATCTGCCAGTCGCGCACGCACGGGTGTGCCTTCATCCACGCCGGCGGCCGATCGCAGCACCTTGCCATCCTTGTCGAACAGGATGGAGTAACCGCGTTCCAGCGTGGCCAGTGGGCTGATGGCGTGCAGGGCGCGGCCGGTCTGGCGCAGGTTGAGCCGCTCGCGTTCCAGCTTGCGTTCGATGGCGTGGCGCAGACGCTGCATCAGTTCGGCCGAGCGGCGTTGCAGCAGCATCAGGCGCAGCCTGGGATGTTGCGCGAGCAGCCGCGCATGCGCGCGCTCCACCTGGTTGCGGCGTCGTTGCGTCTGTTCCCGTTGCACACCGAGCAGGCGGCGATGCAGATGGGTCAGGCGCTCGCGATCACGCGCCAGTCGTGCCTGCGGACGCTGCGCCTGCAGGCGCGCGAACAGATGGTCCACGCGCTGGCTGCGCGATTGCAGGCGGCGCTGCTCCAGCGTCACCAGCCGTTGCTGCAACTGGCGCAGGTGGCGTTGCAGCGCGTGGGCATCGGGCACCAGCAGTTCGGCCGCGGCCGATGGCGTGGGTGCGCGCAGGTCGGCGACAAAGTCGGCGATGCTGAAGTCGATTTCGTGGCCCACCGCCGACACCACCGGCACCGCGCTGGCGTGGATGGCGCGGGCGACCTGTTCGTCGTTGAAGGCCCAGAGATCTTCCAGCGATCCACCGCCGCGGGTCAGTAGCAATACGTCGTAGCGTCCGCTCGCGGACGCGCGGCGCAGCATCTGCACGATGGCGGGCGGCGCCTCGCGGCCCTGCACGGGCACCGGCAGCACCTCGACGTCGGCCAGCGGCCAGCGCCGCGACATCACGCTGAGCACGTCGCGGATGGCCGCGCCGGTGGCCGAGGTGATGACGCCGATGCGCCGCGCATAACGGGGCAGGGCGCGCTTGCGGTCGGGATGGAACAGGCCTTCCGCATCCAGGCGCGCCTTGAGCTGCTCGAACTCGCGCTGCAGGGCACCTTCGCCGGCGGGCTCCATGTGCTCGGCCACCAGCTGGAATTCGCCGCGCGGCTCGTACAGCCCCACGCGCGCCCGCACCAGCACGTGCATGCCGTCGCCGGGCCGGAATTTCAGCCAGGTGGACTTGGGGCGGAACATGGCGCAACGCACCTGGGCGTTGGCGTCCTTCAAGGTGAAGTACAGATGGCCCGAGGCGGGGCGGGCCACGTTCGACAGCTCGCCCTCGATCCAGATCAGCGGCAGCGCGTCTTCCAGCAGGTCCCGCACCAGTCGGTTGAGCGAACTGGGCGTCAGGATCTGGCGCGGCGGCGGGCCGGCCTGGTCGGAACTGTAGTCGTCTGGCGAGCGCATGAAGTGACGAGCCTATCATGAGATTCGCCTGAGGAACGCCGGGATTACATCCGCTTGCGTCATCAAGCGCAGCCGTGACCTAAGGCATGCCGCATATCCCTATGAAACTATTGGGTATTGGCCGGTCATTCTCCGTTGCCGAGTTCGGCCGCCCGCCGCTTGAAGCGCCGGCGCAGCCGCCAGGCCCTGGCCGCGAAATTCAGGGCAAGCCAGAGGGCCAGCACGGCCAGCGGCCAGCCGATGATCGCGGGCCAGAAAATCGCCACCACGGCCAGCACGCTCAGCACGGCGGTGCCGATCAACAGAGGCGCGGTGGCGGTGTCGCCGAGCACGCGGCGATCGGTCAATGCTGCGCCCACGGTATTGGCAATGCGCAGCGCACCGGCCGCGGCGCGCCCGGAACTGCCGCCGATGGGCCGTGGCCGCGCCGACCGGCCCGCGCTGCTTTGCACGTGATCGGCATGCCGGCGCCAGCGACCAGGGGCGAGCACGATCTCGGTGGCGTTTTCCAGGTCACGCTCGTATTGCTCGGCGAGTTGCTGCGCGAAGCCGGTGTCTTCCACCGCCACGTCGATTTCGCGATTGCCCAGCCAGCTGGAAAGGTTGAGGTTGGACGAGCCCACGCGCGCCCAGAGGCCGTCCGCGACGGCGGTCTTGGCGTGCAGCATCGAGCCGTTCCACTCGAAGACGCGGATGCCGGCCTTGAGCAGCGGCCGATAGCCCGCGCGCGACATGCCGGCGACCACCGGGATGTCGCTGCTGCCGGGCACGAGCAGGCGCACGTCCACGCCGTCGCGTGCCGCGGCGGCCAGGGCCTGCACGTAGGGCGCCACGCCGATGAAGTAAGCATCGGTGAGCCACAGCGTCTTGCGTGCCATGGCGGCGATGAGCTGGTCGAGGCGGTACATGCCTGCGGTGGCCGGCTGCGTCGCGATGACGCGCAAGGCCACGTTGCCGGCGTCGTCGCCGGCATCCGCCGTGGCGAACGGCGAAAGCGGCGTGCCGATGCTGGACCAGCTTTCGGCAAAAGCATGTTCCAGCTCGGCCACGGCCGGGCCGCGCAGGGCGACGCCGGTGTCGCGCCAGGGAGCGATGCCCTTGGCGGCATCGCCCAGCCACTTCTCGCTGATGCACACGCCGGAAAGAAAGCCCTGCACGCCATCCACCACCAGCAGCTTGCGATGGTCGCGGCTGATCCACCCGAACGGCTGCCCGAACTGCACAGGGTTGAACGCGCGCACCTGTCCGCCGGCGGCGCGCAGCGGTGCCCAGAAACGGTCCCGGGATTGCCCCTTGCAGCCGAGCCAGTCGTACACCACGGCGACGAACACGCCGCGTTGGGCGCATTCGACCAGCGCGTCGCGAAAGGCCACGCCTACCGCATCGTTGCGGATGATGTAGTTCTCCAGCAGCACGCGCTCCCGTGCGTCGTGGATGGCGGCCAGCCAGGCGTCGTAATGGGCGGCGGCGTCGATCAGCAGTTCGACGTGGTTGCCGGTCAACAAGGGGGCGCCGGCGGCGCGGCTCAGTGCCTGCTCGGCGAGCAGGCGGGCATGGGCGGATGCGACATGGCGACTCATGCTCCGAGTGTAGGGCATGGGGTCGTAACTTCTTCAAGCGGTATTCACTTCGCCCGTGTCACCAATACGCAACATCGACCTCGTCACGTCGCTCCATGTCGCCTGAGCAATGTCATACCGACACCGAAGCATGCGCCCAGCAGATCGCCGAGAGAATCGGCCCGGACCTGCGCGTGGCCGCTCCCCTGGGGCTGGGCAAGCCGCATGACCTGCTCAACGCGCTGTACCGGCTGACCAAGGCCGACACCTCCCGTTCGCTCGCGCTCTATACCGCGCTGTCCCTGACGCGTCCGCATCCGGCGCCGGGTCTGGAGGCGCGTTTCGTCGGGCCGTTCGTGGAGCGGCATTTCGGCGTCGGCGCGGTCGATCCCGAGTATGCGCTCGACCAGGCGCGCAACCAGTTGCCGTCCAACGTGGCCGTGCACGAGTTCTACATGCAGTCGGGTGCGCTGCTGCGGTCGGGCAGTGCGCAGCGCAACTACATCAGCCAGAACTACACGCACGTCGCCCGCGATCTGGCCGTGCAGGACATCAACCTGCTCGTGCAGCTGGTGGCGCGCCGCGAAACGCCCGAGGGCGTACGCTACAGCCTGTCGTGCAATCCGGACCTGACGTTCGACTTCATCGACCGCGTGGTGCAGGCGGGCAAGCCACGGCCGCTGATGGTGGCGGCGGTGCATCCGGATCTGCCCTATATCAGCGGCCATGCCGAAGTGGAGCGGGATTACTTCGACATCGAACTCAACACGGAACAGGCGCCGCCCTTGTTCGCCGTGCCGCGCCAGCCCATCGATCTGACCGAATACG
Organism: Dyella sp. AtDHG13; assembly: GCF_003201105.1. Classification (GTDB taxonomy): domain Bacteria; phylum Pseudomonadota; class Gammaproteobacteria; order Xanthomonadales; family Rhodanobacteraceae; genus Dyella; species Dyella jiangningensis_B. The sequence continues at coordinate 88,021 of NZ_QICJ01000001.1, read as the reverse complement.
CGCTGGGCATGCATGCCAGCGCACTGGTGCGCGACGGCGGCTGCCTGCAGATCGGCATCGGCGCGTTGTCCGACGCACTGGTCTATGCGCTGCGCTGGCGGCAGGAGGACAACACGCAGTGGCGTCGCGCGCTGGTGGCGCTGGATCCGCGCGGCGGCACGCACGCCCTGGCTTCGCGCATGGGCGGCCTTGCGCCTTTGCGCACCGGCCTGTACGGCGCCAGCGAAATGGTGATGGATGGTTTCATGCACCTGCAGCGCGCAGGCATCCTCAAGCGCCGCGCCTGGGACAACATGGCGCTGGAGCGCGCGGCCGCGTGCGGACGGCTGTCGCCCGAGACACCCGGCGGCCATTACCTGCGTGGCGCGTTCTTCCTGGGCTCGCGCGAGCTATACCAATGGCTGGGCGAGCTCGACGCGAGCGATCCGGATGCGCTGGACATGTGCCGCGTCTCCAACGTCAACCAGCTGTATGGCGACCACCAGATGCTCGCCACGCTGCAGCGTCGCGGCGCGCGTTTCTTCAATACCTGCATGATGGCGACCCTGCTGGGCTCGGCGGTGTCCGACGGGCTGGAGAACGGCGAGGTGGTCAGCGGCGTGGGCGGGCAATACAACTTCGTGGCCATGGCGCACGAACTGCCCGATGGCCGCTCCATCCTGATGCTGCGGTCGACGCGGCAGGGGCCTGGCGGCGTCGAAACCAATATCCGCTGGAACTACGGGCACACCACCATCGCGCGCCACCTGCGCGACCTGTTCGTGACGGAATACGGCGTGGCCGACCTGCGCGGCAAGACCGACAGCGAGTGCGTGGAGGCCATGCTCTCCATTGCCGATGCGCGCTTTATCGATGCCCTCTGCGCGGAGGCCAAGGCGCACGGCAAGCTGGCCGCCGATTTCCAGATTCCCGAGCGCTGGCGGAACAACCGTCCCGAGCATCTTCGGGAGGTGCTTGCGCCCTGGCAGGCGAAGGGCCTGCTGTCGCCGTTTCCGTTCGGCAGCGACTTCACCGAGGTGGAGCAGCGCCTGCTGCCCGCGCTCGATTGGCTCAAGAAACGCAGCGCGACGTGGCGCGGCAAGATCGAGGTGGTGAAAGCCGCGCTGGCACCCGGCGAGGCCGTGCCCGGTGAGGACGAGGCGCTGGAGCGCATGGGGCTGACCCGGCCGACGTCCGTTGGTGATCGTATTCAACAGCGGCTGTTAAAAGCCGCTTTGCGCAGGGCGGCTGGCTGAGAGTCTGTTCTAAATCTCGCGTGAGCGCTTAATCCCCCTCACCGTCATTCCGGCCTACGCCGGAATGACGGTGAGGGAAATGAACTTCATGGAGATCGTGAACAAGCTCCGAAAAGAACACTCAATGCATCAGCAACGACAAACCCTGCTCACGCAGCGCCGGCAGGTCGAGGATGTAAAGGCCCAGGCGATCCGCGCGCACCCAGCCGCGTTCGCGGAAGCGGCCGAGCAGGCGGCTGATGGTTTCGGTGGTGAGGCGCAGGTGGTTGCCGATATCGGCGCGGGACATCGGCAGCGGCAGGTAATCCGAAGGCAGGCCGAGCACGGCGCGGCGATCGCGCATGTCCACGAGGAAGGCGGCGAAGCGCTCTTCCGCCATGTAGTTGCCGCTGGTCAGCTGCAGGCGCGAAATGCGCTGGCTCGCCGACTGCACCAGATGCCACGGCACCTCCGGCTGCTGCGCGGCGATCTGGCGCACGGCGGTATAGGGGAAGCGGCAGAACTGCGTCTTGCCCAGCGCGACCACGGCGTTGTCGTGCACTTCGCGCTCCACTGCATCCAGGCCGATCAATTCGCCGGGCAGGTGGAAGGCCAGCACCTGTTCGCGTCCCGCCACGTCCACCGCCACGGTCTTGGCCATGCCGGTCTGCACCGCGTAGAGCGCACGGAACGGCGACATCGGGCGATACAGGTATTCGCCGGTACGCATCGGCCCGATGCGTTCAGCTATATGACGCAGGCCTGACAGTTCCGGCCGGTCGTAGCCGCTGGCCTGGCAGACGGCGGCGTGGCCGCAGCCGGCGCAGGAGGTCGAGGGCGACATGCGCTGGTCACCATCCTGGCGGGAGATCTGAAGCATGGGATGCACTCCTGTTTCCGTGCGTTGGGGCAGGCCTTCATGATCCTCGCTCAAGTGCTCAGAATGGCTCCAATGCGCGGTTTTGCCGCATCGCGCACGGCGCTGCGACGCTTGCTAGGGAGTGTCCGGCGGTTCGGGTATCCTTGCCCTGTTGCCGTCCCACATCGCGATCCCACTACATGAGCGACACGACTCCTTCTCCGCGTCCCGCCCAGCCCGCTCCCCGCCGTCCCGGCGTCGGCGTCAAGATCGGCAAGATCACGGTGGGTGGCGGTGCACCCATCGTGGTGCAGTCGATGACCAACACCGATACGGAAGATCCGACCAGCACCGCCAAGCAGATCGCCGAGCTGGCGCGTGCCGGCTCCGAGCTGGTGCGCATCACGGTGAATACGCCGGCCGCCGCCGCCGCGGTGCCGCGCATTCGCGACAAGCTGGCGATGATGGGCGTGGACGTGCCGCTCATCGGCGACTTCCACTACAACGGCCATCAGCTGCTGGAAGCCGAGCCCGCCTGCGCCGAGGCGCTCGCCAAGTACCGCATCAACCCGGGCAATGTCGGCTTCGGCAAGAAGAAGGACACGCAGTTCGCCGCCATCATCGAGATGGCGTTGCGCTACGGCAAGCCCGTGCGCATCGGCGCCAACTGGGGTTCGCTCGACCAGAGCATGGTCGCCACGCTGATGGACGAGAACCACCAGCGCGCCGAGCCGTGGGATGCCTCGCACGTGGCGCGCGAAGCGCTGATCCGTTCCGCGCTGGACTCGGCCAAGCGCGCCGAGGAGATCGGCCTGCCGCGCGACCGCATCATTCTCTCGTGCAAGGTGTCGGGCGTGCAGGAGCTGATCGCGGTGTACCGCGACATCGCCGCGCGCTGCGACTACGCCTTGCACCTGGGCCTGACCGAGGCGGGCATGGGCTCCAAGGGCATCACGGCCTCGGCGGCGGCACTGGCCGTGCTGCTGCAGGAAGGCATCGGCGACACCATCCGCATTTCGCTCACGCCCGAACCCGGCGCCTCGCGCACCGGCGAAGTGATCGTGGCGCAGGAGCTGCTGCAGACCATGGGCCTGCGCGCGTTCACCCCGCTGGTCACGGCTTGCCCGGGCTGCGGCCGCACCACCAGCGAATTCTTCCAGGTGCTCGCGCGCACCGTGCAGGATCACGTGCGCGAGCAGATGCCGCTGTGGCGCGTGAAGTACGACGGCGTGGAGAACCTCACGCTCGCCGTGATGGGCTGCGTGGTGAATGGTCCAGGTGAATCCAAGCACGCCAACATCGGCATCTCGCTGCCGGGCAATGGCGAGGCGCCGTCGGCGCCGGTGTTTATCGACGGACAGAAGGCGATGACACTGCGTGGCGACAACATCGCCAGCGAGTTCATCGGCATCCTCGATAACTACGTGGCGTCCAAGTACGCCAGCCGCGCGGGTTGATATCTGGGTGCGTGCCGAGGCGGACGAGGCACGGATTCTCGACGCCTGGCAGGCCAATGCGCCGGCGTGGGAACGCGCCGTGCGCGAGGAACGCATCGAAAGCCGCAGGCTGGTGACCGACCAGGCCATCGTCGATGCCGTGCTGGCGCGGTCGCCGCGCACGGTCATCGACGTGGGCTGCGGCGAAGGCTGGCTGGCCCGCGCACTTGCCGCGCAAGGCGTGCAGGTCATCGGTGTGGACGTGGTGCCGGCGCTGGTGGAGTCGGCTCGCGCAAAGGGCGGCGGAGCCTTCCGCGTGCTTTCCTATGAAGACATCGCCGCCGGCGCGTTGCGTGAGCGGGCCGATATCGTGGTGTGCAATTTCTCCCTGCTGGGTGGCGCATCGGTCGATGCCTTGCTTGCCGCCGTGCCTGGGCTGCTTGCGCCGGGCGGCCGGCTGATCGTCCAGACGGTGCATCCCCTGATGGCTGCGGAGCCCTACGCGGACGGCTGGCGCGAAGGTTCCTGGATCGGCTGCGGCGAGGGGTTCGGCGAAGCCGCGCCCTGGTATTTCCGCACGCTGGGCGGCTGGGTGTCGGCCTTCGAGCGGGCGGGCCTGGGCCTGCGGGACCTCGTCGAGCCACTCCATCCTCACACCGGGCGTCCGGCCTCCGTTATCTTTATTGCCGGGGCACGCCAGGGGAACGGGGATGAACAAGCATCGCGCCGTAGCGTTTCGCGCCACCGTACATAGCGACCAGCAGCCGTGGCTGCTGCCGCTGCCTTTCGATCCGGTCAGCCAGTGGTCCACGCCGGCGCGGCCCTTGTGGAAATGCGGCCATGGCCATCGGGTTCGCGGCAGCCTCAACGGGCGCGATTTCCGCGGCGCCGTGATCGAGCGTTCGGGCACGTTCTGGTTGCAGCTGGAGGAATCGGCCGCGATGGCCGCGAGCGTGAGTGCGGGGCAGGCGGTCGACGTGCTGATCGAGCCAGAAGACTCCTGATGTCACCCACCGGCTGACGATCAGGCTCAGGGCGCCGCCTTCCGCTGCGCTACACTGCGGCGTCGCTCCGGATGGGCGGGGTCAAGGGGAGTCAAGGTGTTGCCAGATCTTTCCACGCTGCCGGCGTTCGCGGCGTACTTCGGCTTGGGTGTCCTCTTTCTTGCCGTCTTCTGCACGGTGCACATCTGGTTGACGCCGCAGCGGGAGATCGCGCTTATCCGCCATGGCAACCAGGCGGCGGCGATCAGCCTGGGCGGCGCCGTGATCGGTTTCATTGCGCCCCTGGTCAGCGCCATGTCGCACAGCGTGAGCCTGGTGGACCTGGCCCTGTGGGGGCTGGTGGCGCTCATCGTGCAATGGCTGGCGCATCAGGCGATCCATCTGCTGATCCGCGATCTCGCCACGCAGATCGAAGAGGACAATCGTGCGGTGGCGATCTTCGCCGCGGTGATCGCGGTGGCCGTGGGCCTGGTGAACGCCGCGGCGATGACGTGGTGACGGGCGATGGGCAACCACAGCAAACACAGTCCGTCGCACGAACTTCGTCCTGCGGGAAAACCCGCGCCGCGGCGCGACGCATCGTTTCACCCGCTGCCGCCGCGTAACCAGAAGCGCTCGCTGGCCGTGCCCTTGCTCGCCCTCGGCGGCGCCACGCTGGTCGGACTGTCCATGCTCGGGCGCGGGCAGGACGTGCAGCGCAACCGCTACGACAGCTACGAAGACTGCGTGCACGATTACTCCAGCGGCCAGTGCCAGATCGATACCTCCGTGAACGGCGGCTCCTACGGCGGGCTGCATTACTACGGCCCCTGGTATCGCAGCGGCGGCGGTGGAGGCAAGGACGATCCCGGCCCCGGTCGCGCGCTGGCTTCCGGTGGCCGCGTGGGCGCCATCGACGGCACCGCAGGGCCGCGTGGCGTGGAACTGGGAACGCGCGGCGGCTTCGGTTCCACCGGGCGCGTATCCGCGCGAGCCAGCTGACGGATGCGCCGCATCGCGAGCACGCCGCGCGCCGGATGGCAGCAGCGGCTGGAGTCGCAAGGCTTCGCCTTCCACACCATCGACGGCGAGCCTTACTGGCGCGAAGACGTCTGCTATGTCTTTGACGAGGCGCAGATCGATGCGCTGGAAGGCGCTACTAACGAGTTGCACGCGCTTTGCCTGGATGCCGTGGATCGCGTCGTGCGCAGCAGCCGCTATGCGGAGCTGGGACTGGACGAGCGCGCCGCCACGCTGATCGAACGCAGCTGGTGGGATCGCGAGCCCGCACTCTACGGCCGCATGGATCTCTCCTACGACGGCACATCGCCGCCCCGTTTGCTGGAATACAACGCCGATACGCCCACGGCCTTGTTCGAGGCCGCCGTGGCGCAGTGGTACTGGCTGCAGGACGTGGCGCCAGAGGCGGATCAGTTCAACTCCATCCACGAGGCGCTGGTCGAGCGCTGGCGCATGCTGCCTGCGGCCTCGCACGTGCATTTTGCCGCCTGCTACGAAAGCACCGAGGATGCGCTGACCTGCGACTACCTGATCGACACCTGCATGCAGGCCGGCCATCGCACGACCTCGCTCGACGTGGAACAGATCGGCTGGTCGGGCAGGGACTTCATCGACCTCGACGACGCGCCCATCGAAAGGCTGTTCAAGCTGTATCCGTGGGAATGGATGCTGGCCGAGCCTTTCTCGGTGCATCTGCCGCAGACCCGCCTGCGCTGGTTCGAGCCGGCGTGGAAGATGGTGTTGTCGAACAAGGCCATCCTGCCGCTGCTGTGGGAGTTCTTTCCGGGGCATCCGAACCTGCTGCCGGCGAGCCGTCGCCGTGCCGATCTAGAGGGCGCCGTGGTGCGCAAGCCGTATTGGGGCAGGGAGGGTGCGGGCATCATGGTGCTGGAACCGGGACAGCCGGAGAGCCCCGCCATCGAGCCGTGCATCTATCAGGCGCTGGCGCCGTTGCCGGTGTTCGACGGCCGCCACGCGTTGGTGGGTTCGTGGGTGGTCGGCAACAGTGCCGTGGGCATCGGCATGCGCGAAGACGCCGACCGCATCACGCGCAACACCAGCTGCTTCGTACCGCACCTGTTTCGCTGAGCGGTAGCCTGCGCGTAGCGCCTCAATCGGCGGGTTGATCGGTCAGCTGGGCGCGCGGCGTGAACGGCTTCCAGCTGCCGGGCTGTCCGGGCAACTGCGTGAGCTGGGCAATGGTGCGCAGGAATTCCGTGCGCGGGTATTCCACCGCGCCCAGCTGCAATAGGTGGGCGTTGGTGACCTGGGCGTCGATCCAGGGGAAGTCCCAGTGCCGCAGCAGTTTGGCCAGCGCCATCAAGGCGACGCGCGAGCCGCCGCTTTCACGGCTGAACATGGACTCGCCGCAGAACAGGCGGCCGACCGCGATGCCGTAGATGCCGCCGACGAGACGGTCGTGTTCCCACACTTCCACGCTGTGCGCGTGGCCCATGAGGTGCAGTTGCTCATAGGCCGAGATCATCGCGGGAACGATCCAGGTGCCGCTCTGGCCCGGGCGCGGCGCGGCGCAGGCCTCCACCACCTCGCGGAAGGCGTGGTCGATGGTGACGGTCCAGTCCACCTGGGCCAGGCGCCGGCGCAGGCTGCGATTGGGCACCAGCGCGCGGGTGTGGAACACGCAGCGCGGATCGGGCGACCACCACAGCAGCGGCTCGTCTTCGTTGAACCAGGGAAAGATGCCCTGCGCATAGGCCGCCAGCAGGCGGCGGGGTGACAGATCGCCGCCGAAGGCCAGCAGGCCGTTCGGATCGTTCAGCGCCTTGCGCGGATCAGGGAAGTGCTCCGGCCTGGTCGCGTCGAGCAGGGGCAGTCGGATCATGGGGCCATCAAAACCAGGATGTCCGGTACATGCTACCGGCATGGGGATGTGGTTAGCATGCCCTTCCTCTACAACGCTCAGGGATCCGGCATGCGTCGTCGCTTGTGGTGGTGGATGATCCTTCTGGCCCCGGCGGCCGTGGCGGCTTCGCCGGGCATGGACCCCGCGCTGGTCAAACGCATCGACGGCGATGCCCTGGCCGTGTTGCGGCATACGGATACCCCGGGCGCGACCCTCGCCATCTATCGCGATGGCCAGCCGCTCTACGTGCACGCCTACGGTCTGGCCGATCGCGAGCGCAAGACGCCGGCGACGGCATCGACCTATTACGAGATCGGCTCGATCACCAAGCAATTCACGGTGGCGGCCATCCTGCAGTTGCAGGAAGCCGGAAAGCTCGACGTCAACGCCAAGCTGGCGACGTATCTGCCCGACGCGCCGCACGCGAAGGAAGTGACGCTGCGGCAGCTGATGTCCCATACCAGCGGCATGCCGGAGTATCTGGACGGCCCGGACGTCGAGCAGTGGGCGGTGAAGCCGGTCACCTTCGACCAGATCATGGCGCGCATCAAGGACAAGCCGCTGGATTTCGCGCCGGGCAGCCGCTGGTCCTATTCCAACAGCGGCTACGTCTTGCTGGGCCGCGTGATCGAGGCGACCTCGCACGAGTCATACCTTCACTACGTGAAGACGCACCTGCTGGCGCCGGCAGGTATGACCCACACCTATACGGTCGATGACGAATCGCGCCTGCCAGGCATGGCGAAGGGTTATCGGCATGCGGACGGCAAGCTGGAAGCGGCGCCGACCATCCATGCCACGGTGGGCGGTGCGGCGGGCGTGCTGGTTTCCACGGTGGACGATCTGGAACGCTGGAACGTCGCGCTGCGCAGCGGAAAGATCATCCGGCCCGCCGACTATGCGTTGATGACGACGCCGGCGGATGGCAGCAACGACTACGGCCTGGGCCTGTTCGTCGACACCCTGGATGGCCAGCCGCGCATCGGCCACACCGGCGGCTCGTTCGGCTTCACCACGTCGAACCAGTATTTCCCCAGGCAGGGCATCCAGGTCATTGCGTTCACCAACGTCGGCGACGATCCGGAGCCGGGGCAGATGCTGGTGACGGCCACGTTCGAGGCGATGTATCCGGAGATCGCGGCGGCGGCGCGCAAGCCGGCGGCGGGCGAAGACGCGGCAATGACCGCGAAGGCGCGCAAGGCCTTCGCGCAGATGCAGAAGGGCAATGAAGATCCCGCGATGTTCGGCGACAAGCTGAAAGCCAAGATGGCGTCGGGTTTGTCGGGGCGCCTGGCCAAACAGCTGGGGCCGTTTGGCGAACCGTCGTCCTTCATCTTCAAGGGGCGACGCCCGGACAAGGACAAGACCTGGAACGATTACGTGATCCAGTTCGGTCCCGGAAGCTATCTGGAGTTTGGCGTGGAGCTGGACGCCGAGGGCAAGGTGGTCAGTATTTCGCTGGGTTGACTCAGGCGGTGTGCGCGTAGGGGCTGTGTTGCAGCAGATCCTGCGCGTACTCGTCCATCGCCTCGGCTTCGCGGACCAGCGCCTCTCTCACAGCGTCGCGAAAGCTGCGATTGACCAGGTAGTGCCGTGAATGGGTGCGCACGGGGAGAAAGCCGCGTGCGAGCTTGTGCTCGCCCTGTGCGCCAGGCTCGAAGCGTTGCAGGCCATGGCGGATGGCGTATTCGATGCCCTGGTAGTAGCAAAGCTCGAAGTGCAGGCCGGGGACGTCCACCTCCGCGCCCCAGTAGCGGCCGTACAGCGTGTTGCAGCTTTGCAGGAACAGCGCCATGGCGATGATGCGGCCGTCGTGACGCGCGAGCGCGACCTGCACGCGATCGCCAAGGACCTCGCCCATGCTGGAGAACATCTGCTGCGTCAGCGCCGCATGATTGCCCTTGACGTCGAAGGTGGCTTCGTACAGCGCGTGGATCTGCCGCCACTCCTCGGAACTGAGCGTGTCGCCGCCACGCATGGCGATATCCAGCCCGGCCTGGGCGACATGCGCGCGCTCCTGCCGGATGTTCTTCCGCTTCTTGTGATTCAGTGCGGCGAGGAACTGCGCAAAGTCCGCGTAGCCGCGGTTGTGCCAGTGGAACTGCACGTCCGATCGTTCCAGCCACGGGCCGTCGAAGGCGGCCAATTCGTCGTCGCGCAGGAAGTTGGCGTGCACGGACGAAAGATTCATGCGTCCGGCAAAGTCGCGCATCGCTTTCGCCAAGGCCTGCTGCCGTTCGGCGGTGTGCGCGTCATTGCCCGCCAGCAGGCGCGGGCCGGGCACGGGCGAGTAGGGCACGGCGTTGAGCAGCTTGGGATAGTAGTCGCCGCCGGCGCGCTCCCATGCGCTGGCCCAGCTCCAGTCGAACACGAACTCGCCGTGCGAATTGCCTTTCAGGTACAGCGGTGCGGCGGCGACGAGCGCGCCATCTTCATACAAGCCCAGATGATGTGCCTGCCAGCCCCAGTCGGGACGGATGCAGCCGGTGCGTTCCAGCAATGCCAGGAAGGCGTGCGAGACGAAAGGGTTGTCGTCGGGGCGTAGCGCATCCCATGCCGGGGCGGGGATGCGCTCGATGCTGTCGTGGAAGCGGGCTTCGATCACGTCAGTCCAGGTGTTGGTGCAAGTTGCCTCAGCGTTACATCGCTGTCATTCCGGCGTAGGCCGGAATCCAGTAACGGTGAGGCTCGATTGTCGCGATGACGCCAACCAACAGGTTCGAGGCGACAACCGATCACTACGGAAACTGGATTCCGGCCTGCGCCGGAATGACGATCAAAAACCTTGGGCGCGCCAGAATGAAACTCACGGCGCGCCCGAGGATCATCAGCTCGCCGGCCCCTGCTGATCCAGCCAGCGCTCCGCATCCAGCGCGGCCATGCAGCCGAAGCCGGCCGAGGTCACTGCCTGGCGGTACACGTGGTCAGCCACGTCGCCGGCGGCGAACACGCCCGGCACCGAGGTCATCGTGGCCATGCCGTTCAGACCGCTGCGGATCTTCACGTAGCCGTCGTGCATTTCCAGTTGGCCATCGAAGATGCCGGTGTTGGGCGTGTGGCCGATGGCGACGAAGAAGCCCGTCACCGCGATGTCGCGCGTCGCGCCGGTGTTGATGTCCTTCACGCGCACGCCGGTGACGCCAGTCTCGTCGCCCAGCACTTCGTCCACAGTGTGGTTCCACACCAGTTCGATCTTGCCGGCCGCGGCCTTGTCGAACAGCTTGTCCTGCATGATCTTCTCGGCGCGCAGCTTGTCGCGGCGGTGCACGAGATAGACCTTGCTGCAGATGTTGGACAGGTACAGAGCCTCTTCTACGGCGGTGTTGCCGCCGCCGATCACGGCCACTTCCTGCTCGCGGAAGAAGAAGCCGTCGCAGGTGGCGCAGGCCGACACGCCCTTGCCCTTGAAGTGTTCTTCGCTGGCAATGCCGAGGTACTTGGCAGTGGCGCCGGTGGCGATGATCAGCGCATCGCAGGTGTATTCGCCGGAGTCACCCTTGAGGCGGAACGGGCGCTGCTTCAGGTCCACGCTATGGATGTGGTCGAACACCATGTTGGTCTCGAAACGCTCCGCATGCTGCGCCATGCGCTGCATCAGCTCCGGACCCTGCACGCCCTTGTCGTCGCCCGGCCAGTTGTCCACCTCGGTGGTGGTCATCAGCTGGCCGCCCTGCTGCAGGCCGGTGACCAGCGTCGGCTTGAGGTTGGCGCGGGCCGCGTAGACGGCGGCGGTATAGCCGGCGGGGCCGCTGCCCAGGATCAGCAGGCGGCTGTGCTTGGTGGATGCGTTCATGCGTTCCTTCTGTCCGCCTTGTCGGCGGTGGTGTTCGTGGAGGTGGAATGCCGATTCCGCCGCGTCGACCATGCTTGGGCGCATGGTGGCGCGGCGATCGCCCGTATATGGGGTCTGTCAGCTGGTTTTCAGCGGGATGGGCCGTATCCCTTTGACTTTGCTGCAACTGCGCAAAGGTGGTCTGCTCGCGCGGCGTGGCGGGAATGTGAAAACGACCTGCCCATCATGGTTATAATCCTTCGGGTTTGCTGGCGACTTGTTGAGTCATTCGCTCCCTCGCGTGCCGTGGTTTCCTGCCGCTTCACGGCAGGGTCGGAGCGAGGCGTCCGAACCCGGAAGCATGGGGAAGACGCGGGGACGATTCAAGGCTGCCGGCACAGGTATTGCCGGGTCGCCCGCGGCCCGGCGTCGTTGCCACTCAAGCTCCCCATCAGGATCCACTCCCCATGCGTATCGGCATTCCTTCCGAAACCAAGACCCTTGAAGGTCGTGTTGCCCTCATCCCCGCCGCCGCCGCCGACCTGGTGCGCCGTGGCCACGAGGTGTTCATCCAGTCCGGCGCTGGCGAGAAGAGCGGCTTCTCCGACGAGGCCTACGCCAAGGTCGGCGTGAAGGTCGTGGCCGATGCCGCCGCCCTGTACGAGGCCGGCGAGCTGATCGTGAAGGTGAAGGAGCCGATCGCCGGCGACCTGGCCCTGCTCAAGAAGCACCACCTGTTGTTCTGCTACCTGCACCTGGCCGCCGAGCCGGCGCTGACCAAGAGCCTGCTCGACATCGGCCTGACCGGCGTGGCGTTCGAGTCGGTGGAAGAGAACGGTGGCCTGCCGCTGCTGCTGCCGATGTCGGTGATCGCCGGCCGCATCGCCACCCAGATCGGCACCACGCTGCTGCACCGTCCGCAGGGCGGCAAGGGCAAGCTGCTGGGCGGCATGGCCTCCACCCCGCGCGGCAAGGTCGTGGTGCTGGGCGCCGGCGCCGCCGGCGGCAACGCTGCCGCCCTCGCGGCCGCCGCTGGCGCCAACGTGGTGGTGTTCGACAAGCGCCAGGATCGCCTGGCCGAAATGATGGCCATGGGCCCGAACGTCACCGCGCTGTACGCCTATGAGTCCAGCGTGGCCGAAGAAGTGGCCACTGCCGACCTGGTGGTCGGCGCCGTGCTGATCCCCAGCGCCAAGGCGCCGCGCGTGGTCACCGAGGAGATGGTCAAGACCATGGAGAAGGGCAGCGTGCTGGTGGACATCTCCATCGACCAGGGCGGCTGCTTCGAGACCTCGCGCCCGACCACCTGGAAGGAGCCGACCTACGACGTGCACGGCGTGACCCACTTCTGCGTCACGAATATGCCGGGTGCCGTGCCGCAGACCTCGTCGGTGGCGATTTCTGCCGCTATCCTGCCGTACGTGCAGCGTCTGGCCGCCGGCAACGAATGGCGCCAGTTCGAACCGCTGCGCGGGGGCATCAACGTGGACGGCGGCGAGCTGGTTCATCCGGCGCTCAAGGGCATGATCTAAGGTCTAGCCCTGCCGCTTCGGCGGATGTTGTACTGTCCGGCCGCCCCACGGCGGCCGGACTTGTGTTTCAAGACAGGATAAGGACCACGTGCCGCGTACCGCGAACGTCAAGAAGGACAAGAAAGAGCCAGAGGGCCTCAGTGAGGAACTGAAGCGCCGTCTGCGCGAGGCCGGCGCGCTGCTGCTGCTGCCGCTGGCGCTGTATCTGCTGGTCTGCCTGTTCAGCTACAACGACCAGGATCCGAGCTGGGGCCACGCCGGCACCGTCGAGCATGCGCGCAATTTCGGCGGCGAGGTCGGCGCGAACATCGCCAACGTCCTGCGCTACATCTTCGGACTGGTTTCCTATTTCTTCCCGCTGCTGCTGCTGTTCCTTGGCGTGCAGGTGCTGCGCCATCGCGGCGAGCGCACCGTGCAGCCGTGGGAGCCCTCGCTGCGCCTGATCGGCTCGGTGTTCTTCTTCATCACCTTGCCGGCACTGCTGTATCTCAATATCGATGAGCCCGTGCTGCCGCAGGGCGTGGGCGGCATCATCGGCATGTGGGTGGGGCGCGGCCTGTCGCATGCGCTGGGCGGCGGGGCGTCGCTGCTGCTGCTGGCGATGTTCCTGATCGCGGTGACCCTGGCCACGGGCCTGTCGTGGTTCAAGGTGGCCGATCTCACCGGCCAAGGCGTACTCAAGATCGCCGGCTGGTTCGGCGGCAAGCTGCGCGAGGCGCCGGAAGTGCTGGCCGCACGCCAGGCGCGCGCCGAGCGCGAGGTGGTCAAGAAGACCGAAGCCGTGAAACAGGCCAAGCGCGAGCCCGTGCGCATCGAAACCGCGCCCGCGCCGGTGGTGAAGAGCGAGCGCGCCAAGCTGGAAACGCAGATTCCGCTGTTCACCGGCGCCTCCGCGCCGGGCGAGCTGCCGCCGCTGTCGCTGCTGGACGAGGCGCCGGAGCAGGGGCCTGGCTACTCGGAAGAAACGCTGGAAGTGCTCTCGCGCCAGGTCGAGCTGAAGCTCAAGGATTTCCGCATCGAGGCCAAGGTGGTCGGCGTCTATCCGGGCCCTGTCATCACGCGCTTCGAGCTGGAGCCCGCCGCCGGCGTGCGCGGTTCGCAGGTGTCCAGCCTGGACAAGGACATCGCGCGTGGCCTGTCCGTGGTCAGCGTGCGCGTGGTGGACGTGATTCCGGGCAAGAACGTGATCGGCCTGGAAATCCCCAACGCCAAGAAGCAGATCGTCTATCTCTCCGAGATCCTGCGTTCGGACAAGTACGACGCCATGAAGTCGCCGCTGGCGCTGGCGCTGGGCAAGGACATCGCCGGCCGCCCGGTGGTGGCCGACCTCGCCAAGATGCCGCACCTGCTGGTGGCGGGCACCACCGGTTCGGGCAAGTCCGTCGCCGTGAATGCCATGGTGCTGAGCCTGCTGTACAAGGCCAGCGCCAAGGACGTGCGCATGATCATGATCGACCCGAAGATGCTGGAGCTTTCGGTCTACGAAGGCATCCCGCATCTGCTCGCGCCGGTTGTGACCGACATGAAGGAAGCCGCCAACGCGCTGCGCTGGTGCGTCGCCGAAATGGAGCGCCGCTACAAGCTGATGGCCGCCGTGGGCGTGCGCAACCTCGCCGGTTTCAACAAGAAGGTGAGGGACGCTGAGAACGCCGGCCAGCCGCTGCTGGATCCGCTGTTCCGCCCGAACCCCGAAATGCCGAACCTGGCGGCCGAACCGCTGGAGCCGCTGCCGTACATCGTGATCATCATCGACGAGTTCGCCGACATGATGATGATCGTCGGCAAGAAGGTCGAGGAACTGATCGCCCGCCTCGCGCAGAAGGCCCGCGCCGCCGGCGTGCACCTGGTGCTGGCGACGCAGCGCCCGTCGGTGGACGTGATCACCGGCCTGATCAAGGCCAATATCCCCACCCGCATCGCCTTCCAGGTGTCGAGCAAGATCGACTCGCGCACCATCCTCGACCAGTCCGGCGCCGAAGCCCTGCTGGGCCACGGCGACATGCTCTACCTGCCGCCAGGCACGGCTACGCCGGAACGCGTGCACGGCGCCTTCGTGGACGACCACGAGGTGCATGGCGTGGTGAACTGGCTCAAGGCGCAGGGCTCGCCACAGTACATCGAGGGTGTGCTGGAAGAAGTCCAGGCGACCAGTGACGGCAAGTTCATCAACGACTCCGGCCTGCCGCAGGACGGCGAGGAAGGCGGCGACGCCGACGCGCAGCTGTACGACAAGGCCGTGCGCATCGTCACCGAGACGCGTCGCGCCTCGATTTCCGGCGTGCAGCGCCACCTGCGCATCGGCTACAACCGCGCCGCGCGCCTGATCGAACAGATGGAGCAGGACGGCGTGGTCAGCGCGCCGCAGCACAACGGCAACCGCGAGGTGCTGGCGCCGCCACCGCCGAAGAATTGATCTTGCTCGTCATTCCGGCGAAGGCCGGAATCCAGTTTCGATGCGGCGGGTTGTCGCGATGAGGTCCAGCTTCCGGACTGGTGCGAAAATCTCACGCTACCGCTGCTGGATTCCGGCCTGCGCCGGAATGACGGTCTTGAAGGTTTCGCGGCATCGGATGGGTTTCTCCGTTAAGCCTTTCGGTCTCACAATTCGCTCCACCGCCTCACTCACAAGGCACCCATGAAACGCCTGCTCCTCCTCGCCACCGCCACGCTCGCCTTCTCCCTCAGCAGCCTCGCCATGGCCGCCGGCCCGGCGCGCAGCAAACTCGACGCGTTCACCACCGGCCTGCACTCGCTCACCGGCAAGTTCTCGCAAACGCTGAAGGACGCCAACGGCAACGCCGGCAAGCCGAGCAACGGCACCTTGGCGCTGGAAGCGCCACGGCAGTTCCGCTGGGAGACGCTGGCGCCGTCCAAGCAGACCATCGTGGCTGATGGCAGCCGCGTGTGGCTGTACGACCCGGACCTGGAACAAGTCACGGTGCGCGTGCAGAGCTCCGAGGAATCGCACAGTCCGCTGACCGTGCTGACCAACGTGAAGCAGATGGACAAGGACTTCAATGCGGTGGAGCAGGGCGATCACGATGGCCTGAGCTGGCTACGCCTGACCTCCAAGGCCAAGGATCCGCAGTTCGACTACGCCGACCTCGGCTTCGACGCCAACGGCCTGGCCCGCATGGTGTTCCGCGACCAGCTCGGCGCCGTCACCGACATCCGCTTCTCCGACTGGCATCGCAACGTGGCGATTCCACCGGAAACCTTCAATTTCGTGCCGCCGCCGGGGGCCGACGTGATCGGCGACGCGCCGGTGATCCAGACGCAGCCGATCAAGAACTGAGCGGCCATGCTGCGCCAGCTGCCGCGCTGGGCCTGGGTGGGTGGCGGTCTGCTCGCGCTGATCGCGGGCAGCATCAATACGGTGGGATACCTGTGCTTCCGGCATCAGCCGATCACGCATCTCACCGGCACCAGCACGGAGCTGGGCATCGCGCTGGCCCGGCTGGATGCGGCCGAAGTGCTGCACTGGGGCTTCGTGATCGGTGCGTTCCTGTTCGGCGCCATGCTCAGTGGCTTCATCGTGCAGCAGCGCACGCTGCAGCTGGGCCGGCGCTACGGCGTGGTGCTGATGCTGGAATCGCTACTGTTGTTCGTGGCGACGCCCTTGATCCATGGCGAGAGCGATCTGGGCCTCTATCTCGCCTCCATGGCCTGCGGGCTGCAGAACGCCATGGTCAGCACGTATAGCGGCGCCACGCTGCGTACCACGCATCTGTCGGGCATCTTCACCGACCTGGGCATCTATCTCGGCCAGCGCCTGCGTGGACTCGAGGTCGATACGTTGCGCATCCAGGTGTGCCTGCTGGTGGCGAGCTGTTTCATCGTGGGTGCCGCCGCGGGTGCGCTGGGTTTCGCCGTGGTGCAGGAGCGCGTGCTGCTGGCGCCGGCGGCGCTGACCGGCATCGTGGGCCTGGGTTACGCCATTTACCGGCACCGTCACTTCGGTTGAATGCGGTACCTCAGAGCCTGCTCGAAATCTTCTGAGCAGTACCTGCTCCCTCACCGTCATCCCCGCGAAAGCGGGGAGCAGTGTCTTTAAGCCTTCTCGCGGCGAGTAAAAGTCACTGGATCCCCGCTTTCGCGGGGATGACGGTGAGGAGAAATGTGCGCTCATGCGAGATTTCGAGCGGGCTCTCAGTGCGCGGCCACGCAGCGATTGCGGCCGCCGTGCTTGGCTTCGTACAGCGCTCCGTCGGCGCGGGTCAGCCATTGCGACAGGGTTTCTCCCGCGCGGTAGGCCGCCACGCCAATGCTGACGGTGACCACGATGGCGTGGCCGTCGTGTTCCAGTGGATGTTCTGCCAGCGCGGCACGGATGCGCTCGGCGACCGCCATACCTTGTTCCAGCGTGCTGGCCGGCAGGCAGGCGAGTAGTTCTTCGCCGCCATAGCGGCCGATGATGTCCGTGTCGCGGCTCTGCTCCTGCATGATTCGGCAGGCATGGCGGATCACTGCGTCGCCAGCCAGGTGGCCATAGGTGTCGTTGATGCGCTTGAAGCGGTCCAGATCGAGCAGGGCGATGCAGGCCTGGCCATCGGCGCTCAGCGCGCGCACTTCTTCCGCCAGTTCCAGCAGCCGCCGCCGGTTGCAGGCGCCGGTGAGGGCGTCCGTATTGGCCAGCTCGTCCAGGCGCTTGTTGGCGACCAGCAGGTCCTGCGTGCGCAGGTCGATCTGCTGCTGCAGTTGCCGCGCCTGGCGGCGCAGATACAGCGTGCGCAGCTGGATGACGCCGACGATGGCGACCAGCGCAAGGATGCCCGCGGCCACCAGCGCCTGGATGGTTTCGTACCAGCGCGGCTCGACGCTGACGTCCACGCCGGACTCGATCACGCGCGGCTGCATGCCGTGCGTCTGCGCACGCAGGCGAAGCTTGTAGTCGCCGTGGGGCAGGTTGGTGTAGATCGCCGTCGGCAAGCCGCCGCGCGGCACTTCGATCCATTCCTCGTCGAAACCTTCCATGCGGTAGCTGTAGCTGGTTTCCGCCGGCGCTTCGTAGTCGAGGAGGGCGAAATCCACGCGCAGGCTGCGGTTGCGCGAACGGATCGCCAGAGACTCACCGCTGCGGGGGAGTTTCCCGAAGGCCAGCGGCGCGCCATTGACCGCCGCATAAGTGATGGCCAGCGGCGCGTCGGCTTCGTCGCGCGGCTGCCAAGATGGACGCACGACGGTCAGGCCGCCGAGTCCGCCGAACAGCAGTTCGCCACCCGGCGCGCGTGCAGCGGCCGCGTAGACGTAGCTGGAAATGCGCAGGCCGTCGCGCAGGCCCAGCGTGTGCACGGCATGCGTGTTGGCGTCGATCATCGCCAGGCCGTTGGGCAGGCTCACCCACGGGTTGCCGAGGTCGTCCGGCTGCACGGCGTTGACGTTATCGCTGGGCAAACCATTGGCGATGCCGATGGTGTTGAACCGGTAAGGCTCGCCCGCGCTGCGCGGCTGCAATATCGCCAGGCCGCCATAGGTGCCGACCAGCAGGTTGCCCTGCGGGTCCATGGCGATGGAGCTGGCCAGGTTGTTGGGCAGGCTAGTGTTGTCGCCGGGGCGATGGAACAGGTTTTCGAAGCCGTGGTTCTGCAGTGCGCTGCCGGCGATGCTGATGCCGCGCCCGGTCACGTACCAGATGTCGTTGCCGATACGGGCGATGCGCCTCACCGTATCGCTGGACAGGCTGCCAGGGTCATTGGCGTCGTGCGTGAAATGCGCCAGGGCATGCGTGCGCGTGTCGTACCGGTACACGCCATCGTAGGTGCCGATCAGCAGCTGGCCATCGTCGGCCAGCAGGTGCAGCACCGGTTTGTCGTCCATTTCTGGAATGGCCGAACCGTGGATGGCCAGCGTGTCGGGGTTGATCGTCGCCAGGCCCTGCGTGCCGACCCACAGGGTGCCATCGGGCATTTCGGCAAAGGCCTGCACGTCGCGGCGCGCCTGCACACCGTTGAGTTCGAGGTGGCGGATGGCGCCGTCCGCCAGGTCGATCACGTCGATGCGGCCCGCGCTCATGGCCAGCCAGATGCGCTGGCGGCTGTCGACGAAGATGCCGCGCACATTGGTGTTGGCCAGCGACCGGCTGTCGCTGGTCGAAGGCTGCAGGGCGAAGGCCTTGCGGGCATCGGGGTTGTAGCGCGCCACGCCAAGGTCGGTGGCGACCCACAGGTTGCCGGAGCTGTCCTGCAGCAGGTCGCGCACCGAGTCGCCGGGCAGCGAGGAGGGCTGGGCTGTGTCATGGACGATGGCGTGCAAGCTGCCGGCGTTCACGTCATAGGCGAGCACGCCATCGCCGTCGGTGGCGATCCACAGGGTGTCGCCGCTCATCTCGCTGAAGGCGCGCACCGTGGCGCGGCGCGAGTGGTCGCGCGGATAGCCGCTGAAGCCCGGAACCGCGTGCCAGCGCCCGGAGGCGTCGCGGTAGGCCGCGCCGGATTGCGTGCTGCCGGCCCACAGGCGTCCCTCGCGATCTTCCCGCAGGGCCCAGATGCCATCGCTGAGCACGGCATCGACGTTGGCGTCGTTCGCCGGGTGTTCCACGCGGGTGAAGCGGCTTTCGCCGCTGCGGCGCACGAACAGGCCGGCGACGTTGCCCACCCACAGGTTGCCGGCGCGATCCTGCAGGATGCCGAAACTGCGTGGCGACATGCCTTCGGCCAGCGGCACGGGCGTGATGCGGTTGCTACCCAGGTCCAGGTAGTCGATGCCGCGTTCCGTGGCGATCCACACGCCGCGGCTGCCGTCCGGCGTCATGGCGTAGATCTTCCGGTCGCTGGTGCCGCCGCGGCCCACCAGGTAACTGCGGAACGTGTTGTCCAGCGGATTGAAGCGACTCAGGCCGCCGGAGTTGGTGCCTACCAGCAGGCCGCCATCCGGCAGCGTGAGCAGGCAACGCACGTAGGCATCGGGAATGTCGCTCTTGCCGCCGGTGGCGCTGAACACCTGCATGCGGTAGCCGTCGTAGCGCACCAGGCCCGACAGCGTGCCGATCCATATCAGCCCGCGGCTGTCCTGCGCGAGCGTGGTGGTGATGGAATGCGGCAGGCCGTCGTTGACGCCGATGCGGTCGAACCAGGGCGCATCGAAGGGGGCCCAGGGGTCCCTCGCGGCGCCAAGGCACAGCGCCGGCACCATCGCCAGCCAGAACAACACGACCAGCCGGGCCGCATTCCATGCCGCCGCGCCTCCCCGGACCCCCTGCTTGGTTGCTCGCCCCGGCCTTTGCGCCACTTGCGGACTCCACCCGACTACGCCTCGACATGATAGCCATGGCGGCGATCGCCATAGTGCGGAAACCTTGTGTCAGGACGTCACGGCCTGCGTGCCGGGCGTGTCACAGGTGCGCCACGCCGCGAATGAAATTGTCTAACACGCGACTTGTTTTCTAGCATCCAGCCCATGTCGCCCCGTTCCTTGCCACTGCTCCATCGCCTGCGCCGCCATCGCGGCCTGTGGGTGTTGGTGGTGGTCGTGCTGTTGATCAAGCTGGTCAGCGGCTCGGTGTGCCTTGCCGATGGCGGGGAGCGCGACACGTTCCAGGCGCAGGCGCATACCTCCATCGCCATGACGGTGGATGCCACTCCCGCCCCGCAGGGCGACGGCGATTGCCTGCTGGGCGAGGGCGCGTCATGCCATTGCGCCTGCGCGCATGCGGCCACGCTGCCGGTTTCCGTCGCGCTGGCCGTCGGCATGCCCGAGGCGGTCTTTGCCGTGCCATCCATCGACGCGGGCCGCCTGCCCGAAGCCACGCGCTCCCTGCTGCGCCCACCCATCGCCTGAAAACGACCGCCTGACGTGCGCCCTTGCGGGTGCATTCGCCGTGTCCGTTTTCAGGAGATGCTTCCATGTCTGTCCTACGTGCAGCCCTTGCGGGAGCTGCCTGCCTGTTTTTCATTGCGACCGCCGCGGCTTCGCCGGTGGCCGAGACTCCGGCGCCACTCGCCGTTTCCCCCTTGCAGGGCGCCGTGCGCGCCGTATGGGGCGCCAGCCCCGACGTTCAGGCCGCGCGCGCCGAGGTGGAGGCGGCCCAGGCGCGGGTGCGCGCCGCCTCCCAGCCGGTCTACAACCCCGCGTTGTCGCTCGATGCCGAGAACGCCGACGTCGATCGGCGCACGGCCGGTCTTTCGCTGCCGCTCGATCTCTCGGGCAAGCGACGCGCTCGCACTTCGCAGGCCGAAGCGGCGTGGCGCAGTCGCGAGGCGTCCTATGAACTGCTGCGCAGGGAGGTCGCGTCGCGCTGGCTGAAGGCCTGGTCCGGTGCCGCGCTGGCGTCGCGCCAGCGCGAGCTGGGCGAGCATCGCGTCGAACTGATGCGCCGCTTCGATGCGCTGGCGGCCGAGCGCCTGAAGGTGGGCGACATCAGCAGCCCGGAGCGCGACCTGGCCGCACTGGCCCTGGGCGAAGCCCAGATCCAGCAGGCGTCGCTGGCCGGCAGCGAAGCGGCGGCGCGGGCCTCTCTCGACGCCATCGTGGGCGACGCGGTGAAGGCGTCGCCGCCGTTGCCGGCGGGGTTGCCGCCGGGATCGAACACGGTGGTGCCTCTGTCGATGGACGACCGCCCCGAGTTGATCAAGGCGCGTGCCGACGAAGCGACGGCGCAGGCTGGCATCGACGTGGCGCGGCGCGCGCGCATTCCCGATCCCACGGTGAGCCTTACCGGCGGCCG
The DNA here is from genome assembly GCF_003201105.1 of Dyella sp. AtDHG13. Classification (GTDB taxonomy): domain Bacteria; phylum Pseudomonadota; class Gammaproteobacteria; order Xanthomonadales; family Rhodanobacteraceae; genus Dyella; species Dyella jiangningensis_B. Next base: position 66,679 of record NZ_QICJ01000001.1, on the reverse strand, counting down.
CGTGCGCACCGGCGTGGCGACCGATCAGGTGATCGGCCTGAGCGTGAGCATTCCCTTGCCCGTGCTCAACAGCGGGCGCGCCGAAGTCGATGCCGCGCTGGCCGACGCCGGCGCCGCGGCGGCGGCCGTGCGTGCGCGGCAGCTGGCCAGCGGCGCAACGCTGCGCGAGGCGCAGGCGCGCTACGACGCCCTGCGCACGGCGGGCCTCGCCTTCAGCGAAGGGCGCGCAGCCGCCTTCGACGAACGCGCCGCCCTGCTGGAAAAGCTGTGGCAGGCCGGGGAAATCAGTACTTCCGACTACCTCGTCCAGCTCAAGCAGAGCCTGGACACCGCGCTATCCGCGCTCGCTCTTGAAAGCCAGGCCTGGCAGGCCTGGTTCGACTACCTCGCCGCCGCCGGCCGCCTGACGGACTGGCTGGACGGCCGCACACAGGATGCTTCCCGATGAATCGCTTATCCCTTTATGCAGCCTGCGCATTGGCGCTGGCGATCGCCGCCACGAACGCTTCGGCAGAGCAGGCGGCCAATCCCCTGGTGCTCGATGCGCGGGCCATGCAGGATGCCGGCATCGTGCTGGCGAAGCTCGCTCCGCGTGAGCTGGCCGACGAGATCAAGTCGCCTGGCGAGGTCAAGGTCGACGCGTACTCCACCGTGCTGGTGTCGCCGCGCATCGAATCGATGGTGTTGTCGCGCAAGGTCAGGCTGGGCGATGTGGTGAAGGCCGACCAGCCGCTGGTGGTGCTGTCCAGCGTGCAGGTGGCGGAAACGCAGGGTGCGCTGATCGTCGCCGAGCAGGAGTGGCGGCGCGTGTCCTCGCTGGGGCCGCGGGCGGTGTCCGGGCGCCGCTACACCGAAGTGCAGGTGCAGCGCGACCAGGCGCGTGCGCGCTTGCGTGCCTATGGCTTGTCCGACGGGCAGATCCAGGGCGTGCTGCACGCCGGATCGGCCAGGGCGGATGGAAGCTACGAGTTGCTTGCCCCCACCGATGGACGCATCACCACCGACCAGTTCCTGGTGGGCGAGCGCGTCGATGCGGGACGCATGCTGTTCACGCTGGTCAAGGAGGATTCGGTGTGGGTGGAGGCGCGCATGTCGCCCGCCGACGCCGAGCGCGTGGCGCAAGGCGATGCGGCGCGCGTTCTCATCCACGGGCAGAGCCTGCCCGGCAAGGTCGTGCAGCGCTCGCACCAGACCGACGAAAAGACCCGCACCGTGCCCGTGCGCATCGCGGTGGACAACAGCCGCGACCTGCTGCACCCGGGCGAACTGGTCGATGCGCGCATTGCCGTGGGTGGTCGCTCCGTGCTCGCGGTTCCAGTGGAATCGGTGGTGCTGCTGCAGAACCAGTCCACCGTGTTCGTCGCCAGCGGCAAGGGCGCCTTCGAGCCCGTGGCCGTGCAGGTGGGCGAAACCCGCGACGGCTGGGTGGAGCTGCGTGAAGGCCTGAAGCCTGGCGTGTCCTACGTCAGCAAGGGCGCCTTTGCGCTCAAGGCGCGACTGCTGCGCTCGCAGCTGGGAGAAGAATGATGCTGGCCCGTCTGGTCGAACTCTCGCTGCGTTACAAGCTGCTGGTGATCATCGCGTTCCTCGTCGTCGGCGTGCTTGGCTATCAGGCCGTGCGCAAGCTGCCCATCGACGCGTTTCCGGATGTGACGCCGGTGCAGGTCAATGTCTATACGGAAGCCGCGGGCCTGGCCGCGGAGGACGTGGAACAGTTGCTCACCACGCCCGTGGAGTCGGCCCTGGCCGGCTTGCCGAAAGTGGAGGAAGTGCGGTCGGTGAGCCTGTTCGGGCTGTCCTATGTCTCCGTGTATTTCAGCGACGACATGGACATCTACTTCGCCCGCCAGCTGGTGAACGAACGCCTGCAGCAGGTGGGCGATCGCCTGCCTGCCGGTTATGGCAAACCGGAGATGGGGCCGAACACCTCGGGCCTGGGGCAGGTGCTCTGGTACACCGTGGAGCGCGCGGACGATGCGCTAAAAAGCGCGCCCGACGACCGCAGCCTGCGCACCCTGCAGGACTTGACCATCCGCCTGATGCTGCGCACCGCGCCCGGCGTGGATGACGTTACCTCCTGGGGCGGGCAGGAGAAGCAGTACCAGGTGCGTATCGATCCGATGAAGCTCATCGCGCACGGCCTCGGCTTCCGCAACGTCATCGAGGCCTTGCAGGCCAACAACGCCCAGGTCGGTGGCAACTTCGTCGACGTGGGACGCGAGCAATACCTTGTGCGCGGACTCGGCCTGGTACGGGACGCGCGCGACATCGGCCAGATCGTGCTGAAGACCGAGGACGGCACGCCCGTCTACGTGCGCGACGTGGCCACCGTGGAAGAGGCCGGCGCGCCGCGTACCGGCGCGGTCACCCGCGATGGCAAGGAAGTGGTGATGGGGCAGGCGCTGGCGCGCATCGGCGAGAACGCGAAAAGCGTGGTCGATGCGGTGAAAGCCAAGCTGGATACCGTGCAGCAGGCCCTGCCCGAAGGCGTGGTGGTCAAGCCGGTCTACGAGCGCACCGAGCTGGTGAACAAGGCCGTGGGCACCGCCGTGCGGGCGCTGGTGGAGGGCTCGATCCTCGTGGCCCTGGTGCTGTTCCTGTTCCTTGGCGAATTCCGCAGCGCGCTGGTGGTGGTCGTGGCGCTGCCGCTGGCCATGCTGATCGCTTTCATCTGCATGGAGCAGGCGGGGCTGTCGGCCAACCTGATGTCGCTGGCGGGCCTTGCCATTGGCATCGGCATGATGGTGGATGGCGCGGTGGTGATGGTGGAGAACGCGTTCCGCATCATGGCCGAGCGCAAGGCGCACGGCCTGCCGGTGGATCGCACGGCGGCGGTGCTGGCGGCGGCGCGCGAAGTGGCCAGCCCCATCACGTTCGCCATCGTCATCATCATCGTGGTGTTCCTGCCGCTGTTCAGCCTGCAAGGGCTGGAAGGCAAGATGTTCAAGCCGATGGCGTTCAACATCAGCTTCGCCATGGCCGGCTCCCTGTTGCTTGCCCTGACCCTGATCCCCGTGCTCGCCGCGCTGCTGCTGAAGCCGAAGGAAGAGCGCGACACGCGCCTCGTGGCCTTCCTGAAGCAGCGCTACGGCGCGGTGCTGACGTGGTCGCTGCGGCGGCGCGGCTGGGTGCTCGGCATGGCGGGCGGCGCCTTGCTCGGCAGCCTGGTGCTGTTCCCGTTGCTGGGCAAGGAATTCATGCCCAACCTGAAGGAGGGCGCCATCATGTGGCGCATCACCTCCATTCCGTCGGCCTCGCTGGACGAGTCCATCGAGATCTCGCGGCAGGTCGCCGCGCGCATCAAGGCATCGTTCCCCGAGGTGGATACCACGCTGGCGATGATCGGCCGTGCCGAGAAGGGCGAAACGGCGGACGTGAACTACATGGAGGTCTACACACCGCTCAAGCCGCGCGAGCAATGGCGCAAGGGACAGACGCTGGAAAGCATCGAGGCGGACATGCAGCGCGAGCTGTCCGATGCGTTGCCGACCGCCGTGGTGAGCTACACGCAGCCCATCCAGATGCGCATCGAAGAGCTGATATCCGGCGTGCGCGCCACCCTGGCGCTCAAGCTCTATGGCGACGACCTGGGCGAGCTGGACCGGCTGAGCGCGCGCATCAAGGACGTATTGGCTGGCGTGCCCGGCGTGGCCGATCTGGCCCTGGAAGCCAACCTGGGCAAGCCGCAGATACGCATCCGCGTCGACCGCGACGCGCTTGCGCGCTACGGTTTGAACGCGGACGACGTGCTTACCGTGGTGCGCAACGGCATCGGCGGCGAACCGATCAGCACCCTGATCGATGGCGTCAAGCGTTTCGATATCGCCGTACGGCTGGACGATGCGGACAAGCGCTCCATGCAGGCGATCGAGCGCATTCCCATCCAGTCGCCGGGCGGCGCCATCGTGCAGCTGGCGCAGGTGGCCGAAGTGACGGAGGCGGAGGGTTATTCCTTTATCCGTCGCGAGCAGCTGCAGCGCTATGCGGTGATCCAGATGGATGTACGCGGCCGCGACATCGACGGCTTCGTGCGTGAGGCGAATGCGGCCATCGCGCAGCAGGTGAAGCTGCCGCCGGGCTACTACACAGCGTGGGGCGGGGCGTTCGAGAACCAGCAGCGTGCCTTGAAGCGCCTGTCGCTGATCGTGCCGGCCACGATCTTCTTCATCTTCATCCTGCTCTATACGGCGTTCAACTCGATGAAGTACGCCGCGCTGATTCTCGCCAACGTGCCGTTTGCCACCATCGGCGGCATCGTGGCGCTGGCGGTTACCGGGCAATACCTGTCCGTGCCATCGGCCATCGGCTTTATCGCGGTGTTTGGCGTGGCGATGCTCAATGGCATCGTGCTGGTGAGCTTCCTCAACGAGCAGCGCGCCAAGGGCATGGGCGTGCGCGACGCGGTGATGCGCGGCACGACCTTGCGCCTGCGCCCGGTGCTGATGACGGCGAGCGTGGCCATCCTGGGGTTGGTGCCGATGCTGCTCTCCAGCGGCGTGGGCGCGGAAACCCAGCGTCCCTTGGCCACCGTGGTAGTCGGCGGCCTGATCACCTCCACGCTGCTCACCTTGCTGCTGTTGCCGGTGCTGTACGACTGGATGGAGCAGCGTGCGGAGCGACGCCAAAATGTAGGAAATATCTGATTGTCGTGACGTACGTCGCCCGTAGCGCACGCCCTTTGCAGGTCGGCATGGAGTCGGCCATGGCACACTGGCGGTGTGAGGCCCCAGGCGGGTGGAGACGGACAGGCATGATTCTTCTATGGATGGTGATCGGTGCGGTGCTGGGCGGGCTGGTGTCTTCAGCCAGCCTGGCCGGCATCGTCGGTGGCGCGGCGGTGGGTTTGTTGTGGGGCAGGCAGATGGAGCTGTCCCATGAGCTGGATCGCATCCGCAAGCAGCTGACGGCGACCAAGCCGGCGCAAGCGCCCGCGCCGGAACAGGCGGCTACCGAACGACCCTGGATGACCGCGCAGGAAGCGCGCGAAACCCTTCGCGAACCGTCGGCGCCGGTCGCGCCACCGGTGGCGGCGGTGTCGCCGTCCCCCGTGGCACGGGAAGAGACACCGCCGCCCGTGCCGGTTGCGGCGCCCGCACCCAGGCCCGCCGAGCCACGCGCTCCCGCCGCGCCGTCGCAGCCCTCGGCATTCGATCGCCTGCTTCAGCGCGTGTGGGGCTGGTTCACCGAGGGCAATGTGCCGGTGAAGATCGGCATGCTGGTGCTGTTCGCCGGCGTGGCGGCGCTGCTCAAGTACGCATCCGATGCCGGCATGTTGCACGTGCCCGTGGCCTTGCGCGTGTCCATGGTGGCGCTGGCCGCCATCGGCGGCTTGTTCTTTGGCTGGCACAAGCGCGAATCGCGGCGCGTGTTCGCCCTGTCCCTGCAGGGCGGCTCCATCGGCGTGCTGGTGATGACGGTGTTCGCCGCCTTCCGTCTCTACGATCTGTTGCCCGCGGGCGCGGCGTTCGCCGTGCTCGTGGTGCTGGTGGCCGGCATCGGCGTGCTGGCGGTGATGCAGGACGCGCTGGCGCTGGCCGTGCTGGGCCTGATCGCCGGCTTCGCCGCGCCCATCCTGGTCTCCACCGGCAACGGCAGCCACGTGGCGCTGTTCAGTTACTACGCGGTATTGAACCTCGCCATTCTCGGCATCGCCTGGAAGCGCTCGTGGCGCGTGCTCAACCTGCTGGGTTTCATCGCGACCTTCGCGGTGGGCAGTGCATGGGGCGTGCTGCGCTATGACCATTCGCTGTTCGCCAGCACCGAGCCGTTCCTGATCCTCAACTTCCTGTTCTACCTGTTCATTCCCTGGCTGCACGTGGTGCGCGCGCCAGTCGACCGGCGCCTGGTGATCGACGGCTGCCTGATGTTCGGCAATCCGCTGGTCAGCCTGTTGCTGCAGGGCGCGCTGCTGCAGTGGGACGGCAAGGCGCTGGCCATCTCCACGCTGGTGGCCGCGGCGATCTATGTGGCGGTGGCGTATCTGTCGCGCCGCCAGCCGGGCATGCGGCTGATCCGCGACACCTGGGCCATCCTGGCGGTGGCGCTCGCGACGCTCACCGTGCCGCTGGCCTTGAGCGCCGACGTCACCGGCAGCATCTTCGCGCTCGAAGGCGCGGGGCTGATCTGGCTGGGCCTGCGTCAGCAGCGCCTGTTCGCGACGTGGAGCGGCGTCGCGCTGCAAGTGTTCGCCGCGTGCGCGTTGTTGATCGATCGCGGCATGCACGGCGGCGTTCACGTCGCGTGGCCGGTGCTCAACCGTGAATGCATCAGCGCATTGATGCTGGTGATCGCGTGCTTTGCCAGCGCGGGCCTGTTTGCGCGGCTGGGCAACGGACGTGCGCTGCACCGCGTGCTTTCGGTGGTGCTGTATGCCTGGGGCATGTTGTGGTGGATCGCCGCCAGCGCGCAGGAAATCTCCAGCTTCGTGCCGGACGCGAACATGTCCGCCGCGTGGTTCGCATGGTTCGCCGTCACCGCGTGGGGCACGGCGGAAGCATCCAGGTATCGCGATACGCAGGAACTGGGCTTTGCGCTGCGATGGAGCCCGGTGGCGCTGATGGCCTGCGTGCTGGTGCTTGTCGTCCTGATGGCCGCCAGTCACGAGCAACCCTGGCGAGGATGGAACCTTCTGGCAGTGATCGCCGCCGCCGTGCTGGGCTGGCGCACGCTGCTGTGCCTGCGTTCCGCCGAATGGGCCGGCACGGCGGCGCAATGGACGTGGCTGTGGCGCTGGGTGCTGCTCGCCGGGTTTGGCGTGGCGGTGGCGCTGGATCGCCTGCGCTGGCTGTCCGGCAGCTGGATGGCGGCGTTGAGCCTGCTGTCGCTGCTGCTGGCGTTTGCGCTCGCGCACTGGCGACCGCGCCTGATCGCACCACCGATGGTGGAAAGCCTGCCGCGCTGGTTGCCGCCGCTGAAATATTCGCTGCTGGCCGCGCTTGGCTTGGCGGGCGTGATCGCGCTGTTCATGGACGGCGATGCCGCGCCGCTGCGCTACGTGCCGCTGCTGAATCCGGTGGAGCTGCTGCTGTTGGCGACTGCTGCGATGTTCGCGGCTTGGATCACCGATCCGTCGCTGCCGCCCGTGTTGCGGCATGCGCGCGGCCCGGTGCTCGGCTCCATCGTGCTGGCGCTGGCCACCAGCATCACGCTGCGCGCCGTGCATCAGCTCGGCGGCGTGGCGTGGGGTACTGATCTGGCCGATTCCAGCCTCGCGCAGATGTCGCTCACCGTGGTGTGGAGCGTGCTCGGCCTGTTTGCCTGGGTGTGGGGTTCGCGCCGCGGCCATCGCCTGTTCTGGCTGGCCGGCGCCATCATCATGGGCGTGGTGCTGGCCAAGCTGATCCTGGTCGACCGTCGCCAGTTGGGCAACCTGTTCGGCATTGGCTCGTTCATCGCGTTCGGCCTGCTGTGCAGTGTCATCGGATACCTGGCGCCGGCTCCGCCGCGTCGTTCATCGTCTATGGAGGAGACCGGGCATGCGCCTTGATGTTCGTTGGATTGCGCTGGCCTTGATGCTGCCGGTGGTGGCCGCGCGGGCGGGGCCGAACGTGAACTACGCCTATGCGTTTCCACTCGATACGAAAAGCGCCGACGATGCGTACCGGGTGGTGCTGGGCCCGCAGGTCTATGCCGCCGCCAACCCGTCGGCGCATCTGCGTGACGTGATCGTGGTGAACGCGGCGGGCAAGCCCGTGCCGTTCGCGCCGATGCCGCCGTCGCCGCCGACCAGGCATCACTTCGAAACCATGGCTCGCCTGCTGCCGGTGCCTGTGGCTGCCGCGAACAACAGCGACAGCGTGAAGGTGGAGCGCAATGCCAACGGCGGCATCGTCATCAGCCAGGACGACCGGGGCGCCACCGCGCAGCATACCGACAGCTGGCTGATCGATGCGGGTCGCGCCGTGGAGATCGACAGCATTGCGCTGGATCCGTCGACGCTGCAGGAGGATTTCCAGATCCACGTTACCGTCGAAGGCAGCAACGACCTGCGGCAGTGGAATTTGATGTCCAGCGACGTGGGCCTGACCCGCGTGCATGGCGATCAGGACCAGGTCGAGCAGTTGAGCATCGACACCGCCAGCAGTGAGCCGGAGCGTTATTTCCGCGTGCGCCTGACCGACGGCCAGGTGGACTGGAGCACGGGCCACGTGCCCACCGTCAAGCTGGTCGGCAACTACACCGATGCGGCGGCCGACCGCGCCTCGCAGTTGCAGTGGCTGGAGCCCAGGCCGAATGGGCAGGTGTCGGGCGACTACGAATACGAGCTGTCCGCCGAGCTGCCGTTGATCGCGTTCAAGCTCACCTTGCCTGCCGACAACAACGCGGCGACCGTGCATGTGATCCTGGACAACGGCGATGAGACCTGGTCGGAAGTGACTTCGCTCAACCTGGTGCGCGCGGGCGGCAAGGGTGGCGAGGACACGGCCACGATGAGCCAGCCGTACAACACCCGGCGCATCCACGTGCGCAGCGACACGCCGCTGGCCGGCGCGCCCGCCCTGAGCGTGGGCTGGCTGCCGCCGCAGTACGTGTTCATTCCCGAAGGCAGCGCGCCGTTCCGCCTGTTGGCCGGCAGCTACTCGGCGCGGCGCGGCGACTACCCGGTGGACGAAGCGCTGAGCCGCCTGCGCAGCACCAAAGGCGAGGACTGGCAGCCGACGCTGGCCGAACTCGGTCCACGCGTGGACGAGGCCGGCCCATCCGCACTGGAGGCGCCCAAGGTGCCTTATGACTGGACCAAGCCGCTGCTATGGGTGGTGCTGGCACTGGGTGCGCTGGGTGTGGCGGCCATGGCGTTCAGTTTGTTGAAGCAGGGAAGGCGGGACGAGTCGAAGTCCTGAGAAAGGCTCGCGAAGCCCCGCTTTTTTTGCTCGTCATTCCCGCCTTCGCGGGCATGACGGTTCTTGGTGTCCCTCTCCATCGACGGCCCGAACACCTCATAAAGCTCTGTCGGCCCCAATGCCCTATCATCCCCGGCATGTCACGCAGCGATATGTTCGACGCGCCGGGCCTGTTTCCAGAGTCCGACGATCTCAAGCCCCTGGCCGAACGCATGCGGCCGCGCACCCTGGATGAAATCGTGGGCCAGCAGCGCGTGCTGGCGCCGGGCAAGGCCCTGCGCCGCGCGTTGGAGGCGGGCAGGGTGCATTCCATGATCCTGTGGGGGCCGCCCGGCTGCGGCAAGACCACGCTGGCGCTGTTGGTGGCGCGCTATGCGGATGCGGATTTCCGCGCCATTTCCGCCGTGCTCTCCGGGTTGCCCGACGTGCGCAAGGCGCTGGCCGAGGCGGAAGCCAATTTCGCGCAGGGCCGCCGCACCGTGCTGTTCGTGGACGAGGTGCATCGCTTCAACAAGGCGCAGCAGGACGCCTTCCTTCCGCATATCGAGCGCGGCGTGATCATCTTCGTCGGCGCCACCACCGAAAACCCTTCGTTCGAACTCAACTCGGCCCTGCTGTCGCGCTGCCGCGTGCACGTGCTGGAGGCGGTGACGGCGGACGACGTCGTGGTCGCGCTCAAGCGCGCGCTGGGAGATACCGAGCGTGGCCTTGGCGAGATGCAGCTCGAGGTATCGGACGAATCGCTCAAGCTGATCGCGCAGGCGGCAGATGGCGACGTGCGCCGCGCGCTCACCCTGCTGGAGATCGCCTCGGAGCTCGCCGAAGACCATCGCATCGACGAGGCCACGCTCACGCAGGTGCTGGCCGACCGCACGCGCCGCTTCGACAAGGGCGGCGAGCAGTTCTACGGCCAGATCTCGGCGCTGCACAAATCCGTGCGTTCGTCCGATCCGGACGCCGCCGTGTACTGGCTGACCCGCATGCTGGACGGCGGTGTGGACCCGCTCTACCTCGCCCGCCGCATGACGCGCATGGCGGTGGAAGACGTTGGCCTGGCAGAGCCGCGCGCCTGGCGCATGGCGCTGGATGCGTGGGATACCTACGAACGCCTCGGCAGCCCGGAAGGCGAGCTTGGCCTGGCGCAGCTCGCCATCTGGCTGGCCATCGCGCCCAAGAGCAATGCCGCCTACAAGGCCTACAACGCGGCCCGCGCCGTGGTGCAGCAGACCGGCACGCTGGAAGTGCCCATGCACCTGCGCAACGCGCCCACCAAGCTCATGAAAGGCCTGGGCTACGGACAGGGCTATCAGTACGACCACGACAGCGAAGGCGGCGTGGCGCTCGACCAGCAACTGCTGCCCGACGCGCTGGAAGGCACGGTGTTCTATGAACCCGTCGAGCGCGGGCTGGAACTGAAACTGCGCGAGAAGCTGCAGAGCCTGCGCGAAGCCCGCCGCGAAGCACGCGGCCGCACTGGCCGAAAGTAAAGTTGTCGCCTGCCGGTGGCAGGCATAGATTCACCGCACCGAATCATGCGGGGAGTCGTCGTCATGCGCGTGCTCGCAGCTGCTTTGCTCGGCGGAATCGTGATGTTCATCTGGGGTGCCGTGGCGCATATGGCGCTGGGCCTGGGCAATGTCGGCATGCACCAGCCCGTGGCCGAAGACACCGTGCTCGCCGCGCTGCGCCCGGGCCTGGGCGAGCAGGCCGGCGTCTATCTGCTGCCCTCGGTGGACCCGGCCAAGATGGGCGACAAGGCCGTCATGTCCGCCTATTCGGCCAAGGCCAAGGCCTCGCCCTATGCCTTCATGGTCTACCTGCCGCAGGGCGATGACCTCTCCGACATGAGCGGCCAGCTGCCGCGGCAATGGGCCTCCGATACCTTGTCCGCCCTGATGCTGGCCTTTGTCATGTCGCTGGCCGCCTTCAGCTTCATGACGCGCCTGAGCATTGCGTTGGCCGCCAGCGTGTTCGCCTGGCTCAGCACCCTGGTGCCGTACTGGAACTGGTATCGCTTTCCCACCAACTTCACCGTGGCGGCGCTGGTGGAACAGGTCATCGGTTGGCTGCTCGCCGGGGCGGTGATGGCGTGGTGGCTGGGGCGAAACGGGCGTCGCGCCCATTGAGCGATATCGCGGGTTACTCGCGCACCGCCGCCTGCGTGCGCGTATACCGCGCGGGCGGCAAGCCGACGTGCCGGGTGAACGCCACGCTGAAGGTGCTTGCCGAACTGTAGCCGACGCGCTCAGCGACCTCGGCGATACCCAGGCCATCGCTTTGCAGTAGCCGTTTCGCCAGCGCCATGCGCCACGCGAGCAGGTATTCCATCGGCGGCATGCCCACGGCTCGGTTGAAGCGTTCGAAAAACGCCGAGCGCGACAGCGCCGCCTTCTTCGCCAGTTGCGCCACCGTCCATGCGTGGGTGGGGCTTTCGTGCATGCACCGTATCGCCGTGGCCAGTCGCGCGTCGGCCAGGCCGTTCAACAGACCCGGCGACGCCGTCGTGCCGGTGGTGCAGCGCAAAGCCTCGATCAGCAGCACTTCCAGCAGCCGGGAAAGAATGACCTCACGCGCGGGGCGCTGCGCGCGCGATTCCTCGATTACCAGTTGCACCAGCGTGGACAGTCTTGGCTCGCCACGAACGTGCACCAGTTGCGGCAGCAGCGACACCAGCAAGGCCGCGTCCGGCGAGCCGAAGTTGCAAAAGCCGGCCATCATGCGGACGTCTGGCGGGCCCTCCGGGCGACCGAGCCGGTATTCGCCGCCGGGCAACACCGTGGGCACGGAGTCGATGTCGTGCGCCGGCGGTTGCAGGCTGGACACCGTAAAGCTGACGGCGGCCGGGGCCAGCAGGAAATCGCCCGCCTGCAGGATCAAGGGTTCGCGCCCCTCGATGGCCAGCCGGCTGGCGCCTTCCAGGATCAGGCAGTAGAACGGCCGGTCCATCACGGCGCGCCGCACCTGCCAGGGCCCGGCGGCACTGGAGATCTTGGAGAACGCGGCCTGCGGCTGGAGCAGGGTGACGATTTCCGAGAGCGGATCGGTCATGGCTGGACGATGGCCAATGAATCTTGGACTTTTGATGGTAGTTAGTCCGGATGCAGGCGTCTATCGTGGGCCCATTCCCACTTCACCCCACGCCCGGAGCCTTCATGAAAACCATCCTTGTCACCGGTTGCTCGTCCGGTTTTGGCCTGGAGGTCGCCCGCGATTTCCTCGGCCGAGGCTGGAACGTCATCGCCACCATGCGCACGCCGCGCGCGGATGTGCTGCCTTCGTCCGATCGCCTCCGCGTACTGCCGCTGGACGTGACCGATCCGCAGAGCATCGCCCGCCTTGTCGATGCCGCCGGTTCCATCGATGCGCTGGTCAACAATGCCGGCATCGGTCTGCTCAATGCGCTGGAAGGCACTTCCATGGACATGGTGCGCGAGGTGTTCGAGACCAACACCTTCGGCACCATCGCCATGACGCAGGCGGTGTTGCCGCAGTTCCGCGAGCGCCGCAGCGGCGTCATCGTTAATGTCACCTCCACGGTCACGCTGCGGCCCTTGCACCTGCTGTCCGTGTACACCGCCAGCAAGGCCGCGGTGAATGCGTTCACCGAATCGCTGGCCCTGGAACTGGAGCCTTTCGACATCCGTGTGCGGCTGGTGCTGCCGGGCAGGGCGCCCGACACCCGCTTTGGCGAAAATGCACGCACCCGCATGCTGGCGGGTTTTCCCGAGGCCTATGCCGAGCTGGCCCAGGGCGTGATGAACGGCTGGGCGCAGTCGACCGACCCGGTAACCCATTCGACGGACGTGGCTGAGGCCGTGTGGCGCGCCGTCAGCGACCCGGCCACGCCCATGCGCCTGCCGGCCGGGGCGGATGCCGTGCTGTGGGCCGCCGCCTAAAGCGCGGCACGTGTGGCATGCCTGCCGTGCTTCCATGCGGCAGGTGTGCGGCGAGCCTGAGCTTGCGCCGCATTGCCCCTCAAGCATTCCCGCAGCGATAATCCGGCGTTCCAAGTCATTCATCTGGACCCGACATGCTGGACCCCGCACTGCTGCGCTCGCGCCTGGCCGAAACGGCCGCCCGCCTCAAGGAGACCCGTGGCTTCGACCTCGATGTAGCCGCCGTCGAGGCCCTGGAGAATCAGCGCAAGCAGCTGTCCACCGAGACGCAGGAACTGCAGAACCTGCGCAACACGCGGTCCAAGGCCATCGGACAGGCCAAGGCCAAAGGCGAGGACGTCGCCTCGCTGATGGCCGAGGTCGCCGGCATCGGCGACAAGCTCAAGGCCAACGAGCAGGCGCTGGCCGACGTGCAGGCCAAACTGGCCGACATCGCGCTGGGCATTCCCAACATTCCGCATGAGTCCGTGCCGCTGGGCAAGGACGAAACCGAAAACGTCGAGCAACTGCGCTGGGGACAGCCGCGAGCGTTCGATTTTCCGGTGAAGGACCACGTGGACCTGGGCGCGCGTCACGGCTGGCTCGATGCCGACGCCGGCGCCAAGCTCTCCGGCGCGCGCTTCACCGTGCTGCGCGGCCAACTGGCGCACCTGCATCGCGCGCTCGCCCAGTTCATGCTCGACCTGCAGACGGGCGAGCACGGCTACCTGGAATGCAACGTGCCGCTGATCGTCAACGCGGACACCATGAAGGGCACCGGCCAGTTGCCCAAGTTCGAGGAAGACCTGTTCTCCACCGAGGTCAACGAAGCCAAGCGCTACCTCATTCCCACCGCCGAAGTGGCGCTGACCAACCTGGTGGCCGACAGCATCGTCGAGGCCGATACCTTGCCCATGCGCCTCACCGCGCACAGCATGTGCTTCCGCGCCGAAGCCGGCAGCTACGGTCGCGACACGCGCGGCATGATCCGCCAGCACCAGTTCGAAAAGGTCGAAATGGTGCAGATCGCCACGCCCGAGCAGTCGCACGCCCAGCTCGAGGAAATGGTGGGCCACGCCGAAAAGGTGCTGCAGCTGCTCCAGCTGCCGTACCGCAAGGTGCTGCTGTGCACCGGCGACATGGGTTTCGCCGCCATCAAGACCTACGATCTGGAAGTGTGGCTGCCCAGCCAGAACACCTACCGCGAGATCTCCTCGTGCTCCAACTGCGGCGACTTCCAGGCCCGCCGCATGCAGGCCCGCTGGCGCAACCCCGCCACCGGCAAGCCGGAGCTGGTGCACACCTTGAACGGCTCCGGCCTGGCCGTGGGCCGCACCCTGGTCGCCGTGATGGAGAACTACCAGAACGAGGACGGCACCATCACCGTGCCCGACGTGCTGCGCCCCTACCTGCGCGGCCTGGAGCGGCTCGCCTGAAGCCATGGCGATGAGCAGCACGCGCTGGGACAAGGTGGAACTCACAGCCAGCTACACGCTGCTGACCATCCTCGCCACCGAGCTGCTCACCCGCTTAGGGCTGGTGACCATGTTCCCCATGCCCATGGTGGACCTGGTGCTCAGCGTCATCGCCACCGTGCTGGTCATCGGCGCCTTCTGGTTCGCCCGGCAAAGCCGCGCCCTGCGCTTCGGCATCATCGCCTTCGCCGCCACCACCCAACTGGTGCCCATGGTCATCCGCTCCCCGGTGCTGCTGCTTCCCCTGGTCGGCGCGGCCATTCCGGTAGGCATCATGCTGTGGGCGATGATCGCCTTGTCGAAAAAAGGGCGGGGCACGGAGAGCCATTCCTGATAGGATTTGTTGCTCGTCGTTCCGGTGCAGGCCGGAATCCAGGTGGCTCGGGTCACGTAAGAGCCGAGAGCAATTCGTGGAGATGGCCGAGCGGTGTAAGGCAGCGGTCTCGACGCGAAGGCAGGATGCCGGAGCGAACATCGACAACGTCGATGGCCCCGAAGGGGCGGAGGGCCGGAGTCAAACTGCCGTAGTGGTGCGCATAGCGCACCGACTCGCGGCGACAATTCGGAGAGATGGCCGAGTGGTTTAAGGCAGCAGTCTTGAAAACTGCCGTAGGTGTAAGCCTACCGTGGGTTCGAATCCCACTCTCTCCGCCAGATACGCAAACGCCCCCGCATGAGGGCGTTTTTCGTTTCCGACGGAGAGCCGAGGCTCGGGTCGCTCATCAAGCGCGCATCACCGGACCTTGCTGCTGACTGGCCTGCTGCGCCTGATTCTCCAGTCTGATCTGCGCCTGCTGCTGAAGCTGCTGTCCCTGTTCCGCCGCCTGCTGCCAATGAGCGCTGCTTTGCGACAGCGGCGTATTCAGCGCATCCATGGTCTGCATGCTCGCTATTTTTCGATCCATGCCGTGCACGCTAGTCATGCTTCCCTGCACGGCAAACACTTTGTCGCCATCTGGGCTGAGCAGAACGTGGTCGATACGATCGAGGCCGCCTGCTTTGGCGTTGGTGGCGATCGAGGCGGCAAAATCCTTGTCACGATCGGAAGCGGGTACCTGATGCTGAGCGTTGAGTTTGGCTACGCCTTCATGGGCCTGCTTGTACATGGCATTGCCGGGGTGTGATGGGTCGTCCAGTGGAATGTCGCTGAGCAACCACTGTTTGAAGTCCCGCGAAGGCATCGGGTTGGTGTGCTCTTTGTTGAGCGGGCTGCCTGGGATCGGGTCTTTGATGCTTTTTATGTCGTCGATGTTTTGGGTGGGGCGAAAGGCTCCCTTGCCTTCGCTTGTACCGGGTAGTGGGACCCGCATGCCTGGAGTGAGCGGCCCCGTGCCAAGATCGATATGGCTCTGATGCTGGATGCCCGCGTGGTTGAGGGCTGCCCAGGTGAAATCAACACAGTTATTGCGTACGTCTTTATATTGCGTGTCGAATCCGTATTGCCTCGGGTTATCGCCAAAGGCAGTCAACTTGTCATATTGATCCTTGGATATCTCCATGGTCCGTGCGTACAAGGGGTCTTTGTAGTTCTGCAGATCATCTCTTGCAACTTCTCCCTTGCCGTTAATGCTGCCGTGCTCGACCGGGGCAAAGCCATAACTCCTGGGCGCGTTTGTGCCATCGCTGACCACGTAAAACATATGGCCAGGCCCTGAGGTGGCATTGGTGTGACCTTGCTCCTTGAGAAGTGGTGTGCCAGGAGCGGCAACATAGACCGTTAAGGTATATTTATTCGAATCGGTCATGATTTATCACTCATTCGCCTGTGTTATAGAACGGCTGAACTTTGATGATGCCGTTGATCCCTGCGAAGAGGGGCTGGTCTTTGATAGTTCTGACGGTGGCTCTGTAACTTCCAGGCTTGGTGGGATAGAAGCCAGCGATCAGAACGAACGATGTATCGCCATTGGTTGCATACAAGTGCAGGTTTGCTGTGGCACTACCGTTTTTCCAGGCATGTGCGGCAACGCCTCCGTCGTCCTGCGTGGGGATTGGTATGGAATTTCCATCAGTGAGGTAGACGATTTCGAGTTCAACCGGCACATTTCCATGTTGAATGGAGTCTTCGAGCTTCATGCTCTTCGTCTGCGGAAAATCCAGGGCCACCATCAGTCGGTGCTTGGTGGCAATATCCGATTCGGTGACGTTGAAGTCGACGCTTACGGAAGCGCCAGCCTTATCCATGGCGAGCGGCGCTGAGGCAAGCACTTCAGGTAGTCGGGAAGAGCTGGAACAAGCGGGCAGGAGCGGCACTACAAATGCCAGTACAGCCAAAGCCAAGACTCTCGACATGCATCGCTTCATGCGTCAACTCCCTCCGGCTTCCATGGACAGTGCGAGCAATGATGTACGCGGATGAGCAGGGCTGTTGTCCTTGCCCAGATATCTACCGCAGCGTTTCGAAAAGTACCGGCTGTGCTGGCCTGGTTCAATCAGTGAACCCCTACATGCTGTAGCGCGATCGAAGTGGTTCAGGAATCGGTGTTGTGGGATCGCGAATATGCCGGGTTGCGCGTGACGCATTCCCGGATTACGCATGGCTCCATCCGGGCTACTAGGTGTGGCGCGGCGGACTCAAAAACCGCCGCGCCACAGGGGTGATCAATGGGCTTGCGCTGGCCTCACGTCGGCGGGTAGCCGGTTATGCCGGGGCTTCGGTGGGGCGAGCCGGGTGGGGCGCGTTGCTCATGCGAGCAGGTCTGGTTCCGTGACGGGTCGTTCGTCTCTGCTTGTCGCCCATGTCGCGATGGACAGAGTCATGCCTCGCTGTCGACAGGCGAGGGTGCTGCCACCTAAGCGGTCAAGGGAGCGCGTGGTGCATCGATGTGCGGTTGCGCTGTCAGGTTCGCCCGATGCGAAGTGTCCGGAAAGGGCGTGAGGTGGTCGTCTTGGATAAAAGACGGGTGCGCGCGTGCCTTATGATCCGGCGTAGCCATGATCAACTCCTACTTCAGTTGGTGGTGGTCAGCGGGCCGTGTGGGATGCAACCCCATGCGGCCCGCGCTATTCACGACCCTGCTGTCGTGGCTGCTCGCAAACCCCGTCCGAAGACTCCGCGAGCAGCGTTGCCGCCATAGCAAGGCCTGTGGTGCTCGTCTGTAGTCCTCACTCCGTGTTGATGCGCCGGGAATGGGCTGGGCATGGTGAATGCCTTGGCTGACGAGGCGTCACCTTTCCTGCACGCCAAGTTCGGGAAACGGATGCGACGCGATTCACAGGTTTCGCCTGCTGTTTTTCCTACAACCGTAAAGTCATTGATCTGACATTCGCCGTCGGTAGGTTCCCGCGCACTACCTATTGACGGGGACCTCCATGTCACGCATCGGATCTTGGCTGCTTGCGGTCTGTTTCTTCGTGTCCGGCGGCGCGTTCGCCGGCACGGCCTGTCCCAACTTCTTTATCGCGGGCTCGGCGCCGACGCTGGATGCGTCGCTGTTGAGCCGCACGACGGAGGTGTGCCACACCGAGTACGTGCTGTTTGCATCGGGCGTGACGAAGGGGCCGCTGTATTCGGCGGAGCATCTGACCGCGGCGCAGATCGCCGGTGCCGATTCCATCAGCCGCAGCGGCTCCTGGCATCAGGAAACGGGCATTCCCACGGCGGATCGTTCGCAGTCGTCCGATTACACCAATAGCGGTTACGACCGCGGCCACATGACGCCGGCGGGCGATGCCTCGACGCTGACGTCGGAGGGCGAAACCTTCTCCATGGCCAACGTGGTGCCGCAGTTGCATGTGCTGAACGCGGGCGAATGGGAAAAGATCGAGACCTACGTGCGCAATCTCGCGACGCAGCTGGGCGAGGTGTACGTGGTGACGGGCCCGGCGTTTGATCCGGACAACATCCCGACCATCGGCAAGGACGCGGTGGCCGTGCCCGCCTATACCTGGAAGGCGGTATACGAGCCGGGCGTGGGCGCGGCGGCGTTCCTGTGCACCAATGAAACCAACTACACCTGCGCCGTGGTGTCGGTGGACGACGTGAAGACCATGTCCGGCGTCGACCCGTTTCCCGCGCTGTCGGCCACCATGAAGTCGAACCCGATCAACTTGACGTTGCCCTGAGTCATCGAAAGGCATTCGCTTTCAGAGAGGCGCGGAGCTGCATGCTCCGCGCCTTTTTCTTTTGCGTGTTGTCACGACGGAGAGTTCATTCAACCGTATCGGCCGGTGAGCCTGATTTCGCCGCCAAGAAACGCAGCGGCTAGGCAGCCAAGACTCATGGGAAGAAGACCAAGTATAGAGGCCCAAAGCGCCAGAAACGTATCGGCGCGCGCGGTTCCGGCCGGGTCGTGCGGGTCGTAAGCGACGGGTATCGCCGAGCCGGCATCGCGCGAGACGTAACCGTTCTGCACGAACTGAACGGTTGCGCCGCCCGCCGCGGTAAACCGAATGACGGGATGCCCCGTGTTTTCGACCACCACGCCGGTGACACGCTCGCAGTGCGCCAGGAAGCTCCAGTTTTTCCAGGTCTGAAAGGTTGCCCAGATCAGTATCAGCACGCCGACGGCGGCTAGTGCGGCTTTTTCCCAGCGGCGCAAGGGGCGCCAAGGGTTTTTCTCAGTGGTGGCCATGTGGTCCGTCCTTGGGTCATGGGCAGACGGGCCTGTTCGTTCAGCTTCGCATGCTGAAGCAGGCCGCCATCTGCAGTTTAGGCGGGCGCATGATGCGTTGCGATAGGGCGGACTGACGACCGTTGGTTCCGGCCTGTCATCTTTCAGCGGACTGACGTTATGGAACGCCGCGCTGAACAGGCGAACGAAGCCCATGCGGCAGGCCGGCCCCGTTCATCCCCTGTACCTCGCGCTGTGCGATGTTTCGGGCGTCGCTAGAGGCGGCAAGGGTGCTATCGCAGCGCTTCCGCGATAGCCGAGGGTGACGGGAGAGAGCGTGAAGGCCCCGCAGGCATGCGGGGCCTTCATCGCTTGTACTATCCGGATCAGCCGTGGCGATCGCCTGCGTGGGTGGCGTGGGCGGACCTCGGAATCACAACGCAGGGAGTGAGGATCCGATGAATCCTTCAGAGCGCATCGATCAACTGATCGCAAGCATCGACGACTGGCGCGGCAAGATGCTGGCCAGCGTCCGCGAAACGTTCCTTGGCGCCGATGAAGGTGTCGTCGAGGACTGGAAATGGATGGGCAGCCCGGTGTGGTCCTGCGACGGCATGATCGCGGTCGCCAATGCACACAAGGACAAGGTGAAGATCACCTTTATGCATGGGGCGCAGCTGGAAGATGCCGGCAAGCTGTTCAATGCCGGTCTCGATGGCGGCAAGTGGCGTGCCATCGATCTGCACGAAGGCGACAAGCTCGACAAGCGCGCGCTGAAGGCGCTGGTGCGCACCGCCATCGCCTATAACCGGACGCACCTGAAGAAGAATGCGCCGGCGCGCAGCCGAGTGAAGGCAGCCAAGGCAAAGGGCGCCTGACGCGGCGAAGCGGCCACGCCGGCCGCGCGGCGGCCCACAAGCGACGCCGCGCCGCACCCGTCAACCCGTGTCAGATATCGCCGATCATGCGATGATGTCTGGAGCCCACTCAAGGGTTGGGGAAAGGTTTGATCCGACGCCGTACATCACGACGCCTTGTTGCATGGCTGGCCCTGGCCGCCATGTGGCTGCTCGTGGCTGCGCCCACGGTGTCGCGCGCGCTTCCCCTGTGGGTTTCCAGCGATACGGGCGCCTTGTGCGCGGGCCACGAGCATGGCGGCGAACATGCCGATATGCCGGATATGGCCGGCATGCCAATGCCCGCCATGCCGGATATGCCCGGCGATCCGGCGCTGCACATGGATCAGTGCGGCTACTGCGCGTTGTTGGCGCATACGCCGCTGCTTTCGGGCGCGTTCGTCGCCCTTCTTCTCGCCGCGCCCCTGCCGGCCGTCGCGCCCGACACCGGGACGGCGGCGCCACGGCATGCGCAGCCACTGCTCAGCGCGAATCCACGAGGGCCACCGCTTATCCTGCTCGGATGACGGTCTAGCGGGCTGCTGCGCCATCGTGCGCGGCGGCCCGATATCGATGGCGACACAGGGGACAGGCATGGCGGCGCGGTATCGCGCCCATGCGTTGGTTCCCGTGTCTGCCTGTGCCCAGTCATGCGCCGCATTGCGGCGCTGGACACCATGGAATTCATGTCATGCGCTTTTCCCTGATGCGCGGAGCGGCCCTTGGATTGCCGCTCACGCTGCTTGCTTCCTCCATCGCCATGGCCCAGTCGGGGCCCAGCGATTCGCCGGACCAGACGACACCCGACAAGAAGGTCACCAGCCTTGGGCCGGTCAAGGTATCCGCCGTCACGCAGAAACTGGCGGCCCCAGGTTTCCCCGCCACCCTGGCCACGGTGCCCGCCGAGCGCGTGGAGGCCACCATCAATGCCGTGGACGTGGAAGACGCGGCGAAATACCTGCCCAGCCTGTTCCTTCGCAAACGCAATTACGGCGACACCCAGGCGGTGCTGGCCACGCGCACCTGGGGGCTCAATTCCAGCGCGCGCACGCTGGTGTACATCGACGACATCCCGATCTCGGCATTGATCGCCAACAACAACACCATCGGCGCGCCGCGCTGGGGCATGACTTCGCCGGAGGCCATCGATCACGTCGACATGATGTACGGGCCGTTCTCGGCTGCTTATGCCGGCAACTCGATCGGGGGCGTGATGCACATCGTGACGCGCATGCCGGACAAGACCGAGGTGACCATCAAGCAAACCGAGGCGGTGCAGTCGTCCGACCTGTACGGCACGCACGGCAACTACAGCACCAGCCAGACCAGCCTCACGGCCGGCGGGCGCAGCGGCAATTTCGGGTGGTTCGTCGGCGCCAATGCGACGAACAGCTTCAGCGAGCCGCTGTCGATCATCACGGGCAGCACGATCCCCGCCGGCACCAGCGGCACCATTCCCGCATTGAACAAGGTGGGGCAGGTGGCGAACGTCTACGGCGCGGGCGGCCTGCTGCATACGAGCATGCTCGACCTCAACGGCGAGTTCACCTATGACATCACCCCGCAGTGGAAGGCGACCTACCTGGCGGGCTACTGGCACAACCACGGCCAGTCCCGCGTGGACACTTACCTGACCGATGCCGCGGGCCAACCCACCTACGGCAAGGTGGCGGGTTTTGCCAGCAACATCTATCAGCTCAGCGCGGACCACCTGATGCAGGGCCTGTCGGTGAAGTCGGATACCAAGGGCGACTACGACGCCTCGTTCGTGGTGACTCATTACGACTATCTGCAGGACAAGCAGTGGCAGCCGGCTGGCGTGACCACGGGAACAGGCTTGACCACCAATGGCCGCCTCGCCAGTTACGGCGGCACGCAGTGGTCCACCGCCGACGCCACGGGCATCTGGCGTCCGCAGGGTTACGACGGGGCGCATGAGGTGTCCATCGGAGCGCATGCGGACCAGTACAAGCTCAACAACCCCACCACCAACCTCAGCGACTGGACCGACCCGTACAGCCTGACCACGCTGTACGCGGCCGGTCGCGGCAAGACGCAGACGCAGGCGCTGTGGCTGCAGGACGCCTGGCGGCTGGCGCCGAACTGGCTGCTGACCCTGGGTGGCCGCTACGAGTGGTGGAAGGCCAGCGATGGTTACAACTTCAGCGGCAAGACGGCCGTGCAGCAGCCCGCGGAGAAAGCCGACGGCTTCTCGCCCAAGGCCACCTTGCAGTGGAGCATCGCGCCGGACTGGCGCCTCACGGGCTCGCTGGCCAAGGCCATCCGCTTTCCGACGGTGGGCGAGCTGTATCAGCTGGTGCAGACCGGCTCGACCTACAGCGTGCCCAACCCCAACCTGAAGCCGGAAACCGCGCGCAGCGGCGAGCTTGCCGTGGAGCATGCGATCGAGCAGGGCATGCTGCGCCTGTCGCTGTTCCAGGAGAACACGAAGAACGCGCTGATCTCGCAGACCTCCACCTTGCCCAACGTGGCCGTGCCGGTGACCTACGTGACGAACGTGGGCAAGCTGCGCAATCGCGGCATCGAGCTCGTCGCGCAGAAGGACAATGTGCTGATCCAGGGGCTGGAGCTGTCGGGCAGCGTGACCTTCGTCGACTCGACCATCCTGTCCAACGACAGCTTCGCCAGCGCGGCCGGCACCACATCCGATGGCAAGCACGTGCCCTACGTGCCACGCTGGCGCGCCACGGCGGTGGCAACCTATCGGCCCGATGCGGCCTGGGCGTTCACGCTGGCGGGCCGTTACAGCGGCAAGCAGTATTCGACGATGGACAACACCGACAACACGCCGCACGTGTTCGGCGCCTTCGACAAGTTCACCGTGTTCGACGTGCGTGCGCACTACCAGATCAACGATCATCTGGCGGCATCGTTCGGCATCGACAACGTGACCAACGACAAGTACTACCTGTACCACCCGTTTCCGCAGCGCACCTACGTGGCGGACCTGAAACTGAGCCTGTGAGGAAACGCCCGGCACCGCGACAAACCTCGCGGCGCCGGGCGCAACGGTGCCTCAGTGGCAGACAAGCACGGGCACGTCGGCGCGCAGCAGCACCTTGTGCGTTTCGCTGCCCAGCAGCAGGCGCGTCATGCCGCGCCATCCGTTGGAGCCCATCACGATCAGGTCGGCGTGCCTGTCCTTGCAGGCCTGCACGATGGTTTCGTAGGGCTGGTCGCCGAACTCGGCGTAACCCTCGAATGGCACACCGGCCGCATCCGCCAGGGCCTTGACCTGGTCGAGGTAGCGCTGCGCGTTGGCCTTGGCTTCCTCGTCGTAGGCGAATTCGGTGGCGGCCAGGATGGCGCCCATGTAGGCGATGGTCTGGAACGGCGAGATCACGTGGATCGCCGTGACCTTGCCCTTGGTCAGTGCGGCCTGCTCGATGCCGGTTTTCGCGGCGCGCAGGGAAACGTCGGACCCGTCGATGGGGATGAGGATGTGTTTGAACATGGCTTCCTCGCTGAATGCCGCGGACGCGGCGAAAGAAGGCGCCTGGGGCGACGGCGGCAGCGTGACGCAGCCGTCGTGCAGCCTGTGTCACGGTGTGTGCCCGGGCCAGCTTAGGGCGACCGATCCGCGAGGCGGGCGCGTGGCGTCAATCCGCCGCATGGAGGATCAGGCGTGCACGTCGCGCCAACGCAACAGGACTAAACTTGGGGCGGGAAATCACGGGAGGCCAAGGTCATGTTCAAGAACATCCTTCTGCCGGTCGATGGTTCCGAATCCGCCCTGAAGGCCGTCGACGTCGGCATCGAGCTGGCATCCCGGCTGGGCTCGACGGTGTTTGGCGTGCACGTGTTGCCGCCGCTTTCCACCGTGTCCTTCATGTCGGAGTTGTTGCAGCACAAGCCCTGCTATACGGAGGCCGCCAAGGCGCGTGCGCAGGAGTTTCTGGACGAAGTGGCCAAGCGTGCGGCGGCGGTGCAGGTGCGATGCGAAACCGAGATCGCCTGCGATCTGCGCCCTTACGTGGCCATCGTGGCCGCTGCCGCCAAGCATCAGTGCGACCTGATCGTCATGCGCTCGCGCGGCCATGAGGGCGTGGAGCGCATGCTGCTGGGCAGCGTGCCGCACAAGGTGATGCTGAGCTGCGACATCCCCGTGCTGGTGTGCCACTGAGCGGCGTCAGATCTGGTCCGCGGGCGGCACCAGGTGATGCTTGACCTGGATGGCATCCAGGCGATCGCAAACCCAGTCGCGTTCGCGGGGCTCGGCGCGGCTCTGGATGGCGTTGGCCATGCTCATGAAGCTGGCCCAGAACTCGTCCGGGGCCGTTTTGCTCTGCACCAACCGGGGCACCGACTCGTCCAGCGCGTCGAGCATCTGGTCAAGTTGTGCATGGGAGGAAACCATGTCCGCAGCCTACACCCTCGAAACATCAAGGCCGCGCGAAAGTCTTACCCAAAGTGTCACGACGCGTTAACGGCAGGCAAGGCAACGTTATTCCCCACCCGGGATCAGGCGGTGCCTTCATGGAACGCGATCGCGAAAACGACCTGCTGAGTCGTGCCTGCGACGAGCTGATCGAGCAGAACGCCCTGTTGCAGCAAGAAGTGGAATTGCTGCGCGCGCAATTGCGCCGGCATCCGACCGGGGAAATGCAGATCCGCGAAGCCCATCGCCAGATGGACGAATGGCTGGAAACCACGCGTGGCCGCAGCCCGTTTCCTTCGGATCGCCAATCCGTCGCCGCGTATTGAGCGGGCGGCTGGGCTTTACACGGTCAACACGATCTTGCCGATGTGGTGGCCGCTTTCCATGTGGCGATGCGCATCCGCAGCGCGAAGCAGCGGGTAGGTGGCGCTGACCATCGGCAGGCAGCGTCCCTGCGCCAGCATGGGCCACACATGTTCCCGCAGCGATGCGGCGATGGCGGACTTCTCCTGCGTCGAGCGCGGACGCATGGCCGATCCCGTGACGATGGCGCGCTTGGCCATGATGGCCTGAAGGTTGACGTGCTCGGCGGTGCCGCCGCCGAGAAAGCCGATCAGCAGCAGGCGGCCGTCCCGCGCCAGCGTGGCGAGGTTGTCCGCGAAATACGCGGCGCCCATGATGTCGAGGATCACGTCCGCACCGTGGCCTTCCGTGTGCGCCATCACCACTTCCGCGAAGGACTCCTGACGGTAGTTGATCGGCTCGCCGCCCAGTTCGCGGATGGCCTCGCACTTGTCCTGCCCGCCGGCCGTGGCGAATGCGCGTATGCCGAATTCGCGGCATAGCATGAGCGCCGTCGTGCCGATGCCGCTGGTGCCGCCGTGGATCAGCGCCACGTCGCCTCGACGGGCGTGCCCCAACTGGAACAGGTTGGCCCATACCGTGAAGAAGGTCTCCGGTATGGCGGCGGCCTGCTGCATGGAAACGCCGCGCGGAATCGGCAGCACCTGTCCCGAAGGCACCACGCAATATTCCGCGTAGCCGCCGCCATTGGTGAGCGCGCAGACCGCTTCGCCGACGGCGTGCGTGATGACGCCTTCGCCCAGGGCGGCGACGGTGCCGGCGATTTCCAGGCCTGGGATGGGGTTGGCGCCGGGCGGAATGGGGTAGTTGCCTTCGCGCTGCAGCACGTCGGGACGATTCACGCCGGCGGCCTGCACACGGATCAGCACCTCGCCAGGTTTCGGTGCGGGCAGGGGCACCTGGATCGGCTGCAACACATCCGGTGCGCCGGGCGTGCTGATGTGGATTTCGGTCATCGTCGCGGGAAGCGAAGAATGCATGAAGCGCTCCGTATAAAAGGACTCACGGCTGGCCGTCGTGGGTGTGTCGTCGGCGTCTGAACCACCAGCGTAAGGAGAGGACGATGACGATCAGGAGAAGAACGGCGATCGCGCCGACCAACTGCAGCATGCGCGTTTGGCTGTAGACCGTGAACCGGTCGGACTGGCTGTAGAAGCCGTTGAACGAGGCGAGCACCTGGGGGAGTTGCGCGAGATCCTCCTTGCTCAGCGGCAGCGGCGCTTCGTCGGGGTGCCAGTTCGATCCCATTGGCTCGGTCTGTCCGTGGCGGTCCAGTTCGACATGACTGCCCAGCACATAGGTCACGAGGCGGTCGCGCAGGAACTGGTTGATGCGCGCGGCGCTGGCGCGGTCAGCCTCGGTGTCGTCGATGATCAGGCGGCCGGGCAGGAAGAAATCGCCGGAAAACACCAGCCCCGTGTTGGCATCGTAGAACGATACGTGCGAGGGATAGTGGCCGGGTGTGGCGATCACGTCGACGGTGCGTTCGCCAAGATCGATATGCGCGATGTCGTTGGGCCAGTCGTGAAAGCCGAAGCCCTCGATGACGTGCGGCAGATCGGTGCCGACGATGGCGACGTCGGGCGCGGCCGCGAACTGGCCGTCGCCGCTGCGATGGTCCAGATGCCCGTGCGTGTGCGCGATGAGCAGCGGCATGCGTTTGCCGTTCACCTGGGGCAGCAGCCCGAGCACCGTCGAGGCCAGTGGCATCTTGTTGGCGTCGGCCACGTCACCCGTGTCGATCAGCAAGGCGCGCGACGTGCCGATGAGCAGATAGATGAAAGGGCCTTCGTAGGTCTGGCAAAGGCTTTCGCGAAGCAGGTAGGTGTTCGCGTCGTAGCGATGCACTTGCAGCGGCCGCGGCGTGTGCGCCTGGCAGTTGGCGGCACCGGCGTCCCAATGCACGTTCATGTCGCCGGGCGCGGGTTGGCCGACGGCGGGCATGCCAAGCAGGCTGGCCATGCAGCACAGCACGATCATTGCGACTTTCATCCTTGCCTCGACAGGTCGGGGCGCGACCGGCGGCCGCGCATGCAGCGGGTCCGATGCGGACGGCTGCGCAAGGGTTTAGCCAGGTTGACCTACCCGCAGGGTGTCCATTCAGAAAGCAAGGAAGGTCTTCCGTGCGAAGCGTTTGCGGATGGGCGAACCCGAGCGTGCGCGTGATGGATCCGTGAAAGCCGTGAACGATGCCGTACCGCGACGAGCAAAGCGTGTCGCATGACGCGTTGCCGGCACTTACTGCGATGAAGCGAGTAGGGCAGAGTGCTGGGTCTGGTCGCGTGCCGCTACGGCGCGGGCCAGTGATGATCGACTTCGCACGGTGTCATCGGACACCTCGGACCAGGGGACCAACTATGGAGGGAAAACACATGCACCACGCTTCGGGCCGTCGTTTTCGTCAGTGGCTGACCGCAGGACTGCTGATGGCTTCCGTGACCTCGATGAGCGCCATGGCGGGCAACGCCTTGCCATCCACGGGACTGGGGCAATCGTGGCCCAACGCCACCGACGTCAGCGCCAGTCCGCACTGGCACGTGTACGTGTTCCAGCGCAATGGCGTGCAGTACGTGCAGGTCAACGATCTCAACGGCAAGGTGCGCGCGGCGGTGGCCTCGGCATCGGGCCATTTCCTCGCGTTGCCGATCGGTTCGGACGCCGCCCGCGTGGCGACGCCGGACGAGCCGCAGGCCGCTACCGGCAGCACGCAGGGCGAGATCGTCTATCAGGACAGCGCGGTGAAGGTGCTGGTCGCGCCGCAGTGCAACGGCACGGCGGCGACCTACGTGGCGGCTGGCGACTGCCACGATCCGATCGAGTGCAGCTCGCGCATCAACTGATGCCGGACTGAAAAGGCCGCCGGGGCGCTTCTAGCGTGAAGCGCTCCGGTGGTTGACCGACGAAGCCCGCAGCGAGTCGTGCAGCAGCAGGGTGACACTCACCTGCTGAGCGGTTTCGCGCAGATGCACATCACCGCCGTAGATATGCGTGCGGTCGCGGATCGACGAAATGCCCAGCCCGCTCGCGCCAAGCAGGGTCATGGCCTGCTTCCAGTGCGCTTCGTCCACGGCATGGAGACGATCCGACTCGGGCGTCGACGACTGCACCTGCGCGCGCCGCCCGGTGAGCCGCATGACCACCCAGCGCCGCCCATGTGTATGGCCGCCGCGCAGTTGCAGGTGGATGTCCTGCATGGGGCCGCGCGACAGCACGTGCACCAGCACCTCGCAGGCGAGGCGATACAGCGCCATGTGCACGTCGGGTGCGAGCTGGCTCAGCCCGCGGCCCGAAAGCTCGCATGCATACGTGGCGCCCGCCATGTGGATCGCCTGCGCGAAGGGGCCTTCGCGCAAGGTGGCGGGCACGCCGCGCTCGCGCCAGCCGCGCGGATACAACGCATTGGCCAGGCGGTGCATTTCATGTTGCGCCAGGGCGACCTGTCGTGAATACGTGCGCTCTTCGTTGGAGGGCAGCACATGTCGAAGGCGATCCAGCAGGCGGT
Organism: Dyella sp. AtDHG13; assembly: GCF_003201105.1. Lineage (GTDB taxonomy): Bacteria > Pseudomonadota > Gammaproteobacteria > Xanthomonadales > Rhodanobacteraceae > Dyella > Dyella jiangningensis_B. The sequence goes on along the minus strand of NZ_QICJ01000001.1, from coordinate 38,776 downwards.
TGTGGTTCTCGCGGATGGTGTGGCCAATGTGCTCCAGCGTGTCGGCAGCCTGCCGCAGGCGAAGTTCCTCCAGATACAACCCTTGCTGCGCGAGCTGGAAGCCACGCAGCGTGTCCATGTGCCTGGCCTGGCTTGCCTGCGACTGATGCGCGATGCGCGAGCCGAGCATGAGCAGGGTGGTGATGGCGAAGGCGATGAGCGCCTGCGCCTGGATTACCGCCGGATCGCGCACGATGGATGAGGTCATGGTGACCGCGATGCTGGCCAGCGTGCCGCCCAGGGCCGCGCCTTGCCAGCCGTGGCGCGAGGTAAGCCACACCACCGGCAGGAACATGGCGATGCGGAACACCTGCATGCTGTCGCCCTGGCTGCTGAAGACCAGCCCCATCAGCACCAGCAGTGGCGTGAGCACGCCGATGACCGTGTCCTTGGCGAGGCGGCTGCGCCACAGCGGCTCGCCATCGTGCTTGCCGGACCGGGCGAGATGGATGGCGATCACCGTCGGCGCGATCGCCAACGCACCGAGGTAGTTGCCCATGAAGTAGCCGAAGATCACCTGTGCATCGAGCATGGGAGCAGGCTGTCCGACCGGCATCTGCACGGCCATGACCACGAAAACGTCGTCGATGGCGGTCACCACGGCGCCCGCGAGAATCACGCCGAGCAGCATTGGCATGTTGATCCGGTATCGATCCTGCAGCAGCCGCGCATGGCGTCGCGCCCAGGCCACCACGGCCATCAAGGGCAGCAGCGGTGGGATGGCGGCGAGCGCCGACCAGCGCCAGCCGAAATCGTCCATGCAATGCCAGGCGTGGTAATCCACCGGGATGCATTCGCCGATCAGCAGCGCGGGCCAGTAGCGATACGGCAGCAGCAACAGGCAGGTCACGCGCAGGCCGGCGGGAAGGTTCCAGTGCGAGACCGATACATGCCGCAGCAGTACATAACTGAGCGCGTAGCCCAGGCAGACAGCCACATGGCGGCCCCAGGCGCGTGGCGCTAAAACTTCCCCCATGATGCTCTTCCCCATGATGACCGTAACTCCTCGGGCTCATGTGGCCTGAGGTCGTACGAGCGATGCGGTGTCTTCGCGCATCGCCGTCCCTCGTTCCGGCGCGGGCATCGGCTTGCCTGCCTGTGCACTTCCGGACCTTCCTCGCACCCCGAAAAGCGGTTGGGCTGCACCCTTGGTCAAGCCTGCATTCGGGCGCGGCCTTGGCTTCCAGTGATGGGACTCTCTCATAAAAGCGAGTGACGTTCCGGTGAAGGGCGTCGCATTGTGAGATGCAGCAAATACTTGCGTCCGCACTCGCCGCAGGTGCCGCGCCGACGCCTTACGCGCCCGACGTTGCTTCGCCGCGACGGCTAGTGATCTCGGCACCTTCGCGCATTGCCTTGGTCACCGGCGTGTTGGCGACGATTTCCAGCAGGCGGTTCCATTGCTCATCCGTGAGCGGGCCGGTGGCGTGCAAGGTGCGCAGCACGTGCAGGCGGCCATCGTCGTCGCGATCCAGCTGAAGCTCCGCGCGGAATTCGCCGAGGTCCCAGCCCTTGCGTTCGGCATACATGCGCAAGGTGATGGCCGTGCAGGCGGCGAGCGATGCCAGGTAGTAGTCGAACGGCGCGGGGCCCGCGCCCTTGCCGCCGAGCTTCACGGGCTCGTCGGTGACCAGCGCGTAATGGCCAGCCTCGATGCGGTGGAGATAATCGCTGTCCGTGGAGACGATGCTGGCAGATGAAATCTTGGGCATGCGCGTGGGTTCCTTGCGTGGCATGTGGCGACGCGCGGCCGGGCGGCCGGCGTGAATAACGGACGAGGTTATGCGCTGGACATTGCACCGCCAAGTGCGAGGGCGCGTGGATATGGTGCTGGCAATTGGACAAAGGTCGCGCCCGGCGGCGGCTCTTTTCACGCTACGCACCCTTGAGACGCAGGGATATAATCGGCATATCGGTGCGCAATCGCGCACGTCGCACGACGCATTCCTGCCTGGCCATCGCGGCTGCGATGCCGCGAAGCGACGCAGCGCACCTTCGCGTTTTCTTTTCCGGATATCCGCCATGCGTTCCATCGTTCTTCCTGCCGCCATTGCGCTCAGTGTCGCCCTTGCGGGCTGCGCGACCAGCCGGGGCCTGCATACCACTGGCACCCTTACCGACCCCGGCAGCCTGAAGTCCGAGCGCAGCCTAGCCGACGTGCAGCTCAGCCCCACGGCATGGCCCAAGCAGGATTGGTGGGTGAGCTATGGCGACCCGCAGCTCACGGCGCTCATCGAAGAAGCGCTGAAGAACAACCCCAGCCTCGACCAGGCACAGGCGCGCGCCCGCCAGGCGCAGGCCATCGCCGACAGCGTCAACGCCGCGCGCAAGCCGCAGGCCGGATTCGACGCGTCGATCACCGGCGCGGACCTCTCGAAGAAGAACCCGATCTATCCCGAATACGTGCTGGGCAAGTTCGCCTGGAGCAAGTCGCTCACCGCGGATTTCTCGTGGGACCTCGACCTGTGGGGCGGCAAGCGCGCCGCCTGGGAAGCCGCGCTGGGCCGCAGCCGCGCGGCGGAGATCGACGCCTATGCCGCGCGCATCGAGTTGTCGGTGAACGTGGCGCGCGCCTACGTGCAGCTGAGCCATGCGTTCGCCGAAAAGGACGTGGCCGATGCCGAGTTCGAGCGCGCCAGCCGCACGCTGGAGGTCACCCGCAAGCTGGTGAAGGGCGGGCTCGGCACGCCGCAGCAGGAGCATCTGGCCGATTCGCAGGTGGCTGGCGCCGAGCAGCAGAAGGTGGCGGCCGATCGCGCCATCGATGCGTCGCGCAGCAGCCTGTCGGTGCTGCTGGGGCAGGGGCCGGACCGTGGCCTGGCCATCGAGCGTCCGCACCTGATCGATCACGGCCCCGCCGTGCTGCCAGAGAAGTTGCCGGTGGATCTGCTCGGCCGCCGCGCCGACCTGGTGGCGGCGCGCTGGGAGATCGAGGCCTCCAGCAAGCAGATCAAGGCGGCCAAGAAGGAGTTCCTGCCGAACATCAGCATCTCCGCGGCGGCCGGACTGGTCGCCGTGGGCGCCAGCACCAACGTGCTTTCGCTGCAGGCGCGCCAATACGCCTTCGGCCCGGCGCTGAGCCTGCCGATCTTCGATGGCGGCCGCCGCCGCGCGAACCTGGCCGCCGCCGATGCCGGCTATGACGCCATGGTGGCGCGCTACAACGGCCTGCTGATCAGCGCGTTGAACGATGTCTCCGACCAGGTATCCGCGCTGACCTCGGTGCGTCAGCAGATCGCGCTGGAAAAGCGCTCGGTGGATGATGCGCAGAAGAGCTGGGACGATGCGCTGAAGGCTTACCAGGGCGGCCTGCGCGGCCCGCTTACGCCACTCACCAGTCGCCAGCAACTGCTGGTGGCGCAGCAGCGCCTTGCCTTGCTGGAAAGCCAGCAGGCCGACATCTCCATTCGCCTGATCGAAGCTTTGGGCGGCGGGTTCGATGGCACGAGCGATGTGGCGGAAATCAACGGCGCCGCGGACGCGCCGCCGCAGGCATCGAGCGCGCCGGCGGCCGTGCGTTGAGCGCCTGGCAACTGCACAGCATCGACGAGCCCGATGGCGCCGATCGCGCGGCCATCGCGGCGCCCTTGCTCGCCTACAATCGGAGCAAGGTGCCGACGCTCGATATCCAACCTTTGGTGATCGCACTGCGCGATGAGCATGGCCAGACAGTGGGTGGGTTGTGGGGCGAAACCGCACTCGACTGGCTGCACGTGGATCTGCTCGCGGTTCCCGAATCCATGCGTGGCCAGGACGTCGGCACGGCGCTGATGCAACGCGCCGAGCAGGTTGCCCGGGAGCGCGGCTGCGTGGGCGCATGGCTCGACACCTTCGCCTTCCAGGCCCGGGGGTTCTACGAAAAGCTGGGATACACCGTGTTTGGTGAGATCCCCGATCATCCGATCGGTGGCGCCCGCTACTTTCTGCGCAAGCGCTTCTGAACCGCCGCAACGTCCCAAGGCTCCCGGGGCTGGAAAAAAGCCTTTGAAGCCCTACCTTTAGCCTGTGGCGCAGCAATGCCCACAGGCACGTGGAAGAGGTGGCAACCATGGCGACAGGCTGGGCTGGCGACGGCGCCGTACAAGATCAGATCGACGCCACCGTGGAAGACGCGGTGAAGCGTGCTCGCGCCCGTTTGCAGAAGGGCCCCGGGCTCACCCATTGCGAGGAGTGCGACGCCCCGATTCCCGAGGCGCGGCGCAAGGCGGTGCCCGGCGTGCGGCTATGTGTGAATTGCCAGGCGGCGCAGGACAAGGAAGCCGCTTTCAGCGGCTACAACCGCCGCGGCAGCAAGGACAGCCAGTTGCGCTGAACGGCGGCCGACCTGCGGCCGGGGATTTCATCCGATATGCACGCCTGCGGCGCGTGGGCGTATTGACACGTGGCGCCGCGGCGAGGGTCAATGCAAGTCTTTCCGTTGACCCAGGGATGTGTTTTCGAATGACCACGCCTTACCGCTTGAGCCAGCCTGTTTTTGCCGCCTTCGGCGAGGTGCGCCGATGAGCGGCCGGCTCAGCCCGCTGGCCGGCAAGCTCGCCCCCGAGGGCCAACTGGTGGACGTCGCCCGCCTGCGCGGCGCTTATGCGGACCTGCGCCCGGACGTGGGCGTGCCCAGCCAGCGCGTGGCCTTCGGCACGTCGGGCCACCGTGGCAGTTCGTTCGAGCACAGTTTCAACGAGTGGCATGTGCTGGCCATCACCCAGGCCATTTGCGAATACCGCGCGGGGAAGGGCATCGACGGCCCGCTGTTCATCGGCATCGACACGCATGCGCTGTCTCAGCCGGCGCTGGAAAGCGCGCTGGAAGTGCTCGCTGCCAATGGCGTGCAAACCATGGTTTCCAAGGGTGGCGAATACACGCCGACGCCCGCGATTTCGCATGCCATCCTGACCTACAACCGCGGCCGCACCAGCGGCTTGGCCGACGGCATCGTGGTTACGCCCTCGCACAATCCACCCGACGGCGGGGGCTTCAAGTACAACCCGCCCAATGGCGGCCCCGCGGATACCGACATCACCGGCTGGGTGCAGAAGCGCGCGAACGCACTGATCGAGGGCGGCCTGCGCGAAGTGCGTCGCGTGCCGCTGGCCGAGGCGCTGCGCGCACCAACCACGCACGAGCACGATTATCTCGATGCCTATGTGTCCGACCTGGCGAACGTGATCGACTTCGATGCGATTCGCGGCAGCGGCGTGCATCTGGGCGTCGATCCGCTCGGCGGTTCTGGCGTGCACTACTGGGCGCCGATTGCCGAGCGTTACGGCATCGACCTGACCGTGGTCAGCGAAGCGGTGGACCCGACCTTCCGTTTCATGAGCGTCGACTGGGACGGCAAGATCCGCATGGATCCTTCCTCGTCGCATGCCATGCAGCGACTGATCGGGCTGAAGGACAGCTACGACGTGGCTTTTGCCTGCGACACCGACCACGATCGCCACGGCATCGTCACGCGCAGCACCGGCTTGCTGCTGCCCAATCACTATCTTTCCGTGCTGGTGGATTACCTGTTCCGCCATCGCCCGCAGTGGCGCAGCGACGCCGCCGTGGGCAAGACGCTGGTGAGCAGCGCGCTGATCGACCGCGTGGCCAAGCGGCTGGGCCGCCGGCTTTACGAAGTGCCGGTGGGCTTCAAATGGTTCGTCGATGGCCTGTTCGATGGCTCGCTGGGTTTCGGCGGCGAGGAAAGCGCCGGCGCGTCCTTCCTGCGCCGCGATGGCAGCGTGTGGAGCACCGACAAAGACGGCATCGCCGCCGCGCTGATGTCGGCGGAAATCGCCGCGCGCAGCGGCAAGGACCCGGGCGAGCTGTATCACAAGATGACCGACGAACTGGGCCGCCCTGTATCCGAGCGTGTCGATGCGCCGGCCAACACCGAGCAGAAGGCGCGGCTTTCCAAGCTGTCGCCCGACCAGGTGAAGAGCACGCAGCTGGCCGGCGAGAAGATCGAAGCGGTGCTGGATCGCGCACCGGGCAACGGCGCGCCCATCGGCGGCATCAAGGTGGCTTCGGCCAACGGCTGGTTCGCCGCGCGCCCGTCCGGCACCGAGGACATCTACAAGATCTACGCGGAAAGCTTCAAGGACGAAGCGCATCTGCAGCGCCTGCTGGAAGAAGCGCAGGCCATGGTGGATCAGGCGCTTGCTCAGGGGTAAGCGGGCGCGATAAGCGGGTGTCGAAAAAAGCGCGCGTCCGGAAGGGCGCGCGCTTTTGTTTTCGATGCGATAGCTCGGCTGCGGACTTTTTATAGCCGGTTCAAAATCTAGCGCGAGCGCACATTTTCCCTCTCGTCATTCCGGCGCAGGCCGGAATCCAGTGGCCTCGTGGCGCGGTTTTCGCTGAAAAGCCAAGAGCTTGACCTTGATGTTGCGCGATGACCGACCACTCTCGTCACTGGATTCCGGCCTTCGCCGGAATGACGGTGAGGGAGAAACGAGCGCCGTGGTTAATATCCCCAGCCGGCCCTTAAACCGGCGACGGATTGCGCTCCTGGAACCCCATCTGGTGCCAGTACGGATAAGCCGGCGTCACCGCACTCGCCGCATCCAGCTTCGCCACCTGTTCCTTGGTGAGGTTCCAGCCCACGGCGCCGAGGTTCTGCTTCAGCTGCTCCTCGTTGCGCGCGCCGATCACCACGGTCGATACCGTGGGACGCTGCAGCAGCCAGTTCAGCGCGATCTGCGGCACGGTCTTGCCGGTTTCGGCGGCCACTTCGTCCAGCGCATCCACCACGCGATAGAGATAGTCGTCGCTCACCTGCGGGCCCATGTCGCCCGTCTTGTGCAGTCGGCTCGTCTCGGGCAGCGGAGCGCCGCGGCGAATCTTGCCGGTCAGGCGGCCCCAGCCCAGTGGGCTCCACACCACGGCGCCCACGCCCTGGTCGAGGCCCAGCGGCATCTGTTCCCACTCGTAATCGCGGCCGATCAGCGAGTAGTACGCCTGGTTGGCGACGTAACGCGGATAGCCGTAACGGTCGGCCACGGCCAACGACTTCATCAGGTGCCAGCCGGAGAAATTCGACGCGCCCACGTAGCGGATCTTGCCGGCGCGCACCAGGTCATCGAGCGTGGACAAGGTTTCTTCCACCGGCGTCTTGGCGTCGAAACCGTGCAACTGGAAGAGGTCGATGTAATCGGTGCCCAGGCGCTTGAGCGCGGCGTCGCAGGCCTTGAGCAAATGGAAGCGCGAGGAACCCACGTCGTTGGGCTCGTCGCTGAAACGGAACGTGGCCTTGGTGGAAATGAGTACGCGATCGCGCCGGCCCTTGATGGCTTCGCCGAGCACGGATTCGGCCACGCCGTTGGAATAGATGTCCGCGCTGTCGAACATGGTGAGCCCGGCGTCCAGGCATACATCCACCAGCCGCTTGGCTTCCGCGACGTCCGTATTGCCCCAGGCGCCGAAAAACTCGCCCTTGCCGCCGAACGTGCCCGTGCCGAAGCTGAGCACGGGCACCTTGAAGCCCGATGCACCCAAATGCCGATATTCCATGGGAAACCTCTGTGCGTGAGTGGGGAGGAGGGTGATGTTCTATAGTTCCAAGATACGGAACTATCGCGAACTAGGCAAACATGCCGGGGCCATCCTCGCGCGGGCGGCGCAAGCGTTATGTGTTCGCGCGGTCCAGCCTCCCGACCGCCGCTAGAGGTAGGACTGTTCGGACCCCACCGGAACGCGGGCTCGCCAATGGGCAAGCAGGCGCGCCACTTCCGCCTTGTAGTCGAAGTCAGGCTCGGGGCGCTCATCGACCTGGGCGAGCACCTCGAATACGAAATTCGCCTCACCCAGCGCGCGCCAGTCGTCCATCAGCGCCTTGTTGCGATGCGTGCCCAGCGTCAGCTCGGTGCGGTGGCGATTGATGGCGCCCGTGAGGCTGGCGCTCTGGTCGATGAGCATCCTCCCGCTGACGAGGTTCCTGATCGCGAAGACGCCCATCGGCCGCAGCGCCAACTTGTACGCCTGCATGAGTGCCTTGCGTCTGCTGCGGTCCATCATGCGATGCCTTCGGACGTGCTGTGGGTGCGCATGGCGTCCATAAGCCCGTTGATATGTTCACGGATCGGTTGCGGCCACAAAACAGTGTGGCGTTGCAGGCTCGCTGCGTCATCGGCAAAGAGGGCGCGCACGGCGTCCTCGAAATGCGGTCGGTCGCCAGCCATGTCGCGCATGTACCAATAGCACTCCTCCTTGATGCGCGTGGCGCGGTATCGGCCGTCCGCATCGCGGCTGGCGTTCTGCACCAGCATGCGCAGGCTGGCGTCGATGCCGCGCGGTTGCGCTTCCAGCCATGCCCAATGACGCGGCAACAGGCGGACGCTCCTTTCGTCGTGCCGTGGCAGGTTGGGTGCGTTCATGGCGTTTTCTCCCCAAGTGGCAAAGGCATGTCCTGCAGTGGCAGCAGGCGCGAATCCTCGATGGCCGCGGTGCGATGGCCGAGCCCGGCCAGATAGGCCTCGTGCTGTGCAAAACCCAGGAATGCCTCCACGCTGTGCTGCCGGATCAGCATGGCCATGTCCCATCGCTCGTCAGCGGGCCCGATAAGAAAGGGGCCGCCACTGCCCAGGAATTGAATGTCCCCGCCGGATTCGCGCAGGAACGGCAGCGTATGGGCGATGTAGCGACGAAAGGCGGCTTCCCCGGTGATGGGCGCGGGCGGCGCCAGGTCCGGTGTTGCGGTGTAGTCGGCGATATCGCGAAAGCGCAGCAGATTGAGCATGACGAGGCTTCCGCGCAGCTGGCGGGAGACAAAGGCACGTCCCGCCGTTTCGGTGGGTTGCAGGTATCGGGTAGGTGGGAGGGATGCCATGGAGCGAATCCTTGTTGGCGGCGGGGTTGACGGCAGGCGCCTAAATATACCCGGGTATAATTTGCCTGGCAATAACACCCGGGCAAAATATCTGTCTGCCTTCTGCGCCGCAGCAAGCTTCTGGATGGCAGCCGCGCTAGAGTCGACCGGCGTCCGAAGCCAGGGTCACCGTCGCGTGGCCCTTTTTCGGGTCTTGAATTTGGATCGATCCAATTTCTATGATGGGATCGCGGGCGAACACGGGGAAGGGGAGATACGGATAGTGCGTAAGGACTTGGCTCGTTGCGTGTTGGGTGTCTCCATATCCCTGGGCCTTGCGACGGTTTCGCAAGGCGCCATGGTCGCTTCGGGCTTCGCCACCTCGTTCGAGGCGGGTGACGCCCAACCGGTATCGGCCAGCGTTTCAGGCTGGCGCATGAGCGTGGTACCCGGCCCCGGCAAGGAGGAATCCCTCACCTCCCGGCCGGGCGCCGGCTTTACCGGTGTTCGCACCCTTCGCTACGAAGCCGATGCCGTCACCGACGCGCGCGAACGCCGCGCCACGCTGTATCGGCTGAAGCAGCCGGTGACGGCCGCCACGCATCTGTCCTACGTGGTGCTACCCGCGGACGCCGCAGGCCAGGCGCGCGGCTATGCGCAGTACGTGGCTGTCGATCTGGTGTTCGCCGATGGCACGCGGCTCTCATCGCTCAACGCCGTGGATCAGCATCGCGTGCCGGCCAACGCCGCCGCGCAAGGCAAGTCCCGCGTGCTGCACGACAACCAGTGGAATGCGCTGGACATCGATGTCGGTGCGGTGGCCGCCGGCAAGACAGTGACCGCCATCGAACTGGTGGAGAACGCCCCCAAGGGAACCGAAGCCTTTCACGGCTACGTCGATGATCTGAGGCTGGTCGATGCGCCCGTCGCCAACGCGAATGCCGAGCCCCATACCTATGTGGACACGCGCCGCGGAACCAACGCGAACGCGCATTTCTCACGCGGCAATAATTTCCCGGCTGTAGCGTTGCCGCACGGCTTCAATTTCTGGACGCCGACCACGCAGGCCGGCTCCGACTGGATCTACCAATACCAGGATCGCAACGGATCCGATAACCATCCGCGCATCCAGGCGTTTGCGTTGAGCCACGAGCCCAGCCCGTGGATGGGTGATCGGCAGACATTTCAGGTCATGCCCGCGGCCGTGCCGGCCGGTGCGCCGCCGCTCGATCGTGACGCCCGCTCGCTGAGCTTCACGCATGATCACGAAATCGCCCGCGCCGACCTGTATCAGGTGACCTTCGACAACGGCATCACGGCCGCGATGACGCCGACCGATCATGCAGCGATGATGCGCTTCACCTTTACCGGCGACCGCTCGCAGCTGGTGTTCGACAATCGCAATGACAAGGGCGGTATCGAGCTCGATGCCGGGCACGGCAGCATCAGCGGCTACTCGGATGTGGCAAGCCACCTGTCGACGGGCGCGACGCGGCTGTTCTTCTACGCCACGTTTGATCGTCCGGTGACGGAAAGCGGGCGCCTGAGCGGGCAGGGGCGCGATCATGTTGCCACATGGTTCGGTTTCGACACGCATGCCGACAAGACCGTGACCATGCGCATCGCCACATCGCTAATCAGCCTGGAGCAGGCCAAGCGCAATCTCGATCAGGAAATAGCCGCGGACGACAGCTTCGACAGCGTCCAGGCCCGCGCCGCGCAGAGCTGGGACAAGATGCTCGGCCGCATCGAGATTCCAGGCGCCAGTGTCGGCGACAAGGTCACGCTGTACTCCAACCTCTATCGCCTGTTCCTGTATCCCAACGAAGCCTTCGAGAACGTGGGCACGGCGCAGCACCCGGATTACCGCTACGCCAGCCCGTTCTCCGCCGCCGTCGGCGCCAGCACGCCCACGCAGACCGGTGCGCGCGTGCTGCCCGGCAAGCCTTACGTCAACAACGGCCTGTGGGATACCTATCGCACCGCGTGGCCGGCCTATGTGCTGCTGACGCCACACCAGGCGGGCGAGATGATCGACGGCTTCGTGCAGCAGTATCGCGATGGCGGCTGGATCGCCCGCTGGTCGTCGCCCGGCTATGCGGATCTCATGGTGGGCACCAGTGCCGATGTCGCCTTTGCCGATGCATGGAACAAGGGCATCCGCAACTTCGATGTGCGCTCGTTCTATCAGGCCGCGCTGAAAGACGCGACCGTGGTCAGCGACGTGCCCGGTGCGGGCCGCAAGGGCATCGCGCGCTCGGTGTTCAAGGGCTACGTCGACAACAGCACCGACGAAGGCCTGTCGTGGTCGATGGCCGGCTATCTCAACGACTTCGGCATTGCCGAACTGGCGCAGACCTTGTCCAGCGACCATGACGCTGCCGATCCATATGCAGCGCACTATGCGGACGACGCCCGCTATTTCCGCAGCCGCTCGCTCAACTACGTGAACCTGTTCAACGCGGCGGCGGGCTTCTTCATGGGCCGCAAGCCCGATGGTTCATGGCGCATCGATGCAGCGCAGTTCGATCCGTTTGCCTGGGGTGGTGACTACACCGAAACCAACGCCTGGAACATGACCTTCGACGGCGTGCACGACGGGCAGGGGCTGGCCAATCTCTACGGCGGCGTCGACGGCCTGGCAAAGAAGCTCGACGCGTTCTTCGACGCGGGCAATCAATTCCACACCGACGCCTACGGCGGCATCATCCACGAGATGCTGGAGGCGCGCGACGTGCGCATGGGCCAGTACGGCCACAGCAACCAGCCCTCGCACCACATCCTCTACATGTACGACCTGGTCGGCCAACCCTGGAAAACGCAGGACAAAGTGCGTGATGCCCTGTCGCGCCTCTACGTTGGCAGCGAAATCGGGCAAGGCTATCCGGGCGACGAAGACAACGGCGAGATGTCCGCCTGGTGGGTGTTCAGCGCCGCCGGCTTCTACCCCTTGCGCATGGGCACGCCCACCTATGCGATCGGCGCGCCGTACTTCCCGCACATGATCATCCACCTGGACAACGGCAAGATCATCGACATCCGCGCGCCGGACGTGAGCGACCGCAACCGTTACATCCAGGGCATGACCCTCAACGGCAAACCGTACGACCGCAGTTGGCTGGCACATGCCGACCTTGCCAACGGCGCGGTGCTCGACTTCCGCATGGGCGCACAGCCTTCGCAGTGGGGCAGCGCCGAGGGCGAAGCGCGTTTGCCTTCGATCACCACTGGCCATGCCGCACCCGCGCCACTGGTCGATCTGGCTGACAGCGAAGGCGCACGCGTAACCGTGGCCAGCGACGCAACGGCCGCACGCGCATTGAGCGACAACACCTCCGACACAGAAGCCACACTTCGCGGTTCCGAGCCCACCGTGCAACTCGACCTGCAGCAACCACAGCAGGTCACCATGTACACACTCACCTCATCCGCCAAACCCGGCCACGACCCGAAGGCATGGAAGCTCGAAGGCTCCAGCGACGGCACTCACTGGGTAGCGCTGGACGAGCGACGCGCGGAAGCTTTCCCCTGGCGTCGCCAGACGCGCGCGTTCGGCGTGGCGCACCCGGGTGCCTATGCGCACTATCGCTGGCGCGTGGAGAAGGGCGAGGGTTCGGGTGGAGCGATGTTGTCGGAGGTGGAATGGTTGGGAGTGGTGAGAGACCACTAAGCAAGACCTCACACTCGTTCTCATTGCTGCACGACAACACAGGCGTTAAATGCGCTGTGTCGTCGTGCGCACAGTACGCAACGATGGGCTTTCGGCATGCAAGGTGCCGGCGTGCGATGCGCAACGATCTACGGCATTCCTGATGCTTTTGCGCGCGCAGATGCGATGGCGTTCGACAGTTATCGGTTATTTGCGCGCGGGTTAATGTTCAGCGCGTCTTCGTCGCGATCAGATTTCTATAGACGGATTTGAATCTTAAGCGTCACTACAAGCCGGCCTTTGGCCGGCTTTTTTTTAAAGGGAACCGTCTAACTTGATTGACAGACGTCGTGGCGATATTGGCAGTAACGATCGCGCCGACTGGATGCGTGCAGCCATCCTGACCCAATGAAAGTCGTCCGAGGCCAAATGGGCGCGACGTTGATTTGCATGTGGCCCGATGCGCATGGATCGAGTCGTCCATGCTGTGGAGAAGTGCCTTGGGAACGATCCTGCTCGTGAGTGGACTCGCGATCAAAGTTGGATGGCTGAGTTTTACCTTACAAGGTCAGGGATTTACGGCTACCCCTTAATCAGTTCGATCTGATTTCGATGACTGCCGCACTTAACAGATCATTACTAAGTCGAACGGTGGTCCCGTGATCGACATGATGCCTTACCCACCATGGAGCACCGGATGACGGAACGAGCAAGCCGACGTTCCAGCCGACCCTTGGAGAGCGGGCTTTTCTAACGAAGGAAGACATCCATGAAGAAGACTCTTATCTCTGCTGTTCTGGCTGCCACGTTTGGCCTTGTCGCCATGCAGGCTTCGGCCTCTGACGGCACCATTACCTTCAACGGCACGATTACCGATACCACGTGTACTGTCACGGGCGGTGGCGCTGCTTCCGGTCAGGGCAATATCACCGTGAAGCTGCCCACCGTTAGCACCACTTCTTTGGCAAAGGACGGTCAGACTGCGGGCGATACTGCGTTCTCTCTGATCCTCAATTGCTCCGGTGGCTCGCCGGCTGGCAAGACCGCAGCACTATGGATTGAAACATCGCAGACGCCTGCTCTTGACACTGCCACCGGCGCTCTGAAGAACCAGGCCGCTGGCGGCGCCTCGAACGTGGAAGTCCGCATGGTGAATCCGGCCAATAATCAGCGCATTGATCTGAGCATCAACAGCGCTGTTACCAATGGCGCAACCGTGATTGCCGCCAACAATCAGCCGGCCGCAACCATCGTTGGCACCACTGCGACGCTGAACTACCTCGGCCAGTATTTGGCCAAGGGCGGTGCCGCGACCGCGGGTGCCGTCAACACTCAATTGACCTATTCGATGCAGTACAACTGATCAATTAGTCAGTTGACCACAACGGGGCCGGCGTATTCGGCCCCGTTGTTCAACCGCATCTCATCTTTAATTAGCAAGAGAACCTCCATGATCGTTTTGCGTCGCACTCTTTGCGCGTTTGCCCTGGCCTTCGCCACCTTGGGTACGGCGCAGGCAGGCATCACCATCAACGGCACTCGCGTGGTGTATCCCGCTGACCAGCGCGAGGTATCGCTCAGCATGGTCAACGATGGCAAGGAGACTCGCCTCGTTCAGGCGTGGATCGACAGCGGCGATGCCACCGAGCGACCGGATACCAGCAAGGCGCCGTTCCTGATTACGCCGCCGATGGCGCGCGTCGACCCTGGTAAGGGTCAGACCTTGCGCATCATGTTTACCGGCGCGGATCTTCCGCAGGATCGCGAAACGGTTTTCTGGCTAAACATTCTGGAAATTCCACCCAAGCCCAAGGCGGGCAGTGACGCGGCAGAGAACTATATGCAGCTCGCCGTGCGTTCGCGCATGAAGCTGTTCTATCGCCCGAAGGGGCTGAAGGGCTCTCCGGATGCGGCCGCCGACCAGCTGAGCTGGCACGTTACGCAGGAGGGCAAGGGCTATCAGGCGGAGTGCACCAACAATACGCCGTTCAACATTTCCTTCAGCGACCTTACCTTCAAGGGCTCGCCGCAATTGCAGGCCGTTTCCAAGGGTGGCATGTGTCCCGCCATGGGCAAAGCAACCCTTCCGGTGGCAGGCGAGCCTGATGCCAGCAACAAGTTGGTGATCACCGTCATCAACGACTACGGCGGTTTCAACGAGCACGAAGTCAGCTTCAGCCGCTGATCTACCTTTGGCGCGAACCGCAGGCCTTCATCGCGGTAGCCACGTATCGAACTCACCCGCATCTTACGCCCGAGAGGCACCCTGGTGCCTCTCTCGGAGATGTGTTGCGCAACCTCTTCGAGTAGCCAGGCGATATGAACTCCAATAGCCGTACGCTTCGCTTATACGCAGCCCCTTTAAGGGTCGAATACGTCCTCCCTCCGTGCATCCCGGCCCATGGCGGGATGCGGCCGCGGTTGCTGGCCAGTTCCGTGGTTGCCGCGCTTGGCGCTGTCCCCACGGTGCTTTGGGCTGCCGCATCTTCCGCTGCCGCTGGCGGAGCACTGGATCCGGCGGCAGGTTCCGGCTACGCGGAGTTCAGCAACGCATTCACCGGCTCCGCGAAGAACGTCGACATTTCCCGGTTCGAGAATGGCGTCAGCGTATTGCCCGGTACCTACAACGTTGACATTTTCGTCAACGAAGGACGGGTAAGCCGGCAGAACATGGAGTTTCGTGCCGTCGAAGGCATGAAGAACGCCCAGCCGTGCTTCACCTACGCCGAACTGCTCCAGATGGGCGTGGACGTTGGCAAGCTCGATCCGGCACGGATCAATGCGCAGAACACCTGCATCGCCATCGGCGATGTCAGCCCTGATGCCACCGCCACGATGGATATGGGCGAGCTGCGCCTGAATGTCTCCATCCCGCAGGCATCGCTGCTCAAGCACGCGCGCGGCTATGTCAGCCCGGCGTTGTGGGACCAGGGTGAAACCGCTTTCCTGCTTGGCTACAACTTCAACGCGTACTCCATCAACCAGAGCTACAGCGGGCCGCGTGCGAGCGGCGGCAACGCCATCGGTACGGACGGGACGCCGGTGCAGGTGCAGGGGAGCACGCTCTATACGCTGGGGCCAGGTGGCGCCTATGTGCCCAGTGCCACCGGCAACTACATGCTGAGCAACAATGGCACTTACGTGCCGGTGCAGATCGGCAGCTACACGCCCGCGCAGGCCGGCGGTTACAGCTACAACGACATCAACGCCTACCTTGGCCTCAACCTGGGTTTCAATATTGCCGGCTGGCGTGTGCGCAGTGTGGAAACCGCGCAGTGGGACCAGAAGACCGGTCGCACCAACTGGCACAACTTCAATACCACGGCCACCCACGACATTACCCAGTGGAAGGCGCAGTTCACGGTGGGCGACAGCTACACCCAGGGCATCGTGTTCGATACCACGCCGTTCCGAGGCATCACGATCTATAGCGACGATCGCATGTTGCCGGACTCGCAGCAGGGCTTTGCACCCGTGGTGCGTGGCGTTGCCAATACGCAGGCCCGCGTGGAAGTACGCCAGAACGGCAACCTGCTGCTTGAAACCACGGTGGCGCCTGGTCCGTTCGTCATCAACGACCTGTATTCCACCGGCTATGGTGGCGACCTGACCGTGACCGTCTTTGAAGCCGACGGCACCATGCACACCTTCACGGTGCCGTATTCGGCCGTACCGATGCTGCTGCGTCCCGGTGTCAGCCGCTGGGCCATCACCGATGGCCAGGTGCGCGACACCACGCTGCGCAATGGCATGCCGTACTTCGTGGAAGGTACCTACCAGCGCGGCATCAACAACTGGCTGACCTTGTACGGCGGTGTGCAGTCCACCTATCGGGACCTGTATCACTCCTATCTGGGCGGCGCGGCCGTCAATACGCCCATTGGCGCGTTCGCATTGGACGTGACCAACTCGCACACGACCTTCAAGGGAGCTGGCGGCTCGCTGTCGGGTTACAGTTCTCGCCTGTCATACTCCAAGGCCATTCCGACCTCGGGCACCACGTTGGCGGTGGCCTCGTACCGCTATTCCAACGATAACTTCCTGACGCTGAGCGACGCCGTACAGACGCAGGACCAGCTGACCTCCCTGCACAGCACCAATTGGGCCGCGCCCGTCGTGCTTCGTGCCAAGCAGCGCATCCAGGTCACGCTGAACCAGGACTTCGGTGGCAAGTACGGCCAGCTTTACTTCAACGGCAGCCGCAATACCTACTGGAACGGCATGCCCGACGCCACCACCTACCAGCTGGGCTACAGCAACAGCTATCGGCGCGTGAATTTTGGCATTACCGCCAGCCGCACCTATACCTCCAGCCCTGCGTTCAATGGTGGGCATTACGACAACCAATTTGGGCTCAACGTGTCTATCCCGCTGGGCGGTCCTTCGTCCCGCAACTCGCCCATGCTTTCGGCCATGGTTTCGCACGACGACACCATGGGCAACAACGACCGGGTGGGCATCAACGGCACGTTCGGCGAACGCAGCCAGTACAACTACAACGCCAACGTCAATTACACCGACCAGGGGAACAGCAATACCACGGCCAGCGGCAACCTGGGCTGGCAGGCGGCGTATGGCAATCTCAATGCCGGCTACTCTTACTCCAGCCACTACCAGCAGGGTTCGGTGGGCGCGTCTGGCGGTGTGGTCGTGCACGGCGGTGGCATCACTCTAGCGCCGCAGATCGATCTCAACAGCCCCATCGCGATCATCGAGGCGCCGGACGCCAAGGGTGCCCGCGTCTCCAGCAGTGGCCAGACCCGGATCGACGGTCGTGGCTACGCGGTGGCCACCAGCTTGATGCCTTATCGCATGAACGACGTCACGCTGGACCCCGCCAGCACGTCGATGGACGTGGAACTGCAGACCACGCGTGTGCAGACCGCGCCCCGTGCCGGCGCCGTCGTGCCGTTGAAGTTCTCCACCGTCAGCGGACGCGCAGCGCTCATCCGTGCCAAGCAGCCCAATGGCGATGTGCTGCCGTTCGGTGCCGAGGTGATCGATGCCAGCGGAAACAGCGTGGGCACCGTTGGCCAGGGCGGACAGATGTTTGTTCGCGGAGCGGAAGAGGGCGGTGCACTCACCGTGCGCTGGGGCGACTCTGATCAGGAGCAATGCAAGGTCAACTATCAGCTGCCGCCGCGCATCAAGGGCAGCGCATACAGCATGGACGCCACGACGGCTGTTTGCCGATAGGCTGCGTAGCGAGAGGGGCAGGGCGCCGCATCCTCTGCATGAGGGGCGCCCTAAGTTCCATGAAGAACATCGAGAGCGTGGGGCCGCCTTTGGTGCCTCGCGCAGCTCCCTTGTTCTTTCCGCGCCCGGGGGCGAGACCTTTGTGACGGGTGCCCAGGTATCCCGAATTGGCGAGCGCGGCACCGCTCCTCATGCCGAATCGAATCAGAGGATTCGACAGCGCTACAAACGGTGCGTGCTTACCGCACTTCGATCAGGGTATTACAGGCGAGAGGGTTGGGCAGAACGTCGCCAGCTGCCACATAAATAGCAAATCCACACCGGCTGGGATGTGGATGCCTTGGCGAGGACGGAGATGCCTCGTCCGAATTACTTAAGCAATTCACCCAGCCTCAGCAGAGGCCATGTTCGTGCGCGTACGTATACAGTTCGGGGTCGTTGCGTAGCCCGAGCTTGTTCATGGCGCTGATCTTCTGGTGACTGATGGTCTTCACGCTGCGCCCACGCTGGGCGGCAATTTCAGACACGGTGCGTCCAGAGGCAAACAGGCGAAGCACTTCGGCTTCACGGGCGGTCAGCGGCACGCCCGGTGCTGCGGCATCACGTCGAGGCGACATCTGGAACAGCTGCCTGGCATTTGCGCTAACGTAGCGGTCACCAGCAGCCACTGAGCGCAGGGCGTTCGATAGTTCGCCCATGCCATCGGACTTGATGACGAGCGCGGTCACGCCACGATCGTGGATGGCCCGAAGCAGGGCAGGGTTGGTGAGCATCGTCAGTACGACAATGGGCAGCTTTGGCTTGAGTTGCCGGATAAGGTCGAGCATGGCCAGGCCGTCTTCCTCGGTGTGGCCTGGCATGTTGAAGTCGGTAACCAGCAGATCGCACGTATCGTTTCGAAGAAAGGCAAGAAGCTCGTCGGCATTGGATGCTTCACCAACGACCTGTGCATCCGCCATGCGGAGGATTTCCATGCGCACGCTTGCGCGCACAATGGGGTGGTCGTCAGCGACGAAGATTTGGAGAGGCATAACGAAGGGAAGTCGGGAAGATCCAGGAACGTAAAGGATAGCCGTCCAAAGCGTCGCGCTTTCTTTCGTTTGAGGTAATTCGGATAAGTCTCATGGATGGGTTTTGCATGCGACTCTTATTCTCGATTCTTAGAATCGTGATACCCGGGGAGCCTATGCATCGACGTCGGGCGATGAGTCGTTCCATATCGATTGCCTTGCATGGATGGAAGGGCACCGGGCGCGCCATGTCGCGGGCGCTTGTTCGGCTCATGGTGTTCCTTGTCGTACTGGCATTGGCTTCCGGTGTTCATGCGTCCACTTCGCCCGCCGTCGAGCTGACGCCCGAGGAATCGGCGTGGATTGCCGCGCACCCCGTGATACAGGTGGGTGTCTATGCGGGTAACCATTTTCCGCTCGAGGCCTGGGTGGCGGGCGCACCCGATGGCATGGGCGTCGACTACGCGAAGCGGCTGGCGAGCCGCGTCGGTCTGCGCCTCCAGTTCAGGCCGTTTACCGATTGGGATGGCATCGCCTTCAATGAAGCCGATCAACCCATGCCGTTTGATCTATTGGTGGGCCAGCCCGTCGGGCGGAACGCGCAACTGATCTACCTCAAGCCGTATGCGGAAGGCAGTTTCGTCATGGTGGCGCGCAAGGGCGACCTTCAGATTCTGGACGAAAGCAGCCTTGCGCACGCTCGCATCGCCACGGAGCGCTTCGGCAAATACTTCACCCAGCGTGTGAGGGACCGCTTCCCCGGCGCCACCATGGTGTTCGCTGACGATGCCCGCCAGGCGCTGGATATGGTGGTGCGGGGACAGGCGGATGCCTTTATCGGCACATCGGCCCGGACCCGCTGGCTGCTCAGCGAGCGGGAGCAGGATGATCTCAGCATCCTTACTTCACTTCCTGATATGGGCATCATGCGCGCCTCGCTGGCCGTCTCCCGCGAGCAGCCGATGCTGGCCGCGATACTGGGCAAAGCCGAAGCATCCATTACCGGCGACGAGCTGACCAATCTCCGCTCGCGTTGGGGAGTGGACGCGGATTTTTCGGCGGTCATACCGCATGGCCACAACCTGACCGATGGTGACCGCCGCTGGCTCGCCACCCTGGGATCTATCCGGGTCGGCTACGAGTCGGATCGTTTTCCCTACAGCTTCAAGGATAAGGACGGCGCGCTGGATGGGCTGGCCGCGGACTATCTCGCGCTGCTGAAAAACCAGCTTGGGCTGCGATTCGAGTTCGTACCGACGCGTGACCTGGATGAACTGCAGCGCCGCGTCGCCGCCAAGGAAGTGGACGTGGTGGCAGCCGCCATGCCGGCCGACTACGACCCGGCGATGATGACCTTCACGCGTCCCTATGAGCGCTTTCCGGAGGTAATCGTCGCCCGCATCGGTTCGCCTGCCGTCGCGGGGCCGGAAGACTTGCGAGGGAAAAAGGCTGCCGTTCGCGAGGAAGCCGGGCTCATCGACAGCCTGAAGATGCTCATGCCGCAGACCCAGTTCGTGCCGGTGGCGAGCAACGAGGCAGGTCTCAAGCTGGTGGAGCGTGGCGAGGTGTCTGCCTACATCGGAACGCTGCCCGCCATCGACGCCCTGATTCGCGACCGCTATGCCGCCACGCTCCGCGTGGTGGCGCCTGCGGGGCTCGATCAGGACATCACCTTTGGCGTCAGCCGGGACAAGGCGCGGCTTGCCTTGCTGATCGATCGGGTCATCGGCGGCCTCAAGGACAACCAGCGCCAAGCCATGCGCAGTCGCTGGCTGCGGGCCAATTACAACTATGGCGTGCCTTGGGGCTGGGTGCTGCTTGGCCTCGCGATCAGCGCTTCGGTGGTCACCGCCATCGGCCTGGCATACAAGCGCATGCGTGATGCCGAAGCGCGGGCACGCGCGTCGGAGCAGCGCCTGGTCGATACCAACGAGAACCTGCCGGGCGTGGTCATAAGGCTCTACATCGACGCGCATGGCCAGCGCGTTTACGAGTACGTCAGTGGACCGACGCAATCGCTGTTCGGCATGTCCCGCGAAGACATCCTTTCCGGTGCAGCCAATCCGCTGGATGCCATGCGGGAGACAGATCGCAACGCGATACGCGCCTTGGTGGATCGGGTCTATCAATCAAGCCAGGCGGACGCGGTCGAGTTTCCCTTGCATGTGAACGGGCGAACCCGTTGGATACGCGCACTGGGCGGCGAGCCAAAGCCTGCCGGTCATGGCGGCTATTTCTGGAGCGTCTATTGCGCCGATGTGACCGCGCTGAAGGAGCAGGAACAGGCCTTGATCGAGGCCAAGGCCACGGCTGAAGCCGCCGTGGCGGCCAAAAGCGCCTTTCTCGCCATGATGAGCCACGAGATCCGCACCCCCATGGCCGGCGTGCTTGGCCTGGTGGAGCTGCTCTCAAAAACGCCATTGAATGCCGAGCAATCGCACATGGTCAGCATGGTGCAGGATTCCTCGGGAGCCCTGCTGCAGATATTGGACGATATCCTGGACTTCTCGCGCATCGAGGCGGAGAAGCTGGAGCTTGAGCCGGAACCCTTCGATGTGCGCCTGTTGGCGGACAGCGCCGTGGGCACCTTTGCCGCGCGGGCGCAGCAAAAGAGCCTGCAGCTGTATTTGGTACTGGATTGGCGCCTGGCGTCCGAGTACCGCGGCGACGCTAATCGTATCCGGCAGATCATCAACAATCTCCTAAGCAATGCACTCAAGTTCACCCAGGAAGGACACGTAAAACTCCGCGTGGAGATGGCGGGCGAAGTGGAGGATGGACAGCGGCTGCGCTTCACTGTCACCGATACGGGCATCGGCATTTCACCGGATCAGCTGACGCGGCTGTTTCAGCCCTTTACCCAGGCGGAAGCCTCCACGACACGCCGTTTTGGCGGCACGGGGCTAGGCCTCAGCATCTGCCGCCGCCTGGCCCACATGATGGGCGGCGATGTTCAGCTGAGCAGCGAGGAGGGTGGTGGTACTTGCGCAGTCTTCGAGGTGACGCTTCCTGTCTTGCGCGGCGCTTCCACGATGCCCGACATGAATGGCAAGCGGGCGCTGGTCTGCACGCGTGACGCCACCATCGAGCACGAACTGGCCAATGCGCTTTCCGCCATGGGCCTAGCCGTCATGGAGGTGGACGCCGAGGATGTGGCCGAATTTACCCTGGAGGATGTAGACGTCTATATCGCCGATGCGTCGATCATCCGCGAGGGCATCAAGATCATCGGCGCGCCGACTATCCACGTATTTCCAGACACCGATCCGCGCGGGTTCTACGTCGATGCCGGCAGGATCATGCTATGCGGCAGCCCGTTGCTCTGGCGTTCGGCGACGGATGCGTGTCGCATGGCGTTGGGTCTGCTCGATGCACGGCGGCCTGCGTCGATCGCCGCGACTGAAGGAGCGGGCGCGGTACGCGTGCTCGTTGCCGAGGATCACCCCATCAACCGTGCGGTGATCGACAGGCAGCTCCAGTTGCTCGGATATGAGCATGTCGTTGTCGAGGACGGTCAACAGGCGTGGGATGCGCTGATAACGGAGCATTTCGATGTGCTCATCACCGACTGCCATATGCCTGTGCTCGATGGCTACGCGCTGACGCATCGCGTCCGCCAGTCCGAAGCGGGCACCGACAGGCATTTGCCGATCATCGCGCTGTCTGCGAGCGCGCTGCCCGAGCAGGTGGAGAAGTGCCGCAATGCGGGCATGGACGATTTTCTCGCCAAGCCCGTGCAACTGGACGATCTACGGCAGAAGATCGCCGGCATATCGGGCCAGGTGGCGGCCAACGACGGCCCGCCCGTCCAGGACAGGTTGGCCTATCTGGTCGGCATATTCGGCTCGGCATCCCAGGTAAAACACTTGCTCGAGGGCCTGCTGGACGCCGGGTGGTCCGATATCGCCAAGCTCGACGCCGCCATCGCAGAGGGCGACACGGAGCAGCAGCGCGACCTCATCCATCGTCTTGTCGGTTCGCTGCGGCTGATCGATCCCAAATCCGCGGAAGCCGGTGATGGGGAAACTTCCGCGCAGCGACGCGATGCCATCGCTCGGGAGCTCGCGGAGATTCGCTCGTTGGTTGAGCAGTTGCGCCTACGCGCCTGAAAATAGCGTCACGGGATTGTTCAGTATTTGCGCGGCTCCGGCCCGCATTTCACTGAAGGACGTGCAGTACAGTGCACATGCGGTTCACGGCCCGAAGGGACTAATAGGGCCGTCTGCATTGAATGCGCATGAGGCGAGGTGACGATATGTGGCGACCCATGCTCGCTGGATTGGCTATGCTGATGGCGGGCAACGCCATCGCACTTCAAACCACGACACCCCCGCCTCATCAGGCAGCTTCGCAGATTCACAGCTCGCAGGACGCGCAGTTGCAGGCATCGGTTCGCCGCGCCATCGCCGATGACACATCGTTGTCGGATGCCGGGCATCGGGTGCTCGTGATCGTTTCGGATGGTGCCGTGGTGCTCCGCGGACCCGTCAAGGACGATGCCGAGAAATCCCGCATCGATGCCCTTGTGCGAAAGGTGAGCGGCGTGAAGGAAGTCACCGACGAGCTCGATGTAAGGCAGTAATGGCAGGCGTCCTGCCGATGGGACAAAGTCCGGAGCAGCCGATCGCCCTGCGCACGATTGCGTGAGGCTGGTGTTTGCCGCCATGCTGTGACGATCGCGCCTCCTGGCGCCATTTCCAGGAATCCTGCTCATGTCCAGTACACCGCCCGACGGCTTGCCGCGATACCGCCTTCTCACAGGCAAGGACGATGCCACCTTCTGTCACAGGGTGTCGGAAGCGCTTGCGCAGGGTTATGTGCTTTATGGCTCGCCAGCCGCGACCTTCAACGGTGAGCACGTGGTCGTCGCGCAAGCCATCCTGTGGCCTGAAGTCGAAAGGTAGAGCGCGCCGGCGTCCGTGGGCGAGTTCGTTGCAGATGCACGATACGCGGTGACGGATAGACCTAATCTAGCCCGTCAACCAGCGGCCGGTCCCGCGCTGCCTCCCAGGCGTTGTAGTCCTCTGGCGTATCGATGTCCTGGAAGGCCGCAGGCAGGTCGAAGCCCTCCACCAACGATGCGTGTCGCTCGATCAAGGCGCGCGCGCCTTGTGTACCGCTCACCGCCATCAGTTCGTCGGCGTAGGCAACGGGAAAAAGGCAGGGCGGCCCGAAATCACCGTTCTTCTGGCATGCAAGGATGCGGTCGGGTCGTTGTGCGTGGGCTGCCAGCATGCGTTCCAGGTCGTCCACCTTGATGGCAGGTTGATCGGCCAGCAGTACCATGAGCGATTGCAGCGGCGCCGCTTGCGCCAGCAGTGCCTGCACGCCGGTAGCCAGCGAGCTGCCCATGCCGTCACCCCATGCCGGATTGCTGACGGCGATCACGTCCAGGTTGTTGAGGCAGTCGGTCACGCGATCACTCTGCGCACCGACCACGACCACGACCGGATGCAGGCCAGCCGCCAACGCGCCGCGGACGATGCGGCGGGCCATGGGTTCGCCGTCAATGGCGATCAATTGCTTGAGCGCTCCGTAGCGACTGGAGCTCCCTGCCGCCAGGATGACGGCGCCTACGGAGGCATGCGATGGCGTCATGGATGAATAGGCTCCCGTGATCGATTGAGCGGGCCGCCGCTGCGTCCATGCTGCAGGGCGAGGATTTCCGCGGCGATGGCCAGCGCGATCTCCTGGGGTGTTTCCGAACCCACGTCGAGACCGGCCGGCGCGTGCAGCCTGGGCTCGTTCGGAAAGGCGGCGCATATCTCTTCGGCGCGGCGCCGCGAACCGATAACGCCGATGTAGCGCACGGGCGTGGCCATCAGCGCCGCGACGTAGGCAAGGTCGCGTTCCAGCCGATGCGTCATGACCACTGCGGAGGTCAGGCTGTCCAGCGTCACCGTGGTCGCCAGTGACTGGGACGTCGCGAGCACGTGGTGCACGCCGGGTTCCGTGGGCACCTCGTGGTGGTGGGTGCCCACGAGTGTCGTTCGCCAACCCAGTTGGGTGGAAAGGCGGGAGAGCAGGGTGGCGCCCATGCCATCGCCGACAACGACCAGCGCGTGCGGTGGATGCAGTGTCTCCAGCAGTATCTCGTGATGTCGACCCGCGTCATCCACGTGCCTGGCCGCCGCGCCATTCACGCCGGACTGCTGCTCCAGGGCAGCAAGAATCTGCCGCTGCAACGGAGGATGGTCGATGTTTGTCCAGGCATGGTCATCGCTCTTTACCAGGCGAAGCAGGCGCCCCCTTGGCGCATGGCCGTCCGTGGAGAATACCGAGGCCATCACGCCGGGCGTGCGAGCCACCCGCAGTGTCTCGATGGCGTGAAGGAAGCGAACGTCCTCCGGCTCGCGCCACGGTTCGATCAGTACCTCGAGTTCGCCACCGCAACCGGTTTCGATCATCACGTCGTAGTTGCTGTCGCGCCCATACGCGACCACGTCGCACTCGCCAGTCTCCATCGCCCGTTGAGCGCGCAGCGCGATATCCCGCTGCGGACAGCCGCCCGACAACTCGCACACTATGCGTCCGTCCCTGAGCACCAGCATGCTGGCGCCGGCGCGGCGAAAGGTCGAGCCGTGGGTGCGCGTAATGGTGACCAGTGCGGCCTCGCTTGTGGCGCCGTGCAGATCCAGCGCCTGTGCGGCGCGGTAAAGCGGGTCGAATTCCTGGGCGACATTCATGGCGACACTCAGCGACGATGCCTGTCGATGTTCCGTCAAGCCGGCGGCGCACGCCAGTGGGTGGCTTGCCTCATGAAAGCCTCTTCACTTGCCTTTTCTTTGGACGGGAGGAAGATCGCTTCCATTCGTGACGGCGGCCCGACGTGGCCGGGCGCTTCGGCGCCCCAGCGGCTCTCGGCCCTCGCGTACTTGCCTTGCCAGGGAGACACCGATGATCGTGCTATCCATCAACGGCCAGGACACCCAGGTCGACGTACCCGACGACATGCCCTTGCTGTGGGTGCTGCGTGACGTATTGGGCCTCAACGGCACCAAGTTCGGCTGCGGCATAGCCCAATGCGGCGCCTGCACCGTGCATCTGGATGGCCAGGCCGTGCGCTCCTGCGTGCTTCCGGTGTCCGGGGCGGCCGGCAAGAAGATCACCACCATCGAAGGCCTCAACGCCACCGACCTCGGCAAGCGCGTGCAGCAAGCGTGGCTGGGGATCGAGGTGGCGCAGTGCGGTTACTGCCAGACGGGCCAGATCATGTCCGCAGCGGCGCTGCTGGCCGAGAAGCCCACGCCTACCGACGAGGACATCGACGCGGCCATGTCCGGCAATCTCTGCCGCTGCGGCACGTACGTGCGTATTCGTGCGGCGATCAAGCAGGCCGCCACGGGGCAGGCCACCTTGCCCCAGACCATCGCCTGAACCTGCCTTTGTCCGCCCATCGCCGACTGCCGAGGGTTTGCCATGATGCTACGCGTTGATCTAGCCAAGGACGATATCGAGCTGCAGAACCCCGCGCGCCGCGAGCTGATCAAGCGAGGCGGGCTGGTGGTGGCCTTCATGTGGCTCGGCGGCGCCAGCCGGGTGTCGGGTTTCGCCCAGGGCACGCGGCTCGATGCGGATCACCCGCAATTCGCGCCCAATGCATTCGTACGCGTGGGCAGCGATGGCAGCATCCAACTGGTCATGCCGTGCATTGAGATGGGGCAGGGTGCCTATACCGGCCAGGCAACGCTGCTCGCCGAGGAGCTGGATGTTGGCCTGGACCAGATCACCGTCGAGCACGCGCCACCCAACCGGGCGCTTTATTCCAATCCGCTGCTGGGCGATCAGGCCACCGGCGGGTCCACCACCATTCGTTTTTGCTGGACCAGCCTGCGCGATGCGGGCGCCGCCGCGCGCGCCATGCTGGTAATGGCCGCGGCGCAGCGCTGGAAGGTCGACCCGGCGCAGTGCACCGTGGCGCGCGGCGTGGTCACCCATGCAGCCACTGGACGCACGCTGCGTTACGGCGAACTCGCCGAGGCGGCCGCCCGTGTCGCGCCGCCCGCCAAGCCCACGCTGAAAGACCCCAAGGATTTTCAGTTGATCGGCAAGCCGATGCGGCGCGTGGACACGCCAGGGAAGGTGGATGGCACGCTGCCGTTCGGCATCGACATCCGTGTTCCCGGCATGAAGGTGGCGACGGTGCGCGCCTGCCCGACCTTCGGTGGAACGCTTGGCGCCGTGGATGACTCGCGCGCCCGGGCCATACCCGGCGTGCTCAAGGTGGTGAAGCTGGACAACGCGGTGGCTGTGGTCGGTGAACACTTCTGGGCGGCGAAAAAGGGCCTGGAAGCGCTGGACATCCGGTGGAACGTGGGCGCTGGCGGCAACTACTCCACGGAACAGCTGTTCAAGGACCTGGCCGATGCCTCCGAGCACGGCACGCCCATCGAGGCGAAGAACGTCGGCGATGTCGGCAAGGCCACCGGCAAGGTGGTTTCCGCCACCTATCAGCTGCCCTTGCTCGCGCACGCCACCATGGAACCGATCAACGCCACGGTGCATGTGCGCCCGGACGGTTGCGACATCTGGGTCGGCACGCAGGTGCCGGCGCGTTGCGTGGATGTCGCCATGCGGGTGACCGGCCTGCCGGCCGAGCGCATCCAGGTGCATAACCAGTACATGGGCGGCGGCTTCGGCAGGCGCCTGTTCGAGGATTCCGTTGGGCAGGCCGTGGGCATCGCCAGGCAGGTGGAGTATCCGGTCAAGATCATCTGGACGCGCGAGGAGGACATCGCGCAGGACCGCTATCGCCCCGCCTATCTCGACCGCATTTCCGCCACGCTGGACGACCAGGGCAAGCCCGTGGCGTGGACGGATCGCACCACCGGTGCCTCCGTGATGGCGACGTTCGCGCCGCCGGCCATGGGCAAGAACGGACTCGATCCGGACCTGGTGGAGTGCGCCGCCGAACTGCCTTACGAAATACCCAACATGCGCGTGGAATGGGTGCGCCACGACATGCCCAACGGCGTGCCCATTGGCTGGTGGCGCGGCGTGGGGCCGACGCACAACGTGTTCGTGGTGGAGAGCTTCATCGACGAGCTCGCGCATGCCGCGGGCAAGGATCCGGTGGAGTACCGGCGCGCGATCCTGGGCGACAATCCGCGTGCCAAGGCCGTGCTGGAATTGGCCGTGGAGAAGTCCGGCTGGGGCAGGGAAGCGGTGCCCGCGCGTCATGGCCGCGGTATCGCGCTGGCCGCGCCCTTCGGCAGTTATCTGTGCGTGGTGACGGATGTCGAAGTATCGCCCCAGGGCGAAGTGATGCTGCGCCGTGCCGTCGCGGTGGTCGATTGCGGCACGGTGGTGAACCCCAACACGGTCGAGGCGCAGATCCAGGGCGGCCTGGTATTCGGCTGGAGCGCGGCCATGTACAGCGGCATCACGCTGAAGAACGGCGCCGTCGAACAACGCAACTTCAATGACTACCGGGTGATGCGCCTGAACCAGACGCCGCCGATCGACGTGCATCTGATGCCCAGCAAGGAGACGCCCGGCGGCATCGGCGAAACCGGCACCGTGATGGCCATGCCCAGCCTCACGAATGCGATATTCGCGGCCACGGGCGTGAGGCTGCGCACGCTGCCCATCGATCGCTCGATGCTCGTGCAGGACAAGGAGGCACTGAAGTCCGCGGTGGCGGCATCGTCGACCTTGCCGACGGGGAGGCTCGCATGAAGATCGGACGCATGATCGCAACGCTGGTGGGCGTGATCGTCCTCGCAGGCATCGTCTTCGCCATCTACGCATTTGCCACGGTGACGCACGGCGGCAACGAGCAGGCAGGGCAGCCAGTCGGCACCGGCGTTCCGGCCGATCTGCCCGCGCAGGTGGCGCACGGCGAATATCTCGCGCGTGCCGCGGATTGCGAGGCCTGCCATACCGCGCCCGAAGGGCAGCCATTCGCGGGTGGCGTGGCGTTCAAGCTGCCGTTCGGCACCATCTATTCGTCCAACATCACGGCGGACAAGGATACCGGCATCGGCAACTGGAGCGACGAAGACTTCGTGCGCGCACTGCATGCCGGCGTCGACAAGGACGGCCACCCGCTGTATCCCGCGTTTCCCTATACCTCGTACACTGCGCTCAGCCGCGACGACATCCTGGCGATCAAGGCCTATCTGTTCAGCCTGCCGGTGGCGCATGCACCGGCGAAGCCCAATGACCTGTCGTTCCCGTTCAACCA
The DNA here is from genome assembly GCF_003201105.1 of Dyella sp. AtDHG13. Classification (GTDB taxonomy): domain Bacteria; phylum Pseudomonadota; class Gammaproteobacteria; order Xanthomonadales; family Rhodanobacteraceae; genus Dyella; species Dyella jiangningensis_B. The sequence continues at coordinate 9,914 of NZ_QICJ01000001.1, read as the reverse complement.
GCGCTGGGCGCTCAGCCTGTGGAACGCGCTGTTCCTGAAGAAGGAGCGCTTCCAGCCAGAGCAAGGCAAATCGCCGGCGTGGAATCGCGGCGCCTACCTGGCAACCGCGCTGGGTCATTGCGGCGAATGCCACACTCCGCGCAACGTCGCCTTCGCCATGAAGACGGGCGAAGCCCTGGCTGGCACCGAACTGCAGGGCTGGATGGCCTACAACATCACGTCCGACAAGGATCATGGCATTGGCGCGTGGAGCGACCAGGAACTTATCGACTATTTCTCCAAGGGCCACGCCGCTGGCCGCGGCACGGCGTCCGGGCCCATGGGCGAAGTGGTGGGCTACAGCCTGCAGCACCTGACCCCCTCGGACCTGTCCGCGCTGGTCACCTACCTGCGTGACGTAAAACCGCAACAGAGCGGCACGCCCGTGCAGGCGACTGCCGGAGTCACCGCATCGGCTCAGGCACCGGGCCTGGGCGAGCAGCTGTTCGCGGGCGCCTGCGCGGGCTGCCATACGGAAAGCGGGCAGGGCAGACAAACCGACTACGCCACACTCACGGGCCTGCGCTCGGTACGGGACCCGCATGCCACCAATCTCACGCAGATCATCATCAGTGGCTCTGCCTTGAACGTTGGCGGGCAGCGGGTGTTCATGCCGTCCTTCGGTCACGCGTATTCGGACACCGAGATCGCCGCACTGTCCAACTATGTAATGAACCGCTTCGGCGGCCAGCCGGCGAAGCTCAGCGCGGCAGACATCGCCAGCCGACGACAGCCATGAGACGCGGCATGTTCGGGAAATAAAGCCTACTCAGCCTACAGCCGAGTAGGCCGACGCCGCGAGTTGCTGTCCGTGCCTAGACTTTTCAGTGCTGTCTGATGGCGCGCGCTGCCGCAACGACCTAGTCTGCGCGCCGCCATCACGCTCACCGGCTTCTTTTCCCTCCCCCGTTTGGCAGAGTCGGTGAGCTGATGGTGCTCCATTCTGCCCTCGGCACGGAGTAGTGCGGTCGCAATCACGGCAGAAAGACACCCGCTGGCGTCACTCTTACGCCGCACCCAGGGCCGGACGTTCTTCCCGAGGATGAATTGATGCCGATGATTCACACCCGCAGGAACCTATCGCCGCGTTGGGCCGGCGCGTTCCTGCTGGTGGCATTGGCCACTCAGGTCCACGCCCAGGAGACAGCCATCGTCCAGGTCGACCCACGGACGCAGGCCCGCGTGGAGTTGTCGCCCAAGCATCTGGCGATCCATTTTCTGCTGAGCGGCAAGACGCAGATGTTCGACATCGAGCCGACCGGCGCCGATGTCCGTCTGGCCACCGACGATTTCAACTTCGATGGCCACAAGGATGTCGCCGTTGTCGACTCCCACGACGGCGTCACCGAGGGTTACCAGATCTTCCTGTTCGATCCCACGGCACAGCATTTCGCGCCGCTTGAGGTGAAGGCCGGCGGAAGCTGCGCCGGCCTCGCGGAAGTGACCGTCGACGCCACGAGCCACACGCTGTACAGCGCATGCTGCGGCACAACCTGGATCTTGGACGCCTATCGCTATACCGCCGATGGCAAGCTCTATCTCTATCAGTCGACCGAAGAAACCGGCCTGGCCGAAGACCCGGCGCTCCAGCGATTGTTCGGAATCAAGGAAGGCAGCGCACCCATCGGCCGGTTACTCACCTATGACGACAAGGGGCACGTCACCGCCCGCGCGCTCGCTTATCGCGACAGCTTGTCGGTTGTCCGAGCCAACGCACGCGTCGCCGTGGACCATCTGGCGCTGCACGACAAACCGGGCGTAGGCGTGGCGAAGCGCTTCTTCGTTCGCGGCGACGCTGTCGAGGTGGAAGACGTCTCGGGAGATCTTCGGTGGGCGAGGGTGGCGTATCGCTCAAGCGCCGGGGCCAGCGTTCACGGCTGGGTAACCGTCACCGGGCTTGCGCCGCTGTCGTCAGCCGGCCAACCTGGCCACGAGGTCCGGTGAGCAATAACTACCGTAATAACAGATAGTTATCGAAGTTGGGTTTGGGTTGCCTCCCGAGGCGGGCCAACTATCGCCAATTTCCCAGCCGGCATTAAGCCTCGCGTCCGGATCTTTGACCTGGGTATCCGATAAGGTCGGCCCAGCATCCTTCGATACCGGACCGACGTTTAACTTGGCAAGTACCGGGCCCTTTACTTAAGTATCCACTGCTGCGGCGCCAGGCCGTTATCGGTCCAGATCTGCAACTGCGTACCGTGCGTGGTAGAGCCGGCAGGATCATCCAGCATCAGCGATCCGGAGGCCTGGTTCATCAGCTTGTAGCTGCCGTTGCCCAGGTCCATGAACATCCAGTTCTGGTTGGCATTGTTGGCGCAGCCCCACAGTGTGACGAGATTACCGGGCGTGGTGCTGCCGCCCGTGTTGTCCACGCATAGCCCGGTCTGCTGATTCTGGATGCTGAACCAGCCGCCACCCTTGGCGTGCACTGTCCAGTTCTGCACCGGTGCGGCATTGCAATCCCAAAGTTCCGCGCTGGTGTTGTTGGCGGTGGACCAGGCCGTGTTGTCCAGGCACAGGGCGGGTGCTTGCACGCTCTGGAACACATGGGTGGAACCGTCGGCCGGCTGGCGGTTCCAAGACTCACTCGCGAAGTACACAATGCAGCCGCCGTTGAGGTAGTCCGAGGCCAGCTCGAGGATGCTGGATCCATCCGTCGCCGGCAGCAGCGCGGACGAATAGTTGGGGCAGTAGTTGTCGTAGGCGGTGGGCACCTGCACCGGCGCACTGATGGTGTACCAGTTGCCGGCGCCATCCGCATTGGTGTTGACGAACAGCACCTTGCCGTTCGACGCGGACACGCTGCCGTCGGATTCGTACATCACTTGTCCGACCAGCAGGATGGCGCCGTTGCTGGAAAGGACCGATGGACTCCAGCGATTCAATGGCGCATGTTCCAGATACTGTCCTGCCGTGGTCTGCACCTTCGCACCCATGTTGGCAGGGTCCCCGAAGTTCCAGCCATCCGTGGAGGTGCGTGAGAATACCGTGCAAGCGGCTGGCCCGCAGAGCTCGTAGCTCATGAAGAAGTGGCCGTTGGGCAGCTTGCTCACCGTGATCATGCCGGGGCGATCGCCCGGGATGGTGCTGCGTACGGTGTTGGTCTCGTCCTGCCAGCTGGCGCCGTTATAGCTGCGGATTTGCGCGAGCTTCTGGCTGCAGCAGGCGTCGGTCTCATCGGACCAGAACATGACCAGCGCGCCATCGTTGGCGACTTCGAACTCCGGCTCCCACAAGCCGTGGCTGTTATCGCCGCGCATCACCGGAGTGCTGTGGTATGTCCATGATGCGCCCTGGTTGGAGCTGGTGTAGACCTCGATCGCAGGTGTGCTGCCGGAGAAATACGAGGCGGCGGAAATCAGCGTACCGGCCGGCAGTGAGCCGACCTGTTGCGGCAGTTCATAGAGCGTGGCGCAGCAGCGCTCGGTGCTACCGCCGATCGTCGGCACAACGCCCAGTTTGGACCAGGTTGCGCCGTTATCGTTGCTCTGGAAGATGATGCCGTTGGTGCTGGCTATGAGCCGCCCATAGGTGTTGACGGGCCCGTGTTGCAACCTCACCACGCGTGGGTAGAGCGTGCTTCCCTGCAGTACGGTTCCGGTGGCGGCGTAAGCGCTGCCAGAGATGTTCAGCAGGCCAAGCAGGAAGACGAGCAGTACAAGAACAGGGTTGGATCGATAGCACCACATAAACACTCCTCCATGGCCGTCCAGAGACGGCCAAGCATGGGTTAATGGGTACAGCGGTTGGTGGGCTGGTTAGCGCTTACCGGCCTATGTCGCGAAGGCGCTTGCCGCTCATCAGGTTGCGTTCGATCTGCTCCAGCGTGACGCCCTTGGTTTCCGGCACCAGCCAGTAGGTGAGCACGATGAACACCGCATTGAGCGCAGCGTAGAGCCAGAACGTATTGGCGTTGCCGATGCCGTTGAGCAGGGTGAGGAAGGTGATGCCCACCACCCAGTTGCAGGCCCAGTTGGTGAAGGTGGAGCAGGCGATGCCGAAGTCGCGGCCCTTGAGCGGCTGGATCTCCGAGCACAGCGCCCAGATCAGCGGGCCGGCGGACATGGCGAAGCCGACGATGAAGATCAGCAGCATCGCCACGGTGAAGATCTGCGCGCCGTGGTCGTGGATGCCGTTGTGCATCATCGCGCCCACCACGCCCAGGCCCACGGTCATCACCGTGAAGCCTGTGTAGAGGATGGGCTTGCGGCCCCAGCGGTCGATCAGCGCGATGGCGATGAAGGTGGCGAGCACGTTGGTCAGGCCCACCAGCGCGGTGAACCACATCTGCGCGGCCGTGTCGTAGCCCATTTCCTGGAAGATGCGCGGCGCGTAGTACATCACCACGTTCATGCCGGTGAACTGCTGCATCACCTGCAGCAGCACGCCCAGCCACACCGAGCGGCGGAAGTTGCGGTTTTCCTGGAACAGGTGCCAGCCGCGCTGGGGCGTCTTGAGCTGTTCCTCGATGTCGGCGGTTTCGCGCGCCACCACGTCGCTGTCGCCGCGCAGGCGCTGCAGCACGTCCAGCGCTTCCTGGCGGCGGCCGCGCATCAGCAGCCAGCGAGGGCTGTCGGGCAGGAACAGCACGCCAACCAGGAACAGCACGCCGGGAATGGCGATCACGCCGAGCATCCAGCGCCACGCGCCGCTGTAGCTGAAGGCCGTATCGGAGAGGAACGCCACGAAGATGCCGATGGTGATCATCAGCTGATAGGTGGAAATCATCGCGCCGCGAATGTATTCCGGCGCCACTTCGGCCAGATACAGCGGTGCCGTGAAGGAGGCCAGGCCGATGGCGACGCCGAGCACCACGCGCGCGGCAATCAAGGTTTCCGGCGACCATGCCAGGCCCGACAGCAGCGAGCCGATCACGAAGAGCACGGCGCCGAGCACCAGCGAGCGCTTGCGGCCCAGGTGCGCCGACAGCCAGCCGGCACCGACCGCGCCGATGGCCGCGCCGAACATCATGGAGCTCACGATCCACTCGATGACGTGGTCGCCGACCTTGTATTCGGCCTGGATGAACTGCGTGGCGCCGGAGATGACGCCAACGTCGAGGCCGAACATCAAACCCGCCAGGGCGGCGAGCACGCAGACGAAAACGACGGTGGCCTTCGATTGCACCGAAGATGGTGCGATGACTTGGGCATTCATGGATGACTCTCCCCCACTGGCGTTGTGGTTTGCCTCAATGGGCGTGGTATGGATGGGCCGCGGTCCCTACGCAGCGGCGATGACGTGCGGCGGCGGGCCGGCGAAACGTGGTTCCGGCAAGCCGCGAAAGCCCGTTTCGGCGAAGAACAGCGCACCGGCATAGGGCTGAGCCGCGAGCGCGGCGGCATCGAGGCCGTCGCGCGCACTGGTGATGTATAGCGTGCCGAGGTCCGATCCGCCAAATGCAGGACGGGTCGGTTGCGAAGCCGGCACCTCGACGATGCGGTCGAGGTGGCCTTCGGCGGTGTAGCGCACCACGCGGCCCAGTCCCCACTGGGCATTCCACAGGCCGCCGTCGCGGTCGACGGCGGAACCGTCGGGTTCGCCGCGCGCATCGTCCAGCGTCACGAACGTGCGCACGTTGGAAACACGGTCGCCGTAATCGCAGCATTGGATGCGTCGCGCGGGCGAATCGCAGAAGTACATCGTGCCGCCGTCCGGGCTGAAGGCCACGCTGTTGCTGATCGCCACGCCAGGCAGCGGCAGGCGTTCTAGCGTCAGGTCGTGATGCAGCCGCCAGAAGCCGCCGACGGCCTGCTTCGGGCCGTTGGCCGGTTCGTGCAGCGTGCCGAACACGAAGCGGCCCTGGCGGTCGCAGGCGCCATCGTTGAGCCGCGTCGGCAGGTCCGCTTCCACGTCGGTGATCGGAATCAGCGCCTGCATGGCCGGATGGAAGAATGCCAGCCGCGAGGCCAGTCCCAGCAGCAGCCAGCCGTCCGCCTCGCACAGCGCGAAGCAGGCGAGCCGCTCGGGCAGGCTCCATTGATGCAGCGCGCCGTCGTGCGGGCGATAACGCCACAGCGTGGCGGCGTGGATATCGGTCCAGTACAGCACCTGCGCGCGATCGCACCAGGTCACGCCTTCGCCCAGGGTGTTGTGCACCTGCATGGCGACAGCGGCCTGCGCGTTCATACCCAGCCTCCGTCGACGATGAAATCCTGCCCGGTGCACATGCGGCTGTCGTCGGCGGCGAGAAACAGCGCGGCGCGCGCCAGATCCTCGGCCATCAGATAGCCGGGAAGGCACTGCACGCGCGCAATCTCGGCCTTGCCGGCATCGTCCAGCCACAGGCGTTGCTGTTTCTCCGTGATCACCCAGCCGGGCACCAGTGCGTTGATGCGGATGCGGTCGCGGCCGAGTTCGCGCGCCAGGCCGTTGACCAAGCCGTGCACGGCAGCCTTGGCCATGGCGTACATCGGGTAGCCGGCGTTCTTTTTCATCCAGCCGGTGGAGCCCAGGCAGATCACAGAGCCGCCGCCGAGCTGGCGCATGTCCTCGCGCACGGCTTGCGTGGCGAAGTACTGATGGCGCAGGTTAATCGCGATGTTCTGGTCGAACTCCGCCTCGGTGGTACTGCCGAACGCGTGGCGCACATCGTTGGCGGCGTTGTTCACCAGGACGGACACGTTGCCGTTCAACTCGCGCGCCGTGGCGATGGCCGCCTGCAGCGCTGCCAACTGGGTGACGTCGCAGCGGATGAACAGCGGGCGATGCGTGCAGGTGGCTAGGTTTTCCGACAACGACTCGCCATGGGCCTCATCGATGTCGATGAACGACACGCGCGCGCCTTGCTTCGCGAAATGCTCCACGAACGCAGCGCCGATGCCGGTGGCGCCACCGGTAATGAACACATGGCGGTCAACGAGGCTGGGATAGGTCGCGAAAGCCATGCTCACCACTCCGCCACGCTGCCGTCGGCATGGCGCCAGATCGGGTTGCGCCAGCGGTGGCCGATGGCGGCGCGCTCGGCCACGTAGTCCTCGTTCACCGCGATGCCGAGACCGGCGCCGTTGGGGATGGTGACGAAGCCATCGTTATAGGCGAACACGCTGCGATCCTTCACGTAATCGAGCAGGTCGTTGCCGGCGTTGTAATGGATGCCCAGGCTCTGTTCCTGGATGAAGGCGTTGTGGCACACCGCGTCGATCTGCAGGTTGGCGGCCAGCGCGATGGGGCCGAGCGGGCAGTGCAGGGCGAGTGCCACGTCGTAGGCTTCCGCCATCGCGGCGATCTTGCGCGTTTCGGTGATGCCGCCTGAGTGCGAAGGATCGGGCTGGATGATGTCCACGCCGCCCATCTGCAGCACGCGCTTGAAGTCGTAGCGAGTGTACAGGCGCTCGCCCAGCGCGATGGGCGCGGGCGAGATGGCGGCCAATTCCGGCAGCGCTTCGAGGTGATCGGAAAGCACCGGCTCCTCGATGAACATCAGCTTGAACGGCGCCAGCTCGCGCATCAGCACCTTGGCCATCGGCTTGTGCACGCGGCCGTGGAAATCCAGACCAATGCCGATGTGCGGGCCCACCGCGTCGCGGATGGCCTGCACGTTCTCGATCACCTGCTCGACCTTGTCGTGCGTGTCGACGTATTGCAGTTCCTCGGTGGCGTTCATCTTCACCGCGGTGAAGCCACGCGCCACCGCGTCCTTCGCGGCGCGCGCGGTGTCGGCCGGTCGGTCGCCGCCGATCCACGAATACACGCGGATGCGCTCGCGCACCGGGCCGCCGAGCAACTGGTGCACGGGCTGGCCCAGATCCTTGCCCTTGATGTCCCACAGCGCCTGGTCGATGCCGGCGATGGCGCTCATCAGCACGGGCCCGCCGCGATAGAAGCCGCCGCGATACATCACGTTCCACAGGTCTTCGATATGGCGCGGATCCTTGCCGATCAGGTAATCGGACAGCTCCTCCACGGCGGCGGCGACGGTGTGCGCGCGGCCTTCCACGATAGGCTCGCCCCAGCCGACCACGCCCGCATCGGTGTCGATGCGCAGGAACAGCCAGCGTGGCGGCACGAGATAGGTGGTGAGGCGGGTGATCTTCATGCAATCGTTCCTTGGGATGCGGAGTGGCTGCGCCAGGCGTCGGCGAACGCGCGGGCACGCGCGGCGACGTCGCTGGCCGTGCGGCCGGGAGCGTAGAGGGCGGAGCCGATGCCGAAACCGTTGGCGCCCGCGGCGAGCCACGGGGCCATGGTGTCCGGCGCGATACCGCCCACGGGCAGCACGGCGGTGTCCTTCGGCAGCACCGCGCGCCATGCCTTGAGTACGGCGGGGCTGGATTGTTCGGCGGGAAAGAGCTTGAGCGCGTCGGCGCCGGCAGCCAGCGCGGCGAACGCTTCGGTGGGCGTGGCGACGCCGGGCACGCAATAGAGTCCCGCCTGCTTGGCGGCGCGGATCACGTGGACGTCCGCATGCGGCATCACGACCAAGCGACCGCCTGCATCCGCCACGTTCGTCACATGCGCGGGATCGAGCACGGTGCCCGCGCCGATCAGGATGCCGTCGCCCAGCGCATCGACCATGCGGCGGATGCTCTCGAACGGCTGCGGCGAATTGAGCGGTACTTCCAGCATGCGGAAGCCGGTATCGACCAGCACGCGGCTAATGTCCACGGCTTCATCGGGCGTGAGGCCGCGCAGGATGGCGACGAGGGGGAGGGGATCGAGCCATGCCTTCATGGGTTCATGCCGTTGCTTGCGTGGAGACCAGGCCGGCCGCCGTGGCGATGCGCCAGAGTCCGTGCGAGGTGGTGGTGTCGGGCGTCGTGCGGAGCACCACGCCGAAGCGTTCCGCCGCGCGCAGGTAGCGATCGCACAGCGGACCTTCGCCCACCATGTGCACGCTGTCGTGTGCGTTCGCCCAGCCGCTGGCGAGCGCGATGCGCAGCTCGTCGCCGATCAGCAGGCCGGAGAGAAAGTCCGCTACGGATGACGCCGGCAGCGCGCCGTCCAGCATCAGCGTGCGCGCCAGGAACACGCACGACAGCGCACCGGCCGCGCCGCTGTCGCGTGCCGTGTCGACGCCGCGCAGGAAAGCCTGCGCATCGTCGATGGCCGGCGGCAGTTGCGCGCCGAGCACGGAATGCTGTGTCAGCAGGCCGTACAGCTCGCCCGTCATCACGGTGGCGAAGCCGGTCACCGCGCCGTCGCGCAGCGATACCCATTTGCTGTGCGTGCCGGGCAGCAGCAGGCAACCGCGGCGCGCGACCTCCGGCAGCAACGCCGCCACGCCGGCCACCTGGGTTTCCTCGCCACGCATCACGTCCGGACGCGACGGATCGCGCAGGCCGGGCACGATGTGCACCGCGCGGCCGTCCGTCGTCGTCATCGCGGTCAGCGCATTGGCGAGTCGGTCGACATGGCTGGGGGTGTCCAGGTATGGCACTTCATGCCAGCCGTTGCGGCTGCCGACCATGCCGCAGGCGATCACCGGCGCGGCGGGCCAATCGGCCACCGCCTGCGCGAAGGCTTCGGCGAAGCCGCCCGCAGGCAACTGGCGAACGCCGTGCCCCAGCGCGCGCTTTTCCAGCACGCGGCCCTCGCCGTCATAGCGGTACGCACGCAGGTGCGTGCTGCCCCAGTCGAGCCCGATAAGGCCGGTGCTCACGTGCCGGCCTTCCGACGGCCGCCGCGGGCACGCGTACGCTGCAGGTTCTCGTGCGAGTCGGCGACCATCGCGAGCATGGTCTTGCGCGCCACCTCCGGCTGCTGGCGCTTGATCGCCTCGAACACCTTGTGGTGATAAGGCAGCGAATAGCGGAAATCGGTGGCGCTGCGCGCGGACAAGGTGAAGAACGTGCCCAGCGCGGTCTCGATCACCGAGAACAGCGACTGCATCAGTTCGTTGCCGGTGGCCTGCAGCACGGCGTCGTGGAAGGCGA